>NZ_JAMXSR020000004.1 GCF_024124765.2 Sphingomonas sp. H160509 | reverse complement strand
TGTCCATCAGCGCCTTCCTGATCCGCGGATTGTCGGAAGAGAAAGGCGGCAGCTTACCGAACATGCGTCCAAAGCGGCCCGCGTCATAATAATCAGACACAGGTGGAATTATGTCGCGCGGATAGATGCCATGCCTCGCCATCGATCTTCTCCTACCTGAAACTTTTCTTAAGCGACTTCATTGTCGAGTCGTCTTTACGATTTAGCCATACTTCATTATTGCCACTTCCGATAGCGACGAAGTTACATCAAAATTTTACAATCGTAGTACCGCGGATCAGTAAGGATGCTTGGAGACGAGGTTGCTGGTCGAGAGAACTTAAGCAGCAAGCTTCAGGGCCTTGTCCATCATTTTGGCGGACTCGCAGGGTAGAGCAGGGGGCGGAACGCTCGCTCCAGCCCTGCCATCGACGACAGCATTATAGCCCGCTAGCCCAACGTCGCTCGTTGCAACCATGCCAATCGTCAGCTGGATGCCAAAGATGGTTCCAGCCCCCCACCACCAGGCAAGGTGCACGTGGCCCTTGCGCCGTAGATCCATTAGCATGCCGACAAGGGGGAAGATCATTACCGCTGCGAACACCGCCCAAGCAGCCCAAGGGATAAGCAGCGGCAGCGGAAGCAGGCGGCCGAACGCTGGCCCGGTCAGTATGGCCATTCCGCAGATCATAAGACGGCGGTGGCATGCTGTCCGTCGGCGCATAAAGATCGCTGCGGCTGTCAAGACCCCGAAGCCGATGACCGTGAGCAAGTTCATGTACAGGAAGTAAGACGGGGTGAAGAAGAACGGAGCAGCGCCTCGACCAACCATCATGACCGTCGTGTAGATTCCGAGGAGCACAACGGTTGTGGCCCAGACCGCTCCGATCCACCCCAGGCGCCTGTGAATGCGTGCAGAGGGATCGACCGATCAGCGCGGTCTGCACCACGAAGAGCACCGTCCAGCCGAAGAACACCAGTGCGTGAAGATGCAGCATCAATGGCACGGCGAAGGTGGACCGGCCCGTAGCCAGCTGTGTTGAAAAACCGAGTACGATGACGATTGCCATTGCGATCGCCGTTTTTCATGAAAAAGCCGTGATCCGGCTTTGGTGACGCAGTGTAGATGGTGGCCATCGTGAGTCCCCGTATCGTCGAGGGCTACAATCTCATAGCTGGCATCGTTCCGCCAGATGGTGAGATCCCGACGTGATATCTATCCATCGATGCTGGGCAAAGCCGACATCAAACAACACACTCGTGTATGTGGATCCGCGCCGAAAGCGAGGCCCCGCTCAAAGCATGCAAATAACTGAAATATTTTAAAAGTATGGGTTGAAAGGGACGCAGATCTGCGCTGATCGATGCCACTGACTAAGTAAAGCTCTGGCGAAGATTTATTAACTTGTCGGAAATCTACTGGAGTCCTACTTCGGCGCCGATCCACATGGTTCGCCAAGCAGACAGGGGTATTCGTGCGAGATACTGAGCGACTCCGCAAGATCGCCCAATCGTAGTTTCCCCGGGTCAGCTCCTGTTATCCTCGATTAATCGTTTAGGCGTTGAATTTTACAACGGTACGTCACCAGCGGCTGGCAGGTTTCGGGACGGCGGGTGCAATAGTTGACGTTACGCGACGCTGCTTCTCCCAAAAAGGGCGGCGGAATGTCCGCTACCGGTTCCGAGAATTGACCGATTAATGTCTCTGTGGGGCGGAAGCCGTCATACATCCCGCATTGCCGGGCAGATTAAAGTAGGCAGATTAAAGCGTGATTTTGCGTCGAGCCATTTCAGCAAAGGCACACTGCGCGATAGCCGTCTCGGACTTCTCCCTGAAAATGTCAGCAAGATCGAGCAGGTCCTCGTTTCCGAGTTCTACGATTGACGTCTCGATCTGCGCGAGGCGCTTTATTACGGCCGCGTTCTGCTCCGCATCCCGCTTCATCCGTATTTTCAACATGCGATCATGGTACCACTAATGGCCTGCAAGGGGCAGGTCCCAAGCTCGCTACCCTCCTCACGCAGAAGCTCGGATTTTCGACCGTCGCGTATGACCCTAATTACGGCACAGGGGGAAGGCCGGACTTGGTAGAAAGCAGGTCGAATTTGCCTCAAGGGCGCAGAACCGGCTTGACCATCGTTGCACCAGACACGTGGTCCTTCTTCCATTGCATGGCGCGACGTATGCGGGTTTCACCTGACGGATGATCGAAGAACAAGAACTCCTCAATCGGACCGGGCTCCAGCTTGCGATATTCCGATAGCCGGATCGCGATTAGCGCAAATGCATCGGGCTGACGCGCTACATCGAGGCCGAATGCATCCGCCTCGCTCTCGGCGGATCGGACTATCGCGCTTTGGAACGGCGTCGCCAGCATCATAACAAGTGTTGCTACCAGCAGCAGCGCTGGAGCCGCGGCGACGTCGGAGACGCCCTCAACCCTCCAGCGGGGGTGTCGCGCTATTACGATCGGCGTCACTTTTGCTACAGCGAAGAACATTGCCAGGAAAAGAACTGCGAACCACGCGGCGTTCCGCCAGACATGGCCAAGCACATAATGCCCCATCTCGTGGCCCATGACTGAGGCCACCTCATCGGGGCTCGTTCGAGAGAGAAGGTTGTCTGTCAGCGTGATCTGAACGGTTGGACCTAAGCCAGACACGTTTGCCGAGATGCGCTTGGTCTGTCGCGACAGATCGGCGACATAGATATGTTCCGCTGGGATATCGTGTGTCCGCGCCATCGCCACGATCCGTTCGCGAAGCGGGCCTGCCGGCAACTCGCTCATCGTGAAGAACAGCGGAGCAATCAACACAGGGAGCACTGCGCTCGCGAGCAAAGCGAAGGCCCAAGCCATGCCTGCACCCCAAACCCACCAGAGACGCGGCGCGCGCCTTATCACTGCGTAGATTGCTGCAAACGCCAGAGGGGTGACGATCAGCGCAAGGACAAGCGCCTTTAGCTGGTCAACGGACCAGAGCGCAAAGCTCTGGCTCATCAAACCATATTGAGCCTCGCGAACAAACCCGGTGTATATCGACCAAGGTAGCATGGCGATCGTCGTCACCAACGTAAGGCCGACCCCGTAGAGCATAGTCGCAAGCGCCCTCCGCTTGGTGCGCGCTTCAGCCCAAGTGCGCAGTCGAGCCGAGAAGCCTGTGGCCAGCACTGCCCAGTAGACAAGCCACGCAACAAGCGTGCTCCAAAGGATCAGCCAATATCCACCCTCGAAATAGGCGTCAGATTGCACTCGTGCCGGCCCATGAAGCAGATCAAGGTAAGCACGCGTGGCCTGCTCGACATCGAAACCCTGCGCCACTGCCATCGCAGGTGCAAAGAGCGTTACAAAGACTATGCCCCCTATACTTATGCGTTGCCTGACTAACTGCACGGTGCTTCCCCCCTTGCGATAAGTGTAGACACGATCTGTACGAAATTAAAGTTAAGATCAGCCCGCGTTTTGAATGCGACCTTGTTCTAATAAGGGCCGCGGTCTTTTCGCTAAGAAATTTATAAAAACCGTATGTCTTGGCATTGCGTCACTTTGCCAAAGCGGCAAACCCTATAAACGACGCCTGAATATAGATGTCAGTTACATTGCGGACCTTCGTTTTCACATCCGCAAGTAGTTGTGGACCGCTTAGGTTAGCTTTGAATCCGATACATGCCAAATCCCAATTTTCAAACGCTCGTCGAGGAGTATGCCCGTCAATAATGTAGACGATTTTGTCATGCCGACTGTCGCGAGCAATGCGGGCCATGAGTGGGCAAACAGCGGAAGCCTCACCTTCAATCAGCTGAATGTACCTTACACCGTCAAAGACCAGCAGCCCAGTGACACCTACTAGCTGATTATAAGCAGCCGAACCATGACAAAGCTCCTCCAAATCAACGGAAGAGATATATCCGATAGCTCGGCTTGTATATGCAATATGATACATATTATGCCTCAAAAAAACAACCGAAATGAGTCGGCATAATCTCCTATTCCAAATGCATCATAGTCATCTTTCTGATTATGATAAATTAGTCCAGTTTATGTTCGTGAGATGATTCCAACTCATCTGTGACATGCAATGGAAGGACTACGATGATTAAGGGAACGATCGAACGTCACACTGGTGTCCTGATCAGCACACTGGTGGCCTTCATCATGATAGCCGATGGACTCATCGGCTTGCTACAACCGCATGTATTTGCGTCCGACATGTCATCAGATGGCTGGGGTTCAAAGACACTTCTCCCCGTTGCCATGCTCGCCTTGGTCAGCGGGTCGCTCTACGCGGTCCCGCGCACAGCAGTGCTAGGTGCGATACTCATTACGGGTTTCGTTGGCGGCGCGCTTGCTGCCCATCTGCGCGTTACGCAGGCGCTGATCTTGCCCGAAATTATCAACGTTGCACTTGGTGTCGGTGCCTGGGCAGGATTGTGGCTGCGTGACACTCGCCTACGCGCGCTGCTTCCGCTACGCGGATAGATCACAGTGAATGAAGCCAACCCACTATCCGGCTTTGGTAAGCAAGTAGAGCGGCTATAAGTCCGCTAATGGCTGCTGGTTAGCGAAAGGACTGGTTTCTACCGCTCATATGGCCGTGTTGCAGCATTTCTGATTTTCGCGACAGCAGGACGGCCCATTGCTTTATAACCGTTGATGCTGGTCGGCGCAGCTTGTCAGCGCTATATGCCATCCGCCCAAGTATCGCGAAACACCTGTTTGTCGCACAATGGTGATGACGACTGGGTTTTCCACACATCGGGCCCCTGAATGGCGACAATGGGAAGGAAGCACGAACCCGCTGCGCGGGAGGGTCGTGCGGGGCGCGGTTGAATTGACATCGCGGGTGTAGCGCATCGGTTGAGCGCTACGGGAAGCAGGCAGAGCATCGGGGTTCCACGAAAGGAGCCCTGCCATGACAATCCTCATACCCGTTGTTGCCGTCAGCCCGTTACGCCAACGTCTCATTGACGAGATGGACATACGCCGCTTCGGTCCTGAGACGCATCGGAACTACATTCGCGACGTCGGGCGGTTCGCGACGTTCCTCGGACGCTTGCCCGACACAGCAACGGCGGAGGAGGTTCGGCGCTTCCAGATCGAGCAGTGTGACCTGGGCGTGCCTGCGCCGACCATGAATGCCATCGTATCGGCACTGCGGTTCTTCTTTACCCAGACGCTCGACCGGCCCGATCTGGCGCGTAAGCTGGTCCGCATGCGGCACGTGCGCAAGTTGCCGGTGGTCCTGAGCCAGGACGAGGTGGCGCGGCTGTTGGCGGCAACCACATGCCTCAAACATCAGGCGGCGCTGTCGGTCGCCTATGGCGCCGGACTGCGTGCGGCCGAGGTCTCCGCCCTCAAAGTGCGCGACGTCGACAGCGAGCGCATGCTGCTGCGGGTCGAGCGCGGCAAGGGCGGGCGGTATCGCAACGCCATGCTCCCGGTCGGGCTGTTGGCGTTGCTGCGAGAGTGGTGGCGAGTGGGTCGGCGTGAGGGGCGTATTGCACGTCGATGGGTGGCTGTTTCCCGGTCAGCACTATCTCAAGCCTCTCAGCACGCGGCAGATCTACCGGGTGGTGGTCGAGGCGGGGCAAGCAGCGGGCATCGACAAGCGGGTCGGACCGCACACGTTGCGGCACTGTTTCGCCACGCACCTGCTCGAGGACGGAATCGACGTTCGCATCATTCAGACGCTGCTAGGGCACGCCAAGCTGGAGACCACCGCCTATTACACGCAGGTCGCCACCCGGGTGCTGCGCAACGTGACCAGTCCGTTCGACAGGCTGGCGATGACCGCTATGGAAGCGAGAGCGCCCAGCGGCTGAGCGAGAATGCGTGCCTCTGTCGAGGTCGCCGACATCTTTCGCACCGCTGGTTCTACGTACCGGGCCGCCCGCGCGGGACACCTGAGCCTCGACCAGCTCAAGGTGATGTCGGCGATAGAGACCTGCCGCACCGCCGTCATGGGCGGTCACGTCGAAGCCTGCACCGACTGCGGGCACTGGCGGGTTGCCTACAACTCTTGCCGGAACCGGCACTGCCCGCGGTGCCAGGGCGCAGCGGCACGCACGTGGCTCGCCGAGCGCGAGGCCGACCTTCTGCCGGTCGGCTACTTCCATGTCGTCTTCACGCTGCCCGCCGAGGTTGCCGATGTCGCGTGGCAGAACAAGGCGGCGGTCTACGGCCTGCTGTTCCAGGCGGCGTCAGAGACGATGACGACCATCGCCGCCGACCCGAAGCATCTGGGTGCGCGCATCGGCATCACCGCGGTGCTCCATACCTGGGGTTCGGCAATGACCCACCATCCGCACATCCACATGATTGTCCCAGGCGGCGGACTTTCGCCCGACGGTAGTCGCTGGGTGTCATCACGACCCGCGTTCCTCTTGCCGGTACGCGTCCTGGGTAAGCTGTTTCGTCGCCTGTTCCTGACCCGGCTGATGTTGCTGCACGAAACTGGGCGTCTCGCGTTCTACGGCAGGCTCGCGCACCTCGCCGACCGGCGTGCATTCCCTGCGGCACCTGTCCCCGGTCAGGAAGAAGCGCTGGGTTGTCTACGCCAAGCCGCCGTTTGCCGGCCCCGAGACGGTGCTCGCCTATCTGTCGCGCTACACGCACCGCGTTGCGATCTCGAACAGCCGGATCCTGCGCTTCGACCAGACCGGCGTTACCTTCCGCTATAAAGATTATCGCCGGGGTGGCGCCGACCGCCAGCAGGTCATGACGCTGACCGCCGACGAGTTCATCCGCCGCTTCCTGCTCCACGTCCTGCCGAAGGGCTTCCACCGCATCCGCCACTATGGCCTGCTCGCAGGCGCCACCCGCAAGGCGCATCTCGAAAGAGCCCGCGAACTGCTCGGGGTCGCACCGCCCGCGGCGTCCGACGCACGAGCCGAACCGGACGACATCCGCCCGCCATGCCCGTGTTGCGGCGGGCGTATGGTGGTCATCGAGACCTTCCTTCGCCAGCGCCAGGCCCGCGCTCCACCGGCTCCTGCGCCGTTATCCGGGATACAGGCGTCGTGACCCGGCACGGCCAAGGAGTTATCTATCTCGCAGGGCTCGTGCTTGCGGAGACGATGTTACCTGCGCCGATAGCCATCAGAGGGGCGGCCACACCGAGCAAAGCCGCGCTGTCCGCGCTGGCGAACCCATCATGCTCACCCGGATTCGGGCAGTCTGCTTTCAAGCCCGCGCCTACATCTGCCGTGGCGCTGGTCACCAAGACCGGCCGGAAACCGAAAACCCCATAGCGCATCGCCTGCGGCCCGCGGGTTCGGGCTTCCAAGACTTTCGTACGCCTGCCGGCATCCGAAACTCTTCAGGAAAGCGGCCAGGCCGCTATGGAGCGTTCGGGTTGATAAGCGGCCCTTCGTTCAAGAATCATCGATGGGCCTCGAAACGTAGTTTCGGCTTGCCGGTGGTCGATGACGACGAGCCTGAGCTGGACCCGCAGTTACTGCGTCCTCAACGAGGTTTCGCGTGCTGACCGCTCTGCACCACGGACGGCGTAGCGCTAGACGTCGATTGCTGAGACGTCCGCTTGATTACCCCTCGTAGAATGGCGGCGGAGGAAGGGGCGGCCAAGGGCTTCGCCGTTACGTTCCCAGCGGGCGGTCCGCGAGTTGCCTAGCCGCTTGGACCGTGCCCCTCATGCGCACAACCAGCCGATCGATCGTCTCACTTGTTCGTCTCGCGCAAGCCCGGGGGGAGCATGTAAGCTGGGCAGTAGCGGTAGGTCGTCCCTTGGCCGGTGGTCCGGACCGTGAAGGTCAGGGCGTCGGCGATCATGACGGTTTGACGTTCCTTGACCCTAGGAGCCGCGCCCGCTCCCGCGTCGATGCAGGATTGCTCAACGACGTATCGGCTGCCCCTATGCGCCAGTATCCGCGCGCGGCATGCATGGGTGCGCGCATCGCTGATGCCGAAGCCATCATACTGTCGGACAGCGGCATTCGGGGCAGACTCGCAAGAGACATCTCGCTGCACGTAGATACCTGGCTTGAGCAGGTAGACCCCGCCGGGCTTGGGGGACGGGTCGACGCTGGCGGACGCCCAAGTGGCCAAACCGCCGAGCGCCAATACACCCGCTAAATACAACGACATTGATAACGATCGCACTAACATCTCCATGATTTGATAGTTTTTCAGATACGCACGTTCGACCTGACTGGCATGCTTCAGAACGCTGCGTTCAACAATGGAGGCCGCTAGGGCGTAGCTTGGTCGCTCCCGGATGTGGAGCGATGTCCCGCGGGCGCGAGGGTTACCTCTTACGTTGGCAGTTTTCGTGACGGCTGCCGTTATCCGGCCCCCATTAATGCCGTGCCGTGCCCCCCCGATGTTGAGGTAGCTGTCGTAACGTTTTCCGAACAGCGGCCCAGCCCCAGGCAAGACGATCCCAAGTCTTTCGAAACCGTGCCAAGTGCCGCGGCTCATCGTGACGCGATGCGATAGAGGCGAAACAAACGAGCTACGTCATTCTGCTGCCGTTGGCTTCGCCACTAAAGCGTCGTTATCCGTTGATCAGGCAGCGAGCAGTTCGTCGGCGGGGCCGAAGAACTCGTAGTGGATGCGGTCGGCAGGGACGCCTGCACCAGCGAGTCCGCTGACGAAGGTCTGCAGGAAGCCCTTCGGGCCGCAGAGGTAGATGTCGGCGGAGCGGAGCGGAGTGTTACGCTGGAGCCAGTCCACAGTTACAAACCCGTCGGCGTCGTGGGTTTCCCCTGCGACGTCGCCCGGCTCGGGCTCGCTATAGAACGTCGCTACCCTGATCCCGCCGTGGCGGTCGGCCAGCGAACGGACGTGCGCGTCCATGGCATGTGTGGCGCTGCTCGCGGTTGCGTGGACGTAGTAGGCATCGACGCCAGGGTGTTCGGCCGCGATCGCTTCGACCATGCTGACCATTGGCGTAAGCCCGACTCCGCCCGAGAGCAGGACCACCGGTCGCGAAGGACGTTCAGCGAGGAAGAAGTCGCCAGACGGTGGCGTTGCCTCGATCACGTCCTCGACCGCGAGGTCGTCGTGGAGATAGCGCGAACCGCCGTTCCCCAAATCCTCTCGCTTGACAGAGATCCGGTAATGGTCCGCTCCTGGCGCGCTGGAGATCGAGTAGTTCCGCTTCAGGCCAGGTTGATTCGGGGCGTCGAACCTAAAGGTGAGATACTGGCCAGCCCGGTGCCGCATGACGGGCCCCCGTCCTCCGGGCGTAGGATGAACGATGTGATCAGCGAACTCTCGCGGACCTTGTCAACGACACGCAGCCGGCGCCACCCGCTCCAGCCACCCTTCAGCGCCCCTATATCATCCCTGAGCAAGACCTCTCGCGACTTCAGCACCTCAGCGAGGAACCAGTATGCCTCGCCCCATGCCGCAAGGATGTCAGGCGTCGCCAGATCACCCAGCACCTCCTCGATCGCGTCGAGAAGCGCCGTCGCGACGTAAGGATAGTGCTCGGGAAGGATGTTATACCCGATGTGCTTATGCGCAATCCGTTCCACGACTGGGCCTAGTACCCCGAGATTGTCGATGTTGCGGGCATAGGCCAGGACCGCTGCCGCAAGGGCGTGGACCTGTCCGCCGCCTTCACCCTGGTTGGCGTGATTGAAGAGCGCCCGGACGTGGTCATCTTTGAATAGCCGACCGTACATCACGTTCGTAATCGTCGCGCCGTGCTTCTCCAACGCGGGCACCGTTGCCTTCACGAGTTCGATGGTCCTGCTGCTAAGCGGTTTCGTCATGGTCTTCTCCTCTTTCAATGGGTCAATTGGTTCGGGGGGCGATGGATGATCGCCAGCTGAAGGCTGTCCGCGATCCGTTCGGCCTTGGCCTGCATCGCCGCGGCGACGTCGGCTTCCAGCATCTCCGCGGTCGTTATGCGCCACAGGGCCAGCCACCGTTCGAAGGTGGTTGGGGTCATTACAGAGGGAATGGCGCAGGTGCGTAGAAACCGGACTGCCCTTGTAGCGACCGCTGGTGAGCATGACCGACGACCAGAAGTCGCAGAGGCGCGACAGGTGCTCCGGCCAGTCGCCGACCGCGCCCGCGAAAATGGGACCCAGCAGGTCGTCCGACCGGACCCGTGCGTAGAATCTGTCGACGAGGGGTGGGATCTCACCTTCATCAACCATCTCCCGAGCCACCGTATCTAACTCCCGAATCATGCATCTGCGGTGCATCTATTCTTCGGTAGCAAAAGATGCAATCGCTATGCATCATTTGTGTTGTGCCCCGGACATCTTAATCCTAGATATGGGTGGCTGCCTTTCGTCCGGTGACCTGCCGACCTCCGTGCTTCTGGGAGGTGGCGGTCTGGCGGGGGGCGCGGCGGAACCGAAGGGAGAGGGATCCTGTGCAGCTGACGCGCTACACCGACTACGCGATCAGGGTGCTTCTCCACGTCGGCGCCCGAGAAGACGGACTTTCGTCGATCGCGGAGATCGCCCACACCTATAACATCTCTAGGAACCACCTGATGAAGGTCGTGCAGGACCTCGGCCAAGCCGGCTTCCTCACGACCGTCCGCGGACGGAATGGCGGTCTGAAGCTCGGCCGTCCGGCAGACGACATTCGCATAGGCGACGTGGTCCGCCATACTGAGCAGGGGTTTGAGATGGTGGACTGTGGTTCATGCATCATCGCGCCGGCCTGCACGATGCCGCGCGTTCTTCGCGAAGCGACCGAGGCGTTCCTTGCCGTCCTGGACAAGTACTCCATCGAGGACATCCTTATTCGGCGGGTCGATTTGCGTAGGATCTTTGGGACCTTCGAGCCGCTGAAAGAGACGATCGCCCACGTGACCGAGGAGGCCGCGCAGGATTAGACGGACCCAGGTTGAGACGTCTGAGAGGCATGACGCTCGACGGCACCGCGCTTTGCGGTTCGCGCAGAGTGCGACAAGCGATGCCGGTTTCCATCAAGAACTTCGACGTGCCGCCGCATACCTCTGGAACCGGGTCGTGCGGCGCCGCCCTCCGCAGTGCCGTCCCGGGAGGTCAAATAAATGCGCAGCGAGTTCCAAGTGTGCCGCTTCCGAGCGTGCCGCAAATTCGTGGCAGTGGCCCTGCTCCTCGGAGTGGCTTCAGGTCCGCTTCGCGCGCAGTCGACGCTTTCTGCGGGGGTGCATCCCGTCTCCTCGACCGATGGCAAGAGTGTCGGCGATCCCGAGCAGCTAAGCGAGCGGACGCCGGGTCACCTCATCCAGGATCTCCACGCGGCGTTCGGCGCCCACGGGGCGCGAGCCGTCCACTCAAAGGGCACGATTCTCCTCGGCTCATTTCAGCCAACGGTCGAGGCGCGGGCGCTCAGTCATGCCTTTCTGTTTCGCGAGGCGGTCCCGGTGATCGTGCGATTCTCTAATTTTACAGGCCTGCCGACAATACCTGATACCGCCGGCGATGCCTCCCCCCGAGGTTTTGCGATCAAGTTCCTCCTACCGGACGGCAGCAACTACGACGTCGTGAACCACAGCTTCAACGGGTTCCCCGTCTCCACCGCGAGCGAGTTCGGCGAGTTACTCGAGGCCATCGGCGCAAGCGGGAAGGACGCTGCGAAGCCTACCGCCCTCGACCGTTTCCCTAGGGATCACACCCGGTGGCGAAGCGCTTCCTGACGACGCAGGACGCTCCCCGGCCAGCTGGGGCACCACGTCTTATTTTGGGGTCAACTCGTTCGCGTTAACGGACGCGTCCCAGCACAGCCACTTTGTCAGATACAGGTTCGTGCCGGAGGCGGGCAATCACTACCTTACTGCCGCCGACGTCGCGAAGCGGTCGCCGGATTACCTGGCGGGCGAGATCGTCGAGCGGGTCGCGCGTGGTCCGATCCGGTTCGGATGGTACGCGCAGATGGCGGCGGCCGTCGACGTGATCGAGGATCCCTCGATCGCGTGGCCCGAAAGCCGCAGACTCGTGAAGCTCGGTGTCGTGACGATCGACCGGGTCGGTCCGCAGACGGCCCTCGCGGACAAGTCCCTCGCGTTCCTGCCGGGAAGCACGCCTGCGGGGATCGCGATCGCGGATCCGATGCTGACCATCCGGAACGCCGCCTATCCGCTATCTTTCCATGAGCGGCAGTAGTTCCGCCGCAGCGAAGCGAACGCAGCCCCACTCATCCACCGCTCCAGCCCTCCTAGCCTGCATCGGACGCTACGCCGGGCGGCACAGATCGAGGATATCGCGATGTCCAGCTACCTTCCCACCCTAAGGACCGACACCCCCGAACTAGGCTTCGAGCTCGCCTTGAAGCTGTCGCGGCTGGCGGTGAAGAAGACACAGCCTGACGAGGCGATGCGGAACCACCTTCGCACGATCTACGAGAACGACGCCGACGCACTGATATCCTCGTCGCAGGTGGTCGCGACAAACTTTCGGACCATCGCCGTGGCGAACGGGTACTGGCTGACGATTGCCGGCTGAGCCCGATCCTCACTCATTCAGGCGATCTCGGACATGCATCTCGATCCGCTCCTCCTTTCCCGTATCCAGTGGGCGTGGGTGATTGGCTGGCACATACTGTTGCCTGCCTTCACCGTCGGTCTGGCCTCGTACATCGCCGTTCTGGAAGGGGCTGCACTACTTTACCCGGGATCCGGCATGGCTGCGGATCTCGCGGTTCTGGACGCGGATCTTCGCGGTCTCCTTCGCGATGGGGGTCGTCTCCGGCATCATCATGCCCTTCCAGTTCGGCACCAACTGGTCGCGTTTCTCGGATGCCGCCGCCAACGTCATCTCGCCGATGCTCGCATACGAGGATTTGATGGCGTTCTTCCTGGAGGCGACTTTCCTCGGTGTGCTGCTCTTCGGGAGGACGCTTGTACCCCGCGGGATGCACTTCTTCGCCGCCTGCATGGTGGCGGTCGGAACCCTGTTCTCCTCGTTCTGGATCCTGTCGGTGAACAGCTGGATGCAGACACCTGCAGGCTACGTGATCCGCGACGGCCGTTTCTTCCCGGTCGACTGGATGCGCATCATATTCAATCCTTCTTTCCCCTATCGGCTCGCCCACAACGTCAGCGCCTTCTACGTCACCACCGCCTTCGTCGTGCTCGGGGTCGCCGCCTATGTGATCAGGCGCGGGGAACACGTCGCCGATGGACGGCGCATGATGCGGATGGCGCTCGGCTTCCTGACCGTTTTCGTGCCCGCGCAGATCGTCCTCGGCGACATGCACGGCCTCAACACGCGCGAGCATCAGCCCGCCAAGCTCGCGGCAATCGAAGGGCGCTGGGAGACGGGGACCCGGGTGCCCCTGACCGTCTTCGCCTGGCCCGACCAGTCCGCTGAGAGGGAACCCGCTACGCGCTCGAGGTCCCGGCCATGGGCAGCCTCATCCTGACCCACTCGTTGGACGGCGAGATCAAAGGTCTGAAGTCCTTCCCGGCCGACCAGCGTCCTCCGGTATGGCCAGTCTTCTTCGCGTTCCGCATCATGGTCGGCGTCGGAATGGTCATGCTCTGCGTCGTCCTGATCGCCTGGTTCCTGCGCGCTCGCCGGAGGCTTTACGACACGGCCTGGTTCCTTAAGATCTGCGAGTGGACTGCACCTCTCGGCTTCGTCGCCGTGATTGCCGGGTGGACGACAACCGAGGTCGGGCGGCAGCCGTGGACTGTTTACGGGCTCATGCGGACCGCACATTCCGTGTCGCCGTCGCTGACCGGACCCGACGTGCTTTGGTCGCTGCTTGCCTACATGGGGGTCTACCTCCTGATGTTTCCGGCAGGCATCGCCGTCATGGCGGGTATCGTGAGGAGAGGACCTGTCGCCGAGGAACTGCCCGATAAGCCGGTCGAGGGCCTGCAGCACGAGGCGCCGTTTAGCGTCGCGCTCGACAGTCAGAAGGAACGCTGAGCATGGGCGGTCTCCTCGACCTCGTGATGATCTGGACGGTCATCATCGCGCTGAGTGTCTTCCTGTACGTGCTGCTCGACGGCTTCGACCTTGGCGTCGGCATTCTTTACGCCTTTGCGAATGAGCAGGAGAGGCCGATGGTTATGAACGCCATCGCGCCGGTCTGGGACGGCAACGAGACATGGCTCATCCTCGGCGGTGTCGCGCTGTTGTCGGTGTTCCCGCTCGCCTTCGCGATCATCATACCCGCGGTTTACTTTCCTGTGCTGATGATGCTGCTGGCCCTAGTTTTTCGTGGGGTCGCTTTCGAGTTTCGCTTCAAGCAACCGTGGATCTCGCGCTTCTGGGCGAAGGGCTTCTGCTACGGTTCCGCTGTCGCGACCTTCGCGCAGGGTGCTGTACTCGGGGCTTTCATCCAAGGTTTCGCCGTACGCGGCCGCGACTTTGCCGGCAGCTCGTGGGACTGGCTCACGCCGTTCTCCGCCACCACGGGGATCGCGTTGATGTTCGGCTATGCGCTGCTCGGTGCCGGCTGGCTCGTCATAAAGACGGAAGGCGAGCTTCAGACCTGGGCGAGGAGGATGGGTCGCATCGCGCTTTTCGGCACCCTCGCGGCCGTCGTGCTGGTGAGCGTGTGGACGCCGCTGGCCGACGCAGACATCATGCGGCGATGGATGGCGTGGCCCAATCTGCTCGCACTATCCCCGATCCCAGTGGCAACCGGTCTTATCGCCTATCTCGGCTGGACCGCGACGGAGGGACGCGGTGGCGACCAGCGCATGTTCATCGCTGGCATGGGGCTCTTCCTCGTTTCCTATCTCGGTATCGCCATCAGCCTGTGGCCGATGATCGTCCCGCACCACTACTCGCTGTGGCAGGCCAGTTCGTCGCCAGACACCCAAGCCTTCCTGCTCGTCGGGACACTTCTCCTGCTCCCCGTCATCCTCTTCTACACGGCTTGGTCATACTGGGTCTTCCGCGGGAAGCTGCAGGCGGGGATTGGATACCATTGACCGGCGCGCCGGCGATCCAGCCCGCCCGGACAGGAAAGGAGGAAGCATTGCTTGTCCCGATCGTTTCCAAGGATCGTGCTCTAGGCGAGGCTTTGAACCAACGGTTCCTTGGAGGGATGGCGGAGGCAGCCGCCTCGAACCCGCCGACCTTCAAAAGGGCAGGTGACTACTCGCGCGTGTTCGCCCAGGCGATCGAACGGCTTCATACCGAAGGCCGCTACCGCGTGTTCATCGACGTGCTGCGCAATAAGGGCGACTTCCCAAACGCGCGCTGCTTCGCCGGACACAATGGCCCAAAGCCGATCACCGTCTGGTGCTCCAACGACTATCTCGCGATGGGGCAGCATCCCAAGGTGATCGCGGCGATGGAGAAGGCGTTGCACGACGTCGGTGCCGGGTCTGGCGGCACGCGCAACATCGGCGGCAACACGCATTATCATGTCGATCTCGAGCATGAACTCGCTGACCTGCATGGCAAGGAAGCGGCGCTCCTATTCACCAGCGGATACATCTCCAACGAGGCGACACTGGCGACGGTCGCGAACGTGCTGCCGGGATGTGTGATCTTCTCAGATGAACTCAACCACGCCTCGATGATCGCCGGCATCCGTAATTCAGGCTGCGAGAAGCGCATTTTCCGACACAACGACCTGGCCCATCTCGAAGAATTGCTCGCCGCTGAGGATCCAGCTTCTCCAAAGCTGCTCGCGTTCGAGAGCGTCTATTCGATGGAGGGCGACGTGGCGCCGATCGCCGCGATCTGCGACCTGGCAGATCGCTATAACGCGCTGACCTATTGCGATGAGGTTCATGCGGTGGGCATGTACGGCCCGCGCGGCGGCGGGATTACCGAACGTGACGGTGTCGCGGACCGAATCACGATCATCGAAGGCACGCTGGGTAAGGCGTTCGGCGTGATGGGCGGCTATATCGCGGCCGACCGGATGATCGTCGATGTCATCCGCTCCTATGCGCCGGGGTTCATCTTCACGACATCGCTGTCGCCGGTGCTGGTCGCCGGCGTGCTTGCGAGCGTGCGACACCTGAAAGCCTCCAGCGTTGAGCGAGAGGGTCAGCAAGCGGCTGCCGCCATGCTTAAGGGAATGATGCGCGAAGCTGGGTTGCCGGTGATGCTCGGCGAGACTCACATCGTGCCCCTGCTGGTTGGCGATCCGGTCGAAGCCAAGAAAATCAGCGATATCCTGCTCGCCGAACACGGCGTCTACGTCCAGCCGATAAACTACCCGACGGTGCCTCGCGGCACTGAGCGGCTACGCTTCACGCCGGGGCCGGCGCACACAGTCGCGATGATGCGCGAACTGATCGAAGCGCTGGTCGGGATCTGGCAAAGTCTGGAGCTGCGAAAGGCAGCTTGACCACGGTCGTAGTGGAAGCAGGCCACTGCTACGGAAGTCTAGTTTCTGATACTGAACATGAGCCGACGCCCTACGCTACCAAAGCACGAGAAAACTGGAACCGCGCTCGAAAACGTCGAACCATCGAGTGCTATAGGCGTGATGTCCAATCCGTGATCATGTCCGGCAAGACGGCCACCCCCTTGGACAGGCACTCCTACAGTGAGGAGGATGGGCATGGTCAAGGCGGCTCAATCGGCTTGTGAAGCGCAGGATGTGCTGTTCGAGGAGCTTCATCACCGCTTCCTCAACAGTCTCCAGGTCATCGCGGCAATGGCCAGTGGTGTTGGTCGCGAGCAGGCACCTGCGTCGCGTCGGGCGTTGTTGGAGTCGCTGCAGGACCGGATTTCGGCCATGGGCGAATTCCACCGTCGGTTGGCGCTGGGCTCGTCGGGGAACCTCGCTGACGATTCCCGGCAGATCTGGCGATGCCTCACAACCTCGTTCGGGCGCACGGACGCGTCGCTCACCTTCAGCGTCCTCGGATCGGAGCTCGATATGCCGACCGCGCGCGTCGTCGCATGACTTTGCTGGCGGAACTCATGACCAACGCCCTGAAGCATGCTGATCCCACCCGTCCACTGGTGGTGCGAGCGAGCATAATCACCGGGACGGACGCCGTCGAAGTGCGGATCGTGAGTACCGGATGCGGCGGTGTCCGCTTCGGTCCGGCTACCGCCCCGAGGGTCGTCTCACGGCTTGTCACCATGCTGGGAGGGCAATTGACCGTTTGCGCGGAAGCGGACTACACGGTTGGGATCGTCTGGCCGCGGAATTCAGAGCCGATCCTGTAGCCGACGGATGGCCTCCTGCGGGGACAATTCCGGGATCGCACCTGCGAAGTCGCGTTCCAGGAGCCGCCTGACGTCCTCAATCTCATGGTCGGCAAGGTGCTCGATGCCGATGAACTGGTTCCGGGCGTCCTTGGTCGCCCGGATCAGCTCGTCGAGCTTCGCCTGAATGGCGGCTGCGTCGCGATTTTGCGAATTCTGAATGAGGAACACCATCAGGAACGTGATGATCGTCGTAGCCGTGTTCACTACTAGCTGCCATGTGTCGGAAAACCTGAACAGTGGTCCCGTAGCGCCCCAGGTGGCGATCGCGCCGACCGCGGCGAGGAAGCTCCCGGGTTGGCCAGCGGCGTTGGCTATCCGGGCAGCCGCCGCGGTGAACGCGCGTTCGGACCTGGCTGCCACCCCGTTTCTGACCGCTGGATCTCGCATGATAATCTTCTCCCAGATCTGATGCATAGACTCTGCCGCGGCCGCGGCCTTTGACGATCCCGCCGCGCTTGTTCTGGAAGTGAGCGATCGACGTCGCGTTTTTCCACTTCGGGCCGGAGGGGGACCCGCCCGACGCCGACCGAAATTTTTGAAACAGTGGCTTAGGTTGTCCGAGTTGCTCTGCCTCGGTTCCGGCTAGCGGGATCGTGCCGCCTGCATGCCCAGCGTTTCTGCCATCCTTACCAGATCGGGGAGGGATCTCGCCCGCATCTTGGTCATCATCCGTCGCTTGTGGACCTTGGCTGTGATCTCGGTTGTCCCCAGCTCGCCTGCGATCTGCTTGTTCATGAGGCCTCCGATGGCGAGCGCCATCACCTCGCGCTCACGGTCCGTCAGACTCATGAGCCGATCTGCGAGATCCCCCTCCGCGTGTTGACGCTCCACCGCAGAGGCATCCATTTCCAGCGCGCGCCGAACCGCATCCAGCAGGACGTCGTCATCTACCGGCTTGGTGAGGAATTCGACGGCGCCGGCACGCATCGCCTGTACCGTCATCGGGATCGTTCCGAAGCCCGTCAGGAAAATGATCGGCGTTGTACTTCCACGCTCGCGAAGCGCCGCCTGCACGTTCAGCCCGCTCTCACCGTCAAGTCTGATGTCGAGCAGGATGCATGACGGACGATAGGCTCCCAAATTATCGTCGAGGCCCATGGCGTCGGCATGTCCAACCGCCTCGAGTCCGTCTGACCGAATCAAGCGCACGAGCGCTGCACGCAGCGCCTTGTCGTCTTCGACGACGTGAACGAGGCCGGCAGCCCCTTCCTTCATTCTTGGCGGCCTCCCACCGTGCGTTTACGCCGTATCCGGTCCCCATGGAAGAAAGCATAACTTGAAAGGATTAGGCGCGTCTTGCACAATTCTGCGGCAATCTGGATCAGACCGGGGGACCAACCGCTTCCCGCAGCCAGTCTTCGAGCAGCAGGTCATCGAGCGGTTTAGTGAGATACTCGGTGGCGCCCGCCGCCAATGCCAATTCCCGACTGGCGAGACTCGGATAAGCCGTCATCACGAGGACCGGCAGAGCCGGTGCAAGCCTGCTGAGCTCCCTCGCGAGTTCCAGGCCGTTCATCCCGGGCATCTGGATGTCCGTAAGCACGCAGGACGGTGACGAGCGTGGGAGTTCGGCCAGCAGTGTCTCTGCGCTCGCATAGAGGCGTGCTTCGTATCCGATCGTTCTCAACAGGCGCGCCAATGCTGATCGGATCGGCTCATCGTCGTCGACGACGGCGATCACGCGTGAGAAGCCGCCAGTGTTCGTTTTAGTCATTGTGGATCGGCAGCGTAAAATGGAATGTTGCACCGCCTGAGTGGTTGCTCGTGGCCCAGATGTTGCCGCCCTGGGCGTCGATGCAGTTGCGACAGATGGCAAGCCCCATGCCGATCCCGCCATCCCTGGTGGTGTAGAAGGGATCGAATACGCGTTCGAGCTGCGTCGCACTTATCCCCGGCCCCTCATCGATGACGTCGACCCGTATGTTCTGTCCGTCGGACCTGAACGACACGGTGATCTCCTTCGCGCAGTCCTTGCCCGCCATCGCCTGCGCAGCGTTGAGCAGGAGGTTGGTGAAGACCTGCTGGATCTGAACCATGTCACCGCAGGCTAGCGGAAGGTCGGACTCGGCTAGAAGGCTTACGGTCGCGCCGCTGCTTCGCAGATCGCGTTCGACAAGCATGTTCGCCTCTCGTGCCGCGACGACCAGATCGAGCGGGGCGAATGTTTTCGGGGCGTTGCTGACGAAGGAACGTGTTCGCGCGACGACATCTTTCGCGCGTGTAGCGTCGGCGATGATCGCCGACACTGCATCAAGCGCTTCGGTAACTTCGGGTAAAGGCCGCTGCAGCCAGCGCCGAGCCGCCTGGGCATTCGCGACGACCGCGGCGAGGGGGCGAGTTGACCTCGTGCGCGATCGATGCGCTGAGCGCGCCGACCGTGGAGGCGCGGGAGGCTCTCGCGATCTCCGCGTCCGCGCCGAGCAGCTTGGTCTGCTCCCTCTTGTAGTTGGTGATATCGAGCGAGGTCACGAGCACGGTCGAGAACCCCGCGACGTCAATTGGGAGCGCCGCCGTGAACAGCACGTCGGCCTCGGACCCGTCGGGTGTGCTGATGTGCGCTTCGGAGCGGAAATAGCGGTCACCTCTCGCGATGGCGACCAGCCACTGCACGAAGGTCTGATCCGTCTCCGGGAGTAGCCGGTCGAGTGGTCCGAGGAAGACGTCCTTGCTCCCGACGCCAGCCTCCTCGACGGTGAAGGAGTTAACATCCTTAATTATCACCTTCGCACACAAAGCCCGAAGCTCGTCCGGCCTGGTCGCGAAGTAGCCTTCGATGTCGTGCACGCCGCTCCGTAAGATGGTCTCGATTTCGGACGCGGCCGCGCTCCAGTCCTCCAGCCACATTGAGATGCCGGCCCGTTCGAAGATTGCCTCGAAACGATCCTCGCAGCGGGAATTGGCCCGGTTCATCTGGACGGCCGCAGATAGACCGAGGGCCGAGAAGCACGCGGCGATGAATGCCGGCCATCCGTATGCCGCGGTGGTGCTGCCGAGCAGCAGGCTAGCGGCAAGCGTCGATCCTATACCCGCGAGGATAGCTAGGCGATACGTTGCACCGGCCCTGCGTCTCTCCGGACCATTTCGCTGCGGCTTGGCGAAGACCCATCTCGGCAGGCCAACCTCGGCATTCCTGGTGGCATCCCTTTGGAGCGGCGGGGCTTGGCTCGGCCACCTCGAGAAGACCTTGTTCATGGTGCCTGCGATCGTCCCCCGGCTGTCCGTATCCCTTCGGCACGGCACCGCCAATGATACTGCCGTATAATATGCGGAGGCTGCCGACGCGTCCATCCAGGCGGGCAGGTTTGGGCGCGCGTCGGCGGGGAACCGCCGGACGGCCTAGCAATATAACGGCTGGAGCGCGGCTTGCGCAGGCTCCGCGGAGGACCGGATGAACGCCCGCACGGGAGCCGGCCAAGTGCCAGGGAGGAGCGTCGTGGAAGGTCACGGTCTAGAGAAGTTCAAGGACACCGATCTCATTGCGTCATCATCGCGGAGGTCGTGGACGATGCTGTCAGCCGAACTCCGCAGTCACAAGGCAGGAGAGATCGGAGCGTTCACTCCCCAGAATGCGGAGATCACGCAGGTGGTTTGTGATACTCGGCACGCGCTCTCCACGCGGGGATCGGGCGGCATCTGCCAAGAGGTCGTGACGACGCCGGGCACCACCTGGCTCTGCCCTGCCGGCATAATGGAGGAGGCCACCCGTCTTTCCGACGACTTCCCAGAGGTGCTTCACATCTACATACCGCAGCAGAGCTTCATCCGGGTGGGGAACGAGGGGCCTGCTCACCTGCTCTGCGCAGAACATGCGATACGAGTGCCAGGTTACGGATCCACTGGTTCACAAGGTGACCCAGCAGGTGATCGAGGAGCTTTGCTGCGAGACCTCCTCGGGTGGTCTGCGCATTGACGCGCTCGCCTTCGAGCTGATTGCGAACCTTGCCCACTCACACGTTGAGATCGCTCCGTTGCGCCAGCCGATCGCCCGCGCGAAGGGGCTGCTTGACGATCGCAGACTGAAGCGCGTTCTGGAATATGTCGAGGAGAACCTTGAGAACGACATTAGCGTCAGCGACTTGGCGGAGGCAGCCTGCTTCAGCCTCTTCCATTTCGCAAGGGCGTTCCACCTTGCGACGGGCCGCCCGCCGCATGCGTATCTGAGCGAACGGCGGCTCGACCATGCCAAGCACCTGCTCGCGCACACGAACGTGCCGCTCGTGGATATATCGCTGTCCTGCCGGTTCTCCGGCCAGGCGAACTTCACCAAAGCGTTCACGAAGGTGGTCGGCGTGAGCCCCGGACGCTACCGGCGCACCTACCACTGAGAGCGGCATTTGATGTCACTTCAGCTGCATTGGCGGCGGTGCGATACAGCGACCCGTTCAGTCGAGGGGCGTCCGGAAGCTGCGGTCGAATCGGCTCGTCATGCGGGTTTCCAGCATTTCAGCATCGCCATTGCCCGGGTCGGGTCGCACTTGGCGGCGAGCGGCAATGATACGGTAGTATAATGGAAGCGTTGGGTTCCATCCGTAAGATGTCGCGAAAGCTGTTGCGCCTAGGTTCTAGCGATGAATGGTAGCGAGTGTGCAAGAAGTTGAGGGCGGCATCTTCGCAGGCGGCGGGCCCGTGCTGAACCGTCGAGGAAATGCGACCTCGTCCATTTGCCGGCACGGTGCTGCAAAGTTCCCCGGCGCGCATCTC
This sequence comes from Sphingomonas sp. H160509, assembly GCF_024124765.2. Lineage (GTDB taxonomy): Bacteria > Pseudomonadota > Alphaproteobacteria > Sphingomonadales > Sphingomonadaceae > Sphingomonas. The sequence continues at coordinate 136,617 of NZ_JAMXSR020000004.1, read as the reverse complement.
TCTCTATCGTCGGGCGGGCGGGGATGGTCCGGAATCTCAGCCGAGACCAGGTCACATCCTGCGGGCGAACTGCCGCCGTTCACCCCCTGAGAACATGGAAGTCACCATGTCCCTGCGGTGTGCGGCGGGCGGCAAGGTGGGGCGGCGGGGTAGTGGCAGCTGGCAGGAGACAATCGCCCGTCCTGGCACTCTCTGGCTTTGCCCCATCGGGATCCACGAAGACTCCATACGCATGACCAGTAACATCCCCGAGGTCTTCCACCTCTACCTTTCCCGGCAACAGTTCGACACTTTGTCGCGTGAAGAATGGGACCGGCCTTTCTCGCCCGAGGCAATCCACTATCTTGCAGGGATCGAGGATGACCTGATCCGGCAGCTATGCAATTCGATACTCAGCGAGCTGCGGGAGGAAACTTCCGGCGGGAAGCTCCTCGTCGAGACTATGTCTTTGGCACTGTGCGCTCATCTCGCCCACTCCTACTCGGGACAGCCCCGCAAGCGCGCCGCCACCGGCACGAAGCCCGATGGCCTCGATGGCGCAAGGTTGCAGCGGGTCCTCGACTACGTCCGGGACAACCCGGATGGCGACCTTAGCGTCGCCGACCTGGCCTCGGTCGCTTGCCTGAGCCGATACCATTTCGCCCGCGCTTTCCAGAAAGCGGTCGGCTTGCCGCCGCATCGCTACGTAAGCGAGCAGCGGCTGGTCCTTGCCCGCAGGCTCCTCGCCGAGTCCTCCGAACCCCTGGCGCAAGTCGCGCTCACCTGCCGGTTTTCGTCACAGGCAAATTTCACCAAAGCGTTTCACCGGGCGGCCGGTATCTCCCCCGGGCAATACAGGGTTGCCGCGCAGCCTCTATCGGTAGTGCAGGGTAGCTGAGGCGCAAAAATCCCGCACCGACCACGCTGGAGTGGCCACGGCGATTCCGGCCGGATGTCTCCGCGCGCTCGGGAGGGGGGAGCGCGCGGAGACGCTGCTTGAGCGCCTATTAGGGCCCGTCCGCAGCAACCGGCGTAAGTCTCCGTCGCCCATGTGCCGGGACCGAGGAAACCTGTTGGCCGCGGATTTACCATAGCCGGCCGCCCGTCGTCCGGCTTGCATCATGCACGGTCCCTTTGGACGTTCGTATCAGCATACGCTTCATCGTGCGCGTTCATCACAAAGTGGTACGGGCTGGGGCCCCGTGGGAACGAACATGATGGGATTGGACAAAAGGCGATCGCCGACGGTGTCGGTGGTGAGCGTCAAGGGTGCACCGGCTTGAGCCACTGACAGGCGCGGCCTAGAACCTGGTGATGTCATCCGTGAGAGCGGCCGACACGTATCACGGCTCGCCTTCACCACGGGTGGCCTGCCAGCCTGCCGATCGGAGACCGACATGCCGCATCTGCCCGACTTCGAGGCCTGGGCCATCTTCGCGAAAGTCGCCGAGCGTGGATCGTTCAGCCACGCAGCCGAGGAGCTTGGTCTCGCGAAGACGACGGTATCGAAGGCCGTGACACGACTGGAGGAAAGGATGCGCACGACGCTCCTTCACCGCACGACTCGCAAGCTCTCCCTGACGGAGAGCGGACGACAATCGCTCGAGCGCGCGACGCGGATCTTGGCCGACGGCGCCTCCGTGGAGGCCGAGATGCTCGAGGAAGCGGCGATCCCGCGCGGGCTCATCCGCATAGGATGCACGACCGCGTTCGGAATCGACAAGTTGGCCGCAGTGCTGCCGGGGTTCATGCAGCGATACCCGGAGATCGAGATCGACCTTGAACTTACCGACAGGCGGATCGACCTCGTCTCGGACAGCTTCGATTTCGTGCTAAGGGTCGGTCCAGTTGCCGACTCGACAATGCGCATCAGCCGTCTGTTCGCCTTCAGGGTACCTGTCGTGGCGTCTCCGGGCTATTTCGCGAAGCACGGGGTTCCGACGCATCCAACCGAGCTAGCGAACCTGCCCGCACTCGTATTCACCCACATTGCCGGTGCCGATGCCTGGCACTTCACTCATCCGGAGCACGGCGAGGTGACCGTGCACGTGGACGGCCCCGTTCACATGAACAACGGAGTCGCAGCGGTGCCAGCGCTCGTCGCCGGTCTGGGGATCACCGCACTGCCCGAGGCATACGTCTGGCAGGAGCTTCAAGATGGCCGCCTCACGGAGGTGTTGAAGGACTGGCCCGTGACGCCGGCGGCAGTGAACGTCATCTCACCGCCCGGGCGTGCTCGGCCGGCGCGCGTTCGGGTTCTGCTTGAGCACCTGCGGCAGCACTTCTCTTCTCAGCCTTGGGCACACGGCATCGAGACTTGAGACGGTGTTGAGTTGCTAACGACAGCCGTTCGAACGTCCATTTCGGCATCGCGCTTGGTTGACCAGCTAGGTGCAGCGACGTGGCGCCGCCCCGTTCCATGGTCGTCGTGACCCGAAGAACGGCCGGCAACGACGATGTCCTAGGTCCCACTGTCCTCGGGAGGCGCGGAAGTCCTGGCACTGTGCTGGGGCTGAGCTGGTGTCATCGGGCCAGACAACGCCGCCACTGCCCGGGGCTGGTTCCCACTTGGCGGGTGAACGCGCGCGTAAAGTGGCTCTGATCCGCGAACCCACAGCTTAGTGCCACCGTCGCTAGGGCCACATCGCGGCTGGCCATCATCTCCTTGGCGGCTTCAAGGCGTCGCTTGACCAGCCAGGTATGTGGCGGCTCGCCGACAGTGTTCCGGAACGCCCTAGAGAAATGACTGGTCGACAGGCCGCACTCACGCGCGACCGCGGAAAGCTCTACATCTGTTTCGAGCCCGGCGAGCATACGCTCCTGCGCACGTTGGGCCTGCCAAGGCGCGAGCCCACCCTTGCGGATCCTTTCCACCGGTTCGAGGCCGCCGTAGCGGATGGCGACATGCGTCAGCAACGCCAGCGCGAGGCTCGTGAGGAAGAGCCGGCTCGACGGTGTCGCCGCATCCATGTCAGATAGCATGGCCGCGCCGATCGCGGCCACGCAGTCGTCCTGCAGCGGCTCCCCAACCAATCCAAGTGCAGTGATGCGGGTCGCGTTGGCGTCATCCGAGATCGCGTCTAACGCGGACTGCGTGAACTGCAGCGCGAGGCAACCGGTGTTCGACATGCTTACGGAGGTTGCGCCCGGATCGACTTCCACGATAGTGCACTGTCCAGGCTGCATTTGCGTGGCATGCTCCTCGCCAATCACCGCCACCGCGGTCCGGAGGACCAGCAAGTACGCGCGATCGTGGGTATCGCCATGCGCCGATGTCCGGAGATGACCTCCAACGGCGATGATCACTTTGGCCTTATCGAGGATGTCGACGCGCGCCACCTTGGACGACGAGAAGCCGACATCGAACGGAATGATGGAATTAAAATACATCGCTGATACTCCCCAACTGTTGGCGACGATCATTGCGCGCGTCCGGCGGGTCGTCTTTTCCTGCGTTGCGCTTCACTTTTTCCTATCTTGCTGAATCGCTTCGATCCCGTGGGATCCGCTAAGCCAATTCAACGCACCGTCTGTTCTTCTGGCAGGAATTGCGCCGTCGGACTGGATGAGCGAATTTCATAGATCGTCGTCGCCTCGACCTTGTCCGGTCGGGGATCGAAATGCGTCGAGCAAACCTAGCGCGTGTTCTAAGTACCCGTGTCCCAGCAGCGTCCTTTGCGCGGGAGCCGCCGCCGGCCATGTCTTCTTCGCCGTGCTGCCTCTATGCGAGCTGAAGTCGGACCGGGACGTTCCCCTGCGTCGCCCGACTGTACGGACATGTGGCGTGCGCTTCGAGCATTAGTGCTTTTGCGAGGTCGTCGTCGGTCCCTGGAAGATCGACTGCGATGGAGATCGTCAGCCCTACGCCTTCAGCTCCCTCGCTCTCCATCAGTCCAACCGTGACGGTGACGTTGGAATCGCCGGCGATGTATGTCCTAGCCTGCACGGCCGCACGCTTGATCGCATCAAGGAAGCAGGCGGCGTAACCGGCCGCGAAGAGCTGCTCTGGATTGTTTCCCGGGCGTCCGTCACCGCCCAGGTCCTTGGGAGTGGCGAAGCCGATGCGAAATGACCCGTCGGCGGTCGCGGCTGAACCCTCGCGGCCCCCAATCGCGGTGGCCTCCGCTCTGTAGAGGATCTTCATTGTCTCGTCCTCGTGGTCGCGGCAGTATCGACTGATCACGTCACTGCGGTGATTCCGGTTTACGCTTCCTCCGGCCAGCCGATTAGAACCAATGCTGCACCTGTCATGTGCAGCTGCAGTGGATACCGCCTGGCTTTGCCATTCCGGTAAGACCGGCCGTCAACTGCGGAGACGGATCATGCAAGGAAGCTCGACGGGGGCCGAATGGCCGGGATTGATACTCCAGTTCGTGTCGCGGATGGACCCGCAGCTTGGGTTCGCGCTCGAACTTATGTTGATGGCGGCGTTGCTCCTCTTCGCGCCGCGGCCTGTTGTCTACTCCAGACAACTAGCGCCGAACCGTAGGGAAGTGGGCTGAAGCTGTTCAGATATCATCCGACTTCGCGACAGGCTGACCGTTCCTCCTCCCTCGACCAGGTCACAGGCGCGCCAGCCGCGCCGCTGCGCTCAATGGCATTCCTTGGCGTTTCTTTATTGCTCAATGATGGACCGCTCGGAGCTGCAAGCTGATCGGCGTCAATCGATGGCGTCTTTTTTGATGTCCTGGTGACAGCCAGCGCCGGGCGATGGACGGAATGTCGAATTTATAAGTCGGGCGGGGGCGAACGTCCTGAGCGCAGACGCCGTATTAGATGGCCGAAGCCGGCAAAATGCACCGCGAAGCGACAAGATGAACCGCTCGCGTGGGTTCATCCGTAATCTTCCTCCTCGGAGACCGTCAATGCTGAAACTCATCGCGACCCTGGCCTCCGCGGCAGTGATCGCCGGCTCGTCCCCTCCGACCGAAACCGTCGTTCCTGCCTTTAGCCAGGCCATACCCAACGTCCCCGGCAAGACGCTCCTCGCGGCCGTCGTGGACTACCCCCGGGCGGAGCGTCCCCTGCCCACCGGCATGCGCCGTCCGCTTTCATCTTCGCCTACGTGCTTGAAGGCGCGGTTCGTAGCTCAGTGAACGGCTCGCCGGTCAGGATCTATCGGGCCGGCGAGAGCTGGTCAGAGCCGCCCGGCGCGCACCACTCGGTCAGCGCCAACGTCAGCGCGACCAAGCACGCCAAGCTCCTGGCGGTCTTCGTCCCTAGAACTCAAACGCCAAGGACCTCGTCATACCCGATGCGGCCCACAACTCCCACTGATCGGCAGCACAACTAAATGGAGATCCCGAATGCCTAGCAACTTGGAAGTGCCAATTCTCATCGGAAGCTTACGGAAAGATGGCTTTAGTGCGCGTCTCGCTAACGCCCTGATCAATGCGGCTCCGCAACGCCTCTCGCTCGCTACGGTGGCGATCGGGAAGCTTCCGCTGTTCAACCAGGACGACGAGTACGCGCCGCCGGAGGAGCATGTACAGTTCCGCGCCAGACTGGAACGGTCACAGGCCGTTCTTATCGTGACGCCCGAGTATAACCGCTCGATCCCCGGCGCCTTGAAGAACGCCCTCGACATCGCATCACGGCCCTATGGCCAGAGCGTGCTGGCAGGTAAGCCGGTTGCAATCGCGAGCCAATCACCCGGCGCGATGGGAGGCATGGCGGCCAACCACGCCCTCCGCCTCGCCGCGATGTCGATGGGCATGCCCGTCATGCCGCAGCCGGAGGTCTACTTGGCCAACGCGGAACGGAGCTTCGCTGCAGACGGGACGCTGAGCGAGGCCGCTCCTGCGGCGCTCCTTACCGACTTCATGGAAGCGTTCGCAGTTTGGGCAAGCCGCTTCGTCGCCGCCGATTGAGGATACGCACGATGGACACCCACGCTAGCGCAGAACCCGACAACACCGATCTTTTCGGCGACCTATGCATCGCAGGCGCGTGGCGGCCGGGATCGCCCTCGATCCGGTGATCGCGAGCACGGGGGTCTCCGGGCACCTCTGATCAACGATCTACCTGGTCACGGGGGGCTGGATCCAAGCGCTCTCGGAAACAGACTAATGCGTGCGCCGCGACTAATCACGGACTGCGCCAACGGTATGAATGGATGCGACAGGCGGGTCGACCGCAGAGCTTCAAGGGCACCGGCAATGGCATATCTCGATCTGGATTGCAGTGCCTTCGAGGCGAGCGCGTCAGGCCCTTCGCTTTGCCCTGACCCTCCGAGCGACGTCCCCCGCCGCAAGGCGGACGAGAGGGCGCTCCACCGCCAGGTTATCGAACTCTCCCTCCGAGATGGGTTGGAATCCGTTGGGACGCCCACCCGAGTTCAAAGGGTGGCCGCCGCGCTCTTCGGGTTTTCACGCCAGAACCAGTTAGCGGACAGGCGTCTCGAGGCGCTGCGGCGGTTCGCGGTCCTCTATAGGCTGCGAGGCGCCGAACTGTCCGTTGCGGAGAAGCAGCGCATGCTCGCGATTGGTTTCACCGACCAGGCCGTATCCCGCTTCAGCCGTCACATCGATCGATCCGTCCGCGGTGGCTCGCAAGGTCTGCGTCGCATAGCGCCAACGCTGTCAGCCGTGGCGATGCTCGTAGCGGTCGCCGCGCTTACGGCGTGGCTCTGCGCCCCGCTCGACGAGCCGCTGATCGCGTTGATGTTCGCGGGGCTCGTCGTAGTCACACTCGTGGCCCTGCTTGGCGGCTCGATCAACAACATCCCACGTCAATGAAGGAGATTTAGCATGTTCGAGCAGGGTTCAGCAGATGGCGTCTCGACAGAAGTCCGTACGATGAAGGCGATGCGGGTGCATGAGTTCGGTGGCCCCGACGCCATACGTGAAGAGGATCTTCCAATTCCTACCCCGGGTGCCGACGAGGTCCTGGTAAAGGTACATGCCGCGGGCGTCGGGCCGTGGGATGGTTGGATCCGATCCGGCAAGAGCGTTTTACCGCAGCCGCTTCCTCTGACGCTCGGCTCCGGATGTCTCTGGAGAGATAGCCTCCCTCGGTGACGCCTCCTCCGGGTTTCGGCAAGGTGACGAGGTCTACGGCGTTACGAACAAGCGTTTCACAGACGGCTATGCCGAGTACGCTCTGTGCAAGGCGGGCATGATCTCTGCGAAGCCCACGGCGCTATCGCATGTGGAAGCCGCATCGGCACCGGTCATCGCGGTGACGGCATGGCAAGCGCTCTTCAATCACGGCGGCGCACAGAAGGGGCAGAGCGTCCTTGTACATGGTGCCGCCGGCAACGTCGGCCGGTTCGCTGTCCAGCTCGCCAAGGCCGCCGGGCTTCGGGTGGTGGCCACGGCGCTACGCGACGAGCGGGCGGAGCTGACGAGGCTCGGTGCGGACATCGTCCTCATCGGCGGTGCGCTTGGCGACGAGAAGGTCGATCTCGCTGTCGACCTCGTTGGGGGCGAAGGTCAGATTAGCCTGTTCGAGGCGATCAAGTCCGGCGGACGTCTGGTATCCGCCGTGGCGGAGCCCGATCGAGCGCAGGCGGATGCCAGGGGAGTGCAGGCCGGCTTCATGCTCGTGGACGTCCGTTCGGAGACGCTCGCGGAGCTCACGGCGATGTTCGACAATGGGGCGCTCGTGACCCAAGTGGGGACGGTCCTCCCGCTCGGTGACGCCGTTATCGCGCACCGGATGCTAGAGGGCGAGGAACCGCACAAGGCGGGCAAGATCGTCTTGACGATGGGTGCCCGGTAGACGCCGAGCCCATCTCGCGAGCGCCAGAGCCGATTGACTGGGACCGCATCAGGAACTCGGGGAGGCTTGCCTCTCCGGGTGTTCCGCATGGGCGGCATCGAGTATTAAAATTCCAGGCTCCAGACTCAATCGGGCTTGCCCGCGCTATAGGTTAGAGCGTTGATGAGATTGCCAAAGGGATCGCGGATTTAGAAGCGGCGGATCCCCCCAGGTTCCCACTGCGGTCCAATTTCAATATTTAAGCCTGCTACCTTGGCACGGCTAAGCGCTTCGTCGAAATCGTCCAACTCGATTGATAAATTGGGGGGCTGAAGTGCCCGAGCCCCCTTCGCTCCTGATGCTGATCTTAGGCGTGAACACGACAGGTGAAGCGGCGAAGTTCATGATCCAGCCGTGTTTCGTAACAACTTCGAGGCCAAGAACTCCGCCATAGAAGGCGCACGCGGCGTCAGGCTGGGTAGCCGCGATGTTCAGATTTATGCGTTTGACCGCCATTCCATCCTCTTCAGGAACCCTGTCTCCATTCCGATCAAAGCCAAAAGGAAACGGCCGCTGCGAGGGCTACGCCGGAGAGGACGTTTGCGGCGAGCTTGTCGTCACGGTTGGCGACACGGCGGAAGTGCTTGAGCCGGCAAGAGGAGGATCTTAGGCGCCGCCTCCTTGGGTCAGGCCGCGACGAGGCGGTCCACCGGGTGCTGGACATAATAACACCGATCAGCTGATCGAAGAGCTGCGCTCGGCCGTCCCGATCCACCCCGCCGTCTCCGAGTTGATTCCGACCCTGCTGGTCGGCTTGGCGCCGCCGGCCGGCGGTGCCGTGAAGGTTGCGGTCGAGCGCTGAGACGAGGCTCGCTGTTCGCCGCGCAACCGCCGCGCCCGCGTCGCGTCTGCAGCACCGAGACACCGCGGGCGGTCCGACGACGCGTCGACGGAACGCGGAACTGCATCGATCCAACAAGACCGGCTCGATCTGGACAAGACCGTCGGCGCCTATCCGGTCAGAGCGGGAGCGACAGACTCCACCCATTATGCGTCCGCCATCACCAGTCAGTTGATCGCGCGCCGGCTAATCCTTGGTCGGGGGGCGGGGTAACAGGATCGCGCACGGCCGGTTCGCGGATCGCGCAGGGGGACTTCGAGCAATGGCGGGCAACGCAGCAAATTCTCCGCCACTCGCCGCCCTGGCGACCGCGAGCTACGGCGCCATCCTTGGCTCGGTCTTCCCAGTCATGACCGTCATGACCATCGCGGACGTCTCGGGCGGCCTGTCCGTCCCGATTGACTCCGCGGCTCTCGTCAACACCATGCAGAACGTCGGCAGCGTGGTCGGCATCCTCGCTGCGCCTGCGTTCGCGGCCGGCATCGGACGCGGGCGCACCATGGCGCTCGCGGGAGGCGGTTTCGTCCTGGCTTCCGTGGCCTGTGCCTGCGCGCCGTCGCTCCCCTGGATGCTCGTTGCCCGCTTCGCCCATGGCGCGTTCGGCGGCGTGCTGCCCCTGATGTTCATGCTGCTCGTGATGACGAGCCTGAAGCCAGGCTCGGGACGGTTCGAGGGAATGGCGCTATTCGCGACATCGACCTCGCTGTTTTTCGGCATCGCGGCGCTGCTCGGCGGCTTCCTCGTCGACCAGTTGGGATGGCGGTCGCTGTTCTGGGTCCAGGCGATCGCCGCGCTACCCTACACCATCGCAGCGCTCTCCGTCCTGAGGACGGAACGTGGGGACCCGCTCGCATTCCGGAAAGCAGACTGGGCCGACCACGCGCTGCTCTCCGTAGGCATCGGCGCGATACTGTTCGCGCTCTCGGAGGGTGAGAGGCACTTTTGGAGCGAAGCGTGGTGGGTTCCGGGCCTGATCCTGGGAGGAGCGATCTGCGTTTCCTTCGCCGTCGCAGGTATGGCCCGCGCGGCGCGACCGCTCCTAATGCTCTCTGTGTTCCGCCGGCCGACGTTTAGCCTGGCGATAGTCCTTTCGCTCGTATTCCGATCTCGGCTCGCTCTTCGCGATCTTCATCGTGCCGCAGTATCTAGGGCGGCTCCAGAGCCTGCGGCCGGCGGAGTTCGGGAGACTGCTGACGGTCATGCCGCCTTGGACGGCGCTCGGGCTCGTCGCGGCGTATCTCGTCGCTAGGCGATACGACACCCGCATCGTGCTCTCCGCAGGCTTGGCGTGCTTCGCGCTTGCCTCCCTCCTTTGCAGCGACCTTTCGGCGGACTGGGCGATCGACCAGCTGCGGACCGCGGCCGCGGTCGCGGGGGTAGGGATGGGCGTATTCTCCGTGGGGGTGCTCCGCTTCGCCGTCTTCGGCGCGACGATGCAGGATGGTCCGACGGTGGGGGTAGTCTTCAACCTCGCGCGCGTTCTCGGAATCGTCACTGGTCTCGCGATGCTCTCCCACCTGCTCGTCGAGCGGGAGAAGTTCCACTCCGCGTCTCTGGTCGAGAGCTTGGCCGCGACCGATCCGACCACCGCGCAGCGTCTCGCGACCACAGCCGGCGCCTTTGGGCGGTTCTCCGCCGACACTGTCGCGGCACAATCGGCCGCCACGACCGCGTTGGGACGCGCCGCCTCGGGTCAGGCATTCGCCCTCGCGTTCGCCGACACCTTCATCGTCACGGCCATCGTGCTCGCGCTCGGAGCCGTCCTCGTCTGGGCCCTGCCCAGCATCCCATCCGAGATCGCGCCCCGACCGGATCCTAGAAGGAGCATCGTATGAACGCGCAATCCGATATCCAGCAGCCGGTGGACGAGCGGGGCGAACAGCAGCCCCGCCGCTGGGGCGCGGCTAGGAGGGTCGCCGTGGCGTTCCTCGTGGCGGGCGTCGCGACCGCAGCCGTAGCCGCGCTCTACGACACCACCCCTGGGTCCTCCGGCTTCATCAGCACCGACAACGCCTTCCTGAAGGGCGATGTCACCTTTATCTCGCCGAAGGTTCCCGGCTACATCACGGCCGTCGAAACGGAGAACGACCAACTGGTAAAGGCCGGGCAGGTCCTCGTGCACATCGACCCAACTGATTACCGCTCAGCAGTGGCGGATGCGGAAGCGGCGGTCGCGCAGCAGCACGCGGCGCTCCGCCAGATTGCGGCGCAGCGCGCTCTCCAGGCGGCCCAGATAGAGGTGGCCGACTCGAGCGTTGTCGCGGCCCGTGCCACGCAGTTAAAGACGGGTGCCGACTTCGCACGCTCGGACGCCCTGGTCGGTGAGGGGCGCCATCAGCCGTCAGCTCTTCGAGGCGTCGCGCGCCGAAAACGTTCGCGCTGTGTCGGGTGTCGCGCAGAGCCGGGCGCAGGCGACCTTCGCGCGCAGGCAGATCGGCGTCCTCGACGCGCAGACTCTCGCCGTCGGCGCGCAGCTGCAGAGCGCCGAGGCCAAGCTGCTCCGCGCGCGCGCCGATCTCGGCAGGACCGCCATCGTCGCGCCGCGCGAGGGCAGGGTGGCAGCGCGCAACGTGCGGCTCGGCGAGTTCGTGAACACCGGGACCCGGCTGCTGGCGATCACCCCGACAAAGGGCTTGTGGGTGGAGGCGAACCTGCGCGAGACGCAGCTTCCACGCGTGCGCCCGGGTGACCGGGTCGAGGTGGCCGTCGACGCGGTGCCGGAGACCAGCTTCTGCGGGGTGGTAGAGGGAACCCAGGGCGCCAGCGGTTCCGAGTTCGCGGTCATCCCTCCGGACAACGCGACCGGTAATTTCACCAAGATCGCGCGGCGCTTTACGGTGCGCATACTGCTGGATCGGGACCAGCCGTCTAGCGAGCGGCTAGCGACCGGAATGTCTGCGACGCCACGGATCGCCTTGGGGAGCCATGCCGACGGCAGGTCACACGGCGGCATGCTCTCGTGGATCCAGGGTGGATCGTTCAAGTGCGGCGTCCGGTCGTGAGCCGGCTGCCCACACTCCTACTGATGCCGTGCCTCTTGCTGAGCGGCTGCCTGTCGCCGCCCCATCTTGGCCCCGCCCCAGTACCAAAGGCAGCCCAGGCGTACTTGAGCAGCCAAAGCCTCGCAGCACCTGTCGCCGACTGGCCCACGGATAGCTGGTGGCTCGCCTATGGCGACGGCCAGCTCGACGCGTTGATCGAGGAAGGCCTGAAGGACTCGCCGTCGGTCGCGCAGGCTAGCGCGCGCCTGCGCCGCGCCGAGGCCGCGGTAGGTGCGGCCGGAGCGCCCCTGCTCCCGAGCGTTAACGCGGATGCGTCGGTCACGATTACGAAGCCAAGCAGCGAGGACGGCATTCCGGTTACCCCGCAGCGGGACGGCTACCGCGGCTACGGTCGCGCGACTGTCGGGTTCAGCTGGGAATTGGATTTCTGGGGCAAGAACCGGGCTACGCTTGCAGCGGCTCGCTCGGATGCCGCGGCGGCGACCGCGGACGCCGCCGCGGCGAGGTTGATAGTCTCCGCGTCGATCGCGGCGGCCTATGCAGACTTGGTCCGCCTCTACGCGGACCGCGACGTGCTCCAGAGCACGCTTGATCTTCGCAGTGAGAGCCTGCGGATAGTCAGGGCGCGCACGGAGCACGGCTTCGATTCCGAATCTGACCTGGCCCAAGCAGAGGCCGGCCCGCCTGCGGCGCGCGCGGATCTTGCCGTAGCCGACGAGTCCATCGGCATCGCGCGCAACCGCATCGCGGCTCTGCTGGGTGCCGGTCCAGACCGGGGACTGGCCATCGAACGTCCCGTCAAGCCGTCGCTACGCAGCTTCGGTCTGCCCGCTGCGCTTGCCGCCGACTTGCTGGGACGCCGGCCGGACGTGGTTGCGGCACGCTGGCGTGTCGAGGCGGCCGGACGTAGGATAAAGGTGGCTCGCGCCCAGTTCTACCCGAGCGTAAATCTCCTGGCCTTCATCGGCTTCGACGCGCTGGGTCTCGGCAACCTCCTGAACGCGGGCGCCGACGTTGGCGGGGCGGGGCCGGCGCTCAGCCTACCCATCTTCGATGGCGGCCGGCGGCGCGCGAACTACAGCGGGGCACGTGCCGAGTTCGATGCGGCGGTCGCCACCTATGACGATGCGGTCGTGCAGGGGCTGCGCGAGGTCGCGGACGTAGTGCAAGGTGAGCGTCACCTTGCCGATGCGAGAGCGGGTGCTCAAGGCGCCGTCGTCGCCACCGAGCGCGCCTACCGGCTAGCTCAGTTGCGCTACCGAATGGGCGCGGCCGACTACCAGTCCGTGCTGCTGATCGAGGACCGGCTGCTCACCCGCCGCCGGGTACTGGCGGGCTTCGAGTCACGGGCCTTTCTCCTCGACGTCGCGCTCGTCCGTTCACTTGGCGGCGGCGTTCCGTTGCGATCGCTTGGTGCGTCACTCGGTGACGGAATCAGCCAAGCGCTGCCGGTCGGGGGCAAGCGCGCCGTCGTGCCAACGCCTACAACGACGCCCTGACCTTTTGAGGAGCTCGCGTGCGATGACGATCGTTTTCCTGTCCTTGCTGATCGGTCTGGTCGCGGGGCTGCGTGCGATGACCGCGCCGACCCTGGCCAGCTGGGCCGCCTATGCTGGTGTGCTCCCGGTGGCGGGAACGTGGCTGGGCTTCATGGCCAGCCCGTGGACCGTAGGCATCCTCTCTTTGCTGGCGCTGGCCGAGTTCATCACGGATTTGCTGCCCTCGACTCCGAGCAGAACGGTGCCCGTTCAACTCTCCGGCCGCCTGGTCACCGGGTCACTCGCAGGAGCCACGGTCGGCGCGAGTTCGGGAATGATTCTCGTAGGGTGCCTGTGCAGCTTGGTCGGCGCGGCGCTCGGCACCTACGGCGGCGCGCTTGCGCGTGAATGGCTTGCCCGGTCCTTCAGGAGCGATCCTCCGGCCGCAGTGCTGGAGGACGCGATCGCGGTCCTGCTTGGCCTCTGCGCGGCGGGCCTGCTCTGATCCGTCTGATGCCAACGCGCAGCCGATGTTCGGCGTAGCACTTCGCTTACTAGCCGACCGCGTAAACGGCACGTGATGATGTCTTTCGAGAAAACGTGGCGCGATGGCGCCCGAGCATGAAGAGGGAGGTGAAACATGATCAATCAGGGACAGGGCGGCTCGAGTGGCGCTTCACCGGCTGCAGAGGGACTCGTCCCGGCACATTCCCGGTGGCGCTTTCCGCGACGCCTCGACGCCCTACCGCTCGTCGCCTTTGTTCACCGCGGAGACTCTGCCCCAGGCGCTGCAACGGGAGCATCGCACGAAACGCGGTGTCTGGGGCGTGATCCGGATCTTAGAAGGGTCGCTCCGCTACTGCAGGGAGGACGGAACCTCGCGCGTTCTCGACCCTGGCATGCCGGGCCTCATCCATCCAGACGAGCCGCACCATGTTGAGGTGATCGGCCCTGTTTCTATGCAGGTCGAGTTCTACGATCACCAGCCTGTCGGAGTGACGTGAGGTATTGGTCGTCTCGATCCTCGGTGCTGCGTGTCGATGGGCGACGAGCGTCCGGACCTGCCCGATCGGGATCTGAACCGTAGGACGGTCACATCGATATCTATCCCCTTGGACCCAGACATCAGGGGATTGAGAAACTTCATCGGATCGCAGCGCGGATGAAGGCGGCAGGATTGAGCGGACTGGCGATACGGCGTGGTTCTCAATTCTGGACACGGAATGGCCCGCTCAATGATCACGCCTTGCGGGGTGGTACAATAACGGCAACCTCGACGCGACCGGCAAAGCCAGACGATCGTTGTCGGAAATCACACGATAGTCGCCACACAAGGTTAGCGACGGCGTTATAAAACGATCGATAGGCTGCCGTACGAAAACACCTGCTTGTCGCGCAGTCGTAATTTAGAAAGGGTTTTCCACATATTTGACTGCTGGGCGGCGATAATGGGGAGAGCGGACGTTCCGCAACAGCGCAGCAGATCTAGAATCCGCTACTTTAGAGGGCTTCCAATTGTTCCTAATGTTGCGGCATGTGCGAAGAACCACTCTTTCCCCACCTACGAAAGGTTTTGCCATTTGGCTGTCTTACGGTCGGGCTTCTTGCGTCTGGCATTGGCGGTATTGTACTGGTGGATAACGTGTTGGGTGCGTGCGATCGCTCAACCGGTTGTCCTGAAACGCATACTGTGGCCAGTCTAGGGTAGGCGCTATTAATCACTTTATTATTCGCCGCGCCAATATCGCTGGTCTGCGGGCTTTTGAGGAAGCTGGTTTACCCTTCGGCTGGCGCATTTATGACCAACTTCCTATTAATGTTCGTGGTGGTTCTTACCGTGCCGCTCTGCTTCAGCCCTGCCGTCGATCTTCTATTCAGGATCGAATTTTAAAAATTGAAACGATCACCGCCACATTGCAAAAGATGTCGTTTCGCTTACACTTTTGCCAACCAAAGATCCCTTGCTGGCAGAAGTGGAAAACAGAACGCCCCGCTGCGGAGGGGCAACGGGGCGCTTTATACACCATCAGAACTAAAGGGGGGAAAGCCTGACGGTAATAACGATAACAGAACGTGTTGAAGTCTGTTCCGCGTATCATGACTAAAACGCCCTGCCGATCCACAGAGCATTGCGAGCCTTCACCGCCATTCCCCCCGAAAGGGCAGGACGCTTCTAGCAGCTATAGAAACCGCCCTGCTTATGGTCCGTTCCCAGAACCCGGCGGTAAATCGGTCGTATCTGAGGCAGACAGAGCCTCTATTTTGCTCGATATCCACGTGCCGACCAATGTCAAATCAAAGCATCCGCAAGCCCAAGGGCTTGCTCCATCTTCGGCTTCAAAAGCTGATTTGGTTGTTGGTCGGGGTTTTGCATACCTCACGAATAGGAGGCCATATTCGCGTCGTCTCCAGTACAATTATACCCTATGACTCTGATATTTGCATTGCCGCTTGTAATCTGTTTACCGCGACCCGCCTTTAAAAAGACCTTGAGTTTTAAGAATGACCAGCGAAAAAGGCGTTTACTATAGGTAATTATTAATTCTCGGTGCCAATTTGTTTTCCTAGGGGGCAGGTTCCAGATGAGCGACGAAGTTCGGTTGCACCGCGCCGCGGCTCGCTCTCGAGCTATGGTTCGCAAAAAAGCGCTTCTCAGTCCATGATGACCGGTCGACGGCTGAAAGTTTCGACGCCATTGGGCAATGTTCTGAGCAATACGCGTACTTAGTCGAGTTTGGACCCATTATCCCCTGGATGGCGCTCCCAAACGGTACCATCGTGAATGTGGGTCCGCACGGGCTTGAAAAGCTCGGGTTTGCTCCGCACGAGCTATTGCGCGCAGATTGGCGCAGCGCCGTCCATGCTGATGATCATGAGGCTCTCCAACGAGCCTGGCGGACGGCGAACGTGGGCGACTGTGCTCTGGACATCGAATGTCGCATCCGGCTGGCCAATGGCCATTACCGCTGGTTCCACCTCCGCGCCACAGCGCTAAGGGGGCGACGCGGCCGGATCCTAAGATGGTGCGGCACGGCCGAGGATTGCGACGAGAGACGTTGTGCAACGGACAGGTTGCGTGCGAGCGAGGAACGCTACCGCCTCGCCACCAAGGCGACGGACGACGTGGTTTGGGACTGGGACTTCGGTACGGGTCTGTTGACTTGGAGCGAGGCAATGTTCAGCCAACTCGGCCATCCCATCAGCCCCGAAAAAAATCATGGAGATTGGTGGAAAGCGCAGATCCATCCCGACGACCGAGCCCGAGTCTCTGCCAGCATCGAGAAGTTAATTAACGCTGGTTCCGGCGAGCGATGGCGGGAAAGCTATCGTTTCCAATGCGGTGATGGGCGGTATGCCGATATCGTCGACTGCGGGTTCCTGGTGACAGATGAGAACGGCAAAGCCACCCGTATGGTGGGAGCGATGATGGACTTCACCGAACGCAACCGTGCCGCGGCTGCGCTTCATCTGAGCGAGGAGCGATACCGCTATACAATTGAGCTGGGCGAGCAGATCGCCTGGACCGCTTTACGCGATGGCACGTTAAACGAGGTCGGGTCGGCATGGACGCGCCTGACCGGGCGCCCACCTAAGGAAGCGTTAGGAACACGGTTTTTTCGCGCCGTCCACGTTGACGACGTAATGCGGCTTCGGAGCAACTGGGAGCATAGTGTCGCAACTGGCCAGCCGCTCAACTGTATTTATCGCCTCATGCTACACGACGGATCGTTCAGATGGATACGATCGCGCGGCGCTCCTTTGCGCGATGACGCCGGCGCTGTTCTGCGCTGGTACGGCACGACTGAAGACGTCCACGAACAGCGCCTGGCGGAGTTGGAAGTAGCGTGGCGCGCCAGCCATGACGTACTGACCGAGCTTGCCAACCGAGCCACGTTCCAGAAATGCCTCGAGGCTGCGTTGCAGCACACTGCCGCGCACGGCGGTGCGACAGCGGTGATCGTCTTTGACATCGACCGGTTCAAGTTGATCAATGATCGATACGGTCACGCTGCTGGCGACGCCGTGCTGCGCTGGATCGCTGGGAGATTGAGGGCCCTTCGATTTGGCACGCCAGCGCGGCTAGGCGGCGACGAGTTTGCCGTACTGCTCCAGGACGCTGATCAGGTCGGGGTCGAACAGAAGGCACATGACGTATTCTTTGCCTTGTACGGCATAGTAGACGTGGACGATATCGCGATTGAATGCCAAGTGAGTGCCGGGCTGGCAATTTACCCATTCCATGGCCCGACCGGTGAGGAGCTACTTCGGAGCGCTGACCTCGCGCTGTATGACGCGAAAGCTAGTGGTCGCAATTCCTTGCACCATTTCAGGCCCGAGATGCGCGCCGAGCTTGTGCGCCACGTTTCGATGCTCGCGGTAGGCCGTGAGGCTCTCAGCGCCGAGCTGATCAAACCCTTCTATCAACCCAAAATAGACCTTGTCACAGGTAATGTGGTGGGTTTCGAAGCGCTGCTGCGCTGGGACCATCCCACCCAGGGCATACAAACGCCTGACACACTGGCGGCCGCCTTCGATGATCGCGATCTCGGCCGCCAGATCAGTGCGTCCATGCACCGCCAAGTGATCGACGACATGCGACATTGGCTGCAGTCCGGGACCGGGTTCGGTCATGTCTCACTGAACGCATCCGGTGTAGATCTGTGCCGTCCGGGCTTCGCCCAAGAGCTACTTGGGCGCCTGGCCGCCGCGGGTGTACCTGCTTCCATGGTGGAGATCGAAATAGTCGAGTCAGTGTTTCTCGGCCGAGACCTCGATATCGTGGAGGAGGCCTTGGCCACGTTAAGCCAGGCGGGCATTTCTCTTTCCCTTGACGATTTTGGCACCGGCTACGCGTCGCTGTCGCACCTCCAACGATTTCCGGTGTCGGTCCTAAAAATCGATCGGTCGTTCGTTGTGCCGTTATTAGCGGACTTGAGCGACGCACCGATAGTGAACGCCGTAATTGGCCTCGCAAAAAGTTTTAGAATGAAAACCGTGGCTGAGGGCATCGAGACGGCAGAACAAGCGCTTTTGCTGCGCAGCGCAGGCTGCAATTTTGGCCAAGGCTTCCTTTTCAGCGCTGCACGGCCCGCGGCTGACGTTCCCGAACTCACACGATGGCGTTTTTTACAACACTGATCGGTGTAGTAGTACCTGATTGCGGAGCGGTCGGTTGAAAGAGTTTGCTCCTCGAATCAGCCGTCAACCTTGGTACGGGGTGGGCCCGGGCTACTCACGACGGGAAGTCATATAGGCGTCCGTAGCGGGAAGCGACGGCACTTCCCAACCGCAGAAAGCCATGAGTCTAAAACGCTGCGGCGGGGGGCTTGTCCACCGGCATACACCGTCAACTGAGCCGCAGCTTCAGTCTACAGGGGCGACTCTTTTTTGCCGGATGCCCAGCCGTAAACCCAGGCGCGCCTTAGATTTGGAGCGAGCCATTCATCGTAGGGGCAGTCGTCAAAACTGCCCTCAGCCGTGCGACTGCTGACCAACCCTGCCTCGAAGCTTCGCTCCGTCATGCGCTCGATGCCTTGCATGGCGGAGCGTCATAGCTTGAACCCCGGCGCACGCGCAAACCTTCGTTAGGTTTGTAAAAATT
Organism: Sphingomonas sp. H160509; assembly: GCF_024124765.2. Taxonomy (GTDB): domain Bacteria; phylum Pseudomonadota; class Alphaproteobacteria; order Sphingomonadales; family Sphingomonadaceae; genus Sphingomonas. The sequence goes on along the minus strand of NZ_JAMXSR020000004.1, from coordinate 117,954 downwards.
GGTGCCCAAAGTAGTCAGTGCCGCACTATTGGAAGGGCCGGCTCCCTGTTTCGAGGAAGCCAGCCCCGTAAAATTATTCCACTGCGGCCTCTTCGGCCTTGCGCTTGCGCGGAGCCGGCTTGGCGTCTGCCATAGCTATATTCGTCTGGCCGGGCTTGCGACCCAGCCCGATGCTCTTAGCCATGGTACGGCGCGCTTCCGAATAGGTAGGAGCGACCATGGGGTAATCAGCCTTCAGGCCATAACGCTCGCGATACTCCATTGGCGTCATGCCATTAGTCGCGAGATGACGACGCAGCGTCTTGTACGGCTTGCCATCGATCATGCTGATGATGTGATCGGGACTGGCAAGCGACTTACGAGCCGTCACGGCCGGGGTGTATTCTTGAGCAGGTGCCTCGGGCTCAGCAGCCGTAGCGTTTCCGCCGACCAGCACCGAAACAGTTTGATACATTTTGTTCAAGAAGGCTGGAACATCGTCAGCATTGGTACGCGTATTGGGGTTAGCCAGCCAGGCGATCGTCAACTCGATGGCGAGTTCAACGGGGGTTAAGGTCGAGGGTAGTGTCAGACATAAAACGCCTCCAATTCAGAAGGCGCATCTAGGTACTTGATTGGTATCTGACAATCTCAGATTGTGCGAAATTAGCTAACTCGGGTCGACGCATAAAACGAACCCGGAAAGTCGCTCATGACCGCTATTTGAGACGTTGGCCGCGTTTACTCCGGCGCTTAAGCTGAATGCAGAAGCTGTTTTCGTAAGTTAATTTAGCCGGGCAGCAGTCCCAGCATTACCATGCTAGTAGTTCAAGAAGAGCTTCGGTCCCTAAGGGCCCCTCCAGTAATAAAATTACCCGCCATTCTGAAAGTTGATGATTAGTAATATTATTCAGTATCTTTTACCGCCACGTTGGTAGTTCGATATCGGTGATGAATGATCCCCCGCATACTCCCATCTCGGATGACGCCATCGGGGGTATCGTCTAGCCAATGTATCATAAGTGCGACCTTACCGCGCACGCTTTCAACACCTGCGCAATAGGGATATCGAGCCAATTCCGAGACAGTAATATGAAGTTGAGCTGCGATATACTCGCGCTCTCGTCGTGCAGAGTCTTCAAAAGAGGGCATGACTAAAAACTCCCCTAGGAGCGATAGCTGGTACGCCGATAACTGAACCGAATCGGGTCATAGCATAAATATTTTCAATACATTGCATCTATTGACAGACTGAATCGTGCTGTTCCTTACAAACCAATGTCCAAGCGTTTTCAGAGCCGAAATGACGCTTTTTGTGTGGGGATCGGGCCGAGCGATTTTGGCAACGCGGGTCGGCAGTCGCCAGCGGTAGGCGACTTCGTTGGTCGCGCCCAAATTGTCTATGCGAGGCAAAATCCCGCAACCGCCAGTTCACTCAGCATGGCAGGCGCTTACCGTGCCAATCCATAATGCGCTCCCGTCATATGGACCTCCAGGGGGCCAAGTCGTAGGCCTGTCGTCAGCAGACCTAGCTTAATACACCCGACAGGTACGTTTCGCTGAGACTGGCGGCAGAGATGTTGATGGAGCATGGCGAGCAAGCGATGGACCAGATGCTGTACAACTCGCTGACGCCGATGGAGCGGAATTGCCTGCGGCTTGCCCACCATGAGTGCAAAGCCGAGGAAATCGCTCACCAGCTCGGCATAAAGCCATCCACGGTGAACTCGCACGTCTTCTCCGCACGCAAGAAGCTCGGGGGCATCTCACGATTGTCCGCCGCAGACCAGCTACGACGGTTTGAATCGATAAGTGCCGGCGCGGGTACCGTAACGGTAGAGCGCAATCTGGCAGGAGCCGAGCAGGGCTCGCCCAAGGATTTCGTCCCCCCATATCCGATGTCTAGACAGTCGATGCCAATAGCCAATCGGCCCTTTCCCACCGCAGAGTTGCCGCACCCCGCCGAGGTTCGGGAACAGCGATCCACTTTCGTTTTTGATGACGAACGGCTCTCTGCTTCCGGTGGGCAGGACCAGGATTCAGACGTCGCGTTGCGGCGGCTTGCCCTGATCCTCGCGATTGCTGTTTTGGCTGCACTCGTCGTGATCGCCGCTCCGGCGATTTACGACTCTTCCGCGCAGCGCATCGCAAACAGCCTCGAACGGCCCCACGAGTAAGCCCCGGACACACGCCGCGGGCTTGGAGAATGTCATGCCCCGCGTCTCAATCGAACACGTTCAAAACACGAAGAAGGCGGTAATCACTGCCGAGCGCTCCACGAATCGAGGGATCACCGACACACTGAGCTGCCTGATCGCTATGCAGGGCGAGCGAACCGACGCTCGCGTCTTCATGGACAAGGGATCGATCGAGGCGATGCAACTGATGGCCGATAGTCTGAACTTTCAGCTACTTTCTCAGTCAAAGATCGCAGAAGCACACCAGGTAATGACCGAATTAATAAGCGTTTTCGATGTACCTGGCTTTGGACCCAGCACCTGCGTGCCCAACACCCCTGGCAGCAGGATATCCGCACTAGAACCACAAGTTCCTGCTGCTGCCGATTGACGCTTTGCGAGGTCTATGATGGGTCGCCCACATGGACCTCTACGTCATGAGTTTCTGGGCTATCCTAATTGTGCTCTCGGTTCTCGCTTGGCGTGGCCGAGGTCGTGCACTGGGGATAGTCGGTTATCTCAGACAGCCTGAGCTAGCGGTCGCGGCACTCTGCTGGACTGCGGCATTAGCGACGGTGGTTCTTGGATCATCATCAGCAACTCGCTTTTACAGTCTCGAGCGCTCCTTGCTGGTGATCGACTGTGGCCTGCTAGCAGGACTGGCGATCATTGGCGTGCGGAGCGGAAAAGGATGGGTCCTGTGCGCAGCTGCACTACATCTTCTTTCGACGACGGCTCATGTTGCCCGTCTGACTACCCCCGGCATGTGGCGGCTTGGCTACCAGGTGATGGAGGAAGCTTCGAGCTATCCGGTGCTTCTTCTCCTCGCTCTGGGCATCTGGAGCCGCCATCGCGCGGTGAGGAGCGCCGGGCGATCGAGGAACTCATCAAAGGATCCGCGTCAAAAATACTAGATCCGGCATCTACCGCGCGTGCTCTTTTGATCGAGTTCGGCTCGTTGGCTTCCGTCCTTGCTGGTTCGTCCGCGCGTTTGCGGCGTGTCGGCGCTGATGATGCAATCATCAACGCCGTAAGCTGGTGTCGGTCAGCAGTCGCTCTTTCACTCCGAGGCACAGCGGCCGACCGGCCAATCATAGGCACATCGTCTGCGCTTCTCACCTATCTCAAATTTCAAATGGGGTTCGAGACGAGGGAACGGGTCAGGGCGCTTTACCTAAACCCTAGGAATGAGTTGCTGGCGGATGAAGAGATGGCAGTGGGAACAGTAAATTCCGCCCCCCTTTTACAATCGAGAGATTGTCGGACGTGCAATTGAGCTCGGTGCCACCTCCATCATCGTCGCGCATAACCATCCCAGTGGAGATCCAAGCCCTAGCGAGGATGACATCAAGTGCACGCGGCGGCTTTCCGATCTCTGCGATCAACTTGATATAGTCCTCATAGACCATGTCATCGTCGGCCGTAAAAAAGCTATTAGTCTGCGCACAGCAGGGAAACTGTAACCATGGAATCACCTGAAAACGGATCGAAGCATCTCGTCAGGTTCAATAAGACAGAGGCTGTGGTCAGCCATCGGGACTCTGAGCTTCAGCGCATCACAATTGATGCATATACTAATATGAAAAGTCCTATTACGTTTATCTCGTTAATAAGCGGAGATAATCAAAGGCTTGTAACCTCTATTGGTCTAAACGATGATGAACATGCGCATTTTAGTTTGATCTGCAAACGAGTCATACTACAACTTGGCGATCCGCTAGTTATCCTAGATACCCATAAAGATAAGACATATTCAAGATTCTCTGCTGTGTCAGCTCCACCATTCGTTCGATTCTATATAGGCATTTCTCTGGTCGATCGCGCCGGTTACGGTCTGGGTACATTATGTATAGCAGACACCATTGCTCATAAAGAGGCGCCGGACCTGACAACGCTCAAGCAACTCGCACGTGAAGCCGAGCGGATCATTACCAACTGGTAAAGCAGGCTGTATCCTTATGCCAGAGACCAACCTTTACCTCATCGGCGGTTTGTCGCGAATATCCTGACTTTTGGATGTCGCGTATGTCGCCGCTTCTGAGACAACGACATGGCTGAACGTGATGAAAAGTAGACAGCCTAGTTCCGACGTATCGTCTTGATTAGAGCCAGCGTGCCTGGGTCCTTAGTTCGATACGTCAACGCTGCTTCGGCTTGCTTACGCGCTCCGGCCGTGTCGCCAGCCGCCAGCAACGCCGCGGCCAAGTCGCGGCGTACGGGATAATACCAAGCGGGCGGGTCGGTCATTAGCGAGAACTCCACACCCTCCTGCAGCTCGGCTGCCTGCTGGAACGCGATAATCGCATCGGGCGTGCGATGTTCGAGCATCGCGGCGCGTCCGGTCAGGACGTTGCGGGCAATAAGCGTAAGCTGCTGAGCCTGACGCGAGCCGTCGTCGTCGCTCAACTTGCCCGTCGTACCCTGGATGGCCGCGGCCTCGACGCGGACGCCAGCAGCATCACCCTTACGCGCCAGAGCCTCGCCGCGGGCATAATGCCAAGCGGCGATCAGCGTGAGCAGCTTGGGCTGCGGCAACGCCAGGATCTCCGCCGGCTCAGAAAACCGCGCCATCGCGAAATAACCGCTAGCGGCGATCACCTGGCTGAACGGGCTAGCTTTCGGGCGGACCTGCGAGACCTCGACGAGCGGGCGCCCTAATGCCAGTGCCGTCTTTGCGTCGCCTGCTTCTAGTGCACCACCCAGCCCATAGGTCACGTTGTGGACGTGATAAGGCAGACCCCAAACGCCGGCGGGGGGCGGCAATCCAAGCACGCGCGCATTTTCGACGCCAATCGCCACCGCGCGGGTATTGGCGTTAGCCGCGTCCTGATAGCGCCCGACCCAGTAGAAGGTATGGCTTGGCATATGGATCAGGTGACTGGCCTTAGGCGCAAGCCCGGCGAGTTTGTCCGCATACCGCTCTGCCAGCACCGGCACGCCGGCGGCCTCGGTCGCGTGAATGTAGAAGTGGATCGCCGGCGTGTCGTCGGGGTTGCGCTTCAGCACGCCTTCGAGGAGCGGCATCGCAAGCTCGGCGTTTATTTTCCAATCGTCGGGTGTTTTCGCCTCAGTCATCAGCCAGGCGTCAGCCGCCATCACCGCGATCTCGTTGTCGGCCGGATAGCGTGCCGCGAGCGTCGCCATTGTCTTGGCAAAAGCAAGATCCCCCGGCTTGCTCCCGCCACCATCGTTGTACCGTAGCTGGAGCGCGTGGATCAGTGCCTTCTCGCGGTCGGTGCTCGCGGTCTTTGCCAGCATGCCGGCCTTGACAGCCATCTCGGCAAGCGGCGCAATCTCCTCGGCGGTCTTACCGTAGTTTATCGTCGGGCCTGACGCCCAAGCTTGGCCCCACAGACACATGGCGCAGGCTGGATCTAGCCGGACCGCCTCGGCCATTGCAGCGATCGCAGCAGTATGGGCGAAAGCATGGGCAAGCTGCATCCCATTGGTGAAGAACGCCTGCGCCTGCGGCACTTTGGTGGTGATCGTGAAGCCGCCATTGCCATAACCCGGCATGATCTGAGGCGTTTTAGGCGCAGCCATGTCGCCATGGTTCATCCCGTCGTGCTCTGCTGGAGCGTGAGACTCGGCCGCAGGAACATCCTGTGCAGCAACGCCGGTTGCGACACAGGTGAATAGCAGGACTGTTAGTTTGAGCATCAACCCTTCTCCCGGAGAAAGAGTAACATGAGATAAGCCATGTTAGGAGCCGAGATCGCGAGCAACGCTTTGAGCGAAATTGAAATCCGCAAATGCCTTACTTCAGGGTCGGCTGTTTCCTGCTTCGGCTTGATAGCCTGGCGAATGTACTACGTTTCGAATTGCATGTCTTTAGGTGGAGGGAGCACACTGCGCAAAGCCGCCCGACTTAGCGGCTAGGTGAATCAGGGAGCCGTCATGCCACCGATCCTTCCTTGTACGCCACCTGGCAGCCGCGTTTGGCGGGTGATCCACTACCCGCCGGTGCTTGTCGCCATCGCAGTAGCGATGTTTGCTGCCGCTAGAGTCTGTTATGGACTTGGAGGCGGGCCTGATTCATCCGGTATCGGATGAGCATTTGCCGCAAGCCGTACCCGTCTGACGTCAGCACCGAGGAGTGGTCGCTGGTCGCACCGTACCTGCTGTTGCAGCGCGAGGATGCCGGCCAGCGGGGGCACGACCTGCGCGAGGTGTTCAACGGCCTTCGCTACATCGTGAAGACGGGTGCGCCGTGGCGGTGGATGCCGAACGACCTTCCGCCCTGGGCGGCGGTGTACCAGCAGACGCAGCGCTGGCTGGCGGCAGGATGCTTCGAGGCGCTGGTCGACGATCTGCGCGCGGTGTTGCGCCTGGCGGCAGGCCGCAAGGCCGAACCGACCGCCGCGATCATCGACAGCCGAACGCTGCGCTCCACACCGGAGAGCGGCGAGCGTGCCGGCTACGACGGTGGGAAGCGCAAGAAGGGCTCGAAGATCCACATGGCCGTCGATACGCTGGGCCACCTGCTGGCACTTCATGTCACGCCGGCCAGCGCAGAAGACCGCGGCGAGGTAGAGCGGCTCGCGCGTACCGTGCAGGCCGTCACCAACGACACCGTCGAACTTGCCTGGGTCGATCAGGGGTTATACCGGCGAGCGAGCCGCCAACGCCGCAGCCAAACACGGCATCACACTTGAGGTCGTCAAATTGCCCGAGGCCAAGCGTGGTTTCGTCCTCTTGCCGCGACGCTGGGTTGTCGAGCGGTCATTCGCATGGGCGACCCGTTTTCGACGCCTCGTCAAAGACTACGAGCGCTACGCTGAAACACTCGCAGGACTTCACGTCGTCGCCTTCGCTTGCCTCATGATGAAGCAAGCCGCTGCCTGCGCCGCAGGTTCATAACAGCCTCTAGACAAACGGTTCGGCTGCTCGGCATCAAGCCGCATATTGACGACATCAGAGTGGCGCTGCCGGCCGCGATCTTGACGGTAGCCGTGTTCGTATTCGTGTACTGGCTCTTCGTTCGCTTTGTAGAACGCCGCCCACGCTGCGACGAATTTGCGATGAACGGCTGGCTCCGCGAGCTCGGTGCAGGAATGACGATCGGGGCGGTGTCCTTTTCGATCGTGATCGGCATTATTGCGGCATTTGGCGGGTACCGCGTGACCGGTGTCAATCCAGCGACCGTGGTACTGCCGGTGATCGTCATTTCGCTCAAATCCGGCGTGATCGAAGAGATCATCACGCGGGGTATATTCTTCCGTATCATGGAGCGATGGCTCGGCAGCTGGGCGGCGATTTTACTTAGCTCCGCATTGTTCGGAGCGGGACACTGGGCAAATCCTAACGCGACGTGGTGGAGCACGATCGCAGTCGGTGTTGAAGGAGGCTTGGTGTCGGCCGCTCTGTACATGCTTACCAGGCGCCTATGGGGCGTGATTGGCGAGCACTTCGCTTGGAACTTTACCCAAGGCGGTATCTTCGGAGCGCCGATATCCGGTTACGCGATAAGCGGGGTTCTTCTGCCGCATATTGCCGGCACCAACGCGCTGACCGGGGGTGCCTTTGGAGTAGAGGCGTCCGTACCAGGATTGATTGTCGAAGTGATGTTGGGCGTTGGTCTACTCGTGATCGCATTGCGTCGGGGACGCTTTGTCAGGCTTTCACGGGATCATCAGGACGGCGATCAGCCCATTGCTGCGAGCTGACGCTCTTTAATCGGTGATCCAAGGGGCTGGAGTTGCCGCAGCGTTGTCGCGAAAATGCTGATTTTTGCGACAGCAGAACGAGCTATTGCTTTGTAACTGTCGATACTGATCGGCGCGGCTTGCCAGTGCTACATGTCATCCGCCCACGTGTCGTAAAACACCCGTTTGTCGCACAGTGGCGTTTCAGACCGGGTTTTCTGATCAATTGCTTGCCGAACGGGCATTGTGGGAAGGAAAGCGGCCCGCCCGTTATTGGGAAGGCAGATGGCGTTAGCGGACGTCGGCTGACGCTGCAGCCTTTCTTAAAAAAGATGGCATTTTGAGGATTGACTGATTCTGATGCTGAGACGGAAGACGTAGTCAGTGCCGGACCGTTAGAGCGGCAGCACGCCGATGATTGGGGCATCTAACCGCTGATGACCTTCGTACCTCTTGTATCGACGCAAGAGGGAATGGCGATGAGCAGCAAGTTCCCGATACGGCCAGCGGGCCTGTTGCTCGTCATGGTACTGGGCATGCCCGGTGTCGCGGAAGCCCATGTGAAATGGTTCTGCGGACCCATCGATGGTTCGGCACCGCCGCTGCCTGTCGGGCAGGTCGTGACCCTATTGTTCCTTGAACTCTTTGCCATTTTTGTCGGTCTCGTGATGCTTGGTGCCATGCTCGACGCCGTGGCAACGCGGGTTGCAGGAAAACTCGTTGTGGATCCCAAGCGTGCGGGAGTTGCAAGCGACGTGATCGTACGGGCGGGCGTGGCAGTCTATGCGCTCTGTCTATGGGGCAATCTTGCCGTCGTGATGTGGGCCGATCGATCGAGCGGATCGCTTCTGACCCCGGACCTGTATGGCGCCGGTCAAGCGGTTGGTTATGTTCAATTGGCGACTGCAGTCGTAGTCCTGATCCCGCGACTTTCGATCTTCGCGGCAGCGGCCTTAGCCGGGCTCTACCTGATGGGGGTCGCGAAGTTCGGTCTTTTCTACATGATCGACTATCTGTTCTTTCTAGGCCTTGCAGCGCATCTTGCGTTAGGAAGCTCGATAGCGTCACGTCTGGCAATCAGTCGATATCGCGTGCCCATCCTCATCGGGTCGCTGAGCCTCAGCTTGATGTGGACGGCAGTGGAAAAGTTTCTGTTTCCGCAGTGGACGATCTCGATACTGGTTTCACATCCCGGGATCACGGCTGGCCAGGCGTTCTCGACGGTTGCCACGATCGCCGGCTTTGTAGAGTTTTCCCTGGCGTTCTACTTGCTTGCCGGGCGCGAAATTCTCGGCCGCGTAGGCGCCATATTGCTGGGGATCGTTTTTGTCGCCGCCATGCCTGAATTTGGTATGCTTGATATCGTCGGCCACATCCCCGTTATCCTTATCCTCGTCATTGCCCTCGTTACTGGAGAGACCCCGCTCCAGATCATGTGCCGGGGGAGTGATTCCGGCATGCTGATATCGGGATGGAAGGTGGGCCAGGCCTATGTTGCTACGCTCGCGGTGCTCATGCTCCTATATTATGGTCTCCATGCCCTGTCGGTCTGGACACTAGTCAAGTCGGAAGCTGGCATCCTCTGAAAACGAGCGGACCTGCCCTATGAATGACGGGGCCCCGTCCGCATATGATCGATCTGATGATGGGCCTTTCAGAACGAAGCGCTGTCTGTCTCGATCGAACTGTCGGTCACAGATGGTTTCAACGAGATGATCGAGCTTTTCCTGAGGCGCCAAAGACCGGGTGTCAGCCGGAGAATTCCGAACAACCCAGGCAGCTATGAAGCTGCCGCAGGCCACGTCGGATCCAGCTCTTGACCGTACCAACCGGCACGCCGGCCTGAGCAGCCACCTCTGTGTAGGTGAGGCCATCAAAGAAGGCCCTGAAGATTGCGTCACGGCGGCGAACTTCCAGTTCTTTCAAGCACCGCATGAGATGGATATTCTCGTCCTTTGCCAGCAAGGCCGTTTCCGGGTTCGGACGCTCGTCGAACAGGTCGGGCAGTGGCTCGCTCGACGCGCCCGGTCGGATAGCCTGGGCACGGCACCAATCGATGCAACGATTGCGGGTGATGACGCAGAGCCAGGTTATCGGACTGGCTTGCCCGAGCTGCCACGCTCCGGCCCGTTTCCAGATCAGAAGATAGACCTCGTGTAAAACGTCTTCTGCGTTTCCGGTATCACCGCAAATCCTTCGGCATATTCCGAACAGCTTTGCGTTTGTCAGACGATAAAGCTCCCGGAAGGCTTCTCGGTCTTCGTCACCGACGGCAAGCAGGGTTAGCGCCAGATGCTGTCGTGCGGCATCAGAACCGGTAGCACTGCGCTCACGGTTCAGCGCCGGCATACGGGCAGTCCATCCGCTTGGTCAGGAGCCGTTGGTCCGCCAATTGCGAAAAGGTTTGCCGGGTAGGGCGCATTGCTACTCATCAGTCGTTTGCGCCAATTTCGCGACTTCGAGACATCCCGCCAGATGCGCACCGACCACCGTCTGGCTTCCCTCATCAGCGATCGCCAAGGCATGGCTGATGGCGGCGATCAGCCTGACCAGATGCTCCTGGGGTGTTTCAAAGGCGATCACGCGGACCCATCCTTGGCCAAGCCGTTGATCTTTTCGAGATACCCGTCGGCTCTGGCAAGGTGAGCCAAGCGCGCCGCGGTGTTGCTGGCCGCTTCGGCTTGTTCCCTGGCTCTTTCCTCGCGTTGGATAAGGTCGTGGAGTTCATTGAATTCGGCCATGCGCGTGCTCCCGGTACCGGTAAGCGGGAGCGCTACAGCGTCTCTCAGTCGCCGCCATGCCGTTGGCTAGTCACAACGATGTTCGGTGCCCTAGATTAATTTTTACCCGGAAGATACAAATCGATAGCCCACGCTGGCGTAGTCGGATCGGGGCAGCCCTAGGGGTATCTACTTTACCAGAATGACCGCCTGGAAAGGGAAACCGGGCAGCACCCGGCTGAACGGATGTCCGCTTCGGGAAGACGAAATGGCCTACTGCGACGTCCTACTGTGAGCAATATCTCGTTCGGGCCGTCCTTATGAACACCCCCCTCTTCCGCATCGACCTTCTACGCAATGTCATGGGTGTGTGATGACATTGAAATTGCTCCAGGAAAGGCTCGAAGATTTTAATCTATGATAACGGCTGTCAATCGGCGTCCAAAAAAGGGCTCTGACGCACATTTGATGATCTCAGAGCCATGCGGGGCCGACCAATCGCGCTTCGAGTAGGTCCAGTTTACCGCGTCCGTACATCTGCCGTTTTACCAACTTCAGCTTAGTGATCTGCCCTTCGGTCTGCCCGTTTGACCACGAGGTGATGATGGCGGCTCGAACCGCGGCGACGTCGCGTGCAATTCCATTGGCAAAAGACGCTACCAGGCTGGCTCGGCCACGCTCGATCCAGGGAACGAGATTCCCCCTCTGTTTTGAGCCGGATCATTTCGTGGAATCCCTCGACGACGGTACGCGCCTCAACGAGCGTCGGTACGCCTGCCTCTACCGCAGCAACCGTCACAGTTTCTGCCCTCGACAGGGTATCGCGCCCGGTCGTCATCAACCTGGCGATAGTTCTTGCCGAGGGCACGCGGTGAAGGGACTCCGTATCGACCCGCTCAGCCTGTCGCTGCCGGCTAGCCCATTCGGTTACGACCCGCAGCGACCCACGAAATCCTTGTGATCTCAGGCGTCGCCAGAGGTCAGCACCATTGTGAGATCCCGCTGCCCACTCTCGATCCAGCCACGGCAGATAGGTTTCCAATGAGCTCTCCCGAACCCTGAACACATCGCTACGTTCGCCACGCAAAATTCGGCGGACCAGGCCACGACTGTGTCCGGTGCGGCGCACGATCTCCTTGATAGATGCCCCGTCCTTGGCAATCGTCAGGACGGAAGCATTGGTCTCCTCACGGTGAAGATATCCCTGATATTGCAGGTGCTCCGCCGCTGTCAGCAGGGCGGGGTTTATGGTCATGGCACCGACGGATTGGCGGATTTGGCGCATCGACCGACGGACCGCCTCAAGAAATGCATGGCTCGCGTTTTCCATCAGGTGCCAGCGGTCCGCGACCTGGACTGCGTGCGGCAAAGCCTTTGCGGCAGCCCGCGCATACGCCCCACCGCGGTCCCGGGCGACGACCGTGATCTGTGGCTGGGTGGTAAGCCATGCCTGAGCCGTTGCCGGTTCACGATCCGGGAGCAGGCTGATTGGCTTTCGCCGCTCCAGATCGCAGATGATCGTGCCGTATCTATGATTGCGCCGCCACGCCCAGTCATCGATACCTATGACCGTCGGCGCTGGCCTTACCGGGCACCCGCGCCGACGTACCACTCTTAGCAACGTGTCGTTGCTGACCGGGAGCATCAGTCGCTTGGCCAGGCTTGCGGCAGGCCGGCCGCCAAGCGCCAGCCCGAGATGATGTACGAGGACGTCGAGACGCCCGGTACGCCGCGCCCAAGGCGCCAATACCCCAGTGGGAAACTGCTCAGTAAAGATCTGTTGCCCACACTGGGTCGCTGCACATCGAAAACGGCAAACTTCGGCGATCAGGCGAACTGATCTCCCAGCTAGTGGCAGGTCGGCGATACGACGCTGATAGCGGCTATGGACCCGGTTACTGTCAGTTCCGCACGTGGGACAACAGCTCGATTTCGAAATGCTGCGAACCGTAACGGTCGTTCGGTCGCCATCGCTGGACGCCGCGACCATCGCAAACCCAGCAGGGATGAGAGACGAGGGGTGAAGCGCCTTGTGCATGACGATAATCCCATCTGGAGCCAACGCCAGCAGACCTCATAACTGCATCAAAATTGAGTCAGAGCCCTTTTTCCACGCCGATCCACAGATAACGGCAATATATCCAGTCCGCGCTACCCGATTTCGCCAGCGTATGCGACCGGTTCGGAATTGTCTGGCCGACCATCGGTCGAGAGATGCACCGCAACAATGAGTTATCCGAAAGGCGGTCCTCATCGATGGAAGTGTGGATGAGCGCCGAAAACGGGACCCCGATGGATTTCTGCCAGGTTATTAATTTGGCATGGAATATCTACAAAGCCAGGGTTGCAATAACCGCCTTATCCTTCCGATATTGGCAGTATTCTGAACCAAACGACTTAAGACTCAAGCCGGCTCGGAGGGCAGATATCGTTCTAAAGATATAGCTTGGACACCGGCCAACTTAGCGCCATGGACGAAATACTCTCGCTGATCGGCAAATTGAAACAGATTTTGGATGTTGGCAGCCATTATTCGCAGAAGCACTTTTACTGGGTTCTGACATCGGCCGTCTCCGTACGCGTAAATGCCAGCGACATTGCGATGCAACGATCTGGAATCCACAGTGAAAAGATACGCCTTCGCAACGCAGAGGGTGAGCCGAGGCTGAACGCGGACGCTCTGACCGCTGAACGGCGATAGTTGGTATCGAGCCGTCCGACAGCTTTCGAAACTTTACGATAGTGAAACCGATAATGGGCGGTCATTCGCTGTCAAGAGCGGCGGATTCAATATACGAGAGATTGATGAAATATATTATTGTCAAATTCAGCAATCTTTCGTAGCTCAATTAAATTAATGATACTAACAGTCCCACGTTCTATCTTAAGTAATTGCTCGACTGCCAATGCTCGAACAACCCTATTAATATGGACTGGCGTTAATCCTAACGAATCACCGAGGTCGTTCTGGGTAAGTGGCATAGGAAAGTGGTTATTCTTCACTAAGCCGATATTGCTACTACGCTCGCGCAATTCGCATACCAGGTGCGCCAATCGTTCGCGTGCGTTACGAACTCCAAGGCTGACTAACCAGCTACGTGACAGGCTTTCGTCGACCAGAGCCGTCCATCTCAAGGCGCGCATGACTGCAAGTCTCGACTGTGTAAGCGCATCAAATTGAACTCGATCGACGTACGCTAACGTTGTTGCCGTTATCGCACCAACCGCGTGATCCATTTGGTCATAAATGCCCACGTGCAAGTTACAAAAATCACCTGGAATTAGTATCGCGATGATTTGACGCTTTCCGTCCTTGAGAGTCTTATATCGGCAAGCCCACCCATCGAGAAGTAAATAAACTCCATTTTGGCGACTACCGTCAGAGATTATATCTCGTCGTGAATTAACTAAAATAGTAGTTTTGCATAATTCATTGAATATATGGTTATCGCCGTCACTCAGTCCGACAACTTTTGATAGTTTTGCTATAACTGGATTATTTAGTTCAATCATAGTAGATCATGCAACTATATGTGCTAACTGGCCTGCATTAATGTTTTTTCAAAAATGCATATTGTTAACGGGCGGTTATAGATGGAAAGAAGCTTTCTAGACTATACAAATAGTGATCCGCTGCTAGTTGACGCGGAGATTTTAATAACCTTCAGAACGCGTCAAAGGTAAATGGGATTCTAAGCGTTGTTCTTACACTTGATGCGTCATTAGTGGCGCCGACTTCCACGTTCCAGTTGATGGTGGTACTTGGGCTAGTTCTATAACTAACCCCGAATAGAAATCTACCAAGCTGAAGATCACGGCTTTCTGTATCAATGGTCGGTCCGGGAGAATTATCCGTGGTGCTCAGCATTCTCAACCGGGTTTTCGTGCCAAACGCCCAGGTGTGAGCGTAACCAAAACTAATCGACGTAATTGGATTAAGCGCGATGGCAATGCCGGCGCTTCCCGACGGCGCATCTCCAGGGCGGACATAATCAATTAATGTGGGTCCGATCTGTCGATCGATCATCCGCCCAAAGTTTCGCGTGTAGCCGATTGTGGCAAACAGGACTGCCGGATCAGACGGAAGGATCGCGGTCAAATTCGGTGTAACACCCCAAAATCCTGCGCCAGTCGCCCCGCGGAGTGCATTTCCCAGAGCATCGCGAGCAACGCCGAAAGGGTCTGAGCCAGTGGGGGCTACGGCTTGAACGCCGGCGATCAGATAAGGGGATCCGTTGCGCCCATTTGTAATCTGATAGCGTACGCCAAATTCAACGTCGCCCAGATCGCGTGCCGTGACCGGACTGTCGATCTGACCGGCGTTCGGGCTCATGGGATTAGCAACCGGTGCCAGCACAGATTTATCTGATCGGTAAATGAACGGTAGTCGGCCATTTATCTCGAAACGGCTCGTTAGGCCGAGCCGGGCTACGATTGCAGCCGTTAGTACGTCCTGCCGACTTTGATTAATATCGAAAACGCCGATCAACACAGCTTCCGGAATCTGCACCCCGCGAAAGACCACGTTGTTTCGGTCTGAGCGAGCATATTCAAAATCCCCCTCGAGGGTTAACCGCCCAGCCTTGGTAATGATGCCACCCTGTTCAGAAAGGACGGCGACTTGAACCTGTCGTTGCTCAACAGGTGCGGCGCCGACGGATTGAACACCGTTGCCAAGGGGAAGCGCTGTTTGCGCAACTGCGCGAGGAGGCGCCGGTGGTGGAGACAATGGAAGGGGGACACCTCCAGGCGAAAGGGTGGAAGCTGTTGCGGTCGCCGAAACATTACTACCGCCATTAAGCCTAGCTTCGAGGGCATCAATGCGGGCCTGCTGGGCTTCTAAAGCTCTTTGCTGCTTGACAAGCTCTGCTCGTTCATCGGCAAGAGCTTTTCGCATCTCTCCTGTGCTCGATGTTGCATCGGTCGGAACACCCTGAGCATCGACTGGGGGTGCCAACGCCATACCTCCAGCTACTACGCTGATCGCTACCGCACAGTTGATCGTCATACATCGTGCCAAGACATTACCCTTTATCGTCTTCTAGCGTTCTCTCAGCGTCTACTAGCAACCTCAGCGGCGATTCGGTTAATCATTAAGGTTCCACCAAGTAGATCAGCCGGTAGGCCTACCAGGTTTACGTTAATTGAGCTTACCGTGTCGATGGTTCGATCATTGGCGGTATTTGCAATAACCACTCCCGTCGCCTGTCCGACAAGATGCTGAACTTCAATCGATGGACCGGCGAAGGTGACACGCGTCCCTTGGTCGTTGATCGATAACGCGATTGCTCCCGCGTTTGCCGAGATCGCCGGGCCGTTTGCAACAACGGGCACGTTCGTTTGCCCTGACGCATCCAACCAACCGGATGTCGGCCCGGCTACGACGTTCACCGTCATTGCCCCGCCGCCCGCCGACGGGGTAATCGTCGTTCCGGTAGGCGAGCGCGACACCAGCACGGTCATGCCCGTGTTATCCCCGCCCGTTGTTACTGCTTGGCTAGTGGCCGCTGTACGCGGACTTGTCGTCCCGTCGGTATAAATGCGAACACCTGACGTAGGACTCTCGCTGGAATAGATCGTATGTAACGCAAGAACACCATCGATCCTGGTTTGAATGTCGATCCCGATTGCGACATTCAATCCGTTAGGAAGGAGCACCCCGCCGCGCATCGTTGCAAGTTCGGTATCGGGTACCGGTAATTGATCCGAAAGATCGGTCGAAGAGATAGCTGCGGAGAGTAACGCTAGTGCAAGCATCATCACAAATCTCCTGGCTGTGGCCGGGTAAGCGCTAGCGCAGCAAGGTCCAGGGGATCGCCGCCCGGAAACACACGTCCCTGCGGCGCTCTCACATGATCTTTTGCCATATTAAAATGGGATTGCCCTACCTGCTGTCGGCCGCTGACTATGAAAAACACGCCGTTCCATTGATGCTGGAAGCGATCTATCTTCTCTCGACGCAAGCCGAGTGATGGATCACCTAGTATAAGCGTGTCGTTGTCTATTCCCTTGACCACGACAAAGTGCCGGTATCCATTAAAGTTTATCAGCGCGATCCCAGGTATTTTCGCGGCAGCAACCTGTGCCAAGCTTACCTTGTAACCATCGGCTGCGATCCCCCGTGCCGCTAGGTAGCGCTTCATGTCGAGGAGGGAAAATCCCAGTTTTTGAATTTGCGCTCGGTCACCGTCGCGCCACATACCAAGAAACACGCTTTGCTCGTTTTGCGGGTCATCGTAATGAAACCGAAGTAGGGTTGCTAACGCGGCCGAACCACAGCTGAAATCATATTGCTGACGTACCACCGTCTCGAACTTCCGGCCAATCATGCTTGTGACCGGAACGGTAAAGTTGAGGTTACTCGAGAAGTTTACCGGTGCGCCCCCCTCTGGCAAAGGCACGCTTGAACATCCAGTCATGACAACTGACGTTGCAAGCGTAAACGCTTCAAGATAACCAGCCTTTGCCATTTAATGATTTATGGCAACATTCACGTTTAACGATGAGTTTATCGAAACGTTATTCCCAGTATTGGCACTCAACAGCGATAGCCCATTCAGATTTTGGAACGAACTACTGTCGAAGTGTATGGTGCCGGTTTGAGAATTTCCCGTTACGGTATTGCCGCTTACCACGCCATTGTTTTGCGCGTTGACGACCTGTGTCAAGTCTGACTGACCGGTGACAGCGTTCAGATCGTCATTACCTACTGCTTCGGTAGCATTGAATGGGAGCGGGTTGTCGTCCGGTACAGCGGGCGACGTGATTCCGCCCATAGTGGTCGTCGTAGTCTGCACCTGAGCTGACGCAGACGCTGAAAATGCCGCTAGCGGAAATATCGCATATAAAGTGAGTAGCTTGAACATATTTACCTCCCATAATCAGTGAGAGGGCGAGGCAGCTGACGCTACCTCGCCGCTTTCATCAATTAGTTTCCGAGGTTAATCGCCCCAGCAGAAACACTTACGTTGACTGCGGAGTTTTGCGATGCAGCAGCACCGGTGTTCATATTTAACGACTGGGTACCAGCGAAATTCTGGAAAGCGCCGGCCCCTGTCGTCAAGCTATTATTAATCGAGCCTTCACCGTTGCCCGTAGGAGCGGCAAAATTCACTCGAACACCAGTCACATAGCTGGCAAGAGTCGCAGACGAAACAACTGCGCTATTGCCAAACGCATTGGCTGTCGCGGCCGAACCGGTTCCGCCGTACGCCGCAGGGCTAAGCGCAGTCGACGAGTCGGCGTAACTTGCGTTGCCGCCATTTGCTACTGACCCTGTTCCTTCATTTGAAGCGCTCGTCTTGACCGAGTTGTCGGAATTATCGGTTGTCGACAGGTTGCGGCTGTCCGTTGCTGACCCGCCGTTGTTGGCAGCTACCTGTGCGCCATTGGCCGAACTGCTAGTCGTCGAACGACTCGAGTTATCGGTGTTCGTAGTCGACATGTCGCGGCTGTCGCTGGCGGTGCCGCCATTGTTAGCTGCAACCTGTGCGCCACTGGCGCTGCTGTTGGTTGTGGTATTACGCGTATTGTCGGTGACCGAGCGATCGGAATTATCCGTCGTCGACATATTCCGGCTGTCACTGGCGGTCGAACCGTTGTTGGCCGCAACCTGAGCTCCGCTCGCGGTGCTGTTCGTCGTGCTGGTTGTCGTGGCGTTGCGCGTGTTGTCCGTCACCGACCGATTCGAATTGTCGGTAGTTGACATGTCGCGATTGTCACTGGCAGTACCACTACCATTAGCAGCAACCTGCGCTCCACTAGCCGTGCTGTTCGTCGTTGTATTGCGCGTATTGTCAGTCGTTGAACGATCCGAGTTATCGGTCATTGATCGGTCCGAATTGTCAGTTACCGATCGGTTCGAATTATCGGTGCTCGACATATTGCGGTTATCGGACGCCGACGATCCGCCATTTGCGGCGACCTGAGCACCATTTGCGCTGCTGCTGCTCGTCGAACGGTTGGAATTGTCGGCGGTATTGCTCGTAGTTGATCGATCGGAATTATCGGTCGATGTCGTCGAGCGATCCGAGTTATCCGCGGTCTGGGTATTATTCGCCGTGGACATATCACGGCTGTCGGTCGCGTATCCGCCGTTATTGGCGGCGACTTGCGCCCCAGAAGCCGTGCTTGGCGTCGACGTATTCGTCGACGAGCGATCCGAGTTGTCGGTTGTCTGCGTATAGGTGGACATGTTCCGATTATCCGCAGCCGAGCCACCATTGTTCGCTGCTACCTGAGCGCCGGTTGCAGCCGACGAGCGATCCGAGCTGTCCGACGTATTGTACGAGCGATCGGAATTGTCGGTGGTCGTACGCGCGGAATTATCAGCGTAGTTGGCTGAGTTATTGGCATTGTCCGTGGTTGTTCGAACCGAATTATCGGCGCTGTTCGTCGAATTATTCGCGTTATCTGTCGAGTTTGTCGTCGGATTATACGACCCGCTCGTTGTGTCTGTAGAATTATACGATCGATTGACCGCATCGCCTTCGGCAGCCGTACCAGTGTTCGTTACTGACGATGTCGAGGTTTGCGCGAGAGCGGGTGTCGAAATTGCGAGCACGCTGGCCGAAGCCACTAAAAGAGCCTTTTTCATTTCGCCTCCTAAACAATCGGCTTATTGAATTGACCCTAGTGGTCTGCCGACTGAATGAAGGTACGTACTGGTTCTGGAAAAGTCGCAGATTTTGTTAATGTATTATTAAGAATCTATATAACCTAGATTGAATGGTTAATTTTGCTGCCCCTTTTACGGCGTGTACTCCATTCAAGCTACTTTTGACGGCGGCGATTCGGAGCGCCAGTGGATCGTTAACCGCGGGGTTGGCTGGAAACTGTAATTCGCGCCTCTGACGACAAACACATGATTGCCGACACCCCTGACCTGCACTTTGGCCGAACCACACCCGCCTTCGGTCTTAATGATCGACAAACCCTGTCGCTTTGATAAAGTGTACGAGAATATGCTTTCGGGGGTTTGTCGTACATGCTGGTCGGATATATGCGGGTTTCGTCGGCCGACGACCGCCAGACGGTCGATCTTCAACGCGACGCGCTGGTCGCAGCTGGTGTCGATCATCGGCATCTCCATACCGACAAGGCATCCGGCGCGCGCGACGACCGGCCGGGGCTGAAAGCCTGCCTCAACTATTTAAACGCGGGCGACACGCTGGTCGTTTGGAAACTCGACCGGCTCGGACGCTCACTGCCGCACCTGCTGACGATCGTCACCGACCTGAAGGTGCGCGGCATCGCGTTCCGATCGCTAACCGAGCAGATGGATACAACGACGCCGCACGGCGAGTTGCTGTTCTCCCTGTTCGGCGCGTTGGCACAATATGAGCGTGCGCTGACGCGCGAACGGGTGATGGCAGGACTGGCCGCTGCCAAACGACGGGGACGCCAAGGTGGCCGCCCGCCGATGATCGACGCGGAAACGCTCGAACGGATCACCGCCGCGCTCGATGGCGGAGCCAGCAAAGCGTCCGTCTGCCGGACCTTCAAGGTACCGCGCTCTACCCTGATTGGCACGCTAGCGCGGATCGGTTGGGCCGCACCGGGGAAGGCCTAAGTTCCGCGACACCACCCTTGGCGTTCGTATTCTCTCGTACATCGATGTCGCAAAAGTTAGCTGCATAACTCGTTTATTCCGATACAGTTATGCGACATGCTGATTGGCTACGCCCGTGTGTCCACCGATGACCAAGATCTCCAGCTGCAACGCGCCGCGTTGAAGGATGCCGGATGCAAGCGAACGTTCGAGGAAAAGATCTCGGGCGCGAAGCGTGACCGGCCCGAATTGGTCAAGATGATCGAGCAGCTGCGCGACGAAGACACGGTCGTGGTGACGCGGCTCGATCGGCTGGCACGCTCCACCCGCGACCTGCTCGACATTGCCGAGAAGCTGAAGGATGTCGGAGCCGGCCTGCGCTCACTGGCCGAGCCTTGGGCAGATACGACTTCGCCAGCGGGTCGCATGGTGCTGACCGTATTTGCCGGCATTGCCGAGTTTGAGCGCGAGCTGATCCACCAACGCACCAGCAGCGGGCGGGTAGCGGCCAAGGCGAGGGGAGTACGCTTCGGACGGCCGCCTAAGCTAACAACGGAACAGATTGCCTTAGGTCAGCGACTGGTCGCCGAGGGAACCTCCGTGCGTGAGGCAGCTAAACTGCTGAAATGCCACCACGCCACGCTCTATCGCGCGCTGACGGCTGCTGTACCGGAGCTTGTGTGATGCCGATCCGTCCCGAGCATGTTTTCCTGTACCCGATCGACTGGCCGCAGCTGTCGCAGCTTGTGCGCTTCGTCAGGGCAAAGGGACGGTGCGAGCATTGCGCACGTCCGCATGGACAGAAGGTATTTCACCTGGGCGACGGGCGCTGGTGGGACAGGGACCGGCTTTGCTGGCGGAACGGCAGGGGCCGACGAGTGCGACGGCCGGTCGAGAACATCCTCCTCAAGGGCCGGTGGACACCGGTGGTGCTGGCCTGCGCACACCTCAACCACGATCCCAGCGACAGCGCACTTCATCAGCTGGTGGCACTCTGTCAGCGCTGTCACATGATTTACGACGGCCCCGAACATCGCCGCCGGCGCTGGATGAACGCGCATTATCGGCGCGCGCTCGGTGACCTGTTTTACGGTCCGTATCCGCTGCGGGGCGCGGACTGGATCACGCCCACGCCAATAAGCATGCTCGACGATAGCCGATCGATGTACGGTTCTGCCCGATAAAGCTTTTCGTTCTTCGATCCGGACCGCTACCGGGACGCATCAAAGGGACAGCGTCTAACACCTATGGCAAAAGCACCAAAAGCCGCGACCGGCGGAGACCTCGGCTTTGAAACCGAGCTGTTCAAGGCGGCTGACAAGCTGCGCGGCAACATGGAGCCGTCCGATTACAAACACGTCGCGCTCGGCCTGATTTTCCTCAAGCACATTTCGGAAGGATTCGAAGCGAAGCGCGCGCAGCTGCTCGCGGAATATCCCGAGGGCGCCGAGGACGAGGACGAGTATCGCGCCGACAACGTCTTCTGGGTCCCCAAGGACGCCCGCTGGTCGCACCTGCAGGCGAACGCCAAGCAGCCCGGCATAGGCAAGATCATCGATGACGCCATGCTGGAGATCGAGAAGGTCAACGCAGGGCTCAAGGGCGTGCTGCCCAAGGACTATGCGCGCCCCGGGCTCAACGCGGTGATGCTCGGCGAGCTGATCGATCTCGTCTCAGGCATCGGTTTCCGGGACAATGCCGACCGGTCGCGCGACGTACTCGGGCGCGTGTACGAGTATTTCCTCGGCCAGTTCGCGGGCAGCGAGGGCAAGCGCGGCGGAGAATTCTACACCCCGCGCTCAGTCGTGCGCACCATGGTCGAGATGCTCGAGCCCTATAAAGGCCGGGTGTACGATCCATGCTGCGGCAGCGGCGGGATGTTCGTCCAGTCCGAAAAGTTCGTCGAAAGCCACGGCGGGCGGATCGGCGACATCGCCATCTATGGCCAGGAATCGAACCATACGACGTGGCGGCTCGCGATGATGAACCTCGCGGTGCGCGGCATCGATGCTGAGATCAAATGGAACAGCGAGGGCAGCTTCCACAAGGACGAACTGCCCGATCTGCGCGCCGATTATGTGCTCGCCAACCCGCCGTTCAACATTTCCGACTGGGGCGGCGACCGGCTGAAGGAAGACGCGCGCTGGAAATTTGGCGCGCCGCCTGCGGGCAACGCCAATTTCGGCTGGCTCCAGCACATCCTCCACCACCTCGCGCCGACCGGCACCGCGGGCGTGATCCTCGCCAACGGTTCAATGTCGTCGAGCCAGAACGGCGAAGGCGATATCCGCCGCGCGATGGTCGACGGCAACGTCATCGACTGCATGATCGCGATGCCGGGGCAGCTCTTCTATTCGACGCAGATCCCGGTGTGCATCTGGTTCCTCGCCAAGGACAAGTCGAACGGCGTCGGCCGCGACAAGAAACTGCGGGACCGCCGCGGCGAGATCCTGTTCATCGACGCACGCAAACTCGGCCATATGGTCGATCGCACCCGGCGCGAGTTCAGCGACGCCGACATCGCCATGATCGCGGACACCTATCACGCGTGGCGTGAAGGTGAGGGCTATGCGGACATCCCCGGCTTCGCCTGCGCCGCGAAGCATGACGTGATCGCAGGGCATGGCTATGTCCTGACCCCGGGCCGCTATGTCGGTGCCGAGGATGTTGAGGAGGACGGCACCCCCTTCCCCGAACGCTTCGCCGCGTTGCAGGCAACGTTGGAGGAGCAGTTCGCCGAAAGCGCGCGGCTGACCGAGGTGATCCGCCAGCGGCTCGCCGATGTCATCGTCCCCGCAGGATGACGCTCACATTTTTACGTTCGCGCGACGTGCTAACAAAATGCGATTTTCTTTACACGTCACGCACCATGTGCAAACTCTTTGGCAGAATGTTGATCGACACCCCCGCCCCGTGCTGACGCCCAGCTATACCATTCCCGATCTGCCCCCCGCCGGGGTTGGATGAAACGCCCGCGGTGCTCCGCGCGCTCGCGCAGGCGCACCGGCACCTCGCCGAGCTGAAGGGCCGCGCCGCGTCGATCCCCCAATCAGGGCATCCTGATCGACACGCTCGCGATGCAGGAAGCCAAGGCAAGCTCCGAAATCGAGAACATCGTCACCACGCAGGACGAGCTGTTCCAGGCCCGCGCCTTTCCTGAGAGCCCGTCCTCCCCGGCGGCGAAGGAAGTCGCGCTCTATGCCGACGCGCTGCGTCATGGCTTCAGCGAACAGCACCGGCTGGGCGGGCTGCTGACCAACACGATGATCATCACCATGTTCCAGATGCTCAAGCGCACCGACAGCGGGTTTCGCGCGACGCCGGGCACCGCGCTCAAAAACGACCAGACCGGCGCGATGGTCTATATCCCGCCGCAGGACGCCAACGCGATCGTCGCGCACATGAACGCGCTGGAGATCTTCATCAACGACGACGATGTCGGAGGCCGCGGGCACAGCGAGCTCGACCCGCTGGTCAAGATGGCGATCATCCATCACCAGTTCGAAAGCATCCACCCCTTCCCCGACGGCAACGGAAGGCTCGGGCGGATCATAAACGTGCTGTACCTGACGCGGACCGGGCTGCTCGACATTCCGATCCTGTATCTCAGCCGCTTCATCACCAGCCGCAAGCCGGACTATTACCGGCTGCTGCAATCGGTGCGCGATACCGGCGATTGGGAACCGTGGCTGCTCTACATGCTGCGCGGCGTCGCCGAGACCGCGCAGGAGACGCTGCGCCTGATCGAGGCGATCCACAGCCTGATGGCCGATTACAAGCAGCGCCTGCGCGCCGACCACGCCAGGATCTATTCGCAGGACCTGCTGAACAACCTGTTCCGCCACCCTTATACACGGATCGACTATGTGCAGACCGAACTGACCGTGTCGCGCCCGACCGCGACGAAATATCTGGACGAACTGGCGGAGGGGGGGCTTGCTGACCAAGCACCGGATCGGGCGGAACAACTATTATATCAACGAGCGGCTGGTTGCGCTGTTTGTGGATGGAGCGGCGTGATGAAGCCTTGGCGGAAAAGCATTTGGGGCGACGAAATTTCCCTAGAATATGGAAAGGGAATTCGCGGTTACGCTGATAGAAATGGCCCTTATCGAGTATTTGGCTCAAACGGCGCTGTGGGTTGGGCGGATGTTTCACTGGCACCGGGACCAGGAGTTATTCTGGGCCGAAAGGGTGCATACCGCGGCGTCCGGTACTCGGCGGACCCATTTTATGTAATCGATACCGCGTATTATGTTTCGATTAAATCCGAGCTTGATATGCGATGGCTTTATTACGCGATCATTCACCACAAGCTTGGCGAGATTGACGACGGCTCGCCGATTCCTTCGACAACCCGTTCGGCAGTGTATGTTCGCGAGGTCAGCGTCCCAGAGCTTAGTGAACAAAAGGCCATTGCCGCCGTTCTCACCGCCCTCGACGACAAGATCGAACTCAACCGGCGGATGAACGAGACGCTGGAGGCGAGCGCGCGGGCGTTATTCCGGGACTGGTTCGTCGATTTCGGCCCCACCCGCGCCAAGGCCGACGGCCGCCCCGCCTATCTCGATCAAGGTCTATGGGCTACCTTTCCCAACAACCTTAACGAAGACGGGACACCGGAAGGTTGGGGATGGTCCGCGTTGAGTGACGTACTGGTGCTTCAAAGAGGATTTGATCTGCCGAAAGGCACCCGCACGGATGGGCTCTTTCCTGTAATTGCCGCAAGCGGGCCGAGCGGCACTCACAATGAGATGCGCGTGGCAGGCCCGGGTGTATGCACCGGTAGGTCTGGAGTTCTTGGTGGTGTCTTTTACGTAACCCAAGACTTTTGGCCTCTCAATACGTCGCTTTGGGTCAAAGAGTATCCAAATGCCACGCCATTATATGCATACCATGCGCTGCTAGAGATGGACCTTGCGTCGTTTAACGCTGGCTCTGCGGTGCCAACGCTCAATCGCAATCATATTCACGGCATGCCTGTAGTAAAGCCGCCAATGAATGTGATCCGGTCTTTCGACACAACTGCCGCACGACTTTACGCGATGCGAGAAGCCAACCTGCAGGAAAATACGAACCTCACCAAAACTCGCGACACCCTCCTCCCCAAGCTGATGTCCGGCGCAATCCGCGTCCGCGATGCCGAAAGTGCCGTCGCGGCGTTGTGCTGACCCGCCCCCCTCTCCCACCGAAAGACGCGCCCATGGCGAAGCTGACCGAATCCGTGGTGGAGGAAGCGACGCTCGCCTGGCTGGCGGAGCATGGCTGGCAGGTCGCGTACGGGGTCGATGCATCCCCCGATGGCAGCGCGCCAGAACGCGCAACGAACGGCGACGTCATCCTCACAGCCCGACTCGCCGCCGCTGTCGACCGGCTCAACCCCGCGATTGCCGCCTATGCGCGTGCGGATGCGATCCGCAAGGTCATGGCGGTCGAGCTACCCTCGCTGGTCGAGGAAAACCGCCGCCTTCACAAGCTGATCGTCGAGGGTGTGCCGGTCGAATATCGCGGCAGCGACGGCAGCATCCGCGGCGATCGCGTGCGGCTGATCGATTTCTCCATGGCCCCCGGGCTTGACAGGAACGACTGGCTGGCGGTCAACCAGTTCACCGTGATCGAACGCGGGCATGCGCGGCGCCCCGACATCGTCCTGTTCGTCAACGGCCTGCCGCTCGCGGTGATCGAGCTCAAGAACCCCGGCGACGAGAATGCGACCGTCGCCGGCGCGTACAACCAGCTCCAAACCTACAAGAGCGACATCGCATCGCTGTTCCGCACCAACGCGCTGCTGATCGCCTCGGACGGCGTGACCGCGCGGATCGGGTCGCTCACAGCCGATGCGGAGCGGTTCATGCCATGGCGCACCGTCGACGGCGACGCGATCGCGCCCAAGGGCGTGCCCGAGCTCGAGACGATGATCGCGGGCGTGCTCGACAAGCACCGTCTGCTGACGTTGATCCGCGACTTCACCGTGTTCGGTGATGCGGGACGCGGAATCGTCAAGATCATCGCTGGCTATCACCAGTTCCACGCCGCCCAGCGCGCGGTCGCCGCGACGCTGCGCGCCGTGCCGGGCGTAACCGCGGGCGCGGCCTTCCGCGAAAGCCCGTTGCACTATGGCTTGCCCGATGCCGCGGCGCATCCCGCGGGGGACCGGCGGATCGGCGTGATCTGGCACACGCAGGGCAGCGGCAAAAGCTTCCTGATGGCGTTTTATGCGGGGCTACTGGTGCGCACGCCCGCACTCGAGAACCCGACGATCGTCGTCATCACCGATCGCAACGACCTCGACGACCAGCTGTTCGCGACCTTCTCGATGTGCGCCGACCTGATCCGCCAGACCCCGATCCAGATCGACAGCCGCGAGGATTTGGCGGCCCGGCTCGACCGCGCGTCGGGCGGAGTGATCTTCACCACGATGCAGAAGTTCGCGCCAGCGTCCGGGACCAGCGCCTATCCCCGGATCAGCGACCGGCACAACGTCATCGTCATTGCCGACGAGGCGCATCGCTCGCAATATGGCTTTCGCGCGCGGATCGACCGCAAGACCGGCGAGCTGGCGTACGGCTTTGCGAAATACCTGCGTGACGCGCTGCCCAATGCCTCCTTCATCGGCTTCACCGGCACGCCGATCGAGAAGGACGACGTCAACACGCCTGCGGTGTTCGGCGACTATGTCGACGTCTACGATATCAGCCGCGCAGTCGAGGATGGCGCGACGGTGCCGATCTATTACGAAAGCCGCCTCGCCCGCATCGAGCTCCCGCCCGAAGCGCTGCCGGTGATCGACGCCGAGATTGACGGTCTGACCGAGGACGAGGCGACCAGCGAGCAGGAGCGGCTCAAGCAGCGCTGGTCTGCGGTGGAAAAGCTGGTCGGCTCCAAGAACCGGCTCGAGATGGTCTCGGCCGATCTGGTCGCGCATTTCGAGGACCGGGTCGCGGCGATGGAGGGCAAGGCGATGGTCGTCTGCATGAGCCGGCGGATCTGCGTGGCGCTGTACGACGCGATCGTCGCGCTGCGCCCCGACTGGGACAGCGACGACGACACGAAAGGGGCGATCAAGGTGGTGATGACCGGCTCCGCCGCGGACATCCCCGCCTGGCAGCCGCATATCGGCAACAAGGCCCGCCGCGACCTGCTGGCAAAGCGCGCCAAAGACCCTGCCGATCCGCTCCGCCTCGTGATCGTCCGGGACATGTGGCTGACCGGCTTCGACGCGCCTTCGATGCACACCATGTACATCGACAAGCCGATGCGCGGCCACGGGCTGATGCAGGCAATTGCGAGGGTGAACCGGGTGTTCCGCGACAAGCCCGCCGGGCTCGTGGTGGATTACATCGGCATTGCGCAGAATTTGAAAAAGGCGCTCGGGCAATATTCCGCGTCGGACGCGGGGCAGACCGGGATAGACGAGGCACAGGCGGTCGCGGTGCTGCTCCGGCAGTTCGACATCGTGGCGACAATGTTCCACGGCTTCGACGTCACGCCGGGCGTTTCGGGCACCCCCGTCGCGCGGCTGAAATGCCTGTCGCAAGCGATCGAGTTCATCCTTGCGCGCCAACATGCCGCGGCTGCGAAGGGAAACGTCGGACGAAGCACGCAAGGCCGCGCACCGTCGCTTTCAGGATGCTGTGCTGGCGCTGACCAAGGCCTATGCTCTCAGTGCGGCCAGCGACGAGGCTAGAGCGATCCGCGACGACATCGCTTTCTATCAGACGATCCGCGCCGCCCCTCACAAAGTCCGGCACCATCGGGTCAGCGGGGGAGCGCGATTTCGCGGTGCAGCAGCTGATCGATCGATCGGTCGTGTCGACCGAGATTGTCGACATCCTGCGCGCCGCGGGGATGACCACCCCCCGACATTTCAATCCTGTCCGACGACTTCCTCGCCGAGGTCAAGGCGATGGACCGCCCGAACCTGGCGCTGGAGGCACTCCGCAAGCTGCTCGGCGACCAGATCCGATCGCGGAGCAAGTCCAACGCCGTAGAGAGCCGCCGCTATTCTGAGCGCCTGACCGACGCGATCGCGCGCTATCACACCAATGCGGTCAGCACGGTCGAGGTGCTGCAGACGCTGATCGACCTAGCCAAGGAGATCCGCGCCAGCCAGGCGCGGGGCGAGGCCGAGGGTCTGACGCCGGAGGAGATCGCGTTCTACGACGCGCTCGCGAACAATGAGAGCGCGGTCGACATCATGGGCAACGACAGCCTCAAGCTGATCGCCGCGGAGCTCGTCAACAGTCTCCGCGCCAATGCGACGGTCGACTGGTCGCACCGCGAAAGCGCCAGAGCGCGCATGCGCGTGCTGGTGAAGCGAATTCTCCGGAAATATGGCTTCCCCCCGACCTTCAGGATGAAGCCGTACAGACGGTGTTGCAGCAGGCTGAGCTATTGGTTGGGGCCTGGTAACCGCATACTTTGACGTCACAATCCCAAGCTCGTGGTGTCAAAACCGTCCGAGACCGTTGAAAAAGGCCTGCGCGAAATCGGCGTGGCGGATGTCTGGTGACGCCGGACACCGGAGGATGCGCCGCGTATCAGGCCGGCGCGGCCTGCCGGGCCAGCAGCTGAAGGTTGTATGCCGCGGCAGCCATGGTGAACTCCTCGGCTGCTCCGGCGAGGCCCCGCAGCTTAAGCGTTCGTAGCCCCAGGTTGCGTTTCAGGTGGCCGAACACGCGCTCGATCCGCTGTCTTCGACGCCGCGCGTGCACATAGGCGTCGGTGCCGGCAAGGGCGCGCACGGTATCGCGAGCATCCTCGCTGACGAGGCGGGTAATGCTGCGTTTCCGGCTGACGGTGCATCGGGGCTTCAGTTCGCAGCCAGCACAATTGGCAACATGGCTTCGGTATACGCGAACCTGGCTGGCGCGTTTGGTGCCGCAATAGCCGAGTGGCTTGTCCGCCGGGCAGCGATAGGCATCGGCCTCCCGATCGTAGTGGAAGGCATCACGGGTGAAGAAGGCGTCGCGCTGGCGGCTGCGGTCGATGACCGGGATGTACGGGGTGATTTTTCGGTCGATTAGCCAGCTGAGCAACGGGCCGCTGCCATACGCTTTGTCAGCCGCGAGGCTCTCGGGTGTGATGCCCAGTGTGGTGCCGGCACGCGACACCAGTGTCCGAGTTGCCGCGACCTCGGATGAAAAGCGCGCCGGCGTCGCCTCCACATCGAGGATGCAGTCGGTATCGAGGTCGAGCAGGGGGTTGATGGCGTATGCGTAGCGCGCCGGTCCGTGCTTGCAGGTGAGCGCCGCCTGCGGATCGGTCGGCGAGATGCTGGTCGGATTGACGGTCGCAGGTTCGTCAGGATCTGGCGGCAACGCGGCGTCGAGCGCCGCCAGATATTCGGCGACGGGTCGCGATATGCTTTCCCCGGCACGAAGCTCGTCTGCGGCGTCGGCCCCCTTCAGCTTCTTCTCGCGGCTGGCGTCGGCCATGATGGTACTGCCGTCCACCGCCAAGTCGCGCCCCGCTACCAGCCCTGCCGCGGCGCACCGCGCGACCACCTGCTCGAACAGCAGACGATGCAGGTCGCAGGCGCGGAAACGGCCGTGCCGGTTCTTGGAGAAGGTGGAATGGTCGGGCACCCGGTCGGCCAGATCGAGCCGGCAGAACCAGCGATAAGCGAGGTTGAGATGTACCTCCTCGCAAAGGCGGCGTTCCGAGCGGATGCCGAATAGGTAGCCGATCAACAGCATCCTGAGCATCAGTTCCGGATCGATCGAGGGCCGTCCGCTCGTGCTGTAGCTCGCCGCCAGCGCCTCGCGCACGAAGCTGAAGTCGAGCAGCCCGTCGATGCGTCGGAGCAGGTGACTGGCAGGCACATGATCGTCGAGCCGGAACCCGTAGAACAGCGCGCCTTGCGTCACCTGTCGACCCATCATGCTCGTAAACCCCTGACGCCTTTCCAGGAGTGAATCACGTCTTCGTCACTGTCGCAACCAGCCGTTTTTCAACAGTCTCGAGCGGTTTTGATACCGATGCCTACCTACCTATTGGTGACAGAATGCGAGTTGTAGGCCTCTCGAGTTCCCTGCTTTCATAAGCCCATGCCCATGTCTCGCGCGCGGGTAATACCGGAACGATCGATCTCGAGCTGACGCTCGGGGATTTGGCGATCCAATGCCCGCTCCAACGCAGGCTGATTGTCCATGCGCTCGATCAGCCGTTCCAGCTTGCGTTCCGCCCGCCAGGTCGCGTCCTCGCTGGTCGCTGCGGCGCGCTCTCCAGACGCAGCGCGCCAGTCGGCCACGAACCGGTCGGCATAGTCCGGTCCGCTGCTGGCGCGCGCTCGTCCCTCATCGGCCCATGCCCGCCATGCCTGATGCATCCTGCCGGCCGCGATCTCGCGCGCCAACTCGGGCGTGCGGTCCAGCACGGTCCTGAGATCTTCGGCGCCCTTCGGCCGCAACTGGTCGAGCCTGTCGGCGCCGGCATGCATGGCGCGGACATCCTCGCGCTCCGGCCACTCGCGCTGCCGACTCGCGTCCTCCACCGCCGCGAATACCCGTGCGTAGCAACCGATCGCATCGGCCTCGACCGGCGGCGAGCCAGGCAACCGGATCTGCGAGGTATCCGGGCTCCGGGGCGGTGGAACCCCCGGCCCCGCGACCTCGCTCGCCGCTGTCTTCTCACCGCTTTGCCGTTCCGCCACCTTCTCCAGCCGCCTACCATCATCGACGACGAACGTGACGCTTTCGCGCACGCGTGTCGCCAGCACGCGCAGCAGGCTGGTGGTGATGAGCTTGCCCTCGCGGCTGTCGGCCGCGACGATGCCGTGATCGCTGGTCGCGCCTTGCGCCGCATGCGTGCTAGTCGCGTAGGCGAGATCGAGCCGTTTCAGCATCGGGTCGCCGCGCTCGAGGCGCAGCGCGCGACCATCGGCGGTGGTAACGGTAAGCGCATCGGGGGCGATGTGAGTTAGCTGAGCGCGGTCGGCGTTGACTAGGCCACGTTCATGGTCGGTGCCGGTCCAGCGCAGAGCGTCGCCGACATGGAGCGTCAGGTTCTGCCGTTCGTGAACGCGCACAAAATCATCGACGCGGTTGGCGGCGAGCCTGGCCGGGCGGAACCGCTCCTGCACGCCCCCTGCCGGCGTAAGGTGACGACGCCGTCCTGCACGCCCACCACTTCCGCGAAGCCCGGACGGACCCCTTGAGTCGGCACGCCGCGGCTGAACTCGACGATGCGGTCGCGGGTGTAATGCTCTGGGAGACGTTGCTCCTCGCGAGTCAGGTGGACCGGCGACAGCACGGTCACGTTCGCCGGGGCGCGGCCGATCTCACCCGCCATCATGCGCCGGCGCTGTACTTCCTCGTTGATTTCGCCGCGCAGCTGGCGGCCCGACGCGTAGATGCCGGTGCGGGCACGGTCCTGCAACGAAAGCGCCATCCAGCGATCGGCTACCACTGCGGCGGCAGTACCGGAGGCTTCGATGGTGTCGGCCTTGAGCAGCCGCATAAGCTCGGGCACATCGCCCTTCTGCGCCGCGGCATGGACGCCGCGCATCTGCGGCGTGGTCGCGCGAACATTCTCGTCCATGACCGCGGTGCGACTACCGGCGCGCAGGATGACGTCGAACGGCTTGCCCGCCTCGACCGCGCCCAGCTGACGGCGGTCGCCGACCAGCACCAGCCGGTCGACGCCGTGCGCGCTGGCGACGTCGACCAGCCGCTCCATCGTGCGGTTGTCGATCATCGAGGCCTCGTCGACGACGAGCATCGCGCCGCGCAGCGACGTCCCCGGGCGATACTCATGCTCGCTCAGGAAAGATGCGATCGTGCGGGCCTCGACGCCGGTGTCGGCACCGAGCCGGCGCACAACGCTGTTCTGGATAGCGAGGCCGATCACCTGCCGTCCTTCAGCCGTCGCGATGCGAACGACGGGCTTGAGCATCGACGACTTACCGGCACCCGCCACGCCCTGGACGGCAACGACGCGGTCGCGCGTGATGAGGATCGTGGTGGCGGCTGCCAGCTGGCCCTTGTTAAGTTTGCGGCCCATCGCCTCCACCGCCATCTGCTGGACGCGCGTCTCGGCATCACCGGGGGCGACGATGGCGGGCACGGCGTCGCGGCCAGCTAATACGCTCGCGACGATGCGCTGCTCGATCTCGAGCGCCTGGGTGGTGGTCATCATCACGCCATCGGCGCCGGCGATCAGCAGCCCGCGCTCGGCGAGCATGGCAATGCGCTGCTCGACCGCCGCCACATTGACGGGCGCGCCCATGTCGAGCGCGGTCTTGAGCACGTCGCGCGCCGGAAACGCCGCCTCGCGCTCGGCGAGGTGGCGGACGGCGGATGCGACCGCGTGCGCGGCGACGAAAGCGTCGGGACGCAGCCGTCCAGCGCGTTCGGGCACCAGGGGATCCGGCCTGGGACCGATCTGGAGCCCGAGCTTCTCCGCGAGCGCTGCGCCTTGCGCGGCAATGCCGCTGATCCCTTCCACCAGCCGCTGCCATGCCTTCGGCTGACGGACCGCTTTCTCCTGCGCGACTGCCACCATCGCGGGTAGATCGACCCCCCGCCCCTCGCGCTTTCTCACCCCATTCCGCGCGCAGCACGTCGCGGTCGATCTCGGCCGGCTTGGCCGCCCGCGTGCTCAGCGTTACCGCCGAGCGCGCCTCGGGCGTTCGATGCTTCATCGCCGCCATGCCGGCATCGATCTCGGCCGAGCGCGTCGAGAACAGTTCAATCACGTCACGGGGCACGCCGGCAATCTCGAACTGGCCGTGCTTGGCGACACGCTCGGTCGTGTAACCAAGCTGCTCAACCGCACCCCTAAGCGTCGCGTTGTAGACGGAAGCAGCCGCGGTGTAGCCCTCCCATAGCTTGTCGTTGTGGAGTGCGTGCCAGCTGCCGTCAGGCGCCTTGGTCACGTTGGCGATGATCGCGTGAATATGCGCCTGCGGGTCGAGCGCGCGGCTGGTGTCGTGCTGGAACAGCGCCACGACGAGGTTACCACTCTTGACCGGCTCCTGCCTGCCGTCGCGGGTGACCCGCGCCTCGGCGAGGTTGGCCTCGATCCACCCAATCGTCGTTTTGACCGCGGCCATGTGCGCGGTGAGCAGGCGAGCATCGCCGCCGACATAGGCGAGCAGCGACAGCGACTTTGGCGCGGAGAAGGTGAAGTCGAGCCCGGCGCGGTGCTTGCCGTTCGGGCCAGTCGATATGCTGTCGCCGTTCGGCAGTGAGCCCGCCAGCACCGCCTCGAAGGGGTCGCGGCTGACCGGACCGTCAAGCCCAAGCGCCTCGGCCCCCTGCCCCGCCCACAGGCTCGCCTCGGTCGCCTGCCCATCGGTGTAGTAGTTGTCAGCAGCATAGTAGCTGGCGGCACCGGACGTTGACCGCACGACCGCCGGGGTCAGCATAGCACTTGAGCCCGCGCCATCAGTCGACGATACCTTGTCCGACCTCGATTGCGCGCCTGCGGCTGGAGACGTGGATCTCGCATGGCACAAGCCGGCGATAGTCGCTGAACCGGTCGGCGCGGTCCGCGCATGCCTTCACCCGCGCCTGGTTATCGGCGAGCCGCGTGGTCGCCTCCCAGTGCCGCAGGGGCCCTGCCCGGCGGCTGTAGTGTTCGAATAGCCGGTTGGACGCGGCGATGCCATCGCCCGGCTCGCCGAGTACCGTCTGGCTGACCGCCGCGGCGACCATGCCGTTGCCGGGGACGACCATCAGCGCCAGCGCTGCCGATAGCACGCCGACCGCCGACCAGCGGACCTTGTCTGATCCGACAGGTGCCTCACCAACAGGTGTCGGCATCCACCGGGACTTCTGTCGCCGTTCGAAAAAGGAAATGGGAGCGCCCGTGGGAGTAGGCTTGATCACGGTCCGTGGCGCGGGGACCGGCGCAGACGCAGACGCAGACGCAATGACGCTTGTGGCCGCAGCTGGAACGGGAACGATGCCCGTGGAGGTTGGCACGATCGCAGTTGCAGCGGGGTCAGCCGTCAGCAGCGCCACGGGCTCGTCACGTGAGACCGCCTCGATAAGCGTCACCTTGCCGCTCTCGGCTGCAGCCTTGGCCTGCGTCTGATGTTCAAGACCGAGCTTCGCCAGACGGATCATCGTCGCGTTGAGAGGTTCGTCGGTACGCGCGGCTTCCTCACGAAAAAGGTCATTCTCGTCTTCGGTCATCGATACCGAAATTGCTGGACGCCTGGCCTTCATATGGTGCTCCCGGTGGCGACGCCCGTCCCCCATTGGACTGCGCGGACGCGATGCAGAGCCGTAACAAGACCCAAGGCGGCACGGAGCGCAAGGTCGTTTTTGCGTCACACGGCCATCATATCGCGTATGACGTCATGCAAACAGAGCTTACAGCCGTATGACGCTGTCATATCCTATGAATATCAATAGTTTATGCCTGCTGGACACAGCGTGATGTGTGCCTCCTGAACCCCCTGAAATCCCGAGTTTTGCTGCACTGGCCTGTCCCGGTTCGTAGGTTCATTTCGGGACGTCCAGAGGGGGCATCCGAGCCCTTGGGCGATTGAACCTAATCACCCTCTGTTGGCCAGAGGTCCATCGCAAGTTGTCCCAGTGACTTTTCAACTTTGGTCCGCTTGCCCGGTGACGGAGCGGATGCTTTTTTCGGAACGTCGGGTGCTGCTCTCACCGGTGCCTCCAGTCCCAATGCACG
This sequence comes from Sphingomonas sp. H160509, assembly GCF_024124765.2. Taxonomy (GTDB): domain Bacteria; phylum Pseudomonadota; class Alphaproteobacteria; order Sphingomonadales; family Sphingomonadaceae; genus Sphingomonas. Next base: position 83,237 of record NZ_JAMXSR020000004.1, on the reverse strand, counting down.
CAGGCCGGTCTCGGCAACCGCGATCAACATCGGCCCATCCGCCCCACCGAGCACCTGCACGGCCATGCCGTTCAGCAAGGTCATGATGTACTCGGTGATGGCGACCGGATCGGTTCCAGCCGGCAGGTCTCCCTCACTCACATCGCGCTTCAGGCGTGCGTGAACCGTGGCCTGGCGGGACAGCCGTTCGGCGACGAGCAGATCACGCGCGGTTACCCCTTCCCTGCCCGTCGCAAGCGCTCCCTGCACGACAAGGCAGCCGGGAGGGGGGTCAAGCGAGGTGAACGAGGCCGCAGCGTTCAACAGGAGCGCCCGGATCGCGTCAGCTGCTCGCGGCTTGTCCAATGCGTGCTGGATATACGCTCCAGGTCCGGTGCCATAGTGGGCCAGAACAGCCCGAAACAGCTGCTCCTTGTCGCCAAACGCTGCATACAGGCTCGGTCGCGAGATACCGATGGCTTCGGTCAGATCGGCAATGGATGTGCCTTCGTAACCGTTGCGCCAGAACAGCGCCAACGCGCGGTCCAGCGCCTCGGATTGGTTGAACCCACGCGATTGCTGGCTGGACATGCTGGCCTTTGACAAAGTCTGCTTCTACCGATCGGTATATAGCTTGGCAGGATGACACGTTACACGGCCTTACCGATCGGTAGGGCCATACCGAAGCAGCGTTCACAGCTAGTTAGATCTCTTCTGGGTCGAGCTAACTGGCCTTGGGGTAGTGCAGCGCAGATCAGGCGGTCGCTTTGCCCCCCCTTTACCGAGCGGTATACCTATCCGTCTTAGTTCAACTTTTCGCATTTCGGGCAGCGTAGCAGCCAAGGTCAATTAGGCGGTCGAGTATGCCCCGGCGAGGTCGCACCGAACAATAATGCCTGCGAGTGCGACCTCCGCCCCGCCGTCATCCAGCGCAAGATCACCAATGGCTACCGCGCCTTGTAGGCGGCTCAGGGCGATGCTGACATCAGGACCGTCGTCGCCACCACGCCCTTACGCATAGGACTAACATCTTCGGTACCATCGCCGCTACCCTGGGCGCATGAAACGCCTCAGACCGGGGTGGGCGATTACCAATGCTTCATGATGGTACAGTTGAAAATGTGTTGTCGATCCAACGGCGGTCTACATTTCTAGAATTGTCTAAATCGATTATAAATCACGTTTCTTCGTCGCTATCTCGCGCCATTGCCCAAAAGGCCTCAGTGAATATTTTGCTTTCCAGCAGCTGGCGTTCTTCATAACCTTCAAACTCCGGCTCGTCCAATACAGCCAAAACATCGGTAAGTTCGAAATGACTTATTAGATCACCAAATTTATCGGCCCATCTCCTTTGTTCCTGCTCGAACGCAGCAATAGCTTTGCCGGGCAAGCTGAGCTTTGCCATGAGGGCGATACGTGAACCGCTGATAGTTACAAACTCCTGCTCAATCAGGCGTTTCATGGCACTTGCAATGGTGCCGCGGGAAAGACCGGTGTTTTCGCAAAGCTCGATGTATTTGAACGGCACCGGGCGGAAAAAAGCTCCCCGCTTCATGGCCAACGCGTCGATTATACCGCGGCCGGCAGAGCCGATAGGGCCGGTGTATTTTTTTCCCTGACGTTTGGTCATGATATCGAATTCAGTTGCGACCCTTCCGATAAGGCTGAGCGCTTCGGCTTGCTCTTCATACGTTCGCTTGCTGATTTTTGACATGCCACCTCCCGCTGAAAACGGAGGCGATGCCCGGCCCGAGAGCCGGGCGTTCGTAACCCTGCACAAGCACAAGGCGCTGCCACCTTTAGGCAAGCCTTGGACATGCGTGACAGCCACCCGGCCGAGAAGCTCTCGACCAGACTTGTGATCATCGGGGTTACGACGCCCCACGGCCGGGATTGACCGAACCGCGGGTCTATGGTCGCAGAAGGAAGCGCTTTGGACAAGCTGGCGTGACAGAGACGGGCGTTTCGACGATCATCACCCCCATCGAGCCAGGACGAGCCTGCCATGAACGATGCCCTTCCGAGTTTCGCACACTGGCCGAGCAAGCTGCCTACGCTGCCGTCCTGGCTGACCTCGCCGGCCGCGGTCGGGGAGACGAGGCGGCCATGATCTTCCTCGAACCAACCGATCCGGACGCGGCGGTGGTCGCCGATGCTATGACCCGCGCTGTCAGCGACGCGCTGTACGTCCGCCTCACTCGCCGCTGCCAATCGCCTCTATGCGGTCACCCGTGCAGTTGCATTCGATGCGTTCGGTATGCTGGTCCATATCGGTCGCAAGCGGCATCCGTTCGAGCGGCTGATCCGGCAAGCCCGTGGCCGGGCGGAGCCCCTGCTCTCGCCGATGGTTCAGCCGATCGGCCTCGCGGACTATGACGCTGCACTGGGGTTACCGCATCCGGGCGCCAAACTAGCGATGCTGGATGAGGAACTGGCGGCGATCGCGCTCTACTCCAACACGCTGGATGCGTTACGCTGAGTTCGCGAGCAGGGTGTGAAGATCGCCGTCGCTTCCAACCCTGCCCTGCCCTACGCCGTCCCGCTGAAGGCCATCCCTGAGTGATCTGGTGGATATCTGGCACTGATCCCTTCGATACAGGGGCGATCAAGCCTGAGAGAGCGGTATACGCCGGCCTGACGACACGCCTGGGATGCGAGGCCAGTGAGTTGCTGATGGTGGGCGATACCTGGCGCGACGATATCGTCGCCGCCGAGGCTGGATCACGTGCGCGGTGGATCGATCGTCAGAGCCGCCCCCTCCCATCCCGGCCGGTTTCTCGCGGCTCGTGAATTGGATGATGCCTATCCCGATCGCCATAGAGCCGGGCAATGACGGATCTGGAACTTGTCCGCAGTGCCATCGATGCGAACCTTGATTACCTTCATACCCAGCGGTGGGCGCTTCAGGCGGCACGGCTAATGGCTTCGGCAGTGTCAGGAGACGCGATCGACCGGCATGGCTTACTCGGACCCACATGGGGCCGTACACGCCCCTCACCGGGCTCTGCGCGCGCGAAGAACGCCACGGCATCCAACGCAGCTGACAAGGCTTTGGCTCGGTCCGGATCGATCAAAGCGAGAGTTATGGTACGCTCCGTGCCGAGACCCGGGAGATGCGCGAACCCGCCGGTCATCGACAGGCCGATCTCGATCGCTGTCGCGAATGGTCAGGCCGTCGGTCACGGCCACGCCGTGATTTCGCCGACCCTTATCCAGAGCTGACGGCGCAACACTTGCGCCGTTAAAATCACCGGTCGCGGTTACGCAGGTAGCTACAGCATGGTGCGCGATGAGGTCCCCCCGCTACGCCTTGCCGGTGGCGGGACAGCCTATTCCGTTCGCTTCAAGACCTTGCTCGGAGAGCAGGCCCCAGGTCGACTTCGCACAGTTCCGCATCAGCTTCACAACGGAGCCTCACACCGTGCATATCGTCTTGCTCTCCTGCTCGGTAGTTCCGTTAAGAATCAATGTTATTATTTCCAAGTTAAGTAAGTTAGGGCCAAAATAAGCGTTTAGATTCAAGGGGTTGCGTCGACCCTTGTGTTCGATAGACGAATAGATGTGTTCGATAGACGAGCTCCATGTGCTCGATAGACGGTCGAGACCGTGCTCGATAGACGAGAAAAAAGGCTTGCCTTGTGTTCAATAGACGAGGATCCCTTAGCTCGACACTATCTTCCCGCTGGCGAATCGCTGCAGCAGACCGGCAAAGTCCTCTGCGGTTGCCATTTCCTCCGGTTCGACTAGCGGAAGGACCTCCCGATCACGACAAGGACCGTGCTGTTCAAATCGCTTGGGGGAATCTCCCGCACGTCTATCGAGCACGTCCTGAGAATCTCGTCTTTCGAGCACGTTCGGACGACGGGTAAATACCGCCTTCAGGCCTTTAATTCCGCGCACTGATCTAAAATCCGCCAGCCGTTTACCCTCGGTATCACCGACAAGCGCGATGTGGACCTCGTATTCGGGCAAATCATTCGCTTCGACGATTTGGCCTAGAAACCGCTTGAAATTGCGTTTGTCATCATCGCTATAACCAATTTTCTCTGCAAGCTTCGGCAGACTGATTGTCCAGTGCGATTGCCGGCCGCAATGCTTACGGGCGAGCTCGTACACTCGACGAGCCACTCCGCTCGTTAGCCGAAAATAGGCGCTGTCGATCGAGAGAATCGTGCGGTCTTCGACGATTTGGCGCCACACCCAGTCCTCGAGCTCGACTTCGCACATGCCGAGAACTGGTTTTCCATTGATCATGCGCTCAGTCATGCGGCCTGACTTTATCCAAGAGAAAAATGTGCGCTCAGTCTGCCCGTTCTTGGTGGCTATATTTGTACGGATCGAAGTTGATTGAAGGCGATCGAATGCCGAGACTAGATCTTCGTAGGCCCTACCGCCGGCAGAGCGGCCGCATGATATGAAAAAGTCATGGGCGTGGAAGCGCACTTTCTGGGTGACTATGACGCCTTCATTAAGCATGCGATTGATCTGGGATGCGACATAGATCAAAATATCCTTGTCCCATATTGTCGCCAGCCCTCGATGACCGGGCTTCACTTCGATGCGGACTTTACCGTCGTCATAGATGCGCGTCTCGAACACTGGTTGCTTGGAGATCGCGAAAAATGGATACTCCATTAAGTTCATTATGTCGCGGTGCCGGAGCTGTTCCTGTCGATCAAGGAACAGGTTCGGGATGATCTCTAACTGGCTCTCCATACTCCGCCCCATTTGTGCTCAATAGACGAATCGAGACGTACCTCCAATGTGTTCGAAAGACGAATCGTTTTGTGCTCAAAAGGCGAGATGCGGTGCTCGATAGACGAGTCGACGCAGCCAGCCGTGCTTGATGGCTCGGTGGAAGGGGTGCCCGGCGGCTGCGGGGGGGCTGGACTAAACATGGACGCCGCAAGCGCATCAGCGGCAGAAGGCGCTACGCGACAATCATAGACGGTCGTGCTCAATGACCGGGCGTACCAACATCTCAGCTCGACTTTCCGCATTCTAGGCCGCGTAGCAGGCAAGATCGACCAGACGGTCGATGATGGCGTCGGGTGATTTTTGCGGGTCGGGGTCCTGTCGGGACATGGCGAAAGTCTGGTCGGCCCACAATTGTCGCCGGACTGCGGCAAGCGCATCGCTGAAAGTGATGGCTTGCTTGGTGTACTAGTGTGCCGAACGTGCGGCGATGGCCCGGGCCTGGTGGATGTCGTCTGCGAACAGGGTGACGAGGGAAAACAGGCCAAGCAGCATAGGGGGCTCTGTTGCAAAAATTGGCGTGAGTCAATCTGGCGGCTTTGGGCTGGCGGTGGAGCGTGCGTGAACGATTTCAAATGGCGGCATTTTAGGGGTGAGATCATTCTCGGGGGCGTTCGCTGGTATTGCAAATACGGCATCAGCTACCGGAACCTTGAGGAAATGCTGCAGGAACGGGGCGTCAGTGTCGATCACACGACGCTGTACCGCTGGGTTCAGCACTATGCGCCCGAGATGGGGAAGCGTTTGCGCTGGTACTGGAAGCGGCCGGGGTGTTCACGAAGCTGACGCGTCGACGAGACGTACATCAAGGTCAATGGCAAATGGGCCTACCTCTATCGAGCCGTCGACAAGGACGGCGACACCGTCGACTTTTAGCCAACTCGCACGACTGCATGCCGCCCAGGATGCGGATCTTTTGCTCGACCCGGCCATAGGTAACTGGGACTTCTTTGCCGACCACGTCACTCAGCAAGAGCTCGCCTGCGCCGGCGAAGCAATTTTAAGGTCTGACGGCCTGGCACCCGTTATTTACAACCGTCTCACCTGTGTGCTCGGCGATATGATCTGGGACGTGGCGGGGCGGCCCGGTGCCCGACTGCATGACGTCTCATCAAAAGTTCGTGCTTTCGGGTATCAATCACTGGCCGACGCGATGCGCCTGAACCCCGACGTCTCTACGGGCACCCGGGCAGGCTGGATGGCATTAGCTAGCGCGCCTGCAAGAGGATGCCGGCCGGTTTGCGGCAGGTACGTCGGCCACCACAAAGTCCATCCGCCGCTGGCTGACCACAAGCCCTAGATCAGTGCTGTTCCTGAACGCCGGTGCTGGGGTCAACGAAGGTGCATGTCGCTCCGTTCAGGCCGCAATCGACTGCGTCTCACGGCTCGAGGTGGACGCCGGGCGGGAGGTTCAAATTGTCCAAATCCATTCGGCGAGCGTCTCAGGTACGCGGTGGCGAGACAGGTCACCGTCGACGGTGCCTTGGGATGAACGGACCAAGGGGCGCTGTTGAAGCTCACTATCGAGGAGGTGAGTACGTGATAGCGAGGCTTTGACTAAAGGGGACGAGTGGCTGCGATTATCCGGATGACAGACGCGCAGAACGAACCAGCCGGAGTGTTGCCGCCTCCCCTTGTCCAAGCACTTGATGGCGCAGTCGGGTGGCTTTCAGGTAGTAGATCGCGGCGATGGCCACGACGACCTTCAAAGTGAGCGGGGGCGCGGCGCTGGCGGATCAGCGGCGGGCGTGCAAATCGAGCGACGTTCAAGGCGCCGGACTACCCCCCACCCTCCCCTCCCCCCGTTTGTCGGATCCCTGGCATGATGACCTAATCGACGTCGTGGGCATAACGGACGGGCAAACGGCGCCGGGCTGGTCACGCCTGCAGCAGCTATGAGAAAAAGGACGTCGAGCGTGTGTTAGGTCTAGAGGCTGCTCGCGGCGTTCGCAGCCCCTCAAGTCGCACATGTTGCGCATGATCTGACGCCAGAGACGTACCGCTCTTACATATCAGGCCAAATATGCCGTTGTTTATAGCCAAGTTTCGGCATCACATGGTCCGCTACCCGGTCGGTTCGACGAAGCCGGTTTCTTCTCACGCGAACACGGCTGGTTCGTCAGTTGGCTTATCGGGGCCAGTTTCCAACCGGGTCTGTCCCTAATCCGAGTTGAAGCTCTCACGGTTCATAGGTCGCCTGGCCGAGCAACTCGCTTACTTGAAGTTGGATCCGATATGTGATCATATCAGGTTAGTCGACCCGGTTAAACCAATTATCGGGTCTCTGTGATAACCGAACTTTTTGCTAATCAGTTCGCCTTTGATCCTGTCTGGCGTAAGTACATGATTGTAGACGCGATTTGCCGATAGTTGTGAACTCCGGCACTTAGCCCTATCCAATAGCTGCGCATATCCGGTTAGCAGGATTATCCGGTGCTTGGACTTATCGAGTAACCGCCCCTAGCGGGCAACCGTACCTACCGGTTACCGGACCACCAGATAACCCAACTTTTCGAGTAACCCAACCTACCCGGTAACACAGCTTATCAGGTACAAGTTACCTATCGGGTTAGAATGCCTCCCTGGTAAACCTACCTATCCGGTTAACCTAGCTATCTGGTAAATTGACATATCTGGTGACTCTAAAAATCGGGTGTCTTCCACTACCGGATGACTCAAATATCTGGTTTTGATATTGGCCCGGCCTTACTACTTATTTGCAGCGTCGGATATTGGGGCTGGTCGGGGTCCCGCCCATACCGCCACATTGGATTAATTTTCATGGATCATTGGGTTCGGACGGCAATCGAAGCAGGCTGCTGATCGCACCAGATTATCACGAGCACCGGGTAACTATTGTTATCCGGTTGGTCGATAAATCCGGTAAGTAGGTTAGCCTTCGTGACCCGGTCCGTGCGGGGAAGAGAAGGGAGGAACGAATGGTCTCCAACTATCGTTTTTTTGCGCGAGTTAGACCTCACATGGTGCCTACGTAGCAAGGCCCAGCAGAGAACCGGTGACAACGCAACCTGATAAGCCATAAAATCGGATTTATGGACTAACCGGATAAACCTAGTTACCGGATGATCAGAGAAATCCAATTTCAAGTGATATCTGGTTGCTATATAAATCCGGTATATCTAACACTCTTCGAAGGAAACCATGACGAGGCGGAACCGGATAAGACGAATAACCGGATTTGCCTTGTAATGTGTTTATCCGGTAAATTGGCTAATCCGCGGAGGGTCTGATGCCTACGATCGCGATCGCGTCTCCGAAAGGTGGCGCCGGGAAAAGTACGACAGCTGTGATTCTGGCAACGCAACTTGCTCACGCTGGTGTACCCGTTACACTTCTCGACTGCGACCCTAACAGATCGGTCAGCCATTGGGCGTCTCGTGGGGAAAAGCCAAACCGTGTGAAGGTCATCGCCGACATTACTGACGCGACCATCATCAAAACGATCAAGGAAAACGATCGTGACGGACAAATCGTCATTGTTGACCTTGAAGGGATCGCATCCCGGTTGATGTCGCGAGCCATTTCACAAGCCGATCTCGTGGTCACCCCGATGCGGGCAACAACCTTGGATGCAACAGTTGGGTCGCGAACGATCGCTTTGATCCAAGAGGAAGAGGAAGCGCTTGGGCGCGCTATTCCCTTAGCGATAGTATTCACCATGACAAAGACAGTGAAGTCAAAACAACATTCCGGGATTGCAGCGTCTCTGCGAGGGCAGGGGATCGATGTCATAGAACCTGACCTGCTCGAACGAGCCGCGTTCTCAAGCCTCTTCGAGTTTGGCGGCGACCTTTATACGATGCCGCCGCAAGGTAATGCCGACGCAGCGCGTAAGAATGCTGAACTATTTGCGAAAGCTGTACTGCAGCGTTTGATGAAGGGATTACAAAATGACTGACGAGGCACCGTTCAAAATTGACCTCGGTAGTCTGAAATCGCGCGGCAAGGGCTCAGATCAACGGTCGGTTGCCGCCGCCGACGCCGCGGCCGTGGACCACGGCTTCGTTGCCAGGGAGGGAACCGAAAGGCGCCGCGGTCGGCAACCGAGCCCGAGGACAGGTCAGATCCATGCGAAAGTAATGCCGGACGTGTCTGACGCGATAGCCTACGAAGCGCAGAGAAGGGGCGTCACGCAGGGGGTTATTCTTGAGGAGGCCTGGAAGCTTTATATAGAACAGCAACATGATCACGAGTAGGCGCGGGTGATGCCAATTTTACTCGTGGCATTTCGCTAATCGGGTTATCGAACAAACCCGGTAAACTGCGCTACCGGCTCGGGCGGCTTTGACAGGAATGTAGCAGAGCCGAAGAACCTAAATCACCTACCCCGACCGTGATCATGGCGGCGCTAGACTGCGCCTAAATATCATTCAGCCAGCGTCGCGCCTAATCGACAACAGGTGGTCTATTTCCTCCATCGCAAGGTCGAGATCCGCGCTCGCTGCACCCAGCGGCCCTGCATCAAGGAATGCCGGTGCTGACGCGGACGGGTTGGGCGGGGCGGGGATTAACCGGCCCCCCGGTTTCAAGCTAACGAGTCCGGCAGCGGCGAGCGCGTGTGCCTGTATATCCGCACCCGAGCGCGACAGGCCAAGCACACGTCCAATCTGTGCACGCGTGATCGGCCCGAACGCGGTACTGAGAGCCCAAGCGTCAGCGGCACGGGCGTTGCGCGATAGGCCGGCGAGGGCGTCGCGACCGCGGTAAAGAGCGCTCTCGATGTCCTCTAGGCCCCTGAACGCTGCGGACGCCGACTGGATGCTATGATCGACGAGCGCAGCAGATCGTTCGGTGTCATTCAGATCGAGCCGAAATACCGTAGGGGGGGACGATTCCTGTCACGGACGGCGCGACACTGCGGGCGACAAACGCGAAGTTCAGGGCCCAGCATTCCGCCGGATCGGGTGCGATGTAATGATGCATCGTACGGGAGGGGGGGAGCATCGCATCACGTCCCTGACCTTCAGCGAAATCCGCCATAGTAATCAGACTGTCGACTGCAGCTGTGGCGCAAGCCAGACCCTGAAGTGGATGATCTGGACCTAGGTCCACCAGCCCGCAGGCTTGGGTGAGGGTGCCATTGGAAGGCACATCTGACACCGCGTCTTGCGCAGCATCGAGCAACGCCAGCGCTTCGACCTCGAAACCGCGGGTCGCGTTGACCATGCGAACGACGGTCGTCGCGACGTCCGCGATTGCCGGCACACCGTTGGCAGCGAGCCAAAGCACGACGGCGTCGCGGCGCGGGTCGTCGGTCATAAGGATCGAGCTAGGGTCGCTACTTGGCTGGCTGGTGCGCAGGGCCGACATCACCGGCGCCGGCGTCGTGCCGATACGCACGCCAAGCGCCTGTAACGGTTGCCAGGCCGACATCCTGCGGATTTTGGGGGACGCAAAGCGCGCTGCGCCAGCCAGTCGACCGAACGCGTACCCAAGCAGTTTGGTACGCTAGCAATAGACAAATTACTAGGCATCGCCATCTGCCTTCCTCCTCCACTTACCATAATCGGACATTATGGTAACTACAGGGATGTGATACACAGGCGGAATGCAGGGTAAAACGGACCAGCGGACACGTGCGGTATGAGCGAGATCGTAGTCCATCGTACCGACGGGGAGGGGCTGCCGGTCCGCGCGCGGCGTGGGATCGTCGAGCCGATCGATGCCCGCGTTACCCGGTTGCTGGGTCTTGCGCTGTCCGCTGATGCCGGCCCTGTCAGCGAGATCGGCTTTGACGCGCAGCTTGGCGCGATGGCAGCAGCGAGCAAGGCGGCACTGGCGTCGGACCTGGCCTGCTATCTGCGTTGGTGTGAGGACACCCGTGTCGCCCCGCTGCCCGCTGAGCCCGAAAACCTGGTCCGCTACATCGCCATGCTCGAGACGCGCGGCGCCAAGCCCGCCACGGTCGCCCGGCGGGTTGCCAGTCTCGCCACCGCACACGGTCTGTCAGGAATGCAGGAGAGGGGGCATGCGCCCACCAGCCACGTCATGGTCCGTGCCGCGCTCAAGGGCCTGCGCCGACGACGTGGCGCTGCTCAGCGTCAGGCTGCCCCGTTGCGCTTCGGAGCCTCGCTAGATCCCCATACCAAGGGTTTCACGCTGACCGCACTGCTCGGCGCCTGTGGCGGCGATTTGCAGGGCTTGCGCGATGCTGCATTACTGTCGCTCGGCTATGATGCGGGATTGCGCGTCAGTGAACTCGTCGCGGTCACCGTCGCGCACATCGATCCGCACAGTGATGGCTCGGCGCTCCTGTTCATACCATCGTCCAAGACCGATCAGGAAGGGCAGGGGGCCTGGGGCTGGCTGTCCGCGGACACGATGCGCCGGGTCGGCGCCTGGCTGGTCGCGAGTGCTATCACCGAGGGGCCGGTCTTCCGCCGCGTTGGGGTTGATCGGCGCCGTTTGCGCGCCGCGGTCCCGCCGATGGCGTACGAGGCGATCCCTGGGCACACGCGGCACTGGCAGGAGAAGCTGAAGGGCAAGAGGGCGGAGCCGGCGCGGACGGTCTATACCGTTGGGACCGCGTCGCTGAGCCGGCAGGGCGTCAACGGGATCTATCGGCGGGTGGCGCTGAGTGCGTTCGATCAGGGGCTGGTCGAGATGCCGATCGCGAAGGTCGAGGAGGCGGCGCGCGCGTTGTCGAGCCACTCGTTGCGCGTGGGGCTCACCCAAGATCTCTTCGCGGCCGGCGAGGACGGTGTTGGTATTGCGCAGGCGTTGCGCTGGTCGTCGCCGTCCACCGCGTTGCGCTACGGACGCAAGCTTGCCGCCCGGAGTAATGTCGCCGCCCGCGTCCTGTCACGCATTAGGAGCTAACGGCCAGGGCCATGTCGGATTGCTCCCTTCGTTGCCGAGCAGGCGGCATCAAGACGAAGTAAAGTAGAAATTCGCTTCACGTTCGACTTTGCGTTAACACCGATCATTGCCGTGACTCGCGAACAGCATGACGGTGACTGAGAGACGCTTCAACGCTCCCGCTTGATGGGAGGGACGCCGTGGATAAATCTGATAGGCTCGATGACTTTGTTCGAAACGAACAGAAGGCAAGAGAACAAGCCGAAACCTGCAATGATATTTCGGCTCGCATCGCGCATTTAGGGGCGCGCTGCTTTGTATGCCGAAATGATCAAGGCGAGGAGGCTGTGAGCGAACGCGGAACCTTTGGATAGGCGTCGAAAAAAGACGCATTGGTCATTGACAACGCAAAACACCCCGAAACGTAACTTCTTTGGGATTTCGTTTCACGCCGATCAAGGTACTTTGAGTATTAGCCTTATTGCTTATGACGGGCAGTTAGTAAGATCTTGACGGGGCACGGTTCTACACTGATCCGAACTTACACTTCATGGGCGTATCGCTCGGTTCGTCGCCTGGAACGTCCGGATCAATCAAAGCGGGCGCCGGGTTGTTGAAGCCCGGCAAGGAATCTGGGTGGTTATCAGACAGTGGCGTGCCGTCTGACTTTCAGACGGGGGCTTGTGCGTAGAGATTGGGTGGAGTTGCCGGCATTTTCGATCCTCCCGCTAGGTACGAGTAAACCGCGAAGTCGCGGCATGCGGTCCATGGGACTCCGGTCTACCAAGCCCTATACTGAGCCTGCACCCGATTTGCGGACTAGGCCGTTAAGTACGCTACGACGGGGCGACGAACCGCTTCGGCAAGACTTAGGGGGATGCAATGACGAACTCTTGGGCAAAGATCCGGTGATGGGACGAGCCCATCCCAATAACGGTGCACAGAACCAACAGATTGGCTCGAGCCGACTATACGAGGCGAATGTACACATCGCATCCTCTGTACACATCGCATCCTCAACGTCCCGGCGCAGTATTGGAGAAATGAAATGTCACTAGAAAGCATTGTTAACGCGGCTAAATCCGTTTTGCAGGATGCAGTCTCATCGCCGTCTGCCGACCCGGTTTCCGACCGCAACGAAGTTTTGGAGGATATGGATCTGGCCGAAAAGGCGTGGGCGACCGACGGTGTTCATTCAGGGACATGGTTCGTTCGTGATGGGGAGTATGTCGCATTTACACCCACCACGCGAAACGGGGCAACATTGACCATCGGTGGTCAAACGACGAACTTTATTCCCACTGATCGCTTTGCCGATTACCTGGTGAACATGCGATCCGCAATCAAAGCAGGCGAATTCGATCGTGAGATAGAAGGTGCACTGCATGGTTCGGCTAACTTCGGGGGATTGCCGAGGTTGCACTTCCAGCGGCAAGAGAAGGCAGCCCGGAAGATATCCGACAAGCGCAGCAGGATGCCGTACTGGTTCGTGAGGGGGCGCAATCCGGACGGATCGTTATCTGCAGTAGTGGGCAGTCGTTCGTAACGACTACTGCGAACAAGGTGGCTCGGCAAAACGGGGCTTGTCGATAAGCATCGAAGCGATCACTCGTCGGAACTAGCCCGGGCAATTGTAGAACCAACCCAAGCTGGGATTAGAAGGGATCCCGATGAGCGCAGATCGTGCCCCCCCAAAGTCGTGGTATTGCTCATTTTAAAATACTTGTCCTTCGGGAGGAGGCGGTCGCGATTCTGTGCTAATCCGAAGGTTCACCCCTACGGCAAGTCAATTGAATTCTATTCAGCCTTTTCGACCCAATATTTTTAGAACCGCAACGAACTTTCGACACCGAACTCCTGCGGCCGACCGGGTGTGTAGCGGTCGATGCCGAAACCGCCGAAATACCCCGTACGGGCCTGCTGCGTCACCTTGTCCAAGACGTTAGTCCCGTAAACGCCGATCCGCCAGCGCCCGTCAGCGTCAGGCGAGTAGTCGAGCCGGAACCCGACCAGTGCATAAGCCGGCAAGCGGCAAACATAGTCGGCACCCGACTGGCACGCGGGCTTCTTGCCAACACCTCGTACGTCGACACTGGGTGTCACAAGCCCACCTCCAACATGCAGATCATAGGCTACGGCCGCGCTGTAGGTGTATTTCGGTGCGGAATTGACTGGCGTATCGAGCGTTAGCGTTACGGCGTTCGGGCGAATGCTGTCATAGCCCTGCGTCAGATACGAGACGTTGCCTCGTACCGTCAGATCCCGCACCGGCCGCAGCACGAATTCGCCTTCGAACCCTGCCTCGTGAGCAGACGCCGCGCTTTGAACCTGGCGCGTAGAGACGTTGCCGACCAGGACGTTCACGCTCGCCTGGATGTCGGTGTATTTCTGATAGAAGCCGGAAAGGTTGATCACTGCCCGCCGGTCGAGAAGGTCGAGCTTCACGCCGGCTTCGTACGACCACAGCTTTTCGGGGTCGTAGGAAGACGGGAAGCGTCCGTCGGCTGAAGGGCCGCCCAATTGCTGGTTGAAGCCGCCGGAATTGTAACCGTGTGCGGCAGTTAGATAGGTGAAGACCGTGTCGGACCAGCGATAGGAAAGCTGAAGCTTCGGATCGAAGCCGTCCCAGTGATCGGTATCGCGCGCTGTGAATGGGGCACCACCGCAATTGGCGATCCCTCCGAGAAAGTCGCCGTTGAAATAGCCGCACTGCGTCGGCACGCCGTTGTAGAGGAACGTGTTCTCCCGGCCGGCGAAGAAGACGTAGCTCGAGCCCGTCTTGCGATCATAGGTGTAACGCCCGCCGAGAGTCGCCTCCAGTTTCGGCGTGATCTTGTACGACGCCTGCGCGAAGGCTGCGTAGCTGCGATACTTGAGCGAGGCGTCGTAGACGTAGCCAAGCGGGTCGATCCAGTCGGGTCCGGTATCCTGGAGGAAGTCCGTCTTCTGCTGGAAATAGAAGGCGCCCGCGAGAAACGTCAGGCGGTCGTCCAGAATGGTGCCCCCGATCGTAAGCTCCTGTGTGAACTGCGTGCTGCGAGTGTCATCATATTCCGCGTAGATGTCAGTCGGGGCGTCGTTCACTGGCGTGTAGAACTGGGCGCGCGAGCGGCGATACGCGGTAATCGAGTGCAGGGCGATGCCGCCGCCTAGATCATAGCCGAGCCGGCCGTTTAGTGTCGTTGCGTCGGTGTTGTTGAAGGGGCCACGGCCCGCATAACGAGAGATACCGCCCGCATCGCCACCGCGCGCGATGTCTGTCACGGCCGCGCTGGTAGGCGCAAGGAGAGTGGCGCCGCCATAGACGGTGTAGTCCTTCCCCCAGCACTGGATAGGCCGTGCAATAGGGGACGGCGTGGAGGGCATCGTAGTTTTGGATGTATCCCGCCGTGGAAAGGCAGCCGACGGGTATGGTCGCGCCGCCATCGGTTTTCGACCGGTTATATTCGCCGAGCAGATCGATCGTCAAAGGCCCGCCCTTGTCGACACGCAGCTGAAGGCGGCCCGACTGATTGTTGACGATCCCGCTGCGGTCGTCGTCTAGAACGTGCTTGATATAGCCGCGTACGCTCTGCGTGCGAAAGCTTGCCCGGGCATAGACGCCATCGGTCAGCGGCACGTTGAGCGCACCCTCGGTATCGATCCGCCTGAAGCTGCCAGCGCGGACCTGCGCATAGCCTTCGAATCGATCGGTCGGACGCTGTGTCGTGAGCAACACCGCGCCTGCCGTCGTGTTTTTACCAAACAGCGTTCCCTGAGGACCCTTCAGGACCTGCAACGACGCGACGTCGTAGAAGTAGAGGTCGTTGCCTTCCTGCCGGCTGACGTACATCTCGTCGACGTAGAAGCCGGCCTTGGTGTCCGAATTGACCTGATTGAAGGTCTGCCCGATTCCGCGAATGGTAAAGCTCGTGCCGCCCGACAGCAGGGGTACCAGTTCTAGATTGGATACGGCGCCGCGCAGATCCTGGAAGTTGCGGATGTTCTGCTGGACCAGGTTTTTGCCTGATAGAACCGTCGCGGAAACTGGCGTGGTCAGCAGACTCTCTTCCCGGCGACGAGCGGTGACCGTGATCTCGCCAACGTCGTCCGTAGGGCCGACCTCGACCGCGTTAGTCGACTGCGCGGTAACTGGCGAAGCTGCCATGCCTGCTATGAGTGCGAGCGCCGAGAGCGCGCGCGTCGTCGATGACGGATGTGCTGCCATGATACCCCTTTATGTCAGCGTTTGCCGCTGCTTGCCCTGTATGGCGATATGCCTATGCTGACAGTGGGAATTGTGGACAGAGCTTTTGTTTTGCGCTGCATCGCTCGGCTTTCGGTGCCTGGCATGGCGTGATTTTCATCCTGCAGATCAGCTAGCTGACAATCGAGTGGGTGAGGGCGGAGAGATGGTCACCAAGCCATTGCGGAGGCTTCATCGACAGGCACGAGCGGAACGCCGGCGACGATCCGCGGATCGATGACAAAGTCGCGCGCGATTTCCCGTGCGGTCATCTTGGCGGACATCATCACCGAGGGCGTCCCGCCGCCGGGCTGCGTACCCTGGCCAACTAGGTAGAGGTTGGCGACATCCTCGCTCCGGTTGTGCGGGCGGAAGAATGCTGTCTGCGTCATTCGTGGCTCGACCCCGAAGCCATTGCCGAGATGCGATCCCAGCACCTCTTTGAAATAGTCCGGCGTCACGAAGCTGCGATGGACGATCCGCTCACGCAGGCCGGGGATGTATCCCCGCTCGTCGAGGAATTTCAGCACCGTATCGGCAAAGCCCTCACCGATCGCGTCCCAGTCGATATCGCTCTGGTTGTTCGGGACCGGGATCAGAGTGTACGCCGCGTGGTGCCCCGGCAGGGCGAGGCTGGGGTCGGTAATCGTCGGGATGTGGAGATATTGCGAAAAGTCATCGGCGAGGATCTTGCGCTCGAAGATGTCGGTCAGAAGCTCTTCGTAGCGCGGGCCGAGGATGATGTTGTGATGACGCAGGTCGGGGTCGCCATCCTGCATCCGGTACCCGAAATAGATCACCATCAGCGACATGCTCTGTTTGCGGAACTTGACGAGCGCGTCGCGATTGATCCGCCGGTGCGCCTTGTCGACGAGCCTCAGATAGGTCGTCGCATAGTCCGCGTTCGAGACGACGAGATCGGCCGCCAGCGTTTCGCCGTTCGCCAGCCTCACGCCGGTCGCGACGCGCTTGCGGCCGCGCTTCTCGACATCGATCCGATCAACCTTGGCGTTCAACCGTACCGATCCGCCCAGTTCCTCGAACTTGCGAACCATCGCCGCGACGAGCGCGCCGGTGCCGCCGACCGCAAAATGCACGCCCCAGGTCTTTTCGACGAAATGGATCATCGCATAGATTGCGGGGACCTTCAGCGGGTTGCCGCCGATAAGCAGCGGCTCGAAGCTGAACACCTGCCGCATCTTGTCGCTTTTGAAATATTTCGAGATCAGCGAGAATAGCGGTTGGATCGCGCCGAGCTTGAGCAGGTCGGGAAGGACGCCGACCATCGAGCCTAGCGAGCCGAAATACGTATAGCCCAGTTCGAGGAAGCCGCGCTGGAAGATCGCGCGCGCAGCCTCGTGGAAGCGTTCGTAGCCGTCGAGATCCTCGGGTGCCAATCGCGCAATCTGCGCGCGCACGTTGACCGGATCGGCGTCGTAATCGAAGAAGGTGCCGTCATCGAAATAGATTCGGTAGAACGGCAGAATCGGCACGATGTCGACATACCGGCGCGTGTTTGGGCCCCCGCTGGCGCCTGATACAACACGGCTGCCCTCTGAGAGCACCGATGGCGGAAAGTCCGGTTCGTCGAGCATCGCTACGTCCCGTTCGAGCGAGAACAGCTCCTCGATGAAATGCGGGACGGTGAGCACGGTCGGCCCCATGTCGAAGATGAAGCCGTCGACGCGGCGGACGTAGGCGCGACCGCCGACATCGGCGAGCTGTTCAACGATCTGCGTATTGAAGCCAAGGCTCTGCAGGCGGATCGCGCAGGCGATGCCGCCGATCCCCGATCCGATTACTATAGCGCGTTGGCGGGTCATGACGGTCGTCTTTCCTGGAATTCGGGAGATGGTATCGTCGCTGCGCAACCAGTAGTTTGATCCGGTGCGATGACCATTGCTGCGGCACTTCGACGGTGGCGAGTGATTGAAACGCCCGAGCGATGCTGGCGGGGTCAAAAACTGAGATAATATTCCTGCAAATGGCAGCCAGTCCGCCCATCACCAGCGTAATCTAGGATGGCTTGGATATTGGTCGTGGGCGACCCTGAACTTATTCGTTCGGTCGAGCGGTATCTACTCGAAAGAAGCCGATTGCGTAACGCTTGTAGCGCTGTCGCTTCGGCCTTCGACTTTGTTAGGGAAAGCCTTGTCACCCTCGTTGTCCGCTTCGGTCGACTGGTTTGTAGCGCTTGCCCTATCGCCTGCCGCACCCGTTCGAGCGCTCGGATGGAAGATCCGAGTGCCGCTATCGCCGAACATAGGTTCTTTCGTGAGGTGTTGAGCGTCCGGTAGATTATAGCAGGCAGCGTGATCGTCATTGGCGTCTTATTGACCACGCTTTTCTGAGCGCCACGCCTGAGTAAAACGTCGGGTGGGACGGCAACCTTCACGACCCGGTCAATGAAGGGGATCAGCCAATACCACTCCGGTCCCTTGGTAGTCCCCAGTCGGCCGAGGCGAAACAAGACCGCGCGCTGATACTCCTGAATTATCCCGAACGTACGGGATGCCACGACCAACAAAACGATAAGCGGCAGGGCAATGACGAATAGATAGGGCATCGATCCTCCGGGCGGGCGGCACTTACGGTTTGAGCAGGGGATCGAATACGTCCTGCCGGGATATTTAGCGAGATGCTGGCGGTGTCGCTGCCGCCTGGACACGTCGTCAGAAGCGAATACATCCGTATGATGTTCTGGCGCCACTGCCTATCGCTGCTGCTTTACGGGATCGGCAATCTGTCCACTACCGCACAGGCGCAGCGCGCTGGCTTGTGGGAAAGCCGCAGCGAGGTGGCCGGACGGCCCGCAATGCCTGCTGGCCGGGAGTGCATGCCCGCCGATCTCCCGCGGCGCGCCATGGCTCGGTGGCCGACCGATTGCAGCGTGATCGGCCCGGTCGAGACTCAATCTGGAGCGTTCGTCCAGGCGGCGTGTCGCAGCGGGAACAGCGTCACGCTGGCCATCAGACGCGAACTGACCGAGAACAGCGATCGCGATTACACCATCATCACTACCAGCCGGATCGATCGCATCGGGGGCGCTCCACAAATTCTGCCGACGACCATGCTCCGCGCGCGTTATGTTGGCCCCTGTCCAGATCGGCGCGGGAGCACGGGTGAGGGCAAAGCATCGGCGAATACCAGCGGTTGGACGGCAGGCGCGGCGATACTGTGGATCGTTCAGCTCCTGACGTTCATCGGGTTTATCTATGCCTCAATCAAGGGTTGGCCTTGGGTGATCCGGCTGCTGGCACGCAGCCGTTACCAGCACGCTACTACTGCGAATATCACGATAGATCAGATGGGCGGGGCGCATATCCCGGTACTTGCGACCTTTGCAGGCGTGCGGGGTCTGCCTTGGTGGTATGCGGTAGCGACGAACAACGCCAAGCCGTCCTTGGTCGTTACGCCAGATGGACTCGACTTTCGGGTGGTTAGCCGGCACCGGCGATCATGGGACGAGATCGAGCGCATCGACGTCCGCCAGGCCCCGGGCACCGTCAATTTGGATGTCACCTTCCGTGGTGCCTTGCTGACGTTCAGCGCTAATCTTGGAACTGTGCCGCTTGCCGCTCACGTCCTGTCGCTGATCCCCGCTTCCGTGCCGCTTTCGAATTGCGCCCTGGTAGTCAAGGCCATGTCAGCATGAACCTTTTGATCGTTTCAATGCTCATCAGCGCCGGCGTCGGCGGAGTAATCGCATCCTTCAAGGGACGTTCGCCTGCGCTTTGGATGAGTCTTGGCCTGTGTACAGGTCCTATCGCGGTAGCGCTGGTCTTGTGTCTTTCTAATCGGAAGGAAGGGAAACCATCGAAGCGACCTGCCTTGACGCCACCCGTCCCGAAGCGTTCCATCGTTGACGAGATCCATGGGCTCGCGGAAATGCGCGAGCGTGGGCTCATCAACGATGACGAGTTTTTACAGGGGAAGGTACAAATCCTCGCCTGGCCGGTATCGTCACCAATCCCGCCTGCTCTCACCCCGCAGCGGGTGTGGGCGGATGGCAGGCGGACCTGGGCAAGCTATCAATCTGCCACGCGGGCCTCGCTGGAGCAGTTTGCGCGAAGACATGCACTCGACCCTTCGTGGCGCAGCGATGTGCCACTTGAGGTGCCCTGTACGTTTCTCGTTCAACCGGGGCTGTCGTTCGAGCTGTCGCTGGCATTGGAGAAGGGCACGATCCATTGCTGGGGGGCAGGATGGGATCTGGACCCTATCGATCTGCATCGTCCGGAGCAGGGACTGCCGCCTGAGCTCGAAGCGGCGCTCGATGCACTTGTCTGTGGGGCGGGACGCGTTGTGATCCGGCAAACGTTGGGGGCTACGGCGCCGTTCTGGGTTACCCTGCAGACGAAGACCGACGGCCGCTGGCATACGGTCCGGCGTCGATGCGGCATCCCGGCTTCGCCGATTTGGCGGCGAACGATCGTCACTAATACCGATGTCAGCCAGGCATGACGAGCGACAGGATCGCAAGCCTGCACCGAACCGATCGACTACGAGCTTGGAGCTTTGAATCGGCAGAAGATGGTCTTGTGCATACTATCTAGCTGAAGGCGTACTGCCAGATTTAAGGTTCCTGAAGGAAGGCTGCATGCGGGTGCGAAACAGCGTTGGCCA
This sequence comes from Sphingomonas sp. H160509, assembly GCF_024124765.2. Classification (GTDB taxonomy): domain Bacteria; phylum Pseudomonadota; class Alphaproteobacteria; order Sphingomonadales; family Sphingomonadaceae; genus Sphingomonas. Next base: position 62,833 of record NZ_JAMXSR020000004.1, on the reverse strand, counting down.
ATCGCCAGACCCGCCGCCGCACCGCTGCTGGAGCGTGTAAGACGATAGGTGGAAATTAGCGCCGTCATAGGTCCATTCCTGCGCTGACCCACAATCGGCCATGCCGCGCCCCTTCGCATATTGACCAAAGACGCGATTGGCGGCGTCATAGCTGCCCTCGACATATTCGCCGCGACTCTCGGAATCTTGCGGGGCAGAGGGCAGGGGATCCGGCAGCATCAGCAGCCTAGCTTTGCCCGGATCAGCACGCGGCACGATGAAAGCGAGCACCGAGGTCTGGTACGCGAACCGACCGCAGCCCAGCAGGACGATTGCACTGGATGCATCGAGCGGATCAGCGCTGTCGCCGACGCCAGCCTCCCGGTCGCAATCATGGGCGGCTAGTACAGGCCCCTGCAGCCGACGCACGCTTCGGGCGAGCGCGTCGGGTTTCGCCAAGGGACTCGGCTTCGGCCCCTGGGTCACCGTCGGTGGTAGAATAGGCGCGGGCGTGGTTGTAGCGGAGCGGGGGCCGGGGCGTCCCAACGCGCTGACGTTGCCGATGCGGCCTTGCGCCTCATCCATCGCGATCAGGACCGCAGCCAGCCCGCGAAGCGGTACGCGCGAGCCGCGGCTTTTTCCTGACCAAGATACCGTTTTGGCATCGCGCATTTCGCGGACGAACGACAGCGCATCGACGTCATCAATACTCGCGCCGCGGTTCTCGTCGAACCTTTCCCATTTTGGTCGACGCCGCGGCATAGCATCGTCGATCCGAATGGTGTTCGGGTCGAAGCTCGAACCCGCCGTGACGTCGACAGTTAGGTCTCCAGCCGGCCCAGCCCCGCGGGCGATTACAATCCCGGCATCCTCGTCATACGGATTGGTGTCGCCGTCATGATCGCCAAGAAGGTATTTGGCGACACACTGACGCGTGTTGTCACAGACAATTATCCAGTCTCCGATCTCGCGGTAAAGCGGCTGGATGCCTGGCGGAAAGGCCGGGCGCGCCAAAGCCTGCGCCGCGACAGCGGCAGGGAAGGCTAGCGCGCAACGAAGCGCCAAGGACAGTTGCGCAGCGCTTCGCATCAGCGCCGCTCCAGCGTCCAGACCAGATCGGCACCGGTACGCACTGGCGCCGGAACGGACAGATAGCCTGCGTCCCAAGCCAGGGTCCGCCATGGACTAGCCGCATTACGGCCGAGCAGCGCCACTACCGTGTCGAAGACGTCCGGATCGCCGTTACCCGCCCACACGTTGCGCGACAGTACAAAGTCGTCGCCAAATGCCGTCCAGGACGCATAGCTACGGCGAACATCGCGAGCGACATCGAGTATGTACGCCCATGCCTCGTCCTCCTCGAGCCAGCCAAGCATAAGACCGTCGCGCGCCAGCATGATCCCGCGTGCGGCGTCGAACGCCAGCAACGACGATGATCGGATACCCTGCAGATCGGCCTGGACTGCATCGAGCCGCCATAGATTGGCCGTTGCTTCCTCTGCCTCGTCGCCCCCCTCACGAATGGTGGCGCGTAGTTCCTCGCGCATCGAGGCAACCGCGGGGCGCCAGATCATCGCATAATAGCGCAGCTTCAACGCCAGACGATGGCGGTGCCCTTCGCTGCCCAAATGATTCATCGCTTCGATCAGCGACGCTCGGTCATCAATTCCCCCAATCGCGCGCAAGCATGGCGCGCTCGCCATCGGCTTCGACTGCCTCAGGGAGCCCGTCGACCGGGTGACCATGGCCGACATGATAAGGGGCCCCGACGGCGTAGGCCCAGCGCTGCTCAACCGATGCAAACGGGCGCTTGGCGCCGAACACCGCGATGTCCGCCATCACTTCTTCTCCTGCGGTACGGGATAGCGGCGGATCTCCGACCACACGCCGTCACTGGTGCGTATGCGCATCGAAATCGCGGTGATGCTGGGCGGCGCGACGAAGCCGATCGGCGCGTCGAACTGCGGTAGCGGAAAGACGGTGTTCGGCTTCTCGTCGTTGTAGCCTACGCGCAGGTCTTGGATCGCATGTCGCATCCGCATGACCGGCGCCCAGTCGACGCGGACACCGTCCGGCTCCTGCACCATGTCGACCCACCTCACCTTGGGATCCTTAAGCAGCGGGAGCGCGACGCTTGCCGACAGCGCGGTGTCGGTACCGCCATACGTAGGACGATCTGACTTGTAGAAGACTTTGCCGAGAACGACCGCGCCGACGAGCGCAACCGTGGCGGCGCGTATCTTCCACTTCGTCTTGCCGGAAAGGGTCGGGATGATGGGTGTTACCGTACCGACCGGCGGTGACACCGCCGCCTGGCTCGACGTGGTGACAGGCTCACCGAGAAGCGGCGGGCCTTCGACCGCCTGCCGCAGCAGCGCGAGCGTCCCTCCGTCCAGCCGCCTGATCAGCAACCCACCGTGCGAGAGGAACTGATCGAAGATGCCACGGATCTCGGCGCGTTGCTCGGGGCCGATCCCGTCTCTGGTCAGCCGTTCCAGTGCCTCTCCATAAGGCGCGAGCACCAGTGCCTCGAGCTGTCCCTCCGGCACCCGCGCATAGGCGGAAAAGGCGGCAAAGAAGTCCTCCGCCGCAATTCGATCGAGCACCATCGCATGATGCTCGGGATCACGCCGCGCTGCGTAGCCTTGCGTGTCGCGCCAATCGAACAGGCGGACGAGATGCAAGAACAGGGAAGGAGAGAGCGTCCGTTCAAGCGCGACGTGGTCCAGCAAAGCGCCCTCGATTACCTCGCTGGCGGCAGATCCGGGCGGGTACGATGCGCGGGTGTCATCAACTAATGCGATTGCGCCCGTTTCGTCACCCGCGGTACGGCGTGCGGCGAGCGCGGCAATGAATTCATCCGCATCCACCGCGCTTTGAATAATAGGCGCGGGTGTCGAACGGCAGGCTTGCAAGGCAGCCTCATAGGCAGCACGCAGGCGCTGGAAGCCTTCCGGATCCACCTCCGGTCCGGTCGTTTTCAATCGCTCGCGATAGGCTCGACGAACAACGTCAGCCGCGTCGGTCGGCGCGATCCCGAGGCAGACCCAGTCTTCCGGTGTTGGCATGTTGCTCATCGGTATGCTTCCAGCTCGTGAAGCAGGCGAGCAAGTTCGGTCCCGACCTGTTCGATATTTGCAGGTTCCTGCGTTTCGATCGCTGCCTCGAACCGGCCGAGCATGGCGCCCAACTGGTCACGGTCGCTGCCGAGCCGTTCCTCAAAAACCCGTTCGCCGCGCGCCAGCAGCAGCCGGTTGACCGCCTGCTCACGGGGGTGGATCTTCAGTGCGGCTAACGCCGCCAGCCGACTTTCCGCCTCCTCCGGTGTGGCCGTGTCCGGTCCGTGTTGGATGACGATGCGCTCGGACGCACCGTCGGCTTCCGCCTTAGCGCTCACCTCAAGGATGCCGTTGACGTCGTAAGTGAAGCGCACCTCGATCGACTGGTCGGCAATACGCCGGGGCGACAGCGCCAGCTCGAAACTGCCGAGCGGAATATTGTCGCGTACCAACCGCGCCTCGCCTTGGAAGATGCGGACCTCCACCTCGCGCTGGAAGTCGCGCCCTGGCACCACCGATCGCATCCGGCTGACCGGCACGACGGTGTTGCGCTCGATCACTGGCAGCATCCGTCCCAGAGACGACGCGCCGGGTCGCCCCTCGTTCACCTCGATGCCAAGCGTGTAGGGCGCGACGTCGGTCAACACGATGTCTGATAGCGCAGCAGACCGCATCTTCAGTCCCGCCTGCACGCCGGCACCGCGCCCGACCACCTCGTCGGGGTCAAGCCGTTGCAGCGGCAGGCGTCCAAACAGTCGAGCCGCCTCGCGCCGCACAATGGGCATCCGGGTTGCGCCGCCTGCCAACACGACGTGGGACAATTCCTCGGGTCGGATGCGACTGTCCGACAGCGCCCGCGCGATCGGCGTGCGCAGCCGTTCGAGCAACGGCTCCGCGACGCGCGCGAAGATCTCAGTTGTTAGTTCCGCCTCACGCGTCGTTCCGTCGGGCAACGTGAGTGACATGCTGGCGACCGGCGCGCCGCTTAGCACGCGGCGTGCCGCCTCCGCCGCGCGACGCAGGCGGGCCGTGGGCATTTGGCCTTCCGGCCTCAGCCCATCGGGCATCGCCATACCAACCGCCCCGGCGAACCATGCGGCCACCACATCGTCGAAGTCCTCGCCGCCGAGAAAGTTGTCGCCCGCCGTGGCACGGACCTCGACGATGCCGTCGTTCATTTCCAGGACGGACACATCAAATGTGCCCCCGCCCAGGTCAAAGACCAGCACCGGTCCATCGGCAGTGTCACGCTCTGCCAAGCCATAGGCAAGCGCAGCAGCGGTCGGCTCGTTCAGGACCCGCTCGACCTTCAGTCCGGCAAGCTCACCCGCTGACCGCGTGGCCCGACGCTGCGCATCGCTGAAATAAGCCGGCACCGTGATGACGGCCTCGTTGATCGGCTCCCCTAGCAACGCTTCCGCATCCGCATGTAGCGAGCGAATGATGAAGGACGACAATTCCTCCGCGTGGAACGACCGCGTGCCGAGCGGGATGCGGCGCGACGTCCCCATATAGCGCTTGAACGCAGCCGCGGTCATCTCTGGATGGCTCGTCAGCCGCTCGCGCGCGGCCGCGCCGACCACGATCTCACCCGTCTTGTCGAGACTGACCACCGATGGCGTCAGCACGCTACCTAGTGCGTTCGGAACCAGCTCCACGCCGTCGCGCCAGATCGCCGCCAGCGAATTGGTTGTGCCGAGATCGATGCCAAGGATCATAGACGGCGTGCCTTCTGTTCGATCGTCATGCAGCGGGCCATGTCAGCGTTCGCCAAGGGCTTATCGGATCGTCCACCAGTCGCTGGACCGTGCGTGCTAACACCTTGCGGCCGAGCACGTTACTGCCTGCAGCGTCGCACTCACTATGCAGGAACGCCTGTCCGTACGCGTTCCAAGACGCGAAGCGCGCTGCTGCGATAGAAATGGCAGGTGCGGCCCAAATCAACGCTTGATCGGCATCGGTATATCCCAGACCAGCGGCACCGGCTGCAACATGGCACGCTCGGACAAGCGAGACCGCGGATTGTTCCTCTGGAGCATTACGAGCCTTCTCAAGCAGTGCCCGCGTCAGCACTTCAGCGCTCTCGGCGTCCTCCACGTCAAAATCGCGCGCGATAAGGGTCTTCCAATAGTTAAGCTCTTTTGGTGGAAGATCCATGCACAGAAGGTGGATTGGCGGACGCGTCTCGGTAGCTGCAGCGGCAAGTTCGCCGAGGAACGTTTCGCGATACGGAGCGGCGAACGCGGTCACGATCCGCTCCATCGGCGGAGCAAGAGCGAGACGCGTTTTTAACGCGGATAAGCGCTCCGTAACATCCAGCGTTTTGGAGGCCTTTTCCGCGTCGATTTCCTCTCGAGCTTCCGCAAGCCCTTCGCTGGCCCCCTCGCGTACCGCTGCGATCATGTCCTTCAACAATGCGAACATTATGCCCCTCGTCAAATGCCGGTTGCCAAACAGGTCGATACCCGCCGCGATACGTTCTGTCATTGCGGAACGGAGCTCAATATTACGCGCTCACGCTATCACGAAAAACCTCGCTGGAAGAACGACAGCACTGAGTTCTTCCGCGCTAAAACAGCTTTGGCTACCACTCACGAATGACTGTTAGATCGCCGCCCTTGGTGGAGACCCATCACCCGGTGTAATCCACATAGCCCGACTTCCCTGGCGTCTTACCCTGCTGGAGCGTAATCTGATCGTCATCAGATGACCAATCGCCACGTGCTGCCTCGTATTACGGAATCGTGGCCGACCTTCTCAAAAGGGGATCGAATTTCGAGAATCGAAGCTAACACACGCCGCGCTGCGAACGGCGTTCCTTCTACGACATCAGGGGGCGGTGGATCCGCTTACTGCCGGCCGGCACTGCTGGCAGCGTGATGGGGAAAGGGATAGACGAGCGACATGACTGACGATCCGAAATTATATCGGGAACGCGCGCAAGCCGCAAGAGCAGAGGCTGCTACTGCCATCCAATCCGAAGATCGTATGCGTGCGCTTAGTTCGGCCGGGCGGTGGGAGGAAATGGCCGATCGCGCGCAACGGGTTCGCACTTCCGCAACCCAACAGACCACCCTCCCGCCACGTACAACAACGCAACTAGAGCGGCAGTGGCCATCGCCGTTGATGATGGTTTTTGCCGTCATTTTACTTGTCAATTTGCTGCTAATTTACCTCGCCTTCGAGGTGGAATTATCATCCCCGTCGGCGGGAGGCGATGCAGCTGGGAATGGCATGAGTGCTGGCTTCACGGCACTGATCGAATATGTCGCGCTGTCCATCGTCGGCATCCTCGCCCTTGTATTCATGCTGATCCGCAAACGGTGGTTCAGATTGGTGATGGTGACCTTGCTTGGGCTCAACGCTTTCGCGCTATTGATGCTAGTCTCGCTCATCCACGGCCATCCGTAGCGAACGCCTGTTCGCCAGGATAAATTTTAAACCCAAAGCGCGTTCGCCGGTACGGCGCACAACACCGGCTTTCGTGAAATTGATCCCAATCGAGACGATCGCGCTTAGCGTACGATTCCGAACATCCTCTAGCCGGCCCACTGTCAGGCCTTAGGAGAGCAAAAACAGCGGACGAGATGGTCGATAAGGAGGCGGAGAGCGTTCTCGCTTTTCATCACCGCGACGTGGCTGGCGCCGTGGGCGCATACACCGCGCCGAACCTGACCATGACCCGCGCCAGCGCGGCCTCGACTATTGCGGCGGGGGGCGCGGCCTTTCCACTCCAGTCGTCATTAATCGCGCGCACCTCTGCCTGAATCGCAGCGAGTTTCTCGCCCGCAAGCGTTGCATTGAACATGCCTTGCGCAACCCCGTCGACGGGCGTCGGGTCCGCTGGATACAGCTGGATCGCGTCGCCCCCCGCATCAGCAGGCGGCGCTTTCGCTATAACAGCGATCTCCAGCGCCCGGATGCGCCGCGCCCCATCGCTGGCGTGAAAGGCGATCGCCTCGCGCAGTTCAGCATCATCCAGCCGTCGTGCATAGACCGCACCTGTACGCGCCCATAGCGTCGGCAGCGCGGCTGTACGAGCACGCCGGTACTCTACCCGCATGGCCGCTACCATCGCGTCGATCAGGCCAGGGTGCGCCGCCTCGAGCGGCGTTAGGTCGAGATCCGCATGATAGGTCGGTGCGACACCCGCATTGAACGTGAGCGTCATCACCGCCTCGTCAAGTTCGGGTGGATAGATTAGTCGAGCAAGTGCAGTGCCGGCGTTAATCCGGCTGGCCGTGGTCTGTGCCGCAGCCGTGCCTATCGTCATCGATGCAAGCGCCGAAGCAGCAAACATGGCCAGTCCGCGCATTACAGCAGCGCGACTACGAAGAGGCTGACCAGCGCCAGCACGCACAGCAGCGCAATCCGGATGACGCGAACGCGGATCACAAGGAACAATAGCGCCAGCACGGCGACAACGATGGCGCCGAGTTCCACGAACACCGACCGAAACATGCTGGCCATGCCATTACCGGCCGCATCGCTGTTATAACCCCCCACGCGGCCCAGCTAGCGCGAGCCACAAAAGAAGGCCGTTCCAACCGGCAAGCGCCCACATCAACAGAGTAAGCTTGGTCGGCTTCCACCACGCAGTACGGGTTATAGTGCGGATGGGAGCGTGGTTTGCGGGTTCCATAAACGTTGCATAGTACGTCGCGTGGCGGAGCGCGACGCTTACTGGTCGACATCACGGGAACGAGCGCCTTACTATGTAGGGTCGTCACGATCCCGGGAGCACGTCCACCATGTTCAAACCAAGTTTCACCACATTGTGCTTGCTCGCCACAGCAACTCTCGGCCTATCCGCGTGCGGCAAGGGAAACAATGCCACCACCGGTGCGGCCGATGTCACTGCCAACCACGCCGGCCCGGCCAGCACATCGGATGCACCGGCGGTCGCCGCGCTCAATATCTCGCAAGGGCCGGACGTGTGTTTCCGTGCGATCGCCAAGCATCTCGGCCCAGATGCCAAGGTATCGGAGATCAACTCCTTTTTCAGCTCAGGCAAAGATATCGACAGCAGCGACGACGAACCGCAAGGCCAGCTGACTGTCTGTTCGGTTCAGTATCAGGATCCGGCTGATCCGCGAAAGCTGCTCGGTACGTCCCTAAACGTGCGGACGGGCGAGTTCGCGGCGCCGAGCCCGGTCGACATTACCGTCAGCGGGGGTGATGCGGCCGCGTTCAAGCTGGCGGATTATGTTACCCCGCTCGCGCAGGTGAACGCCGCTGGCCTTGCGCCGTTCATGGCGGCTCAGAAGGATGCCATGAGTAAGATCTACAGCCGCTTCGCGTGGTCGGGCGTGCGGCTGATGTCGCCGGGCGCGTTCAACAACGTCCATGTGCTGCGGCTCGATATCGACGGCCGGCTCGCCACTAACGACATCAAGGAAACCGGCTACGCCGAGTTTGCCACAGACGGTAAAACGCTGAAGTCCAACGAATTGAAGCCATAACCAACAATGAACGTTACCGCTACGGCATCATTTAATAAACGCATGACGTTAAAATACCGACACTCAATATTGTAAGGGGGTAAATCATGCAAAATAACAATAAATTTACATTCGCAATGTCGCCGTTTTTCGCTGGAGCTTTGATTGTAGGATTGGCAACGCTTCCAGTAGGATCTTCGGCATTTTCGCAAAGTCTAGGCAATTTGTTAGGGTCTGCCAAGAAGGTAGCGCAGGCGGCAACTATCAGTGACGAACAGGTAGTCGCATCGTTCGCACAAATGTCTGCTGAAATGGACCGGCAGAACCCGGTCGCCCCGGCTAAGAGTCCCTATGCCGTCCGCCTGGCCAAACTGACCACGGGAATTACCAGCTACGATGGCCTGAAACTCAACATCAAGCCTTATCTGGTCAAAGACGTGAATGCCTTCGCGATGGGCGATGGGACAGTACGGGTCTATGCCGGACTGATGGACAAGTTTACCGACGATGAAGTGCGCTGCGTGATCGGTCACGAGATCGGGCATGTCAAACTTCAGCATGGCCAGAAGCGTTTGAAGCGTGCGCTTCAACAGGATGCCGCACTGAGTGTGGCGGGAACAGCCAGCAACGGCGCGCGTACGATCGCCAGTTCCGAGCTTGGCGGACTGATCCAGAACGTGGTCAGCGCTCAGTATTCGCAAGGAGCTGAGACCGCGGCTGATGACTACGCTCTGACTTTCATGACCGCCAAGGGATATCGGCAACATGCATGCCCGGCTGCGATGGACAAACTGGCGACACTAGATAGCGGCGGTGGTATCGGACTGCTGAAAACTCATCCCGATCCAGCCAAACGGGCAAAGCGGATGCGCACCAAAATCGCATAATACACTTTATAAAATACGCCGTATCGTACGGCAGCACTGTGTGCTTTCATGACAGGGCCAGTTTGTGATCCGTACGATTGACAAAAGAGACTGCCAGGCGAACTGACACTATTCGTCCGCTGAGATTTCGCGAACGAATAGTGCGATTTGCCTGGCATCCAGTTCCAGCGCAAACAGCTCAGCAGCGAGGGCGGTTTGAGTTGTAGGCTAATCCGAAGCTGCTAGCGGCAGCCCGGCAATCTTCTGGGCCGCATGGAGCAGTTCGACCGGCAGCATGGCAATGATCGTACTGTTGTGCTCGACCCCGATTTCGGTAAGCGTTTGCAGACGGCGCAGTTCCAGTGCGCCGGGTGCGCTGCCGATCATCGTCGCCGCCTCCGCCAGCTTCTGGGCGGCTTCGTTCTCACCCTCGGCTTTGATGATGCGGGAGCGTTTTTCACGGATAGCCTCGGCTTCGCGGGCAATCGCGCGCTGCATCTGTTCGGGAATGTCAACGTCCTTGAGTTCGACGGCGTCGATCTCGATACCCCAGCGTCCTGCCGCCGCGCTCAGTAGATCCATCAATCGCTTGTTGATGCCAATCCGATCCTTGAGCATCTGATCGAGGTCGCTCTGGCCGATGGCGTCGCGCATGCCCGTTTCCGCCGCCTGGACAACTGCCGCCTGATACTTCTCTACCGAGGTTACAACGCGAGCCGGATCTACGGCGCGATACCAAAGTACCGCGTTGACCCTCACGGCGACGCCGTCGCGCGTAATCGTCTCCTGCGTCTCAAGTTGCACAGTCACGGTGCGAATATCCACCTTTACCACCCGGTCGACAAATGGGATCAGCCAATACCAGCCCGGCCCCTTCGTCGTGCCCAGCCGGCCCAGTCGGAACAGCACGGCGCGTTCGTATTCCTGATTTACGCCGAACGTGCGCAGCACGACCGACAGGATCACGATCAACACGATGGCGGCGACGAGAATTGTTGGCATGCGGTGTTTCGTCCCTGCGCGCTCAGATCGGTCGCGCCTGTTCGATCATGCCGCAGTCCTGATTAGCTTGCCAGTGTTGCCTCCCCCAACGGCCCGCAATTCGGCAGGTGCGCTTGGGCGAGAGATTGTGCAGAACGCGACAATAAAACAGGGGCTCACATGTTCATCATTAGGAGTGGCTGGGGAGCGCTAACGATCCTGAAACTTTATCGCGACAGGCATTTGGGTCTGCATCCGTAGATCGCATTTCGCGCTCACCAATGCCCCGATGCTAAACCCTGCAAACCATGCAAGGACTGCGTCGTGATCTTGCATAGGCCATGGACACGCGGCGGGCATCACCCCGGATGTCTTCCCAGCCAGCAACCCCTGTGCGTGTGCGAGGGCAATCGGGTGCAGAGCGTTGGCCACGCCTAACGAACTATCAAATTCTCTATCGTTTGCAACGATGTAGATCCCCTCAGCCATCTGGCTACAGAAGCAGACGAACATCGCCTATGACGGGGCACACTCCTTGTTCCTCAGTTGGTGGGAATGCCGGTTGTGATGGACGTGTTTGGGGGCTTTGATTTTAACCTGAGCGTACGAGGCTGAGCAATTTCAACCGCCCCCCACTCTCAAGAACGATCGGAAATCGGGAAAGCGAAATGGTTCTCGCAACCGTTCTCGAATTAAAGAAATCACTCGCTAGGCGGCTCCATTACCCGCGCAATTAGTGGGAGCGTCGCCTCAAGTACGATAGGAAGGCATCGGATCAATGACGCTATTGGAGCAATATATCGTCGGCTGGCGGGCGCACGACGTGGATGCGATCCTCGCGACGCTTACCCCGGACTGCGTCGTCATCGAGAGCTTCGGCCCAATCTACCGAGGACACGACTGGGTCGCAAAATGGGTTTCGACATGGCTCGACGAAGACGGCCGGGTCATCGACTGGACAATCCGCGATGTGCGATCCTCAGTCGAGGACGAAACCGCCGAATGGACGTTTCGCTACACGTGGCGTGGGGAGGAAAAGAGCTTCGACGGTGCGACTATTGCGAAGCTGCGCGACGGCAAACTCTCGTACCTGCGTGAGTATGCCACAACGGCGACGCTCTACGACTGGCGCGGTGCATTCAGATGATGGCGTAACAGCACGCCCCAATAACATTCCCGCAAACGAGGCGCGGCCGGGAAAGCGGAACCGTTCCCAAAAGGATCGTGAAACGGGAATTGCAGGCAACAGCGGTTGCCCTGCCGTTTAACCCATGGCTTGCTCTCGCCATTGGCCGCTCCATGCCATAATTCCCGTCTCAAAGGCGATTTGGGATCGGTGTTTATGGTGCGTCTAAGTGTGAACCTAAACAAGGTTGCCCTACTGCGAAACTCGCGGCGAACAGGCGTGCCCGATCTACTGGCCTTTGCTCGCATTGCGCATGAGGCTGGCGCGGACGGGATTACAGTGCATCCGCGCCCCGACCAACGCCATATCCGTGATGACGACGTATCGGCACTCGCGGAGTGGATGAAGCCACTCAGACCGACCTTTGAACTGAATATCGAGGGCTATCCCGATGATCGGCTATTCCGCATCGTGTCTGCTGTGCGGCCTGAGCAATGCACACTCGTTCCTGATCCTCCCTCCGCGTTCACATCGGAGGAGGGCTGGAAGTTTGACGATCGAGATGCAGCAATACGTATCTATAATGACGTCGCCCGCTTCCAGGCGGTCAGCGGACGCGTAATCCTGTTCATTGATCCAGACCCAACGGCAGTACGCGGCCTCATCGAAAGCGGGGCTGATGGCGCGGAAATCTACACCGGCTCCTATGCAGCCGAGCATCGCGCCAATGGTCCCAGTCGTACTCTCGCGGCGGCAGCGTTGGCAGCGCGGGCGGTACATGTTGCCGGGCTGAGGGTGAACGTCGGTCACGACCTCAACCTCACCAATCTACCTGATTTGATCAGCGCTATGCCGCCGATCGCCGAGGCGTCCATCGGCCACGAACTGACGGCAGACGCATTAGTGATGGGGTTCGGACCAGCAGTTGCGGCCTACAAGGCGGCACTCGGCTAGGCGTCTTCCCATTCTCGATTTGGATGGCATTTTGAGGATTGACTAATTCTGATGCTGAGACGGAAGACGTAGTCAGTGCCGGACCGTTAGAGCGGCAGCACGCCGATGATTGGGGCATCTAACCGCTGATGACCTTCGTACCTCTTGTATCGACGCAAGAGGGAATGGCGATGAGCAGCAAGTTCCCGATACGGCCAGCGGGCCTGTTGCTCGTCATGGTACTGGGCGTGCCCGGTGTCGCGGAAGCCCATGTGAAATGGTTCTGCGGACCAATCGATGGTTCGGTACCGCCGCTGCCTGTCGGGCAGGTCCTGACCCCATTGTTCCTTGAACTCTTTGCCATTTTTGTCGGTCTCGTGATGCTTGGCGCCATGCTCGACGCCGTGGCAACGCGGGTAGCAGGAAAACTCGTTGTTGATCCCAAGCGTGCGGGACTTGCGAGTGATCTGATCGTACGGGCGGGCGTGGCAGTCTACGCGCTTTGCCTATGGGGCGATCTTGCCGTCGTGATGTGGGCCGATCCATCGAGCGGATCGCTTCTGACCCCGGACCTGTATGGCGCCGGTCAGGCGGTGGGGTATGTCCAACTGGCGACTGCAGTCGTAGTCCTGATACCACGACTTTCGATTTTCGCGGCAGCGGCCTTAGTCGGCCTGTACCTGATGGGGGTCGCAAAGTTCGGTCTTTTCTACATGATCGACTATCTATTTTTTTATCGGAATTGCAGCGCATCTTGCGCTGGGAAGCCCGATAGCGTCACGTCTAGTGATCAGTCGGTATCGCGTGCCCATCCTCATCGGGTCGTTGAGCCTCAGCTTGATGTGGACGGCAGTGGAGAAGTTTCTGTTTCCGCAGTGGACGATCTCGATACTGGTTTCACACCCGGGTATCACGGCGGGCCAGGCGTTCTCAACGGTTGCCACGATCGCCGGCTTTGTAGAGTTTTCCCTGGCATTCTACCTGCTTGCCGGGCGCGAGATTCTCGGCCGCGTAGGCGCCATGTTGCTGGGGATCGTTTTTGTCGCTGCCATGCCTGAATTCGGCATGCTCGATATCGTCGGCCACATCCCCGTTATCCTTATCCTCGTCATCGCCCTCGTTGCTGGCGAGACTCCGCTCCAGATCATGTGCCGGGGGAGTGATTCCGGCATGCTGATATCGGGATGGAAGGTGGGCCGGGCGTATGTTGGTACGCTCGCGGTGCTCATGCTCTTTTATTACGGTCTCCATGCCCTGTCGGTCTGGACCGTAGCCAAGTCGGGGGCTGGCATCCTCTGAAAACGAGCGGACCTTCCCGACGAAGAACGGTGCCGGTCCGCATATGATCGATCTGACAATGGGCCTTTCAGAACGAAGCGCTGTCTGCCTCGATCGAACTATCCGTCACAGATGGTTTCAACGAAATGATCGAGTTTTTCTGAAGAGCCAAAGGCCGGGATTCAATCGGAGAATTCTGAACAACCCAGGCAGCTGTGGAGCTGCTTGAGGCCACGTCGGATCCAGCTCTTGACCGTACCAACCGGCACGCCGGCCTGAACCGCCACCTCTGTGTAGGTGAGACCATCAAAGAAGGCCCTGGAGATTGCGTCACGGCGGCGAACTTCCAGTTCTTTCATGCACCGCATGAGATAAATATTCTCGTCCTTTGCCAGCAAAGCTGTTTCCGGGTTCGGACGCTCGTCGAACAGGTCGGGCAGTGGCTCGCTCGACGCGCCCGGTCGGATAGCCTGAGCACGGCACCAATCGATGCAACGATTGCGGGTGATGACGCAGAGCCAGGTTATCGGACTGGCTTGCCCGGGCTGCCACGCTCCAGCCCGTTTCCAGATCAGAAGATAGACCTCGTGCAAAACGTCTTCTGCGTTTCCGGTATCACCGCAAATCCGTAGGCATATTCCGAACAGTTTTGCGTTTGTCAGACGATAAAGCTCTTTGAAGGCTTCTCGGTCTTCGCCACCGACGGCAAGCAGGGTTAGCGCCAGATGCTGTCGTGCGGCATCAGAACCGGTATCACTGCGCTCACGGTTCAGCGCCGGCATACGGACAGTCCATCCGCTTGGTCAGGAGCCGTTGGTCCGCCAATTGTGAAGAGATCTACCGGGTATGGCGCATTTCTACTCATCAGCTGTTTGCGCCATTTTTGCGACTTCAAGACAACTCGCCAGATGCGCACCGACCACCGCCTGGCTTCCTTCATCAGCGATCGCCAAGGCATGGCTGATGGCGGCGATCAGCCTGACCAGATGCTCTTGGGGTGTTTCAAAGGCGATCACGCAGACCCATCCTTGGCCAAGCCGTTGATCTTCTTGAGATACCCGTCGGCTCTGGCGAGGTGAGCCAAGCGTGCCGCAGTGTTGCTGGCCGCTTCGGCTTGTTCCCTGGCTCTTTCCTCGCGTTGGATAAGGTCGTTGAGTTCATTGAATTCGGCCATGCGCGTGCTCCCGGTACCGGTAAGCGGGAGCGCTACAGCGTCTCTCAGTCGCCGCCATGCCGTTGGCTAGTCACAGCGATGTTCGGTGCCCTAGATTAATTTTTTCCCGCAAGATACAAATCGATAGCTCACGCTGGCGTAGCCGGATCGGGTAGACTTAGGGGTATCTACTTTATCAGAATGACCGCCTGGAAAGGAAAAATTGGGCAGCACCTGGCTGAACGGATGTCCGCTTCTGGAAGATGAAATGGCCTACTGCGACGTCCTAGTGTGGGCAATTCCAACGCCCCCCATTCCCACGAGGGATCGAGTTTCGGGAATGCCCGGGTTGGGGAGGAAAGCGGACGTTCGCCCGATCGCCGCTTCGATTAGTTCTTGGCTGCTGCCAACGTGTGCGCGACCAAGGCGTTCGCGTGACCATGACCCATCCCGTGGTCGGTCTTCAGCATGGCAACCAGATCCATGTGCTTCGCCGGGAGGTTCTGGCGCACCAACGCCTGCCATTCAGCGATCGGGCGACCATACTTCTTCTCGATGGAGGGGAAGTAGGATGAGGGGCCTTTAACCGGTGCATCCGCCATAGCTGCGCAACTCCGACGTGGGTTCTTGCAACATTATCGCTCGCCTCTTCTTGAACCGCAACGGCGGATGGAACGAGGCCTAAATTCACGGACGTCCGCTATTGGGCGATTGTGTTGAAAAGGCCAGCCTTGGTGCGGGGCGGACCCGGGCATAAAACCAAGGCAAGCATTCCTGCCGTCTCAGGCAGGTGCCATCTGCGCCGGCATCGGGATGAGCTTGGCCATCTTGCGGAGGTTCTGGGCAGTGGCAGCGAGGGAGGAACTCATCCTTGGCGCCGTTTGGTCCTCGTAGGCGGAGGCGGCCGAGCTTCAGGATGCGTTTGAGGTGCGCAAAGAGCATCTCAACCTTCTTACGCTCACGACGGGATGTCACATAGGCGTCGGTAGCGGCGATATCGCGCGCCAGATCGCGGGCGCCCTCATGGATGGACCTGGTTACCTTCCGTGCTGGCGTGTTGGGTGTGCAACGTTGCCGCAGGTCGCAGCCCGCGCAGTCCTGCTGGCGGGCGCGGTAGCGGATGAAGCCGTCCTGGCCGACATCGCCGCGGGCTTGCGTGAAGTTGCGGTTGCGGGGACGCAGGCGGTTGCCGGCAGGGCAGACATAGCTGTCGTCGCTCAGGTCATAGCGGAAGTCTGCCCTCTCGAAGGTGCCGTCGCGGCGGACCGACTTGTCGAATACGGGGATGTGCGGGTGGATATCGCGCTCGTGGACGAGCCACGCCAGCATCTCGGCCGAGCCATACCCTGTGTCCGCTGCGAGCCGTTCGGGCCAGACGCCAAACCGGTCCTGCACGCGCTCGATCATCCGTTTGCAGGCGGTCACCTCGGCCTGCCGGATCGCGGTGCTCGCCTCCACGTCCATGATGACGGCATGGTCGAGATCGATGAGGTAGTTGGTCGAGTAGGCGTAATAGGCCTGCCCGCCATGCGCGCAGGTCCAGCGCGACGCCGGATCTGCCGGCGCCAGAAACTTCGGCACGACCGACGTAGCCGCCCCGAATGCGGCATCGTCGAGGACGGCAAGATACTCGCGAACGGCACGATTGTTGGCCTCGGGCGGCAGACCCTCGCTACCCGGGTCTCCGGTCTGACGATTGGCACCGGCCCGGATCAGGCTCGCATCAACAGCGGGGCCTTCGCCACCGACCAGCCCCTCGGCCATGCAGCGCTCGACCGTCGTTTCGAACAGCTTGCGCAGCAGGTCGCTGTCGCGAAAGCGACCATGGCGGTTCTTCGAGAAGGTGGAGTGGTCGGGAACATCTCCTTCAAGCCCCAGCCGGCAGAACCAGCGATAGGCCAGGTTCAGATGCACCTCGTCGCATAGCCGACGCTCGGAACGGATCCCCATGCAGTAGCCGATGATGAGCATGCGGATCATCAACTCAGGGTCGATCGATGGCCGTCCCATCTCGCTGTAGAACGGCTTCAGGTGCTCGCGGATGCTCGACAGATCGACGAACCGGTCGACCGAGCGCAGCATATGATCCGCGGGGACATGTCGCTCCAGACTGAAGCTGTAGAACAGCGCCTCCTGCGCCACCGTCCGCTCGCCCATCATCGGCCTGTCTCCGCTTGCCTGGCGAAGATTGAATCAGACCGACAACACTACTGCAAGCCCGACTTTTTCAACAGAATCGGGCGTTTTGGTACGATGCCGCATTCTCGCGAGGGATCTCAGACCGTGCGAGAACTCGCCGTCACATGAGCACGGACGTCTTTTGTTAAACGGTGGAGCTGGGCGCAAATATTTTTGAGTTACTGCCGTGGTGGCGCTCTGGTGGCGCTGTGGTGGCTTCAAGGGGAAGCCATTGAGCGCTGCGCAGCAGATTTGGCGAGCTTGATCAGGCCTGTACGGCCCTGATCAACCCCGGCACGCCGATGAGGGTAATGGCTCTTCTTAGATTGTAGGCGAGCGCGGTCAGACTGAACTCGGCGCGAACCTTCTCCAGCCCGCGCATCAGGAATGCGCCCTGGTTCATCCATTGCTTGATCGAGCCGAACGGGTGTTCGACCGTCTCGCGGCGAACGGCAAGAATATCAGGGCGCGCAACCAAGCGCGCCGCCATGCGGTCCAGCACCGCCTCGTTTTCCCAACGGTTGATGCGCCGCCAGCGACTGCTGGTACAGTTCAACTTGATTGCGCAGTCCGAACAGGCGGCGGGGTTGGAATATTGGATGTTGGCGTGGCCGCGCGTCACCGCGCGATAGCTGATGTCGAGGGTCCGGCCACCCGGGCAGTGGTACGCGTCCGCCTCGGCATCGTAACGAAAGAGATCCTTAGAGAAACGGCCATTGGCGATGGCGCTGCCCCGTCTCGGCCGGGCGACGAAGGGTGTGATACCATTCGCCTCGCATGCTTCGATGTCCTCGCCTTTGTAATAACCCATGTCGGCGACCACATCGATCTGCTCGACGTCTAGCGCGTCTTTCGCCGCCCCAGCAGTGGGTGCCAGCAGACCCATGTCGGTGCCGGCGTTGGTAACGTGCTGCTCGACGATCAGCTTGTGTTTCGCATCCACCGCTACCTGCGCGTTGTAGCCGACCGTGGTCTTTCGACCCGTGACCATCGCGCGCGCATCGGGGTCGGTTAGCGATATCTGGCTCTCGCCGCTGGCGTTCAGCTCGTGCAGCATCGCCTCCTGGGCCTGACGCCGCTCGCGCACCCTGGCGATCTTCGCGGCCAGTGCCCCGCTGCGGCCAGGCGCATGGCCATCCTCGCCGCGGTCGATGGCGTCCATCTCGGCAATATACCCCTCAAGCCGCTCGTCGGCCGCGGCAATATACCTGGCCAGCTTGTCACGGGAGAAGTTGCGTGCCGGGTTGTTCACCGCCTTCAGCCGCGTGCCGTCCACCGCCAGCAGCTCGCGCCCGAACAGGTCGAGCTTGCGGCATAGGACGACGAAGGCGCGGAACACTGCCTTGAAGGCGCTCCGGTTGTCGCGCCGAAAGTCAGCGATGGTCTTGTAGTCTGGCCGAAGCCCACGCAGCAGCCAGATCAGCTCGAGGTTGCGTGCCGCCTCGGCTTCCAGCCGTCGGCTCGACCGCACCCGGTTGAGATAGCCGTACAGGTACAGCTTGAGCATGTCGCCCGGGTCATAGCCTGGGCGCCCCGTCGCCTTCGGCCGCGACCGATGAAAACCGGCCTCGCCCAGATCGAGGTCATCAACGAACGCGTCTATGAACCGAACCGGACTATCCGCTGCCACATAATCCTCTACCGATGCCGGCAGCAGCAGCGCCTGGTCGCGCGCATGACCCTCGATATATGCCATGATTACAGCATACGCCCGTCAGCAACCTTGTGGAATCACCCAGCGAGTTTTCGCACGGTCTGGATCTAGTTTTGGGAATGCCAGGGTTGGTGGTGTTCTTAATCCGCTATTGGTGCGAACCGTAGCCAAGCCAATTTTCAGAATCGCTTGCGAAGGAAAAACTTTTTCTGACCAACGGGATGGTCGTCTAGCGTGCCGAATACCTCAAAGCCTAACTTCTCATAGAAACCGCGCGCCTGAAACTCGTCGGTGTCAAGCCAAACTCCGACGCAGCCGTTGGCGCGCGCGATCTCCTCGGCCTGCTCCATGAGCGTCCTTCCATGGTTCTCGCCCCGATGCTCTTCCGGAACGGCAAGAAGGTCCACGAACAGCCAATCATAAGCACATTTGCCCCATAGACCGCCGACGTGGTTGCCGGCCTCATCGGCAAGCAAAATGGCGACGGGGTGGAAGCGGGGATCGCCTGCACGCGCCGTGTTGTAGGCGAGAAGCGGTTTAAGAACCGCCTCGCGGTCGGCATCCGACGGGTTGTTGGGAATGACGATGCTCAGGATCATCATGTGATCACACGGTGCAGCCCTTGAACTTCAATGGCAGCTGGCAGGGGATCGGGACGCAGGGCTTTCTCGCAATCTATGGTCACCGCAGAGAGGCTATCCGCCCACTCATCGATCGCCCCGGATGCGACACGCTCAGCCCTTTGCAGCGGCAACACCAGCGTAATGGCCCTAATTGTTACGGGCATCACCACCTTTATGTACGTACGTTATTGACACTCACCGCATATTCCGTATGTACATAAATGCAGCTGGTTATTAGCCGTCTGCATCCTAGCCACGGGAAGGACCCTCGATGACGACGCCATGCAGCCTCCGGGCAAAAAGCCTTAAGGGAATAACTAATGATGCGGTGTACATACGACGCGGTTAAACGTGCGAAGGTACTAGAACGAGGCCTCGACCTTGCGGACGCGGGAAAAGTTTTTGAAGGATTTCATCTTTCCCGACCCGACACGAAACATAGTGACGGCGAAGTTCGGGTAATTACATTGGGAATGCTAGATGACGAGCTGACGCTTGTGGTCTGGACACTCCGCAACGGCGAGCGCCGCATCATAACGATGTGGAAAGCCAATGAGAAAGAGAGACGAAAGTATCACGAACAGCGTGATCGAAGCGGATGACGTCCGCCCAGAGCTGGATGACGTTTGGTTTGAGGAAGCGGATGCTTTCCAAGGGCCTAAACTAGTCCGTCGTGGGCGACCAAAATCCGAGAATCCGAAGCAGCCTGTAACGTTACGGTTGGATCGCGACTTAGTCGAATGGTTCAAAAGTGGAGGTGCCGGCTGGCAAACTCGTATTAACAACCAACTCAGGGAGGCCGCTGGCATTTAGCTTGCGGCCTTTTTGGATCCAGCGCTGCATGTCTGGGAGCGCACGCAATTCGCACACCGATGGCGTACGCCTGCCAATGACCCCTTTCCCAAATAGGAACGAATTTTCGGAATGTTAGGGTTGAGAAGTAAAGCGGAAGAGCTGCTTCTCGAGTCAGAGCAGCCACTTAGGCAAGCTGCAGACGGCAGCGCACAGATCTTCATCCGGCTATCATGACGACGACAGACAAAACTTAGCATGGCCGTTAGACAATAAAATCACGGAACCGGTAATGACAGAGACGCAGGGCGATCTGCTAGATAGTGCCATCGTCCTCCTCAGTACCGCCCTTCTGCTGGTTGCGGTGCACCGAGCTAGCTTGTCGTCCCCACGACCGAATGGCAGGTGGCTAGTAGTGACCAGCATTTTACTGTCCATACTCGGCGTTGCCACGGTGATTCTGACCTAACGGCGCGCTTCATGTACCGCACCCTTCCGTCCGTCGCGGCATCGACAGCAGATGGGCGCGCGCGGTTTCATACTACCCTTTGGCGGGTCGGAAACACTGGCCCACGTATGGTCATCCGGTCAGCCGGATATGGCCGCTGCAGAGCCAGGACGTCGTCATAGCTACCGGTCAGCCAACGCTCGTGGTCATCCGGCCGCAGGATCGTGATCATCGCCTTAGGATGGATCGGCGCCACCAACTCGTTCGGATCGCATGTAAGCATCGCAAACCATCGCTTGGCGCCCAGCTGCTGCCACACACCGGCTACTGCAAAAACCTCTTGATCGGTCACGCCAAACCACATCTCGCCCTTTACCGGCCGCCCTTCTCCCACCTTGAAGCTCTCGGGCGTCCACTCACAAAATTCGGTGAGTGGTATCAGGCATCGGCCCTCGGGCTTCTCGAGCCGCGGCCGCCAGCGCTTGAGGTCACGGACATTTGTGATTGGGTAGGCCGAACCATTGCCGACAAGATCCCAGCTCATAACGTCCAAGCCGTTGGCCTTGCCATCGCGCCGAACTGCATACGCCCGACCGCGCGGCACTAGTTCGACCGGGTTGAAACGGTTGTCCACTGGTTTCTCGGCGAGCCACTTTGCACCGAATCGTTCGATGATAGTCTCCGGCTCGTCGTCGAACCTCGCTAGGTTACACAATATTCAAGACTGCTTATTCCACGTCTGCTTCACCGTCATCAACGTCGTGTTAGCAAAACAGGAGCCGCTTACACGCACTCCTGTTCTGTAACAACGCGGACTTTAGAACGTGAAAGTAGCACCTGCACGGAAAGTACGGCCAACCACACCGGCGTAGTGCCAGCTTGGCAGATAGTTGATGCCCGAGTAGGATGCGTTTGCGATCGGCGCCTTTTCGTTGGTAAAGTTGCCAACGTTCAGGAAGAACGAAAAGTCTTCGTTCACCTTCATCGTCGCGTTCAGATCCGCGTAGATGAAGCGCTTGATATTGCAATACTTTGCAAGTGATGCATCCGATGGGTAACTATATCCAAGGTTTGCCGCAGCCGCACCGCAGGAAAGGTCAATGTTACCATTGGCATCGGCGGACTCTTCGTCGGCCGCGACCTGGCGAATTTTCGAAACATAATAAGCGGTCGCGGTCAGCGAGAGCGGTCCGATCTCGAGCGTGTTCTGCCAGTTACCACGCCACTTCGGCGTGCCTGCGCCCGAGGACAACTCGTATGGTCCGAGCGTACCGACATACTTGCGAACCACACCATCGCCGAAATCAACGTTAAACTTAAGGACCTGGGTCACGTCGAGGCGGCTGGTGAACTTGATGGTGTCGTTGATGGGCACGGCGGCCGTCGCCGAATAGTCGATACCCTGCGTCCTGAAGTAGCCGGCGTTGACGTAAGGCCCGTTGACCACAAGCAAGCGCGGCAATGCATCAGGGAACAGCGGATCGATCGCGTCGGTCACACCCACCGAGTATCCCGGAATAGCCGCTACCGCTGCCGTCGCTGCGGCCAGGTTCGTCTGCGAGTAATATGCCGCACGTGCATCACCGGCGTTCGGACCGGCCACGATCACATCCGTCTTCTTCACGTTGTAATAGTCGACGGTCAGACTGAATACGCGGTTCGGTGCGAACACCAAGCCACCTGTGAAGCTGCGCGACTGCTCCGGTTTCAAGTCGGGATTGCCCGAGAATCCGCCGCCGATGCTGTAGGGCAGGTTATACGGATTGTTGCTCGCCGTGCCGCCATGCTGTGCGACGAACGATGCGGGCAGCGAATAGGTTACAAAGCCGGGAAAGCTCGAGCGCGGGTTGCTCTCGGCGAAGGTCGGTGCGCGGAAACCCTTCGAGAAGGTACCGCGGATCGAAAGCTGCTCGATCGGCGTGAATTTGGCGCCGATTTTTGGCGAGAACTTGCTGAACCCTTCCGAATAGTGATCGTAGCGACCCGACGCGTTCACTTCGAACTGCTTCACGATCGGGGCATTCAGCTCGAAATATCCGGCCGACACGGTGTGCTTGCCGAACGCCGCTGCCGTGTTGCTGTAGTTCAGCAGATCCGGGTTTGTGCCGGGATTATCGAGCGTCTCGCGACGCACCTGTCCGCCGACGGCGAGCTGCAACGGACCGCCGGGCAGCTGGAACAGCTCCTTGGAGATCGACGCGTCGAGCGAGGCGAGCGACGTGGAGGCGCGGGCCATGATGTTCGGCGCAACCAGCTGGCGGGTCGCTTCGGTGTTCAACTCCGGGTTGACGAAGTTGTAGGCGCCGGTGTTCACCGCCTGCTGAAGCCCGGCAATGCTCGGCGTGCCGAACTGCTCGATCTTCAGATTGTCACGCGCACCGACAGCCTCGACACGCCAGTCCCAACCACCATCAAACCGACCATTGAAACCGATCGCGCCGCGGATCACCTCGTTGCCGCGATTGGAGCCGTTGGCGATATCGCCGAACAGATAATAGATGCGGGCCGCGGTGTTCTCGCCTGCGAGAGCGAACGGGTTGTTCGGGTTGACGACACCGTTTGCCGCGGAGCAATTGACGCCTGCGGCGCAGACATACTGCGGTAATACGATGCCCGGATTGTTCGACGCGGTCAGCGGCGACGCGCCATAAGGCTGGCGCTGCCGGATCTGGGTCGGCGAACTCGTCGGGTAGATGATGTTGACCTGGCTGTGCGAATAGCTGCCCAGGACATAAGCATCGATATTGTCATTGATCTTCAAGCTGAGCCGGCTGGTGAAGGAGAACTTCTCCTGCAACGGCTGAACCTGGCTATAATCGCTGATCAGATTGCGGGCGCAGCCGGTGCCCCGGTTGGCCCCGCTCGTCGACGTAAACGTGCCGGTAGGACAGTTGGCGTTCAACAATTGAAAATTGTAGAACGGCGACAGGATGGGCGCGCCGGTCGTCGGGTTTGTGCCACTGACGTACGTGCCGCTCGGCGTGTTCGTGATGCTGCCTGCAAAAGGATTGTTCGGATTGGTCTGCCCTGCGCGTACGACCACGGCGTTCGTCGTGGCGGTGGTTAGCGAACTGTCAGCGGCGTTGTTGTCGGCCAAGCCGATCGAAGATAGGTCGTTCGTATTGTACGGGAAACCGACGTCGCGACCAGAGATGCGACCATCGCGCTGGTATTCGCCATTGACGTAGAAGTTGAAGCCCTGCGTGTTGTAGTCGCCAATACCTGCCGTCATGTTCGCGCGGTACCGAGAGCCATAGCCCTTCTCGCTGATGCCACCCTCGGCCGTGCCGGTAACGCCCGTGAAGTGCTTTTTGAGGATGACGTTGACCACACCACCGATCGCGTCGGCACCGTAGGTCGACGATGCACCATCCTTCAGGACTTCGACCCGCTCTACCGCACTGAACGGAATGGAATTCAGATCGGTATACGAGTTATGACCATCGTCGTTGATGGGGAATGCGGACGAACGAAGCCCGTCGATCAGGATGAGTGTCGACGAAACGCCCAGACCACGCAGCGACACGGCGGAACCGCCGGCCGAGAAGCCGCCCTGAAAGCCGGTCGGGATCGAGCCCGCACTATCGGCAGAAACGGAACGCAGCGCATCGGCGATCGTGGTCACGCCCGCACGCTGCAGCGTCTCGCTGGTCAGGACGGTGACAGGCGAAGGCGTCTCGGTGTCTGTGCGACGGAACAGCGAGCCGGTGACAACGATCTCGTCGCCGGGCGTCTGCGCGGTCGCGGGATCAGTCTGGTCAGTGGTAGCGTTCACCGCGTTTTGAACCGGAGTAGCGGCAGGCGATTCCTGCGCCGGTGCCGGCGCGGGCGTTGTCGCGTCCTGCGCAAATGCTGCCGTCCCTGCGAATGCGAACGGCGTGGCCGCGGCAAGCAAAAGTGCTTTGGTCGTGAGCGAAATACTTTTCATCTTTATCCCCTACCTGAACCGGTCGGCCGCACTGCGATCCCCGGATGCGACGCCCCATTTCCATCACGCCTGAACGTGACCCCTGAAGGACGTAGCGAAAGGTAGGAGGGGGCTGTCCCAATCTGTAAAGAACGTAAGGGAGTAGGCTGACTTTGGCGAAGGGGCTGTTGCCCAAAAGACACGACAACAGTTTGCAAAGACCTACTTGGGCGTACACGTTGCGACAATAACGGGGCGCGGAAAGCGTTGGATCTGGCGCCGAAACGCGTACTTCATGTCTTGAAGTTAGAATTTTCATGATGTGGGTTGCCTTGATGGGACAGTCAGCTTAACCTAATTCTTGCATGTCGTTAGGGCCC
The DNA here is from genome assembly GCF_024124765.2 of Sphingomonas sp. H160509. Lineage (GTDB taxonomy): Bacteria > Pseudomonadota > Alphaproteobacteria > Sphingomonadales > Sphingomonadaceae > Sphingomonas. The sequence continues at coordinate 38,035 of NZ_JAMXSR020000004.1, read as the reverse complement.
CTTTCGACAGCTTACCTTAGGGCGGCTTCGGTCGCCCATTTTTGTGTTTGCCTGACGTCGCGTTGCACCAACCACCAAGGTCCGCAATCGGGATAGCCAGATGCTTTGCTCAGCGTCTCAAATTGGGTGGTTTTAGCCATTCCCAAAAGCATGGCGATATGGGAACGCCGTTCGGTATCTGGCCCGTTAGGCAGCCACCGCTTTCATCATGTCTCCAACCTTGTTTGCGAGGGCTTCGAGCGTGAACGGCTTGGTGAGCAGTTCCAAACCCGGCTCCAGATGACCGTTTCCGACTGCCGCGTTCTCTGCGAAGCAGGTAATGAACAGCAATTTCAACCCTAAGCGGAGCCGGCGCGCCTCGTCGGCGACCTAATGACCATTCATACCATTGGGCAGATAAGCCCATCCGGCGACGTACGACCGCGTTACGCTGTTCGTCGTTGATCGTAGCTGATCTGGAATGATCCCTCTCCCTAGTAGAGAGGATCAAAAACTGGCCGCCTTCAAACCGCCGGCGGCAGCCACGCTGTCTCGATCTCGCCGTATCGATCGGTAAACCCCGTTGCCGCGACTAGCGCCGCCTCGTCGACGATCCGGAACCGCCGCCCGTTCCGCTCGATCACGCCCGCCTTCTCCAGCGCCCGGATCGTCCGGTTCACATGCACCTTGGTCAGCCCGAGGGCATCGCCGATATCGGTCTGCGTCAGCGGCAGGTCAAAGGAATCGACGATCCCGCCTGCCGTCACCCTCAACCGCGCCATGATGTCGAGTAGTAGCGTGGAAAGCCGTTCGCTCGCCCCCATCCGCCCGATCGTAGTCAGCCGGTCGCTCATCGCGACGTTTTCGGCTGCGGCGATCGCATAGAGGAGCCCGGCGATCCGCGGTTGCGCGCGGAACAGCAGCCCGAGTTCGGTTTTTGGCAAATCGATCACGATGCAGTCCGAGATCGCGGTCAGCGTCGCTGCTGCCTGCGACCACGCCATGCTTGACGTCCCAATCAGGTCGCCAGCGTAGTGGAACCGCAGAATTTGGCGCCCGCCGGTGAACAGCTTGGTTGAGGAGTGCAGCCAACCCTGTCGCACGACATACAGCGCGTGGCTTTCACCACCTTCCGCGACCAGCACGTCGCCCGCACGCAACCGCCGCTCGCCGCGTTCGGCGTGCAGGATCGCCTGGCGTTCGGCGTCGGTGAGATCGAGATGCCGTCCCAGTCGTGCGATCAAACCGCTCAATTGCATGCTTTACCCTTTTCCTTGCGCGCGCCTATTGCCTTCTCGCCGTCAAATAATCGTGGCGTAGATCACCCTCTTCACCTGTAACATGCTCCATTCCATGTCTGATCATATTCCGGAATCAGCGCCATCCCCGCGGTGGAAAACCTCGCCCTATGACATACGCTATGTGGGGTATGTTCGCCTGGTGCTGCCTGGTTGGGGTTATCGGAATGAACGTAACGATCGGTGGTAGCGATGCGGCCGGAAATGGGCTGGCGACGGGCATAGCTCGAGGAATTTCCGGAATTGCCTTGATCACCGCAGTGACTGTTACCAGTCTGTATCTGATAATCCGGTGGAGGCCGTTTCGCTATTTCTTCATAATCTTAATGGCGATTATCACTTTCGGCATGACCGCTATTTTGTAACAAACAGGAGCGTGGCTAGTTTCTTACAAGTGAATTAGATTACGTTTTGAACATTCGTAGCATGCCCTCTTCAACCCCAATTCAAATTCTAGAATGGATCATCAAGCGTTGACATACAAACCCCGGCCAGCTTTCGCGCGACCGGGGTTTACGTTACCTTGATGCAGGGTCGATCACATAGGGCGCTTTTTCTTCGACTTGGTCTTGGTCGTCGTTGCCGTCGTTTCGCCCGGGGTCTGGGTCGTCATCGTAGAATCGGTCGATGTGGACGAACTTGCCATCGGGTCGGGTGCGGGGGGCACTCGCCATCGGATCGGGCGCGGTCATTGCCGGATCGGAGGCGGGCGGAGTGGACGTGCTAGGCGACGCAGGATTTGGCGTTGTCGTCGCAGGAGCTGAGGTAGTCGGAGCACCCGCCGTGGAAGTGGTCTGTGCAAGTGCCGCAGACGAAAGTGTGATGGCGGCAATAGCAGTAAGGGTTGCAATACGCATAGGTCTGTCCTTCTAGTGACGTGACCTTTAAACCGGTCGAATCTATAAACGCTCTATTTACCGCTTTAGACCCTCCGATTGTCGCTTAATTGTAACCGTCCGTCATTTATATTGGGCGTAATCTGGCAGTTCATCGCCCGCTAACACTAGCTCGATCACCACCGACGACGAGAGTACCAAGGGAGCTCGAGACCAAACCCAAGCCTTTGCGAGCGCCGTAAGCTGGGATCGCCATGGTTTTTTTCAAATCTTTCGGAAATCTCACAGGTAAAGGCGGTTATGAAATTGCGGCAACGGCAACTGCCCGCTTCATCATGAGGCAGGCGAAGGCAACGACGTTGAATGCTGCGAGTGTTTTGGCGTAGCGCTCATAATATTTGACGAGGCGCTGGAAGCGGATCGCCCCGGTGCAATTTAAATCGTTTCAAGGCCCCCCGTCTGCCCGTCTGGCATTCTCGGTGCGATAATGTCTTTAAGGGCTCGCGCAGTCTAGAAATTGATCCTATTCCCAGAATCGAAGCTGGCACGGGCCGCGTCGCAAAAAGGGTCCCTTTTGCAACGTCAGGGACACCCATTAGTGGACGTTGTATACGGTCAATGAACTGAGCTTATACAAGAGACACGCCTTGCCAACCATGTAGCAAGAGCTGGCAACCCAAAGAGCAGCGGTGACAAGACGGCGAACTTTGCAATTACGGTTTCCGGTGGGCTCAATATAAGAAATGATGCTGGAATGATATAAGCAGCCAGCGTCAGCAACCAAATCAAAGACAATCGAACGCCACCATCTAACGCCCGTTGGCCGAGCAGGATGCCAATACCGATCGGCAGTGCTATGAGCGAGAAATTTAATAGTCGGTGTTGTAGATCGCCAAACGACAAAATAATCAGCTGCGCCTGAAACAGAAGAACTACACATATTATCGGTATAAAGTGCTTTGACGTCAACGGGCTATTTGTCTTCATCGCACCAGATTCGCGAACATCAAGAAATATTGAGTAAATTAGAGCGCAATTTAATACGATGCTGAGACAGGCAGGGATAATCAGCCAAGCGGGCACAGGGTGATTAGTTACGGGCTTAACGACAAATATAAAGCTTCCCCCGATCCCAAAAGCCACAATTAGACTACGAACTATATTGGATCGCTTTTTTGCTGTGCATCTTTGCGGAGCTAGTGGCCTTTATCGAACGGATCAACTCAGTTTTCGAGCTAGGGCGATTGTCCGCTGACTTCTTCATCTCGGTCGTTCGTGATGCAAAAATCAAAAGTTTTGCATCAAGTCGGCGGGTACGCGATCGGCCGGAATCGCCCCGAACAAATCTGGACGCATTTAGGCTTAGGTGACATCGTCTGCGCGGCAATGACGCTGCGAAGGAATGGCCTGTGCTTCTTTCGATCCTCACCTTGGTCCTCGCCCTTGAAGGTTCATTGGCCAAGGATGTTTCGGCACCCCGCACGCTCGAAATCGATGTCGAACTGTCCGAATTCACACCGCCGCGCCGGCTGACCCTCGACCTAGTTAGCGGCGGATACCGGATCATGACGCCGGCTGGGATTGTTTGGCCCACTTATTATCCTCAACCTAAGGATCGGAGCGGCACGGTTCCCGCACCTCGCCTTGCCGCTATCCGCTCCGCGTTCGACGCTGCGCTGCGCGAGGGCGTGGGCTATCCCGATTGCGAGGGCCACAAGCATCGACTGCAAGACCTCATCATCACCAACGCTCCGATCCCGGTGATCATGATCCGCAACGGTGCGCGGCGTCTGGTCGCCCCTGCCGATTGGTCATGCATCACCCCCGCCGCGCGCCGGCTTCAGAGGCTGGTCGATCGTAACATCGAAGGTGTAGCGCCGTAGCAATACGCACGCGCTACCGTTCCAATAATTCGGTCGTAGCGGCTAGCTATCGGGCAGACTGATTTATCGCCCTCACGTTCGGAGAACGCCGTGTTAGAAGCGCTCTGGTCTGCATTATCGCATCCAAACACCATTGCCGGCCGTGACGGTATCGGCACTTTGGTACTGCTGGCTGCTATCGTGGCACTAATCACCGCTGGATTTATGGCGACTGCAGGACGGCGGGTGATGGGGCATAGCTCCATTATTGCCATTCTGCTTGGGGCTGCTTTCTTGCCATTCATCATGAATGTGCTGGCGTTTGTAGCAACACGGAGCAACCCCGAGGGTACTGACGGAGGTGGCATCCTCGTTTTTGCAGTACTCGTGCTTTCGGTCAGTGCCCTTCCGGTAACGCTGGCAACAAGCGTGCTGTACGTTGTCGTCCGGCGGAAAAGATTGGCCAACTGACGGACTTGAGAGTCACGGCGCGTCAAGCTCGTCTACCAACTTTCGCGTCCACGATGCAAAAATCACAAATTCTGCATCAGCCTGCAATGTGTTCGCCGAGTAATTCGGCGGACGGTCGCAGGTTATCTAAATGTTAACCATATTCTGCCAGAAAGGCCTGGGACGACTCTCCCTCCCTAACCTCGATGCTGAGCGCCTTTGCCATGTAGCGTACCCGGCCGGCGCTCAGCCCTTTTTCGCCTGTATCCTTCTGACGGCCTACAGAGCCATTCAACGGCGGGCCGAAGGTTTGGATGTACCAAGGCATGGCCCAAACCAATCATCACGAGTGACACCACCGAAAAAACGCTGACAGGTTCCAAATTACGCAAGCCCGAAAGCGGTTAGCCGCGTCGCAAAAGGGGTCTATTTTGCAACGCAGGTTTCGGCGCATGGTGCGACCTAAGGGGTGACGATCGCGGCTACGATACGCTCTGAAAGACGGAGAGGCCGGAATGTGCAACATCCCTTGGGACGATCGCGCGCTATTGTGGCGGCGTAGAGCGTCTAGGAGATACCGAAACGAAGAGGATCTGCTATGCACAGATACTCTTCGCGAAGCAGTTCGATTGATAGCAGCGTTGCGACCGACAGACCGAAATCGGCTTCGAATCGACCTACCTGATCGTACAGTTTGGCCTTTCGGATTCTTTGGTAGACTCCGACTTACTAAATTAATCGAACAGGAGCAGATTACCCCCGAGCTGCCTACCGTCTGAAATGCAAAGACACGGGCATTCTGATACAAAAATCAAAGGTTTTGCATCACGAACGAGATCCCGGCGGTCGGCTATCAGTTAGCTATTGCTGACATCAATTATGACCGAGGGTGAAGTGAACTGTTCGTAGCGTACAGGCTTGTGGCGCCAGTCGAATATCGAAACGATCGCGCGCACGCGGTATCGCCCAGCGCCAGGGAATATCGTGTGGGGGGTTTTCTTTAAGCTTTACCAACATCGGTTTTTCATGACCTACCTTCGTCAAGTAGGTAGTGTCAGTAATGGGCGGAGTGGGCGGTGATCCAGCCGGCGGAAACACAGGCAAGACAGGTATCCCGTCGATTGTTGAAACCTGCAAACTTATACCGCGAGTGAAAGACATGGCGGGATCGAGTCCAACCTTGTCGACGCTTGTAATACGAACGGCTGCGTCAAAGTCTTCAGCTATACCTTGTTTATTTGATCGTGGTTCCAGCACCACGGCTAGCTTGATTTTCTTGCCGACCGGCCAATCGGCTTGAGCTGGTGGCCAGAGCGCCGTCGCCGCAGCAATAAGCATCAAAATGAAAATCACGTGTCAGCCTCCAAGCACGATGCAAGCTCTATGCATGCCATATAGATTAGCGGCGGCTCGGTCGTAAGCGCTTCTCTCACCAATGGCGGCTAACGCCTTGACCTGAAACGACCGCATCTAAACTCAGCACGGCATGGTTTTGATGCGGAACTCACGAATTTTGCATCATGATAAAAACGGTCGAAAATCAGGCGCTTCCGTGATGCATAAATCCAATGCACAACCGGTGCATGATTTACGGCTACGCACGCGTCTCATCTACCGGTCAAGACCTGGCGCAGCAGCTCGCCGAACTCAGCGCAGCCGGCTGCACGAGGATCTATCAGGAGAAAGTCAGCGGCGGGACGACCGAGCGCCCGCAACTCAAGCGTGCGATCGGTGTGCTTGATGCCGGCGACGTGTTGATGGTGATGGCGACCGATCGTCTCGCCCGCAATACCCGCGACCTGTTGAACATTCTTTATGCGGTGAAAGAAGCCGGTGCCGGCTTTCGCTCGATCGCAGAGCCGATGGTGGACACCACGTCTCAATTCGCAGAGGTTATCATTGCCGTGCTGGGTGTGGCGGCGAGCTACGAGCGCCATCGTATTAGCGAGCGCACCGCTGCCGGTAGGGTCCAAGCCAAGGCCCGTGGCGTGAAGTTCGGCCGGCGCGCTGCCCTTTCCCCTCATCAGCAGGCGGTGGCGCTACAACGGCTCGCTGATGGCGATACGCAGCGCACCGTCGCAGCTCTATTTGGTGTCGATCAGGCGACGATATCCCGGCTGTACCGAACGCAAGGGGCGGACCCCGCCTAACAACTTTTGACGAAAGCCGGCCTGACACGACCACCCATCCGTCATCAGCGGGCGTCGGTGACGAGCGGTCGGGCAGCTTCGAAGGCGTTCCGTCGCAATCCACCATATAATGAGCAATGGCGACTGCCGTCTGAATGGGCGAGCACGGATCGGCCCGATGCGAACGCATGTACTGCCGAGTGTTCCCAAGTAGGTAACGGCCCGCCCCCAGTGGTCAGGCCAAGGGCGGACCGGCCGGCCCAAATGCATTCGGGGTACCCAACAGCGACTGAACGGGTCGGCGGCCAAGTAGGGCTCACCCGAAAGCGGATATATTGGGTGCATCAAGCCGGCATCCGTTCCGAAACACCGCGCAGACGATCCAGACGGGCGGCGCAGATTTCTAACGCCGGCGATTTTCGCCGCGAATGTGATGCAAAACTCGTGACTTTCGCATCATGCATGTCGGATCGCTGTAATGCGACCTTGGCCAAGCGATGCCAATTGATGGAATGCCAAGGTCATAGCGATCGAGTATGCTTGCGCGTGGAATTCTCGACGGCATAATGTAGATAAAACGGGGAGGCAGTCCGTGCGGAAAGCGATGTTTTTTCTCGCTGCTGGCGTGGTTTTGGCTGCGGCCGGGGAACCCGCTGCGCCGAGTGACACGGCCGACAAGTACTTTCAGCAAGCTCTGGGTCTAATCAGGCAGCATCACCGCAACCGCAGCCAGGTAAATTGGGCGGAGTTAGTCCCGCGCGCGCAAATCTTAATGGCTGACGCGAAGCGACCTGCAGATACCTATCCTGCAATACGCTTTATCCTCGGAGCGCTGCGCGAACCCCATTCCTTTTTGGTTGAGCCCTCCTCTATTCCGACCAACAATGACAGCGCGTCTGCGAAGCCAAGCGAAAGATCACCTGTCAGCCCCCCGATGCCAACATCAAAGATTACGGACGGGCGGTTTGGTTATCTTCGCCTTCCAGAGTTAAATACTCTGGGATCGGATGGGCAGTCGTTGGGAGCCGCATACACCTCATCAGTGCGCGGCGCTCTCCTACGTATGGAGCAGTCTCCCTTGTGTGGCTGGATCATCGACCTGAGAGGCAATGGCGGCGGCAACATGTGGCCAATGCTTTGGGGTTTGGATCCTCTGCTCGGGAAACCGCCATTCGGTTTTTTTGTTCTCCCAGACGGCACCAAGCAGGCATGGATCCGGTCGATGGGGAATATCTTTCCTTCTGCCGAAGCGCTTCCACCGAGCCCGCCTGCCTTCGAGATCAAGCAATCCCTCTGCCCCCGTCGCCATTTTGATCGGGCCGCGCACAGCCAGTTCCGGTGAGATGGCGGCAATCGCTTTCATTGGGCGCCCTCATACCCGCGTTTTCGGGTTGCCTTCCGCTGGTCTTACTACCGCGAACAAGGTGTACCCGCTCAGAGATAGAGCATTCCTCGTGCTAACCGAGACCAGCGTTCAGGACCGAACGGGAAAGGACTACGTCGGCGCAATTATGCCGGACGAGCAGTTAGGATCCGCGGGCACAGAGACTGCTGCGCAACGCTGGTTGGCAGACCAGTGCGCTCAGCAGGACAGCGCCAACCACAACCAATGAAATCATAGACGTGCTGGCCGGCAGCGGTGGTCATCGTCCCAATATTCCTGATGCAAAACTTTTGATTTTTGCATCATGAATGTCCGGAATGAGAAGGAAAGCGGCCCGTCCGCTATTGGGCAAAAGATACCGCGTTGTGAACCATCTGACTAACCTACAACAACGGCATTTTGATCAATGAAGACAGCAGGCAGATCGAGTTATCTCAAATTAGGTTTGTCACGTTGACGAAGAATGAAGTCCGTCATGGCGATCCACTGGGAAATTGCTGGAACCTGCTCTTCAGTGGCATACAAGGCTTTAAGCAGGAAGCGGTCGAGGTCAGTTAAACTGTTGGGTTTATCTTCAGTCATACCAACATCGAACAGCGACATAATCGTTCCACTAGTTCCATCTTTCGTATGCTCGGGGTTAGATAACACTACCATAGTAAGGTAGGCGTAGAGTTGCTCCCACGTTACATTGCCACATCGAGGTAAATCGACAATTATTAGCAACCGATCTTTGTTTTCTCTCGATGGTTGGGAAAGCCGAGACGCGACGCCCAAGCGCAATTCTCTGACCGTGCCCACGGTCCATCGTACCGGTTCGGGACCTAGCAGTTCTGCCCGGTCACGCGAGCGCGGTCTTCCGTATCGGGCAACGTCCCGAAACATATTGGGTTGATGACGCAAGAACTGACTCGCGAGCGCGTCTGCTTGTCCCGAAATGAAGATTTCGACATTCGGAGAACATGATCCGCCCCTCAACTACACCCCTACCGCTCGCGCATTCAGTTTGAGTGTGTCAGCGAGAGAGTAGGCTCGGTCTGGCAGCACGCCTCGCACGGCAATGCATATAGAGGTGTTCCAACGCGGAATTTGCGCACCATTAGCGGCAGTCATTCGATTTACTGTGCCGTTAATTCGTGCTCTCGTCGTACCCATCACGACGATGTCTTCGGCCCCTGACGTGGATACCGACTTAACCTGATCGGGTGCCGCCTGCGCAGGTGCTGAAATTAGTGATGCTACGAGTGATAAACCGAGCGAAGACAATTGAAGCAGCCGTTTGATTCTCGTCATTTCGGCATCCTGACGTCCGCTAATAGGCAGGGCAAGAGCGTTTGAGAACGTCCGAACGTGGGCGTTCTCGTACGATCCCGCATTCTCATGAGGGATCGAATTTCGGGAATGTCCAGGATGGGAAGGTTAGCGGCTGGGCCGCTTTCGGTCCGCGATCCGGGTAGGCGGACGTTTGTTTAGTAGGAAGGCAACGGCCGATTAGCGGCAACCCAATTGGTTTGCGACAGTTCGCTATGCAGCTAAGCTAGTGCTTTGATGGCAAGGTAGCTGACTATGTCCCTCATTGCTGCATTAGTTGCGATTTCTCCAATCGTTGCGATGTCAGGCGTCGAAACTCCAGTCATAGTTGTTAAACATTTATTAGAAGCAAGCGCGAGGGACGATTGGACTACCGTACTGGCTATGCTGACTACTGACGCCACCTTCGGGATGGGTGACGTTGGCGGACCGCTAAACAAAGACTCAATATCGATATTAAGTGCACTTGAAAAATATGGTTGCCGCATAATATCTATGCGAAAAACAAATTTTAGGATACCTAATAGAGATAACATGCAATTTGTTGATGTTAAACGTGCATGCCCGTATGGAGCGGTATCAGCCAAATCTGGCGAGCACGAGCTTACCACTACCTATTTCGTTATTGGGAAGAAGGTAGCCGGCTTTTACTTGCAGATAAATCCTGCACCCAAACCATAGTGTATTCGGCGGAGGAAAAATTCCGGTTTGCCGGCAACTGGGTCGTAACGAGAAAATTTCTCGCTCTGATGTCAGCGAAAAAGTCGGCGCCTGCAGGCTGAACAAGCGGCTGCTCTAAGGCGCCCTGCATTAAGGCGAATAGGTCTGTAACTGGGCGTTCTTGCCCGAGCCGACATTCTCGCGAGGGATGGTAAAATGGGAATCCGCGTAGGTGTCCACTCGAAGACACCAAAGCACGAAAGGCGCTTGCTGCGCGATAATACCGTGTGTATTACCTTGATAGTACACGTGGTGGTGAGGCTATGAGCAAGTTGGTTCGAGTAGCGTACATGATGGCCCTGCTGCCCATCCCCGCAACAGCCCAGCAGGCTGCTCCCACGCCATCTAGGATCGCTGTGGTCGAGCAGGGGCTGACGTCTGCCGTTGTACTGGCGGGTACACCAGCACCACGCCGCACGATCGAAGCGGAGATGCGCCGGCTGAATGTGCCTGGCGTCAGCGTCGCCGTTCTGCATGGCGGCATCATTGAATGGTCGAAAGGGTACGGGATCACGCGAGCGGGTGGGCCATCCGTAACGCCATATACGCTGTTCCAGGCCGGTTCGATCAGCAAACCGATTACGGCGCTGGCTGCGTTGCGCCTCGTCCAGCAGCACCACTTGACGCTGGACGGCTCTGTAAACGCGCAACTCAGGGGATGGAAGCTGCCTACGCCACCGGGTGAACACGTCACGCTGCGCGAATTGCTGTCGCATACGGCGGGAACCACGGTGCATGGCTTCCCAGGCTACGCTGCGGGGATCACTGTGCCGAGCGTGGACGACGTGCTTGCCGGACGTGCCCCTGCAAACACCAAGCCGGTTGTTGTGGATACGAAACCGGGGACGATGTGGCGCTATTCCGGCGGTGGCTACACGGTCATTCAAAAACTGATTGGCGATGTGACGGGCAGGCCATTCACCGAGGTTCTTCGAGACGAGGTGCTTCAGCCTGCCGGCATGACGCGCAGCAGCTTCGCGCAGCCGCTCGACGCCGCTTCGCTGGCGACTGCCGCATGGCCGCATGACGGGTCGGGCAAGCCAGTGCCCGGCGGGCCACACACCTATCCAGAGCTGGCCGCCGCTGGTCTGTGGAGCACCCCAAGTGATTTGCTGCGTTTCACTATGGCCGTGCGAGACAGTGCGCGCGGTGAGAAGGACAGCATTCTCGCTCAATCGCTGGCGACGGTAATGCTCACACCCGGCAAGGGGGAATGGGGCCTCGGCGTTGAGGTTCACCCGACACCTGCCGATCGCGCCTTCGCGCATGGCGGCAGCAACGAGGGATACGAGAACTTCATGGTCGCCTATACCGAGTCGGGCGACGGGGTGGCGGTCATGACGAATGGTGCCCAGGGTGCCGAGCTGGGATCAGAAATCACCCGCAGCGTTGCCGCCACCTACGGCTGGCCGAGTTACCACAGCATCGAGCGCGCGAGCGTGCCGATCCCGGCCGACATCCGCGCTCGCCTAATCGGAACCTACGCCGTGTCCGATCTCGGCTCCTTTTCGATCACCGCGAACGGACCGAGCTTGGCTATTTCGCTTAAGGAGGGTGTCAGCGAACCTCTCTATGCCTCGGCACCTGACAGCTACTTCGTCCTTTCAACCGACTTAGTACTGCGTATGAATAACCGTGATCCTAAGGCCACTGGGCGGCTCGTTATGGGATCTTTCGACTGGCCGTTCGCAAGAGAAACGGATGCCAAACCTTAAATTCTGACATTCCTGATTGGGAACGATCAGCGGGACGGCTTGGACGTCTCACAAGGGATCCGCTCCGAGAAAGCCAGATCGGGCGGGAACGTCCAAAGACGGTCGTTAGGCGGCACCCTGCTCCGCTTGAAAGGGGACATATCGTTGCATATCGTCGCGTTTCCGCGGAAAAGGTGAACAGCATGAAAAAGAGCATTCTGATTACCCTCACTGCGCTCGCAGTAAGTGGATCAGCTCAAGCTGCGTCTTCCGATGCTGGAACCATAAACGGGATCATAAAGAACCTGAACCTGACCAGTTTTCCAAATTCTGTCGGTCCACGCCGGTTGGCGGGTAGGACAAGCTTCGCCGACTATGGGTTCGTGATGGTGGAAAAGAGCGCGAAAGGCGCGAGTATATTCCGCAGGGACAAAGGATGGGTGATGAGCTTTCGGGTATTATCAGCAGGTCCGGGTTCCCTACGGCTCTGCTTTCATGATCGTGGTCTCGGCCGGTCAGGCGACGCGACCGTACCTACATACAATGCAACTTCTGCACTCGTCGTTTCGAAATCGCCTCGCGGGCTTTGGACAGCCAAGCAGGTTCGGGCGGGGTTTGCGAACTGTAAGAACGACCCGACGGCCGTCTAGGCGAGAAAATTACTGCGGAGACGCCTGCTCGCCTGCAACCATAGCGTCGTTTTAGCTTGCCTATCCGCAGAATGCGCGGAGGTCTGTCTGAATGGTCTGCATCCGGTGAGGGGCATCTGGCGGGTGACGGTCTGAGCTGAGATGTTAGCCACAGTGCAAGCGCTGTGGTTTGCACCGTGGTTAGAGACGTGGCGATGACCCAGATCACTGTACTGTCCGGCGTTGAGCGGCGTCGCCACTGGAGCGACGAGCGGAAGCTTGCCCTGGTGGAGGCAGCCATCGTGCCTGGCGCGTCGGTTGCCGCTATCGCGCGCGCTGCCGATATCTCGCCCTCGTCGATCTACCGTTGGCGACGCAAACTGTGCAGCAAGCTTGCGCAGCCGACCGGCTTTGCAGCCGTGGCCGTTCATGCAGATCCGCCCGAGATCGACCACGGTGCGTCCGACATGCTGGTCATCGAGCTCAGCGGTGTGACCATCCGTGCGGCTGGCGGCGTGTCTGCGAGCTTGCTGGTGGCGGCGTTGCGCGAGCTCAAAGCATGATTCTTGTTCCGGGCGGGGCCCGGGTCTGGATAGCCGCCGGCAAGACGGACATGCGCAAGGGTATGTCGTCGCTGGCGATGCAGATCCAGCAGGGTTTCGGACGCAACCCGCATGCCGGCGACCTTTATGTTTTCAGAGGTCGCCGCGGCGATCTACTGAAGATTCTGTGGCACGATGGCCTCGGAATGTCGCTCTACGCAAAACGGCTGGAGCGCGGTCGGTTCACCTGGCCGGCGACATCTGACGGCGTCATTTCGATCTCGGCGGGGCAACTCGGCTTCCTGCTGGAAGGCATCGACTGGCGGAATCCACAATACACGTTCAGGCCCGAACTGGCGGGCTAAAACGCCCGGTTTTCCTGGCGTTTTGGCGCTAAACTACTCGACAAATTGACGGTTTTCTGCTGTAAAATGAGCTTCGATGAACACCGGCATCGAGGCCCTTCCCGATGATATTGAAGCGCTCAAAGCGCTGCTGATCGCCGAGCGTCACACTGTCGTCATCGCTCGTGCAGCTCAGCTCGAGGCCGAGGCACTCGCCGCCATCGCCCAGGCTCAGGTCGCCGATGCACACGCCATCATCGAAGATCTCAAGCTACGCATCGCCAAGGCACGCCAGGACAAATGGGGGCAGTCGTCCGAGCGGCACAGGCAGTTGCTCGACCAGCTCGAAATGCAACTCGAGGACGTTGTTGCCACTGCGACCGAGGATGAGCTCGCCGCTGAGATAGCGGTCGCCAAAGCCAGTGCAGCTGGCGTTCCCGTGGTGCCGTTCACCCGCAAGAAGCCGACCCGCGCTCCGCTATCTGCCGATCTCCCCCCGCCACCGCGTCGTCGTACCCGCCCCAGAGAGCTGCCCATGCTGTCACGGTGCAGAGCTAAAGAAGATTGGCGAGACCATCACGGAGAGCCGCGAGGTCGTTCCCCGCCAGTGGATCGTCGTGCAGACGGTCCGCGAAAAGTTCATCTGCAAGGCCTGCGAGACCATCACGCAGCCGCCAGCGCCCTTCCACCCCATTCCGCGTGCATCTGCTGCCCCCAACCTGCTGGCGATGGTCCTGTTCAACAAGTTCGGCCTGCACCAGCCGCTCAACCGCCAGAGCGAGACCTATGCCGCCGAAGGCATGAACATCAGCGTGTCGACTCTTGCCGACTATGTCGGCCACGGCACCGTCCTGCTGCGCGGCCTGGTCAATCTCATCGAGGCGCACATCCTCGCCGGCGAGCGCATCCACCATGACGATACGACCGTGCCGGTCATGGCAGCCGGCAAGACCATAACGGGCAGGATCTGGGCATCCGTTCGCGACGACCGCCCCTTTGGCGGGACCGACCCGCCCGCCGTCTGCTATTACTACACCCGCGACCGCACAGGCGCCCATCCGCAGCGGCAGCTTGCTCGGTATGCCGGCATCCTGCAGGCGGACGCCTATAGCGGCTATGACGCACTCTACGCCGCGGGCCGCAAGCCAGGACCCATCCTGGAAGCAGCGTGCTGGGCACACGCCCGTCGCCCGTTCTTCAAGGAAGCTCGCCTGAGCCGGACGCCGCTTGCGGTCGACATCGTCACCCGCATGGATGCGATCTTCGCAGCCGAGCGCGTGATCTGGGGTCGGAACGCAAGCGAACGGCTCGCCGCGCGGCAGGTCTACGTCGCCCCGCTCGTCGCCGACCTTGAGCAGTTCCTGCGCCAGCAATATGGCCGCCTGTCGCGCAAGGGCGATCTGGCCAAAGCCATCAGCTACATGCTGTCACGCTGGGCTAGCTTTGCCCGCTTCGTGTCTGACGGCAGGATCTGCATGACCAACAATGCCGCGGAACGCCGGGTGAGAACCGTCGCGGTCGGGCGCCGGAACTGGACCTTCTGCGGCTCTGACCGCGGCGGTGACCGTGCGGCCGCCATATACACGCTGATCCAGACCTGCCGCCTTAACGACGTCGACCCGCATGCCTGGCTCCGCGACGTCATCGCGCAGATCTCCGACCATCCGCAGACACGACTTCACGAGCTGTTGCCGTGGGAGTGGAAAGCTCGACAACAGCGCCCCGAAGCCATCGCGCAAGCCGCGTAGCATCAGTCGCGCCAAACTAGAGGGGCGCTCACCGAATGCATACTCTGAATGGGTGAATCGCAGGCTAAAATCGGACGGGCGGCTTTCTTCCCATCCCGGACATTCCTGATGCAAAAATCAAAAGTTTTGCATCAACGTTATCGCGTGGGCAGGTCGACAGCACGGCTCCGGCTTTAGCAGGAGAGGCGAGGCGGGAAGCGGTACGTCGCCGGCATCGAGAGCGCGGCGACTATGTCTTGATATTATACGGACGTCGAGTCGCATAGACGAATGTGTTTGCCATTGGCATCCGTACAATCGTGCCGAAAGAACCATTATAAAATACGGATATACTGTCACCTATCGAATTGAGTGATTTGATATCTTTATATTTAATGTCTTTTTCGATAAAGCGATTGTAAGGATTTACACTTTCTATCACCTGTAAACCAGATTCTCTAGAATACTTGAATATTATCGCTTCTGATAAAGAGCGAATGTATACCTCGTTTAATAAATATCCGTAAAAATCGGGGGAGCCGAAAGGGTGCCTTTTTATATTCCATGCGATACCTTGAGCCATAAAAACAGTTTCCCGACGGACACGATCTATACTTTCACGTCGCGTCGGCTGAGGAACTTTCCAACCGCTATATTCTTTTGAGTTGTTAATAGATACTTTAGGTATATCCACACCTAATCTTGTTGAGACGCCTTTTGAATTTTCCGAAACGGAGTGGGCCTGTGTAGCAATTGACACTGTCGGAACGTCTTGGCCAACTAGGGCGATCAGGCAGATAGCAGCAATCATGGTCAATCCTTTTGGGAGGCTCGTTGCCCATACAGAAGGCACCGCGACGTCGCTGTCTTGAGGCTGGTTTCTGCCGTCCGGAAGGTCCGGAATATGAGGTACCAGTAATTGGTCCCCTTCAGCGCCCGCCAAAAGCCGTGCCGCGGCCAACGATGTGGAGACACCCAATTTGGCACGCGCCATCTTCAGCCGCTTCTCTACGGCATGTGGCGAAATGCCTAGATCGGATGCCATCTCCTTTGCGGTCTGAGGTAGCAACCGGCGGCGTAAGCACTCTTTTTCGTTTGCGGTTAATCTAGCGAGGGCGGCTTCTGCCTGCTTGTCAGTCTGCGTGTTGTGGGCGTCGCTCATGCAGCCCTTGCTACAGCAGCAACGCCTGCCTTCCACGAGCTTAGTGTCGCTGATACGGAATTCACAATTTTTGCATCAAACGAAAAACCGTACAAAACCGGGCACTTCCGTGACCCATAAATCCAGTGCACGTTGCTGGCATGATTTATAGCCACGCACGCGTTTCACCCACCGACCAGGACCTGGCACAACGGCTCGCCAAGCTAGATGCGGCCGGTTGCACCACGATCTATAGCGAGCAGGTCAGCGCCGCGACGGCCGGACCGTCGGTCGCAACGCATCAAGGGGCATGCCAAAGTGTAGCGCAGTTAGTCGACGGTGATGGAGGTGATGGCGGTGCGCCAATGCGAACGGAAACGGTTTCATTTCCATCCGTTGTCCATAATAACTAGTCGTTTACGATCGATACCAGGCTCTGATTGTTGCAAATTTGCTACAGCGAGGAAATAAACGTTCATAATCTGACTCATGCGTTTCATCGGCGCTTGCGTGATCGAATGAATGCGACCGAAACTGCCACGGTAAGAAACCCGGGAACAGGACGGGTGCTTCAGGGGGCAAATTATGAATGTGAAGAGCTTGTTAGGCGCCACGGCGCTAGTCGGTGTTCTCGCGGGTCTTCCAACCACGGTAACAGCCCAAACGTCAGCAACTGATCAAACAAGTCCAAGGCCGGATGCTACTCAGGTCCCAGATGATGCGAAAAATCCAATGGCTCCGTCAGCCGATGAGGCCGGCGCCAATACGAATGGCGATATCACGGTCACCGGCTCGCGCATTCGACGCGACGAATATTCCGTTGCAGAGCCGATCACCGTTATCGGCAAGGAAGAGATAACTCAGGCCGGCTTCAACAGCGCTGCCGACGCGCTGCAGAGCAACGCAGTTACGCAAGGTACTTCGCAGATTAATAACGCCTATGGAGGCTTTGTTACGGACGGAGGTACTGGCGCAAATACCCTAGGCCTGCGTGGCCTCGGGCCAGCCCGTACTCTCATTCTTTTGAATGGCCGGCGCCTTGCTCCCGGTGGATCACGGGGATCGGTCCTTGCGGCCGATCTAAATGTGCTTCCCACGGCAATCATTGATCGTATCGAGATTTTAAAGGCCGGCGCATCGTCGGTATACGGTTCTGACGCAATTGCCGGCGTCGTGAACATCATCACCGATAAAAAGCTGAAAGGTCTCCAACTCGACCTTCAAACTAACGTCCCACAGGTTGGAGCGGGTATCGATCGACGTGCTGCCGCAACGTTCGGTGTGCAAGCTGATCGTTTGAGCATTATCGGCTCCATCGAATACCGTAAGCGTGAGGCACTAGCTCGAAACGATGTGCCCTTCTTCAAGTGTCCAATTGGAGGATTTTTGGACGGCGAAGGCTCGGCGTTCGGGTCTGGCGATAACTTTTCCCCGGATGATCCGAGAGCATGTTTCACGCTTGATAACGGCGGTACAACGATCAACACGCTTGGCCTGCCAACCCGTAATGCCATTGGCCGTACCAGTGGCGTCGTTGGAAGGTTCAATCGCTTCGTTCCGGCTTCGGGAGTCACATCTGGCCCATTCCCGGGTTATTTAGGTGTTGGGAATTATGATCGGGACACTTTTGATCCGCAGCAAGAAAAAGAGCCGCTCATTACTGGTGTTAAGACATACACCGGCTACCTCTCGAGCACGTATAAGCTCGATATTTTAGGCCATGCCGAAGTCTACGCAGAACTGCTGGGGACACGCCGTAAATCTGGTTCGCCACTGTACCGACAGCTTTCGCTGGACTATTTGCAGGGTAGCCCGCTCCTTCCGGCAGACCTTCAAAATGGTCTGTTCGCCAATCCAACAGTAACGTCTAGTGGCAAAAATATCGCTGCGAGAGCTTTCATTGGTTACGGTTTGACATCGTCAAATCAAACAGTGGATTATGTCCGTGCTTCCGGTGGTGTTCGTGGCGACTTCTTTTTCCCAAAGTGGCGGTATGACGCCTATGTTGGCAAGTCTTGGAACGATGCACGTTATACCGCTGAATCGTTTCTTACCGACCGTCTTGCAAACTCGCTGAACGTCGTCGCAAACGCAAACGGAACATTTAGCTGCGCGAGCGCAGCATCCAACCCTACCTGCGTCGCTGCACCCGCTCTCAGCGCAGCCGTTATCGGCGGCAATCTACCAGCAGCATTTCGTAATTACATCGTTGCCAACACGATCGGAAATACAAAATTTCGCGAAACAACGTTCGCCTTCAATATCGATGGGCCATTGTTCGCACTTCCAGGCGGGGATATTCAAGTATCGCTGGGCGCAGAGTATCGTCGCCAAAGCATTAATGATCAACCGGATGCAAACTCGATCAATGGCAACCTGTTTGGCCTAACGGCAGCGACGCCAACTGTGGGCAAGGATAACGTGAAGGAAGGGTTTGGCGAAATCTTCCTACCGGTTCTCGCTGACAAACCGTTCTTTTACCGCCTGAATCTAACTGGTTCCGCCCGCTATACAGATTATGCATCCTACGGTTCGGACACGACGTACAAGATCGCTGGCGAGTGGGAGCCCTTCCGCGGCTTTGGCTTCCGGGGCAGCTATGGTACGTCGTATCGCGCACCGGCACTCGCGGAACAGTATCTTGGGTCAACCAGCGGCTTTCTTGGCTCAAACTCTGACCCATGCAGTGCTCTGCCGGTTGCCGGCGATCAATCGCCTAACCAGCAGATCGTGGCGCGCAATTGCGCAGCGATCGGATTGCCTGCGGACTTTGAGCAGCGAAGTGGTGTAACAACGTTCCGGGTGGGCGGCGCAGAAGCAGGTCTGAGCGCGGAAACATCAAAGAATTTGACCTTCGGCGCGGTCATCAGCCCGAAGCTACCGGACGCTCTAGGCTCAATATCGCTTTCGTTGGACTATTTCGATGTAAAGGTTGAGAACGGAGTTTCGGACCTTGACGCTGGTACCATTCTAAACCGTTGCTATTCAGCTGCTAACTTTGATCCTACCGCTGGGTTCTGCCGGTTTGTTACACGTGATGGCAACCAAGCACTTTCCGTTGTCAGCAGCTTCGTCAACCTCTCCGAGAATATCGTGAAGGGCTACGAATTTAACGGCCGATATGCCCACGATCTGTTGGGCGGGCGTTTCATTCTGAATGCCAGCGTTACTAAATATACCGAACAATCGACACGCCTTTTTCCCGAGGAGTTTCTCACGGATTCCAACGGCATTGTGACATCGCCTGATTGGACGGGTAACTTCGACGCTACATACACCTCAGGTGCGGTAACTGTACGGTACGGTCTCGACTGGATCGATGGCGATCATAGCAAGACGTACAAGTATTTCGCGTATGACAATCTTACAGGTATTAGCGATCCCGATTTAGTACAGTCGTATAAGGACAGCTACTATTTAGAAGCGAATGACTATTTTCTTCATTCGTTATCGGTACAGTTTAACGTTGAGAAAAAGTATCAGTTCACGGTCGGTGTGCGGAACATGTTCAATAAGGCCCCGCCCCGGATTAGCGCTATTGGCTTTACGACCATTGGCAATGCTCCACTATATTCCGGTTACGATTATGTCGGCCGGTCATTCTTTGCTAACGCGAACTTTAAGTTCTAAAGACATATTAGCCTTAGATGGAGGCCTTGAGCAATCGAGGCCTCCTGATATTTAACTTATTGATATAATAACGTACGTAGATGCACATATCACTGCTGGGCATAAGATATGACATTGTCTGTTTTCAAAGATTATCTCATAAAATCCGGTAGTTTTAACGTAGCCATTGTAGAAGATATCATAAATAGATATCCCAATCTCGACACTATGCTTTTGAGATACGGTATAAACGTTGTAAGATCTGCAAATGCCAAGTCACTTTTTGATGACGAGTTAAAGAGTGACATTGATCTGTTCATCATCTGTGAAGATGATGCTTCAATAGATAAGTTCGTCCTGATTAGGACACTGGCGTCATTGCCAAATTTTCCTGCGATATTGTTATACGGGGTGAACTCCGGCTACCCTTCCCGGGTTCTCGCACTCGACCTTGGGCTGGACGGGCACTTATCTTCCAATATAGACGCTTTGGAAATACTGGCTAGATCACGATCTTTGCTAAAAAAGACGGTCGGGCGTCATCAGTAATCTTGAATGTGCGAGATCTCTGGTACGGGAATCTCTAGTATATACGTTTAGTGGGCTACTATTCAATGCTGAGATGCTAAGTATCACATTTTCGAGTGGCAGCCACATTATGCTTTCAGCTACAGAAGTGAGGCTTTTAGTTCACTTTATTAAGCACAGAGGAATTCTGCAAACCCGAGATAAGTTGTATGAGGTGGGCACCGGTGGAAAAACATCGTGTAAAGTCCGCACTATTGATGTAACAATATCACGATTACGCAAAAAGCTATCCTATTCTGATAAGCAAAATGCTATTATACAGACTGTGCATGGAGGGGGTTACATATTTGTGCCATCCGTGGAAATAGTTAGCTCCAAAAAAACTTATTAGGTTGTTACGGCGGATCTTGTATTTCCCGATCACAATTCAAACAGCTGTCCCTTCGAGCTTGGACGTATCGGCCCGTCGCTGTCTCACTTATCATTGCTTCGTGGACCGCAGGCATCGCGCTAAGCCAGTCCTTTGCGATCTAGCGAGCCACCTCGCTCGGGCATATCGTCGCCCCGGGTGCGCGGCGCTCGAGCAGGACAGTGTCGCCGCCCTCGGAACGGTCATGCAGACTGTCTCGGCTCCTTTGAGAATACGAAGCACGGCGGGAATTGCACAAAAGGGCGATTGGGTCGACGGCGCCGCGGGATCAGCTCGACCTGCTACCGGCACATTCATCACCCGCATGTTCGCCGATTGCGTGGTGAACATGTAACTTAGCTCAAATGCGAACAGTGCCCGCTATCCCGGGTCCCGCCCAACAAGAACGGAAACGAACCAAAATCCGCTTGTCGATTATCAGTATGCAAAATATCGTTTACCAATACATTGCCGGGGGTGGAAGTGGTGGGTGAGGGGCGCCGATCGATACTGCAGAAGGATCGCGTTCTCACAGGTGCGACGATCCTACTAAGGTTGATGTTAGTCATGAACATCGTCCTGCTGGTGATGTTCACGGCGGCACTCGCGCTGTCCTGGCCACTCGGACACGCGCTTGCGCTCCGGCTTGGTGCGAAATACGGGCCGTCGCTCGATGTCGCGGACGCGGTGATGGCGATGCGGCTGATGGTCGTGCTGGGGATCGCTTCCGCGCTCGCAATCCATCCGATCCTCGCCAGCCTGCTCCGGATCGTCGCGACTGTGCAGGCAGGCGATCCGTTCGTCGACGCAAACGCCACGTTGCTCGGTCGGATCGGCGGGGCACTGCTGGTCCTTCAGTGCCTCGATCTAGTGCTGGGCGCGCTGATGCGCTGGATCGCCGCCCTCAAGCTCGACGCGATTGGTTGGAGCCCGTCGCTCGGCGGGTGGATCGCGGTCGTCATGATCTTTGTGCTGGCACGTGTTTTCCGGATTGGTGCACGGATGCGCGACGATCTAGCGACGACGGTCTGATGCCGGTCGCGGTCAGCCTGGACGACATGCTTTACAAGCGCCGCATGACGCTGACCGAATTGTCAGAGGCGGTCGATATCACGCTCGCCAACTTGTCTATCCTGAAGACGGGCAAGGCCAAGGCGATCCGCTTCACGACGTTGGAAGCGATCTGCCGGGTGCTCGAGTGTCAGCCCGGCGACCTACTGAGGGTGATCGACGAACCGTCGGACGTACCGACCGCGATGACAGAAACGGGGAAATAGAGAATGGACGCACTGGTTCTCGACGACGTAACGAAGCGGTTCGGCGAGCGGACGGCCGTCGACACACTGAGTTTCACTGTAAAGCCGGGCGAAATCTTCGGATTCTTGGGCGGCAACGGTGCGGGCAAGACCACGTCGCTGCGGATGGTGCTCGACATCCTGCGTCCGACATCGGGGCGGATCGCGGTGCTGGGCTGTCCGCCGGGGCGCGAGAATGCGGCTGAACTCGGCTTCATGCCCGAGGAGCGCGGGCTCTACCGCGGGATGTCGGCGATCGACACCGTCACCTATTTCGGCCGGTTGAAGGGCATGACGACCGCCGCGGCGCGCGCCAAGGGGCACGACCTGCTCGAGCGGTTCGGACTCGCCGGCTCGGCTAAGATGCAGATCGACAAGTTGTCGAAGGGCATGGCGCAGAAGGTCCAGCTTGCCGCCACCCTGGTAAACAGCCCGAAACTGCTGCTGCTCGACGAGCCGTTTTCGGGGCTGGACCCGGTCAACCAAGGATTGCTCGAAGACGAGATACTGGGTGCCGCGCGCGGTGGCGCGACGGTGATCTTTTCGACGCACGTCATGCAGCATGCCGAGCGGCTGTGCGATCGACTGCTGCTGCTGTCGCAGGGGCGCAAGGTGTTCGAGGGGGACGCAGCCCGAAGCGCGCGGCCGGTTGCCGGCACGGCTCGGGATCGTCTCGCGCGATACGCCGATGCGGTGCCCTGGCGTGGATCGCGCGGAGGAGGTCGCAACGGACCCGGACGGTTGGCGGACGTACGACGTGACGCTTGGCGACGGCATTGACCCGGCCGACGTCCTGCAATGCCTGACCGAACAGGGAATCGCGCTGCGCCGGTTCGACCAGCACCAGGTTAGCCTGCACGAGGTCTTCCTCCACCTCGTCGGTACCAATTCAGCCGATACGCAGGGGCAGCCGTCATGATCCACAACATCCTCCTCGTCGCGATGCGCGAGTTCCGGCAGATCACCGGCATGCGCAGCTTCTGGCTGACGCTGCTTATCCTGCCCATCGCGCTCGCAATTGGACCGATCGCCACCAAGCTGATGGGTTCCGACAAGGTTCAACGCGTGATGCTGATCGATCCCGAAGGCCGCGAGGCGATCGCGATCCGCGCGCGGCTCGACAGCGATCGGCAGCGGCGCATCCTCACCGCGCTATCACGGTATGCGCAACGCTACGATCTAGACCGGGCGGATCCCGCAGCGCTCTGGGCGCAGCACGACCGGCTTTACGACGATGCGGAGGTCGCAGCGTTCGTGAAGGCGGGCGGCATGCCGGCCGCGCTGGTGACGATGAAGCGTGTGACGACACCTGAAACGCCTGCCTTCGATCCGCCCGAGCAGGACTTCACGATCGTCTCGACCCCGCCGGTGATCGCCAAGGCCGACCCCGCAGCGCTCGATCGGCTGCTCAAGCCGCTGATTCAGCCCGGCGAGTTCGGCGACACGAAGGCCAAGCCGCTCGACTACGCAGTGTACATCCCGCGCGGGTTCGGGAAGAGTACGACTGCCGCGCGCCTCTGGTCGAGCGAACAGCCGACCGCGAACTTCGTCCAGTCACTGCAGTCGGTGCTGACGTTGCGGGTGCGCGCGGCATATCTACAATCGACCGGGCTCTCCTCCGACCAAGCCGGCGCTGCGACCACGCTGGTACCAGCGATTGCTATCTCGACGCCGGCACCGGGTGGCGGCCGCGAACGGATGCTGGTGCGTTCGATCGTGCCGTTGCTCAGCGCATACATTCTGCTGATGTCGCTGCTGCTGTCTGGCAACTGGATCCTCCAAGGGCTGGTCGAGGAGCGGTCGAACAAGTTGATCGAGACGGTGCTGGCTTGCATCAGCCCAGACGAACTGCTGTACGGCAAGCTTGCGGGGACGGTCGCGGTGGGGTTGACGATGGTCCTGGTCTGGGCGCTGTGCGCGGCAGGGGCTGCATTCGTCACGCAGGGCGCGGTCGGCACTTTCCTGCGAATGGCGATAGCCCCTCTCGCCTCGCCGTGGATCATCCTGGTGATGCTCTACTTCTTCCTGGCAGGCTATCTCATGGTCTCGATGATCCTTCTCGCGATCGGCGCGATGAGCGATTCAATGCGGGATGCACAGAGCTATCTGACGCCGGTGCTTATGGTCATCGCGATGCCGTTCACGGTTGTCGCGCAGGGGATTCTGTCAAACACTGGCGCCACCGCACTCAAAGTGCTGACCTGGATACCGCTTTACACGCCGTTCACGATGCTGGCGCGGCTCGGCGGAGGCGTGTCGGTGTGGGAAATCGTTGGCAGCGCGCTGACGCTCGCGCTTTTCATCGCGATAGAATTCGTCCTGCTCGCGCGCGTTTTTCGCGCCAGCTTGTTGAATGCGGGACAAAAGCCAAATCTCGCCGCGCTGGCGCGGCTGATGCGACGGGACCCCTCTTAAACGACTTTCACGTCCTGAAATTTTCCATACCGAAGGAGCTGCGATGCCGTTCAACCATTTCTCCCGCCTGTCGCTAGGCGTCGCCACACTAGCGCTGTCCGCGTCAGCACTGGCCCAGACCGCGCCACCGGCGGGCACGAGGTCAACGGCGCCGACCGGCACCCGCTACGGCACGTTCGGGATTGACCTAACCGCGGCCGACAAGGGCGTGAAGCCGGGCGACGATTTCTGGACCTATGCGAACGGCAGCTGGAACAAGCGTACCGAGATCGCTGCGGACCGCACGTCCGCCGGCGGTAGCGTGATCCTCGCCGACCAGGCCGAGCAGCAGGTTCGCACGATCCTTGACGATGCTGCGCGTGATCCGGCCGCGGTTGGCCCCGGTGCGAAGCAGTTCGGCGATCTCTACGCCAGCTTCATGGACGAGGCCGCGATCGAGCGCGCCGGTGCCGCGCCGCTAAAGCCGTATTTCGCCAAGATCGACGCAGCGAACGACAAGCAGAAGCTCCAGACCTTGTTCTCGACGGTCGGCTATGCCGCCCCAGTCGAGGTCGGCCAACTGCCAGATCCAGCTGATCCCAAGCGTTATGCGGTTGCCGCGGGGCAGGGCTCGCTCGGCATGGGCGGGCGTGATTACTACCTCGAACAGGGGCCCAAGTACGACACCTTTCGGATCGCGTACCGCGCCTATGTCGAGAAGATGCTGACGCTATCGGGTATCGCCGACGCGTCGGCTAAGGCTGACCGGATCGTCGCGCTGGAAACAGCGATGGCCAAGGTCCAGTGGTCGCCGGTGCAGTCGCGCGACCTCAAGGCCATGCTGAAGCCGATGGATGCTGCTGGCCGCAAGACGTTGGCGCCCGAGTTCGATTGGCCGTTGCTGCTGTCGACCGCGGGATACGGCAATTTTCCGATCGTCTACATGACCAATTCGACCGCGTTGACTGAGCTCGGCAAGCTGTTCGCCGCCACGCCCGTCGCGACGTGGCAGGACTGGATGAAATTCCGGCTCGCATCCGCCAGCGCGAGCATGCTGCCAAAGGCGTTCGACCAAGCAACGTTCGATTTCTACGGCAAGACGCTCGCGGATCAGCCGCAGCAGCGTGCACGTTGGAAACGCGGCATCGCGCTGGTCAACGGCACGATGGGCGAGGCCGTCGGCGAGGTCTATGTGAAGCGCCATTACCCGCCCGAGAGCGAAGCGAAGATGGGCGAGCTGATCGCCAACCTGCGCGCCGCCTACAAGGAGCGGATCGGCGCGAACGGCTGGATGGACCAGGCGACCAAGACCCAGGCGCTTGCCAAGCTTGCCGCGTTCGATCCGCGGATCGGTCATCCGGTGAAGTATATCGATTATGCGTCGTTGAACGTCGTGCGCGCCGATCCGGTCGGCAATGCGATGCGCTCGGGCGAGTTCCAGCATCGGCTCGACCTGTCGCGGCTTGGCAAGCCGGTCGATCGCACGCTGTGGGGCATGACGCCGCAAACCGTGAACGCCTATTACGATCCGCTCAACAACCAGATCACCTTCCCCGCCGCGATCCTGCAGCCGCCCTATTTCGATCCGAAGGCGGATGCGGCGGTCAACTATGGCGCGATCGGGGCGATCATCGGCCACGAAATGGGTCACGGCTTCGACGATCAGGGGAGCCAGTTCAGCGCGTCCGGTAAGTTCGAAAATTGGTGGACGCCCGAAGCGCGTGCTGCTTTCACGCAGCGTACGGCTGCGCTGTCCAAGCAGTATGACGCGTACGAACCAATTCCTGGCGTGCACGTGAAGGGTGCCCCTCACGCTCGGCGAGAATATCGGCGATCTAGGGGGGCGTCGAAACGGCGTATTCGGCGTACCAGAAATACCAGGCGGTGCACGGCAAGGCACCGGTGATCGGCGGGCTGACCGGCGACCAGCGGTTCTTCCTCGCCTATGCGCAGGCGTGGCAGGCGAAGTTGCGCGAGGGTGCGGCCCGCGCGCGCCTGCTCACTGATCCACACTCGCCGCCCTTCTACCGGGTCAACGGCATCGTTCGGAACGTCGACGCCTGGTACACGGCGTTCGGCGTGAAGCCTAGCGATGCGCTGTATCTTGCCCCCGCCGACCGGGTCCATATCTGGTGAACCTAAAGGGCGCGCAGCAACCCTGCGCGCCCTTTTCGACTACGGCAACGCGCCCGCGCCAACCGCGGCGAAAATTTCGCTTTCTGGTCATGTCGCGCAAGTCCTAGGTTTCGAACGTCTCGAATGTCGCTGCTTTTGCGACATTCGAGGCCGATAACGGCTGTGTCGCGTCGCAAAAGGGGGCAACGTCCAGAACGCCCAATTGCAGACATTCCGTTCCCGAGATAACTTACCGGCGTGGCGGCAAGGAGCGAAGGCGGTGAGGGTCGTAGATTGGGTGCGGGACCACAAGGCTAGGGTCAGGACCCATTGATCTGAGCGGCTTGATCTGATTCAGGCTCCGTGAGGAGACCGAGGATGAGCGACCTGTACTGGCTGACCGACGAGCAGATGGCGCGGCTCGAACCGTATTTTCCCAAGAGCCACGGCAAGCCACGGGTTGATGACCGGCGAGTGTTGAGCGGCATCGTTTTCGTCAACCGCAACGGGCTACGATGGTGCGATGCCCCTCGGGAGTATGGCCCACACAAGACGCTCTACAACCGGTGGAAGCGATGGGGCGAAAGGGGTGTCTTCCTCCGCATAATGGAAGGACTGGCGGCCGCGAGCGCCACGCCGAAGACGATCATGATCGACGCGACCTATCTGAAGGCGCACCGCACGGCGTCCAGCCTGCGGGTAAAAAAGGGGGCCTTGGGCGGCTCATCGGTCGCACCAAAGGCGGTATGAATACGAAGCTGCACGCCGTCACCGATGCAGAAGGCAGACCGCTCAGCTTCTTCATGACCGCGGGCCAGGTCAGCGACTACACCGGCGCTGCCGCGCTGCTTGATGATCTACCCAAGGCGCAGTGGATGCTGGGCGACCGCGGCTATGACGCAGACTGGTACAGGGACGCCCTTCAGGCAAAGGGCATAACGCCCTGCATTCCGGGGCGAAAATCCCGGATCATCCCCGTCAAATATGACAAGCGCCGCTACCGAAGCCGGAGCCGTATCGAGATTATGTTCGGTCGTCTGAAGGACTGGCGCCGCGTCGCTACCCGCTACGATCGATGCCCGACCGTCTTCTTTTCCGCTATCGCGCTCGCCGCCACCGTCATCTTCTGGCTCTAATCAATGAGTCGTGACCCTAAGGTGCGCGGTCGCGAGATAGACTGGCTTGTGGGTCATGCCGATCGCCTCGAGCGGCACAAACCAGGCTGGCGGCGAAGCGGAAGGCCTCGGCCGTCGCGCCAGACGTGAATCTCGGTATCCGACCAGACGCCACTCGTACGGAAAAACCGGATCAGCAAGCGCCACGACAGCTATCAGAACGCAGCAGAAAACGTATGCGCCCCTCGGGTGCACCGCGAAGCGAAGCTTAGTGTCTCACCGTTGTGCCGGGTATTGCGTCTTTAACAGCTGTTTCGTTGGTAATACGTCATTACGTTGTCAGACGGTAAAGCGTTGGCCGATTAGGCCAACTCCGTCTGTTCGCAGAATAAATGAATCTATCAGCGGTTGACCATTTTTTTGAGACTCTTCCCTTTCGATCGCTGTGGCGAGACTGAGCATGATGCGGCGCAGGCCCGCCTCTTCGAAATCCTCGGTCGCGACCTGCCGCGGCGACCGCCAGAGCCGCATGGCGGCGATTGCCTCGATCCGATCGACCTCGCCTTGAACTACATCGTCGGGGAGCGGTACAGGTCGCATCTTGCGTGGCAGAAACCTGACGAAGCAGTCGGGGAAGCGCATCCGATAGACATTCGATGTCTGCTCGTTCTTGGTCTTCGGCCGATCGGCGGTCGGCTTGATCGGGACGCATCTGCGCTGCTTATCCAATAGGCCGACCGCGGCCAGGTTCTTAAGGGCACGGTGGACCGTCGCGCGCGATCGCCCGCTTTTCTGCTCGATCCACTCCCACGTCGGGAACACCTTGCCGGCGCAGGTCCGGGCCAGTTCGAGCAGTACCTTGAGGATCTTCAGAGCCCCTGGAGTTAGCAGCATTATGCGTCGCTCGTCCGGGGTGAGGACGCGCCCCTCTGCCTTGGCGCTTCGTCGGATTGCGTTCTTCTGGTCCTCGAGCTCGGCCGCACGGGCGTAGATCCGATCGGTCTCGCCTTTTGCGTAGCTGTAGAAGAAATCGTCTTCGAACGTGCCGGCGAGCCGGCTGTTCGGGTGGACCTTGCCGCGGGTGGGATTAGGCCCGCCTGATCGTGCGTGGGTCTGAGTTATCGTTATGCGCTCGAGCGCCATGAAGCTCGCGCGTGCGACTGATACGGCTTGCATCTTTCATCCCCTTTTGGGGCTGGGACCGGGCAAAGAAATGCCGTGGCGCAAAGCGCGCATCCTTGAACCGAAGCTCGAAAGTCGCTATGTGAAGGTCGTTAAATGGACCCGTGGAAGCCCTGCAAGGCTCTCACATTAAGACTTCTGGGATGCCCGGCCATTGCGCCGGGCTTTCCTTTATGTGGTCACAGCCCGCACCCTGTCTCGCCAGTCGCGTCGTGCAACCAGTCCAAATTTGATTGTGGCTAAAGCGACGGCTTTGCGAAACAGCTAGTGTTCGTGTTTTCGCCGACCGAGGTACGAATAAGTTCGTGCTTTCGCCGACCGTTGCTGGCGCGGTTCGTGCTTTTGACGACCGAGATTCGTGCTTTCGCCGACCCAAGTTCGTGCTTTCACCGACCGATTGAAATGGACTCCGAACCCGATTCGCAGCAGCTATGAGAAGGGTGTTAAGCGGCTGCGACCAGTGCGCGTGGGGTAATCTTGACGCGAGCAGCACCTGCATTGCGTCGCGCGCGGCCGCTGGCCGGTGTTACGGGAGCGTCCACTAGGTCGAACGCGTAGCCGGGAATGACATCTTCGTCGGCGATACGTTTCAACTCGAAGCGAAAATGCTTGAGGGAGCTTTGGTAGCCGAGCTGCAGGCGAAGCTCATCGAGGTCGACGTCGATCGGACCTATGACACAGGCGGAACGCGCCACTTCATACAGGCGTCGTTCGACCGGCCCGAGCTGAAAATAGCTGGGCGCGTAGTCGAGGACACGACGGTCGCGAAGGATGGCGCGGTAAAGCCAGTCGCAGAGGCGTACCTTCACGGCCTTCAGTCGCTTAACGCCCGTTTTCGTCTTCGAGTAATGGAGTTGGGCTTCCGACAGCCATGAGAAGAAACCGGCCTGGCCCTCGCCGCCAGCTTCGATATTCGTCTTGATCTGCGTACCCTGTAGGCGCTCCAGAGCGTCTGACAGTCGAGAATAGGACCGGGCGGAGCCGCTGATCCCAGTAATCCGGAATAGATCGTGCGCCGTGAAATAGAACTCTTGTGACACGCCCACACCGGCCTCGAGCTTGGCCACCATCAAGCTGGCGATGTAGAGAAGCACTTCCTTGTCGTAGATCGTCGCGACGCCTTTAGAGGTGGCGACGATTTCGATCGAGACGGATTCATTCCGATAGGCGAGCGGCTTCGTCCACTTGCCCTTGCTGAGGGCAAAAAACGGGAACGCCATAAGGGATTGTTCGCCCCGGACCTCGGTTAGGAGGGGGCTGTCGAGCGAGAACAGGTCGCCTTGTGGTCTTGCTAGGCTCATGCCTCGCTCCCTGACACCGGGCAATCGGTCGGCGAAAGCACGAAGATTGGGTGTTGAGGACGATGATAGGCCTGAGCGTGGCGGTAATCGAGTGCGAAAGTTCGTGCTTTCGCCGACCGTTTCCAGTTTGGCCTGTCCACCTTCGTGCTTTCGGCGACCGTTCAAGCGGAGGGCTAGTACGCATCATGGTTGGCGACGCCTTGGATATAAAGCCGACATCCACTAGGGTGCATAAAGTGGACACGGACTCGTGGTGTGGATCGGCGCCGAAAGCGGAACCCCGCTCTAAGCGAGACAACTACCTGTAATCCTTTGGAAGCCGTGGGTTGTGAGGGGTGCTGATTGGGATCCTTGGCTATGCAAAGCTTCGAGGCAAATTCATTAGCTTACGAGACTTTGCCGGGGTCCCACCTTCGGCGCCGATCCACACGTAATCGACTTGATAGGGGCAATCTACGGAATTCCCACTTCCCCTCCTGATAATGACTTTCATCATTTTCGACATGGATGCGAAGACCTTCGCGAAAGCGGTAACGATCCTGCTCTTTGTGGTGGGCTCACTGCTCGCGGTCGACGAGATGTTAAGCCACCGTACAAGGATTGACCGGACGTGGAACGTGACGCGTCGTGGTTCCCTCGATATCGTGATGGGCCTTTGTAAGATTGTTTCAGCGGCTTCTGGTTTTTGGCTCGTGGTGATCGGTCTAGGATTGTGACAACTCAGTCAGTGCTAGCATATGTTAGATTGAGCTAGCTTGTTGAAAGTTACGAGAAAAATCTGTGGCCTAGCCGATGCTAGCGAAAGCTAGGATATGCTACCTTACTATAGTGCGTGCTAGCCTTAGATAGAATATTATAGGATACGATAGCATAGCATAGGGTATTGTTCGATAGCGTAGCTTACGCTACGACGCTGTAGGATATTGATGCGTAGCACATGCTAGCCAATGCTATCAGGAGGGGCTAATGGCCGTTGTGACGTTTGCGAACTCGAAAGGCGGATCGGGTAAGACTACCTCCGCCTTGATCTTGGCATGCGAGCTAGCGGAGCACGCCAGCGTCTGCTTGATTGACGCAGACCCTAGGCGACCGCTGACGACCTGGTCGACGCTCCCGGGGAAACCCAAGCGTTTGACGGTAGTAACGAACGCATCCGAGAAAACGATCTTGGACGAGATCGATGCTGCGAGCGCTGACAACCAGTTCGTGATTGTCGATCTCGAGGGAACGGCATCACGCCTGACGAGCTATGCAATCAGTCAGTCGGACTTGGTTGTGATCCCGATGAAAGAGCAACAGCAAGATGCGCTGGCGGCTATCGACGTCATCCAAGAGATCAAGCGCGACATGAAAGCGGTGCGGCGTGATATCCCGTTTGCGGTGCTTTTTTACACAGACCCGCGTCGTTGCGAAGTCGCGTACAGCTCGCTTCGTATCAGGGCAATTTAAGGCAAACGAGAAAACACCCGTATTTGCCACCGAGATCCACGACCGTGATGCCTATTCAGCGCTGTTTTCAGTTGGTGGTGGCCCGCGTGGCTTGTCCTCAAAAGACGTTAACAATGTGGAGGCCGCAGTCAGGAACGCGGCCGACTTTGCGGCCGAGGTCGTAACCATGCTGCGCTACTATAGCGCAGGTCTGAAGAGGGTAGCATGACGGACTCCGCGCGTAAGGCACTTGACTTTGGGAGCCTAGATGACTTTCAGCCAAGTCGACCGACCGCACGGCCAGAGGCAACGGCGGACGAGCAGCGTCGGGTTGTTGATCGAGCGTCCGCATTTCCCAGCCGTGAAGCTGACGCAGAAGGGCAGCTGAACATTCGCGCGCCAAACGATATGCTCACGCGCTTTAAGGCGGCTGCCAAGAAGGAACGGTACACCTATGGCGCCTTTCTCGAAATTCTGCTCGATCACTACGAAAAGGGCTGAGAAGTAGGAAGCCAGCGCTGATCCCGATGACCTTGCGTCGCCGGGGCAGAGGCTGGCTTTCGTTAGTTCGACGCCGCGCGTTGCTGCATCTGCGTGGTAGCGATAAGTGTAATTCCTGCTACTACAAAGCACTGCAGAAAATGCTGCTGTAGTGGATGCGGAACAGTGATTGTCGATGTGCCGACCGGGTAAGTTTCACACCGCCGGCGTCCTCAAGCTCTACCTCGCGCGGAAGATCACCAGCGGCGCACGACAGGCCCCTCAGAATCGCAGCAGCCTCGGACGACGAGGGGATCTAGGCCTACGGGCATAGCGTCCAACCCGAATTGGCCAACCCCTACAGCATCATCCAGCAAGGGATGGAAATGGCGCTGAAAGGCCGAATCGCTACGGGTCAAGGGCAGGGGCCTTTGCCAAGACGCGGACAGACAGATCACCACCCTTTGGCATCAGCCAGAGAGCCGACCGTCGTTGAAAGCACGAAGTCATCGGCGCAGGTCAGGACCGCCGAGGCTTGGGCTATCGGATATGCTCAAGCTTTAAGTTCTTGACCTTCGCCTTCTTCCATTCGCGATCGGCGGTGAGGGCAGGGACTCCCAGCTGCACAGCGAGAGCGAGACAGGATCGGTCACCTAGGGTCACGACTCATTGATTAGAGCCAGAAGATGACGGTGGCGGCGAGCGCGATAGCGGAAAAGAAGACGGTCGGGCATCGATCGTAGCGGGTAGCGACGCGGCGCCAGTCCTTCAGACGACCGAACATAATCTCGATACGGCTCCGGCTTCGGTAGCGGCGCTTGTCATATTTGACGGGGATGATCCGGGATTTTCGCCCCGGAATGCAGGGCGTTATGCCCTTTGCCTGAAGGGGCGTCCCTGTACCAGTCTGCGTCATAGCCGCGGTCGCCCAGCATCCACTGCGCCTTGGGTAGATCATCAAGCAGCGCGGCAGCGCCGGTGTAGTCGCTGACCTGGCCCGCGGTCATGAAGAAGCTGAGCGGTCTGCCTTCTGCATCGGTGACGGCGTGCAGCTTCGTATTCATACCGCCTTTGGTGCGACCGATGAGCCGCCCAAGGCCCCCCTTTTACCCGCAGGCTGGACGCCGTGCGGTGCGCCTTCAGATAGGTCGCGTCGATCATGATCGTCTTCGGCGTGGCGCTCGCGGCCGCCAGTCCTTCCATTATGCGGAGGAAGACACCCCTTTCGCCCCATCGCTTCCACCGGTTGTAGAGCGTCTTGTGTGGGCCATACTCCCGAGGGGCATCGCACCATCGTAGCCCGTTGCGGTTGACGAAAACGATGCCGCTCAACACTCGCCGGTCATCAACCCGTGGCTTGCCGTGGCTCTTGGGAAAATACGGTTCGAGCCGCGCCATCTGCTCGTCGGTCAGCCAGTACAGGTCGCTCATCCTCGGTCTCCTCACGGAGCCTGAATCAGATCAAGCCGCTCAGATCAATGGGTCCTGACCCTAAACGCCAGAGCGGCGCGAACGGCTCCGGCTTTGAGCGCTTTTGGTCATCCCAAGTTTTTTCAAAAAAGATCTTCTCGGGACGGCGTTACGTGCACTCCGTCAGAGCTATATCCAAAACGCACCGGGGCAAACTGGTCGAATCGACTATGTAGATAACCGCGATAAGTATGGCAGGAGAGCCCCCCGGCTCACCTAAATCGCCTGTCTGAACTTGATGCCCTCGACCACTGAGCTTTCACCTCAGCTGGGGAGAGCCAAAGATATAGCTTGTCTCTTAGTTGGGACAGCCGCGACCTCGTTGGCAATTTGCACCGCGCTTTCCAGAAGTTGCGCAGCGGGGCGTCCGTAGAGAAAAACCTTGACCAAGCTGACAACCCAGCTGCCGTAGGCAAATTGCCTGTGCCTCGGTCTCGATGCCTTCAGCAACGACCACTTTCCCGAGGCCACGACCCAAACCAATAATGGCGGTCACGATAGCCGTCGCTCCGCCGTTGGGTTGATCCATGCCGGATACGAAGGAGCGATCGATCTTGATGCGGTCTACCGTCACTCGACGAAGATGAACGAGAGAGGCATATCCCGTCCCGAAGTCGTCGAGGGCAATGCATACTCCGGCGTCATGTAGCATCTGCAGGTTCGCAAGGATGCTATCTGCCGCACGATCGAGCATCACCCCTTCCGTAACCTCGATACAAAGTGACTCTGCGGAGACCCCATAGTGGGCCAACCGGTCGAGCACCTGCTTGCCTGCATGCGGTCCTGTCAGCTGAGCCGAGGTGAAATTGACGCTAAGCACCCCGATTTGATCAGCGTGCTCGCGCAACTGGTGCAAAGCAAGTTCCAGGACGTGCTCTTGAATACGCAGTCCGATCCTCTCCGCTACAAGCACATCCGCGAAACGATCCGGCGTCATAAGGCCGTATTGAGGATGATTCCAGCGCAGCAAAGCTTCATAACCACAGACGGTTCCAGTAGCGAGTGACACGATCGGCTGCATGTACAGCCGGAATTCACCTCGCTTCAGAGCGGCTTCGGCATCGAGAGTAAACCCGGTTTGGAGGTCGCGCAACGCACGATGTAGTGGATCGTAGCGGCAGTATCGCGCCCGGCCTAGGCGCTTTGCAGTGTAAAGTCCGAGATCAGCGTTCTGAAAGAGTATATCCACCGCTTTGCCGTCGTCCGGAAAGCGTGCGGAGCCGACACTGAGCGAAATTCTACAATTCTCATCTGCATGGTTCCAAGTCTCGCCTTGCAGGGCAGCGATCGCGCTAGCAAGCGCGCTCTCCGCAGAGAGATCGCCTGGGCACAGAATTGCAAACTCGTCGCCCCCGACCCGAGCGACGAGAGCGTCCTGCAACTGGCCGGCCGTAGCCGAAAGCGCCGACGCTACACAACGAAGCAGGGCGTCTCCGCCGGCATGACCCAAATGGTCATTGGCGGCCTTAAGAAAATCTACGTCGACCAAGAACAAGCCGAATGGCGTGCCGCTGGAAACGAATGCATGCGCTTTCTCGTGAAAGGCGGAGCGGTTGCCAAGCCCCGTCAGGAAATCAGTCTCTGCCGCGGTCCGCAGCGTTTCCGCCTCTGTAATGGCAATCTCGCGACGTCGATGCGCGAGTTCAAGTTCACCTCGCATCAGGTGAAACCGGTCTGCGATGGCAAGCGACAATATCAGCGCCTCGAACGCGAGCGCCGCGAAAGTCGCCATGTCTACGGCATCGCTTTGGGGTAGGAAACCAAGGTTGCGTGCGAGCCGCGCCAGAAACACGCAGATCACTGGTCCCCAGCCAATCAGATAGAACCAGATCACGCGGCTGCCGCGCCGAACAGCAATCCAGCACGAGCCCGCTATAATCACGCCTGTGGCCGCAATCACATAATTGAGCAGCCGATCGGTCAGAACGACAGGAAGCCACATGTCCGCTGCGGCCATCAATCCAAGCACAGCTCCCGCACCTGAAAGCAGGCGACCAGCGGTAACCAGAGGCTGCGGCAGGATGCCTTCTTCGATTACGGCAAAAAAGAACATGTTGCCGGCCGCGACCATCAGGCCAATGAGCACAAAGTCCAACCGAACCACCAACGGGCCGACAAGACCCGGGACGACAAATGCAGCAACGTTCGTCCATGTCAGCCCATAGGCGAGAGCCACGGCGACCCAAAGGAGGTACCAACGTTGAAACGCATGGCGTTGCCCCGTATGGATAACGGCGTTGTAGAGCAGCGCCGATAGAAGCGTTCCGGCAAACATCCCCATGAGCAGCAACCATGTCGTGTCATCGGGGGATGTCGCCGAGCTGGGCGTCGCGACAATCTTCCGCATGAGCGAGATGTCGTCGAGGTGGCGAAATCCAAGGTAAAGACCGTGAACGTCGTGACCGGGCGGCTCTATCGTAAATTTCCAGTAAGCCACCGGGCGACCAGTGGTCCCTCAGCTCGGAATGCATCATGGTTTGACGTGTTGCGCCACTCTTGCTGGTAACCAACACTGCGATCCGGTCGAACCGAGTCTGATCGACCAACAACTTCCAACCAGGCGGAAGACTGTTCAGGCGGGAAGCGTCCAGACGCAGCCACAACCAATCGCCGCCGTCGGTCGGCGCGTCGGCGCCGCAGCGGTAGCTTGCAGCTACCACCGCCGTATCCGTAGCAATGTCGGCAAGTTTCGTAGCACAGGTTGCTTGACGCAAGTCAACGCCTGCCGCCGACGCCGTCCGCGGCATTAAGCTTAGAACGAGAACCAGCAATCCAAGCCACATACTCTTAGATTCCGATGCCACTATCGCGGCCCCCACTGCCGATTAGCTCAAGGACGCGATAGCGCCGATACCCTAACAAGCGCGATCCATTTCTTCGGTTGAACGGCACGGCCACACCGCTTGCATGCCAAGCCCACAATGTGCGCAACTCGATCGATGCTTGGGGCCTGATAACTGCAGACAACCGTACGAATTTCCAGTCTGCAAAGCCAGACGCGTTTTCTACCAGATCTACGGGGGGCAATGCAGTTACATTTCGTAGCGGCCACCGAAATCGTGGCGACGACAGAAGGCCGCGCCATCGCGGACTAGTGTTTATGATTGAAGCTGGTGGCTGTTCCCAGAAGCCGCTAAGCCAATCTGGCCCGCTGTCGACCTTGCGATATTGATCTGACCACTAAAAGTAGTGGCGCAGAGCACAGTGCGCGCCCCTCTACGGGACATTTGGCGATCAAGGAAGCGGCGAGCGCGAGCAGTCCAAGCATCGTTCATGGCCTTTGCATTTTGCATAATGCCTTTTCTAGGCTTTGACGATCAGGCGCTGATCGGCGGGATCCACACTCAGGTCATGCCACCTTCGCAAACCGCAGAAGATCGATCATTGAGAACTGCTCGTTCTGATGATTGGTGTTAATTGTTTTTAGAAACGGTTGCCAGTCAGGCTCCTGTGAAAGGTAGGAGGAACGATCCCCTTCGATCAAGCCGAGGAAAACTTCT
The DNA here is from genome assembly GCF_024124765.2 of Sphingomonas sp. H160509. Classification (GTDB taxonomy): domain Bacteria; phylum Pseudomonadota; class Alphaproteobacteria; order Sphingomonadales; family Sphingomonadaceae; genus Sphingomonas. The sequence goes on along the minus strand of NZ_JAMXSR020000004.1, from coordinate 1,163 downwards.
GCAATGATCCGGCCGCCAACGGGGCCAAGCTGCTCGCCGCTCTCCAGAGACTCGGCTTCCTGAAGAACGTAGAACCAGAGCGGGGTGTTGTCGTCGAGCCCCCAAGGGGCGAGCTTCGAGAGCATGTCCTTTGACAGGGGTTCCAGCTTCATTGCCTTTGCCACCCGCTGTCCGGAGGGCAGGGAGAAGGTGAGGTGTCGCAGCAGGTTACGCTGGGCGAGGGATGAGGGATTTCCAACGGGATTGACTTGGCCCACGACCGTCGAAGGCAAGCGAAACAGGGCTGTCGACAGGGTCGTGTCGATCTTCTTGTTCGGTTTCACGTTGTTATCGCCGAAATCAAAGAAAGTCGGCCAGTCGATAAAACGCCTAGCAGCCCGCACTGAGCCCGACAGATCATCCGGGTCACCTGCTGGTGTCGCCGTCTCGCGAAAGATCATGGCGAAGAACGGGCTGCCATCCGGGTTGCCTGCGAAGTTGGCACGGTAGGAGGGACGCACCTGACTGTGTCCGAAGCGGTAGGCTCCAACCGCGAACTCCACCGGTATGTAGGGCTCGTTGCGCCACTTATAAAACTTTCTCCCGTTGATCAGAATGTCGTCCACGACTGCGTTGCCGCACGTTTTGCGCAGGAACTCGTGGATGATAATCCACTGATAGTGCCACCGGACGATGCGCTGAGCCTCTGGAAAGACGTCGCCGCCCGTCAGGCCTAGCTCGTCGCGGACATAGTCGACGACAGCATTGTGGAAACATAGGAACGCGACCTGTAGCTGGGAGATGATAAGGTTCTCATCATCACGAGGATCACCGATCAGCGCGACCATCTGATTGTTGCGGGGAACATCGAACTTGTTCGGCGTGCCAGTTTCCTCGAGAAGAAACTTGTCGCCGTCGGTGCGGTCGTAGAGGTGTGGGCTTCCGCCAGGTCCGCTTCCGTAAACGTTATCGAGCGCGAGAGACGGCGTACGGAAGTTGGCGATGTGCTCTGGATCCGCCTGTCGCTCAAGGCTAGAGGTCGGGTCGAACGTCATATCGTGATCAAGGAATTGGCCCAGAAAGGTCATACCAGCGGACAGCTTCGGGTTGTTCGTATTCCGGGCTGAAAGGTTCAGATCGATGATGAGGTCGACCGGGTCTGCACTAAGATCTTCCTGCGCATC
>NZ_JAMXSR020000001.1 GCF_024124765.2 Sphingomonas sp. H160509 | reverse complement strand
GGCCCAGCTACGGTCGGCGAGCATACGCGAGAGATCTTGCGGGAAGCGGGCGTGAGCGAGGACGGTATTTTGGCCCTGGAAACGGATGGCGTCATCGCCTCCGCGGGTGCCTGACGTGCGCGCCTACGTCGCGAGCGCCCAGGGACTGCAGCTGATCGACCGGCTATTACCAGATGTGTCGTCCGATACCGTAGTCGCACGCGTCCACGCCAGCGCGCTCAACCGCATCGATCTCAAGATGGCCAAAGGCTATCGTCACGGCGCAAGCGGCGGTACGGGGGCAACGATGGGCATCGAATGGGCGGGCGAAATCGTCGCTGTCGGGACTCGCGTAACGGGCTATGCCGTGGGCGATCGCGTGGCCGGGATGGGCGCGGGCGCCTTCGCCGATCATGTTGCCGCACGGCCAATCCAGCTGTTCGCGCTGCCGCCGGAGATGTCCTTCGAGCAGGCCGTTTGCTTTCCCGTCGCGCTGCGCACGATGTACGAGGCGCTCGTCATGTCGGGCGGCTTGCAGCGCGGGCAGACGGTGCTGGTGCAAGGCGCGAGTAGTGCGGTCGGCCTGGTCGGGATGCAGATCGCCAAGGCACTCGGTGCTGCGTTAGTGATCGGCACGTCTACACAGGATGTACGCGTCGCTCGCCTGGGCGACTACGGCGCCGATCTGGCGCTCAATTCTCGCGACGAAACGTGGGTGGAAGACACGCTCGCAGCGACCGCGCAGGCCGGCGTCGATCTAGTGATTGACCAAGTGTCCGGTTCGCTACTCAACCAAACGCTGCGCGCCACGCGAATACTAGGCCGGATCGTCAATGTCGGACGCTTAGGCACCAATATGCAGCCGTTCGACGCTGAGATGCACGCTATGCGCCGGATTTCGCTAATCGGCACCACCTTCAGCTCGCGAACGCACGAGGAATTCGCCGCGGTGACGCGTGGCATGCTTGCCGATCTTTACCCCACGCTCGCCGCCGGCGTGTTCCGCATGCCGATCGCCGAGCGCTTCGCGTTCGAAGACTTGCCAGCGGCAATGGAAGAGATGTCGGACAATCGCCATTTCGGGAAAATCGTATTGAAACACTGATTTGCTAGAAGACTCAGGGCTACGCGGCTAGCCCTAAAGAAATCCGACGTGCGCCGTCGGCAAGGCGCGGGCCGTAAGCCGCCGCCATTCCGTCATCCAGTCGTTCAGAAGGTGCTGAAATCGTCATAGCGGCGATCGGGCGGCCCGTGGGATCAGTGATCGCCGCGCCCACCGCATGCACGTCCGGGCGATTTCCGCCGAACGTGATGGCATAGCCGCGCGCGCGCGTCGCCTCGATTTCGGCACGAAACGCAACAGGATCGACAATCGTTTTACGCGTGATCGCTCGCATCGGCCGGTCGAGATAGGTGTCGAGTTCCTCCGCGTTGAGCCGCGCCAGCACGGCCCGACCAGAGGCGGTGGCATGCAGCGTGCTGATCGCGCCGTATGGGAAGAAATAGCGGACCGGTTTGATCCCATCCAGCCGCTCAATTAAAATCAGCAGGCGATCGAATCGGAAATTGAGATGCACCGTCTCCTCGCTGTAGCGGCGGAGTTCGTCCATCACCGGGATGGCGATGCCGCGCAGCGTTTCTAGCGCGCTATTGGCCCGCCCCGCCGCGATCAGCGCGCGAAGTGACAGCGTCCAGCGGCCGCGATCGTCTGATGCCGGCTCGATCCATCCGGTTTTGTGCAGCGCGCCCAATGCGCGCTGCGCGGTGGATTTCGGGATGCCTGCGAGCTTCGCCAATTCGGTGACACCGGCCGGCTGATGCTGGCCTAACAGCTCAACGATCTGGAAGGCGAGTTCAACGGGTCTCAACTATCGCGTCTCTCAAATGAGTTGGCCGCGATCATGCGACGAGATGCGTCGTTGCCGCATCAGCTCGGGCTATGCAACGCAAAGCAGTCGTGATCTTTCGGCGGAACGATCGTCCGCTCAAGCCGCGTGAATGCTCGAAGGCGAGCAGTCCGCTTGCACCAACATCGGCCGCTCGTCTCCCCCGTCTTAGCGCCTGAACGAACGGGTTCTTATCCAACAAGGAATCCATCGCGGACCAACAGGTATACACTCTACTCAGCTCTCACGCCCCCCGCCCAGCTGAATGAACGAACGTCCGCTTACGCCGATCGCTTCCCCCAAAGCGGCCGGGCCGCTTTCCTGAAGAGTTTCGGATGCCGGCAGGCGTACGAAAGTCTTGGAAGCCCGAACCCGCGGGCCGCAGGCGATGCGCTATGGGGTTTTCGGTTTCCGGCCGGTCTTGGTGACCAGCGCCACGGCAGATGTAGGCGCGGGCTTGAAAGCAGACCGCCCGAATCCGGTTGAACATGATGGGTTCGCCAGCGCGGACAGCGCGGCTTTGCTCGGTGTGGCCGCCCCTCTGATGGCTATCGGCGCAGGTAACATCGTCTCCGCAAGTACGAGCCCTGCGAGATAGATAACTCCTTGGCCGTGCCGGGTCACGACGCCTGTATCCCGGATAACGGCGCAGGAGCCGGTGGAGCGCGGGCCTGGCGCTGGCGAAGGAAGGTCTCGATGACCACCATACGCCCGCCGCAACACGGGCATGGCGGCCGGATGTCGTCTGGTTCGGCTCGTGCGTCGGACGCCGCGGGCGGTGCGACCCCGAGCAGTTCGCGGGCTCGTTCGAGATGCGCCTTGCGGGTGGCGCCTGCGAGCAGGCCATAGTGGCGGATGCGGTGGAAGCCCTTCGGCAGGACGTGGAGCAGGAAGCGGCGGATGAACTCGTCGGCGGTCAGCGTCATAACCTGCTGGCGGTCGGCGCCACCCCGGCGATAATCTTTATAGCGGAAGGTAACGCCGGTCTGGTCGAAGCGCAGGATCCGGCTGTTCGAAATCGCAACGCGGTGCGTCTAGCGCGACAGATAGGCGAGCACCGTCTCGGGGCCGGCAAACGGCGACTTGGCGTAGACGACCCAGCGCTTCTTCCTGACCGGGGACAGGTGCCGCAGGAATGCACGCCGGTCGGCGAGGTGCGCGAGCCTGCCGTAGAACGCGAGGCGCCCAGTTTCGTGCAGCGACATCAGCCGGGTCAGGAACAGGCGACGAAACAGCTTACCCAGGACGCGTACCGGCAGGAGGAACGCGGGTCGTGATGACACCCAGCGACTACCGTCGGGCGAAAGTCCGCCGCCTGGGACAATCATGTGGATGTGCGGATGGTAGGTCATTGCCGAACCCCAGGTGTGGAGCACCGCGGTAATGCCGATGCGCGCATCCAGATGCTTCGGGTCGGCGGCGATGGTCGTCATCGTCTCTGACGCCGCCTGGAACAGCAGGCCGTAGACCGCCGCTTTGTTCTGCCACGCGACATCGGCAACCTCGGTGGGCAGCGTGAAGACGACATGGAAGTAGCCGACCGGCAGAAGGTCGGCCTCGCGCTCGGCGAGCCACGTGCGTGCCGCTGCGCCCTGGCACCGCGGGCAGTGCCGGTTCCGGCAGGAATTGTAGGCAACCCGCCAGTGCCCGCAGTCGGTGCAGGCTTCGACGTGACCGCCTATGACGGCGGTGCGGCAGGTCTCTATCGCTGACATCACCTTGAGCTGGTCGAGGCTCAGGTGTCCGGCGCGGGCGGCCCGGTACGTAGAACCAGCGGTGCGAAAGATGTCGGCGACCTCGACAGAGGCACGCATCGTCGCTCAGCCGCTGGGCGCTCTCGCTTCCATAGCGGTCATCGCCAGCCTGTCGAACGGACTGGTCACGTTGCGCAGCACCCGGGTGGCGACCTGCGTGTAATAGGCGGTGGTCTCCAGCTTGGCGTGCCCTAGCAGCGTCTGAATGATGCGAACGTCGATTCCGTCCTCGAGCAGGTGCGTGGCGAAACAGTGCCGCAACGTGTGCGGTCCGACCCGCTTGTCGATGCCCGCTGCTTGCCCCGCCTCGACCACCACCCAGTAGATCTGCCGCGTGCTGAGCGGCTTGAGATAGTGCTGACCGGGAAACAGCCACCCGTCGACGTGCAATACGCCCTCACGCCGACCCACTCGCCACCACTCCCGCAGCAACGCCAACAGCCCGACCGGGAGCATGGCGTTGCGATACCGCCCGCCCCCTTCGACAAGCTCAGGACAGGCTTGCCGCGCTCGACCCGCAGCAGCATGCGCTCGCTGTCGACGTCGCGCACTTTGAGGGCGGCGACCTCGGCCGCACGCAGTCCGGCGCCATAGGCGACCGACAACGCCGCCTGATGTTTAAGGCATGTGGTTGCCGTCAACAGCCGCGCCACCTCGTCCTGGCTCAGGACCACCAGCAACTTGCGCACGTGCCGCATGCGGACCAGCTTACGGGCAAGATCCGGCCGGTCGAGCGTCTGGATGAAGAAGAATCGCAGTGCCGATACGATAGCATTCATGGTCGGCGCAGGCACGCCCAGGTCACACTGCTCGATCTGGAAGCGCCGAACCTCCTCCGCCGTTGCTGTGTCGGGCGAGCGCCCGAGGAACGTCGCGAACCGCCCGACGTCGCGAATGTAGTTCCGATGCGTCTCAGGACCGAAGCGGCGTATGTCCATCTCGTCAATGAGACGTTGGCGTAACGGGCTGACGGCAACAACGGGTATGAGGATGGTCATGGCAGGGCTCCTTTCGTGGAACCCCGATGCTCTGCCTGCTTCCCGTAGCGCTCAACCGATGCGCTACACCCGCGATGTCAATTCAACCGCGCCCCGCACGACCCTCCCGCGCAGCGGGTTCGTGCTTCCACCATTTTTACCGTAAATGTGTACGGTTCGCATGCACCGTGATGGCGCCGTTTACTCCTTGAATTTGGGCGTTCCTGCCGCTTTGGGATCTGCCGCCAGAACGCGGTGCGGTTCTCCTTGGAGAAGCGTCATCCGCCTGCAGACAGCGGGCATTTTAGCCGAATGACCTCAGCCAATCCGCCGTAAATGCCCCTGCCGCCCCCGCGACGTTTATGATAAAGGGCGGCATGCTCAAGACAAGAATGAAGCGGGTCGCCGATCGCGGCGATGACGCGGTGCGACGGCTTGCCGAGATCGAAGCCTCGATCGCGAACCTCTCCAACGAGGATCTGCTCGATTTAGCTGACATCTTTAAAGCCGAGCCCCGCCCGCTCATCGGGGATATGGCGTTCGCGGAAATGGCGCGGCGGAATATCAGTCTCTGAGGGCCCGTCGGGAACGGAGTAGCAGAATCCTGTGCCCCACCGAGGCGCATCGGTTACGCGGAGGATCTCCCGCAACCTTACATGATCATAATAAGGCGACGACGCAGCGATGGTAGCGATTGGCACCCGGATCAATGAGATAGGCACTCTGGTCCGGGATGGCGGGGCCTTCTATCTTCGCCGCGATGTCGGTGGCCGCTACGAGCTGGAATTGCATCGAACGCCCGTAGATCTGGTAGAGAAGCGCGTCCGGCTCATCGGCACATTGGTTGGCCCGGATCTGGTGAACGCTGACGGCGTTGCGCCAGCTTAGTTGGCTGGACATTTGTCCCGTGCAGTCGTCAGCCACTGGCCGCGATTCTGATCCAACCTGACTCATTGGCGTTGCGCACAAACCACGAGCGGGCATCATCCATGGCATGGAACAGCGGATCATTCATGCCTGCGGTCATGAGCAGGCTCATCATCTCACCGGCTATGACAGCCAGCAGGAACGAAAGGCCAAGTGGCTGAAGACGACTACCTGTCGTGACTGCTTCGTTGCGGAGAAGCGGGCTGAGGAGGTTGCCGCAGCAGCGTTAAGCAGCGCCGCTGTCTCACACCTTGTTCTTCCGCCGTTGACTGGGACTGATCGGCAAATCAGCTGGGCGTCGACGGTCAGGAACAAGTGGCTTGCAGCGCTAACCAACTCAAACAGCGACGCCGACTGTAACGCATGCCTTCAGATCACTGATGCCAAATGGTGGATCGATTGCCGCGATATAGGTGACGTTGATCTGGTGGCAGCCGCGAACCGAGCGTCAAACATGCAATGCGTGCCGACGCTCATTCCATCGACTACAAATCCCACGATCGCCCTCTGAAGGCATAGGCCGACCTCGCGATCCACGCCGGTAAGCAAGACGCCTATGTGTGCAAGCAGGGTTTAGAACTTCAGAATGAGGTGTTCAAACTCGCTGTTACCGACCCTGTTTGAACGGGATTTGTGTTCAAATCACATGCTCACTCAGGGTATACCCTTTTTGACAGCCACAGCGTTCTCGAGCTTCGTCTGCCAATCGTGGTTTATTGAGGGAACGGTTTTTTGGAAAATAGAAATCCCCGTTCGCACCGTTACGCCGATAGTTGCCCAGCGCGACACATCATTCCTGGATGATGGTTTGTGAGGAGGCTAAGTTGCAAGTTTCGTCGCACCATCGAAATGGCCTTAGCCGCCCTGTCAAGATTGATGCACCGCCGCCGTCGCGACATCACGCAATAACAGCCAGCGAACTGCTGCTAGAATGCGTGGCGCATGCCGATCGCCACACTCCGACCTCGCAACGGTGACTGGTCTTTGACGAACGATGTGTGAACGAATGCAAGCTGGTTGAGCAGGTTCGTGCCTCGCATGTAGACCTCGACCGTTTTGGTCTGCCCGATATCGAAGCGGTAGCTCAACGTAGCGTTCAACATGTCATAACCCGGCGTTCGGGTTTCATAGGACGCGACCTTGTCCTGCTCAAACGTGTGATAATACTCCACATCACCGGACAGAGGCCCCGCCGCATACCCGTAACGCGCACCGAGGCGTCCTGGCGAGATGCGGGGCAGATTATCGTCATTGTTCTTGATATTGGTATCGACATAGTCACCGAATACGGTGACTTGTGATGCCGTATCGAGCCGGAAGCTGACCTGTCCGTCTATTCCGCTGAATTCTACGTCGGCAGCGTTGTAGGCGAGCATGTTGGCGCGCACGCCGTTCTGGGAGTTGCTCTGAATGAAGCGAGCAAAAACGTAGTCGCTTATATTCTGATAGAACAGGCCGACCTCAAACTCAAGTGAGCCGCCGGCCTTCCGAAAGGTCAAGTTGACCGCGTTCGTCTTCTCCATCAAGTCAGGCATGCTTGGCGCGAAGTCGATCGGAAAGTCTTCAAAGAGGAAATCGGCCGGTGATTGCGTCAGCCCGAGTTCGAAGCTGTTCGTCGCCAAATTTACGCCGTTGGCGAAAAGCTCCCGCACACTAGGGTCAGGACTCGTTGATCAAAGCCAGAAGATGACAGTGGCAGCGAGGGCGATGGCGGACAAGAAGACCGTCGGACACCTGTCGTAGCGGGTCGCAACGCGGCGCCAGTCCTTCAGCCGTCCGAACATGATCTCGATACGGCTACGGCGCCTGTAGCGGCGTTTGTCGTATTTGATGGGCTCGAGCCGAGACTTCCGACCTGGGATGCATGGCTGGATGCCCTTGGCCTGCAAGGCATCCCTGAACCAGTCGGCGTCGTAACCGCGGTCGCCGAGCAGCCATTGCGCCTTGGGCAGATCGTCGAGCAATGCGGCCGCACCGGTGTAGTCGCTGACCTGTCCGGCGGTCATGAAGAAGCTGAGCGGACGGCCGTTTGCGTCGGTCACGGCATGGAGCTTCGTGTTCATGCCACCTTTGGTGCGACCAATCAGGCGCCCGAGATCCCCTTTTTAACCCGCAGGCTCGATGCCGTGCGGTGCGCCTTCAGATACGTCGCGTCGATCATGACGGTCTTTGGGTCGGCATCAGCGGCAGCCAGACCTTCCATCATGCGGAGGAACACACCCATCTCACCCCACCGTTTCCAGCGATTGTAGAGCGTCTTGTGCGGGCCGTAGTCGCTGGGCGCATCACGCCAGCGCAGCCCATTGCGGTTCACGAAAACGATGCCGCTCAACACCCGCCGGTCGTCAACTCGCGGCTTGCCATGGCTCTTTGGGAAATATGGCCGCAGGCGTGCCATCTGCTCGTCCGTTAGCCAGTACAGGTCGCTCATCCTCAGTCTCCTCACGGAGCCTGAATCAGATCGCGCCTCTCACATCAATGGGTCCTGACCCTAGTCCGCACAGCCTGGCGACTGACGGAGTCACAAAAACCCCTCTCCAGCGTGTTCGCGAAACCGCTCATGATCGCGCACATACTCTGCCACCATGTCGATCGAGGCATGCCGGCTATGCTCACGCATCTTGAACAGATTGGCATTTTGCCGCCCCGCCTCGGTCAGGAACCCAGCCCGCAGCGAGTGGCCGGAGAATAAGGCCTCCGGATAGCCCGCGGATCGGGCAGCGGCTTTCACGACAAGCGCCACACCCTGCGCGCTCATCGGCTGCTCGGTGAGCCGCCCTTGCGGCGTCAGCTTGCGAAACACCGGACCGCTGTCGATCGCGGCTTTCTCAAGCCAGGCGCGATAATGCCGGACGGGCTCGAGGCGCCGACCATCGGGGATGGCGACACTATGCCCCCTGCCCTCCTGGTCGGTCTTCGACGTTGGAACGCGGACCAGCAACCCGCGCGTATCGTCCGACACCCGACCGACGGTAATCGCTACTAGCTCGGAACGACGAAACGCGCCCGCCATCCCGATCGCCAACAGGGCCCGATCACGATACGACCGGAGATCCTCGCCATCGATCGTCCGCAGCATGTCACGCAACACGTCACCATCCGCAGGGCGCTTCTTACCTGACGGATCATCGCGCTTGTCGCGCCGGATGGCACGCATGGCTTTTTCCAGCCGCGCGCCGTCTGGCTGTTGCGTCGGCGGGTCGAACCCTGCGGCGCGGTGCGCAAAGACGATTGCCGAGAGCCGTCGACCGATCGTCGAACGCCCTAACGGCTTGGCCAACGCCTCGCGCCCTCCCCGCGCCCGATGCGGCGTCCGTGGGGCGAACCCGCGCTCGGCGAGCAAGGTCAGGAATGCAGCAACGATCGCTGGCGTCGCGGGCAGCGATTGATATCCGCTTTCCTCGCACCAGGCGCAAAAGAGCCGCCAGTCGGATTGGTAGGCGCGCAACGTCGCTTCCGCTGACGCGCGAGCGACATAGCCATCGACCCGCTCGCGATCATCCGGTGCGAGATCGGGTAGGTATGCGGCGAGGGCGCTGACCTGATCGGTCACGACGAGGTCGCCAGCCGGGCTCATGCCAGTTTCGGCATCGTGTGACACGTTGGTTCGCTCGATCATCGAAATAGCCCAGATGCCACGTTTTGCGGCACCGGTTGGGTACGCGAACGTTCAAATATAAGCCAGCGTGTTTCTAGCGGGAATGGGGTTTATCGCTAGAATGGTTTCCCTATTCCTTCGGACTTACACCCTCATTCCAGTTCTCCCGAGTCAACCGGTCTTCCAGCCTTCCCGTATCTTGACGGTTATTCCTCTTATGCCTATTTCATTGATATCGGCTTTAAGCCGGTCGTGCTTTCACCAAGATCCGCATGTGCAGGCTAAGCCCGCACGCGCGATCGAGCCCCCCGCGTACCGGCAGCCGCCTGCATGCAATCGAGATCCCGCCGCGCAGGTAGCAGCCTGCAACGCATCCAGCACAGGAACACCCGCTCATGGCGACGAGCATGGAAATCGTACCCTCGGGCGAATTGCAAAAGCAGTTCGGCCGCTATTCCGACGAGGCAATGATCCGCCCGGTCGGCGTTAGTCGGAACGGCCGCGTGCGCTTCGTCATGGTCCCCGTCGATGAATATGAGCGCCTGCGCCGTCGTGAACGCGTTGCAGGTCGCGTGGAGGATCTTGATGACGAAACCCTCGAAGCCATCCGCGGCGTCGAACCCGGCCGCGGCGCCCAAGACGCCGAAAAAAGGCTCAACGCTGCCGCAGCCTGGTGAAGTCCTCAACTACAGCTACCTGTGGGAATACGAGTACGTTAAAGGCCAGGATGAAGGTATAAAGGACCGGCCCGTCGCCGTCGTTCTGGTGACCCGTCAGAAGGATGGGATCGATCAGGTTCACGTCGTGCCGCTGACCACCAAGGCCCCTACCCGCGATCAGTTGGCGATCGAAGTGCCCGACGCCGTCCGGCGTGATCTTGGCCTGTCTGGCGAGCGATCGTGGATTATTATCACCGAATGGAACCGCTTTGCGTGGCCGGGCTACGACATCCGTCCAATCGCGGGTCGGGAGCCAGCGGTGAGCTATGGCTATTTGCCGGCCAGCTTCTTCCGGCGCGTCCGAGACGCGGTTGTGGCGGCTGGCATAGGCCGCCCCATAAATCGCGACTGACGGACAATCTTTCGCCAACCTTGAAACTCGGAAAATTTCAGCGGGGGGCCCGCAGTGTCTGGCAGCGCTGGTCGAGTTCACGTCTGACGTCGTCGTCCAAGGCTTTGCGAACACGCGGCAAGCCATCAGCGCGCAGCCGTCCCTCGATGGAGCGCCAACCGCGGTAGAGGCCACTCTCGGCCATCTCGCGTGCCAGCTGCAGGATATCGGAACGGGCGTCACTCAACTGGGGGTCCTTTGTGCACCTTGCTCATGGTAACATTGCAAGGTTGTCGCGAGGCAAGGCGGTTTGCACGGCCACGAAATTCTTGAGCGCATGCGCGATCAGTTCCTACCGCGGCGTAGTCAGTGCCTTGCAGGCCCCAATGCGCGAAGCCGCGGCGCGGCAGTGAAATCCACGGCGACTCAACATGAGTGACCCGCAGACTGGCCTACGCAGACGCTTGACGGATCAGGCTTCGCCCGTGACGACATGGCATGGCGTCCGCGACAACCCCCAATGCGCACAACTTGGCCGCGCTCGGCTCCGAACGTCTGGCAGAGCTCCTGCTCGAGATGACCGCTGGCAATGCCGCGGCCAAACGTCGATTGCGACTGGAATTGGCAAGCCACAACGGTGGCGACGTCACAGGTGAGATTCGTAAGCGGCTCGTCTCGATCGCGCGATCGCGCTCCTATGTGGACTGGCGCAAGGCCAAGGAGCTTGGCCAAGACCTCGACACGCAGCGCGAGGCGATCGTCACGCATGTCGCGCCAGCAAATCCTGCCGAAGCCTTTGACCTGTTATGGCGGCTGCTGGAGATGGCGCCATCGATCTATGAGCGATGCGACGACAGCAACGGCATGATTGGCAGCATCATCGCCACCGCCCGTGACGATCTCGGCGATGTCGCCGATCGGGCTGGCCAGCCCACAGATGCGCTGGTCGACCGCGTGTTCGCGGCGGTTTGTGCAAACGACTATGGCCAGTTCGACGGCCTGATCGGTACGACGGCACCGGCGCTCGGGTCTGACGGACTGACAAGGCTCAAGGTCAAGTTCGAGCAAATGTCATCCACCACTCCCAGAGCGGCTGAAGGCGGAAAGCGACAGGCAATCGGGCTGAGCACGAACCGTTCGATCCACACGGACGATTACGAGCGGAGCCATCAGGAGCGCTTTGTCCGCTCGGCACTGGTCGAGATCGCCGATGCACTCGGGGACGTCGACGGGTTCGTGGAGCGCTACTCGGACGAAGAACGCACAAACCCCATGATAGCGGCGGCCATCGCCGAGCGGATGCTGGCAGTTGGTCGCGCCGACGAAGCGCTGGCCGCGCTCGACCAGGCGGATGAGACGTATCGTCGCGGTGGTTACTGGCCCAACTGGCAGCGGGTACGCATCGACGTGCTCGATGCCCTTGGTCGATCCGATGACGCCCAGAGCGAACGCTGGCAGGCGTTCGAGCGCGGTCTCGATGCCGGTTATCTGCGAGCGTATCTGAAGCGACTACCGGATTTCGATGACATCGATGCCGAGGAGCGAGCAATCCGCTTCGCTTCTGATTATCCCGGCTTCCATCAGGCGCTTGCCTTTCTGATCGACTGGCCGGCGCTTGACCGCGCGGCCCGTATGATCATCGCCCGGACCGACGAACTCGACGGCGATCATTACGGCCTCCTGACCCCGGCCGCTGACGCGCTGGAGCAGCGCTATCCGCTCGCGGCCACGCTCGTGCTGCGCGCGATGATCGACTTGTCGCTCGATGCCGCCAAGTACAAACGCTATGGTCATGCCGCCCGGCATCTCCGCACCTGCGAACACCTTGCCGGCCGGATCGAGGACTTCGCCGGGCATCTTAATCACGCCGATTATATAGCCGACCTCAAACAGCGTCATGGCCGCAAAAGCGGCTTTTGGGATGCATGAGCATGGGACCGCATTCCGTAAGGTCGACCCATTTCCAGACACTCGCGGCCGCCAGCGCCCTCCCCACCTTCGGACGTTCGTTCAGCCTGAGCACGGAACGTTGTTGCCTTCCCGTTCGGTGAGTCAAAGGTGTATTATCGCCGTTCAGAGAAAGGCTGCCGTCTAATGGTACGATATTCATCGCTATTAGGCGTCGCGCTGCTCGCGCTCGCGCCTACCCGAGCGGGCGCGGATATGACGGCGACTTACCAGCGGCCCGGTGCGGTAAGCACAGCAGGCGTGCTCACCATAGAGGTCGCGTCAAACGGCGACGTTCGAGCCGGGAACGACGATCGCGGCTACTATCTCTGGAAAAACGGCAAAGGATACGAGGTCAGACCCGGGCCGGGCGGCCCGACGGTGATCCGGACGGCGGACACTGCTGCGGCTCGCGCGGGCATACGTCCCGCGTCGGAGATTTTGCAACCCTGGCTGCCGGTCGACACAGTGTCGATCAACGGCCGGAAGGGCACCCGCTACTTCATCAGCGGCGTTAGCCACAATGCCGGTGCCATGCCGCTGGTCATCAGCCGCGATCCTTCGCTGGCAATGCTCGCGGCCGGCCACCGGCGCCTCGCAGCAATGCAGCAGAGCAGCTTCCCGGGCGCCGACAGTCCGGAGCGCGTCAGCTTCCGCCACGTGATCGCGCAGGGTGCTCCGATCGACCTCCTTGGCTCTCAACTGGTTTCGATCAGCACCGCCGCCATCCCATCGACGCGCTTCCGCGTTCCGGCCGCCCCTGTGGCCGCCGCTCTCGTGCGCGAGCATCAAACGGCAGTGCGCGCAGCGACGAACCCTGCGGCCCCAACTCCGGAGAATATGCTGCGCGGACAGGACCGCTTCATCAAGCGAGCGGTCTGGGACTCTGATCGCCTGTGGCTGCTTACCGAGCGCGGCACACTGTCGAGCGTAGCACCGGGAGAGATCAACCGCCGCACTGAGACGACGCCCGGGCTGGCGGCCGACATCTGCGTCGCGGGCGCCGCACTGGTCATCGTCGGCGTGGATGGCCAGATGTCCCGCCTCGAGGATCGTTCCTGGCACGCGATGCAACGCTTGGACCTAAACGGGGAAGCGGTTCAGGCTCTGAGCTGCACCGACCAACGTGTGATTGCGGTTAGCCGGAACCGCCTCGTGGTCAGCGCGGGCGGGCGGCAACGCACCGTCCCCCTCTCGGTGCCGCTCACCGGTCCCATCGTACGAACGGCGCCCTTCGATACCGGCACGACCCTGTTGCTGGGGCTCGCGAAGGGAGAGTGGGGTGGCGGCCTCGAGCGCATCGATACAAATACAGGCGCGGTCAGTGAAGTCCCCGGACTTGGCGGCCCGATCAACGGCGTGGGACCCGAACCTGGCCACCCGGGCTGCGTCGTTGCCACCGTCGGCCTAGTTCACTTCTTTCCAAGCGGACAGGTGGTCGAGGCGTGCGGCGACAAGGTCCGACGCCTCTACTACAAACCGTACACAATGCAGAAGAGCTGGCCTGCCGATCCACCGAAATTGCCTTTTGAGACAGTTCCCTTCTACGCACTGACGGCCGCCGCCGATGGCTTGTGGGTAGCGGGTGGAGACGGGCTCTACACGATCACGGCCGGCCGCCCGATCACTTTCAAAATCATGCCACCGTTCGAGCAAATCGACGGAGTGGATATTAGCTTTGCCGTACCCGGGCTGGCGCTCGTGCGCACTGACATCGACGCTCATGTCTCGCTTGGCGGCGGTGCTCCCCTCCTCGTCGCCCGCTGAATCACCGCTTCTGAGAACTGGACCCAGTTGCAGGCGTTCGCGTGCCCTCTCGCGCTTACCAACTTCAGACGCTCATTCATATTCGGGCTACCACGCTTTTGGTGCCTGACGACCCGCCGTGAACGCCGTGACTAGAGAAAAGCGGATCGTCCGCTGGCGCGAGACGGGAAGGCGATAGCCGACATTGTCCGATGCTGTCGTCTTAGCGAAGAGGATCTCAATCGGGACGGATCGCATAATTCCAATTAATCTATTCGGCGGCTTCTCGTAATTCGTCGATCTTAGCAATGACGGCTTCGATGCTATCGAGCGCCTTCCCTGAAAGTGTTAGCGGATCGTCAAGATTACCGTCGCCATCGCCAACAATAAAGCCGATTTGAGTAAGGTGTATGAGCCAACGGGATAGGACACTGGGCGGTATCTCATTCCGATCGCTGACGGCGCGCGCGGTAAGACGGTGACCGTTGGCGTCGGCGACAAACAGTTCTAGGAGCAGATCCCATCCTGGTTCGGCGAACAACTCGCGCGGCAGTATCTCGGATCGTATGCGTCGAAACTTCAGTATAGCGCCCGCTGTTGCAGCCGCACGGTCCCTCGCCTCCACGTCGTTCTCCTGGCTTCCAAATTCCTTATGCCCAGCAGACCAGCCAGAAATCAACTTAGTCGTCAGGCTGTCCGTAGTGCTCAAAAAACTGCACCCGTGCCGCATCAAGGGTCGCGGCAAGAACGAAGTTTCCCTCATGATCAGCAAACGCAATCAGAGCATCCAAGCTCCGCGCTAACGCCTGTAAATCAGTCATTGGAGCCATTTCTTGCATTCGGGATCTCCGCATCCGACCGCGCAGGCAAAGTGGCGTACTCTGACGCCCATATTCAGGTGCAGCGCTTTTACATTGGGCCAGTAGCCAGCGCCAAATCGAGTTGTTGCTGCGCTCGCATCAAAACGTACTGATCATCGAAATCTGCGCAGTACCATACCCGCCGTTGGAGTGACTCAACCCGTTCCAGTAGAAGATTTTAGTCTATGTCGATCTTCAATAGCATATCGTAAGCCTTCCTCGCGGAGAAACTGTGCTCACCCCCTAACGAGGCCGACGAGAAAGGCAGTACTTGCAGTGCCCTCGGGCTCTTGGTTTGAGCGCACCATGGACCAGGTGCCGAACATTCTTTGAACGACGGAGCGATCGCAAAGCATCTCCATGTCCTCGTGCCGCGGATCGGCCCGAATGCGCCTTACGGTTCGGGCCACGATGTCGTGATCTCCTTCGAGCACCTGGACGAAGCGATCTTCGTCGGCCCACAACATTCCGGTGAGACCGGCAGCTTCGTTGAGCCTGCTCGCCTGTCTGACGATCACATCGAGCTCCGCCAAATTACTGCCGATCAGAGATTTGCTAGTGTAAATGAGGCGGTGCATTAGAAGAAAGCGTCCTTGGAACTCCAAGGTTCCTGAAAGCCCGCCATCAACAGATCATCTCATCGATCTTGGCTGCCAGCGTATCGATCGAGAATGGCTTCGTTATCATGGACATGTTCGTGCCCAGGAAGCCGGCCCGCATAGCCGCGTTCTCAGCGTAGCCGGTAACGAACAGCACCGGGAGATCCGGCCGTTGCTGACGGGCAAGCTCGGCAAGCTGGCGCCCGTTCATGCCGGGCAGTCCGACATCCGACACCAGTAGATCGATCTTCCGGTCCGAGGTCAGGATCGGCAACGCTTCGTCGGCGCTACCGGCTTCGAGCGTATTGTACCGAAGTTCTGCCAGTACCTCACGTACAAGAAGCCGGACCGACTCATCGTCCTCGACCAGAAGCACGGTCTGACCGCGCCCATCATGGCTAACGGCCGCCTTTGCCCCTTCATCCGGCATGACCGTTTCGAGCGTAGCAGGGAGGTAGATCTTGACCGACGTGCCCCTCCCCCGGAAGACTGTGGACGCGGACCTGGCCTCCCGACTGGCGCGCAAAGCCGTACACCATCGACATGCCAAGACCCGTGCCCTGACCGATCGGCTTTGTCGTGAAGAACGGATCGAAGATTTTCTCCAGCACTTCTGGAGGCATTCCCACGCCGGTGTCAGACACCGCGACAATCACATATCGGCCTGGCTTCACGTCCGGCTTTGCCACAGCATAGGCGTCGTCAAGCTCAACGAGCGACGTCTCTACCGTAAGCTGTCCACCCTCTGGCATGGCATCGCGTGCATTGATCGCGAGGTTAAGAATAGCGTTCTCAAGCTGATTGGCATCGGCGATAGCTCCGGCAATCGTGTTGGGGGCGACGATCCGCAGCGCGATGTTCTCCGGGATAGTCCTGCGCAAAAGCTCCTCCAGCGAGAGGACCAAGCCGTTGACGTCGAGCGCCTTCGCATCGAGCGACTGGCGCCGGGAGAACGCAAGCAAACGAGCGGTCAGCGCGGCCGCTCGCTGCGCTGAAGTCGATGCGGCCTCCATGAAGCGGTCGAGATCATCGAATTTATTCGCAGCGATACGACGTTTAATAATGTCGAGACCACCGATCACGCCAGTCAGCATGTTGTTGAAGTCATGGGCGATGCCGCCGGTAAGTTGACCGACTGCCTCCATCTTCTGACTTTGCCGTAGCGCAGCCTCGGCATTCGTACGGCTGGCCATCTCGGCCTCGAGTGCCGCAGTTCGTTCGCTCACTCGAACTTCAAGGGTTTGGTTTAGTCTATCGGTCGTGTCCTTCTCGACACGGAGCGCCGCCTCCGAAGCGGTCAGAGCAGCCTCGGTCTTTTTTGCGCTCAGTGATATCGATGATGGTGCCAATAAACCTGATCGCTTCGCCTGCGGCAAAATGGCAGCCGCCCCTTGCTGCGACCCAACGCTCAATCCCATCGCTCATGCCGATCGTACGATATTCGACATCGTAGACCCCATCGCCATCCGTTTGGATTGCCCGCCGAAAGGCACGACCAACACGCTCCCGATCATCGCCATGAACGATGGCAAACCAAAGTTCTTCGGTGACTTCCGTGTCCGCCGTCATACCAAACGTCGCTTTGCAGCGATCATCCCAGTGCAAGGTTTGCTGGACCAGATCATGGTCCCATGTCCCGACATCCGACGCTTTAGCGGCAAGCCGCAAACGACTTTCGCTCGCCGCCAAGTCGCGGAGTCGATCACGCATCTCAAACTGCTTTTGCCGTGAGCGCATCGCGGACGAAACGGCGCTGATCAGCGACGCCTTACCAAGCGGGCGTTCCAGCACGACATTGTTCACGCTCTCTCTGAAGAGCTGCAACGGCGAGACAGTGCTCAACGAAGCGCGACCAGCGCGCTGTGCTGCCAGCAGCACAAAAGGAATATCCGACCAGCCCGACTGAGCGGCTATCGCATCGCGAAGGGCAGTCTGCTCGTCGCGTAACGCCTCTTCCGTGAGCAGGATTGCGCCAATATGCTCATCGACGTGCTTTGAGATGGCTGTCAAATTGGGACACACAGCGACGTCATAGCCCTCGTCACCAAGAAGGGCGGCCACACTGTCCGCATCCCGGCCAAACGGCGCGCAGATTAGAACCTTGTGACCTTCTATCGCCTTTCTATGCCCCACCGAGGCGGTCCTCCAGCAAGGGTTTTTCTGACCCAATATACTCCGGTGTGCCTGTAAGCACGCCCCTGAACGCCGACAGCGCTTCGCCGACCCGAATGCCGCCAGCGTCGATCCGCAGTTCCCGGATCGTATCCTCATGCACGCCGCTGCGGTTCTTCAGCACCGAGATGGCTTTGCGGATGCGCCCTTCAGCTTCGAAGAAGCGTAGCAGCAGCACCGAGTCCGCGACGTAGGAGACATTGAGATTGCTCGACATGGTGCCTACCAAGCCGTGCTGGGGGTTGATAAGGAACGTCACGACGCCCTGTTGGCTGAGGTATGACAGCAGCTCGTGCATTTGAAGAATAAGCTGCTGCTCTTGTGGCATCGCCGCCATGTAACCATTGAGGCTGTCGATCACGATCATCCTCGACCCTCGCCCCCTCAACCTCCTCCCGGATGCGAGACGCGAATTCGCCGGGCGAGATTTCGGCCGGGTCTATCTGCTGGATGCAGAGACAGCCGCTTTCGATATGAGCCTGAAGGTCGAGATTGAAAGCTTTGGCCCGGGCCAACAATGTACCAATGCGCTCGTCAAACTCATAGACGGTACAGGGCTCCCCCCTACGGCAGGCAGCGTCGAGGTACTGGAGGGCGATCGTCGTTTTGCCGCTACCGGCGGGCCCTGTCACCAGCGTGCTGGTGCCCCGCATCGGACCACCACCAAGCAGGTTGTCTAGCTCATGCACTCCACTCGGCGTCACTTCGCCGGTGAACTCGGCATGATGCGTCGAAGCGATCAGGCGGGGATAAATCTCAAGGCCGCCCTTACGGATCGTAAAATCGTGATATCCTGCGATGAAGTCGACGCCGCGAAGCTTCTGAACTTGAAGCCGGCGCCGCGCAGCGCCGAAGTCGAGCGTCAATCGCTCTAGGGTGATTACGCCGTGACACAGGCTATGGAGATGCGAGTCTTGGCCTGCATGGTTTCCAGTCATGTCGTCGACCAAGATCACGGTCGTGTCGCGCCCAGCAAAGAATTGTTTGAGCGCCAGTACCTGACGGCGGTAGCGGAGCGTATCCTGCGCCAGCAACCGCATCTCCGATAGACTGTCGAACACGACGCGCGTTGGCTGAACGCGTTCCACCTCGGTTTCGATCAGCCGAACCGTTTCGCCGAGTTCCATCTCCCACGGGTGAAGTACCGATTGCTCGCGGCTGTCACCTAGCGCCTCGGAGACTGAGTTGAATTCGAACACATCGAACTGATCGATATCGAAGCCATGCGACGCTGCAACGACGGACAATTCTTCACGTGTTTCCGACAGCGTGATGTAAAGTCCCTTTTCACCTCGGTTCGCGCCTTCCCGCAGGAACTGAAGTGCCAGCGTCGTCTTGCCCGAACCTGGAGCGCCCTCAAGCAGGTACAGCCGGTTGGCGGGGAGTCCGCCAGTCAGTAAGGTGTCGAGGCCAATGTTGCCTGTCGATACCGTGCTACCCCTGACTCATCTAGCTTCATGTCCCGTTCGCGCCGTAAAGCCATCTCTTTGCACGATTTTGGTACCTTCGGTAGTCCACGAAGCCTCAGTAATATCGCAGCTTTGTGGGGCATTGGTGCCCCCCCAAAGAGCCTTCCGATATTCTCGCAAACGAAGATGGAAAAACGGGAATTGCGTTGGTGGCTCAAAGGGCGATTTTCGAGGCCGTGCACAGATGGCCTGGACGACCACATTGAACGAACACGCCCCGGTCCAGAAGCTCTCCGCCAGCTCCCCCATCTAGCCGTTTAGCTCACCTCGATCGCCTTATCCTTTCAGACATTCGTTCAGCTGATTCTTTCAACTCTTATGGGGCTTCATCGCCCTCGCATCCCGTCCTGCTACACCCCACCTTAGCCCTGCCCAGTCGACGCAGGAGTTTGCCCCCATGTTCATCGCCATGAACCGATTTCAGGTGATCCCCGGTGAGGAGGAGGCGTTCGAGCAGGTCTGGCTGTCGCGCGACTCTTTCCTTGCCGGCGTCCCGGGGTTCGTCGAGTTCCACATGCTGCGCGGGCCTGCGGCGGACGATCACGTCCTCTATTCGTCGCATACCGTCTGGCTGTCGCGCGGGGATTTCGAGAATTGGACTAGGTCCGAGGCGTTTCGCGCGGCCCATCGAGGCGCGGGCGACCACAAGCCGTTGTACCTGGCGCCGCCTCGCTTCGAAGGCTTCGACGTCATCCAGACCGTGACGCCATCGTGACGGTCACTCGGCGTCCGACGTTCGCCAGCCGGGTCGAGCAGTCGATCGACAACGTCGTCGGCGCAATCGCCTCGCCGATCGTTACAGGCATCGCCGCGTTCAACAAGCACCGCCTGCCACCCCGCGATGCGCCGCATCCGCTACTTACCGGCATCCACGAGCCGATGACTGAGGAGCTGACCCTCACCGACCTTGCCGTCGAGGGTATCATCCCGCCAGAGCTCGACGGCCGCTACGTTCGCATCGGACCAAACCCCGCCGACGCCGACCCGCGCTCTTACCACTTCTTCACCGGCGACGGGATGCTGCACGGCATCCGCCTCCAGGACGGGCGAGCACGGTGGTATCGGAATCGCTGGATCCGCTCGACCGATGTCGCGGCGACCAGGCACGTGCCGGCGGCACCAGGGCCACGGCACATCTTCGACACCGTCAACACTAGCGTACTGGACCATGCCGGCAGTGGCTGGGCGCTGGTCGAAGCCGGCAGCACGCCGGTCCGCTTCGACGAGTATCTAGAGACGCAGCGCTACGACGATTTCGGCGGCACCCTGCCCGGCTCGTTCACCGCCCATCCGCGCCGCGACCCGGCGACCGGCGAGTTGCACGCGCTGTGCTACGAGGCGACCGATCCCAAGCGCATTCGCTACAACATCGTCGATGTCGCCGGCCGGGTGCGACGATCGGTGACGATCCCGGTGTCGCACGGGGCGCTGATCCACGACTGCGCGATCACGCAGCGCTACGTCGTCGTCATGGACCTGCCGCTTACCCTGTCGATGCGCACGGTGTTGGCGGGGCACGGCTTTCCTTATCGGTGGAACGAGAAGCACCCGGCCCGGATCGGGCTGCTGCCGCGCGACGGCGAGGCGCAGGATATCCAGTGGTTCCCTCTCGATCCCTGCTTCGTGTTCCACACTGCCAATGCTCTTGATCTGCCGGACGGGAGCGTGGCGCTCGACGTGGTCGCGTACGACCGCATGTTCGCTGGCGACAATCTGGCACCGGACGAGCAGCCGCGCGGCCTCGAGCGATGGACGATCGGCCCTTCGACCGGATCGGTGGACCAGCGTGTGATCGACCCCTCGCCACAGGAGCTGCCGACGATAGACGAGCGTCGCACCGGCCGCGCCTACCGCTATATCTATGCGCTCGGCCTGCCCGAACAGATGACGGAAACGCTGGTTGGCGAGGCGCCGCTCATCAAGCATGATTTGGAAGGAGGCACGCGACGGCTGCACGAATTCGGACCGGGACGCATCGCGGGCGAGTTCGTGTTCGTGCCGCGCTCGCCAGACGATGGCGAGGATGATGGCTGGCTCATCGGGCTCGTGATCAACGCCGGGGGGCACACCACCGCGCTGGAGATACTGGATGCCCGGAACTTTGAGGCGCCGCCCGTAGCATCCGTCCGCATCCCGCATCGCGTGCCGCCCGGCATCCATGGTGCATGGCTGAAGTAACTTAATTCACAGGCAGCTGCGCATTCGTCCAGCCTTACACTCGACCCACTTTCCGCCGTTCGGGCCGGCCTTTCCGTTTCCCAACTTCAGACACTCACTTATACCCGTGGGTCTTCGAAGGTTGACGGCGACGTCCCCCAATCGAAGTGCACCGTGTTCATGCTGATCATCAACTGCCCTCAATCTTGTCGAAGCACGCTTTCGATCACGCGCGCATTGCCGTCACGAAGGCCTGGAAGGCGGCAGTCGGTTGACGTCGGCTGGGATAGTAGAGGTGGTTCGGGGCCAGCGTGGGTGCCCAGCCGGCCAGCACTTCGACCAGAGTACCGGCGGCCAGTTGCAGCGCGGCATTTGGCAGCGGCAGGCAAGTAACCCCCAGCCCCGCAGCTGCAGCGTCGCGCATCACGTCGATATCGTTCGTGATGAAGTTACCGCGGACTGACCGTTCGACCGTCCGGCCATCCCGCTCGAATTCCCAGCGGTGTACAACGCCAGAGGACGTGTATCGGTAACACAGACAACGATGAGCGACGATATCGTCGGGATCGACGGGAGCGGGATGATCGGCGAGGTAAGCCGGGGCGGCGACGAAGACGAGCGGTACTGGCGCGCTGATACGGACCGATATCATGTCGGCTTGCAGGGTCTGGGCATGCCGGATCCCGCAATCGAAGCGGTCCGCGACGATGTCGACGAACCCGTCGTCGACCACCAGTTCGACGGCGATGTCGGGATAGGCGCGCGCGAAGTCGGCCAGCCGCGGCAGGATGGTGTAGATGGCCGCGACCCGGTGCGCGCTGACCCGGATCCGCCCCGCCGGCCGTTCGCGGGAATTGTCGAGGTCGGCCAGCGCGCCCGCGACCGAAGCGATCGCCGGCCTCAACCGCGCCAGCAGTTCCTCGCCTGCGGGCGTCGGCGCCAGCGACCGAGTAGTACGGTCGAGCAGCCGGACGCCCAGTTTTGTCTCAAGCGACCGCATCGCATGGCTGAGCGCAGAAGCGGACAGTCCAAGCCGCGTCGCCGCTCGCGCGAAGCTGCCAGCCTCGACGATCGTTTCGAACACCGCGAGACCGGACCAGAGATCACGATCCATTCCCTGAACATCCTTCAGCAACCCATGCGCCGCAGATGATCTAATCCTCACGCCGTCCGGCGTCCATCTGAGGGTGACACATTGCAGGATGCCACCATGAACCTCGACACCTATCGCCCGCTCGGCCGCTCCGGCCTGCTCGTCAGCCCGCTGGCGCTCGGCACGATGACCTTCGGCACGCCGCGATGGGGGTTGGACGAGAGCGGCAGTCGCGCGGTGTTCGACCGCTACACCGATCTGGGCGGCAATTTCATCGACACCGCCGACGTCTATGCGGGCGGTCGGTCGGAAGAGATGGTCGGTAGTTTCGTCGCCGCACAATCGTCGCGCGATCGGCTAGTGATCGCGACGAAATCGGGGTTTGCGACCGGCCGCGGCTATCGTGCAGGCGGCAACGGCGCGCGCCACATCCTGGCGTCTGTCGAAGGATCGCTCCGCCGACTCCAGACGGACTTCATCGACCTGTACTGGGTGCACATCTGGGACGGCGTCACCCCCGCCGAGGAACTGCTACGGACGATGACCGCGCTCATTGCAGGGGGCAAGATCCGCTACTGGGGCATATCCAACACCCCGGCCTGGTACGTCGCCGAACTCAGGACGCTAGCGCGTGTCCAAGGCAATCCGGTGCCGATCGGTCTGCAATATTTCTATTCGCTGGTCGAACGCGGGGTCGAAGCCGAGCACCTGCCGTTCGCACGATCGGCGGGCATGGGTCTCGTGCCCTGGAGCCCCCCTCGCCTATGGCCTTCTCACCGGCAAATACGACCGCGCGACCGTCGAGACGGGTCCGAAGCGCGCGGGCGGCGTCCCCAACCAGGCCGGGCAGGACGACACGGCGCGTCCCGTCGACGACAAGCGTCTCGATGGCGACAATCCGTTCGGCGACACGCTGTTCACAGAGCGCAACTGGCAGATTCTCGACGAACTGAAGCGCGTCGCAGCGGAGATTAACGAGACGCCGGCGCGCGTCGCGCTGTCCTGGGTGGTCGGGCAGCCCGGCGTCGCATCAACGCTGATGGGCGTGAGCCGGGCGGAGCACGTAACCGACAATGTCGCCGCGCTCAGCCTCAACCTGTCGGCGGAGCACCGTGCTGCGCTCGATGGGGTGAGCGGTGGCAATCTGCCGTTTCTCTACGGCCTGTTCGCCCCCTGCCGTGCGCAACCAGGTTGTCTTCGGCGGCGGCGATGTCCGAAGCTGAAACGTCATCCTGGAGCCGCCCGCCCGAGACGAGATCTACGCGTGGTCGGCTCCAATCGACAAACTCCGCGTTTGAAGCTGTCCGGTTGGCAGCAAGTTCGTTTGCTGTACGCCGGCACGGGGGTAGTCATGCGGATCGGAATCATCGGGGCGGGTTGGTTGACCTGACCAGTCGGCGATACCGGATTGTATTAGAAAGCGGGCTCTGAGAGCCATCTTGATTGAGCCGGTATGGTTGATCTTAAAGAAACCTAAGATATCCTGCCGCAAACAGGGGGCAGCATGTCAGTTTTCGTTTGGATTATCATACTCGGCGGTTTGGGGTGGATGGTCACCGCAGGTATCAAGCTAAAAAAAAAAGCACGATGCCGAGGACAACACATTCGTAGGTGAGCACCAGGGATGGGACATCTACAAGTCGGCCCATGATCGCGGTGTGTTAGCACTCGACCATGAGCACAAACGGATTGCCATTGGCACCATCACGAACCACGTCGAGCGTTCGTGGAGTGATATATCCGCCGTGGAAGTCGAGAAGAACGGCCAGTCAATCACGCAGACCAATCGAGGCTCACAGGTGATGGGCGCGGCCGTAGGTGCCGTACTGCTCGGTCCTCTGGGTTTGCTCATGGGCGGAATGTCCGGCTCCAAGCGACAAAAAAGAACGAGTGAACGAACTGAGTCTGAAGATACTGATCGATGACAGGATCGCTCCGGTTCATCGGATCACGTTTTTTAGAATGAAAGGCAACGGTACAGATGCTCAAAACCGCCTACTGAAAGGCCCAGCGAGTCAGATGGAGCATTTTCATGCTCTAGTCGCCAACGCTATCCGTCAGGACAGTCGCAGCTTTGCCCGGCAAGCCTCAGCGCCGGTTCTGGATAACAGGTCCAACACCGATCGGATCGCAAAACTGTGGGAGTTGAAACAGGCTGGGGCGCTCACGGCTGACGAGTTCGAGAGCGAGAAGCGAGCGGTACTGTCCGAGGCGGCCACAAAAGGCCGCCTCGACGCGATCAAAAGCCGTCATGGGGAATGACAGTCATCCCACCGCTAGCCAACGCTAAGCCTATTTCCGAACTGAA
The DNA here is from genome assembly GCF_024124765.2 of Sphingomonas sp. H160509. Classification (GTDB taxonomy): domain Bacteria; phylum Pseudomonadota; class Alphaproteobacteria; order Sphingomonadales; family Sphingomonadaceae; genus Sphingomonas. The sequence goes on along the minus strand of NZ_JAMXSR020000001.1, from coordinate 278,982 downwards.
TGGCCAGCAGCTTAAAGCGGCGATCAAAAACTATGAGTCGAAAGGCTTAACGGATGGCGGCCCTTACTCGCTCGGGGATTGTCGTGCGGAACTCCTGAGCCGCCGCCGCCATTCCCAAGTCCGGGCGCCGCGCCCGACATCAAACGATACTTGTTTCGCTCACGCCTCGCGTTCACTACCAGATGAGCACGTCGAAGTTCTGCGTAGCCACGCCAGCCGCATGGCCACGCAGATTCATGTTATGAAGGATGCGGCAGTCGAATTTGGCGAGCATCCCGACTGGCCATGGACGAACTTCGTCAGCTCTTTCGCCAGCTATCGAGGTTCCGACAATTGGACGAAAAAGGTCGAGCCTAGAATGGCAGAGTTCATTTGGGATCGGGTCATTCAGCTAGGCGATCACCAGCGCGCTACTCTGTTCCACACTGTCCCTAACCCTATCTTCCGCGATATTGTCGCCAGTCGACTAGAGCAGGTTTACCAATCGATTCTGGTGGAAGGCGGACCGCAGGTTGTCAGGGAGCGGCTTAATGCTCTGTCGTCCACGGCCCTTTGGTTGAGCGCCCTTCAGCAGTACCCTGGCATTGGGCCAAAGTACGCTCGGAACATCGCGATGGATGTTTACCATCCGCTCGTCCAAAATCATTTTGCTGTTGATACGCGGCTGTACGATATCCTGTGGGAACTCATATTTACGAAACCGACGTTTGATGAATCCGAAGCTATCTTTAAAGATATAGCCGCTCGTATCGGCATAGATGCCTGGGCACTCGACCGCATTCTATACAGCCAATATAAGGTAATTCTGGCGGATCTACGCGCAATCAACGCCCGAGACGGGTATACAAGCAAGACAAATTTAAGCCCGCCACCGTCTTTGAGGGAATTCATTAATGGCTGCGATTGAGTAACTTGGCTTGATAACGACCTCCCAATTACCTAGATGCGCCTCCAGAAATGGAGCCTCTAAATGTCTGATGATACCCTCGATCTGAACCCGGTTGAACTCGCCACGGAATTGACAATCGCATGGTTGGCCAATCCCAATACGCGTACCAATGCTGACGACGTTCCGGCCTTCTTGAAAAAAATGTACGAAACTGTTTCTGTCCTAGTTGGCGGTAATGCCTCGGCTGTCGAACCAGAAGTAGCGGCTCCAGAATACACGCCAGCCGTAACGGCACGTAAGTCCCTTGCCAGCCAGGATCACATCATCAGCATGATCGATGGCAAGAAGTACAAGACGCTGCGTCGTCATCTCGCCACTAACGGCATGACGCCGCAGGAATATCGCGAGCGCTATGGCCTCAAGGCCGATTATCCAATGGTTGCTCCCAGCTACTCGGAAGCACGTCGCACGATGGCCAAGAGCATTGGCTTGGGTCGCAAGCCGGGTCAGTCGGCGACGCCAAAGGCAGACGCGCCAGCAGCCAAGCCCGCGCCACGCAAGCGCAAGACCGAGGAAGCCACAGCTGAATAAGCTACTGGGCTGGTTTCTATCACGGGGCCAGCCCACACTTTTCGTTCCAACGCGGCTACCCCAACGCCACAGGCCCCCGCGTACCCACGGTCAAACGATCGCGCTGCTGAGGCTCTGAAGGTCGATTGAGTGGGCGCAGGTCAAGGCCGCTTCAAGCAACGCTTACTTGGAAACGAGGCTGCTTATTCGACAGTGCCGCAGTGGGCATCAAACTCTCGAGAAAGTTCGGCAAGGCTGACCGCGCCCAGCCGTGCCACTAGGAGACGCTCCGCTTCACCCAGCGCGTCTTCCACTGCCGCGTTAACGACCTTCTCGACCGCACAGCCCGGGTTCGCGTGCTCGTTGCCTATGGCGAAGAGCCGAGGCCCACCAACCGCATTATGAATATCGAGCAGTGATACGGTCTGGAGATCGGCGGCAATAGCCCAGCCGCCGCCATGCCCCCTTTTCGGATCGCACATACCCCGCCTCACGCAGCCCTGCCATGGTGCGGCGGATCACGACGGGGTTGGTGTCCAGCATGCGCGCGATCACCTCGGATGTCATCGGTCCCTCGTGCCGCGCCATGTGGAGAAGCACGTGAAGCATTCGGGAAAGTCGGCTGTCGGTACGCACGGCATGGTCTTCGACGGGCGCGCCGGGATTGGCAAGCACGGCATTTCACGCTACTAATGCTGTTACATGATTTGTGGAGCCCGACGATGTCCGATTATGAGAACCCCGATCATTGGGATGCCGCCGCCAGACACTACGAGAAGACCGCGCACCCCTTCACCGCCCGCTTTGCCGAGGCAGCGCTCGCCCGCGTCGTACTGACGCCAGACAGCCGCGTGCTCGACGTCGCTGCAGGTACCGGCGCGCTGGCGCTGCTTGCGGCTCGCACGGGTGCACGGGTGCTCGCGACCGATTTTTCCCCTGCCATGGTCGCACGCATCGCCGCCGCGAACCTCACCAACGTCGAGGCGAAGGTTATGGATGGTCAGGCGCTGGCGCTCGACGATGGCAGCTTTGACGCCGTCTTCTCAATCTTCGGCGTCATCATGTTTCCGGACTGGCGCAAGGGTCTGTCCGAGATGGCACGCGTGACACGCCCCGGCGGTTACTGCGTAGTCGCGACCTGGCAGGACCGTGGCGCCGCTACCTTTCTGCTGCTCGGTCAGATCCGCCGCAAACTGTTTCCCGAGCGCGCGGGCATGACTTTGCCGATGGCGGTCCAGGCGCTTAGCGATCCCGCCGACTTTGCCCGCGAATTGGTCACGGCGGGGTTTCAGGATCCTCACATCGAGCATGTCACACACGAGTATTTGCTCGAGACCGCCGCGCTGGCGGAACCGGACACATTGTTCGGCATGTCGCCGGACTGGATCAGTCTGAGCGAAGTGGAGAAGGCCGCTGTTGTCGCCGAGGTGTGGACGTTTGCCGCTGACCGCGCCGTCTTACCGATACCGTCGACGGCGCTCATTGCCACGGCACGACGCTAAAGCTTTCTGAATGCGACCAGTGCGGCGGGGGCGACCCATATTCGGACACTGACGGTCGGCCTGTCGCTCCCCCAACTTCGGCCGTTTGTTCACATAGGCAAATCGCCGCCAGCGGCGGTTGAATTGATGGGTAGAATTGGGCAGAAGCCATATTTAGAAAATCGAGTCGTGAATGCCGGGCTTCTGATGAACGACCATTCGCAAAGTTTCGGAATTCGGCTCAGCAAGCTCGCAAGCGATCAACTTCGCCGGCTTGGAGCTCATGCCAAAACGGCGTCGCTGGTTACCTGTCAGAAACCCTCCCACTGAGGTTGTCGCACACTTTCCTATCCCGACAGGGTTCTCGTACAATCGTGGAAGCACCGAGCACTAGCGACCCCATATACGCCTCATCTCTGCTGCCTTTGCAGCGGGTGGCGACTAGAAACATGGGTTTGCCGACCCAATCAGAACGGCATTAATATATGCTTTGAGTCCGAGCTATCGGGCTTCGTTTTCTGCACCGCCCCCTATATGTAGGTTTGCTCCCTCGACAAGCCGAAGGACGCGAGTACGTCCCGGTCGCGTTGCTTCATCCGCTCTTTCGCCTCATCGTCGACGATGCTTTTCCCGCTGGGCCAGTTTTTCAGGAAACCAGAAAGCAGCGCCTGCATCGTCAGATAATAACGACGTGAGATCGCCGCATAATTGGCATGGTCGAAGTTCAGCTGATCGACATCGTTCTCACGCGCGATGGCGCGGGATTGTCCTGCAGCGGGCGGATCAACGATCTCCAAGTAAGAGCTCATCTGAAACCGGAACTGACCGGCGTCGGTGACAAAACACATCAACTCCTCTCCGTACCGCCCGCAGGAATAGGCGACCGTCACATCGTCTCGGTTGAATTCCTCCTGATAGTTCGACGATGTCACGCGCATGAACCCACCGGCCCGCAACGCCGGAACAAGACGATCGATCGCCGACCCGGCCGGCTCGATCATTTGCCGCCCGCCGCCGTCTTGCCGACCGTCGCCATCGTGCTGGGGTCCGGGTCGTCTCTACAGCCCTTGTCGATCGAATACTGGAACTCGCGGCCGACCCCGGTCAGCTTGCCGGTCTTGCCGTCGACCAACTCCGCCGCCGTCGGCCGGATCGCCTGAATCATCTCGTCTCTTCCACAAAACGACGTCTTCGGAAGCATATTCGTGCTGTCGCCCGACGTCGACCTGAACGACACGAGCCGGTACGCGATCTATGTTTCGCAGTCCGGACCGGGCCGGCCGGATCGCGATTACGGATCACGGTAGCGGACATCGATTCATGCGAGCAGGTCGGCGCCATCTAACCGCGATGCCAGCCCTGGTAAGCAACGTCGGCTTGCACACGGCGATCGAAACCATGCTATTCGATCCGAAAAGGTGCAAGCATGTACGTTGGCGCCGGGGAGATCGGTTCGTGATAGCCATTGAGAGCGCCTCGACCGGCGCGGCCTTGGTCAGTGCCGATTCGCGGTTGATGAGACTTGTCACCGACAGTCCGATCCCATCGGTCATCAGCGATCCGCGACTACCCGACAATCCGATCGTCGCCTGCAACCAGCCATTCTGCGATCTTACCGGCTATCCTGCGGACGAAGTCGTCGGGCGCAATTGTCGGTTCCTGTCGGGGCCAGCAACCGAGCCCTGGTTATCCGAGGAAATCCGTCGGGGCGTTCGCGAGCACAAGCCGGTGCTGGTCGAAATCCTGAACTACAAGCGTAACGGACAGCCGTTCCGCAACGCCGTGTTGGTGGCGCCGCTCTACGACGAGGAGGACAGGCTGCTGTATTTCCTCGGTTCGCAGGTCGAAATTGATACCAGCGCAGCAACGCCGACCAGCATGCGCCGTATCCGCGCCGCCGAACTGGTCAAATCGCTGTCGCCACGCCAAGGTCAGGTGCTCAAGTTCGTCGCACAGGGCCTGCTCAACAAGCAGATTGCCGCAGAACTCGGTCTGGCGGAGAAAACCGTGAAGATGCACCGCGCGATCCTCATGGATCGCCTCGGCCTCACGACCACCGCAGACCTGATCCGTCTAGCGGTCGAAGCCGGGCTCTGACCTGAGTTACGGCGACGCTGGATGCAGTGGGTATGGGCCAAGGTCCGTATCGTGCCGCAACCGGTCGAGTCGTATGCCGGTGTCGGTCGTCACAGCGGCTAGGTCGGGAGCGGTATAGCCAACGGCTCGCGGCCTGGGTGGAACTCCCTCCGATACCCTTTCAAGCCGCTGTGGCGCCATCCTCGGGTGGCCCAAGCCGATGCGATCATCGGCCTCGCCCCCCGCAACAATGCCGGCCAGCCACCGTAGCGGGCCCGGGCGCAGCAAGGCGATGGAGACGTTTATGGATATCTTGACCCCGTTCCAGTTCTCGCTGGTGTACAACGCGTTCTCGTTCACGTTCGCGACGATGGCGGCGGCGACCGCGTTCCTCTGGCTGTGCCGATCGCAAGTCGCGCCTGCCTATCGTACCGCGGTCACGATATCCGGGTTGGTGACCGCGATCGCAGCCTATCATTACCTGCGCATCTTCGAGAGTTGGAATGCGGCCTATGTGCTCAAGGACGGGGTCATCACGGCCACCGGTTTCGCGTTCAACGATGCCTATCGCTACGTCGACTGGCTGCTGACCGTGCCGCTGCTGCTGATCGAACTCGTGCTCGTCATGCGCCTGTCACCCGAGGAGACCTCGTCGAAGGCTGTGCGGCTCGGCTCGGCAGCGGCGCTAATGATTGTGCTTGGCTATCCGGGCGAGATCGCGACGGACATCGCGACCCGTGCGCTGTGGGGTACGCTGTCGTCCATTCCGTTCGTCTACATCGTCTGGGAGCTGTTTCGCGGTCTCGGCCAGTCGATCGAGCAGCAGCCTGCGGCGGCGCGCGATCTGGTACGCAAGGCCCGCCTGCTAACGTTCGCGTCCTGGGGCTTCTATCCCATCGTGTACATGGCGCCCTATGCTGGGATCACCGGCGCGACCGCAACGACGGTAATCCAGCTAGGGTACACGATCGCCGACATCATCGCGAAGGCGGGCGTCGGAATCCTGATCTACATGATCTCGGTCCGCAAGTCTCAGGTCGAGGCACACGGCCTTGCCGGTCACGTCCACTGATCTACGCGCAAGTTCAGACTGAGATCGAGACCGGCGCATGATGGCGACGGGAACCGCCTCCATCGCACGATCCGACCGCCGCGTCCCCCAGGGGCGCGGCGGCGTCGTGTATCCTGCGTTCTGGATGGCTGCGATCGCGCTGATACTCACGCTCGTCGTGCGGCTGCCGCTCAACAGCCCGACCGCAACATATGCCGCGACACTCGTGTTCGTCTGCGGCGGGATGCCGCACGGCGCATATGATATCGCCTTGCTCCTGCGCGCGACCCGCCTCGGGCGTGGCGGTCTCGCGCTCGCGGTCGGCGGCTATGTCGCCATCGCCGGCGTGATGGCCAGCCTCTGGATCGCCGCGCCGCTGATCGCGCTGATCGTGTTCATCGCAGCCGCCTCGGTCCATTTCGGCGAGGACTGGACGATGCTCGACGAGCCGCTGCTTAAGGTCGCCGCCGGCACCGCGATCATTGCGGCCGCCGCGATCGGACATCCGGCCGATGTCGCGCGGCTGTTCGTGGCGATGGCAGGCAGCGACGGGGGCGAAACCGTCGCTCGCGCGATGATCGCGGTCGCGCCGGTCGCGTTGCTGGTCACCACGGTCGGTATCGCCATCGCCTGGCGTGACGGCGCAAGGGGCTGGGCCGCCGCAACTGCGATCGCGCTGGTCGCACTGATCATCGCGCCGCCGGTCGCGGGGTTCGCGCTTTTCTTCGTATTCCTGCATTCGCCACGCCATCTCGCCGGCGCGCGCACCGCGCTGGGCGACGTCTCGCGTGGCTGGTGGCTGGCGACCGGCGCCATCATGTCGGGTCTAGCGATCGGCGGCTGGCTGCTCTTCGCCTCGACCGTTTCGCGGCTTCTTACGTCCGACCAGACCGCGCAGGCGTTCCAGTTGCTTGCAACCGTCGCGGTGCCGCACCTGCTTTTTTCCCGCTGGATCGAACAGCGTCTCGCGCCGGGCGTTCAACCTTCCCCCGGCTTCCAGGATAGACCAATATCATGACCCGCCAGCGCGCTATCGTAATCGGATCGGGGATCGGCGGCATCGCCTGCGCGATCCGCCTGCAGAGCCTCGGCTTCGATACGCAGATCGTCGAGCAGCTCGCCGATGTCGGCGGCCGCGCCTACGTCCGACGCGTCGACGGCTTCGTCTTCGACATGGGACCGACCGTGCTGACCGTCCCGCATTTCATCGAGGAGCTGTTCTCGCTGGAGCGCGACGCGGCGATGCTAAACGAACCGGATTTTCCACCATCTGTGTTGGCGGAAGGCAGCCGCATCGTATCGGGCGCAAGCGGTGGTCCCAACACGCAGCGCTATGTCGACATCGTGCCGATCCTGCCGTTCTACCGGATCTATTTCGACGACGGCAGTTTCTTCGATTACGACGCCGACCCGGTTAACGTGCGGGCACAGATCGCGCGATTGGCCCCAGAGGATCTCGACGGCTACGAACGCTTCCACGAGGCTGCCCGCGCCATCTTCGAGCGCGGCTTCCTCGAGCTCGGGTTACACCTATTTCGGCTCGCTCGGCTCGATGGTCGGCGTCCTTCCCGACCTGTTGAAGCTCGGCGCGATCCAGCCGTTGTTTTCGCTGATCTCGAAATATTTCAAGAGCGACAAGATGCGGCAGGTGTTCAGCTTCGAGCCGCTGCTGATCGGCGGCAATCCGATGAAGGTCCCCGCGATCTATGCGATGATCCATTTCGTCGAAAAGACCTGGGGCGTGCATTTCGCGGTCGGCGGTACCGGAGCGCTCGTCTCAGCGATGGTCCGCAAGTTCGAGGAACTCGGCGGATCGGTGCGGTTGAACGCCAAGGTCGATCGGATCGAGGTCGAGAAGCGCGGTCGCAAGCGCGTCGCCACCGGCGTGACGCTGGCGAACGGCGAAACGCTGGCGGCCGATCTCGTCGTCTCCAACGCCGACTATGCGACGACCTATCTCAAGCTCGTCGACAAGGCGCACCGGCGGATCAATCGCGACGCGCTGGTCAAGTTCCGCAAGCAGAGCATGTCGCTGATGGTGATCTATTTCGGCTACCGGATGCAGGACGGCGACCCCGACCTGCGGCACCACAACATCATCCTAGGCCCACGCTATGAGGAGCTTCTGACCGACATCTTCGAACGCAAGATCCTCGCCGACGACTTCTCGCAATATCTCCACATCCCGACGATCACCGACCCCAGCCTTGCGCCGGCGGGGCATCACGCCGCGTACACGCTGATCCCGGTCCCCAACAACCAGAGCGATATCGACTGGGAGGAGGTCGGCGGAGGCTTTGCCGACACGGTGCTGACGTTCCTCGACGAACGCGGCTACATTCCGGGCCTGCGCGAACGGATCGTTCATCGCAGCTTCGTGACGCCGGACTATTTCGAAGAGGTGCTGGGGTCGCATCTCGGCAATGGCTTCGGGGTCGAGCCACGGATGACGCAGACCGCGTTCTTCCGCCCGCACAACCGCAGCGAGGATGTCACGAACCTCTATCTGGTCGGCCAAGGTACGCAGCCCGGTGGCGGCACGCCCTCGGTGATGATGTCCGCCAAGGTGACGGTGCGAGAGATCGCGCGCGATTTCGCGATCGATCCGCGGATCGTCGGCGGCGTGCCGGCGGAGGTTGGCGATGATCGAGCGCTGGCGATGGGGCTGGGGCTGGCCGAGGTCTGAACGGCGCACGCGCGGCGCGCGCGCTACACAGCCCAGCGGCGGACGCGCTACACGGCGGCCAGCATCTGCTCGGCAAGCTGCCGCCCGGATAGCCACGCACTCTCGATGCGCGGTGCGATCAGCCAATCGCCCGCTGCACCGATCCGATCGCTACCGTTCCACAGACAGCCGAGGTCGGTGGCCGTCGCGCGGGCATAGCGCCAGCGATGCCCGGCGCGAACGATCGGCGCGGGCATGGCGGCGCCGCACTGCATCGCCAAGGCCACGAGCAGACGATCGACGACGGTATCCGCCGGCTCTTCGAGATGCGCGGTCGACCATGCCGGCGTCGCGTGCACGACCCAGGCTTCCGGGCCCGTTCGTCCGGGCTTCGCGCTGTTGCGCGCGGCCCAGTCGATGATTCCTGCGTTCCTGATCACGTCGTGCGCGATCGCCAGTGGACGGTCGAACGCGAGCATCGCCGTCCAGCACGGCGCAGATCGACAGGCGAGCGCCTCGCTCGCCATCGCCGGATCGTGCGGCGCGAGCAACGGCGCGGCCTGCTCGGCGGGCGTCGCGACGACGACGGCGTCAAAGGTCTCCGTCAGCGATTGGGTCACCGGCGCCTCGACCCGCCAGCCTTCGGCCGTATGGCGGATGTCCGTGACGCGGGAGTTCCAGTGGACCTCGGCTTGCGCGGCGAGGTGCTTGACGATCGCGCTCATGCCATCGGTCCCGACCCACGCGTGTTCGCCGGCAGCGGGCCAGCGTGCGACCACCCCAGCGGCTTCCCAACCGTGCATCGCTTCGACGAACGCGGGATCGCGCATCGTCAGATACTGCGCACCGTGATCGAAGGCGACCTCGCCGCCGGGCCCCTCGCCGCCGGGCCCCTCGCCTCGGGGCCCCTCGCCTCCGGGTATCGCGATCCGCCGCGTCGACATCCGTCCACCGGCACCGCGACCCTTGTCCAGCACGGTGACGTCGCAGCCATCCTGTTGGAGCCGTAGCGCGCAGGATAGACCTGCAATGCCCGCACCGACGATCGCAACCTTCACGCATATCTCCAACCGATGGCACCGGGACATTGCTGTCCCGGTGCCGGATTGTACAGGGCCTCAGCCGGTCGGCAGCAGCACCTTGTCGATCACGTGGATCACACCGTTGGTGCAGGCGATATCGGCGGTCACCACCTTGGCGCCGTTGACGGTCACGCCGTCGGTGCCATCGACATGGACCGTCGCGCCGCCCGCGGTGGCCGGGTCGAGCATTTTGCCGCTCACGTCCGCCGCCATCACCGTACCGGGCACCACGTGGAGCAGCAAGATCTCGGTCAGCTTGGCCTTGTTCTCAGGCTTGACCAGATCGTCGACGGTGCCGGCCGGCAGCGCGGCGAAGGCGTCGTCCGACGGTGCGAAGACGGTGAATGGCCCCTCGCCCTTCAGCGTGTCGACCAGCCCCGCGGCGCCGACCGCGGCGACCAGCGTCGTGAACGAGCCCGCGGCAACGGCGGTATCGACAATATCATGCTTGGTATCGGTCATCTTCTAGATCCTGAGTCAGAGCAAAAAAAGCGTGTTCGCCAAGGTTTCGACCGGCACCACGATCCGCCGCAGCCGCTGTTCGGGGCCAAGGATCGGAAATCGCCGCGCCGTGTCGTCGCTCGGCTCGCCCCTCTTTCCACCCGGCCACACGATGCGCGATATGACCTTTCGGTCGTATGGAAATCGACGTCGTCCATGCCACGTGCTAATCCGACCACGAAAGAGAGCTACGGCTTTTCCACCACGCAGATACTGCGGGTATCGACGATACGGAGCGGACGTTTGCCTTTGTCATCCTCTTTGAGCTCGGGTGCGTTCGCGTATTCGCTCCGTGAAGCCCCGTCGACGTGACCGAGGTTCCGGCGTTTCTTCGTAGCGGTGGTGAACTGGGCAAGGCGATTGCCGCGCATGACTGGTCGGCGTCGGCACTCGGCGCGCCCACCACCTGGCCGTCGCATTTGCAGACCGCGGTCGCGATCATGCTGAGCTCGCCCCTACCGATGGCGCTGCTTTGGGGCTCCGACGGCGTGCTGCTTTACAACGCCCCCTATTCGGAAATCGCCGGGCCTAGACATCCGGCTATCCTCGGCCGACCCGTGCGCGATGCCTGGCCGGAGGTCGCCGCGTTCAACGATCAGGTCCTGAATATTGTGCTGGGCGGCGAGACCCTGACCTATTCGCGCCAGGAGATGACGCTGGTGCGCGGCGGATCAGCGGAACGGGTCTTCTTCGACCTGAACTATTCGCCCGTGCCGGACGCGGACGGCATACCTGCCGGTGTGATCGCGATCGTGATCGAAGTGACCCCGACCGTTCGCGCCGAAGCAGACCTGCTGGCCGAGACGCATACGCTGGAGACGCTGAACCGAACCGGCGCGTCCCTGGCCGCAGAGCTCGAACTCGAACCGCTTGTGCAGATGGTGACGGATGCGGCCGTGCAACTCACCGGCGCGCAGTTCGGATCCTATTTCCATAATCTTCTGGATGAATCCGGCGAACGGTTCCACCTGTTCACGCTGTCGGGTGCCCGGCGCGCCGATTTCGAGAATCTCGGCCGCCCTCGCGCGACTGCGGTGTTCGGCCCCACCTTCCGCAACGAAGGCGTCGTGCGCTCGAACGATATCCTCGCCGACTCGCGATACGCGCAGAACGCGCCCCATGCCGGAATGCCGACGGGTCACCTGCCGGTGCGCAGCTATCTCGCGGTGCCGGTCGTGTCGCGATCGGGCGAAGTGCTCGGCGGGCTGCTGTTCGGGCATTCCGATCCACACCGGTTCACGCTTCGCCACGAGCGCCTGATCGTCGGCGTCGCCGCGCAGGCTGCGATCGCGATCGACAACGCGCGGCTGTTTGCGGCGGTGCAGGAGAACAACGTCACGCTCGAACGGCGGGTGGCAGAGCGGACCGACGAGTTGACGCAAGTCCATGATGCGCTGCGCCAGGCGCAGAAGATGGAAACGCTAGGCCAGCTCACCGGCGGGATCGCGCACGACTTCAACAACCTGCTGACCGTCATTCGTGGTTCCGCCGATCTCCTCAAACAGCCCGGCCTCGCCGACGGTCGTCGCGGACGCTATGTCGACGCGATCGCAAAGACCGCGGACCGCGCCGCCAAGCTGACCAGCCAGCTTCTCGCCTTTGCCCGTCGATCGTCGCTCACGCCCGAAGTGTTCGACGTCGGCGATACGATCCGCAGCCTGAACGAGATGATGGAAATGCTGTCGGGCGCGCTGATCGAGGTCGATCTGCAGCTGTCCGAGACGCGCTGCTTCGCGAACACCGACGTCAGCCAGTTCGAGACCGCGATCGTCAACATGGCGGTCAACGCGCGCGACGCGATGGGCCAGCGGGGACGCCTGACGATCACGGTCAACCCGTGCGACACGATCCCGGCGGTCCGCGGCCACCAACAGCGTCACGGGGACTTCGTCTGCGTGTCAATCGCCGACACAGGTACCGGCATTCCACCCGAGGACATCGACCGGATCTTCGAACCCTTCTTCACATCGAAGGACATCGGCAGCGGCACCGGTCTTGGCCTCTCGCAGGTCTTCGGTTTCGCCAAGCAGGCGGGTGGCGAAGTCGTGGCAACCAGCCAGCCGGGCGAAGGCGCGACCTTCACGCTGTTCCTGCCGCGCGAACGGCAGGGGCCGGCAACCGGACGCGGGTACGTCGAACCAAGCGCGGACCAGTCCGAAAGCTTCCGGATCCTGGTCGTCGAGGACAATCCCGAGGTCGGCGCGTTCGCCTCAGCGGCGTTGCGCGACCTCGGTCACGACATAGTCCTCGCGCGGCATGCGGAGGAAGCGCTGGCTCATCTCGAACTGGTCCGCGACGGGTTCGACTTTGTTTTCTCGGACGTAATGATGCCGGGCATGAACGGCATCGATCTGGCACGCGAAATACGCCGTCGACTGCCCAAAATACGGATCATCCTGACAAGCGGATATAGTGAGATTCTATCCAAGCAAGGTGCGACAGAGTTTAACCTTCTGCGAAAACCTTATTCCATTGCCAGCCTGAAGCAGGTTTTTCGGAGTTAAATATGAACGTTGGAGCGCATACCGCCAACGAAGGCCGGCTTTAATTCGGAACGTCGCTCCAAACTGCAAAGCTGGTCTTTATTTTAAATAAGCCAACTGGCCCCACACCACTACCTGAATGAACGACTGCTTACCGGAATCGCTGCCCGAAAGCGGACAGACCGGTTTCCACCACTTTTGAAAGCAGAAGGTCTGCTTTGACGTTGACCGATCAGCGGGGCTAACGATCCTTGTCAGATAAGCTTCGCCAGCCGCTCTCTCAACAGCGACCACCGCCTTGGTTGGCGACGTTTGACGGCAATCGAAAGCGCCTTGCGTGAGCCAACGATCACCAACAGCTTTCTCGCACGCGTGACGGCGGTGTAAATCAGCTCACGCCCCAACATGGTGTACGCTTGCATGGTCAGGGGCAGAACGACGACAGGATATTCTGATCCCTGCGACTTGTGGATCGTGGTGGCATAGGCGAGCTGGAGTGCATCGAGTTCACCAAAGTCGAAGGTCGCCTCTGTCTGGCCGAATAGCGCCGTCAATTCAGCCTCGGAGTGGTCGACACCGGTCACCACGCCGAGATCACCGTTATAGATGTCACGTTCGCGATCGTTGACGATATGCATGACTTTATCGCCGACCCCATAGCGGTGGCCGAACCGCTCGACGAACTGATCAGTCGGCGGATTGATGCGCTGCTGAAGTAGCGTGTTCAATGCCCGCGCCCCCCGCCCCTCCCCGCTGCATCGGTCCCAGCACTTGGATGTCGCGGGCGGGCTCAAACCCGAGGCGGCGTGGAATATGCCGGGACACGAGATCGACCACCTTGTCGGCGACGTCACCAGGTTCCTCAGCCTCGATGTAGAAGAAGTCCCCCTTCCCGACGCGCACTGAGGTCCGGCATCTCGCCGGCATTGATGCGGTGGGCATTGAGGATGATGCGGCTGGTTGCCGCCTGACGAAACACCTCGGTCAGCCGTACGACGGGCACGGCCGCACTGCCGATGACGTCTTTAAGCACCTGCCCGGCACCGACCGATGGCAATTGATCAACGTCACCGACCAAAAGCAGCGCTGCGCCTGCCGGTAGCGCCTTTAGCGTGGCATGCATAAGCATGACATCGACCATGCTGGCCTCGTCGATGACCAGCAGCTGGCAGTCGAGGGGGTTATCATCGTTGCGCTTGAAACCGCCCCTCTGCAGGGTCTGTCTCGAGCAGGCGGTGCAAGGTCATAGCCTCCATGCCGCTGGACTCGGCAAGTCGCTTGGCTGCCCGGCCCGTTGGTGCGGCAAGTGCCATCGTCACCTGCTTTGCCGCCAGGATTTTCAGGATCGAGTTGACCAGCGTCGTCTTGCCAACACCCGGCCCGCCGGTGATCACGCAGGTCTTGGACAGAAGGGCCAGACGTACCGCATCGCGCTGGCTTGCGGACAGGTTCAGGCCGGTCTTGCCCTCCACCCAGGGGATGGCGCGTTCGGCATCGATCTCAGGCCAGGGCAGCAGGCCTTGGCGCAATCGCAGCAGGCGATCGGCGATCGCCTGTTCGGCGCGGTAGAGCCCAGCCAGGAACATGACCTCACGACCCTCGGTCTTGCCGGCGATGACCTCACCGGCTGCAAGCTCTCCCTCGAGGGCACGTGCGATCAATGGTTCGGCAACTTCGAGGAGCTTTGCGCCTGACCGCAGCAGATCGTCACGCGGCAGCCCGCAATGGCCATCGTCCATGGCGCTGGTCAACGCATGGCTGACACCAGCACGAACGCGTCTGGGATCCTCCTTGCCGTAGCCGATGCTGGAGGCGATCGCGTCGGCGGTTTTGAAGCCGATCCCAGTGATGTCGCGTGCCAGCTGATACGGGTCGGCTTTGATGACAGCGATCGCCTGATCGCCATAGGTCTTGAAGATCCTGACGGCGCGTGCCGAGCTTACCCCGTGGCCGTAGAGCCAGACGATGATCTCCCGGATCATTCGCTGGTCGCTCCAGCCGCGAATGATCTTGGCTTCCCGCACTGGCCCGATGCCGGTCACCTCCCGCAGCCGTTCGGGTGCATGCTCGATGACCTCGAACACGTCATGCTCGAACGACGCCACGAGCTTGGCGGCATAGACCGGACCGATCCCCTTAATCATGCCCGAGCCTAGATACTTCTCCAGCCCCTTCAGCGTCGTCGGTACCGTCGCCTCGACCTGGTCTGCCTTGAACTGCAGGCCATGGTTGCGATCGTTGAGCCAGACCCCGGTTGCCTCGACATATTCGCCGGCACCGATCGCCGCAGCGTGGCCGACCAGTGTCACCAGATCGCGCTGCCCCCCTCACCTTTACCCGCAGGACGCAAAACCCTGTGTCCGCGTTATGAAACGTCACCCGTTCGACGGAACCGCCAATCGTCGCGTGATGTGGCCCAGACGTTGTCTTGCCGGATTGATGCGTGGGCGCGGTGACCATGTCGCCTGATATAGTGCATATTCCAGTTTCGACCGTCTCGCCCTCTCACGGGCTATTCCACTGATCCTAGCATGGTGCGGTTTAGGTATGCCTTTCGCAGATTTCTCAATAGCTGGTACTTTAATCCCGTCCTGACGGCGTAAAAAGGACTAGACTAATAAGTACCACATATAGCAGACTACGGGATGTTTATCCGAGCCTATCTTCGCGCTTCTACCTCCGAACAGGATGCGTCGCGCGCCAAGAGCGCCCTCGACGTGTTTGCGACCGAGCACGGGCTTCGGATTGCGGCCCGCTATGTCGAAAACGAAAGTGGAGCCAAGCTTCACCGGCCAGAGCTGTTCCGCCTGCTTTCGGATTGCGAGCCGGGAGACGTGCTCTTGGTCGAGCAGGTTGATCGGCTTTCCCGCCTCACCTCCCCAGACTGGATCAAACTGCGGAATCTAATCGACGCCAAGCAGGTCCGGGTTGTTGCACTCGACCTGCCGACGTCGTGGATCCTGACGGCACCGACGGATGAGTTCACCGGCCGAATGTTCGCAGCGGTCAACGCCATGATGTTGGACGTACTCGCCGCGGTTGCCCGTAAGGACTATGAGGATCGCCGTCGTCGACAAGCCGAAGGCACCGCAAAAGCCAAGGCAGCGGGCCTTTATAAGGGACGTCCCGAGAACAAGACCCGCAACGCTGCGATCTCGAGCCTTCTTCGCGATGGCCGAAGCTGGCGCGATATAATGGATGCGACTGGGTGCAGTCGAACGCTGCTAGCCAAGATTGCTCGTGATCGCCGTCGTCAGGCAGAGGCTGACGCAGCAATGTCAGACGCGCACCCTTAATGTGTTCAGGCAGACTCTAGACCCTCATAATGAGGTGTCCGATTTCTCTGCTATCGACCCTGTTTGAACGGGTTTTGTGTACCAAAGCCCATGCCCACTCAGGGTATACCCGGATTGACGCTAAGCACGACGTCCCGCCCTTTTGTGGTAGGTGACGGAAAACCTCTGGATTTTGGTTTCCGCACAATCGGACAAAGCGACAGGGTTTGTCGCATGTGCCGGGGATAGGTTAGAGCAGCCCCCGTCACCTGACCTGCCGCCCGAAGACAATCATGTGTTTTCCGACAGTGTGCGGATGGCAGTTGGCGCTAGAGAGCTGGTAAACCGTTACCAGCCCCACCCCCCTAAAAATACGATCTAGAGCGGATTCCTTTCAGTCCGGGTCATATCCGCATGAGCTGAAGTAGTTGGCGCATTCCTGGGGCTGGAAGAGATCGACCAGCCTGCCGATGAGCGACCACAGGCCGGATACAGTCCTCTCCCCGGCCTTTCGGAGCATTGCCTTGAGGCGGGAAAAGGCCTTCTCGATCGGGTTGAAATCTGGGCTGTAGGGGGGGGGAGGAACAGCAGCCGGGCACCGGCCGCCTCGATCAGTGCGCAGACGCTGGCGCGCTTGTGGCTGGACAGGTTGTCCATGATCACCACGTCGCCGTGCCTGAGGTCGGGAACGAGAACCTGACCGACATAGGCTTCGAACCAGTCGCCGTTGATCGGGCCATCGAGCACCATCGGCGCGACCATGCCGGTCATGCGCAGCCCGGCGACCAGTGTGGTCGTCTTGCGATGGCCATGCGGGTAGCCCATCCGCAGACGCTCGCCCCGACGGCATCGGCCGTGGCTCCGGGTCATGTTGGTTGCCGTCCAGGTTTCATCGATGAACACCAGCCGCTCGGGATCGAGGTCGAGCTGAGCGTCGAACCAGTCCTCGCGCGCGCTCAGGACGTCGGCGCGATCCTGCTCGACCGCGTGGCCGGTCTTTTTTTACGCGTGATGCCGTGGCGTGTGAAGAAACGGTGCAGCGTCGAGATCGCCACCGTCACGCCCGCTTGGCCCAGCTCGCGGCGCAGCTCGTCCAGCGTGATGTCGCGGCGGGCCCCGTACAGCGCCAGGACCGTGTCCCGGTGCGCCTCGATCCGGCGTGACCGCGTGTCCCCGCCCTGCGGCTTGGCGGCATAGGCGCCCGTGCTGCGGCGCTGGTCATGCCACCGGATCACCGTCGCGGCCGCTACACCGAACCGCCGTGCCGCAGCCCGGCAGCTGATCCCCTCATCAACCGCAGCCAGCGCTCGCGATCTCAAGTCCATCGATAACGGCTTGCCCATCCACGCCGGCCTCCATCCAGCCAGCACCCTGAATCAGATCGGCGCGGCCGTGTGAATCCCTCTTCGACTCACATCGACCGGAAACCGCTCTAAACCACGTGCGAATTGGCGACTGGGACGGCACGGTTGATCACGACCGTCCGCTTTCATACAACGGCTGGCATTTCGAGATAGGTTGCTTCCGGCGGGTCGTTGAGTGGGATTGACTTCAGTCCCGTCTTGCGTCCACGAGGCGGCCGATCAGGGCATCTACTTCGGTCGTGGATCCTAGCGTCTGATGAACGACGCCGATCTCGCGTCGGGGCGCGTCGGCACCGAGCAGGATACGCCGAACGCGGTTCGGCGATAGCTCCAACCCCTCCGTGATGGGGACGATCGCACACCCGATCCCGCTTTCCACAAGCGCGACCATAGCTTGGATCTCGTCAGCTTCGAGCCATTCCTGTGGAAGGACACCCTCCCGACGAAGGAAGCGATCCACCTGCCGACCGCCGAAGGAGGAACGATCGTAACGTATGAACGGCCACGTCGCGACGATCGCTCGCCAGTCCTGATCCTCATCGACCATCCGCGGCGCCAGCAGGGCATAGTCCTCCGTGACCAAGGGGACCCAGGCGAGGTTCGATGGAAGATCGAAGGCCGGACGGATAACGATGGCAAGCTCAAGCTCGCCAGCATCGACCCTGTCCAGAAGCTGCAGCGAGACACCGGGCACCAGATGGATGCGGCAGGTGGGGAACTGCGCCCCGAACGATACGAGCGCCCGCGCGACGAGCGTCGTCTGAACTGAGGCGATGGCGCCGATCCGTAGATGCCCGCCCGTCTCCTCGTGGCGAACTGGGTCTGCCAAAGCGTCGAACGCCGCGACGAGGTCCTCGGCACGTTCCAAGACACGGACGCCGGCAGCGTTCAAGCGCGCCGATCGGCCTGTGCGCTCGAACAAGAGGAAGCCCAGGGCATCCTCCAGGCGGCGGATGTGTCCGCTCACGGCCGACTGTGTGAGACCAAGCCGCTGTGCCGCGGCGGCGAACGTGCCGTTCCGTGCCACGGCGATAAGAGTACGAAGTTCCGGAATCATCGTGATTGATGAGATATCGCGTTGCTCACGTTCACGATATACCGTTTTTCATGATGCCGGGTGATTTGGTATGGCAATGACGTCACGCAATCAGGATGCTGCCGATGTCTGTCATTCCACCTTTCCACCTGGCATTTCCCGTCGACGATCTCGACAGGGCGCGCTCCTTCTACGGCGACCTGCTCCGGGTGTCCCGAAGGTCGCAGTTCGGTCGATTGGGTCGACTTCGATTTCTACGGACATCAGATCGTCGCTCACCTCGCACCGCATGAGACTTGTGCCGTATCGGCCAACGCAGTCGATGGTCATGACGTGCCTGTCAGGCATTTTGGCGTCGTGCTGCCGATGGGGGATTGGCAGGCCGCTGCCGAACGGCTGACGGCAGCCGGCGTCGATTTCATCATAAAGCCCTATACACGCTTCAAAGGTGAGCCCGGCGAGCAGGCGACTATGTTCTTCAAGGATCCGAGCGGCAATGCCGTCGAGATGAAAGCTTTCGCTGATCCTTCCAACCTGTTCGCGAAGTGAGCCGGCGGGAAGGGGATATGCGCGAGTGTCGCGTCGCCATCGTGGGCTTCGGCGGGGTCGGCAGGGCCGTGGCGGAAATGCTCCTGTCCCGTCGCGAGCGTTACCGACAGTTTTATCGGACCGACGTGAGGCTGGTTGCCGCCTGCGGATCGCGATCGGGCATCAGCGACCGTGCCGGGTTGGAATTGGATCGTCTGAAGTCGTTTGAGACGGGGGCATCTGGCCCCGACTTCATCCGTACAAGTGGTGCAGACCTGCTGATCGAAGCCGGACCAAGCGACTTCCGCACGGGGGGACCCGGCCTGGCGTACATCGCGTCTGCCCTGTCGGCAGGGAACGATGCGATCGTCATCTCCAAGGGTGCGCTAGTCCATAGCGGACGGCACCTGCGCGATCTCGCGCGTGCGTCGGGCGCGAGGCTCAAGATCAGCGGGGCGACAGCAGCCGCGCTTCCGACGATCGACCTGCTGGACTATGCGCTGCGGGGCTGTTCGATCCTGCGGATCGAGGGCATACTCAATGCAACGACGAATCACCTCCTGCATGCCATGTCGTCGGGCGGCATGGGGTTCGCAGAGTCGTTAGCCGAAGCGCAGGATGCCGGTTTTGCCGAAAGCGATCTGCGCAACGATATCGAAGGCTGGGACACCGCCTGCAAGGTGCTGCTTCTCGCCAACTTTGGATTGGATGCAGATCTGACGATGGAGGACGTATCCGTTGAAGGCATCCAGTCGATCTCAGAAGCTCGGATTGCGGCATGGCGCGCGGAAGCGCTGGTACCCAAGCTCGTCGGCCGCATCTGGTATGAGGGCGGGACGGCACGCGCCAGCGTCGGCGTACAGGCCCTCGATCAGGCCGACCCGCTTGCCCACGTCACCGACAATAACAAGGCGATTCGGATCACCACCGATTTCATGGGCGATGTCGTAGCCATGGGGGAGGATCGGGGCCGACCGCCACGGCGGCAGCGGCCCTCAAGGATCTCGAACATATTCTCGCGGATCGTCTCTTGGCGGCTGAGTGGAAAGACTGACCGCTATCAGCAAGGGCATAGTGCAGAGGCGTCGGGCTTTGCTGGCGGGTTGGAAGCGGGCAGGAACTATGCTCACGACTTGGTCCGGCGGGCAGCAGGGGGGCTGGTGCGCGTTGCTGCAAAGGGAGGGCGAGGGAGAAGGTCACTGCGTTCTCGGAATCGAACGCATCTCGGGAACGACAGGGTTGGAAAGAAAGCAGACGGGCAGCTTTATGGTGCAGTGCAGTAGCTAGCCGACCCAACCGACATTGAGATCGATGGGGAAAATGTTAATCGATACGCGATGTGCGCAGGCCCCTCACTCGATCTCTGTGGCTCACGCTCAAGGCATGGAGCCAGGAAAATCGGGGATGACCCCATTGGATTGCCCCTGCCCTATTTCGAATTATGCAGCCTGCCAAGCGTGGTTGGCGGGCTACAGCGTGGCACTGCTTGCTACCCGAGCCCCCCAAACCCGCAATGCAGACGGATCGGGTAGCATCGACGGCGGCTGCTCGACTTGACGCTGATCGGGGACGCGATTTCCCTGACATGGAAGGGCACGTAGCCCGTTCGTTCCTGGTGTGGCAGCGACAGCTTTCGTCGAACGGCTCACTGCGGAACGTCGGGCGTCAGGTTATCCAGTGGCTGGACGATGTAGAGGGCGAGAACATCATGCCCCTCCATCCTATCGGCTATTGCCAGCGCTTCGAGTAGAAGGGCTTTGAGTTTGTCGTGTTGTTCAAGAGCCATTATTTTGGCCTCCTGTCTCATGCCCGACGCGCGGCGTAACGAGTAGCGGGCGCAATCTAGATCAGGGAAGCCTAGCCGCTGCTATCAATATAAGGCTAATCCGAGTTAAGTTTGTCGCCCTCGAATTTCGTCGGCAAAGGCTGCAATCGGCTCGCTGGACCCAGTAAGACACGCCGGTGCGTTCCCACGTGTACTTTAAGCCAGCATCATCGCCCCATCGGGTGCCTCATAGACCGTAGCGAGCATTGCCTCCACTCGGTCCATTCCCGATTGGGTCAGTCGGAGGTCGATCGTCGCGTCCTGTTCCCACTCAACGATTCCGCGCTGCTGCAACACTGTGACCCATCGGGCGGCGGTTGAGCTTGCGATGCCTGCATATGTCGCGATCTCCCCCAGGCCGATACTACGGCCCTCGGCTTCGGCTAGATAGATCCCGATGAGCACCGATCCGATCGGATCGGTGCTCAGATCGGCGCCGAAAAGCCTGATGCGAGCATCATGGACATGACGTATCCGAAGGGCTGCCTCCCATAGTCTGGCCGGAGGCGGGTCCCGACCGCTCTCGCGCCAAAACAGGGTGCTTATCAAACGGTCAGGGCGTGAGAAGCGCGTGACCAGTAGATTTGCCGCGATGGAGGTGCCGTCGGGCAGCAGGTATCGCTTCTGCAAGCGGATGGGCGCAGCACCTTCCGTCAATGCCGCTAGCATGTCGGCGCTTCGTTTCAGGTCCCGGGGATCGGTGATCTGCCGATAGGATGTCCCGATCACTTCCTCCTCTGGGCGACACAGCAGATCAAGGAAGCCCTGGTCTGCCTGCAGTATGATTCCTTCGAGCGATGATACGCAATGCGCTGCAGGCAATGGTGCCCCCTGATGATTTTAAGATTTAACATATATCAGCCTCAACTCGGTACGACTAGAAAGAGTAGGAGATGGGCTACGGTAATCCTGCGCTCCCCGTGCTTACAGTTGGGGCGTGGCGACCAGTTGACGGGTGATGACAGCTACGCAACCGCGCTCCACAGTTGCACGTGGTGTCACCGATGCAATGCTCGCCGCCTATCTCCCTGTAAATAATCAGGTTTAGCAGATGCTTTTGGGACTGGCGTTCTATTGCTCGAGCCGTAGAGCTTCGCCGCCATCAGGAAATTGTGATAACCGCGGTCTGTCTACGCCGCTCAAAACCAAGGCACGGCCCCGGTAATACCGGCTGATACAAACATGACGGCGCATAACAGGACGCTCCACTTGAGACTGAAGCGCTGATGCGCGCCAAGCTCGACTTTCGACAAGCCGATCAGCACATAGAGCGCGCCCACCAGCGGGCTGAGCTGGTGAACCGGTTGGCCGAGGAGAGATGCGCGGGCAATCACATCGGCACCGATGCCATAGCTTTGAGCGGCCTTCGCGAGGACCGGGACGACCCCGAAGTAGAAGGCGTCGTTCGACAGGAAGAAGGTGAACGGCATGCTCAGGAACGCGGTCATGAGCGGCAGGAAGCGCCCGCCACCATCGGGGATTATATAGATGACGCTCTTTGCCAGGGCGTCGGTCATGCCCGTTCCAGACAACACGCCTGTGAACACGCCAGCGGCGAAGATGACCGACACGACATTCATCACGTTGGACGAATGCGCGTCGATACGCGCACGCTGATCCCTGACTTTGGGAAAATTGACCGTCAGCGCGATCGCGAACGCCAGCATGAAGAGCAAGGCCAGCGGCATGATGTCGAGAACGAGGACGGCCATCAGCGACACCGTCAGCGCAAGGTTGAAGCGCTGCAACCATACCGGTCGATCGACGACCGCACGCACCGGAACGTCCTCGAGTTCGTCGGAACCGGCTTTCGGGGCAGAGCCGCCTTTCACTATATCGACCAGGCCGAGGCGGCGTCGCTCGGTGAGGCCGAGATAATATGCGATACTTAACGCTGCGAGGCATGTGATGAAGACCGTCGGGGCGAGCGGTACGAACACTTCGGACGGACTCAGCTTGAGCGACGACATCACGCGCACAGTCGGACCACCCCACGGCGCGATGTTGAGGATGCTGTTCGGCAGCATCGTTACCGCCGGTAGGATCATCGGATTGATGCCGAGCCGCCGATGCAGCGGCATCATCGCGGTGATGCAGATCATGTAGGTGGTCGAACCGTCGCCATCGAGTGAGACCACCATTGCGAGTATCGCCGAACCTACGATCACCCTTACGGGGTCGCCATGACAAATGCGAACCACGAACCGCACGAGCGGATCGAACAGGCCCACGTCGATCATCAACCCGAAATACAGGATCGCGAACAGCATCAGGACGGCGGTGGGCACGATCGTCTTGAGGCCGTCGATCGCCATGTCCGGGATCTGCGTCGTAAAGCCCGCCATCGCTGCGAAGGCGATGGGGATGACGATCAGCGCGATGAGCGCCGACAGCCTGTTCGTCATGATGGCCGCCATGAAGACGCCGACCATGAGATACGCTAAAACAGTCAGCATGAGGTACCTCCTCCGATTGGGGCAATTGCGACCCGCGCGCGTGTTTTAAGTGCATTGGCCCCACCGAGGCGCACGATCCTGCTCATGAGAACAGCGTGCCCAGACCGGTGACAGGGGCGTACCAGCCATCGACGATCATCCGGACCGCGACGTAGAGAATGACGAATAGACCGACGTAGGCGACCCAACGGTAACGCCCGATCACGCGCGCCAGCAGGTTGGCGGCAAGACCCATGAGAGCGACCGACAGCATCAGCCCGACGATGAGAATGCCGGGGTGCGCACGGGCAGCCCCCTGCAACCGCCAGCACATTGTCGAGGCTCATGCTCACGTCGGCGATCGCGACGGACCATGCGGCGGCTGCGAAGCTCTTCGGAACGGAAACGCCGACCTGTTTGATCAAGGCTTCGTCTTCGGCGGCGCCGCCGGCGGAGGACAATTCGCGCCACATCTTCCACGCCACCCAGACGAGCAGCAGCCCACCTGCGAAAACCAAGCCGACGACCTGCATGAGTTGCGTGATCGCCAGCGCGAATACGATGCGCAGAACAAGCGCCGCGGCGATCCCGATAACGATGACTTTTCGGCGTGACGTCGGCGGTAGTCCCGCGGCAAGCGCGCCGACGACGATCGCGTTGTCCGCGGCCAACATCACGTCAATGAGAATGACCTGCCCGAACGCTGCCAGAGCGGCGCCCGATCTCGAGGTTCGCGAAGTCATCGTAGATATGGGTCCAAACCTCGATCATGAGTCGTCCCGTTCGATGCTGTGCTGTGAAGTCGGCAGGACGTGCTGAAACACGGCCATCAGAAGCTGACGGAGATGCGCGTGGCGTAGGTCTCGCCGTCGTCGGGGCCGATGTAGGCGCCGCCCTGGTTGTCGGTGTTCCAATGCGTCGCGTTGAACATGACCCGAGTGAAGGAGTTCAGATACCAGTTCACGCCCAGGGTCGTTTCCCACCCCTTCGCCGGGGGTGGGAATGTTGGAGAAGCGCAGCGTTTCGTAGCGGGCGGTCAGCTCGATCGCCCCGGTGCCGCCGTCGAAGACCGGTCGCTTCACATCCGGCTGATCGAACTGCCCGGTACGAGGGTTGTAGGGCGGCAGTTCGCCTGTGAGAAAATAGCCACCCGAGAGGCTTGATGCCCTGGTCTGGAACGAGGGCGCGTCGAGGCGGCGAGCGGTGCGGTGGCCGGTCTCGCCCATGATCCATAGCGGCCCTGCATAGCCGCCGAGTTCGGCGCCATACCCCGTCGTCCCCGTGCCGCCATCCAGCGTCCCCGTCTGGACACGCAGAGCACCATTAAACCGGCCACCGATGACGGTGCCACGCGTAAGGTTGCGTTGCGCGGACGAGAGATGCTCGTCGAACATCCAGGCCCCGACATGGACGATGTTTCCGTCGTTCTTGACCGGATTCCAGTGGCCACGCACGATGACCGTTCGTCCATCGGCCACGCGCTGATCGCCGTCGATGCGGTCTCCGGTAAGCTGCGTCGAGAAGTGCCAGGTGGGTCCGAAGATCCGGACCTGGCCGCCAAGGCCGTAATAGCCGCGTTGCGGGACGATGGCGTTGGCGACGACGTTGCGATCGTGGAATGGCGTGGAATCCGACCCGGTGATGCCTTCGAAGCTACGGTCGTTGACCAGGTGACCGAGACGAATGTCGTAGTCCAGCTTGTCGAACAGGTGGTTGCGCCACCCCACATAGGCGGTGACGACGTCAGCGGTGTTCTCCGAGAAGTCCATCTCGAACTGGTAGATGAAGTGCGTGCCGACGGCGCCCTCGATGCCGAGGCGGAGCGCGCGCGCGCCCGTGGTCGTGATGTTGCGTCCGTCATAGCGGGAGCCGACCGTCGAACTGACATCTTCGATTATCCGGCCGCGGGGCTTGAATGAGAAGCTCCCATCCGCCGACCTGAAGATCGGTGCGCCTGCACCCCATTTCGTGGTGACCCCAGCCGGATTGGCAGCGGCGAGAGCGCGGGCCATGGCGATCGAAGCGTCGGCAGGCCCCGGCGGAACCAGCTGCGGCGCAAAGGGCACCAGCCCGGATTCGGCCGGTAGACCTTGCATGGCCGATGGAGCTTTTGTCGGAACTTGTGCTTGAGCGGTCACTACAGAGGATGGAAGTGCGAGTTGTTGACGATTGGCGGCTTGCTCGACTGCATTCGCTTCGATCGCGTCGAGACGGGCCTTCATCGTCTCGAGCTCTGCTGCCTGTCGAGCCAGCAGATCCTTCTGCTCCCGGACCACGACGAGGGAGGTCTTTGCGTTCGATGGCTTTGTTCTGCGCGTAAGCGGGTGCAGCCAGGACGACGAGGCTCGTCGCCGCGGCACCGTAGGCGGCCTTCAGGTCCCCACGCAGGCGGCGGACGCGCTGGCATGGAGTATCAGGGTAAAGCGTGTTCGACTGTGCGATCGTCATGGCAAAGCTCTCCTGATCGCCGTCTTCGTCTTGATGCGAAGTGGACGTATCGTCGTGTAGGGTCGTGGATGGGCCTGCAGTCTGCGCAGGTCCGGTTCGGCATGATCCGGGCTAGCTGCCCGGCCTCAGAATCCCGTCAGCACCAGTTCGACATGATAGACCTCCGGGGGTTCGGCAAAATGTGGTGCGGTAAGCGCACGCCATTCGGCAAACCCCTCGGTCGCGCGGAAGGTCACCATGTGATCTTCAACGCTGTCCCAGCCCACTACCAGCCGGTAGGCGAGGGAGTCTTCGATGGTACGCTCGAGTCTGAAGCTGCGGCAGCCCTTGGCCACCCTGAAATGCCACTCGGCGGCTTTTACTGCAGCTTCGAAAGCCTGCTTCGAGTCAGGCTTGATCCTGATATGCGCGATTTCGTGGATCATGTGCGGGACTCCCGATCGATGCTCGGTTCTAGTGGCGTGATGCGATCGTAATGGTCGGCCCACGCCAGGCCTTCGGCAGCGCCGGCCGCAGGCACGTATTCCAGGCCGATCACGCCGGCGTAGCCGACAGTCGCCAGAGCCTCGAAGAAGGCCGGGAAGTCGATCGTGCCGCTGCCCGGTTCGTGTCGGCCGGGATCGTCGGCGATCTGTACGTGGCGGAACACCCTCCCCCATTCCCGTGTGAACTGCGCTGGATCGACGTTGCTCTGCGCGGCATGGAAGGCGTCGAAGGTCATGAACAGGTTGTCCCTCGCGACTGCGGCGATCGCTCGGGGTGGCCTTGTCCGGGTGGTTCATGAAGTAGCCGGCGAGCGTGCCGGCCCCGATCGGCTCGACGTTGACGTTCATGCCAGCGCGGGCAGCCAAGTCGCAGCTATACGCGACGTTGCGGATGTAGACGTCCCAACTCTCCGCGTCGCTGGCGCCCTGCGTCTGTACGCCCGACATCGGGTGGATGTACCGGGTGCCGAGAACCCGTGCATAGACGATCGCCTCATCCACACTGGCGCGAAAGTCTGCTTCGCGCCCGATCATCGCGGCCAGACCCTTTTCACCGGGATCGCCCATCGGCGTGGCGATCTGAACCATGTGCAGGTCGTTGAGCTTGCACAGGTCAGAGGCTTCGTCGGGTGCAAGCGCGTAGGGCGCCGGGTGTTCGACGAACCTGAAGCCACAGCGCGAAGCAGCGGCAAAGCGATCGCGCAGCGCGTGTTCCGTGAACAGGTAGCCCAGATGGGCGCAAAGCGGGAATCTCGTCATGGCGCGAAAGGCAGCGCGTCGAGACAGTCCCAGTCCTTCGCCAACGTCGCGAGGTCCGTCAACGTGTCCTGCGGAAGTGCCAGACCAGTTTCGAGAAGCCGCACCTCGCTGCGCGCTTCGAGTTCGCCAGGGTAGAATATCTCGTCGTGGCCGGCGGCCAGCGGCGTAGCCTTCAGTTCGGCGATCATCTGCTCCATGCGCTCGGCGAACTCGCCCTGGGTCTGGAACGCCTCGATATCGAGCGCGATCATCATGTGCCCCGCCCCGCCGGGCTTTTCCGTCTGATAGGGTCCGTTGACGCGGGTTCCGAACTGGCTGCCGCTGAGCACGCCCGAAAGCATATCCATCATTACCGCGATCCCGTAGCCCTTGTGGCCAGCCATCGGCAACGTTACGCCGCCAAGTGCGGCGACTGGATCGGTGGTCGGCTGGCCATCGGCATCCAGAGCCCAGCCGAGCGGGATCTGAACGCCCTTCTGCCGTGCGAGATAGATCTTGCCGCGCGCCACGCCCGTATTGGCGATATCCAACACCATCGGCGGCAGGGACCCTGCGGGAGCCGCCCATGACCATGGATTAGTGCCCACGGTCTTGCTGCGCCCGCCCCACGGCGGCATCGCCGGGCTGGCGTTGGTCGAGAGGAATGCGACGCAGCCGGCCCGAGCAGCCATGAGCGTGAAATACATCGCGGTGCCGAAGTGGTTGGAGTTCCGCACCGCCACCGCGGCGATGCCGTGCGCCTTGGCACGGTCGATCGCGAGTTCGGTCGCACGGGCGGTCGAGACCTGACCCATCGCGTCGTGGCCATCGAGAACCAGGACGGCGCCGGAATCCATCACAAGTTCCGGCACCGCGTCGGCGATCACGGCTCGTGACGCCAACCGCCCAACATACCAGGGCAGGCGCATGACGCCGTGGGTCTGATGACCCCACAGATCCGCCTTGACGAGCGTGTCCGCTGCCAGATGCGCATCGTCGCGCATCATTCCCGCACGCTCGTAGATGAGCGCCGCGAACCGGGTCAGAGCGTCCGCTTCCACGATCGGGGACGTCTCGCGCTGAGCCACGGTCATCGTCCGCCGTGCTCATCGTCGATACGACGCGTCTCGCCCGTGGCGACGAGAGTGCGGTCGGCATCGATGGAGCCATACACCCAGAAGATCCGCATCTTCGCGGTCGCCGACGTGTTTCGGAAGAAGTGGTGGATGCCGGCGGGAATGAAGGTGGTGTCGCCGGGTTCGACGCGCTGCTCGATCCCATCGATCGTCGCGATCGCCTCGCCTTCGAGCAACATCACGCTTTCTTCGCAGTTGTGATAGTGCAGCGGTACCGCGCATCCCGGGTCAAACTCGGTGATGCCGTTGATGAAGGCGGTAGCGCCGATCCCCGACCGGACGAGCGGATAGGTCCGCACACCGCCGCCCCGGTCCTTCGGTGTGATCTCCGAAGGACGCAGCACGAGCGGACTGGCTGTGGTTGCATTCGACATGGCATTCTCCTGACGACTCGAGGTCAGCCCTGCGCGGGGCCGATCCAGACGGTCTTGATGTTGGTGAATTCGCGCATTCCGATGATGCCCAGCTCACGGCCGTAGCCCGAGCGCTTGATGCCGCCGAAGGGCAGGCGGGGGTCGGAGGCGACGATGCCGTTGATGAACACCGCTCCGGCATCGATGCGCTTGGCGAGAGCGCGGGCCCTCGCCGTGTCGGCTGTCCAGATCGACGCGCCGAGCCCGAACTCGGTGTCGTTGGCGATCCTTATGGCTTCGTTCTCGTCCTTCACCCGGATGATCGCTGCGACCGGACCGAAGGTCTCCTCTCGGGCTGCCGTCATCTCTTGCGTGACGCGGTCGATGATCGTCGGCGCATAGTAGAAGCCGGGTCGATCGAGCGGGGCACCACCGGTGACCAGGGTCGCCCCCTGCCCCAACGTATCCTTCACCTGGCGGTCCAACTCGTCGCGAAGGTTGGCGCGCGCCATCGGGCCGATCTGCGTGGCGCGATCCTTCGGGTCGCCGATCACCAGCGCCTCGACGTTGCGCTTGAACGCGGCGACGAACGCATCGGCAACGCTGTCATCGACGATGAATCGCTTCGCGTTGACGCAGCTCTGCCCGACATTGGTGTAGCGCGCCTTTATCGCCATCGCCGCGGCCGTCGCGATGTCTGCATCGGCCAGCACGATGAACGGATCTGAGCCGCCCAGTTCCAGAACCTGCTTCTTCAGCGCCTTGCCCGCCTGCGACGCTACGATCGTTCCGACGTGCGTCGAGCCTGTCAGCGTCACGGCGGCGATCCGATCATCGGCGATCAGCCCGGCCACCTCGCCAGGTTGCAGCAGCAGCACCTTCGCAAGGCCGTCCGGGCAATCAGCCTTGTCCAATATGTCCTGAATGAGCATCGCGCATTGCGGCACGTTGTTCGCGTGCTTGAGGATCGTGCCGTTGCCCGCAGCAAGGGCCGGCGCGGCAAAGCGGAAGAACTGCCACAGCGGATAGTTCCAGGGCATGATCGCCAGGATCACACCCAGAGGCTCATAGCTCAGAAGACTCTCGCACGCGTTCGATGCGATGGCCTCGTCGGCGAGATAGGCCGCAGCGTGTTCGGCATAGAAGTCGCAATTCATCGCGCACTTCTCGACTTCACCTTCGGCCTCGGCGATCGGCTTGCCGACTTCCAGCGCGATCAGTTCGGCATAGCGCGACAGATCGGCGCGAAGCACCCGAGCGATACGGCGCAGCAACTCGACCCGATCTTCGATGGCAACCTGACGCCAGACCTTCTGCGCCTCGACCGCCTGAGTCAGCGCTGCTTCGACGAACGCGGGGTCATGGTCCTCCAGACGTGCGAGTTCGTCGCCGGAAGCCGGATTGATCGAGAGCTGCATTGGAATCCTCGAGTGTTTGCACCTGCCCGCATACTGCGAGCTGGTATTATGTAGCGAAACTATACCTACAAACAGGCCTGGTATTGCGCAAGCACAAAATACCAGCGATGGTCATTCGATGAAGACCACCGCATTATCGACGCAGCTTGCGGCGCAGATCACCGATCTGATCGCATCAGGCATATTGAAGGTAGGGGAACGGGTAACGGAGCGCGGTTTGGCGGAGCGTCTGCGGGTGTCGCGCTCGCCGGTGCGTGGGGCGCTCTCGGTACTTCGCGTGCAGGGCCTCGTCGAAGAAGCGGACGACGGCAGCACACGGATCGCGCCGACGTTGCAAGATACGGTGCCGAAGTCCATCATAGCAGCGCCTGCTGCAGATGATGAGCAGGTGTATTTCCAGATCGCGGACGACCGACTCAACGGCAAGCTCCCCGATCGCCTGACCGAAAGCGAGTTCCTACGTCGCTATCCCGTCACGCGCGGAAAGCTCGGTCATATCCTGAGACGAATGGTCGAAGAGGGATGGATCGCACGTCTGCCGGGAAATGGCTGGGAATTCCTACCCGTCCTCACGTCGCTGGAGGCGTATGACGACAGCTACCGGTTCCGATTGCTGATCGAACCAGCGGCGATCCTTGAGCCGCGCTTCGCGCTCGACACAGAGATCCTGCAGGTTGTCCGCCAGCAGCAGCAGTGGTTGATCGACGGCGCGATCCACGACGTCAGCGACATAACACTGTTCGAGTTGAACACCGGGCTTCACCAGGCGATCGCGGGTTGCAGCCGCAACACCTTCTTCATCGATCTCGCTCAGGCGGATCGATCAGTTGCGCAGACTGATAGACTACAAGCAGATGCTCGACCGGAACACGGCGAAGGGCCGGTGCCGTGAGCATGTTCACATGGTGGATCTCCTTCTGACGGATCGCAGGCAGGAGGCGTCTGACTACATGCGCGCCCATCTTTCCTCACTTGCGATATTGAAAAGCAGAGCAAGGGCGGAAGTCGTCGCCGGGCCATCGAACCCGGATTTGCAAGGCTGATTCCAAATGTTTCGAGCGTCGTCTAGGCGCCGAACTGCTGGTTGTAGTTCATGACTGCCCGAGCCCCGTCTGAGCAAGCCGCTCGACCACCAACAACCGTCTCAATTGCACAGAGTGCGCAGCGGCGTTCCTTTCCTGGTACTCCGCTAGACCTTCTGCAAGCCTTGTCGACGCTTCACGTGCTGGCGACGAGCCGGGAGCCGCTTCGCACCGCGGGGGAGCGAGTCGTCAGGCTTGAGACGCTTGCGGCTCCGTCAGGCGACGGACCGATATCCGTGAACTCATCACGCGCTGGATTTCCGAAAATATTATTAATTTCGAGAAAGCGACGCGGTCAGTGTGAGGAGGCTCGCCGCCTCAACTCCCCCTGACCCTGGGCAAGAACAAGTGGCCGGAACCGGGGAGCCGGATCGACGCTCTGAGCGGCGTCTTCTGCCTTCCGCGATGCTTTGCCTGCGCTGGACCACCACAAAAACGAAGCCTGCATGTGAGAGCTGCACGCTCAAGCCGGCGGCAGTCGGAGCATCAAGTAGATTGTAGAGCGTCATCATGCAGCAATGAGCGTCGTCCCACCAATCGATAGTAACGGTCGCTCCACATATCATGCTGATAGTCGGCCTTTCTCCGATCAGCTACCATTTATCAAATCGGAGGCATTTCAGGCTTGTCGTACTTGGCGACAAGCGCGGCGTAAGCACTGGAAAATAGCTGAACGCTTGAACGCAGCACGTTGTCGTAATCTGCTGAGCTGCACTTTCCTTTAGAGATCCGGTTGATTCTGCCTGTTTGGGCCATCGAAAACGTTAAAGATCCCAAAAGATGATGGGCAAACCAGAACAGTTCTTCATCAGGTACGTTCCCAATCTGACGCATGATTTCCAAGAAGCGCTGAACGACGTCGTCGAAATGCTTGTCCATGTAGAATGCGCCACAAAAGCGGGTCGTGTTCGTCATGCCTATCAAGGACATGAAATTCGACCAGCCTTCACCAAGCGAGAACACATGATCGAAGATCGGCCTCAGAAAAGCATCAATCGCCCCGGCAGCTTCCAGATTACCCGAATTCGTCGACTCGTAGTCATTCAGAACCTGGATGCGGATTGGATTCAGAATGGATGCCCGACGAGACCAGACGGCTTCGAAGATATTTTCCAAGCCATCAAAATAATAGTTGATGAGTGCCGGCGTCACCCCGGCAGCCGATGCGATCGCCTTGATCGTGACACCGTCTCTACCATGATACGCAAAAAAGCGTTTCGGCCTCGTCCAGAATGACCTGGATAGTTGCCTCTCGCCGCTCGGCTTGCGTGCGAACCGGTGTGCGGGGTCGGCGAACCTTATTCGGGAGCGGAGTTGTGATGTCCTTAGCGGGTGTCATTCGCCCGTCGTAGTCCAGTCGCGTGGCTATTACGACCCGGGATGCCCGCGCAGCCAACCAAGTGGAAGGGGCCTCCTCTTCGCTCGTGGCGCCAGAGCCACTTTCGGTTCGCATACGCTCTCCACCTTAAATCACGCTTGCCAACGACATTTTCAGGATGTTACTGTCGCTAACAGCAATAAGAATACATACAACGAATCAGGTTGGCTTTCAATCGGGCGCTTGCGGATGGCCGCAAAGCAGCTCTGTCTCCGAACCGGAGGCGCTTTAGGAGGGGGTTTTAGCATGCGTAAGGCATCGTCGCGGCTGTACACTGTTGGCTGCATGACCGCTGTGTGGCTGGCGTTTACGGCAAATGGTACGGCTTGGGCTCAGCAGGCCCCTGTGGAGGCGACGCCCGCAGCAGATGCAGCAGGAAAACCCCGCCGACGGACAGGACGGGGCTCGAAAGGACGAGATTGTAGTTACCGGCTCGCGCATTCGGCGTTCCGTTGACGAGACTGCATCCGCTCCCGTCGCGGTATTGGACGCCGACAATTTCAAGCAGCGCGGCTTTAATCAGGCTGGCGACGCGCTCAACGAGCTGACGTCGAATACGCCGCAACGTACGCCTCAGCCCTATGTCTCGAATGGCCAGGCGGTAGCCGGCGCCGATTTTCCAAACCTGTTCAACCTCGGGCCCGCTCGAACTTTGACTCTCGTCAATGGGCGTCGCACGGTTTCCACGTCGCTTGGTCTGGGCGACGAAGCGGTCGATACGAATATCATCCCGCTCGGGCTGCTGGACCGGATCGAAGTGGTCCAGGGCGGCGGTGCCGCGGTTTATGGATCAGGCGCGATTGGTGGCGTCGTGAACTACGTTCTGAAGAAGAACGCTCAGGGCGTGCGCCTTGAGGCGCAGAATACCGTAACTGGCGATGGCGACTATTCGCTCCATACCGTGCGTCTTACGGCTGGCCGGAACTTCGCGGGCGGGCGAGGCAACATCGCCATCGAAGCGGATTACTCCAAGACTGACCCGCTCGTTTTCAAGCAGCGTTCTGACCGTTTCATTTCGGGAGCCGGTCTAAACCTTACGCCCGGTGCCGGCGCCAATGGCATTCCGTTCACCACAGCATACAACGACGCCACGCAATATGTGGATCAAAACGGCCTTGTTGTCACCGGACCGTTCAACTTCGATGTGAACGGCGTCGTGAAGCAGGGCGGCCGCGGCGTCACGATCGACGGAGACGGTAACATCGCATTGAAGGGGCTGGGCACTCCGGTTCCGGGGGTCGCTACAGCAGCCACGGGAAGCGATCTGCGTTGGCCGTTCAAGGACTACGGAACACTGGTGCCTGGCGTTGAACGCGCCATCGGTTCGCTCATTGGTCACTACGATCTTACAAGCAATTTGACGTTCTCGACCGAACTGCTGGTTGCGCGGACGCGGTCGCGGCTTGTGAAGAGAGGCGCACTGCTTCAGCAGTACATTCCCGTGCTGTCGTTCGCGTATTCCGACCTGCAGCCCCTGCCCTTCACCCGTAACAATCCGTACTTGTCGCAGAGTACAGTCCAGGCGCTTTCGGCGGCCAATCCGGGCTTCGCTGCGGGTCAGCCGCTCTATCTTTCCAAGAATTTCCTCGACGTCGATCCGAATGGCGGCGACCAGTTTTTTACTACCACGACCTATCGCGCGCTCGCTGCGTTGAACGGCAACTTCAACCTGGGGAAACGACGCTTCGACTACGAGGTGTCCTATTCGCACGGTCAGGTGAATACCGATATCGACGCGTACGCGCCCATCTATCCCAACTTCCGCAATGCGGCCAATGCCGTCCGCAACTCGGCCGGCCAGATCGTCTGCGCGATCAACCAGACGACCGTCGTCGACGCGTCCTGCGTCCCGTTCAACATCTTCGGCACCGAGCGGCCAAATCAGGCTGTCCTGAACTATGCCGTCGGCAAGAGCGGCGTCACCGATTCCGGCACGCTCGGCCCGGTGAAGAACCTGCAGGACGACGTGCTGGCCACGATAAGCGGCGACGTGGTGCGTCTGCCCGGGGGGATGGCGAAATTCAGCGCGACCTACGAGCATCGCGACCAGCGCGCGTCGTTCAATCCTCTGCAGGGTGACCTCGACGGCATCTACCTCGCAGGCATCAAGGCCGTCGGCGGTCGCGGGGGCTTCAACACCGACGAGATCGCCGGTGAAGTCGCGGTCCCCCTGGTCGGTGGCGATTTCCGTCTGCCGCTAGTCCAGGCTCTCGACTTCGACGGCTCGTATCGCCTGGTCAACAGCACCTTGGCTGGAAACAACTCCGTTTGGGGCGTCGGTGGCCGCTGGCTGATTGGCGCGGGCCTTACGGCGCGCATCAACCGCAGCCGCAATTTCCGCGCGCCCAGCATCAATCAGGTGAGCGCGCCCGGTTCGGTGGCGATAAGCGGCGCAGGCAACCCATGTTCGATCACGGCGATCAATGGCGGTCCCAACCCGACGGCGCGGCGGGCGAACTGCGTCGCCTTGTTCACGGCTAACGCGAACTACGGATTGAACAGCTTGCCGGCCGGCGTCGCACCGACAGTCGACAACCGCCTCGCCAACTTCGTCGGGACAGGCACCTCACAGGTGCAGCTGACGACCAGGGGCAATCCAGAACTGCAGAACGAGGTGTCGAACGCTTTGACATTCGGGTTCGTGTTCCAGCCGACGTTCCTTCGCGGGCTGACAATCACCGCAGATCGTCTCGATCTGAAGATCGGCAATGCGCTGGCTCTGTTTGGCGTCAACGAGTTCGCATCGACCTGCTTCGACCAGCAGCCGCAGTCGGACGTCTATTGCGGAACTCTTGGTTACGACAGCAACGGCGACATCAACCGCGGCGTTGCCACGACCGTGAACGCCGGATCGGCGCGCTTGAAGTCCGATCTGTACAACATCGACTATCGCTTCTCCCTCAGCAGCATTTCCGCATCCTTGCCAGGCCAACTCGCACTGACGGCGTCTGCGACGCACAATCGTCTGGAAGAGGTCGTCTACCTCGGAGTGACGCAGAAGCTCGACGGAACGGTGGCGTTGCCGGAATGGTCTGTTCACTTCGAGTCGCGATACAAGATCGGTCCGGCGCTCATCACCTACGCGCTGAACTACCTCTCGCCTTCATTGACCGGACAGGGTGCAACCGTCGAGAATTCCACCGACGGCTTCTACAAGGTTCGCGCCAATTACCGGCACGACGTGTCGCTCGAATACACGATTGCCGATCGATACGCCTTGCGCCTTGGCGTCAACGACCTCTTCGATCGCAAGAACGAATACCCTGCCGCTTCATTCGGCGACATCATCGGTCGTCGTTTCTTTGCAGGCGTAACCGCGCAGTTCTAGTCCGATGCTTGGTGATGACGGCGCGATGCCGTCATCACCCCATCCGAGTGCACCAACAATCGAGAGATTAGAATGAGAATGTCTAAGCGTTTAGGCTTGGCCTCAGTGGGCCTCTTGTTTGCAACCAGCGCAAGCGCGTTGCTCTACGGCGCGTCAAACGATGAGACCGCAGCAGGTCTCGTCACCGTCGTGCAGGGGGCCGTCTCCAGTGCGCTACCGGCCATACTGCCGGCGCCGGCGCCCACCCCAACGGCACTGGCCGGTTCTCAGACAGGCCTCGTCGCCCAGGCATGGCTGACGACGGGGGATCAGCAGTCGTTGCTCGCACCCCAGGCGCCCATCCCCTTCTACAACGGGACAGGCGCCGGAAACGTCATCGTAGTCGATCCGAGCGTCCGGTATCAGAAGATCGAAGGATTCGGCGCGAGCATCACCGATGCATCGGCCTACCTCATCCAGCATGCCCTTGGGCCCACCCAGCGCGCGGCGCTGATGAATGATCTGTTCGGCGCAGGCGGCAACCATTTCGGCATGACGCGGCTGACCCTTGGTGCGTCCGACTTCTCCCGGACGCATTACAGCTACGATGATCTACCAGCCGGACAGACCGATCCGGCCCTGGCGCAGTTCGCGATCGCGCCCGCCACCACCGATGTGCTGCCGACGGTCCGCGCCGCGAAGGCGCTCAACCCCGACCTCGTCGTCATGGGCACCCCGTGGAGTCCCCCGGGTTGGATGAAGACCAGCGGATCGCTGATCGGTGGCACGCTGCGCGACGACAGCTTCCACGTCTTCGGCGCGTATCTCGCCAAAACGGCCCAGGCCTATGCCGCGGCCGGTGTCCCGCTCGACTACATGAGCATCCAGAACGAACCGGCGTTCGCACCCACGGACTATCCCGGCATGCTGCTGTCTCCGGACCAGCGCGCCGCCTTGTTCGCCGATCACGTCGGGCCGCAGCTTGCGGATGCATCACCGCAGACGAAGCTTCTCGAACTCGATCACAATTGGGACCTCAACCCGCAGGCGTTGCAGGTGCTCGCGAACGCGCGCGCAGCGCAATACGTCAGCGGCAGCGCATTCCACTGCTACGGCGGAGACGTCTCGCAGCAGTCCATCGTCCACAACCAGTATCCTCTCAAGGACGTGTTCTTCACCGAATGCGTCGGATCGGCAACCGCGATCAACTGGGCGTCGAACCTCGGTTACGACATGCAGAACCTGATCATCGGCACCACCCGCAACTGGGCTCGCGGCGTGGCGTTCTTCAACGTCGCGCTCGATACGACATTCGGTCCTCACAAGGGGGGCTGTCTTGCCTGCACGGGTATCGTAACCGTAGAGCCGATCACCGGCACCTACAGCCGCAACGTTCAATACTACTCGCTTGGCCATCTCAGCCGCTTCGTCCAGCGCGGTGCCGTGCGGATCGCGTCGACGGAGCGCGTCGACAATGTCCTGTCCGTGGCGTTCGCCAATCCTGACGGGACCGTCGCCCTCCTCGCATACAACACCGACAGTGCCGACCATGATCCGATCGTCTCGACGCCCTATGGTGCCTTCACCTTCCACCTGAAGGGGCAATCTGCCGTAACGTTCAAATGGCGCGCGCCGTCATGAACATGGCAATGGTCGCGTCGATGCAGGACCATCAACTGCGCGTCCCACAGTTGCTCGAGCACGCAGCGCGTCACCATGGCACCACCGAGATCGTGACGGCTTGGTCAGATACGACAGTCACGCGTCGCACTTGGGCTGAGCTCGCTGGCGACGCACGGCGGTTGGCACAGGCGTTGGAGCATCTGGGCATCGGGCGCGGTGACCGCGTCGCGACCCTCGCGATGAACCATGAGCCCCATCTGACCGCTTGGTTCGGTGCGATCGGGATGGGCGCCATCGTTCATACGCTCAATCCCCGCCTCTTCGACGAGCAACTGATTTACATCGTCAACCATGCGGCCGACCGTGTGCTCCTCTATGACGTTGCCTTCGAAGGCCTTGTCGATCGCCTACGCAGCCGCTGGCCGACAATCGAGCACTTCATCCGCATCGACGGCACGGGATCCGGAAGCCTGTCCTACCTGCTCGAGTCTCAGGATGGGCAGTATGACTGGTCCGAGGGTGACGAGCGCGAACCATGCATGCTCTGCTACACAAGCGGCACGACGGGTGCTCCAAAAGGCGTGCTGTATACGCATCGGTCGACGGTGCTCCATGCCATGGCTGCCGTTGCCCCCTCCATGTTCGATCTCTCGGCTGCAGCAGTGATACTGCCCATCGTGCCGATGTTTCATGCGGCCGGCTGGGGCCTGCCCTTTGCGGCCGCTATCGCAGGCGCGAAGCTGGTTCTGTGTCCGACCAACGAGCCGTCAATGCTGGTGCGCGTAATGGCTGACGAAAGTGTGACCCATTCGGCCGGGGTGCCGACGGTGTGGCTCAGCCTGCTGGCCTACGCGGACGCCGCTGACGCCTTCCCGCAAGCGCTTCGTCACGTCAGCATCGGCGGGTCTGCCGCACCGTCGTCGATGATCGCGCGGTTCGAGGCGGCTGGTGTTCGCGTTGCCCACATCTGGGGCATGACGGAGACGTCGCCCCTCGGCACGATGGGGCAGAGACCCGCGGCCTGGCCGACGATGGATGAGGACGAGCGGCTTGCGCTGACGTCACGCCAGGGCAAACCGCCGTTCGGCATCGAGTTGGCCTTGGTCGACGATGCCGGCGCGCTTCTGCCCCATGACGGCGTGACACCTGGTCGATTACGTGTTCGAGGACCCTGGGTGATCCGTCGGTATTTCGCCGCGGATGCCGATGCGGTGGACAGTGACGGATGGTTCGACACCGGCGATGTCGCGATCATGCATCTCGACGGCACGATGCAGATCACCGACCGCGCCAAGGACATGATCAAGTCGGGTGGCGAATGGATCAGCTCGGTCGATCTGGAAAACGCCGCAGTCGGCTGTGCCGGCGTCGCCGAAGCCGCGGCGATCGGCGCGATCCATCCCAGATGGGGGAGCGTCCGATCCTGCTCGTTGTTCGTCGTCCAGCCAGTGCAGTGACATCAGGCGAAATTCGCGATCACCTGCAGAGCCATGTCGCAAAATGGTGGCTCCCTGACGAGATCGTCTTCGTCGAAGAGCTCCCGCACACCGCAACCGGCAAGATACTGAAGAGCGCTTTGCGCGATCGGTATGCCGGTTCGTTCGCAAACGCCTAAGGCCTCAATCGAAGGAACGTCATGTTAGCGACACTTATTGCCCTCGCCGCAGCCACTGCGCAGCCGCAGACCGCCATGACCGAGGATGCCTGCGCGCGCATCGATGCGCAGGTCAGTCAAAAGGCCAAGGCTGAGCAGGATGGCGCCCGACGCCAGCTCGACTGGCCCAATCTGTGTCGCTACGCCGACGAAAACGCGAAAGTCGCGACGGCCCCTCGTATCATCTTCATCGGTGACTCGATCACGGAGTTCTGGAAGCGCGACCAGCCTGCGTTCTTCTCGTCTTCGGTCCTTGGCCGCGGGATCAGCGGCCAGACCTCCGAGCAGATCCTGCTACGCTTCTATCAGGATGTCGTCGCGCTCAAGCCGGGCGCGGTTCACATCCTGACGGGGGCGAACGACATCGCCGGAAACACCGGACTGATCACCCCGGAGTCCTGGCAGAACAACATCCGGACGATGGTGGATCTGGCCCGTGCGCGCCGGATCAAGGTCGTGCTCGGGTCGCTGCTCCCGGCGGATGCGTTCTGGTGGAATCCATCGATGCGCCCGGCAACGCAACTCGCTGCGATGAACGGATGGCTTCGCGACTATGCAAAAAGCCAAGGCGTACCGTTCATCGATTACTACGCCGCAATGGCGACACCGACGGGCGGCATGAAGCGGGAACTGACGGATGACGGCGTCCACCCCAACAAACGGGGCTACGACGTCATGAAGACCGTCGCCGATCCCACGCTGCGCGCTCTGGCAGAGTGATGCGGCGCATTCTTCGTTCCGAATGAGCCCCGCGACGTGCGATCCGGACGGCAGCGAAGCCGACGGATCGCCGGGCTTATTCTCAATCTTGGCTGAACCTTGCCTCCTGGCATGCTGCCAACTGCGAACCTGAAAATCGGAAAACATCTATGAAGCGTCCGCCGTCCGCCGTCATGGCCGTTCTCATTACAGCGCTGGCAGGCGCCACGGCTGAAGGCGCAGCCGCGCAGGATCGGTCCGACGCGAGCGTAGCGACACCTGGGCCCGAACGGCAGGATTCCGCGGAACGGCAGGCTGCCGCGCTAGCGAGCCGGATGACGCCTGCCGAGAGGCAAGCCTATGTCTTCGGCTATTTCCCTCCAATGATCAAAGACCGTCCCGCGGACATGATTCCGTCGGCCGGCTACGTGCCGGGAGTGCCCAGGCTTGGCGTGCCGACGCTACGCGAAAGCGATGCGTCGCTTGGCGTCGCCAACCAGATCGAACAGCGCAAGGGCGATGTCGCCACGGCACTGCCAGCTAGTCTGGCGATCGCCGCGAGCTTCGACCCAGACCTTGCCTATCGGGGCGGTGCGATGATCGGCGCCGAGGCACGCGCCAAGACGTTCAACGTGCTGCTCGCGGGGGGCGTGAACCTGACCCGTGATCCATGGGGCGGGCGCACTTTCGAATATTTCGGTGAAGACCCCCTGCTTTCCGGCGTGATGGCCGGCGAGTCCATACGCGGCGTCCAGTCCAACCACATCGTATCCACGGTCAAGCATTTCGCTCTCAATCCTCAGGAGACGCTGCGAACGACCGTGAATGCTCGCATCGACCAGGCTGCGTTGCGCGAGAGCGATCTGCTCGCTTTCGAGATCGCCATCGAGCGGGGCCGCCCCGGTTCCGTCATGTGCTCCTACAACAAGGTCAACGGCGACTGGGCGTGCGAGAACGACTTCCTGCTGAACCAGGTTCTGAAGCGGGACTGGGGCTACAAGGGCTGGGTGATGAGCGACTGGGGCGCCGTTCATTCGACCGTCAAGGCGATCAACGCCGGCCTGGATCAGCAGTCCGGTCGCGAATTGGACAAGGGGCTCTTCTTCGGGAAGCCGCTCGCCGACGCACTCGCGGCCGGGACGGTATCGTCCAACCGGCTGACCGATATGAACCAGCGCATCTTGTGGGGCGTCGTCAGCACAGGCCTGATCAACGATCCGGTCCCGACATCACCACAATCGATCGACTATGATGCCCATGCCCGCGTTGCGCAGGAGGTCGCCGAAAAGGGTAGCGTCCTCCTGAAGAACGAAGGAAACCTTCTGCCGCTGGCTCGCACCGTCAAATCGATCGTGGTGATCGGCTCGCATGCTGACGTGGGCGTCCTGTCGGGCGGCGGATCGAGTCAGGTACGCTCGGTCGGAGGTGCGCCTGTCGAAATACCGCTGACAGAGGGGCGCAGCCGCATCCTTCGCCCGCGTGACATGGCATGCGTCGTCACCGCTGGCGGCCATCCGCAGGATGGCGCCGAACGCTACCATCAGCTTCGTAGACGGCACGGACCCTGCCGCCGCTGCCGTGGCCGCCCGAAAGGCGGATCTGGCGATCGTATTCGCCTCCCAGTGGCGCACGGAAGCCCAGGACGTCGAAACGATGTCGCTACCCGACGGACAGGACGCAGTGATCGACGCGGTAGCGGGCGCCAACAGGCGCACCGTGGTCGTTCTGGAGACGGGTGGGCCCGTGCTGATGCCTTGGCTGTCGCGCATACCTGCAGTGCTTCAGGCCTGGTATCCGGGGCAGCGCGGGGGCGAGGCGATTGCCAACATTCTGTTCGGCGCGACTAACCCCTCCGGCCGGTTGCCGATGACGTTCCCCGCCAGCGAGGCGCAGGCACCGCGTCCCGTCGTTCCGGGGCTATTCGCCATGAAGGAGGCCGATCGGGCACAGAAAAAGGGAAGCACCTATGGGATGGTCGAACGATCGCTGCTGGTAGATGTGGATTATGCCGAGGGGGGCGGATGTCGGCTATCGCTCGTATCTGAAGCACGGTGTCCGGCCGCTATTCCCGTTCGGTTACGGCCTCTCCTACGCACGCTTCAGTTACGGCGATCTGCGTATCGAACCTGGAGCGACACCGCGCATCAGTTTCACCGTGACGAATACGGGGGAAGGTCGCGGGC
The DNA here is from genome assembly GCF_024124765.2 of Sphingomonas sp. H160509. Classification (GTDB taxonomy): domain Bacteria; phylum Pseudomonadota; class Alphaproteobacteria; order Sphingomonadales; family Sphingomonadaceae; genus Sphingomonas. The sequence goes on along the minus strand of NZ_JAMXSR020000001.1, from coordinate 237,217 downwards.
GCGGATTCGCCGCAAGCCTACGTCCAAGCGGGGCAGCGGAACGGGGGGAGCACACGTCTTGTAGGTTTCAAGCGTGTGATGCTGGCACCCGGCGAAAACCAGCATGTCAGTATGGACATTGACCCGAGACTGCTTGCCGATTTTGACGTCAAGGCGAACGATTGGCACGTTGCGGCAGGAAAGTATCCCGTTACGATCGCGCGGTTCGCCGGTGATCGGGCCCTCAGCGCCAATCTTGAAATGGCTGAGGGGCGCTTGCATCCGTAAGCCAATCTCCCCTGGAGATGACGGGCCATGCTGACGCTCACTGCCGCGCTTCTCGTCGCCGCTCCGACGGTCGTGGTTGACGGCGCGACGGTAACGGGCGCGCGGGCCGGGAAGATCGTGCGGTACCTGGGCATTCGCTACGCGACGCCGGCTGACGGTCGAAATCGGGCGGGTGTTACCGCGGTCAATGTGCCAAAAGCCTCGCCACAAGGGGGATCGTTCGGGCCAAACTGTCTGCAAAAGATCGACCTACAAGGCTTTGGCCCCTGGACACCGGAGTTCGTTACGTCTGGCTTGGTGGCTCAGGACTGTCTGTTCCTCAATATATGGACACCACGGAAGTCAGGGCGCGCGCCGGTTCTGTTCTGGATACATGGCGGAGGATTTGTCGGAGGATCGGGTTCGGTACCCGTCTACGACGGAACAGCCTTTGCCCGCCGCGGGGTCATCGTCGTGACGGTCAACTACCGTTTAGGTGAGGACGGCTTCGCTACCCACAAGGGTGCGCGGCCCAATCGTGGGTTGCACGACGTGGTCGACGCGTTGCGGTGGGTGAAGCGGAATGTCGCAGCATTCGGTGGTGACCCCGAGCGGATAACGATCGCGGGGCAGTCGGCGGGCGCAATGCTGGTGCACACCTTGCTCGCGATGCCGTCAGCAAAAGGGCTATTTGCCAGAGCGATCGCGCAGAGTGGCCTGCCGCCGGAGGCAGGCATTACGGGAACAGGATCGCGGTTAAGTCTGTCGCCGGATCTACCGCTATCTCCCCAGCGAACCTGGCAAAGCGGTTCGGCCATCGATGTCCCGATGCTGGTCGGGATGACTGCGGACGAGGCTACGGCGTTCACGCCGGTAAATCGTATAAGCTCTCCGCCGGCGAACTGCGGCGGTGCCGGTGCCAAGCTACAGGCAAGAGGAGTAAACTCGCGCGTGGCAGCACGTTGGTGCGGCGTTAGAGCTTTGCTCGAATGGTGGCGTGGTCGTCCTGAGGGACGCCTGTCGCCGACTTACGCCTACCTCTTTGCGCGCGTACCTCCTGGCCTAGAGACGCAACGTTGGGGGGCGTTCCATTCCGCCGAACTGCCCTACGTGTTCGGTACCCTTAGAAAATCTTCGGACAGACCGTACACTCTGGTTGATCGGAGAATTTCGCGTCAGATGATAGCGGCTTGGGTACGTTTCGTTCGCGGCAAAGCTCCATGGCCAGCTTTGACAGGTGATCGTCCTAGATTTCAGCGCTTCTCGGATAAACCTATGATGACGCCAATCATGCCAGCCGCGATCGACCAGCTGTTCGATGCAGTGCCTGATCCAAAAATCACTTTGTTCTAGTTACAAATCGGAATTCCTAATAAGCGATTACCTTTAAAACGGACCTTCCGCGAAAATAGTCTGGGCTCTACTCGTAGCGGCATGCTAATTTTCGATACTTTCAAGTCAAACTAAAGATCTTTGGCTAAATGCATGATATGAAAAGTTTTGCATCTCTGTCAGTAGCCGGTTACTAGCGTCACGACCGTCAGTCGGCCTTTGATTTTGCCCACCAACGTCACATTACCACCAGGATAATCAATTCCGTTCATTGCCATAATGGCGCTGGACGTAATCCGAGCCGTAAAGAGTGGTTGGAAGATCGTCGCGTGGGGCGCGGTAACTGTGGTAGTTTTTGTGCGGTCATCGACCCAACCCCCATAGCCCCACGCGGTCCCGATCAACCGTAATGAGCGGCCAAGAGGTGGCGCTGGAAGCGCCGGTTCATCAAACTTCCGATCCCGCTCACATCGGCCAAGTTGGATCGGCCTGAGCTTTTCCGCTTACTGGCCGACTGCGAACCTGGTGATATACTGCTGGTGGAGCAAGTCGATCGACTGTCCCGCCTTACCTCGCCGGACTGGCTTCGGCTACGTGGCCTGATCGACGCCAAACAGGTCCGTATCGTTGCACTCGATTTGCCGACTTCGTGGAGCCTGACGGCGCCGGCCGACGAGTTCACCGCCCGCATGTTTGCCGCAGTCAACGCGATGATGCTCGACGTCCTCGCCGCGGTCGCACGCAAAGACTATGAAGATCGGCGTCGCCGTCAGGCTGAGGGCACCGCCAAGGCCAAGGCGGCCGGCCTTTATAAGGGACGTCCAGAGAACAAGACCCGCAACGCCGCCATCTCCTCGCTATTGGCCAACGGCCGTAGCTGGCGGGAGATTATGGACGCAACAGGTTGCAGCCGCACCCTCCTGGCGAAGATCGCTCGCGATCGTCGGCTGCTCAAAGGCGAGCCTGCGTCCGGTGAGGATGGCTAACACCCAGCGCCCCTCCCCTGCCGGTCTACCAAGCCAGCATTTATAGGAGCCAGCGTCTCTCGCCCAACTGTCTAATCTGGATGGTACCAATGCGACATGTTCATTGGTGCCAACGATCAGTCCAAAGGGAGATTGTCAGAAGGGTATACCCGGGATGCCCGGAAGGACCCAAAGGGGCGGCCTATGACGTGGACATAATGTCCACCCCGGACCAATTCGCCTGGTTCACTGGTTATTCTCGCTTAGCAGGAGACAACGATGGCGAAGCATAACGACACCAAGCCGATAAAGGTCATGCTCATCGGCTTAGCGATAGGACTGGTGCTCATGGTGGCGCTGTTGGTCACGTTCTACTTCCGAGTGCAGAAGCCTGCAGTCGAGGCAAAGCCACACCAGCCACCGATGGCGACGCAGGGTTAAGTCGGCAGTCCAGAGTGATCGGATGTAGCGGAAAGCATAAGCGACGCAGCCATCAGCGTCCTCGATGTGCAGTGTCGCTGCTCTCATATGCAAATAACGTTTGTTCGACTGAATAACGGACCCTGATTGAACAGACGAAATCAAATTGCCATTCAGGGTATACCCGGATTGACTGTAGATAGGCATGGAATCGGGACCCCGCCTGTCGGCAACGCAAGTAGTTGTTTCGATTGCAAAGTTGGCTTTGAAGCGGGTCCTGATCGGTGCCGATCGGGCCCGTCATAGTCCGAGATTATCGTGCCGTTTGATGGAGTTACAACCAGATATGGTGGGGTCCCGTTTCGACGCCTATCTACACATCAGTGTAATCTCAACTGACGCCGCGTGCGAGAGATTTTCATTTTAAACAGCATGAACGCGCAAACTCGCCCGCGGCACGGCGCGATCCAACCATGAGCGTCGTCTGTCTCTTCGCGAACAAGGCTAGTGCAGGGGGCGGCGCGCTCGTTTAGGCTCGCGTAATGATTTTATGCGCCGATAATTTGACTACTGCGTCTGCCAGCGAGACGCCAGCCGCGCCGCGCCGCTTTATCGAGGACTACGCCTTGATCGGGTCGACGGAAACCGCGGCGTTAATTCACCGAGACGGCACGATCGAATGGCTGTGTATGCCAGCCTTCGACTCCGAAGCTATTTTTGCGTCCTTACTCGGAACGCCCGAGCATGGCAGTTGGCAGCTGACAGCAACTGATCCCGACGCTCACATCACGCGCCGTTACCTGCCTGAGACAATAATACTGGAAACGACCATCAAGGTAGCGGGCGGCACGGCAACGGTGTGCGATTTCATGCCGCTGAAGGCGGAAGGCGGCACGCATGAACTCATCCGCATCGTCCGCGGCGTCAAGGGCACAGTCGAGCTGTGTACCGAGATCAGAATGCGCTTCAATTATGGCGCATGGATGCCTTGGGTTGAACGCAAGGAAGGCATGATCCATGCGGTCGCGGGTCCGGACGCGGTGCGCCTGAGCAGTAGTATAGACTTGGCCAATCGCGATTTCGTGACGCATGCCGATTTCACCGTCACCGAAGGGCAGACGGTGGCCTTCGCGCTGGAATACTACCCGTCGCATCTCTCGCCGCCGATGCCTCGTGATCCGTACGCGCTACTGCGCCATACGGAGGCGAAGTGGCAGCGCTGGGCGTCCGACTGCACCTATGTTGGACCGTATGCCGATACGGTCCGGCGCTCACTGCTGACGCTCAAGGCGCTGACTTACGCCCCGACCGGTGGGATAGTCGCAGCGCCTACCACCTCGCTTCCCGAGGTGTCAGGCGGTGTGCGCAACTGGGACTATCGTTATTGCTGGCTCCGTGACGCGGTGCTCACGATCTATGCGCTGACCGATTCAGGTTACCAAGCCGAAGCAGGCGCGTGGCGCTGGTGGCTGATGCGCGCGGTTGCAGGAGCACCGGACAAGCTCCAAATCATGTACGGCCTGCGCGGGGAACGCCGCCTGTCCGAAATCGAGCTCGATCATCTCCCGGGCTATGAGGGAAGTCGCCCGGTGCGGGTCGGCAATGCAGCGCACGAACAACTCCAGCTCGACGTCTACGGTGCAGTACTCGGTGCGTTCGATGCCGCCCGGCGCGACGGATTACCAGACATGGACGTAGTATGGCCGCTCCAGCGTGCAATCGTGACGCATTTGCTGGACCTGTGGCGAAAGCCAGATTCCGGGCTATGGGAAGTGCGCGGCCCTCCGCGCCACTTCGTCCATTCCAAGGTGATGTGTTGGCTGGCGTTCGACCGCATGATCGCAAGCGCAGAGGATTTTCACCTGGACGGCCCAGTCAACGACTGGCGCGCCGCTCGCGACGCGATTCATGCTGATATCTGTCAGAATGGATTCGACACGGCGAGCAATAGCTTCGTCCAATATTACGGCGCGGATCGCGTGGACGCAGCGCTGCTGCAACTTCCGACGCTTGGCTTCCTGCCTGTGGACGACCCGCGCGTCCAAGGTACGATCGCCAGGATAGAACGTGACCTACTCGTCGACGGAGTAGTCTACCGGTATCAGGCTGAAGGGAACGATGGCGACGGACTTCCGGGTCGCGAAGGCGCCTTTCTGGCGTGCAGCTTCTGGCTGTGCGACGCCTACGCCGTCTCCGGTCGACTGGACGAAGCAACTGCGTTGTTCGAGCGCCTTTTGTCCTACGGCAACGATCTCCAGCTGTTTGCCGAGGAGTACGACCCGACAAGCCGCCGTCAGCTCGGCAATTTCCCACAGGCGTTCAGCCACTTCGCGCTGATCAATTCGGCACACACTCTCGCCGGAGCCGCGAGCGGCGTGGCGGCACATCTTGCGAATGGCGCTCGCGCGTGATTTGCGCTCGACGTCGGTATAGTAAAAAAGCCTTGCTTCGTGGATCGTGCGGTTATGCCGTCGCGTTATGGCTTTCTCAGTCGAAAAACGAAGACAGACTTCGGATTATTACTAGTCGTCAAAACTGCGACCCCGCTGCGGGCGGACAACTAGCGTTGATATATTTAAAACGTGAATTCGGAGGCGTACGGATCGGCTCCTATCTATACCTCGTCTATTCGAACTATAAGATCATATTCAATGGCTTATCATGATCTTACCGGGTCCTGTTTTCACCGCAAATCCACAACCATACGCCGCTGGAAACGCCCTGATCACGCCTTTCACACTCTTAATTACCTTCGCTTCCCAGAGGATTGAGCCGCGCTCTGAGTTTATGAACCTTCAGTCTTATCAACGGCATCGCGTGTGGCGTTGGAGCGCCGTGGCCGGTCGTCGCTTTTGTCAATGAACTGACCCGCGACATCTTCGTAAGCCGTGGCAGCCTCACCAACCACGCCGCGCGCCAAGCCATTCGCATCTGCTTTTCGGTTCCGCACGGTGCGGCGGTTCCGAAACCAGACCACAGCAAGCACCGCTACTACCGCCCCGAGAAATACGAGTTGAAGTGCCGTCATTAGAAACTCTCCTTTGAAAGGCCAAGGCCCGCGGCGCGGGGTAGATCGCCATCGAAATCGTGAGCAAACTTGAACGAAATGACTACCCGTAATCCCCGAGAATGTATCATTATTACGACGTCTCGAAAGGCGTCCATCTCGCATCTATCCGGGTAGCTTTTCTACGTTGATCTTTATAACGGCGAAAGAATATCGAGACTCCTCTCAAGATATGGGCAAGAATCATACCACAAAACTCTATTTGTCGCGAGACCTATGATAAATTTCTAGAATTATATTATGATCTATTATTGATCATAATCAATAATCATATCATTATTCAGTTTTTGGATTTTAATCTGCAACCCGAGATGAAGCTCGGTTTTGGCACAGTCTGTTTTATCAATCATAATTTCTTATCCCGCACAAAGGTTGCGATGCGACAGTAATCTCTTACGCGCCGGCGGTACTTATGGCGCCAGTAGCCGTTCTCAGTTTTTCAAGTTGCTTGCAGTCATGTCCGGCGCAATGGGGCTGTGCATCGGCGCCGATGCACAAACTTGGGCTATTACGCACGGGCGACGCGCCGCACGTTCTCAGGTGAGTAGAACAAATGTGCGGAAGCGCCGCCAGTCCTCGATTGTCAGTGCGGCATAGGCGCAAGCCGTCTCGACCAAAGCATCGCCATCTTGACAAAATGCTGCCGCAATCGAGATTTCGAATCGAACTGAACGGCTGTCGCCGCGTGAATGAGCAAGAGCCAGAGCCTCACCGCACGCTTCGGCATATTTCTTCAACCGCTTTGCGCCACCGCCCTTGGACAGAAAGATCTGCTCCGGACGGGCGGTAACGCGAGCATGATGACGTGAGCGAATTAGCCAATAGGCCCCGTCCCACTCCGCGTGGTCGAGCAACAAGTCGGGTTCGCGCTGAACGCGCCGCTGAACATTGACAGTCAAATGCGCCGGCCCGACGCAATTTCGGGGATCGACGCTTGGAAAGTTATGAAGGGCCGCGGCGGCACGCTGCTGCTTCACCTCGACTATCTGACACATCGGCAACTCTGCATGCGTCGAGGCACCACGTGGACCAACGAGAAGATAGTATCGTGGCATGTCGATCGATCCAGTGCCTTGGCCAAGACGCCGGACCACGTCGAGCACCTCGTCATCGACATAAGGCCTGAACGCTTCACGAACAGATCGTTCGGTCGCTGGATCAAGACGCAGATAGCGCTCTGGATCATTCTTGAACTGCAATCCTGCGCCCCGGATCGCCACTGCCTTACCAAGAGAACTTTTGGTTTCGAAGTTTTTGCCGCCGATCGCGCGCTTGCGAGCCTTTTTGAGGAAGTGGCGTAGTGGATGGTGCTTCCCAAAGCTATCGAGCGTGCGCCGCCTCACGGTACGATCATCAACGATCTCAAGGCAAACCGCTGCGTAGCGCGTCAGAAAAGCTTGTGCTGCTTTCGTGACGTCCTCGGGTCGAGGCACTTTAAGGTCATGATGACGGCGGGTGCCATCTTCGACGTAGTGCCCTTCATTAAAACCGCAGGCAAAATCGGCACCGACATACAGGCTTGTAATGAACCGCGTCAGGTCCCAGCCAGCACTCCCGATACAGGCTTCGTCGAAGTCATTCGGCCCGAATACAATGTGCTTCCCATAAGAACCCTTTTCCGTAACGAACCCGAAATTTGCCATATGGCAATCACCTAGAACGGTCGTTTGCCGCGCGGTGTTCACGAAAGGAAGCGGTAGCGTCACCAAACCATTGGCGAGGTCGTGATAAAATAACTGGGCCGAACCGCGCAGGAAACGAAAGGGGTTCTGCGCCATCAACGCGTGCTTCACCGACGGTGACTTCGCGCCGGGTCGATCGCCATCGACACGCGCAAGCTCATCTACGATTTGTCTAGTCCGATCCGCATCATTCATGCGATTGTCCGCCTGCTCTTTATAGGATGATCTGCGCCTGTCTTCGTCCGTCCCTCGGCGACCATGCATTTGACAGGCATGTCCGGACTTGTCTCCTTATCGATCAAGGGGACGACTATCGACAGCTTCCTCAGTGCCGTCTCGCGGGCCGTCGCGGTATCGATGGTCTTGAAAGTTAGCGCCGCACCATCGTCAAAACGCATCCGATAGATCGGCGTTGGCAGCGCGAAGCCCGCCCCTGTTGGCGCTTGCGCGGCTGCGTAAATCACAGGACTGTGCCCTTTAGAACATCTGTGAAGTTCGTATCTACCATAGTAGAGAACCTTAGCACGCCGTTGAAGGCGCCTACGTTCGTAATGTCCGCCGTCGCGGTCGATGCATCAAAGATAAATTTGAAGGATTTCATAGCAGCTAGACCCACCGTCATCCCGTCAACTGGATTATCATCGACATCGATGCCTGGGTTGAACGTGAAACGACGAGCAGGTTTGTTACTTGAGTTCATGATATCTAATTAGAAAATGGTATATTTCTGGATACGCAGATTATTACCGTAAAGTACCATCAGCAGTGTTGTACGGGAGGTGAAGCGGACGAGCCTCGACCGAGCGAAGCATCGTGACGATCGCCGCAGAAGCGTCTTTGACTGGTTTCAAGATAGTGGTCGGTGACCGCCCCCCGTACTGAGTGCAGTGCAAAGAATGATGTAATCGCACATATAGACTCTGCTGTTGGTTAACAAATTATCTTTTATTATGACAACTGCGTGGAATCTTCACTTCAGTTAAACCTTAACTACCTTTTAGGCTCTGTTCTTTTACCACAGTCATTACTGCAAGATCGCCCGCCTATTCAGACTATAGCAGTATTAACGCAACCCTCATCAAGACATAGTCTACGCAGCGACGTGTCCCAGTGTATGCAACATAAAGTCGGCGATGGCGACCCTCCGGAAGCTTGGCCGAGGCATTGATCGCAGTTAAGATCATGTCGCGCATGGAGTCCTAAAGTGCTGCCAATCGGGTCGGTCATCGACAGGCGTCCAGCTCGAAACACTCATGTCGGGATACCCAAGCATGTTGATTAAGGCATTTTTCCTCGCCGCGCTTATCGCGGTCTCCGGTGTGCCAGCAATGGCTGAAAGCACATCGGCGCGTTTCGATTTGAATCAGACTGGCGCGATGCACTCGACGCCCGAACGAAGCGGTGACGCACGTCGCAAACCGACCGCAAATCAGTTGAACCGGGCTTACGGAAATCATTATAGGATGCGGTCAAACGCCCGCGCGCAGTATCGCCAGGATCAGCGCGTCTACATGGCCGAGGTCAGGAGGTCGCGGCATAATCGCGCCGTGAACCGGTACGATCGTCGGTTTGCCCGGCAACAAACGGCATATGCAAAGGCCATGGCGGCGTGGCGCCTTCAGGTAAAGGCCTGCAAGCGCGGCGATAACCGAGCTTGCAAGCGTCCGTCACCGCGTACCGCCGACTTTTATTAAAGCGCCTGGTCTCGTGCATCCGACGTGATGCACGGAGCCGACGTCTCTTAGCACTTGCCGCGCGGCATTCTTCCGCCATTAAAGGAGTTCTTATGCGACTGCCAATACTTATCCTTAGCGTCCTCGCGGTCACGCCGCTGGCCGCATGCGGCGGCAACGGTGACGACAAGCTCGCCGGGCGCGTCGAGGCGGCCGCAGACAACCGTGCAGATGCACTCGAGAACCGCGCTGATGTGCTGACCGACCGCGCCGAACAGGTCCGAGATAAGGGCGAGCAGCGCAGCGACGCGATCGACGCGGCAGATCTCAACGCCGCGGCGATGAGCAATACCCAGAAGGATGCGATCATCGCGAATGAAGCAGCGGCCGTGCGCTAGCAGCATCGCTCGGTCAAACCCGAGGGACGCCTGTGTTTACTTGGTCCGACCTCAGTGAAAATCCGCTCACTCGGTGTTGGCGACGGGTGACGCGGAAGATCGACGTTGAAGAGACGACCGCGCCGTGGTGGATCGCCCTCAGGATCTGGGCCAGAATCATCGCTCGCGCCCTAAATGGCGCGATGCTCGACGATTACGGCATATTCGCGAGTTCGATCGCTTTCGCTGCGTTCCTCTCGATCCTGCCGCTGTTGAGCCTGGTCGCACTCGTTTATGGAATGGCTGTTCCCGGGGAAGTGGTCAAAGCGAACATAGCTGCGGTCATCGTCGTCCCTCCCCCCAGAGCGCCCGGTCGCTGGTGCAATCATGGCTAACCAATAGTCTGACCCGTCATGACGGGGGGTATTCGCGCTCGCACTGTCCGCTGCTATAACTATTTTCGGTGCGAGGCGCGCGGGCCGTTCGCTTGTGCACGGTCTCAATATAGCGACCGGGATCCAAGTGGATCGCGGACCGATCGCGAGCGCGCTGGTGGCGATCGCTGTGGTCGTCGCAGGCGCCGGCTTGATGCTCGCGGCGCTTGTCGCAATCTCCGCACTAGCTCTGATCCAAGGCCTTGTCCCCGCAGAGCTGCCAGGCACGGCTACGATATTCCAGTGTATGCTGTGGGGTTGTCTGACGCTGGGTTCCGCATCAGTGTTGACGCTGACGTACCGCTATGCCGCGGCCGGTGAGCCTCCCCCTGGGTCTGGACACTTCCCGGAGCACTGTTTGCCGTGCTGTTATGGATCGGCGCGACTTCAGCGTTCCGCTTCTACGTCAGCCATGTTGCGAACTATGCCAGCACATATGGTTCGCTATCGGCGGTCATCGTCCTTCTGCTCTGGCTGATGATGTCGGCCTATATCCTTTTGTTAGGTGCCAAGCTCAATGCCGAGGCCATGGCTGCCGCACGACCGAGGCGAGCGTGAGACTGCAACTAGCTCGAAAGTCTCTCGGCAGGCACGTTGGACGCTCTCTCCGATGGGTCCGAATATCTCAGTTCTGATCAGCCGGCGTCCCACAGGGGAGTGAGTCCCGCTAAAACGGCACCAGCATCCCCCGCTGATCATTATCGCGATCGTCTGCATCGTCTGGCGGCAGCGGTGGTGATGCTATGTAAACAATTCCAGCGAACGCCTTGGTTTGCGCGGCTGTTATCGCACCTGAACGGGCCGCCATCAAAAGGTCACCCGGTGCCCCAAGGCTGCGTCACAGGTCGTGTGGCGTGCGTAAGAGCGGCCTTACCAGAGCTCAGACGGCGCTGCAGATAGGTAGCATCGAAGCCAGCCACGCGAACTAGCTGGGCGATATCGGCGATGATGAGTGCACTGTGTTCGAGCTTCATGACGCCGGCGACTTTAAGTTTGCGAAGGACCCGATTGACATGGACTGGCGTCAGTCCCAACGCGTCCGCCAGTAAAATTTGACTAAGCGGCATTGAGCACTCGCCGTCCTCAACCAAGCAGAAAGCATTCGCCCGAAAGTAAAGTTCGCACATCAGGTGGGCGACCCGCTCGACGCTTCCCCCGACGCCCCATGCTCGCGATCCACGACCGGGCTATACCAAGATCGACCAGTTGCATCAGCCAAAAAGCCCGCGTGATGGCCGGGCTCAGGTGGATGAGCTCCTCCATTTTTTGTCGCGGAATCATGGCTACGTGGGATGCCGTGACGGTTGCGATATTGTGATCCATCTCGTTCAGTACCGAGGTATGCATGTCGCAAAAGTCGCCCGGCATCAGAAATGCCAGAATTTGGCGTTCTCCCTCGGGCAAGATCTTGTATCGGCAACCCCAGCCTTCGAGAAACACGAATACCGCCCCGGGCTCGTCTCCCTCCCGAATAAGGTCATATTTGGCCGGAAAATGGCGAACATTGCCGCATGCATCCTGGAGAAAAGATGTATCTCCCCCGGAAAGCGGGACCCGGCTTGCGAGCTTTTTTAAGAATGGGTTCGGCATGCCGCGATTTCCTGTTGGCCATTTGCGATATTGCATAGTGTCGACTTTCACCACCTTCTTGACTGAGATCATCGTTGCCCTCGGTCATCGCGGTAAATCGGTTCATCCCCGACAAGCGGTTTTCAGGCCGTCGGAGACTGAGAGATCCCGATTCTCCTGTAACAAAGGCGGAACCCATGAAATCAGGCGACAACGATCCCAATCGCCTCCGAGCAGCAACACGGCCCGACCCGGACGCGCACGGGCAGGCCTCCCTTCTGCTGGTGGAAAGCCTATTACACGGCATGCTCGAAAAAGGCCTGCTGAGCGTCGACGAAGCCCTCGGCATCGTGACAACTGCATGTGAAGTGAAGGAAGAGATCGCTTCCCAAGAAATTGAATCGGAAGATACAGCGCGATATTCCCTGCATCTTATTGGCCGCATAACCGCGAGCTTGAAATTTGATCAGCGCACTGATCCTCGAGATATCACGCCGTAACTAACGGGTAGTCTTCTGCCAAATTACCAATTTATGACTTCACGTTCATGATTAGTCTTTATTTGACCGATGCACTTTGATTGGCAAATCATATATCACAATAATGAATTTGAGGTTGCGCCTCAGCTGCTCGTTATACTACCTTTTTGCATACACGAGCTTATTAGCGATAAAATCGTTTGATTTACTACTTAATATAAAAAATGTATATTTGACTATGGGGGAAAATTCAATTGTAAATAATTTTTTGATAAATACCAAAGATGACTCTCGGTTCAATATGCCACCGATCCCATTTAGATTACCGAGCATTACCGATAAACGGAAATTCGACATTCGGAGGAAGCATTTTATGAAGTTCTCTAAATTCATCATATCAATGATGCTCGCCAGCACTGCGCCTGCGCTAGCACAAACGCCCCCCACCTCCTCCGCCTCCGGAAGCTAGAAACAGCGCGATGGCATACGTAAAGGCGGTGACGACGGGTGATCTTTACGAGATTAATTCCAGCCAGATTGCACTAAAAAAGTCGCAGAACTTGAAGATTCGTCAGTTTGCATCAAGACTTATCGAAGATCATACGAAGACGATGGCGAAGACTATGGAGGTCGCCGTGAAAAATGGGCTGAATCCGCCACCGCCTGCGCTGGATACCGGCTCCGCCGCATCTATCAGCGAGTTACAGACCGCATCGACAACCGACTTCGACCGTCTCTACCTTGGCCAGCAGATTCCGGCGCATCGTGCCGCGTTTGGCCTAAGCTCTTATTATGCGAACGCTGGCGATGACCCTGCGCTTCGGCGCAGCGCAAAAAAAGAGGTCTGGGCCCATTAACCGTCATCTGAGTGCGGCGAACAAGCTGCAGAAAGGGATATCCGGCATGTGACTTGGAGCCGGCCTCCCACGATGAGGCGCGGCCCGGTACCTTCGTCAGACTGTGACGATAGCAGTACCGGCGGCCGGGGCACATCGAGGACCTGCGGAGACTCAACACCGCAGAGAACGGGGTGCGGCTCGCATATTCAAGGGCAAGCCCCGCCTGTCGCGTTGCATATAGTGCGACCCTATCACGAATAGCCGGCACCCGGCCTTGACCCCTGACATGGTGTTAGACCCTACATACCCTCGGGTCGAAGGAGTTTCAGGTCATGAACGACCCTCATTCCCATTCCCATGCCGGGGGTTGCGGCTGCTCGGCAAAGCCAGCGGCACAGGCCGCTGTTGCGCCCTCGTCCTGTTGCCCAGGCACGCCGGTGACGAAAAAACAAACCGCCGAATCAGGGACTTGCTGCGCCGATGGCAAGGCCGCTGACGGCGCGGCCACAGTCACGGACCCGGTGTGCGGGATGACCGTCGATCCGGCGAAAACAACGCATCACGCCGAGCACGCCGACCAAACTTATCATTTTTGCAGCGCGGGGTGCCGGAGCAAATTTGTCGCCAATCCTGACGCCTATCTTGGCGACAAGCCGAAACCGGAACCCAAGGCAACACCAGGAGCAATCTGGACGTGCCCGATGCACCCGCAAATTCGTCAGGAGGGACCAGGGACGTGCCCGATTTGCGGCATGGCGCTCGAACCGGAAGAGCCGTCGCTCGACGATGGGCCTAATCCTGAACTGGTGGATTTCACGCGCCGGCTATGGGTAGCGGGCGTGCTCGCCGTGCCGCTGCTTGCGATCTCGATGATCGCCGAAATACTCGGCGTTCATGTCGTCAGTCCTGCCGCATCGCCTTGGGTACAGCTCGCGCTCACCGCTCCAATCGTGTTGTGGGCGGGCTTTCCATTCTTCCAGCGGGGATGGACCTCGCTTCGCACCCGCCATCTCAATATGTTCACCCTGATTTCGATCGGGGTCGGTGCAGCGTTCCTCTACAGCCTGGTCGCGACGGTTGCGCCGGGCATCTTCCCCCGACGTTCCGAATGCACGGGGGCGTGGTCCCGGTTTACTACGAGGCCGCTGGCGTCGTGGTGGCGCTGGTGCTGCTCGGACAGGGTCTGGAACTGCGCACAAGGGCGGCAACGGGACGCGCGATACGTGCCCTCATGGATCTTGCCCCCAAGACTGCGCGTCGGGTGCGATCGGACGGCTCAGAGGAGGAAGTCAGCCTTGCTGATGTGGCAACCGGCGATCGCCTGCGTGTTCGCCCCGGGGCTGCGATCCCCGTTGACGGCGTGGTGATCGAGGGGCGCTCCTCGGTCGATGAATCCATGCTCACCGGCGAACCCGCACCGGTCCTCAAGGAAGTCGAGGCGGCGGTCACCGGGGGGCACGGTCAACGGCACAGGAAGCCTCGTCGTGGAAGCGCGCGCTGTCGGCTCGGATACGATGCTCGCCCGCATCGTCCGCATGGTCGCCGATGCGCAGCGCAGCCGTGCTCCAATTCAGGCGGTCGCCGATCGGGTATCGGGCTGGTTCGTGCCCCTGGTCGTTCTTGTTTCTGTCGCGACCTTCGTGGTGTGGTCGTTGGTCGGGCCGGAGCCGCGGATGGGTCATGCGTTGCTCAACGCCATTGCGGTGCTGGTCATCGCCTGTCCCTGTGCGCTCGGTCTCGCTACTCCCATGTCGATTATGGTCGGGACGGGCCGCGGGGCTCAGGCAGGCGTGCTGGTCAAGAATGCCGAAGCGCTACAGGGGCTCGAAAAGGTCGATACGCTGGTCATCGACAAGACCGGCACGCTTACGGAGGGCAAACCGTCGCTGATCGCGGTTGAAACGGTCGGTGCCGGCGAGGAAAACGATCTGCTTGCCCTCGCTGCTGCGGTGGAAGGGCAATCCGAACACCCTCTCGCCCACGCGATCGTCGTCGCCGCTAACGAACGTGAATTGCAGCTCGGGACGGTCGCCAATTTCGTCTCCCAAACTGGTCTGGGTGTGAGTGCCACGGTGGACGGCCGGTCGGTCGTGATCGGGAATGCCGCGCAAATGAGCCGGGTTGGCGCTGATCCTAAGCCGCTCGATGAAGCCGCCAATCGTCATCGCGGCGACGGTGCAGGCGTCATTCTAGTGGCGATTGATGGCGCTCTTGCCGGGCTGCTCGCGGTTGCCGATCCGGTCCGCGCCAATGCCAGTGAGGCAATCGCCGCGCTTCGCCAACAAGGGCTCCGCATCATCATGCTGACCGGTGACAACCAAACGACCGCCGATGCGGTCGCGCGCGCGGTTGGCGGGCTCGACGACGTGCGCGCCGGTCTGCTCCCTGAAGATAAGGCGCGTATCATCGGCGAGCTGAAAGCGTCCGGTGCCAAGGTCGCGATGGCCGGTGATGGCATCAACGACGCTCCAGCGCTGGCAGCTGCGGACGTAGGCCTGGCGATGGGCACGGGAACGGACGTGGCGATCGAAAGCGCCGGGATGACGCTCATGCGCGGCGATCTTTCGGCGATCGTGCGAGCGCGCAAGCTCGCGCAGGCGACAATGCGGAATATCCGGCAGAATCTGTTTTTCTCCTTCCTGTTCAACGGTATCGGCGTGCCGGTCGCAGCCGGAGTGCTCTACCCCGTGGCGGGCATTCTGCTCTCGCCGATGCTGGCCGGCGCAGCGATGGCGCTCTCGTCCTTTACCGTGGTCCTCAACGCACTGCGGCTGAACACGGTGAATCTATGAACATCGGGACTGCATCAGGTGCCAGCGGCGTCTCGCAGCGGATGATCCGCCATTATGAGAAGATTGGCCTGGTGCCCGCGCCAGTTCGACGTGGCACCTACCGGGACTATACCGATAGCGACGTTCATCGCCTTCGTTTCATCGCCAATGCCCGCGACTTGGGCTTTCCGATCGAGGAAATCCGTGGCGGAAAACGCTGTCGCTTTCTCGGATGCTCGACAAACAGGTGATTTCGAGCGACAGCCCTTTAATCGTCGCAAATCCCCGTCGCCAACTCCGACTGGCGACTATCGTGTGTTTCCCGACAGGGCGCGGCTGGCAGTAAGCGCTCAAAAGCGGCTGGGCCAGTTTTGCCCATCACCCGGACGTTCAGGGTGGCGATCCAGCCGCCTATGTTTGGGATCCCCGAAGCCACGACAGCAGGAACGGCTTGTGGACGGGGGAAGTGCCGTTCGGTGTCTCGACGTCGATCTCGCGCTCATGGAACTGCCAATAGATCATCACGCTCATGATCGCGGCGTAGAAGCACCAGACTGAGGCAAAGGCATAGCCTTTGACCAAGTGGACGATCAGCAGTCCGATTACATTGACGACGCCGTACGTTCTGACGACGCGGTGGCTGGACAGCAGCAGCGCGCCGCACGTCGACAAGATGTATATGATCGACATTACCATGTTGCTGGTCATCGCGTTGCGATACGCGATCGAAGAGTGCTCGACGAAGGCATGGATCGGGAACAGGATCAGGCCTGCGATATTCCAGGCGCATACCAAGGCGCCAACTATGGTCACTCCGACGATCGCGATGCGCCGCCAGCCCGGAGGTTCCATCAACGCCACCGCTGCCGGCATCAACGTCGGGAGGATCCCGAGCGCGTACAGCATGAACAGGAGCGCAACATGGTGGGGCGCAATCTGTCCGATCTCGCCGTGGAATGCGAGCCAGACCAGCCCTTCGCAGAGCTGATGCCCAGCGAATAGCAGCGGCATGGAAGCGAAGAGCAGTGCGCGCGGTTCGCGCACGTGACGCAGCGTCGCCACACCGATCGTTGCCAGCACCCCGGAGGCGACGAAGCTTGCAGTAGCCGAAAAGCACATGGGCGGTCATTCAAGCTGTTGGTGGTGTGATGGCGTGGCGTGTTTCATGCCACATAGCCAGCATGGCTCGCCGTCGCCGCTGTTACCTTCCTTGCCTGATACGCCTTGCTTGTTATGGCCCAGGGATATGGATCGTCGTTCAGTAGTTTCTATCTTTGCCGTGGTCGCGCTCGCAGGCTGCGTCTCGCTTCCCGCTCCCTTGCTATCGGAATGTAGCCAAGGCGGAGTGCCACCAATAGAAATTTCCAACGACGGTCGAACCGCGAGCACGACGTTCGATGTGTTGAGCTACAACATCGAAGGACTGGCTTGGCCGGCGCGCGGCAAGCGAGGTGGGTCACTACGCGAGATCGCAGCCAGGCTTGCCGACCTTCGGCGTAGTGACAAAGCGCCCGATATCGTCATGGTCCAGGAGATGTTCAGCCGAACGGCCGTTCGCTCCATGACAAACATTGGGTACGCCAACGTTGTAACCGGACCGGCACGAACCCAACAAAAAATACTTCCTGCGGTGCGACCAATGCCAAGCCCCTATAACCGCAGAAAAGGAGAAACGGGTTTTCACCTTGTGAATTCGGGTCTGGCGATCTTCAGTCGCTTTCCAATCACCTATACAACGTCCGAACCTTATGGAATTCATCGCTGCGCGGGATTCGACTGCCTTAGTAACAAGGGAATGTTATCCGCGCGCATTGCGATACCAAATGTTCCGATCGCTATCGACTTGATCAATACACATCTTAACTCGCAAGGGGCATCGCGCGTCGCGCCCGCGCGGCACCTGCAAGCACACGGGCTTCAAGTTGCCGAACTCGGATCCTTCATTACGAGGAACGGCAATGCCGATGCAGCCATGATCCTCGGAGGCGACTTCAATATGAAGGGTTCTCCGGAGCGATTTCGTCAGTTTGAGAACGTGTCCGATCGAATGATGCTGGTCCATGAATGGTGCGCGCGACAGCGCCTATTTTGCGATGTTCAAATGTCGTGGGATGGCAACGCTCCCTGGATGGATACGCAGGACCTCCAGCTGTTTCGCTCACCCCATAATACGATCCTTGTGCCGATCCGCGTCCAGGCGATGTTCGACGGCTCCAAGGGCAATCCCAAGCTGTCCGATCATGACGGACTTCTCGTAACCTATAGGCTTACGTGGAACGTGAATGCCTCCGAAACTCGAAAAATAGATGCAGTGCCGGCCGACGTGTGCGCTACTCGCTAATCCTGCGCTGAGGTGGAAAGGTCGGTTTTCCAGACCTCCCAGCAAAGGATCGTTGCTGCTGATCTCGTGCAGAGCGTGAGTTGCGGAACCGCCGCGGTCGCGCCTCGTTTGTTGGTCGATACCGAAACGATTTCGTGATTGATCAGCAGGAGACGACCATGGGTGAATTCACCGACAAGCTCGATGCAGCAGGCAACAAGATCGCCGGCAAGGCCAAGGAGCTTTACGGCGACGCGACCGACAACGAGCAGCTGGAGGCCGAGGGCAAGGCACAGCAGCTCAAGGGGACCGGTCAGGACGTAAAAGGTAGCGTAAAGGGCGCACTCGGCGACAACGTCTGATCCCTGCCACTGCAAAATTAGGCCGCTCCACCTAAGGTAGAGCGGCCTTTTTCGTGGCCTTTGTGAAGCAATTTGGATCCCTCTATATCGGACGTATGATTGAGCAGCGCTGGACGATCGATATCTCGAAAACCTTCATCGAGATCGAGCAACAGGTGATCGCTATCGTCGAGGAAATGGACGACCTGGGTGCGTTCAACGTCATACCCTCACACGATGCCGACAACGATAACTGACCGTCGCGCCGGGGGTGATGAGGCTTCGGACTGGTCGCAGCCCCTAGCAACCGTTGACATTCGACAGATGTTTTCAACAAACATTGGCCGGCAACCCTAGTTCAAGCGATAGGGAGGCATGTCCGCACACTCCTCCAAACATACCCTCTTCGCCGCCCTTGCCGCTAACGCCGGTATCGCCGTCGCAAAGTTCTGCGGGGCCTCCTATACCGGGTCTTCCGCCATGGCGTCGGAAGGCATTCATAGTCTTGTCGATACCGGTAACCAGATCCTGCTGCTGTTCGGTCTGAAGGACGCGAGCCGTCCGGCCGATGCGTCACATCCGTTTGGATATGGCTTGCGCCTCTACTTCTGGGGTTTCGTCGTTGCCATGGCAGTTTTCGCTCTGGGTTCAGGCGTCGCCATCTATGAGGGGGCCGAGAAGGTTGCCCACCCCGAGCCGATCGAAAGCGCGTGGGTGAACGTGGTGATCCTGATCGTTGCCATTGTCTTGGAGGGCTCCTCGCTGATGGTGGCTCTTCGACAGGTTCGCAAAGAAGCAAAACGCCGCAATCTGGGAATGATGGAGACGATCCGGCAGAACCGCGATCCTACGGTCTTTGCTGTCGTCTATGAAGAAACGGCCGCACTCGCCGGCTTGGTTGCCGCGCTTACCGGTATCGGGCTTGCGGTCTTGCTGGACATGCCGGTGCTGGATGGGTGGACCTCGATCGCCATCGGCGTGATTCTAGCGGTCACTGCGCTTAGCCTGGCTCGCCGCTGCTATGTTCTGATGACCGGTCAGGCAGCTGATCCTGCGATCGAGAACCGACTGCGCGAGATTCTTGATCGGGTCAAACCTATCGAGCAGGTCAATGAGGTGCGGACGATGCACTTTGGCCCTTCGGAGGTACTGGTTCTGGTGTCAGCGGATTTTGTCGATGACACGCTGGCCGGCACCGTCGAACGTATCGTGTCTGACGTCGAAGATGGTATCCGGGAGGAGTTTCCTGAGGTGCGACGCGTCTACATCGAAGCACAATCTACCGCGCGACACCGCGAGGCCCTGGAAGACATTGGCGAGGATGCAGATGCTCTCGATCGTGAGGACGATGAAGCCGAAAACGAGCCCGCCTCAGCAACTCCGCACTAGGTGCTGCGATCGCAAGCCGTCTGCGATTCCGTCGCTCCTTACCCAAAGAAGGGATAACCGCCTGATATGAGTGACGATGCGAAATTGTACCGAGAGCGTGCGGACGCTGAACGCGCAGAAGCTGCGAATGCCATCCTTCCTAATGTTCGAATTCGGGCATTTCGATCCGCCGAGCGATGGGAAGAAATCGGCCAACGAGCTGAACATGTTCGGAGCCTAGCCACAGAACGGTATAGCCACTCGGGTACGGTTCGAGCGCGATATTGACGGTGGCAGTCAGCTGGCGCGAGCGACCGATTTATAGCTTCGGGCTTCTGATATGAGGCGTTACTATTTATCGGGCGTCGCGACGATGCTTGCGTTGGCGCTGGCGCGAGCGGCGCTGGCCGCGGCGCCCGCCGTCCATACGCCCGCTCCCGGAAGCCCAGAACGCTCCGCGATCGTCAAGAAGCTCCACGCGGGCGACGATAGTGCACAATCGCGTTTCACCTTCCGTGCGTTTCGCGTCCTTTTTGGCAGGCCCGGATGGGATCGCGTATGTTCGCGGAGAAGGACCGGTCGGGACCTTCCAGGCCATCCTGAAGCGCGACGTCCAGGCTGGGTGGCGCAAAGTTTGGGGCGAGGGTGATGGCGGCAGCAACAGCTGCGCGATCGGCGCGCGGCATTATGCTTGGGCCCTGCAGCTTCTCCGGACCTACACGGCTACTCCCGACGCGATCTTTCCGGGCATCGTCGCGCGGACTGGGGACTTGCAACGCCTGGCGAAAACGGAGCCCGACGTACAATGCGTCGGTGATTTGGACGGGGGACCGAACTGATTGCAAGACGTTGACGCGACTAGCCCTAGGTTATCTATCAGATGCCGCGCTCGATGCCGCCTCCAAAACGGCGGAAGCTTGTTCCGCAATTTGCCTGCAGAGTGTGCGTTCGGACGACTTCTGCGCGCGGGCATTGTCCGCCAGCGACATCGTCTGTCCTTCGCGTACCTCTTCGGGGCGGGCCGGGTTGCTCGAGTCCATCAGGCCGATGACCGTGGCCCGACGATGTCACCGCGTCGACCTACGCCCTGCAGGGCAAGCATCGCCGGGCCCACGGTCATGCCTGCGACTGCCGCGACGACCGACTTGCGCGTATTGGCGACGTCGACGTCAGTGGCGAACCCCTTGCCCATACAATATTCCATAAGGCCAAGGTGATTGTGAACCGCGCCGAACGCTGCCTGCAGCTGTTGGTCGGTCGGCAGTTCCTGCGCCATCAAACGGACCAACCGCCAACGCGCCGGTGAGAATGGCGGCCGTCATGCGCCCGTAGAGCACGGTGCGAAATCGCTGCATTTAGGCCTCCTAGGCCGGTGGGAGAACGCTTTCGCTGTCAGTCTGCGGTAGTAGCGGCAGTGTACGGTTGATGTATGTCAGCGAGTGGAGCCAGATGGTGTACGTCGGCATCGGTGAAAGCCGTATCTGGCAAATTAGCGCCATGCTCCCTCGAATGTTGCTACTGATTCCGTTTCCATAGACGGTGCCGCATTCGGATGTTCGATAGGCCAGCCATGACCTCTCAGCGCGAACGACCATCTGCTCCGATGCGATTTCACGCTTTCCTCAAAACGCTTGATCGAGGCACTCACGAGCGTCCGTAAGCTCGTCCTGATTGTATCAGCCACGAGCGTCCGTAAGCTCGTCCTGATTGTATCAGCCTCTGCCGGGACGTGTTGCCGGGAACCGCGATGTGGGTAGCTGGGTCGTATTCCTTACCGATACCCGGCGAGTTCGTCGGCACCCAAATCTCAACAACGGTGTTCGAATAGCTGTTGGGCAAATAGCGGATCCAGTAGCCGTCAGGATGGTGGCTCCACCGCCCAGTAGGCACGCCGATGCTACCCTCACCTAACGGCGCCATCCCAGCCAACACTGCGACCCGCTCCAGTTCACTATAGCTGGTTCCTGGCGTCACCAGCATACGGCGCAAGTCAGCCTCAGCCTGCATGGCGGCGCGCACCTGTCGTGGAAGGTTGTCCGCGATCGGGCCGGTTGCCAGCATATCGAACACACCGCGGTTCAGCCCGGCGAGCTGGCGGGGGGGCAGCAATTGTGCCGCAGCGATCTTCTGCTCGCTTGATAGATCCTCGATCTTGGCGCGAGACAGGATCGCCCATAGCAGCCCCTGTATCGTGTGCTGATCGATCTCGGGATGCTGAACCGAGTTCCGAACAATCGTAATCACTGCATCCTTAGCGGCACCAAGCGTTGGCCCGTACAGGTAGCCATCGCCCTTTCCTGGACCGTGCGTGCCGGCATGCAAGCAATAGCTCTGACCGTTGAAGCTGAAATATCCTGGTTCTAGGATGACACCGCCGCTCGGAGTATGTTGCAACCCGGACAACTCACGCTTCGCCATACGTGGAACGAAGCTGTCTTGGCTGGGGTCACCCCACCGGGCATCCGCCAAGCTGGTAGAGATAGGCTCTTTGCGCAGGCTTGGCATCGAAATGCCGGCTTTCTTTGCCAGCCCCCCCAAAATGCCGAACTGAGCGTCGACTGGCGTGGCACTCGCGACGAACATCGAAATCGACGCCAATGCTGCTACCGAAACGGTACGTAGTGTCATTTTCCCCCAGATCCCCATCTAATGAGATCAGTCGTAACGGTATCGAACTGACCTGGAAAGCTGCGCAGTCGAATATCAAATTTAACGTTAGCATTTAGGGATCCTTTTTGAGAAAGGCCGCAGCATCAAGCAACGTGCAATAAGCCATGTGCCTTCCCAATAATCAGACGGGCAGCTTTCCTCTACATTGTCGGTATTCAGCGGCCCGGTGTGTGGAAAACCCTGTCGTAATCACCATTGTGCGAAAAACAGGTGTTTTCGGACGGGAGCCCCTCAATCGTCGCAAAACGCCGTCGCTAACCCCGATTGGCGACTATCGTGTGTTTTCGGACAGGGCTGCGGTGGGCAGTGGGCACGGTGCCTTTTCGATGGACTTGGCCATTTCGCGCATTGCATTGCCGCCGACTAATTTGAACCCGTAGAGCCGCAGCGTGTTTATCCTGTGCCAGCCTACTCCCGGAAAGAGCGGCTGGTCGGCTCGCCCTTGGCTGACCCTGGGGGCGGGCCGTTTTAACAGCGGCTGCTTCGCATGGTTTGCAGATGGCAACGCTACTTGAGACACGTAGTCATCATGTCCACAACGGCTGACCCGCTTGCAAAGTCTGGCTAACACCTAGGCGGGCTTTGCGGCAAATGAAGCTGGGGAGTTCGCAATGGAGAGCCGATTGGAACACGATGCCTGGTGGCAGACCTATTTGGACGGCTGGACCGCGCTCCCGTTTCATGACCTGATTGCCGCTGCCGCGATCCTGAGCACCGCGCTGCTTCTAGGCGTCCTCGCAGCACGTCTTGCCTGCCGTTACCTTTTACCTGCCTTGGCACCGAGGCAGGCCGACGTAATTTCATCGAGACTGATGGCACTTACACGCTCTGGCGTAACAGCGATGGTCCTGGCAGCTTTCCTTGGCGTCCGCGGGCTGGACCAAGGAGCGGATCTCCTCCTCGCCACGGGCCTCGCTATCGCCGTTGCGGCGTTTGCGTACGAGATTGCCCGTTCGCTCGGACTGCAGAGCCGGGCTGCATCGCTGATCGCAGCCGCGTTGCTATTTATCGTGCTTGCAAGTCGCCTGGGTGGTCTGGCGCCGCTCATAGCGGGATTAGACCGCGCCAACATGCGTGTAGGCACCCGCCGCATCTCGTTGCTTGACGTCGTCAATGCGGTTGGCCTGTCGCTATTCTTGTTCATTGCCGCCCGCGCGTTGCTCGGCTTTATCCTGCGCTGGATTAGCCGGGCACGTCTGCTCGATGCAGCGCAACGGGTACTGTTCCAGAAGCTTGCTCAGATCGCCGTCGTCACCGTTGCTATCTTCGTCGGGATCGACCTGCTGGGCATAGATCTTACTGCGTTGGCAGTTTTCTCGGGGGCGTTTGGGCTGGCGATCGGTTTCGGCCTGCAAAAAACGCTCGGTAATTTGATCGCAGGTCTGATCCTGCTGCTCGACCGCTCAATCAAGCCCGGCGACGTCATCGCAGTTGGTGATACCTTCGGCTGGGTCAACAAGATCGGTGTTCGCGCTGTCTCGGTCCTGACCCGGGACGGCAAGGAGCATCTGATCCCGAACGAACGGCTGATGACCGACGAAGTCGAGAACTGGTCCTTCTCGAGCCGGGACGTCAGGGTTCATGTAGGATTTCGTGTGTCTTTCGATTGCGACTTGAGGCTGGCCCAACGGCTCGCTGTTGAAGCCGCCAGTATTTCACCACGCGTGCTCACCGAACCCGCGCCGGTATGCTGGATCAAGGCCTTCGGCGACAGCGGGGTCGAATTCGACCTACGAATCTGGATCGACAGTCCGGAGGCGGGAGTAGGAAACGTCACGAGCGATGTCTTCTTTCGCATATGGGACCTGTTCAAGGAACACGGCGTAACCATGCCGGTGCCTCAGCGCGATTTGCGGTTTCACGCCCCATCGACGGAAAGTTCGACTCCGGTCGTTCCACCGCGCAATGACGTCTCGACGGAGAACGAGTAGGCAAACCGGCTTCAACCTCGCGGTCTTCCGAACGGCAGTTTCGGCGTCAAGCGACTGCGACGCGAAATTGCCTTTCCGCAGCAAGGGTCAGCGGCTGCTGACCCGCCACACCGTATTTCCAAGATCGTCCGCAACCAGCAGCGAACCTGTGCGGTCTACCGCCAATCCAACCGGGCGGCCTCGTGCCTTGCCGTCGCTGTCAAGAAACGCTGTCACGACATCACGAGCCTTCCCAGCAGGCCGGCCATTGGCGAAGGGAATGTACACGACTTTATAGCCGTTGAAGGGGGGCACGATCCCAGCTACCGTGCTCGGCGACGAATGCCCCGCCCTGGTATCCGGGCAATTTGCCCGCGGTGTAGAAGGTTAGTCCCAATGGCGCGACGTGACTGCTCAGCGCGTAATCAGGAGCGATCGCTTTGGCGACCAGGTCGGGACGCTGCGGCATCACGCGCGGATCGACATGCTGGCCGTAATAGCTGTACGGCCATCCGTAAAAGGCACCGTCCTTTACGGAGGTGAGATAGTCGGGAACAAGGTTGGGACCGATCTCGTCGCGCTCGTTGACAACGACCCACAATTTGTTTGTGGTTGGCTCCCATGACAGGCCATTGGGATTGCGGAGGCCGCTCGCAAATATTCGGTGGGCTCCGCTAGCGCGATCCACTTCCCACACTGCGGCTCGCTCGCGCTCTTCACCGATGCCGTTCTCGGTGATGTTGCTGTTCGATCCAATCCCGACATAGAGTTTCGAGCCGTCAGGGCTCGCCACGAGGCTTTTGGTCCAGTGATGATCGATCGGCCCGCCGGGAAGCTCGGTCAGCACCTGACCTGGCACAGTAATCCTGGTCTGGCCGGTGACATAGGGGTATCGAACGATCGCATCGGTGTTCGCCACGTACAGATCGTTGCCCACCAACGCGACGCCGAAAGGCGACACGAGGTGGTCTAAAAAGACGGTCTTCAGCTCCGGGTTTGCCATCGCCGTCCGCATCCCGGATTAACGTGATACGATTGCCACCCTTGGCGCCTGCGCCAGCGTACTTTTGCACCCACCCCATGATCAGGTCCTTGGGCCGGGTGATCGGTTCGTAACCCGGTCCGTTCGCCTCAACGATCAGGATATCGCCGTTGGGAAGTACGTAGGGCTGGCGTGGGTGCTCAAGTCCCGTCGCTAGCGCCGCTATCTTCATGCCCGCGGCGACCGTCGGCGTTTCGTTCGGTTGCCAACTCGACACCGGCGCAACTTTCATTGGCGGCAAGAGATATTGTTGCTGCGCAGGTAGGCGCGGGTTTGCACCGATCTGCGTTGATGCAGGCGCCGGATCACGGCCACAGCCAGAAAGGAGAACGGAAGCGGCTAACGCCAGAACGGAAGACCCAATAGCAAGTCCGCGCATCATCGAACGCTCCCCGTAAGCTGACGTATGGTGTGCGACGTGCCTAGCCAGTTCACGATAACGACTAGCACCGTGACAATGCCCGAAAGTATAATTCCGGTCGGAACGACTGATGTCCATCCATCTCGGCTATGAACAAACGCGTTCCATAGCGAAAGTCCGAGAACGACCGCGTTCCCGACGGAGTGAAACCAGCCCGGCCGCAGGGACGACTTGTTACGCGAGAAGAGTGCTTCTCCAATCCCGACAATCGCTGCGGCAACGCCCATCACAAGTCCACCAGTGATCAGCCATACCGAGAAATTCGCCCACATCATCACCGCGGTATTCAGGTAGATGATATCGGTCAGAAAGGCGCCGCTGAAGAACGCGATCGGATATGCGCCAAGCAATACGTGTAGCGGATGCAGAGCGCTGACGGAGGGTCGGGGAGATTGTAACGGCATGAAGCCTCCGAATGACGACGCGCAGATGCGTAATGCAATGCTACTACGTCCGGTATGATACCACGTTCCGCCGAGCGACCTTTTAGATCACTACAGTTCAGCGTTGTTCGAACATGAAGGCAGCGCCGCCATTGGCTGCAAGCGTTACGCTCAGTCGACCGCCGGCGTTGACCTCACCCGTCCGTTCATCGATCGAAGTCGGCGATGCGCCATCCGCCCATGCACGAACTGTCCATCGTCCGCTCCCCAGAAAACCAAGCGGCAGGGAAACGGTCCTCGCCGTGCCGTCGGTTATCGCGCCCAGATACCACCGCGACCCTTTGCGGCGGGCGACAGCGATCCACTGTCCTAGAGAACCTGCTATGCCACGTGTTTCGTCCCATGTTGTGGGTACCATGCGAAGGAAGGACACGCCTCGCGCCCAGCGTCCATCGGCCGTCCGGTAAGCAACGGGCGCATCGGCAAGACTGGTCAGCGGACTGGGATAGAGCACGAAGAGCGCCAGTTGGTGTGCCCGCGTCGTCATGACTTCGGGAGCGGGCGCCTGCGGCGAGAACGCGGCCGGCGTGACGTTCCGGAACCCGCCCGGCGTATAGTCCATCGGCCCAATCGTCGCGCGTGTATAAGCGGCGCGGACGTCATAGCCAGCGGTGACCTTGCGGCTCCACCGATTATACTCGTTGCCCATCACCCCTTCCTGGGTGAGGAAGTTTGGATAGGTTGTCTCCAGTCCACGCGGCACGAACGCAGCGTGGATGTTGACGAGCACCCGATGCCGGGCAGCCGTGGCGAGAAGACGGTGGTAGAAGCCGACGACCGCCTGATCCTGACGATAGATGAAGTCGACCTTCATTCCCGCCACCCCCCAGGCCTGCCACTGTGCAAGTACCGCATCCAAGCGGCCGTCGAGTGATTTCCAGTCGGTCCACAACCATATTCGCACGCCGCGACGCCGGGCATATTCGACGAGTTGGGGGACGTCGATGCCATCAGACGGCGTCAGTACATCGGCGGGCTGGCCCTCACCCGTCGGCCTCGATGCCCAGCCCTGATCGATGACGTAGTAGCGCAGCCCCATGCGCCCGGCGAAGTCGATATAGCGCCGGTAGGTCGCCATGTTGTGCCCCGCATTCGGGATATCGGGGGCTAGCAGCCCCGACCACCACCCCCACGCGGCCTTGCCAGGCTTTATCCATGTCGTGTCAGCGATCCGCGACGGTGCCGCGAGGCGCTGGACCATCCTGTTCTCAACCAATTGTTCGGGGCGGTCGGCGATCATGACGATGCGCCACGGTGTCGTGACCCGCTGTTCAGCTGGCAGGACCACCGCCAGGCGATCATCGTCGGGGCGCGGAGTCAGGCGGATCGAGACGCCATCGCCTGTTACCGTGCCCGTCAGATAGGCTGCGGCATAATGTTCGATATTGCTCTCGGTGAGCGCGTAGGTTTCTCCCGCCGTTCCGGTCGCGCACGTCAGGGGGCAGATCCACGAGATCGTCGTGTTTCAGTGCCTGCAGGCGGACTGGCCGATAATCGCCCTCGTGGCTGTTGAAGAATTTGGCGTGGCGCACCCCCAGGCAGGCGTCATTGCGTGCCGTGACGAAGCGGGTGCTCTCGCCAGCGATACGCCATGGATCTGCCCCCGGGCGCGCCGGAGCGACGAGCCGGAAGGCGGCACCGTCATTGCAGGCGCTCGTTTCCAGGATGAGTTGGCGACCATTCTGAACCGTTTCGCGGGCGCTGACCCGCTCTCCCGTGCAGCCGGTCGCAGGAACGATGGTTTCGCGCGCGGTCTCTGCGAGCGCCCTGAAGGGACGGTCCGCCAGCATGATCCCTGCGGGTGACGGAGCGACCAGCGTTTTTCCACGATGACGGATCGCGACCTGGAACGCGCCCGCTGGCGAGATACCAGCAGTGATCCCGATAGCCCCGTCCGGTGAGAGCCCGGCTGTCGATTGACCGGGTTGCGTGCAGCTGCTCGACACTATGGCAAGCCCCAGCGCGAACGCACTTGTTCTCAACATGGACGGTGCGTGCTCCAGGCGGTTAATAGTCCCGCCCCATGTCCGATTACCGCGTGTCCCGCCAGTCATGTTAAAGAGGTTTACAAGGCGTCCTCGAGCGCTGGCGCATCGAACGCCTCGATTATCGGGCAGAGACCGGCACGCGTCCCCGCACACGCTTCTGCCAGATGATGAAGCGCGGCGCGGGCGCGTTGTAGTTCTTCGATCCTGGCATCGAGCACCGCGAGTTGCGCCGTCGCCAAGCCGCGCGCCCGCGCATGATCCGTCGCCGCATCTAGCGAGAGGAGCTCGCCGATCTGCTCGAGCGTAAAGCCGGCGGTCTGGGCCGAACGAATGAAACGCAGACGGCGAATGTCCTCGGACCCGTATCGCCTGACCCCGCTGCCAAGCCCGAGCTTCTCTGGTCGCGCAGGGGTCGCGAGCAGTCCGCGCCGCTGGTAGAAGCGGACCGTCTCGATGCCGACCCCACCTGCGCGGGCCAGTCCTGCGATCGTCGTCATGACACCTCTTGATTCCGTACCGTGGTACGGACCCCATATGGGTAGTCATCGACGTTACCCAAGGAGCCGCCATGTCCAGGCCAACCGACTTTGCTCACGCTACTGAAACAGATTTGAAACGCGCCGTTCTGTACCGGATGGTGATGCCGGAACATGTCTGTCCGTTCGGCCTTAAGGCACGCTATCTTTTGAAACATGAGGGCTATGCCGTCGATGACCGGTGGCTGACGACCCGCGGCGAGCAAGACGCCCTCAAGGCCAAATATGGCGTTGTGACGACACCACAGATTTTCATCGAGGGCGAACGGATCGGTGGCTATGACGCCCTGCGCCGCTACTTCGGACTGCGTGTCGCTGATCCCAAGGCCACGCCGTACACGCCGGTCGTTGCGGTATTTGCGGTAGCTGCACTGCTCACGCTTGCCATCAATGCACTGACCAGTGTGCCGTTGATTGGCCTGCTTGGCGCGGGCCGCTTCATCGCGGTTTCGATGTGCCTGCTTGCGATGCTCAAACTACAGGATCTTGAGCGCTTCTCATCGATGTTCCTCGGCTATGACCTCCTAGCCCGTCGCTATGTCCCCTATGCGTATGTCTATCCGTTTGCCGAACTGGCCGCGGGCATCCTGATGCTCGCTGGCATCCTGACCTGGTTCTCGGCGCCCGTAGCGCTAGTCATCGGCGGGATTGGGGCGGCATCGGTGTACAAGGCCGTATATATCGACAAGCGCGATCTCAAATGCGCGTGTGTCGGGGGCAGTAGCAACGTGCCACTCGGGTTCGTGTCGCTGACCGAGAACGTCATGATGGTAACGATGGCGCTTCTGATGGGCGCGACGGCAATTACTGGTTAGGCGCTGGGTAATGGGCCATGGGCAACTCACTCCGCCAGTCATGGCCGAAAGGTCTCGCCGACGCGTTGCCCGACAAAAACTCTTACGACGGCACGTGAGATAGCCGCACTTTCGACACTGTCTGTACTACGAAGCCGGCCATCAGTGCGGAGGCGACGAGCGGCATCATCAGGCCACGGCTCGCGGTGGTCTTGGAGATGCGGCAAACGGCAGCGAAACGATGCCGATCGTAATCGCCCCCAAGGATCGCGACATGCCGTTACCAGATCGGCGCTGTCGGCCCGTGCCGCTTCAGGAGGACGTGGGCGGGAGCCGGGTCGTCCTCGCCGTGGCTCAGCCCTCCGCCGGCGCGCCGACGAACACGGCGACGAGGCAGATGAGGCCGATCGCGACGAAACCAATCCGCTGTGGGATGGTCCCCGCCCCCCGATTTGATCGACACGAGCAACGCCAGCACGCACTGCATCGCGTAGAACAGCGCGAACGCGCGCGATGAGAGCGCGACGACCTCGAACGGATCGGTCAGCCAGACGACGAGGATCGCCAGCGCGCCCGCCAGCGTGAAGGCGATCGGCACGCTGATCTTGCGGCGTGAGACCTCGTTAACCAGCCCGCCCGAGCCGATCGAGTCCGCGACCGCCGCGCTCAGCTGGCTGGACACCGCGCCGATAAGGACGAAGATACCCATCGCAGGTGCAATCAGTTCCATGATGTCGAGGATCCCGGCAACGCCTTCGGTCGCCGCCGCGCGCGACAGGAACGGGGTAAGCAGCGCAATGAAGGCGAGGTAGATCCCCGAGGCAATCCACTGCGCATGCCGCATCGTCCGGATCCGCATCTCAGGTGGATAGTCATGCCCGAGATAGCGCGACGTCTCGAACCCTTGCACGGTGATGATCAGGCCGAGCAGCATGGGGATGCTAGCCCAGGAAAGGCGAACTGGCGGCAACGGGTCCGTAATGCCGTTGGATGCCCAAGCGATCCCCAGCGCGACGAGGAGTCCGGCGATGATCCCGATCTTGATCGACACCGTGCCGTGCGCAAGATGCTCTACCCGTCTGAGGCTGCCACCTAGCGCGAGCAGGGTCATAAGGACGATGATGACGGTCACGATGACGTTGGCGGCGACCGGCTGCCACGCCGGGTCGATCGTAACTGGCTTGAGCGAAAACTCGGCGAGCAGCTTCAGGTAATAAGCCACGGATACCGCATAGGCGAGTGAGAGCACGCCCTGAGTTATACGTGCGGTCCAGGCGATCGGATCGTTGAACGGTGCCTTAGCGAGGTGGTTTTCGACGTGGACGATGTTGAAGCGGATCACCCAGCCAGCAGCGTAGGCGATCGCCAGCAGGGTCGCCATTGCTAGGATCGCGGCGCTGCCGAACTCGCGTGCAAGCAAAGGGCCGCAGATCAGGAAACCTGACCCGATGATCGAGGCAAGCGGGGTAACGGTCGCGCGCCATGCGTCGCTCCGCGCGAATTTGCTGAACGTGAGCGCTAGCGTGACGATCAGGGCGACCACGAGTGCGATGGCGACAATCATGCGGTGCCTCCTAGCCAGGCCTGACTATCGCGCAGCCGGCGTTTGTAATCGGGTTGCGTGAGCGCGCGCAGCAACTCGTCGGCGCGTTCGAGAACGGCATCGCGGTTCGCGCCCTTCAGCGCGCCATCGGCGAGGTCGCGGAACTGGCTCGCTTGCTTGGCGAGGACCGCAACTCGCGATAGGGCGTCGCAGCTAAGCGCTACGTCCCCCAGCGCGGCCAGAAACCGCTTGCCCGCGATCATGTCGGCGGACGCGTATTGCGCCAAAGCACCGAATGCTCGGTCGATGAACCCGGCGAAGGTCAACGGATGCGCAATTACCCTTAACTGCCCATCGTCGTCAGCCCGCAGCCGTGACGGTAGGTCCCGCCGTGCTAAATCGGACAGCGCCGCCCCGAGCCAGTCGAGACAGGAATTGGCGGTAAACGGATCATTGACCCCCCGGAGACAGAGCGCGTGCTGCAATCTCGACCAGTTCGTCGATGAGAAAGCGCAGATCCTGCATGCCGGTGCGTCGCGAGCCGATCGCGAACGCAGTGCGTAGCGCCGTCTGCGCATCCTCAACCAGCGCCTCAGCGGGCCAAGCCTCGACCAGAACGCTGCCGCGATGCGCAAAATCACCGGACTGGTATTGCAGCCGCAGTATCAGTCCGTTGTCGCGGGCTGTGCCGAGCAGCGTCTCGTCGTCGATCAACTGGATGTAGCCGGTATGCTTGGCACGAATGACAGCCCGGCGCTCGACTGCGGCCGCGTTGGCATTGGGGCGGAATGCTTCGGGGATGCGATCAGCGTCCTCGCGTTCGTCGAGTGGCTTGCCGACGAACACCGGAAAGCGCTGATCGATCTCGGCGATAAGCCGATCGCCGATACGTTCGATCACGCTGTTGATGTGGATGCGACTGGGAACGTGATGGATGAAGTAGATCAACACCGCGATCGAACACAGGACTAGGAGCACGCCGACCAGGACCGCGAGCTGCGGGACGAACGCCGGCTCGCCCGCCGCCTCGCCCGGCGACCGGATCGTCCGCACGACGATCAGCGAATACAGGAAGGTCGCGATGAATGTGCCGAGCGTCACCTGGTTGCCGCGATCGGACATGAAGTTGCTCAGCAGCCGCGGCCCATATTGCCCCGAGGCATAGACGACGGCAGCAATCGTCACTGAGAAGGTCGTACCGGCGACCCCGATCATCGACCCGCCGATCGACGACAACAGGCTGCGTGCCCCAGCCGGGCGAGCCGCATAGAGCCATGGCAGTCGGTCCATCCAGTCCGTCGCATGATGGCTGTCGAGCCACACCATGCCGGCGGCGAGCAAGAGAGCCGCGACAGCCATGACCGTCGGGACGAACCAATAGCTTTCGCGCAATTGATTGGCGAAACGGAGCAATCGTGCCCTCATCGGGTCGTTTCCTTGGCTGTCAGATATTCGAGGACGCGCTTGATGGTGCCGCCCTGGACGATGACGGAGAAGAGGACGACGACATAGGTCGCCGCGAGAATGACCGACCGCGCTGGGCCATCGGGAAGACCTAGCGCGAGCGCGATCGAGATGCCGCCACGCAGGCCGCCCCAGATCAGTGTGACCGGCGCGACGAGGCCGTAGCGATGCTTCGGGCGTATCGCGCGCAGCGGCAGGATGACCGACAGCGAGCGCGCCGCGAGCGCTAGCGGGATGGCCGCAACGCCGAGCACGAGTAGGCGCAAATCACCGGGGATCGTCACCACCTCCAGCCCGATCAGCAGAAACAACACGGTGTTGAGGATGTCGTCGATCAGGTCCCAGAATTTATGCAGATAGTCGCGCGTCCTATCGCTCATCGCGTGCGCGACGCCGGCGTTGCCGATGATCAGCCCCGCGACCGCCATCGCCACCGGGCCGCTCGCATGGAGCGGCCGCGCGACCGCATAGCCACCCATGACAACCGCCAGGCTGATCATCACCTCGACCTTATAGTCGTCGATCGAGCACATCGCGCGATAGGCGATCCAGCCGATTGCGAGACCGAGCAGGATGCCCCCGCCCGCCTCGATCGCGAACAGTTGCACGCCATGTAGAATCGAGAACGGTTCGCCCGATACGGCGGACGCTAGCAGGATCGAGAAGACGACGACGCCGACACCGTCGTTGAACAGGCTCTCGCCTGCGACGGTCGCCTCCAGCGCGGGCGAGACGTCGGCGCGCTTCAACACGCTCATCACCGACACCGGATCGGTCGGGCTGATCAGCGCACCGAACACGAAGCACCAGATCGCCGGCAATTCGAAGCCGATCGCGCGGGACAGGAGAAGGAAACCACCGCCGACCAGCAAGGTCGACAGCACAACGCCGACGGTACTGAGGACGAGGATCGGCCAGCGCCCGCGCGCCATCTCGTGCCAGTCGACGTGCAGCGCGCCGGCAAACAGCAGGAACGAGAGCATCCCGTCCATCAACGTTGTCTGGAAATCGATCCCGGCGATGAATTGCACCACGTCGTGACCGAAGCCCGCACCCGGAAACACCCGGTCGAGCCCGACGACGATCAGCGAGGCGAGCGCGCCCATGATGGTCAGCCCGATCGACGAGGGCAGCTTGAGAAATCGAAAGTTGAGATAGCCGAGTGCTGCTGCCAGCACGATCAGGATCGCAGCGGCATCGAACGGCGTGAGCGCCAGGCCGCCGATCACTGCGCGATAGCCGTTACGCCGGTGACGAGCGCGAAGCGCTGGCCTGCCGGCGGTGCGGGAACGGGCTTGATGCCTTGTCCCCGGATCATCGTCGCAATGGCGAGCGCCCGGCGTTCAGTAAGGTTGGGGGTTGCCGGTGCCGCGCCCGCCGGCAGGCCGGGCACGCCCAGCGCCGGTATGTTCCAGCGCCGTGCTGCCCAAATCGATGTCGCTACGGCTGATCGCGCAGTGCCGTCGAGTGCATCGACGTTATCCGCAAAGGCGATCTCGGGCAGCGGCCCCTGCGGTGGCACGATCACCACAGACCAGCCCTCCGTTTCAGCCGCAGAACGAGCTTCCAGCGTCCGATAGGTCGCGACGGTAGCACCCGGTAACGCTGCGGCCGACGCCGTCGCGCGGCGATGGTCACGGTCGATCGTCACGTCGTCGGCCGCGATACCGGTCACAAGCGCAATCATTTTGACGAGCGACGTCATCCGCTGCGCCTCGGGGCTAGGAGTATCGGCGGCCTGGCGAAGCTCCTCGCGTTGCGCGTCCAGCGCCCCTGCCCCCGGCTCGAGCAGGATCTGGTCGAGATCGAGCCGGAGGGGCCGGCCCAACGTCTCCATCAGCGCCGCCTGTATCATCGGCGTCTGCTGCATCTTGCCGCGCGGCGTGATCACCACCGCGCGCACGACCAGCGGATCGGCGGTGAAATCGAGATCGACTTGCGTGACACGCGCTTCGTCGCTGAACCTGGCCGTCAGCAGCGAGCGCGCCTGCGAGACGGCCACGGCCTCCCGACCGATCCTGTTGAGCGATATGCCCAGTGGGATCGCCATCGCAACGAACACCAGCAGCAACACGATCGTCTGCATCCAGCTCTGCCGACGCGACAAATGATGGCCGAACCCATAGAACCGCGCCATTGCCGTCGCCGACAGCGCGATAGTAATGAAGTTGGTGACGAACAGCGCAAACGCACCCGCTGCCACGGGCATGTTGCGTGTCGCAATGCCGTAGCCGACGACGGCGAGTGGCGGCATCAATGCAGTGGCAATCGCGACGCCTACGATCGTCTCGCCGCGGCCGCGGATGATCGCGAAGCTGCCCGCCAACGCCGCGAACAGCGCGACCGCGAGGTCGAACAAGTTTGGCCTGGTCCGCGCGACGATCTCCGCAGTCGGCGCCTGAAGCGGCGAGATCGTGACGATCAGCGCGGTGAACAACACCGCGACGATAGCCCCGAGCGCCAACGCCTTGAGCGATCGTCGCAGCTCGCGAAAATCGAAGAGCGCCAGGCTGAACCCGAAGCCGAGAATTGGGTTCATCAGCGGCGAGATCAGCATCGCGCCGATCACCACGGCCGGCGACGACAGCAGCAGACCGAGTACCGCGATACCCGCCGACATCATCGTCATGAACGCATAGCGCGGCGACCAGCCGCTTTCCTCGACGATCCTGGCGATCACCGATTCATGATCGACCGGCGCTACCACCGACCTGCGCCACCAGCGGTACAGGGCCAGTCGCGCCAAGCGATCGGTCAGATCGGAACGTTCGACTGCAATACCATTCATCCCTCGGGCTTATGCCCCGCGGTCATAGGAACGTCACCCTCTGCGCCGCGGCCTCGACGCGGAGGCGGGTTCGCCCCCTGCAGGCCATCCTTCGCGCTGCGCCTTCCGATCGCCGTCGGTCGCTTCGCTCTGGTCGTGGAACAGCATGACGGTGGTCGGATACGGCAGGTCGATCGCCGCTTCCTTCGCGGCCTTATAGAGCGCGAGGATCACGCGCGCCTGGATGTGCGCGACGTTAGTCCGCTTGGATTCCGTCCACCAGCGTGCGCGCAACGTGACATAGCTGTCAGCAAGTCCCCAGGGGAGCACTTCGGGTGCGGGGTCCGCCTCGACGCCGTCGACCTTGGCGATCGCCTCGGTAAAGATCCGACAGGCCTCTTCCGGATCGTCGCCATAGCCAATGCCGACGTCGAACTGACTACGGCGCGTCGGGAACGCGGTATTGACGATGACGGGCGAGGTATAGACGTCCGAATTGGGTATTATGACCCGCCGTCCGTCATAAGTCTTGATGAGCGTCGCGCGGCTCTGAATGTGTTCGACCGTGCCCTCGAAATCCTTGACCACGATCTGGTCGCCGCGCCGGTACGGCCGGTTGGTCAGCAACAAGATGCCGGCGAGCAGGTTCTGGAGAATATCCTTGAACGCAAAACCGATCGCAACCGAACCGATGCCGAGGCTGGAGATGATCGTCGCGGGCTGCACGCTCGGAAAGATAATAACCGATGCGATCAAAACGGAGGCGGCGACAATCAGGCCGAACACAAGTGATGACAGCACCCCGCCCAGATCGACCAGACCTTTGTGATGAAAGCCCTTGCGCAGGCCGTTCGCAACAAGTTTGCCGATGAACCACGCCGCCAGCACGAAGACGATACCGCCGAGGATATTCGGTAGTTGAAGGAAGAAGTCGTTCGACGCGACGTGAAGCTTGGCGACGATCAGATCGAGCGGATTTCGAACCGGCGGAGGCGTGACGGGCTGCATCTATAGCGAACGGGTTGTCGCTAGTGTTGTTCCGCTGGCGTTACGGCTTGCTTATCGGATGAGCCACTTAATCGCGAAGCAGGGGGGCCAAACCACCGGTCATATTCATTGCTTCTCCGAATTTCACGAACTCGGAGAAGCAATAATCAGCCGCGGCATACACCATCGTGTTGGGCTGGTATCTGATCGGCGTCGCCAAGATGGCAAAGGCCGCGGACAACACTGAGACAATGAGCGCGCGCGGATCGTTGCCCGGCGTGTGCGGGCTGATGCCGCGTCGCGCCGGTATGCATTTCCGCCGTCTGAATATAGCCCGCCGAGCGCTCAGCCCGCCTCGACCCGCACCGGCACCGATTTCGATGCCGGCGTCTTCGACAGCTGGTCGTGATGGCCGATCGGAACGAGCACGTTGCACTCGGGATAATAGGACGCAATCGTCCCGCGCGGTAGCTTGTAAGCTGTCAGCGTCAGCCCCCCCGAGCCTGCGGTCCTGCCCATCATCGGCATCGGCGTCGACATCGGTGACCAGCGTCACGCTCTGGCCATCATGGAGCCCACGCTCCTCGATATCCTCGGGGCTCATCAACACGATGTCACGAGACCCCTCCAGCCCTCGCAGGCGATCCGAATAGCCATAGATGGTCGTGTTGAACTGGTCGTTCGATCGCATCGTTATCAACCGGTAGCGCCCCGGTGCATCCTTAAACCCGAGCGAGTTCAGCTGGCCGGGCGCCGTGAACACCGCCTTGCCTTCGGGCGTCTTCCAGATCCGTTCATGCGCGCCATTGCCGCGGTAGAAGCCGCCAGCCTCGTACATCCGCGCGTTAAAGTCGCGGAAATCGTCGGGATAGGTGTGCTCAATCAGGTTGCGGACGAGCCCGTAATCGCCCGTCCATTCGTCCCATTTCAGACCCGCGGATGGCGCCACCGCCGCCTTGGCGATGCCGGTCACGATCGCAAGCTCGCTCTTGACCATGTCCGATACCGGCGCGGTGTGACCGACCGACGCGCTGATCATCGAGAAGCTGTCTTCGGTGGTGATGGACTGGTTGCCGGTCGCCTGTTCGTCGACCTCGAACCGGCCGAGGCACGGCAGGATATACGCCTGCTTGGCGGGAAAGAGATGGCTGCGGTTGAGCTTGGTCGAGATCATCACGGTCAGGTCCTGCGCCGCCCACGCCTGCTCCATGCGCTTCTGGTCGGGCACCGCGCGAACCAGGTTGCCGCCGAGCGACACGAACGCGCGGACCTTGCCCGCGAACATCCCCTCGACCGCCTCGACGATGTTCATGCCGTCCTTGGTCGGCGGATCGAAGCCGAACAATTCCTTGAGCTTGTCGAGCGGCACGAGCTTAACCTTCTCGGCGATCCCGACGGTGCGCTGGCCCTGCACGTTGCTGTGCCCGCGCACCGGGCAGCAGCCCGCACCAGGCTTGCCGATGTTGCCGCGCAGCAGCAACAGGTTGACCAGCATCGCGATGTTGAGCGCGCCGTGCGTGTGCTGGGTCAGCCCCATGCCGTACACGCCGATCACCTTTTCGGCGGCGATGTAGACCTGACCAGCGTCGCGCAATGCCGCTTCGGTCAGCCCCGATTCCTGCTCGATCTCGGACCAGCTCACGTCGCGGCACGACTGGATGAAGTCGTCGAAGCCAGTGGTGTGCTGCTTGACGAAGGCATGGTCGATCACCTCGGCCTTGCCCGCCGCCTGCGCCGCGTCGTCGGCCTCGACCACGCACTTGCACAGCCCGAGGATCGCGGCGACGTCGCCGCCCGCCTTCAGCTGGTGATATTGATCCGATATCTTGGTTTCCTTGCCGGTCAGCATCGCCGCGGGGCTTTGCGGATCGACGAACGACACCAGACCCTGTTCGATCACCGGGTTGAACGTGACGATCTTGCCGCCGCGATCCTTCAGGTCCTTGAGCGGATGCAGGAACCGGGGGCTGTTGGTGCCGGGATTCTGCCCGAAGAAGAAAAACGCGTCGGTTTCGGCCAGATCGTCCCAGACGATCGTCCCGACCGGCGAGCCGATCACTTTGGTCAGGCCGACCGACGTCGTCTCGTGACACATGTTCGAACTCTGTGGCAGGTTATTGTTGCCATAGGTCCGCGCCAGCAGCGCATAGAGATACGACGCCTCGAGTCCGGCGTGGCCCGACGCGTAGAACACCGCGCTCTCGCGATCGATCGACTGGAGCGTGGCGCCGATCGCCGCGAACGCATCCTCCCAACTGACCGCAACGTAGCGATCGGTTGCGGCGTCATAGCGCAGCGGATGCGTCAGCCGCCCGGTCTTTTCGAGATCGTGATCCTTCCAGTCGCGCAGCGCTGTGACCGTGTGCGCGTCATCCTGCCAGAATTCTGGTGTGCAGCGCGCCTTGGTCAGCTCCCACATCGTCGCCTTCGCGCCGTTCTCGCAGAATTCGAACGCCGAATAGTTTGCGGGCTTCGGCCATGCGCAGGACACGCACATCACGCCCT
The DNA here is from genome assembly GCF_024124765.2 of Sphingomonas sp. H160509. Taxonomy (GTDB): domain Bacteria; phylum Pseudomonadota; class Alphaproteobacteria; order Sphingomonadales; family Sphingomonadaceae; genus Sphingomonas. Next base: position 198,264 of record NZ_JAMXSR020000001.1, on the reverse strand, counting down.
TCGGCTTGTTCAGGCGACCAAGGCTGCGCACCGCGCCACCCGCAGGCCAGGTCTCGCCAAAAATCTGCGAAATCCCTTTCATCGAGCCCCACCCACCAGCGGGTCCAGAATCGTGCGGAAGATCCTTCTGGTCGGCCATGCCTGACATCCTTGCGTGTTGCGACTTAGTAACTGGATTCATTTGGCTTATGCCTCATCGAATGTCTGTGCCTGTTCGCCGCGCTTGTCACCAACCATATTATTGCCCGACCAGCGGCCAGAACCACGCGATCAAGGGCGTCCCAAACACGATGACGACGAACGACAGCGGCAGACCCAGCCTCCAGTAATCGCCAAACCGGTAGCCGCCCGGCCCCATAACCAGCGTGTTGCACTGGTGCCCGATCGGGGTCAGGAAATCGCACCCGGCGCCCGTCGCCACAGCCATCAGGAATGGATCCGGGTTAAGGTGTAGCCCCTTCGCCACCAGCACCGCGATCGGCCCCAGGACCAGCACGGTCGGCGCGTTATGGAGAAACGGCGAGCATGCCATCGCCGTCATCATCAACACGCCCAGCACCATCAGCGCGGGAATACCCGTCAGCATGTGTGACAGACCCGCGGCGATCAGCCCGGTGCCGCCGGTATGCTGGACCGCCTCGCTGATCGGTGTCAGCGCGCCGATTAGCACGAGCACTTCGGGTTCGAGCGCGCCGTACGCCTCGCGCATCGGCAGCGCGCCAACCGCAACGATGGCGACCGCGGCACCAAAGAACCCGGCGACGACGGGAACGACGTGGAACGCAATCAGGAGGATGGCAACGATGAGGGATTGCGATCGGCCCGAAGCGCTGGCGCGTATTGCCGAGCTGCACGCGGCGCTCCGCAAGCGGCAGCAGCGACAACGACCGGACGAAATCGGGCAATGCGGACTCGCCCGCCTGCAGCAGCAGCACGTCGCCGCCCTTGATGCTGATCTCGCGCAGTCGCTCGGTAATCCGCTCGTCGCGCCGACCGACTGCGAGAAGCTTGACACCGTATTCGTCCTGCATCCGCGTGCGCCGGGCAGATCCACCGATCAGCGGCGAATCCGGCTGCACGACCACCTCGATCGATCGCACCTCCTCATTGGGCTTGGCCTTCTCAACGTCATTGTCGGGCCGCACGGGCAACAGAGGCAAGCGTGAGAACAGGCTGGCAAGGGCTTCGTCGTCCCCCTCCAGGATGAGGATCTGGCCTGCGACCAACGGCGCATCCGCGTCCGCCTCGATCCGCTCGGCATTCGAACACTCAATCGCCGACAGGGTCACGCCGTCATTGGCCAGATCGAGATCGGCGATCGTCTTGAACGTATCATCAAGCGTGTCGGGAACCGTAGCCTCGGTCGCATACGCGGCGTCGGCCGCACTCTCTTCGATCGGCGTATTACCCTGTCGGTCGCGCGGTAGCAGGCGCCAGCCGACGCTGACAAAGACAAAGCCCAAGGCGGTCAGGGACAACCCAACGGGCGCGAAATCGAACATTCCGAACGGCCGCCCGATTGTTTCCTCGCGGACCTGGCTGACGATGATGTTGGTCGACGTCCCGACCAGCGTCACCAGACCGCCGAGCAGCGACATGAAGGCCATTGGCATCAAGAGCGCCGAGGCCGAGCTTCCTTCGGAACGCCCGAGCTTGATCGCGGTCGGCATCAGGATCGCGAGCGCGCCGACGTTCTTTGTCAGCATCGACAGAATCGCGGTCGCTCCCGCCAGTGCTGGTACCTGCGCCGGCAACGACTTGAGCCGTGCCAGCACCGGGGCGATCGCGGTTTCAATCACGCCCGATCGCGCGATCGCCGCGCTGATGATGAGAGCGGATGCGATGATCACGACAACGTCGCTGGTGAAGCCGGTGAATGCAGCCTTCACAGGTACTATACCAATGGCCATCGCAACAACGAGCGCGACGACTGAGACCAGATCGTAGCGGAACCGTCCCCAGGCGAACGTTGCTACCGTACAGGCGATCAACATGAAGGACAGGATCTGCGGCGTCGTCACATCGTCGAACCTTCTATGCGCGACGAACACCTCGAGGGGCGTTCGGAATATCGGCCGGGTTGACGCGCAGGCAAACCGATAAGCGTTGCCAACTCCTCCGTACCGCAAGAACGCATGCGAAAGCGCAATGGGTGCCGTCGCTTAGCACTGGGCGAACAGTTCGCGCCGAGCGTTTTCCGGCTCTGCCGACGGCGCTATCTCCTCGAGGTTAGCACCCACTGAACGACCAATCTAAATCCTTTAGCTAAGCATCTGTTTCGGTTACGAATGTCGATGGCAAGTGCCCATCCGAAGAGATGTTGTTGCTAATACGGATCACTTGCTGGCGGTGCCGCTAAGCCGCGGATGCGCTGCTGGAGCTGATCGGCTCGCAGCGCCGGTTATGTTGCTGCGTTACGAGCGCGCCGTCCAGATGCCGACGAGCACGGCCAGCGACACGAGCATGAGAAACCCGTTCACTATCAAAAGCAATGCGGCCGGCAGGCGCTTGATGTCCGGTCTTGGCGGCGGGGCACCGGCGCCCATCTCTCGCCACACCGCGGCGACGAAGCAAAAAGCGCTGAAAAGGACCAGCATGGTCCCGGTCGCCGTCGCCAGCCACGGGAACACGACGTCCTTAAGCAGCGCGCGGGCGCCGATACCGGAAGCGAGTGCCGCTAAGCCGGTACGCACCCAAGCGGCATAGGTGCGTTCGCCGGCGAGGATTGTGCGGTCTGCGGCAAGCTCGGTGCGACGGTCGGCGCTGTTCACCTGCTGGACTGCGCTGTCCTTCAGCGTGCTCGCGCTCTCCGCCAGCTTCGCATGGGCCCGATCGGCGTCGTGCGGCGCGTCCATCAGCCGGCGGTGACGGTAATGCGATGCCAGGCAGTCGAGAGATAGCCGGCGAAGTTCCAGATCGCCTCGGGCCGTTCGGGCTGCATCTGCCCGGCACCATCGACGGCGCGCACCACCAGGACGTTGAGACCAGGAGACAGATCGACCGTGACGAGCCACTGCGCCCAGCTCCAGGGTGCATCGGGTTCCGTGGTCAGTTCCGCCTGCAGCCAGTCGGTGCCGCCATTGACGGAGACCTCGACGCGGGCGACCGCTCGGCCGAAGGCGACCGCATAGCCCGCGATTCCGCATGCGCCGACGCCGACATGCGCGCCGTCCACGGGTGAGCAGATCGCAGCGTTGAGCGGCATCTCCTCGATCGTCAGGCCCCGATCCCAATCTGCTTCCTCCTTCACTACCGACGCCGGAAAGAGCTTGTAGTCCTTGGCCTGGATTGGCGCATCGGACGGGCGATCTCGCACCTCGATGCGCGTTAGCCACTTGGCGCTACGAACGCCCGCATAGCCCGGCACAACGAGCCGCAGCGGGGCGCCATGTTCGGGGGCAAGCGCCTCGCCGTTCATGGCCCAGGCGATCAGCACGTCGGGTTCGAGCGCCTTAGCGATCGAAATCGAGGCACCGAACGGCGCCGTCTCACCATCGACATCGACGTCGTCGGCACCCGTAGTGCCGACGAACGACGCGCCGTCCTGGATGCCAGCTGCGGCGAGCACGTCGCGGAGCGACACGCCGGTCCACGCCGCATTGCCGATCGCGCCCACGTCCCAGGGATCGCCGGATGTCTTTTCCACGTCTTGAAGATGTGCCCGACGATTGCCGGCGCACTGCATGGTCGCGGTCACCGTCCGGGTCGCAAATGCCGTCCGAAGTTCGGCAACCGTGTAGGAGCACGGGCGGTCGACCAAGCCGTCCAGCGCTATACGGTGATCGTCGGCCAGCGCCGGCGTTGGTCCGTGACTGCGGATGTAGAAGTTCGCCTGCGGCGTCAGGAAGGACGCGATCAATTTATCCGGGAGCGTTTCCGCATTGAGCGGCTCCGGACAGCGGAGGATCAAATTCTGTTCGGCGCGATCGGATGCGGTCATGCAAGTGGCCTACCATGATGAAATCAACAGCGTAATCGATCGTTTTGCTGGGCGATGTCACCCAGACTCTTTCGATGGCATATTTCTTTCTAAAAGGCGGGGGAAGCGATCGCCATGCCGTCGCGCGAAAGACGCCGAGCGCTAGCCACCCACCTTTCCCGGACATCGACGCGGAGTAGCTGAGCTTGCTACGACAGCTTTCTGCTAAGCCGACGCTCAAGACCCGTCCTTAAATGACGGCTTTCTCTAAAAAGTCGTCGCTAGGCAGCAGGAATGGCGGAAAACCCTGTCGCCATCGCAGGTGTACGACAAACGGGTGATAGGCGACACTGGGGCGGATGACACGTAGCACTGACAGGCCGCGCCGATCAGCATCGACAGTTACAAAGCAATGGGCCGCCCTGCTGTCGCTAAACTTAGTCAGACTGTGTGAGAACCCGGTCTGAGGATTCCCGTAGATCGCAGCGCATGGTATGTTTGTGGCATGGCGCATTTGTCTGGAACGGACCGCTCGCAGCTCCTGCTGCTGCCCGAAGCGGTGGATGATTATGTCGGACCGGATAATCCGGTTCGGTTCATCGAGGCCTTTGTCGACGGGCTCGACCTTGATGCAGTTGGGTTCGTCCGCGTACGGCCAAAGACTACCGGTCGGCCAGGCTACGATCCGGCTGATCTGCTCAAGCTGTACATCTATGGCTACCTGAACCGGGTCCGGTCGAGCCGGCGCCTTGAAACCGAGACACACCGCAATATCGAGGTCATCTGGCTGCTCCGGCACCTCAAGCCGGACTTCAAGACCATCGCGGACTTCCGTCGCGACAACCGCGCCGCCTTCAAGACGGTGTTCCGCGAGTTCGTGGTGCTGTGTCGTCAGCTCGATCTGTTTGGGCGCGAGCTCGTGGCAGTCGACGGCACGCGCATCAAGGCGGTCAACAACAAGACCCGAAACTTCACCCGGGCGTCGCTCGCCAAGTTCATCCAGGACGCCGACGAGAAGCTCGCCGGCTACATGAAACGGCTCGACGAGGGCGATGCCAACGAAGACCGCACGCCGACCGTCGGTTCCGGCGGTGGTCCGGGCGGCGGTAAAGGCAAACTGGCCGAGAAGATCGCCGCCATCCAAGGCAAGCGCGACCGTGACAAGGAGATGCTCGCCGAACTGGATCGCACGGGCGCCGACCAGATCTCGCTTGCCGATCCGGATGCCCGCGCGATGGCGCGCATGACCAAAGTGGGGGTCGGCTACAACATCCAGCTCGCCGTCGACGTGAGGCACAAGCTCATCGCCGAGCAGGCAGTGAGCAACCAGGTTCTCGACCTAGGCCTGCTTGCCCAGACCGCGACAGCGGCCATGGAGGCGCTCGGCGTCGAGCGTATCGAGGCAGTCGCCGACCGCGGCTACTTCAAGATCGAGGACATCGAGGCCTGCGAATCGGCCGGAGTTACCGCCTATGTGCCTAAGCCAATCCGCGGCCCCGCCGTGCGCGAGGGCTTCTTCGGCAAGGACGTGTTCCACTACGAGCCTGACCGGGACGTCTTCGTTTGCCCGGCCGGGGCAGCGCTCTCGCCGCGCTACAGGGGCAAGTCACGCGACAATGTGAAGGTCGACTATGCCAACCGCGATGCCTGCAAGGCGTGCGCGCTGAGATCGCGCTGTACTCGGTCATTCCGCCGCGTCTCGCGTCTGGAGAACGAGGCCGTTCTCGACCGCATGGCGGCGCGGTTGGCACTGCGCCCCGACGTGCTCGACCACCGGCGAAACAGCGTCGAGCACCCCTTCGGCACCATCAAACAGTGGATGGGACAGGGCGCGTTCCTGATGCGCCGGCTCGAGAACGTTCGCGGCGAGTTCAGCCTGACCGCGCTCGCCTACAACGTCAGACGGGCCATTACCCTGGTCGGTGTCCCGGGCCTGATCGCCGCAGCGAGGGCGTAAAACGGCCCTTTCGCGCCCCAATGAACCGCTGGGCTTTGGATAAACGGCATCTGAAGGCCTCAGGCGGTCAGAGGGCAGGATTACGCCTTGTTCGGCTTGGGCGGCCACTCAGAAAGCGAAATCCGCCACCGTCCAGGCGCTGCTCACGACTTTCCACACGCTCTGTAGTACTTTAGCGACCTATGCCGTCAGCAGCACCCAAGGCTCCAGCAAGGCGCCATCGTTCGAGTTGGGTCAGCACGTCACTGGCAATTTGATCAGCGGAAAAGCCAGTCAGGTCGCGAAACTTGGTTTCGCCGTTTGCCTGCGCTGCCACTGTCCAAGCCATGCTGCGACGCGCTTCCGGCGCCTCCAATGCGGTATAGGCAGCAAGCGGTCGGGCCCGTGGCGCAAGCCGGTAGATGAACGAATTGGCATCACCACTGCCGACCGTCAGCACGATGAGGCCTTCCTCGACCGTAAGCTCGTTGGTCGTCCAGCCTTCTGACTGCATGGCATCATAGACCGACTTCAGCGCCGGTTCGCCGTTACGCGCTATCTGTTCGATAATGTCGGTACGGCGGGCCGGGACCAGCAATCGCTTGATCCGTTCGCTAACTGCGGGCGCGTCGTCCGCAAGCGTTATGCCGGCCAGGTCGGCGTTGGTCTGGCGCACCAGACCGATCGCCAGCATTAACATGATGAAGCAGAAGGGCAGCGCTGCGAGCAGCGTCGCGGCTTGCAGCGCGCCAAGCCCCCCGCCACCAGCAACAATGTGGCCGTGACGCCGAGTAGCACGCACCAATAGACCCGCTGCCAGCGCGGCGTCTCCTCAGCCCCCCGGATGCCAGCGTGTCGATCACGAGTGCGCCCGAATCCGCCGAGGTGATGAAGAAGATTGCAACCAGCGCGATCGCGAGGGTGGAGGTAACGCCTGCGGCCGGCAGATACTCTAGAAACTTGAACAGGGCCGTGGACAGGTCCGCCTGCACCGCATCCGCGATCCCGCCTGCTGCGGCGCCTAGATCCAGCGAAATGGCGGTGTTGCCGAAGACCGTCATCCACAGGAAGGTGAAGGCGGTGGGGGACGAACAGGACGCCGATGACGAACTCGCGGATCGTCCGACCGCGCGAAATACGGGCGATGAACATGCCGACGAATGGCGACCATGCGATCCACCACGCCCAGTAGAACAATGTCCAGTCCGCCATCCACGCGCGGGGCTCGTAGGCATAAAGGGTGAAGGTGCGCATCACGAAGTGATCGAGGTATAGCCCGAAGTTCTGTACCAGCGCGCGCAGCAGAAACAGCGTCGGGCCGACCGCCATGACGAACAGCATCAGCAGCACGGCGACCGTCAGGTTGAGCTCCGACAGGCGCCGAATGCCGCGGTCTGCGCCACTCAGCACCGACAGCGTGGCAGCCCCCATGACGAGCACGATCACGATGACCTTGGTCGTGATCGTATCGGGCAGGCCGTAATTATACGCGAGGCCTGCGGTCATCTGCGAGACGCCAAAGCCGAGGGATGTTGAGACGCCAAAGACCGTTCCGCATACCGCAAAGATGTCGATCGCGTCGCCGAGCGGACCGTTGATGCGCTTGCCCAGGATCGGCGACAGGCCCGACCGCAACGTCAGCGGCATGCCCTTGCGATAGGTAAAATAGGCTAGACTCAGCCCCACCAGCGCATAGATCGCCCAGGCGTGTACACCGTAATGGTGAAAGGTGATCGCCATCGCCTCGCGCGCGGCGAGAATGGTGCCGCTCTTGGCCTCCGGGGGCGAGATGTAATGCTGGATAGGTTCGGCCACGGCGAAATACATGAGCCCAATGCCCATGCCAGCGGCGAACAGCATCGCAAGCCATGACAGATACGGGAAATCGGGTTCAGAATCGTCCGGTCCGAGCTTTAGTTTGCCGGCCGGCCCGAAGCCCAGTGTCAGCACCACCACCAGGAACACGGCCACCGATGCGATGTAGAACCACCCAAAAGTGTCGATCGCCCAGCTTTGCGCCGCCTTGAAAGCTGCGTCTGCGGTACCTGGCATCGCAAGCGTCGTTGCCAAGAGCAAGGCAATGATGGCGGACGCACCCCAGAACACGCGCGGATTGATTTGGCTCTTCATCATTTTGCCATTTTAACGCCGGCTGCCAACGATGGCCAATCGAGTGGACGGGGAACGTCACCGTTGCACCCAAACGGACGCCAGGTTCGCGAGGCTGCCAGCAGGCTCCTTGCCTAGAGCTATACCAAGTTCAAGAAAGATCCTAAGTTCCAGTCTAGCTAATTCGGGAGTCTAAGCTCGAGCTTGCTTAATTATCCGAAAAAGCCTTGCCACTTGATAAAAGGGGTCAACGACGAGGGATGACTTCCACAATAATATCGCCAGCTTCCAGACAGGCAGCTTCAGGCTCCCAGAAGCAAAAGTCCTGATGCCCACGATAGATGCGGTGACCGAGCCCGGTGGCGATGTCGGCAAGCGGCTTGCCCACTTCCTCTGCGGAGACTTCGCGTTCGCGCAGGATCACACGCCCGCCGGATGCGGCAAGATCGGCCATGTATTCCGCGGTATGTGCGCCGTGCGTGGAGCCGGCGAGCAGGAGGCCGGCAAAGCTGGCCGGGTTGATGACCACGTTGGCGCCGGCCTGATGCGCGATCGCTTCGTTGTCCTCCGACCGTATCACCACGCTGATCGGTAGATCGGGCGCGATCCGCCGCGCCGTCAGCACGATCAGGATCGAGGTATCGTCGCGACCGGCGGAGACGATGAGCGCCCGGGCCTTGGAAAGACGGGCCGCCTCCAGCGCTGCGTTGCGCGTGGCGTTCCCCTCCATCACCGTCGTGCCGCAACTCTCCGCCGTGCGTAACGCCGCGGCGCGCTCATCGACCACCACGATCGTGCCCGGATCGGCACCGCGACGGATGAGCTCGCTTACGGCCTCGGACCCGCTCGTGCCGAAACCGGCGACCACGACATGGCCTTCGAGATGTCGCTGGATTACCGACATACGCCATTTCTCCCAGACGCCTTTGAGCAGAAAATCATACGCGGTACCTAGAAAGATGAGCCATACGAAGAGCCGGATCGGCGTGACGACGAAGGTATCGAACATCCGCGCCTGCTGCGTCACAGGCACGATGTCGCCGTAGCCGACGGTCGTCACGGTAATCATCGTGAAATAAAGGATGTCGGCGAACGTCACGGGCTCGCCCGAGTTCTGCCGTAAGCCGTCGCGATCGAACCAGTGGACCGCTAGCGCGATGCCGATCAGCGCCAGCGCGACCAGCGCCCGCCAGGACAAGGCCAGCCACGCCGGGGTTCGGCTCTGGCGTCGAAGGCGATAGTGCACCGTGTCGGCATCGTCAGTGTGCATGCTATCTCTTGCATCGCCGCAGAGCCGCTGTGAAGCTCTGGTCCGTCGGGGATCGGCTTGAGTTGTTGGCATTTGGCGGGGTCATAGACCACTGATATCGCGTGCCTGGAATCGTTCACGATGGATCGACATGAGGATCCCGAGCAGAATCAGGACGGTCATCATCGCTGATCCGCCATAGGATAGTAGCGGCAGCGGGATACCAACGACCGGTGCCAGACCCATGACCATCGCGATGTTGATGCTGACGTATAGAAATAGCGTCATCGCAAGACCGGCAGCGACTAGACGCGCAAACATCGATTTGCCGTCGAACCCCAGGTTCAAGGCCCACCGGACGAGGTAGCCATAGGCCAAAAGAACGAACAGGCCGCCCATCATTCCCCATTCCTCCATCATCGTCGAGAAGATGAAGTCGGTGTGCGTTTCGGGCAGATACTCGAGGTGGCTTTGCGTGCCCTGGAGGAACCCCTTGCCGAAAATACCGCCGGACCCGATCGCGATCTTGGACTGCGACAAATGGTAGCCGGTGCCGAGCGGATCGCTTTCCGGATCCATGAAGATCAAGATGCGGTTCTTCTGGTAGTCGTGCAGCAACCCCCATGCGACCGGCAGCAGGGCGCCTACGATCGCGCCGGCGCCGATAAACCACCGCATTTTTGTACCCGCGAGGAAGATCATCGTCGTCCCGGCGATGGTGATCATCATCGCCGTACCGAGATCGGGTTGCAGCATCACCAGCCCGGCCGGAACCGCGACCAGCGCAACCGGGATGATCAATACGCCGGGGCGGCTGATGAAACCGGGCGGTACTGTGTCGTAGAAGCGGGCCACGCTCAGCACGACTGCGAGCTTCATGAACTCGGAGGGCTGCAGGCGGATGATGCGCAGATCGATCCAGCGCTGAGCGCCCATGCCGATATGCCCGAACAATTCGACGAGCAGGAGCAACGCGAGCGTGACGGCGTAGAAGGTGTAGGCATGCTGCTTCCACGTCGCGACGGAAACCCGCGAGAGCACGAGCATTCCTGCAAACAGCACGGCGAAACGTACCGCCTGGTTCGTTGCCCAAGGCGCAAGATGCCCTCCGGCAGCCGAGTAGAGCGTTACCAGCCCGAACGTGGTGATCGCCAATACCGTCGTGAGCATCGACCAAGGCAATGCGCGGATCGGGGCGGGCAATGTGCCAGCTCTCAAGATTTTTCCCCGTGTCCAGTATCAAAAACAATGATGGGCAGGCGCGTCGGGCACGTTTTGGTCCGTGCGCCACCCTGTTGCTCGGAGGCCGGTACTAGCCTTCGGCCGGCCGGCCGGATGTGACGCTCCGGAGCAGGAGGTAGCCGAGAAGCCCGGAGAGGAAGGAGCCGGCGAGAACGCCTAGCTTGGCTTCCGCCTGCAAAAGTTGGCTGCCGGGGAAAGCGAGCAAGGTGATGAAGATGCTCATCGTAAAGCCGATCCCGCAGAGCAGTGCGACACCAAGCAACTGCCGCTTCCCGGCATGTGCCGGCATGTCGGCCAGGCCGAGACGAACGGCCAGCATGGAGAACCCGAACACGCCTGTAATTTTCCCGATCAGCAGTCCCAGGGCAACGCCGAGCGTCACGGGCGCAACCAGCGCCTCAGCAGGTAGCGTCAGCACGGGCACTCCGGCATTGGCCAAGCCGAAGATGGGCACGACGAGAAAGCCAACAGGAAGGTTCAGCGCATGCTCCAGTCGATGCAACGGGCTGTCCGAGTCATTGTCGGGACGGCCGGGCGTGCACTGCATCGGGATGGTGAAGGCGAGCACGACCCCGGCGAGCGTCGCGTGGATACCCGAACGGAACACCAATACCCACAGGATCGCCCCCACGAGCAGATACGGCGTAAGGCGAAGCACGCCGAAGCGGTTGAGGCCTATCAGAACCATGAGCGCTACGGCCGCCCCGGCAAGATCTGGTATCGACAGCTTCGCCGTGTAGAACACGGCAATGATCATCACGGCGCCAAGGTCGTCGATGATCGCCAATGCCGCAAGAAACACTCTGAGCGATGCCGGAACGCGATTACCAAGCAACGCGATCACACCAAGTGCAAACGCGATGTCAGTAGCCGCTGGAATAGCCCAGCCTGCAGCGGTCGGACCACGGTTGAACACGAGATACACGAGCGCCGGTACCATCATGCCGCCAGCGGCAGCGATCCCCGGCAATATGCGACGCGACCAAGTCGAAAGCTGGCCATCCAGCATCTCGCGCTTGATCTCCAAGCCAACAAACAGGAAAAATACCGCCATCAACGCATCGTTGATCCAGTGCCCGACCGATAGCGGCCCGACGTAGGCGTGAAGGATGGTCTCGTAGTTCGGTCCGAGCGGAGAGTTCGCTACCATGAGCGCCAATACCGCCGCGCCCATCAGCACCAGACCGGCGGAGGACTGGCTTTCGAGAAAGCGGCGAATAGCGCTTGGCTGTACGTGGCGCGAGTGGCCCATCGTGACGGTCTCCGGACACAAATTTTCAGCGCTGGCGGCCCGACCAGCGTAAAAACCTGCCCCATTGACATGAGAGCACCCGTCGCGCCCTATCGCACCGGAAATTGACCGGGGCAACCCGATCAGGGTGGCAGTGGACTATGTCGGAGTTATTTCCCCGCTTGGTGGCGAATGAAAGCGGAGATCGCGCTGGGGCACTGGCATGGTGACGCCATGTTCCTTGAACAGATCCCAGATGCGAAAGAACACGTCACTAGTGACGTTCCCGACCCCCGCCTCGGGACTGTCGATCCATATCCGCAGGTCGAACTCTACCCCGTTGTCGCCAAATTCCTTGATCCAGCAGACAGGGGCAGGTTCGGTCAGCACACGGGGCGAGACGGATGCGGCTTCAACGGCGAGCCTCTGCGCAAGTCGCAGATCGCAATCGAACGATACCCGAAATCCAACATGAACCCTGACGTCCCGGCTGGAAAAAGACCAGTTTTCGACTTCGTCGGTCATCAGCCGTTCGTTCGGGATCAAATGCTCCCTTGCCATCGCGGGTCAGGACTGAGACCGCGCGAACGCCGATCTTGTTGACCCAGCCGAAGGTGTCGCCCACGGCGATGACATCGCCGGGCTTGATCGATCGGTCGAGCAGCAAAATGAGACCGGCGATCAAATTGCCGAGCGTCTTCTGCAAACCGAAACCGATCGCGAGCCCGAACGCCCCAGAGAACACGGCCAGCGCTGTGAGATCAATGCCGAGAAGGTCGATACCGACGAAGATCGCGACGGTGACAACCGCGATCTGGGCGAGTTTCTGGAACAACACGCGTTGCGCCGCGTCGAGCAGCCGAGCCTGTCCGATCCAGCGCAAGATAATCCCAAGGAGTGCTCTCGCGGCGAGGAACAGCAGGAGCGACAAGCCGACGGCATTGACGATGTCGAGCAGCGAGATGCGGCGGTTGCCAACCCTCATGCTGGCGCGATCTAGTCCCGCGATCAGAGGGCTAAGGCCACCCAGTCGACTTGCCAGCACAATGAGGAACAACGTGGCCGCGATCAACGACGCCGGCCGGCTTTGGAGGCCAAGCGCACGGCCAAACTCATAGGCCAGCACCGCTATAGCGATGCCGAGACCTCCGGCGAGGAGAAGGTCCGCGCCGGGGTTCAGCCCGCGAATGCCCAAAAACGCCGTCAGTACCAGCGCCGTCACACCAGCGCGAGCAATTGCCATCAGCCGCGGCGCAATCACGTCCGCGTGACGTGGCGCCAAGGCCGGCAGAAGGTACCGGCAGGCGAGGCGCGCTGCAATGATACCCAGCAGGAGGGCCGTGCTTAAGATTGCGACAGCCGAGATCAGGTCATGAAACGGGAGCGCCGTCCATTGATCCAGATAAGTCTGCCACCAGGCATCGTGTTCCAATCGGTTCTCCAGTGCCAGCTCTGCGGCGTCGATCACCCGACAATCATGGCGACGATCACAACGTCATTCACAGCTGGTAGCCGCCCCATTGCAATCTAACCATGGCGGTTATTTAGGTGCTGCGTCGAGGCTGGATCAGAACGGAAAGAAGACACACGTAGTGGTGATCGCGACGACAGCAGTGAGAAGATTAAGCGGAAGTCCCACGCGAAGGAAGTCCGTGTATCGATAGCGTCCTAGTTGATAAACGATGACGTTCGTCTGATAGCCGAATGGGGTTGCAAATGAGGCACTGCCGGCGATCATGACTACTACAAGGAAGGGGCGAGGGTTTACTCCTAGACTCTCCGCCAGTGCCACTGCGACCGGTGTGACCAACACGGCCACGGTGGCGTTCGAGAGCAACTCGGTCAGAACCATCGTCAGGCCATAGAGCACGATGAGAGCAGTTAACGGACTGACGCCCTCGAGAGTGGCAATAAGCGTCGTCGTGGCGGCACTCGCGAGCCCGCTTTGCGCCATCGCGATCCCCAAGACGACCATGCCGGCAATGAGGATGAGGATCTGAGGACGAAGGCCGCCATAGGCTTGATCGGCCGAGATGACACGTAGCAAGATCAGTAACACAGCTCCTGCAAATGCCGTTGCGGCGATCGGCGCGACGTTGAGCGCGGCGAGCAGGATCGCGCCGACGAACGTCCCAAGCGCGATGGCAGCCTTGACGGGCTGCAACGGACGACGCTCGGCAAACAACTCGGCGTCCCCGACTTGCCCGCCAGCAACATTGATAGTCGCATCCGGATGCCCATCGGTCGGGTCCAGCATCCGCGTGCCCATCAATTTGCCGCTAAATAGCAGTAGATAGAGTCCGCCAACCAACGCAACGGGCACACCCACGGGCGTTATCTCGAAAATGCCAAAGCGGCTTTGCCCAGCAATGCGCGCCATGTCGTCGACCAGGAGGTTGGTCGACGTGCCGAGCAACGTGCAGCATCCGCCGAGGATCGTGATGTAGGATAGCGGCATCAGATAGCGCTTGGCCGGCAGTTGCAGGCTCGCCGCGACGTCCTTGACGACGGGGGCGGTCAGCACGACGATCGGGGTGCTGTTCAACACGCTGGAAAAGAGCCCGGCAATACCTAGCAACAGCCAGACCCCCGTTCCGCCTAAGCGCCGGCACATCGCGACGGCAGCTTCAATCGCACGATCAAGCAATCCCGACAGTTCGAGCGCATAGGAAATGACGAAAAGCGAGGCGAGTGCGATGATAGCGGGGCTGGCAAAGGCGCCCTGAACGTCGATCGGGCGAACCACGCCCGCCATAAGCAAAACGGCTGCGCCCGCTAAAGCTACAACATCCGCACGCACTTTGTCCCAGATAAGCGCCGCGACGACACAACCCAGTACGAGCAGTGTAACGATCTGGTCGAGCGTCATAACCGCCTCAGCGGTAACCAGAAGCCAGTGCTTTTCAAAGTAACCCTCATGCCACGCGGTATGGAGGATCGTCAGAAATTTGCTACAGTTCCTGAATGATCGAGCCCACCCCCCGTACAAGTCGCCTCGTCGTTGCCGGCTCGGCCGCAGCGATCGTTCTGTTAGGCGGGGGCGGGTTTCTCCTAGGGGCGGAGCACCGCACCCTTACCTCCGCCGCCAGTCGCAAGTTCGGAGCCTGTGCGGGTCGCAAAAAAACTGCCCGTTCCCGAAGCGCCTGCCGCCAATATTCTGGCACGCAGCGATATGATCGCGATTGCCAACGCTGCGGCAGACGCCACTTCGTCAGGTGCGCGACTTCCAGAGATGGCGTCCGCTGCCGAGGGTTTGCGGTTTGAGGTCGACTTACCGTTCGGTTGCGATGGTCCGGTGAGCGAAGACAGTCGCGAGGCATTCCAATGGCGCTACGACGCTAAGTCATCCTCACTCAGAGTGTCGGTCACACCGGCTGTATTCGATGCTAGCGAGTGGCTGGAGGAACCGTCATCAAGCGTTGCAAACGCCACGCCTTCGGCCAATCGGAAAGAGGCTATCGAGGGCTTCTGGATTGCGCGACCGTGGTCGTCGCGCGAGACCTGCGAGTCCGGTTCGCTGCCCGTCGCCCCACTCGGCATCGATGCTGTGACGCTTCCGGGCCAGACGCTCGGGGTTGGCGGAAGTTTTTTCCGATGATGGGGCGAGGAGCGCGAGACGCGGGGGCAAGCCCTATGAGAGCGTACGTCAGATAACTGGGACCGATCTCAAGATCGATCAAGGCCTGCGCGTCCGCCTCTCCGGGCGCATAGCCCGCTTTCCCGATGGATCGACAGTTCGGTGCCGTCAGCCGGCGGGCAAGGACCAGCGTCCGGTATGCCTCGTTGCCGTAAGCTTTGACGATGTCGCCATCGAGAACCCGTCGACAAAGGAAACGATAGCGACCTGGCCGTCGGCGAACAGAACGTGAGATTGTGGCAATTGAACATAAAGCTGTTTGTCACATGATCCTCCACGACGAGTCTGGATTGAACGCGAAAGATGCCTCGCTCAAGGTTGAGGAGGTGGCGGAAACCTGTATTCTTGCGGCAGTAAGCGGATCGGGAAGCGGAGAGCGGGTCGTTGAACTAGCTGCAGATCTGGCCAAGGCGCTAAGTGCGAGCTGGCACGCGGTATTCATCGAGACGCCTCGATCGGCTCGCGATCCCGCCATCGCACGAAGAGCAGCCGACGCGTTAGCGCTGGCTTTGCGTCGGGGGGCGACAGTCAGCAACGAACCCGACGACGACGTAGCAAGCGGCTTGGTTGCACATCTTGCAGGTTCACCCGTTGAGCATCTCGTCATCGGAGCCCCGACATCCGAACCTAAGCGCCGCTGGTTTCAACGGTCGATGATATCGTTGGTACAGGAGCGGTTACCTTCGGTGACGGTCCATATCGCGCCAGCGACCGTGCCCGCATCAGTCTTTGATGGAGCAGATGCAGAGGCATCGCTCCCATCAGAGCCCAACCTACGCCATCATCTATTCGCCTTAGGCCTCGTCGCCATCACGCTCTGTCTTGCAGAGCTGGCAAGCCTGTTGATCGGCGGACGACCGCTGAACCTGCTGTTCTTGTTTCCTGTGATCGCTGCGGCCGCCCGCTTCGGGATCGGGCCAGCCCCTCACCGCGACCACGGCGTCAGTGCTGGGCTTCGATTTTTTCTTACTTCAGCCTCGTTTCCACTTCGAACCGACAACGCCCGTCATTTTCTTGACGCTGGCATCGCTACTGGCGGTCGCAGTCTACACCAGCTGGGTAACGCAAGCGCTCCGGAGCCGGGTTGCCTTGAGTGACCGCAGCGCGAAAGAGAATGCCCGCATCGCATCCTTTGCCCAGGTCCTTGCTCGTGCAGCAAATTGGAAAGAGACGGCTGGTGCAGTCTGTGACGAGTTCAGCAGCGTGCTGAAGGCCGACGTTGCCGTTTTCCGCGAACGCGGTGGACGTTTGGAACTTGTCGACGCGACAATGGATCCACTTTCTTGGGGCCCGATCGATCAAGCAGCGCTGGATTGGTGTTGGGAGCATGGCGTATCGGCAGGTCGTGGGACGACAAATATTGCTTCTGCGGAGTGGCGGGTTGAGCCTTTGCGGACGTCACTTGGGACTTTAGCGGTTTTGGCTTTCGTCCGTTCTGATGGGCGTGATCCAATCAGGGCCGATCGAGGCGTCTTGTTTAGCACGTTAATCAGCCAGGCGGCGCTCGCGCACGAACGGCTGATCCTCGAAGATAGCTTGCGTAAAGAGTGACCCGGCCGGCAGTGGTCAGCACCACCCCTTCAGATCGTTTCGGAACGAGATAGATAACGGGTAGGTTCAAAAGTGCTAGTGCACGACAATTGCCTTAGGGCCTTGCGACTAGGTGGGAATATCGCGCCCAGACCGTCATCACGTTCGGACTATAGGGCCGATCGATCGCCTGCATCATCGTTAGGAACGACGCTGAAGCTACCGTCGGTTTCCAAGACAACCGCAGCGATCATCGAAAAATCGCCATAGCCGGCTTTTCGCACCGCTGCGGCTATCTCTTCCTGAGTGATACGTTCTGCCAACATGGCATCAGCATCGATAACGCCATCGTGAAGAAGAACACACGGTTTGGCTTTGACTGCTGCTTCGAGCACCTCAAACCGCTGGGCTGCCCAAGCAATCACAAACTGGAGGAGCGCTAGCAGAGCGAATCCCAGGACGCCTTCGGTAAGCGGCACATCCTTAGACAGCAAAACAGTTGCGAGCGTCGATCCTAACGCCACCGTAACGACAAAGTCGAACGCGTTCATTTTTGCAAGCGTCCGCTTGCCGCTTACCCGTAGGATCACGATCAGGATCAGGTACGCCAGCGATCCCACTACCAGGATGCGTACCAAGCCAAAGACGCTGCCCGTTAGCATGATCTACCCTTCTGCCATGGCGCGAGCCGCGTCGCGCGCGTCGTCGGTCACCGGATCGGGCGCGGCGTTCCGGCTACGAATGCCGGCCGTTGCCTTCAGGCACAGCTCTGCCGCGAGCGGGCGATGGTCTGAGCTTACATCCTCCAGCACGCGCAACGAGCGAAAGGTAAAGCTTCGGGATACGAACATCTGATCAAGCAGCCAACCGATGGATACAACAGATGACGGAAAAGTCGGGTAACTGCCTCGCCCGATCCTTGGGTCTAGATATCCGCCGACCTGCTTGAACAGCTGTGTAGTACGCGACCAGACAACGTCATTGAAATCGCCCATTGCCATGGCAGGCACGTGATTGTCTGCAATACGAAGGGCAGCATGCTCGATCTTGCGGTCGCGCAGCGCCGTATCCTGACCCGGCAAAGGCGGACGCGGATGCAACCCTACATAGTCAAACGGCTTACCGCTGCGGGTCGACAGCCGCGCGTAGACGGTAGGTGTATCGCGATCGGTGATGTTCTCGGTTCGCATGGATGTGACAGAAAGGCGGCTTGCGAACACCAGCCCGTAGGTGTTGTCGATCGGTCGAAGCAGTCGAGCCGGGTAGCTAGACAGGGTTGGCGTGAGGGGCGTCGATCCAAGGCTGATCGGTTTCCATCAGCAGCAGAATGTCGGGCTGCTCGCGTTCGATCAGGGCCCGTGTCGCTGCATAATTGCGATTATGCTGGTAGACGTTAAGTCCCAGGACGGTGAAGCAGGTGGGGTCGCGGGCGCCGCTGGGAAAGCGAGCTTTCGCCACCTCCACCGGCGCCAGCGCGGTATACGGGTACACCCGCCATAGCTGGAGCGCCGCAGACACGATCAGCATGATAAACAGTGCACCGCGCCACACGCCGCGGACCGGGACGGCGCCAATCATGACAATGCCGATAAGGATCAATGCCCCTATCCGCGGGAAGCTGAGCGCCTGCACCCACCAGATATCGGAATGCACCAAGCTTATGAGGGTTGCGATCAGCAGCACAGACGCGAGCAGGGTCACGACCCACGCGATTGAGCGTCCCATTTTGAATGGCGCTAAAATGTAGCTAGGAGACATAGCCCCTGCATGCGCATCCCACACAAAGCGGGCAAACTTTTAATGCGGTTGGGCCTCAGTTCTGCGTGGTCAGCGTACGTGATGCTCGATGCTGACGCAAACGACAGACGGTTAAAGCCAGCGCAACCTGCTAAAAGATCAATAGCTGAACGCGGAGCACCTCAGCGAGTATTGCGACCGTGATCCAGAAGCCGTTATATGAGTTGGTGCCGGAAATGCCCCCGAGATTGCTTCCCAACTGTCCGGTGAAAAAGCTGAGAGGCAGAAATATCGCAGCGATAACCGACAGCATGTAGATTGTCTTATTGACTGTGCAGTTTTCCTATAAATGGTGGCGTACTGTATAACAATATTCATCTCCGACCACCATAATTTTGGCCAGCAAGTTGTTGGTGGCACTAAGCATGTACGTTACCGCCGGCGTGCTGAAAGAGGGGCCTATTATGAACACCGCTTGATCAATAAAATATCGATTTAAGAGGCCTTCCAAGGCCAGATAATTCTTGATGGATGCTGGGCAGGCGAACCGAAACTGACCATGATTTAACTACTCGCTTTGTCAGAATAGTATCGTCGCCTTGAGCTCTAATCCGTCGCAAGCGGGATTATTGTACAGTTTCATTATTGAGCTGACTGCAAAGGAGGTGGGCCGAACTCGGAGACGGGTCGGGTCATGCAAACGATCTTATCCCCGTACCCAAATAGGTAAGGCAGAAAGTTATGTGATCAGATTCCGCCCCGGAGCTCAAAGCAGCGTTGACCTTCCTCTTAAACGCGAAGGCCACGTCCCGAACGTCGTGTATAGCTGCAGCTCTCTGCTGGTCGGACGAACGTTGCTGCTTCCCTATTCGGCGGCCGATACCTTCACGTCGTTTGGCTCGCTTACGATTGACAATCTTCGAAGCTAATTCCCAATTGGAATAGCTGGCCACCAGCGGGACAGTCCCATCAACAGCCGCGTAGTGACATTTGCGGGCCCGACCGTGCGATATGATCGTTGAATGGAGATGACACTCAGAATTTACACGATCCTCGCTTCGACGGCGCTGACCTGCGTCGCTGTGCCGGCGTGGGCGAAATCGAACGCCCCAGCTATTACGCAGTCTTCAGTTTCAGCTCCTCTGTGGGGCGATGCCAATCGGGTTGCACTCAGAAACGCACTCTCCCACAGCGATCGGCACGGGCTCGATCACATCACGTTCCTGCCGGCCGACGCCGATCAAGGCTCTGAAGCTTCCATCGACAAAGCTTATACTCAGGCCGCGCTTGGTTACGCACTGGCGTTGGCGCACGGCGTCACGGACCCATCGTCTCTTCATGAGGTATATACGATTACGCGTCCGACCGCAGATCTCAAAGGGCCCCTCAAGGAAGCGATTCTCAACGGCACGCTGACGGATTGGCTGGGCGGATTGGCACCTGCCGACAGCGAATATCGCGCTTTGTCCGAAGCCTATCTTACCGCGAACAGTAATACTGCGCCGCAAGTGCCTACGATCACGTTGACTGACAGTATTCACCCTGGTGATAAGGATCCGCTCGTAATGGAAATCGCGAGACAATTGCGCGATGACGGTTATCTCGCCACGCAGTTCCAAGGCGATACATCTGCTAAGTACTCGCCCGCCATCGCGAATGCCGTGAAAGCGCTGCAACGCGATTACGGTATTCGCGAGGATGGCATCATCGGGCAGAATACGCTTGGCGTTCTGACGCTGCGCCCGGGCGACCGCGCCAGAGCATTTGCCGTAGGACTTGAACGGCGGCGCTGGTTGTCCCGGACGCCGCCTGCGACGCGCATCGACGTCAATACGGCAACTGCAGAGCTTCGCTACTTCCGAGACGGAAAGATGATCGACACGCGCAAGGTCATTGTCGGTGAGCCTGACCGCGAGAC
Source organism: Sphingomonas sp. H160509 (assembly GCF_024124765.2). GTDB lineage: Bacteria > Pseudomonadota > Alphaproteobacteria > Sphingomonadales > Sphingomonadaceae > Sphingomonas. Next base: position 177,756 of record NZ_JAMXSR020000001.1, on the reverse strand, counting down.
GCCAGGGCTCGGATCGCCGATTTATCGGCTGGTCGCCAACCCGACCTGGACCGTTCCAAAGTCGATACCTGTATCATCGTCCACCGTGCGGGCAAAGAACATGAGGCGGGTGAACGGGTATTGGGTTCAGCCGTCAGGCCCGGAAAACGCGCTTGGCCTTGTGAAGTTCGACATGAGAAACAACCAAGCTATCTACCTCCACGATACCGCTGCGCCGGAGCTATTCGATCGTAGCCAGCGGCATCTTAGCCACGGCTGCGTCCGCGTGGCGGATGCTCTGGGGTTTGCTAGTATGCTGGCTGATCAGGAAGGCGTCGGCGACGCCTGGGCAAAGGCGCACGAGTCAGGCAACTACGAGATCGTCGATCTGCCGCGCGAGATACCGGTGAGGCTGTTGTATCACAACGCCTTCGTCGCAGAAGATGGCGCGGTTTCCATTCGGACCGATCCTTATGGGTGGAACGACCCCATAGCCATGAAGCTGGGGTTCGCCGATGCCAAGACCCGTCAGGCCAAGCCAAAGGCGATCGACATTGGGCCGTAAGGTTGGGTCATCGAGGCTTAGCGAAGAAGAGGAACGCGTCGCGCGAGACGGCGGCCTGATTTTCGCACGGGTGATTAGCACCGAAGGCACGCTGACAACGATCGACTGGGCCCGGGGAAAGGCTTGGACGCCTTCAAGATCTGGCGAGTTTCTGTGGCTTCATCTCGATCGGACCGTCCCGGAAGTCGTGGAATGGCTTGGTGCGATCATTGCAGACGGTCTTGGCCTGTCGGATGCAACGGTCGAGGCGCTAACCTCGGACGAGAACCGCCCGCGTGCATTCCGCGAAGCGGATACGCTGGTCACGATCTTACGCGGGATCAACTTTAACCCGGATGCCCAGCCTGAAGATATGGTAGCGATGCAGCTATGGTGCGACGGGACGCGGGTCGTCACGCTTAGGCGCCAGCGCTTGCAGACGCCGTTCGACGTGCTGGCGACAATGGAACGCGGACGCGGTCCACGCACCGCTGGAGATCTGTTTACCGAGTTGGTCGAGCAAACCGTCGCGAAGATGAACCGCTCGATCGTCGATATGAACGATCGGATCGACGAGCTCGAGGAGGTCGACGATGACTTCCCGGTCGAGACGATCCTTTCTACAATCGCCGATATCCGCCGCAACTGTCTGGCGTTGAAACGTTACATGTCGCCGCAGCACGAAGCGTTGCTCCAGATTACACGCGATCCGCCCGCATGGCTTGGCGATACAAATCGCCGCGACATCCGCGAGACGATTGATCGACTAAGCCGCTACATCGAAGATCTCGACGTCTCCAAGGAAAGTGCGTTGGTCATTCAGGACGACATCAATAACAGAGCAACCGCTCAGTCTAACAAGACGATCTACATGCTCTCAATCATCGCAGCAATCTTTCTGCCGCTCAGCTTTTTCACGGGCCTGCTGGGTATCAACGTCGGCGGCATACCCGGAACAAATTCTGGAGACGGCTTCTGGATTACAGTCGCTCTGCTAGCATTAGTGCTTGCCGTCCAGATTATAATATTTCGCAAACTTAGGTGGCTTTAGTTTACTGATTACTACGTTTTGAATGTTATCATTATTTTTGATTATTCGACCAGAAGATTTTAAATTCTATTACGGAAGATACCATGGATATTTACGCCAATCGCTTGGATTTCAGCCTGAACCAGGCGGTGATAGTTGGGCTGGTTCTACTGCTTGGCATCATTCTGGGGTTATTGCTTAGTCCAAGGACCAAGCCACTACGTCGGGCCCTGCACCAGGAGACGGAACGGCACGAGCAGACCGTAGCTGCCTTGGCAGAGGCAAACCGACGGATCGGCCAGCTAGAGCATCAGACCCGCAATCACCCGCATTGGGGAAGTACGGTGCTTGGCGACAACCTGACGCTCATAAACGGCGTGGGACCTGACAGCGCCGACGCGTTGAAGCGCGAAGGACTGACGACCTATGCCGACATAGCCAGGCTATCGGACTCGGAACTAGCCGATCTTGAAGCAAAGTTGGGCCGGACAAAGGGAACGATCGCTCGTGAGGGTTGGCGGGAGCAGGCCGTTCGTTTTCGCGATCAGACCGTCTAGGAGGCGATAATTCCTCCTGGACGCGCCGCTATTTATAGCTTGTCACTCAATAGGACGACCGTTGTCCAGCAGGTCGTCCTTGTCGGTCGCCGCACGCTCATCATCTACCAGCTTCTCGATATGAAGATCGGGACTGGTGTCCTGGTCGAGCAGAGGCGACGGCACCGGCTTTGGAGGCTTTGCACTGGCCTGGGTTCCCACATCCATGCTTTTGAATGGAAGTGGGGCGCCTTCGTCGAAGCGCAGCCGATAGATTGGTTCCGGCAAAGCAAAACCGGCGCTGGTAAGCGCTTGGGCCGCGGTGTTAATCGCTAAACTCCTCCCCTTGAGGAAGTCGGTGTCTTTCTGGTCGAGCCACCCATAAAAGCGTAGCACGATGTTGGAATCGCCTACATCCTGGATGATCGCTGTCGCCTTGGGGGGTGTCGAGCACGAATTTAAGCCCGTTCACTGCTGCCAGTCCCACGGCCATGCCCTCAATAGGGTCATCGTCCGCATCCACGCCAAGTTCGAAGGCGAAGCGCCGCTCAGAGTTGCGCGTGTAGTTCAGAATGACGGACTTGAAGACGATCGAGTTAGGAATGCGCAAGTGGTTGCCATCCAGCGTCATCAATACGGTCGCACGTGACGTTAGGCGGACGACGCGGCCTTCATTGCCTTCGATCACGACATGGTCATTAGCGCGGAACGGCTGACGCAGGCTGAGCATGAGGCTGGAGACGTAGTTGTCGACCGTGTCACGCACCGCGAACCCCAAGGCAATCCCGATCACCCCAGCACCGCCCAGGACGCCGCCCAGTAAGGCGGTAGCGCCCAAAACCTCCAGTGCCGCGATTAGCCCGAGAATGACGAACACGAACCGTACGAAGGTCGCAGCGAGTTCTGCAAGGAACGGGTTGGGCGCGATCCAGCGCCACAGCCGATCGATCGACGCGAGCATGTAGCCCAGGAAGCCGATGACAAGGCCGATCGCCACGGCGACTCCAAGAAGCGGCAACGCGCGTACGAGGTCGCGCAAATCATCTCCGAACTGGCCAAGAGCCGGCGTGAGATTGGTGTTTACATCAAGATTGCGGATGAGGTCATTCTGGACGGTCACGACGCCAGCGACCCGCCCGGCAATTGCTTCAGCCCGCTTGATGTCCTCGACGGAGGGCACCGTACCGCTCAGCGTGACCACACCTGCCGACACGCGCACCTGTACCGCCTTCAGCGCCGCGATTTCGGAAAAGATGCTTCGAATTCGCCCCGAGATATCCGTGTTCTCGGTAGCAGCCGTCTTGGTGGCTATCGCGGCCGCCGGAGGGGGCGACTCCGCCGTCGCCACGGTTTCCTGCGCGAGAGAAGGGACTGCCCACACCAATAGCGCGGCGATCAAGCCAGACCTGCATAGCCGTATCACGGGCGTTCGCTAACGATTTCGATGCGGTTCAGGGGCCTCGGCTCAGGAGGATTTTCGCCGGCGGGCCAGCCCCTCGCGTTGCTTTGTACGATTGCCATCGGTCGCCTCGGTCTGGTCATGCAGCAGCACGACCTGCGTCGGGAATGGTAAATCGATGCCACCTGCTGCGAGCGCTTCGGCGACCGTCTGGAGCACCCGGTCGCGCAGCGCCACGACGTCGCCCCGGTGTGGCTTGCTCCACCAGCGAACCCGCAAATTCTGTGATGAACCTGCGAGGTCCCAAAGCAGCACGTCCGGCGCTGGATCGGCCAGAACGCCGTCGATGCTTTTGACGGCCTTGAGCGCGATAGCGCGGGCCCGCCCCACGTCATCGCCATAGCCGATACCGACGTCATACTGGCTGCGCAGACGGCCGTAGGCGGTGATGACAGTCACCGGTTCGGTGTAGATGATGCTGTTGGGTACGATGATGCGCTTGCCGTCATACGTGCGGATGTAGGTGGCGCGGGTTTCAATGGATTCGACGGTTCCGGTAAAAGTACCGGACGTAATCTCGTCGCCAGCACGAAATGGATGGCGGATCAGGAGAAGTATGCCGGCGACGAGGTTCTGGAAAATATCCTTGAACGCAAACCCAATGGCTACACCTCCGACGCCCAGTACCGAGAACAGCTTCGCCGGCGTGACGGAGGGGAAGGCGACCGTGACGGCGATTAATACGCCGAGCAGCATGAGCGCGATGTAAGCGAGCCTTCCGAACGCCTTGCCCGCGCCAGGATATTCAGATCGACGAGCTGTTACCCTTTCGATCCCTGAACGCGCCGCAACGGCTAGCCCCCCAGAAGACCAGAAACACGACAATGCCCGTGGCGAGCAACGGTAGCATCGCCAGAAAGCCGTTGACCATTCCATTGACCGTAGACCAGATTTCAGACGGATGGATCGCCGCAGCGGATGGAGTGGCGCTCATGCGGCGGGTACTTTCTTGATGTCGGAATGGTATCATGCTGCTTGTCTATCCGGTGCTGCCTCCGCTGGTGGGGCAGCACCGGCCAGTTCAGCGAACGGCCGCAGCCTGATTGCTGACGATCTCGTTCTTCTGCTCGCTACTCATGGCGTGTGCGTTGAGGTCCGCCGCATCGATGGCATCGGCGCGTGACTCGCCAACATCGCGGGTACGCTCCGCCATCGCGTCAAGCTGATCAGCACGGTTCTCAAGCGCATCAGCACGGTTATTGGCCGCGTCTTCAACACGCCCTGCAAGCTTGTCGTCTCCGTTGCCGCCACAGGCTGCGAGTGGTGTCAAAGTCAGAATGGCGACGAGTAGTAGTGATTTTTTCATAGCAACCCCCTGTTTTCGCCTGATGTTTGGGCGTGAAGGGAGCCTAGACAGTCAACGTCGTGTAGGGAAACGATTTGATCAGTGTTAAGCGGGATTGGTTTTGCAGGTGCGATCAGCCATCAGGCATCGATGACAAAGGTCGACGACAATCAAAAGGACGAAACTCCCGCTTTCATTCCAGTTGCCGAGTTCGAGCCGCCACCGCTACCGACAGACGAGCGTCTACGGCGGTGGATAGCGCGCTTTCACGCGCTCTTCCGGCGTGGACAGGAGGGGGGCCTTCATCGCCGACGATCGCCTTCAATCCAACACGCTGGAGCGGCTGGACGAAGTCGTAGCTCCTCCTGCAGCGGGACCGGTCATCGACGAACTCGAGGCCTCGATCCAGCCCTGGCTATCGGCACAGCCGCTTGAACGTCGTTTCAAGCTTATCATCCTGCCACCCTGCGACGAGAGTGATATCGTAGGTGTATGGGCAGAACGAGAAGGCCATACCTGTCTTCAGCCGCCACCACGCGATACCCTGTGCGACGCTAACCTGTCCCTTGAGAATCTGCCGGCAAGTGGGTTGCTGGTCGTATCAAGGCTTGAGCGTTGGTTTCTGCGTGAGCGTGGTTGCCTGAAGGCGGTACGCAATCTGCTCGATGTACTACAAGCCAGCGACCGTCCGTGTGTGATCGCGTGCAATAGCTGGGCGTGGAGTTATTTGCGTGCGGCGATCCAAGCCGATGCTGTGATGCCTGAAGGGCTGGTCTTCAAGCCGTTCGACGGTCCGCGTCTGCAGCACTGGTTTTCGGACTTGGCGTGTAACGATCTCACCCAAGGTGTGCGCTTTCGGTCGTCCGCGACAGGCAAGGATGTGCTGTCTCGAGACGATGACGGCGAGAGCGATGGCGAGTTCTTTGAACGGCTCGGTGCCAGAAGCCGCGGCGTTCCTTGGGTTGCATGGCATCTCTGGCGGCGAAGCCTGCGCCGTAACCGCGATGACGGCGAGAGCGATGGCGAGTTCTTTGAACGGCTCGGTGCCAGAAGCCGCGGCGTTCCTTGGGTTGCATGGCATCTCTGGCGGCGAAGCCTGCGCCGTAACCGCGATGACGGCAGCGGGGAGACAGCTGCCGAGGCTATGATCGAACCCGGCGAGGAAACCCTGTGGATTGCGGCGTTGGACGAACTCGTCCTGCCGGGCGAGCACCCGCAATCGGCGTTGCTCGTCTTCCATGCCCTGCTGATCCACGGGGTCCTGACCATCGCCGAACTTCATCGTACCGTTCCAGCCATCGGCCAGTCCAATGTCGTTTCGGCGCTGGTGATGTCGGGCTTTCTAGAACGTGATGGCGAAGGCGTACGCTGCCGCGCGGCGGCCTACCCGGCAATTCGACAGGGCCTGAGCAAGGCCGGTTATCCCATGGATGAGTTATAAAAATGGCAGGCGACACCGGCAGCGATAAGGCGGTCAAGCTGATTAACGATTTCCAGGACATCAGCCTGGGCAAGATCGTGCTGATCGTTATCGGGACATGGCTTGCCATCGTAGCAGTGCGCCGCATCATCCCCTACCTTGCGGCGCGAGGACCAAGCCAGGCGCGATTATATCTGCTTGGCGCCGTACCTGTCATTCGCCTGCTTCTGATGGTGACGGCGGTGTTCTGGGTCATCCCGATCATATTCAACATTACGTTCCAGAATTTTCTCGTGATCGCTGGCGCTGCCAGTGTCGCAATCGGTTTCGCATTCAAGGACTATGTTTCCAGCCTGATTGCGGGTGTCGTCGCGATCGTTGAGCGACCATATCGCCCGGGCGACTGGGTCAAGATTGGCGACGATTACGGCGAAGTGAGCTCCGTCGGCCTCCGCTCTATTCGCCTCAACACAGCTGACGACAATATCATTACTGTACCACACCTGAAACTCTGGACGGACAACATATCTAACTCCAACGACGGCGAACCGACGCTGCAATGTGTCGCCGATTTCTATGTTTCCCCCGGACATGATGCGGCGGCGCTACGTGCCGAGCTGATAGAGGTGGCAATGACCAGCGCCTATCTTGACTATAGTCATGCCGCAATTGTCATCTTGAAAGAGACGCCGTTCGGGACGCATTACAAGATTCGTGCTTACCCCTTCGATTTTCGTGACCAGTTTCTTTTCATCAGCGATCTGACCATCCGCGGAAAGGAGGCCATTTCAGTAGCGGGTGCTACTCAGGTTACATATCCAATGGCAGTTTCGGACGCCGGTACGCCGATCCGTCGTTAGGGTCAGGACCCATTGATCTGAGAGGCTCGATCTGATCCAGGCTCCGCAAGGAGACCGAGGATGAGCGACCTGTACTGGCTGACCGACGAGCAGATGGCGCGGCTCGAGCCGTATTTTCCCAAGAGCCACGGCAAGCCACGGGTTGATGACCGGCGGGTGTTGAGCGGCATCGTTTTCGTCAACCGCAACGGGCTGCGCTGGTGCGATGCCCCTTGTGAGTATGGTCCACACAAGACGCTCTACAACCGGTGGAAGCGGTGGGGCGAAAGGGGTGTTTTCCTCCGCATAATGGAAGGACTGGCCGCCGCAAGCGCTACGCCGAAGACGATCATGATCGATGCGACTTACCTGAAAGCACACCGTACGGCGTCGAGCCTGCGGGTTAAAAAGGGGCCTTGGCCGCCTCATTGGTCGCACCAAAGGCGGGATGAATACCAAGCTGCACGCCGTCACCGATGCAGAAGGTAGACCGCTCAGCTTCTTCATGACCGCTGGCCAGGTCAGCGACTACACCGGCGCTGCCGCGTTGCTTGAGGATCTACCCAAGGCGCAGTGGATGCTGGGCGACCGAGGCTATGACGCAGACTGGTACAGGGACGCCTTTCAGGCAAAGGGCATAACGTCCTGCATTCCTGGCCGAAAATCCCGGGTCATCCCCGTCAAATACGATAAGCGCCGCTATCGAAGCCGGAGCCGTATCGAGATTATGTTCGGTCGTCTGAAGGACTGGCGTCGTGTCGCCACTCGCTACGATCGGTGCCCGACGGTCTTCTTCTCCGCCATCGCCCTCGCCGCCACCGTCATCTTCTGGCTATGATCAATGAGTCGTGAGCCTAGGGAAACGTTGCGGGAAAGCGGCTTGCGGCCTGGGTCGAAGCGGGGAGGTCAGTCGTCTTTTATGCTATTATCTTCTGCGGGACTATCGCTCAGCTGGCTTTTGCCGAGTTTTTCTTGTTCGGCACCCTCCTTATCGAAGGAATGGCCGTCAGCATTCTGCTTGATCTTCCCGACAGCGGTATTAATCGTTCCCTCAATCTTGCTAATGATACTAGGCACCGGAATTCCCTTGGAATTGGAGATATCTACAAACCCGCCTTTGGGATATGATCTGAACTCTTAGTGGCAGCTAATGGCCCAAAAATTTCGAAAATTGCGCTGCAACCACCGCAGACGACTAGGCTGCTCACCGCTACCTTGCCCGATTTGAGAAATTGGGCTGTTAATTTCTCAAATTCGATCCAGACTGTGTGAAAAGTCGCGTCTGCGATTCCGCTGGGTTGTAGATCGGAGTATGCTGGTGGCATGGCGTATATCAAGGGTCACGCGCGCGACCAGGCGCTGCTGTTGCCGGCATCGGTTGAGGATTACGTATCGGCGGACAACCCGGTGCGCTTCATCGATGCCTTCGTCGACGATCTTGATCTCGGCGAAGCCGGTTTCCATCGCTCGCAGCCGAAGGCCACAGGGCGGCCGGGCTATGACCCAGGCGACATGCTCAAGCTGTATCTGTACGGCTATCTCAACCGAGTGCGGTCGAGCCGTCGCCTGGAAGCGGAAGCGGTACGCAACCTGGAGGTGATCTGGCTACTGCGCGGGCTACGGCCCGACTTCAAGACCATCGCCGACTTCCGCCGCGACAACCGGTTCGCGTTCAAGGCGGTGTTCCGCGCCTTCGTGCTCCTGTGCCGCAAGCTCGACCTGTTTGGGCGCGAGCTGCTGGCGGTGGATGGAACACGGCTGAAGGCGGTGAACAGCCGCGAGCGTAACTTCACGAAGGCCAAGCTCCACAAGTACATCAAGTCTGCCGACGAGCGGCTCGAGACGTACCTCGGGCAGTTGGATAATGCCGACCGCGGCGAGGAGGCCGGAACGACTAGGCGGAGCGAGGCACTGGCGGCCAAGATCGCGAAGGTGCGCGAACAGCGTCAGGTCAACCAGGCAATGCTGGAGCAACTAAAGGCCAGCGGCGAGAGCCAGATTTCGCTCACCGACCCGGACGCTCGTGCGATGGCAGCCCATCCCAAGGTAGGCGTCGGCTATAACGCTCAGGTCGCAGTCGATGCCAAGCACAAGCTGATTGCCGAACAGCATGTCACCAACGCGGGCAGCGATCTGGGTTTTCTGGCTGAGACAGCCGGCGCAGCAAAGGACATCCTCGGCGTCGAGCGGATCGATGTGGTCGCCGACATGGGGTACTACATGGGCGAGGACATCGCCGCGTGCGAGCGGGCCGGCATCACACCCTATGTCGCCCGCCCGCAGCGTGGCACGGCCGTCGGCGACGGGCGCTTTCCCAGGAGCGGTTCCGCTACGATGAAGCCGCGGACTGCTACCACTGCCCCGCCGATCAACGGCTCGATACACGGTACCGCTGGCTTCAGGGCGGTCATATCATCGTGCAATATTCAAACCCGCGCGCCTGTGACGGTTGCGGACTCAAGGCGCAGTGCGCCCGCGGAAACTTCCGCCGCATCACGCGGTGGGAAGGCGAGGCCGTGCTTGACCGCATGGCAATACGCCTCGCCGCCCGGCCCGGGATCCTTAATATTCGCCGCGAGACGGTCGAGCACCCGTTCGGTTCGATCAAGCAGTGGATGAACCAGGGTGCCTTCCTGACGCGTGGCCTCGAAAAGGTGCGAGCCGAGTTCAGTCTGACGGCGCTCGCCTATAATCTCAGGCGGGCGATAAACCTGGTCGGCGTCCAAGGGCTGATCGGGGCAGTGCAGGCCTGATCTAACGCGAAAATGTTCCCCTCCTGGCCGGCTGCCGCGGCAAATGGCGCTCTATCGGTGGCCCGGTGCCGCCTGTAACCCTCAGCCACTAACACCGCCCTCATCCCGTGCATTCCAAGGCGCGGCATCAGCCAACGGCGAGTTTTCGCACAGTCTGGATCGATTGCAAGAAGCCGCCATTCATCTTGCGGCAGACGCAGATATTGGCTGGCCTCGCCTCACTGCCAAACAGGTGGTCTATTCCGATCCACACTCCAGCTCTATCGAACCGAGCTTTAGTATCTTCGAACACCCGATCGTGGCGGACTAAGGGCCCTTTTTGCACTCAGCCTTTTATCCTATGGCAACGCCTGTTTTAAGGCCTCCTCGAAATAAACGCCCACGCACCGGAATAAAAAAAGATCCGTGATTTCGGCACTTACTCGACATCTCCGTCAGATTGACACAGAGCGCAGCGCCTTCCCAACCATGCTCGATGCGGAACTACGATGCGACCATCCGTCTACGCCTTAATGCTCTTTGCGTCCGCGACCGCTCCTGCGAGAACATGGGCGCAAGGCAACGAAACACCGTTGCATCATGCACTGGGGGCGCCGGAGGCTCTGACGATCACGGCGAGCATCCGTCCACGCATCGAGGCCATCGATGGACAGTTCCGTCCCGACGCCGCGGATCATGACCAACTATTGTCGATCCGCACGACGCTGGCGATCGATTACCATCCCGGAGCCTTTTTCGTCGGTGGCGAAATCTGGGACGTACGCGGCTATCTGGAGCGCGACCGGTCTTCGACGCGAACGGGCGAGGTCAATGCCTTGGAGCCTATTCAGGCTTATGTCGGCTATCAACTCGGCGACGCACTGGGGCGCGATACCACGAGCCGGGTCACCGTAGGTCGCTTCACGCAAGATCTCGGGGCCCGGCGGTTCATAGCGCGACAACGGTTCCGCAACACTACCAACTCGTTCACTGGGGCGAAGCTGGATTGGTCGAACAAGCGAGGTGACGAAGCACTGTTCTTCTGGACGATGCCACAGAACCGGCTTCCTAACACATCGGCGCGCGTACAACGCAACGCAGTCGTGCTCGATCACGAAGGTACTGACCTGCAATTCTTCGGCGGCTCTTTCACACGCAACGGAGTGCTCGGCGGGAGCGTGCAGGTCTACGCGTTCGGCCTGACGGAGCGGGACACACCACGGTTCGCGACCACCAACCGGCATCTGTTCACGCCAGGCATTCGTCTTTCGCGCAAGCCGGACAAAGCGACAGCGGACTACGAGATCGAAGCGACGTACCAGACCGGGCGTGCCCGCGACTCTGACGAAGCCGACAATCTGACCAATCTCGACGTCTCTGCGTATTTCCTTCACCTCGAAGCCGGATACACCTTTGCCGCCGGATGGTCGCCGCGCGTTGCTCTGCAATATGATCTTGCGAGCGGCGATAGCGGCCGAGCCGGTAAGCTTGGACGGTTCGACACGTTGTTCGGCGCACGACGCGAATACGGTCCGACGGATCTGTACGGCCTTTTCCAGCGATCGAACATGAGCTCACCTGCGGTCCGGCTGGAGCTCGAACCGAGCGACCGTACTGAAGGCTACGTGAGCTACCGGGCTGGATTTCTGAGCCGAGCACAAGACAGTTTTGCAGCTACAGGAGTACAGGATAAAACCGGGCGCGCTGGCAAGTTCGCCGGGCACCAGTTCGAAGGCGGTGTCACCCACGACCTAATTTCCGATCGCGTCAAACTGGCGGCGGGAGCAGTCTATCTTATTAAGGGGCGTTTTCTGACCCTGGCGCCGAACGCTCCCACTACGGGTGATACCCTTTATGGGTTCACCGACGTCACCTTCTCCTTTTAGCGCGTTGCCGTCGGCGCGATCCGCCACACGGTGTTCGACAAATCGTCGGCCACCAACAACGCGCTGGTCCGAGCGTCGAACAGGACGCCCACCGGCCGACCCCGCGCATGCCCCTGTGCATCGATGAAGCCCGTGACGAAATCGCGCGGCTTGCCGGAGGGTTTGCCACCAGCAAACGGTATCCAGACCACCTTGTAGCCGGCCAGATCCTGGCGGTTCCAACTGCCGTGTTCGCCGACAAACGCGCCTTGCGCATAGCCGTTACCCAACCCTGCGCCCGTCACGAACGTCACTCCCAGTGCGGCGACGTGTGATCCGAGCCCATAATCGGGCGCGATCGCCTTGGCGACCAGCGCCGGGTTTTGCGGGTGGACACGCGGATCGACATTCTGACCCCAGTAACTGTAAGGCCAGCCGTAGAAGCCGCCTGGCCTGATCGAGGTCAGATAGTCGGGCACGAGGCGGGCACCCAACTCATCGCGTTCGTTGGCAACCGCCCACAGCGCGTTGGTCTGCGGATTGATCGCGAGCGCGGTCGGATTACGCACGCCGGTCGCAAAGACACGGTGTGCTCCCGAAGCCCGATCGATCTCCCAAATCCGCGCTCGATCCTCTTCGACCTCCATTCCTCGCTCGGTTATGTTGCTGTTCGAGCCGATGCCGACATACAGCTTCGTACCGTCGGCACTCGCCGCGAGAGACTTGGTCCAATGATGGTTGACGCGGGAGGGGAGCGATGTGACCAGCTCACCCGGCGTCGTAATCCGCGTTTCACCGTCACGGTACGCAAACCGCAGCAACGCGCCCTGGTTGGCGACGTACAGACTGCCGTTGACGAAAGCCAAGCCGTATGGCGCGTCAAGTCCGTCGATGAAGACAGTTCGTACGTCTGCCCGGCCATCGCCATTCGTATCGCGCAGCAGCGTGATTCGATTACCACCCTTGGTACCGGACTTGCCCAGGCTCTTGATGTAGCCTGCGATCAGATCCTTGGGACGCAGCACCGATTCATTGCCGCCCGTCCCTTCTGCGACGAGAATATCGCCGTTCGGCAATACGAGCATTTGACGGGGGATCTTAAGGTCTGTCGCAATCGGGGTGATCGCGAACCCCGCCGGCACTATCGGGAGGGTGCTACCCCATCCTACAGGCTTGGCAATCTTCATCGGCGGAAGCAGGGTCTCATTCTGCTTGGGAAGCGTTGGGGCGGCGCCGGTCTGGTCGACGTCAGGCGCACTGCCGCAGGCGGCAAGCGTTAACGCGAGCGCTACAGGGGCGAAGAACCGACTGGTCATCATACGATCTCCCTGCTGCGACCATAGGAAAAGGCGATCCAGCTAGCGACCAGCGCTAGGACAGTGGTCAGGATGGACAGAAGCAGACCAAGTGTTCCAACCGAACTCCAGGCATCATGGCTGTGCTGGAAGGCGTTGATCATGCCTGCGATCCACATCACTGCGATCAAGCCGAAATAGAGCATCGCCCGAGGACGCCGATGCCAAACCAGTCCAAGCGCTGCCAATGCGACGATCGGCGCGCTAAAAACCAAGGCGCCAGCAATCGCCCATGATGCGAAATTCGACCACTGCATTTCGGAGGTGTTGAGAAAAGCTATATCGGAAGCCAGTCCGGTGCTGAACAGTGCAATCGGAAAAGCGAGAAGAATGCTGTGAAGCGGATGCAGCGGCCGTAAATACAGTCGGCTTAGGGTTTCGGTCACGGCTATCTCCACTTCGGCGCGCTACCAAGCGGCTGTCGCCATCAAATGTACCACGGCCGTAATTGGTTTCAATTCTCGATAAATCGCCCGGGCCGGTCGGCATCGTCAATCGGGTCCGAAGGCGGAACCTAGACTCGATTAAAACGAACCTCCGACGAACCGTTGCGCTCGATCAGGTAGTCAAGAACCCTGCTCGGTAGGGGGGTGGCGGAAATCGATTCCCGTGGTCTGATGCTGTTCCATGCAACTAAGCCCCACACTTGGGTGAACCGCGGAATAGAGATGTTCACGAATTTGCGGACTGCGACCGCCAGGTCGGTTTGAATGCGACACCCGTGCATGGTGCAATCGGCAATGTGAACCACCTTGGCGTCGACGTCGTAAGCCGATACCGACGCCGTCCAATCCACGATAAGGCGCATCGCCTGGCGCTGCTCGTTGCCCTGCCACGCGGGGTCACCGGATTTCCTCGATCGGGTTGCAATCACGGGCTCCATAGCACCGCTCAAAGCGAGACCGACAGCGCATGCAACCCGTAATAGAGTGCCGTAAGGATGCCCAGCACAGCTAAATACGCCCGGCCGACCTTCCATCCCGAAATGAGAACGCCCGGGTCCCCTCCCCGACATAGAACCTGCAACGGCGTTTCTCCGGTGATCAGCGCGACCAGCAGGATCAGCAGCACCGGGATATGGCCGACGACGTCCAGCATCCCGAACTCCGGCATGGCGATAACGAAAACGATGCCCAGCAGTATCGCGCCTATACGACCCAGAACCTCCCTGCCCGCGAGCAGATAGAATGCCAGCGAAAATTCAACGAAGCCGGCAATCGTAGCAACCGTCGAGAATGACTGCCCGGCCGTCACGCCGGGATGAAGCAGCAGCACAGATATCGTCCACTGTGGAAACAGGAATTTCTCGACTGCAGTCCACATTAGGCTCAGGCTCAACGAGCCGACCAATATCGGCACCCGGTAAACGTGAAATGAAAACCGTCGGGAGCTTGTCCCGCTCAAGGCTATGTAGGCTGCCAGTCCGATGAAAAAGAGATAGTCAATCATGTAGAACAGACCGAACTTCATAACGCCCAGTCCGTACAGGATCACCATTATTGCCGCTGCGATAAGCGATAGCCTCGGTATCAGGACCGTGATCGCCGCTGCCAGCTGAAGAAGCCCGACCAATCTATTCGTACCGTATAGATCAGGCGTCAAAATGGATCCGCTTGACGGGTCGGCCCACAGAACGACAGCCAGGTTGCCCCATAGGCATAGGGCGTAGACTGCGACACCAACGCGAACGATGACGTCGTTAAGAACGGCGACTCTGTCGGCTTTGAAGACGGTTGCGGTCACGAACCGCGCGATCAGCGCATCGATCATTCCACCGATAACGACGAGGGCGACGAAGAGCACAAGCAGTTCGAGAAACAGCGGCGTAACGACGTCGCGAAGCGGAAGCGGTGGTGCCGAGCCGTCGATCGGTCCGCAAAACCACTTTACATGGGCGTCGGCTACGCCCGGGGCGCACAAAAATACGGCAAATAGGAAACCTGTCGGCCGCGTAGAGAACCTGCCGCTCATCGCCGTTCCCCTCACGGTGCCCATAAAGGTACGATTTGCGTAGACGATTGGACGCCCGGACAGTGGCTTGCCGAAGTGGGCGGTAGCTGATGTCGGATCGAAGCTCTAATGGGGACGGGTGTCATCGCGATGCCACCCGATCGTGCGACGCAGTAAGCCTGATTTTGGATTACGACCCTTGCAGAGCGCGACACCCTTTATTCTCCAACAGCTGGTCGATTGCATAGCCACAGGCCGCGACCCTTCAATTCTGGAGCTGGAAGCCCTTGCAGAACGCATTTGGATCGAAGGGGCTGCATGTCGATCTGCTATATCCTGGAACCACCTGCCGGCCGCGAGCCCGCAGCGGGTCGTCGCGCTCCGATCGTCCCTACTGGCTTTGCGGGGAAGCGACCCGACATTAATCACGATAGGCCAGAGTACTTTATCTAAATCATGACCAATGATACGGAGCGTTCGCAGTTCATCTGAACGAGCATTGCGACGTCCGCAATAATACGGGGAGGACCCTGATATGACTGAGAGCCTGCACCTGATCGAAGCCCTCGATGCCCGCGTAGAGCGACGCAACGAACGGCGTGATTTTTTCAAGAATGCGCTTGGCGCCGCTGCGATCACCGCAGCGGGTGCTACCGCGCTCTCATTCTCCTCTTCGGCTGCGGCACAGTCCGTCACCGACGCCGACGTCCTGAACTTTGCCCTCAACCTCGAATATCTTGAAGCGCAGTTTTATTCCTATGCAGCTACCGGCAACGGGCTGCCCAACAGCATGCTGACCGGCACCGGCCAGCAGGGCGCGGTCCAGGGTGGCCGCCAGGTCAACTTCACCGACCCGATTGTCGCGCAGTACGCCAAGGAAATCGCGGCGGACGAGATTGCGCACGTCAATTTCCTGCGTACCGCGCTCGGCACCTCGGCCGTAGCACAGCCAGCGATCGACGTCAGCGTGACCGCGACCAGCGCCTTCTCCAACGCGGCCCGTGCAGCCGGCCTGATCGGTGCGGGCGCCGCGTTCGACGTCTATGCCACCGACGAGAATTTCCTGCTCGGCGCGTTCATCTTCGAAGATGTCGGCGTCACCGCCTACAAAGGTGCCGCCCCGCTGCTGACCAGCAAGGCCTATCTCGAGGCTGCTGCCGGCCTGCTGGCCGTCGAGGCCTATCACGCCGCGATCGTCCGCACGACGCTGTACGGCAAGGGCATCGACACTCCGGCGCTCCGTACGTCCGCGGATGCTATCTCGAAGGCACGCGACAGCCTCGACGGTGGTGGTGCGAACACGACGATCTTCGGTGCCAACGACATCGATCAGGGCATCTCCTCGTACAGCGCAACGCCGATCAATCTGGCGACTACGCAGGCCGCAGTGACCGTGTCGAACATCGTTCCGCTCGACAGCAACGGCGTCGCGTACAGCCGCTCGGCAAGCCAGGTACTCAACATCGTGTACCTCACCAGTGGTGCAGCCTCCGCAGGCGGGTTCTTCCCGGCCGGCATGAACGGCAACATCAAAACGAGCACCGCAGCAGCCTGATCCGACCAGCTCTGCCATCTGCTCATCTTTGATATTCAGGGATTACCCCAATGACCGATCTCAGTACCAAGCTCGAAATATTCGACGCGATCACCACGCGTCGTAATGCGCGCCGCGGCTTCTTGCGCTTTGCCGGGGGCAGTGCGCTTGCCGTCGGTGGTGCATCTTTGCTCGCCGCCTGCGGCAGCGACGACAATGACCTTTCACCAGCACCCACGCCCACGCCCACACCGCCCCCGGCCGCAGCACTGAACGATGCCGATGTCCTCAACTTCGCGCTGAACCTTGAGTATCTCGAAGCGCAATTCTATGCGTTCGCAGCGTTCGGCGTTGGTCTGAATTCCAGTCTGCTGACCGGTACCGGTACGCAAGGGGCCGTCACCGGCGGTGCGCAGGTTCCTTTCCAGGATACGGTCGTTCGCGAATACGCCCGAGAGATCGCGATCGACGAGGTGGCGCATGTTGCATTCCTGCGCAGCGCGCTCGGCACCGCTGCCGTCTCTCAGCCGGCACTCGATATCTCCGGGGGCACTGCGGCTGCCCCGGGCGCCTTCACCTCGGCTGCTCGCGCTGCCGGCGTCGTCACCGCGACAGGCGTGTTCAACCCGTATGCCGACGATAACAGCTTCCTTCTTGGCGCTTACATCTTCGAAGACGTCGGCGTGTCGGCATACAAGGGTGCTGCTCCGCTGATCGCCAACAAGACGTATCTCGAAGCAGCAGCGGGCATCCTTGCGGCCGAGGCCTATCATGCTGGCCTGATACGCACGATTCTTTACCGTAAGGGGCTCGAGGCACCAACCTTGCGCACCGCTGCCGGCCAGATCAGCGACGCCCGCGACAGCCTTGACGGTACGGTTACCAACACCACTACGGGTGTCATCGGCGACGACGATCAGGGCATCACCGGCTCGGACGCGACGGTCTCGAATATCGTTCCGACCGATGCCAACGGCCTCGCCTACAGCCGCTCGACCGGACAGGTGCTCAACATCGTCTATCTCAACAAGGCTGCAGTTGCGATGGGAGGGTTCTTCCCGGCCGGCGTCAACGGCAACATCAAGACCAGCGCCGCCAATCCGTAATCGCTGCCATCACTTAATACAGAAAAAATAGGGTCGCGGCGTTCATTGAGATCGCCGCGGCCCTCGTCCGGGGAATGACCATGATGCATTACACCAAGCTTACCGCGCTCGCCGGTTTCGCCGTTGCGAGCCTTTTCTCCGTTCCGGCCCAGGCACAGGAAGTCACGCAGGACCGGCCGTTCTCGGGCCCATATATCGGTGCAGCCGGCGGTTACGACGTTCAGGGCAACGATGTCGGTTCGTCGATCCTGTTCGATCGTAACGGCGATGGCCAGTTCGGCGACAGCGTCAACACAATCACCGGCGCCAACGCCTTTTCGCCCGGCTTTTGCAACGGCTCCGCCCGCACTGGGGCCGCGGCGTATGGCTGCCGCAACGACGATGACGGCTGGGCCTATTATGGTCGCGCTGGCTTCGACGTTCAGCGCGGCAACATTGTCATCGGCGTCGTCGGTGAGTTCGGCAAATCCGAGATCACCGACAGCACTTCAGGCTTCTCGACGACGCCCGCCAGCTACACCATGGCGCGCAAGCTGAAGTGGGAAGGTTCTGCCCGCGGTCGCCTTGGGTACGCAGTCAACACCACGCTGTTCTACGGCACGTTCGGTGCGGGCTATGCCAAGATCGACAACCTGTTTTTCACGACGAACACCGCGAACGCGTTCTCGGCTTCTGGCTCAAAGAACCAGTGGGGCATTCTCGGCGGTGGCGGCATTGAGCAGAAGCTAACGAAGAACATCTCGATCGGCATGGAATACATGTTTCACCAATATCAGGACAATGACGCACGCGTCCGCGTTACGGCAGGCACGGCGCTCGCCGGCAGCCCTGTGTTGCTCGCCAACAACCCGTTCCTGATTGCACCCAACACCAGCGGCACCGATTTCCGCCGCAGCGATGACAACTTCCGCTGGCATAGCCTGCGTGGAACGGTTGCGTTCAGGTTCTAGTATACGAGTGTCTCGTCCATCTGAGGCGAGACACCCCCTCCGGGAAATGCAGATCCGGTTCTGCTGTGAAGGTTGGATGTTCAGAGAACTTTAGCTCTAATTTTGAAGTGCTGATTGCCACCGTAGCTTAGTCGGTGACTCGCTCGATCCACAACTCAAAACAAAATATTCGTTATTTGGTTAAGAGTTATACTATGAAATTATTATTTCGAGCACAGACGTGCTAGTACGCTGTCGCTGGTCCCCAGCCATGACCTTGGAGCTTCGCCAGCGCTTAGAGGCGGGCGAAACGGCGCCTGAAATTGCCAAAGCAATGAATCGTTCGATCTCAGCCGTTCAAACCAAGATGTTCAGGCTCAACGTTCTGGCTCAATGATCCGAGGCAACATTCAAGTTAGTGGTGGAAGACCGGGGTCCCAGTGCTTGGGTTCTTCCCTTGGCACTATCGGCAAAGCATAGTTTAAAACCGGTCAGCTAAGGATTCCCGTTTTTCCGTGTCGTTTAGGCAATTTCGAGAAAATCGATTTGGGAACAGGTTTCGAGAAAACGGCACCCAACACCAGTGCTTTTCAGGGCGGCGAGCTGGATATTCCCCACTTGACCTTCGCTATTGGGGAGCCTCAGTAGCTATCCGTGACGGCGCTATGGAACGAGATCGTCACTCAAATTCGCGGCATCTTTGATAAAATCCGACCAGATCGCGAGTATAGCACTCTGCTCAAGATCATCCCTCGATATATGAGAGGCCGGCCATCAGGTCGCCGAGTTCCGCGGCCGGCACCACGCCAGAACGATGAAGGACGGCTGCTAACAGCGCCAATGCCTTGCCGTGCGCGTAGATAAGCGATCGATCCATGCGGCGTTCTAGCGTGAGACCGCAGCGACCGGAACCGTGCTCGTCTAATGTGCGAAATTGGTCTGTGGTCAGGCTACCACCATTAGTCTCGGTCGTTGCGCCCTGCGGCTAATTTTTGCGTGTGCTCAACTCGCTCAGCCATCTGGTCCCATCGCTCAGCAGCGCGCAATGCGCGGTCTCGAACGTTTGGTAGAACGGCAGTGCTCGCTTCCAAGCGCTCCGCTTCGGCTCGTTCTCTGAACAATTTTGCGTCGTCTGCCATGCAGGCCATAGTATATAGCTTTGTCAGCTACATGGAGCTTTTTATGTCCGATGATACCTATCAGCCCAACGCTGTCGAGCTCGCCACCGAATTGACAGTTGCGTGGTTGAGTAACCCTAATACGCGGACGTCCGCTGATGACGTTCCAGCATTCCTGTCTCAGATGCACGCCAGCGTTCAGTCGCTTGTTGGTGGTTCGCAGACGCCCGAGGTGCCTGCCGAGGAAGCTAAGGAATATGTCGGCGCAGTGACCGCCCGAAAATCGCTGGCCAGCCCGGATCACATCATCAGCATGATCGATGGCAAATCGTACAAGACGCTGCGGCGTCACCTTGCGACGAACGGGATGACGCCCGCAGAGTATCGCGAGCGCTACAACCTTAAGGCAGATTATCCGATGGTCGCCGCGACATATTCGGAAAGCCGTCGCGCAATGGCAAAGAAGATCGGCTTGGGTCGCAAGCCAGGTCAGGCAAATGCCACCAAGGCAAAGGCTGCAAAACCAGCGCCGAAACCCAAGGCTGACGACGGAGCATCAGAGTAATATTGGATGAAGCTGGATCTCTCTTCCGCCGACCTTTGGCGATCATTCCGTAATGACTGGTGGGGCACCCTCAAACGCGCCTGGGCCAGTTCCAACGACGACAATTTAGGCATGATCGCTGCCGGGGCCGCCTTCTATATCATAGCGTCGATCGCGCCGATTTTGGCGGCGATTGTCTTGAGCTACGGTCTGTTTGCTGACGCCCAGACGGTGCAGGGCAACATTAGAGATCTTTTCGCAGCGGTTCCCAAAGACGTGGCCGTCCTGATCAGTCAGCAGCTGGACACCGTGGTCTCAGGATCGCAGGGCAAGAAAGGGTTTGGTCTTGTCGCGGCGCTGCTGATCGCCCTGTATGGCGGTAGCAAAGCGGCGACATCGATGATGACGGCTCTCAACGTCGCCTATGAGGTCACGGAGAAGCGCAACTTTATCGTATGGACCCTCACCTCTTTCGCGGTCGTCCTAGGCGGCATATTGTTGGTGTTCGTCGGCATCGGAGCGAGCGCCGTAGCGGCATTTGTCGGCTCGCTAGTTCCCTGGTTCCCAGACGCCGTTCTGGTTCTGATCAGGATCGCGACTTATCTCCTGCTAGCCATAATAGTGATAACAGGCGCATCGCTGCTGTTCCGCTTTGGGCCCTATCGTCCACGAGCACGATTGCGAATTGCAACGCTAGGCACGGTGACCGCTACCGCAGTCTGGCTGCTCGCAAGCGCCGGTTTCAGCCTCTACGTATCCAACTTCGGCAATTACGGCGCGGCGTATGGCTCGCTGAGTGCCGTGATCGTCGCACTGACCGGCTATGGCTAAGCGTCTATTCTTTTCTGCTGGGGGCGGCTTTGGACGTGCAAGCGTATCACTCGAAGGCAAAATGAGCTTGCAGCACTTGCTAATAGGGGTGCGATTTGCAGATCAACATTAAACACGAAGGCTGCCGCACTGTCGAAGATGCCGATTTTGCCAAGATGCTGGCGTCACATGATAAATCGATGGCAAGATATGCGAGATATCTAGCGAGAGGGGAAGCTGATGCCGACGACCTCTTTCAAGATACATTGCTTCGATGCTGGGCAGCCCGCCATACGTTTCAGACGGGAACGAACCTTGGGGCTTGGATAAGAATCGTAATGCGAAACAGATTTATATCTGGAACGCGCAGATCGTGGTTGATGGTCGATATCGACGACCATGATCTTGATCCCCTACTTATAACCGAACCTTCTCAAGAAACAATTGTCACGTTGAAAGACATTTACAAAGCTCTTAGTAAATTACCGACCGAACAAAGTAGCGCTATAGTTCTAGCATCTGAGGGATTTTCGATGGAAGAAGCCTCCCAGAAGACGGGAATATCGATTGGCGCATTTAAAAGCCGTTTAATGCGTGGGCGCATACAACTTCGAATATTACATGATGGTTGATGGTAAGCGACAGCCAGGAAAAATCTCAAAATTGTAGCTCAATCGAGGTGATTGCGGGGCTTAGCGTATTTTTCCGACCATCCTTTCACTGAACCCGCGATATGGGTGATTGTCCCTACCCAGCGGCGGCTTGGTGGGGACAATCACATCAACCGGCCGCTTCTTTGCTGTCGGCGTCATTCGATCAGTTAGTCTTGACCATGGTCTTCTATGACAACCGATGGGGTCTGATCGATCTTGTCGCCGGCAAGCAATGATTCCCGATTGAGCATTCCCGCCGAGAAAGCCAGATCGGGCGAGAACGCCCAATAGCGGACGTCCGTGAGTTTAGGCGTCGTTCCATCCGCCGTTGCGGTTCGAGAAGAGGCGAGCGATAATGTTGCAAGAACCCACGTCGGAGTTGCGCAGCTATGGCGGATGCACCGGTTAAAGGCCCCTCATCCTACTTCCCCTCCATCGAGAAGAAGTATGGTCGCCCGATCGCTGAATGGCAGGCGTTGGTGCGCCAGAACCTCCCAGCGAAGCACATGGATCTGGTTGCCATGCTGAAGACCGACCACGGGATGGGTCATGGTCACGCGAACGCCTTGGTCGCGCACACGTTGGCAGCAGCCAAGAACTAATCGAAGCGGCGATCGGGCGAACGTCCGCTTTCTTCCCCAACCCGGACATTCCCGAAACTCGATCCCATTCGGGACGATCAGGGCAGGCGTAAGGCTTTTTTACAACAGTCCCGGTCGGTTGTAACACATGGTGTGGCCAAGGTGACGCTGGACAGCCGGTCCATCGTCACCTTGGCCTCCATCCGCCCAGAAAGTGCACACACACGAGACCACGTGTCGCACGATCCTTCGGAAGATGACGTAGCTTCAGCGACGATGCTATATGGGCCATAGGCGGGCGATCAGGGGGGACGCCGCCATCGCACCTACACCCTCCGTTTAACTTGAAGACACTATGTCAAACGACGATCAAAGCCACGAGCGAGGCGAAGATAGAGATCGACTGGCCGCTCTCAAGCGCTACGATATTCTCGATACAGCTGCCGATCCGCGCTTCGATCGGATCGTTGCACTGGTGCAAAATATTTGCCGGGTCCCGATCGCGCTGGTGAGCCTGATCGACGCTGACCGGCAGTGGTTCAAGGCCAAGGCTGGCGTTGAGGTCGATCAGACGTCGCTCGATACTTCCGTCTGCGCCCTCGCCATCCAACAGCGCGACGTCTTCCAAATCGAGGACTTGTCCAAGGACTCCCGTACCGCGGGCATGTCGCTGGTCAGGGATAAACCGGGCATTCGCTTCTATGCCGGAGCGCCGCTGGTCACGCGTGCGGGGGTATGCCCTTGGCAGTCTGTGCGCCATCGATACTATCGCTCGCCCGGACGGCCTCGACCCCATGCAGACAGAAGCCTTATCGCTTCTAGCCGAGCAGGTGGTCGACCTGATCGAGACCAGTGACGCTATCAAGGAGCGCGACCACGCGCTGGCACTTGGTGAAGCGCACTCGCGTTTCCGTGATGTCGAGGATCGCTACCATGCGATCGTCGACTCCGCGATCGACAACGCCATCATCGCTATGGATGCTAACGGCATCATCACGAGCTGGAGCAAGGGCGCCGAAAGCGTGTTTGGATGGACCGAGGCAGAAATGCTCGGCCATAGTGCCGAACGCTTCTTCACACCTGAAGATTGCAAAGCTGGCGTCCCTGCAAAAGAGTTTTCAACTGCCCAAGCAGAAGGACGAGCATCTGACGAACGCTGGCACCTGCGTAAGGACGGTAGCCGTCTCTTCGCCCACGGTGCGATGACGCCACTGAAAGGAACTGAGAAAGCCGGCTTCGTCAAAGCCGTCCGCGATGTCACTGCGGAACATGCGACGCGAACTGCGTTGGAGGCAGCTCGCGCGACAGCCGAACGCGTCACGGCTGCGGCACGCCTCGGCACATTCGACTATAACCTGACGAGCAATGAACTGAGCTGGGATGACAGATGCCGAGCCCTGTTCGGCCTGCCTCCGGGCGCACCCATCACGTATGCCGAGGCATTCATACGTGGAGTACACCCTGATGATCGCGTGTCTGCCGATGCGGCCGTGGCGCGCTCGTTAGACCCGAGCGGCAACGGCGTCTTCGAGATCGACTATCGAACCATCGGGATCGAGGACGACAAGCTGCGCTACGTCGCCGCGCGCGGTCAGGCGTTTTTCGAGGACGGCAAGGCTGTCCGCCTTCTCGGCACCGTTCAGGATGTTACCGCAGCACGATCGGCCGAGGCAAAGCTGCGTGAGACCGAACAACGGCTGCGCTTCGCAAACCGCGCTACGAACGATGCGATCTGGGACTGGGACCTAGTCCGCGACCACGTCACCTGGAACGAGGCGATCGAGCGTGCCCATGGCCATCAGCTTGCAGCAGTCGATCCGACAGGAGCCTGGTGGATCGACCATATCCACCCGGACGACCGCGCTCGCATCGACGCCAGCATCCACGCCGTGATCGATCATGACGGAACGGATTGGACCGACGACTATCGTTTTCGGCGTGGCGACGGCAGCTATGCGGACATCCGCGATCGAGGCTTCGTCATTCGGGATGAGACCGGTCGCCCGATCCGAATGATTGGGGCCATGCTCGATCAGAGCGAGCGAATGGGGGTGGAGCGCGAACTGCGGCATCATGCCACCGATCTCGCCGGACAGGTGGAGGCGAGCGAGGCAGAGGTCGAACGCCTTTGGAATGCCTCGCCCGACCTGCTGGTTCTCATCGACGCCGATGGGCGGTATCGCCGCGTTAATCCAGCTTGGACGACGGTGCTCGGCTATCAGCAGCGTGAGCTGATCGGCATGTCCGCCATTGAACTGGCCCATCCTGAAGAGGTCCCCGCCTCTCAGGAGGCGCTTGAGATGGTGCAAACTAACAGCCTGCCTGGCTTTATCGTTCGCGTCCGTCACAAGCATGGCAGTTACCGCTCGATATCCTGGGTAGCCGCGCCGAGCGAGCACGAGGTCTTCCGTATCGGCCGCGATGTGACAGCGGCAATGGAGGCGGAAGCAACCCTTCGACAGACCGAAGATGCCTTGCGGCAGGCGCAGAAGGTTGAGGCGGTGGGGCAACTCACCGGCAGCGTCGCGCACGACTTCAACAACCTGCTGACTGTCATCCGCGGCTCGGTCGACCTCCTGCGACGTCCAAGCCTCAGCGAAGAACGCCGGGTGCGCTACGTCGATGCGATCGCCGACACGGCCGAGCGCGCGACCAAGCTTACGAGCCAGCTTTTGATGTTCGCGCGTCGTCAGACGTTGAAGCCACAGGTGTTCGACGCGGCTGCCAACGTCGCTTCGCTCCGCGACATGCTGCGAACGCTCGTCGGATCACGGATTGCGATAGCTTACGACCTTCCCGAAGATCGAGCGATGGTTCTGGCCGATCCCAGCCAATTCGACACCGCCATCGTCAACATGGCGGTTAACGCCCGCGATGCGATGGACGGTGAGGGAAGCCTCACCATTGCTGTTCGTACCATCGATAAACTTCCGTCCGTGCGAAACCACCCGCAAGTCCTCGGTGATTATGTCGCGATCTCGATTATCGACACCGGCGCAGGCATCTCGGCAGCCGACATCGAGCATATTTTCGAACCGTTCTTCACCACCAAGGGCGTTGGCCACGGCACCGGCTTGGGGCTCAGTCAGGTGTTCGGGTTCGCCAAGCAGTCATCCGGTGAGATCACCGTCGACAGTGAACCCGGAAAGGGCACGACGTTCACACTCTACCTGCCCCTAACGACGGAGCAGGAGTCTCAGGTCGTTGGTCAGAGCGATGAAACCTCGGAGATGACCGCTGGCTGTATTCTCGTTGTCGAGGACAACAGCGAAGTCGGGGAGTTCGCTACCCAGGCGTTGGCTGAACTAGGCCATGACTCTCATCTGGCAATTGATGCCGACGCGGCTCTCGCCGAGCTGGAGCATGGCGCCGACCGGTTCGACATCGTCTTCACCGATGTCGTCATGCCGGGCCGGTCAGGCATCGAACTGGCAGCCGAGATCGGGCGGCTATACCCCAACCTACCTGTCGTCCTGACCAGTGGGTACAGCCACGTGCTCGCACAGGAGGGGACCAAGGGATACGAACTACTTCGTAAGCCATATTCGATCGCGGAGCTGGCACAGACCCTAAACCAAGCATTAGAACGCAAACGGATCACGAATTAGGCAAAGGTGGCCTTGAACAACGCAGCGGCACGTCGCGACCCTCGAACTGCCCGTCAATCTACCGGCATAATCGGAACGTACATCGTGAACACTCAAGTCGCACGCTGCTCGTTCCCAACAGAACTGCGTGGCCAGGCCGGCTTATCATTCGTTAAAGCACGATGGGTCATTGCCACTTGGCGAGGATTAAACGGCTTGGTCAGCACGACAGCCGGTACGGTGACCGGTACGCAATCCTCTGGGTGGCCTGTCAGAAACAGTACGGGAATGCTGCCGTGCCTACCGAGAATGGTGGCGACCGCCTTCGGGCCAGTGCCTTCCAAGAGAGCAACGTCCGAAGTGATAAAGGCGGGCAGATGCTCGTCTGCCAGCGCAACGGCATCCTGCTCGGTTGCCGCAACGTCAAAGCTTGTGACGCCCTCATCTTCTAATGCCATTTGAATAGCGAGCGCGATAATTGGCTCGTGTTCAATAATTAATACGTGATTCAACGCGTTACTCCTGCAGGGGGAAGTAACGAACGGTGGGGATAATAGAGCCGCGGCAACGGGTGCGTTGTTCGTTACGTCGCGGTGCCTGAACACCTGGCGCCGGCCCAGGCCGAGTACCATAGCAGCAGCATCAATCCGCAAGTCGCCGCGCTCGACCCTTTGCTGTAGATCGGCGTCCAAAGCGGGACCCCGGTAGATTTTTGCCAAGCTATTGATCGTGCGTCGAATCTCTACCAAGGCAGGGGTCCCGATCGGTACCCACTCATAGCCATATTTCTCTAAGAATTATGCATGTTTGCCTCGCTCAAAGCGGGGTCCGGATTTGGGCGCCGATCCTCAACCAGGCAACGGTAAAGTCCGGCTATTCGTAGAATGCTGTTATCCGAACAGCCGCCTTACGCTACTTTTTAGCTCCGTCCCGCGGAGCAATTATCGGGGATCCCGTATGACCCGTTCGCATTGCGGACTAGCGAAGCTTGTGGTGTTATAATCGCTACGCTGTAGCCTGCGAACCACGCTTGGCATGCTTCGTAATTCCGGGTGGGCCATGGGCAATCCAACGGCGTCGTTCCCGCTTTCCCTGCCTGTATGCCTTGTGCATGAGCGATCGCGGTCAGGGAAAGGCTTTCGCGCATTTCCTATGGATGACCATTTTTTCTAACGATTTCAATGCCGAATAAGTAGCGATCACGTTTTTGCTCAAAAACAATGATTAGCTTCTGATCCGCGACAGAACGCGTGCCGCAACATTGCTCCTAGCGGCAAGCTTGCGTCCGTAGCGTAGCGCGGTCGACGGTGAAGACCAACGCAGCGCCTGTGCAATGCCAACACCGTCCTCGCCGGCCGCAAACAGATCCTGCGTAAGCCCGACGCGTAGCGAGTGGCTCGATAAGGCACGCGCCGCCTCCTCAACCTTCGCGATCGGCATCTCGACCAGCCCCTGATCGAATGCACTCAGCGCCACGCGCCGATAGATCCCGTTGACACCCTGCCGGCTAAGCGGGGCCGTCCCGACGGTGTAGACCGTCCTCGCCGGTTCGGCCTTCTTCCCCTTGAGCTTCTCCTGCCAGTGCCGCGTGTGCCCCGGGATTGCCTCGTACGCCATCGGCGGAACCGCGGCGCGCAGACGGCGCCGATCTACCCCGACGCGGCGAAAAACAGGCCCCTCAGTAAGCGCGCTCGCGACCAGCCAGGCGCCGACCCGGCGCATAGTGTCCGCGGACAGCCAGCCCCAGGCCCCCTGCCCTTCCTGATCGGTCTTGGACGACGGGATGAACAGGAGCGCCGATCCATCGCTGTGCGGATCGATGTGCGCGACGGTGACCGCGACGAGTTCACTGACGCGCAATCCCGCATCATAGCCGAGCGACAGTAGTGCAGCATCGCGCAAGCCCTGCAAATCGCCGCCACAGGCACCGAGCAGCGCGGTCAGCGTGAACCCCTTGGTATGGGGGTCTAGCGAGGCCCCGAAGCGCAACGGGGCAGCCTGACGCTGAGCAGCGCCACGCCGTCGGCGCATGCCCTTGAGGGCGGCGCGGACCATGACGTGGCTGGTGGGCGCATGCCCCCTCTCCTGCATCCCTGACAGGCCGTGTGCGGTGGCAAGACTGGCGACCCGCCGTGCGACCGTCGCGGGCTTGGCGCCGCGCGTCTCGAGCATAGCGACGTAGCGGACCAGGTTTTCGGGCTCAGCGGGCAGCGGGGCGACACGGATGTCCTCACACCAACGCAGATAGCAGGTCAGGTCCGAAGCCAGTGCCGCCTTGCTCGCTGCTGCCATCGCGCCAAGTTGCGCGGCGAAGCCGATCTCGCTGACAGGGCCAGCATCAGCGGGCAGCGCAAGACCCAGCAACCGGGTAACGCGGGCATCGATCGGCTCGACCACCCCATGTCGTGCCCTGACCGGAAGCCCCTGCCCGTCGGTGCGGTGGACGATGATTTCGCTCATGCGGCACCTGCCCGCTGGTCCGATTTACCCTGCATTCCGGCTTCGTAGCACATTCATGTAGTTACCATAATGTCCGATTATGGTAAGTGCATATAATTGGCGGATAGCACGGCCTAGTGATTGCGTGATTACTAGCATATGGTTGCCACGATGACGTCCGCTGATCAAGCTTCGCTCGGCTACGCGCTCGGTCGATTGGCGGGTGCTATCCGCTTTGCCTCCCCAGAAATGCGCAAGGTTGCGAGCCTCGCTACCGTGGCCGACGCGTGGCGCGCGTATCGACGCGATGCCGGCATTGGCGACGTCGGCCCCGCCCATCAGCCCTCTACAGACGCCCTGTCGATCCTCCTGACCGACGACCCCCGCCGCGACGCCGTCGTGCTCTGGCTTGCTGCACACGGGGAACCAGCAATTGCCGACGCTGCGACGGTGGTCGTTCGCATGGTCAACGCTACGCGCGGTTTCGAGACGGATGCGCTGGCATTGCTCAACGCCGCCCAGGACGCGGTGGCGCAGGCGGCTGCCGGTGGCCCCCTCACCTGCGCCTGCGGAGTGGCGTACGTTGGTCCGGATCATCCGCTCCACGGGCTGGCGCGCGCTGCGGCTGCGGTCGACCTTTTGATCCACGCGCCCGATTTCGCCGAAGGCGCTGGCCATGAGGCGCTTCTCCCCCTGCCCTCCCGATCGATGCGGCATTACATTGCGTCCGAGCCGGCCGGATGCTGGGCCCTGAACCTTGTGCTTGTTGCACGCGGCATCGTCCCACAGGTTACCGGGATAGTCCCGCGCACGGCCTTTCGCCTCGATGTCACGGATGCCCAGCGGGCTGCCGCGCTCGTCGACCATAGCACGCATGAAGCGTTGGCCGCGTTCACGAATTTGGAGCGCATAGAGTCGGTGTTGGGTCGCGGTCGTGAGGCCCTCGCCGGCTTATCCCGCAACGCCCGTGCGTTTGAGGCTTGGACGCTTTTGGCGGCGCTCGGTCCGACCACGCGCAAGCAGCTCATGCGCGCACTTAGCTTGTCGCGCGCCGGTGCCGATATCCAGGCGCGCGCGCTTGCTGCTGCGAGACTCGTTGGGCTCGAAACGGGAGGTTTGGTATCCCCCCGCCCTCCCCGGTTCGTCTCCGTCGCCGTCTGCGTCCCTCGATCACGGTCCGCTTTGTGCAGCGGCTGCGGATCTTGAGATCGCAATGGCAGAGATTGACCGCCTCCTCACACGGGGTCTCGATAAACGAAACTAGCCAGTGCGATTTTTGGATACCCACGAAGATTATTAGCCCGTTCGCTTGCCTTACTTGCAGGAGGCTCGGTGCCTAGAAGTATCCTAACCCTTCGTGGTAAGTGCCCGCAGTTCCTCAAGTGCCTGCCAATAAGAGCGGTGACCACGCTCGTTGGTAAATTCAACGAACCAGTCGAGTGTTTCTTGTGGACCCTTAATAAAGAGATTTCCCTGAGCGACGGTTTCCCGCCGACGTCGGCTAGGTCGAGCTGAGACACTCTCGCCCCTCCCCCTGGGCGCGATCGACGAACCCCATTGCGGCGCCACGCGCAACTGCCTCCTCTTCTCTCACACGATCGATACGAAGGGGCGCTTTCGAGAGGCCGGAAAGATTGATTTTGTCGGCGACTTCGTCAGCCGATGCCGCATTAGGCTTCTTGAACCCATAACCGCTCATCGGTCAGTCTCCTCACGCACAGCCTCTACGACTGCGTACGCAACTTCGAATGCGTTTCGTTTGGCTGCCGCAAGTCCTGAAGTCTTTTCATCGGTCAGTTCTTCCAATGTTGATGCAAAATCGAATACGTCACGGTAAGCCGCTCGTTCTACCAGTCCCTTGCTGAGCAAGGGTAGATCAGCGTCCTTGATTGCTGAGGTAATTCGTTTCGCAGATTTCGTCTCAATCGCCGCGTTGTCACGACTCCGGACGAGGCGGTACGGAATAACGCGGCCTAAGGCTTCCGCCTCCTCGTGTATCAAACCAACGGCATTAGCTGCTAATTCTGCGTCAATCGGCGAGAGATTGAACGGAATCAGTACCAAGTGAGAGCGGGCAAGCGCTCGTGATGTCATTCGCGAAGCAGTCCCCTCAAGATCGATTAAAACAAAGTCGTTCTCCTCTGTGAGGGCGTCGAGCACTTTTACTAGCTCTGACTCTTTAGGGCTTGCTACGATCTCAAACGGAAGTGCCCTCCCCTCAGCGGTACGCCTGGCGCCCCACTTCGCTATGATCGCGTTTGGATCAGCATCGACGACGACAACCGACGCTCCGCTGCGAGCCAACTCCCCAGCGAGAATGAACGTAAGGGTCGTTTTGCCGGCACCCCCTTTCGGGTTTGCTACTGATATCGCTGGCATGCCTGCGTTTCCTCATTAACATTTTACTAGGCTACTAATTGCCTATTGCGATCGATTGGCCACGCATAGGCTGCTGGAGGCCTATCGAAACCCTATTGATAGCGCAATACATATACGATGGATATCCTTTTGGCAGCCTTTGGATCGCCTAACGATATGGTTGCATATGGATATGGTTGCCTATGAATAGGGTAGCCTATGCCTATAGTGGCATATGGATATGGTGGCATATGGATATGGTGGCATATGGATATGGTGTCCAATAGATGATTGCAACCCAAAGAATATTAACTGGATATCCTTATGGTGGCCAAATCAAAAGGATATCCTGCGGATATCCACCCTCGCCACTGGCCTACGTTGTGGCCTGCTGGAGTTAGACGACCACCGCTGCTGCCAGGATCGTTGTCGGAATAGAGCAGCTTTGCATTCAATAGGTAATCTGCCGCCTTCAGCGCAGCCTGATTGCCGCAGCAAGCTGCCGCTCGCGCTGAAGGCCATCTAAACCCTCTCCGCAGGCGACGAGCAGGGGATCGCCCGACTAAGACACCAACAGCTTCAGCAAAGGGGGAGGGGGGCAACACCCGGGAATCCACCGCTCTGTGCGTCAGCCACCCAAATCAGAGCCACCATAACGGCAAAGAGCCCGTCGGCAGGCTTCACCGCGTACGCTTCTAGCTCAGCGCGATTGTCCCTAGCGATCGGTCAACGCAAGGCACCTCCATGTCGCCATCAATGCCGCTGCCGCCCTTAACGAGCTTTTGCGCCGTCGCGAGGGGGGAGGGGAGGGGGGGCGATCGCAAGCATCCCAAGGCTTGCGAGTGTCCGATTCATGTGTGTTCCCCTTGTTCAGTTGAGCGGTTTTGGGTTGGTAAAGTTGATGCTGGTGTGCAGGTTGCCAGCCGGCGACCGATGTAAGTCGATCATCCGACTGGTTCGCCGTGTGAAGACCATCGGTCGCACCACAGTCTCATAGGTGGTCGACGTACCGAACCACGTCGTCGGACCGTGCCATTTGTCCCCTTCGATAATTTTCATCCGGTAAGTGCCGGGTGGCACCGGCACGGATACATCCTCGTTACGGTTCACATAGACGGAGATGACGTGCACGTCGGTCTTCCGATCAAACAGCTGTACGACAACATTTGCATCCGCCGCTGTCACCCCAATTTTCGACGTCGCCGTCTTTGGATCGACGCTATTATTGACCGTGACGGTTCCGGACGCTAGGAAGGGCAGTTCAGCCACGCGATCGGGAAACCAGCCAGAGCGTTTTGCCTCACGGTAGGCGGGGATCAAGATGGGAATCGCGCATATGAGGAATATCCATTTTTGCGCTGGGTGCGTCCGATCATGTCGTTTCGGACGACGCCGGTTCTTTTGATATTCGAATCGACGATTGGCTGTATCGAACCAGCCAGGGCCAACTCCGCTGCCGTTGCCACCGCCTCCGATCCAACTCGCGCTGCCAAGCGGTACCGCTTTTCCTTGTTTGTCGTGCGAATGCTCGACGCTTGCTTTGCGATCGTTCCAGATTGTTTTGGCGGCGGCCTTTCCCTGACGGTCCCGATAGCGTTCGCGCATATAGTCGCGGTCATCAATGCCCATGACCAGTCCCCGCGTTTTCCTGTGCCCGCCTGTTGACGGCACGGCGGTGGAGAACACCGAGTTGCTGGACGAAATCGACGATGACGAACGAAAACTCGTCAGCGACGTCTTGCTCGGCCGCGCAGGTGGGCGCGATCGAAGCGGCAGCCAGCACCAGATGCGCAGCGGCGATGGGATGCGCTTGCATCAGGTGGAATGACTGAGTCCGGAAGCTGACCGCCAAGTCCGTGTCGGACGGCGCATCAGGCGTCAGCAGCTCGGCCGACGACGGTTCACTTTCGGCGTGCTGCATGATTACCCTCCTCGGTATGTGAATTGCTTTGCGTAGTGTGCGACGTGAAGGTGGTGCCTTGGCCGTGCCACTGGGCTCCGATCATCGCGCAGGCGATCGCCCACAGGGCCGTGAAGACCGCAGTCCCGCCCGCGATCCAGAATGCTATCCCCATCAGGCGGCGATGGCGGTGTCGCGGTCTGGCTGTAGGCCAAGAGTTGACCGTTGCCTCCCAGATGACACCGTCGGTCGGCGCGGCATCGAGACGGGTTGTACGGCCACGTTGCCTGGGTGGCGCTCGCATATAGTCGCGGTCAGCCAGCCCCATGGCTCACCTCCCGCTGTTCCCGATGTGTCGTTGGGCACACTGTTCTGATAGGGACTAAGTGTAGTCTCGAGGCCATCCAATTGTACTCGAAAGCACGAAGTCCGCGAACGACGGCAATGTTCATGACGAAGCGTTCCCTTGAATGGCGTGAGCCTGGAAAAGCGGCGCGATTGCGACCCGAACCTCGTGGACCCGGGGCTGGACAGCGCGGCCGATGCGAATTGTGCGGTAGCCTGCATGGGACGTCATTGCGTCGCGCCGGCTGTCTCGCTGCGCATTGTGGCTCGCGTCATCGACCTCGATCAGCGCGACGATCGCGCCGGTCACTCGGTCCTGCGCCACGAAATCAATGATCTTCTGAGAGAAGGCATTGCGATCGGCAGGATGGCTTTTGCCGATCAGTCGGGGAGGGGCCTTTAGCAGCGCACCCATCGCGACCTGCGCGTGAAAGCGGTATTCGGGCAGGCAGCGTTCAAGGATATCTAGCATTGCCAGCTCGCGAGGGGTCATGAACCGCTTGGCCTGCGGTCGCCTGCCCCCGCTGCTAGCGCCATCGCCAGTTAGCGCCTTCAAAATCATGAATACGCCGAGCAAGGCGATCACGACCGCGATATTTTTGTCCATGGTCAGAGGGCCTTTGTAGAGAGAGGATAGCTTTCCATCGTCATGTCTGCGCTCACATATCCAAGCTGAGGTTTTTCTCTGGAAGCCCGCGGATCTGCTCATTTGATTTCAGCATCGCAGGAAGGGCGCTGAGGTCGTCCATGTCGAGCGGACGCATGCCGAGTTCGTCGTCCTTCCGATCGGCGCGAGCATCACGCCGATCAGCGTCCTGGCCGTCTTTGATCGACGGCATTTCCCCATCGAGGTTTTTGATGTCGGAATAGTCGGTTGTTGACGCGCCCATTGGCGGTAGGTCGGTCATGTCGAGGCTGGCGGGATCGATCAGGATCTTCTCGCTGCTCGCCTCGTCGAGGCTCTCCATTGCTTTGGTGAGCGCATCGTCGGCCGCTTTGGTCTGTACGGCAGCACCATCGATATCGAGGCGGCCAAGGCTTTCCAGCGAAGAGGTTTTGTCGCCAGGGTT
Organism: Sphingomonas sp. H160509; assembly: GCF_024124765.2. Taxonomy (GTDB): domain Bacteria; phylum Pseudomonadota; class Alphaproteobacteria; order Sphingomonadales; family Sphingomonadaceae; genus Sphingomonas. Next base: position 143,788 of record NZ_JAMXSR020000001.1, on the reverse strand, counting down.
TTTATCCAGCTGCATCTCGAGCTTCTGCTGGCTGTCGACGACCATGGTCAGGTCGAGGCGAATACGGGTGACACCGACGTTGAAGAGCCGCTGGTTCGACAAATTGCGCTCGAAGCTCTGCATCACCGTGATGGCTTTGTTGACGGTGATGCCCTGCGCCATGTGCATGTTGAGCGCGTAGGCGAGGTCCATCCGTTGCATCATCGGGTCGTTCTTCTCGAGCGTGACCTGGTCTTTGTTCGCCAGTTCGACCGTGACCTTGCCGTTCTCAATGCCGCCGATCGTGGCCAGCGAGGCATTGTAGATGCCGCGCTCCTTGTCGTTATCAGTCCACCGAATCCGGTCGCCCTCGTGGATCTGGATTGTCTCGATCGTCGCGAGCGACATACGATCCTTGTCGATCATCGGATCGATCTTCTGAGGGCTGAACTTGATCGACTTACCGTTTTTGACGATCTCGACCTTGCCGTTGGCAAAGGTTCGCCGCACCTCGGCTACACCGAGTTCGAGTTTAAGCTCCGGCACCGAGCCCTTGATCTCCAGCCGCTGCCCTTTCTCGTAGGTCTTGGCGTAGCGCAGGTCCTCACGCTCGATGTTCACGTTCTGGATGACGGCGATGTAAAGCCCGTCACCTTTGAGCGCGCCCTCGTCCTTCAGGCCTTTCTGCACCGCCTGATTGATCGCTGCACGGGTCTCGCGGCCCGACGCGAAAATGGCCGTGTTGGCACGTTCATCCGGTGACAGGGCCAGCCACAGGTCGGAGGCGTGCGCCGATGGATTCTCATGCTCGACGACCTTGTCGCCAAGCACCTTCATGGCCTGCCCCGCCTTGCCGATGTTGGCCAGCGCCGCGACCGTGCGCAGTTGGTCAGTCTGCTGGCGAAGGTTGTCATCCATGCGAGCCATGCCGATCTTGTCGGCTTGCATCATGGCAAAGGCCTTGCCGGCATCGATCGGGAGGAGCTGCTGGCGATCGCCGATCAGTGCGACTTTCTCGATGCCGAGCGATTCTGCGATCGTCAGCATTTTGAGCATGTCACGGTTCGACACCATCGACGTCTCGTCGACGACGATGATCGTATTCTTCAACTCGTCACGACGCGCCTGAGCCTCCGGCGTGTTCGGGTTGGTGACGTGCTTTTCGTTATGCCAGATAAAGTGAGCGATCGTCTCGGCTTTGACCCCAGAATCCTGCATCTGATCGACGGACATCTCGCGAGTGGGGATGGCGTCCGGCCGCGCCATGCCTTCCTTCATGTCCGCGACCATCTTGTTCTGGAATGCCAAGCCCATCACCGATTTGCCCTCGGACTCAACGACGCGGGCAACCGCCTGCAGCATGGTCGACTTACCGGCGCCGGCGATGCCCTGGACCGCAACGATGCGATCCGAGGTCGAGACGATCAGCGTAGCGGCTGCGAGCTGTCCTTCGTTCAGGGGGTGAGGGGAGGCGGCCTGCAGCCGGTCTGGCGCTTCCGAGGGTGCCACGATCGGGGCACCTGCGTCTTTACCCCCCCTGCACCCGCGCAAGGATGCTCTCTTCAGTCCGAAGCGCTTCTGGTGTCGTGACCGCATCGACCTTCTGACCTTGGTGGGTAATCTCTCCGGATAGGAGTTTGCCCCTCTCGGTGAGCTGCTCGACCCTCGCCTCGACATGGTCGATGGTGACGCCTTTGAGACCGAAGTCGAGGGGCCTTCTTGGCGACCTTGTCTTTATCGAACGCCGCTTCGCGTTGACTGAGACTGCGGATCGCGGAGGCGACAGCAAGCTGCGCATTAGCTTGGCCGGTGGACTGCGCGAGGCGAACGAAACCGCGGTCGACCAGTGGGTCCGGTGACCGTAGCAATCCCGATACGGTCTCCATTGCGACTTTCACTGCGTCTGCAATCACAGTGTAGCCGCGTCCGATTGGGCCAGCGTTCTCTCGTTGCTCCGCCTTGGCGGCGTTCTCTAACGCTCCCTCGAGCAGTTTCTTGCCGTCAAAGCCTTGCTCCGCTGCTTTCGCCATCCAGTCGAGAACGAGCCCGTCGCGGTCTTCGACATTCAGCTTTGGATCGCGCGTGTTGACGGTTACGCCATCACGACCCTTTGGCGAGACGATGCCTAGCTCGGCCGCCTTTTCCATGATCTGTTCGCGTCGCTGGCTGAAGACTTCCAGAACCGCTTTTGGGACGCCGACAATCTCGAACGTGCCATGCTTACCGTCCATCCGGGTCTGATAGCCAAGCTTCTCCAGCTCGTTGCGGAGGAAGCTATGGTAGATCGAGCCGATAACGGTGTTGCTGGCCCATAGCTTTTGGGCATCCAGGGCCTGCCATTTGCCGTCGGGCATCTGCGTCATGTTGGCGACAATCGCGTGGATATGCGCTTGAGGATCGAGCGCCCGGCTCGTGTCGTGCTGAAACAGTGCATAGACCAGATTCCCGGTCTTTAACGTTTCGGTCTTGCCGTCCTTGGTGATCCGGCCGGCCGCGATATTCTTCTCGACCCAGGCCATGGTTTGCTGAACCGCTTTGGTCTGGGCACCATCGGGGCCGAGGATCCGCTTATCCCCAGCGATATAGGCCATTACCGACACCGACTTCGGAGCGGAAAAGGTCAGGTCGAAACCGGGACGCCGACCGTCCCTGACCTCGACCTTCTCACCAGATGGCAGCTCACCGCTCAGCGCCTTTGCAAATGCCTCCTGCGAAACGGTGCCGGTAAGGCCAGCTGCGGTAGCGCCTTCACCGCCCCACATGCTGACGTCACCGGCCTTCTCGTCGGTGTAATATTCGCCGCTGACGAAATCGTCCTTGGTGAAATATTTTGCGGCGCCGGATGCCGATTTAACGGATGCGATCGAGTGCATCGTTACATCCCGTATCCGTCATCAGGGAAGGCATCGCGCGCCTCCCGGATCGACAGGTCCTCCGGCCGTTCTCCGGTCGGCGTAGGATCGTCTTTCTGGCGCTGCTGGTCCTCACTGCGCGCCTGGACGGACTTACCCTCCAGAGACCGTTCGCGGTCCTTGCGATCGTCATCGCCGGAACGCTCACGCATGTCTTGGACGAGCACCGGCGGTTCGGTTCTGGCGGTGGCTTCAACCGGTGTAGCGTCGCGCGAATTGTCGACCTCGTTCTCAGTCGGCTGCGACAGGATATTAGTGGCGAAGGTGTTGGCCACGTTTGCCGGCTCAACCTCTTCTTCTGTCAAACCGGGCACATCGCCACGTCCAACATCGTCGTCGCCACTCTGCGGCTTGCCACCACCTCCGCGAACCACCCTTCCAGGCTCGTCCGGCTTAGCCGGTTTCCGCTCGATGAAGCCCTCGGCGACGGTCGAGTAATGTTCCCATTCCAGGCGGATGCGGGCAGCAGGGAAGCCATCGGGAAACTTCACGAAGCCGTGCAGGCTGGGCAAATTCATGATGTCATCGGGGATGACCAGCGGCTCGATCTGTTTACGGGGGGTCAGGGTCGAGGCGTCGCGGGTGTTGTTGTAACCATAGCTGTACCCCTCATCCATCTGCCGGATCTCGCGGTTGCCAATGTAGCGGGCACCCTGTTCGGCGGTGTCGAGGTCGGCTGCGGCGAGGATCAGTTTGGTGCGTGCGAGCGACGACAGATTGCGGGCATTCTCTTCGCCGTAGACCTGGATGAGCTTGTCGAACGAGTGCAGCCCAAGGACCATTGCACCGCCGAAGTTACGGGCGGTCTGGAGGCCGTCTTCGATCGCCGGCAGGCGGTGGAGTGCGCCCAATTCGTCGAACACGAACCAGGTGCGCAGATTGCGGGTCTTCTTCATCGTCATCAGCGCGTGAATGGCGAGGTTCGACCAGAGCGTGAGCAGCGCCCGGTTCATCTCAAGGTCGGTGTAGTTGGAGGTGATGAAGAGGATCGAGCCGGGCTTTTTCTCGGCCGTCATCCAGTCCTTGATTGAGTATTGCGGCCCGTCATCGGGCAGGAAGCGAAGGACCTGCGCGTTGGTATTAAAGACGGCTCGGATCGACTCCGCCATCTTGGCTGCCTCGGGTGCCGTGATGGGGTCGGCGATGGTATTGGCGAGATGCTTGTGAACCAGCTTGAGGTCGGCGGTCATCAGGTTGTCGGCGAGCGCCTGATTGGACGTCAGCCCCTTTTCGATGAGCTTCATGCACATCTCGATGAAAAGGGTGCGCGCAGCGAGTGCCCAGAACGGATCGGCCGCTCCGCCATCGGAGGGGATCAGGGCTCCAGCGGCAGCGGTAAATTCGCTATAGGTCCGGCAGTCGTTGAAGATCGTCCAGGCCGGGCAGCGTGCGTCGGCCGGGTTGAGAATGGTGTCACGTGTCGGGTCGTAGAACGCCTCAACATAGGCTCCGGTCAGATCGAACACGACGGCGGTATCTTCGCGTTCGCGCATCTCCTTAAGGAGCTTGCGGAACACGGTCGTTTTACCGGACCCGGTGGTGCCGAGCGTCATGAAATGTGACTGCTCAAGACGGTGTGGAAACGGGATGCCGGCAACGGTGTAGGGGGTGGTGGATCCCGCCCATCTTGCGGGCCTTGAACTTCAGTTTCAGGACCTGTTCCGGCGTCTTGTCCGGGAAGAGTTTTGCGGCTTCCTTCACGAACTCGATTCTGTTGTGCTGGGCGATCTCGGAATAGAGCAGATCGCGCTCGACCAGCATGGCGCCGCGCTCATGGCGCTCCTGGATCATCGCCTTGCCGCGACGGGCCGAGAAATCGACGTACCAGATCGACAGCGGGATGGTGATGCACGAGGCAATCGCGACCGAGCCCATGAACCCCTTCACGGCCTTGTCCCATGCGAGGATGACCTCTGGCACGTAAGGCACGTAGCCCATGTAGGTGTGGCGCACGCTGTTGTCGGGCAGACGCAGGTTGATGCGCTTCATTTCGTCGAACGAGATCCAGTCCCACAGCTTGGACAGGATACGCATCGAGATGAGCTGGATGTTGTTCTCGTCGAGGGTGAGCGACAGGATCGTGGAGTAGGCGATGACGAAGATGCCAAGCCACATGTAGAGCGGCATTTTGGCACCCTGTAGCCACATCAGGACCTGGGTATTGAGAAGCTGGCTGCCACGGGTGAAGTTGCCCGAATTGCGCGGTGCTTCACCGCGCGCGCTATGGTGCTTCTGGGGGATCGGACGCCGGTCGTTACGGATGTCCTGGCGGGGCGCTTTGGGGTCATCACGCGCCATGATGAAGCTTCATGCGACGGTCGGCTTCGAGGACGAGCGTCTCGCGCAATTCCGGGTGGTTTTCCCGGATGATCGCATCGAGCGCGACCTGCATATATTCGGTCACGCGCAAGTGGCGTCGCTCGCTGCCTTCAAGCAGCTTTCGGCTATCAAGGTGTTGTTCGATCGCCCGACGAATTAGGTCCGACGGCGAGCACTCCAGTTTGGCTGCTTCTGCCTCTATACGGGCACGCAGATCACCGGCTACCCGAAGGGTATAAGGGCGTGAGGTACTCAAGTAACCAGCCTCCTAGCAGAGAGGCTGATGGGTCCTTAGGAGGACGTTCCTTATAGCTTTGCAACGCGGCTACAACAAGCTCGATATCGTGGCTTGGGCATAAGCCGTATTACGGTGTCTTACGCAGGAAACGGCGGAAATCTGCGCTTTTTGGGACGTATTACGTTGTAAGACAAAGTGTAAGACATTGTATACACTATCATGGCCTTTCTAAGGTCCTGATATCCAACGGGAAAAAGCAAGCGCAGCTTGCAAGGGTGTGCTGTCAATTGCCCATCGATCCGTTTTGATTTGGGAGGCGAGACAAATGGGAAATTGCGCTGCGATTTCAGCTTTCTAACGGCTTCTACCGCGCGTGAGCGCGGACGGAATAGCCTGCGCAACTGGACAATGTTCCTAATTTGATCCGGTTTTGGGACCAAATAGCCATTATAGCCCTGCCAGGCTCCGGACTCTCTGACGAAGTACGGTAGGGTGGTTGGTGGCGGTTGGGTTCCTGGCTGCGACGGCAAGTTGAAAACTACCGCATACCTGCCCGGTAAGTTCGCTCAATTTTGGCGGCGCACAGAGGCAGTGCTGCCGGTCACGCGCCTCAATCGCGCCGTTCCGTTTTGTGCGGATATGAGCCAATGGTTCTGACGCGAAGTCGTCCTATCTATCGTGGATGGATATCCTGTCTCCAGCGGATCGCTCAGAGCGAATGCGGCGCGTGCGTAGTAAGGATACGAAACCGGAGCTTGTGGTCCGCCGGCTCGTTCACGGCATGGGTCTACGTTATCGGCTTCACCGGAAAGATTTGCCCGGCACGCCGGACATCGTATTCGGTCCTCGGAGGAGGGTAATCCTCGTGCATGGGTGCTTTTGGCATGGACACGATGATGCAAATTGCCGGAAAGGGGCGCTTCCAAAAACCCGAATCGAGTTCTGGCGGAATAAGATTGATCAGAACCGTCTTCGCGACGAGCGGACGAGTTTGGCGCTTGATAGGGCAGGGTGGGGCCAGCTTGTGGTGTGGGAGTGCGAATGCCGCGACCGTGAAATCTTAAGTGCCCGTCTCAGAGCATTTTTGATCCCGTAAAGGAAAGTGGCCTACCCGCTGTTGCCAAGGTTTTCCAAGGTTGATATGCACGGGGAATGAAGGCTCTTACAGGACGAGATTGGCTTAAAGTCGGGGACGCCGCTGAATTACTCGGGGTCTCGGAAAAGACTCTGCGGAACTGGGACAAGGCAGGCAAGCTCCGACCGGCAAGGCACCCGATAAATGGGTACCGAATCTACCGGGCGGCCGATCTGCATGCCGTAAAGCGCGACCTCCAAGCACCGACGGTGTTTCAGCATTCGTTCGACTTGAACGGACCTCCTTCAGCTAAGGTGGCCCCTGAACCGCCGTCTCGAACTGAGGGTCCAGACGTTGCCGCCATGCATTGGCGCGCAGAGGTCGCGCTTGATCCAAAGCACCGACCGCAACTTTGGGACAAGCCCTCGTCCACGGTTCGACGCGATTGGCGGAAGCTTCCGCAGGAAGCGCACGTCCTTGATCAAAACTGCGCCCGCTATCGCCGGTTCACGCCGCAGGAAGTGGCTTGCCTCCAAGGCTTTGAACCAGCTGTCGTTGAGGGTTTATCATTCTCAAATCGTCAACTGATAGGCGCCCTGGGTAACGCCGTACCGCCTCCTTTAGCAGAGGCCGTAATGGCGGCCGTCGTTGAGGCAAGGGAGTGGAAGAACCGTACGGCCGTAGAAATCTGTGCCGGGATCGGCGGCCTCACGCGCGGCGTTACCAAGGCGGGCTTCGAGCACCTTCTCTGCCTTGATATTGACCCTATCTGCGTGCCATTTTTAGAACGCTTACCGGAACTTTCGAACGCCGAGATTTCAGCGCAAGATTTGCGGTACACCGACTTCACCCGGTTCAAAAACCGGGTAGGAATCCTATCCGGCGGTCCGCCTTGCCAGCCATGGTCATCGGGCGGCTTAAGGCGTGGCTCCGAGGACGACCGGGACATTCTCGGAGAGATGCCGACGCTCATATCCGAGGTGCGCCCTGAAGCTTTCGTTTTCGAGAACGTGGCGGGCCTGACGACCGGTCAGAATAAACGCTACTTCGATCGTCTGATGAATGCCCTCAAAGATGCTGACGGAAGTGGAAGCTACGGCGTCCTTGCTGCAAAGTTTAATGCAGCAGACTTCGGCGTTCCCCAAGTTCGAGAGAGGGTATTCATCGTCGGGCTCCGTGGTCAGCCTGCGGCCGCGGTACATGGCTGTTTTGAAAAGGTCTGGGAACGGCGAACACATAGAAATCCAACAATCTCGGACGCTCATCGTCCCGCTTGGAAAACGGTGGGAGAAATGCTTTCCCAGCGTGACGATCCGGGCGGCTGGCGCGCTTGGTTCGGGCAAAATGTTGGGGAGCAATTTGATTGGGGTACCTCTGAATGACCGAACTTTCCATGGACGATGCTGATCGCGTTGAGCTCGTCTGGCCCGGGAAGTCACTGAACGTCCGAGTATCGCAAACCAGCGATGGTAAATGGTCGACCGGGCAGCTCACTCACAAGGGTGAGCTGCGTGGGTTTTCAGTTTCTGAGCGCATAGGTACGAACTCGTCAGATGACGTTTCGTTAGTGATCACCGGTGATCGCCATGACGCGATGCGCGCTTTGCGACGCGCTGTGGGGCCGGCCTTCAAGCTCATCTATCTTGACCTTCCGCGGCTCAATGTGGACGATGCTGAAACCGCTTTCCAAAGCTCCTCGACAAAACGGCTGACAACGTGGCTTGCTGTCGTACGTGCCTTCTTACTTGAGGCCCGCGCACTGCTAGCCCGTCAAGGGGTAGTAGCAGTCCACTGCGGCGAGCAGGAGGCACATTACGCCCGCATGATCCTAGACGAGCTCTTCAGGGACAAGCGCGTCGGCACGATCATTTGGCAAAAAACCTACTCAGCTCGCAACATGCCGGGAATGAAAGAGTTCACGGACGCTCACGACCTGATTTATCTTTATGCTCGCGACAAGGATGCACTGGGCCCTGTTGCCTTGAAGCGTGCTCCGAAAGGCTATGGGAACGCCGATTCCGATCCGAGAGGCGCATGGAAGGCTGAGCACAAGGGGGCAAAAACGCGTCGTGGAAACTCAGACTTTAATACGTTCCAGCCTCCTTATCGTTGGCGGCTTATATCGGGAGCGCTGCCCGATGGCCTCTGGCGGGTATCCCCGTTCACGGGGGTAATTTGGGGCAAACCTACCATCCCAGGTGTTTACGTCTTCACCATTGAAGTTACCGATCAAAATGGGGCAGCGGCACGGAAAAAGTTATCGATCGAAGTAACGACCTCTGGCGCACCGATAGCTGCGCCCGATATTCCTTGGATCTTTGAAGAGCTCAGCACGAAAGGCGCGTTAGCCGTCGCGACCACAGAGCTACCAAACGGCGTAGTCGGCCAGGAATACAGCGCCGTGCTTTTCGCCCGGGAGAGGCACCCCTTACAAGGGCGAGCCGATCCGGCCGGGGTCAGGACGTTATTGGGATTTTGCCAAGAACACGCTGATTGCGGCCTACAAGGCGGATGCCGTTCACTTGGGCAGTCGACAACCCACCGCAATCCCGACTCCTAAAAATACGAGCCGCGGGGCGGCATTGAGACCGAGAATCAGCAGTCAATTTGGCTTGGTCGGACAAAGGGAGAGGAGACCGGAAAGGCTGAGGTGTTAGCGGGATATACCGAGGACGCTACGAAGCACCTTAAGGCCCTTAAAGCTCTTGGCCTCATCGAGAACGAGGTCTCCACGTCCAAACCTGAACCCCTCCTCGATCGCCTTCAGCGGGTCTTTACGGCTCCCGGCGACCTCGTGTTGGAGCCGTTGGGGACCGCTGCGGATTTGGCAGCTGTGGCTTTAAAGTCGGACCGTCGTTTCGTTACTCTGCTGGGAGGGACCGACCATGATCGTAAGGTTGCAGCTTCCTGCGCGGTGCCGCGGCTCAAAGCGTGCGTCGACGGCAAGGATCAAGCCCTTGAAGAACAGCTTCCGTCTACGAAGGTTGTAGAAGGTTCGTATCTCCCATACGCCGGCGGTCGCGGATTTGTTATGGCTGAGCTGGGGCCGATCATTGCGACACTTTCCGAAGGCGATGACCTGCCTGACTTGTCGGAACAGGCAATTGCCATGAGCGACAGTGATCTTGCAGCAGCCATCCTAAGTTCCGAGGGTTATCTCGACGACGGAACACTAGCGATGTATGCGACTTCGATCGCCGGTGCTGGCCGCGCCAGGTTTCTCGGGCCGGCCGAGTTTCTGACACCGGAGTTTGCATCGAAGATCGCCAGCGAAGTGCGAGACGGGGATATAGGGCCACTAACAGTATTTTATTTCCGAAGCACCGACGACTTGGAAGAGGCCGACTTTGAAGGGCAGCTTGTTCTTCGCCGTGTCCCCTTCGATATCCTTCGCCCTGAGGCCATATGACTATTTCTCTACGTTCGCTTGCATTCCTGACCGCCTACGAAAGCGTAATTGCAAAGGCGAGCTTCCGGCGGCCTCAACACGAGTCATTCACGAAGTTCCACGAGCTGATGCTCGCGCTAGGGAACGACTTGCGAGTTATGGATGCGCAGTCCGTTTCTGACCGCCTGTACGACTTGGGGTTTAGCAACGATGTACCCGCGGACCTTATGTTTGATCTTGCGACTGGAGTGGGAAAGACCCGTCTGCTGGGTGCCATAATTGTTTATCTGGCACGGTCGAACCAGACCAAGAATGTTCTTATTCTTGCATCACGCAACGCAATTTTAGATAAGTTTAAAAGAGAGACCGACCCGCTTTCTCCGAAGTATTTGTTCTTAGACAAGTCCATTATGAGTGAGCCGAATATCTGCTTTCGGGCAGATGTAAGCAGCTTCTCGCCGGATGAAAGTCGGTTAAACGTCTTCATACTGTCTCCGCAGACGCTCATCGGCACGAAGATAGGAATGGATGGTGATTTCGGCCCATCGATACGAAGCTATCTTATGGATGCTGACGACTTAGTAGTCCTGTCTGATGAGGCTCATCACATTGCTAACCAAGAATTTGGCGCTTGGCGTGAGGCGGTCGCTCAGCTCAAGCCCAAGCTGCATCTCGGCTTTACAGCCACGGTCCCTCAAGCCGCAAAAAAGCAAGGTACTCTACTCATACGATTTGAAGACATGCCTGCGTGAGGGTAAGTATACAAAAGGCGTCAAGCTTTGGGTAGAGAAGAAGGCCGACGATATCTCAGATGATGAGTGGGATCATCAAACAATTGACTTCGCTCTCGATCGTGTGCGCGCCAAGCAAGAGGCCATTAACGAACTTCGGGAAAGGCGATCTGACTTCCCTGACGTCCACCCTGTCGTTCTTGTGGCCGCAAGGGATATCGCTCATGCCGACCGGGTCGGTAGCTGGCTTAAGTCTCACCGCGGGTTCGCAGACGATGAGGTTCTTATAGCACATTCAAAGACAGCACGGGCCAGCTCCAATGAGGGCGAGATATCGCGCCTAATTTCGGTTGATCAACCTGGTAGTACTGTAAAAGTTGTGGTTAATGTATTCCAGCTATCGGAGGGCTGGGACGTTACCAACGTGTGGGTTGTCGCGCCTTTAAGATCACTGGCGACCTTCTCCAACGCCATACAAACAATCGGCCGAGGGCTGCGCCTTCCTATCGGACGCCGTGTGGATGATGACGAGGTCGATACGCTGGACGTCCTCTGCTTTGGCAAGGAGGACTTCGGCACTATTGTCACGCAGGCGACCGAGGAGTTCGGGGCCGGCGTTGAAGGCGCTGCGACCATCGGCATCGCACATCGCGATGAGCACCATCTTCGAACAACTGAGCCCAGACTGATCGCTGTTACACGCGCCGTCACAGTGCAGGTGCCCAACGTGACAAGGGTGCCTGGCGAACCTCCTTTGGATTTCTCGGCTGAAGTAACTAGGGGAATCAGCTCCTTCGTCGAGGTGTATGACATTGGCACCGGCGAGCATGGGAGTCAGGACGGCGTTGCCGTTCGGCGTGACTTCGACCTCGTAGTGCGAGCGGCTACAAGCCTCGTCTTAGACCGCCTTAAGTACTTGAATCCCGTCAAGCATGGAGCGCCGGTTAAGAGGCTTATCGCAGGTGTCCTAACCGACTTGGGTGGAGTTTCTGGACAGCAAATCGCAACCGATCCCTTGAAGCTGGCCCTCGGGGTGGCGGAGTCAATCAACTCACGCTATCGAGCGGTTCACTCAACCTACGTAGCCTCAGGCGAAACGATGTCACTCGAATTTGGACCCGTCACGGTTCCCGTACCGGCCGAGTTCGAGGAGCTTCCCCATAAGACGGAAGTGAGTAAGCTCACATGAGCTTCGTGCGCGTTCCGATAAAGGGGTGGTCGAAGTGCGTGTATGAGGCAGCTTCTTTCGAATCCAATCCAGAATACTGCGCTGCCAAGCTTCTTGATGCCGACAGCAGTGTGATTTGGTGGCTTAGGAATGATCCAGTCAGGCTTCGCATTCCTTCACCGGCAGGTTTTCTAGAGCCGGACTTTTTATATTCGAAAACGATCAACGGCCGGCAAGTCATTGCAGTTTTAGAGGTGAAGGGCGAACACCTTTGGAACGGCCCAGGCTCCGTAGCCCGGATTAAAGCAGCTGGTGCGAAAGCTTGGGCGCGCGCAATAGCGGAAGCAAAGGTCGATCCAGAGTGGCACTTCCATGAAGTGCTTGGGCAAGACGTTGAAAGCTCTCACACACTTGCGAGCATGTTGGACAAAGCTGTCCTATCGTTCAAAGGAATGTGACGCTTCCAAACAATTTGCCTTTTAACCGGGGTGGGCCACTATAAGGGGGGCGATGATGCCAAACTACGAAAGCACAATACTTTGTTTGGCTAATTCAAGAAAGACAAGCGGCAGATGCGTTGCGGGTAGAGAAATAGTCAACGGACAAATAGGTAACTGGATTCGACCTATTAGCAGTCGGCCGAACCATGAAGTGTCGGTTGATGACCGTAGGTATCAAGATGGTAATGACTGTAGTGTCCTTGATGTGGTCACCATACCCATGCTTTCGCCTCAACCACACGCATTCCAGGTTGAGAATCAACTCATCGACGCCCAATATTATTGGCGTTTGCAGCGTCGCGCTAACTACGACGAGGCTCGGGCTGCCGTCGATAACCGGCACTTGTGGGCCAATCTTTCGTCAAGTTACAACGGAACAAATGATCGTGTGGCCGAAGACGCGGCGGATCCCGCCGACGGCTCTCTTCGTTTGATCGAGGTCAACGACTTAGAGGTTCGCGTGGCGGTTGAGGGAGCGGCGTTTGGGAACGGAAAGCGGAGAGTAAGGGGGTATTTTAACTTCAGGAATGCGCCCTTCCTGCTTTCGATCACCGACCCGCACTACGAGGCTCAGTATCTTGCTCACCCTGACGGACGGCATGCGGTGGGGCGCGCGCTCCTGTGCGTCAGTCTGGGCGAGCCGTGGCAAGGGTTTGCGTACAAGCTGATCGCCGCGATTATTCGTCCAAATGAGTGAGTACCGTTAGGTCATGACTGCCACACGAATCTGGAGCGTCGGTCACTCCACGCTTAGCTACGAGGAATTCCTGCAGCGCCTTAGAGCTGTTGGAATTACGGCGATAGCAGATGTCCGAAGTGCCCCGTATTCGCGTACGTTTCCTCACTTCAATAGGGAGCCGCTTAAGGCTGCTTTGTCCAAAGACGCTATAGCGTATGTTTTTCTTGGCAAGGAGCTTGGTGGGCGTCCTGCATCGGATGATTTTTTTACAGACGGGGTCGCCGACTACGAGAAGATGGCGCGCGATCCCGCATTTGCCAAAGGGCTAACTCGGCTCTGTGCGGGCGCAACAAAATTCAATATTGCTATGATGTGCTCAGAAAGAAACCCGCTTGATTGTCATCGATGTCTTCTAGTCAGCCGTGCTCTGGTGGACGCGGAAGCCCAGGTCTTTCACGTGCTTTCCGCGGAACGGATTGTGTCGCACGAATGGATTGAGAATGAGCTCTTAGCTATGGCAGATAAGTCTCACGCCGACATGTTTGCACCTCGTATTGAGCTTTTGAATGATGCGTACCGTGCGAGATCACGGAAGGTTGCGTACGCAAAAAATCGCGCACCAAATTTGTTGAAAAAGTAAAGGACATAGAGACATGTCAAAAACTAGCGTAACAACCATCGGTTTTACGAAGTCTAACGCTGAACGATTTTTTTGAGCGCCTACTGGTATCTAAAGTCAAAACAGTTGTAGACGTTCGCCTTCACAATACCTCACAGTTGGCAGGATTTGCAAAGTCTGAAGACTTGGCGTATTTCCTAAAAAAAGATTGGCGATATTCGATATGTTCATCAGCCACTTCTTGCGCCTACGGACGGCATGCTCAAGTCCTATAAAAAAGATAAGGGTGACTGGAAGGTCTATGAAAGTCAGTTTCTTGATCTCATGCATACTAGAAAAATAGAAGAAAAGTTTAAGCCTAAGATGTTTGAGGGAGCTTGCCTCCTGTGCTCAGAGGATACGCCTCATCATTGTCATCGGAGGCTTGTAGTGGAGTATTTAAACGAAAAGTGGGGAGACGAACTAACAGTTCGTCATCTCTGAATCGTTTGAATGCCACCTGCGCACGTGATTTCGCCGATGAGAGTGCATCTTTTCAAAGCGGTACCTATAGTTAGGACGACATATTCCTCTACGGCGTTGAGAAGGCAGTAGTCACAATAGTAGCCGCTCCATGGCGGCCCCGATCTGCTGTGCGGCTTCTGATACATGTTCGTCCCCCAAATGAGCGTAGCGTGACGTGGCACTTAGACTACGATGTCCGAGAAGGCGCCCAATCATAGACAACGTTTCATTGCTCATGGCAGCATGGCTGGCAAACGTATGGCGCAAATCATGAAGCCGAACGTCGGATAGACCAGCTCGATCGCGGATGCTTGGCCAATAATTACTCAGTTTAACCAGCGGTGCACGGCGCTCAGCGTTCCAGAACACCCAGGGGATATTCCGAGGCCGGGAAAGGGCGTCGAGCACTGCTCGTGCGTCGTCTCCCAGCCAAACCGTACGGGGTCCGGTTTTGCTATCACGCAGTTTAAGGCGATAGCCTCTTAAGTCCTGCCACTGGAGCCCCGCCACCTCACTTGCTCTACACCCTGTCAGCAAAAGCAAGGTCACTGCTGCTGCTACCGTCGACCTCAGACTTCCTTCGACGGACTGATCGTCTTCAAGAACCTCACCCAACCGCCGCAACTCCGCGCTGCTTAAAAAGCGCTCGATTTTCCGCGACTTATTCCGGCGGACAGACCGACAAGGATTCGACCCGTCGCTGCGATAGCCCCATTCCTCGCCCTTGTTCAGCATTGCATTGAGGATCGCCAGCACACGGTTAGCCGCCCCTGGCCCGGTGTTGCTGTTCAATGCTGCAAACCAGCGCGCGACATGTTCCTCGTCGATTTCGTCGATCGATATGCCGGGGAAGGACCCTTCGAGGTAAAGGCGACGATAACTGGCGTGCATTTGGCGAGAGGATTTTTTCCAACGCGGCATCGTGCGCTGCCAGTATTCGTCGAGAAAATCTCGAAACATCGGCGCGGACCGTATCCGCAGCCTGTCGTCTGCCGGATCATGCCCCACCTCGGCATGGGCCATGACCCTGCGCGCGATCGTTGCGGCCCGATGTTCAGTAACGACCGAGGTCGGCGCGATGGTGATAGTGCGGCACCTTCCGCCCATTCTCGTTTGGACGATGTACACCTCGCGCCCGCTTGCATAGCGACGTACACCTAGCCCGCGTTCGCCAAGCCAAACCGTACTACGAGCTTTGCAGGTGGGTAGCTTATAACGAACGTGCTGACCGATGTCGGCGAGTTCTTCCGCAATGATTGCTCGCAGTGGTATCCTGCTCATGGCCGTAACCCCAAAGCTTGAGCGAGCGAGCCGGAAATTCGCTGTGCGGCATCTCCGATTACCTCGTCGGCCAGATGCGCGTATTTGGCCGTGGTCTCTGGGAGGACATGGCCGAGCAGCTTGCCGATGGTTACCAACGGCACGTTGTCCATGATCGCGGTGGACGCGAAACTGTGCCGCAGGTCATGAAGCCTGAGATCAGGCATGGAGCAAGATCGACGGAAGCCGCTCCACCACGGATCTATCGTAAGCGGTTTTGTCCCGGTGCTGTTCGGGAAGACGAGCGCGCATCCTTCGCGGCGAGGAATGTCGGCCAGCACCGCCAGCGCTTGGCTGTTCAGCCAGATCGTCCGAGGCCCCGTCTTGCTGTCCGGCAGCGAGAGGTGAGGGGAGCGGACCCATTCCCAACGCAGATCCCGGATTTCGCTGATGCGGGCGCCGGTGAACAGAAGTAGCCGCACGATCGCGACCTCCGCCGGGAAGCGAACGGCTGCTGCGCGCAGCGCAGCGCCGAGGCGGTTATATTCAACCGAGGAAAGATAGCGTTCCTTTGCCGCCCGGCGATATCGCGGGAGCCCTCGACAGGGGTTCGATCCCCTTGCGACGCAGGTTAAGCGCCTCTGCATATCTGAACAGGCTACCGAGAACCGGAATAGCGCGATTGTATTGCGCCTCATGTTCGCCAGCGCAATCGTCTCGCCAGAGCCGCACATCGGCGGACCGCACTTCGCTAACTCGCATGGAGCCGAACGCGGGCGATAGCTGAACACGCCAAGCCTGAAAATTCCGTTTGGCTGTGGATGGCTTCCAGTACCGTGCAACGTCGTCCCAATACATTTCGACGAAGTGTTCTAGCGTGATAGCAGCTACGGCGGCCTTCTGCTTCGGAAGACCGTCTACGGCCGCTTCGGCAAGCAGTCGGCGAGCCTGAGTCCGCGCCAGAAGCGCGGCGACCTCATCGGGGCGACCGAGCGTTACCCGGGTATGTTTGCCGCGCCGGCGTGATCGAACCGTCCAGAAGCAGCTGCCGCTCGGCAGGACGCGAAGCCCAAAGCCTTTCAGCTCGGTATCCCAGATCGTGTATTCCGCTTGTTTCGTCGGATGCTTGCGGCGAGCGTAGTTCCCATCCAGAAACGCACTCGCATATGCATAGCTCCCGCGACTTTGGGAAGTAGCTTCAGCGCTCGAAACGTGCCCATCAGACTTATCAGAGTATATCTTGGTCCTAATATGCGGGACCAGATAGCAATCCTCCCCACCCAAACTGCAACCCGTTTTAGGTCGCGAATCTATCGAATTTACTATACTGTTTCTCATCTACGCATGCATAGCATGCAAGGGTGTGTCTCTACTGTAGTCCCGATTCCCATGTATCGATTTGATTGCCTCGGTCCTTCGTATCGATATGATGGGATTTCGGTTTTCCGTGGGGCAAAGGTTCGCCTTCAAGGCGGAACGACGGTCGAACTGGTGTTCTGCGGTGCTGTCTTGGGGTCGGTCGGTGATGATCGTCACGGGGTTTTCCTTGGTGTGCCGAGCTGGTCGTTGGTTGACGCTTTTCCCTCGCCTAATCGACGGCTATACCGGTCCCGTTCAGAGCCCGATCAGCCTGACCGAAAGGCAAGTATTATGGCGAAGTCACTGGACGCTGAAATGGCCGCGATCGAGGCCGAGGAACGCAAGCTGGCAGATCGCCGAAAGGCGCATCTGAGGAAGCTTCGGGATACGGCTATTGGGACGGTCGAGAAGGTAGGGTTGCTCAAGCTCCCGCTGGATCGACTGGAGCGGTTGATGGAGGCGGTGAAGACGCTGGGCGTGGACGAGGTCGAGAAGCGGCTCACGGCGAAAGCCTGAGACGGTTCGAGACCGAGGCCCACACTAATGGCCGCACGGGTTTGCTACCTCGTGCGGCCATTCTCTTTCGGAAGGGGAGGGGCCTCGCCGGCTTGGCGGCATCAGGCAAAAAAAGGGACGCGCCAGCCGGTAGGCTGGGCGTCCCTTGCGGTCGTTTTAGATAGACGCGGACCGATCAGATCCACGCCAGCAGGTACTCCCCTTCGATCGGTTTGAGTGCCGCCATCGTCCCCAGCGTTTCGATGCTCTCGGCCATGTCCGGATCGGAATCGAGGCGACGCCTGATGCGGGGATCCGTCAGCCTCCGGCGAAGCTCCGTCATCGGCACCATCCCGGCGACCATGCGGTCGATCCCAAGGCCGTCTAACAGCGCCAGCGCTTGGGGGTTTGCGAGAGCTATTTCTGGGGCCGCATCCGGGTTCAGAGACAGGCGTATCGTAATATCGCCAGTGGGTTCAGTCTGCGCCACCCGGACGCGTCGACCGAGGAACTGAGCCTCGTCCAAAATCGCGATGACGGAAGGGTCGTGATCGAAGCATTTTGAGACGACCGCGAGCGACAGATGGCAGACGCGGGCGTCGAACTCAAACCACGAATCGCCGGTGACGCCGTAGACCGGGAGCAACATGGCAAAACCTAACCGGAGCGATTGTTCGGTAAGCAGATCGCGTAGCGATGCGAGCTGGTCGGGAGTGATGATTGCCGCCATTGGCGCGAGGATGGCGCGGCCGTCTTCGACGCGGAACGTAATGGTCATGGTGACCTCCTTCGTTGAAACCGCAAATCCCTCCCCTTCCTCCTCTCTGGAGAGGTTTCGCGACGCCTGAGATCGAACATCACGGTCGATGCCGCGACGCGTAGTCAGCGCACGGCCAAAAGGCCGCTGCGCGCAGGCGAGCGAGCGGTGCAGGGTATGACTGTCAGACGTTGGAAAACCGCGTCAGCAGCGCCGGGGCGGGCTCGATGCCCGCACTGGCGCTTCCCCGGCCGAGGCGTAGCGAAGGGCAGGCCGAAGGGCCTGACCGATGCGAGCGAGCCGGGTCCCGCGCCAGCCTCAAACCGGACGGTCGGGCAGCTTGTTCGCGATGTTTCCAAAGCTGCGGCAGCGCATTACCGGAGGGGGAAGGCGACCGGCTGCGCGGCGTCCAGGTGCGGCCCGACCGGGCCGTGCCAAGGATGTCGCGCGGCCGGTCGCCTGGCGTGGGGGAACCGTAGGGTTCCCCCCACAGCAACGCTGACAAAAGGGGCCAGCGCGGGGATTTCGCCCGCCGCTGGCCTAGTGTTTCCTGCCAAGGAAAGGTGAGGGGCGGCGCGCTCTCGGCTGCGCCGCCCGGATAGGGTTAGCCGATTGCCTGCCGCTTGGTTGCGGTCGGTGCCGGTGCCTGTCCGTCGATACGGAAGGCGTGGGTAGGGACGCGGGCGTCCTTCAAGGTCTGCAAGAGATTCGATTGCAGGCCGGAACCTTGGCAAACGATGGCTTCGACGGGTGCGAGTTTTACAAGCTGCTCGTTGCGAACGAACCCGGCCCGGTTGCCATAGCGGCCCGTCTGCGGTGTGAAGGCAACCACGGTAACGCCACGGCTTGCGGCCCATGCTGCGGCGATCATGTCGCACCCTTTACGCTGCGCTGTGGTGCAAAGCGTCATGTGCGGGATACGGGCTTTAATCTGGTCGAGGCGGTCCCAAAGCTGTTTGAAGTCGTGCCACTCCTGACCGCCCGAAAAGACGACAAGCGGGCCGGTGGGATTACGCTTTTCGCGGTGGTCCTGCGCGCGGGCCTTCAAGAAATCGAGGGCGGCAATCTGGCTTGCGGTGCCTCCGCTGGAAACCTTCGATCCGCGCGCGGGGGACCACGGGTGGCCGGACTGTGCACGATAGCAATCGGCTGCATAGTCGCGCATGCATTCGATGGCGGCGCGCTGCTCGGTCTTGGTCTGCGCGCGAAGTTGCAATTCCTCCATTTCGACCGCGTAAATCTCGGACGGATCATAACGGCGCGTCATCTCGCCAAGGTCGCGGCAAAGCGTGTCTTCCTCGCGTTCCAGCTTCTGCGCTTCGTAGTGAAACGAATTGACGAACCCCCATGCAATTGCCTGTGCGCTCGCCTCTAGGCGGGTATCGCGGAACAGGTCGAAAAGCGTTGCCATGATCGACGCGCAATCGTGCTGCGCCTCGATCGGCTCGGGCATGTCGAGTTCGGCGCGGTCTGCGCCAAGCTCGACAATGGAAAGCGCGCCAACGTCGCCGAACGCTTCCTGAAAATTGGTCGTCGCCGCTGCGTCGGCGCATGCTCTCGGCAATCTCTGCCGTGCGGGGGTCGGCCGCGTCGTCGGACGCGCTGCCGGTCGCGGGGGTGGCGTTGGTGTCGTTCATGGCTTCGCCCAAGTCGGCAAAGCTGGTAAGGCGCGGGGAGGTCGTTTTCTTCGTCATTGGTCTGACTCCGTTGGCAGGGTAGGCGGCTAGGGTCGGGGAGCGTTAGAGCGCTCTCCCCGCCCGTCTTGGTGGTCTTAGAACGCGGGGATTTCGTCGTTCAGCGGCTCGGAAAGCTGGCCGTTGTCGGTGGCGTTGCCGGTGCCGAAACCGTCATCCGATGCCTTGCGGCGGTTCTGGCGGGTGCCGTCCAGATTTTCGCGGCGCGTGGTCGGGCGGTTCCAGACGACGCGGAAACCCTCTTCGTTATTGCCGAAAAGCATGATCTGGAGGGGTTCGCTGATGCTGGGGTCGTCCAGCTTGCCCTGATAGAAAACTTCGCCGCTGCTGTTGCTGGTCATTTCCCAAAGCGCGCCGATCTGCACCCAACGCTTCGCGACGTTCAAAACCATGATTTCGAACGCGGGGGCCTTGTCGTTCGTGCTCTCGACGGGACGGAGGCCAAGGCGAGCGAGGTCGATGGTTGCCGTTGCGACCGAACCGATAAGCTGACCGCCGACCGACTTGAAAGAACCGATGTTCATAGTATTCGCTCCATGTTTCGGGGGCCTATCCCCCTGTTTGCCGGTGCGTGGGGCCTTTCCCCTCCGGCATCTTCTTTTACCCCCTCCACTCTATTTGACCAACCTGATTGATTACTTGACGCCCAATCATCGTACACGGTGAGTCCGAGCATAAAAAAAGCCCCCGACTAGGGGGCGTAAATAACAAATCAAAGACGCATTGATCGCGGTAGCGAGCAATTCTGTTTCTACCGTGCTGATGGGCAAGGCCCGGCCTTTGTTTTCATCGCACCCGGAGCCGTCCTCGCAGGGGCTCAAGAGGCGGGCACGGCTGGCGGGGTCAACACGAATGACGGAGGCTCCGCCGCTTTAGCGGTGGAAACCGTAGGGCCTTTAGGCCCGGTATTCTTGTTGAGGCGTCTTCAGATCAAACAAAAGCATTGTCCGCTTGCGGACAATTCTCCTTTGACGCCGACCCCGTCGGACGGGTCTGGCACGCAGAGACACTGAGAGACGGCGAAGGGTGCGATGAGAACACAGGCCCACAAAGCACACATCATGCGCCTAGCGCATGATTCCACAGCCGAAGGCTGCCTGCGGTGGTCGCTGTCCTGGGCGTGACGTCAGGGTGGATCCGCACCCCGCCCCATGCCGTCCGCGGACCTGGCGCGCGAGCCCTCTCAGCGCGTTCCGGGAGCCCGACAAGTGATTGTACCCGAAGGGCGGAGACCCGCTCTTCGCGGGGCTCCGGGAGGCTCTTGCCGACTATTGAACGGTCCCGCCCTCTTGGGCGGGATGTCCCAACCCCTGCCTGTTCTTGCTTGAAATCTTCGAAGATTCCGTCCGGCTACCCCTCGTCTAGATCGCTCCCGATCATGCCACCGGAGCGCTTTCGTTTTCACACCAATCTCTGCACGATGCGACCGAACAGATAGTCCATCGACGGCGGAAGGCTTCGTTAAACGACGGTCATAAAGCACGCTCGAGGCAACGCGAACGCTAGGCAGGCACCGCATTTCCGTAGGGGAAAAGCTTGGCTTGAGCCCATCAATCAAGTCTTTAGAGTGGCCTATCGAAAAGGGCGAACGTCACAGCGACGCTGGCCGAAAACACGAAAGCAGATGCCTCGCGATGTATGATCGTCCGGCAGGGGAGGGTTACAAAAATGAATCCGGAAGCGATGCTCGGCACATTGGAAGGGCATCATCGAGACATCATGGCTGGCCTTCGCGAAATCAGACGGCATTGCGGCGAGGAAAACCCGAACAGTCGTGAGCTGGCGAACGCCCGTGAACAGTTGACGGCGTCCAGCCTGTCGCGGTCTAGGTACGTCAGCGAGGTGATCGTTCCAACTCTGCTAAAAGATGCCGACGATGGCTTTAGGACGGAGCTGTCCGAGTTACTCTTTGCGACCGCAACCAAGCGGATGTTTTCGCGCGCGCATATTGCCCAATGGACGTCGACGTCGATCGAGGCGGACTGGTCAGGTTATTGCGCCGCGGCGCGGGATATTTGGCCAATGATGGAAGAGCAGATCGCGCGTGAGACGAGGGTGTTGGCTGCACGGCTCAAGCATCGATAGCGACATCAAGCTGGGTTGGATCCCTTCAGACCAAGGCGGTGCCAAAGATATCGTAAGGCGCACCGGGTGGCGTTTGGCAGACAAAAAAAGGGCCAGAGTAAGCTGGCCCGGATAGTTTTTAGGAGAGGATGCCTGAAAGGCGTCGCCATGCTGCATCTGCGAAGATCGCATTGCAACCGCGAACATGCTTGAACCGCATAAACTTTGGTCGTTAACCGGCGAAAGCCGACAACCGCATCACGCGCGATCGCACGGCTATCCGGGGGAACATTGAGCGACACGCGCATCGGCACGGTTGAGCGGGCATTCCAGTTGGCGAGGGAAGGCGCCTGTCGCTCGGTTTCGGACATTCGAGAACGCCTTACTGCCGAGGGTTATGAGGGCGTGTTTAGCCACCTGAACGGCATGAGCATCAGGCGTCAGTTGACTGCCGCGCTCGTAGCGCGTGGCGTGACGACGCCGGTCGAGAGCGACGACGTCTGAACCACGCCGTCCTACGCGGCTCAGGCCGCATTCTTGAACGTTACTGAGGGTAGGTCCACGGATCCAAAAGCGTAACCTCTGTACCTGCGAAGTCGACGACATTTCGGGTGACGATCGTCAGGTCGTGTACGAGGCCAGTCGCTGCGATCCAGGCGTCGCGTTCGCTCTTGGTGTCCGGAACGTGTAGCCGCGCACAGCGCAGCGCGATCGTTGTGTCGACGGGGAGTATGCGCCCGGCAAAGGCGGGCATGACCTTGTCGTGTAGCCAAAGCCGCAACACGCCGGCTTGCCGCGCATCGCGCCGTTCGAGCAGTGCGATCCCTAGCTCGATCTCCATGATCGTGATGACCGAAAGGTACATGTCCGCCTGATCGACGCTACCGGCCCACGCTTCGACGGCTGGGCTTATCTTCCCGCTGCGCCGCTTGCGCAGCTCCGACAGGGCATTTGTATCGAGCAAGTACATCAATCGAAGACCGCCGGACGTGGGAACGATGCTGCCCGGCTGAAATCGACCTCGATGTCTCCGATCTCGTCCATGTCGAGGGCGTCGAGGATGTTGCCGGGAGGCGCTTTCAGCCGCTCGTACTCGGCAAAGGGCATGACCGCCATGATCGGTCGGCCGCGTTCGGTGATGATGACTGCGCCCTCAATCGCGGCCCGCTTGATGCGACCTGGTTCGCGATTGAAGTCGCGACTGGAAAAAGTTTGCATGGCGGCTTGACCTTATTTGTCGTGACGTACAGACATTGCCGTAGGCAGCGGAATTGTCAATGTTCGTCACGCGACCGGGTATTGCTCGATCGTAAGACGATCCCGCCAAATCCGAGGCCTCACCCGAAGGAGGATATGATGAAAGTACAGGATATGATGAGGGGGTACGACTATGACCTCCCGCTATATGACGTGCTGAACAACAGCAGCACCAACGAGAACGGCGACCCCGAAATATCGACCGATCGGCGGGTGCTGGCAGGCGCCACGATCGGGATCGGCCTCGACGTCGCCTATTTCGCGATCACGGAGATGCAGGAAGCGTTCGCCGCTCTGGCGAACGATACGAGCAACGGCATGGGCCGTGGCGAGGGGCACAAGGATCTCGAAGAGATCCTGCGCGACAAGAGCCCGTTCCAGATGCGGCTTTGGTATCTGCTGTACGACACGCCTATCGAGCAGGCGATTACAGAACTCGCCTGGTTGCAGAGCCTGACGTACCGTCGTGGTCGGATGTGCATGGTGATGCGCGAGCAGAAGCTTGCGGTAATTTACGCCACGAACGCCCAGCTGTGCGAGAGCCTGACGGCCGCGCAGATCATGGCCAAAGTGACGACCGAGGGCTGACAATAGTCGCCCGGTCAGGCGACCAGGGCGAGAAGACTCTCCGGATGATGTGGCCGGCACCGGGAGACACGGAAAGGCTGAATGGGATTGTCGGTGCGGACCACAAACTGGTCGATGCCGGTGCTCTCACGAAGCTGAATAGCCACGGCGTAGGCGTTCTCGAGTGAACTCAGTGAACCGCGTCGGGCTGAAAGTGCAATGACGGTCATGGAGATGTCCCTTCGGGGTGAAATCCTTCGGGTGATGTGCCGTATGGCGGGTGGAACGGCCGAAAGGCCCGTTCATGGAAAATTGATGAGGAACCGTATATCGGGGGTGGTGGACCGGATTCGACGCAGATGCGTTAAGCCAGTCTATCCATCGTTTCGACGGAGGATCCTTCGATCGACGGGGTCGGACCGCTGCTATCGGTTCCGGCCCTGTTTTCGTAAGCGGAAACCGTCGGCGTCAGCCGAGCCAATTCTCCACGCGAAGACCCCGAATACGGGTGAACTCGCCGACATTAGCGGTGACCAGAGTGGCACCCAGCGCATAGGCGTGAGCTGCGATCAGGAGGTCGTTGGGGCCGATCGGTTTGCCAGCGGCTTCAAGCTCGGCGCGGATCCCGCCATATTCGGCGTCGGCCGGGACATCGAGCGGAAGGATCTCGAGCCCGCTCAGAATGGCTTCGACTTGCTGGAGCAGGCGAGGGGACCCCTTACGGGCGCAACCATAGCGAAGTTCGGCCGCGGTGATGATGCTGAGACACAGATTGTCGCTCCCGATCTCGACGATCTTGTCGAACACCGCGCCTTGCGGATTTCGAACGAGATCGGAGACGATGTTGGTATCGAGCATGTAGCGTGAACCGGTCAAAGATCGACGGCCCTGAGCGGGAGCAGCGTAGCATCGAGATCCTCTGGAAACAGATCTTCAGAGGCGAGGGGGGTTAGCCCTTTCAGGATGTCGAGAAGACGGGCCTTGGGTTCGGGTTCGATGATAAGCTTGTCGCCTTCCTTGTGGATAAGCACACGGCTTCCCGAAAATTCGAACTCGGCGGGAATTCGCACTGCCTGACTGCGATTGTTGCGAAACAGCCTGGCTTCGCGCACGTCGAAATTAGCAGATGCCTGGGTCACGACGCCTCCTTTGTATATGCCATGTATATACCTTGTTGGGCAGACGTTATCAATCGCCATGAGCGATGGCGTCGTAGTTACGTCTGTGTCGTCCATCTTAGGTGGCCTCGGCGTGGGAAGCGCGTAGCTTTATGCGGTCCTGGCCTCGGTTGCTGCTTGAAACGGATCCCGGCGAAAGCCGGAACAAAGCCATGCAAAATCAATGTCAAATATCTGCTAACTTATTGATTTAACATAAGATATATTATCGATCCGAACGGTCCTCATGGCCCTGAGCCATGCCAAGGCCGTTCGTCGAGTTACCGCCGTTGTAAGCGACGCGCCTTTGATTTCGACCCGGTGAAGCCCAACTCGATCAGATTGGCAACGCGCGCATCACGCGCCGAAACGCTGGTCTCACCCAGCACTACGACCACGATACGCCGACCTCGGCGCATCGCCGATGCTGCGAGATTGTAGCCGGCGTCGGACGTGTACCCGGTCTTGATGCCGTCGACGCCCGTAACCCGGCCGAGCAGATGGTTATGATTGGCAGTGCGACGCGATCTCCACTGGATCGTACGCTTGCTGAACCGGGCATATTGCCGCGGAAAGCGCCTGACGATGGCGCGCGAGAGCTTCGCCATGTCGCTCGCCGTTGTCATGTTACCGGCGCTGGTCAGTCCAGATGCGTTTGCAAAGCGCGTATTCCGCATCCCAAGCTGGCGCGCCTTTGCCGTCATCAGTCTGGCAAATTTCGGCTCACTACCGGCAATGCGTTCGGCCAGGGCAACGGCCAGGTCGTTCGACGAGATCGCTGCGATAGCATCCAGCGCCTTGCCGACTGTGATCCTTCCACCTGCGGCTATACCCAAATGCGTCGCTGGCTGGCGCGCCGCCCGGCGGGATATCGGCAAAGGGTCACTTGGCCGTAAGTGGCCGTCGGCAAGAGCTTCGAATGCGAGATACAGCGTCATCAGCTTGGTCAGTGAAGCGGGCCGTCTCGCTGCATCCGGCGTCTCCGAAAACAGAACGGTACCGGTTGAGGCATCGACCACAATCTCAGAGACGAGTGATCGGGCATATGCCGCCTGCACAGGTAGGCCGAATGCCAAGCTGGCAACGATAAAACAGATCTGCGAACGCCGTAGAGAACTGAAAAACATGCCGAAGTTGGTATCCTCAATGAGCCTTGAGAATGCCAACTCTGACCTGACTGCTGCCTTAAGCGGCACGCTTCGAAGGGTGCCTTGGAGCGACCGCTACTCGAGGTCACTTTCTGTCACGGTTATCAGATTGGCCGTTGGCCGAAGCTCGGCAAGATCGGCGCAGATATCGAGTATCTCGTCGCTGAACCGCTCGAACAGTTCCAGGGCGTCATTGTCTGGTTCGTCGCCGCTCACTTCACGCAAAACGGCGTATTTCACGGCAAAATCGCGGTCGTCGCTGTCGATGTCGGCGGTAAACTCAACCTGCTTTTCGCGGTCGTTGTCGACCAAGCTGTCCTGATCAATCGTGAGACGGTTCGCCATGTATTACTGCTTCCTTGGTTGGCAGGCTCCCCTGCCCGAAGGCTACACAGCGCGCAAACTCAGCAAAGGCTGATCCCGCGGTACGTCGCGTCCTCAACGATGATCTTGGCAGTTCCCGGTCCGACGATCGTGTTCACCTTCCCCAGCGTCGTATCGATCGTGTCCCCTGGAAATACGATCTCGACCACATGGGAATTCGCGACTGGGAGGCCATTCGCGTCGATTACTATCGGCGCCGGTAGCAGTTGAACACGATAGGCAGGCACGTCGGAATTGGTCATGGGGCCTTCTCCAGCCTGGTGGATCAGTGTCAATGCCTAGGGGCTACGGTCTAGAAGCCGTTCCAGCATGGGGCAGAATTAGTCACGTTCGCGCAAGATAACTGCGTTTGACGCCGGGAAGTTCATCATGGACTTGGCACATGCCTACCGGGCTTATAGGCATGGCTTTCTTAATCAGCGAAGCAATCTCGAAAGTCAGGTTTCATGCAGGTCATCGTCCGCGACAACAACGTCGACCAGGCTCTTCGCGTTTTGAAAAAGAAGCTGCAACGCGAAGGCGTGTACCGTGAGATGAAGCTGCGCCGCCATTTTGAGAAACCGTCTGAGAAGCGAGCTCGCGAACACGCAGCGGCCGTTAGCCGGGCGCGCAAGGCCGATCGCAAGCGCGCCGAAAAGGATCAGTAAGACCGGGGCCTGGTTAGACCGTCACCGTGTGAGTGCGTGCTGTTTGCTCAGGCGGCGAACGACGGAGACGAGCTTCGCCATCGTGGGTTCGCGGATCGGCTCGGTGAGCCGCATGTCCCGGCTTCGTCCGTTGATCGTCAGGCTAAGTGGACGGTCTGCAATTCTTTACATCCCGGCCAACCGTTTCGCCGTTTTAAAGCATCAACCCTACTGGATCCCAACTTCGGGAGGCAGCGTCGTAACCGCGTTGCCACGCAGCGCGCAGACGACTACCGCGCCGTCCGCTGAGATTATCATTGCCCATGACGAAGCAGCGCCAGCCTGCTTTCTCGGCTTCCCAGTTCTCATCGACCGGTCCGGGCGTCAGCAATGACATTAGGTCCAGGCGGCGATCTTTCGGTGCTGCCGTGACCATGTCAGAGGTCCTCTCGGACCATGATCGTCAGCACACGCCGGGTGATGCTGGCATCGGCGGGATCTTCCGGGCCGTACTGAAACGCAGCGTCGTAATAGTCGATCTTGAAGTAGACCGTCGTCCCCTCGAACTCGAAGTTGCCCCGGTCCCGTTCGGCCGCATCCGCATCGGCGAATACATGGTGGCGGATGGCGGCGTAGAGTCTCGCTTGAACGACGATCTCCATGGCGCCGTCACCAGAAGCGAAGGTGCCAAGGCAGCTCCTCGTCACCATGATCCGAGCGGTACGGTCGAGGCCATGGCGACAACGGTCATTCAGACGGCCGATGGACGCCAGACGCGCTTCGGCGCTCGCCAGCGATCCGTTGAGCAGCCGGCCAAACTTGGCGGTGGCTTCGTGCGCGGCGCTGGTGGCGATCGTGGCAGGGAGCATGGTGGTGTCCTCAGGCTCGGCGGGGCCATTCCCCGCATCTTCCTGTCACCTCCCCCTCCCTCTTTGAGCCTCGGACCTACTTGGTCTGCCTGGGTAAACACCGATCGCGGCCTCTCTACCCGTTGCGCGGACGTTCCACCGCTCAGGCGTAGCGACACTCGTCGGATGCGAAGACCGACCAGAGGTGAGCCTCCGCATCGATCAGGTGGTCGAAGCTCCGGCTGGTGTTCCCGACGTCGACGATCCAGTCGGTCCCATGTGCTCGGACGAAGCCGGCCGAGTAGACCCGGCCTGCGCTATCCGATGGTGGGATTGTCGCCAGATCGTGACCCGCCGCGGCCAGGCTTGGCACATCGCGCCCCGTTACACGCCAGGTGTCGAACCGGGCCGCCTCGTCTGAGGCCGTCAGGTAATAGCGGGTGGCGACTTCCCAGGCGGCGTTGACGTGAGCGAGGTCGGTGCCGAGCGCATCGGCATCGCCATTCCCGACGATCGCGGGCGGGCGTGTAGCTTGCCACGCCGCCAACATGACCATGTTGGCGTCGAGGAAGTCGTGCGACGCACAGACACCAGCTGCGATCGTCTGGTTTCGTAGGCGCATCTGGCGCCACTCATCCGGATCGAGCTGTTCTGCGAGACCGTGTGCGAATGCGCAGGCGAGTGTCTCGATCGCAATATGCCCAAGGGCTTCGGCATAGTCGTCGCCCGCATAGGCGACCGTCAGTTCGCCGACTGCGTCACGCCGGCTAAAAGTGAACCTCGCGCTCTCCGGGAATTCGCGCATCGCCGCCTGTTCGTAGTCGATCCAGATCTGTGCGGCCTCGCCCATAGGACCGAAGCAGGGTCCGAAGCTCGGTGCCGTTTCGTGCCGCCAGCTCATCTCGGACCATTCCGGCGGTATCGGCACCATCCTATCGATCGCATAGTCGGGAAAGAACGACGGCCACGTCGGGATCACCTCATGGATGGTGAACCCGTGGGACAGGCAAACCAGACCGTCGGTAATGCCTAGCCGTCGGTATCCCTCGATCGTCTCGGCATCGCCATCCGCGCCGTCGATCAGCTCGGCCAGCACGTAGGGCCATGCCGAGACCGGCACCCTGACGTTGAGGAAGCCGTTCCAGTTCGTGTCATCGGTGAAGCCGGGGAACGTGGCTCCCTCCCCGAACGACCACGCGATCGGGCGCAGATGATTGTCCTGTCGCGTTGTGTCCACGGCCTCGGGGCGGACGTCGAACTGGGCAAGCGCGCGGGCAAACGCCGTCCGGTGCTGAAAGCAGCCGAGCGCCGACAGGACGTCGACATAGGCAGAGCGTGCCTCGTCGGTCTGGAACTCGTGTTCGGTTGCATCGCGGGCGGAGAGATATTCCCGCGCAAGCGTCACCGGGTCGGTCCGGATCGTATCGGCGAAAGTTGCTATGTAGCGAGTGCGCATGGGGGAAGGATCCTGTCCGGCCTATTCCGGTCTCCCTCCTCTCACCCCTCTCCTCTCCTGCGCCGCCTTGGCTGATTAGCAGGGCGTCTCGCTCTTCAGCACCGCGGCGCGTGCGCGTTCTTCCTCGGCGGTGTCCATCACCAGCACCAGTATCGACGGTCAGTAAATCATCTCGGCGTCTCGAAGCCGGCCATCTGCCGTGCAGAAATATTCCCGCTTTCCCATGTACGACGGCCTGTTTTGAGAAAACTCAATCGGGAACAGATTTCGAGAAAGTAGCTCCCCTGGGCGCATCAAGAGAACGATTCTGCCCGGCTTTCTCGCTGCGCCTTCCTTTTCGAGAACGCCGATCCCTTCGACCGTCCTTCCTTAACGCGCACGGGTCCACGTTTGCGCTCGATAAGCGCAGGCATTCCCGGAGACGGCGACTGCGATGGGGGGGCAGCAGTCCAAGGGTTGACGTAACCTGTTACTGGCATCACCTTTGATTGATGTACGCTCCCGCGACATACAGGCGGTTCCGCCACCACGCCGGACAACTCGCCGCACGCCTGTAACCCGGGCTTTGGACGGCGTTGCCGCCTGAGTTCGGGCCTTGTTCGATCTGATCCTTATGGTCGCGCTGTGTGCGCCTCCGGTATCGAATGGCGGAAAGCTACAATGCAACAACACACCATCCCGGCGGATAATCGTCCGGCCATCCATCTTACCGCTGGCGAGTGCGACGCGCTCTCGGAACTGGCGATGAGTGCCGAACACAGGCACCCGCATTCCTCGGCGATGCTCCTGGCCGAGCTTTGTCGCGCCAAACTGTGCGAGCCAGGCGAACTGCCGGAGCAGACGGTGGCGATGAACTCGCGGATCGACTTCATCGATGAAGGCACTGGCGCGCGCCGCACCGTTAAACTCGTCTATCCTCGCGATGCGGATATAGCTGCGGGACGCGTTTCGATACTGACTCCGATTGGTGCCGGCCTGATCGGCATGACTGCCGGGTGTTCGATCCGGTGGCCGGATCGCGACGGCCGTGACCGGCTGTTGCGCATCGTCAGCGTGACGCCGCCCGGAGAGGGTTGAGACCATGATCGAGGAACTGGCCCGTCACCGCTGCACCGGGGATGACGGCACGCCTTTGTTCGTGGTTGAGCACCGTCATCTCTTCACTTCGCAAGGGGAAGCAGGAGCGCGACAGCATCGCGGCTCGGCCTGGACGACGCTGCTCAACGGCGAGCCTGTGCGCTACATCGACAACCGGACCTTTGAAGTGATCGCGACTGGCGAGCTGCTTGCCCACGATCTGCAGCGTTGCGACTGCGCGCCCGCTGTCAGGATCGCGACCCGGAATGGTGGCGATGAAAACATGGCGGGGCAGGCATAGCCATGTCCGTCTGGATTACCCGATCAGCCCCCGACAACCTGCGCACGGCGCGCGAACTGCGCGCGTTGGGACAGATGCCACTCATGGTTCCGATCCTGACGACGGTGCCACGCTACCAGCCACCAATCACATCGCCGCCAGACGGGATCGTATTTACCAGCGTCCATGCGGTGCGCCATTTCGCGCGCCATGATCAACTTGCGTCGGTTCCGGTTTTCGCCGCCTCCGGCCCGGTCGCAAAGGCAGCCTCCTTGGCTGGCTACGTAAACGTCACCAGCACGGGCGGTGACGACGCGATGCTGTCTGACCTCATGGGCCATGTGCTTCCACGCGAGGCGCGCGTCCTGCTTCTGTGCGGCGACAGCACCTCCCCGATAGCTGCCGACCGTCTGCTAGCCCAAGGCTGCCGCGTCGCGCGTCAGGCCATCTACAAGTCCGTTTCGATTCAGGATCATGCGCTGACGCCTGTGACAGAAGCGTTGGATCGGGTCAGCGCGATCATCCTGCATTCCCGCAGCGGCGCGGAGCGCATCGTCCCGCTGCTGCGCCGTGCTGAGTGGCGCGGTTCGCTGTGGTGCATATCGGAGCAGGCAGCGCACGCGTGCAGCGACTTACCCCATGTCACCGTGCATACGGCCGCCCGGCCGTCCGAAGGATCGCTCCTCGACATGATCGCCCAGGCGTCGCCAGCGAAACAGAAACGACAGTCACCGGTGCGCGAGCTCAATGCTGCGATCCTGATGTCCGCGCTTCAATCCCATCGGTCATCTCAACGCCTGACGGCGCGGAACGACAATGCTCCCGATATCTGGCGACCGGATGATGATGACCCTGATCCTACCGCAGCCTGAGCCGTCTTTTCCACTTCGCAAACCAATCCGCCCCCTGTGGTCCGCGTCCCCGACGCCTTCACGAAAGCTTCGCCATGTTCCGTTCCTGGATAACCATCGCCATGACATCGGCCCTGATGATGCTTGCCGCCTGCGCCACCAACGGCATCGGGACATCACCTGCGAGCGTAGCGTCCGTCACTACACTTCACGAGGGCGAATGGCGGGTTGAGGATATCAGGGGGCGCGGGCGTCATCGACAATTCGCCAGCGACGCTGCTGTTCGGTCCAGACGGCAGGCTGTCAGGCAATGCGACCTGCAACCGCCTGATAGCCAGCTATACGGTCGAGGGAAGCAAGCTGACGATCAGCCCGGCCGGCACGACGATGATGGCGTGCCCGCCTGCGCTGATGGACCAGGAGCGCAAGCTGGTCGATCTTCTCGGTAAGGTGTCCAGCTACAGCATCGATCACACGGGCGCGCTTGTTCTGACAACCACATCGGGCGACCAGCTCGTGGCACGGCGCTGACCTCTCTTGGAAAGCATGCCTGATCCTACCTCCTTACGAAGCGGATGTTCCACTGGAATAAACGATCGGCCGCCACGTCGATTTGACATTAAGGAGGTGTACCGCGATGTTCGCGGAATGCCTCTGCTTGAGACATATAAGCGGTTCATTGATCACGCCGGCCAACTCGCCGCACGCCGCTAGCCCGAGCTCGCGGACATTTGCCGCTTGAGTTCGGGCTCCATTCGATTTTGATCCCGCGGCCGCGCGAAGCGCGTTCGCGATCTCGAATAAGCGGGAATCGCACATGTCAGAATTTACTGAAAAGCCGTACCATCGGCTATCGCGCAATAACGATGGGATACGCATCGTAGAAAATCGCCAGCGGCTACGCTCAAGGCCCAGGCACTTTTTTTTCCAATAATTTCTCACTAGAAATAGAAGACGAAGTGACCACAGGTTCCGAAATCGATCCCAACAGCAGGCTTAGCCGCCTGGGTAGATTTATTGATCTAAATCTTGCCTTATTAATTCTGGTGGTTGGCGTTCCAATACTTATTTATTGCGTTATCAGCTCGGCGCTTTAAGCGGCCGGATCGGCATCATCGTTCGTGACCGTTGGTATCACCGGTCATGGACGGTGCGTCGCGGCCCCTAAAATCTGCTCAATCGCCTCTGTCGCACAGCGTTCGTCATTTGCTCATCCGCCTGAACGCCGAGGCTGACTCTATCAGGCAGGCTTGCCAGGTCCCTTCGCCATATGATCGGCGATGGCGCCCGCAGTCGTCCACCAGATGCGTGGGTCAGCAGCCTCTCTCAGCCGGGTCAGGGCTCGATCAAGATGAAGTGCGCGGTGCGCCTGCCCCATGATGTAGGGATGGAGCGCGATGCCCAGCACCAACGGGCGACGGTCGCACTCGGCAAGAAGCTGTTCAATCGCGTCCTCGATCATGCCGGCAAAAGTTTCGGCCTCCTGATGACGGGTGATGATCGAGGGGATGTCGTTGATCTCCTGGGAATACGGGATCGATAATATCCCCTTGCCGCTCCGGGTATCCAGTCGTGTCGGTTGATCGTCATGTGCCCAATCGAGGACATAGCCGAACCCTGCTTCTTCAAGCAGATCGGGCGTATTCTCACTTTCCGAAATCCACGGCCCGAGCCAACCGCGGGGGCGGACGCCGATGGCTTCGAATTCCTGAAGCGTACGCGCGATCATTTCGCGCTCCTCGTCTTCGCTCATGTGGCCCCTCTGCCTGTGCATTGGTGCGTCCATGCGCGGCAATTTCATCGCCCCGGTCCCGGCACGCCTCCGCAAGCCCCGGGCACCGCGTGATGATGGCACTGTTGACGAGCGCCGTCGTCTTCAGTTCGAGCCGGTCGAACATCTCCATGAAACGCCAGGCGCCGACGCGGTTGCCGTAATCGCGCCAAGCGAAGTTCATAACGTCGGGATCGGTCTTGGACGGGGCCAGGGTTGCGCCCATCCCGTCGCCAAAGGCAAAGACCTCATGATTCACGCCGAGGTACACCGCCAGACGGCGTCCTTCCGGCCAGCTGTAATCGGGGCGGCCGACGATCGGGACGTACTTATACCGGCCGTGATGTGGCAGCTCCGTCATGGACGAGTCCTCGCTTTGCCCAATACCTGCGCGATAGCCTCGGTCGCACAGCGCTCGTCATTGGCGGCTCCACCTGACCCGGCGACGCCGATACCCCCGATCACGTCACCATCAACGACAATCGGCATGCCACCGCCCAACAAAAGCAGTTCGGGAATGGTGACGAGGTTACGAGACGTCGGATCGGTCGCTGCGCGCTCAGCCAGTACGGTCGTGTTGGCCTTGGTCGACAAGGCGGTGAACGCCTTGCGCTGGGCTGCTACCGTGTTGTGCGGGCCGATGTCGTCGCCGCGCTGGAGCGAGACCAGGTTTCCGCCGCGATCGACCACCGCGACCACAGACTCCCGACCGATCGTACGACACGAAGCTATTGCGGCACCTGTCAGGCTGTTGGCCAGCGCCAGCGACACGGTTTTACGCTCCAGCGGTACTACGGGCGTTGCCGCGGCGATTGCCGCGGGCAGAAGAATGACGAGACTCAACACCGTGATGTGACCTTTCAGGAATAATTAGCGCGAAGGCGCATCAGGCGACGCCGGTTGCGATCAGCGCAGCCCAGCCGACGAGGAATGCCAGCACTAGCCATGTCAGAATCGCACCGCCTGCTCGCGGTACGTTGGAGCGGCGCAGGTCCATTCCGATCGGATGGGCGATCCGGGCGACAACAAACATCGCACCGGTGACCCCGAGCGTCAGGCTAGACCCGCGGGCGAGCTCAATCAGCGCCAGCAGCGCTAGGACAAACGGAGCATATTCGACCAGATTGGCATGAGCGCGCATCCGTCCAGCAAGTACATCCTCACCGCCGTCGCCGATCAGCACATTGTCGCGCAACCGCATGCGGAAGATCCGCAGGCCAAGCCACAGGCTAATAGTGCCGAGGGAAGCTGCTACCGCGAGCGTGACGGGAAGCGTCGTGCCCGTCACACTCAGTTTCCCCGGTAGGTGGAATAGCCATAGGGGCTGACGACGACAGGCACATGGTAGTGACCCGCCTTGTCGATCACGCGGAACGTCAGCGTGATTTCCGGAAAGAACGGGCTCGCTGCCGCATTGGGATAGCGCGACATGTCGAACTGGAGCTTGTAGATTCCGGTGTCGAACGACTTGGCATCCCCAAAGCTACGAACGCGGCCATCGGCATCGGTGGTAGCGGTGCCGACCTTTGCCAGCGTCCGTCATCCGCACGCTTCGAGAGGGTTACAGGCACGGCCTTGCCGCCAACGCCTCGGGCGAGATCAAGAACGTGAGTGGAAATGTCGGCTGCCGCGGCGGGGGTGGCGACTGCGCCGAGCAGTAGAGCGAGAGCGATGGCCTTCATGAGCGATATCCTTGCTGAGTGTCGTATCGGGAAAAGAGGGTGTCGAGCCGCGATGTGCCTGATGGTACGATCGCACCCTGCTGGATCAGACGACGGTCGCGCGGCGGAGCGGCAACTGCAGACGCGGCGTTTTCTGCATCGACTATGAGGAACGTCGCTTCGTCACCGATAGCCAAGCCGTAACGTCGGAGCCCCAGTACCGATGCTGCATCCGTCGTAGCCATATCCAGCGCGGTCGCGAGATCGGCGTCGGTGAAGAAGCTTGATCGATACCCGATCATCATCGCCCGCCCGAGCATGTCGGCATCGCCATACGGCCACCAGGCATCGCGGATATTGTCGTTGCCGGCAAACACACGCACGCCTGCAGCACGCAGCATTTTGATCGGAGGGAAGGCGCGGTCACCCGGCGCATTCGTCATGATCGCTACGCCGGCTTCCGCTAGGATATCGGCCGTGCGGGCGACTTCGTCCGGCCCGACATCGCCGAGCGCATAGGCGTGGCTCACGACAACCTTGCCCTGCATTCCGATCGCGATCGTTCGTGCAGCGATCCGGCGCAGCTGCTCGATCCCCTGTCGACCGGGTTCGTGGAGGTGGATATCGATCTTCACGCCGTGCCGTTCCGCCACGCCGAACACCACGTCGAGGTGCGCGTCGGCATCACCGTCGAACGCCGAAGGGTCCAGCCCGCCGACGACGCGTGCCCCTTCCCGAACGGCCGCATCGAGTAGATCGGCGGTCCCGGGGGATGCAAGGATGCCGGCCTGGGGAAACGCGACGATCTCGACATCGACGCGGTCCCGCCACGGCTCGCACGCCGCCATCACCGCATGCAGATTGGCGAGGCCGAGCGACGCATCGACGTCGACATGGCTACGCATCGCGACCGTGCCGAAACCGTGCGCCTGCGCCAGCAGTGCATGGGCACGATCCGTGACCGGCAATGCATCCGCAAGCAGCTGTTTCTCGATACCCAAGCGTTCGCCAAGGCTTTCGGCTTGGCGATGCGGACGCCAGTCATCGCCAACGAAGCTCTTGTCGAGATGGATGTGGCCTTCGACCAATGCGGGAAGGACCAGAAGCCCTGCCAGGTCGATGCTATCGGCACTGGCTGCCAGCGATGCCGGATCAACAAACTGACCGTCCGACACGGCCAGATCGCTGGTCCGACCATCTTTCAGCAGAGCGTTTCGAAACAGGCAGGGTGCAACGGCGTCACGCAAATCAGCGGTCCTTGGCTTATTAAAATCTGCAAGTGGGCGCGGTTGACGGCATTTACGAATGAGATATTTGAATGATAGGCATTCGATATTAGGATACCGATATGCTCGACCCGAGATTGCTCCGTACCTTCGTCGCTATCGCCGATGCCGCGAGCTTCACGATCGCAGCCGATCGTCTTAATTCCACCCAGTCGACGGTGAGCCAGCATCTTGGCCGCCTCGAAGCGGCAGTCGGGCAGTCGCTGATCGATCGATCGGCAAGGCCTATTTCGCCGACGCCTTCGGGCGAGCGGTTGCTAGGCTATGCACGGCGGTTACTGGCCTTGCAGGATGAAGCGCAGACATTGCTGGTCGACCCATCGGGAACGATCACGATCCGCATCGGACTGCCCGACGATGTCGTGACTCAGGCTATGAGCCAGCAGTTTGCACGGTTCGCCGAACGGCATCGTGAAATCCGGTTAGATGTGACGACAGGCCTCAGCCGCGATCTGACCAAACGCTTCCGTGCCGGCGAATTCGACATCGCCATCGTCAAGGAGGCGAGAGCAGATGGCGACGCCCGCGCCAGCTTTTCCGAACCGCTTGGCTGGTTCGAAGCCACAGACATTTGCAACGACTGGCCTGACCCTATCCCTCTCGTGACGTTTCCACCGGGCGGATTGTACCGTGACCTAATGATCGACCGGATAGAGCGCGAGCGCCGAAGGTGGTACATCGCCTTTACCGGCAACAGCCTGGGCAGTGTCTTGTCCGCAATCGAGGCCGGGCTAGGAGTGTCGGTGCTGCCCGTCAGTACCGTCGCCGCACACGCCGTTCGTGCCAGTTCCATCTTTGTCGCGGACGCGCCGTTGGTGGTGTCGATCTATGCCTGGGAAAGCGATGGCGCGACGGGAGAGCTGGTCGCTGCGATGAGCGAAGTGCTGTCCGACCGTCCGGGCGAGCAGATCAATTCCAAGCCTCTCAACAAAGGGTAATCTGTTTGCGTGCGCTTTTTGCCCCGATCCTCGCTGGTGCCACATTCGGCGATCGGCTGTTGGCGTGTACCGGTGCTGCGGTCGGAATTACGCTTACTGCGGCCGTGACAGCGATGGCGTTCGGAAACGGATGGACGGCGATTCTGCTAGTGGCCCCGATGGGCGCTTCCGCAGTGCTCATCTTCGCCGTACCGGCCAGCCCGCTTGCGCAGCCCTGGTCAGTGATTGGTGGCAACGTAATCTCAGCCGTTGTCGGGGTGGGGATCGCATCCATGGTGTCATCGCCCGCGCTTGCGAGCGGCGCTTGGCAGTCGGAGGCGCGATCTTGGCAATGTCGCTGCTGCGCTGTCTCCACCCTCCTGGCGGGGCTGCCGCACTGACCGCAGTCATAGGCGGACCTGCCGTTACGGCAGCGGGCTGGATGTTTCCGGTCCTGCCTGTTGGTATTAATGCCGTGATCCTGACCGCTGCCGGGATGCTTTTTCATATGCTATCAAAGCATTCCTACCCGCATCGTGCTGTCGCAATGACGGCCGTGCCTGCTGTTCTGGGAGGCGATACCATCCCCCATCCGGAAGACCTCGACGCAGCACTCGCGGACCTTGGTGAGACATTCGACATTGGTCGTCAGGATCTCGATTTACTCTTAGAACGTGTGAAAGTGCATGCGGCCACACGCCGTGCAGACAACAATGCTAGAAAACTGCGTTGAGGCTCAGATAAACGACGGCGATGCTAGATGCCCATCAACACAGCGATTGGAGCTATAAGTAATAGCGAGCTTCGTGCGGTACTGATCCTGTTTGCACGGGCATTACGTAACGTCGTCTAGGTCTTTAGCGATCGCCAACTACTCGTAAAACGCGAACCGGCTTAAACTGGCGGTCTTTCGTAGTCGAATTATGATTCGAAGGCGCCACGTCTAACGTGGGGGTATCGAGAATTGTCCGGAGAGAGCTTTAGACGTGGAGTCTACCGGATGGGCCCAAGTGCAGAGCGTTGCAGCGATACAACAATTGAATGATCGCCAGCCGTAGCTTGGGCTGGCGATCATCTTGCAGGCTCTAGAAGCTTACCCGGGTACCCAGGCGCAAGGTGCGTGGCTCAACTACGCGGCTCAACCGACCATCGGTGGGTCCCGAAGTTTCAAACGACGGAATATAGGATTCGTAAAAATAGGCGATGTCCTTGTCACGGCTGTCGAGAATGTTGAGCACCTCGCCATACACCTCGAACCGGCCGATTTTGCGGGCCGCCCGGACGTTGACGACGGTGCTTCCTGAATCCCGGACGCTATTGTCTTCGATCAGCGGATAAGGCCCGAGGTGACGGACGCGAACGCTTGCCTCCCACGGATCGAGCACCAGCGCGATCCCGGCGGATGCGGCGTTCTCGAAGGCGTTCGGAATGCGATCGCCATTGTCGTACCGCGACCGGCTCGCGGTGTAATTGCCGTCGATCGCAAGCCACGGCCTAGGCCGCCAGAACGCCACCAGTTCATAGCCACGACGTTCGCTCGCACCGGTCGGCTCGACCGCATTGGAGTCGCCGACGAAGCGCAGTTCACTGTCGACGTCGAGCCACCAATAGGTCGCGGTCAGCGTAATGCCGGGCAGCTGCCACCGGGCGCCGACTTCACGGCCGCTGCCGCGGACCAGCACAGGCACCGGCGTTTCAACGTTTACCGCGCCGCGGACGTCGTTGGAGTGGAACCCGCGCCCCCAGTTGCCGTAGAACTCCAGCCGGTCGGTCGGCGAGTACGCGATCGATGCCTTGGGCGACAGGATCGTGTCGTCGCCGCTGCCTGCCCCCCGCCAACACCGCCGCCTGATCCCGCGCGCGAACGACGTAGTGATAATAGTCCCCACGAACCCCGCCAATCAGGCGGAGACCCGTAACGGGCGTCCACGTCGCTTCGCCATACAATGCTGCCGACGCTTCTTCGACATGGTAGCGGCCGAGCGACGACAGGAACGATCGCGCGCTGGTGCGATACACACCGACGCTGCCGATATGGTCGTAGCGCTCTTCGGTACCGAGCGAGACGGCGAGAGCTGGTGCGAGCGTCCAGCGCTTTTCGCCCCTCGCGCCGACGATCCAGCGTTTGTCGAACTGGCGGATCTGCGCGCTGGTCCCGTCCAGGTCGGTGTAGGTCGGGTTCGAATACATCGACCAGTCGTAGAACTGACCATAGACGTTGGCGTACCAGTCAGGCTGGCGCACTGCGACGTTGCCGACGAGCCGTGTCGTTTCGCCGCGTGCAGTCGGATCGGGTGAACAGAACACGTCCTTGCAGGGCGTGGTACCGATGATGCGCTCGGGAATCTGTTCGGTCGGACGCCAGGTCGCGCGGTAGGCGTTAAGCGACGCTTCGATCTGGCCTGCCCCAGCTGGGGCGGTATATTTCGCAAAGCCAGATGCATGTCGTAGATGTTCGGGCTCCTCCCATGGTCCGTCATAGACCTTGGTTTGCGCGACGAACGTCAGCTTTCCCGCACCAATGCCATCAATCGTCCCGCCCGCGGCGATCCGACCATAGCCATAAGAGCCGCCCTCGACCGAAAGCCACGGCCGAGCAAAGCTGTCGATCGTGGTCATGTAGGCAGCCCCCGCCAGCGCGAAGTCGCCGCCATCGGCACGGTATGGCCCTTTGCGAAAATCCTCGCGCGCGACGATCTCCGGGATCAGTCCGTTGAGATCGAGATAGCCTTGGCCATGACCGTGGGTGCGCAGGTTCATTTGCACCCCGTCGATATAAGTCGTGAAGTCCGAACCGTGATCGAGATTGAAGCCACGTAGGAAATACTGGTTGGCCTTGCCGCTTCCCGAATGCTGCGCAGCGACCATGCCAGGTATCGCCTCCAGCAGTTCGGCAACGCGCAGCAGCGGGCGAACCAGAAGGTCGGCACCGGCGACGGTGCCCTCACTTGCTGCATGGGCAACACCGATCTTCGCTTCGCCGCGGCCGAACACGACGATGTCGTTCGTTGCCTGTGACGGCACAGCCTCGGTGTCTTGCACCTGAGCCCATGCGGGTGTGGTGCTACATGCCGAAGCGAGTGCTACGCATTCGAGCCATTTCGTTCGTAATCTAAGATTCTTCATGTCCGTCCCCCGTGCGCCAAGCGACTTCGGACGGGGGCGTCCGCTG
The DNA here is from genome assembly GCF_024124765.2 of Sphingomonas sp. H160509. GTDB lineage: Bacteria > Pseudomonadota > Alphaproteobacteria > Sphingomonadales > Sphingomonadaceae > Sphingomonas. Next base: position 103,589 of record NZ_JAMXSR020000001.1, on the reverse strand, counting down.
TGAACGGTCGGCACGCGTCGGCAGGCGGACGCAAGCGCCCGCGACACGAACCGATGCGACCCCCGCCGCTCGTTCGTCGCTCAGACGGAAGAACCGTGCCCCGACCATCCCCTGGACCAAAGCAAGAGCGACCAGACGCTGGCAGGTCTCCTGGCTCACGGGTCGTCGCTCGACATACGGCCTTCCCGGATCTCGGCCGTTACGGCATTGATCCAGTGGCTGCACCCTCTGGAAGAGGACGCGATATACGTCTCGCTCGCCGCTTACAGTTGCAGGGACAGCCTCGGCTTCGGGAGAGCGTCTCCCACACCGTGTTCCCTATTAAGTCCCTCTCGGGACACCAGCGCGATCATTGTCAGATCGGAGATACTTCTCCGGCCTGACGGACATTGCGTACCGGGGAAGGTTCCGATCGGCAAGACAGCCTCGGCCTTCTCTGATCCCGTCCGTTTGCAGGGGAGATCGACACGGCAATGACAGGACTGCCTGCCTGCGCTACCCGCGTTCGGTGTTCGCCGTTCGTCGCCTCCTAGCGCAACGCTACTTCGCTGTGCTCGTGTGCGCGGCAACGCTGTTGCTCAAGCTGCTCGTACCGACCGGGTACATGATCGGCAGCGAGCATGGCCGGATCACAATCGAGCTATGTTCCGGCGTCGCCCCTCGAGCCGTGACGATGGCGATGCCGGGGATGCATGGCGACATGCCCGATCATGGCAAGTCGCAGGACCACGGCAAGGCTGAAATGCCGTGCGCGTTTGCGGGCCTGTCAGCCGCAACGCTCGGTGCGATCGATCCTATTCAGCTCGTCACCCTGATCGCCTTCGTCATGGCGGTCGGGCTGTCACCAACCGTGCTGCCGGCGATCATTCGCCGCAGCCATCTTCGGCCTCCGCTTCGAGGCCCCCCAGCCGTCCTTTGACCAACTGATCGCGTGCTCTTTCAGGAGCAACCACGTCCACGGCCCGCGTGCAATTGCGGGGGCCGGTCAAAGGCCTATTCATGACCCGATCTCACGTGATGGCAGGGGTGTGTCTACCCTGCCTCCTACTCGCCGTACCAGCATCTGCTCAGGAGCTGGCGGCACCCGCCAGGAAGCCCGACACTACAGCCACCAATGCGCAGGGCGTCGGACCGGCAGAAACTGACGACATCATCATCACGGCGCTGAAACGCCCGCAGGCGCTTCAGGATGTGCCGGCAAGCGTCACCATTCTGTCCGCTGACCTGCTGCGCCGCCTCAATGCGCAGGACTTTTCTCGCGTCGCGGACTCCGTGCCGGGCCTGGCCTTTGCGACCACGGGACCCGGCAACTCGCAGTACATCATACGCGGGATCGGCGGGGTGGGGTTCGTCCAGTCGCCGACCACGGGCGTCTACCTCGACGAGACCCCGCTTCAGACCCGCGCACTCCGCGGCTTTTCGCAGCCCGACCCGCAGCTGTTCGATGTCGCTCGGGTCGAAGTGCTGCGCGGACCGCAAGGCGTGCTGTTCGGATCGTCATCGATGGGCGGCCTTGTCCGCATCGTGACCAACCAGCCCGACGCATCTAAGATCGCTGCACTGAGTCAGGCGAGCATTTCGACCATCACCGATGGCGGCACGAGCTGGGACGCCAAGGCCATGCTCAATCTGCCGATCGTCGCCGATAGGTTGGCGCTGCGCGTCTCGGGCGGGTTTGTCCGGCAGGGCGGCTGGATCGACGATCTGCGGCCCGCCACCGGCGACCTGACCGAGAATGCGGGAACGTCGGCGGTTCGCAAGGACGTCAACTGGACGCGTACAGGCACGGTTCGCGCTGCGCTGCGCTGGAATGCGACGCCGACCCTGACGATCACCCCGTCGTTGGTCTGGCAGGACGCCTACAGCAATGCGGACCGTCCCCATAGCGACGTGACCTTCGGCAAGCGCGCGCGGCTCAAGGCGCGGTATGCGGACACGTACGCCAAGGACGAGTTCGTCATCGGCTCGCTGCTGATCGAGAACCGGTTCGATGCGCTTGGCGGGTTCACCGTGTCATCCAATTCGTCCTGGCTCGACCGGCGCAACCGGCTGTCGTTCGACGTCACGGCATTCGATTCTCCGATCGTCGAGGACATCGTCGGGCCGGGTCCAGGCGGCAAGCTGTTCCCAACGCCGCTCAAGGATTTCGGTCGCACGAAACAATTCACGCAGGAGGTGCGCGCGGTGTCCGATGGCCCAGGGCGGCTGCAATATGTGTTCGGCGCGCTCTACCGCGATCTCCATCAGGACTCCGGCCGTACGATCACCGTCGCAGACCTGTTCGGCGTTACCGCGCCGCTGCCGCTTGGTGCCAGCAGTCCGGCCGTCATCCAGGACACGACGGTGCGCTTCCGTGAGAGCGAGATCGCGGCCTTCGGCGAGCTGACCTATGCCGTTGTACCGAAGGTGAAGGTCGCCGCTGGCGCACGCGTGTTTGCCTATCGCCAGCGCGAAGCGAGCCGACGCTACGGGGTCGGTGGCGTCGCAGGCGGCGATCTCGCCTACGATTATGACGAGCGCAATCGCGAGAATGGCGTCACACCGCGCTTCACGCTGAGCTATGAGCCAAGCCGTGCCGCGACGCTCTACGCCAGCTACTCGCAGGGCTTCCGGACAGGCGGCGTCAATGCGCCCGTGACCGACGATATCTGCTCGGCCGCGGAACGTCGCGCGGCAGGCATTCCCGACGTACCGCCACCCTACGACAGCGACCGTACCGATAATTACGAAATCGGCGCCAAGACCAGCCTGTGGGGCGGTCGCGTGCGGATCAACGGCGCTGCTTATGCGATCGACTGGAAGGATTATCAGCAGGCGTTCCAGACAGCGTGCGGGATCAACAATGCGACGACCATCTCCTTCACCGTCAACGCCGGCCGGGTTCGTAGCCGTGGCGGCGAGCTTGAGGTCACCGTGTCGCCAATCCGCGGACTCGATCTTCATGCGGGCGGTTCGTTCACCGACGCGACCTACCGCAACGACGTCCCCAACCTGCTTCTGCCGGCAGGGTCGCGTGTGCTCGATGTGCCGCGCTGGCTGTGGAATGTGCACGGCGAGTACGAAGCAGCACTCATAGATGGTCTGACCGGCAATCTGTTTGCCGCGGCGCGTCACGTCGGCGGGTCCAACAGCGGGTTTGGTGAAGGTGAGGTGCTGCCGCGTCCGGCCTATACGCTGGTCGACGCCTCGGCGGGGGGTGACGATGCGTGGCAGCGTGGGGGGTCGACCTGTTCGTTACCAACCTGTTCGACGCCGTACCAGTCTTTGGGCAGGAGTTCACGACGTCCCCCGGCAACACCACTGCGACCAGCTACTTTTCCTATCTCGTCGGCCCGCCGCGGACGGTCGGGATACGTCTGACCAAGGCATTATGATGGCGGGCATGGACACTTCAGCCTTGAACGGGAACCCACCTAACAGCCGGCGGACACCCGGCGTACGGTGGTACAACGCGGTATGGCGCTGGCACTTTTATGCTGGCCTGTTCTGCATCCCGTTCATCATCTGGCTGTCGCTGACGGGCACGATCTATCTGTGGCGGCCACAGCTGGAAGCAGTGTTGGACCGGCCCTACAATCATCTCCCCGTTGCCGGGCGGACGGTCTCACCCGATGCGCAGGTCCACGCGGCACCAGCTGCGGTGCCAGGATCGTCGCTGCATAAATATATGCTCCCAGAAAAGCCGGGAAACGCCGTGCGTATCATCGTCTCCAGTGATGGCTTTGATCACCGCGTCTACGTCGATCCGCACTCGCTTGCGGTGCTGAACGTCATTGGCGAGGAAGATCGGCCGCTCAATGTCGTGTCGCGTCTTCACGGCGAATTGCTGGCGGGGGTGTGGGGCAGCTACCTCGTCGAGATCGCCGCCTGCTGGGCGATCGTCATGCTCCTGACAGGTCTCTATCTGTGGTGGCCGCGCAACCGGAAAGGGCTCGCGGGTGCCCTCTACCCGCGCCTGAGGGGCGGCCGACGCGTGTTCTGGCGTGATATTCACGCGACTGCCGGCATCTGGGTGTCGGTGTTCGCGCTCGGGCTGATCCTCACTGGCCTTCCGTGGGCAAACGCCTGGGGCAGCTATCTCGGCGAAGTCCGCACGCTCACGGGCGCGACGCAGGGTCCGGTTGACTGGACGATCAGCGGAAAGGCGCCGACGCCGAAAACGGACGCAATGCTCGGCCCTCACGCCGGGCATGACGGCATGGTCATGGCCACGCCCACGATCCGACCGGGTGAACTTGCCCGCGTGATCGCGACGGTCCGGCCGTTGCGGATCGCGCCGCCCGTGCTGCTGTCTCCGCCCGAGCATGAAGGCGCGCCGTGGGCGGTGTCATCGGACGCAGCCGATCGCCCACTGCGATCGGACGCGCAGGTCGATGGTGCGACAGGCCGCCTTGTCGGCCGTGTCGCGTTCGCCGACCGCCATTGGATCGACCGGGTCATTGGCTACGGCATCGCGGCGCACGAGGGCGCGCTGTTCGGTATCGCCAACCAGATCCTCGGTACGCTCACTGCGCTGTTGCTGGTCGTTTTAGCCGTATCGGGCGGGGTTATGTGGTGGCGGAGGCGACCAACGGGCTTGTTGGGTGCGCCGGTGCCATCGGCGCGCCCACGCTACCGGCCCTTGTTGGTCGCAGCGATCGTCGGACTTGGGATCTATATGCCGCTGTTCGGCGTGACGCTGGTGGTCGTGGCGATTGTTGAAAGGGTCCTGCTGCGTCGCCTCCCTCAAGCGCGGCGCTGGCTGGGACTGGAGCCTTCCGCCCTTCACGCTGCCTGAAGGACGAGGAGACCGCACCAATCCCTATCTGGCCCAGTCCTTAGTGGGCCGCAGGAGCCCGCGAGATTGGAGCCACCAGACAAGCTCGTCGAACCAGTGGTCGCTCGTCGTACCTTTCGCGTGCAGATCGAACCCGTGGCCACCTCGCTCGTACAGGTGCAGCTCGGCCGAAGCCCCTGCCTGCCGCCATGCAGTGTAGAGCAGCACGGGATCGTTCCGCTGATATTCGTCATCGGCCGCGCCGGCGATGAATGCCGGAGGCGCATCTTCCGGGACCGGCGTGCGCAGACCTCCGTAGATCAGGCCTACAAAGTCAGGCCGCGACGCTTTGGCGCCGATTGCCAGATCGGCCGCAAGATACGCGCCCGCTGAAAATCCAATCACGCCAACCTTGTGAGGATCGATGCCCCACTCGCGTGCGCGCTGCCGGACGATCGCCATGGCTCGCGCGCCGTCCTCGATCGCATGAGGCTCACCGGCGAAGCGCGGCATCTCCACCGGTCTGCCCGTCTCCGCCCGCGACATGACGATACCCATTTCTTTCATGTGGACATCCGGCATCCGCATCGGCCCGTCGCCGCTCCGGATCGTCCGGTACTTCAACACGAAGGCTGTGATGCCACGATCGGCCAGTGCCCGCGCCACGTCCGTGCCACCAAAAGTGTAGCCGAGGGCTACGAAGCCACCACCGGGCGCGACGATCACGGCGGTGCCGTTGGCGCGACCAGGTGCAGGGCGATACAGCTCCAGCGTCGGTTCGCTGACATCGTAGATCATCGTCTCGCCGGTCTCCATCCGGTCCCGCACTTCCGGGACACCGAGCGACGGGACACTGCCCTTTGCATAGAGGGGAATGATCTTCCCGCCGGTCGCCGGTGCCCGCGCGCTTGCGGCCGGCGACAGCGGGGCGACTGCCACGCCTATGCTTGCCAAAGCGATCCAGCGCCTCGCCAGCTTCGCCAAGGTCATATCCGCACCTTGAGCGTAACATAGGCCGAACGGGGCTGGTTGGGGGCGACCACTGGATAGCCGAGGTACGAAAAGGGGTCGAAGGCTCGTCGATTTCCCAGATTGACCACCGATGCGCCGAGCGTGAACCGACCGATGTCGTAGGACGCCTGCGCATCGATCGCGGCATAGCCCGGCACTGCAATGGTATTCGGCAGCGTCAGCTCACGCGAGGTAAAAGCACTGATACCTGCACCGAATGAAAGGCCCTTGGCCGCACCATACAATACCCGGTAGCGGGCCGCGGCCCGTCCGCTGCTTTTGGGAACGCGAGCGAGCCGCTCGCCAGGTGCCACACCATCGTCGCGGGTATCGGTGTAGGCGTAATTGGCGAGGAGCGAGAAGGCCGGTGTTGGCTCCCACACCATGTCCACTTCGACCCCGCACGCGCGTTGCCGTCCGCTCTGAACGTAGAAGCCGATATTGGCGGGATCGGCGGTGACGACATTGTCGTGGGTCTGCCGGAACACCGCGATCGTGCCGGAGAGGCCCGTGCCGGTAAGCGCCAGCTTCACGCCGCCCTCGATATTGCTCGACGTCTCCGGCACCGGCGTCTGCGTGCCGATGAAGCCGAAGGGCGCACGGAACGCGGTCGCATAGCCCGCGAAGAGGGCGACGCCTTTCACGACATCGAGCGTCGCGCCGACACGGGGTGAGACGTGCGTGTAGGTCTTGTCGTTGGCGACGCCGATGTTGCTGTCCTCGACGAACTTCAGCGAGGTGACGCGCAAGCCTCCGGTCAGGTGCAGCGGACCGTAGGTTGCCTGATCCTGGATGTAGCCAGCAAACGTCGTAAAGCGATCATCGGTATAAGAGTTGACCGGTAGCTGCGGCGTGTAGCGTAGATCGTAGCTCGGGTCAGACAGGTCAATCGTGCCCGAGGGGGGAGTCGCTGACGAACAGGCCCATCGCGCTGTAGAAGCTGGTCCAATCATAGTTGACGCCGATGAGCACCTTGTGCGTGCCCCCAAGCAGATCGACGTCGCCGGCCAGATTGGCATCGACGGTCGCCTCCTTCGTGCGGTTTCTCATGGTGATCGGGAACACGTCGTAGAGCGGCGCTACGGTCTCGGTAGGGAAGAGGCCCGGATAGACGAAGCTCCCCTGTTCATTGATCTTGCTCGAATAGTAGCGGCCGCTGATCGTCAGCTTGAGGCGGTCGGAGAGGGCGTGGCGCAGCGTCGCCTGCGCCATGCGGATGTCGTTCGTCGTCAGCGGCTGATCGATCGGCGAGCCGGGAAAGGTATCGCGGTCGATCGAGCCGGCCAGTGCAGCATCGGCGGGCAGGCCGGAATATTCGAGATTGCTGCGATGGCTAAACTGCCCCTGGAGCAGCAGATCGGTCGCAGGATCGATCTGGAACGAGACGCTGGGTTGCACCGACCAGCGCTCGCCATGCACCTTGTCGATCCAGCTATCGTTGCTCTGATACTCGCCTGTGAGCCGCGCAGCGATCCCGTCAGCCAGAGGCACATTGATGTCGCCGTAGGGGTTCCAGGTCGAGAAACTCCCGGCGCGCATCGCCAGATACCCGCCTGCCTTGTCGTTCGGCCGGACGCTTTCGAGGTTGATGACCCCGCCAAGCGGCGTGCCGATTCCCCCGCCATAGAGGGTAGCGGTCGGCCCCTTGAGAACGTCGATCCGCTCAATGCCTACCAAGCTGTTCGGGTCGTAGGCCTGCTGGTTGCCGGCGAACACCGACAGCCCGTCGAGGTACACTTCGGCCGGAAAGCCGCGAATGATCGGGGGGATGAAAAGTACCTCGTCCGACCGCGTCGGGGTGACACCCGAGACGTTGACCAGTGCGTCACCGAGCGTGCGACGGTCCTGCTCCTGGATCAGGGTCCGCGTCAGCACCTGAACCGATTGAGGTACCTGGATAAGCGGCGTGGCGGTTCGGGTCGCTGCGGTCGTCTCCGGTTCGGCATAGGTCTGACGTTGGCCAGTGACGATGATGTCCCCTGCCCACCTTTGAGCCGGGGCTAAATCCGGAGCCGTTGACGATGAGGCGTCAGCACTTCGCGTCTGAGCGATGGCTGACATGGGAAGTAGCAGGCACGACGCGGCAGCGCTCGCTAGAAGATTGGTTCGGAACATGGGAATACCTTTGACCGGTCCGACGTGGAGGACGCGGACCGCAGTTCATGATCGCGCTTGAGAACGATGTGGAATGACAGGTCAGAGGTGGGCGGGTGGTCCGCGTAACGGGGGGCCGAGATGAGTGGGGCACGACGGGGCCGGTGTACTGCTGGCGATCAGGTCCAGAGCGAGGATGAAGACTATCAGGGCTGCTAGCTGGATCGGATCGATCGCGCCGGTCATAGCGGCTGACAGGCCGGCAAAGGCGCAGGGCATCTCGGCCTTGCCGTGATCTTTCGATTTGCCGTGATCGGTCATGTCGCCGTGCATCCCCGGCATGTCCATCGTCATGGCGGCAGGGACAACGCCCGAGCAGATCGTGATTGCGATGCGACCATGATCGTTGCCGATCATATAGCCGGTCGGGACCAGCAGCTTCAGCAGCAGCGTCGCCGCGCAGATCAGCACGGCCAAGTGGCGTTTCGCCAAAAGATACCGGACAATGTACACAGGGAGCCGACTACCTGTGCTGGCGGAAAGTGTCACTCGGACATTCCGTCTCGCCTACTTTCTCCTTTTAGCAACCTTTTCGAGAAAGACAGCAGCGCGACACGGTGGCATCTATCGAACCTACCTCCCGGAAAGCGGTCGGATTGCTTCTCGCCAAATGTCGTCGTTCGTTGTCCGTTCGCTCCTAGCGTACGCAGAATCCACTTTTGTGTTGTGACCCCAAGTTGGAAAAGCGGGTACCGCGGCGTCAGCCGCAGGCGTCCATCAGACGGGTGGCGCCGCCAAAGGCGCGCAGGGCCGCTGCCATTTCGCGGCGGATGTTCGTCTTGTTAGAGACGGTGATCTCGGTCACGAGACGTTCGCCGGTGGAGGTGGCGTAGCCTTCGGCGAGCATGCCGCCTTCGGCCTCGATCCGGATCAGGTGGCCACGGCGGGGCGCTGGACCGACATAGCGGGCGGTGAACTCACCGAGCTTGCCCGTCAGGCCCTTGATGGCCTTGCCCCAACGGATGTGGCCGGCGCCAAGATTGTCGGTGCCGTCATAGCCGCGGTCGAGCCAGCAGCGCAGATGCGCCCGCTGTTGAAGAAGCGAGTTTTGCGATCGCTCCATGTTCGCGCACAGCGGCAGTGCGCTTGCGAAGGCGTCGACGATGCGAAGGTAGTCGCCCTGTACCGCTATCAGGACGTCATCGATCTCGTGTCCACTGAGGATGGCGCGGAGGGCATCGCCGTGGCTAGGATCAGCGATCATATCGTCGGCCTGTGAAGCCGCGATCGGCACCTTCGTCTCGACCGGGCAGCCATTCACGACGAAGCCGTCATGGCGGTCGATCGTGACGATCGTCATGGCCTCGGTGCCGGGTCGGGCGCGGATCTCATCAACGAGACGCAGACTCGAGACTCGCATCAACCCCGGCGTCACCTCTTCGATCGTTGCGTCAGAAACAATCAGCAGACGCCTAGACCGCCGCGTTGGGCGGGCATGATCGTTTGGCTTGGGCCAGCTGCTCGGCACCGGTCGTGCCCTCGGCGGTAGCGGCGCTACCGGGCGTTGATTATCCCGGCGAATGGCGGCGAGGTTGCTGCGGCGCGCGGCGTCAAACAGGTCGGCCTGGTCACCGCCACCATCGGCAAAACCACGGTCATAGGCCTCGCGCTTGGCGTCCTGCCGGCGCGAGCCATCGGCGCAAAAGCGATGCTCCCAACCGGCATCGGCCGCGGTCCAACCGCTCGCGTAGGCAACGGCCAGATCCCAGTCATAGCCGTAGCGATCCCGGCCACGCAGGATCGCAATCTCGCTATCGACGATCGTCCCTTCCCGGGCGCGCGATTCCATGAAGGCGAAGTTCCGGGTCTGCCGTTCGGCCTCCGTCCTGGCGGCTATCGCGTCGTTCAATGGCTTCATCGCCGTGATACGTTCGCGTCCCCTTGCCATCCGGTCCTCCAGTGGCGCTGTGGGTGGCAAATCCGGATAGGATCGCCAGATCAGGGCCAGCTCGGTTGCCTGTTCGACCGACCGGCCACGCGTCAGCCAGCAACGCATATCGGTTGAATCAAAATAGTCCGGCTCTACGGCCTCGGCGTCATGCGGTGACCGGACAAGGGGAACGCTCCCGCCGGGACGATCCCGGCGGGCTGCGATTGCAGCATCAGCATTGGCTCAATCCTTCAGAGGATGGGCGGGATTACGCTTCGGCCAGACGTTGGCGCGCGGCCTCCGCCTGTTGCGGAAAGGCCGCTGCTAGGTGGCCGTGAAGGATACCGAAGTCAGCGATCGGGAACGTCCCGTCGGCGTTCGGCCTCGTCGTCAGCAGCGCACCGATCACCAGCTCGACGTGGTCGAGGCGTTCGATCTTGGCGACCGAACCATCGTACATGACCGGGGGCGTAAATCCGGCCTCGAGCCATGACCCCAGACCCTCCTCTACCGCTTCGGCATACGCCTGAACGGCTTCGTTTTCCTCGTCCTCGATGTGGAGGGCAAGCGTCCGATAGACGCCAAAGTCATGTCGGTTCGTATTCGGTCCAAGCTTGCAGCCGGCGGGCGGCATGCCGTGCCGCGCAATGATCGCCAGCTTGTAGGCGACGATCTCGAACGTGTTCACCGCCTCGAAGTCCGGCGTCTGGCCGAGTTGGGCGCAATCCTCGTTGGCCGGTGCGCCACCAATATCGATAATGTAGGACATGGGTATCTCCATCGATCCACCTGGATCGACCCAAACCCCATCCCCCTCCCCCTCTAACGCCTGCGAAGCGGGTTGCTCAGAATCGATAAAGGAACGGGCGCACCGCGCGCTGCGCCGGTTCGTCGATCGATCCCAGCGTCTTGAGGCGGTCGGTCTCAAGCGTGGCGCCGAGCGTTTCCGGCAGGTAGGCATAGCGCGCGGCAATCTCGATCGCCGCTGCTGCGGTCGGTAGCTCGTCGGGCTCAGTACCCTGCCATTCGACTACGTCTTCCTCGCCTTTCATAGTCGGGTGAGGACGCAGGAACTGCACGAAGAACGTCGCCAAGGGACGATCCCAACCGATCGCCACGGTGGTGCCGGCGTTGCCGGTGAAAGTATGACGGCTCATCAATTAATCCCCCAGTCGGTCAGGAAGCGAGCGTGATCCACGCAAGCTGCCACGGGCGCGGATGCGGCGTAAAGCGGAGTACGCCGGGGACCTGTTCAGCATCACCAGCCAGCCGCTCGACCAGCCAGTCGATATAAAGGATGGCATCGGCCATATCCCCCTCGAGCAGATCGTCGAGCATCGCCGACTGGCGCGCGTGATCCTCGGTGAGCATCGACCAGTCGAGCGCATCAAGGAAACGCTCCCGTCGCTCTATGAAGTGGGCAATGCGTGTGGCGTCGGCTCGTGCAACCGCGAGCGCGTCTTGGATGTGCATGGGCATCACTCCTTCAGGCGGCGATCAGGACCGGGGCGACAGGCACGATCGGTCGGACTGCGATCGACAGATCACGGCGCAAGCGATCAGCGAAGCGGTCCGGCTTCAGCAGATCGGCCATCGGCGCGTAGTGGTTGGGCGGGCTCGTGCTATCGCCGACAGTCCGGTACGCTACCTCGCGACCCTCGTGACGTGCGCCGATCCTGACAGTGACGGCAAACTCGCCGGCCGCCAGCAGGACATGGCCGGATTGATCGCGTTCGCCCTGAAGCGACACTATCTCGAATGTCCCCGGTGCCAGGCCGATGCAGACGGCGAGGGCGTTCATCGCCTCGGTCGCTTCGATATGAAAACGCTCCTTGGCGCCGGCGTCATATTCCACGCCGCGGATTGCGAGCGCCAGCAGCGTCGGGAACCGCTTCAGGTCTTCGAGGCGGCGCCTGCAGGCGTGGCGAAGTACGTCGCGGGGCGCACGATTGGTCGACACGGTTGCCATGTGACGCGCCAGCAGGACGACAGCGGGGTCGCTGTTGGGATCGACGCCGGCATTGCGGCAGTCGTCGACCGCTTTTCCGATCGCGTGCAATGTCGCGACGACAGTGGTGAGGGGCGCTCGGGTCCAGCGCTTGTTGGTGGCGGAAAGGCACATCGTAAATCATCGACGCATGCTCCGAATGAGGACCGTGCGCTCTTTCGGCGCACACTCTTCACCCCCCCTCTCTTCTCCCGCGACACCCGGTTTGCGCTCGTATCGTCAGCCCCTCAGGGCTGGGCGCTTGGGCACGTCTCGGGAAAGATGTTGCCGGATTTTGGCAACATCTTTCCGGCCTTTAGTCGGCCCCCTCCCCCTCCGTTGGCCAGAGGGGGGTAGGGCGACGACGCTCCCGATCGTCACGGCACCAGTTCGACATCAAGAGCCGCAAAGGTGTTGATCGGGCGTGAGCTGTCGTAGCGTGCTGCATCACACAGGCCTTTGAAGTCCGGGCCTTCATACTGTGCAAAGCCCAGATGATCGCAGCCGGAGATGCGTTGCCCGGTGACGCCGATCTTGCCCTTGGGCACCCAGTCGGCCCAGTCTCCGGACGCTGATCGTACCCCCGATCTCTCCGATCGCGGCCTCGTAGAGCGCTACCTTCTTCAGGACGTAGCTATCGCTTGGGCTGATAACCTCGCCGGTGAAGGCACCGTATTGCATCGGTCGCCAGTGACGTGCGGTCTGATGGGCAAGGTCGCGCTCGATATCGAACAGCGGGTCTTTTAGCGCTGCGAACTCGGTCTCGAACCCGACGACCACCAGCGACCAGTTGACGTCCTCCTCGTAGTAGATGCTGTCGAGGCGCAGCGCGTCCGGTATCGCAGCCTGACGCTCATCCGACAGGACGAAGCCACCATGCGAGGGGGGTGGTAACGAACCAGATGCCTGGCAGGCGCTGGATCGCGGTATCGGGGATGTCCCAGAGCGTATGCACGGGCGCGGGAGTCGAAGTGAAAGCGGGCATGATCGTCTCCTTGATCGATGCCCTTCCCCTTTCCCCCTTCCCTCCTTACGTTCAGCGGTCCGGATTGCCTCGGACCCGGCTCTCGCACGAGAGGCGTTCGCCGCGACGCCATTTTGCCGGATCGATGAAGTAGCCGGCATGCACGCCGGCATGTCTGGCCTCGGCGTTTTCATAAGCGGCGAGATAACGCTGGGCGCGCTCGGGGTCGCTTTTCAGGTAGCTGGTCGCCGGCACGGCAAGCCCCGCGGCGATCATGCTCTCACCAAGGTCTTGCCCCCAGATCTCGACCGTTCCGATCGGACGACCGTAGCTTTGCTTGCCAGTCAGGCGGATCGTGCTACTTCCTGACTTCAAGAGCTTCGACGCATAGTCCTGCGCTGCCTTGCCGCATAGCCAGCAGCCGTTCGCATTTCGACACAATTGCCGCTTCTCGAAGGCATCAGCCCCAAAAATCCGCACGTCGAACGATACGGTGTCACCGTCGATCGCGCGACCGTCAGCTCGGATCATCGACGGGTCTTCGGCCTGGGACGCGGCCCCTCCGCAGGCGGCAAGGGCAAAAGCGAGGACAAGGGTCATGCGCATGCGCGTGCGTCCTGGATCAGGGCGTCGGTCGTCTCGACGATCAGCCACGGCTGCAGAGGCTCGCCCGTATCGACGATGTCGGTGTGGATCCCGTCAAGGCGCATCCATGCGGCGACCCTGACGGCGTTGGACCTGCTGCACAGGATACGGCGGAGCGGCGAGAGGGGAGTGTTGGCAGACATCGGGCTATCCATCATGCAGGTGTCGCATACGCGGCAGGGGCCGCGAAGACGGTGCGGTGAACTTTGGTTTCTGGAACGACAGACCAAGCCAGGTCGCGGAAATGCGAGATACGGTAGTGGCCGTGCCCCCTTGTCACTCCGGAAGGTGATCTTCTCGCCGCGTTTCACGACGATGAACTCGGTGCCGGTATGGCCGTCGCCGAACGAAACCGGGCGGGGAAGTTTGATCCGCATCCCGTTATCAACTTTGCGGGCGTGCAGCCTGAGCCGCACGAGGCAACGGCGCCGCCAATCCAGCGCGCTCTCTTTGCTGGTCGGCGAGAGGAGACGCAGGATCCGGGCAGGGCATCCGGCCTCGCAGGAGCCCATCGATTCCTCCTGGTCCTTGTATGCAAAGACGTATCCGTCCCTGGCCTTGGGGTTCCAGCGGACCAGACACACCAGTGCGATGACGTAGAGCGGCTCGTCGTCTGAGATGATCTCAGCTGCTGCGTACCAGACGCGATTTCCGACGAACGCGCTGTCGATAACGCGCATGCCGCGCGTGCCGCCACCATCCAGCGCACGGCTGTAGGTGAACTGGTCGTCGAGATAGGCCTTGGGGTTCGGGTGGCCGGCCATGCCGGCGCTGGTCATCGAGAGCCAACCCATGTCGTGTTCTCCGGTTCATGCGGCGAGCCGCGTTTCTGCTGCAGTCTCGGTCGAGAAGGCGCGAAGGTAGGAGAAGGCCTGTTCGGCCTTGGTGGCGGCCAGGAAGATCGCGGTCTTGTCGGCGCGCAACACCCCCAACCAGTTGGCGAGGTAGGAGGCGTGGCTGTCGTGCAGCTCGGTCGGGAGGCCAAGATCGCCGCAGATCATGGCCGAGCCAAGCTCAGCGACCAATTCTTCGACGCAATATGCGTTGTCGCCGAAGCGCTTCCCGAAGGTGCGATCGAGCCGGGAGGCATGGCCCGCCCAGTGGACGGTCTCGTGCGCCCGAACCGATGCGTATGCGTCGCCTGACTTGAAGCTGCCGGTGTGCGGCATCTGGATATAGTCGAATGTTGGGTGGAAGAAGGCGCGGTCACCACCGTGACGGACCTTGGCCGGAATACCGCCAAAGAAGGCGTCGATCTCGATCCTGCCGTTCTGAGATCAGCAAAGGGGTCGGTGCGACCTCGCGCGGGTAGTAATAGTCCGGCAGGCCAACGATTTCGTCGGCGTTGAAGACGACATAGGAACGCAGAAAGCGGATCATCTGGTCAGCGGTCGCACCGAGCAGATTGGGCATTCCGGCCTTGCGGAAGGTCGAGGCGTAGACGGAGAAAGACGGTCTCGCATCGCGGTTGATCTCGCCGCCCAGTTCGCGGACCTGACGGGCGGTCATCCAGTAGCGGCTGCGATAGCCATAGGTGTCGGCGGTCGCCCAGAGCCACAGAGCGTTTATTCCGGTGTACGGAACGCCCTCGTGGCGCAGTGGCCTGCCGCCCTCGCCGGTAACCGACCAGGAGCGCTGCCACGGCAGGGTCCCGGCTTCGAGCCGTGCGATGATGGCGGCGGTGATGTCGGCCGCAATGTCGCGGGTTGTAGCGGTCATGACGCTGTCCTCGTTAGCGGTGAGGAAAAGGCACTGCCGGCACCGCGAAGTCGCGGGCCGGCAGTGAGGCTGCTCAGAATTGAACCGTCGTGCCGCTATTCGGCCGCGACGATCTCGTTCACATCGTCATCGTTCTGGTGATCGAGTTCGATCTGGGCGCTGCCATTCGTCTCGACCCCGTCCGTCCCGACATCGTCCGGGCCGGCACCGACCAAGGCGGCAAGATCGCCTTCGTCGGTGTCGTCGCTGTCCGCCTCGATCAGGTCCGCGAGATCGCCCTGCGCGCCGTCGTCTTCGCTCTCACCCCCGACGACAGTGTCGCTGAAGCGCATCGCGGTCGGCACCCATTTCAGGGCAGCTTCCTTGACGTCGGTCTCGACGATCGCTTCGCCAGCGAAGAGCTTCTGGCAGGATGCCGAGATCTCGGTCTTCTTCTCGCTCGCGTGGCGGCTCGACAGCGCTGGGCCTCCGACCTCGTGAAGCAGCGAGATCAACGACCCCTTGGAAACCCGGTCGAAGAAGTTCTCCGACGTCGGGCGCCACCAGCTGGCGACATCGACCTCGAGGATGCTGGCCATGCGGCCGTGGAGCGGGTTCTGGCGATTGGAGCCGTAGGACTCCTTGGCCTCCAGCGACGTCGCGACGATGTACGCCAGCCATGCGCCCTTCACCTCGTCGCCGAGCGCGCGGAATGCCTCGAACCGCATGACCTTGTTGTCGGACTCGCCCCACGATTCATCGAGCCCGTCCCGTACCTCGGCGAGGTAGTCGCGCGCGCGCGATCCCGGCATGTTGGTCGACAGGATCGGATCCTGCGGGGCATGGGCGCTGATCGTCGTGCCGTCGTTTGACGAGGTGCCGCGCCGTGCATCCACCATGGCGAACAGCATATAGTCCAGCGCGAGTCCGGGGCTGGCGATCAACGACGCCGCCAGGACATCGCGACGCTGCATCGCGAGCTGGTCGCTCAGGACCTGGCTGAGTGCCTTGCCGCCCGGCGCTGCGTTATCGGGGTCGACCTCCTTGGGACTGCCCGCCGTCACCGGCGTCGCCGCGCCTTCTTCGATGCGGAAGGTCGGCTCTGCCCGGACCCGTTCCGAGCCCTCGCCCTCGCCGTCGGCGAGCCCGTCGTCCGCCTCTTCGGTCTCCCCGTTATGACCTTCGACCGGCTCCGGTTCGACCACCGTCACGCGGATCGGCGTTTCGCTGTAATAGGTCTCATCCAGGACCATCGTACCGGTCTGCGACAGCGTCAGAAACGCGCCGACCCGCGACACGAGTTCAGCGGGGAGTACCGAGGGGCGGCGCTGTAACGCTTCGAGTTCCTCGCCAAGCGTATCATGCTCTGCGTCGCAAGCGGTGAACGCCTCTTCGGAAAGCTCGTCGTTCTCCATCTCCTGCTGCAGTTCGCCCATGCGCTGCTCGATCTCGTCTACGCGCTGTGCCTCGGCCGGCGACATCGGCTGGACCGGCAGGGCGATGCGGTGGAGGCTGCGGGCCGCATCCCAGGTGCTGTGGCTGGCGACAGGCCGGATCCACGCAAGACCACGTTCCTCGCCGATACGCTTGGCTTCCGCTTCCATCATCGCGGCCGCGAGGGTCTGTGCGATCTCGGGGTTGGTCCAGCGCTCGCCGGCGTTGCTGAACAGGTCGCGGTCGACGACGCCGCCTGCGGCCTCGTAGGATTCGACGCCGACCAGGAGCGCGATCGGATCGTTGGCCCGCATCGTGTCGTTGGCGATGACGCGACGGATGGCGTCGGCGTTGTAGTGAACCATCGAGCTATAGGTCTGCCAGACGCGCAACTGACGCTCGTGACTGCCGGTCGAGGCGTAGGCCTTGGCCATGTCGAGGGTCAGCTCGCCGTTCGCGAGAGCAGAGAAGATCGGCTCGGCAAGATCGGCCAGGCGGAGCCGACCGTCGATGAAGCGGCGGGTAACGCCAAAGCGCTTGGCCACAGCGTCGATATCGGTGCTGCCGTTCAGGAAATGCTGGAAGGCGCGGCATTCCTCGGCCGGGCTGAGCTTCATGTGATGGAAGCTGACCGCGAGCGAGGTTTCGGTGAGTTCGGCATCGTCACCCTTCAGGACACGTACCGGCACGTCATACTCGTCGGGATTGATGACGCCGCGAGCGACCAGCATGTTGAGCGCACGCCAGCGCCGGCCGCCATCGAATACCTCGAACGTCCCGCGTGGCCGCGAGACCGGCGTAACGAGCAGGTTCTGGAGGACGCCGCGGGCTTCGAGGTCGGCTGCGAACGGCTCGATCTGCAGCGATTCATCAGGGGCGGTGCGGACGTTGCTGGCCGAGAGGCGGAGCTTCGAGAGTTTCACGGACTGGATCATGGGAAATCACCCTTCGTTTCTGAGCATCCGATTTCTTCGGACACCATCTCCCTCCCCCTTCTCTCTCCTTGCCGCTTTGGATAACTCGGTGCAGCTCTATGATATTGCTGGAGTAAGTATTGTCTGAGATCGCAATCGCACTATCTAGCATCGATCCCCAACAGCCTTCGATCTACGTCCGGAAATATGATGACTGATGATACCAACTCTATCGAACTCGCAACTGAGCTGACCATTGCGTGGTTGAGCAATCCAAATACGCGGACATCGGCGGATGATGTCCCCGCCTTTCTGCAGTCGATGCATGCGGCTGTCTCCAAGCTCGGCGGTGAGCAGAGCGTAGATGCTCCGGAAGCGCCCGCGCAGGAGTACACGCCTGCTGTGACTTCGCGAAAGTCACTTGCGAGCAAGGATCACATCATCAGCATGATTGATGGCAAGCCTTACAAGACGCTGCGCCGTCATCTCGCTACCAACGGTATGACCCCGGCGGAGTACCGCGAACGGTATAATCTCAAGGCGGATTATCCCATGGTTGCGGAAACCTACAGCGAGCCGCCGCGCGCCATGGCCAAGAAGATCGGTCTGGGTCGTAAGCCCGGCCAGACGGTTCAAAAGGCCGCTGAACCTGCCGCTGCCAAGCCACGCCGTAACACGAAGCCCGCGGTAACGGGCGACGCTGAATAGCCAGGTGTGAGGATCAGCGCGTGGCAGAATACCATGCGCTGAGACCTCCAGCGGTTTCACGTCCATGGGACCAGAACACGAACGTAAGTTGCGTTTACGCTAGGGGCGAACGGTAACAATGGGTGAAGAGCGGTCCGTTCGCTTTGGGAAGGAAGGAAGGTAGGATAGCTGCCGTCGAGTGACGTTGCTGGCTTTCTCGAAAAGGATGGTCTTTTGAGAAAGGATGCTAGTTGGCGCTTACGGGAATTTGGATAAGGATCGCCCCGTTTTACGCTACAAGACACTCTGATCGAAGTTGGTTAGGACCGCGCAACACGTCCGTTTTAGCTGTCTGCACACGGCGTTAGTTGCCAAGCGTGTTGCGCTAGATCGGGGCGCTTAGAGTCCTAAACCGGAGGTTTGATCAGCCCCTTCAGCTGCTTTTGGAGCGCCGCGCTGCCCAAATGCGATTGCACATGATCGAAACCCTCCCGCCTCAACTGAGTGCGGATATCCGTTATCGAGCGCGCTTTGCCGCTCCGCGCGATCTCGAATGCCCGTTCGATGATTGTCATCGCAAAGCAGTAACACGGCCAATCTACCAAGAGGACCGTTTTGGTACAGGGAAACAAATGTTACTTCACGAGGGGGCGTTCTGCCGAACGTAACGTTGAAGGGACATGCGCCATGACCCATTACGCGCCGCCTATGATGCGGGCTTGAAAAGTGGCCTGGACAAAGGCTTCCCGAACGCCTGCCCGTTCGCCGGCCATGAAGCCATGGATCAGCGTTTTGCCTGGCTAAGTGGGTTCAGCGTCGGGAAAATTGTCCGGGCCAAAGACGCTTAGTCGTATATTCCGCGTCCGCGCTCTCATTAGGCGATGCCAAGTTCACGATCAGAACAATCTATGTGTCTAACAACCGTGCTAACCTTGATTATGGTGTGCGTCCTCATAACGAGTATATTTGTTGCAGAAACAGTGTCGTAGGCTGTTAAACTTGCTTGCGGAGGGAGCAATGGGAGCGATCACGGATCAACAGTATTACTTGATGCGCGTGCAGCAAGAACTCGACATGGCGGCGCTGGCTACTGACCCCATTGTGAAATCCCTGCATCTGAATATGGCGGCAGAGTATGCTACGTTGCGCGAGCGGGCGAATGCGGAAATTTCGAATGCAGAAAATGCCACCAGTGACTGATTTACTGGCACTAGCTCGGAGCCTGGACGCGCTTATCGCGTTTGCCGATCAGGAGGGAGACTTTGTTCTTGCCGCCACGCTAGACGCTGCGCGGGTGCAATTTTCCGAGCGGTACGGGCCGGCTAAAGGCTGATTTGATTTTCGCGTGTTCTGTCGGGCAATAAGGGGGGCTGCAAATCGGGAGTGTCACGTGGATAAGATGGATCGCGCGAGTACAACAGCAGACGCCATATTAGAATTTCGACGTATACGATCCGAGATACTACCGCCCGAGTTATTCGCTGAACCGGGCTGGGATCTGCTCCTGGAACTGTTTGTTGCAGATGCCAATGGACGTCGCCTCACCGCACGCGACGTCAGTAATCGAAATAAAATACCGCCTACGGTACTATCCCGTTGGCTCATTCACCTTACTCAGATTGGCTTCGTTGTCGGTGACGGGGATGGCGATCTTGACGATCTGTTGACGCTTTCGGGCAAGGCGCTCGAAGCCATCGAAACGGTTTTGGCCAAGGCTGATGAACTGCGAGAAGCCGTCGAATAAACATTCCCGAAATTTGATAGACATCAAGAACGCCCACGCCTTCTCGCTCGCCCCGTCCCAATCGACCGCTCGTGCCTATCCACTTACGGCTTCAAACCGATTGATCGCCTGAGGATGAAGGTAACCAGGGTCGAACTCTGCAATCCGTGTCAGGGCAGCCAGGTCGAGGACGGTGACCTGGCCTTTGCGGATCTCCACGACCTGTTCTTTATGAAGCTGCCTAACGACGCGGTTAATATGAACTGCGGTGAGGCCGAGAGCTTCGGCAAGATCGACCTGGGTCAGCGGCATGGCGAAACGACCAGCGTCCTCGCGATCGATATTGCGCATCCGCTCGCGAAGCTCACAAATGAGGTGGGCCACTCTCTCCCGCGCTGTTCGAACGCCCAGACTGACGATCCAGCTTCGCAGCACACCTTCATCGACCAATGTCGCCCACCACAGCGCCCGCACAATTGCCGGACGCGCGCGGGTCAGCTCGTCAAACTGAGAGCGGTCGACATAGGCGAAGGTCGTAGCGGTAATGGCGCCGATAGCGTGATCCATCTTGTCGAGTATGCCGACGTGGAGATCGCAAAAGTCTCCTGGGAGCAACAGTGCAGTGATTTGCCGTTTGCCGTTCTTGAGAATTTTGTACCGGCATGCCCAGCCATTGAGAATGAGGTGG
This sequence comes from Sphingomonas sp. H160509, assembly GCF_024124765.2. Taxonomy (GTDB): domain Bacteria; phylum Pseudomonadota; class Alphaproteobacteria; order Sphingomonadales; family Sphingomonadaceae; genus Sphingomonas. The sequence goes on along the minus strand of NZ_JAMXSR020000001.1, from coordinate 83,058 downwards.
ACGCGGTCCGGTCGATCGCCGTCGCGAATGATATCGCGGCGTGCAGCAGTTTGACGCACGTCCTGACACAAAGCCTGAAGAGCGGCGCAGTCGTCGCGTGAAAGCGTCATGACACGCGACAGCTTGGCGATGAGCGGATTGATCCCATCGAACATGCCTGGCTCCATCAGCGGTGGTAACGAGACGTGATCGCCAACCGTTGCGGGCGGAACCGATGTGCTCTTGGGCTGCGTGTCGAGGCACTCGATCACTGTGGCGAGATGCGCGGCTATCAAAGGTTGATCGTGGTGATCGAGTACATCGAGCAAATATTTGAGTTGCGTTCGCGTGCTCCTCAGCCAGATTTCAGATATTTCCGTCATTGCCGCCATCTTTTATGAAGAGGAAATTTTCGTTCTCTCTCGGCACTTAGTGGAAACTAAGCCCATTTTTCTATCTTATCATTATCCGCTATTCAAAGATAACATATGATAAGCAAGCGTGAAGCTTGCAATGTTGCAGATAGAAATCAACATGATAGCCATGAAAATATGGCTGACCACATCGATTTTTACCAGTCAACACGGACTTATTTTATCAAACATAGATCAGTATCGTTGGATAGCTTCATCAATTTTCGCTAACGGTTATATTGTTTGCGGTTTTACGTAATCTTGTCGATCAACGCCCCATATTAGATGAATATGAAACGTTACGGCGTACGATAGCGTTTGTAGGGGCGTTAACCCCTCATTCCCGTGCCAAGGGCATGGCGATGTCCGCTAGGAGTGATAGGTGAACGAAGATATCGGCGCCGATTTGGCGAACGGTGATACGGCAGGTCCACAAGGCCTCACCGCAGTTCACCAAGAGACCCTGAGGAAGATTGCGGACGATGCCATGCATGCTACGGATGCGTACGGCGCGTTCGTTTGCGAGATCAGCGGTGGCACGATGTCGCTGATCGCCAGGAGTTCCGGGCAGTCTGCCGATCTCGTTCAGCCGGTCGTCGGATCGATGGACACGCGCGACGTTACCATTCAAAAAATCGGCTTGCCACCAACCCTGATTGTCGGGTTCTCGGGACCCGAGGGCGGCGATATTCGCTTCGCTGCGATCGTCTCACTCGTCAGAGACGTTCCAACCTATCTAATCCTGGTCGACAAACGACAGCGCAAGAATCTCAGCCTTGCCCAGGTCTATACCGTCCGGGCGCACGCCGCGCATTTATCGACCATTCTTAATCTACAGTTTGTACGAAAAGGGGCCTGTTCGAGGGATCCGAATGAGCGCGGCTTCGATATTGAGCGGCTCCGCCTGTTGGAATCCGTTGCCGTACATGCGCGCGATTCCATTATCATAACCGAGGCCGAACCCGTCAGCCTGCCCGGTCCACGCATTCTCTACTGCAACGCAGCGTTCACCCGCGCGACCGGATATCTGCCGGAAGAGGTTATCGGCCTGACCCCACGTATTCTGCAAGGGCCTGACACCGATCCCGTCACCCGGGCAGAGCTGCGATACGCACTCGAAAACTGGCAGCCGATCGAGGTCGAACTGGTCAACTACCATAAGGACGGTAGCACGTTCTGGGTCGAGCTCAGCATTGTCCCCGTTGCCAACGAGAAGGGCTGGTATACCCACTGGGTTTCGGTGCAGCTCGACATTTCCGAACGTAAAAACGCAGAGGATCTAGCGATCCGCGTGCGCGTCGCCGAAGGACAGAATGTCGCCTTGGCGACCGAGATAGTCGAGCGAAAGCGTGTTGAAGCTGAACTCCTATATACAGCATTCCATGATGGACTGACGCGGCTGCGGAACCGTGCGTATTTCATGAACCAGCTTCAAGCGGCCCTTGAACGCGAAGCATCACAAAGCGGCCAGACCTGCGCGATATTATTTTTGGATCTGGACCGCTTCAAAATCGTGAACGACAGCCTCGGACACGTTCATGGCGACGCGCTCCTGCGCGACGTTGGCCAGCGCCTAAAGCGCAGTGTCAGGCCGCAAGATACCCTCGCCCGGATCGGCGGTGATGAATTTGCTATTCTGATTGAGGATACGGCTGGGCTGGCGACGGCTGTAGGGGTTGCCGAGCGCATTCTCGAAGCGATGCGAACCCCACTTCAGCTCTCCCACCAAAGCGTTTTTCCATCCGTCAGCATTGGGATTGCCCAGTCGCTGGGCCGGGATACCTCGCCGGATGATCTTCTCCGCGATGCCGATATTGCGATGTATGAGGCTAAGCGTGCCGGGCATGGCGATTACGCCATATTCGATCCCTCGATGCACCGAATGGCGGTCGAACGCCTAGCTCTCCAAACAGACCTTCGCATTGCCGTTCAACAAGGCGACTTTCATCTCGCGTATCAGCCGATCGTTGATCCAACCACCGGAACAGTCTCGAGCTTTGAAGCGCTGCTTCGGTGGGATCATCCCAAGCTTGGGTCCATTGCGCCATCCGACTTCATACCTGTTGCTGAAGAAATCGGAATAATCCGCGAGATCGATCGATGGGTCATGATCGAGGCCTGTACGCAGCTTAAGAAGTGGCACGTCCTTCAGGGTCGCTCGACGCTGAGAATGAGCGTGAACACCTCTGCCGCAGAGTTCGTTGACCCCACCTTCCTGGCGGATCTGTCCAATATTTTGACGTCATGCGATCTACCGCCGGAATGCCTTGAACTGGAAATAACAGAAGGCATATTTTTGCATCCTTCTCCTCAAGTCGCTGAGATCATCGCATCTATCCGCCAATCTGGCGTCCGGATTGCTCTCGATGATTTTGGGACAGGGTTCTCGTCATTGAGCTACATCAGTCGGTATCCCATCGATACCATCAAGATTGATAAATCGTTCATTGACGAAATCAGTACACGTAAAAGTACATATGCCATCGTCGAGCTGATAATGGGCTTAGGAAGAGCCCTCAATCTTAGTATCATTGCCGAGGGTGTTGAAACCGAAGATCAGGCAGAAAAGCTTGTTGCTGCCGGATGCACCGCTACTCAAGGATACCTATACTCTAAACCACTATCCGCAGAATATGCCAGCGACATGATACGGCTGCGTGATTTATAGTTTTTGATAACGATCGCCGCGCCGAATATGTTCGGAAAACGCCCCATGCATTTAATGCTAATCAGACGACTGGGATACACTTTATGGATTTTCCATGGAACGAGGAGGCGACCTTGGTTCGCCTGTTGAAGGTTGATTTCGCCGATGATCAGTCCAGCGAAATACTGTTCGAGGGTCCGTTGATAGTAGTAGCTAGGAAGGTACGTGATATGAAAGTAGTCGAACGCCGTGGCTTGCGGCTATCATTGCCTAATCGTCAGGTCCGTCCTCATACATTCCAAGATGACGCATTATCCGCCTTGGTCGAGAATATCCCACGTTGAATTTGCTGCCGTCTATTTGTAGCATAGGGTGAAGTTAGGTCACCGCGTATCATCGTCAGAATTTAGTAGAAAGGGGCAAGGCATGATAGCGCCGTTTCAACGTGTGCGGCAACTAAGGTTGCGCCATTTTCATCTAATATGGCTAGTAGTTCTGACAGTCTTGCGCGCGCTACTTCTTCCCATTGGTCAGCGTTATAAGGCACGGCGATTTCTCCAACTAAGGGCAAGGCCGCTCAACACGCGCCCGTTCTGGCCTCTTGATATAGATCAAATCAAAAAAATAACCTAAATCATACCGGTGCCCGCTGAGTGTACTTCAAACCCGGAACCACTTTTGACTGTCTTACGGGATGATGAGTTCGTCCGGACAGACTTTAGCCGAGCGCTCGCCCGGCCGGGGAAGCCTGGCCATCAATATGTATTTCCCACAGAATTAGATTGTCCGCGTCAGTGATCGAAACGCTCCATGGACGCGAACCCCAAAACGCTTCAGCCGCGTCTTTCATCATCTGCCCACAGGTCGCGATCCCTTCGCGTCGTGCCTCGAGATAGCTCGCGCATTCGTGGCCCTCGTAATCGGTTGTCCGAACGTCTGTCTCTGTGTTGGAAAAAGAAACGGGGCATAAACACTCCAGCGCGCGATCAACGGGACCGGCTGCAACCTCGTTATATATCAACGGTCTATCGCTCACCTTGATGCAAAGCGCATTTCAACAGACGAACGGCTCGATATGCGAAGTGCCAAAGCCGCTTGCTCCATCATTATTCGGTCGTTTCGAGCTTTCTCAAAAGGGAAGGTTCAGCGAGATAGCCGGGCAGTTTGAGCCGATCGCCTGCATCACGACCGACCGGCTTTCTCGAAACCTGTTCCCAAATGAGTTTTCCCAAAATTGCCCGTTGGACATGGAGAAACGGGACGCGTCGCAAACGAGGGTTTGCGTGACGATCGCTGGTCCTGTTCGATCGTAGCCGATCCATGTCACGCAACCCGTCACTCGATCTATGTGCTGCAAAGCGCTCAGGCTTGGCGTACGATTCTAACATCCTCTCACCGGTCCCCTTTCAGGACGCGGCCGAGCACCGTCTCGGCATCGGTTGCCGGCACGAAGACGCGGGTCCGGTAGGCGATGATCTCGGTGAAGCAGCCGAGCGATTTCAGCCAAGACAGCTGCGAGGCGGGTGCGTCCACGATCTCCACCCTCGGGTTGCCGTTCACGATCGAGCGGCGGAGCGTCATCGGGAACGGCCGCACGACGTCGACGCTGCGCCCTGAGAGAACGGAACGTGCGATCGCGTCGACCGGCAGATCGTCGGTTTTGGCGATCCCGAGCTTGGTGTAAAGCTGGACGACGTGCTGGTCGAACACGAGACGGCCTAGCCACGAATTGCCATGGGCGTCCGCGATACGGTTCACCGCGAGATGGTCCGACGGCAGCGCCGACCAGATTGGCAGCAGCAGGCCGGTCGCCAGTCTGATCGTTTCGGTATCGACCTGACCCGCCGCCTCGGTGACCTCCGCGCTCCATTTGGCCTCGAAGGTCTCCCGGTCGACAACGTCCCATGCCGTTTCCAGCAGATCGGCCTCGCGCAGATACTCCCGCCTGCAGGGACGCTGCAGTTCGATGCGGGCGATCGGCTGGCCATCGTCGTCCATCCACGACCGTGCCCGGGTCCGGAGCGCGACGCGCCCCGACCGGGCGTTTACCACGAACGCGACGTCGTCCTGCCATTTGGCGAGGTCGAGGATACGTTCGAGCGAGATGGGATTCTTGCGGCGGGCGATCTCGATCGTGAGCAGGTGCGAGGTCGCGCCCGACAGGGGATCGGTGCGCAGCAGCGTGTCGTCGAGGACCGTCGCGGTATCCGCGGTGATCGTCTCGACGCCGACATCGAGCGTGCCGGCTTCGCGAGCTGCTGCGACGCGGGTTTCGACGAGTGCCAGGAGTTCGTCGAAGATCAGGTTCTGGAGCCCGATCGGCAGCGCAAGCAAACGGTTCAGCCAGCGCTGGATTGGCGGCAGCTCTTCCTTCAGGACGCCGTCATTGTCGTGCAGCTCGAGGCCGGTGCGCGAGCAGAAGTCGTCCATCGTCGTGCTGGTCAGCTTGCCGCCATCGAGGAGCGCGAACCATGTCAGGAGTGCATCCTTGGCATACTCACTTTCGAGATTGTCGGCTGGATCGAACAGGTTTTGCCCGCCGGTCTGCCGCTGGCCGCGCGTGAGGGCGCCAAGGCTGTCGAGGCGCCGCGCGATCGTCGAGGTGAAGCGCAGCTCGCCCTTACAGTCGGTGGTCACCGGCCGGAACAGCGGTGTCGTCGCCTGATGGGTACGGTGCGTGCGACCAAGCCCCTGGATCGCGCGATCGGCACGCCAGCCGGGTTCGAGCAGGAAGTGGGCGCGCTGCTGCTGGTTCTTGGCATCGAGGCTGGCATGGTACGAGCGCCCGGTGCCGCCAGCGTCAGAGAACACCAGCACCCGCTTGGTGCCGGCCATAAACGCCGCGGCTTCGACCTGCGAGGAGCGCCCTGAGCGGGTCTCGATCTTCTGGCGGCCGTCCGACGTTGGTACGAGACGCCGCGAGCGCCCCGTCACTTCAGCCACCATGTCGGTGCCGAAATGCTCGATCAGCGCGTCGAGTGCGGATTTGATCGGAGGCAGTGCACAGATGTGCTCGAGCATCTGGTCGCGGGCCGCGAGCGCGTCGGGGTTATGGACCGGGTTGCCGAACTCATCGCTCATCGGCGCCGAGCGCGCGGTACCGGTGTCGTCGGTATAGGTCTGCATCTGCCGCGTCGGGAACGCCCGCATCAGATAATCGGCAATATACTCGGTCGGTGACAAATCTATCGTCGGATCCGCACGCTCGTCGGCCGACATCTGGGCCAGGCGTCGATCGAGGATCGCCTCGGCGGTCGTGACCAGCTGCAGCACCACCGACTGGTCAGCCTTCAGATGCTGTTCGACTGCGGCGATGACCGTCGGCAGCTTCATCGAGAGCAGGACCTGCCCGAAAAAGCGCTGCTTGGTTGATTCCAGCCGTGAGCGTGCCGAGGCCTTCGCACCGCTATTGAGCGTCGTCTTTTCGAACCCGTCGACGACGCCGGTCAGTTCCAGCGCCTCTTCCATGTTCTGGTGAATGACGCTCCAGGCCGTGGCATAGGTGTCGTAGATCTCGATCTGCGACGGCGTCAGGGCGTGCCGCAGCACGTCGTACTCGACGCCGGCGAAGCTCAGTGCGCGCGAGGTATAGAGACCGAGCGCCTTCAGGTCGCGCGCCACCAGTTCCATCGCTGCGATCCCGCCCTTGCGAATTTCGGCAATGAACGCCTCGCGGTCTGCGAACGCGGTGTCGGGTCCCCACAGGCCAAGCCGCACTGCGTAGGCGAGGTTGTTCACATCGGATGCGCCGGTTGCCGAGGCGTAGAGGACCCGGGCGCCGGGCAGGTTGTTCTGCAGCAGCACGCCGCAAATGCCCTGCTGGGATCCTTCTTTTTTGCCCATGGCACCCTCGCCCCCGGCGACGCCGCCCATCTCGTGCGCCTCGTCGAAGGCGATCACCCCGTCGAAGTCGGAGCCTGCCCAATCGAGGATCTGCTGCAGGCGGCTATGGTCGGAACGCATCGAGCGCAGCGTCGGGTAGGTGACGAAGAGCACGCCCTCGTCCAGTTTGATTGGCTGGTCGATCTTCCAGTTGGATATTGGCTGTACGTCGCCCGACATGCCACCGAGCGCCGTCCAGTCGCGACGCGCATCTTCGAGCAGCGGTTCGTTCTTCGACACCCATATATGCCGGCGACGACCCTGTAGCCAGTTATCGAGTATGCACGCCGCGACCTGTCGGCCTTTGCCCGCTCCAGTACCGTCGCCCAGAAAGAAGCCCTTCCGGTAACTGCTTCCCTCGGGATCGATGGTGAGCCCAACGCCCTCCTTGGCAGGCTTGAATGACCCGGGGAGCAGCTGACCCCAAGCATGGCCCGCATAGACCACGGTCTCGAGCTGCGATGAGGACAGCATCCGCTCCGTCACCGTGCGCTCCGGAAGGTGGGCAATGTGTGTGGGGATCGGTGCGGGTATCGAGCCCATCGCCACTGATTCCACCAGCGCGGTCGGGTGGTCGCCTGCGACGTCGAACACGATCCGGCTTGGCCGGTAGGGCAGATAGCAACCAACCTGGTCGGCCAGAGGTGCGGCCGTCGCTAGCGTTCTGTAGCTGACCGGCAGTACGTTGTTGCGCACCGGTGCATGGTAGGTGCGAGCAACCGTAGCCTTGGCTTGCCGCGCCGCGCCGAACAGGCTGGGTTTGGGCACCGGTAGTGCCGCTATCGGGGTATCAGCCACCAGCGAGGCTCGCGGCGGGATGGTCACGGCGTCGAGGAAACCCGCTACCGAACTGCGCTGAATGACAGTGTGCGAGGTGCCGCCTGCTACCTTGTCGACGACGTAAAGTCGCACCGCGATATCGGTGCCGTGCTTGCGGTAGCAATGCTCAAGCCGCAGCGAGGTGCGAACCGTGCAGCCGGTCAGCACCGCCTCATAGGCCGCTTTCAGGCGTGCGCTTGGCGCGAACCAGTCGGGCATGATCGCTACCACCCGGCCGCCCTTTGCGACCCGCCGGATCGCCGCCTGCAGATGGCGAAGTGCGGCAAGATCGTCGGCGCCGCGACCGACGCTGCGCGAGAAGGGCGGATTCATTATCACCACTGTCGGCTTCGGCAGTCGCGCGTGCAGGCTGACCAGCGCCGCGCCGTCGTGACCGGTGACGATCGCATCCGGGAAAATCCCGGCGAGGCGGTCGCGACGTTTCGTGTCGATTTCGTTCAGCTGCAGGCTGGCGCACGCCGGTGCCTGGACGATCAGCAAGCCGTTGCCGGCGCTGGGTTCGAGGACGATGTCGTGCGGACCGATCGCGGCCATCAACACAGCGATCGCCGCAATATCGACCGGCGTCGAGAATTGCTGGAGGTCGATCTGTTCCTCGCTGCGCACCGTCTGGGTCGGCAGCATCGCCATGATCGCCGACGCCTGTGCCACGTCCGACATGCCATTGAGCTGGTACGGCTGCGACGCGAGATGGAGCGCAATGCCGTGTTCGAGCATCTCGAAGCTGTCACGCTGCGTCCAATGCCCGTCTGCGTCCGAGCCGCCAAAGGCCGCTGTCATCGCCTCGTTCAGATCGCGGCGGGCGATCGGCGTACCCGATGCCAGCAACCCGGCAATTCTTGCCGATGCGCTGTGATCGGTGACGGGCGGAAGATCGAGCAAATCGAACATGGCAGGTTCCCTCAGGTTGCACTGCCAATCCGACAGCTCACCGCCTCCCTCCCTCTCCCCTCTCTGCCGCCTCGAGCGCTTCGGACCAGTCCTTGTAGCCCACCGGGTAATCGACCTGGATGACACGACTGTCGGATGCGAAGCGAGCAATGCTTCGCGCGACTGCACGGCGTCCGGCGAGATCATTATCGCCCGCGAGGATCAGCTTTGTAACGCTGTCAGGGATCGTCACGAGATCGAGCCGGCGCGAGCCGAGCGTTGCCCAGCAAGGTAGTCCGCGGATCCGGGACCAGGCGCGCGCCGTCTCGAATCCTTCGGCCAGGCCAATGGTCGCACTAAGGCCACCGCCCCGCCATGCCCCGGTACCAAGCGTGCCGAGCGTCGCCTTCTGGGAATAGCCTCCATCGGGCTTCAGGAAGATGCGTTGAAAGGCGACCAAGCGCTGCGCTTCACGGACCCCGATCAGCAGTGCCGGCTTGAAGACAGTCATGGGTTTGGGACCTAGCGGACAGCGCGGATGGAAGCGGACGTCGGTTGGCACCGGCAACAGCCCCCTCGAGGCGAGGTAGCGCTCGGCCAGGTTACCGGAGACACTGACGGCCTCGTTCCACAGCCGGTCGATGTTGGCCGTACCCTTTGCCTGGGCCGGAACCGGCGGTTCATATCGGCGCCCGACTGGTATCCGGTCCAGCTCACGCAGGATGTCGCCAGCGTCGCACCCAGCAAAGCAGGTCACCAGCAGGCCGCGGTCACCCTGCCTGATCGAGAGGCTTGGCGTACCGTCGGCATGCGCGGGGCACCGACACATCGCGCTGTTCCCGTGCCAGGTGCCGCCAAGCGCGCCGACCAGATCTACGAGGTGCTGGGATGGTCGATTGGCGATGATAGCCATGTCCCATACCCCTTAGTGCGCACCGGCGGGGACGCCGGCGATCGCGTAGAAGGTCTTGTCACGATCGAAGTAGTTGGCGATCTCCTCGACAGCCGCTTCCGGGTCGGATGGCAGATCGCGCCCTGTCTTCTTCGTCACATAGGCGGCCAGAGCCTTTTTGGCGGACATCTCGCTCGGATGGAAATCCAGGACGTCCTTGGCGCCGTGGTCCCTTATGAAAAGGACGTACTTGGTCATGGCTACAGGCCTCGTGCTGAAGGCTGCCTTTTCCGGCTGCCCTGGGGTGGAAGGTTAAGGCCGCTTTCCGCGACCCTTTTCTTACCCTCCCTCTCCACTCCATTTTTTTGACGGACCAAGTGGCGCACCGTTTCATTTACCAGCTGCTAAAATCGCGCCGCTAAGCTGCTCTTGGAACTAGAATCATTCTGCGCAGGTTTGTCGACCGCGCTCTTTTTCATTCGAGGTGTCGATGAACCAGTTTTCGCAGGTCGAGATTGCCAACTGGATCGCCATTTATCTGGCAGCGGCTATGTGCTGCGCAATCGCCATGGCTATGTCAGTCTCCGTGACGGTCCACGGTTTGTACCGGGACAAGGCCTGGGAAGATGTTCGAAGTGTTCGTGGCGCCGTGCTTTTCCTGCCAAAGGCGTGGTGGCGCTGGCAAAAGCTGTATCTACTGTCGACACCGGTAACGCTTGGAATCGTTAGTTATTTTGCTACGACGATGACTTGGAGCTGATCGCTCAAATATCCAGAACCCGAAGCAGTTTGGTCGACGCAGAATCCTGATCCATTTCGGACCTATCTAACGTTACGAGATCACCCAGGACCGCCATGCGAGGGTGCGTCACCGCCTTGGCAGCTTCGTACTCGTCGCTGTCAAATCCCATCACCTCCACCACCACCGTCCGCAATTCCCCGTCATTCGCGACCTCGCCTCAAGGGTGAAGTCCGGCCGGCAGGGGCCGTTTGGTGTCATTGAATCGAAGAGCGGCTTGCTGATGGCCATGTCGACACCCCGGGCATGTAACACGCGCTGGGTATCGAGGATTGCGCGTAGCGCCTTGCGCTCGAAGTCGGATTCCACAGGCAAGAACATGCGTCCATTGTAGATCGGCTGCGCATAGGCGCGCAGGGGCGCATAACCGCGCGCCTCGGGATATTCGCCAGCAACGACAAGGACGATGTACGGTCCGCTGATGTGGTTACCCCTGATCGAAGGCGATTGGACGCGCGTCGCGATGGTGACCGGTTCACCGTCAGGCACATGGATTTCATTGCCTTTGATCGTCTTTGCATAGAGCGCCACGAAGCCTTGCGGAGCATGTGTCTTGGGCCACTTCGGCGCCAGTGCGCGTAGTGTGCCATTGACCGTGTTCGTCTCGAGGGGGCGCGCGTGTGTCCAGAATGCCCGGGCCAGCTCGACGCCCGGCGCGATCTCGATCTTGGCGGCCGCACGGCCGAGCGATGCAAACTCTTCCCTGATCGACCATTCGTAGCCCATACCCAACGGGGCAATCGTATTGCAGCCGGCGCTGTCGAGCAGGCGCCATAGGAGCCGCGCGAGCCGCGGGGTCGAGGCGTTGCGGGTCCGATCGTCGAGACTCTCGTCCTCAGGCCGCTGTGCGAGCTTCTCCGGCGCTGGTCGCAAGACTTCGAAAAAGCCTGAAGGTGGATCGGTCGGGGTGTTGTGGGACCTGACTTCCGTGATGCGATTGGTGGCCTGGTCGCGGAAGAAGGGGCAATCGGTGCGGTGCTCCGGCCGCTTGGTGCTGGTCAACCGGCGCAAATAGTAGGTTTCGGCCTCGGAGAGGTAAGCCGGCGTCAGGATGGGCGGGGCCTTACCCGGTCCCAGACAGTCGCAGGCGATCCAGCGGTGTCCGATCCGGGCATTCTGGACGAGCGTCACGCCAGCTTGTTCGTCGTGGAAAGAGCCGTCGCCGACATACCAGCGCACCAGCGCGTCATGCAGGGGTGCCGGCAGCGGGATCCGATCCCCGCTGTTTCCGTCGGTATCGCGGTGGATCAACCACATGTTCGAGTGACCTTCAGGCGCTGATTTGGCTCAGTTTCGGCAGGTCTGGTGGTCTTGACAAGCACAAACCGCTTGATCTCAACTCCTCGATATCAAGGCCATTGGGGGTTTTCCGTGCGTTATCCACTCGCTGCTGCTGGCCTTTGCGCCGCTCTAATCGTCGGTTCGCAAGCCGGTGCCGCTCCAAAGGCGTCGGCGTTCCGGAAGGTTCAGCTGATCTCGATGACGGGGAGCCTGCCGACCGATACCACGAGCTCTTTGCCCGGGATCCCAACAGCAGCGGCAATAGTCGAGCCGTCGCCGCTGACTGACGCCTTTCAGGTCCATGATCTTAGTCGCCGTTACGTCCAGTTTCGCATGCAGCAGGAGATGGCCGCAGCGGCAGTAACCCCGGTGGGTGTTCCTATTATGAGTGGCGAGCCCACGGGTGTTGCGGCGTTTTCATCTATCCAGGTTCCGAGCTGGCTACGCGGGGGGATCACCGTCCAGCCCGTCTCTTTCAAACCCGGTTGCGCTCCGCTGTCCTATCGTCCGTCTGGGTTTCTTGCACGGAGTGCGGAGGCGCGTCGTGCCGCCTACTATGGGATGATGAGCGCGGTAGCCTGCGAGCATGGTATCCCGACCGGTTTGTTCGATGCGATGATTATCCGCGAGAGCGGGTACAATCCGATCGCGACATCGACGGCGAACGCCTACGGCCTCGCGCAGCTAATGCCGAAGACGGCAGTAGGCCTCGGCGTCGATCGGTATGATCCGCTGCAGAACATGCGTGGTGGTGCCCGTTATCTCCGCCAGCAGCTTGATCGTTTCGGGCAAGTTCACTTGGCGCTGGCCGCCTATAACGCAGGTCCAGGTCGCGTGCACGGCGGCATGGTCCCGCGCATCACCGAAACACAGGCTTACGTCTCAGCCATTATCGCGAACTGGTCGCGGCTGACGTCGCCAGCTCGCTCGCCTTCCCCGATCTATAATCGGTCAGCGGGCTATACCAAGGTCGCCGCGATGCAGCGCTTCTAAGCAGAAATTGACCTCTGCCTAGGCTTCATGCGAACCGATGTAGTGACGGATTTACGGCGACGACCAAGCGAGTCTGTTCGTTCGCCGGATACGACCTCGATCAAGCTGACGTCATACTCTGGTAGCCGGTTCTCTGCTTCAATGCTCTTGAGAAGCTGCTTTAGCCGTTTCATTGGACCCATAGACCCAATTTTGTGGTGAAGCTCCTCAAGATTGATGTCGATTGGACCAGCTTCACAGTAACAATGGGCAATTTCGTAAAGACGACGTTCGATTGCACCCAAACGAAAATAGTCATGGTGATAATGGTAGATTCGCTGATCACGTTTGATTGCGCGGTATAGCCAATTGCATGGCCGGACGCGCACATAGCGAAGGACTTCGTCCCCGTTCGCCATTTTCTCGTACTCGACCTGCGCCTCGGACAGCCACGAGAACCAGCCCCGGTCGATTTTTGATCCGGTCTCGATATTCGTCTTTATCTGAGTGCCTTGAAGGCGTTCCAGCGCTTCGCCAAACCGCCGGTAATCGCGTACCGACGGTCGCTCGACTCCGGTGATGCGAAAAAAGTCATGAGCTGAAAAAGTCACGTCCTCATCTGAGATCTGGCCATCAGCTATCGCCTGCGCAACGAGGGAGGCAACATACAGAAGGATTTCCTTGTCCCACATTGTCGCAACACCGGTTGCGCTTGGCCGGATTTGAATGGTCACTTGGTCATGCTTGTACTCGATAGGCTCAAGGTGCGCATTCTTCGAAAGCACGAAGAACGGGTAGTCCATGATGCTCCGCTCGCCGCGGACTTTTCCGTGAAGCGGGCTGTCCATGTCGAACAGTGAAATCTGCCGCGCTATCGCTGGTGATTTCGCCATCATCGATCCCCTTTGCAATACACCCCCTTCTTACCATTCTATCCTCTAGAATCACCCCTAGTCGAACATAGGGTAACTGAAGGCACGAGCTTTGGCGGTTCAATCGGTCGCGATCGCCGGATCTCGTCAGGGTACAACGAAAGCAGACGCTAGGGCTCGTGCTTTCGGTTACCCTATCCTCACTCACAGCAATGCCGGCCCGACCCGACTTCCAGACCTCAGCGCCGTCGCCAAAAGCTGGCCTACGGATCGAAGGTCTGAGCTGCTCGATAGCGAGCGGACTGGTTGCCTTTTGGCGTGGTCCTTCAGGCCATGAAAAGTCCGCCCCAAGTTCAGTTTCCCCGAGGCGGCGTTCTTATTCATGCCGCGAAGATACGCTCCGGGGCGGTCGACATCGCCTCGAACGTGTTTATGGGCCGTCGCGATAACCGAGGCTGCCGCGCCTTTCTGACCCATTAGTCGACAAGCCTCACGCCAAACATTGGCTGGGATCGCAGCCTGGGCAATGAGCCTCTCGGCGTCACCGATGATAATACCCCATGTCATTTGCTCGGGAGGACACGAAATGAACTCGGGAGCCACGGCGGCAATAAAGCTCGGATCAACGCCGTGATGGGCTAGGTCCGCCTCAACTTCACTTTGCGGCTCGTTGTTACGGACGTCGTAGCCTCGCTCACCACCGTTTTTCGCCAAGCCTCTACTGTATATTGCTTTAGCAATGGTTGGTTGTTTTGTAGTTGTATAGTGGGTGTCGTTTAAGACGCCCGAGGGTGAATCTTTTACCGGTTCCATTTCCTCGTTATCCCTCTCCGAAACCGTCCTAATGCGCTCATCGAGCGCTGCCGCATGACCTTCCAGCTTTGAAACACACGCCTGGAGCAGACGTTCATCCCGAACCTTCCGCATCTGGTGAGTAGCCAACTGAGTGCTTTCGATTATGCCGGTTGCATCGACACCTCCAATTTCCTCGTCGATGATAAGCTGCACCAGACTGCTGATGCGGCGGCGGGCTGCGGTAAGACGCTTTCGAAGAACATTTATGCGCTGGTCCGCCTCTGTCCCCTCGACAGCTATGCGGACGAATTCATCGTAGCGCACGCCAAGCGGGCTAAGGTCTATCCCGTAAGCATAGATCAGCCGGCCGTCTTTTCCCCCTTGCTCCGATACGCTTGCCATTGGCGCTGTCGCGGTGTGCAACCAGACCCCACCGCGTTGCACTGTTCAGCAGCTTTTGAAGCTGCCGAATACCAATTCCAAGCTTTTGACTGAGCGTTTCGTTAGAGGGAAAGACAATTGGGCGCTGTCCCTCACTCCAGTCTACCTCCCGCGACCAACTCATCAGTGTGTCAACCGCATGCACAAGGCGAGATGGTACACCAATGTAGGGAGCTGCACGTTTAAAAGCTGTTAGAACATGCCGATGACTTACGCGTTCGGGAAGCCCGGAAAAGCCTTCAGCGATCCGTCCAGTCGATGCTGTGCGTTCGTCTACTCGCCGATGGCCAGCCCCTGGAGCGAAGGTAATAGAATTCATTCGGAGAACCCCCTTTGGATTTCCGTGCGGACGCAGAAGTCCGTGGCGCGCTAGGCACGCATTCCCGCTGCATCATCGTAATTTGGCTATGCCGCCGTTGCTACGCAGCACTTCCGAAATTCCGAAAGCTCCGACCTATTGCCGGGCTTTTCTTCTTTGCACGGCATTCCCTCAATTAGGTTTCGCGAGGCCAAGCGACCTCGAGATCGCCTCCCGTGAATCCGGATTCGGCGATAGCGACAGCCTAAACGGCAGCGGCATGGGAAGTCGCTCGCGTTGGCTCGTGCTTTCGGTTTCTTTGACGAGGAAATTCTCGTGCTTTCAGTTTCCGTATGTCGGACGCACCAAAAAGGGCTTCATTAGATAGAGTAACTGAAAGCACGAGAGGCACGTCGCTACGCGACACGCCCCTCCCTCGCCGAGAGTAGCAGCTTAGAGTATCGCTCGTGCTTTCAGTTACCCTATCTCAGTGAGCCCGCGAGAGGGGGGAAACGGTGCCATCCCGGCATAACCAAACGAGCCGTTCGGGACCCGTTATTCCTCGCCAAACTCGTCGAGCCGTTTGGACCGGCGCATACCGATTTTTGGTATTCCACCTCTATGGCTCGTACTATCAGCTCTTGAGCAGCTTCGCCGTGCTCAGGTCGAACATCGTCAAAACCGAGACCGTCAACATGCCTTACAACGGTAATGATCTGCTCAGGAAGGCCGGTCACGACGCCGAGTACCATTGATATGACCTTCAAAAGGTCTCTTAGTTCGACTCCCGCCTCGTTTTTTTGGAGCAGATCCTGAGCATACATTGCTTCGATTTTGCTGATGCCCAATGCCTCGAGGATAGCTGCTATTTCAGGCATCTTGAGAGCGACACGCTTTTCGACCTTTCGGTGAAGCCCGTCATGGAGACGGCTCCGACCGATTTTTGTCAATGTCGCCAGTTCCCTGACACTTACCCGTGCAAGGTCCATCCTGGCTAGGATGTAATCCTCTAATTCGAAACTCGGAATTACCCCCGCTGGGTTTTCCGCCCAACTTCGCGTCGCTTCGCCCATCGCCATTCTCCCGGCTGATGGCTTATTGGTAGACTCACCAAATCGTAAAAGGCAACCCTAAAGCTGGTTCGAAACAAGTGGTTATGGCCGTTTAGGTCGCAACGGGATGACGTTCGCATCTTTCTTCTTCAGGGAAACGCGGTAATTTTCGGCCTCAGAAGCGGAAAGCCCAAGCTTTGTGAGAACCTCCGTAGCATTCCGTTCAACAATGAGGTCAAAAAGTACCAGCGACACAGCGTCAGCTAAGAGAACCTCTTGCCCGAGTGCCTCACCAAGCGAGAGTGCAGCTGCCTCGATCGTGCTGGCGCTCGTCTCTAGGATAGAGAAGTCGATCTCGACCTCCCCTCTCGCTCGAGATTATGCGAAGATGACTTCGCATGTCCTCAGCGTCATAGCTATTTACCAAGTCGGAAGCACGCTCGGCGCGTTCGTCTATGACCATAGGCAAAGAATAATACGAACGATGCTTGTTCGACAGAAGTCTGACACCTTCGGTGGTCAGCCGGAAATAGTGATCCGAGACGGAAATATAAAACGCCTTTTCAGCCGTCACTTTGGTCAACCTTCGATCCCGGGTCCACTCCGGACCCTTTCATACTCATAAAAGGCGAAAACCGCATTCTGCAGCGTAACAGCTAAACCAGTTACGATCTGGATGCCAAACTAGATGACCGGGTATTCCAAAACAGGCCGCCCGCGTTTCTCGGGCAGGTGCCCTGAAATTCCGGGCGGGCGCCCGGCCAAGTCGGGCAAGGTGATTCGCAAAAGGCAATATCAGCTCGGAATGTTAAGAAATGCATAAGCGTTAGCAATGTTCCGACGATTTCCGTTTGCGACTGAAGATTGCTGCCGGCCAATCTCCTCTTGGGCGCGCTGAACAGCGCTCGATCGAAGGAGACTCCTTATCATGAAGACCACGTTCAAGATCGGCCGTCGCGCCGAGACGACCGCCCTGGCGGTCATTGGTGCGGCAGCAGCAGCCGTTGTTCTCGCTTCGCCGGCATTCGCCGGTGCAGACGCTACGTTCAACACGGCACTCAATGCCTTCACGGGCTTCCTCGAAGGCTCGGGCGGCAAGATCATCACCGTCCTGTCGCTCGCTGGCGGCGTCGTCGGCCTGGCCTCGGGCCGCTTCTCGCTCGGCCAGGTCGCGATCCCGGTCGGTGTCGGCGTCGGTGCCGGTACCGGCATTCCGATCGTCACCTCGACCGTCACCGCCACCATCTGAACCGACCCGGGGCCGGCGTTGATAGCAGCTTCGCCGGCACCGTCTTTGAAGGTGGCGTGATGTCAGCCGATAAGTACGTGATCCCATCGCACCTCGACGATCCTGAGCTGATCGGGTTCTGGACGCTCGACGAGTTCCTCGCGATGGTTATCCCCTTCACTTGGGGGATCCTGTCCCAACACATCGTCATCGGGATCGGCTTAGCCGTCCTAGGCTGGTGGGCCCTTAGGAGGGCCAAGGCGGGACGGGCAACGTCGTGGCTGATTCATCTGGCGTATTGGCATCTGCCAGGCGGCTTCCCGTCGCTGCGCGCCACGCCACCTTCCTACCTCCGACTGATGGTGGGCTGACATGGATTTTTCCTACCAGCACGCGCAAAGCCAGCGCGTCCTTCGCCAGCGTAATGTCCTCGGTATAGCCGCCCTGGTTCTTGCCGGTTTTGTTGCGCTCCTGCTCCTGATGTCGGCGACACGTAGCCGCGAAATTGTGCTGCAGCCTGTTCTGGGCTCACCGGTCACACTTTCCACGTCGGGTGTCTCGCGCGAGTATCTGGAGCTTGTGACCCGCGATACGGCCGTGCTGACGCTTAACCGCACGCCGAGCAGCCTCGACTATTGGATGAAGTCGGTTCTCGCGATCGTCTCGCCTAAGTCGCAGGGCAAGATCAAAGCCGACCTCCTCAAGATCGTCGATGAGCAGCGCGGCTCCAGCATGTCGCAGTATTTTACGCTCGAGGGCATGGAGATCGACCCCAAGGCGCTCCAGTCTACCGTGTCGGGCAAGCTCAACACGGTCATCGGCCAGAAAATCGTGTCATCCGAGCAGCGGACCTTTGTCTACGACTGGGAATATGCCGGCATGACCCTGAAGCTCGTCGGCTTCAGCATGGTCCAACCAAAGACCCGTCCGGGAGCTGCGATGTGACCGCAATCTACGCTTTTGGCAGTGCTGCGCTCGGCACTGCCCTCTCCAGCCGCAACTTTTGCTGGTTGAGCCGCATCGCCGGTGCCGCTCTAATTGCCGTGGCGATCTTCGTCTTTGCGGCCCCCCGCCTTCGCGACTGGCGACCAGACGCTAATGGCCGACGACGGTGCGCAGGTATTCTGCAACGCGTCGGCCAAGGATCTCACTCGGATCAGCCTTGTCGGTGACGAGTTCGCTGGTGTGTCCAAGATCAATACCGGCAACCCCTCGGACGACTTCTCCGTCGTCAACGAGCCGGTCCGGGGCGACATCTACCTGTCGGTCCCGGAGGGCTTCGGTCGCCAACTCCTGTCGTTCTTCGGCACCAGCAAGCGCGGCTACGTCTACAAGTTCCAGTGCCGGATCAGCGGCGACCAGGCGGTGCAGGTGTTCGTCTCGAACCCCGCGATTGCCAAGGCCGACGCTGCGGAAGCCGGTACGACCACCAAGGTTGCACAAACGTCTCCGCAGGAAGAGGCCGCTGTAACGCTGGTGCAGGCGATGTACGCCAACAAGACGGTCGATGGCTTTGAGATGCGTCAGCGCTCGCTCAAGCCCGTCTATGTCGGCGACCTCAAAGTTCAGATGATCGCTGAATATCGCGGCGACGCTCTCACCGGCCGCGTCCTGCGCATCGAAAACAAGGGCACTAAGGGAAACGGTGCTGACCGAGGCCAGCGTGGCTCCATCGAGCGCGCTCGCGGTCTCGATCGCCGAACCCAAGCTCGCGCCGGGTCGTGTCACGACCGCTTACCTCGTCTCGCGGAACGGAAACTAAGCCATGGGCATCAAAGATATTTTCTCTCGCGAGCGTAAGCCGCTCGACGCTCCCGAAGTCGTTGACGGCGACGGCGACGGCGACGGCGTATCCCCAATCGCCTCGGAACTGGATGGCAACGTTGAGACCCGCAAGAAGCAGCAGATGAAGCTGGCGGCAGGCTGCGGCGTGGTTCTCGTCGCATCCTCGTTCTGGATCTTTGGCGGTGACGACGCGGTCAAGAAGATCGATCCCGATAGCGCGGACAAGAAGACGGTCTCGGTCAGCGACATGACCAACAAGACCAAGTCCGAGCAGGAGTGGATGGCGCAGTCGGAGAACCGTTTCCAGTCGAACGAAAACCAGCTGAAGGGTGTCGAGGGCACCAACGCTCGCGTCGCGCAGCTAGCCGAGCAGCTCGACGCGATGCGCGCACAGAACCAGTCAATGTCGAGCGATGGCCAGCGCGTCGTATCCGCCTATCAGGCCGAAAACGATCAGTTGCGTCGGCAGGTCAACGAGCGTGCCGCAGCGCCTGCCCCGATGCCCGGGCCGCAGGCAATGTACGGCCCTGGTAGCGCCGCCCTTTACGGTCGCCCCGGCGCGGCAGGCGCTACTCCCGGTCCGGACCTTCCACCTGCGCGCCTCAGCGAAGTTAAGATGGTCTCGTTTGGCTCTGCCGAGGCCGGTAATGCCTCGAAGGTTTCAAAGGGCAACACGGTCTACACCGACAGTCCGAACTACCTTCCACCCAACAGCTTTGCGAGCGCCAAGGTCATCGTTGGTGTCGATGCCGCAGCCGGCACCAACAGCCAGACTGATCCTTTGCCCGTCGTCCTTCGCGTCACCGGCCCCGCGCGGTCGGTGCTGCAGAATGGCAAGCTGCTCACGACGAAAATCCAAGGCTGCCTCATCAACGGTGCGGCGCGCGCAGAGCTTTCGAGTGAGAAGGTCTACGTGAAGCTGCAAAAGATGACCTGCCCTCAACCGGGCGGTCGCTACGCCGTGTCCGAGGTCAAAGGCTTCATCGCGTTCGGCGGCAAGACCGGCGTTCGCGGACGTGTCGTCAGCCGCGAAGGGTCACTCGTCAGCCAAGCTTTCATTGCGGGCCTCGTCGGCGGGATCGGCAAGGGTTTCGCAGCCAATTCGAACTCTTTCCTCCAGGGCAGCAATGTTCAGGTCAACGGCAAGCGCCAGCAGCTCGGCATGGGCGACATCGCACAAGGCGGGATCGGAAATGGCGTTGGCGAGGCTGGCGACATGGTCTCGAAATACCTGATCGAGCGTGCCGAGCAGTACCAGCCGGTCATCGAAATGCCGACCGGCGTCGACGTCGAGATCGTCTTCCTGGAGGGTGTTTATGTTCGGAACTGATAGCACCGCTGGCAGGCGTCTGACCGTTGGTCGGGTGCTGGTCCTTCTTTTGGTCATCGCAGCGTTCGTTGCTGCCGCGATCGGCGCGAAGGCCGCTTATGCCGCGCTTCGTCCGGCAGACGCATCGGTGATCGCCCTTCTGAAGGCCCGCCTGCCCAAAACGCAGGTCAGCAAGGTCGATTGTGCGATCGTCGATGGCCTCTGCGAAGTGACGGCCGGCAACAACCTGTTCTACGTTGATCGGTCGGGACGCTATCTCGTTATCGGTCGTGTCTACGACATGGAGACGCGGCAGGATCTCACTGCAACTCGCCTCCTCGAGATCAACCCGGACACGCTGATTGGCGGCGCAGCCAAGGCCAACAACGCACCCGACGGCGGCGAGCCCCCATCGCCAAGGCTGCCGGCGCTGCTTCGCCGACAACCCCTTCACGCATTTCGCTCGACGGTCTCCCCAAGGATGGCGCGATCGTGTGGGGCAACCAGTCGGGCAAGACGGTCACGGTCTTCAGCGACTTCCGCTGCGGCTATTGCCGGGCGCTTTCGAACACGTTGCGGTCGATGAACGTGCGTGTCGTCGAACGACCAATCTCTGTTCTCGGTAGTCGCGACCTCGCCAATCAGGTGTATTGCGCCAATAACCGCGAGACCGCGCTGCACCAGGCCTATGCCGGCGAGCCTCTTCGCAACGCGGCCACCTGCGACACCTCAGGCCTCGATACCAATGAGCGCTTCGCTCGCTCGCACGGCCTGAACGGCACACCCGTCATCGTCCGCGCCGATGGCGCGATGATCGAGGGCTATCGTCCCAAGGAGGCGCTCGCCTCCTTCATTGCTGGAGGCCGGTCGTGAATAAGGTCCACGTTTGTCTCGCTGTCGCCCTTGCCTCCGGCACCATGATGACCGGCTGCACGACAATGGGCAGCAACATCAAGGGCAACTTCACGTGCGTTGCACCCGACGGCATCTGCGCGCCCAGTTCGACGATCGATGATCGCGCGCTGGCGATGATTGCGGGCGAGGATGGCGATCGCATGATTACGCCCGCCGGTCCCTACAGCGCGCCGCAAAGCGCCGGCCGCGGTTTCGATACCGCTGCCGCTGCGCCTGCGCGTAGCCAGGAACGCGTGCTTCGCATCGTCTTCCCGGCGCAGATCGACGGTGCCGGTCGCCTGCACGAACAGACCGCGGTCCATGCCGTCGTCGAGCGCGGCGAATGGCAGCGCGCGCTGGCGAGCAACGCTGTCGCGACGACGCCGGCACAGGTTCAGGCGGCAACGGGCGGCGACACGCTGCTTGCAGCTGTCGACCGTGCCGATCCTCCCTTCATAGAGGAATCCGCGACTGCTAATCCGGATATGCCAACCGCAGCTGCGGTTGCTGCCGCTCGCGTTCAGGCAGATCCTGTCGGGGACATCAAGGATCAGGTCGCGCGTCGGCTCTCGAAAGCGCCGCGCCGCCTTTCGGTGTCGCCATCGGCACTCCGCACCCCGCCCGCGGTGACCTATGGCTCGAAGTCTGCGTCCCCCACGCCAAACTTGCCGGTCGCGGTTGGCATGACCACCGGCTCCAAGCCCCTTTCCTCACCCGCGCCTGTCCGTCCGGCCGTCACGTCCACCTCGGCACTCACGGCGCCGAAGTATGTAACCCCGGCTGGTCGCACCGCGATCGCCGCAGTCGGCGCCAACCCTGCCATCCGTGCAGGTCTTGCTCGCGCCGAACCTGAAGCGCGGGAGGCGGCAAAGACGGCGAACCCGCTGCCGGTGCTACGCGCGTCCTCGTTCCCCGGAGTTGTCCAGTGAGCATCTTCAAAGGCCTGCTTGCCACGCTCCTCGGTGACTCAGCCAAGCCTGAGAACGGCCGTCCGGACTCGGTTGTCCCGCGGTTTGTCCATTGGCTGCCCTACCGCAGCTACGATCCGAAGACGCAAATCTACTACAATAGCGCCTCGCGCGGTTTCTTCCTCGAAGCGACCCCGATGATCGGCGCAACCGAGCAGAGCCACGAAATGCTGGCCCAGCTGCTGTCCGAAGGAATTCCGACGCCGGGTGCCCTGCAGGTCCATGGCTGGATGAGCCCGCGGATCAGCGAGAAGCTCTCGCAGTGGTACATGCCGCGCTATTCGGCATCGGGCATTTACGAGCGCATGGCGCGGCACCGCACCGAGTATTTGATGGGCGGCGTCTGGAACTCGTTGTCGGCATCATCTCCCTTTTGCCTGCGCAATCACCGTCTCGGCCTGTCCTACTCGACCCCGGAATCGAGCCGCGTCTCGAACGAGGAAATTACCTCGGTCATGGACGGGCTGATCTCGGCGCTGGAGTCGCTCGGCGTTCACGCACGTGCAGTCGACCCTAAGGGCCTCATCTCGTGGATCGATGACATCACCTCGCCCACGACGGCACCCGGTGACGACACGATCACCTACAATCCGTTCGACCCGATCGCAGACCAGGCCGTGCGTCACGACCTCGAAATGAGGATCGAGCCGGACCGCATTCTGCTGCGCACCGAGCGCTTCCGTCCGACCGGCAAGACCGTCGACCATGCCCCGGAGATCGGCGAGATCTACCCGGACACGTTTGACGTGCGCTCCTTCTCAGTGCGCAACCTCCCGCAGCGCTGGGCGCCCTGGGACATGGCAAAACTCATTGGCGACATGTTCGCCGACAAGCTGCGCATGCCCTGCCCGGTATCGACCAACCTGTGCCTCGACTTCCCGGACGCCGAAGCCTCCGGGCAGCGCGCGGGCCGAAAGTTCATGCGCACAACCAGCCTCGCCGACAGCAAGTCCGCGCGCATGTTGCCACAGCTGAAGGACCAATCTGAAGAGTGGCGTTTTGTGAAGGACGAGCTGCGTCAGGGTCGCAAACTCGTGCAGGCGTTCTATTCGGTTACCTCGTTCAGCCCGAAGGGCAAGGGCGACGCCAACGAGCGCATCCTGAAGTCGGTTTACCGCGCGGCAGGCTGGGACCTGCTCGATGATCGCTATCTGCAGATCCAGGGCCTGCTCGCGGCGATGCCGATGACGATGGCCAATGGCCTGTCGTTCGATCTGAAGAACATGAAGCGACTGCGCACCGTCCTGACCACGACGGCCGCAAGCCTCATGCCGCTCCAGGGCGAATATCTGGGCGGCAACAACCCGCACCTGATGCTGATCGGCAGGCGGGGTCAGCCCTTCTTCTGGTCGCCGTTCGAGAACACCGCCGGCAACCATAACGTCGCGGTCTTCGGCAAGTCGGGCTCGGGGCAAGTCGGTGGCCCTGCAAGAGCTGTGCGCCTCGATGGTCGGCGCCGGTGCCAAGGTCGTCGTGATCGATGACGGCCGGTCGTTCGAGCACTCCTGCAAACTGCAGGGCGGCGCGTTCGTCGAGTTCACGATGTCGTCGGGCTTC
This sequence comes from Sphingomonas sp. H160509, assembly GCF_024124765.2. GTDB lineage: Bacteria > Pseudomonadota > Alphaproteobacteria > Sphingomonadales > Sphingomonadaceae > Sphingomonas. The sequence goes on along the minus strand of NZ_JAMXSR020000001.1, from coordinate 59,284 downwards.
TGCATCAATCCGTTCTCGATGATCGATCCGGTGCTCGCGGAGACCGATGAGGATTATCTCATGGACTGCTTCGCCATGCTTAAATCCATCGTGAACCAGATGGCGCGTCACATCGACAAGCTCGACGATACCGAGCGCGGCCTGATCGACGGCGCGATCAACAAGGTTTGGGCGGAGAAAGGCCGGCAGGGCTCGGTCAACGACGTTATTGCCGCGCTCGACGAGACCAAGAACCCGCTCGCCATCAATCTTGCGATCGCGATGCGTCCCTTCTCGACCAACGGCACCTATGGCCGCTTCTTTGAGGGGTGAAGTGTCCTTCAAGCTTAAGAACAACCTGACGGTGTTCGAGCTGTCGGATCTGTCGTCGCGCGAGGAGCTTCGTAGCGTCGCGCTGACGGCGATCATGTTCATGGCGAGCCAGGCGATGCGCCGCGAGGACCGCTCGGTCCCCAAGGCGCTGCTGCTCGATGAGGCGTGGCAAATGCTGAAGGGCGGTTCGATGGCCGATTTCATCGAAGCCTATGCACGTACTTGCCGCAAATACGGCGCATCGCTGGTGACCGCCACGCAGAGCCTCAACGACTATTACAAGTCGGACGGTTCCAAAGCCGCGCTGGAGAACAGCGACTGGTTCGTCATCCTCCAGCAAAAGGCTGAGACGATCGCCGACTTCAAGAAGCACGATCGCTTCGAGATGGATGACTACACCGACGCGCTGCTCCGGTCGTTGAAGCGCAACGGCTCCGAATATTCCGACGTGATGATTAAGGGTCCAGAGACGCTGGCGGTCGGCCGGCTCGTCCTCGATCCCTATTCGGCGACGGTTTACTCGTCATCGCCCCGCACCTTCGCGGCCATCCATGACCTGCTCGCGCAAGGCCTGACGATGGAAGAGGCGATCGAACGGGTCGCCTACCCCGACAACCCCGAGAAATGGACCGATCCGAGCGCCGATGACGCGCTGGCGATCGCAGCGGAGTGACCACCATGGCAACCGTTCTTCAGCCCCTCCACGTCGAGCGCAAAATCGACTACGGCTATTTCCTCTATTTCGGACTGCACTTCGCCGGCTTCATGGCGACGACGCTGCTGATGACGTGGGGCGTCTTCGCCCTGTTTTTCCTGCTCATCGGCAGCTTCTCGCTCGATGGCATGATGAACCATCTCCAGAACATGACCAGCCGCTACCTCGCGGCCGATGGGCCCCGAGTGAACCAGTTCAAAATGATCGTGGGCGTGGTCCACATGGTGATCTCAGGCGCCATCATGTTCTTCCGCCGTCACGCAATTTTGCCGCGTGATACCGGTCGCCGGGAGCGTCACGCATGACCGGGGCCGTCGAAACCGCAACGATTGAGCCCGTTGCCTCACCTGTAGCTGTTGCTGTCCGACGCAAGACGGTGTTCGCCGGCTATACCGCCGCGCAGCTGCTAATCGCTGCCGCCCTCGTCCTGGCGCTGGTATGGGGCATGTGGGTCACCAAGTTGGTGATGGCTGATAAGCCGCAGCACATCGTCAAGGCAGACCTATCCCGTATCGTTAGCGAGTATGTGCAGGCGCAGGCCCGTAGCGCGACCCCGCCCGACCAGGTCCAGGCGCAGATGCGCACGTTCATGGCATCGCTCGATACGGAGTTGCAGCGTCGCGGTGCGGCTGGTCAGGTTGTTCTCGTGGGTGAGGCAGTTCTGTCCAAGAGCGTGCCCGACATCACGGCCGACGTGGCGAGAGCCGTCTATGCCTCCGGCGTGAAGGCACCGATGCCGGCGACGCCCGCGCAGATGGGGTCGATGATGCAGGGTCAGGTTCCTTCCGCGCCTGCGATCGCGCCTGTCGAAATGGCGCAGGTCGCACCCGTTCCCGCCGCGCCGAACCCCTTTGCCGCAGTGTCTGCCCCCCGCCACTGCGCAGGACGTCGCACCGGATGATCCGTCGGTTGCCGGCGCCATGGTCTCAAGCTTTGGTGGTCCCGGTGGCCAGTAAGGCAATTGCGGCGCCAGCAGCGGCCGAGGGCTTCCGCCCCCGCAAACGCCTCTGGGCAGCGCTTGGCGTGTTCGTCGCCGGTGGGATCTCGCTGAACGCGATCGCCGAGTGGCGCGACACGCACGGGCTGCTCATCAACGCGTCGGAATCGCTGCCGAACTGGGCATTCGTGATTCACAAGACGGCAATGCCCAAGCGTGGCGAGTACGTCTTTTTCGTGCCGCCTGCCGTGCCGCTCGTCATCAAGCATTTTGGTGCGAAGAAGCAGATGTTCGGGAAGATCGTCTACGGCATGCCGGGTGACACCGTCGTGCACCGCGGCGCGGATGTGTTCGTCGCCGGCAAGCTCGTCAGCCACATGAAGCCTGTCACCAAACTGGGCGAGCCGCTGGTGGCCGGCCCGACAGGCGTGATCCCGCAGGGCTGCTACTATGTCGGCAGCCCGCACAAGGACGGTTTTGACAGCCGCTATGCCGCGATCGGCTACGCCTGCTCGAACAAGATCGTTGGTGTCGGGCAGCCCATCTTGTGAAGCGAGCGATCGAGTCCTTCGCGATCGTCGCCCTGCTATCGGTGTCGCTGACCTCGGCCACACGCGCGAGCGATCACGGCGTCGTCGGCCAGGTCTTTCCGATCATCGAGCCGGATCTGCTGGCGACGATCGAGGCCCGCCTGCAGCGTCTCCAAGCCACGGGCGGGATCGACCGCATGAATGCGGAGTTCGCCAAGCGGTCCGAGGCGCGCGTGCGTCGGCCGAAGCCCGTCGCCGGTATCACCGCGGCGACGGAGCCACGCAGCTGGGCCTATGATCCGACGATTGTCATCGAGCGCGACGTTCAGGACCAGAAGGGCAACTACATCGCTCGCGCCGGCCAGACCGTGAACCCGCTCGACTTCGTGGCAGTCCATCAGGCGCTGGTTTTCGTCGACGGCGATGACGCCGCACAGATGGAATGGGCGACGTCACAGTACAGCGACCTGAAAGCCAAGATCATCCTCGTGAACGGCTCGCCGATCGAGGAAATGACCAACCGCAAGCGGCGCTTCTATTTCGACCAGGAGGGTCGCCTCACCGGCAAACTAGGCATTCGGCACACCCCGGCCGTCGCCGTGCAGAATGGCCGTGTCCTGAAGCTCTCCGAAATCAAGCTGAAGGGAATAAGCTGATGCCTTTGTGGCTCGACCTCCTGCGCACGCCGATGGCTGCACCTGAAACTGACGACCTGCGCACCATGCGCCGGACCTTCCAGGTGCTCTGCGTCCTGTCGGGTATCGGTGTGATCGCAATCTCGCCGCTTGTTGCCCTGTTCGGCCGTCCCGCCTCGTTCGTCGTAGCGGCGATCCTGGCCACGACCGCGTTGCATACCGCGCTCTACGTTTTCCGGAAGAACCGCGCCGACAATGCGTTCCTCGACGCCGCACAGTCGTCGGACGAGCACGCATGAAGCTCTTGCGCTTCCTGACGCTGTTGCTGGGTGCGTTCGTGCTTTCGACGACACTTAGCCCGCGCGCGGAGGCGCAATCGAAGTGCTCGGGCAAATTCGTGAACCCGATCACCGACGTCTGCTGGTCGTGCTTGTTCCCGCTTTCGGTGGGCGGCCTCAAGATCTGGCCGAGCAATCGCGCCGACACGGAGAACCCGTCCCCTCCCCGTCTGCGCGTGTGGCAGTCCGGTGCCGCGCATCGGTATTTCGGCCGGCTTCTGGGAGCCCGTTCGTCTTGCCGACGTCACCACCAAGCCTTGGTGCTTCGTCAATCTGGGTGGCACGAAGATCGCGCCCGGCTTCGACATTGGCCAGGGCCAGTTGTCTGGACCATCGCAGACCGGCGGGAACGGGCAGAACACGTCCAAATGGCACGTGCACTGGTACGTCTACCCGCTCCTCTACTGGATGGAGATCCTGACCGATTTCCTGTGCTTCGAGCAGGCGTCGTTCGACATTGCCTACATGACCGAGGTCGACCCGCTCTGGCAGGATGACTCGCTGACCGCCCTCATCAATCCCGAAGCCGTGCTCTTCTCGTCGCCGATCGCACAGGCCGCGTGCGCCGGCGACTGCATCGCGGCAACCGCCAAGCTGCCGCTCGATGCGACCTTCTGGTGCGCTGGCTGCCAGGGGCCGATGTACCCGGTCAACGGCAACATCGCCGCCTCGATCGGCCATGTGCAGGCGTCGCGTCTCGCGCTGGCCCGCTTCGCGTTCAAGATCCACCGCGAGGGCCTCGCCTGGGGCACGATGGGCTCCAAGGGCCTGTGCAACAAGTACCCCATGCCGGTGCTGCGCAAGCAGCAATACCGCGTCCAGATGGTCAATCCGATCCCGATGGTCAGCGGCAAGATGGCCTGCTCGCCGCTTGGGGCCTCGACCATGCCACCGCAGGCTGGCCGGTCCTTCCCCGTGAAGGGCGAGGACATGGGCTACCTCGTCTGGCGCAAGCGCAACTGCTGCGTGCTCTGAGGAGAGACAATCATGCGCCGCATCACCATCGTCATCGCCGCACTTGCCGGTCTCGCCGGCATTCAAGCGATCGCACAGACCGTCGACGGGGTCGACCTCGAGGCCATTAAGCGCCGCTCGGCCGCCATGCAGGGTGACGCCGACATTTTCGCCGAGCACGTCCGTAACCGCGGCGATGCCTTCCGCGAGGAAGCCGTCGCCATTCAGGCAAAAAGCAGCACTAACCTCACCGCGCTCGCAAAAGCGGATCTACCGGTGAACGGGGACGGTGCGTTCGACTTCGACGAGATCATCAAGGGGGCCAGCCAGAACGTCGCCGGCACCAAGGGCGATGCGCCGCAGTTTATCGCCTTTGCGAGCCTGTCGATGCCGCCAGCGGCCCTTCGTCAGCTCATTGCCGACACGGCGAAGGCGGGCGGTGTGGTGGTCTTCCGGGGCTTCCCGAACAATTCGATGAAGGCCTTCAGCGCCATGCTGGGCAAGGTCGTCACCGACAAGGATCAGCTGTCCAATGTCGGGATCGATCCCCGGCTCTTTCGCGCGTTCAACGTCGAGGCGGTTCCGACCTATGTCGCCGTCTCGACCGACTTCGATCTCTGCTCGGGCGTGAATTGCACCACTTCGGTGCCGACCCACGACAAGATCACGGGCAACGTCTCGGTTCGCTACGTGCTCGACACCTTCGTCGCGGCGCACGGCCCCGGTGCCGGCGTGGCATCCGTCGCATTGCGTAACCTCAGCAAGGGCGTCTGAGTGAAGCGCATCGCTTTCTCTTTGCTACTGAGCGTCCTGGCGGGCGCCACCAGCGGCGTGGTCGCGCAGACGACGATCGAGGAAGCACGCAAGCAGGGCGCCGATCTCGGCAAAACGATGCGCGCTGACGAAAGCCTCGGGCCGAACGACGCCAAGCTCTCACAACTGCCGGGCTATGGCGGCACCGATCTGGCGGAGAAGGTCTATTTCGACGACCCCGACCGGCTGGTAGTCGATGGTGGTTCGAAGGCCGGCACCGACGAGGCGTTCGGCACTGTGACCGATCGCGCACGCACGCGGGCGACCTTCAGCAATGCCGAGATCCTGGCAGCGACCTCGCGCGGCACCGCGATTGAGAAAGACCCTGACACGTATCTGGGTGGCCAGAACCTTGGCGGCGCGGAGGGTACATGCACGGCCCTTCCTCCTCCCGTCGGTTCAAAAGGCCATTACGAGGCTACCTGCAACAAGGGGTCGAAAGTTACGGACACGGTCGAGGCCTGCCGCGGAAACCTCGTGCCGACCGTCATCAACACCGCGCGCTGGTTCTACTACGGCGTTCTCGACAAAAACGAGGGCTACGGGTTCGCCAAAAACAGCGTCATGCAGGCGAAGGTCAATGCCGGCGTTTGCCGTGCAGAGCCGGTCTCCAAGCACATCTGCGACGCGCAGATCGATCTTGGCGGTGGCGCTAACGACGTCGAAGGCTACCGCAGATACTGCAAGAAGAATGTCAGCGGCACGGCGCAGCTATATTCCTGCAATCCCGAATTGTCGGCCGCAGAGATCGGCACTCATCACAACTATGCGACCGGTACTCTCTACCTGAAAAAGGAAGGGACGCTCAGCGTTACCGTCGCCCGCAACGAGGGCACCTGCCCGGCGCTGGCTGCCGACACCACGTGTGTCCCGCAAGCGACCGAGGTCTGCACCGAAGGCCCTGAGACCCGCATCATTGAGGGCGTTCCCGTTACGCAAGCATGCTGGGCCTGGTCGCGTTCCTTCACCTGTCAGCGTCTCACGCCGGCCAGCGATTGCAGATCGCTCGACGACAACAAGCTGTGCAAATTCCTTCGCGACGAGTGTCTCGACGATCCGCAGAGCGGGGCCTGTAAGGTGTCGCAGCGCGTCTATAGCTGCCCGCTGCCCGACGATAAGGCGCCCTCCGACAAGCAGTATGTTTGTGGCGGTGACGTCTATTGCCTGAATGGCAGCTGCGAGACGATCGAGCGCGAGGCTTCAACCGAGTTCAAGGATGCGCTCGTCGCACTCCATTCGATCGGCGACGCCGGCAAGCAGTTCGACCCAGCCAACCTGACCGTGTTTTCTGGAGAACGGGGCACCTGCAACAAGAAGATCTTCGGTGCGTCGAATTGCTGTTCGGGCAGCGGCGTACCGCTCCTGACGCCATGGCTGTGTAGCTCTGCCGAAAAGCAGCTCGATGAGAAGGACGACAAGGGTCTTTGCCACAACGTCGGGTCCTATTGTTCGGACAAGATCCTGGGCGTCTGCGTCACGTCGAAGGATGCGTATTGCTGCTTCGGGAGCAAGCTCTCGCGCATCCTCCAGGAGCAGGGCCGTCAGCAGATCGGCAAAGCTTGGGCCAAGCCCAAGGACGAGACCTGCAAGGGCTTCACGATCGAGGAGTTTCAGCGCCTCGACCTGAGCCAGATGGATTTTTCCGAGGTCTATGCGGAGTTCATGGATGCAGCAAAGCTGCCCAGTGAGGTCTCCGTGATGGCCGACATTCAAACCAAAATTCAGGGGTACTATGATCTTCACGGGAGCAAATGATGCAAGCGGTCCGGGGGGCCATGTTCGATCGACATGTCGGTGCTCGATCTTGCCATTTTCCTCCGCATCCATCGGTCCGGTCGGGGCACCTCGGCCGGTGAGGTCGCGCAGACTATCTCGCATTGGTTTCAGTGCGACATCGATCCGCACGAGGTCGAGCAGGCTTTTCCGCGCATGGCCGACAAGGGCTGGCTTGTCCGCCGCGAGACCGGAATGCGCGCGACCATCAAGGGGCGGAAGCACGGTCGCAGCCACCTTCGTGGGATCATCCGGATGCTCGATCAGGGCACCAGGATGCTCGACGTCGCCGCGATGATGTCAGTTCTCAAACTCGCAATGATTGAGCTCGATGGGGAGCATGATGATGACGACGATCAAGACTAAGCGTACCGGCCGGCTTACCGCTACCGTTCTTATGCTGCTTGCAGCTACGGCGCCCTTGGCCACGCCGGCGCTCGCGCAAACCGTCGACCTGCAGAGCGCGGCGATGGCTGATGCGATCGGTGACGACGATGCCGAGGCCAGCAAAACTGTGGTCGAGCCGGAGTTTGCAGGCACGCCTGACGCCGGCGAGCAGCAGCAAGGCGGCGACTTCTATTGCGGCGAGCGCAAACTAGGCCAGTGGTTCTATTGCGAGCGCCCCAAGGCCAAGCAATCCACCCCACAGGCGTCCGCGCAACCGCAGCAGTCTTCGACGGCGCGGCTAAAGGCGATCACCAAACAGCTGGATGAGCTTAAAGCTCGCGCCATTCTCGAGCCAAGCGAGGCGAACGTCATCGCCTATGTCCGCTACCAGCGCGAGCAGCTCGATCGCGCGTCGACCTTCTCCGATACCTGGCAGCGTGCGCTCTGGCAGAACCCGGATATCGACTACACGCTGCAGCGGCCCGTCTCGACCGTCGGCAAGCGGGCTTGGACGGATAATCGTGCCGCCACCCGCGACCAGGTGCTCTCGCGCCTCGGCCAGCGCTACGGGATGTTCTATTTCTTCGCGCAGTCCTGTGCTGCCTGTGAGGTCTTCTCGCCGATCCTGCGCTCGGTTGCCGAAAGCCACCGCATCACTGTGATGGCGGTATCGAATGACGGTGGTCCAAGCCGCCAGTTCCCCAACTACGTCGTCGACAGCGGCCAGCGTCAGCGCATGGGCGTGCCGCTCGCAACGCCGGCACTGGTGCTGTTCGATACCGTCACGCGGAAAACCGTGCCGATCGGCTTTGGCGTCATGTCGGCCGACGAAGTCATGGAACGCATTTTCATGCTCACCAACGCCAAGGTCGGGAGTGACTTCTGATGGCGCACAATCCCTCCCCCTCGTACCTCTCCCTTCCGCGCCTTCCTTCGCCGGACCGCGGCCGTCGCTATGAGCCTTGGTGCCGCGAGCATGATCCCCGTCGGGATGGCGCGTGCGGACGTCGCGGGGCAGATGAACAGCTTCTTCCAGGATGCGGGCGGGGCCGCGAACGTGACCGGGCCGAGCGCCTATCAGGGGCAGACCGCTGGCTATTATTCGATGGGCAACGTCTGGACGCGCTTTCCGCAAAAGAGCGTGCAGCCGTTCAACCTGCAGATGCCCAAGGTCTCGGCAGGCTGCGGTGGCATCGACCTCTTCACCGGCTCCTTCAGCTTCATCAATGGCGCTGAAATGGTTGCCATGCTGAAGGCGACTGCCAACAACGCGTTGGGCTTTGCCTTCCAGCTCGCGATCGACAGCGTCTCGCCCGAGATCGGCAAGGTCATGGATAGCATGGCCAACAAAGCGCAGCAGATGAACCAGATGAACATCTCGTCGTGTGAAGCGGCCCAGGGGTTGGTCGGTTCGGTATGGCCGAAAATGGCTGGTGCACGATCCACGGTCTGCGCGGCGGTTGGTAACAGCCAAGGCAAGTTCTCCGATTGGGCGCGCTCCCGGCAGGGCTGCGGTGCCGGTGGAGAACAGGACGCCACGCTCGACGCCAACACCGATCCGGCAATGGCCGACAAGATCCCCGGTAACCCGCGAAATTACACGTGGGATGCGATCAAAAAAGTCGAACAAGTTCGCCGGCACCGACAAGGAGTTTTCCGAGTTCCTGATGACTCTGGTTGGAACGATCGTCATCAATCCCAAGGCGGCAGAGGGTGCGATCGTCGGCTTCGTCGGGCCTGCCGAGGATGCGGTGGTGACAGCTCTTCTCGATGGCGCTGGCACCGGCACACCGGTCAAGATCCTGCACTGCGACGACGACGAAAAGTGTCTGAACATGACTGAACAGACGCTGCGGCCCGGGCCGGGTTTACGCACCAAGATCAAGGCGATGATCGACTCGATCAACGGCAAGATTCGTACCGATGCGGCGCTCGACGCTCAGGAACAGCAGTTGCTCAACATGACGACGCTCCCGCTTTACAAGATGCTCGCGGTACAGGCGATGGCGCACCAAAACTTTGCCGACGGCGAGACCAGCGCGCTTGCCGAGATCGTCTCAGTCAACCTGCTGTCCTCCATGATCGAGAACATGCTCGACCGGATCAGCCAGTCGACCGTCCAGGTCCAGCCCGCCGACGCGGAAATGGGCAAGATGTGGCGTGACCAGCTTGCAGAGGCACGCACCCGGTATGCGCAACGCAACGTCGAGCTAAAGGCCACGCTCAATCAGACGATCGCGCTCATCAACAAGTCGGTGATGCTGGAGTCCACCCTCCAGAACAGCATGTCGCCGGCGATGTCTGCATCGCTGAATTTCGCGCGGGGCCTGAGTGCCCAGGGCCTCAACTAGGACGGGTGACGGAGCATGGTTGAGGTCTTCACGATTGGCGGTGGCGAATACATCGTCAACACGTTCAACGCGGTAGCAGCTTGGACAGGCGGAGGCGGCTACCGTTCCCTCCTGCAGGTGGTGATGGTCCTTGGCCTGATTTACTCGCTCCTCGCCGTCGCTTTCACAATGAACGTGCGCGTCTGGCTCAACTGGTTCCTTGGCTCATCGCTCATTTACATGTGCCTTATGGTCCCGACCGTAACAGTTAAGGTGACGGACCGGATCAATCCGTCACTCGCTCCCGCCGTTGTCGACAACGTACCCCTCGGCTTGGGGGTAATCGCCAGCTTCACCAGTCAAGTCGGTGATTGGCTAACCCGGACGGCCGAAACCGTTTTCACGATGCCGAGCCAGCTTAGCTATTCGTCCAACGGCATGGTCTATGGTGCCCGTCTGCTCGATGCGACGCGCAATTTTCAGATCCGCGACGCCGAGTTCGCAACCAACCTTTCGTCGCACTTCAAGAATTGTGTGTTCGGCGACGTCATGCTCGGCCAGAAGTCGATGACCGATCTCGCCTCCGCGAAAGACCTTTGGGCAACGATGGGACCCGGCTCTGCTGCGCGGTCCCAACCTTGGGTAGAGCGCTCCGGCGCGACAACGTCCAGCAGCATCGTCAGCTGCCGGCAGGCCTACGGTATGCTCGATGGCCTTTGGCATACCATGATCGACGCCCAGACCTCGCTCTGGGCCAAGGAAACCTATCCAAAGCTCTCGACCGCCGTCGCCTCCGCGAAGCTGCGGGCCGATGTTCCGATCATCAATCAGGCGTTCACCGCTTCCAGCGCCGGCTACGAAAACATCGTTCGGCAGAACACGGCGATCAATGCGTTCATGCAGGCGCGTGACGGCATGGCCGGTGGTCCGGGCGCTGCCTCGATTGACACGTTCGCGACGACGCGGGCCGATATCCAGGCGCGCAACACGTACAACTCGATCGCGCAGCAGGCGATGAGCTGGGTGCCGATCCTGAACATCGTCCTGACCGTCGTCTTCTATGCGATGTTTCCGGTAATCTTCCCGCTATTCCTGATGCCGCAGACCGGGGTAGGCGCGCTCAAGGGCTACCTGACCGGGTTCTTCTATCTTGCCGCGTGGGGGCCGCTTTATGTCATCCTCCACATGATTTGCATGACGCGTGCGACCGCCGCGGCTCAGGGTGTAGCGGATGGCGGCATGTCGTTGGGGTCCCATGCCGGTATCGGTGCGGTAAACGCTGAAACTGCGACGATCGCGGGCTTCATGTTGATGTCAGTGCCGTTCCTTGCAGCTGGCCTAGCCAAGGGTGCTATGAGCATCTCGGGCCAGGCGACATCGGTTCTATCGCCGGCGCAGAACGCTGCGGAGGCTGCAGCCGCTGAGCAGACCACAGGCAATTACTCCTATGGTAATGCCAGCTTCTCGAACTCGACGTCCAACATGCGTCAGAGCAACCAGTGGTCGGACGCGCCGGCGTTTTCCACTGGCGCTGGTGCTTTTAGCTTCCGGCACGACAACGGCGCTACGACAAACGGCTTTGGTGATGGTCAGAATGTCTATGACAACTCGCGCGCCATGTCGAATATCGGGTTCAAGCCGCAACTTAGCCAAGGCTCTGTTGCTACTGAAAGCCAGCAGGCGACGATGGCAGCGCGCGTCGCTGACGGGTTCGAGCAGGCAAGCCGTCGCGAGGTCTCGCACCTTAATGCGCTTAGGAACGGCCATTCTTGGTCAAGCGAGAACTCGTCTGGTTTCGACTCAAGCTCCGGTGTTCGTAGCGGGAGTAACACCGAGGTCAGTGATCGGAATACGATCACCGGGAGCGACGGCGTCCAGAATAGCCAGAGTGTCGGCAACGGAACGCGTAAGCAGTCCGAGACCGGCAAGGGCACTAGCTGGTCAGATGCCGTCACCGGAGGTGTTACTGCCGGCCTTGGAGTTGGGGGCAAGGGCGGCGGAGGAGGCTTGCTTGGCAAGGCAGCCAGCGCTCTTGGTGTCCAGGCAGGTGCGACCGTTGGCTATAATCAAAATTATACGCGGGCGGATACAACCAACGATAGCGATAGCGCATCGAGTAGCCGCGATAATTCAGTGTCGGCGACGAATGGCATCAATCGCGACCATTCGACTGGTGCAACCGTTAGCACAAACGACGGTACTTTTAGTCAATCTGGTAAGTTTTCCCGGTCCTCGCAAAGCGAATCCCGAACCAAAGCTATCGAGGAATCGCTCAGCCGCATCGAGTCCTACAACGAGCAAGCCCGTCATTATCGGGAACTTTCCCAGTCGCTGGAGCAGCACGCCAGCTTCGCCGAAAGCTCAGGGTTTAACCTTACGCAGGATCTCAGCCAAGATCTTGCCCGGTATTATGACAAGGAGGTGGCAAACGCACCTTCTGGTGTCCTGCCCGGCCTGTGGGAAACGAACCTCAGTTCGACGCAAGAGGGTATGCGCAACGCCGCTATCGGGAAGTGGGCTAATCAGCGATCGGAAGCGATCGAACGCGACATTCAGAGCGCCCTCAGCAATCCAGCGCTAGAAGGCATGGAACTGCCTGGTGTGGCTTCCGAGGGGAGCATCGCGGGGCGCTATTCGGGAGGTAGCGGGGTCGCATCCCCCCATCCTGTTTCGAGCGGCAAACCTTCGACGGATCGTGAGGTAGGCCTCATCACCGCTGGAACGTCTGAACTCCTTGGCGAGAAACATCGGCGTGATGTTGACGCACGGTTGTCCCTAGCGACCGGCCCCACAGGTCCGGAGCGATGAGATTACCTTATCACCATGTCGAGCGCGCCGATCGCGATCACTCCAAGGACCACCGCGAAGAAGAGTCGTTGAACGAACCGTCCAACCCATGTCTTTTCGGCGGCAGACGCGTAGTCGCCCTCCGAGGACTCACTCCAGTCAAACTCAGGTGGCGGGTTAAGCTGCCAAAAACCACGCCCGGTTCCGGCCTTGATGTCGGTATCAAAGTAGATGGGCTGGGTCGGGTCAATTTTCACGGCGCACCTCTCTAACAAATGGTACAGCGAAATGAGCACGACGGCAACGCACGAGCGTAAGGCTTTTCAGTCTGTTCAGCACCGCCCCCCGGCACTCGGTGACATGTCTGGCGCCCTGATATTTGGGTTTTCTTGGCTGCTGGTTATGGCGATTGGATTGGCACCGCTTGCGGAAGCCTCCCTATCCCGGTCTCCCTCGATCACCATGCCTACGACGGTCGCATTCTTCGTCGCCGTTGGCAGTGCCGTCCTGTTGCGCCGTCGTTACTCTTGGACGGGGTTGGTGCTGCATATCTTTGGCCAGATCGCGATCTGGCTTTCTCTGTTCGTCATGTCGCTCGCGATTGTGCTCGTCGCGGTCTCGCGAGGATGGTCCTGAACAAAACTGCCATAACCGATGATCGCGCCGCCTTGATAACGAGAGCGCCTCATCTGACTAAGTGATCTGCTCCACCATACACTTCCGCATCGGCGCTTCGATAGCTGTCACTTAGTGGCACTGATGGGCGACCCAGCCTGAATGCCGAAGCCAACTCAGGCAGTGAAATTAGGCGTCGTCTGCAGGAAACGCCCGGCGGGCCAAGCGTTTTCGCATCAGAACGTATTGGAGACACGCAGTGGCAGACGACAAGAGCAAGACCGACGGCCGTGATCGCAGCCGTGTTTCGGGTAGCGAACCTTACGAGGTCGAGTATTTTGCCCAGAAGCATGGATTGAGTGCGCAGCAGGCGCGTGACCTGATTGCCGAAGTCGGGAACGACCGTGAGAAGCTCGACGCTGCCGCTGGCAAGGTAAACGGTCAGCGCGGTAGCGCCTGACCACCAGCAAGTTGCGGCCGCGTCACGTCGAATTAACAGACGTTACCGGCCCTGCAATAGCCTGAGCGCGATGCTCGAGTTCAGGCGGGATGGGGACCTGGGTCTGCAGGTCTAAACGGCGTTGGATTGCTACCCAAGCCGACGCATCATTGGAATTCACAGCGTTATGATCGCGTGCGTCGGCCCGACAATCAGGTTGCGGAACGCTTCCGTCGGGCGGCCTTTAGTTTAATCCACACAGGGGCATGGTCGCTGGTCTTCTCCCACCCTCTGACGTGATGATCGACCTTTGCATCCGCCAGCCGCGCGGCAGCGGGGCGTTCAGGAGAAGATGATCGAGCCTTAGCCCGGCATTGCGACCATACGCGTTCCTGAAATAGTCCCAGAACGTGTAGATCGTTTCGTCGGGATGCTTTGCCCGCAGCGCATCCAGCCAACCCCTGATCGATCAAACGAAAGAACGCGGCTCGGACTTCTGGCGCAAACAGCGCGTCCTTGATCCATCGTTCCGGCTTGTAGACGTCCATCTCGGTCGGCATCACATTGTAGTCGCCGGCCAGCACGACCGGCGCATCGGTGTCGAACAGCGTGGCCGCATGGGCGATCAAGCGCTCCATCCAGGCAAGCTTGTAATCGAATTTCGGACCCGGCCTCGGATTGCCATTGGGTAGATAGAAGCCTGCGACCAGAATGCCGCCAACGGCCGCTTCGAGATAGCGGCTCTGCACGTCGTCCGGGTCGCCCGGCAACCCCCGTCGAGTCTCAACGGGCTCTGCGCCACGGGCAAGGATGGCGACGCCGTTCCAACTCTTCTGACCCTGCCAGATCGCGCCATAACCCGCCGCCTCGACCGCGCTCAAAGGGAACTTCTCGTCCGGCGCTTTCAGTTCCTGCAGGCAGACGACATCGGGCTGAGACTCATCCAGCCAGCGCAGAAGCACCGGCAGGCGACCGTTGATGCCATTCACGTTGTAGGTTGCGATCTTCATCGAGGCACCAAGCGAACAGAGACTATCATAGGTCGGGCAAAATTTGGTCAGCGCGTCCCCAACCGACGAGATCCTTTGACGCTGCGCGCTTCAGCAGCGCGCCTGCATCGCCGATGTGCCAGCCCGATGCGCGGTCGAGTTTAGCGAGCTCTTCCCACGTGATGGGTACGGCGACGGGCGCGCCTTCGCGAGCACGAGCACTATACGGCATGACAGCCGTCGCCCCCCGCTGATTGCGCAGATAGTCGATGAAGATCCGTCCGGTTCGCTTGGCCTTTGCAAGGGCTGCGGTAAATCGATCGGGTTCGGACTGCGCTAGGACAAGTGCCAAGCGGTGTGCAAAATCCTTCACGGCCGGCCACTCGGCCTGCGGCGTCAGCGGCGCGATGACGTGGACACCCTTTCCGCCCGTCACCATTGGAAGGTCTCAAGGCCCATCTGGGCCAGCACGTCGCGGACATGAAGGGCCGCGGAAATGACATCCTTGAAATCGAGGCCTTCATAGGGATCGAGATCGAACACCAGCCGGTCGGCCTTCTCGACGTCTTCGATCCGCGCACCCCAGCCGTGGAACTCGATCGTCCCCATCTGAACGCAGGTGACGAGACCCTCGGCATCGTCAACGAACAAATAGGGTTCGTCATGTCCGTCCTTCTCGGCGATCCCGACATGGTGGACATGGTCGCCGAAGCTGCCGGCGTCATGCTTTTGGAAAAAGCACTTCTTCCCTCGGCCCTGCGGACAGCGGACCAGGCTTATCGGGCGACTTCCGCACCAAGGCAGCATGATGCCGGACACAGCCTGGTAATAGTCGGCGAGCTGGCCTTTCGTGATTGCGGACTCGGGAAAGATCACTCGTTCCCGGTTCGTCACTCGGACGACGGAGGGCTCGGGTGCCTCGAGCTTGGCAACGGGCGCAGGCTTCTCGACGACGACCGCCTCGGGTCTCTTGTCCTGGCGCAAACCCAGATAGCTGGAATGGCGCAATACCCCGTCGCTCGTCACTTCCATGAACGCCACTTCGGCCACCAGCTGCGGCTTGATCCAGCGTGCGCCGCGTACGGCTGCGCGTGGTGCGGTGACGGTCGGCTTCGTGACGGCCAGCGGCGTCATCAGATCCATCAGCTTGTCGATCTCCTCGCCCGTATACCCTGTTCCGACCTTGCCGGCATAGCGGAGATGACCGTCCTCGTTGACGCCTAAGAGGAGCGACTTGAACCCTCGCTGCTTGTCGGACGGCAACCAGCCGACGATGACAAACTCCTGTCTCTGGATACACTTCGTCTTCAGCCAGCTGCCGGACCGCGAGCCAACATAGCGCGCGTCCGCGCGCTTCGAGATGACACCCTCGAGGCCTTCGGCACAAAACGTGTCGAACAGCTCCTCGCCGCGGCCGGCGATGTGGTCCGAGTAGCGGATTCGGTCCGTGCCGCCCGCGAGCAGCGACGCAAGCTTCGCCTTGCGCTCCGATAGCGGAAGTCCGGTCAGATCCTCACCGTCGAGCGCCAGCAGGTCAAACGCGTAGTAAAGGATCGCGTCCGGGTCTCCTTTGAGCGCGGCTTGCAACGCCTGGAAGTTGGTCTTGCCATCGGCATCGACGACCACTGCCTCACCATCGATGAGAGCAGACAACGCGTTCAGATCTGCGGCGTCGGCGACGATGCCCGCGAACTTATCCGTCCAGTCCAACCCGGATCGCGTATAGGCCCGTCCCGTCCCCCCGCCGACCGCCACCAGCGTTCGATACCCGTCATATTTCATCTCGTGCAGCCAGGCGTTGCCGGCGGGCACATGATCGACAAGCGTTGCGAGCTGGACAGGTTGGAATGGCGGGGGGTGAGCCTGCCTTCTTACGGCCTGTCGCTCGTGCTTTTGCAGCTTTCGTCGCAGGCTTTGCGGTGGGCGTTGCCGGTGCCCTCGACTTGCCTCGCTCGCCTGAGGCGATCTGTTCCATAGTCAGTCCGCTGACCACCCCCGTAAGGTGTGTTCCGACAAGATCCTCCGATCCGCCAACCTCATCGTCGGTAACCTTGCGCAGGATCCAGTTCTCGCCCTTCTCTTTCCCGCGCGGCTTTAGCCTGAAAAGCATCCATTCGCCTTTGAGGCGATGCCCATGCAGGAAGAAGTGGAGATGTCCCTCAGGCAGCGTCTTGCTCGGGTCCTTGCCAGCGAGCGGCTCCCACGTTCCCGTGTCCCATAGCATCATCGTCCCGCCGCCATATTCCGACTTCGGGATCGTGCCTTCGAACGTGGCGTACTCGACGGGGTGGTCTTCGGTACGAACTGCCAGACGTTTGTCGTCGGGATTGATGCTAGGTCCACGCGTGACGGCCCAGCTCTTGAGAACGCCGTCGAGTTCGAGCCGCAAGTCATAGTGCAGGCGAGACGCGGCATGCTTCTGCACGGCGAAGCGATTGCCTCCCGCCTTGGCGATCCGGCCCTCGGGCTCGGCGGTTCTGGCGAAATCCCGCTTCTCCCGGTATTTCGCCAGGGCATCGCTGGAGGAGGAACCGGTCATGACGCTATGCCCAATTCAGCAGGGCGAAGCTCATACTCCAGCTGATCCATGGTGCACGCCTCAGGTGCCTTATCGGGACGCCAGCGCAGGATGCGCGTACCGTGCCGGAACCGATCACCCGTCACCTGATCGTACAGGACTTCGACGACGAGTTTTGGCCGCAAGGGGACCCACTCGCTCTCACGACCGTCGTTCCAGCGACTGGGACCGCCTGGAGCTTTGCCCGTGAAGCCCGGGGCTTCGACTAACGGCTCGAGCTTCGCGGTAAGCGCCGCGCGGTCGGCCGCGGCTATACCTGAGGTGAAGCCGACATGGTTGAGCTTGCCGTTATCATCGTAAAGCCCAAGCAGAAGCGATGCTACCTCGCTACCCTCCTTCACCCGTCTGAAGCCGCCTACGACGCAATCCGCGCTCCGATGTTGCTTCACCTTCAGCATGGCGCGTTCCCCGCCACGGTAAGGCTCGTCCAGCCGTTTCGCGACGACGCCGTCCAGCGCCCCGCCGCTCGTCGCCAGCCAGGCCGCGGCGTCGTCGATCTCGTCGCTACAGGGCGACAGCAGGGAGACCAGCGCGGGCATGTCGCGCATGGAACGACTCCAACGCTTTCCGGCGAGCCGAGAGCGGCGCATTGATTAGGTCGGCATCATCGACGCCGAGGCAATCGAACAGCATCAGCTGCGCAGGCGTCTCTTTCGCCAAGCGATCGATCCGGCTTTGCGCCGGATGCAGCCGTGCCTGAAGCGCATCGAACGAGAGGATGTCCGCGATGGGTAGGATGATCTCGCCGTCGAGCACGAAACGCTCCTGCGGGACCGATGCGACAAGCGCGGCTATCTCGGGAAAGTAGCGACCGAGCGGTTTTCCCGATTTGGAAAGGATGTCGACGGCCTCGCGATCACGGAAGACCAGCGCTCTGAAACCGTCCCATTTGGGCTCATATTGCCAGCCCGGTTCGACCGGCAGCTCATTTACGAGCTTGGCTTCCATTGGCGAAGGCCGGTCTGCGACCATCAGTTCTGGTCCGGGGCGCAGCACGCACAGTGTTTGGGAGCCAGTCGTTTTGCCTTTGCTGCCTCACGACGTCGTTCCTGCCGACTTGGCAGCGGAGCAACGCCAACCGAACTGGGAAAACCGTTAAGCTCAATCGATTTGATCACGGCATCTTTGAACATAAGATCACTCCAGACGGCTTTCAGTTATAAAGCCCCCCAGTCGCCATCTGTTCCTGCTACTTCGACGCGGGGATCGGTAGTCCCGATCAGAACAGCAAACCTGTGCCCCCTGCCCCTGACAAGGGACGTAATCGCTGGCCTGGTAGGGGGCGGATTCAATGCTCGTTGGAGTGCCGGTCTTCGACCGGCGTGTAGTAGCGCGCTATATCCGCTTCGGTGAGCGCATGACCGCTCGATTCTTTGACAAGCGCGGCGATTTCGCCATCGGTCCTGCCAGCGTCGCGCAGCTGCTCGATCTCGTCGCTTACCATGTTGATGAAGGCGGGCACCGGGAACCGTTCCTCGCCCAGGCCTAGCGCATCGCGCATGTGCTTTTGCGCACGCAAGGCTTCGGGAAGCGTGAATGCGATATCGTCGGCCATCGAACGTGCCTTTCATGAAAAGCTGGAAACTGGTCGGGGGCATCGGCCCCCGACACTGAAACGCTTATGCGGTAACTGCTTCCGCCTTTGCGTTCACGCTCGACGTTGCCATCGCCGTCAGCTTGTCGTCGGTCGCATATTCCTCGTCGAGCGTCTCTTTCAGGATCGCTGCGATATCGGCGCGGCCGAGCTGGTTCGCCCAGGCGATCAGCGTGCCGTACCGCGTAATCTCGTAATGCTCGACCGCCTGTGCCGACGCGATCAGCGCAGCGTCGAGCACGGCCTTGTCCTCGATCTCGCCAGCGACTTCGTTGGCTTCCTTGATGATGCCGTCGATCGCCGGACAGGTCACTGCCTTTGCCTTCTCGCCGAGCAGGTCGAAGACGCTCTCGAGGCGTGTGATCTGCCCTTCCGTCTCACGCAGATGGGTTTCGAAACCTTGCTTCAGGGCTGGTGCCGTCGCCTTGTCGACCATCTTCGGCAAGGCCTTGGTGATCTGGTTTTCCGCGTAATAAACGTCCTGCAGCTGATGCAGGAACAGGTCGTCGAACGTCACGATGTCTTTGGATAACAGGCCCATGATAGTGTCCTCGCTGAGCGGATAGCCGCGAAGCAAACTGCTCCGGCACCGCCGCAACGCGCCGACTCCAGGGTAAGTTTCGTTCGGTCTGGCGCAGCCTCAGCGGGCTATAGATTTGCCTGCTCGTCGACTGGTAGCTCAGCGTCGGGACCATAATAGAGCTTGGCGCAGTCGTTGCGAAGGCACCCTCCCTCGATGACGATGTCGTCGCGGTAGGCGTCGCCGATGAACGCGAGCGTGTCGACATGCTGCGCTTCGAAATACATCACATGAACATCATCGCGGCCCGCCCCGTAAACGACGCGGCCGACCTTCGACCAGATCGACGCCATCGTGCACATGCCGCAGGGCTGCAGCGTGGAGTAGAGCGTCGCACCGCGCAGTTCCAATTCCCCCGTGCTTTCACACGCCCGTCGGATTGCCATCATCTCCGCATGCGCTGTCGCGTCCGGCAATTCCTTCGTCTGGTTGCGCTCGCCCGCGATAACCCTGCCATCGAGCACGATCACACACCCCAGCGGCGACGTCGAGGGATCGGAGCCCTTCGATCGGGCGATCGCAATTGCTTCGCGCATCCAGCGTTCGTCATCCTGCGTCATCGTTTCGGCTCCCTGTTACGGTCGCACAACGCGTAGCGGACACAATGGATCGTTCGGCGCAGTCGTGTTTGCTTGCGGAGGATGGCCGAACGCTACCGTTCCTTGCTGCGGGTTGCGAAGACAGGCTCTCAGACGGTCATCTTGCAGGGTCATAGGGTTTGTGCAGGCGGACGATATCGTCATAGGATCCGCGCAGCCAGGTATCGACGTCTGCCGGATCCAGAATCGTGATGATGACTTTCGGGTGGATCGGCGCACCAGCATGGTGGGATCGCACGTGACGCGGGGTACGCCGGGCCGCTTACCCGAACGTTGCCATAGAAACGATCGAAGCAGCCCCCATCTAACGGCTCATGACCAATAGCATTCTTCATCTCGGGCTGATGGAAGACGGCGAAATCGAGCTTGATCTGGCCGCCCTGGAACTCGCAGCGCTCGATCATCCCGGTATTGATCGTGATGAATATCTCGACGAGCTCACGGACATGGAAATAGCCCTGCGCGCTGCTGACGGCGATGCAGTGAGCAGCGCTGCTCAGGCTCAGGCCCTGAGCAGCGTTATGGTTGAGGAGTTCGGGTTTTCCGGCGACCGCACACACTATGACGATCCCCAGAATGCGGACCTGATCGCGGTCGTCGATCGCAGACTCGGTCTGCCGATCAGTCTTTCGATCCCTCTATGTGGCGATGGCACGACGTCTCGGATGGTCGGCAATGCCGCTCAATACCCCCCGGTCACGTCCTGGTGCGCCTTGGCGACGCGTCGGATGCGCTGATCATCGATCCCTTCAACGATGGTCGCATCGTCGCCCCTGAACAGGTGGAAGCCTTGTTGGAGCAGATGACGGGCCAGGCCCGGTTTTCCGACGGGATGCTTCCCCTGTCGAACCGATCCGCGCTCGTCCGCCTGCTGCTCAACCAGGCGACCCGTGCCGAGCAGGCCGGGGATCCCGCACGCGCGCTGGTCCTGTACGACCGTATGACGATCGTGGCACCCACGCATGCCCATGGTTGGTGGGAGCGCGCCAGACTTCAACTGGTCGCAGGTGATGTGGCCGGCGCGCGCAGCAGCCTCAGTGCGATGCTGGAGATCACCCGGGACGACGATCTGCGCCTGCAGGTATCGGCAGCGCTCGATACCCTTCCCCGGCCAACGCCGTCATGAATATTGCGGTGGATCGACCCTTGCCGTGATGCCTTATCTTAAGCGCGTCCATCGGCGCTCATGCCAGGCCCGGGACTGAACCGCGTCTCCGAAACGCCAGAACCGGGTCTCGCGTGTGTGGGGACCTGCGCGGACGAGCGTCCAGCACTCACCCGTCGGCAGCTCCACGACGCGGTGAATGTGCGCAGCGTCGACATGGTAGGTTTCGCCAGGGAGTCGGTGAACCAGTTCGCTGTGCCAACCGCCGTTTGGATCCAGGTGGAACACCTCTTCGACATAGCCGCCATCAAGGATCTCGGTGTCGAAGCTCCAGGGGTGATCATGCGGGGTCGCATGCGGCTCTTCCATCTTGAACCGGTGCAGTGCGCGTCCGTCATCCAGATGGTATTTGGTAAAAGCCCGCGACATTCGCTCAACGCTGACGATCCGCGTGCCTTCGGGAACGCGGGCAATGGCTGCTCGCGGTAGTCGCATACTCACGGTTCGGTTACCTCTTCATAACAGCCAGCGCGCCTCAGTTGCCGGACAATCCCGTTGAACGCCGCGGTCACGCCCTGTGCCCTGCCGATCTCGTTCTCTTGGGCTGCGGCATCCCAGTAGAGTTCGAGTGGCCAGCGTTCCGGGCAGTGCGGCAGCAGGCAGCGCAGCGCCAACCGGATTTCGACGACATCGACGCGCGCGTCCGAGCAGCGCGCAACGCCGCCCCGCAAGATATGCACCGACAGCGCGATGACAACGCGCTGATGACGGACGAGTTTGGCCATTAGTGGAAGTCGTGAGATTTGAACTTCACGACGGCTTCCGGATCCATGCCGTCCGCATGGGGCGGCCAGTAGGAATTGCGAGGGGCAGGGCTCCAGCCCTCGTCCCCGCGGTCGGGGGAGCCGGCATGTTTCGCGCCATCGCCGCGACCGGTCCGGTGCGGGAACGACATCTCGCCGACCCGGTGCAGCAGGTCACCGTGGTCGATGATCCGGTCGCAGATGACGTGGATAACCTCGCCCTCCTTTTGCACCCTTCCCTTCATGCCGATCATCGACGCGGACATGACGGCGCGGCGCTGCCGCTCGAACCGGTCGGGCCACAGGATGCCGTTGGCGATCCCCGTCTCGTCTTCGATCGTGATGAACAGCACGCCCTTGGCAGACCCCGGCTTCTGGCGAACGAGGATGATGCCGGCGACTTCGACATGCCGTCCGTCGCGAACGGTGGCCAGGTCCGCGCATTTGGTCACGCCACGCCTGGCCAGCTCGTCACGGACGAAGGTCAGCGGATGCGCGCGCAATGAGAGCTGCAGCGCGCGGTAGTCCTCAATCACCTCACGACCGTCGGTCAGCGGCCGCAGTTCGACATCAGGCTCGATACCTTCCGCGCTGACGGCATGGTCGGCGCGGTCGGCCGCGGCGAACAGCGGCAACGGCGCTTCGCCGAGCCCCCTCACCTTCCACAAGCCCTGCCGACGATCGGCACCAAAGCTATGGAAGGCGTCGCCGTCCGCGAGCTTCTCGATCGCGGCGCGCTGGACGCCCGATCGCCGCCATACGTCTTCCACGCTCTCGAACGCGGTCAGCTCGCGCGCGGCGACGATCTTGGCGCCATCCGCGTTGGATAGGCCGCGGATCTGGCGGAGCCCCAATCGTACGGCGAGGTGACGGCCGCCATAGGGCTCCAACGTGCAATCCCAGCGGCTGGCGTTGACGCAAGGGGGGCGAACCACGACACCGTGCTCGCGCGCATCGCGCACGATCTGGGCGGGCGCGTAGAAGCCCATCGGCTGCGCGTTCATGAGGCTCGCGCAGAACACGTCCGGGTGGTGATGCTTCATCCACGATGATGCGTAGGAGATCTTGGCGAACGAGGCCGCGTGGCTCTCGGGGAAGCCGTAAGACCCGAACCCCTCGAGCTGACGGAAGGTGCGTTCGGCAAATTCACGCGGATAACCGCGCTCGACCATGCCCCCGATCAGCTTTTCGCTGAAGTGGCTCACGCCGCCTGTGAACTTGAACGTCGCCATGGCGCGGCGCAGCTGGTCGGCTTCGGCCGGCGTGAACCCGGCGCCGACGATCGCGACCTTCATGGCCTGTTCCTGGAACAGCGGCACGCCAAGTGTCTTTTCCAGCACGGCACGCAGCTCTGGCCGTGGGTATTCTGGTTTCTCCAGCCCTTCACGCCGACGCAGATACGGATGGACCATGTCGCCCTGGATCGGTCCCGGTCGTACGATCGCGACCTGGATGACGAGGTCGTAGAAGCGCCGCGGCTTCATGCGCGGCAGCATCGACATCTGCGCGCGGCTCTCGATCTGGAAGGTGCCGAGCGTATCGGCCTTCGAGATCATCGCATAGACGTCCGGATCGTCGTCCTGCAGGTCAGCAAGGCCGACGCGCAGCCCCTTGTCCGCCTCAAGCATGTTGAAGGCGCGGTTCATGCAGCCAAGCATGCCGAGACCCAGCACGTCGACCTTCATGAACTTCAGCGCATCGATGTCGTCCTTGTCCCATTCGATGATCTGGCGATCTTCCATCGCGGCCGGTTCGATCGGGACCAGATCGTCGAGACGGTCATGGGTGAGGACGAAGCCGCCTGGATGCTGCGACATGTGGCGGGGCACGCCAATCAGCTTGCGGGCGAGCTCGAGCGTGAGGCGCAGGCGACGATCGCCGATGTCGAGATTCAATTCGTTGACCTGCTTTTCACCAACGCCGTCTGCCGACCAGCCCCAAACCTGCCCGGCGAGCGAGGAGGTCAGATCTTCGGGCAGGCCGAGCGCCTTGCCGACATCGCGCACGGCGCCGCGCGCGCGGTAGCGCGTGACGACCGCGGTCAACGCCGAGTGGTTGCGGCCATAGGTTTCATAGATCCACTGGATGATCTCTTCACGGCGCTCATGCTCGAAGTCGACGTCGATGTCGGGCGGCTCGCGGCGCTCGCCGCTGACGAACCGTTCGAACAGCAGCTCGTGCTTGATCGGGTCGATCGAGGTGACGCCGAGCACGAAGCAGACGCAGCTGTTGGCGGCCGAGCCACGGCCCTGGCACAGGATCCCGCGCCGGCGGGCTTCGCGGACGATCGCGTAGACGGTCAGGAAATACGGCGCATAGCCGAGCTCACCAATCAGCCGCATCTCGTGGGCAATCTGCTCGGTATAGGCAGCCGGCACCCGACCGTTGAACATCGCGTCGACCGCGTCTTCCGCCAGCTTCTGCAGCGCCTCCTGCGCGGTCAGCCCGTCGATCAGCCGCTCATGCGGGTACTGATAGGCCAGTTCACCCAGATCGAAGGTGCACAGACGCGCGATGTCGACGCTCGCGCGTAGCGCATCGGGATACGCCTTGAACCGCCGGACCATTTCGTCGGGGGATTTGAGCGCACGGTCGGCATTGACCTCGCGCCGGTAGCCGAGTTCGTCGACGGTGCATTTCTCGCGCACGGCCGTCACCACGTCCTGCAGCAACCGTGCTTCGGGCGCGTGATAGAGGACATCACCCGTCACCACCGCGCGAACGCCAGCGCCGCCTGCCTGCCGTGCCAGCGCGTCGATCCGCACGGCATCGTCCGGCCGGCGCCGCTGGAAGAGCGCCATGTACCCGCGACGGCCATAGAGTGTCTTCAGGTCGGCGAGCGCTGCCAGATTATCCTCGTCCGGCTCAACCGGCAGCAGGATGGCGATCATGCCCTCCGACCAGGGTTCGAGGTCATGCCAGTGGAGGAGGCATCCCCCCCCTTCCCCGCCCGCTTCTTACCCACTGTCAGCAGGCGCGTCAGGCGCGACCAGGCGGGGCGGTTGGTCGGGTAGAGCAGCAACTGCCGGCCACAGGATAGATTGACGCGTGTGCCGGCGATCGAGCGAACGCCCGTCGCCTTCTGCGCTTCCCATGCGCGCACCACACCCGCGACCGTGCCGATGTCGCTGACCCCGATCGACGGATAACCGAGCAGCGCTGCAGCC
Source organism: Sphingomonas sp. H160509 (assembly GCF_024124765.2). Lineage (GTDB taxonomy): Bacteria > Pseudomonadota > Alphaproteobacteria > Sphingomonadales > Sphingomonadaceae > Sphingomonas. The sequence continues at coordinate 34,304 of NZ_JAMXSR020000001.1, read as the reverse complement.
GCGAACAGCTCCTCGGGGCTCGAGGCGCCGCGTAGCAGCGAGAAGTGCGTGAGGACCTGAAGTTCGACATAGTCGGTCATGCGAACACGCCGTGCATCCACCAGCTGAGATCGCCGGTGTCCTCGACGAACCCGTCGCCACGCCGGAACACCCAGTAGCGACCGCCCGTCTCGTCTTCGACGCGGTAATAGTCGCGCACCGCCCATACTTCCGCGTCGCGACGCCACCACTCGCCGTGGATCCGCTCGGGGCCGTCGCCGGCAACCACCTTGTGCGGCCGGCCGCGCCATTCGAACCGCCGGGGCGGCTGATCGGGCATCAGCGCTATGACGCCCCATAGCGGTTCGGGCCTCGCCAGCAGGCGCGTCGGTCGGCGCCATTTCGGCCAGCCCGCGGGCGCTACCACCGGGTCGGCGCGCATGACGGCGCGCTCGGGCACGTGGCTTTCAACAGGGGCAATCCGGAATACGGCGTCAGCGCCGATGCGGCCGGCAACGACGTCGACGAGACGGGCCGGGTCACGCACGAGTACCTCACCGGCGAGAACCGCACCGAGGTCGACCGCGTCGAGTGGCTCGGTGTGCGGCGCCGCCAGATAAAATTGCTCGAGGCCCAAGCCAGGATCGATCCGCTCGATCCTGAGCTTCATGAGCCGCAACAGGTGCGAGACTTCGCGCGTCGGGCGTGAGGTGCCGACGGCCACGATCTGCTCGGTGCCATCGACGCGTAAGCCACCGAGCCGCAGCGATCGTACGCCAAGCCCTTTCGCGCGGAGCAGTTCGGCCATGTCGCCGAGCAGATCCTCCATGACCTGCGCGATCGCGTCTGCGGTGACGATCGGTTCGAGCAGCCGGCGTTCGACGATCGGCATGACCTCGTCGGTACGTGGTGTGATGGGTTCGGCGACCGCGCCGAGGGCCTGATCGAGCCGCGTGATGGCGGCCAGCCCGAGCCGGCGTGCCAAAGGCCCGCGCGCGACCGGTAGAAGATCGGCGACGCGTTCGAAGCCGAACTTGCGGGCGGCAACGAGCGCGGTGCCTGCTAGGCGCAAGGCCGCGACCGGTAGGCCGCTGAGCGCTTCGACCGTCCGCCCTGTGGGCACGATCGCGATGTCGGCAGGCCCGAACCGGGCAATAGCGTGTGCCGCGCCCGGTGTGTCTGCCACCGCCACGCGCGCGGTGAACCCGGCACGCTGGCAAAACGCGCGCAGACGCCGGCAGAACCGTTCTTCGCCGCCATGGAGATGCGCGCAGCCGGTCAGGTCGAGCCACAGCCCGTCGGGCGGTGTGGCTGCGGCGATCGGCGACCAGCGGCGCACCGCGCGCAACGCGAGCTGGTCCAGTAACGCGGCGTCCGCTTCGGTTTCGGACGGTCGGATGTCGAGATCGGACACCAGCGCACGCGCATGGGTCGCGGCCATGCCGATAGTGATCCCCAATGCTGCTGCGCCGTCACAGGCGGCCACCACCTCTTCGCGCCGGCCAACCTTGCCCACTAAGGCGAGCGGCGCCTGGTGAAACGCGGCAACGGTCGCCGCGACCCTGTCGTGACTGTCGGCTTGCGCAAACCCATGAAACGGATGGTTCGCCGCCTCCGATCGTCGGCCAAGTTCACGCATGGGTGGTTTCGTGTGCGCGGGCAGCGCTGCGATCTCACCTTCCACATCCTGCCTGGTTGGCATGTCGGCACGAGCCCACCGCGCACCCGGCCGCCACCCGCCGCTCCGCGGTACCGAACACGCACCGGGATCGTCGTCGACGGGAAGCTGAAGGGCTGGCCGCTCAGGCGACCGCGTAGCGTGCCGGTCCAGCCGTCTCAGCCGTTCGATGGCCAAGTGCGGCAGGAACAGCGAGACAACCCGTCTCATCGCAGCCCTCCAAAATCATCGAAAATGCTTCGCCGCCACGCTGCCGTGCGACCTGTACCTGCCACCGCGATCGGCCGACGCCGGCAATACCGAGGCGCTCGGACGACGCACTGGCGATCCGCCAGCGCGTCCAGGCCGCGGACGGCTCGGCGAGCGGATCCTGGTCGCGATTACGTCTGCGTCGCAGGATGAGTACGGGAATGTCGGCGTCAGCCGCCACCAGTTGCAGGCGCCGGGTCGCCACCATCGACATGCGGCTCACCTCGGCGATCACCGCTGACGGCGTTCCATCGCGCACCGCGTCTTCGACGACGGCCAGCAAGGCTGCATCGTCACGGGGTTGTGCATGGATTAAGTCGGCAGGCGATAGCCCCGCCTGCTCAAGACCAGGCGCATAGAGATCGTTGCGACAGCTCACCCACAGCACCGGTCCGCCTGTATGCACCGCTTCTCGCGCGGCGATGCCTGTGAGGAACAGCGTTGCTGCGGCATCGTCGACCATCGAACAGCTTTGTGCGGCGACCTCGTGCAGTGCTCCAGCGCGAAGGCCCCTGCTTGCGAGGCGATCGTCGAGCGCAGGGATACCGAACGGCATGATGCGGTGATCCACCACCGGCGTTGCGATTGTTCGCAGGTGGGCGATGGTTGTCGGCAGGGACTCGAGGGCGGTGATCATGATGTCTAGACTCTACCTGTTCCCTTTATGTTCCGTTACCAGATGGCGTTGGTCAACTGGGTTTATGTCCCGCAGTTCAGACTGTTTGCTCTTGACCACGGCTCACCGCCGTACGGAACGGTTACGCAACGAAACGTAAACAGGACGGAACGAATTCGCTTTCGTTCTGAACGCGGCTGACTCATAGAATCGTCATGCCGATCCGCCCCGAGAACCGCTGGCTCTACCCAATCGACTGGCAGCAGCTGTCGCAGACGGTCCGGTTCGATCGTGCGGGTGCTCGGTGCGAAGGATGCAGCAGGCCTCACCTGCGCCGTGTGGTCCATCTCGGCGACGGACGCTGGTGGGATGCCGATGTCCGGTGCTGGCGGTCGGACCGGGGCAAGCGTATTTCGATGAAAGCCGGGTTCGTCCTCGCGTCGGTCCGGGTGACCTATGTCGTCCTAGCCTGCGCGCACCTCGATCATGATCCGGGCAACAGCGCCTCTTCGAACCTCAAGGCGCTATGTCAGCGCTGCCATATGATCCACGATGCAGCGGAGCATCGCTGGCAGCGCTGGTGGAATGTCTTTCGGCTTCGTGCGATCCGCGATCTTTACGAGGATCCTCGCGTCACGCGCGAGCGAATCGCTGGCCGTTAGAGATCGATGTTTCGGGCTTGCATTGCCTTGGGCACCAAATGTGCGATCGGCCCCCGCCCTGCGGCCGCCTCAAAGATTTCGGCGACGTCATGATCCGCGAGCTTGTCCAGCGTGAGGCGAAACGCCGTAACGCTCGCGTCATCCAGTCCGGTCTTTGTCTCGTCGTTCGCCATGGCTAAGGTCCCGCCGGTCTTTTCATTGGAGAACGAATAGCATGAACGTAAGTGACCTGGCCAAGGGCGTCGCTGAGGCGACCGGTTCGAACGAAGCCGATTCGAAGAAGGCGATCACCGCCGTATTCGACCAGATCGCGGCCGCAGCCGTGAAGGGTGAAGAGGTTTCGATTCCAGGGTTCGGCAAGTTCACCGTCAAGGATCGTCCGGAGCGCGAAGGCCGCAACCCCGGTACCGGCGAGGCGATCACGATCGCCGCTTCCAAGAAGGTTGCGTTCACGGCCGCCAAGGGGCTGAAAGACAAGATGTAAGACGCGTGCGCCGGCGAGTGATCTCGTCGGCGCCAACCCTAGGAATACGCTTCGTGTGCAACCGGTATCGTATGACGGCGAAGGAAGCTGACCTTGCGGTCACCTTCGGTATCCGGCCTCCTTATGAGAGGGACGAGGAATACCCCGTCGGTGACATCTTTCCGACCGGAAAAAAGACGCCGTTCTACGGCAAGGTGATCGTACAGGACGGCGGTGAGCGTAAACTCGAGCGGATGGAATGGGGCGTACCGACGCAGGTGCCCAGCGCGCGCGACCCCGCGGTTAAGCTCACCAAGTACGTGACGAACGTGCGCAACCTGAACTCGAGCTTCTGGCGCTCGATGTTGATGACGCCTGCGCGACGCTGTCTCGTTCCGGTCACCGCTTTTTCCGAATACGGGTTGGCACCCGGCGAAGACGGCAAGAAGCCCCTTCACTGGTTTGACGTGCCAAGCCGTCCAATCTTTGCGTTTGCAGGCATCTGGCGACCGACCGAACGCGACAACGCCTATGGCTTCTTGACCACCGAGCCGAACGCGATCGTGGCGCCCGTCCACCCCAAGGCCATGCCGGTCATCCTACACGACGACGATTACGATCGTTGGCTGACAGCGCCCTGGGACGAACTGAAGGACACGGTCGCGCCCTACCCATCGCAGTTGATGCGCGTTGAGGGCATGGCATCGGAGTACGCGAAGGATGTCCGATCGTGTGTGCTATTCTAGCCGTTGAACTCCGAAAGGTGACTGACAATGACAGAAGCGACATGGGGCGAAAGCGCCAAGACCCCGGATATCAACTGGCGAATGAGCGCGTCGTTGGAAAACGTACCCCGCGGAGACACCGATATCGCCGAAGTGACGAACCTCGAGCGCGCGGTGCGGGATTGGGTCAGGCTGGATACTGAACATAGAGACACGGCTACCTTGACCACGGATCATCCCGTTCAGATCGTAGGGGTTTCCAGTACGACGTTCACTGGCGAAGCTATCTCAGTAATTGCCGAGCACCTGCCACCCATCCCAAGCAAAAAGGAGTAATAGCTATGGCGAAATCCAGCGTCCGGTTCGAGCGCGGTGATGGATATTGGGTGGCAGAGCGTGACAGCATCGGCTTCACCGGCGCGACCGACTTTGGCCCCGTTGAGTTTCTGATCACCAGCGAAGCATTGGCCGAGATGCTGAACCCGGAGCTGGAAGGAATTGACCCGGAAACTGCGGTCGAGGTCTTCATCGAGTTTGAAAACGACATTCATCGCATCGCCCAGCGCGAATTTGTGAAACGCCTCGGTGGTGAGCCACCAATCCTGCTGACGACTGCAGATGTAGCGCTTTAGCGTTAAAAGCACGGTTGCGATCCGAGTGGGCTATTGGCCCGGGGCGGCTAACGCTCCGGGCCTACGTCGGCTACACGCTTTTTTTAATATAAGCCGCCTTCTTCTCGCTCTTCCGCGCCTTCCTTTTGCGCTTCCTCAAGATCGCTTGGCTTTTTTTCGTCAGCGATTGACTTATCCTCTAAGGTATCTTCCGGCCCTTTGTTGTCGTCCGGAAGTTCATTGACGTCGGTTTCAAAACCAGGGTCTTCCGATTTCGGGGTCGTCATCATGCTTGCTCTCCTTCACCACACCGAACGATCCAAGAAACCGCTCGGTTGCGAACCGGCGGACGATACCCGACACCCGCCCGCAAGCGCTCGCGTTACCGCTCCTGACGAATTCGATGATGGCGTAGCGTCAGAGGACCGATAGTCGAATGGACCCAGTTCCGGACATTCGTCAGACGTCTTCCACTTCCCAACTTCCGACGCCCGTTCAGCTTCGTGCGCCATCGACTGAGAGCACTCCTGATTCGAATGTTTCGAATTATCGTCCGCCAGTCAGCACGATCTCCATCGTGAGCTTTTAGAAGATCAGCTTGCCCCTTGCACGCAGCCAGGTGCAGCTCGATTTCCATCATGGACGCAACGTCGCGATCCCGGGCAACGGGCCCGAGCATGACAAGCTCAAGCAAACCGGTCGTAATGGCCATACTATGTCGGATTTCCCGATCAACAAAGCGGCTGCACTTCGCGGGAACCTCCTCACAATCATGCCCGTCGCGAGACGATTGACGGCGAGTGCTGGCGCTCTAGACAGCGCTCATGGGGTCGGAGGGACAACGCGCGCCGGAGCCGGTCGACAGGACGACGATCCTGCGAACGCTCGTTGATGCGTATAGCCGGCCGCTAAGCCGCTATTTCAACCGTCGCGTCTCGGCGCAGCACGACGTTCCCGACCTCGTCCAGGAGGTGTTCCTGCGACTCAGCCGGCTGACCGACCCGAACGATATCCGCCAGCGTGACAGCTTCATCTTCGTCACCGCCGCCAATGTGCTGAAGGATCAGGCGCGCCGCGACCAGGTCCGTGGCGCCGGGCTGTCCGACCCGATCGACGATTTTTCACTCGAAGGTTCGGATTTTGCGCCCGACCGCGTCTTGGCAAGCACGCAGGTCGCGATCGCGTTGCGGCAGGCGCTTGCCGAACTGCCCGAGCGCACGCGCGACGTCTTCGTGCTGAGGATGCTGGAGGGACTGAAGATGGCCGACGTCGCACATGCCCTCGCCATCTCGACGCGCGCGGCCGAGAAGCATCAGGCGCGCGCGCTCGCGCATGTCGCCGAGCGTCTGAAGGACTGGCGACCGTGATCGTGCCGCACCAGCGCGATCCGGCGATGATTAAGGCCGCCGAATGGGCCGAGCGTCTCGAGAGCGATCGCAGCGACGCCACGCGCTTGCAGTTCGAAGATTGGCAGTCGCGCGCCGGCCATGCCTCAGCGTTCGCGGCGGTTGCCGAGGCGCGTACGATGAGCGCCGCGCTCGCGGATCATCCCGATATGCTAGCGCTGCGTCATGCCGCGGTGGCGCGCATCGCACTCGCGCGCGAACCGCGCCGCACTGCGCCGTGGATGCTGGCCGCCGCGGCCTGTGCCGCGGTCGTCGCGCCGATCGCCTGGTTACGCTTCGCCGACGATGCGACGACAACCAGACCGGCAACGCAGATCGCAGACGCGCCCGTATATCGCACCGCGACCGGGCAACGGCTGATGGTGACGCTGACGGATGGATCGCGGTTGACGCTCGATACCGACAGTCGCGTGCGGGTCGCGTATAACGATGCCGAGCGTCGACTGGTGCTCGAACGCGGCCAGGCACTGTTCGAGGTCGCCAAGCATCAGCCGCGTCCGTTCGTCGTCACCGCGGGGTCGCAATCGGTGACGGCGCACGGCACCGCGTTCGACATCCGGCTCGACCCCGGTGCGGTGCAGGTCGCGCTCGTCGAGGGGTTGGTCAGCGTCGCTGCGAAGGGCGGGCACGCGAAGCCGGTTGCGATGGTGCCCGACGACGTCCTGACGGCCGCCGCAGGCAGCGTCTCGCTGCGTCATGTGCCGGGCATCGCCTTGGCATTGTCGAGCTGGAGCGAGGGACGGCTCGTGTTCGAGGACACGACGCTGCGTCACGCGATCGCCGAAATGAACCGCTATGGCACGCCGCGGATCGCGCTCGCCGATACCAAGGCCGGCGATGTCCGGATCAGCGGATCGTTCCGCACCGGCGAGGTCCAGCCGTTCCTCGATGCGCTGCAAATGGGCTTCCCCGTAACCGTCGCGCGCCGCGCCGACGGTATCACGATCGCCACGAGAAAATAATTTCGGACGAGGGTTCGGGGTTTTCGGAACCTTGCGTCTTTATCCTCGGATCGACCCCGGCAGAGGGATCGCACACACAGGGAGGGTTGCATGACATCCACAGGCAGGACCGTGCTGTTGCGCGGCATGATGATGACCGCACTGGCGCTCGGCGCCGGCGGCATTCCGATCGGCGTGACTGCGCAGGCCGCGGTCGGCGTCCGGATCGCCCGACAGGACATGAGCACCGCGTTGCTCGCCTTTTCCCGCCAGAGCGGCAAGCAGATCCTGTTCTCGCCCACGCTGGTCCGCGGCAAGACTGCGCGCGCGGTTACGGGCCGAATGGAAGTCGGCGATGCCTTGACGACGATCCTCAAGGGCTCGGGCCTCGGCCACAAGCTGACGCCGAGCGGCGCGTACCTGATCGTCGACGCCGAGGAGCAGTCGACCGGTACCGTCACGGCCACACCGCCTGTTGCGCCCCAGCAGGATCCGACCGCGACGCAGGCCGCCCCCCGAGGAACCCGCCGCGGACATCGTCGTGATCGGTACCGCAGGCGCCGGCACCCGGCGACAGGATGCGGCGTTTGCGGTCACCACGATCGACAGCACGATGGCACAACGACTGGGCACCGCCAGCACCGCCGAAGTGCTGCGTGCGGTTCCCGGCGTCAGCACCGAGAGTTCGGGCGGCAAGACCGGCGCCAACATCTTCGTGCGTGGCTATCCGTCGGGTGGCGATGCGGAATACGTCACCTTCCAGACCGAAGGCGTGCCATTCTTCCCGCCGCCAACGCTGTCGTTCCTGGAAAACACGCAGCTGATCCGGATCGACGAGACGATCCAGCGGGTCGAGGCGGTACGTGGCGGCACCGGCGCGTTGTTTTCGAACGGCCAGCCGGGACTAACCGTCAACCTCGTCCAGCGTGAAGGCAAGCAGACGCCCGCCGGACTGCTGAAGCTCAGCGGTACCGATTTCGGCGAGTTCCGCGTCGACAGCTACGTCTCCGGCCCCATCGACGATAGCACGACCTACATGCTTGGTGGCTATTACTCGACCTCGCGCGGGATTCGCGACGCACAGTTCGAGGCAGAACGTGGCGGCCAGATTACCGGCAACATCCGGCACGATTTCGACAAGGGCTCGATTCTGCTGTTCGGTCGCTATCTCGACGATCGCGGCCAATGGCTGCTGCCGATCCCGGTGGTGCAGGACGGCGACAAGATCCGCGAATATGCCGGGTTCGATGCCGGCACCGGGACGTTGGTCGGTCGCGACACGCGGATCGGCGTGCGCAACGACGGCAGCCGGGTCGACCTGGCCGATGGACGCAGCGCGAAGATCTACAATCTCGGCGGCAATTTCGACTATGAACTCGGCAGCGGGATCACGGTGCGCGATCGCGGCAGCTGGATGGAGGGCGACGCCGATACGATCGGTCTCGTCCCCGGCGGCACCCCGCCGATCACCGCCGCCGCCTATGCCGCCGGTCGGGGCGGAACGATCGGGTCGCTCACCTTCGCGACCGGCGGTGCCGCGGCCTCACCCAACCAGGCGGTAGTCGAGGCCGGGCTCTGGAGCGTCGAGAAGCACATCCAAGCGTTCGTCAACGATTTCGCGCTGGAGTGGAAGTCGGGCAGCAACACTCTGACCGGCGGCGTCTATTACACACGCTACAAATCGCGCGACCGGTGGAACCTCGGCAACAGCATGCTGCTCACCGCCGAACCCAATGCGCGCCGGCTCAACCTGACGCTGGCGGACGGCCGGATCGTCACACGCGACGGCTTTTCGGGCGGTTCGACGTTCAAGGTCAACGCGCGCTACACCGGCGAGGACGTCGCCGGCTATGCGGTCGACGAACTGCAGGTCACCGACAAGCTGCGTGTCGATGGCGGCGTCCGCTATCAGCACCACTCGGTCGACGGCACGCTCGAGAACCTGGCCGGCACGGTGCCGGCGGCGGGCGCGGACGGCAATCCGCTGACGCTGTACGACAATGGCGACGCGCAGTTGAACGGCACCTTCCGCACGATCCGCTATCGCGGCGACGCCTGGTCGTGGACCGGCGGCGTCAATTACGATCTCACGCGCGAGATCGGCGCGTTCGTCCGCTACAGCCGCGGCAACAGCTTCCCGTTCTTCGACAATCTGCGCGACGGCATCGACGTCGCGCCGCAGGTCGACAGCTATGAGGGCGGCGTGAAGGTCTCGACCGGGATCGCCAACCTGTACGCGACGGTGTTCCACAACACCTTCGACGGGCTCGCGACGACGGTCATCACCAGCGGCGCACCGATCGCGTCGATCGGTGGTGCCAAGGCGACCGGCGGCGAGCTGGAAGGGCAGTTGCGGCCCTTCGGCGGCTTCACGCTCAGCGGCTCGGCGACCTATCTCGACGCGAAATACCGCGACTTCTTCACCGATGGCGGCCGCACCGATCTGACCGGCAACCGGGTGCAGCGCCAGCCGAAATGGCAGTGGCGCGTCACCCCCCGCCTACGACCTGGAATTCGGCGGCGACACGAAGGCCGGCGTGTATGCGACGATCGGCTATGTCGGCGACCGGTTCTCCGACGTCCAGAACGCGCAGGTCCTGCCGGGCTATTACAAGCTCGATGCAGGTGCCACGCTGGACCTGACCCCGCAGATCCAGTTCCAGGTGATCGGCGACAATCTGACCGACGAGATCGGGCTGACCGAGGGCAATCCGCGTACGCTCGGATCGCAGGGCAGCGGTACGATCCTCGCCCGGCCGATCATCGGTCGTTCGATCCGGTTTGGCGCCGCGTTCAAGTTCTGAACAACGCCGACAAGGTCTGATAGACGTTTCAACGATCGGTCCCGCCACATCGGCGGGATCGATCGCTCTGCCGGGATGATCGCGACGTGATGAAGACCGTGAGCCGTTTTGCCGCGTTGGCCTCGGTCGCCGCGATGGCGCCTGCGCAAACCGCGCCCGTTTCCACCACCGCGATCCGATCGCCGATGGACGTGTACGGACCACTGTTCCAGGCCGTGCAGCAGGGTCATGTGTTCGCCGACGGCAAGACGTTCGTCGACGCGGTGCCGAAGCGCGCTGCCGAGGCGATCATGGCCGACTATGCGCGGACCAAGCCTGCAGGCCCGGCCCTGAAAGCGTTCGTGCTCGCCAATTTCGTCGTGCCGGGCGAGAACGATCGGGGCTCGGGCGATCTCAGGACGCATGTCCGGACGCTCTGGCCGCAACTCGTGCGCCAGCCGGTCGTCCCGGTGGCGGGCAGCTCCGCGCTGCCGCTCCCTGCCCCCTATGTCGTGCCGGGCGGGCGCTTCCGCGAGATCTATTACTGGGACAGCTATTTCACGATGCTCGGGCTGAAGGTCGATGGCCAGCAGCCGCTGGTCGAGTCGATGCTCGAGGATTTCACGAGCCTGATCGAGCGGTACGGCCACATCCCGAACGGGACGCGGACCTATTACCTTAGCCGTTCGCAGCCGCCCTATTATGCGCTGATGCTCGACCTTTCGACCAACACCGATCCGGCGGTGGCCAAGCGTCGGCTGGCGGCGCTGCGGACCGAGCACGCGTTCTGGATGAAGGGCGAGGCCTGTATTGCCGGCAAGCCCGCCTGCCTGCGCGTGGTGCGGATGCCCGACGGCAGCGTGCTCAACCGCTATTACGACGACCGCGATACGCCTCGCGACGAATCCTATGCCGAGGACGTCGAGACCGCGGCGAAGGCGGCGCCCCGCCCTGCGGCCGACACGCAACGCAACCTGCGTGCGGGGGGCGGAGAGCGGATGGGATTTTAGTTCGCGCTGGCTCCGCGACCCGCAGTCGCTTGCGACGGTCCACACCACCGACATCGTACCCGTCGATCTCAACAGCCTGTTATGGGCGATGGAGCGTCGCATCGCCGAACGCTGTCGTAAGGCTGACGACGCGCCTTGCGCGACCGCGTTCACGACCCTCGCAGCCAAGCGCAAGACGGCGATCGACCGCTATCTCTGGCAGGCGACGAACGCGCGGTACGCCGACTGGGACCTGTCGACGCGCAAGCCCACCACGAGCATCAACGCGGCGATGCTGCACCCGCTGTTCGTCGGCCTCGCCTCGCCTGCGCAGGCGCAGGCGGTCGCCGCGACGGTGCGCAAATCGCTGTTGGCCGAGGGTGGCTTGCGGACCACGACGCTGAACACCGGGCAGCAATGGGACGAACCCAATGGCTGGGCGCCGCTGCAATGGGTCGCGATCGCCGGGCTGGAGGCGAATGGCGAGCCGGCGCTGGCGAAGGACATTGCGCGTCGCTGGATCGGCACGGTCGGTGCGGCCTATGCCGAGACGGGCAAGATGCTCGAAAAATATAACATCGAGCAGCGTACGCCCGGCGGCGGTGGCGAATATCCCGTGCAGGACGGCTTCGGCTGGACCAACGGCGTCGCGAGCGCGATCCTCGACCGCTATCCTGAGCTAGCGCTGCATTGAATCATACTCTGCACAGCGACGTGGAATAAACGCCAGTTTATGTCCGATCGGTGATCAGCGAGCTCATCTCATACATAGTTGTTCGCGTTCCCGACAAAATCTGCGGCGAATGTCTTAAGACCCATAACCGGCCATTCCCGCCCCTCCCCCTGCTTCTCAACTACGGACGCCCGTTCATCGCGGCCGAACGGGGGTATCGACGGCTCCGGGATCGTATGCCGTATGTGTCACCGGTCTAGACCGCTTTGCCTCCTTAGTTCGCCGTCATCAATGCCAAGTCCTGCCGCGTGCCGACGCAGCAGCCAGGCGCTCGCGAAAGCCTTCGTCCGAAGCGGCGTCGATGTATCGGTCGCAACCACGCGCGACCTGGAAAGCTATGCAGCGGATGCTGCTGCGATCGGCCCCCCGCGTCATTCCCACGACTCTGGCCGAAGCGATCAAGGCCGACGTCATCTTCCTCGCCGTGCGGTTCGAGGCGCACGCGGATGTCGCGAAGGCGCTTCCCGGCTGGCACGGCAAGACGATCGTCGATGTGACCAACGCTTACGGCGTGGAACTGGCCGACGGCGGAATGACCGTGTCGGATGCGGCTCGGTTGCGGGCGCTCGAGGACGAGAACCGCCGGCTGAAGAAGCTGCTGGCAGAGTCGCTGCTCGACGTGTCGGCGCTGAAGGATCTGCTGGGAAAAAACTGACCCGGTCTGGAGAGCGCTACGCTGCGGGGGAGAAGCTGATGGCCGACCACGGCTTCTCCGAGCGTCGTGCCTGCAGGCTAATCGGGGTCAACCGGTCGGCATGGCAATATGAGCCGCTTCGCGGGCAGGACGATGCTGTCCCCGTACGGATGCGCGAGATCGCGAACGAGCGTCGTCGGTTCGGCTACCGGCGGCTGGCGATCCGGCTCAGGCGCGAGGGGAAAGGCATGAACCTGAAGAAGGTGTATCGGCTGTATCGCGAGGAGCGACTGACGGTACGCAAGCGTGGTGGCCGCAAGCGCGCGCTGGGCACGCGGGCGCCGATGGCGATCCCGCAAGAACCCAACCAGCGCTGGTCGCTCGACTTCGTATCGGACTCGTTGGCCTGCGGCCGGCGGTTCCGTATGCTCAATGTCATCGACGACTACAGCCGGGAATGCCTGGCTTGCATCGTCGACACCTCGCTGTGGGGTCGGCGGGTCGTTCGCGAGCTGAGCGCCATCGCCGAGCGTCACGGGCTGCCGTGCATGGTAGTCAGCGACAATCCTGTCCTGAGCGAAGCCGAAGGGGGGCACCGAGCTGACCAGTCATGCCGTCCTCGCCTGGTGTCAGGACACCGGGGTCGAGTGGCACTACATCGCCCCGGGAAAGCCGCAGCAGAATGGCTTTGTGGAATCGTTCAATGGTCGCTTGCGCGACGAGTGTCTGAACGAACACCTGTTCCCCTCGCTGGCTGCGGCGAGACGGATCATCGAGGCATGGCGGACGGACTACAACACCGTGCGTCCGCACAGCAGTCTTGGCGGGATGGCTCCCGCCGAGTTTACGAACCGCCCCCGCCAGGGGCATATGGAAACCGAAGCTAAGTTATCAGCGGCCTGAAAACGGGGAGCAGGTCAGAACGCCAAAACCGCCGCTATCGCCGAAAGGCTGCGGACTTGCAGGAAGATAACAAGATCATCTTCTCGATCATGATCAGGAAGATCGGCGCGCGCGAGGGCGGCATTGGCGTTGCCCGCTTCTTCGATCGTTCCGCATTTCGATCTGTTACCCGACAACAACGCCTTCACGATCGACCTCAGCTCCTCGCACATCGCGGTCGAGACGTCCCGCGACGATTGCAGGGCCGGTCAAGTCGCGCGCAACGGGACAACGCGAACAAAGATTGACTCCCAATACAACTCGTCCATTATGCGGGCCAACGTTCCGCTAGACGGAACAAGTCAGGAGAGGTGTGATGCGGGAAATTTTCCGGCTTAGTGCGTCTGTGCTCGTGCTGGCGACAGCGTCAGAAGTATTCGCTCAAGATGCGCAGTCCACTTCTGCCACGGCACCGGGCAGCTTAATCGAGGCCGCGACGGACCAACCCGAAAAGGGCGCTGACATCGTCGTCACTGGATCGCGCATCTCGCGGCCCGACTATATCGCGGAAAGCCCCATTGTCACGATCGGCGCGGAAGCCGTGGCTGCGCGCGGTCCCGCAACGCTTGATGCCACGCTCAATCAATTGCCGCAGTTTGCTGCCAGTAACGCCAATAGCGGATCAAGCCCGGCACGGCAGGGACGCGCGAATGCCAACCTGCGTGGCTTGGGAATTCAACGAACCTTGGTTCTTGTCGATGGACGGCGGACGCAACCGTCCGATTCTCTCGGCGCGGTAGACCTTAATACTATCGCCCCCGCGTTGATCGAAAATATCGAAGTCATCACTGGTGGCGCCTCGGCGGTCTACGGCTCGGACGCGATAGCCGGCGTGGTGAATGTGAAGCTGCGCCGCCGCTTCACCGGACTCGAACTGGACGCGCAGTATGGCATAACCGAACGCAATGACTCCGAAGGCCTATCCCTGTCCGCCACGATGGGTGGCAATTTTGCCAATGATCGCGGCAACATCGTCGCATCGATCGGCTACTTCGATCGCTCCGGTACGTCCCGTGGGTCACGCCCCTTCTTCGAAGGTTCTGGTATCGCCAGTGCCCTAATCGGCGGCGCAGTCACCGCAAGCGGCACCAACTTGCCGACTCAGGCCGCGTTGAACGCCGTATTCGCATCTTATGGGGCAGGAACGCCTGCACGAAATGCAGCGTTTGGCGTTAATAGTGATGCGACATTGTTCACCACGGCTGCGCCAGTCCTCAACCTGCGCTATCCGGCCGGCGATCCCTATGTCGTCGTTGAGGACCGTGTCGGGTTCCCGTTAGGCGAGTTCATCCCGCTTCAAACCCCCCATCACTCGCTATAACGCGTTTGTAAAAGGCAGTTACGAAGTCGCAGACGACATCGAAGCCTATTTTCAGTTCAACCATTCGCAATATTCATCGAGTTACAGCAGACCCGGCTATTCGGCCGGTTCAGTCGCCCCGCTGGCAACAATCCCAGTAGCAAATCCATTCGTTCCAGCGGCTCTGCGAGCCATCGCAGCGTCGCGGCCGAACCCTAACGCGCCGCTTAACTTCACGTTCAGCACCAGCCGTGTCGGACGTACCAACTATGAGTTTGACAATGAAGTCAGCGAGCTCCTGGTCGGCGCGCGCGGCAAAGTTTCGTCGCTTGGATGGAGCTGGGACATCTATGGCTCCTACGGCCGCACCGTTACCAGCGAACGATCGTCAGGGTTTATCAACATTGCAGCTTTCCAAAAACTGGTCGGGGCTGCCGATGGCGGTGCCTCGATCTGTCCGGGCGGGTTCAACCCGTTCTCTGTCGCGGCACTCGACGTAACACCAGGGCAGGAAGCCTGCTACGACTATTTGAATCGCAACCTGAGCGAGCGTACGACCCTAAAGCAGGCGATCGTTGAAGGATCGATCCAAGGCGGTCTTTTTTAACTTGCCAGCGGGCGAGGTTCGCTTCGCCGCAGGTGCAAGCTATCGGCGCCCAAGCTATGGCTACGCCCCGGACGAGCAGCGTGTGCGGTCTGAAGTCTATCCGGTCCAGCCGACCAATGGCACGGGCGGCAATTACAATGTCAAGGAAGGCTTTCTCGAATTGTTCGTGCCAGTGTTGCACGATCTTCCACTTGTCGAGGAACTCAATCTTGACGTCGCTTATCGCTATTCAGATTACAGCACGATCGGCGGCGTTAGCACCTACAAGGGCAGCGCTGACTGGGCCGTCGGGGAGGGGTTACGCCTTCGCGGCAGTTACCAGCGCGCTATCCGTGCGCCGAGCCTAGGCGAGCTTTTCGCTCCGCCCGAGCGCGCATCGGCGGGCGTCGGCTCGATTGCACTTGGTGGTGGCGACCCCTGCGACATCACCAGTTCGTTTCGTGGCGCCAGCGCCAATGCGGCACAGGTTCGCGGATTGTGCCTAGCGACCGGCGTACCCGGCGCGGTCGTCGACATCTTCCGCTTCGCCGGCAGTTCCGTACCGGGGCAAGCCTCCGGCAACCTCGGCCTGCGCGAAGAAACGGCCGACACTTACACCTTAGGGGCGGTTTGGCAGAGCAAGTCGCAATCCCCGTGGCTCCGCCGCTTGTCCGCGTCGGTCGATTTCTACGACATCAAGGTGCGCGATGCGATCGGCAGCATAACCGCGCAGGTCGGCCTGTCACGCTGCTTCAATGGCGATGGCCAATCTAATTCAACTTATGATCCGACCAATTTCTTTTTGCCAATTGACCACGCGCAACGTCAATGGCGGCATCGAGCTGCAGCTCCAGCCAACATTAAACCTCGCGGCGTATGAGGTGTCGGGGATCGACTTTCAGTTCGATTACGGCATCAAGTTAGCCGATGTCGGCCTGGGCAACGCCGGCGACCTTGGCGTCAACATCGTCCTTTCTTATCTCGACAAGTACAAGATCCAGAACCTCGCCGACGCACCGTTTCTCGATTATGCCGGGACTATAGGCAACGCGCAAATCGACCCGGGCGCGACGGCCTTTCCGCGCTGGAAATTGAACCTGTCGACCACCTACAAGATCGGTCCGGTGGAGCTGACCGGCACGTATCGCTGGTACGACAGCCTGAGCCACTATTCCGATGTGGGGGTATCCAACCCAAGCCGCCCGGGCTCGGCGGCGATCGACTATGTCGATCTGGTTGGTCGCGTCGGGATCAACGATCGGCTGCAACTGCGCGTAGGTGTGCAGAACCTCTTCGATACCCAGCCGCCGAAATGGGTCGGCTTCGGTGCCACCGACCTCGGCCTCTATGACATCCTGCAGCGGCGGTTCTTCGTCGGCCTGCGCCAGCGCTTCTAAGGAGGAACCATGTCCCCGATTTCGATCACGCGACGTTCGGCACTGGCTGGCGGGCTCGCCACCGGCGCGGCGTTTGCTATGCCGGCGGACGAGGCAAGCGCACAGGCTTTCGTTTCCTCCCCTGGCGGAAACGTGAAGGTGATGCCCGCCATCACTCGCTATATCGCGGACTCGCCCGCAGCGCCGGTGCCGGCACCGATCCGCGAGCTTGCCCAGCTGCACATCCTGGACACTTTGGCGTCAACCGTCGCCTGTCGCGAGTTGGAGGCGTCGCGATTGGGACGCCAATATGCTGCGGCACAGGGCGGCGGACGGATACCGATATTGGGATCGACGGACCGCGCGAGTCTGATCGACGCAGTATTCGCCAGCGCGATGACCGCACATGCCGCTGAGATCAACGATTTCATCCCGTCCGCGTTCGTCCAGCCTGGCCCGGCGATCGTCAGTGCCGCCCTGCTGCTAGGCCAGCAGCGCGGCTCAAATGGGCGGCGCTTGGTCAACGCCGTGATCGCCGGGTATGAATTGGCTGGCCGCATTCCCAAAACCATCAGTACGGCCAACCTGTCGCGCGCCGGGTTAGCCAATCACGGGATCGGCCCGGTGTTCGGCACCGCGGCGGCAGCCGCCTCGCTCATCGGCCTCGATGCAGACAAGGTTGCGCATTGCCTGAGCTACTGTGCGCAGCAGGCATCGGGATCGTGGCAATGGATGCTCGACGTTCGCCATATCGAGAAAGCGTTCGTCTTCGCCGGGATGGGCGCGCGCAACGGCCTGCAGGCAGCACTGATGGTCGAGGCAGGCTTCACCGGCGTGCCGGATTGCCTAGATATCGAGGGGGGCTGGTTGCGCTCGTCTGCGTTCGCCGGCGGCGAGGCGGACCGCGCGTACCTGATTGAGCATTTGGGGCGGCGGTTCGAACTGACTGAATCCGCGTTCAAGCGCTACCCGTCCGGCGGTCCTACCCAACCGGCGGTGGAAGCGTTGCTCGACCTTCGCCGACAGCTGAATCCAAACGAGGTGGAGCGGATCGTCATCGCCATGCCAGGGCGGTGGCAGGCGTTCCGCGACGCCAACATGCCGGCGCTCAACTTGCCCTATCTGGCATCACTCATCATCGCTTGATGGCAAGCTAGATTTCGTCGCGGCGCAATCGCTTGAGCGCATGCACGGTGATGCGGCGGTGGCCGCGTTCCGGCGGCGTGTCGACGTCATCCACGATCCCGCGCAGGAAGTCGCCAAGGGACAGCCCCGCACCGAATCCGCTCGCGTCACGATCATGCGTCGTGGCCAGCCGCCGCTCGAGAAATTCGTGCCGTGGGTGCGGGGCTTCCCGTCCCATCCGATGTCACGTGCCGATGTCGAGACCAAGGCGCGTGATTTGATCGCGCCCGTGTTGGGGCGGACGGTTGCTGACGAGATCGTCCGCCGCACCGCCGGGCTGGACGATGAACCGCGCCTCGGACCTCTTGTTGCGCTAGTCACGCGCTGAACGAGAGAAAGGATCTACATGCGCCCCGTCCAGACCGCCCTCAACGTGTTGGAGGTGATCGCCCACGATCAACCGGTCGGTCTCAGCGCGATCGCGCGCGAGCTCGAACTACCCAAGACGACGGTGCACCGCGTGCTCCAGACCCTGCAGGCCGCTGGCTGGATCGCCATGGACGCGGAGGCGCGGGGCGACTGGACGATCACAATCAAGGCGGGCCTGGCGGTCGGCAGCGCGCAACACGCGACCGCGAAGCTGCGCGGCGCCGCCTTTCCGATCATGGAAGAACTCCGGACGCGAACGGGGGAATCGGTCTATCTTGCGATCAGGGAAGGAGACACGCTGGCGCTGATCGAGCGCCTTGATGGACCCAACCCGATAGCGCATGCATGGCCGCTGTGGCAGCGCGGGCCGCTACACGCTACCTCGCTAGGCAAATCGATGCTTGCGTTGCTGCCGGTCGAGGACGTCACGCACTATCTCGATAAGCCGCTGACCCGCAATACCCGACGAACCTTGGTGCAGCCTGCCGCCCTGTTTGCCGAGCTCGCGCTTATCGAGGAGCGCGGTTTTGCTACCAGCTTTCGCGAAAACTGGCCGAACGAGAATGGCGTCGGGGCCGCCATCCGGGATGCCCGTGGGCAACCGACCGCCGCGATCTCGATCTCGGCGCCGACCGACCGCGTCAGCGAAGTACAATGCCTCGAGCTCGGCCCCCCAGATCGCAGACGCGGCGCGGCGGATCGGCTTGGGACTGGCAAGATCATGAACTGAACGGGAGAAGACGATGCTAGAGCAGGATTGGTCGCGCAGGGCGGTGATGAGCGGGTTGGGCTCAAGTCTGCTGATGCCGCGCGTGGCATCGGCGCAGGCCGCGACGGCGGCGACGGCGCAGACCGCTAGCGGACTGGTGCGTGGTATTGATCGCGACGGCGTGCTGGTGTTCAAGGGTATGCGTTACGGCGCCAGCACTGCCGGTGCCAACCGTTTCCTACCGCCTCGCCCCCTCACCCCTTGGCGAGATACATTCGACGCGACCAGCTATGGTGATCAGGCGCCGCAGACCCGCTCCTTGATCGCCGATGACGGGCCGATGAGCGAAGATTGCCTGCGTATCAATATCTGGACACCGCGGCTCGACATCCGGCGGCGGCCAGTCTTGCTCTGGTTCCATGGTGGAGGGTTCGAAGCTGGTTCCGGCTCGTCGCCGCTCTATGATGGATCGTCGCTGGCCCGCCGTGGCGATGTCGTGGTCGCGACGATCAATCACCGGCTCAACGTGTTCGGCCACTGCCATCTCGCCAAGCATCTCGGTGGTCGCTACGCGACATCGGGTAACGCCGGGTTCTTGGATCTCGTCGCGGCGATGCGCTGGGTGCGTCAAAATATTGCGGCATTTGGTGGCGACCCCGATAACATCATGATTTTTGGCCAGTCGGGTGGTGGGCGCAAAGTCAGCCTGAGCTACGCGTCGCCGGCCAGCATTCCGCTGTTTGCGCGCGGCGTCGTGCAAAGCGGGGCGCACTTGTTAGTACAAACGCCCAATCAAGCGGGGCAACTCACCGATGCATTGCTGAAGCAATTGGGAATCGCCGCCAACGCGGCATCGAAACTGATAGACGTGCCGATGACCGCGCTGGTCGACGCCCAGGGCGCCGTGATCCGTTCTGCCGGCTACCGTTTCGAGCCGGTTCTGGACGGTATCACCTTCACCCAGCAGCCTTGGATTCCGAACGCGCCTCGACTCAGCGTGGGCAAGCCGATGATGCTCGGCAACACCCGCACAGAACTCTCCGCGCAAATGGGCATGGCCGATCCGCGGCTGAATGAGATGACGGAGGCTGCGCTCCCGGCTGCAGTGGGGCGGGTCGTAGGTGCCGCCAAGGCTGCACAGGCAATCGACGTTTATCGCGAAATCTCACCCCAGGCATCACCGGCAGAACTCTTCTTCAAGATCGCGACCGGGCGTGCCTATGCTGGCGACACGATCATCATGGCGGAGGCGCGCGCTGCGCAAGGGGCGGCTAGCCGGACATGGAAGTACGAATTGGCCTGGCGGACGCCGGTCGGCACGCGCGGAAGGTTTTCTCCGCACTCGCTCGATCTGTCATTCGTGTTCGATAACGTGCCCGCCGGAAAACTGTTCGTCGGGCCGCCATCGGCCGACACCGCGGCTATGGCGAACGCTATGTCGGAGAGCTGGATCGCATTCGCTCGCTCGGGTAATCCCAACAACCCGGCTATACCACGCTGGGACCCCTATGATCTCGATCGCCGTGCGACGATGGTCTTCGACGTGCCCAGTCAGCTTATTTCCGATCCGCACGGCACCGAGCGCGTCTTCATGTCTCCGCTCGGTACGCAACAGGGAGAGACCGGGCGATACCGTAGCTCGATGTAGCTGATTTGCCGGAGCGCCGCCACGCCACGCCGCGCAAACGAGCCGCGAACGTGGCCGTCAGGAGAGGGTAATATGGTTAAGGTAAAATTTAAACTGGTGTGCAGCGTCTGCGCTATGGCCTGGGCATCGCCCGCCGCCGCGCAGCAGTCGACGTTCCTTATAATCTCCAAGCAACGGGCAGCCGCGACCAAGAAAGTCGAACTTATTGCCGCATCCCTGCCACCGACCAGGTCCTTTACCGGACAGCCGGACAATCTGCCTGGCACGGTCAAAGTGACGACGAAGGCAGGTGTGCTGATCGGCACCACCGTCACCGACACCAGGCATGCAGGAAAAATATCGTGAGTACACATCTCAACCGGCGGGTTGTTCTGGTCGGCTTGGCATCGGCAGGAATAGTCCCGGCGACCGCCCGGGCGCTGCCCGCGAGTATCGGAAACGACTGGCCGATCGCGCAGCCCGAAGAGGTTGGGTTGGATGCGGTAAGACTGGCCGTTGCGGCGGACCAGCTTGCCGCACTCGGCGAGCGGCAGGGTCTAGTCATCGTGCGTGACGGGCGGCTGGCGTTCGAGCGCTATTGGACGAACGATTATCATCGGGCCGACCCGGCGTGGCGCAACGTGTCGTTTTCCTCGGGCAAATCGTGGGGGGCGACAATGGTCGCGAGGGCGGCGATAATGGGCAAGCTCACGATCGACGATCTTGCCAGCCGCTATGTGCCGGCCGTGCGTACCGGGCTGCACCCCGACACCCGTATCCACCACCTATTGACCATGAGTTCGGGCGGATCGCTAGTTACCAAGCCAAGCTCCAAACCGCCCCGTAAGCTGACTGATACCACGCCGCCTAGAACGCCAGACGAGTATCATCGATCGGTCCGCAAGAGTGAAGAACGCGGCGCTCCCGAGGGCTATGGTGTCTCCATCCTGCCCGGCCAAACATTCTTCTACGACGGCGCTGCCGCCGACCATCTGGCGGAGATCGTTAGCGCCGCTACCGGCAGGCCCAGCTACGATTTCATGATGCGGGACGTGATAGACCGCCTCGGCTGCCGCCATGTCGACTATCAGCCCGAGGGCGTTGATCATAACAGGGACGTCCGTATCGGCGGTTCGATGCTGATCGCCTGCCGCGACATGGCGCGGCTCGGCCAACTCTATCTTGATCGTGGTCGCTGGAACGGCAGGCCGTTGATAGACACGGCGTTCGTCGATGCCGCAACCCGATCCTCGCCGCGCAATCCGGACTATGGCTATTTGTGGTGGCTGAACACAAGCGGCCGGATTTCACATGCGCCCCGCACCATGTATTTCGCCGCTGGCGCGCGCGGACAGTTCTGCTTCGTTGTTCCAGAACGCCGCCTGATCGTGTCTACGATGGGATTTGGTGCGGAACAATTAAGCGCGCAGCGTGCCTGGGAAATACTTGGGTCGACGCTGCTAGTTTAGGCTCAGAACCCGTTGCTCTGACAGGCTCGATCTGATTCAGCCTCCATGGAAACACCGGGATGAGCGACCTACACTAACCGACCGACAAGCAGATGACGCGCTTCGAGTCATATTTTCCCAACAGCCATTTCATCGTTTCTATTTGTCGGTCGCCAACCCCCGCAGCCATTGTTCATCAGTGCGAAAGGCGCGTTTGACGGCCCCACCGTTGGTAGTGAATTCGATCACGGAATGCTCGCCCGGGGTCAACGCCGGCCAACGCAGGCCATTGCCGCAATCGATATCGCCGGTGCCGGCGTAGAAGGCGAACGCCACCCAGCAAGGATGCATCGATTTCGCGACTGCGGCGTCTGCCGCGGTTGCCTCCTTGCCGAGCGTATCCCAGGCGAATTGCAGTTCGGCCGAATGGATAGCGCCCTTCGATTGGTCGAGCGACGCGCGGACGTGCGAAAAATAGTATTGAAACGCCGGCGTGCCAGCTTCGGCGAACTGCGTCGCGATCCAGCGGTCGCGTGCCCACAGGCCCCCCTCGCCGGAATTTCCGCCGACCACGAACGGCACTTTCGGATGGTGCTTGAAAGCCAGGCTCGTCATCCATGGCTCGACGAAAAACCGCCCGTCGATCGCGCCGCCAATGCCGCTGCCGAGTTTTTCGATCGGCACCGCGCGCAATTGTTCGGGCGTCGCCTTGGCGCCGTCCATGCCCCATTCGATAGCCTTGCGCACGCCGCGCAGATGCAGTTCGGCCATCGACGCCATCGGGCGCGTGTAGGTCGCAGAATGCACCATCGCCTTCTTAAATAGCCCTGCGCTCATCGGTGACACGAGTTGCGAATACACACCGTACCCGCCCGCCGACTGCCCAAAGATCGTGACGTTGTCCGGATCGCCGCCGAACGCCTTGATGTTGCGCTTGACCCAACGCAACGCCTCGGTCTGGTCCATGTTACCGTAATTGACCTGCGGCTCATCTTTACCGGCCGCCGCGCTCAATGCTGGATGACCGAACCAGCCCGCCGCGCCCAGCCGATAGTTCAGCGTGACGACGATTACGCCGTCACGCGCGAACGATTGGCCGTCATAGGTCGGCAGATGCCCGCCGCCGACTTCGTTTCCCCCGCCAAAGAACCATACCATCACTGGCGCAGGCCGAGCGCGCTTGGCGGGTGCGAAGACATTAAGATACAGGCAGTCCTCTTTCGACGGACCCGACACGCCGCCGAGATTGGCGGTCATGCCGTCGGGATCGGTCTTCTGATAGCATGGCAGCGCAAAGTGACTCGCATCGCGCACCCCGACCCACGGCACGGGCGCGACCGGCGGTTTCCACCGGAGCGGCCCCACGGGCGGCTTAGCGAATGGGATGCCAAGAAAGCGATTGACACCGTCCTGCGTCAGGCCAGCTATGCGCCCGGCATCGACCGTTGCCGTCGCTTGCGCGGACTTTGCCGGTCGCTGCGCCGTGACGGATGCCGCCGATAGCAGACAGGCCATCAGCCCAATGGCGGAAATCGCGCGCATATTTGTCCTTACTCGTTCCTATATACCTAAACAGTCACGACTGCTTGTAAATGTCAACGGAAGACGCGTCATTATCGTGCCTCGGGTGTAGCCTCGGCGGCGGCCGCATCACGCTCGGCGAGCATGCGTTCAGTGAACATTTGTTTGTACCAGCCGAGCAAGGCGAATGCCGCGTCGATCTTGCTGCGGTCCTTCGCGAACAGCAGTTCGATCGAGAGCCCGCGCATCGCAGCCTGATGCAACTTGCTCATCGCCTCCAGCTGCGGGACGTTGGTGAAACCGATATCATCCGCGATTTCCAGCATGCCGCTCAGTTGCCAAGACTCGAACGTCTCGATCACTTCCGGCAAACGGGTCGCCAATTCAGGGTTGCCGCGCGATGCCATAAGGATTTCCAGCAGGGTCATAGCCTCAGGTTCCTGCAGGGTTGCCCAAGACGCGTCGGTGATCGCGGCGAAGCGCGGCAAGCCGCGAGGGCGCGCGACGATGATCTTACGACGCTTGCCCTGCGAACGGCGCACGACCTCCAGCGCAACCGCCAGGATCAGCTCAACCTTGGTCGGGAAATGGTGTAGCAACGCGCCGCGGCTGATCCCCGCTTCCGCAGCGACCGAGAGCGTCGTGGTGGCGGAATAACCGTCGCGATATAGGCAGGCGATTGCGGCATCGATTGCCTTGGTGCTGGTCTCTTCGCGCCGTTCGGCCTGGCTTCGGCGTTGCACGGGCATGCGACGCGGCGTCATGGCGGGGGGCAGATTTAGTGGTTTCACTCATCAATCGTATATCGCACAGGAACAACCGCCGCAAAAAGTCGCCGCAACGCCGCCTTGTTGAAATACATGCAGTCACGCCTGCTTAGATGTTAGAGCTACTCAGAGCGTAAGATAGCGTATCCAAAAGATATCTGGGGAGCGGATGGTCGAACCGCAGGTTTAGGTGAAGCGACGGACGATCGTCGATGGCATGAACACGACGTTGTTCGTGCCCGGACTCGCCGCTGCCCATGCGGCGGTGGCGGCCACGATCAGCACCAGCAATGGGGCAGCACGCGGCGTTGAGCGCGACGGCGTGACCTGGGGCAAGAACATCCGCTATGGTGAAAGCACCGCCGGCACCGGACGCTTCCGGCCCTTGGTGGCGTTTCCGGCTTTGACGATCAGGCGCCGAAGATGCCCCCGCGGCGGAGGTGTTCTTCGCCGTCGCCTCGAACCGCGCTTTCGTACTTGATTCCACGCTGATGGCGCAGGCGCGCGCAACCGGAAGGACGTCGAGCAGGACATGACCCTACCGGCTAATGTGGCGGTCCCCGGCGGAGGGCTGGCGGCGCACCACACCGCACTCGCTCGACCCGCCGTTCGTGTTCGACAATGTGTCCGCCGGTGCGGCGCTCTCGGGTCCGCCGACCGGGGCCACAGCGGTTATGGCGCAGCAAATGGCGGACACGTGGATGGCCTTTGCGCGGTCCGGCAACCCTGACAATCCCTGCATCCCGCCGTGGGCGCCCAACGATCTCGAGCGAAGGACGACGATGCTGTTTAACGTGCCGCCGCGCGCGATCGCCGACCCGTTCAAGGCGGAACGTGAATTCTTCACGCAGTTCCCGACGCAGCAGGGCAGTGCCGGGAGGTACCGCAGCGCCTCATAACCGCCCGCGCCGTCAGCCCTCCGTAGCGCCGGCGGCGGGCCGGTTTGTCGCCCAGAAATCACGGAATTTTGCGCGCGGGTCGTTCTCGACGCGGGTGTCATTGTCTAAGATCAGCGTAGCACGCTTGCTTTGCTCATAGGCTGGCCAGTGCGGCAACGCCGGGTTGTTTGGATTGCCGGTCGCAGCGAACGCGCCCCATATTGATGCGGCGCGCTCGGCCATCTTCATACTGCTGGGATTAGGCCCGTTCAGCCCGCCGCGCACGCTATACAGGCTTGGCGCAACATCGATCCCATGCACCGCACCGAAGCGCCCGCCGAACGCCGGGCTTGGCCAAGTCCACAGATACGTCCATACCGGTGCCGCGCCCAGCCTCGCCTTCATCTCCGCCTGCACAAACGCTCCGCGCCGGAACAGCAGGTCGCTGTCAATCCGCGCCGCGATCAGGAAAGCGGGCGATTTGGTATCCTCGCGACGGTACATCTTGACCACCTCTTCTGCCTTCGCCCCCGCCCGTTGTCGCGCAAACGCCAGAAGTTTGACCTCGTCCATGCGGAAATCGCTCATCCGGTACGCGCGTTCGTCGAGCGCGGTCGATACGATCATCGGTACATTCGCCGAAATTTGCGGCGCATCGGGATCGAACGGGTGCCGCGGGATCGCGACGCCGTCCAGCACCGGCGCGAACGATCCCGGTGCCTCGCCCTTCGCGCGCGCCGCCGCTTCGAGACCCGCCTGAGCTTCAAGGATCGTCAGCCAAGGCAGTTGCTGTAACTTGCGCACGTCGCGCGGCCCTATCTCCAGCGCCTTCATCAGCGCCGCGGCGCGCGCGGTAGCGACATCAGGGGTCATTACGCGCAACGCCGAGCCGCTCATCACGCCGGCGCGGTGCATCAGTCCTTTGGCCGATGGCATGCCGAGCAGCACGCTGGTCTTCGCTCCGCCGCCCGACTGGCCATAGACCAGAACGCGTGACGGATCGCCACCGAAACGCGAGACATTCTCCTGCACCCATTGCAGTGCTGCAACGATATCCATCATGCCGGCGGCACCGGAACGCGCAAAGCTGGTCCCGCCCTGCTCGGCTAAATGTAGGAACCCGAACGCGCCCAGCCGATGGTTGACGGCGATCACGACGCTGTTGGAATGGCGCGCCATCATCTCGCCGTCCATGCCGACCGCATTTCCCGACCCACCATAGAAACCACCTCCATGCAGTACCACAATCACCGGCGCCTTGGCCTGTTGGGAGACGCTCGGGGTCCAAAGGTTGAGCGCCAGGCAATCTTCGCCGGGGCCGGCAGGCTGCAGATCGAACATGATGAGGTCGCCATACGCGCTGCGGCGATCAGCCGGCACCTGCGGGCTGACGTCAGAATAGGCCAATGCATCGCGGATTCCGGACCATTTAGCCACCGGCTGCGGCGGCATGAATCGGTTGCGCCCGCCGGTCGGCGCGCCGTAGCGGATGCCCTTGAACGCGAACACATCGCCAGAAAGATAGCCGCGCAACCGCCCCTGTGCGGTCTCCACTACCGGGAACATCGCGCTCGCCGCGGATAAGCGCCCAGAGGCCGCAAGCAGCCCTGCCCCTAGCCCCAAGCCGATGGCGGAACGACGGGTGGGCGCGAATGATGACATGTCTTCTCTCCTGGCTCTTCCCGCATCGTGATGGGCGGGATCGAGTGTCGCTTATCCGGCAATCCGCGCGCTTGATCAAGAAACAATCTTGACTGCTGGTTTCTATCGGCCGAGCTTATAGCGACATGAAGATAGACATTCAGGAGCAGGTTATGGCTAGGCAAGGCGCGGGTTTACGACATGCGATATTGAGCATTGTGGCGGCGGCCGGGCTGTCACCCGCCACCGCGCAAAAGGCCGATCGTCCCATGCTCAAGACGACGTACGGCCCGGTGACCGGCAGCCGCGAAGGCGACGTGCGCGTGTTCAAGGGGGTGCGCTACGCCGCCAGCACCGCCGGCCGTCGCTTCCAGCCCGCGCTGCCGCCCACGCGCTGGACCAGGACGATCGCTGCGACGGAGTTTGGCGACCAATGCCCGCAGATCGCCGGCGGCGACACACACCTGTTCGATTCGTGGAAGAACGAGCGCCCGGCGAGCGAGGATTGCTTGTTGCTCAACTTCTGGACGCGAGGCCTAGGCGACGGGAAGAAACGGCCGATCATGGTATGGCTGCACGGTGGCGGCTACGTCACCGGGTCGGGCGCGAGCTTAGGTTATGACGGCGTGCGCCTCGCCAATCGCGGCGATGTCGTGGTGGTCACGATCAACCACCGGCTGAACGCGTTCGGCTATCTCCACCTGGCCGGCATCACCAATGACCCGCGCTACGCCGATTCCAGCAACGTCGGCAGCCTGGACATCGTCCGCGCGCTGCAATGGGTGCACGACAATGCTGCGGCGATCGGCGGCGATTCCGGCAACGTGACGATCTTCGGTGAATCGGGCGGCGCGGCGAAGGTCGCGACGTTGATGGCAATGCCGGCGGCAAAGGGCCTGTTTCAAAAGGCGATCGGACAGAGCGGATCGATGTCGCTGGCCGGTTTCTCGCCAGAATTCGGCACGACGATCGCGAGCGACTTGATCGCCACCGCCGGGTTGGATCCGACCAAGATCGATGCGCTGGCGGCGATGCCGATCGCCGATCTCGTCAAGGTGATGCAGAAGTCGCGCAGCCGCGGCGCGAACTTCCGCCCCGTCCCTGACGGCCGATCGCTGCCGCGCCAGCAGTTCGATCCCGATGCCACCCCCGTCTCGCGCGGCGTACCACTGCTGGTTGGCACCAATCGCACCGAGACGACGTTACTGATCGGCGGCAGCGATCCCAGCGTGTTCACGCTGCGCTGGGAAGATCTGCCCCGCCGCGCCGCGCCGTTTCTGGCGGGGGGTGATGCTTCAGCGATCATCGCCAAGCTGAAGGCGACCTATCCCACCGAAAGCGCCAGCGACCTGTTCATCCGCATCTCGACGCAACGCCAGTATCGCCGCACCGCAATTACCCAGGCCGAGCGTAAGGTGGCGGGTGGCGGCGCGCCGGTGTGGATGTATCGACTTGACTGGCAAACGCCGGTTGATGGCGGCAAATGGCAAACACCGCACGCGCTCGAGATCGCCTTTGTATTTGACAATGTTGCTAAATCGACGTCGATCTCGGGCTCGGGCCCGGATCAGCAGCGGCTCGCCGATCTGATGAGCGATGCGTGGATCGCGTTCGCTCGTACCGGTAATCCCCGCACCGAGGCGCTGCCGGACTGGCCGCGCTACGATGCCACGCGACGAGCGACGATGATCTTCGACGTCACGCCAAAGCTGATTGACGACCCCGATCCCGTCGAACGCAGCCTGTTTGAGACACTGCCGGTGAGCCGCGGGCAGTGACAGAAAGCGGGGCCGGGTTGACCCGCCTGTCCGCGATGATCGGCGCAGCGTTGGGTAGCGCATTGAGCCATCCGGCGCCGGCTGCGTAGTCCGAGCATATCAAGGACGCAGAGCCAACAGGCGGTCATCCATACCCAGACCGCTTATATAGTCGGCTTGCAGCGCGCGACGGTGCCGGAGCCGATCCGCGACCTCGCTTGACTGCACGTGCTCGATACGCTCGTCTCGATCATCGTGCAGCGGGCTGGAGTCACGACGCTTGATCGCTCTTTACGCCGCGACGGTCAGCGGCGGTCTGACGGCCAGGAGAGCTATTCTCGACTCGCGCTATCGCGCCAGCGTTGTCGATGCTGTGTTTGCCGGCGCGATGACTGCACACCGCCCCGAGACCAACGACTTCATTACCTCTGCCTATGTCCAGCCCAGGCCGGTCGATTGTGCCCGCGATCACGCTGGCCGATGGTCGACCCGTACGATGCTGAGCGCAATCCTGGCCGGCTACGAACTCGCCGGCCTCATCTGTGCCGGCTACGATGTCATCATGGTCGCCGCCCTTATCGTTGCCGTGCGGCCGATTATGCTGCGCCATGGAAGTGTATAACTCATATCGTGATTCCCCATCAATATCGCGCTGTCAGGCCGATAAAGAAGCGCCGCCCGATAATATCATAGGCCGAGGTCGAGGTGGAAGCCGGGCCAGCGAATTCGGGCGGCTGCTTGTCGGTCAGGTTGGTGATCCCGGCGCGCAGCTCGAATTTGTCGTTGGCGCGAATGCGGCCGGTCAAGTCAAAGTAGCTGACAGCCGGCACGCCGGCGGCAGTGCCGGTCGTATTGCCGACATTGGCGGAATTACTTTGCTTGCCGGTATAGCGCCAGCGAAGTGACAGCGATCCGTCGGTGCCCCCGACCGTCGCGCTGGTGACATGCTTCCACGCCGGATGCGTCTCGGAGAAACCGTCGATCTGCGTGTTGCCGATCGTCCCAGCATAATCCTTGAATGGTTCCGTCGCCAGGTTCTGTATCTTGTAATCCAGCACATAGGTGACCGAACTGTCGAGCGACAGCGTCCCTAAGCGGCCGATATCGATCGCGGCATTAGCCTGGAAATCAATTCCGGCCGTCTTGTAGGCGCCCAGATTAAACAGCGGCTCTTGGATTGTTCCCAGCACGCCCGCGGAGTCACGCGCGATCAACTTGCAATAGAAATTGTTCGGATCGTATGTCGGATTCAGGCCGCCAAAATTGAAGCATTGGTTGAGCGCGATCGGGCTGGTGACGTAGCCGATCGCATCCTTCAAGCTGATATTATAGTAATCCACTGAGAAGGACAGCGTCCGGAACATCGATTTGGCGAAGGCAGGTTGCAGCACCAGCCCAACGGTATAGCTGTCGGCCGTCTCCTCATTAAGGTCGAGGTTGCCGATACGCTGTGCGGCGTTCGCTCGGCCATTATACCGATAGGGATCCGATCGAAGCCGCGGGCACGCCTGTCGCGATGCACAGGGCGGCAACGCGCGCAGGGTCCACACCCGCCACACGGCCGGCGCGTGCCGAGCCGGTTGCATCGCAAGGGTCGCCACCGCCTCCCGATGCCAGGCCAATTACCCCCCGTTGCACCTGACGATGGAGAAAACAATTCACCGAGTGCCGGCGCCCGGATCGCACGCGAATAGCCACCGCGAATGCCTGCGCCGCGGATCGGCGACCAGTTGCCGCTAGCCTTGTAGGTGTGCGTGCCGCCAATGGTGTTGTAGTCGGAATAGCGGTAGGCGAGGCTGAGATCGAGGCTGTGGAAGAACGGCGTGTCTTTCAGCAACGGCAAGGCAAGCTCGCCATACAACTCACGCACCTCGACGTCGCCGCGTGACGATCGGGCGCCGGACGTACCGACAGCATCGGGCGACGTCGTCACGCCTAGCACGGCGGTGGGCGTGGGTGCGTTGCGCGGATCAACGTCGGCGCGATAGGCATTGCGGCGATATTCCGCGCCGATCGCGAAAGCCGCCGCCCCGCCCGGAAGCGCGAACAGGTTACCGGAAAGATTGGCCTGCATTACCGTCTGGTTGAAACGATAACGATTGGTGGTGTCGAGGCTGAGATAATCGGAACAGGATTGCGATACGGGCGCAAAGGCAAACGGATCGTACCCACCGGCGCATACCGATCGCCCACCATCCGCCACGCCGTTCGCGCCGACACCGTTCAGCACCGCATTAAGCCGGGTACGGCTAACCGAATTCAGCGTGACCTCGTCCTGGTGCGTCTCGCCGTAGCTTGCATATACGTCATAGCGCAGCGACGATCCCAGCTTGCCCTTCACGCCGAACAGCCCCTGGCCGACATCGTAATCCTGCCGAATGCGAAGCTGGCCGATCCGGCCGGTATTGAAGTAATAGATCAACGACCCGATCGGGTTTGGCCGCGAATTGAGTGCGATGCGCAGGTCCGGCGTGACGAATGGATTGTCGGCGCGGATGCGGATCGGATCGACGACGGATTGAGTGGCGCCGGACTCGGCTAGCTGGTCTGAGGTGCTGTGTGCGAAATTCACTTGCCCATACAGCGTCACCGCCTCCGACAGATCAAATTCGCCGCGTGCAAAGCCGGTGAAGCGTTCGAGCGGCAACTGCAGCGTGGTATCCTCCAGCGAGCGTTGCGTTACCGTGCCGGTGTCGCTGACAACATAGCCGGTGATCGAGTTGGGCCGCAGGTTCAAGGCGCCCGTATTGCCGATCAGCGTGCCGTCCGGATTGACCAAGAGACTGCTAGCAGCAGGCGGAACGGCGGTGCCGTAGGTGTTCGTAAAAAAGTCGTTGATAGGCCAGAATTGACGCCGCCGATCCGCCGCCGAAGCGGTTGGTGCCCTCCAGTACGATTAGGCCGTTGGTCGGGGTCGCGGTGCCCAGCCGGTTGTCAAAGAAGGATCGCGAATTGCGCGAAGCGGTGCCGCGGTTAAGATACGAACCTGAAACGAACAAACGTGCGCGTTCCTCCGCGAAGGCTGTGCCCCAAGTCA
This sequence comes from Sphingomonas sp. H160509, assembly GCF_024124765.2. Classification (GTDB taxonomy): domain Bacteria; phylum Pseudomonadota; class Alphaproteobacteria; order Sphingomonadales; family Sphingomonadaceae; genus Sphingomonas. The sequence continues at coordinate 2,692 of NZ_JAMXSR020000001.1, read as the reverse complement.
ATGATGCACTCTGCGTATCCGCATCGCCCTGATCCGAAACGCCGACATCCGCCTGCAATTCCAGCCCACGAAACCGGTTGTTGAAGCGAAAATTTACCACGCCGGCCACGGCATCGGAGCCATAGACCGCCGACGCGCCACCTGTGATCACCTCCACGGTCGAGATGAGCGCAGGTGAGATGGTGTTGAGATCGATAGTGCCCAGCACGTCGGACGATTGCAGCCGACGCCCGTCGAACAGCACCAGCGTACGTGACGGCCCGAGGCCCCGCAAATTGGCGCTTGCCCGGCCGCCGGATGTGCCCGCACCGAACCCACTGATGCTGGATGTTTGCGCATTGGCCGATGCTTGAAACTGGGGCAACGAGTTCAGGGTCTGCTCGATCGTAGCCGGGCCGGTATCCTGGACGAATTTCTGGTCGATCGTCGTGATCGGGCTTTCAGCGACGTAATCGCGCCGCGCGATACGGGATCCGGTAACAACGATATCTTGCCCGTCGGCGGCGGCAGTTGCCTGGTCTGCTGTCGAGACAACGTTCTGGGCCGTCGCTGGGACACCCAGGACCAACGCACTGATGCCGGTCATCAGCCGATAGCGAAATCCGATCATCATCATCCCCTCGATTCCGGGGGGCAACGCTGCCGCCCTCCTCTGCCAGCCTCTGCGGACCATATCCAAAGGTGCGCCTACACTAACCAGCAGTCAAGATTGTTTTGGCATTTTTATGCCGAAAATTGGATACATCTGTGCCATCAAGAGGAACAGTCTTGCCAGCAATCCCCGGTTTGACGCCAGACGCTTAGTATGAAATGCCTCCAAATAGTACATTGTGCCGCATCGCGGCACGGAAGGAGAGAGTGATGGGAGTGGTCCGACACGAGACACCAACGGCGGATATCGTCGCCATCACCCTCGATAACCCGCCACGCAATGCCATGGACGATGAGATGATCGCGGCGCTGATGACAGGGGCTCGACAAAGTCGCGCGCGACACATCGATCCGCTGTCTGCTGATCACCGGTCAGGGCAAGGCGTTCTGTGCGGGTGCCGATCTAAAACGCGCGGCGGGGGCGGTGAAAAGCTTGGCCGAATCGGGCGCATGCTGGACGGGATAACGAACTGCCGGGTGCCGGTGATCGCGGCGATCAACGGCGCCTGCGCCGGGGCGGGCTGGAGCTCGCCTTGTCGTGCGACATCCGCATCGCCTCGCCTTCCGCGATATTCATCTGCGCGGGCGTCAATGTCGGGCTGATGGCGTCCACCTACAGTTTGCCGCGGCTGATCGGTCTCGGCCCCGCCAAGGCAATGCTGCTAACCGGTCTCCCCTTCAATACCGCAACCGCTCAGCATTGGGGACTTGTTACTGCTGTTCACGACGAGGATCGATTGCTCGACGAGGCGCTCCTCCTCGCCCGCCGTATCGCATCGCGCGCACCGTTATCAGTCGAGGCGAGCAAGCGCGTCGCCGATGCCGCGCTGGCGATGACGGCGGAACAGGCAGCTGCGATGGTGGCAGGAGAATTGCCGAAACTGCACGCTAGCGAAGATCATCGCGAAGGCGTGCGCGCGTTCGTGGAGCGCCGCGATCCTGTGTTCTTGCGTCGATAGAAGACACCGTCGGCGCCGCCTCCCCAACCCCTACCAGGAAATTCCGTGACCCAAGCCGCTCTTCAAAACCTCCGCGTGATCGATTGCACGCACGTTATTGCTGGCGCCTATTGCGCAATGCTGCTCGCCGATCTTGGCGCGGACGTCGTCAAGATCGAGCCGATCGGCGGCGAGAACAATCGCAGCACGAACATGCTGCCGTTCAAGCCATTCGACTTTATGAACCGCAACAAGCGTGCGATATCGCTAGACCTGCGCAACCCCCGCGCCATCGCGCTGATACGCACGTTGATCGAAACCGCCGACATCTTCGTCGAGAATTTCCGACCCGGCGCGTTCGACCGCCTCGGCCTTGGCTATGACGACCTGAAGGCGATTAATCCCCGCCTCATTTATTGCTCGATCTCGGGGTTCGGCCATAGCGGCCCATATCGTGAGCGCGGCGGCTTCGATCTTGTCGCACAGGCGATGAGCGGGATCATGAGCTTTACCGGCGAACGTCGGGAAACAGGCACACTCGCCGCGCCGGTCGCGGCAGGCGTACCGCTATCCGATCTCAATGCAGGCACGTTCGGCGCGCTCGGGATTCTCGCCGCCATCAACCACCGTCACATGACAGGGGTCGGCCAAAAGGTTGAGGCGACGTTGCTGGAGTCCGCGCTGGGCTACGCGGTATGGGAAACCGGCCTGTACACCACGACAGGCGAGATCGCCGTGCCGCGCGGGTCGCGTCATCGCCTCGCCGCCCCGTACGAGGCGTTGAAGACTAAGGACGGGTATATGGTGATCGGGGTCAACAATAACGGCCTATGGAAGCGGTTCTGCCCGGCGATCGGCGCGCCCGATCTCGCCGACGATCCGAGCTTCGCGCTGCCCGCCGATCGCGTCGCCAATCGCGACGATCTGCAAGTAGCGCTGGAGGCAGTCTTCGCTACCAACGTGACCGAGCATTGGATCCAGAAATTGCTTGCGGTGGGCATTCCCTGTGGCCCGATCAACGATATCGGCCAGGCAGTCGAGGATCCACAGATTAAGGCGCGCGGGTTGGTCGCAGAGATAGACGGTCGCCGGTTCATCCGCGC
>NZ_JAMXSR020000005.1 GCF_024124765.2 Sphingomonas sp. H160509 | reverse complement strand
CTGACCTTGGGCCGCGTCTCGAAACGGTCGCCGTATTGATCCAGAACCGCGACTATCGCGCGACTTAGCAGGGCGTCCGAAAACTCCCGCGCGGTGCTGATATAGTCGGCCCCCCGAACGTCTCACTCCAAGCGGATTTCGCTTGCGAATAGCTATCCTCCATCCCGTCGAAGCTGCCCCCCTTATACGGGCTTACGATCGGCTCGACCTCGGCGGTCGTGGGGCCGTCAGTCCAAGCGACATTGACGCTGGCGTGATATGGATTGCGAACGGAAAACCTGACGCCGGGGAAAGCGGCCTTTAGCTGCTTGCGTAGATTCTTGGCTGCGAGTTTGCCTGAATACTTGTCGTCGCCAGTCTCGAGCGCGGCCAGCTCGGGCGCTATCTTCAAGCGCTCGACCTCGGCCGCGTGTGCCTGGGCGGCTGTGGTCGCCTCGTCACGCTGCTGCGCTTCGGTCTGGTCGGCAAATGCGAGGGGCTGCTTTCACCTCGTTATGGTCCGCAACACTATCGTAAACCGTCCATTGGACGGTGCGAACGATCGCCTCGGGCACGCCGCGCGAACGATTGCCGTTCGACCAAACGACGTCGACGAACGCGCGCCCGCCTTGCACGACGATCCCGTTTCCAAGCGTCCGGACATTCGCCGGGTCCGCGTTGCCCGTGATCGCGTAAACGATCCCGTCGCCTGCATGGGGCAGGGTGCAACGGATGCGCGAACCGATCACAAGCGGGCTGGTGCCCGGCTTGTGGGGCTGGGCTGGGAGGAATGAAGCGGAGCCGGTGACGGCTCGACGCTGGTTATCGTTCGCGCCGATCACTTCGCGGCCTCCCAACGCTTTGACATATCGCGGGCAGTGCCGAGCGCGTCTTCTGCGTCGTTGGTGTAATAGGCCAGCTTTTCCTGCTTCTCGCGGCACCAACGGTCCGACTTTGCCGGGTTGCGAGCGGCTACCGACTGAAACAGGACGGTGACGCGCCATTCGCCATCGTTGCGGGTGACGGTCATGTGAGGAAGGGCTTTGATAGCTTTCCGGGTGTCGTTGACGTTCATTGTCTGGCGTCCCTGCATGGACTGAACCGGGACCGTCGCGATTGCCGTCGCGGGGTGCCGGGCGGCTCGATCGAACCGACTTAGAAACACTACGCGCGCACGGTGTTTGCGTCAATAGCCGTAAACACTTAGTTGCGTTTTTATTTACTCTCGGGCGGTGACATTTACCCCCCTTTGCCGGTGTGAATCAGGACGCCCCCGGTGTGAATTAGCCCCCCCTGCCGGTAACGATCGCCTCCTAGCTGGGCTTGCACTGTGCAAGCCTCGGCCGGTGACATTTACCCCCCCCCTCTGCCTGCACCGCCCTTTGTTCGACGCGCGCCGCAGGCGAAGGAGAACCCATCGACCGAAGGGCGAGGGGCGTAAAAGACGCCCTTCGTCCCGACGCCAACCGATCAGCCGGGCCGGGTGCGATCTGTCAAAAGCGGCGAAGCCGGGACCGGAGCCACGCGGACCCACGCGCACGCCTAGTCGAAGACCAGGCGGAGCATGGGGAGCATGGCGAGGACCAACCTTTTGATAGATCGCGCCCGGTCTGGCCGGTCCTCAATCAAATTGCGCGGGCGGCTCTGCCGCCCTCATTCGCCGGGCGCTTAGGCTAGGAAACGGGGGGCGCTGGGGCACCCCCGAAGGGTTAGGCAGCAAGTTTCCGCATTTCCTCGGCAAGCACCCACAGGGGCGCGGTTGACCTTCACGTTCTGGTCAATCCCGTTGATCGGCCGCGTCGTGACGTTGCGGCCGGTGGTGGCATTGCGTCCGTGAATCCCGCCGCGTGTCATGTTCTCCTGCACGCGGTTAAACGTCGTCCAAAGATCGCCTTCGCGATCGGCGGTGCGCTTCGCGCGCAAAAGCTGGTCGGCACGGATCGGGGCGGATTCTTCGTCGTCATAGCGCAAGGTAAGGGCCGCACGGGCAAAGGCCGTCTGCTCGGCTGGGCGAAGGGTTAGAGCCTTCATTTCCTCGCGCTGTTCGGTCGCCTGCGTGAAGCTGTCGAGGACGGTAAAGGCTCCCTCGATCACCTGCCCGACAACATCGCCTTTATGGGGCACCCGGAAGTCTGCGAGCGTGTCGCCGCAAACCATGCCGTTCTGACAGACAAAGCGGAACATGCCCGCAAGCATCTGATAGCTGCTGCTCCCGTCGTGGCTGTTGAGAAGGATAATTTCGTTCGCCTCGCTTCCCGCGATCTGGTCGGCGTGACGCAAGCGGATCATGTGCTTGGTGTGGTCGATCTTGTCGAGATTCCGAACCTTCGTCTGGCACGCCATGAACGGCTGAAACCCTTCTTTGCGAAGGCCGTCCAGCACGTTGACGGTGGGAATGTAGGTGTACCGATCGGAGCGGCTATCGTGCGCCGCCTCTGCGAAGATCGAGGGCACAACGCGGGCGATTTCGTCATTGGTCAGCGGCACGGCCGAACGGATGGCGGGCGACTTGGCGGCGAAACGGCTGGAAAGCTGCATGGTAAAAACTCCTGCATGAGTGAAACCGGGACCGTCGCGGTTGCCGCCGCTAGGTGCCGGGCCGGTTCATCGAGCCGACTTAGAAACACTACGCGCGCACGGTGTTTGCGTCAATAGCGGTAAACACTTTAATTAGACCTTATTTACTCTCGGGTGGTGACATTTACCCCCCGCTGCTGGTGATAATCGGACCCCCCCTTCTGCCTGCCCCGCCCTTTGTTCGACGCGCGCCGCAGGCGAAGGAGAACCCATCGCACCGCAGGGGCGAGGGGGCGTAGAAGACGCCCTTCGTCCCGACACCATCAGAACCGCCGGGCCGGGTGTGATCTGTCAAAAGCGGCGAAGCCGGGACCGGAGCCACGCGCAGCCACGCGGACGCCTAGCCGTAGGCCAGGCGGAGCATGGCGAGCATGGCGAGGACCAACCTTTTACAGATCGCGCCCGGTCTGGCCCCTCGCCCGCTCTCCACGCGCGGCGGGCTTGGGGCTTGCACAGTGCAAGCCCCGCGCGCCGTTAGAACGCGAACGCCGCCTGTCCGCTCGCCTCGGTATAAGTGGGGCCGTCACCGGCTGCGTAGCGCGTTCGGCCGCTCTCGGCCCATTGCAGATGGCCCGAACGATCATAATCGAACCAACCGCGTTCGATCCCGATAATGCGGCCCCACGTCCGCGCGTTCCTGTCGGCGTCAAAGCGGGTATTGATCGGCCATCCCTTCTTGCTCTCGCCCTGACTGGACAGAACAGGCGCGGCGAAAATGCGGAGCAACGCCATAGCGTCGGCTGGCTCGTCGGCCTCGATCGCGGCCATGATGGTTCGAGCCTCGGCGGTCGTGATGTGGCCTTTGCGGCTGCTTTCGTGGTTCGAGTAGTCCAGCCCATAGGCAACAGCCCCGGCGATGTGGTCGGCGCTGGTGAGGTCGCGCGTCTCGATTAGGTCGCGCCAATGCCCGGCGCTCACAAGGTCAACCGCGTGGTGCCATTGGCCGTGATCGCATCGGATGCCGGAACGGTTAGGGATACCGCACGGCTCAAGCTGGAAACCTAACGCGGCTTCGATCTGCTGAACAAAAGGATGCTGGGCTAAGAGGGGATGACGAACCCCCAACCGGCGCGGCTGTCCGTTGAACGGCGCGGCCATACTGACCGGCGATTGCAACAGCCGTGACGGGAGATTCCAAGGCTGGGGAAGTGATGCCCGCTCGCGCGGGCCGATGTGGGTTAGTTCGTTTTGCAGTTGGTAGGCGGTGCAAAGCCCATGATCCGCCAGCTTTGCGCCTACCTCGTCACGCTCGATAACGTCGGTCATCCTGTCACCTTCCCTAGTCCGTTGGGGTGCAGGCCCCGCCTGCAACCCTGCCTCGTGGCGAACAGCGAGGGGTGAGGGGGCAAGGGGTATCTGCCCGGGTGGTGCGGGCGCAGGGAGCGCAGCGACTGAGCCTCGGCCGGGCTGATAGTCCTTGCTGGGGAGAGGGGGCCGCGCCCCCCATCTTCCCGCTACGGCGCGTCTGCGCCGTCTAATTTCCGCCAGTGGGTCCAAACCCGAAGGGCCAAGACCGCTTGCGGGCTTGGGGAGCGAAGCGACTAGGGGCCGCGGTGCCGCGCTTGCGCGGCAGGCGCCAACCTTTGCCCTTTCAAAACACCTGTAATTCGCCCTCGATTCTGCTATTATTGCGCTCTGCCCGGTCCCTGCATGGACGACTGCGGCGAGGCTCGATGGCTTGCCGGCTGTCGAGCCTCACTGATTTCAGGCTTACGCTTTCTCGATGCCCGGTAGCTTGAAACTCCACTCATACAATGATTTAGGCTCGCCAAAGTTCATGTGCGCGTATTGTGCATCTAGCGGAAAGTCTTCGTCCCAAATCGCCGCAACGATTGCAGTTATCATGTTCAAATCACGGCTTACATCTAGAAAAGCTGATATTGGAAATACGTGAAAGTCTGACTTAGTTTGAACCGATCGTTCATTAGGATTTAGCATCACAAGAAACTCATTAGCGTCTTCTAATGCATGCCCGCCAGCATGAACCATCCAATTTCTGAGGCGTGACAGGTCTTGAAGCTGAACCAGTGCGCCAATGATCGCATCTTGCCGTGTAGGGTGAGGCTCAAACCGGAACAGCTTAATAAGTCGCGATAGCATATTGCCGAGGGCCGGAAGCCCAAAGACGATATCGAACTTCTCTTTGCTAATGCCGATTTTCACCCGATACGTGTATCGCAACATGGACTCTAAATTAGTGAAGTTGTGGACGACGTTGAACAACATCGCGTTATAGTTTTGGCTAGGCTTCTGCCCGGTTAGATCAGGTCGCACCGTTGGTTCGTCAGTCAATGCACTCGCCCTTTCAGCCGATCGGCAAGCCCGAACAACGTCCGATCTAGCCGCAACTTCCCTTCCTGGTGCAGCTCGACCATTCTTCGCATGACGCCACCCGGCGACCCGATCGCCCCGGCCTCATGCCTCGCTGCGATCGTCGCCAGCAGCACAACGGCTTCGACCCGGCCCATCACGGTACACGCCTGCCCCCAAGCATGTTGCGAGATACCCAATTCCGAACGAACATAGGTGCTTGCATCAAGCAACACGTTCCACGTCGGCCGCGTGTTGCCTATCCACGGCGCGAATATCGGCGCGATCTTCACGACGAACTCGGGCGAAACGTCGAAGCCTCGCAAGGCGTCATCGTCCCTTCTTTCCCTCTCGCCCATCTGTCCTTTCAGGCCGGGCGAAACCGTTTTCCGTGTGAAATCCTCTCGGGAGGATTCAGGCTTCTTCAATGCGTCGGGCCGACAAGGCCCGTCCTCAATTGTATTCGCTTTAGCGTTAGGGAGTTGGTTTGTAGTTGTATGTAGGGGCCGATTTTCCGGCCCCACGGGGTCACTATCCACAGTTCCGCATGGAGTAAGCGCCTCAAGCGCGCCTTGGTAAATCTCGTCCAGTTCGGCGACGATCCGGGCAAGGTGGCCCGGCTCGCGGCTGGTGCCGCGTGACGCGGCAAGCTGGCGGGCATCGTCCTCGATGCGCTGCCAATCTCCCGCCGCGCATTGCTCGCGGCCTGCGTCTGCCAGCGCCAAGACTTTGTTGCGGAGCGCGCTCACGTCCTCGCGAAGTCGCTGGCCCTGCTGCCAAGCGGCTTTGCGATCGGCCGCGACGCGCTGGAAACTCGGGAAGGCGGCGGGCAAGAGGGGAGAGGTCAAAGCCAAAGAACCGCGTGCATCGGCCCTCGGCGTCGCGGTGGCCGTACCGCTTGCCGGTGGGACTGTCGTGGATCTCAATTAGACCAAGTTCCAGCGCAAGCCGGATCAGCGTCTTTAGCTGGCTCGATCCTATCCCCATCGCGTCCTGCAGGACGGCGTTAGACGGCCAGCAGGGCACTACCCCGCACCCTCGCGACCAATCGGCCGCATGGGTATGCGCCATCAGTGTGTCGATCAGTTCGACCACACGACGCGCGATCCCAAGGGGATCAGCCGCGCGCTTCAACGCCGCAAGCACGGTCCCTTTTCTCGTAGCATCCCAATAGCTCGGCCGCGCGACCTGGGCGGCGAGCATGGCGGCGGTAATTCTGCGTCGGCCTGTCGCCTTCGCTTCAATCTCTAACATGGCAATCTCCTTCGTTCGTGAAGGAGCCAGTGAGAAAGGCCGCACGCCGCTGTTCGGCGGTATTGACTGCGATCAGCGCAGCCACTACCTTCCGTCTTGCACATCAAATTGTTGGTCAGCGGCTAGCTGGCCTTACAGAAAAAGCCTCGGTTCCCGCCGGGGCTTTTTCATTTTCTGGCCTCGGTTACTCCGGGTCGTCCGAATCCTTCTTTCAGAAAACATCGAAAACAGGCTGCACAATCGCCTGAACACGCGTCCACGTCAATTCCAGACGGAATTGCTGTGCCGGGGGTGGAAACGTGTGTGCTTAAACCCCGATGAACGAATTGCGCCCGCCCTACGCGCATTGGTGTTTTTATGAAAACCCCAAAAGCAACCCGGAACATAATCGAAAATGATCCTTTCGCGCGCGCGGGGATAAATCTGTCCTATTTCGCCAAAAACGGCTTGCAATGTTGGATTACGTAACGGAAGTGTCACAGGAACAAAGCGCGAACATGACAGGCGCATGAAAAAATGAAAAAGGTGTTTTGCTAAAAACGCCTTTGGGGCTAGAAGTATGACGGATCGGACGACGGAGGTTTTTCCAGTGCAGCCCGCCAAGATAGTTAACCTTGAAACTCGCAATCCCGGGTCGCTTGCTGCTATGCAGCCTGTGACGGAGAGGGATTTCGCGCGTGTGCCGGTAAAGGCCCGTGCGTCCCGGCTTGCTCCGTCGTGTAACGATGCCGGGAGAGTGCCAACCCAAGCCCCTGCCGGTGTCCAGACTGAAACGATCGCGCAGCGGTCGTCTATTGGGGGCGTGCATTGTCAAAGGGACTTGTCGAGGGCGAAATCAAACACTGCATTGCCGAAGGCGGCAGGCTTCGTAACGTCCTCGTCGTATCCTCAAGCGCAGAGCCAAACGCCGAACACTTGGCGTTCATTCGCCCAAGCTGGCGACGTGGTTTCGTTCCCTTACGAACATGGGGCGACAAGGAAGACCGCACCTACCGCGATCTTGACCGCTTGCTTGTCCTCATTCGCCAAGACTTCGGCTATCGGGGCGTCATTCCGGTTTACGTCAAGGGCGATCCTGACATGCCGCGCTATCGTGCGCTCGCGTCAAACGCGCCAAGTTCAACCGCTCTACTCGACCGCCTCGAAACCGACGGTACGCCGCCACGGCCTGACGACTGACGTTAGCGCGAGGGCTGCGGCATGATCTTGTCGATCGCAGCCTTCACCCAACTGGCCCTAACGTGTGGCCCCTCCGTTCACGTCGATACGCTCGCATCGGTTGCGCGGGCTGAAAGCTCGTTCAATACGCTGGCGATCGGTGACAACACGGCTCACCGATCCTACGCCCCCCGCGTCGCTGGAACAGGCGGTGCAGACCGCGAATGCGTTAATCGCGCGCGGTCACTCGCTCGATCTTGGCGTGATGCAAATCAACACCAAGAACCTGCGCGGACTGCGTATGTCCGTTGCTGACGCCTTCGACGCCTGCAAGAGCATGGCGGGCGGTTCGCGCGTACTGGTGGAGGGCTACCGGCCTGCCGGTAGCGAGGACAGCCAAGTCACGCTGCTGCGGGCACTCTCGCACTACAACACCGGCAATCAACAACGCGGGTTCACGAACGGCTATGTCCGCCGCGTCCAGTATGCAGCGCAACAGGTTGTGCCCGCTATCCGCCTCGGCGGCTCTCCCGTCGTCGTAGCGGGGCCAGAGGGAGGGGAGGGGGCGGTTATCGTTCAGCCCCCCGCGCCACCTCCTGCGCCCCCCGTCATGGGATATGTACGCTTCGGCGCGGTATCGCCGCGAAAACGGCGAAATGGTGCCGGTCCAGCCTCAAGCACAACCGCAACAGTCGCTCCAGGCTCCAATGCCTGCCGGTCCTGTCGGTCCTGTTCCTGTCATGCTGCAAGCTGCCCCTGCCGGAGTCTCCGAAAGTGGCATGTGAAGCGCATCCGATTTCCCCTTCATCGGGACGCCCGGCGGGCCGTCCCGATGCTGGCGGCGCTGCGGGCTTGCACTGTGCAAGCCTCGGCGCTCGCTTTGCTGGCCTGCCAACCCCTCTAACCCCTCCAACTGTAGGCGAACCCCCCATGTCCAAATCCCTTAAGACACGTCTGGCGACCGCCTCGGCGTCGGCTCATATGCGTATCAGTGGCGCACCCTCGGCGCTTGCCGCCCGGTGCTTCAAATCGGCTCGCAACATGGACACCCGCACGCTCGCGACGTTCGCGATCGTCGGCACCTTGCTTGCTGCCTCGCCAGCCTACGCACAGTCTGCGGGCGGCGCTGGCAACGTCGAGACGTTTTTGCAGAACATCGTCAACGTAATCACCGGCAACGTCGGCAAGCTGATTGCGGTTATCGCGATCGTCGGCACCGGCATTGCATGGATGTTCGGCGCGGCCAGTATGCGGACCCTCGGCACCGTTATCATCGGCGTGCTGTTGATCTTCTCGGCAAGCTGGATCGTCGGTCAGATCACTGGCGGCGGAGCCGGTTAATTGGAAAACCAAGGTCTGACAGAAGACCCGTTGTTTCTTGCCTGCACACGCCCTGCCATGTGGCAGGGCGTGCCAATCGAGGCGATGGGTCTGAACGCGATGGTTACTTCGGTAGTCTTCGTGATGATGGGCAATCCTCTTTACATGGTGATCGGCGTAGTCGTTCATTACACGATCCGCGCCCTCGTCAGCCGTGACTATAATATGTTCAAGACGATCAGGCTTTGGTCAGAAACCAAGGCCCGCGCCCGTAACACCGATCTTTGGGGCGGTTCGTCGGTTAGCCCGACGCCCCTCCGACCGGCCCGCAAACCGCGAGAGGTCCGCACGCATGTTTAAGATCAAGGGTGCCTCGCGGGAGCGGGAACCGGATACCTATGTGCCGTTCATCGGGCACGCATCCGAAGGGGTGCTGCTGCTCGATGACGGCTCGCTTTTGGCTATGATGCGGCTCGACGGTATCGAGTTTGAGTTGGCCGATCCCGGCGAGGTCAACAGCCGCCACGCGCAACGGAATATCCTGCTCCGCAACATTAGTTCGGAGCGGCTTGTTCTCGCAACGCACGTCGTCCGCACGATGGCCGACGATTCCATTTACCCCGATGCGGAATGTAAGAGCGAGTTCGCGCGCGATCTTGACGCTGCGTACCGCGAAAAACTGTTGAGCAACCGGCTCTACCGCAACGAATTGTTCCTGTCCGTCCTGCTGCGCCCCACGGGTTCAACAAAGGTATTGGACGGCAACGTGCTTTCCCTGTTCACCCGCCGCAAGCGTGGCGATCGGAACCGGGCGGCGTCGCCGGCTGCGCTCGATCAACTCGCGCAAGTTCTATCGACGCTGCTTTACGAATTGCACGCCTACGGTGCCAAGCACCTCATGCTGCGCGAAGCTAACGGCGTGATGTTCTCCGAAGCGGCCGAAGCTCTCAAGCTGATCCTGACCGGCGAACACCAGTCCGTGCCCTTGGTCAACGGCCACCTGGGCGGCGCGATCTACACCGATCGCGTGATCGTCGGCCGTGAAGCGATCGAGATTCGAGGCGTTAGCGGGTCGTCCCATGCAGCCGCGTTTGCGCTGCGCGAGTATCCCGCAACGACGTGGCCGGGCATGTTCGATGCCGTTCTAGCCGCGCCCTATCGCTTGGTTCTGACGCAGACGTTCGGCTTCCTGAATAAACAGGTCGCCCAAGGCGTTATGAGCCGGAAGCAAAATCAGATGGTGTCCGCCAACGACAAGGCGGCAAGTCAAACCGCCGCACTGTCGGAAGCATCCGACATGCTCGCGTCCAACGTCTTCGCGATGGGCGATCATCATCTAACCCTCGTGACGTTCGCGGATAGCTTGCCCCGGTTGGCCGAAGTCGCCGGGCGTGCCCGTCGCGATCTGGCCGAAAGTGGCGCGGTCGTGGCGCGTGAGGATCTTGCTTTGGAAGCTGCCTATTGGGGCCAGCTTCCCGGCAACATGAAGCTGCGCGTTCGGCCCGGCGCGATCAGTTCGCGAAACTTCGCCGCTATGGCGAGCCTGCACAATTACCCGACCGGCAAGGCGCGAGGCCATTGGGGTGCGCCGCTGACGCTGTTCCGCTCCACGGGCGGCACCGCGTACCGTTTCCACCTCCATGCGCCCACGGGCACCGTTACCGACCTCGGCAACGTCTTCGTGGCCGGGCCTGCTGGCTCGGGTAAAACGACGATCACGCTTTTCCTGCTCGCGATGGCTGAACGGCAGGGCGCGCAAGTCGTCTTCTTCGACAAGGATCGCGGCGGGGATATTCTCGCCCGTGCTGTTGGGGGACGTACCTTGTCCTGCCATCGGGTGAACCGACCGGCCTTGCGCCGCTCAAGGCGCTGTCCTCGTCTCCTGCCGATCGCGAGTTTATCGCACAGTTGGTCAAGGCGCTCGTCGGCCTCGATCCCGGCAAGGAACTCGCCCCGGAGCAAGAGCGTCGGCTCTCGCTCGGCGTGCAGGCCGTTATGGAGTTGCCGCCGGAAGCCCGTTCGTTTGGCGAGTTGCGGGCCTTCCTCGGGCAGTCGGACCCGGAAGGGCCGGGCGCGAAGCTGGACCGCTGGTGCAAGGGCGGCTCGCTGGGCTGGGTGCTGGACAACGATGCGGATACTGTTTCGCTCGATGCCCCGTTCCTCGGGTTCGATGTGACCTCGTTCCTTGACGACGCCACGACGCGCGGCCCGATCCTTTCCTACCTGTTCCACCGCGTTGAAACGCTGCTGGATGGTCGCCGTATCGTGATCGCGATCGACGAATTTTGGAAAGTGCTGCTCGATCCCGGTTTCCGGGACATTGTGAACGACAAGCTCAAGACGATCCGAAAGCTGAACGGCTTGGTGCTGCTGGCAACGCAATCGCCAGCCGATGCGCTGCGAAGCCCGATCGCACATTCGATCATCGAGCAATGCCCCACGCAAATCCTCATGCCGAACAGCCGTGCGAGCGAGAAAGACTATCGCGACGGGCTGGGTCTCACACAGCCGGAATACCTGGCTGTCCGTGAAGACCTGACGGTGGGCGGACGCCGGTTCCTGCTCAAGCAGGGCACTACGTCCGTTGCGTGCGAACTCGACTTAGCGGGTCTCGATGATTTGGTGTCGGTGCTGTCCGGTCGGGCAAGCACTGTTCGCCTTGTGGAACGTCTGATTGCCGATGTTGGACCGGACCCGGCGGCTTGGTTGCCGTTGTTCCGCGAACAGTGGCGACAAGCGTCGGCCTAATTTTGGGCTTTGAGGGAGAGAAGGAGATGATGATGCGAAAGTCTATTCTAGCGGGTGTCTCTGCACTCGTTCTCTGTGTGGCGGCTCCTGCCTCCGCACAGTTCGGCGGGGTCGTTTATGATCCGTCCAACTATGCTCAAGCGCTGGAACAGGTCCGCCAGCTTCAACAGCAATATGCCAAAATGCAGGAACAGCTTGCGACTGCGAAGTCCACGCTCGACTCTGTTTCGCACCTTCCCGATCAGGCGTTGAACCAGCTTGGTCAGCAGTTCAACACGCAGCAGCTACGGCAGGCGCTGCCTACCGGCAGTGGCGTACAGGACCTGTTGAATGGCGAACAACTGAACGCGCAGGCTCAACAGTTCCTCGACAAGAACCGCGTATACACGCCGACCGGCGACGACTTCGCCGCTAAGGAAATGACGCGCAACGGGCAAAGCATCGCCAACCAACAGGCGATGGCTAACAGCCTCTATCAGTCGTCAACGGCCCGCATCAACGCACTGCAAGGGCTGGAAAGCCAGCTTGCGGGCGCGAAGGATGCGAAGTCGGTCGCGGACATTTCGGCCCGTATCCAGCAAGAGCAAGCCTATATCCAAGCCCAACAGGTGCAGGCGCAATCCCTGCAAATGTGGCAGGCCGCACAGGAGCGGAACGCCGAACAACGCTCGGACGAACAGCGCCGCCAGCGTGTCGAAGGCATGATCGCAGAAGCCAAGGCACGCGGAGGTTGAGCGTGGACAATCCTTGCACTGTGCGAGCCCCTCGACCGCGCTTCGGCGCGTTCGTGGCGGTTTTGCTCGTCGGTGTCGGCATCGGCACTGGCATCGGTATGACGGTAGCGAACGCGGAGCCGACTTCGGCTCCACGTTCGTCCCCGGCCGCTCCATCGGGCACTACCAAGTCAGCGCCGCAAACGGTGACGTGGTACGCGAACAACCCGACCGCGCGTTCGCAAGTCGTTCTCGCCTGTCTGGATGATCCCGGCCGTCTTCGCAAAGACCCGGATTGCATCAACGCTCAACAGGCGTCGGTAACGATCGCGCTCCGCGAAGCCCGCTCGCGCACCGGTTCCATTAACCCGGCGACAACTGGGTTTTGGGCGAATGATCCCGAGGCGCGGGCGAATAAGATTCTAGTCTGCAAGAGGAACCCGCAACTTCAATATTGCGGCGTTGCTCTGCGTTCGCTGCAAATCGAAGCCAAAGCGGCTCGGAGATAGACCCGATGGAAGACGTACAGTGGCAAATGTTCGCCTACATCGTGTCACAAGTGGAAACGCCGCTAGTGACCGCTGTAACCGACGTATCGAACTCCTTTCTCGCCTACGTCGCAGCGCCGCTCAAGATTGCGTTGGTACTGTACGTTGCCCTGACCGGATTCCTGATTGCTCGCGGTGAGGCACCCGCTCCCATGTCGGTGCTGCTGCCCCGCATGTTGAAAATGGCAATCATCGTCTGGCTGTTGACCGGATCGGGCATCTATCAGCAATGGGTCTATAACTTCTTCTTCATCACGCTGCCGACTAGCCTGACGGAAGCCCTCACATCGGGAGGGGCCGGTACGGTCAGCGCAAACAGCTTCGATCAAGGATGGATCAAGGCTTGGCGCGCGGGTCTGGAAGTTTGGAAGAAACTAAGCTGGCACGACATTGGGCCGCAGATTGCGGTGCTGCTGTTTTGGATGGCGGCAATTATCTCCAACGTGTTCTGCTTCGCGATCTGGCTAATTTCCCGCGTGACGCTTGCGCTCTACATCGCGCTCGGGCCGCTGATTATTCCCCTTGTTCTATTCCCCGCAACGCGCGCGATTTTTGAACGCTGGATCGGGGCGCTGATTTCCTGCGTGATCCTGCAAATCACTACGATCGTGCTGCTCTACATCATCCTGCTTACCGAACAGATTGTCGTTGGCACCGTCGCCACCAAGGCGGCGACAAGCGACATTGAGGGCATCCAAGTCCTTCTGTCCGGTATCATCTTCTTTGCCGTTGCGGCGTTCGTTGCCCTGCAACTGCCCGGCCTCGCGTCGTCACTGTCTGGCGGTCTGACCTTCCATACCGGCGCTATCGCGCGGGGTATGCAGGCAACCATTGGTTCAACCGGCCGCCCGGCCGGTGGTGGTGGTGGCGGTGCTGGCGGCGGTGGTGGTGGCAGGACCGGCCGTAGCGGTGTCTTGGGCGCAAGCGATGCGGTGGGCCGCTTTGGTGGCCGCATGGCTGCTGCTGGATACCGTTCTGTCGCTTCCCGCATCCGTCCGACAACCGGCGGTTCGCTCTCCGATCGGGGAGGCTGAACCCATGACACAAAGTCCGGAATCCGTCTTCACTAAGGAACACACCATGACTCGACGGCTCGCCCTACTGCTTATCCCCTTGGCGGTGTCGGCTTGCGCCGGCGGTCATCCGAAACTTGCCGAAGTATCGGGCAAGTATCGCCCGCTCAATGCAGGCAAGTGGACACCAACCCGCGACGATCTGCGCGGACCTCGCGCACCGCTGCCGCCCGTGCGGTCGCCACAAGTCCAACAACCGGCCGTTCCGGCTGCACAACCAGCGGCCCCGGCCGCTCTACCGGGTGAAGGGGCATGAACATGCTATCGCGCAACAAGGCCCCGGAAGGGGCATTTCAGGCCCGACAACTGCCAGCCGATCCGGCCATCATGTCGGCCTACTTTGAACAGGTCGCCAGCTATGAGGCGGACAAGGTGAAGTCGGCACGGCGTAGCGCGGTAATCGCCTACGTTATTGCTGGGGTCGGTGCTGTTGCCGGTATTGCCGGGATGGCTGCAACGGCTTCTCTCGCGCCCCTCAAGACTGTCGTGCCGCTCGTCTTCCGCGTCGATAACACCAGTGGGTCGGTCGAGCGCATTTATGACGTGACGGGCGGCAAGATGGCCGCAAGCGACGCGACGACGCGCTATTTCCTGTGGCAGTACGTCCGCCTCCGTCAGACCTATAGCCCGGCCGAAGCGGAAACGGCGTTCAATGCCGTTGCGCTCATGTCTTCGCCGGGCGTCCAGAACGAATATCAACAGGGCTTCCGGGGGACCAATCCCAACAGTCCGCAAGTCATCCTCGGTCGGGATGGCTCGTCGTCGGTTCGGTGGGTTTCGACCTCGATGCTCGGCCCGAAGCTGGGGCAGGTCCGGTTCGTCCAGATCGAGAAGCGGGGCGGCGTCGCGCTGCCTGAAAAGCGTATGGTGGCGACGATCGCGTTCGACTTCTCGGTCAACAAGCTCTCGTCGTCTGCTCTCAACGTCAACCCGCTCGGCTTCGTGGTTACGTCGTACCGGGCCGATCAGGAGTTCACACAATGAACCGCCCACTCTTGGCGGTCGTTGCCGCCGCGCTGCTGACCACCCCGGCCTTTGCGGAGCAAAAAGCCCCGCTCGGCTGGGTATGACGCTCATGTCCAGGTCGTCGCCTACAACGCTATGAATGTGGTCCGCGTAATCAGCACGCCTACCAATTCGACACAGATTACGTTCGGGCTGGGCGAGGAAATTACCGCCGTTGCGATCGGTGATGCTGACGCATGGTTGGCACAACCGACCGGCAACATTCTTTTCCTCAAGCCCACTGCCATCCGTCGGCCGACGAACGCGCAAGTGGTGACAAAGCGGCCTGACGGTTCAACGCGATCGTATCAGTTCCTTTTGGTCGCTGCTCGTCGTGGTGCGGCCTCCGCGATCTATGCCGTCAACTTCACCTATCCAGAGGAAGCACGCGCGGCGCAGGCTTTTGCGGAAGCACAGGCAGCGGCCCGCGATCTGGAACGCATCACGCAACAGCGGTTGGCGCTGTCGTGGGCCGAAGGGCCGCGGAACTGGCGCTATGTCGCGCGTGGCTCGGTCATGCTCGAACCGACCGAAGTTAGCGATAATGGCCGTCAAACGGCGTTCCGCTTCCCCCGGCAATATGCGGATACCAACGATCTACACTCTCGCGCCTGACGGCTCGGAAACGATCGTGCCGTACACAATAATCAACGAGCTGGCCGTTGTGCAGACAACGGCGCGGCAATTCGTCCTGCGCGACGGGCAGGAAGTTATCAGCGTTCTAAACCAAGGGTTCGATCCGATCGGCCGCAACGCCGGTACTGGCACCGGCACGCCCGACCTTGCACGCACAGTTAGGAGTTCCGGCCTGTGACCGACACGCGCACCACACAACCCGCCCCCGCCGAAGGCCCCGCAACGCTCGATGGCGAGCGTCATGTTTCGGACGTGGCGGGCACCAAAAGCGGCATGGGTAAAAACGTCGGCGTCGGGCTTATGCTCGGTGCGGGCGCGCTCGCAGTCGGGGCGATCTTCCTGACCTCGGCGCAACCCAACCTGAAACCCGCCGTTGCTCCCGATCTGCCGGTGCAATCGCAAGTCCGATATGAGGCCCCGCCGGTCGCTGCTGTGACGACGCCACCGCCGCTACCGGGCGATACCGCACCACCGCTACCGCCGGGCTTCCCGGCGCAAGGCGCGCAAGGTTCGCCACAGATGGCGCAAGTCCCGACGCCACGCCCTGCTGCAAAGCTGCTCGTCTATAATTCGGGTGGCGGCGTGGGCGGCGCGATCGGCGGTATGGGTGGCGCAATGGGTTCGGCCGGGCAGGGGGCAGGGCGGGGGATTCTCCCCGGCCGGGTTCCAGCAAGGCGGACCGGGTGGCGCTGGCGCTGGTGGTCAAGGCGGGCAGGAGGGAGGCGATAGCCTTGGCGCTCGTATGCAGACGACGCAGCTTAGTGGCGTTCGGGCGAACGTGCTTCGCAACCAACCCTATCTGCTGACGACGGGCACGCTTATTCCCTGCACGCTGCAAACTGCGATGGAATCCACGCTGCCGGGCTTCGTGACGTGCATTATCCCGCAGGACATTCAGGGTAAGACCGGCCTGACGTTGCTCGATCGCGGAACGAAGGTCGTAGGCCAGTTTCAAGGCGGGGTGCGCCAAGGCGTAGAACGCATGTTCGTCGTGTGGACGCGGGCGGAAACGCCGCAAGGTGTCGTCGTCAATCTCGATAGCCCTGCGAGTGATCCTCTCGGCCGCTCGGGTCTGTCGGGTGCTGTCGATCGTCACTTCTTCCAGAAGTTCGGTGCGGCGCTGCTTATGTCTGTCGTGGACGGCGGATTGCAGGCCGGGCAGGCGGCGGTTTCCAAGTCGGGCACGACGACGATCAACACCGGGTCAACGTCGAGTGTCATTGGCGAGGTCGTGCGCGGTTCGTCCAACATTCCCCCCACGGTTCGTAAGAACCAGGGCGAATTGGTCAGCATCTTCGTTGCTCGCGATCTGGATTTCAGCACCGTCTATCAGGTGGTGCCAGCACAGCCGCGCTACGTCGGGGGCGGACAGTAATGAGGCCGGGTGAAAACACCCTTCGTCTGCTGCTGGGTCCGATCGCGGATTTTCTGTCGCAAGACGATGTGACCGAAATTGTCATCAACCGGCCGGGGAAGTCGGCGTCGAACGACGCTCGGGCTGGGAGTGGCACGAGTTCCCCGACCTGACCTATTCGCGCCTCGATATGATCGCGACGCTTTGCGCGTCCATGTCGCAACAGGACGTTGGGCCGGAACGCCCGCTTTGCGGTTCGGTCCTGCCTGACGGTCAGCGCGTGCAAATCTGCCGCCCCCGGCGGTCGGCGCGGGCCGGTTCAGCCTGACGATCCGCCGCCCCTCGGGCTTTGCCCCGACGATCGCGGGGCTGGCGGCTGGTGGCCTGTTCAAACGGACGGTTGCTGCCTCCAAGCGGGTGCATCCGGCCGATGCCGAATTGTTGGCGCTGAAAGATGCTCGGGATTGGGAGCGGTTCTTTCCTCTCGCGGTGCGATCGAAAAAGACGATCATTGCGACCGGCGATACCGGCTCGGGCAAGACGACGTTCGCAAAGGCTTTGATTCAGTCGATCCCGCTCGATGAAAGGCTAGTGACGATCGAGGACACGGCCGAGTTCATCGGCCTGCCACAACGCAACATCGTCAATCTGTTCTACTCCAAGGGCAATCAGGGCCTTGCGCGCGTCGCATCGGAGGATCTGATTGAAGCGGCGCTGCGTATGCGCCCCGACCGCATCTTGATGCAGGAATTGCGCGACGGTGCCGCGTTCACGTTCGTTCGTAGCGTCGCGGCCGGGCATCCGGGTTCGATTACGACATGCCACGCGGGAAGCGCAAAAGGCGCGTTCGACGCTCTGCGGCTCATGGTGAAACAGCACGACGCGGGCAAGTATCTAGCCGATGCCGATGTGCGGACGCTGCTAGACGATTTGGTCGACGTGGTGGTGCATTGCCACAAGGGGCCGGAAGGCTTCGCGATCGAGGAAGTCCATTTCGAGCCTGCCGACATCATACCGGTTCACCAATAGCTCTTTGACGGGAGGCATTATGCAAGGGATTTCAAACTGGCCCGCCCCGGCGAAAGCGTTGGCGGGCCTATTTGTGTTGGCGGTAATCGCGGCGATCTGGAATGTCCTCGCCTCAACTATCTTTCTCGGCGCGACCGGGATGCTTACGGCTGACACGATTCCGTTTCTGCAATTCTACCAATACGCCAGCTATTACGGTTTCTCGCATCCGAGTGTTGGCCTGTGGCTCAAGGTTGCGGCTGGCGTCTCTACCGCCTTTCCGATCCTCATTGCAGCGGCTGCGCTACTTCGCGGCGGTAAGCTGCCAGGTGGTAAAGAACTGCACGGCGCGACGCGGTTCGCCAGTAAGGCGGAATTGGTCAAGGCAGGGTTCTACAGCAAGTTTGCGGGTCTGTACGTCGGGCAGGACCGTAAAGGCCATTATCTGCGCTACGGCGGGCCTGAACACGTCGCCTGCTATGCCCCGACCCGCTCGGGTAAGGGCGTCGGTTTGGTCATCCCGAATTGCCTTCTCTATGAGTCCACGCTCGTCTGTCTCGACGTGAAGAAAGAGAATTGGGCCGCAACAGCGGGCATCCGTGAAGCGGCCGGGCAAAAGGTCTTTCTGTTCGATCCGCTCGCCCCCAATGGCGCGACGGCCCGCTATAATCCGCTGTCCCTATGTGCGCCGGGATACGATCGACGCTTTCGAGGATATTCAGCGCATCGCGCAAATGATCTTCCCGCACGTCTCGGGCGATCAAGCCTTTTGGACAGATAGCGCGCGATCGGCGTTTACCGGCGCTGCTGGCTTTCTTGCCGAATCCCCGGAAATGCCCCTGACGATCGGGGAAGTGCTGCGTCTGCTGTCTAGCTCGGACGGCGCGCAAGCCATGCTCGAGCGCATTGAAGCGCGCCGACAGGCGGGCAAGCCCTACACCGAAGCGACGGTGAAGGCCCTAGAGGATTACCTGAAAGGCTCGGCCGACCTCGTAAACTCGATCCGCAAAACGATTACCGCCAAGCTGTCGCTGTGGTTCAATCCGCGCATCGACGCCGCCACGGCTGAAAGCGATTTCGACCTTCGCGAACTGCGTAACTCCCTGCACGCGATCTATATCGGCGTCACCCCGGACAACATTGCTCGGCTGCGCCCGCTGCTGGCGCTGTTCTTCCAACAGCTAATTGATCTGACGGTGCGGACGTTGCCCCAACATGATCCGGCCGCGAAGCATCAAGTTCTTTTTGCTGCTGGACGAATTTCCACTGCTTGGCCCGATGCCGGTGCTTGCTGACGCATTTGCCTTTGTCGCCGGATACAACATCCGAATAATGCTCATCATGCAAAGTAAGGCACAGCTTCGCGACCGCGATCTGTACGGACCCGACAAGGCCGAAGCGATCCTTGATAACTGCGGCCTAGAAGTCGTGTTCGGTACGAAAGACCTTAAACTTTCCGAAGAACTGTCGGCACGTCTCGGTTACGATACGGTAGAAGCTGCAAGCCGATCAGGCCCGCGCTTCTGGCGTGTCATGCGTCGGGATAAGCTGAATGTGACGCAAACGGATCAGCGCCGCGCCTTGCTGCTGCCGCAAGAGATCGTGCGTCTCGATCCTACAGACGCAATCTTGATACGGCCGGGCATGTATCCGATCAGTGCAAAGCGTATCCGCTACTACCTCGACAACACATTTACGCGGCTGCTTCGTTCGCCACCTGTTGTCCAGCCTATCGAAGTCACTGTGCGACTAGACCAGGGCAAGGGTTTCGAGCCGATCGCAGGGCAGGGGGAACCGGTCGCTGCCGCCCCTGCTTCCCCCTCCTGCACCGGCACCGGCACCGGCACCGGCACCGGCACCGGCACCGGCCGCGCCGCCTGCCGAAACTGCTGCGGCTCCTGCTGCGGCTGCGGCACCTGCCCCGAAAAAGCGGACCCGTAAGAAGGCGACGGATAGCGGCGACGAAGCTGCTGCTGCGGCTCCTGCTGCTGACGGCGCTGGAACAGGTGACAGTGCGCCGCGCTTGCCGCTGCCGGCGACGTCGCCCGAATTGCCGATGCCTGCGCCCGAACTCAAACCGCACCAAGCGGACGGACTAATCGGCTCCATCCTCGGGACCGATATTGATCTTAGTCAATACGCACTTGGCGACGCCAAGGCGCATGTTGCGGCGATCGTAAACGCCGTGCCGACTGTCGAAACCCTAAACCGTGGAAGGGGAAAAGCCGCATGACATTTCCAAACCTTGCGGGCGTTCATTTCCTGCTCCCCACGCGCGTAAAAACCGCGCGTGAGGGCGTAGTGCGTGAGACGCTTATCGAACTGACGGCGCTGATAGACGCGCTGCCGACCGGAACTCCCGGCGACAGCGGTACACTAACAGACGCTGACACCGCCCAAACGAAGGCATGGGCGCAATCCGTTATCTCTGCCTTGCCAACCTCGGGAGCCGATCATGGGAATTGCTGACCGCCTGCGCGATGCGACGCGCCCCAACAATGAGATTACGCAAGTCTTTGATCCTGTCCGCTCGACGGGCGCACAAGGCTTGCACAGTGCAAGCCCTGACGCTCCACCGCCTGCTGCCAAATCGGGGCGAACGTCGTTGGAAGATGCAGCCGCAACACTGCAACCCGTGATTGATCGGGGCACCGCTCCTAACGCGAAACCCGGTCAAGCGACGCTCGATGATGCGGCTGCACGCCTTCAACCCGTGGTCGATCGCGGCAACGGCAAAAAAGCCTGCCGCCTACACAACCGAACCGGAGAACATCGCGAAGGCGTATTTCATCGACGATAAGGGCGGCGAGCGCCGCTATTTCGATGATTACAAGCAACAGGGCCTAGCGATGAAGGCCACCGAATTTACGATCAGCACGAAGCGCGAAGACCTCAATACCGTTAAGGCGATGATGGACATTGCCAGCGCGCGAGGCTGGCAATCGGTCGATGTGAAGGGCACCGCGGAGTTTAAGCGGGAAGCATGGATCGAGGCGCAGACGCGGGGTATCGAAGCACTCGGCTACCGGCCTAGTGATCCGGACCGGCAGGAAGCGGATCGGCGTCGCGAGGAACGCGGCCTATCGAACGAAGTCCGCGCTCCGCTCCCTCCAACGCCTGCGACGCCAGCGGCGCCAGTGACGCCGAACAACCCGACCGCATCGACACTCGACCCGGCAATGAGAGACGCAACGGCTCGGGCTGGTACTGGCACGCCTGAAAAGCCCGGCGAGAAGCCCGCTCAAGCGCAAGAGAAGGGCGCGGATAAGGCTGCGCCGACCAAGGGCGATCAGGCTCCCCCGACGCTCGCAGACAACCGCAAGACGCTGGTGGAAGCGCGCAAGGAACTATCGCCTGACGGCCGGTTGGTCCTCGCTGCGATGGGTGAGAAAATCGACCGGCAAATGAACAAGCACAACACCGAAGCGAAGGCTGAAATGAAGGCTTTTGTCGCTACCGAACTGGTGAAAAAGGAGAAGGCAGAAGGCCCCGTTGTGCTTTCGGCCGAACAGAAGCGTACCGCCTCGGCACCCGAACCGGCACCGGCACGCGCCGAACCGGCTAAGGCTCAAGAGCCGACGCGCAATGCCGGCATTACCGAACCGTCGCGCAAGCTGTCGCGCTAAGGAACGGTAGCAGATGGCCGATAGTGACGACCACATTTGGCGTTTGCCTAACTCGGTCCACGGCAAAGACGTGAAGCTGAAAGGGGGGCGGTAAAACCCGCTCCCTTTCCTCGTCGGGTAAAGCCCGGCTGGGCCGGATCGTCGGCAAGGCCCCGGAAGTGATGGTGAAGATCACCGGCCGATCGCGCGGCAGCGCGGGGCACCTCAAGGCCCATATGGATTATATCACCCGCAACGGTCGCCTCCAGGGCGAGACACAGGACGGTGATCGCATCACCGATCGCGCCGCGCTGCGAGCGCTGCATGAAGATTGGATGCTCGCGAACGCTGCGGACGCACGCGGCAAGAGCGGACCCAACGCGACGCAAAGCGTCGCTGTCATTCTTTCGATGCCGCCCGGCTCGCCTCCCGATCGTGTCGAGGCTGCGGCCCGAACATGGGCGAAAGAGACGTTCGGCGGTAAGTACGATTACCTGATGGCCCGCCACGACGACACGGACCATCCGCATGTCCATGTAACGGTGCGGGCTGTCGGCTATGACGGCAAACGCCTCGCCCCCGGTCCTGCGGACCTACAGCAATACCGCGAACGCTTCGCGCACCAACTCCGCCGACAAGGCGTAGAGGCCGAAGCGACTCCACGGCAGGCGCGCGGGCACGTCCGCAAGGCCAACCCGATCGCGGTACACCATGCCGAAAAACGCGGCGTAGAACCGCGCGTGCGGACGATCGCAAAACGAGACGCGCAGCGCGAGGCGGCAAAACCAAAGCCCCCTGCCCCGCACGATTGGAGCCGGGATATTCAGGCCCGGCAAGACTCGATCAAGCGCGCCTACCTCGGCCATGCTGACGAACTAGAGAAAGGCCCCGGCCCCGATCGCCAGCTTGCAAAAGACATTCGCCGGTTCGTTGCTGACATGCCGGTTGCGCTGACGCGCCGGCAGGCAATGACGGTCGAATTGCGGAAGGTGCTAGAGCAACACCCCGGCAGGGATTCGCCAATGCCGCCTGCTGGCACAGCAACGCCCGCACAGCGGGTTTCCGATCCTTCGCGTCCAGACAGACCGGATCGCGCTAACGACGCTCCTACGCGCCCCAAGGGCCGCTAGGCGCGACGGGCTTGCACTGTGCAAGCCCGGTCTGCGTCAAAGCTACTCGAAAGCACGAAGGCGGTTAGCCTGTTCCCTTGTTCCGCGTGGGGAATACTGGCCCGCGCACCGTCATTCGATCCGGATCAAAAGGCCGTTGCAGCTTCACCACATCGTCATAGCTACCGCGCAACCACGTATCCACGTCGGCCGGATCAATGATCGTTATCATCGCCTTGGGGTGGATCGGCGCGACAAGCGGATTCGGATCGCACGTTACCATCGCGAAGCTGTCGCCAGCCTCCGTATGTTGCCAGAACCCGGCCACAGGGAACACCGGAAGATCAGGCACCGCGAACCACATTTCGCCTTTGAGGGG
This sequence comes from Sphingomonas sp. H160509, assembly GCF_024124765.2. Classification (GTDB taxonomy): domain Bacteria; phylum Pseudomonadota; class Alphaproteobacteria; order Sphingomonadales; family Sphingomonadaceae; genus Sphingomonas. The sequence goes on along the minus strand of NZ_JAMXSR020000005.1, from coordinate 23,054 downwards.
CTTCTTACCGTCGTCCAGGTCGTGCGCCTCTGGGGTGAACTCGCAAAACTCGGTCAACGGGATAATGCAGCGATTTTCTGGCTTCTCGGCTAACGCCCGCCACTGTTTCAGCGCGAGATTGCGGACGTTTGTCATCGGCCACGGTGCTTTGCCGCCGGTAACGTCCCACGTCATCACGTCCCATGCGCGTTCCCCGGCTTCCTCGCGCACGACGTAGTTACGGCTTTTCGGGCGAAGCTCGCTCGGCCGAAAATGATTGTCACGCGGGCGCGGCCGAAACAGCTTCGCAGCCGATCCCCAATAGGTTTCGGGTTCCCCGGACATGCGGGCGCGGTTGCACATAGGACGGTCCTAGCTGTCGATTGCGTGATCCCGGATCGCCTCGGCAATCCGGTTTAGAAGGTCTAAAACGCGCTCGTCGGTTTCAGACTCCGCAAAGGCTTCTACGATCTGCGCCGATTGCTCGAATGGGTCGGGTTTTGTCATGTCGTGAAGATGCCTGACGCCCCCGCGATCGGCAACGGCTCGTCTTACCTATGCACTGTTGGCACAGGGGTAACGGTCACTTTCCCACGCTGAAAACAGCGTTTGCACTTTAGCCGTGCAGCCGCTTCCGGCATCGTTTGGGGCATACCGCCAAACAGCTTCAACACGTTTGCAAATGGGACGTTGATCGTCCGCCCGCACTGGCAAACGATACGCATATCTGCGCGGTGCCGGGCGTAATCCATCGTCGTTTCAAATCGAGCGGTACTCATGCGCGACCGAAGACGGGCGGCGATCTGCGCGGCTTAGGCGTCATCGCGCGATCGGGATTTCTGCAATGTTGGTCGTCCACGATGGCGATTTCTGACTGCGCTTCGTGTCGAAGCTGCGCGGCCCATAGCCCTGCGCTGCTACCGCGATCGTGTTGCGGCCGAAGCGCGCATTAAGGCCGTCCATCGCCGCCAGTAGGGCGGGTGCCCTCGGATCGGGCGCGGCGAACAAGTCGGCCTGCCCTGCCCCGGCTGGCTGCAAATCCTCCAGCAGCACGCCGCATTTTGTATAAACCCCGCCCGGCTGAAACATGGATTCGACCATGCGAGACGCCATGCCGATAATGACGCGGGGGGTCATGGCTCGGCGGTGACAATCGAGCCGATCGCGATGCTGACGGCGGATTAGGCCGGTATCGGCTGCCATGTGCAAAAGCGATGATCCGCGACGCGACCAATCCCCTTATCGCGTATTTTCTCGGCCGCTCGCGCAGCGCGTCGCGCCATTGCCTCGCGCAGCTCGTCCAGACTTGTGACAGGCTCGCCAAACTGGCGCGTTACGGCTGTGCCTTGCATCGCCTCGGGTTCGACGGTGAAGTCCGAACACTCGATTCCGTTCAACTCCCGCACCAGCCTTTCCAGCACTACCGTTCCCACGTCGCGCGCAACGGCTGGCGGCAAAGCAGCAAGGTCTGCCGTAGTACGGACGCCTAACGGTAGCAGCCGGGCCTCAAGTGCCTTGCCGATGCCCCATACCTCCCCGACCGGCCATTGCGAAAAGAGCCGGGTTCGTAGTGCCTGGTCGTGCAGGTCCACGACGCCGCCCCATACCTTTTCGGTCGCTTTGGCGAGGGCGTTCGCCACCTTGGAAAGCGTGCGGGTAGGACCAAGCCCCACACGGGTTGGCAATCCTACCGAACGCAGGATAGCGGCACGGACACGGTGCGCGCTTGCCACGTCGCCCATGCCGTTCGCCAGAACGGGCAGGCGAAAAAAGCTCTCGTCTATCGAGTAGATCTCGATCGTATCGGTATGCTCGGCAAGGACCGCGTTGAACCGCTTATTCATGTCCGCATAGAGTTCGTAATTGCTGCTCCGAAGCTGGATGCCGTGCCGCGCGATCCGATCGCGCATCTTGAAAACGGGGTCGCCCATTTTGACGTGCAGCGCCTTGGCTTCCTCGCTCCGTGCGATCGCGCATCCGTCGTTATTGCTGAGGACGATCACCGGCACGCCGCGAAGCGAAGGGTCAAAGACCCTCTCCGATGAAACATAAAAATTCGTGATATCGACTATGGCCCACGACATGCCGCTACCTCTGGAAGTCGCGGACGGACGCGCGGACGACGCCCCATATCTCAACGTCGTCGGCTGGTGTCGGCGGGTAGGTCTGCTGACTGTTGCGCGGCTCTAGCAGCGCCGCACCGTCCCGCACGACAAGCTGGCGGCAAACAAAGCCGCCATCGACAATCGCTATGACGACATGCCCGTTGCTCGGCGTGGTGTCTCGATCGACCACCACCACGTCCTTATCGTAGATACCGGCGTCGAACATCGACCACCCCGATATGCGGAAAACGAACGACGCTGCCCGGTCGAGTCGTAGCAACTCAACAAGGCTTATCGCGTCACATTCGTAATCTTGTGCCGGTGACGGGAATCCCGCTCCCGCCGATGCCACGATGCGGAGTTTTAGCCCTTCGGGCACCTCCGCGATCGGAATTGGCCGTGACATCGGCAACATGGGCTTCCCTTCTTACGCAAACATAATCGTCTGTTTAAGCGGGAGAACATAACGCGAACTTAGCAATCCGGCGAGGGGCAATGTCCTTGCACAGTGCAAGGCTATCGTCGGCACCGCGCCAATCGCTGCTGCGGATCGAACCGCGCCCATCGGGCCGCAACACCGGCACCGATCGCCACGCAACTAGCATCCCGCCCATCAGGCAATCGGCACCACGCAACGAGGCGGGTATAGCTGCGGCCAGTCACCTCGCACGATAACTGAACGGGCCGCGCGAAGCGCAAGCTGCCCTCTAACCGCCGATTGTCGGCTCCTACGCCGCCCCCGATCGCAACCGCCATCGCCCGGCGCTGGGCGAATGGGTCGCCGGGCACGCTGGGTTGTCCCGGCCGTGTCGAGCCGTCCAACTCGGTTGCACCGATCCCGGCCAGCCGGATCGTCTCGCCTGTCTGGCACCGTATTGGCCCGTCAACGTCATGCAGGGCGATAGCTAGGCATAGGAGCAACATCAGGCTTCATCCTCTTTGAACCGGGTAGGTCGTTTCCTCGGGCGTGATCTGCGTTTGACCTCTGCGACGCGCGCCCTCTCGTCCTCGGCCTCGATCGCCCCCGGTGAAGCGGTCGGGCGCTCGTCCAGGGGGAGGCCCCAATAGTCAAAATTGCCCGTCATGATCGCGACCACGCGGCGCATTTCAGCGCGCACTATCTCGGCCGCTTCTACCGTCGCAATGTGCTGGTGAGGCGGGAACACCCCGCTCTGCACGGCGACGTTCAACGCCTTGGCGATCTGGTTGACGTTGTTTCCGATCTGCCGAAGCCCGCCGAACAGGTCGCGTAGAGCCTCGACCTCGGCCGGGTTCCATTGCGGCTTGCGGGCAAGGTGAACGATCGCGAGCGAGCGCAGCCAGTTCGCCGGAGTAGTGCCACGCTCACGCGCCGCTTGCGACAATGCGACACGCTCGCCGGGCTTCAACCGTACTCCGATCTGCAACCCTGCCCCTGCCCCACGCGGCGCTACCGGCGGCTTTCCTTCGACCGCCTCGGTAATAATCCGACGTAGCGCAGCCGACGTACCGCCATCCGACTGCCGCGCCATAGCTGCGAACCGTTCGGCAAGCGCCTTGTCGATGTGCGTCGATACGGTTGTCTGGTCCTCACGCTTTGCCACGGCCCGCCTTAGTTACTAACTTGCTACCACCCAACATATCCTGCCCTAGTCCCAATACCTACTATCTTCTTCTTCTGGTTCTAGGGTTGGATTGGGCAAGAGGGAGGCAATGGGCTTTTCCGTCGACACCCTCTCGGCCTTGCACTGTGCAAGGATCGTCTAGCCGCGTTGCCCGTTCGCATTTCGACGGCGCGTACTTTTCCCCCTGTTGGTGCGCGTCGTCATCCCCCGTTTTGCCCCGCACCGCTCTCACCCATAGAGGGCCGTAGGAAGGGGCAAAACAGGGGAGGGCGTCGTCTGCACAAAATGACACGGCTTGCACTGTGCAAGCCTCCGCTACTCGATCCGACCTCGTAGCTCGTCGTTCCAATCTTTGGCGCTCGATCTGACCCGACCGAACCCGGCGCATGATCCCGCCGCCATTTCCCGCAAACGCTCTGCCAGTATGTCGCCGCCTTGGCCTCGATCCGTTGCAGCTACCAACCGGCAAGACGACGGAAGCAAACGGCTGAACGTCTCGGCGGTCGGGGGTCCAAATCCGCCACCTGTCGAAACGTATGCGGTGCCCTCGGGCCATTGCTCGATCGTCGCGAGGCTCAAGGCGTCAATCGCGCTTTCTGTCACCGCTACCCGTCGCGCTGCTCGTATCTGGCCGATCCAGAACAAGGCTTTGTCACCCCCCCTTCGCGAACCCTTTGTATTTCGGGCCGCGCATTTCCCATCCGGCCGGGGCGTCATCGGCAAAGCGATGCAGAAACCAAGCGGTCCCATAGATACCCTCCCGCAATAGCCCGGCATCATTAGCGCGTGCGATCGTAGCTGCGGGCAAACCACGTTCGCCAGATAGATACCGCCATGCCTGCGAACCCGGCTGCAATGCTTGCGCGCGGCTCCACGTTTTTCCGGCGTCTAGCGGTGCCACCTGGGACCGATCGCGAAAGGTGGGGGGTGAGTGTCGGCGCGATCCCTGCCAGCGGGCGAAGCGCGCGGCGGGCATGGCCGAAGTTACCGCCCGTCAAACGCTGGGCGAGTGCCAACACGTCGCCGCGCTGGTCGTTGATCGGGTCGAACCACCCGCGTCCCTCATGGGTAACGATAATGATCTGCGCCGGGCCGTTCCGAAACTTGACGGCGTGTGTCGTGCTTTCGGGCGCGTCCAGTTTCCAGCCGTCGCGCTCTAGGACCGTGCGGCAATCCACCTTGGCGCGTAGCTCGTCCAGTTCCGGGTCGCGCATATCAAATCCACCACCACCACGGGGGCGCGGGGAAGCTGGGGTGTGATTCCAGCCCAAGCCGATCTGCAAGCGCTGTCGTCGCGAAGAACACAGCACCCGACACTACGGCTATGATCGCGCTTTGCCCGGCCTCGGGCCACCACCCTTTTGCGGCACAGTAGGCAATGGCGATTGCGCTACCCGCCATCACAAGGCCGGATGCTGGGGCGGCAATAGGTCGGATGATCGCAAAGAGCGCGGTAGCTGCGACCATCACAAGCCAGATCGGCACCCCGACGACGATCGCCAGCACAAAGCAAAAGAACCCGCCGCGCCGAAGCGGGGCGGGCCGGGGGCGGGCTAGATCCTTTTCGTGCCATAGCCTGCCCCATGTCCTCTACTCGATCCGAACGAACGTAATTTCGGCCGGGTCCACTTCCTCGGTCTGGATTGCGAAAGCGACCAAAGCCCAACCGGGCGTCTCGGCTTTCTTGTCCACGATCAACCGCCCCTCGGTGCCATCTGCAACACTGACGATGAACACCGGGGCAACCGCAACCGGCGCGGGGGTCACTGGCTTCTGCTGCTCGGCAACCGGCTTAGGCGTAGCTGGGGCTGCTGCTGACGACGACGCGGGCGCGGGGGCAGGGCTTGCACTGTGCAAGGGCGGTTCGCTGTCCTTGGCCTTTTCCGGGGGGCGGAGAGAGGAACGACGTTTGCCCCTCGTCCTCCGTGGCCGGGGCCGGGGGATTGGCCGGTGCGGGGTTGGTATCCGTCTCGGTTGCGATCGGGGCCGGGGCTGGCGTCTGTGGTTCGGCTGCTGGCGCTGCGCCCTTGCCCTGATAGGCGGCGAAACCCTCAACCTTGCCCGTGATGGTCCCGACGATCCGGCGCACGTCCGTTACCGTCAAAGGCTCGGACACGTCGGGGAGGGCGGCGATAACCGCGTCGGGCGTCTTCACCCACTGCCGATAAAGATCATACAGGCCGCGCATGTCGGACGTGTCGAGGCGTGCGCGTAACTCGGACGGAAACTCGCCAGCCTTACGGAACGCGGCAACCTGATAATCCTTCAAGTTGCAAATCGCGCCGATCTGCTTCGTCGTGCGGCCTTCACCCGCGAACCGCTCAACCGCATCTGCCAACTCGGAATTGGTAAGGTTCGATCGCTGTTGGTTCTCGATGACCTGGGCGGCGAAGTCGTCGTTCTCGATCTTGCGGATGATAGCGGGAATATCTGCCACGCCTGCCAGTTTGGATGCACGCCAGCGCCGGGCGCCAGCAACAAGCGTGTAGCGGCCATTAACCGGCGGACGCACCACGATTGCCTGCACGACGCCATGTTCCTTGATGGTGTCGGCAAGGCTCTGCAATTCGTCGGCGTCGAAGTGCTTGCGGGGCTGGTTCGGGTCTTCGTCAATGTTGGACAGAAGGATGCGGATTGCCTCGCCGCTGGTGTCGTCACCGCTGGCTGCGCGAAGCGCGCCGAACGCCCCGGCACTGATCTGCGCTTTAGCCTTCGTGGGCTTCGTAACTGGCTTGTTCATGCGCCCAACTCCATCTGCTGCGCGACGTGATCGAACACACCGCGGATTTCGTTTCCTGCGTCACGGGCTGCGCTGCCCTTCATGCTCCACACGGGTTCGCTCTCGCTTGCGGCCTTCGCGTAGGCGTCGCGCTTGGCGACCATGCCGGGGAACAGTAGCTTTCCCGCCTGCTCGGCAAGGCTCTCGAATAGCTCGCGCTCGCGCTTGCTCTTGCGGTCGTAGATCGACGGGAGAAGGCCAAGAAAAAGCGGCTCGGGGACGCTCGTAGTGTGCCGACACGCCCTTAATGGCCCGTAGCAACTCGGCCACGCCCTGAATGGAATAATCGTTGATCCCGATTGGTGCCAAGATCGCGTCGGCCGATAGGAGCGCGCCAAAGGTCCGATTGGTGAGGGCCGGGGGTGTGTCGATTACGCAAACGTCGTAGTCGTCGGCCATGCTCGCCAGACTGTCGCGGAACGTCTCGATGCAACTGCGGTCGGCACCCTCAACGCCCAATAGGTCGCGGGTCGATCGCGTCACAGTCAACGCGCCTACGCTGGGAACCTGCGTCACCTCTGCGAACAATTCGACGCTCTCAACCGTCGCGAGATTCGCGCCAAGGGTTGTGGTCAAATTGGCCTGCTGGTCGAGGTCGATAACAAGCGTGCGAAGCCGTTCGGAAAAATACCATCCGGCATGTGCGACGATGTTGGTTTTCCCAACCCCGCCCTTTTCGTTCATTACAACTAGGGTTTTCATCGTGTGGTGTCCCTGCATGGACGGGCCGGATCGTTGGCGTTTGCCGTCGCATCTGAACCGGGCCGGATCGTTGGTGCCGACAAAGAAAGACTAAGGGAATAGCTTGGGATCGTCAACACCTGTCAACACTTTCGCGGCTGTTATTTACGGACGGATTGCCCGGCTGATCGCGATTGTCTTGCACTGTGCAAGCCGGTCCCTGCAATTCATTCGAGGCCGGGGAGGCGATGCCGCCCCCCCGATCCCGGTTAGACGTGGGTCGCGACGATCGCCGCCATTTCGCAGAACACCTCGGCGTAAAGCTGAACGTCGAACTGTGCGACGGGGCCGCGATTGCTGGTGAAGCGATGCTTTGCGACGATCGACCATGCGGGAAATTGCTCGCCGCTCTGCGTCCGAACAGTCGTAGGCTCGACGGTGAACGCTTCGTAGTCGCGCAGCACTTCGGCCTTGTCGAAGAAAAAACGACGGAGAGGGGGGTTTCGGGCTGGGTTGCGTCAAACATGATTGTATCCCCTGCATGGACTGAACCGGGACTGTCGCGATTGCCGTCGCGGGGTGCCGGGCGGCTCGATCGAACCGACTTAGAAACACTACGCGCGCACGGTGTTTGCGTCAATAGCCGTAAACACTTAGCGGCGTTTTTATTTACTCTCGGGCGGTGACATTTACCCCCCTTTGCCGGTGTGAATCAGGACCCCCCCCAGTGTGAATTAGACCCCCCCTGCCGGTAACGATCGCCTCCTAGCTGGGCTTGCACTGTGCAAGCCTCGGCCGGTGACATTTACCCCCCTTCTGCCTGCACCGCCCTTTGTTCGACGCGCGCCGCAGGCGAAGGAGAACCCATCGACCGAAGGGCGAGGGGGCGTAAAAGACGCCCTTCGTCCCGACGCCAACCGATCAGCCGGGCCGGGTGCGATCTGTCAAAAGCGGCGAAGCCGGGACCGGAGCCACGCGGACCCACGCGCACGCCTAGTCGAAGACCAGGCGGAGCATGGGGAGCATGGCGAGGGCCAACCTTTGATAGATCGCGCCCGGTCTGGCCGGTCTGCCTTGCTTCGTAGAAGCGACCGGCAATGCTGCCGATCGAGCGACACAAAAAAAGGGATAGGCCGAAGCCTCCCCCTCGGGACTTACTGGAACAGTTTGATGAAGCCCGGCGCTAGTCCGATAATCGCGAGGACGAAACCGACAGAGCCGATTACCCACGTCTGCGCCGTGAGTTTGCTTTCTAGGCCCTTATTCGCTTCCTGCACCTTCACCGCGATATACTCCTCAATAGCTTCCACAACCTCGGCTGCTGCGTCGTCTGACACATTAGCCGCCTTCAACGCTCTGAACAATTTGATATGCATCTGGTTCTCCTTCTCGTTTTGTGAAGTGACCAAACGGCATGGGCTCCGGCGTCGGGGGTCAAGGACCGCGAAGCGGCCGCGAAGCGGGGCACGGAGGAACCGATTTGCGAAGCAAATTGGAGGTGCCGTGCATCCTTGAGGCCCGGCGCGCACCCATGCCAAACTACCACATCACATAGAGAGAAGATTACACCCCCGACCGTGCCGCAGCCCGATCGGCAACGCCGATCTGCCAGCGACGCCGGCACCCGCAAGTGGGTCCAAACCCGAAGGGCCAAGACCCGCAGGGGCTTGGGGAGCGAAGCGACTAGGGGCCACGGTCCCGTAGGGATGCGCCAGCCCTACTCAAAACCAACAATTTGCGGATAGAAACTAAAGTATAATTGGACAATGTTCAGAATGTACGTTTGTTGCGTAAGGCAAACCGTTTGCGCGACGACTTACAATTAATAGCAAAATACAAAATGCATCTTGTTGTTTTGCTCTTGTAACTTCTGGATCATGCCGCATTTTCGTCCACGGAGGTACAAATATGAGTGAAGTTGCAAACGCGGACACGTTCAAGGCCCGTACCGGAGGGCTAGCGATGGCGGGAATCATTCTCGCCTTCTGCCTTCAACCCCTTTTCCCTCATGCGAACCGATCCGGCCTAGCATGGGGAGGTTTCTTGATCGCCTCGGCAGCGTTCGCATTCTATCAACTCGACGTGCGACCTACCTTAGATCAACGCCTACGCTGGATCGTTGCAACGCCGCTCGCTGTTGTCGGCACAGTCTTTCTAATTGTTACCTTCGCGGCTGCGATTGGCACGGCGGAAGACTTCGACGCGGCCTGTCGGATGCAAGAACGTCGGATGATGTACGACGATACATCAGCGGCCCGCCCTGGCGATGCCCCGGCTACAGGCCACGACACCTATTCCGCAATGCAATGTCGCTGGGTGCCGGTGTCGCGACCAAAGGCGACACTCGGGCAAAGCTCTGGTTCAACGGTTCCAGCTTCATAAAACGGTCGTTTAATGAGGCTTCAATTCGACGCCTTGGTTGTAGATATCAGCGCTAATTGGCACGGTCTGTCAGCGATAAATGGCACGTTGCGGAGCGGTGCGGGATTCTCGGAATCGATCGAGAAATGGGAAAGGTCGTTAGAAGCGGATTGTTCTTACCAGTGCGGCGCTTTCATCACATGCGGCTGGGACGGTGCATTCAGCGCTCAAGCTTAGGAGTTCGCGCTGCCTAAGCGGACGACCAAGCGGTGAGGTTCGACCTTAACCGTCACCGGCGCGTCTACCTTCAACTCGTAGCCGGTAGTAAACACGCGTAGCTTTTTTAAATGATGTTCGCCCGGCGATAAGGCGCCGATTCCGTCGATCTGAGGCATGCTGGGAAGAAGTACCGTAAAACGCCGGAACTCAATGAGCACGGGCCGATCCCGAGCGGTAAGCGAAAACGAAGAACCGGCCACGTTGAAGACCATCGCCTGCGGCAATGCCGTTGTGGTAGGTCCGAGATCGGCCATGTTCCTCGCGCTAAAGCCCGAGTCCGCGCCAGCTCCTTCAGCGCCGGGCTCAAAAACAACCTGATAGGCGTCAAGAGCAAGAAACTCCGGCACACTCTTGAGCTCGGATTTTTCGGCCAAACGGATGGTCGGTTCGAGGTCGCGGCGCATGGCTTCATAGCCGAAGTGCAGCCGCGCCGCCTTAGCCAGCTTCGCCGCTCGCCGTGCGGGAACGGGCCCGTTGAGAGACTCTAGCAACGCGTCGAGCTTGGCGCCGCCCTCGATTTTAGTCCGCCAGTCTCTCGCGTTATAATAGCTTATCAAGTAAGTGAGAGCCGCTCCCGTACTATAATTGCGGCTTTGAAACCAAGTAGAGGTATAGGCACCCTTAGTTGCCAGCTTTTCCTTGAGCTGACTCACCAATGCTCGCTTTATAGCTAATTGATCGCCGCCGCTGATGGCAACAAAGCTTACATCTTCTGCGTACCTAGCCGTTCCCTCCAATCGTTCAAAACCTTGTTCGACCTTTACTACATCAGGGTTTACCGTGCGCTCTCGCTCCCGACGCACTGAAAAATATTGATCAATCAAGTCTCGTCTTTTACCAACAGATTTTGTGTTCAAGGCTTCCACAAGAATACCCCGCTCCACGTTGGCGGTAGCGGCGAATGCAACTCTGTCTTTCACGGCTAAGGGGTCGACGAACTGCTTCTCACGTCCCTTGAACGCCGTTTGTTGATAAACGTGGAATTGCTCGTGTAACATAAGCGCCATTGTCTTTGCCGCATCTCGACCTTGCGCATTCACAAGCATCGCGGTCTTCCCCTCCCCAATCGGATAACCAGGGACGAAAGGCCTCTGCGCATCGCTGAGTCCCCCATCGTGAAAGAAGGCTTTCCCCTTGATCTCGGGCGGCAGCTCGCTGGCTGAGAGAGGCTTGAATGATGCAGGCTTCGGACCTGGAGAGATCAGAAGCGCTCCCATGCCTCCGACGTTGATGATGAACGCTTGGTCTTCAGGCCAGTAACCGGGCCAGACCTGGGAAATCTGCTTTGAGGCGCGCATAACTTCAGCGGCAGTCGATATAAGTTCGTTTTTAGAAAGCGGAAGTGGCTTAGTCTGTTGATCCGGTACAGGCTGGGAATCGACGCTAATTGCCAGCGCTGGGGCCAATACGCAGGCACTGAGCAGGATCAGGAATGTCTCGGGTGCAAAACGGTACTTCATAGCTCTAAGCTGTCGATTGCCGAGTGTGCCGTCAATGCCTGCATTTGTGCGTTTTTATCGGTCCGGCTTTCCCAAATCTCGATCGAATTTCGGGAATCACCGGGTTGGAGACAAATGCGGATGGACTGCTTTTACGATAGGTGTAAGCAAAGCGGCCATCGAGAAGGGGCTGCGTTAAGGATTATGTCCGCTGCGGTGCGCAGTTAATGAACCGGTCCTTCCATTCCAAAGGTGCGTCCGCAACCTGCCTCATAGTCTTTTTCGTCATTGCGCTGTAGCCGTTCACGTCTCCATCTTTTTCGCTAAGTCTTGCAACGGTATTTTGAAAGACGCTGGTGTAGTGGCGGTTTAAGACTTCCATAGATCTTTTTTGTTCCGATGGCGCATTCGTGAATTCTGCCATATTTTTGTAGACGATCGACATAGCAAAGCAGTCACTTACTTGGCGATCGGCAGACGAATAGCCAGTAGAACTACAAGAAGAGGCTAGAATGGAGGCCAAGATAAAAAATAAGCGCATATTGCCTCTATGATATTTTGAGCATTTTCAAGTATTATGAAGTATCGGTAAATAATATATTATGAAACTCACCACTCGGAGGTGATAAAATTCGAGGATTGATCTGCTTATACTAAAACCGCAAAGTTGCGTTTCAGCCGGTGACGGTTGCTAGCAAAACCGCGCCGTTGATCCAAAAACGGCCATTACTGCGGTTGTTAGCCGAGGTGACATTGGACGGTCGGGCTCGTCACCATCGTTCATATGGTTGACCGTAAACGCCTCCTCGCTGCGGCCGATAGCGAAGGTCAGCAAGTTGAAGGTCACAGCCCAACCGTTGAATAGCATGAGCAATCCGGGAAATATCCATTCGGAAGTGAACGGTCCTCCTTCCCCCAGAAGGACAACGGCCAAAACCAAGGATCCGCTGAGGACCGCTGACGCGCTTGCTCTCGTTTGGCGATCGATCATGTTCAATGCCGATAGAACCGGCAGATTATTTCCGGGTTAAGTCTCGGCTGGACAACTTCGTGCCCAACTCACCATTCCCAAAAGGGAACGGCCAGCGAGCCGGCGCAGGCGTTCTCGGAATCGATCATGAAACGGGAAAGCGCAGGCTTTCCCGAAACCCGTCTCGTTCGGTGAAACGAGAACTGTTGACCTCCGTGTGCAGGTCGTGTGGTTCTCGTTATTTTACCACAATTTCGGACCAGATACGCCCCAGCTCTCGGTCGAGTTGAGCCGTTAGGGATTTCATAATCAGCAGCTGTGCTGCTTCATCACAAAGAGGACAACCCACGCTGGCTAACATACTACGAAGCGTCAGCGCATCTCGTGCTGTAATAGCTGTCTCCCACGCCGGCCCCGCCTGATTCCTCGCTAGGGCCACGTAGTTTGGTAGAAGGGGCGTGTCTGAATCATCATCCAGCATGCGGACTTCAAAAGTGCTGTCCCGCTTCCACCCGAAACGATCGTCCATTCTCCAATATTGTATAACGCTAACTGTTCCCGTGCTCATATGCGGCGTAGCCCGGCCTTTGTAATTTGGCGGATCGCCAATATAAAGTTCGCCATACGCGACGAGCGAAGCACGTAAACTGGTACGAAATGTAAATGAAGGTGAAGAAACACCGACCTCGAACCGGCCTTCGGGGTTCTGCCCTTCGATTAGAAGCAAAGCTGCCTCTTTTGCGTAAATAGAAACTTGATCCGGCGAGAATTCACAATAGCGTGGGACGCCATCAAGCCACCACCGTGGAGCCTCGGAAATCCGATCGGTAATGTCGCTATAATCGAGATGCATAGGACGCCCAATTTTACCCGGACGTGAGTTAGCGACGTGAAGTTAATATACGCTTTCAGCATGTTTTGGCGGGGTCCTGATGTCACGACCCAAATTATCTTCGCTAGCGGGCTTAAGCAGGCAATCTTGTTTCTCGCAAAGGAACCGTCAGCGGGAAGCCACCGGCGTTCTCGCAATCGATCGAGAAGTGGGAATTGCGTTCCCTCCGCCGTCGCTGTTTGTCAGGGCTGTTTGGGTAGCTGATCGTTTACTAACAGTATGTACGATCGACGTATGAACGATCGGCCTGCCACCCAAGATGGATTTTTCTCGCGTCATCCACGACTGACGATGAACCTTGTTGCCTTGACGATCTTGGTCGGCAGCATCGCCTGGATCACAAGGGCGCTGAATTCAGGAGAAGGAGCGCATGGGGCGACGGTAGGCGGCTCTCCGACCATCTTCTGGGTCCAGATCGTGGCAATGGGTGGCATAGCTCTTTTCGCTATGATCCTATTCATCTGGGTAGCGGCTAAGACGTTGCGCCGGGGCAAGAAGAAGCCGCACTTTTGAATTCCACAACTCGGGATACCTGCTCGCGCCGGTCGCAAGGAGATAGCTACTCTCGACCAGCCTTTCTCGTAAGGATGGTAAATCGGGAAAGCATGAGCCTTCCCGAAACCCGTCCCGAACGCTGAAATGGGAAGGAATAATGTCGATACCGGCTATCGTAACCGTTAGGTTGCGACACCGCGCCGGTCGGCTCGTGACCAAGTAGGTCAGTGTCCCATTGCGCGGCATGACGATCATCCTCCGGAGCGCGAGTTCGTTCGTTACGTCCGTGTAGAACACGTGATACCACCAGATGAAATATTCGGGAAAGCTCACCCCCTCGGCAGCATAGGGCGAGTTGCGATACTGCGCTTCCAGCGCCGACCGGTGCTTTTCAAGGATAGCAAGGAGCGATGGTGCAAATGCAGCGGCCATCGCATCCAGCCCAGCATCATCGGCAGGCCCCAGCACGGGTATGGCCGTTCGCCCGTTCGCCGCGAGGAGTCCGAGGGAGCGAAGTCCAGCAGCCCTCGCTTTGTTCACCGGAGCGGAAGGGTCACGCCAGCGCTGCAAGAGGTCACCGACCAATTCTTCCTGTGCCGCTTGCACACCGGTGCCGGGTGGAAAGCCGAACCGGCTAGTGAGGTCACCGGGCTCAAGCGTGACCAGATTGGTAGGTCCGCTGTAGCGTTGATTTCCGTAAAGAGAGAGTGTCGTATCACCAACACCCTGCCCATGGTTGCCGTAGATGCCGAATGACTCGACCGGATCGCCAGGACGCGTCTCGAAAACGGCATAGTAGTAGCGCCCTCCTCCACGTTGGGGCCGCAACACCTTAATGTATCCCTCCTCAACCCGGTTGATCTGCCAGTTATCGAGCAACCCGTCGCTCAGCACGAGAAGCGATGCATCGGCGAAAGGTACGTGGGCGAAGCCGGGGAGCGTCGCATAACGACGGCGCACGACGGGAAGGATGGTACCGATAGCGTCGGCAGCGGCGCGTACGACGCTGTGTTGGGCGTATAGGAAACGCGGCTGTTCGGCCCTAGTCACGACAAGGGCAGTTGGACGAGCCTGCCCATTAGGCAGTCGTCGGGCCAAACCTTCTTGCACCAGCGCATTGGTTCGCCGTTCAACCTCCGCGCTCGGCAGTTTCAGTTTGCCCGCAATCTGGTCCGGCGGGAGGCGCAGGTGATAGAAGGCCAGCAGCGCGTCATTCGTGCTGCCCATTGGCACACCGGGGCGGTTCTCACCCGCTGAAATCTGCCTTCCCTCAAAACTCGCGGTAACGGACGGAGCCGCTTCGGCACGTGTGCCCAAAGCGAGCAGAGTACCCAGCCCCACAATAGTTTCGCGGCGTGTCGAGATCATTTTTGCTCCGGCAGCGCTAGGTGTTGATCGTGTCTCTACCATAGGTGCCTGAACGAATTGGAAAATAGGTCATCGAGTCCCATTCCCGATTAGGACGGCAGGCGAGACAGCGCAGGCGTTCTCGGAATCGATCGAAAAAAAGAGAACGTGACGGGGTTCTCGAAACTCATATGTGGTGATTAGACGGTACACGAAAGCGGGGGTGCTAGGGCATGAAGACGATTGGCCTGATCGGAGGCATGAGCTGGGAAAGTTCTGCCGAATACTACCGCATTATCAATGAGGGCGTGCGAGACCGGCTTGGCCCGACAGCATCCGCCCGCTGCCTTCTGTGGTCGTTCAATTTCGCGGAAATCGAGGATTTGCAGCACAAGGGCGATTGGCAGGGTCTGACGACGCAGATGGTCGATGCGGCACGACGCCTCGAAGCCGGTGGTGCGGACGTGCTGCTGATCTGCACCAACACCATGCACCGGATGGCCGCCGACGTTCAGGCGGCTGTAGGTATTCCCCTGCTTCATATCGCTGATCCCACGGCCGAACGCATCAAGGCGGCCGGCCTCAAGAAGGTCGGACTGCTGGGCACTGCGTTCACGATGGAACACGCCTTCTACAAGGGAAGGCTCACCGATCAGCACGGCCTTAACGTCGTCGTCCCGGACGACGACGACCGCGCTACCGTTCATCGTATCATCTATGAGGAGTTGGTCGCTGGTAAGATCTTGCCGGCGTCGCGTGATGCTCACCGCGCGGTCATTGCCCGCCTCGTTGAGAGCGGAGCGGAGGCGGTGATCTTAGGATGCACCGAAATCATGCTGCTGGTTCGGCCGGAAGATAGTCAGGTACCGATCTTCGACACAACCGCCCTCCATGCGGCAGCGGCGATCGATATGGCTCTGGCAGGCTAACCGCGCGCTTCTCAAAAGGATCGCAAAACGGGAAAGGCAGCGCTGGCTAGGCAAACCGCATTAGATGGCGTCATTGCTCGAATCCGCTTGCCGTTAGGAGGATGCCCATGACGCATGAGCTAAAAGACAGCACCACCGTCTACCAAGGCCGCTTTATAAATGTCCGCTTGGACCGTGTAGAAATTGGCACGGTGATTGTCGAACGAGAGGTGGTCGAGGAAACTAGCGAGGGCGTGTTGGTCGTGCCAGTCACGACGGATGGCAAGATCGTGTTAGTCGAGCAGCGCCGCCATTTGCTCGGCACGACATTTGAAGTGCCTAGCGGCGCTATCAACCTTGGCGAGACGCCCCATGAAGCAGCGGCTAGGGAACTACGAGAGGAAGCCGGCTTAGAAGCCGGCCATCTGGAGTTAATCAGTACGCATGTGAATAGTGTTCATATGACAGGCAATAACTACTATTTTATCGCCACGGATCTATCAACCTGCACCGCCCGTGTTGAGTGTGATTCGGATGAAGAATTTATAAGCGTCAAGCCGTTCAGT
Organism: Sphingomonas sp. H160509; assembly: GCF_024124765.2. Taxonomy (GTDB): domain Bacteria; phylum Pseudomonadota; class Alphaproteobacteria; order Sphingomonadales; family Sphingomonadaceae; genus Sphingomonas. Next base: position 6,649 of record NZ_JAMXSR020000005.1, on the reverse strand, counting down.
TTGTCCGAAATCGACCAATTAATTGTGAAAAATAAAGTACCTGATATCCGAAATAGAGGCTGCATATGGCTGGCACAGCTTAGGATATTACAAGGACGTTTGATCGATCCTGATAGCAAGGCGGGGTCATAAAACTTTATACCTCGGCTATTCCCACAATGGATCGAATTTTGGGAAGCAGCGCCGTGTCGCAGGCGGCAGAAACCTAAGGATAGTATTGAGGCCCAGGTGCGCGTCCTTGACCTTACTTTAAGCGCTTTGCCGTAGTTGAAGCACTATGAACCGCGACCTTCCCCAAAATGTGGTGGCACCACGTTGGCCATACATCGCTTTGTCGGCTTCATTCGGCCTTGTGTCAGTGCTCTTCCTCCTAGCGTTATTCAGTCGAAAAACGTCGGACTGGTCGTTTTACGGCACTCTCGGCACGATCCTGCTCGGCTTACTAATTTTCGTTTTGTCATTGCTACTCAAGGCATGGCGTCCGCCCGTTCTGAGTTTCAGACCGGACGGTTTTCAAATACGAGCGGGACTAAGGGACCGCTTTTTCCCATGGAAACAGGTTCATAAGCTTGATCGCATGATCACGCGAGGGGGCGGAACCGTGCCTGTAGTCGAATGGCGCGCAGCTCCTGGTCGTTCTTTGAAGAGGACCTTCCTCAACTACCCTTTTCCAATCAGCAGCGCCGCCACGCTCGCCCATTTAATCCAAGCCTTTGAAGATGCACGGGACCCGACACCGCCCGCAAGTTAGCGGCGGGTCTGGCATCGGCCGTTTGCTATCGATCCGTCCTTTCCGAAAAGGATCCAATTTCGGGAATGGTTTAGTAATCTCGAACGATACCTGCGCTTTGAATATGATAGCAGAGTCTTCCCGACCTTACTCCGAATATAACTAGGTAAGATCTATTTGGATTGGCTGACTGGGTTATAAAGTCCGTATGGCCCATCTAACGCCTTATCGGCAGAAAACGTGGCCATCATAGTAAGTGCCGCCCTTAGCCAATCCGCTGTCCCCGCATTGCCAGCTTCCTTTTCATATTGAGCAGAACTCTTGATCGGCTCGACCATGTTATAGACAGTTGCATCGTCACAGTTTGTAGGAATATTGGTATCAAAGGCTACTATAGCGTCGAGAGGCGCGCCAAGATTATTTTTTAGGTTATAGGTTACTAGCCAAGCCTGCCCTGTGGTAAGAGATGTGAAGTCGTATTGGCCACTCGGAAGGCCCTGCGACGCACTCAGCGCGTCGGCGTCTTTACCGACTAGTACCGCCATATCAGCACGAGGCATCGCATTCAGTCGCTCAAAATAGCTGTTATTAAACTGCGGTGAAGCGGGCCTAGTCGCTTGCGCTTTCGCCGTGGCAGATATCTGAGCAGTATCGCCAGTGCCCAAGTTCGAAGATGCAATCGCGCTCGACAGCGCATTTCCAAATGACCTGTCCGAGTTCACCTTGTTACTTACGCTAGTAAGCTGAAACGAGTTTCGTGCGTTGACAGCGCTTAGCATAAAGCTTCCCCGTGAGTTCGGCAGTCATAACCTTCTCAACCCTGTATACAGTCAAGCTTAACGGATCGTAACAGATGATCGTCGGCCCTTGCTCGACCTCGCAACTAGCTTTCGCAGCCTGCCGTCCGTCATAGTCCGGCGTGGCGATCTTTCTTACGAGAACGACGATCGACCCGGCTTTCCCGCATAAAAACCGCTAGTGAGACGGTGAGGGCATTCTCGGAATCGATTGTTGATCGGGAACGGAGTGTGGGACGTGGCTAGGCCCTCTCTTACTTAGTCCTTGTAAACTCTCCCCCGCCGTCCGGTGCGACAAGATGCCCGGATGCTTTGTCTATGACGTAAGCCGCAAGCCCCCCGGCGACTTGTAGCTGACCGTCTTTGTAAATCGCTGGCTGCTTATTGTCGGGATAGATGAATGGCTTTCCGCCGCCTTGCGTGAGGACCCGAGTATTATTTAAAAGGAAACCATCGCCGTTACGTTCGATCGTCATGGTATCCTTGACGACATTAACTTGAGCGCCGGAGAAGCCATTCTCGTGGCTTGTTTTGCCTCGTTCCCATTTGCCGACATATTCGCTGCCTGACTGACCGCAGGCGGTCATTACCAACAGCACAGGTGAGATCATCCAACGCCGCTTCATTTTTCGTCTCCTTGGGGGAGGGATTCAACGCAGCAAGATAACGTTGTCTCCTGATCCCAGCTATCGGCAATCGACATTACATCATTGAGCGGCGCTAGGCGGGCCATACGATTCCCGCCAAAGAGCCTCCCAGAAATCTGCGCTATCGAGACAATCTCACCAGTCACGAATGGCGTACAATTGAGGTTTGCGGCTAACATGACGTTCTCGAAAAGGAACGGCAATCGAGAAGGTGGAGACGTTCTCGATTGGGATCGAATTTCGGGAATGTCCGGGTTGGGAAGGAAAGTGGAATGGCGGCGTTTGACGTGCGAAGCTGGTTAGCCGCCGCGTTGCCAACCGTCTCAAACGTTCACCAACAAAGGGGGCTGGAGTTAGCTTTTTCGCGCTATCACTGTTTCGTTCAGGCGGAAGGAATTGGGCGTGAAGTGGTTAGGGTTCGTTTTGGCAGCGGTATCGTTCGTAGCTATCGCGGTTCAGTATCGACTCTATGAGTCTGACCGGGAACGAATGTCTGGAATAATGCAAAACATTCTATGGGTTCACGAACATGTTAAACCCGGCCTGAGCCTAGACGAACTCAACAAAACTCTGAGTGGAAAAGGCTTTTCTTGCCCTGCGGCAGATAACGTTAGTCACCGGTATATTTGCGAGAAAAAAATTGGTTTTTTGGGCGTTGTTGGCGTGAGGATAACGCACGCCCAAGATACCGTGACAAAAGTTGAGATCGCTCAGTACAGTGCGGTAAACTACCCTAGCGACATATTTGATCGTTTGGCAGATCAACACTAACGAGGCACGTCATGCACACAGCGAAAGGCAGCGTGTATTCAGTCCCAAACGCGCGCGCTCGACGTCCTACGACCGAGCTTGGGCGGAAGCCGACCGACTGCCTTGCCCTATTGTTTATGCAATACTTTTGATTTTTTCATCAGGAATGACTGGGATGGTAAAGATCGTCTTGAACGAATGGCTGCTTTCGGAAGCCCCTATTTGTGACCCAAGCGTCCGACATTGGGCGCTCCTGTCCGACCCAGCCTTTTCGCGAGGGATCGAGAAATGGGAATGACCGCGCCTTGTAGCCAACACCGCGACGGCTTTTGGAGTCGATAATTTGGGATCTTCGCTATCTGCTTATCGCGGCATATTCAGAGCACGATAGCCCGACCAGCACGGTTTAGCAGTGGCAATGGCGTTGTTAACCCAAGCTTCGAGTGGTGTACCGATGTTAGAGTGCAATTCAAGCGGCCCGCTAAACTGTGACCCATAGCGTGCAGAAAATACCACTGAGTAGGCGACGCCATCGATTACTAGTTCCGTCGCGTCACTAGGCGATGTGATGGTAGGAAATGGAACTGAGCTTAGATTGTCAACGAGCCTCCGCACTGCGCTGCAAGTACGGCTTGTAGCCCAACGTGTATTGGTCGAGCCATCGACATTTTTAATAATAAGACGTAGCGTGTATTCGTGATTCTCGGTGTCTAACGGGTCTTTAATAAAGTCGATGGTCGTGCCGCTTTGAGAACTTCCAACTGTAGCCGATACTCTGACCCAGGCATCACTTGGCAGTGTAGATGCCGACGCGGATTGTAGCAGGATAGCGGCGATCATGACTGCTCCCGGTATACGACGACAGCCATCCTACGCCTGTAGTTGGCTTTATGAAAGGTAACTCACCGTAGCTGGTTTTGTCCCTTTCCGTTTTAAGCAACCGCGTTAAACTGGTGGAGAAGCGCGCTCCCAAAGCCGATCCCTCTCCGCCACAAAATCAGCGCTACCATTCTGCTTAGTCATACAGTCAGCTAAAAGGCGAGTCATCGCCTTCCCGTCTTTGACGTATCGTTTGGTAAGCTCGAAAGATTCGAGCTTTGCCATTTCAATCCGACCAGACTTGGTCAGGTTGTCCATCTCAAAAAGAGAGCGGGCTTTCATCTCGATTATGCCGCGCTCATCTCTGTTGCCTTGAGCATACCAATACCCTGCGTAGTTGAACGCTGCCACGCAATGAGCGGCATTCTCGGCGTTGGGCTGACTGGAGGGCGCCGAGTTGCATGACACCAAGGCGATAACGGTACAGGAAGACAAAAATCTAAATAGCATGGCGACCTCAATTCAACTCATGCACTGCCAAGTTTTGTTGAATATCGGCTTAAAACCGATGGACCTCGGTTCAACCCGCCCTTTCCCAAAAACGAACGTCTGGCGGGAATCTCGCCGCCTCGATCGCGCTGACGGACGCCTGTGGGTTTCGCTTTCCCAAAATCTGTTCCCGATTTAAGATTCTCGAAATTGCCAATTTCGATGGGAAAACGGGAAAGATGCTGATTGGCTATGCGCGCGTTTCAACGGCCGATCAGGACTTGGCGCTGCAAACCGACGCCCTGAACAAAGCCGGGTGCGAAAAGCTGTTCACCGATAAGGCGAGTGGCGCGAAAGCCGATCGGCCGGGGCTGATGGAAGCCCTGCGCTTCGCGCGTGCCGGCGATTGCATCGTAGTCTGGAAACTCGACCGCCTCGGCCGCTCGATCCAGGGCCTTATTACGCTGGCTGCGGACCTGTCGGCACGGAAAATCGACTTTCGATCACTCACAGACGGTTTCGACACGTCCACGGCCTCGGGACGGCTACTGTTCCATATTCTCGCCTCCGTAGCCGAAATGGAGCGCGAGTTGATAAAGGAGCGGACGATCGCCGGTTTGGCTGCGGCTCGGAAGAAGGGTGGTATCGGTAGTGGCCGGAAATCGGCGCTGACGCCGGACAAGGTAGATACGGCACGCAAACTCCTGGCGGCGGGAGACAAGCCCGCCAAGGTCGCGAAGGTGTTACAAGTCGGCCTCTCGACCTTTTACCGTCATTTTCCTGCGAGTGAGAGGGCAGACGAAGCGGATGTAGGGTGACATTTACCCCTGACAGAACCGTGCCAATTAGCGCTGATATCTACACCTTGGTTTCGGCTCGGGGGTGGCGTAAAACCCTTCATTAAACGTACCGCAAACCTTTCGTTAGAAAGGTGCGGCACGCGACGGGTTTACGAGGGTTCTAGCCGTATGGGTCAACTCGTAGGATATGCGCGCGTCTCGACGGCCGATCAAACGTCGGCCCTCCAGATTGACGCCTTAAACGCGGCCGGTGTCGCGAAGCTGTTTGAAGAAACCGCGTCGGGAGCGCGTGCCGGTCGTCCGGTGCTGACTGCCGCGCTCGATTACATGCGCGAAGGCGATACGCTGGTGATCTGGAAGCTCGATCGGCTCGCCCGATCGCTATCCCAGCTAATCGAAACAGTGCGGGCGCTGGAAGCGCGCGGCATCGGGATCTCGATCGCTGACCGAAGCGATCGACACGACGACCGCGAACGGTCGGCTCATGTTTAATCTGTTCGGCGCGCTTGCCGAGTTTGAGCGCGACGTGATCCGCGATCGAACACGCGCGGGCCTCGATGCTGCTCGGGCCAGAGGGAGGAAGGGCGGTCGGCCGCGCAAGCTGGGTGAAAAGGATCTAGCGATTGCGCGGGCGCTGCTCGATGCCGAACCGCCCGTGCCGATCGCGGAAGTCGCGCGACGCCTCAAGGTCGCCAGTGCGACCCTTTACAACTATTTCCCCGCGAGCACGCTTGGCGGGCGCAAACGCGATCAGGCGGAAGCGCCAGAACTGCCGCTATCCGTCCCGGCGTGATCTGCGCGGGCGCGTTGCGCCCATTCCTCAACCTGCGCCGCCAATTCAGGCGGAAGCCAAACGTCAACGCGCTTCCAATTCGCGGGAATCTCACGAACGGCCTGCTCAACGCGCTTTAGGATCGAATTGACGCGCTGGCGGCTGGTCCCGAACTGTGTAGCTGCCTCAAACGGTCGTTGACCGTCCACCAGCACGCTACGCGCGATCGTGACGGTATCGACGGTCAACCGGCCTAGACGCGGTAACAAGGCGTCGAACTCGGCCGCTGTCATCTTCTGCTCGCCGTCCATGTTCGGTCCCTCATGCTCCATCAACCGGGCGTCAATAGAGGTAAACACTACAGGGCTTTGTGTTTGCGATCTAGTAGCGGTCCCGATCATAGCTGTAATTCCTCCTGCCGGAACTCGGCCGGTTCCTCGCCCTCGGTCCCTTGCCAGACGATCCGCCCGGCTTCGTAGATCGTGACGAACCCGCGCCCGGTCGGCGCGCAAGGCGCGATCGGCGGGGCCTGATAGTTGAAACACTGGCTATTAGCCGACGTGGCCGAAAATGCGGGGGCGCTGCGCTCGTTCATGCGGACCCGGTCACAGGCCCCGGTGGGTTGCTTCACGCGCCGCCCTTTGCCCGTAGCCTTCCAATAATCGAAGTCCCGCACGTCGCTGTCACAGGGCGCTTTCCAGTGCGTACAGCGGCAACAGGCTGCGCCAGCGGGCAAGAGGGGGGGAAGGGGCCGTAATCGGCTCCGGTGGCCGGTTGTGCCCGATCCCCGCCACCCTCAAGCCTCCCCGGTCATAGTTGCGGCCTGCTGCCGGATCAGTGATTGC
>NZ_JAMXSR020000003.1 GCF_024124765.2 Sphingomonas sp. H160509 | reverse complement strand
ATCAGCGTCGAATGACCGTCGAATGCACCGATCCCAATCGCTCCGACTTCGTCGAATTCATTAGAGATGATTTCGCCGTGGATGCCCACCCCCTTGAGCAGCATCGCCCATTCACGCTTCTTTTCCGGGCGGCAGGCAACGATGACCCGATCGGCCCGGCGAATGTGACGGGCGAGACGATCCAGCATCATTGGATCTTGGATATTGGGGTGAAGATCTGCCTTCGTCATGTCGATGACGTGGTAATCCGGCGGAACAGTAATCGAGACGTCGTCCATAAGGATGACGTCCGCAGTCAGTTGGTGACCGACCGTAAATTTGATCACGCACGCCAGCAGGAGGCGGAGCACGATGAGAAGGACGAAGCTGCCCATCATACCGATACTAGTCACACTGCGCGGTTCGAATCGCAAAAGGTGGAAGTAATAAGATATAAACAGAAAGCTGGCGAAGGCGAAGGCAAGCGCCGAGGCTGAGCGAAGGATACCAACTCGTGTCCGGTGTAAGGCCTCGATCGAATACGCGCCGTTGTTGGCGGCGGCGAGTATGTAGATCGGCAAGGTCACAACCACGACGTCCATCGCGGAATACCAGTAGACGGACCCGAAACGCACGAGCAGGCCGAGCTCGAATGCACCGACCACCGCCAGCACATCGAGCACTAGCAGCGAGGCGTAAAGCAGAAAGCGAATATCTTCACGTCGTGCTGGCACTGCCTGACGCGGCAGGGCAGTGAATTCCTGCATGACCTCCCCATTGGTTTTCAAAAAATTCCGCCCCTTGCCTTCCGCTCGCCTACCGTTCGCATGAGTAGCGACCTCACCCGCCATATGCGGTTGATGCTATCAGGACAAACTATCGTGTGTACGTATATTAAGTGTTGAGATCCCGCCAACGGAATGCCGATCGACCGGCTCGGAATGTCGATGGATGCAGATCAGAGCCCGGCCGCAAATTGAATTAACCGATTTCAGTGGCTTGTGATCCATCTTTGGGTTGCGAAGACAACGAGAATCTCATGAGCTCGACTGAAACCGCTCGACGCGATTCAAGCATGACAGAAGCAGGTTTCGCTATGTAACCGACTGCGCCCGTAAGGAACGGGCTGCCGTCTGCCCGTTTTGAGGCCCACCTCCGGGTGGGGCACCCTCGCAAGCATAAGGCAGGGCCCTGTGGGATGTGTCCGGTATATCGCAACGAAATGGTGCAGATGGGAGCACCTACCCAAGGTTTTCCTTCCTTAAAACCGTTCGGTACCATTTCTACCGGATGTGTGAAGACGGCCTGTTCGATGTCATCAACACGCTGTTGGCGACATGAAGCGAATATCGGAAGGTCACACGCCGGGGCCGACCAGGCATCATCCATAGCCAGTCGGTGAAGACCACCACGATGGGTGGGCCTCGCGGGTATGACGCCTTGATAAAGATAAAGGGGTACAGGCGCCCCGCTATGACCGACATACTCGGCAACATGGTCGAAGGTGAGGTGCACGTCGCCGATGTTTGGGGCTGCAACCGGCCGACGACATGATCGAGCGGTCCTGCAACGCATACTCCACGCTCGCTAAGCTGAATGCTGATGGCAGCAATGCCGGCGAGAAGCTTGCAGCTTTGATCGCGGGCATTGATTGTCCGACGGTCAAAACCACCACGGGTTTCGACCTGACGGTTTAGTCATTCTACCGAGGAGCTTTTCGTTACCTGACGTGGCTCGACCGATGCCCACGTCTCACAAAGCACCTTGGAACCTACATTGCCCGGTCGGATACCCAGGTTGTCGATCATTCGGCAGGCGCATTATACCGTATCGCTAAACTTAATGAGCCGAACTCTTAGGCTGAGAAGTTCAGTTGATAGTAGTCACAGAGACTCGACGCGCATACGCATCGATTGTCAGACAACTAGTGCGAGCACACTACCCCAGAGCATCAAACCAATCAGAAGTGACCCGGCCAACGCATAGGTGCCCTTGGCGGTCATGATATCGTCCGAATGGAGACCGTTAACATCAGTTCTGCTCATCGTGCATCCTCTCAGTGCGTTGGGCCCAACCCTCTTGCCAGTGCGGGCAGAAGGCTAGTGTCCCATTACGGTACTATCCCATACATTCGGCGCTGCATAGCCCCGATGCGACATAAACTGCATGAAAAAGGTGCTGCAGCGCAACAAAATCACCGCCTTGGTCGATTACAATCGGTACGCTCCTGTGATATTGGGAGTAAATTAACTGATACTATGACAAGACCGATTAGGGGTATCGTCTGACTATGCGGTCGGAAAAATCTGTTCTTGGGGAGCGCATCGGCATGAGCATTAAGACGTTGCGCCCATGATTATTGCGGCTGAGATCTCAAATGCCGGTACCGTCACGCCCCAGTCGCCATTGTCGATCGCGTTGAGGGGCGCTTCTGCCCGACAATGCGCTTGCATTCGGGGTGCCGTTGTCCACGCTGGGTCGTTGGCGGATTGGCGGTCCGGCGGACGTTGTCGTCACCCCCCCGATGTTACTGCGCTTCGCGGGGTGCTTGCAGCTATCGCGCAGGCGCGGGTTCCGCATGTCATCGTGGGCGATGGTTCGAATTTGTTATATGATGATGCCGGTTTCCGTGGTGTTGTGGTGCGTATCGGTCGTGCGTTCGGTAATTTCGCAATCGATGCGGATGGCATCGTCGAGGCGGGCGCAGGTTTGTGGGTGCCTGCCTTCGTGCGCAAGGTTATTGCAGGCGGCATGGCAGGTGCCACGCATGCGATAGGTATTCCCGGCACGCTGGGCGGCTTGGTCACGATGAACGGCGGTAGCCAACGTCGCGGTATCGGTGAAAACGTCGTGTCCGCCGACGTCATTGCCCGCGACGGGACGCTGTTGCGGATCATGCATGCTGATCTCGGCTACGCCTATCGAAGTTCCACTCTGCAGGCGAGCGGCGGAACCGTAGTGTCAGCGCGCTTGCGCTTCGAACCTGGTGATCGCCATGCGCTGCGGCGCGAGGCAATAGCGATCTTAGCCGCCCGGCGCGCTAAGTTTCCGCGTGTGCGCGCCAATTGTGGTTCGGTGTTCGTGAGCGATCCGGCCCTCTACAGCTTGATCGGCCCTCCTGGACTGGCAATCGAGCGTGCCGGCCTTAAGGGGGTATCGGTGGGAGGAGCGCAGATGTCGCCCGATCACGCCAATTTTATCGTTAACAATGGGGGCGCGCGCTCCCGGGACGTGCTCGAACTGATCGCTCTTGCGCGCAGGCGGGTGCACGAATTAACCGGCATAGCAATGATCGCAGAAGTCCGGCATCTCGCACCCGACGGAACAATGCGTCCCGCGCACGAAATTGCCGACATGCTCGCTATCGAAACAATACAGGGAACATCCTGATGAATACCAATATTGCCAGCCTGAACCTGGCTTCCGATGATGTCGTCAACGAAGGCAGCACATCGGCTTCCGACATTCTGCACGTGGAGCACTCCCGTCTGGTCGGCGAGGTACGTGTCAGCGGGGCCAAGAACAGCGTGCTGCGCTTGCTGGCCGCATCGCTGCTGACGTCGGAGCGGATCGTGCTCCACAATTATCCTGCCAGTCTGCTTGACGCGATCGTGCACGTCGGAATGCTTGAGGCGCTAGGAAAGACGTGCGTCGTAACCGGAGACACTCTGACCATCGAGGAGGCAGCCGTTCCGCCCAGCGATCTCGAATGGCAGGGCCGGTCAATCCGGAACACACTGCTTATCCTGGGCGCACTAGTTGCTCGCACGGGTGCGGGCAGCGTGCCTATGCCGGGCGGCTGCGACCTTGGCGATCGCAAGACTGATCTTCATGAGATGGTGCTGACCCGGCTCGGCGCAAGAGTATGGTATGAGGGTGAACGCCTGTTCGCCGAAGCACCGAACGGGCTGACCGGCGCGGATATCGTGTTGCCGATGCGGTCGACCGGTGCGACCGAAAACGCTCTGATTGCCGCAAGCCTCGCTCGCGGCACGACACGGTTGTGGAACCCGCATATTCGCCCCGAGATCCTAGATCTTGCTCGGTTTCTTGAGCGGATGGGTGCGAAGATCACCGTCTATGGTCAGGAATCGATAGAAATCGTCGGGGCCGAACAGCTTGATGGCATCGTTCACCGCGTGATGCCCGACAATATGGAGGCGATGACCTGGCTGATCGGTTCGGTCATCACGGGCGGCGACATCGAGATTCATGATTTTCCGGCTAGCGATCTGGAGGTGCCCCTGATCTTTCTGCGTGAGAGCGGCGCCAAGGTGTTCTGCGCTGGCGACACCGCGATCGTCCGTTCGGGGCGCGCTTACCCGGTAGAAATCTCTACCGGTCCCTATCCCGGCATCAATTCCGACATGCAGCCGCTGTTTGCGGCCATGGGAGCCTGCGCACGCGGTGAATCCCGCATCGTCGATCTGCGTTTCATCAATCGCTACGCCTATCTCGAGGAATTCGCGAAGATGGGTGTTGCCAGCGATGTTCGTGGTGGAACGGCTCATATTCAGGGTACCAGCGCTATTCGGGGCGCTGATGTGCGCGCACTTGACTTGCGTGCCGGGTCTGCGCTGTCGCTGCTTGGGATGGTAGCAGAAGGACCGACCCGGATCAGCGATGCCTGGCAGATTGAGCGCGGCTACGACCAATTCCTGGCGAAGGCCAAGGCGCTCGGTGCCAACATGCAATATGGTGGCTGATCCCCAAGGGTTCCGGATACGATTCTAATAACCCCGTTTTCATAGCAAAGGCCAGCATCACGGTGTCGGACTATCTCATTCATTCCAATCCGTTACGTGCTGCGCTGCGGGCGTGCCGGCGGCATTTCATCCAGGCGGGACTATTTTCAGGGTTGATCAACGTCCTGTATCTCGTGCCGTCGATCTATATGCTGCAGGTTTACGATCGGGTGGTGCCGACCCGGGGTGATGCAACATTGCTGGTGCTTACGTTGATCTTGGCGGTATCGCTGATCGTCTTTGCATTGCTGGATGCAGTGCGCATGCGGCTGTTGTTGCGCGCCAGCGTTCGGCTGGAGAAGCAGGCCGCCCCCAATATCCTTCACCGGATCATGGGGGCCAGTGGTGCGACGCCAATTCAACGCGCGCAGGCCATGCGGGACTTTGACACGCTGCGCGGCGTGATGACCGGCCCCGCGATCGTCGCGATATTCGATGCGCCCTGGGCGCCAATCTACATCATCATATCCTACCTTTTGCATCCGTTGATCGGTTTGCTGGCACTTGTGGCGTCAATCTTGCTCGTGGCAGTAGCGCTTGCTAGTGATTTTGCCACACGCAAAGCTGTCGCGGAAACGACAGTGCGGTCCAGTGCGGCATATCGTAGCCAGGACTATTCGATCACCGCTTCCGAGACGGTCCGTGCGCTCGGAATGCGGGGTTCCCTTGTCACCCGCCACTTGCTCGAGCGTGCCGACCTTGTCCGGCGACAAGGTGATCTTGCATCGAGTTCGGGTCTTTTCCTTGCCACGACCAAATTCCTGCGGATGCTGTTCCAATCGCTAGCCCTTGCGCTCGGTGCCTATCTAGCGATCCATCAGAGCATTTCTGCAGGCTCGATCTTTGCCGCCTCGCTGATTCTCGGTCGTGCGCTGCAGCCGGTCGAACAAATCTTAGGGGCCATGAAAAGCGTTCTGTCTGCGCGTAACGCTTATCGCGGACTGGACGACTTTTGCCGTCTACCCGACATAACTGTGCCGCGTACCACCCTTCCCGCGCCGGTTGGTCTAATTGAAGTGGACGGTATCTCGGTACGCGCGCCGGGCAGCGATCGTGAACTGCTGTCGGATATTCGGTTCACTGTACAGCCAGGAGAAATCGTAGCGTTGGTCGGACCCAGCGGTGCCGGCAAGTCGACGTTATTGCGCGTTTTGGCGGGAGCGCTGGAGCCGGATCGCGGTGAAGTCCGTATTGATGGCGCGCGCCTATCGGACTGGAACGGCGACGAACTGGGCCGCAATGTAGGTTATATGCCGCAGACTCCGACCTTGTTTCCTGCGAACGTCCATTCCAACATTTCGCGCTTCTCAGCTTTCTCCGAAACGCCGACCGAGCACCTCGATCAGAAGGTCGTTCATGCCGCCATGCTTGCTGGCGCACATGAACTGATCTTGCAATTTCCCCAAGGGTACGAGACACAGCTCAGCGTGCGTGAAGGGGGGTGGACTTTCCGCCGGACAACGCCAGGTCGTGGCGCTTGCCCGTGCGCTATTCGGGGCGCCCAAAATCTTGTTCCTGGACGAACCTAATGCGCACCTTGACGCTAGCGGCGAAACACGTCTCATGGCGACGCTACGTACTCTTAAGGAGGCTGGTGCGACCGTGGTAGTGTCCACTCACCGCACCGGATTGCTTCAGGCGGTCGACAAGATCTTGTTGTTGCGCGACGGCAAGGTGCAGATGTTCGGTCCAAAAGATGAGCTGACGCGTCCCCGTCCTGCCGGCGTCGAGGATGCCAGCGTGCCATCAGGTCGGCAAACCGAAGATGTGCCAGGTATAAGCAATGATAGCGATGCGCCAAAGGCCGAAGGAGTGCAGCAGTGAGTTCCGGTACGATCATTCCGCATGTCCCGGGCGCCGTTGTGCCGATAGGCCAGACAATCCGTGAGCGAATGGCTCTCGAGGATTCGCCGCGAGATGCGCTATGGATTGGCTGGATCGTCGCCATTGCTTTCTTTGTTATATTGGGCGGCTGGGCCGCATTCGCGCGGCTCGACGCTGCGGCACAGGGTGAAGGCCAGGTGTCAGTATCGGGAAATCGTCAGACCGTTCAGCATCGGGACGGCGGGATCGTCCAGGCGCTCGACGTGCGAGAGGGACAGCACGTCAAGGACGGGCAGGTCTTGATCCGATTACAGGGCGCCGAAGTCGCTGCGACCGAGCGCGCGTTGGCGGGCAGCGTCATCGACCTTCAGGCGCAGCGGGCCAGATTGGAAGCGGATATCCGTGGGGGTGCAATTCAGTGGCCTGCGACGTTCGCGCAGGCAACTGGCGACGATGTGCAACTGGTCGACCGGGCCAAACGCATCCAGTTGGCGCAGGTCAATGCGCGCGGCAACTCGCTCGCGTCGAACCGCGCGGTATTGCGGCAGCAGGAGGCGGAGGTCGCCAGCCAGTCGGTCGGTTACACCGCGCAGTCACGTGCTAGTGTAGCCCAGCGCGAATCGCTTCAGCAACAGCTGGAAAGTACTCGTAAGCTGGCGGACGAAGGGTACGTGTCGCGTAACTCAGTGCGGGCGATTGAACGGTCGATCCAGCAGTTGGAGGGCGCCGACGCGGATTACGCATCACGTGCAGCTGCGGCGCGCCAGCAAATTGGTCAAACACGCGAACAGGTTATCGCCACGTCGCGCAAATATGTCGAGGACAGCGCTGCCCTGCTGCGCGACACGCAGTTTCAGTTGAACGAAGCGATGCCTAAGTTGATCGCCGCTAAGGAACAACTGGAGCGAACGGTCATACGCGCTCCCGTCTCTGGCAGAGTGGTCGCCCTGCGGATTTTCTCGCGCGGCGGGGTGATCCAGGCCGGGCAGCCGATTATGGACATCGTTCCCGATGCTGCCCCGCTCATTATCAAGGCTAATTTTCAGCCGAGCGATATCGATGGCGTCACCGAGGGTGTCGAAGCGGAAGTCCGTTTCCTATCATTACATGAACGAGACCTTCCTATCTTGCTGGGACGGGTGCGGAACGTCTCCGCCGACAGTCTTCATAACGAGCAGAGTGGCCGAGACTTCTTCACTGCCGAGATCGTTGTTCCCAAGGATCAGCTCGCTCAATTGGAAGCGGTGCGTGGTAACGATACTGGTATCCGGGCAGGTGTACCGGTGGCAGTATTAATCAAGCTGCGCAAACGTACCGCATTGCAATATATGCTTGATCCATTGACCGAAACCTTCTCTCGGTCGCTGCACGAGCGCTAAGAATTGAAGGCGAGTGTGTGCCTAGGCTGGTGCGAAAGCGTAATGGAAGTAAGATAGATATGGCAAGTTCACAAGTGACGGACGAACAGTTCGACCGGGAAACCGGTGCCAGGTTGATTGATCTGAAGCAAATTTTCGCAACGATTCGCCGTCGTCAGTGGTGGATCATCGGGGCGATGCTAGTGGTTCTAGCGCTTACGGCTGTCGCTTATATCGCCGCACCCCGACGCTTCACGGCAAGCGCCGTTTTAGCACTTGACCGGCGTGTCGATGAACTCACGGCCGGGCAGGATACGCAAGCCTCGCTACCTACAGACTCCCCAACCGTCGACACGGCGGTGCAGGTTCTCACCTCGACGCGTCTCGCCGAAGAAGTTGTTGATCGGCTCGGAGTTTCAACAATCGCGCGGCCGGCCAGTGGTCAGCCGGTAACTTCCCTGGCCGCTCGCAGTTCGGCCATCAGCAAGGTGCTTGGCAACTTGCAGGTCAAGCGTACCGGTGTGTCGTACGCTATCACTGTCAGTTTCGACTCAACCGATCCGCAGCTTGCGGCCGGCATCCCCAATGCGGTGGTCGACCAGTATATTCTCGATCAGCGCGGGGATAAAGAAGGCGCGCGTGGTCGAGAAGGCAAGTTGCTTGCCGACCGGATTTCCCAGTTGCGCGGCCAAGTAATACAGGCGGAATCGGCGGTCGCGCGGTACCGTGCCGCGACCAATCTAATCGATGTGCAAAAGGACAGTACCGCAGTACAGCAGGAGATTTCAGTACTGAACACCCAGCTTGCCGGCGCACAGGCCGATCAGGCGGCCGCACAGGCACGTCTGTCCGCACTGCGGTCTTCGTCGACACAAAGCGAGGCCAGCAACCTGCTTCGCGAACTGCGGAGCCAGCAGGCGCAGTTAAGCGCACAACGTGCTGATCTAGCCGGGCGCTATGGCGCGCTTCACCCCGACCTCGCCAAGATTGAGCGGCAACTTGCAGATATCGATCGCAGCATAGCCGCTGAAACCAGCAGAGTACGATCAGGTGCACAAAGCGATGTTCAGGTCGCGAGCGGCAGGTCTGCAGCTATTCGTTCGTCATTGAGCCGCGCGGAAGGCGGTCTAACCGCCGGCAATGCGGCGTCTGTCCAGCTCGCAGAGCTCCAGCGCAACGCCGATTCGGTGCGCGGACTCTATCAGACACTGCTGGATCGTTACCGCCAATCAGTTGCCGGCCAAGGCACCGATCAGAGCGATGCTCATGTAATCTCACGCGCAACAGTTCCCAGTTCACCCACTTCGCCGACGCTTACGTTATTTGCTGGCGGCGGCCTGTTGGCTGCAATACTCGCCGCGGCACTGCTGGTGCTAGTACTCGAGTTTTTCGAAAGCGGCTTGAAGTCACGGCAGGATGTCGAGACACAGCTTGGCGTTCCAGTGGTCGGCAGCATCCCCGACCTCAAAACCGTTCCCGGGGTATCATTGCCAAGGAACGATCCAATGGGGCCGGCCAATCATCTTGTTGAGCACGGAGGATCCGTTTTCGGGGAGGCTTTCCGATCGATCCGTGGCGCCTTGCGTATCGGTCACGCCGACCAGATTGTCCGCTCGCTGGCGGTCACATCGGCCTTGCCCGGAGAAGGAAAAACTACAACAGCAATCTGTCTCGCACGGTCTGCCGCGCTGGCGGGGCAACGTGTGGTGCTAGTGGATTGCGATGTTCGCCGTCGTGCATCGAGTCGTACTATGGTCGGCCAGGTCATTGGTGGTTTGACGGAAGTACTTAAGGGCGAGATCTCAATAGATGCAGCGTTGATCCATGATGCTGCATCGGGAGCCTATATCTTGGGCCAGGGAACGTCCAATAGTGCCGATTTCGATCTGCTAGTCGCTCCGGCAATGCAAAAGCTCATTACCGATCTTAGCAGCCGTTTCGATTTGGTCGTGCTGGACACGGCACCGGTTCTGCCACTTGCAGAAGCTCGAGCGATCGCGGGCATGGCCGATGGCGTGTTGTTCGTTACTCGCTGGCGCCGTACGCCGGCGAGCGCCGCACAATTAGCGCTGGATATGCTAAGCCGCGCGGGAGCCAATGTTCAGGGTGCTGCACTGACATTGGTCAATGTAAAAGAGCAAGCTCGTTCTGGGTATGGTGACGAAATGATGTACTATAATAAGTTTAAGCAATACTACGCTTGATTTCAACATTTGATACATGCGCATTGCGGGCGTCGATAGATCCGGTGATTTAAAGCCATCGGATCTCGACATTGCAAAGGTCGGCGCGGGATCAGGCGGGTGCGCTAATCTGGTTCGTGCTTCAAAAGACCATTACAGGGCAAACGACAGACCAACGGTAGCTTGTATTTGACCTGTATTCTTAAATACTTGGCCATCCACTGCGACAGCATCGCGTCGGTTGTAGAAGTACCCAATAGCGCCATTCAAACGCAGTCGTCGATTGATGAAAAGTTGTGCTCTCGCCTCTGAACCCAAAGCTGAGCCGTCGCTGGCGCTGGCAATGAAATCCGTTTGTCGATACACGACTTCGCCAGATATGATCAGATTGCGGAGCAATTCGTGGTCGGCGCCGATGACGGCTTCGGTACTCAGCACCCCGGGAGAATCCGCTAGCGACACGTTTTGGAAATAGCGCCGTCCTGACAGATGAACGGTTGTCAGCTCTGTTGCGAGGTAATCGAGATCGACGTCAAAACTTGGTGCGCTGCGGCTAGCTATGTTAGGTTGCTTGAAGTCTGCGGAGATATAACCGACGGCGATGCGGCCGCGCAGCAGCGGCGTGATGTCGCTGGACAGGCCGGCTAACACCTCAATCGTACTTGAATCCCGGTCGATTGGAGGAGCCGAAAACCGATAGCGGCGTGTGTCCGCGATACCCCGAACGAACACGACCGGGCCAGCATCCAAAGCATAGCCAACCTGGAGAGAGCCGCGGTATAGGTCGTATGTGCGAAAACGCTGCGAAATCGGTGTGCCATCGACACGCTCGGCATCGTTAAAGTCGTAGCGGCCGACATAGCCTTGGCCGGAAACACGTAACCGTCCAATATCACGGCTAAGGCCTATTGCACCTGAAGTAAGATCATAGCGTACAGGCTGGCGGGTCGGGAGAACCTCCGTCAACGAGCTACGCTGCAGGAAGACCCTTTCGCGGTTCACCTCGACACTCGCCTTGGTCTGTGCACCAATATCGTAACGACCCTGCGCGCGGGCGCGATAGGTGATACCGCTTTCAGAAGTGTAGGTAGCATAGGCCCGCTGGTTAACGAAGCCGTCGAGAACAATCTGATGGCGCGACCAGTTGGAGCGCACTACTGCTGCCAGTCGAGCGTTGCCCGACACGTCAGCGACCTGATTCTGCCGACCATTAAAGACGTTTCCGTCATAGGTCAGACCCAGACTTCCTACGGGAAACAAGGTAAAGCCACCGACTGGTATACCTACAGCATCGAAATCGGGCCGTGCTCGAGTAGCTACTGTGGCACCGCGACGACCGGAGCCGATATTGACTACGGATCCGTCACTGCCGCTGCCCAATATGTCGCCACGGGGAAGCCGCAGTGACGGAATTCCTATCAGCGTGCTGGAGCCGCGATCCGTAACGACAGATGTGCCGGGATCGGGAAGCGTTAGCGTACCCGAGCTTGCATCTGTGGTCTGTCCCAAGGCGACGGACGGTAGCCCGATCAGGGCGACTGCCGCCGACACTGCGATCGGCTTACGCATTGTAATTCTTAGCCCTCTGATGTGCCTGTCGATCAAAAATAACGCTCGCCGATCCGAAGCACGTCGCCGGGAAGAATGCGTACATCCTTGGCTAGATCGATCTCATATTCTTGATCAGTACCAGCGCGGCGTAGAAAGGCTCGTTTCTTGTTTGCGCGATAGCTGAAACCGCCTGCGGTTGCGATAGCGCCAAGCACCGTGGTCGCTTCAGTCGATGGAAAACGACCGGGACGTTGGACTTCGCCAAGAATGAAATACGGGCGAAAGTCGTATACCTCGACCGCAATTTTCGGCGATTTCAGATAGCCCGCCGTATAGCGCTGGATAAGCGCACTCTCTAGTTCACGGGCGCTCAAACCAACCGCGCGCACATCACCTATCAGCGGCATAGTTACCGCGCCACTGCCGCCGATCTGATATTCGCCGCTTAGTGCGGGCTCACCGTATACGTTCACCCGTAGTTTATCGCCTAGTCCCAGACGGTAGACATCTGCGGGCTTCGCCGCCAAGTCGCTTGGCAACGCTGGCGGTCGGGATGCCGAACAGCCTGAGAGGATCAGTGCGAAACTGCCCGTCAGAACCGCTGCTGATCCAAGTCTACCCGTCATTGCCGTCTCCTACCCTGTGATGTGTCTATATCGACAGTATCACGTGCGCGCTAGCACAGGCTTCCTTGCTCGCAACACGCGTTGGCAAGTGGGGTTGGCGATGGTAAACGCGTCGGAATAGACAGGGAATAGGATCGGGGCATTAATGAAACGGGCATGGTTCGGGGCGCTTGCCGCCTCTGCGTGCATGATGGCGACCGCCGCACAGGCGGATAGCTTGGCACAGGCGATTGCGGATGCGTATCGCAACAACCCCCGGCTTGAAGCGCAGCGCGCCGAACTTCGGTCAATTGACGAGCAACTAATTCAAGCGGCATCGCCGTATCGTCTGAACGCGACGCTCGTCGGCAATTTTGCCTATGACGAACAGCGTCAGCGTAGCCTGTTTACCGAAGGGTTCGGTACCAACACCCGCAAGACAATGGGCTTTGCCGTCAGCGCCCAACAGATTCTCCCTTAACGGTGGGCGTACCGCAGCGCAGGTGTCGGCGGCTGAAGCAGACATTCTTTCCGGTCGTGAGCGACTGCGCGAAGTCGAGAACTTCATTCTGCTCGAAGTGGTGGATTCATACGTCTCGGTACGACGCGACGCTGCTATTGTCGGTATTCAAGAGCGGTCGGTTCAATCCTACGAACGTCAAGCTGCTCAGGCTCGGGCGCGTGAACGGGGCGGCGATCTTACACGTACCGATATCGCGCAAGCGGAAGCTCAGCTGTTGATCATCCGATCGTCGCTGGCACAGGCGCGCGCCAGCCTTGAACAGAGCCGCGCGCGGTTTACAACGGTCGTCGGACGGACGCCCGGTGTATTGGATGTTGAAGCCCCGCTCCCAGGTCTTCCCCCGACAATCGACGCAGCCTACCGAACAGCCGATGCCGAAAGCCCCTCCCTTTGGCAGACTATCCTCAACGAGCGCGCTGGACGGCAGCGTGTCGCTGCGGCGCGGGCGGAACGTGCGCCGACAATCTCATTGCAGGGCAGCTACGGCTATATTAGCCCAGTGACATACCAAACCCGTGACCTAGGGCGGGCCGTGTCCGGTGCGGTAAACTTTAGCATGCCGCTTCTGTCGTCAGGGGTGATCGGATCGCGGGTACGGGCAGCGACCGCACAGGCGCAGCAACTTGGCTTCCAAATCGAGGATACTCGGCGGCAGGTTAATCAGGCCGTACTGACTAGCTGGAATCAAACGATAACCGCGCAAGAACAGTTGGATGTAGGGCGCGCAGCTTCGATTGCGGCGCAAAGTGCGTTGGAAGGCGTGCGCCGCGGGTTTGCCGAGGGATTTCGGTCAAATTTTGAGGTGTTAGATTCTGAGCAGCGGCTTCTTAACGCTCAACTCATCGTCGCTAATGCCGAGTACAACCACTATGCCGGTCAGGCGAACCTTCTCGCCTATCTTGGCAGACTGCAGGCAGCTGCGCTCACCAACGTACCCGCAGCCTATGATCCTGCAAAAAATTTGGAGCGCCAGCGACGTAGTCAGATTGGGCCGTTCCAGCTAATCCTGCAACCGCTCGACAAGCTTCAGAAACCAAACGGCGACACCCGTGCAGCGCCGGGGCTTCCTGCCCCCCGGCACGCCGCAGTTTGTGCCGGCGACAGCCGCACCTCCGCAAGGGGCGCTGGCGACGTCCTATCCCGTCGATCCCAGCGGACGGGCACCGATCGCCGTTACGGAGCTGCCCGCCGTCCGTCGGTGATGTTAAGGTTTGATCGAAAGCGCGGTCGTCGCTCTGTCAACTATAGTTGCCAAAGCGACGACCGTTGCAGCACGCTCGCGTCCGCGTGACTATCGATACCCCTCAAGCCATGTCGGATCGCGTTTGATTTTGCGGATTCATGTCGCAACAGAATGTGACGGCTTCCAATGTGCAATGTTGTTCACCGCAACCTGTGCATTCCATACATTTACGAGTCTGAAGCGCTAATCGTACGCAATGACCGGACATAGAGCGGTTTCTCACCGGGCTGAATCATAATGGGATTCCCGTCGCTGCGGTTTTCTGATTCAGGATACATGCCGGTACAGGAGGCTGGCATGTATGGCGCGAGCATTGTCGGTAGATCTTCGGGATAGAGTTGTGGCGGCTATCGCGGGTGGTCTGTCGCGTCGGCAGGCTGCGGTACGGTTCGGTGTCAGCGCCGCGAGCGCCATCCGGTGGCAGCAGCTTGCAACCCAGCACGGGACGCCAGCGCCACAGCAACAGGGTGGCGATCGACGTTCGATGAGGATCGAGGCGCATGCTGGGTTGATCCTAGACGCTTACAAGGCGACCCCCGACATAACGCTTGCCGAGTTGCAGGCGCTCCTCGCTGATCACGGCACCGAGGTCGCGCTCGGCACGATATGGCGGTTCTTCGCGCGACGCGGGATAACGCGCAAAAAAAGACAGCGCACGCGACCGAGCAGGATCGTCCCGACATCCTGAAGCGGCGCGAGGAATGGTTCGACGGTCAGCTCGATCTCGATCCCGAGCAGCTCATCTTCATCGATGAGACGTGGGCATCAACGAACATGGCACGTCGCTACGGCAGAGCGCCACGCGGCGAACGACTGCGGGCCGGCGTGCCGCACGGGCACTGGAAAACCACCACCTTCGTCGCAGGTCTGAGCCGCACCGGCATGATCGCACCCTGGGTGCTCGACGGACCGATGAACGGTGATGCCTTCACCACCTACGTGACCCGCGTGCTGGTGCCCGAACTCTCGCCCGGTAACGTCGTCATCATGGACAACCTGTCGAGCCATAAGGCGCCGGCCGTGCGTGTCGCCATCGAAGCCGCAGGTGCCAGGCTCCTGTTCCTTCCGCCCTACAGCCCGGACTTCAACCCTATCGAGATGGCCTTCTCCAAGCTGAAGGCGCATCTGCGAAAAGCGGCCGAGCGGACCATTCACGGCCTGTGGGATGCCATCGGCCGTATCGTCGACCTCTACTCGCCCCAGGAATGCTCGAACTATTTCTCAGCCGCTGGTTACGATGCAGACTGATCAGAAACCGCTCTAGCGCCGATACGTGGCTGAGTTGAGATCGCGACAGCATGTTATCAGATTGAAAAATCTGCAAAGTTCCGGATATTTTCTCGACTCATCCCAGGAATCCAACGTTCCGCGTGGGAGGGCCTATTGTTTTTTCGAGACATGGTTAACGACGGCATCGGGCGCATCACTCGCGTCATCCTGTTTCCGGGATGTCAGAGACGCAATGCGGGCGGGTTGGACGTAATATTAATCATGGCGTGCGCTGATGTGTGCGTGGTTTGAACTCGTGTGCGACAGCTGTCGCGGGTCGATATCACGATCATCAATGCTGTGCATATAGGAGCGGGACTGGCATGGCACTTACAGATATCAAGTTCGGGAACGAGATTTTTCTCCAAGGTAAATATCTGACTCTCGGCATCAATGGCAGTGGATCGCTGGGAACCAAGAAGATTGCGCCGGAAGGTATTTTCACCGACATTGCAAACGGTTTCAACCGTGTCGGCATGTATGCGGATTTTGATGGCCTTGGTGTCGGCAAGCCGTCGACGGTAACCGAAGCAATGCTGGACGGCACGCCAACCGAAGGCTTCACGATCGGCTACAAGATCGGGGGCAGCACTTTTATCGCAGCAAACCAGGAGCGCACGTCGCGGGTCAATATCGCTGGCATCAGCAGTGATCGTTCGACCGCCGGTGTTGCCAAGGCCGGCTGGCTCGGCGCAACTACCGAAAAGCTGACGGTCGATCAGACCATATCGCTAACCGACGATGGCAAGTTTGTTCGGGTCGATGTCGTCCTTACTAACAACTCTTCATCGGCAATGGACGATTTGCGTTACATGCGCTCGATTGATCCCGATCAGGGCAGCAGTTTCTCCACCGAAAACAAGATTGTAAGCCAGTCGGGCAGCGCTGGCGCATTGGTTGCGGCGTATGCCGGCGGCGTTACGCCGGTATTTTACTACGCTCAGGATGCGCGAGCCGTCGTGTCCACCACAGAGGGGCTATCGCAGCGTCGATCCCTATACTGCGGCAGTGAGTACTGCTCCTCAGGCGACGGGCTATACGCTGAAAGGCGACAACGTCATCAACATCGCGTTCAATGTCGGTTCGCTAAATGCTGGGGACAAGACCACCCTGACCTATTACATGGGTGTTACCGACAATCTCGATACCACGATTGCCACAATAAAGGGGGAGCCAGCGAAGCCGATCAATGTGGCTCCGGTAGCGGCCGATGACGGTTTTGCGCTCATCGCCGGGGCGACGATCAGCGGCAACGTGCTTTCTAATGATCATGATGCGAATGGCGACAGGCTTTCGGCGACGCTCTCGGCCGGTCCTAAGAACGGCATTCTTTTCCTTAACAAGGACGGGACGTTCACATACGAGGCGAAGGCCGGTTTTGTCGGGATCGATACCTTCACTTATGCCGCGAGCGACGGCAAGGCGTCAGACACCGCGACGGTAACGATGAAGGTATCGGCTCCAACGCCGACGAATATCGCGCCAACGGCTGTTGACGATGCATACAATCTGGTTGCAGGCGACTCAGTCAAAGGCTTCGTGCTGGCCAACGACAAGGATGCGAACGGTGATGCACTGGTTGCTACGTTAAAGACCGGTCCCGCCAACGGCACCGTGTCCATCGCTAACGACGGTAGCTTCGTCTACACCGCCAAAGCCAGCTTTTCTGGGACCGACAGCTTCGTCTACACCGCCAGCGATGGCAAGCTAGCAAGTGCCGCGACCGTGACATTGACGGTCTCGGCACCCTCCAACCCAGGAACAGATCCCGTTCTTACCCGTGTAGGTACTATTGACGTTTCAGCCGTTGGCGACCAGCTAGTATCTGGACCGGCTTATCATAATAGCTTTTTAGTTGATTCGGCAGGTGAATCTGGCCACGACCGTATCACCGGCTTCGCTCACGACGATATACTAGTCACGAGCATAGCGTTGCTTGATGGTAATGGTGACGGAGTGATAGGATTAAAAAACGGGGTCGCAAAACTAGACATACTTGGCAGCGATAGTATTCAGATTGACGGTCTAACAGGTCTGCGTAGTTTGGGTGACAGTGCAACCGGTTTGCATATCTACGCCGATGCTGATGTACGTCCGGTCAATGCAGTCGAAGGCACACTCGGAAACGATATGTTGCGCGGCGATTCAGGTGATACGATAGGACAGGCGTTTTTCTACGATACGGCTCTGGACATCAATCTTGGTAGCGACAGGATTATAAACTTCGGATCTAAAGATGTTATAGTCACAACTTCTGCACTGCTAGACGGCAATCGTGATGGCGTAATTGCGTTTGGTGGCAGCGGCAAAGTCAGCTTGATGGGTGGTAGCGGTGCTTCAGGCGATAAGGCTGTCTCTGGTGAAGCTGGCAGTGTTGCGCTGTCGAACGTAGACGACGCACCGATCAACAAAATCGAGTTTGACGGATCGGTCGTCCATGAGGGAGCGACCTATTATGTCTACAGCTTGGTAGGTTCTACGGCTGGAGTTGATACTCTGCATTTTTAATGCAGAGTTTGACCGATTGCAGTAGTTAAATCTGGAAGGTCTTGGATAATTTGCTGAACAAGAGCAATCATGCTGGCGGACTGTAAATCATGCGGCTTGCGTAACTGGGACTAGGGTTTGGGCAGCTTAGTTCCAGGGCATGAGCTCGTCCATTGCGCAGCTGACCAATTAGTGGTGATCTTTATAGTTGAGGTGAATCCTAAATAACCTGACAGGCCCCGCTCTTAGATACGAGTGAGCCATATGAGTGACGGTACTACAAGTATTGCAACGATAGATAGAGTTATTACTGGTGTCCAGCGCCGGAGGCGGTGGACACCGAAGGAAAAGGTCCGGATCGTCGAGGAGACGTATCTGCCGGGTATGAGCATTTCGCTCATCACCCGCCGGCACGACATTGGTGGCAATCAGATCCTCACTTCGCGGCGGTTGATAGCACAGGATGCGTTGACCGCCGCGGCAGCTGGCGAGGAGGTGGTACCGGCGTCCGACTACCGTGCGCTCGAGGCGCAGGTGCGCGAATTACACCGGCTGCTCGGCAAGAAGGCTATGGAGAACGAGCTGCTCCGCGAGGTCGTGCCCCGGGCCGCAGGCCCAAAAAAACGTATGGCCCGTCCCGTCCGCAAGGTGATTCCGAATGGCATGAGGAGTCTGCATCAACGTATCCGGTCTCAAGGATTTTCGCCCGGGCCAAGATGGGTTCCGCGCGCTCCGATCCTCATAAACTGCGCGGTGCCGAGCACCACATTTTTGGCCAGGATTTCGAAACGCCGGTTCGACCGTTATGCTAACTTCTGCCACTGACGTGACCCCCGCCTTTCATCCAGCTGCAACCAGAGACCGACCGTTGTTTGAGAATCCTTCGGTTTCTCATCCAACCTGAAGGTGAGTTTCCGGCGTTCATTCGGCCGCCTTGGCGACTGTTGCAGCAGCATATCCGACCGGCGTCATCCAGCCAAGCGATGTGTGAGGACGGGTCTCTATAGTCCCGTCGTTAGGCCTCGATCTTGGCTCGAGCGGCGGTAATGGACAGGAACCAGTGTGCGTTCAGGCAATCGTCGCGGAGGAGACCGTTGAACGACTCTACGAACGCATTGTCGGTGGGCTTGCCCGGTCGGCTGAAGTCTAGTGTGACGCCGTTCTCGTACGCCCAGCTGTCGAGCGCTTTCGAGATGAACTCCGGACCATTGTCCACGCGAATGGTCTTGGGCGCGCCGCGGATCAACGAGATCCGTGCCCTCGCCTCGACCACCTGCGGATTCCGGGATCATCGCGCTCAGCATTCCGGGATAATCGCGATCAGCGTTCCGAGATGATGGCGATCAGCATTCCGACATCATCGCGATCAGTGTTCCGACATGATGGCGATCAGATGCGGGATGTTTTGGTGGTGTGATCCGGTCGTCGCAGGCTGCTTCTTTTCGAGGAGCAGCCAATGCCGACGGAGCGAATTGCAATGCGCAAGGTGCGCGAGATTTTGAGACTGACGTACGACGCCAAGCTGCCGTCTCGGGAGGTTGGGCGCCAGGTTGGCGTTGGCAGCACGGGCGTACGTGTGATGCTTCAGCGTTTCCGGGCATCGAAGCTGGAGTGGCCGTTGCCGGACGGGCTGACAGACACCGCGCTCGAAGCTGAGCTTTACGGTGTGGCGGCGACCAGAGGCGGGCAGCGCGATCGCCCCGAACCGGACTGGGCAGCCGTGAACCGCGAGCTGAAGCGCAAGCACGTCACCCTCCAGGTGCTGTGGGACGAATATATCGAGGTTCAGCCCGACGGTTACCGATATTCCCGGTTCTGCGAGCTTTACCGCGCCTGGGAGGGACGGCTTCCAGTGACGATGCGGCAGACGCATCTGGGCGGCGACCGGATGTTCGTCGACTATGCTGGCGACACGGTGTCGGTGGTGGTCGACCGGCTGACCGGCGAGATCCGCGAGGCTCATCTTTTCGTGGCCGTGATGGGCGCCTCGAGCCTGTCGTTTGCGTGGCCGACCTGGACCGAGACCCTGCCAGACTGGACGGACGCGCACGTTAGAGCCTTTGACTTCTTTGGTGGCGCAGCTCGCCTTCTCATTCCCGACAATGCCAAGGTCGCGGTCATCAAGGCGTGCCTTTACGACCCGCAGGTGAACCGCACCTATGCCGAGCTCGCCGCGCACTACGGTACGGCGGTGCTCGCGGCGCGACCGTATCGGCCGCGAGATAAGGCCAAGGTCGAAGCCTGTGTCGGCATCGTCGAGCGCTGGCTGTTTGGGCGTCTTCGTAACCGGGTCTGGTACGGCCTAGACGATCTACGCGCCGCCATAGCCGAGATGATGACCGCGTTGAACGCCCGCGTCATGCGCCGGTTCGGCCGGTCGCGGCATGAGCTGTTCGAGGAAATCGACCGCCCCTTGCTGAAGGCATTGCCGGCTGAGCCATACGTCCTGGCAGAGTGGCGCCGCTGCAAAGTTGGCATCGACTATCACGTCGAAGCGGCGAAGCATTTCTACTCGGTGCCTTACCGCCATGCCCGGGCGCAGGTCGAGGTGCGGCTGACCGCGCGCACCGTCGAGATCTTCCTCAGGGGCGAGCGGGTCGCCTCCCACATGCGCGGCTCCGGCAACGGCCATCACACCACCATCAACGACCATATGCCCTCGAGCCATCGCCGCTACGGCGACTGGACGGTCGAGCGCCTGCTCGATGAAGCCGGACGGCTTGGCCCGTCGGTCAGAATGCTGTGCGAGATGATCCTGAGCGACCGGCCACATCCCGAGCAGGGCTACCGCTCGTGTCTCGGTATAGTGCGGCTGGCGCGCGCGTATGGCGCCGTCCGTGTCGACGCGGCTTCGCTACGCGCCCTCGAGATCGGCGCGCGCAAATACGGCGCCGTCAAATCCATCCTTGAGAAGAAGCTCGACGCAGACCCGCTCCATCGTCCCCGCTCGGCCGGAGAGGTGAGCGTCGACCACCCCAATATCCGCGGACCCAAATACTACCACTGAGGAGATAGCTCATGCTGATACATCCCACCCTCGACCAGCTGCAGGCGCTCGGCCTGCAAGGCATGGCCAAAGCCTTCACCGAACTCGACAAGCATGGCGGCACCGCCACGCTCAGCCATGCCGAGTGGCTGGCCCTGCTGCTCGACCGGGAAACCACCTGGCGGCACGACAAGAGGCTCAGCGCCCGCCTTCGATACGCCAAATTGCGGCACCAGGCCGCACCTGAGGATGTCGACTACCGGAGCCCCCGCGGTCTCGAGCGCCGGCTGTTCGAAACGCTGTTGAGCGGCGAGTGGATCGACGCGCACGACAATCTGGCGATCTGCGGCCCGACCGGTATCGGCAAAAGCTGGCTCGCGTGCGCCATCGGCCACAAGGCCTGCCGCGACAACCGCTCGGTCCTCTACGTGCGCTTCACGCGTCTGCTCGACGAGCTTGCCCTGGCACGCGGCGACGGCCGCATCGCCAACAGGCTCAAGAGCCTCGCCAGCGTCGAACTACTCATCCTGGACGACTGGGGTCTTCAGCCCCTGGATGCACAGGCCAGGCATGACCTGCTCAAGATCCTGGAAGATCGGTACGGCCGCAAGTCGACCATCGTGACCAGCCAGCTTCCGACCGCGTCGTGGCACCATGCCATCGGTGATTCCACCTCTGCTGACGCCATCCTGGACCGCCTGCTTCACAACGCTCACCGCGTCGAACTCGAAGGTGACAGCCTGCGGCGCACCAAAGCATCCATCAGCGATTGACCCTACCTTACGCAACTGACACCAAATCCATGTCGACCGGGTGACCGCCACTGATCGCGATCATCTCGGAACGCTGCGCGCCATCATGTCGGAATGGCTGCGCGCGATCATCGGAATCCGCATTCCACCTGCTCGCCTTTGATCCCTTGGTCGACGTCAATCGCCAGAGCTTCGCGGGTGAATGCGTCAACCACGGTTAGCGTTCGTAACCGCCGGCCATCGAACAGGGCATCCGAGACGAAATCCATCGACCACATCTCGTTCGCCGCCAGTGCCGCGGGTTGGCGTTCACGGTTGGCAGCGCTAACGTTGCGTCTTGGTTTCTTGAGCCGAAGGCCCAGTCTATCATTCCGATATAGCCGATAGACGCGTTTGTGGTTCACGACCCATCCTTCCCTGCGCAGCAGGATGTAGATCCGGAAATAGCCATAGCGCGTCCGCGTTGCCGCCAGATCACGGATGCGCATCACCAGCGGTGCCTGATCCGGCTTGTGGGAGATGTAGCGCAACGACGACCGCTCGACGCCCAGCGCCGAGCAACCTCGCTGTTCGCTTAGGCGTCAAAGATTTTTGACAGGACATCCTGCAAAATGTGCTTGTCCAGACTCAGGTCGGCAACCAGCTGTTTCAGCTGCCGGTTCTCATCCTCGAGCTGCTTCAAGCGCCTCAGTTCGCCGACACCGAGACCGCCGTACAGCCGTACACCTTCTCCAGCGGTAAAACGTCTGCTCCGAAATCCCCATTCGCCGGATGACCTCGGCCACCGGTGTGCCAGTTTCCGCCTGCTTCAGCGCGAAGGCAATCTGCTCGTCCTTGTACCTAGATTTCTTTATTTCCAGCTCCTTGCCCAAAGGCTTCTCAAAGCCGAAAACTCTCATACAAAAATGGACCTAAAAGCAGGCGGGGCGTCAGCAGTAGCCCTGTGGCTTGCAACCAGATATGCACTTTCATGTACAAAGTCCGTGGTGGACCGATGCATAGGGCATATCCGTAAGTATGAGTAGACTGGTTTCAGTGGTCACAGTGTTCCACAATCGAGCCCGACATGTCGCAGCATCCGTCGGAAGCCTGCTAGCGCAGACGCACGATTCACTAGAAATTATCGTTGTCGATGACGGCTCTAGCGACGGCACCGCTACAGAACTGCGTAAGTTGCAAGACCACCGACTCGATGTGAGGGTTCAGGAGAACACAGGCTTTACCATTGCGATCGACCGCGCAGTGAGGTCTGCAAAAGGTGATGTGATTGCAATCCACGGATCCGGCGATATTTCCGCGCCAACTCGAATTAAAAGGCAGCTAGCTGCACTGGAAGCGCACCCTAAGGTTGTTGTAGCAGGTTGCATGGTTACCAATGAGGCAAGTGAATTGCGCCTACCAACGAGTAACCGTGTACTGGGTACTGCGATGGACTTTACGGAACTTCTTCAGACTTATCCGATGACACATGGGGAAGCCATGTTCCACAAGCCACTGTTTGAACGTGTTGGCGGTTACCGCCCATTCTTTCAACTTGGGCAAGATTACGATCTATGGTTACGCATGGCGGAGCACGGGTCTTTTCTGACGGTACCA
Organism: Sphingomonas sp. H160509; assembly: GCF_024124765.2. Classification (GTDB taxonomy): domain Bacteria; phylum Pseudomonadota; class Alphaproteobacteria; order Sphingomonadales; family Sphingomonadaceae; genus Sphingomonas. The sequence continues at coordinate 219,946 of NZ_JAMXSR020000003.1, read as the reverse complement.
GAACCCCTGTATCGACGACGGCAGTTCGAAAATTCGATCAATACAAATGCCTTAAAATTAATGGCACAGGCTCATTACGGCGATTTTGCCAAACAGTGTGCTGTGATACGCGAACGCCATGGTTATGATCCGCTTGAACGGTTCGGCAATGCCGGTGCACTAATGGCTAGACCCTCGTCTGAACTTAGCAGCAAGCTCGGTAGTATGGGTCTCAAAGAGCTTCTACGTGATAATGATGAAGTAAGTAGAATCTTGATTGCCGCAAGCTTGAACAAAGGAAAAAACATTCGCTCTCTTGGAGCTGCGGCGCTCGCGAATTTGAAGAATTGTGCGCCCGCGGCCTTTGGGCGAGTAGCAGGGCTATGGACACGCGGCAGGGATTAACAGTGTACAAAGCTAACTAGCTTTGATTGGAGTGCTTACTTTATATCAGCGCGTCATCCTTCGTAGGCGCCAAGCAATACCGTCATAGGCCCGCGCACTTTTTGGGAAACGCGTCCTAATTTTGCGTGTTAGATACGCGAACTTCGTCCTGTCAGGTTGACGGAAATCGGCAAAACCGCTTCGTGCCAAATATCGAAGATATTCATCCTCAAACCGTACGTGATCACGAAATCTCCATGGTTTGCGATTGCCGGTGAAGTGCGCGATCGCGGGATCAGCCAAACTGGCAAATGGATCGGCTGTTCCGATCACAGCGCCTGCCACGTCCGACGTACGCGTACGCACCTGGGTATTCCAGCGCAAGTCTAGGTAATGCACATCGTTAATGAACACGGCGTTGAGCACGTCTTGATCATGATAGCGCAACCGGCCGAAATTAGCCTCGATATACGCAACAAACTTTGGAAGTACGTCGCGCGCGCGCCACGCCGCTAGATCGATGACTAGCACGCCTGAGTTGAAGTAGGGATGGTTTGCTGGCATCCCAAGGCGTTCCGCACTTCCCTCTCCATGGGTATCGTACACCGCTGCAATCGGGTGCCCTGCCATATCGCATTCCCATAAGGGGCGCAGTGAATGGCGAGCCACCAGGTCGGCATCGAGATAGATGATACGTTCCACCTCCGGCCCTAAAAGCACCGGTAAAAACAGTCGATAATAGGCAGCGAGCGTTATGTGGTCATCCACGCGAAAATGAGAGAAGGTTGAGCTTTCCAGCGTATGGACGCTGAGTGTGCCGTTCGTAAAGCTGGCGATGGTGGTGCGGAGCCGCTCCAGTGTATCGAGCGGCAAGGCGTCCTGAATCAGGTGGAAGTGAAATGCTAAATCTGGACTGTTAGCTAGCACAGACGCCATCGCCCCTGCGCAATGCTGAGCATAATTCTCATCGGTCGAGAAGGCGCAATGCACGATATCGCGCTGTTGCTGGCCCATGTACTTCCTCCGGACGCGCCGGTGCGTCAGCGCCTTCCTAGAGCGACCATTCGCACCCGCCAAGAGCTTGTCTCAAATAGCTGTTCCTCGCGTCGAAGTGGATCGTAATGATCAAACCTCATGTGGCTCGAACCGACCTCCCTGGGTCGCTTCGGTTTGAGGGCGGTGCCTGCTCTATGAGGGCACGTGATAGGCTTTGGCCGATCCTTGTACCTATCTTGAGAATAAGGGGGCGATCGCTGACGACCCCCAAATCGGACTTCTGGCTAAGTTGACAGGGTCGATAAAGGTTCCAATGCGTACGAAGCCCTCAGCCGCATTTTAAACTGTTGTCACCGCTAGGCTAAACCTTTTGCTTTTGCTCAGCTATGGCAGCGCTCTGGCGCTGTGCACGGCGATCGTATGGCGTTCCAGCGTGTTGATTGGAGAAAATGGTGGATAAGGAAGAAGCAAAAAAGGCGGCACAAGAAGGCGCCATTAATGCTCCTGCTGCGGCGCTTCTTTGTCGTCGGGGTGGGACTGCTATCGACGGTTACCATAGCGCGGCTGGTCGGTCCCAAGGCGTACGGGTTGGCGAGCATGGCCGGCATGGTTCTGCTTCTGGCACAAATGTTTCGCGATTTCGGCGTCACGTCAGCATTACTTCGCAAACGCATCGTGTCAGCCGAAGAACGCAGTTTCCTCTTCTGGTTCAATACTGCCACTACGACGGTGCTTGCCCTGGGTCTTGCCATTGCCGCGCCCTTCATCGCGGATTTCTACAAGGAGCCGGTGGTCGCATTGACCGTGCTGGTCTCCGCCTTAGGGTTCTGGTGCGGTGGCGTGTCACTGCAACATCGCTCAATCCTGCTGCGCGATATGCGGTTCGCAGAAATCGCTTGGATTGATACGGTCGCTGTTGCCGTCAATTTCGCCGTTTCTTTAGCAGTTGCTCTAGTTAGGCATGACGTATGGGCTATTGTCTTTGGTAATCTTGCGCAGCAAGTGACAGGCGGATCACTCTACGTTCTAAAATCCCGGTTTGTACCCGGACGTCCGCGCCTGATCGAAGGCTTTGGCGAGATCCTAAAATTTGGCGCGAACATGTCAGTGTTCACAATATCTACGTTCTTGTCGGACAACCTTGGGGCGATTCTGATCGGCCAATCCATGGGCGCAGCACCTTTAGGGCAGTACAACCGCGCGCAGAACTTATTCTCGCTGCCGAACCAAAATCTGGTACAACCTATCGCCCAGGCGACCATGCCTCTCCTCACCCATCTGCGCGCGGACCCCGCGGCTTATCGAGAAGCCTACCTGAATCTCGTTCGCACGCTTAGTACGTTACTGGTTCCGTCTGCCGTCCTTCTCGCCTTTGCCGGACGGCCGCTAACAATTGTTCTGCTGGGGCCGAGATGGGACGAGGCGGGCGTAATGCTTTCCATTCTGGCACCGGCCCTAGCTCTTATGGGTCTCCTTTATAGCCTCAACGATCTGTTCATGACGCAGGACAGGTCCGATGAGCTGCGGACGATCGGGCTGGCGGAAATGGTGTTTCGCGTTGCCTCGGTTTGCATCGGTGTCATGTTTGGTCTTGTCGGCATTGCTCTGGCCTATTCAATTTCAAGTGCCATAGTCTGCGTGATCCGCGTGAACATCGCCGGACGCAAAGGACCTGTGACCGCCAAAGACCAGATGATGCAATTGCTTCCGGCGCTTCCGATCGGGTTGGTCTGCACTGTGTCGTGTTTGCTTACGAAAATATGGCTTTGGCAATCTTCACGACCGGCGGTCATTGAACTAGCCTGTCTGATCGGCGCTGCCTTTCTTGGCGGACTGATGGCTATGATATTCAATCCTTCTCGTCGGGCGATAATTGAACTTTTTCAGACGTTTGGAATGCCAACTGGCATTCTCGAAAAAATCAATGGCCGATCGAAGTCCGTGTCCTCACAAGCGAAGAAGATCTGATGCGCGTCATTCTCAAACTGGCCGCAGTCTCCTGCGTCATCGCGCTGCTCGCCGCGTCCGTATGGGCGCAGCAGTACCGCGTCACAGTCGGTCCGTTGGTCGACAATGGTAAAATCTATGGCGTATGGAAGCGAGCGCCCCACTCCAAGGGCACTCACACTCTCGACAACGTGCTGATTAAAGATGTGAGCATAACCTGTCGGGACGATTGTCTTGAAATCGAGGACGGTTCGGGACCAGTCACAGTACAGGGTGGAACTTGGCGGCACGTCGGGCCCCCCCGAGAAAATCAGCGCAGCGTTCACCAACCAAAACGGAAACCTGATTTTGGACGGGGTTACGGTGGTTGGCAGCTACGATCCGATGGTGAAGCCAAATATTAGGTTTCCGAACACCGACGGAGTAATGGCAGCGCAGCGAACGTTCCTTACCGTTAAGGGCGGTTCGTTTTCAAATTTTTGGGATGCCTCGATTGACACCAAGGCGACGACAAAGCTTACTGGCACAGTTACGCTGGCGAGCAGCGGTGTGAGCTTGAAGGTCTGGGGCCATACGACGGCAGAAAATATTGTCAGCCGCAACCCGCGGCGGGGGCATATATCCTGCCTGCGCTCACCCGCAGTCGCCTGCGATCTGCATATCAAAAAAACTGGTCGCTTATGACAGCAATCCGAACGGGCTATTGGTGGGCTTTCAAGGCAGTAACACCACCGTCCGCATCGATGCCTGCGAGTTGCACGTCCGGCCAACGATGCGCATGCAATGGACTAAGCCTGGCGTCACAGGAACGAAGCTAATCCTTGGACCGACTTGTGAGAACAATGGCAAGGTCGTGGTTTACCCCGCTGTTGCTACATCGATCGTCCGCTGATGCCCGACGTTCGTCCTCGAGTTCAAATAGAACCGAAAAGTTCGGCGCTCTTGCTACTTGCTCAAGTCTACGCATGTCGAATGCACGGTTTGCAACGTGTTTCATCTCACGGTTTGATGGTGCAATTCTTTTTGCTGCATGGAAAGGGAAAGCGGTATGGGACAGGCACGCCACGGGAGCGCTACAGAGGTAGCCCCGGTTGTCAAAACTGTCTCGCAGTCTGGATAAGTGGATCGCCGCGGGTTGATCATGCCGCGGCGAGAAGCGGCTGGCCGAAGTATACCTAGTCCGGTGTTCTGGCACCAAGGGCTAAATGTGGCCGGACGCTGTTATAAAATGCAAGATCGGCCGATGCCAGCGCGGGCTTCGGGAACCGAGGTGTAGGCGTTGAGGTACGCCTTGTCGTATTTCACAGAGCGCCAGAAGCACTCAACGGGCACGTTGTCGCGCCAGCAACTCTTTCCATCCGTGCTTATGGCGATCTCTTCGTGGCGCAGGACCCGTGAAGGCCGCACTGGTGATTTGCGAGCCCAATCCGAATTGAAAATGGAAGGCCTGCCATAGCGCGCTAGCGCTTCCTCCAACGCTTCGATACAGAACGCGACAGCCATTGAGATCGACCCCCGCCAAGCCAGCACCCGGCGGGTGAGCCAGTCAACGATACCGACCAGATAGACGAAGCCGCGCACCATGGACACGTATGAATGTCGGTCGCCCAGACCTAGTTCGGCCGGGTCACCGCTAGCTTGCGGATAGATATTGTGCCCCTCGCCGGTTTCGACGTGCTCGGACGACGATAGATCCCCTCAAGCCCCATCCGCTTCATTAGCGTCGTGATATGCCTTCGCCCAATGCCCTCGCCCTCCTGGTGGATCAGATCGCGCAGCATCCGGCTGGCTGCGAACGGATAGAGCAGATGAAGTTCATCGATGCGTTGCATGATCGCTAAATCGGTCGGAGATACAGGCCGCGGGAGATAGTAGATGCTGCCGCGGCTGATATCGAGCTGCTGCGCCTGACGGGCAAGCGACAGCGCATGGTCACGGTCGATCATCGCTTTGCGCTCGGCAACAAACCGGCTTTCCCGAGCGCACCGGCCAAAAAACGTTCGCCAGCGGCAGCTCGCCGATCTTTGCGTGCATCACAGTTATATCGACCGCGGGTTCACTCGCTGCCGGCCCCGCGCCGAACACGTCTGCCGCCCCCTCCAGCAGCTGCGCCCGCCACTGGTTGATGAGGTTGGGATGCACGTCATACTGGTGCGCCAACTCAGCCAGCGTTTTCTCGCCTCCCACGGCAGCCAGCGCCACCTTGGCCTCGAATGCCGGGCTATGATTCCGGCGGGGTCGCTTGCTCGTTTTGCCTCCTCTTTGCGGCCAGCATGACCCCTGTCAGATCGGCAATTCACTTTTCCCCGCTGTTCAGATTCTTAGAACCACCTCTATTACGCAGACCATCCAGCGCCTTTGAAAAACCGAATGAAGATGCAGCGCTACGCACACAGAACGCAGTCAGAGCCTTGGAAAACTGATTCGAGGGTACCTTCAAGAGACTGACGTAGGCTTTCAAAGTCAGCGCTACCATAGAAGCACCTATACCGATTAATAACACCAGTGATTGGCCTACATTTCCGGAGGTCGACCAGTAAACTGGGGACCAGCGTAATAGCCACATGAATGCACAGAGAAGAAAACCCGCGACTGTAGTGGCAATAATAAAATCTATTACGGTGCTTGATAGATAAAAACGTTTCAGTTTACTACTTGAGGCGGAGATGCGGGGCGTATCAATAACTTCATTTTGCATAGAAATCGCCTTACTTATCCACGACGAAACTCTTAATACCTAGACTGTACCCTACAACGCTTGTTTAAATTATACTTCGTGAAAACGCGTATTTTTAATATTCTTTTATGTCATTCGTTGGATAACTAACGTTGGCCGCTATTTGTATATAGTACCCTATTGCTCAGTGGCGATCCGCGAAATCTGTAGAGTATTGAATATATAGCGTTATGCACATGCGCTAAGCCTTTTGCGTTCCGACAGTCATCGAGCAAAGCGTTATGGATCTAAACTTGCTAGCACGGCTATAGACTTTACTAGACCTAATCAATACTACGGAACATCTTAACCAAAAAAGCGGTGACAGCAACTATTAGGCTTATTGATCCCGAAGCAGCCGCCAGTGGCCGATTGGCTGACGCCAATCATGGCTGCCATGCAGGCGGTGACCTCGCGATCAACCGCAACTTTCTCCTTAGCTTTGCGACGCGCTGATCGTCTTGACTGATTCCAGACGCGCTCTTCACTGACCCAGAACCGGACTTCTTCTTGCGCTCGACAAGCTCACATCGCTAAATGGCGAGGGGGGAGAACAGTTGATTGGCGTCGTTTACCGGCAGCGGCCCGATCGGCGCTACAGCCGCACTCTGGTATATCAGAACATTTTCAGCAAGTCGCGCTGCCCTCGCGGGCATTACTCACTTGACCACGTTTATGCTAAAGTATTATTTAACCACAATACAATAAATTATATCGTAAAACTTTATTTAACCGATCTGTTTCATAATCATGCAAGCGGCCTGAATTATCAATGCCCTTACCGACCTCGCGGTGGGGTTGTCCGGTACGCCCTATGTTGCTTCCGGTAGTGGGTAATCACAGCAGAACGATGCAAAATCCTTCGCGAATTTGGGATGAAGTGGTCGTTTCGTTGGTAACGGGGATGGCACATGATCGAAGAAATTCTCGGGAACGAAGTATTCCTACAAGGCAAGTATATTAGTCTCGGGATTAATGGCAGCGGCACGCTGGGGACGAAGCAGACGGCTCCCGATAGCGTATATACCGACAGTATCAACGGTTTCATCCGCTTGGGTATGGTCGCGGACGTAGATGGCTTTGGCACTGGTAAGGCCGCTACACGGGAAACAATGCTGACCGGTACTCCCCCAGGAAGGCTTTTCGCTCGGCTACGATATCGGTAGCAGCCATTACGTACGCACTAACGCAGAACGCACCTCAATGCGGCAGATCGCCGATGGCGCCACCAGTGCCCAATCAAGCGGCAACACGATGACTGCGGCTTGGAACGGCATGACGGCCGAGAAGGTGAAGATCGATCAGGTCATGTCTCTGGCAGATGATGCCAATTTCGTGCGGGTCGATATTACCCTGACCAATCAGACGGGTGCCGCGATGGACAATGTGCGCTATATGCGGACGATTGATCCGGACCATGGGCCTAGTTTCACGACGATCAATACCATCATCGAGCAAGGTGGTGACGGTGCTGACGGTGCATTGATCGCCGCCTATGCCGCCAAGGGGTCAACACCGTTCTTCTACTATTCCGCCGATGATCGCGCGAAGGTGTCAACTTACGGCCTGAAGAACTATGATCCCTACGCAGCGGCTGCGTATACAACAGCTCAGTCCGAAGGCTTTAGTAAGGCGGCCGACGAGTCTATTAACATCAATTTTGATATCGGGACTCTGGCCGCAGGTGCTACGACGACTGTCACGTTCTACTTCGGTATTACCGACAATCTCAATACGACCATATCTACAATCAAAAGTCACGACACGTCGACTTCCACCCCACCCCCGGTGCAGGTGCCAGTCAATCATGCGCCTACGGTAACGAACGATAGCGCTTCGACGACGGGGACCGCGGCAGCCACGGGTAACGTCCTGGCTAACGACAAGGATACAGACGGCGATGCGCTGACCGCTAGCCTGGTCAAGGGACCGACGCATGGTACGCTGACGTTCGCAGCCGACGGTAGCTACAGCTACGTTGCCGAGAAGGGCTATGTCGGCACCGATAACTTCACCTATGCCGCCTCAGACGGCAAGGCGTCGGCCAATGCGACGGTTGCGATCAATGTCGCTGCAGTGCCTAATAGCACGCCAACGGTAGCCAACGATGCAGCTTCAACGACTGGGACTGCGCCTGCGACAGGGAATGTACTGGCTAACGATAAGGATACAGACGGCGATGCGCTGACCGCTAGCCTGGTCAAGGGACCGACGCATGGTACGCTGACGTTCGCAGCCGACGGTAGCTACAGCTACGTTGCCGAGAAGGGCTATGTCGGCACCGATAACTTCACCTATGCCGCCTCAGACGGCAAGGCGTCGGCCAATGCGACGGTTGCGATCAATGTCGCTGCAGTGCCTAATAGCACGCCAACGGTAGCCAACGATGCAGCTTCAACGACTGGGACTGCGCCTGCGACAGGGAATGTACTGGCTAACGATAAGGATACAGACGGCGATGCGCTGACCGCTAGCCTGGTTAAGGGACCCACGCATGGTACGCTGACGTTCGCAGCCGACGGTAGCTATAGCTACGTTGCCGAGAAGGGCTATGTCGGCACCGATAACTTCACCTATGCCGCCTCGGACGGCAAGGCGTCGGCCAATGCGACGGTTGCGATCAATGTCGCTGCAGTGCCTAATAGCACGCCAACGGTAGCCAACGATGCAGCTTCAACGACTGGGACTGCGCCTGCGACAGGGAATGTCCTGGCTAACGATAAGGATACAGACGGCGATGCGCTGACCGCTAGCCTGGTTAAGGGACCCACGCATGGTACGCTGACGTTCGCAGCCGACGGTAGCTACAGCTACGTTGCCGAGAAGGGCTATGTCGGCACCGATAACTTCACCTATGCCGCCTCAGACGGCAAGGCGTCGGCCAATGCGACGGTTGCGATCGACGTGAACGCCGAAGTGATAGTCAAGGTGCCAACGACCGTGACTTTGCTGCAGAATGGTTCAGATGTGGCCAATCAGCTGCTGATTGCTACGTTGGGGCATGATGTTTTCTATTTCGACAACAGTAAGGCCTCAGGGATCGATACTATCCAGGGGGTTTGATCGCGGCGACGTGATCGAGCTAAAAAAAAGCCCTATACGATGGCAACGGAGATGGGATCATCACCACCTCCAAGGGGGATTTGCCCTTCAGAATCCAGCGAGTACGAATATCCTGAAAATCGGAGATGTGCCCAGTCTTCGCCTTATGGGGACCGGCGACGATGGTTCGTACATTTATGCGTCCGGCGCAGCCCGCCCGCGTGGTGCGCAGGAAAGCAAAATGGGTGACGACCGTCTGGCAGGCGATGTCAAAGACAAAAAAATGCAGACCTTCTTCTTTGACACAGCGCTTGATCTAAACCTTGGTCACGATACGCTTGCCAACTTTGGTAAGAAAGACATTATAGTGACGACCGAGGCACTGGCCTTAGACACGACTGGACACGTCGCACGGACGGTGGATGGAAAAATTGCGCTGACCAGCAGCGGTAGTGAGCATGCGATCGGAGAGATTGATATCTTTGCGATCGGTGGGGGGCCACGCGCCTGCATTGGAATTTGACGGGTCGGTCACGCGGGATGGTGCAAACTACTACGTCTATAGCCTTGATGGATCCGCTGCCGGCCTAGCCAGTCTCGTCATCTGAAAAGCTGTTAAAGCACATATCATGTTAAAGGGGGCGGCCTTTCGACCGCCCCCCTTCTTCATTTCGGTCATCTGGCGGATAAATCAGGCGCCAGGAGTGACGCCATAGTAGTAATAATTCACGCCGCCAACCATCTTCGTATCGAGCAGGCTCAGGTGATCGATGCCCGGGTTTACGAACTCAATCTGACCGCCATGCGTCGGGCCGTTGTCACCCTTGATGCCGTCAGTGTCACCCGGCAAGTCGAGAACCATATTCTTACCGAACGTGATCACGGCGCCCATGTCCGTTCCGTTATGAACCTTCGTGGTGGTGACAATGCGATCGTCCGCACCAAAGTTCGAAATTGTATCGCCGCCCAGGTTCAAGCCAAGCGCGGTATCATACAGGTACGTCTTGGCGCCCGTTCCGGCATTGAAAGCGTCGTTGCCCACGGTACCTTCGGTCATACCAGCAAGACGCGTGCTCGCATCAGCATAAGCATGGCCCGTGCCGTTGCCCTTGGTGCCAAGATAACGCAGGGCATCAATGTTTTGGCCAGTGCTATTGCTGATCGTGATCTGTGCTTCGCCAGCGTTCTTATTGCCTGCACCGGTACGATCGATGTCGAGCTGACCATTCGGACCGAACGAGATGATGCCGTCGTTATTGCCGTCGAAGATCTTCTGGAAGTTGATGATCGAGTCGTTCTTGTCGAAGTTCTGGATCGTATCGTCACCGGTAATGCCGTTACCGAACACGAAGGCCACAGCCTGCTTGCCGGTCGCGTCATAATCCAGCGTATCATACGTATCATTTGTGTTATTGAAGGCAATGTCAAAACCCGTCGCCGTCGTGATCAGCGAATCATTAGTACCAAGAGCCATGATATCGTTCCCTGTTAGTTTGCGCCGCACCAATTAACTTCCACGCCAGAAGGCAGTAACCGCCTTCCGGACGTCGTATGGCTGCGAGTGCATGCAAATTAACAATTCGTCAACTATTTGTTATTAGGCTAGGCCCATTTTGATACACTTCCAACGGGCTTCAAAAAACGAGAGTGATATACGCTTAGCTCTGGAGAAAGATGCATCGGCTGTTAACCAAGCTGTGCTTTTTTTTACAAATAGAGCTCGATACCCCTGTGTGATGCCATGGCCGACCACGTTACCAAACGGTGGGTAGCCCTTTTGTCAAAAAGGAGGCTGTGCACGCCGCAGACTAATATCGCCTAGGCATCCAGAAAGGGGTGCGAGAGTGATTCGTCTGCCAGCTCGATTTCGATCTGGCGCAGCTCATCCTTATATACAAGCCTTGGGCATTAACGAACATCGGCGTTATTACCGCAAACCATACGCGCGATCTGTTGTGTGCTAGCATTACAGTTGCATTCTCGACTTGAGGTGAGCGCGGCGGGCGGCCGCTTGGTGCGCTCGTCGCCATAACGACCATGCGATGATGTGGGCGGGCGCGATACGGCGCTGGGCGAGCCGAACGGCAATGCGTCGAACTTCTTGTATGGACCAGCGGATCAGCGCCGGGGTGTCGTGCGCATTCTTTTTGGGGGCGTCACCTCGTTTGCGTGGTGGCGGATCACCGCCATCATGGCGAACGCGAGCATGACCAGCGACACGTGGCGATGCCATCCATGCCAGGAGCGGGTTTCGTTATGGTCGAGGCCGAGTTCGTTCTTGGTCGTCTCAAAGCTGTCCTCGATCGCCCAGCGGTGGCCTTCAACCTGCACGAGCGCGTCGATCCCGGTCCCGGCCGGGCACCAGGTTGTGAAGAACGCCATTTCGCCACCGTCTTGGGGTTGATCCCAAGCTCCCTGCTCAGCGTCGAGAGCGAAGCTTGCGATCGCTGTATTGCTGCTCTGACGGCGTGCGTGGTCGTGGCGCTCCCGTGACGTACCTGTCCCATATGGCTTCCTTCCATTCTAACGAAAGGATCGCACCATCAAACCGTGGGATCAAACACCTAGCGTGCCACACGAGCACCGGAAAACCACCGCCCCTTCCGCTTCGCTCAGGATCGGCTTCGTCACAAGTCTGAGCCGCGCTCGCATGATCGTACCTGTGGGTCTGATGGAGCGATAAACGGTAACGCCCTAACCGCCTACGTGACCCGCGTTCTGGTGCCCGAACTTTACGCGTAGGAATGCGGCCTTTCACCCTATCGTTCCTGCCGGTTGGAGTGTTTCGTAGGGCCGCACTTTCCAAGCTCATTGGCCAGCGCAACCCGTCACAATCTACAAAGATAACCGCTCAACACTTGCCGCTTTCGACCTGCGGATTTGCCATGACTCTTTAGAGCCCGACCGAAAATTGAGTTGAGCGATTTCAGTACCTTGTGATTCACTGGGATTGCGAAGACCACGAGGATCACATGAGCTGGACTGAAACCGCTCGGCGCGAGCATGACAGAAGCGGGCTGCGCTATGCAAGCGACTGCACCGATGAGGAATGGGCTGTCATCCGGCCGCTATTGAGGCGAACCTCCAGGGTTGGACGCCCACGCAACACAAGGCGCGGACCCTGTGGAACGCGATCCAGTATATCGCATCGACGGGGTGCCAATGGGCGCAACTGCCCAAGGACTTCCCGCCCTTCACGACGGTGCAGTACCATTTCTACCGTATGCGCGACAACGGCCTGCTCGTTGTCATCAACGCGGTGTTGGTAGGATGGGGTCGCGCACATTGATCGGCTGACGGTCGAAATCATCAGACGATCCAACCTGACGGGCTTCATTATTCTGCCACGGCGCTGGGTCGTCGAACGTACCCTGGCGTGGCTCAACCGATGCCGGCGCCTAGCCAAGGACTGGGAAGTCTCCATCGCGTCATCCGAAGCGTAATTGGTTATTTCGTCCAGCAGCGAATGACGCGCCGTATTGCTAAACTCGAATTATGAGTCGGGGTCTTGGAGAATACGGCGCGAACCGTTCGATCTGTTCACCAACAGCTAGTACAAGTCGCTTGCTATCAGCCCCCCGCATGCAACCTGAACCAGATCGTCATTTTAGATTAATAGGCCCGGAACCTAAGTTAACAATAAGCTTGGAAACGGCGTCGCTTCCAGAAAGCGACGCCGTCGTAAATTAAATTAAAACAGTACTCGATTTAGCCACCTATTACGGGCATCGCAGTCGTGCTGCCCACCAAGCTGTAAACGTAATAATGCGTTCCGCCGGATGTCTGTTCGCCATCGAACTCCAGCGCCGTGACGGCTCGACCGCTCAAATCAGTTACGCCTACAGTGCCGAGATCAAGCCCATCATGGAAGCTGAAGACCCCGTCATGAGTGCTAATGGTCGACGTACCATTCTCAGCGAGCTTGCTAGTCGATATGATAAAGTCCTTACTGCCGAAATTGACAATTTTATCTTTTCCAAGATCGAGATTGAGGTCGGTGTCAAAGAAAAAGGCATTGGTGGCCTTGTCTTTCGCGTCGCCGGTTAATGTGTCAGCGGTAGTAAGCTTGCCCTCCACCGACTTGTTGGGGCGAACTGCGGCATTGCCATAGACGAAGCCGTCATCGGTTTGACCAAGAAGACGTAACCCTTTGGCTAGGTCGAGTTTAAGCGTCCCACCCCCTGCGCCCAAATCGAGTAGGCCGTTGCGGCCAAAGGTTATGATCCCGTCACCGTTCCCATCCGCCAGCGCCGTTTTCATGACTAGAATATCGTCGGTATCGAATCCGACAATTTTGTCCGCACCGCGGTTAACAGTTTGGTCAAAGCGGAACTGGTCATGGCCTGTCGTACCGTTAAAAACGTCCGCCGCAGCGGTACCAGCAAACTTGGACACCGCGGGAATCGTAGTAGCGGGAGCATCGGTCTGCCCTGACGGCAGCGAAGCAGGACTGGTGCCCGGTCCCGATGCCGGCGATTGTAGTACAGGCAATGTAACGACAGGGACCACTGTTACCGGGATGGAAGTTACGGGAGCTGTAACATTCGGACCCGTAACGACTGGGGCTGCGATCAGGGGATCCGTGGGTAGCAGACCGGCCGAATTTTTACCGACCGCATCAACTAGCGTGACCATGGCGTCGGTCAGTCCACCGATCGTGCCAGTCTTCAGTGCGCCGGTCGCAGCCCTTACGACCTGGACGTCGCTAATCGTCACACTGCCGCCTTCGTTCAGGAACACTCGCGTTCCTGAACCTGCATCGGCAAAATAGCCTCCTTCAATCGTCAGCGACGCACCCTTTATGATGTGTATCTGATTTTGTCCGTTAAGCGGTCCACCACGCTTGTCAGGGTTGAGACCGACGACGTCGATCATCGTCGTATCGCCCCAGATACGATAGTTTCGGCTATTATCTTCGGCTAGAGTTCGAACTAGTGTCGTAGACTTCGATTTGAGATCGTAGCCGGCGTCCGTGTTGCCGCGCGCAATAGTGTCTTCAAACAGAACGTTGTAGACACCCTTTTCGGTCGCGAAACCATCGCCATTCCAATATTTGCCACCAGTCGTGTCCGTCGCGTTTTCCATTGTTACGCGGCGCAGAACGATATCATGCGTAGTACCGGTAATATGCACGCCCATGGCGAATTCATCGCCATCCTGCCGCTCGCTATCTGCGCGTACGTCTTGGATCAGCACATTGCTGCTATTGTAGCCGATCTCGATCAAGCCCTTGGAAAAACCTTCTACATCGATATCGCGGAGTGCCAGGTTGGTTACACTAGCGCTTTTGTTGCCTGACCCGATATAGGTCTGGAAGAAGTGTGCGACATTGTCTGCATCGACATGCTCGATCGTGATGTTGGCAACATCGCCCGCAGCCCGGAAGGCTGTTGCGGTATTGTTTACCTGGAGATGTTCAAAGGTAAGGTTGCCTGCGCCTTTCTGGAATTTGAACAGCTCGTTACCGCTAGCGTTTCCGATCGCATAGGTTGCAGGCCGAGTTCCTTCGATCACCGCTTCCTGATCGGCGCCGGTTTTGCTGTTGACGCCCTTGATTGTCACGGCGTCAGCGAAGCTAGCCCCGCTCCAAATATTTACGCTGTTGGTCATCTTGTAGCTTCCAAGATCGGCCGCCAGGAGCACGGTACCGCCGGACCCTGCCTTGCGAATGGCACCATCCATACTGGTAAGGGCGGCGGTGTTCGCCCAATCGGATCCGCTCTTGTTCCCCGACCCGGTCGGGCTGATGTAAAAATTGGGCATGTCGCGAGTTCCGTAAGGAGGGTGCTGTTCTCGGGCATTCCGAGCTCACGAATGTTTAGTCGCGAGAGAGCATCGATTCGGTTCGCAAAACCGGTCAAAGGGCGATTAACCCTTCATTCTCAAAAAGTATGATGTCGGGGGAGTTGACGGCGGCGCCACAGCGCGGAATGCCCTGTATGACTATTAAGGAACGGTATCGTGCCGCATTCACCGATCGTGTTTCCATTCTCCAGCTACGATATCGGCGGCAGTCATGTCGCGACGTATGAACTTGCTGTTGCCCTGCAAAAGGATTTTCATCGACGCTGTATATTCCTATGCGCTAGCGGCACGCCGATCGCCAATGAAGCGCAGCGACTAGGCATAGAGGTGGTCGATACCGGTGAGATGGCCAAATCGCGCGCGTCGCTAAGACAACGTCGTAGCCCAATCCATACATTGCGTCGCTTCCCCTCACGATTGGCGATCATGCGACAGATCGGTCGGTGTATCGTTCATGCCAATGATATTGTTGACATCCAGACGTTTGGAATCGTCGCCAAAATTTTAGGTGGGAAGATCGTCTACCACCACCATGCGCTCAATCGAATGGTGCTGCCCAATCGGCTGCTAATCGGCCGTGCCGATGCCGTGATCGCGGTGTCGGAGACATGCCGTGCGCCATTGTCTTTCGTACCGCCCGCACGATTGCAGATCGTGCTCAACCCAATCGAAGTGCCACAGGCCTTCGATCGGAATGCCGCGCGTGCGCGGGTGTGCGCCAAGCTCGGCATCGATAATAATGACACGCTAGTTGGATTTGTCGGAAACCTGTGGGATCGTAAACGACCCGAATTCTTCCTGCGTACTGCGGCCGTGATGGCGCTCACCGACAGTTGCATGCGCTTCATCGTCTTCGGTCGTAAGGGCGACGTCGACGTGCCGGAGATGAAGGCGCTGGCGGACACATTGGGCATCGCTGACCGCGTCATCTTTGCCGGGTTTATGATGCCAGCAGAAGACAATATCGCCGCACTTGACCTGTTGATGGCACCGGCGATCCGCGAACCGTTCGGGCGCACGCCGATTGAAGCCGCGCTGCTCGGGACACCCTGGGTGGCAACGGACGATGCAGGACACGGTGAAATCGGCCGGCAATGGCGAGGGGGGCAACTGGTGCCGATCGATGCCGATGAGGCGACGTTTGCTCATGCGGCGCTGGCCGTCCCATCTAATCCGGCATCGGTGGTGGCAACCCCAGATCAGCGCATGAGCATTGCTGCCGATTTTTCACCGCACCGAGAAGCCGCCAAGGTCGAGGCGATCTACCGACGGCTGGAAACTTGACGCCCTAGCGGCGCAATCCGCGGCCGACCCGTGCTCGCAGCCGTTTGGTGGCGGGCAGAGTCCATCCATAGCTGAGAACAGCCAAAGGGCGGGTTGCAGCGAGCAGCAAGGCGCTCCCTTTGCGTCCGTTGCGCCACAAATCGTGTGCGCGATGCCCCCTCTCCCAACGTTGCCATACTTCTACGATAGCGATGCAAAGCGGCGCGCGTTTGGGAAGAGGCGGTCTCGCCATGTTGCGCTAGCAGTGTTTGCGCAATCCACATCCGGTCAGCGTGTTTGGGTATTGTGCGCGTGCCACCCGAGACCGTCTTCGAGGTCATGCTTTGCGGTAGCGTGTAGATATATAGCGGTTCGTGAACGAGCACGCCTCGGCCGCCGGCGAGCAAGACCATCATGAAGAAATGGAAGTCCTCCGCATACCGAATTTCGGTCGAATAGCGGATCGCATGCGCGTTCAGAAACGTGCGCGATACGATCGGCTTGAGCAGGCCGAAACGGACGGTGACGAAGGGACGTTCGCTGTCTAAAAAGCGCGCTGGCGTGATCGACGACACGCCACCGTCCACGGGCAGCACTGCGCCAAGTTCCTGCTTCGATCCTTCGTCGTAGCGGATATAATTGTCGGCGACGATCACTGCACCTTCGGCTTGGGCCGCGGCAAGCATCCGTTCAAGCCGATGGGATCGCCATCGATCGTCCGCATCAAGTACAGCCAACCAGTCACCGCAGGCGGCATCAATGGCGCGATTGCGTGCTGCGCTGGGTCCGCCGTTGCGCTCAGCACGGAGCAGGCGAATGCGCGGATCAACGGCTGAGCGGCGTTCGACGATCGCGCAGGTGTCGTCGGTAGAACAATCGTCCGCTACCACCGCTTCCCAGTCAGGAATCGTCTGTGCAACGACGCTGTCGAGCGCCTGTTCGATATAAGCAGCGGCGTTATAGGCGGCGATCAGGACGGACACGCGCGGCATATCAGACCCGCACGGTCACAGGCACGAAGCGCGGCCTGTACGATTGACGCATTAATTGATGCCGATTGCGTACCATATATACCGTATAACCGCAAAGCAGGGCGTAATAGATTAGCCCTTCGATATTCCACATCGGCATGGTCGCCATATTAAGGATAATGAACGAGATGTGCCCTGTCAGGCACGTCCAGCGCGCGGGGATAGGGACGATAAAGCTAAGACTCAGAAACCATATCCATACGATGATGTAACAAGCAACGCCGACCAGACCCAGTTCGTATAGCGCCGATACCAACGTATTATGCGCATAAACCTTCATCTTGCCGACCCAGGTTTCTGGACCCAACCCGATCATATGCTGGCGCGCGGTGCTCTCGTCCCACGCATAATAATATTCGCTCCAGATCATCGGGCGACCACTCATAATATGGCGCTCTTCGACCGTAAACGTCGTGGGGGGCTTAATGAGGCTGGTGTTGCGCTCGAGAAGCAGGCCTAGGTCGCTGAAGCGCTCCGCCTGGCTGACGGCGATTGCCAGGCCTCCAGCGGTAATCAGTACCACAAGTGCCGACCCCACGATTGCACGCTGCCGCGGAAGGAAGCGACGCGTGCCGTCTATGAAGAGGGACATTGCCAACAACGGTACGATGGAGGCAAGCGAGGTCCGATAATTAGCCACAAAGATGCCGATTGAGCACCAGACGATGAGTCCGAACTTAAGCTTGGAGTTAATATGACGCGATAGGCACACCGCCAGCAATGTACCGCATAGCAACATTGAGAAAGCAGCTTCGTGATTGAAGCCACCAATATACGCCGCCGAGCCGTCGGTCTCGCTCTGCTTGACCACGCCCAGCAGTGTACCCACGAGCTGGAAGATAAGCGGCGACAGCAAGGCGAGAATAACGGTGCGCATGACCTTATCCCTCGCCATGTATCTCCAATGCCTCAATTGCTAGCAATGCCACGACAATGAGATAGCCCAATTTGGTGACGTAGGTCGCAAGGTCAGGCAGCGCATGGTTGAGCGTACCGCTCAAAACCCCAACGACAAGCAGCGGCAATATTGGCAAGACGATCATTGGCGATATGCTTCGGCGCCGGAGCACCATAAATCCGACTACTAAAAAAACGATCGATGACAGGGCGTTCCACGAAAGCCCGATCGGGGAGGGTCTAAAGGTGAAGACCCAGGCCGCCGACAGCAGGGGGCGCATGCCGATCGTTATCACTAGCATGCGTCCCGCCGGCGACGGCAGCTCTCGGCTGAGGCGGAATATCGCCACGATGCCGAGCAAGACCATCGGCAGCAGCACGAATATGGGCATTCCCCGCCCGAGATATTGCGCTGATTCCATAGTCCGACCCTTAGACCAGTAAAATTGCTCAATCTATAAAGCTGTCGATGATAACCGTCGCTTTGCGCAAAAGCGCAGACGCAGCTCAAAGCCGCATATCGCTGGCAGTGCTGCAACCCGTCTAATCCCGGTACTTGGCCAAGGGGGAAGCCATTGCCGCCAGCGATACCTTGTCCAACCACCGTCGCGCCTTAAAAGCCGTATTGCGGTGGACCTGTACCGCCAGGACGGCGGGGTCGATGCACGATCTTTGCTGCACGATTGCATTTTTGCCCGACTTTAAAACTCGGATGTGGATGCGGATGCGCGGC
Source organism: Sphingomonas sp. H160509 (assembly GCF_024124765.2). Lineage (GTDB taxonomy): Bacteria > Pseudomonadota > Alphaproteobacteria > Sphingomonadales > Sphingomonadaceae > Sphingomonas. The sequence goes on along the minus strand of NZ_JAMXSR020000003.1, from coordinate 201,153 downwards.
GGGTTACGCAAGAAGCCCGCCATAGCACTTGGGCCTGTATTCGCTGTCCAAGCTGCTGCGCAGCCGGTATAAGTTCGGTTTGAGATCTTATCCTACATGCTGATCGGACCTGCCCGTTCACCAGTAGGTTCGTCAGCATCTACCTGAATGCGGGGATGAGGGGATGGTTTGCAATGTCAACATTTACCTACAAACCGGTGCTGGGTCAGACCAATTGTGGTCTGCGTAGTGACAGCCTAATTGTCGGCAGGCGCGTGTTCGTCGCCAAGGTGGTCCGTCATACCCTGATCGGCAACGGCAGCTTGTTCGATTAGAATGTGATGGTAACTACGGACGTACCGCCGGACTGTGTGGTAGCAGGCGTTCCGCCCAATTTTCTGTAACTATAGGACCGGAATTCTGCATCAAACGCTAGGTCCCTGCGAGTATGATTCGGCGTTGCATAAGGGCACAATTTAAAGGTTTCGGGAACTAAATTAGGCGAAGATCGAGACCGGTATACAACGGTTACCTCTACATTAAGCAAGTTTCTTCGCGATAGGCGAACCTGCAACGGTTACGACCAGTGCCACATTGCCGAGGTTTGAACGCTTATGAAAACTGCTCTTGCGCATCGCCAGATTAATGACGGACAGGCCCTGCCCCAATCCTGCATAGCTTTTGATGTCGACATGGGCACGCTACCGCCGCAGGGGGCATCGCCTGCCGGCGATCTTCAGCGGCAGGTCTGCAACGCTGCCCTGCGCGGCTTTTTCGAAGAGCCTCCCAAGACATGGCATTACGGCACCGCCCGGCGCATTGCGATCACCACGATAGCGGGCGCCACCGGTTGGGGGCGGTGTTTGGTCTTGGTTCTCTGCTGTTACGATAGTCCGCTCCACAGGAACGGTTGTCCGACACGTAGCAAGCGGCTAGTTGCTCACAGCGCAAGAGTGCCTGCCATTGGGTGCCGCTAGATCATCGGGGAACTCATCGCGTGAAAATCGGGATCGCGGGCCTGCGAGGCATTCCTGGCGTCATGGGCGGGGTCGAGGCCCATGTCGAGGAACTCTATCCCCGCGTGAAGGCGCTGCGACAGGCATTGGATATCGATGTCGCGATGCGGGCGCCCTATGTCGATCCCGCACCGCGTGACTGGCAACAGCTTGCGTTGCTGCCGATCTGGGCACCGCGCAGCAAATATCTTGAGACGATTGTCCATACCGTCTGGGCGACCTGCTACCTCCGGTTCGTCCGGCGCTGTTCGGCAATCCACCTGCATGCGATCGGGCCCGGCTTGGCGGTGCCGCTCGCCCGGTTGCTGGGCATGCGCGTCCTGCTGACTCATCATGGCCGGGACTATGATCGCGCCAAGTGGAACCGCTTTGCCAAGGGAGTGCTGCAACTTGCCGAACGGATTGCCGTGAAGCACGCGCACGAGGTAATCGTCGTGTCGGAAAATGTCACCGAGACGCTGCGCCGACGCTTTCCTGCCAATGCCCACCGGATTCATTTCGTTCCCAACGGCGCCAGCCTGACCTTTGCTCAGGCATCGCGGACCCCAGACCCGACAGTCCTTGCCGCACTGGGGCTAAAGGCCGGTGAGTATATCCTGGGGGTTGGTCGTCTGGTGCCGGAAAAGGGGTTCGACGACCTGATCGAAGCTCATGCCGTCTCCGGCGATTCGCGGACGCTGGTAATCGCGGGTCGAGCGGATCACGATGACGGCTATGCCCGCCGCCTCACCGCGCGGGCGGGCGCGCGCGTAGTCTTCGTCGGGTTTCAACCGCACGAGGCGCTGCGCTCGCTTTATGCAGGCGCATCATTGTTTGTGCTGCCCTCGCATCACGAAGGCCTGCCGATCGCCGCACTGGAGGCGCTGGCGATGGATACGCCGACGCTGCTCAGCAACATTCCAGCTAATACCGAAATCGGGCTGGCGCCATCCCACCATTTTGCGGTCGGCGATATCGCAGCGCTGGCCACCAAGCTGCGCCTGTCGGGTGACAGTTTCGCGGTCGATGGCGCGACGATGCGGGAACGCTACGACTGGGACAAGATCGCCGCGAGCACCGCCGGGATTATTGACCGGTTGCTGACGCCGGTACGAGATGCGGACCGCGGACGATGAGCGTGCGCGTCCGTTTCCTCATCAATTCGCTGGCAGGCGGCGGAGCGGAGCGGGTAATGCTGACCCTACTAGCCGCGTCGCAGGCAAGGATGGCCGCATCGCCGTTCGCGCTCACGCTGCTCGACGACGACCCGGATGCCTATCCTCTGCCGGCATGGCTGCCGGTGGCACGGTTGGCGACGGCCGGATCGCTCGTGCGCGGCGTGTCCGCGATGCTGTCGCTCGTTCGGCGTGAGCGGCCGGCGCTGATCCTCAGCTTCCTGACTCGGTCCAACATCATCGCGGTGATCGTTGCCAGGCTGACCGGGCGGCGCGTTATTATCAGCGAGCGCGTCAACACAACGGCGCATCTTGCCGGCAGCCGCGTCGCCCGGCTGCTCGTCCGTGCCACCTACCCGCACGCCGATCGCGTGATCGCCGTGTCCGAGGGGGTCGCCGACGATCTAGTCGAGAATTTCGGCGTGGCCCGGGATCGCATTGTCGCCATCGCCAACCCGGTAGATATCGACGCGATTATAGCGCGCGGCCTGGAGCCCGCCACGCCACCGGTGGAGGGTGGCTTCGTCGTCGGGATGGGGCGACTCACCGAGACCAAGAACATGATGCTGTTGGTCGAAGCCTATGCTGCGGCCGCCATTGCGTTGCCGCTGGTGATCCTGGGCGAGGGACCGGAACGCGCCGCGATCGAGGCGCGCATCGCCGCGCTAGAAATTGCGGACCGGGTTCACCTGCTAGGGCTTCCAACCCAATCCCTTCGCCATCGTGGCGCAGGCCAGCCTCTATGTTAGCGCATCCAACGGCGAAGGCTTCCCGAATGCGCTGGTCGAGGCGATGGCACTGGGCGTACCGGTGATCGCCACTAATTGCGCGTCGGGCCCGTCAGAGATACTTGGCGATCTGCCGCGGCACGCTGTGCGCGATACAATGGTCACGTCTTGGGGTACGTTGGTGCCGGTCAACGACGTACAAAAGCTGGGAATCGCAATACGCGAGGGGCTGGAGGCACCGGATCGCATCGCTGCCCAAGGTGCCGCGGGGCAGATGCGCGCTCAAGAATATAGTGTCGATCGTGCCGTCGAGCATTATTGGACTATAATAGATCAGATAAAATAGACACGACAAAATAATCGGGAATACAAGTGGAGAATGAAGGGCGCATCGCGGTAATTGGATTTCGGGGTGTGCCGCACGTTATTGGCGGTATCGAGACGCATTGCGAACATCTTTATCCGGCTTTGGCAGAAGCGGCCCCGGATCTGGATATCACGATGATCGCACGTCGTCGTTACGTTAGAGCGTCTAACGATCGATTGGGCAAGGTGCGCCTTGTTGCGCTGCCTGCTCCGAAACAGGGCTCCATCGAAACGCTGGTGCATACGCCACTGGCGATCGTCTACGCACGATGGCGCCTGCAAGCAGCGATCGTGCATCTTCACGGCATTGGCCCTGGGTTCTTTGCGCCCCTTGCGCGCATCCTCGGGATGCATGTCATCGTAACGCATCATGCTGCCGATTTCGAACGGCCCAAATGGGGCCGGATGGGCCGCAGGTTCTTGCGTCTGGGCGAACTTTTGATGGCCCGCTTTGCCGATCGCGTGATTTGCGTCAGCGATACCGTAAGGCGCGAATTTCTGTCCCGGCATGGCGGGGCTATCGGGCGAACCGTGACCATCCAGCACGGTCTGGATCTACAGGCTTCGGTCGACGGTCTGGATTTCCTTGTCGATCAGCGCCTTGTTTCGGGTGGTTACCTGCTTGCGGTCGGCAGGCTCGAGCCGACTAAGCGGTTTGAGGATCTGATCGCTGCGCATGCATTAAACCCCGCGGCGCTACCATTGGTCATCGTAGGTAGTTCGATCAGCAATGCCGATTATGAGGCGGAGCTTCGTGACCTTGCGGGGACGGCGTAGGGAGTAGCGTGCGCTTTCTGGGGTTTAGGACCGGTGACGAGCTGTCCGCGCTTTATACCCATGCCGCGGTGTTGCTGCACCCATCCGAAATGGAGGGGTTCGGTCTAGTGGTCTTGGAGGCATTAGCTTTTTGGAGCACCGGCTATCGTTTCGGATATTCCGGTGCATCGCGAGTTCGGCTTGCCTGCCGATCACTATTTTCCGGTAGGCGATCATGCGGCAATCGGGTCCATCATGGCGGAAACACAGGTGCGTACTGCACCATGGTCGCAGGCGGCAGCGATTGCCGCGCGCTATACCAGCGCGTCTGCGGTCGAGGCGCATGCCATGGTCTTTCGTCAGTTCATGAACGCATCGAATACCGCCCAGTAATCCGCGGCGATACGTTCGATGCGAAAATCCTCGATGCGCAGCAGCCCGGCTGCTCCCAGTCTCGTGCGCAAATCGGCATCGTCCATCATTTTCCGAATTGCAGTGGCAAGACCCGCGCGGTCGCCATCCCCGACTATCAGACCGTAAGGTGCTTCGGTCACGTAGCCTGCAGCCCCCTGCCCCTGCCCCCAACAGGTCAGCCGGTCCCGAGGGGCAATCGGTAGCGATGACGGGAACGCCGAGGGCCATGGCCTCGGCCAGTGCATTGGGAAAGCCTTCGTTGTGAGACGCCGATACCAGAAACGTCGCACGCGCCATGATGGCGAAGGGGTTGGCAAGGAAACCCGGAAAACGGATGCGTTCACCCAGCCCAGCAGCAGCGACCTGAGCCTCGAAGCGGATACGATCCGGCCCTTCGCCGAGGATGAGAAGCGGCAACGCCGGATCAGCGTCGGCATAAGCATCGATCAGCAGTGCAAAGCCCTTGGCGGTAACCAGCCGCCCGACAGCAACCATAAACGCAGGCGGCAGCGCTATCTCCGGTGCCTGAGATCCTTCGGCGGCAATCCGCTCTAGATCGTAGGGATTGTTGATTGTCGTCACCTGATCCGGCGCGAGGCCTGCCGTGTCGATCAGGTCGTGCCGCACCCCTTCGGATACGGCCAACACATGGTTTGCGAGTGGATAGAGGTATCGTACCAGCGCGCGCAAACCGGCCAGTGCGATACCCCGGTATCGCCCCGCAAGATGCGAAGACAGATGCATGCGTTCACACAGGATGGTTCTTGCGCCGAGACCAGGTGCTACAGCGGCGGTAGCCATGTTGGCGCGTATCAGCAGGCTAACCACCAGCTTCGGTTGCAAGCGCGTCAGCAGAGCACGCAACCGAATGGCGCTTCGCCACAGTCTACCCCGCGCATCCAGGCAATGGCGACCGGCGAGTGCTGGTAGCTTGCGCATTTCCGGTTCACGATCGAGCAACACAAGGTGCATCTCATAGTGCTCGTGCCGGTTGCCGGCAGCGCTTAGAATACGACCTAGCGCACGTTCGGCTCCGCCACTACCAATCGAGTTGATGATGAAAACAATGCGCGGCAAAGGGGTGGAGCGATCAGTCACATGGGTTCTCTGCCATGCCGAGGCGTCCACGTCATCCGGCGAGACCTTCTTTCGGTAGGTCCCCCGCATGTCATGCGCTGGATAGGGGCGGGGATGAAAGTAGATATAGCGTTGAGAACGCGCACCGAATTATAGGCGATGGCACGTTGAGCGCATTGGCGTTACGTTCCGTCGCCGATAGGTCACTTGGAAAACACCATTCAAAACCAATGCGTGATCGCCGTACGGTGTGTAGGGGCCATCTACGCTTTGCTGGTAGATGCCGGTCAATGAGGCGAAATTGATCGTACGGGCGGGCGAGCGACGATTTGAGACTGTGTGGGACCACCACCAGCCGGGAGCCTGCGGAGGTATAGGCTATATTAAGGGACGTTGCGATCGATTACCGACGCCGCGAAGCTCGGCCTGTCGGACTTGGCCATGCTGGTCGAATGGCTGAGACGACGCAGGCAATGGCGCATACCGTAGGTTCGGCTCTGCACGACGCCTGGAAACCCGGCACCACCCGTCAGGCTCGAAAGGCGGTCGCGATTGCATCTAGTAGCCGTTCCAACGGCATGCGCAGAAGGAAGAAGATTACCACGACCGCGATGGGCCAACGGATCAGGTCGAAAATGCCGATGGTAAACTGCTTCCAGCCGATATCTCGTCCGGTCGGCGTGCCTGCATCCTGTATTCCGTCGTCTCGTGTCATAATAATCTTCCTTTAATTGCGCTGAAATCGGCATGATAAACATATCAATAGAGCCATCGGCTCCATTCGGCGGCGATCCGCCAATTCCGATCAGTCTTTTGCAAAGCGTATAAGGTGCCCCAATGTTCGGCACGGACCGTCACGAACGCCATGTCGCGGTCGCGGACGGGGTCGCTGATCTCGAACAAAGGCCAGCAATCGCGCCGCATACGATTAATCGGCCACCACCGCGCCGCCACGCCGGCAGGGACCCAGGCTTGCCGAATATCCACGGCGTTCTCGGCCCGGCCAATCTGTTCACCAAGCCGCGCTGCGGCACCATCAAAACGCAGCTGATCGAGGCCCGGTAGCACATCCGTGCGCGCGCCAGGTTCCTGAATCGTCAGCGGCTGATCCTCGAACTCCGCATCGCGCAACGCCCGCGTGGTGACACGAATATCTGGCCTGAGAGGCAAAGGGCGATGCCAGTTCAATTCAAGACGGGCGGGCCGGGGGGCCGCCTGCATCTCATGGAATACCGCCAATGCCTGACCTTGCGTACTGTCGTCGACACATACCGACCGCCTATCCTGCGCAAGCAGGGTCAACACCGCCCCGACGATTCGCTCGTCATCGGTCAACGCCCGCTTATCCGGGGCACATCCCGTCATCGCCATCAAAAGCATGGCGGAGAGCAGAATGCCCGCTGCGCGGGGTTCACCCGACACGGTATTGGGAGGTTCTACATAAGGAGAATGGCAACGGGCTATCGACTCTGCCTTATGCAAATTGCGGACGTGCAGCACGCGGAGATGGTTCCGTTCGTTTGCGGGAAACGTTGTCTGCGTCACAACGAATTGACGTGCAACAGGCAAGATGGCCCGAAACCTGACAGTTTTTGGGTCTATCTTTACGGCGGCAGGCAAACCATATTGCAATTCAGGGGAGCGCGAAATGGCGAATGAAACCGTTGATTTGAGATCGGAAGAGCGTAGGCGGCAGATCACGCTAATGCTACTGGGCGGATTGCTGTTCGTCACGACAGTTCCGGTAGTAAATCAGCGTGCCTTGTTCAGCCCGCTTGGTGACGTGCCGATCCTGGGGGGATCTGTCGCCGGTAGCCTATGCGGCGACGTTCGGTACCCCGCTGACGCCCGGCATTCCTGGCGGAGCTGGTGGAACTCCCGTTTCGGGAGGTGGCGAAGTACCTCCGGGCGCTTACGGTGCGCGAACGCCCGGTGAACCGGGTTTTAGAGCTCCTCCGACCGGCGGAACGTATTCGCCTCCACCCCCCAGGTGTGGTCGGTAATCCGCCAACATTTTCGTCTCCCCCGGAACGCCGCCCGGCGGCAACGGGGTGCCTGGCGGAGGTGGCGGTCTTCCTGGCGGAGGTGGCGGTCTTCCTGGTGGAGGTGGCGGTCTACCCGGTGGAGGCGGTGGTCTACCCGGTGGAGGCGGTGGTACGCCTGGTGGTGGAGGTACTACGCCAGGCGTAGTCGGCGCGGTGCCGGAGCCGGCCACTTGGCTCACCATGATTTTAGGGTTTGCCATCGTTGGCGGCATCATGCGCCGAGCTCGACAGCAAGAAGCGGCCCGACGGCATGCAGACCCACTGACGCCAGCCAGAATGGTGCAGGTCGTGCGGTCGTCAGCGAAGGCTGACGCGATCTGCCGTGAGAGTAATGGAATCGAGCTTTGCCAGCATATTCTGACCAAGCAGTGAAACGCCAAGGCCGTTGCGAACAACTGCGGCCTTCAGACCGCGGACCTCGTGTCCGGCAAGATTAACCTTATCTAGTGTTGCCCAGGCCATGGGTGCCGCGCCACCGACCGTATCAACGCTGCGATTGAAGCTGGTTTCGTGTACCTTAATACCGGCCTGCCGCGCATCGGCTGCCGTTAGAACGACGACACTGGCGCCTGTGTCGATCAGAAACCGAATCGGACGATCGTTGATCAGTACATTGACGTAGAACAGACCGTCTGTTCCGCGCTGTATGTGATGCGCGGATTTCACGATGGCCGCCGTGCCCAAGGGCAAAGCTGTGTTCTCGGCCGTCTGTGTGGGATCGGTGCCCGTAACCGCGGCATTGGCTACCGGGTTGATGGTATCGAGGATTATGTCGCGACCTAGCCGGGCGCTACCGGCGAGCAGAAGCGCTATGACCGCTATCAGCGTTGGCGGGATTTGCGGGCCGAGCATAGGCAGCATATGCGCCGAAAGTCATCAAGGCCGGGTGAATGCATATCCATAACCAGGGATTAACCCCTTAGTTGATGTTGGATCATCGGGGCGCAGACAGGCAGAGCACACGATGAATACCGTCTACGACTGGGTCACGGTTGCTCTGTTCGCGGGTTTAGTCGTACTGTTCCTGCATCGATCGGATCAGGAACCGGCACCACGTGATGCCATGTGGCACTACTTGGTCGCTGCGGTAGGTTGCGGATTGGTCAACTGGATTGGCAACGCCGGTTATCATTTGGCCGCCACGCTCGCGCTAATCGGCCTGGTAGCATTCATCATTCTGGTATTGAGGCCCAGGCCCCTGTAGCGTTAATCTTGTGCTATCGATTCTGCCTATGGCGTGTCTGCCTCCCGTTCTTCCTCCGGGGGCGGGGCTGTATCGGTTCTAGCAATATCACGGACATGCCGGTGCTGGACCAAGGCCGCAAGCGCCGCGATCAGCGCCGCGATCAGCAGCTGGACAGCGGCGACGTAATAGGGCCAGCGGAGCGTCTTATCCGAGACGTATAAGACGTAGACTGGCGGCTCGACGTCATAACCCGCATAGCGATAGAGGCGCAGAATCGATCCCGGCAGATGGTTGCGAAGCAGAACGCCAGTACGGTTGTCTAGGCGCGCGACATTCGGATTGCCGAATTCGCGCGGGAGCAGTTCTACGAAATAGCGGAGCTGTTGATTCTGAGCGTTCGGCGCGACAATCGGGGCGAACCGTACGCCGCGGGTGGTGACGAGGAGGTTCTGTGCGAATACCGCAGTACGGGTGAATATGATCCGACCGCGCAACGTTACAGGACCAAGCGGCGGAACCTTTGCCTGCACGCTACCGATCGGCACCACGGCGCGTGGCGGGGCAATACGGGGAAGCGTCAATGTCCATAACAAAGTCACGACCGCGGCACCAGTAAGCCCGCCGGCAAAGGCGAACAGGGCGCGGCGGAAATTCATGCTCGTGGATACCGCGGCATCGAGCCCATAGCGGTCTGGCAGATCCACTCGGTCGGCACGCTGACGCGCCTTTAACAACCATGCGGCGGGCCAGCCGAAGCCGATGACGAGCATCGCAAAGGTCAGGATGGGGAAATAATGACTCAGCTGTTCGAACTGCCACTCTGCCAGAAACGCGTACAGGCCAGTGTAATGATCGGCTTCCCACAGGAAATAGAGGCTCACGACGAGAACCCACAGCATTAGCAGCCGGGTGGCGATCGTCCGCCGGCCGACCGGACGACGCCTTACATGGCGGCCTTGACGAAGGGATTTCGCGTATCCTCCGACGCGTGCGCCCATCGTGCTGTGCCCTCTCGTTTCGATCCGCTGTCTGCGCGTGCAAACACAACGATCCAAGGTTATCTCGTGAAATCACCTATCGGCTGATTTTATCCGGTCCCTAATGGTCAAGTGATGCCAAGTGAAGCACTTAAGATGAGTCGAAGCCGATACGTGCGTACCGGCCTAACGATTGCGTGGCCTGATGCGGTACGCGATCACTGGTTCGTTCTGGGCGCGGTCGCTCTGTTCGCCCTCCCCCTCCCTCATCTGGCTGATGGCAGGTGAATGGTCGCTAGAACAGGGAGCCGCAGGACCCATCATCCCAGCCAGCGGCGGCTGGTTGCTGGTGCGTGAGGCACGGACAATTTGCACCATGCCGGGGCATATTACATGGGCGATGGCGGGGATGCTACCCGCCGCTCTAGGATATGTCTTTGCCTACGTCGCCGGTATGCTCTGGCTGAGCTGGCTGTCGACCTATATTGCTCTAATAATCGTGCTTTACAGCTATATAGGCGGGCGAGCGCTGATGCGCTTATGGTTTCCGTTGACCTATCTGCTGTTTCTAGTGCCTCCGCCCTATATGCTGATCGCGTCGATCACCCAGTCGCGGAAGCTGTGGCTGTCCGTTACCTCAGTCGATCTGCTGTCTGCTCTCGGCTTTGAGGCGGCATACAATGGGACAACCCTGTACATCGATCAATATGAGCTGCTGATTGCCGATGCCTGCGCAGGTATGAACTCCTTGATCAGCCTGCTCGCGATCGGCCTGTTCTATGTCTATGTCCTGTATCGCGCTGACTGGCGTTATGCGATATTGCTTGCGATGCTAACTCTGCCTGTCGCGATGATCGCCAACCTCGCCCGCATCCTGCTATTGCTCCTAGCAACCCATTATCTAGGGATCACACGGGTCGAAGGCGTTCTGCACGAGACCGCAGGCCTGTTCATGTTCCTAGTGGCGCTTGGCTGCCTGATCGGGCTGGATACCGCGCTTGGCCCGCTGCGACGTCGACTGGCGCAATCGTGACCACGCCGCTCCGGTCGCTGGACGCCCGATCCTTTCGCCTGCCCGACCGGCGCCAGTTGCTGCTGGGCGGCGCGCTAACAGCGGCTGCCGGGGCCGCTGCGTGGTTACGACCGCGACGTACCACCGTGCTTCCGCCGGATGGGGCTTTAGAAAAAAGCGTGCCGCTGCAGTTGGGTGATTATCGCTATGCCAGTTCGACCGGCTTGATTCTGCCGGACAGCGATCAGACCAGCGGCGTTTATGATCAGGTACTGACCCGCGTCTATGTCGCACCCGATGCCGCGCCGATAATGCTATTGATCGCTTATGGCAGTGCGCAGGACGCGGGGCTGGCCGTGCACCGGCCCGAGGCATGCTATCCTTCAGCAGGATATACGATCGGTACGCAGTCGACGGTGAACCTGCGCGGAATGCGCGGACGCAAGGCGACGGCGCTGTCCGCATCGCGGGGAGATAGAATTGAACAGATCTATTTTTGGATGCGGATCGGCGAACGCTTTCCTACCTCGCCAATCGACGAGAAGGCTGCGGTGTTCGCCGCTAATCTGCGCGGCGTTATGCCGGATGGGGTTCTAGTTCGATTGTCAGTTCGCTCGACCGATGCCAGTGGCGCACTGGACCAGATGATGGCGTTCAATGCTATGCTACTGGGCATTGACGATCGCATGGGGCGGACGGTGTTGCTAGGTCAGGACAGGGCGTCGTGACTTATATTCGCATCACGATGGGTCTGCTGCTGGCTTCGTCCGCTTGCACTCAATCTGCGCCTACAGGACAGGTCGTGGCGCGTATCGACGGGATGGAGGTGACCCGACGCGATATCCTGATCGAGCTGATGGCGAGTGGGGCACCCGCCGATGTTGATACCCAAACGGTCCAGCCTGCGCTGCTCGACCGGATCATCGTCCGCAAGCTGCTAGCCGAGGAGGCGCGACGCCAGTCGGTCGATCGATCCCCCAGAATTCCTGGGACAGGAACGGCGAAGCCGGGAAATCATCTTGGGCGAGCAGCTAACGCAACGTGTCGTCGGACGGCTGCCCCCCTCACCCGTGACGGTCGCGGCTTTCGTCGTGAACAATCTAGCGCGGTTCGATCGTCACGAGGTCTTTCGCATTGATCGGATCACGACTGCGGCCCAGCCCGGGAGGATGATGCTGCGACTGCCGTCGAACGACGCGATTGCCAATTGGCTGCGCGACAGGAATGCAGCCTTCAAACGGGAGCTGGTCGATGTCGACAGCTTGGCGCTGACGAAAGTGCAGCGCGGGATCCTGAACGCTGCACGCGGCCGGCCGTTCATAGCCGGCACCGGCGACACCCTCTCGATTGATCAGGTAGTGGCAACCATTCTCCAACCGGTGCCCGCTGTGCGGCAAGAAGAATTGGCGACTGCCGTCCTGCACGATATGGCTGCGCGACAGGCGATGATGAAACTGACCGCAAAGCTGAAAGCAGGTGTGCGTATCGAATACGCCACCAATCGGGCCGCCTCGCGCTAATTGCGATACGCCAAGGGCGCGATAGAGCGTTTCCGGTCCATCTCTTGAAAGCGTTTGGCCATATCGTTGGCGAACGGCATACGATGCGTATGACGGCCGCCTTGACCTCTTGCGCCGAAGGCTCGGTCCATCATTCCGAGATAGTCAATAGATGCATTTGTGGTTCACGACCCATCCTTCCTGGCGCAGCAGGACGTAGATCAAGAAATAGCCATAGCGCGTTCGCGTTGCCGCTAGATCACGGATGCCCATCGCTAGCGGTGCCTGGTCCGGCTTGTACAAAATGTAGCGCACTGATGACCGCTCGACGCCAGCACCAAGCAACTGCGCCGTTAGCTTACGGCATGGGACGCTTGGACGGGCGCGACGAGCTCGCGTCGTCGTCTAAGCGTTAGAGCTTTTCGCCAGAACGTCCTGCCGAATGTACTTGTCCCGGCTCAGGTCGGCAATCAGCTGTTTCAGATGCCGGTTCTCGTCCTAAAGCTGCTTCAGTAGCCTTTAGCTCACCGATACCGAGACCACCGTACACCTTCTTCCAACGGTAGGGCGCCTGCTCTGTATCACCATCCGCCGGAAAAATTCGGCTACCGGCTTGCCGATTTCTCCCGGTTCAGCGCGCAGGCAACCTGCTCGTCTGCCTCGGCCACGTGGACAAAGGTTGACGCGCGTCTGATCGGTTGACTCAAGGCTGTCTTTTGGAGGCGGCGTTGGGCGAGCGGATTGGGGTTTCGGATGATGAGTGGGCTCTGATTGGGCCCCTGCTGCCGTCGGGGCAAGGACGTGGCTGACGATCCGCGGGAGACAACCGGCCCTATTTCGAAGGCATGGTGTGGATGGCGCGGACAGGCGCGCAATGGCGGCATTTGCCGGATGAATATGGCAAGTGGAACAGTGTGTTCCGGCAGTATCGTCGCTGGGTCGTGACGGGCGTGTTCGGAGCCATGCTGGAGACCCTGCCCGCTGTCGTCGAGCGGGATGTCAGCGCCGACATGATCGACAGCACCGTAGTCCGGGCGCACCACTGCACCGTTGGGCTAAAAAAGGGATCAAGAATTCGAAGGGCTGCACGCCCGCTGTGACGGTCAGGGCGACCGCTATGTTTCGTCCTGACGCCGGGCCAGGCCCACGACGTGAAGGGCTTCGGGCCATTGTTCGGGATGCTGGCTGACCGGATCGAGGCCCTGCTTGCCGATAAGGGATATGACGCCGATGCCATCCGCCAGGAACTCGCCAGGGCGGATGTCGAGGCGGTCATTCCAACCAAAAGTAACCGCCGCATACCGATCCCGCATGATCGCGAGAAATACCGTTGGCGCAATCTCGTCGAGCGCTTGTTCAGCAAGCTCAAGAACTGGCCCGTGTCGCAACGCGTTATGACAAGACAGCAGAGTCATATCTCGGCTTCGTCGCGCTTGCATCAGTTACGCTGTGGCCGCCTTTGCCCACGTGGCCTAGCTAGATTTCCGCATGCCCAGCTCCTTGCCGGAAGGACTTATCAAGGTCGGACAAATCTTGCTCAAAATGACCAAACAACAAGGCGATCGTCAAATCGAAATTACCCGAAAGCCATACTAAGGTATCAGTAAAGCAGTTGAACGTCGATGTTTCCGACGTTCAACAGTCCGATGCTAGGTGTTATAGCTAAAATTCAGTACCAGACAAGAGTAGCAGAGGTTAATTAAGACCGTCTATAAGATGGGTGTTATCGGATATCTCATGACGACAACCCGACCTATGTGATTGGCACCTCGTTTCGTTGGTGCGGCGCAAACGAGGTGCCAGCTGCCCAGGGAAGAGCAGCGAATGCTTCATGGAGGAATATCATAGCTAGCACAAATCGGTATAACCCGCCTGTGCCTCAGACTGCCTCGATGCGTTCATTCATCGGGCATAAGCCTTCAGATCCTCGATGGTTACCCTCTTGCGCCACTTCGCCACTGTCTTGGCGTTAATTCCCAGTTCCCGAATCAGCGTCGCGGGCAACGTTTGTGATTGCTCTATTGCTAGTCGGACGGCGTGCGCCTCGTAGCGTTCCCATGACAAACCTGTCCCATACAGCTTTTTATCAATTCCAACGAAAGGATCGCATCATCAAACCGTAGTATCAAACGCCCAAGGCGGAAGCCGCTAGCATCGACATATAATCACCGGGGAGGTTGCAATCGAGAAACGGTCCCGACTGGCTGATGTAGTGAACGCGTTTACCGTCGGACGATCAATTGCTACTGTCGGATTCGCCGTATGAAAGCTATAAGGCGAACGGTGAGATCTCGTTGATCTACGGATAATCGCTGCTGGGCCTGAGCGGCTGGCGTCTGCCCATTCGCAATTATACCGTTCGCGCTTCGTGTTAGAGCCCGGGTGTATCGACCTCGCTCGGAAGAACAGGCGTTCAAGGCGTTCAAGGCGATCGTAACCTCACTTCCAGATCCTAAACTTTCTGTCTGAGCGAATGATTGCAGGCAGCTTTCCCAAGCTGCCCGTGTCAGTGGCACGCTTCCTTCTGGCGCGGGTGAGAATGCAAGCGTCAGGACCGCAAGGATCTTAATCATCAGAACGGTTTGCCTGAATCAGTCGACTGCGCATAGGCTCTTAAATAGATAGGCTGACGCGAAAGCCGCGGAAGATGGAGGTAAGCCAATTCCTAAGGGCTACAAGACGACAGACACAACACGTGATATGGTCGCCTACACGCTGCCAGCTGAGCTCATAGACGAGCCATCCATGACAAGGGGGACGGCCGAGCGTACGAACGCATACTGGCTTCCATCCATGACCGTCGCGAGAAACTGACGGGCCGGTGAGCCTCTTACAATATCAAACTTGATGTATACAGCATCCGCGACGTTAATATTCAATAGCGCAGTGATGGACCGGAGCCCGAGCCTAACTGCTCGGTCATACTTCCTCACTCTCCGTTTTGCTTTACGCCGCACCTCGGAGAGCGGAGAACATTCTATCATACTAACTGATAACGAAAGCCGTCTAGATGGCGCACAATCGTATTTGGTGGTCGAAGCGCTTATAGGCGGCCGGCTTCGATCGCGCGGCCTCCACTACGGCGTTGGTCAGAAGATACCCCCTTGTGTTAGGTGTTGCGCCAAGCCCTGAAAGGAACGCTATGATCGAAATCGACGACGCCGCTGACCGCTTGGTCGATAAGCTTTTTGGATGGCCTTACACGAGGAAGCGGTGTTTCAGCTTTGGTACTGGGAAGTGCCGAACCTGTCGCAGTCGTGGAAGCAAAGAGCGTCGGCCGCCTAATCGAAATGCGAACGGTAGCCGGGGCGAGTTTCTACATTCGCGAAACCGCGCTTTTGGGGATCGTCGTTACGGCGGGGGTTGACCCAGAGTCGGAGAACGAGCCGTTCCGGCTGGATGACGGCACTGAAATTTTAAGCTCCCCGGAGCAGTAGGTAGTCTGAGGCAGCCAATTTATAAATCTGCGGCGGAGAAGCTTTTTTGCCGCATCTACGTAATTCCGCGAGTTGCAATGCCGTCGCGATCCCACCCGGAATACCGAGGTGGGATCACCATGCAGGCGAAGCCAGCAATCGTTTCCGGAGCTAGAGCGCGCGCGATAAGTCTACTTGATTTTGAATGACACAAGTTCAAGCTTTGGTGCCCGCGCAGCTGGGCCGTAATCCGTAAATGACTTGTCAAAGTGGCGAAGCGTTTAGTACCGGATAAGCAAGTTGCGAACAACCGAGCTGCAACATGAACAAAGCTTTCCGGAATGGTTCATGTCCGATAACCCACTTTCTATTTTGTGATGGACCGGAGCCCGAGCCTGGCCGCCCGCAAAAACCTCCTCACTCTTCGATCTGCTTGCGCCGCTCCTTGAAGAGTGAGGAACTTCTTGCGGCATGTGGTCTAGTAGTATCTGTTAAATACCGACTATGCATTTCACACAGTATGATTAGTGGTAATAATTGAACTGTAAATCATTAGAACTGCGGCTGGTAAGGTTACCAAAAAAGATAACTGAGAAGTGGCTCGATATCAAAAAATGGTAGGCAGAGCTTTACGGAAACAACAACACGTGTGATCCCAATTATCAGCGTTAATCGAAATATGCATGCGACCAGTATGCTACAAGGCTTGCTTTTTTGAACCGAACTCCCTGCTCGCCCGAGCTTGGGGGGGCGTTACGGCGAGCAGGGGCCGTCCGGTGTGAGGGCGAAGCCTCGAGAACTTACATGACGGCGTATAATTAAGATCGGAATAACGGCCCGCCCCCGGGGGTTCGGAAAAGCGGGCCGACCGGGGACGTTGTGGAACCCGGTTCGCACTAACGCTTGACTACGCAATTGTTCCCGAGCGGTAACGATTGGCCTCGAGCGCCATCTAGACTCGACACAGGTCAACTGTCGCACTTTCGAAATTACCCCGGGGCAATTTGACGCTCTGAGCAGTCAGTCGCACCACCGGCAGCCGACCTTCAGCACATGAATGATGCCCGAAATCACCCGTCGGTCATCGACCCGCCGGGCGCGGAGCTGGTTCTTCGGCAAATGCGGCTCGATCGCCTTCCATGCCTCGGCCGATAACCAGAACAACGCCTTCTACCGCCTCCATCGTCCCACGCTCTGTGAATCAGGAAACCCTCTTTAAATCAATAGCCTGATTGGGTTTGAGCCCAAAGAACCTTGCATTCGTACTTGGCAGAGGCAACCTTGGACCATAGGGCGTTCTGAAGCGACCCACGAACCTGCACGAAAGCCCAGCAGCCATGCTGATCACCGTCCGCGACAACAACGTCGACCAAGCCCTTCGTGCACTCAAAAAGAAGCTGCAGCGCGAGGGTGTTTATAGAGAGATGAAGTTGCGTCGCCATTACGAGAAGCCATCGGAAAAACGTGCGCGTCAGCATGCCGCTGCGGTGAGCCGTGCAAAGAAAGCCGATCGCAAGCGTGCCGAACGTGATAGCTGACACATGCCTGATGGTACTTTCTAACCGTCCGATTGGCAAAGTTGTACGTTATCAGAGTGAAATGATGCCGAAGCGATGATAGCGATTGGGGCCCGGATCGATGAGGTGGGCACCTTAATTCGCGAAGGCGGAGAGTTCTATCTTCGTCGGGATGTTGGTGGGCGCTACCAGCTCGAACTGCATCGCACCCCGGTTGATCTGGTAGAAAAGCGCGTACGGCTAATTGGTACGTTAGTTGGCCCTGACCTGGTAAATGCCGAAGGCGTTGCGCTGACCTAGAAAGACGCTTCTTGCTCAGTCGTTACCCACTGGGCGTAATTCCGATTCAGCCTGACTCATTGACGTTGCACTCAAAACATGGACGGGCATCATCACGGCCATGGAACAGAAAATCATTCATGCTTGCGGTCATGAGCAGACTCATTATCTGCCGGCTATGATAGCCAACAGGGACGCAAGGCGCGGTGGTTAAAGACAACGACATGTCGCGACTGCTTCGTTGTCGAAAAGAGAGCCGAGCCCGCCGCTACTGCAGCGCTCAGCAGTGCTGCAGTCATGCACCTCGGCCTTGCGGCGCTGACCGGCACTGATCACCAGATCAGCTGGGCGTCGACCATCAGGGCGAAGCGCCTCGCAGCGATAACAGCACTTTGTAAGGTTGCCGATTATCATGCATGTCTCCAAGTGACAGAGGCCAAATGGTGGATCGATCATCGAGACGTTACCGACGCCACAGGTGTCGTGACCGCTCCACTGATGGTGTCGTAATAGCATGCTACTTTGGGTGCCCGGCACTAGCACTGCTGCCCTTCCGTTCTCCGGTGGGCATCAGGCTGCGGCACTGAAGCTTGAGGAGGTAGGCTGTCGGACGTAGTCTGCTTGCTTCCTACCCGTGCCTTACCGAACCATGCCGCCTCAAGTTCAAAACGAGAGCCAGTTGGAGCGCGCTCGCTCTTCTCGTTGAGAATAAACCAAAACCCCAACGCTAAACCCGGCGAACCACGCAGACACCGCTTCGCGATCCTGCACAGGCCATGGACACGTTGGGGGCGGTACAAAATGCATCCTCCCCGCCTGTAATCCCTGAGCGTGCGCAAGCGCTACTGGATGAAGGGAGCCAGCCATATAAGCAAAATACCGAAGTCTCCAGTTTTTACAACAGCATAGCGCTGCCTTTTATTGTCGTCCTGGCCATTCAAGCGGTGCACCGACGCCGCGTGCTGGGGCCGTTAAAGGCAAGGTATTCGACCCGACCTTCGCTGAGGTAGGCCCTGCATGAGCGGTTGCAGCGTTGCCGACGACCCATATTCATGAACGCACCGGTGACTTGTACATACGGCACGGAAACCAAGGTCTGCGGGAAGCCGCCTGACACGCGCCGAGCAGCGCGGCAGAAAATCTCACCCAAGACAGCGGGACGTAGCACTGCGCCGCCAGCGCCAAAGTCCGACATGGCGAAGGCTATTGCCATTGCCGCTAAGCGACTGCCCGAATTTAGCCGGTATATATTTTCCTGAATCACACCAAAGCGTTCACTGCGTCTAAGAACCCCGTCAGGGTGATCGGTTTCGAGATATAGGATTGCGCACCAGCTGCCCGGATACGTTCCTCATCGTCAGGTCCGGCATAAGCGGTCACGGCCATTATCGGGATCGTTCGCAGATTCTTGTCGGTCATCATCTCAAGGATCAACTCGTAGCCTGTGACGTACGGCATCTGTATGTCCATTATGATCAAATCAGGATTAAATTCACTAGCCCGCGCCAGAGCTTCGCGACCATCGCGTACGGGCTCGACAACGAACTCATGCGCTTTCAATAAGTCACAGAAAAGCTTTAGGTTCAGCTCGTTATCTTCAACGATTAGTACCCGTTTGCCCATGATTTCACCTATTCTTTTTAAGTCACGACAACATCTGGATGATTATGAAGACTCATTTTGCAATGATATAAATGCCAAAAATATTTTATGTTTTACTATTATTGATGAGTATAGTCTTGGATGACGACTAGCATGACCCATGAACCGAGTGTGGTTGCCTCCCCCGATGCTTGGACGAGTTTCATTCTGTCGGCGGGTAACCGATTGCAACGATGAGTCCGCCTGACATGGTATCAGCGCAAGGCGTACTGGATACCCCGGGGGGTGATAGTCATGACACCGTCTTCGATGACGACGCGGCCAAGCCGAGCGATCTCGGTCTGGCCAAGAAGCGTGTAGGCAATGCCACGCTGCCCGATGCGAGCTATCATGCTGCCGAACTGCTGTCCGGCAACTTCCATCGTGCGGAGCTTGGCGACTGCCACCGTGGTCATACCGCCGATGCCGATGGCCGACTCGTTTCGAATAATTGACTGGTAGGCGCCGACCGCCTGTGCCGCTTCAGGCGTTAGTAGCGTGTAGGTCGCCCCGGTATCTATGATTGCCTTGATCGCAACGCCGTTGATGTGGATGTTCGCAATGAAGTGTCCGCTCCAGCCATCGCGCTTGATGCGCATTATTTTGGGCATCGAGGATGGCTGCTCGTCCGAGAGTTCAGACGGGTCCGGTTTGAGGCGTGGTGGCACATAAGTAGGCTGGCGATAGATAGCCTGCTGGTAGGTTGGAGCCCGCGCCGTATAGGCGACGCGCGGCGGTTCGGCATGCGTGACGACCTTGCGCGAAAGAACCCGTCCGTGGCCGTCCTCTTCGACGGTCTCGGTGGTAACGACGACACCGGAGGCAACTTCGACACCGATCTGGCCAGCCCATGGCTGATCGGATATCTGTTGCCCACCGCCCGGCGAGTAGGTGATAACGCGCATTGTGCCGGCGGGCACGTCGATGGCCTTACCGTTGACGGTGACGCGCACCTGCGCGACGGCAGGCACCGTCACGATGGCCGCGGCAGCGATAACAAAGATGCGCAGCATGATCATACCCCTTCGGGTAGGGTGCAGAGATTGAGGTCTGGTAAATTTCAGACGACGACGGTATCGCCGAGACGTGAAGGGCGGATCTGATCACGGACGCTGGACTATCGAATCGCCGACCCCAATCTCGAGAATGAGCGTTGGTGTGGGTTGATCCGAACCGGGCGCTACCAACTACCGCTTTACAAAACTCTTACCAGTACAAGGGCTGCGAACAGGCTACTTTGCACCCTACGATAGACAGAAGCGGCAAAAGCTGCGCAGTTCAATATTGTTCTTTTCAAAATCTCATAGCGCCGCGAGTATTGCGGCTAGCTCGGCGCTTCGGAAGGGTTTTACCAATCGAGGCAGATCCGGAGCAAGACCCTCGAGATCGGCATAGCCAGAAATGATCAACACCGGCAGATTGGGCAACGTTTTTCGGAGTTCTGATGCCAGCTCCACCCCACTCATGCCGGGCATGAGATGGTCCGAGACCAGCAGGTCAGGAAGCAATCCGTTGGTAACAAGCGCCAAGGCCGTTTCAGCGGAGTTCGCTTCGCGAACCTCGTATCCGTATTCTTCGAGCATATCGGCTGTGCTGGCCCGAACAGCGTCTTCGTCATCGACGAGGAGTGCAAGGCCGCTCGCTGTGTTAACGGGTGCAACGTCTGCGGGTGTCTCGCCGCCGTCAGGAGAAACGGCGCTGACCGGCAACCAAAGTTCGACATTGGTTCCGACACCCTCCTGGCTCTGAATAGTGAGCGCACCGCCTAATTGAGCTGCCAGTCCGTGTGCCATTGAAAGGCCAAGGCCGGTGCCCTTGCCGATACCCTTAGTGGAAAAGAATGGCTCGATCGCGCGAGCCAACGTGACCGGATCCATTCCGGCGCCAGTGTCGGCGACCCCTAACCGGACATAATGCCCCCGTTTGAGCGCCCCACGTGGGGTGCGGATGCTAGCGCGATTTGCGGTTATCCGGAGCGTGCCTCCCTGGGGCATAGCGTCGCGCGCATTCACGCCTAGGTTCAGCAGCGCCATCTCCAGCTGGTTTGGATCTGCTTTGGCGGGGGGGCAGATCGTCCGCCAGGTCGACAACCACTCGAACCTGAGGGCCGGTCGTGCTGATAAGAAGGTCCGCCATTCCCGCGACGAGTTTGCCGATGTCGACGGCAGATGATTGCAGTGGTTGCCGTCGCGCGAACGCTAAAAGACGCTGAACGAGTGTTGCAGCCCGGTCGACCGATTGGATAGCACCTTCGATCAGCCGTTGTTCGCGGTCGCCTCCGACGCCTCGCCGCTGTAGCATATCGAGCGCTGCCAGGATCGGCGTGAGCAGATTGTTAAAGTCATGTGCGACGCCACCAGTAAGCTGACCCATCGCCTCCATCTTCTGGCTCTGGCGGAGTGCCTCCTGCGCATATTCAAGCTCTTGGGCGGCAGCCTTCTCTGACGTGACATCGCGCCCGACTGCGTAGAAGACATCGCCTTCAGGCACGAGCGTCCAAGAAATCCAGCGCCATGATCCATCGGCATGAGCGATCCTGTCCTCGAAGCGCTCGACGGTCTCGCCGCGAAGCAACCACTCCATGACGCTCTGGACCGCATCATGATCATCAGGGTGGACTTGCTCACGGAACGATAGAGACAACAGCGTCGCGGCATCGCGGCCAAGTGTGGCCTCCCACGCCGGATTTATGGCCTTTCGAGAACCGTCGAACCCCATGATAGCGAGCAGATCGCGGCTCATCTCCCAAACCCGGTTGCGCTCGGCAGTTCGTGTGGTGACCTCGTGTTCGAGGCGTTCGTTAAGCTGATGAAGGTGGATTTCGCCTGCCTTCCGCGCCGTGACGTCGATGGCGGTCCCGATCACACGAAGGCAATTACCTTGCGCATCAAACAGGCCACGCCCCTTTGCTGCGACCCACCGGGTAATGCCGTCCTCCTTGCCGATGGTCCGGTACTCGACGTCGTACAGAGCGCGGCGATCAGGGTCACTTGCGGACTCGTAAGCCCTGCGTGTTTTCTCCCGGTCCTTCGGATGCACGCCGTTATGAAAATCGTCTAAGGTGACCGGAACGCCCGGAGAGATACCGAACATCGCCTTAACCCGCGGTGGCCAAAACATGTTGCCAGTGGCCTGATCCACGTCCCATTGGCCAATTTCGGCAACCTCTAAAGCAAGTCGCAATTGCTCTTCGCTGACCGCCAGCCGCTCCTCAGCTTCACGCCGTTCGTCAATGTCGATTACGGAGCCGGCGTAGCCTAAGAACTCCCCATCGTCACCGAACCGCGGACTCGCAGCATCGATCGCCCAGCGGTAGGTGCCTGATGCGTGCTTGAGACGATACTCGAAGCGGAAGGGTTCATGTTTGGCAATTGCCGCGAAGAAGGCAGCCTCCGTACGTTGGCGATCACCGGGATGAGTAGCCTCTAGCCAGCCGTATCCGTGCGCTTCCGCAATCGTCTGCCCGGTAAATTCATACCACTGCCGGTTAAGGTACGTGCAAAAGCCAGTCGCATCGGTGACCCACATCATAACCGGAGCGCGATCGGCCATATTGCGGAACCGGCTCTCGCTTTCCCGCAGCGCAGCCTCTTTCGCTTTTTCGGCCGAAAGATCGCGCAATTCAATGATCGTGCCGACAGGTTGACCGTCATCACCCGTGATTGGGGACGCGGTGAACGCGACGGGATAGAAGTATCCGTCCTTGTGGACGAATACCTCCTCGCCGTGCATCTGTTCAAAGTCGGGGAATGCCCGATCGATTGGACATTCGGCCAACGGGTATGGTGTACCATCCGGGCGCTGGTGATGAACGAGATCGTGCAGGGGGCGGTCGACGGCTTCTTCCAAACGGTAGCCAGTCAATGCCTCTGCTGCTTGATTCATGAAGACGCAGTGCTGACGTTCATCCATGAGGAAGATCGCCATCGTGCTATTATTCACGATGGCGTTTAAACGACGTTCGCTTGAATCGATAGTCACTTCCCGCCCCCAAACGCCCTCCCATGAGGGTGAGCGTCTTACAGTTAGGCCATACGCTTTCTATCTGCGTCAACTGGTTACTCTTGTTCCGTGACGAGACCGCATATTCACAATCTGTACCCGCTGACCGACGAGCATATGGCGCTGCATGAAATGCATGTCCTCCAAGGACCAGCGCAACCCGCAGTGCCGTAATGCACAACCTTTGCTATCGCAATCGCCGCGAACGTCACCCTTTGACTACGTTCAGCAAGATCAGACTCTAACTGCGAATAGCTAAATCAAGCGTTCTTGTGGTAAAAGGTTTGCTTAGATAGCGCGTGCCGCTTGGGAGCGCGTCAGGTTTTGGACTTCCCGACATTAGCACGACAGTTTGCGGCATATCAATTTGCTCGTCCGCGATCAATTCGACGCCGGAAAGCCCTCCCCTAACGAAATGTCGCTAAGCAGTACGTCTACACCGCCTTCACGAAGACAATCTATTGCCGCCTCTGCCGTGCTAACCGGTATCGGGATATAACCCATATCCTCAACCATATCAGTAATCATTGACAGAATAACGACGTTGTCGTCAACGATGAGCACTTTTAGGGTATCCATGTTGCCTCTTAGGGATATGATTCAGATCGGAGATCTGAGAGGTTTGTGATGAGAAACGGTTATGGAAATACCATTCTGGTCGTTGACGATGAAGAACGAATTCGCTCTATAATTGGCGAGCACCTTGATGAATGTGGGTTCAAAACAGTTCTAGCTTGTAATGGTGATGATGCATTATTGCTTGTAAAAAGATGTCCTGAAATCGATTTAATCATAACTGATGTCAAAATGCCGGGTATATTAAACGGATTTGATTTTATTGAGAGCGCTTTGGCGTCTCGACCAACCCTTCGCACGATAATCATGTCCGGCTTCACAGACGAAGCCGAAACTCGCCGACATGTTGCCCAACGTTTTCTAATAAAACCATTTACCATGAGCTATTTGGAAAACGAAGTTTATGGCCTCTTAGAGATCGACTCGTAATTCGAACTTAGCAATACGGCCCGCCATTCCCTTGATGGATGACCGATAATCCAAGCCTCGGACGAGGTGATGGAGGTTTTCAGTCCTTTGCAAGACGTCGACATCGACTGAACCACGCCAGGGAGCGCTAAACGACGCAGCGACGCGATAGATTGACCAAAACCGTCACGATCTCGACTGTCAGATGATCAACGCGCGCGCTCGCGGCTTCAAGCTTCCTGCCGCCATAGCTGCCATCATTCAGCTTAGTGAACGTGGTACGCGTCGCAGGATTGCTCGATCAGGCCGAACACCCCGTCACAGCGCTTAACATTGCCAGGCCATCGAGCAGTTTCGGAAACGATTGAGGACGGACACCGCAGCGGGGAGGCGTCTTGGGGAAAGCTCAACCCGCTGCGATGTCATGTAATTGACACTTATCAGTAAGGTAAGCAATCTTTAACGATTCCCAAATCGGAACAATGCCGCGACGAGCGCGTGTGACGAGCACGGAACTGGGATGCTCGCCGCGACGGATCACGGTAGTCCCAGTGCTTACCGGGCAGCAACCGCCATCTCATAAAATGCCGCCTTGCAGGGCGATCGTTCGACGGGTTGATAGCAGCACCTTAAACGGAGCCGTGATGCCAGGCGGCTCTATTGAACGAACCAACGGCAGCCACAGCACCCGCTTTATAAGTAGTCATATCGAGATGTCGGTCGGGTGTCCTTGGTCGACACGCGAGGAACCGAAACCTACATCGCCGATGTCACTGGAAGGCTGCGGCTGATTAGAAAGCGGTGCAATGGAACGAGCTCCTGCCATGGAACAAATCCGCGCAAATTGCGGAGTCATAGGCGCAAGCTGCATAATCTGGGGCCCGCCGGGCACGCTACCGTAGCCCGCTCCATGAGCTCTTCCACATATGCGCGCCGACATGCCCGATTACCGCATCTTTTTGTTGCTCGTTCAGATCCGACACCGTGACGACATATCCAACCTTGCGCGTTCGTTCCCGTTGCGTTCCATAGCGTAATGCATCGGCGGAGGCGAATCACAGTTGATTTAGCGGTCCAGATCTTGCGCCAGACGCTTGACCAGACCAGCGCGGGGCGAGTGGAGACGGTTCCAGTCCGTCTCGCGCTACGATGCCTATGGGGACACTGCCCCGATCGATGGCCACTGGTAATGTTCTGGGGAAGCGGTTCAGCAGGATAACGAGATTGGCGGCCAAAGCATTTCGGCATCTTTAAGGGCATCGTGAGGCAGTTGCAGCGATCGGACGTCTACTCAGACACCGTGCCTTGACGTTGACCCGGTCGGACAACAACTGCTCTAACGCCCATTCCAGCAATGGTGACGTAAACCTCAGATTTACTTGCGCGAGCAAGCTTTAAGGCAATCAACTCATCGGCCGTTTCAACAGATAGATATCTTAAAATCCATCCGGCGCCGTTAAACACCGAGTTCTGTAACGCACACCTTGCCAATTCCGACAATCCGGCAGCAAGCTCAGCGTTTTTGTAAACGCGATCGCTCTTGGAGGCGTAAAGTACACAAGAGTGTCGACTGCTGCAGCTACCCGATGCCGGTCCTCAATACGATATTTCGAGTTTAAGATCCTATTAAACGAGTTTGGCACATAGCTTGCCGGTTCCTCGCCGCGCAACGCGACAATTTCCGTCGCCTTCGACCGCGCGTTCCGATCGCCTATCATATATTAAGGTTACGCCGTTCGATCTCAGCAAGAAGGGCCTTGGCATCTAGTTCGCCGGCTTCACCGTCGGTTTCTTGGTGAGCCTTAACCAAGTCCGTGTCCGTAGCCTCGGCCAGTAATACGCTTATTTCCCGCTGCATGCCTACGATCGCCGCTGCAGGCATCGGGTCATCTGACATAGTACCGACAGACGTGTCGAGCATTGGCGCTGGCATAAGCGCGACTGCCTCCTGAGCGCTTAAAACGCGCCGCAATTTGGATAGGAGGGGTGAAGCGTTGAGCGAATCGGTCATGGGCGAAGCCTATGCTCGGTCGACCATTCGGGCAAACCATCTGCTCAAACGATTTATGTAGTGCATTCAAGGCCACGAGGGGTCTTGGTCTACAATCTCGAACTTCCCTATCTTAAGAATTTCACTCGTTCGGTATGGGCGGCGAGCTCATCAAGCTTCCAGATAGATGCTTATACAACGGTTTTTATTCGTCGGGTCAGTCGTTCCCGCTTCAGCCCAATCTGAAACTGCGCGCCGGCGAAGATACTCGCTCATTACGGCTGTTTTAGAACTCGACCTGTCCGAAACTCGGCCGCAAGGCTAGGGAAGGTCGATGAGCGAACTCACCACCTCCATTGTCGGCTTGGACTTTCCGAACGAGGATAAATCGAAGAGCAGCAGGGTTATGGAGTGCATGCTCTGCAGGCCTGGCGAGATGGTCGAGCTTCGCCTTGAACCGAAGACCCCATACGACCAGAACGCCATTACCGTATGGTCCAGACGCGGTGTACAGATGGGCTACGTCAGCGCCGAGCACGCGCGCCTGATTGGCAAGCGGATGGATAAAGACGAGGTTAGCGCGATCTTCCAAACCATGCACAGGAGCAGAGCTTACATCCGGATCCGGTTCGGAGGCGGGCTTCCCACCCTGCCCGACCCGGTCCCTGATGTTCCGAATTACGCCCCCCAAGATGAAGCCAGCGCAGCGGCCGGTGCACGATCTTTACGCATTCTATCTTGATGAAGGAAAGTCCCGAGATCGGGCCTTAGTTCACTCCGTGGAAAGGATTTGGGTTTTACCGCCTCCGTCATGCGAGGCATTGAACGAATGATGGAGCAAACTTTTTGAAGCTGGTCGGGTTGCAGGCCGGACAATCGACGGCAGTGCACTGGACTGTCCGTACGAAGAACGGCTTGCGCCGAACCTTCGAAACGTTTGGATCTACGGATTTCTGTGCGGCAAGACCGGCCGGGCGTACAGGAAACGATTGCGCTTGAGCTAGAGGCCACGCGGCAATACCAAAACTGCTAACGGCACGAACAATCGCAGCCGACAGGATGGATAAGTGCGGATTATGGCTGGACAGGTTGTCCATGATGACGACGTTGCCAAGTGAGAGTTTGGACACCAGCACGCGGTCACGTAGGCAATGAAGGCATCACCGTTCATCGGCCCATCGAGAATCTGGGGTGCGATCATGCCCGTACGGCTCAGACCGGCGATGAAAGATCAGGTCCGCGATTCTTTCGGTGGTGATCACCTCCGCCATCAACCGATCTCGCTCTCATGGAACAATACACGGAGTCGCGCGAGATTTACTCAACCGCCGGAAGTCAGCTTTCCATTGCATAGCGAAGGGAGATCAACGGACGGTTTGCGGCGATGAAAGCGCTTCTCATGTCCGTGTGACAGCGACGGTGCCTAGGAGGGGGCAGCTCAGTGCCTTTGCGCATCGCCTCGGGAGCAAGTCTCAAAACGTCCTATGAGGCCTGACCTTTACGCAAAACCGCGCGAAATCGGGCGGAGAACTGATCTACGGGGCGCCGATACTGCCTGCGATCTCGCTGAATTTGGTCTTGGTGGACTTACGACAGCGACCTTGCGGTTCCCCTGCCAGATCTCAAGACCGAACCGATTTCTGTGATCAGCACCTTCAGCAATCGATTGCAAATCGTTATCTGCCGATAGGTCTGCCCCGCCTACGATTTCACCACAACTGCCAAGCTCGTAAATTCTATAACGCATACTGTGTCCCCCGCCCCTATCTGACGGGAAAGGGTAAACGACGGGTTAATGCCTTCTGCGAGCTGGCGAGCGACTGACGGAACGGAGAAGATCCAATTCCCGGTCGACGAGCCTCTGCCTCTGCTGGGCTTCCCTCAGATCGGCTGCGTATGCGCCGAGTAGTTGGCGGGAAAGCTCGTCATTCAATCCTGCGACGATACGCCGTACCCGATCACATTCCGTTTCAAGATTTGTCTCAGTCGGCACGTTCGTCTCCATTACGTCGCAGGGAACGACTGATTCAACAACCATCGGAAAATGGTTAACAAGAAGTTAAGCATTTTCGAGGGCGTCGACAGGCCGAATCTCGGGCGCGACGAACCGATAAATTTTCAATCATATCGGGGGCGAGCGTTGCTAACGACGACGGCTTTTTAACAGCGAATGGCACAAGTGCGGTGCGATTAACAAAGCCTTCATCCGAAAGTAGGATGAGCGTCGAATGAGCCATGCTGATCATCCAGCCTACTGCCCGCCTTCGTATCCCAGCGATCGACGATCAGCTGTACGATCAAGAATCCACCTATCTGTGTCTCTCATTACACCGGCAGGCGATTTACATGCCGCTACCCTCACGAACATATCGTCGTTGGGATTCAGGATCAGGTCCGAATATGGAGTAACTCTCGGACGCTTCCTGTCGCTGGATATACCCCAACTTACACGATATTCGGGCTGGGTTGCATGGTCTTATTCAGATGAGTTCGGCCTTGATGTGGCCAATCCCATTCCGCAAAAGGTAATCGATCACATTTTGGCGCTCGCGGCAGTCAAAGCCTAAACATAGATTTTGACTTGTCCGTAGGGTCAGGACCCATTGATCTGAGCGGCTTGATCTGATTCAGGCTCCGTGAGGAGACCGAGGATGAGCGACCTGTACTGGCTGACCGACGAGCAGATGGCGCGGCTCGAACCGTATTTTCCCAAGAGCCACGGCAAGCCACGGGTTGATGACCGGCGAGTGTTGAGCGGCATCGTTTTCGTCAACCGCAACGGGCTACGATGGTGCGATGCCCCTCGGGAGTATGGCCCACACAAGACGCTCTACAACCGGTGGAAGCGATGGGGCGAAAGGGGTGTCTTCCTCCGCATAATGGAAGGACTGGCGGCCGCGAGCGCCACGCCGAAGACGATCATGATCGACGCGACCTATCTGAAGGCGCACCGCACGGCGTCCAGCCTGCGGGTAAAAAAGGGGCCTTGGGCGGCTCATCGGTCGCACCAAAGGCGGTATGAATACGAAGCTGCACGCCGTCACCGATGCAGAAGGCAGACCGCTCAGCTTCTTCATGACCGCGGGCCAGGTCAGCGACTACACCGGCGCTGCCGCGCTGCTTGATGATCTACCCAAGGCGCAGTGGATGCTGGGCGACCGCGGCTATGACGCAGACTGGTACAGGGACGCCCTTCAGGCAAAGGGCATAACGCCCTGCATTCCGGGGCGAAAATCCCGGATCATCCCCGTCAAATATGACAAGCGCCGCTACCGAAGCCGGAGCCGTATCGAGATTATGTTCGGTCGTCTGAAGGACTGGCGCCGCGTCGCTACCCGCTACGATCGATGCCCGACCGTCTTCTTTTCCGCTATCGCGCTCGCCGCCACCGTCATCTTCTGGCTCTAATCAATGAGTCGTGACCCTAGCCAACGTCAATCGCGATGTTTCAGCTTGCGCGACCGAGCTGCTGGTCGCAGCGGTCCAAGCGACATAGGGCGCCATCTCGGGAATGGTACCGATTATCAGCATTGGTTCCTTGCCGCCGAACCGGAAGCGCCCGCGGCCGCGGGCTTCGACGTAGAGGGGGCGCTGCCGACCCCGCGTTCTTCTTACAGTGATGGTCAGCAATTTTTTACAATCCTGATACAGGTTTGCGCCGGCGTTGCGGCACGAGCTATGAAGCATTGCCATGCAGGGCATAGAGTGCATGACGGAGCGAAGCTTCGAAGCAGGACTGACCAGCAGCCGTAAGGCTGAAGGTAGCCGAGAGGACTGCCCGTACAATGAACGGCTCGCACCAAACTTGAGACGCGCGTGGTTTTACGGCTGGGTGTCCGGCAAGCAGGGTCGCCCCTTGCAGGCGAAAGCTAAGACTCAGTTGATGGTGCACGCGACGGAGAATCCCTTTGCCGCGAACAACGTCTCCCTGCCAGAACGACGTCGCAATTAAGGGTTTGTAGTCCACCGCTACCACATGGAATAGTACGGAATGACCAAAATCCAGCACTGTGCCTTTTCTACAATTTCCTTCAAGCTTAACCTATATTAACTGAGTTTGTTGGTGTTAAGCTATTGTGCCTCTCGTACGGCGACGCCTTTCAGATCAACTAATCGCTCTATGTAAGCCTGACGTTCATCGCAATTCCCGTACCTCCCATTCCTAAAGCTTGGAGTGTAACAGTATGGGCGATCTACCCAAGATGCCGAACCACGATCAATTGATGACAGTCGAACAAGAGATGATCGCATTACCCCCTCACGATGTAGTCCGGCCCGTCCATCTTGATCAAGCTAGCACTTGCGGAACAAATGTTAAGGCCTCCAGCGATCATACCCTGACGGCCAAAGGCCCCCAAAGTTCTCTACGTTCATGGGAACGGGTAGGCACTTTCGCCCATGCGAAACGCGCAGCGCTCGTATCGGCCCTCCAAGATTGCGATTACAATGTTGCAGCGACCGCGACGAGGCTGGAGATTGGCCGGAGCACTATTTACCGTTTATTTGAGGAGTACTGTATTAAGCCGTCCGTTATAAGAGCGTCGGTCGTACTCGAAGATGGCGGACCAATCTGTCGCGTTATTGTAGACCAGCCGCCCAACGTACGGTCGAGACTTTTATTCGAGGGTGGTAAGCTTAAACTCGTGGAACTTGCTGTTCGAAACTGAACTGGAAATGAGATCGCGGCGGGGGATACTTCCGACGCAAACGAGGGCTTTTGTGGTTCAGGGCAAGCCCCCCTTTAAGGTGAGTAATTCTCATGGCGGCCGTCGTCGGCTGTGGACCGGCACCGAAAGCCAGACCCCCGGCAGATTTCGGTTAAACCGTTGATACTGGCCAGCACTTTATAGGCCTGGGGCTTCCCATCGGCACTCATCGGGACCCCATCGCTATCCTCTTTTCCTCAGGTAGTTGGATCAGCAAGAGTCGGGGCTCTGTTCCTGAAGTCTACCTACATACCTCGGCGGCATCTCTCGCCATCTGCCAATCGTGTTTATCATCGTGAGGCGCTTCGTGGCGCCCTTAGGCGCAAAACCGCGAACTCAGCACCTTTGACATGCGGAACTCGCCCGATGATGTCGACAGTGGCTTGAGTGAGAAATCTTTATGAGGTGCGTAGGCACCCGCATGCATCGGCCGCGTGCCGGCCTTCGATTGCGCGCAATTCGTCGTCGACCATGCTCAAGGCTTCGACAAACCTTAACGCAATATCAGTATGGCCACCCTCGTCAGCCAGACGCATCGCTTCTTCCGCAAAGAACCTTATTGTCCGAAGTCGGCCTTCCTGTCGTGCGCGTTCCGGTATGAGCATAGGGCTACGTGCTCACGCTTCCGATCAATTACTATCCGGGAAAAACCCGGACCTGCCGATCGAACCGATCAAGATTATTTGATCATATTACAAAACTGGCGACGATGCACCGTCGGCAACTCGCCTTTGCCGTGGACGCCGACCGCGCATTCCCAAGAAAGATCCATAAAATCAGCGATGCCGATGACACTTTCGTCACCAAACCGACCTTTCGGGAAGATTTGCGAATTCAGCGGCGCACCGATGCAATGGCGGAAGAGATTTTGTTCGCAATCAAAGTCTGCTGGTTGGGATCAAAGAGCTTGTTTGCATCAGACCGGTTGGTGACATAACCGGTTTCCACAAGGATGGACGGGACACCCGGCGCCTTCAACAAAGCGAAATTTGCCGTCTTGATCGCCCTCAGGTTCCCCTCCTCTTGGCCAAGCGCAGTGCGGATTTTCGACGCCAATTCATATGCAAAGTTTATTGATCCGCGCTGACTTAGGTTTGCCAATATGTAAGCAGTGTCATCGTCGTGATCAACTGACCGGCCTGACCGGGTCAAGCGGCTAACCACGATAGCCTCGCCAGCATCGTTTAAGACATAAATCGAAGGACCACGCGCGGAACTGGGACCGCTGTCAGCATGAATGGAGATAACAAGGTCGGGTGAGCACGACGAGATAACTCGCCGACGTTGAACAAGGGAGAGGTTGCGATCTGTTGCCCTTTGTCATGATTACTGCTAACCCCCTCTGCAGGCTTAGCTGTTTCGCCAAGGCGGTTGCGATGCCAAGGGTCACATCCTTCTCATACCTTCGCGGCATGACTGCAGGCGCGCCCACGTCTCTGCCTCCGTGGCCCGCGTCCACAATCACCGTATAGCCCGGTGGCTTTCGCGCAGGCACGCACTGACCAACTGATATAGCGATCGCAGCAAGAAACAGCATTCACATTAGATACGTCAGTGTCATGCCGCAGGCTATACCAACGCCGGCTACTTGGCATTAAGTCGGACGTCGCGTCGGTACGGATACCGGTCTTTGGCACGTCGGCGGCTTCGTTGGTATTGTTGAAGCAGATCAAGGCCTTCCCCCAACTATCTTCTCAATCCGCTCCAACGTGCCCCGCGACCAAGGAAGCCTTAGCCATATTTGTGACCGAACAGAAACATCCAATTACAAATAACCGAGGCGGTATAAGCTTGTGTTAGCCGGTTATCCTCGTTTTAATCATTATACGTTGAGTTTGCGGACGCCGGATGGGTTGTCCGCCACGCGAAAAATAGGGGGGCTAGTAGAATGATGTCAGTAGCTTACCCCAGGAAGGGGCTACCGTGGACTGACGTCGACGACGACACCCTTCGACTATGGTCCGAAACTATGAATACTCGTGAGATTGCGGACTTACTGGGGCGCACGTCACATTCCGTGTACGAACGGAAAAAAGTCCTGGGCTTAAGCCAAAGTCGTTGACCTGCGACAAAGGGCTACGCGTCTCGAACGACAACCGCTACTTATTGCGAGGTAACTTAACAATGATCCCAGAGGTAAGTAACGGCGAAGGCGACACAGCCGAAGAACGTGGGGAAGTTCACTTCCTAGCCGCGATCGTCGACGAATTAATACGGCGCTTAGTGCATACCGGCGCAATGACACAGGGCGATGCGAACGCAATCGAGTCTGCAGTAGCGGACCGGTTAGGAACATCGCCTCGTGCGTGGTGATTGGTCGTTACTGGAAGCACTCCCCCTGCGGCCCAGGTGTCGCCGCAGCGCCCGGGGCCATACCTTGGTCGCCCCAATCTCGATCTACTACGAAATTCTAGCGGATCCCAAAATGCGCTTGTGCTAATATCACTCGACCTTACTATTGGTTAATTAATAAGGTTAATTGATCGAGAGCTGAAACGAAGTGGTTGCTATGAGTCGTTGGGTTGCGTCGTTGTCGGTCACAGGGCTGGGGCTACTGATCGGGTGTACGGCAAAGCCCGAGATCGCCGCGAAAGCCCCGCCGCCCGTTACGGCGCCCGTAGCAGCACCCATGATGCCAAAGGGCGCATCACGGAACATGGTCATTCCCGCGGCGCTCTCTGACGGCAGCTACCCCACCCCAAACCGAAACTTGTCATCTGCCGCCACGGTTTGGCATCTCCGCGCGGCGTTGAACGTAGCAGCGCTTGCTTGCCGTGGCCCTCAAGAACTGGTGATCGTTGCCGCCTATAATGCCTTGTTGTCGGCTCAGCAGCCAGCTTTAGCTAAGGCGCAATCAACATATGCGAGCGAATGGAAGTCAGGCGGTGGGGATTGGCAGGACCGTTATGACGACGCAATGACCCGACTGTACAATTTCTTCTCTCAGTCGCCTTCGAGAGAAGCATTTTGCACATCGGCGAACCGTGTCTTAGCCGACAGCAACGGAGTGTCTCCCGAAGGGCTGCCTGCATTCGCGGCTGAGCGTCTACCAGCTTTGGAGCAGCCGTTCACAGATTTCTATCGCGCGGTTGACGAATGGCGCGGGCGTGGGGGTGAGACCGTCTGCACCTCAACTTCGAACTTCGATGGCCGGACTGCCGTTCTCCTCGAGTCGGCCGGCGCAATCAATCACTCAATCGAGTCTTCAGCCGATCTCACAACCAGTCCCACCCGTACAGCAAATCACGTTGAAGATCGATCCGAGTGTCTTTCAATGATTATGCAGAGGGGCGGCCGCTTGCGAACCGGGATCTCCCGCTGACAATTTACACGATCTCACCCCCGATGCCGCAACTGGTTATAGGCGACCCGGCAATAGGGCCGCAGCCACTGATGCGGGACGAGTTGTATCGCGAGCTAACCGTGGATTGCGCTACCTTCGAATGCATAAGGAATGGCGCCGCGGCTGATGAGAGCAACCCTTATACCGGCGAACTTCATCCGGCCGAACACGCCTAACGCGGTCACTACTTTGGCCAAGGTTCCTTCGCAGATAACAACGGGTTCACCGCGGCGGCACGCGCCTCGACCCTTATCGAACGTCGATCGCCGCCCTGCTGCTGTGGCGCCGGCGTCCCATGCTGGTTTGCAAGCTGCTGCCAACGGACCGCACTCGCGGCGCTAACCGAACCGTACCACCGCCTGTCGACGCGACAGACCGCTCGCGATCGCCGCCACAACCCTGCCCCGAAGATCCACTGAATGCTCGCGCCATCCATGCCAGCCTCCTGCACCGGCAGGAATCCTGAATTAGAAAACCGCGGCGACGGAAATCCCTTATAATTCAGCACGGTGAGAAACCGCTCTAAAGTCACGCAGATGCCGTTGTCGTGGTGATGCTATAGAGGCGGTCGCCGAACACTGCGCGACCGTTTAGCGGGTATCGAGGAGGTCCGACAACGTCCCCCATCCGTTACTACTCTTCCGCACGTCCATAATGTGCAACAGAGCCACTGCGTTTCACGCAATAATGCGTAAGACAGTCTTTTCTGACAACGCTGGACGTACGCATGTCACGGAATGGGCTCTGACCACGCTGCATAAACCGACAAATTAATGAGAATGCTATTTGTAGAAAACAAATTGTGAACATTAGGTTATCGATGCTGGGCGGTGCCGCTGAGTTGACTCGCACTCAGGTATGCTCGTGTATCGGCGCCGAAAACGAGATGCCAGTAGATTTCATCAAGCCATTGAACTTATATTTACATAGCGACGAGCCCGGCTGGCACCCATCGCCCCCCTTATGACATGTACGTTTCAAATCATTACAGCCAGCTGTCTCCCCCAAAACGGGATTCCGCTTTCGGCGCTGATCCACATGCAAAGCGGTGCCACGCTGCAGCGGTTTCGGATATGCCGCCTAGCGATCATTCGAACGATGTAGCCGTATCTAGCTGTCCAACCGCTGCGTCTGCGACATTCCCTATGCGATACTGGCGCCAGTATCGATTCCACCTGATGGCGGCGCCGTCGGAAAGTATCGCACAGGAAAGCGACCGCCCGTCCGGCATCGTGCATTGTGCAACCACGCGCTGTAGCTCTTACCGGCTGCCTCACACTGCTGCGTTTCTGCAGTTCACTGCCCGCCTGCCACCGAGACTTATTACCGTCATCGCACCACGCTAACCGCCGCGTTAGGCAGACCAACTGGAGGGCAACATCGGATAATATCGAACCAATTTGAGCTTTCTTCAAACCATGAGGGTTGCGATAGAACTCTGCAGAACCTTAACCTGGTCTAGGTTAAATACCCAAAAAAAAGTACTTCCGAAAGCGATAATGCGAGAGTATCGTATGTATGTTCTCGATAACATCGGGAAAATCATTGAGCGTATCGATCTAGAATACCCAAATGATGCGGAGGCCGTGTCCGACGGAAAGATATACGCCCGAAAGAATGATGTAGAGATTTGGTGCGGTCAAAGAGTCGTTACCGTTCTGCATCCTCTAGCCTGATTGAGACCGACGAAGGACTTCCTTTGAAAACCCTAAAGGCGCAGAGTCATTCGCAGACGGAATGAAAGTCGTGTATGACCCTAGACTACCTTCTCGAATGACTCCATCGGGCGCTTGGTCATGCCATCGAACCAATAGGGAACCGCTTTTGCCCATCTCGAGGTCGTAGGGATGATCTCTCATTGCCCTCGAATCTACGCCTAGCTCAGCAGCGACACGAAAGCGCTGCTTTTCCATTTCGTCGTTTGTCATAATCTGTCTCAGCCCCGCCACAGGTTCAATACTGGCGCGACAAACCTTCAAAAGATGAAAATTGATCCGGTTTATTTGTTACCGACGCTAGTTCAGCGTCAAGCGTCCGGTCTTACCCCGACGAATGGAAACAACGCGGGGGGTGGTCGCCCTACAAGAAACCACGGGTTTTCAAGAGCGCTCCGCACATTCCCGAGCGCTTCGAAAACCATCGAGATTACGATATGGGCCTTGCGTATCGTAGAGTCCGCGCACTGTTCGGAACGATATTCATGTTGCAACGCCATGCGGTGCAATATTGGAACTCTGGACACGATCACGGCCACCCCACTGATTCACCGGGAGATTATTCGCCAGCCTAAGAATGGATCAAGCCCGTTACGGCGTTCCGTTCCTCGATTACGGTGTAATGCACTTAAGCGATTTTCTGATCAGTCTGCATCGTAGCCAGCAGCTGCGACGTAGTTCAAGCATTCCTGGGGCGAGTAGAGGTCGACGATGCGCCGATGGCATTCCAGAGGCCGTGAATGATCCGCTCGGCCGCCTTTCGCAGGTGTGCCGTCAGTTTTGAGAAGGCCATCTCGATAGGGTTAAAGTCCGGGCTGTAGAGCCTGCCCCGGTAAACGCCGGAGGCGGAAGGAACAGGAGCCGGCGCCTGCGGCTTCAATGGCCGCGCACTCAGCTGGCGCTTTATGGCTGGATAGGTTGTCCATGATGACGGCGTTGCGAGGTGACAGTTCAGGCACCAGCACGCGGGTCATGTAGGTGAAGGCATCACCGTTTATCGCCCGTTGAGGACCCAAGGTGCGATCCATGCCGGTGCGGCTTAGACCGGCGAAGAAGGTGATGGTTTTCCAGTGCCCGTACGGCACGCCTGCTCGCCGTCGTTCACCGTGTGGCGCGCTGCCATAGCGACGCGGCATGTTCGTCGATGCGCAGGTCACTCGATAAAGATGAGCTGTTCGGGATCGAGATCGAGCTGGCCGGCGAACCATTCCTCGTGCCGCTTCAGAATGTAGGGGGGCGATCCTGTTCGGTCGCGTGCACTGTTTTTTTGCGTGTGATCCCGCGGCGCGCGAAGAACCGCCATCTCGCGCCGAGTGCGACCTTGGTGCCGTGATCGACCAGAAGCGCCTGCAACTCGGCCAGGGTGATGTCGGGCGTTGCCTTGTAAGCGTCCAGGATCAATACGGCGTGCGCCCCCATCGTCAGCGAACGCCGATCTCCGCCCTGTCCCTGTGACGCCGGCGTCCCGTGCTGGCTTGCAAGCTGCTGCCACTGGACGGCGCTGGCCGCGCTGACACCAAACCGTACCGCGGCCTACCGACGTGACGGAACACCCGCGATCGCTGTCACAGCTCTATCCGAAGATCTACTGATAATGCTCGTGCCATCGATGCCAACCTCCTCCACTGGCAGGAATCCTAAATAAGAAAACCGCGACGACAGGAATCCCTTTATGACTCAGCCCTGTGAGAAACCGCTCTAGTGCTGTGACGAGTATTGTCACTGAAGATCGACCAGTAGCTTGGTCAGGTTCTGTTGTGCCGCCCGCCGCATGTCATGCGGT
Organism: Sphingomonas sp. H160509; assembly: GCF_024124765.2. Taxonomy (GTDB): domain Bacteria; phylum Pseudomonadota; class Alphaproteobacteria; order Sphingomonadales; family Sphingomonadaceae; genus Sphingomonas. The sequence continues at coordinate 163,568 of NZ_JAMXSR020000003.1, read as the reverse complement.
ATACCGCAGAATCCAGCCTCTATACCGTAGAAGGCACCAATGCGTTCGAGTATCCCGGTTATCAGTGGCATTGCGACGAGTCATTTGAGTCTAACACCTTGCGCTGGATTTACCTCGATAGGCGACATCGGTAACACGGCTTAGATTGATGATTATCTCACCAGCAAAAATCTTGACTTGATCAATCGCCGCCCCGCTTCACCGAAGACTGCTCTAGATCGCACGAATGACCAACAGCAATTGTCCAAATATTGTCTCAATCTGCTCAACCGACGCAGTGCACAAACGGATGTGCCCAATTGCGGAATGAGGCGGTGCATCGGTAGATCGTGGCCGCAAAGAATACCGGCTTGCGGGTTCCGTAACTACCGACCCTTTTGGCTTGCCCCGGTCGCTGGTCTTTGGCATCAGATGTCCACCCCAATGGGGCGATTAGCTCAGTTGGTAGAGCGTCTCGTTTACACCGAGAATGTCGGCGGTTCGAGCCCGTCATCGCCCACCATATATGTTCGCTGTAGGCGCTGGATCGCCCACGCCTCTTTCGCTCTGTCCTGACGAGAAAACGGTGGAAAATCGGGAGCAGCGTAACGGCAACCTACTCGTCCGCGTACCCAGCCTTTTTTCCGATTCCAGTTCCTTGACCACCAGCGTCATGAGGTTGAAAGACTGGCGCGAGAAATGGACTGGAGAACGAGGAACGTTGCAGTATGGCCATTCTCGTTGCCGCTGGATGAAAGTCGGAGTTCTCCGCACGCAATCAGGTTAGGCCACGAGTTGCCCGCCTCACAACGGCGCGAGACCGGACTTCTGCTAGGCGTAATAGAACGACTGCCGGGCAGGTTTGCGGTCCTGTCACCAAAAAACCCAAAATAAAATGGTTGTCTGATAAAACAGCATTTATAGTTAATATTGTTGGAACTCAAACACCTCGCGCGCGTCCCTTACAAAAGCGGTCGAAGGCCACGAGGAGGATATTATGTCGAAAGATTGCAACCCAGGGCCTGATGCGCAAAATGACCTTAGTTCGCCTGACGCGATCCGCGCTTTGATACTTGGCGCAATTGCGGGTGGTATAGTTTGGGCGCTGCTTGGCTATACAGTAAAAGCCTTTATATAGGGCATTGCTAGATAGGATTAAATCTAGGCTGGAGAGAGATTATCTAAGCTAAGCTTTTGTTCTACATATTAACCGATTTTAACTGATAGGGCGGGCGCTGATCGCTGTACAAGTTAGCTGGCTTACCGGCGGTATCTTTCTCTAATATAACTAATATATTGTACTACGTAATACCCTTGTAAAAACTCTTACAACTCGGCAGTTAGGGGTTGAGCATCGCCATAGATTCCCTAGTAGAGCGCCAACTCGTAGACGAGATAATTATCCAAGCGCTCCTGAGGTTGAATGCACCTGATTGTCTATACAAGTTATGCTGTACATTCGTTTGGACAGGAGGAACTCGTAAAACTGCGGGCGTTCTCTGCGTCGGTGAACCGATTTAACGACATTACCGGTTTGCTCGTGTTCGATGGAAAACGGTTTATTCAAGCCCCTCGAGGGAGAGGCAAACACCGTGATCGCTACAATGAATCGAATATATAATGATCGTCGGCATACGAAGATCGTGATGATGGAAGATCGAAATATCGTATCCCGTCAGTTCGGTTCCTGGTCTACCGAGTACAGGGAGACATCCGGAACCTCGAATGACGCAGCCTTCGTAGACCGAGTAAAATCAAAGGTTGTCAATGTTGAGGATGATTCGACAAAAGCGGCGTTTATAGGCTTTTCAGCCTTGTCGATACGCCGATGGGCACGATCATCGATCTAGCCGTGCCATCCGTGTTTACCACACGACGGCAACAACAATAGATCCTTAAACATGCGGTCTTTTCTGACACGATGCTTGTAGTAGAAGCCGAAGCACCACTTCACTAAAGTGGGATACCCGAACGGGCTTTTCTAAAAATATATCAGCTCCGGCGTCTGCGGATCGCGTTTTGAACTCATATTCAGTTGCTGCAGTGATCGCAATTATAGGTACCAGAATGTTTTCCGGCGAGGCTCGCAGTGCGGAGATGATCTCGTATCCAGGCCTATCTGGCAATCGAATATCGACAATAATAAGGTCCGGCTTCGTTGCATTCGCGATAGCCAGACCGTCATTTCCAGTTAGCGCTGTCACGGAAGAAAGCCCTACTGCTCGGATGACTTCTGAGAAAAGCTTTGCATGAAGAGGTTGATCTTCGATAATTAAAACGAACGTCATCGCCCCCCCTCGCTTTTCGCGAGCTTCACTCAAGCCGTAGCGCATAACACCAAAAACAAAACGGTTTTGTTTATCTTCTAATGCTACTTTGTAAAAAAAGTAACGGTAATATTTTTAATGTCGGAAACAGAAAAGTCCTCCGCTATGATGACAGTACGTATGCACCACGTAGTATAAGTGAGCATTTATCAATATTATCCGCGGAATAAGACGCCATCCAAATTGCGCAGCTGGTAAACGCCGGGGGTTTAAAAATCGCTCGCCCGTTACGCACCTCTGAGCCAGAACGACGAGGTCGCGGGCGGTGCGCCGCGGCGTTAGCATAGCCCACATTGGAGAATCGTGCGGCGAACAGACTGCTATGCCTGATAGGTTCTAAGAGTCTGACTCGATTGATCACCGGTTTTTAGTCTTAAGCCCGATGGGCGGTATTTGATTACTCAGCAAGTATCAGCGCGACGTACCCGCAGATTTCAATCAATCTGAATAGTTTTCGTTAAAAAAGTACGCATACGCTATACGCATTGTCATAACTTAGCTAGTCGATCTATCTATTTGAACAATTGCTACAGCGGAAGGGAGATTGTCACTTAGCCACTCGTTTACTAATGGCCTCGCCAATAAAAGCGCTAATTCACCAAACGTACCATTTTCAAACAAAGGATTAGCTCTGTTATGACGAAGAAGCCTTCTTATTGACGATCGACACGCATTAATGGTTTCGCGCGATGCCATCGAACAGCAGCAGCTCGTGTTTATAGCATTAAAATAGTTTTCCTGCTTGCTATTTACCCCTTCATTATCACTTAGGCACAGATCATGCACTGCAACCGAGTTCTCTTTTATATCAGACTCATATTGGCAAGGCGTTGACGAAGGGACATCTAACACCGTTAGTATTTCCACATGTTTATCAGTCTCATTTATACTACTATCTGATAGTAATAGTTCCTGGACTTGAACGAGAATCTTACCAAGCTTGGTACCAATATTTTCGTGGCTCGCTACATTTCGCATCTGGTCCTCAAGTTTAAATCATGGTCGGTCAATATGATACCTCATACGATTTGATCCCAGGCACCTCGCATAGCCGACATCGACCGAAGTTTTTTACAAACATCGCATATGGAACGAACTTATCGATTGATAACTAATCTCAAATGTGGGTGTTTGACCTCCCTCTGTTTCTGCAAACGTTGCCAAAAAGTAGCAGGAAGGCAGCTTGTGTCACTAATATAATCCGCCAGTTCCTCGGCGATTAGAGCGGTTGCGAGATAACGCCGGCGACGTACTGGATCCTGGCATTTTTCCGCATGGGCTCGTTGGCTTGATGCTTTGCATCGTAGCGCTTGCGCGTGATCGTCCAAAACGTGTCCTTTATCCGTTTTAAATGACGGTTAACCATAATGAGTAGATAATGTGAATAAGATTTCAGCGCCTGACTCAAAACGTGGTTTTGCGAACATGCGGAGGCTGTGATTGTTGCGGTCGTGTTCGATACGTCCGGTCATGCGATGCATGACCGTATCGTAGTACCAGTCTGCAAGATAGGGAACTGAGCCGTTCACTCCCGTACTGTAGACGACAGCGACCCTTGCCGCTGCAGATTTAGTTTTCACTATTATGAATAAATTGATAGTGACAACGTATAGTCATTGCTTTTTAGTATAGGAAATATACTCTATACAATAAGCTATCTAATCAAACTATTCAATATCTTAGAGCCCGACGATGACGTGTGTCATCTAAATCTGATAATGGTCCGATATTTATTGTATTGCATTTATTTTATCTAACTTAGCCCGTAGAAAGCTTTGCTTTTGCTGTGCTTTTTGCAAGTCGGCCGCGTACGCGCCAAGTAATTCACGAGAAAGCTCATCGTTTAGTCCTTCGACGATTCGGCGTACTCGATTGCATTCCGTCTCTAGGCTCACATCAGTCGGCACGTTTCTCTCCGTTTCGGCGCGAGGGGGCGTCAAACCTGACAACAGCCTAAGAATGGTTAACGAGACGTTAAGATATTTAAGGCCGCGGATGGGCCGATTGGCTGGCGCGATGAGCGGATGCATTCGCGTTGAATTTACCTCCGATTTGGCACGTATCCGTAATGCGCGTCCGAACTAATGAATCCACCGCAGTCGCTGCTAGAGAGTGTGGCTAACTAATACGGGCCCGTCGCTCACAGTGCCAGCGCACGGATTAGCGCCGCTGCGCGCCAAAGCGGTAGGTTGACGATGGCGAATGATTTATGCCCATGCCATCGACAAAACCGGTCTGTTGCCGAGCGGAAGGCAATGACCGTGGTTACACGTTGTTGCCGGTCGCTTGAGCGCAGCAACCTGGCATCAGCCGTGACATTTTACGATTGATTGCATCCTGCACCTCCTGCGGATTTCGCAGTCATTCGCTAGGGCAAATACTCTGCCTGTCTTCAATGGTTTGCCGGCAGCTGGATGCAGCACAAGTTGCTCCGGCAAGCAGCATAAGTTTGAGCCTTCACGTAGATCGCGACGCTGACGATTGGACAAAAATAAACTCCCCTACTGCTGGATTAGCTCGTCAACGCCGAACCCAAGGTGAGCTGCTGCCGATTTCGTGGACACCAAGATAGGGTGTTTTCGGAGCCGGAAGGTGACAACGCAACGACGAAAGCTCAGCCGAGAGTTCAAGCTGGAGGCGGTGAGGTTGGTCCGCGACCGGGGCGGAACGGTTGCGCAAGCCGCGCGCGGTCTGGACCTGCACGAGAACGTGCTGCGCAAATGGGTCCGCGAAGCGGAAGCTGATCCGCCGTCGGCCTTTCCGGGCACCGGCCAGAGAGGCCTGAGCAGCAGGAGATTGAATGGCTGCGCCGCGCGTTGGCCCGGATGACGGCTGAACGTGACATCCTAAAGAAGCCACGGCATACTTTGCCAGGGCCTCCGGATTAAGTTCGGGTTCATCGCAAAGCATCGAGCAATTTGGCCGGTGTCGTGGCTTTGCGGGCGCTCGATGTCTCGCGCAGTGGTTTTTAAGCCTGGCTCGTGCGCGCGCTGAGCGCCCGGTCGCGCAGTGGCGAAGAGTATGCGGGGAAGATCCGTGCCAGCTTCATCTCCAGCTACCGAACCTGTGGCGCGCGTCGCGTCTGGCACGGTCTCTTGGCCAAAGGCCTTTCATGCGGCCTGCATCGTGTCGAGCGGCTGATGCGGTTGCACGGTCTGATGGCGCGGCCGGGGCGCCGCGGTCTGCCCAAGGATCATGGCGAACGCTCGGTCATCGCCGGCAACGTGCTCGATCGTCAGTTCAGCGCCGAGGCGCCGAACCAGAAGTGGGTGGCCGACTTCACTTACATCTGAACTGCCGAAGGATGGCTATACGCGGCCACGATGATCGACCTGTCCTCACGTCGGGTGGTGGGTTGGTCGATGAGTAACACGACGACGGCGCAACCCGTCACCGATGCGCTAGTCATGGCGATCTGGCGGCGCGGCACGTCCGATGCACTGCTGCATCACTCCGACTCGGGCAGCCAATATACCGGCGAGCAGTTCCAACGGCTGATGGCCAACAACGGCGTCACCTGCTCGATGAGCTGGTCCAGCAACGTCTGAGACAATACTGCGATGGAAAGCTTCTTCTCCTTGCTGAAAACCAAGCGGATCGCGCGCGAAACCTATCGCACGCGCACTCAGGCAAGGCAGGACGTGTTCGATTACATCGAACGCTTCTACAATCCCACGCGCAGGTACTCGACCTTGGGCTATCGGTCCATAGGCTTCGAGAAGCAGGCTCATGTAGCCTAACTTGGTGTCCATGGGGCCGGCAGCAGCTCACACGGGAGCCGTTGACCGTGCTCCCTCTTATTTATCTAACCGCTGATTATAGCCGCGCTATCGGAGCTTGGCCGACTGGTATCGGACGCGCTTCCGAGGTACTGACCTCATAACAAATTCATACCTATATTTTCGGTAGCGCTCAGCGCATAACATTCCGGGGCAACGATTAATGAACCAAGACGATCTGCGCCAAGCGATGCAGCGCCGATTCGAAGCTATAAGTTTGCGTGAGTGGTGCCGACTTACAGGTTGTAGGGCCAGCCACGTTACCGAGTTTATGTTAGGTAAACGTGGACCACCCTCTGACCTCTTGAACGCACTTAACCTTGAGATACGATATGTTCGCCGCTATCGTGCTAAAGGTACGACGCCTTAATAGATACTGCTGATCCTTTACCGGTCGTGTAAGGAATTAGTATGTTTTAGATCTAGAATATTTCGTCGATTAATCGAGATAGAGGCTGCCTGAAACCGAGCTATTTGTGTGCTTATTCTGACTTATGTAAATAGGTTTGCGGAACCTAGGCTATCTAGTCATTCTCCGGTATGAAATGCTGGTTGAGTTTAACCAAGATGACCTACAGCACCCATTCATGTGCCACCTCTATTTACACCCTTCAAGCTATCTTTCTTATCAAACGAATTAGGTGCTTGATGGTAAGTTCCTTCTTTTAAATGGAAGGAACCGTATGGAACAGGTACGTCATGGGCGCGCCTCAACCGGTCGCGCCGCCAGAAAAGCAACATAAGGCATCGCAGGCTTCGCGGTCGACGCCTGGTCACGAGAGGGGGATCAACACGAAGACGACGGCGAGATGGCACAAGCGGCAAACGGTTGAGGATCTCAATTCTTGGCCGAAGGCCCCTCAACCTGCAACCCTGAACAAAACCGTAACTGTAGCGGTCGTCGCATTCCGCCGTCACATATTGCTGCCGCTCGGTAATTATTTTTTTGCGTTGTACGAGCAGCTACGAATGCCTCTGGCTGACTTGAATGCGCACTATAGTCTTACCCGTCGACGCAAGTCGGTCATTGGGTTTAGATCTTTACGAATTTATCGCTGAAATATAGGCGTAGCTAGTTTGCATCAGACCATCGCTACCGAAGCATTTGCGCCCGTTTTGGTTTATTTACCTGTCGTTAGCTGCGATCTCCGATCAGTGGTTCACGTGCGACGATGCGCGGCATCCAAGGGGCGAGGGTTTGGATCAACTCGACTATCGGGCGTTCGGGGCCAGTGACGACATGCCTAGGCAACTTGTTGATGCAGCGTACCCTGATCAAGATGAACCAACGACTGTTATTGTTCGTCGGTCGCCGTCAAATGGTAGCCTAGACGAGTGTGATGAGGACGCTCGTTATGCCGTTGCTCTCAGTCCCCAGATCAGCTGGACCGCTGGGCCTGACGGTCGGGTCGAACGTGTAAGCCCCCGATGGCGTGAGATGACGGGGGGCGGATCCATCAGCAGCATTAGGGGATCGGTGGATCAGTAGGCTTCATGCCGACGATGCGACGAATGCAGCGAATGCCTGGAGAATGTCGATCGAAACAAAATTGCCGATCGACATTGAGTATCGCTTGCAGACGTGGACTGCAGGGTATCGGTGGGTACGTTCGCGTGCGGTGGCTCGGCTCGATAGTTCAGGTCAGGTCGTACGCTGGTACGGGACGCTCGAGGACGTGCATGATCGCAAGTTAGCGGAACATGCACTACGGGACAGCGAAGAGCGCTTCCGGCTGGCAGCGCAGGCGGCTGGCCTCGGCATATGGGACTACAATGCGTCCGACGACCGTCGCGAGTGGTCCGAAGAATTCAAGGCTATGTTGGGCCTGCCAATCGATGCCGCACCATCGATCGACACCGCGCTGTCCTGCGTCGTATCTGACGACCGGTCCAAGTTACTGGCTTTGATCGGCGCAGTTCGCGCGGGCCACAGCGGGCATCGGTTCGAAACAATGGTAAGAATCCAACGCGCCGACACAGGCGCTGAGCGGTGGATGAAGACCGCCGGGTGGCGGATTGAAGCACCACTGGGCAGGTTACACCGCGTTCTAGTAACAGTTCGCGACGTGACCGAAGAGCGGAACGTTGAAGACCGGATCAGATGGACGGCGGATCACGACGGAATGACGCGCATACCCAATCGCACGGCATTCGTGGGTCGGTTAGAGAGCGCCATTGCCACCGCTTCCAGGGAGCATACGTACGTTGCGTTGGTCTTGTTCGACGTAGACCATCTAAAAGAGACCAACGATACAATCGGTCACGACGCCGGGGACCTACTTCTGCAGACCTTGGCTAGCCGGCTTACAAAATTCTTCGGTGAGCATTGCACAATTGGTAGGCTTGGTGGTGACGAGTTCGCCGCCATCCTCGAACGGACGGACGATCACTCCCTCGTCGTCGAGGTCCAAGCTGCACTGGATGCACTACGCGAGCCCTTCACCTATGAAGGTCGGATCGTCGATTGCCAGGCGACAGCCGGCGGATCGGTATACCCGCAGCATGGTTCGAGCGCCGCAGAAATGCTGAAGGCTGCCGATATTGCGCTGTACGCTGGAAAGGAGCGCAACCGTGGTGGGTTTCTCCCCTTCCGGGCGACGATGCGCGCCGACCTTCAGCGACGGTCCTCGATGATCAGCGTTGCCCGCGATGCGGCGCGCGATAACCGTATCGTGCCATACTATCAGCCAAAAGTCTCTCTGCAGAATGGCGCAGTCTGTGGTTTTGAGGCGTTGCTGCGCTGGCGTCACCCGACGCTAGGTGTGCAAGCGCCTGGGACGATTGCTGCCGCATTCGAGGATCTGGATCTAGCTACGGGTATAAGCGAACGCATGCTCGCCCAGATCGTTGACGACATGAAGCGCTGGCTCGACAATGGCGTTGAGTTTGGGCGCATCGCGGTCAATCTTTCGCCTGCCGAGTTCCGCCATGAGTCCCTCGTATCTCGGATCTTAGAACGTCTGCACCGCTCTGGAATAGCAACCTCTCGTATCGAACTCGAGGTTACCGAAACCGTATTCCTTGGTCGCGGCGCGGACTCCGTCGCAGAGGCGCTAAACGTCTTCAGTCGCGAAGGTGTGAAAATCGCACTGGATGATTTCGGCACCGGGTACGCGTCGCTAACGCACCTGAAGGCCTTTCCGGTCGACGTTATCAAGATCGACCGTAGCTTCGTCAGTAATCTGGATACAGATCCCGACGATGCCGCGATCATCGATGCAGTGGTTGGGCTTGGTCATAGGCTAGGTATGGAGGTCGTGGCCGAGGGGATCGAGACCGGCGTTCAGGCTCGGTACCTGCTCGACCGCGGTTGTGACTACGGTCAGGGGTATTTGTTCGGTAGGGCCGGCCCAGCTGAAACGGTGCCTTCCATCATGGCCGGCAAACGTATCCGTGTCGGACGCAGTCCATCAATTGGCGCTAAACCTCTCGGCTAATCACCGGCTGATCGCATGAGGTTTCAGTCCGGTCAGCTACCACATGTGGGTCACATGCGTACATGCCTCCCCCTGCAGCTTGCACTCCGTCCGGGTCGGCACGGGGGATTAGGCATGTCGAGAACGTTCTACGTAGAGACTGATCGTTCAATTTGAAGGGCAGCGGACTTTCCCCATTTAGAGAAGTATTTTCCCCCTGCCCCCCATACTCTTTTTTAGTTTTTCCAGTGTCTTGGTCCTAATGTTAAATTATTTGGCATCATCGCGCCACATATGTTGGTCTGCCTCTTTCATTGTGAACCCTAACTCAATCGGTATCAGCGCCAGTTTCAAACTAAGATCCTTCGGCAGCAAGATTGCTGCGCTTGACGAAGGACGTCACATGACTTTCGGAAATTTCACCAACTCAGTTACCGTAGACGATACCGCAGAACCGTGCCGTTCCCGCGGGGGCCAGCCAACGGTTTCCAGCCGACGACCGTTCGAGTTCGACGATCTAGAGACACAGTTCGATCCCGAACAAAATACCCTGTGGACCTACATGCGACAGAGGAGCCGACCGAGCTTTAACCCTGAGCTGCTGGCGGAATTCGGGCAATGGCAGGATGACGTGGTGGACGCACGAGAGTCTGGCAAGATGCCGATACGGTACCTGGTTCTGGGCTCAAGGTTTCCGGGTATTTTCTCGCTGGGCGGCGACCTCGACTTGTTCGCAGCACACATCCGCGATGGGGATCGGGCCGCTCTTGTCCGCTACGGCCGCGCGTGCGTCCGAATCCTTCACCGCAACATGCGTAGCCTGGATCAGCCGATCGTCACGATCGGGTTGGTCGAGGGCGATGCGCTGGGGGGCGGCTTCGAGGCGTTGCTGTCGTTCAACGTTGTGGTCGCCGAACGGGGCACAAGCTTCGGGCTGCCGGAAACCAACTTCGGCCTATTCCCCGGAATGGGAGCGCACTGCTTCCTTTCCCGTCGCCTCGGAACCGCCCGCGCCGAACAGATGATCCTGAGCGGCCGAACTTACACCGCGGAGGAACTGTACGATCTCGGTATTGTCCACGCACTGGCTGCGCCGGGAAGAGGCCGAGCCGAGGTCGAGGGTTACATACGGCAGAACCGTCGCCGTCACAGCGGCCACTGCGCGATCTATGAAGCGTCGCGTTCCGTTAATCCGCTTCCCCTTACCGAACTGGAAACCGTCGTCGACCTTTGGGCGGATGCGGCATTGCGGCTGAGCGAAGCAGACCTGAAGCTGATGCGTCGTCTTGTCGGTGCCCAGACGCGCCTACTCGACAAAGCGGCGTAAAGACCTCCGCTTAGCGCAGTTTCACTGCTGACGGGGCAGCGTCGGCGAGCATGGTTGCGACCATGCTCGCCGACATGGGCCGTGCAAGAAGAAACCCCTGCACGGCATCGCATCTGGTTCGACGCAGTTGATCAAGCTGCGCCTGTGTTTCTATCCCTTCGGCGATAGTCCTCATGCCGAGCTTGGCCGCCATCTCAATCACGGTTTGCACGATCGCCACCGAGGCCGGGTTCAACTCCGAGTCCTGCACAAAAAGAGCGATCGATCTTAAGTTTCTGGAACGGAAACTTCGTCAGATAGCTCAGCGACGAATAGCCCGTTCCGAAGTCGTCGAGCGTTGTGCAAACCTGCAGGCGATTGATGGCCTCTAGCGCGGCGAGTGATGCCGTGATGTCCTCCAGCAGCACCGATTCCGTAACTTCGAGCTCGAGGCGTTCGGCGGCCAGCCCATTGGTAGCAAGGGCGCTTACGATCGTCATCGGTAGATCGGCCGAGCGCAACTGGATCGGCGAAAGGTTGACAGCGACCGTTACATTGCTCGGCCAAGTGCTGGCAACGCGACAAGCCTCGCGGATCACCCATCTGCCTATCTCAACGATCAGTCCGCTGTCCTCCGCTATAGGGATGAACTCGGCGGGCGAGATCGAGCCATGGCGGCGACTGGTCCAGCGTAAGAGGGCCTCGCACGATAAGACGTGCCCGCCGGCCAGATCGAAAATAGGTTGAAACATCAGACTGAATTCGTTCCGTGCAAGAGCACCTTCCATTTCCGCTGCCAGTTCCCGACTGCGTTCGACCTTCTGGTCCATCAGTCGTTCGTAGAAGCACATCATCCCGCGACCGCTGTCCTTCGCCCGGTACAACGCCAGATCCGCATTTTTCAAGAGAGTGTCCGCATCTCTGCCGTCGGCAGGCGCGATAGCAATGCCGAGCGAAGCTTTCACGCGCAGTACATACCCGTCAAAATGTAGCGGCCGTTCAACCAAGTCCAATATCGTCTCACCGATCGTGACCGCGTCGGTTCGGCTCTCAATTTCGCAGATTACAGCAAATTCGTCTCCGCCCAGTCGAGCGACGATGCCGTGAAGCCCAAAAACTTCGTTCAATCGGTGAGCCACGCCGGCCAGCACCGCATTGCCTGCTAGATGACCGAACGAGTCGTTTATCTCCTTGAAGCGATCCAGATCGAACCAATGAATAGCAAGGCAGCGGCCGCTAGCGTCCAAGGCATTCAGCCGTTCCTCAAACTGCTCGCGGAAAGCCGTTCGGTTGGCTACTCCCGTCAGATCATCCCGGCGGGCCACGGCAGCGTGGTAGTCCGCAAGCGCGATTTTCTCTCGAGAAACCGTCGTTGCTTTCAATATGACGCCGTATGTTTGCAACGTGATGTCCATCATTGCGACGACGAACAGGACGATAACGGCTGCAAGCGCCATTCTGAGTGGCTCCAGCGACGCTGCCAGTCCTGCAGCTAGCGGCAGCGAGGCCAGGGAGAGCTGTGAAAGCGCGATCCACGGACGACCGGCGTTGCGACCGGCAATCCCCGCGGCGTATCCGATCGTAGTCGTCACCGCGAGCATCTGCAGCGTGCCGCTATCGCTCTGAAGCAGAGTAAGTAGGCCGAACGTTCCAAGCAGCGCCGAATAGCAAAGTGCCCCGGACCGATAGAGAGCTTCCTGTCGTCTCGGCCGCTTTGCTAGCGACAGTTCGTCGGCGTTCGCGCGATGTGACGGAAGGAACGCATCGACGATACGGCCACCGGCAACGAGGGCAATCGCGAACCCACAAGCCAGTATTGCCGTGCTACCAATGGCCAGTGTGACGATCACCACGATTCCGGTGGTCGATAACGCTCCGATTACCAGGGACTGCGGGGACGCGTAGAGTGACTCCACCAACGTCTCGCGGACCGAGGCCGCGATTGCCTGGTCGGAATGTCGCAGCTGCCTTAATCGGGATATTAGACCGGTCATCCGCCCGGTAATGACGTGTAGAGGTGTAGAATACACGAAGAAACGTCCGTCAGGTAGGCGAACCGGGGCAGACCGAGTTGTCTCCCGTAAGGGGCAAGAGATCTGCTTTGGGAAATCATTGACCCAAAATGATTAACCAATGCCCTCCCCCTACTCGCGAAGTCGCGCGTTGAATCGGTCGGGAGTTTGAAACTATACATCACGACATGATGGCTATTATTAATGCTGACGGACGCGATCGAGTTGAGGATCTCCTGTTCGCTTAGATGCCGTCGACCTTAGTTTCATGCCCGGGTCACATAGCGACACACTTTACGGTCGATCCGCCACCTGGACTAACAGGTGTATCATGCCCTTCAGATGTAGGTAATGAGCTGCCTGACATGCTCGTCTTAATAACGACGATACGATTTATAGATGCGCAAAACGGCGATGTGCGAACCGAACGGCAATGCGCCAAACGTCATGTATAGACCAACGGATCAGCGATGAAAGCCTGACCGAAAATTGAGTTGAGCGATTTCAGTACCTTGTGATTCACTGGGATTGCGAAGACCACGAGGATCACATGGGCTGGACTGGAAACCGCTCGGCGCGAGCATGACAGAAGCGGGCTGCGCTATGCAAGCGACTGCACCGATGAGGAATGGGCTGTCATCCGGCCGCTATTGAGGCGAACCTCCAGGGTTGGACGCCCACGCAAACACAAGGCGCGGACCCTGTGGGATGCGATCCAGTATATCGCATCGACGGGGTGCCAATGGACGCAACTGCCCAAGGACTTCCCGCCCTTCACGACGGTGCAGTACCATTTCTACCGTATGCGCGACAACGGCCTGCTCGTTGTCATCAACGCGGTGTTGGTAGGATGGGTGCGAGTTTCGGAGGGTCGCACGCCGGCGCCGACCGCAGGCATCATCGATAGCCAGTCGGTGAAGACCACCGAGGCCGGTGAGTCTCGCGGATATGACGCCGGCAAGAAGATAAAGGGGCGCAAGCGGCACATCATGACGGACACGCTCGGCAATATGCTCGAAGGTGTGGTGCACGGCGCCGACATTCAGGACCTCGACGGGGCGCCCGGCCTGATCGAGCGATCGACGCGTATCCCACGCTCACCAGACTATTAGCCGATGGCGGCTATGCCGGGCAGAAGCTTGAAGCAGCGGTCGCGCACATTGATCGGCTGACGGTCGAAATCATCAGACGATCCGACCTGACGGGCTTTGTCGTTCTGCCCCGGCGCCGGGTCGTGGAACGCACCCTGGCGTGGCTCAGTCGATGCCGGCGTCTCGCCAAGGATTTGGAAGCCTCCATCGCATCGTCCGAAGCCTGGATGCTCGTTTCGTCCATAAGACGAATGACCCGCCGTATCGCTAAACTCGAATTATGAGTCGGGGTCTGAGGTGTCTTGTGGAATTTTTTCAGCATTACCGCGTTAATATGTGATGGGTCACTGCCATCATGGAGAACGCAAACTTCACCAGCGATAAACGGCGATGCCATCCGTGCCAGGACTGGGTTTGGCTGTAATCGGAGTCGAGTTCGGTCGTTTCGAAGATGCCGAGATTCCCAGCGGTGATCTAACAACGGCACTAGGCCTTGCATGTCCGGACCACACGATCGCTGGATAGCCGCGGATCGGGATGCTTCAGGGTTTTCCGTGTAATAGCACGAAGCCTCCCTCTTGCGCCGTATGGTGCACGACAGGCCGCAGCGTTTTCCTCGTAAAAGCACGAGGAACGCTGCCGGGCGACGTCGTTCTGCTAGAATCATCGTGCCTTTCCACAGGCCGCCAGTCTGTGTGCGCGAAGCAGCGATCCAGCCCTGATAATGTTCGTGCTATTACACGGAAAACCTCCTTTCCATTGGACAAGCATCCCCTGGAGACACAGGTTAAGGACTGGACAAGGCGAGTTTGGGATGATGGGCGATGTTTCGGTGTTCCAGGGCGATCTGTTTTCGCTCCACAGCCCGCTGTACGGCGATGTGCAGGGAGAACGCACGGTAGCTGAATTTCCGTTTTTCGCATTGTCGAAAAAAGCTCACATGACGCCGATGGTTTTTGAATCAGGTGAGGCCCGGATTGAAATCAATCCGAGCAAGACCGGGGTGGCCACAATTTATGACAAAGAAATATTGCTCTATATCGCTAGTCTGATGGCTGAGCGTGCCGAGAAAGGCGAAAAAGCCGACCGGATCATGACATTCACTGCCAATGATCTCTTCCGCGTAACCGGAACTAACTCATCCGCGCGGTCCTACACGTCACTCAAGGCCTCGTTAAATCGGCTGCAGGGTACGCAGATCGTTACTAACATTGAAACTGGCGGCGAGGGATCTGACAGTTCATTTTCTTGGTTGCTCAAAGCCGATATCAAATACATCAAGACCTTAGCCGGGGAACGCCGTGTCAAGTGGGTCGAAGTAATGGTATGTGATTGGCTGTATCGTGCAATCCTAACGGATCAGCGGATAGCAGCATATCACCATGACTTCTTTAAGCTTGGTCCAATTGAGCGACGTTTGTACGAGCTCGCGAAGTTCAACTGTAAGGACGATGATGGCTTCAAGCTTGACATTGGCGAGCTTGCTGCGCGTGTCGGGTGCGCTTCGGATCGGCGCGGCCTTGAATACTTCAAAAAACAACTCCGCGATGTGTCGGAACAAGATAGTCTACCTGAATATACACTCGACGTGGTTGAGACAAAAATTCCGTCGGGACGGGGCGGTCGGCCGCGGTTGCACACGATGATAGGCTTTCGGTCGAAAATCGATCCTACGATCCTCGCCAATGCCGTAGATGCATAACCTGTACGCGGGCTGCGAGGGGTTTTCCGTGTGATAGCACGAACATTTCCTGGGTTTTCCGTGCGAAAGCACGAGCCTTGCTGCTTTGTCTTGAACGCATAAACCGCAAGGATGGGTAACGGCATCCTTTGTTCGCCAGATTCGGTTCTTCGCTGATCTGTTGGATGAAGGATCGCCGTGACGATCATCGGCAGAGAAGACAGGTGTCGGCAATTCTGAGCGGCATCATACGCAGCGTCCACGCCAGCGCATGATACATGAACACTCAGATTGGCCCCTGCCCTATCTGCCAGTTGCAGCAGTAACGAAGGAATGGACGTGAGCAGATAGAAGGAAACCCGGCGCAGAGGCCGGGCATCCCGTAAGCACATACTAGGTTCGTGCCGGCAAGCACAAACGATCGTCTCAACAACGAAGCCTAGATATGCGCTTTTCAGATTAAATTCAAGGATGCGCGTTTCGTGCCACGGATAACTTTTGCCTGTTTCCGCCACCCTCACAAGGGAACGGACGATGGGGACTATTACGATAGGTGACGCCGCGCTGAAGGCGTTCGGCCTGCTGACGCGGCAGCGTTCGCCGGCGCTCTTGGGTGCGCCGCACCGGACAGGCGCACCTGTCCTGCGCGACAGCCTAGAAGCTGGCACTTTTGAGGAGGTGTTCTGGACGGCGCCTGCTAAAGGTGAGACCGACCGTTTGCTGCACGTAGCGCGCAGAACCCTTGATGCTGCACGACGGTTGCGTCGCGACGAGCGCTCGGGAGAACGGAAATTGACGGTAACCGAGCGAGGTATCGCTCAGCTTACTTCTAGCGCTGTGAGGGTCTTCGAAGAGATTCTCACGCTCGCGCGATTGAACCGGGGCCGTGTCTACCCCTCCTATGACTATCTTGCAGAGGCCACCGGTCTTGGCCGTGCAACGGTAGGGCGTGCGCTTAGTATTCTAGAAGCAATCGGGTTTCTTGTCCGCCAGCGACGCTTCAGACGTGTAAATGGCGGTGGCCCCGGGCCTCGATACGTCCAAACATCCAACGCCTACCGACCTCTGCTGCCTGACAGCGTGCAATCCTATCTCCCGCGCTGGATGCGTCCTGTACCATTACCCGATGACACTGTGCAGCATTACGCCGATCGTGCTGCAGAAACCGATGCGATGCTGAAGACGCTGTCATGCCGGGAGCTAGCGCAGATTACGATAAGTGGTTCGCTTGGTAAGATTCTTGCTAAGCTGGGCGAGGCAATTGATCGCACTGAGCGCGAAGCTCAAAACGATCCAGAAACACTAAATGATTCTATCATATATAGGATGAAGCGTTTTACTGAATGATGGGCCGAACCTCTAACACCCTGACTAGGGCCTAAACCTCCGGCCCGAACGAGTGAATAACACGCGGAAAACGGTGAACGCAGCGACACAGTCACTGCGAAGGATTCCTAGTGGCGCCAAGGGCTTCTAAAACTTTTGATCATTGAACTCCGATTGTACCGAAACGTTGAAGATCGAAAACGGTAGATACTGCTGCCTTATCAGTATGTTAGCTAGTTTTATAAAACGCCTTTATCCGTAACAAAAAGCTAATGGGGATCACCGGTCCGGTAATTTGAGATCAAAAACTAAGACGATTTACCGTCTTCGCGACATGAAGCTTGCGTATTGAAGCTGGTATGCCTAACCGAAGCGCCGTCGGGGAGTGGCGCAGGCTGGTAGCGCACCTGGTTTGGGACCAGGGGGTCGCAGGTTCGAATCCTGTCTCCCCGACCATGGAGGATAACGATTTTGTCGCGCTCGTTGTCGCGAATTCGCGCCATGAACTAGCGGGCTAATGGACAGGCCAAAGCCGGGTAAAGCCAACTGAGCACAATAAGCAAACCAGCCGGGAAGTTAGTCGATATCGCTCGGCACAATCGGCGTTGGGTTCGCGCGGACATAATTTCTATTGAAGGTACTGAGTAGCCCCCCACCGGGTAGTCCGGGTAGATAGTTAGTGCATTGTCGCCTCCGCCGCCATTGCCGGGCGTAGGTGGAGCGAACCGGAGCCGGAGGCCGGCAATGGCGGTGTCGCCGCGGCTGGCGCCGGAGGTTGATAGCCCAGACTGCTGTGTGGTCGGACGGTGTTGTAGTGACGCCGCCACGCCTCGATCATCAGCCTCGCCTCGGCGAGGCTGTAGAAGATCTCGCCGTTGAGCAGCTCGCCGCGAAGCGAACCGTTGAAGCTTTCGTTATAGCCGTTCTCCCATGGCGAGCCCGGTGCGATGTACCGCGTCTTCACGCCGACCTGGCCGAGCCATTTCTGGACCGCGGTAGCGATGAACTCGCTGCCATTGTCCGACCTGATATACGCTGGCGGACCCCGCGCGATGAACAACTCGGCAAGCGCCGCCAGCAGGTCTTCGTGTTTCAACTGACGTGCGACGGTCAGCGCAAGGCACTCCCTGCTGGCCTCGTCGATGATCGTGAGGATCCGGAACTTGCGCCCGTCGTGCGTTCGCGCTTCGACAAAATCGTACGCCCAGACATGCCCCGGATACTCCGGCCGCAGCGGGATGCACGAGCCGTCGTTTAACCACAGCCAGCCACGCTTGGGTTGCTTCTGTGGCACCTTCAGCCCCTCACGCCGCCAGATGCGTTCGACACGCTCATGATTCAGCGACCACCCCGCGGCATGCAGCAGTGCGGTCACCCGACGATAACCGTAGCGTCCATACTGCCCGGCCAGCGCAACGAGGTCCTCAGTCAGCGCATGTTCGTCATCTGCCCCACACGGCACCTTGCGCTGCGTCGACCGATGCTTCCCGAGCACGCGACACACCCGTCGCTCGGATACGTCCAGCACCTCTTTCACTTGGTCGATGCAGCGTCGACGCCGCGCGGGGCTCAGAAGTTTCCCCGTGCCGCCTCCTGCAGGATCAGCTTGTCCAGTGTCAGGTCGGAGATCGCACGCCGCAGCCGCAGGTTCTCCTTCTCCAGATCCTTCATCCGCCGCGCCTGATCCGTCTTCAGGCCACCATATTCCTTGCGCCAACGGTAGTAGGTTTGCTCGCTGACCGCGATCCGCCGACACGCCTCGGCGGTCGTTCCGCCTTGGCCCAGGACGATCTCAACTTCACGCAGCTTCCCGATGATCTCTTCGGGCTTGTGCTTTTTCGCAGGCATTCGTCGTCCCTTCCTTGATCCAGACTCTCATAGTCGATGGACCGCTCAGAACGGGGCAGCTCAGTTCGGACCAATATCGTTCTCAAAGTCGATCCGATGTGTCAGATGAACAACCGCGGGTTGCAAGCGACGTAACTGATACCCTTCGGCTCACTAGGGACAAGATTATTGGCGAACCGGTCGATTGATTCAGGCAATTAATTCACGACTCCGTCGCGACGCTCCACCGCGATGGCCATTGAGTCTAGGACGTCTACAACAGCGATGCCGCCCATCATCGCAAGTATTTCATCGCCTCGCCCACGCAGCAGTCGAGCGCGAAAGCGACACGCTCTTTTTCCCGCATTGTCGCCAAGTGGTCCCAATCCGTAGGAGCACCAACGGATATTACGCGGGTCTACAGCAACACGACCATCGTGACGCCGCTCTTGGCAACGTTCGCCGTCTCGCTGTAGCAGCCCCCATACCTTAATGACACTGTAGACGGGATTTAAAACACGCTTCGCCCGCCAAATCTTTATCTGAAACTCTCACAGAGCAGAACATAAATGCGCCGGTAGCCATACAGCATAAGGTCTACCACGGCCAAGACCGGGATCGCAGATCGGCGACAAGCCGCCGTTGTTGGCAACCAACTTGCTATCCGGCAAGCGATGGTCAACCGTGCGATCGGGACGTTGGGCAATAGTGTATTGCAGACAGGTATGGATAAGTAATGCCGATCGCCGCTGCGACTGCGCTCACCGTCCACTCC
Source organism: Sphingomonas sp. H160509 (assembly GCF_024124765.2). Lineage (GTDB taxonomy): Bacteria > Pseudomonadota > Alphaproteobacteria > Sphingomonadales > Sphingomonadaceae > Sphingomonas. The sequence goes on along the minus strand of NZ_JAMXSR020000003.1, from coordinate 144,049 downwards.
ACGGCACCGAGTAGAGAGCAATGGCACTTTTAAACGTGCGGCTCGGAACTCAGCCTCGCGATGTAGCTCGTTCTCCATGGCATTCTTGCCGAGCAGCCCATGCGATCGAGGCATCTGCGCCAAGAGGGCACGTTGATCGGACGTCAGGACCGTTTCCTCGGTAGCTATCGAGGCGGGAAGTGGCCCAGACACGATCAACCCGAATCAGGCGAAATCTGATACCCACCGATGCCGTACCGGCGGACGGAAAGTGACACGCGAAACGCTGATCCCCGGTAGATGCGTCTCTTTGAGGAACCGGACTTTTCCACTGGTGCCCATCCTCGGTCGTTGAACACCGGAAAGAACCTCGCCATCGATGTGACGCCGGACCGTACCGTAACTCATATGCCCCACTCCCGTCCGAGAGCGGGTATCGTCGGATGATTATGGGTCAAGTCATTAGGGCTGACCTTAACGGATAGTTTCTACCGGTTTGATCGTGATCAGCCGCACTTGGCACCGCCAGCGTGATTAGACAGATCATACTCCGGTGTTTGTCAGTCCCCAATTGGACTTTCGCCGTGCTTGCGTAAGACATCGTTGAACGCTTCGGCCATCAGCGCCTGAAGGCTCCTTCCCTGGCGGCGGGCTAGCATATGCATAGCGAATGACATCTCGGGCGAGAAAAAACCTGCTATCTGCTTGCGACCCTGCCGGCTTGCGGGGCCCAACGTAGCCCCCTGCCCGCCCGTATGGTTTACCGTTTGTCCAGCAGGTGATGATCCCGTAGGCGGTACGACGGGTTCCGCCGAGCTACGATCACGCAAGTTAACGAAGGACGGCTTGCGGCTCATGCTATGACTTTCCCAGTATGTATGAGATGTCTGACGGAAGGATTCTTCGGTCTCTTGGTAGATATACCGAGTTGTAGACATGTCCACTTGTAGAATTTCCGGATGTCGTCGGCTGCCTTACCGTTGGCTTCAAATTCCATGACGGTGCGCCCTTCCGCGCTCGCATGGCGAAAAGCCGCACGATCAGCAATCTGTATCGGGCAAGCTGGTGTACCAAAGCCTTCGACGAGCTCGATCGCCTCCTGGTACATTCGTGGAGCATTGGGCGATCCGGCAGTAAACACTACGAAGGCAGGCTTACGCAGCAATTGGACGAGCTTAGCCGTCGTCTGGATCGCTGCCAGATCGAACGCGCTAGGACGGCATGGGATCAGGACGAGATCGGCTACCTCGACTGCAGCACGCGCCGCACTGTCAGCGTGCGGCGGAGTATCTATTACAATAAAATCAGCCCCCTGCCGTCTCGCTTGTTCTATCTTGGCAGAGAGTCGTGGTGGTGGGCTGTCGATCACCTCGGGGGGCGCGTCCTGACGCCATGCAGCCCATTGGCTCGCAGTGGCCTGGGGATCAGTATCGATGACGAGCGCTATGCGCCCAATTTCATGGGCGGCAGCAGCGAGGTGAAGCGCCAGCGTCGTCTTGCCGGCACCTCCCTTCTGGCTAATGATTGCTATAGTCGACATAACATTATCATACATGTCGACACTGCAACAATGCAACACCCCTACTTGAGCCGATCAAGTTTCTTTTCCATAGACGCAAGAGATTTCTATATATTTCAATCACTTATTAATCACCAGATTGGTTCGCTTAGAGGTTTGCATTTCTAGGATAACAATTGTGCAGCATGTCGACGTTTAAGTGCGTTTCAGCATCCACAGGCACAGATCTCTACATCACTAACTGTCGTCATGTCGTCATGTCGTCATGTCGACATGTACTGATGTTGTTGAACTAGTGTGTAAATGATGTGGTAGCACAGGTGTCGTATCTGACAGGCTCATTACGTGATCTGCGGGCCGGGATGCCCTGGATACCCTTGGCGTCCAAGGCATTCATGACCAGTCAGCATCATACCCGTCGTCGCCGGGCTACCACTGCGCCTTCGGCAGGTAATCGAGCAGGCTGCGGCGGTGCTCGTATCGTTACTTATCTGTCCAGCGGTAATCAAAAGATCAAGGAACGGTCGTTTGGGTCGCTGACGGCTGGCAGCGTGATATTAATGTCGTTTTGGGTAAGGCCGATAAGCCGACCAAGACCCCCCTTTATGGATGGCTCGCCCCTTAATTGAAACGTTGTCATATTACGACAGCAGGTCGTTTCAGGAAGGAGCGAGGGTCATGGACGGATCGGTTCTGGGAATTGATCTAGGCAAAAACAGCTGCAGCGTGGTTGGGCTGGATGCAACCGACAAGGTCGTCGTCCGCCGACGGATGCGCCGCGACACGGTCATCACATACGCCGCAGGTCTGCCGGCTTGCGGCGTGGCGATGGAGGCCTGCTGCGGAGCTCATCACATGGGACGGGCGCTGGCACGACAAGGCTATGCCGTTCGACTGATGTCGCCGGAATATGTCCGTCCATACGTCAAGGCGCAGAGGAACGACGACCGTGATGCTGAGGCAATCGCGGAACCGGCAACCCGATCGACTATGCGGTTCGTCGAGTTGAAGACTAAGGAACAACTCGACATGCAGACGCTGCATCGCATCTGCGACCGACTTGTGGGTGATCGCACCTCGCTAATGAACCAGATCAGGAGTCTACTCTTGGAGCGCGGTTACATCGTTCCGCAAGGGCGCGCAAAGCTTGCCGGCCGGCTGGGTGAGATGCTCGATGGTGACGAGCCAGTGCTGGGCTCCCGTATCCACCGGCTCGTCGGCGATATGCGTCTGCGCTGAATTGCCCTTGATGACCGGATCGCAGATCTCAATGCCGAGTTTACCGAGGCTGCCCGCTCGGATGAGCGAACGCAGCGCCTCCTGACTATTCCTGATATTGGCGCGCTGAACGTGACGGCGCTGGTAGCTGCAGTTGGCGACGCTCGGACATTCGGACGGGGCAGGGATTTTGCCGCCTGGCTTGGGCTTGTGCCGCGTCAAGCAACGACCGGGGGTAAACCGCGATTGCTCGGCATCACCAAGCGCGGAAGCCGCTATCTGCGGAAAAACCTGATCCAGGGTGCCTGGGCATCACTACCGACGATGAGCAAGAGCGACACACGACTTGGCGCCTGGCTGCGCGGCCTTTTGTCGCGTTCCCATCACAACACCGTCGTGGTTGCGCTAGCGGCCAAGATGGCGCGCATCGTCTGGGCGCTGCTGCGTCATGAGCGTACTTACGATCCAGCCGCACAAGCGGCGTGAATGAGATCTGCCGATGCACCTTGCACCGGCTGGATGATGTCTGCGGGAGGTAAGTAAAAGATGGCCTGACAGTCGACCGGTGACCTGGAACCCTATGGCTTAAAATGGCACTCGATGCCGACCCTTTATGAGGACCAAGACGCGCGGATCTCCATCTTGGCCAACGACCTCGCGTCGAAAGGCCGGATACGTTTTCGCAGACTGCTCAGAACATCAGACCCGCAGGCTGGACGCCGTGCGTTGCGCCTTCAGATAGGTCGCGTTGATCATGATCGTCTTCGGCGTGGCGCTCGCGGCCGCCAGTCCTTCCATTATGCGGAGGAAGACACCCCTTTAGCCCCATCGCTTCCACCGATTGTAGAGTCTTGTGTGGGCCATACCCCCGAGGGGCATCGCACCATCTCGTAGCCCGTTGCGGTTGACGAATACGATGCCGCTCAACACTCGCCGGTCATCAACCCGTAGCTTGCCGTTGCTCTTGGGAAAATACAGTTCGAGCCGCGCCATCTGCTCGTCGGTCAGCCAGTACAGGTCGCTCATCCTCGGTCTCGTCACAGAGCCTGAATCAGATCGAGCCGCTCAGATCAATGGTTTCTGACCTTACTACATTCACACTTGTTTCCATGTCGACATGTCGAACGAAAAGTCAGTATTGGTCATACGCTTTAGACATATCCATAACGCATGTTTCCAACGTCCGGAGGAGCCAATCGGCTGAATGACGAGGCGATATCCCCGGTATAACCGTGCAGAAACAGGTCCGCACGTAGACAAGCATACATGAAGACAAGTCCCGCCAACGACGTGTCTTCAATCCGACTTTGCCATTCAGTATTTTTGGCCGCTAAAGGAAAAATGCCAATCTACCCTACGACGCGTCATTCGCTGTTGGACGAGATAACCAATTACGCTTCGGATGACGCGATGGAGACTTCCCAGTCCTTGGCTAGGCGCCGGCATCGGTTGAGCCACGCCAGGGTACGTTCGACGACCCAGCGCCGTGGCAGAATAATGAAGCCCGTCAGGTTGGATCGTCTGATGATTTCGACCGTCAGCCGATCAATGTGCGCGACCCCATCCTACCAACACCGCGTTGATGACAACGAGCAGGCCGTTGTCGCGCATACGGTAGAAATGGTACTGCACCGTCGTGAAGGCACCGTCGTGAAGGGCGGGAAGTCCTTGGGCAGTTGCGCCCATTGGCACCCCGTCGATGCGATATACTGGATCGCATCCCACAGGGTCCGCGCCTTGTGTTTGCGTGGGCGTCCAACCCTGGAGGTTCGCCTCAATAGCGGCCGGATGACAGCCCATTCCTCATCGGTGCAGTCGCTTGCATAGCGCAGCCCGCTTCTGTCATGCTCGCGCCGGGCGGTTTCAGTCCAGCCCATGTGATCCTCGTGGTCTTCGCAACCCCAGTGAATCACAAGGTACTGAATTCGCTCAACTCAATTTTCGATCGGGCCCTTAGCCCCGAAGCCACGATACGATCAGTCTTTTTTTGCGCAATATCGGTTAATCGCGACCAGTGCGACGGCAGAAAAGATTAATTTGCACAGAATAGTTGCAATCCAGTGGTCTGTTGGGATCGGTGAAAGTAGCTAAGGTGGGCAACAAATCGGGAGAGTGATGTGCAGACGATCGGCGTGATTGGTGCAGGGCAGATGGGCGCGGGTATCGCGCAGGTATCGGCGCAGGCGGGGTATCGCGTCCTGTTGACAGACGTGTCACTAGAAGCTGCCGAGAAGGGTAAGGCCGGGATCGCCAAAGCGTTAGCGCGGTTGGTAGAGAAGGAAAAGATTGGCTCGCGCGAGCGCGATGAGACGCTTGCGGCGGTCGAGCCAGTCGCAAGCCTGTCAAACATGGGCGACTGTACAATCGTAGTTGAGGCAGCCACCGAGCGTGAGGGCGTCAAGCGCGCTATTTTTGCAGAGGTCGGTAAGGTACTGGGGCGCTACGCAATCCTAGCGTCGAACACGTCGTCAATACCAATAACCCGGCTGGCGCAGGCGGCTCCTGACCCGGCACGGTTCATGGGCGTGCATTTTTTTAACCCGGTCCCTGTGATGCGGCCGGTCGAGCTGATCCGGGGCCTCGCGACGTCAGATGCCACGGTTGAGGCGGTCGAGGCGTTTGCCGAAAAGCTTGGCAAACAGGTCGTACATGCGAACGACGCGCCGGGTTTCATTGTCAACCGCGTGCTAATGCCGATGATCAACGAAGCGTGTTTCGCGCTGGGTGAAGGTGTTGCGAGCGTGCGTGACATTGATTTGGCGTGCCAGTTGGGGTTGAACCACCCGATGGGGCCACTGACGCTGGCAGACTTTATTGGGCTCGATACTTGCCTCGAGATCACGCGCGTACTGTTCGACGGAACGGGCGATCCAAAATTTCGGCCTGCGCCAGTACTGGTGAAATATGTCGAGGCTGGATGGTTCGGGAGGAAGACCAAGCGCGGCTTCTACGATTATTCGGGCGCGGAACCAGTGCCGACCCGATAATCCGAAGGCATCTGTGTCAGCGCGGGAAGTCAGGCGATCTGACGCTGCATCCAAACCGTGATGCGGCTTGGACGTGTGACCGACGATCGACTTCGGTACGACTGACGTTCCCTCTGTTATGGATGACTCGCCCCTTGTCCGAAACGTTGTTGTGTCACAACTGCGGATCGTTTGGGGAAGAATGGCGGTCATGAACGTATCAGTTCGTGGGGATCGAGCTCGACAGGAAAAGCTGCGGTGTGGTCGGCCTAGATAGGATCGGTAAGGTCGTTGTGCGTCGGCTGAACCGGCGTGAGACCGTCATCGCTTATGCCTCCATGCTACTGGGCTCCGCCCATGGGACGGACATTGGCAGACAGGGGCACTCCATACGGTTGATATTACCGACCTATGTTCGTTCCTATTTCGAGGCGCAGAAGAACGACGACCGCAACGCCGCAGGGATTGCGGAAGCCGCGACCCGTCCAACTTTGCTGTTCGTTGAGTTGAAGACTGAGGAGCAACTCAAAAGGCAGACCCTGCACCGCATTCGCAACCAGCTCTTCGGAAGTTGGACCCTTTTGACGAGCCAGATTAGCATCGCCTTCCTCAATTGCGACTATCTCGTGCCGCTAAGCTGAACAAACGTAGCGGTCGGACTGTATGAATTGCTCTGCGGAGACGAGCTAGTGCTCGGCGCTCGCTTTCATGGGCTCGACAGCGATATTCAACGGACCCGACGCCATACGTCACAGACGCTCGGGTAGTCGGCAACTCGGCGAATGAAAGTCCCGTACAGATAAAGCGGGTCGCTGCCGTCCGGCAAAGTATGAGTGGCATCAGCAGCTAATATCCTCGTCGTTTTATTGAACGTCGCATCGTTGCTACTGAGCGTGATTGTTGTTGTGAACGGAATAGCTCGGTGCAGCCTGATGATTACGTAGTCATCGTCAAGAGTGTACACTCCAACTGCTTCAGGCGATGTACCGAGCCTTACCTCTCCTTGATCGAGAACATAAAATTCTCGGCTTGTCCGATCGAAAGACTGGTCTTCAACGAGGTAAAACCACTCGCCCTGGAGTGCCGCTTCGGTGATAGCCGCCATCTCGAATCCTCCCGGGGCGATCTATGAACTTTTAGCTGGAAACGGAAGGGGGTAGGTTACTGAACTGCCCCGGGTCTGCCGGAGGCCTTGGGTTGTGAGTCATGCTGCCATATCGATGTACTTGATAGACACGTATTGCGACCCACGGTCGCTATGATGGATCAGGCCACCCCGATGGGTCGGACGGCGATCATGGAGCGCCTGTTCGAGTGGATCCAGGACGAAGCTGGCATGCGCCGTCCTGCTGGCGCGCCAGCCTACGATCCGTCTGGCGTAGGTATCTATGACGAAGCCTGTCCTGAGCCTGTCGAAGGGGGCCGCGTAGACGAGCCCTACCCAAGTCGCGACATAGGTGAAGTCTGACACCCAAAGCCTGTTTGGCGCTGGCGCAAAAAACTGTCAATCGGCGTCCAAAAGAGACCCCCCTTCGTCGGGCAGCGTGACGGTAACGGACGCGCCGCGAAGCGTTCCTCTGTCGGGTTCCCGAGGGCTAGCTGCGGTGCTTGAAGCGCCAGCTGTCGTTGCCGGTTTCGACGATATCGCAGTGGTGCGTAATGCGGTCGAGCAGCGCGGTGGTCATCTTGGGGTCGCCGAAGAGAGTCGGCCATTCGCCAAAGGCAAGGTTCGTCGTGACGATGACCGAGGTTCGCTCGTAGAGCTTGCTGACCAGGTGGAAGAGCAGCTGGCCGCCCGAGCGGGCGAACGGCAGATAACCAAGCTCGTCGAGCACTACGACCTTGAGGCGTGACAGCTGGGCTGCAAGCGTGCCGGCCTTGCCGAGGCGGGTTTCCTCCTCGAGCCGGTTCACGAGGTCGACCGTATTGAAGTAGCGGCCGCGGGCGCCGTTTCGCACGACGTTGGCGGTGATGGCACTGGCGAGGTGCGTCTTGCCGGTGCCCGTACCACCGACGAGCACAATGTTGCGCTGGCCGGCCAGGAACGAGCCGTTGTGCAGCGAGCGCACCAGGCCTTCGTTGATGGGCGTACCGTCAAATACGAAGGCGTCGAGGTCCTTTGCCGCCGGCAGTTTGGCGGCTGACATCCGGTAGCGGACCGACGCCGCATGGCGATGGGTCGTCTCCGCACGCAACAGGTCCGTCAGGATTTCCATCATCGTACGTTTGCGCTGCAGGCCGGTGGTGACCGCCTCGTCGAAGGCGCCGGCCATGCCCTTGAGCCCCAACTCGGCCATGGCAGCCATCATCTCATGCCGCTGCATGGAAACCTCGCAGGCTGTCGTAGCGGCCGCAGTCGGCACGAGGCGGATGGCGCAGCGCCAGGTCCTCGGGTGTGACGATGGCCAACGGTCGTGGCAGCTCGCGCCGACGGGCGAGAATGAGAATGACGTCGTCGCTGGTGATAGGCGAGCATCGGAGCATCACGAACGATCAAGGGGCGTATGATCGTCGAAAATACCGGCTTCCTGATCGAGGTCCGCCATCCGTTGAAGGGCATTATGGCGAGCCATATCGGTAGACCCAGCTTGGATCAGCGTTGCCCAATCATCAGGAGGATTTCCCTTGTCGAGCATCCCCTTGAACACGGCATAGGCATCTGTTTTGGAGCCGTACGTTCGCAGCGTGGTGTCGTCATTCACCCAGGCGAAAATGATGACCTTGGAGCGGCTGTCATAGCGAAAGAACAGGCGGAAGCGCCCGTTGCCGAACTTTACCCGAAACCAGTGCTTTCGGGCGGCGCCCAGTGTGCCACCCTGCCGATACTCGGGTCGAGTAGGATCGCTGGGAACTGTCTCGAACATCAAGGATCGCACAGCCGCCAATACCTTGGCGTTAGCGGTCCGAGCCCAGCCATGCGAGTCTTTTGCCCTAGCCTTCTCGACGACTCTGGTCAGCTTTTCCAGCTGATCGAGCAGCAGCGGGTGCGCGTAAATGGTCCAACCGTTGACGACGATCATGAGTCAGAGCGCAACCGGTCCGTCGATTTCCTTATCTAGGTCGACCCGGACATGCTCGGCTAGCGTTGCCATGCGTTCGGCCAGAATGGGCGGGAAGGCGACGACGTTCTGTGGAGTGCGCAGCATGTCCTGTTCCAAGAAACCTAGGAACGCTCCGATCACCGGATCGGCTTCCTCGACCTCGACGCGCCGAACGCTGACGCCATGCTCATCAACTACAAAGGCGATCTCACCGCCATAGCTGACCCCAAGCGCCTGGCGCACAGCCTTCGGCACGGTTGTCTGTCCCTTGGCAGTGATCCTGCTGCGCTCTTGAACAATGGTAGCCATGACATCCTCCAAATAGGGAATGTAAGGAATAATCCTTACTTTTACAACAAGAGGTTTTAGCTTGTAGCTGAGGCCGTCGCGCCGTCGCGCCGTCACTCTGGATGCCTGGCAGCACTCATCGCATGTAGGGATATAACGATCGGCTGTCGTCGAGCATGCTGATCGGGGTGGGGGGTGATCCAGTCGCCTCCCAGCATGGGGTAGGGACCGTAAAACAGGTCGCCGAGCGCGCGCCTGTAATGCGCATTCATCCAGCGCCGGCGTCGATGTTCGGGACCGTCATGGATCATGTGGCATCGCTGGTAGAGCGCTGCCAGCTGGTGAAGCGCGCTGTTGCTGGAATCATGGTTGAGGTGAGCACAGGCCAGTACCACTGGCGTCCATCGTCCATGTAGTAGAATGTTCTCTATAGGTCGTCGTACGCGCCGGCCTCGGCCGTTGCGCCAGCATTGCCGGCTCCGATTCCACCACCGTCCGTCGCCGAGGTGGAAGACCTTCTGCATATGGGGACGCCCACAATGCTCGCAGCGCCCCCCTGCCCGCACGAAGCGTATCTGGTGCGAGAGCTGGACCCAGTCGAACGGGTACAAGAACACGTGCTCAGGGGGATAGGCATTAGGCGCCCTCTTCCGAAGCGTCAGGTTGCGGAGTGCTCGGCATTATGGGGTCAGCGCGCGGTAGAGCGTCGCATGGTGGCATTTGAGGAGCTTGGCAGCCTTTCGCACGAATGTGCCTTCAGTCACCAATCGTTCGCCTAGCGCAATCTGATCGGGAGTGAGCTTGGGCGGGCGCCCGAAGCGTACTCCCCTCGCCTTGGCCGCCACCCGCCCGCTGCTGGTGCGTTGGTGGATCAGCTCGCGCTCGAACTCGGCGATGGTGATCGATTTCCTTGGCGATGGTGAGCGATTTCCTCGGCTTTGCACTCATGGTGGGCAAGCCGCAGGCAATTCCGCTCCATCGGCGTCAGCGAGTTGTACAGCATCTGGTCCATCGCTTGCTCGCCATGCTCCATCAACATCTCTGCCGCCAGTCTCAGCGAAACGTACCTGTCGGGTGTATTAAGCTAGGTCTGCTGACGACAGGCCTACGACTTGGCCCCCTGGAGGTCCATATGAAGGGAGCGCATCATGGATTGGCACGGTAAGCGCCTGCCATGCTGAGTGAACTGGCGGTTGCGGGATTTTGCCTCGCATAGACGATTTTAGGCACGACCAACGCTATCTGGCTTACCGCTGACGATTGCCGACTCGCGTCGCCAAGATCGCTCGCCCCGATCACCGCACAAAAACAGCGATATTTCGGCTCTGAGAACGCTCGGACAGCGGTTTGTAATAAATGGCACGAATCAATTCGTAAATAGATGCAATGCCTAGAAAATATTATGGTATAACCCGATTCGGTTCAGTTATCGGCTTACCAGCTATCGCTCCCGGGGGAGTTTTTAGTCATGCCCTCTTTTGAAGACTCTGCACGACGAGAGCGCGAGTATATCGCAGCTCAACTCCATATTACCGTCTCCGAGTTAGTTCAATATCCCTATTACGCAGGGGTTGAAACCGTACGCGGCAAGATTGCACTAATGATACATTGGTTAGACGATACCCCCGATGGGGTTATACGCGACGGGAATATGCGAGGGTCTTTCATAACCGATATTGAAATGCCAACGTGATAGTAAAACCTCCACTGGGTCTTGAGTATAATGATTAGTTAATTGTTGCCACGCAGCCCGGGGAATTTCCATGCGCCTGAGCTACTATTGCCCAAGTGTATCGCTCCAGAACTTGGTATCGTTCTTTTATGTATTTGGAGCCGGGCCACTTGGCGCGACTAAGCGACTGGGCGCGTTGTTTGGGCAATTGCAGTTCCGGTTAACCGGCGACCTTCGGCTCACCACGGCCATTGGGGGAACAGAGCAAGCGTGCGCCGCGCCGACTATCCGCCCTTCTGGATCGTCTGCTGCCGGAACACGGACAAGCTTACGATAATGCCGCCTCGGCCATCACAATGCGAAAAATCAAAAGTTTTGCATCGTACAGCGGCTAATCGTCTGACGCTAAGATGCCTTACAACAACAACTGTTGTAGCGGTGCGTGCACATGTAGGCTATCGTCCGAAATTATTCAGTCCGTCGTTTGGGGAATCATCGATGCTTATGTTGTTATATCTGTCATTAGCATTGGTCCAACCGACTACGGAGAAATAAATGCTTCCTGACGGAGTAATAAGAGCCGATCTAGACGGGGACGGTTAAGTAGATAAGGCATCGGTAATTATAAATGAGACCTCGAAAAAAAGGTACTGTCATGCTCGAACTAGCTACAGGCCATTCTGTGGCACTTTATGCAGTTCCGGCCGAGGCCGGCGTTAAACTTTCTTTAAAGATACGCTATGGCGGTGATCCTCGCTGCCCCGATTGGAAGCCGCGTTCAGATCAGGAATGCGGCTACACATTCGATCTTTCTCGCGGACCCAGCCTTGTCGTTCGCGAACCCGGCCAGCGTGACCTGATCTTTACCTCGACCGGGGGGTAGACCTGCCGAGTTCATCTTAGAAAGCGGCTTCGATCGCGCTGACGTACGCCATCGTTCTAGACGATAAGAACGGTAGCGCTTAATCTGGGCACCCAGTCAGCGCCTTGTTTCGCGGGGTGCGCGCGCAAACCGGAACGTCCGCTAACCTCTCCATCTCAGACATTTCCCGAAACTCGATCCCTCGCGAGAATGCCGGCTGGGGCAAGAACGCCCAAAACCGCATATTCGAAAAGCCCGACCTGCTTCTCAGCTTTAGTCGTTAGTTCATTTTAATAAAAAACCGTGTTCGGTAAGCGCAACGACGTCGGTCTCGTGTCGCTTATCGAATTTTGAACGCAGACCCATACACTGTAAGGGCCGAAGCCAGCGGGCTGGGATCGGTCTTCCCACACACAATGTTCTCTCCGACAACGTTCCCGCGCTTCAGGCAATGACCTGGTTTTCAACGGCTCAGTATATGTATTAACTGACGCAGATCTCGGTTCGCCTGCCCATCAATCCGAAACCAGAAACACGTAAAGGGCCCGCAGCTGGCGAGCCCTTAATTGCGTCGGGCTTTAGAACCGAATAGTAGCGCCAACCGCGATGTTGCGACCGAGCGAGTCGTAGCGCGCGGGGATCGTGTTGCTCCGTGCGAGGCTGATGTCGTACGAATTCGCGAGGATCGGCGGGGTCTTGTCGAGCAGGTTGTTGGCAATAAACCGCAACGAAAAGTCCTTGGCGATCGCAAACGACAGCGCCAGATCGAAATAACTTGCTGGTGCGATGTGGTAGAAGGTCGTGCGTGCCCGATCCGGCGTGCCACCGATCGCTTCGTCGCCCGAATTGTCCGCGCTGGTCAACGAACCGACATAGCGCCAGTTGAACGACGTACTGAAGATGCCGTCGCCGGTAGTGTAGGTCGTACGCAGGCCGTGCGACCATTTCGGCAGCAACTGGCTACAGCCATTGCCGTAATAGCCGACGCAGTTGCGCTTGGGCTGAAGCGGTGAATCCTGGCTGCCGGCAAAGGTTGTCAGTGAGCCATTGAAGCTCCAGTCGACCTTGCCCGCACCGCCAAGGGGAGCGTATATTGTGCCTGAAAATCGATGCCGCGAGCGATCGACTTGTAATAGTTAGTCGTGCCCTGACGAATGAAGCCGCTGGTTGGGTTGCTGCTGGCCGGTGCGTAGAGGATGCCGGTACCGGGCTGGCGGACGATACCCGAGCAGAAGAAGGGATCGCCGTTCGAGCGCTGACAGCCATCAGTGTAGTAGGTATAATCGTTATACCCCAGCGAGTTGTCGATCTTGATCTGATACCGGTCGACCGAGAAGACCAGTCCGCGAATGAAGCTTGGCTTCACCACCAGGCCGTAGGTCAACGTGTAGGCGGTCTCCGGGTCCGCGGTGTATCCACCCGACTGGACGGTGCACTGGTTGCCGTCGCCCTGGTTACACAGTAGCGTGGGGCTACCGTACAGCGCGTCGGAAAGCCCGGTCGCACGGCAGACGTCGCGCGACGCAACGGGCGTGCCGTAGCTGATGGCGCCGGTGGTCGGATTGGTCGTGACGGTCGGTGCGCAGAAATCGTTCTGAGACCCGCCTTGCAGGCCATAGCTGATGTTCCGCGCCTGGCCGATCTCGATCACCGTCGGCGCGCGCTGCGCCTTGTTGTACGAGCCGCGGAATGTAAGGTCGCTGACCGGTGCGTAGATGCCTTCGATCTTCCAGGTATTGAAGGTCTTGGGATTGCTGCTGTATTTTGACACGCGGTAGCCGCCATTCGCCTGCAATAGATGCGCGAACGGGCGATCCTCAATCAACGGCGCCTGCACTTCGATGTTCGATTCCCAAACGCTCTGCGAAATATCCAGATCGGCACCACCGTTGAGATCGCGGTAGAAAGAATCCGCTGTCGATGTGTAGTTGTCGTGACGATATTCGGCACCCAGCGCGATCGCGACGCCCTGGTTGGCTAGTGGCGAGGTAACACCGTATTTGCCGAGATCGCCGGTCACAGAGAGCAGGCCGTCCCAGAGCGTACCCACGCCCTTGGTGCGGCCGCCTGGAGCTGTGAACAACCAGTCCGCGACTGGTTGGCCGGGCGTGTTGGCGGTGAAGGCGTTGAACGGCACGCAACCCGCGACGCCGCTGGCGCAGGTCGGCACGCCGTTGACGTTGACGACGTCAAGCGACTGGTTGACGCGGTCGTAGTCAGGCAGGTTGCCGTAGTTCACAACCTGCTGGTTGCGCGCGTAGACGCCGCCGACATCCCAAGTCCACGTATCGTCGACCTTGCCGCGGAAGCCGCCGGTGGCGCGGATGCCGCTGTTGATATAGGTATCGGGGATGTCAGCGAGATCGTTGAAACGATAGCGGAGTTCGATCGGTGCCTTGGTGTTGGTACCGGCTGCACCGCCGCAGATCGCGCTTGCCTGCGAACCCGATAGATACGGGTTGTTGCAGTTCACCTGGTACGGCTGATCGCCATAGACGGTGTAGCTGTAGATCCGCGCCGGATAGACGTTCACGGACTTGTCGCGGAACCAGATTCCCGATCCGTAAACTTCGATATCGGAGGTGAGATCGGCGCTGACGAAGCCGCCCGCGTTCCACCGCTCCGACCCGCGCTGATAGGAATAGCCGTCATACGGGTTCGCCGCATTGCCCGCGCCGACGCCGTAGGGGACGAAGGTGCGCGTGCCGTTCGGGTCGTTGACGTAAGTGGCGCCGTTGTTCGCACCCGAGCGTGGCGAGATGTAGCCGCTGCGCGAATAAGTCGACAGCGAGCATGAGAGCGGGCCATCCTTGCCGGTCTGGACAAGTTGGCATGCCGAGCTGGAGCGCGCGTCGTAATCGACCGCGTCGGTGTGGCGGTAGTTGACGAAGCCCGACAGGCGCAGCTTGCCGTCGAACAGCTTCTTGCCCGCGGTCACGGTAATGTCGGCCCGGCCGCCGTCGTTGGTCATGCCGCGCGGGCTGCCGAAACTGTTCGCGCGCGCCAGCGGTGATACGATCGTGTCGTTGTTGTCGTGATTGTAGAAATTGTAGTTGCCGTCGATCTGCAACCCCTCAAAATCCTTTTTCAGGATGAAGTTGACCACGCCAGCTACCGCGTCCGAACCATAGACCGACGAGGCACCGCCGGTCAGCACGTCGACACGCTCAAGCATTGACGGCGGGATGATGCCGACGTCCGCGCCGTTCTGTGTGCCGATACGCTTGCCGTCGATCAGCGTCAGCGTACGCTCGAAGCCGAGGCTGCGCAGCTTGATGCGCTGGCGGCCGTCCGAATCCTGGTAGTTCTGCTGCGCGTCCGGCGCGATCTGCGGGAGACGGTTCAGCACGTCCTCGATGTTGGTCGGCGCTTGCGCGCGAATGTCCTGCGCGGTGACCGAGGTGATCGGTGCGGCCGACGTCATGTTCGGACGCTGAATGCGGGATCCGGTCACAACGACCGTGTCATCCGATGAGGACGCAGGATTGGGTGCGGCAAGCGCGGTCGCGGCATCCGCCTCAACCTTAGCCTGTGCCGGTGTCTGAGCGGGACCCGTTGCAACATCCTGATTTTGCGCCATTGCCGGGACAGCGCAGAACAAAAGCGACCCTGCAAGAGCGATACGCGACACAGTTTGGTCGAAGATCATATACTTACCCCTTATCCAGCTGCGCCCTGACGCTTTGACCGGTTCGAACGACAGATTTCGTTAATTTGTCATATTCGTCAATACCCAAACAATACCTATTAAATACTTTTATGCTGAATTGTTGCGTAATAGCATCCTCCATTCGTATGGCGGACACGCACGATGCTCGCTGATCGATACGGTAGAGGCGGAAGTCCAGTTATGTTCTCTCAACGCCAAAACGGACAGGCGGGTGACCACAAGGGGCTGGCCAATCAGCCTCTTGCTGCCCCTCGCTGAAGGAACGGCAGCTTACCCGCTGATCGTCACCCGTAGCCGGACAGGCCGCGATCCTCCCCAACTCGGACATTCCCGAAAATTGACCCCTGCAACACTAGGGCGGCGGTTGAACGCTAAATTGCAGATATCCGCATTTTCAGGGACAGTGCCGAGATGCAACCTCGCGCCCTACATACTCTTCGAGCGATAGCGACTGCCCTTTGCCAGCGTGGCTTTAGCCGCATGCAATCCTAGGCAAAACAAGTGTGAGAACAAAGACCAGAACTGGACGCATCGTCTTGAGCAGTCAGTATCCGTGTCACATGTGCTCCTCGTAACGCAAGCAGGCATTTTGCTGTGGAATGGTAGTGCTATCAGTCCCCAAGACCTATCAAGTCGGCTTGCACTGAAGAGCGAAATGAATGTTATGCCGAAAACTCTTCTCCGGCATGAACGGGGTGTAGACTGTGCCGAACTTTTAGCTATAAAAAATCAGATTGAGAAATCGATGGACTGTGCCTCCGGCAAGTGTGCGGAGGGACGCGAATGGAAATCAATCCCCTGATAACGGCTTCGACGGCTTCAGTGGAGGACAATAAGAACGCTCGATTAAGCAAAATCGTGTGGACGAGAAAAAGCTAGACGCCTCAAGCGCTCCTTCATTTCGGCCACCAAGGCATCGCGCCACGGATCGCCCGCTTTGGCTTTGGTCGCTAAAAAGGCAGTTCGAACCGCTCTGTCGGACATCGCACTAATACGTTCTCGATACTCCAAAACGTGCTGGTCCTGCCCGCGTTTTTGTTCTTCCATCACAGCCTGTTCCGAATTCGTCGCCCGCCTGAGACTTAGACTTATTACCGTCATCGCGCCGCGCTAATCGCCGAATTCGTCCGACGAAATCGCGAGTAACATTAGATAACATCGGACCAGTAAGAGGCTTCTTCGACCCATAGCGGTTGCGATAGAACTTTACGAAGCTCTAACATCGTTTAAAGTTAATACCCCAGTATGAGTCCGGGATCGCCATGATGCTAGAGTATCGTATGTATGTTCTCGATAAAGTCGGAAAGATTGTCGAACGTATCGATCTAGAATGTCAAAATGATGCGGACGCAGTGTCGGGCGGAAAGACTTACGCACGAAAAAACGATGTAGAGATTTGGTGTGGCCAGCGGGTTGTTACCGTTCTTCACACGTTAACCTGATTGAGACCGTAGAGCCTCATTTTCGATGGACTCTTCCGGCGCGGTGGCATTCGCAGGGCGAATACGCGTCGTGTACGAGCCTGGCTTACCTTCTCGAATTATGCCATCGGGCGCTTGGTCATGCCAGCGAACCAATAGCGAACCATTTTCTTCGAATTCGAGATCGTATGGATGGTTTCTCATTGCCTTCCAATCAATGCCTAACTCTTTGGCGACAAAAGTACGCTGCTTTTCCAATTCGCTTTTCAGCATAAAATATCTCGGCATCCTGACTAAGGATCGATACTGGCGCGACAAACCCTCCAAGGACAGTGATTGATCCTGTTTAATTTTTACTGTGGTTACATTAGCGTCGAATGGTTGGGCTTACTCGACCGAACGAGGACGACGCGAGTGCTGTCGTCCTTCCAGCATCCTCAAGGTTTCAGGATCGCTGGGATTCATCGTGCCATACGGCAGCTTTAAACCAAGCTACTTGGATCGGGTCCCACCGGCTGCGGCAGTGCGTTGCCGAAAATGGGGTATCGATGGGGTACAACGTAATATATTTGGCCCAAGAACGGCCTATTTTATGCGTGGCGTGGACCGTTGCGGCGGAGGGGTTATCTGCCGCACCTTCAAGAGGCGTAGGATTATGTCGGTTGCTTACCTAACAAGGGGCTGCCGTGGACTGACGTCGGAGACGAAAACCTTCGCCTCTGGTCGGAAACTAAGGGTACTCGCGAGATTGTGGACTTGCTTGGGCGTACGCCAAACTCCGTTTACGAACGGCAAAAAGCCCTTGGCTTGAGGCAAAGCCATTGACCCTGCGACGGAGGGGATATCCACCGCACCATCGTAAAACATGACCCATTCGGGCAACAGGATGACTCCAAATGACGCGCCTTGTCGTCGAAAAGAACCAGTATTTTGTCCCATGGGCGGAACTTGCGACTTTGTGGCGTCGAAAAGGTAGGAAGATCGGTCCAGGTAGCGAGGAAATGCTCGCAGTCGCGACGCTGCGCGAAATCGTTTGTATCGCGGCTTCATTGGGTTTGCCGGCGCGAAACCGGCTTCGAATCGTTCTCCCGAACCGAAACTGCTGGCCCTATGGGTATTACGGCAAGCAGCAGCTCGCACGACTAATCAAGCTTTCAACTCTCTAGTGCCTGGGGCGTTAAGGGAGCGGCGCTGGAAAGAAGTGCGGCGGTGAGGTCTCCGCCGTATGAGGAGGAATAAGCGTGGATGAGATGGATGTAACGGCCGTCGCAAAGGGCATGGAGGCGCACTTTAAAGCTGCGCTCGCTCCGTTCGATGCAAACTCCGTGTCGCTATCGCGGGAGGGAGGCGGTGCTTACCCTCGGGCTAATATCGGCGCTGGTCGACCTCTTGGAACGTCACGATCCGGCCAAATCATAAAATGCTGCGGCGGATAAGGTATCCACCGCATTGTGCGAGGTGAGGACGGGAATGGCTACTTCTACGAACCCAGCTGACGACCTTGCACAGCGCAAGAATGCGGTGAACAGTAGGCAGGCTTGGACGAACGATGACGACACCAGGCTTCTTTTGATGGCTGGCTCGAAAAGCCAACGCGAAATCGATGTTGAGTTAGGCCGCTCGGTATCGGCCGTTGAAACTCGCATTCGAAGTTTGAGGATGAAGTAGAGTCAAACCGCACGAAGTCGACCAGTGTTGTAATGCACAACCGTGATGCATTTTGGGGGGCAATGGGCGTTCCTGACGTTGCCAAAGGGATCCCTTTGTGGCTCGGCCCGTGCGAGCTTTGATTCTCGAAATAGGATCGTTTTTTGAGAAGCCGGATCCCGTTATCTGTGGCGATCAGTTTTCCGGAAAAGGTGAATGGCAGGCCTCGTTTGGACAGGTTAAGGGCTGCGATATGATCCGCGCCACACTCTTGAAGCTTAAAGCTTGGTTATCCCCCCGAAGTTGCGAGCAGCGGTGCGAAGGCCAAAGGGCACAGTAGTGTGGCTAGCGCCCAACTTGCAGAGTCCGCGAAGAAGACCAAGCGGCGGGCGCAGAGGCAAGCGAGAGCGCGAAACCGTTAAAGCCGGTGGATACCGAAACGGTCCTCCTGGTAGATCGGCCGTGTTATTGCTTTGCCATGACAATCATCGAACGAGCATTCGAGATCGCGCGGAGCGGCAAAGCGCGCTCGATAACGGACATCCGCACTCAGTTGAGGCGGGAGGGTTTTGATCACGTGCAATCGCATTTGGGCAGCGCGGCGCTGCAAAAGCAGCTGAAAGGGCTGATCAAACCTCCAAGTTAAGGGATGCGACCACACTAGCGTTCTTCCTTTGTTCCGCTATGATCTGGGTATGGAACACGCACCCGAGTCGATGCGCGACGGCGCACAGCCCCTCAGTCAGACCCACACTCTAATTGCCGAAATCCTGCCAGAGCTTCGGCCTTGCGAGATGCAGAACATCTTTTTCCAATGCTTCGAAGACGGTCCTGAAACCCTCCTGGCGCCGATTGAGGCAGAGTTCGCGCGGCGTGGGCTGTCACCCTACGGCAAGTTCTCGACCGATTGCTTCTGATGGCTAGCGTGATTTCCCCGGAGCGGATTGCGGCCATTATCGAAGACGCGCCTGCATGGGCTTTGATCGGGCTTACAGCGCCGCGCGAGGGATTGAGAGCAGACGCACGCTTGGAGGTGGCAAGGCATGTCTACAGGACTCTATATCAGCCTGTAGACGCTGAAACGGCGCAGATGGCTTTGCCCTGGTGATCCTGTGGGCAACACGCGGTTTAGGACGCTGGGCGATTTCACGAAGCACGAAGCTAATGTGGGCTGCGTATGCTCCAAATGCGGGCGCAAGGGTGTCGTGCACCGCCTGGTTTTAGTGAGGTGGTGTTACCTCAAACGCAAGAACATGTCGGTCGAATGCCTCCTCGGATATCTGCGGTGTTCGGCTTGCGGCAGTAGGCCAAACAGGATCGCACCGACGCCGCTACCGCCGTCCTTTCCCAGTTACGGTCGGGACGAACGCCAATGGAAGCGCTTCGAGCAGAAGCTGAGAGTGTAAGGTGGCGTTCTTGTAAAGGCGGACGTCATCACCGACTATGTCGTTGATAATGCCGTCGATGCCGGGTCGACCGTCCAGATAGGCTAGCATCACAGACGAGCGCCGGGAACACACTACAAGCTAGGCAGTTTCTAAATACGCTAGAAGCGTCCTGCCCTTTCGGGGGAACGGCGGTGAAAGCTCGCAATGCCCTGTCGGTCTTCAGATCGGCAGGGCATTTTCGTAACTATGTGCGGAACCGACGCCGGCCTGTACTGTTGATATCATAACCGGTCGGGCACTTCCCCCCCTTGGTCCCGCTGGTTCTAAAGCGCCCCGCTGCCCCCCGCAGCGGGGCATTTTATTGTCTGGGTCCTTTTGGACAACGGGCCAATCGAGATTCTACATCCGCAATGATTGCTTGAGATGTCAAAGCTAGGGATACAACGGAGCCGTTTTCGCACGTGGCTGGTTAGTGCGGCATATCCCTATCGACAGTTCCCTATGCGCTTGCCGTTAACGATGACCCGTTCATCCTCATGGATGTCACAGCCATTCTCGAAGATGCGGGTTCCGCATCTATGAAGCGGATCACAGCGATGCTGCGATCGCGATGCTCCCTGAATACGTGCACACAATCACCCTGCTCTTCTCAGACGTCGATATACCGGGCGATACTAACGGGTTCGCGCTCGCCCACCACCTCGCGGAGAATTACCCCTGGATCGAGATCGTTATCGGCAGCGGCCACCTCCGGCCGAAGGCGGATGACTTGCCCGAAAAGGCCACATTCGTATCCAAGCCGTTCAATGCGCAGATGATCTATGGTGATCGCGCGGTCATGGCGCTGCTTTATCGCTGATGGTCGTGCGCACCGGCTTGCCGCGGATTACCCCCGCCAAGCCCATCTCGCGCATCAGCCGTTCCACGGTACAGCGCGCGACCGCAAAGCCCTCCCGCATCATCTGCCGCCATACCTTCCGCACGCCGTAGACCGCAAAGTTCGCCGCGAAGACACGAGCGATTTCGGGCTTGAGGATCAGATCCTCACGCGCCCGTGCCGACAGACGCGATGGATCCTGTCGTTGCACGACGTGCTCGTAGTAGGTGGATGGGGCTATCGGCAGGACACGGCAGATCGGCTCGACCCCATAGGCATCACGGTAATCGTCAATGAAAGCGATCATCTCCGGAACGGGCGGTCGAGCTCCGCCTGCGCAAAATATGCCGACGCCCCCTTCGGCAGGCTCAGGACAGGCTTGCGCAGGATCTCGTTGGCTTGCCGCAGTTCGCGGACCTCGCGCTCCAGCGCCTTCACCTTGTCGGCCACATCGGTCGGGACACCGCCACGTTTGCCGCTGTCGACTTCGGCCTTCTTCACCCGTTCATGCAGCGTCTGCGGAACGCAGCCGATCTTCTCGGCAATCGATACCACGGTCGCCCATCTGGACGGGTAATCCCGCTCGTGATCGAAAACCATCCGTACCGCCCGCTCGCGGACTTCGGGCGCAAACTTGTTCGCCGTCTTGCTCGTCATGGCTCCACCGTCTCAGGAGTTGAAGCCTCCAACAAACCCGGGGCGGTTCATTTAATCCGCTTTTCGAAAATATAGAATTCGCTGGTTAAAGGGGTTTATACCTAATGTTAATGAGTTAATCGCCTTTCTAATGCGCTTGAATGCCCTGTCTTCCTTGAGTTAGCTCGATAACGCGGTTCCAGATGTGTCTTCGTTCTGTTCCTAGAGTGTCGAGGAAAAAGTTCCCGAAAGGTCGACTTTGCGTTCCTAAAGGAGCGAACCTTGTTCCTAGAGTGTCGAAGGCTGGCTCGATTGCGTAATTTTCTCGAGTAATTGCATCAGATTGCTAAGGTTCGTCCTAAGGGATGTTCAATTGCGACAGATACCCAAGCGTAAAGAAGGAGGGGCGTTTACAAACACGACACTTCGGGAACGGTTGAACTAGGCTATAGGGATTTTGGAGTACGCGGCCCCTATGCCCCTCTCAAGGCGAAGGCGGTTCGTAAGGCCAAGCAGTGCTAACGCCCAAGTTCGTGACGGTGCTTTTCATGGTAGCGCCGTACAAAGCCGATGAACGCCGCCTGATAACTCACCGGCGTGTGCGTACTGTCCGCCTCAACCCAGGCGCGAAACTGATCGTGTAATGTCTGGTAATCCCATCCCGGGCATTCCCTGCACAGCGTTGCCATTGTCGCGTCGGTGATTTCGCCGGCGGTGGCGCGTGTCGCCAGACTGGTCCGCGACCGTCGCAGCAGCGCTGTTACGTCAATCGTCTCATCCGCATCGTTGGCTGTGGCAGTGGGGTTGGTTGACGTTGACCTTGCTGGGGCTTTAGCGCCCCCCTGCCCCATGTGCCACCACGGTTTTCATCGGGCGCTCGACGTCGCTGCGACGTTGCATCCGCAGCAGTGGTTCGCGCTTTCCAGCTGGCGTCTCCAAGGCTAGCGCATAGCCCGGCAGCCCGTTGCGCTCGACGATCTTCGCGATCTCGAACTTGAAGCGGCGATATTGCCCTTTGGCGCCCGACTTCTCGAACAGCGTCGGCATGGCGATCGCGAAGCCGACTTCCCCTGCCCCTCCAGCATGTTTGCGCGCGACGCGGTATAGCCAGCGCTCACGCCCGCCCGTCAGGTCAAAATAGGCAGGGTCGATCGACAGCACCCCGCCCTGCATCATTACGCCTTCCCAGAACCAGTTCGACACCTCGATCGTCATCCCACGCGACCGCTCGGTCTTTTCGTCGACCAGCTGTGTCCACCCATCGAGTCAACTGAACGTGGCCTCTCGGCGATTCTCGGCGAAAGTTGGTCTTGATCGTGCTTGACACCAGCCGGTCGAGCGCTTGGCCGAGCAGTTCATACGCTCGACCGGTCGTGGGCCGCCCAATTGCGCGGACTAGGTCATAGGGCATAAGGTAGAGCTTGCACGGAACGTCGTTGATCCCGCGCCGGGCCATATCCGCAAGCACGCTCGCGCAATAGATTAATATGTCCGCATCCCAAATCGTCGCCATCCCGTAATCAGGGTTGCCTGAGACGTGCACCCACAGCTTGCCGTCGGGGCTGCGATAATCGATCGGCTTGACTCGCTTGGGCTTGGCGAGGCTGAAGAACGGACGCTCCATCATCTCGCGCTGGTCGCGCAGCGGCAGGTCGGCGAGATAGGGGAGGAGCAGGTCGAACGCTCAGACACCCTCTGACGATCGGCGCGTGTCATGCCGTCACGACCTGAGTGTTTCCCAAAGGAAAACATCATCGGGGCGGTAGCGGCAATCGTCCGCGTTGGTATGGAACGGAGCATGTTTCCCCGGGGAAACACACTCACCGCTGCAGTCCGCGGCCTTCGGCCTCCAAATGCACGAGCGCCTGCCGCAGCGCGTTGACCAGCTCGTCGTTCCCGGCGCCCGACCCGGCATGGAGTCGGATTGTTACGCCCTGTCGGTTGCTCGACTGGATGCTGAGCCCAGGGCGTCCAGACGGCGTGGTCCATGTGAACGGGGGCGCAGCGTCGGTGGGATCGTTCGACGCCTCGAGCAACCGCCGCAGCACGTCGCCAGCAGGGTAGGGGGGGCGCACCCCGATCGCGCCGCGCAGCCTGCTCACGCGCAAGATCTCGAGCAGCACCTTGAATAGCCTTAGCGGCAACTTTGTCGTTGAGCGCCTGCGCCAATGCATAAGCAGGCTTGAGTTGGACGTCGGAGGGGGAGGCGAACGCGGTAATCACCGCGTCTGGGATCTGTGCGACCTTGACCATCTTTGACAGCCAACCCTTTGACACTTTGAGCCGGTCCGCCATCCGCGTCAGGTGGTTGCCGTAATGGGCCTTGAGCGCCTCGGCATAATTACGGGCACGCTCGAGATCTGACACATCTTTCCGCGCGCGGTTCTCTAGATCGGCAAGCCGGAATGCGGCTTCGTCGTCGAGGTTGGCAACCTGCGCTACGAACTGCATCTCAGGATAGGAATGCGCACGTAGCCAGCTGATCGACCAGTGGCGTCGAGTACCCGCAATCACCTCGAAGTCATGTGTAGGATCGCCGTTGACACGGCGTACCACGGCAGGAACCTTTTGTCCGCCCTCGGCGATTATGGAATCGATTAGCTCGCGGCAGCCTTCTTCGGTCAGATGCTGGTAGCTGCGCGCATTACCCGGCCAGATCCGCACGCGCACTGGATCGAGTAGCAGCTGCGTCACTTGTCGCACTTCCCCGCTAGTCACTCGCGCTAGTGCAGTCTCGCGGTTGAGCAGTGTCGTCCCACGCGTCCGTTCGGACGTGGGCGGGGCAGGGGGCGCGTCGGTGTCGATTTCCGCTGATTCGTCGGCCAGCAAGGCTGCGAGATAGTCAGATTGCTTACGCGCCATGCTGCACCTCCCGCACTGGACTTATTGGGAACGCTGCCGCGCAGGACAGTACCAATTCGGGTTCACGCGACACGGAGTAGATCCTCCTCGCGTGCGGGCTCGACACGGCCCCAGCCTTGTCGGACGAGTTGCTCGATCTGCCCCATCGCCTCGTCAAGATTGGCACGGCAGCGCTTGTGCGTCTTGGGAGTACCGATTGGGCGTTCAAGTTCGTAGATCGTCATCATCCGCATCGCGGCATGGCTGATCTCGGCGGATTCGAGGATTGGCACCGGGAGTAAGGCTGGACCGAAGCTCTGTTCCATAATCGTGCGAACCATTGCGTGGCTGGGATCGTTACTGTCAAACTTCGAACATATAAGCCGAAGGAAGCTATATTCGACCTCGATTCCGGCATGCGCGAGCTGCTGCAGGACCTGGTTCATCATCGACAGAAACTGGACGGTCGAGCAAAAATCGGGCGTCGTAGCGGCGAGCGGGACGAGCAGCGCATTTGCCGCCTGCATCACCGCGAGGCTGATCGTCCCGAGAGCAGGTGGAGGATCGAGCAGTACCACGTCGTAATTGCGCGCAAGATCGGCCAGCCCCTGTTTGAGCTTGCGGAAGCGCGCGGCGAGCACCGACTGCCCGTCCGATCCCGCAGCGGCAAGTTCATATTCGACGTCGAACAATTCGAGGTTCGATGGGATAAGGTCGACATTGGGCCACGGTGTCGATTTGACCGCATAGAGCAGGTCGGCCTGGGTCGGATCGATCGACAGATAGGGGTAGAGCGTCTCTTCTCGCGCGATATTGAAATGGGGGTTAAACCCGAACAGCGTCGTCGTCGTCGCCTGGCTATCGCAGTCGACAACCAGCACACGGTACCCCTGCACCGCGAAATAATGCGCGAGGTGGCACGTGACCGTCGACTTGCCCACCCCGCCTTTGAAATTCTGCACTGCGATGATCGCGGGGATATCAAACAGTGCGCGTGCAGGAGAGGCGCCAAGTACCTCGCGCATCTGCAGTAGTTCCTCGACCGAATAACCAAGTCTCCGCCCATTTTCACCCGCCGGGGCAGGGGGAGGCGACCGTCATCCTCCGCCATGCGGATCCGGTTGGTCGAACAGTCGAGTAATTGCGCTGCCTCGGCAATCCCGAAGCGGACATTGAGACCCTTGCGGCTTTCGGGCAGGAATGCCTTGCGCCGTAAGCGTTCAATCATCCGCTCGCCCGCGTCCGCCAGTTCTCCGATATGATTGACAATGGCATTCATGCACTGGTCCGATCGCTCGTCTGAAGCTTCTGGGCAATTTTATACGCGTATTAAACTCAATGCGTAAGGGTATGGTATAAAAAAGGTCTACGGTGAGGCGATCTTCGCTATTAGTGTACTGGGTGTTTAATCCCACGGTTTGATGGTGTGATCCGTCGTTAGAATGGAAGAAGCCGTATGGGACAGGTACGTCATGGGAGCGCCACGACCACGCACGCCGTCAGAGCAGCAATACAGCGATCGCAAGCTTCGCTCTCGACGCTGATGCGACGCATGGCGGTATCAGCGATGGTCTCGAGCTGGTTGCCCAGTTGGACAGCCTGGGCGACAGCGAGGTCGCGCAGACGAACATGCTCGGTAAGCCTGATGGCTTCGGGGTTGTGGACATGGGGCGTGAGCTTGGCATGCAGCGCAGCAAGGCAGCGTGCGATCACCGCAGCATCGAGTGAATCGGTCTTGGCCAGCTGTGCTCGGCACGGGCGAAGCTGCGCACCCGTGCCGGATCTATAAAATAGGCGGCAAGTGCCAGCCGATCGAGCAGGATGATAAGCTTGCGCTCGTAACCGCCCGACGCCTCGAAGCCGATCCGCAAACGGGCCGTGCCGGCAAGCCGGGTCAGCTTGCGGCCGAGCATGGCAAGTTCGGTCTTGCTGTTGGCGACGCGACACAGCATGCCGGTCGGATGAAAGTGAATAGCGAGTTCGTCGTTGGCAACATCGATGCCGACAAAGGTCGGGCTATGACATGATCCGGTCTCCCAGGCTCGTCGTGCGGGTCCGTTAACGGTCCCAAGCAACTGTTCGGGGTTTGGGAAAGACGGATGCGGCCCTGCTCAGGAACGGTCTTTGACGACCAGCCTGTCGAACGGCCTCACATCCACCGCCTGAGCGGGGTGGCCATCCCGCTCAGGAACCTCGTGAATACACCATTTTCCACAGACAAGCTCGTCGAAGGGCTCTGCCTGTTCGTCGGCATCGACCGCACTAGCAAGTTTGCGGTCACCCAGCTCGTCGATAAGGCTGACAGGCGGACGGCTTGGGAGTTCCTCGAACATCTGTTGAAAGCCGTGCCCTACCGCATTCACACGATCCTGACCGACAATGGCATCCAGTTCGCCGAGCAACCGCGCAACCGCAACACCGCCTCGTCGCGCCAAATGCGCTTTGACATGATCTGCGAAGCCAATGACATTGAGCATCGGCTTACCAAGCTTAACCACCCTTGGACCAACGGGCAGGTCGAGCGGCGGATGAACCGCACGATTAAGGAAGCGACCGTCAAACGCTTTCACTACGAGAGCCACGAGCAGTTGTAGTTGCACTTCGCCGACTTCATGACGGCCTACAATTTCACCCGCCGGCTCAAGACGCTCAGTGGCCTCACGCCTTACGAATACATCGCCAAATCTGGACGTCAGAGCCGGACAGGTTCATCGTCGATCCGATCCACCAGATGCCGGGATTAAACACCTAGCACTCAATTCGTGGGAATGCGGCAATATCTGTTTATCTGAGCCGCTGTAGTTGACTGGTTGCCACTGCTAGCCGTAGGCTGAACCCGTAATCGAAACGCGCGACGTTTAATGACGCCTTGAACGTTCCATCAACCGATCGATATCAGCCATGCTTGCATCAAGGTCGGCCGTGGCAAGGGCCAGCGGCCCGTCGTCCAGGATAGCGGGTTGCTCGACCAAAAGCTCACGTTGCGTCGGATGAATACGACCGCCTGCTGCGAGGGTAACGAGACCGGCACGGGCGAGCGCATGCGCCTGGATATCGGCCCCGGCTCGAGACAGACCTAGCGCCCGTGCAAGCTGGGTCCGCCGCAGCGGGCCGACCGCAACGATGAGCGCCCACGCGTCGCGCGTGCGTGCGTTGCGGGAGAGGCCGGTAAGCGCTTCAATACCGCGAACGCAGCGGCGGTTGCTCTGTTCAAGGCGGTCAAAGCAACCGCGAGCGATATGTTCACAATGCTGGACAAGTGCCTCGGCGCGCTCCTGAGTCGTCAAATTAAGACGAAAGACGGTCCGCGGAAGCTGCCCCGCAAGTCCAGGCCTGACGCCCGTGTTGTGGCCCAACAACGCTAGGTTGAGCGCCCAACACCCTGAAGGTGGTGCTGCGACATAGCGATGCAGCGGTCCATCCGGCAGTTCCAGCATGGCGTCATGGCTGTCCTGCTGGGCGAAATCGGGATCGTCGAGCAGCACATCGATAGCGCCAACGGCCGGCGCGATCTGCTGCAAAGGGTGATCGGCAGCAAGCCCAGCGAGTCCGAGAGCTATAGCAAGCGAGCCGGTTGTCTGCACTGCGAGCAAAGCGGCTTGTGCTGCGTCGAGGAGCGCTAACTGATCAGGCCCAAAATGCCGGGACGCATCGACCGTGCGTGCCAGCATGGCGGCGGGCGCTGCGATCGCGGGCACAGCATGATTAGCAAGCCATAAGAGTACAGCGTCACGACGGAGGTCGTCGGTGAGGAGAAGCGTGTCGGCGTCGATGCTCTCCTGATGGGCAAGACCGACATCGCCGACGCCGGCATCGCGCCGGTACGCGCGCCATGCCTCAGCAACAGTCGCAAGACCGCTGATCCGGTTGCATTCGGCAGTGGCAAACCGTGTTGCGCCGGTCAGGCACCCCAATGCGTGAGCCAACGGGGCAAAATCATTACGCACCATAAATTTAGAGATAACCTAGCGGATCAAAGATTACTAGGCAGCGCTATTTTTCTTTCTTTTTTTAACTTACCATAATCGGACATTATGGTAACTACAGCGATGTGATATGACGGCGAAATGCAGGGTAAAACGGACCAGCGGGCAGGTGCGGTATGAGCGAGATCGTTGTGCATTGCACCGACGGGGAGGGGTTGCCGGTCCGCGCGCGGCGTGGGTTGGTCGAGCCGATCGATGCTCGCGTGACGCGGTTGCTGGGCCTCGCGCTGCCCGCTGACATTGGCCCTGTCAGCGAGATCGGCTTCGCCGCGCAGCTTGGCGCTATGGCCGCGGCGAGCAAGGCGGCACTGGCTTCAGATCTCGCCTGCTATCTGCGCTGGTGTGAGGACACTCGTATCGTGCCGCTGCCCGCCGAGCCCGAGAATCTGGTCCGCTACATCTCCATGCTAGAAACGCGGGGCGCCAAGCCCGCAACGGTGGCCCGGCGGGTTGCCAGTCTCGCCACCGCACACGCCCTGTCAGGCCTGCAGGAGAGGGGGCATGCACCGACGAGCCACGTCATGGTCCGTGCGGCACTCAAAGGCCTGCGCCGGCGTCGTGGCGCTGCTCAACGCCAAGCGGCGCCGTTGCGCTTCGGGGCCTCGCTAGATCCCCATACCAAGGGGTTCACGCTGACCGCGCTGCTCGGCGCCTGTGGCGGCGATCTGCAGGGGCTGCGTGATGCCGCGCTGCTATCACTGGGCTATGACGCTGGACTGCGCGTCAGCGAGCTGGTCGCCGTTACCGTCGCGCATATCGATCCGCACAGCGATGGCTCGGCGCTCCTGTTCATCCCGTCGTCCAAGACCGATCAAGAAGGGCAGGGGGCTTGGGGCTGGCTGTCAGCCGATACGATGCGCCGGGTCGGCGCCTGGCTGGTCGCGAGCGCCATCACCGAGGGGCCGGTCTTCCGCCGCGTCGGGGTCGATCGGCGCCGTCTGCGCGCCGCGGTTCCGCCGATGGCGTACGAAGCGATCCCGGGGCACACGCGGCACTGGCAGGAGAAGCTGAAGGGCAAGAAGGCCGAACCGGCGCGGACGGTCTATACCGTTGGTACGGCCTCACTGAGCCGGCAGGGCGTCAACGGGATCTATCGGCGGGTGGCGCTGAGTGCATTTGATCAGGGGGCTGGTCGAGATGCCGATCGCCAAAGTCGAGGAGGCCGCGCGCGCGTTGTCGAGCCATTCGCTGCGCGTTGGGCTGACGCAGGATCTGTTTGCCGCCGGCGAGGACGGCGTTGGCATTGCCCAGGCGCTCCGTTGGTCGTCGCCGTCGACGGCACTGCGCTATGGGCGGAAGCTTGCCGCCAGGAGCAATGTTGCGGCGCGTGTACTCTCTCGCATCAGGAGCTGAAGGCGAGGAACCGACGGCCGCATCGGCTTGGCAACGTAGTAACGCGATTGAACGCCTATGGTCGATTACGGCAGCAAGCGGTTTGAATATCGACTCTGTAATCAGCAATCGAGTTCTCGCCGGATTTTCCGATCGGATTCCGGAAACAGCATCCAAAACGGATGTTTTGATATACGGGTTTTATTTATGCTTTAAAGAATTATAAATCGGCGTTGTGATACGCTCTGTTTCCATGGGACTTTCTGAAACCGATCCATATCACGGAGGCGATGATACAGTAACCGTACTGCTTCATCTTCAGAACGTCATTCTGAAAATGATTGCCAAGGGCGCCGGACTCACACCAACGTGTACCACGCTGTGTGTAGAAGTAGAGCGGATCCTCCCTGACGTAATCTGTTCGGTTTTAACAGTCGATGTGGCAGGCCTGCTTCATCCGCTAGCTGGCCCGAGCCTTCCGGAAGTATACTCCCAAGCCTTGGATGGCTTGTCAGTCGGCCCATTAGCCGGCTCCTGCGGAACTGCTGCCTATCTAAAGACAGAAATTACCGTCGTTGATATCGAGACCGACGTCCGCTGGGCGCAGTTCAAACATCTCGCACTTCCCCACGGGCTCCGCGCCTGCTGGTCCAGTCCGATATGTGATACAGACGGTCGCGCGATCGCGACGTTTGCTTTTTATTATCGTAACCCCCGCGGACCGACGGCCTTCGAACGCGAGGTGGTGGCTAACTGCGTTAACCTCACGCAAATCGCTATCGAGCGACATGAGCGTGTCCTCGAGCACCAACGCCGCGCTTTTACCGACGCCTTGACCGGTTGCCCAAATCGGGCCGCTTACCATGCCGCACTATCCAAACTCGAAGGCGCTGCGGTGGGCAGTTGGGCGCTGTTCGTTCTGGATCTCGATAATCTCAAGGTCGTGAATGACACGTTCGGGCATCATGCGGGTGACGAGCTTCTTCAGATCGCCAGCGACAGGATCTCAGCAGCGGTGAGCCCCGGGCGAACGTTTCGCGTCGGGGGCGACGAGTTTGCAGTCATTCTCCAGGCTCCTGAAGCGCTTTGTAACCTGGCGAAAATCGCTAATGACGTTCTAGGCGCGCTTTCGGTTGCTGCCGACTGCGGCGGGCATAGCATCGTCCCTCGCGCTACCATCGGAGGTGCTACGTTTTCATCGGACGACGCGGGGGTTGGAAGTGTTCGGCAGAATGCCGACTTTGCCCTCTACCACGCCAAGGGAAACCGGTCGTGGTGGTTTTGTACGATACTGGGCAGGGCTCCGCTCGAACATGACGCGGCGCATGGGCGCAATCAGGGACCTCAGCGCGGCTTTGCGAGAGGACCGGATCGAGGCGCACTATCAGCCGATCTTCCGACTAGACACGCGCGAGATCGTAGGCCTGGAAGCGCTTTGCCGCATGCGCATCGGCGACAACCTGGTCTCGGCTGCCGCCTTTCATGAGGCGACTGCCGACGCCCAGGTTGCGACTTCGCTCACTGCCCGGATGATGGCGCTTGTCGCGGCTGACCTACGCCGATGGCTGGATTTGGGTATTCCGTTCCAACACGTCGGTATCAACGTCTCGTCTGCGGATTTAAGTGGCGGTGCCGTAGGACAGGTTCTCTCCGCAGCGCTCGAGCGCGAACAGGTCCCTCTCGATCACGTCATTCTCGAGGTAACCGAGACGGTGTACATGGGACGTGGCGACCAAGCGATCCAGCGCGCGATCAGGGCGTTACGCGCTGACGGTATACGTATCGCGCTGGACGATTTTGGAACGGGTTTCGCATCGCTGACGCACCTGCTCACCGTTCCCGTCGATGTCATCAAGATCGACAAACTGTTCGTTGACCACCTGGAACCCGACGGTGTCAGCGTAACCATCGTCGAAGGCCTTATCCGTACCGCGAAAAAGATGGGCATCAGGATCGTCGCCGAGGGGATAGAAACTGAAGAACAAGTCGAACAGCTTCGCGCAATCGGCTGTGCGTTAGGGCAGGGGTACATCTTCTCACCCGCAGCCAATCGCGATACTACGACCGCCCTTCTCCTTGAGCACGCGCAGGGCATCGCGCCCAAGGCGGTGAAAAACTAAGCGGCAGGGGATAGGATCCATCAGTCTAAGGTGCTGTACGTCACCGGCGACGGTGACGTTGAATGCCGGAAAGTATTGATTGTCGCAGCGGCGTATTGCCGCGGGTCAGCGGTTAATCCGATACGGCCGCGAACATTTCCTAGGCCAGGACTTTTGTGGTTGCCGCCCGTGATGCAAGAGGTTTCTGACCGTGTGGGTTAGTGATCGAATGCGGTCTTCTGTCAGGCCTTTTGAGACGGCATTCAAAGCCGCTGGCTGGTATGGCGATCCGCGAAGCAGATCCAAATTTCATTGGCGAGCTGTAGCACTCTGAGTCCTAAACTGGTTTTTCTAATCCAGATCTGTTCCATTGTTTTGCTCAATCGGGTCGTCGCCTTCTTACACTCCCGTTTATTCGGCCTCAGGCAGAACTTGCAGCATAACGTCATGCTGCTTCTGCCTATGCTGCAACTCGATAATCCTCATTTTTCGTCAGCATCGCCCACGACGTCCGTGCCATCTTGTTGGAAGGCGATCGCCACGAGCATTCGCAACTTCTGCGATATAATTCGTGCTCGGCTCGTCAAGCATTCCGGGATCTAGAAGAATTTGTATGTATCTAACGGAAGGCAATTAACTAACTCGAAAACCTTAACTGCGAAGCATGCTGGAACAAGGAGTTCCGGATGCGACCCGATGCAAAGGCACTATTATCAAGGTTGGGGCAGCGCGATTTTCAGTATCGCCAGTTTGCCGATCCAATTGCAGACGTTGAGCCGTGGCCGTTGTTCGCGGCATTGCTAGAGGACGAGCGTGTCGTCGGCCGAGCCGAACGCGCAAAGGAAGAAAGGGCATCTGCCGCAAATTTCCTGAGTGATTACGATGATATGTCGGGGCGCGGCGACCCTAGCCAACGTCAGGGCGGCAGCTTG
Source organism: Sphingomonas sp. H160509 (assembly GCF_024124765.2). Classification (GTDB taxonomy): domain Bacteria; phylum Pseudomonadota; class Alphaproteobacteria; order Sphingomonadales; family Sphingomonadaceae; genus Sphingomonas. The sequence continues at coordinate 111,675 of NZ_JAMXSR020000003.1, read as the reverse complement.
CGCGCGTTCCTGTCCGGCCTTTCCGACGACAGTACGGAGCGCCGCTGATGCCGTTAATTCTGTGCCATTCACCCGTCGGCGGTGTTGGAACCACGTTCATGACCGCCCGTCTCGCGCTCGGCCTTGCAGCACGGGGGCACGACGTCTCCGCGATTGATTTTACACATGCCGACGCGTTGAAGCTGTTCTTCGGGATGCTCCCTGCGCAGGAAATCCCGGCGATGACCGATGCCACGACCGAAGGCATCGTCGTCGACGGCGTCGAATTGCTGTCGGGCTATGCCGCCGTCCAGAGCGGCGCGTTCGGGCGCCTGATGGCGCGGTCGGGCGCGTCGCCGTTCGATAGCGAGCGTATTGTGATCGCCGATGTCGCCTGTGCGGACCTCGCGCTGAAGACCAGCCTGTTGCCGCACGCCGCGCTGCACCTGTGCACGCTCGTGCCGCAACCGACATCGCTCGCGGCATTGGCGAAGGTCCAGCCGGGTACGCCGACGATCGACCTCGAACAGACCGTGTTCGTTCTCAACCAGGTCGACGACACGCGCAAATTGTCGCGCCATTCGCAGATATTCCTGCGCGCGTTGTTCGGCGATAATCTGATCGCGACTGTGCGCCGCGACGAGGCAGTGAACGAGGCGCTGGCATCGTTCCAGCCGATCGTGCGCTACGCCAAGCAGAGCGTGGTGCTGCCTGATCTCGAAGCCATGACCGACGCAATCCAGGCCCGTTGCGGCCTTACCGCCGTCTCGGAGCCGGCGGAATGACGCGCGGATCGGTCCGCAAGGCCTTTCGTGCCGATACGCTTGGCATCACAGTCGCCGCTCTGCTGACGCTGGTCGTCGTGACGGTGCCGCTGGATATGAAATCGCAGTGGATCTTTGCTAGCGTGTCGATCCTGGGCGCGATCGTGCTCGGGCGGTCGAAGTCGCGTCGTGGGACGCTGGTGCTCGCCCTGCTGTCGCTGGTCGTATCGACGCGTTATCTGTTCTGGCGGACCACCGCGACGCTCGAATTCGAAAGCGCGCTGGGCACGGTACTCGGCATGGGACTGTACCTCGCCGAACTTTATGCGTGGGTCATCCTCGCGCTCGGCGTGCTCCAGACTGCGTGGCCGCTCGATCGCCAGTCGGTCGAGCCGGAGGGCGAACCGCACGAATGGCCGACCGTCGACGTCTATATTCCGACCTACAATGAAAGCCTGGAGATCGTCCGGACGACCGTGCTCGCGGCGCTCGACATGGATTACCCGCGCGATCGCTATCACGTTTACCTGCTCGACGACGGTCGCCGGCCTGAATTCCGCGCGTTCGCGCGGTCTGTCGGCTGCGGCTACATCACGCGCGCCGATAACAACCATGCGAAGGCGGGCAATCTGAACGCCGCGATGTCGAACACCGAAGGCTCGCTGATCGCGATCTTCGACTGCGATCACGTCCCGACGCGCGCCTTCCTGCAGATGACGGTCGGCTGGTTCCAGCGCGACAAAAAACTCGCGCTCGTCCAGACGCCGCATCACTTCTATTCGCCCGATCCGGTCCAGCGTAACCTGGGCTCGGTCCGCGACCTGCCGGGCGAGGGCGACCTGTTCTACGGCGCGGTTCAGCGCGGCAACGATCTGTGGGACGCCGCTTTCTTCTGCGGGTCGTGCGCGATCATACGCCGCGCGGCGCTTGCCGACACCAATGGATTCGCGTTCGAGACCGTCACGGAGGATGCGCATACCGCGCTGCGCCTGCAACGCATGGGCTGGTCGACCGCGTATCTCGGCATCCGCCTGTCGGCCGGACTCGCGACCGAGCGGCTGGTGCTGCACATCGGGCAGCGTATCCGCTGGGCACGTGGGATGACGCAGATCCTGCGCATCGACAATCCGTTGTTCGGTCGTGGCCTGAGCTTGCAACAGCGGTTTTGCTACCTCAACGCGATGCTGCATTTCCAGTTTCCGCTGCCGCGCATCGCCTTTCTGACCAGCCCGCTCGCATATCTCATCCTCGGCGAGAACATCATTCATGCGTCTGCCGGGATGATCTTCGCCTATGCCGCAGCGCACCTCTATTGCGCGCAGGTATCGGGCGGTCGGTTGCAGGGCGGCGATCGCCGTCCGTTCTGGGGAGAAGTGTACGAGACTATCCTCGCGTTCCACCTCGTCAAGCCTACGCTGGTAACGCTGTTCCGCCCACATGGCGGCAAGTTCAATGTGACGGACAAGGGGTCGCTACTCGACAAGACGCATTTCGATACCGCCACCGCTAGACCTCACCTGATTTGCATCGGCCTGGTGCTGTTCGGCATCATGTTTGGCGTCGTCAAATACCTGTTCTTTGCGCATCTGTTCAACATCCAGGGCGATACGCTGGTGCTGAACACGGTATGGGCGGTCTTCAGCCTCGTCATCCTGCTTGCTGCCGTTTCGGTCGCACGCGAGACGCGGCAGGTCCGCGAGTACATCCGCATTCCCGTCCAGTTGCCGGCGACGCTCTATTTCAGCGACGGCCATGTCGTCGATGCGGAAACGATCGACCTTTCGATGGGCGGTCTTGCGATCACCGCGCCACCGGGCGTGACGCTCGCCGACCGCGAGGTCACCCACGTCGCGCTGCCGATGGGGGATGAAGTGCTCACCCTCCCAGTCGAAACGCAACTTATCGACAAGACCTTGGTCACCATGCGGTTTCTGGAACTCGACATGCTTCAATTACGTCAACTCGTACGCGCCGTCATGGGCCGCAACGATGCCTGGGAACCGGAAGCGCCACGGGCTCCGATCTCAACGCTGCGCTCGCTCCGCGACATTCTGGTCGTAGATCTCGTCACACTCAAACGCTTGCTCGGCCTAAACCGCGCAGAACGCCATCGCGAACGGATCCGGCTAAAGGCAGTAACCGCCGCGCTGGCCGCCGCCGCGTTGGTGATGAGCGTCGGCCTGCCGCAGCCGGTCGCCGCGCAGGCTCCAACCGTACCGGTGTCCGCACCCGAAGCACCGGGTGGTATCCGCCAGGAGCGCCTGACGCTACGCGACCTGCGTATCCGCAGCGCGATCCGGCTTGCCGGCACCCGCGGCGAGATCGCGATCCCGTTCGGGCTTCGCAGCAACGAGGTCGTCACGGCAGCCAACCTGACGCTCGCGCTCGCCTGGTCCCCTGCATTGCTGCCGGATCTGAGCCAGTTCGTCGTGATCCTGAACGGCGAGGTCGTCCGTACGGTTCGGCTCACCCCCCGACGGTGCCGGCGGTCAGCAGCTCACGATGGCGGTCAATCCCGCGCTGTTCCTGCCGGGCGACAACCAGCTCAACCTGCGCCTGATCGGTCACTACACCCGCGATTGCGAGGATCCGTTCCACAGCTCGCTCTGGGCGAACGTCAGCAATACGCGCTCGGCGCTCGACCTGACGATCCAGCGTCTCCCGCTCGGGCCGGATCTTGCACGGCTGCCGTCGCCATTCTTCGATCGCGCCGACAATCTGCCGCTCAACCTGCCGTTCGTGTTCGGTGCGGCGCCGTCGAATGGCGAACTTGAGGCCGCGGCCAGCGTCGCATCCTGGTTCGGACGGCTCGCCAGCTATCGCGGGTTCGCGTTCAAGCCGAGCTATGGCCGCATCCCGCGCGGCAACGCGATCGTCTTCCTGCGTCCCGGCATGCGCGTCGGCAGCTACGTTCCGACCATCGCCGGGCCATCGGCACAGGTGATCCGCAATCCGTTCGACGGTTTCGGCCAGCTGCTGCTGGTGATGGGCCGCGACGAACGCGAACTGAAGCTTGCCGCCGCCGCGCTCGCGACTGGGCGAGGCACGATCGGTGGCGCCGCGGCCTCGTTCGACGGCGTCCGCATCCCGACCTACGCGCGCTACGCCGCACCCCGCTGGCTCCGCTCGGACCGTGCCGTCAAACTGGGCGAGATCATGGACCCCCGCGCCCTGCAGGGCGTCGGCCTGCCACCGGGCCCGCTGACTGCCGCCTTCCGCACCGCACCCGACCTGTTCTTCTGGCCGCGGGGTGGCGCATCGCTCGACCTGCGCTATCGCTATCCGTCGGCGACGTGGCTCGACCGTCGGGCTTCGCGGCTCGATATCTCGATCAACAACCAGTATCTGCGGACGCTCCCGCTTGCCGGCGCGGCATGGTGGAAGGCGCTGATCGGCGGCCAGGACGGCGCATCGTCGAGCCAGGCTCGCGCAAAAGTCGAACTGCCGAACTATAATCTGTTCGGCCAGAACGAGCTGATCTTCGATTACAACCTGATCCTCGGCACCAAGAAGAAGTGCGAGGGCACGCTGCCCGAGAACGTCCATGTTGCGATTGACCCGGACAGCGCGATCGACCTGACGCACGCCTATCATGCGCAGCGGATGCCGAGCCTCGCGACGTTCGCGAACGCAGGCTATCCCTTCACGATCAGTCCCGACTTGGCCGAGACCGTCGTCGTCGTCCCCGCCTCGCCCGACCTTGGTATCGTCGAGGCGTTCCTGGCGATGATGGGCCGCTTCGGCGACTCGACCGGTGCCGCCACCACGGGGGTAACTGTCACGCAGGCAGCTGACGGCGACCGGCTTGAAGGGCATGACGTGCTGGTCATCGGTATCCCGCAGACCGCCGGCGCGTCCGCGTTGTTCGCCGGTGCGCCGGTGCGGATTGAGAACGGCAGACTGCGCGTGGTAGAACGCAATCCGATCGAGCGCGTCTTCGGGCTGATCTCTCCCTACGGTGATAGTGACGTGACCGAGACCAACGCGTTTCTTACGACCGCAGCGCGCTTCGAAGGTTTCGTCAGCTTCCGATCACCGTTTGATAGCGCACGTACGGTCGTTGCGATGCTCAGCACGGATCCAACCGACTTGCCAGAGCTTATCCAAGGTCTCGCAGAGCAGCGAATTAATGCGCAGGTGCAAGGCGATCTATCAGTAACCAATGGCGAGGGCATGCGCAGCTTTGCGGTCGGTCAGACTTACTGGTCCGGATCGCTGCCGGTATGGATGCGGATTGGCTGGTGGTTCAGCGAACGACCGCTGCTGATGGCGCTAAGCGGCTTGCTTATCGCGCTCCTGCTGGCAGGGCCTCTATATTTGCTGCTGTCGCGTCAGCAGCGGCGTCGCCTGGGTTCGGAGGACGCGGCATGATCCGCTTCACCACGCTAGCGCTATTAATGGCGGGCATAGCTTTGCCAGCGCTTGTCCAACCAGTGGCCGCGCAGGTCGCCGGTGTCGGTGCGCTCGTCCAGCAGGGACGGTATTGGCAATCGCGCGGTCGCATGGACTTGGCGCGGGTCGCCTATCGTCGTGCGCTCGCAATCGATCCGTCAAACGTTGAAGCTCGTCGTGCCTTGTCTGCATCAAGTGCCCCGGCCCCGGCACCTATTGCACGGCCCAGCAAGGGGCCAGCGCAGGTTCCGTCGAGCATGACCGGTGCCGAACCCGCGCCAGCAACTGCCTTGCGAGCGGTGCCGGCGACGGCCCCGGCACGCAGAGCAGTACCGACACCGTTGGACCGCGGTGGGGATTCACGCGCGGCGGGCTTCCGCTCGCTCGACCAAGGCAATCTCGTACAAGCGCAACGCCAATTCGAGGCGGCGCTTGCCAATAACCGTAACGATGCTGATGCGGCAGGGGGCCTTGGCATCGTCCGGTTGCGGCAGTCGCGCTTTGCTGAGTCGGCCAGCCTCCTGTTGCGCGCCTCGGCACGTGGCAATCGGTCGCGCTGGTCGGAGGCACTTGCGTCCGCGCAGTTCTATGCGGGGCTCGGCAACGCTCGCGCGCGTCTCGCAGGCGGTGATGTCGCCGGCGCACAGACCCAGGCCGAGGCGCTCGCGCGTACCGACGTCAAGGATCGCGGCCCTGCGCTGGCGCTGCTTGCTGACATCTATGAACGCCAAGGTCGCTACGCGGACTCGGCTGATCTTGCACGCCAGGCGGGTTCGGCAGGCGGCAGCGCGTCGCAGCTCGAAAGCCGCGTGGTACGCAACGACGCGTTGCAGGCAGCGACGCACGGCGATCCTGCAAAGGCAGATGCCCTGTTCCAGCGTGGGCTGCTGCTCGACCCAACGGACCCGTGGATCCGCTACGAATATGCGCGGTACATGATCGAGCAGGGCCGTGCCCCGGAAGCCGAGGCACTGATCCAGTCGATCCAGACAATCGGTACCGCCGACGCGTTGTATGCTGCAGCGATGCTCCACAACGAACGTAGTCGGCAGGTACAGGCAACGTCGTTGCTGTCGCGGTTGACCGAAGCGCAGAAGACGCCGGCGATACGTCGTTTCGAGGCGCAAATCGCGGTGGACTCTGCCGTTGCGCGGGCCAAGGCGATCGCGGCACAGGGCCGGGGCGGTGAGGCGATTACGACGTTGCGCCAGATCGGCTCGACCCCGACGTTAGGCGCTGCATCGCTCGCAGCGATTGCCGGAGGCCTGAATGATCTCGGCGATCAGGCTGGCGCCATTCCGCTAGCTGAGCGCGCGTTAGCCGCAAACCCTACAGCCGCAGCGGATTATGAGCCGATCGTTCGGGTGCTGGCGCAGACCGGGCAGGATGCTGCGGTTGCTAGCGTGATCGATCGTGCGCGGACGGCATCGGCTGGATCCGCTTCAGGTGCCCAGGCAATTGCGCGTCTCGAGGGAATCGCGGCATCATCGCAGGCGGACCGGATGCGTTTGACGGGCCAGAACGCACAGGCGTTCGACCTACTGCAACAGGCATGGACCGCGTCGCCGGGGAATGTCGATGTGCTGAGTGCGCTCGGCAGATTATACCAGTCGGGCAACATGTCCTCGCAGGCGGCGCAGACGTATCAGATGGTGCTCACGACAAATCCGCGGGACAAGGGCGCATTGATCGGCTTGATCGGCAGTGCTGGCGCCGGCGGCAATCACGACGTCGCCGCCGCCACCGTTAACCGCGCGCTTACTGCCTATCCAGACGATTACGAGATCTACGCGGCTGCCGGTCAGATGGAGCAAGCTCGCGGTGATCAGGGAGCGGCAAAACGCTATCTGCGTCGTGCCGAGGCAGCCTATGCCGCCCGCTCCGGCGCCGGTGCCGTGCTGAGCGGGACTAATCCGTTCGCCGCGGGCATGGGTTCGGGAAATCCCTTCCGCCAGGCGGAACAGGTGCCGGTCGTTGCGGCAAACCCGTTTGCATTGAGCGCTGGGCCGATCCCGACTTCCAAGCCCGGCCGCTCTTCGACGCCGATGGCCTTCACCGTGGCGCCCGGATACGGCGCAGGCTTGCCCGGTGTTTCGATACCAACTGGGTTTGCGCCAGGTAGCTATGCGTCCTCAAACAACGCGGTGCCGCAGGCCGGCGTTGCAGGCGGCGATGCCACGCTGATCCGCCTGCGCGACGATATCGCCCGGTTAAGCGACGACACCGGTCCGCGCGCGGAAATGAAGCTCGGCTTTCGCGAGCGCTCTGGCGAGACGGGCGTGAGCGAATTGCGTGAATTGTCGGGCACTGCAACGCTTTCCACGGGTGTCGCTGGTGGTCGCGTATCCGTGTCGGCGACACCGGTCGTGATCGATTCCGGCCGCCCAACCGGCTCCGCGCTTGCTCGGTTCGGCCGTAACGCCACGCCGGAGGCGCAAGGGATCGTCAACGCGTTACCTTCAGCTCTTGTCCAAGCCGATACCCAGCACGCCTCCGGCGTCGCTGTTTCGGCATCGTACGACAGCCCCGGCGTGCGGATCGAGGTCGGATCGACACCGATCGGGTTCCACAATACCGAAATGACGTGGGGCGTGACGGCTAAACCGAAAATTTCCCGGACGGTAACGGCGCAAGGCTGGGTGAAGCGCGAGCCAGTGACCGACAGCATTGTGTCCTACGCTAGCACGCGGGATCCCGTCACCGGCGCGCGCTGGGGTCAAGTCATGCGGACCGGAGGCGGAGCATCGCTCTCGTGGGACAGCGACGGGACGGGCGTCTATGCCGACGTGTCGGGTTATCGTTATGCCGGTGAAGCGGTTCGAAAGAACCGTGGTTACCAGGCGAATGCGGGTGGCTATCTGCCTGTTTACCGCGACGAGCGTTCGACGCTCACTGGCGGCCTCAACCTTAACTGGCAGGCGTTCGACAACAATCAGAACTACTTCACCTACGGTCATGGCGGCTATTTCAGCCCGCAGAGCTTCCTAAGCATGAGCGTACCGATCCGGTATGCGTACAATTCAAGGCGTTGGGAGGGGCGTTTCGGCGTTGCGCCAGGTTATCAAAGCTTCGAACAGGATCGAGCGCCAATCTATCCGACCGATCCTGACGCGCAGGCCGAACTTGACGCGTTGAAGGCGCGGAATTCTGATGTCCGCTCTTATTACGACAGCCTGAGCAACACCGGTTTTGCCTTCTCGGCGGACGGGTCATTGTTTTACCGTTTGAACCCGAACACCCGGATAGGCGCCTCGGCCAGTGCCAACACGTTCGGGACCTATGACGATTACCGATCGACTTTCGAATTGCGCCAGTCCTTGGGGGGCGCCAAATGAACGCAATGACTGAATGGTCCACCGACAACGCGACCGAAACCACTGCTGCATCCCTGTTGCTGGGCAACATCGTCGCCGAAGTCGGGGGCGGCGCCACCACCGCGCAGCGACGCGCGTTCTTCCGCGCGGTCGGCGCACGGATCGCAGGCGCGCATCCGGTCGGCGACGCGCAGGATATCGCTGCGCTCGCCGCCTCGATCAACCGGTTGTGGCGCGAGCACGACTGCGGCGAAGTACGGTTCGAACTGGCCGAGGACGGCCTGCTAATCACGCATACCGGCTTCGCCCGTCGGCTGGCACCGATTCTCGGCGGTGCAACCGAACAGACCCTGCGACCGTTGCTGGAGGGAGCGTATGACGCCTGGCTGCATACGCTCGGCAGTGGTGCCGATCTAACGACACGCACCCTGTGGTGGAGCGATACAGAGGTGCGACTGAAGCATGGACGTTGATCGTCGCCACGTCATGGTCGGGATGGCCGGTCTGGCCATCGCAGGGTGCAGTAACGCACGCACACTGGACGACCGAACACTTACCTCCGAGAACAGCTCAACGCAGAACCTCGCGGCAGTTGAGCCAACTACCCTACCGGCGACCGGCACAAACGGCGTGAGCTGGGCGACGTTCAAGCAGCGGTTCGTGGCGGACGACGGCCGGATCGTCGATAACGGCAATGGCGACGTCAGCCACAGCGAAGGCCAGAGCTATGGGCTGCTGTTGTCGCAGGCTGCCGGCGACCGCGTGGCGTTCGATAAGATCCTCGGCTGGACCGAAGCCAAGCTCGCCCGGCCGGATGTCCCGCTATACGTTTGGCGCTATGATCCGCGCTCGGCCAATCCTGTAGCCGATCGTAACAACGCGACCGATGGCGACCTGCTCATCGCCTATGCTTTGGCAGAAGCGACGAAACGATGGCACGAGCCACGCTATGCTGCGCGTTCCCGGGTGATCGTGGATGCGATTGCCACCCGCCTCGTGAAGACGGTCGGCGGCAGAATGATCTTGCTGCCAGGGTTGGACGGGTTCTCGACCGCCGCGCGAACGACGATTAACCCGTGCTATTATGTCTGGCCTGCGCTCGATCTATTCGTCAAGACAGGCAACGCGGCGGTCTGGCGACAGGTTATCACCGACGGCGAAGCCTTGATTGCGGCATCACAGTTCGGTGCGCACCGCTTGCCCACCGACTGGATCGACGTCTCGAACGTCGGAGCGGTCTCCCCGGCAGTAGATAAACCTCCGCGGTTCGGCTTCGACGCCATTCGCGTGCCGCTTTATGCCAACGTTTCAGGTCGCAATGCGCTGGTCGTGCCGATCAGAACCTTTTGGAGGCAGTTGCCGGTTGAACGAATACCCGCTTGGACCAACGTCATTACCGGCCAAGTTGCGGAATATCCATTGTCGACCGGCGGCCAAGCCGTCGTGAACCGCGTGCTTGGGACCCCATCAACGCATGTGCTTTCGACAGATTACTACGCTGCGGCACTGCAGTGCCTAGCTGAGGTTTTCGCTTGAGTGGTGGCGTCAATCGTATTTAACCCTACGGTTCCGGGTCCTCATCTTCCCCATCCTGCATCAGCTTTTGAGTTTAAGCTCGCGAACGATCCAGTTATTACGGGCTTGCCAATTGACCGAGAAATACACGTAAGCGAATTTGACGTTGAGGTGTGCGAATTAAACGCGGACTGCCCATTATTCAAATTTAACATGAGCTGTGGAGCACGAAAAGCAGGCCGGGGTATGACCGCGGTATCATAGCTTTATAAGCAGCAGGTTTCGAATCAGGCAGATACCGTCGGTAATTGCCTACTATTGTCGACACAGGCTGCACCTAACAATGGCCCGGCTTCCGTTTCAAGGAAGCCAGGCCCTTGGGTTATTCCGCTGCTGCTTCTTCCACCTCGCGCTTGCGCGGAGTCGGAGCGGACTTTGCGTCTGCCTGAGCTGCATTCGTCTGGCCAGGTTTGCGACCTAGGCCAATGCTCTTGGCCATCGTGCGACGCGCTTCTGAATAGGTAGGAGCAACCATGGGGTAATCAGCCTTCAGGCCATAACGCTCGCGATACTCCACTGGCGTCATGCCGTTAGTCGCGAGGTGACGGCGCAGCGTCTTGTACGGCTTGCCATCGATCATGCTGATGATGTGATCGGGGCTGGCGAGCGACTTACGAGCCGTCACCGCCGGAGTGTATTCTTGAGCAAGTGCCTCTGGCTCGGCAGCCGTCGCGTTTCCGCCAACCAGCACCGAAACAGTTTCGTACATTTTGTTCAGGAAGGCCGGAACGTAGTCAGCATTGGTACGCGTGTTGGGGTTGGCTAACCAAGCGATCGTTAATTCCGTGGCGAGTTCAACAGGGTTTAGGTCGAGGGCAGGATCGGACATAGAAGTCTCCATTTCTGGAAGCGCATCTAGGTAGTGGATTGGTATCTGGCAATCTCTGACGGCGTTTGAATGGCTCTTTGCGGCGCAGTGCCGTTTTCAACCGGATATGTATCGTATCACGTTGGCAGTTAGTGACGTGCTTCCCAATTTCAGGCCGCTGAAAATTCAGCTGTCGTATCCATATGCCCTTGGCGGGCGGTTCGTAAACTCGGCGAGTGCCAACCCGCCAACGCTGCTGTGCGGAGGCACGTTGTTTTCGTCCGTACGCCATGACTCGATGATCCCTTTGGCCGCAGCCTCGGGAACAGGTGCTCGTTGAGGCACTTGTCGCGCAAGCAGATGCTGCCGATCCTGGTCATGCTGGTGGCGGGCCATCTGACAGGCCGCTCGGGCGGGCAGCAAGGTGGCCTTGGCGGGATCCTTGGATCTGTACTCGGCAGCCTGGGTGGCGCTGGAGTCGCAGGCGCTGCGCCCGGGGGCGGTCTTGGCGGCGGACTGGGGAGCATTCTTGGTTCGGTCTTTGGCGAGCGACGATAGAGCCGTCTGGAGATAAGACCCTCCTGCTCGATCAAACCGGCGGATTTGAGGTCCACGAACATCTCGTCGCCACTGGGCTACGGCACGGCGATACCTTCGACGGTATGACTAGGGAGCGCATGTGATGCGGAGACGGGGAAACAAGCGAGCTGGTCCTGTGGCAATTGTCATCTTCGTGATGATCGTGGCACTCGTCGTCACGATCTGCTGGCTCGCCGCGCAGGGCTTTCAGAAGGAGCCGAATGGACCGCCGCGTGGTAGTCGAACGCTGCCAGCGCAAGCAGCGCGGCGGACCGTAACTTCGACGCCTCCCAACGCTACTCCTGCCCGATAACGGAGACGACGGTTAAATTGGCGGTCTGAGGTCGGGGGGGCGCCGCGTAGGGTGCGGTCCCCCCCAGATAGGCTGGTTTAGTTGCGCAGGCTGTCGGGAACGATACCGCCGTTATCGGCAAGCTTCTGCATCACTGCCTTATGAAGGGCGATGTTCTGCTCGGCCGAGCCGTCGGCTGCTGCATGGACGTTCAGTTCGCTAGCGAGTTCCTTGCGAGCCGTCAGACTGGAATCCAGGTCCAGCAGCTTCAGAAGATCGACGATCGAGCTCTGGTAGTTGCCCCCCGCCATCTTTCATCGATGCCATCTCGCTGAGGACCGCACCGACATCGACGGACTGCTGAGCCGCTGCTGGGGCGGGCTGGTCGGTAGCGGTCGGCGCGGCTTGCGGTGCAGCCTGCGGCGCCGCAGCAGGAGCCTGAGCCGGCGCAGCGGCTGGCGCGGCTTTGTGATGGAAAACCTTGTTCATGATCGTGCTGAAGATGCTCATAGCCGTGTCCCGATAAGGCCGGCAGCTGCGCCGGCAGACGGCTAGAACGAACGCGCTTCAGGATCGGTCCGGAGTTCGTTGCTCGTGCGGAACGGTCCTCAGGAGGCACGCGTTGAGCAGGCAGCGGTAATATGCGAGCAGATGGAGAGTATGATGAACTTTAAGACCCTGGCACTGGTGTCGGCAGCGGCCCTGTCATTGGCCGCATGCGGCAAGAAGGCCGACGATACGACTGCCGTCGATAACAGCACCTACGCCAACACGACCGCCACGGACGTGAATGCAGCCGGTTCCAATGATGCCATGGCAGCACCGGCCTCAGGTGGGCAGGCTTTCGTCAACATGGCGGCTGCAAGCGATGCGTTCGAGATCGAGACCTCGAAGCTGGCCGTAACCAACGGCGCATCTGCTGCGGTAAAGAAGTTCGCTGGCCAGATGATCACCGCACATGAGGGGTCGACTGCGAAGCTGAAGGCACTGACGGCAACGCTGTCGCCTGCTCTGACGCCCAACCCGGCGCTAAGTGCTGAGCAGCAGCAGAAGCTTGCCGATCTGAAGACCAAGCAAGGCACTGATTTCGACACCGCTTACGCGGCTGCCCAGGTCGCCGGGCATCAGCAGACGCTCGATACGCTCAAGGGATATGCTGCAACCGGCGACGTGCCCCAGCTGAAGACGTTTGCGTCGGGTCTGGCACCCACGGTCGCAGCGCATCTCAACATGGCGAAAGCGCTCAAGTCCTGAGGTAGCGTCCCAGACGATGAAGTATGAAGCCGAGAGGGACGCCAAGTGTGCCTCTCGGCTTTGCCCGTCCTGACGTCAGGAAGGATACAACGAAAAATGCTTCGTGCCGGGTCTCGACGTCACCGATACGCGAGCCCCGGCAGGAAGGTTTCCGCATGAGCAGCCCCGACAATATCGCCGGCTACAAGGATGTCGTGACCGGTAGCCGCGAAGCGCCCGCGGACAATCCAGGTGCGGCTCAGATCCGCTCGGCCTCGGCGCCGGAACTCAAGACGCTGGCCGGCGTGGCCGTTGGCACGCTCGTCATCGCCGCCCTGTATTTCGGTCAGGAGGTGCTCATCCCGATCACCCTGGCGGTGATGCTCTCCTTCGTTCTCTCACCGGTTGTCAACCTGCTGCAGCGTCTGCGTCTTTGGCGTGCACCTGCCGTGATCTTGACCGTCATCGCGGCTCTGGGTGTCTTGGGCCTGTTCGGCGCGCTCATCGGTAGTCAGGCGGCATCACTGACTGTGAACGCACCGCAATATGCCCGCACCATCGAAGCCAAGGTCCAAGGGGTTCAGGGGTTTGCGGTCGCACGCCTAGCCTCGATCACCAAGGAACTGGGGGGCTCGCGACCAACTACCCGGCCTCGTGCCGCGCCGGCAACGCTGGCAACACCGCCGGCTGTGACAGCGTCCGACCAGCGCCGACCTATTCCAGTGGAAGTCGTTCAAGGCAGCACGTCGCCGTTTGCGATAGCGCGTACGGTTCTCGAACCCATCCTGGGCCCGCTGGAAACAACGGTAATCGTTCTTATCGTGGCAATCTTCGTGCTGATGCAGAAGGAGGATCTGCGCGATCGCTTTATCCGAGTGTTCGGATCGAGCGACCTGCACCGCACGACGCGTGCTATCGATGACGCGGGTCAGCGCCTCAGCAAATATTTCCTTTCCCAGCTGGCTGTGAACACGTGCTTCGGCGTCGTTATAGGCCTTGGTCTATGGCTGATCGGCATACCATCGCCGGCCATGTGGGGCGTGATGGCGGGTCTGCTGCGCTTCGTACCCTATATCGGGCCGTTCCTGGCAGCAGTTGCTCCTGCGGCGCTCGGTGCGGCCGTGGATCCAGGCTGGGGCATGGCGCTGGAAGTCGTAGCGCTCTTCGTGATCATCGAGCCGCTCACAGGTTATGTGGTCGAACCACTGCTCTACGGCCACTCGACAGGCCTTTCGCCTGTATCCGTGATTGTATCAGCGATCTTCTGGACGTGGCTTTGGGGTCCGATCGGGCTGATCATGTCCACCCCGCTGACACTATGTCTGGTGGTCATGGGGCGTCACGTTAAGAGCCTGGAGTTCTTCGACGTACTGTTGGGCGACAGACCGGCGCTGACGCCTATCGAAAGCTTCTACCAGCGCATTCTGGCTCGGAACCCGGACGAGGCTTTGGCACAGGCTGAGATGCTTCTCGCTGACCGGTCTCTCACCGAATACTATGACGGGGTCGTGCTTGAAGGGTTGAAGCTGGCAGTCGAAGACGAAGCGCACGGGACAATCGACCGCGCTGGTGCGGCGCAGATGACCAAATCGATGATGTCCGTGATCGAGGACCTACAGCCAACGTCCGGGCCAACACCGTCTGACACCATGGCAAAGGCTCAAACGGTCGCCTGCGTTGCGGGGCACGGTCCGTTCGATGACGCTGTTACTGCTATGCTCACGCAGTTGCTGGGTCAGCAAGGGGTGCAAGCGACGCGTATTCCCAATACCGAAGTGTCCCGGGATGCGGTGCAGACGTTGGATCTAACCGGGATCGATGTGATCGCCATTTCTTATCTGGAGGTGACCGGTTCGCCAGCTCAGCTGCGTTACCTTGTCCGGCGCTTGCGTGCCCGAGCGCCAAACGCGCGCATTGTTGTCGGGCTATGGCCGCAGGGAGAAGCTACCCTTAGCGATACCGGGATCCAACAGGCCTTGGGTGCGGACCGTTATGTAAGCTCGTTGGCCGATGCGGTCACAGTGATAGTAGAACCAAGACCTTATCTAAAGGCAACCTGGTCGGCCTAACGGGGGCAAGGAACTTTATGCCCTGACCTCCAAAAGGATAGCTCACTCACGCGGGACGGCCAACGGTAAATCGAAGCACATGGTACCAAAGTGTGATTACGACCGAGGATCAGGTGTTACAAAGGTACGTAAAAAAGTATTGTGAACGATTAAGTTGATTTTGATAAAGCAAGATTACGATTGGAGCTCGCCAGAAAGTTTGTTTGAACTCCGGATCGTTCGGCTTTTATGAGAAAATCGGTATCTGTCAGGGTACGGTGATCGATCCACCACTTCGCGTCAGTTACAAGGGCACAGACCTGAAAGCCTTTTCCCTTTGTAACCGGCTCGGCAACGAATCTGCAAAGGCGGCTAGCTCGAAGGGTTGTTGCCCATGCGACTTGACGATCACTACCGGTTAGAAGGGGTAGGTTAAGGTGCGCTATGGCGGCGCCGTCACGAACCGCCGCTTCCGCCTGCTCGGTTTGTTTGGTTGCGGCGAAACAGGTGCGGCACTCGGTTGTCTCTAGCCAGCGCGCCTTTCGCTCCTGCTGGCTGGCGAAGCCAGAGAGATAATGAATCTGCTCATGCCCACAGGCATGCGTAATGATTTGTCCCATAACGGGATGATGCTCGGCAGACATTTTCAGGCAACCGGTATGAGTCAGGGTGAATCGGGCATGCGGCAAGCCGTTGGCCTATGGTACCTGCCAGTTGGTCGACCTCGGCGTTGCCACATTGTTTTGGCATCGCATGGTCGGGTTGCCGTCAAAGGCTGATATCCCGCCTCGCCATTTCAAGGAACGCCACATTGCCGATCGGCGTGCGAGGCTCGGCTTTGAAGATGTCGGCCAGATCAAGCAGGTCGTTGTCGGCAAGGCCTGTTATGGACGTCTCGATCTCGGCAAGGCGTTCAGCGGCGCGATCACCACGATTAGTGATCCGCTTCATTTTTGTCCTGAGCATGCACCCTCCTACCATGGGCATCCTGATGCGGGCACCCCCCAGGGAGATGGGACCGACTTGGCACCTACGCTTTTGCCGCATCGTCCGAGTAAAGGAACGAGACGAACAGATCGGTCGACGATCTCAAGTGCCGCGCGCTTGCCGCCAGGTCGCTGGCGCTGCCCCGTACCGACGCTGACAAGAGCGCGGCAGATCCCGCCGCTTCCGCCACGCCGTCGATCCGGGTGCCGATCTCGTCCGCCGCGCCGACCGCACGCGCTGCACCCGCATCTACCTCTTGTGCCGTGAAGCGCTGCTTGCCGACTGCGGTCGCGATCCCCGATGCCGCGACCGATACCTGGCCGATCGCGGTATTCACGCTGCGAAGCTTCTCGCCCGTATCCGCGACGCCCTCGCGAATCCCAGCGAGCAGCATGCTGATCCGGTCGCTCGCCCGCTTGGTGTCCGCCGACAGGACCTTCACTTCGCCCGCGACGACCGCGAACCCGCGTCCTGCGTCGCCCGCCCGCGCGGCCTCGATCGTTGCGTTCAGGGCGAGCAAATTGGTCTTGTTCGCCAGGTCACGGATATCGTCGAGAAAAACTTCGATCTGGACCGCATGATCCTCAAGCATCGCGACCGTCTGCACGCTGCGCTGCGCTTCTAGGCTCGCCACCACGGTCAACTCCGATTGCCGGTCGGCCGCGATCGCGATCGTCCGGATCGATCTCGGACAGGTCGCGGATCGACGACGAGACATGCGCAATGTCGCGTGCTGCTCGGCTTGCGCCCGATGCCGCTTCAACCGCATCTTGGGTCGCACCGCCGGTGACATCCTCGAGCCGCACTGCTGCATGCTCTAGTCGTTCGGTCGCCTGTCCGATGCTCTTCACCACAGACGTCACCGAATGGTCGAACTCGTTCGCCAGGACCACCAGCTCGCCGCGCCGCTCGCTTGCAATTCGCGCCGCCTGCTCCTCGCGCTGTTGGCGTTCGCGCGCCGCCACCGCCTCCGCGGCACGCGCCTGAAGCATTGCCTCCTCGGTCCGCCGCTGGCCGTCCTCCGCCACCTCGGTCAACTCGCGAGACCGCCGCAACGCCGCGCTCTGCGATTGGAACAGCCGCTCGAGCTGAATCGTCAGCACCGTCAATGCGCCGAATTGCAAGCCGACCGCCAAGACATGAAAGATCACCCGGCCTAGATTGCCCGTGCCGGTGAACACGAATTCCGGGGCCCACCATTCGAGGGCAAGATGATGGACCGCGGTCAGCGCCGTCGCCAGCGCAATCGGCCGCCAGTCCGCTAACATTACCAGCGCCGCCATGCCGACGAAGAAATACATGTGCGCATCCATCTGCCATGGATGTCCCTTAAGGAGAAAGACGAGCATCGCCGGTATCACCGCGGCAAGGGATCCCATCAGCGTCCGGACCTCGACATCGTAGCGCCCACGAAGCGCCATCGCGGTCGGACCTGCTGTGATGATGGTGCCGATGACCAGCAGCGGGACGCCTGCGCCCGCATCCAGTACGGCGTTACCTATCAGCAGCCCCACCAATGAGGTCCAGCCGATCAACGCCCACGCTTGGACAGCGCGACGCCGCAACCGGTCAAGCGGGTTGAGTCCGGGATCATCCCCGATTTTCCCAGTGGCCCCGAGCTTTCCTCCAAAATCCAACCAGGAGAATGTTGGCTTCAGCAGTGAAGTGGTTCGGTTCATGCGCGCTTTCCAGCACCGCTATCAACGCCGCACCCCGCTGGCGGAGCGGCCATGATGACGATATTCCACGCGACCCGGGGGCGATGCGGGCACGATCGCCAACGACGACCAGCGATCCTGGAAATGGCCCGGCTCCGAGCAATGCAGCACCGCCCGCCAGCGCACCCTGTACGGCTGCTCCGCCATCTTGACCAAGTGGCACCAACAGCATCGAACCCGATTCTGGCGGCCACACCGTCAACGCCACGAGCCCAAACGTTGCAGTAGCGATCTGCGCAGGGATCAACATCCGGCTTGGCAGGAATTTCATACGCTTACCTAGGCACCGCCTGGTTAATGCAAAGTAAGTTCGCCACCCATGATCGCCCCCCGATCTGGCTTCGACAAGATCCAAATTGGTGGCCCGAGCTGGGGGTATCGCGTAGTTTGATGATCACTGGACCAAGGATCTCGATCGATATTTTCCTGAGGGCATGGACACGCCCGGCATCGTCATGATCCCTGTGAGTGCAAAGGCGATCCGCTACTGGGATGGTAGCAACGAAAGCCCGCTCGCCGTCTGATTTGGCACTAAAAGTCGTACTACATCGGACTTCTGCGGCATTGTCGCGGAAGTTCTGAGTTTCGAATATTTCGAATGTCGCCACTGTTGCTACAGCGGCAGGTCACCACGCGGCGGACTGCGAGAGGCCTCTTTTGACGCGCTACGCCCGCTAAACATCTGCTAAAGAACGATCCTTTTGAGAAGACGGCCGGGAGCAATGTGCACAAAACAGCAACTTTCTAACCAAGCGGAGAGAAAATACAAAAGGCCGCCCCTTTCAGGACGGCCTTTCCATTGTCAGCCACTAATGGCCTGATCCTTAGAGCTGGACAGCCCCGCCAGCGGGGGTCGCACTCATCCGGTTTGCCGTTAGCGGCGTATAACAATGAGACATTCGACCACCTCCTTCCAGTTGTTGAACAGTGAAGCGGATATGGGTGCGCTCACCTAAGGTTCAAGGATCTCAGCAGGATAGCCTTTCGCTCGCGCCGGATTGTTGATGCGCGTTTGCGCAACGGTGCTCGCATCCGTGAAGCGCGTAGGGATTTTTGTTCGGTTGGGTTAGTGATCCCGCTCAACAGGAGCTAATTCAATGCGTTACGTAATTCGTAAAGACGGCGAGATGTCCACGCTGGGTGTTCACCGAAACAGCTTCGACGAGGCGCTCGCTACCGCCGCTGAAATAATCGCGATGCGCGATGACGAAAAGTCGATTGCCGTGGAAGACACGTGGGAAGATCGGACCATCGACGAAGCGGAAATAGCTTCTTTGATTGCCGCGAGATCGCCGGACGCGGCTGACAATGCGTAACGTAGTACATTCAAGCGCGGTCGTTGGGGGATACGAGTGAACGGTTACGTGGAATTTCACAGTCCTGAGGGCGATCCGATCGTCGTGAACGTCGATCGCGTGAACTTTGTACGCCGTTTCAGGGGCGGCAATGATGCAAGTGCCGTAAACTTTGAAAAGGGCAATTATGTCGTGGTCAAGGGGAACCTCGCGGCAGTGATGAAAATCCTACAGGATGGATAACTGTGTTCCTGGTAGGCTCTACCGTCACGGTTCATATGCCCAATCATGCCGCGTGAACCAGAATTGGGGTCAACCCTGCAGCTGACCATACTAGTATATCAAATATGCGGATTTCTACTCGGCATGCTGCTCACGCTCGTTGCTTGCAACAATCACAAGCGGCCCAATTCTTTCGACGCCAAGCCGGATGAGAACGTTTCCCCTCCCTACAATGGCGTGCCGCAGGCAGGGCAAAAAGAAATTACTGCCTGGGGTGGCCGGCCTTTAATTCTAAAGGCCGGCCTGAAATCACTCGGCGGTGTTGTCGGCTTTGCGCTTACGCGGTGCAGGCTTTGCCGCCTCTGCCTTGGCCTCATTCGTCTGACCGGGCTTGCGACCCAGCCCGATGCTCTTGGCCATGGTACGGCGCGCTTCCGAATAGGTAGGAGCGACCATGGGGTAATCAGCCTTCAGGCCATAACGCTCGCGATATTCCACTGGCGTCATGCCGTTAGTGGCGAGGTGACGACGCAGCGTCTTGTACGGCTTGCCATCGATCATGCTGATAATGTGATCGGGGCTGGCGAGGGACTTCCGGGCCGTTACCGCACCAACGTATTCCTTGGGCTCCTCCGCAGGGTTTTCTTCGGTCTGCGAACCGCCAACAAGCGACTGAACGCTGCTGTGCATCTGCGATAGAAATGCAGGAACGTCGTCGGCTGACGTACGGGTATTTGGATTGCTAAGCCAAGCGATCGTCAGCTCGGTAGCGAGTTCAACAGCGTTAGGCTGGTAGGTATCGTCAGACATTGAGTGCTCCATTTAACTGACAGACAAGTAGGATTCCCTTAATAATCGTACAACCTTTCAAAAAGTTATTCTGTGAGATCGCCTCATCAAATGAGACCGACTGCCTGACGATCAACAACGGCTGAGTGAACCCCCGATTCAGAAGTTACCGGAGATATACGCCAGAAAAGTGGTACCCTTTTAAATGTAATTGGATCCGGTTTGATCTCGTCAACTTCAACTCAACACCGATAGGCCCGTGGACTTCCCCGTCCTTTGCCGATCGCTATTCGTGCCTAACACACGTCGGCAATTGTTATCGGTTGGGCAACTTGGGTTCGGTGTGAACGCCCGTCTAGACCGCTTTTTTTAGGGGCTCCGGCAGCTTGCTATCGGGCAGGGTTCGCGGAGGTGGCCATGGATCATCTGCGCATTGAACGGCTTGGATACGAATGTGGCCTTTTCGGGCAAGTCACCCGCCTTCGGCCGGAGTTGGCCGCTGCCGATGACGATCTCCAGGGGTAATTCTCCGCGACGTGTGGGCAAGCGCGAACCCGTTAGTATCGCCCGGCATATCGACGTCTGAGAAGAGCAGGGTGATTGTGCGCGCGTACTCAGGGAGCATCGCGATCGCAGCATCGCCGTGATCCGCTTCATAGGTGTGAAAAACCCGCATCTTTAACAATGGCGCAAGCTAGCCGATCAGCAAATGCCAATCGCGACGGAGGCCGTATTGAACAGCAGGTGACTTTGTCTTTTAGAACTTCACCATGGAACATTAATGCTGATTGGCAACAATGAAAAAGGAAAGCGGACCAGCGGTTTTGGAGCTGATAACGTCAGATTTTGACCGTTACAGCCCGTCACTCGGACGAGCTTATTTGCCGTCTCACCAACGCAGCTGCTGTTGCATATTGAGCGGCTCTGCCTAAATGCAGTTTACGGTCTCTGTCATGAGTCGCTGCCGCAGCCTTAACTAATTCCTGCTCCGCCTGTACGTCGTATTTCGATGCCTCGCCATCGCTGACCATTGGTTTTCTCCCTAATACTGTAATTCGGGGAAATTAACCGCCCGCAGGTAGGCGGACATTGCCTGGTTGCCGTTATCACTAAGTGAGATTTCAATTCGGCGCCGGTCGACAGGATCCGCGACGCGGTTGATCAGGTTCAATTTATGAAGATGGTCAATCCAACGCTGCGACGTGGTCGCTGGAGCGTCCGAGAAGCTAACCAAGGTTTTGACGTTCATTGGCAGGCGCTCTTCTCGCGCGGCAAAGAGAGCTAGTAGCATATCCCAAGCCGGTTCCTGGAACAGCTCGGCTGGTAAAAAGTGGCGACGGATGCGTCGTTCGGTGAGTAGCGAATTTGCATACCTGGTAAGCGCCGTCTGACTGGGCTCCTCGTTCGACGCATCCGGCCGTCCCGCTCTAGAAACCCGATCATTGAACTCAGCTGCCACGGTTGATAGCGTCTCAGTCAAATCATTAATCAGACTCAATACGGTCTCATTTCTCATAGCCCCCCCTTCAGAGCATTCTATGAACGTCGAGTATTTAGCACGCTTTGTTATGCACATGTCGTGAACTTAAGCTACGATTTCAATACCGATTTTCAACGAAACACCTCACTTTGCCAGAGAAGCAAATCCGATAAACGATGCCTTAATGTGGCTGTCAGTTACGTTACGTACCTTTTCCTTTACATCCGCGAGTAGTTGCGGAACACTAAGGTTTGCCTGGAACCCGACACACGCCAAATCCCATCTTTTAAACGCCCGTTCATGAGTACAACCGTTAATCATGTAGACGATTTTGTCATGTCGACTATCCCGGGCGATGCGAGCCATGAGCAAAGTTACGGCAGAAGCCTCACCTTCGATCAGCTGAATGTATCTCACGCCATCAAATACCAGAAGGCCTGTAACACCCACAAGCTTGTTATGGGCAGCTGATGTTTGACAGAGCTGTTCTAATTGAACAAATGGGTCATTTGCCAGAGCACGGCTTGTGTATCCAATATGATGCATATCAATTTACGAAAAAATGCCTGAACAGGTCACTTCGAGATCCTCCTCGTTTCTTACCGTCATTGTCAGTGTTCAGGTTTAGAGAACTTGATTGACTTTATAAAAAAGGCAATTTTTTTTTTATTGATTCACCTCAAGTGATACGTAAGCAGTGTAGTCTTATTTGATTAATGTTGGTATTCTTGTAGCAGCAGCCGACCGGCCTCTAAGTTGAGAAAGCCGCCCGGACGGAAACGTATTGCTTAAGGGATACGCCGAGCAACTGACGGTAACGTGCCACTGGGGTGGGCAAGATGGGGTAAGGCGCTCATCCTCAAATTTAGCGCGCAGAACAGCCCCAAGTCACCAGAACGGCGCAAGAAGCTCTCGTGCAAACTGTCGGTCTGCTTTATCGGAATGGAAGGTCGAGTAGGAATCCCCAGATCAACGCCTTAAAAAGCACTGGCGTTGGATGCCGTTTTCTCAAATTCTGTTTCCAAATTTATTTTCTCAAAATAGCTTAAACGATACGGGAAAACGGGAATCCTTAGCCGATCGGTTTTGGCGACGGAACTATGTCCAATTACTAGGCCACGTGGACAAAGGTTGACGCGCGTCTGATCGGTTGATTCAAGGCTGTCTTTTGGAGGCGGCGTTGGGCGAGCGGATTGGGGTTTCGGATGATGAGTGGGCTCTGATTGGGCCCCTGCTGCCGTCGGGGCGAGGACGTGGCTGCCGACCCGCGGGAGACAACCGGCCCTATTTCGAAGGTATGGTGTGGATGGCGCGGACGGGCGCACAATGGCGGCATTTGCCGGATGAATATGGCAAGTGGAACAGTGTGTTCCGGCGGTATCGTCGCTGGGTCGTGACGGGCGTGTTCGGAGCCATGCTGGAGACCCTGGCCGCTGTCGTCGAGCGGGATGTCAGCGCCGACATGATCGACAGCGCCGTAGTCCGGGCGCACCACTGCGCCGTCGGGCTAAAAAAAGGGATCAAGAATTCGAAGGGCTCGGCCGTTCGCGAGGCGGCTTCACAACCAAGGCTCTCCTGAGCTCGTCGAAGGGCTGCACGCCCGCTGTGATGGTCAGGGGCGACCGCTATGTTTCGTCCTGACGCCGGGCCAGGCCCACGACGTGAAGGGCTTCCGACCCTCGTTCGGGATGCTGGCTGACCGGATCGAGGCCCTGCTTGCCGATAAGGGATATGACGCCGACGCCATCCGCGAGGAACTCGCCAAGGCGGATGTCGAGGCGGTCATTCCAACCAAAAGTAACCGCCGCATACCGATCCTGCATGATCGCGAGAAATACCGTTGGCGCAATCTCGTCAAGCGCTTGTTCAGCAAGCTCAAGAACTGGCGCCGTGTCGCAACGCGTTATGACAAGACAGCAGAGTCATATCTCGGCTTCGTCGCGCTTGCATCAGTTACGCTGTGGCTGCCCTTTGTCCACGTGGCCTAGCAGTTACGGGTTCACCTCGCCGACTTCATGGCAGCCTACAATTTTGCTCGTTGGTTCAAGACACTCGGTAGCCTTACGCCTTACGAATACATCGCCAAGATCTGGACGTCAGAGCCGGACAGGTTCATCGTCGATCCGATCCACCAAGTGCCGTGACTAAATACCTAGTGCGTCAAACAAGAACCACAGGTTCCTGCTGCTGCCGATGACGCTTTGAGGTTTATGATGGGTTGCCCACATGGACCTCTACGTCATGAGTTTCTGGGCTATCCCAATTGTGCTCTCGGTTCTCGCCTGGCGTCGGCGAGGTCGTGCACTGGGATAGTCGGTTCGGCGCCCCACGTTGCCCAAGTCTTCGCTTGCTGCGATTAATGTGGCCGGCATCCCGTCTTTCCTCAAATACGTCGCAACGGGCGGGCTGCGCCACGGCACGCGGTCCGCGTTGTAGACCATGCCCAGTACCTTCGCGCCGAGCGTCTTCGCCCCGCCCAAGATCGTACGGTTTTGTCGCGGGAGCTGCTTCAGGCTTGCCGAGTTTCTCCCGCGCACGGAAACCACGCTGACCCTAAGGCAATCGTCATGTCTGTTCCTTCCAATTTGAAGCTATATTCCATGTTGTACGTCTCTATAACGCCGGCAAAAGGAGCGCTTCGCTGCCGGTTGGCCCGCCTCGCGTTTGCTGTGGCGCTTGAGGCGGGCCGTTATTCTGATCTTAACTATATGCCGTCAGACCAGTCGTTGAGGCGTCGCCCTCACACCGGACGGTCCCTGCTCGCCGTAAAGCTCTCCACAGTCAGGGCGGGCAGGGGTTCGGGATCATCACGCGGGCCTTGAAGTTCGTTACTTGTCCGTCCACAGAACGTCTCGTTGGTCCCGTCGAATCGCACTCGATCCCAACCGGCCCGCTTTTGCCCCACGGTTTAGCGGGCCGTTATTCCGCTGGCTTGTCGGTCTCGACACGGAACACCGTACTGGCCTTCTGATGAAATGCTTAGCAATCTTGAAGGTGTCCTCGGTGAGCACTCTGAGGCCCGTACCGTATGTCGGAGCACTGAGCAGCTCAGCGTTGCAAGGTGATGATTGCTGCTGGCACTGCTACCGCCATGTCACTAACAGGTATGTCGAGGACCAGTGATGCTCTTGCCGAACAGACTGCACAGGCCCAATCAGAATCCCGGCGCAAAGCGGCTGGGCAGCACTGCGAACATGCCGGTCGCTTTGAACAGCTAGCTTAAGAGTGCCGGATCACCGGCCGCGACCTTGCGATCGTCGCGCACCTGGGATTTTTAAACGATTGGTGCGTCATACCTAGCGTTGTATCATGCATTCCACGGTTCAGTATTAAACCGTCTTTGAGCGCTCGGAACGGCGACAGGCGGGAGGGCGGCGAAGCGACACGGTTAGATGCCGCCTTAAACTTACCCATTAGTGTAAAACCTCGTGTTCTGAGAAGTAGCACTGGTCGGCATTGTAGCATCGACAACCCCGCTAATCCCGGGCCGGGGCGTCCTGTTTTTGAACAAAGGCATTGCAAAGCGAGCAACTTTTATCTCGACTTCGTCATCTGATTGCCTCAGATCGGTTCTATGTGATCGGTGTTTATCCGCATTAAAGGGACTGGTATGATTAATACTCTAGTTTTTTGCGTTGCCGTTATTTGGGGTGGATCATTAACGATTGCTGTCGCGCTATGGATTGTCGAGGCCATGCCCATCCGCATTGCTGATCCGAAGCGGCGGTCTAGTGACCGCGCACGATAGCTCGCAAATCTAACGCGGTTTGTTTAGCGTCCGCGATTAATGATCGCTACGCTCAAAGGAATGCGACTAGCTCCAGATGTCGTCGGTGATATGCAACACCAATTGCCTTGATCACATCGGCCGTCATGGGGTTGCAGACAGATGCCATGTCATCCTCAACTCTCGCACTCGCCGGTCACGATTGGCTATATGTTGGCCACATCTGCAGAACAAAATGTCTTGGAGATGGTCGAATACCTATGCCAAGAGTGTGATGTTGGTCGTGTAATCTTTCATGCGGTCTGGCTACCGCGGTTTACCGCTGAATCCGTTCCGCTGCGCCGACCCTCGTCTGTGTTCAGTAGGAGCAAGTGATGGCGGACGGTAATGACAAAAGATACGAAATGTTATGCTTATAGGCATTGCGATCTGACTTGTTTCATGGTCGCGCCGCTCGTCAAGTTCTACATCCGGGTGCAAGTCTGAAGTTGAGGAAAACCAAACCGGCCATCGACAGATTGGCAAGGATAAGCCAGTAATTTGGCAGAAGTGAACTGGAATTTTTTCTACGTCAATTACCTCGTAAGCAATGAATCCGGAACTTCAAGCTGTAGAATGGTTAACGACAGAGAGGCAGGGTTTGATAGGAAAACACATCTATTGTATATCGCGGATCCGTGTTAGGGGCGACTCGCCGGTAAACGTGGCGAACTAGTGTGGGTGTTCGAATTAGCCACGTTGTATGGAGGCCGCTTTGAGCGAGGCCCAGGACAACGCTGACGTCGACAAGATGCTGATGGAAGCGCTTTTCTTGCTTGAGCATCGGCAAGAACATCTAGCGGCCGCGCTTGTAGGCCAAGCGATCACATGGCTGCGATGGCAGGATGAGACAGGGCTAGAACTCAGACCTGACGGGAAACCGCATGCTTCACAATGAGCACACCTCGCTATACCGTTAGACTATTGCCACAGCATTCCTAATTAGGGATGGGGGGGCATACTACTGTGCTCATTGTCGTTAGCTTATGCGGGCTTAGGAGAATGTCGTACTTTATCGTTCCAAGCAGCCAGGGCCTATACCTGACCGGCCTGCGCTCTCAACGTATCGGTGACGATCCGATCAACTGTCGCTCCCGGTATGTCAGCGGGTACATGGGCGGTGCCGGACAAAAGGAGTCGTTTTAGGCCAGCGCGCTGACGCTGGCCCAAAAACGTTAGTTGCTGTCCGAGTTATCGTCGCCGTCGATCGCGAGATAAAGCGCACCGCCGACTGCGATTACTGCGGCTGCAACGATAATCAAACCGCCGTCAGCGACTTTGCTCTTTTTAGCGGTAGGTGTGCCTGTTCGAACTGCCTTCGATACCGAAAGGCTCGCTGCAAAGGGTGCGGGCGCAGCGCTCGCAGCAGCAGGTGCAGCGATCAGGGCCAAGCCGGCCGAGGCCATCGCGAGGGATTTGAGAAACATAAAATTCTCTAGTAGCTGCGACGTGGTTCGTCACACAGCCGGTTATGACATACCCGTTAATCAATCGTAAACGACCTAAAATCCGGATCTACGTTCCTGCTTATCCTCAATAGGATTGAGAGGGTGAGTTGGACGCCGACGAGCCAGGGCACGAAAAAGGCGACCGAAGCCGCCCAAGTGTACGATGCCGAAAAGGGGCTAACGACATGCGCGAATTAGGTTGGGTTGGCTGACCAATTTATTCAACCTAGCCATGGCCCGAACATAGAGGATTCTTTGTAACCGAGCGTTAATCGTTAGCAGGATGATCAACAAAAGTGGGTCGTACGAGATAAAGAGGAACGGCTTGCCGAACTTCGTGAGCAAGTCGAAAAGCTCCGTCCCCTCCAGATTAAGTCTTGAAGTCGCATCGCTTTGGAAGACGTAGGTCAACTGAGCACCTCCCGCAGATCGAGCTTCTAGCGCATCAGGGCAGCTGCCATTCGAATGCCGGAGCACTTTTCACTGGGCCTCCATTGCCCCGATAAGAATTGCAAGCCAATGGTGAGTTCATGCCCGCTTCTGACTTGGGTGTCCATGCGAACATCCCGGCAATTTTACCGCATCCGCCCACGCTTTGATTGTAATAATTCGACAGGCAAGGTCGTCCTAAACGCTAGACAGGTACAAATACTCCTTCTGTAGGACTCGCCCAAATCACTCATGCTTCCCACTTCGGCCTTTCCACATCAGGATCGAGCGCGTGGGAATCGTACACCGGTTGCGCCTGCCGGGGAGGCTCGCGCCGTGGAACGTCAGGGACCGGGTTGGGTAGGGTAGGGTAGGCAGCCCGACGCCGAACTGGCTTCAGATATGTGCAATTCCCGTGCATTGCTGAAAAACCGCTATCGCCTTGTCTTCCTTCCGCCACTTGTTGATCAGGAGCCCGCGCTCGGTTCTAGAGTAGCCCAGCTCCGTGCGGCGCGGTCGCTGAAGATTGCAACGCCGCTCTCGTTGAACAGGTTTCTGGCGTGAAGCGTAGGTCGGCGTCGTCACTCGGAGCGCAGAGCACGCCCTCTATGCGCCTGTTGTTCTTCGACTTATCCCCATTCGGAAGTCTAGGCCGGCAAGGGAGGTGGTCAGTTCGCACACGGCCCCTACATAGCCGTCTGCGATAGTTTGAAATTGGTAGGCTGAGTTTATGAGTGCGTTGAGCGAAGATTTACGCAACCGTGCAGCCGCTGACCGCGCAGCAGCGGAAGACGCGAAGCTGCCAAATAGGAAGGCTGCGCTTTTAGCGTCCGCCGCCAAACTTGATGAGCTCGCGGCTCACGCCGAGCGTGCAGAGCGCCTGAGTATCGGTCGTTCTTGATGACCGCATGGAACAGCGCATACCGCCTTAGTAGGCGTTGCAAGGAATTCTACTTCCTAAACGATCTACGAACTTGCAGGCCCTAAAGGAAGGCGTACGTTGCTCCAACGAGCCAATTACCTGACATCAGCGATGCCGTCGGCCGTTTAAAGCGTTCAGTTCAACTTGGAACAAAGGCGATTAGATTGACTAGGAAAACGGATTGGACGCGGACGGCATCGACACGGTCCTAAGCTTCGCGGCTGAATTACCGTGGAGCGACTGAGCGAGGCGAAGATGTCTGAACGTGAAGTATGGCTTAATGCCGGAGAAATCGTCAAGGCTCATGGTTATGCGGCTCCAAGAGCTGTGCTTTATTCTCTTGGCAATATACTTTCTGATCCCTGCGCCAGAAAAGACTAGCAACGTGTTGCAAAAGTTGTGAATCGGATCCTATTTGCTTGCCCGCGTAAGTCAGCTTTTTTATATACGATTTCGGGCTAAATTGTCGACCCTTAGCCGCGGCATTAAGATCGTCGGCTGGGAACCCCTGGAACCTCGCAAAAGAGAACAGTATCCTATCTATTGTCTCTTAACAACGAATGCATAAAGGGGAACCGTAGTCACCCGTATCTGACCTACCCGGGCGACTAGGTTGACGTGCCGCTACTCGCACTTAATGAGGCTTCCGAAGTCTGTGCGGACTGTAGAAGTGATGAGTTCGTGCATA
Organism: Sphingomonas sp. H160509; assembly: GCF_024124765.2. Classification (GTDB taxonomy): domain Bacteria; phylum Pseudomonadota; class Alphaproteobacteria; order Sphingomonadales; family Sphingomonadaceae; genus Sphingomonas. The sequence continues at coordinate 82,947 of NZ_JAMXSR020000003.1, read as the reverse complement.
CGTGGTTTTGGTTTCCACGGTTCAACAACGCTAGCTTTAATGGCAGTAACTGGTATTTGGGGCGCACGCCGCCACCGGTTTCCTGGAATTGGGCAACGGATAGGGGCGGCGTACGAGCGTCAGGCGCGCGCCGTCCCGCTTTTCCTTGAAGATACGATTGCTCGAATCGGTTGATCGCGCATAAACCCTACGAATGGACGGGCCGACACTGAAGCCGAAGAGATAACAGACGCCGAATTGCTACGCGCCTATCAACAAACAACCGGACGAGCGAACGACATGATCGCCAACGCTCTGCCTGCTAAAATTGCGCGACGCGACCTTGACGTATGATAGGCAACCGCGACGTCTGGATGAATGCTAGGGCGTTTTTAGCTAAGCTTTACAACCTGACTGCAGTTTATATTATCGCGCGGCTGGCCGGCGATCCTCAGCGATGGTGTTGCGGTCGAGGATTGGCGCCGAATAGCTCAGGCGATCGACATGGTTATTGACGCCAAGCAACGGTGACGGCCCGCATCATCAAAAGTGTCGCGCTTGCTGCCAGGCTGTCGGAGGAGGCTCGGCTCGCTTTGCTGGCCGCGAAGTTCAATGGCTGCAGGTGGATGCTCTCGTCGCCTTCGTCCAAGGCTATCAATGAGCTACAGAGCCTAAAGCTAGCGCGGGAGTTCAGAGGTGAGGCACATGTCACCATATCAGGACTGAACGTTCGGGCGATCGTCATCCGATCAAGCTACCGTCAAAAGGCGGTGTCCCAATAGCTACCCGAGCGACGTAGCTGTTAAACGAGCGCTTTGAGCGATGCCGTTACGCTCTGGCTGCGGCCGATCTCTTTTCTGCGTCGCGTCTTCCAAGAACCTGATCAGCTGCCAGCGCTTGGGGCGACGCCCATAGGCAGCGAAGCGCCAAACGAATGGTGCCGACACGTCCAGCGCTGGTTTGATCAAGAGATGAGCACAGGATCTGTACCGCTAGATCAACGGTAATTGTAAGCGCGGTCTGAGGGGCCGCCTTGTAGGCGGAGCGTTCAACGGGTTGATGGCAGCTCTTTGAACGGGGCCGTGATGTCGGACGAGACTATCGAACCAGCTGCAGATGTAGCGAGTAGTCATACGACCGGTCGTATGAGTGGTCGTATCGAGATTGTCGGGCGGGTGTCGGGCCGGCGCCGCTGGACGGTCGAGGAGAAGCTGGCGATCCTGCGGGATGCGTTTGGGCCGGATGGGTCGGTCCGGGCGGCGGTCGAGCGTCACGAGGTCGGCAGCGGCGCGATCTACACCTGGCGGCGCCAGGCGATGTCGGGTGCACTGAGCGGAGTGCCGGCCCGGCCTCAGACCGCATTTGCCGAAGTCCAAATCAGCGAGCCGCCCATGATGCTGCCGGCGCCGCCCGTCGAGGCGCCAGCGGACGTCCGGACCGCGGGGCAGATCGGCATCGAGCTGCCTTCGGGTGTGCGACTGACCGTCGACGGCACGGTCGACGCCGAGGCGCTGTCGCGCGTGATCGGCGTGCTGACCCGATGATCCCGCAGCCGACATCGACGCGGATATTCCTGGCGTGCGGCGTCACCGACATGCGCAAGGGCTTCGATGGCCTGGCGGTATTGGTGCAGCAGGTGCTCCGGGAGAAACCATATTCCGGTGCGCTGTTCGCGTTCCGTGGCAAGCGCGGCGACCTGATCAAATTGCTGTGGTTCGACGGTCAGGGACTCTGCCTGTTTTCGAAGCGGATGGACCGGGGGCGTTTCGTCTGGCCGGTGACCGCGACAGGCACAGTGGCGCTGACATCGGCGCAGGTGTCGATGCTTCTGGAGGGCATCGACTGGCGCCGTCCAGAGCGGACATGGGCACCAACATTGGCCGGCTGAAAACATAGCTTTTCCGCCATTTTTGCTCGTGTGAGAGTGCGCGAACTGCTATGAAAATGAGGTGTCGCAAGCATCTCTTGCCCCATCTGATGCCGAGGCGCGGATCGCCGTGCTGGAGGCCTCGCTCGCCCGAGCCAATGCAGCACTTGCCGCCCGCGACCTGCTCATCGAGACACTGCGTGGACAGATCGCTCGGCTGCGGCGGATGCAGTTTGGCGCATCCTCCGAGAAGTTGACGCGCGAGATCGCCCAGCTCGAACTCACACTTGAGGAACTGGAAACCGAGAGCGCAGTCCCGGAGACCGGCGCGGTCTTGTCAGACACGCCCGTGCGGCCGGCACCAGTCCGTGCGTTGCCCGACCACCTGCCACGCGCGGAGGCCGTCCACGAACCCGCCTCCGGCGCCTGCACATGCCCGGACTGTGGCGGTGCGCTACGCCGTCTCGGGCAGGACGCCCATGAGATGCTCGACGTCCTGCCGGTGCACTGGCGCGTGGTGCGGAACGTCCGACCGAAATACAGCTGCCGGACGTGTGAGAAGATCGTCCAGGCAGCTGCCCCGGTGAAGGCAGTCGCACGCGGAAAGGCGACATTCGCAACGCTGGCCCATGTCGTCGTCTCGAAGTTCGAACATCACCTGCCGCTTTATCGGCAGTCCGAGATGATGGCGGCCCAAGGCTTGGACATCGACCGCTCGACGCTGGCGGGCTGGGTCGGTCATGCAGCCACGCTGCTTGACCCCATCGTCAGTCGCATCCGCGAGGAAGTGCTGAAAGGCGACAAGATCCACGCGGACGACACGCCAGTTCCGGTGCTCGACCCAGGCCGCGGACGCACCGCGACCGGGCGACTATGGGTCTATGCAGTCGATGACCGCGCCTCCGGTAACACGGCTCCGCCAGCGACATGGTATCGCTTCACGACCGACCGTACCGGTGCACATCCGCAAGCCCATCTCGCCGGATTTCGAGGCTTCCTCCAGGCCGACGCCTATGCCGGTTACGACGGGCTCTATCGAAGCGGCGTCACAGAAGTCGCGTGCTGGGCCCATTTCAGGCGCAAGGTGTTCGACCTGCACGAGCGGGTTGCCACGCCGCTGACCACCGAGATTCTTGAACGCATCGGTGCCTTGTACAGCATAGAGGCCGAGGTCCGCGGCAGGCCGCCTGACGTGCGGCTGGCGGCGCGGCAGAACCGGACGAAGCCGCTAGTCGATGCGCTGCGCGAGGCACTGGACGCAGCACTGCGCCGCCTGTCGCCAAAGTCCGACATGGCCAAGGCTATCGCCTATGGCACGAAGCGATGGCTCGCACTGTGTCGCTTCCTCGATGACGGGCGCCTGGAGATCGACAACAACATCGCCGCACGCGCGTTGCGCGGCGTTGCCGTCGGACGGCGAAACTGGCTGTTCGCTGGTTCGAAAACGGGCGGCGAGCGCGCCGCGGCGATCTACACCGTCATCCAGACCTGCAAGGCCAACGGCGTCGACCCGCAGGCCTACATCGCCGACGTCACTGGGAAGATCGCAGCTGATTGGCCAGCAGCGCGATGGGACGAGCTCATGCCCTGGAACTGGTCCGCGCAAACCGCAGAGCCGGTGGCGCAAGCCGCGTAATCTGCGGCCTGCCGGCCACGCTTACCGGTAATTCGCCTTTGCCGCTGTTTCCTTATCTGGAACGAAACGTGGACAAAATTACGATGATTCGCCATGGTTGTACGATGCCGGCTCTGTACGAGCGACGATGAGGGTGCGGTGACCGAGCACGTTGTACCGTACATGTGATAAAGTCGCATGGAATGGGTTGAGGGCCGGACGCTTTGAAATCAGGTAGGGACTACGTGTATGAACGCTTTTCGCGAAATGACGGTCGCGGGTTAGCAAGCTCTGCAAAGCGAGTGAGTCTCTTACAATAGTAATTTAAGTTTATGCCGAATCGGAAGGGATGACGTTCAATAGCGTCGTGATGGACCGTAGCCTGAGCGCGGCCGCTCGGTCATACTTCCTCGCTCTCCGTTTTGCTTTTGCGCCGCACCTCGAAGAGCGAGGAATTTCTTATTTCACAACTTGATAGCGTAAGCCATCAACGTGGCGAGTAACCGTGTTCGCTTTCAGACCAAGCGTCCTAACCCCCTTCAACCCCAGCGTGATCAGGCCATACTTCGAGCCGTCCGATAGCGATCGGTCGGCATGTTTGATTTGGGCGGTCGTAGCGGACACTGGGTAAGGCGGGTATTGGAGATGAATTACGACGTTGGTTGTAAAGGCACCGATGCGTTGTGCCTGATCAGAACTGCAGGTTGGCTACGCCTGCGGTGCTGCCCAGCGCCAAGTAAATGTAGTAGGTGTTTCCGCCATGCTCGACTTGACCATCGAACCTTTGGTGTTTGATCCCACGGTTTGATGGTGCGATCCTTTCGTTAGACTGGAAGGAAGCCGTATGGGACAGGTACGTCACGGGAGCGCCACGACCACGCACGCCGCCCGAGCAGCAATACAGCGATCGGAAGCTTCGCCCTCGACGCTAAGCCGGGAGCTTGGGATCAACCCGAAGACGGTGGCGAAGTGGCGTAAGCGAACGACGGTCCAGGACTTGAAGACCGGGCCGAAGGCCCCTCGCTCTACGACCTTGACCGAAGCCGAGGAGGCAGCGGTCGTCGCATTCCGGCGCCACACACTCCTGCCGCTCGACGATTGCCTCTATGCGTTGCAGCCGTCGTTGCCGCATCTGACACGCTCAGCGCTGCACCGCTGCCTGCAGCGTCATGGCATATCCCGTCTGCCGGACATTGAGGGGGACAAGCCGAAGCGACAGCGCTGCAAGCGCTACCCTATCGGTTTCTTCCACGTGGACATCGCTGAGGGGCAGGCCGCCGAGGGCAAGGCTTTCCTGAGCTCGTCGAAGGGCTCTACCTGTTCGTCGGCATCGACCGCATCAGCAAGTTCGCGGTCACTCAACTCGTCGACAAGGCTGATCGACGGACAGCGTGGGAGTTCCTGGAACACCTGCTGAAAGCCGTGCCCTACCGCATTCACACGATCCTGACCGACAACGGCATCCAGTTCGCCAAGCAACCATGCAACCGCAACATCGCCTGGTCGCCGCAGATGCGCTTTGACATGATCTGCGAAGCCAATGACATTGAGCACCGGCTTACCAAGCCGAACCATCCTTAGACCAACGGTCAGGTAAAGCGGATGAACCGCACGATTAATGAAGTGACCGTCAAACGCTTTCACTACGAAAGCCACGAGCAGTTACGGGTGCACCTCGCCGACTTCATGGCGACCTACAATTTCGCCCGTCCGCTCAAAACGCTCAGCGGCCTCACGCCTTACGAATACATCGCCAAAATCTGGACGGCAGAGCCGGATAGGTTCATCGTCGATCCGATCCACCAGATGCCGGGACTAAACACCTAAGCGCTTCTGGGACGTCGGTATCGACACGAAGGCCACCACGACGATGACAGGAACTGTCACGGTTGAGGACAGCCGAGTAAGTCTCAAGGTATGGGGGGCGCTGGTCGGCGATACGCTGGTGAGCCGCAACGCACGTGATGGCGACGTAGCGGCTTTGCAGTCGCCGGTGGCGACCGGTAACATCCATCTTCGGAAGCTGATTGTCTGGAACGAAGACCCTAACGGGCTGCTTGTTGGGTTCCAGGGTGACGGTGGCATTGTGCGGATTGATGACTGCGAGCTGCATGTTCCGCCGACCTATCGCGTCTCGTGGATCAAGCCGGGGGCGAAGAACACGAAGCTGATCCTGGGGCCGTCATGCGTGCAGCGCGGCAAGGTGGTGGTCGCGCCGGTAAAGGCTATTGCTCCGGCCGGGCGGCTCGTCGACGCCGGCCAACTGCTGCCGGACGGTTCAAAGTATGGCCTGATCACACTCGGCGCAAAATGGGCCGCAAAGATTAAGCTAAAGGCTAATACTGTCGTCCGTCACTTGGATGGGTTTCGATATGAAGTGGTGCGCTAACGATTAGGTTTTTACAAAATTCGTCATTGTCCCGATTCTGAACAAAGTCGGAAGCTGAAAATTACCACTTTCCGCATCGGCTGTATAAGGCTGCGTACGGGGGGATGTTATGCGCATAGTCAATACGCCAATGCCAAGGTTTCCGATAATCGCTGAGCTGGACGGCGTCAGGGCAATTGCAGTCCTGATCGTTTTCGTCAGCCATCTTGGACCACTTCATAACCTTGTTCCTGGTGGTCTTGGCGTAACAGTATTCTTTTTCCTTAGCGGTTACCTCATCACGTCGCTACTTCGAGTAGAGGCCGGAAATACCGGTAAGATTGACCTGATAGCCTTCTACGTGCGTCGTTCGTTCCGTATATTTCCGCCCCTGTACATAACCTTAGCATTGAGCGGTCTGCTTTTGTCGCTCGGGTTACTGACGGTCCAACGCCTGGATATTGGCAGCGTGCTGTCGCAAATCGGGTTTCTATCGAACTATGAGCGCCTCTGGGGGCCGCATGCCGGCCTCCCAGGTCCTCCACTCTGGTCGTTAGCAGTCGAAGAACACTTCTACCTAATATTCCCTTTCGTGTTCGGTCTTGCGCTAATGCGCCTGACCTCGCGCACTGCGGCAATCGCCTGTGCGGCTGCGTGCCTCATCCCCTTGTTGGCTCGCATTGGGCATTTGGCGGTCGGGCACGACATCACACTGAACTACTTTTTCAGCCATACGCGCGCTGACTCGATACTAGCCGGCTGCGCACTGGCATTATTTAAGAACCCTGCCCTCGACGTAAATGGCTGGCGACCCTCCATCTGGCAGTTTGGCTTGGGCATAGCGCTTATTCTCGGCGCTGCGCTGGTCCGAAATCCTATATTCGCCGAGGTGTTCCGGTACACCGCCCAAGGCGTTGGACTTTATATCGTGTTCGCCTTTATCCTGACGCCAAACCGCATCACGTCGCCGCTTTTGCTGATGCCTTGGCTTCGGTGGATTGGTCGGGTTTCCTACAGCGTATACCTGTTTCAGATCATCGCTATCAAACTTGCTGAAAGGTTTCTTCCCTAACCACAATTTTATTGGTATAGCGATCGTCGCTGCAGGCTTAACGCTGGCGTATGCTTGGATAATGAATGTTCGAGTAGAGAAGCCGCTATACAAGTTTAGGAAATCCCGCGAAACAACTAACGAAGGCAGTTTGGTGACGGCCGAGTTAGCCGGTGATCATCCGCTTCGCTAGGTGTTTAGTCCCGGCATCTGGTGGATCGGATTGACGATGAACCTATCCGGCTCTGACGTCCAGATTTTGGCGATGTATTCGTAGGGTGTGAGTCCGCTGAGCGTCTTGAGCCGGCGGGCAAAGTTATAGGCAGCCATGAAGTCAGCGAGGTGCGTCCGTAGCTGGTCATGGCTCTCGTAGTGGAAGCGTTTGACGGTCGCCTCCTTGATGGTGCGGTTCATCCGCTCGACCTGACCATTGGTCCAAGGGTGGTTCGGCTTGGTGAGCCGGTGCTCGATGTCGTTCGCTTCGCAGATCATATCGAAGCGCATCTGACGCGACCAGGCGGTGTTACGGTTGCGCGGCTGGTCGGCGAACTGGATGCCATTGTCGGTCAGGATCGTATGGATACGGTAAGGTACAGCTTTCAGCAGGTGTTCCAGGAACTCCCACGCCGTTCGCCGATCAGCCTTGTCGACCAACTGGGTGACGGCGAACTTGCTGGTGCGGTCGATGCCGACGAACAGGTAGAGCTTGCCTTCGGCGGTCTGCACCTCTGCAATATCCACGTGGAAGAAGCCGATCGGGTAGCGCTTGAAGCGCTGTCGCTTCGGCTTGTCCCCCTCGATGTCTGGCAGACGGGATATGCCATGACGCTGGAGGCAGCGGTGCAGCGCTGAGCGCGTCAGCTGCGGGATCGAGGGCTGCAACGCGTAGAGGCAATCGTCGAGCGGCAGTAATGTGTGACGCCGGAACGCGACGACGGCCGCCTCCTCAGCTTGGGTCAGGGTCGTTGAATGAGGGGCCTTCGGCCCGGTCTTTTGATCCTCGACCGTCGCCCGCTTACGCCACTTCGCTACCGTCTTAGGGTTGATCCCAAGCTCTCGGCTCAGCGCCGAGAGCGAAGCTTCCGATCGCTGTATTGCTGCTCTGACGGCGTGCGTGGTCGTGGCGCTCCCGTGACGTACCTGTCCCATACGGCTTCCTTCCATTCTAACGAAAGGATCGCACCATCAAACCGTGGGATCAAACACCTCAGACCCCGACTCATAATTCGAGTTTAGCGATACGGCGGGTCATTCGTCTTATGGACGAGACGAGCATCCAGGCTTCGGACGATGCGATGGAGGCTTCCCAATCCTTGGCGAGACGCCGGCATCGACTGAGCCACGCCAGGGTGCGTTCCACGCCCCGGCGCCGGGGCAGAACGACAAAGCCCGTCAGGTCGGATCGTCTGATGATTTCGATAGTCAGCCGATCAATGTGCGCGACCGCTGTTTCAAGCTTCTGGCCGGCATAGCCGCCATCGGCATACAGTCTGGTGAGCGTGGGATACGCGTCGCAGGATCGCTCAATCAGGTCGGGCGCCCCGTCGCGGTCCTGAACATCGGCCCCGTGCACCACGCCTTCGAGCATGTTGCCAAGCGTGTCGGTCACGATGTGGCGCTTGCGCCCCTTTAACTTCTTGCCGGCGTCGTATCCGCGAGGCCCACCCGCCTCGGTGGTCTTCACTGACTGGCTATCGATGATGCCTACGGTCGGCGCCGGCGTGCAACCCTCCGAAACTCGCGCCCACGCTACCAGCACCGCGTTGATGACATCGAGCAGGCCGCTGTCGCGCATGCGGTAGAAATGATACTGCACCGTCGTGAAGGGCGGGAAGTCCTTGGGCAGTTGCGCCCATTGGCACCCTGTCGTGGCGATATACTGGATCGCGTTCCACAGGGTCCGCGCCTTGTGCTTGCGCGGGCGTCCCACCCTGGAGGTTCGCCTCAATAATGGCCGGATAACTGCCCATTCCTCATCGGTGCAGTCGCTTGCATAGCGCAGCCCGCTTCCGTCATGCTCGCGCCGAGCGATTTCAGTCCAGCCCATGTGATCCTCGTGGTCTTCGCAACCCCCCGGTGAATCACAAGCTACTCAAATCGCTCAACTCAATTTTCAGTCGGGCTCCAAGACCTGTTGGAACGGCCCGTCGACGGACGGACAAGGGCGCCAGCGCGACGGTGACGGGGCGGATCTTCCGCAATAAAGCGATCTGTCAGGTTCGTGCTTTGACTCCAAGAACCCTGCCGCGTTCACGCTTTCAGTACGATTACGCCGCGTTTGTTGGGGTATCGCCTGTCCCAAAGCGGGGTACACCTTCGGTTGAAACCCGAAGAAAAGCGCCATTGCGGCGGAGGGAGTCTCCGCCGCAACGATGCAAAACACCTCAATTTTGGGAAGTGAGCCCGGTCAGTATTAACTTGCCGTGGTCCCATTCCAGTCTTGATCGGACAACAGGCGACTGGTTTCCTACGGCGCTGGCTTTGAGTCCGTTCTCCGTGCTTGCTGCTGTTGAAAATTTCGTAGGAAGCTGAACACAGTATTCGCCAACTAATCGGTAAAGAGTAGTCCGGCCAATACCTAATTGGGCCGCGGCAGCTTTTATATTATACCGGCTGTTTTCGAGTGCAATGATCAGCGCATTGCGCTTTGCGTTGGCGAGCGTGCCAGCGCGCCTCCACGATTGGTTCACATTATGTTTTGCTGAAGGATCACGCGATCCGTTTTGACCACCTTCACCCAACGTAGCGTAGATACCCGCCTTATCTAGATGAGCACAGCGGCGGTCGATATTGGTAGACAAAGCTGCGGCACCAAGTTCCGCAACTGTAAGCAGCTCATAGTATGCCGTTGGCTGTATATCACCCATATCGATTTATCCCCACTATGGCGACATAAGAGGTGAATGTATTAAGTAGATGGACCGCACAATTGCCTGACGCCGGACGGTTCACATCGAGTCGCCGTAAATACAAGTCAACTTTTAAGCCGAGTTTGCTCGGTATGCACTCAGTTTGGACACAATATCTTGAATTGTAAGAAATAAACTTTGGATGCTCATACTCGTCGCAAATAGGGTGAGAATTTTGCTCCGTCACCTGCTTAATGCTCTGCGTAGCGATAATTCATAGCTCGCCTTCCGAAGCCCGTCGAAAACGTCATCAGGACTTTGTAAGAAATTGCTTACCACTACCGCGGTAAGAAACACGCTCAAAGGCGGATCAACTCTGCTCTGGACCCAGGAAAGCCTAGAGCGGCGAAGGGGTTCTGCCCCTCCGTGACGTCAATACGGTCACCCTTCCCGCAGAGAAGAGTGACCGTATCGTCCAGCCAAGTCTTACGACCGTTATTGCCCTATTGGCTGAAAGCCAACATTGAGCGCGATCGCACGACTTGAGTCACTGAACCAAGCGTTTCGGCGGATGGCTTCTTTGCGCATCTTAGCCATGAGATCGACGGACTCGGCGTATGACTCCGCGAACAAAATGTTAGCCTCATATTGCTGATCAGATTTCAGATTGAGCGGCATTGGATGAAGAGTTCTTATTTGACTCACTGCTCGCGTAGCGGCGACGTCGAGCGATCGTTCACCCGACTTACGGTAAACCACGACATCAGTTGGAGCGCCAGTATCGCTACAGTGAAACCTTACCGACACTATTCCCGAAACCGATCTGCCAGAACCCATACGCGAGGGATAATGCAGGCCGTCCTCAATTTTTGCAGTGATGTTCTTGGACCATGCCGCAAGAGTAAGGGGGCTTCGCCACGACGGTAATATCCCGATCCCGTGCGTCTGCAGAAACGCCAATCAAGAGAAACGCTGTAAATGTAGCTAAATTTAGGATTTTTAACATCATGACCTCCTTTTGCAGGACGATCGGCCAAGTGTATTCCGCGCAGAATCTGCGGTTTTCGGCAGTAAGCATCATGGTCGAAGGAGAAACTGAAAGCTCTGCGGGGCTTCAATTTCTACAACTCGACTCTGCCTCAATGTGAAAAGAGTCAATAAGCCAAGTTAAGAAAATTTACGATTGTAAGTTTGTACCTAAATAAACGTTTTTTGGAAGGTACGACGCTAGGGTCAGTATCCATTGATGTTGAAGGCGCGATCTGATTCAGGCTCCGTGAGGAAACTGAGGATGAGCAATCTGTACTGGCTGACGAAGGAGCAGATGGCGCGCCTGCGGCCATATTTCCCAAAGAGCCATGGCAAGCCGCGAGTTGACGGCCGGCGGGTGTTGAGCGGCATCGTTTTCGTAAACCGCAATGGGCTGCGCTGGCGTGGTGCGCCCAGCGACTACGGCCCGCACAAGCCTGTCCTGAGCCTGCCGAAGGGACGCTTTACAATCGCTGGAAACGGTGGGGTGAGATGGGTGTGTTCCTCCGCATGATGGAGGGCTTGGCTGCCGCTGATGCCGACCCAAAGACCGTCATGATCGACGCGACGTATCTAAAGGCACGCCGCATGGCATCGAGCCTGCGGGTAAAAAGGGGATCTCGGGCGCCTGATTGGTCGCACCAAAGGCGGCATGAATACGAAGCTCCACGCCGTGACCGACGCAAACGGCCGTCCGCTCAGCTTCTCTATGGCCGCCGGACAGGTCAGCGACTACACCGGTGCGGCCGCATTGCTCGATGATCCGCCCAAGGCGCAATGGCTGCTCGGCGACCGCGGTTACGACGCCGATTGGTTCAGGGATGCTTTGCAGGTTAAGGGCATCCAGCCATGCATCCCAGGTCGGAGGTCTGGGCTTGAGCCCATCAAATACGACAAACGCCGCTACAGGCGCCGTAGCCGTATCGAGATCATGTTCGGACGGCTGAAGGACTGACGCCGCGTTGCGACCCGCTACGATAGGTGTCCGGCGGTCTTCTTGTCCGGCATCGCCCTCGCTGCCACCGTCATCTTCTTGCTTTGATCAAGGAGTCCTGACCCTAGCGGGGCGTAGCTTGGATTACAAACTGTGTTGTCCATCTGTCTGAAATGGATCATTCTTTTGAGCGGTAGGGTATCTCTGCTGGAGACGGCGCAGGTTACCCAGATGGCGGTCGCAGCAGCGCATTTTTCCGGCCCCACCATGGCTGCCTAGGGAGTACAGTTCCGCACTGGTGTGCAATTTTCCATGGGTTACTGAAGTCAAATGGTACCGATGAACCATCCCTCGGTTGGTGATTTTGAGCCGACCTTCGACCTCAATGACGGCCTTCACTTTTGTAAGCTCCTCAACAATGTCTGTTGCGGTTGAACAACTTGCCCAGCAGACGCCGTTAAATTCTGCGGCGAGCAAATAATCTTTTGCTCGTTGGGAAAGCTTGCCAGCTTCAACGGCTATCAGTGTAGGTAGCCTAGACAAAGTCTGTTCCCCGAGCCAACCGATTGGAAGTGCGTGAACGTTTTATGCGCCTAGTTTTTTCTAATAAGAAATGATCATTGAGGCGCAGTGGCGTGACACATCGGATTGTAAAGAAGTTTCGCCTTTGCAGATCGGGGTCTTTGACCGCCTCCAAAACTGGTAATTTTCAGAAATTCGTTTCAGGACTACGACGATGACGGCGCGGTGTGCGGTATCGCGTATACAGAGTAGGGGTATCGATACCGCTCTACCCTGCGGAAAGCCGCGGGGCGCGGCGGAGGATGTTTCCACCGCGACCGCCTCAGCTTAGACGCAATGTCCGCCGGCAGGGCTGTTGCGCTTTGCCGGTTAAGAAGCCGTAGATCCAAGCGCCTCTGAGGTTCGGGGCCAACTGGTCATCGTAAGGGCATTGCGCCACGCTGCCGTCAGCCGTCCGACTGGCATTCAGTCCGTCCTCAAAGCTGCGCTCCATCATCCGATCGATGCCCTTTGAGGTGAAGCGCACCCCGATTGTTCGTTCGCTGCTCATGATGGGCAAACCGATAAAGCAACCAACCTTAACAATTGTAAACCTGCATCATCGGAGGCCTAAAATGCTGACGAACGCTGCGGTGAAAGCCGTGCGGCCGCGTACAAGCTGTTCGACCAGGGCGGCCTGCACCTCTACGTGGCACCGACTGGCCGGAAGTCTTTCCGGATCAAGTTCCGCTTCGGCGGGAAGGAACTGCTGCTGACCATCGGCGCTGTTCCCGAAGTGTCGCTCGATGCTGCCCGGGCCCGGTGCGACCAGGTGCGCGTGCAGCTCGGCCGCGGCGAGGATCCTCGGACTTGTGAAATTGTACAAACCGGAAAGGCATGTCCTTTCGAGAACGTCGCGCGCCAGTGGCACGCGCACAGTGAATCGCCGTCCTCACCAACCGGTTCGATGAGTGAGACCCAGCTCAATATGAAGCTGCCGTCGTTGTGCCCCACGACGCTGACCTCGAAACCAGCATCCGACGGCGACGTGTTCACAGTGAACTCCGAACCTGCCAATATAGTCATCGCCGTCCCCCTGCGATCACAGGTCCGCGCCTATTTAAATATTAACTGGACGTATCGTGGTTAATTGTGCACTCGTATTGCGTAATTTTACAATCCGTTGCGTTGATAGCACTTTGCGTTGGGAGATGGCCGGCGTTAGGTGGAAGACAACGTATCGTGAGATGGATGTCGCGGCCCATCCAAGCTTGGCGCTCCGATGGTAGATTAATCGAAAATGACCGGTATGTTGCTCCTGATTAACAACGACAGGCGTATTGACGTTCTGTGATGGACCGGCGCCCGAGCCCGGCCGCTCGGTCATACTTCCTCGCTCTCTGTTTTGCTTGCGCCGCACCTCAGAGAGCGAGGACCTTTCTACTGCGCCACCTCTTAACGGAAGGCATCCAGAAGGCGGGCACCGTTCCTCGGTTTGATTAAGCGGGGCCACCCAGTTTGATACGAGGGTAGATAGGCCGTTTGCCTTGTCATCCGTCAGCAGTCGACCAGCGCTGACAACCCGCGCGTCACGGCTGGTGGCTCATTTCCGTGACGCAATAATGACCTTGCCATCCTTCGCACACGTCGTTCAAGGTCCAGATTGGTATTCGATCCCGCCTGACCTACGATACGTCATACGTTGCCGGTTCGCATAGGCTGTTCGCCGCCTGCTGCTTCACGCGTGCCGTATTTCGCCCGCGCAGCGAGAACCACGCTGGCTCTGATGCTGTCGCCATGTCTATTCCTTCCTATGGTGGGCCGAATTAAAGGCTGAACAGTTCAGGCCATGCTCTGAGCTCTTCAGCAGGTAAGGAGCCGGCCCGCCTTGCGTTTACACGGCGCTTGAGGCGGGCCGTTACCCCTTGAGATGACCCAAACGTGAAGGCACTTAAGAGACGTCGAGCGCGCCGCTAACGCGTTCGGTCGGCCCGCCTTTTGTACCCCGGGGGCGGGCCGTTATACTTGATCTAATCATGCACAATCAGACAGGTCCGTGAGGCGTCGCCCTCACACCGAGCGACGTCCTCTGCTCTCCGTAACGATACCCACAATGTGGGCGGGCAGGGGTTGGGTTTATTGAACCGGATCTTGATGCCCGTCACTTGTCCGTTCGCAAATGCAAGGTTGGTCCCGTCGAACCGCACTCAATCCCACCCGGCCCGCCCTTCCATCCGTTGGGGCGGGCCGTTACCTATGAGCTTGCGTGCGGAGCCAGGAGAACAAAACGGTTGATGCTGGCTCCCGCCCGAGTCATATTGGTGTCTCACGGAACAGGCGGGACGCTTTACTGTCTGTTAGGAAGGCGTCGCTATAGTGGTAATCGGGGCCCTTGCTTCCAGTGTGAGTACCTCAGCGCCCTGCCTGCTTCAGTCACACGGACAAGCGGGGCGCTTATCACCTTATCGGGGCCCTATCGCCGCCGAAGCCTGCCGTGCCGCTCTCGCCATTGTCAGATCATTGTACCAGCAATTCATGGGTCACTGCCCCTTCGGGCCATAGGTCGCGGTGGAAGAACAATTCAGGTTCTTCCATCGGTAACAAACCCACTATCTGTCCAGCAGCAGCCCAGCCCGTACCCTTAAGCAACGCGACCGCAGCGGCATTGTGCGCTCCCGTGGAAATAAAGATACGTCCTGCCAGCACGGTGTTCAGTGCGCCAATCAATCCTTGGGCGATCCCACGGCGCCGGTATCCGTCAGCAACAACGAGCTTATTGACGTAATCCTTACTTATACAGCCTCCGTGCTGCCAAGCCACATAGGCGACAACCATATCACCTATCTCAGCCACCAGCATCCGGCGCTCAACGATCTCAGCGATTCGATCACCGGGAAACGAGTCGAATGTCATGATCCGTGACAGATCATACGGTTCCGCAATCCGAGTGGTAATCATCGCTGCCCCTTGAGTGGATTGACGTGTCACCCCACCACATCAAATATAAGTAAGGCGCCGATTACTCGACTGGCGTTTTACGACCCCTTTAGACGTACCCATCGTAAGACAACGTGGACCGCCAGCGCAAGGAAGCCCGTAATGACATTTCGCACTTTCAAGCTTGCCCCCCGGATGGACGGGAAAGGAACAGCGCGCTGCTGTCCGCATCGTGGTGGACTGGGAGGCATCGGTCGCTGTTGCAAAATTTGGCACGTGTGCGGTAAAAGTCACGGATTGCACTGTGCGGGGTTGCCGTATCGAAACGAACTTAAGCGTTACAGTTGGCACATTCGTTCGGATAGCTATACCGAATTTCACGGATATTCAGGGTTGGGTAGCTTGGAGCAGCCCAGCGGCAATTGGCATCGACTTCGCGCATCCTTTGCCCAGCAAGGTTCTCGAGTATCTAATTGAGCAGAACGATCCGTTTTGAACGCTATAATAGTTAGGTCGCTATAATGAGCTGGCGTATCGCCTGTTCGTGCGATTACCGTTTCGTTTATCTCAACCATTTCGGGGTAGTACAGCGTGGAGACGTAGATATCGAGTATGCGTAAAGAGAGGGGGGCCACGCCCCACCCAAATCCGCCCACCCCGTGTGGGGCGTACAACTTATCCGATCTGAGAATCCTCCACCGACATGAATTATCTGAAGTCCGTCGCGTCCGGCTTTTAAATCATGCCGGTTTCACGAGCCTTTCGACAGTTTCAGCGTCAAGTCGGACGATGCTGATCGAACCACAGACGGCGTCGGCAAAGGGAAGGCTACTTGGGGGACGAATATGATAGCGCGGACCAATCTGCCGAGCGCAACCTTAAGAACCGTGACGGTGCCCGTGACGCCGGTACCGACGAAGCTGAGAACGGCCGCGATACCCGCCCGAAGCTGGCAGGCAAGCTTACATCGATAACAAAACCGGTGAAGTCCACGGCAGCAGATTGAATGCTGGCGGTGGCAGTTCCTGCGAGGCCATCGATCTTAATACGTCGCGGCGCGGCCCGGACGAATGACGAGGACAAACCCATAAAATTGTACGAACTGATAAAACTGATCAAAACCGCGCTATAAACATGGTTTAAGTTATGTTTTGGACGGTTGGTAGGGAGTCCACGATCGATTCTAGATCGGCCGGGTCGCTACCTAGTTGAACGCCCATGCTCCGTCAGCGCGATCGACCGATGAGTCCGAGGCGACCCTGTCTGTGGTAAAAGCTTATTGGTCATAGCCGGAAGCTTACGGTAGCAGCCAATCAAGTGGACGAGATCGCCTTTTTTAACCCGCAAGCTGGATGCCGCGCGGTGCGCCTTCAAATATGGCGCGTCGATTATGTTTGTCCTAGCCTCGGCATCATGGAAGACGGCTTATCGTTCATATCAGGGAAGGCACCCCGCTCGACCCTACTCTTCCTCCGGTAGTACAGCGTACTGTGTGGACCGTAAAGGCTCGGCCTGTTATGCTACCGCACTTCATTGGGTGGCGAAGACGATACCACTTAACGATTGTCCACCATACAGTTGGGATCTGCCGTGGTTCGGGAAAGAGCGGTTGCAGACGCGCCGTCACCTACCCTAAGCCAGTACAGGTTGCTCATCCTAGGTATCATTAAGTCGCCTGAATCAGATCGAGCCTGTCGTGCCAATGGCTCTTGACGTTTGCGTGACCTTTAAGAAGCGCTTGCGAAAATAGACAATTCATTGTATCTACCAAGCGTGGATAAGTTCTGGATCAAAAAGGTACATCAAGAGGCTAAGCCTCTTCGTGGAATTGCCATAAGCTTCGCGTACGTTTTACCTTTTTGGATCTTTATCGGATATCTCGTAATGCGGTTGGTTATCAATTGATAATCACATGTTCATTTCTTGATAAGTAAATCTTAACATTGTAACTCCTGACAGTCTTGGGGACTGGTGCGAATCGCTTCTGGGATTCCCACAACTGCTGGTCTGCGATTTATCTTATAGAGGTATGCGCATCGACCAGATGACTGGGGCTAATAGGTTTCAATCCGCCAGTTGAGCTAGTGCGACGATTGTGTGAATCAA
The DNA here is from genome assembly GCF_024124765.2 of Sphingomonas sp. H160509. Lineage (GTDB taxonomy): Bacteria > Pseudomonadota > Alphaproteobacteria > Sphingomonadales > Sphingomonadaceae > Sphingomonas. The sequence goes on along the minus strand of NZ_JAMXSR020000003.1, from coordinate 65,711 downwards.
TAAAGGCTTAGCTGGTTGAGGGTTCGCAAAGGCCGTCAATCGAACCGGCACGGGGATGCGGTCGCATTGCGAAAGTCGCTAATTAGTTCAGCATCGGGCAGCGGTGGTCATCTGCATGTCGGACACTGGGCGATGGCATCGCGGTCAGGTGTGGGCGAGTGATGCTGACCACCTTTGCGACCGTACTCACCGTCAATCCCGCGGCAAGGAGATCGAGCGCAACAGGAGTCTTTTCAACGTGCGGCTCGGGACGCGGAACCTAAAATGGTGTCACTGACGCCACGTGTTGGCCCATATCAAATTTAAGATGCTCAACTTTTTACGATTGGCTGCCATGCCGTTGCCCATCCACATTCTTAAACGCCTCCGTGGCTTGTGAACCATCGAAGCCAAAGTCCGCTGTAGGATGCTCGACGCGCGCAGGAGGCGCGACAGGACCTGACAAGGTCGATCTCATGCGAGACGCGAGACGCGAGACACGGCACCGGTTGTGGTCGAAGTCTGGCATAGAAGAAATCTTGCCAATACCACGTTGGGTTAGCCGGTATTGTGTTGCTAGATCAGTGCGAGGTATCTGGAGATCAATAACACATCGCCGAACGTGCGTTGCGCAGTATCGTCGCTAGATAGCGGAACTGGCTGCTCGCAGATTAGAAGACGAGTGGTTCGCTAAGGTCATTGGAAAGATCACATCGGATTAAGCATCTGCGATAAGATCGCCTCATGCTGCGAAACTCATCTGTGCAAACCACAAAGCAAGCCTAATAAGCGACATAGTCCGCAGCCTGCCCGCCGTAATCAACAAAAAAACACTCTGGCAACAAAAAGTATAATTGATTGTCATAAATTATAAAGATTAGCAGTTGATTTCTAATCTATAGATTAACTATATCGGAAAAACATAGAAAATAACAGGTACAAGATACATCTATAGGCAGACATTGTAAAGAGTTAATTTCAAATTAAACATAGGGTAAACGAAAGTAGCGCCTACTATATTCCCCTGCGTCCATAAGAGCTTCTATACTTGGTACGCTTATAACTCGACCTAAATGCCCTATCAGGTTATCCGTTTGTAAGGCTTTAAGCATACGATTAACATGAACTGCAGTCATCCCGGTCGCATCGCCGATTTGCTCTTGGGTTAACCGTAACTCGTACCTCCCGTCGGCTGGATGCCGCTGCAAATTTATGCGGTCCAGGTATTCACAAAGAAAGTGCGCCAGTCTCGTTCGAGCACTACGTCGTCCTAAATTGAGCATCCATTCGCGAGCAGTTGAGGCCTCGATAAAAGCGCCTACTAATAGCGAATGGGCTACTGCAGGGCGCTCAGCCGCCAAACTTCTAATTGCCGACGCATCAAAAATGAAACTGAGCACTCCTCTACGGAACGTAGATCGTAATCAGAAAACTCAAGAAAAGCATTCTGAAAATTTAATACGTCGCCAGGACCGTGGAGCGATACGATTTGGCGATCACCTTGGCTCGTCAGTTTCTGCCGGACTGCGAAACCTTGAGTGAGTATCGCGCATCTGGAAACTGATTTACCTTCCCTCCCTAAAAAATCGCGCGGCGCAAAAGATCGTGAAATCATAGGAATTGATAAAATTGCGCGTTGATCATCCAGTGAAAGTTCACCTTGAGCGCTCAGCTGAAAAATCAAGGCTTCATGACTGTTTAGCAAATTAAGACCATCCGACGGAAAGGCTGCGGTTATGCGACAGTGTAGGCTCTAACATACATCAATATGAATCCGCAAACTAACTAATTGTTACTCTCGATTTTGCATCCGGCGACCATACCCTGGGAAACTGCCGAGCCAAGTGAACCGTACGGGAAAGGTGGCATTATACTCTACGTGCTACCGGAATAATAAAATATCGGTAATACTATTCGCTAGACTAAAATATGTGATACAGTTACACTGGTTAACAAGATCAGACCATATTGCGCTCGCGAGCATGAGGCTCGCATGAAGGCGGCGTAGTATGCCGAAAGCTTTCGGTAAGCGAAACAAACTCTACTGGGAGAAACCGAGCTGGTCTGAGATCGCTACGTTGCAGTAGGGAATCGGTGCCTAATCCCGGCTTCTCAAAACGTCCAGTCTTGAGGCTGATCACGCTGCAAATTGGTTGGCATGGCAATATGTACCGCTCCACATGCAAACGGCGTTGTTCGCGCGCAGATGTTTGGGACTGCCAACCAGCGCCGTTGGTTCGACTATCGATGGTTGGAGATCCCGATCAGCGTGAGCGCGAAGGCATCAACCTGGGGAAGGTGTGTCAATTGTACCGCAATGATCGGCTAGCAAAGCGCAGTCGCGAAGACCGCGAGCGCGCTGACGGCGCGAGTGCGCATGGCGATCCCTTAGCAACTAACCGGTGATGGTCGGCCTGACAACGCGCTCGGACTTATTGGCCTGCAGCTAGAGGTTCTATGGGCTGAATGAGCAATGCCCAATGTGTATCGTTGACACCTCGCTATCAAGCCAACTCGTTATCCACGAGCTAACGCCTTATCGCCCCCAGCTTGGGCATTTGAGTCAATGCTAAGACATGGACGGTCTAAAAATCCAGGCAGATCAACTGGTTATGGGAATACCCTGTTTTCCCAATTGGTCGCCAACTGATTAAATAGGGCACATTTTTGCCGGATTCCATGTGCAACATCACTCTGCGTTGGGTTGGCAGTGGTCGTGTAGGCCGATAGTAGAGTTATGATCTACAGGAGATAACATGACGATAAAACCGCTGCGCAAGGCCGTATTTCCGGTCGCTGGACTGGGTACGCGCTTTCTTCCGGCGACCAAGGCCATGCCGAAGGAAATGCTCACTGTCGTCGACAAGCCCCTGATTCAGTACGCCGTCGAGGAAGCGCTTGAGGCGGGGATCGAACAGATCATCTTTGTGACGGGCCGCAACAAGGGCGCGCTGGAGGATCATTTCGACATCTCGTACGAGCTCGAGGATACGATGCGGTCGCGCGGCAAGTCGCTGGATGCGATCAGCAATATCCGGATGAAGCCCGGTTCGCCGGTCTATGTCCGTCAGCAGGAGCCGCTTGGCTTGGGCCACGCGGTCTGGTGTGCCCGTGAAATCGTCGGCGACGAACCTTTCGCCGTCCTGCTCCCCGACGAGCTGATGGTTGGTAAGCCCGGCTTCATGAAGCAGATGGTCGAAGCGTATAATCAGGTCGGCGGTAACGTAATCGGCGCGCTCGAAGTGCCCGATTCGGAAACTGACAAATACGGCATCATCTCGCCAGGCGCGATCGACGGTCGGCTGACCGAAGTGACCGCGCTCATCGAAAAGCCCAAGCGTGGCACTGCGCCGTCGAACCTAATGATCCCGGGGCGCTACATCCTTCAGCCGGAAGTGATGCGGATCCTGGAAACTCAGCAAAAGGGTGCTGGTGGCGAAATCCAGCTGACCGACGCGATGGCGCAGCTGATCGGCAACCAGTCGTTTCACGGCTTCACCTTCGACGGCCAGCGCTATGACTGCGGCGACAAGGCTGGCTACATTCAGGCGAATCTTGCGATTGCGCTGGCGCGTGGTGATATCGGACCGGCAATAAGAGAGTTCGCTACCAGGTTGCTGCACGCCTGACTAATAGCTCAGCACTATGCGCTCTTTCCAGAACTTAAACATAGTCAGCCTCCTTGTCCGAGACAGGCTCGACGATCGTTAGGTGAGGGGGCGGCAAATGCCATTGTTCTAGTTGTTGGGCAAGGCGTGGTTACGACACCTCTATTGATGTGGCGTTACCAAAGTCGCATGCTGGACCCGTCTAAGTCGCAAGGTGTTCCACCTGGCCAAGTGGGTTCCGCCCTTCTCAAAGTGCGAGGCCCGTACACCGGACGTCGCGCCGGGTTACATCGGACTTGGGGTTAAGGAACATTAAGGACGGGGTAAGGCTGGATGGGAATTCAATCTAACGGGACTATAATACTAAAGGCTTAGACCATTATTCAGCTGCCTTAATAAAGCTAAATTTTATTATAGATATGTTCGCTTAGAGTTGAGTATAAAAATCTAGGAGGATTAGGTGCCAGATTTTGCCGCTCAGTGCGAACAGGCGTCAGCCGAGGGGACTGAAGCTGGTAACAAGAAAAGCGGTAGTTTGGACTGTTGTCCATATACCGAGGAGCGCGATCAAGTACTGCGGGCGTTATGGTAAAATGCTTTTGTTACTGACCGTGTCTAAGATATAACGTAAATATACGACGCGTCATAGCGCACTAAGGGTACCTATAGGCAGCCAAGTAGTCGACTTCAGCTTTGCTGCTGTTAGTAATTTATGGTGCTTTAGGGGGGGGCACTATCACTTACGTGATTTTCTCCCTTCACAGATTTATCCAGATGCCGACCTCGTTCCGGAACAGAGATACTAGCAACTTGTTTCTGCGAACTGGAGGGTGTCGCTCGATCTGAAACTGTTGGCCAACACCAATTTTATCTAAATTAAGCCGAGACATACGTACGACTAGGTGAGTCATCGCCTATTTCTTTGAAAATTCCTGCAGTTTAGAAAAGGCGAGCAAGCTACAAGCTCCGTTTCCGTGCATCTCCTAAGAAGACCACGGCTGCCTCGTCTTCCGTCAACGGAAGGCTTATCAGGCGCGCTTTCGGGGATGACGCTGCCCAGCTGCATACCGCGCTCGGGCTATATAGTAATTGCGTTCCTATCGTGCTGATTCTTCATCTTAGCTCGTAGCACGAATATCACGTTAAAGGGGCGCAGCATACCCTATGATTCTAATGCTCTTCGACTTATCATTATCAGGTAAAACGACGCGGAGCGCCAATTCCGTCAGGTTCCGATGTCAGCGTATCCGAGCTAAGGCTTCTTTTTTGTTCGAAATTCGGTAACGCGTCGAACGAGCGTTCCTTGGTAAGCCGCAAGGCCATTTACACCGGCGATCCGATACCTTGCATCCGCCTGCAACATCGCCGTAGCTTCATTGAATACTTTAGATGTCGCCGTGAGCGTCATGATAAAGTCCGGGGCATCTTTCCGCGTGAAAGTTAGCACTGCCTTGCTGCCAGCGATGAGGTACGTGCCTACTGCGTCCACCCTGCCGTTTGACGTTATACGACCGTCTTGCAACGTGAAAAACGAAGTAGCCGCTGGATCCAAGAGCTGCTCCTGTGCAAGGTAGAACCAGTCACTCTGCAACGCCGTTTCGGTTATGATCGCCATCGTGAATCCCTTTGGCGGACGATCTATAAACTAGCGAGTGAAAACGGAAGGCGTAGATTCGAGCAATCGACCAAGCATCTGAATTCAACGATGATGTTGCAGACCTGAACGTGTTCAGGTTCATTTGGAATACTCGCAATTTGCTCGACCAAGCTACTGGTTCCCCTCTAGGGTCTGCATTCCAAAAAGCGTATTGAAGAGCCTGCTATGAGCCGCTGGGTTGCCTCGTTATCGGTTGCGTTGCTAGTTCTAGCGCCGCCGACGGTTGCATCGGCAGCTAGTTTGCTCCGTTATGTTGGGGAGTGCGTCCCCTTCGCGCGCGCAGCGTCTGGCATAGAAATTTATGGCGACGCTTGGACTTGGTGGGAGAAGGCGGACGGTCGGTACCAACGCGGCCATGTCCCGCGTCAAGGTGCGGTAATTGTGTTCCCGAGAATAGCAAAGTTACCATTAGGGCACGTAGCGGTAGTCAGTCGAGTAGTAGAAAAACGAGTATTAATGTTGACCCATGCCAATTGGTCGCGGCAGAATGGAAAACGTGGACACACGGAGCAAGACGTAACGTTGTTCGACGTCTCTGACGAAAATAACTGGAGTAAAGTCAAGGTTTGGTATCGGGACGCCAATGGGCTTGGTGGTGGTATATACCCAGTGGCTGGTTTTATCTATGCGCGAAGGCCAGTCACAGGGCTTAGCGGCCCGCATCCGGACTACGTTGGTGCGCTCATCGACGCATATGTACCACTAGCACGGTGACGCGGATCGTTCCATATCGTTGGTCGGCTTAGTCTATTCAGGAAATATTTGCCGGACGATGGAGTTAACGAGTCCGTCTATACCGCGTCGTAAGCGTTAGCTATTAAACCAAGTAAACTATGGCAACAATACTTTTTTTTTCGCGTCCTAAGCGGCACCACTTTCATAATTCGCAGTATAGTGATGGGCCCACGGCATGAGGCACGCACTGCTCCGGCTTATGACGCAGACTGATTTGCGTCCAACTTTGTCATTTGCGCGTAGGCTCCGCGAATGTCTCCAACACTATGCCTCAGCGTGAGCAGGTTCGTTAATGATTGAAGTTTCTGGCGCGTAAGCAGACAGATCGACGCTGGAAAACTTCGTTAGCAATCTGCTGTTGGCAAAAAGCGTGCTACTCACCTTGATATACGATGAGGGACCGCGACTTCTGGGCGGTGAGAGACCGTTGCTGAGCATGGCCGGCTGAGCGCGGACTATCTATATTGATTATCCTATCAGTGCTCTCAGCGATCGTATTGCGGTTGAGTGCTGCGTCGTTACCGCTACGGTTGACGCGATAACTCTCGCCTAGCCTTAGTAGTAGTATAATGGATATCATTCAGTTCGAGAAAATGTATCCGACCCCATCGCATGCAGCGGAGGCTGAGCGATTTGAGCGGTTACCAGAGGCCGATCGAGCACGCTTCAAATATTTGATGCGCAGTCGAAGGCGCTCGGTAGACGCGTTGGCAAGCGCGACGAAATGGATTGACCAGGATTATCTTCAAGAAACCATAGACATGATTGATCGCATGTTGGGGGCCTTGGAACGCAGCACGAGCATATCCGGTAGGGCAGTCTACGCTGTCTAAACGTGTTCAGAATGTGCCCCCATTGCTGGAGCCGACGTACGACCCTGTTGAACGACGGCGTCACGCTCGTTGGCTGCGTCTGATCTCGTTATCTGCTGCGACCCGTCCCGAACTTACGAACGGCGATGGCTTCAGGCAGGGGGCTGGGCCTTCGCAGGCCAAGCGCACCACCTGTGGTCCGCGGTATTCGTCTGGCGCTGAACCAAGACGAGCACATCGTGCATTGGCGCGGGGCTGGCGATACGTATCGAGGACGTGTTCTTGCTTAATCGGTTGCGAATGTATGAAATGACCGCCTCATAAATTGCCGTGTCTTTCGGTCGGTTGCAAACGATCAGATATGCTAGGAGGGAATGCTCCAAAAATCACCCTTCGGCATCAGAATTATCCGAACTGCCATTCTTACTTATCACCAGTCGTGTTAGCTTGGTATCGCCGTCTGGTCAGTCCCGGGGGTGAGGCGTCGTAACCTCAGGTCATTGCAGCCGGTCGACAACGGATGTCGGCCGGGTGGCCGTCACGCATGTCCAAGGCTCGCCTAAAGGTGGCGGCGCCTTGTGCAATGCAGGGTTACGAACACCCGGCTCCACAGGCCGGGAACCGCCTCCAGACGACAGGAGGAGGTGCGTATGGTCTCAGTTTCTGCAGCCACGATCACAATGATCGTCACAGCTTTGCTAATCACGTCGCCCGGCGATGTGACGTCGGGGCCTGCAATCGCCGACTTCCTGACCATCATCGGCGGGAACACCGCAATGAAGACCAGCGGGTCGATGCCCTCCGATCCGTCTCCGCAGATTCATCCGCTGGTACGCGACGAGAGCGAGATCATCGGCTATCGTTTCTTTGCCGAGAAGCTTACCGCCAACGGCTCCGCCACTGCCGAACGGGTCAGGGGAGTGTTCGCGCGAGAATGCATCGCCAAGGGCGGTCGCATCGAGCCGGAGGACGGCGAGGTAGCTCGCAGCGTGCTGGACCGCAGACTGCCGCCACGGGGCAGTTTCAAGCATTTCTGGTCCGGAGTGTCGGCAGTGTGTGTCCGCAGCCCCTCCGAGGTCATGGGCGGCTTTGTTGCCATCACCTTCGACAATACCGAGCTGGCGACCAGGGGCGATATCGGTGCACGGTTGTTCAGCCGGAACTCGCTCATGCCCACCCGCACCGCCGTCTATGCCTATCGACCGGACCGCATTCGGTCGCCCGCGTCGTTCCAGGCGCAACAGGCCGCCCGGCGTGCCGATAATGTCGCTGAGCAGCGGACTCAAGAAGCGTTCCGCCGCGACCTTGCCGTCGGCACAGAAACCAACTGTGGCACCGTGATCCAGATCCGCGGACCGATGGTCGAGATCGCCGTGCCGCCGGTCCGGCTGACACCCAATGGCCAGTCAACCTTCTGATCGAAGCGCACCGTTCTGTCACTGCCCGGGATAGCCTCCTGCACCTACGGTCTTTGATTCCGCCCAATATCGCGTCGTCCCTATCATTTAAGGAGAAGCTTATGTCGCTGCCTGTACCCCCAACACGCCGGTTAGAATTGACCCTGCCGATCTGCCCTACCCATCCGCCGACCCCACAACTGATTATCGCCTATGGATGATCGGCAGCGACTGGAATGGACCGACGTCAGGTTATCCGATGCGTACGACCTCGGGAGAATGGATGATTCCGGTCATCGTCGATCTACCTTATGCAATGCTCGCCAGCCTTGAAGCGGAAGCGCAATCCCGGAAAATTGGCAACATCGTCCGGGCAGCATTGGTGAAGGCCGGACACGGTACAGCGGATGGCATTATCGGCATCAAATCCGACCGATATACGACTCACGAGGAGCAAAGAGAGCTCATCGCAGCGGCGCAATCGCGTTAGCGCAGGCCGCAATGATTTCGATCGGGATTGCGTCGAGCCAGGGCGTCATTTGAACGAGCCACGAACCAGTGAAACTGCTCCACTATATCGCCGTCCGTAGTGACCTCTTCAGCTGGCAGTGGCCGTGCCTTGGCCTATGGCAGCGGGCAGCGGGCAGCGGCATTTTCGATCGCCCTGATCGATGATCAGCCACGATTGGTTATATTGCTCGCGGTATCAGTGCTCGCGTTGGTGATGTTGATGATGGCATGGTTCGCGCTGGTAATCGCCCACCGGTTATGGTGCGATCGGCATCCCTACCGCTCGCAGCCGTCTAGGGCGAGAGTAGGCCAGCTGAACCCATGACCGACGACCTGCAGGACAGAACGCCGCAACCACCGGCAGCTGATGACGAACCTTCTTGTCGACGGTCCGGCGGGATCCTCGACGCCCTGAATATGGCAGGCGTCGAGGACGTTGAGATCGCGTTCGAGCGACTAGTCAGACACCCGCGGCCAGCGTCATTCGATTGATCGATTTTCGCTAACCCGAAGCCAGCAAACTGAAACCCCAATCGGCCGTCCTAGCAGCCGTATTTTAGGACCGTTTACACTTTAAACAGAACTGCAGCATGAGGATGTGCGATCCACGTCGCAGATCGCTCCATCGCACTGTACCGCGCTCTACAATGACGTGGCTATTCGGTCGGTGCCGGAAACTTCGTCGGCGGACCGAACGGCGCTGCTCATGTACGCCAACGGCATCGAGTTTTCGAACGACCGAGCCAGCTTCGACGGACCGTCCGATGCCATTCTTATCCCGCGATCATGTCGGGCAAACCATCTCGTGCGCTGCCGATCGGTGATGGTTTTAAGGCAGCCATAGCGTCAGATTGTTCGCTTGACCAAGCGGGTGTTGGCCAGTCGAATCGTACTCACGCCAGTGACAATAAATAGCTGGCAATTCCCTGCAATACTGCCGCCGCAGCCAGCTGGTTCTGGAGGTCGTCGTACCAACTGAAATTGCTCATCTGCTGGCCGGCTCTCACGCCGGCCGCAGCCCTACCGAAATCCTAAACGATATCGAGGTCACCCAAATAGACCACAGCCGACATCAGAATCTGCAAAGGGTGAGGCACACACCACGCTATGGATAGCAGGTTTGTGAAACATAAAAGATCAATATAAAACAACGGTGTATCAGCGTAGCGCCATGGCTACGGGGCCTCCTGAAGCTTGCATGGGACGTGCTACGGTGCCGCTACGCTACTACAATGGCTTTCCCGGGTCATTGCCGACGGTATCTGTCCGGGGTGTCGCACGCCCGGTATCGATTAGGTCGATACCTGCGTGCGAAGGTGCGATCCCGATGATGGTCGATGTCCACTTCGCCCCGCCCCTAGCGCAGCGACAACTTTGTTCAGACATTGCATTTTTGCCCGGAGGGCTGCGTCTGTTATAACCCTGGAGGCAGGGTAACCCACAGGCGCTTGCTGAACAGAAAGGCGAGCAGGGCGATACCGGACGCCGTTGCCGGACCATAACAGGCGAGGGGCGTCAGTGCCGGTGCGAACCACAGATCCACCGCAAGCCCAGCGATAGCCAGCAGGACGGTCGAGAGCGTCAGGCCGGCCACCACGTGCCGATTGCGCTGTCGCCTGGTCACGATACGGGATGTGGCTCTCAATCGTGCGTCCCATGCCTTGTTCTGTCGCTTCATCACGCCTTGCCTCTGGCTATCAAAAGAAGGGTCCGTCGCAGCCGCTTGCTGTTAGCGTCAAAGTCGGCCGGCTCGTCATCGAACAGGTCGCGGACGAACCCGGTAATCACCTTGTCTTCATACTCTATTCCGACTTGCACGCAGGCTGCGTTAACATCATCCACGATGCGGTCGAACCTAGCCCAGTCGGTCAGTCTGAACCGGGATCGCGGTACCAGATCCTCACCCCGGATAATCCATTCCGGATCGACGTCGTACAGGTCCCGCAGCTTGGGCAGGATTCCGATCGGAGGTTCGGCCGCGTTCTGCTCCCAGTTGATAAGCGCGCGCCGCGAACAGCCGAGCGCCTCGGCTAGGCGGTCAAGTGATAACCCGGCCTGCTGCCTAACAGCGCGGATGCGCTGTCCGATGGTAGAAGGTTCTTGCAACTTTTTGCTCTCTCTGTGCATAGTAATGCACTGTATGTGCCCGGACCAGATTATGCGGCCGCGGCGCGAGGTGCAATCCGGTGGCGGTATGTCCCCGGCGAGGGAACATATCGATGGGGCAAATAACCGCACGTATATCGGACGAACTGGAAACCGCGTTGAACCGCTGGGCAGCTGATGACGGACTGCAGCGTGCCGATCTTATCCGGAACATCCTGACCGAGGCAGCAGATGCGCGCCGCGAACGCAGGGCCATGTTCGACCGCCCCGCGCTTCCCACCCCGGCGGACCTACAGCACCTGACCGCGGAGGTTCGCAATCTGCTGGTCGAGCTCAACCGGGTGCTGCGCCAGAACGGCAAGCGTGACGCCGAGCTTGCTCAATCGGCGAAGGAGGATGCGATCGGGGTTAGCGAAGCCCGCACTGCCATCATCGTGCAGCTGACGGCTGAGATGCGCAGGCTCACCGACCTGCTTCTGGCCAGGATCGCGGACCTGCCCGCCGGGCAGGTCGCCGCGCTCACCGCGTCGCCGGTGATGACCGGGATCATAGCTGCGCTGAATCGCATCGAGGGAGTATCCTGGGCTCAAGGAGATCCGTACCCTGCAGGAGGCGCATACGATCGCGCTGCGCACGCTGAACGCGACCATCAAACAGTCTGTCGAAACCCCGAGAACTATCGTCCGGTTCCTGGTCTGGGACCGGGACTGGTCGCCACGCAAGGTCCTGGCCGGGCTGCTGCTGTTCTGGGCGGTCTGCGTGGCCAGCTATCACGGTGTGGCCCGAATGCTGCCGGTTTCCTGGCTGGCGGTCCGCTCCTCGGACCTGCAAACCGGTACCAGCAGCAAGGCAACCTGCGCCCTGCTTCGATATCGCTTCTCTACTAATGATTGCGATACCCGTTTCGATGGCGGTACGATGCGGGTTACGGTGGGGCAAAACATGCGCGCGGAGGCGCGGCGATGATCTCGATTGGTTCGGTCAGATCGCCGGGGGATGCCGCAAGCTACTACGCTCGCGACAACTATTACACTGCGGATCAGGCAGAAGGTGCCAGCGCTTGGGCAGGCGAGGGGGCAGCCGAGCTTGGTCTGTCGGGTCAGGTCGATGCAGAGCAGTTTGCAAAGGTGCTCGCCGGTGAACTGCCCAACGGCGTTATTCTCAACGCCAAGCGCGGCGAGCATCGGGCGGGTTGGGACGTCACTATGTCCGTGCCCAAGTCGGTGTCCATCCTGGCGCTGGTGGGGGGCGACCAGCGTCTGGTGGTCGCGGTGCGACAGGCAGCCGCAGCGACGCTCGCCTGGGCGGAAGCCAACATCGCAGAAGGAAGAGTCTGGAACAGCAAGGGACAGATGCCCGAGACGACTGGCCGCTTCGTCGCCGCCACCTTTCTCCACGACGTAAACCGGGTCGGTGAGCCGCAGCTCCACGTCCACAACGTCATCGCCAACGTGACCCGCACTGCAGACGGCAAATGGCGGGCGCTGCACGCGGACCAGCTGTACGAGCGACAGCACGTCATGGACGCGGTGTTCCTGTCCATGTTGCGCGGAAGGGTCGAGACGCTCGGCTTCGTCACCATCCCACGGCACGATGGCCGCAACGGCGCCTTTGAGATCGCCGGCGTATCACGCGAGGTGGTGGAAGCATTCTCCGTCCGCTCGGCCCAGATCGATGCATACATCAAGGAACGCGGGCTGGAGAACACGCCCCGGACGCGCCAATATGCGGCGCTGGCGACCCGCGATCCCAAATCACCCGATCTCGCGCCGGAGCAGCGCGCGGAAGGATGGCAGAGGCTGGCTGCGGAGAAGGGGGCTGGATCCGGCAGCGTTGGTGAAGGACGCACTGGCGGAGGCAGGGCGGGGGCATAATGTGTGGACGCGCGCGGTGCGCGGCGTGCGCGGGGTCGGGGAGCGAGGACTTGCCATCGCCGGCCGCATGGGGCTGACCCCGCGCGACGGCGATCCGCTGGTAACCGAGCGGTTGGGCCGGCTTGAGCCGCGGGCCTATGCCGCAGCGCAGGCGGTCGCGTCTGCGGTGCGTGATTTGGGCGAGCGCGAGGCGGCGTTCGAACAGCTGGAGCTTGTCCGCGAAAGTTTGTCGCGGGGTGGGCCGGTAATGGTCGGCGATGTCGAGGCCCGGCTAGCGCTGCTGCAGGAGAAAGGCCTGTTGCTGGGCAATCGCGTTCGCATGGTGACGACCCAGGGTGCGGTGCGGCTCGAACAGGCCTACCTTGCCACCGTCGAGGCAGGGAAGGAGCAGTCCGCGCCGATCGTCCCGCTTACCGATGCTGCTGTCCGCGCGCAGGAGGCGGCACGCGAGTTGGGGCTGCATCGGCTCAATCCGGGTCAAGAAACCGCGGCTGTGCTGATGCTTTCGTCCTCTGACCGGGTAGTGAACGTGCAGGGCGGGTCTGGCCGCGGCAAGTCCACCGCGATGGCACCGGTGACGGCGGTAGCAAAGGCGGAGGGCCGGGCGGTGATCGGGCTCGCCATCGCCAGCGTGAAGGCAAGCGAGTTCGGCCGCGACACAGGGGCGGAGGTGAGCACGGTCGCCCGCTTCTTGGCGCGCCATGCGCGCGTGATCGATGGCACGGCCCGACCGGAACAGCTCGCTCGTGTGAAAGCGGAGCTGACAGGCGCGATCATCATGGTCGAGGAAGCCGGACAGCTTGGCACGCGCGACATGGAGCGGATCGTGCGGCTCGCCAACATCGTCGATGCCGCGCGCGTCGTGCAGACCGGCGACACCCGTCAGCTGACCGCGATCGCAGCCGGCAAGCCGTTCGAGGCGAGCCAGCGCGCTGGTGTCGCCACGGCCCACATCACCGAGAACCTGCGCTCTAGGTCCGACCAGATGAAGGCGGTCACGGCCGCGCTCGACCGTCGTGACACCGCCGACGCGTTCGAGGTACTTCGGCCCGGCACGACCGAAGTACCAAGCAGCGAGGTAGCAGCCGTCGCCGCAGCGCGCTGGGCGGTACTGCCGAGGCAAGAGCGCGACGCTACGCTGTTGCTGACTGCGGGCCGCGCCATGCGGAGTGAGGCGAACCAGGCGGTGCAGGCCGAGCTGAAGGCGAGCGGCGAGATAGCCCCCACAGGCATGCCGTTCACCGTACTCGATCGGGTAAACGCCACCAGGGAAGGTGCGCGGTTGATGCGCGCCTACCGGCCCGGCCACGTGGTTGAGGTCCGCACCAACCTGCCGAGCCAAGGTCTGGTCCGCGGCGAGCGTGGGGTCGTTACCGGCGTGGAGGGCGACCAGATCCGGCTCACCATGGCTGACGGTGCCGAAAAGCTGTTCCGGCCCGCCCGGCTTGCGAAGAACCTCGACCGCGATGCAGTGTCAATCTTTGCGTCGAAGGAGGTCGAGCTGCACGCCGGCGACCGCATCCGCTGGAGCGACAACGAACGGACCCGCGGGCTCGACAACGGCGCGATGGCGCGGGTGGAGGAGGTAAGCCGGGGCAGGTTAGTGGTGTCCTCGCTCATCGACGGCACCGTGCACGAGATCGCGTCCGGCGATTGCATGGCTGAACGGCTGGATCTTGCCTACGCGATCAACGTTCATGTCGCGCAGGGGGTCACCACCGAACACGGTATTGTGGCGATGCGCTCGTCGGAGCGGAAGCTGCTGACCGAGCGGTCGTTTCTGGTCGCGCTCACTCGCGTAGCGGACAAGGTGGCTCTGGTGCTCGACGACGGGCGGAAGGTCGAGCGGCACGTCACCCGCAACACAGGCGACAAGACCTCGGCGCTCGATGTGGCCAAACCCGATGTGGTCAAACCGGTGCCGGAGAAACATCTTTCGCTTGACGCGCCGTCGGGCGGAAAGGAGCGGTCACGCGACTTCGGTCTGGATATGTAGGTGTAATTCGCCTTTCGCCGAACCGGGCCGTTCCGGCATTCCTTGCGCATGCACAGCCGGAGTTACCCACGCCGGCGCTCTGGACGTTCGTCATGACGGGAGATCGTTTGCCTCGTTTCTCACCCGAAGCGATCATGAGATGTTCCCGGCAGCCGTGTCCATCCCCTTCAGGTCGGCGAAAGCGATGTCCGCCGGGCAAGGTGCGGATGACACTTGATTGGAATTAAACCGGCTCAGGAGAGTAAAGGTCTACCTTTCTGCCAGCCTCGCAGATTGGGCATAACGGCCGCAGCATGTTGGCCTAGCAAGGCAACGTTGCCGATCAGGAAGGGCTGGGCATGTTTGAGTGCTTCGATTTAGGTGTCATCCCCCCCATGTCGGCATCTAGGGTCAGGAACGATAGAGGGACAACCGCTCGTCCCAAACTTTCCCAATGCGGGAATTTTATTGTTTCCCGTAACGGGAAATGCTAATCAATGAGTATGAGGATCATCGCCAGGAACAAGCTGATCGCGTTCTGGTCGAAGCACCCCACAACGGAAGCCTCTTTGAGGCACTGGCATGAGGTTGCCGGGGCGGCTGGTTGGCAAAGCTCCCTGGACGTCGTTGCCGATTTCTCGAAAGCAAAATCGCTTAACGGCGAACGGGTCCGGTTCGAGGTGGCTGGTGGTGATTATCGTATGGTGGTGGCGTTCGACTGGAAACGGTCGATTGCTTTCATCAAGTTCGTTGGGACGCATGCCGAGTACGATAAGATCGATGCCTTGACGGTGAGCCTGTTTTGACGATGCCTATTGGAGCTGGTGCGATGCACATTCGTCCTATCCGGACCGACGAAGACCATGAAACGGCGCTGCGAGAGATCGAGGCGCTGTGGGGAGCAGAGGAAGGCACCGATGCCGGCGATCGGCTCGACGTGCTCGCCACGTTGGTCGAAACCTATGAAAGCCGTCGCTGGCCTATCGAGCCACTTGATCCGGTGCGCGCGATTGAGGCGGCAATGGAGATGAACGGCTATACTCGTGCCGAACTGGCTACCCTGATTGGGCAGTCACGAGCGACCGAGATATTGAGCCGTCATCGTGCCCTCACACTCCCCATGATCCGTAAAATCGCCGGAGCATGGCATGTGCCGGAGAAGGTGCTGGTTCAAGACTATGCGCTAGCCAAGGCCTAAACCGGGACGGTTGGAGAAGACCCTATCTCGCCAAGGACTGGGAAGCCTCCATCGCATCGTCCGAAGCCTGGATGCTCGTCTCGTCCATAAGACGAATGACCCGCCGTATTGCTAAACTCGAATTATGAGTCGGGCTCTAAGTGATTTGCCCTTCGGACTGCCCGTTTGACCAAGAGGTGACGATGGCCGCCCGAACCGCGGCGACGTCGCGTGCAATTCCATTGGCGAAAGGCGCTACCAGGCTGCCTCGGCCACGTTCGATCCAGGGAACGAAATCCCGAGGAGGTCTACGACTGGCGCGCGGATCAACCTGAGCTGAGAGACGTGCCGGTCACAAATGAGTCCGCTTCCGTAACGCAATCGTCGGGCTTGTCGCGCGAGGATTCATTAAAGCGGCGACGGAGATCGCAGCATGACCGAGAACCTATGTGCCTTGGTGAGGGGGCAATCGAGGAAGCGATCTTACGCATGTTAGAAATGCTGATCAGCCGACCGCCGACTTCACGAAGACGGTCTGGGCGGAATCATCGTCATCGCTTAAGTCTCAGCATTTCTCGAGTTTTCAAACTTCGTGAACAACCACAAGGATAGCCCGACAATAAGTGATCCGCCCCAGATGGCCGCGATGAGATATAGAGCTGCTTTAAACATAATTGATGTCCTCTCCCTAGCGGGGGTAGGATAGCCAAAATCGCCATCACCTGAATGCGATAGCCATCGAGCGTTAATCAATTGAGGTAGGTCCATCGTGTAGGCTTGATTGTAAGAATCGAAGACGAGCCATTCTGAAAACTGATGCATGCCGGAACTGCCAGCGCCATCCATCGTCTCGATCTGGTGCTCAGCGGGGGGTTTTCGCCGGCATTGGTGCTGCCATGGCCGATTATTGGGGCAGCGTGGCCCGCGACGAGATAGGGCTCGCCGCATGATTATCGACATCCTCTGATCCAAGCGGGTGGGCGGACGGTATCAGCCGCTTTTGCCAAGCCCGGCGACTCCGCCCCCCTTGTTCTAATCGTTGAAGCTCACGCTCGACAGCCTCTCTCAACACATCGGCTTTTTTCTTGGTGCCGCGAACCGCATCCAGACGTCCGCTTGTTCCCTCCCTCACAAGGAACGCCAATTGTTCTTTGAATTCTTTCGACCGGGTCACGCGGGTCGATCTGGCCACTCCGGCACCGTTAGTCGAACTATGACCGGAAGCGTTGGATTCACCTCGACCAGATGGTCAGGGAGGAAAACGGAGTCGTAGAGGCGTTGTGGGCGGCCCCGAAGGACAGTCTGACCGCGTTACATGGTGAAGGATTAGCGGAGGTCTACGCTACTGATGCGGAGACCAACGCTAGGCATAATTATAATCTCGGCCAGCGTCGCTCACATCAAATAACAACGCGGAAAACATAGCCAAAAGACCGCCAATCGCAAGGTAAAATATCACCGCCAGTTTAGTATACTTACATATAGAAAGTTGAACTAATATTACATATAGTTGCCAAATTGCGCAGTGTGGTGCTTTTGGGCTATCGTGCTTCTCTGGTAACCAGATCAGTTATTATAAAACGTGTCGCCTTGTAGCTATTTTTGTCGTTATACCTATATTAAACTATAATCTAAACTTAGGAAATATCGAACATTTCAGCAAAAAACGTTCTGACCGATCGGGTGCTGTATTGTCGTTTCATTTCATGGCGAACCTCCTATTGCCCTGCGGCTGTGCCGTACCGTGGCGTCGAGCAAGCTACGGAAGCAGGTAGGGAAATCATGGCCTGATTCTGAAGGTTCGCCGATTGTGAGGATTACGCATCGAACTCCGGCCCTTCATCAGGATAGAGCGATTAGACCGAGTTTGGCGGATGTCGCGAAACCGACTGTTGTTGCCCCCAAAGGCCTGACAGGGCCTCGCAGGTTTGCGCGATGAACTCGCGGGGTGATCGATAGCGCAAAGCGCGGTGCGGATGCACCTCGTTATAGTGGGCGAACCAGCCAGGCAGTTGGTCGATGACGCTCTGCGCATTTGGCCTGGGGTTCACGCGGACATAATCGCGCTTGAGGGTGCGAACGAACGCCTCAGCCATGCCATTCGATTGAGGACTGCTGACCGGGGTCGTGCGCGGTATCAGCCCAATGCCCCGGGCGAACGTACGTGTGTTGCGAGCGGTGTAGCAGCTGCCGTTATCGGTGAGCCACTCGATCGGTTCGGGCACGCGGTTCACCTGGCCGTAGCGATGCTCGACCGTGGCGACCATCAGGTCCTGGACGTCCTCGGCGGTGATGCCGCCCGTCGTCGCCACATGTCCCATGGCTTCACGGTCGCAGCAGTCGAGCGCGAATGCGACACGCACCTTCTCGCCATTGTCGCAGGTGATCTCCAACCCGTCGGAACACCAGCGGGTGTTGCGGAGGTCGACGGCGACCCGGCCGTCGTGACGCCGTTCCTCGCGGTGTTCGCCGCCTCGCTGTAGGAGTAGCCCGTGCACCTTCATGACGCGGTAGACGCGTTTCCGGATTGGGCGCTTCGCGCCCGGTCTTCTCGGCCTCCCGGCGCAGCAGAGCATGAACGCGGCGATAGCCATAGGTTGGCAGATCGGCGACGAGCGCGCGGATGTCGTGGACCAGCTCAGCATCCGGCAGTGGTGGTCGTCCGCGTCGCCGGGGCGCTGGGCGATGGCGCATTGCGGACAGGTGTGGGCGAGCAATGCCGACCGCCTCGGCGACCGCGCTCACCGTCCATCCCGTGGCAACGAGGTCGAGCGCAACAGCAGTTTTTTTGGGCCTGCGGCCCGGGACACGGCCTCGCGGAGCAGCTCGTTCTCCATGGCCTTCTTGCCGAGCAGCCGGTGTAGTTCGCGCACCTGCGCCTCGAGCGCACGGTACTCGGACGCCGGCACCACTTCCTCGCCAGCTGCCGCGGCGGTCAGCGCACCCTGCGCCATCAGGCGCCGCCAGGTGAAGATCTGATTGCCGCCAATGCCGTGCCGGCGGGCGACGAGCGACACGCTCATCCCCGGTAGATACGTCTCCTCGACGATCCGGACCTTTTCCTCCGGTGTCCACCGCCTCCGGCGCTGAACACCGGAGAGAACCTCGCCATCGTTGTAACGCCTGGTCGTACCGTCAGTCATATGCCTCACTCTTATCTAAGAGCGAGGCCCTGTCAGGTCATTTAGGGGGCCACCTCACCGACTGACTTAGCCCCTAGGTCCGCACTAAACAGCGGCATGCGCCGTCTTTCCATAGCCGTTCTTTTGTTCGCAATCATCGGTTCGCTAGAAGCTTGCGATCGGAATCCAAAGGCGCCGGCATCCAAAAACGCTGCAGCCGTAGACCCTGTGGCGGTCGACCTGGATCGTTTGGAGGCGGGAATCCGGATGGCGGCAGCAAATAAGCGTATCGACGATCTCGAGCGCAAAGTCGGGGCCTTGGAGGCGACGCCTGAAACAATCAACCTCGACCTCCTGACACAGAGGGTGACGGCACTTGAGGTGAAGTCAGCCGGTGCTGAGGCGGTGGCGTCTCAGGCTGCGCCGGTTGCGAAGGCTGATCAGGCCGTTAGTGGTACGCCAAGACCGGGGAGCGAACCAAGCCGGTCACCAGCCGGAAAAGTTAAGTTGACCCTGCCCGAGTTGGAAAATCACCTGCGCCTTGCAACCCCTGCGGAAACGAAGGCATTCTTCGGACAGAAGTAAAACTTTGTTCGTAGTTCCAGACCCTCCCCATCAGGATAGAATGCGCGGGATCGCCCTGCCTTGACTAGAGAAACCTAGTTGCGCCCTGCGGTGCCGCGCGAGTTCCGCAACCGCTCGGCGTTGGCGGCGTTTGCCGCATCGATTGCCGTCCATTCCTCCCTGGAGTGGCATGTCCGCGTAGGGAACATAGAGCCCGTCGTGTCTTCGCTACGGCAGATCGTCTTGGGCGGTTTCACTTTGATCGGCGCTACGGCAGCACTCGTCTTATTTGAAGGTTCGTTTGTTTGAGCAAAGGCGGCGCTGAAAGAGATAAATAACGCGGCAAACATCAATGCTTTCATCGTAACTAACCTCTCATTGCTGCGTCAATGATACTGTCCTTACGGTGCCACACAAGCGGTGAAATCACGCGCCGAAATTGGGGCTTTCCGCGTATCTGATCGATCATGATGTCGACCTGGACGCGCAGTCGCTCCTGTTCGGCGCGTTCAAGACTTATCAGCGATCAGTCCTCGCGATAGAAGGCCTGACGAACCTCGACTTTGGGTCGTTGCGGGAGTTCGACGGATTCTCGAACGAGGAGAAGGCGACCGGCGACGCTGTCCGGGTGCTGATTACCGAGGCCGAAAATATTAGGTTGTAACGGCCGCAAATAGCGCTGTCCTACAAAGAACATATATGGAACATCGACGGTCGGATCAACAAGGAGAGTCGGACAATGACCGACATGATCGACGGCCCCATGCTTGTAGGTATCGCAGCGCTCATCACCAGCGTCGTCAACATCATCACCGCTGTCCGCGCGCGTGATCGGCGAGCAGACCGTTCGCGTGTGCGGACGATCCCGCGGCGTAGAGAGAGAAGAGAGAATCGCAGTTTAGGCGCATGATGCCCGAAAGCCCGAAGGAGACCGTTATGCGCTGCCGCGTCATTTCCCTTCTGCCTGTCCTAACAGGCCTGCCTCTTCTGGTGGGATGTGCGACAAACGCAATTCAGCTCAAAACCGCTGGGACGGTCCAGGCCCGAGGCCGGGAGGCAGTCCTCGCCACGACGGCCTATTTCGACGCGATAGAGCTGCGCCGTCGGGAGGCTGCTGCAGCGCTGGTCGCGAGTGATCCAAGCTGCCTGCCGGCCACCCCGCTCCGCATCCAGGTGCCTACGGCACCGACCGCACCGCCGGCACCTCTATGCCTTGCGAACGAGGCACCCGCCCCTGGCTATACGGCGTTCGAAATCGACATCGGGAGCAGTCCACGAGCGGTACTGGAACCACGTGTCGCACTGCTGGCCGCAATTGGTGGATACGCTGACGCGCTAGCGGCCATTCTCGACGCCCCCAAGACCGACGTATCGGCCGAAATCTCGGCGTTCGCCGATCAGGCCGACCGGCTGGCCCGGTTCACGAACTTTGTCGTCGGCACTGACCTGCCAAACGTCAACGCCGCTGTCGCCAGCGAACAAGGGCAGAGCGTCGTTGCGCTAATCACGTTTGCCAACGACCTCGCGCGTGAAGCGCGGCAAACCCGCAACGTGCGCGCATTGGTTGGCGAACGCGGCGCCGTCGTCGATCGCGCACTGGCATCGCTGTCTGTTCAGGTCACGGCCTGGGGCAGGGGGCGGCGCGCAACGCCGACGATCTCTACGGCAACGCGCTGTTCCGAACCTACCTTCGCAATCGCACCAGTCTGACGGCCGAACAGCGCGAGCAGCTTGCCGGCCGTGTTTTTGCCGCCCGCGAGGCCGCGAAGCAGGGACCCGTACGGGCGGCCGAGGTGGCAGACGCGATTGATCTCACGGCAAAAGCCCAGGCCGGGCTGCGGGATGCCTTGGCAGGTCGCTTATCGCCGCAGCAGCGCCGCGCAGCGGCTCGACTGAACATCGATCGTATCACGCGCGCGCTCGGACTCATCGCGTCGATCGCCAACCCTTCCTGAGGAGGATCCAATGACCACCTTTACCCAGGCTGTGGAGGCTGCAGACGCGCTCATCGATCAGCTTCAGGCATTGACCGAGAACCCCCGCTATCTCCCGCGCTTCTTCGATACGATATTCGGTCTACGCACGGCGCTCGGTAACGAACGCGATCGGTTCGCTTCGATGCAAAGCTCCGAGGCCCTGGACCGACCGGCATTCGCCACGATCCTGGATCGCTGCGAACAGGCGACGATGATCGGCGTCGCGCTTACACCCAGCGATGCGGAGGTGTCGCGGTACGCGGCAGCCGTACAGCGGGCGATCGCGGCATTTGCCAATGACGGCGTGGCGTCCTCGCGGTCAGCCCTGCGCGGCACGCTGCGGCTTCGACGATCATCAACGCCGTTGGTAAGACCTGGGCGCCGGCCTGACCCAACGCCCGAGCCATATTACACCAGCCTAGTGAAGCTATTCCCGGTTGAGGCAGTAACGCTTTACCCCCCTCGCCATTGGGATTGCTGGCACCGACATCGTCATCCGCTTGATCCTGATCGCCATCATCACGCTGTTCGTCATCGCGCTGCGCTGGTTCGGAACCCAGGAGGAAAGTGGGGGAGATGCCGATGTGCTGGCGATCGGCGTATCGGTCATTTCGTTCGAACTCTACGCCGCCTCGCTAGGCGGCTTTGGTTACCTCCCGGGCGGCCCGGCGCAGACCAGCCAGTTTCTCGCTTTCATCACCATCATGTGGGTCGCGCTCGTACCCTTCGCGCTTCGCCACTCCCGCCGCTAATCGATAAGGAGACACGATCATGTGCATGTCCACCCATCGGCATTCGCTTCACTGCATCCTGCCGCCCTACATCCTCTCCAAGATTGCCGAGAACGGCTCACCTGCTCTGCGCGCCATGGCAATGCACAGCCTGATGATCGACCCGACCATCCGGATCGTCCGGGCTAGCACGGCGGGGCCCGTCACCGGAGATCTCGCCCGACGGCGGTCGGCTGCGGGCAACCTCCTTGTGCCCAGTCCACTTCGAACGATCCGAGACGCTGGCGGCGAACCTGAAGCGCCTGGTTCTGTGGTCGTGCGGCATGAAGGGGGAGGGGCCGACCGGCGATATCGCGGTCGACGAGGCGTATGACGGTCTCGGTGCAACATTTGCGCTGTTCTGGGAGGCCTATCAGCGCAACTCGATCGACGATGCCGGGCTGCCGCTCGACGCCACGGTCCATTACGATCAGGACTACGACAACGCCTTCTGGGACGGCACGCAGATGGTGTTTGGCGATGGCGATGGCGAGCTTTTCAACCGCTTCACGATCGCGCTCGATGTCATTGGTCACGAGCTCACCCACGGCGTCACCGAGAAGGAGGCAGGGCTCGCCTACTTCAACCAGTCGGGCGCGCTTAACGAAAGCATCTCTGACGTGTTCGGCAGCTTGGTGAAGCAGAAGCTTCTCGGCCAGACCGCCGACCAGGCGGACTGGCTCATTGGTGCCGGACTGCTGACTTCGGCGGTCAAAGGCGTCGCGCTGCGGTCGATGAAGGAGCCCGGAACGGCCTATGACGATCCAGTCCTCGGCAAGGACCCACAGCCGGGCCACATGGACGATTTTGTCCGCACCAATCAGGACAATGGTGGGGTTCACATCAACTCCGGTATCCCGAACCGGGCCTTCTACCTGGCCGCGACGACGATCGGTGGAAACGCATGGGACCGCGCCGGTCGGATATGGTACAATGCGCTGCTGGACCCCAATACGCGGGCCAACACGGACTTCGCCGGCTTTGCCCGCGTCACCATCGACGTCGCGGGACGTTTGCACGGTACGGACAGTGCCGAGACGACAGCCGTCGCCGAAGCATGGACAACGGTTGGAGTGATCTGATGCAGATGGGCAAGGCTTGCGACGAGACCGTGACGGGCGAAGCCCGGGTACGGATCGAGGGAGGCCTCGCCCATTTTCCGGGGCTTGCGAAGGAACAGACCGTTTCGTTCGGCGACCTTGCAACGCCCGAGCGTCAGGAACTCACCAGCCTTGCCGATCAGGCTGACTTCTTCGGTTGCGAGCCTTCCACCGATATCGCGAAGCCCGATGCGCGCACGTATACGGTTGGCCTGACGATCGATGGACGAAGCCGGGAGATGCGGCTCGCCGAGCCGATCCGTGACCCCGCCATGGCGAAGCTTGTCTCTGTTGTCCGCCGCCTGAGCAAGCAGCACGCACCCACACGGTGACGGTCTAACCAAACCCTGAGGCTTACTGATCCTTTTCGGCGCGTTTGCGATCGGCCTTGCGCGCCAAGCTAACAGCCGCTTTTACTTGCGGTGCCGTATAAATGATCCCGTGGTGGACGGTTGTCGGCGATTGACGGTAGGCGATTGTCTAACAAGACGCCTTATCCCTAATCCCCGCTGGCTTAGCGATAGTCGCGGTACCCCTTGGATCGATGTTTAAGCACGGGTAATTTACTGGGGGCAGGGTAATCCACTATCAACGCCGCAACAGGCGGTCACGTGCCAGTCGCGGATCCTCGTACAGATCGCGTATGGCGCGAAGACGAAAGACGTTCCACCAGCGCTGCCAGCGATGTTCGACGGCGTCGTTGATCATGTGGCAGCGCTGACAGAGCGCCTGTAGATTGGTTGGTAGACTGTTGGTTGGGTCATGGTCGAGATGTGCGCAGGCTAGCACCACATAGGTTGTGCGAACTGAAGAGAGGTTGACGTTACTTTTCATCGATATTCGTTTGCCCTGATCCGATCGCCAGCATGATGTGGTGGCATCCCACCAGCGACCATCCCCTAAATGTGCAATCCGCTTCAGATGCGGTCGCGCGCACCGCTCACATCGCGCGCCAGCCCGCTTGAAGCGGATCGTGCCCGACAACTGTTCCCAGTCGATTGGGTATAGCCAACGGTTTTCATGTCGGATCGGCATGAAGATTCTATGATTCATTGGTTTTGAAAACGAAAGTAAATTCGTCCTGCTCTGTTCATGTCTTGTTGCACGCCCGTTCCGTCCGCTTGATTGTAGACCGGCGTCGAACGGGCTTGTATTCGACATTTTCGGCATTCGGTTTCCCCCGCCACCCATCCTCTATCGAAGGCTTGAATACGCCGAACAAAGTATGACGAGATAACCCACCGTGTTTGTCGATCCGGGGAAGATCAAATCAGAACCGCAACCTTGCACCTGTCGAGATGCTCTCCCGGTGATCGTCGCGGCCGGTCTGCGCCTCGACCGTTGAGAACAGTTCGACGCCAGTCGGCAGGCAATACGCGACTCCAGCCGACGCAGTACCGGCCAACTGAGCGCGTGGTGCACCCAGAGCGGTTAGCGTCAGCGGCGCGCCAACATAGCCAGCGATTGCATCTGCTCGCTTGCCATTGATCCGGGTCCGGGCGCCAAACCCAATATACGGTCGGAACACGGCATCGGACGTTTCGCTGCGTGCGAACGTTACGCCAGCATCGGTAAAGCCCGTTACATGACGATTACGGGCGACGGTCAGCGCGAACGGTCCGCCTGCCTCGCTCACCCGGTCGCGCGTGGTGCGGACGTAGGTGACGCCGACCTTGGGCGTCAGCGTCCAGTCGTTCGCCATTGCCAGCGCATAGCCGACCGACACGTCGCTCGCCCAGTTGTGCAGACCATAGCGCTCGGTCGCGCTGCTTGCCCCCGGCAGCGCGCGCGTTGTGCGCGCGTCGCTGCCATCATAAAGGGATCGATGCGCCAATTCGGATGTTGCTTGCGGCATAGCGGCCATGCACGCCGGCGACGACGCCGTCGATGCTAGTTGCTGCCCCAAGCGAGGCGATCCGCTGGCGGCTGTCGAGATAGCCAGCGAACGCACCGACCGACCAGTCGCGGTTGCCGATGCCGATCCCGCCGAGGAAGCCGTAGCCGCTGGTACGCGCCTTGGCGGTGCCTTCGTCGCGATCGGCGCCGAGCGTGTGCCACTGCGCGATCCCTTGCGCGAAGGTAAACACGCCGACGTCCTCGCGGTCAGAGGTCGCAAAGCCCGGCCCGCGTGCGACGTCGGTCAGGCTAAGCGTCTGGTCGACGCCCATCTGCGTCGCCGACGCATAGGCCTCAGGAGTCAGCTGCGCGAACGCCAACGGGTTCGACGCACCGCTGGCGGTCAGCAGCGACGGCAGTGCAGCGAACAGTGTGCTAGTCGCTGGCTGCACCTGGATCGCGGCATTGGTGTAAGCGACGCTGCGCGTGATCTGCGGGCTGAATGCCGGATCGCCAAGGAACTGGCTGAGCAGCTGAATGCGGTCGGCACGCTGCACGACGAAGCCGAACAGCGACGCGGTCTTATCGATCGTCGTATAGCTGCCGCTGATCCCGCCACTCGCGACGATCAGGTCGTACGAGGTCCCCGGCCGGATCGCACCGTCCGCGACGATGCGCAGCGTGGCGCCCGACGCGATCGAAAGCCCGCCGTCGATCACCAGCTTGTCGGCGATGGTCGGCGTAATCTCAAACAGCGACACCGATCCGCTCGCGAGCGAAACGTTGCCGGTTACCGTCATCGTGCCCGGCGATGCACCGGGGCTGAGCGTGCCGGCAACCGCGATGTTGCCGATCACCGAACCGGCCGACCCGAAGGTCGCACCCGAGCGCACCGCGATCTGCGCCGCACGGATCGTTGATCCAGCCAAGCCGACAAGTCGACCGCCCGACATGTCGACATTGCTTAGCGACGCATTGCCGGCGATCGTCGCATAGCCTGCGGTCATGCCGAACGCCTCGACGTTCGCGATGGAGCTGAATGCGACGGGTGCCGCGGCGCTGCCGCCCGATACCAGTATCGTGTCGGTGCCGTTTCCGCCGTCGACCGACCCCGCGAAAGCGCCCGCGATCGTAAAGCGGTTGTCGCCCGCCCCGAACTCGACCGGCGCCATCAGCGACGCACCAGAACCGACCGTCAGGTTGGCCGCAGCATTCACGTGCTCATAGCTCTGAGCGCCCGTCAACGTTAGCGTCCCGTTGCCCTCGCTGTTCAGGATCTCGAAGTCGCGCAGCATGTCGGTGCCGAGCGTGCGGTCGCCCGCCAGCTCGAGCGTTGCGGTGTCGGTCCCGGCCCCACCCGAGACGGTGCCGAGGAGCGTGCCGCCTGCCGCCAGGCGGAAGCCGTCATTGCCCGCCCCGAGATCGATCGCGCCGACGAGCGTACCCCCCGTAGCCACGGTGACGCTCTGCGCGGCATCGTCAAAGGTCAGCGCAGTGCCGGTGGTGCCGAGCGTTCCCGCCACGGTCAGCGCGCCGCCTGCAAGCGCGACGCGCTCGAAGCCCGTCGCGGTGCCCGCCAGCGTCACCGGTGCGTTCGCGGTGAAGCGCAACAGGTCGGTTCCTGCCCCACCCATGTAAAGCCCATTCGCGCGCATCGTACCGAGCGCCAGTTCGTCGTTGCCGGCATCGAGCGAGATCGTCGCGATATCGCCGTCGACCGCCAGCGTCTCGGCTGCGTCCGACCCGGTCACTGCGCCGACCGTAAAGCCAGCAAGCGCCAGATTGAGGCCGGTGCCCACGAGTGCGATCGACTGGAAGCCCTGGTCGAGCGTCAGCTCCAACGTGCCGTTGCCCTCGATACTCAGTCGCTCGAAATTGCTGCGCTGGCCGATGCTGCTCCGGTTGCTGGCGAGCATGACGGTATACAGGTCGTCGCCCACGCCGCCATCGACGCCACCCATGACAGAACTCCCGGCGCCCTCGACGAAAGCGGTCGTTGCCCGCACCCAGCAGGACGGCGCCGCGGATCGAACCGGTGTTGACGACGCGGTCGTCGCCCGCGCCCATATCGACGCTGCCGGTGATCGTGCCCGCGTTGGTCACGGTTTCGGCGCCCGCCACGCCGGTGATCGTTACCGCGCCGACGCTGCTCAGCACCTGCCCGGCCGCGACCGTCACGTTGCCGCCAGAAACTCCAATCGTGTCGAAGCGGAAGGTCCCCGAATAGGCGACATTGCCGCTGCCGACCTGCGTGAAGCGCTCGAAATTGACGAACTGGTCGCCATTCACTGCACCGCCTACGGTTGCATCGACGATCAGGCCGTCAGTGCCTTCGCCCGCATCAACGGTGCCGACCAGCACTGCATCGGCGTGCTGGAGAAAGCTGTCGTCGCCCGCGCCCAGCATGACATTACCTTCGATCCGGCCGCGGTTCTCGATTGCATCGTTGCCGCGACCGAGATCGACCGAACCGAAGATCGAACCGAAAAGATCGAACCGGTGTTGACGATGCGATCGTTCCCGCTGCCGATCGTCTGGATCGCGCCGGCCAGCATCGTGCCGCCAATATCGTTGGCCAGGAGGTCATCGGTCGCCAGCACGGTGCCGGTGCCGCCCCGGATCGTACCACTATTGGTAAGGTCGAGCCCGGTGCCCGAGACCAGCAGCGCGACCGCGGCCGTGCCGGTCGCCTCGATCGTGCCGCTGTTGACGATCGTCCCAGTCACGGCGTTGCCGGCATAGACCGACAGGCCCACGGCGGGATCGGTGTAGGTGATGTTCGTGCCGTACCAATATGGATAGGTACGGATGGTGCCGTCGCCGGTTGCTGCGATCGTGCCTATATTGGTGATCGCGTAGGTCGAGGCCGTCGGGCTGGCATTGTCCTGCATGGACAGCACGACCGCAGCACCGGACGTGCTGCCAGCGGTGATAGTGCCGCTGTTGGTTAGCGTGACCACGCTTGCGCCGCTCGGAGCATAATAGGGATAAGAGGATCGGTCGTTGACGTATATCGCCAGTGTCGGCCCATCGGTTGCGGTGATCATGCCGCTGTTGGCAATCACGAGCTTGGCGGGCGCAGCCTGCTCGATGAACGATGCCGAAACCGCTAGCCCGCCGATAATCGTGCCGCTGTTGGTGGCGGTGAGACCGTCTAGGCCATACCCGTCCAAGCTTGCGGCGAAAGAGCCGCTCGACGAGGCGATCGTACCGCTGTTGTCGAACGACAGCGTCCCCGACGAAATGCCCTGATACACCGCGTTGAACTGGAGCGATTCTGCACCGATCATGCCGTTGTTGGTGAAGGCGTACAGCGTGCCGTTCACGCCGCCCGAGATCGTACCCCCGGTTGACGAAGGCGGCTAGCCCGTTGGTCTGGGCCAGTCCGGCCGTCCCAAACGGAAGATAGGTCTTTGCGGCGCCGTCGACCGTCGCTTCGTTGACGATCGTGCCGTCACCTCTGAGATAGAGATCGTTCGTGACCCGATCCGCTGCGGTTAACGTCACGCGGGTGTCGGTGCCGAGCGCCTCGATATAACTGGCTTCGAAATTGACCGATACCTGCTGGCCCAGCGCAATGCTGTCGCTGGCCTTGCGCGACCAGCCGAAGATATCGAACCCATCACCGCCGTCGATCGTCCCGCTTACCCCCTGTCGCGGTGCCGGTTTGCAGGAACAGGTCGGAGTACGTCCCGAACGTCACGTTGCCGGCAACGGTGCCGCCATCGGCGACATAGACCGCGCTGCCATATGCATAGGGTAGCGTCCCCACATTGCCGACGATCGTGCCACGATTGATGATCGTTCCGCCGCTCGTCAGGTCGACCGCGGTCATCCCCTGAATCGTGCCGGACGCTTCGTTAGTTAATACGCTGCCATAGCCCAGCGTGACGGCGCTCGCCTTGCGGCTCTCAATCACGCCGCTGTTGATGATCTGCATGGCGCTGTAATAATAGCTGCCCTGCACGGCGGTGCCGTCCACCCGGATCGTGCCGCTGTTCGTCAGCGTGGTGAAGCCCGTCACGCCCGTTGCGTTCGCGTCGGCTGCGCTGGAGCCGGCCACATCGGTGATTGTACCGGCATTGACGACGGTGCGGGCGCCGCTGATCGCGGTGCCGCCTCCGCTCAGGGTGATCGCAAACTTGCTGATGCAGTCGATGCCGGCGAAGAGGTAGAGCCCTTTGACGAGCTCAGGAGAGCCTTGCCTTCGGCTGTCTGAATCTCGGCGATATCCATGTGAAGAAGCCGATCTGGTAGCGCTTTAAGCGCTGGCGCTTAAGCTTATCGCCCTCGATGTCCGGCAGACGGGAGATGCCGTGCCGCTGCAGGCAGCGGTGCAGCGCTGACGGTGTCAGATGCAGGATCGAGGGCTGCAACGCATAGAGGCAATCGTCGAGCGGCAGGAGTGTGTGGCGCCGGAATGCGGCGACCGCTGTCTCCTCGGCTTCGGTCAAGGTCGTGGAATGAGGGGCCTTCGGCCCGGTCTTCAAATCCTTAACCGTCGCTCGCTTACGCCACTTCGCCACCGTCTCCGGGTTGATTCCGAGCTCCTGGCTGAGCGTCGATAGCGAAGCTGCGATCGCTGTATTGCTGCTCTGACGGCGTGCGTGGTCGTGGCGCTCCCGTGACGTACCTGTCCCATATGGCTTCCTTCCATTCTAACGAAAGGATCGCACCATCAAACCGTGGGATCAAACACCTAGACAGATGTAAGGTCGAAAAATAATTATTAAAAATAGACAGTTCGATTTATAGATAATTAGTTTCCATTTACTGCATTCAATATAGCGCGTCCGTAATTAGTCTTTTTTAAATCGCTCTCCGGCATCTCGAGCCTCATCTTTCGTGATAAAGCCTTGGTAATATGCAATTTCTTCCAAGCAGGCGACCTGAATTCCTTGGCGATGCTGGATGGTGCGAACGAACTCAGACGCCTCGAGCAGGCTGTCGTGGGTACCGGTGTCGAGCCACGCATAGCCGCGGCCCATCTGTTCGACGAACAGGTCGCCGGCGTCCATGTAGAGGCGATTAAGATCGGTGATCTCGAGTTCGCCCCGCGTCGACGGCTTCAGGTCGCGGGCGAGCTGGACGACGCGGTTGTCGTAGAAATACAGACCGGTGACGGCGTGGTTTGACTTGGGTTTCTCGGGCTTTTCTTCGAGGCTGATGGCCTTGCCGCCTTCGCCGAACTCGACCACGCCGTAGCGCTCGGGATCCTCGACGCGGTAGCTGAACACCGTCGCGCCGCTCTTGCGCGCGACCGCGCTCGCCAGCAAGTCGGTCAGATGGGCGCCGAAGAAGATGTTGTCGCCGAGCACCAGCGCGACATTGTCGTCACCGATGAAGTCCGCGCCGATCGTGAACGCCTGCGCCAAACCCTCAGGGCGCGGTTGTTCAGCGTAAGAGATCGCCAGGCCGAATGCCGAACCGTCCTCGAACAGGCGACGGTAATTGTCGATATATTCGGGGCTGGAGATGATCAGGATGTCGCGGATGCCGGCGAGCATCAGCACCGACAGCGGATAATAGATCATCGGCTTGTCGTAGACCGGCAGCAGTTGCTTGTTCACAGCGAGCGTAGCCGGATGGAGCCGCGTGCCCGAGCCGCCTGCGAGAATGATGCCCTTCATTGGGAGATGTCCTTCTTGGAGGCCCCGAGCAGTTCGTCGAGGATGTTGCCGAGCGCGGTCTGCCACGCTGGCGGATGGATGCCGTAGTCGCGCGTGATCGCGTCATGGCTTAGGAGCGAATTGGCTGGGCGCGTCGCCGGTGTCGGATATTCGGCGGCGGTGATGCCCTGCACTTCGGCGCTGGCGCCGCCACGTGCAGCGCTCTGCGCGAAGATCTCGCGGGCAAAGCCTGCCCAGGTGACCGCGCCTGCGTTGCTGAAATGATAGGTGCCGGTGGGGGGCGGCGGGATCCTCGACGAGACGCATCGTGATCGTCGCGAGCGCGGCGGCGAGATCAGCTGCCGAGGTCGGGCTGCCATGCTGGTCGTCGACCACGCGCAAGCTCGGGTTGGTCGCGCCGACGCGCAGCATCGTCTTGATGAAGTTGTTGCCGTGCGCGCTGACCACCCAGGCGGTCCGGACGATCGCGTGGCGTGCGCCCGAGGTGCGGACGGCGAGCTCGCCCCCGAGCTTGGATGCGCCATAGACGCCGAGCGGTGCAACCGGATCGTTTACGTCCCAGGCGCCATCGCGCGCGCCGTCGAAGACGTAGTCTGTCGAGACCTGGACGATCGGGATACTGGCCTTCGCGCAAGCCTCCGCAAACGCCGCGGGGGCCATTGCGTTCACCGCCCAGGCGGTGACGATGTCGCTCTCGGCCTTGTCGACCGCGGTATAGGCGCCGGCCGAGATCACCGCGGCCCAGGACTTGGACGCGACCATTGCCGCGATCGCTGCAGTGTCGCGCAGATCGAGCTCGTCGATGTCGATCGCGGTGACCGCCCAGCCTTCTGGCCAGGCATAGCGCTTCAGCTCTGTGCCGAGCTGGCCGTTCCCGCCGGTGACGAGAATCTGTTTTACGTCGCTCATACCGAAAGCCCGCGGCGCTGATCGGCCTTGTGCTCGGCGACGATGGCCTGCCACCAGTCCTGGTTGTCGAGATACCAGGCGACGGTCTTCTCGATGCCGGTCTCGAACGTCTCGGCGGGCTCCCAGCCGAGCTCGTCCTTGATCCGGCTTGCGTCGATCGCATAGCGTTTGTCGTGGCCGGGCCGGTCGGCGACATAGGTGATCTGCGTCGCGTAGGATTGGCCATCGGCGCGCGGGCGCAACCGATCGAGGATCGTGCATACGGTCTTCACGACCTCGAGGTTCTGCTTCTCGTTGTTCCCGCCGACATTATAGGTCCGGCCGGGCTCGCCCTTTTCGAACACCGCATGCAGCGCGCGGACGTGATCCTCGACGAACAGCCAGTCGCGGACTTGATCACCCCTTGCCGTAGACTGGCAGGTCGGCGCCAGCGAGCGCCCTGACGATCATCAGCGGGATCAGCTTTTCCGGGAAGTGATACGGCCCGTAATTGTTCGAGCAGTTGGTGATCAGCACCGGCAGCCCGAACGTATGCCCCCACGCGCTGACGAGATGGTCCGAGCCCGCCTTCGACGCCGAATAGGGCGAGCGCGGATCGTACGGCGTGTCTTCGGTGAACAGCCCGGTATCGCCGAGCGAGCCATAGACTTCGTCGGTCGAAATATGATGGAAGCGGAACGCCGCCTTCGCGTCGTCGTCGAGCCCGAGCCAATAGGCGCGCGCTTCGCTCAGCATCGTGAAGGTGCCGACGACGTTGGTCTGCACGAACGCACCCGGGCCATCGATCGAGCGATCGACATGGCTCTCAGCCGCGAGATGCGTGACGATCTCGGGCTTGAACTCGGCGATCGCGGCCTTGACGACCTCCGCGTCGCAGATATCGCCCTGAACGAAGCGGTAGCGGTTCGAGCTCGCGACGCGTTCGACCGTCGACAGCGTGCCGGCATAGGTCAGCTTGTCGAAGTTGAGGACCTCATGCTGGGTGTTCTCGATCAGGTAACGGACCAGCGCCGAACCGATGAAACCGGCTCCGCCGGTAACGAAAATACGCATGGGTCTGTCCTTCAGACGAGCGGGCCGAGCGGGCGGCCGTCATAGGGGAATGGGCTGTCGAAATCGGCGAGCAGCGGCTGGACCGCATCCTTGGCCGACAGCTCGGGGACGGTGCCGGGCGGCATCGGCCAGTCGATGCCGCCCGTGCTGAAAGCGGGATCATCCCAGCGGATGCCGCCATCGCAATCGGGCGCATAGGTGTCGGAGCATTTGTACGTGACTTCGCAATCGGGCTCGAGCGTCAGGAAGCCGTGCGCGAAACCGATCGGGATGAAGAGCTGGTGGCCGTTCTCTGCGGAAAGCTCCGCGCTGACCCACCGCCCGTAGGTGGGCGAGCCCTTGCGCACGTCGACCGCAACGTCCCAGATGCGGCCGCGGATGCAGCGCACGAGCTTGTCCTGCCCGCGTGGCGGCGTCTGGAAGTGCAGCCCGCGCAAGGTGAACGCTGGCACCGAGAGCGAGTGATTGTCTTGAACGAATCGGCAGGTAATGCCGAGCTTCGCGAACGCCGGCTCGGAATGGACTTCGGTGAACCAGCCCCGGGCATCGCCGAAGCGGCGCGGGCGGATGAGTTGGACGGGCATCCCGGCTTCCTAGCGTGCCGGCCATTGATGAGCAACGATGGCGCTACTGCGTTACCTGAACGGCTTCGTTGCGGGGGGAGTGAAAGATATTTGTTCGCCATTGGCATTGTGTTAGCGAAAGCTCTCAATCTCACTCGATCTATAAGGCTATGTACATGCGGAACGATTGTCCATTCTGCCGAGTGCCAGCGCAATGGAAAACCCACATAGCACGTGAGATGATGTTCGGGTCGCGAAAGCAATTTGAGTATCGAGAATGCGATGCCTGCGCATCGGTCTGGCTTGCTCAAGATCTTACGTCAGAAGAACTGAGTGAATATTACGGAGAAGGATACTACTCTTATGAAAAGAAGAGTGACAGTGGTCTCCATCAGTGGATTTTGAACCGACGGGATCGAGCCGAACTGGGCGAATGGTCTCCGATCGGGAGGGTCATGGCCGCTCGCCGGCCGAACACGACGATCCGTATGATTGGCACTCTCGGCTTGTCGAAGAAAGCGCGCATCCTCGATGTCGGTTGCGGCGGGGGGCGTCTGCTGGATCGTTTGAAAGGGATCGGTTTCGCCCACCTCATGGGCGTCGATCCCTTCGTCGATGCGCATCAGACGTCGTTGGCTGGCGTTCCCATTAAGAAGGGCTATCTGGCCGATCTTCCCGACCAATTCGACCTCATCATGTTCCATCACGCATTGGAACATACGATTAATCCGATCGACGATCTGATCGCAGCGCGGAAGCATCTGGCGCCCGGTGGCAAGTGCTTGGTGCGGATCCCGACAGTGTCTTCGCATGCTTGGGAGCGTTACGGGGTCGATTGGGTGCAGTTGGATGCGCCGCGTCATACCGCTATCCCGTCACGCGCAGGCATGGCCAAGGCCGTCGCACTTGCCGGCTTCCGGCTGGCCGACACGATTGATGATTCGACGCCGTTCCAGTTCGAAGGCAGCGAGCGTTATCGTGCCGACGTACCGTTACTAAAGCATGATTTCCCAATCAGTCCGGAAGACCGGGCACGCTTTGTACGTGACAGCGCCAGCCTCAATGCGCAGGAGCGTGGTGATCAAGTAGGGTTTGTGCTAGCGTTATGATTGAAACAAAACAGTCGCGTGGCGGATATGGGGGGCGGTAAGATCCGGCCGAATAATGCACCCACCGGCATCGATCGCCAGGCAACCAGATTCTGGCTGCTGGTGGCGTTTCTGGTTTTCGTCTCGCTGACTGGCGGTGGATCGCGACCCGACATATCATCGTTGGTGATCCTGCGGCCGGTTGCGATCCTGCTTTGCGCCGGAGCGGGCTGGATGATCACGGCAGACGAGCTGCGGCAGCACCGGTTCGTGCTGGGCATGATAGCGGTGATCGTCGGCCTCACCGCTTTTCATCTCATACCCCTGCCACCGGCATTGTGGCATCTGCTGCCAGGCCGTGAGATCGTCACACAGATCGATCTGCACGCGGGACTGGGCCAGCCCTGGCGCCCGATCAGCCTGGCGCCGTCCGATACCCGCAATGCGTTGTTCAGCCTGTTCGTGCCGCTCGCGGCGCTGCTTGTGGGCGTTGGGCTCAGGCGGGTGCAGCTAGAGGGGCTCCTGTTGATCTTCATCGCGTTGGGGTGCATTTCGGGATTGCTCGGCCTGTTGCAGCTGCTGGGTCCCCAGCCGGGCCGCTATATCTTTACACGCACACTAATTACGGCGTCGCCACCGGGCTGTTCGCCAATCGAAACCATCAGGCGCTGTTCCTGGCAACGCTGTTTCCGATGCTGGCAACTTGGGTGACGATGCGCGCGGCAACGCCGCACGCGACCCGCGATGGCTATGCAGCCGTCGCCGTCGGGATCTTTCTGCTTCCGCTGCTACTGATCACGGGATCGCGCGCGGGGATGCTGGCGGGAGCAGTCGGGTTCCTGTCGATCCCGTTTCTGCTGCGCCTAGAACCCGGTCGGCAGCGCGGTCGCGATCAAGGTGGCAAGAGCATTGCGGTTCGCCGCGGACGATGGTCAATGCCGTCGCGGCGGGTGCTGCTCGCCGCTGGCCTGGCGGGCGCGATCGGGCTGGTGGCGCTGACGATCGGATTGTCGCGCGCTGCGGCGGTGAGCCGCTTGCTCGATATCGGGGCAGAGGATGAATTGCGCTTCAAAGTGTGGCCGGTAATATTTAAGACTATTCCGACCTATTTCCCGATTGGATCGGGCATTGGTTCGTTTGTGCCGGTGTTCCAGATTGTTGAGCCCGATCGGATCCTGCGCCCGACTTTCCTTAATCACGCACATAACGAATTGCTCGAGATCCTGCTGACCGCCGGGTTGCCGGGGGAGCGCTCGTTCTTG
This sequence comes from Sphingomonas sp. H160509, assembly GCF_024124765.2. Lineage (GTDB taxonomy): Bacteria > Pseudomonadota > Alphaproteobacteria > Sphingomonadales > Sphingomonadaceae > Sphingomonas. The sequence goes on along the minus strand of NZ_JAMXSR020000003.1, from coordinate 30,008 downwards.
CCGGCGTGGTAGCCTGGCTCGTCGCTGCGCGACGTTGCATTTGCCGTGTCGATCAATGAATCGGGCGCGTTGTACGCGCGGCTCGGCGTGGTCGTGACCGGCCTGCTGGCGATAGGCAGCATCGGCGACTATCCCTTGCGCACGCCGTTTCTTGCTGCCCTGTTCGCGATTGCAGCACTTTGGGCTAGTAGCTTGAGACCTCGATCGGCTAGATAGCCGACCCAAGCGACAGTTACGATATCAGGTCTGCGCGACCAAAAACTATCTAAGGATTGGCGTTTTGAAACGGTTGGTACTAGCTTTGTGCATCGCGTTGGTTGGATGCGCAGGGAAGACAGAGCTCGGGGAGCAGCGCCGTCACGGTGGTGCCGGGAACAACGATGCCGACGCCGCTGCGCGCCGATTTGGTCAATGGTGAGCGCCCTTATTTCGTGGGACCGTTTGACAAATTGACGATCAGCGTCTTCGGCATAGAGGAGCTCAGCGCGAAGGAGGTCGAGGTTGATGCCAGCGGTCGCCTGTCCTTCCCGCTCGTCGGCGTGATTCAAGCCGGAGGCCGCACGCCTGACGAAGTGGCCGAGCTCATCAGCCAGCGGCTGCGCGGCCGGTACGTCCGCGATCCGCAGGTGACGGTCAATTTGCAGGAAACGGTGAGCCAGATGATCACCGTCGACGGCGAAGTCCGCGAACCTGGGCTCTATCCGGTCGTCGGCCGGATGACGTTGATGCGCGCGGTCGCCCGCGCCAAGGGACTAAGCGAGTTCGCCAAGATCGACGACGTTGTAGTCTTTCGTACGGTAGCGGGGCAGAAGTACGCGGCGCTCTACGATCTCAAGGAAGTTCGCCGTGGGGCCTATGACGATCCCGAACTCTTCGCCAACGACATCGTGGTGGTCGGCAATTCGTCTTCACGGCGCTTGCTGCGTGATCTGGCGTCGATCGCGCCGATCATCAGCGCGCCGTTAATTGTGGCGCTTCAGAATTAAGTAAGGCCGGCGCTTGCCGGGATGGTGATACAGACTATGCTTCAGCCGAACATGCTGGCGATGCGCGCCGGACCGACAGACGCCGCAGGCGGCAGCGTGACGACCACGCCGCTGCTCGTGCAGTATTGGCATATCGTCCAGCGGTTCAAATGGGTGATCATCGGCGTCATTTTCGGGACGCTCGTTCTCGGGCTGGTGGTGACGCTGCTGATGACGCCCCGCTATACCTCGACCACGCGGATCGAAATCAGTCGCGATCAGAAGAACATCACCAAGGTCGGTGGGCTCGAATCCCCCGGAATCGGGGCGCGATTTGGAGTTTTACCAGACGCAATATTCGCTTCTCCAGGCGCGATCGCTTAGCGAGCGTGTCGTCAAGCAACTCCGGCTCGACCGGGATGAAGCATTTTTCGCGGCTCATGGCGTCAATCCCGCCAGGCTGGGGGCGGATGCCGATTCGGGGGCGATCCGAGCGACGGCACGGACATCAGCCCGCCAGCGGGCGGCGGTCGACCTGTTGCTCGAGCATATCGCGATCGCGCCGATCCGGGGTTCGGCGCTAGTAGACATCAAGTACACCAGCAACGATCCCGCCATGTCTGCCAAAATCGCCAATGCCTGGGCACAGCAGTTTATGGCAGGCAGCATCGATCGCCGCTTTGCCTCGACGGTCGACGCCCGACGCTTTCTCGAAGGAAGGCTCAACGATCTTCGGACGCGACTGGAGCAGTCCGAGCGCGCCGCCGTCACTTACGCAAACAACAGCGGTATCGTGACTCTCAGTACCAGTCGGGGCGAGGACGGCCGTACCTCCACTGAGCGGACGCTCGCCGCGGCTGATCTAGAGGCGCTCAACACGGCGCTAACCCAAGCTACGGCGGATCGCATCGCCGCCGAGAGTCGTGCGAGCGGCGCGCCTGACAATTCTCCGAGCAGCCCTGCCCTTGCCCAACTTCGCCAGAAGCGTTCGGACATCGCGAGCGATTATGCCCGGCTAATGGTCCAGTTCGAGCCGGGTTATCCGTCCGCACGTGCTTTGGCGGCGCAGCTCAAGGTACTAGACGCTAGCATTGCGCGCGAGGAGGGCCGCGGCCTGAGCGGCCGGACGACCGAATATCGCGAGGCGCGGAGCAGGGAGGAGGCGTTGACGGAGCGGGTCAACGCGCTCAAGACGCAGCTCAGCCGGCAGCAGTCGGCCAGCATCCAATACAACATTTATCAGCGTGAGGCGGACACGAACCGCCAACTTTACGATGCGCTGCTGCAGCGCTATAAGGAAATCGGCGTCGCTGGCGTAGGCGCAAATAATATCGCAATCGTCGATCCCGCACGTCCGTCCGAACGGCCGTCGGCGCCAAACTTGCCGATGAACATGGTCATCGCGCTGTTAGGCGGAATCGTCCTCGCCAGTCTCGTTACCTTTTCGCTCAATCAGATCGACGAGGGCTTCCGCGATCCCGCCCAGGTGGGGCGCATGCTTGATGTGCCGTTCCTTGGCAGTGTCCCCGAAGTTGAGGGTGGCGATGCCCTCAAAGCTCTGTTGGACTTCAAGTCGGCGGTGTCGGAGGCGTATCTCAGCATCCGCTCCAATTTGGCTTTCTCCACTGACCATGGTGTACCACGTTCGCTTATGGTGACGAGTACGCGCCCGGGTGAAGGCAAGAGCACCACCAGCTTTGCGCTGGCGACCGTGCTCGCGCGGACTGGTCAGCGGGTGCTGCTGATTGATGCAGACATGCGCAACCCGTCGGGTCACCATTATGCGGGCGTATCGAACCATGCAGGACTCAGTAACCTGCTGGCGGGCGAGAATGATTGGGAAAAACTAATTGTTCATCCGGAAGGCTTTGCCTTCAGCGTCATGCCTGCCGGCCCGCAGCCGCCCAATGCGGCGGAGCTGCTCAGCAGCGATCGGATGAAGAACCTGATCAATCAGATGCTAGAGCATTTCACCAATATCGTGGTGGATTCGCCGCCGATCCTTGGTCTGGCCGATGCGCCGTTGCTTGCCCGCAGCGTGGAAGGCAGCATTATGGTGATCGAGGCCGAGGGAGTGGCCGCACGTGGCGTCAAGTCGGCACTGACCCGCCTGCAGGCGGTTCATGCGCATATTTTCGGTGTCGTAATGACCAAGCTGGAGGATCGTCACGCTGACGCCGGCTATGGCTATGGCTACGGCTACAGCTACGGCAACAAGCCGAGCGATTGACGTGACAGGAGTGGTAGGCCGAAGGCAGACGGGCGGTCGATCCCCGAGCCCGCGCGTTTGCGCACGATGATCCGGGGGTTTTCTGGAACATGATCGGTATGGTTGCCGTGGCGTTAACCATGCTGATCACGATCCCGTTGTTCCTCCGCTATTTCGGCGCGGAGCGTTACGGCATTTTGGCGACGATCTGGGTGTTCTTCGGCTATTTCTCGGTCTTGGATTTCGGAATGGGACCGGCATTGGTGAATTTCCTATCGCAGCCCGACCGCCAGGAAAGCGAAGCAGCGTCCAAGGTTTTTTGGACCGCGTTAATCGTCAATGCGGTGATCGGCGTGGCGGTTTCGGTTGTGCTGATCGTGGCGCTGCTGGCGTCCCAGGCGCTGGGCGCCTTCGCGCCGGGCGCGATCCGTGACGAACTGTTTCGCGCGTTGCCGTGGCTGCTGCTGATGTTGCCGGTATCGCTCGTCTATCCCATCCTCGTGGGGGCACTTGATGCACGCCGCCTATTTGGTATTGCCAATGCCAATCAGGTACTTGGTACTGTGATAGGGCAGGCGCTGCCGTTGCTTGCCATTTTGGTAGTTAAGCCGACGTTGACTGTTGCGATCGCGGGAACCGTGCTGGGGCGCGCGTTCTCGGCGACCGGCCTGCTATTCGTGTGCGTGCGCAAGCTGGAACTGACTCGCCCCTGCTTCGAGCGGCCGATCGTCACGACGTTGATGTCATTCGGCGGGTGGGTCGCGCTCAGCTCGGGGATCGGTCTGATACTGGATACGGCCGACCGGCTTGTTATCGCGGCGATGCTCGGAGGACCGTCTGCCGCTTGGTACACCATCTCCTACAATGTCGTGACGCGCGCTCGGGTGCTACCGCAAGCGATCGCGCGCACGTTGTATCCACAGGTGTCCGCCGATCCGGCGGGCGGCGCCAAGACGCTGACTGCGAGCGCCCGCATCATGGCGCTGCTGCTGATTCCGGTGCTGACGGCGGGCATGGTGCTGATTGATCCCTTGTGCGTGTTGTGGATCGGCGCCGAAGCTGCCGCGTCGGTCGTGCCTGTCGCGCGCATCATGATGCTCGGCATCTACGCCAATTGCATTGCCTACATTCCGCTGGTGCTGATGCAGGCGAGCGGCACCCCGAAACGGGTTGCCAAGATTCATTTGTGGGAAACGCCGGTATTTTTGGTCGTCATGTATCTGGCCGCACTGCATTTCGGCATCATCGGCGCGGCGCTGGCGTGGAGTGCGCGGCTGATGGCCGATACGATCATCCTTCTTTGGATGACTAAACTTCGCCGCATCCTGTTTCTGAATGTGCTGCTGCAGCCTCTGGTGATGATGGCGGGGCTGGCGATAGCGGTTCTGTTGCCGGGCGGATGGCCCATGAAGGCATCGGCCGTCGCGCTGCTGCTTATTGGATGGGCGGTGATCGACACGCTGATAGCGCGGCGCGCGGTGGCGGGGGTGTCATTGCTGACGATCGCCACCTGGGTGCACGCGCGCATGGGTGCGGGCCGGCCTCGGACTGCATCATGAGCAAGCTGGAAGGCCCCGCCGCGTCACGCCGCGCCATGCTCCATAGCCTAGCGGGCACGGCTGCCTCTCTCGCTGCGGCGCAGGCGATCGCCAGGCCCACGACTGGGAAAGTGGCTGGAGACGGAGCAGGTGCGTCAACACCGCGGCGCATTGTGTACCTCGATGAATTCCTCGATGAGGCGCAGCGGGCCGCAGCCGTCACAGATACGCCGCGGGATTGTACGGCAGCGTTTGAGCGTGCACTCGCCACCGGTTGCCCGGTCGAGATCGGAGCGGGGCATTATGCCGTTCATGCGCTCCGCTTACCCAACGGGTGCAGCCTGACGGGGCACCCCGGCGCAGTTATCCACCAGGCGCTGCCGGATCAGCCTGCCGTTCACTGCGTATCGGATGAACGCAGCGGCCAGCTTGCCGACATCCGCCTGTCGGGAATCACGTTCGTCGGACATCCTGCCGCACGCGCCGTAACGGTGCTGCTGGAAGCGCGGCGCGGCTACGCTATCTGGCGTTCTCGCTTCTCCTTCTTTGCGCGGAATTCGTTCCGCGCCCTCGAAGTGCAGGCGATCGACAATAACAACGTCTTCGAATGCGAGATCGACGTCGTTAGCGAAGGTAGCAGTGGCACTGCCGTGCTGGTGAACGGCGGTACATACAATCGCTATCATCTATTCCTGACCCGGACCCGTAGTTGGGCACTGGACGATTTATCTAACAATTCGATGATCCGCGTCGTTTCGGAAAACTGCGTCGTCTTCCGCGGCCAGATGAACCAGATTCAAGCGCATATCGAAGCGATCTCTGCAGACCGCGGTGCGGGCGAAACGGCGATCTCCGATCGCGGGTTCGGCAACAGCTTCATCGCGGCCACTGTCAACATGCCGGCGGGCGATCGCGGTAAGCTACGCTATGCTTTCGGGGCATTCCAGCGCAGCGTCTTCATCAATCCGCAGATCATCGGTGCGGGCGCGCCGGCGCATCCCTTCGCCCCGACGTCCAATTTTCCGTTTACGGTGATTGGGGGGCGTAGCCTGGCAGCGAACAAGATCGAGGCGACGTTTGACGGTGCCGATCCCGATCACGACCTACGTAATGTCACTTTCGTCGGGGATGTAAGCGACTTTACGACACAGGCAACGCACCCTTCCACAACGGTCGTCCAGCGCTTCGCGCCGGGCAATGACGAGACAATCCGTATCGCGGCCACGACACGAACGGTCATCATCGATGCAGCGCGGGTCTTGCCAGTGCTCACGATCGCCTTCCCCACCACGCTCAAGCCGCGCGATGGCTGGCGGCTGGTAATCGCGACTTCACATGCCATCACCGAGGTGAGGTGGCCGGCCGGCCCGCGCTTCTCGCGATTGCCGTCCGCACTGTCAGCCGAGGCGCGGATTGACATGACGTATCAGGGCGACGTTGACCGGTGGTTCGTTACCTGATGTCCCGCAAGGTTGCGCACTAGACGACGGGCAGCGCGCGTCGGTCCACGACCCTTGGTCCCTTGACCAGTTCGTTAGGGCCTACGTCCCGGTCGACGGCCGTGCCGGCGCCGACGACGGAACTTTCCCCCACGCTTGCGCAGATCAGTGATGCGCCAGCGCCAAGCCAGCTGCCGAAGCCGATGCGAACGGGCTTGGGGATGGTGGCACCGGTTCCCCGCCGGTTGCGGCCGGGCAGGATTTCGTGCGTGCCAGTGATGACATGGCAGAACGGCCCAACCGTCACTTCGTCGCCGATCTCGATCGGGGCAGATCCGTCCAGGAAACAATGCATCCCGATCATCGCGCCGGCACCAATTCGCACCAACGGCGAGCCGATGAAGACACCCTGCGCAATCACCGTGCCGTTGCCGATCTCGATGCTCAGGCGACGCAGCATCGCGACGCGCAGCCGCGACGTCCAGATCGACCACGATGTGACGTTCATAGCCAGTCGCCAGATGTGGAGCTTAATACTCATCAACCTATCTCTCCTGCATCGTCAGCAGGCGTTGAGTTACACCGCGGCGACGCCCATTGCCGTATAATATTGCCGGCCCACCGTGTCCCAAGTGTAGCACCGACGCGCGATCTCGCGCATCCGCGCGCCCTGCTGCGTATAATCGACCGAATCGAAACCTTCGAGGATCGTCGCTAGCTGGTCGGCCGTGGCGAAATAGGTGGCGAAATCCTGCGTGGTGTAGCGATTGTACGTGCAGTCGAAGGCGGCGACCGGCGTTCCGAAATGCATCATCTCCACCAATGCGGGATTGGTCCCCCGGCAGAATGACCATGAACGTAGAGCGCCGCTCCGGCGCGTAGATCGGAAAGAGCGTCTCGGTCGAACACCGGATCGGTGATCCGGATGCTCGGATGCCCAAGGTACCGGTCGCGCAGCGCGCGGCCGTAATTGGATCCGACCCAATTGCCGACGGCCACTAGATCGACCGTGCCGCTGCGATCGAACGCCTCGAGGATCATGTGGATATGGTTCTCGGGCTCGATCCGGCAGAGCATCAGCGCATAGGGGGCAGACTTGTTCTCCGCGGCGGTAGTACCTGATGCGTTATCGTCGGTGAGCAGCGCCACGGCATGGTCGCCGCCATAAGGAATCTCCGCCGCCTCGCGCCCATAGGTCGTGCGGACATGATCGACGATGCCGCGATTGTCGGCGACTACGACGTGCGCCGTGCGCACCGCCAGCCATTCGGAAAAGCGCAGGAAGCGCGCCGCGGCCCGCGACCATTTGGGCCGCTTCCATTCGAGCCCATCGATATTGACGATCAGACGCGCCCGCGAAATCAGGCGGACGAGCGGCAGGATGATCGCTCCGGATACGCCGAGCACCAAAATCACCTGTTCGCGCCGGCGGACCGCGTCGAGAATCGACAGGGCATCGTACAGGATACTGGATACACCGTTTGCGTCGAGCGGAACGTAGCGCAGCCGTGCGCCACCATAGTGATCCGGCTGCTCGCGATAGGTCTTCCCACTGCAATAGATGGTAAGGTCGCACGGCAGATCATGCGTGTCGCGATATGCCACCAGATTGGCAGCAAGCGTCTCGAAGCCGCCATAGCGCGCCGGCAGGCCCACGCAGCCGACGATCGAGGCGGCGATCCGGCCGGGTTGCAGCTTCGTCATGCCCGATCCTTTCCACGGGCGTCGGGTAGGGCGAGAAACAAGGCGTTCTCTTCGTAGAGCCGACGTTGCGCAACGCCGACTAGCCACGCAACCATCAGCGTCAGCCCATTGAGTTCGGTCTTGTTGTACAGCCCCGTGATGACGGCGGTCGCAAGCAGAATGGAGATAATCGTCCCACGCAACATGCGGTCTCCCGCTGCCATATTATCGTAAGAGGACTTGCCCAGCAGCCCGAACCTGACGACGGTGACGACATAGACCAGCGCACCGATCATGCCGTATTTGATCATCAGATAGTAAAAGCCGTTGTGGAGGATTGGCAGGGAATCGAATCGGCCCATCCTCGAAGGGAATTTCCTGGCCAAGGTCGATCGTCGCACCAAGGCCATACCCGAAGATCTTGCGTAGGATCGTGGCCTGATCGATCATCAGCTGGGCGTTATAGGCCTCGAACCCGCGCCAGTTGAGGATCATTTCGGTCGGATCGACGCTGTCGGTCAGCAGCATCTCGTCCAACGAGCGGCGCAGCTTGATCGCGACGGTAAGCTCGCCGCCATTGTATTCGGGCAGGAATTGCCAGAGCAGAGCGAGGATGGCGAGCACGACGGCACCACCGATGAGTGCCCTTCGCGTACGCGAAAACAGCCCGGCCCAAGCCAGAAACATCACGCCCAAAGTGATGATTGTGATCCGCGAATTGCTGGCCAAAACTGCGAGCACAATTAGCGCCAGGAGTACGATTGCCTGGCCGCGCGCGACGCCGGTCTGCGATCGCAGCCGATCGAGCAGCGGGACTACGGCAACCGTCGCGACCAGAGGGAGACGGGTGGCATCCTCGGAATCGAGCTCGCCCAGAGTGGCTCCGCTACGAAGCCACAATGCGATCGTGACCACCGCCATGATGCCGGCCAGCGAAATCAGGCCATCCATGGCGGGACGATCATCCACCGTGCGGATGCCTATTAAAAAGCCAAGCATCAGGCACAGGCACAGCTTGCCGGCATACCAGGCGTCCTTACCGATGATGTAGGTATCGTTGCCCTGCGACATCGCGATGCCCCAGACAAGCATGACTGCAAACGGTAGCGCGAGACGCAGTGCCGCACCATTCGCCACGCCCGGCGACACCAGCAGGAATACAACTAGAAGAGCGCCGAACAAGGCTGTCAGCGGTCCCGCTGGCAACACCCAGGTAATCGCGAGGACGAGCAGAAAGATCGTGGTGGGGCCAAGGCCGATCGCAGCCCTGTCGAACGGCGATTGCGGTAGATAGTGCGTCGCCATCAGCTGCGCTTTCCCAACTGGCGTACGGGCATCCCGCCCAGAATGCGTAGCGAGCCATGGTCACCGGGCGTCACCACGGCACCGGCCGCCACAATGTTGCTGGCGCCGATGACGCTGCCGTCAAGTACGGTCGCCTTGGCGCCGAACCAATTGTCGGCGCCGATAGCAATTCCCTTGCCGGCGACACCCTGCTGACGGATCGGTCGATCGAGATCGGCGACGACATGGGTTTCGGGGTGGATCGACACATAGGGGCCGAAGATGTTTTCATCGCCGATGACAAGCCCAAAACCGCCGCCGATGTTGCAGAAAGGGCCAAAGCTTACGTCGGTGCCGATCGTCACGCCAGGGCAGATGAACAGCGGGGAGCCCGAGCAGCGCATCACTGAATGATCACCCAGCGAAAAACGCGGGCCAAGCACTACGCGGTCGCAATAGCGCGCATCGAGCAGAGCGTTGGCGCCGATCTTCGTCCAGCCGCGGAATTCAATGTTGCCGATGCCGCGGATGCGCGCGCCGCGATCCATGACCACGCGGCGCGGCAGCCGCAGACGCAGCAGGAAATAGATCACGCCCCGCAGCAGCATGATCGCGATGCCGGCATAATAGCCGATCGGCATCTTTTGGTGCGTGGTCATCGCGATGTTCCATGGACGGCGATCGCGCGATCGTAAATGTCGCGCCAGAAGACGGTACGGCGTTCCCAGCCGTGGTCGATCGCGCAGAGGCGCGCACCGTCTGACAGACGCGTGAGGGCGGCGCGATCGTCGATCAGCCGGCCGATCGCGCTGGCGAACAATGCGCTCATCGCCTCGATGCCTTCCAGCGGGATCCGGATGCCGCACGCATCGCAGATGCTGTCATGCATTCCGCAATGATCGATCGCCATCGTCGGCACGCTGGCGCCCATGGCCTCCCACAACACGGTGGTGTTCGCTTCGGCAAGGCTGGTGAGCACGTGTAAATGAGCGTGGCCCAGCAGTGCCACCGCCTTGTCCCGCGGGACCTTGCCGTGCCAACGGATCGAACTATCGACACCGAGTGCCGCTGCCTCTTCCCGCGAACGCGTCATAAGCGGGCCGTCGCCGATGACGTCGAGCGTCCAGCGTGTGGGTGCGTTGAGGCGCGCGAGTGCCCGGAGCAGAATAGTGATTGCCTTGCGCGTTTCCAGTGTGCCGATCCACACTAGGCGCAGCGGCTCGTGCGATACTGCCTTCGGATCAGGCAGGGCCCGGTTGATCATAGGGGCGGAGTCGATGGCGTTTTCCGGCACGACGATGGCCTTGCGACCATAGATGCGCTCGATCGCTTGGGCGTTCTCGCTTGTGGCTGCTAGTAGCACGTCGGCCTTGAGAATGCCTTTGCGGACACGCGGGGCGCGGAATTGAACTTCGTTCACCGCGTTGCGCACGATGGTGCGAAGGCGCTCGCCGAGGCCAAGATCACCGAAGGCGATTACGGGCCGAGCCGCGATGCCCCCGATCGGGCCCCAGATATAAGGTTTGCCGAGTTTCCAGAGGTAGCCTGGCTCGCGAAAGCCGATCGGGCACAGGTAATGGACGACGTCGATTTGGCGTTCGGTGATGATTCGTCGCGCCGCGGCGAGCACGCCGAGATGCCAGTAGCGATAGGCCACGTAGAAGCTGAAGGGGACGTGCCCAGTGCGATTGAGATGGTTGGCGATACGCGCGCGCCGGTCGGGCATGACCGGGACAAAGGTAACACGGCCGCCAAAGGCATCGGCGGGAACCGCAGCCATTTCCCTCCACATCGCCCATGTGGTTTCCTGCCAGCCCGTACAGGACCACCAGATCATGATCGCGTGACATATGGCGCACGTAGTTCCAGCCCACCGCATATTCGGACCCGCGAACGGGCGAGATGCTGTAGGCCAGCACAAGGATCGTGCGGCGCGGTTTGTTATCCATCATATAGTTTACTCTGCGCGTCGCGCTGCCCGCAACTCGTCGATCAGCAGGACCACCCGTCGGCGTGCCCCGGCGGAGATCGGCGACAGCAGCAACTGGGTAAGTGCGCGGGTAACGAGAATGCCACGTTGGCCGGTGATCTGGGCATAGGTTAGCAGCCCGCGGGTTTCTTCGCGCAAGGTGGAATCGCGGCTGGTTTCCGAACCGAATGCCTCATGCAGGACGTGGATGCCCTCGAATAGCGTCGGCGTACCCGCGATGCGATGCAGGCGACGCGACAGCTCGGCTTCTTCGTGATACATGAAGAAGCGTTCGTCGAAGCCGCCCGCCGCGTCGAACAGGCCCTTGGCGACCACGAAGAACGAACCTACTGGATAGAGCCGATCGCACCATACGGCATTTGCCGGGCCAAAGGAACGATAGCGGCGTCGCAACTCGCCCCCACACAGTCTTGTGTTCGGGAAGTACGTCGAACGCATAAGATCCGCCGGTGCCGTCCTGCTGCATCACCGTGCCCCAGGTTCGCGCATCGGCCTGGCGATCGATGGCATCGAGCGGATCGACGAAAGCAAGGTCAGGATTGGCGAAAATCAACGTCTCCCCCGCTTGCACGTGCAGCGCCGGCATTGCACCCCGCCCCGAAGCCGCGGTTCTCCGCCTGAACGAAGACGACGGGAAATCCGGCGTTGCGCAGCGGATCGAGCAGCCCGTTCGTCTCGGGCTGGCCAGAATTTTCCACCACCACGAATTCGATCCGCGCGTCACCACGACCCGATCCGGACGCAAGGAAGCTTTCTACATACCGTTTGAGGTGACGTTCAGAGCAATGGCTGACGGTAACGATGGACAGCGTCATGCCAGCACACCGCGTTTCCTGAGAATGCCTATGAAGGACCGGGCGACTTCGGGCCAGCGATAGGCCGCCCGCGTCTCAGGCATCCGGATGGCCGCCTCTTCCCGCAAGGCTGGAAGGCGCGTTACCGCATCCTCCACCGCACCGACGAACGCCGCGCATGTTAGTCCTTCGAAGGCCACGCCGGCATAGCGCCCCCTCAATTCGGCGACAGCTGTGTTCGCCGCGACGACGCAGGGAACGCCGTGGGCGGCCGCCTCGATGACGGGAATGCCGAAGCCTTCGCATTCCGACGGGAACAGGAACAGATCCGTACCGGCGAACAAACTGTTGAGATCGGCGTTCGAGACATGGCTCAGGATTCTGATGTCAGTGCCGGGTACGAGATCCGTCGCGATCGTGGCGCGCACACTGTCGGCATAGGCACCGCGAGCGTCGCCGACGAAGATCAGCTCGACCGGGCGGCCACTGGCGGCAAGTGCATTGGCGGCTGCTACGCACCAATGCTGGCGCTTGCGCGTCTCGAAGCGCGAGACATACAGAAGGCGGATCGGCGTAGTGGCGTCGGGCGCGGGCCGTGCAGGCGCCGGGCCGGTCACCTCGACCGCATTCGGCAAAACGTCGATCCGATCGGTTGCGATGCCGAAATGATGGGCGATCCGGTTGCGCGAATAATCGGATACGGTAATTACGATGTCGCTGTGGCGTGCGGCCCAGCCGAACAGCAGCCGCCGGACCATACGGTAGCGCCACCCGAACAACGTCGGGAAATCCAGAAATAACACGTCATGGATGATCGAAACTGTCGGTACATGCGATCGGAAAGGGCGGACGTACTGGCTGACGACGGCATGGATGCCAGGTTCCTTCGTCAGTCGCGGAATGGCGCCGAAATTGCGTGCGAAGAAACCGCCCGACATCGCGCGAAACTGATGCTGAACGTCGACGAAGCGGGCGATGCTGGCCGGATCATGCGCGGCGCAAACGAGGTCCGCACGGTCGGGCTCCACGGTGCACGGAAGCGCATTAAGCAACCCCGCCAGGAACGTACTGGTTCCCTGTGGGCCGACATCAAAGGTGTGGCAATCAAACAGTAGCTTCATACGCGGCAGCCTTGTTCGATCAGCGTACAGGTGACAACGCCAGGTCGTGCAGTAGCACGCCGGCGTCGCTGCTGCCGTTGACGTTGTCGATTGCAAAACTTAGCCGAACGGCCCCGCAAATTGCCGGTACGGTCACCCGTGTGGCGCTGACGGCCTGCTGCGGGTTGACGGGAATTTCGGCGAGGGACGGGCTTGGCCGACCGGAGGAAGGCAGGCAGACGACACTCCAGTGCCCACCTGTCGCGGCGATGTCCTGCGGCGCGGCAGCGCCTGCAGTGAACCGATAGGTGCCTGGGGCGAGCACCAGCACGCGGAAGATCGCCAGCCCTGATCGTCCCGGTAGGATCGAGACCGCCACCTGGTTGTCTGCGGTCAGCTGAGCCTCGACACTGTCGTCTTCGGTCGTGCTCCATGTTAGCGGTTGCGCGGGTGTCCCCCCAGGTCGCGGGGGCGAAACCGGGCCGATCGATCCAGGCCGCATCGCCACCCGCCTCGCGCATCGCAACACGCCGCGCGAGGGCATAGCGGCCATTGTCAACCAGCCGCTTGGCAAGCGCCGCTTCATGCGCGCGCGCGCTGCCTAGTGCGCCCGGCCCATGATCCAGCGCGCCGAGCGTGGCGGCGAGGGCGTCGGGTACGTTGGAAGACTGCACGGCAAAGGCGAAGAACGAGTCGATCCATGGCCGCTGGCGCCGTGCAAGCGCCACGACCCCGTGCTGGATCGCCGGCTCCCCGAGGCCATTGGCGAGCAGGGGAAAGAGGACCGTACGCATGTCGGGGTAGATCGACAGCAAATGGTCGTAATGCAGCAGAGCCACATCGACTTGGCCGGCGTTGACGGCGATTTCGATCAGGGCCAGCTGCGTTAGCGCGTCGCGCCGGGACAGACGTTCGGCGAGCTGCAATGTCTCTTGAGACTGTTTTTGTGCGGAATCGGCTGATACCATGCGCACCATTGCAACACTCAGGGGGCGCGGCCAGAAGGGCAGCGCGCGCGCGCGCTGCCCAGCGATCCAGTGGCATTGGCGCTTTTGGCTGTGCCGCCAGAAGCGCCCGGAAATCCGCATTCAGCGCCGTGGCATTGGTGCCGTCGAGCCCAAGCGCTAAGTCCGGCCGTGTCCGGGCGACGCTTTGCACCAAGGCGTCACGCGTTGCATAGCCGGCGAGGATCAGGCCTACCAAGCCAATGGCGATGCGACGCACCCAGCCTGTCTTGCCAGCGGAAAGAAGGGTCACTTGGCGCCAAATCCTGTCATGACGATCAGCACGGTTCGCAGGATGATCTGGATATCCAGCCACAGCGAAAAATATTTAATGTAGTAGAAATCAAGATAAAGCTTGTCGCGAACGTCGGATATCTCCGCAACATGGCCTTGGTTGACCTGCGCCCATCCGGTCAGACCGGGTTTGATGATATGGCGATAGTGGTAGAAAGGAATTTCCTTCTCATACCATTTGGTAAGCAAATTTGCTTCTGGCCGGGGCCCGATGAAGCTCATGTTGCCCAACAGGATATTTAACAGCTGGGGGAGTTCGTCGATGCGATAGCGCCGCAACACCCGGCCAAGCCGAGTAATACGAGGATCGTCGTCCACCGTGATCGCCTTGCGGTGCAAGGTGGGTTCACCCGAAGGCGGCATGAGCTCCTCGGGGATCATCGTGCGAAGCTTGAATATCCGGAACGGACCGCCGCGCTGGCCGATCCGAATTTGGGTGAAGAAGATCGGACCCGGCGAGTCCAGTTTGATAGCGATCGCGACCACGGCCAGCAAGGGGGACAAGATTATAAGGCAGACCAATGCCGCGATTTGGTCGGCGAAGGATTTCAGGCGCAGATACAGATCGTTGGGGTTGAGCGAGCCCAACGTGTTTTCCGACAGATGATGGACTTCAACGCGTCCGGTGAGCAGCTCGTAGGCATCCGAGGTGTGATGGACTGGAACGCCCGCCAGTGCGAACTCCGCGATTCCGGCCGACCATGCGGCACTGTGATCGTGCCGCAGATCGACGACCACGCCGTTTACGTCCGACAAGTCGTCGTCCGGCGTTTCGAGCCTTTTCCAGACGACATGGCGCACAGCCGGTGCTCGCTCGGAGCGTCCACCGGGAACCAGGCCGAGGCGCAGTCGCTGCCGATCGACCACAACAATCTGGAACAGGGTGAAAAAGATCAAGGCGACGCCATAGCTCGTGGTCAGCTGGGGGCGGCTATAATCCAGTCGCAACATCAGCATGCCGACTGCCAGTGCGCCGTATGCGAACGTCAGGCTCATCGAAATATAACCGGAATAAGATCCTGGAAACAAATGTAGCTTGCGAAAGCCCACAAATCCCGCCGTAATGGCAGTGGCGCAACCAAGACCAGTAAGCAGCTGGATGTCGGCAACACGTCCACCATTGAGAAAAAACGCAAATCCCAACATTGGCGCTACCGCAGCAATAAGTATTCCCAATAAATACTGCGGAAATACGAATGTGCGGCGCGCCACATGCGGGAGCGTGTTATGAAAAACAATTGATGACATGCTAAATTCTATAATCCATTATGACGTTACTAAACGCTGTCACAATTGAATTTGTACTTACTGGTCATGATCTTGCGAAGCACTATAAACTGCCCTAAAATAACAAATTCTAAAGCGGGATTGATAAATCGATGATAATGGATTTTATCAATGGCTATTACACTGGTGCGCTTGGAATGCAACGGCGGATGGCAGCACATTCGAACCGTGCCCACCTGCTGGCCCAGATGTGCGATAGGCCCTCCGAAGGCAGTGAGGCCAAGTTTGAGAAACGCGGCGAACACTTCGCCGACGTTGCCGCGATCTGCGGAAGGGATGCTTTGCTCGCTTGTCATCGGGTGCGGTATAGCGGTCATGTTCCAGCGCATCACCCGCAGCACTGCCAGCCCGTGGACAATTTTGATCCGGTTGGCCGTCGGACTGGTTGTGTTCTTTCCTAAGGGCATTCAGAAACCGATCTTTTCTGACATTCTGGGGGCGGGGCGCTCTGCAAAGATCGGTTATCCCCTACTCGGAGCTGATGGGATCGTTCCTCGGCGTGGTGGAACTCGTATGCGGCGCGCTCATCATCGTCGGGCTGTTCACCTGGCTCGCTACCATTCCGCTGATCGTGACTATGATCGTAGCACTGATAGCGACCAAGCTCCTTATCCTACTGTGGCACGGGTTTGGCCCGTTCAGTCTCCCCGACTTCAAGCGCTACGGCTTTTGGAGCGCGCAGCTGAGAGCCGTGCCGACCTCGCCATGTTGCTCAGGCGCCTCTATCTATCCATTATCGGAAGTGGCCGTTGGTCGATCGATCGGCTGCTCGTCAAAGACGCAGCAGATGATCAGCAGGCAGATGGTCGTCGAGCCGATCCCGCTCGTGATCGAAATTCGTCCTCACCGCTCGCTCGCGGACTTCGGGCGCAAACTTGTTCGCTGTCTTGCTCGACATGGCTCCACCTTCTCAGGAGTTGGAGCCTACAACAAACCCGGGCGGTTCACTGCCGTTCCGTATGCGCTGCGAGTCCAGCGTGGTGCGATTTAGAGGCTTCTGAAATCATTAAGGCGGAAAAGAGGGGGTGGGTCTACCCTGATTGTTAGGGTCAGGACCCATTGATCTGAGCGGCTTGATCTGATTCAGGCTCCGTGAGGAGACCGAGGATGAGCGACCTGTACTGGCTGACCGACGAGCAGATGGCGCGGCTCGAACCGTATTTTCCCAAGAGCCACGGCAAGCCACGGGTTGATGACCGGCGAGTGTTGAGCGGCATCGTTTTCGTCAACCGCAACGGGCTACGATGGTGCGATGCCCCTCGGGAGTATGGCCCACACAAGACGCTCTACAACCGGTGGAAGCGATGGGGCGAAAGGGGCGTCTTCCTCCGCATAATGGAAGGACTGGCGGCCGCGAGCGCCACGCCGAAGACGATCATGATCGACGCGACCTATCTGAAGGCGCACCGCACGGCGTCCAGCCTGCGGGTAAAAAGGGGGCCTTGGGCGCCTCATCGGTCGCACCAAAGGCGGTATGAATACGAAGCTGCACGCCGTCACCGATGCAGAAGGCAGACCGCTCAGCTTCTTCATGACCGCGGGCCAGGTCAGCGACTACACCGGCGCTGCCGCGCTGCTTGATGATCTACCCAAGGCGCAGTGGATGCTGGGCGACCGCGGCTATGACGCAGACTGGTACAGGGACGCCCTTCAGGCAAAGGGCATAACGCCCTGCATTCCGGGGCGAAAATCCCGGATCATCCCCATCAAATATGACAAGCGCCGCTACCGAAGCCGGAGCCGTATCGAGATTATGTTCGGTCGTCTGAAGGACTGGCGCCGCATCGCTACCCGCTACGATCGATGCCCGACCGTCTTCTTTTCCGCTATCGCGCTCGCCGCCACCGTCATCTTCTGGCTCTAATCAATGAGTCGTGACCCTAAGTTGGCTAACTCAATTTAATGGTAAGTTTATGTATATAACACGGGTATTCGATCAATGTTGTTCATCTTCTTCGGTAGATAGGCTTTTAATCCTAACGCCTGGTACTCCAACGTATAAGCCGTTCTCCACTGTAGGCCTTGTTACTAACGTCGATGCACCAATTACGCATCCTTGGGCAACTGTCACTCCAGGTAGGACAGAGGCACCCATACCAATCCAACAACCCGATTCTATCGTAACACGCAGTCCGATAGTTCCGTCTTCGCTGATTCTTCTAATTTTAGAATTTCTATATTTATGCGTTCCCGTAAGTATGCGAACATAAGGACCAAGCCTGCAATAATCTTTTGATATGTATCTCGCCAGAGCCATCAAGAAAGCATCCAATATTAATTACAACATTCTCACCAATAGTAATCTTATTACTTCCAAAAAAACCATGGGGGCTACCATGGCGGTAGGAGCAATTCTAATACCCATTTTGCGTAGTAAAAAGCGCCGAAGTCTACTTCCTACCAACTGACTTTCTTGTAAGGAATTTATTATTTTGAATATTTTGTTATTCATAAGGTCGCCATATGTTAGTCCGAGAGAATGACAATTGCGTAATCGTTCGTCATAATACAAACTGAAAATCAAATAGGCAGTGGAAATTGCGTCGATTTAACCTGTATCTATTCACTTTTGGTAATCGGTCGGGTCATGGTCTCGGTCATAGAAGCAGAGCGGCCTTTGCGCGAAGTTTCGAACATCGCTATGTCCGATAAGTATCATTCTCGGACATAAGGGGTGGTGCGTTGAAATGCGACGTGGCAGACGATTCACGTGAACACCATCAAACTCCCAGGTCAGACCACCCTGAGTACAAATCATCATGTCGACATGAAGACAGGTATGCCTGTGCACGTCGATCAGCCGTCGCTACCCACAATTCTCAATGATAAAATTGAACGTGCGACAGCTTATGCAAAAGCCGCTCGTTCAAGTGCGACGCGACGCGCCTACGGGTCCGATTGGGCAATTTTCAAAGATTGGTGCGCGACGCATGGTTTAGCCTGGCTGCCGGCAAGTCCTGAGATCGTCGCTGTCTTTGCAAGCGACCAGGCGACCGCGGGTTTAAATCCGTCAACCATACATCGCCGTGTCGCGGCGATTGGCTATTATCATCGCGCCGGTGGGCATCCAGCGCCGACAGCGCTTCCGACGGCTGGACGTCTGGCCGAGGTCCTCGCCGGGATCCGTGCGGAACATGGCGGTGCCAAACGTCAGAAGCGGCCAGCGGATGCAACGGCGCTGCGTAACATGCTGATGACTGTAGAAGGCGAGGGACTGCGTGCTATTCGAGACCGTGCCATACTTGCAATCGGGATGGCAGCAGCCTTGCGGCGGTCTGAGATTGTTGCCCTCAGTGTCGAACATGTCGGCCTCGTGCCAGAGGGGCTGCGGCTTACGATTGCACATTCAAAAACAGATCAGGCGCGTCATGGCGCGGTTATTGCTATTCCCGAAGGGTCGCGAATCCGACCCAAGGCGCTGCTACTCGCTTGGATGGCGGCAGCAGGCCATAGCGACGGCTTTCTGTTCCGTCGGCTGTCACGATCAGATGCGCTGACCCCGAACGCTATGTCGGATCGGGCCATTGCGCGGCTTGTGCAGCACTATGCCGCCGCAGCGGGCTACGATCCGACGCAGTTCGCCGGCCATTCGCTGCGTGCCGGCTTCCTTACTGAAGGTGCAGCGCAAGGCGCAACGATTTTCAAGTTACAGGAAGTCAGTCGACATAGATCAGTCCAGGTTCTCTCCGACTATGTCCGCAATGCCGAGCTGTTCAAAAATCACGCAGGCGACCGATTCTTGTGAATATGGCTCTAACAATGTTGTGGTTACACTTAAGTTTCAATTAACACATCGTACTGAAATCAGCTCACGTGTGGAGACGAGCCATAGATATAATATTCAGCACCGTTCGATCCGATTTCCGTTGCAAGGAGGTACAGTCCTCCAATTCCCGGTAGTGAAACCTGTCCGCCATGGCCAGCTCCGACATCGCCAACGCTGCTGGGCAATTCACCCGAAAGGTCCAATAGCTTGTTCTTGCCGAAATTGATCCGGTCCGACGGATCGGCGTCTTGGCCGTTGTAAATCTCTGACGTCGTGACAAGTCTGTCGTCTGCGCCGAAATGCGAAATAGTGTCACCCCCGAGATTTAAGCCAAGGGCGGTATCGAACAGAAAAACATAGCTGCCTTTGGCTGCGTTGAATTTCTCGTTTGAGACTTTGCTGTCTACGATCTTGGCGGACGAGAACATTGTGCTCAGCTGGCGCACGGTGGCAGCGTCGGCGTAGACGAACATGTCGTCACCAGTTTTGCTGCCGAGAAAGCGAAGCTCACTGCTTGCCAAGTCAGGAAGCGCGGCAGACTTCCCCCGTGAGGAGATTTCGTTATAACGATCTAGATCAATTGTTATGTTTGATCCAAAAGTCTCAAAGCCTTCGAACAACTTGGTGTGGCTGATCAGCGTACTGCGCGATCCAAAATTCAGAAAGACGTCGTTACCCGTATTATTCGCACCAATAACAATCTGGTTGGCCCGTCCCTCCGCCAGATCGTAGCTGTCATTCGTGCCATTATTGTCCACATCAACTCGGTTACCTGACGTAAACAGAGTGCTGTTGTTCGCAAATCCCATATCACCCGCCTTTTACGTTGGCGAACAGGTCAGACGTATCTTTCGCTGCTTCCCGGTCGCTTTTCCAGCCTTGAAGGAGGCCGGCAGCGGAAGATACATTTATCTATCAAAGAGTGAAGAGATATTTAACCATTGTTGCCGCAGTTTATGGGAACCGGTTTGCCAGGCGAACAGAACTAGTATCGTCAGTCCCGTGCCGCGCGGGTGTGCTTCCAGAGCTTCCACCACGGATTGGGCGCCCAGAGATCAACGCCCCGTTCCGTCGCGGCGCGGGTCAGATCGCGCGTTAAGGACCGCAATTGACGATCATTGAGTGCAAGGTGAACCCGCATGAAGATACCGCGGTTGTAGTGCTCAGTATCGCCGGCCACCTGAAGCGTTAATATGATACCGTCCTTCGATGCGCAACGCTTCCAGCCGGCCAGTGCGCCTAGCATCTCTCGTGACATCTTTCCTCTCCATTCCTCAGATCCCTGACACCGATCCGGTCATCATGATTGTGTTGGATGGGGACGGTCACAAGTTATTATGAATAGGCGTATAATCACGCTTCGTAAACCGGCGTGCTACGTCGGTGCCGGGACTGGGGTCTAGCGGTTGGGTCCCCGGCGATCGAGGGTTGTGCCAGATAGTCGATTGACTGCACCGACGATCGATACTTAGCCTGTTTTATTATCATTGCCGACGCAGCGAGCGGACTGCATCTACGCCGTCTTGGCGTGCGCGCCGTACGGACGAAGATGTCGCCTTTTTGTGATGTCGGCAGCGGCGGCGCATTTGCCACGCGTGTTGCTGCGAGTTCGACCTTTAAGTGGTCGCCGGGATTAGCAACCGGCGCCAATGACGGCTCTGCAGGTACAGTTGGTGCAAGAGCCGTATCGCTCGGCACCGGGGCCGTTGTGACCGCGAACGCCCTCGGTATTGCCGGGTGCGACGGCATGGTTTTCCGCACCCGCAGCGCCTTGCGCGCGACGTCCGGAACTCTCGACAATGTCGTCGTCACCGAGTCCGTGTCCGTTGGGCCAGATGAAAGTATGGATGTGGTAGCCAATCGAGCTGGCGCTGGTCCGTCGATTGGTGCCACCGGC
Organism: Sphingomonas sp. H160509; assembly: GCF_024124765.2. Taxonomy (GTDB): domain Bacteria; phylum Pseudomonadota; class Alphaproteobacteria; order Sphingomonadales; family Sphingomonadaceae; genus Sphingomonas. The sequence continues at coordinate 8,758 of NZ_JAMXSR020000003.1, read as the reverse complement.
ACCGGTAGCGTATGTCTGACGATCCGGGTGGGCCGCTCGATATGTTTCGAAGCTTGCAAGGCTGGCTGGCTCTGTCGCTCGGTCCGTGTCGCGGTGAACGCAACGAGAATAAGCACTGTCGTAATCGCTGCGAAAGCGGGAGCGAACCTCTTAAGCGATCGCGCTGCCTCGGGGCTAGTCCGACGCCCAGATATGTCGTTACCGGACAGGGCAAGAATAGCTGCCAAATCGGCGTCCAGACGCCTATCGCCAAAAGCAGCTACGATCGACATTAAATCGTTCCGGCCGCTGTTTGATCGCTTCCTGGCTTGCAAGCCAAGCCACGCTTATAATAGGTTTCGAACGCGGCATCGTCGGCTGCCGAAGTTGCCTTGGTAGTCGCCATCGTATTGAGCGTCCATGTTTCACCATTTTCGATGCCAAGCGCTGTCAACCGGCCGGTGCGATAGGCACCCGTGTCAATACCGATGCGGTTTGCGTGTATGACGGGGCCACTTTCGTTAATGGAATGGCCGTGAACGACGGTCATTCCATGCGATTCACGCGATGTCAGGAAATCGTCAGTGATCCACAGCAGATCGTCTTGTCGCTGTTTGCGCAGCGACACACCGGGTCTAATCCCAGCATGGACTAACAAATAGCCGCCATGCCGGTGATGTAAGGGTAATTCGTCCAGCCAATCGATTACTTCTACTCCAACGACGTCAGCCGAAATCCGTAAATTGTCCATCGTCGCAGGCCCTTCCACCACTGCCGGGTCTACGCCCCAGCTTCGCAAAGTTTCCCGCCCCCGAACGCAAGCCAGTTAGCATAAACGGTCAAATCGCCGCGCAACGCTTTGACCATCATCTCTTCATGATTGCCTTTCAGCACCACGAAGCGTCGGGTCGAGGCGGTCAGATTCATGCAGCCGCGCACCATCCGCGCCGAGTCCGGACCACGATCGATGATGTCGCCCAACAGAACCACCTGAGTCGTAACCGGCAGCCTTACGGCCTGATCGTGCTCAACAATGCTCATTAGTCTGCTGAACAGGTCCAACCGGCCATGAATATCTCCCACCGCGTAGATTCGCTGTACTGTCTTTTCGGGTTTCTTGTAAAAACGCACGATTGTTTCCCCTGTTCGCCGGACACTACCGTCCGACCCGATCCCCCAACCCGACCGACAGGGCCAATCCGGCAGATAGGCCGGCCGCACCGTTCGACAAGCCAGCGGTAGCAAAGCCTGTAAGTCGCAGCGGCATCGAGGGGACACGCGTCGATACGCCACCAAACAGTTCGTGCGAGTCCTGAACCAAGCGCGTCGCAGCCCGGGCGTAATGATAGGAAGCAACAAAAACGCTGTCACGTCCGAATGCGTACGAGGCTCCCGCAGATGCGGCTGGCCCGTTGCGCAGGCGATACAAAGTCGTGTCGCCAAGGAAGCGATACGTAAACGATGCAAATGGCGTGACCCGTCCGATCGGCAGTGAGACATCAGTACCCAGCGCGTAGTCATTTTCACCGCTCGACAGGCCACTTCCCTTCGTGGCGGTGTTGATCTTGGCGCGGCCCGACATCTGAACCTCAATTGGCGATGCAGCCGGTGCGATCGTGTAGGCAGCGCCAAGCGTTAGATCGCCGAAGCCATTCATCGTCCGTTTCTGTGCCGCTGTGTTTGGTGCTACCAAAACCGGTGTCGAATCGATCCCGGTGAAAATTGTCGAACGGCTGCGGATGCGCATCCACGGCAGCGATGCCGACAGCGTCCAGTCACCGGAACGCAAACGCGCGCCCAGGGCGGAACTCCAGATGGTTGTATCGGATCGGGTACCAAATTTTCCTCCGGCGTAGCTCGTGCCGAGCGACAGGTTGAAGACAGTGTCGCCATCCATCCGTTCCATCGCCTGCGGGACGCTGCTGGGCGATACTGTTGTTGTGGCACTGGAAGGTGAAATACTGCTGGCGGGATCGTAACTGACGGACTGCTTTGCGACGGGTAAATCCGGTTTTTCCTGGGCAACGGCCTGGCTTGCCATGCCAGCAGCAATCGTTGCACCGCATAACGTCGCCATCATTTCTTTCATACAACTCTCCTTATCGCAGGCTTTTTATGAAACACGGCAAATTACCTTATCTACGATAAGACCCGTTTGCCTTGGTCTTGCGACCTCAACCGCAATTGGCTGAAATCGTTGCGAACGCACTGGGCGTGTTGAATGATCATGAGCGGAGCCTGCTGAGTCGTGAGACCGATTTTTCGACTCGATCCACCACGATCGACAAAATCGGTTTAGAACGAAACATAAAAATTCCGTCATCACGCCGATAGATTACCGTCATGATGTTGACATGGGCGAGGATGGTGTCAGCATCGTTAACCATAAGCTAGGAGCAGCAGATACGTGCTGGGTTCGGTTATGATGTCCGGGTTGGTAATCGCCATATCTTCGGCAGGCGCGATGGCGCAAGCCATGCCGTCACCACTCTGGCGTGGTGTGTCGCGGATCGTCCTCAGCTGCTCGACCGGATTAGATGCCCGGTTGTGCGATGCCATTGTCAATGCCGCGCGCGTACATACAGCGATCCCGGTAGAACTTGCCTCCGGTGCAGCGCCAACCGATCGCGCTACCGTCATTCTTGCTATCACACCTGCCGATAACGGTCGCACCCTGGTCGCTTTGGCGCGCCGGGCGGTCGAGATCGACGAGGCCGAAGGACCCGCCCGCTACGCCGTCGCCTGGGACCCTACCGCACCCAGCGCGGCCTTGGACGATCTTCTAACCCGTATTCTGCCGCATCGGTCCGTAGGAGGCTGGCGGCTGAAATAAGATCTGCTCGAGCGTGGCGGCTGTAAATCCGCAGCGCTGGGTGAGGTACCATGACAACAGGGAGAATAAGCATGGACGGATCTTTCGACGCTGTAGGCACGTATGGCTGTGCTTGCGGATCGTGCGCGGCTGGTTTGACCCATCATCAAGACGATAACGGTCCTAACCCGGTTGCGGCATCGCTCGATCCCAAGGCGGGCAGCACGTTCGCCGACAAGCCGATCTGGAGCGCGACGCAAGTCGGGGAATATCTCAATAGAAGCGGTTATGATTGGTATACTAACAATTACGGTGAACTGAACGATGGCGTGCTCAACTATGGCTTTTGGCTAAACAAGGACGAGCTCGGCAATAGCTATTATGTCAATATTGCTGGTACTTCAGCATATAGTGAATATTTTGACTTCACTGCCTTCAATGCCGGCCAGACCGATCTTGCCCAGCGTTCCATAGGGCTGTGGGATGACCTCGTCGCGATTTCGTTCCAGCAGACTAAGTCGGGTTCGGCGGATATCACCTTCGGCAATACCGCGACCGGCGGTGCACAAGCATATGCCTATCTGCCGTTCGGCAATATCTACGATGCTGAAAGCCTGGCGGATGGATATGAAGATACCGGCCGATTGGGTGGTGACGTTTGGATCGATGGCGGCGTTGCGTCGAATTTCTCGCCACTGGTCGCTAGCTACTATGCGCAAACAACGATGGTGCACGAGATCGGTCATGCGATAGGCCTCAGCCATCCCGGCGATTATGATGCGCTCGACGACAATGACGGTGACGGCGAGCCCGATCCGATCACCTACGCCAACGATGCGTTCTATGCCCAGGATTCACGTCAATACAGCATCATGAGCTATTTCGACGCCTATGAGACGGGCGCGCAGCATATTGATTTCTCTCTGCTCAATTTTGCTTATGCGGCGACACCGCTGATCCACGATATCGTCGCGATTCAGAAGATCTATGGCGCGGATCAGACGACTCGGACCGGCAACACGGTTTATGGGTTCAACGCTACGGCCGGCAACGCGGTCTACGACTTTGCGGTCAACACGCGCCCAATCGTCGCGATCTGGGATGCTGGTGGCAATGATACGCTCGACTTCTCGGGCTGGAACACGCCCTCGGTTATCGATCTCAATCAAGGCGCCTTCTCGTCGGGTGGCGGGATTGAAGAATTCTTGACGCTAGAGCAAGTTAACGCAAACCGTGCTGCGCTGGGCTTCGCCCCCCGTACCGAAGCGACCTATGCGTTCTATGAAGACCTTAAGGACCAGCTCGGACTAAAGAACGGCCTGTTTACCGATAATATCTCGATTGCTTATGGTGCAACAATCGAAAACGCGATCGGTGGGGGGCGGCAGCGACCGCATCATCGGCAACGATGTCGCCAACGTGCTGACAGGCGGAGCGGGGCGCGACGTGTTCGAGTTGCATACCGGGGGAAGTCTGGATCAGACCGTGTCACCGACTGGCAGCGCGGCGACGTGCTCGCCACGACCAAGGCGATCGCTGACGGTAACGGTGATGGTATCATCACTTGGAGCGGATCGACGCTGTCGCTGGACACCAGCGATGGCGATCGTGTGCAACTCTCTGGTGCGCAGGGTAGCAGCGGACTGCGGTTGATGGGCAACGTTGACGGCGTCTTCTATTATGAGGATGCCCGCGTTCGTCCGATCGCATCGAGCGGCCAGAAGGTCTACGAAAGCGGCTTTGGCAACGACGTGTTGCGCGGTCGTTCGACTGCCAGCGCCACGGACGTGTTCTTCTTCGACACCGCCAACCCGGTCGCTGGCCTTGGCCGTGACACCGTCACGTTCACGCGTAACGATGTGCTCGTTACGACGACGAAACTGGCCGACCTCGACAATGACGGTAAGATCACGTTCGGTTCCGACAGCCGTCTGGATCTGACAGGTGCCGGCGGCAGCGTCGGGCTGACCGGTATCAACGCGTTGGAATATGATGGCGCCGTGACCAACAACGGTATCGAATATTACGTCTACAGCAATGTCGGCTCAGCGGTCGGTACGGGCGCAGTGCACTTCTGATGATCGTGATCAGGGCAGGGATTGAAGCCCCTGCCCTGATGTTTCGATCTATCTATTCTACCGGCGGCTTAGCTGCCGTAATAGCCCCGATACCAGTCTGCAAAACGCATCAGCCCCTCATCCAGCATCACTTTCGGCTGGTAACCCGTCAACGCACGCAGCTTTGACACGTCAGCATAGGTCGCCGTAACATCGCCTTGCTGCATCGGGCGCATGACCTTTTCCGCGGTACGGCCAAGCGCACGTTCCAGCGAATCGATCATCTCCATCAGGCCGACCGGATGGCTGTCCCCAATGTTGAGAACGCGATGCGCCCCCCCTCAGGAGGATGATCGAGCGAGGCGACGATCCCTTCGACTATATCGTCAATATAGGTGAAGTCGCGGGCCATCTTGCCTTCGCCGTAAACCTCAATCGCCTCGCCTCGCATGATCTTCTGCGTGAACGAGAAATAGGCCATGTCGGGACGGCCCCAGGGGCCATAGACAGTGAAGAATCGCAAGCCCGTCTGCGGCAGAGCGTAGAGCGTTGCATAAGACTGGCTCATTAACTCGCACGACCGCTTGGTGGCGGCGTAGAGCGACACAGGGCTGGTAGCCGGCTCATCCTCAGTAAATCCCGCCCCGCCCATCGGCTTGTCGCCATAAACTGAGCTGGACGACGCATAGACGAGGTGCTCGAACCCCGGCGCGTGGCGGCAGGCTTCCATCACCGATAGATGCCCGGCCAGATTGGAATGCTGATAGGCAAACGGATTTTCAATGCTGTAGCGCACCCCCGCCTGCGCAGCGAGATGCACGACGCGGACCACACCTTCCGCCTTGATCAACGCAGCGACCGCGGTGTTGTCGGCGATGTCCATCTTTTCGAAGCGAAAATTTGCCACGTCGTCGAACGTCGCGAGGCGAGCCGCTTTCAATGCCGGATCGTAGTAATCGTTGACGATGTCGATGCCGATCACCCGCTCGCCGCGGGCGAGCAGATGATGGGCGGTCGCATGGCCGACGAACCCTGCCACACCGGTGACGAGGACGGGGTCTGATCTGCTCATCGTCCGATACCCGTGTAGTTAAAGCCAGCGGCTTCGATATCCTTGGGGTTATAGACATTGCGCAGGTCGATCATGATCGGCGCGCTGAGCAACGATTTGACGCGGGCGAGGTCGAGTGCGCGATAGGCGTTCCATTCGGTCAGGATCGCGACCGCATCGGCGCCTTCGATCGCCTCATAAGGGCCATCGCGATAGTCAACGTTCTGAAGCACCAGCTTGGCCTGCTCAACGCCTTCGGGATCGTGCGCCTGCACCTTAGCGCCGGCATCCTGCAACGCCTGGATGACCGCAATCGCCGGGCTGTCGCGCATGTCGTCCGTGTTGGGCTTGAAAGTAAGACCGAGCACCGCGACCGTCTTGCCGCGCACGTCGCCCCCCATAGCCGCAATGATCTTGCGACCCATCGCGCGCTTGCGGTTGTCGTTGACTGCGACCACCGCTTCTACGATCCGCTGCGGCGCGTCGTAATCCTGGCTGGTCTTGAGCAACGCCAGAGTGTCTTTCGGGAAGCACGAGCCGCCATAGCCAGGACCGGCGTGGAGGAATTTTTTGCCGATCCGGTTGTCGAGGCCGATGCCGCGCGCGACGTCTTGCACGTCTGCACCGACTTTTTCGCAAAGATCCGCGATTTCGTTGATGAAGGTGATCTTGGTCGCGAGGAAGGCGTTGCCGGCATATTTGATCAACTCGGCGGTGCGACGGCCGGTCACGAGGATCGGTGCGGCATTGATCGAGAGTGGCCGATAGACCTGGCGCATTACCTCAGTCGCGCGCTCGTCCTCTGAACCGATGACAATGCGGTCGGGCCGCTTGAAATCGTCGATCGCGGCGCCTTCGCGCAGGAACTCGGGATTGGAAACGACGCCGAATTCGGCACCCGGATTGGCGGCGCGGATGATGCGCTCGACTTCGTCACCGGTGCCAACAGGCACAGTCGATTTCGTGACGACTACGGTATAGCCGTCGATTGCCCGGCCAATCTCCTCGGCTGCGGCATAGACGTAGGTAAGGTCGGCATGGCCATCGCCACGCCGCGACGGCGTACCGACGCCGATAAAGATTGCATCAGCGTTCTTGACGCCGTCGGTCAGGTCGGTGCCGAAGGTCAGCCGCCCTTCCCTGACGTTACGTGCAACCAAGTCGTCGAGGCCCGGCTCAAAGATTGGCATCTTGCCCTGATGCAACGCATCGATCTTGCGCTGGTCCTTGTCGATGCAAACGACTTCATGGCCAAAGTCGGCGAAACAGGCGCCCGATACTAGGCCGACATAGCCCGATCCGATCATGGTAATGCGCAAGATTGGTATCTCCTGAAAATAGCGACGTACCGTTTCGACGGTACCTAGATGAACCTGCCTCGCGATAATAGGACATTTGCCAATGCACGCACCAAGCGAGAACGGTGGTGTTAGAGATTTGGCTCCCGCCGCCTGAATGACGTTGATCGCATGGATGCTAGGAGAAAGGCAGGCTGCGAAGAGCGGTTGCGAACACAAGCCAGCCCATCAAGCTGGCGAGCGCTAATAGTGCTATTCGAGTCACGAACGGAAGTTGCGGCTGCGATATCTCGCCATCGTCGGCAATCGCTGATGCCCGCAGCGAGCGTAGTAACGGTATCGCTGGGCGATCGGGTAAAGGCGTCCTCGATTTGGGCCGAGGTTAAGCCTGGTTCAAAGATGCATCCATAAACCGTGTCGGCTCGCCGAACTATTCGCGCAGTGGCCCGCCCGGCGCCGGCAAGTCCGACATGGACGATCGTGTCGATTGGTATTGGAACGGTGCTTGAGAAGGCGAATCCGTTAGGAGAAAGATCCTCCACTCTCACATCATGCGGTGCGTCCGAAATGCGTAAGGTGCTAGGTTGCAGGATCGGGGGCGCGATCGTCTTCGCGTCGACAGGGAACGGCGTCCTGCGCCGATGCAGAATGCTGCATCGGTGGCTTAGGCAATCCACGCAACGGTACAGGCAAGGGCTATTATGAACAACACAGGTCCGGCAGCAGCCGAAACAAGGTGCATCCCCTGTCCCATTCGCGTTGGCTGCTCCGGCGGTAGAAGCCAAGCATCGAAGTCGATGCGGTCGCCAGGAAGGGCGTTACCATCCGGCGGCGGTGGATCCGGTAATCGGACAAGAGTTGAAGGGCGTGCCATAACGATTCCTATGCAGGAAGATCGTTAAATCACTGTGCCGCCTATTAGTTAAAATGGCATACACCCTATCACGATAGGGCATTACAAAGCTTATTCCTAAAAGGCGTTGCGGTGCACGACAACGCGAACGGTAGAAATGAGGATAGCAAAATCGCGTAATACCGACCAGCCAATAATATATTCGAGGTCGGCCTGAAGCCGCCGAGTGAGGTCACTCCGTTCGTGCGTCGCGCCACGGAAGCCGCGCACCTGAGCAAGACCTGTAATACCCGGCTTGAGAGCGTGACGGTGCCAATAACGCTCGTCAACTTCCCAAAAGAGCTGTTGCCCTGCAAGCGACCCAAGGGCGTGGGGTCGTGGCCCGACGATGCTCATCGATCCAAATAGAACATTGAGAAGCTGAGGAAGTTCATCGATGCTAGTCGCCCGGATGACGCGACCAACCCGCGTGATCCGAACATCGTCCCGTGATGCGGAAACTGTGCCGGATGCATCTGACTGCTCAACGCGCATTGAGCGGAATTTAAACACCTCGAATAGCGCGTTGCCGCGACCGACACGCTGTTGGCGGAAGAAGATCGGGCCACGACTGTCGCATTTTATAACAAGCGCCGTCAGCACGAAAATCGGTAGAAGGACCAAGAGGGGCCGGTATCGCGAACGCGAGATCAAAGCAGCGCTTGATAA
>NZ_JAMXSR020000002.1:2810000-4085540 GCF_024124765.2 Sphingomonas sp. H160509 | reverse complement strand
TCCGCTGCGGTGACATCCCTCTAGGGCCACCTCCCGATACCGTCAAACGCTTTTTTTACAGTTTGAGGTCAGTTTTCGGAAAAGCCAGTGTCGCGCGCTTTAGCCAGCCCTCCGTCGGCCTTAGCGAGGATGCAGCCGGGCGAGCGCAATGCCGGCAACGTTCTGGGCTCGACCGATATGCCGGATACGGACGCGGTCAAAACGTTCGGCCAGTGCCGCGAACCTACTACGGTGCACTTCCAAGTCTGCCGAACGGCACCGCGCCTTACCGCTGGCTTGGGTCACGACCAGGGTAGAATCGCCTAGCAGCGTGATGTCGCGATCGCCTTCTAGTTGAGCGATCTCCAACGCATGGATCGCGGCTAGCCATTCGGCGTCGCTGTTTGTGCCCTCACCCAGATCGTGCCGGTAGTGGGTAACGCCCTTGCGGACGACAGCACATTCGATCGAACCGGGGTTTGGCCGGCACCCGCCGTCGAAGAACAGCTTGGTCGACTGCGCGTATGTCATCAGGCCTTCGCTCGCACCTTCGTCGTTGCTTTGCTCGATGGGTTACGCTTCCTGTGTGCCAGCGCTGCGCCGATCGCGATCATGCCAAGGCCAGCGACTGGCGAACCACGACGGATCGACCGCAGACCGCCCAGCGCCAGAAGCGACGCGGGCAAGCCTGCATGCACGCCACTCAAATGGGCTACGGCCAAGACCCCTACCCTGTCCGGCTCCTCGGGAAAAACGATCGCCTTCGCAGCGACGTCTGTCGCAACCGTATCAGCGATGGTAGCGCCTCGCGTTCCCATTGGTGTAGCCCCACCGGTAGTCGTGTCTCTCGTGGTCTGGTGCTCCAGTTCCGAATTGAGCTCTGCGCCGAGCAGGAAGACATAGGCGGAGAGCCACAGCCACGTCAGCAGCACGATGACCGCGCTCAGCGAACCATAGGTTGCGCCGTAATTTCCGAAGCGCGACACGTAGACGCCGAAGCCTATCGTCGCCCCCAGCCAGATGACGGTCGCGGCCAGCGATCCAGGGGTCAGCCACGTCCATTTGGCTTTGTGACGATTGGGGCCGAACCGATACAAGCAGGCCGCCGCCGTCACGCCCAGCGAGGCAAGCACGCCGTAGCTGACGAGGCGGATCGCCAGGAGCAGGATCTCCGGCGCGCCTGGTATCAGGCTATCTAGCAGCGCGAACGCCGCAGTCGAAAGGGCGGCGACCAACGCCAGCATCACCGCACCGCCGGTTATCGCGAAGGCGAGCAGGTTCAGCGTTATGAACCCGCGCGTTTCCTTTTCTTCATAGGCGATGTTGAGCGCGGTGACGATCGACGATGCGCCCTTCGTGCCGCCGTACAGGGCGATGCCAAGTGCGATGACGAGGCCGAACCCCTTTTTTGCCCTCCGACGTGTTGACGACGGTCGCGAGTTGGTCGCCGATCACGCGGGCGGCGTCGTCAGGCAACACGTTGAACAATGCGCGGATGTTCGCGACGACCGTCGCGGTGTCTGCGACCAGGCCGTAGATCAGCACGACGGACGCCAGCAGCGGGACGATCGCGGCAAACCCGTAGAACGCCGTACCCGCCGCGATCAGGCCGATATTGTCGTCGTTCCCTTCGGCCCAGGTACGCTTCAGGACCTTCCACCATTCGCGTGCCGACATCGACCAGGGGCTGGTGGCATGATGCTCGGATGGTGTTTCGTGCGTGCTCAGCGTCTTGCCCCCCTTCGGTGTATTGCGGCCCAACGCCGCACGGACGTAAACGGACCCTCAGAGTTGCCGCAACGCCTGTGCCGGCCGCGCGCCGAGAATGGGCCACGCACCGATCAACCCGATCACCATCGTCAGCCCCGCCCCGCCCAGCAACGTCGCCAAGACGGTCGCGTAATCCGGACGCCACTCGAAACTGAAGAGTTGCGTCACGACATACCAGGCACCACCGAGCCCGAGCAGCAACGCGAGTACCGACAGCACGATACTGAGGAACGCATATTCGAGCGCCTGCACCGCGAGCACCTGCCGCCGTGTCGCCCCGAGTGTACGCAGGATCACGCTATCGTATGTGCGCGCCTCACGCGCCGCGGCGATCGCGCCGATCAACACCGCGATCCCGGCAAGGATCGCTACCGACGCTGCCGCGGTGATCGCCGTCGCCATCTGCGACACGATGTCGCGGACCTGCCCCAGCACGCCGCGAACCTCGATCACCGAAACCGACGGGAAGCGCGGCAGCAGCGCGCGCATGACTTGCGCTTCCTGCCCCGGTGCGAGCTCGATCGTCGCGGCAAGATTATGCGGCGCGTCCTCGATCGCGTTGGGCGAGAACACCATGACGAAATTGAAGCCGAGCGTATCCCAACTGATCCGGCGGAACGAGGCGATGTGCGCGGTCCGCTCAACGCCCAGCAAGGTGTAGGTCAGCGGATCGCCGATCTTGAGGTCGAGTACCTTGGCCAGTCGCTCGTCGATCGAGACCAGCGGCTGACCCGTATAGTCACGCGGCCACCACCGGCCGGCGGTGAGTTCGCTGCCCTCGGGCAAGGCCGCAGCGTAGGTAAGCCCGCGTTCGCCGCGCAACGCCCATGCGCCGTCGGGCAGCGTCTTGAGATCGGCAACGCGCGTCGTTCCGTAGCCGGTGATCGTACCGCGCATCGCCGGCACGGTGCGGATGACCGGGTGGGTCGCTACGCCTTCGATGGTCCGCCGGAACTCCGCCTCGCTGCCGGGCGGAACGTCCAAGGCGAACAACGCCGGCGCGCGCTTTGGTACGGTGAGCGCAATGTTCGCGTCGATACTGGTGCGGATGCCCGCGAGGAGGACGAACAGGGTCAAGCCGAGACCTAGCGCGACCACCAAAGTGCCGGTGCGCGCACCGGGGCGGTGGAGTCCGGCGATGGCGAGGCGAAGCAGCGGCTTGCGCGAGCGGGGTAGCGCTGCGGCGATCCGGCGTACGGCCCAGCCGAACCCCGCCAGCATCAGCAACATGCCGGCCACCGCCGCGAGGAAGCCTGCGCTGAGACCGGGCTGGTCCGCGGTCGACAGCGCAAGTGCGACGATCGCGGCGCCTGCACCGAGGACCCAGGGCAAGGTTCGGCGCAGCGGCACGGACCGATTGCCGAACACGCCGCGCAACAGGCCCGCCGCGGGAATGCTGCCCGCCTCGATCAGGGGCGGCGCGGTGAAGGCTAGCGCGATCAGCATGCCGTATGCGGCGGCGAGCGCGAGCGGCGCGAACTGAAGCGAGAATTGCGGCGCGACTGGCAGGACATCGCCCGCGAGCCAGATGATAAGCGGGACAGTCAAAGCGCCCGCGGTGAGTCCAAGCACGATCCCCATCGCCGCCACGACCGCCACTTCAAGAAGGTAGATCTTCGCGATCAGGCCGGATGTCGCACCGAGCACCTTCAAGGCCGCGATGCTGCTCCGGCGGGCGGCGAGATAGGAGGACACGCCGTTGCCGACGCCGATGCCGGCGATGACCAGCGCGGACAGCCCGACCAGCAGCAGGAACTGCCCCATGCGGTCGACGAAGCGTTCGGCACCAGGCGCGGCACGGTCGCGCGTCTTGGTTTCCCAGCCGCCGGTCGGGAATGCCGCCTTGAACCGATCGACCGCGGTCGTCGGCGAAGCGTTGGGCGAAAGGCGCACCCGATATTTGGTCTCGTACAGGCTGCCGGGCTGGACCAGACCGGTGCGCGCGATGCCCGCCATCGAGACGATCGCGACAGGGCCGAGCGTGAAGCCCTCGCCGAGCCGGTCCGGTTCATTCGCGATCACGCCCGCGACGGTAAAATCGGCGATCCCGAGCCGTACGCGCGCGCCGCGGCCGACGCCAAGCCTCTGCGCCAAGGCCGGTACGATCCAGATTGCGTTGGGATCGTCGACCTTCGCGACCGATCCACCTTGTACGTCCAGCGTGCCGTAGAGTGGGTAGACCGCATCGACGCCCTTGAGTTGGACCGGCACGCTGTTGGTTCCCCGGATCGCGGTCGCCTGCATCCGCACGGTCTCTGACACCGTGCCGAACCGCGCCATCGCGGCGCGCTCGTCCGGCGTGGCGGCGCGCTGCGACGTGCCGAACTCGATATCGCCGCCGAGGATCGCGCTGCCGCGGGCCGCAAGCTCGCCGTCGATCGATTGCGTCAGGCTGCCGATCGCCGCCAGCGCGCCGACGCCCAGGAACAGGCAGGCGAGCAGAAGCCGCAGCCCGCGAAACCGAAGATCGAGTTCGCGACGGGCAAGCCGCCACGCCAGCCGCCATTCGCTCATCGCCAGCGATCCGCGGCGATCCGGCCGTCGGCGAGTTCGACGATGCGATCGCAGCGCGCGGCGAGCACGGGGTCATGGGTGATGATGATCAGCGTCGCGCCGGTCGCGGCGCGGCGGTCGAACAACAGGTCCATGACCGAGGCACCGGTGGCGGCGTCCAAGTTGCCGGTCGGTTCGTCGCCGAAGACCAGCGCCGGCCGCGGGCCGAGCGCACGGGCGATCGCCACGCGCTGCTGCTCGCCGCCGGAAAGCTGCGTGGGATAATGGCCGATCCGGTGCGACAGGCCGACCGCGGCGAGTTCCACTTCCGCGCGCTCGAACGCGTCAAGCATCCCGGCCAGTTCCATCGGCACGGCGACGTTCTCAAGGGCAGTCATCGTCGGCAGCAGGTGGAAAGCCTGGAGGACGATGCCGATGCGTCCACGCCGCGCGCGCGCCAAGGCATCCTCGTCGAGCTTGCCGAAATCGAGCCCCGCCACCTGAACCCGGCCGCTAGTCGCCCGCTCCAGGCCGGACAGCACCGCCATCAGCGACGACTTACCCGACCCGGATGGCCCGAGCAGTGCGACGCTGGTGCCCTGCGCGATGTCGAGATCGATGCCCTTGAGGATCGTCGTCGCGGCAGTCGAGGCGCCGAGTGTCAGCGTGACATCGCGCGCCGAGATCACCATATCGGCGGAGGCGGGTTCGGACATGGAGACCAATATCTTGGAGAAACAGATGCGATTCTGGCCTCTTTATGGGGGCGGACTGGCGCTTCTCCAAGCGGGGTTGCTGGCCGGCTGCGATCGGACACCTGACGTCCCTGCCCCGCCGCCTGCGACGAACGTGGTCGCGCCAGTTGTTGCAACCCCATCCCCGCAGGGTCCCGAGCGCCTCATCCTAGCCTTCGGGGACAGCCTGTATGCCGGCTACGGCCTCGACCGTGGCCAGAGCCTGCCCGATGCCTTGCAGAACCGATTGCGCAAGGACGGGATCAACGCGACGATCGTCAATGCTGGCGTCTCGGGTGATACCAGCGCGGCGGGACGGCAGCGGTTCGCGTTCGCGCTCGACAACATGAAGCGGAAACCCGACCTCATCCTGCTGGGGCTCGGCGGCAACGATGTTCTTCGCCAGATTTCGCCGGACGAAACGCGCGCCAACATGACGGCGATGATGGACGAGGCGAAGCGTCGCGGCATAACGGTGATGCTGACCGGCATGATGGCGCCACCCAATCTGGGTCCGGAGTATTCATCACAATTCAATGGGATATGGACCGACCTGGCCAAGACCTATCATGCGACGCTGTACCCGTTCATCCTGGATGGCGTCATAGGCAACACCGCACTGATGCAGCCGGATCACGTTCATCCCAACCGGACCGGCGTCGACCGGATCACCGCCCGCGTTGCGCCGCTAGTGGAAAGCGCGTTAGGACGATCGCAATGACGGCGTTGCATCGTCATCGATAGACTTACGAAGGATCGCGCGATCCACGACGCGCGGTACGATAATTTGGCGGCGAGACGGCAATAGCCGCGCGCAAGGAAAAGGGTAAAGCATGCAACTGAGCGGTTTGATCGCACGACTGAGGCGGCATCTCGATCTCACCGACGCCGAACGCGAGGCGATCTTGCACGCCGAACGCGGCGAGCGGCGGTTGCGTGCGGGTGACGTGCTGGTCGCGGAAGGTGGCGAAAGCCATGCGTTGTATGTCGTGCGACAGGGGTGGCTGCACTCGTCGACTAAGCTGGTCACCGGCGGGCGCCAGATTCTGCGGTTTCATTACGCGGGCGACCTGATCGGAACGTCGAGCATGGCGTGGTCGCAGGCAGCGGCGACGCTGACCGCGATCTCGGACTGCATCGTGATCGATTTGCCGAAGACCGAACTCGGGCTGCTCTTCCGCGCGCAACCGCGCATCGCCGGGCTGCTCTATGCGATCGCCGCAGCCGAGAACGTCGCGATGAGCGACCGGCTCACGACGATTGGGCGGATGGGGGCGAGCGAGCGGCTGTCGACGCTGTTACTCGACATCATGGCGCGGCTGCGCGTGACGGCGGGCGGGATCGTCGATTCCTTCGACCTGCCGCTGACGCAGACCGACATCGGCGATGCGCTCCGGGCTGACCAAGGTGCATGTGAACCGGACGATCCGGGCGCTGGAGAAGGCGGGGGGTGATCGAGCGGAACGGGCGGCGGGTCCGGATCGTCGACGAAGCGGCGCTGGTCGCCGCGACCGGGTTTACCGACCGCTACGGCGAGATCGAGACCGCGTGGTTGCCGCCGGCGGTCTGAGGGGCTGTCTGATCCTCCCCCGCCAGGGGGAGGTGGCTGGCTGTTGCCAGACGGAGGGGGAGGTAAGCGAAACACCTGTTGCGCTTACCTCCCCCCCTCCGTCACCTTCGGCGACACCTCCCCCGGGCGGAGGAGGATTTTAGGGTCAGCTGCGATCCACGACGAACAGCGTAACGCGGTCGTACTTGATGTCGCCGGGGTTGAAGATCGCGTCGGGTACGAACGGACGATCGGTCACCTCGATGTCCTTCAGCCCTGCAAGCTTGAAAGTCCCGAGCTTGATCTCCTTGGGCGGCTGGCCGTCGCGCTCGAGCGTCACCGCATCGACGAACACATCGTCATGCTTGGTGTAGAGGATGTGCGGCGCAAGCGTGCAAACCATCCGGTTGTAGGTCGCGGTGATGCACTTGCGCAACGCGATCGCCTGGAGAAGCAGCGCGTTCGCGTTGTTCGGCGCGGAGGTGTCTGGGGTCGAAGTCATGTTGTGCATCGCAGCATAAGTTTGAGGATCGGTGCCGTTAGGCCGAACGCGACCTTACCCACAAGGGTTAAGTTTTCGCGGCCGCCGCTTCGGCTGCGCTTTTACCCGCCCGGCTGGTCGTCGGCAAAGACTTCGTCGGTATGCACGTCGAACCGGACCAACTGCGCCCGGCCGAACGTCGTCGTGAGCGCGGTGTCGGTCGCATCGCGGCCCCGCGCCATCAGGATACGACCGATCCGCGGGCGGTTGTGGCGCGCGTCGAAGGTGTGCCACGTGCCGCCCAGATACACGTCGAACCATGCCGAAAAGTCCATCGGCGCGTCGACCGGCGGGATGCCGATATCGCCGAGATACCCGGTGCAATAGCGCGCGGGGATGTTCATGCACCGGCACAGCGTGATCGCCAGGTGGGCGAAGTCGCGACACACGCCCTGGCGCTCCTGATGAACGTCCCAAGCGGTCTTCGTCGGGCGGGCATAGTGATAGCCGAACTCGACATGATCATGGACGAAATCGACGATCGCCTGAACCCGCTGCCAGCCGGACGGGACATGCCCGAACAGCGACCAGGCGGTCTCGGTCAGCCGGTCGGTCTCGCAATAGCGGCTGCCGAGCAGGTAGATCAGGACGTCGTCGGGCAGATCCTCGACTGCGTGCTGGACGGCGTCCGGCGTGATCGGATCGGGCTCTCCACTATCCTCGATCGTGAAGTCGCACGACAGCGTCAGGCCGCCCTTGGGTACGGTGACGCGCGTGCAGACGTTCCCGAACGCGTCGAGATAGTCGTAGGTCGGCACGTCGGGGGTCGCGACGATCCGGTGCGGCGTCACGAGATCCTTGTTGCGGGACGGGTGCAGGCTCAGCATCGCCATCATCGGCGTCGCGACCTCGGTCTCGAAAACTATGTCGTAGCCAGTCCGGATCAGCATGGAAGAGCCCCTTTTCACGCCTGTTTTAAAGTTTGTGCCAAGTGTTGCCCCGCCGCGTCGGCATCATCGAGCGTGATGTCCACCGACACGGTCATGTCGAGGAAGCTGCCGGGAAAGCCGCTCCAGGTGCCGGAGATCGGCACGGCCTGGTAGATATCGCGCGCGACCGCGACACGGACGAGCCCTCGGTTGCCGACGATGCCATTGGTCGGATCGAACTCGACCCAGCCCGATCCCGGCAGGTACACGCGGACCCACGCATGCGTGTTGCCGCCGCCGGTCCGCTGCTCACGCGCGCTGGGGTTGTAGACATAGCCCGAGATGAACCGCGCCGCGAAGCCGAGCGCGCGGACCGCCTCGATCATCAGCACGGCGTAATCGCGACACGTCCCCTTGCGCGTCGCGAGCGTCTCGATCGGCGACTGCGTGCCCTTTTCCGGTCGCGGGACATACGTGAACTCGCGCCGGATCGTCGCGGTCATGTCCGACAGCATCGCCAGCGTATCGGTCGGCCCGTCGGTCCGCACGAAGCGCCGTGCCCAGCTGTCGATCTGGCGCAGCGGATCGTGATGCTGGCGCTCGATCGAACGAAGCAGGTCGGGCATCTCCTCCGACGAATAGGTGAACGGATACAGCCGCGCATACCGCTCGATATCGACGTTCTGCAGTTCGGCTGGCGTGTGCAGCAACTGCACGCGGCTGTCGAAGACGAGCTCCTTCGCGCGCTTGTCGAACGTCGCGATCGCAACCGAATTGCCGAACACGTCCTGCAGCCAGCGGACATCCGAGGGCTCGGGACTGATCGTCAGCTGCGCATCGATCAGATGCTGGTCGAAACTCTCACGCGGGCGAACCATGATCCGATGCTCGCCAAACGCTACCGGATGGCGGTAGGAGTATCGGGTTACATGAGAGAGAGTTAGAGATGGCATCGAGGATCCGTGTCGCATGAAGACCGCTATCAGCCAATCGCTGCTTGGGACCGAAGATGCCGCACCGGTCACATTGGTCAACCCCAAAGGCGCGTCATCGTTCCTGCTGATCGGCGATCATGCGGGGAAAGCCGTGCCGGCGGCGCTCGGCCTGCTGGGATTGAGCGATGCCGAACTCTCGCGGCACATCGGTTGGGACATCGGCATCGCCGAGCTTGGCCAGATGTTGGCCGAGCGGCTCGACGCCGTCTTCCTGCGCCAGACCTATTCGCGGCTGGTGATCGATTGCAACCGGAGCGCAGAGCAGCCCGATGCGATCGCCGCCGTCAGCGACGGGACCATGGTGCCCGGCAACCAGGCGCTATCGGGCGCCGACGTCGCGGCGCGGTTCGCTCAGATCCACGAGCCCTATCAGGCGGCGATCGCGGCCGAACTTGCGCGCCGCGATGCGCTGGGGATCACGACGACACTCGTGGCGCTGCACAGCTTCACGCCGTCGATGCGTGGTGTCGACCGGCCGTGGCAGATCGGCATCCTGCATGACGGCGGCGATACCGGGTTCGCCCACGCCCTGCTCGACGTCCTGCGCGAAGAGGCCGACCTGACCGTCGGGGACAACGAACCTTACCGCATGGACCAGATCGACTACACCATTCCGCGCCACGCCTACCCCGCCCGCCCCTATGCCGAGATCGAGATCCGGCAGGACTTGCTGGGCTCGACGGAAGGGTGCGCGGCGTGGGCGGATCGGCTCGCGCGGCTGCTGCCGGTGGCCGCGGCACGCACCCGGGGAGCTTGAACCAGCGCCCCAACCGGGATCGGTTTTCAAATTGGCGCGTTAGGCCGCAGGCCTCGGATTATGAGGTCGCGTCCTCCGACCCCTGAGATACGATGCAGCGACCGACGGCCCCGACTACCGATACCCCAATCTCGTCGCATGCGAGCGAGGACCGATACCGCGCCTTGGTCGACGCGATCGACGCCGGTTTCTGCATCATAGACCTGCTGTTCGACGGCGAACGCTCGGTCGACTACCGCTTTATCGAGGTCAATCCGCGGTTCGAGAGCCAGACCGGGCTGGTCGATCCGGTCGGCAGGACCGCGAGTGAACTGGTCCCCGATCTCGAAGCCTTCTGGTTCGAGACCTATGGCCGCGTGGCGTCGACCGGCCAATCCGCACGGTTCGATCATGGCTCGGAGCAGATGGGACGGTGGTTCGACGTCCACGCCTTCCGCGTCGGCAACCCCGAAGCCCGGCAGGTCGCGGTATTGTTCACCGATATCTCCGAGCGCCGCAGCATCCTCACCGCGGCGCAAGCCAGCGAGGAACGGCTCGGCCAGGCGCTGGCTGCTGGCAATGGCATCGGCACATGGGACTGGGACGTTCCGAACGACCGCGTCACCGCGGACGAGCGGTTCTCGACGTTGTACGGCGTCTCCCCGAGCTTGGACGCGCCGGTGCACCGATCGAGCGTTTCTTCGGCAACATCCATCCCGACGATGTGCAAGCCGCGCAGTCCGCAATCGACACGGCCTTACGGACTGGAGGCGATTTCAATGCGGAATACCGTCTCGTACAGCCCGACGGCGCAATCCATTGGGTGACCGCGCAAGGTCGCTGTCGCTTGGCCGCCGATGGTACGCCGCTCCGCTTCCCCGGCATCAGCTTCGACATCACCGAGCGCAAGCAGGCCGAGTTGCGACAGCGCGCGCTGCTCGAGTTGAGCGACGCGATCCGCGACCTGACCGACCCCGACGATATCGCCTATGCCGCCTCCGCGATCCTGGGCCGCGCCTTGCAGGTCAGCCGGGTAGGCTATGGCACCATCGACAAGGTGAACGAGACGATCACGGTCAAGCGCGACTGGAATGCGGAAGGCGTGACGACGCTCGCCGGCACGCTGCATTTCCGGGCGCACGGAACATACATCGAGGACCTGAAGGCCGGACGAACGGTGGCGATCGCCGATGTCGACAAGGACGACCGGACGCGCGACACCGCCGATGTCTTGAAGGCGATCGACGCATGGTCTTTCATCAACATGCCGCTGGTCGAACAGGATGATTTCGTCGCGTTGCTCTACGCCAATCATGGCATCGCGCGAGTCTGGAGCGACGGCGACCTCCTGCTTATGCGTGAAGTCGCCGAGCGAGTCCGTGCCGCTACCGAACGGTTGCGCGCGGAGACCGCGCGGCGCGAAAGCGAGGAACAGTTCCGGGTCTTCGCCGAAGCCGTGCCGAACCAGATCTGGGCGGCCAGGCCTGACGGGCACCTCTATTGGTTCAACTGCCAGGTCTATGACTATAACGGCCTCGAACCCGGTGCGCTCGACGGTATCGGCACTTGGAGGGACCTCGTCCACCCCGACGATTACCCAGCTGCTTCAGAAGCTTGGCGGCATTCCCTTGCAACCGGTGAGCGGTACAGCGTCGAGTATAGGGCACGGAGCAAGGATGGCGACTATCGCTGGTTCCTGGTCCGTGCCGACGCGGTTCGCGCGCCCGACGGCACGATTCTTCGCTGGGTCGGGACCAACACCGACATCGACGACAGCCGCCGCCAGACCGCCGAACTCGCCCGCTGGAACGAGACACTGGAGGATCAGGTTGCGACTCGGACACGCGAACTCATGGTCGCCGAGGAAGCGCTGCGACAGAGCCAGAAGATGGAAGCGGTTGGCCAACTCACCGGCGGGATCGCGCATGATTTCAACAATTTGCTGACCGGTATTACCGGCAGCTTGGAACTACTTGGCATCCGGATCGCGCAAGGCCGACTGAACGACGTAGAGCGCTATTCGCTGGCCGCGCAGGGTGCTGCAAAGCGTGCGGCGGCGCTGACCCACCGGTTGCTCGCCTTTTCGCGGCGACAGACGCTCGATCCCAAGCCGACCGACGTCAACCGGTTGGTCGGGGGGATCGAGGATATGGTACGGCGCACCGTCGGTCCCGAAGTCGCGGTTGAGGTCGTCGCCTCGGTCGGGCTCTGGGCGACCCTGGTCGATCCCCACCAGTTGGAGAACGCGCTGCTCAACCTGTGCATCAACGCGCGCGATGCGATGCCGGGTGGCGGGCGGCTGACGATCGAAACCGCCAATCGCTGGATCGATGCGAGGACGGCACGCGAGCGCGAACTCGATGCCGGGCAATATGTATCGCTGTGCGTGTCCGACACCGGCACGGGCATGACCCCGGAGGTGATCGCCAAGGCGTTCGATCCGTTCTTCACCACCAAGCCGCTCGGGCTCGGCACGGGCCTCGGCCTGTCGATGATCTACGGCTTCGCCCGGCAATCCGGTGGACATGTCCGCATTTACTCCGAGGTCGGCGAAGGCACCAACGTCTGCATCTACCTCCCTCGGCATTTCGGTGAGGCCGAGGATACCGAGACCGTCGCCGGACATGCCGAAGCGCCGCGTGCGAACGCCGGCGAGACTGTGCTGGTGGTCGACGACGAACCGACCGTCCGAATGCTGGTGATGGAGGTGCTCGAGGAGCTGGGCTATGCAGCGATCGAAGCGGCGGACGGCGCATCCGGGCTGAAACTGCTGCAATCCGACATCCGCATCGATCTGCTGGTCACCGACGTCGGCCTTCCCGGCGGGATGAACGGCCGGCAGATGGCGGACGCGGCGCGAATCGGGCGGCCGGACCTCAAGATCCCTCTTCATCACCGGCTATGCGGAGAACGCTGTCGTCGGCAACGGCCATCTCGATCCCGGGATGCACGTCATGACTAAGCCGTTCGCGATGGAGGCCTTGGCCACGCGCATCAAGGATTTGATCGTTGCGGGATGATGGGACGGGGTGTGGAGTCGGATCCTCCCCCATCCTGACGAAAGTCAGGATCCAGAGCAACGGGCGCCGCCAATCGTGGCGCTGGATCCTGACTTTCGTCGGGCTGACGGCGGATGTTCTGATCCCCCGGCAAACGTCAAACCATGTTGCATCGCGGTAACAGTCGCTACGCCATTCGGATTCATGGCAACATTGTCACTTGATATGATGTATCATCAAATCTACCCGAAGAGTCGTACAGGGACGACACAAGGGAATTTCATGAAGACGATGCTGTTCGGCGCCACCGCCCTGGCTGCGCTCCTCTCCTCGCAGGCGCATGCGCAAACCGTCGCCACGGATGCTCCGGCCCCTGCCCCCGCACCTACGTCGGTCGGTTCGACCAACCAGCGCGACATCATCGTCACCGCACCGATCCAGACCAGCGAGCGCGACGTGCTCCAAGGCACGACCGTCCTCACCGGCCAGGAACTCACGCGCCAGTTGCGGCCGTCGATCGGCGAGACTCTCGCGCGCCAGCCCGGCGTATCGGCATCGTCGTTCGGCCCGAGCGCCTCGCGGCCGATCCTCCGTGGCTTTCAGGGCGATCGTATCCGCGTGCTGACCGACGGGATCGGCTCGATCGACGTCTCGAACACCTCGGTCGACCACGCCGTCATCATCGACCCGCTGCTCGCCGAGCGCATCGAAATCCTCCGCGGCCCCAGCGCGCTGCTCTACGGCACGTCGGCCGTCGGCGGCGTCGTCAACGTCATAGACACCCGCATCCCGCGCACGGTGCCCGAGAACGGCTACCGCGTGAACGGCATCGCCAATTACGGCTCGGCCGCCAACGAGCGCTCCGGCGGCATGGCCGGCGACGTCGCGGTCGGCCAGCATCTCGTGCTCCACGCGGACGGCTCGTACCTGAAGTCGGGCGACCTGCGCACCGGTGGCTACATCCTTTCGCGCGATGCCCGCGCCCAGGCGCAGGCCACCGCCGCCCTCCCCGTCGATCCCAACGAGGCCGATCCGATCGACTACGCCGCCTCCGCCCGGTTGAAGGGCAAGCTTCCCAACACGCAGTCGGAAACCTGGACCGCGGGTGCCGGCGCGTCGATCATCACCGACACCGGCAACCTCGGCATCTCGTACAGCCATTACGACAGCCTCTACGGCGTGCCGATCCGCTACGCCACGCAGCCCGGCCAGGAGCAGGAAGCGCCGCGTCTCGACGTCGTCCAGAACCGCGTCGACCTGCGCGGCGAGATCGACACCGGCGGCGATTTCATCAGCAAGATCCGCGTCCGCGCCGGCCAGGCCAGCTATCGCCATTTCGAACTTGAGGAGGACAACTCCGTCGGCACCGCCTTCTACAACAAGGGCCTCGAAGGTCGTCTCGAAGTCGTCCAGGCGAACCGTGGCGGCTGGCAGGGCGCCTCGGGCGTGCAGTTCTACAACCGCATCTTCAACGTGGTCGGCGACGAGGCCTTCCTGCCAAAGAACGAGACCAACCAGACCGGCCTCTTCACGCTCCAGCAATATGAGTCCGGCAAGTTCCACGCCGAGGGCGGCGTCCGCTACGAGATCACCGACCTCGCCGCGCGGACACCCGAGGATGATCTGCGCTTCTTCCGCGGCAGCCAGAGCTATCATTCAGTGTCCGGCTCACTCGGCGCATCCTACGCGCTGACCGACAGCATCCGCGTCGGCCTGAACGGCTCGCGCACCGAGCGTGCGCCATCGGCGGAAGAACTGTTCGCGAACGGCGCGCATGCTGGCACGCAGGCGTACGAACTCGGCAATCCGAACTTCCGGCTTGAAAAGTCGTGGGGCCTCGAAGGCACGCTGCACGCGCATGGCGACGGCTTCAGCTTCGACGCGTCAGCCTATTACAACTGGTTCTCGAACTACATCTCGGAGAACCAGGTCGCGTCGACGGTCTGCCAGGCCGCCGCCGATCCTTCGGGCCGGACCGTCGACCTGCCCTGCTTCCAATACCAGCAGGCCGATGCGCGCTATTACGGGTTCGAGGCGGACGCGTCGGTAAAGGTCGCACAGATCGGCGGCTATGCAGTCAACGCCGACGTGCTGGGTGATTACGTCCACGCCAACATCGTCGATCAGGGCCCCGTCCCGCGCATCCCGCCGATGCGCGTGCTCGGCGGGATCGAGGCGCAGGGCGACCGGATCAACGGCCGCGTCGAGGTCGAGCACGTGTTCGACCAGAACCGCATCGCCGCGTTCGAGACGAAGACCAACGAGTACACGATGGTCAACGCCTCGATCGGCCTCAGCCCGTTCGGCAAGGATTCGAAGACCACGCTGTTGTTGAGCGCGAACAATCTGTTCGACGTGAACGCGCGGCGCGCGACGAGCTTCCTCAAGGACTTCGCACCGCTCGCCGGCCGCGATTTCCGCGCTACGTTGCGCTTCGGGCTGTAACCCCTATTGGCCGTTCCCGCATCGAAGCGGGAACGGCCGGTACGCGATCACTTGCCGATCAGGACATCGCTCGCCTTGATCAGGACGGTCACGGTATCGCCGGTCGCAAGTGCGAGGTCGCCGATCGCTTCTTCGGTGATGTTGGCGGTGACGACGTTGCCGCCGCCGATGTCGACCTTGATCGCACCGTTGACCGCACCCGGCGTGATCGAGACGATGGTGCCGGAAATCTGGTTGCGTGCGCTGATCTTCATCGTTCTGTTCCTTCTGAAATCGTTTCCCGGCCCCGTCTTGGTCACGCTGCCAGCGCTGGATCCGATGGCATGAGATCGACGCGCACGCCATCCTCGCCGAGCAGGTCGAGGGATCCGCTCGCCAGACGACAACGCGGTATCGCCCCACCATTCGGCCGCCCTTATCCCGCCGATATACCGCTTCGCACACCGCAACGCGATGATGCAGCGAAGCGTCGCGCCCTCATGCTCGCGCTGAAAAGCCATGACATGGTCGCGGCGCGGCCCGATGATGGCGATCGGCGTATAGCTACCGTTCGAAAACAACGCGGGATGCGTCCGTCGAAGGTCCAGCAGATGCTTGATCGACCGCATCTTGGGCGCATCGCCGGCCCGCAGTATATCGCGCAGAACGGCATAATCGACCGGCCGCCGGTTATCCGGATCGACCAGGCTCAAATCGGCAATCTCCGTACCCTGATACAGATCCGGCACGCCCGGCACGGTATAGCGCAACGCAACCTGCGCCAGGCTGTTCTGCTCCGCGGCAGCCGCGATCCGATCGACGAATGCCGTGATATCTTCGAGCCAGTCCGCGCACCGCTCGGGATCGAGAAGCGCCCGCGCCAGATCGTGACAGCGGGTCTCGTACGCCGCGTCCGGCGCCTCCCAGGACGACCGGAGCTTGGCTTCGCGCAACGCCTTTTCCTGCCACGCGACGATCCGCTTGGCATACTCCGAAAGAGCGTCGGCGTCCGACGCGCGAAGGTTCGTCGGCCACGCGCCGAACAGGGTCTGGAGCAGCATATAGGTGTCGGCGGGATCGACGCCTTCTGCATGAGGGGCAGCGAGTTCGAGCCAATGCTCGACCCGTGCCCGCCAGAGATCGGGTATCTCGCTCAGCACCGCGAGCCGCGCGCGGATGTCCTCGCCGCGCTTGTGGTCATGCGTTGCGGTAGCGAGCATCGCGGACGGCCAGTCACGCGCCCGCTCGATCATCGCAGCATGGAACGCGTCGATATCGAGCGACATCCGTGACGCGTCGAAGCCGACGTCGTTGCGTGAAAGCAGGCGGCCATAGCGATAGAACGCTGTGTCCTCGACCGCCTTGGCGGCGATCGGTGCGGAGAGTTGCTGGAATTTGCGAACCGCCTCGGCGGCGAGTGCGACGTCGCCTGGCCCCTCGCCTGCCAACCAACCCAGGACTCGGTCGACGACCGCGCCTTCGCCTGGCGGGACGAACTCGGCAACCCGCTGGCGGACGGTATCACGGATCTTGGCGTCTGCGAGGGGCGCCGCTTCGCCCGTTCCATAGGTCCGATACACCGGGAAGACCCAGAGCAGCCGCTCGATCGCGCGGTGGAGCATGCCCCTCGTCAGTCCATCGCAGTCGGGTGTCGAGCGGGCCAGCGCCACGAACGCCTCTACGCAGCGGCGGTGCTGCGCATCGAACTGCCATGCGAGCAGTTCCTGTCGCGCGCGCAGTTCCTCAGGCGCGAAGTCGGCGGAGCGACCGCTTGTCTTTGCCCAGAGCTCGGCGAGCGGTTCAGCGCCGGCGGGGGCGTGGAGCAAAGCCGTGACCTGCTCCATGAAATCGTACCCACTGGTACCGTCGACGCCCCAGTCGGTGCTGAGCGGTTCGCCATCGGCAAGGATCTTCTCGATGACGATGTAGGCAGGCCCAGCCGGCGCAGCGGCGGGACGTTCGATCGCGTCGAGGCGCGCCCGGAGTTGCTGGCAATAGCCGGCCGGGTCCGTCAGGCCATCGACATGATCGACGCGGACGCCGTCGATAAGGCCCTCGGCGTAGAGGCGGAAATAGAGCGCGTGCGTGGCCTCGAACACAATGGGGTCCTCGGTGCGAAGACCGGCGAGGTCGTTGATCGTGAAGAACCGCCGCCAGTTAAGTTCGTCGTTCGCGACGCGCCACGACGCGAGACGGTAATGCTGGCGGTCGATGAGCGCAGCGATGTCGTCCGTCGTTGCGGTCGCCTGGTCCTCGTCGCGGATCGGCACGCGGTGTTCGCCGTATGCTTCGAGGACGTAGCGGCCGCCGACCTGCTCGACCTCCAGCGCGCCGTTGGCCAGTGTTTCGGCGAGCGGATCGCCGAGGATCGGGAGGACGAGCTTCTCGCGCCAGTCGATGTCGAAGTAGCGCGCGAATTCGCTGGCTTCACCATGCGTTAGGACATCATTCCACCACGCGTTCTCACCACCGGCGACGCCCATGTGGTTCGGGACGATGTCGATGATGACGCCCATGTCTCGCGCACGGAGGGCTACAACCAGGCTGCGGAAGGCGTCCTCGCCGCCGAGTTCGGGATTGATCCGGGTCGGATCGACCACGTCGTAGCCGTGCGTGGACCCGCTTCGCGCCGTGGTGATCGGCGAGGCGTAGAGGTGGCTGATCCTGAGGTCGTCGAGATACGGGACCAGCGCTTCGGCATCGGCGAAGGTGAAGTCCTTGTGGAACTGGATGCGGTAGGTTGCGCGCGGCGTAGCGGGGGCGGTCATGCGGGTCTCGTGGCGTTAAGCGTGTCGATGCGGGCGGCGACCTCGGGGCGGGTGAGCAGCGCCTCGGTCGTGTCGGGCATGCGGCGGCGCCAGTTGGGATGTTCGTCGATCGTGCCGGGGAGGTTGGGTTGCTCGACCAGTCCGGCGAGGTCCTCGATCGGGATGATGGCGAGCGCGCAAGGCGTGCTGGCGACGTGCGCGATCGCTGCGTCGACGACCGGATCTGTGTCTTCGGCGGTTGGCTGTTCGGTACCAGTGTCGAACGCGGACCAGAGCGCCGCGCGGTCTTCGGCGCGGGAAGCGAGGTCTGCGGATTTGTCGGCCGCTTCGGATTTGCGTCCAAGGTCCCATGTCCAGTCGATATCGCGGCCGCTCCACCAGCCTGCGATCGTCGCGAGGTCGTGCGTACCGGTCATCGCCACCGCGTCGGGTGACCATTTGGCGGGCGGGACGAAGCCGCCCGCATCGCGCTCGAACCAGAGGACGCGCATACCGAGCATGGCGCGCGCGTCCATCGCCTCGCGGAACCCCTCGGGGACGGTACCGAGGTCTTCACCGATGACGATTGCCTTGGCACGCTGCGATTCCATCGCGACGATCCGCATCAGGTCGTCGAACGGCATATCGAGATACGCGCCCTCTGCGGCCGACGCACCTTCGGGGACGACCCAGAGGCGACGGAGGCCGAACGCGTGGTCGATGCGAATGCCACCGGCGTGTGCGAGCGCTGCGCGGAAGGTTGCGATGAAGGGAGCGAAGGCAGTATCGCGCAGCGCTTGCGGATCGAATCCTGTGATGCCCCAGCTTTGCCCGTCGGGACCGAGAGGATCGGGCGGCGCGCCGATCGAGAGGCCAGTGAGCAGGTCGCTGCGTCGGCTCCAGCCGTGGCTGCCGCCGGGGTCCATGCCGACGGCGAGATCTGCGATGAGGCCGATCGCCATGCCGGCCTTCCTGGCAGCGGTCTGCGCGGCGTCGAGGTCGCGGCGGGCCAGCCATTGGAGGAAGATGTAGAACGTGACGTCGTTCGCATGCTGCGCGACGAAGCGGCGGACGGCGGGGCTGGCGGGATCGTGATACTCGGCCGGCCATTGCTGCCAGCCGCGTGCACCGGTGACCGCGAAGAAGTGCGCGTGGAGGGCGTCGAACTCGGCATGGCGTTCGAGGTCGTCGCCGCCTTGCCGCCTGAACGCTGTCAGGGTTTCTTTTAATCTGTGGAAGCACTTGGTCGAAGCTCTTGCGTAGTCGAGCGAGCTTTCCGGGGATCGCGGCGTGCCAGTCGATCAGTTCGGGGAGGTCGCGGGTGTCGGACATTGCACCGAATGCGGCCGGGTCGCCGTAGAGGCCGTTCAGGAATTGCCGGCTAGAGGGTGCGTAGGGGCTGTATCGGCTGGCGTCGGCGGGGAACAATGCGTGCGTCGGGCTGATCGCGAGGGCATCCGCGCCGCACTGGCCGAAGGCTCGGGCGACATCGGCTAGCGAAACGAAGTCGCCGAACGCCTTCGGCACGTCGGTGCGGAGGCTCGGGATCTGGACGGCGGGCGCCCAGATTTTGCGGTCCGGTAGCGCGTCGGCGATCGTGTAGCAGCGGCGTGGCGCTACGAGAATGTCGATGACTTCGCCATTGATTTCAAACTTGTGGTAGCCGCTTTTGCTTATCGGACTCAACTCGCCGTTATCGACCGTGACGGAGCGCGTCGTACCGTCTTCGAACATAAGTTCGGCTCTGCCTGATACCTTCGATGTCAGGCGGATCGGGTCTCCCACATCGACGGACAGGAAACGGACACGCTGCGTGTGTCGGTCTTTGATCGCGGCGAAGCTTTCGGCGATCTGCTTTTCGCTTCCGGACGGATGGCCGAGACGATCCAGGATCGCCTGCAGCGCATCGTCGGCGACGGTCTGGCGACGACCCGCTGCGTCCTGCCATTCGGGTTGCAGGCCGGCGGCGACAGCGAGTTCTCGGAGTCTGCTCATCGATCCAGCCAGACCGCCACGCTGGCAGCCTCACCGGGTTCGCCCTCGGCGAAGATCGGCGAAACCTCTAGTGGAGGAAAATCAACGATATCGTCGCCAAGGTTGAGCGCAATTGTCAGGATTGCGCCGTCACCCATTTTCCAGCTCGCAACGACCGCCCCCCTCGCCGATCGCCTCGGCGCCGATTGCGATCGTATCGCGCAGGCGGGGGATGATCTGCTCGTGACGGATTTTGAGCAGGGTGCGGTACAGGTCTTGCCACTCGGCCGCATCGGCGCCGGGCCGTGCTCGCGATTGGAGGAAGGTTTCGTGCGCGTTCGGGTCGGGGATTGCCTCGCGTGCTTCGGGATCGGCGAAGGCGGCGAACTTGGCGAACTCCTTGCGTCGGCCTTCGCGCACCGCGTCGGCTAGATCGTCATGGAAGTCGGTGAAGAACAGGAACGGGCTTTCGCTCCCGTGCTCGTCGCCGATGAAGAGCAGCGGGATCTGCGGGCCGAGCAGGAGCAACGCGGTGGCGGCGCGGAGCTTCCGGCGGTCGGCGAGCAGCGTCAGGCGTTCGCCCATCGCGCGGTTGCCGATCTGGTCGTGGTTCTGGAGGAACGCGACGAACGCGGTCGGCGACAGGTGCGCGCTGGGCTTGCCGCGCGGCTTGCCGTCGTGGTTGGGGGAACCCTCCCCCTGGTAGATGAAGCCTTCGCCGAGGCAGCGCGCGAGGCGCTCGGCAGGGCGGTCGGCAAAGTCGGCGTAATAGGCGCTCGTCTCGCCGGTGAGCAGGACGTGGAGGACGTTGTGGAAGTCGTCGTTCCATTGCGCGTCGAACGCGGCGGGATGGAGGCGATCGGCGTCGTTGCCTTCGTTCTCGAGGACGAGGTGGACGTGGCGGCCGGCGGTGTTTGCGCGCAGTTCGGCGGCCATCGCGTCGAGGAAGGCGTCGTTCTCGATCGCATGAACCGCATCAAAGCGGAGACCGTCGAACTTGTACTCGTTCAGCCACATCAACGCGTTGTCGACGAAATAGCGGTGGACCGGCTCCTGGTCGACCGCGACCGCGCCGCCCCAGGGGGTGTCGACTTCGGGGTGGAAGAAGCCCCTTCGCATAGGCGCCGAGGTAGTTTCCGTCGGGGCCGAAGTGATTGTAGACCACGTCGAGGACCACGGCGAGGCCGAGTTCGTGGGCGCGGTCGACCAACGTTTTCAGTTCGTCGGGGGTGCCATAGCTTTCGGCGGGGGCGTAGGGGAGCACGCCGTCATAGCCCCAGTTGCGCGTGCCGCCGAACGCGTTGACGGGCATGAGTTCGATTGCGGTGATGCCGAGCGCGGCGATTGCCGGAAGGTGGTCCGCGACGCCTGCGAAGCCGCCGAGCGTGCCGACATGGACCTCCTGGATGACCATCTCTTCCCACGGCCGGCCGCGCCAGTCCGGGGTGCGCCACGCGTAGGCGTCGGGATCGACGACCACGCTCCACCCGTGGACGCCGCCATGTTGTGCCCGTGCAGCGGAGTCTGGGACGGTCAGGTCGTCCGCGAGCCGGAACCGATACCGAGCACCGTCGCCGACCGGTGCTTTCGCGCTGAACCAGCCTTCTTGTTCGGGCGTCATCGGGACCGCGTCGCCGTCGGCGATCTCGAGCGTCACCGTATCGCGATCAGGGGCCCAGAGGCGGAAGGTTGTCCCTTCGTCGGCGAGCGTCGGTCCCCAGGTCATGCCGCAGCGATCGTCCAGGAGAGTAGTGCCGCGCCCTGTTGGGGCAGTTCGTAGCTGTCCTTGATTAAAGTCGCACCCTGCTCCGGCTTGCTGCTGTCGATCAGCACCGTTCGTTCGACTTCTGCCGGCGGCGGCATGTGGAAGGTCAGAGGGCCTTCCGAGGCGTTGAGCAGGAGCGAAACCACCTGCACCTCGCCCGACTCCCGCTCGCACGCGCGGCGCATTACCAGCGCACGGCCGTTGGTATTTTCCCAGTCCTCAGACGTGAGCTGCAAGCCACGCTCGTCCCACCATTCGATGTCCTTCAGCCCCTCGGCCGGCGTGTCCTCGCCGTAGAGGAAGTTGCCGGCGCGGAGCATCGGGTAGTCGCGGCGAAGGGCGATCAGGCGCGCGGTGAAGTCGATCAGCGCGTTGCCCTCCGGCGACTTCGCCTTGTTCCAGTCGAGCCAGCTGATCTCGTTGTCCTGGCAGTACGCGTTGTTGTTGCCGTTCTGCGTGCGGCCGAGCTCGTCGCCCGCGACCAGCATCGGCGTGCCGAGCGAGGCGAACAGCGTGGTCAGCATCGAGCGCATCACGCGCGACCGGGTCTCCAGGATCGCCGGGTCTTCGGTCGGGCCTTCGACACCCCAGTTGCGCGAGCAGTTGTTCGAGTGGCCGTCGTTATTGTCCTCGCCGTTCGCCTCGTTGTGGCGCTCCTCGTAGGCGACGGTGTCAGCGAGCGTGTAGCCGTCGTGCGCGCCGAGTAAGTTTACGCTCGCCCAGGGACGGCGTGCGCGGCGGTCGAACAGGTCGGCCGAGCCGGTCAGGCGCGCGGCAAGATCGGCGCGCTGCGCATGATCGCCGCGCCAGAATTTCCGCACGGTGTCGCGGTATTTGTCGTTCCACTCGGCGAAACCGGGGGGAAGTTGCCGAGCTGATAGCCACCGGGGCCGATGTCCCACGGCTCGGTGATGAGCTTCAGCCTGCCGAGCACGGGGTCCTGGCGGAGCACGTCGAAGAACCCTGCGCCGGGATCGAAGCCGGTGTCCGTCCGGCCCAGTGTCAAGCCGAGATCGAAGCGGAAGCCGTCGATGCCGAAGCTGGTCGCCCAGTAGCGGAGCGAGTCCGCGACCATCTGGATTACGCGGGCCTTTGTGAGGTTCAGCGTGTTGCCGGTGCCGGTGTCGTTGATCGAGTAGCGGGGGGTCGTCCTTGACCAAGCGGTAATAGCTGGCGTTGTCGAGACCGCGCCAGGACAGCGTCGGACCTTGTTCGGAGCCTTCGCAGGTGTGGTTGTAGACGACGTCGAGGATGACCTCGATCCCGGCCGCATGGAGGCGGCGGATCGAGCGGCGGAGTTCGTCATGGCTGTCGGTCGCGAAGAACGAGCGCTCGGGCGTGAAGAAATTGAGGGTGTTGTAGCCCCAGTAATTACGCAGGCCCTTTTCCTGGAGAAAGCGGTCCTGGATGTAGGTGTGGATCGGCAGCAGCTCGATCGCGGTGACCCCGAGGCGCTTCAGGTGATCGATGACCTTGGGATTGCCAAGCGCCGCGAAGGTGCCGCGCTCGGAGGGCTGGACCTCCTCGAACAGCTTGGTCAGGCCCTTCGTGTGCGCCTCATAGATGACCGTCTCGGACCACGGCGTATTCGGGCGCACGTCGCGCGACCAGTCGAAATGGCTGTCGGTCACGACGCCCTTGGGCATCGTCAGCGCGCTGTCGCGCTTGTCGAAGCTCAGGTCCGCGCGCGGCGACTTGACCTGGTAGCCGTACATCGCGTCGGTCCAGCGGAGTTCGCCGATCATCTGCTTGGCGTACGGATCGAGCAAGAGCTTGTTCGGGTTGAAGCGGTGACCTTCCTCGGGGGGCGTAGCGGCCGTGGGCGCGGTAGCCGTAGACGAGGCCGGGCTGCGCGTCGGGGAGGTAGCCGTGCCAGACTTCGTCGGTCCATTCAGGGAGCGGATAGCGCTTCAGCTCGCGGCGGCCGGTCTCGTCATAGACGCAGAGTTCGATCTTCTCGGCATTGGCGGAATAGACCGCGAAGTTGACGCCGAGGCCGTCGAAGGTCGCGCCGAGGGGATAGGCCGAGCCGGCGTCGAGCGTGTCGGGCAGTAGATGCAATGCGAGGACCCTTTTCGTGTCATAATCGTCGCTGCGGGCGCGGCTTTATCGCGGTGCAGCATTCCTTGCCGTGAAACCCGCCCGCCCGTTCCTATGTTCCGCAAGCAGCAGCGAGTTTTCGCCGCACCTTCTCACAGATCAAGGGACATGCGCATGCCTTCCACCATCCGATCGATCGCCGCATGAGCGGGCCGAAACTGTTCGAGCCGCTCACGGTCGGCAACCTCACGCTCGCGAACCGGATCGTGATCGC
The DNA here is from genome assembly GCF_024124765.2 of Sphingomonas sp. H160509. Classification (GTDB taxonomy): domain Bacteria; phylum Pseudomonadota; class Alphaproteobacteria; order Sphingomonadales; family Sphingomonadaceae; genus Sphingomonas. The sequence continues at coordinate 4,061,651 of NZ_JAMXSR020000002.1, read as the reverse complement.
GCCGATGTGCCAATATTCGGCGACCAACGGCTGCATGAACGACTGGCACCAGATCCATCTGGGGCAGCTCGCGCTGTCGGGAGCGGCGCTGCTGACGATCGAGGCGAGTGCGGTGCTGCCCGAGGGGCGGATCACGTATGGCGACGTCGGGCTGTACGACGACGCGACCGAGGCGGCGATGGCGGGGGGTGATCAAGAGCGTGCGGCGCTGGTCGGACATGCCAATCGCGATCCAGTTGTCGCATGCCGGGCGGAAGGCGTCGTGCGAGGTGCCGTGGAAGGGTGGGCTGCAGATCGCACCGGGCGAGCCGAACGGGTGGCAGACCGACGGGCCTTCAACGGTGCCGTTCCTGCCGGAGGAGAATGCTCCGGTCGCGCTCGACCGCGACGGGCTAACGCGCGTCCGCGATGCGTTCGTGGCCGCGACGGTGCGCGCGGCGCGGCTCGGGATCGACGCGGTGCAGTTGCATGCGGCGCATGGGTATCTGCTGCATGAGTTCTTGTCGCCGCTGTCGAACCGGCGCGAGGATGAGTATGGCGGCAGTCTGGAGAACCGGATGCGCTTCCCGCTCGAAGTGTTCGATGCCGTCCGCGCTGCGTTTCCGGCGGAGCGCGCGGTGACCATGCGCGTGTCGGGGACCGACTGGGCCGAGGGCGGTTGGGATTCGGATCAGACGGTGGCGTTCGCGAAGGCTCTGGAGGCGCGCGGTTGCAGTGCGATCCACGTGTCGAGCGGTGGGATCACACCCGCGCAACAGATCCCGGTCGGGCCGAGCTATCAGGTGCCGCTCGCGCGCGCGGTGAAGCAGGCGGTGTCGATCCCGGTCGTCGCGGTCGGGCTGATTACCGATTTCGAACAGGCGGAGGCGATTATCGGGACGGGTGATGCGGACATGATCGCGCTGGCTCGGACGATACTGTACGATCCGCGCTGGCCTTGGCATGCGGCGGCGCATCTTGGGGGGCAAGGTGAAGGCGCCGAAGCAGTATCTGCGGTCGCAGCCGCGGCAGTTCAAGGATTTGTTCGGGGGTAAGGCCCGCCTTTTCAATCCTTCCCCGCCAGGAGGAGGTGGCGCGGAGCGACGGAGGGGGAGGACACGGAACAGAGGTTTCGCCTGCCTCCCCCTCCGTCAGGCTGCGCCTGCCACCCCCCTGGCGGGGGGATTTCTTAGTTACGCTCCAGCGATGCCTGAGCGTTCACCCCGCGACGGTCATCACCGAACCCGAATCCACGCGGATATCCGCGCCGTTGATGAAGCTCGCCCGCTCCGAGCACAGGAACACGATCGCCGACGCGACCTCTTCCGCCGTCCCGCGACGCTTGAGCGTCATTCCCGGCCGCTCCTCCTCGAGAAACGTCTCGATCGCCTCGTCGAAGCTGGTGCCCTTCTCATCGGCACGCTTCTGCATCATCTTGTCGGTCATCGGCGTCGCGATGAACGCGGGCGACACGGTGTTCACCAGCACGTTGTCGCAGCCGTAAGCCTTCGACAGCCCCTTCGACAGGCTGGAGATTCCCGCCTTCGACGTGCAATAGGCGAGTTCGTCGACATAGGGCTGCACCGCATCCTCCGAGCTCATCAGCACGATGCGGCCCCATTTGGCGGCGCGCATCGCCGGGATCGCCTCGCGGCAGACGCGGACAGCGCCCATCAAGTTGATGTCGAGCGTTGACTGCCAGCCGGCATCGTCGACGTCGAGGAAGTCGCCGGTCGCTCCAGTCACGCCCGCGCAGTTGACCAGGATGTCCGGATCGCCGAGCTGCTCGCGGACCTTGGCGAACAGCGCCTTCACGTCGTCGAGCTTGGTCAGGTCCGCCTCGACCGCGATCACTTCGCCGTGCGCCTTTAGGTCTTCGACACTCGCCTCTAGGTCGCCGCCGGGTTGGTCGGTGATTGCGACGCGGACGCCTTCCTGGAGCAGCATCCGGGCGGTTTCCTTGCCCATGCCGCTGTCCGCGCCGGTGATGAGTGCGATCTTGCCCGTGATATCGAGGTTCATGCTGTCGTCCTTACGTCAGTAAAAAAGGTCATGCCCATTCGCGCGGACCGTCACTGTCGAGCGCGCGGTCGAGGTAGAAGGCCGCGCTGATCAGCGCCAAGTGGCTGAAGCCTTGCGGGAAATTGCCGAGGAAGCTGCCGTCCTGCGCGATCTCCTCGGCGAACAGGCCGAGATGGTTGCCGTGCGCGAGCAGTTTTTCGAAGTTCAGCCGCGCCTCGTCGAGCCGCCCTGCCCGCGCGAGACATTCAACGTACCAGAACGAGCAGGCGACGAACGTCCCCTCCTGCCCCGGCAGGCCGTCGTCGATCCGGTAGCGATAGACCTGCCCGTCGTCGGACAGATCCTCGCCGATCGCCTCCAGCGTCGCGAGCCATTTGGGGTCGGTCGCGCCGACGAAGCGGACCAGCGGCATCATCAGCAACGCGCCGTCGACCGCCAGATCCTCCGGCGCATCGCCGATCGCGCGGACGAAGCGGCCGAGATCGTCGTTCCAGAAGTTCGCCCAGATATCGTCGTGGATCGCCGTCCGGGTTTCCGACCAGCGGACCAGCGGCGCAGGAAGCGAGCGTTTCTGCGCGAGCCGCACCGCGCGGTCGACCGCGACCCAGCTCATTAGGCGCGAATGAAGATAATGCTTCTTCGGCCCGCGGACCTCCCAGATGCCAGAGTCCGGCGTGTCCCATGTCTCGCAGACCTGATCGACGATCCGCCCGATCGCGACCCAGGAGTCGTGCGCGATCGGCTCGCCATATTTGCTGCCGAGATAGGTCGCGTCGAGCAGCGCGCCGTAGATGTCGTGCTGCGTCTGGTCCTTCGCCTCGTTGCCGACGACGATCGGGGTCGCGCCCTCGAACCCGGCGAGGTCGAGCTTGCGTTCGTCGGCGATCTCGCCGCCATCGAGCGCGTACATCACGCCGAGATGGCCCTTCGAACAGGCCTGCGCGCGGTCCATCGCCCAGTGGAGGAAGCCGACTGCCTCGCCCTGATAGCCGAGCCGGAGCAAGGCATACACGATGAAGGATGAGTCGCGGACCCACGTCGCGCGGTAATCCCAGTTTCGCACGCCACCATGCGCTTCGGGCAGGCCGAAAGTCGCGGCGGCGGCGATCGAGCCGTGCTTGCGCGAGGTGAGCAGTTTCCAGTGCCATCGCCGAGCGCTCGACGGTCTCGCGCCAGCGGCCGCGGTAGCGCGACTTGCGGCTCCAGGCGCGCCAATAGGCGATGTCCTTCTCGACTATCGCATCGAGCGCGTCGGTATCGAGCGAGACGTCGTCGGGGTTGCTGAGGATCAACGAGACGGAGTCGCCTTCCTTCAGGTGGATCTCAGCGGTCAGGTCGCAGCCTTCCGCGACCAGCGTCGCCGCACCGTGAACCGCGAGCGCCAGGCCGCTCTCATGGTCGAACCGGCCGCGCGATACGTCCGCCTCCGACGTCGTGACGGAGGCCGTGCGTCCCATCACGCCATAGTCGAACCGCGGCGCGCAGCGGACTCGAACCATAGCCGACCCGCGGGTGCAGGTCAGCCGGCGGACCAGCCGCGACGGCGCGTCGTCCTTGTCGTTGCCGACCGGCATCAGGTCGACCAGATCGATGCTCGCCGCGTTCGCCATCCAGCGGGTCAGCAGGATGTTGGTCTCGGGCAGATACATCTGGACGATGTTCGCGTCGGGCAGATCGGGCTCGACCGAGAAATGCCCGCCCTTGTCGCCGTCGAGCAACCGCGCGAAGACCGACGCACTGTCGAGGCACGGCCAACAGAGATAGTCGATCGTGCCCGCCGTATCGACCAGCGCGATCGTCTCCAGATTACCGATCGCGCCGTGATCCGCGATCGATATGCCATGCTTATCCATTATCGCGGAAGCCGGGATAAAGGCTCATGCCGCCGTCGATGGTGAGCGTAGATCCGACGATATAGTCCGCCGCGTCCGACACCAGGAACAGCGCGGCGCGGGCGACGTCCTCGGGGTCGCCGATCCGCCCGTAGGGGATCAGTTCGAGCAGCTTGTCCTGGTCGGCGGTCGCGTCCTCGTTGATCTCGGTCGCGATCGCGCCGGGGGCGATGCCGTTCACGCGAATGCGCTCGCCGGCGATTTCCTGCGCGAGCGTCCGCATCAGCATCCCGCTGCCGCCCTTCGACGCGGCGTAGTTGGCGTGGCCCGCCCAGGGGATGACCTCGTGCACCGAACTCATGAACAGGATCTTCCCGATCGACCGGCTGAACCCGCGGTCGCCCTGCTTGCGGAACCGGCGGACGGCTTCCCGCGAGACGAGGAACTGGCCGGTCAAATTGACGTCGATGACGCGCTTCCAGTCCTCCAGCGTCAGGTCGGCATAGGCCGCATCCTTCTGCATGCCCGCGTTGGCAAAGACGATGTCGACCCCGCCGAAGCGCTCGACCGTCTCGTCGAACAGCTTCAGCACCGCCGCCTCGTCCGACGTATCCGCCTCGCACGCGAACGCCTTGCCGCCGGCCTGCTCGATCGCTTCGACCACCTCGCGCGCCTTGTCCGCGCTGCTGTTGTAGTTGACCGCGACCTTCGCGCCGGCCTTGGCGAAGGCGATCGCGGAGGCGCGGCCGAGACCGGAGCTCGCGCCGGTAACGATCGCGGCCTGGCCTGTCAGGTCGATGTGCATGGCTGGTCTTTCGCTGGGGATTATCGCGGCTTAACGCGCGCCCTCCGGCATTTCTCCCTAGCGACGCCATGCCTCGGGCAATCTTGCTGATCTGGGTTAACTCGCGATTTTCGGTGCAACTCTTACGGCACGCCGCGCGCTGTGGGTCATGAGAAGCTACGAGGACGGCACATGACCAAGACCATCGCCAAGGATACCGGCACGCCACCGCAGGGCGCCAAGTTCGAGACGCAGATCGGCGAAGGCGGCGAACTGCACCAGATCGCCAGTGGCGACGGCGACGTGCTGACGACGCAGCAGGGCATCCCGGTATTCGACGACCAGAATTCGCTCAAGGTCGGCGATCGCGGGCCGACGCTGCTCGAGGATTTCCACTTCCGCGAAAAAAATCTTCCACTTCGATCACGAGCGTATCCCCGAGCGCGTCGTCCACGCACGCGGCTATGGCGCACACGGTACGTTCACGCTGACCGAGAGCCTGGAAGAGTTCACCAGCGCCGGCATCCTGACCGAAGTCGGCGAGCAGACGCCGATGTTCCTTCGTTTCTCGACGGTCGCGGGCAACAAGGGCTCGGCCGATTTGGCCCGCGACGTACGTGGCTTCGCGGTGAAGTTCTACACCAAGGAAGGCAATTGGGACGTCGTCGGGAACAACATCCCGGTGTTCTTCATCCAGGACGCGATCAAGTTCCCCGACCTGATCCACGCCGCCAAGCAGGAGCCAGACCGCGGCTTTCCGCAGGCGCAGACCGCGCATGACAATTTCTGGGACTTTATCAGCCTGACTCCGGAATCGATGCACATGGTCATGTGGATCATGTCCGACCGCACCATCCCGCGCGGCTTCCGCTTCGTCGAGGGTTTCGGCGTACACACGTTCCGCCTCGTCAATGCCGAGGGCAAGGGCACCTACGTCAAGTTCCACTTTAAGCCGAAGCTGGGCCTCCAGTCGGTCGCGTGGAACGAAGCGGTCAAGATTAACGGTGCCGACCCCGACTTCCATCGTCGCGACCTATGGGACTCGATCGACCAGGGCAATTTCCCCGAGTGGGACATGGGCGTCCAGTTGTTCGACGACGAGTTCGCCGACAATTTCGAGTTCGACGTGCTCGATGCGACCAAGGTCATTCCCGAGGAGCAGATCCCGGTCCGCATCATCGGCAGCTTCAAGCTCGATCGTCTGGTCGACAATTTCTTCGCCGAGACCGAGCAGGTCGCGTTCTGTACGCAGAACGTCGTGCCGGGGATCGGCTTCACCAACGATCCGCTGCTGCAGGGCCGTAACTTCTCGTATCTCGATACGCAGCTGAAGCGCCTCGGTAGCCCCAATTTCACGCATATCCCGATCAATGCGCCGAAGATCCCGGTGAACAATTACCAGCAGGACGGCCACATGGCGATGCATGCCCGCAAGGGTCGTGCGAACTATGAGCCGAACAGTTGGGCCGGCACGCCGCGCGAGAGCCCAACGAAGGGCTACAAGCACTTCCCGTCGCAGGAGACGGGACGCAAAGCGCAGGTGCGGTCTGCTACGTTTGCCGATCACTACAGCCAGGCGCGGCAGTTCTTCATCAGCCAGACCGCAATCGAGCAGAAGCATATCGGCGATGCGCTGACGTTCGAGCTGTCGAAGGTCGAGCGCGTCGACATCCGCGAATTGATGGTCGGGCATCTGCTCAACATCGACGAGAAGCTGGCGAAGACGGTTGCGACCGGTCTTGGCCTCAAGTCCATGCCGCCAAAGGTGAAGGCTGCGGTCGAGACGCGGACCGACCTGCCGGCTTCGGATGCGCTCAGCATTCTGAAGAACACCAGCGGCAGCTTTGAGGGTCGCAAGCTCGGCATCCTCGTCACCGACGGTGCTCCGGCAGCGATCGTGCAGGCATTGGTCGACGGGATCGTTGCGGCGAAGGCCACGTACGAGATCATCGCACCGAAGGTTGCCGGTGCGACGCTCGACGACGGGACGCTTGCGGAAGGCAAGCAGAAGATCGATGGCGCGCCGTCGGTGCTCTACGATGCCGTAGCGATCGTCGTGTCGGCGGACGGTGCGAAGAAGCTCGGCAAGGACAAGACCGCCAAGGACTTCGTCAGCGACGCGTTCGGGCATGCCAAGTTCATCGGCTTCAACGCCGACGCGAAGCCGTTCCTGGAGAAGGCCGGCATCGAGGACGAGGACATGGATGATGGCGTGATCGCGCTGGGCGGCAAGGGCGACGTCGACGCGTTCCTCAAGACGCTCGGCAAGCTCCGCATCTGGGAGCGCGAACTGAACGTCGACCTCGATGCGCCAGCGTTCGAAAACCCCGAGGCGGCTTGATCGCTTCGTTCAAACCCGGGTCGTCGCCATCGTACGTTCAGCGTGCGGTGGCGATCGCCATTCCGGTCAAGAACGAAGACCAGTATCTGCTCGGCTGCCTCGACGCGCTGGATCGTGCGGCGGGGCGCTACGGCGGCAAGGTCGTCATCGTCGCGATGGCGAACGACTGCACCGATGGCACGATCGATATCCTGACGAACTGGCGGCCGGCGCGTGCGACCCTCGCATGGTCGGCCGTTTCGCTTCTGCCAGGCGCGCGTCATGCCGGCTGGGCCCGGCGGCTAGCGCTCGACGCTGGTGCCGCTCTTCTCACGCAACATACCGATCTCCTGATGTCGACCGATGCGGACACGAACGTCTCCGCGGACTGGATCGTGCGGATCGTCGCGCATATCGACGCGGGTAACGACGCTGTTGCCGGCCGCGCGCTGACACTTCGGTCCGACCGTGCGAGCCTTGGCGCGGCGGCACGGCGGCGGCTCGATCAGCTCGGGCGCTACTATACCGCGCTTGATTATCTCCGCGCGCGTGCCGAGACCGAACCGCATGATCCCTGGCCACGCCATTTCTGCGAGGGCGGAGCGAGTATTGCGGTTACCCGTGCCATGTACCGCCGGATCGATGGCGCTCCTACCCCGCCGGTTGCCGAGGACCGCGCGCTGTTCGACCGCATCCGTGCGCATGGCGGACAGGTTCGCCACCCCCTCGACGTCCGTGTCTTCACGTCGTGCAGGGTTTCGGGACGAGCGCCCGGTGGCATGGCGGACGCGGTCGCGCGGTGGATCGACCAGCCGGTCGATGCGCCGCTCCACGAGACCTACGCGGTGACGGCGGCGCTCGATCCTGCCTCCGCGAACCCGGGCGATCAGCTCAGCTTCGCGACATTGCCCGATGCGATCCGCGAGGCGCAGACGCTGATCCGCCTAACCCGCGTCTTCCAGTCGCCAGAGGTCGAGACGATACGCTTCGTGCCGATCGCTGCGAACGACCGTGACACGATCACCGAGCGCAGCGTGCAGTTCGGCGACGGCATCGTCCCCGCTTTTGGGATAGTCGGTCTCGCCGATCCAGTGGACCAGCATCACATACCCGCCTGACGCTGCCACCGAGCGGACGTACGCGGCCAGCCTGACGATGTCGGCGCTGTCCCAGTAGTAGACCACTTCCGACAGCAGGATCAGGTCGAACGTCCCTGTGGGAGCGTCTTCGGGAAGTCGGCGCTGCTCGATGCGAACATGGGGTTGGTCTGCACACCGCGCCCGTGCAGCCGCGACCGCAGTTTCCGACACGTCGAGCGCGAGCAACGCGTCGCAGCGGGCACCGAGCCGCGCGGTCAGGACGCCGTTCGCGCAGCCGACTTCCAGCGCGCTCTCGAACCGCTCCTCGGGCAACGCAGCCAGTGTCTCGTCATACTTCGCCGCCTCGTACGGGCTGGTCTCGAACGCCCAGGGGTCGCCCTTGTCCTTGTAGAGCGCCTCGAAATATTCGGGTTCGATCGAATGTTCACGGCGCATCGCGAGTTTCCAGCAACAGGGTGTTCGGCCGGTCCATCAGCCGCATCATCGCGTCGGGCAGCCGGAAGTTCTCGCGCGCGCCGACGATCCGCCCGCCGCGCTGGCTGCGATGACACGCCATCGCGCGACGCTGTCTGGGCCGTCCGGATGCCGTGGCGATCGACAGCACGCGCGCGTCGCGCAGGCGCTTGGTCAGGTCGGGGACGGTCCAGCCCCAGACGAGATACTCGAAGAGGCGGCAATGCGCACGGCTCGCTACCGCCTCGGCGAGTGCGGCGGCGGCCTCGTGGTCGCAATGCGGTTCGTCCGACCATGTCACGGCGATCTGTCGGACACCGCGAGCCTTGCACCACGCGGCCAGCCGGTCGACGCTTCGCACGAACAGCGGATCGCCCTTCGAAGCCGGCGACGCGTCGGGCCAGTCGAGATAGAGCGCGTCCTGCTCGCCGCCCAGCGCCTTCAACGCCGCTTGAGCCTCGCCGCGCCGTAGCCCCGCGATCCGCTTTCCGCTCCAGCCCGGCGCATCGGGATGCGATCCAGAGCCATCAGTCAGGAACGCCGTATGAACCCGGCCGCCAGCCGCGGTTACCGAGGCGATGAACGCGCCGCAGCCGAGCGTCTCGTCATCGGGATGCGGCGCCAGCACGAGCCAGGGCCCCTGCCTCGCCGCCGTCCTGGCCGACATCCGCCGTGCCCGCCGCGTGAGATTGCTCCAGGCCTTGCCGCCCGGTGCTACCACCACCGATCGTCGCCCCAGCAGTCATCCTCCAGCCACGCCGCCGCCGCCCGGTCGCGCGCCTGATCCGGGACCGGCTGGCGCAGGTACAACCCGAGATCGCGCGTGATCCGGTCGATCCGGCTGGCCGCGAAGAACGACGCGGTGCCGACCGAGCGCGCCGCCGCTTCCATCGTCTTCAAGCCTGCCTCTTCGACCACGCCGCGTGTCATCAACACCAGCGGGATGGCGTCGCTCGCCTGCGCCTCGGCCAGATGCGCCGCCTGGCGCACCCACAAGCCTGCGCTCCGCGTCTCGGTCAGGCAGGCGGCAAACCGCGCGCGCTGGATCGGGTCCGCCCCCCTTTGCCGGTCGCGACGAGGTGATCGCGCAGATGCCGGACGAGTGCCTCGACCGCGCCGAGCTGGACCGCCGTAAACCGCCACGCGCCCGCGCTGAAACGTGGCTCGCGTTCATAGTCGTTCGGCGCACCGATCACGCCCTCGCGGCCGATCTCCATACCGGTGAAGTCGAACCGCCCGCTGCACGTGCCGCGCATCCCGCGCACCTGCCATCCGGAATTGTCGGTCCGCGCGGTCTCGCCCGCGATCGGGACCAGCACGAGCTGCTTGTCGCCGTTCGCATCGCGCGCCGTCACCAGAATGCGATCGAGATGCCCGGCCCCGGTCGCAAAGCTCTTCGCGCCATCAAGCGTCCAGCGACCGTCGCCTGCGGCGTGGATCGCGAGCCCCGGCGCCGGTTCGGTATTCCAGACGCCGAAGACCTTGCCCGCCGCGAGATCCGCATCGAGCGCCTTGCGCTGCGCGTCGTTGCCGTAGGTCTCGACGAGCTGGACGGCGTTCACATGGCCTTCGAACACGCGCCCTAGGCTGAGGTCGGCGCCGCCGATCGCGCGCAGAACGTCGAGCAGCGCGTCGGTCTGCACGCCCGTGCCAAGCGTCTTGAATGCGGCCAGCGCGCCCGCTCCGTGGAGGTCGGCTATCCGCTCCGCCGGGAATGTCTCGTGCGAATTGTCCTGATCCCATGCCGCGGCGAGGTGCCGGACGGTCTCCAGGACGGTCCAGCCGGTTGGATATGTGGTCAGTGGCCGACTCCCCGTGAAACCCATGGCGGTACGCCAGCTTCGTCACACAGAACGCGGGACAGGCGCCAGCGTTGCGTATCGCCATCATGGAGCGCGCAACTAATTTACGCGTCCGACACCGCGGCCGAACCTTTGGTTAACGCTTGGCCGGCATACTCCCACCCAACGGAAAGGATCGGACTCGATGGCACGCAAACAGGATGTCTTCACGCTGCTCGGCAAGCGTATGCAGATCGACCAGCCGTCGCTTCGCGGGCGCCGCGGCGACAGTGACATGCCGCCGATCGCGGACCTGATCCGGCGGATCGACCGTGCGCTACTGGAACGCCGCGCAGCCTGACCATTTAGTCGTCCGCGTCGACGGCTCCGATCGCGGACGCGTACATCTGTGCCGCACGCTGTTCCCGCGGATCCTTGAACGCCCGCATCGGGTCGGGCGCGTCGCCGGTCGCACGCAACACGGCCCAGAGCGCGAACCGCCGGCCCGCATCCCGCTCGGTGCCGAACGCGATCGATACGCGCTCGCGACCTCCCTCCAGCGCTTCCGGGCTGAGCGTATCGATGTCGGTCGTGCCGAAGAAGTGGTGCGAAATCGCGTCTAGGTCCATGCCAACAGCCTAGCGGACCACCTGCTCTCCGCGCAATCTGATGCAACCGTACAGATGGCGTATCGCAACTGTTGCGATCCCGACGCTCTCCGCTTAGACGCCGTCCTCCCGGCTCGCCGGGTACAGGCTGGAAGAGTGTCCGAGTGGTTTAAGGAACTGGTCTTGAAAACCAGCGATGGGGTAACTCATCCGTGGGTTCGAATCCCACCTCTTCCGCCAACCCGCAGTTAGCCGCTGATCAGTTGACCTTCCCCGGCGGAACGATCGGTATGGGCAGCGGGGCGACCGGAACGCCTTCGTCGACCAGCGCCTTCGCCTCCTCAAGGCTCGCCTGACCGTGGATGGTCGCCTGTTTCTCGTCCCCGAGATGCATCGCGCGGGCGCGGTCGGCGAACGCGGTACCGACCCATTCCGAGGACTCGAGAGCCTTGGCCTGCCGCGTGGCGAGCATCTTCATCGCCGCCTTGACCGCTTCCGGGGTCGGCGGCGCCGGCTTGCTATTGCCCTTGGCCGGGATCGCAGGCGCCATCACCGCCTTGATGATCGTGTCGTCATCGCAGACCGGACAGCGGACATGGCCGGCCGTGCGCTGGCTTTCGTACGCTTCGCTGGATCCGAACCACGCCTCGAACACATGGCCACCACCGCACTTCAGGTCGAAGACGATCAACCGACGGTCGATACGGGAGGAATCGTCCGGCGGTGCGCGAGGACAGGAATACGCGATCGCACCTGCTCGATCCGAGCGAGGTCGATCTCCGCGAACGCCAGCCCTGCGCCCTCACCCATGTCGAGCAGCACATCACCCCATGGATCGATCACAAGCGAATGGCCGTGGGTTTCGCGTCCGTCCTCGTGAACGCCGGTCTGCGCCGCTGCAATTACGAACGCGCCTGCTTCGATCGCCCGTGCGCGCAGAAGGATTTCCCAATGCGCTGCGCCGGTCGGTCGCGTGAAGGCAGCGGGAACCGACAGGATTGTCGCGCCAGCATCGCTCAACGCGCGGTAAAGGTCGGCGAACCGGAGGTCGTAGCAGATCGACGTACCGAGATTGCCCGCGGGCGTATCAACGACCGTCGCCGTCTCGCCCGCGACATAGGCTGACGATTCCCGCCAGCTTTCACCGGACGGGAGGTCGACGTCGAACAGATGAAGCTTGTCGTAGCGCGCGCGGATCGCGCCGCTCGGGTCGATCACGAACCCACGGTTAGCGAATTTACCGTCCGCGCGTCGTACCGCAAGCGATCCTAGGTGGACCCAAATGCCGGCCGATGCCGCACCGTCACGGACGGCCGCCAGCACCGGGTCATTATCCTCGGCGACGATCGAGTTGGCAGCGCGGGCCCGATCGCGATCGATCAGACCCGACATTTCGGGCGTAAACAGCATCTCCGCCCCGGCTTCCGCAGCCGTCCCGATCGCTTCGACAATCGTCGCGGCGTTGACGGCGGGATCGATCCCGCTCGTCATCTGGAGGACGCCGATCTTCGCCATCAGGCGAGCAGTGCGTCGAGGCCACCGTTTGCGTCGAGTGCGGCCAGATCGTCCGATCCGCCGATATGCTTTCCGTCGATGAAGACCTGCGGCATGGTCATGCGGCCACCCGACCGCTCGACCATCTCGGCCTTCTTCGGGCCCCCCATCGTGACGTCGAACTGCTCGGGCTCGACCCCCTTCGATGCGAGGAGCTTCAGCGCGCGCGTGCAATACGGACAGAACGCCTTGGTGTAGATTTCGACTTTAGCCATGCAGCGGGAAATGTGGTCTCGGTTTGCCGTTGTCAATCGTCAGACGCCGGCAAGACCCGCGCCCAGCACAGGATCATGACCGATCGCGCGCCCGCCTTGAGCAGCGCGCGCGGGTACACGCGTCGGCGGTCGCGCCACTGGTGTAGACGTCGTCCACCAACGCGATCGCCCTGCCCCGCACGCGGTCCCGCGCCGTAACCGCGAACGCGCCGGACACCGCCTTTGCTCGCTGTCGTCCGCCAAGTCCGCGCAACAAGATTGTCCGCCTGGGCCGCGTCAGAACGGTGCGATCGTGCCCCTACCCCCGACAGCTTCGCGATGGCGTCGGCGATCAGCGCCGCCTGGTTGAAGCCGCGCGACCATATTCGCCAGCGGTGCAGCGGCACTGGCACCAGTAAGTCGACCTCGTCCGGCAGCAAGCGCCGCATCTGTCGCGCCATGGTCTCCGCAAAGGCGATACGACCGCCATATTTCAGGCGCAGCGCCAGCGTCCGCGCAATCGGACCGTACGCGACGGCCGCACGGACGCCGGCATGACGCGGCGGATCGGCGAGGCATGCCGCACATCGTGCGTCGTCACCGCGGTCGAATGCGAAAGGTTGGTTGCAGCCGGCGCACCAGGGCGGCCCCAGGAACCGCAGTCCGGTCCAGCAAATCGCGCAAAATCGGTGATCCTCGGCAACCGGCGTGCCGCAACCGGCGCACCGTGGCGGCAAGGCGATCCCGGCGATGAAGCGGAACGGGGCGAGTATCTTCATCCAGCCCCCCATGAGTGCCAGCCCTTGTCCGAGGCGACCGACCACGGCACAAGCGAAGACGTGTCCGATATCGTTTCAGAAAACTCCGCCCCCGAGATCTTCGACCGCGCCGCGCGCCGTGTTCGCCGGGACCGTGCCGCGCCGGGTTATGCCGAGCACGACTTCCTGCGGGCCACGATGCTCGACGGAATCGCCGAACGGCTGGATGCGGTAACGCGAGACTTTACCGACATCCTCGATCTCGGCTGTTTCGACGGCGCGTTCGTTGCGCCACCGGGTGCGCGAGTGGCGCGCTGCGATGCGGGGTTCGCGTTTGCTGCCAAGCCAGGCGGCGTGCAGGCAGACGAGGATCGCCTCCCATTCGCCGATGCGTCGTTCGATCTCGTGGTAAGCGCCGGCGTACTCGATCAGGTCAACGACCTGCCCGGCGCGCTGGCCTTGATCCGCCGCGTGCTGCGTCCTGACGGCCTGTTTCTCGGTGCGTTCGTCGGTGCGGGGAGTTTGCCGGCACTTCGCAGCGCGCTGAGGTCGGCGGAAAGCGAACGGCCCGCCGCGCGCCTTCACCCGCAGATCGACGTGCGATCCGCCGGCGACCTGCTGATGCGGGCGGGGTTCGCCTTGCCCGTCGCCGATGTCGAAACGCTCGACGTCGGGTACCGCGATCTCGGCCGGCTGTTCGGTGATCTGCGCGGAATGGGGGCGGGTAATATCCTGGCCGAGCGCCAGCCTCTCGTGTCGGCGACGGTGGGACGGACCGCCGCTGCCTTCGCTAGCGCATCGAATGATCGTGGCCGGACCCACGAGACATTCCAGATCGTGTTCCTGACCGGCTGGTCGCCAGACCCGTCTCAGCCCAAGCCAGCGAGACGCGGCAGCGCGACTGCATCGCTCGGCGCGGCGCTCGGGCGCCACGGTCAAAGCGACGCCTAGACGATCAGGCCGTCGCCGTCGGCGCCCCGTGCCAGGATCATACCCATCGCGTCGAACAGAGAATCCATCGCGACCGGCTTGAAAATAACGTCATCCGCGCCCGCCGCAAGACAGCGCTCCCGCAGATCAGGCGCGATATCCGCGGTCACGACGATGATCGGCACCTTGGCTTTGGCGTCGCCCCGAGCACGGATATGCTGGATCGCGGTGATGCCATCCATGCCCGGCATCCGCAGATCGACAAGGATCATCGCGAACTCCTGTTCATCGAGGGATCTCGAGACCGCGTTCCGCGCTTTCAGCCTCGACCATCGATACGCCGGCAACGTCGAGCATATCCTTGACGACGCGGCGGTTCATCCGGTCGTCCTCGATGAACAAAACGTTCACCGCACCCCCCGCTTAACATAGATCAAAGGAGGATATATCGTGGCCATATGCCGCCTCTACGCCTCATGCAGCATGCGATACAAGGTCCGGATTCACGCCATTGGTCGATACCGATCCATCGAACATTCTCGCAATCAGCGTGCCTCCGCTCACCGGCTTCGCAACGACCCGCGTGATCCCCGTACCCAGCAGTTCCTTACGCTCTTCCTCTGCGGCAACAGGCCAGAGCAACGTCGTTTCAGCACCCGAAATATACGCCGCCTCGGCAACCCGCGACAGTCCGCCCAGCGCGTCGTCGCCGACACGCACCGTCGCATCGTCGATCAACACGCGTGCGATGTCGCCATCGGCAAGACGCGTGACCGCTTCGTCGACCGACGCCGCGAAGGCGATCGGGCCGCCGCAAGGCGCGAGCAAGGTCTTGAACATGCTGCGCGTGATCGGGTTGCGATCGACGATCAGCGTGACCGGTCGCGTCTCCGTTTCGACGATCTCGACCGCCTTCGTGTCGGCACGGACCAGCGGCAGGACGAGCGTGAAGGTCGCCCCCTGCCCCACGATGCTGCTGACGGACACGTCACCGCCCATGGCCCGCGCCAGATTGCGACAGATCGACAGTCCCAAGCCAGTGCCACCGAATTGTCGTGTCGTCCCGGCATCGGCCTGACGGAACGATTCGAAGATCTCCTCGATCTTGTCGGCGGGAATACCGATACCGGAATCGGTGACGCCAACACGCAACCGGTCGTCGTCGCCGACCTGGATGCTCAGTGCGACATGGCCCGTCTTGGTGAACTTCAGCGCGTTCGACAGGAGATTGAAGACGATCTGTCGAACCCGTGCGGCGTCGCCCATGATCATCGCAGGGCAACCGCCGACATCGACGGTGAAGGAAAGGCCTTTCGCGCGCGCCTGCTCCTCCCACATCCGCGCCGCGTCCTTCACTGTCGCGCAGACGTCGAACGCAGCAGCCTCGATCGTCAGGTTGCCGGTTTCCATCTTGGCGATGTCCAGGATGTCATTGACGAGCGCACGCATCGTGATCCCGGCACCATGCACCACCCCAAGCCGATCGCGCATGTCCGCCGGAAGCTTCGGGTCCGCCAGCATCACCTGAGTCATGCCCAGAATACCGTTAAGCGGCGTCCGAATTTCATGACTGGTCGTGGCCAGGAACTCGGTCTTGGCGGCCAGTGCCTTGCCCAATGCGCTGTTCGTGATCGCAAGGTCATCATTGGCAGCGCGTACCTTATCCCGGCTGCGACGGATCGTAACCAACCCGATCGCCAACAGCGCGATAACGACCGCGACCGCCGCGCCCGTCGCGATGAAGATATTCCGCTGGGTCCGCGCCTGCGTGCGCTCGAACGCGATGCTGCGCTGCAATTCGCTGGCCTTGAGTTGGCTGATCCGTAACTCCTGATTGGCGAAGTCGAACCGCGCCGCCATCAGCGCGGTCTTCGTGTCGGTGGCGAGCTTGGTGCCTGCGTCGTCGAGGCGCTTGAGGGCTTGGAGATGGACGAGCGCTGCTGGTGAGTCGCCTGCCGCCGTAAAGATATCATAGGCCGTCAGGTGAGCATCGCGGTACGCCGTGTCCGTTGTCGTCGGATTGATTCCCGCGAATGCGCTTTCGATCAGCCGTTGCGCGCGCGGTACGTCACCGTGCTGCAGCGCAGATTGTGCGGCGGTTGCAGTAAGACGTCCAGCAAGTCTGGTATCGGCAGGGTCGGCAATCGCACGTCCACTCGCAATGGCACGGTCCGCTATCGTCAAATTTCCGAGTGCCAGCTGCACACGCGCGATATTCATGTGGATAAGTTCTAGCAGGTTCTTGCTATTCAATTGCGTTGCTAAATCGAGCGATTTCTTGAATTGAACAGCCGCCTTCTTGTACTGTTTATCCTGAGCAAGCACCAAAGCCCTGTTATTGTAAATCGATACGGCTATATTTGCATCAGCGTGATAGATTTCCAGAGCTTGCTGATAATATCTATCCGCCGTGTCCGGATCTTTGGCCTCGGTATACAGCATTGCAATGAAGACCAGGGTACGGGATTGTCCACGCGCATCCCCGAGCCTGCGATAAATCGCAAACGCCCGTTGGTAATCGATCAAGGCGCTGCCGGCGCGGCCTTGCGAACTGTCGAGCCAGCCCATCGAAATCAACAAGTCGGCGTGCAGCTTTGATTGTGGTTGAAACGTCTTTACCGCGGCAAGCGCACTGCGGATCGGTGCGTCGGCCTTGTCGGTATCGTTCGTCCGGAGATACGATTCCCCCTGGAGCCATTGCGCCTTCGCGATCGCGATACCACGGGCCTTCTGGTCGGTGATCGTCGCAGCAAGGTGTTCGGCAGCCACCGCTTTTGGCAATGCCTTGGCAGGATCGATCAACATCGTAGCATTCACGTCGGCGACGGTAGCTTCGTACCTAACGGCAACGGTATCGCTATCCTGACCCGTGGTGAGTTGCGCGGATACCGCCGGCCCGATCACTGCGAAAACTACGGCAGCAACAGCTACGATCCAGCGTTGTGCCATTGCGGTCAGGCACGCTTCCAGACGGTAGCGAGTCGATTGAACGGCGCTCGCATGTCCGCCGCGATAGCCTGATACTTTCCATCATCGAGAAAGTGGATCAGCGCATCCAGATTGATCGGTCGACTAATCAGAAAACCCTGGATCATGTCGCAGCCCATCACCGACAACAATGCCATCGCCGCCTGGCTCTCTACACCCTCAGCGACGACTTCCATCTCGAGCGCGTGCGCGAGATCGATCGTCGACCGGACGATCAATGGGTCGCGATTCGAGCTGGTGAGTTGCGTGACGAACAGCTTGTCGATCTTCAGCTCGCGTGCCGGCAACTGCTTCAGATACGCCAGCGACGACAGGCCTGCCCCATAGTCGTCGATCGCGATGATGATCCCGATATCCGCAAAGATCTTGAGATTGGCGATCGCACTTTCCGGATCGCGGATCACCGACGTTTCGGTGATCTCGAACCCGAGTTGTGCGCCACTTGTCTGAACCAGCGCACAGGCGCGGCGAACGAACCGCTTGTCCGCGAGCAACGCCCCCGCAATATTGATGAAGATGCGCAGGTCGTGACCACTGGCGGCGAGCGCCTTCTGATCCGCAATTGAACGACGGATCGTCCACAGCGTCAGCGCGACGATATCCCGAGATTCCTCGGCCAAGGGTATAAAGTCGTTAGGCAATACTAGCCCGCGCGTCGGGTGGTTCCAGCGGACCAGTGCCTCGACACTCGTGACCTCCTGACGACGTAAGTGAACCTTAGGCTGATATTGAAGGAACAACTCCTCCTTTTCGATCGCGCGCGTCAGATCCAACGACAGCTCCGCACGATCCATCGCCGCTGGGGTGCCGGTCACATCGCGCGCGATTGCGATGCGTTCGTCGCGGGCTTCTCGCAACGCGTGTTCGGCCTCCTCGATCAGCAGCACTTCGTCGCGGTGCGCAGACGCGGCGGCCGCGCCCAACTGAACGTGGATGACATAGGATTCGCCGTCGATGTCGAACGGTTCTTCGAACGCGACCTCCAGCGCGGCGATCGCGACGTCCAAGGCCAGCCGTGCCTCGCTCTCGAAGACGATTTCCGCCGTGTCGCGTCCCGCGACCATAATCCTGGCGTCAGGCAATGTGTCAGCGATTCGCGCCGCCACGTCGACGATCAAGGTGTCCGCTCTTGAGCGTCCCAAGTGACGGCGCAACACGGAAAAATTCGAGATCTCGGCAAGCACGAGGAACCGCCACGAAGCTTGCGATGCCTTGAAAATGGCGTTGCGCGTACGCTCGACCGACGAGTCGACGTCCAGCAGACGCATGGCCGCAAAGTGCGGGCTGGCTTCGAACTGACCGTGCGGAATGTCCATCATTCCCGACCCAATAGCCCGGACGCATAAACATACCCTTAAGCACGTAGCATGCACGAGCCCGACAAAGATGGTTAACAAATTACAAATGTTATTGTTTAACGTCTCGTTAACCTATAATCCCGTGAAGCACCTCATGGTGCCAATTAGGGAAAAAAACATGCTGAAGTTTCTTATCTCGCTGGTTTACGGCGAGAACATTCGCCCCTGGTGAATGCCGAATCGGCTCGGACACTGACCCGCTGAATAAGAGCGTGTTTCGGTGTTCGAGCCGACACTTTAAGGTGGCAATGCTTCAGCGACGCGACACCGTTGCCGTGGCACGCCGATCGACACTCAATCGCTGCGAGATTTCCGAGCGTCGCGACCAGACGAACCTAGGCTTACGGATACGGTCGATGCCGTTTGGCACTACCCTGATCGCGGATGCCGGCCCGCAAGAATTCCATCAGGCGGTAACGTCCTCTCGTCGCGCAGGAACCCGCACCGGGTTCGAGAACCGCATCGCATCATCGATTGAACCGAACTTGAGCGCGAGCACGTCCAGGGCGTAATTCTGGTTCAGCTTCCACGGCTTGCGCTCTCCCTGCGTCGGTAAAGCCGCAGCGGCGCGCTGCACGTACCCCGATGTGAAATCGAGGAACGACTCGCTCTTCATCGTCGGATCGTCATTGAACGGCGTCGCCTGACGCAGGCCGCGCTTCTTCATCGTATTCAACAGCCGGCACATGTAGATCGCCGTCAGGTCCGCCTTCAGCGTCCACGACGCGTTGGTGTAGCCGAAGGTCGAGGACAGGTTCGGCACGCCGTCGAACATCATGCCCTTGTACTGTAGCCGGCCGGCGAGTTCGATCGGCTTGCCGTCGAGGCTGAACGCCACTCCGCTCATCAGTTGCAGTTCGAGGCCCGTCGCGGTGACGATCACGTCGGCAGGCAGGTCCTTCCCCCGAATCAAGATGGATGCCGTCAGGCGTGATCCGCGCGATCGTGTCGGTGACGATCGAGGCTGTGCCGGCATTGATCGCGGTGAACAGGTCGCCGTCGGGAACCAGACAGACACGCTGGTCCCACGGGTTGTAGCGCGGGGTGAAGTGTGTCGCGACGTCGTAGTCGGGGCCGAGATGGTCGCGGACCATGCCGATCATCCGCTCCTTCACGACAGCCGGCTTCTTCCGTGCCATCCGGTAGAAGAACATCCCCATCAGCACGTTCTTCCACCGCGTGATGCCGTAGGCCGCCTTTGCCGGCAGTTTGCCACGCAGCCAGTTCGCCACGCCGTCCTCGCCCGGCCGCGCGACGATGTACGTCGGCGAGCGCTGGAGCATCGTCACGTGCGCCGCGGTCTTCGCCATCGACGGGACCAGCGTCACGGCGGTCGCGCCGCTGCCGATCACGACGACTCGCTTGCCGCTATAGTCGAGGTCTTCGGGCCAGAATTGCGGGTGGACGATCTGTCCGGCGAAACTGTCCGCGCCCTCGAATTCCGGCGAATAGGCCTTGGCGTAATTGTAATAGCCCGCGCACATCGAGAGGAAGTTGCAGGTCAGCGTTACCGGACCGTCGGGGCCGGTCGCTTCGACCGTCCAGCGCGCATCCTCGGTCGACCATGCCGCGGACTTCACGTGATGGCCGTAGCGGATCTTTCGGTCGATGCCGTACGCTTGCGCCGTTTCCTCGACATAAGCGCGGATCGAGGGGCCGTCGGCGATGGACTTGGCCGCCGTCCAGGGGTGGAAGACGAATCCCAGCGTGTGCATATCCGAGTCGGAGCGGATGCCGGGATAACGGAACAGGTCCCACGTCCCGCCCATCGACTGCCGACCCTCGAGGAGGATGTAGCTCCGGTCGGGGCAGCGCGTCTGCAGGTGGTAGCCGGTGCCGATCCCGGAAATGCCGGCACCCACCACGATCACGTCGACATGTTCGGTCATGCTGCATCCTCGCGCCCCGGCGTTACGCCGTAGGTTTCATAACCGAACCTATCCTGTTGTGATCTTTACTCAATAGTCCTTCGTATATTTCACGCTCGCGCTCTGCCCGCCGCTCGATCCCGCGGCCGACAACAGGCTGAGCGCCTTGGTCAACGCGATCTCGAGCTGGGTCGAGGTGAAGCCCTTTGCGTCAGTCACGATCTCCACATAAATGTTCTTCGTGATGTACTTGCCGGCCGCGAGGCTCGTCCCGCGCCCGGTCGCCTGATCGGCACCCAGTACGCGCAACCGGTCGAACCCGGTCGCGGAGCGGAGCTTGCCAAGCGGGTTCAGGCCACCGCCGCCCGACCCGCGCAGCGAGTTCAGCGCGGACGCCAGCTGGATCGCCTCGGTCGCCGATAGATTGGCCGGGCTCGACCCGAACAACAGGCGGCTGAGCACTTCGTCCTGTGGCAGGACCGGAGTCGACGTGAATGCGATCTGCGGCTTCTGGCCGGTTCCGGTGACGTTGATGACGACCGTTATGTCGCTGGTGGTCGTGGTCGCCTGGATGTTGATGTCCGGATCAGTCAGCGCGCCGCCGCGGAAGCGGATCTGGCCCTTGTTCACCTCGAACCGCTTGCCCGAGAACGAGTAGGTGCCGCGGACGATGTCGAGCCCACCCGTCACGATCGGCGCGGCCGACGTACCGCCGATGTGCATGTCCATCTCCCATTCGGACTCGAGGCCCATACCCGAGACGAACAGTTGGTTCGGCGCACGGACGCGGAGGTCGAGCTTGAACTTGCCGATCGCAGGCACGTCCGAGCGATCGGTCGAGACCGGCGTGCGGATGTCGCTCTTGCGGCGGACACCGGTCAGTTCGGGAACCTCCGCCTGACCCTGGCGGATGATCTGATAGCGTGCCTCGGGGATCTGGAGATCGCCCTGGATCAGGCCACCATCGCGCCCGTTGGTGAGGTGGACCGTACCCGTGGTGGTCGCGCTGATCGCGTCGCTCTTGGCGAGCTGCGCATTATTCAGCGTCGCGCGGATGTCGATCGGGAAGCCGCTGTCCGCCGCGAACCCGATCCTGCCCTGCGCCTGCACAGTGCCGTCGCCGGCCTTCGCGTTGAGCTGCGTCAATTGCAGGTCGGTGTTCGAGAACCGTCCGGCAATCCGCATCTGCGACAGACGCGTGCCATAGGTCTCGTTGTCGTAGGTCAGGTTGTCGGCCCGGACGACGCCGTTCAACTGAGGTGCGGACAGACGCCCGGAGAAGTCCGCGGCGACCGCGATCGGCCCCGACAGCTGCTGGTTCGGGATCGCGGCAAAGCTGAACAGCACTGCGGACGGGCCATTATAGCGAATCCCGCCCGACAGCGGCGCGGCCATCAGGCGCGTGCTCCACGAGCCATTGCCCGCCGGCAGCGGCCGCAGGTTCGCGACCATGCGGCCGATGACCGACGTTCCGCGACGCACCAGCGCACGACCGGTCGCCCCGTCGCCGCCGAGCGTCCCGGCGAACACGATGTCGACGGGATCGGAGACAGCGGCGAGACCCGAGCGCGTGAAGTTGGTGACGGTCACGCGGGCGTCTGCGGTCGGCAGTGCGGCCGAATTCGCCTGCGAGAAGTCGAGGCTGCCGGTCGCCTTGCCGCCGATGCCGAGGTTCGGGACCAGAGCGGACAGGGTCGATAGGTCGAGACGATCGAGCCGGACCTGCGCGTTCGTGCCGCGGCCGTAGCTGCCGGCCAAGCGCGCCGAGCCGCCGCCTGCGCCACCGAAGTCGATCCGGGTCGGCGACAGGCGATACACGCCCTTCACCGCCTGGATGCGCGCCGGATTGACGGTACGGAAGTCGATGCCGTTGGCCTGGCCCTGTGCGGCGACGAGGTAGTTGTTGGGGCTGAGCTTAGCGTTGACGGCGAGACGGAACGGGACACCGTTCGAGCCCGTCAGCAGCGCCTGTGCCGTGCCGTTGCCGCCGACATAATTGACCTTCGCACGTGCCGCCGAGAGGACGATCGCGCCATAGCGCATGTCTGCGACCTGTGCGTCGGCGACGATCTGTGGCGTCGGCGTCAGCACCGCGGTGGCGTTGACGATCGCACGGCCGATCGTGAAGTCGACCATGCCGGGGATCTTCGCGCCGTTGGCGCGCGCCGCGACGTCGGCGCGCTGATAGCCGCCCTGGTTGGCGAGGCGGACATTGCCCGACAAGCCCTGCCCGGCGAACTGGAGCGCACCCGCGAACGGGCCGGCCGCGGTCTGGACGATGCGGCCGCTGCCGACGATCCCGGCAAACACCACGCGGCGCACGTCGACCGCGAGCTGCGCGCCCGGCTTGACGAGCACGTCGGCGGTGAATGGGCCGTAGTTGGTGCCACCGCTCGCGGTGACGGCATAGGCGCCGCCACGGCCGACGATCCGCGCGTTGAGATTGACAAGGCCAACGCCCACGCCCGGCCGCGGTGCACGCAGAACGACGACGGGGGGCCGTCGCGCTGCCCGTGACGCGGGCGGACAATGGGCCGTAGGCGGTCGAATACGCATCGGCATTCACCAGAACCGCGCCAGTCGCGGGATCAAACCGGCCTTCGCCGCTGGTCACGCGGAACTGTGGCGCGTTCATGCGGAGATTGCGGAAGGTGACGATGCCTTCGGGGCTGTAGCCGATATCCGAGCGGACGATCGCGTTGCCGCCGAGGAAGCTGCGCGCGCCTTCGTTGAAGATCTGCGAGGTCTGCGCGACGACGCGGCCGGTGATCCCGAAGCCGCCCTTGGGTCCCGGCACCAGCTTGGCGTCGGTCGTCAGGTTGACGATGCCGATCCCGTCGACGCGGTAATTGTTGATCCGGCCCTTCAGCGCACCCGTGTAGCGTCCAGTCGCCATGTTCGCGACCACCACCGCGGTCGCATCGATCTTGTCCGAGCGGATCTTGAGGTTGTCGGAGAGGACGTTGACGCCGGAAATCGCAAAGTCACCGTCGATCGCGACGTTGGTGGCGAGCCCGCCGACGGCGGCATTGAGCCCAGTCACGCGACGTGCACGCGCCTTGATCGGTACGAGGATACGGTCCGAGTTCACACGCGCGAGACCCTCAGCGTAGAGGTTCTCGACGCCCATGTCGCCGAACGCGATCGTGGCGGCGCGGACCTTGTAGTCGACCGTCGGCGTCGCGAACGCACCGTCGAGCACGACGCGTGCCGTGACATCACGACCGCGCAGGTTCGGCAGGATCGCGCCGGGCGTTAGCAGCTTCGCGTTGACCGCGAAATTGCCAAACCGGCTGTTGGCGAGATCGATCAGACCACCGGCGTCGACCGCCAGCGCGTCAGACTTCAGCGTCATCCGCGTGTCGGCCTTGCGGTCGTTGAGCGTGGTATCGATCGCGACGTCGAGTTGTGGCGACGTCAGGCGCTCGACCGGCCCTTCGAGGTACAGGCCGGGCCGCGTCGAACCCCGCACTTCGATATGACCGTTCTTCGCGGTCAGGCCGAGGTTCGCCAACTGTCCGCCGCCAAGCGTTGCGACGGCGCGCCCCCTGCCACGAGGCCCAGCTGCCGCGGCCATCGACGGTCGCGGTCAACGGCGCCTTGAACGCCCCCATCGTCGAGACGACGCCGCCGACCGGTGCGGTCAGCTTCAAATTGACGTCGAGCTTGTTCTGCTCCGGGCACCGCGTCGAGCTTCAGCACGAGGCGGTCGCCGCCGGCGATGCCGGGGCCGGTCAGCGCGGTGGCGTTGGTGGTCAACTGCGCGCGCTTGTCGGCGATGTGGACCGCGCCGTCGATCTTGACGATATGCGTCTGGCCGGTGACCGGCTTGGCGATCAGGAAGCGATCGATCACCAGGCGGTTCACGTCGATGTCGAGATCGGGGAGCAGCGGCGCATTGGGATCGGTCGGCGTCGCGTTGAGCACCGGGCGGCGCTGCAGCGTGACCAGCGGCGTGGTCAGAGAACGTACATCGACATGGTTCTTGGCGAACGCGAACGGACGCCAGTCGACGGCGAGCTTCGGGCTGGTCAGGGAAGACGCCCTTGGGGTCGGACACGCGCACGTCGCTGAGCGTCATCGCGCCGTAGATCGAGCCATCGATCCGACCGACCTTGATGTTCAGCCCGGACGCAGTGGTGTAGCCGCCGATCTGGTCCGCGACGAGACGCCGGCCCGGATCGGTGTTGATCCCGAACAGCACGATCAGGACGAGCGCGACCAGACCGACGACCAGGATCGCCAGCCATTTCAGGATGCGCTGCCACAGGGGGCGACGTTCGACGATCACCGTTTCGGTCTGCTCGAACTGGTCCCGCTCAGCAGGGCCCTGTTCAACAGGTGGAGTGCCGTTTTCGGCCATCAGAATGCCTGCCCGATCGAGATGTAGAGGGCGATCTTGCCGTCGCCCTCGCGTGGGTTCAGCGGCGTCGCGACATCGAAACGCATCGGGCCGAAGCTGGTATAGAAGCGCCCGCCGATGCCCGCGCCGTAGCGCAGGGACGACAGGTTCGGCGTGCTGCTCTCATAGCTGTTGCCGGCATCGATGAACGGCACGATGCCGAAATCGCCGAACCGGTAGCGGGCCTCGAGCGCGAATTCGTTGAGCGAGCGCCCGCCGACCGGATCGCCGTTGGGATCGAACGGCCCGAGCCGCTGATAGCCATAGCCGCGGACCGATCCGCCGCCGCCGCCGTAATATCGCCGCGATGGTGCGAGGTCGTCGCGAGAGACGCCCTGGATCGAGCCCGCCTTGGCGCGCCCGGCAATGACGATGCTGCTGGAGACGGGGTAGTAGAACGTCCCCTCGATCATCGTCCGGATGTACGGCTTGACCGACCCCTGGACCGACGTCTCCGGGCTGAGGTTCAGCGTCAGGCGATACCCCTTGGTCGGGTTGAGCAGGCTGTCCGAACGATCGAACTTCACCTGGCCCGGCAACGCGACGATGCCGTAAGTGCGGCGAACGTTCTCGCCGCGACCGAAATCATAGACGCTCTCGTTCGTGCCAACGAGTTCGCCACCGTAATAATAGGTCAGCGGCTTCTGCCAGATCGGCGTGGAATCGTAACTCCACCGGACGCCGACGCTGGTCGTGAACGCGTCATAGGCGTCGTAATTCGAATGGTTCGCGCCGGCGGTTAGGCTGAACGTGCGGTCGCGGCGACCAGCGTTCGCGCGACGGAACGTGCCGGACAGGCCCTGCTCCTGCGTACCCGCGATCACCGATCCGATCAGCGCGCCCTCGTACGGGAACAGGTTGCGGTGCTGCCATGTGCCTTCCGCGCGGAAGCCCTGCCCGGTCGAGAACCCGACATTGCCGCCGAGCGACCGCGGCTTGCCCTCGCTCTGGCGGACCAGCAGGTCGACCTGCTCGGTGCCGTCGGGGTTGATCGTGCCGGTGCGGACCGGTTCGACCGACACGGTAGAGAACAGCGACGTCGCGACGAGTGCATCGCGCAGGTCGTCGGTCATCCGGTTGTCGTAGAGTTCGCCCGACTTGAACCGCGAGAACAGGTTCAGATGCTCGAGATTGAAGACCGGATCGCCCTCGGTTCGAAGCTGGCCGAACGACGAGCGCGGGCCGGTATCGACGGGCAGCGTGTACGCGCCGGTCGGGGTCTGGTCGTCGAGCAGGATGTCGCGCTCGCCGACCTTGACGAAGGGATAGCCCTGCTGCGGCAGCGTCAGGCTGACATTCGCCTCCGCACCCTGGATCCGTGCCGCCTCGATCGGGTCGCCGACCTTCAGCGGCAATTGCGTACGCACCAGATCGGGCGGGGTCGTCGCGTCCGCCTTCACGGTGATCGACGACAGCGAATACAGCCGGCCGGGTTGCGCGCTGACGGTTGCCTTCAGCCGTGCGGGCTTGGTCTTGTCGGCGTCGGGGATCGTCTCGATCGTCGAGATCGCGGTCGCATCGTAATAGCCGAGCGACTTCAACAGCCGCACCGCCAGCGCCTCGTCCTCGCGGGCACGTGCCGCGACCTGCGTGGCATTCGCGGCCTTGCCCTTGCCCTCGGCAAGCGCGGACAGCGCCTTGTATTCGCCTTCGAGCCCGTCGCCCGCCTTGTCGAGCCCCTTGGTGGCGGTCTCGTAGCGGATCTCGGGCGCGTCCTTGTCCTTGATGTCCGCCGCGGTCTGGAGCGGGGTCGTGTCGAAGCTCGACAGCGGCGTCAGCGGCTGCGCGAGTTGCGGATCGCTCGGGCCGGTCGGGGGCAGGACGTCGCCCGCAAGCGTAGTCGCGGGGGCTGTCGCGGTGGCGGGTGTTGCCGGTGTTTGCGTCGAGGGAGCAGGCAATGGCGCCATCGCTTCCAACGGCGCGTTCAGGTCGCCGCTCAACGGCGGCAACGCGCTGTCGAACTCGGCGTCCGGCACGATCGGAGCGTCGGAACGCGGATCGTTCGACTGCGGCTGATCGCTTGGCTTGGGCGCGTCGGGGCCCTTGGCCGGGGCGGTGCCCGGCTTCACCAACTGCGCGGAACCGACGCCCGCGAATCCCGTTGTCGACGCTACCAACGCCAGAGCGAGCCAATGATGCCGGCTGTTAGAAGCTGTCACACGATCCCCTTTACAGGCAGCGATCGTGCTCGATTCACCCCCCATCTTCGTCCACGTAACGCACATAGGACGGCTTGGTTTCACAAAAATTAACCTCAGACACAGCCGATTAGGCCACCGACCGGCATGACGACGGTATCCCGTCCGGGGCGGTCGATCCGTAGCGTCGCGGACGTCACGGTCGCGCCTGCCGAGATGTCGGCGCGCACCGCGACGGCCATGTCGAGCGTCGCGGTCACGTCGCCGCCGCGATATTGCGTGACGCCGCCGAAGCCGAAGCCGATCGCCGGCGACTGGGTCGTCATCGCATAGTCGGTGGTCTTGCCGTCGATCGCGAGACGGATCTGCGCGGGGTCGGCGGTCGCCATCGCGACGAGTTGGCGGCCGGCATCCATGCTCCAGAGATACGCGGCGCATCCCTTGGCGGGGAGCTTCTGCTGGCCGATCGCGCCGAGGGGACCCGTACCTGAATTGGCAGCTGGCGCAGGGGTCGCGGCTTGCAGCGCGAGCATAAGAGCGAGCGATATCATGGCGTCACGCCTATCATGAACAGCCACGCGGGATAAGCCGCGATCGCCAGCAACGCGCCGAACGGAAGCGCGGTGTCCGCTGCCATGCTGCGTCCCTTGAGGTGTGCGGCAAGGACGACGCCGAGCCCGATCATGCTCGCGATCAGCAGGACGGCGGGCAACATCTGCCACCCGAGCCACAGCCCGATCGCACCGAACAGCTTGGGATCGCCGCCCCCCATCCCGTCGCGTCCGCGCAAATGCCTGTAGCCGACCGCGACCAGCCACAACGTGCCGAACCCGGCGAGTCCGCCGATCAGCCGTTCCTGAAGCGGTGGGTCAATGCCTAGCGCGGCGCCGACGAGTCCGGTCGCAGCGAGAAGGATCGTCAGTCGATCGGGCAGCCAGAATGCGACGAGATCGAGGCTCGCCAGCGCGAGCAACAGCCAGCCGAACACCGCGCCGGCGATGCCGACTCCCCCGGCGCAACGATCCCCGCAGCCAAGCCGATCGCCAACCCCGCCAACTCGATCCGCCAATGCACCGGACTGATCGCGACACCACACCCTCTGCACTGGCCGCGCAGCACGAGCGCACTCAGCAGCGGCACCAGCTCGACCGCGCGGAGAGTCCGCCCGCAGCCATCGCACGCCGAGCGCCCCTGCATCACCGAGCGCCCGTCGGGCCAGCGCATCACCAGTGCCGCGACGAAGCTGCCGATGATCGTCCCGAGCACCCCCAGCACCACCGCCCAGAACGCAGCCTCAGACACCCGTTTTCCGCACCAGGTAGCGATACACGCCGAGGAGGTTGATCCCGAACAACACGATGTTCTGCGTGCCCAGCGCCCAGTCCCCGGTCAAGGCCGCACCGCTCAGCCAGGCGATCGACGAACCGACGAACAGCACGAACCCCCCACCCCGTCACGCGCCGCCCGAAGTCGAGCGACACCATGAAGGCGGCGATCACCCCCGACCCTGCTGCACACCATTTGAGCGTCGTGATGAGTGTTTCCATGACGGGAGGTCTAGGCGCATCGTGCGGTGCTTTGTATTGCCGCACATCAACCCCATATACGGGGGCAGAAGAATATATGGAGAGTGAAGTGGCCGCCGATCGAGATCCCATCGTCATCCTGTCCTACGCGCGCACGCCGATGGGATCGTTCCAGGGGCGCGCTCGCCGGCGCGACCGCGACGCAGCTTGGCGCCGATGCGGTGCGCGGTGCGGTCGAGCGGTCGGGCGTGTCGGCGGCAGAGATCGAGCGGATTTACATGGGCTGCGTACTGCCCGCCGGGCTAGGCCAGGCGCCGGCGCGACAGGCGGCGATCAATGCCGGGCTTGGCGATCACGTCGAGGCGACGACGGTCAACAAGATGTGCGGATCGGGGATGCAGGCGGCGATCCTTGCCGCGGACGCACTGGCGGCCGGCTCGGTCGACCTGCTCGTCGCGGGCGGCATGGAGAGTATGACCAACGCACCGTACCTTTCGAAAAGCCACCGCGGCGGCGCGCGGATCGGGCATGACCGGATGTACGACCATATGTATCTCGACGGGCTCGAGGACGCGTACGAACCTGGCAAGCTGATGGGCAACTTCGCCGAGGACACTGCGCACGAATACCAGTTCACGCGCAAGCAGATGGACGACTACGCGATCGAGTCGCTGCACCGGGCGCAAGCCGCGCAGAAGTCCGGCGCGTTCGACCGCGAGATCATCTCCGTCGATATCGCCGGTCGCAAGGGCACGACCACGGTCTCGCTCGACGAGCAGCCGGCGAAGGGCGACGTCGCCAAGATCCCGACGCTGAAGCCCGCCTTCTCGAAGGACGGCACGATCACCGCCGCCAACGCGTCGTCGATCTCCGACGGTGCTGCGGCCTTGGTGATGACGCGTGCGAGCGTTGCGGACCGGCTAGGCATCACGCCGATCGCGCGCGTCGTGGCGCATGCCGCGCATGCCCATGCCCCTGCGTTGTTCACGACCGCGCCGGTGTTCGCGATGCGCAAGGCGATGGAGAAGGCCGGCTGGTCGGCGTCGGACATCGACCTGTTCGAGGTCAACGAAGCCTTCGCCGTCGTCGCGATGATCGCGATGCGCGACCTCGGGCTGCCGCATGACAAGGTGAACATCCACGGCGGCGCGTGCGCGCTAGGTCATCCGATCGGCGCGAGCGGTGCGCGGATTCTAGCGACGTTGCTGTCCGCGCTTGAGACGACGGGCCAGAAGCGCGGCCTAGCCTCGCTCTGCATCGGCGGTGGAGAAGCGACCGCGATGGCAGTGGAATTGATGAACTGACCCGCTGACTTCCCCCCCCCCTGAAAGGGAGGGGTCGGGGGTGGGTTGCTCTCGGCAGCGCGCAAGCGCAGTCTCACAGGATGCCGCGCGTTCCTCCCGAAATGACGCGACGCGCTCGGGAGCTGCGCAATCATCCGACCGATGCCGAGATCGCGATCTGGCACAAGGTCGCGTATTTCCGCCCGCGGTTCACGCGGCAGTTGGTAGTGGAAAGGTTCATCATCGATCTGGCGTGTCGGGAGGTGCGGCTGGCCTTCGAGTTCGACGGGAGCCAACATATCGACTCGTTTCGTGATGCGGTGAGGACCCGGCGGTTGGAAGCGCTCGGGTGGACGGTGATCCGGTTCTGGAACTCGGACGTTGCCCGCAATCCAGACGGTGTGGCCGAGACGATCCTGGCAAGCGCTGTCCGTCTTCAGCGGCCAACCCACCCCCAACCCCCTCCCTTCCAGGGAGGGGAGCTAACCAGTCAGAAGACCAACCCTATGGCGCCCTCCCCTTCTCCCCCCTCCCTGAAAGGGAGGGGCCGGGGGTGGGTCGGCTTCCGGATCATGCGACGCCGCCGATTAAACAGCCCCTCTCAACCATCAAGGCAAGACTTCACCAGCCTCGACACCCCAAAGCCCCCCAACGGCAACAAACCCCGCCTGCCCCTTAACATCCATCCGGCACCAGCCATTCCCGCACTGGCTCAGGCGCCCAACCACGCCCGGTGCCGCGCGCCACAGCAACCGGCTCCCCCGCATTGGGCTTCTCCCGCAGCTCCACCGGCCCACCGCCATGCACGATCGCGGTCCGCGTACCGCTCAGCAGGTTGGCCTGCATCCAACCCTCGGTACCGTCAGGATCAGCGACCTTGCGCCATTCCTTGAAGATCGCGACCACCTTGATCGGCAGATCCTGGCGTTGGTAAAGCCAGCTCGCCGGATACGTCCGTGCCGGCCCGGTCCTCATCCGCGCGCGCGACGCCGAGATCGACGCGTAATAGGGCACGCGCTTCTGCGTCGCGTCGGCCGCCGCCACCGGGTCGGGCACCAGCGCGCTGGCAACAAAAACGGAAAGCGCGGCGGCGAGAATGCGCATGGTCATGTCCTAACTGGCGAACCGATGTCCTATCGCGACGAACCGCTTTCCTCAACCGAAGTTGCGGCCCCTCACGTTGACGGGACGTTGACGGGCACGAGCACCTTCGCCAAGCCGGTCGCATGATCGACACACGCCGCTGTCCGAACCCCAAGGTCGTCGTCACCCGCGAGCTGGCCGACACACTCATGGACCGGATGGAGGCGCTGTTCGACACGCAGAACAACCGCGCCGATGTGAAGCTCGACCGCGACCAGCTCGCCGCGGCGATGGCCGATTGCGACGTGTTCGTGCCGACCGTGACCGACGAGATTGATGCGGCGCTGATCGCCGGCGCGGGCGACCGCCTGAAGCTGATCGCGAACTACGGTGCGGGCGTGAACCATATCGACCTCAAGGCGGCGCGCGCACGCGGAATCATCGTCACCAACACGCCGGGAGTGCTCACCGAGGACACCGCGGACATGACGATGGCGTTGATCCTATCGGTGCCGCGGCGGCTAGCCGAGGGCGAGAAGCTGGTGCGGTCGGGCCAGTGGAACGGCTGGAGTCCGGGCGGAATGCTCGGTCACCGGATCGGCGGCAAGGCGCTCGGGATCGTCGGGATGGGTCGGATCGGCCAGGCGGTCGCGCTGAGGGCGCGCGTGTTCGGGCTGACGATCCATTATCATAACCGCACCCGCCTCCCCCGCGGTCCGCGAGGCGCAGCTAGCCGCCACCTTCCATGCATCGCTCGACGACATGCTCGGCGCCGTCGACATCGTCACGATCCACACGCCCTTGAACGCCGACAGCCGCGACCTGATCGACGCCCGCCGGATCGGCCTAATGCAGCCGCATGTGTACCTGATCAATGCGGCGCGCGGCGGGATCGTCGACGAGGGCGCGCTGGTCGATGCGTTGGAGGCCGGACGTTTGGCGGGCGCCGGTCTCGACGTCTGGGCGCACGAGCCGATGATCGATCCGCGGCTGCTCGCGCTGCCCAACGTCGTGATGCTGCCGCACATGGGCTCAGCGACGCTCGAAGGGCGGATGGCATCGGGCGAGCGCGTCATCCAGAATATCCGGATGTGGGCGGATGGCCATCGCCCGCCGGATCAGGTGCTCGACGGCTGGATCTGAACCCACCGATACGATCTGCATCAATATTTCGGAACCGATGCCGCGATGCAGCATTTGTTGGATACCCCCGGAGAGACAGGAGTATCCAAGATGAAGAAGTTTGCCGTTTCCGCCCTGCTGGTCGCATCCGCCGTGTCGATGAGCGCATGCTCGACGCTCAAGGGCGCGGGCATCGGTGCAGCCGGTGGCGCAGGCGTCGCCGCCGCGACCGGTGGTAGCGTCGAGAAGGGCGCAGCCGTTGGCGGCGCTGGTGGCGCCGTCGTTGGCACGGTCGCCGACTGATCGGGCCGGACACCACGCGAAATTGCGGCGGCTATACCGCCCGCCCTTGTTTCGTTCGCCAGTTAATCCTCCCCCCGCTAGGGGGAGGTGGCACCGACGGTGACGGAGGGGGGAGGAAAGCGAAACATACGTTCCGTGTCCTCCCCCTCCGACCGGCAAGCGCCAGCCACCTCCCCCTGGCGGGGGAGGATTTAGACTCCAGTCAGACCGCACGCATCCAATGTGTCCGCGCGACGTTCCCGGTCAGAACCTTCGACCCGAACGCCTTGATGATCTTCGCGGCATCGGCACTGTTCATCAGCACGACGCGCGTGCCACCTGATGGCAGCGTCTCGATCGCACTGATGATCGCGTCATGCTTCTTGCACATCGCCACCACCTGAGGCTGTTCGACGCTGACGTTCACCGCGCGCGAGATCGGCACGACCGTTTCGGTGCCCGTCGTCACGATGCGATCCCTCGAAGGTGCGATAGCAGAATAGATCGTCATGCGGCATTCCCGGCTCGGAGCGGGAGCGCAAAGCATCTCTCAGTCGCAGCCTGCCCGTACGAAGCGCCGCGATGCGTCAGCTATGCGCGCTATCGCCCCGAACGGCAATGGCGCGGCACGTTTTCGCTATGCTCGCACCCGCAGCAAAGCGAGACCGAACCCGACGAAGATCGCCCCCGTCACGCGGTCGAACGCGCGCCGCAAAGCCGGGCGCGTCAGATAGCGCGCGAGCGTCCTCCCACCGGCTGCATACACGCCGTACCAGAAGCTCTCGACCACCGCGAAAGTCACTACAAGTATCGCGAACTGCGGCGCTTGCGGCGAGGCGCGGTCGACGAACTGCGGCAGGAAGGCGGCGGCGAACAGCAACAGCTTGGGATTGCTGATCCCGATCACGAACCCCCCGCGAAACAGGCGCCACACAGACACGGAAGGAAGGAGTGCCACCGGCGTCGTATCGTCGCCGACGTCGATCGGAGACCCCGCCCCGCGCCAAGCCTTGATCCCGAGGAATATGAGGTACGCGACACCGGCATAACGCAGCGCGTCGAACACCCGCGGCCATGCCGCGAGCAGCGCGGATACGCCAGCCGCGGACGCCGCCAGCACAAGCACCAGTGCGGTCAGGCACCCCGCCATGGCCGCGACGCTGCGCCGTGCGCCAAAGGTGATGCTGCGCGTCATGACGTGCAGCATGTTGGGTCCGGGCGTCCCGCATAGGAGGAACACCGCAACTACAAACAACCACCAGGCGTGTAGCGTCATGGGTGCATCCTATTCCTGTTAGCCTCGCGAACGAGAAACGCCCGCGGTTGGTTCAGGCCAAGATTTGCCTAGCCCAATCCATTGCCTGAAACCTGCTTCGCGCGCGTCTAGCCAAGGTTGCGGCCGAATTCGATCGCCGTTCGGCCCTCCCTTGTTCTCCCGCGAAGGCGGGAGCCCAGACTGGGTCCCCGCCTTCGCGGGGAAACAAGCTTCGGTTGGTTCCAACCGATCAGCGCAGGTCTGTCCCAGGGCACGAGGTGTCGCACAACCGATGCTATCGAAGGTTCGACATCATCGCGCGCGGCCACCCTCGCCTCAATCGCCCGTCAAAATCCGATCGACCAACTGCCCAACGCTGGGCACGAACCCGTTCGAGTAGAACGGGTCCTTCTTGAAATTATACGCGGCATGACCCGCGAACATCAGATTCTGGTCGATGTCGCCGCCGTGCGCGATGTCCTGCAACGTCTTCTGGATGCAGAA
This sequence comes from Sphingomonas sp. H160509, assembly GCF_024124765.2. Lineage (GTDB taxonomy): Bacteria > Pseudomonadota > Alphaproteobacteria > Sphingomonadales > Sphingomonadaceae > Sphingomonas. The sequence continues at coordinate 4,027,527 of NZ_JAMXSR020000002.1, read as the reverse complement.
GCTGCGCGGGTCGGCGAGGCGTCCGGTCGAGTTGGTCTCGGTATCTGCCCAGCTCGAGAACGAGCATTGCGACAAGCAGCCCATGCAGTCGGCCTGGTCCTTGCGGATCATGCCCTTTTCGGTCGGGCTGACGAACACCAGCGTGTTATCCGGCGTCTTGAGCGCATCGGTATAGCCCCTCGCCGAACCACTGCCGCGCACGCAGCAGGTCGTTGCGCGTGACCCAGAAGTTCTTGCCCTTCACGCCGACGTCGAGCTGGAACACATGATCGCCAGCCTCCTGCGTCGAGAACGCGATCTGGCGCTCGGAGCGTGCTTCCAGCGAGCGCAGGAACGGATTGCGCACCGCCGACGAGTAGAAGCCGGTCGGCGAGAACTTGTGCAACAGCACGTCGCCTTCCTCGATCTGCGTCAACGCGTCCTTCCACCCCTGCGGGATCGGGCTTTCGCGCGTTAGCAAGGGCCGCGTGCCGAACTGAAACGCGATCGTTCCAAGCTCGGGATTGTCGATCCAGTCGTTCCAGTCGCGCAGATACCAAACGCCGCCAGCCATGACGATCGGCACGTCGTCCGAGATGCCGCCTTCGCGCATTACGTCGCGCAGTTCCTTCACGCGCGGATACGGGTCCTGCGGCTTCAACGGGTCCTCGGCATTCGACAGGCCGTTATGCCCGCCCGCGAGCCACGGATCCTCGTACACCACCGCGGCAAGCCACTCGGCCGCCTTCGAATACGCCCGCTTCCACAGCGCGCGGAAGGCACGGCCGGAGCTGACGATCGGCAGGTAGCTGACGCCGTAGGACGCGGTGATCTCGGACAGCTTGTACGGCATGCCTGCGCCGCAGGTGACGCCGGCGACCTTGCCGCGGGTGCGTTCGAGCACGCCGTGCAGGATCCGCTGCGCGCCGCCCATTTCCCACAGCACGTTGATGTTGATTGCGCCCTTTCCGTCGGCGATCTCGTACGCGCGCTCGACTTGCTGGACCGCGCCTTCGATCGCGTACTGGACGAGTTCCTCGTGCCGGTCGCGCCGGGTCAGCGCCGCATAGACCTGCGGGATGATCTTGCCCTCGGGATCGTAGCTGTCGGCGTTGACTGCCGACACGGTGCCGATGCCCCCCGGCCGCAGCCCAGGCGCCGGCCGACGCGTGGTTGGTCGCGGCGACGCCCTTGCCGCCCTCAACCAGAGGCCAGACTTCCCGACCGTTATAGACGATAGGCTTCAGGCCCTTGAACACGACGTCACCTCTCCCGGAAAATACGGCCCCCCTATATCGCAAGGACGCAACGCGCGAGCAATATTACGACCTAGGTTAGTAGTTCGCCTAGTACGCCGGGCCGGCCGAGCGCATCCTCGTACAACGCACGATAGCGAGCGATCATAACCGCTTCGTCGTATTCGGCCCGCGCCTTGGCCTGGTTCGCGGCGCCGACCGAGGCGCGCAACGCAGGATCGGCGACCAGTGCCTGCAGCGCATCGCGCAACCGCACTTCGCCGGGGAGTTCGGTCACGAACGGCAAATTCTCCGCCGAGACCATCCGCCTGATATCGCCGACCGGGTAGCTCGCGATCGGCAAGCCGGCGGCCATCGCCTCGACCACCGAGATCGGAAACTGCTCGCTCCGCGACGACAGCGCCAGCATGTCGAAATGGCCAATATAGCGGTACGGCCGATCGAGGAATCCGGGCAGTACCAGCTTGTCCGCCATCCCCATCGCCGCAGCGGCCTGCAGTATGTTCGCGCGCTCCGGCCCCCCCCCCGACGATCACGAGGCGAACCCGCCCGGAAACGCCACCGACCGCGCGCACCAGCGCAGTCAGGTCCTTCACGTCTCGAAGGCCCGCCAGCGCGCCGATCACGACTTCCTTTGCGTTGGGCGTAAATCCCGGGATCGCCTTGGGTTCGGGCTTCTGCGCGTAATAGGCGGTGCCGATCCCGTTGACGATCCGGTGGACGCGCTCACGCGGCTGCTTCCACGTCTTCAGCGCGATGCCTTCGAGCACCTCGGACGGCACCGCCAACGCATGCGTAGCGCCCAGCGCGAGCCGCCGATAGATGTTGCGCTCGATCTTCAACCCGCCCGCTTCGTCGGCGTTGAACCCGTCCTCGTGGTGCACCAGCGGTGGCGCGCCCTTGGCGAACGCCCGTCGCGCCATCGCCCCGTCGATCGCACCCCAGTTGTACGTCAGCACCAGATCGAACCGCCGCATATACTGCGCGATCGCCTCGTAGCGCGCGACCGACGGCTTGCCCGTCAGCGGCGGCGGGTTCTGTGCGATCTCGTAGCGCACCCCCCTTTCGCGATCGAGTCCCGCGCGCTCAGCGCATCGGGCACGCCCGACACGATGGTGTGTTTCGCGCGATCGCCGAACGCATTCATCAGCCGAACCGCGCGCGCCTCCTTCCCTCCCTAGGTCGAACGAGGAGTGGAGGTGGAGGATGTTGACGGGAGCGGCCATGGCCGACGCGATGCCGATTTTCGCGAGCTCTTTCAAGGGCGCGTGCGGACTTACCGTGCGCCAGCGCTGGCAACACAATCGGCATTGGTACAGTATTCCCGTCGAATCGGACCATTAATCCAAGTCTTTGCATCGATAGCCAAGCGAAACGGACAATGTTCGCGTTGAGCCTTATGCGACCTAGCCCGTAAAACAGCTGGACCGGAATACCGGCAATAAAAGGATGACCGTTATGGCTGCCTATGATTTCGACCCAAAACAGATTCAGAGTGCTCTTGACGCCGCTGCGCAACATGCAAAGTCGGCCAATATTGCTTCGGTTAGTGCGGAAACCGACGTTTCCAATGGCGGCGCCTTGGTACTAGCCGGCGGGTGTATCAGCGTCACGGTCAACAACGGACAGGTCTGCGTCAATCTGCCACTAGGGTTCGGCTCGATCTGCCTGCCCATTCCGTCGATCTTCCCCAGCGGAACCGCAGCGCAGGCTTGCCTGGACATCTGCACGACATGGGGCATCCCTACCGGCGTGAAGGTCACGATCTCGGTCGCTGGCCATGTCGTCGTTTCGAAGTCGTTCGGCCGCTGCTGATCCGACTTTCCAGGAGGGAGGCCGCGCGCTGCGTCCTCCCTCCTGGCTAGCGCTCAACCGGCGAACACGGCCTTCGCGATATGCGTGATCCGGCATGCCAAATCCGCCTCGCCGCTGGCGACCACATAGAAATCGCCCGCGTCGGCGATGCCCGTCGTGAAGACGACGTTGTCGAGGTACATGCTGTCCTTCAACGGCTCGGTCAGCGCCGGGTTCGGCTCCAGCAGTGCGGCATGCTCGGTCGCCACCGTGATCGAGGGATCGTCCTTGTCCAGGATCGACCAGTACGTCCGGTAAATCCCGACCACGCCCGATGGCTCCACCCCGTGCCACAGCGTCAGCCAGCCACGATCAGTCAGGATCGGAGGCGCGCCGCCACCCATCCGTGCGGTCGATACCGTGGCCGCATGCGGCCGGATGCCTGGCTTGTCATGCGGTTTCCAGTGCAGCGCATCGGGCGAGCGCGACAGGTTGATCGACGGCCCGCTGCGCCATTCGCTGCCTGGTGGATAGGCGAAATACAGGTCGCCGAGCGGTCGCGTCTGCGCCCAATACTGGCCATCGATCAGGCCCTCGAAGATCAGCATGTCCTTGTTCTGGTGATCGAGCACGATCCCCCTCGAGCTGCCAGTCGAGCGCATCGGCGGACGTATACAGCGTGGTCGAATGCCGTTCCGGGCTCACCGAACAGGTGGTCATCAGATAGCGGTCGCCGACCTTAGAGATCCGCGCATCCTCGACGCCGTAGCATTGGTACGACGTGCGCGGCGCGATCGCCTTGTCGTAATGCACCGTGACGACCGAGCGACCCTCGGCATCCAGCTCGACCGGGAGCAGCCACGACAGCGACGTCAGTGCCATCACCTTCCACCCGCCGCCGGGGATCAGGAACTTCCGCGGATCCTTGGTATCCACCATCTGCAACGGCCACGCATCGAGCAGATATGCGCCGTCCTGCCAGCGGATCGCGTGGACGTTGCCGTTCCTGATCGGCTGCTTGAGCGCCTCGCCGACTCGCACCATCAACAGCAAATTGCCATTCGCCAGCCGCGTCATCCCCGGGTTGAACGCGCCGAGCACATAGGTCTCCGCGCCGACCTTCCCCGCAAGCGGCGAGCGCGACAGGTCGATGTCGGCGGGGGGTGAAGACGAGCTGGTCGAACATGCTATTCTCCTTGGTGAGTATGCCGTGCTCCCCCGCGAAAGCGGGAGAACTAGGAGGGAAGATTATTCCCCCTCAAGCGCGCGCGGGACGATGACGATCTGCTGGATCACCGAGCGGGTCGGCTGGGTGAGCAGGAACTCGACGCCCGCCGCGATGTCCTCGCCTCGCAGCATCTGCTCCGCCTCGATCATCTGGCGCTGCTTGTCGTCGGGCACGTCGGGATACTGCATGTCCGACCCGACCTTGCCCGGCTCGACCAGCGACACACGAATACCCTTCGGCCCCAGTTCGCGCCGCAACGCTTCGGAAAAACCCGCGATCCCGGACTTGATCCCGGCATAGACGGTCGAGCTTGGCCCGAGGATATGCGCGCTCAGCGAGCCGATGATGACCATGTCGCCGATCGGCGTCATCCGATGCGCCGCATGATGCGCGCTGAGCAGGTACGCTGTGAAATCGACCGCGATCGCGTAGCGAAGTTCGTCCTCGGTCATCTGCGTCAGGCCACCGGCCGCTACCGCGGCGTTGATGACAGTGATGTCGAACCCACCGAGATACGCCTCGCCCGCATCGAAAAACGCGCGGACTTTGTCGGGATCGGCCAGTTCGGTGATCATCCCGTCGCCCTCGCCGACTTGGCGGATGTGCGTCAGTGCGTCCCGAAGATACCGTTCGTCGCGCCCACAGACATAGACCTTGGCTCCGTTCGCGGCGAGCATGACCGCGATCGCCCGGCCGATCCCGGTCGTTCCCCCGGTAATGATCGCGCGGCGACCCTTGAGCGGGCGGGCAGTCGTATGGAGGTCGGCGCGTTCGATCATCAAGTTTCCCGGCTTGTCAGTAAGGCCCACGCCTAACGCGCGGCCTTGGCCGGATGTCCCTAGGCACGGATCGCCGCCCCCCTCAAGCGCGCGCACCAGCAACCGGTCGATCGGCTCCTGCAGCATCGTCTCGCTCAACGTCGGCGCGTGGCCGACGCCTGGAACCGTCACCAGGTCCGCGTGGTCGAGCGATGCCGCCATCCGCTCCGCCGTCGCCGCCGACAGCAGGTCCGATCGCCCCCCGCGCACGATCAGCGTCGGCACGTCGCGCAATGACGCCAGCGCCTGCCACATGTCAGGCCCCGCCTCGTTCCCCGACACGCGGAACGGCTCGGCGATCTTCAGATCGTAATCGAGCACGATGCGCCCCGAACTGTTGAGCCGGTACAGCCGCTTGGCCATCGCCAGCCAGTCCTCGATCTGCCAGTCGGGATAGACGTCGGCGTTGTTCTCCGAAACGCAGCGCGCGGCATGCATCCAGGTCGGGAAGACGCTCGCCTTGCCGACATAGCCGCGGATCCGCGACAAGCCCTGCGCGTCGATCTCCGGCCCCACGTCGTTGAGCAACGCCGCCATCATCCGGCCGCGCGATGGCCCCGCCATCAGCATCGTCACGATCCCGCCGAGCGACGTGCCGAACGCGATATACCGGTCGATACCCTGATCGGTCAGCAATGCCTCGACGTCCTGCACGTAGGTCAGCGGCACGTACGACATCGGGTCCTTCGCGTAGGCGCTCTCGCCCCGCCCGCGAAAGTCCACCGCGATCAGGCGCCAGCGCCCCGCCAGTCTTGCCGCGAGCGCATCAAAATCGCGGGCATTACGCGTCAGGCCGGGCATGCAAATAATCGGTAGTTGGCCTTCCGCGCCGCCCGGATAGTCCCTCGCGTGGAGCCTCAGCCCGTCGTTGGACCACCAATAGAGGTTTTCGTAAGCGGCCATGGTTGCGTCCTTCGGGTAGCGGCCACCATATCGCCGCATGCCTATCTCCCCGCAAGCCTATCGCCCCGAAGCAAAGCTCCTCGACCTCGGCGACGGCTTCTTCGATCCCGTCGCGCCCGCCGACTTCCCCGAGACGCGAACCCGCTTCCGCAACGATCGCGCCGCCGCGCAGATCGGAGTCGACACGCTCTCCGATGTTGAATGGACGCGCCATTTCGGCCGGTTCGAGCCGCTCCCCGGCACGCTGCCCCAGCCGTTCGCGCTCCGCTACCACGGCCACCAGTTCCGCAACTACAACCCCGATCTCGGCGACGGCCGCGGCTTCACCTTCGCGCAGATGCGGGATGACCGTGGCCGGTTGATGGATCTCGGCACCAAGGGATCGGGCCAGACGCCGTGGAGCCGCGCGGGTGACGGCCGCCTCACACTCAAGGGCGGTGTCCGCGAGATCCTGGCGACCGAGATGCTCGAAGCGCTCAACGTCCCCACCTCGCGGACGCTGTCGCTGATCGAGACTGGCGAGGAACTCCAACGCGGCGACGAACCAAGCCCGACGCGCTCGGCGGTCCTCGTCCGCCTCAACCACAGCCACGTTCGCATCGGCAGCTTCCAGCGTCTCGCCTACCACCGCGACGAAGCGGGCTTGCGCAAGCTCGTCGGCTACACGCTGCGCAACCTCTACGACGAGGACAGCGACGATCCGGTCCGCCTGCTCGACCTCGTGGTCGGCCGTACCGCGCGTCTCGCGGCGCGCTACATGGCGGCGGGTTTCGTCCACGGCGTGCTCAATTCGGACAACATCAACGTCACCGGAGAAAGCTTCGACTATGGCCCGTGGCGCTTCGCCCCGACCTGGGACCCGGCCTTTACAGCCGCCTATTTCGACCACCAGGGGCTCTATGCGTTCGGCCGCCAGCCCGAGGCGATCCACTGGGACGTGATGCAACTCGCCGTTGCGCTCCGACAGATCGCCGAGAGCGACCCGCTGGTGGCCGCGCTCGACCAGTTCGGCCCGCGCTACCAACCCGAAGTCACGCAGGCGATCCTCTGGCGCCTCGGCGTCCGCCCCCCGCGATCCGGATACCGACCGCGACCTCGTCCAGGCCACCGAACGTGCGCTCCGTACTTCCAGCGTCGGGATCGACCGGTTCTTCTTCGATGCGTTCGGTGGGGAGTTGCCCGGCACCTACGACGAACCCTGGGCCGAAGTCCGCGCCGCACTCGCGTCCTACGAACCCCGGAAAGACCGCTCGCACCCCTATTGGTCGGGCGAGCCATGCAGCATGCTCATCGACGAGGTCGAAGCGATTTGGGCCCCGATCGCTGAGCACGACGACTGGACAGCCCTAAATGCAAAAGTGGCCGTTATCCGCGGCATGAGCCAGGCACTGGCCGATTAATTGGAATCAAACCCGATTTGGGGCAAGAGCGGCACCATGTCCGACGAGATCATTTCCTACGAGCCAGCCACCGGTGCGGTCCTCTGGCGCCACCCGATCGGCGACGTCGATGCCGAAGTCGCCTGCGCGCGCGCCGGCTGGTCGAGTTGGGCGTCGAAACCACTCGCCTTCCGGATCGAGACGATGCGGCGCTTCGCCAACATCGTCCGCCAGCGCAACGACGCATTCACCGACCTGATCGCACGCGAGACCGGCAAGCCGATCTGGGAAGCGCGCGGCGAAGTCGAGACGGTCATCGCCAAGGTCGACATCTCGGTCAGCGCCTATGCCGATCGCACCGCGCAGCGCCGCCTCGAAGCGACGATGGGATCGCGGATCGCCGTCCGCCACAAGCCGCACGGCGTGCTGGCCGTGCTCGGACCGTACAACTTCCCGGCGCATCTGCCCAACGGCCACATTGTCCCCGCGCTGATCGCCGGCAACGCGGTGGTCTTCAAGCCATCCGAAAAGACCCCCGCCGTCGGCGCGTTCCTCGTCGAATGCTTCCGCGCCGCCGGCGTACCGCCCGAGTGCATTCGTTTAGTCATCGGCGGGCCCAACGAGGGTAAGGCGCTCGCCGCGCACCCCGATATCGACGGACTGCTGTTCACCGGCTCGGCGCGCACTGGCCTCGCGCTCAACCGCGCGTTCGCCGACAAGCCCGAGAAGATCCTCGCGCTCGAGATGGGCGGCAACAATCCGATCGTCGTCTGGGACGCGCCCGATCTGCACACCGCGGCCGTGCTCATCATCCAGTCGGCCTTCACCACCGCCGGCCAGCGTTGCACCGCCGCGCGCCGGCTGATCGTCGACACGAAGCTGTACGACCCGCTGATCGCCACGCTCGACAAGATGGTCGGCCGGATCATCGTCGGCGAACCGCATGCGAACCCGGCGCCGTTCATGGGCCCGGTGATCGACAACGAAGCCGCCGAGCAACTGACCGAGAGCTTCCTCGAACTGCTCACGCGTGGCGGTCGCCCGATCCGCCATCTTGAACGCCCGGTCGAGGATTTGCCGTTCCTGAAGCCCGCGCTGATCGACGTCACCGACATCGCCGACCGCCCCGATATCGAGCTGTTCGGCCCGATCCTGCAGATGGTCCGCGTCGACGATTTCGACGCCGCGATCGCCGAGGCGAACAACACGCGCTACGGCCTGTCCGCCTCGCTCATCAGTCAGACGCCCGCACTGTACGACCGCTTCTGGGCGAACATCCGCGCCGGCATCGTCAACTGGAACAAGCCGACCAATGGCGCCTCGTCGGGCGCGCCGTTCGGCGGAATCGGCTGGTCGGGCAACCACCGCCCAAGCGCCTATTATGCAGCCGACTACTGCGCGTATCCGGTGGTCAGCAGCGAGTCCGAAAGCGCGCGTGCGTCGATTGGGATCGGACTTGCCGACGGCTGATCACCTCATAATCTGATCCTCCCCCGCCAGGGGGGGTGGCTGGCACTTGCCAGACGGAGGGGGAGGTAAGCGATTACGCCTCTTCCGTGTCCTCCCCCTCCGTCGCTACGCGCCACCTCCCCCTGGCGGGGGAGGATCGTCCGGTTCGCCGACAGCCACCTTGATCTACTTAGCGCAAAAGCAATCCTACCCCCCGCCAAAGCATCATTCGGTTGCAGCGCAGCGCCCATCCGCCCATCTCCGATCGCATGGCAAGCCTCCTAGATCCCACCGCCCGCGGGCGCGTCATCCTCGTCGGGGCGGGCCCGGGCGATCCCGGACTCCTCACCGTTCGCGCGGTCGAGGCGCTGAAGACCGCCGACGTCGTCGTGCACGACGGGCTGATCGATCCGCGCGTGCTCGACATCGCGCCGCCGGGTGCACAGCGCATCTCGGTCGCCAAGCAACGCGCGCGCCACACGCTGCCGCAGGAGGCGATCAACGCGCTGATCATCGCGCATGTGAAGACCGGCGCGATCGTCATCCGCCTCAAGGGCGGCGACCCGTTCGTATTCGGTCGCGGCGGCGAGGAGGTCGAGGCGGTTCGCGCGGCCGGTCTCCCCGTCGAAGTCATTCCTGGCGTCTCGGCTGCACTCGGTTGTGCAGCGGAAGCGATGCTGCCGTTGACGCACCGCGATCATTCAAGCGCGGTCAGCTTCGTTGCGGGCCAGTGCAAGGGGCTGACGGAGCAGGACTGGTCCGGGCTCGCCGGCCAGGGCCGCACGCTCGTGATCTACATGGGTATCGCCACCGCGACCGAGATCGCCGACAAGCTCATGGCCGACGGCGTCGCGCCCGACATGCCCGTCGCCGTGCTCGAACGCGGCACGTTGCAGGGCAGCCGTGCGATCCGGACGCTACTCGCCGATCTCGGCGCCATGGTAGCGCGTGAGGCGGTGAAAAGCCCCGCGATCATCGTCGTCGGCGAAGTCGTCGAACTGTCGGACGCCGAAGACAAACTCGCCCGCTGGGCCCGCGTAGCAGAGGACGCCGCCGCATGAAGCTGTTGACCGGAAACGACCTTCCCACCGGCGATGTCGTCTGGTGGACCGGCAATGGCTGGTCGCGCCATGTCGAGGATGCGGCCGACGTCGGCGTAGCGGGCGAAGCGATCCTCCAGGCGGAGGAAGGCGCACGCCGCGTCAACGTGCCCTATCTGATCGAGGCGACGCAGACCGACGAAGGCCCTCGCCCCGCCCACATCAAGGACCGCATCCGCGCTTTGGGCCCGACGATGCGGCCCGACCTGACCCTCAAACCCGCCGACCCGAACGCCGGCAGCTGGGTAATCTGACATGTATAAATACGACGAATACGACCAGGCGATCGTCGACCAGCGCGTCGATGAGTTCCGCGATCAGGTCCGCCGCCGCCTTTCAGGCGAGCTCACCGAGGACCAGTTCAAGCCGCTCCGGCTGATGAATGGGCTGTACCTCCAGCTACACGCGTACATGCTGCGCGTCGCAGTGCCGTACGGGACGCTCGACGGCCGCCAGATGCGGATGCTCGGGCACATCGCGCGCAAGTACGATCGCGGCTACGGCCACTTCACCACGCGGCAGAACATCCAGTTCAACTGGATCCAGCTCGACCAGACTCCGGACATCCTCCAGGAACTGGCGACGGTCGAGATGCATGCCATCCAGACCAGCGGCAACTGCATCCGCAACATCAGTTCCGACCAGTTCGCCGGCGCCGCCGCGGACGAGGTCGCCGATCCGCGCCCCTGGGCCGAGCTGATCCGCCAATGGTCGACGTTCCACCCGGAATTCACGTACCTCCCGCGCAAATTCAAGATCTGCGTGATAGCGGCGGACGAGGATCGCGCGGCGATGCGGCTGCACGACATCGGCATCGGTCTTCACGTCCGCGACGGCGAACTCGGCGCGAAGATCTACGTCGGTGGCGGCATGGGCCGCACACCGATGATCAGCCACGAGATCCGCGACTTCGTCCCCGCCGACGACCTGATGAGCTATCTCGAGGCGTGCCTGCGCGTCTACAATCGCTACGGCCGGCGCGACAACATCTACAAGGCGCGGATCAAGATCCTGCTCCACGAGATCGGCCCCGACGAATATCGCCGCCAGGTCGAGGAGGAGTTCGCTGCGGTGAAGGGCCTCGGCCTCGATCCGCCGCGGGCCGAACTGGAGCGGATCACGAGCCACTTCGGCGCGCCCGATTTCGACGCCAACGCCTCGACCAACATCGACCGCAGCGATCCCGACTTCGCGGTCTGGCTCGACCAGAATGTGAAGGCGCACAAGCAGCCGGGCTATGCGATCGTCAACATCAGCCTGAAGCCGATCGGCGGCATCCCCGGCGACGCGTCGGCGGACCAGATCGACGTGATGGCCGACCTTGGCACGCGCTACAGCTTCGACGAACTGCGCGTCACGCATGCGCAGAACATCGTCCTGCCGCACGTCCGGATCGCCGACCTGCACGCGGTGTGGTCGGCGCTGAACGACGCCGGGCTCGCCGAAGCCAATCTCGACCTGATCAGCGACATTATCGCGTGCCCCGGTCTCGATTATTGCAGCCTCGCCAATGCGCGCTCGATACCGCTCGCGCAGAAGATCGCGACGCGCTTCGGCAGCCTCGATCGCCAGCGTGACCTTGGCGAACTGAAGCTCAAGATCAGCGGCTGCATCAACGCGTGCGGGCATCATCACGCCGGCCACATCGGCATCCTCGGCGTCGACAAGAAGGGCACCGAGAATTACCAGCTCTCACTCGGCGGCTCGGGCGCGGAGGACGTGAGCCTCGCCAAGATCACTGGCCCGGGCTTCTCCGAGGATGGCGTGGTCGACGCGATCGAGCGCGTCACCGACCGGTATCTGCAGGTCCGCGATCCCGGCGAACGCTTCCTCGATACCTACCGCCGCGTCGGCTTCGAGACGTTCAAGGAGGCGATCTATGGTTGAGTATCCGGACCAGACGCTGCTCCGCTTCCGCGACGACGAGCCGCATGACGAGCCCGCGGTGACGCTCGATTCTGTTCATCGGACAGAGCAACGCGGCAGCCGTGCGCCTGGAAGCGGGCGACGATGCCCGCGCGCTGTTGCCGCAGATCGACCAGCTTGCGCTGATCGAGGTGAGCTTCCCCGGCTACCGCGACGGGCGTGGCTATTCGTCCGCGCGGATCCTGCGCGAGGCGGGCTATACCGGCGAACTGCGCGCGCAGGGTGACGTGCTGGTCGACCAGATTCCGCTGATGCGCCGCTGCGGGTTCGACAGCTTCGCCCCGCAGGCGCCGATCGATATCGACGTGCTGCGTGCGAGTCTCGAGCGCTACGACACGCCGTACCAGAAGGCGGCGGACGGCGCGGTGCCGGTGTGGAAGCTGCGCCATGGGTGAGCCCGCGCGCCAACTCGACATGATCGACCTCACGCCGGCGTTCACGCGCGCCGATGCGATGGCGATGCAGGAGCGGTTCGAGGGCGTCTCCGCGCAGGAGATGCTGTTCGAACTGCTGGTCGGCGAGTTGCGCGGGCGCATCGCGGCGGTGTCGTCGTTCGGCGCTGAGTCTGCGGTGCTGCTGCACATGGTCGCGCAGGTCGATGTCGACGTGCCGGTGGTGTTCACGAATACGCAGAAGATGTTCGGCGAGACCTTGGCGTACCGTGACGAGCTCGCGGAGACGCTGGGGTTCACCGACCTACGCGTGTTCCGGCCCGATCCGCGGTTGCTCGCGATCAAGGACAAGACGGGGTTGCGGTGGTCGTACGACCCCGATGGCTGCTGCGATCTGCGCAAGGTCGAGCCATTGCGACGGGCGTTGGCGCCGTTCGATGCGTGGATTTCGGGGCGGAAGGGGTTTCAGTCGGGGACCCGTACTGCCTTGCCGCGGTTCGAGGAGGATGAGGGCCGATTGAAGATCAACCCGCTGGCGGATTGGGACAAGGCCAAGCTCGACGCCTATTTCGCCGAGCATGAATTGCCGCGACATCCGCTGGAAGCTCAGGGGTATCTGTCGATCGGCTGCGCGCCGTGCACGACCAAGGTTGCGCCGGGGGAAGACCCGCGCGCAGGCCGCTGGCGCAGTTTCGACAAGGTCGAATGCGGTATCCACGCGCCGACCGACTACGACCCGATGATCTGAGCTGGCCTAGTCCCTCTCCCCTTCGGGGGAGAGGGAGGGAGGAGCCACTTGGCGACGGACGGGAGAGGGGCGTTGGGATGAACCGTCGCGAGCCTCACTCCCCTCTCCCTTCCCACCGCAAGTGCGGCGGGCCCCTTCCCTCTCCCCCGGAGGGGCGAGGGACCTCGTAGGATCAATACTCGGCGAGATCCGAGAACTTGGTGATCGTCGGATCGAACTTCATCCGAACCTTTCCCGTCGCGCCGTGGCGCTGCTTGGCGATGATCAGTTCCGCCAGGCCGTAGACGCGCTCCATCTCAGCCGCCCACGACGCATGGTCCTCGAAGATCTTCGAGCTATCCCCTTCCGCCGGCCGCTTGGGCTCCTTCGACGCGACGTAATAATCCTCGCGGTACACGAACCACACCATGTCGGCGTCCTGCTCGATCGAGCCGGACTCACGAAGATCCGACAGCATCGGCGTCTTGTCCTCGCGCGATTCCACCGCTCGCGACAGCTGCGACAGCGCCAGCACCGGGACGTTGAGGTCCTTCGCCAGCGTCTTCAGCCCGCGCGAGATCTCCGAGATTTCCTGAACACGGTTGCCGTCCTTGCTCTTGCCCGAGCCCGACAGCAGCTGGAGGTAATCGACCACCACCAGCCCGATCTCGTTGTTGTGCCGACGCTGCAACCGGCGCACGCGCGTATGCAGCGCGCCGATCGACAGACCGCCGGTATCGTCGATGAACAACGGCAAATTCTCCAGCTCGGCAGCGGCGGCCGCCAACTGCGCGAACTCGGTTCGGCTGATCTTGCCCATGCGGAGTGATTCCGACGAGATCTGCGATTGCTCGGCGAGAATACGCGTCGCGAGCTGATCGGCGGACATCTCCAGCGAGAAGAACGCGACCTTCGCCCCGACCGAGTCCTTCGGTGCGATCCCGTCGGCCATGTCGCGCATCCAGCGCCGCGCGGCGTTGAACGCGATGTTGGTGGCGAGCGAGGTCTTGCCCATGCCCGGACGACCGGCGAGGATCATCAGATCGCTGTGATGCATGCCGCCGATCTTCGCGTTGATCGAATCGATGCCGGTGGTGACGCCCGACAGATTGCCGCCCGAATTCAGCGCGCGCTCGGCCATCTTGACTGCCGCGGTCGTCGCCTGTGCGAACGACTTCACCGTGTTCTCGGAACCGCCATCCGCCGCGACCTTGAACAGCTCCTCCTCGGCGAGTTCGATCTGCGCGCGCGGATTGACCTCCTCGGAGGTGTCCATCGCGCGATCGACGAGCGTGCGGCCGACCGACACGAGCGCACGGAGCATGGCGAGGTCGTAGATCTGCTGCGCGAACTGGCGCGCGCCGATCAGGCCGGCGCCGCTGCCCGTCAGCCCTGCGAGATACGCCGGCCCGCCCAGCTCGCGCATGCCCTCGTCAGCATCGAACATCGGCCGCAACGTCACCGGCGTCACCAGCATGTCGTTGCCGCGCAGCGTCTTGATCGCCGCGAAGATGCGTCCGTGGACGGGTTCGAAGAAATGCCCCGGTTCGAGCTTGTCGACGAGATCGTCCGCGAGCCGGTTGTCGATCATCATCGCGCCGAGCATCGCGGCCTCGGCCTCAACGTTGCGGGGAAGCTGCTGCGGCTCGGCCACGGCGGGAACGGGGAATGCGAGAGTTGCCATCCCCCTGCACCTACGCGATGGACGGGTCCTCGTCCAAGCTATCGCGCCGGAATGCTGGGGATAAGTGACAGGGCGAATGTCCGCCGCTATCGAACCGTGATGCCTGACCCGCGGATCATCGACGTGCAACTCGACGAGACCAGTCTCGGCTGGCGCTCGCCCGACGTCGAGCAGGAGCGGAGGATCGCGATCTTCGACCTGATCGAGGGCAATCACTTCGCGCCGCAGCGTGCCTATGCCGACGGTTATGCGGGGCCGTACAAGATCAAGCTCCAGTCGGAGGAAGGACGCCTCGGCATCCATATCCACCGCGAGGACGACACGCATCTTGAGACTTTGGTGCTCGCGCTAGGTCGCTTCCGCCGGCCGATCCGCGATTATTTCGCGATCTGCGACAGTTATTACCAGGCGATCCGGCAATCCTCCCCCGCCCAGATCGAGACGGTCGACATGGCCCGCCGGGGCGTCCACAACGAGGCCGCCGAGCTGCTCAAGGAGCGTCTCGACGGCAAGATCGAGGTCGATTTCGACACCGCGCGACGGCTGTTCACGCTGATCTGCG
Organism: Sphingomonas sp. H160509; assembly: GCF_024124765.2. Taxonomy (GTDB): domain Bacteria; phylum Pseudomonadota; class Alphaproteobacteria; order Sphingomonadales; family Sphingomonadaceae; genus Sphingomonas. Next base: position 4,012,330 of record NZ_JAMXSR020000002.1, on the reverse strand, counting down.
TCCTCCACATCCGCAACTAGAAGACCCATGGCTCACGCACTTTTGAAATTCGCGGCCGCGCTCGCCGCGACCGGCTTCGTCGGTATCTGCGGCTGGACCGCGGCGACCGGCTGGCACCCCGACGTCAGGCACTATCCGTTGCAAGGCATCGACCTCGCCGAGAACCCCGGTCCGGTCGAATGGGGCACGGTGCGCGCGAGCGGCGCCGACTTCGCCTATATCGTCGCGACGTCGGGCACCGACCGCCGCGATCCGGCGTTCGAGGCGAACTGGGCGGCGCTGCCCGACGCCGGCCTGCGCCGCGGCGCGGTCCACGTCTATTCCTTGTGCCAGCGCGCGGACGAGCAGGCGAACGCGTTCAACACCTTCGTGCCGCGGACGTCCGACGCGTTGCCGACCGCGGTCGACATCGCCTTCCACGACGACTGCACCGCACGGCCGGATCGCGCGACGCTGATCGCCGACATCGCGCAGTTCGTGACGATGGTCGAGACGCACACCCGCCAGCCGGTGATGCTGCGGATCAGCAAAGCTGTGGACTCGAAATATACGCTGTCGGACGCCGTGCCGCGGCCGCTCTGGGCGGTGGAGAATATCCTCAAGCCAGACTACACCGCGCGACCGTGGCGGATGTGGCGCGCGAGCGATTTCCGCCGCATCGACGGGATCGAGGGACCGGTGAACTGGGACGTGGTGGCATCATGAACGAACAAGCAACGCAACTCGTGGCCGCAGCACGCCACGCCTCGCGCAACGCTCACGCGCCCTATTCGCGGTTCGCGGTCGGTGCGGCCGTGCTGCTCGACGACGGTACGGTCATCACCGGTGCGAACTTCGAGAATGCGAGCTACGGTCTGTCGCTGTGTGCGGAAACAGTCGCGATCGCCACCGCGAGCGCCGCGGGCAGGCTCCGCGATATCGTCGCGATCGGCGTGATCGGCGGTGCGATGGGTGCGGACGGCCGCGCGACCGGCACCTCGCCCGTCAGCCCGTGTGGTCGCTGTCGCCAGGTCATCAACGAAGCGGCGCAGATGGGCGGCCGCGACTTGCCGGTGCATTGCGGCGCGGCGGAAGGCGATGCGATCCGCACCTATGTCGTATCGGAATTGCTGCCTGACGCGTTCGGCCCGGCGGACCTGGGGGTCAGCTAAGCCGCGCGTCCCACGGGGCCGCCGCCAGCCATTCGCGTACGCCGTTGAGCTGCGTGGTATTCGACACGGCCAAACAACAGGTCGAGATCCTCGCGGCTGACGTCGAGCGTTTCGCCGAGATCGGCGAGCGCCTTGTCGAGATCTTCGGCCCGGAGCGCGGCTTCGGTCGGCACGGACGCCGCAACGGGCACGCGGTGCGGATAGCTATGCCCTGAAAACCGGTGAAACAGGATTCCGCACGCCGTCAGTATGATAGCGTTCAGCGCGATCGGGACCAGCACGAACGCGAATCCTGCGTCGATGACGGCCGGACCTCCGACGACTGCGGTCAACGCGACCGCACCCGCGGGCGGATGCAGCGACCGGGTCAGCGACATCATCAGGATCGCCGCGCCGACCGCGATCGGCGCTGCGAGTTCAGGCATCGGTACGAGCATCCTCACGGTGACCCCGACCAGCGCGGCGAAGATATTCCCGCCGATGACCGACCAGGGCTGAGCCAGCGGGCTCGCCGGTACCGCGAACACGAGGACGGCCGCGGCGCCCATCGGCGCGGCGATCAGCAGGAACGCGCCGTGCGGGTGAACTACGCTCGCGCTGATCGCGCTGGTCAGGCCGATGCCGAGCAACGCGCCCAGGCAGGCCCGGAGTCGATCCCTGAGGTTTCCCCCTGCGAGAATAGGATCGAAGAATTTGCGCATGCGAGACACCCGGTGGACGATGCCTGGTCCATATGGCGAGATCGCCGGCAAGTCACGACGGCCGGCCGGTCGCGAGGTGGACCGATTACCCCTGTACGGGCATTTCGTAGAAGCCGCGGAACCGCTTGCTCGGCGCGAACGCGCTTGTCTGGCCGATCACGGTTTCACCCGCCCCCCATGACCAGCACGCCGCCGGGCTTCATCGCCTTGGCGATCTTCGGGAACACCTCGGCCTTGGTGTCGGTCGACAGGTACAGCAGCACGTTGCGGCACAGGACAACGTCGAACTGTCCGGGCGGCGCTGGGTCGGATACCAGGTTCATCCGGCGGAACGCGACCATGCCGAGCAGGTCGGGCTTCGCCACCCAGTCGCTGCCGGTCGTGTCGAACCAGCGGATCATGCGACGCACTGGCAGGCCGCGCTGGATCTCGAACTGCGAGAAGCGACCGGATCGCGCGCGGGCGACGGCGGCATCGGATACGTCGGTGGCGACGATCTCGGGCATGAGCGCGCCCGACGTCTCGCGACGTTCGGCGAACTGCATCGCGAGCGAGAGCGGCTCCTGACCGGTCGAACAGCCCGCGCACCAGATCCGCGCACGACGCCCGTCACGCTCGGCGTCCGCGACCGCCTCGGCGAGCATCTCGAATACCTGCGCGTCGCGGAAGAACGACGTCTCCTGGTTGACGAGGGGCGTCGACGATCGAGTCGCCGATCGAACGGTCGCTTCCCTGCAGCAACTGGGTCACCAACTGGTCGAGCGTGTCGAGCTTGCGCGCGCGCAACAGCGGTTTCAGCGCGGTGTCGAGCCGCCATGAGCGATAGGCGGCGATCTGTTGACCGGTGCGCGCCTCGAGCAACGCGGTGAGGACGTTGATCGTGGCCTGCGAAGCGGCAGGTGCGGGAGCGGCGCGCGACGTCATGGTCGGCGTCGCGTCGCCGCGAGGCGACCGATCGCGTCGGGGGCCAGCACTGCGTCGGCGATGCCCGAGGCGGCGATCGCGCCCGGCATGCCCCACACCACCGAGCTTTGCCGATCCTGGACGACGACGTACCCGCCGCTGTCGTGGACGCGCCGCGCCCCCTCCGCACCGTCGCGCCCCATCCCGCTAAGCACGACCGCGAGCAGGCGAGGACCATAGACGTCGGCGAGCGAGGCCAGCATCGGGTCGACCGACGGCATGCACCCGCTCGACACGACCTCGTGCGTCAGGCGGAAGGCAGCGCCCCCTTCGGACAGTCTCACGGCCTTGAGATGCGCATCGCCAGGTGCGATGATGATCCGGCCCGGTCGAATCCGCATCCGATCAACTGCGACGTCGCACGGGCGTCCGGCAAGCACGGCGATCTGCGCGGCGAAATACGGCATGAACGACGCGGGCAGATGCTGGGTGATGACAATCGGCAGGCGGAACCCAACGGGCATCTGACCGAACATCTGACTCAAGGCGTGAATGCCGCCGGTCGAGGCACCGATCGCAACGATGTCATAGTCGTCGCTGGTCGAGACTGGGCGGATCGGCAGCGGCGGGTCCGCGGGCGGCGTTGGCGAGACGGGTGAGCGCACGACCAGCGCAGGCGGCATCTGCGCCGGATACTCGCACAGCATCTCGAGCTTGTTGACCAGAGCCGAACCGAACCGCGTCGACAGGGCACTCGTCGACGGCTTGGTCAGCGTTTCAGCCGCGCCGAGTGCCATCGCGCGGACCGCCGTAGCCCCGCCCTCGTCCGCGCTGGACGACACGATCAGGACCTTCGCGCCCTGCCCCGCCGCGATCAGGTCGGGCAATGCGCTGAGCCCATCGATCCCCGGCATCTCGATATCGAGCAGGATGAAGTCGACCGTCGCGCGATCCAGGAATGCCAAGGCCGCCGCGACGTTGCCGACCGCGCCGACGACCGAGAACCGGTCGCTCGCATCGATCAGCCGCGCAATCACCGCGCGGACGACCACCGAGATCGACGATCAAGACCCGGGCTGAGCCGAGCCCGTCGCAGTCCGCATGCCGCTCGGCAGAGTGGGTCCGGGTCGTCACGGCCAAGCCTGAATCAGGCCATGCCGACGATCTGGAGCTTCGATTCCAGCGTATCGCGGTCGAATGGCTTCATCACATATTCGTCAGCGCCCGCCTCGATCGCCGCACGGATATACGCCATGCCGTTCTCGGTGGTGCAGAACACGACCTTGGGACGGCGCGGCACGTCCGCCTCGCGCAGCGCACGGAGGAAATCCATGCCGCTCATCACGGGCATGTTCCAGTCGAGCAGGATCACGTCGGGGATCGACGCCATGCAGGACGCCAACGCCTCGCGACCATCGCACGCTTCGGTGACGGTGAAGTCGAGCGTCTCGAGAATGTGGCGCGCGACTTTTCGGATTACTTTCGAATCGTCGACGACAAGACAGGTCTTCATGGAAAGCCTTCCGGGAAATCGTGCGACCGTCCTAGATCGCAAACAGTAAGTAGGGAGTTAAGCGTCGGAACTTCGGTGCAAAACGTCACGCCGCGAGCGGAGACGTCGGCAGGACGACAGCGAGATCGATGATCAGCAACGGCTCGCCGTCGCGCTCTACGATTCCCGTGCCCACAGACGCCCAACCACCTCGAAGCGCCAAGCCCGACGATAACGGCAGCCGGGCTAACGGCGCGACGTCCTCGACCGAATCCACAAGGATCGCGTAATGATGGCCGTCAACGATCGTGATGACCGCGCGGCGCATCGCATCGGGAGTCGGTGCAAGCCCGAGCGCGATCCCCGTGTCGATCACGGTCACGACGCGGCTGCGCAACGCCGCTAGGCCGCGAACGAACGGCTCAGCGCGAGGCACCGCGACGATCTCGCCGATATCGACCACCGAATCGACTTGCGCCGCGTCGATCGCGACCCCGCGACCGGCGATATGCGCGATCAGGAACAGGTCGCTCACAATCCCCTCCGCGCGGCGATTGCTGCGATCAGCGCGGGGCGGTCATAGCGATATATGCTCGGGTCATCATCGCCGTCCGCCATCCGCGATCGCCGCAGCGTCACTACTGGCGCGTGCGCAGCCGAGACCGGCGCATCCTCCATCGCCAGCGCGACCGCCGCCGTCTCGCCCGCCGCCAGCGCGGTGACGCAGCGATAGCCCGAGGCCTCCAGCGCAGGTTTCAGGAAGGTTTCCATCCATCCCGATCCATCGACCTGCAACAGGCATACCGGCGGAGTCGCGATCTTGACAGGCTCACCGGCGAACAACGCGTGCGGATCGACCACTTCGACCTGCTCGCCGGCGATCAGCACGACACCCGCGATCGGAGCGCCTGCATCCGTTCCGCCACGCCGCGCCGGCGCCATATCTGCGGGCAACGCCACGATTTCGATCGCTTCGGCGATCGCATAGGCCATCTCGCTCTCGCCGTCCGTGAGCCGCAGCACCGCGATCTCGGCGCGATCGCCGAACCCGCCGACCGCATGGACCGGGATGATCGTGTTGCCGATCGTCAGCCGCATCGCCCCCGCGGTCCGGCGGATCGCGTCGACCGGTACGGGCTCGACGCGGTCGATCACCGCGAGCGCGATCGCGCGTCGTTGCCCGTCGAGATCGTCGAACAGCAGCGCCGGGATGCCGGGAACAGCGACCTCCTCGACCGAGTCGTTCACCGCCACCGGGGCGAACCGAAGGCCCGCGACAGTCGCGATCCCCGCCGCGTCGAGCAACAGCATCGGCAAGCCGTTGTCGGGCAAGGTCATCCCCGCATACACGCCCGTCGCCATGATCGCGGGGGACGCCGGCTTCACGACCAGTTCCTCGGTATCGATCACGGTGTCGACGCCCAGCGCGTAATCGCCCTCGCGAGTCGATACGATCACCAGCGTCGGCGGCGGTTCCGACCCGAGCCCGAACAGACCGGCAAGCGCCACCAACGGCATGCGACGCCCCCGCACCAGCACTGCCGCCGCATCGCCGATCGTCTCGATCCGCACCTGATCGCCGCGCACCAGCACGATTTCCTCGACCGATTGGCGCGCGAGCGCGAAACGCTGAGTCCCGACTTCGACGATCAGCGTCGTGAGGATCGACAGCGTTAGCGGGACGCGCGCGATAATTCGCAGCCCCCCTCCCCGGATCGTTGACGAGGACGATGCGGCCGCCGATCTGCTCGATATTGGCGCGCACCACGTCCATGCCGACGCCGCGCCCCGACGTCGCGGTGACGACATCGCGGCTCGAAAGGCCGGGCGCGAAGATCAGGTCGAGCTTCGCCGCGTCGCTCATCGCCGCCAGTTCGGTCGCGGTGTGGAGCTTCTGCTCGGCCGCCTTTGCGACGATCCGCGCAACGTCGATACCCCGGCCGTCGTCGCTGATCTCGATGAGAATCTGGTTGCCCGATTGCCGCGCGGACACGACCAGCCGCCCCGCCTCCGGCTTGCCGGCAGCCCGGCGCGCCTCGGGTGTCTCGATACCGTGGTCGATCGCGTTGCGGATGACGTGAAGCAACGGATCGCGCATCAGCTCGATCATCTCGCGATCGAGTTCGACATCCGCACCGTCGATGACGAGGTTGACCGACTTGCCCAGTTCCGCGCTGGTATCGCGGACCATACGGGGCAGCGCCGAGAACAGCGCGTCGACCTTCTGCATGCGCGTCCGCGTGACTGTGTCGCGCATGTCGGCGACGGTGAGGGACAACCGTTCAAGCGCCGCCTCGACCTGCGGATCAACATCGCCGTCGCGCAACCGCCGCGCGAGATCGTTCCGCGCGAGGACCATGTCGGACATACCGCTCATCATCCGATCGAGCAGATCGACGTTGAGCCGGACGCTGCGGCTGGCCGCCCGCCCCGCCGGCACAGCAACGACCGCGACCTTGGGTTTGGCATCCGGCGCCAGCGCGGCGATCAGCGAGTCTTCGGTCGAATCGTCCAGCGTTGCGCCCGCGTCGATCGCCTCGACGATCTCGCCGATCCGGTCGACGATGCCGAGCACGGCGTCGACCAGCGCGGTATCGGGCGTCCGCTTGCCGTCGCGCACCGCCGCCAACACGTCCTCTGCTGCGTGACTGAGCCGGGCCAGCCGCGGCAAATCCAGGAACCCGCAGCTGCCCTTCACAGTATGGACGAAGCGGAAGATCGCATCGAGACGCGCACGATCGGTCGGATCGGACTCCCACGCGACGATCTCGCCGGCAATCGCTTCCAGCGTTTCGCGCGTCTCGGCAATGAATTCCTGTAACAGATCGTCCATGCGGCCCCGCGTTCGAGCCCGTCATGCATGCTTCAGGTTAAGGCGAGGTTAGTTGTCCCGCCCGTCTCTACGGGATCAGCGCGCGTTGAAGACCGCACCGAAGATCATGATGCCCTCGGCAGGCTCCGATACGATGACCTTCCCGCCGGCTTCCGCGACGACGGTGTTGATCATGTACGCAGCCGCCGCGCGCGGCGTGACATTGTGCGCGCCCTCCCCCTCGACCAGTGTTCGGCGGATCTCCGGGTCGAGCACGATCCGGGTGCCCTCGATCTTCACGACGATCTCCAGCTGACCGTCATTGTCCTCTCCCCCCGACCTCCATCGTGCCGCCGCGTACCAGCGACTCGGTTGCCACGAGGACTAGGTTGAGCAGTATTTTCACCGCGGACTTCGGCATTGCCGGCGTCTCGACAGCCCAAACGAAGGTGATCCGCTTGTTCTCGGCAACTAGACCTTCGATCGCGTTCCTGGCCTCGTGCGTATCGACCAGCTCGCCGAACCCGCCCGCCGCACCGAACGCCAGCCGGAAGAACTTCAGCTTGCTCGCCGACGCGCGCGCGCTGTCCGCGAGCAACTCCATGACGCGCTCGCGCATCGCCGGATCGGTCTCGTCCGCCAGCAGTTCGAGCCCGTTGTTGAGCGCCCCCCACGGGCGACAGCAGGTCGTGACACAGGCGCGAACAGAGCAGGCTCGCGAAATCGACCGGGCTGACCGTCATGAAATTCCCCTAATTCTGGAAGGTCTTGTGGCTGGCGGGCGGCCGCTACGCAATGCCAACTTGCGGTACCCTATACAGTAGAAGCCGCCACCCTTCTTCCTCCCTCCCTGAAAGGGGAGGGGTCGGGGGTGGGTCGGCCCGTTTGATCCACACCCGCAGGATATGCGGGAAGCCAACCCACCCCAGCCCCTCCCTTCCAGGGAGGGGGGAAGAAGGGTGGCGCTACTCAACGACCTCGATCGCCTCCCTCGACAAACGCCCCCCACCTCGGCCGACCGCCACGCCCGAGCCTCACCACCACCAAGGATCACCCAGACCGCCCCATCCCCCATCGCCTGCGCCGCATCCCGAGGAGACGGCACCGGCAGCCCAGACGGATGCGAATGATAATGCCCGATCACTGCCAGCTCGCCTCCCCGAGCGCGCCGATGGGCCGCAAACAAAGCAGCCGGGTCGATCTCGAAAGCCCGCGCAGTGTTCGCCGCCACGTTCGCGCACGCCTCCGCTGCCTCGATCAGCCCCGCCGCCCCGAACAGCAGCCCGCAGACCTCGGCATCTGGCGACGCATTTGCCTTCGCGACCAACCGCTCCAGCAGTTCGCTTGAAATCGTCACGCTCATCGCCACATTAGTATGACATGGGCCGGGGGTTTCCATCATCGAAGCATCGATCACGCCGGCCACGGATGGCTGGAGGCTCGATCGTGCGCTCGCCGAAGTGCTGCCCGATATGTCGCGCGAGCGATTGAAGGGGCTGATCGCCGCGGGTCAGGTTACCCTCCACGGTCGCGAATGGCGTGATTCGGCGAAGAAGGCCGAGGCCGGTCAGGTGTTCGCCGTCGCGATCCCGCCGCCGATGCCGCTGCACAACGAAGCGCAGGATATCCCGCTCGTCGTCGCGTACGAAGACGAGGACCTGATCGTGATCGACAAGCCCGCGGGCTTAGTCGTCCATCCGGCCGCCGGCAATTTCGACGGTACGCTCGTCAACGCGCTGCTCCACCACTGCGCCGGAAATTTGTCGGGCATCGGCGGCGTCGCGCGCCCGGGCATTGTCCACCGCATCGACAAGGATACGTCGGGGCTGATGATCGCGGCCAAGACCGACCGCGCGCACGAGGGTCTGGCAAAGCAGTTCCACGACCACAGTATCGACCGCCGCTACAAAGCGATCGTCGGCGGCATACCGCGCCCGTCGAGCGGGACGGTCAACGCCCCGCTCGCGCGGAGTCCGCAGAACCGCAAGAAGATCGCGATCGTCGAGGGCGGCAAGCGCGCGGTGACGCATTTCTCGACGATCGAGACCCTGCGCGACGCGGCGCTGATCGAGTGCCGGCTGGAGACGGGCCGTACGCATCAGGTGCGCGTGCACATGGCGTCGATCGGCCACGCCTTGTTGGGGGACCCGGTCTATGGTAGAACAAAGCAAGCTCAGAAGTCGCTGCTCGAAACGCTCGGTTTCTGCCGGCAGGCCTTGCACGCGGCGCATCTGGGGTTCATCCATCCGGTGAAAAGCATCGCTTTGGCGTTCGAAAGCGAAATGCCCGCAGACATGCAGGAACTGTTCACCCAGCTTCACGTATAGATAATCGGTCCTATGCCGCATTGCGGCAATCGGGGTCAGCAGAAAGGGATTACGACCATGGCAGCCCGCTCCAACGTTCCAGCGACGATACCTGCGCTCGGCAGCGAGGCGGGTCTCAATCGTTATCTTGCCGAGATCAAAAAATTTCCGCTCCTGAAACCCGAGCAGGAATACATGCTCGCCAAGCGCTTCCAGGAGCATGGCGATACCGAGGCTGCTGCGCAGCTGGTGACCTCGCATCTCCGTCTCGTGGCGAAGATCGCGATGGGCTATCGCGGCTACGGCCTGCCGACATCGGAGCTGATCTCCGAGGGCAACATCGGCCTCATGCAGGGCGTAAAGAAGTTCGAGCCCGAGCGCGGCTTCCGTCTCGCAACCTACGCGATGTGGTGGATCCGCGCCTCGATTCAGGAATATATCCTGCGCTCGTGGAGCCTCGTGAAGATGGGCACCACCGCGGCGCAGAAGAAGCTGTTCTTCAACCTTCGTCGGATGAAGAGCCGTCTCGATGCGTTCGAGGATGGCGATCTGCGCCCCGAACACGTCACCAAGATCGCGACCGACCTGGGCGTCGCGGAAACCGACGTCGTCAGCATGAACCGCCGCATGGCGATGGGTGGCGATACGTCGCTCAACGTGCCCATGCGCGAGGACGGCGAAGGCCAGTGGCAGGATTGGCTGCAGGACGATGCGCCGTTGCAGGACAAGATCGTTGCCGATGCGCAGGAGGCGGACGTTCGCCACTCGATGCTGGTGTCGGCGATGGACGACCTCAACGAGCGTGAGCAGCATATCCTGACCGAGCGTCGCCTGACCGACGATCCCAAGACGCTCGAGGAACTGTCGCAGGTCTACGGCGTGTCGCGCGAGCGCGTGCGGCAGATCGAGGTGCGTGCGTTCGAGAAGCTGCAGAAGGCGATGATGCGGATTGCCGGCGAGAAGCGCCTGCTGGCGGCATAAAATGGTGCGCACCGTCGTCATCGGCGGCGGTGCGGCCGGTATTGCCGCGGCAAGAATGCTGCACGATGCGGGGCAAGAGGTGCTGTTGGTCGAGGCCAATGATCGCCTAGGTGGCCGCGCCCACAGCCTGTCCCTCGCCTCCTCGTTCCCCCGCGAAGGCGGGGGCCCAGACAGGACCCCCGCCTTCGCGGGGTTACATGTCGACGCTGGTTGCGGCTGGCTGCACTCCGCCCAGCGCAATCCTTGGACTCAAATTGCCGAGTTGACGGGCTTTACGGTAGACCGCTCCGACGCGAACTGGCGCACCCAGTGGCGCGACCTCGGCATCCCACCCGAAGCCCAGTCAGCCTCTGCCACAGCTTACCAAGATTGGAACGAGCGAGCCCTAGCCGCCCGTGAAGGCCCCGACCGCCCCCCTCTCCGACTTTATCGACGCGCACGACAAGTGGCGCCCGAAGATCGACGCGATCTCCGGCTACGCAAACGGTGCGAACCTTACCCAAGTGTCGCTCCACGACTGGGCCGCATACGAAGAGGCTGCTACCGACGATAACTGGACTGTGAAGGAAGGCTACGGCACGCTCGTCGCAAGCCATGCCGCCGGTCTGAGCATCCGCCTCTCCACCCCGGTAACCCGCATCGACCACAGCGGTCGCCGCATCAAACTCGACACCCCGGCTGGAACGATCGAGGCGGACCACGTGATCGTCTGCGTCCCCACTACCGTCCTCGCCAAGTTGCAGATCGTCTTCGATCCGCCGCTCCCCGACAAGCACGCCGCCGCCGCGGACCTCCCGCTCGGCCTAGCGGACAAGGTGTTCCTCCACGTCGACCGGCCCGAATGGCCGACCAACGCGCACCTGATCGGCAACCCGTACAGCGCCTGCACCGCAAGCCACCGCCTGTCGCCGTTCGGCTGGCCGATCGTCGAGAGCTTCTTCGGCGGCGACTGCGCGGAGATGCTGGAGGACGGCGATGCGGCACAGTTCGCGATCGACGAACTCGTCGGACTTCTGGGAAGCGACTGGCGCAAGCGCTTCACCCCGCTGGCCGCGACCCGCTGGCGCCATGAACGCTATATCGGTGGCAGCTACAGCCACGCGCTCATCGGTTGCGCCGGCCAGCGCGCCGTCCTCGCTGCATCGGTCGACGGCCGTATCCACTTCGCGGGTGAAGCATGCCACGGGTTCGACTTCTCCACCGCGCACGGCGCTTATGAAACCGGCGTAACTGCGGCCCGCGCGGTCATTGGCGAGGCCGCGACGATCGCATAAGGAGCGGCGATGGGCCTTATCCGCATCGCTGCAAAGATCATCTTCGCCTTCGTCCTGATCACGGTCGCGTGGGTGGGCATCTATCGTTTCGTGCCGGTCCCGTTCACCTGGACGATGATGGGCGATGTCATCAACGGGCACGGTGTGACCAAGGACTGGATGCCGCTGTCGGAGATGGACCCGGACATGGCGCGCGCGGCGATTGCTGGCGAGGATTCGCGGTTCTGTTCGCATCATGGCTTCGATTTCAAGGCGATGGCGGGGGGCGGCGGCGCGCAATGCGCAAGGCGGGCGCATCCGCGGTGGGTCGACGATCAGCCAGCAGACCGCGAAGAACGCGTTCCTGTTCCAGGGCGGCGGGTATGTGCGGAAGGCGTTCGAGGCGTATTTCACGGTGTTGATCGAGGCGCTGTGGGGGAAGCGGCGGATCATGGAGGTGTATCTCAACATCGCCGAGACCGGGATCGGGACGTACGGCGCGAATGCGGGGGCGATCCGGTATTTCAATCACGATGCGTCGCGGCTGTCGCCGACGGAGGCGGGGCGGATTGCTGCGGTGCTGCCGTTGCCGAAGAAGCGGGCTGCGATAGACCCGCACGGGTTCGTGCGAAAACATGGGAATACGCTGTCGCGGCGGGTTTCTGTTGTGCGGAACAATGGGTTGGACAGCTGCTTGCGAACCTGACCTGTTCCGCCACCCTGGCTCAATTCCAGGGTGGCGGAGTGAGAGGCAGCTGAACTCACCGTCAGCTTCCGTTCTGCTCACGAACCCGCCCCCTCACCCGTCACCCCATCGAAAGCTGGAGTATCCTCGTGGCGAAGGGTGCGCGTCACCGAGGGATATCCCAGCTTTCGCTGGGATGACGGGCTTGTGAAGCTCGGGGGTGCGATTTGTAAGGAGACAGTTGCAGGTATCAGAACGGCAGCTTGAACCCGGGCGGCAGTTGCAGGCCGCTCGTCATCTTCGACATCTCGCTGCCCGACACCGCATCGGCCTTGGCACGTGCGTCGTTGAATGCAGCGGTGAGGGAGGTCCTCGAGCATCTGCTTCTCGCTCACCTGCATCAGCGAATCGTCGATTGCGATGTTGATTATGCGGCCCTTGGCGGAGGCCTTGATCTTGACGAGGCCGCCGCCGGATGCGCCCTCGACCTCGATCGTGTCGAGATTGGCCTGCGCCTTTTCCATCTCGCTCTGGACGTTCTGCGCCATCGCGAGGATTTCGTCGATATTCTTCATGCGTTGCTCCTTTGACCTGGCCACGATCCAAGCTGGGCGTCGGGAAACGCTGCCACCGCGGCCTTCATGATGGGGGATTCGAGAATAGCCTGGCGCACCGCAGCGTCGGCGGCGTCCTGCGCCTCGCGCAGCGTCGGCTCACCGGGTGCGTCGACGATCGACACTTTCCACGCGGTCCGCGTCACGCTCTTCAACAGCGTGTTGAGCTCGGCGAGCGTGTCGGCCGAGACCGGGCGGCTGCCGCTGAGCACGAATTCCGGGGGCGAGTAACTGACGATGCGTGCGCCGTGACGAAGACGCGCGGCGATCGCGAGGCCGCCCGATTCGTCGAGCAGATCGACCAGCGCTTCGAACGTCGGCGGCAGGATCGGTCCGGTCGCGACGGGTTCGGGCGCCTTCGCAGCGGATCCAGCGTTCCAGGGCGGCGCTTCGCCGGAAGGGGGTGTAGGTGGCGGCGCCGCCGTTGATGCGACCGAAAGGAGCCGCGCCGCTGGCGATCTGGCGGGCAAGCTCGCCGGGATCGGGCAGCGTCGACGCGTAGATCGCCCGCAACAGCGCCATCTCCGCGGCCTCGATCGGCAGCGCGGCCTTGGCGACTTCATCATGGCCCTTGAGGAACAGCTGCCACAGGCGGTGCAGCGCGGGATAGCCGAGCGATGCCGCCCATTCCTCGCGTGCCGCACGCTCCTCCATCGGCTGCGCGGCGTCCGCCGGCGTGCCGACCTTGGTCAGCGTGATGCCGTGGACGGTTTCTAGCAGCGACCGCAGCACCGACAGCGGATCGACGCCGTAATCATATTGACGGCGCATCGAGGCGAGCGCCCCTGCCCCGTCGCCGGCGAGGATCAGCGTCAGCAGATCGCGCACCACGCCCCGGTCCGACAAGCCGAGCATCTGGCGGACTGCATCGGCCGTCACGCCGCCGCCTTCGAGCCCGGCATGCGCAATCGCCTGGTCGAGGATCGACAGACCGTCGCGCGCGGAGCCTTCCGCGGCGCGCGCGATCAGCATCAGCGCCTCGGGATCGGCGACGACGCCTTCTTCGGTCGAAACCCAGGCGAAGTGCTTGGCGAGCTGTTCGGCGGAGATGCGGCGGAGGTCGAATCGTTGGCAGCGCGAGAGGACCGTCACTGGGACCTTGTTCACTTCGGTCGTGGCGAACAGAAATTTCACATGGGGAGGTGGCTCCTCCAGCGTCTTCAGCAGCGCGTTGAACGCGTTCTTCGACAGCATGTGGACTTCGTCGATGATGTAGATCTTGAAGCGCGCGGTGACCGCGGAATAGCGCGTCGCGTCGATGATCTCGCGGACGTCGTCAACACCGGTATGGCTCGCGGCGTCCATCTCGATCACGTCGATATGGCGGCTCTCGGCGATCGCACGGCAGGGTTCGCAGACGCCGCAGGGGTCGATCGTCGGGCCACCGTCGCCGTCAGGGCCGATGCAGTTGAGCGCCTTGGCGATCAGGCGTGCGGTCGAGGTTTTGCCGACGCCGCGGACGCCGGTCATCAGGAACGCGTGCGCGAGCCGGTCGCGCTTGATCGCGTTGCCGAGCGTCTGGACCATCGCGTCCTGCCCGATCAGCTCGGAAAAGGTTTGCGGACGGTATTTGCGCGCGAGCACGCGGTAGGCGGGGGCATCCGGTGCTTTAGCCGGCTGCGGGGGTTCGCCCAGGTCGAAGGAATCTGACATTGCGGTCGTCATAGCGGGTGCTGCGCGTGCTGTCGAAGGGGTCGGAAGTTCACAAAGTGCACACGCTGGGAAGGGTGTGCACTTCGGCGCGGCGGGAGGCCGGCGCGTGACGTGTCGGAACCTGTGATGTGGGCAATGCCGGTCATGCGCGGCTCATGCCACAACGCTGCGGCGTAGGATAATGGTTTGGAACGTTGCGTGAACATCGGGCGTGGTTTTGACCCGGTTGCGCTTGTGTTACTGGTTAGCGAGGAAGTTTAGAAGTGCGCTGCGGCTTAGCCGCATCGTCGTCAGACGGCGCTCCCGCGCCGCTGGCCGCGCTCACATGTCGGAACGACATGTTCGCGGTGGGAGCCGGGACGACCCGGGGCTTAGTCGTTGTGGCTGCTTCCTTCCGGATCTGACCAAGTTGGCGACGACCACGTCCGCCCGACTCCCGCGGCGCATATGGCGGGGTCGGGCGGGATGATCAAGCCGCTTTAGCTTGAAGCGGGTTCAGCGCCCCGGCTCAGCGGTTGTAGCGGACCGTGCGGCAGATGCGCTGGCGATGATGGTTGCGATAGACGTTGCGGCAGACCTGACGCGTGCGGACGACATGGCGACGGTAGCCACGGCGACGGTCGTCATGGCGAACGACGGTGCGCTCGTGGACGACGGTACGCTGCGCCGAGGCTTCGGCCGCGATGCCGACGGGCGCGAGGCCGGTGAGTGCGACGAGACCGGCGGCGGCGATGGTGAACAACTTCATAATACTCTCCTTTTGGGTGCGGGGCCTCCCGACCCCGGCACCCTATGTTATTAAACTAAAGGGGTTCGTTACGGTTCCGTACTAGCGGCGGAAGCAGCGACGAACCGGGCCGTAATAGCCACGCTCAATCCGGCATACGACGCGCGAGCGGCCGTATCCGCGGGGTCCGCGATAGCCGTAGCCGCCGCCACGATAGCCGTAGTCGCCACGATACCCGCCGCCATAGCCACGATAGCCGCGATCCCTGCCGCGCCAGCCGCGGTCACCATGCCAGCCGCGATTGCCATGCCAGCCACGATCGCCGTGCCAGCCACCACCGTGGCGAGGGCCGTCCCAGCCGTGGCGCTGCGCATCGGCGGGTGCCGCGGCGAACAGCGTTCCCGCGGCCAGGGCGCCAGCGGCGAACATTGCGATAATCTTCATGTCCGGTACTCCTCTCAAGACCTCGTACATTGAGGTGATGAGGGGATAATCCGCTGCCGGCCGTGCACGTTCCCTGAACCGGCCGTTGTCTTCCTGTAAGCTTTGCTGTCGTTTATTGCGGGATGCGCACGGTCAAGCCGTCGAGCGCGTCGGTCAGGCGGATCTGGCAGGCGAGACGACTGGTGCGCGTTGCGTTGTGCGCGAGATCGAGCATGTCCTCCTCGTCCTCGCTCGCTGGCGGCAGGCGGGCGAAGTCGGCGGGGTCGACGATCACGTGGCAAGTCGCGCAGGCGAGCTGGCCTTCGCAGGTGCCTTCGAGCGGCTGGTTATGCGCCTGTGCGGCGTCGAGCAGGCGGTCGCCGGGGGTTGCGGCGGTCGTCGTTGCGGTGCCATCGCGGGCGATGAAGCGGACGATCATGGCCATTGCGCCTCGGCTGCGGCGACGATCGCATCGATCGCGTCGCGGAGTTCGGTTTCGGTGGTGTAGCGGCCGAAGCCGAGGCGGATGCTGGACCGTGCCTGTGCTTCGGTGAGGCCGATCGCGCGGAGGACGTGGCTGGAGCGGCCCGATCCGCTGGCGCAGGCGGACCCGGCGGAGAAGGCGATGTCGCGCAGGTCGGACATCAGGCGGTTCACGTCCAGGTTTGCGCGGCGGACGTTGAGGTTGCCGTGGTAGCGATGTTCGGTCGAGCCGTTGATAATCCAGCCGGGGCCTAGGCGGTCGAGCGCGAGCGACCAGAGGCGGTCGATGTGTGCAGCATCCTGGTCTTTGCGATCCGCCATAAGTTGTGCGGCGACGCCGAAGCCCGCGCAAAGTGCGGGTGACAGCGTGCCCGAGCGGCCGGGGGCTTCCTGCCCGCCGCCGTGCATCAGCGGGGCGAGGTCGACGCCGTCGCGGATCCAGAGTGCGCCGATGCCCTTGGGGCCGTGGATCTTGTGCGCGGATATCGCGATGAGGTCGACCGTGTCGGGGATGGGTATGCGGCCATAGCCTTGCACCGCGTCGCAGAGCATCAGCGCGCCGGCTGCGTGGGCGAGGTCGGCGAGTGCGGCGACTGGCTGGATGACGCCGATCTCGTTGTTGACGAGCATCGCGGCGACGAGCCCGGTGCCGGGTTGGATCGCGGCGCGGGCTTGGTCGAGATCGACCACGCCGTCTGGGTTGACCGGGAGGATCGTGACCTGGCGCCCCCCTCGCCGCTTCCGCTGCGACCGTGTCGAGGACGGCGGCGTGTTCGGTGCCGAGCGTGACGATCGGGCCGGGCGTCCCCTTGATCGCCCAGTTGAGCGCTTCCGTGGCCCCGCTGGTGAACGCGATGCGGCCGCGGGGGGGAGCAGTGCGGCAACCTGATCGCGGGCGACTTCGACGGCGGCTTTGGCGCGACGTCCCTCGCGGTGGGGGGAATGCGGGTTGGCGTGCTGTGATTCGAGCCACGGGAGCATCGCGGCGAGCCCTTCGGGCGCGAGCGGGGTGGTCGCCTGATAGTCGAGGTAGGTCATGCGGCTCGCTTTATGTCCTGGGCGATCCGCGTCCAGGCTTCGGCGAACTTTGCGACATCTTCGGCTGTCGTAGTCCAGCCGAAGCTGACGCGGACGACTTCGGCGGCGGCTTGTGCGGAATAGCCCATTGCGGCGAGCACGTGGCTGGGGCGCATGCTGCCCGACGAGCACGCGCTGCCCGCCGATACCGCAAACCCCGCCATGTCGAGGCGGATCAACTGAGCAGCGGAACTGACGCCGGGCATTCGGTAGGAGGCGATCGTGGGGATGCGGGGGGAGTTTTGCGCGACGATCTCGCCGCCGCTCGCCAGGATGGCTTCGTCGAGTTGGGCGCGGAGATCGGCCATGCCCGGGAACCAGTCGCGAGGGGCTTCGAGTGCGGCGGCGAACCCGAGCGCGCCGGGGAGGTTCTCGGTGCCGCCGCGGTAGCCTCGCTCCTGCCCTCCGGTCGGGTCGAGCAGGCCGAGATCGCGGACCAGCAGCGCGCCGATGCCGGGAGGGCCGCCGAGCTTGTGCGCAGATACGATGATCAGGTCTGCCTCGGGGAGCGGGAGCTTGCCAGCCGTCTGCGAGCAATCGACTATCCAGACGCCGGTGGGGCGATCCTGGAGGACGCCGGATTCGCTGTTCGCGGATTGCAGCGCGATCGTCTGGGCTCCCTCCCCGTTCACGACGATACCGCTTGCGTTGACGTCCAGCATTATCGGCCGCTCGGCCGCGCGGAGGACCGCATCATGCTCTACCGCAGCGACAGCGATGCCGGGGCGCCCCCGCAACGCCAACGCCGCGGACTCGCTCGCGCCGCTCGTCAGGATGACATGATGCGGCCAGTCCAGCGCCTTGGCGATCCGCTTGCGCGCATCCTCCAGCGCAGCCCTTGCCGCCCGCCCCTCGGCGTGCGGCGAGGATGGGTTCGCCCAGCGCGCCATGCCCTCCATCACCGCCGCGACAGCCTCGGGGCGCATCGGCGTGGTGGCGGCGTGATCGAGGTAGATACGCGAGTCGTTAAGGGCCAGGGTCGGTTCCAATTGCGAAAAGGGGCTCGAACCCTATATAGCGTTCATATTCCGGCACTCCACCCGAGTGCGTATCCCAGCTCGCGAGTGCCTATGCCCGAAGTCATTTTCCCCGGTCCCGAAGGCCGTCTCGAAGGTCGTTTTGCGCCGGGGCCTCGTCCACGCGCACCCGTCGCGATGATCCTGCACCCGCATCCGTCGGCCGGCGGGACGATGAACAACGCGATCGTGCAGCAGCTTTACAAGACCTTCCAGCGGCGCGGGTTCGCGACGCTGCGGTTCAACTTCCGCGGCGTTGGCAAGAGCCAGGGCGTGTTCGACAACGGCGTCGGCGAGCTGAGCGATGCGGCGAGCGCGCTCGACTGGGTGCAGAGCTTCCATCCCGAGGCGCAGACGACCTGGATCGCGGGCGTCAGCTTCGGCGCGTGGATCGGCATGCAGCTGCTGATGCGCCGTCCGGAAATCCGCGGATTCATCTCGGTGGCTCCGCCGGCGAATTTGTACGACTTCACGTTCCTGGCGCCGTGCCCGTCGAGCGGAATAATCATCCAGGGCGAGGCCGACGAGGTCGCTACGCCGGGGGCGACGCAGAAGCTGGTCGATAAGCTGCGGACGCAGAAGCATATCACGATCCATCACGACACGATTCCGAAGGCTAACCACTTCTTCGAGCATGAGATGCCGGAGTTGATGGGGAGCGTGGATAAATATCTCGACATGCGGCTGGACCCGAACTCGCCGATCAGGTGAGCTTGTCCTTCTCCCCTCGGGGAGAAGGTGGCGCGTCAGCGTCGGATGAGGGGGAGTTGGGGATCGATACGCTCTCCCCAACTCCCTCTCCCCCTTCCCACCGCAAGCGCGGCGGGCCCCTTCCCTCTCTCCGTAGGGCGAGGGAGTTAGAGGGTCCAGATCGCTACGTTGGCTAGCAGGACTACGGCCATCACCAGCATCAGCACGCCCTTCTTCGTATCGCGCTTCTTCACGATCAGCGCGGTCCCGCCGATCAGGCAGGCGAACATCCCCAGCATCGCGATCGCTGGTGCCGCCGAGGCGATTGAGGTCAGTGCGGGGTTCATGCAGCTATCGCCTTCGCGTAGGCGGCGAGATCGACGTTGCCGCCGGACAGGATGACGAGCAGGCCGGGTCCGAGCGTTACCTTGCCGGCCAGCACCGCCGCTAGTCCCACCGCGCCGCCTGGCTCGATCACCAGACGCAATTTCTCCGCTGCCCAGCGCTGCGCCGTCGCGATCTCCGATCTCGCTAACCGCCACGCCAGTCGCATCGCGACGAGATAGGACATCGAACGTCAGCGGTGACACGCGTAAGGTCTGGAGCGAATCGCAGGCGGTCGGCGGCGGATTGGGACCGACGGGTTCGATCCAGGATGCTTCCAGCGAGCGGCGCATGTCATCCCAGCCTTCGGGCTCGACGACGGTGATCGCACTGTCCTTCAAGGCCAGCGCGATGCCTGCCGACAGGCCGCCGCCCCCGCAGGGGATGACGACACGGCTTGGCACGCCCATGCCTAGCGCCGCCATCTGTGCGGCTGCCTCGATCCCCGTGCTCCCCTGCCCCTCGATGATCCACGGGTCGTCGAAGCTCGGCACCAGCGTTGCGCCCCTCGCCTCCGCCAGCCCTGCGGCGATCGTCTCGCGACTCTCGGTCGCGCGGTCGTAGGTGACCACCTCCGCGCCCAACGCCAGCGTTGACTCGCGCTTCAACCGCGGTGCGTCCGACGGCATCACGATCGTCGCTGCGATGCCTAGCCGTTTTGCTGCCCAGGCCACGCCCTGCGCGTGATTGCCCGAGGAGAACGCGACGACGCCTTTTTGTCGTGTCGCCTCGTCCAATGCGGTGAGCCGATGCCACGCGCCGCGAATCTTGAACGCGCCGATTGGTTGCAACGACTCGGCCTTGAAAGCGACCGGTACGCCCTTGATTTCACAGACGAACAGCGGCGTCGGCGGGAGGATCCGGGCGATCTTCTCCGCGGCGTCCCGCACACCCGCCCGCGTCGGTTGTCGCAAAATCGTCACACACCGTCTCCTATCCGCCAAACGCTATTTACATGGGGGGCGCGTAACCCTAGATCGCGCTTCCGCTGCCCCATGGGACTTCCAACCGCAAGGCAGTGTTTTTGTAATTTGTCTCAGGACATTGGAGGTCCCTTGAATTGGTCAAGCATCATATCGCGCTGGGGTTAGCGAAAGCCCATTCGACCGCCGACACCTCCCACATCAGGAGCGGCATCGACATCGCTAAAGGGCGTCCGGTCAATCCGGTCACGCTCGTTCGTCCGCACGCTGCTGCGCGCGCCGCTCGGTTCTTCGTCGAGAAGTTCCCGGGTCGCTCGATGTATGCGGTGAAGGCGAACCCGTCTCCCGAACTCCTGCAGATCCTGTGGGACAATGGCATCACGCATTACGACGTGGCGTCGATCGCCGAAGTGCGCCTGGTCGCACGGACGCTTCCCGGGGCTACGCTGTGCTTCATGCACCCGGTCAAGGCCGAGGAAGCGATCGCCGAGGCGTATTTCACGCACGGCGTACGGACCTTCAGCCTGGACAGCCTGGAAGAGCTCGACAAGGTCGTCCGTGCTACGAAAGCCGCCACCGATCTGACGCTCTGCGTCCGGTTGCGCGTGTCGTCCGAGCATTCGAAGCTGTCGCTGGCGTCGAAGTTCGGTGCGGCCCCGCATGAAGCCAAGGAGCTGCTGTTCGCGGCGCGCCAGGCTGCGGACGCGCTCGGCATCTGCTTCCATGTCGGATCGCAGGCGATGACCCCCGAGGGCCTATTCGAACGCGATGGAGCGCGTTCGTGCGGCGATCGTCGACGCGGCGGTCACGGTCGACGTGATCGACGTCGGCGGCGGCTTCCCGTCCTCGTATCCCGGCATGGAGCCCCCGCCGCTCGAGCATTTCTTCGAGACGATCCACCGTGCGTTCGAGTCGCTGCCCGTCAGCTATTCTTCCGAACTGTGGTGCGAGCCGGGCCGGGCGCTGTGCGCGGAATATTCGTCGATCATCGTGCGCGTCGAAAAGCGCCGCGGGACCGAGCTGTATATCAACGACGGCGCATATGGCGCGCTGTTCGATGCGGCGCATATCGGCTGGCGCTTCCCGACCGAGCTGCTTCGCGAGCCGGACAGCCGTGCGAAGGACATGGAGTTCAGCTTCTATGGTCCGACGTGCGACGACATGGATTATATGGTTGGCCCGTTCATGCTGCCCGCGGATACGCAGGCCGGCGATTATATCGAGATCGGCATGCTCGGCGCGTACGGTTCGGCGATGCGGACCGCGTTCAACGGGTTCGGATCGGATGAGACGGTGATCGTCACCGACGAGCCGATGGTCTCGCTGTATGACGAGCGCTTCCAGGACCTCGCGTCGAACGTCGTCAAGCTGTAACCAAGTCCTACTAACTCCCCTCCCGCATGCGGGAGGGGCCGGGGTGGGCTCGCGCTTCTCCTCCGGCGTTGTCGCTTGCCGATGGCGGGCGCCCACCCCTAGCCCCCTCCCGCTTGCGGGAGGGGGGGATAAGGAAAGATACCCAATGACCGAAGACACCCGCATCGACGCGCAGCGCAAGGCGGAACTCCTCTCGACCACCGTCGAGCATATCGACATCACCAGCTTCGACGCGCGGCCGATCGTCGACGCGATGAAGAAGATGTCGTTCACCAGCCGTGACCTCGGCCGTGCGACCGACATCTACAACCAGATGCTGGCCGACAAGGACTGCACGATTTTCCTCGTGATCGCGGGCTCGACGAGCGCCGGCGGTTGCATGGATCTGTATGCCGAGCTGTTGCGCAACAACATGATCGACGGCATCGTCGCGACCGGCGCGACGATCGTCGACATGGATTTCTTTGAGGGCCTCGGCCACAAGCATTATCAGGCGCTCGAAGTGCCACACGACGACGTGCTGCGCTCGCTGATGATCGACCGGATCTACGACACCTATATCGACGAGGAAGAACTCCAGCACGTCGACCACACGATCTTTGAGATCGCCGAGACGCTCGAGCCGCGCGCCTATTCGAGCCGCGAGTTCATCCGCGAGATGGGCAAGTATCTCGTCGAGCATGGCAAGAAGGAGAACAGCCTCGTCAAGCTCGCCTATGAGCATGACGTGCCGATCTTCTGCCCGGCGTTCGTCGACAGCTCGGCGGGCTTCGGTCTGGTCAAGCATCAGGTCGACGCGGTGAAGGCGGGCAAGCCGTACATGGTCCTCGACGCGATCGCCGATTTCCGCGAACTCACCGAGATCAAGATCAAGGCAGGCACCACCGGGCTGCTGATGATCGGCGGCGGCGTGCCGAAGAACTTCATCCAGGATACGGTCGTCTGCGCCGAGATCCTCGGTCACGACGACGTCCAGGTTCACAAGTATGCGGTGCAGATCACGGTTGCCGACGTGCGCGACGGTGCGTGCTCGTCGTCGACGCTGCAGGAAGCGGCTTCGTGGGGCAAGGTGAACACGGGCATTGAGCAGATGGTGTTCGCCGAGGCGGGTTCGGTGATGCCGCTGCTGGCGTCGGATGCGTATCATCGTGGGCTCTGGAAGGACCGTCCGGTCCGCAAGTGGGGCGCGAGCTTCGACAAGGCCTGAGGCTAGCTGATCCTCCCTCGCAAGGGGGAGGTGGCGCGAAGCGGCGGAGGGGGGGCGGCGATAACGCTGTTTGCCCTCTCCTCCCCCTCCGTCAGGCAAGCGCCTGCCACCTCCCCCTGGCGGGCGAGGATTAGAGATACCGTTGCCCCCTCCGGGCAATTGATGCAGCCTCCTTCGGATAACCGGGGGAGGCTTTTTCATGCATAGCGAGATCCTGCGGCCGATGGTCGTGCTGATTGCGTGGACGCTCGTGATGCTGGGCTGGACGCTCGCGACGCGGTTGCCAGCGATGAAGGCGGCCGGCGTCGATATGGGCAAGCTCGTCGGCACCAAGGCGTCCGACGCGGATCGATCGCTGCCTCCGCAGGTGCAGTGGAAGGCGCACAACTACAACCACCTGATGGAGCAGCCGACGCTGTTCTACGCTGTTTCCGCCGTTCTCGCGCTCAGCGGCACGGGCAACGGCGTCAATGCCTGGATCGCGTGGGCGTATGTTGGACTGCGGATCGCGCACAGCCTCGTTCAGGCAACCAGCAACCGCGTCAGGGCACGCTTTCTCTTCTTCACGCTGTCGAGCCTGATGCTCGTTGCACTCACGCTGCATGCCGCGCTCGCCGTGTTTTGAGGAAGCCAGCGAATAATCGCCGATAGCGTCGCCCGCCTCTCCCCGAACGCAATCCGATCGTCTAGGATTTGGCCATGACCTTCGATCGCCGTTCGCTGCTCACCCTCCCCCCTCGCCGCCGGGCTGGCGCTTCCTGCATTCGCGCGAAGCGGTGCACAACTTGCTGCCGGTCAGCCGCGTGCGACGGAGATGCCGATGTGGCCACCCGCCGAACGGTTCGCGCTCTGGCCCGGTATTCCGCCAGGCGCGCCGAACCCGCTGCCGATCCCGCAGCCGCGGATGCCGCGCTACCCGGACGGTTATCGGGACTTCCAGATGCGCGGCGTGGTGCGGCCCGAGGTCGGTGTATTCCGGCCAGCCCGGCCCGACGGCCGCGCGGTGCTGATCGTGCCCGGTGGCGGCTATTCGATCACCTCGCTCCGCAACGAGGGCATCGATGTCGCGCGCGTGCTGAACGGTTTCGGGATCACCGCATTTGTGTTGAGCTACCGCCTGCCCGGCGAAGGCTGGGCCGACCGGGCCGATGTGCCGCTCGCCGACGCGCAGCGCGCGATGCGGCTGATCCGCGCCAACGCGCGCGCCTACGGGATCAGGGCGGAGAAGCTCGGTGTGCTGGGTTTCTCGGCGGGCGGGCACCTCGCCGGGTCCGTGGCGGTGCTAAACGAGTTCAAGGCGTATCGTCCGGTCGATGCCGCCGACCGGCATTCGGCACGGCCCGCCTGGGCGGGACTCATGTACGCGGTCTCGAACATGGATCCGGGCCGCAGCCACGGCGGATCGCGCACGAACCTGCTCGGTCCTGATCCGCTGCCTGCGGTCCAGGCGCGGTATGCGATCGACCGACAGTTGAAGGCTGGCGACCCGCCACTGTTCCTCGTGCATGCCGAGGACGACAACACGGTCCCGGTTGCCAACAGCGTCGATACGCTCGCCGCTGCTCGCCGCGCAGGCATCCCCGCCGAGGCGCATTTCCTGCAGCATGGTGGGCACGGCTTCGGCACGCGCCTATCGCCTCGGTCGCCTGGGTCATTGTGGCCGCAATTGTTCGATCGTTGGATGGGCGAACTGGTCGCTGGCTGACCATGGTCGGTCAGTATTGCGGACCTATCCGTCCTCACCGACGTTTGTCCTGAAAGTTCAGGAGAGCGCGATGACTAGTCCGCATGCCGAACCCCGCGACGTTTTCCATGAAAATGGCGAGGTCGTGATCGACGGGCCGGACGGGGCGGTCATCGCGATGACCCCCGAAGCGGCGTTGCGTACGGCGGGTCGGCTGGATGAAGCCGCACTCGACGAACTGATCGCGCGGGCGCAGCGATCTGGTGATGCGGATTGAGCCGATCGTTCGTGCCGGTCAGCGAGACGTAACCGCCAGTCGACCGTCTGAGGTGATCGTGGCGGTCACGTCCAGATAATCGTTTATCCGCGGATGACGCGTATCGAGCCGGTGGCTCGTCCCGTGCGTCGCCGTGATCACCAGGACATCCGCGCCCGCTGCCTCCCCGGCCGTGATGCCGGCGGGGGCATCCTCGAACACCAGGCAATCGCTCGCCAAGACGCCGAGTCGTTCGGCTGCGACCAGGAAACAATCGGGTGCGGGCTTGCCGTTGGGGATGTCGTCCGCGGCAATCATCGTCGCGGGGATCGGCAGGCCGGCAGCCTTGAGGCGGACTTCGGCTAGCGCCCGAGGGGCAGACGTGACGATCGTCCAACGCTCCGGGGGCAAGCTGGCCAGGAATGCGTCGGCACCGGCGATCGGCTCGACGTCGCCGACGTCAAGCATTTCGGCGGCGGTAATCGCGGCGGCCTCGGCGACCGGGTCGACGCCGGGGAGGTTGAGGCGCCGGACCGTCTCGACCGATTGCACGCCGTGGATCGTCGGCACGAACGTTGCAGCGTCGAGGCCATGTGCGATCGCCCATTTGGTCCAGGTTCGCTCGGCGGACGCGATCGATGTGAGGATCGTGCCGTCCATGTCGAACAGGAATGCGGCGTAGGTGCGGGTCGGGAGAGTCATTCGGGTGCTCGTGATGGGGTTTTGTGGGTGGGGCAAGGGGTTCGTACCAGACGACCACCCCGGCGAAGGCCGGGGCCCAATTGGCATGTCCGAGGTAACAGCGCGCTACCTTTAATAATCATCGTCCCCTAATTGGGCCCCGGCCTTCGCCGGGGTGGTCGTGGTTTTGGGTAGCGGTGCAGCCTTAATCGACCCCGCAAAGAAAAGGCCGCTCCGGTTTCCCGAAGCGGCCTGTATTCCTACATCAAGCTAAAGCTTATATGTCGTCGCCGAGTGCGCCCCTTGACGCTGCCCTTGACGTTCTGCGCAGTGCCCTTGGCCTGCTGCGCCTCGCCTTCAGCTACCAGCTTCTCGTTATCGGTTGCCTTGCCGACGGCTTCCTTGACGTTGCCTGCAACCTTGTTGCCTGCTGCTGCGACCTTGTCGGTGAACTCGCCCATCAGAGCCTCCACTTGCTTTTGCAGACCCGCCAACCGGGCCGCTTGAACTTGCTCTGGTATAACGGCCGTCTTTACCGAGGGTTCCGTGACGTTTGCGTCATGACCTGCTTTGCGATCAGGCGGGTCAAATCAACCCCGCCAGCGGGCTCGACGGATCGGCATAACGGCGCTGGCCCATCCGCCCCGCACGGTACGCGAGCCGCCCCGATTCGACCGCGGCCTTCATCGCCGCCGCCATCATCAGCGGGTCCTTCGCCTCGGCGATGGCGGTGTTCATCAGCACGCCGTCGCAGCCTAGCTCCATCGCCACCGCCGCATCGGACGCGGTGCCTACGCCGGCGTCGACCAGCACGGGCACCCCTGCCCCCTCGACGATCAGGCGGATCGTCACGCGGTTCTGGATGCCGAGTCCCGAGCCGATCGGTGCACCCAACGGCATGATCGCGACCGCGCCAGCATTCTCCAGGCGCTTGGTGGCGATCGGATCGTCGACGCAATAGACCATCGGCTTGAAGCCCTCGTTCGCCAGGATCTCGGTCGCGCGCAGCGTCTCGACCATGTCGGGATAGAGCGTCTTCGCCTCGCCGAGCACTTCGAGCTTCACCAGCTCCCAGCCGCCCGCCTCGCGCGCCAGGCGCAGCGTGCGAATCGCCGATTCGGCATCGAAGCAGCCGGCGGTGTTGGGAAGGTAGGTGATCTTCTTCGGATCGATAAAGTCGGTCAGCATCGGCGCGTTGCGATCCGACACGTTGACGCGGCGGACGGCGACGGTGACGATCTCCGCGCCCGATGCCTCGACCGCGGCGGCGTTCTGCGCGAAGTCCTTGTACTTGCCGGTGCCGACGATCAGCCGTGACTTGAAAGTCTGGCCGGCGACCGTCCAGCTGTCCTCATGGTCGCCACCGCCGACAAAATGCACGATCTCGAGATCGTCGCCGTCCTCGACCATCACGTCCGCCAGGGTCGAACGCGGCACGACCTCCATGTTGCGCTCGACCGCGATCTTCTCGGGCACGAGGCCGAGTTCCGTCGCGAGACCCGCGAGGCTCAACCCGGCAGTCACACGCTTGTGTTCGCCGTTGACGGTAATGGAGACGGTACCATCGGAGTGGGGCATGCAAAACTTTCCGTTCGTTTCGAGCCCCTCGACATGGCTCGGGACAGGCTGATCGAGAAACCACCCGTCCGCTGCCGGTCTCATGTCTCGACTTCGCTCGACACGAACGGGTAAGGGTGGGACGACGCATATAGGGGGTCGTTCGCAGCCCCCGCAACCAGGAGCTGCCCTTGCCAGATACCGTCACTGCGACAGTGTTCGTCCTGAACGGCCCCAACCTCAACCTGCTGGGAACGCGCGAGCCGGAAATCTATGGCGACGAGACGCTCGACGATATCGCCGGGATGCTGGAGGACCGCGCGCGCGAGCTCGACCTGGAGATCGACATGCGCCAGTCGAATCACGAGGGGCACCTCGTCGACTGGATCCAGGAAGCGCAGGCGCGCGGTGCCAAGGCCGTGATCCTCAACGCGGGTGCGTTCACGCATACCTCGGTCGCGGTGCACGACGCGATCAAGGGCGTGAAGACGCCGGTGATCGAAGTGCATCTTTCCAATCCCCACAAGCGTGAATCGTTCAGGCATGTGAGCCTGGTCGGTCAAGCGGCGAAGGGTACGATCGCGGGTTTCGGTGCGCTTTCGTATCTGCTCGCGCTTGAAGCCGTCGCACGGTTCTGACAGGAGGCCCCGCCATGAACGATACACCAGATACAACAGGCGCAATGCAGGTCGATGTGACCCTGGTGCGCCAGCTCGCCGAACTGCTCGACACCACGCAGCTGACCGAGATCGAGGTCGAGGACGGCTCGCGCCGGATCTCGCGTTGCGCGCAAGGCCGCTCAGGCCGCACCCGTCGCGCATTACGCACAGGCGCCCGCCCCGGCCCCGGTCTCCGCACCGCTGTCGATCCCGCAGACCGAGGTCGGCGCGTCCGCTCCGGCGATCAGCGCGAGCGCGGTCAAGTCGCCGATGGTTGGCACCGTCTATCTCGCCGCCAACCCCGAGGCGAAGCCCTTCTCGACGGTCGGCCAGAAGGTCAACGCCGGCGACACGCTGCTGATCATCGAGGCGATGAAGGTGATGAACACGATCGTCGCACCCTCGGCCGGCACCGTGACCGCGATCCTGGTCGAGAACGGCCAGCCGGTCGAGTTCGACCAGCCCCTCGTCGTGGTCGAATAATGCCGCAGATCAAGAAGCTACTCATTGCGAATCGCGGCGAGATCGCGCTGCGGATCCACCGTGCCTGCCACGAGATGGGCATCAAGACGGTCGCGGTGCACTCTACCGC
This sequence comes from Sphingomonas sp. H160509, assembly GCF_024124765.2. Classification (GTDB taxonomy): domain Bacteria; phylum Pseudomonadota; class Alphaproteobacteria; order Sphingomonadales; family Sphingomonadaceae; genus Sphingomonas. The sequence goes on along the minus strand of NZ_JAMXSR020000002.1, from coordinate 3,984,046 downwards.
CGACGCCGACGCGATGCACGTCCGGCTCGCGGACGAGGCGATCTGCATCGGACCGCCGTCCGCCGCGGACAGCTATCTGAATATCCCGAACATCATCTCGGCCGCCGAGATCTCCGGCGCGGACGCGATCCATCCGGGCTACGGCTTCCTCAGCGAGAACGCACAGTTCGCTGAGATCGTCGAGCTGCACAACATCCTATTCGTCGGACCGAAGCCCGAGCACATCCGCACGATGGGCGACAAGGTCCAGGCCAAGCGCACCGCGGGCGCACTCGGGCTGCCGCTCGTCCCCGGGTCGGACGGTGCGATCAGCGATATCGCTGAGGCCAAGCGGATCGCCGAGGACATCGGCTATCCGGTGATCATCAAGGCGGCATCGGGCGGCGGCGGGCGCGGGATGAAGGTCGTCAACGACGCCGACGATCTCGAAACGCAGATGCAGCAGGCCGGCAGCGAGGCGAAGGCCGCGTTCGGCGACGCCACCGTCTACATGGAAAAATACCTCGGCAACCCGCGGCATATCGAATTCCAGATCTTCGGCGACGGCAACGGTAACGCGATCCACCTGGGTGAGCGCGACTGCTCGTTGCAGCGCCGCCACCAGAAGGTGCTCGAGGAAGCCCCTTCGCCGATCATCACCGCCGAAGAGCGCGAGCGGATGGGCGGGATCGTCGCCAAGGCGATGGCCGACATGGGCTATCGCGGCGCGGGGACGATCGAGTTCCTGTGGGAAGCAGGCGAATTCTACTTCATCGAGATGAACACCCGGCTCCAGGTCGAGCATCCGGTGACCGAGATGATCACCGGGCTGGACCTGGTGCGCGAGCAAATCCGCGTGGCCGAGGGTCATCCGCTGACGCTCCGGCAGGAAGACGTCCAGTTCCGCGGCCATGCGATCGAGTGCCGGATCAACGCCGAGGACCCGCGCACGTTCGCGCCGTCGCCGGGGCTGGTGAAGGTGTATCATGCGCCGGGCGGGATGCATGTGCGCGTCGATAGCGGGCTGTATGCGGGCTATCGCGTGCCGCCTTACTACGACTCGATGATCGCCAAGTTGATCGTTTACGGGACGACCCGGCAGGGTGCGTTGCGCCGGCTGCGGCGTGCGCTCGAGGAGATGGTGATCGAGGGCGTCACGACGACGATTCCCTTGCACCGTGCGCTGCTCGACGATCCCGAGTTCCAGGAAGGCGCGTACACGATCAAGTGGCTGGAAGAGTGGTTGGCCAAGCAGGGGGCTTGAGCGCCTGACTTCCCCCCTCCCTGGAAAGGAGGGGGCCGGGGGTGGGTCGGCTCGGGGCTGGCCGGATGTTCCCTCGAAGCCGACCCACCCCCTACCCCCTCCCTTCCAGGGAGGGGAGTTTTGACGGAGCATTCGTGAAGGCGACGATCTACCACAACCCGCGTTGCTCCAAGTCCCGCGAGGCGCTCGCCCTGCTGCAGGAGGCAGGAGCGGACGTCACGATCGTCGAATACCTCAAGAACCCTCCATCCCGCGCGGAGCTCGTCCGCCTTTACGACCGCGCGGGCATGACGCCGCGGCAGGGGCTCCGCATGGCCGAGGACGGCGCCAAGGCAGTCAAGCATGGCAATGCCGAGGCGATCCTCGACGCGATGATGATCGATCCCTTGCTGATCGAGCGCCCGCTGGTCGAGACCGACAAGGGCGTCCGGCTCGGCCGCCCGATCGCTCGGCTGCACGAGATCCTGTGATCGGCTCCCCTGCCCTTACATTGCGCACGCACCGCTCAGGTGCCGCAATTTCGGGCAGCGAAATCAACGATATTCCGCGGTTGCCCGAGGGCGCCGCGGCTGGCACGCTTGGTGCAAGGCGCCCTTCAGGGCGGACGGCTCGCTCGCAAGGGCGAGGGTTTCAACGACAATCGGGGGCGTACCTGTGAAAAAGATCGAAGCCATCATCAAGCCGTTCAAGCTCGATGAGGTGAAGGAAGCGCTGCACGAGATCGGCGTGAGCGGCATCACCGTGACCGAGGCCAAGGGTTTCGGCCGGCAGAAGGGCCACACCGAGCTGTACCGCGGCGCGGAATATGTCGTCGACTTCCTACCCAAGGTGAAGCTCGAGGTCGTCGTCGAAGACGGGCTCGCGCAACGCGTCGTCGAGGCGATCGCCGCGGCCGCGCAGACCGGTCGGATCGGCGATGGCAAGATCTTCGTCATCCCGGTCGAGAGCGCGCTTCGCATCCGCACCGGCGAGCGCGACGACGACGCAATCTAGTTCCTAGCCACGCATATTGCGTTGACGACGAGTGACGACATCGTCATTTGACGCGACGCAACATTGTGTGGAAATCCCGTTCCATACCGCAATTAGATTCCCCGCATGATGCGGCGGAAATCTCAAAACGAAGGGCAAGCATCATGGCGAATTCGGCCTCCGACGTTCTCAATATGATCAAGGACCAGGAGATCGAGTGGGTCGATCTGCGGTTCACCGATCCCAAGGGCAAGTGGCAGCATCTGACGATGGTCGCGAGCCTGATCGGCGAAGACGAGCTGACCGACGGCCTGATGTTCGACGGCTCGTCGATCGAGGGCTGGAAGGCGATCAACGAGAGCGACATGACGCTCAAGCCCGATCTCGATGCGGTCTATGTCGATCCGTTCTCGGCGACGCCGATGATGATCCTGATCTGCGATATCGCCGATCCGTCGACCGGGGAACTGTATTCGCGCGATCCGCGCTCGACCGCCAAGCGCGCCGAGGCGTATCTGCTGACCACCGGCGTCGGTGACACCGTCTACGTCGGCCCCGAAGCCGAATTCTTCATGTTCGACGACGTCCGCTTCGAGAACAGCTATTCGACCAGCTATTACAAGATCGACGACATCGAGCTGCCAGGCAATTCGGGTCGCGAATATGAGGGGCGGCAACCTCGGCCACCGTCCGCGCGCGAAGGGCGGGTATTTCCCGGTCGCGCCCGTCGACTCGGCTGTCGACATCCGCGGCGAGATGGTCTCGACGATGATCGAGATGGGCCTGCCCTGCGACAAGCATCACCACGAGGTCGCGGCCGCGCAGCATGAGCTGGGCCTGACCTTTGGCACGCTGACGCAGACCGCGGATCGCATGCAGATCTACAAGTACGTCGTCCACCAGGTCGCGCACGCGTACGGCAAGACGGCGACGTTCATGCCGAAGCCGATCAAGGAGGACAACGGCTCCGGGGATGCACACGCATTTCTCGATCTGGGAAGGCAAGACCCCGCTGTTTGCCGGTAACGGCTATGCCGGTCTCAGCGACATGTGCCTGTATTTCATCGGCGGCATCATCAAGCACGCCAAGGCGGTCAACGCGTTCACCAACCCGTCGACCAACAGCTACAAGCGTCTCGTCCCCGGCTACGAAGCACCGGTTCTGCTCGCCTATTCGGCACGCAACCGGTCGGCATCGTGCCGTATTCCGTACGGCACCGGCCCCAAGGCGAAGCGCGTCGAAGTGCGTTTCCCGGATGCGCTGGCCAACCCGTACCTTGCCTATGCAGCGCTGATGATGGCCGGCATGGACGGCATCCTCAACAAGATCCATCCGGGCGAAGCGATGGACAAGAACCTGTACGACCTGCCGCCGGCAGAGTTGGCGCAGGTTCCAACCGTCGCGGGTTCGCTCCGCGAGGCGCTCGAATGCCTGCTGGCCGATCACGACTTCCTGCTGAAAGGCGACGTGTTCTCGAAGGACCAGATCGAGAGCTATGTCGAGATCAAGTACGCCGAGGTCGCGCGCTGGGAGATGACGCCGAGCCCGGTCGAGTATGATATGTATTACAGCGGGTGAGGCGCACGGCGCACGCGGCCAGCGCAAGCTGACCGCGAGACGCCGAAGCCCGGCCGGCGTTGCGAACCGCGACGACCGACGGCGTGGCTTTGCCACGTCGCTGAATTGGAAAAGTGCGCTCGGAGCAATCCGGGCGCCCTTTTTGTAAATCCTCCCCTGCAAGGGGAGGTGGCTGGCGCAGCCAGACGGAGGGGTATCGCCACTCTTGATAGGGCGGATACCCCTCCGTCAGCCAAGAGGCTGCGACCTCCCCCTTGCAGGGGAGGAACAAGTTTCGTGCATCCGCGCCAAGCTTGTTTCCCTGCGAAGGCGGGGACCCAGTCTGGGCTTCCGCCTTCGCGGAAGACCAAGCTTTGCAAAAGAACAAGGGTAGCCTTGGTTAACTTCGCACGTTGGGTCTGATTGATCGACCGCTAGAGCCACCCATATCCCAATCGCGACGCACCGCCCCCAAAACCCAAGGAACATCCGTGACCGAAGACAGCGGCAACAGCGCCGGACGCGCGATCCCCCGCGGCCGCCTCGCCCGTCTCGGAGTCTTCGGCAAACTCGCGGGCGGTGTCGCCGGCGGAGTCGTCGCCGAGGGCGCCCGCCGCCTCGCCAATGGCGAACGCCCCAAGATCGGCGACCTCCTCCTCACCCCCCGCCAACGCCACGCGCGTTGCCGATCAACTCTCGCACCTCCGCGGCGCCGCGATGAAGCTGGGGCAGATGATCTCGATGGACGCGGGCGACATGCTCCCGCCCGAGCTCGCGACCATCCTCGCGCGCCTGCGCAACAACGCGAACCACATGCCCCCGCAGCAGCTCGACCGCGTGCTTGCCGCCGAATGGGGCAAGGACTGGCGCCGCCGCTTCGCGCATTTCCAGGCGCACCCGGTCGCCGCCGCCTCGATCGGCCAGGTCCACCGTGCGCGCCTGCCCGACGGCACCGAACTGGCGATCAAGGTCCAGTATCCTGGCGTCAAGGAAAGCATCGACGCGGATGTCGATAACGTCGCGACTCTGCTCCGCGTGTCGGGCATGCTCCCCAAGTCGCTCGACATCGCGCCGTTGCTCGACGAGGCGAAGAAGCAGCTTCACGAGGAAGCCGATTATCTCCGTGAGGCGCAGATGCTCACGCGCTACGGCGACCTGCTCGCCGACCAGTCGCAGTTCATCGTGCCCGCGCTCTACGCCGAGCTCACCACGTCACGCGTTCTCTCGATGAGCTTCGTCACCGGGGTGCCCGTCGAGACGCTGGAAACGGCGCCACAGGACGTCCGCGACCGCGTGATGCACGACTTGATCTCGCTCGTGCTGCGCGAGTTGTTCGACTGGCGGCTGATGCAGACCGATCCGAACTTCGCCAACTACCGCTGGCAGCCCGAGACGGAAAAGCTCGTCCTGCTCGACTTCGGTGCCGCCCGCCCCCCTCCCCGCCGAGACCGGTGAAGGGTATCGCCGCCTGCTCGCCGCGGCACTCGCCGGCGACCGCGACGCGGTGCGCGAGGCCGCTATCGCCGCCGGTTTCCTCGGTGAGGCAGCCGTGCTCCAGCATCGCGCATTGGTCGACCGGATGATCGACGTCATCCTCGCCGAACTCGCCAAGCCCGGCCCGTTCGACTTCGGCGACCGTGCATTCGTCGGGGTGCTCCGCGAACAGGGCACCGAGATCGCGCGCGACCGCGATACCTGGCACCTGCCCCCGATCGACACGCTGTTCGTCCAGCGCAAGATAAGTGGCACCGCCCTGCTCGCCGCTCGCCTCAAGGCGCGGGTCGATATCCGCACGATGGTCGCCGCCTATTGCGACGGCGTGCCATCGTAACAATTAGCGCAGTTTCAGCGCCTGCTTCACGCTCGCCCAGCTGAGGTATTTGAAGTTCTGCGTGGCGGGGGCGTTGTCGCCGTCTTGTGCGACGAACAGGCCCTGGGGATAGGCGGGGCCGAAGTTGCCGAGCATCAGTTCGATCCCGTCGGTATCGCTTGTCCCGTCAATCGCGCCGCCGCCGATGCGGAAGCGACCGGCATAGGTGACGCCCGGCAGGCGGTAGAGCGTGTAGGCGTTGTCGCCTTGGCTCGACACGACGAGATAGCCGCCGTTCCTGCCTGACGGGGCGAGCGCTAGGCCCTCGGCGTCGGCGACCAGCGTCTTGCCGTCGACCTTGGCGATCGGGGTTGCTGTGACCGATGCTGACGGCTCGGCGTCGAAGCGCCAGAGGCCGACATCTTCCTCGGCGACGTAGAGCTGCCCGGTGCGATCGTCGACGACGCAACCTTCGGACTGGGTGCCGAGCTTCATCGAGCGGACCGTCGTGACCTTGGGCGCTGCGCCGGACAGGTCGATCGCGACCTGGTCGATGCGGCCGTCCTTCAGCACGACGAAGCCGAACAGCGCGTGGTCGCGCGCGCGGGTCCAGAGGCACATGCCATAGGCCTCGCCCGGACCGACCGGGAAGCGGCCGATGGGCACGAGCTTTGCCGCCGCCGTGTCGAGCGTGAAAAGTGACACGTGTGCGGTAGCGATGTCGGCTCGGTCGCTGGCTGCGGCGATCACGCGCGTCCCGACATCGCGGAGGTCGACGTTGTTGAGCCGTGCGGCCGGGGTGAAGCTCAGGCGCTTGCCCGTCAGGCTGTAGACGTGGATGCCCGCCTTCTTGTCGGTGCCGATGACGAGGCTCTTCGCCGGATCGGCTGCGTTGCGCCAGATCGCGGGATCGTCCGCGGCGTCGGCGGCGGTATCGACGGGGTCGGTCTCGGCGGTTGCCGCGACTGTCGGCGCCTCGACCGCCACCGGGACCGATGCCGTCGCGCATCCCGCGAGCAACACCGCGATGAGGGGGTAGTACCCGCATCAGAACGTCACTCGCACGCCGCCGGTGTAGCGCCGGCCGAACGTCTCATGCTCGATCGTGTAGGCCGAGGATCCGACATAGCGGCGGCCAGGACCGTTCAGCAGGTTGGCGAAATCGCCGTAGATCTCGACGTTGCCGTTGATCGCGTAGCGGACCGACGCGTCGAGTTCGTTGTCCTTGGCCCAGTAGAAATCGCCGCCATCGACGCCGCGGACAACGCCACCGATCGTGTCGACCGCACCGATCGCATCGAGCCACGCAGACCGGTTCTGGTACGAAACGCGGGCCGAGAAGCCGTATTTCTCGTAATAGGCGATCAGATTGTAGATCGCGTCCGATGCGCCGGGCAGGGGAACTTTGCGCGACGGGATCGCGCCCGTTGCCGGCGTATCGGCACGGCTCTTGTTGATCGTCGCGTTGAGCTGGACGCCGAAGCCGCCCATCCAATCCGGCAGGCCGAGATCGGCGGTGAAGGGGGTCTAGCTGCTGCTGGATCGCCCCCTCGATCCCCATGATATAGCCTTTGCCGCCGTTGATGATGGTCGAGTAGACATAGCCCGACCGATCGACGCCGGCGGCGTTCAGGTTCGTCTGGCCGTAGGTCCGGGTCGAGTCGAACAGGACATCGGTGACGTCCTTGTAGTACGCGCCGATCGACAGGAAGCCGCGCGGCATCGTGTAATATTCGACGTAGAGATCGACGCCCTTGGCCTTTTCGGGCTTCGCGTCGGGGTTGCCGCCGGAGATCGTCGCGTTCGCGTCGTTGATGCTGAGATTGGGGCGCAACTGATCGTAGTCGGGGCGTGCGGCGCCGGTGTTGAACGACAGCCGCGCCTTCATCCGGTCGTTGACGTCCCAGTTCACGTGCAGGCTTGGATAGACGAGAGTCTGGCTCGACTTCACGTCGATCAAGCCGAGCGACGAGAACGCACGAGCGTCGTTGCGGATGTGCTCGACGCGCGCGCCACCGATGACGCTGCCCCAGTTGGTGGTGGTCGTCGCCATCGCGTAGGCGGAATAGACCTTCTCGCCGACATCGTAGAAATTGGCGTCGGTGGACACGAACGGGCTGACCGCCTTGGCTTGATCGACCAGCGCCAGGATCTTGTCGCGATCGAAATACTGGAAGGTGTAGCCGAGCGGGATCTCGCCCTGGAACCCGCCCGGCTTGCCGATGGCCGCGTACCCGGTTGGAATGCCCGCCGCGGCGAACTGGGCCGGCGTGCTCAGCTCGAGCAGATACTCGTTCGCGGTCTTGGTACGATCGTCGTAGCGTACGCCGGCCGCGAACACCGTCTGCGCGCCGAACACCAAGGCCTCGCGGCTGATGTCGAGCTTTGCGGTATAGGCTTCGGTCACGTCCTGCGCCTTCAGCGACCGCAAGCGGGCCAGGGTGCGCGGGAAGTCCTCGATCGACGTGACCTGCGCGCCGCGCGAGAAGGTGCCGTCGGCGTTGCGGATCGTGCGGAACAGCTGGACCTTGGCGAGCTGCGGGTCGGTCAGGTCATAGCCGACGGTCAGGCGGTTGGCGGCGTTCGCGCCGTTGGTGCCGAACGACGGGCTGTCATAATTCAGCTGTGCAGGCTGCGAGCGGTCGTCGATCGAACGCGTGAAATTACCGCGCCATTTGACGTTCCAGGCGCCCAATTCATGATCGCCGCCGACCGTGTTGGTGAACACCGACTGCTTGTATTTGCGCACGGTGAAGTTCGAGTTGAGATCGATGCCGTATACCGTGCCGAGCAGCGGCGTATTGCCGGTGCAGACGTCGGCATAACCGGTCGTGCCGGTCGCGGGGCGCGCGTTGACGGTGCAGGCAGCGGTGCCATTGGGCGTACGCGACTGCTGGTCGTCGAGATCAAAGATGTAGTTGTTACGCTGTTCGTCGTCCTGGAACGCCGAGTAGATCGACTCCGCGAACAGCTTGTGGCCGGGCGCCGGGCGCCAGTCCAGGCGGGTCGACAGCGAGTAGTTCTTGCGCGTCAGGCGATACAGTTTGTTCTCGGTCTCGCGAGCCCAGTTGCGCGTCTCGAAACCGGGGCGGCGATCGCGGTCGACCGCCTCGAAATCGGTCTCGAAATTGTCGGTGACCATCCCGCGGCGATACAGGCTGGCGGACGAGACGATGCCGAACTCGCCGATACCGGTGTCGATCCGGTCGGAGATGACGAGCGAACCCTCATATTCGGTCTTCTTGCCGAGTTCGACATGGCCGACGCCGCCCTTGGCCTGCACCTTCATGCCCGGATAATCGAACGCCGAGCGCGTGATGATGTCGACATTGCCCGCGATCGTCTCGCCGGTCATGTCGGGGGTGACGGCCTTGCGCACGATGATCTGCGAGGCGATCGCCGAGGGAATGGAATCGAAGCGGGCGTCGCGGCCTTCGGGACTGACGACGTTGATGCCGTCGATCGAGAGCGTGGTCCAGTTGATCGGCGCGCCGCGCAAGGTGATGTAGCGCGCCTGGCCCTGGTCGCGCTGGACGCCGACGCCGGGGAGGCGGCTGACCGCCTGTGCGATGTTCTGGTCGGGGAGGCGACCGATCGAGATCGGAGGCGATGACCGAGACGAGCGAGGGGCTGGTTCGCTGGATCTGAAGCGCGGCGGCTTCGGACTCCGCGATCGGGCGCGAACCGGATACGACGATCTCGTCGCCCTCGCCTGCGTTCGCACCGACTTCGGTGGTCATCGCAACATCCAGCGTTACGGCAGCATCGGCGACCGTCACGGTCCGGTGCGCGTCGGGGAAGCCGACATAGCGGATCACGAGTTCGTGCGTGCCGGCGGGGACACCGACCAGCGAGAACCGCCCGGTGCGATCGACCACGGTCGACAGTTCGAGCGTCGGAATCGAGACCGATGCACCGTCGAGATAGTCGCCGCTACCTGCCTGCGACACGGTACCGGTGATGCTCCCGAGCGCACGCGGCGCGCCGACCGGGGTCGCGGCATCGGGACGCGCATAGGCGCTGGTGGCGGTCAGCGAGGTCAGCGCGCAGCCAGTCAGCAGCACATGCGCGAGGACGCGACCGCGAACGCGGGTCGACAGGTTCGATTTCATGGTATTCCCCCGGGTGGTCCCGACTTCTTCAGCCGGCTTGGGAGGCGCGGTAGCCGCCGTGCATGGCACCGACGTTACTTTTGCATGACGAAATCATGACAGCGACGTCATGTGCTACGACGTCGCGTACGCGCGAGGATAAACCCACATTAAACCAATGTTAAAATCGCCGGACACGCGATTCTTATATTCGTAACGGACGTGCCACGACCGCCGCCTATCGCGCCCTTCAAGGCAAAGACTGCCGAAAAAGGGAAACTCTCGATGTTGAATTCAGCAAGCCTGCGCTTGCGGCTGCTGGCCGGCGCCGCCCTGACGGTCGCGATCGCGTCGCCAGTGCTCGCGGCCCCCGCGCCGTCCGCCGCCAAGGATACGGCGCCCGCTACGGCAGCCGCAGACCCCGTGATCGATCCGGCCCCCCGCCACTGCGGAGCCCGCCGACCAGACCGGTCTTGGCGAGATCGTCGTCACCGCGACCAAGCGCGAGACGAACCTGCAAAAGACGCCGATCGCGATCAACGTGCTGAGCAGCCAGGCGCTGACCGACCGCCACGTCCAGAGCCTGTACGATCTCGCCGACGGCGCCGTACCGTCGTTGCGCGTCGCGACGTTCGAGGCCCGCCAGTCCGCGCTGACGATCGGTATCCGCGGCATCGTTCCGCTCGACGCCAACCAGCCCGCACGCGAGCAGGGGTGTCGGCGTCTATATCGACGGTGTCTACCTCGGTCGCCAGCACGGCCTGAACGCCGCGCTGTTCGACGTCGACCGGATCGAAGTGCTCAAGGGCCCGCAGGGCACGCTGTTCGGTCGCAACACCGAAGGCGGCGCGCTCAGCATCGTCACCAAGGGCCCGAGCGGCAAATGGGGCGGCAGCGCGACCGGCGGGATCGCCAACTACGGCAGCTACAACGGTACGCTGCATGTCGACCTGCCCGAAACTTATGGCGTGTCGCTGAAGCTCGACGGCGTCATCCAGCATCAGGACGCAACCACCAAGAACCCGCTCGCGGACCAGACCGGCTTCAACTATTACCATCGCCGCGGCTTCAAGGCGACCGCACGTGTCCGCCCGATCTCGGGCATGACCGCCGATTTCAGCTACGATAACGGCTACGACTCGAACAGCCCGTTCTACAGCCAGTTGCTCAACGTGAATCCGAACGGGTGCAAGGCCGGTGCGCAATCCGCCTCGCCCGCCTGCGCGCTTCCCGGCACCAACTACACGACGCTGACCGGCAGCGTGAAGCCGCTCCCGAGCCAGGTCGTCGTCAATGGCGACAGCCGGATGAAGGTCGCCGACATCGGCGTGCCGCAGCAACCAAGCATCGACAAGACGCACGGCTTCACCTCGAATATCCGCTGGGACGTCGCACCCGAGATCGAACTTCGCTCGATCACCGCATGGCGCGGCGTAAACGCGACGCAGTACGACAATAGCGGCGGCTACCACCGCGTCCCCGTCGTTGCCGCTGGCTGCGTTGGCAGTGCATGCAACTTCAGCCGCTACAGCCTCGCCGACCTGCACCAGAACCAGTTCAGCCAGGAATTCCAGGCAGTCGGCACGGTCGGCCAGTTCGATTATGTCGCCGGGCTGTATTACTTCAACGAGCACATCAGCGACGACGCGGCGACGCCGAACTCGCTGGCGTTCAATTCGGCGCTGACGACGATCTCGGTGCTCGATCCCTGCACCGGGTCAGGCGGGTTCGGCTCGCTCGTGGGCTGCCGTTCGATCGATCGTGCCTCGGAAGTGCATTCGAAGAGCTATGCGGGCTACGGCCAGGTCACCTGGAACGCGACCGATCGCGTTCACCTGACCGCCGGTGGCCGCTACACGCGCGACGAGAAGCAGGGCGTGCTGCATTTCTCGCGTAACCTGAACTACGACACGGCGACCCAGGCCCAGTTGACCGCAGCCGGCTATGCGCCGCTCGACGCCACCTGGAACCGGTTCAATCCGATGGCGACGCTCGCCTATGACGCCAGTGACACGGTCCACGTCTATGCAAAATACGCGACCGGCTACCGTGCCGGTGGTGCCAGCTCGCGGACGTCCAATTACCAGACGTTCAACCCGGAGGACGTGAAGTCGTACGAGATCGGCGCCAAGACCGATTTCTGGAACCACCGCGCCCGCCTGAACCTTGCCGGCTACATCATGGATCGCAAGAACAGCCAGGTCGACATCAGCTCGATCCAGACGACCGCGTCGGGCAGCTTCAACAACCTGGTGACGATCAATGCGCCTGGTATCACCAAGATCCGCGGGATCGAGGCCGACCTGACCGTGCAGCCGGTCGACGGCCTGACGCTGACCGCCGGCTATGCCTATACCTACACGAAGATCCCGCCCGTGCTGATCACGTCGACCGGCGTGTATCAGAACTTCTACATCGTGTTCACGCCGCGCAATGCCGCCAACGGATCGGTCGACTACACGATGCCGGTCGGCGATATGGACCTTAAGTTCCACCTCGACGGCAACTACTCGCAGGCGACGCAGACCTTCGATCAGTTCGCGACCAAGAACGATCCGGCGTTCATCGCCAACGCCCGCCTCGCCTTGGCGAACATCCACGTCGGCGGCAGCAACGCGGTGACGATCTCGGCCTGGGTCCGCAACCTGTTCGACAAGCAGTATGTGTTCCGTCGCGATCCGTCGAACAGCCTGCCGGGCGCTCCGACGACCAACCTCACATCGGGCAGCGTCAACAACGTCCTCGGCGACTACGGCAATTTCAACGCGCCGCGCACCTACGGCATGGAGGCTTCGGTCAAGTTCTGATCGGGCTTGCCGCGTAAAAATGGAAACCCGGGCAGGCGCTCAGCCTGTCCGGGTTTCGTCGTTTCAGCCCTTGGGCAGCGCAATGACGACGCGCAGTCCGGGAGCCGCGTCTTCGAGTAAAATGGTGCCGCGGTGAAGCCGGACTATCGCCTGAATCAAGGGTAGGCCAAGGCCGTGCCCTTCGTCGTGGCGGCTGGCGTCGAGCCGCCCGAACCGCCGCAACGCCAGCTTGCGCTGATCGGCCGGAATGCCGGGGCCGGTATCGGTCACCGTGAGCGTGGCAGTGTTGCCGGTGGTCGTGACGCCGATCTCGATGCGGGTGCCGGGTGGGGTGTGGCGGAGCGCGTTCTCGATCAGGTTCACGAGCATCTGGCCGAGCAACTGGTGATCGCCGACGATCTCGGCCACGGGCGATGGTTCCAGCACCAGCGTCCGGTCGCCATCGGCGACTACCGGCTGCATCATCGTCGCGATCTCTTCCGCCAGCGCCGCAAGATCGAGCGTCGCGAACGCCGCGCGCCGATCGCCGCCTTCGATCTCGGCGATCCGCAGCATCGCCGCGAACATCTTGAGCAGTTCGTCGCTCATCGCGATCGCGGTTTCGAGATCGTCGCGCTGGCCGTCCGTCTGGGCCCGACGCAACGCCAGCGCCAACTGGCTGCGCAAGCGTGCCAAGGGCGTGCGAAGATCATGCGCGATATCGTTGGAGACGTTGCTGATCCCGGCCATCAGCTCCGAAATACGGTCGAGCATGCGATTGAAGGCCATCGCCTGGTGCGCGAACTCGCCGCCCGATCGATCGACCGGTACGCGCCGCGTCATGTCACCATCGATGATCGCGTCGACCGTCCGCCGGGTCTCGCCGATCCGCCGTCCGATCGTGATGACGAAGAACAACAGGCCACCGATGACGACCAGCAGGATCGATCCGAAGCCGACGAGGTAAATCCGGACACGTGCCGCATTATAGTCGTCGAACGGTTCGGTCTCGGCGATCGTCACCAGCGTCATGCCGTGCCCGACGTCGCGGACCAGCGCACGCCCGGCGGACAGTCCCGCGATCTGGTCCTTTAGCGCGACCGTCGAAAACCCCATCGGCAGGCGGCGCGGCAAGGCAATGTTGCCGCCGAGGCCTGCGACCGGTCGCGTCGAGCAGCAGGAAACCGATATCGCCGGTGTCACGTTCGCGGGTCGCGGCGTTGATCCGCCGGACGAGTTCTTCGGGGCTGCGGTCGCCGGAGATGCCGGCGGCGGCATCGCTCACGACCAGGATGCGACGATCGACCAGTCGCTCGATCGTGCGTTGCGTCGCGGTGTAGATCGCGAACCCGGTGCCGAGCGTCGCGACGAGGAACGCGATCAGGAACGCCAGCGTCAACGCGCGCAGCGATCGCAGGCGGGTCATCCGCGCAGCATGTATCCGACGCCGCGCACCGTGCGGATGGGATCGTCGCCACCCGCTGCGGTCAGTTTCACGCGGAGGTGGCGGACATAGACGTCGACGATGTTGGTGGTCGGTGCGAAGTCGTATCCCCAGACCCGCTCGACCAGCATCGCCCGCGTCAGCACCGCGTCGGCATTGGCGACGAACTCGGCGAGCAATTTGAACTCGAGCTTGCCGAGATCGAGCGCGATGCCGTCGCGCCACGCGCGGAACTTGGTAGGGCTGACGACGATATCGCCGGCGTGGATCGTATCGCCGGCGCTACCGGTCCAGCCGCGTCCGCGCATCAGCGCGAGCAGGCGCGCGTTCAGTTCGACCGCGGCGATCGGCTTGACCACATAGTCGTCCGCGCCGGCCTCCAGCCCTTCGACCTTCTCGACCGAGCGGCCGAGCGCGCTGAGCATGATGACCGGCATCGTGATGTTCGCACTCCGCAGCCGCTGCAGCACGGAGATGCCGTCGATCTTCGGCAGCATCCGGTCGAGGATCACCGCGTCGAACGCCTGGCTGTCCACCGCGGCAAGCGCGTCGCGGCCATCAGGTGCGACGGTCACGCCGTGATCGAACCCGCGCAGTTCCTCGGCCATCGCCTGCGCGAACATGGCATCGTCCTCGACCAGCAGAATGTTCAGGCTCATCACGGTCTCACTCGGGCAAGGCCCCGGCTTATCGTGCTTTGCCGCGCGTACAAGCGTCTTGCGGCGTCAGTCGGAGGCTACAACGCCGTCCGTCGCTTAGCGGAAGCCTCGCATTGGTTCACGCGAAGGCGCGAAGGCGCGAAGAGATGAGAAGAATGGGTTCACGCGGAGACGCGGAGAGTTCTCTGGGACCAACGGTCCCCTTCATCATCGCCGCAAGGTGATGAACGAGACGCCCGTACCGCCCGCAACACCTCCGCGTCTCCGCGTCTCCGCGCGAGCAAATCTTCTTTGCGCCTTCGCGCCTTCGCGTGAACACACCTTCTCGCATGCAGTTACGGCAGCAGGATCGTGCTCCCCGAAGTCTCGCCCGCCTCGATCGCGCGATGGGCGGCTGCAGCCTCTTCGAGCCGAAAGGTCCGGCCGATCTCTGGCGTGACCGCGCCGTTGTCGAGCATCGCGAAAAGGCGGGCGATGCCCGCCTGCCTCTCCTCCGGCGTAACGTAGTAATCGAACAGCGTGGGCCGTGTTACGAACAGCGAACCCTTCCGCGCAAGGACGCCGATGTTGACGCCGTCGACCACCCCGCCCGCATTACCGTAGCTGACGATCAGCCCGCGTCTGGCCGCGCTGTCGAGAGACGCGTCCCACGTCGCACGCCCGACACCGTCTGGGACCACAGGCACGCCCTTTCCATCCGTGATCTTGCGGACGCGCGCGGCAATGTCCTCGGACTTGTGGACGATGACGTGATCGGCGCCAGCGTTCCGGGTGCGTGCCGCCTTGTCCTCGCTGCCGACGCTGGCGATGACGGTCGCGCCGATCGCCTTCAGCCAGCCGACCAGGATGTGGCCCACCCCGCCCGCCGCCGCGTGGACTAGGACGGTCTGCCCCGACTGCACCTTGGCGCAGCGCTCGACCAGGAACTCGGCGGTGCAGCCCTTGAGCAGGATCGCCGCGGCGGTCTGGTCGTCGAGCGTGTCGGGCAGCTTGAACAGCTGGTTCGCGGACACGTTGCGCTCGGTCGCATAGGCGCCGCGCGACGGGCCGAAGGTACCGACCCGGTCGCCGGGCGCGAAATCGTCGACGCCTTCGCCGACCGCCATCACCACGCCCGCCGCCTCGCTGCCGAGCCCCGAGGGCAGGTCGATCGGGTACACGCCGCTGCGGTGGTACGTGTCGATGTAGTTCAGCCCGACCGCGGTGTTGCGCATCCACACCTCACCCTTGCCCGGGGGTGGCAACTCGACGTCGCGCCACTGGATGACCTCGGGGCCGCCGGTCTTCTCGATGAATGCCACTCTCGCCATGCCGGCCTCCTGATGAATTTCTCGATCAACCTACGGCATGCGTTTCGGGTTGCAACCGATCTCCGGCGAGCCCATTCCTGCGCAAGACAAGATGCGGAGAGGCACGATGAAAAGCTATTTGCAGCAATATATTGACGGCGCTTGGGTCGAGAGCGAGGGCGGCACCGTCTATCAGGTGATCGACCCGTCGACCGAGCAGCCCTGTACCGAGATCACGCTGGGCACCGCCGCCGATGTCGACAAGGCCGTGGCTGCGGCGCGCTTGGCGTTCGAGAGCTGGAACCAGACCAGCGTGCAGGAACGCCTCGATGTGCTCGGCCGGATCATGACCGAATACAAGGCGCGGATGCCCGATCTGGCGAAGGCGATGTCGCAGGAGATGGGCGCCCCGATGGCGCTCGCCTCGATGGCGCAGGCGCCGACCGGGCTCGCGCATTTCTCGGCGACTGCGAAGGCGCTGGCGGCGTTCGAATTCTCCGAGACGATCGGCAAGGCGACCGTCGTGCACGAACCGCTCGGCGTCGTCGCGATGATCACGCCGTGGAACTGGCCGCTGAACCAGATCTGCGCGAAGGTTGCTCCTGCGCTGGCGGCAGGCGACACGATGATCCTGAAGCCGTCCGAGGAAGCGCCGTCCTGTGCGGTGATCCTGGCGGAGATCATGGACGCGGCCGGCGTGCCCGCGGGCGTGTTCAACCTCGTCAATGGTGACGGTCCGGGCGTCGGAGCAGCGCTGTGCGTGCATCGCGACGTCGACATGGTGAGCTTCACCGGCTCGACGCGGGCCGGCATCGCCGTGGCGCTGGCCGCAGCACCGACGGTCAAGCGCGTCCATCAGGAGCTTGGCGGCAAGGCTGCAAACCTCGTGCTGGAGGGCTCGGACCTGGCGGCGGTGTTGCCGCCCACCGTGGCGGGCGTGCTTGCCAATTCGGGGCAGAGCTGCATCGCGCCGACCCGTCTGCTCGTGCATGCCAGCCAGGTCGCGGAGGCGACGGCGATCGTAAAGTCGATGATGGAGCAGACCAAGGTCGGCGATCCCGCCGAGATGGGCCAGCACATCGGCCCGGTCGTGAACAAGGCGCAGTTCGACAAGATCCAGGGGCTGATCCAGTCGGCGATCGACGAAGGCGCCACGCTGGTGACCGGCGGCGTCGGGCGTCCGGACGGGCGTAATGCGGGGTATTACATCCAGCCGACGCTGTTCACCGACGTGCGTCCGGACATGCGGATCGCGCAGGAGGAAAACGTTCGGACCGGTCGCGACGATCACGTCGTACAGCGATCAGGATGAGGGCATCCGTATCGCCAACGCGACCGAATACGGGCTGTCGGCGACGATCTCGGGCGATCCGGCGGCGGCAGCAAAGGTCGCACCGAAGTTGCGCGCGGGGCTGGTGACGATCAACTCGTGGAGCCCGGACATCGGCGCGCCGTTCGGCGGCTATAAGCAGTCGGGGAATGGTCGTGAGAACGGGCGCTATGGGCTGACCGACTTCATGGAGGTCAAGACGATCACCGGTCTCCCCGGCGACACGCGTCAAGGCAAACCAGCCGAAGCGGGGGCTTAAGGGTTACGCCAGCTTCTGGTGGGGGGCTCATCAAACAGGAGCTCCCCGTCATCCTGACGAAAGTCAGGATCCAGAGTTACGACAGTCAGCCTTTGTAGCTCTGGATCCTGACTTTCGTCAGGATGACGGACGGGGTGACGGGTGCCCCAGCCTAGTCGAGGTTGGGACGAAGCCAACGTTCGGCGATTTTCAGGTCCGCGCCGCGCCGGGCGGCGTAATCTTCGAGCTGATCGCGGCCGACGCGGGCGACGCCGAAATACTCGGCCTGTGGGTGGCCGAAATAGAAGCCGGATACCGCCGCGGTCGGGAACATCGCAAAGCTCTCGGTCAGTTCCAGCCCGGTCGCGGTCTCGGCGTCGAGCAGGTCGAACAGGATCGGCTTGAGGCTGTGGTCGGGGCATGCGGGATAGCCCGGCGCCGGGCGGATACCGCGATATTGTTCCTTGATCATCGCTTCGTTGGTGAGCTGTTCGTCTGGTGCGTAGCCCCACAGGTCGGTGCGGACGTGCTTGTGGAGGCGTTCGGCGAAGGCTTCGGCGAAGCGGTCGGCGAGCGCCTTCAGCAGGATGTCGTTGTAATCGTCGT
Organism: Sphingomonas sp. H160509; assembly: GCF_024124765.2. Lineage (GTDB taxonomy): Bacteria > Pseudomonadota > Alphaproteobacteria > Sphingomonadales > Sphingomonadaceae > Sphingomonas. Next base: position 3,966,020 of record NZ_JAMXSR020000002.1, on the reverse strand, counting down.
TGTCCGCCTTGAAGCGCGCGATGTGGTCGTCGATCCCGTGGATGCCGACCGCGAAGCCGCCGAACCAGTCGTCTTGGGTGTCGACGAAATCGGCGAGGCACATGTTGGCGCGGCCTTCGCGCTTGGCGATCTGCTGGCGCAGCATGGGGAGACGAACCTCGTTCTGCTCCCTCTCCCCTCCGGGGAGAGGGGCCGGGGTGAGGGGCTGTTCCGGGCGCAGCACTGCTTGGCTGCCCCTCACCCCAGCCCTCTCCCCGGAGGGGAGAGGGAGCAGTGACCACCACATCATCCCCCTCGCGGCGTGCGGGCCACAGCCCCGCGACCCCGCGCGGGGTAAGCCATTTCTCCGCGACGATCGTGTCGAGCATCGCCTGTGCATCCGCGTACAGCGAACTCGCGCTCTCGCCGACCACCTCATCGGTCAGGATCGCCGGAAAATTCCCTGCCAGCTCCCATGCGCGGAAGAACGGCGTCCAGTCGATATAGTCGCGCAGGTCCGACAGATCCCAGTCCGCGAACACATGCACGCCAGGCTTCACCGGCGCAGGCGGCTTCATCGCGAAATCCGCCACGAACCCGCGCGCGCGCGCGTTTCCAGCGGCAAAAGCTCGCTCTGCCCCTTGTTCGCGCGCGAAATCCGCACCGCCTCATACTCGTCGGCGGTCTTGGTCACGAACTCGTCGCGGATCGTGTCCGACACCAACGTCGACGCAACACCCACAGCGCGGCTCGCATCGAGCACGTGCACGACCGGGCCATCATACGCCGGCGCGATCCGCAGCGCGGTGTGGACCTTCGAGGTCGTCGCGCCGCCGATCAGCAGCGGCATCGTCATGCCCGCGCGCTTCATCTCCTCGGCGACCGTCACCATCTCGTCGAGCGACGGCGTGATCAGCCCCGAGAGTCCGATCATGTCCGCATCGTTCTCGTTCGCAGACTCCAGGATCTTCGACCAAGGCACCATGACGCCGAGATCGACCACGTCGAAGCCGTTGCACTGCAGCACCACGCCGACGATGTTCTTGCCGATATCGTGCACGTCGCCCTTGACGGTCGCCATGATGATCTTGCCCTTGCCGCGTGCGCCGGGCTCCTTCGCCGCCTCGATGTACGGCAGCAGATGCGCGACCGCCTTCTTCATCACGCGCGCCGACTTCACGACCTGCGGCAGGAACATCTTACCCGACCCGAACAGGTCGCCGACGACGTTCATGCCGTCCATCAACGGGCCCTCGATCACCTCGATCGGCCGCCCGCCATTGCCGGCGATGATCAGCCGCGCTTCCTCGGTATCCTCGACGACATGGAGGTCGATGCCCTTGACCAGCGCATATTCGAGCCGCTTGTTGACACCGAGCGAACGCCATTCCGCCGCCGCCTTCTCGGCGACCACGTCGGTGCCGCGATAGCGTTCGGCGAGCGCGACCAGCCGGTCGCCCGCCTCGGGATCCTTGTTGAGCACGACGTCCTCGACCGCCTTGCGCAGTTCGGGATCGATGTCGTCGTAGATGTCGAGCTGGCCGGCGTTGACGATCGCCATGTCCATGCCCGCGGGGATCGCATAATACAGGAACACACTGTGCATCGCGCGGCGCACCGGCTCGTTGCCGCGGAACGAGAAGCTGAAGTTCGACAGCCCGCCCGAGATATGGACGTGCGGGCAGCGCGCCTTGATCTCCTTGCACGCCTCGATGAAGTCGACGCCGTAGTTGTTGTGCTCCTCGATCCCCGTCGCGACCGCGAAGACGTTGGGATCGAAGATGATGTCCTCGGGCGGGAAGCCGATCCCGACGAGCAGCTTGTACGCGCGCTCGCAGATCTCGACTTTCCGCGCCTGCGTATCCGCCTGCCCGACCTCGTCGAACGCCATCACGACGACGGCGGCGCCGTACGCCATGCATTTCCGCGCCTGCGCGAGGAACTGCTCTTCCCCCTCCTTCATGCTGATCGAGTTGACGATCGGCTTGCCGCTGACGCACTTCAGCCCTGCCTCGATCACGCTCCATTTCGAGCTGTCGACCATGAACGGGATGCGCGCGATATCGGGCTCGGCGGCGATCAGCTTCAGGAACGTCGTCATCGCGTGGTGCGCGTCGAGCAGCCCCTCGTCCATGTTGACGTCGAGCACCTGCGCGCCGCTCTCGACCTGCTGGCGCGCGACCTCGACTGCAGCGGGATAATCGCCCGCCATGATCAGCTTCTTGAAGCGCGCCGAGCCGGTGACGTTGGTGCGCTCGCCGATGTTGACGAAAGAGGTGGAGGAGGGAGGTGGTGGTGGTCATCGGTTTGTTTCTTCTAGCCCCCCTCTTCCCTCCGGGGGAGAGGGTTGGGGTGAGGGGTAGTTCTGGGCGGTAGCGCTCGTGGCGCCCCTCACCCCGGCCCTCTCCCCGGAGGGGGAGGGAGCGGTGGCCTAAGCGGCCATCGTGAACGGTTCTAAGCCAGCGAGCTTTGTCCGCACTTCAGGCCGCGCAACCGCACGCGGTTCGAGCCCCCGCACACCGTCGGCCATCGCCTTGATATGCGCCGGCGTCGAGCCACAGCAGCCGCCGAGGACGTTGACCTGCTTCGCCACCGCCCACTCGCCGACGAGGCCAGCGGTCGTCGCCGGCTGCTCGTCATACTCGCCGAGTTCGTTGGGAAGCCCCGCGTTCGGATACACCATGATCAGCGTATCCGCGATCGCGCTCAACGTCTTCACATGCGGCCGCAACTGCTCCGCGCCGAACGAGCAGTTCAGCCCGATCGTGATCGGCTTGGCGTGGCGCACCGCATGCCAGAACGCCTCGACCGTATGCCCCGACAGGTTGCGCCCCGAGAGATCGGTCAACGTCATCGACATCATGATCGGCACGTCGCGCCCGAGCGCGTCGCCCGCCTCGATCGCCGCCATGATGCCCGCCTTGGCGTTGAGAGTGTCGAAGACCGTCTCGATCAGGATGAAATCGACGCCGACGCCCTCGCCGCCTTCGAGCAATGCGTCGATCTGCTCGCGGTAGACGCCCTTGAGATAATCGAAGTCGATCTCGCGAAAGCCTGGATCGTTGACGTCGGGCGACAGCGACAACGTCTTGTTGGTCGGCCCGATCGCGCCGGCGACGAAGCGGGGCCGTCCATCCTTCGCCTGATATTCATTGGCGAGCGCGCGGGCGATCCTGGCGGACTCGACGTTGATCTCGCGCACGAGATGCTCGGCGCCGTAATCGGCCTGCGAGATCACGTTCGCGCTGAACGTGTTGGTCGAGACGATGTCCGACCCCGCCTCGAGATATTCCCGCGTAATCGTCTCGGGGACGTCCGGCTTGGTGATCGCCAGGATATCGTTGTTGCCCTTCTGGTCATGGCTCAAGCCGAGCGACCCCGCATAGGCCGCCTCGTCGAGCTTCCAGTTCTGGATCTCCGTGCCGAACGCGCCGTCGGTGATCAGGATGCGCTTGGCGGCTTCCGCGTTGAAACGTTCACGTGGTGTCATCATCAATCTCCTCCCCTCCCGCTCGCGGGAGGGGTCGGGGGAGGGAAGTGCCGCAAACGAGACGGTCGGGTTGGGCCAGCCCCTCCCCTAACCCCTCCCGCAGGCGGGAGGGGAATTACGCTGCGGCGACCTTGTCGACCGGCTTCGCGCGCACGCCGAGCATGTGGCAGATCGCATAGGCCAGCTCCGCGCGGTTGAGCGTGTAGAAGTGGAAATCCTTCACGCCGCCCGCATAAAGCCGCCGGCACATCTCGGCCGCGATCGTCGCCGCGACGAGTTGCCGAGCGGACGGATGATCGTCGAGCCCCTCGAACAGCCGGTCCATCCACGCCGGGATCTCCGCCCCACACAGCCCCGCGAATTTCCGCGTCTGCGCGACGTTCGACACCGGCAAGATCCCCGGCAGGATCTGCGCGGTGATCCCGGCTGCTGCGACCCGGTCGCGAAACCGGAAATACGCTTCGGGCGAGAAGAAGAACTGCGTGATCGCACGGGTCGCACCGGCATCGATCTTGCGCTTCAGATTGTCGATGTCGGCGTCGTGACCGCCCGATTCCGGATGACATTCGGGATACGCCGCGACCGAGATCTCGAACGGATGCAGCTTCCGCAGACCCGCGACCAGAGCCGCCGCATTCTCATACCCGCCCGGATGCGCTTGATAGGGCTGACCCAAGGTTGGCATATCGCCACGCAACGCGACGATGTGGCGAACGCCCGCCGCCCAATATTCCTCGGCCACCTGGTCGATCTCGGCCTTGGTCGCCTCGACGCAGGTCAGATGCGCGGCAGCGTTCATCGACGTCTCGCGCTGAATTCGCGCCACCGTCGCATGCGTCCGCTCGCGCGTGGAGCCGCCAGCGCCATAGGTGACAGACACGAAATCGGGCTGGAGCGGCTCCAGCGTGCGGATCGCATCCCAGAGCTGCGCGTCCATCTTCTCGCTCTTCGGCGGGAAGAACTCGAAGCTGATGCCGACATCGCCCGCGAGATCCGCGAACAGCGGTTCTTCAAGCGCGCGGCGCGCTTCGGCCAGTTGGGGGATCGATATGTTCGTCATGCCGCCTTCACCTCACGCAATCTCGTGCCGATCTTCCGACCGAGCCATAATTTCACCGTCAACTCACCGCCCTCGAGCGTTTCGACGCGCGCCGTCTGCAGGCCAGCCGCCTCGAACCACGCCGCCATCTGCTCGTCCGCGAACCCGAGACGCGTATGCGCATCGCGCAACCGCAGCTCCTCGCGGTCGTGGCTGGCGAAGTCGGCGATCAGCAACCGTCCGCCGGGCGCCAGCACCCGCGCCGCCTCACTTACTGCTGCACCGGGCTGCTGCGCGAAATGGAGCACGTGGTGCAGGATCGCGACGTCCGCTGCGGCATCCGCCATCGGCAGCGCGTACAGGTCCGCCTGTCGCAGTTCGGCGTGCGTCATGTCATGCAATTTGGCGCGCGCGAGCCGCAGCATCTCCGAACTGCGATCGATCCCGAGCGCGATCGTCGCGCGTCCGCCGAACAGTTCGAGCATCCGCCCGGTGCCCGTACCGATATCGATCAGCGTGCCGACCGGCGCATCGCCGAGCACGGCGGCCATCGCCGCCTCGACTTCGCTGTCCGCGACATGCAACGACCGGATCGCGTCCCATTCGTCGGCATGCCCCTCGAACCACGCCGCAGCACTCGCCGCCCGGTCCGCACGCACGGCCGCAAGCCGTGCTGCATCCGCGACCGCCCAATGGTCCGGCTCGGTCTTTGCCCATACGTCGAGCGAACGCGCGACCGGCTCGACTACGTCCGCAGACCCGAGCGCGACGAACACCCAACTGCCTTCCTTGCGACGCTCGGCAAGCCCGGCATCGCAAAGGATCTTCACATGGCGCGAGACGCGCGGCTGGCTCTGCCCGAGCACTTGCGCGAGCTCGCCGACCGACAGCTCCATCCGCCGCAGCAGCGCAAGGATCCGCAACCGGGTCGCGTCCGCCAAAGCACGGAAGATTTCGAGCGCCATCGTCATGCCACGACATATAAAGAATTCTTTATATGAGGTCAACGCGGGCGTGTGCGTCTCGAACATTACCGATCGGCACCCGCGACTTATCGCATCACGGCCGATCGTGACGGATCGGAAACGCTTCGTCCGCGTTCGATTGCGCTATGGGCTGGGCATTCCCCGGTCCACAAGACGACATCCACGGGAGTAGATACCTATGAAGAAGTTCCTGATCCCCGCCCTGGCGCTTACCGCCGGTCTCGCCGCCTGCAGCAACAATGCGCAGGACCAGACCGCACAGGCGGCCAACGCGATCGCCGCCGACGCGAGCGCGACGACCGCCAATGCCGTCGACGACGTCAGCGCCGCCAGCGATCGCGCGCTGGGCTCGGCCGAGCGTTCGCTCGACAACGCCGGTGCGCGCATCGACAACTCGACCGATCACCTCGACGCCAAGACCGACCGCGCCGGCGACCGGATCGAAGCCGGCGCAGATCGTGCAGGCGCGTCGATCAGCAACGGTGCGGACCGTGCGGCCGACGCGACCGGTAACGCGCTGACCCGCGCCGGCAATGCGATCAAGGACTAACATCTGAATGGACCGCCGCCCGCCTCCCCTCGTCATCCTGGTGAAAGCTGGGATCTCCCGGTTCGTGTCCCAGTGACCCGAGCGGAAAGATGCCAGCGTTCGCTGGCATGACGGGCTGGGTTTGGCGGCGGTCTTGTTCCCTGCTTTGCTCGCGGCGTGTTCGCCCGCGAGCGAACCCGGCGCAGTCACCGCCGACGAAGCGCACCAGTTGAACGAAGCCGCCGCGATGCTCGATGCCAACAGCGTCGACCTGAACGCGGTCGCCGCCGCTCATGACGATACTGACCAATCCTCGAATCAAAGCGACCAGACCCGATGACCCTCCGCCGCCTCGGCTCGACCGATCTGAAGATCGCCCCGCTCGTCCTCGGCGGCAACGTGTTCGGCTGGACTGCCGACCGCGCCGCCAGCTTCGCCGTGCTCGATGCGTTCGTCGCAGGCGGCGGCACGATGATCGACACCGCCGACGTCTATTCGGCCTGGGTCGACGGCCATCAGGGCGGCGAGTCCGAGAGCATGATCGGCGAATGGCTGAAGGCCAGCGGAAAGCGCGACGACGTCCTGATCGCGACCAAGGTCGGCATGCTCCCCGGCGAAGGCGGCGAGAAGCTCGCCCCCGCGCGCATCGCCGCCGCTGCCGAAGCCTCGCTCAAGCGCCTCGGCACCGATCGCATCGATCTGTATTACGCGCATCAGGACGACGATTCGCAGACGCAGGAGGCTGTCCTCGAAGCGTTCGGCAAACTGGTCGACGCGGGGAAAGTTCGCGTGATCGGTGCGTCCAACTTCCACGCCGCCCGCCTGAAGTCCGCGGTCGAGGCTGCCAAGACGTCGGACCTGCCGCGCTATCATGTGCTCCAGCCCGAATATAACCTCGTCAGCCGCACCAAGTTCGAGGGCGAATTGCAGGATTACTGCGTCACCGAGAACATCGCTGTACTGCCCTATTACGGGCTCGCCTCGGGTTTCCTTACCGGCAAGTACCGGACGCAGGACGATCTGAGCCAGAGCGTTCGCGGCGGTCGGATGGGCGAATTGCTCGAAGGTACCGGCAAGGCTGTCCTCGATGCGATGGACTCGGTCGTCGAAGCCACCGGCGCCACCCACGCGCAGGTTGCGCTGGCGTGGCTGATCGCGCAGCCCGGCGTCACCGCGCCGATCGCGAGCGCCACGAGCGTGAAGCAGGTCGAGGATTTGCTGCCTGCGATGACGCTGGAGTTGTCGAAGGACCAGTTGGACGCACTGATGGTCGCTGGCGCCTGACCCTTAATCCTCCCCCGCCAGGGGGAGGTGGCTGGCACTTGCCAGACGGAGGGGGGCGGCATGCGCAAACCTCTGTGCCGTGCCTTCCCCCTCCGTAACCTTCGGCGACACCTCCCCCTGGCGGGGGAGGATCGAGAGGGCGCCCCCCCTCAGTCCCCCGCAAACGTTAGCGCGGACGTCTTTCGCTCCCGCTCGTTGATCAGCAGCGCCCGGCCGGCCGGCGCGACCGACCGTTGCGGGCAATCGTTGCGGAAGCAGGCGCGGCAGCCGAGCCCGATCGGCATCGCCCTCCCCGCCAGATCGAAGCCACTCGCCGCCGCCAGCACACCCGCCTGCGCCGCCGCAACACCCAACCCGATCGCGAACTCAGCATGCACTGCGCCAAAGCGGCTGCCTTGCGGCGTCACGGTGCGCGCCATCGTCAGCCAACGCGCGCCGTCCTCCAGTTCGACCAGCTGCACCATCAGGCTGCCCGGCCGGTCGAACGCATGATGCAGCCGCCACAGCGGACAGCGCCCGTCCGCCTCGACCAGCGCCGCACCGCTTGCGCCGGGATAGCGCTTCGACGCCTGCCCCGCGCGGTCGATCCGGATCATGAAGAACGGCAGCCCGCGCGCGCCGACGCGCTGCAACGTCGTCAGCCGGTGCGCGACCTGTTCGAAGCCCGCGCCGAACCGGCGTTGCAACAGCTCGATGTCGTACCCGGTCGTCTCGCATCCACGGAGGAACCGCGCGTAGGGCATCATCAGCGCGGCGGCGAAATAGCCGAGGAGGTGGCGGCGATAGAGCCGTTCCGCCGCGCGATCGGTGAACCCGGCGCCTTTCGCCAGCGCATCGATCTCCGCCTTCGCCTCGATCTGGCCGAGCTGGAACGCGACTGCGAACGTGCGCGAGGCCGGATCGAGCATCTCGCTCAACTGCAACTGGCGCGCGTGCAGGTCAAGGCGGCGCAACGTGTCGGGCAGCACGTCGGCGGGCAGCACCCGGATCGTCAGGCCGTGCTTGGCGCGTAACCGCTCGGCGATCGCGCCGTAGAGATCGCCTGCGCCGAGCCGCAATTCGTCCGCCAGCGCCTCGGCCGCGGCATCGAGATCGGCGAAATGATTGCGCCAACGCTCGATCTCGCGACGGACGAGCGTGACCGGATCGTCGCCCGCCTGGACCACCGCGCCGCCCCCGATCCGGTCGAACACGCGGGCGAACGCCGCTGCACCGCCGGGGGCGCTGGCAAGCCATTCCTCGACTTCGTTGCGGTCGATCTCCAGGTCGGCGAACATCGGGTCGGCTAGCCGTCGTCGGATCGCATCCGCGCCGCCACCCGGTTCGCCCGCCGCGAGCGAGCGCGGATCGAAGTCGAAGCTCTCGGCGAGCTTGATCAGCAGCGTCGCGGAGATCGGCCGCTGGTTGCGCTCAACTAGGTTGAGATAGCTCGGGCTGATCGCGAGCATGTCGGCCATCGCCGCCTGCGTCAGCCCCGCCCCGCGCCGCAAGCGACGGATCGCATGCCCCGCCAACAATTTCCGTTCCGCCACCAGCAAACCCTCCTGTCACGATGTTTACAGAACGACACTGGTTGCACAAGCTCGACGGACAGCACGACGCTGTTGTGGCTCGGGACGGACTTCCAACGTACCGACCTCGAACGCTATTGCCTGTGCATCGCCTCTCTCGACACACGCTCGGTGTAAAGAGAGAGACAAGACGATCATCGAAGGAGGCAAGCCATGCAGACGACCACCGAACAACCCCGCGCCCGCGCCGTCTTCTCGACCAACGATTTCGCGCTGATGAAGGAAGTGCTCGGCGAGATGATCAGCAAGACCTCGATCGACGACGAACGGCTGACGCGGATGAGTGCGCTGTACCACCGCCTCGGCCGGCTCGGCTAAACCGCTTCACACAGTTTCCTGGGGAGGAAAGGATCCCGCCGGTGGCTCGTCCATCGGCGGGTATTCCCTTGTCTGCTGATCCTCCCCCGCCACGGGAAGGATCGAGAGGCCAACCCCAACCCGTTGCGAAGCCCGCCCTTTCCAACTCCGCCCCCTCGTGTAGGACGGAGGGATGGCCAAGACACTGACCGCTCGCATCAAGGACGACATCGTTCTCTACGGCGCCCTTGCCGCCAATCTCGGGATCGGCGTGGCGAAATTCGTCGCCGCCGGGATGACTGGATCGTCGTCGATGCTGACCGAGGGCTTCCACTCGGTGGTCGACAGCGGCAACCAGGTGTTGCTGCTCTACGGTCAGAAAAAGGCCAAGCGCCCCGCCGACGAAGCGCACCCGTTCGGCTATGGTCGCGAACTGTATTTCTGGGCGTTCGTCGTCGCGATCCTGATCTTCGCGATCGGCGCCGGCGTGTCGATCTTCGAGGGCTGGCGACATATCCAGGAGCCCGAGCCGCTCACCAGCCCGACCATCAACTACGTCGTCCTCGCAATCTCGTTCGCGCTCGAGGGCAGCAGCTGGACGATTGCGGTGCGTGAATTCTCGAAGTCGAAGGGCGACATGGGCTGGTGGCAGGCGATCCACCGGTCGAAGGACCCCGCCGGCTTCATCGTGCTGTTCGAGGATTCGGCGGCACTCGCCGGTCTCGTCATCGCCGGGATCGGCATTTGGGTGAGCCATGCGTTCAACGATGCGCGCATCGACGGCGCCGCCTCGATCGCGATCGGCCTGATCCTCGCGCTGGTCGCGGTACTGCTCGCGCGCGAATCGAAGGGCCTGCTGATCGGCGAGCGTGCCGATCCGGCGGTGATCGCGACGATCCGCAAGATCGTCGCCGCCCATCCCGCGATCGTCTCGGTCAACCACGTCCGCACGATCCACACCGCACCCGAAAGCATCTTCGCCGCGATCAGCGCCGACTTCGACGATTCGGTGACGATGGGCGACGGCGAGACCCTGATCGAGGCGATCGAGACCGAGTTGCGTGCCGCCATCCCGATGCTCTCCTCGATCTATATCCGACCAGAGAAGCGCGAGAACGCGACGCTTGCCGCATCCGCTTCGCCTGTGCCGGAGACCACAGAAAATACCACGAAAATCTGATCTAAATCAGACTCATCACACTGGTAAGGCTCGACATTCCAAAATAATATTGGGGGATGAGACCGCTACTTCGGCTGATCGCCCTGCTCTGCCTGTGCCTGGGATACGCGCTCCCCGCACAGGCGGCCGTTACCATCACCTTCTGGAGCCACGAACTCGGCAACAGCTTCCCGCACGCGTTCTTCACGTTGCGGGGCGTGCCCGACGCCGGCGGCGCGCCGGTCGACGCAAATTACGGCTTCACCGCGAAATCGGTATCGCCAGCGCTGTTGATGGGCCCAGTGTCGGGCATGCTCGATATCGCTAAGCCGACCTATATCAACGGCAGCGACGCGCAGTTCTCGGTGGTGATGACCGACGCGCAATATACGCAGGTGTTGAAGCTGGTCGACGCGTGGAGCGAGGGCAAGCCGGACAGCGTGTACCGTCTGGGCGATCACAATTGCGCGCATTTCGTGAAGGAAGCAGCGCGGATCGTCGGGCTGTCGGGGCTCGACCAGCCCAAGCTGATGAAGAAGCCACGTTCGTACCTGAAGGCCGTCGGCGCGGCGAATGTCGGTCGCGTCATCCCGGTCGGGCTGCACGGCAAGGAGTATCTCGCAGGACTTTCGCCGATCGTGCCCTCGGCCACGACCGGTGCCGTGATCGCCACCTCGTCTTCGCCGATACCGAGCTACCCGCGTTCGACCGTGCCGCCTGCCCAATCGGCGGCCTTGCCACGCTAGTCGGCCGGTACCAGTTCGACGACGTCGAGTACCGACTCGAACTTGGGATATGGCAGCACCACGCGCCAGCGCTTGGTGCCGATCCGCTCGATCAGTCCGGCCATGTCACGGGTCGCATCGCGACCATAGCGCATCGGTCGCTTTTCATCACCGAGTTCCATCGTGCCGAGGAAGATCGCGCGCGCGTTGGTGTCGGCGAAGATGGTCCCGACGGGACGCTGCGATCCATCCAGCTTGGTGAGGCTGACCACCGAATTTCCACCCCCCATCGACGTCGCCGCCATCGCCGCCGCCTATCCTGCATGCGAACCATCCGGACGCCATGAAGGTTGGGCCGATCCCCGCGCGCGAACCGAGCTTGAACGTGCGACACCGATAGCTGCCGGTCGGGGGCAGCGGGTCGACGAGCGAGCGATCGGGATCGAACAGGACCGGCTCCTGCCTGATCTCGCGCGGATCGACTTGCGCCAGCGCGTCAACCCAGGCGCCCCGCCAGCCTCTCCAGCCGACCGCGATCCGCGACGGTCGCGACCCGCCGCCAGTCCGTATCGCGGTCCTGTCGATCCAGCACCGGGGCGGCGCTCGCTGGCACGATCCCGGCGATCGCCGATACGCACGTCGCCAGCGTCATGCATGCGGCCGTCTTATGCCAAGTCCGCATCATCTTGAATCCCTCACACTTTTCGCATGCTAAGCCTGCCGGGCCAGCGACGGCAATGGCTATTGCCCAACGCGAACGCAGCGATCGATCACGCTGCCGTCCAGCCGCCGTCCATCGACAAATTGGCGCCGGTGATCGCCTTGGCCTCGTCGCGACACAGGAACAGCGCGAACGCCGCGACCTGCTCGGGGGTGACAAATTCCTTGGTCGGTTGCGCCGCCAACAGCACGTCGTTCATCACCTGGTCGCGCGTCAGCCCCCCGCGCCGCCATCGTGTCCGGGATCTGTTTCTCGACCAGCGGCGTCCAGACATAGCCGGGTGAGATGCAGTTGACGGTTATGCCGTCGGTCGCGGTCTCCAGCGCGATCGTCTTGGTGAGGCCGGCGATCGCGTGCTTGGCCATGACATAGGCGGACTTGTTCGGGCTCGCGACCAGCGAGTGCGCCGACGCGGTCGAGATGATCCGGCCCCAGCCCTTGGCGCGCATGTGCGGCACGGAGGCACGCATCATGTGCCAGGCCGAGGACAGGTTTATCGCGATGATCGCGTCGAACTTGTCGATCGGGAAGTCGGCGATGCCCGCGACGTGCTGGATGCCGGCGTTGTTGACGACGATGTCGACGCTGCCGGTCTCGGCTGCGGCACGCTCGACCATTGCGGCGATCTGGTCGGGCCTGGTCATGTCGGCGGGATCGTAGATTGCGATCGCGCCGCTGGCCTGCGCCAACGCCGCCCGCTCACGTTCGATCACATCGGCATCGCCGAACCCATTGAGCACCACTGCTGCGCCTTCGGCTGCAAACGCCTTGGCGTAGGCGAGCCCGATTCCCGACGTGGATCCGGTAATGACCGCGGTCTTGCCCTTCAGGAACATGCATACTCCCCCATCTTGGCGCAGCGTATTCTGCCGCCGTGCAACCCTAGCGCCACCTTGCGCATTTCGTTCCCGAGAAGAAACGAAAAGGGGCATATCCATGCGGCTCGACGATTACGATCCGAACATCAACGTCGAGGACCAGCGCGGGTCGGGCGGCGGAGGCGGCGGTTTTAGCGGCGGCGGTGGCGGCCTGCTGATGGGGTTGTTGCCGATGATCGGCAGCCGCTTCGGGTGCGGCGGGATCGTCGTTGTGCTGATCCTGATGGCAGTGTTCGGCGGCATGGGTGGCCTCGGCGGGCTGCTCGGTGGCGGACAGACGTCGGCGCCGACGACGCAAAGCGGACCGCGCTCGGGCTCCGATACCAAGTCGAGCTGTTCGCTGAACGCCGAAAGCAAGGCGGCCTGCAACGCGTTCAGCTCGGCCGACAATACCTGGGAGGCCATCTTCCAGAAGAACGGCCAGCGGTTTGAAGCGCCCAAGCTGGTGTTCTTCGACGGCAATGGCCGCTCGGGTTGCGGCGCGGCGCAGTCGGCGATGGGGCCGTTCTATTGCCCGACCGACCAGGGCATCTATCTCGACACGAGTTTCTTCAACGAGCTATCGACTCGCTTCAAGGCGAACGGCGACTTCGCGCAGGATTACGTGATCGCGCACGAGTTCGGCCATCACATCCAGAAGCTGCTCGGTACCAATGCACAGGTCCAGCAGGCGCAGCGCCAGGCGAGCGAGACCGAGGGCAATGCTCTGTCGGTGCGGCTCGAATTGCAGGCGGATTGCTACGCCGGCGTGTGGGCGGCGGCGAATAAGTCGCGGCTCGAGGCCGGGGATATCCAGGAGGGCATGACCGCGGCACAGGCGATCGGCGACGACACGCTGCAGAAGCAGTCGCAGGGTCGCGTGGTACCGGACAGCTTTACGCACGGCACCTCGGCACAGCGCCAGTCGTGGCTGAAGCGCGGGCTGGAGAGCGGCGATCCGCAGCAGTGCGACACGTTCTCGGGCGCGATCTGAGCTGAGCCACCCGATCCTTCCCCGCCAGGGGGGAGGTGTCCGGCGCTTGCCAGACGGCGGGGGAGGTAAGCGAAACGCCTGTTCCGTATTCTCCCCCCCGTCACCTTCGGCGACACCTCCCCCTGACGGGGAGGATTCAAAAAACGCGCGTCCTTACGCGACGACGACGCCCTTCCAGAACGCATAGCGATCCTTAATCTCGGCAGCTGCCGACTTCGGCTCCGGATAATACCAGACCGCATCGACATTGCGCTTCCCGTCGACGACCAACGTCTTGTAACTCGCCACACCCTTCCACGGGCAGTTCGAGTGCGTCGCGCTATCCTCCAGCAAGGCAGCATCGATGCTGCTAGCGGGGAAGTAATGATTGCCCTCGACAACGACTGTGTCGTCCGATCGCGCGATCTCATGGCCATTCCAACTTGCAACCGGCATACTGATCTCCTTCAGGCGTGCCCCAGCCCCGCCGCCTCATACGCCTCGGGCTTGAACCCGACCAGCAGCGTCTTGCCGGTATCGAGCACCGGTCGCTTGATCATCGACGGTTGCGCCAGCATCAGCGCGGTGGCCTTCCCGGCATCGAGATCCGCGCGATCCGCTTCGGGCAGCTTCCGAAACGTCGTGCCCGCACGGTTGAGCAACACGTCCCACCCGACCCGACCGATCCAGTCGTCGAGGTGCGCAGCGTCGATACCCGCGGCCTTGTAGTCGTGGAACGCGTACGCGACGTCGTGCGCATCGAGCCAATTCTGCGCCTTCTTGATCGTGTCGCAATTCTTGATGCCGAACATCGTGATGGTCACTGCTACCTCCTCCTGAGTCTCACTGACTTGCAGATTACCGGCTTCGATGAGAAGATCGAATTTCCTGCGGAGGCTCGTCATGGCACCAACCCAACGCTTAATCCCGTACGGCTTCAGCCACTGGCGGCTGTTCTTCTTGTCGGCGAGCCTGGCACTGCTCGTGTCGCCGCTGATCGCAATGCAGTTCACGCACCAGGTCGACTGGGACCGCGCCGATTTTCTCAGCGCCGCGCTGCTGCTGGCTGCCATCGGTGTAGCGATCGAACTTGCCGTTCGTGTGACCCGCAGACCTGCGTTGCGAGGGGATAGCGATCATAGCGGTGATCGCTTGCGCGGCCCTGGTCTGGGCCGATGCTGCAGTCGGCGTCTTTTAGCGCGCCCCCTGCAAACGTCCGGAAGCCGGTGGCGTGACCGGCTCGGGGCGTTTATCGGTGTGACATGACGCATCCATTCTACGCGATCCATAGTCACGGGCTGATCCGGGTCGCCGCCGCTACGCCGCGCGCCTCGGTGGGGGATACCGGCGCCAATTCCGAGGCTACGATCGCCTTGGCGCGCGACGCGGATGCGAAGGGCGTCGACCTCGTCGTCTTCCCGGAGCTGAACCTCACCTCTTACGCGATCGACGATCTGCATCTCCAGACTGCGCAGCAGCGCGCGACGCTCGCGGCGATCGCGATCGTGGTGGAGGCGAGCGCGACCATGCGACCGGTGTTGCTGGTCGGCGCGGCGCTGGTGCGGAACGGGCGGCTGTATAACTGCGCGCTGGCGATCGCGCGCGGGCGCGTGCTCGGCGTGGTCCCGAAGACGTTCCTACCGAACTACCGCGAGTTCTACGAGAAGCGCTGGTTCGCGAGTGGCGTGGGAATGACCGGACTGACGATCGAACTTGACGGCGAGGACGTGCCGTTCGGGACCGACCTGATCTTCGCGGCGCGCGATCTGCCCGGCTTCGTGTTCCACACCGAGATCTGCGAGGATTACTGGGCCCCTACCCCACCCTCGACTGCGGGCGCGCTCGCGGGGGCGCTGATCTGCTGCAACCTGTCCGCCTCGAACATCGTGATCGGCAAGGCGCGCGATCGGGCAATGCTGGCGGCGGCGCAGTCGGTGCGCGCGGTCTGTGCGTATGTCTATTCCGCCGCGGGGCCGGGCGAGAGCACTACAGAGGTCGCGTGGGACGGCCAGGGACTGGTCCACGAACTCGGCGAACAGATCGCGGAGTCGGCGCGGTTCTCGACCGAGCCCGAACTGGTCGTCGCCGACGTCGACTGCGAACGGATCACGCAGGAACGCCTACGGACCGGCACGTTCAACGATGCGGCGATGTTCGCCGGCAACCCCGAAACACGATTCCGGCGGATCGCGTTCGATCACGCGCCGGTACTTGAGGACGCTGGCCTCGAACGCGCCATCCGCCGGTTCCCGTTCGTCCCGAACGATCCGGCGCGGCGCGACGACGATTGCTACGAGGCGTTCAACATCCAGGTGGAGGCGCTGTCGAAGCGCCTCGTCGCCGCGCACGCAGAGACGATCGTGATAGGCGTTTCGGGCGGGCTCGACTCGACGCACGCGCTGATCGTCGCGGCGAAGGCGATGGACCGGCTTGGACGCCCCCGCAGCGCGATCCTCGGCTTCACCATGCCCGGCTTCGCGACCGGCGACGGGACCAAGGCTAACGCTTGGGCACTCATGCGCGCGCTCGGCATCACCGCGCAAGAGATCGACATCCGCCCCGCCGCCACCCGGATGCTAGAGGACATCGGCCACCCCTTCAGCGAAGGCGAACCCGTCTACGACATCACGTTCGAGAACGTGCAGGCGGGGCTGCGCACCGACTATCTCTTCCGCCTCGCCAACCAGCGGCACGGGATCGTGCTCGGCACCGGCGATCTCAGCGAGATGGCGCTTGGCTGGTGCACCTACGGCGTCGGCGACCAGATGAGCCATTACGCGGTGAACAGCGGCGTGCCCAAGACGCTGATCCAGTTCCTGATCCGCTGGTGTATTCGCACCGACCAGTATGACGCAGCGACTGACGCGATCCTGTCGACGATCCTCGCGCAGGAAATTTCGCCGGAGCTCGTGCCCGCCGGTGCGGATGGCGCATTGCAGAGCACCGAATCGATGATCGGGCCCTATGCACTGAACGATTTCTTCGCGCATTACGTGATCCGCTACGGACTCGCGCCGTCAAAGATTGCGTTTCTCGCCTGGCACGCGTGGCGCGATGCGAGCGTCGGCGCCTGGCCGGAGGACCTGCCCGCGGATGCACGCGTCGCCTACGACCTGCCGATGATCCTGCACTGGCTGGAGAAATTCCTGTTCCGGTTCTTCACGACCAGCCAGTTCAAGCGGTCGGCGATGCCCAATGGACCGAAGGTCTCGGCAGGCGGTGCGCTGTCGCCGCGTGGCGACTGGCGCGCGCCGTCGGATGGAATGGCCAAGATTTGGCTCGAGGAATTGCGGTCAAGCGTTCCGTAAGGTCAGCCGCGCCACCTTGCATAAATCGCCCATCCGGCGCATTATGAAAATCCTATGACAGTGGCTCCACCGGATGGATCGCGCGATCGCCGGATCGAGATCCCATCTAATCTTTGGCTGATTCACCCGGCAGGCCGTGCGCTTTTGCCGCTCGCGTTGTCGCGTGGAATCTCGGCCAATTCGGTGTCGGTGGCGGGGCTGTGCCTCGGTGGAGCGGCGGCGCTCGCGTACACGCAGTGGGGAAACTGGGCGCTCGCGCTGGTCGGCCTGGTGCTGTCGATGGGATGGCTGATCGCCGACGGACTCGACGGCATGGTTGCCCGCGCGACCAAGACCGCGAGCCCGCTCGGCAGGATGCTCGACGGATTGTGCGATCACGGCGTCTTCGCGCTGATCTACATCTCGCTCGCGCTGACGATCGACACGCCCGAGGCCTGGGTCCTCGCCGTCGCGGCTGGTGGCGCGCATGCCGTTCAGTCGAACATGTACGAAGGCGAGCGTTCGCGCTTCCATCGTCGCATCAAGGGCGTGGCGCTCGAAGCGCTTCCCGTTCCGACCGGCAACGCGCTGGTCCGCTTCTATGATGGCGTCGCGAGCAGCATCGACCGGATCGCTATGCCGTTCGAGCGCACGCTCGGTCAGTCGGCGGATCCGGTCGCGCTCGGGGCCCTGTACGGTGCCCGCGCCGTCGCGCCGTTGCGCTTCATGGCCTTGCTTACCGCGAATGTCCGGGTATGGGCGATCTTCGTCGCCTGCTTCGCGGGCAACCCACGCATCTTCTGGTGGTTCGAGATCGTCCCTTTGACGCTCGTGGCCATCGTCGGGCTCGTCTGGCACCGTCGTGTCGAGCGGGCTTTCGTTCGTAATACTTCCGCAACGCGACCAAAGACCGCGTCGCGCATGCATCTTTCGTAAGGAACAGGGTCAGTAATGAATAGCATTCGGATCGCCGTGGTCGGCATCGGCAACTGCGCGAGCTCGCTCGTCCAGGGCCTCGAGCATTATCGCGAGGGGGGCAAACGACCAGGTTGGCCTGATGCATTTCGACATGGGTGGCTACAAGCCGAGCGACATCAAGGTCGTCGCGGCCTGGGACGTCGATCGCCGCAAGGTCGGCAAGGACGTCGCCGAGGCGATCTTCGCCAAGCCCAACTGCACCGCGGTGTTCGCACCGAACGTCGGCAACACCGGCACGATCGTGAAGATGGGCAAGAAGCTGGACGGCGTTGCCGACCATATGGCCGACTTCAAGGACGACCGTACGTTCCTCGTCTCCGACGCCGCCGAGCCGACCCGTGAAGAGGTCATCGCCGAGCTGAAGGCATCGGGCGCCGACGTTCTCATGAACTACCTGCCGGTCGGTTCGCAGGAAGCGACCGAGTTCTACGCCGAATGCGCGATCGAAGCGGGCGTGGCGTTCGTTAACAACATCCCCGTGTTCATCGCGTCGAACCCGGTCTGGGCGAAGAAGTTCGAGGACGCCGGCGTCGCGATCATCGGTGACGACATCAAGGCACAGCTCGGCGCGACGATCGTTCACCGCGTGCTGACCGACCTGTTCGCCAAGCGCGGCGTGAAGCTGGATCGCACCTACCAGCTCAACACCGGCGGCAACACCGACTTCCTCAACATGTCGAACCATCGCCGTCTCGAGTCGAAGAAGATCTCGAAGACTGAAGCCGTCCAGTCGGTCGCGGCAGAGCGCATGGACGACGACAACGTCCATATCGGTCCGTCGGACTATGTGCCCTGGCAGAACGACAACAAGGTCTGCTTCCTGCGCATGGAAGGCCAGCTGTTCGGCGGCGTGCCGATGAACATCGAGCTGCGTCTCTCGGTCGAGGACAGCCCCAATTCGGCGGGCGTCGCGATCGACATGATCCGTTGCGCCAAGATCGCCAAGGACCGCGGCATCGCCGGCGTGATCGACCCTGCATCGGCGTATTTCTGCAAGCACCCGCGCACGCAGATGACCGACGATCTCGCGCAGATCGAAGTCGAGCGGTTCATCAAGGCCGCCTGACATGATCGATACGCCCCGGATTCAAACGGCGATCATCCTCGCCGCCGGGGAAGGCAGCCGCCTTCGCACCTCCGCCCCGTACAAGCCGCTCTGCGCGGTTGCGGGGCGGCCGCTGATCGCCCACGCGCTCGAAGGACTGGCCGAGGCCGGTTTCGCGCGGGCGATCGTGACGGTGAGCTACGGGCGCGAGGCGATCGAATCGTATCTCGGTAGCCGGCGCTGGTCGTTGAAGGTCGAGACGGTTCTCGCGGATCACCGCGAACCCAATGGCGTTTCGGTACTGGCGGCGCGAGATGCGCTCGGCGGTAGCGAAGCGATCCTCGCGATGTGCGACCACCTCGTCAGTTCCGAACTTTACGCCCGCATGGCAAGGGCCGGCGCTGGCGGTGGTCTGCGCCTCGGCATCGACCGACGGCTCGGGCACGACTGGGTCGACCCGGAGGACGTCACCTGCGTCGCGACCGAAGGCGACCGCATCGTCGCGATCGGCAAGGGGCTCGAACCGCACGACTGCTACGACACCGGCGTATTCGCGATCGGCCCTGCGCTGTCGGATGCGCTCTCCACCTTGGCAAGCCCGTCTTTGACGGAAGGCGTCCGCCTGCTGGCCGCACAGGGCCTGGCTCGGATCGTCGATTGCAGCGACATCGACTGGATCGACGTCGATGACGCTCCCGCGCTGGCGAAAGCCGAAGCGTGGATGGCGACTAAAGCCGACGCGGTCGCCGCTTAACTGCCGTTCTCCTGCGAAAGCAGGAGCCCAGGATACCACCCGATACGCGCGTAACCCTGGACTCCTGCGTTCGCAGGAGAACAGTGGCTAGCCTGCGACCTCGACCCGAGGATCGGGCACGTCCAGCGTCGCGCACGTCCCGACCGCAGCGTTCTCGATCGTCACAGTCCCGCGCAACTGCCGCGCGAGGCTGCCGATCATCCGCATCCCAAGGCTTTTCCGCGATGCCGTCTTCAAGTCGAAGTCGGCCGGCAACCCGCCGCCCTCGTCGGACACGGTCAGCACGATCCGCCCGTCAGCACTCCGCACCGTGACCAGGATCACGCCACCATCGTCGCCATACGCATATTTGATCGCGTTGGTGACCAGTTCGGTGACCAGCAGCCCCATCGGGATCGCCACGTCCGCGCTGATTAAAATAGCCTCGATATCGCAATCGATCCGGTGGTTGAGCGACTGCTCGCCAAGCCCCGTCGCGATCCCGCAGACCAGATCGTTGAGCGCAACGATGCCGACCTGATCGCCACGCCACAGCTGGTCGTGCGTCTGCGCGATCGCGGTGATCCGCGCCTGGGCGTCGCCGAGCAGCCGGCGGATCCGCGGATCGTCATCTTCCTGCATCTGGAGGTTGAGCATCGCCGAGACCAAAGCGAGACTGTTCTTCACCCGGTGGCTCGCCTCGCGGGTGAGCAACTCCTGATGCTCCATCGCCTCGCTCAGCCGCTGCTCCGCCTGCTGCCGCTCGATCGCCACGCCTATGAGGTTCGCAAACCCCCTGCATGAACGCGAAGTCGGCGGGCTCGAACTTGCCCTCGTCAGGGCTGTCGACCTCCAGCACGCCGAAGCGCTTGCCCGACGTCTCCACCAGCACGTTGATAGCGCGGCGGATATTGTGCTGCGCCATGAACTCCGGCGTCCGGAAACGCTGCTCGTTCTCAAGGTGGTTCGAGATCACCGGCAGCCCGGTCTCCAGCGCGAACCCTGCCGGCGAACCGAGATCGGTCCGCATCTCGGTCGACCCGACCACTCCCGGCGCCCAGCCGATCCCGGCGCGGACCAGCAGGGTGTTCTGTTCGGGACGGTATTCGAGGAACTTGCAGTATTTCGACCGCATCCCCTCGCCGCACAACTCGGTCGCGCGCTGCAACATCGGCTGCAGATCCCGCGCCCGAAGCGCCTCGATCCCGAAATCGGCCAGGATCGACTGCTGGCGAAGACGATATTCCAGTTCGCCTGCGCCAGGGGGCTGATCGCCGCCGGGAGATTGTTCGATAACCGTCATACTCACTCGATGTTACTGGCAATAAGTCTCGTCACGCCTGCCGCATCCAGCAGGCTCAATCGCCCACCCTGAAATCGCGGATCATGCGTGACCTCCGCGATTGCCCATTCGGGGCTGACGATGGACATCAAAGCGACCGCGTCGTCCTGCTCGATCTCGGCGAGTTCGAGCCCGGCGAGCGCTCCTTCGAACAGGTCGATGCCGAAGTTCGCGCCCACCGGATACCGGCGTTTCCTCAAAGATCGTGCCGGCAGTTTCGCCAGCAGGTCATACTCGTCCCGATCGAGATACGTCGTGACCGTCGGCCTGCTCAGCACGTCGGCAGCGTCGTATTTCTTGCCGATCTTCAGGACCACGCGCCCCGAGCCGCTATCGGTCATGGCGCGCAGCCTCAGCCGCGTGCCCTCGATGTACCGGTCCTCGATCAGGATATACGGCGCATCGGCCAGATCGGGCCGACGCGCAGGGTCGACGAGAAACCGGCGCTCGCGCTCGACGTGCGCGTATTTGTGAGCGACCAGTTCCTCGTCGAGCCCCCGCAACATCGGGTCAGCGCGTCAGCTTCTTATAGGACAGCGCGGTAGGACGATCCGCCGCATCGCCCAGACGGCGGCGCTTGTCCTCTTCGTAGGATTCGAAATTGCCCTCGAACCATTCGACATGGCTGTTGCCCTCGAACGCCAGGATGTGCGTGGCGAGACGATCCAGGAAGAAGCGATCGTGGCTGATCACCACCGCGCACCCTGCGAAATTCTCGATCGCTTCCTCGAGCGCGCCCAGGGTCTCGACATCGAGATCGTTGGTCGGTTCGTCGAGTAGCAGCACGTTGCCGCCGCGCTTCAACATCTTGGCGATGTTGACGCGGTTGCGCTCGCCGCCCGAAAGCTTGCCGACGTTCTTCTGCTGGTCCTGGCCCTTGAAGTTGAACGCCCCGACATAGGCGCGCGTCGACTGGTCGAACCCGTTGACCTTCATCGAGTCGAGGCCGTCGGAAATCTCCTCCCAGACGTTCTTCTTGTCGTCGAGATGATCGCGGCTCTGGTCGACATAGCCGAGCCGCACGGTCGAACCCTTGTCGATCGTGCCGCTGTCCGGCGTCTCCTGCCCCGTGATCAGCTTGAACAGCGTCGACTTGCCGGCGCCGTTGGGACCGATGACGCCAACGATACCGCCCGCGGGCAGCGTGAACGAGAGGTTCTCGAACAGCAGCTTGTCGCCGTAAGCCTTGGAGACGTTCTCGAGCTCGATGACCTTGCCGCCGAGACGCTCGGGCACCTGGATGACGATCTGCGCCTTGCCCGGCGAGCGGTTCTCCTGTGCGGAGACGAGGCGTTCGAAGTTGGCGATACGCGCCTTGGACTTGGTCTGGCGCGCCTTGGCACCCTGACGGATCCATTCGAGTTCGTTCTTGATCGCGGTCTGACGACCGGATTCCTCACGATCCTCCTGCTCAAGGCGCTTGGCCTTCTTCTCGAGATACGTCGAGTAATTGCCCTCATACGGGAAATACTTGCCGCGATCGAGTTCGAGCACCCAGCCAACGACGTTGTCGAGGAAATAGCGGTCATGG
Organism: Sphingomonas sp. H160509; assembly: GCF_024124765.2. Taxonomy (GTDB): domain Bacteria; phylum Pseudomonadota; class Alphaproteobacteria; order Sphingomonadales; family Sphingomonadaceae; genus Sphingomonas. Next base: position 3,943,494 of record NZ_JAMXSR020000002.1, on the reverse strand, counting down.
GTGATCATCAGCACCGCGCCCGCATAATCCTTCAGATGGTTCTCCAGCCACTGGACGCTTTCCGCGTCGAGATGGTTGGTGGGCTCGTCCAGCAGCAGGATACCCGGCTTCTGGATCAGCAGGCGGGTCAGCGCGACGCGGCGCTTCTCACCACCCGACAGCTTGTCGACCGGCCAGTCGCCCGGCGGGCAACGCAGCGCTTCCATTGCAACCTCGAGCTGGTTGTCGAGCGTCCAGCCGTCGATCGCGTCGATCTGCTCCTGAAGCGTCCCCATCTCCTCCAGCAGCGCGTCGAAGTCGGTGTCGTCCTGGGGATCGCCCATCTCGGCGGAGATCGCGTTGAAGCGATCGACCATGTCCGCGACACCGCGCGCGCCGTCCTTGACGTTCTCCAGCACGGTCTTGGTGGCGTCGAGCTGCGGCTCCTGCTCCAGATAGCCGACGGTAACGTTCTCGCCCGGCCAGGCCTCGCCGGTATAGTCCTTGTCGATGCCGGCCATGATCTTGATCAGCGTCGACTTGCCCGCGCCGTTGGGGCCGACGATGCCGATTTTGGCGCCATGATAGAATTGCAGATTGATGTTCGACAGCACCGGCTTGGGCGCGCCGGGGAAGGTCTTCGTCATGTCCTTCATGACATAGGCGTATTGGCCGGCCACGGGGGTCTCCGTTCGGGTGTTCGTGAGGGAGGGATTGATCTGCGCATGTAAGGGCAGCCGCGAAGGTTGGCAACGCGCGAGCTGGGACCTAACGAAGGAGGCCGACACCAAGGGGAATTGCTGATGACGCGTATCGCACCATTTCTGGCGGCCTGTGCCGCAATCACCGCCGTTCCTCTTGCCGCGCAGCGTACCGCCGCCCCGGCAACCGCGGTCGACGCGAAGGTTGCTGCACTGCGCGACAAGGCGCTGACCGACGATACGGCGTACAAGATCGTCGAGGGGATCACGACCGAGGTCGGCCCGCGGATGACGGGCACCGAGGCGGCGCCACGGGCGCGCGCCTGGTCGGTCGCCAAGCTGAAGGCGCTCGGGTTCAAGAACGTGCGGATCGAGCCATACCAGTTGCCGGTATGGTCGCGTGGTACGGAGAGTGGTGAGCTGGTCGCCCCCTATGCGCAGAAGCTGCATCTGGTCGGCCTGGGCAATTCGGGCGCGACGCCACCGGGCGGGCTGACCCTGCCGATCGTGTACTTCCCGACGTACAACGACCTTGCGCTCGCTCCTGATGGCAGCCTGAAGGGAAAGATCGCCTTCGTGTCGAACGCGATGCAGCCGACCCAGGACGGGTCGAGCTATGGATCGCATGGCACCGCGCGCTTCGTCGGACCGAACGTCGCCGCCAAGAAGGGCGCGGCGGCGATCGTGATCCGGTCGATCGGCACCGATCACGGCCGCGGGCCGCACGCGGGCAACACCAATTTCGACGCGGGCGTGACGCCGATCCCCGCCGCCGCGCTGTCGGTCGCCGACGCCGAGCATGTCGAGCGGCTGGTGAAGCTCGGCAAGCCGGTGACGCTGAAGCTGGTGCTGGAAGACAAGCAGGTCGGGATGCGCGAATCGGGCAATGTCGTCGCCGAAGTCCCCGGCACCGATCCCAAGGCCGGGATCGTGCTGGTCGGTGGCCATCTCGACAGCTGGGATCTGGGCACCGGCGCGATCGATGACGGCGCGGGCATCGCGATCACCGCGGCGGCCGCCAAGATCGTGATGGACGGCGGCCAGCGCCCGCGTCGCACGATCCGCGTCGTCTGGTTCGGCGACGAGGAGAGCGGCGGCTTCGGTGGAGCCGCCTACGCCAAGGCGCACGCCGGCGAACGCCATGCGACCGCCGCCGAATCGGATTTCGGTGCCGATCGCGTCTGGCGGTTCGAGAGCAGCCTGCCCGACACCGCCAAGCCCATCGAGGATCGCCTGGCGGTCGCGCTTGCCCCGCTCGGAATCGTCCGCGGCGCCGATGCCCCGCACGGCGGCACCGATGTCGGCCCGGTGATCGCCACGGGGGTCGCCGGAATCGACCTCAACCAGTCGGGCCTGCGCTACTTCGACTACCACCATACGCCCGAGGACACGCTGGATCTGATCGACCCCGAACAGCTCCGCCAGAATGTCGCGGCCTGGACCACGGTGATCGCGACAGTGGCCAATGCGCCCGAGGAAATCGGGTCAATTGTGCCCCAGAAGTGACGAATTGCATGAACCAATCTGTCATCGTTCTGCCGCAAACCTTGCGGACAGATGAATTTAGCGGATTGACCGCCCGCCGGGGGCCGCTATTTGACGTGACTTCGCGACGGCAATCGGGTCGGCCGCGAGTGAAACTATGCTTGGGAGCATTCGAATGAAGAAGATCGTTCTGATCGCTGCTGCCGCCGGCCTGATGTCCGTCGCAGCCTGCAGCAAGTCGCCAGAAGCCGCCGCAGTTGAGAACAACGCGGACATGCTGGCTGACAACATGGAAATGCAGGCTGACAACATGGACGCCATGGCGGACAACACCTCGAACGCAGTCGCTACCGACGTGCTCGAGAACGCTGCTGACAACATGAACGCAGCTGCCGACAACGTCCGTGACGCTGCCGACGAGAAGACCGACAACATGAACTAAGACCCTGTCGGGCGTTCGCGCTCGATAGAGTATTAGTGTCGGAAAGGGCGTTCCTTCGGGAGCGCCCTTTTTCTTTGCCGTTTTGCTTGTGCGCCCTTTTGCGGGCCGATCGCTTGCGCTAACGCAGGCGCCGGTGGGGCCTGTAGCTCAACGGTTAGAGCTGGCCGCTCATAACGGCTAGGTTGCGGGTTCGATTCCTGCCGGGCCCACCAACCCCTCTCCCCTCATTGAGCCAAGCGCTTGAAAACCGATGTCGGGTTCGAGACCTTCACGACGTGCAGTGCATGCCGATGTTGCTGAAACCGCAGAGCGCCGGTTAGTCCGGTACATCAGATTTCCGTCATCACGCCCTGATAGACAGGCTCTTCCATCGCGCGGCCCGCACCGATCGCGACGCAGGTCAGCGCGTTCTCGGCGACCGTGACGGGCAGCCCCGTCGCGTCCGACAACACTTCGTCGATCCGCGCGAGCAGCGATCCGCCGCCCGTCATGACGATGCCCCTGATCGCAGATGTCGGCGGCCAATTCGGGTTCGGTCTTTTCCAGCGCGGTCAGCACGGTTTCGACGATCTGGCCGATCAGATCCGCCAGCGACGCCGCGATATCCGCCTGCGTCACCTCGATCTCGCGTGGCACCCCTGCACGCAGGTCGCGTCCCTTGACGCGCATGACCTCGCCGATCCCATCCTCCGGCATCCGCGCCATGCCGACCGCCAGCTTGACGCGCTCTGCGGTGGCTTCGCCGATCATCAGATTGTGCTTGCGACGAATCATCGAACTGATCGCCTCGTCCATCTTGTCGCCGCCGACCCGCGCCGACGTGCTGTAGGCAAGCCCTCGCAGCGACAGCACCGCCACTTCGGTCGTGCCACCGCCGATATCGACAACCATCGCCCCGACCGGCTCGGTCACCGGCAGTCCGGCACCGATCGCCGCCGCCATCGGTTCTTCGATCAAATACACCTTGCGCGCGCCGGCATTGGACGCGGCCTGGCGTATCGCGCGACGCTCAACCAGGGTCGCGCCTGACGGGATGCAGATCGCGATCTCGGGATGGCGTGGCAGTCGGCTGGGCCCGCCATGCGCCTTTTCGATGAAGAACTTGATCATCTGCTCGGCGACGTCGAGGTCGGCGATCACGCCGTCACGCATCGGCCGGATGGTCTCGATCCCGTCGGGCGTCTTGCCCATCATCAATTTCGCTTCGGCGCCCACCGCGCGCACCTGCTGGACGCCATTGCGGGTTTCGATCGCCACCACGGACGGTTCGTTCAGGACGATGCCCTGACCGCGCAGATAGACGACGGTGTTCACCGTTCCGAGATCGATCGCCATGTCGTTCGACGGGCGGCTGAACAGGCGAGGAAGACGCATGGGCTGTGACAATCTGAAAGCGTGCGCCCGTTACCGTGGCCACTGTATGAAACCATATGCTGTCGGCGTAGTGCGATCCGCGTCAATCGCTCTGCGCCCGGACGGGCGAACCCAACGACGATCACGACGGCATTCTCAATACGGTGTCATCGATAGGGTCGCGGTGGGATCCGAACGGCGTATTGCACTGGGCAAGGCATGCCCCTCGCCGCCCGTGCCGATGAACGGATCGACCACGGGATATGCCTTACGCGCACCCGCCTGCCGTCATCCGATCGGCAGGTCGAACAGCAGTTCGCGGACGTAGCGCACTGGCGGCGAACCATGCGCAAGCAGCGCGTCGTTGTAGCGCTTGAGATCGAACGCCGCGCCCTGCCGCTTCTTCGCCTCTTCCCGCAACGCCATGTGCTCCGAATAGCCGGTGAAATAGCTCAGCAACTGCGTCGAGCCGAGCGACGCACGGACCCATTTGCCCGCCGCCTCGCGCTCCTGCTGGAAAGCGGTGTGCGTCATCAGCTGCATCGCCTGTTCGCGCGTCATGCCCTCGGTGTGGATGCCGATGTCGAGCAGCGAGTTCGAGATCGAGCGCAGCCGCATCTTGAGCACGGTGAGCTTGAACAGCGGATCGCCGTTCAGATAGCCCTCGTCCGCCATCATGCCCTCGGCATAGACCGCCCAGCCCTCGATGAACGGCCCCGAGCCGAGCACCGCGCGCAAAGTCGACTGTGTCGCATTGGCGTGCGCGAGCTGGAGGTAATGCCCCGGCATCGCCTCGTGCACAGCGAGGTCGTGGATCATGTAGTCGTTATATTCGCTGAGGAACGAGGTCGCCTGCGCCTCGGTCCAGTCGTCGGGGATCGGCGAGACGGCGAAGAACGTGCCGAGGTTCTTTTCCAGCGGGCCGGGGGGAATCGCAGTACGCGACCGCGACGCCCTGCTGGAACTTGGGCATCGTGATGATCTTCACCGGGCTGTCGGGCATCCCGACCAGCCCCTTGTCGCGGACGAAGGCGGTCGCCTGCGCCAGTGCCTTGGTCGAGGCGTCGATCATGCCATCGCGTGCTGGGCGCTTGGCGTAGGTGAGTTCGAGCGCGAGCTGGATCGCGGCCTGTTGCTGCGCTTCGGACGGCTTGTCGGGAAGCAGCAGCGCGCCCTTCTTGGCGCCGAAGATCTGGCGCGCGATCGCGTACATCTGCGCGCGCGTGTCGACGATCGCGGCCTGCGCGCGGCGCTTGATCTCGGCGCGGGTGAGGTCGGATTGCAGCGCGAAGCCGAGCTTCTTGTCGTAGAGCGCCGCGCCGAGGCGGAAGTCGCCCTTCGCGCCGGGCACGAGCGTCTTGTCGAGCCAGACCTGATGCTCGGCGACCGCCGCCTTCAGTTTGACGAGCGCGGCGTCGAACCGCTTGGCGTCCGCTGCAGACAACTCGCCCTTGTGCGGCGCGAGCATGCTCTCGGCGATGTCGACGATGCCGCTGTTCTGCTTCGCCACGGTCGTCGCGTAGATCGACGGCACGCGCGCCACCACGATGTTGGCGCGCGCCTGCGCCAGCAACGCGGGGAGCGCCGCCATCCGCGCGGTCGCCGCGTTCAGCCGCTGCGGCCACGGCGCGAAGTCCCGCGCGGCGAGCGAATAGAGCGAGCTGCCGGCGATGTCGTTATAGACCTGCGGATCCCACGCCCACCCGCCGAGCGTCTCGGTATCCCAGATGTCGTAGCGCAGCACATTGTCGAGCAGCGCCGCGTCGACCTGCTCCTCGCGCGACAGGGCTTTGCGGTCGATCCGCTGGAGATCGGCGAGCATCGCCTTCGAGAACGCCTCTCGCCTGGCGCGTCCTGCGGCGGACATGTCGGTGATCTGCGTGTCGAACCGATGATCGCCGAGCGATGTCGCCGACGACGGATTTAGGCGGGCGAGGCCATCGACATAGCGCATCGACAGCGACGCGAACGCCGAAGTCTCGTTCGCTTTCGCGGCCAGCACGGGCGCAGGGATAGATGAAACCGGCAGCGCGAGCATCGCGGCGCCGAGCAACAGACGGAAATTACGCATCATGAATTCCTGACGATCAGCGCTGTAGCGCGAGTTGTGCGTTCAGATAGACGGTGACGAGCGCGGCGCGCTTGGCGTCCTCGATCTTGTCGGCGCCCGCCGCGTGGCCGCCTTCGGGGTTCTCGTAATAGAAGAACGGGTCGCCATACGCTTCCAGCCGCGCGGCGAATTTGCGCGCGTGGCCGGGGTGGACGCGGTCGTCCTCGGTCGAGGTGTAGATGAACGGCACCGGGTATTTCACGCCGCGGTTCAGGTTCTGGTAGGGCGAATATTTCGAGATGAACGCCCAGTCCGCGGGCTTGTCCGGGTCGCCATATTCGCCGATCCACGATGCGCCCGCCGACAGATGCGAATAGCGCTGCATGTCGAGCAGTGGAGATCCCATCACGATCGCGCCGTAGAGATCGGGACGTTGCTCCATCGCGACGCCGACCAGCAGGCCGCCGTTCGACCGGCCGGATACCGCGATCTTCCGCTTGGCGCTGACGCCGGTCCGGACAAGATCGTCGCCGACCGCGTGGAGATCGTCATACGCCTTTTGCCGGTTCTCGCGCAGCGGCATCTGATGCCAGCGCGGGCCGTACTCGCCGCCGCCGCGGATGTTGGCGAGCACGAACGCGTTGCCCTCCTCGACCCAGAACAGCCCGGCCGGGCCCGAGCGATAGGGCTGGTCGACGAGATAGGTCGGCGTCTGCGCATTGCGGAACCCGCCGTACGCGTGGACGAGCGCAGGCACCGGTCCCGTCGTGCCTTTCTTCCGCACGAGGAAATACGGGATCTTCGTCCCGTCCTTCGACGTCGCGAACCGCTGTTCGACCTGCATCGTCGAGGCGTCGAACCGCGCGGGCAGCGTGTCGACCGTCACCGGCTTGGCATTGGGGCGGACGGCATAAAGCGCAGGCGGGCTGAGGAAGCTCTCGACAACCGCGAACGCGACGTCGTCCTTGCCCGCGGTCGCCTCGAGGTGGATCGTCGACGCGGTCGGCAACACCGCGACGCCTTGTGACCAGACGCCGTCCGCGCCGCGCGTCAGCGACACGAGCCGGCCAGAGACGTCGTCGAGCATCTTCACCCACAGCACCGACTTGCTCGAATCGACCTGCTCCACCGCCTGCGTTGCGGTCGGCACCAGCACGCGCTCGATCGTCGGCGCGCGGCCCGCCAGCACGTCGGCGACGCTGTACGCCACGACCGACCCGCTCGGGATCCCCTTCCAGTCGGACGCCAGCGTCGCGATCAACCGGCCATCGAGGACAGCGTTGATCTCGGCATCGTCGGGCAACGGCGACGGCACCAGCCGGCCATTCTCGACGATATGACTGCGCTTCGAATGGAAGAAATCGACGTTGCGCGACACTAGCGGATAGCGCCGGTCGCCATCGGTGAAGACGTTGGTCTCGATCCCGACATCGTCCGGCGTCGCGCTCGTCACGGTCGCTGCCGAAGCAAGCGGCGTGCCGCGCTGCCACCGCTTGACGGTCCGCGGATAGCCCGACTTGGTGAGGCTGTCGGGCCCGAAATCGGTCGCCACGTACAGTGCGTTAGGCCCGGCCCAGTTCAGCCCGGTCTTGAAGCTCGGCACGACGAAGCCGTCGGTCACGAACTTGCCCGAGGGAATATCGAACTCACGCTCCTCGACCGCATCGCCGCCGCCGTTCGACAGCGCCACCATGCAGCGATCGTAGGACGGCGAGCGGCACGTCGCGCCCTTCCACACCCAGCTCTTGCCCTCGCCCTTACCCAGCGCATCGACGTCGATCAGCGTCCGCCACACCGGCTTGCCGCTGGTGAACGAGGCGAGCGAGGCCACCCGCCAGAGGCCGCGCACGTTGGTCTTGTCCTGCCACAGGTTCAGCACCTGATCGCCGAGGATCTGGTCGGGTGTCGCGATCTGGCGGTCTGCCTGCAACAGGTCGAGTGCGCGCTGGCGGTAGCGCGCATAGCCGGGCTTGGCTTCGAGCGCGGCGAGCGACTGCGTGTTCCACCGCTTCACCGTATCGAGCGCACGCGTGCCGTGAATGTCCTCGAGATACGCGTTCGGATCGGTAGCGGGGACCGGCGTCTGGGCCAGCGCGGTCGTCGAAAGGGGCCAGCAAGGCCAGGAACGGCAGGCGTCTTTGCATCATCACTCTCTTTTCGTTCGATGATGCGACCTTAGGCAACGCGGTCCGCTACGCCAGCCCCTTCTCTTCAGATCATTCCGCCTCCAGCGCGAGCAGTGCAAACGTCGCCAGCCAATGCTCGCCCATGTAATCGTCCGCGAGATGCGGCAGCGCCTCTGCCAGGTGCGCGTCGGCGATCGCGCGCGCGGCAGCAGGATCGGAGAGTGGATCGGCGATCGTCCGCCAGCACCACGCGCGCGACAGGTTCAAGCCGTCGAGATGCGCGAGGCGGCCGTCGGACCGGTCGCTGACGATCGCGGGGGAGCGCAGGCACGCCGTCGCGCGACCGAACGGCTCGGGCAGGAACGCCGCCAGCCACGGCGCGAACTCCACGCCGAGCACGTCCTTCATCAACGCCGCCTCGCACAGCGTCGCCGACAGGAAATCCTCTCCGCTAGGCTCGAACGGCCGACAGTCGCGGTCGTCGCCATACCAGTCCCGCGCGCGCGCCCCGATCAGTGCGGCGAGCGACGCGTCGTGCGTCCGCGCCCAGCGTAGCGCGTGGACGAGGGCGAAAGCAGTGCAGTCGTGCTTCCCGCTCCGCACCGGGTAGATCAGCTTCGGCAGATACGCCGCGAACCGCGCCGCAAACGCGCGTGCCAACGACTCGACCGCCGTTGCCCATGGCCGATCGGGACGCAGCGCGAGTTCGTCATGCAGCGCCAGCAGCCACCCCCAGCCATAGGGCCGCTCGAACCCGCCCGTACCCGGTCGATCGAGATACGCCACCTCGCCCACGATCAGCGCGGGCACCAGCATCCGGTCCGCCAGCGCCTCGACCGCGGCGGCCTCCGCCATGTCCGGATACAGCCGCGCGAGGCGCATCACCTGCCACCAGCCATGCACGCAGCTATGCCAGTCGAAACTGCCGTGAAACACTGGATGCAGCGTCTTCGGCAATGCCAGGTCGCCGGGCCCGTCGAGCACCTGGTCGAGCTTGTACGGCCATTCGCGGGTCAGATGCCCCAGCGTCAGCCCGGCAAATCGTGCCGCCGTCGCCTGGTCGAGCCGCTGTGTCATCGTGTCATCCCACATCGTTCGTCGGACATTCAGCTGCTGTGGTCCGAAATGATCTTCCACGCCGCACCACGCCGCTCGAACACCAAAGTCGTCATGCCCGATTCGCTGGTCGACGCCCCGGTCAGCGTCCACCGTGCGAACAGCATCGCATGCGCCGGATCCAGGCCGCGCATCTCGAGGAACGCGAACGACAGCTTGCCGCGCGCATTGCCCGTGCCGTTGAAGCTGGACCGGTATTTGTCCGCAATCGCCGGCTTGCCGCGAAGCAGTCCCTTCGGCGTCACGAACACTGCGTCCTCGGCATAAATGTCCATGAACCGTGCGAGATCGCCCGCGTTCCAACCCGCCGCGCTCGCATCCATCCCCTTGCGGATCGCGATTTCGGCGGGCGTCTGCGCGATCGCGGGTGCTGCGATCGCGACGATCGCAAGGGGTATCATCACGGTACGCATCATTCTCTCGCCATCAGTTCGAGCAAAGCCGCCTCGCCGACCGGTTCGGACAGCAGGAAGCCCTGGTACAGGCTGCATCCCCCCGCGGCGAGCAGTTCGAGCTGCGACGGTCGCTCGACCCCCTCGGCGATCACCGCGAGCCCTAGCGAACGCGCCATCGTGATTGCGCCGGCGACCACCACGCGGTCGCGCGCGCTGCCATCGATGTCCCGCACCAGCGACTTGTCGATCTTGACGTAATCGAGCGGCAGCGACTTCAGATAGGCGAGGCTAGAATAGCCCGTGCCGAAATCGTCGATCGCCACCCGGCACCCTGCCCCGCGCAGTTCCGCCAACAACGCCGATGCCGCCGCCAAATCCTCGATCAACCCCGTCTCGGTAATCTCGACCGTCAGCCGCCCGCGCGGGAACCCGCTCTCGTCGATCTCGCGCCAGGAACAGCGCGGCAAACCCCGGCCGCGTGATATCCGCCGCCGTGAGGTTCAGCGACACGCGCAACGTCCCCAGAACCTCCGGCCACGCGACCGCGCGCGCCAGTACCAGCCGCTGGATATGGTCCGACAACGCGATGCCCAGGTCGGCTCGGTCGGCGGCGTCGAACAACGTATCCGCCCCAAGCGGCCCAAGCGCCCGGTGGTTCCAGCGCGCCAAGGCTTCGACTCCCGTGATCTTGCCGCTCGCGATCTCGACTTGCGGCTGCCAACGCAAGTCGATCTCGTCGCGCTCGATCGCATGGTGCAGGTCGATCGCCAGCGCGTCGATCGGCGCGACCCCGTCGGGCAGCGCGACATGCAGCACCGATCCGTCGCTCGCCTTCGCCTCCGCCAACGCCTCGCTCGCCCGGCGCAGCAACGCCGCCGCATCGTCGCCCGGCTGACGCTGCGCCACGCCGAAGCGGCATCCGAGCACGGCACGCGTATCGGCCACCGCGAACGGCCGCGCGAGCGCCGCGTCCAGCGCGGTGATCGCCGCCGTCACCGCGGCCCCGGCCGCCTCGATCACCAGCACGAACTCCGACCCGCCAAGCCGAGCGACCATCGCATCCACGCCGATTGCCTGGCGCGCGACCGTCTCCGCGCGCAACACCGCGGCTTCGATCAGACCATCCACCGCGGGACGGCCATGCGCCGCATTGACGATGTCGAGGCGCGACAGCGCCACCAGCACCACCGCCACCGGCCGCTCCTCTGCGATACGGCTGACGATCCAGCGCCGCGCTTCGCCGGTCTCCCTGTCATAGTGCGATGCGCCGGGTATGCCGCGTCGATCGATCGCGCCGCCGGATGCGCGGGCGGCATGGCGCCCTGCGAACCGCAACGCCTGGACGAGTTCGCCTTCGCTGGCCGGACTCGCGAGGAATTGCGTCGCGCCCGCATCGAAGAACTCGCCGATCGCCTCGACATCGCCGCGCGATACCAGCACCAGCAACGCCGCACCGTTGGTGGCGACCAACCCGCCCAGCCTGCGCGTCGCCGAAAGTCCGTCGTCGAGCGCACCGCGCGCATCGATCAACGCGACCGCCGCACCACTCCCCCAGGAACCGGCTCTCCAACCCTTCGGCATCGCCCACGACCGCCGCCTGCCACCCCGCACCGGCACCTGCGCTCGCTAAAATCTCCGCGATCTCATCACGTTGACGGAACGATACCGCGAACAGCGTCGTTGCGATCTGCATGTCTTCCATATCCGTCGCACCTCGCTCGATCGGTGCGAGCCTAGCCGCCGTATCGCCGCGCGCCAATCCAATACCAGCCGATCCGGTCTTGTTAGTGGGACAGTCAGGTCTTAGCTCGGAAGAGATGACGATCGCGCCCACCCTCGAGCAAAAGCCGCTGCGCGATACGCATGGTCGCACGATCAAGTATCTGCGGATTTCGGTGACCGATCGCTGCGATCTGCGCTGCCGCTACTGCATGTCGGAAAAGATGACGTTCCTGCCGCGCAGCAAGCTGCTGAGCCTCGAAGAGATCGCGATCATTGCCGAGCGTTTCATCGCGCGCGGCGTGACAAAGATCCGTCTTTCGGGTGGCGAGCCGCTCGTACGTCGCGACGTCGCCGAACTGGTACAGCGCCTGGGTCACAACATCGGCTCGGGCCTCGAAGAGCTGACGATGACCACCAACGGCACGCGCCTAGCGCAGCATGCCGAAGCGATGGTCGATGCCGGCATTCGCCGCGTCAACGTCAGCATGGACAGCCGAGACCCGGAGCGTTTCCGCTACATCACCCGTCACGGCGACGTGTCGCAGGTGATTGGCGGGATTTACGCGGCCCGCGACGCGGGGCTGGCGATCAAGATCAACATGGTCGCGCTGAAGGGCTTCAACGAGGACGAGATCGCACCGATGCTCGCCTGGTGCCGCGACGAGGGCTTCGACCTGTCGCTGATCGAGACGATGCCGCTCGGCGCGATCGACGAGGACCGCACCGATCGCTTCCTGCCGCTGACCAAGGTGTTCGACGACCTCGGCCAGCAGTTCACGCTCGCCCGCGACGCGCACAAGACCGGCGGCCCCGCACGCTACTGGAACGTCGATGGCACGCGCACGCGTCTTGGGCTCATCTCGCCGCTGACCGCCAATTTCTGCGAAGGTTGCAATCGGGTGCGACTGACAACCGAAGGCAAGCTCTACATGTGCCTCGGTCACGACGACCAGGTCGACCTGAAGGCGGCCCTGCGCGAAGGCGGGACCGCCGGTCTCGACGAAGCGATCGACGCAGGCTTGTTCGCCAAGCCCAAGGCGCACGACTTCCGCATCGGCCAGGGCGAAGGCCCCGCGGTCGCACGCCACATGAGCGTCACCGGCGGATGAGCCTGTACGAGCGGCGGGCGCTGGTCGCGTCCAATACCCCGCCTGCTCGTGCCGCCGAAGCGGAGCTCGCCGACATGGGTGAGTGGGTGCCGGTCGAAGAGGCGGACGTCATCATCGCGCTCGGCGGCGACGGGTTCATGCTCCAGACGCTGCACACGATGCTGGAGCGCCGCAAGCCGCCCGTGCCCGTGTTCGGCATGAACCTGGGCACCGTCGGCTTCCTGATGAACGAATGGCGCCACCACGGCCTCACCGACCGGCTGGAGCGCGCGAAACCGTTCAAGGTCATCCCGCTCAGCATGACCGCGATCGGCGTCGACGGCCGCACCCACACGCTGCCCGCGATCAACGAAGTCTCGTTCCTGCGCGAGACCCGGCAGACCGCCAATCTCGAAGTGACGGTGAATGACCGCGTCGTCCTCGCCGAACTCGCCTGCGACGGCATCCTCGTCGCAACGCCAGCCGGCTCGACCGCGTACAACCTTTCCGCGCACGGCCCGATCCTGCCGCTCGGCTCCGGCATGGTCGCGCTGACCCCGATCAGCCCGTTCCGCCCCCGGCGCTGGCGTGGCGCCATCCTGCCCGACAAGGCACGCATCCGCATCCGCGTACTCGACCCCGGCAAGCGCCCCGTCTCCGCGGTCGCCGACCAGCGCGAGATCCGCGACGTCGCGCAGGTCGACATCTGCATGGACCGCGCCCGCGAACTCACCCTGCTGTTCGATCCCGAGCACGCGCTCGACGACCGCATCACCATGGAACAGTTCGTCGCCTGAACGCGGTTTATCGCCGACTTTGCATTTTTGCGGCGAAACCCGCTTGCATCGTCCGACCGGCCGTTTATAGAGCCGCCTCCGGCAACGTTCCCTGATAGCTCAGCGGTAGAGCTCTCGACTGTTAATCGAGTGGCCGTAGGTTCGAATCCTACTCAGGGAGCCATTTTCCATCCGGACAAGTCCTCGCTTCTTCGCGAGATGCCGGTAGGCCGGAACCCCCTTTTTGAAATCTGTCCCGCCAGTTGCAGTCGTTCTTGCGACGGCGTCTGACCTGCCGCCCCCCTAGGTGCCTAAACGTCCAAGCTCAAAACCAATCCCGGCCGGGACGCGTTCGCGATGGGCGGGATTTGGCGGGTATTCGCGCAAATTCGTAGCTTCTATCGACACTTAGGTCTGACGAACATTCTTTAGTTCATGAAACTTATTTCATGTTAAGATACTTTGTGGTTTAGGATGAAGTCTTACTCAAACAGTGGAGATTTCATGTTTCTTAAGTCACTTACCACGGCATCGGCTGGCCTCATGCTGCTCGCCGCACCAGTTGCAGCGAACGCGGCTTCGGCCAACCCGGCATCCAGCCTCTCGACGATCAAGTCGGAACGCGCCGGCACGCCGACCGTCAAGAAGTCCAAGGTCGCCGACGGCGGTTTCATCATCATCGCTCTTGCCGCCGTTGCGGTCGGTGGCGGTCTGTATCTCGCGATCGACGATGGCGACGATTCCGACAGCAACTAATCTGTTGGACCGGTGTTATGCACCGGTCCAATCGACCTGGGCTTGGACGATACCACGTCGAAACGTGCGCTTGAGAGCCGTTTGTTCTCAAATGAATTAGCAATAATCGTCGTAGTGAGACCGCGTCCTGCCCGATCCGCTGACGCTTCCAGATAGCTTTGTTCGTGCGTCGCGCGCCGATTTGAGACTATGCGATCCTGCACGCGAAAACGGAGCGGAGGGTTCGGAATGGTCGATGCAGTGATAGTCCGCGCAGGCGACAGCGTCGCGACGCTGCTGCGCGATGGTGATATCGGCGACCGGATCGATACCGGCGATGCCGTGCTCACCGGGTCGCAGGCCGTTCCGCGCAACCTGCCGCGACACCCGCTCGGCTTTCCCGTGCCGACGATCCAGATCGCGTCGAACACCGATCTTGCCCAGCGCAAGCCGGGCTGGATCGATTTCGACGCCGGGCAGGTCCTCGACCAGGGGTTCGCCTCGGCCGAAACGGCGTTGCTCGACTGCATCGCCGCGATCGCATCGGGCCGCGAGACCGCCGCCGAGCGCAATGGCGAACGCGAGATCGCGATCTGGAAACGTGGAGTAACGCTTTGACACGACTGACCCATGCGACGCTCGACAAACTGCCGGCGACGATCGAGAGCCCGCGCGGTCGCCCCCCTTCCCTCGATCGGCATCGTCCATTTCGGGCCGGGGGCATTCCACCGCGCGCATCAGGCGGCGTATATCGACGCGCTGTTGGACCATGATCCACGCTGGGGCATCGCGGCGGTGTCGATGCGCAGCAAGCGGACGGTCGCAGCACTTGCCGAGCAGGACGGGCTCTATACGCTCGCGATCCGCGACGCCGAAGCGTCGAACCGCGTGATCGGTGCGCATCGCCGATTCCTCGGACCCGACGACGCGACCGAAACGCACGCACTGCTCGCCGATCCCGCGGTACGGCTGGTGACCTCGACCGTGACCGAGAAGGGCTATTGCCTCGCCGCCGACGGCACGCTTGACCTGACGCACGCCGATATCGTCCATGATCTTGCTGGGACTGACACGCCGCACAGCCTCGTCGGGTGGCTGGTCTCGGGCCTCGCCGCGCGGCGGAAGGCGGGCGTTGCGCCGTTCGTGCCGATGCCGTGCGACAATCTCGCCAGCAACGGCGCCAAGCTCCACGCCGCCCTGGTCGCCTTCGCTCGCGTAAGCGACACGGATCTGGCGGACTGGATCGCCGACGAAGTGCGGGTGCCGTCGACGATGGTCGATCTCGATCACGCCCGCGTCCGACGTTGCGCTCTACGACGACGTCGCCGAAGCGATCGGGCTCGAAGACCTCGCCGCTGTCCAGCGCGAATCCTTTGCGCAGTGGGTGATCGAGGACATCGGCACGCCGCTCGGTCCCGATCTCGCGTCGGTCGGCGCGACCATTACGACCGATGTCGCCAGATACGAGAAGGCGAAGCTGCGGATTCTCAACGGCGCGCATTCGACGCTCGCTTATATCGGCCTGCTACGCGGCGCGGCGAGCGTGGCGGACGCTATGAACGATGCGGCGCTCGCCGGGTTCGTCGACGCGATGATCCGCGACGACATCATACCGATGCTAGCCCACACCCCCGGCCTCGACCTGGATGCCTACCGCGCCGCCGTGCTCCAGCGGTTTCGCAACCCGGTCATCGTCCACCGGCTCGACCAGATCGCGCAGGACGGTTCGCAGAAGCTGCCCTACCGTTTAGGCGATACGCTCGTCGCCAACCGCCGCGCGGGTCGCATGCCTGCTGGCGTCGTCACGGCGCTCGGCGCATGGGTAACGTTCCTGATGCAACGTGCCCGCGACAATATTCCGATCGTCGATCCAGCCGGCGATCGCCTGGCGGACGCGGCACGCGATGGAACGCCGGCCGACGTCGTCGCGCGCCTGATCGATGCCGGACTGGGCTTCCCCCGAACTCCGCGACGACGCAGCCGCCCGGTCCGCGGTCGCCGATGCGGCGGAACGGATCAGCCGCGGCGACTGGTCGGGTGTGAACCTCTAGACCCCATACGCCGCCCGAGCATTGCCGCCGAAGATCGCGTCCTGCGCCTCCGGGCAAGCGCGCGTGACGAACCCGTCGATCAGGTCGACGACCTGGCGATACTCGGCGGCAAGGCGGCAGACCGGCCAGTCGGAGCCGAAGATCAAACGATCGGGACCGAAGCACGCAAGCAGGTGATCGAGATACCGGGCGATCTGGTCCGCCGTCCACGTCGCGTGATCCGCCTCCGTGACCAGCCCGGATATCTTGCAATAGAGCGACGGCACCTGCGCCATGTCGGCGATCGCGTCCGCCCAAGGCTGCCAGCCACCGTGCGCGATGTCGGGCTTCGCACCATGATCGAGGATCAGCCGCGGCGCCGTCGAACGCCCCGCCGCGACCAGATCGTAGAAGCGACGAACATGGATCGCCTGACGGGGTTTGACGAGAATGTCGTAACTGAAACCGCGCTCGACCGTCGCCCGGACCCCGCGCACGAAGTCGGGCATCAGCAGGAAATCGTCGTCCGGCTCGTCCTGGACGATATGCCGAAACCCAGCCAGCTTTGGCGATCCCGACCGCGTCTCCAGCCGCTCCACAATGTTGTCGGCCCGCAGATCGATCCAGCCGACCACGCCCATGATCCGCGGATGCGCAACCGCGAGCTCCAGCAGCCAGTCGGTCTCGGCCTCGGTCTGCCGCGCCTGCACCGCGATACAACCATCGATCGCAGCGCCGTCCAGCAATGGCATCAGATCGGCAGGCGAAAAGTCCTGTGCGAGCACGCTGTCGGGAACGATCCAGTCGAACGTAGACGGCGAATAGGTCCAGAAATGCTGGTGCGCGTCGATACGAGTCACGCGGCGATCCGCGCCTGGCTGGTCGGCTGTGTCTGCATCCGAAGAACGTACCGCGTGCACGCCAGTGCAGCAATCGGATCGACGTGTAGCCGTGACCGAACGCTATTTCGCCACGACCGTAGACATGAAAATACAGCCGTTGCCGCGGACCGTCCGGATGATCTCCGTTCTTTAAATACCACCACCATCGACGTGTTTCCCGGCACGATGGTTGTACCGGACACCAGTCGGCGCTAGCGGCATTCTCCATGTCGACACTCGCCAAACCGCACGTTAAACCCTTGAACTGGCTCCAGCCTTTGGAGGGCCTGCGGATACTGAAACGCGGCGACGTGCCGATCACGCGAGTCCAGGTTTACGGCCAGCGATGCAGCGGGACCAACCTCGTCACGCGCGCGATCGAGGCGAACATGCCGAGTGTGACGATTACCGAGGAATTCGGCTTCAAGCACTGGTTCGTGCCGCCGCAGACGTTGTTCGTGAAGGATACGCTGGTGCTGGTCGTCGCGCGCGATGCGTTCGACTGGACCCGCAGCCTTCACCGCCAGCCCTGGCACGCGCATCCGGACCTGAAGGCGGAGCCGTTCGACGTGTTCATTCGCAGCCAGTGGCACAGTTATTGGGACGATCATTTCGGCCCTATCGAGCCGGGGCACCCGATGCAGGGCGACGAGATGCTGCACGAGCGCGATCCGGAAACCGGCGAACGCTTCGCCAATTGCATCGCCAAGCGCACCGCGAAGCTGCGCCACTGGGCGTCGTTGACCAACCGGACGCACAACGTCGCGTTGCTCGGCTATGATGCGTTCGCGCGAGCACCGTCGGCGTTCGTCGAGGCGTTGTCCGAGGCGACCGGGATCCCGCGGCGCGAAGAATATGTGCCGATCACCAGCTACAAGGGGCAAGGCTATGCGCCCTATGTTCCGACGGCTTATCCCGAACTCGCGCCTGCTGATGCCGAACACATCACCGCGTGGCTTGATCCCGAGGTCGAGGCGGCGTTCGGACTGAGCGCGAACTATGCTGATCGATATCAGTCGCCTTCGGAGACCGGATCGGTACAACGTTCGGCATGACCAAGCCGATCACGTTCTTCATCCATCACCAGGGTCGCGGCCACGCCAACCGGGCGATGGCGATCATCCGCGAGTTGCCTGCCGAGCGCGCGGTGACGATCCTGACTGCCAAGCCGTCGCTGTTCGACGGCTTCGAGCGGCCGATCACGATTGCCGCGCTGCCCGACATGATCGGCGCGCCGGTGCCGACGCCAGGCCTGTTCGCGCAGGCGACGCCCGAGGTGATGCACTGCGTCCCGCTCGGCGTCGCGAAGACCCGCGCGACCATGCGGACGATCATCGACCATCTCGACGACGCCGATCCGGCACTGTTCGTGGTCGACGTCTCTGCCGAGATCGCGCTGCTGGCCCGGATCGCGAGCGTGCCCGCGATCAGCATCCGGATGCACGGCGACCGGCTCGATCCGGGTCATCTGGGCGCCTACCAGGCAAGCGTCGGCCTGCTTGCACCGTTCGGCGAGGCACTCGAACAGGCGGAGACGCCCGACTGGGTACGCGCCAACACGTGCTACGCTGGCGGCCTGTGCACGACCGTCGACACCGTCCCGACCAAGGCTGAAGCGCGCGCGAAACTCGGCCTCGATCCGACCAAGGAAATCGTCGTTGTCCTCACCGGCGGTGGCGGTGCTGGCACGCCCTACGCGCCGCTGACGATGGCGGCGCGCGCGGTGCCGGATGCGCTGTGGCTGGTGGCTCGGGCCGGTCCACCGCGAGGGGCATGAGACCGATTTCGGCAATCTGGTCGAGCTCGGCTGGGTCCCCGGCGTCACCGACCACATCGCCGCCGCCGACGTCGTCATCGCATCGGCCGGCGACAACACGGTGCACGAGATCGCACGAGTGGGCCGGCCTTATGTCTGCGCGCCGGAATGGCGGTATTTCGGCGAACAGACTCGCAAGGCGGAACAGCTCGCAGAGCTAGGCGCCGCGGTCGCGCTGCCATCATGGCCGGGGGCGCTGGCACCGTGGCGGGGGATACTCGACGCCGCGAAAGCGCTCGATTCTGCCGCGCTCGCGGACCTGTACGACGCGGATGCAGCCAAGGTCGCCGCGGACTATCTGGAAGGACTGGCGGTCTCGCTTTGGGCGCCCGCTTCGAAATAGAGCGCTAGTCGATCCTCCCCCGCCAGGGGAGGATCGACACGTTGCGCAGCATCTCAGCTAAACAAAACCTCCGGCGGCATTTTCGACGCGGCCACCTCTTCTGCGGTCGGCCCCCGCAACACCGTAATCGTATCCGCATCCCAGGCGATCAGCCCGCGCTCGGCGAAATGCCCCAGCCAATAGTCCATGCACCACCGCCCCCAGGTGCCGCGAAACAACCGCGCATTGCGGATGATCGCGTCGAAATGCTGGTACGCAGGCGTGTGGACGACATGATGCTGGTGATACGCCCGCGCGCCGCCGACCCACCACATCGGCACCACGGCGCGCTCGAGTCGCGCGGCGAAGTCGGTTTCCTCCCCGCCATAGCCGACATAGCGCTCGTCCATCCCCCCCTGCCCGCGCCCAGTCCGCCGCAGAGATCGCGAACGACAGGCCCCAGAGCTCGCCATGGCTCGGCGTCGGCCGTATTTCATCGGGCGCGATCGATGGCTTGGCCGGGTGACGCAGGCCGACCCGGTCGAGCTTGTCCCAGTCCAGCCCGGCGTCCAGCGCGCCGGCAGGGAGATACAGCACCTCGCCCAACCGAATACCGCCTGGCTCGATCGCCGTAGCCGCGTAGCGCCCGACCAACGTCGGCGCAGGGACGCAATCTACATCCAGGAAGATCAGCTGATCCCCACGCGCAGCCGCCGCCGCACGGTTGCGCGCCGCCGCCAGCGGCATCGCGTCGCCCTCGACGAACACCGCGCGCAACGGAAAGTCGGTCGGCGGGAGATCGGTATGCGGCGCGTCCTGCATGTACGCGATCACCAGTTCGTCAGGCTTGCGCGTCGAAGCGTTGAGGCCGGCGATCAGGTTCACCAGATGCGCGCGGCGCCCGCGTACCAGCGTCAGCACGCTGACCGTCGAGGACGTCACGATGCCTTCCTGATACCCTCGACGTCGATCCCGGCCGCGGCCTCGCGGAAAAACGCGACGCCTTCGATCACGCCGCGCGCGTGATGACCGATCGCGACATAGCCGTGCGCTAGGTCCGCGCGCGATCCCAGACCGTCCGAATAATTGCCGACGATGATCGCATGGCGCGACGATCGCAGCATCTCGATATCGTTGCCGCTGTCGCCCGCGACGATCACCTGTCGCGGTTCGAGACCAAGGCGGCGGCGGACGTGCTCGACCGCGGTACCCTTCGATGCGGCATGCGGCAGGATGTCGAGATAGCGGCCGTGGCTCTGGATGATCGAGCAGCTATGGCCGTGTTCCGCCAGCAAAGCCCGCACCCGCTCGGCCGCCGCCATGTCGCCATCCGCGAAATAGCTGAGCTTGAACCGTCGTTGTTCGAGCGGACTCTGCGGCGTCAGTCCGGCATGTTGGCCGATCAGTGCGGCGACCGCCTCGCGGTCCCAGCCGGCGGCGATGATCCCGTCCCATTCGGTATCGCGGTCGTACACGGCCCCGCGCACCGTCCGGTAATAGATCTCCGAGCCGACCGAGGTGATCAGGATTTCGGGGCGCGGCGCATCATGCTGCCCGAGCACTGCCATCGCGCTGTGGAAGCTGCGCCCCGTCGCGATCGCGAACGCGACATCGGTCTGCGCGTCGTGCCACGCGGTGAAATCATCGACGCCTTTCGCACAGCCGAGCAGCGTTCCGTCGATATCCGACACCAACAACAATTCCGGCTTCCGGTCCGTGACCGCAGGCGCGGCGTTCACGACCTCTGCGAGCAACCCGGTATAAAGCTGTACGTGCCGGTCCCAGTCATAGGCGCGGATCGCTATCGACCCCGCCGCTGAGTAGCGCGACCACAGCGCCGGATCGTCTACTATCTTCAGGATCGCATCGGTGATGGCGCTAGGTGAACGCGGATCGACGAGGATGCCGTTGCCGCAGGTCTCGACGATATCGTTCGGCCCGCCGCTGTCGGTCGCAACCACGGGCAACCCGCTCGCGGCGGCTTCGAGCAGGGTCAGCCCGAACGGTTCGTTAAGCGCCGGATTTACGAAGACGCCGCGCCGGGTCCGAGCATGGGCATAGACCGCGGCGATGTCGTCCGGTCGGTGCTGTTTCGGATAGGCGACCTTGCCGTACAGGTCGTAGCGGTCGATCAACTGGAGCAGCTCGGCGATGTTGTCGCGGATTTCGGGCTCCAACGTCGCACTGTCGTCACGCGTGCCCGCCAGGATCACGAGGTTCGCCGCGGCCTGAAGCGCGGGTGACCGGCCATAAGCGTGGACGAGCGCCGCGAGGTTCTTCTTGGTCACCGGGCGAGCAATCGCGAGGATCACGGGCTTGGCGGGATCGTCGAGGAACCGATTGATCAGCGCATCGACGCGAGCATCGGTGCCGCAGTCCGCAAACTGCTTGAGATCGCTACCCGGCGCGAACACGCGGATGCGGCCCGGATCATACGCATCGTAATCGGCATACTGGACTTCGGCCTCGTCGCGGGACGACGCAATGATAGCGGCCGCCCCGGCGATGGCTTCCTCTTCGATCGCGATCCGGCGATCGAGACCCGCGGTTTCCGCGCAATCACGGTCGAACGCGGCCAGCTTCACCCGGCCAAGCGAATGCGCGGTGAAGACATAGGGGATGCCGGTACGCGCCGAAACGCGCGCCGCGATCAGTCCGGCATCGGCATAGTGCGCGTGCATGACGTCGGGCGCGCGATCTAGCGTGGCGATATGCGCGACCAAAGCCTCGACCAGGCTGTCATGCTCGGTCCACAGGTCTTCCTTGACGAGATACGCATCGGACGCGGTCAGCAGGCGGACGATACGCGTCGTGCCGTCGATCGTCTCGATCGGCTCGGCATAACATTCCGCATAGGCCGCATGATGGAATGCACGGGTAACGATTTCCATCCGGTCGATAGTCGGATTGCGGCCGCTGGCAGCGACGAGATCGAGAAGGTACCGGATATGGCCCCCGGTATCCGCGGTGATTCCGTATTCGACGTCGGTTGCGCGTAAACACCCCTGCAACGCGATATGTAGTACGAACACCCTTCCCCCGTTCATCTGCAATTCACGTAAGGAACCGCTCACGGGGTTGCCGAGTTCCGGGCCGATGATACTTTACATGCCGGTATTGACGCAGGTTATTACGTTCCCTGCGGCGCTTCGTTCGCTCGGTGATCGATCGCTGTGAGGATCGCTCTACTCACCTGGGCCTATCCTCCTGAAAAGAGCGGACTTACTCGCGCCGCGCGCGAGATTGCGCAGTCGTTGGCACAATCTGGCAATGACGTCTGTGTCTTCACTATGGACCGGCGCGAAGACAGCCACGACGGCCGGGTATCCGTCATCGGTTGCGGTCTGCGCGAGGGATCGTTCGCCGCGCGCCTCCGCAAGATTGCGGGAATCGGGCACCTCGTCGCGCCGTTCGCATTTCGCCGAGCGGTTGCTCGCGAGCACCGTCGCGAGCCGTTCGACGTGGTCGAGGCGACCAACTGGTATGCCCCAGGGTTGGCGATCGCGCTCACCGGTCCTGCGCCGTTGGTGACGCGCAACTCGACCCCGGCAGCGACCTCGGCGGAGACGGTAACGAGTCTATGCGACCGGTTCGATCGGCGCGCGGCGATGCTCGCGGAGCTGATCGCAGCGCGCTTCAGCAAGGCACTGATCTCGAACACGCAGCTCCACGGCGAGAAGATCGCCCATCTGTACGGCGTCGAAGCCCCCGGGCCGGTCGGGCGCCACGCAGTCATCGGCCTCAGCCTGCCACCGGAGATCGTGGCGCGAGGAACGGCCGCGGCCTATCCCGAAGATGTCCGCGAGGACCAGCCGATCGAACTGCTGTTCGTCGGACGCGACGAGCATCGCAAGGGATTCGATGCCCTGATCATGGCGCTGAGGATCCTTGCCCGGCGTGCGGATTGCGGGATGCGCGATTTCCGCCTCACGATCGTTGGCGTGCATGCGGACGATCTGAAAGCGCTTCCGTCCACCGCGCGAGCGCGACTGCGCTGCCATCACCGTGTCGACGAACAGATGTTGCACGACCTGATGAGCGCGGCACACGTTATCGTCGCACCCTCACGCTACGAGAGCTTTGGGCTGGTGTACCAGGAAGCGATGATGTTCGGCCGACCGGTCGTCGCCTGCGCCGAGGACCCGAGCGCACGACTGTTCATCGGCGAGAGCGGCGCCGGGTTGCTGGCCAAGACCTGCACCGGCGACGACCTCGCCACGCAGGTCCAGCGGCTGATCGAGGACCCGGCCTTGCGTGCGCATTACGCCGCGGCGAGCCGGCGTGCGTCGGGGATGTTCACGCGCGATACCCTGTCCGCACAGACGACCGCGGTCTATCGCACCGCGATAGGATCGAAGGGGGGCGAGCAGCAACGCCTCGTCCTCCGGCCTGCCCGCGCCGGTCGACATCGCTTCGTAGATCCGCGTTCGCTCGCGCACCCGCTCGCCATCGAGCCGATGTTCGAGCGCGCCGGCCAGCGCCAGCGAACTCTCGACGAACGGTACGACCGGACGCTCGTGGACGCGGCCGGCAAAGCGGATATCGCTACGGTTGAGGCGGTACTGGATGTCCGGATAGGACGCGGACTGCACCCCGTCGACGAGGTTGCGGCGGGGCAGGCCGAGCGAGCGCAACCCGTCGCAATCCGCCGCCGCGACCAACCAGCCGAGCGCGTCGAGCAAAGCGGTTTCTGGGCGCTCGTCGGTATCGATCTGCAACACCCAGCGGGTCTGCATTGCGTCCTGGAGGCGGTTGCGTTGCGCGGCGAAGTCGCCGGCGAGAGGGTGATGGGCGACCTCGATCCACGGGACCCGTGCTGCGATTTCCCCTGCTTCGTCTGCCGTGCCGTCGAGCAGGACGACCATCCGGGTAAACGCGGTGCGATAGCGTGTCGCGATCTCGACGATGTCGTTCGCATCGGCGGGTCGCGCCATGATGCCCAGGCCTATCGCGTGCGGCACAGTCGTCGCGGGGGTCGAGTGCGCCTGGGCTGGGCGATAATCAGGATGAAAGCGGACGTCGCCCTGCGCAACGGCGACCGGCTCCACGTCGAACCCGAACCGCCACGCCGCGTTCCGCAAACCGGCTGGGTCGAGCATCCATCGCTCCGGCGGATCGCGCTGTAGGTCGACAACCCCACTTTTGAACTGCGCGACGATCTCGTCGGCAACCGCACCGACCTCGCTCACGTCGCGAACAAGCAGGCGGCAGTGGCTACACTCGGACCAGTCCTCGCGCACGAGCCAGTCCCAGTTCCCACAGATCGAGCATCGTAATCGCATGGCTCCGGCAACCCGTGGCGCGAGGGACCGGTTCCCACACTGTAACCGGCACCCTTCCCATCTAGCCTACCGCCATCATCCCGACTTTCGTCAGGATGACGGACGATGATCTCAATACCCGAACGTATGCGCCAGCGTTAGCAGCAGCCAGTACAGCCCGCCCGACAGCAGCATCGCCACCGGCAGCGTCATCACCCACGCCAGCGCCATGTTCATGACCGTACGCCGCTGCAACCCGGCGCCATTCGCAACGCTCGCACCCGCCACACCCGACGACAGGATATGCGTGGTCGACACCGGCATGCCGTATTTCACCGCCAGCAAGATCGTCGCCGCCGCGACCAGTTCTGCGGACGCGCCCATGCCGTAGGTCAGGTGCGTCTTGCCGATCCGCTCACCCACGGTGACGACGATCCGCTTCCACCCGACCATCGTCCCGAGGCCCAGCGCCAGCGCGACGGTGACCTTCACCCAGGTCGGAATATACCGCGTGCCCTGTTCGAGCCCGCTATTGTAGTTCTTGAGCGTCGTGATCTCCTGCACGGTGAACCGGCTCTGCGCGGCTTTGTCCTCGGCGATCAGCTTGGTCGTATCGAGCACGAGGTACATGTCGTTGCGCAGGTTCGGGGTCGCCGCGGCGGGCACCTTGCCAAGCGAGCCATAGCTTTCGATCCGGCTCGACACGTCGTCCGACAGCGTCGCCAGCGCGGCATAGATGACCGGGTCGGCGACATGCTTGGTCTTCAGTGCCTGCGTAACCTGCGCACGCGACGTGGCGACGCCGGCCGGCGCGCCGCCGGCATGCGCGCGGTACGCGGCCGATGCCGCCTGCGCGCTTTGCACGAACGCCGGCATCGCACTCTCGGGCATCGTCCGGTTCAGCGCGTAAGCGGTCGGCGCGCAACCGATCAGGATGAGCATGATCAGCCCCATGCCCTTCTGCCCGTCATTGCTGCCATGCGCGAAGCTGACCGCCGTGCAGGTGCCGATCAACAGCGCGCGGATGCCGCGTGGCGGCGGCGTCTGGCCCTCCGGCGCCTCGTACAGTTTCTTGTCGTGCAGGAAGGCCTTCATCACGAGCAGCAGCACGAGCGCGCCGACGAAGCCGACGATCGGGCTGAATGCGAGTGCGGAGAGCACCTTCCAGACTTGCACCATGTCGACGCCCGACGTGCCGTCCGCGCCGCCGCCGTTGATGAACTGGTTGGCAAGGCCGACGCCGAGGATCGAGCCGATCAGGGCGTGGCTCGATGAATTGGGCAGCCCGACCGCCCAGGTCGCGAGGTTCCATAGGATCGCCGCGAGCAGCAGCGCGAAGATCATCGCGAACCCGCCGACGCTGCCGACGTTGAGGATCAGGTCGACCGGCAGCAATGTGACGATCGAATACGCTACCGCACCCGACGACAGCATCACGCCGAGGAAATTGAAGAACCCCGACCACACGACCGCGAGCGGCGCGGGCATCGAATGCGTGTAGATGACGGTGGCGACCGCATTGGCAGTGTCGTGGAACCCGTTCACGAACTCGAACCCGAGCGCGATCAGCAGCGCGAGCGCGAGGAACGCGAACGCCCCGCCCGCCAGGCTCTCGCCGACCTGCGCGGTATCGAAGGCGATGCTGAACCCGGCATAGGCGAGTCCGCCGATCAGCACTGCGAGGAATATCCAGCGCCCGGACGGATGCAGCGAATGATCGAGCTTGGGACCGGTATGCGGCGCAGCGGTAGCGCTCGAATCAGCCGTCACCGCATCGGGTGCAAATGTGGAGGTTGCCATAGGAATGTGCAGTCGGCCCCTTACGATGACAATCTTATGACAGATGTAAATCAAGCGATCGTTCGACCCTATTTGGGACGTCGCCCTCTACAATCCTCCCCCGCCAGGGGGAGGTGGCTGGCCCCCTCGCCAGACGGAGGGGGAGGCAGAGGACAACGTGCGTTCCGTGTCCTCCCCCCTCCGTCGCTTCGCGCCACCTCCCCCTTGCGGGGGAGGATGTTCGAAACCGACTTCGTCGGACGCGAGTAAGTTAATTCACCGAGCTTCACCGATGCTGGCGAGCTGCATGCCATTGCGGCCGAACAATGTGGCCATCTTCACGTCCGCATCCGCAGTCATTTCCCTTGCGGCACTGCTGCGCGTCGGCGAGCGCCGCGAGGCCAACACCATGCGATTGGCAGGCGCCGGCGATCGCCGAACGCAGCCGGCGCTGGAACGCGGTGCGCCCGGCGTCGCTGGTCAGGTCGAGCCCGGCGCGCGACACGCGCACCGATACCGGGTCGCGCCCGGAACTCGCGGAAGCACCCGTGGAAAACAGACAAGCGCCGACGATCGCCGCCGAAGCGACGCTGATGAAAAGCTTCATGATGATGTTCCTCAAATGGTCCTGCGGTCCGCAAGGCGATGCCTGCGGGCGACGGCGCCAGCGCGTCGGGACACCTTTCTGAGTGCGGCATCTCCGACGACGAACCACGTCGCTGCGCACCCCCTACCCGTGGTTCGTTACGCTCGCGCGACGGTTTGGCGTCGGTCCGACGACGCGCCGAAACTATAGATGGTGCGTTAGGTCACATCCCCGGATATCGCTCGAACGCAGGCAGAGCGGCCACATCCGCCATCCACGCCAATCGGTCGGCCACCTGGATATGCGCACCCGGCGCGACCGCCTCGGGATCGTCCAGCGTACAGGATTGGACGTCGATGATCCCCGGCAGATACTCGGCATTGGTATAGAACAGTCCCGTCCCGCACCGTCCGCAGAATTGACGCCGACCGCTCGCCGACGATTCATACGTCATTGGATCGCCCGAGATGGTCACCTGCTCGGACCTGAATGCGATCCAGCCTACCATGGGCGCACCCGCGCTTCGCCGGCAATCGCCGCAATGGCATAGCGCGTGATGCTCGGGCTCGCCCTCCGCGAGATAGCTGATCGCTCCGCAATGACATCGTCCCGCCAGCATGCCCGCCTCCCTACATGTTCTCAACTTGTTCCACGTATCGTCGAACCGCGCAAGCCATACCCGCTTGCCCCTTCGCCCCCCGTTCCCTACCTGTTCACCGGTGAACCAGATCGCCCAAACGTCCGCGCCGCAAGCAGAGCCTCCCTATCTGCGCGGTCTCAACCCGCCGCAGCGCGAGGCGGTGCTGACCACCGACGGGCCCGTCCTGATCATCGCCGGCGCCGGCACGGGCAAGACCGCGGCGCTGACCGCACGGCTCGCGCACTTGATCTTCACCAAGAAGGCGTGGCCGTCGGAGATCCTCAGCGTCACCTTCACCAACAAGGCCGCGCGCGAGATGCGCGAGCGCGTCGGTCGCCTGGTCGGCGATGCGGTCGAGGGCATGCCGTGGCTCGGCACGTTCCACGCGATCGCAGCGAAGATGCTGCGGCGTCATGCCGAACTCGTCGGGCTGCAATCGAACTTCACGATCCTCGATACCGACGACCAGTTGCGGCTGCTCAAGCAACTGATCCTTGCCGCCGACATCGACGAGAAGCGCTTCCCGACGCGGAGCCTCGCCGGGCTGATCGACCAGTGGAAGAACAAGGGCCTCGTCCCCGCCGACATCGATGCGGGCGAGAGCGAGCGCTATGCCAATGGCCGCGGCGGTGAGCTGTACCAGCAATACCAGGCGCGCCTGATCGCGCTCAATGCGTGCGATTTCGGCGACCTGCTGCTCCACATGCTGGTGATCCTGAAGACGCACCGCGACGTGCTCGCGCAGTATCAGCAGCGCTTCAAATACATCATGGTCGACGAGTATCAGGACACCAACTCGTCGCAATATCTCTGGCTGCGGCTGCTTGCGCAGGAGCGCAAGAACATCGCCTGCGTCGGCGACGACGACCAGTCGATCTATTCGTGGCGCGGTGCGCAGGTCGAGAACATCCTGAAGTTCGAGCGCGATTTTCCGGGCGCGAAGGTCATACGGCTGGAGCAGAATTACCGCAGCACGCCGCACATCCTCGGCGCCGCATCGGGCGTGATCGCCAACAATGGCGGGCGGCTCGGCAAGCAGCTCTGGACCGAGCGCGACGTCGGCGAGAAGGTGAAAGTCATCGGCGTCTGGGACGGCCCCGAGGAAGCGCGCCGCGTCGGCGAGGAAATCGACATCGTCCGTCGCTCCGGCAAATCGCTCGACGAGGTGGCGATCCTGGTCCGCGCGCAGCACCAGACGCGCGAGTTCGAGGACCGCTTCATCGCGATCGGCATGCCGTACAAGATCGTCGGCGGCTTCCGCTTCTACGAACGCGCCGAAATCCGCGACGCGCTGGCGTACCTGCGCGTCGTCAACCAGCCGGCGGACGACCTCGCCTTCGAACGCATCGTCAACGTCCCCAAGCGCGGCCTCGGCGACAAGGCGGTCGCGCGAATCCATCAGCTCGCGCGCGCCACCGGGACGCCGCTGACGACCGCCGCCGCGCGGATCCTCGACACCGACGAACTGACCGGCGCGGCGAAGAAGTCACTCGGACGGCTGGTCGGCGACATCGCCCGCTGGCGCGACATGGCGACCAGCCTGCCGCACGCCGAACTCGCGCGGCAGTTGCTCGACGAGAGTGGCTACACCGCGATGTACCAGGCCGAGAAGTCGGTCGAGGCGACCGGACGTCTGGAGAACCTCAGCGAGCTCGTCCGCGCGATGGAGGAATACGACTCGCTCGGCGCATTCCTCGAACACGTGTCGCTGGTGATGGACAACGAGGGCGGCGCGCAGGATCCGCAGGTCACGATCATGACCATCCACGCCGCCAAGGGCCTCGAATACGACACGGTGTTCCTGGTCGGCTGGGAAGAAGGCCTGTTCCCGTCGCAGCGCTCGCTCGACGAAGGCGGCGTGAAGAGCCTCGAAGAGGAACGCCGCCTGGCCTATGTCGCGATCACGCGTGCACGGCGACTGGCGGTCATCATCCACGCTGCTAATCGCCGCATCTACGGCCAGTGGAACTCGTCGATCCCCTCGCGCTTCGTCGCCGAACTCCCCCGCAGAGCACATCGACACGGAAACGACGATGTCGGGCGGAGCGAGCCTCTGGCAGGCGAACTGGTCCGACCGCGCCGATCCGTTTGCCGATGTCGCGCGCGGCACCGGTCGCGGTCCCGGCTGGCAGCGCGCGTCGGGTACCGGCAGCACCTTCTCCACCAAACCCGCCCGAGTCGTCGAAAGCCGGTCCAGCGCGATCAGCCTCGGCAACAAGGGCCGCGACGACCTCTCGCTCGGCCAGCGCGTGTTCCACCAGAAGTTCGGCTACGGCGCGATCGCCGAAATCGAGGGCAACAAGCTGGAAATCGATTTCGAACAGTCGGGCCGCAAGCGCGTGATGGACAGCTTCGTGACGCTCACGCCCTAACGACATCAACCGGGAAAACGATCAGCCGGCGGTCTGATCGGCGAGCGAGAAGATCCGCTGCATCACCGCCCATTTCGGCCCGTCCGCAGCGATCGGCTTCTGATACACGTCCATCGCCGTCTCCCAGGACGCGACGACCGGCTGTAACTCCGGGTCGGCCGCGCGTGGAAAATCATCCTCGACCTCGGCGATCATCACGAGCCGGTCGGCGACCTGCCATATCTCCATCTCTCGATACCCCCGCTGGACGATGTCGCGCACGACCTCGGGCCACACGGCACCCGGCGCGTGTCGTTCGCGATAAGCGGCAATCAGCGCTGCGTCGTCGACGAGGTCCAGCGCGGTCACGATGCGATACGTCACGGAAATTCCTTCGATACGGCGTACTCCCGCGACAATAGCGCCGCCGCCCCTTTTCAAAAGTCACTTTGACTAATAAAACCGGCAAAACGCACAACGACGCGCAGGAGATGGAATGAGACTGTCCGGCAAGACCGCGGTGGTGACCGCGGCGGCACAAGGTATCGGCCGCGCCACCGCCGAACGTTTCCGCGACGAGGGCGCCCGGGTATTAGCGCTTGATCGCGATGCCTTAGCGTTGAAGTCAGTCGGAGGCGTCGAGCATCACGTCGTCGACCTGCTCGACGCCAGCGCGATTGCCGCGCTGCCCGCCATGATCGGCGACATCGACATTCTCGCCAACGTCGCCGGCTTCGTCGCGGCGGGCGACATCTTGCAAGGCAGCGATGACGACTGGATGCTGTCGTTCGACCTCAACGTCCACGCGATGCACCGCATGACCCGCGCGTTCCTGCCAGGCATGCTCGCACGCGGCGGCGGTGCGATCGTCAACATGAGCAGCATCGCGTCGAGCGTGAAGGGCATCCCAAACCGCTACGCTTACGGCGCATCGAAGGCAGCCGTTGTCGGGCTGACCAAGGCCGTGGCGGCCGATTTCGTCGGCCGCGGGATCCGCTGCAACTGCGTGTGCCCGGGGACGATCGAGACCCCGTCCCTGCGCGAACGCATCGTCTCGCAGGCGGGGACTCAGGGCATTTCGGTCAGCGAGGCCGACGCCGCGTTCGTCGCGCGCCAGCCGATGGGCCGGCTGGGCCGCGCCGAAGAGATCGCCGCGCTGTTCCTGTATCTCGCCAGCGACGAATCGAGCTTCACCACCGGCGCGGTCCACGTGATCGACGGCGGCTGGGTCAACTAAGGATCATCAGATGAAACTTCTTCGTTACGGCCCACGCGGCCAGGAAAAGCCCGGTATCCTCGATCAGGACGGTGCGATCCGCGCGCTGCCCGCGGATCTCGGCGACATCGCCGGCGACTTGCTGTCCCCTGAAGGCCTTGCGAAAATCGCCGCGCTCGACGTGACGACCTTGCTCAAGGTAGACGGTGCGCCGCGGATCGGGTCGTGCGTCACGCGGACCGGCAAGTTCATCTGCATCGGCCTGAACTATTCGGATCACGCCGCCGAGAGCAACATGGCCCTCCCCGCCGAGCCGGTCGTGTTCGGTAAGTGGACCAGCGCGATCCAGGGCCCGAACGACGATGTCGAGATCCCGCGCGGCTCGGAAAAGACCGACTGGGAGGTCGAACTCGGCGTCGTCATCGGTACGCCCGGCCGCCACATCGCCAAGGAAGACGCACTGTCGCACGTCGCCGGCTATTGCGTCGTCCACGACGTGTCCGAGCGTGCGTTCCAGCTCGAGCGCGGCGGTACGTGGGACAAGGGCAAGGGCTGCGATACGTTCGGCCCGATCGGTCCCTGGCTCGTCACCGCGGACGAGGTCGGCGATCCCCAAAAGCTGGGCCTGTGGCTCGAAGTCGACGGCCATCGCTATCAGGACGGCACCACCGCCAACATGATTTTCGACGTCGCGACGATCGTTTCGTACCTCAGCGACTTCTGCACGCTCGAAGCCGGCGACATCATCTCGACCGGTACGCCGAAGGGCGTCGGCCTGGGCCAGAAGCCGCCGGTATATCTGCGTGCGGGCCAGACGGTCCGCCTCGGCATCGATGGCCTCGGCGAGCAGACGCAGACGATGGTCGCCGCCGCATGACGACCATCACCGGCCTGCGGACGATCGACCTTCGTTTCCCGACCAGCGCGGGGCTCGACGGGTCCGACGCGATGAACCCCGATCCGGATTATTCGGCCGCCTATGTCGTGCTCGACACCGATACGGACGGTCTCGAAGGCCACGGCCTGACCTTCACGATCGGCCGCGGTAACGACATCTGCGTCGCGGCGATCGAGGCCATGCGGCATCTGGTGATCGGGCTCGACCTCGACTGGATCATCGAGAATCCGGGGCGAATGTGGCGGCATCTGACCGGCGACAGCCAGTTGCGCTGGATCGGCCCCGACAAGGGCGCGATCCACCTCGCGACCGGCGCGGTGGTCAACGCGATCTGGGATCTGTGGGCGAAGGCGGTCGGCAAGCCGGTCTGGCGCCTCGTCGCCGACATGACCCCGGAGGAACTGGTCCGGACGATCGACTTCCGGTACCTGACCGACGCGATCACCCCCCGAAGACGCGCTCACGCTGCTGACGAACCGCGCTGCGGGCAAGGCGGAGCGGATCGCCGATCTCGAAGCGACCGGCTTCCCCTGCTACACCACGTCGGCCGGCTGGCTCGGTTATCCCGACGATAAGCTGCGTCGGCTCGCGCAGGAGGCTGTTGATGCCGGCTTCGATTACATCAAGCTGAAGGTCGGTCGCGATCTGGAGGATGATATCCGTCGCCTGACGATCGCGCGCGAAGTGCTCGGCCCCGACCGCAAGCTGATGATCGACGCGAACCAGGTGTGGGACGTCCCGCAGGCGATCGAATGGGTCAACGCGCTCGCCTTCGCCAAGCCGTGGTTCATCGAGGAGCCGACCAGTCCCGACGATATCCTCGGCCACCAGGCGATCCGCGACGCGATCGGCGAGGTGAAGGTCGCGACCGGCGAGATGTGCCAGAACCGCATCATGTTCAAACAGTTCATGGCGGCGGGCGCGATCGACGTCGTCCAGATCGACAGCTGCCGTCTGGGCGGCGTCAACGAGGTGCTGGCCGTGCTGTTGCTGGCGGCCCGGTACGACCTGCCAGTGTGCCCGCATGCCGGCGGGGTCGGCCTGTGCGAATATGTCCAGCATCTCTCGATGATCGACTATCTCTGCTTCTCCGGGACCAAGGAGGGGGCGCGTGATCGAGTATGTCGACCATCTGCACGAGCATTTCGTCGACCCCTGCGTGATCCGTGACGCAGCCTACATGCCGCCGACGCTGCCCGGCTATTCGATCGAGATGAAGCCGCAGTCGCTGATCGACTATCGGTTCGCCGGATGAAGCTCGGGCTCGACGGCAAGGTTGTGATCGTCACGGGTGGCGGGGCCGGTATCGGCCTCGCCATCGCGCGCGGGTTGGCCGAGGAAGGGGCGACCCCGGTGATCGTGTCACGGAGCGCGCCGGAGCACTTCGTGGCCGACCATCTGTTCGTCGCGACCGAATTGTCCGACGACGACGCGTGCGCAGCGGCTGTCGAAGCGGCGGTCGCGCGCTATGGCCGGATCGACGGGCTGGTGAACAACGCCGGCGCCAACGAGAATATAGGGCTCGGACGGACGCCGGCTGAGTTTCGCGCCTCGCTAGACCAGAACCTCGTCCATTATTTCGCGATGGCGCATCACGCGGTGCCGCATCTGCGCAAGACCGGCGGCGCGATCGTCAACATCTCGTCGAAGACCGCGGTCACCGGCCAGGGCGATACCAGCGCGTACGCCGCCGCCAAGGGCGCGCAGCTTGCGCTGACCCGTGAATGGGCGGTCGCGCTACGCGGCGACGGAATTCGCGTCAACGCGGTGATCCCCGCCGAGGTGATGACGCCGCTCTACCAGCGCTGGATCGACAGTTTCGATGATCCGCAGGCGAAGCTCGACGGCATCGTCGCGCGCATCCCGCTCGGCCACCGCATGACCGAGGATCGCGAAATCGCCGACACGGTGGTCTTCCTGCTCTCCGACCGGGCAAGCCACACGACCGGGCAATGGCTCTATGTCGATGGCGGCTACACCCATCTCGACCGCGCGATAGACTGACAAAAACATAATCAGGAGTGGATCATGAGCGGAACGACCGCCGACAGGAAATATGTGCCGGCGATCGTGCTGACGGTCGCGCTGTTCTTCCTCTGGGGGATGGCGAACAACCTCAACGACATCCTGATCGCGCAGTTCAAGAAGGCGTTCACGCTCACCGATTTCCAGACCAGCTTCGTCCAGCAGGCCTTCTACATGGGCTATTTCCTGCTCGCGGTGCCGGCCGCGCTGGTAACGCGCGCGAAGGGCTACAAGACTGCGATCGTCACCGGGCTGGTGCTGTATGCGGCGGGGGCGCTGCTCTTCTATCCCGCGGCGCATTACGGGGAGTATCTGTATTTCCTCGCCGCGCTGTTCGTGATCGCGTGCGGGCTGGCATTCCTCGAGACGTCGGCGAACCCGCTGATGACCGAACTCGGCGACCCGACGACGGCGGCCAAGCGGTTGAACTGGGCGCAGGCGGCAAACCCGGTCGGTACCGTCGCGGGCGTGCTGATCGGCAAGTATTTCATCCTGTCGGCGATCGTCCACGACGAGAGCGCGGTCGCGGCGATGAGCCCGGCGGCGCGCGAGGCCTTCTATCGCAGCGAAGTCGTCGCGGTGCAGACGCCGTATCTGGTGATCGGCCTCGTCGTGTTGCTGTTCGCGGTCGCCGCCGCGGTGATCCGCTTTCCCGAGCATCGCGCCGAAGAGACCGTCGGCGCGCCATCACGGTTCGTCGACGTGTTCCGCCACCCGCGGCTGATCTTCGCGACGGTGACGCAGTTCTTCTACGTCGGCGCGCAGGTCGGCATCTGGAGCTATACGATCCGCTATGCACAGGCGAACGTCCCCGGCATGGCCGAGCACGATGCCGCGGATTACCTCTTCGCAAGCCTCGTACTGTTCGGGATCGGCCGCTTCGCCGGCACCGCTCTGATGGGCCGGATCGCGCCCCCTCGCCTGCTCGCGATCTTCGCGGTCGTCAGCGCGGTGCTCGCCGCCGTCGCGGGTCTCGTCGGTGGGCAGGTCGGGTTGTACGCCCTGGTGCTCGCCAGCCTGTTCATGTCGATCCAGTTCCCGACGATCTTCGCGCTCGGCATGGACGGACTGGGCCCGCTCCGTCGCGCGGGCGCTTCGCTGATCATCATGGCGATCATCGGCGGCGCGGTGCTGACCGGGTTGATGGGGCATATCTCCGATCTCGCCGGGATCGACACCGCGATGCTGGTGCCGGCGGTCTGCTTCCTGGTGGTGCTGGTGTTCGCGATGAAGTCCGGGCGGACGCTGTCGGGCGAAGAGCTTCAGCCGACGATCCACTGAGCAACCTGGCGCGCCACCCACCTCCTTGTTCTCCCGCGAAGGCGGGAGCCCAGTCTGGGTCCCCGCCTTCGCGGGGAAACATGCTTCTTTCGGGAGGAAAGGTGCGTGAAACCTAAACCAGAATACCCCGGTCGATCTCCGCAATCGACCGCACCCCCGTCAGCGCCATCGCCACGCGCATCTCCCGCTCGATCAGCGTCAGCAATTGCGTCACGCCAGCTTCCCCCCGCGCCGCCAGCGCATACAGCCACGCCCGGCCGAGCAACACGCCATCCGCTCCCAACGCCAGCATCCGCACCACGTCGAGCCCCGACCGCACGCCCGAATCCGCCAGCACGGTGAGCTGCCCCTTCACCGCCTCCGCGATCGCCGGCAGCGCCGCCGCGCTCGACAGCACGCCGTCGAGCTGCCGCCCGCCATGGTTCGACACGACGATCCCGTCCGCACCGATCGCCGCCGCCTCGCGCGCGTCGTCGGGGTCGAGGATGCCCTTGATGATCAGCGGCCCGTCCCAGCCGTCGCGGATCCATTCGAGGTCCTTCCACGCGATCGACGGATCGAAATTGTTGCCAAGCCAGCCCATGTAATCGTTCAGCCCGCTCGCCTTGCCCAGCACCGCCTCCAGATTGCCGAGCTGGTGCGGCCGCCCGTGCAAGCCTACGTCCCACGCCCAGCCGGGTCTGCCCATCGCCTGCAACATTCGCCGCAGCGGCGCGCGCGGCCCCGACATCCCCGAATGCTGATCGCGGTAGCGCGCACCCGGCACCGGCATGTCGACCGTAAACACCAGCGCCTTCGCGCCTTGCGCCTTAGCCGTGGCGAGCAGATCGCGCATGAACGCGCGGTCGCGAATGACGTAGAGCTGAAACCAGGTTGGCCCGGTCGGCGCCGCCTTCACCACTTCGCCGAGCGAACAGAGCGACACCGTCGACAGGCAGAACGGCACGCCCGCGGCATGCGCAGCCCGCGCCGCCTGCGTCTCGCCGCGACGATGGTACATGCCCGCGATGCCGACCGGCCCAAGCCCGACCGGCAACGCCTGATGCTGGCCGAACAGCGTCGTCGACAGATCGATATCGGACACGTCGCGCAACACGCGCTGGCGCAGCGCGATGCTCGACAGGTCGCTGACGTTGCGCGCCAGCGTCGCCTCCGCATAGGAGCCGCCATCGGCATACTCGAACAGGAACCGCGGCAGCCGCTTGCGTGCAGCCTCGCGGAAATCGAGCGTCGAGGCGATCGTCATGCAGAATCTCCCATATTGTGCACATCGATCCCGGAATCGCAGCGCACGACGTTCCCTAGCAAGCCAACGCCCCCGCCAGCAACTTTCAGATATGAAAGATTGTTGTTCCGCGTCCGCGCGCTTGCGGCATAAGGATCGCGCCCGCAATCACGATAGCTTCGACCATGCCGCTTCCCTCGCCGCCGCCCCCGCCAGACACCAATAGCGCCAGTCCGCGCGTCTATTCGGCGCCCGCGCTGGAAAAGGCGATCGACATCGTCGAACTGCTCGCACGCGAACCGAACGGCCTGACGGTAAGCGAGATCGCCGCCCGCCTGTCGCGGTCGATCAGCGAACTCTTCCGCGTGATCGTCGTGCTCGGGCGGCGCGGCTGGCTACACAAGGATCCCGGCAGCGATCGCTACCGCGTGACGTACAAGCTCCTCGAAACCGCGCACCGCGCGACCCCCGCGCAGGAACTGACGCACGTCGCCGCGCCGCTGATGCAGACCTTGGCGGCGACCGCGATGCAATCCTGCCATCTCGTCGTCGTCAACGGCACGTCGGGACTGATCATCCTTCGACAGGAAAGCCCGGGCCCGACCGGTTTCGCCGTCCGGCTGGGTACCAGCATAGCCTTGGCGACAAACTGCTCGGGTCACGTCCTGCTCGCCTTCATGGCCGACGATGCCCGATCCGCGATCCTCGACCAAACAATGGACCCGGCGGCTCGCGACACGCTCGATGCCGCCTTTACCGAAATCCGCGAACGCGGCTATGAATCGATCCGCAGCGCACGGATGGGCGGCGTTTCCGACATCAGTTGCCCGATCTTCGGCTTTGACGGCCACGTCGTTGCCGCGCTGACCATCCCGTTCCTCGAGGTCATCGACGAGACCCCGCATATCTCCGCCGACGAAGCACTGGTCGCACTGGAGCGCACCGCAACGCAGATTTCGCAAGCGCTAGGCTGGTACGCGCCGAGCGAGACGTCCGCCTGACGTCTGAGGCCATGGTCGTGAGCCGCATCCCTGTCGCTTGCCACCCTAATCCGCGGCTGAGTGCGTCGAACGTAGGCCCATATCGACCAGCCAGACTGCGTGGGCGGAGCCGCATGGAAGGTCGTTCTGAAAAGGTGTTTCAGCGCTAATCCGCTGTCCGCTCATCCGGGTAGAATAGTATTCATCTACCCGGCGACTGGTTAACAATACTAGAAACTTTTAAATGAATTGAAGGGTTTGGCGCTCGGGATCATCGGATCGCGGGCCACTCCGGCCTGATGTCATGGCCCCGACAAGAGGGGCTTTTCATGACTCGGCATCCTAGTTTTTCACGCGGTGCGGCACTCGCTGTTGTCGGCATCACCACGCTGTCGCTCGCTGCGTGCGTCAATCCGTCGGCGAAGATCGCCACCTCGCTCGAGGGCTATGGCTTCCAGCCTGCGCAGTCGCAGTGCGTCGGCGACCGGCTCGAGGCGAACCTGTCGCTTGGCCAGCTCCAGCAACTCGGTCGCGCGGCCAAGGCGTCGCGTGAAGGCGACACCACGCCGGGCCGCCTGACGGCCAGCGACTTCGTTCGCGTGTCGGGGCAGGTCAAGGATCCCAAGGTACCGCTCGAGGTCGGCAAGGCCGCTGCTGCATGCGGCATCCTGACCGACCCCGCATCACCACTCTAATCCGGAACCGCGGCATCGAGGCCAGAGCGCACCCAAGGCACACGGCGCCGCGCACCGGCAGACGTCAGGCCCCGTAGAGGGTTTCAAGGAACACACACATGCAAGACGTAACCTATGCGGGCGATACGGTCGTATCGAACACCCGCGATTTCGGGGCGCAAGCCTGGAGCTATGTCGAGATCTGGACACCCCGGATCATCGCGGCGCTGATCATCCTCGTCATCGGCTGGGCGATCGCACGCGCCGTGAAGTGGGGCGTCGCCAAGCTCGTCAACAAGACGCCGCTTGCGATCCACGCCAACGAGCCGAACGCAAACCCACGCAACCCGACCACGATCGGCGCGCAGGTCGGTGATGCCGCCTATTGGGTGGTTCTCCTCATCGCGCTGTTCCTTGCGACGCAGCCGCTAGGGCTGGCCGGCGCAACCGGTCCGCTCGGCGACATGCTGCAGGGCTTCGGCACGGCCATCCCGCGGATCATCGGTGCCGCGCTGATCTTCTTCCTCGGCTATGTCCTCGCCAAGGTCGCCAAGAAGGCGGTCGAGGCGGTCATTACGGCCAGCCATGTCGAGCGCTTCTCGACGCATGTCGGCGCGACCACGCCGACCGATCCGACGATGTTGCCGCGTACGATCGGCGGCATCGTGTTCGCGCTGATCATCATCCCGGTCTCGATCGCGGCGCTCGACACGCTGAACATCGCGGCGATCTCGCAGCCGGCAACCGCCATGCTGCGCATCATCCTCGACGCCATCCCGCACGTCATCGCCGCCGGCATGATCCTCGCCGTCGCCTATGTCATCGCCAAGTTCGCGTCGCGTCTGTTGACGCAGTTCCTGGCAACGACCGGCTTCGACCGGACGATCGGGTCGATCGGCATCTTCGGCAACACGGAGAACCGCGAGCTCGGCACCACCGGCCAGTCGACCGGTCCGTCGTTCGTGCCATCGAAGACGGTCGGCACCGGCGCGTTCGTCGCGATCCTGATCTTCGGCCTGATGGAAGCGTTCCGCCAGCTGAACTTCGCCTATGGCTCGCAGATCATGGCCGAGGTGCTGACGCTGTTCGGGCAGGTCGTGTTCGGGGCGATCATCATCTTCGCATCGGTCGTCATCGCCCGCTTCGTGGCGCACGCCATCGAGCGCAACGGCGACCAGGGCACGCGCGTTGCCGCCCCCGTCGTACGGATCGCGATCATCGTGCTCGGCACCGCGATCGGCCTGCGCTTCATGGGTCTGGCCGACGACATCATCAACCTGGCGTTCGGGTTGCTGCTCGGTGCGATCGCAGTCGCCTTTGCCCTGGCGTTCGGCCTGGGTGGTCGCGATGCAGCCGGGAATGCCGTGAAGCGGATGCTCGACGGTGCCAAGTCGACCGATAACCCCGCCGATCGGGCGATCGACGGCGACCGCACGACGCCACCCTCAGGGATGGATCGTCAGACGGACGGCGATCTCGCCCGTCAGGATGACCGTGGCGACATGCGGGACCTTACCGACCGCCCCTGATCTGACCGTCCTTCCCTAGACAATCAAAGGAGATTCTCGTGAACACCGATACCCTCAACGGCGCAGCCACCAACGTCGGCGGCAAGCTCAAGGGAAACGCTCGGCGGCGTGATCGGCGACACGTCGTTGCAGAGCGAAGGCACCGCGGATCAGCTTGGCGGCACGATCCAGAAGACCGTCGGCCAGGCGAAGGACGTCGTCCAGGACAATATCCGCCCGCTGCTCGACTATGTTCGCCAGTTCTCGAAGGAGCGCCCCTTCACCGCGGCCGCCGTGGCCGGCGTGCTCGGCATCGCGGTCATCAACACCCTGCGCGGCAAGTAAGCCGCCAGACGGAAACGCTCTGATCGGCGGGCGGGGCAGCGATCGCTGTGCTCTGCCCGCCACCCCAAAGACCGACGGGCGCTCATCG
Source organism: Sphingomonas sp. H160509 (assembly GCF_024124765.2). Lineage (GTDB taxonomy): Bacteria > Pseudomonadota > Alphaproteobacteria > Sphingomonadales > Sphingomonadaceae > Sphingomonas. Next base: position 3,903,620 of record NZ_JAMXSR020000002.1, on the reverse strand, counting down.
ATGCACCCCAGTTAGGCACGAACGACATGGCCGACAGTCCACACCTTCAGCGCACGTCGACCATCGGTACGCCCGCTGGTCAGGCAGCCCGACCCCGCCGTATCGCTACCGCGCGACGGCTGGCCGCCGAAGTCATCGGCACGTTCTGGCTGGTCCTGGGTGGTTGCGGCGCTGCGGTTCTTGCCGCGGGCACGGGCGTCCCCGGCACGATCGGCATGGCGGGCGTGGCACTGGCGTTCGGCCTTACCGTCTTCACGATGGCGTTTGCCGTCGGCTTCATTTCGGGCGGCCACTTCAACCCAGCCGTCAGTGTCGGCTTGACGGTCGCCGGCCGCTTTCCCGCTCGCGACCTGCCGGGCTATGTCATCGCGCAGGTCATCGGCGGCATATTGGGCAGCGCGGCACTCGCTGCACTGGCATCGGGGACCGCAGGGTTCGACCTGGTCGCCAGCGGGTTCGCCGCGAATGGTTACGGCGTGCATTCGCCGGGCGGATACGGCGCCGCAACCGCGTTCCTTTCGGAGGCACTGCTGACCGCCGGTTTCCTGACGGTAATCCTCGGCGCGACCGACGAGCGCTCTCCGGCAGCGTTCGCCCCGCTGTCGATCGGTCTGGCGTTGACGCTGATCCATCTCATCTCGATCCCGATCGACAATACGTCGGTGAACCCGGCGCGCAGCACGGGTCCGGCGCTGTTCGTCGGCGGGTGGGCGCTGTCGCAGCTCTGGCTGTTCTGGATTGCACCGCTGAGCGGCGCCGCCGTGGCTGGCCTTCTCGGTCGCTGGCTGTTCGCGCATACCGATGAAGATCAATCGCCAGGCCCGATCGGCGATACCCCGGTCGAACTGATGGTCGGCGACGACCGCAATACTGCGCCGCGTGAAGGATAATCAGTTCGGCAGCCGCCAGAATGGGAAGCAATAGTTCACCTGGTCAACAACAACACAACACCTGAAGCAGCAATACAAGAACCGGTCTGAGATAATATCATAGTTAATACCATCGGGATCGACTTAAGTAACCGACACTGACCTTTCGACTCATCTGTCATACAGATTGCGCGCCAATATACAGATCTCCTTAGTATCGAAATGGGGCATTCTTGGTATAACGGATTTTTCACTCCATCTATCGATCAACTTAAGTGTATCTTCGTGACGACGAGGAACGACCATGACGAACGACTGCCTGGATATCTTCACACGGCCTCACCACTCGCTCGCGGGCACCGTGTGGCATGCGCCAGATCGCATGACGCGGCTCGAATGCTCGATCGAGTCGCACCCCGCCCCCGCCATCGTCTGCGGCTTGCGGGACCTGCGCTACGTCATGGTCAGTCGTAGTTTCCTCGCGCTCACTGATAGCACGGACGAGGATTGGCTGAGCCGCTCGATGTACGAGCGCAACATCCTCGAGGGCGTCGCGAACTACGCGGCGGTGAAGCGCGCGCTCGTCAACGCGCAGACGATCCCGCAGACCCGGGCCAGCCTGGCGATGCCTGACGGCACAAGCCGGCCCGTGATCGTTACCGGCCAGCCCGTCACCTTCGGCGGCCAGCCGTGCATGCTGTTTACGCTGACGGATATCGAAGCGTGGCAGCAGACCGAACGCCATTACGATCAACTCCGAACAAGCGTCGAAACCGCGTTCGCGACGTCGACGGCCTGCATGATGATCGTCGATCCGGCCGACAATTTCGTGACCGTCGCGAATGACAGTCTCTGTTCTCTGATCGGGTATTCGCGAAGTGACCTGTCCGGTCGATCGACCGATGACATCGAGATTTGGCCATCGGGAATTGCATCTGGGGCCGTCCGTACCAAGTGCGGGCAGCGTCTCGAATGCCAGATATCGGAGGCCACGATCATGATCGCCGACAAGGCCTACGCGCTTTGGACCTTTCAGGACGTCACCAATCGTCGGATCGACGAACGCAATCTGGCCGCCGCGATCGAGGCGACGATCTCGGAATCGAAATGGCTCAGCCACGCCATTCTGGACAATCTGGCACTGCAGTCCGAACCACCGCGAGCCGTTACGCCATCGGGCCTGAACGACCTGACCGCGCGCGAACGCGATGTGCTCGCGCTGATTTGCGAGGGCATGGACGACAAGACGATGGCGCGCACATTGAACGTCAGCGGCAATACCGTCCGCAACCATGTCGCGCGCGTCTACAGCAAGATCGGCGTCAATCGCAGGGTGGCGGCGGCGGCCTGGGCGCGTGCCCGCGGGTTCGGCGATGGGGCCGATCGCAAGACGCTGCTGCCAAGCCCCGTCCCGGTCGTGACGCTACAGCCCTGATGGACACTGGCCTGATCGATGACGCCGCTGATATTGATCGAACCAAGCAGGCGCCGCCTGCCCGATAGTATCCGTGCGAGATGTCGAAAATACTATCGGGTTGATACAACGCGATCTTTTGCCGTTATTCGGATCACGCTAAATCACGGGACTTGACCAGACCCGGATGGAGAATGGGTGCTCATGAGTGATGATACCGATGATTTTGCCGACAAGGCCAGAGTCTCGGTTGCGGAGGCGATCTTCAAGCTCACCGGGGCAACCCCGTCCGAGGCTGACGTCGACGCCAAGGCCGCTCATGTCACGAAAACTTCACCGGCGGTCGGCCGCGCTCGTCGCACCGGCACCATCCACCTCAAACACTGAACATGAGAGAGACCAAGTATGAAGAACGTATTTGCACTGGCACTACTTGCTGCCGGCCTGGCGCTGACGGGATGTCACACGGTGAACGGCGTCGGCAAGGATGTGAAGTCCGCTGGAACGGCCGTCTCGAGCGCCTCGGGTGAGAGCGGCAAGAAGAAGTAACGGGCACGGCACCGTCCGCAATTTGAGTCGACTTTCGCCAGGACTTTCAGTGCCGGCACGAAGGTCCGGCGACATTCGCGACGGACGGTGAAACCTCGGAATGCCCTGCCGATCCTTGATCCGGCAGGGCATCTTTTTATCTGGAGCCGGGAATCGTCGAGAGTGTCGAACACGCGCGTTTGAGCTCTGTTAACCGTTCGGCTGTAAAGACTCGGTGCTGCAATGAGAGGCCGAACGTGCGCATCGATCAACTTCAGCCTACCCCCACCGTGGCGGAACCGCTCGAGATCCCCGCGGAGTTGTTGGCGAGCGTACAGCGCCACCAGGCACATCTTGCCGAACTGATCGTCAGCCTGCGGGCGGCGGGACTCGGCGAGGACGTCGTCGATGCGAGCATCCGCACTCTGGTCGACAGCTATGCCGACGATCTCACCGTAGCAATCCGCGCGATGATGAAGGCACCGGATCATGGATAACGCCCTGCTGCTCGACGACGACGATGGCCGGGTCGCAGCCTTGCGTCGCCTCGACGTGCTCGACACAGCGGTCGAAGAGCCGTTCGAAAAGATCGTCACGCTCGTCCGCACGGTGCTCGCGGTACCCGTAGCGACCGTGACGCTCGTCGATCGCGATCGGCAATGGTTCAAGGCGCGGCGCGGCATAGAGCAGTGCGAAACGCCCCGCGCGGTATCTTTCTGTACGCATACGATCCAGCAACGCGACCCGTTGATCATCGAAAACGCGCTGGCCGACCCGAGGTTCGCCGAAAGTCCGCTCGTCGTCGGTCCGCCCTATGTGCGGAGCTATGCGGGCATCCCCCTGCGCACGCCCGAAGGATATAATGTCGGGGCGCTGTGCGCGATGGATACCCGGCCCAGACGGTTCAGCCCCGCGGACATCGCGATCCTCAGCAATTTCGCGAACATCGTTTGCGACGAGCTCGAACTGCGGCTGATCGCACAGGTCGATCACCTTACCGGCGCGCTGACCCGACGTGGCTTCGTCGATCAGGCGCAACGGGAAATGGAGCGTACGCTTCGCTACGGGCGGGCAAGTTCGCTTATCATGATCGACGTCGACCATTTCAAGCGGGTGAACGATACTTACGGCCACTCGATCGGCGATCAGGTCCTGAAGCAGATCGCCAGCCTTGCCGAAACCACGTTGCGCCCTTGCGATCTGTTCGGTCGTCTCGGCGGCGAGGAATTCGCTCTTCTGATGCCGGAAACCAGCGGCGCGGCAGCTCTCGTCGTCGCGGAGCGACTTCGGAATACCATCGCCGAACATCCGATGACGCTCCATGGCGGCGGTACGATCCACGTAACCGCGAGCTTCGGCGTGGCTGAGCTGTCCGCATCCTTCAACACGCTAACCGCCTGGCTCGAACGTGCCGACACGATGCTCTACGCAGCGAAATCCGGCGGCAGGAACCGTACGCAACTCGCGGAGCCGATGTAGAACGGCGGCCGCGGAACGGCGACATTCGGGACTTCAGCGAAAACGTGGAGCGGGTGAAGGGAATCGAACCCTCGTCACTTGCTTGGGAAGCAAAAGCTCTACCATTGAGCTACACCCGCTAACGGCGATCTACGCCTGTCGGTCCGGGTCTTGCACCGGCTCTCGATGACCGGCCGAGTGCCACAGTCCTTGCGGCGACGTCAACGCCAAATCGTCCCGCGTGAGCCAGTCTGCCCTCCGGCGCATCACCTAACCGCGCAGGCCGAACACCTGCGAACGGTCCGCTTCGGGCACTAGTCCCTCGAGCACCGCCCAGAACCCCGATACCGCGCTTTGCCCCGCGCTCGCATATGCGTCCGCCATCCGGACTCGCGCTGCCTCGAACAGTTCGCGCTCCATCTTCGAACCCTCGGCTGTCAACCGCAGCAAACGCTGCCGCCGGTCGCGCTCGCCGGGTCGCGTCTCGACCAGCTTGCGGTCCGCCAGTTCGTTCAGCACGCGTCCCAGCGACTGCTTGGTGATCGCCAGCAGCGACAACAGCTCGCTCACCGTCATGTCGGGCTTTCGCGCGATGAAATACAACGCGCGATGGTGCGCGCGGCCAAGCCCCTCTTCGGCAAGACCCTGGTCGATCGACCGCGTCAGGTGGCTATAACCGAAGTACAGCAGCTCCATGCCGCGGCGGAGTTCGGGTTCGCGAAGGAACAGGGGTGAAGCAGAAGACGGAGTGGCAGGCATGTTGACCGGTTTAGACATCGCCCGTAGTCGTCGGCAACCCGCAACGAGAGAGATTTTCGATGTCCGTTCCAGCTTTTACGCCGTCTTCCGCCTTCCGCCATGAGCCGAACGCGACTCCGGTCGAGGCGAACGAGCGGGCAAAGCGGCTGATCGATCCCGGATTCGGGCGAGTCTTCACCGATCACATGGCGATGATCCGCTATAGCGAAACCGAGGGCTGGCATGACGCGCGGATCACGGCGCGTGCACCGCTGACGATCGATCCGGCGTCGTCGGTGCTGCATTACGCGCAGGAGATCTTCGAGGGGATGAAGGCGTATCGACTCGCCGATGGCGGCACGGCGCTGTTCCGTCCCAAGGCGAATGCGCGCCGTTTCCAGGATTCGGCACGGCGCCTCGCGATGCCCGAGCTGCCAACCGAGCTGTTCCTTGAATCGGTCGAGCGCCTCGTGAAGACCGATGCGAACTGGATCCCGGAGAGCGATGGCGGCGCGCTGTACCTGCGCCCGTTCATGTTCGCGAGCGAAGTGTTCCTTGGCGTGAAGCCGTCGGCCGAATATCTCTACATGGTGCTCGCCTCGTCGGTCGGCGCCTATTTCAAGGGCGGCGCCCCCCACCGTGTCGATCTGGGTCAGCCAGCAATACACGCGCGCTGCTCAGGGCGGCACCGGCGCGGCGAAGTGCGGCGGCAACTACGCGGCGAGCCTGCTCGCGCAGTCCGAAGCGATCCGCAACGGCTGCGACCAGGTCGTCTTCCTCGATGCGGCCGAGCGGCGCTGGGTCGAGGAACTCGGCGGCATGAACATCTTCTTCGTGTTCGACGACGGCAGCATGGCGACCCCTGCCCTCACCGGCACGATCCTGCCCGGCATCACCCGCGACTCGATCCTGACGCTCGCGCGCGCGAACGGCATTACGGTCCGCGAGGAAGGCTACACGATCGACCAGTGGCGCGCAGACGCTGCCAGCGGCCGTCTGGTCGAAGCGTTCGCCTGCGGCACCGCGGCGGTCGTGACGCCGATCGGAACGGTGGCCAGCCCCGAGGGCCGATTCACGATCGGCGACGGTGCTCCGGGCGCACTGACGATGCGGATGCGCGACGCGCTCGTCTCGATCCAGCGCGGTACTGCGCCCGACGAGAACAACTGGCTGCACCATCTCGCGGATTGACGTCCGCAAGGGCTTTTCACACGCCGCTGCCCCGCTATAAGGCCGCCTCTGTTGGGGCGTCGCCAAGTGGTAAGGCAGCGGCTTTTGATGCCGCCATGCGCAGGTTCGAACCCTGCCGCCCCAGCCAAGTCTTTCCATATTCCGGATCTGCCGTATTTATTGGCGAGCCGCCGCCAGTAGCACGGCCGACCGCCAACGGCGTGGCCGCGGACTGGTCACAGCCTTGGCTTAGCTCCAGGTCGCTTATCACCGCGTCGCCTGATCGATTATCGACACTTCGAAATTCGGCTATCATGGTCACAGGGCATTCATGGGCCGGAGCATGCCCCGCCTAGGCCAGGCGAGCCCCGCGCACTTGGCATCCGCCTCCACTTCGTTACGCTGGAGGAATGCAACTGACCCGGCCTCAAGCAGAAACTCTCGCGCGCGACGGGATGGCTGCGCTCCGCAACGGTAATGCGGCACGCGCCTATGAAACGCTGTCCCTTCTACGCGACGGTGCACCGGGCATGCCCGCGCCTTGGTTCCTGATCGCACAAGCCGCACAGTCGCTCGGCCGCGACGACGAGGCGGAAACCGCGCTGGTGCATTTCCTGGCAGCAGAACCACGCCACCTGGCTGCGCTGTTGACGATGGCCGCGCTGAAGGTCCGACGCGGCGACGAGCGCGCGGCGCAATCCTTTTATCGCACCGCGCTGAACGTCGCCACGCTGCCGAATGCCACGATAGCGCCCGTCCTGGTGCCGATGCTGAAGGCCGGTGAAGCGTTCCTGGCGGATTGCGCGAAACGGTTTGCCGCACATCTCGGCGATGCGCTGGCGGGGACTGGTCTTGCCGCTGGCGTATCAGGAGGGCGTACGCGGTACGCGCTCGACCTGCTGCTCGGACGGCGTGAACTGTATCTGCAACAGCCGTCGATGTTCTATTTTCCCGGGCTTGCGCAACGCGCGTTCTTCGAGCGCGACGAGTTCGCGTGGGTTGCAGCCATGGAGGCCGCGACCGCAGACATGCGTGCCGAACTCGAAAGCGTCGTCGCGGCCGAGAAGGGCTTTGCGCCCTATGTCCAGTCGACGCCAGACCGGCCAGCGCCGGCCAACCCGTTGCTCGACGATCCGAGCTGGAGCGCATTCCAGTTGTGGCGCGGTGGCGAGCGCGTGGAACCCAACGCATCCTCCTGTCCGCATACCATGGCCGCGCTCGAGCAAGCACAGATCCCGATCATCGCGGGTCGCTCGCCGATGGCGATCTTTTCGCTGCTGAAGCCCGGCACGCACATTCGACCGCATTACGGGATGCTCAACACGCGGCTGATCTGTCATCTGCCGCTGATCGCACCCGAAGGATGCGCGCTGCGGGTCGGCGCGGAAACGCGCACGTGGCAGACCGGCGAAATGCTGATCTTCGACGATTCGTTCGAGCACGAGGCGTGGAACCGTGGCACGGAAACCCGGATCGTCCTGCTGTTCGAGGTTTGGCGGCCCGAACTGACCGCCGACGAACGCGCCGCGCTGACCGACATCTTCGAGGCCATCGACACCTATCAGGGGCGCGGCGATCGACACGGGCTGAGCATATCCCTGCGGGCCGCCCGTCGGCACCGGCTTCAGTCTGCAACGTCTCCGCTATTACCGAGCTTGTTGCCGAGGGAACCGAACAGGCGGCGCAGCATGGTCGTCTCGTCAGCCGTCAGATGGGGGTTCCAGACATCGACGATCAGGACGGCCCGGATCGTGTCACTGTCGTTCCAGGCCTCGTGCTCGATCGTATCGTCGAACACGAACGCCTCGCCGACGCGCCATTCGCGGGTCTCGCCGCCGACGCGGAAACCGCATTTGTCGGGGACGATCAGCGGCAGGTGCACGACCGAACGAATGTTGCTGACCCCGGTGTGCGGCGGCAAATGCGTGCCCGGTTTGAGGACCGAGAAGAATGCGGTCGGTGCGCGGCCGGGAATATCCGCCAGCGGCAACGCATCGAGGATCGCCGCGGTCTGCGGACACCGCGCGCAGACCGCGTCGTCGCGGACCCCGTAGCGCCACAGATAGCGTGCGCTCCACTGGTCCGAGCGATCGAGCGGACTCCACAGATTGGCCGGCGTCCCGCGCGGCATCGTCACGTAAGGCGTGAAGCCCGCCGACGGTTCGGCGAGCAACGCCTTCAGTTCGGCGAGGATGACGGGTGTCGCCGCCTCGAACTCGGCCAGCCAGGCGAAATGGTCGCGCGCGAAGAACTCGTCGGCCGGGAGGAATGGGAAATGCATTCCGTGCGGCGCGGGTGCGTAGATCGTCCGACGCCCCAGCATCGCATCGACACACGCATCGAACCGGCGGCGCTGTGCGGGGCTCACACCCGCCCGCAATGGCTGCATCGCGGCATCGACATCGTCCGACAGCGCGCGCGCGTGGAATGCGATCCGCTCCGACGCCCGCGCCAGCAGTTGATCGAGCGGTGGCGATCGATCCGCCATCGACTGGACGATCGTCGCCACCCCGCCCCAGCGGAACGCCGCCTGCGCCGCATCGCCGGTCCGGTCGTGCAGTTCGGCAAGCCGCACGTTCGCCATCAGGTTGCGCTGGTCGAGCGCCAGCGCCCGCTCCAGCGCGGTTCGTTCCGCCACGGCATCGCCTAACCCGCGATGTGCGCTCGCCAGGTTCATCCAGAGCGGTGCGGCGGCGGGATCGGCAGCCGCTGCCCGCGCAAAATATTCCCGCCGCGGCGCGGTCGTCACGCCCCAGCGCCGCCATCCCGAGGGCGTTAAGCGCGACCGGATGGTCAGGCGCGATCGCCAAGATATCGCGAAACGCCGCCCCTGCCCGCGCTGTATCGCCCGCACGATGTGCCTGGTCCGCGTCACGCAGCAGCGTGTCGACCTGTTGCCCCGGATGACTGCTCATATCGATCGCCAGACGCGCTTATTGCCCGCCCATTGCCGCGCGATCGACCACGTCCTGGCCCGCCGCGCGACCTTCCTGCGCGATCCGGCTCCATTCCGCCCGTGTGTGGCATTCCCGCCGTCTCTCGATCAGCGAGCCGGACGGCGCGGACTGTTTGCAGATCTGCCGTTCGGGTTTGGCAACCGCCTTCGCCGGTGCCGCCGGTTCGGGTTGCTGCGCGACTACAGAGGATGTCGCGATGACAATCGTCGCCAGACCAAACGCAATCCGCTTCATCATCGCATAACCTCCCGGGCATCGTGTTCTTAGCAGTATCATGCCGCATTCGCCCGCGGGCACAATCGGAAATCGCATGATCGCGCCTCGCAGGTGGCGATCAGCGCCGTGATATGCGATCCCTTTGCCGCATGAGCATCTCTGCGCGATATCCTTCGACTAAGAACATAGGCGCCGGCACGCTCCCCGCCGCTCGGATCACCGACCCGCAATGGCTCGCGCATCGCTACGATCCCGGTCACGACGCAGTTCACCTGATCGCCGCGGACCGCGCCATGCGGAGTGCTGCGACGTTCCTGACCGATGAATTCCTGCCGACTGCGACAGCACCGGTCGTGGTCCCCCGCCAGCAGGCGATCGCCATGATCCCGCGGATCGATCCGGTTCATTTCATCTTCCACTCGGCCTATTGCTGTTCGACCCTGCTCGCGCAGATCCTCGACCGTGCAGGACTTGCGTCGACGCTGAAGGAACCGCTCATTCTCAACGACCTTGTCGGCTGGCGCCACCGCGGCGGCAACCCGGCACAGGTCGCCGACCGGCTCGACAGCGCACTCACGCTGCTGTCGCGCGCATTCGTGCCGGGCGAGGCGGTGATCGTGAAGCCGTCCAATGTGGTCAATGCACTGGCTCCGACGATGATGACGCTTCGACCAGAGGCACACGCGGTGCTCCTGTACGCGCCACTGCGGGTCTTCCTTACGTCGATCGCGCGCAAGGGCATGTGGGGGCGTTTGTGGGTACGCGAACTGCTTGCCAAACAGTTGGCGGACGGAATGGTCGACCTTGGATTCGCGCCCGAGGACTATTTCCGGCTGACCGACCTGCAGGTCGCGGCGGTCGGCTGGATCGCGCAGGCCGACCTGTTCGAAGCGCTCGCGTCGCGGTTTCCGGGACGCGTGCGATCGTTGCAGAGCGAGACACTGCTCGCCGCGCCCCGCCCGGCGCTGGCCGCGCTCTGTACCCTGTTCGGCTTGGCCGACGATCCCGCGACAATCGACGCGTTGGCGGCAAGCGACGCGTTCGGGCGCAACGCCAAGGACGGCAAGGCGTACCGTGCTGCCGACCGCACGCGCGAACAGATCGACGGTGCGGCATTCCACGCCGAGGAAATCGACAAGGTCCTGGTCTGGGCCGAAGCGGTCGCCCGCGGGGCCGGCGTAGCACTCGATCCACCGGCGCCGCTTCTCGACTGAGCAAAAAGCGGAGCGGAGCTTCACGCCGCCGATGGCTGGGATCCTGCGTACCCCGTCATGTCAAACTGAGACGCAGCGTCTTCCTTCGCGCCAACCAGCCGGCCCCGCGCGGCACGAAGGTTGCGACCCCATTCACGACCCCCACGGGCAAAAAAAGGGCGACTCCGAAGAGCCGCCCCGAGATCGGATCGTCGAGATCCTAGAAGTGTAGTCGTGCCCCGACCGCAAAGCGACGGCCCAGCGCGTCGTACGTCGACGGATAGGTGTTGCCGCTGTTGTACGAGGTCGAACCAACAGTCGAACCAACGATCGGCGGCTCCTTGTCGAGCAGGTTCTGAACCGTAACGGTGAAGTCGAAGTTCTCTGCAACGGCGATACGCGTGGTCAGATCGAAATAGTCGTGCGCCTTGATGCGACCGAAGTTGACCGTGTCGCCGCCGAACGTACCTGCGAATGCAGGACCGCTACCGTCCGTCACGTCGTAAGGCTCTTGCTTAACACCGTCGATATGGCGCCACATGAGCGATACATCGACGCTGTCGGCAAACGTGAAGGTCGCCCGGGTATTCCAATAGAACTCCGGCTGGATCGATGCGCAGCTGACCGAATAATAGCCGGTGCATTCGCGGTTGATCGAGGTTGGCGTTGCTTGGAACTTGGAGTCATGCGTCCAGTTGCCTTGGAACGACAATGCCATCTTCGCAAATCCGATATCGCGACGATAATTGATGCCGAGATCGATACCGTCCGTCTTGATCTGGCCAAGGTTGGACAGCGGCGAGAACAGGCCGGGAGTAGTGGCGCTATCGCCGTAGAGATTGCCCGTCGCCGGATTACGGCGAATGACAGTGCAGGCAGCTGAAGTTGCGCTAGCCGCGCTCAAGGAAGGACCAAAGCAGGCGTTGATCGCATCGTCAGGCGTCTGGCTCGAAATCGCGCCCTTCACCTTGATGTTGTAGTAATCGACCGTGACCGAGAAACCCGGGATCAGCTGAGTAGGCTGGAGAACAACACCAAACGTGTACGAGTCGGACTTTTCCGGCCGGACGTTGAGGTTTCCGCCGGTCGTGACGTTCGGCTGACCAGCAGGATCCGCTTGGATCGTCCCGATCGTGCTAACCGGTGCGCCCTGCGCTACGCAGACGTTGCGCAACACGACGTTCGAAACAGGCGCGGTCCCAGCGCATGGATCGGTCGCCAGATTGGTCAGTCCGGTGGTCAGCGGTGAGAACAGTTCGCTGATGTTCGGAGCGCGAACCGCACGCTGATAGTTCCCACGCAGCTTTACGCCGACGACTGGCTCCCAGCTACCACCAGCCTTGTAGGTCGTCGTATTGTAGGTCGGCGAGGTGGGAACGAGCACCTTATAGTGCGAATAGCGCCCACCGACTTCCAACGTCAAACTTTGGAAGAAAGGCTTATCCTGGACGAGCGGCGCAATGATTTCGCCGAAACCCTCGACAACCTCATACCCGCCATCGACATTCGGAGCAGCACCACCGGCGCCACCGAGTTCGCCAGCCGTTTGAGCCAGGGTATCCGAGCGCTGCGACGCACGATATTTACGATATTCGGAACCGGCCGCGAAACCGACCGAGTCGGTTGCGAACGGCGATGCGAAGCCGAAGTCGCCGTTCAATACTGCACGAGCCTGAGCAAGCGATGTCTTGATCGTCGTGGTGCTCTCGCCGAGCAGGTAGGGAACCTGCGCTGGCGTGAGCGTCCCCCTCCGCGCCGAACAGGTTAACGGGAACGCAACCCGTCCCTGCACCAAGCGCAGCACCCCCGGGAGCGCCAGCCAGGCAGGTCGTGGTGTTTGTAGCATACGCTGCCGAGCGCAAGCGCGACGTCAGGACGTAGCCCTGCAGCGTCTGCGTGTTCTCGGATTCACCGTAACCACCCGACACGTCCAGCTTGATGCCCTCGGTGATGCCCAGCTTAACGCCGGCTCGATAATCGAAAATCGTAGTTTGGAAGTTTGAGATACGCGGACCCACTTCTGGAGTACGACGCGACAGGGTCGTCGTCGCAGTCCGGAAGTTTGGATCCGTCGGGCTTGTCGCGATCGCGGCGGCCGCGCATTCCGTTGGCGTAAAGCGCGGCGTATAAGTAGTTTGAGCGGCAACCGAAGCACCAGCTGCAGTTACGCCGAGCGTTGTGGGTGCAATGTTGGCAGCGCAGAGCTGAGTACGGAGCGCAGCAGGCAGGTACGGATTGCTGAGGGGGCACAACCAGCTGCGAGCCGAATGAACCCGATGGCGCCACGATGGTCTGCACGGTGTTCTTCGAGAACAGGCCGCGCGTATAGACCTCAATGTTGTCGGAAACGTCGTAGTGCGCCGCACCGTACATGTTGAAACGCTCGAACGGCGTCTGGAAGATGTTGTACGGGTTGAAATTGAACGGCGCATAAGCTGCAACGGCCTGCCCGTTCGAGCCAATCTGGCTGTTTCCACGATTGGCCATGCCGCCTGGGTTCAACGCGAGAATGGGAACGCCTGCTGCCGTCGTTCCGGTCTGGACATATAGCGGCGCCGTGTTGGCGATGCCGTTCACCAGCGTCCGAGTACCGGTAAGGCTTGCGGGGACCGAAGTACCCGAACCGCCGAGTGCACCGCTGAACGAGTTCACGTTGTTGATCGAGTAGTCACGATCGCCTTGATAGACGGGGTCTGACTGTTGATAGCCGACCGAGAATACCGCGTTGCCGCGACCGTCGTCGAAGTTCGCTCCGATCGTGATGTCGCCGCGGAAGTACGAACCGTCGCCACGCTCGGTGATCTGGTTCGAGACCGATGCGTCAAGGCCCGAGAAGTCCGAGCGGGTGATGAAGTTGACGACGCCTGCAACTGCGTCGGCGCCGTAAGTGGTAGCTGCGCCGCCGGTCAGCGTGTCGACACGCTCGACGAGTGCGAGCGGGATGTTGTTGAGATCGACGCGACCGACCAAGCCCGATGGTGCCAGACGGTTGCCATCGAGCAGCACGACGTTACGGAACGAACCAAGGCCGCGAAGATCGACGTAGGATGCGCCGCCGTTGCCGTTGTTCACGGCCGAACCGATGCTCGGCACGGCACCTGGAAGGGTGCGCAGGATGTCTTCGGCAGTGTTCGACTGGCGAAGCTGGATTTCTTCCTGGCCGATGACCTGGACCGGCGCCGATGCGATCAGCGCCGGATTCTTGATTAGCGAGCCGGTGACGACGATGTCGCCCTGGCTGTTCTCGGTGGTCGGCGCCGCTTCGGACGTCGTCATGCCGACTTCACCCTGGGCATTCGCGCCCGGCGTGGTTGCTTGGGTCGCGCTCGCGCCCCCAGCGCGAATCCCCGAATTGTCACCCTGGACTTGCGCGAACGCTGGCGTGGCAAGCGTCGCCGCTCCCATGAGCAGCGTGGTCGCAAGCAGGTGTGCACGAGCAGCAGATGTCATATTAGCCCCCTTGTTGCCGGCGTATCGCCGTGCATTTGCCCCCGGAAAAAGAACCGGCTCTGGGAGGGGTGTATCGATCGCTATTACCGCACCGCAATGAATATCGTCGATTCGGACCTTTTGAGTTCCGTTTGCGACATTAGCGTGACATAAGCGCAACATAGTGTCCCCCGCCGGTGTCGGCCGATAGATTCTTTCCTTTATTCGTCTCGAGGTAGTCCAATGCGTGATTTGCGTGCCTATTGCGTTCCGTTTGCACTCCTCGCTCTGGCGGGCGTCTCCTGCGGTGAACCGGCAACCGCCGCCCCCGATCGGACCTCGTCGCGAACATTGGACGTTCTTGCGGAATGCCAGCAGGTTGCGACCGATGCTGCTCGGCTCTCATGCTTCGACGCAGCCGCTCGCGAGATAGCGAGCGCGCGCAAGTCCGGCAGTTTGCTGGCGCTGGACCGCGCAGCTGTCGTCGAGCGTAAACAGCAGCGATTCGGGCTCGCAGATGCGGCAAAAAACCCCCCTTGGCGGCGGCGAGGCCGACCGGCTCACGAGGGTTACCGAGGTGAAGACGACGATCACCGGTGTAAGGGCGTCAAGTTACGCGCGTTACTTAATCCAGCTGGCCAACAATACGGCGTGGGAGACGATCGAGCCGTTGACGCTCGCACCGCGCCCCGGCACCGCGGTCATCATCAAACAGTCTGGTTTCGGCGGGTTCAAAGCGTTGATCGACGGCGAACGACCGGTTTTGGTGAAGCGTCAGCGCTAGTGACTGAGGCAAAAATAGGCTTAAGCGCGTCTCGTGGATTTCACTGCCCGAGCTAGCAGGTACGAAGCCGCGATTACGGACGATTTCGGCCCGCTACGGATGCCTGGCGGTCGCGACGCGAGGTCTTTGGACGGCGTAGTCACGACACCGGCTTGCCGCAGGTCGGCCAAGCGTTAAGCAGGGGCAACCGCTGTCCTGCCGGAGCCCCCGATGCGTCTTACCGTCACCGCCGCCCTTCTCCTCGCGACCGCCGCGCCTGCGTCCGCGCAGACGCTCCACCAATATGGTGGGCTCGCGCTGTCGCCTGCGGGCGATCGTACCGCGACCATCGAAAGCAGCGGCGCGCATGGTGTCATAACGCTGCGCAGCGTTGCCGACGGGCGGGTGCTGCGGACGATCGATCCGTGCGCGACGTGCAGCTATGCGGGGCTGACCTTCGCGCCCAACGGCGACCTGATATTCCTGGTCCGCGACACCGCGGCGGGCAATGTCCGGCTGACCTATGCCGACGCCAAGGCGACGCGCACCGTCGCGATCATCGCCGGTATCGCGCAGACTCCGCGCGTGTCGCCCGACGGCAAGCGGATCGCGCTGCTGGTGACACTGGGCGCGGCCAAGGAATCGGGCGCGACGCAGGCCGGTGTCCGGATGATCGGCGAGATCGGCGAGAAGAGCGACGAGCAACGCCTCGCGGTGTTCGACATCGCCAAGGCGACGACGACGGTGACGCCGCTCTCGCCTGCGGGGCGCTACGTCTACGAATATGACTGGACGCCCGATGGCCGCGGGTTCGTCGCGACGACCGCGCTCGGCAATGGCGACAACAACTGGTGGGTGGCGACGCTCGACGCGATCGACGCGCAGACCGGCGCGGTCCGCTCGATTGCCAAGCCGACGACGCAGATCAACCAGCCGCGGGTGTCCCCCGATGGTCGCACCGTCGCCTATGTCGGCGGCCTGATGAGCGACTTCGGCTCCATCGGCGGCGACGTCTTCACGGTCGGACTGGAGGGCGGCACCCCGCGCAACGTCACCGCCGGCGCCAAGTCGACGGTGACGACGATCGCCTGGACCCGCGGTGGCCTGCGCACCGTGACGCTGGCCGGCGACCAGATGCAGTTCGGCACGCTCACCCCCGGGCAGTCGGTCGTGCCGGGGTTTGCCAAGCCGGCAAGCTCGAGCGCAGGCGATGGCCGCGCCGTGTTCTCAGCGGACGGGCGGATCGCTGCCGCCGTGGTACAAGATTACGAGCATGCACCGGCGATCTACGCAGGACCGCTCGGCTCCCAGGGACAGGGCGTGAAGCAGATCACGCACGACAACGACGCGATGCCGGCGCTCGCCGCCGCGCGGAGCATCAGCTGGAAGAACGAGGGCTTCGACGTTCAAGGCTGGCTGCTCGCGCCCCGCCCCGGCTCGGGCATCGCACCGACCGGCAAGGCGCCGATGATCACGATCGTCCACGGCGGCCCATCGGCGGCCTCGACGCCCGGCTATCTCTACCCGACCTCGCTCAACGCCGCTTTGGTCAAGGCGGGCTATTACGTCTTCCTGCCCAATCCGCGCGGCAGCTACGGCCAGGGCGAGGCATTCACCGCCGCGAACAAGCGCGACTTCGGCGGTGGCGATCTGCGCGACGTGCTGGCCGGCGTCGATGCGGTCGAGCGCGTCGCGCCGGTCGACGACAAGCGCCTCGGCCTCGGCGGATGCAGCTATGGCGGGTTCATGGCGATGTGGGCCAACACGCAGACCAACCGTTTCAAGGGCATCGTCGCGGGCGCCGGCCTGTCGAACTGGGTCAGCTATTACGGTACCAACGGCATCGACCAGTGGCTGCTGCCGTTCTTCGGCAAGTCGATGTACGACGACATGAAGGCGTATGAGGACGTCTCTGCGATCTATCACGCGAAGACCGCGCGGACGCCGACGTTCATCTATGTCGGCGAGCGCGATATCGAAGTGCCGCCGACCCAGTCGATCGAATGGTGGCACGCGCTGAAGGATCAGAACGTCCCCGTCAGCCTCGTGATCTATCCCGACGCCGGCCACTGCGTGACGGGCCCCGAACAGTCTGCGGACGTCCGCCAGCGGTCGATCGCGTGGTTCGACAAATACGTGAAGAACGCGAAGTAGCGTCTGGGCGGCCGGGGGGCTTCGGGCTAGGCAGGCGCATGCCGAAGAACCGTTATTACCAGGGCCCCCCGTCCGACCATTTCGATGGTCTCCAGTTCTTCAATCCGGGGCAGGCGCCGACCGACCGCGGCCTCAAAGACGTGCTGCGGTGGAAGCTGGCGCCCGGCGTCGCCAAATGGCCGCGCTCGGTGCCGGTCACGCCGGCCAAGCCCGCCGCGCGCGTCGACGGGATCCGTGTCACGATGATCGGGCACGCCTCGATGCTGATCCAGGTGGCCGGGCTCAACATCCTGACCGACCCGATCTGGTCGGAGCGCGCGAGCCCGGTCTCGTTCGCCGGGCCAAAGCGAGTCGCAGCGCCCGGTATCGCCTTCGACCACCTGCCGCCGATCGACGTCGTGCTCATCAGCCATTGCCATTACGATCATTTCGACGTCGCCACTTTGCGCAGGCTCCAAGTGGCTCATACGCCCCTGTTCGTACTCCCACTCGGCAACGATACGATCCTGCGCGCCGCGGTGCCCAAAGCCAGATGCATCGTCGGCGACTGGTGGGACCGCCTGACGATCGGCGAGGGCATCACCACCACGATCACCCCCCGCCTATCACTGGGCGAACCGCTGGCCGAGCGACGTCCGGATGGCGCTATGGGCAGGGCACTGGCTCGACACACCCGCCGGTGCGATCTGGTTCGCAGGCGATACCGCGTACGGCAATGGCGCGATCTTCGGCCAGATCCGCGAGCGTCTTGGCGCGCCCGACGTCGCGCTGATCCCGATCGGCGCCTACGCTCCGCGCTGGTTCATGGCCGGGCAGCATGTCGATCCCGCCGAGGCGGTGCGGATCTTCGGCGAGGTCGACGCGAAACGGGCGCTAGGCATTCACTGGGGCACGTTCCAGCTGACCGACGAAGCACGCGACGCGCCGCAAATCGCGCTGGGCGAGGCGCTGGACGCAGCGACGATACCCCGCGAGAGGTTTGTCGCGGCACCACCCGGCGGCGTTTTCGATTTCGGCTGATCGACGGGAGCCGAACCCAGGAACCGAGAAATTCGCCGCTGATGTGAGCCCATCGAACGGTCCAAACGTTATCTACCGATGACAGTACGAACTTTACGGATGCAGCTCCCTCTGGGTTGCATGCCGGTCCTGGCTCTGGCGCTCGGTGGATTTGCCCCGGCGCCCAAGCCCATCGCCCCAACAAAGGCCATCGCGGAAGGCCAGCCCCGCACCGCGTCGAAGTCGGCACCAAAGGCAGTTGGCAAGGCCACTCCGACCAAGGCCGCTTGGACCGCGGCAAACATAGCGGCCTTCGATCAAATCCTTGCCGACCGTGCGCGCCACGGCCTCGATCGGGTCGAGTTCCTTCCCGCACCCGCCGACGGCGCTCCGCCCGTCGACGATGCCGCGCGAACCAAGGCCGCACTCGATTATGCCGGCGCGCTCGCACAGGGGCCGCGTCGACCCCGCCTCGCTGCATCAGGTCTACACGCTGCCCCGCCCCAAGGTCGATCTCGCCACCGGGCTGTCGCGCGCGCTGGCCAGAGGCGATCTCGTCGCCTGGTTCGACGGTCTCCCACCGCAGGATGCCGAGTATAAGCAACTGTCCGACGCGTATCTCGCGTTCAGCGCCAAGGCGTCGACCGCAACGCCCGTGCAGGCGATACCCTCCGGCGTCATCCGCGTCGGCAACCGCGATGCGCGCGTCGCCACGATCGTCGAGCAGCTCGCGGAGAGCGGATATCTTCCCTCGTCGACCGGCCCGCTCGCCGTAGCGCCCGTACCGACGGAGTTTCCGCCGACGGCGACCCCGCCGACGACCCCGGCACCAATGATCTACACGCAGGCAATGGCCGAGGCGCTGAAAGGGCTCCAGACCGACTACGGCATCGCCGCAGACGGCGTGGTCGGCCCCGAGACGTTGAAGGTACTGAACCTCGGTGCGGGCGATCGTGCGCGCGCGCTCGCGGTCGGGCTCGAACGGCGGCGGTGGCTGGCACGAACGCCACCGCCCACGCGGATCGACGTCAACACCGCCGCCGCACAGCTTCGCTACTACCGCGACGGCACGATGATCGATCAGCGCAAGGTGATCGTCGGCGAACCCGGACGCGAGACGCCGGCGCTGTCGTCGCCGATCTATCGTCTGGTTGCCAATCCCACCTGGACCGTGCCCAAATCGATCCAGAACGGCGAGATGGCCAATGTCGGCGAGGAGTATCTCACCGCGCATAACATGGTCGTCCGCGATGGCTGGATCGTCCAGCAGCCGGGGCCGAGCAACGCACTCGGCATGGTCAAGTTCGACATGGCGAACGATCAGGCAATCTACCTGCACGACACCTCCGCGCCGGGCTTGTTCGATCGCAGCCAGCGTCATCTGAGCCACGGCTGCGTTCGCGTCGAGGATGCGCTTGGGTTCGCGCGGATCCTCGCGGAGGACGAAGGCGTCGGCGAGGCGTGGCAGACGGCGCAGGATTCGGGCGAGACGAGCTTCGTCCCCCTGCCCCGCCGCATTCCGGTCCGGCTGCTGTACCACAACGTCTATGTCGACGACGCCGGCAAGGTCGCATTTCGGACCGATCCTTACGGCTGGAACGATCCGATCGCGGAGCAACTCGGCTTCGCCAAGGCGTCCGCCAAACGCGCCGAGGCGCAGGCGATCGATATCGGGCCCTAAGAGGCTTTCGGCGTTGCGGGCATCGCGAACGTCTTCGACAACCCGTGGTACAGTTTCTCGCGGCAGACCCATTGGCTGGCCGCATCGGCGATGAACGCGGTCGCGAACATCGGCAGCATCAGTCCGCGGCTGGCGGTCGTCTCGGACAGGATGATGACCGCGGTCAGCGGTGCGCGGACGACTCCCGCGAAATACGCGACCATCCCCAGGATCACGATCGCGCTAGCGGGTTCGCCGGGAAACACTTCGCGGAGCAGATTGCCGACGCCGGCGCCGACCGCGAGCGACGGCGCGAAGATCCCGCCCGGCAACCCCGCGATCGCGGTCGCGGCGGTTGCCACGAACTTGGCGGGTCCGAACCACAAGGGTGCATCGACACCGACGATCATCGCGCGCGCCGCGGAATAGCCCGTTCCCCAGGTCAGGCCGGTGAACACGCCCAGCACCGCGACGACCGCACCGCACGCCCCCGCGAACTTGACCGGATTGGCGCGGGTCCAGGTCGTCATGCGGTTGCGGCTCTGCGCCATCGCCAGCAGCGTGCGGGAAAACAGACCGCCCGCCATCCCACCGGCGATCCCGGCGACCGGTGCTACCAGCAGTGCCGACAACAGCGGCATATGCGCGCCGATCGCGCCGAAATAGATGTAGTCGCCCTGCACCGATTGCGCGACCATC
This sequence comes from Sphingomonas sp. H160509, assembly GCF_024124765.2. GTDB lineage: Bacteria > Pseudomonadota > Alphaproteobacteria > Sphingomonadales > Sphingomonadaceae > Sphingomonas. Next base: position 3,883,373 of record NZ_JAMXSR020000002.1, on the reverse strand, counting down.
CCGGCGATGACGATCGCTGCGAGGACCAGCAGCGTCACGCGCTGCTCGTACGCTGACGCCAGTTCCTCGATCGCGAACAACAGCCCAGCGAGCGGTGTGTTGAACGCGGCTGCGACACCCGCCGCGCCACCGGCGATCAGCACGCCGCCCCGCAACGGTACGCGGACGAGCCGGTGCGTCGCGCCCATCACCGCCGCGGCAAGCTGGACGGTCGGTCCCTCGCGCCCGACCGACGCGCCGCCTAGCACCGCGCCGATCGTCAGCACGGCCTTGGCGGCGACGGTGCGCGGCGAGATCAGCGTCCGCGTCGCCTCGTTCGGATCGGCCTGTGCCGCGATCACCTGTGGAATACCCGATCCCCGCGCGAACGGCGCGTACCGCCGCGTCAGCCAGACCAGCGCCATGAACGTCAATGGCGTCGTCAACAGCGGCAGCCAGTGCCAGCTCTGCGCGTACCCGGCGAACACCCCCGCCGCCCAGTCCGCCGCTTCTGCGAACAGCGTCGCGACCACCCCGATCAGGATCGCGCCCGTCAGGATCGCCGCACGCGTGCGGAACTGCACGGACCGCGGCCCGCGTGCACGCAGCAACGCACGGTACCGCGACGGCGTCCAGCGTTTCGCCGGCATAAGATGATCGAAGAGCCCAGGCATGATGTCGATCTAGTTCATGCCGCCCGCCACGTCACCCGCCCCATCACCCGCCTGCGTCACCCGCTTGCGACCTGGCGGCGCGCAGGCCTTGGCGGCCCGGTAAGCGATTGACATCGTCCCGATATCTAACAACGATAGCGCTATCACAAAAATATAATGAGGATGCTTCGTGGACATTACACGACGGGACGGACTGGGCATGCTGGCGGGGCTCGCGGCTGCCGGCGCTGCGGCGAATGCTCAGGCGCGATCGATCCTGCGTCAGACGGGCGCCGACGGGAGCCTGCAATCACTGGCAGCAGCCAAGGGGATGCGCCTCGGCTCCTGTTTTGCGTGGAGCGAACCCGGCGCGGACCGCGGCTCGTTCGCCAACCCGGCCTATGCGAGACTGCTGAAGCGCGACTGCGGGCTGCTGGTCCCCGAGAACGAGATGAAGTGGCAGGCGCTGCGCCCCAGCGCCACGACCTTCGACTTCACGCGGTTCGACGCGATGATGGCATGGGCCGACGCCAACGCGCTGCCCGTCCGCGGCCACAACCTCCTGTGGCACCAGCCGAAATGGATGCCGAAATGGGAGGAAAGCCACGATTTCGGCGCGACGCCCGCGCGTGCGGCGGAACAGTTGCTCGTCCGGCACATCACAACGGTATGCCAGCGCTACGGTACGCGCATCCGCAGCTACGACGTGGTCAACGAGGCGGTCACTCCCGCCGACGGCACGCTGTACACGACCGCCCTATCCCGCGCACTCGGCAGCCCCGAGGCGACGCTCGACCTTGCCTTCCATACGGCGCGCACCGCAGCCCCGCACGCGCAACTCGTCTATAACGACTATATGAGCTGGGAGCCGGGCAACGCACAGCACCGCGCCGGCGTCCTCAAACTGCTGGAGGGGTTCAAGGCGCGCGGCGTTCCGGTCGACGCGCTCGGCGTTCAGTCGCACCTCGTCACGCAAGGCATCGACACCCGCGCCACGATCGCCGCGCTCGAAGGCGATTGGCGCCGTTTCATCGATGCCGTCACCGCGATGGGCTATGCCATCGTCATCACCGAGCTCGACGTCCGCGACAATAATCTCCCCCGCCGACGTCGCCGCACGCGACCAGGGAGTGGCCGACTTCACGCGCGGCTATCTAGACCTGATGTTCGCCTACCCGGCGCTGAAGGACGTGCTGTTGTGGGGGCATGACCGACCGTTACAGCTGGATCGAGGGTTTCGAGCCGCGCAAGGACAAGGCTCGCCGCCGCCCCTGCCCATACGACGCCGCATTCGCCGCCAAGCCGATGCACGCAGCAATCGCCGCTGCCTTCACCGCAGCAGCGCCGCGCGGCTAGCGATTCCCACGACATTCGACGCCGCCTCTAGCGCGCCGCAGCGGCCATCTCGGCGTTGCGGCGTTCGGAGGCGGCAAGCGTCGCGGTAAGCAGCGCGACCAGGGCGTCGTCGTGGTCGAGGACGTTCAATCCCTCGCGGGTCGATCCACCGGGGCTGGCGACGCGGTCGGCGAGTATGGCGGGCGATACGTCCGCCTCGGCCGCCATGATCGCAGAACCCTCCAGCGTGGCGATAGCGAGACGCGCCGCCTGATCCGCCGGCAGCCCGAGCGCCACACCTGCCTTGGCGAGGGCATCGGCGAATCGGAACACGAACCCGGGGCCGGATCCTGCAAGCGCGGTCACCGCATCGAAATGCGCTTCGTCGGCGATCCATTCGTAGTGACCGAGCTGCGCTGAGAACGCTTCCGCCGCCGCGATCGCCTCTTCCGACGCCCCAGCGGTGTAGAGCAACGTCACGCCCTTGCCGATCGCGACCGGAAGGTTGGGCATCGCGCGGACGATCGTGTCGGCCGCGAACCGCTGGGAGAGTGCCGCGTGGTCGACACCGGCGAGGATCGACAGGAGCAGCTGCGGCTTGCCTCTCATGGGCGCCAGCAAAGCCTGCGCCGCATCGATCTGCTGCGGCTTCAGCGCGAGCATCACCGTCGCGGGCGCCTCCTCGTCGGGAATCGCGGTCAGCGAACGGACACCTTCGGGTGCCCCCTGCCCGCTACGCGTGATGACCGTCACGGTCGCCGGATCGAGCCGGGCGGCGATCCACCGCCGCAGCATCGCGCCGCCCATGTTGCCGCAGCCGACCAGCCACAGCGGACCTGCCGGAAAGCTCATGCCTCGCCGTGCGTTTCGATCAGTGCCGCGGCGATCGCTTCCCTTGGGGCTCTTTCCGCCCCACAGCACGAACTGGAACACCGGATAGAAGCGCTCGCACTCCTCGATCGCCGATTCGACCAGCAGTTCCGCCGCGTCGAGCGACATCGTGCCGTCGTCGCCACCGTCGACCATCGCCGCGTGCCGGAACAGCAGGATGCCGCTCGACGACCAGAGTTCGAAGTGGCCGATCCAGAGCTGTTCGTTGACCAGCCCGATCGTCTCGTACACCGCCTGGCGCCGCTCGTCGGGTACCTTGATGTCGGGAAAAGCGAGGAATTGCAGGACGCTATCGTCCTCGCGCCACAGCGCGCGCAGTTCGTAGGTCGCCCAGCTTCCCTTGACGGTCGCGACGATCTCGTCGTCGTGACGCTCGTGCTCCCAGCCATGCGCAGCGTAATAGCTCTCGAGCATGTCGATCGGGGCGGCGTCTTCGTGGTCGTGGTCGGCGTGTTCAAGCATCATAGGGTCCTGGCGGTCCTTATCGCACGACAAAGGGTGCCGAGGCAAAAACGCCCCGACAACCCCATCGGCCCCAATTCTGCGGAAAACTGTGGAAAAGTCAGTCGACCGACGCCCCGAGCGGTGCATTTACGGTCGATTGTGCTGCGAACTTTGCTTCGAGCGCATCGAGCCGGGCCTTCAACGCGTCGTTCTCGTCGCGTGCGGCCGATGCCATCGCTTTCACGGCGTCGAACTCTTCGCGGCTGACGAAGTCGAGCCCGCCAAGCCATTCGCGCGCGCGTTCCCGCGCACCGGAACCGGCTTCGCGACCGACGCCCGCAAGCGTACCGGCAGCACCGTTCAAGACCTTGACGATATCGTCGAACACGCGGTTTTCGGACTGCATTGCTTCAAAATCCCAAAGACTGTCGCAGTGACTGTTACAGTGACTGCTGCGTCACAGCATTTGGGACGTATGCGGCGCGGGTGCAAGGGTTTCGGCATCGGGGTTCAACTGCCCGATGCTGAACGCGAGCACGCCGGCAAAGCTGATCCACACCATGTACGGCACCATCAGCCACGCCGCGGCGGGGCGGATGCGCGCGAATACGAAGGTCGCGGCGATCGACAGCGCCAGCATCGCGACGATCACCAGTACCGACAGCCCGATCTTGTGCGCGCCGAAGAACATCGGCGTCCAGGCGAGGTTGAGCAGGAACTGGCCGACGAACAGCGCGACGGCGAGCCCGCGCAACCGAGCGCCTCGCGCGTTGAAGATCATCGCGAGCGCGAGGCCAATCAGGATGTAGAGCGTGGTCCAAACGACCGGAAACACCCAGCCGGGCGGGTTCAGCGCGGGCTTGGCTAGCGCCATGTACCAGGCATTCTCGCTGCCGACGCTGACCGACCGGCCGGACAGGAAGCCTAGCAAAAGGATCAGGGGCACGGTCACGACCGCCCAGCGGAGGAACGACATCCTCAACTGGCCCTTCGAAGCGATACCGCCCACACAAATCCTTCCGCCTCTACGCGCGCTCGTCCTGGCGCGCATTTTGCGATCGGTAAACCGAGTTTGGTGGATAATCGTTCCGCTAGTGGTTCATTCCGGCACGGTGCCTCCCCACGCCGTCATCCTGACGAAAGTCAGGATTCAGGATACCGCGCGCGCCCCGCGTGGCTCTGGGGCCTGACTTTCGTTAGGATGACGAAGGCGTTTCGCGATCGTTTGGCATGTCCGAGGCCGGCTGTTCCGCCGTCGCACTCTCGCCATGCAAAGCAGCAATCAGGAACTCCACGTTACCCTCAGGTCCCGTGATCGGGCTCTCGACCACGCCGAGCACGCTCCACCCCTGCCCCATCAACCACGTCGCGACCTCGTCGCAGACGCGCTGGTGGATCGCGGTATCGCGGACGACACCGCCCTTCCCCACTTCACCACGCCCCGCCTCGAACTGCGGCTTCACCAGAGCCATCAAGCGCGCGTCCGGCTTGGCGAAGGACATCGGCCGCTCCAGCACCTTCGCCAAACCGATAAAGCTCGCATCGCAGACGATCAGGTCGACCGGCTCCGGGGATATGCGCGGCCGTCAGGATCCGCGCGCTGGTCTGCTCGTGAACGATGACGCGCTCATCCTGCCGCAGCGACCAGGCAAGCTGGTTGGTCCCGCTGTCGACCGCGTAGACCTTCGCCGCACCGTTCTTCAGCATGACGTCGGTAAAGCCGCCGGTCGACGAGCCTACGTCGATCGCGACCGCACCGGTCACTTCCCAGCCGAAATGCGCGAGGCCGTGCGCCAGCTTGATCCCGCCGCGAGAAACCCAGGGATGATCGCGACCGCGCACGTCGAGTTGCACGTCGTCCGATAGCGTCTGTCCGGGCTTGTCGACCTTCTTCGTCCCCGCGAACACGAGGCCCGCCATGATCAGCGCCTGCGCGCGCGTCCGCGACTCGACCAGCCCCCTGTCGACCAGCATCTGGTCTGCACGTACCTTCACCATGCGCCCGCTATCGCCGCCCGATCCGATTGCCGCAAGCTGCCTTCCTTTCGCCGCAATGCCATTGCCTACCGAACGAGTAGGATTATCTTGAGCGTATGGGATCGTGACCGGATGGCGTGCCCTAGAGCGTCCCTCGGCCACGCTCCCGACCTCGAAGAACGAGGTTTTGGAGAAGGAGAAGCGCTGTGGGTAGTTTCGCACCGTATGATTCCGTCCAGCCGACGATCCTGACCGTGCCCGGCCTTGGTGGTTCGGGTCCCTCGCACTGGCAGACGTTGTGGGAAGAGGCGCGGCCCGACACGGTCCGCGTCGAGCTCGGCATGTGGAACACGCCGCACCGCAACGCCTGGGTGACGCGCCTCGACGAAGCGATCCGGCAGGCACAGGCGCCGGTGATCCTCGCCGCGCACAGTCTCGGGTGCCTCGCCGTTGCATGGTGGGCCGAACTCAGCCCGCAGCCTTATGGCTGGCCGGTAGCGGGCGCGCTCCTCGTGGCGCCGGCGGACGTAGATCGCGGCGGCGCGCAGGCCGAACTGAAGGGCTTCTCGCCGACTCCGCGCACGCCCCTGCCATTCCCATCGATCGTGGTGGCGAGCAGCGACGACCCCTGGGTCACGCCCGAGCGTGCGCACAGCATGGCGGCGGACTGGGGCAGCCACTTCGTCGACGCGGGGCCACAGGGGCATTTGAATGCCGCGAGCGGGATCGGCTGGTGGCGCGAAGGGCAGGACTTGCTGGAGCGCGTCATCGCGGCGAGTGGCGATGGTCGAGGGCAAGCTCTACCGCCAAGTAAAGCGCGGTCGATCCTTGCGGTGAGCGCTACAGACGCCGCGCAAACACACTACTTGGGCGGGTGACCTCGCCTAACTGACGGTACACCACCCCGGCGAAGGCCGGGGCCCAATTGGTGAGGTCACAATAACGGGGCACCGCGCTCCGTTACCAACGTTTCCCAATTGGGCCCCGGCCTGCGCCGGGGTGGTTCTCAGTCACGAAATCCGAGAACCGTCCTCATCGAACAGCTCAGGGTTCGCCACCTGCTCGGCCTTCGCCGCTGCGAGCCCACCCCGCATCCGCCGCCACATCGCAATATTCAACGACACCATCACGATCACCGCCAGCGCAATGATCACAAGGCCCTTGGTCGGCCCGGTCATGCGCGCGCTTCGGCAACCCCGCCCGAATTGTGGCGCAGCGCCTTGAGCACGGTATCCACCAGCGCAGTCGCGTCGAGCCCGGCTTCGGCATACTGGACTTCGGGCTTGTCCTGATCTTGGTACACGTCGGGCAGACGCAGCGTACGCAGCTTGAGCCCGCCGTCGATCAGCCCCTCATCCGAAGCCATCGTCAGCACGTGCGCGCCGAAGCCACCGACCGAGTTCTCCTCGATCGTCACCGCGACTTCGTGCGTCGTGAGCAGCTTGCGGATCAGGTCGACGTCGAGCGGCTTGGCGAAGCGAAGATCGGCGACCGTAGTCGACAAGCCCTTGGCTTCGAGAACCTCGGCGGCCTTGAGCGCTTCCTCGAGACGCGTGCCGAGCGACAGGATCGCGATCTTCTTGCCCTCGCGCACGACACGACCCTTACCGATCTCCAGCAGTTGCGGGGTCTCCGGGCAGCGCGACGCCGGTGCCGTTGCCGCGCGGATAGCGCACCGCGATCGGGCCGGTGTCGTACTGCGCCGCGGTATGCGTCATGTGGACGAGTTCCGCCTCGTCCGCCGCCGCCATCACGACGAAGTTCGGTAGCGTCGCGAGGTACGTGACATCGAACGAGCCGGCATGAGTCGCACCGTCCGCGCCAACGAGCCCCGCGCGGTCGATCGCGAAGCGGACCGGCAGGTTCTGGATCGCGACGTCATGCACGACCTGATCGTACGCGCGCTGGAGGAACGTCGAATAGATCGCGCAGAACGGCCGCATCCCCTGCGCGGCGAGGCCCGCCGCGAAGGTGACGCCGTGCTGTTCCGCGATGCCGACGTCGAAGAACCGGTCGGGATACGCCTTGGCGAACGCATCGAGCCCGGTGCCCGACGGCATCGCCGCGGTGATCGCGCAGATCCGCGGGTCGTTCGCGGCCTCGGCGACGAGTTGCGCGCCGAACACGTTCTGGTATTGCGGCGGGCCTGGGGGCGCCTTGGTCTGGACGCCCGAGATCACGTCGAACTTCTGGACGCCGTGATACTTGTCCGCGGCAGCCTCGGCTGGGCCGTAGCCCTTGCCCTTCTTGGTGACGACGTGGACGAGGATCGGGCCTTCCTCGGCATCGCGAACATTCTCGAGCACCGGGATCAGGTGCTCGAGATTATGGCCGTCGATCGGGCCGACATAATAGAAGCCGAGTTCCTCGAACAGCGTGCCGCCCATCGTCATGCCGCGCGCGAACTCGTCGGTCTTGCGCATCCCGCTGGCGATCGGCCGTGGCAGCCGCTTGGCGAGTTTACGCGCGAGGTCGCGAAAGCCGAGGAACTCGCGACTCGACACGATCCGGCTCAGATACGCCGACAGTCCACCGACCGGCGGCGCGATCGACATGTCGTTGTCGTTGAGGATCACGACCAGGCGGTTACCCGCCTGCGCGGCGTTGTTCATAGCCTCGTACGCCATGCCCGCAGACATCGCGCCGTCGCCGATCACGGCGATGCCCTTGCCCGGCGTCCCCGCGATCTTGTTGGCGATCGCAAAGCCCAGCGCCGCCGAGATCGAGGTCGACGAATGCGCCGCGCCGAACGGGTCGTATTCGCTCTCGCTACGCTTGGTGAAGCCGCTGAGGCCCCCGCCCTGCCGCAGCGTGCGGATACGATCGCGGCGTCCGGTGAGGATCTTGTGCGGGTAACACTGGTGGCCGACGTCCCACACCAACCGATCGCGCGGGGTATCGAAGACATAGTGGATCGCGGTGGTCAGCTCGACCACGCCGAGCCCCGAGCCGAGATGGCCGCCGGTGGTGCCGACCGCGGAAATCGTCTCGGTACGCAGTTCGTCGGCGAGTTGGCGGAGCTGGTCCGGGCGCAGCTTGCGGAGGTCGTCGGGCGTCGAAACGGTGTCGAGCAGCGGTGTCGAGGGAAGGTCGGCCATCGGACGGGCTTAATGCAGCGCGCGTATCGTGTCGATTGTTACCGTGTCCTGCGCTAGCATTCGCACTGAAATCGCTCGGGAAGTGCACAAATATGAACTTTACGCACCGTGTTGCCGTGGCGGCGGATATTCCCGCGATCTCGGCGCTGATGCCTCGCGCGATCGGCGCTTTGCAGGGGGGACTTCCTCACGCCGGCACAGGTCGAGGCGAGCCGTGCGGTGATGGGGCTCGATACGCAGTTGATCGCGGACGGAACGTATCTGCTAGTCGAGGCGGAGCATCGGCTGGCCGGATGTGGCGGGTGGAGTCGGCGCGCGACGCTCTATGGCGGCGATCACAGCACGGCGTTGCGCGATGCGGCGTTGCTCGATCCGGCGCATGACGCGGCACGTATCCGCGCGATGTATACCGATCCGGATTTTACGCGGCGGGGTGTCGGGCGGCTGGTGTTGTCGGTCTGCGAGGCAGCGGCCCTCGCGGCCGGGTTTGCGCGGGCGGAGATGATGGCGACGCTGGCCGGAGAGCCGCTGTACCGGGCCTGCGGATATCTCCCGATCGAACGGATCGAGACGCCGGGCAAGGTCCCGGTGCCGATGATCCGGATGGGGAAGGATTTGAACTGACGCACGCCAAGAACACAACGGTCCCCCTCCCCTGAAAGGGAGGGGCCGGGGGTGGGGCGGCTTCCGGATCAGGCGGCGCCGGCCAAAGCCAGCCGACCCACCCCTACCCCCTCCCTTCCAGGGGAGGGACGGCTCAATCATGAGATTAAGCGTGCAGGGTAAGCTTCTACTTCGCTTCGCAGTCCGCACAACGCCCGCGGACTTCGATCACCGGGCGCACCGGAGAGAAGCCGGCCGCCTCCGCCGCGTTCCGCACACCCTTGGTGATCGTGTCGTTATCGAGATGCGTGGTCTGGCCACACGAGTCGCAGACCAGGAAGATGCAGTCGTGCAGGCAATCCGGATGCGCGTTGGCGACATAGGCGTTCGCGCTCTCGACTCGCCGTGCGAGGTTCGCGCCGACGAACAGGTCGAGGATGCGGTACACGCTGTTCGCCGCGACCCGGCGACCTTCGGCTTTCGAGACGGCCTCGGCGATGTCGTAGGCCGATGCCGGCTTCTCGAAGCTGGCGAGGGGCTGCGAACACGCTGGCGCGCATCGTCGTCCATTGCTCGCCAGCCTTTTCGAGCGTCGTCTGTGCTGCGACGGTAAGATCGGCGCCCTGCGGTTCGGTGTGGTTGTGAGCATGCGCCATGCTGGGTGAAGTAGGATGCCGGAGAGGTTCCAGCAACCCGCTCAGCTTTCCGCGCGGCGGTTGAGATCGTGGCCGAATGCGAGCAGGCCGACGCCGACGATCGTCCACAGCGTCTCGCCGCCACCGCTGTCGTGCGGCAGCGTCATCGCGCCCGCCATGATGCCGAGCCCGAGCGCGCCCATCGCGGCGGGCATCATATAGCCGTGGTTGAGCACGCCGCGGCCGAGCGCGAGCGCGCCAAGGCCGATCGCGATCGTCAGGCCCACTTCGTGGAAGATCGGGTCGAGCAGGAAACCGCCCGCCGTCGACATCAGCGCGACCAGCACGGAGGTCGCCAGGCAATGCACCATGCACAGGCCCGACAGGCCGATCGCATAACGATCGAGACCGGCGAAGCGGTGGGTATGCGTGGCCGAGGGCGTCATCGTTCGACGGATATAGACGCCTCGTTGACAGGATACAACATTACATTGCGAATTTTGGCGGCAATTTAGGCTAGATTCTGAAGGGTTCACGCCCTCCTCGTTGTTCTCCCGCGAAGGCGGGAGCCCAGTCTGGACTCCCGCCTTCGCGGGAGAACAAGGAAGTAGCGTGCTGCGTCCGCCAGTCCGGCTTCTACCGAACCGCCCCCCAGCAACATGAAGCAACGGCGCACCACGAACCGATGGCGCCCCGCCTCGCAAACCACTATCTCCTCACCATGCTTCAACCCAGCGCCGCCTTCCTCAGCAAAGCCCGTCCTCGTTCCGTCGCCCTGTGGCTGTTCACGGTCGCAGGCTTGATCGTCGCGATGGTCGTCATCGGCGGGATCACGCGGCTGACCGAGTCGGGGCTGTCGATCACGCAGTGGAAGCCGATCAGCGGAATCATCCCGCCGCTCAACGACGCGCAGTGGCAGGCCGAGTTCGACGCCTACAAGCGCATCCCCGAATACGCCGCGTTCAACGCCGACATGACGGTCGGCGGGTTCAAGGCGATCTTCTTCTGGGAATATCTCCACCGGCTTTGGGGCCGCGTGATCGGTCTCGTGTTCGCGGTACCGCTGATCTGGTTCGCGGTGCGAAAGCGCATCCCGGTCGGCTATGGCTGGCGGCTGTCGGCGCTGCTCGCGCTTGGCGCGTTCCAGGGCGCGATCGGCTGGTGGATGGTTGCCTCCGGCCTGTCGGTGCGAACCGACGTCAGCCACATCCGACTCGCCGTCCACCTGCTGACCGCACTGACGATCCTAGCCGGGATCGTGTGGACCGCGCTCGACCTGATGGCTCTGCACCGCAACCCACTCGCCGCCCCTGCCCGCCTCGCGCCGGTCGCGATCCTCGCGCTGGCGCTTCTGTTCGTGCAGTTGGTCTATGGCGCTTTCACCGCCGGTCTCGATGCAGGCTATGCCTTCGCGAGCTGGCCGCTGATGGGCGACGGGCTGTTCCCCGCGGACGTGCCGATGGTGAACCCCGCCTGGAGCAATGCGGTCGACAACCCGATCGTCGTGCAGTTCATCCACCGCTGGTTCGCGTTCGCCGCCGCCGCCGGGCTCATCTGGCTGGCGATCAAGGCGACTAAGACCGGCAGCAGCGCTGGCTTCTTCGTCGTCGGGCTCGTCACGCTCCAGATCATGCTCGGCATCGCGACGCTGATGACCGGCGTGCAGATCGACGTCGCGGTCGCGCATCAGGGCAATGCCGCGCTGCTCCTGATAGCCGCGATGTTCGCCGCCCACGCGGTGGGCACAGCACCTCATGTAAAGCAGCGGGTATAATAATACCCGTCAGGAAACCGGCGGAAAGCTTGACTTGAAGCCCCCCTTTCAGCATTAGGCCGGCATTCGCGCTGTGGGGCCTCCCATTGGTGCGCTTGCATTCAATCTGGAAGGTCTAACGCCCATGAAGGCGCTCATGAAGACCACCAAGTCGGCGAAGCCGGCAGAGGTGGACAAGCAGTGGCATATCGTCGACGCGGAAGGTCTCGTCGTCGGCCGTGCCGCATCGATCATCGCCAACGTCCTGCGCGGCAAGCACAAGGTGTCGTTCACCCCGCATGTCGATTGCGGTGACAACGTCGTCGTGATCAATGCCGACAAGATCCGCTTCACCGGCAACAAGGCCGCGAAGAAGATCTATTACAAGCACACCGGTTACGCCGGCGGCATCAAGGGCATCACTGCCGCCAAGGTCCTCGACGGCCGCTTCCCGGAGCGCGTTCTCGAAAAGGCTGTCGAGCGCATGATCCCGCGCGGCCCGCTGGGTCGTGAGCAGATGCGCAACCTGCGTATCTTCAAGGGCACCGAGCATCCGCACGAGGCACAGAACCCTGCCGTGCTCGACATCGGCAGCATGAACCGCAAGAACAAGGTGGGCGCATAATGTCCGACAACCGCCAGTCGCTCGCCGATCTCGCGAGCCTGACCAACCAGCCCGCGCCGGCTGCCCCCGCCGAGCAGGCTCTGCCGACCAGCGAAGGCGATATCGCAGCGCCGGTCTCGAACGAGCCCGTCCGCGAGCCGATGCCGCTGCGCGAGCAGATCCTCGACAAGCAGGGGCCGCGCCTACGCGACCGGCCGTCGCAAGGACGCAGTCGCGCGCGTCTGGGTCAAGCCCGGCACCGGCAAGATCACGATCAACGGTCGTGACCAGGAAGTGTATTTCGCCCGTCCGACGCTGCGTCTCGTCATCAACCAGGTGTTCGGCATCACCGAGCGCGAAGGTCAGTACGACGTCGTCTGCACCGTCAAGGGCGGTGGCCTTTCGGGCCAGGCCGGCGCGGTCAAGCATGGCATCAGCCAGGCACTGACCCGCTTCGAACCGGTGCTGCGCGCATCGGTCAAGGCAGCAGGCTTCCTGACCCGCGACAGCCGCGTCGTCGAGCGCAAGAAGTACGGCAAGGCGAAGGCCCGTCGTAGCTTCCAGTTCTCGAAGCGCTAATCTCGCTTTCAGTATCTGCGTATCAGAAGGGCGGTCCGGCAACGGGCCGCCCTTTCTGGTTTTGGGGTACAGCGTGATGACGCCAGGGTGAGAGCTGCAACGAAGCCCAAACCCCAATGATCCCCCCTCCCCTTCCAGGGAGGGGAGCCTGTTGGAGTTGGCGCGCAGCGTGGCTATTGCAGATGCCATGGCGGTCGAACTTGTCGAACGTTGATGTTCCCGCCAGATACGAAAGCGCGTCAAGGCCGCAGCGGCGCGGCCGTTTCTTGTTCTCCCGCGAAGGCGGGAGCCCAGTCTGGGTCCCCGCCTTCGCGGGGAAACAATCGACGCCTTACCCCAACGCGGCGATGATCTCATCGAGCGAGGCGTTGCGAATCCCCCGCCGCTCGAACTCGTCGAGCATCACCGCCCACCATGCATGAAAACGCTTCAAATCCGCCGCGTCGCGAACGTAAGGCGTGTGACCCGGGACCAAAGACGGCGAGTGGAAGGACAGGTTGAGCAACCGCAGACCTTCGCCAGCCGCCACCGCGACGGCCTCCAAAGCATCGGCGATCGGCATGTCCTCGGGCGTCAGCGCGATCCGGGACAGCAGGTGCGGGCGCGCGAAGAGGCCCCTTCCCTTCGGAATGCGTCCGAGCGCCCGATACAAATGCGCGCCACCCCATCGCGCACCGCCCGTGAAGACCGTGGTCAGCGGCAACTCGACGATCCCCTCTGCGCGATACGCGCCGGCGTCGGCCATCGAGAAGTCGGGACCTCCGTCAGCACTGTAATCATAGCCGGGACGAACCGAGCTATCGATTCGGTAACCGAGCCCGGCGAGCAGCGCGAAACTGTTCGGACCGATACCGTAGCGGCCAGCCCGGTAAGCACGCGGGGCCTTACCGAACGCGGCCGTGATCACCTTCGTCAGCGTTTCGAGCTTGGCGGCTTCCGATGCGCGCGGCAGGTTGCCGGCGTAACTCGATCCCGGCGGCGCGCTGTCCGGGAACGGCGGATTGACCCAGGCATGGAGCTGCGTACCGATCTCCGACCGTCCATCCTCGACGACCCGCGACAGGATCGCAATGGCCACCGGATCGGTGGCGACCGGATAGTCGACCATGCAGGCCAGCGCGACGCCCCGTTCGGCGAACCGGCGATGCGCGTCAGGAAAGGCCGCCATCGCGGTCGTCGAACGGTTGCGGCGATCCAGCGGGGCGTTCCAGTCGAATTCCTCTTCGACATCCGCGAAGACGGTGAAGCGCGTGCCGAATTCCTCGGGCCATACCACGCGTTGTGCGTCGGTCGGGCGCGGGGGACGGTATGTCACCGCTGTTCGTCGGCGGTCCGCTCCGCATCGACAGTATCAGCAGCCGGAAGCTGAAGGGTCAGGCGGTCGGCACCGATCGTCAGCACGCCGCCCAGTTCGACCGCGAGGTTCTGTGCCAGTCGCAACGCGAACCCGGTCCCGAGCAAGGGCGCGCCATCGCCGTCGCTCTCATGTTCGGCATCGATACTCAGCAGGACATCGGTGGCATGCGCCGCGAGCGCGGCGGGTCGGTCGAACTCGATCGTCACGGTATCGGCGACCGGCCGCACGACCACGCCGAGCTGCTCGCCCTTCCGCCCTGCCGAAACCAGGGCGGCGAGCAACCGGCCGATCAACCGCTCGACCGCACGATCGTCGCCGCGGATGTCGCAGTCGCCCGCCGGCATCGCTACGCCCAGGCTCGTGCCACGCAGCGTCGCGAGCGGCTGGAGATCGCGGGCGACCCGGTCGAGCAACGCACGAACCGGCACCGTCGTCGGGCGCAGGTCGAGCGCACACCCTTCGATCCGCGCGGCAGTATCGAGATCATCGATCGCCGCGAGCAGGTCGCCCGCCTGCGTACGGATCGTGGTCGCACGGTCGCGGTAGGTCGGCGAGACCGGGCCGAGCAACTGCGTCTCGATCAGCTCCGCGAACCCGGCGATCGCGTTAGTCGGCGTGCGCAGTTCGTGAACGAGCTGACGGAGCGAGTCGGACACCGGCGACGAGACACGAACCGGCTCGGCCGTCTCGTCGCGACGCGGGCGACGCCCCGTTCCGCGGAAACCGATGAATCGGCCGGAGGCATGTTCGAACGCCGGAACGCCCGACAGCCGCCACGATCCGAACGCATCGGATAGGCCGCCTACTTCGAGCCGCGCATCGCTGAACCGCGAGCGTCGGCGGAATGCACCTGCCGCGACTCCGTCAAGATGCGCCTCCCCCCTGCTGCGCGGCATAGGCGAGCGACACGCCGACCAGTGCCGAGCGCGCGACGCCGTCGACCATCCGGATGACGCCTTGCGCATCGGTCTCGAAGCGGAAGCCCTCGATCTCGGCCGCCACGGGCGCTGGCGTAGCAGCATCGACGGTGCGGTCGCGATTGAACGCTTCGATCCGCGCGACGAGGTCGGAAATCTCGAACCGGTCGGCCGGCGCTGGTCCAGCCGGCTCGACGACAGTCGGCTCGGTCTCGGCTAGCTTGGCGTGACGAAACGCCTCGGCGACGAACGGCAGCCCGCGTGCGACCGCGCCGAGCGCCATGAACGGGGTTTCGCTGAGCGGCGCGGCGTAGAGGGACAGCTCGGGAATGTCGGTGGGAGCCGGTGCCGGACGCTTCGCAACCGGTTCATCGCGGACCGGCGCTTGTTCGATCGGCACCGGTTCGGGCGCTGTGGGCTCGGGCGCGACCGGTTCAGCCTCAGCTACCTCGATCTCGACTGGCGCTTCGGGCTGCGGCAACACGAAGTCGGTCGGACCGAAGCTCTGCAACCCACGCTGGACCTCGGCAGGCAGATCACGACGATGGCGCAACACGGAACGGCTCGGCGGTGTCAGCCGCGGGAGAAGCGCGAGCCAATCGTCCGGCTCCAGCGTCGCCGTCCGCAACACCGGCGCGGCGATCGCCAGCACGTCTTCCGCGAAGAACCCGACGAGTCGCGCATTAGGCTTGGCAAACGCCAGCGCCCGCGCACTCGCAGCCCGGACCTCGACCGGCACCGCCTGGCGCAACAGCCGCAACCGCGCGATCGCCGGCTCGTCGACGACCGCACGACCACGTCCCATCAGGTCGACCAACTGCCGCCACGCCGATTGCGCACCGAAATCGGTGGCCATATCGGCGGCAAGGATCGTCTTCAGGCTATCGTCGAACCGCACATCGTTCCCCGGCTTCAGCGGGCTTAGCACGCTCTCCGTACCGATTCCTTAACGCGCGCGGCGATGCGAAGGAACAACCCATTTCGGTAGGCAATGCCCTTCGTCGCATTGTGGGACAATTGCGTTTCGCCGCAACAATCTTATCGCTATGAGGAATGAATCGCTTGGTTTGCGATGCCCATCAGGAGTTGCGTGAAATGAGTTTTGACCGGATCGATCGGCAGATCCTGTCGCTGTTGCAGGCCGACGGTCGAATGACCAATGTCGATCTCGCCGACCAGGTGGGGCTCACTGCGCCGCCCTGCCTCCGCCGCGTCCGCGCACTCGAGGAAGCCGGTGCCATTCGTGGCTATCACGCCGATCTCGATGCCAGCCGCCTGGGTTTCCCGATCACCGTGTTCGCGATGGTGTCGCTACGCAGCCAGGCCGAGCACGACCTCGCCGCGTTCGAGCATCACATCGCCGACATTCCCGAAATCCGCGAATGCCACATGCTCAACGGCGAGATCGACTTCATCCTGAAGATTGTCGCCGCCGACCTGAAGAGCTTCCAGGAAATCCTGACGACGCATCTGACGCCAGCGCCGAACGTGGCGAGCGTGAAGACTTCGCTGACGATCCGGACGGCGAAGGCACTGTCGGGCATCCCGGTGGTCGTGGACTGATCTTCCGACTTCTAGCCTTCGCCCCTCCCTGGAAGGGAGGGGTTGGGGGTGGGTCGGGTTCCGCTTGGTTCGGACTTTCGTGACACAAGCAGGCCAACCCACCCCCCCGCCCCCTCCCTTTCAGGGAGGGGAGTTCGGACGCCGTGATTGGCTAGCCATACCCACAAACGAAAACGGGGTGGCATTGCTGCCACCCCGCTTCCTTGTTCGAGACGCCGCAGCTTACGCAGCCGGTGCGCCGAGCCAGGTCGTCCACAGGCCAGCAACATCCGCCTTGGGCGACGCCTTGACCGCGGAGAACGCCGTCGCGGCGCCAGCCTTGTCGCCGGACCGCGCGAGCGCGATGCCCATATGCAGGTTGACGTCGTCGGCATCGACGCCGCCCTTGGTCAGCGCCAGGCGATACAGCTCGATCGACTTGGCGTAGTTGTTCTGGCCAAGATAGGCATCGGCCGTACCCGCGGCGAGCTTGCCGTTCGGAGCGGCCGCAGCACGCTTTTCGAGACCCGACAACGGACCGTCGTTGGCGATGTTCTTGCTCGCGTCCGCCAGCAGGCCCCTTGGCCATCGTGTTCGACGCCGGGATCTTGCCCGCGGCGAGGCCTTCCTTGATCACTGCCTGTGCTTCGCTCGGCAGGCCGCGACGGTTTACGCTGTCGGCATACTGGAGATAGTCGGTCTGATCGGCGAGCGAATTGGTCGCACGCATCAGGCGGAACACGTCGACCTTCTGTGCCTCGTCGAGCGGGATCAGCGCGTTTGCCTGGATGCCCGACAGGATCAGCACGTCACGCCAGTTCTTCGCCGACGGATATGCCGCGATCCACTTCTTCAGCCACGCCATCGTGTCGGCGTTGCGCTTGGCGGCGTAGGACTTGGCGATCGCATAGCGATAATAGTCCTCCGGGAGCCTTCTGGCCCGCCGCGGTCATCTGCGTGATCGAGGCGTCGAGATCGGCGGTGGCGCCGGTCACGTCGCCGCTTTCCATCTTCGCCTTGACGATCTGCAACCCAAGGTCCGGGTTGGTATATCCGAGTTCCTTGGCCTTCGCGAAATACTGGAGCGCGATCGGATACTGCTTGCCGTTGAACGCGAGTGCACCGCGGCGATATGCGTATTTGCCGCGATCGGCGGCCGGCGTCGCCGGGTTGGCGATCAGCGCGTCGAGTGGCTTGGCCAGCGTCGTCTCGTTCATCGGGGCGTTCGGGTTGGCCGTCTGCGCGGCAACCAGCTTCTCGTTCTCGAGCTGATAGCGAAGCGCCGCGCCGATATACTTCTCGTAATCGGTCTTGGCGGCGGCATCGATCTGGTCGATCGCGGTCTGCGCGCCGGCGTAATCCTTGGCGGTCAGCGCAGTCTGCGCGGCGATGCCGGGCTTCTGGACTTCGGGGCTCAGCTTCATGGCCGGCGCCTCTTCGGCCTTCTTGTCCTTGGCGAACGCAGGCGCCGACAGCGCGAGGCCGCTCGTGCCGGTGGCAAACGCCGCAATCAGTGCAAGCTTGGAAATGGTCTTCATGCGGAAACTCTCCCTCTGCGTCGGCCCGCTTACGTAAGTGGCGCGCGACGACGCTATATGATCCGCCATGCATACGTTCAAGCGAGCGGCTTGGATCCCGCGGATGTAAGATTGCGCGTGAACGTCGATTGAACGCGCCCCCGGCCGTCGCTAGATCGCGCGCATGATCGCTGTCCTATCGCCCGCCAAAACGCTCGATTACGAGAGCGCGCTACCCAAGCTCGACCCGACCACGCCGCGCTTCGCCGACGAGGCTAAGACGCTGGCGCATGCCGCCGCGCACCTGACGCAAAAGAAGCTGTCCGAGCTGATGCATATCTCGCCGGCGCTGGCGAAGCTGAACGCGGACCGGTATCGCGATTTCGACACGCTGCCCGAGCGGCCGGCGATGTTCGCGTTTGCCGGCGACGTCTATACCGGGCTGGAGGCCAAGACGCTCGACGAGGCTGCAGTCGACTACGCGCAAGATCACGTGCGAATGCTGTCGGGGCTTTACGGCTTGCTGCGGCCGCTCGACCTGATGCGGCCCTACCGGTTGGAAATGGGCACGCGGTGGGCGCCGCGGAAGACGAAGCTGACCGACTGGTGGGGGGGACAGGATCGCCAAGCTGCTGGCGGACGATGTCGAGGCGGAGGGGTCGGGGACGATCCTCAACCTCGCGAGCCAGGAATATTGGGCGGCAGCGGACGGCAAGCTGCCCAAGTCGATCCGCGTGGTGGCGATCGATTTCCGCGAGGGCGAGGCGCAGAAGTTCGTCAGCTTCCACGCGAAGAAGGCCCGCGGCATGGTCGCCCGGTGGCTGGTCGAGCACCGCGTCGACGACATCGAGGGGATCAAGGGCTTCGACAGCGACGGCTATGCGTATGACGCGGCGGGCAGCAGCGACGCGCAGTTCCGGTTCGTCCGCAAGTGAGCAGCGCGGTCGTCATCGGTGTGTCGGGTGGCATCGGCAAGGCGCTGGAGGAAGCGCTGATCGAGGAAGGTGCGTTCGACAAGGTCCATGGGTTCGCGCGGTCGGAGAGTGGCGATCGGCATCTCGATCTGGAGGACGAGGCGAGCATTGCGGCGGCGGCTTTGCGCGTTGGCTCGCCAACTTTGGTGATCGTCGCAACCGGGTTGCTGCACGACGGCGACAAGGGTCCCGAGAAGGCGATGCGCGAGCTCGATCCGGTGTGGATGGCGCGCAACTTCGCGATCAACGCGATCGGGCCGGCGCTGGTGGCCAAGCACTTCCTGCCGACGATGCCGAAGGCGGGGCGGATCGTGTTCGCCGTGTTGTCTGCTCGCGTAGGTAGCATCGGCGATAACAAGCTCGGCGGCTGGTACGGCTACCGTGCGTCGAAGGCGGCACTGAACCAGTTGGTGAAGACGATCTCGATCGAGGACAAGCGGCGGAACTCGAGTGGGATCGTCGTGGGTCTGCATCCGGGGACCGTCGACACCGGGCTGTCGAAGCCGTTCCAGGGCAATGTGACGCCCGGCAACCTGTTCAAGCCTGACCGCGCGGCGGTGCAGTTGCTCGACGTGATCGACGGCTTGCGCGCGCCGGATAGCGGGAAGCTGTTCGCCTGGGACGGGGTAGAGGTCACGCCCTGACTGCTCCCCTCCCTGAAAGGGAGGGGTTGGGGTGTGGGTCGGCCGGTTGCAGACCACGACCGCTAGCCATCGCGGAAACCGACCCACCCCCTGCCCCCTCCCTTCCAGGGAGGGGAAAGAAGTAAGTCCCGCTCATGACGCGGATTTCACCTGCCCGCCACACTCCGTTCAGGTCCTCCGGCGCAGTCTCTCTACATCGTCCACCAAGGCCGAAACGAGAGGATACCCGCATGATCAAGTCCCTCCCCCCTCGCGATCCTCGCCGCCGCTACGCTGCTGTCCGGCACCGCAGCCGTCGCCGCGACCCAGGCTCAGACCAGCGTCAAGCCGAAGACCGTCGCGACCCATACGACGACGACCAAGGCCACCACGCCCGCCGGCAACACCAAGGTCGCCAAGCGCACCACGACTGTCGCCAAGGGCCGCATGGTCACTACCAAGCTCGCGAACGGCAAGTCCGTCACCTACAATTGCTCGCTTGCCGGCAACAAGACCAAGACCGCCTGCAAATAAGCCCGAATTAACGATGAAACCCTTCTCCCTCGCGTGCGTACGCGTGCGCGGGGGTAGTAAGGTGCCCCCCTCGGCTAAGGTGTGTCATCATACCGCAACAAGCCGAAAGCGTTCAGATTTGACCGACGAGACCATACTCGCCGAACCCCAGGGCGGCGAGCCCGCCGGCATCGCCACGATCTCGATCGTCGACGAGATGAAGTCGAGCTATCTCGACTATGCGATGAGCGTCATCGTCGCGCGCGCGCTGCCCGACGTCCGCGACGGCCTGAAGCCCGTCCACCGCCGCATCTTGTACGGCGCGCACGAGAGCGGCTTCGTCGCCGGCAAGCCTTACCGCAAGTCAGCACGCATCGTCGGCGACGTGATGGGTAAATACCATCCGCACGGCGACAGCTCGATCTACGACGCCTTGGCACGCATGACCCAGGACTGGTCGATGCGCGTGCCGCTGATCGACGGCCAGGGCAACTTCGGCTCGATGGATCCCGATCCGCCCGCGGCGATGCGCTACACCGAGGCGCGTCTCGGCAAGGTAGCGAACGCGCTGCTCGGCGATCTCGACAAGGATACGGTCGACTTCACGCCGAACTATGACGGCTCCGAGCGCGAGCCTTCGGTGCTGCCGGCGCGCTTCCCGAACCTGCTGGTCAACGGCGCGGGCGGCATCGCGGTCGGCATGGCGACCAACATCCCGCCGCACAATCTCGGCGAAGTCATCGCCGCGTGCCTCGCCTATATGGACAATGGCGCGATCACGACCGAGGAACTGTTCGAGATCGTCCCCGGTCCCGACTTCCCGACCGGCGCGATCATCCTCGGCCGCGCGGGTGCCAAGTCCGCCTACGAGACCGGCCGCGGCTCGATCATCGTCCGCTCGCGGCACATCGTCGAGGAGGGCAAGGGCGACCGTCGCTCGATCGTCCTCACCGAGATCCCGTTCCAGACCGGCAAGAACGGCCTGGTCGAGAAGATCGCCGAAGCCGCCAAGGACAAGCGGATCGAAGGCGTCAGCGACATCCGCGACGAATCGAGCCGCATGGGCGTGCGCATCGTCATCGACCTGAAGCGCGACGCGACCGTCGACGTGGTGCTCAACCAGCTCTGGCGGCACACGCCGGCGCAGTCGAGTTTCCCCGCCAACATGCTGGCGATCCGCGGCGGCCGTCCCGAGCTGCTCAACCTGCGCGACATCATCGGCGCGTTCATCACCTTCCGCGAGCAGGTCATCACCCGCCGCTCGAAGTTCGAACTCGCCAAGGCCCGCGAGCGCGCGCATCTGTTGCTCGGTCTCGTCATCGCGGTCACCAACCTCGACGAGGTCGTCAAGATCATCCGCGGGTCGTCGAGCCCCGCCGAAGCACGCGGCAAGCTGCTCGCGCGCGAATGGCCGGTCGAGGAGATCGCGCCGTACATCGCACTGGTCGAGGCAGTCGAGGACAAGCAGGCCGACGGCATCTACAAGCTGTCCGAGCCGCAGGTCCGCGCGATCCTCGATCTCCGCCTGCACCGCCTCACATTGCTCGGCCGCGACGAGATCGGCGACGAGCTGAAGGCGCTGGCCGCGACGATCGGCGAGCTGCTCCACATCCTTGGCGACCGCGCCAAGCTGTACGAAGTGATGCGCGGCGAGCTGATCGCGATCCGCGACGAATTCGCCACGCCGCGCCGCTCCGAAATCGCCGCTGCCGCCAACGGCATCGACGACGAGGACCTGATCGAGCGCGAGGACATGGTCGTCACCGTGACCATGCAGGGGCTATATCAAGCGCACCAGCCTCGACACGTTCCGCGCGCAGGCGCGCGGCGG
The DNA here is from genome assembly GCF_024124765.2 of Sphingomonas sp. H160509. Taxonomy (GTDB): domain Bacteria; phylum Pseudomonadota; class Alphaproteobacteria; order Sphingomonadales; family Sphingomonadaceae; genus Sphingomonas. The sequence goes on along the minus strand of NZ_JAMXSR020000002.1, from coordinate 3,861,548 downwards.
CAAGGGTCGCGCGGGCATGTCGACGAAGGACGAGGACGTCGTCACCGAGCTGTTCGTCACCTCGACGCACACCCCGGTGCTGTTCTTCTCGAACCTCGGCAAGGTCTATCGCTACAAGGTCTGGCGCCTGCCCGAGGGGGCCCCGCCACGCGCGGCCGGCCGATGATCAACCTGTTGCCGCTCGCGCCGGGCGAGACGATCTCGACCGTTCTCCCGCTGCCGGAGGATCTGAGCGAGTGGAGCCGCCTGCACGTGATGTTCGCGACGCAGCGCGGCACGGTACGTCGCAATTCGATGGATGCGTTCACCAACGTACCGTCGAACGGCAAGATCGCGATGCGCTTCGAGGAGGGTTCCGAGGACAAGCTGATCGGCGTCGCGCTACTCAGCGAGCATGACGACATCCTGCTCGCCACCAAGCTCGGCAAGGCGATCCGCTTCGCCGGTGACGACGTCCGCGAGTTCCAGAGCCGTACGTCGACAGGCGTCCGCGGCATCACGCTGAAGAACGACGACGAGGTTATCTCGCTGTCGGTCCTCCACCGGGTCGAAGCCACCCCCCGCCGATCGCGAAACCTACCTCAAATTCGCCCCCCTGGAAGGGCGAGCGGGAGGGCGACCACGATCTGGGACTCGATCGCTACAACGATCTCAAGGACCGCGAACAGTTCGTCCTCACGATCTGCGAGAACGGCTACGGCAAGCTGTCGAGCGCATACGACTATCGCCAGACCGGTCGCGGTGGCCAGGGCATCACCAACATCGACAACATCGCGCGTAACGGCCCGGTGGTGGCGAGCTTTGCCGCCGCGAAGGGCCATCAGCTTATGCTGGTGACCAACCAGGCAAAACTGATCCGCACGACGCTCGCATCGCTCCGCGTCATCAGCCGCAACTCGGCGGGCGTGAAGCTGTTCGACGTGGCGAAGGGCGAGCACGTCGTCTCGGCCGCACGGATCGAGGGAAACCGAGGAAGACGCCGAGATCAACCTGGCGGACGCCGTGCCAGAGGTCGCTCCGGATACGGGCGCGACGATCGGCGAGGACGACGCAGCAGGTCCGGAGGACGGCGAATGAGCCGCGATCCGATCGCCTATAAGGTGCTGACGGGGGAGCAATTGGCGACCCTGGAGAGCGGGAGCTTTGCGGGCGCGCCGGTAGATGTGGCCGATGGCTATATCCACCTCTCTACCGCGGACCAGCTGACGGAAACGGTCGACAAGCATTTCGCCGGTCAGTCGGACCTCCACGTCGCGGCTATCGATCTCGAAGCGCTCGGCGACGACGTGAAGTGGGAAGAGTCGCGCGGGGGGGCAGTTGTTCCCGCACATCTATGGCGGCCCGCTGCTGCTCGAGGTCGTGTTGTCCTACGGCCCGTCGGAACGAGACGACAAGGGCAAGGTGAAGCTCCCCGTCGCGGGCTGACCCCGACCTAAAGCTTGTTCTCCCGCGAAGGCGGGAGCCCAGACTGGACTCCCGCCTTCGCGGGAGAACAAGGAGCGGGAGATGGCGCTCAATTGGCTGTGTGTCGGTGCAGACTATGCCAACACCACCCCGGCGAAGGCCGGGGCCCAGTTGGGGACGTCGCTAACCGAGCGCAGTCCTCAGTTACATCGACCTTTCCAACTGGACCCCGGCCTCCGCCAGGGTGGATAGTTTACTTGCGTACGATGACCCCAGGCGCAAACTCACCCAGCCGCAAACGCGGCCCTTACAAACCGCGCACAAGCCTCAGGCGCAGTAATCGGGATCATATGCCCGCCCTCGATCGTATCGATCTTAGCCCCCCGGAATCACCGCCGCAGTCCGGTGACCATTCCAAGCCGGATCCAGAATCGCATCCTGCCGCCCGAACAATATCCGCACCGGCAAACCGATCTCCGCATACCGCCCGACCATCGCCGTCACATCGTCGTTCGCCCCGGCAAGATCCGCCGCCGCCGCCGCGATCGCGATCGGCCGTGCCGACAGCGCACCACCGCCCCGCGTTATAAAATCCTCCGGCACAGCCTCGGGCGCGAACACGCCTTCCAGCGTCTTCTTCGCGGTCAACCGGCTGAGCGGCGTCCCCAGCACCTGCGCGAACGCCAGACGCGCACCCGACGGGATCCGCGCGAGCCCACGGAAGCTCTCGGGCACCTGCTCCAACGGCTGCGTCAGCGGCGCGATCAACGCCAGCGCGCGGACCAGATGCGGATGGTCGAGCCCGACCGCTAGGCTCAGCGCACCGCCCAGCGAATGCCCCACCAGTAACGGCCGATCGAGCCCCAGCTTCTGGATGAAGTCGGCGATGATTGCACCCTGCCCGATGATCCCCGGCATCGCCCCCCGTCGCGGTCGAATAGCCCGACCCCGGCCGATCGACGACGATCACGCGGTAGTCGTCCTTCAGCAGGTCGACGAGCGCATAGCTGAAATTGCGCAACTGCCCGGCGAGCCCGTGAACCATGACGATCGCCGGCCCGCTGCCGACATCGATATAGTGCAGCCGAGCGCCCGCGACGTCGAGAAAGCGCCCTTCCGCCGGCACCAGGTCCTCGGCAAGCCGCGCGACGCGGCTCGAATAGAGCGACAGCCCGATCCCCGATACCGCCGCCAGCAGCGCCCCGCCGATCAATCGCTTGCCCGTCCGCTTCATAGCCATCTCCTTCAAATCCTTAGTGCGCTGAACGCCCGGCCTTGTCCAAAGTCGCAGCCGCCCGCGCAGGGAACCCGTTACAGCCACCGAACGTCCGATCCGCGAAGGAGATGCGCCGGTGGATCCACAGGCTCGAACGATACTCGACACGATAAAGACACTCGCCCCGGACGCCGATCCGCACGCCGACGACGCGCGGTGGCTGGCTGACTTCCGCTACCAGACGGCGCTGCTGAAGACCTTCTCCGGCGAACCGGAACCGGTCCACGCGATCACCCACCTCCTGCTGCCATCGGAGGCAGGCCCAATAACCGTGCGGCTCTATCGCCCGAAACCAGGCCCGTTGCCGCTACTGCTGCACATCCACGGCGGCGGCGCGATCGCCGGGTCGATCGATGGCCACGACCCGGCGTTGCGCGCGCTGGCGAACCGGACCGGCTGGCTGGTCGCCGCACCCGCCTATCGCCTGGCGCCCGAACACCGCTTCCCCGCGCAACTCGACGATAGCTGGACGGCGTTGCAAGGCCTCGTCGCACAAGCCGACGCTCTAGATATCGACCTGTCTCGGATCGTCGTCTCCGGAGACAGCATAGGCGGTACGCTCGCGACCGCCCTCGCCTCCCGCGCAGCGTCCGAAGGCGGACCAGCGCTAAAAGGCCAGATCCTGCTCTACCCAAACACCGACCTGCGCCGCGATGCGGCCTACCCGTCACGGCAAAGCGAAGACGGCAACATCATCGATGCAAAGTCCTTGGAGCGGCAGATCGACCTGTACCTAGCCTCGGACGCAGGCCGAACCGGTCCGCGCGCGTCGCCCATCCTGGCAAACGACCTCGCCGCCCTGCCCCCGACGCTGCTGATAACCTGCGAGAACGACCCGCTACGCGACGAGGGTGAAGCCTATGGCCAGCGCCTGCGCGATGCGGGCGTCACCGTCGATCAAGACCGGTTCGACGGCATGATCCACGCCGTCCTGCAAATGGGCGGAAGGCTAAACGCCACCGACAGGCTACTCGATCGCATTGCCGCGTGGCTGAACACCCGATGATGGAAAATGGTGCACCCAGAGCGATTCGAACGCCCGACCCTCAGATTCGTAGTCTGATGCTCTATCCAGCTGAGCTATGGGTGCATCGCCGTCCCGTGACCGGTTCGACAAGCCCGCCGTGAAGCGGAAAATCCTGGTGCACCCAGAGCGATTCGAACGCCCGACCCTCAGATTCGTAGTCTGATGCTCTATCCAGCTGAGCTATGGGTGCACTGGAGGGGCGCTGATAGCAGGCATTTTCGGGGGCGCAAGGGTTTGCCGCGATAAAGTTGTGTCGGGCGGCGCGGACGCATAGAGCGGCGGGCATGAAACTCGCCGCTTCGCTCCGCTCGCTGTCGCTCTTCGCCCTGCTCGCGGCGTCCGCGTGCAGCAAGGATACCACCGCCTTTCCGTCGCTGGGCCTGCGCCCGGTCGAGAAGCTTGGATTCGCCGAGCCCGAGGTGAAGACCGCAGTGGCCGCGCCCGATCCGGCGCTCGATGCCGATATCCGGACGATCTCGGGCAAGCTCGATGCGATCGCCACCGGCTTCACGCGCGACGCAGCCAAGACCGAGGCGCTCGCACGGACCGCACGCGGCGGCGCCGTCGGCAGCGACGCATGGCTAGCCGCGCAGACCGCACTTGCCGGACTCGACGACTGGCGTGCGCAATCCTCCGCACTGGTGACCGACATAGAACAACGCGCCACCGACCGCGCCGCCAAGCTGCAAGCGGACTATCCGGCGCTGGCCACGATCCGCGACAAGGCACAGGCGGAAAACGATCGGCAAGGCGCCACGATCACCCGCATCCAGGCAAGCCTCCCGGCCGCTTGATCCGTTGCTGATCCTCCCCCCGCCAGGGGGAGGTGGCTGGCGCTTGCCAGACGGAGGGGGGAGGAAGGCGAAACGGCGGTCGCGTGTCCTCCCCCTCCGTCGCCTTCGGCGCCACCTCCCCCTGGCGGGGGAGGATCGAGAGGCTAGAACCCCTTCAACAACGGCAGGATCGTCGAATAATCGTCGGTCCACGCGGTGAAGCCCCCTGCGCGGCACCAGTGGCGCCCACTCCGGATCACCCGACCGCAACGCGGCGATTGCGCGCGGGTCACGCGACAATGCCACCCAGTCCGACGCCGACGCCCGATCGACCAGCAAGCTCGACGGCCGGTATTTCAACTCGACCGCAGTCCATCCGCCCTCGCGCGCCGCCGCCGCGATCACCGGCTCTAGATCGATGAACCGGTTGGAGATATGCACCAGCAGCAGCCCGTTCCGCGACAGCACCCGACCATAGGTCGCGAACGCCTCGCGCGTCATCAGGTGCATCGGCACCGAATCCGAAGAGAACGCATCGAGCGCGAGCAGGTCGAGGCTGTCCGCCGCATCATGCGCCAACGCGATCCGCGCATCGCCCATCCGGATCTCCGACTTGGGCAAGCACCGAGACAAATAGGTGAACTGCCCGGTATCGCGCGCGATCCGCACCACCGCCGGATCGATCTCGTAGAACCGCCAGCGCTGCCCCGGCCGCGCATAGCAGGAGAGCGTCCCCGTCCCGAGCCCAACCACACCGATCCGCGCCTGCGGGCCGTATAGTGCGGACGCGGCTTGCATCGCCTGCCCGACGCCCGATCCTGCCGCGTAATAGGTCGTCGGCGTCCGCTCGCGCTCAGGCGAACCGCGCAACTGGATGCCGTGCACCGTCGTCCCATGATCGAGTTCGCGCGTGCCGCCGTTCGGCCCCGGCTCGTCTCGCACGGTGTAGACGCCGAAATAACTCCGAACCCGCGCGCCCGGATCGAGCGAGAACTCGAGCGACCGATACCCGCCGAACAGCACCAGCGCACCCGCCAGTACGGCCATGTACGGCCGCCGCGCGCCGATCGCGACGAATCCGATCGCGGCTATCACCAGGAACACGAGGCCCTGCCGCCCCTCGCCGAACACGCCATCGGGATTGCCGATCCGCAATGCGGTAAGGATGATTAACGCGACGATGATCGCGAGCAGCGCGACGTGTTTCGCTGGCCCCTTGCCCATCCATAGCGCGCGGAACCGCCCGAACAGATAGATTTGCGGCACCAGCGCCCCCGCCGCCAGGATCAGGAGCGGATACTCATACGTCCAGTCGAACACCACCGGGGCCACCAGCGCCGCGAACACGCCACCGAGCGCACCACCCGCCGACATCGCAAGATAGAAGCCGGTCAGCCGGTCGGGCGCCGGCCGCTTGCGGTACAGCGTGGTGTGCAGCGCAACCGAGATCATGAACAGCAGCACCAGCGCGATCCCCGCGCTGAAGAACGGGCGTTCGTTGACCCCGCCCATGATGATCCCGCCGAACAGCAGAATCGTGATCGGCGCGATCCGCGTGAGCAGGTCGGCGAGCCAGCGATCGTTCGCGAACGCCACGCTGAAGCTCAGCAGGTACAGCCCGAGCGGGATCACCCACAGCAGCGGCATCGCGACGATATCGGTAGTGATATAGGTCGAGGTCGCCAGCATCATCCCCGACGGCACGAGCGCCAGCGCGATCCAATGCGCGATCCGGCGCGCGCCCGGCGGCGCGCTGGTTGCGGCGACATGATCGACTGCCGCGGTCTTGGGCAGGCGCGTGGCGCAGGCGAGCACCAGCACGATCAGCAGCAGATACCCACCGCTCCACAACAAGCTCTGGCCGTGCACCGCCATCAGCGGCTCGACCAGCAACGGGTACGCGATCAGCCCCGCGAAACTCCCGAGATTCGACGCGGCATACAGCGCATACGGATCGCCGCCGCCACTCGCCGCACTGAACCATCGCTGGATCAACGGCGCCTGCGCAGAGACCGCAAAGAACAACGGTCCGATCGACAGCCCGAGCAGCCACGGCACCCACAAGGCCGGCAACGCGTCCGCCGGCAGGTCCATCGCGATCAACCCGATCGGCAACCACAACGCCGCGACGATCAGCACCCCAAGGTGGATCGCCGCCTGCGCCCGCGGCCGCACCCGGCCGAGCCAATGCGCGTACGCATAGCCCGCGAGCAGCAACGCCTGGTACACCAGCATCGCCGAGTTCCACACCGCCGGCGCGCCCCCAGCCGCGGCAACGCCATCCGCGCCACCATCGGCTGGACGAGGAACAGCAGAAACGACCCCGTCAGGATCGTCGCCACGAACATCGTCCGGCACGAGCGCGCCATCAGCGGCTGGTCTTCGATCGATACGGTCTCAGACATAAGCGGGGCGGTCGATCCGGTAGAGAACATGGCGGCGAAGCGGGTCGTCTTCGGCGAGCTTCGGGTGGTCAAAATCGCCGTCGACCACGCGGGTCATCCCGAGCCGCTCCATGAGTGTGCGGCTGGCCGTATTTGCAGGGACGGTGATCGCCCAGACGGTCGGCAAGTCCATCTCACGCCAACTCCAAGCGAGGGAAGCTTCCGCGGCCTCCCGCGCATAGCCCTGCCCCCATTCGCTCTGGACGAGACTCCAGCCGATCTCGGGTTTCCCCTCGATCGGCGTACCGACCGGGCCGGGCTTGATCCCGCACCAGCCGATAAACGCGCCGGTATCCCGCCGTTCGAGCGCCCAGAAGCACGCGCCATAGTCGGCGAACATCGCCTGCTGGCGTGCCACCACCGCGGCGGAGTCGGCCAGCGTCGGCGCCGGCCCGAGATACGCCATCACCGCCGGATCGGCGCACATCGCATGATGCAAGGCGGCATCGTCATCACGCCAGCCGCGCAAGATCAGCCGTTCGGTCTCGATCATCCGCCGAGCAATTTCGCCGCATGCGCCGCGTGATAGGTCAGCACACCCGAACAGCCGGCGCGCTTGAACGACATCAGCGTCTCCAGCACCATCACGTCGCGCTCCGCCGCGCCGGCTGCGACCGCGTGCTCGATCATCGCGTATTCGCCCGACACCTGGTACGCGAACACCGGCACCTCGAACGCCTGGCGGACGCGGACGATGATGTCGAGATACGGCAGGCCGGGCTTGACCATCACCGTGTCGGCACCCTCCGCCAGGTCCATCGCGACCTCGCGCAAGGCCTCTTCGCCGTTGGCATTGTCCATCTGGTACGTCTTCTTGTCGCCCTTGAGCAGCCCGCGCGAGCCGACCGCATCGCGGAACGGGCCATAGAACGCGCTGGCGTACTTGGCGGCGTAGGACATGATCTGGACGTTGTGGTGCGACTCCGCCTCGAGCGCGCTGCGGATCATGCCGATCCGGCCATCCATCATGTCCGACGGCGCGATGATGTCGGCGCCCGCATTCGCCTGGTTGAGCGCCTGCGCGACGAGCATCTCTGCGGTGGTGTCGTTGACGACATAGCCGGCCGCGTCGACCAGCCCGTCATGGCCGTGGCTGGTGTACGGATCGAGCGCGACGTCGGTCAGCACGCCGACCTCGGGCACCGCGTCCTTCAGCGCGCGGATCGCCTGGCACATCAGATTGTCGGGGTTCAGCGCCTCGCGCCCATCCTCGGTGCGGCGCTCAACCTGCGTATAGGGGAACAGCGCGATGCACGGGATGCCGAGATCGCGCGCCTCGCGACCACGTGCGACGATCCCGTCGACCGACCAGCGCGACACGCCCGGCAGGCTGGCGATCGGTTGCTCGACGCCGGCTCCCTCGGTGACGAACAACGGCCAGATCAGGTCGGCGGGCGTCAGCACGGTCTCGGCATGGAGGCGGCGGCTCCAGGCGGAGGCGCGGGTGCGACGGAGGCGAAGCGCGGGATAGCTTGCGGTCATGGCGGGGCTTTGCGGGATGCACGGCGACGGATCAAGCGTTACGCAAGAGCGTTACGGGTGCGAAACCGCATGCCGTGCGTTGGGGGCCTTATGTCGAACGATACGATCACGTCCGCGGCGCTCGTCGTCAACGCCAAGTCGCGCAAGGGACAGAAGCTGTTCAAGCGCGCCTGTGCGGCGATGTCGGGGCTGCCCTATGAGGTCGACGCGCATGCGGTCGAAGACCCGAAGGACCTGGAGGCAACGGTGCTGCGGGCGTTGGCGAAGAAGCCGGACCTGCTGATCTTGGGTGGTGGCGACGGCACGGTCAGTGGGTTGGTCGACCTGATGGTCGGCCACGACGTCATCCTCGGCGTACTGCCGCTCGGCACGGCCAACAGTTTTGCGCGCACGCTTGGCATTCCGCTGAATATCGAGGGCGCGGTGGAGGTGATCCGGACCGGCAAGCCACGCCGGATTGATCTTGGCATGATCGACGGCGATTATTTCGCGAACTGCGCCGCGATGGGCATCAGCCCGAAGATCGCCGAGACGGTTCCGCACGGGTTGAAGAAGGTCTTCGGCAAGGTCGGCTATCTGGCGTGGGCAACGTATCAATACATGCGCTTCCGCCCGTTTACGCTGATCGTCGGCGAGGGTCCGACCGCGGTGAAGATCCGCGTCGTCGAGGTGCGCATCTCGAACGGGCCTTATCATGGCGGCACCGAACTGGTGGATGCGGCGGCAGTCGATTCTGGCGAGATCGTGGTGCAGGCGGTGATGGGGCATGTGAAGCGGCGACTGGTGCAGAACTGGTATGCCAGCGTGTTCCGGCTGGAGTCGCGGCACGAGAAGGTGCGCGATTTCCGGGGAAAAAGCCTGAAGATCAACACGATCCCGCCGCTGCCGATCTCGATCGACGGCGAAGTGCTGGCGAAGACCCCGGTGACGGCCAAGGTCGCGGCCGGTATCATCCGGGTGATGGCGCCAGCCTGAGGGCGAAGGTCAGCCCCCACCTCCTTGTTCTCCCGCGAAGGCGGGAGCCCAGTCTGGGTCCCCGCCTTCGCGGGGAAACAACTTCGGGTCACGATAGCCCGCCTCACGAGCCACCACCCCGGCGAAGGCCGGGGCCCAGTTGGAAAGGTCGCAGTAACGACGCGCAGCGCTCAGTTGGCGACGTCCCCCAACTGGGCCCCGGCCTCCGCCGGGGTGGTAGCTGTGAAGCGTAATCGTTCTCGAACCGACGCCCGTTACTTGACCCGCCGAACCGTCAAAATCTTAACCGGCACAGCGATCATCTGCCCCTTCATCACCCCAACCCCAGCAGTCGGCGAAGTCGGCGCAGCAAGGATGCGCTTCACCACGTCCATCCCCTCCACCACATGCCCGAACGCCGCAAACCCAGCCGTGTCCCCACTCCCAGCCGGATTAGCATCGAGCGACAACACCGGCCCGACCGTAATAAAGAAGTCCGCCGTCGCGCTCCCCCGGCGCAAACCTTGCCATCGAGATCGTCGCGTCGACATGCGACAGCCCGGTCTGGCTAGTCGGCTCATGCTTCACCGGTGGCAACAGCCGCTTCACCTCGCCCTGCGGCCCGCCCTGGATCAACCCGGCGTCCGCGCCGAGCTTCATCGCGCGATAGAACGTCACCCCATCGAGCCGCTTCTGATCCACATAGCGCAGGAAGTTCGCGGTCGTCAGCGGCGCACGCTCCTTCTCCAGCGCCAGCGTGATCGGCCCCTCGCTCGTCGTCATCACGATCGAGACGGTCGCCGGAGCAACAGGCGGCGAAGCCGGCGGAGCTTCCTGCGCCGAGACGGAAACCGCGCCGAGAACGGCAAGAGCGAGCGTGACGAATCTGGAGATCATCCGCCACGCTACCGCGTCCTCCCCTCGCTGTCAGCGGCCCCGCGACACGATATTGCGCGCGGCAAAGTTTTGCTTGGGTTTGCACGCCCGCACGCAATGCGTATCCGGTGAGCGATGACCGATCTCGCCATTCTCTACGAGCACCCGCTCTGGTTCGAACCGCTGTTCGCCGCCCTCGATCGCCGCGGCGTCGCGTTCACCCGCGCGACGCCCGACGGGTTCTGGAACCCCGCCGACCAGAGCGCCCCCCGCCCCCGTCGTCTTCAACCGCATCGCGATGTCGAGCTTCCTGCGCAACGACGAGCATCCGATCTTCGACACGATGGCGATGCTCGATCACTGGCGCCGCACCGGCGCACGCTTGATCAACGGCACCGACGTCCTCGCGATCGACGCCTCCAAGGCACGGCAGTTATCGCTGATCGCCTCGCTCGGCCTCGCAATCCCCGAGACGCGCGTCGTCCACCGTGCCGCCGACGTCGTCCCCGCCGCGCAGACGCTCCGCTTCCCGCTGGTCGTCAAAGCGAACATCGGCGGATCGGGCGCCGGCATAATCCGCTTCGACAGCCTCGAAGAACTGCGCACCGCCGTAGCCGACGCCGGCCTCCCAAGCAGCGTCGACGGCGTGCTGCTGGTCCAGGAATACGTCCCCGTCCGCGACGGTGCGATCACCCGGATCGAGACGCTCGACCGCAAATTCCTCTACGCGATCGAAGTCGCCGGCGGCGGCGCATTCGATCTCTGCCCCGCGGATGCGTGCGTCGTACCCGGCTCCGGCATCAAGATGGCCGCGGTCGAGCCCTCGCAGACCTTGAAGGACGCCGCCGAGGCGATCGCCCGCGCGGTCGATCTCGACGTCGGCGGCGTGGAAGTCATGATCGACGACCGCGACGGCGTCGCGCGTTTCTACGACATCAACGCACTGTCGAACTTTGTCGCCAAGCCATTGGATGTGCTCGGCTGGGATCCCCACGACCGCCTCGTCGATTACCTCGTCGAACAGATCGAGAAGGCCCGCTGATGCGCTATGGCTACTGGACTCCCGTCTTCGGCGGCTGGCTTCGGAATGTCCCCGACGAGGGGATGGAGGCGAGCTGGGCGTACACCAAGGCGCTGACGCGGAACGCCGAGCGCTGGGGCTATGACCTGACGCTGATCGCCGAGCTGAACCTCAACGATATCAAGGGCATCGAACAGCCCGCGCTCGACGCATGGTCGACCGCGGCCGCGCTGGCGGCGACGACCGACAGCATCGAGCTGATGGTCGCGGTCCGCCCGAACTTCCACCACCCCGCGCTGTTCGCCAAGGCCGCGGCGAACATCGATCGGATCTCGGGCGGACGCCTCGCGCTGAACGTCGTGTCGTCCTGGTGGGCGGACGAGGCCAAGCAATACGGCCTCCAGTTCGACCAGCACGACGATCGCTACGCGCGCACCGCCGAGTGGCTGACCGTCGTCGACGGGCTCTGGACTGAGGAGCGGTTCGACTTCGCGGGCCAGTTCTACACCACCGAACAGGCGATCTGCTCGCCCAAGCCCGCCAAGCGCCCGACCGTCTACGCCGGCGGCGAAAGCGAGAAGGCCAAGGCGATGATCGCCGCGCAGTGCGACGCGTACGTCATGCACGGCGACCCCGCCGACGCGATCGCCCCGAAGATCGCCGACATGGCGGCGCGGCGCGAAGCAGCTGGCGGCGCGCCGATGCAATACGGCATGGCCGCCTACGCGATCGTCCGCGACAGCGAGGCGGAGGCCAAGCGCGAGCTCGACCGCATCACCAGCGTCACCGAACTCCCCCGCCGGCTATGCGAATTTCGACCAGTGGTTGTCGGGCACGCAGCTCGAACGCGAGATGAAGATCCAGGAATATTCCGTCTCCAACCGCGGCCTGCGCCCCAATCTGGTCGGCACGCCCGAGCAATTGAAGGAGCGTGTCGCGGAATACGAGGCCGTCGGTCTCGACCTGCTGCTGCTCCAGATGAGCCCGCAGGCCGAAGAGATGGAGCGGTTCGCCGCGCAGGTGATGGGCACCGCATGATCCGCCTCACCGACGTCATCAAAACCTACCCGGCAAGCGAGGCTGCGGCCCTCGATGGCGTATCGCTCGAAATTCCTGCACGCGGCGTATTTGGCGTCATCGGCCAGTCCGGTGCAGGCAAGTCGACGCTGATCCGCCTGATCAACGCGCTCGAACGCCCGACGTCGGGCCGGGTCGAAGTCGATGGCGTCGACGTAGCCGCTTTGTCGGCGGCGGACCTGCGCGCGCTGCGCCGCCGGATCGGCATGATCTTCCAGAACTTCGGCCTGCTGTCGTCGCGCACGGTCGCCGCAAACGTCGCGTTCCCGCTGGTGCTGGCGGGCGTATCCAAGGCCGAGCGCGAGACGAAAGTCGCCGCGCTGCTCGACCGCGTAGGCCTGGCCGATCACGCTGCCAAATACCCCGCCCAACTCTCCGGCGGCCAGAAACAGCGCGTCGGCATAGCCCGCGCGCTCGCCACCGACCCCGACATCCTGCTCTGCGACGAAGCGACTAGCGCACTCGATCCCGAAACCACCCGCTCGGTCCTCACCCTCCTCCGCGAGCTCAACCGAGACCTCGGCCTGACGATCGTCCTCATCACCCACGAGATGGACGTCGTCCGCTACGTCTGCGACCGCGTCGCCGTCCTCGAGCGCGGCCGCATCGTCGAGACCGGAGACGTCACCGACATCTTCGCCAACGCCGCCCACCCGGCGACGCAGCGCATGCTGGCGGTGCTGGCGGCATGAGCTTCTTTGCCAACATCGACTGGTCCGACATCGGCCATGCGTGCCTCGACACGCTGATCATGCTCGGCGGATCGCTGATCCTGACGATCGCGTTCGGCCTCCCGCTCGGCGTCCTGCTCTACCTCACCGACCGGGGCCGGCTGTCGCAGAACCGCGTCGCCAACGCCGCGCTCGGGATCATCGTCAACATCCTCCGCTCGGTGCCGTTCATCATCCTGCTGATCGTGATGATCCCGCTGACCGTGATGCTCGTCGGCACCTCGCTAGGCGTCGCCGGCGCGATCCCGCCGCTCGTCGTCGGCGCCGCGCCCTTTTATGCGCGCCTCGTCGAAGGCTCGCTCAAGGAAGTCGATCGCACCACGATCGAGGCGGTGCAGGCGATGGGTGCCACCACGCGCCAGATCGTCACCGGCGCGCTGATCCCCGAGGCACTCCCCGGCCTGATCGCCGGCGCCACCGTCACTGCGGTCGCGCTCGTCTCGTTCACCGCGATGGCGGGCGTGGTCGGCGCGGGCGGACTCGGCGATCTCGCGATCCGGTTCGGCTATCAGCGCTTCCAGACCGACGTCATGGTCGTCACCGTCGTGCTGCTGGTCGTGCTCGTCCAGATCATCCAATATGCCGGCGACGCGCTCGCCCGCCACTTCACCCGCCGCTAGGAACTGCCATGAACCGCCGCACCCTGCTCGCCTCGTTCTCGCTGCTCGCGCTCGCCGCGTGCGGTGGCACCAAGACCAATGACGGCAAGACGCTGACCGTCGCCGCGACCGCGGTCCCGCATGCCGAAATCCTGGAATCGATCAAGCCGACGCTGGCGAAGGAAGGCGTCGACCTCCAGATCCGCGTCTTCAACGATTACGTCCAGCCCAACCTCCAGGTCGAGCAGAAGCAGATCGACGTCAGCTATTTCGAGACCAAGCCCTATCTCGACGAGTTCAACGCCTCGCGCGGCACGCATCTGGTGACCTACGCCGGCGTCCACGTCGAACCGCTCGGTGCCTATTCACGCAAGTGGAAGTCGATCGCGCAGATCCCCAACGGCGCGACCGTCGCGATCCCCAACGAGCCGAGCAACGGCGGCCGCGCGCTTCTGCTGCTGCAAAAGGCCGGGCTGATCACGCTGAAGAACCCGACCAATCCGTTGTCGAGCCTCAACGACATCGCCACCAACCCGAAGAACCTCCAGTTCAAGGAACTGGAGGGCGCCACCCTGCCCCGCACGCTCGGCGAGGTCGATCTCGCGCTGATCAACACCAACTATGCGCTCGACGCGAAGCTCAACCCGGTCCGCGATGCGCTTGCGATCGAGGACAAGAACAGCCCCTACGTCAATTTCGTCGTCGGTCTGCCGGGCGGCGAGAAGGACCCGCGGGTCGTGAAACTGATCGCCGCGTTGCGCAGCCCGGCGACCAAGACCTTCATCGAGCAGCATTATCGGGGTGCGGTGCTGCCGGCGTTCTGATACCGGCGCGAGCCCAGTCAGCGTAATCCTTGAGGCTCCATGACGGTCGTCGCCGCGTATCTCTATCGCCATGGCAAGCGCGTCCGCGCGGTCTCGATCGACGAAAAGGTCGACTGCCCGGCGGATCGCTCGGAGTTCGTCTGGATCGGCATCTGCGACCCGACCGACGCCGAGATGCGGACGCTGAAGGACCAGTATAACCTCCACCCGCTGGCCGTGGAGGACGCGATCAAGGCGGATCAGCTACCCAAGGTCGACGTCTATGGCGACCAGCTGTTCGTCGTCGCCCGCACCGCACAGCTGGAGCAGGACAAGATCGCCTACGGCGAAACCGCGATCTTCGTCGGCCACAGCCACATCATCAGCGTCCGCCACGGCTCGGCACGCTCGCACAAGGCATTACGCGAACAGCTCGAAGCCGCGCCGACCTTGCTGATCAATGGCGTCGACTACGTCCTTCACGCGATCCTCGACTACGTCGTCGACGGCTATCTCCCGATCGTCGAGAGCATCGAGGACGAGGTGCTGGCGATGGAGCAACGCACGATCGACGCGTTCCTAGGCCGCGACGAGATCGTCCGCATCTTCGGGCTCCGGCGCGAGATGATCCGCTTCCAGAGAATCCTCGGACCGATGGGCGAGGTCGCGGGCAAGATCGTCCGCCTCGACCTCCCCCTGCATCGATACCGAGGCGAAACCGTATTTCAGCGACGTGCTCGACCACGTCCGCCGCGTGCAGACGATGGTCGAGGGCCTGCGCGAAGTGCTGACCTCAGTGTTCGAATTCAGCAACCTGCTCGAACAACAACGCACCGGCGCGATCACCCGCCAACTGGCCGCTTGGGCTGCCATCCTCGCGGTTCCGACCGCGATCGCGGGGATCTACGGCATGAACTTCGAGAACATGCCCGAGCTGAAGACGGAATACGGGTATTTCGTCGTGCTGGCGGTGATCGGCGTCGTCTGCGCCGCGCTGTACGTGAAGTTCAAGCAGGCGAAGTGGCTGTAGGCCCGCGGATCGACCTGATTTTCGTTTCAGACAAGCGGTCAGACATTGCTCCCCACCCCGGCGAGGGCCGGGGCCCAATTGGGGGGCGCGAATGACGGGCGATACGTTCCGTTACTGCGACCTTTCCAATTGGACCCCGGCCTTCGCCGGGGGGTACTGACTGAAACGCGTCAGAGTTTAGCTCAAACCTTGACGAGCATCTTCCCCGTATTCCCACCCGAGAACAGCCCCAGGAATGCATCCGGCATCGTCTCGAGCCCCTTGTGCACGGTCTCCTGCCGCTTCAGCGTCCCCGCCGCCAGCATCCCGCCCATGTCCTTGTAGAACTCCTCGGCGCGATTCATGTAGTCGCTGACGATGAACCCGCGGATCTGCACCCGGTTGCCGATCAGCCGCGCGAGGTACTTCAACTGCGTCGCCGCGCCGCTGTTGTAGACGTCGATCATCCCGCACACCGCGAACCGCGCGTGCATCCGCGCATGCGCCAACGCCGCGTCGAGATGCTCGCCGCCGACGTTGTCGAAATACACGTCGATACCTTTCGGAGCAGCCTCGCCGAGCGCCTTCACCACCGGCACGTCGCTTTTATAGTCGATCACCGCATCCGCACCGAGCGACTTCACCCAAGCGCATTTCTCCGCGCCGCCAGCCGAGCCGATCACCGTCATGCCCTTGGCCTTGGCGACCTGCACCACGGTCGATCCAACCGCACCCGCCGCCGCCGACACGAACACCGTGTCGCCCGCCTTCGCCTCGGCAACCTGAAGCAGGCCGAAATACCCGGTCATCCCGGGCATGCCGAGCTGACCCAGAAACGCTTGCGGAGGCACGTCGAGCGCAGGCAGCTTTTGCACCTGCGCGGCCGGCACCACCGCCTCGTCGCGCCAGCCCGCCATGTGCAGCACCATGTCGCCGACCTTGACGCCGTCGTCGTTACTCTCGACCACTTCGCCGACCGCGCCGCCCTGCATCGCCTCCCCCAGCGCGAACGGCGGGACATAGCTCTTCACGTCGTTCATCCGCCCGCGCATGTACGGGTCGACCGACAGCCAGCGATTGGCGATCCGCACCTCGCCGGCGCCGAGCGCAGACTGGTCGAGATCGATCATGGCGAAGTCGGTATGCTTCGGCATGCCTTGCGGACGTGCCTTCAGGGTCCATGCACGGGCCATAAACTTGCTCCTGTCTTGATTATTCGTGTTGCGGGTATGGCGAAACGCACACCTTACGCAACCTGCAAAAAGGCCCGGACGTTTCCGCCCGGGCCCTTGTTCGGCTGACATCATGCGACGCCAGCCAACGCTTTCAACCAGTTAGTACGTGGTCGAACCCGACTTGCCGAGCGTGTCCGACGTCGTCCCGGTGGTGCCGCCGGTCGTCGTGCCCGTGGTCGATGCCGTACCGGTCCCGGTGCTGCCCGTCTGCGAGCTCGAAGCATAGCCGCTAGTGCCGGCATCCTTCTTATCGCCGCCCGTGCGATCGCCGTACTCGAACATCGCCGAGTTGCGCTCTTCTTCCTTCCACGCCGACTTGGCCTCATCGGACGACTTCGACAGCGTCACCTTGCCGTCGACGGTCTTGATCCAGCGCGATGGGATGGAGTGGTGCACGCCGCCTGCATCGCGGTCGTTCTTGGTCAGCAGGATCCGGTCGCCCTTCACCTTGTCGACAGTGCCGACATGGCTGCCGTCAGACCCGACGACTTCCATATGCTCGGTAACCTGCGACAGCGAGCTACGCTGGCCCTGGCGCTCATTGCGCCACGACGAGAACTCGTTCTCGAACTTCGAGCGGTTCTCATGGCGATACTCGTCATAGTCGCGGTCGAGCGCAGCGATCTGCGTGCTGCGCCAGCCATGATAATGGTCGTCGTGCGTGTTCGACGAGCGATTGCCGAACGCACGATTGTCCGAGTTGCCATAGGACCGCTCGTCATAGCGTGCATCGGCTTCGCGGCGACGCTCGGCCTCGTCGTCACCGAACCACGAGCGAACTTCGTCGCCGGCGCGCGCGATGAACCCGCGATCGTCATAGTCATAGCCCTGTGGCTGGCGACCATAGTCACGCCCCTCGTTACGGCTGCCGCCGCGCGAAGAGTTGCGGTTGTCGTCATCCGCATCGCGGTTGCGACCTACGTCCTCGAAGCGGCGACCGTCCGATGCATAGCTGCCGTGATATTCGGTATCGCCCGAACCCTGGCTGCGCTGGCCGTAGGACTGTTGCCCATAGCCCTGGCCGGAGCGCTGCTGGCCATAGCCCTGCTGCCCGTAACCCTGCTGGCCATATCCCTGGCCCGATCCCTGACCGTAACGCGACTGGCCGTAGCGATCGCCGCCCGATGGCTGCGAGCGGTCATTGTGGCCGCCATAATAATCACGACCGCCCTGCTCGCGACCATATTGATCGCCGCGTCCCTGGTCGTCACGCCCCTGATATGCCTGGCCGCGACCGCTGCGGTTATCGTCGCGATCATATTCGCCGGCGGCTTCATACTCACGCGCGCTGGAACGGCCATAGCCGCCACCGTCTGCGCGGAAATCGCGACCATAATCGTTCGAGTTCGGTCGACCGTAATAGTCGCCCGACTGGCGATCTCGGGTGTTGCGTTCGTAGACCATAGGAACCTCCTAATTGCTGTCCTGCGGCTGCCGGCCCCGTCGATCGCGAGGTCGTACATTCCGAGGACTACAAGCGCCAAACTGGCGGAATGTTCCTGCGATTGCGGCAGCTTGACGGCGACCCGACGCTCCGTTGCGACGACGCGCCGAAGATCAGTTGGCGTGGTCGCACCAACCCGGTTGCAACGCCCAAATCGAGCCGCTAGATCACCATTCTGGCCTATGGCCAACCGCGCGGGGCCGTAGCTCAGATGGGAGAGCGCTGCAATCGCACTGCAGAGGTCAGGGGTTCGATTCCCCTCGGCTCCACCACGCGGCATAGCAACAGCACGTCGACGAGCATCCAACACGTCGCGGGCGTAAACTGCACGCCACGTCTGCCATGTGTCTGCCATGCGTGCGTCTTTCATGCGCGCAGTTGCCACGCTATCGTGCGGCATGGACGAATTGACGTGCAACGTGGTCGGCATCAACTTCCCCAACGCGGACAAGAGCAAGAGCAACCGCCGCATGGAATTGATGCTCTGCACTCCCGGCGAACCTGTCGATCTGCGCCGCGAGCCGAAGAACCCGCATGATACGAATGCGGTCGCGGTGTTCAGCCAGCGCGGCGTGCAGATGGGCTATCTGTCCGCCGAACGTGCGCCGCTGATCGGACGGCGTATGCAGGAGGAGGAGCATGTCGCCATATTCCAGGCGCTGGTTGGCAGCTACGGCTATGTCCGCATCCGCTTCGGCGGCGGCGCACCGACACTGCCGGATCCCGAAGCACCCACGCCATCACAGCCCCGCCCGGCGTCGTTCGATCCCGACGCGTTCTACCCCGACCCCGAGGGTCCCGAATGGGGCGCGTGACGCATCACCCCCGAATGGGATGAACTAGATACCCTGCGCAGTGACCACACGACCGGTCGCTTCCAGATCGCGCGTCAGGTCCGCGAGGCAGCGGTCGACCAGCACCTCGTCCGAACTCCGCACCACGAAGTTCGCGCCCGTCTTGCCGTCGCGAAAGAACGGATAGCTCCCGATCGCGACGCCTTCATGCGTCTTCTCCGCATCGCGCAGGATGTCCGCGACCTCGCTCTCGGCCACCCAGCACCCGATCGTCTTAGACACCACCGGACGCCCACCCTCCAGCGTCCCCGTCAGCGCATCGAGCATCCCCGCGGTAATGTGCGGCACGCCCGCCATGATGAAGATGTTGCCGATCCGGATCCCCGGCGCGCCCGACACCTTGTTGTCGATCAGGTCCGCCCCGACCGGTACTCGCGCCATCCTTGCGCGCGCTTCGGTGAGCCCGCCACGCGTCGCGTAATACGCCTCAAGCACCGCCATCGCGCGCGGATGATGCTCGACCGCGACGCCTAGCGCCTCGGCGATCGCGTCCGCCGTGATGTCGTCGTGAGTCGGCCCGATCCCGCCGGTCGTGAACAGGTAATCGTTGCGCGTCCGCAAAATGTTGACCGCCTCGACGATCGCCTCGGTCTTGTCGGCGACCACGCGCACTTCGGCGAGGCGGATGCCCTGCACGTTGAGCCAGGCCGCGATCTGCGCGACGTTCTTGTCCTGCGTGCGGCCCGACAGGATCTCGTCGCCGATGATCGTCAGCGCGGCCGTCCAGATGCGTTCCTCTACCATGCTCTTGGCATAGCCTCGCAAAACCGCGCCCGCCACGCTATATCGCGCGACATGACCGAATATGTAACCGTCACCTCGGACCAGCCCGACGCGCGCACCGGCGCCATCAAGCTGCACGGCCCCGCCGCCTTCGAAGGCATGATGAAGGCGGGTCGCCTTGCTGCCGAGACGCTCGACATGATCGTCCCGCACATGGTGCCGGGCGTGACCACCGCCGAGATCGACCGGCTGATCTACGACTTCATCGTCGCCGGCGGCGGCGTCCCCGCGACGCTCGGTTATCGCGGCTACACGCACAGCGTCTGCATCTCGATCAACCACGTCGTCTGCCACGGCATCCCGAGCGAGAAGACGCTGAAGTCGGGCGATATCGTCAACGTCGACGTCACGCCTCTGCTCGACGGCTGGCACGGCGACACGAGCCGGATGTACCTGATCGGCGACGTCCCGATCAAGGCGCGGCGCCTTGTCGAAGTCACCTACGAATGCCTCATGATCGGCATCGCGCACGCCAAGCCCGGCAACCGCATGGGCGACGTCGCCAACGCGATCCAGCGTCACGCGGAGAAGCACCGCTACGGCGTAGTCCGCGATTTCTGCGGGCACGGCGTCGGCCGGTTGTTCCACGACGCCCCCGAAGTCGTCCATGTCGGCAAGCCCGGCACCGGTCCCGAGCTTCGCCCCGGCATGATCTTCACGATCGAGCCGATGATCAACATCGGCCGCCCCGACGTGAAGCTGCTCGACGATGGCTGGACGGCGGTCACGCGCGATCGCTCGCTGTCCGCGCAATTCGAGCACTCGATCGGCATTACGGAAGACGGCTGCGAGATCTTCACGCTCAGCCCCAAGGGCTACACGCAGCCGCCTTACGTATAGCGTCAGCCGGCGGACACGTTCTTCACCGTACAGTCGGTGATGACGTGGCCGCTATATTCGAACGAACCCTTGCCGTTCCAATCCTTCGCCACGGCCAGCGCGGCGCTGAAGTGAGCGAGATACGATCCGATTCCGGGTGGTGGCACCGAGACGACATATTGGCCGGTGACGTGCACGAGCAACGTGTCGTGGCCGAACCCGGTGTGCAGGATCGCACCCGTGACATGGGGAATGACGGTCGTGCCGTAAGGTGGTGGCAATGCTTGCGTGATTTGCGCCGATCCGGAGATTTGTCCGGTCGGTGCATTCACGCCGAGATCGAGATGAAGCGTCGGCGCGCCTGCAAATCCGCCATGCTTGACGTCCAGCTTTACTTGGTAATATCCAACCGGCTCGGTCATGAGTATTTCCTCCTCCGGATCCATGCTGATCCGTTACTGGAGTTCCTCACGGGACGACTGCCGAGTCCAGCGGGATTGGGTCCGAAACGAACCGGTCGAGACGCGTATGGACTGGCCCCGAAACCTTTCGCGCTGCTCCGCCACAGGAATCTGACGCACAAAGGGTGACGCGGACCGCCGGCACCGCTATCTGCCGCCCCATGACCGAGATCACACCGCAGATCGTCGCCGACCACGGCCTGTCCCCCGAAGAATATGAGCGCGTCCTGCGCGCCATCGGCCGCGAGCCGAACATGGTCGAGCTCGGCATCTTCTCGGTCATGTGGTCCGAGCATTGCAGCTACAAATCCAGCAAGATCCACCTGATGAAGCTCCCCCACCAAGGGCCCCCGCGTCATCTGCGGCCCGGGCGAGAATGCCGGCGTCGTCGATATCGGCGACAACCAGGCGGCGATCTTCAAGATGGAGAGCCACAACCACCCGTCGTACATCGAGCCGTACCAGGGTGCTGCGACCGGTGTCGGCGGCATCCTGCGCGACGTCTTTACGATGGGCGCGCGGCCGATCGCCAACCTCAACGCGCTCCGCTTCGGCCGCCCCGATCACCCCAAGATGCGCCACCTGATCTCGGGCGTCGTCCACGGCATCGGCGGCTATGGCAATTGCGTCGGCGTCCCGACCGTCGGCGGCGAAGTGAACTTCCACTCGGCGTATGACGGCAACATCCTTGTCAACGCGATGACCGTCGGGATCGCCGACCAGGACAAGATCTTCTATTCCGCCGCCAGCGGCATCGGCAATCCGATCGTCTATGTCGGCAGCAAGACCGGCCGCGACGGCATCCACGGCGCGACGATGGCCAGCGCGGACTTCGGCGAGGATTCGGACGCCAAGCGCCCGACCGTCCAGGTCGGCGATCCCTTCACCGAGAAGCTGCTGATCGAAGCCTGCCTCGAACTCATGGCGACCGACGTGATCGTCGCGATCCAGGACATGGGCGCCGCGGGCCTCACCTCGTCCGCGGTCGAGATGGCGTCGAAGGGCGGCGTCGGCATCGAGCTGACGATGGACGACGTGCCGCAGCGCGAGACCGGCATGACGCCGTACGAGATGATGCTCTCGGAATCGCAGGAGCGGATGCTGATGGTCCTGAAGCCCGGCCGCGAAGCCGAGGCCGAGGCGATCTTCAAGAAGTGGGAACTCGATTTCGCAGTCATCGGTCGCGTCACCGACACCGGCCGCATGGTGCTGAATTTCAAGGGCGAGACCGTCTGCGACATCCCGCTCGGGCCGCTCGCCGATGAAGCCCCGCTCTACGATCGCCCGCACGTCCCGACGCCGAAGCCCGCACCGCTCGCCAACGCGCCGCACAGCAGCGACATCGCCGCCGATTTGCTCACGCTGATGGGCTCGCCGGACGTGGCCTCGCGCCGCTGGATCTGGGAGCAGTACGATCACATGGTCGGCGCCGACACCGTGCAGCGCCCCGGTGGCGACGCCGCGGTCGTCCGCGTCCACGGCACGCAGAAGGCGCTGGCGATGACCACCGACTGCACCCCGCGGTACTGTTTCGCCGACCCGGTCGAGGGCGGCAAGCAGGCGGTCGCCGAAGCCTGGCGCAACCTCACCGCGGTCGGCGCGCTGCCGCTAGCGGTGACGAACTGCCTCAACTTCGCCAACCCGCAGCGCCCCGAGATCATGGGCCAGATCGTCGGCTGCCTCGAAGGCATGAGCGACGCCTGCATCGCGCTCGACTTCCCGATCGTGTCAGGCAACGTGTCGCTTTACAATGAATCGAAGGCAACGGGCGGCGGCTCGGCCATTCTGCCGACCCCGGCGATCGGCGCGATCGGCCTGCTGGCGGACTGGCAGAAGAATGCGACGATCGCGTTCAAGGGCTCGGGCGACATCATCCTCGCAGTCGGCACGCGCGGCGGCCATCTCGGCCAGTCGCTCTGGCTGCGCGAATGCCACGGCCGCGAACAGCTCGACGCCGGCCCGCCGCCGCCGGTCGATCTCGCCGCCGAGCGCCGCGTCGGCGACCTGATCCGCGAAGCGATCGCGCTGGGCCAGCTGACCGCGGTCCACGACGTGTCCGACGGCGGCATCGCCGTGACGCTCGCCGAGATGGCGCTCGCCGGCGGGATCGGCGCGATGATCGACCGCAAGCAGCCCTTCGACTGCGCACGCTCGTTCTTCGCGGAGGACCAGGGCGTCTATATCGTGACGGTCGACGACCATTCGCTGCTCGACTTCCTCGGTGCGGCGCATGCGGCGGACGTCGAAGCCGAGCCGCTCGGTCGCACCGGCGGCAAGCGCCTGATCTTCGAACGCCCCGACCGCGACGACGTCATCGCATTGGATTTGCTGCGGACCGCGCACGAGGGGTTCTTCCCGAAACTGATGGGGGTCGATGCCGCGCTGGCTTAAGGCAACGCGACCGCGGGCGAACTAGAACGCAGCCTGCTGCTGGGCTACTGCTGCTGGCTCCTGCCCGCCCTCACAAGCGCCACCCCGGCGAAGGCCGGGGCCCAGTTGGGAAGGCCGAGGTAACGGAGCACCGCGCTCATCATCGCCGCTCCCCAACTGGGCCCCGGCCTCCGCCGGGGTGGTTCTTCTTCGGGGTAAGGGAGCAACCTCAAACCACAGAATGTTTCCCCGCAAAGGCGGGGACCCAGTCTGGGCTCCCGCCTTCGCGGGAGAACAAGGATGCGAGAGATGTCGTCCGATCGAGCTAAAGCAGCGCTCGGCGACGTCATCGCGCTCGACACGCTGCGGACGGCGCACGAGCGCTTCTTCCCGAAACTGTTGGGGGGGTAGACGCGGCGCTGGCATGATGGATTCGGGGGCGATTGAGCGCGCGCGCCCAACAAGGAGGAACCACCCCGGCGAAGGCCGGGGCCCAACTGGGAAAGCCGCAGTAACGAAGCGCTGCCCCCCCAGTCACAACCGTCCCCCCAATTGGGCCCCGGCCTCCGCTGGGGTGGCAACACTGAGAAGCCACCGCTTCCACCATGTTTCCCCGCGAAGGCGGGGAACCAGTCTGGGCTCCCGCCTTCGCGGGAGAACAACGAACCAAGAGAGGTCGTCCGATCGAGCTAAAGCAGAGCTCGGCGACCTCCCCCCTCTCCGTCATCCCAGCGAAAGCTGGAATCTCCCACATCGGACCACAGCGCGCCAACAAAGAATGCCCCGGCTTCCGCTAGGGTAACGGGAGAGGCGGAGCAGCTCGGAGGACAACAGGCGAGGTGCGGCAAGGCATCGCGCAGAAACGACAAGCGGCGCAGTTCACCTACCGGATAGCGGATCCACCAAAACGACACGCCACTCTATCCCAAAACACCCGTCAAAGCGCCCTGTCCTACACCACCGCGATATGCCAGCGTCGAACCATGACCGCATTACTCCCCTACCGCGCTACCAAGACGCCGCGCCCGAACCTAAGCGTCGATCGAGCACCGCCCAAGTCCGTCCGACTCAGCCAACGCCGTCCCCTTCTACAGTGCAATCGAACGCGACCATGTCATGGCCCAACCCCCTATAACGCCCCCCGCGAAATACTGCGCCAGCGTCTGCACTTTGTGCACTTCCGGCATTTCGCATGACCCCTGCCCCCTCCGAAATGGCCACGCTCGACGTCCTCCACAGCGCCGAAGCCACGACGATCGCCGACGTTGAAAGCCCCGCATTTCAACCAGCGCAACGCTCCGGCGAAATGCTGCGCCAGCTTCTGCACTTCGTGCACTTCCGGCATTTCGCATGACCCCCCGCCCCGTCTAAAGTGGCCACGCTCGACGTCCTCCACGGCACCGACGCGACGACCATCACCGACGTCGAAAGCCCCGCATTCCAACCAGCGCAACGCTCCCGCGAAATGCTGCACCAGCGTCTGCACTTCGTGCTCTTCCGGCATTCAGCATGACCCCCCGCCCCCCACCAGGATCGCCAAGCTAGACCTCATCCGAGGCGTCGCCGTCATGGGCATCCTCGCCGCCAACATCGCCGCGTTCGGCTTTCCCGAATTCGCCTACATGACCCCCGCCTCGATGGGCGCGCCGAGCACACCGGACCTGATCGCCTGGACCACCACCTTCATCGTCATCGACGGCAAGATGCGCGGGCTGTTCTCGTTCCTGTTCGGCGCATCGATGCTGCTCGTCATCGACCGGGCCGAGGCAAGCGGCGAAGACCCGGCGACCTTCCACCTGCGCCGCATGGCATGGCTGTTCGTGTTCGGCATCGCGCATTTGTACCTGCTGTGGTGGGGCGACATCCTCGCGCACTACGCGCTGGTCGGCGCGATCGCGTACATGTTCGCGCGGTTGCCGGTCCGCTGGCTGATCGGCGTCGGGCTCGCCTGCATCGCGCTCCAGACGGTCGAGCTGACGACGCTCGTCGCCTACACGTTCGACCTTCACGCCGCCGCGCACCGGCCCGGCGCAACGGCGCGGATCATCGCCAACTGGCAATCGCTGGCGGATCAGTTCGGCCAGCCCCTCTCCCGCCGGTGTCGAGCGCGAACTGGCCATCGGGCGCGGCGGATGGAGCGATATGGTCGCGTGGCGCTGGCAACACGCGGTCGGGCCGATCACGTCGCTGACTGCCACCGGCGCGGAAACGCTCGGCTTCATGCTGCTCGGCATGGCCGGGCTGCGATCCGGCTTCCTGACCGGCGAATGGCCACGAAAGCGCTATGCCGTCATGGCCGCCACCGGCGTCACGATCGGCTGGGCCGCCTACGCCGCCATCGCGACCTTCGACATCGCCCACGGTTTTGACGCACGGTACGTCGCCCTGTCGTGGTTGACGCTTGCCACCCCGCTCAGGCCACTTACGATCATCGGCTATGCGGCCGCGATCATCCTGCTCGCACGACCCGGCGGCTGGCTTACGACTCGCGTCTCCGCGGCGGGTCGGATGGCGTTCTCCAACTATCTCGGCACGACGCTGATCTGTACGACCATCTTCTACGGCTACGGCTTCGGACTGTACGGCGACCTCTCCCGCGCCCAGCTATACCTCGTCGTCGTGCCGATCTGGTTGCTGATGCTCCTCTGGTCGAAGCCGTGGCTCGACCGGTTCCGCTACGGTCCGCTTGAATGGCTATGGCGCAGCCTCTCCCGCTTCGCGTGGCAGCCGATGCGCGGTTCGGCATTCACGGCCAGCCGATGACGCTATTTGCGAATAAGACGCAAAAGGACTTGCGAGTGGTTCGCATTATCCGTATCCCATGCTTACAGCTAGGGAGTTCCCATGGTCGTCTGCGTTTGCAATGCCATACGAGAATCCGACGTTCGCAACTGCGCACGCGGCGGTTGCACGACACCGTGCCAGGCCTTCCGCTCGATGGGCCGGAAACCGAAATGCGGCCAGTGCACGTCGATAGCGCGAGCGATTATCGACGAGGAACGTGCCGCTGCATAAGCGTCGCAACAGCTAGAAAAGCCCGGAAAACTGCCGTTTTTTGGGGTTGTGCTAATCTGTGTCAGCCCGCTACATGTCTGTCAGAGGTGACGGAGATATGGCCATGCGCGGCGACCCACAAGTAATCGAATTCCTGAACGAGGCGCTCAAGAACGAGCTTACCGCGGTCAACCAATATTGGCTCCATTACCGGATGCTCGAGCATTGGGGCGTCTACAAGCTGGCCCAGTACGAGCGGATGGAATCGATCGACGAGATGAAGCACGCCGACTGGCTGTCGGAGCGCATCCTGTTCCTTGACGGCCTGCCGAACTTCCAGCTGCTCGGCCGCCTTCGCATCGGCGAGACCGTCGAGGAGGTCCTGAAGTCGGATCTGGCGCTCGAAGTCGAGGCCACCGTCCAGCTTAAGGGCGCGATTTCGTACTGCGAAGAGGTCAAGGACTATATCAGCCGCGACCTGTTCGCGCGCATCCTCGCCAGCGAGGAAGAGCATGTCGATACGCTCGAGCGCCAGTTCGAGATGATCGCGCGGATGGGCATCCACAACTACATCCAGCTCAACTCGATCTCGGAACATGATTCGCCCAAGGCGGGCGCGGCGCCGTATCTGAGGGGCTGATCCATCCCCCCTGTCATCTCGCTGAAAGGTGAGATGACAGGGCTGTGTTGTCCGCCAGTCTGGCGACGAATCTATTCCCCCGCCGAACCCGGTCGGTACGGCACGACGCCCGAACCCACCGCCCGCAACGGGCTTGCGCACTGCGACCGGATTGGCCTCGCGCTCCAGCAGCGTCAGAGTCTCGACGAACAGCGGCCGCAACCGAACGATATGCTCCAACGCCTCGTCGGGCGTGTCCTGCATTTCCAGACAATCGCGCGCAATCGCCTCGATAGCCTCGGCCAGATCGGCGAGCGGCTCCGCCCCGAACTGCCGCGCTTCACCCTTCAGCGTATGCGCGGGGATCACCATCGCCGCCGCATTGAGCGCGCGCATCGCCGCCTCGATCGCGGCAACCGACTTCACGCCGTCCTCGCGAAAATATCCGAGGATGCGGCCAAATCCCGCGCCCAACTCGTTGCGCGCCTGCACGAACGCGGGCCAATTGATCAGGGTGCTTCCCTCGAACGCCACTGTCGCCTTCTCCCGTTAAGCAAATAGCGCCATGAAGGCCAGAGCCGTATCATACATAACCTAGGTAAACACAGTGTTGAAAAACTAACGACAAGTTACAACAAAGACTGAAATAGATGCATCCAAAACGATTTCTATTGTTGCATTGGCGGACGCCACGACCGCCGCGAGTTCGGTCGGGGCCTGAGGGTCGTCCGCTATCACCTCGACGCGGGTCGCACCGTCCCGCAACGCCCGGGCGAGCCGCACCGCAGGCCAAGGACAATGCATGCCCCTGGCGTCGATACGGACCACGTCCGACACCACGCCTAGTGGCCGCCGCCGCCCTTGCCGTCGTCGTACGGATTCTTCGGCGCGCGGAACATCAGGCGCACCGGCACCGCGCCGAAGCCAAGATCCTTGCGCATCGAATTGACCAGATACCGCTCATAGCTTGCCGGCAGCTGATCGACGCGCGTGCCGAAGATGACGAAGCTGGGCGGT
Source organism: Sphingomonas sp. H160509 (assembly GCF_024124765.2). GTDB lineage: Bacteria > Pseudomonadota > Alphaproteobacteria > Sphingomonadales > Sphingomonadaceae > Sphingomonas. The sequence goes on along the minus strand of NZ_JAMXSR020000002.1, from coordinate 3,833,476 downwards.
CGCGTCTTGACCTGCGTGACGTAGCGCATCTTGATCCGCTTGCCACCGGGAGCGGGCGGTGGTGTCGCCTCGATCGCGCGCTCGAACCAGCGGTTGAGTTCACCGGTGCCGACGCGCTTCGACCATGCGTCGCGCGTGTCGAAACAGGCTTGCAGCAACTGGTCGATGCCCTTGCCGGTCGCCCCGGACACGGTCATCACCGTGACGCCCTTGACCTGCGACAGTCCGTCTTCGAGCGCGCGCTTCACGCCGTTGAACAGCGACGACGCGCTCTCGGCGATGTCCCATTTGTTCAGCGCGATGACGAGTGCGCGGCCCTCCTGTAGCACCTTGTCGGCGATACGGAGATCCTGCGCCTCGAGACCCAGCGTGGCGTCGAGCAGCAGCACGACGACCTCGGCGAAGTCAACCGCGTGGAGCGCGTCCTCGACCGACATCTTCTCGAGCTTGTCCTGCACCTTGGCACGCTTGCGCATACCGGCAGTGTCGATCAGCCGGACTTTCCGCGCTTCGCCACCGGTCGGGTGCCAGTCGTAGTCTACGCTGATCGAGTCACGCGTGATGCCGGCTTCGGGGCCGGTGATCATACGATCTTCACCAAGGATGCGGTTGACCAAGGTCGACTTGCCCGCATTCGGGCGACCGACGATCGCGAGCTTTAGCGGGCCTTCATATTCGTTGTCGGGCTGCTCCTCGGGCGGTTCTTCCTTGCCTTCGAGTAGCGGGAGCAGGCCTTCGAACAGGTCGCCCATGCCTTCGCCGTGCTCGGCCGACAGCTGGACCGGGTCGCCGAAGCCTAGCGCGAGCGATTCGAGGATACCGTCTTCGCCTGCACGGCCTTCGGCCTTGTTGGCAACTAAGAGGACGGGAACATCGGCTGTGCGGAGCCAACGCGCGATTTCTTCGTCCAAGGGCACGATGCCGGCACGGGCATCGAACAGGAACAGCGCGACGTCGGCCTGTTCGACGGCGGCTTCGGTCTGCTGGCGCATGCGGCCGGGCAGAGTCTGCGCGTCGTGGTCTTCATAGCCGGCGGTGTCGATGATGCGGAATTCGAGGCCGATCAGCGACGCATCGCCTTCGCGGCGGTCACGCGTGACACCGGGGCGATCGTCGACCAGCGCGAGCTTCTTGCCGACGAGGCGGTTGAAAAGAGTCGACTTGCCGACATTTGGGCGGCCGACGATTGCGACCACGGGGAGTTTGGACATGGCGTGCCCTTAGCGCGTGTCGCGCCAAAGGTCACCTGGTCCCTCGCCCCTCCGGGGGAGAGGGGGGGAGGAGCCGCAGGCGACGGAAGGGCGAGGGGCAGTTGGGGCAGGTGATCCTAGCCTCACTCCCCTCACCCTTCCCACCGCAAACGCGGCGGCCCCTTCCCTCTCCCCGGCGGGGAGAGGGGGGTTTCGGTTACCGGTACGCGGTGACCTTGCCCTTCTGGTCTAGCGTATAGAGCGTCGAGTTCGCGACGATCGGGGGCAACGAGAACGGGGTCTTCGTTTCGATCGTCGAGCTCACCGTGCCGTCGGTCGGCGAGACGAAATTGATCTCGCCGCGCGAGTTGGTCAGGACGAGGCGGTTGCCGGCCAGGATCGGCCCGAACCAAGTGACCGCGTTGCTCCGCTTCTTTTCGTTCTGGAACCGCTTCAACTGCGCGATCCAGCGTGCCTTGCCGTTCGAGCGCGACAGGCAGACCAGACGCGCGTCGTCAGTCACCACGAACAGCCACTCGCCCGCAATCCACGGGGTCGAGATGCCGGCGAAGTTCTGCTCCCACAGACGCTGTCCGGTCGACAGTTCGAGCGCGACCATGCGGCCGCCCTGCCCGACCGCGTAAACGCGGCCCCCATCGATCACCGGTGCGGCGTCGATGTCAGACAGGCTGGATACCGAGGTCGTGATCGAAGTGCGCGACAGCGCGTCCTGCCACAGGATACGGCCGTTCTCGTAGCGATACGCGCTGAGTTCGCCGCTGGAGAAGCCGGCGACCACGGTGCCCTGGCTCACGGCGGGTGCAGCGACGCCGAACACGCCCTGTGTCTCGAGCGTGCCGGACTGGACCCACTGAACTTTGCCGTCGGTCTGGTTGAGCGAGAAGACCTGGTTGTCCTGGGTAAGAACATAGACCGCGCCGTTGGCGACGGTCGGGGAACCACGGAGCGGAGCGCCGGGCTTGGCGCGCCAGAGAATCTTGCCGTCCGCTGCGCTCATCGCGACGACGTCGCCAACACCGTCGGTGGCGTAGAGCTTGCCGTCGTCATAGCTGACGCCGCCGCCGAAGCGAGCCGCCTTGTTGAGCTTGCCCTCGGTGATCCCCGCGCTCCACAGCGCGGCGCCGGTGTCGGCGGTGAAGGCATGGATCGTCGCGGTGACGTCGGTGACGAACAGCTTGCCGTCGGCAACGACCGGAGCGGCGCCGAGACGTTCGCGGTTCGAGCCACCGTCGATACCGGCCTGCCAGAGACGCTTGGGCTGATCGGCGAGCGCGAGCTGGCCCATCGACTTGGCGGGGTTGCCGCCGGGCTGGGCCCAGGCGTCGTTGACCGCAGGCGCCGGCAACAGGACCTGGACGTCGGCGATCGTCTTGTCGGTCTCGACCTCGTTCTCCGACACCAGGATCGACACGCGGTCGCCGAGCGTCGGCGTCTTCTTCACGCTGCCCTTGAAAATCCCGCAACCGCTGAGCGCCACCAGCGCGGCGACGGCGACCGTCACCCGATATGTCTTCATCATTGCGCCTTGGTATCCTCGTTTGATGCAGCCGGAGTGATTACCCTGGCAGTAGCGCCCGTGCTGGCAACAGCGTCCACACCCAGTACGCCAGCCATCTGAACCGCGCGTTGACGGATCGTCTCGGGCACGCCGGTATCGCGCGCGACCTGGCCGAACATGGTCCCCGCCTGCTGGCGCTGGTTCATGCGGAGATAGGAGATCGCGACCATCTCGCCCGCGCTGCCGAGCCACGGGCCACCGGGCACGGCCAGCGGACGAAGCCGCTCGACGACGACCTGTGGCTTCAGCGTGTCGAACTCGGCCGAGGTCTGGCGGACCAGCGCGAGATCGCGGAACGGCTTTGCCAGCGACGTATCCGCAGCGATCGAACCGAGCTTGGCAGCCGCCCCCCTTCAGGTCGTCCTTCTGGAGGAGGACGTCGGCCTGCGTGAACAGCGCGAGCGCGCGGTAGCCGTCGCGGTTCGACTTGGCGAGTTCCGCCAGCGGCTTCGACGCGGCCGCGGCGTTGTTCGCGCCGAGCGAATCGTAAGCGGCCTGAAGCTGCTCGCCTTCGACACCAGCGGCCTCGCCATTGTGATGCTGCCAGTAAAGGAAGCCGGCGAGAGCCGCGAGTGCGGCGACAACGCCGACCACGACCCATTTGCCCCAGTTCGTCCAGAACCCGGCGAGCTGGTCGCGTCGCAGTTCTTCGTCGACCTCACGCAGGAATGCTTGATCGGTTTTCGGCGGGAGGGCCAAGGAATGCTCCGGGAATAGTGAGGGGGTGGGCGGCGCGGACCTTAGCCGCGCCGGAACCGAAACGGAAGCGGATCAATCCTTGGGCGCGTAGACCTGCTCCGCACCCGGAAACGCGCGCGATCGGACGTCGTCCGCATAGGTCTGCGTCGCGGAGGAAATCGTGTCGGCGATGTCGGCGAACCGCTTCACGAACTTCGCGGTCCGGTCGAACATCCCCAGCATGTCCTCGGTCACCAGCACCTGTCCGTCGCACTGAGCCGATGCCCCGATGCCGATCGTCGGGCAGGCGATGGTGTTGGTGATCTCGATCGCGATCGGCTCGACCACGCCTTCGATCACCAACGAGAATGCGCCCGCCTCGGCGATGCTCTGCGCGTCGGCGACGATCTTGGCGGCTTCCTCGGGCGTTCGACCGCGAGCGCCGTAGCCACCGAGCACGTTGACCGCCTGCGGGGTGAGGCCGACATGGCCCATCACCGGAATACCACGCTCGGTCAGGAACTTGACGGTCGGCGCCATCGCCGTGCCGCCCTCAAGCTTCACCGCCGCCGCGCCGGTCTGCTTAAGCAGGAACGCCGCGCTCTCGAACGCCTTTTCGGGCGAGGCTTCGTAGCTGCCGAACGGCATGTCGATGACGACCACCGCATGATAGCTGCCGCGCACCACCGCCGCGCCGTGCGCCGCCATCATGTCCAGCGTGACGGGCACGGTCGAGGGCAGCCCGTAGATCACCTGCCCCAGGCTGTCGCCGACCAGCAGCATGTCGCAGTGCGGATCGAGGAGTTGCGCGGTCCGCACGGTGTAGGCAGTGAGCATGACGAGCGGCGTCTTGCCCTTCTGGCGGCGGATCGCGGGGACGGTCAGGCGCTTGAGCGGCGCGGGCGTCGGGTTGGCGCGACTCGTCGCGGTGTCGAGGGTGTAGGTCGTGGACATGGCGGCGCTAGTAGCGTGCGGCGTCGCGCTCGCCCAGTGTCGTGCGCGTCATACTGCCCAGCCCTTCAGCCGCGCATGGCCGACGAGCCAGAGCGTGAACGCCGCGATCGCGATGATGACGAAGGGCAAGCCCAGCGTCTCGCTCGCGCCCTTGTGGGCGACGATGTCGGTCGAGGCGAACAGCCAGCCGAACTGCGCGATCGTCGCCACCAGCGACGCGATCAGGAACGGACGCGCACTGGCGCGCCGCATGAACAGCAGCACCGCACCGACGAGTCCGGTTAGGACCGCGACGGCGAACAACGGGTCATACCAGTTGGGCAACGTCGCATAGAGCGCGCGGTCATAGGCGCTGGACTGCCCAATCGCGTCGGCGCCGAGCCTAAGCTGTTGCAGGCACATGAAACATCCGACGAGCCCCCCAGAGAACGAGCACGCCTGTCGTCATGCGGAACCACAAGGGCCCCTGTCGCACGAAGAACATGTCGCCGCCCCTGCCAGTTTCTTGGCAACAGACTGCGCGTAGTAGAGGCTACACGCAAGAGGATGCGGCCATGCGGCAAGATGTCTCGGATCCGGAACCGGAGGGACATCGGGAGCTTCCGACTGCGACGTCCCTCCGGGCGTATCTAACACCTATCGCGCCCAACCTGAACGCGTCGTGACGAAACGCGCGTGGCGATCAGAACGATCGCGACACGGTCAGGCCATAGGTGCGCGGATCGCCGGGTTGTCCGACGACCAAGCCGGTGCTGCCGGACTGAAGCGCGAGCACTTCATAGTAGTTGTGGTCGAACGCGTTACGCAGCCAGCCGAACACGTTCCAGCTGTCCTTCGCCTTGAATCCCAAGCGGAAGTTGCTGAGCGCATAGCCCTTGATGTCGGTGTAGAGCGAGCGCGACGGGTTGGACGAGAAGGTCGAGCGGTAGCTGCCGTCATAGCCGAGATACACCTGACCATCGATCCCGCCGATCGTGGCCGGCAAATCATATTCGGCGCCGTACGAAAACGCCCATTTCGACACGCCGGGCAGGCGCTGACCGGAGATGTCGCAGTTGGCCGGGCTGACCGTCCCCGTCCCTGCCGGACCTGGCAGGCTGGTCGCCGTCGGGGCAGACCCTCCTGATAGCTCAGGCGGGCAAGGCGCATCGACGAACTTCACGTATTTCGCGTCGGTGTAAGCACCGTTGGCGTAGACGCTGAACCGGTCGGTGGGGCGGAAGGCCGAATCGAACTCCAGGCCGCGAGTCCGCACCTTGCCGGCATTGGCGAGATAGCCGCGCAACACGCCGAGCTGGCCGTTGGTGACGGTCGCCTGGTAATCGCTGATCTCGGTCCAGAAGCCGGCGAGGTTGAGCGTCAGTCGGCGATCGAGGAACTGCGTCTTCAGGCCCAGCTCGTAGTGATTGACCTTCTCGGGCTTGACCGTGGCCGCCGAGAGGATCGGATTGTTGCTGCCGTCGAGCGGCAGGCCGGACAGGTTGATCCCTCCGGACTTGTAGCTCCGCGCGTAGGTCGCATAGGCGTGGATGTCGGAAGTCACGGTATAGGCCGCCGTAATGTCGCCCGACAGGTTCCAGTTGTCGAAATCGGGCTGATAGCTCTGCGGCGCGAGCACACCACGCTGGTCCGCGGTCAGCGCCGTACCGGTGCCGTTGGTGACGACCGAGACATAGTCGCCCTTCTTCTTGTCGTAGTTGAGGCGCAGGCCCGGCGTGATCTGGAACCGGTCGCTCACGTTCCAGGTCAGCTTGCCGAACAGCGCCGCGCTGGTGTTCTTGAAGCCGATCGTGTTGCGCGCGGTCAGGCCGTTCAGCGTCGCCGGATTCTTCCCGCCTGTGCTGGTCGGGTTAAGCAGGAACGCGCTGGCCGCCGGCCCCTGGACCTGAAGCCCTTGCGTATCGATCGTCTGGTAGAAGTAGAATGCGCCGAGCACGTAATCGAGCGTGTGCTTGCCGTTCGAGGCGATCCGCAACTCCTGGCTGTACTGCGTCTGCTGCGACGGATTGGCGGACACGGTGGTGATCGGCAGGCCGATGAAGTCGCGATCGTTCGACGGATCCCAGTGCCAGAACCGCCACGCGCTGACCGACGTGATCGTCGCCGCGCCGAGATCCAGATTGCCGAGCAGCGAGACGCCACCCAGTTCCTGCTTCGCACGCAAGGGCGTATCGACATCGGTCACCCGGTCGAACGCGTTGGTCGATGGTACGACATAGCCCCTGCGCGGCAGCGAGGGCCGCGTACTGACGGATCAGCGGCCGCTGCGTTGCGCCGGTGCGGACGTAATATTGCACGCAGCAGTTCGGGTTCTGCTGGCCGTAATCGCCCGACAAGGCGAAATCGAGCGTCTCGGTCGGCTTCCAGTAGAGCTGTCCCCGGACGCTCTTGTTGTCCTGCGCGTTGAGGTTCTTGCCGGTCACGACGTTGGGGATCGTGCCGTCGCGCTCGGTCACCGAGGCGGACAGCCGGATCGCGAGCTTGTCGGGGATCAGCGGGCCCGACACCGACGCCTTGGCTTGAATGAACTGATAGTTGCCGGTCGTGAGCTCGATCCGCGCCTCGGGCGTGAAGCTGGGCTTGCGCGTCGTGATGTTGATCGCGCCGGCCGTGGTGTTCTTGCCGTAGAGCGTGCCCTGGGGCCCGCGGAGAACCTCGATCCGCTCGGTATCGGTGAAGTCGAACGTCGCCGACGCGATCCGGCTGTAATAGACCTGGTCGACATAGATGCCGACGCCCTGCTCGATCCCGTCGTTGGTCAGGCCGAACGGCGCGCCGAGACCGCGGATATTGGCGGCGGAATTGCGTGGGTTGGTCGAGTAGAATTGCAGCGTCGGCTGAAGCTGCGTCAGGCGGCTGACATTATACGCGCCAGTCTCGGCGAGCGCGGTGCCGCCGATGACCGACATCGCGATCGGGACCGTCTGGATCGTCTCGGCGCGGCGGCGTGCGGTAACGACGACGTCCCCGCCCCCGCCCTGCTGCTGGTTGCCGAGGCGACCATTGGCCTGTGCGTCCGCCTGCTCGCCGGCGGCCGTTTGCGGCGGAACGGCCGGCGTTGATACGGTAGCGGCCTGACCGGCAAGCAACAGAGCAAGCGTTAGCGACATGAATGTTTCCCCTGAACCTTGCCGCGCAAAGTCTAGTAATTCAGGGGATATTCAATGCGAGCATGTCTTGGAGCGGAGAAAGCGCGGCTTCGTGGCGCTCGTTGGTAAGGACGAAGAGCTCAAGCGTACGATGGCCAACAACCGCGAACGGCACCCGCCGCCCTGTTTCCCCGCGAAGGCGGGGATCCAGCCTGGGCTCCCGCCTTCGCGGGAGAACAAGGAGGCGGTGGCAGGTATCTTTATGAGAACCACAATTCCCTCCCCCTTTGGAGGAGGATGTGATTCAGACCAGGCGGCTCTGCTTGACCGCGGCTTTGATGAAGCTCGCGAAAAGCGGATGCGGGTCGAACGGCTTGGACTTCAGCTCGGGGTGGAACTGAACGCCGACGAACCAGGGGTGGTCGGGGCGTTCGACGATCTCGGGCAGCGTGCCGTCGGGGGACATGCCGGAGAAGACGAGGCCGCCTTGCTCCAAGGCTTCCTTATACCCGGTGTTGACCTCATAACGGTGACGATGGCGCTCCGAGATCTCGGTGCCGCCGTAGATCGACGCCACGACACTGTTGCCATCGAGCTTCGCATTATACGCGCCGAGCCGCATCGTGCCGCCCATGTCGCCCTCGGCCGCACGCGTCTCGAGGCCTTCGCGGCCCATCCATTCGGTGATCATGCCGACCACCGGTTCGTCGGTCGGGCCGAACTCGGTCGACGACGCATTGGGGATCCCGGCGAGATCGCGCGCGCCCTCGACGCACGCCATCTGCATCCCGAAGCAGATCCCGAAATACGGAATCTTCCGCTCACGCGCGAACTTGACCGAAGCGATCTTGCCCTCCGCGCCACGCTCGCCGAACGCGCCGGGGACGAGGATCGCGTCGCACGGCTCGAGCTGGCCGGCGATGTCGCTCTCGGCGTTCTCGAACAGTTCGGCGTCGATCCAGCGGACGTTGACCTTCACGCGATTCGCAATGCCGCCGTGCACCAGCGCTTCGTTGAGCGACTTGTACGCGTCCTGAAGCCCGACATATTTGCCGACCACGCCGATCGTGACCTCGCCCTGAGGGTTGGTCAGCCGGTCCATGATCTCGGTCCAGCGCGACAGATCAGGCGCCTCGGCGGGTTCGATCCCGAACGCGCGGAGCACTTCGATGTCGAGGCCTTCGCCATGATACTGGAGCGGCACTGCGTAGATGCTCTTCGCGTCGAGCGCAGGAATGACGGCGCTGGCGGGGACGTTGCAGAACAGCGCGATCTTCGCGCGCTCCGACGGCGGCAGCGGATGTTCGCAGCGGCAAACGAGGACGTCGGGCTGCACGCCGAGTGCGGCAAGTTCGCGGACCGAATGCTGCGTCGGCTTGGTCTTCAGTTCGCCGGCAGCCGCGATGTACGGCACCAACGTCACATGGATGCTGATCGCCTTACCGCGGCCTTCCTCGTTCTTGAGCTGGCGAATCGCCTCGATGAACGGCAGCGATTCGATATCGCCGACGGTGCCGCCGATCTCGCAGAGGACGAAGTCGATATCGTCCGTCTCGGCACGCGCGAATGCCTTGATCGCGTCGGTGACGTGCGGGATGACCTGCACGGTCGCGCCGAGATAGTCGCCGCGCCGCTCGCGCGTGATGATCTGCTGATAGATGCGACCGCTCGTCACGTTGTCCGACTGGCGCGAGGGAACGCCGGTGAAGCGCTCGTAATGGCCGAGGTCGAGATCGGTCTCCGCACCGTCGTCGGTGACGTAGACCTCGCCGTGCTGATACGGCGACATCGTGCCGGGATCGACGTTCAGATACGGATCGAACTTCCGAATCCTGACGGTATACCCGCGTGCCTGGAGGAGAGCGGCAAGCGATGCCGCCATGAGACCTTTACCGAGCGACGAAACCACGCCCCCGGTTATGAAAATGTACCGAGCCATGGGAAGAGTCTCGTAGCGTGTGTTGGGGACGAACGACAAGAGCCCCGCGGATCACGCGGGGGCCTTTATCGGCGAATGGAGTGTTTAGTTGGCTAGCGGGACCGCGCCGTTGTCGGCCGGCTTGGTCGTGCCGGCGGGGACGCCAGCGTTCTCGGCGCCACCGGCGAACGGAGCCGCATCACCCTTGGGCTGCGCGGTCGGAACGGTCGTCGCCGCCGCCGGGGTGCGGGCGAGCGACGTGTCGATCGTGGTCGTCCGGTGATTCGCCGCGAGGACCGCGAGCAGGATCGAGAACAGCACGAACATTGTCGCGAGGACGCCGGTCGCGCGGGTCAGGAAATCGGCTGCGCCGCGCGCCGACATCAGGCCCGACGGACTGCCGCCCATGCCGAGACCGCCGCCTTCCGAGCGCTGCATGAGGATCACCGTGACGAGGGCGGCCGCGATGATCGCGTGGATGACGAGCAGAAAGGCGAACATTGCGCGGAAAACCCCGGAACTTTTGCGAAGGCGCGCACATAGGCGACGTCGCGGTTTCGATCAACCGGGCGATCGACCGCGGCGCCGGCTCCGCATATCGCAAACCAATCGCAAAGCTACGGAAACATGACGTCCGGGCGGCGTTGTGAACCCGTAATGACGCTCATGACTGGGTATCGTGCATATAAATTCAGATGGCGGATCAACGCTGTGGCATCAATGGCAGCCAATACCTTATCGACCTGGATGACCGCTCTGGTGGATTATGTCCGCTCGGGTGAACCCGATCTGACCAATCGTCAGATGGCGCTTCTTCTGCTCGTTTATCTCAAACCGGGGCCGCATACGGTGCGCGGCCTTGCCCGCGCTCTGAACGTATCGAAGCCGGTCGTCACGCGCGCCTTGAACAGATTGGGTGCCCTCGGCTATCTGCGCCGGCAACGCGACGATAGCGACAAGCGCAACATCTTCGTCGCGCGCACGACCGAAGGGGCAGATTTTCTTGAAGAGTTCGGGCAATTCATCGGCGACGGCCCCGCCCCAGCCAGCTCCAATGGGCGCGCAGCCGCTCACGCTTGAGCCGTTCGACGACCAGGCCCGTACGAGCTTTTCGCTGACGGGCCGCTCGGTCGACCTCGACCCGCGTACGCACGCGGTTCGCCGCGATATTGCCGACATTCGCCTCGCCGAATACGTATTCGCTCCACACTATGCCGTGCCGATGATACGGCCCGTCGCGCGCACAGCTTTGTTGCGCAGCGGACGAGACGAAGCGAGCGATACGATGGTCGACCTCAACCCTGGCGACAGTTTCGAAGTACTGGAAATTGCCGGCGTTTCCGCATGGGGCGTTGCGCGTCCGAGCGGGCTGGTCGGCTATGTCGAGGCCGCTGCGCTCGACCTTTCGACGACGGACGCGGCATGACCACGGTCTTCATCGATGGCGCGGTTGGCACCACCGGCCTCGAAATCCGCGAACGGCTTGCCGGGCGGACCGACATCACGCTGGCGCTGCTGCCTGAGAATCGTCGCAAGGATGCGGCGGCTCGGCGCGAGGCGCTGAACGATGCCGATTTTGTCATCCCTCTGCCTGCCGGACGAGGCGTCGCGCGAAGCCGTCACGCTGATCGACAATGCGCGTACCCGCGTGATCGACGCATCGAGCGCACACCGCGTCGCTGTCGGCTGGACCTACGGCTTCCCCGAACTGCCGGGCCAAGCGGATAAGGTCGCGACCGCGATGCGCGTGTCGAACCCCGGCTGCTATCCCACCGGTTTCCTCGCGCTTGTTGCGCCTCTGGTCGCGGCCGGTCTCATCCCCGCCGACCTTCCGCTGAGCGTCAATGCAACCTCGGGTTACTCCGGTGGCGGCAAGGCAATGATCGCGGCGTTCGAAAACGGCGAGCCGGCGACGGCCTTCCGCGCCTACGCGCTAGGGCCTTGCGCACAAGCATATTGCGGAGATGACGCAGCATGCGGAACTCAAGCACGCGCCTATCTTCGCGCCTGCGGTGGCGAACACCTACCGCGGCATGGTCGTCGAAGTGCCGTTGCACCTCCACGCCCTGCCCGGCCGCCCGACGCTCGCGGTAATCGAAGACGTACTGCGCGCCGCATTCGATGGCTCGAAGCTCGTCTCGGTTGCCACCGGCGATATCGGATCGGTCGATATCGAGGAGAACGCAGGGACCGATCGTCTGACGCTGAGGGTCTGCGGTAACGACGCGGCTGGCCATGCGCGGCTGGTCGCGACGCTCGACAATCTTGGCAAGGGCGCCGGCGGTGCCGCGGTCCAGAACCTCAACATCATGGCCGGGGTCGATCCCGTAGCCGGCCTCGTTTTCTAGGACCGGCGTTCTTCGCCCGGTCCATCGCCACATCCAGGAGCTTCCATGCACCGTAATCCCGTAGCCAAGCTGCTCCTGTTCGGCGCGACCGGCGATCTCGCGCAGCGCATGCTGCTGCCGTCGCTCTATGGCCTGCACGCCGACGGGTTGCTGCCCGAGGAACTGACGATCACCGGCGCCGCGCGTCACGAGCATGACGACAAGGATTACCGCAAGTTCGCCAAAAAGGCGCTCGACGAGTTCCTGCCCGAGGATCGAAAGGACGAAGGCGCGATCGGGACGTTCCTCGACCGGATCTTCTACCAGCCGACCGACCTGTCCGATCCTGCGAGTTTCCAGCCGCTGGCGGACAAAATCGGCGATATCTCCGGCGGACTGGCGATCTATTTGTCGACCGCGCCGTCGCTGTTCGAAGCCGCGATCGAGGGACTGCACAAGGTCGGCCTGGCTGGTGAGACGGTCCGTGTCGGCCTTGAGAAGCCGCTCGGCTACGATCTGGAGACGAGCCGCGAAATCAACGATTCGGTGGCGAAGGCTTTTCCGGAGGACCGGACCTATCGGATCGATCATTATCTCGGCAAGGAAACCGTCCAGAACATCCTCGCGCTGCGCTTCGGCAACTCGTTCTTCGAGCCGGTGTGGAACGCGCAAGGGATCGACAACGTCCAGATCACGATCTCGGAGACCGTCGGGCTGGAAGAACGCGCAGGCTATTACGAGACTGCGGGTGCGCTTCGCGACATGGTCGCCAACCACATGCTCCAGTTGCTCGCGCTGATCGCGATGGAGCCCCCCCGCGCGCTTCGAGGGCACGGACGTCCGCGACGAGAAGTCGAAGGTGTTCCGCTCGCTGCGCATGATCAAGCCCGAGGAAGTCCCGCACGTCACGGTCACCGGCCAGTATGGCGAAGGCGCGGTGAAGGGGAAGTTCGTCAAGAGCTACTCGGACGAACTCGGCCAGGCTTCGACCACCGAGACGTTCGTCGCGATCAAGGCGCATGTCGATAACTGGCGCTGGCAGGGCGTGCCGTTCTACCTGCGTACCGGCAAGCGCATGGCGACTCGCCGCAGCGAGATCGCGATCCAGTTCAAGGCGGTGCCGCACTCGATGTTCGCGGGGCGTGGCGGGCTGTTGCAGCCCAACATGCTCATCATCCGCCTCCAGCCTGAGGAGTATATCCAGCTGCTGGTGATGGCGAAGGAGCCGGGGCTTGACCGCGAAGGCGTCCGCCTGCGCGAAGTGCCGCTCAACCTCAGCATGGATGCCGAATTCGCCGGCTCGCGTCGGCGGATCGCGTATGAGCGGCTGCTGCTCGACCTGATCGAGGGCGACCAGACCTTGTTCGTGCGACGTGACGAGGTCGAGGCGCAATGGACCTGGATCGATGCGATCCGCGAGGGCTGGAAGGCCAACGCGATGAAGCCCAAGAGCTATGCCTCGGGCAGTTGGGGTCCATCCGCGGCGATCGCGCTGACCGAGCGCGACGGCGTGACCTGGCAGGACGATTGAGTTTATCTTTTTTCCGTTCGCCCCGAGTAGCCTTCGAGCGAAGTCGAGAAGGCGTATCGAGGGATCGGCCCGATTGTGGCATTGTACCTCGATACGGGCTCTCGGCTTCGCTCGCCCCCCTACTCGGCACGAACGGCATTTTTGACAGCAATTTTCTGAGTGAGTTCAAGTTTATGACCGAAATCGAATGGTGGGATTACGAGGATTCCGACGAGCTCGCCAACGCAGTCGCGGGCGATATCCAGTTCGTCATCGAGAGCGCACTCGACGCGCGCGGCTCGGCGGTGATCGCGCTGGCGGGCGGCAAGACGCCGTTCGCCGCGTATGAGAAGCTCGCCCAGGCGAAGCTCGACTGGAAGAAGGTCACGATCATCCCCGGCGACGAGCGGATCGTGAAGCTCGGCGATCCGCTGTCCAACGTGACGGCGCTGGCGAAGATCTTCCTGCCCAAAGGCGCGCGGGTGAAGCCGATCGTCCCTGAGGCGATGTCGGACTACAAGGCTGCCGGACGCTCGGCGGATGCGTTGATGCAGGACCTGCACTGGCCGCTCGACTTCTGCCTGCTCGGCATGGGCGGCGACGGACATACCGCGTCGATCTTTCCCGGCCCCGATTACGACGAGGCGCTGAGTGGCCCCAAGGAACGCCGTGCGCTCGGCGTGATGCCCGATCCGCTCCCGCCCGAGGCGCCGCTGGCGCGCGTCACGCTCTCGGCGGCGGCTATCGCCTCGTCGAAGGCGCTGATGATCATGATCACCGGCGACGCGAAGAAGAAGGTGCTGGAGCAGGCGATCGAACAGGGGCCGTCGTCGTCCTATCCGATCGGCCGCGTGCTGGCCGAAGTCGAGCTGCCGGTTGACGTGCACTGGGCGCCGTGACGATGCTCAACGCCGTCGTCTCCGCGGTGACCGACCGGATCATCGAGCGCTCGCGCGACAGCCGCGCCGCTTATCTCGCGCTGATCGAGCGCGAGGCGGCGGCACAGGTCCGGCGTCCCGGCCTCGGCTGCGCAAACCTTGCGCACGCCTATGCCGGGACCGAGGAAGACCGCGACGCGATGAAGGCCAATGCCGGCATGAACATCGGCATCGTCACCGCGTATAACGACCTGCTGTCAGCCCACGCGGTCTATTATCGTTACCCCGAGCTGATGAAGATCTGGGCGCGCGAAGCAGGTGCGACGGCGCAGGTCGCGGGCGGCGTGCCGGCGATGTGCGACGGCGTGACGCAAGGGTATCCGGGCATGGAGCTGTCGCTGTTCAGCCGCGACACGATCGCGTTGAGCACTGCGATCGCGTTGTCACATGGCACGTTCGAGGGTGCCGCGCTGCTCGGCATCTGCGACAAGATCGTCCCCGGTTTGCTGATGGGCGCGTTGCGCTTCGGGCATCTGCCGATGGTGCTGATCCCCGGCGGGCCGATGCCGACCGGGCTTCCCAACAAAGCCAAGGCGGCGGTTCGCGAGAAATTCGCCGAGGGGCTGGTCGGGCGCGAGGAACTGCTCGAGGCCGAGATCGGCGCTTATCATTCGAAGGGCACGTGTACCTTCTACGGCACGGCGAACACCAACCAGATGATGATGGAGGTGATGGGCCTCCACATGCCGGGCGCGGCGTTCGTCAATCCAGGTACCAAGCTGCGCCAGGAACTCACGCGGGCGGCGGTGCACCGGCTGGCGAAGATCGGCGCGCGCGGTGATTCGTACCGTCCGCTCGGGCATTGCGTCGACGAGAAGGCGATCGTGAACGCCGCGGTCGGCCTGCTTGCGACCGGCGGCTCGACCAATCATCTGCTCCACGTTCCGGCGATCGCGCGCGCGCGGGGATCATCATCGACTGGGAGGATTTCGACCGCCTCTCCTGTGCGGTCCCGCTGATCGCGCGCGTGTATCCCAACGGCTCGGCGGACGTGAACGCGTTCGAGGCTGCCGGGGGAATGCCCTATGTGATCCGCGAACTGCTCGGCGAAGGGCTGTTGCACGGCGACATCATGACGATCGGTGGCGAGGACCTGTCGGCGTATGCGAAGACCGCGGTGGTCGAGGGCGACACGCTCGCCTGGCGCGATACGCCGGATAGCGGCGACGAGACGATCCTCCGTCCCGCGACTGCGCCGTTCTCGCCGGATGGCGGCATGCGGATTCTCGCGGGCAATATCGGCCGTGCGTGCATCAAGGTATCGGCGGTCGAGCGCGAGCGCTGGATCGTCGAGGCCCCCCGCGATGGTGTTCGACGATCAGCTCGACGTGATCGAGGCTTTCAAGCGCGGCGAGCTGGAGAAGGACGTCGTCGTCGTCGTCCGCTTCCAGGGGCCGCGCGCGAACGGGATGCCGGAGCTGCACAAGCTGACGCCGCCGCTGGGGGTGTTGCAGAACCGCGGGTTCAAGGTGGCGCTGGTCACCGATGGCCGGATGTCGGGCGCGAGTGGCAAGGTGCCGTGCGCGATCCATTGCTCGCCCGAGGCGCTGCTCGACGGCGCGATCGGGTTGATCCGTGATGGCGACATGATTCGGGTGGACGCGGTGAATGGCACACTCGAGGCGTTGGTCGACGCGGATGTGTGGGCGACGCGCGAGATGGTCGCGATACCGCCGCCAGTCAGCGGCATGGGTCGCGAGCTGTTCGGGATGTTCCGCGGGCTTGCCGACGAGGCCGAGAAGGGTGCGTCGGCGATGCTGGCGGGCGCTGGGCTTTAATAAATTCCGTTCGTCCCGAGTAGGGATCGAGCGAAGTCGAGAGCCCGTATCGAAGGACACCCCCGTGGCATGTCCCTCGATACGCCATCTCGACAAGCTCGATGGCTACTCGGGACGAACGGCAAGGGGGTTAGGAGAGACGACATGGAAATCGTAGCGGCAGATATCGGCGGTACGCACGCCCGCTTCGCGATCGCTGAGGTCGAGAACGGCCGCGTCGTGTCGCTCGGCGAGCCGGCGACGCTCAAGACCGCGGACCACGCATCGCTCCAGACCGCGTACCAGGCGTTCGAGGCCGGCCTTGGCCGCCCCCCCCCCGCGCGCTCGCGATCGCGGTCGCGTCGCCGGTCGCAAACGACGTCATCCGGCTGACCAACAACCCGTGGATCATCCGCAAATCACTCATCACCGAGCGACTGAAGGCGGACCAGTGGGTGGTCGTCAACGATTTCGGCGCGGTCGGCCATGCCGTGGCGCAGGTGCCGAGCAGCGACTTCATCCATCTCTGCGGGCCTGATACGCCGCTGCCCTCCGAGGGTATCACGACGATCTGTGGCCCCGGCACCGGGCTCGGCGTCGCGCAGTTGCTGCGGCGCAAGGCCGGCTATCAGGTTCTCGAAACCGAGGGCGGGCATATGGACTTCGCCCCGCTCGACGGGATCGAAGATGCGTTGCTCAAGCGGCTGCGGAAGACGTTCACGCGCGTCTCCGCCGAGCGCGTCGTCGCAGGCCCCGGCATCGTTGCGATTTACGAGACGCTCGCCGCGCTGGAGGGCCGCGCGGTTCCCAGCCATGACGACAAGACGATCTGGACCGAGGCGATCGACGGGACCGATTCGATCGCGCTCGCCGCGCTCGACCGGTTCTGTCTCGCGCTCGGCGCGGTCGCGGGCGATTTGGCGCTGGCGCAAGGCGCGAAGGCGGTCGTGATCGCCGGCGGCCTGGGCTTCCGGATCAAGGATCGCCTGATCCGCTCGGGCTTCGACCAGCGCTTCGTCGCCAAGGGTCGCTTCCAGGGCATGATGGCAGCGATGCCCGTCAAGCTCATCACCCATCCCCAGCCCGGCCTGTTCGGCGCCGCGGCCGCCTTCGCACAGGAACATACCCAATGACCGCAACTCCCTCGCGCACTATCGCAGACATCATGCAGACCAGCGCCGTCATCCCGGTGCTGGTGATCGAGGACGCGGCGCTCGCCCGTCCGCTCGCCGAGGCGCTGGTCGCGGGCGGCCTGCGTGTGCTCGAAGTGACGTTGCGCACCGGCGCCGCGCTGGAGGCAATTGCCGAGATGAAGAAGGTGCCGGGCGCGATCGTCGGCGCGGGGACCGTCGTCAACACGCAGCAGTTTGCGCAGGTCCGCGATGCGGGGGCCGAGTTCATCGTCTCGCCGGGGCTGACCGAACGCCTCGCCATGCCGATCATCGAGAGCGGTATTCCGTTCCTGCCGGGGATTGCCAATGCGGCGGACATCATGACTGGGCTCGACCTGGGGCTGACGCACTTCAAGTTCTTCCCGGCCGAGGCGAATGGCGGGTTCAAGGCGCTCAAGGCTCTGGCCGCGCCGTTTTATCAGTGCAGCTTCTGCCCGACCGGCGGGATCACCGAAGCGAGCGCGCCCGAGTGGCTGGCGTTCAAGCCGGTGTTGTGTGTGGGAGGAAGCTGGGTGACCGGCGGGACGATGGCCGAGATCGAGATCAAGGCGCGCGCGGCTAACGCGTTGCGGGGGGTAGGCTTCCGCCTTCCTTCAAGGGAAGGGCTGATCTTTTTCACCCCCCCCTGAAAGGGAGGGGGCCGGGGGTGGGTCGGCCGCTTGGCGGACGCTCCGGCAGTTGCAGACCAACCCACCCCCTACCCCTCCCTTTCAGGGAGGGGAGCCGGACGGTGGCTACATCTCGCCACGCGCTTTACGGATCGCGTACCATTTCTTTACGTTGGCGTTGTGTTCGGCCAGCGTGCTCGCGAACACGTGGCCGCCGGTGCCGTCTGCTACGAAGTAGAGCGCCTGCGTCTGGGCCGGATCGAGCACCGCGTCGATCGAGGCACGGCCGGGGTTGGCGATCGGGCCGACCGGCAGGCCGGCTTCGGCATAGGTGTTGTAGCCGTTCTTCGCGTGCAGTTCCGAGCGCAGGATGCGGCGGCCCAGCGGGCGACCCTTCGTGATCGGGTAGATCACGGTCGGGTCGGCCTGGAGCGGCATGCCGCCCCGCAGGCGATTGCCGTAGACCGCGGCGACGGTGCGGCGTTCGGAGGGCTTGCCGGTTTCCTTCTCGACGATCGAGGCGAGGATGATCGCCTGTTCGGGCGTCGTCACCGCGATGCCAGGCTTGCGCGTGGCCCAGGCGGTCGCGAGGTAGGTCTTCATCGCCGACTGCATCCGCGTGACGACTGATGCGCGGGTGTCGCCGGCCTGGAAGGCGTAGCTGTCGGGGAGGATCGAGCCTTCCGCCGGAACCGGCACGGTGCCGGTCAGACCGTCGGCCTTCGCCAGCGCGTCGTGGACCAAGACCGAGGGATAGC
This sequence comes from Sphingomonas sp. H160509, assembly GCF_024124765.2. Taxonomy (GTDB): domain Bacteria; phylum Pseudomonadota; class Alphaproteobacteria; order Sphingomonadales; family Sphingomonadaceae; genus Sphingomonas. The sequence goes on along the minus strand of NZ_JAMXSR020000002.1, from coordinate 3,814,998 downwards.
CTTCGGGGACGACGACGAGGCGTTGTACGACCTTGCCGCCCTGCATCAATTTCAGGATGTCGGACTGGCTAGTGTGCGGCGCGATGCGGTATTCGCCGGCCTTGATCGGGTCGCCCGAGCCGAAGACGCGCGCGTAAAGGCGGAAGCGGCGGGCCGAAGGGATCGCGCCGGCCTTTTCGAGTTCAGCGGCAGCGCCGGCCAGCGTGCTGCCTTCGCCGATCTGCACGGTCAGGGTGCGGGGGGCTGGGCCAGCGCCGCCCCAACCTTGGACGACCAGGAACAGCGCTACGACTGCCGCCAAGCCTAAGACGAGTCCGAAACAGCCGACCTTGCGCATCACTACCTCTTGTTCTCCCGCGAAGGCGGGAGCCCAGTCTGGGCCCCCGCCTTGGGCCCCATCAAAGTATTACTTTGATGGGTGACCCTTCGCGGGGGAACAAACCTACTTAACGGACCTTCGTCATCACCAGCGACGCATTCGTGCCGCCGAAGCCGAACGAGTTGTTCAGCACAGCCCGGACTTCACGCTTCTTGGCAACATGGGGCACGAGATCGACGCCCACGCATCTGTCGCTCGGATTATCAAGGTTCAGCGTCGGTGGGACGATCTGGTCGCGCAGCGCGAGGATGCAGAAGATGCTCTCGACCGCGCCGGCACCACCGAGCAGATGCCCGATCGCGGACTTGGTCGACGACATCGACAGACCCGTGATTGCATCGCCGAACAGGCGGCGGACCGCGCCGAGTTCGAGCTCGTCGCCCAGCGGCGTCGAAGTGCCATGCGCGTTGATGTAATCGATGTCCTCGAGCTTGAGGCCCGACTTCTTGATCGCCATCTGCATCGATCGGAACGCACCGTCGCCTTCCGGATGCGGCGCCGTCACGTGGTATGCGTCGCCCGACAGACCGTAGCCGATCACCTCGGCATACATCTTCGCGCCGCGCGCCTTGGCGTGCTCGTACTCTTCGAGCACCAAGACACCAGCGCCCTCACCCATCACGAAGCCGTCGCGGTCCTTGTCGTACGGACGCGAGGCCTTTTCTGGCGAATCGTTGAAATTGGTCGACAGCGCGCGCGCCTGTGCGAACCCGGCGATGCCGAGCGGGCAGACCGTGCCCTCCGCGCCGCCCGCGAGCATCACGTCGGCGTCGTCCATCGCGATCATCCGCGCGGCGTCGCCAATGGCGTGGGCGCCGGTCGAGCAGGCGGTGACGACCGCGTGATTCGGACCGCGCAGGCCGTATTTGATCGAGACCTGACCCGAGATCAGGTTGATCAGGCGGCCATGGACGAAGTGTGGCGAAACGCGGCGCGGTCCCTTGGTATGGAGCACGATCGCTTCGCTCTCGATACCCGGCAGACCGCCGATGCCCGAACCGATCGAGACGCCGGCGCGCCAGCTTTCCTCGAGCGTCATGTCGAGCAGACCGGCATCCTCGAGCGCCTGGCCTGCGGCGTCGATGCCGTAGATGATAAACGGATCGACCTGGCGCTGGACCTTGTGGTCGACGCGCTTGCCGGGGTCGAAGCCGTACTCGTGATCGGCAGGCTTCACCTCGCAGGCGATGCGGCACACCTGATCCGACGCATCGAAGCGCGTGATCGGGCCCGCGCCCGACTTGCCGGCCAGGATATTCGCCCAGGCCGTTTCAACATCCGCCCCCAGGGGGTGACCAGGCCTAGCCCGGTTACGACGACACGCCGCATGGCTTCAAACTCCGTCTGCTCTCAAAACGAAACGGCTCCCCGCCCTCTTTGCCCAAGGACGGGGAGCCGCTCAAATCACACCCTTCAGGGCAGGTCCAAAGTTTTGAACCCTAGACCCTGATCAGGCCTTGTGCTCGTCGATGTAGGTGATCGCGTCCTTGACGGTCGCGATCTTCTCGGCGGCATCATCGGGGATCTCGACACCGAACTCTTCCTCGAACGCCATGACGAGTTCGACGATGTCGAGGCTGTCTGCGCCCAGGTCGTCAATGAAGCTCGCGTCCTCGGTCACCTTGTCGGCTTCGACGCCGAGATGCTCGACGACGATTTTCTTCACGCGGTCAGCGGTCTCGCTCATGGTAGTTCCCTCTTCAAATCTGGGGGTTTTCGGTATTTCCTGAACGCACCTAGAACGCGGCAGTTCAGCGCGCAAGTTCAGATCATCGCCATCCCGCCGTTCACGTGCACGGTTTGTCCCGTGACGTAGCCGGCTTCACGGCTGGCAAGGTACACGATCGCCGCGCCGATGTCTGCGCCTTCGCCGAGCCGACCGGCAGGAATCTTCGCGGTGAGCGCGGTCTTCTGAGCATCTGGCAGTGCGTCGGTCATCGGCGAGGTGATGAAACCGGGGGCGACGCAATTTACGGTGATGCCGCGGCTGGCGAGTTCCTGCGCCATCGATTTCGACATGCCGATCAGGCCGGCCTTCGACGCGGCGTAGTTCGCCTGGCCGGGATTGCCGGTGACGCCGACGATCGAGGTGACCGAGATCATCCGGCCGAACCTTGCCTTCATCATCGGCTTGGCGGCGGCGCGCATGAGGCGGAACGCGGCCTCGAGATTGACGCGGATGACGTTGTCCCACTCGTCGTCCTTCATCCGCATCGCGAGATTGTCGCGGGTGACGCCGGCGTTGTTGACGAGGATGTCTAGCTTACCGCCGAGCGCCTCGACGGCTTGCGGGACGAGCGCGTCGACCGCGGCGGCGTCGGAGAGGTTGCAGGGGAGCGCGACGTGGTCGCCGCCGAGGGTGGCACGGAATGCTTCGAGCTTGTCGGCGTTGGAGCCGGATACGGCAAGGCGCGCGCCTTGCGCGGCTAGGGGCCTTGGCGATCTCGGACCCGATCCCGCCGGATGCTCCGGTGACGAGGGCGGTCATGCCTGTGAGGTCGAACATTCTAACTCCGATCTATAATTTTTCGCGCAGAGACGCGGAGGACGCAGAGGGGCGGTGGTTGTTGACGAGGCGGCGGACGCCCTCTTTCAGGGGTGGCGCCGCCGAAGTTTATGAGCAGCCCGACGGGCTGTTTGGTCAGTCTAAGATAGGTCAGCAGTTGCTTGGCGTGGACGGGTAGGGAGGCACTCGACCGATTTGATCTCGACGACCAAGCGGTCGTCAACAAGTAGATCAATCCGGAACGCAGCTTCGAAGCGCAAGCCTTCGAACTCGATATCGATCGGACACTGGCGGGCGACTGTATACCCCATGGCAATCAATCGACCGGCAAGGACTGCTTCGTAAACGCTTTCCAGCAGCCCCGGCCCTAAATCTCGATGCAGTCGCAAAGCGACATCGAGGACGTCGCCACTGACCACATCGATATTTTTCCTGGGCTCTGCGTCCTCTGCGCCTCTGCGCGAAATCTACAGTACCTTAATCAACCCCTCGATGTCGTCCATGGTGATGACGCTCGTGGTTTCGACGTCGGGGGTGATGCGTTTGACCATCGGGCTAAGCACCTTTCCGCCGAATTCGACGAAGTGGCCGACGCCGGCTTCACGCATCGCCAACACCGATTCGCGCCAGCGGACCATGCCGGTGACCTGTTGGACCAATAGATGACGGATCGTGCCGGGGTCGGCGACGGCGGTGGCGTCGACGTTTGCGAAGACGGGAACGAGCGGCGCGCGGAGGTCGGCGTCTAAGAGCGCGGATTCCATGGCTTCGGCGGCAGGCTGCATCAGGGGGCAGTGGAAGGGGGCGGATACGGGGAGCAATACAGCACGCTTGGCGCCGAGGTCCTTGGCCAGTGCGATCGCCTTTTCGATGGCGAGGCGGTGGCCGGAGATGACGACCTGCGACGGGTCGTTGTCGTTCGCGACGGTGCAGATCAGTTCGGGGCCGCCTTCCGCGAGGATGGCGTCGACCGCGGCGCCGGCGATGACCTGCGCCTTTTCGAGATCGGTGCCGAGCAGCGCGGCCATCGCCCCCTCGCCTACCGGTACGGCCGCCTGCATCGCGCGGCCGCGGAGTTTCAGGAGGCGGGCGGTCGTCGACAGGTCTAGCGCACCGGCGGCGCACAAGGCGGTATATTCGCCAAGGCTGTGGCCAGCGACATAGTCCGCCTTGTCGGCAAGGCGGAGGCCGCCTTCCTTCTCGGCGACGCGCAAGGTGGCGATCGCGTTCGCCATGATCGCTGGCTGCGCGTTCTCGGTCAGGAGCAGGTCGTCCGCGGGCCCTTCGCTCATCAGGCGGAACAGGTGCTGGCCGAGCGCCTCGTCGACTTCGGCGAAGACCTCGCGGGCGGTGACACTGGCGTCGGCGAGCGCCTTGCCCATGCCGACAGACTGGCTCCCCTGGCCGGGGAAGATGAACGCGCGCATGGCCTATCCTCTATGTTGGGTCTTCGTTTGAGCGCGGGGCCTATAAAGGTGCGGCCTGAGTTGCAACCTGAACGAACTCCGCGGCCTTGCGACAATATGCGACCATTTCGCCGACCTTGCGACAAGCGGCTGCGACAATCGGCTCCCAGATTATGGAGGACGCCGCAGCAACGGCGCCGTGTTTTCAACGGGAGATTATCATGAAGACGTTCATCCTCAGCGCGCTTGCCGCCACCCTCGTCGCCAGCCCACTGCTCGCAGCCGCTCCGGCCGAAGCGCAGCAGCGTCGCGAAGTGACCACCGTGCGCCACAACGACAACGGCCGCACCGTCGTTACCAAGCGCACCGTCGTCCGCACGCCGCAGTATCGCAACTGGCGCGCCGGCCAGCGCTTTGATCGTCGCCAGGCGCAGAACTACCGAGTGATCACGACGTACCGCAACTATCGTCTCGCACCCCCGCCCCGCGCACATCAGTGGGTCCGCTCGGGTCGCGACGCGATCCTGATCGACGGTCGCGGCAACGTGGTCCAGGTTCGTGGCGGCGCATTCCGGTAACACCTACCATTACCTTGCCTTTGCCGGATAAACGGGTAAGGCCCTCTGCAACCGGGGTGAGAGATTCGCGTCTCTCGCCCCTGTTTGCATTCTAGACGACAGCCGGAGGGGTGCACGCATGGGGCGTGTATCAGCGATCGGCCAAGACGAAGGACAAGACATGGCTCTTTACGAGCACGTGTTCCTTGCGCGCCAGGATCTGGCACAAGCGCAGGTGGACGCACTGGCGGAAATCGCCACCAAGATCGTGAACGACAACGAAGGTCGGGTCGTAAAGACCGAGAACTGGGGCCTGCGTTCGCTGGCGTACAAGATCGCCAAGAACCGCAAGGCGCACTATGTCATGCTCGAGATCGATGCCCCGGGCAGCGTGATCGCAGAGCTGGAGCGCCAGACTCAGATCAACGAAGACATCATCCGTTACATGACGGTCAAGGTCGACACCCTCGAAGAGGGCCCGACCGTGATGATGCGCAAGCAGGATCGTGACCGCGAGCGTCGTGGCGACCGTGAGGGTGGCCGTGAGGGTCGTCCCGATCGCGGCGATCGTCCGGACCGTGGTCCCCGTCGTGACCGCGAAGAGGGAGCTGAATAATCATGGCACGTCCATTCTTCCGCCGCCGCAAGAGCTGCCCGTTCTCCGCCAAAGACGCTCCCCGGATCGACTATAAGGACGTCCGGTTGCTGCAGGGCTTCGTGTCCGAGCGTGGCAAGATCGTCCCGTCGCGTATCACTTCGGTGGCCGCAAAGAAGCAGCGCGAACTGGCCCAGGCCATCAAGCGCGCGCGTCATCTGGGCTTGCTGCCCTACATCGTTAAGTAAGGAGCGCCCACATGGACGTCATTCTGCTTGAGCGCGTCGAAAAGCTTGGTGCTATCGGCGACGTGGTGAAGGTCAAGGACGGTTACGCACGTAACTTCCTGCTTCCCAACAAGAAGGCGCTTCGTTCGAACGAAGCCAACCGCAAGGTGTTCGAGTCGAACCGTGCGAAGATCGAATCGGACAACGCATCGCGTCGCAGCGATGCCGAGACCGAAGCGAAGACCTTCAACGACGCGACCGTGACCCTGATCCGTCAGGCGTCGAACACCGGTCAGCTCTACGGTTCGGTCGCGGTTCGCGATCTGGTCGATGCGCTGGTGGCCGACGGTCACAAGGTCGGCAAGTCGGCGATCGTGCTCGACAAGCCGATCAAGGCGATCGGTGTCTACACCGTCAAGGTATCGCTGCACCCCGAGGTGTCGGTGGCCGTCAAGGTCAACGTCGCCCGCTCGCCTGAAGAGGCCGAGATGCAGGCTTCGGGTGTCGACGTGATGTCGTCGATGTTCGAGCGCGACGAGGCTGGCTTCGTCGAGGATTACGATCCGAACGCAGAGCCCGGCGCGACCGCCGAAGCACCGCGCGACCAGGAGGACGAAGCGCAGGGGTTGATCCCTTCGCTTCCCTTCTAGCCGATACAGAAAGGCCCGCCCGGAGCGATCCGGGCGGGCCTTTCTTTGTGTCTGCGCGACGGGCGTCAGGGGCAGGTTACGCAGGCGCCGATCATCGCTGCGAAGGGGATGAGGGCGCAGAGGATGGGGACTAGGTGTTTCATGACCGGGTGACTCTTGGGGGTGTTGTCCGGTTAATGCGCAGGGTCGGGAAAGGTTGCCGAGAGGTGAACGAGTTTTGTACCGATCGGTTTTCGGTGCGGAAGAAGCCACCCTCCACCACCACCCCGGCGGAGGCCGGGGCCCAGTTGGGAAAGCTAGAGTAACGGATCGCAGCGTCCATCATCCGTGTCCCCCAACTGGGCCCCGGCCTTCGCCGGGGTGGTGGTAGTGGAAGGTCAGCTTTCGACATTCTCCGGCTTCTCGATCAGCGCAGGCCCCTCGCCTAGCGCCAGTGCATCGACCGAGGACACGTCCTCCAGATCCCGCGCACCGGTCTCGATGTTCAGGTCGCGGAATTTGCGGCCGGTTACCATCAGGCGGCCGTTGAACGAGTTGGTGAAGCCGTTGAAGTTCTTTACCGCGCTGTTGAGACCGACGCCGACCTTCCGCAGATCGTCGGCTACCTTCGCGAGGCGGTCGTGCATTTCCTTGCCGAGTTCGCCGATCTTGCGCGCTTCGTTGGCGAGTTTTTCCTGGCGCCAGACCGCCGCGACCGTGCGGGCGATCGCGATCAGGTTCGTGGGGGGTGGCCAGCAACACGCGCTTTTCGAAGGCGAAATCCCATAGCGTCGGGTCGTGTTCGAGCGCGGCGGAGAGGAAGTGTTCGCCGGGGACGAACATGATGACGTAATCGGGCGTGTCGGCGAACTGGCTCCAATAGGCCTTATTGCCGAGGCCGTTGACGTGCGCGCGCATCGAGGCTGCGTGGGCGGCGAGTCCGATCAGGCGCTCGGCGTCGTCGACCGCGCCGAATGCGTCCTGGTACGCATTGAGCGAGACCTTTGCGTCGATCACCAGTGCTCGACCGCCGGGGACGCGGATGATCGCGTCGGGGCGCAGGCGGGCGCCGTCGTCGCCTACTGCGACCGAGACCTCCGTCTGGAAGTCGGTGTGTTCGCTGAGGCCGCAGGTTTCTAGGACGTTCTTTAGGTTGTTGTTCGCCCCAGCGGCCGCGGGACTTGGGGGGCGTTGCGTAAGGAATTGACGAGTTTGGCGGCTTCGGTCGAGACCTTTTCCTGGCCCAGGCGCATCTGCTCGATCTGGCCCTTGAGATCGCCGAACGCATCGCGGCGCTCGGCCTCGACCTTGGCGACACCCTCTTCGTAGCGTTGTAGGCGGTCGCTTACCGGCTGGAGCATCGATTTCAGGTTGAGGCCGGCGGACTCTTCGGACTGGCGGAAGCGGGCGTCGGCGCGTTCGAGGAAGGTCTTCTGCGCGTCGCTGAGCAGCTTGTTGGCGACGTCGCCGAACTGCGCGGCCATGACGTCCTTCGCCTCGCGGAGTTCGAGCAGGCGCGCTTCGAACGCCTCGCCCTGGGCCTTCAGCGTGGCGATTTCGGTGCGGGCGGCGTCGCGGTCGGCGCGGATTGTTGCAAGGTCGATGCGGAGGCGATCGGTGTCGCTGGCGCGCTCGGCGTTCTGCGCGCGGAGGGTGGCGAGGTCCTGCATCGCGGCGTTGCGTTCGCGCTCGACAGCGTCGCGGGCGGTGCGGATGAGGTCGGCGTCGGCGACCTTGGCTTGGGCGACGGCGAGTTCGCTGGCGAGGGTTGCGGCTCGGCGGGAGGCGAGGAGCCAGCCGAGGAGGATGCCGGCGGCTAGCGCGAGCACGGCGATTATGGCGAACTCATCCATTTTGCACCCGCGAATTTAGCTGGAAGTGCACAAAGTGCAGACGCTGGCGCAGCATTTTCGGGGGTGAGACTGTGCGCATCGGCGCGCGGGTTTGGGAAGGAGATGGAGACGTCATGCGTGGAACATACGTCGAACGGTTGATGTAGGACAATCGGAATATGTTGTTCTCCCGCGGAGGCGGGAGTCCAGGGTTACTGCCAGTGGTGCTTGTGGTCCTGGGCCCCCGCCTTCGCGGGGGAACTAGAGGGCGGGCGACACCTTCTCCACCAGCACCACCCCGGCGGAGGCCGGGGCCCAGTTGGGGGACGTCGCTAACTGAGCGCGGCGCGTAGTTACTGCGACCTTTCCAACTGAGCCCCGGCCTCCGCCGGGGGTGGTTACCGGTGCGAGTTGGTTTTCCGCGCGGGTGGGCGAGCCTTTAAGGCACCCCCGCCCCTCACCCCAGCTTACGCTGCTTCGCCAGCTTCTTCAGCACCATGTCCCGCTTCAGCCGGCTGATGTGGTCGATGAACAGCACCCCGTCGAGATGGTCGATCTCGTGCTGCATGCAGGTCGACAGCAGGCCATCGAAATCCTCCTCATGCGCCGCGCCGGTCTCGTCGAGCCACTTCACGCGGCACCGCGCCGGGCGCGCCACCTCGGCATACTGCTCCGGGATCGAGAGGCAGCCCTCGTTGTAGGTGGAGACTTCGTCACTGACCGACAGGATCTCGGCGTTGATGTACGCCTTGGGGTTCTTGATCGGCTTGTCGTCCTCGTCCTTCTCCTCCTGGAGATCGATGACGAGGACGCGCTTCTGCACGCCGACCTGGGTCGCGGCGAGGCCGATGCCGTTGAAGTCGTACATCGTCTCGATCATATCGGCGACGAGCGTGCGGATGGAGTCGTCGACCGTCTCCACCGGCTCGGCGACGAGGCGCAGGCGGGGATCGGGGACTTCGAGAACGGTCATGACGGTCATCAAGCGCAGCTAGGTTCCGCGCGGGGGTGCGTCAAGGACTTGGCTCAAGCCATTGGCCGCCTTGCCCTTAGTGCCTGCGCCAGCGTGCCCTCGTCGAGATAGTCGAGTTCGCCGCCGACCGGCAGGCCGTGGGCGAGCTGGGTGACGCGGACGGGGAAGCGTTCGATGCGCTCGGCGATGTAGTGCGCGGTGGTCTGGCCTTCGAGCGTGGCGTTCATCGCGAGGACGACTTCGTCGATGCCGCCGGCTTCGATGCGGCGGACGAGGCTGTCGATGCTGAGATCCTCCGGGCGGATGCCTTCGAGTGCGGACAGCCGCCCGCCGAGGACGTGGAAGCGACCGGGGAACAGGCGGGACCTGTCCAATGCCCAGAGATCGGCGACTTCCTCGACGACGCACAGCGAACGCTGGTCGCGACGCGGGTCGGCGCAGATCGCGCACGGATTGGTGGTGTCGACGTTGCCGCAGGTCGAGCAGTTCTCCAGCCGCTCGTCGACCGCGGTCAGCGCCTCGCGCAACGGCCCCAGCGCCGCGTCGCGCTTCTTGAGCAGATGCAGCACGGCGCGACGTGCGGACCGGGGGCCGAGGCCGGGGAGCCGGGCCAGCGCCTGCGTCAGCGCCTCGATCTCGGGGGGATGCCATAGGGAACAGATAGGGGGTTGCGCGGCTCCCCGCCAGCGTGTTCGAGAGGGGCCATGCGGATCATCTTCATGGGAACGCCGGACTTCGCTGTGCCGGTGCTGGAGGCCCTCGTCGCGGCGGGGCATGAATTGGTGGCGGCGTATTGCCAGCCTGCCCGGCCAGGGGGCGGCGTGGGCGCGAACTGGTGCCGTCGCCGGTGCAGGTTCGGGCGGAGGCGCTGGGAATCGAGGTGCGGACGCCGGTGTCGTTCAAGGCGTCTTTGCCGGAGGGGCTGGAAGCTCGCGAGGCGTTTGCGGCTTTGCACGCGGACGTTGCGGTGGTCGCGGCCTATGGTCTTATTCTGCCGCGCGCGGTGCTGGAGGCGCCGCGGTTCGGGTGCCTCAATGTGCACGGGTCGCTATTGCCGCGGTGGCGCGGCGCGGCGCCGGTGCAGCGGGCTATTCTCGCGGGCGATGCCGAGACGGGCGTCGGGATCATGCAGATGGAAGCGGGTCTGGATACCGGGCCGGTAAGGCTCGAGGGACGGACGCCGATCGTCGGCAAGACCGCGGGGGGATCTGACGTCCGAACTCTCCGCGATGGGGGCTCGGTTAATGGTCGAGGTGCTGGCCGATCTGGACGCCTACCCTGCCCGGCCGCAGCCCGAGGAGGGCGTTACGTACGCCGCGAAGATCGACAAGGCGGAGGCGCGGATCGATTTCGAGCGGTCGGCGGTCGAGGTCGAGCGACTCGTGCGGGCGATGAACCCGGCGCCGGGGGCGTGGTTCGAGCATGCGGGCGAGCGGGTGAAGGTGCTGGCCGCGGACGTGTTGCCGTTCTCGTTTCTTGGGTGCGAGGGGCTGACGGTCAACGCCGAGCTGACGATCGGGTGCGGCGACGGGGCGATCCGGCCGACTTTGGTGCAGCGGGCGGGGCGCGGCGTGACCTCGGCGGAGGAAATGCTGCGCGGGTTTCCGATTCGCTCGGGGACGCAGCTTTGACGCGGTTCGCGTTGACGGTGGAGTTCGATGGCCGCCCGTTCATGGGCTGGCAGCGGCAGAAGCATGGGCCGAGCGTTCAGGCGGCGCTGGAGGCGGCGGTGCTCAAGATGACCGGCGAGACCGCGTCGGTGCAGGCGGCGGGGCGGACCGATGCGGGCGTGCACGGGATGGCGATGCGCGCGCATGTCGACATCGCGAAGCCGCTCGCGGCGTTTCGGTTGATGGAGGGGCTGAATGCTCTGGTGAAGCCGGCGCCGGTTTCGGTGCTGGCGTGCGAGGTGGTCGACGACGATTGGCATGCGCGGTTTTCGTGTGTCGGGCGGTCGTACGAGTACCGGATCGTCAACCGGCGGTCGCCGCTGACGTTCGAGGCGGGGCTGGCCTGGCAGGTGCCGCAGTTGCTGGATGCGGACGCGATGGCGGAGGCTGCGGGGGGCGCTGGTCGGGCGGCACGACTTCACGACGTTTCGGTCGGCGCATTGCCAGGCGGACAGCCCGGTTCGGACGCTGGACCGGCTGGAGGTGGTGCGCGCGGGGGAGCGTCTTTTTGTTTACGCCGCCGCGCGATCTTTCCTGCATCATCAGGTGCGGTCGATGGTCGGTTGTCTGGCGCTGGTGGGTATGGGGCGCTGGGCGGTTGGCGATGTGGCGGACGCGCTCGCGGCTAAGGATCGGGCGATGCTAGGGTTGAATGCGCCGCCTGATGGGTTGTTCTTCGTTGCGGCCGTCTACCCCTAAGTTTGTATCCCCGCGAAGGCGGGGACCCAGTCTGGGCCCCCGCCTTCGCGGGGAAGAAGCTTCATAGACTATCGGACGAACTTGGCCGCAAGCTCGACATGCGTCGACCAGCGGAACTGGCCGACGGGCTGGACCCAGTCGATCCGCCAGCCGGCGTCGCACAACTCCTTGGCATCGCGCGCGAAGCTGGCCGGATTGCACGAGACATAGGCGATCACCGGCGTCTTGCATTCCGCCAGCGCGGTCGCCTGTTCGCGCGCGCCGGAGCGTGGGGGATCGATCACCACCGCGTCGAAGCGGTCGAGTTCGGCGACCGTCAGCGGGCGGCGATAAAGATCGCGGTGCTCCGGGTAGACGGGCCGCTGGGTGCGGTGCGCGGCGGCCTTCAGCGAGCCGAGTGCGTCGCGCGCGCCTTCGGCCGCATAAACCTTCGCCGGGATCGCGAGCGTGAAGGTGCCGAGGCCGGCGAACAGGTCGGCCACAGTGCCGGGCTTGCCGATCGCTTCGAGCACGGCGGCGGTGAGCGCGGCTTCGCCATCCGGGGTCGCTTGCAGGAACGAGGCGGGCGGGAGCGGCACGGGGACGCCGCCGAGCGTGATCGTGACCGCGTCGGGCTCCCACCGCGTCTCGGGTCCGAGGCCGTCGTCGAACGCTACGCGGGCGATCTTGTGGTCCTCGCAGAATTTGGTCAGCGCTTCGGCGGCGGGCAGGCCTTCGGGGGCGAAGCCGGTGATCAGGATGTCCGCGCCCTGGTCGGCGAGCGTCAGGTGGATGTCGGCGCGGCGGCGGAAGTTTAGGCGCTTGAGCAGTTGGCGGAGCGGCTGGACGAGCGCGAAGAGGCGCGGATCGAGGATCCAGCATTCCTTGATGTCGACGATCGTGTGCGCTTTCTCGGCGGTGAAGCCGAGCGTGATCTTGCCCCCTTGGCCTCGGCGTGGAGCGTCGCGCGGCGGCGGCTGCGTTCGGGGAGATGTGGGGTTCGCGGATCGGCGCGGACAGGTCCTGGCCGTCGAGCGCGGAGGCGATGCGGTCGGTGACGAACTCGGCATAGGCCAGGTCGTCGAGATGCTGGAGCTGGCAGCCGCCGCAGGTCGGGAAATGCACGCAAGGGGGAGTCTGGTGGTGCGGGCCGGGGATCACGGTGCCGTCGGCGGCGAGCGTGTCGCCGGGTGCCGAGAAGGCGGCGTGGCGTCCGTCGGCGGTCATGCCGTCGCCGCGGGCCGCGACGCGGACGATGGTGTCGATATTCGTTTCAGAAGTCATAGCGACGCTCTGGCCGACCGGAGCGCTTCCGCCAAGTCGTCGGCGATGAAGGCAGGCCCCAATCGGCGGGCAGCGTCACCGTGGAGCCACACTCCGGCGGCCGCAGCCCCCAGTGGTTCGAGCCCGGCGGCGAGCATCGCGCCGATCGCGCCCGCCAGGACGTCGCCGGTGCCGGCGGTGGAAAGCCAGTCGCTGGCCCCTTGCGCGATGCGGACGCGCCCGTTGGGGGCGACAATGACGGTGTCGGCGCCTTTGAAGACGACGACAGCGTTGGCGCGGGTGGCGGCTTCACGCGCTCGGGTGATCTTGTCGGTGTCGGATTTGCCGAACAGCGCGTCGAACTCGCCGGCGTGCGGGGTGAGGATGACGTGGACTTTCAGGTCTTTGATCCGGTCGGGGTCGAGCAGGCGGAGGGCGTCGCCGTCGATGATCATGGGATGGCCTGCGTTTAGCGCCGCTTCAAGGCGGGCCTTGGCGGTATCGTCGCGGCCGAGGCCTGGGCCGATGACAAGCGCGCCGATGCGATCGTTAGACAACGCGTGATCGGAGAACGGTGTGCGGACGAGCGCGTGCGGGGGCCTCGGCTGTCGCCGAGCAGGGTTACGTAGCCGGCGCCTGCGCGCATCGCGGCGAGGGCTGCGAGGTCGGAGGCGCCGGACATGGTGCCGGCGACGATCGCGACCATGCCTCGCGTGTATTTGTGCGAGTCCGGGCCGGGGGTTGGGAGGCTTGGGGCTTTCAGGACTTCGGCCTGGCTGGCGGTAGGGACGCCGATGTCGAGGAGGCGGATCTGGCCGCAATAGCGCGCGGCGGGCTGGAGGAGGTGCGCTGGCTTTACGGCGCCGAGGGCGAGGGTGAGGTCGAAGACGGGGGGCGCGCTGAGGGCCTCGCCCGAATCGGTGGCGAGACCGCTGGGGAGGTCTACGGCGATGCTGAGCTGCGCGGCGTTCGCGAGGAAATGGAGACGCTCGACCACAGACCGTTCCCCCGCGGGCGCGGGGGCCCAGGATAGGCCGATAGGTGAGCCCTCGGGATTTAGCTGGGCCCCCGCGTCCGCGGGGGAACGGTCGGGGGTCGGTGTTGTACTGGCGTCGAGCGGCCGTGTCAGGCCGGTGCCGAACAGTGCGTCTACGAGGATCGGCGCGGGTTTTACCTCGGTCAGCGTTTCGACTGGCCCCTAGCCACCCTGCCCTCGCCGACTTCGCCGCGTCGGTCTTGGGCTCCGACAGCACCGCGAGCCTTACCGCAACGCCCATTTCCGCCAGCACGCGGGCCGCGACGTAGCCGTCGCCGCCGTTGTTGCCGGGGCCGCAGAGGATCAGGACTTCGTTCGTACCCGCGAGCCGGCGGACTACCTCAGCGATCGCGGTGCCGGCGCGCTCCATCAGCGTTTCTACCGAGATGCCAGTGGCGATTACGGCGTTTTCCGCTGCGCGCATTTCGGCGGCAGTGAGGACCGGCTGGCCTTCGATACCGATCATGATGGCTTGGCCGCGCCCTTGATGGTGGCCGGGAGCCGGTAGCGGCCGCCGCCGAGCGCGACCTCAATGCCGTCCCCACCCAAGACCGTGACCTTCGCCACCTCGGCGCCGTCCGCGGCGATCACGCCGCGACCGTCCTGCGTTACCAGCAACCGGCGGAAAGCACCGTCGGGATGGCGGATCGTCAGGATCAGCCCCTCCTTGCCCTGCGCCTGCTCGATCGTGCAGGTCGACGCGAACGCGGCGTCACCCTGCGCGCAGGCGATACGGCTGTCCCCCCGCGGTTTCGGTGCGCTGCTTTGCCGCGACCTGTTCGCTGCTCGGCTGCCCCCGCCCGCACGCTGAGAGCGGGAGCGAGAGAAGCGCGGCAACCGCCAGTATTCGCTTAGATATCCGCGTAGACATGGGTTTCGGCTGCCGCTCCAGGATGCGTGACGGCACCCTTGTACGCGGGGCCGACGGTCTTCGCATAGCGCCAGAGTGCGCCCGAGCCGTAATCGTTGGTGCGCGGCACCCATGCGGCGCGGCGCTCCGCCATCACGTCCTCCGGGCACGTCGAGGTCGATCGTGCCGGCCTCGGCGTCGATGTGGATGATGTCGCCGTTCTCGACTAGCGCGATCGGGCCACCGTCCGCTGCTTCGGGCCCGACATGGCCGATGCAGAAGCCACGCGTGCCGCCCGAGAAGCGCCCGTCGGTGATCAGCGCGACGCTTTCACCCATGCCCAGGCCGTAGAGCGCGGCGGTGGTCGACAGCATCTCGCGCATGCCGGGGCCGCCCTTGGGGCCTTCGTAGCGGATGACGATGACTTCGCCCTCGTTGATCTGGCGATTCTCGACCGCGGCGAAGGTGTCCTCCTCGCAATCGAACACTCGCGCGGGACCGCTGAACTGGAGGCGATGCATGCCGGCAACCTTCACGATCGCGCCATCGGGAGCGAGGCTGCCGCGCAGGCCCACGACGCCGCCGGTTGGGGTGAGCGGGGTCTTGATGTCGTAGATGACCTTCTGGTCAGGGTTCCACGTCACCTGGTCGATGTTCT
The DNA here is from genome assembly GCF_024124765.2 of Sphingomonas sp. H160509. Classification (GTDB taxonomy): domain Bacteria; phylum Pseudomonadota; class Alphaproteobacteria; order Sphingomonadales; family Sphingomonadaceae; genus Sphingomonas. The sequence goes on along the minus strand of NZ_JAMXSR020000002.1, from coordinate 3,799,739 downwards.
CGCCGAGCGACTTGCCCGTCACCGTCAGGCAGTCGCCATTCAGGAAACCACCGGCGAGCATCGTCTTCATGAGCATGTAGACGCCGCCGGCTTCGTACATGTCCTTGGCGACGTACTTCCCACCGGGTTTGAGGTCCGCGATGTACGGCGTTGTCTTGAATATCTCGGCGACGTCGAACAGGTCGAATTCGATCCCGGCTTCGGACGCCATTGCGGGGAGATGCAGCGCGGCGTTGGTCGAACCACCGGTCGCGGCGACGACGCGCGCGGCGTTGATGAACGCCTCGCGCGTGCAGATGTCGCGCGGGCGGATATTGTCGGCGAGGCACTCCATGACCTGCGCACCGGCGGCGACAGCGATCTGTTCGCGCGTCGTGTAAGGAGCCGGCACCATGTTGCTGTTCGGGATCGACAAACCGATCGCTTCCGCGACGCAGGCCATCGTATTGGCGGTGTACTGGCCGCCGCATGCGCCGTGGCCGGGGCACGCGACCTTCTCGATCGCGTGGACTTCGGAGAGCGGGCACGCGCCGGCGGCGTATTTGCCGACGATCTCGAACACGTCGACGACGGTGACGTCGCGGTCTTGATACCGGCCCGGCAGGATTGAGCCGCCATAGACGAACACCGACGGGATGTTGAGGCGGAGCATCGCCATCATCATGCCGGGAAGCGACTTGTCGCAACCCGCGAACCCGACGAGCGCATCGTAGCAATGGCCGCGGACCGAGAGTTCGACCGAGTCGGCGATGACTTCGCGGCTCACGAGGCTGGCCTTCATGCCCTGATGACCCATCGCGATGCCGTCGGTAACGGTGATCGTGTTGAAGCGGCGCGGCATGCCGCCGCCCTGGATGACGCCCGCCTGCGCGGCATCGGCCTGCGCGTCGAGCGTGGTGTTGCAGGGTGCGGAGTTGTTGCCGGCGGACGCGAGCGCGACGAACGGGCGCGCGATCTGCTCCTCGTCGAGGCCCATCGCATAGTAATAGCTGCGGTGCGGGGGCGCGTTCTGGGCCAACGGAGACGTGGCGGCTCGGCAGGCGCGATTTATCGAATGTGCGGGTCATGGCGAACGCCTATGTCGCGGGAGAGGGTATTTGCGCAAGAGAGTTGCGAGGCTTACCGAGGAATTAGTGCGTGATCGCCATCAGCGCGATCAGCAAGACCATGATCCCGATCGTGATGACCAAGAGCGTTGCGAGGATTAGGAAGGTGCCGCTGTCATTGTCGAAAGCCCAGGCCAGAGCGGGGAGTGACAGGATCCCGAGCGCAACGGCAACACTGGTTCCGCCGAAACCATATCCCGCGACCAGTGCCAGCAGCATGGAGGAGAGCGTGACCGTCCGGGCTCGCGAAAGTCGCATCAGGTCTGACGTTGCAAATACATCGGAACGCAGCGTGAGGCTGAAACAGGGTTTGCGCAATCGGGGGGTATTGAGTCGCCGACGTGCTTCGTCCCGACCAGGTCAGGATCCAAGGTTACTCACGATGCGATACTTGGCTCTGGGTCCTGACCTTCGTCAGGATGACGGACAGAAAAGTCGGCCTCGTTCTCACCCCATCCCCAGTGGGAAAAGGCGTTATAGGCCTTCTAGGGCCTTCGCTACACCGTCCATCGTGAAGGGCTTCTGCAAACGTGGGCGGTCGCGAAATTCCGGGGCAACTCCATCGTCGCCGCCGCCGGTCGCGAAGACGAACGGGACGCCTCTTGCCGCCAATGCCTCGGCGACTGCGGTGCTCTTCTCGCCGCCACGCAGGTTCACGTCGAGGATCGCGCCGTCGACGCCGCCTTCTTCGATCCGCTTCAAGGCATCGGCGACGGTGTCGACCGAGCCTGCGACTCCCTTGTCCAATACCTCGAGGAAATCCTCCAGCATCATGGCGATCAACGGTTCGTCCTCGACGATGAGGATCTGTTGGGTAGCGGTCATATTTCTCGCATAGTCGGGATTGTTACGACTTGCCAACATCTTGTTCGAGTCAGCGTGCTGCAAGCACGTCTCGTGCCGCTTCAGCTAATTCCTGGACCGAGAAGGGTTTCGGCAGGAACGCAACGTTGTCGAGATCGATCGACTTGCGCAGCTGCTCCTCGGCATAGCCCGACATGAACAGGATCGGCAGGTCGGGGAATTTCTCGCGCGCGTGGCGTACCATCGTCGGGCCATCCATCTGCGGCATCACGACGTCGCTGATCAGCAGATCGGGCCGGCCGTGTTTCTCCAGCACTTCCAACGCGATCTCGCCGTTTTCTGCGGTCAACACTGTGTATCCCTGCCGCGTGAGCGCGCGCTCCGCGACGGCGCGGACCATGTCCTCGTCCTCGACCAGCAGGATCGTGCCCGTGCCCCACAGGTCGACCGGCTTCGGCGTCGGCTTGATGACCACGGGGCGAGTCGCGGCGGGGGCCGAATGGACCGGCAGGTACATCGAGAAGGTCGCGCCCTGCCCCGGCTTGCTGTCGGCGAAGATGTAGCCGCCGGACTGCTTGACGATGCCGTAGACGGTCGAGAGGCCGAGCCCGGTGCCCTTGCCGAATTCCTTGGTGGTGAAGAATGGCTCGAAGATCTTGGGCAGGACGTCGGGCGGAATGCCGGTGCCGGTGTCCTGGACGATCAGCGCGGTATAGTCGGCGACGGGGAGGATGTCGGATGCCATCTCGCGCACTTCGGACGCGGGGACGGCGCGCGTCGTGATCGTCAGCACACCGCCACCGCGCGCGTTCGCCGAGACGATCGCATCGCGCGCGTTTACCGCGAGGTTGACGACGACCTGTTCCAGCTGGCCGGGATCGGCGCGGACGGGGCCTAGATTGCGGCCGTGGGTCATGTCGAGGCGGACGTTCTCGCCCATCAGCCGCTTGAGCAGGTTGGACACCTCCGACACGACGTCGGGGAGCTGGAGAATCTGCGGGCGGAGCGTCTGCTGGCGCGAGAAGGCGAGCAGCTGGCGGGTCAGGCTGGCGGCGCGATTCGAGTTGGTGCGGACCTGCTGGATGTCGTCGTAATCGCTGTCGCCGGGCGAATGGCGCATGAGCATCAGGTCGCAGTGGCCGATGATCGCGGTGAGGATGTTGTTGAAATCATGCGCGACGCCGCCCGCGAGCTGGCCGACCGCCTGCATCTTGGTGGCCTGCGCCACCTCGCGCTTGAGGCGGCTCTCCTCGCTGTTGTCCTTCAGGCTGAGCAGGACCGCGGCATCGCCTGGGCCACGCGCGCCGGCGATGGTGAGCGCGACCGGCTCGTCGGGGTGGTCCTTGAGGCGGACCGCCATGTCGGCGGAGTGCGTCGCGCCGTTCGCGAACTTGCGGATCGCGTCGGCGACCGCGGCCTTGTCCTCGCGGACGACGAGGTCGCCCGGATAGAGCGGCGGCGCGACCGAATTGACGCCCGCGGCGCGCAGGAACGAGTCGTTCATCTGGAGGAAGCGGCCGTCGCGGTCGACCAACGCCATCCCGAACGGCATCATGCTGACGAGGCTGCGGACGTGCGCGGAGGCGCTGGCACCGAGCGCGGGGGCGTTCTCCTCCTCGTCGAGCAGCGCGACCAGCACGGGGGCGTCGTCGCCGTCGAGGAACGGGATCTGGAGGACGCGGAGCGGCGTGCCTTCGAGGCCTTCGCGTTCGAACCGGACGAGGCCGCGGCTGTCGGTGATGAGGAAGCGGGCGAAATCGCGACCTTCGATCGTATCGTATTCGTCGCCGCACGCCCTCGCGCGGAGTACGCGGTTGGCGGTGCGGACGCGGCCGTCGGGCGAGAGCAACGCGGCCATGATGCCACTGCCGCCGAGCCGGTCTCCGGTCGGGCCGGTCAGCAGCGCGGCGAGCGTCTCGGCGAGGTCGTGTTCCTGCGCGGTGACGAAGCGCCAGACGAGCATGTCGGCATCGTCGCCGGCGCGCGCGATCTGGGCGGAGAGGCAGACGTTGCGGGCGTTCAGCCGCTCGACCTGGGCGGTGCCGTCACGCCAGGCGGAGCGGCCGGCGTCGGCGAGCGCTGCGTTACCGGCTTCGTCGAGCGGCAGGCCGGGGGTGTCGGGAAGCCTTCGAACAGCGCTTCGTAGGCGTCGTTCGCGCAGACGAGCCGCCCGGCGCGGTCGGTGATCGCGAGGGCGTCGGTGCCGGCTTCGGCGACGGTACGCGTGAGGTCCCAGTCGACCGGCCGCGGCGCGTCCCTGGCGACGGGGTTGAGCAGGCGCCACGCGATCAGCGCGCCGATGACGATGACGGCGGCGGCGAAGAACCCGGCTGCGGCGATCCAGCTGCCGACGAGCAGCAGCACGATCGCGGCGGCGGCGACGCCCGAGGCAATGGCGACGAATGCTGCGTTGCGGGCGGGGGTGGGTAGAGCGAACGATGCCATTGCGGGGGAGTCATCCGCTGTTGCGGGGTGAGGCGTCAAGCGGGATGGTGGATTTGGAGGGACTGAGCTTGTCTCGCAGGCGGGAGACGGGAGGTGGGGGGGGCGGGCACTTCCCCTCGTGCCTCCGCTTGCGGACTAGCTCTCATACCGCCCCGGCGAAGGCCGGGGTCCAATTGGGGAACGTTGCTAACGAAAGACCGCGCTTCGTTACTGCGACCTTCCCAATTGGACCCCGGCCTTCGCCGGGGTGGTAGAGAAGGACACTTCAACCTTCTGCTCCCCCCGCGGAGGCGGGGGTCCAGGGTTACGGAGGATAGCGCTTGTGGCTCCTGGGCCCCCGCTTCCGCGGGGGAACTAGGGGTCACCGCTAAACCGTGTCGGCGGTCTTTCTGCTCCCCCTCCCTGGAAGGGGGGGTTGGGGGTGGGTCGGCCTGTTTGTGGACGATGCGTTTTACAAGCGGCCTACCCACCCCCTGCCCCTCCCTTTCAGGGAGGGGGGGACCGTTGGGGATTGGGCAGGCTTGGGCGCTTTCCTATGCGGGGGGCGTTGTCGTTTCTGTTCCCCCGTCGTCGCGAGGGACCAGCATTACCAGATCCGAACGCGCTGCTCCGGCGTCAGGTACAGCTTCTGCCCCGGCGTCGGCTTGTACGCCGCGTACCAGGGGGTCGAGGTTGCGCACGACCCACGCGCGCTGCTGCGACGGCGAATGAGGATCGGTCAGCAAGCGGTTGCGGAGATTGGCTTCGCGGTAGTTGCGACGCCAGACCTGCGCCCAGCCGAGATAGAAGCGCTGGTCGCCGGTGTAGCCGTCGAGGACCGGCGCGGCCTTGCCTCCCAATGCCGTGTGGTACGCGTCGTAGGCGACCGTCAGGCCGGCGAGATCGGCGATGTTCTCGCCCATCGTGAGCTGGCCCTTCACGTGCATGCCGGGGAGCGGTTCGTACGCGTCATACTGCGCGCCGAGCTTGCCGGTAAGCGCCTTGAAACCGGCGATGTCCTTGGCCGTCCACCAGTCGGTCAGCTGGCCCTTCGCATCGTATTTCGAACCCTGGTCGTCGAAATGATGGCTCAGCTCGTGGCCGATCACCGCGCCGATGCCGCCGTAATTGACCGCGTCGTCGGCCTTCGGGTCGAAGAAGGGCGGCTGCAGGATCGCGGCGGGGGAAGACGATCTCGACCATGCCGAAATTGGCGTAGGCGTTGACCGTCATCGGCGTCATGCCCCATTCCCAGCGCTGCAAGGGCTTGCCGAGCTTGGAGATATTGTCCTGGTGCTGCCATTCGTTCGCGCGCCATTCGTTGCCGAATGCATCGCCGGACGTGATCGTCAGGCCGGAGAAATCCTTCCACTGGCTGGGGTAGCCGATCTTGGGTGTGAATGCGGCGAGCTTGGCATGCGCCTTCACCTTGGTCTCGGGCGCCATCCATTCGAGCTTGTCGATCCGGCGGCCCATCGCGGCGAGCACGTTCTTGACGAGCTTGTCGGCCGCGGCCTTGGTCTCGGGCGGGAAATACTGCGCGACGTAGAGCTTGCTGACCTCGTCATCGAGCGCGCCGGAGGTGAACTGCACGCCGCGCTTCCAGCGGGCTTCCTGCTCCGGGCGTGCCGCCGAGGACGGTGCCGTAGAACGCGAACTGCTCGGCGTCGAACGCCTTGGGGAGGACGTCCGCATAGCCGTCGAGCGAGCGCAGGATCAGCTGGTCCTTGAGCACGCCGATCGGCGCGGTCGAGACGAGCTTGGCGATGCCGGTGATCGCCGAGGGCTGCGCGACGATGACGGTCGGGACGGGTGTGCCGATGCCCTTGAAATACGCGGCGAAATCGAAGCCGGGGGGCGCGCTTGGCGAGGTCGGCGACGGTCATCTTGTTGTAGGTCTTGGTGGCGTCGCGGCTGTCGACGCGGGTCCAGCTCACCTTGGCGATCTCGGTCTCGAACGCGAGCAGCGCGGTGGCACGTGCCTCGGCATTGGGTTCGCCGGCGAGGGTGAGCATCTTGACGATGTGGGCGCGGTAGGCGTTGCGTGCTTCGACCAGCTTGGCGTCGGTGCTGAGGTAGTAATCGCGGTCGGGGAGGCCGAGGCCGGACTGGCCGAGCGAGAGCGCGTATTGCTCAGGCGACTTGTCGTCCTGGCCGACGCCGCCGCCGAACGGGCCGCCGATGCCGGCGCGGTCCGCTTCGGCGAGGAGCGCGGGATAGCCGGCGCGGTCGTTCAGCGCGGCGATCTTCGACAGCCAGGGCTTGATCGGGGCTAGGCCCTTGCCTTCGATCGTGCCGGTGTCGAGGAAGGTCGCGTAGGCGCGGCCGATCTTCGAGTTCGGGTCCTTCGCGGCGGTGTCGAGAATACCGCGGGTGCGCGTATCGGACAGGTCGGACAGGAGGTTGAACGAGCCGTAGTTCGACTTGTCGGCGGGGATCGGGGTGGTCTTCGCCCAGTTGCCGTTGGCGAAGCTGTAGAAGTCGTCACCGGGCTGGACGGACTTGTCCATGCCCTTCTCGTCGAAACCGAACGTGCCGTATTGCGCGCCGGTCGGGGCGGCGGGAGCGGGCTTCGGTTCAGAGGTTTGCGAGATGGCGGCGGTGACGCCGGTGATGGCGGTTGCGGCGAGGAGGCCGGCGACGATGAAGGACTTCATGTTTCTCTCCAAACTTCGTCATCCTGACGAAAGTCAGGATCCAGAGCCGACAGCGCGACGTGCGTGGCTCTGGATCCTGGGTCGAGCCCAGGATGACGGGGCTCTGTTGGGCGGTGTTTGTTACCAGATACGAACGCGGTTGGCGGGGGCGAGGTAGCTGGCCTCGCCGGGCTTGGCGCCGAACGCGGCGTACCAGGGATCGAGGTTGCGGACCGTGAGGACGCGCTGGTGGCCCGGCGAATGCGGGTCGGACAGCAACGTCTGCTGGAGCGCGGCGTCGCGGAACTTGGTGCGCCAGACGCCGGCCCAGCCGTAATAGAAGCGCTGGTCGCCGGTCGTGCCATCGATGATCGGCGCCTGCTTGCCGCCAAGCGACTTGTGGTACGCGTCGTAGGCGACCGTAAGGCCCGCCAAGTCGGCGATGTTCTCACCGAGCGTCAGGCCACCCTGGATGTGCTGGCCGGGGAGCGGTTCGTACGCGTCATACTGCTTCACGAGCGCGTCGGTGAACACCTTGAAGCGCGCGACGTCCTGCGGCGTCCACCAGTCGGTGAGCTTGCCGTTGAGATCGTATTTGCGGCCCTGGTCGTCGAAATGGTGGCTGATCTCGTGACCGATCACCGCGCCGATACCGCCGTAATTGACCGCCGGGTCCGCCTTCGGATCGAAGAACGGCGGCTGGAGGATCGCGGCCGGGAAGACGACCTCGTTCATCGTCGGATTGGCGTAGGCGTTGATCGTCATCGGCGTCATGAACCACTCGGCCCGATCGATCGGCTGGCCGAGCTTCTTCAGGTCGCGGTCGTATTCGAACGCGTTGGCGCGCGACACGTTACCGACGAGATCGCCGCGCTGGATCTGCAGCGCCGAATAGTCGCGCCACTTGTCCGGATAGCCGATCTTCGGGGTGAAGGCGGCAAGCTTGGCGAGCGCCTTGGTCTTGGTCTCGGGCGCCATCCATTCGAGGTTCCGGAGACGCTCGCCCATCGCGGCGATGACGTTCTTGACGAGATCGTCCGCCGCGGCCTTCGACGCGGGTGGGAAATACTTCGCCACGTATTGCTGGCCGATCGCCTCGCCCATCGCGCCCGACACGGTCGAGACGCCGCGCTTCCAGCGGACCTGCTGCTCGGGCGTGCCCGACAGCGTGGTGCCGTAGAAGGCGAAGTTGGTCTTGTCGAAATCGCTCGAGAGATACGGCGCGTACGAGCGCAGCACCTTGAGCATCGCATAGTCCTGCAGGACGTTGACGGGCGTGTCAGCGAAGACCTTCGCCTCGCCGGTCACCGCGCTCGGCTGTGCGACGAGGTAGAACGGACGACCCGTGACGCCCATCGCGGTCATGTACTGCGCCCAGGGGAAGTTCGGCGCCTTCGCGGCGAAGTCGGCGGCGGTCCATTTGTTGTAGGTCTTGTCGGCGTCGCGGCTCTCGATCCGCGTCCAGTGCGCGGTGGCGAGGCCCTTCTCCATGTTGAAGACGGCGGCGGCGCGGGTGGCGGCGTTGGGCTCGCCGGCGAGCGTGAGCATCCGCGTCAGATACGCCTGGTACGCGGTGCGGATCGTGGCGAGCTTCGCGTCGTCCTTGAGGTAATAGTCGCGGTCGGGGAGGCCGATGCCGCTCTGGCCGAGGCTCACGACGTAGGTGGTCGGGTCCTTGTCGTCCTGCTGCACGCCGACGCCGACGAGGCCGCCGACGCCCATGCGCTGGAGCTTGGCGATCTCGGTGACGAGCGCGGTCTTGTCCTTGGTCGCCTTCAGCGCGGCGAGCATCGGCTTGACGGGGGTTGCACCCTTCGCGTTGACCGCGGCCTCGTCCATGAAGCTGGAATAGAAATCGCCGACCTTGTCGCCGGGCGTCTTCGCGGAAACGTCGAGGATCGTGCGAGTGCGTTCGAGCGACAGGTCCTGCAGGACGTGGAACATGCCGTAGGACGAGCGATCTGCGGGGATCGGCGTGGTCTTCACCCAGCCACCGTTCGCGTAGTCGAAGAAGTCGGTGCCCGGCGTCACGCTGGTATCGCGGCCCGTCATGTCGAAGCCGAAGTCGCCGATTTGTGGCTTGTTGGCATCCTTGGCGGCGACGGGGCCCTTCGCGGCCTTTGCGAGCGTCGGCGACGGGGTGTTGGTCTGGGCGAAAGCCGATGCGGCGGACGCGAGCAAGATCACGGTAACAATCGACTTACGCATCAAGAACCTCGGAAAAGATCTTCAGGATGCGGTGTGTTCTACGCCGATAGGACGGTCCGTCAATTCGGGTAGGTCAATATTAGTGACGATTGTTACGATCCACGATTGTCGTGGCGATTGCGCCACTTGCGCGCGATCCACAATCGCCAGCCGAGCGCACTGAGCGCATAGCCGCCGACCGAACACACGACCGTGATGACCAGCAGGCCCAGCGCAGTGGCGGGCCCCGCCTGCATCAGCCACGGGATCCATTCGGTGCGCGCTGCGGCATCCGCGACGGGCTGGCCGGGGACATGCGCGTCGAGGCGGAGCAGCGACGAGCCGATCCAATAGGCTGCGATCCAGAGCGGCGGGGTGGTCAGCGGATTGGTGATGAAGGTCGTGAGCGCGGCGGTCGGCACGTTGGCGCGGAACGGCAGCGCGAAGATCGCTGCGACGGGCGTCTGCGCGACCGGGATCAGGATGCCCGCGACCATGCCCAGCGCGACGCCACGCGGGACCGAGCGGCGCGTGAAACGCCACAGTTCGGGCGCGAGCACGCGGTGCGCGACCGGGCGGAGGAGACGGTTGCGCTCCATCGATTCGCGGGTCGGCAAGTTGCGATGCGACCACGCCGCGAGGCGCCCGAAGATACTGCCCGGCGCCTTCGACACAGGCTATCCGCGATCCCGCATGATCCGGCCCTGCTCGCGCTTCCAGTCCTGTTCCTTCACCGAGTCGCGCTTGTCGTGGTTCTGCTTGCCCTTGGCGAGCGCCAGTTCGATCTTCGCGCAGCCCTTCGAATTGAAGTAGATCATCAGCGGCACGAGCGTCATGCCCTGGCGCGCGACCGCCCCGAACATCTTGTTGATCTCGCGCTCGTGCAGCAGCAATTTGCGCGGCCGCTTGGGCTCGTGGTTGAAGCGGTTGCCGTGGCTGAATTCGGGAATGTTCGAGTTCACCAGGACGACGTTCTTGCCCTTCACCTCGGCATAGGCCTCGGCGATCGAGCCCTCGCCGCCGCGCAGCGCCTTCACCTCGGTGCCGGTGAGCGCGATGCCTGCCTCGAACACCTGCTCGATGTAATAATCATACCGCGCGCGCCGGTTCTCGGCGACGATCTTGGTCTTCTCGAAGGTCGGGGGTTTGGGACGTGCCATGGGACGCGCGGTGTAGGGGGTCGCGAGGCTTAGGGGAAGCGGTGGTGGTCGTTATTAGATGTCGTCATTCTTCGCCCCTCCCTGAAAGGGAGGGGGGTTGGGGTGGGTCGGGTTCCGCATATTCGAACCATCGGGGCTCAAGCTGGCCGACCCACCCCCTGCCCCCTCCCTTTCAGGGAGGGGGGACCGTTGCGGCTTGGTCAGATGAGGCGGGCGTGTTCAAGCGCTGCGTCGACGGCAGCGCGCGAGGCCTCACCGGCGGGGGGTCATCGGCAGGCGGAGCGTCTCCGGGAAGTCAGCCCGCACCTTGGTCATCGCGTACTTTACCGGGCCCGGCGAGGCGTCGGTGAACAGCGCTTCGTGCAACGGGTAGAGCTTATCCTGATAGGCCAGCGCCTTGACGAAATCGCCGGCCTGGCACGCCGCCTGGAACTCCGCACAGAGCTTCGGCGCGACGTTGGCGCTTACCGAGATGCAGCCGGTGCCGCCCATGACGTTGAACGCCAGCGCCATATCGTCATTGCCCGACAGCTGGCAGAAATCCGGCCCGCACGACGCGCGGTGCTGCGAGACGCGGGCGAGCACGCCGCTGGCATCCTTCACGCCGACGAACACGTCCGGGAACGCCGCGACGATCCGCGCCAAGGTCGCTGGCTGGATGTCGGTCACCGTCCGCGCGGGTACGTTGTAGAGGATGATCGGCAGCGGAGTCGACGTCGCGAGCGCCTCGAAATGGCGGAAGATCCCCTCCTGCCCCGGCCGGTTGTAATAAGGCGGCACCATCAGCGCGGCATCTGCACCGGCCTCTTTAGCGGCGCGCAAATTGGCGGACGCGACGCGCGTATCGTTCGAGCCCGCGCCGGCGATGACAGGCACGCGGCCCTTCGCCTGGTCGACGCACACGCGGACGACGTGGAAATGCTCGTCGTACGACAGGGTCGCCGCCTCGCCGGTCGTCCCGCACGCGACCAGCCCCGACGAGCCCTCGACGATCTGCCATTCTATGAAGTCGCGATAGGCGGGTTCGTCGAAGCTGCCGTCGGCGGCGAACGGCGTGACGAGCGCCGGAATAGATCCTGAAAACATGCGGTAGCCTGCGGTCCTGTTGCGCCGGATGTCTTGCAAAATCCGGATTTCGTTCAGGACAGATACGGGTTCGAGGCGTATGCTGTCCACATGGTAGCATCGATGTTTAAAACGAGCCTTCTCCTTGCAGTCGTGGCGGGGACGGTCGCCGCGTCGGGAGGCGGGCAGCAGACGCTGGATCGCTACAGCACGCAATTGGCCAATATGGGCCCCAACGCGCAGCCGATGGCGACGGACGGCGCGATCGCTTCCACCATCGCGCAGTGGCGAGCGTTGCAGCAGACCGATGCGCTGCCGTTCGACAGCTATGCGGGCTTCCTGATGGCGCATCCGGGCTGGCCTAACGAGACGGCCAACCGGCGTGCGGCGGAGCGCAAGGCGGCGACCGGATCGCCGACAAGCGTCGTCGCGTTTTTCCGTCGTTACCCGCCGCAGTCCGCGTCGGGCGGCGTTGCCTATGCGCGGGCTTTGCAGGCGACGGGCGCGCGGGATCAGGCATATGCGGCGGTAAGGACGGCTTGGCGGAGCAGCGGCCTGACGCCGACCGACGAGGCGATGGTCGTGTCGGGCTTTCCGGGTGCGCTGACGCCGGATGATCAGGATGCGCGGATGGATGCGCTGTTGTGGGCGGGCCAGACCGGCGCGGCGCAGCGGCAATTGGTGTGGACGAGCGCGGCGCGGCGGCCGATCTTCGAGGCGCGGCTGGCGTTTCGGACGAATGCGCCGAACGCGTCGGATATCTCGGCCTCGACGCAAACCTTGTATGCGAACGATGCGGGGTATGTCGCGGACCGGGCGCAGTGGTTGCGCAATTCGGGCGCGAGCCCGTCGGCGCGTGCATGGCTGGCGCGGCCTCGGTCATTGGTGACTCGGCCGGGCAATGCGGCGGAATGGTATGAGGTGCTCGTCACCAACGCGAACGGCGCGGCGAACGACGGGCAGTATCAGGTCGCCTATGACATCGCGCGGCAGATCGACGACGCGTATCCCTATGGCGCGGACATCGCGGCGAAATCCTATGCCGAGCGCGACGAATATACCAACCTCGCCTGGCTCGGCGGTCGGGTAGCGATGAAGCAGCTCGGGCGGCCGGCGGATGCGATGACGCTGTTCGACCGGTATGCAAAGGGGTCGCGCTCGCCACAGGTGCGGTCGAAGGGGTATTATTGGGCGGGGCGTGCGGCGGAGGCGGCCGGGTTGGCGCCTCAGGCGGCGGCGTTCTACGGCCAGGCGGCGGGGTACCGCGATCAATATTATGGGCAGTTGGCGAACGAGCGGACCGGGCGGGCTCTGGTTGCGCCGCCTTCGGTCGCTTCGGTAGCGATCGATCCGGCGACGCGCGCGGCGTTCGACCGGCGCGAGACGGTGCGCGCGGTGAAGTTCCTCGGGCAGATCGGCGACTGGCAGGACCAGACCGCGTTCATCCGCCAGATCGCAGCGGATGCGACGACCGATACCGATCACCTGCTCGCTGCCGAACTGTCGAAGAGCATCAACCGGCCCGACCTGGGCGTGATGGTCGGACGCAGTGCGCTGGCGAACGGGCTCAGTGATTATTCCGCGGTGGGCTTCCCGATGGTGGCGGTGCCGGCGGGGTATGAGGATAACTGGACGATCATCCACGCGATCTCGCGGCAGGAGAGCCAGTTCGATCGTGCCGCCGTCTCGCATGCCGGTGCGCGTGGGCTGATGCAGTTGATGCCGGCGACCGCACGCGAGCAGTCGGGCAAGATCGGGCTGGCGTATAATCAGGCCGCGCTGACGACCGATCCGAACATGTCGATCATGCTCGGGTCGAGCTATTTCCAGCGGGTCTACGCCAATTACGGCAGTTATCCGCTGGCGGTGGCGGCGTATAATGCGGGCGGCGGCAATGTGAACAAATGGCTCCGCGCGAACGGCGATCCGCGGACCGGGGCTGTGGACATGGTCGATTGGGTCGAGGCGATCCCGTACCAGGAGACGCGCAACTATGTGCAGCGCGTGCTTGAGAATGCGGTGGTGTACGACCTGATGAACCCCGCGCGGGCGAAGAGCCGGGGGGCGGCGCGGTTGTCGTGGTATCTGGGGAAGAACCGGCCGGGTTGAGCTGTTCTCCCGCGAAGGCGGGAGTCCAGACGGGCTCCCGCCTTCGCGGGAGAACATGGTAGGCAAGCGCATGGATCGCCCCAACTACATAACCCCCGCCGGCTACGCCGTACTCCGCACCGAATACGAACAACTCCTGTCGACCGAGCGCCCCGCCCTCGTCGAAGTCATCTCCTGGGCGGCAGGCAACGGCGACCGGTCCGAGAACGGCGACTATATCTACGGCCGCAAACGGTTGCGCGAGATCGACCGGCGGCTGGGGTGGCTTTCGAAGCGGATGAAGGCGGCGAAGGTCGTCGACCCGGCCGCGCAGGAAGACCGCTCGCGCGTTTGGTTCGGGGCCTGCGTGACGGTCGCGGACGAGGATGACGTCGAGCGGATCCTGACCTTGGTAGGCGACGACGAGACCGACGCGAGCAATGGCCGAATCGGCTGGAACTCGCCATTCGCACGCGCCTTGCGCGGCGCTGCGATAGGTGACGTCCGGCGGGTAGACCTCCCCGCCGGGGAGCGCGAGTACGAGGTGATGGCAATCGCCTACCCCTGACGTTGCGATCCTCCCCCGCAAGGGGGAGGTGGCTGGCGCTTGCCAGACGGAGGGGGGCGGTAAGGGAAATCGCTGTTCCGTGTCCTCCCCCTTCCGTCACCTGCGGTGTCACCTCCCCCTAGCGGAGAGGATCGTGAGAGCGCGTCCCGCAAACGATGCGTTTCGATCTACACGAATTGACCTTGTGCCGCCCCCCGTGTGACGTTTCGCCCACGCAACGACACTCGAGGAATCCCCATGCCGATACCCGCCACCTGGTCCAGCCGCCTGCTCAGCGTCATGCGCATCGTCGTCGCGCTGGTGTTCTTCAGCCACGGCATCTCGAAATTCTTTGGCCTGCCCCCCTTCCCAATGCCGATGAACCCGTTGCTGACCGTCGCCGGCGTGCTCGAAGTCGTTGGCGGCGGTTTGCTGATCGTCGGCCTGTTCACGCGGCCGGTCGCGTTCGTGCTGTCGGGGATGTCCGCGGTCGCGTATTTCATGGCGCACATGCCGAAGGGCCCCTTCCCGATCGCCAATGGCGGCGAGGCGGCGGTACTCTACTGCTTCGTCTTCCTGTACCTCGCTGCGGCCGGTGGCGGCGCGTGGAGCGTGGACGCGGCGCGCGCGCGGGGCTAACCTCTAACGCATGATCGATACCACAACGCGCAACGTCGCCCTCCTGATCGACGCGGACAATGCGTCCGCGGCGACCCTCGACCCGGTGCTGACCGTCCTTGCCGAACTCGGCACGGTCAACGTCCGACGGGTCTATGGCAACTGGTCGAAGCCCGCGCTGAAGGCGTGGAGCGACATGTCGATCAAGCACGGCATCGAGCCGCAGCAGCAGTTCGACTTGACCAAAGGCAAGAACGCGACCGACATGAAGATGACGATCGACGCGATGGACCTGCTGTTCCGCGGGCGCATCGACGGCTTCGGGATCATGTCGTCGGACAGCGATTTCATGCCGCTTGCGACGCGCATCCGCCAGGACGGCATCCCGGTGTACGGCTTCGGCACGAGCCGCACGCCGGAAGGGTTTCGGCAGGCGTGCACGCGGTTCATCGACGTCGGCGCGCTGAACGAGACGTCGCAGCCGATGCAGGTGCCGGCGCCTGCTTCGGTGGCTGGCGAGAAGCCCGCTACCCCGGCGCCGGTCGCGCGGCCTAAGACGGCACAACCGATCGACGAGCAGGTGATCAAGCTGCTGATCGACGCGTACAACGCGGTGAAGCGCGACGAGAAGGGGGTATGCCAGCGTCGCCGAACTCGGCCAGCTGGCGGGTAACCGATCGAGCTTCGATGCGCGAAATTACGGCTTCAATCGGCTGTCGGACCTGATCGAGACGATCCCGAATTTCCAGCACGAGCGCCGCGAAGGTGGGCGGTCTTTCGTGAAGCGCTTGCGGTAAACACTTCGCACTTAACAAGAAGGTGCACCTCCCCGGCGAAGGCCGGGGCCCAGTTGGGGGACGTTGCTAACTGAGCGCCGCGCTTAGTTACTGCGACCTTTCCAACTGGACCCCGGCCTCCGCCGGGGAGGTGGCTTTGATCTAGCGAGGCCAAATTTCGGACTCACCCCGTAGGCTGCAACCGCCCGCCCGGCTCGCTCATCCCGTGCGCCTGTTCCTCGCTGTCGTCGGGCACTACCAGCGCACCCTTGCGCCAATTGCCATAGCGATAATACCACGCGGCAATCGCCAGCGTCGTGAACGACCCCAGCGGAAAGCTCCACCACAGCGCATCCGCCCCAAGCCACGGCTTCGCCAGCAACGCAAAGCCGATCCGCACCGGATACAGCGCGACGATCAGCGCGATCAACGGCGCGATCACCGCGCCGTTCGCGCGGACGGTCGAGAACAGCACCATCGTCATGCCGAACAGGATGAAATTCCAGCTCGCGATCAGCTGGATATGTCGTGCGATCGGCAGCGCGGGGCTCGCGCCACCGATAAACAGCGTCATCACCGGGCGATCGAACAGGATCACCACGCCAACCATCGCGCCGGTCAGCGCGATGTTGAAGAGCAGGCCGTACTTCGTGATGTCGCCGACCCGGTCCCACCGCCCCGCGCCGATATTCTGCGCGGCCATCGAACTGACCGCCGCGCCGATCGCCAGCGCGGGCATCTGGATATAGGTCCAGAGCTGTTGCGACACCGCATAGGCCGCAGCGGTGTCGACGCCGAGCCGGTTGACCAGCCCGACCATCGCTAGCCCCGCGGTCGACATGACGAGCATCTGCGCGCCCATCGGCAGGCCTTTCCGCACGATCGTGCCGGTCAGCGCGCGCTCGGGGATCAGGTAGCGGAGTTCGTTGCCGCGGAGCCGCAATGGCAGGTCGCGCTTGTAGATGTAGACGATCAGCCCGAGCAGCGAAACGTGGCTCGCGACCAGCGTCGCCATCGCCGAGCCCGCGATCCCCATCTGCGGGAACGGTCCGATACCGGCGATCAGCAACGGGTTGAGCCCGCTGTCGAGGATCGCGCTGAGCAGCATGAACCAGAGCGGCGTCATCGAATCGCCGGTGCCGCGCAGCCCCATCATGAGGAGGACCATCATCATCGACGCAGGCAGCCCAAGGAAGATCACGCGCAGATAGGCAAGCGCGAGCGGCATCGCGTCGCCGGGGGTAGCAAGCAGATGCAGGATCTCGGGTGCGAACACCCAGCCAAGCGCGGCGATCACGATCGCTCCGCCGAGGACCAGGCCTACCGCGGAGCCGAACGCCCGGCGTGCACCCTCCAGATCATGGCGGCCGAAGCTCTGGCCGACCAGGATCGTCGCCGCCATGCCGAAGCCGAACACCGCGCCGAAGGTGAGGAACATGATGATGTTCGCGTTCGACGTCGCGGCGAGTGCGCCCTCGCCGAGGTAGCGACCGACCCAGATCGCGTTGATCGAGCCGTTGAGCGACTGGAGAATGTTCGAGCCAAGTGTCGGCAGCGCGAAGGCGAGCAGGGTGCGACCGATGTGCCCGGTGGTGAGGTCGCGCTGGCCCGGCTTTCCGCGGGGGGGATCGGCATTCGGGCTAGAGGCGTCGCGGTGAATGGAGCCGGTCTCGATGTCGGATGGAAGGTCGCTCACACAGTCTCTCCGTCAGGCCGAACTCGGTCCGGCATATACCGGCGAACGGGCAGGCGCCCTGTCATGTCGAGTGCCTAGCCGCGGAGTGAACTCCGGAACAAGCCGGTAGGTCCCGTACGCGAACCAAGCGGGCCGTGTTTCCCCGCGGAGGCGGGGACCCAGTCTGGACTCCCGCCTTCGCGGGAGAACAAGAAGGTGGTCGGATACTCTGCACGGCAGAGCCACCCCGCCTCAAACCGTCACCCCAGCGAAAGCTGGCGTCTCCAGACTATCGGGTGGCCGATGCGCTTTCCAACGGGGATACCCCGGCTTTCGCTGGAGTGACGGGTGTTCGGTTTGAGTAAGACCGAATTACACTACGCATTCCCCTCCCGCTTGCGGGAGGGGTCAGGGGAGGGCACGACGTACGTACTGGCGTCCGGCTTCTTGGGCCACGCCCCTCCCCAACCCCTCCCGCAAGCGGGAAGGGAGCAGGTTAGCCCAGGCGTCCGAGCGCCGCTTGCAGGCGAGCAGCTTCGGCGGCCTTGTCGGCGTGGTCGGCCTTGGCCTTTTCCACCGCTTCGGGCTTGGCGCGTTCGACGAAGCTGGCGTTGCTCAGGCGGCCGGACAACGCGTCGCGCTCCTTCTCCGCCGCCGCGATCGCCTTGGTCAGGCGGGCGCGTTCGGAGTCGAGGTCGATGACGCCTTCCAAAGGCAGGACGAACGTCGCTTCGTCGACCACGACCTGCGCCGCGCCGCCGGTGGCTTCGCCGTCGGCATGCGTAACGCGGGCGAGACGCGCGAGCGCAGGTGCCTGGCGTTCGAGCCGCGCCAAGGTCGTCGCATTCGCATCGCGGACGTGGAGCGGCAGGCGTGCGCCCGGGGGCACGTTCAACTCATTCCGCGCGGTGCGGATTTCCTGAACCAGACGGATCAGCCAGTCGACTTCCTTGCTCGCCTCGGGATCGAGCGCGCGCGCGTCCGCCATTGGCCATTTCGCGACGATCAGGTCGTGATCACGCGGGCCCATCGCGTGCCAGAGTTCCTCGGTGATGAACGGCATGAACGGGTGGAGCAGGACCAGGATCTGGTCGAGCACCCAGCCCGCGACCGCCTTCGACTCGGCATCGATGACACCGCGCTCATCGCCGACCATCTGCGGCTTGATCAGTTCGAGATACCAGTCGCAGAACCGGCTCCACGCGAACTGGTAGATCGCGTTGGCAGCGCCGTCGAAGCGGTAGTCGGCGAGCGCGAGGTCGACCGTCTGGACGGTCGCGATCGTCTCGGCGATGATCCATTTGTTGACGGCCAGTTCCGCGCGCGGTGCCTCCAGCGTCGTGCTGGCGACGATCCCGTTGGCCTGCGCGAACCGGGCGGCGTTCCACAGCTTGGTAGCGAAGTTGCGATAGCCCTCGACGCGCTTCTCATCCATCTTGATGTCGCGGCCTTGGCTCTCCATCGCCGCCATGAAGAAGCGTAGCGCGTCGGCGCCGTAGGTATCGATCAGGCCGAGCGGGTTGACGACGTTGCCCTTCGACTTCGACATCTTCGCACCGTCCGCCGCACGGACGAGGCCGTGGAGGTAGAGCGTGCGGAACGGCACGTCCTTCATGAAGTGCAGCCCCTGCATCATCATCCGCGCGTTCCAGAAGAACAGGATGTCGAAGCCGGAAATGAGCACGTCGTTCGGATAGCGTCCGCTCAACTGCTTCTGCTCCCTCTCCCCTCCGGGGAGAGGGTCGGAATGAGGGGTCGTGCCGGGTGCTGCGCTGCTTGGCTGCCCCTCACCCTGGCCCTCTCCCCCGGAGGGGGAGAGGGAACGGCACCTTCCTCAGGCCAGCCGAGCGTGGCGAAGGGCCAAAGGGCGCTGGAGAACCAGGTGTCGAGCACGTCGGGATCGCGCGTAAGGCTCACGCCCTCGCCTGCTAAGGCCTGCGCTTCCGCCTCGGTTTCGGCGACATACGGCGTACCATCCGGGCCGAACCATGCCGGAATCTGGTGCCCCCACCACAATTGCCGCGACACGCACCAGGGCTGGATGTTGTCCATCCAATTGAAGAACGTCTTCTCCCACGTCTTGGGCACGATATCGATCGCGCCGGTGCGCACCGCCTCGATCGCCGGCTGCGCGAGCGTCTTCGCGTCGACATACCATTGGTCGGTCAGCCACGGCTCGATCACCACGCCCGAACGGTCGCCATACGGGGTCTGGATCGTGCGCGGCTCGGCGTCGTGCTCTTCGCCGTCCTTGTCGACGTGCGCGATCAGGAAGCCTTCGGCCTTTAAACGCGCGACGACTGCCTTGCGTGCCTCGGCGGTCGTCAATCCAAGCAGGTCGGCGGGGATTAGCCCATCGGACACCTGCACGACGCGCGCCTTGGCATCGAGCATGTTGAGCATCGACCCCGCGGCCATCCCTGCCCGCTTGCCGACCTCGAAATCGTTGAAGTCGTGGCCCGGCGTGATCTTCACCGCGCCCGACCCGAGTTCCGGATCGGCATGGTCGTCGGCGATGATCGGGATCAAACGGCCGGTGATCGGCAGCTTCACCTGCTTGCCGATCAACGCGGTGTAGCGCGCGTCGGAGGCGTTCACCGCCACCGCCATGTCGGCGAGCATCGTCTCGGGCCGCGTGGTCGCGACCTCGATGAACCCCGATCCGTCTTCAAGCGGATAGCGCAGATGCCAGAAGCTGCCCTTGATCTCGCGCGTCTCAACCTCAAGGTCGCTGATCGCGGTGCCGAGACCTGGGTCCCAGTTCACCAGGCGCTTGTCGCGGTAGAGGAGCCCCTGTTTGTGGAGGTCGACGAACACCTTCAGGACGGCCTTCGAAAAGCCCTCGTCCATCGTGAAGCGCTCGTTCGCCCAGTCCATCGAGCAGCCGAGCCGGCGGAGTTGCTGCGTGATCTCGCCGCCGCTCTCTTCCTTCCACGCCCAGACCTTCGCGACGAACTCCTCGCGCGTGAGATCGGTGCGCTTCTGCGGCGGGGTCAGCGCACCCATCTGGCGCTCGACGACCATCTGCGTGGCGATGCCCGCGTGATCGGTGCCGACCACCCACAATGCATCCTTGCCCTTCAGGCGGGCGTGACGCGTGAGGATGTCCTGCAGCGCGTTATCGAGCGCGTGGCCGATGTGCAGCGAGCCCGTAACGTTAGGCGGCGGGTTGACGATCGTCCACGGCTCGGCGTTCGGACGGTCGGGGCGGAACTGGCCGCTCGCCTCCCAATGCGCATACCAGCGCGATTCGATGGAGGCCGGGTCGAAGGTTTTGGGAAGCTCGCTCATGCGCCGAGGCCTTAGCGAGCGCGACGCGAGGAAACCAGCCTCGCGTCCGCGCCCGTGACTTGTGAGCCTAGGGCTGCTGGTTCATGATCTTGGCGATCTCGCGCGAGACCATGTCCTCGACCATGTTGGGAAGGTTGGCGTCGATCCATTCGCGCAGCATCGGACGGAGCATTTCGCGCACCAGGCCCTCGAGCGTGCCGTCATTGCCTGTCTCGGGTTTTACCATCATCCGCGTCAACGCCTCGAGCGGCGCGCGCGTTGCAGCGGCGGTGTGGCGCGAGACGATCGGCTCGGCCGCCGCGTCGATGGCCGGCTGCGGCTTGGCACTCGGCGCGGGCTTTGGCGATGTCATCTGGGGGGGCCATTTGCGGCGCGGCGTGGCGTGGCTCGGGCGGGGTATCGGCAGCATTGAGCACCGGGGACTTGGGCGGGCGCGGCGTACGATCGGGCATGGGGTCGCTCAGTTCGAGAATCTCATCGTCGTCATGGTCGCCGTCGAAATAGGCGGGATCGAGATCGACCGGCGCGGACGTTGCGCGCGAAGGCCGACGCGAACGGCCGGGCGTATCGCCCTCTTCCGCAATGATGCGTTTGATCGAAGAGAGGATTTCCTCCATCGACGGCTCGCCGTTGACATCCCCCATCCGGACCATCCCAAACCCCGTAGCCCCGCGCGCCCCTATTGGCGGCTCGGCGCGTCCTTACCTGTCGTCAAGGCGGGGTTCCTGTCAACCGGCGTATCGAGCAACGGGTCGTACTGCGCCTGGACCGTGGCGTTCTGCGCGGGCGACTGCGCGGTGCGGGTCGCGACCGGCACGGGCTCGCCGTCGCCGCCGAAATCCCAGATCTTGCGGCGGACGCGGTTGTAGTTCGCGACCGGGTCGTACAGCACCCCACCGTCGAGCCCGAGGTCGCGCGCCTCGGCCTGGCCCATCGCGGCCAGCAGCGCGAAGCCCGCGACATACGCATCGCGCCGCGCGGTCACGAGCGTGACCTGGCTGTTGAGCAATTCCTGCTCGGCGTTGAGGATGTCGAGGATCGTGCGCGTGCCGACGCTATTCTCGGCGCGAACGCCTTCGAGGCTGAGCTTGTTCGCATTCACCGCGGTCTCCGACGACTGGATCACCTGCTCCGACGAGCGCCAGAAAGCATAGGCGGAACGCGCCTGGGCGATCACGTTGCGCTCGGCTGCGGCGACGTTCTCGATCGCGCGCGACTGGAACGCCTCGGCCTGGCGAACCTGCGCGGCGGGACGCCCGCCCTGGAACAGCGGCAGGGTCAGCGACAGCCCGGCCTGCACCGCCTTATTGGCGTTGGGAATGCCGTTGACGCCGCCGGGCACCGACGCGATCGAGCCGAGATAGTTGGTGTAGCTCGCGCCCCCGACCGCACTGATCTGCGGAAGCCGGCTCGCGCGGGCGACCCCGACGTCGTAGCGGCTCGCGTCCCGCTCCTTGGCGGCGGCGATCAGCACCGGGTTGTTGTCGATCGCGACGGTCACGGCCGAGGCCGGACTGTCGGGCAGATGCGGCAGCGTCGGCGGGGTGTCGAGCGTGCCCGGCGGCGTCCCGACCAACTGGATATAGCTTTCGCGGCTGGATATCAGATTGGCTTGTGCGGACTGAAGCTGCGCGCGGGCAAGCGCGAGGCGTGCTTCGGACTGGGCCACGTCGGTGCGGGTCAGGTCGCCGACCTGGAAACGGTCGCGGCTGGCCTGAAGGTTGACGTCGAGAACGCGGACGTTCTGCGTGTTCAAGCCAACGATCGCCTCGTCGCGGATCACGTCCATGTATGCCGCGACGACGTTGGTGAACAAATCGGCTTCGGTACTCCGCAACGTCGCGCGGCCACCCTCGACACGAGTCTTTGCCGCGGCAACCGAATTGCGGACCTGCCCACCCTGGTACAGCGGCACCGACACGTTCGCTCGCGCAACGCCCTGACGCGGCGGCGCGAGGAAGTTGTTTTGGCCGGTGACGAGGAATTCGGTGAGATCGCCGGTCGCGTTAGCCGACGGCAGCCCCGCCGCGCGGGCGATCGGCACGTTCTCATCCGTCGCGCGCAGGGTAGCGCGCTGTGCCGTGATCGTCGGGTTGGTGTTGTACGCCTTGACCAGCGCCTCCCGCAGCGTCTCCGCTTGGAGTGGTGCAGCGCTATACGTCAGCGCAACACTCAGGAGCAGACTGCGGAGAAGTGCGGCGCGGGCCATGGTTTTCTGCTCAGAACCGGAAGGGTTTGGGGGCGTCGAAGCCAGGCAAGCTCACGCATTCGACATCGACGAACGCCGACAGCGCAAACCCGCCATCGGTCTTGCGGCCCGATGCGAGCCGGGTCAGTCCGCGCTCGGCGATTCCTGCGGTCACACGGCCACCCGACTTGACCTGCGTGATCAACGCGTCGGGCACGGTCTCGACCGCGCCATCGACGATCAGCACGTCATAGGGCGCGCCGGCGGCGTGGCCGTCTTGCATCGGTGCCTCGACGAGTTCGACATTACCGGTCCCGGCGAGTGCCTCGCGGGCGATCGCCAGCAAGGCAGGATCGCTCTCGACCGCGACGACCGATCCGACGATCTCGGCCAGCACCGCCGCGGTATAGCCGGTCGCGGCACCGATCAGCAGGACGCGGTCGGTCGCGGTCAGATAGGCTTCGGTGAGCAAACGGCCGGTCGCCATCGGCAGGTTGGCGTAGCGTCCGCGTCCCAGCGGGATCGTCGCGTCGCGGTATGCGAGTGCGCGGACGTCGGCGGGCATGAACGCCTCGCGCGGCACGCGTGCCATCGCCGCGACGACGCGCTGGTCGTTGACCGCGTTGGTGCGCAACTGGCTCGCCACCATCGCGTGACGCATCGTGTCGAACGTTGCGGGAGCCATGGACACGGTAGTCCCGCCGATCTCATGGGTATCGGCTGCGAGCGAAGGAGTATCGAGAGTCGTCGTCGTCATGGCGCATCCTGTCGCACAACTGTTTTAGCCACGCAATACACTTGTTTCGGATCGCTCCGATATCGCGCGGCCGGATATGGTCCGTCTGTTATCGCGTGGGCGCGGCAACGCCAAGCATCGGTTGGTCGGATTTCGCCACGATTCACACGGGCGTCGGCAACGGGCCTGCGGGGGACCGGGAGACGCCCCGCCCGCCCGTGTGACACCGAGATGCCGCGAACGGGGCGTCGAGGGCGCACGAGAAATCCCGGCAACACCTCTGCGCCCGTCTTTAGCACCCGATCGCGGAACCGTCCCGCGAAATGACCCGCTGTTGCGTCGTGCGGCTCGAGTCGCGCGGTAGCGCATCGCGGGCCGGCGCCTTTTCGATGTCGTGCAGCACCTGCGTCGGCGATCCCAGCACTGCATTCCGCGCCCGCAGGCTTGCCTTCAGGAACGGCTTGGTCAGCGCCATGAAACGCCGCGGGGTCATTCCCAAAAAGGTCGCCGAATCGCGCAGGAAATGGGAAGCATCGAAATAGGAGCGGTCGATCGTCGAATAGTCCGCCTCGCCGCCGGCCATCATCAACCGGACGAACGACCGCAGGAACCGTGCGCGCAAGAGGAGCATCTTGGGCGGGAACCCGAAATGGCGCACCGACAGGCGGCGCAGCGCGTGCGTCGGGATGTCGAGTTGTGCAGCGGCGGACGCGATGTCGGTCGGGCCGTCGGTCGCGAGTATCTCCATCAACTGCCGGATCTGCGGCGCATCGGCATGCGGCGGCCCCAGCCGCGCGAGCAACATCGAATCTAGGATGGGCGCGACGGCGGCATCATCCGGCGCGCCCTGCAAGCCCGCTACCAGATCGCGTGTGAAGGCCTTCCCGAGCACGTCTTCCAGCGGCACGATGCGGTTGCGGAAGTCGCCGGCCGATCGCCGGAACAATCGTGCCCATCCCAGCGCGCTGATCCCGAAGCCGATCATCACGCCGCCATGCGTCACCGCCTTCAACGCCTGGTTGGTGGGCCCGAACAGGCTCGCCACGGGCAGCGGATCATAGGTCCGCCGGCCGATCGAAACCGCGATCGGCCCGGCGTCGATCGCGATCCGCACGTTGGCGGTCGCCGGCAGGAACCAGTCGACCTGCCCTGCTTCGCTACCCGTGTCGGTTCGATAGACGTGATAGCCGGTGATATAGTCGGCGAGGCGCGGCTGCGGGCCGGTCATACCGGATTGCCATGCCCGACGGCATCGCGAACACCTCGTCATCGACACCCGTCGTATTCGTGCCGCCCGCAATCCTGTCCGTCTTCAAGCGCCCGCCCCTAAAGCCATTAACGTCCTTGCACTTAACCCTAAGCAAAGACGCTGACGTGTGCGAGTCACGATACGAGGCCAGGGACGAGGCCGGGGGCGGTAGCGCGCGACGCTCACCGCCTGCGGCGACGTGCGAGTCGAGGAAACCAGATTATTCCGCTGGGGACCGCAACTGCCGGTTGACCGCAGCGGAAAAACGAAGCATTTGCGCCGCCTTCACGCAATCGGGGCCCGATGGCGGAGTGGTGACGTAGAGGACTGCAAATCCTCGCACCCGGGTTCGATTCCCGGTCGGGCCTCCAGTGAATGCCGGTTTCGATCCCGGGCTGCCCAGGATTTCGTAACGAGAAATGCCGGCCCCACCCTGGTGGCGGGGGCGATCGTCCGGACAGCGACGTCACGACCCTTGTCGTTTTAAAATGCCCGGACTCCGGCACCCAGGACCGGCTGCCCCAGCAGAGCATTGTCCGCAGCGGCGTCTCAGTCTGAATGAACCGCAAAGTTTGTCCTGTTGTTCGTGCCGCAGCGTGAGCGACTTTCAGACATTATGGCTGAGCCCAAAAGCTTGGCTGCGCGTTGAACTGGCAAGGAGATGACCATGATCGACGATCCGAAAACCGACGACTCAACCCCGGCCGAAGAGGCAGAGGAGATGGAAAAGGTACAGGAGGACGCTGCCAAGGAGCGTGAGGAAAACGGCGGTTACCAATAGGCTTCGACACACTGCCGGCAATCGCCTTACCCCCATGGGCGGCGATTGCCTCTGCCCTATCCGTGCGACTCACAGACGCGATCCTTGTCGGCCACCTTTCCCGCACCATTCGAAGTTAACGTTCCGCTAACTCTCAATTTCCGGAACGTTAGGCCTTCGATGCGGCTTCTACGCTCATCTACAACCTGTCCCCGACTGGAACTGATGATGAGCACGAACTTGGTATCCGCGGTTTTCGATAATCATGCAGACGCCGAGCGCGCCGTGGACGAGCTTCGCGCAGCCGGTATCAACGACAGCGCCATCTCCATCGTTGCCCAGCATGACGGCAAGAACACCACCACGGACGGCAACGGCGACACGCAGGAGTTCGTCGGCAAAGTCGCGGCCGGCGCCGGGATCGGCACGCTGCTCGGCATCGCAGCCCCTCGCCATTCCGGGAGTCGGCCCCCCTCGTTGCCGCTGGCGCGATTGCATCCGCGGCCATCCCAGGCGCTGCGATCACGGGCGCGGCGCTCGGTGGCGCCGTTGGCGGGCTGGAGAAGGTTATGACCGATCACGGTGTCAGCCGCGTCGATGCCAGCTACTATGAAGGCCGTATCAACGAGGGTGGCGTGTTCGTCTCCGTCGATACCAGCGCTGCCGGGATCAACGCCGAAGACGCTGCCGATGTACTCTATCGCTCGGGTGGGCACACGTCGACGCGGACGAAGGTTTCGATGGCGTAATCGCCGACGTTTCAACGCCGGTCCAGCTGAAGGGGCGTTCCGATAACGGGACGCCCCTTCTGTTTTCGCTTGATAGATCGGTCATCCTACCCTGCCCCAGACGCATTCTTGCGCCCCCGGACCAACTCCTGACGTATCGACAATCCCCATCCGATACTGCCGCCGATACGGTCTCGCTAATCGCCGCATGACGACCAGCACCGTTTAGACCGCCATCCAATCGCTCTCGGCATCGTCGATCGCGGCGAAGGCGTCACCGTCGGCCTGCTGCTTGCGTAAATGTGCGCGCACGGCCTCCGGATCGCCGTTCTTGGGAAAGGTCCGATCCGCACGCGCGGCGTCGGCGATACCGTCGACCCAATCGCCGCGGTCGCGCTGCGTCAGCAGCCACTTGCCAAACGCGGGCTTAGGCTCCTGCTGGTCGTTGTCGTACTCGGCCATGATCGTGTCCTCGAATCGTTGGAACACTCATCGCATCGGATTGATGTTCCTGCAATGTTCTTGCGAAACAAACTGGATCGGATTTAACTAAATACAGGCCACGACCGGCAACCCGATAAGCCCAAAGGAAGCTGCGGTCGGAGATGCGGTCCCCCGGCACGGGCGACCGACATCTCCCAAGTCGACTTAGCGTGCGCCTAGTTCACACCCTGTTTGCGCGCGCCGGCAATCATGCCCTTTGCGATCTTGCGAACGGCTTCGTCGTCCTTGGTACCGTCGGTCGCCGGATCGCCGAGGTGGTCGAGGCTCTGTTCCATGAAGTCGAGGAGCCCGGCGTGCCGCGCTTCGACATATTCCATGAGCTTGAACAGCAGATGCTCCGTGGCAATCTCGCGCTGGCGGGTCTGTGTCGCGTCGTCGGACATCATGACGCCTCCATTGGCGTTGGCGCGCCTAGTTTCTGCGCGACTCGTGCTACGTCTTCGTCTTTCGGCTCCTCCGGCAGCTCTTCGCCCGGCAAGAGTGCGTCATCGGGAATGCCCGGAGCCGTGCCGGCAATCGGTTCGTCGATGGCGCGCTCGTTCGCACCGTCCGTAATCTTCTCTCTCGCTACCATGTCAGTCTCCTCCGTTGCGCTCAAACGCACAACGGGCGGTACGGAGCCACGTCATGACTACGGATCGTAGATAAGGCAGACCTAGAGATCGATGGCTTGGCGCGGCGCATGCAATTTTAAGCCGCCGGCATCGAGTGCTTCAGGTGGCGTGCTTCTTGGCGAACTCCGCAAAATACGCGTGCATGGTGGGATCGGCGATCGGCGCGATCAGCCTAGCCACATCGTCTGCAACTGCACCGTCACCGCGCAAGGGTCTGCCAGGCTGATGGCCCATTGCCCAGTCGGGAAAGCTGCGCTCGGCAATCGGGCGATTGTCAAGTGTCACGGCGGCGAAGTGGCGTCCGTCGGCCTTGATACGGTCGTATGTCTGCACAACCGCATCCGCCGGTCCTTCGAGCGCCTGCAGGAACCGACGTCCGCCAACAACCAACAAGCCCGTCACGCCGACCGCCGCATTGTTACGCCGCGACGCGCGCAGCACACCCTCAAGCTCGGCCTTCGATAGCTCGGAGCGGGCGGTACTGATGTAGATGAGACGTATCAACGCGAACTCCTTCGAGTCCGACGTAACCGCCGAATCTAAACGTCAAATTAAACGGGAATTGCGGCGGTGTGTTCGGGACAGATCAGCGCATTTGCCCGTAGAAGCACCGCCCCCCGCACCGTCATCCGACCCACCGGACATGGTCGCTGCCGACAGAAATCGAGTATCGACCACGGCGCGAATGGCTGTTCTCGGTATCACGCCAGGCTCGAGACGATACGCGTCGCATGGCCTCATCCTTGCTTTTGATGCCGATCTCGGCTGTTGCCCGGCGATGGATATTCCCGCGCTGTATCATTCGCTTATTCTCTGGATCGGAGACGGCACCGGCCTGCCCGACGCGATCCTCCATATCCATGCCGGGCTCATCATCCTCATGCTCGTGCGGCTCATCAGCGGCCGGTCGTTGGGGACGCTCATCCCCTTGCTGG
Source organism: Sphingomonas sp. H160509 (assembly GCF_024124765.2). Classification (GTDB taxonomy): domain Bacteria; phylum Pseudomonadota; class Alphaproteobacteria; order Sphingomonadales; family Sphingomonadaceae; genus Sphingomonas. Next base: position 3,771,648 of record NZ_JAMXSR020000002.1, on the reverse strand, counting down.
TCGTCGTCCTGGCGGAACTTGGCAACGAAACGCTCGACTACCTCAATTACGGCATGCGCTGGGCCGACACGCTTTCGGATATCGGCAACACCATATTCTGGCCCCTGGTTATCAGCCTGGGCGTGAGATTGCGTCCCATGGTGCGACGAGATCAGACCGTGCAGTGAGAACGCGGGGGGTCAAAACCGCCGGTGCGTCGCGGTAGTTGGACCAAAGTAGATGCATGGAACCCGATCGTTCGAGCTCGGCGTTCCGTCATCGACGGAAACGGCTCGCTCGAGAAAAGGGAATAACACGCGCGAGCCGCAGTCCGGATGGCCGGATACGGTCTTGGGACGTAGCCGGCTCGGATTCCATGCGCCTGCAAGCGTCCGGGATCAAGCGCTTTTTTGAACACGGAGTATGCCGACCCGCCTTGGTGACGAGCCAAAGATTACGACGAGCCGACATACCCGCCCATCAACCAACGGACGGGCATGTCGGGCGCATTGTTCGAGACATCTGAACGCGTTGTGGCGGAGCCCCTTATCGAAGGCGCGACACAATCAGATCAGCGCATCCAAGAGACCGATCAGCGGGCGATCGGCGGGCGGCATCGGCAGGGAGTGCATCTCGTTCGGCCTCACCCAGCGTAGCGCGGTCGCTTCGAGCGCACGCGGCACGCCGGTCCATTTGCGCGTGATGTAGAGCAACAACAGCAAATGGCGTTCACCGAGCGGCGCGCTGGCGAACGTGGCAGGCGCGAGGCAGGCGTGCGGCACCGTGATCGCCAATTCCTCCTCGAGTTCGCGGATGAGGGCCGCTTCGGGGGTCTCGCCAGGCTCGACCTTGCCACCCGGGAACTCCCACAGACCCGCGAGCGACTTGCCTTCCGGACGTTGTTGCAAAAGCACGCGGCCTTCGAGATCGACCAATGCGGCCGCTACTACGGGCAGCAGCAACGACGCAGCGGGCATCGGTCCCGATACGGACGGATCGTTGGTCATTCCTTAATTTCCCCGCGACTAGACCGCATTCATGAGCCCCTATATCCGTCGCGACGCATGCCGTCATCCGAACGATCGCGCGCGTGCTGCGCGAAAGACGGGGGGCGACCGCGATTGAATACGGGCTCATCATCGCGCTGGTCGTGATCGCGATGATCGCCGGTCTCACCGCGCTCGCCGATACGACGACGGGCATGTGGGGCAACGTCAACTCGAAGGTCGCCAACGCGCGCTGATCCGCAAAAGAAACGGCGCCCACCTTAAACCTTTCTCAACCAACCACTTGTATCCCTCAAATCGCTGATCCGGTCCGTCCGGTGCAGCCGGGTGACACAGACGCAATCGAAACGATGGAGACCGGAATGAAGACGATCCGCAAGTTTTTCAAGAATTCCAAGGGTGCGACCGCAATCGAATACGGCCTGATCGCCGCGCTGATCGCCGTTGCCGCGATCGCCGCGATGCAGGGCCTGGGCGCCAGCCTCAAGACGACGTTCACCAACGTCTCAACGACGCTGAACAACGCGGCCAAGTAATCATCGCGCTGGAGAGCGGCGCATGCGCGACCGCTCTCCAGCATGACATGCGAGTCGAAAGGGCGGCGGAACCTCGGTTCCGCCGCCCTTTCTGCGTGGCTTAGAGACGACCCATTTTGAGGAACTTGGCCTGGCGGTCCTTGCGGAGTTCGCTCGGTGTGAGCGGGGCAAGGTCCCTGAGCGCAGACGACAGCGCGTCGGCGAGCGACTCGATCGCGGCCGCGCGGTCGCGGTGCGCGCCACCCAGCGGCTCGGGCACGATGTCGTCGATCACGCCGAACGATTTAAGGTCCTGCGCGGTGATCCGCATTGCTTCGGCGGCCTCGGGCGCCTTGTCGGCGGTGCGCCACAGGATCGAGGCGCAGCCTTCGGGGCTGATCACAGAATAGATCGCATGTTCGAACATCAGCACGCGGTTGCCCGCGGCGAGCGCGACCGCGCCACCCGAACCACCTTCGCCGACGATCGCCGAGACGATCGGCACGCCCGCATTGAGGCACGCTTCGGTCGAGCGAGCGATCGCCTCCGCCTGGCCGCGCTCTTCGGCCTGGATACCGGGGAAAGCGCCGGAGGTGTCGACCAACGTGATGATCGGCAGGCCGAATCGGTTGGCGAGTTCCACCAGGCGGATCGCCTTGCGGTACCCCTCGGGCTTGCCCATGCCGAAATTGTGGCGGAGGCGGCTTGCGGTATCATCACCCTTCTCGTGGCCGAGCACCATGATCTTACGTCCGCGGAAGGTCGCGAAGCCGCCGATGATCGCCTGGTCGTCGCCGAAGGCGCGGTCGCCGGCGAGCGGCACGAACTCGTCGAACAGCGCGGCAACGTAATCCTTGAAGTGCGGACGCTCGGGATGGCGGGCGACTTGCGTCTTCTGCCACGGGGTCAGGCGAGCGAACGTGTCCTTCAGCAGCTTGTCGGACTTCGCCTGCAAGCGGGCGATGTCGGTGGCGAGGTCGACGCTGCCTTCGGCGGCGGTGTCGCGGAGTTCGTCGATCCGGCCCTGGAGTTCGGCGATCGGTTTCTCGAAGTCGAGGAAGCTTGGCATCAGCGGCGGTTACGGCGCGGGCGCGCCCGCGTCAACGCGGCGGCATATCCGCCAGCGGGTGGCGCGTGTTGACGAGTTCGACGAGGCGGCTCGAATCGACGTGCGTGTAGATCTCCGTGGTGGCGATATCGGCGTGGCCGAGCATCGATTGCAGTGCTCGCAGATCCGCACCGCCCGCGAGCAGATGCGTGGCGAAGGCGTGACGCAGCACATGCGGGCTGACGCGGTCGGGGGGATGCCTGCCTCGGCAGCTATTGCCTTCACGAGTTGATACAGGCGGATGCGCGAGAGATGGCCCTTGCCAGAGGGGAACAGCCAGAGACGATCGGTCGCGACGTGGGTGCGCCAGACCGCAACGGCAGCCCGCGCGCGGTCGGAAATCGGGACGAGCCGCTCGCGCCCGCCCTTGCCGCGCAGGATCAGGAACGGGCGATCGGGGTGAACGGCGTTGCGCGGCAGGCTGACGAGTTCTGTCGCGCGCAAGCCCGAGCCGTAGAGAAGCTCGAACAACGCGGATAACCGTAAATCGTTAGGGTCGAGCGGATCGCGGGTGGCGCGCTCGGCGATCGCTGCGAAGAGGCGGTCGACGTCGGCGTGGCTGAGTATCTTCGGCAAGGTGCGTGCTGTGCCGGGTCGGGGTAGAGCCTTGCCGGGATCGTCGGCACGGTGGCCTTCATCGGCAAGGAACGCGAAGAAGCGGCGGAGCGAGGCGGACTTTCGGCCCACGGTCGAGCGCGACAACGCCGACCACCCGCTCGCGAGCTTGGCCAGCGCGTCCGCATTCGCGTCGCTCAGTCCACCTTCCAGCGCCTGCGAGGCAAGCGTCAGGTCGCTGCGATAGGCCGCCACCGTGTTCGCCGCGGCCCCGACCTCCGCAGTCATCATTTCGAGGAACCGATCGATCAGCGCGCGATCGCTGGCGTGGCTCACGCGCGCGCGATCGCCTCGGCCGCGATCATCCGCGCCTCGCCGTCGAGACCGACACCGCGCAGTGCACCGACGATGCGGTACAGCGCCTCCGGGGGATGTCCTTCCAGCTCCCCGCCTGCATGCCGACCGCCGCGAGCAGGACGACCGTCCCGGCCTGGCCGTCGCGGGCAGCGCGATCGAGCGCCCGCGTCCAGGCGTTGTCTGCGCCGATCCGAACGCCGAGCGACTGTGCCGCGCGTTCGATATCGCCTTGGTTGAGACGGCCAAGGCCTGCCAACCCTGCGAACAGCATGCGCTGCTTCAACGCCGAATCGCCTTCGCCACCGGTGTAGGACGCAAGGTCGGAATAGCTGAGGCGGCGATAGGCGTCGGGATCGCTGAGCATTATCATCGCCCAGGCGTCGCTGCCGCCGGGCACCGAGCCCAGCCAGCGCGCCGCGGTGCGATCGAGCCCCGCGGACAGCATCGAAGCAACCAGCAGATCCGCGTCAGCCTTCGCAAGATTGGGGTTCAACCGGGACGCCGCCCGCGCCGTCAGCACGAGCCGCGCATAGCTCGGACGCGCGTTCGCCCCGCCCCACAGCTGACGCAGTGCGGTGAGCCGCGAATCAGGGTTGCGATCGGCATAGGCGGTCTGGAGATCGTTGGCGGTCGCGGTGGCGCCACTCTGCGTATCGTCGTCGGTCGCAGCCGCAGCGTAGAGGTCGACGAGCGCGGCGCTGGACAGCACCCCCTGCCCCGCGGCAGCCTCAGCCGGAGCCAGTCGATCGCCGAGCGCGACGGAGGGCGACAGCGCCTGCCAGTATTGCACCTGCGGACCCGCCGTGCCGTACAGCTCGTCCGGCACCGTAACGCCGGTCGCCGTCGCGAGCCCGAACCGCCAAGCGGTCAGCCGGTCGACGCCGTCCCACTCGATCGTCACGGCCTGACGCCCCTGCGCACCAGCGCCGACGACTTTCTGCGCGAGCAGCAGGTCGACACCGCTGGCGACGTTGCGACGCTTGGCGGTCGCGATCAGTGGGCTCGCCTGCGCGGGGTTACCCGACAGCCCGGCGCACATCGCCTGCGCCATCGTCCAGCCGCGCGCCGGGGCGTAGCGCATCGCACCCGTGACCAGCGGGCACAGGCCCGCCGGATCGCCCGTCGCCAGCGCGGTGTTCATCGCGACCTGATAGAGTTTCGGCGTGTAATTGTCCGTGTCGACGGTCTGCGCGACCGCACGCGCGGCAACCGATTCGCCCATCCGCAGCAACAGCCACGCGCGTTCGGCAGCGAAGTCCGCGCCGTTCGTGCGGCTGGGCGTATCGACATGCGACACCAGCGCACGCCGCAACAGGATCGACATCCAGCGCGACGGCAGCGGCGCACTGAGGCGGCGCATCAGCGTCTCGACATATTGGCCGTCTGCTTCACCGAAGGCATCGGTATCGAGACCGCCTTCGCTAGCCGTGACCGGCCCCACCGTCGCGAGCGAGCGCCGCGCGGACGCCGGCATCTCGTATTGCGCAAGCACGGCCGGATCGACCGGCGCAGGCGTTGCGACAGGGGGCACCAGCGGCGCGTCGCCCGGCGTAGTGGGCGGCAAAGGCTGGATCATCGCACCCGGTTGCGCGGGTGCCGGAGCCGGAGCGGTCGGTTGCGCGGGATCGGTCGGACGGGTCGGCTGCGTACCGGCAGGCGGCGTGGGTCGCGGTGCGGGCGCAGGCGTCGGCTCGCCGAACCCCGGCGGCAGGATCGATTCGGGGCGATCCTGGCCGGTTGCGGGTGCCAGCGCGACCAAGGCTCCGACGGCAACCGCCGCCGCTAAGGATGCCTTAAGAGAGGTTCGCAAGCGTCACGGCCTTTTCGACGTGGCTCTGCGGACGCTCGGTCGCGCGGCCCGCCAGCAGGAACAGGCCGCCGACCACGACCACAAGAACGACGACGACCGAGACGATGAAACGGGACATACGACGTAACCTTGTAGTGGACGGGGGTAGTGGACGATCGGCGAAATATCGCGCGCCAAGAGCTTTTGCCCTCGCGCGGAGCCGCTGTATAGCGCGGGCTACGATGTTGCAAAGCCACAACCCTTCCGGCGGACCTTCGGGCGGTCGCCGCCCTGCCCCGATCGATCGCCCGATCGTGCTCGTCGGGCTGATGGGCGTCGGTAAGACCACCGTCGGCCGCCGTCTCGCGCTGCGCATGAACCTGCCGTTCGTCGATGCCGACCACGAGATCGAGGCCGCGTCTGGCATGACCGTCGCCGAGATCTTCGCCAAATACGGCGAAGAGTATTTCCGCGATGGCGAACGCCGCGTGATCGCGCGGCTGATCGACGGCACGCCGAAGATCATCGCGACCGGCGGCGGCGCGTTCATCAACGACGACACACGCGCGCTGATCCTGCGCGATGCGGTGTCGGTGTGGCTCAGCGCGCATCCCGACATCCTGGTCGAGCGCGTCGGCCGGCGCGATACCCGTCCTTTGCTGCGCAACCGCGACGCGGGGAAAGTGCTCGCCGAACTGGCGCGCGTGCGCAACCCGATCTACGCGCAGGCGCACATCCATATTGTCAGCAACAAGACGCCGCACGAAGCGACCGTCGCCGCTATCCTGAGGGCGCTTGGCCGATGAAGACCGTTACCGTCGAACTGGGTGCGCGGACCTATCCGATCCACATCGAAGCCGGGTTGCTCGCGCGGGCTGGCGAGTTCCTTGCGCCGCTCGCGAAGGGCCGGCGCGTGGCGATCGTCACCGACGGGAATTTGTCGGTCCACCTAGCCACATTACAGGCTTCGCTGACTGCGGCGGGGATCGCGTCGGAGGCGATTGTCCTCGCGCCGGGCGAGGGCAGCAAGAGCTGGGCGACGCTGGAGATGCTGTGCGACCGGCTGCTCGAACTCGGCGTCGAGCGCGGCGATCACGTCGTCGCGCTGGGTGGCGGCGTGATGGGGGACCTCGTCGGGTTCGCCTGCTCGATCCTGAAGCGCGGGTGCAACTTCGTCCAGATCCCGACGAGCCTGCTTGCGCAGGTCGACAGCTCGGTCGGCGGCAAGACTGCGATCAACACCAAGGCCGGCAAGAATTTGATCGGCGCGTTCCACCAGCCGGTGATGGTGCTGATCGATCCGCAGGTGCTCGACACGCTGCCGATCCGGGAACTGCGCGCGGGCTATGCCGAGGTCGTGAAATACGGGCTGATCGACGATTTTGCGTTCTTCGAATGGTGCGAGGCGAATGGCGCCGCGTTGCTCGCGGGCGACATTGGTCTGCGTGAATACGCGATCACGCACAGCGTGTCGGCCAAGGCACGGATCGTCGCCGCGGACGAGCATGAGACGAACGGAACGCGTGCGCTGCTCAATCTCGGACATACGTTTGGGCATGCGCTGGAGGCGGAGACCGGGTTCTCGCAGGCGCTGATCCACGGCGAGGGTGTCGCGGCGGGTTGTTCGCTGGCGTTCGGGTTCTCGGCATCACAGGGGATTTGCTCGGGACAGGATGCCGAGCGCGTTGCGGCGCATTGGCGCGATGTAGGGCTCCCGGACGGTCTCGCGGCAGCGAAGATCGGCGCGAGCGGTGCGCGGCTGGTCGACCACATGCGCCACGACAAGAAGATGGCGGCGGGCACTCTACCCTTCCTGCTCGCGCGCGGGATCGGCCAGACGTATCTCGACAAGACGGTCGACCTCTCCGACGTCGAGACCTTCCTCGACGCGCAGCCCCGCTGATGCCCAACGGTGTCGCCAAGCAGAACCTGCCGACGAAGGTGTGCCCCGCGTGCGAGCGGCCGTTCACGTGGCGGAAGAAGTGGGCGCGAGACTGGGACAGCGTGATCTACTGCTCCGATGCGTGCCGGAAGAAGCGGTAGCGTCAGAGTACCAGCAAGAAGATTGTTCACCCGCGAAGGCGGGTGCCCAGACTGGGTCCCCGCCTTCGCGGGGAAACAATTTTGTTTAGCCGCGCGCACTCCAAGCCAGCCACAACCAGCCACCAATCAACAATGCTCCGCCAATCGGCGTGATCGCGCCGAACCAGCGCGGCGCGCCCAGCGCCATCGCGTACAACGTCAACGCGAAGATCGCCGCGCCGACCACGAACAGCCAAGCCGGCCCCCGCGCCTCCATCCGCACCGCAACCAGCGCCGCGACCACATGGACGAGCTGATACTGCGCGCCGGTCTTCAGCCACTCCGCCGCCGACCCACTCGCGCCGTGCGCCCCGAACGCCCCCGCCGCGACCGCGATCGCGCCGGACAGCGCTGCCAAGATAGCGATGATCATTGCGTATCATTCCCCCCAGGGAAAGCGTTTGGCGGTCTCGGCACGCGCCGCGCGCATGTCGCCGGAGTCGATCTGCAACTGCAACCGCTCCTTGTCCCGCGCCCGGTATTGCTCCTCCGCGCGGTCGATATCGGCCGGTGCGATCTCGAGCCCGCGCATGACCAGGCGCGCCATCTTCACCGCGGACTCCATCACTTCGCGCACCACCGCCGTCGCCGACGTGTTCTTCAACTTGACCAGAGCGCGGCGATCGAACGCACGCACGTAGATCGCGGCATCCGGGAATGCCTCGTGCACGCCCTCGATCGTGTCCGGATCGAGCTGGTCGCCGTCCATGCAGAAGCAGATGATCTCCGCCTCCGACGCGCCCGCCTGCCGCAACAGGTCGAGCCGCGTGCCGTCGCCGTAATAGACCTTCGCACCGAACTCGCCGGCGATGTCGATCATCTCGATATCGGTGTCGATCAGCGTCACCGGGATATCCTGCGCGAGCAGCATCTGGCCGACCGTCTGGCCGAACCGCCCATAGCCGACGATGATCGCGTTCGCACCGTCGACTTTGGGGCCGTCGCGCTCCTGCCCCTCGGCGATCGGCTCGGTCCGGAAGCGCCGCGTGATCCCCATCAGGAATGGCGTGGTTGCCATCGACAGCGTGATAATCGCGCCGAACAGGCTCGCCGCCTGTGGTTCGATCAGCAGCCCGGCCTGCGCCTGCGCGAACAGCACGAAGCCGAACTCGCCGCCCTGGCTAAGCAATAGACCGAGCGCGAACGCCTGACGCCACGTCATCTTGAACGCCATGCCGATGAGCATGATGACACTGGTCTTGGTCGCGATCAGCGCGGCGGCCATCGCCATCACGAAGAACGGACGTTCGGCGATCGCGTTGAGGTCGAGCACCATGCCGACCGCGAGAAAAAACAACCCGAGCAGGATCGAACGGAACGGCTCGACGTCGGCCTCGAGTTCATGCCGATACGGGCTGTCCGCCAGCATCACGCCGGCGATGAACGCGCCGAGCGCGGTCGACAGCCCGAGCCATTCCATGATCGCGGCGCTGGCAATGACGGTAAAGAGCCCCGCGAACACGAACATCTCGCGCTCACCGAGATTGCCGATCAGCCGGAAGAACGGGCGTAGAAGGAAGCGCCCTGCGACGACGAGCCCGACTACCGCGAGCACGGTATAGATCGCCAGCAGCCAGCCGGGGGGTGCGTTCGCGTCCGCCGGATTGCGGCTCATCGCGGCGACGATCGTGATCAGGGGGACGATCGAGAGGTCCTGGAACAGCAGGATCGAGAAGGCGCGTTCGCCGAACGGGGTGCGCATCCGCCCCGACGAGCGCAACATCGGCAGCACCTGCGCAGTCGACGACAGCGCCAGCGGCAGGCCGAGCGCGAGCGCGGCGGGGAGCGAGAACTTCGCCCCGACCCAGACGATCGCGGTGATCGCAAGGCCGCAAATCGCAACCTGGAGAAGACCGAGACCGAAGATCTCCTCCTTCATCTTCCACAGGCGTGACGGGTTTAGTTCGAGCCCGACGATGAACAGCAGCAGCGTGATGCCGAGTTCGGCGAACCCGAGCTTAGATTCCGCGTCGCCGACCAGGCCCAGCACATGCGGCCCGACGACCGCACCCGCGACCAGATACCCCAGCGTCGCACCGAGCCCGAGCCGGCGGAACAGCAGCACGAACATCAGCCCGGACCCGAGCAGTACGACGCCGTCGCGGAGCAGCGACGGTGCCGTCCCCTCCGCCATCAGACTTTGGCCTTTGCAGCGGTATCGGCAGCCTCGGCCGCGGCTTCGAACGCAAGGCGGATCGACGGGTGGCGCGCGGTGTAGTCGAGCGCGGGGGTGAAGATGTCCATCCCCGGCCAATCGGGTGCATCGCCCTCGCGCGCAAGCCATGCCGTCAGCGCGTCGCGCGTCGCGGCGAGTTCGGCGGGGGTGCGGCCAAGGATGTTCGACGCCAGGAGCGACGACGATGCCTGGCCGAGCGCACAGGCACGGACCAGCAGGCCGACCTCGCTGACCTTGCCCTCGTCGTCGACCGCGACGTCGATCGTCACGCGGCTGCCGCAGATCGGCGAGCGCTTCTCCGCGGTCGCCATCGGCTCGAGGAGGCGTTCATGGTGCGGGATCGTCGCGGCAAGGCGGAGGATCTCGGCATTGTAGAGGGGCGCGCTCATGGTTTCGGCTCGCTTGCGTTATCGGATTTAGAAGGGGGGCGTGGTTGCGCCGAAAACCGGTTTGCCGCGGCGGCGGCGGTCGACGAAATCGGCGATCCCTGCGCTGGTCGCGTTGAGCAGCGGATAGGTGCGTGATGTCGTCATCCAGCCGGGCCGCCGCGACGGTCCGCCGCTCATCGTGTCGATGACGAGCGTCGCGAGCAGGAAAACGAGGCTGGCGAGGATAAGTCCCTTCAGCGCGCCGAATCCGAAGCCCAGCGCACGGTCGACCGGGCCGAGGATCGATGTCCGAGTCCGCGCACCGATCGCGTTGGCGACTAGCCGCCCGCCGATATAGGTGACCCCGGTGATGATCGCGAAGGCGAGGACCGCGGCACCACCGACGGTGCCGACCATCGGCGACAGCGCGGCGGCAAGCGGGATGTGGAACAGCTTCAACATCGCCACCATCGCCACCCAGGCGAACATCGACAGCACTTCGGTCACGAACCCGCGCACCAGCCCCAGCACCGCAGACCCTGCGACGGCGATCACGACGACGATGTCTAGGGCGGTGAGGTTCATGGTCTCTGGAATAGGGACGCTCGGCGCGAACCGCTAGTGCGCGCGGCGACCGACGCGCTCTAGTAGTTCAAACCGAACACACCGTAGCGCTCGCGCCACGCGGCAACTTCGACCTGCAAATGCGCGGGTGCTGCGTCCCCCGAGAGCACGAAGCGGGCGACGTCATTGTCGGGATGCATCAGCATTTTCTTCGATCCGTCGCTGAACCACACCGGGACGAGTTGGTCGCAGACGCTGTCGAGCACGGTGGCGGCCATGCCGTTCGCGATCGCGTCGCTGCCCGCGAGGACGCGGACATTGATCGAGACGCCTTCGAGGCAGTTTTGGGGTTCCTTGACGAAATTGAGCGAGACGAGGAGCCCGGACCGGTCGGGCCGCGCCTCGTCCGGCAGGCTTGCGACGCGCCGCCATGCGCAGAACCAGGTCCGGCAGATGCGCGGGCGGACCGCATGGATGCCGCACCCCTTATTGGAGAGGTGGATGCACGGCGTTCCCGCGGGCTTGGCGAACTCGGGGGGTATCCACGGTCAGTTCGGTGCAGCACGCGGTGCAATCTCCGCACTCTCGATCGGGGAGGATCGGCCCCAGCAGCGCGGTTTCCACGTCGGTATGGGCTTGCATTGGCGTGCGCGCGTCCGTCGGGGCCGGGGTGTCACGCCGATCCACGGTTCAATTCCCTTCGGAATCCACCGTGAAGACCATCGGCTTGCCACGCGACATCGGCTCCCACCCCGCGGCCAACGCCGCCCGCACGCCGCGAGCGATCGTCGCGTCGTCGATCTGAAGCCGCCCGCGCGGCAACCCCTTCAACAGGCGTTTTGGCGCAGGGAACTCGAGCAAGGCTTCGCGTTTGGCGTCGTCCTGCAACAACGAGATCGTCATGCCCTTCCAGCCTTCGGCATCCGTGTGCTGCGGTTCGCGCTGAAGGTGCCAGTCGTATCGGGTGCCGTCGACCTCGACGGTACCGGTATTGCTTTTCGTGTTCGCCATGCTGGCGGCCATAGCATGGCTGTCGCGAGAGGCCATGCGTTCGCCGCTTGGCCGAACCTGTCCGCCACGATGACGTCGCGTGCAGCTCGATCGACCGATCGACCGACAACGGCCCTCACTACACCACCCCGGCGGAGGCCGGGGCCCAATTGGAGAGGTCGTGGTAACGAGGCGCAGCGGTCGCCAGCAGCGTTTCCCAACTGGGCCCCGGCCTCCGCCGGGGTGGGGCTCTTCTTTGGTCAAATCAGGCCAAACAATAAAAGGATGACAAGGCACGCGACATTAGCGCGCGAGTTATCCGATCGGATATCAACGGGCCGCCCACCCTGTCACGACGGCTGCCTTGTTCTCCCGCGAAGGCGGGAGCCCAGTATGGGTCCCCGCCTTCGCGGGGAAACAAGGTTTCGGGTGCCTAACCCCGCCCCATCATGTGATCGACGAACGAGGCAAGCGTCTTGAACCCCGACAGCTTCATCCCGCTCTTCTCCCCCGTCATCGACGCCGGCACCAGCGCGCGTTCGAAGCCGAGCTTACTCGCCTCCTTCAACCGCAGCGGGCCATGCGCGACCGGGCGGATTTCACCCGACAGCGCGACTTCGCCGAACGCCACCGCATCGACCGGCACTGGACGCTCCGACATCGCAGAAATCAACGCCGCCGCAACCGCCAGATCCGCCGCCGGGTCCTGCACCCGGTAACCGCCGGCGATGTTCAAATACACTTCGGCACTGGAGAAGCTCAGCCCACACCGCGCCTCCAGCACCGCCAGGATCATCGCAAGACGCCCCGAATCCCAGCCGACCACGGCGCGCCTCGGCGTAGCGCCCGACGCCAGCCGAACGGTCAGCGCCTGAATCTCGACCAGTACCGGCCTTGTCCCCTCCAGCGCTGGAAACACCGTCGCCCCCGTCATCGCGTCATCACGATGCGTCAGGAACAGCGACGACGGATTGCCGACCTCCGCCAGTCCTTCCGTCTGCATTGAGAACACGCCGATCTCGTCGGTCCCGCCGAAGCGGTTCTTGATCGCGCGGAGGATGCGGTACTGATGGCTGCGCTCGCCCTCGAACGACAGCACCGTGTCGACCATATGCTCCAGCACGCGGGGGCCGGCGATCGATCCGTCCTTGGTGACGTGGCCGACCAGAACGACGGCTGTACCGCGCTCCTTGGCAAACCGGATCAGCTCCTGCGCCGACGCACGAACTTGGCTCACGGTGCCGGGCGCGCCTTCGATCAGGTCGGAATGCATAGTCTGGATCGAATCGATCACCAGCATCGCGGGCGGCTTGGTCTGCAACGTCGTCAGGATGTCGCGTGTCGAGGTCGCCGCCGCCAGCTGCACCGGCGCATTGCCAAGCCCGAGCCGTCGCGCGCGCAGACGCACCTGATCCGCCGCTTCCTCGCCCGAGACATACGCGACCGATTGCCCCGCCAGCGCCATCTTCGCCGCAGCCTGCAACAACAGCGTCGACTTGCCGATGCCGGGATCGCCGCCGATCAGCGTCGCCGAGCCTTCGACGAAGCCGCCGCCCAGCGCCCGATCGAGTTCGGCGATGCCGGTCGCCATCCGGTCGGGCAGCTTGATCTCGGCATCGAGCCCGACGAGCTGGATCGCGCGGCCGCCGGTCTGAAGATTATGCTTCGAATGGAACGGCGTAGCGGCGGTGTTCGCCTCCTCGACCAGCGTGTTCCACTCGCTGCAATCGCTGCATTGCCCCGCCCAGCGGTGCGACACCGATCCGCAGGCCTGACATACGTAACGCTTCTGGGGTTTCGCCATACCCCGATATACGAGAACGATACGGGAACATCAATGGCTGGCGGCCAGCCTATGTTGCGGATTTAGTGGCGCTTGACGGCACACGGCGTTATCCGCGCGACGATGAATGCCACCGACCTGCGCGTTGCCCTGTTCAGCGGCAACTATAACTACGTTCGCGACGGCGCGAACCAGACGCTGAACTTGCTTGTCGGCCATCTGCTATCGAAGGGCGTGACGGTCCGCGTCTATTCGCCAACCAATTCAAATCCTGCATTTCCGCCTGTCGGCGACCTGGTTTCGGTTCCATCGCTACCGTTGCCTGCAGGCCGCGGCGAGTACAAGATGGCACGCGGGCTGCCGGCCGCGATCCGGCGCGACTTGGACGCGTTCGCGCCGAACATCATCCACGTGTCGGCGCCCGATTTTTTGGGTCACCGCGCGGTCAGCTATGGCCGTCGCCGTGGTCTCACGACGATTGCGTCGTTTCACACCCGGTTCGAGACGTATTTCCGCTACTACAAAATGGCGTTCTTCGAGCCTGTGATGGTGAAGATCCTCAAGCGCTTCTACAACCGGGTCGACGAAGTGCTGGTGCCGGGCCGCGGCATGGCGGAGATCGTCCGCGACTGGGGCGTGACGACGCCGACCGCGATCTGGTCGCGCGGCGTGAACCACGATCGCTTCACGCCGACACGCCGGGATCTCGAGTGGCGCCGCGCGCGCGGGATTGCCGACGGCGAGGTCGCGGTCGGGTTTCTCGGGCGGCTGGTGAAGGAGAAGGGTCTCGACGTCTTTGCCGACGTGATTCGGGAGCTGGAACAGCGCGGCGTGCCGCACAAGGTGCTGGTGATCGGCGAGGGGCCAGCGCGCGAGTGGTTTGCGAGCCGCGTCCCGGGCGCGGTGTTCGCAGGGTTTCAGTCGGGCGACGATCTCGGCCGCGCGGTCGCGTCGATGGACGTATTCTTCAATCCGAGCGTGACCGAGACGTTCGGCAACGTGACTCTTGAGGCCATGGCAGCGGGCGTGCCGGTGGTCGCAGCGCGAGCTTCGGGCGCTGTGGGGCTGGTGGACGACGGGGTGACCGGGTTCCTGGTGCCGCCGACGTATATCGCCGGTTACGCGGATGCGATCGGGCAGATCGTTTCGGAGCCGGGCCTGCGAGAGACGATGGGGTGGGCCGGGCACGACAAGGCCGCCGGGTATCTTTGGGATACGATTAACCAAACCGTGCTGGACACGTATCTCGAGGTGATGGCGCGGCGGGGTAAGTGATGCCCTGACCTGCCCCCTCCCTGGAAGGGAGGGGGTTGGGGGTGGGTCGGCTTCCGCATGTTCAGGCGTAGATGGCTCGAACCGGCCTACCCACCCCCGGCCCCTCCCTTTCAGGGAGGGGGGGCAGGTTGCGCTATGCTCAGGGGCGCCGTGACCCAGTCGAACGTCAACGGTGCTTCGCGGAAGGCAAAGCGGTCGAGGTGGCTCGATACCACCTCGCGCATCCGGTCCACGTCCTCCCCCTCCGGCACCGTCAGCGCGACGTCGAGCGTTTCGCTGTCGGCGCGCATCTCCAGAACCGCACCGTTCGGGAACGCGATGCGGCCCCTCTTCCTCCGAGAAGGTGACCTCCATCTTGTGGCTCCAGTGCTTGGCAAGCTGCTGGAGATACTTACTCGCCGAGTGCGTCGGCACGCGTGCCATCGAGACGCTCACTTGAGCCGCTCGATCTTCTGCGCGGCTTCGTCGAGCAATACCGCGACTTCGTGCAGCGTATCCTCGTTGACGTCCTCGCGCATCAGCCGGTGCTGGAGCACCTGACGCAGATTGCCCATCGCCCGCCGGATCGGCGCGGCATCGGTCCGCTCGGACTCCGCCCCGACCGCTGCCAGCCGCGCGAACAGGCCGTCGACCACGGCCGCATTCTCGGCCAGATGCGCGCGCCCCTCGTCGCTCGCCGCAAAGCGCTTCTTCGCGCCTTCAGACTGCTGCTCCTCGATTAGCCCCATCTCGTCGAGCATGCTGAGCGTCGGATAGACGACGCCCGGGCTCGGCGCATAGCCACCCCCGGTCAGCCCCTCGATCTCACGGATCAGGTCGTAGCCGTGACGCGGCGCGTCCGCGATCAGCTTCAGCATGACGAGCTTCAGCTCGCCGCCATCGAACAGCCGCCGCCGACCACCGGGGCCGCCGCGTCCATGTCCGTGTCGACCGTGGCCTTCGTGACCCGGCCGACCCCGGCCTTCGCCATCAGACCGCGGGCCACCGGTCCAGGCTCCATATCCCATACCAAAACGCATTTGAGTGTTCTCCGATATATCTTCAGTCATAAGTTGCGATATATCGCAGACTGTTTCTAGTTCAAGAGGTACGCGGCAATTTTTATGTCTCCTTCCCCTGTCGTCCCCGCGGAGGCGGGGACCCAGACCCTCGAACCGCGCAAGCATGCATGCCGTCAGCCAGGATGGATCCCCGCCTTCGCGAGGATGACGACGCTTGTGACGATGACGATGCTTGGGAGGAAGACGGTACGTCTCGGGATGACGAGCGCGCTTGGATGGCCACGGATGGGCAAACTGGCCCCCCGCCCCTATCTTGCTGGCATGGCCGATCTCTTCGCGGGCTTCGAACCCGCCGCCCAAACTGAAACGCATCCCGAAAACGCACCGCTTGCCGATCGCCTGCGTCCGCGCACGCTGGACGAAGTGGTCGGGCAGGATCATATCACCGGCCCCGAAGGCGCGATTGGCAGGATGGTGTCGGCGGGGCGGCTGTCCTCGATCATCCTGTGGGGCCCGCCCGGCACCGGCAAGACGACGATCGCGCGGTTGCTCGCCGACGCGGTCGACCTGCGGTTCGTCGCGATCTCGGCGGTATTCTCCGGCGTCGCGGACCTCAAGAAATCCTTCGCCGAAGCGCGCGAGCACGCCAAGATCGGCAAGCGAACCTTGTTGTTCGTGGACGAGATACACCGCTTCAACCGCGCGCAGCAGGACGGCTTCCTCCCGTATGTCGAGGACGGTACGGTGACTTTAGTAGGCGCGACGACCGAGAACCCGTCGTTCGAACTCAACGCCGCCTTGCTCAGCCGCGCACAGGTGCTGATCCTCGAACGCCTCGGCCGCGGTGCGCTCGAACAGTTGCTCGACCGTGCCGAGACGGAGATGGAGCGCCCCCCCCCCCCTCACCCCGCCCGCCAAGGATGCGCTGATCGCCAGCGCCGATGGCGACGGCCGCTTCCTGCTCAACCAGGCGGAGACGCTGTTCTCGGTGAACCTCCCCGAACCGCTCGATCCCGCCGGGCTGTCGAACTTCCTGCAACGTCGCGTCGCGGTGTACGACAAGGATCGCGAGGGGCATTACAACCTCATCTCCGCGCTCCACAAATCGATCCGCGGTTCCGACCCGCAGGCCGCGCTTTATTATCTAGCGAGAATGCTGACGGCGGGCGAGGAACCGCTGTTCCTGCTCCGCCGCCTGACCCGCGCCGCGGTCGAGGATATCGGTCTCGCCGACCCGCAGGCGCTGGTCCAGTGCATCGCCGCCAAGGACACCTACGACTTTCTCGGCAGTCCCGAGGGCGAACTCGCGATCGCGCAGGCGTGTGTCTATCTGGCGACCGCGCCCAAATCGAATGCGGTCTACAAGGCGCAGAAGGCGGCGTGGAAATCGGCGCGCGAGACGGGCTCGCTGATGCCCCCCGCCTCGATCCGCAACGCGCCGACCAAGCTCATGCGCGATATCGGCTACGGCAAGGGCTACGCGTATGATCACGACGCGGAGGATGCGTTCTCGGGCTCGGATTACTGGCCCGACGAGATGAGCGCGCAGACCTTCTATACGCCCACCGAACGCGGCTTCGAGAAGCGGCTGTCGGAGCGGCTTGCCTATTGGGATGGCCTGCGCGCGGAAAAGCGGTCGTGAAGGATTGGGATGCGGTCGCGCAGTATGCGCTGTCGCTCCCCGAGACCGAGGCATCGACGTCGTACGGCCAGCCCGCGATCAAGACGCGGGGGAAAATGTTCGTCAGCGCCGGCCATGTTGATGGCAGCTTCCACGTCCGCAGCCCGCATGACGAGAAGGCCGTCCTGATAGCGACCGACCCCGACGATTTCTGGCAGACGGCGCATTACGAGACCTGGCCCGGCCTGCTGGTCCGCCACGGCACGCATGATGCCGAGCGCGTTGCCCACGTGATCGCCCGCGCATGGTGGGATCAGGCATCGGCCAAGCAGCGAAAGGCGTATGGCGATCGCCCCTGACCGCTTCGGCCATTTCGCCGCGATCGACTGGTCGGGCGCCGTCGGTCCCCGGCAATCGGGGATCGCCGTGGCGATCTGCGCGCAAGGGGCCGCTGCACCGACGCTGATCGCAGCCGAGGGCGGCTGGTCGCGCACTGCTGCGCTTAATTGGCTGGCGAACGCAATGCCGCCGGATACGCTGGTCGGGCTCGATCTCGGGCCATCGCTTCCGTTCATCGACCAGGACGCGTTCTTTCCCGGCTGGGCAGAGAGTCCCTCAAATGCGCGCGCGCTGTGGGCGCTGGTGGAACGGATTTGCGCGTACGATCCTCATCTGGGGGGCCAGCAGCTTCGTCGATCATGACGAGGTCGCGCGGCATCTGCGTCGCCACGGCGGGCGCAAGGGCGAGTTCTTCGAAGGGTCCGGCCGCCTCCGCGTGACCGAGGAGGCGCAGCGGCGGCAGGGATTGAGTCCGACCAGCAACCTCAACCTCGTCGGCGCGGCGCAGGTCGGCAAGTCGAGCCTCACCGGTATGCGCGTGCTGCACAGGCTGGCCGGCCACGTGCCGGTCTGGCCGTTCGATCCCGTACCGTCCGAAGGTTCGGTGATCGTCGAGATCTACACCACGATCGCCGCGCGCGCCGCCGGCATTCGCAAGGGGCTCAGCAAGATCCGCGACGCGGGCGCACTCGACGTGGCGCTGGCCGCGATCGGCAGCGACCCGCACGCACCGCTTGCGCGCTACGACGACCACGCCACCGACGCGATCCTCACCGCCGCCTGGCTCCGCGCCAACGCCGATCGCCCCGAACTCTGGCACCCGGCGGCGATGACATCGCATATCGCGCAAACCGAGGGCTGGACCTTCGGCGTATCTTGAAGCATGGGGTCGCGACGCACCGGGCAGCGCCCGACGCAAGGGCCGGTTTAGCTCAGTTGGTAGAGCGCCAGTTTTGTAAACTGGATGTCGCGGGTTCGATTCCTGCAACCGGCACCATTTCCGACTTTCGATAAACGATGTCGCCGCCACTTGCGTGGTATCGTTCGGTAGCGCTCAAGCTCCAACACCAGCATCGCCGACATGAAAAATCCCCCGCGCCATGAGGCACGGAGGATCTTCATTCGGCACCATCGGCTCGAGTCGACCGACACGAGCCAGAGTTGGATCAGAACCGGACGGTCGCACCCACGGCCAGGTTGCGGCCGAGCGAGTCGTAGCGCTGCGGGATCGTGTTCGTGCGCGCGAGGGCGACGTTGTACGAGTCCGGAACGATCGGTGCACTCTTGTCGAGCAGGTTGTTCGCGATCAGGCGGAGCGAGAACTGCTTGTCGATCGCGAAGTTGAGCGCGAGGTCGAAGTAGCTCTTCGGCGAAACCCGGTAGTAGCTGGTCCGCGCGCGCGCGTCCGTGCCGCCGATCGCCTCGTCGCCCGAATTGTCAGCATTGGTCAGCGAGCCGACATAGCGCCAGTTGAACGAGGCGCTGAAGCCGCGGTCGAGCGTGGTGTAGGTCGCGCGCAGGCCGTGCGACCATTTCGGGATCAACTGGCCACAACCGTTGCCGTAATACCCGGCGCAATTACGCTCCGGCTGGACCGGCGAGTCCTGGCCGCCCGCGAACGTCGTCAGCGACCCGTTGAAGTTCCAGTCGATCTTGCCGGCGCTGGCGAGGTCGAGCGTGTACTGTGCCTGGAAGTCGTAACCGCGTGCGATCGACGTGTAATAGTTCGTCGTGCCCTGGCGGATGAAGCCGGTGGATGGATTGCTCCCGGCCGTCGAATACAGCGTACCGGTGCCGGGATTGCGGACGACACCCTGGCAGAAGAACGCGTCGCCGTTCGAACGCTGGCAGCCATCGGTGTAATAGCTGTAGTCGTTGTAGCCGAGCGAATCGTTGATCTTGATCTGGTAGCGATCGACCGAGAACACCAAGCCCTTCACGAACCGCGGCTTCACGATCAGGCCGTAGGTCTGCGTGTAGGCGGTTTCCGGATCGGCGGTGTAGCCGCCCGAGCGTACCGTGCATGCCGCCGCGCCGTTCGGGGTGGTGCCGTTACTGCACAGCAGAGTCTGGCTGCCGTAGAGCGCATCGGACAGGCCGGTTGCCCGACAGACATCACGCGAAGCGGTTGGTGCACCGTATTGGATCGTACCATTCGCATTTTTGACGGCAGTACCGTCGGCGTTCCGGACGACCGTCGGTGCGCAGAAATCGTTGAACGTGCCTGCGCCGCCCGACGCGAAATCGACGTTGGTCGCCTGACGGATTTCAGTCACGGTCGGTGCGCGCTGCGCCTTGTTGAACGAAGCGCGGAACGTCAGGTCGCTGACGGGGGCGTAGATGCCCTCGACCTTCCAGGTGTTGAACGTGCTCGGGTTGCTGCTGTACTTCGACACGCGGTAGCCGCCGTTTACCTGCAACAGGTCGGCGAAGCGCTTGTGCTCGACCAGCGGCGCCTGGACCTCGATATTGGCCTCCCAGACGTCCTGCTTCAGGTAGCTGTCGGTGCCGCCCAGGCCTGCGCGATAGACGCTGTCGGCGGTCGATTTGAGCGTATCCTTGCGATATTCCGTACCCAACGCGATCGCCACGCCCTGCTCCGCGAACGGCGACTTGATGCCGTATTTGCCGAGGTCGCCGGTGACGTTGGCCTGTACGTCGTACAGCGTGCCGGTAGTCGCAGACGTGCCCTGGTTGTAGAGATAATCGATCAGCGCAGGGTTGGTGTTGCCGGCGCTAAAGATGTCGAAGGGGACGCAGGCGGCATCCGTGGTCGTGGCGCAGGTCGGGGCTGCGCGCGTGCCACCGACGTTGATCGAGTTCTGCAGATTGGCCGAGTTGACGAAGCTTGGTGAGTAATCCTGATGGTTGCGGGCGTAGACGCCGCCGACATCATAGGTCCACTCGCTGCCGACCTTCCCGCGAACGCCGCCGGTCAGGCGGACGCCGGTGTTCAGGTAGGCGTCGGGCTGGTCGTTGCCCTCGCCGAGACGATAGCGGAGGTCGATCGGAACGGACGTCCCCGTACCTGCATTAGTGCCGCAAAGCGCGGCAGCCTGACCGCCCGAAAGGAACGGGTTGTTGCAGCTGACCTGAACCTTGCCGCCCGCGATCGCCGGATAATTATTGTACGACTTGTCGCGGAACCAGATGCCCGACGCGTACAGTTCGGCGTCTGGTGCGATGTCCAGGCTGACGAAGCCGCCTGCGTTCACGCGCTCGGAGGGGCGCTGGTACGCGTAGTTGCTGAAGTAGTTCGACGCATTGCCAACGCCTTGACCGTAAGGCACGAAGGCCCGCGTTCCGTTCGGATTATTGACGTACTGTGGCCCGAGCTGATTGCCCTTCGCGTCCAGAGGCGTGATGAGCCCGCTGGTCGAGCTGCTCGGGGTCAGGCCGCACGAGAGCGGCGCGTTCAGGCTGGTCTGCGTCAAATAGCAGCCCGAGTTGGACCGCGCCGACAACAACACTTCGTCGGTATGCTTGTAGTTGACGAAGCCGTTGATCCGCAGCGCGCCGTCGAACAGCTTCTTGCCCGCGGTCAGCGTGACGTCGGCACGACCGCCGTCGTTGGTCAGGCCGCGCGGGCTGCTGAAGCCCGACGAACGCGCCAGCGACGACACGACAGTGTCCTTGTTGTTGTGGTTGTAGAAATTATAGTTGCCGTCGAGCTGGATGCCTTCGAAATCCTTCTTCAGGACGAAGTTGACGACGCCCGCGACCGCGTCCGACCCGTAGACGGACGATGCACCGCCGGTCAGCACGTCGACCCGCTCGAGCAGCGACGGCGGGATGATGCCGACGTCCTGGCCGTTCTGCGTGCCGAGGCGCTTGCCGTCGATCAGGACCAGCGTGCGCTCGAACCCGAGGCTGCGCAGCTTGATGCGCTGGCGACCGTCGGAGTCGTTATAGGTCTGCTGGCTGTCGGGCGCGATCTGCGGCAGGCGGTTCAGCACGTCCTCGACGTTGACCGCAGCCTGCGCGCGAATGTCCTGCGCGGTGACCGACGTGATCGGCGCCGCCGACGTCATGTTCGGACGCTGGATGCGCGACCCGGTGACGACGATCGTGTCGTCCTTTGGCGTGTCGCGATCGACGGCAGTGGTTGCGGTGGTGGCATCCGCCTCGACCTTGGCTTCGGCGGGCGTGCTCGCGGCAGCCTGGGCGGGCGTCACGGCCTGCGCAGGCACGTCCTGTGCGAATGCCGTGGTAGCGGAAAACACGAGAGATCCGACGAGCGCGATCCGCGAAACAGAATGGCCGAAGTTCATACCTACCCCCTAAAAAGCCCGGTTGCGTGATAGCGCTATACCGGTTGCTCGTACTGGTTTGGTCAAAACCCGTCGCCAGTCAATGCCGAAGCAATACCGGTCTAGAACATTTGCGTTGGAATGTTGCAAATCGGCGTCACTACTGGCGGTCGCCATCTCCTTGCGATAGCGTGCACACAAGAACGCAAGGGGGATCTGATGGAGAACACGCGACGGTCGTTGCTCGCCGGCTTGGGCGGCCTGGGCATGATACCATTCGTAGCGACTCGGGCCTCTGCCCGATCGAGTGCCGCGAAGGACGCTTCGGCGACCGGCGCGATGGTCCTGTCGACCTGGGACTTCGGCGCCGCCGCCAACGCGGTGGCCTTCGCGGAACTCGCCAAGGGTGGATCCCTGATCGACGCGGTCGAGGCCGGCGCAATGGTGCCCGAGGCGGATCCTACCAACCACAGCGTCGGCTATTCCGGCTATCCCGACCGCGACGGCCACGTCACGCTCGACGCGGTCATCATGGACGATGCCGGCGGCGTCGGGGCCGTCGCCGCGCTGGAGAACACGGTGCATGCGATCTCCGTCGCGCGTCGCGTGATGGAGCGGACGCCGCACACCTTTCTCGTCGGCGAGGGGCGCGACGCGGTTCGCGCGCGACCAGGGGTTTCCGCAACAGTCGCTGCTCACCCCGGAATCGGAAAAGGCATGGCGCGACTGGCTCAAGACCGCGAAATACCAGCCCGAAGCCAATAGCGAGAACCGCATCACGCGCACGCCCGGCGGCGCGCTGGATCATGACACGATCGGCCTGCTCGCGCGCACGGCCGACGGGCGGATGGCGGGCGCCTGCACGACCTCCGGCATGGCGTTCAAGATGCGCGGCCGGGTCGGCGATTCGCCGCAGGTCGGATCGGGGCTATACGTCGAGGCAGCCGTCGGCGGTGCCACCTCGACCGGGCTTGGCGAGGAAGTCACCCGCGTAGCAGGCTCGGCCCGCGTCGTCGCGTCGATGCGCGGCGGGTCGTCGCCGCAAAAGGCGTGCGAAGAGGTCGTCCGGCATATCGCCAAGCTGCGCGGCGATGCGATCCGCGGCGTCCAGGTCGGCTTCCTCGCGCTCGACACGAAGGGCAATGTCGGCGCGTTCTGCCTGTTGCCGGGCTTCACCTATGCGGTCACCGACGCGCGCGGCAAGACGACGGTGCTGAAGGCGCGGTCGCTGTTCCAGGCGTGAGCGTCGCGGAAGACATGGTGCGCGGTACCCGAACGATGCTCGAGGTCTGCGTCGAGGATCTGCGCGGTGTCGACGCGGCGATCGCCGGCGGGGCGGACCGCATCGAACTGTGCGCGGCGCTCGGCGTCGGTGGGCTCACCCCGCCCGCGTCGCTGATCCGGGCAGCGGCGGCTTCATCGGAGGCCTCCGGCGTCCCCGTCCACCTCCTGGCCCGACCACGCGAAGGCGGCTTCGTCTATACCCCGAGCGAGCAGGCGTTAATCGCCGACGACATTCGCACCGCGGCGGAAGCCGGATTGGCTGGGATCGTCATCGGCGCGCTCGATGTCGACCACCGGCTCGACCTGCCCGCGCTTGCCGCTTGGGTCGCACACGCCAAGTCGCTGGGCGATGCTCGCGGACGCCCACTCTCGCTGACGCTGCACCGCGCCTTCGATCTGTGCCGCGACATGCCCGACGCGCTGGAGTCCGCCGTCACGCTCGGCTTCGACCGGATCCTGACCTCGGGCGGCGCCCCTAAGGCGATCGACGGCGTCGCGATGCTGGCAGCACTGCACCAGCAAGCCGCCCGTCGGATTATCGTGCTCGCGGGAAGCGGGGTCTCGCCGGAGACGTTGCCCACGATCCTCGCGACCGGTGTCCGCGAAGTCCACGCCTCGTGTCGCACGCCCTCGGCGACCGCCGCCGATCCAGCCGAACTACGCTTCGGCTTCGCCTCGCCGGGACGCGCAGCCACGAACCGGGACGCGGTAGAGCGACTGGCGAACATGGCGGCCGGACATCCGGCGCTTGAATAATACCAATCCATAACTTACTCAAACCGGTCTGGGTCGGGGGCCTCTCGCTCCTCGCCGAACGCCAATCGAAGCGAGCCGCCATGCACGACGCCACTCCGCCTCCGCTAACACCCCCCGCCGATTGCGGAAACGGCAACGCTGATGTTCCGCGAGGCTGCGGAATCGTCCGAGGCCGTCGCGCGGATGCTCGCGACCAACGCCGCGGCGTTCGCGGCGATCGGTGCGCGTCTTCGTAGCGCCCCGCCCGCGGTCGTCGTGACCTGCGCACGTGGTTCCTCCGATCATTCGGCTGTGTACGGCAAGTATCTGATCTGGACGAAGACCGGCATCCCGGTCGCCGCCGCGGCGCCCTCGGTCGTGTCGCTCTACGACGCACCACTCGGTGCGCGGAACACGCTGTGCATCGCGGTGTCGCAAAGCGGACGCAGCCCCGACCTGCTCGCTGCGGTCGCCGCGCAGAAGGCCGCCGGCGCGCATGTCGTCGCATTCGTGAACGACGAGACTTCGCCGCTCGCCGAAACCGCTGACACGCTTATCCCGCTGTGCGCCGGACCGGAAAAGTCGGTCGCAGCGACCAAATCCTACATCTGCTCGCTCGCCGCCTTCGCCGCTTTGACCGCGGAATGGGCCGACGACGACGCATTGCGTAGCGCGGTCGCAGCCCTCCCCGCCGACCTCGCCCGCGCCTGGGCGCTCGACTGGTCGGCCGCCGTCGCACCGCTGCGCACGGCGACCAATCTGTTCGTGATTGCGCGCGGCATGGGCTTCGGCATCGCCAACGAGGCGGCGCTGAAGATGAAGGAAACCTGCGCGCTGCACGCCGAATCGTTCAGTTCGGCCGAAGTCCGCCACGGCCCGATGCAGCTAGTCGAGGACGGCTTCCCGCTGCTGGCGCTCGCGACCTCCGACGCGGCCGGTGACGGCGTGCGCGATGCGGCGCGCGAGTTCGCCGAGCGTGGCGCAGGCGTGTTGCTCGCTGATGCCGGGCTCGATGGCAGCAGCGACGACGGCGTCCTGCCCGCGTTGAAAGCGCATCCGGCGATCGAGCCGATCCTGATGATCCAGAGCTTCTATCGCATGGTCAACGCCCTCTCGCTTGCTCGCGGGTTCAACCCCGACGCTCCGTCGCATCTCAGCAAGGTGACGCGCACGTTATGACGATCTTCCGGTTTTCGAATGGCCATGTGGTCACCCCCCGCGGGCGTCCTGAACGAGGCGACGATCGTCGTCGAGGACGGGCGGATCGCCCGGATCGACGACGCAACCACCGATCTAACCGCCGATCACGCGATCGATCTCGACGGTGGCTGGCTCATGCCCGGCTTCGTCGATACGCAGGTCAACGGCGGCGGCGGCGTGCTGTTCAACGATACGCCCACGGTTGAGGGCATCGCCGCGATCGGCGCGGCGCACCGGCCGTTCGGCACCACCGCGTTCCTGCCGACCCTGATCAGCGACACGCCCGACGTGATCGCGCTCGCGCTCGACGCGGTCGACGCGGCGATCCTCGCAGGCGTCCCCGGCGTGCTCGGCATCCATATCGAGGGCCCGGTGATCAGCCCGGCACGCAAGGGCATCCACGACCCGACGCGCTTCCAGGATCTCGACGACGACCTGCTCGCGCTGCTGACCCGCCCCCGCCTCGGCCGGGTCATGGTGACGCTGGCACCCGAGCGCGTGACCGCGGCACAGATCGCGACGCTGACCGCCGCCGGCGTGCTCATCAGCATCGGCCATAGCGACGCGGATCACGCCACCGCTAGCGCCGGGATGGCCGCCGGGATCACCGGCGTGACGCATCTGTTCAACGCGATGTCGCCGCTGGTCCACCGCGCCCCAGGCGTGGTCGGCGCGGTGCTCGACGACCAGGCGGTGTATTGCGGGATCATCGTCGACGGCTTCCATGTCGACGACGCAGTGCTGCGGATCGCGTTGCGCGCACGGCCGCACGACCGGTTCATGCTGGTATCCGACGCGATGCCCTGCGTCGGCGCGGCGGAGAAGTCGTTCGTGCTGCAGGGCCGCGAGATCCATGTCGAGAATGGCCGCTGCGTCGGCGCCGACGGCACGCTGGCAGGCTCCGATCTCGACATGGCGGGCGCGGTCCGCAACACCGTCGACCGGCTTGGCGTCGCGCCCGAGATCGCAGCGGCGATGGCGGCAACCTATCCGGCAGCGTTCCTGCGACTGTCGCAGGAGCGCGGCACGTTGCAGGTCGGCCGCACCGCCGACTGGGTCGTGCTCACCCGCGACCTGCATCCGGTGGGCACGTGGATCGGCGGGGCGGGCCCGGCCTGACCGGCTCGCCTGCCTTATCCCCGCGCCCTTTCCTTCTGGTATCGAGAACGCACCCATGGCCTCCATCCTCCTGACCGCGCCGATGCAGGGCTGGGCAACGCCGATCGACGAAGTCCCCGACGCGGTGTTCTCGGAGCGGATGCTGGGTGACGGCGTCGCGATCGATCCGACCGGCGACTGTCTCTATGCTCCCTGCGCCGGCACCGTGCTGACGCTGTTGCCGAGCGGCCACGCGATCACGCTCGCCACGCCCGAGGGTGCGGAGATCCTGATCCATATCGGCCTCGACACGGTCGCGCTCGGCGGACGCGGGTTCGGCCCGTGCGTCGCGGTCGGCGACACGGTCGAGCGCGGTGCGCCGCTGATCCACTTCGACCTTGACCTGCTCGTGCGCGAGGCCCGCGCAGTCGTCACGCCGATCGTGATCGTCAACCCTGACCGGTTCAGCATCGTCCACGCAGTCTCCAGCGAACTGGTCGCGGTCGGCGATCCGCTGATGACGCTCGAACCCAGCGATACGGTTGCGCACCGCGAGACGAGCCAGAACGGCACCGCGCACGAACGGACGGTCGTAGTCCCTCTCCCGCACGGCATCCACGCCCGCCCGGCCGCGCGCCTTGCCGCGACCGCCAAGCGCTTCGACGCCGACGTGACGCTCGCATCCGGCGACAAGACCGCCAACGTCCGCAGCCCGATAGCCCTGCTCGCCCTGGCGATCCGCCGCGACGATACGATCGTGGTGACCGCAGCAGGCGCCGATGCCGCCACAGCACTCGCCGCGATCTGCGACCTGATCGAAAGCGGCATGGACGAGCCGGCCGAAACCCCCGTCCGTGCGCCCACCGTCGCCCCCTCGCCAGCCCGCGCCGCAGTCGACGGCGCGCTGACCGGCGTCACAGCGGCGCCCGGCCTGGCAATCGGCCGCGCCCGCTGGTTTCGCCCCGCCGACATCGTCGTCCCCGAGCGAGGCGAAGGCATCGCCGTCGAGGAGGCTCGCTTCGATGCGGCCGTCACCACGCTATCGACCCGTTTCGCGGACCGCGCGCGCACGGCGACCGGTCCCGAACGCGCGATCGTCGAAACGCATGCGGCAATGCTCGACGATCCCATGCTCCACGAGACGACGCACGGCGGCATCGCACGCGGCGAGAGCGCGGGTCATGCGTGGCGCGGCGCGATCCGTCCGCAGGCCGACGCGTTGCGCACCAGCACCGATCCACGGCTTGCCGAGCGCGCCGACGACATGCTCGATCTCGAACGCCAGCTCCTCGCGCTGATCGCCGGCGTCGAGACCATGCCGCTGTCGTTCCCGCCCGACACGATCCTGCTCGCGGACGATCTGCTGCCCTCGCACGTCCTGTCGCTCGACCGCGCGAACATCGTCGGCTTCTGCGTCGAGCGCGGCGGCCCGACCTCACACGTCGCGATCCTTGCCGCGACGATGGGCCTGCCCGCGCTGGTCGCGATCGGCGCGCCATTGAACGCCGTCGCCGACGACACGCCCGTGATCCTCGATGCCAGCGAAGGCCTGTTGCGGATCGATCCCGATGCCGACACGCTCGTCGCCACGCAGGTCCGGATCGTCCAGGCGCAGGTCCGCCGCACCGAAGCCCTCGCGCGGGCCGGCGAACCCTGCCGCATGGCCGACGGTACCCGGATCGAGGCGTTCGCCAATCTCGGCGCGCTCGGCGATGCGCACCTCGCGGTCGAGAACGGTGCGGAAGGCTCGGGCCTGTTGCGCACCGAATTCCTGTTCCTCGAACGCGATGCCGCGCCGACGGTCGCTGAACAGACCGCGGACTACCAGGCGATCGCCGACGCGCTCGACGGCCGCCCGCTGATCGTCCGCCTGCTCGACATCGGCGGCGACAAGCCCGCGCCGTATCTGCCGATGGCGCCGGAAGAGAACCCCGCGCTAGGCCTGCGCGGCATCCGCGTCGGCCTCGCGCACCCGCAGATCCTGGAGGATCAGGTCCGCGCGATCCTGTCGGTAAAGCCCGCCGGGCAATGCCGCATCATGGTCCCGATGATCGCCAGCC
Organism: Sphingomonas sp. H160509; assembly: GCF_024124765.2. Classification (GTDB taxonomy): domain Bacteria; phylum Pseudomonadota; class Alphaproteobacteria; order Sphingomonadales; family Sphingomonadaceae; genus Sphingomonas. Next base: position 3,743,512 of record NZ_JAMXSR020000002.1, on the reverse strand, counting down.
TCGACGAACTCCGCGCCGTCCGCGCGGTGGTCGACCGCGTTGCTGCCGAGATCGGCATCGTCGACCGCGTGCCGGTTGGCGTGATGATCGAGACCCCCCGCCGCCGCCATCACCGCCGATTTGCTCGCTGCGGAGGCCGATTTCCTGTCGGTCGGGACCAACGACCTCACGCAATACACGCTGGCGATGGACCGCGGTAACGCCGCCGTCGCGAGCGGGATCGACGGGCTGCACCCTGCCGTCCTCCGGCTGATCGCGCAGACCTGCAAGGGCGGCGCGGTGCATGGCCGCTGGACCGGCGTGTGCGGCGGGCTCGCGTCAGACCCGCTCGCCGTCCCCATCCTGATCGGGCTCGGCGTCACCGAACTCTCGTCCGCACCGGCGCTCGTGCCCGAGATCAAGGCGCTGGTCGCGACGCTGACGATGGAGGCGTGCCGCGCGCATGCCGCCGCCGCGCTGCAATGCGGGTCCGCCGCCGACGTCCGCTCGCTCGCCCGGGAGTTCACCGCATGAAATCGATCCTCGAAGCCCTCCAGCCGCTCGGCCGCGCGCTGATGCTGCCGATCGCGGTGCTGCCGATCGCCGGCCTGCTGCTCCGCCTCGGCCAGCCCGACCTGCTCGACATCGCCTTCATCAGCGCGGCGGGCGACGCGATCTTCTCACACCTCGGCCTGCTCTTCGCGATCGGCGTCGCCACCGGGTTCGCGCGCGACGGCAACGGTGCCGCGTGCCTCGCCGGCGTCGTCTGCTTCCTGGTCGCGACGGAGGCGGGCAAAGTCCTGATCACCGTCGCACCCGAAGTAGCGGCAGGGCTGACCGGCGTCTCCGCCGACCTCGCCATCGCGGCGTGGAAGGCCAAGGCGATGGCGCGGCTCGACGTGCCGATCGGCATCCTGTCGGGGCTCGCGGGCGGGACGCTCTACAATCGGTATTCGACGATCAAGTTGCCGGAATATCTCGCTTTCTTTGGCGGACGCCGGTTCGTTCCGATCGTCAGCGGCGTGGCCGGTCTCGTGCTCGCGGCGGTGTTCGGCTTCGGCTTCTCGCTGCTGAGCCAAGGCGTCGACCAGTTGAGCGTCGCGATCACCGGCAGCGGTGCGATCGGCGTGTTCGTGTTCGGGCTGCTCAACCGCCTGCTGCTCGTCACTGGGCTGCACCATCTGCTCAACAACATCGTCTGGTTCGTCGCCGGCGATTACCACGGCACTTCGGGTGACCTGCGCCGCTTCTTTGCGGGCGATCCGTCGGCGGGGATCTTCATGGCCGGCTTCTTCCCGGTGATGATGTTCGGCCTGCCCGCCGCGTGCCTCGCCATGTACCATTCGGCCAAGCCCGAGCGCCGGAAAGCGGTCGGCGGCATGCTGCTCAGCCTTGCGCTCACCTCGGCGCTGACCGGCGTTACCGAGCCGATCGAGTTCAGCTTCATGTTCCTCGCGCCCGTGCTGTACGCGGTGCACGCGGTGCTGACCGGCCTGTCGATGGCGCTGATGGACGTGCTCGGCGTCAAAATGGGCTTCGGTTTCTCGGCGGGGCTGCTCGATTACGTGCTGAACTTCGGCAAGGCGACGCGACCGCTCGTCCTGCTGCCGGTCGGCGCGGTGTATTTCGTGCTGTATTACGGTCTGTTCCGCCTCTTCATACGCAAGTTCGACCTCGCGACGCCGGGGCGCGAAGCCGAGACCGTCGCTGCCGTGGCGCCTACCGCGGCTGGCGGACGCGGTGCGGCGTTCGCGCAGGCGCTTGGCGGCGGGGCGAACCTGACCACGGTGAGCGCGTGCACGACGCGTTTGCGGTTGATCGTCGTGGACCAGTCCGCGGTCGACGATGCAGCGCTGAAGGCCCTCGGCGCGCGCGGTATCCTGCGTCCGTCGAACTCCGCGCTCCAGGTCGTGCTCGGGCCGATCGCGGACGTCGTCTCGATGGAGATCCGCGATGCGCTAGCGCTGGGTGGCGATGTGGCACCGGAGCCCGTCGCGCCCGCAGTGTCGGACTCGATCGCCCTTTCGTCCGTAATCGAGAGCGCACTCGGGGGGCGCGGCGAACGTCCTTGGCGCCAGCCGCCATACCGGCCGACTGCGCGTCCAGCTGGGCGATACAGCGCTGGCGGACGATGCGGCGCTGGCAAAGCTCGGTATCCGCGCGATCGCCCGCCCCGCACCCGGCCAGCTTCATATGCTGGCGACCGACGCGGTCCTGGCGACGCTGGCCCGGTAAGCTTTGAAATTGATCCTCCCCCGCCAGGGGGAGGTGGCTGGCACTTGCCAGACGGAGGGGGAGGAAAGGGAAACGCCGGTTCCGTGTCCTCCCCCCTCCGTCACCTTCGGCGACACCTCCCCCTGGCGGGGAGGATTGAGCAGCGTCAGCGCGCTGGCGGTTCCAGCGACACAGGGCCGAGGATGCCCGAAACCCCTCCCCTCTGCAGCCGATTCCACCACCAGCACGATCTGGCGCACGCCGCCGCCCGCCGGCAACGCCGCCTCGAGCGGCCCCGCTTCGGCGCCGGTCTTCAACGCAAGCCGCCGGCCATCCACCCACAGCTCGGCCTTCCCCGCGATCGACGCGAAACGGATCGTGCCGCCCTCCGCACCGATCCGCCGCCACGGCGTAACGCTCGCACGGTAGAGCCGCCAACGACCCTCCGCCGCAGCGTGGACCGGCGTACCGCTCCGCACGAACGCCCAGCTATTATTATCCCCATCGATCGGCGCCAGCGCAGGATCGGGACGCGCAGCGAACGCCGGCGAGCGACGCCACTCCCGGATCGCCTGCCCGCCATAGGTCGCGGCCATTTGCGCCCGCGGTGCGATCGCTGCCCGGTCGATCACCAGCCGCGCCGGCTTCAATCCCGGCGCGGTCGCGGTCATCACGATCCGCCCACGACCCGTCCCCGCCTGCACGATGACCTGTGCGAGCCCGTTGAACAACGACCGCGCATTGCCCTTCTCAGGCTCATGGCTGTTCGGATCGCCATTACCGACCCCGATGATCGCCGCGCCGTCGACCGAGAACTGCGTCGGCAGGTTCGCAGTCGGAACATGCCGCCCGGCGGCATCGATCGCGTCGATCGTCACCGGCTGCGTGTCCTCGTCGTCGCCCGCCATCACCGTCCGCGCCGCGGTCAAGCGCAGCGCAACCGGCTTGCCGACGGTCTCGTGCGCGGCCGTCGCGACGACCTTGCCACCGCGCAACGCGATCACCTCGATCCGGCCGGGCGCATAGGCCACGCTGAACTCGTTGCCCATGATCCGGTCGACCGCCTGCTCGCCGACCTTCCGCCCGTTGAGCTGCAACTCGACGCGCTCGGCGTTGCTCATCACCAGCACCACGACCGGCTGCCCCTCGCGTCCCGGCCACGTCCAGTGCGGCGTCAGGCTGACGACCGGCGCGTCGTCGACCCAGTGCGCACGGTGGATGTCGAACGCATTCTTAGGGAACCCACACAGGTCGAGGATCCCAAAGAAACTGGAGATCGTCGGCCATTCATGCGGCGTCGGCTCGCCGTGATAATCGAACCCGGTCCACACGAACCCGCCCGCGACGAACGGGCGGTCGGCGATCTTCTTCCACGTCGCGCGGTGCGTATCGCCCCAGCTCGCCGCCTCGACGTCGTAGGACGACTGGACATGCGCGGCCGGATCGCTCGCGAACGCGCCGCGCGTTTCATAGGCGCTGGTATCCTCCGAGCTCGTCATCGGCTTGGTCGGGTTGAGCTGGTGGAACCGGTCGTAATCGCCCTGGTAATAGTTGAAGCCGACGACGTCGAAAATGCTCGACACGTTGATCGGATCGAAGAACGCGCCGTTCATCGCGCCCGTCACCGGGCGGCTGTCGTCGAGCGCATGCGCCGCGTGCGCCATCCGCCGGAGCATCTCGACGCCCGCCTCGGTGCCCTGCATCGGCTCCTCGTTGAAGACCGACCACAGGATCACGCTCGGGTGGTTGCGATCGCGGCGGACCATCCATTCGAGCTGCGCCATGGTATCGGGTGCGGGATTGAACTGGCGGTTCTCGTCCATCACGACGAAGCCCATCGCGTCGCACAGGTCGAGCAGTTCGGCGGCCGGCGCGTTGTGCGAGCAGCGGATCGCGTTGCAGCCCATCGCCTTCAGCCGCTCCAGCCGCCAGCGCAGCAGCGCATCGGGGATCGCAGTCCCGACGCCGGCGTGATCCTGATGCAGGCACACGCCCTTCAGCTTCACCGACCGGTCGTTGAGCAGGAAGCCGCGGTCCGCATCGAACCGGATCGTGCGGAAGCCGACCGGTATCCGCCGCTCGTCGACGATCGCGCCGTCGCGCAGGACGTGCGTCACGACGGTATAGAGCGTCGGCGTCTCGATCGACCAAAGGCGCGGCGCAGGCACGGCCAGCGTCATCGTCGCGGTCGCGTGCTCCAGAGGCAGGACCGTCGCGGTCGCCTGCGCCCCCGCCACGCGCTTGCCCTCGGGATCGAGCAGCGCGACATCCACCGTCACGCCGACCGACGCGCGATCGATGCTGCCGAGCTTCACTTCGACCGGGACGCTCCACGCACCGTCAGCACCGCGCCTGGGACCGCAGTGCACACTGTCGGTCACGATCGCCACCGCCGCGCGGCGGATCAGCCACGCGTGGCGATAGATCCCCGCGCCCTCATACCACCAGCCCTCCATCGCCTGCGCATCGACGCGCACCGCGATCACGTTCAGGTCGTCGCCGAACCGCGCGAACGGCGTCAGGTCGATCTCAACGCTGTTATACGCCGACCAGTTGTGCGCGACGACGCTGCCGTTGACCCAGACCGTCGCGTTGGTCGCGATCCCGTCGAACTGCAGCCCGATCGTCTTGCCACGGTCCGCCGGGTCGAGCCGCAGCGTCCGCCGGTACCAGCCGATGCCCCGCGCGCGAAAGCCCTGCGAGACGCTTGCGGTCTTCACGAACGGCTGCGCGGAGGCCCAGTCATGCGGCAACCGCACTGACTGCCAGTCGGAATCGTCATACGCCATCGCCGCGGCGCCGAGTGCGTTACCCGCCTTCACGCTCAGATACGTCGCGTTGTGGCCGTCGGGCGCAGGCGCGATCACGTCGCCCTCGTGGAACAGCCACCCCCGCTCGATCAGCGTTCGCGACGGGTCCTGCACCAACGCGGGCAACGGCAAGGTCCGCGTCGGCTGCGGCATCGGCAGCGCACCAGCACCGCGCTGTTTCGCTACGCTCGCCGCGAACCCGGCCTCGATCGGCCCCACGACCAGAGAGGCACCGGCGCCCGCCGTGCCAACAAGAAGCTCACGTCGGTTCATCGGTGCTCTCGGTATTAAAGGTCAGATATCGGCGAGTTCGGCGACGAAATCGTACGCATCGCCGCGGTAGTAGGAGCGGGTGAACTCCGCGGCCCGGCCATCGCGCAGGAAGCCGCGGCGCTCGATCAGCAGACCGGCATGGCCCGCGTCGACGCCCAGCATCCGCGCATGCTCGCCCCCGAACGGCACCGCACGCAGGCGTTGCAGCGCGCGTACCGGCCGGCTCCCGGCGTTCTCGAGCGCGGTGTAGAGCGAGTCATCGACCACCTCGACCGACGGCAGGCAATATCCCGCGATCGTCGAGAATTCGAGCGCCATCGCCTCGTCGTCGGCATAGCGGATGCGGTTGAAGCGGAACACCGCCGCCCCCGGCGACAACCCCAGCGCCATCGCTTCCTCCGGGTTCACCTGCCCCGCCGAGCGCGAGATCCAGCTGCTGCTCGACGTGCGGCCTCGCGCGGCCATGTCCTCGCTGAACGACGACAGCTTCGAAAAGCTCTTCTCGACGCGTCCGGCGACGAACGTCCCCGCGCCACGCCTGCGCGTGAGCAGCCCCCTCCTCGACCAGTCCGCCGATCGCTTTCCGCACGGTGATCCGCGATACGTCGTACTCGATCGCGAGATCGCGCTCGGCCGGGATCGCATTGCCTTGTACCAACAGCTTCTCGCCGATCGCGTTGCGGATCAGTTCCTGCAACTGGAGGTAGAGCGGCGATGGATTACCCTTGCGAAAGCGTCCGATGTCATCGGAAAACGCCATGTATTCCCCCTCCGACCGGCAGCTCAAAGCGAGCCTTGCCGCGTCCCTTATGGTAGCGTAGCCAAGGACCGCGTGGTCGGCAACCAGACTAAATCCATGGGCCATATTGGTATGTCCCCTGACCGCCCCACGTCCGATCTCCTGTCAGAGCACGACAAGCTTGCTGTCAAATGACGGGGTTGTGTCTGGACTTATATTGGTTACATTCCTCGACCAGCGGCCGTCAGGAGCCGATACAGGGAGCAGTCGACATGCGTGCAACCGCGAACCGAAATGCCGGGCGCTGGCTGACGGCGACGGCGCTGCTTCCTGCCGCTCTCTGCGCGATCCCTGCCCAGGCGCAGGACCGCCTGCCACTGGTACCGCAACCTTCGGCAATCATCCGTACCGCCGGCAGCTTCATGATCGCCAACGGCGCGACGATCACAGCCGATCCTTCCGACGCGGGTGCCGCCGCCGCAATGCGCCTGCTCATCGCGCATGTTAAGACCGAGCGCGGTCTCGCTCTCCAGACGTCGCCTAACGGCAATATCCGCTTCGTCCGCGATGCCGCGATCAAGGGCGCTGAGGCGTACCGGCTGACCGTCGACGCCTCGGGCGCGAAGATCACCGCGTCGGGTGACGCGGGCCTCCTGTACGGCGCGATGACGCTCGCTCAGCTCATCAGCCCCGATCGCGCGTTCGGCCAGCCGGTCCGCATCCCCGCGGTGACGATCGACGACGCCCCGCGCTTCGGCTGGCGCGGGCTGATGGTCGACACCGCGCGACACTTCCAGTCGCTGCCGTCGATCTACGCGATCGTCGACCAGATGGCGTCGGTGAAACTCAACACGCTCCACCTCCATCTGTCGGACGACCAGGGCTGGCGGTTCGAGATAAAGGCCTATCCCAAGCTGACCGAGATCGGCAGCATCCGCACCAGCCCCTCGACCGGCGAAGCACCCGGCACGCGCGTCGGCGGTTTCTACACGCAGGACGAACTGCGCAAACTGGTCGCCTATGCCGCCGAACGCGGCATCGTGATCGTCCCCGAGATCGACCTGCCCGGCCATGCGCAGGCACTCGTCGCGGCCTATCCCGAGCTCGGCGTGATCGGCGACACGCCGCAGGTCAGCAACGCATGGGGCGTCAACCCGTACCTCTTCAACCCCGGCCCCAAGGGCATCGCCTTCGTCAAGACGGTGCTCGACGAACTGATGGCGGTGTTCCCCGGCACCTATATCCATCTCGGCGGCGACGAGGCGGTCAAGGACCAGTGGGAACGCAGCCCCGAGGTGCAGGCGCAGATGGCGAAGCTCGGCATCAAGGACGAGAACGGCCTGCAAAGCTGGATGATCGACCAGTTCGGCACCTATCTGGCCAGCAAGAAGCGCCGCCTGATCGGCTGGGACGAGATCCTCGAAGGCGGCCTGCCCGCATCCGCTTCGGTGATGTCGTGGCGCGGCGAAAAGGGCGCGGTCGATGCCGCCAACCAGAACCACGACGTCGTGCTGTCGCCCGCCCCGACGCTGTATCTCGACAATTTGCAAAGCGACCGGCGCGACGAACCGCCCGGCCGCCTCGCAATCCAGTCGCTCGCAACCGTTTACAATTACGAGCCGATGCCGGCGGGCATCTCGGCGGACAAGGCGCAACACGTGCTCGGCGCGCAGGCCAATCTGTGGAGCGAATACATCGTCACCCCGTACCAGATGCAGCACCTGATCTTCCCACGCGCCGCCGCGCTCGCGGAGATTACCTGGTCGGGCAAGGGCAAACGCGATTTCGCCGGCTTCCTCGACCGGGTCCAGCCGCAGATCCGGCGCTGGCGCAAGTCTGGGCTGGAGGTCGCGGACAGTGCGTTCGCGGTCGGCTACACGCTCGACGGCACGCGCGGCGATGCGCTCCGCACCAACCGCGCGAAAGTCGTCCTCGCCACACAGGCGCCGTACGGCACGATCCGCTACACGCTCGACGGCAAAATGCCGACCGCACGGTCGCCCGCCTACACCGCGCCTCTATCGGTAAAGCCCGGCGTGGCGATCCGCGCCGCTGCGTTCGATGCGAGCGGCCAGCCGGTCGCCGAGCCTCGATTGTTCGAGACCGGTCGCCAGGCGCTGCTGACCCGCACCGCGTCCGACATGATCGCCTGCCCCGACGGGTCTCTCGGCCTGCGCGTGCCGCTGACGTCAGAAGCGCAGGGCAATGCGCCGGTGTTCAATGTCACGGTCTTCGATACCTGCACCGCTTATCCCGCCGCGCCGATGGATGTCGCCAAGGGGTTCACGATCGATATCGCCCGCCTGCCACGCAACTGGGGCCTCGCGCACGACTTCAAGATGGTCCGCCAGCACTACAACGTGACGCCGCATGGCGAGCTGATGGTACTGGTCGGCTGCACCGTGAAGGGCGCGAAACCGGTGATCGCCGGCACTTTCCCGCTGCCCGATCCAAAGACCGCGCCGACCCGCTTCAGCGTGAAGGGGACGTTGCCGACGATCACCGGTGACCGCGACATCTGCCTCCAATTCACCTCCCCCACGTCCGACCCGTTCTACGCGGTCGAGCGCATGACCCTGTCGGAGACACGCTGATGCGTCGCTGGTTCGTCCTTCCCCTGATCGCGCTCGCCGCGCCCGCGTTCGCCTCGCCCAAGACCGTCGTGCCGCTCGACGGTGCATGGCAAGTGCGGATCGATCCGACCGACACCGCCGCGATCGCCGCGCACAAGCGCGAGGCCAATTGGCTGCCGGCGGCCGTCCCCGGATCGGTGCAGCAGGATCTGATCGCGGCGCACCGCGTGCCCGATCCGTTCAAGGGCACCAACGAGGCGGCGATCCAGTGGGCCGGGCTGACCAAATGGCAGTTCCGCCGCGTGTTCGACGTCACCCCGGCGATGATGCAGCGCAATCACCTCGACCTCGTGTTCGACGGGCTCGACACGTTCGCGACGGTCAGCGTCAACGGCAAAGTGCTGCTGACCACCGACAACGCGCACCGGCGCTGGCGTGTGGATGCGCAGCCGGTGCTGAAGGTCGGACGCAACGAGGTGCTGGTGACGATCGCCTCGCCGATCCACACCCTCCAGCCGATGGTGCTCGCCGAGAAAAACCCACTGCCGGGCGAATATGACAGCGCGTTCGGCGACGAGCCGAAGGGCAAGCAGACCTCGCCCTACATCCGCAAGCCCAAATACAATTACGGCTGGGACTGGGGTCCCCGCATCGTTAACACCGGCATCTGGCGACCGGTCCGGCTGGAGATCTGGGACGACGCGCGGATCGAAATGCTCCGCGTCGACCAGGAGGCGCTGACGCCGACCGAGGCGCGGCTGTCCGCCAAGCTCGACCTCGCCGTCGAGACGCCCGGCGTAGCGACGATCCGCGCCGCGGTCACCGGGCCGGATGGCAAGACGGTCTCGGTCGACCGGACGGTGACGCTCGTCAAGGGCAACAACGCGGTCTCGATCCCGCTGGCAATCGCCGACCCCAAGCGTTGGCAGCCGGTCGGTTACGGTGCGCAGCCGCTCTACACCGTCACCGCCTCGCTGGGCGGCGCGGAGCCGACTCCCGAGGACAGCGTGACCAAGCGGATCGGCCTGCGCACGGTCGAGCTGATCCGCAAGGACGGCAGCTTCGGGTTCAAGGTCAACGGCACGCCGATCTTCGCCAAGGGCGCGAACATCATCCCGTTCGACAGTTTCCCGGCGCGCGTCACGCCGGCCTATATGGAGACGATCCTAAAGGGCGCGCGCGACGCCAACATGAACATGGTCCGCATCTGGGGCGGCGGGACCTATCTGGACGACGCGTTCTACGACATCGCCGACCGCATGGGCCTGATGGTGTGGCAGGACTTCATGTTCGGCGGCAGCGTCACGCCGCCCGACGCCGCCTTCCGCGAGAACGTCCGGATCGAGGCCGAGGAACAGGTCGCGCGGATCGGATCGCATCCCTCCGTCGTGCTGTGGGCCGGCGGCAACGAGGTCTTGTCGGGCTGGGAGAACTGGTCCGACCGCAAGGCGTTCAAGAAGGCCGTCGGCGCCGACGAACAGGAGCGCATCGGCGCTGGCATGGCCGTGCTGTTCGACCGCGTGCTGCGCGAAGCCGTGACACGCAACGCCCCCGGCACGCCCTATTGGCCGGGCTCGCCCTCGACGAATTACGAGGGCCCCGTCGACACCGACAAAGACGGCGACCGCCATTTCTGGGACGTCTGGTCGGGCTCCAAGCCGGTCGAGAACTATCTCGACAGCTGCCCGCGCTTCATGTCCGAATACGGCTTCCAGGCGATGCCGGACCTGTCGACGATCCGCGAATTCGCCGGCAAGGGCGCGCTCACGGCGGACAGCCCGGTGATGAAGGCGCACCAGAAGTTCCTCGCCGGCGAAGGCAATGAGCGCCTGATTATGTACCTGCGCGATCGGTTGCGCCCGGCGCGCGATTTCGCCGATCTCGTCTACCTTACGCAGGTCAACCAAGCCGAGGCGATCCGCATCGCCGCCTCGCATCACCGCGCCTGCCGCCCGGTGACGATGGGCTCGCTCTACTGGCAGCTCAACGACGTCTGGCCCTCGATCAGCTGGGCGAGCATCGATCATGCCGGCCGGTGGAAGCTGCTCAACTACGCCGCCCGGCGGTTCTTCGCGCCGCAAGCGATCGTCGCAGAGCGCAAGGACGGCGCGACGCGCATCTCGCTGATCTCCGACGCGACCACGCTGGTCGACTCCCGTTGGCGGGTGCGGACGATGACGATGGACGGCAAGGTGCTGAAGGGCACCACCGCCGCACTGATGCTCGAGCCGCTCTCGTCGAGGCTAGTCGCGACGCTGTCCGACGACGCGCTGTTCGGGGCCGCCGCCCCCCACCGGCAGCTACGCGGTCGCCGATCTGCAGCTCGATAACGGCGGCACGAGCCGTGCGATCATCGAACGCGCCCTGCCCAAGGACATGGCGTACCCCGACCCCGGCCTCAGCGTTCGCTGGACCGGCACCGACGTGAAGATCACCGCGACCAACCTGGCCCGCGCGGTCATGCTCGATTTCGGCGCGGTCGCGGCCCAGCCCTCCGACGACGGCTTCGACCTGTTGCCGGGCGAGAGCGTCACCATCCATGTCGTCTCCGACGCCTCCGCCGCGACGTTGCGGAAAGCGCTTACCTTGAGGACCCTCGCCCGATGATCTGGCTCCTGCTCGCGTCCGCCGATCCGGTGGCGACCGCCGTCGCGCAAATGTCGCTCGAACAGAAAGCGGCGCAGTTGCAGAGCACCGTGCCCGCCGATCCGAAAGCCGGACTGCCCGCGTACGACTGGTGGAACGAAGGACTCCACGGCCTCGCGCGCAACGGCCACGCCACCGTCTTCCCACAGGCGATCGGCATGGCCGCGACCTGGGACACCGCGCTCGTTGCGAAGATCGGCGACGTCGTCGCGACCGAGGCGCGCGCGCGCTTCAACGCGCAGGACGTCGGCGCGAACCGCAAGATATACGAAGGGCTGACGATCTGGTCGCCCAACATCAACATCTTCCGCGATCCACGCTGGGGCCGCGGCCAGGAAACCTACGGCGAGGACCCGTATCTGACCGGTCGCCTCGGCGTCGCGTTCATCGGCGGGTTGCAGGGCCCCGACCCGCTCCACCCCAAGGTCATCGCCACCCCCCAAGCATTTCGCGGTACACAGCGGCCCCGAAGCCGGGCGCGATAGCTTCGACGTCGATCCCAGCCCCTATGATCTTGAGGCGACCTACTTCCCCGCGTTCCGGCTCGCCGTGACCGAGGGCAAGGCGCAGTCGCTGATGTGCGCGTACAACTCGATCCACGGCGTCCCCGCCTGCGCATCGTCGGCATTGATGATCGACCGGCTGCGGCGCGACTGGGGGTTCAAGGGCTTCACCGTGTCGGACTGCGACGCTGTGTCGAACATTAGCCTCTACCACCACTACCGCCTCGACGCCGCGGGCGCCGCCGCCGCCGCGATCCGTGGCGGCACCGACCTTAATTGCGGCAGCGCCTACGCCGCCCCTCCCCGCCGCGGTCCGCCAGGGTCTCGTCACCGAAGCCGAGGTCGACACCGCGCTGATCCGCGCGCTCGAAGCCCGCCGCGCGCTCGGCACCGTGTTTGGCGCAGCCAATCCGTGGCGCAGCATCGGCACCGACCAAGTCGACACACCTGCCCACCGTGCGCTCGCGCTCGACGCGGCGCGGAAATCGATCGTCCTGCTCAAGAACGACGCCAACCGCCTGCCGCTGAAGCCCGGCAGCCGGATCGCGGTGATCGGCGCGGACGCCGACGATCTCGGCGTGTTGCAAGGCAATTACCACGGCACCGCAGTCGCGCCCGTTACCCCGCTGGAGGGCATCCGCAAGCAGTTCGGCGCCGCCAACGTCCGCTATGCGCAGGGCTCGTCGCTCGCCGACGGTGCGGCCTTACCCGTCCCCGAGACCGTCTTCGCCGGCGGCCTGAAGACCGAATATTTCGCCGCGCAGGCGGGCGTCGGCGCACCGACCCTGACGCGTACCGATCGTCACATCGACATCGACCACAACCGCGCGAGCCCCGCCCCCGGTCTCGCCAAGACGTTCGGCGTCCGCTGGACCGGAACCTTCACGCCGCCCGCCGCCGGCACCTATCCGCTGGTCGTCGACGTCCCCGCCTGCTGGAAGGATTGCTCGACGCACGACGCCGTCCGGCTCTGGATCGGCGACCGCCAGCTCTCGGCAGGCGAGGTCAAGAAAGGCCGCGTCGAGGTCACGCTCGCCAGCGACGGCAAGCCCGTCCCGTTCCGCCTCGAACTCGATCACCGCAGCGACGACGAAGGCGTCCGCCTGCTCTGGAGCCCCCCGCACAGCCGCTGCTCGATCATGCCGTCGCCACCGCTCGTGACGCCGATGTCGTGATCGCCGTCATGGGCCTCTCGCCCGATCTCGAAGGCGAAGCGCTCTCGGTCAGCGTCCCCGGCTTCGTCGGTGGCGACCGAACCGACATCGGCCTGCCTCCAGCGCAGGTCCGCCTGCTCGAAGCGCTGAAGGCCACCGGCAAGCCCATCGTCCTCGTCCTGACCAGCGGCAGCGCGGTCTCGGTCGATCCGGCATCGGCCGACGCGATCCTCGCTGCCTGGTATCCGGGCCAAGCCGGCGGCACCGCAATCGCCGAGACGCTGGCGGGGCTCAACAACCCGTCGGGCCGCCTTCCCGTCACCTTCTACAAGACCACCGCCGACCTCCCCGCGTTCACCGACTACACGATGAAGGAGCGCACCTACCGCTACTTCACCGGCACGCCGCTCTGGGCTTTCGGCCACGGCCTGAGCTACACCGATTTCGCCTACGCCGCGACGAAGCCAGCGCTCAACGTCGCCGCCGGACAACCGCTGACCGTCACCGCGAAGCTGTCGAACGCAGGTAATCGCGCAGGCGAAGAAGTCGTCCAGGCCTACCTCGTAGCGCCCGCCACCAAGGCCGGGGCCCCGACCACCCCCGTCCTCCAGCGCCAGCTCGTCGGCTTCGGCCGCATCGCGCTGAAGCCCGGCCAGTCGCGCACCGTCCCGATCACGATCGATCCCCGCTCGATGAGCAGCGTCGCACGCGACGGCACACGGACGATCGTCCCCGGCGCCTACCGCCTCTATATCGGCGGCGGCCAGCCCGGTGACGGCGCAGGCCAGTGGAGCGACCTGACGATCACCGGCGCGACGGTGGAGTTGCCGAAGTGAGCGCGTCGACCATGGACCGCCGCACCGTCATGGCCGGCGGTGTCGCCGGGGGCCTCGCACTCGTCGGCACACCCGCCTTCGCCGCCCGTCCCTCGCTACCGAGCAAGCGCCCCGCGCTCGCCGACCGCAACTTCACCAGCCGTTCGGTCGAACGCGAGATCGCGCGTGTATCGGCCCGGATTGGCGACCCGAAGCTCCGCTGGATGTTCGGCAACTGCTATCCGAACACGCTCGACACCACCGTCCGCATGTCGACCGTCGGCGGCGCGCCCGATGCGTTCGTCATCACCGGCGACATCCCCTGCCTGTGGCTCCGCGATAGCTCAGCGCAGCTTCGCCCCTATCTCCATCTCGTCCGCGAAGACCCCGCGTTGCGCACGCTGTTCCGCGGGCTGATCGCGCGCCAGTCGCGCTCGATCCTGATCGACCCCTACGCCAACGCGTTCATGGAAAGCCCGACCGCGAAGACCGACCTAAGCTGGGCCCTCAAGGACCAGACCGAGATGAAACCCGGCGTCGCGGAGCGCAAATGGGAGATCGACTCGCTCTGTTATCCGATGCGCCTTGCCTATGGCTATTGGCAGGCGACGCGTGATGCCACGCCGTTCGACGCGACCTGGGCCGAGGCGGCGCGCGCGAGCATCCGCACCTACCGCGAGCAACAGCGCAAGGACGATCGCGGCCCCTATAGCTTCCTGCGGTCCTCGAACCGCAACACCGAGACCATGGCGCTCGAAGGCTGGGGCAACCCCGCCAAGCCCAACGGCCTGATCCAGTGCGGCTTCCGCCCCTCGGACGATGCCTGCGTCTACCCGTATCTGATCCCGTCCAATCTGTTCGCGGTCACCACCCTGCGCGAACTCGCGGTCGTCGCCAACGAAGCGCGCCACGACACGGCGCTAGCCGCCGACGCGACCGCGCTGGCGAACGAAGTCGAGGCGGCCCTCGTCGCGCACGGCCGGATGCGCCTGCGCGACGGCAGCGAAGTCTGGGCTTTCGAAGTCGACGGCTTCGGCAACGCGGTCTTCATGGACGACGCCAACGTGCCGTCGCTCTCCGCCCTCGCCTATATGGGCTGCGTCCCCGCCACCGATCCGCTCTGGCGCCGCACGGCCGATGCAGCCTGGAGCGACGCGAACCCGTATTTCTTCAAGGGCACCAAGGCCGAGGGGATCGGTGGACCGCATGTCGGGCTCGGCCATATCTGGCCGATGTCGCTGATCGTCCGCGCGTTGTCCGGCACCGACGATGCCACGGTCCGCGCGTGCCTGCGGATGCTGCGCGACACCGACGCCGACACCGGCTTCATCCACGAGGCGTTCGACAAGGACGATCCCGCCAAGTTCACGCGGTCCTGGTTCGCCTGGGCCAACGGGCTGTTCGGCGAACTGATCGTTCAGCTTGCGAACACCCGCCCCGCACTATTGGCGAGCGCATTATGAAGATCACACGACGCGCCCTGCTCGGCTCCAGCGGTGCGCTCGCACTCACCGGCGCGATCCCCGCCGCCGCACGGTCCGCAAAGGCCGCGCCCAACCTCTGGATCGGCACCGGCGGCGACGGCCATACCTATCCCGGCGCGACGATGCCGTTCGGGATGGTCCAGGTCAGCCCCGACACCGATACCGAGAATTGGGCGAACTGCTCAGGGTATCATCACGGCGACCCGACCATGATGGGCTTCTCGCATACGCATCTGTCAGGCACCGGCATCGCCGACCTGATGGACGTGCTGGTCGTCCCCGGCCGCGGCGCGGTGAAGCTGCTGCCCGGCGCACCCGACAAACCCGGCGAAGGCTATCGCCAAACCTACACGCAGGAAGTCACCGAGCCCGGCTATTACGCCGTCACGCTCGGCAACGGCGTCCGCTCCGAACTGACCGCGGAGACGCGCGTCGGGTGGCAGCGTCACCATTTCCCCGCCGGCCCCGGCCATCTCCTGGTCGATCTCGCCAACTACCGCGACAGCCGCCCCGGCGAAGGCCCGCTGATCGACGAGAGCCGGATCGAGCTCGACACCGACGGCACGCTCACCGGCAGCCGCCGGACGTTCCGCTGGGCGAAGGGTCGCCGCCTCCACTTCGCGATGCACGTGTCGCCAAAGCCCGACCGGATCACGCTCTACGCCGATACGCAGAGCGTCAACGGTGCGATCGTCACCGCCGACCGCGTCCGCGCGGTGCTCCACTACGACAATGCGGGTGCCGCACCGATCGTCGTTCGCACCGCCGTCTCCGCGGTCGACATGGCGGGCGCGCGGACGAACCTCGCCGCCTCCTATTTCCGCGAGTTCGACGTCGCGCGACGCCAGGCGATCCGGAATTGGGCCGACACGCTCAAGGTCGTGAAGGTCGAGGGCGGCACCGACGATGCGCGCGTCATCATGACCACCGCGCTCTATCACGCGATGATCGCGCCGACGCTCTTCTCCGACGTCGACGGCCGCTATGTCGGGCTCGATCGCGAAGTCCACAGCGTCCCCGCCGGCGAGCAGGCCTACAGCACCTATTCGACCTGGGACACGTATCGCACGCTCCACCCGCTGCTGACTTTGGTCGCGCCCGACCGCGCGAAATCGCTGGTCCGCGACCTGATCCGCCAGACGCAGCAAAGCGCGTACGGCCCGCCCTGCTGGCCGCTCCAGGGGGTCGAGACCGGCACGATGATCGGCTGGCACTCGGTCGCGATCTTGGCCGAGGCCGCGGCAAAGGGCATCGACGCCGACTATGCCGCCGCATGGCCCGCGATCCGAACGCGCGCCTTCGACGCCGCCGCCCCCGATCTGGTCAACAGTCGCGCACGCGGCACGTATATCGAGCGCGGTTACCTCCCCGCGGACACGGTCGACGAGTCGGTCAGCCGGACTCAAGAATACGCCTATGATGACTGGGCAATGGCGACGCTCGCGCGGAAAGCCGGCGCGAAGGAAGACGCCGATCGCCTGCGTCTCCGCAGCCGCAACTACCGCAACGTCCTCGATCCCGCGATCGGCCTCGCGCGGCCGAAGCTCGCCGACGGCAGCTGGCTGACGCCCTACGACCCGATTCAGCTCGGCCACACCAAGCGCTACCGCGACTTCACCGAGGCGAATGGCTGGCAGACGACCTTCCTGAACCAGCACGACCTCTACGGTCAGATCGCGCACTTCGGCGGCGACGCGAAGTTCGCGAGCCGGCTCGATGCGCTGTTCGCCGCACCCTCGACGCTGCCCAAGGACGCGCTGCCCGACATCTCCGGGCTGCTCGGCCAATATGCGCACGGCAACGAACCCGATCAGCACGTGCCCTATCTCTACGCCTATGTCGGCCAGCCGTGGAAGACGCAGGCGCTGGTCCGCAAGCTGCTCGACACGATGTACCGCAACGCGCCCGACGGGATCATCGGCAACGACGATTGCGGCCAGATGAGCGCGTGGTTCGTGATGTCCGCGCTCGGCTTCTACCCGGTCGACCCGGTTGCGGCGGTGTACGTGTTCGGCTCGCCGCTGTTCACCCACGCCGAGGTCCGCGTCGGCAAGGGTCGCAAGCTGGTCGTCGAAGCCCCCGGCAACCGCGCCGACACGCCCTATGTCGCGGCGGTCCAGTGGAACGGCAAACCATGGACCAAAAGCTGGATCTCCCACGCCGATCTCGCGGCCGGTGGCACGCTCCGCTTCACCATGTCCGCCACGCCGAACCCTGCATTCGGCGCGAAGCTCGCCGACAGACCGCCCTCGTTCGGCCAGCCCGCTGCCTGATACCTCCCGGAGACGATGATGACCGAAGTTTCCCGCCGCCTGCTGCTCGCCTCGGGTCTAGCCGCCACCGCCACGCCCGCGATCGGCGCCGGCCGCGACACCGCGCCGAAGCCCTGGGGTGCGACGCCCTCGAAGCGCCAACTCGCCTGGCACGCGCGCGAGCAATACGCGTTCGTCCATTTCTCGATCAACACCTTCACCGATCGCGAATGGGGCTATGGCGACGAGGATCCAAAGCTCTTCAACCCGACCGACTTCTCGCCCGACCAGATCGTCGCGGCAGCCAAGGCAGGCGGCATGCGCGGCATCATCCTGACCGCCAAGCATCATGACGGCTTCTGCCTCTGGCCGACGATGCTCACCGAACACTGCATCCGCAACAGTCCCTACAAGGGCGGCAAGGGCGACATCGTCGGCGAAATGGAGCGCGCCACCCGTCGCGCCGGCCTCGATTTCGGCCTGTATCTCTCGCCCTGGGATCGCAATCACGCCGAATATGGCCGCCCGGCCTATGTCGAATATTTCCGCAAGCAGGTGGTCGAACTCTGCACGCGCTACGGCACGCTGTTCGAATTCTGGTTCGACGGCGCGAACGGCGGCGACGGCTATTACGGCGGCGCGCGCGACACGCGGAAGATCGACGCGCCGAAATACTATAACTGGCCGTCGATCGTCGCGCTGGTCCATGAGCATCAGCCGATGGCCTGCACCTTCGACCCGCTCGGCGCGGACCTGCGCTGGGTCGGGAACGAGGACGGCGTCGCCGGCGATCCGTGCTGGCCGACCATGCCGAACCATCCCTATGTCCAGTCCGAGGGCAATTCGGGCGTGCGCGGCGCGCCGCTCTGGTGGCCTGCCGAGACCGACGTCTCGATCCGGCCCGGCTGGTTCTATCACGCCGACGAGGATTCGAAGGTCAAGACGCCCGCCCGCCTGATCAAGCTGCACGACGAGTCGGTCGGTCGCGGCACCAACCTCAACCTTAACCTGCCGCCCGACCGTCGCGGCCGCCTCGCCGACATAGACGTCGAGACGCTCAAGTCGTTCGGCACGGCGCAGGCCGCGACCTTCGCCACCGATCTCGCCAAGGGCGCCGTCGCATCCGCCAGCCACGTCCGCGGGAAGACCTATGCGGCCAGCACGGTGCTCGACGGCAACCGCGACACCTATTGGTCGACGCCCGACGCCATCACCACGCCAACACTGACGCTCGACCTCCCGCCGGGCCGATCGTTCGACCTTATCCGCATCCGCGAATATCTCCCGCTCGGCATCCGCGTGACCCGGTTTGCGATCGACGCCGAGATCGACGGACAATGGCGCAAGCTCGCCGAGCATTCGGGCATTGGCCCGCAACGCATCGTCCGGTTGGAAAAGCCGATCACGCCCCGCCGCCTTCGCCTGCGGATCCTCGAAGGCACCGCCTGCCCCGCGATCAGCGAAGTCGCGCTGTTCCATCAGGTCGCGCCCGCCCCCGTCGCTCCGGTCCGCAACACCGATACGACCACCGTCGTCACCAGCCGCTGGTCGATCGTCACCGCGACCGCGCCGGGTGCCAAGGCGCTGCTCGACGACGACAGCGCAACCGCCTGGACCCTGCCCGCGCCTGCGCCCGGCACGCCCGCCTCGGTCACGATTGACCTCGCCGCGACGGAGACGCTCGCCGGCTTCGTCCTGATCCCGTCGCGCGCGGTGATGGCAAAGACGGCCCCGCCGAAAGGCTACCGGGTCGAGGCGAGCACCGACGGCAAGACCTGGCAGGATATCGCCAAGGGCGAACTCCCCAACATCGCCTACGCGCTCGCCGCGCAGCGTATCGCGTTCGCCCGACCGACCACCGCGCGCTACCTGCGATTCTCGTTCGCCGAGACCGCGATCCCCGCACAACGGCTGGCGATCGCGGGCCTCGGCGCGTTCAGGCCGAAACCAGGCGCATATTGACGGGCATAGGTATATTTGCTGCCACCCTGCCGCCGCAGAAGGAGAATCTAGATGACCGCCTATGTCGTATTCGTGCGCAACGAAGTCACCGATGCCGAAGAGATGAAGCAATACCAGGCTAAGGCACCCCTGGCCCGCGAAGGCCGCACGCTGAAGCCATTGGCGTTCTACGGTGCCGTCGAAACGCTAGAAGGTCAGGCTGTCGAGGGCGCCGTGATCCTCGAATTCCCGGACGTGGCCGAGGCGCATGCCTGGTATGACAGCCCGGCCTATCAGGACGCGTTGCAGCACCGTCTCAAGGGTGCCGACTACCGCGTGTTCGTGATCGAGGGGCTACCCGGCTAACATAGGGCCAACCGATCCCCGGCTGGCGCACCCAACCTGTACGCCAGCCGACAACCCCGTTCAGGAACGATGTCTCTCGATAGCCGTATCAACGGCACATCCCGATTGTCGGGTTCGAGAGGACATCTCATGAAGTTTACACATCTCATCGCTGCCGGGTTGGCCTTCGCGACACTCGGCCTCGGCGCCGCCGCTCCCGCAGAGGCACAGCGCGGGTACAGCCAGCAGTATCGCGACAACGATCATCGTGGCGATCACCGCGACCATCGGGGCGACCGCCGTGACTATCGCCACAACGACCATCGCGGCGATCGTCATGACGACCGCCGCTATCGTGGCCGCGATCATGATCGTCGCAACTGGAACAACAATCGCCGCTGCCGCACCGAATGGCGCCACAACCGCCGCGTGCAGATCTGCCGCTGATACGTCTTGAAATCGAGTGGGCGGTGGCGCGATGCTGCCGCCCACTCTCGTTGTGACCTTTTAGAAGGACCCGGATCATGAAGCGTTTTCTCGGTACGGCTGCACTGATCGCCGCTACCTGCCTCTCCGCCGCCACCCCCGCGCTCGCGCAGTCGCAGGCCGACGACGCGCGCTTCGCCGCCGCCCAATCGCGCCTCGACAGCGAGTTGCAGATCTTCCGCCAGGAATTCGATCGCTACCAGTCGGTCCGCGGCAATCGCGGCGGCTACGCGCCACAGGGCGGCTATCGCACCGCGCCGGATCGCAGCGGCGGCTATCAGGAAGCGTATCCGGACGAGCGCGACGAAGGCAATTACGACCCCTCGCGCTACTATCGCGCCGGCCCGAACTACCAAGAGCGCACGCTGTCGACCAACGACCGCGTCTATGCGGGCCAAGACGGCAAATATTACTGCAAGCGCAACGACGGCACGACCGGGCTGATCATCGGCGCGGCGGGCGGCGGTATCCTCGGCAACGTCATCGACGGCGGCCGTTCGCGGATCGTCGGCTCGTTGCTCGGTGCAGCGGCGGGTGGCCTAGCCGGGCGTGCAGTCGAGCAGAGCAACAGCCAGGTCCGCTGCCGCTGAGGCGCGCCCCGTCATCCTGACGAAAGTCAGGATCCAGAGCCACGTGCGGAATGCCTCGTGGCTCTGGATCCTAAATCAAGTCCAGGATGACGGGGTTCTTCGGCCGCCCCCCCTACTTCGCCACCCCGACCAGTTTCTGCGTGAAGTACGTCATCTGCAAAGCCTGCAACCGGGCGCCCTGCTCGATATCCGCATCGCCCGAATGACCGCCCGCCGTGTCCTCATAATACAGATACGGCAGCCCATATTCCTTCAACCGCGCCGCGAACTTCCGCGCGTGCTGCGGCCCGACGCGGTCATCCTTGGTCGTCGTCCAGATATACGGCTCCGGATACGCCACGCCCTTCTTGATGTTCTGATACGGCGAGATCTTCTCAAGGAACGCCTTCTCCTCCGGCACGCTCACCGAGCCATATTCGTCGACCCACGACGCGCCCGCCGCGATCCCCTCGTATCGGATCATGTCGAGCAACGGCACCTGGATCGTCACCGCCTTCCACAAATCGGGATGCTGGTTGAACTCGACGCCCATCAACAAACCACCATTCGACCCGCCATAAATGCCGAGCTTGGCCGGACTCGTCAGCTTCCGCGCAAACAGGTCCTTCGCCACCGCGGCAAAATCGTCGTAGATCACCTGCCGCTTCGTCTTCCGCCCAGCGTCATGCCACTTGGGCCCGAACTCCCCGCCGCCGCACGAATGTTGGCGAGCACATACGACCCGCCCCGCTCCAGCCAAAGCTTGCCGGTGCTCCCCGAATAACTCGGCGTCATCGACACCTGAAAGCCGCCATACGCCGTCATGATCGTCGGCGTAGTCCCGTCACGCACGATGCCCTTCTTGTGCACCACGAAATACGGCACCTTCGTCCCGTCGGTGGACGTCGCCTCGAACTGCTCGACCACGTCGTTCGACGCATCGAACTTCGGCGGCAGAGTCTTGACCGGCTTCGGCGCAGCACCCGTCGCCGCATCCAGCGAATAGAGCGACGTCGGAGTCAGGAACCCCGTCACCGTCAGATACGCATCGTCGCTACGATCGGTCGTGCTCGCGACATCGATCGAAGCATTGTCGGGTAGCGCGATCGGCTTGGCGGTCCAGCCCGCCGCCCCATGCGTATAAACCGACGCGCGCCCACGGACATTGTCCGACACCACCAGCAACAGCTTCGACCTGGTCAACGCCATCCCGTCGACCGACTGGCGCGGCCCCGGTGCGAACACGATCGTCGGGTTGATCGTCCCCTTCTCGACCTCGGATAGCGGCGCCGAAGCAACCGCCCCCTCGGGAATCTTGCCCCACGGATCGCTGGTCGAGAAGATCACCTGCCCGTCGATCATCCCCGCCGGAAACGTCCGGTCGGGCAAGGCAAGAGGCCGCGTCCCCGCCGGCGTCCACACCAGCTTATCCGCGCCGAAGAACGTCTTGCGGCGCTGGATCACGACCAGCCGGTTGCCCTTCTCGTCGGTCAGCACGTCCGCCCCGGTCGCCCCCTGGTCGGTCGCCGCGCCGCGATACACCTCGGTCGCGGCGGTCAGCGGCTGGCCGCGCTTCACCTGCTTCAGCACGAACGCATAGCCCGACTGCGTCGTCGTCCCCGCCCCCCCCAGTCGCGCGCGACCAGCAGCGTATCCTTGTCGACCCAGCTCGCATCCTGCTTCGACTTCGGCAGCATGTAGCCGCCCTCGACGAACGCGCCGGTCGACAGATCGAACTCGCGGTACGTCACCGCATCCTCGCCGCCCTCCGACAGCGCGACGAGGCACAGCCGTTCCTCGGGCTGAAGACAGGTCGACCCCTTCCACACCCACTGCTTGCCCTCGGCCTTGCCCAGCGCATCGAGATCGAGCGCGGTCGTCCATTTCGGCGTCGCGCTCGCGTAATCGGCAGCGCTGGTCCAGCGCCAAAGGCCATGCGGATGCTCGGCATCGCGCCAGAAATTATAGATCCGCCCGAACATCTGGTTCGGCATCGGGATACGATCCTTCGCCGACGCGATCGCCAGCGCCTCAGCATAGAAAGTCTTGTAGCGCGGATCGTTCTGCAGCCGCGGCAACGTCTTCGCATTCTCAGCCTCGACCCAGGCCAGCGGCTTCGCGCCATCCTTGTCCTCGAGCCAGATATAAGGGTCGGCGGCGGTGTTCGTTTTGGTCATCGGTGCGACTTGGGCAATGGCTGCAGTCCCCGCAAGCAGTGTCGCCGCCGTCGCAAACAAGATACCACGCATATACAACTCCCTACCGTCACCCCGGGCTTGTTCCGGGGTCCACCGATCCGCATAACAAATCCTGTCGATTGTGCGGCACGGTGGTCCCCGGAACAAGGCTCTCCTGAGGAAAGTTGAAGGATCCGGGGTAACGAAGCGAGTTCAAGAAAATGCAGGACGGCCTGCCCAAGCCCCGCCGCTTCGTCGCCATCGCCGCGATCTCGGCGGGCACGGCGCTCACGATCATCGACGGCGGCATCGCCACCGTCGCGCTCCCGACGATCGCGCGCGATCTGAACGTCGGCAGCAGCGCGGTGGTGACCGTCGTCACCGTCTACCAGCTGATCCTGGCGATGGCGCTGCTCCCGTTCTCCGGACTCGGCGACCGCATCGGCCTGAAACGCATGTACCAATACGGCCAGCTGCTCTTCACCGTCGCGACGTTGCTCTGCTTCTTCGCCAAGAGCCTGCCGTTCCTGCTTGTCGTCCGCGCCGCGCAAGCCCTGGGTGCCGCAGCCGCGCTCAGCGTCTCCTCAGCGCTGATCCGCTCGATCTACCCGACCAAGCAACTTGGCCGCGGGCTCGGCATCAACTCGGTCGTCGTCTCCAGTTCCGCGGCACTCGCCCCGACGATCGGCGGCCTCGTCCTCGCCATCGCCCCCTGGCCCTGGGTGTTCGCCAGCGCCGTACCGTTCGCGATCGCGTCGCTGCTGCTCGGCCGCGCGCTACCCGAACCGAGCAAACACGACGAACCCTTCGACGTGCTCGGCGCAGTGATGTGCGCGGCGATGATCGGCCTCGTCATCGGCGGCGCGGAGAGCGCGGTCCACGGCGACAGCCCGATCGTCTCGGCCGCGATCGTGCTGACCGGCGTAGTGATCGGCTGGTTCTTCGTGAAGCGCGAACAGGGCGAGACCAAGCCGATCCTGCCGATCGACCTGCTCGCGCGGCCGGTGCTCGCGCTGTCGGCGATCGGTGCCTACACCGCGTTCATCGCGCAGATGACGCTGCTGCTCTCGACCCCGTTCCGCCTGACGCACGCCTTCGGTTTCAGCGCGGCGGAGGTCGGTGCGGCAATCGCGCCATGGCCGCTCGCCAACATGTTCGTCGCGCCACTGTCTGGGTGGCTGTCGGATCGCTATCCCGCCGGGCTGCTCGGCGGGATCGGCATGGGGGTATCGATCTGCGCGCTGCTGCTGATCGCGTACATGCCAGCGGATCCGGGGTATTTCGACATCGCATGGCGAATGGCCCTGTGCGGCTCGGGGTTCGGGATGTTCATGGCCCCGAACGCGCGGTTGATCATCGGCAGCGCCCCCGCGAACGCGCCGCTTCAGCTGGCGGCCTAGTCTCGACGGTGCGCTTGGTAGGCCAGACCACAGGTGCCACCCTGGTCGCCGCCCTCCTCGCCATGGGCGTAGGCGCCGGCATGACCCCGCCGCTCGTGGCCGCCGGTCTAGCGCTAGTGGCAGGCCTATGCAGCCTAAGCCGCCTCCGCCCCTCGATCCGCAACCCGCCAACCGAAGAAACCCAGGACGTGCAGCCAGCCCAACAAACGCGGTGACTTCTACTCCCTCTCCCCTCCGGGGGAGAGGGTCGGGTGAGGGGCAGCCAAGCAGCGATCCCCCCGGAACAGCCCCTCACCCCAGCCCTCTCCCCGGAAGGGGGGAGAGGGAGCAGGAGCAAAAGAAGAATGTTCACCCGCGAAGGCGGGTGCCCAGTCTGGGTCCCCGCCTTCGCGGGGACACAAGCTTTGGTTTGGGACGCCCCAACACGCAGATGCACCACCCCGGCGAAGGCCGGGGTGGACGGGGGAAGCGATCGCGCTCCTCCCAAATCAGAAAGCAGCCGTCGCCCTATCCTCCCCCATCATCGCCTTACGCACCAAAGGAATCGGCGGCCCCCCATAGCTCAAGAATTGGTCATGGAACGCCTTCCAAGCCTTCCGCCCGCCCCGCGTCGCAGTCCAGTCCCCCCGCAACTTCCGGATCATCAACTTACCCATAGTATAATTCAGATACGCCGGATCATACGTCCCCCGAGCAGCCTGCTGCTTAGCGTTCCCCTCGTCCTGGTAACATTCGTCGACGAACATCCGGAACGACTGCTCCTGCGTCATCCCCTTCGCATGCATGCGTATCGCCGAAAGATATCGGCAATCCCGCAGCAGCGCGTTCGAGATCTGCCCGACATGCGTCTCAGGATCGCCGTTGTTGAGCCCGGCCTCCCACATCATCTCCTCGGCGTAATGCGCCCACCCCTCGGCAAACGCATACCCGACGAACAACCGCCCGAAGAGCGACGGCGAGCGGTTCGCGTGCAGGAACTGGACGAAATGCCCCGGCATCACCTCGTGCACCGAGGTGAACAGCAGGTCGTTCTTGCCCGGCACGAACGCGTCCTGCACCGCCTTGGTCCAGCTCGGATCGGGCGGCGAGATATAGTAGATCGACGGCACGCCCTTATCGAACGGCCCCGGAGGATCGATATACGCCGAGTTCTGCCGGTTATACGGCGGCGATTCCTCGACCAGCGCCTGCTCGGTCCCCGGGATCGTCAGCAGGTCGTGATCCACGACGAACTTCCGCAAGGTCGGAATCTGTCGCCGCGCCTCCGCGACCGGCCCACCGACCGGCTTGTTCGCGTTCATCTTGTCCATGCACGCGAGGATCGTCTGCCCCTTGGCAAACACTCCGCACGCCTGTGCCAGCGCCGCCTGGTTGCGTTTCAGGTCGGCGACACCCGCCGCCTCGAGCTGGTCGAGCGGCGTATCGACGCCCTCGGTCATCGCCACCATCCGCGCGAACTTGTCCGCCCCGAGCGCGAAATCCTGCGTCGCGGTCGCGCGCTGGCCCTCTGTCCACGTCCCCAGATCGCGCATCGCCTTCGACGCCGCCTGCGCCGCATCGGTGAGCTGCTTCTGCGCCGCCGCATCCTTCACGCCCGCAAACGCCTTCACCGCGTCGCCCGCATAATAGTCGGCAAACCCGTTGAACGCCGCCGTCCCGTAATTGACGTAGCTCAGCGGCATCGGCGCCTTGAGGTTCGCCTTGATGTTCCCCGCCGCCGCCGGGATCTTCTGGAAGAACGCGGTCAGCGCCTTCATCCGGGTCGGCGCATCGGCATAATTGCGCGCGATGTACGTGTTCGGATCGAGCCCCGCGCTTACATACCACGCCGGATTATGGTGCGGCTGGTCGGCATCCTCCAGCCAGAACAGCTTCCCCTTTGCGACCTGCACCAGATAGTCGCGCTCGAACGCCTCGGCGGGCTTCAGATCCTTGAACGCCCCCGCCCTGTCGATCGCGCCATGCAGGAAGTCCGCCTGCCGCTTCAGCCCCGCCGCGCTCCAGTCGCCCAAGCCGCCGTCATACTCGTGCTTGCCTTGATAGACCGCGTTGGCCGGATCGATCTTGAACCAGCCGTCGATGAAGCCATCGCGGAACCCCGCCCAGTCGCCCGTCGCAGCGGTGGTCGGCGCGGCAGGAGCCTGCGTGTTCGCGGTCGTCTGCGCAGGGCCGCACGCGCTCAAGGCGAGGACCGCGCCGAGCGCCGTCGTCAAAAGTCCGATCCGCATCCTGTCTCTCCGATTCGTCTGAGACCATGCTGCCAGTCGAAGCTTCGGTACGCCAGCGTGCGGAACGGTGGGCGCGATGAGCCGTTGAGCGTGCATCTGCAAAGACAGACCGGAGACTTGTATGCCCCTACGTAAAAACCCGTGACGGTACAGATATTTACGTCAAGGACTGGGGCACGGGACGCCCGGTGATCCTGACGCATGGCTGGCCGCTCAACGCCGACAGCTGGGACGCCCAGGCGATGGCGCTCGCCAACGCCGGCTTCCGCGCGATCGCCTATGACCGCCGCGGCTTCGGTCGCTCGGGCCAGCCCTGGACCGGCTACAATTACGACACGCTCACCGACGATCTCGCCGACGTGATGGAAGCCACCGGCGCGAACACCGACGCGACGATCGTCGGCTTCTCGATGGGCGGCGGCGAAATCGCGCGCTACATGAGCCGCTATGAGGGCAAGGGCGTGGTCGCCGCCGGTCTGATCTCGTCGGTGGTGCCGTACATGCTCAAGACCGACGACAATCCCGACGGCGTTCCCGAAGAGACGCTCGCCAGCATCGGCGCCGGTATCGAAGACGACCGCCCGGCGTTCTTCAAGACCTTCCTCCAGCAATTCCTCGGCGTCGGGTTCATTACCTCGCCGGTCAGCGACGAGGTCGTCGACTGGGTGTGGAGCCTCGCGATGCAGGCGGGCCTTCACCCAACGCTGGAGTGCGCCAAGGCATTCGGCCACACCGACTTTCGTCAGGATCTTGCAGCCTTCCGGGTACCGACGCTGGTCGTCCACGGGACGAGCGACAAAACGGTCCCGATCGACGCCACCGGCCGCGCCGCCGCCAAGGGCATCGCGGACTCGCAGCTGGTCGAATATGACGGCGCCCCGCACGGCCTGACGATCACCGAAAGCGATCGCTTCACCAACGACCTGCTGACGTTCCTTGGTCGGTAACCTCCTGACGATCACCGAGAGCGATCGCTTCACCAACGACCTGCTGACGTTCCTGGGTCGGTAACCTCCGGACGACCACACTTCTTGCCCCTCCCTGGAAGGGAGGGGTCGGGGGTGGGTCGGCTTCCGCACGTCCCATCGGTGGCGGCTCAAGCCAGCCAACCCACCCCCAGCCCCCTCCCTTTCAGGGAGGGGAGCAGAGGCTCAATTCCCCAAGGGCACGATAACCTCGTCCGGATGCGCGACGTTCAGTTCCTTGCGGACCATCTCGTCGACCATATCGGGGTTCGCATGGTCCGGGTTCAGCAGCGCGACCCGGTTCTTCAACACCTCGCGCTTGCGATCGAGCGCGGCATAGTCCTGCTCGCGCTTCGCAAGCTGGCGCTTGTAATCGCCATACGCGAACATCCCGTTCGGCCCGAGCACGGCATACGCGCCGAAGAACGCCATCAGCGTCAGCCCCAGCGCCGGCCACGCGGCCTTGCGCATCGTCTTTCGCAACTTGCTGGTCTTCGTCGTCACGCGTGCCATGTCGAACCTCCGGTTTCCGAACCTATCAGCCCCCGATCAGGATGTCGCGCCCAGCATAGCGCGCCGCATCACCCAGCTCTTCCTCGATCCGGATCAGCTGGTTGTACTTCGCCAACCGGTCCGACCGCGCCAGGCTGCCCGTCTTGATCTGACCGCAGTTGGTCGCGACCGCCAGATCGGCGATCGTCGAGTCCTCGGTCTCGCCCGAACGATGCGACATCACCGCGGTATACTTCGCCCGCTGCGCCATCGACACCGCCTCCAGCGTCTCGGTCAGCGTGCCGATCTGGTTGACCTTTACCAGCAGCGAGTTCGCGATGCCCTGGTCGATCCCACGCTTCAGACGCTTCGGGTTGGTCACGAACAGATCGTCGCCGATCAGCTGGACCTTGTCGCCGATCAGGTCGGTCAGCGTCTTCCAGCCCTCCCAGTCGTCCTCGCCCATGCCGTCCTCGATCGAGAAGATCGGGTAGCGGCGCGTCAGGTCCGCAAGATACTCCGCCATCTCGCCACTTTCGAGGATCCGGCCCTCGCCCGAGATGTCGTACTTGCCGTTCTTGTAGAACTCGGTCGCCGCGCAATCGAGCGCGAGCATCACGTCCTCGCCGGGCTTGTACCCAGCCTTCTCGATGCTCGACATGATGAAGTCGAGCGCCTCGGTCGTGCTGCCGATGTTCGGCGCGAAGCCGCCCTCGTCGCCGACGCTGGTCGACAGGCCCTTCTCGCTCAGGCCCTTCTTCAGCGTGTGGAAGATCTCCGAGCCGCAACGGACCGCCTCGAGGATGTTCGACGCGCCGACCGGCACGACCATGAACTCTTGGAAGTCGATCGGGTTGTCGGCATGCTCGCCGCCGTTGATGATGTTCATCATCGGCACCGGCAGCAGATGCGCCTGCACGCCACCGACATAACGGTACAACGGCAGGCCGCGCGCTTCGGCCGCAGCCTTGGCGACGGCGAGACTGACGCCGAGGATCGCGTTCGCGCCCAGCCGGCCCTTGTTCTCGGTGCCGTCGAGCTCGATCATCGCGCGATCGAGGTCCGACTGGTCCTCCGCGTCCATGCCGAGCACGGTATCGGTGATCTCGTCATTGACCGCATCGACCGCGCCATCGACGCCCTTGCCGCCCCAACGGGTCTTGTCGCCGTCACGACGCTCGACCGCCTCGTGTGCGCCGGTCGAGGCGCCCGACGGCACGGCGGCGCGGCCGAAGCTGCCGTCTTCGAGCAGCACGTCGACCTCGACGGTCGGATTGCCGCGGCTGTCGAGGATCTGGCGTGCATGAAGGTCGATGATTGCGGTCACGTAACGATGCTCCTACAAATCCCGGTGCCGGGTCGTTCGCGCCGCCTCTACCGTCTCACGCCATATCGGGCAATCGCGCGGACATCCGAGAATAGTGTCGTGCAATCGCGCGACGGTTCGGGAACCGTGCTCCAACGACGGTGTTGAGGGCGTAACAATTCTGAAAGGGACCGTCATGGCCGACTCCAGCGTAAACGACACCGTCAACGACCTGAAAACGACCGCGAACGAGGTCGGGACCGAGCTCAGCAAGACGATCGATAACGGCGATGTCTCGGCCAAGGCCGGCGATGCGAAGCAGGCGATCAAGGACGGCGCGAACAAGTACACCGCGCAGGCGACCGACAAGGTCCGCACCTTCGCCGAGGACGGCAAGGCACGTGCAAGTGGCGCCTTGGAGCAGGTCGCACAGTTGCTGACCGACGCCGCCGGCCAGGTCGACGAGAAGCTCGGCTCGCAATATGGCGGCTATGCCCGCAGCGCCGCCGACAGCGTCTCGGGCTTTGCCGACCAGGTGAAGGCGAAGGATATCGACGAGCTGTTCGACGACGCGCGCGAACTCGTGCGCAAGTCGCCTGCCATCGCTGTGGGTGCAGCAGCGGCCATCGGCTTCGTCGTCGCGCGACTGGTGCAGTCGGGCGTCGATGCCAACTCGAAGGTCTGACGTCTTGTCCGACCCACTGACGTTCGCGACCGGCGAAGACGAGAGCCTCGTGTCGATCGTCGGTCGCCTGGCGACCGAGACGAAGAGTCTCGCGACCGCGGAAGTCGCTGTCTACAAGGCGAAGTTCGGCGAGACGGCGAGCGCGTACAAGTCGGCCGCGATGTTCTTCGCTGTCGCCGGGGTGCTGGCTCTCGCCGCGCTGATCGCACTGCTGGTCGGTGCGATCTTGACGGTGGCGACGCTGGTGGGGCCAGGATGGGCGACCGCCATCGTCGTGGTGACCGTCCTCGCAGTGGCGGCGATCCTGGCGATGATCGGCAAGTCAAAGCTTCAGACGAAGAGCGAGCCCGTATCATGACATCCGCCAAAGTCGCCGCCGCAGAGATCGAATCGGCCCTCGCCCGCCAGCGCGTCATGATGACGATCGGGCAGTTGCAGGACCGGCTCAATCCGCGGAAGCTCGCCCTGAACGCCAGCCGCGACGTCGCCGATGCCGGCACCGCCGCGCTCAGCGCCAGCGTCGAGACCGTGAAGCGCAATCCGGGGCCGACCGCGGGGTTTGCCGCGGTCGCCGGACTGTTCCTCGCGCGGCACCGGATCGTCGGACTGTTCCGCCGCGGGCGCTAATGCCTTGAAACCTTGAAGTCCCGGCTCGCGTTGAACCCTCATTGCATTGAACGGCGAGCAGCTTGCCACCAGAAGGACATTTCCATGACCGACGCAAAGACCACCGCAAACGACGCCGCCCACGAGACCGAGAGCCGCCTGCGTGAAGGTCTCGACACCGTCCGCGAGACCGCATCGAAGGTCTATCACGACGCCGGCGACAAGGCCTCCGAGGTTCTCGAAGTCTCGCGCGAGAAGACCAAGCGCGTCGTCAACAATCTCGAGTCCAACCCGCTCGGCATCCTCGTCGGTGGCCTCGCCGTCGGCGCACTCGCCGGTGCGCTGCTCCCGCGTTCGGCCCGCGAGAAGGAACTGCTCGCCCCCGTCGGCAAGCGTCTCAGCGAAACGCTCGTGGCGGCGACTGCCGCAGCGAAGGACGCAGGCCGCTCGGAACTCGGCGAACTCGGCCTGACCAAGGACAATGCACGCGACCAGGCCAAGGGCTTGCTCGAAGGTATCGTCAAGGCGGTCACGACGGCCGGTACCGCAGGTGCGAAGGCGGTTTCGCAAAAGCCGACCGTCTAAGGGTTCAAACCGCGGGTCGAACACGCTAGGGAGGCGGCAACCCCCTCCCCTAGGAAAGCAAGCGCATGAGCAAGCTCCACCTCGTATTCGGCGGCCGCGTCAGCGACCCGCGCACCCTGGATTTCAACGATCTGAGCAAGATCGAATTCGTCGGCGTATTCCCCGACTACGCCAGCGCCGAGAAGGCTTGGCGTGCTGCGGCGCAGCGTACCGTCGACGATGCCGAGATGAAGTTCGTGGTGGTGCATCTGCATCGGATGCTCGAACCGAACCTGGGTACGACTGTAGCCTGAACTACTCCGGAGCCGTCATTCCCGCGGAGGCGGGAACCCATACCGGCTAACGTAGCGACCTGATCGCAACGACATAGGCTATGGATCCCCGCCTCCGCGGTGATGACGGTTCTGTAGTACCTGTCTGACGATCAAGTTTGCATAAAGCGGCCCCCGTCCCTCTCCCATCGGGGAGAGGGAAAGACGCCAAAGGCGGCGATGGGTGAGGGCACGCCAAGCAGGACTACGGCAACGTGCTCCCGCAGCCTCGCCAGTTCGCGGCTTGGAGCAGTAGCCCTTTCCCCCACCCCCCGTTCGTGCTGAGTAGAGACCGAGTAGCTCCGCAAGGAGCGTATCAAGGGCTCGTATCGAAGCACAAGCCCCGCGCGCCAACCGATCCTTCGATACGCCGCTTCGACAAGCTCAGCAGCTACTCAGGACGAACGGTGTGGTTGGGTTAGTGTGGGTTAGCGTGGCGCGGAGCGAACCCGTAAGGGACAGGCCCCTCAAGCAGCCCGGTAATGCCAAAGCAACAACGGCCGAGCCAACACCAGCCCCGCTAAGAACCCACCGATATGCGCGCCAATAGCAATCGGCCCGCTAGCCCCAACCGAAGCCCCAAACCCGGCCAGCCCCATGAGCAACTGGATCCCGATCCAGGCGGCAGCCAGCCAGACGACATGCACGACCCCCGCCGGCACCGGCCCGATCGCCTGCACCCGCCGCTCGCCATACAAAAGCGCATAAGCCCCAACGACCGCCGAAATCGCCCCGGAAGCGCCGATCATAGGTGCAGTCGAGTCAGGCCCGAACGCCCAATGCCCCGCCGCCGCCGCATACGCGCCCAGCACGTACAGAACGACCAGCCCGACCGTCCCCAGCGCCTTCTCGACGAACTGCCCGCAATACACCAGCATCACGAGGTTCAGCGCGATATGCGCCCACCCACCATGGATCAACGTCGCGGTCAGCGGCGTCGCCCAGGATGGCACGACAAACATATGCTCGCTCGGAATACCGAGATCAGTCATCCGCAACGGAATGAACCCGGCGTTCACCGCCCAGTAGCCAAGCGACCCGCTCAGCACCAAGAATCCCGAGACGATGACCGTCACGATCGTGATGATCGCCGTCGCCCGCGTCTCGAAGAATTGCATAAGGCTCAGATGAACTCGATCTTGGAGACGACATAATACCGCTCGCCGGCCGGCACCGTGACCTCGACCTCTTCATCGAGCTTGCGCCCGATCAGCCCGCGACCCAGCGGCGAATTGTACGAAATCCGCCCCGTCTTGGCGTTAGCCTCGGTCTGGCCGACGATCTGATACTTCACCGGCTTGTCGTTCTCGTCGAGCAACGTCACCGTCGCGCCGAACACGACCTTGTCGCCCGACAGGTCTTTCGGATCGATGATCTGAGCGCGCGACAGCTTGTCCTCGATGTCCGAGATCGATGCCTCGACCTGGCCCTGACGCTCCTTCGCGGCATGATATTCCGCGTTCTCGCTCAGGTCGCCGTGCGCGCGCGCCTCTTCGATCGCGTCGACGATCGTCGGACGTTCGGCTTTCAGGCGCTTCAGATCCGCGCTCAGCGTCTCATAGCCTTCCTGCAGCATCGGCATCTTTTCGACGGTCGCCATCATCTCGTCCCCAAATCCATTTCCCCGCGCGAGGCCCTGTACCAGCCCCGCCCACACATCATTCTCATGTCGGGATCAGTCGTGCGACTGCGAATAATAGGATTGCAGCGGCCGTACTTCAAGGCTGTGCGTCGAAAGCTTTGCGATCGCCTTCGCCGCCTCAAGCGAAGCCGGCGCGGTCGTGAAGTACGGAATACGCTGGCCGAGCGCGGAAGCCCGGATCGGCTGCGAGTCCTTCAGGCTCTGCCACCCCTCGGTGGTGTTGAAGATCAGCGCGATATCGCCGTCCTTGATCCGGTCGACGATATGCGGCCGGCCTTGCGCCACCTTGTTGACCTTCTCGACCGGCAACCCGGCAAGCGCGAGGTGATCCGCCGTCCCACCGGTCGCGACGATCGAGAAGCCGGTGTCAATCAGCGCCTTCACTGCCTCGACGATCATCGCCTTGTCGCCGTCCTTCACGCTGACGAAGACGTTGCCCTTGGTCGGCAGGATCGTCCCCGCGCCAAGCTGAGCCTTGGCGAAGGCGATCGTGAAATCGGGATCGATTCCCATGACTTCGCCGGTCGACTTCATTTCCGGTGACAGGACCGGATCGACGCCGGGGAATTTGTTGAAGGGGAACACCGCCTCCTTCACCGCATAATAGTCGATATGCCGGTCGATCTTCGGCAAATTGACCAGCTTCTCGCCCGCCATCACGCGTGCGGCGATCTTGGCGATCGGCGCACCGATCGCCTTGGCGACGAACGGCACGGTGCGCGACGCGCGCGGGTTGACCTCGATGAGATAGACCAGGCCATCCTTTACCGCGAACTGGATGTTCATCAGCCCGACCACCGACAAGGCATGCGCGAGCGCCACCGTCTGCCGTTCGATCTCGGCGATGATCTCCGCCGACAGCGAGTAAGGCGGGATCGAGCACGCAGAGTCGCCCGAATGGACGCCCGCCTCCTCGATATGCTGCAACACGCCCGCGACCACCACGTCGGTGCCGTCGCAGATCGCATCGACATCGACCTCGATCGCATCGCGCAGATACTGGTCGATCAGCACCGGCGAGTCGCCCGACACCTGCACCGCGGTCGCGATGTAATGCTCGAGCTGCCCAATCGTGTCGACGATCTCCATCGCCCGGCCACCGAGCACATACGAAGGCCGCATCAGCACCGGATAGCCGATCCGCTCCGCCGCCGCGACCGCCTCGTCCCGGCTCCGCGCCAGGCCATTGGCCGGCTGCAACAGCCCGAGCTTGGTGATCAGCGCCGCGAACCGCTCACGGTCCTCCGCCAGATCGATCGCGTCCGGCGTCGTCCCCAGGATCGGAATGCCCGCCGCCTCAAGCGCCCGCGCGAGGTTCAGCGGAGTCTGCCCACCGAACTGCACGATCACGCCCACCAAGGTGCCGTTCTGCTGCTCGACATGCAGGATCTCCAGCACGTCCTCAGCGGTCAGCGGCTCGAAATACAACCGGTCCGACGTGTCGTAATCGGTCGACACCGTCTCCGGGTTGCAGTTGACCATGATCGTCTCATAGCCCGCATCCGCCAGCGCGAAGCACGCATGGCAGCAGCAATAATCGAACTCGATCCCCTGCCCGATCCGGTTCGGCCCGCCGCCCAGGATCACGATCTTCTTCCGGTCGGTCGGCTCGGACTCGTTCTCGGGCTCGCCGAAGCTCGGCGCCTCGTAGGTCGAATACATATACGGCGTCTTCGCATCGAATTCGGCCGCGCAGGTATCGATCCGCTTGAACACCGGCCGCACGCCGAGCTTCAAGCGATGCTGGCGCACCTCCTCCTCGGTCACGCCGCCGGTCATCGCCTTGACGACCTCGTGGATCAGCCCCGAGCCGCGCGCGATCCCGCGGTTCATGCCGCGCAGGTTGGCGGATTGCAGCGCCAGCCATGCGAGCCGCTTGTCGCTGAACCCCATGCTCTTCAAACGCCGCATACCAGGCGCGTCGATCGGCAGGCCGTCCTTCATCACCTCGGCCTCGGCCGCGATGATCTCGGCGATCCGCTCCAGGAACCACGGATCGTACTTGGCGATCGCATGCACCTCGGCGACCGTGAATCCCTCGCGCAAAGCCTGCGCCGCGACCAGCAACCGGTCCGGCGTCGCGACGGCCAGCGCCGCCTCGATTTCCGCCCGCGGCGCACCGACCAGATGATCGACCTGGTTGAACCCCGACAGGCCCGTCTCGAGCCCGCGCAACGCCTTCTGCATCGATTCGTGGATGTTGCGACCGATCGCCATCACCTCGCCGACCGACTTCATCGCGGTGCCGAGCGTGTTCGACGCGCCCTTGAACTTCTCGAACGCGAACCGCGGAATCTTGGTCACGACGTAATCGATCGTCGGCTCGAACGCGGCAGGCGTAGCCCCAGTAATGTCGTTCTCGATCTCGTCGAGCGTGTAGCCGACCGCCAGCTTCGCCGCGACCTTCGCGATCGGGAAGCCGGTCGCCTTCGACGCCAGCGCGGACGAGCGCGAAACACGCGGGTTCATCTCGATGACGACCAGTCGACCGTCCTTTGGGTTCACCGCGAACTGGACGTTCGAACCGCCTGTTTCGACACCGATTTCGCGCAACACCGCGATCGATGCGTTGCGCATGATCTGGTATTCCTTGTCGGTCAGCGTCAGCGCCGGCGCGACTGTAATCGAGTCGCCGGTGTGGACGCCCATCGGATCGACGTTCTCGATCGAGCAGATGATGATCGCGTTGTCGTTGCGATCGCGCACCACCTCCATCTCGTATTCTTTCCAGCCGAGCAGCGATTCCTCGATCAGCACCTCGGTGGTCGGCGACAGGTCGAGCCCGTTGCGAACGATCGCGATGAACTCCTCGCGGTTGTACGCGATGCCACCGCCCGAGCCGCCCATCGTGAAGCTCGGCCGGATGATCGACGGGAGCCCCGTCTTCTCAAGGCCTTCAAGCGCTTCCTCGACAGTATGGGCGATCGCCGACCGCGCGCTTTCCAGCCCGATCCGGTCCATCGCGTCGCGGAACTTCAGCCGGTCCTCCGCCATGTCGATCGCATCGGCATCCGCCCCGATCATCGTCACGCCGAACTTCTCCAGCGTACCGTCATGGAACAGCGCGAGCGCGGTATTGAGCGCGGTCTGCCCGCCCATCGTCGGCAGGATCGCGTCCGGGCGCTCCTTCTCGATGATCTTGGCGACGATCGCGGGCGTGATCGGCTCGACATAGGTCGCGTCGGCCAGCTCGGGATCGGTCATGATCGTGGCGGGGTTCGAATTGACGAGGACGATACGATAGCCCTCCTCCTTCAACGCCTTGATCGCCTGCGTGCCCGAATAATCGAACTCGCACGCCTGGCCAATGACGATGGGTCCTGCGCCGATGACGAGGATCGAGGAGATGTCGGTGCGTTTTGGCATTACTCAGTCCATTCCCAGATATAGCTGACGTGCTTCGCGCCAGCCGCCGTTAGCGCCTCATCGACCTTGTTAAGGGCTGCATTGAAGCAGTGATGCGCGATACTCGGCTGTGTCTCTTTGGAAAAATTGATAAGTGGCTCGTCGAGAAACAAGCCATCTCTACGGAGATAAGTCGTCTGCTTAAGGCAGCAAATGTTCACGGCCTTCTTGAAGATCGTTTCCGGCATTGCAGGGGCGCTCTGACCGCAAGCTACTAAAAATAGCGAACCTGATGTCACGAGCGCCCCGCTCTTAAGCACGCGGGAGTTGTCCGACGAACTTCTCGAACAGATACAAGCTGTCCTGCGGCCCCGGGCTGGCCTCCGGATGATACTGTACGGAGAACGCGGGCTTGTCGGTAAGTTCCAGCCCCGCATTCGACCCGTCGAACAGCGACACGTGCGTCTCGCGGACATTCGCGGGCAGGCTCTCCCGCTCGACCGCGAAGCCGTGGTTCATGCTGGTGATCTCGACCGCGCCGTCGGACAGGCGCTTGACTGGGTGGTTGGCGCCGCGGTGGCCCTGGAACATCTTGGTCGTGGTCGCGCCGACCGCGAGGCCGAGCAACTGGTGACCGAGGCAGATGCCGAACAGCGGCTTGCCCGTCTCGAGCAGCTGGCGGATCACCGGCACCGCGTATTCGGCGGTCGCGGCGGGGTCGCCGGGGCCGTTCGAGAGGAAGATGCCGTCGGGGGCGAGCGCCATCACGTCTTCGAAGCTGGCGGTGGCGCTGACGACCGAGACCTTCGCGCCTGCCTCGACGAGATTGCGGAAGATGTTGCGCTTGCTGCCATAATCGATCGCGACGACGTGCGGGCGGGCCTTCTGCTCCCCCTCCCGCATCGCGGGAGGGGTTGGGGGAGGGCATGGCCTCAG
Organism: Sphingomonas sp. H160509; assembly: GCF_024124765.2. Taxonomy (GTDB): domain Bacteria; phylum Pseudomonadota; class Alphaproteobacteria; order Sphingomonadales; family Sphingomonadaceae; genus Sphingomonas. The sequence goes on along the minus strand of NZ_JAMXSR020000002.1, from coordinate 3,706,051 downwards.
GCGGGGTCGGCGCTGATTGGTCAACCCCTCCCCCGACCCCTCCCGCAAGCGGGAGGGGAGCAGAAGCGCCCCTCTCCTGCTGGCGAGCTGTCCCCGTAGCCGAAGCCCAGCTTCCAGACACCACCCGGCGCATCCTCACCCCAGCCATAATGCATCTCGGTCGACACGTCCTTGGCGAGGTCCATGCCCTCCAGCCCCGGCCACGCCCGCGCCATCGCCAGCAGCGCCGGCACGTCGAACTCGCCGCTAGCCGAATGCGCGATCACCCCATTAGGCGCGCCCGCCACCCGGATCCGCCGCGTCAGCGCGCGCGTGTCGACCCCCGAAAGGCCGATCCGCGCATGCCGCTTCATCCAGCCATCGAGCCCCTCGACTGCACGAAAGCTCGAAGGCTGCGTCACGTCCTCGCGGACGATGATGCCGAGCGCGTGCGGGTCGTCCGCCTCGACGTCGTCGGGGTTCGCGCCGACATTGCCGATGTGCGGGAAGGTGAAGCAGATCATCTGCCCGGCGAAGGACGGGTCGGTCAGCACCTCCTGATAGCCGGTCATCGCGGTGTGGAAACACACTTCGCCGACCGCACTGCCCTCTGCGCCGAACCCGCGACCCCAGATCACGTCGCCGTTGGCGAGGACGAGGACGCCTGTTGCACCGGCAGGCATGGCTATAGGCTGGGCGTCGGCCATCAGGCTGGGCACTCTCTTTACGTTGACGATGTCGCTAAGTGGTGTCCGCTAAGGCCGGCGTGCCGCAGCGTCAATCTGTTAAACGGGCGGCGGACGCGCTATCCCGTCGGGCTATCCCGAACCGCCTGAAAGACCAGTACATGATTCGCGACGACATCAAGGCTGCGCAGCTGACCGCCATGAAGGCCGGCGACAAGCAGAGCCGCAACGCTATCTCGTTGATCCAGGCCGCGATCAAGAACCGCGACATCGAAGCGCGCACCGGCAAGGCGCCCGAAAGCGACGACGCGCTGGTGGTCGAAGTGCTCCAGAAGATGGTCAAGCAGCGCCGCGAGTCGATCGAGATGTTCTCGAAGGGCGGCCGCCAGGAGCTCGCCGATGCGGAGACCGCCGAGGTCGCGGTGATCGAACGCTTCCTGCCGCAGCAGATGAGCGAGGCGGAAACGTCGGCGGCGATCGAGGCGATCAAGGCGGAACTCGGCGCGACCGGGATGAAGGACATGGGCCGCGTGATGGCGGAACTGAAGGCGCGCCACGCCAGCGAGCTGGACATGAGCAAGGCGAGCGGCCTGGTAAAGGCGGCGCTGTCGTAAATGGATAAGGACGGTCCCCTTCTTCCTCCCCTCCCGCAAGCGGGAGGGGACCGAGGGGTGGGCACCTTCTTCGCCGCTCCCGCTCGCAACCGGCCTCTTCTTTTCCCGTTCGTTTCGAGCGAAGTCGAGAAACCCTGAAAACGGGCGGATCACTCGTTCCAACCCTCTGATACCGGTCGACCACCACCCCCAATTTTGGTACGACGACAGATGGTCTTCTGGACATACATGCTGCGATGCGCCGACGGCCTGTATTACACGGGCCACACCGATAATCTGGAGCGGCGTATCGGTCAGCACGACGCAGGCGGCCATTGCGGTTTCACCTCGTCAAGGCGTCCGGTAAACTTGGTCTGGAGCGAATACTTCCCCTCACGCCTCGAAGCGCTGGAGGCCGAGCGCATCGTCGGCGGCTGGTCGCGCGGCAAGAAGGAGGCGCTGATCGCGGGGAACTGGTCGCTGGTCTCCCATCTCGCGCGGCCCCCCAAGGAGAGGGGCTTTCTCGACTTCGCTCGAAACGAACGGTGGGGTGGGTGATACGACCGTTCCGTCGACCTTAGCTACCGCTGACACACCTAAACCGTTCGTTTCGAGCGAAGTCGAGAAACCGCTCACCCCATGGCGCTAACCCCACAATTCCTCGACGAACTCCGCGCCCGCACCTCGCTCAGCGCGCTCGTCGGCAAGACCACCAAGCTCACCAAGGCCGGGCGCGAGCACAAGGGCTGCTGCCCGTTCCACAACGAGAAGACCCCGTCGTTCTACGTCAACGACGACAAGGGCTTCTACCACTGCTTCGGCTGCTCGGCGCACGGCGACGCGATCAAGTGGATGACCGACCAGCGCGGCCTCCCCTTCATGGACGCGGTGAAGGAGCTCGCCCAGGCCGCCGGGATGGACATGCCGGCGATGGACCGCCAGTCTGCCGCCAAGGCCGAACGCGCCAAGGGCCTGCACGAGGTCATGTCCGACGCCGCCGACTGGTTCACCGAACAACTGGGCGGCCTCCCAGGCACCGACGCGCGCGCGCTCCTCGACCGCCGCGGGATCAGGCCCGAGACGGCGCGCGCGTTCGGCATGGGGTTCGCCCCCCGACAGCCGCGGCAAGCTCAAGACCGCGCTGAAGGACTATGGCGACCCGATGCTGGTCGAGTCCGGCATGCTGATCTCGGTCGAGGGCAAGGACCCGTACGACCGGTTCCGCGGCCGCCTGATGATCCCTATCCGCGACCCCCGCGGCCGGACGATCGCGTTCGGCGGGCGCGTGCTCGACGGTGGCGAGCCGAAATACCTCAACTCCCCGACACGCCACTCTTCGACAAAGGCCGCACGCTCTACAATCTCGACAAGGCCGCCCCCCGCCTCGCGCAAATCCGGCCGCGTGCTCGTGGTCGAGGGCTATATGGACGTCATCGCGCTCGCCCAGGCCGGCTTCGGCGAAGCGGTCGCCCCGCTCGGCACCGCGCTCACCGAAGCGCAGCTCGAACGACTGTGGCGGATGGTCGACGTCCCCCCTGCTCTGCTTCGACGGCGACGGCGCCGGCCAGAAGGCCTCGCTCCGGGCCGCCCACCGCGCACTCCCGCTACTCGCCCCCGGCCGCAGCCTCGCCTTCGTGACGCTCCCGCAAGGCCAGGACCCCGACGATCTCGTCCGTTCGGGCGGCCCCGGCGCGTTCGAAACACTCCTCAAATCCCCCGAACAGCTCGTCGACCGGCTCTGGGCGTCCGAAGTCGCCGCCGAGGCGCTCGACACCCCCCGAACAGCGCGCCGGCCTCAAGCGCCGTCTCCACGAACTCGCCGAAGGCATCGCCGACCCCTCAGTGAAGCAGCAATATCACGCCGAGTTCAAGAACCGCTTCTACGAGCATTTCAAACCCGTCCGCGCGCCCTTCGTCCCCCGCGGCGAGCGCCCCAAGGGCGGCTGGAAGCCTCCCGCAGCGCCGGTGACCGAAGACGCGAAGGCCTTCCTCGCCACCGGCATCGACCGCGTCCTGGCGAAGGCGGTCCTCGCCGGCCTGATCCGCCACCCGGTCGAGATCGCGCGTCACATGGAGGTGCTCGGCTCGCTCCAAATGATAGACGGCGCGCTCGGGCGATTGTTCGAAGCGGTCGTAGATGTTGCACTTGAGGACCAGAAGCTTGATAGCGGGCGCTTGCTCACCATATTGGCGAGGTCCGGTTTCAATTCAGTCGCGAGTGACCTGTTGAGAGCCGATACGATGCCCTATTCGTTCACGCAGACCACGGCCGATCCAGCCCGCGTCCGTGCCGACCTCGACGAGGCGATCGCGATCATGGTCGCCCGCCCTGAGGTAGACGCGGCACTCAAGCAGGCGACCGCGGCGATGCAGACGCACTTCACCGAAGATGCGTTCGAACGACAAGTGGCTATGGTAAGAGAGAAACAGGCGTTGGAAGTCCGACTTGCAAATCTTGTACAGTCGAACGAAGACGCCCGAGCGTTGGGTACCGAGGGCGATTGATGGCTAAGGCGAACATGGCGGAACCCGCCGAGACGAACGAAACCGGCGATGCGCCGCTGATCGACATGAACGATGCGTCGATCAAGAAGGTCATCGCGCGCGCCAAGAAGCGCGGCTACATCACCTATGAGCAGCTCAACGAAGCGCTGCCGCAGGGCGAGATGTCGTCCGACCAGATCGAGGACATCAGCGCCGCGCTGAGCGAGATGGGCATCAACATCGTCGAGAACGACGAAGCCGGCGAGGACGGCGAGACCGAGCCCGCCAAGGACGACGAGGACGAGCCGGAGGCCGCCGACGCGGATGCCGACACAGGCCCCGCGATCGAGAAGAAGAAAGAGACCATCGATCGCACCGACGATCCGGTCCGCATGTACCTGCGCGAGATGGGCGCGGTCGAGCTGCTCAGCCGCGAGGGCGAGATCGCGATCGCCAAGCGGATCGAGGCGGGTCGCGACACGATGATCCTCGGCCTGTGCGAATCGCCGATCACCTTCAACGCGATCATCGACTGGTCGACCGCGCTGAACGAGGGCACGATGCAGTTGCGCGAGATCATGGATCTCGACGCGATGCTGTCGAAGGACCCTGCCCCCGAAGCGATGGCCGAGGACGGCGAAGCCGACGACGGCGAGATCAGCGAGAAGAACGCCGGTCCCTCGTTCAAGGAAGAAGCCGAGCCCGAAGAGCCGTCCGCCGACGAGGACGAGGACGGCGAGCGCCGCGCTCCCCGCGCATCGGACGACGAGGAGGGAGGACAACACCCTCAGCCTCGCGCAGATGGAAGAGCAGCTCAAGCCGATCGCGCTCGAGCGGTTCGCCAGCATCACCGCGCTCTACAAGAAGTTCAGCAAGATCCAGCAGTCTCGCGTCGACGCGATGGGCATCGGCGGCGATTTCTCGGCTGCCGACGAGCGCAAGTATCAGAAGCTGCGCGAGGAACTCACGGCGGAAGTCGAGAGCGTCCAGTTCCACAACGCCAAGATCGAATATCTGGTCGATCAGCTCTATGCCTATAACCGTCGCCTGACCGCGCTGGGCGGCCAGATGCTGCGCCTCGCCGAGCGCCACAAGGTGCCGCGCAAGGACTTCCTCGATCGCTATATCGGTCACGAGATCGACGAGAACTGGCTGACGACGGTCAACAAGGTCGACAAGAAGTGGACCGCGTTCGTCCTCAACGAGGGCGAAGCGGTCGAGCGCATCCGCGCCGAGATCGCCGACATCACGCAGCAGACCGGCATGGCGCTCACCGAGTTCCGCCGGATCGTCAACATGGTCCAGAAGGGCGAGCGCGAGGCGCGCATCGCCAAGAAGGAGATGTGTCGAGGCGAACCTGCGGCTGGTGATCTCGATCGCCAAGAAATACACGAACCGCGGCTTGCAGTTCCTGGATCTCATCCAGGGAGGGCAATATCGGCCTGATGAAGGCGGTCGACAAGTTCGAGTATCGCCGCGGCTACAAGTTCAGCACCTATGCGACCTGGTGGATCCGCCAGGCGATCACCCGCTCGATCGCGGACCAGGCGCGGACCATCCGCATCCCGGTCCACATGATCGAGACGATCAACAAGCTGGTCCGCACCAGCCGCCAGTTCCTCCACGAGCAGGGCCGCGAACCGACTCCGGAGGAGATGGCCGAGCGCCTCTCCATGCCGCTGGAGAAGGTGCGCAAGGTGATGAAGATCGCCAAGGAGCCGATCAGCCTCGAAACGCCGATCGGCGACGAGGAGGATTCGCATCTCGGCGACTTCATCGAGGACAAGAACGCGATCATCCCGGTGGATGCCGCGATCCAGGCGAACTTGAAGGAGACGGTCACGCGCGTGCTGGCGTCGCTCACCCCGCGCGAAGAGCGCGTGCTACGCATGCGCTTCGGCATCGGCATGAACACCGACCACACGCTCGAGGAAGTCGGCCAGCAGTTCTCGGTGACCCGCGAGCGCATTCGCCAGATCGAGGCGAAGGCGCTGCGGAAGCTGAAGCATCCATCGCGTTCTAGGAAGATGCGGAGCTTCCTCGACCAGTAAGGGTTGCGGACTTAAGGATTAAGATGACGGGATCGCAGTGCATGCACGGCGATCCCGTTTTCGTTTCAGAGCTATGAATAACAATTGTGCTAGTAGTGCAACACGCTACCTTGTAGTCTAGAGGGATCAGATTATGCAGCAAGAAAATATCTTGCCGATTGGATCCTCTTACGATCTTTCCGCATTGGCATCCGACCTTCGTCGAATTGGTCGCCACAAACCACTTGTTGCTACGATTGATCGCGCATTTTCGACAAACTCTGCATTCCAGGATCTCAAACAGGCGCGAGATGCTCTGGTCTTACTGAAACGAGTAACGAGTACCGACGACTGGAAGCAACCGTTCTCGACAGATGAAGCGGGAACTTTGGCAGGCAGCCTCTTTGACACTGCAATCATCCTGTACGCCAGAGCGACGGAGACAAAACCAGTTGGTCGGCAACCATGGTTTGGCACTGGAAAATTGGATGCAGACCAGCGCGTACTCCACTCATCGGTAATGTGGATCAGAAATAAAGAGCTAGCCCATTTTGGTAGTGGTCGGCCTATTGATGGCACGCCAATGATTGAGGAAGCCATTGCCTTATTTAATCACGGCACCAAGATCGGCGTAGCCTATCGCGCCAGTCGTTCACGCAATCGTGGACAATTTGCGAAAGACTTCTCAATTTTGGTGGGTACTGTAACCGATTTAGCAGAAACAGCTTCAAAACAACGCTTAGAAGATGCACATCGTGAGCTAGGATTGGCCGTTGCAGCTGACCCTTCGCTGATTAAGAAAATTCGCACATTCCCCTTATCTAGCAGACTGAGTTTTACCGACCCACTTCTAGCGGCATCACCAGAGAACGCGGATGGCTTCCGCGCGTACGGTGAAACAACTATAAACAAAATAATACTAAAATCGGTATAGTTTTAAATATCATGATGCATAAGGCTTTTTGATTTTGATGAAAACCCTTTCTGGGTAACAGTTTTTCATGCATTGGCCTCCCTCCCACTAGAGAACCCAATCGAATGCTTGTGGATGCGATCACACGGCGCCGATCTAGTCCACTTGACCCGTCATCACATCCTCTTAAACCCCAACCATGCCCCGGGTGATCCTGTTCAACAAACCGTACGACGTGCTCAGCCAGTTCACCGACGTGAACAGTCCGACCCCGCGCGCGACGCTGTCGCAGTTCGTCGATGTTCCGGGCGTCTATCCGGCGGGGCGGCTCGACCGCGATAGCGAAGGGCTGTTGCTGCTGACCGACGACGGCCACCTCCAGGCGCGGATCGCGAACCCGCGGTTCAAGCTGACCAAGACCTATCTCGTGCAGGTCGAGGGCGATGCCAGCGAGGACGCGCTCGATCGGTTGCGAGGCGGCGTCGTGCTGAAGGACGGCCCTGCCCGCGCCGACGTCGAGCGGATCGCCGCGCCCGACCTCTGGCCGCGCGTGCCGCCGATCCGGGTTCGCGCGAGCATCCCCGATTGCTGGCTGAAGATCACGATCCGCGAAGGCCGCAACCGCCAAGTCCGCCGCATGACCGCCGCGATCGACCACCCCACGCTGCGGCTGGTCCGGTGGAGCATAGGCGACTGGACCGTGGCGGGTCTGGAGCCCGGCACGTGGCGCGACGCCTGACGGGCGCTTGAGGCGGGCTGGCGGGTGCGTGCTGGCCACCGGAGGCACGGGCGCCTATGGGCAACCCCTCAGACGGCAGCGTTCGTGATTACGAGCGGAACGCCTCCCCCACCCACACCGTCATCCTGACGAAAGTCAGGACCCAGAGCCAAGCAGCGCTGCGTGCGTTGATCCTGGGTCCTGACTTTCGTCAGGATGACGGGGTGGCGGGGGTTAAGCCACACCCGCCCCACCCTCGTCATTCCCGCGGAGGCGGGAACCCATACTGGCTGGCCTCGCACGGTGATCACCGGCCCCGAAGGATATGGATCCCCGCCTGCGCGGGGATGACGATGCGTTGCGTGACGCGCGGGATTTGTGTGATGGCGACGAAGGCGATGATGCCTATGGCAGCGCGCGACGAAAACTCCCTCCGCTTCAGGGGAGGGGGCGGGGTGGGGCATGTCCACGCGAGCGCGCTCCATGTGGCAAGGCCTCGTGCGGTCCATACAGAGACCATCCCAATCCGCCACCAAGACGTGTTTCCCCGCGAAGGCGGGGATCCAGACTGGGCTCCCGCCTTCGCGGGAGAACAAGGAAGCGCAAGTCGCGCCTGCGGAGGAAGCGCGTCCCTGTCCGACCGAACAACCGCCCCCATGCTCTGAAGGACGGAGAAATCGCGCAGACACCGCAGCCGCCGCCGGCCGACACGCTAATCCGCTGTCCTACACACGCCTCGGAGCGCACCTTCAGCGGATGCCCAACCCCGCCCCTACCCCGCATGCATCACCCTCGCCCGAAACGCCCCTATCGAACCCCATATCGGGCGATGTGCAGAACGCTGTGAGACTGTGAACTTCGTGCACTTCCGCACTGCAGCATCGGCGCAAGACACTGATTTAACGCGCACAACGAAAAAGGGCGCGGGGACCATCGCCCCCGCGCCCTTCTCCAACTCGAACAGTCTCCGATTACTCGGCGGCTGCGGTGCCCTTTGCAGGGCGCATGTCGCGACGCTCGGCGATACGCGCTGCCTTGCCGGTGCGGCCACGCAGGTAATACAGCTTGGCGCGACGCACGGCGCCCTTGCGGACGACTTCGATCGAATCGACGTTCGGCGAGTAGAGCGGGAAGACGCGCTCGACGCCCTCGCCGAAGCTCATCTTCCGCACGGTGAAGTTCGAGCCCATGCCCTTGTTTGAGCGCGCGATGCACACGCCCTCGTAGTTCTGAATACGCGTGCGCTCGCCTTCGACGACCTTCACGCCGACCTTCAGCGTATCGCCGGGGCGGAAATCGGGGATCGTCTTGTTGGCCAGGAACTTCGCGATGTTCTCGGCTTCGATCGTCTGCAACAGGTTCATGTCTCGTCCTCGTGTCGCTGCGCGCCAGAGGGCGACTGGACCCGAACGCCCTCATGGCGCTCCCAAAGGTCCGGTCGCCGTGACCGTGTATCGATCTCCGCGCGGCGTTTGCGCCATGCAGCGATCTTCGCATGATCCCCCGATCGCAGCACCTGCGGGATCGTGCGCCCTTCCCATATCTGAGGTCGGGTATAGTGCGGATATTCGAGCAGCCCCGTTTCGAAGCTCTCGTCATCCCCACTAGAAGCCGCGCCCATTACGCCGGGCAGCAGCCGAATGCAAGCATCGAGCAGCACCAGCGCCCCCATCTCGCCCCCGACAGGATGTAGTCACCGATCGAGACCTCCTCGATCTCCCGCGCCTCGAACAGCCGTTCGTCGAACCCCTCGAACCGGCCGCAGAGAACCGTGACGCCGGGGCCCCGCGCGAGCTCGCGAACCCGCTCCTGGGTAAGCGGCTTCCCCCGAGGCGTCATCGCCAGCACCGGGCGGCCATCCGCAACGCTGTCGATTGCCGAGGCCACGACGTCGGCCCGGAGCACCATCCCGGCCCCGCCCCCCGCCGGCGTGTGGTCCACCGACTTGTGCTTGTCCGTCGCAAAGTCCCGGATCTGCACCGGCGAACAAGACCACCGCCCCTCGCCCAATGCGCGCCCGGCAAGCGACGTCCCCAGCGGCCCCGGAAACATCTCCGGATACAGCGTCAATATCGTGGCAGCGAAAGTCACAGCGTCCAATTCTCTATGCGTTTGCGCCAGCACGTGGCGCCGAATGCGCCCAGCACCTATACGGATCGGAGCGACGGAACAATTACGCTGGCGAAACGCTCGCGGCGGATGGACGATTGCATCATTATCGGCGCCGGCCCGGCAGGCCTCACCGCGGCGATCTATCTCGCGCGGTTCCACCTCTCGATCCGCCTGTTCGATTGCGGCAGCAGCCGCGCCGCGCTGATCCCGTGCACCCACAACCATGCCGGCTATCCCGAAGGCATCCGCGGCACGGACCTGCTAGCCCGGATGCTGGCGCAGGCAGAAACCTATGGTGCAGTCCGCGAGGGCGTGCGGGTAGATGCGATCGAAGTCGACGACGACGGCTTCACCGTGCGGCTGGGCGATCGCCGCGCGCGAGCCCGGAGCGTACTGCTCGCCACCGGAGTCGTGAACAACCGCTCCGACATGCCCGACGCCATCCACGACGAAGCGCTGGAGGCCGGGTTGCTCCGCTACTGCCCGATCTGCGACGGCTACGAAGTCACCGACAAGCGCGTCGGCATCATCGGCACCGGCGACCACGGCATGCGCGAAGCGCTGTTCCTGCGCGGCTACACAAAGGACGTGACGCTGATCGCCCCAGAGGGCGGCCACGATCTCGATCCGGCATGCGAAGCGGCGCTAGACGAAGCCGGGATCGTCCGCGTCGGAGGCCCCTGCGGCAACTACGCAATCGAGGCAGACAAGCTCGCACTCGACACGGTCGAGGGACGGTTATCGTTCGACAGCATCTATCCAGCGCTCGGATCGATAATCCGTTCGGAACTAGCCGTCGCGGCAGGCGCGCGCGCATCCGATGACGGCTGCCTGGAGGTCGACTCGCACCAACGAACCTCAATCCCCGGCCTGTTCGCAGCCGGCGACGTCGTGAAGGGCCTCGACCAGATCAGCCACGCGATGGGAGAAGCCGGCGTCGCCGCGACAACGATCCGCAACATGCTCGCCGAACAGCGACCACTTCGGCGGTAATCGCTACTCAACTTGGGAGAACAAGGCTTATTCAGCCGCGAACGAGGCCTCGACAATGAGCCGGTCGGCATCCCATTCGGGAACAGCTTCAGGGCGCATCGGGATCATGAACCGCTTGCCGGGCTTGTCATCTACGGACGGCCGCTCGATCTCGATCACGTCACCCGCACCGAAATTATCGATCGCAACGACCCGTCCGATCGCCTCGCCATCGGTCGAGACGACATCGAGCCCGATCACATCCGTGTGATAATACTCACCATCTTCCAACGGCGGCAGCGAAGACCGCGGCACAGTCAGCTCGGTACCGCGCATCGCCTCGGCAGCGTTGCGATCGGCGACCTCAGCGAAGCGCGCGATCATGTCGTTGTTGCCGTTGCGCGCGGACTTCAGCGACAGCGCGCCGTTGTTGAAGCTCTTATAGCTGCCGAAATTCTCGGCAAAGACCTTCAGCCGCACTTCGCCACCGATGCCGTGCGCACCGATGACGACGGCGAGCGTCACGTCAGCCTTGCGCGGAGCCTTCATCGCGACCGGGGGTGTCGTCGGAGCCTTCGGCGGGGTCGTCGGCGGAGACGCCTTGGTTGGTGGCATCTTCGATGTCCTCGGGTGCGGGGGCTGTGCGGGGGGTCGTTTACGGGGGCCATCATGCGCTCCTGTTCGGGGTTACCGATTGAGAGAACGCATGAAGTCCGGTTCGGGTGCGGTTTGCGACCAGTAGTTGGGCCGGGGGTTGCCTCCCGCCCGTCGTCACCCGGGATCCACCGTTCCGCGCACCCGATTCTCTCAAGTCCGCGGACGGGTGGATGCCGGAACAAGCCCGGCATGACGGACAAGGGTGGGACGATCACGCCCTACCCTTGTCCTCATAAGCGCCGTCTTACGAAGCGGCTTCTTCGGTCTCGGCAGCGGCAGGAGCCTCTGCCTCGGCAGCAGGTGCAGCCTTCGCAGCAGCTTCAGCCTCGGCAGCTTCAGCCGCCTTGGTCGCACGCTCTTCAGCGCGCTCGGTGGCCTTCTCGCCGGGCTTGCCCTTGTTCGGGTTGTTGCGCGCCGAACGCTCGAGCACGCCAGCCTGGTCGAGGAAGCGCGCGACGCGGTCGGTCGGCTGCGCGCCGACGCTCAGCCAATGCTTCGCGCGGTCGGCGTCAAGCTGAACGCGCTGCTCGTTGTCCTTGGCGAGAAGCGGGTTGTAGTTGCCGATCTTCTCGATGAAGCGGCCGTCACGCGGCGAACGCGCATCGGCAACGACGATCTTGTAGTAAGGACGCTTCTTGGAGCCACCGCGCGCGAGGCGAATGTTGATTGCCATAATATTTTCCTTCGTTTTCTAGATAGATCCCCGAGCAAACGCCGAGGTGTCGTGGTTGGATAAGGAGATTATTTCTTCTTCAGAAAATCGTCGAAACCGGCAGGCATCTGCGGCATCTTGGGGCCACCAAGCCCCGGCAGACCACCGCCGCCGCCAGGCAGGCCACCGGCACCAGCCTTGTTGAGGATGTCGCCCATCTGCGGCCCGCCGATCGCGTTACCAATCCCGCCGAGACCGCCGCCAAGGCCGCCCTTGCCGAGCATCGCCATCATGCCCTTCATGCCGCCCATCTTCTTGATCTTCTTCATGGCGGTCGACATTTCGAGGTGCATTTTCAGCAGCTTGTTGACCTCCTGGACGGTCGTCCCGGAGCCCTTGGCGATGCGGATCTTGCGCTTGGCGTTGATCAGTTCGGGCTTGTTGCGCTCCTTGATCGTCATCGATCCGATCATCGCGTCCATGTGCACCAGCACCTTTTCGCCACCGACCGACGCGACCGCGCCCTGCGCCTTCTTCATGCCGGGGGATCATCCCCGCCAGCGCGCCGAGCCCGCCCATCCGCTGCATCTGCGCCAGCTGGGCACGCAGGTCGTTCATGTCGAACTGACCCTTGGCCATCTTGGCGGCCATCCGCTCGGCGTCTTCCGCCTGGATCGACTCCGCGGCACGCTCGACCAGGCTGACGACATCGCCCATGCCAAGGATACGACCGGCGACACGCTCCGGATGGAACGCCTCGAGCGCATCGAGCTTCTCGCCGGTGCCCGCGAACTTGATCGGCTTGCCGGTGACCGCGCGCATCGACAGCGCCGCGCCGCCGCGGGCATCGCCGTCCATGCGGGTCAACACGATACCCGTCAGCGGCACCTGGTCGCTGAAGTTCTGCGCGACGTTGACCGCGTCCTGGCCGGTCAGCGAGTCGACGACGAGCAGGATCTCGGCCGGGTTCGCGACGTCGGCAACCGCCTTCATCTCATCCATCAACGCCTGGTCGACATGGAGTCGGCCCGCGGTATCGAGCATCAAGACGTCATAGCCCTGGAGCTTGGCCGCCTGCATCGCGCGCCGGGCAATATCGACTGGCTGCTGACCCTGCACGATCGGCAGCGTCGCGACGTCGATCTGCGTGCCGAGCGTCGCCAGCTGCTCCTGCGCGTTCGGGCGATTGACGTCGAGCGACGCCATCAGCACCTTCTTGCGCTCGCGACCGGCCTGGCCGAAATTGGCCTGCCCCCGCCGCAAGCCGCTTGGCGATCTTGGCGGTCGTGGTCGTCTTGCCCGAGCCCTGGAGGCCGACCATCATGATGACGGCCGGCGGGGTGACGCCCAGCTCCAACTCCACGGCATCCGAGCCGAGCATCTCGATCAGCGCATCGCTGACGATCTTGACGACCTGCTGCCCCGGCGTGACGGAGCGCAGGACGTTCTGGCCGATCGCCTTCTCGGTCGCCTTCTCGACGAACTCGCGCGCGACGGGCAGCGCAACGTCGGCTTCGAGCAGCGCAACGCGCACTTCGCGCATTGCCGCGCGCACGTCCGCTTCGGTCAGCGCACCCCGGCCGCGAAGGCGGTCGAAGACGCCACCAAGTCGATCGCTCAGGCTTTCGAACATCGAAATACTCCCAATCACCGTCACCAAACGCAAAAGCGCCGGCGGGCGAAACCTCGCCGGCCAGCGTGCATCCTTGGGATGCTCGTCCAATGCGCCCCGTAACGGAACGTGGGCGGTCACCTACTGGAATGCGGATCGGGATGCAAGATGGGTCACCGAGCGCGCAATGATATGCTGCCCAATTGTTCTCCCGCGAAGGCGGGAGTCCAGTCTGGGCTCCCGCCTTCGCGGGAGAACACTCTGCTTCTTTGGCGCATACAGCACCCAATAGCAGCGCAACCAATCGCGCCCGCGCCTCGCCCCGTCCCGCCTATACGGCTTCTTAACATATCCTACACGTGTCGCATGCCACACCGCCACCCAAGCAAGAGACCGAACAGGCCAACCCCATGACCGTAAAGTCGGCGGCGACATTTTCGCTCCGCAACATCAGTCGGGAATTTATGACCGGCGCCGTTACCGGCGCCGCACTGCTTCTATTCGTCGGCACCGCCGGCACCGCCGTCGTCAAGGCACTGGCACATTGGCACGGCAGCGATGCGGTGATCGATCACGGTCTGGTCGCGGCGCTGTTGTTGAATGCGGCCCTGATCCTGTTCGGCTGGTTCCGGTACCGGGCCCTATCGGAAGAGCTGAGCACCCTGTCCGACGCCGGCCGCCACGCCCACGCGCTGGCGCAGCGCGATCCGCTCACCGGCTTCCTCAATCGCCGCAGCTTGTCTGAAGACGGCGCGGCACTGTTCACCAGTACCCGCCGCCGTGGCAAGGCGATGGCCATGCTGACGATCGACATCGATCACTTCAAGAGCGTCAACGACCTGCACGGCTATGCGGTCGGCGACCTGTTGCTCGCTCATGTCGCGGAGACGATCGCGGCGATCGCGCCCAGCACCAGCCTGCTCGCTAGACTGGGCGCGGATGAGTTCGCCTGTACCTTCGTCTTCGACTCCGCGCACGAGAACGTCGCCGACCGGATCGCCGAGCGCATGGTCGCAGGCCTCGCCTTGCCGTTCCGCGCCAATGGCGTCGATATCCACAGCAGCGTCTCGATCGGCATCGCCCGGTCCGATCGGGACTGCGCGTCGGTCGATGCCTTGTTGCGCAACGCCGACATCGCGCTCCACGCGGCCAAGACCGCCGGGCGCAGTCGTCATGCGTGGTTCGACACGTCGATGGAGCGATCGCTGCAACTGCGGGGCGAACTCGAAGCGGGTCTCCGCAGCGCGATCCCGGCGCAGGAGGTCGTTCCGTATTTCGAGCAACAGGTCGACCTGACCACCGGCCTCATCACCGGCTTCGAGGTGCTGGCGCGCTGGGAACATCCGACGCGCGGCATGATCGCGCCCGACGTGTTCATCCCGATCGCAGAGGAAACCGGGCTGATTGGCGACCTGTCGCTGTCGATCATGCGCCAAGCGTTTGCCGCCGCGCGGGATTGGGACGCCGGGCTCACCTTGTCGGTCAACGTTTCGCCGCTGCAGTTGCGCGACGCGTGGCTAGCACAGAAGATCATCAAGACGTTGGTCGAGACGGGCTTTCCTGCCAGCCGGCTCGAGATCGAGATCACCGAGAGCGCATTGTTCGACAACCTTCCCCTCGCGCAGTCGATCGTGGGGAGCCTGAAAAACCAGGGCATCCGCCTCGCGCTCGACGATTTCGGTACCGGGTATTCGAGCCTGGCGCATCTTCGCGCGCTGCCGTTCGACCGGATCAAGATCGACAAGAGCTTCGTCTCGTCGATCTTGGATAATCCGGAGAGCATGGCGATCGTGAACACGATCGTGCGGCTGGGAGACAGCCTCAACCTGCCGACGACCGCCGAGGGGGATCGAGGACGCCGCGATCGAGGAACGGTTGCGCGGCATGGGTTGTGCGAAGGGCCAGGGATATTTGTACGGGCGCCCGCTCGGTGCGGCGCAGGTCCGGCGGTTGCTGGCGGAGAAACGCTTGCTGGCCCAGCGCCCCGACCGGAGCGTGCCACCGCCTCGCGGCATCGCACCACGGTTGGCGGGCTAGCAGCGAGCGCCGGTCTTAGTTGCCAGCCCCACCTCATTCAAACAAACACCACCCCGGCGAAGGCCGGGGCCCAGTTGGAAAGGTCCAAGTAACGGCGCGCCGTCCGCCGTTAGCGACGCGCCCCAATTGGACCTCGGCCTCCGCCGGGGTGGTATTAGATGGAGAGCGGCTCCCCAATCCGTTCTCCCGCGAATGCGGGAGTCCAGGGCCAAGCAGCGCTCCGGCTGATACCCTGGGCTCCTGCGTTCGCAGGAGAACAGTTCGTCGAGCACGCCCCCCGCAACACCAACCGTGGACTTCCCCCCGCCCCTCCTAAATCGCGCCGCATGCCATCTGCCCCGCAGCCAGAGGTCATCAGCCTCGGCTGCCGCCTCAACATCGCCGAAAGCGAGACCATCCGCGCGCTCGTCGCCGGGCGGGACATGGTCGTGGTCAACAGCTGCGCGGTCACCAACGCCGCGGTGAAGGCGACGCGGGTCGCGATCCGCCGCGCCAAGCGCGACCGCCCCGAGGCCCAGATCGTCGTCACCGGATGCGCCGCGCAGATCGATCCCGCCAGCTTCGCCGCGATGCCCGAAGTCGACCGCGTCGTTGGCAATGCGGACAAGCTGATGCCGCAAGCTTGGCAGACCGAAACTCCGGTCGTCGTCTCCGACATCATGCAGGTCTGCGAGACCGCGCCCCATCTCGCCGCCAGCTTCTCCGCGCATGCCCGCGCGTTCGTCGAGGTCCAGAACGGCTGCGACCACCGCTGCACCTTCTGCGCGATACCGTTCGGCCGCGGCCCGAGCCGCTCGGTCCCGGCGGGCGCAGTCGTCGACCGGATCGCCGGCCTCGTCGATGCAGGCCACCGCGAGATCGTCCTCACCGGCGTAGACCTAACCAGCTACGGCCCCGACCTCCCCGGCGCGCCGACGCTGGGTCACCTCGTCGAGCGCATTCTGCACTACGTCCCCAACCTCGAACGCCTGCGTCTCTCCTCGCTGGACGGCATCGAGATCGACGACCGGCTCTTCGCGCTGCTGACGACCGAAGCGCGGATCATGCCGCACATCCACCTGTCGTTGCAGGCCGGCGACGACATGATCCTCAAGCGCATGAAACGCCGCCATTCGCGCGCCGAAAGCGTCGCCCTCGTCGACCGCCTCAAGACCGCCCGCCCCGACATCGCGATCGGCGCGGACCTGATCGCCGGCTTCCCGACCGAAGACGCGGCGATGTTCGCCAACACGCGCGCGCTGATCGACGACTGCCACATCGTCCACCCGCACATCTTCCCCTATTCGCCGCGCGTCGGCACCCCCGCCGCGCGCATGCCGCAGGTCGAACCCGAAATCCGCCGCCACCGCGCCGCCCTCCTCCGCCAGGCCGGCGAAACATCGCGCGCGAACTGGCTGCAAACGCTGGTCGGCACGTCGCAGGATCTGCTCGTCGAACGCCCCGGCGACCGCGGCCATATCGGCAATTTTGCAGAAGTCCTTCTGGACGAACCCGCCATACCCGGCGACATCGTCCGCATCGCGATCACCGGCGCCACGTCCGACCGCCTCAGCGCAACACGAGAACCATCATGAGCACCACCCCCACCTGGCACGACAAGCTGATCGGCGGCTTCAAGCGCACCTCCGACCGGCTCGTCGGCAACCTCGCCGGCCTCGGCGGCGCGCGGCTCGACGATTCGACGCTCGACGACATCGAGGAAGCGCTGATCGCCTCCGATCTCGGCCCCGAGACCGCCGGCCGCATCCGCCGCCGCCTGTCCGAAGGCAGCTTCGAGCGCAACATGGAGGAGCTCGGCATCCGCGTGATCGTCGCCGAGGAGGTCGAGAAGGTCCTCGCCACGGTCGCCAAACCGATCGAGATCGACGCCTTCCCCCGCCCGCAGGTGATCCTCGTCATCGGCGTCAACGGCTCGGGCAAGACGACGACCATCGCCAAGCTTGCGCATCTGCTGATGGAGCAGGATTACGGCGTGATGCTGGCCGCCGGCGACACCTTCCGCGCCGCCGCGATCGGCCAGCTCCGCACTTGGGCAGAACGTGTCGGCGTGCCGATCGTGACCGGCCCCGAGGGCGGCGACGCGGCAGGCGTAGTATGGGACGCGGTCAAGAAGGCGACCGAGACCGGCATCGACGTGCTGATCGTCGACACCGCGGGCCGCTTGCAAAACAAGCGCGAACTGATGGACGAACTGGCGAAAATCCGCCGCGTGCTGGGACGCATCAACCCGGAGAGCCCGCACGATATTGTCCTAGTGCTCGACGCGACGACCGGCCAGAACGCACTCCAGCAGATCGAGGTCTTCAAGGAGGTCGCGGGGGGTGACAGGCCTCGTGATGACCAAGCTCGACGGCACCGCGCGCGGCGGCGTTCTCGTCGCGGCGGCCGAGAAATACGGCCTGCCGATCCATGCGATCGGGATAGGCGAGGGGATGACGGATCTGCGCCCGTTCGATGCGAACGAGGTGAGCCGCATTATCGCCGGGGTGGAGAGCGTTCGGAAGTAACACTTGGAATGTCCTTCGATACGACATCTCGACGGCTACTCGGGACGAACGGCGTGGGCTGATAGATGCCCTCCCGAACCCACCCCGTTCGTGCCGAGTAAGGATCGAGCTTGTCGAGGGCCTGTATCGAGGTACATGCCCGCACGCACCCGCCCCCAGGAAGCGAAAACCCAGTGACCCCAACCAAGCCCCCTATCCCCCGGCGTCCGCATGGCGGTCGACTACGGCCCGCTCGCGATCTTCTTCGCGGTGAACTTCCTCACGCCCGGCCTGCCGATCGTCCGCGTCGTCGCTGCGACCACCGCGTTCATCATCGCCACGATCGCCGCGATGATCGTGTCGAAGCTCAAGACCGGCCATATCTCGCCGATGCTGTGGCTGTCGGGCGCGCTGATCGTCGTGTTCGGCGGGCTGACGATCTATTTCCACGATCAGCGCTTCATCCAGATGAAGCCGACGATCATCTACGCGATGTTCGCTGCGATCCTGACGTTCGGGCTCGTCACCGGGCGACCACTGCTCCAGTCGCTGCTCGCCACCGCTTACCCCGGCCTGTCCGCGGAAGGCTGGCGCAAGCTGACGCGCAACTGGGCGGTGTTCTTCGTGTTCATGGCGGTGCTGAACGAGGCCGTATGGCGCAACACGACCTGGGACTTCTGGGTCGGCTTCAAGCTGTGGGGCGCGATCCCGCTGACGCTGCTCTTCGCGTTCGCCAACATCCCGATGCTGCTGAAGCACGGATTGCAAACGGGCGACAAAGCCGTGACCGACCTGCCGCCCGAAGGGTAATCTACTCCCCCTCCCGTTCACGGGAGGGGTCGGGGGAGGGCCTGACCGATCATACCGGACGCCGGTACGTACGTCGCGCCCTCCCCTAGCCCCCTCCCGCGAGCGGGAGGGGAATTCAGGTCAGCCCGCAACCTTCGCGTAGCGCTCAGCCACGACGTCCCAGTTCACGATGTCCCACCACGCCTTCAGATAGCCCGGACGGTCGTTCTTGTACGTCAGGTAATACGCGTGCTCCCACACGTCGTTACCGAGCAACGGCGTGCCGGGCTCCTTGGCGTCGTCCATCAACGGGTTGTCCTGGTTCGGCGTGCTCGTCACCTTCAGCTTGCCGCTCGCATCCGCGATCAGCCAAGCCCAGCCCGAGCCGAACTGCCCCGCACCCCTGGTGTTGAACTCTTCCTTCAGCTTGTCGAGGCTACCGAAGTCGCGATCGATCGCCTCGGCGAGCTTGCCCGACGGTGCCTGGCCGTTCTTGGCCGCCATCGTCTTCCAGAAGAAGTCGTGGTTCCAGAAACCGCCGCCATTGTTGCGGACCAGCGGCGGCTGCGACGAGATCATGCCGAGGATGTCCTCGATCGACTTGCCCGCCAGCGCGGAGTCCTTCTCGACGCCTTCGTTCAGCTTCGCGGTGTACGCCGCGTGGTGCTTGTCGTGGTGAAACTTCATCGTTTCCTGGTCGATCACCGGCTCGAGCGCGTCATAGGCATACGGCAGCGGTGGGAGTTCGAAAGCCATGGGGGGTTCTCCTTTATGGGGTCGGACGCTCAACGTCCGCACGTCGCAAATGGTCCCGCAAAAGTCGTTGCGCAAGCGTATCCAGCGGCTGAAACGCCGCGACCCGACAGCATCATCGGTCAGGCGGCGGTCTTGCCGTATTCCTGCCGGGTCACGGGATGGCTGGACGAGAGGCCCCCCGTCGACCGCGATCGCCTGGCCGTTGACGTAGCTGGCGTCGTCCGAGGCCAGGAACAGCGCGACCTTGGCGAGCTCCTCGGGCTGCGCGCCGCGGTGGAGCGGGTTGAGGCGGCCGACGCGCTCCATCTTGTTCGCCTCGCGTGCGTAGTCGAACACGGGCTTCGTCATGCCGGTCTCGGTGAGGCCAGGGCAGATCGCGTTAACGCGGACGTTCGAGCCGGTGAGTTGTTGCGCAGAGACGGCAGCGAGGTTGATGACGCCGGCTTTCGACGCCGAATATGCGGGCGAGCCGGCGCCGGAACGGATGCCGGCGACGCTGGCCGTGAGGACGATCGCGCCCTTCCCTCGCTCGGCGATCCGCGGCGCAGCGTGCTTGATCGCGAGGAACGGACCGATCAGGTTGACGCGCAACACCTCGGTGATGAGCGCGACGTCGGTGTCGAACAGGTTCGCCATGCCGCCCGAGATCCCCGCATTGGCGAACATCACGTCGAGCCCGCCGAAGCTGTCGCAGGCGAGCGCGATCGTGCGGATCACGTCCTCTTCGAGCCCGGCGTCGATGCGGATCGCCTTTGCCGTGCCGCCGGCCTGCGTGATCAGGTGTGCGGTTTCGTCCGCGCCCTCGGTCTTGTCGGCGACGATGACCTTGCCCCCTTCGCTCGCGAACAGGAGCGCGGCGGCACGGCCGATGCCGGAGCCTGCGCCGGTGACGATGATCGATTTGTCGGTAAAGCGCATCGCATGGTCCTTCGGTTAGATCGTGACGCCGCCGTCGATGACCATGGTCTGGCCGGTTATGAAATTGCTCGCCGACGACGCCAGGAAGACGACCGCGCCGGCGATCTCTTCCGGCTCACCGATCCGGCGGAGCGGCACACTGGTGTTCGCGGCCTCGATCCGCTGCGGATCTTCCCACAAGGCGCGGGCGAAGTCGGTCTTGATCAGGCCGGGGGCGATGCAGTTCACGCGGACGTTCGACGGACCGAACTCGACGGCGAGGTTGCGCGCGAGCTGCATGTCGGCGGCCTTGCTGATGCAATAGGCGCCAATCACGGGTGAGCCGCGCAGGCCGCCGATCGAGGATATGATGATGATGCTGCCGCTGCGGCGCTCCAGCATCTCGGGCGCGACCATCTGGATCAGCCAGTGGTTGGAGACGATGTTGTTGTCGAGGATCTTCCGGAACTGGTCGTCGGCGATGCCGGCCTGGGGGGCCGTAATAGGGGTTCGAGGCGGCATTGCAGACGAGGATGTCGATGCGGCCGAACTTGGCGCGGGTCTGGTCGACGAGGTGCTGGAGGCCAGCCTTGTCGGAGATGTTGGCGGCGACCGCGATCGCGGTGCCGTCACCGTATCGGGCGTTGAGCTCCGCCGCGACGGTGTCGCATGCGTCCTGCTTGCGGCTGGAGATCACGATCTTCGCGCCGTGCTCAGCCAGTTCGCGTGCGGAAGCCAAGCCGATCCCACGCGAGGAGCCGGTGACGATGGCGACCATGCCGGTCAGGTCGAATTGCGACATTCTTGCTTCTCCCCTCCCGCATGCGGGGGGGTCGGGGGTGGGCCCCCGGCCAGCCACACACGGTATCGGTTATGGCGAGCGCGAGCCCACTCTAGCCCCCTCCCGCTTGCGGGAGGGGGGATGAATCAGGCCCCAGCCTTCACCGCAAACCCCCAGGCCGCATCCGTCAACCCATGGATCTTCGCGACGGTCTTCTCCGCCTGCGCACTCGACGCGGTGCCGTCGATGATGCGCTTCTTGATGCCCTGGACGATGCCGGTCAGCCGGAAGAGGTTGTAGGCGAAATACCAGTTCAGATCTGGGACGCCGTCGCGGCCGGTGGCGGCGCAATAGCGTTCGACGACCTGTTCGATCGTGGGGATCCCGGTGTCGGGACCGGTCATACCGAGTACGCCCGAGCGTCCTTCGGGTTCAGTCACCCAACTCATCAGCAGATACGAGAAGTCCGCCAGCGGATCGCCGAGCGTCGACAATTCCCAGTCGAGCACCGCGATGACCTTGGGCTCGGACGGCGCGAAGATCATGTTGTCGATCCGGTAGTCGCCGTGGACGATCGAGGTGCGCGTCTGCTCGGGCAGCGTCCGCGGCAGCCATTCGATCAGGCGCTCGACCGAGTCCATATGCTCGGTCTCGGCGGCACGATATTGCTTGGTCCAGCGGCCTACCTGGCGCTCGAAATAATTGCCGGGCTTGCCGTACTCGCCGAGCCCCGCCGCCGCGTAATCGGTGTTGTGGAGCGCGGCGAGCGTGTCGACCATCGCCTCGTAATGCGCAGTACGCTCGGCGGGCGTCGCATCCGGCATCGCGCCGTCCCAGATCGTCCGGCCCTCGACCATCTCCATGACGTAAAACGCCGAACCGATGATCGCCGCGTCCTCGCACAGGCCGTAGGGCCGAGGCACCGGGAAGCCGGTCGGATGGAGGCCCGCAATCACGCGGTATTCGCGGTCGACGGCGTGCGCGCTCGGCAGGATCGGGCCGAACGGTTTCCGGCGCAACACGTACGCGCGCTCCGGCGTGTCGAGCCGATAGGTCGGGTTCGACTGGCCGCCAGCGAACTTCGCGTAGGTCAGCGGACCGGCATAGCCGGGGACGTTGGCAGTCATCCACGCGCCAAGCGTGTCGAGGTTGAGACGGTCCTTGTCGCCGACTTCGATCGTGCCGACCATGCTGGTGGATGAGTCGCTCACGAGAAGGTGATCACGCTACGGGTCGTATCGCCGCGGCGGAGTTCGTCGAACGCGTCGTTGATGCGCTCCAGCGGCATCCGGTCGGCGATGATCGTGTCGAGATCGAGCAACCCGCGCATGTAGAAATCGACCAGCCGCGGGATATCGACCGGGAACCGGTTCGAGCCCATGAACCCGCCCTGCAACCGTTTGCCCGAAAGCAGGTCCATCGCCGACAGTCCGACCTTCTCGCCAAGCGGCATCATCCCGAGGATCGTCGCGGTGCCCCCGCGACGCAGGACCTTGACCGCGGTCGCCGCCGATTGCGCGCGGCCGACCGCCTCGATCGCGTGATGCACGCCGCCCTTGGTGATCGCGACGACCTCGTCCGCGGCGGTGTCGGACAGCGCGTCGATGCTGTGCGTGGCGCCGAGCTTCTCGGCCATCGCGCGCTTCTCGGGGACCGGATCGAGCGCGATGATCTTCCCAGCACCGGCGATCTTCGCCGCGTTGACTGCCGCCAACCCGATGCCGCCACAGCCGACCACGCACACCGTCTCGCCCGGCGTCACATCCGTGGTGTTGAACACCGCCCCTGCCCCGGTGGTAATCGCGCAGCCGAGCAGCGCCGCACGGTCCATCGGCATGTCGCGGTCGATCGCGACGCACGCGTGTTCGTGGACCAGCATCATCTCGGCATAGGCGCTGAGGTTTAGCATCTGCGCGATCGGTCGGTCGCCGAGCATGAGCCGCGGCGCGGCGGCCTTGGGACGACGTACGCTGGCATCGATGCACAGCGACATCCGGCCGGTAACGCAGAATTCGCACTGACCGCAGAAGGCCGAGAGGCAGGTCACGACATGGTCGCCGACCTTCACGCCGCGCACTTCATCGCCGACCGCCTCGACCACGCCGCAGGCTTCGTGGCCCGGAATCGTCGGCATCGCATGCGGATAGGCGCCGTCGACGAAATGCAGGTCGGACCGGCACACGCCGACCGCGACCGTGCGGATCAGCACCTCGTGCGCGGTCGGCTTCGAGATGGTGACATCCTCGATGCTGAGCGGGGTGTTGGCTTCGAAAAGGACTGCGGCTTTCATGCACTTAGCTCCGGAAACACTGCCGTGAAAAACACCGTTACAAATATCGCCGTTCGTCCCGAGTAGGGGTCGAGCGAAGTCGAGAACCCGTATCGAAGGACCGCCTCGCGGCTAGAGGTCCTTCGATACGTCATCTCGACAAGCTCGATGCCTACTCGGGACGAACGGGAGTGAGATGCTACCGGGGTTTACCGGCGCACCCCGACATCCCCGCTGGACACGCCGCCCTTGCGGAAGTCGCCGTATTTCCCGAACTCGTTGCGTGCGATCGATCGGTTGTGGACCTCGTCAGGGCCATCCGCGAACCGCAGCGTCCGCATCGCCGCCCAGTCGTGCGCCAACCGGAAATCACCGGAGACGCCGCCGCCGCCATGCGCCTGGATCGCATCGTCGAGGATCCTGAGCGCCATGTTCGGCGCGGCGACCTTGATCATCGAGATCTCGATCTGCGCGGATTTGTTACCCGCCTTGTCCATCATGTCCGCCGCCTTAAGGCAGAGCAAACGAGTCATCTCGATGTCGATCCGGGCGGTCGCGATCCGCTCTTCCCAGACCGAGAAGTCGGCGATCCGCTTGCCGAACGCGACCCGGTCGAGCAGCCGCCGCGCCATCGCCTCGATCGCAGTCTCGGCAACGCCGATGGTGCGCATGCAGTGATGGATGCGGCCCGGCCCAAGCCGCCCCTGCGCGATCTCGAACCCGCGCCCCTCGCCGAGCAGCACGTTCTCGACCGGCACGCGGACGTTCTCCAGCACGACCTCACCATGCCCGTGCGGCGCGTGGTCATAGCCATAGACGGAGAGCATCCGCTTGATCGTCACGCCGGGCGTATCCATCGGCACGAGGATCTGGCTCTGCTGCTGGTGCCGCGATCCCTCGAACGACGTCTTGCCCATCACGATCGCGATCTTGCAGCGCGGATCGCCCACGCCGCTCGACCACCATTTGGTGCCATTGATGACGTAGTGATCGCCGTCGCGCACCATCGACGTCTCGATGTTGGTCGCGTCCGACGAGGCCACCGCGGGCTCGGTCATCAGGAACGCCGAGCGGATCTCGCCGCGCATCAGCGGGCCGAGATACCCCTCCTTCTGCTCGCGCGTGCCATAGCGGTGAAACACCTCCATGTTGCCGGTATCGGGCGCCGAACAGTTGAAGCACTCGCTCGCCCAGCCGACCTTGCCCATCTCTTCCGCGCATAACGCATATTCGAGATTGGTGAGTTGCGTACCTTCGAACTCGAACGAATCGTCGACGTGCGTCTGGCCGGAATGCGGCGGCATGAAGAAATTCCAGAGCCCGGCAGCCTTGGCCTTCTCCTTCATCTCCTCGATCACCGGGATGACCTTCCAGCGCTCGCCTTCATGCGCCTGCTGGTCGTAATCGGCTTGTCGCGGGCGAATATTCTGGTCGATGAAATCCCGGACCCGATCGCGGAAATGCGTCTCTCGTTCGCTCAGCGTGAAATCCATGCGGGCTCTCCGTTCGTCGTCGCTTTTGAGGCGGGGTAGACCATACCGCACATTCGGTAAAGCGTGTGACGCACTCCGGAAAGCATGTTTTCAAGTCCGCCCTGAAAGCGCCTAAAAAGCACTGTATCTTCAAATCGAAGCTGATAGGGTGTTTCGATGAAGGTTCCGGCAGAGGCCAGCGACGATAGCGAACAGGGGACCAAGCGCTTCCGTGCGAAGCGTGACGCGATCCTCGCCGCGGCGGCAGAAGCGATCAACGAGCAGAGTGCCAAGGGCATGACGTTCGCGGACGTGGCGCGGCGCGTCGGGCTCAACACGACCAGCGTTACCTATTATTTCAAGCGCAAGGAAGACCTCGCGGCGGCGGCGTTCGAGAACACGCTCGAATCGCTGATCGCGATGCTCGACGTCGCGGCCGAAGAAGCAACGCCGGAGGACCGCGTTCGGCGCTATCTCGCGCTCAACATGGACCGGCTCGGGCGGATCCAGCGCGGCGAGGAGAAGGCGTTCGCGGTCCTCTCCGATCTGCGCGCGACCGAGGAGCCGATGCGCGGCCGGCTGATGGCGGGCTGGCGCGAGGTATTCCGTCGCACGCGGCTGTTGTGGGGGCCGACTTCGTCGCGCGCGCAGACCGATCTTAATGGGGCGCGTGCGCACGTGCTGCTCGAGAACACGTTCTGGCTGCCGATCTGGCTGACCCGGTACGAGCCAGATCAGTACGGGCGTGTCGAGGAACGGCTGATGGACGTGTTCGCGCACGGCATCGCGGGCAAGGACGCGCGCTGGTCGCCGAAGCTGCTCGATCTCAGCCATGACGAGGCGGAGCCGGGGCGCGAGGCGTTCCTGCTCGCTGCGACGCGCCTGATCAACGAACTCGGCTATCGCGGCGCCTCGGTGCAGAAGATCGCGTCCGAGCTGAACGTGACCAAGGGCAGTTTCTACCACCATCTCGATGCGAAGGACGACCTCGTCATCGCGTGCTACCGCCGTAGCTTCGACACGATCGCCGATGCGCAGAGCCGTGGCGAGGCGGAAGGCGGCACCTATTGGCACAAGCTGTCGAGCACGGTTGCGACGCTGCTCGACGTGCAGTTCGCCGAGCGCGGGCCGTTGCTTCGCACCACCGCGCTGAGCGGCCTGCCGGTCGGCGTGCGCAACGCGATGGTCGATCGCTCGAACGGCATCGCGCGTCGCTATGCGGGGATGATGATGGACGGCATCGGCGAAGGCTCGATCCGCGCGGTCGATGCGCTGATCGCGGCTCAAGCGTTGATGGCGCTTCAGAATGCTGCATTCGACATGCGCAAATGGGCCTCGACGATGCCGCGCGAGCGGGCGATCGCGATGTATGCCTCGACGTTGATGTACGGCTTGTTCGATGATCGGATCGCGAAGGCCTGACCGCCTGCGGTTGCGTTCGCATCCGTTACGGTTTTCTTACCTCGTGTTAATCCGTGGCACCCGATGCGACCTCCGAACGGAGGCGGCATGCATAATATCACTACGGATCTCGGGTCGGGAATCATCGAGGTCGAAGCCTCGGGGTTCTGGACGCTCGAGCATGTCGAAAACTTCCTGCGCGATCTCGAACGCGAGGCGCGACGCGTGTTGGCGACCGGCAAGCGCCACATGCTGTTGTGCGACTTTACGCGGGCAGCCATCCAACCGCAGGAAGTGATCGCGATGCTGCAACGAGTCGCGGTGACGATGCCCCCTGAAGTCCCGCAAGGTGGCGCTCTATACCGAGGGGAAGCTTGCGCGGTTGCAGGTGAAGCGGATCGCCTCGGTGCGCGACGATATGGCGGTGTTCGACGACCGCGAGACGGCGCTGGCGTGGATGCTGGCGGACTCGTCGGTCAACCTACGCTCGACGCATACATCACCTGCCCCCCCAAGCTCCGTCATACTGACCGCAGTCGGAACCAAAGTTACGAAGGCCGCCCTTCGTGATTCTGGATCGTGATTCTGGTCAGGATGTCGGACGGGCAATTCACCTCTCGACATCCTCGTCACGCTTGAGCAGCACCCCCGCGCGCCAATAGTGGAACAGCGCCCACGGCGTCATCAACACAATGATGATCAGCGCATAGCGTAGTGAATCCTCCCCGAACCCCGGCTTCAGCAGGTCGCTCAACCACCCGACCAGCGTCGGTCCCAGGCCCAGCCCGACCAGGTTGATCACCAGCAGCGTGATCGCCGCCCACATCGCGCGGATCTGCAACGGGGCAAGGTGCTGGATCAACGCGAAGCTCGGCCCGAGATACGAATTGGCGAAAATCAGTGACACGAAATAGCTGCCGATCGCGATCGCCGGCGCATCGATCAGGTAGAACGCCAGCGCGAACGGCAGCGACAGCCCCTTCATCGCCAGCACGACCCAGGCCTGGACGTGGAGGCCATGACGCTTGGCCAGAACGTCGGCGATCTTGCCACCGGCCAGCGCGGAGATCGCGCCGAACAACGCCCCCGGCAGCGCGATATAGCGCGAGATGTCGAGCATCGAGATGCCCAGCGATCGCTGGATATAGCTAGGTCCCCAGCCGGTCAGCGCGTAGCCGATCATCGAGGTCAACGTCACGCCGACCACCAGATGCCGCGCCGGTGCACTCGCCCACATCGACGCAAACCCTTGGGCGACGCTCGGCATCGGCGTCGCCACCGCACGTGCAGCGTCGGACAGTCCGCGGCGGGGCTCGACCATGAACAGGCGCACCAGCAGCGCGAGCACGATCCCCGGCAGGCCGACGGTCATCATCGCAATCCGCCAACCATAAGAGTGTGCGACGACGCCGCCGATCAGCGTACCGAACCCCGCGCCAAGCACCACGCCGAGCGAATACAAGGCCATCGCGCTCGCGCGCTTCTCGGGCGGGTACAGATCGGCGATGATCGAATGGCTTGGCGGGCTCGACCCCGCCTCGCCGATGCCGACGCCGATCCGGAACAGCATCAGCTGCGTGAAGTTCTGCGCGAGCCCGCACAGCGCGGTCATCGCACTCCAGATCGTCAGGCTGGCGGCAATGATGTTGCGACGGCTGGTCCGGTCCGCCAGCCGTGCGACCGGAATGCCCAGCGTCGCATAGAAGATCGCGAACACGAGTCCGGACAGCAGCCCGAGCTGCGTATCGGTCAGCAGCAGGTCCGCCTTGATCCGCTCGAGCAGGATCGCGAGGATCTGGCGGTCCATGTAACTGAAGAAATAGGTGAAGGTGAGCAGCGCGAGCGTCAGGCCCCGTCGCTTCATCGCCAATGCGTCGGCGATCTCGGGATGGGACTGATACGCTGCGGCCATCGGCAATACCTCGAAATCTAAACAGGCCTTAGGCTAGGTCAATTGAGGCGTACCAGACAAGCTAAAGCTGTATTCCTGGCCGACCTGCGACGAGCCAACGGCGTGTGGATGACGAGCGACATTACCGCTGCGACGCAATGTGTTATGGGTTTGAAGGCGTTACCAGTGTTTCGTGAGAAGGACGGCGGAAGATGCGTCCTCGTTTGGGTCGCTCTTCCGCCTTATCCCCTCTCCAACGTCGTGGCCGGGCTCGTCTCCGCGTCGTCAGTGGAGCGGAGCGTCCGGGCAATCTGAATACCGGGTATGCGGCTCCCCTCGCATAGATTCGCGACGTTGCAAAGCGTATTTTCCTTATCGCTCCCGCCAGGGATGGAATCCCTCGTGACGTCCAGCTTGCCCGCCACGGCCCCTGCCTCGCCTCCCACGCAACACAATCGCTGGAGCATTCCGAAGACTGACTTATTTAATTGGTCCCCGCCAAACGCGACGAGATCCCACTGCTTCTAGAAGAAGCCGGGCCCGACCTCACGATCGAGGCGATTGCGGCTCCGCCGGCGGCGATCGCCGCGTACGAGAGGGCAAGGCAATCGACGACAGCATCAAGCCCAGCGCCGACGAAGCGAAGAATCCGCTGCTCGGGCAGACGGCGGTGCAGGCCGGACGTTAGTCGCTGATCGTCCACCCCAGCCGCGGATCGCCACCGCGGACGGGTTGGGCGGCAGCCAATTTTTCAGCGAAACTGCCGTCGGCTACGTAGGCTGGTGGCACGGCCATCGCGGCCGGTGGACTATAGGCCACGGTCGCGTAGGATGGCGACACCAGGGCCGGACCTCGCGCGAACGACGCGGCAGCGGGCGGGATCGGCGGTGCGTACCTGGCCATCCGTATCGCTGGACGCGCGATCCGGGTCGCCTCGCCGGTGAACGCGGTGAACTGGCGCCCTTCCTCGAACACGGCGTTGTGCCCGGTGACGAACGCACCCGCGACGACACCGCCGACGATGATCGTGCCGATCGTCTCGCCGGTCCGGCCATCACCGGCGGCGTGATAGCGACCAACGACGGGCACGCTGCGGCCAGCGACTTCGACCGAGCGCAGTTCGATATCGAGCTTGCCGGATTTGCCGAACGCGCCCTTGCCGGTCCTGAAGGTGACCGCGCCGACGCCGGGAGCCCCACGCGGGATCAACACCGCGCCATCGACAATCACGTCCCGCGCGACCGATACAGCGACGGTTTGCCCGACGCGTGCGCGATCCGACGCGATCTCCTCGTCCAGGCGCAATACCATCTCGGTATGCGCTGGCACGACGATCGCCGCATCCGTCGGCGCGTCCTGCGCGGCTATGGCGGTGGGTAGCGCGCACAATGCCGCAACGACGATCAGCTTGTGCACTCGGTTTCTCCCCTGCGGGCGCGGTCTGTCCCGCGCCGGAGATAGCCGAGGAAGGACTTCTATCGTGTGAAACGAGTTGGTTAACTGTGCCGGTTACGCTTGGGCACTCGGTCGGGCGGAAGCACGGGCATGCCATGCCCTCAGATGTTCGAGATCGTCGGGCATCGCGACGCCGACGAACTTGGCGAAGTCGATCGTCGTGAGCAGGACGATATCGGCGATCGTGTAGCGCTCACCATCTAGCCAGTCGCGACCGGCGAGCGCGCGGTCGAACTCCGCCATCGCGGCGAGCACGCGCGGGCGCTGGCTCTCGCCATACTCGGTATATTGCGGCTGGACGATCCGTGCGGTCCAGGGATGCGTGTGTAGCCAGACCATCGACAACGGCGTCATCAGCCGCAGTTCGATCCGCCGCGTCCACATGTCGATCTCGGCGATGTTGTGCGCGCCGTGGCCGAACATCGGCGGGTCGGGATGGAGGATCTCGAAGTAACGACAAATCGCGACGCTCTCGGTCAGCACGCGGCCATCGTCGAACGTGAGCGCGGGCGTCTGGCCGAGTGGATTGACCGCGAGAAACGGCTCCGCCTTGTGCTCGGCCTTGGGAATCGAGATTTGGGCCATCGGCACGCGGACATGCTTTTCGGCGAGGAAGATGCGGACGCGGCGCGGGTTGGGCGCGGGCAAGGCGCTATCGTAGAACAGCAAGAGCGTCTCCTCGACATCGGTTTTCGAATATACCGTATGGCATTGCCGGACGCGTTCGCCTAGCGATGCGTCGCATGACGACCGCTGCAGACATGCTCGCCACGGGCTTTGCCACCCTGCCCGATTTGATCCGTGCGCACGCGGTGGAACGCGGTGATCGGACTGCCGTTGCCGACGCGCGGGGTAGCATCGACCATCGGACGCTTGACGCGGTGATGGACCGGGTCGCGGCGGCGTTGCAGCGCGATGGGGTCGCGCCGGGGAGCGCGGTGGCGATCGTCGCGGCGCCGACGACGGACTATGCGGCGGTATTCCTTGGTGCGGTACGCGCGGGGTGCGTCGCGACGCCGATCGCGCCGTCCGCGACGGCGGCTGCGATTGCGGCGATGATAGCGGATAGCGGGGCGCCGGTGGTGTTTCTCGATTTGGAGAATGCGCGGGCGTTAGAGGAGCAAACGCTTTCAGCCCGCCCCATCTTGTTCTCCCGCGAAGGCGGGAGCCCAGACTGGGCTCCCGCCTTCGCGGGAGAACACTCTTTTCAGGCTTTTGCAGATTGGCTTGCTCCTTCCCAAGCCAAGCCAACCCCCGTCGCGATCGCCCCCGAAGACCCGTTCAACATCATCTACTCCTCGGGCACGACCGGTACGCCCAAGGGTATCGTCCAGAGCCACGCGATGCGCTGGGCGCATGTCTCCCGCAACACGGCGGCGGGGTTCGACACCGCGGTGACGATGATTGCGACGCCACTCTATTCGAACACAACGCTCGTCAGCTTCCTGCCGACGCTCGGCTGGGGCGGTACCGTCGTGCTGATGGGGAAGTTCGATGCGCGCGCCTATCTCGAACTCGCGCGGCGATACCGCGCGACGCACACGATGCTGGTCCCGGTGCAGTATCAGCGGATCATGGCGCTGCCCGATTTCGACAGCTTCGACCTGTCGACGTTCCGCTTCAAGACCAGCACCAGCGCACCCTTCTCCGCCGCACTGAAGGCCGACGTCGTCGCACGCTGGCCGGGGGTGCTCGTCGAGTTCTACGGGATGACCGAGGGCGGCGCGAGTTGCGCGCTCAACGCAACCGCCAACCCGACCAAGCTTCACACCGTCGGCCAGCCGATGCCCGGCCACGAGATTCGCCTGATTGACGATGACGGCAACGAAGTCGCGCCCGGCGAGATGGGCGAAGTCGTCGGCCGCAGCCCGGCGATGATGAACGGCTATCACGGCCGATCAGAGGCGACGCGCGACGCCGAATGGCATGACGCAGAGGGCAACCGCTACATCCGCCACGGCGACGTCGGACGGTTCGACGAGGACGGTTTCCTGACGCTGATGGACCGGAAGAAGGACCTCATCATCTCGGGCGGCTTCAATATCTATCCATCGGACCTGGAGGCGGTATTGGCGCGGCACCCGGCAGTCGCGGATTGCGCGGTTATCGGCGTGTCATCCGAGGCATGGGGTGAGACGCCGGTAGGCTTCTACGTCCCGCGGGCCGATGCAATCGAGGATGCCGCCTCCATCCTGGCCTGGGCGAACGGCCAACTCGGGAAGACCCAACGGCTGTCCGCCCTTCATATAGCCGACGAACTGCCCCGCAGCGCGATCGGAAAAGTCCTCAAGCGCGAACTCCGCGACCGGCTCGCGGGAGCGGCCGCATGACGAGACTCAAACAGGCGATCGACGCGCTCGAGCCGATCGACGGCGGCTGGCGCGGGACGGTACCCGAGAATTGGTTGCAGGGCCGCACTGCGTACGGCGGCTTCTCCGCCGCGCTCGCGCTGCATGCCGCGCAGAAGTCGGACGTCGACCTGCCGCCGCTGCGATCCGCGCAGGTGTCGTTCATCGGGCCACTGTCGGGCGATATCGTCATCCGCGCGACCCGGTTGCGGCGCGGGCGCAACGCCGCGTTCGTCCAGGCGGATGTCGAGAGCGAGGCCGGGCTTGGGCTGCGCGCGACCTTCGTGTTCATGGGCGCGGTCGCGTCGCGAGTCGATCACCAGAGCGGCAGCGCGCCCGACTTTCCGATGCCCGGGCCGGAGACGCAGACGTTCCGTGGCCACAGTGCGGTGGCATTCTCGCGGAACTTCGACTTGCTCGACCGCCGCGACGACAGCGTCGGGCCGGCGGAATGGTTGCGCTGGGTGCGGCTCGCCGAGCGTGACGGGCTCGATCCGATGGTCGAACTGATCGCGGTCGCCGATTGCCTGCCACCCGCCGCGTTGAAGCTGCTCGGCGGCCCCGCCCCGCTCAGTTCGATGACGTGGCTGCTCAATATCCTGGGGCCGCAGCCGGTGACGCGCGAGGGCTGGTGGCTGCTCCGCGCGACCACCGATTACACGAAGGACGGCAGTTCAAGCCAGCAGATGGCGATCTGGAACGCGGACGGCACGCCGGTCGCCGAACAGATGCAGAGTGTCGCGATCTTCGCCTGACCACTGACATATCTTGCGACACATTGGTGGAGGGGGCGGCAAAACCCTGCGACAACCGGGGTTTAGAACGAAGGTCATTCGATGGGAATTCGTCCCACTTCGCCGGAGACCGACATGCGCAAGACCGTTCTCACCCTGATGCTCGCCGCCAGCGCGGTTACGTCCGCCGTTGGCGCGCAGACGCCCGCCACGCCACCTCCGCCGATGCGTCAGGATGCCAACCGCGTTTCAACGCGCGCGGAAGCGATCGCGCAGGCCGATGCGCGGTTCGCGCAGATGGATACCGATCATGACGGCCGGATCACGGCTGGCGAGATGCGCGCCTATCGCGAGGCGTTGCATGACCGGATGGTTGCCAGCGGTCGCGACGTCCCCGTGCCGCCGCCGGGCGGTCGCAAGCATGACGGCATGGGTCGCCGCATGGACCCGAACGGCGACGGCAGCGTGACGCGCGAGGAGTTCGAGGCACGCGCGCTCAAGCGGTTCGACCGGATGGACGCCAATCACGACGGCACGATCGACGCGACCGAGCGCGCCAACGCCGCCGAGATGCGCCACGTCGACCGGCGCGAACGCCGCGATGGCGTAACCCCGCCCGCACCTGCACCTGCTCAATAAATTGGATGAGGGGAAGCATCGGGCGTCGGTGCTTCCCCTGGACAGCCGCCATGCTAGACACTGCCCCGATGGGAGATATGCCGCATTTGCTGCTCGTCGACGACGAGCGCT
This sequence comes from Sphingomonas sp. H160509, assembly GCF_024124765.2. GTDB lineage: Bacteria > Pseudomonadota > Alphaproteobacteria > Sphingomonadales > Sphingomonadaceae > Sphingomonas. The sequence goes on along the minus strand of NZ_JAMXSR020000002.1, from coordinate 3,672,577 downwards.
CGATCCGCGAGCCGCTGGCCGTGTACCTCACCAAACAGGGGTTTCGCGTCACGCAGGCGGGCGATGCGGAGGCGGCGCGGACTCGGCTGACGGCATATGCGATCGATCTCGTCATACTCGACATCATGATGCCAGGAGAGGACGGACTGTCGCTGTGCCGCCACATCGCCGCGACCAGCGACGTGCCGGTGATCCTTCTGACCGCGCGCGCCGAAGAGACCGACCGGATCGTCGGGCTCGAGATGGGCGCAGACGATTATGTCGTGAAGCCGTTCTCGCCGCGCGAACTCGCGACGCGCGTGAAAGTGGTGCTGCGGCGCGCGACCGCGGGCGGTTCGCGGCAGCATGCGCCGGAGAGCAGCTCCTACGGGTTCGCCGGTTGGGTGCTGAAATCGGGCGAGCGTGCGCTGATCGACCGCGAGGGCGTCTCGGTGCCGCTGTCGACCGGCGAGTACAACCTGCTGCTCGCGCTGGTGACGCGCCCGCGCCAGGTGCTGACCCGCGACCAGTTGCTCGACCTGACCCAAGGGCGCGAGGCGGCAGCGTTCGACCGCGCGATCGATAACCAGATCAGCCGGTTGCGGCGCAAGATCGAGGCGGATGCGAAGACGCCGGAGTTGATCAAGACGGTCTGGGGCGGCGGGTATACGTTGGCGGCCGAAGTCACGCGCCTGTGATCCGGTCCGTATGACGCGGTTCAAGCCCTGGCCGCGCAGCCTCGCTGGCCAGATGGCATTGCTGATCGCGCTCGCGCTGTTGGTGGCACAGGTCATCAATTTCGGCATGATCCTCCACGATCGGTCCGAGTTCCGCCTGGCCCAAGCGACGCGGCCGGTCGCGACCCGGATCGCCGACGCGCTGGACCGCGAGGCGCATGGCGGCCGCCCGCTGAGCCCCGACCGCGGCCGCGTACGCCGCTTGCCGGCCAATCCGATCCCGCCAGCGATGTTCGAGCGCCATCCCGAGGTCGCCACCGAACTGCGCCGGCAATTCGCCGATCTTGGACTGACGGTCGGGCGGATCGATACCGGCCTTCGCCCCGCCACCGACGAGACGAGCGACGCGCATCGCCGCGACGGGCTGCGGCGCGGCGATCGGCAGGGCGCGACGCTGCTGATCGCGATCGAGCAGCCCGGACGCGGATGGCTGGCGATCACCGCGCCTTGGCCGCAGCCCGGCTGGCGGTTGTTGCTCGCGGTGCTGACGCAGACCGCGATCCTGTACATCATCGTACTGCTGCCCGTGTTGTGGATCGTCCGACGGATTTCGCGCCCGCTTCAGGATTTGCGGCGCGCGGCGGAGAGCTTTCGGCCGGGCGATCCGGGTGCGCCGATGCCGCCGCATGGGCCCGACGATGTCGTCGCCCTGATCGCGGCGTTCAACGCGCTAAGGCTGCGCGTGACGGGGATGCTCGACGAGAAGGACCGGATGCTCGGCGCGATCGGCCACGACCTGCGTACGCCGCTGGCCGCGCTGCGAGTGCGCATCGAGTCGGTCGAGGACGATGTCGATCGGGCGCGGATGATCGATACGGTGGCGGAGATGAACCGGACGCTCGACGACATCCTGTCGCTGGCACGGCTCGGGCGGCCAAGCGAACCGCTGACGGACGTCGACCTAGCGGCGCTGGTCGATGCGGTTGTCGAGGATTTCCGCGATATCGGCAGCGACGTCAGCTTCGTCGAGACGGAGCGGCTGCGGATGCATCTGCGCCCTTCGCTGATCCGCCGCGCGGTGCGCAATTTGATCGAGAATGCGATCAAATACGGTGTGTCGGCGGAAGTGCGGGTCGAGGCTGACCCGCGCTGCGTTGGGATTATCGTGGCGGATCAGGGACCCGGTATCCCGGAGGATCGGATGAGCGACGTGTTCGACGCGTTCACGCGGCTGGAGAGTTCGCGGAACCGGGAGACTGGAGGGATCGGCCTGGGCCTGGCCTTGGCGCGCGCGATCGTGCGGGAGGCTGGTGGCGAGATTCGGCTGGTCAACCGCGCGGCTGGTGGGCTCGATGCCATCATCGAGCTGCCGCGCTAACTGAACTGCTCCCTCTCCCCTCCGGGGGAGAGGGTCGGGGTGAGGGGCAGCCAAGCAGGACACCACCTGGAACAGCCCCCTCACCCCAGCCCTCTCCCCCGCAGGGGAGAGGGAGCAGAGGCTCAATCCTCGACGATCTGACTGTTCGTCCGCGTGTCCTTCATGCGGAGGTACACGACCAGCGACACCGCGATCATCGCCGTCACATACCAGTAGAAGCCGCGTTCGAAGCCCGCGCCCTTGAACTTCAACGCGACGAACTCGGCGGTCCCGCCGAACAACGTATTCGCCAGCGCATAGGGCAAGGCGACGCCCAGCGCGCGGATGTGCGCCGGGAACAGTTCCGCCTTCACGACCGCGTTGATCGACGTGTAGCCCGTCACGATCACCAGCGCCGCCATCACTAGCAACCCGGCATAGATCGGGTTGGTCGCGGTCTCCAGCGCGGTGAAGATCGGATAGGTGAACAACACGCCGGCAATACCGAACCCGACCATCAGCGGTTTCCGCCCGATCTTGTCCGACAGCCCGCCCGCGATCGGCTGCAACAACATGAACACGAACAGCGTCGCGGCGTTGATCTGGCTCGCCACTTCGCGACTGAACCCGCTGGTGTTGACCAGGAACTTCTGCATGTAGATCGAGTAGGCGTAGAAGGCGAGCGTACCACCTGCGGTCAGCAGCATCACCGTGATCGTCTCGCGCGGATGCTTGGTGATCAGCTGGATGAAGCCCGACTTGGGCTTGCCGTCGCCCGCATCGGCCTTGGCATTCTCGAAGCTCTGCGTCTCGGCAAGGCCACGACGGATGTAGAACACGACCACGGCGAGCACGGCACCGATCGCGAACGGGATGCGCCAGCCCCAGGAATCGAGCGCCGCCTCGCTCATAGTCGATTGCAGGATCAGCAGCACGCAGATCGCGAGCAACTGGCCCGAGATCAGCGTGACGTACTGGAACGACGAGAAGAAGCCGCGGCGGTTCTTGCCCGCCATCTCGGTCAGATATGTCGCCGACGCGCCATATTCGCCGCCGACCGACAGACCCTGCATCAGCCGCGCGATCACCAGCATCGTCGGTGCGAAGACGCCGATCGTCTCGTATCCCGGCGTGCACGCGATGATGAGCGAGCCCGCGCACATCAGCGTGACCGATACCGTCAGCCCCGCCTTGCGGCCGTGGCGATCGGCATAGATGCCCATGATCCACGCGCCGATCGGCCGCATCAGGAAGCCCACCGCGAAGACCGCCGCCGTGCTGAGCAACTGCGCGGTGCGATCGGTCGACGGGAAGAAATGCGGCGCGAAATACAGCGTGAAGGCGGAATAGACGTACCAGTCGAACCATTCGACCAGGTTGCCGGTCGATCCACCGATGATCGCCTTGAGGCGCGTTTTCTGATCGGGTGCCATTACTTCGTCCCCTGCGGAGCTTGTGTCGGAAAGCCGCGCTTCTTCAGCAGCGCGTTCACGTCGGGATCACGCCCCCGGAACGCACGATACGCCTCGGCGCGATCGGTCTCGTTGCCGGTCGACAACAGGATCTTGGCGAACCTGTCCGCGGTCGGCTTGTCCCACGGACTGCCCGCCTCCTCGAACGCCGCGAAGGTGTCGGCGTCCATCGTCTCGGACCAGAGGTAGCTGTAATAGCCCGCCGAATAGCTGTCCGACGCGAACAGGTGCTGGAACTGCGGCACGCGGTGACGCATCACCAGCTGCTTCGGCATGCCGATCTCGGCGAGCGTCGCGGCCTCGAACTTGTCGGGGTCGATCACGCCGTCCGGCACGGTGTGAATCTTCATGTCGACAATCGCCGACGACAGATATTCCGCGGTCTTGAAGCCTTCGTTGAACTTGCTCGACTGTTCGATATTGTCGAGCAACGCCTGCGGCATCGCCGCCTTGGTCTGATAATGCCGCGCATATTTGTCGAGCACGTCGCGGGTCAGCAGCCAATGCTCGTTCACCTGGCTCGGATATTCGACGAAGTCGCGCGGCGTGCCGGCAAGCCCCGGATAATAGACGTTCTGGAGCATCGCGTGGATCGCATGGCCGAACTCGTGGAACAGCGTTTGCGCATCGTCGAGGCTGATCAGGATCGGCTCGCCGGGCGCACCTCGTGCGAAATTGTTGTTGTTCGACGACAGCACAAGCTGCGCCGGGGCGAGCCCACGTTGCCCACGATAGGTGTTCGCCCACGCGCCCGATCGCTTGCCGGTCCGCGCGAAATCGTCGCGGTAGAACAGCCCGACGTCCTTGCCGTTCTTGTCGGTCACGCTCCACACGCGCATGTTGGGCTCGAACACGGGAACGGTGCCGGTGATCTCCTTGAAGTTCAGCCCGTACAGCCGGTTGGCGGCATAGAGCGAACCCTGGATGATGTTGCCGAGCTCGAAATACGGCTTCAGCTGCGCCTGATCGAGGTCGTACCGCGCCTTGCGCACCTTCTCCTGGTAGAAGCGGTAATCCCATGGCTCGATCGTCAGCGAGGTGCCGGCGACCTTCTGCATGTCCGCGACTTCCTCGGCCACGCGCGCCTTGGCGGCAGGCCAGACGCGCATCATCAGGTCCATCGCCGCGGCCGGCGTCTTGGCCATCGTGTCCTGCATCCGCCAGTCGGCATGCGTCTTGAACCCGAGGAGGTGCGCGCGGTCGGCGCGTAGCTTGACGATCTGCGAGATCGTCGCGTTCGTGTCGTTCGCATCATTATTGTCGCCACGATTGACGAATGCGCGCCATACCTTCTCGCGCAGCGCGCGATCGGTGGCGTTGGTCAGCACGGGATCGACCGCCGAGCGCGTGTTGACGATCGCGAAGCCCGGCAGCTTCCGCTCGGTCGCAGCGGCCTTGGCCACCGCCTTCACGCTATCGGGCAAACCCGCGAGCTGTGCTTCATCGCCGACCGCGATGGCGGTGCTCTCGTCGGCGAGCAGCTTCTCGCCAAACGTCGAGAACGCGGTCGCGAGCTGCTGATTATACTGCGAAAGTTGCGTCTTCTGCGCATCGGTCAGCTTGGCGCCCTGCCGGACATAGCTGTCGTAGATCCGCGTCACGAGCCGGATCTGCTGCGCGTTCAACCCGCTCGAGTTGCGCGCGGCGTAGATCGCCTGGATGCGCGCGAACAGCGGCTTGTCGAACGTGATCGCATCCGATGCCGCAGAGAATTTGGGCGACCATTCGCGGTCGAGCTTCTGATACGCCGGGGTGTTCATGTTGCCGGTCATCACGCCGAACAGCGTCATCACCTGACCGTAGCGCTTGCCGGCCAACTGCATCGGCACGATCGTGTTGGCGAAGGTCGGCTTGGCCGGATTGTCGGCGATCTTGCGGTATTCGGCGGTCCGTTCGGCGAGCGTCGTCTCGAACGCCTGCGGGAACAGTTCGGGGCGAACCTTGTCCCAGGGCGGCACTCCGCCCAGCGGACCGGTCCAGTCAGCTAGCAAGGGGTTCGCGGCGGGTGTCGAAGACGTCGCACCCGTCTGCGCGACGATCGACGTAGACGCCATCAGCGCAACGGCGCTGGCGGCGAGGTATAGAAACTGCGCATGGATCTCCCGGTCAATGTACCGGGTAGCATAGTGATAAAGTTACGTAGCGGAAGGCGTACGCATTGATCAACGTGTAGCGCTGGTCGCACGCGCCGTAAGATCAGTCGCCGGATCGATCGTCGCAAGGCTGGCTCGCAGCGACTTCCGCCGCCGCAATAAGCCTGCGCCCCGTCTCAGCGGCGGCCTCCGGCGTGAAGGTGATCGCCAAGCCATCGAGGCCGTCCAGCGTCACCAGCCCATTCTCGGCGGCGGCAATGCCTGCAATAGTTTCCGGCGTCATCATGGTCTCACTCCCCCGACCGTTAATCCTGCCAGGGGCCCCGCGCCGGCTACCCGTCACTCACCCCTGGAACCGTAGAGATATTGTGGTTCGAATTCAGCAACGGCTGCAAGTGCCTTATGATCCACGATATTTACCTCGCCTGCCTTGAACGTCAGCAGGTTTTTCTCGCGAAGCGCTCTCAACACGCGGTTCACATGAACGCCGGTCAACCCGGTCGCCTCGGCCAGATCTGGCTGCGTCATAGGCAGTATAAAGCGTCCCTCGGCCGCCATCCCGATCATTTCCAGCCGCGCGTTCAATTCGCAGAACAGATGCGCGATACGGCCTTCCGCGCCAAGGCGTCCCAGACGGAAAATCCACTCGCGGTGCATCGCCGCATCGAGCAGCGTGCTGAACCACAGTTTCTGCGTCAAATGCGGATAGCGCTCGGTGATCGACTGCAGCGTGCGGTGTTCGAAGCAGGCGATCTTCACCGGCCCCAGCGTCGCGATGTCGTGATCGAGCCGCTTCATCGGGAATGCGTGTAGATCGACGAAATCGCCCGGTACGTGCACGGCGACCAGCTGACGCTGACCCTCGCGGTCGTCCATGTAGCGACACACGAACCCCTCGATCAGCAGCGTGCTCGTCTCGATGAGGTCGCCCGCCCGGACGATCTGCTTGCGCCCGGGCACCTGCCGCACGGATTCGATGCCGTCCTCCAGCACCTGCTTTTCTTCGTTGCTCAACTCATGGCGACCACGGCCCATGAGGAATTTTTCCGAGATCATCGACACCCCTTTATCACCCGGCCTCGTACCGCCCTCCGCGATAGAAGAACAGATCGGGATTCGTACTGATCAATATCAAAGGTTATGTCGGACGCGAAACATTGCAGCGGTTCGCGGGTTCCTCCCCGACCATGTACCAGCCAATTTTCCAGAACGATCACCCACTCGCGCGCAACTTCATCGAGACTGTGCAGGCGCCGCAATTCCCCTGCGTCGGCGCAAAATCCGCGCTCGCCAAGGGGCAGATGGACATTCTCGTCGCCCGCGACGTGCGGTCCGCTTGGGATGATATGAGAATTTCTCCGGCGCTCGGCGAGACCGTGCGCAAATACCGTGAGGATCGCGCGATCTTCCGGACTCTCATCATTCTGTTCGAAGCGCCTGCTTTGCTGTCTGAAGAAGAGTTCGAAGCCCATCTTTGGGCGCGTGCTCAATCACTTAGCGACAAGGACGAGTGGCTCGGCTATCGCCCTGACCCGTCGGTAAGCAGCGATCCCGACGATCCGCATTTCTCGCTGAGCTTTGCAGGCGAGGCATTCTTCGTGGTCGGCCTGCATCCGAATGCGAGCCGTCCAGCGCGGAAGTTCGAGTCGCCCGCAATGGTGTTCAATCTTCACGACCAGTTCGAGGTGCTGCGCGACCAGCAACGCTACGACAAGTTGCGTTCGTCGATCCTCGCGCGCGATCTCGAATATGCGGGCTCGATGAACCCGATGCTAGCGCGCCACGGCGAATCGAGCGAAGCGCGACAATATAGCGGACGCGTCGTCGACGAATCCTGGAAATGCCCCTTCAAGCGAGGCGAAGCACGTGGCTGACATCAAGACGATACCGCCGCGTTCGGGGGCCGGGTTCACACTCGACAAGGGACAAACGCTAACGGTAATCGATCCCGAGGGTCGCCAGGTTTCGGACTTGCTCGCCTATAACCGTACCGACATTCGCGAAGCGATCTCGTCGGGGCGGACGCTCGATTATGCGAGCCGGTTGTACCTGACGACCGGCGACCTGCTCTATTCGAACCGCAGCAACGTCATGCTGGAGATCGTCTCGGACGATGTCGGGCGACATGATTTCCTGCTAACGCCGTGTTCGAAGGAAACCTTCGCGATCATCTACGGCGATACCGATCCGCATCGCGGCTGCTTCGGCAATCTTGCTGAGGCGCTCGCGCCTTGGGACATCGAGCCGGACCAGATCCCGGTCGCGTTCAACTGCTTCATGAACGTGCCGATCAATGGCGAAACGGGCACGTTCACGGTCGAACCGCCGCTGAGCAAGGCTGGCGACACGATCGTCTTCCGCGCAGCGATGGACCTCGTCATCGGCATGACCGCGTGTTCGGCGCTGCAATCCAATGGCGGCAGCTTCAAGCCGATCCAGTACCGGATCGATTGAACGGACTGGCTAACGGCGCTGGTAGAAGATGTGCGACTCGACGGTCGCAACCTTGACGAGCGAGCTACGCCAGTACGGCACCAGCCAGTCGGTGTGGTAGTGGGTTGCGCGGCCGACCGGTGCGTAGACGTAGCCGTCCATCGCCCGCCGTGCCGCGTGCCGCGCCTGTTCCCAGCCGTCGTGTTCGGGGCGTCGGGTCTGCGATCCGTCGCAGGTGAAGGAGAACTGGCACCCGGTCTTGCGGTTCGCACCTTGATAGACGACCCCGCAGACCGTCTTGGGGGAAACCGCGCGCGCCGACCCGGTTGAGCACCACCTGAATGACTGCACGTTGTCCGTCACGGTCGGCGCCGGCCTCATAGAGCGCGACGGTGGCGAGGCATTCGGTCGCCTGGAGGCGCGCCGCAGGACCGCCGCGAAACCGGAACGGCTCCGCGCGCTTGCGTTTGTCGGCAACGATCGGGACCAGCGCATTGGACGCGCGCGCCTGTGCCATCGTCAGCCGGGGCTTGCGGTGATCCGTGGTGGTTTCGGTCGGCCAAGGCAGATCGGTCAGCGACCCGAAGATCGCCGCGAACGCGACCACGGCGCCGAGCAGGAGAAGCCAATGCTCGGACGATGGCCTCAGCCCGGATCGATTGCGCCGCCGCGATGAGACATATCGGGCCGGTCGCTTCGCCATCCCGCGTCCTTACCGGCGAAATTTTTGCAAGGAAACGATCACTGTGCCACTCGTCCCGAAGGTCGAGGGGTGATCGTCGGAAAAAGATGGTGCCCCTGGCCGGAATCGAACCAGCATGCCTTGCGGCAACCGATTTTGAGTCGGTCGCGTCTACCAATTTCGCCACAGGGGCAGCGGCGGGTTGGCTAGACGAAGCTTTCGTCCGCCGCAAGCGGGTTTAGTTGCGCCTTTAGTTGCGGGGCGGCTGGCGGCGGTAGCTTAGCGCTTCGGCAATGTGGATGCGGCCGACTGTTTCGCTGCCGGCGAGATCGGCGATGGTGCGGGCGACGCGGAGAATGCGGGTGTAGCCGCGCGCCGTCAAACGCATCGCTTCGGCGGCCTGGGCGAGGAGTTTGCGACCGGCTTCGTCGGGCGTGGCAACGACGTCGAGCAGCGCGCCATCCGCCTCTGCGTTCGTGCGTACCGGGTGGTCGCGGTACCGATCCGTCTGGATCGCACGTGCGGCGGCAACGCGGGCGCAAACTTCTGCGGAGCCTTCGGTCGGCGGCGGGAGAATCAGGTCGGCGGCGCTGACGGCCTGAACGTCGATGTGCAAATCGATTCGATCTAGCAAAGAGGCTCTTTTCAAGTAGAAGGCCCGTCATGCTCGCCATCGCCTATGCCCGTTGGTCGTCAATGGAACAAACGAAGGGCTCTACCCTCGCCCGCCAGATCGAGGCGACCACCAGCCTTATCGAGTCGCGCGGATGGGAGCCGATCGGCGACCCGCTTATCGATCGCGGCAAGAGCGCTTACACGGGCGCAAATATCGAGACGGGGCAGCTAGGCCAATTCCGCGACAGCATCATGAGCGGCGCACGCGACGCCTGCAATCTGGTGCTAGTCGTTGAGGAGTTGGATCGCCTAAGCCGCCAGCCCGCCGACCTCATGCTTAGTTGGTTGTCGCCGCTAGTCCGTAAGGGGCTTTCGATCGCGGTTGTGAACACCGGGCAGATGATCACCCGCGACATGCTCGATACGGACATGGGCGGGCTTATGATGATCCTCATTACCGCGTTCGGATCGCACACCGAAAGCCGCAAGAAATCTACGCGCGTCGCGGCGGCTTGGGAGCAAAAGCGGGAGGCGGCCCGCAACGGCGACATCGCCAAGGTTCAGCGCAACCACCGCCGTCCGAAATGGGTTGAGATTGCGGAAGACGGCTCATTTTTCGTGCCGCCCGTGAAACTTGAGATCATCCGCCTGATTTTCGAAAACCGCGTCGCCGGTATCGGAAAGGGCCTCACCGCTAAGACGCTCAACGACATGGCACGCGATGACTCGCGCTACGCGACGTGGGAACTAGACGCGGGCGAACGGAAGGCCCCGGCGCATTGGAGCCCTACCTATGTCGGGCGCATCCTCGCTAACCGTGCCGTCATGGGCGAATGGCAACCCTATCAGCGCCCGCGTAGCGGCGAGGTAATCGCGCTTGAGCCGATCGCCGACTTTTACCCCAAGATCATCGAACCGGCGCTTTTCACGCGCGCTAATGAGGCGCGGATTTCTGAGGCGCTCAAGCGTCAAGGGCGCGGGGCGTCGCTTTCGAACCTGCTAGGAACGCGGGCACGGTGCGCGACGTGTGGCGGGCAGATGGCCGCGCTAGGCTCAGCCGCCTACAAGACCAACAAGGTGGGCATAACGCGCCGTCATTATTCGCTCTATTGCACGAACGCCAAAATCGCGAAGTCGTGCGATAACGTGATGGGCTGGGCTTACGACAAGGTTGAGGGGCCTATCCTCGACACGATCCTTACGCTGGCGATGGATGATCAGCACTTTGGTGCGAAGGCCAACGACACGGCACCGCTAGAGGCGGCGGTTCATACGGCTAAGGCGTCGATCGCTGAGACTGAGCGCAAGATTGAGTTCGTTATGGACGCGATCGAGGGCGGCGGCGGTGAAGCGGCTAAGGCCCGCCTCGCCATGCGCCAACGCGAGCTTGCGGACGCCAAGGAAGCCCTCGACCAAGCTGAGGCGGCACTATCGAGCGCACGGGGCGCGGTATCGCCAGCCGAGCACCTCAAGCGCGTTGGTGAGGTTCGCGAGCTTATGAACGCCGACGATCCCGATATTCGTTTTCAGGCTCGCAGCCGGGTGAAGGCCGCGCTTGGCGCACTTATCGACAAGATCACTTTTCACCCCGCTACCGGCATCGTGTCGGTTTTGGTTGTCGATCGCGCGCGGCTCTTTTCGATCGCAAACGCGACGTGCCAGCCGCGCGGCGGGAACTTGCGCAAGAATGCGGTTGAGCCTCAACCCTACATCCTGAGCGACCTCGATTTCACCGCGATGGGGGCAGGCCCCGGCTATGGCAAGGTTACGACGATCGAAGGGGGCACCCGGAAGGAAACGGTTTCCAATGACCTCGACGCCGACCAGATAGCGGCCTCAAAGGGCTATGTGCGACGGAAGGCGGCTACAGAGACCTCGAAAACGGGCTCAGGGCCTAAATAGGGGGTGATCCCCTCCACCATCGTAGATTTCTATTTTCGCGATCGAGCGAACGCCGACACCACCGACGAGAAGCGGCGCGTCTGGCGCACCTATGCGCGCGCGGTGATCGAAGAGTTTCAGCGACCCGAGCGCCGCGTCCATACGATCGGCGCACCCGTGATTATCTGGCGACGTGCCGCGAACGACGACACGCTACCCATTCGATGCCCGCCCTATTGGGCATCCGTGCCCCTCGCCGACCTCCAAGCCCTATGGCTTGCCCTAGAACGCGCACGCGCCCCGGCGACGCCCTCATGAGCCGCAAGCGCGCCCCTGAGCCCCTAGTGATCCCCTCCACCCTTACCGACGCTCAGCGCGGCATGATCGAGGGTGCGAGCAGCGATGCTGCGCGGGCGATTCTACTAAGCTTGTTCGCTAAAGCTCAGGCTCGATAATCGCTTAACGCGGCTCCCACTCATCTAAAGTTTTCCTTGCGTGTGGTAAGTTTGCAACGTGCGGACTTTAACGACCTGAGCGTTAAGCATCGCAAACCCGCAGAAATCAGCCATTCCCGAGCCTAAAATCTATAAACGATTATAGATCGCTGCAACATTAAGCTGAGTGTGTCAAAACCTTAGTGGACAAAATCAGTAAGTCTGGCATTTTAAGCCCATTAAGCAGGACGCTAAGCAGTGGATTAAGACATGACCGACCAGCCCCGTAAGATTGACTTCGCCGACATGATCGAAGCCCTTAAAGCCGCCGATGAGGATCGCGTTAAGGCCGATGCCGAGCGCGAGGGCTGGAAAGCACGGGCGGAAGCCGCAGGACGTGAGCGCGACCAGTGGAAGGAACAGGCGTGCAAGATCGGAAGCCGTCTCCTCGCCATCGTTGATGAACTCGACATCGCGCCGCTGGAAACGATGAGCGCCTATCCGGCTGAGGCCCCCGTTGAGAATGAGGCCCCGGTTGAGCCTGCCCCCCCGTCGTCGTGGGCGTCGCGTCGTTCGCGCCCCCCGGCGCTCCCGAAATGGCGGAACCGATCGGGGGCCTCGCTGAAGAATTCGAGCGCCTTAACGAGACGTTCCCCGATGAACCGCAGACCCCCGGTATGGCTGAGTTCATGGCGAAGGCTCACCAAGAGGCGTTCGGCACGCCCGCCCCGGCACCGTCCGCCGACCTGAGCGACATGATGGCGGCGATCGAGCGCGTGACGGGGCAAAAAGGCAAACTTTGCTAAGGCCCCCGTCGAACAGCCCAAGGCGGTGAAGCTGGACGAAGACAGCGAATACCTCGCACTTTCGCGGGCGTATCTTATCGAGAATGGCATTTCCCCTGAGCTTGCCATTCGCCGCGAAGCTATCTCAGCGCTCGACAGTGACGCTCCCGTGCCCATTTCGATTGAGGCGTTGATTGGGAACGCTCGTGAATATGGCCTCAAGACCGAGGAACAGGCTTACGCCGTGCTCGACCAGTTGGTGATTGATTACCCCGGCCTCATCTTGCGCGATGGGAACCGCTATCGCTCGCTTGTGACGATCGCGCCGCGCGACGAAAACGGCGAAACGCCGCCGCACATCGGCGTTGTCGGCACGGATTGGGACGCCATGGCGGCGGAGGAATGCGAAGCGCTCAAGCCGTTGCACCACGGGATGGACGCCAACGATACCGCCATCATGCGCGCCTTGAAGCAGTGGGCAAACCAGAGCGACGATTTTCTTTCCGTTCACTACCTTTGGTTGAACGCACGGGCTCACGGATACACGAATGGTGAACCGACCCTTCGTTACCGTATGAAGCTTGCGCCTAAGCCTCTCGCTCAGACGCACGCGCACTTGATCGAGGAACGGGCAAAGCCGCTTGGCTGGCGGTTGCGCGCGCCATCGCCGGATGGTGGCGACAAGGTGAAGGCGGACGATGAGGCGACGGTTGCCCCTGAGCCTGCCCCGGAAGCGCCCGCCATCGTGATGCCCAAGGTTCCTAAGAGCTTCCCTATGGACGGCGACGCGCGAAGCCTTGGGATTCATCGGAACGCTTGGGTTTTCCGTCACCGTAAGGATCAATTCGGCCCTATCGAGCTTCCCCGGTGCCAAGTTTGCAATCGCGTGCTCAAGGCTAACAACGGCATTGTGCAAGATCACGGACATAAGCGCGGCGAAGGCTTCAATGACGGCCCCTGCTACGGCTCTTATCACATGCCCGTTCAAGTCGATTACTCAGCGATCGAGCGCTTGGTAAAGCATATCATCCCGAGCGACATCGAACGCTTCCGTAAGCAGATCGAAGCCTCGCCGGAAGAAGTCTTTCACTACTCGCAAAAGGACGGCAACAAACGTATCACGCCCGAAAACTGGAATACCCAATCGTTCAAAACTTATCATGAAGGCTTCGAAGGCTTCCGGCTCATGAAGGTGGCAGGTTACGAACGCTCGATTACGGCGCTGGAAAACGAGCTTGTGAAATCGAAGGAGCGCCTCGCCAAGTGGAAGCCCCAACCGTTCAAGATGGACAGCGTGCGCGCCCGGTGATCCGATCCGGCGCGACGTTTAACGAACTTTAAGGAGGACGCCTTATGTTCCACTGGCGTAAGAATACCCGCACGGCTCCCGATGCTCAGCCATTCCACGGCGATCATACGGAAGACGAATTTCTCGCGACCATCGCAAACTTTGACGGAGGAAAATGGATGCCAGCAATAGAAGACACCGCCAGCCGGGTTGCCGCCCTCGCTAACATCGTGAGCACGCACGTTGGCCCGGATCATCTATCGATCGTCGCCCGCGATCCTGCCCCCTTTGACACGATCGCCAGCCTCACGGGCGACGTTCGCGAAGTTGAGGTGATCGTTGCCACCACGGTGAGCCCGAACGATGCCGAGCGCTTCCGTGAGGCGCGCGACGCTGAGCGCTTCCCCCGCGCGTTCTATGATCGCCATGGGAACCCGGACGGGCAGAACGTCGCGAAGGCTAAGGGCCTTGCGGCAGACATCGGCATCACGACCCCGCCGACCCTGAGCGCGATCATGGGCACGATGCTGGGGGTTCTATTCGCGACCGTTGAGGATGCTCAGGCATACGACCGGGCGGGTTAAGCCGCTCCACCAGCGCTAGACACGAAAAAGGGGAGCCTTGGGCGGGCTCCCCTTTTGTTTTGCCCCTGAGCGGGCGTTTAGGCGGGCTTCCCGCCTTTCTTGGCGGCTTGCGTCGCTTCATACTTCGCACGACGTTCCGGCGACCAACCAGCCCGTGCGGGCTTATCGCTACGCTCGACACGATGGCCGCTCAGCTTCACGCCCCCGGCGAGTAGATCGCCTTCCGCCGCTTCGTGAAGCTCGCTATCCAACTCGCCAGCCTCGACATCCTTACGAAGCTCAGCAAGCGCGTTGGGGAAGCGTTCGGACGGGATGAAAAATGCGCTCTTGCCTTCGTGGATTTTCACCGGGTTAGCGCCAAGCTTTGGCGTGAAGTGAACGACCTTGTTATTGATGCTCCACATAGCCTTGTCACCACGCGGGGGCTTGTCGTCATCGAATTGCGCCTTCGCTTTATCGAGCGCGGCAATGAACGGTTTGCGATGCTTCGTCTTATCCGGGGCAACGTAGTGGAACGCCTCAGAAAGCTTTTCGTCAACCAGTGCGAGGAAACCCTTGAGCGCCATGCTTCATACTCCGCTTCGATAAACGATTAACGGGACGCGGCGTAGCTTAGTGCCGATGGCCGTTCAAGATTTTACTAAGCAGCGACGGCGAGATTCCCATAAGCTTAGCGACCTGAGCGCCTCCATTCCCCTTGGCCTTTAGCTCAAGGGCGATAGCGCGACGAACGCCTTCCCTCATAACGCGGGCGTCCGATGATTGGCTTAGGCGTTTCGTAAGCGTCGTCGTCGCACTCAGCGCGCCAAGTGTCGCGCACGTCGCCGGGGATGATCGGAACATCGGGCTTCGGCACCAGTCGCACAATCTGGCGCGGCACGGGCGCGGGCGTTTTCCGAATGCCAGCAAGCACGGCTTCCCATTGGGCTTCCGTGAGGATGGCGAGAACTAGAGGATCGGTAGGGTAGGCCATTGGTGGACGGGTAGCTTTCGATATTATGCGAGTGCTCAAACAAACATTGATAAGGTGCCACCCGTCCGGGTTAGGCGGGGGCAAAAGCCCCGGCACGATCCTTATACCACCCCGATATGGGCGGTGCAGTAATCGACCGAGGGGTTAGGCTTCGTTCGTGCTGAGCTTACCGCCCGAACCGATCCAGACCGGCGAACCGACGACGGCGACACCAGTAGGCCAGCGGCGCGCAACGCATCGATCCTTGGCAATGCGCGTGACGTTCACGGCGTTGGACTGATTTCCACCAAGGACGTGATACGCCGTGGCATCCTCGCCGACGTAGAACCCGACGTGACCGCCACCGGGGCGCTTGAACACCAGCACCGCACCGGGCGCGAGACGATCGGCGCGCAGGTTCGCGCCCCATGCTTCCCATGAGGATGCCCGCACGGCGACCTTTGGGGGCTCTAGGCCAGCCTCAGCGACGCAATGCGCCACGAACGTGCCGCACCACGGCGTTTCATCGTCAACGATGGCGATGCCGAGCGCGCGCGAACCAAGGCGTTTAGCCCAACCAAGGATGGTGGGGCTGTGCTTCGGCCCGACGATTTCACGGGTGCCGATGAGGGATTTTGCGACTTCATACCATTTCATCGGGTATTTAGGCCGAGCACGACCGTGGCAAATTGTGCTTCCGTCAGGCTAGCACCGCGCCTATAATAGGTAGCAGGACTAGCCTGCGTTTTTTAAGAGGACATTAAGAAATGCCGACAATTAAAAGCGTTGTTGATAAAGCAACGGCATCTGCCATTGGTGACGGACAGTTCGGCCACTATAAGGATCGCTTACGGGAGATGCGAGACTACATCATTCGTCAGGCGGCTCAGGAGGGATACTCGCGCTCCGATATCGAAGATTATGTCGGTCACGATCTTGATGACTACTGTGACCAGCAGTTAGAAATGGTTTGGCCACACGGCGCTGGCAAAGCCTGAGCGTTCGAAGCGCCCCTTTCCGGGGGGCGCTTCAGTCACCGTCAATCATTCTAAGCAACGCCGCCAGCACATCGGCTAAGTCGCGATTTGACGCCTCAAGTTCATCGATCCGATCGCGGACACTACGAAGATCGGCGGCGAACGTGGCGTTGCGGTGCATCGCTTCCGTAGAGCGTCGCTCAGCGGCGGCAGCGGTTCGCCCTACCGTCGCGGCATCCCAACGCTCTAGGGCCGCTTGCGAGGCGATGTAGGTGCTTAGAGCGGCGATCGTCTCAGGATCGCCGCTCAGGGCATCTAGCAGCCGCGCGGCTTCATCATGGGAAATAAGGGGCATCTCTTATTTAAGACGCGGCGCACGCCCCTTTGCTTGCATTTCCAATGACACCTTGCCCCCCGACTACTAGCGATGAGGCATGAACGGGAAAACATTCGGCCTCACGGCATTGCTTGTGGCGGGCGCGGCTATCGCGACCGATGCGCGATCATGGCTTGTTGGTAAAATTCTGGACGCCATTACGCCGACCGGGGGTTGGAGTCTCGCCAACCTCCTGAACATGCCATGGGGCAGCATCATAGGCGTCCCTGCCTTCATCTGCGCAGCGCTTTGGCTGTTTTGGGATACCGTTGGACGTGCCACCTTTCGCGCACGCTTTGGCACCGATCGCGCTCTGAGCGAATTTGTCTATCCGCTTGAACGGGAGATCATTGACGCGCGGAACCAGATCAAAAGCCTGTATTCAGCGCTTAACTCCTTGAATGATCGTGAACGACTTAAAAGCGTAACTGCCGAACTCGAAGAGGCAGCGAACCCGATCGATAAGCTTGCTCATGATTACGGAAAACTAAGCGACGGGCAAGAAATGTTACTTATGCAGTTTGAGGGCGAGTGGACGGGCATTTACTCTTATTGGCTGAGTATCGCTCGCCCCTACGATCCAGACTTGATCGACACCCTCGTTTCATTTCCTGAAGGAACCTTTGAGGAAGAACTACCTAACGCCGCGAACTTTCAAACCAAAGATTGCGCTCGCGTGTATCAAGCGTTCGCCGCACGGATGAATGCATGGCGTGAAACGCGCGATGAGATACAGACGAAGGTTGATGACGCCGCGTTTGGGCGCAAGACAATCTTTCAACGGCTAGGTGGCACCCTCCCCGTGATTGGCGAGGAGCTTTAGGCGGCGATCCCGAACCGGATAGTCGCTGCGATCGTGCCCACGCGGATGATGTCGAAGTTGGCGAACGCACCGTGATGGGCGCGAGCGGCGCGCTTGTAAGCCTCATGGGCAAGCTCAGGCGTGTCATGCGTGCCAAGGTGTATGTAGCAGCCCGCCACCATGATGGTTGCGCAGTAACGCTCCACCTTGCTCGCCGCGCGCTTCACGCCCTTGAAGCCCGTGCGGCTACGTCCGGGGCGATTATGGCTATTCTGGAGGCGGGTTGCTGGCCTCAGATTGTCGATCGCGTTGTTGAGCTTGTCGCCATCCTCATGATCGATTTCGAAGCTAGGCCAATCGCCATGATGCAACGCCCATGCGACGCGATGCGCAAGCAGCATCCCGTATTCGTTGATCTTGAGGAACCGATAGCCGACGTTCATCACGCACCCGGCGACGGTGCCAGCGTAGCGCGAGTTCCATTGCGACACGCGCGAATGCGTGAGGGGGCCGCGCCTTGTGGCGGATATCGCCAGTCGCGGGATCGTATGAGTAAACCGAGCGCAGATATTCGATCGACGGCAAGGGGTGAATGCGAGGGCGGGCCATCTTAGCGACCCCCGTAAGCTTCACGGTAACGGTTCCGTGAAAGCGCGTCGGCGTCGCGTCGTCGGGTAGAACCCAAGCGTCAACCCAACCCTCAGCGATGTTATAGGCCACCGGGCGGGCCATCGTTCCGCCATCTAGGCGGACCTCGCCGATATCCATCGTCGTAAGCCCCGTGGCCTCATCGATCGTATCGACCGCCATCGCGTTGGGGGCCTCGACCGTGGCGAGGAAGTCGGCGTAAATCTCAGCCTCAACCCGCTTGAAGGCCGCTTCGAAGCGATCCGCGCGTTTGCGCTGGTGATCAGTGCGTTTACGCTCATGATGGATCGCGAGCATGTTAAAGATCGCGGCGCAGACGATCAGTGAGATAATGACGTAAGTTGACATGAATACTCCCACGAGGCGTGATTGCCTCATGAAAGTATTTATGCTCGCGGCTAAATCTGGCTTAGATAAGCCCCGATTACATGATAATCGCCATGTCAGCTATACGCTCTGAGATACTATTGACGGTTGAGATTTGCTTGCCCGCCAACTTGGTCCCCTTGTTCACGACGCCCGTAAGGATAGCGAACCACTCACGCTCCTTAGCCGTCATCTTGGTGCCGTAAATTTCCCAAAAGTCGTGCATAATGGTGCGCATATCGACCGCCGACATGATGCAGGCGGCGGGCACTTCCGGGGTGACGTGGCGCTTGCGACGGGGCGCGGGCACTGGTGCCAACGCCTCGCCGAAATGCTCCACCATCGCCGCGTTGAACGCCTCAAGGATCGCAGCGGGATTGTTGGACCCTTTCAGCAGCGCGATCGTGCCGCTGAAATAAGGCTTGAGGGCCGCGTTCATGCCACCGGCTCACGATGACCCGAATTCGCGGGGGATGCGAGGGGCGCGACGGTCGCGCATGGCGAGCTTGCGCTTTTCTTTGTCGGCGAGCCGCTTGGCTTCGCGTTCCTCAGCGCTGAGCACCAACGGCTTGCGACCGGGCGCTTTCTTCGTCTGAGTGGAAAGATCGAGATCGACCTTATCGAGCGTCGCCAAGATATGCGGTTGAGCGTCGAAGAACGCCTTGAGATACTCAGCCTGAGCGCGGTTGAAAACGTGAAGCACAACGTCGCGGGTAGACGTTACGTCACGCACTGAGGTGCGGGTGACGAACTGCAAAACCGCTTCGTATTCGTTGGAGACGATCCAGTCATCGGCCTCACAACCGAGCGCGCGAATGGCTTGCTCGATTTGCGGGGAAGGCTTCGCCGCGTAGAACATCGCCGCCGTGTCATACGACATAAGCAGGCTAGTGCCCGCTTGGCGTGGACGCTGGTAGTTGTCGGCACCAAGATGGCGTTCGATCGCCCCCTTGGTATTGTCGTTCGACGACCAGAACAGCGAACCGGCTGGCGTGCTCGCCGCGATATGTTCGGCGATCATGCCGAGATCGGCTTGCCCCGCCTCACCCTCGAAATACCACATCGAGCTGGGGCGATCGGAATAGTAGACGATCCGGGCGTTGCGACGACGAAGCGGGCGGGTGCCCATGTCGCTAACCGTCTCCCATTCGATACCATCCTCATCGAACAGCTTGAAGGCGAGCGACTTGGTGAAGCCGCTACCGAGGAAGTAACGGTTCGTGAACGCGGCGATCTGCCCCGGATGAAACAGCGAATACCAAAGCCACGGCTCGCCGTTCGTCATGTCTCCCCATGCTTCGAGGTTCACGACGGGGCCGCGCCGTGGATCACGGCAACGACGGTGGAAGTGATGGAGGTAGGCGTGACCCTCGCAATTCGCGATGCTCGAAGCCGCCAGCGTGGCACCCTGAGCCGTAAGCCCTACCATCCGCCAGTTATCGCCATTCACGCCGTCTAGGGGGCGCGAGCGTATAGTTCTCCTCGAAGAACGCCACGTCGGTGGGGGTGCGGTAGGAATGCGGGGCGAACATGCTGGGCACTTCGTCAACGATCAGCGTCCAACCCTCGAAACCGTCAAACTCGCTCGACATCATGCCTTCGTGCGAGATCAGCACGATGACGTGATCGTTGCCCTCCGTCGTGTGCGGAACGTCGGCGATCTGGCGTGCGACGTTGCCGACGCGACCGTTCTTCGCGAAAATCTTGACGATCGTCGGAAGGGTTTTATTGATGCGGGCCGCGTCGAAAATGCGAGCGACCATTTCATCCATCGTGTTGATCCGCTCAGTCGCGAAGACATAGCGGCCCTTGATGCCCGTCATCATTTCAATAGCGCGGTGCGTCTTGCCGACGCCAACCGGGGATTCGTCTACGGTAATCTTCATGGTGTGACTTCTAATACTCCTTGTGAAGTATTATTTAGCACGACAGCCACGCGGCTTGCATTATTGAAGTTGCGCAGTTCAACCTGTTACCGTGCCGTCCTATTGAACAGTCTGTTACATCTATTACCTAGAGTATTATAGGTATTGCAGGTTACAAGTCGAAGTCGTCACCAACTCAGTTTACTTCGAGGGCAAGACATTACTTGTCGTGGCGGGCGCACTTCAGCCCGCTACGGGAAGTGGTAGATTGCTGGACTTGCGGAGCCCTTCGCGGAGCAAGGCCACCAACATACCGCTTCGAACGCACCAGCGCACTAATCACGTCATCGGGAACGCTTGAGCGTTGGTGCAGGATCATGGGGGCGTCGGGCGCTTCGCACCCTCCGGCTTTGTTGCCCAAGTCGAGTGCGCAAGCGCCCACGCCGTGGACAAGTCGCGGACTGAGGACAAAGGGGGAGATCGAGCTTTCGTGTTCGGTATCAATCTCGACTTGGCACCACTCCCCCATGAGCGCGAAGCGCGACCAGCCATAGAACGGCAAGGTAACACGAATAATGCGGGCTCAGGCTCAAGCGGCTATGATGGTGGCAAGGTTGGCGCGGGCACCCTAACCGCCAACCATGAAAGGATGGCACCCGCTGGGAAGTCTTCTAAGTGATACTCCAAGACGCCCGCGCCAGCACTTACCCCCGCTCAGTGGTGCCGAAGTTTCAGTCACGTAGCCCCACGGGGTCAAGAAACTCGTTCGACCACGCTTGAGTCTCTTCACTTGGGTCGTAGGCCAACGCATTTTCGTCAACGACACGCCAGAACCTCAAGTCGTCTACCTCGTCATGAAAAACGAATTCCGTAAGGACAAACATAGTCCAGACGTTGCCCCTAATCATACCTAAGATGAAAGGAAGAGCCGCGTCGTCGTCTTTATACAGGGTCGGCATTTCAAGCATTGAATGCTCCCGCCCGATGTGGACGAACCCGTTCAGCATTCCATAATATTGACCAATTGGCGGAAACACTGGCTTCGCCCATCCCACACAGTTGGTGGAGGGCAGTTTACCGTTGTGAAATTCTTCTACCGCATCTGGCCTGATTTTTAGGACAACAGTCGTTGCCAACGTCTCAATTAGTGATCGGCTGATCATGCCAAACTGCCGTCGATAACCGTGTCGGGCAACCTCAATGCTGGCGATAAAGGAGTTGGCCGCACTCGCGAGGAGCCGTGCCGATGTTGCTCTGTATCCGTCATCGTCCAAGCGCGGGAGATGTCGAAGGATCATGCCTTGGGTCGCCGCAAAGATAGCGCTGACTTCCTTGATATGCGACTTGGCAATCTTATCGAAGGAGCGGGCAATGCGCGGGCCATCCCGGTAAAGTTGGTTCTCCAGCATGTTCTTTTTTAGGAACATAAATCGATTGTTTTCGCGGTCGAAGTTGATCGCCGCCACATCCTCGCGTTTGGGTATCGAATGGGCGTCACGATGCTTTCTATCGAATGATTTCTTGGTCATTCTGGCTGCGTCGCCATACGCCATTCGACACCGGAAGCTACGGTCATCTTGCTTATCAGCTTCTCCGATCGCGCCGCTAAGATGGCCTCAATCGCGTCGATCAAATCCTTCCAATCTGGCGAACCGCCAAACTGGTAGCGCAGCGAGAGGCTTGAATGAAGTTCGTAAACCCCATCGACGTATTGTATCTCGGTCATGTCAGTGATCAAGGACGTAGCTGGATCGTCGTGCGCAAACCGCTCGTTGCGCATTGTCAAAATCTCGTCGTGCCTATCACGGAGGCGCTCAGGGAGGTCATTGCGTTCGAACCCGCTTGCGGCACCACCGAGGTGCAGGCGAACATAGGTGACGACGAATGCGGTCGTCAGCATATCTAGGTCGAGTATCGATTCCATATCGGCGGTGTATTTTCGGTTCCATAGCCGCTCTTGGATATGCCTCAGCATGAGGACGTGGACCATTGACCGAGAAATCCGTGAAGCCTTGTCGAGGTGCCCAGTCACCTTTGCGAGCACCGCGCGCCCCTCCTCCCCCGACAGCTTCAAGCTCAACGCGCATCTCATCAGGCAAATGGTGAAACAACTCCTCGGGAATGCGGATCATGCCATCATCGTCTTCTACCATTGGCTTCGCTCCCCATGACGCTTCGCTAGTGTAAATATAGCATGACCGATAAAACCGACTACCATAAAGCTGGAAATGGCCGCGCCGTGAGCGAAGCCGCGACGATCAAAGCCGAAAACCGCCTCAACCTAGCCACCAAACGTGCTCAGGAAATCAGTGCGGGCGGTAAGTTCGTGCCGATGGTGAGCGCAGAACAGTGGGATGAAGTATTAGAGCGCATTTCGAACGGTGAAATCGGCGCTCACGTCATGAGGTCTTACGGATTGAGCCCCGCAACTCTTAACGCGAAGTGTCGTCGTGATCCTGAGTTTAAGGAACGCTACACCGACGCGCTCGAAACAGCATATTTGAATATCGCTGAGGATATTCGCATGGTTACGCGCGGCGTTGAAGGCTATTCGACTGGTGATGTTCGGCGTGATGAGCTTGTCGCGAAGTATGATCTAGCGATTGCTCGCGCCCTTGCTCCTAAAGTTCTCGCTGAGCGCACTCAGCACGAACATACAATGAGCGTCGCGCCCGTCATGCTTCCGACGATCGCCTTCCATACGATCGATCCGGCTTATGACGTTAAGCCACGCGACAAGGACTGATTTCGACAGTTCGGAAAGTTTCACGCAAAGCACAACGACCGTTGACCTTCGTGTTAGGAAGAGCGAGTCTAAGCCATCAACGGCTTGGATGCTCGATATGCGTAAGCGCAACTTTGGACCCGGATCGATTGCCGCCCTCACCGGGCGCGGCACCGTCGCTCGCTTTGCGGATGGCACCTACGCTGAGACGGAGGTTCAGGCCGCACTATGCACCCGCGTGATCTACACGCACCGTAGGGGCCTCCTACCCCTGCCCCAGCGCCTACGTGGCGAGTGGGAATGCGTGGTGTTTGCCAAGGATCACAACGCCATGAACTTCGCATCGCCCTTACTCATGCTCGCTCGCAACCCCCGGATCGCCTACCTGAGCGAGGGAAACGGTTCCGGTATCCCCGGCATGACCTCAACATTGCCCCGGCACCATCGCACCCGCTATGCGCCGCGCGTGGCGGGCTTTGTCAGTTATCTAAGGGTGAGCACCGCCAGACAGGGGGCAAGCGGCCTTGGCCTCGAAGCTCAGCGCCATGCCGTTGCCGCCCGCCTCGCCGATGGTGACGACCTGATAGCCGAGTTCATCGAAGTGGAATCCGGCAAACGTGGCGATCGACCCGAGCTTACCCGCGCCCTCACCGAATGCCGGGTTCGCAAGGCCACTCTCATCGTTGCCAAAGTGGACAGGCTCACCCGAAACCTGAGCTTCCTCCTCACGCTCCTAGACGCTGGCGTTGAGCCGATCTTTTGCGACCTCCCTACCATGGAAGGGCCTATCGGACGGTTCATGCTCACTCAGATGGCGGCGGTGGCGGAGTTGGAAGCGGGCCTTATCTCGAAGCGCACCAAGGAAGCCCTAGCAGCCGCAAAGGCGCGCGGTGTGACGCTTGGGGGTATCGTGGGGGTAGCGCCGACTACAGCGCTCAGGGGAAGCTCAGCGGGGCTATACGGGCGGCTAACGCCCAAGCCCGCGCTCACGACCTGAAGGGGGCAATCGATCGAGCCCGCGCTGATGGCGCTACGAGCCTTACTGCAATAGCCGCCCACCTCAACGCTCAGGGCATCACGACCAATCAAGGGGGGCAGTGGCACCCTCAGTCCGTAAAGCGGGTGCTCGCGATGCAGCAGAATAATACCTGATGAACCGCATGGCTCAGGGCTTCACATCGATCGGTTTGTAAGCGCCTCCAAACGAAGCATATCCCCTGCATCACAAACAGGCTTCCCAACGCCGTTTGCGATCTCAGCACTCTGGTGTCCGTCCACCGTAAGCGATTTGCGAACCTTGGCCCGCTGCTTGGGCGATACGCCCCCCGTATTCGTTGCGAACCTGACAAACCAGTTGATTGACGCCCGCCGACGTTCCGTTCGAAGAGGTAGCCGCAACGGGCTTATCGGGAACTCGGTTGTGCCACAGGTAGGCGAACAGTAGCAACATGATGACAATCAAGCCGAGAACGACCCACTTCGTGATGACGTAGGTCTTCTCACCCTTTTTGACGCGCTTCCATTCGAATTTAAGAAGCTCTTTGGATGCCGCAAGATACTTTTCCTCAGCGGCCTTAATATTAGCGACCGTTAAGTTGGCGTTTCGACTCGCAATAACTTGAAACTCGTCCATTGCCGTTATCAATTCTTTAGTAGGCTGCTCATCGTAATTCACACGCAGGATTATGCCGTGATTCGCTTCGTTAAGGAGCTTATAGTTTTCCGAGATATCCTTAACCGGCTTTTTCGATGCGAGCGAAACTCGCACCGCGTCGGCTATCGCGTTGATATTAACGAGGTAGGCGACCAAACATTTGCGCAGATCGTCTATCCACGCTTGACGAAATTCCGAAACCTTCTGCTCTTTGCCGATGATAAGGCCCAAGAGCGAAACAAGGCCCGCGATTATCGCAGCGCCTACCGCGCCGATGCCGATGTCGTTCATCTCGCTACCCGCGCCCTTGCCCTTACGCCCCCCTCACCCTTCGGGCTTGGAACAATGCGGTTATGATGCAATGTTGAGCGACGCATAACAAGGCGATGAGTGCGGACGCAACCGGGGGGCAAGTTCGAGAATGGCCGAGACACTGACTTTCCATTTCGAAGGCTCTCTTGCCGACGAACACACGATGAACTTCTACGAGTCAGCCCGCTTTCAGTATGCCGCCTCCCGGCTAATGGTTAAGCTGGCGCAGTATCGGAAATCCGGTAAATTTGTAAAAAACATCTCCGATAAGACCAATCCTGACATAAGACTGCTCAGTCAGGCAGACGGCTCGTTCAATATCAATATCGAAGACGCCAACGAGCCGGATGCCGAAGATTTTGTGCAAGTGCCGCTTTCCGATCTCATCGCCTATGTATCTGAGCGCATTATCGAAAAGCTGGAAACGAACGTCATCGGTAAGGCGCTGAGCAAAGCCGGGATCATCGACGCTGACGAAAGCGAAACCGACGACATCGAGGATTTTGACGAGGCGATCGAGGAATATCTCGAAACCAACGGCCTCACCACGTCGTTGAATAAGAAGACCAAGAAGCTCATTCAGCGCCGGGTGGCGGAGGCTCAGCGCGAACAGGTCATGCTGGAGAACGAGGCGACCATCGCCAAAATCGACGCGGAAAGTGGGCAGCAGCTTGTAGCTATGGCAGCGCCTTTGCTGAGCGAGATGGCTCTAGTAGCGCTTCGCCGCAGCGCCGACACCTTCGAGGTTAGGTCGTCTACCTACGGTCGGACAAAGCCGATCCTCTTTCTAGACCGCAAGATGGCTCAGGAAATCGAGACGGCGGTTGTTGATGACCGGATCACCCCGATCTTGGGCGATGTCATCCAGTTCAATAAAAATAATGGATGGGGTAAGGTCGAAATTGAAGACGGCGCTAGAACGCTCAGCTTCAACATTCCTTACGACAAGCTTGGAGCAATGAAACAGAATCTGATTGATCAGATGAAAAAGGACTTGGTTTACCTACAGACCTACTTTGTGCGCGATCAGGCTCAGGAGGTTAAGCGCCTTATCGTCGTTGGTATCCTCACAACGCCCACCGTTTGACGGCATGAGGGTATGATGTTTCTCGCAATCCTTGGCGGCGTCTGGCTGTTTTTCTTCTATATGTTTACCAGCAAAGCGCGCGGCCCCTACAATCGGCGAGCACGCGGCCCGAGCATGTCGAACGACACCCTGTTCGCCGCAATCACGGCGACAATCATCACCGGCTTGTTTGCGGTAATAGGCTTTTGCTCGACCCCCTACTCATGACTGAGATCACGCTTCACACCCTTATCTACACAAAGGCGGACCTCGACCGGACCCCGGACGATGAGCGCCTATTCTTCCTCATGGCTTCGAGCGTCGCCAACGACACCCAAATGCTCAACAAGACGATGGCGGTGATCCTCCGGGAAGACGACGCGGGGTATAGGATTACTAACCAAGGCAATGCCGCGTTCGCCTTAATGATGCTTCGAATGCTTACCGGACGCCTCAACGAAGGCTGGAAGCTTATCCGTAAGCACCGGGCCATGATTGAGGCCAGTTACGAGAGCGAGCTATCCGAGGACGCGAAGGAAGGCTTTCACGCGATCCTCGCCTACTTTGACCATCCTAAGCCGGGTAGCCTTATCTGGCGCGTTCGGGACGGCATGGCCTTCCATCATGCTCCCGATCATGTCGAAGCTGCTTACCGATCGCTCGACCCCGCGACCGACATCGGCGACTATTTGCATCCAAGCATCGGCAACACGCTGTTCTACACGATTGAACTATTACAGTATGAAACGCTAAAAAATCTTGCCGGTATGGATGATCATATCGAAGCTGTTCACCAGCTTGTTGAAGATACTC
Organism: Sphingomonas sp. H160509; assembly: GCF_024124765.2. Taxonomy (GTDB): domain Bacteria; phylum Pseudomonadota; class Alphaproteobacteria; order Sphingomonadales; family Sphingomonadaceae; genus Sphingomonas. Next base: position 3,645,741 of record NZ_JAMXSR020000002.1, on the reverse strand, counting down.
GACTCCAGACGGTCGCGTTCAACTCGTTCATTTTTGGCTTTACGCTCGTCTTCGCAAAACGTTACCTCCAACACGCGCTTGACGGCCTCAAAGACGAACGCGAGACAATCCCCGTTCCTGAGTTCGAGGCGCTTAACCTCCCCCTACTTTTCTCTTCTACCGGGTAGTAACGACGTATGACGATCGAGCATGACGCAGCGCGTGAAGCCGTGATGACCTTAGGTCTACTCACCCCCGATGCTATCCCTACGATCGCCCGCCTAATCAACGCCAATTTCAACGAACATCCGCGCGCTGTCGCAACGCGATACCGCAAAGAAGGCGATCAAATAGACGATGCCGCCAAAAAAACGTTGGGCATCCGTAAGAACGGCTTCCTTTCGAAGGCGTCGTATAGCGAAATCACGAACCTTGGCCTCGCGTCGCCGCTCACCGCCCATGAGACGACGCTGCTACGCGCTACCTTCACCGTAGCGCGACACAACCGCGTCGCGCAGGGCGAGGCTACCCGCGAGCACCTTGGCACCAAGTTTGCTGGCTACCTTCACGAAACCCTTCACCGCGAATGCTCCGCCTGTAACGAATTGAACGGCGCGATTACCGATGCGGCGGGCGCGGCGATCATGCCGCCAGCCACCTGCGTTCCGGGCTGTTTCGCCAATTATGACATCCGCGCCAAAATCGATTGGCTTGCCGATATCGATTAAGGGCGCTTAGGCGGCAATCTGATGTCTCGGCTTGAAGAATGCGATGACAATAGATCGTAACCGACTTCAAGATCGGGCCGGAAGACTTCATGTAGAGTTTCAAGACGCTTCATGCTCCACTTGATTAGCTCGTCTATGGTCGCACTTAGCTTGGGATCGAACGCAAGGTTATCGTCATAGAGCGAGATTGAGGTTGCGCGGGCTACCCTCAACCGATTGCCAGCCTCCCATATCTCGACCAATGCCGCGTAGACGTTGGGGCCGAACAGAAACTGACTCTCTCGCATTTTCATCGCGTAATGCGCGAATCTTGCCTTCCCTTCGTCACTATCTCCAAGATCGCTAAGGTGCAGCACGAAGTCGGCGGCGATTTCGTATGTCGCTAAGCGCCGTTCGAATAGCTCAGCCTTTAGGCTCGCCTCTTCGAGCGCGACTTGGCGACTGAGAATGTCGGCTTGCCGCTCAGCTATTCCCGCTTGGCGTATCCCGACCCGGTAGGCGAAAACGACTGCGACGATACCGACGATCAACGACGCGAGCGCGCCCATGAGCGCCGCGAACGACGGCCAGTCAAAGCCGTGCCAGTCAATCACCCGCGATCCCCCCAACCTCGATACCGAGCCCTTGGGCACCGTCTAGGCGATCGGCTCAGCTTCATAAATAGGTGATGGAAACTACCATCACCATTCATGGCCGCGAAGGATATAGCGCCCTCGTTAAGTCGATCGTTGACGGCGCGCCCGTCGATCTTTCCGGCGCGACAATCTACTTCGAGGCACCAGCCGCTAAGCTGAGGCTCCTACTCCCCCGTCGATCCGATCGATGCGACCTCGCTTCGCCTCACGCTCACCCGCGCTCAGGTTGAGACGCTCCCGAGCGTCTCTAGCGCCTTCGCGATCATCGATGAGACCGGCCTTCCCAAGGTGATCGAGCGCGGCACCATCGTGCGCGACGGTTACAAGGGTGAGCCCAAGTGAGCGCGCCCAAAGATGGCGTGATCATCATCACCCCGCCGCTCCCCAAAACGATCATCACTCAAGCTCAGCCCTCGACCATCGGCGTTAAGGGCGATCCCGGCGAACCCGGCCCGATCGGACCCGTAGGCCCTCCCGGTATCGACGGTAAGGACGGACGCGACGGCATCGATGGTGCCAAGGGTGCCGATGGCATCGTTGGACGTGATGGCGTTGACGGTGCCCCCGGCGCTCCCGGCAAGGATGGCGTAGACGGTAAGGACGGCGCACCCGGTGAGCGTGGCGCTACCGGCCTCAAGGGCGATGCTGGGGCCGATGGTGCCCCCGGCGCTCAGGGTGAGCGTGGCGAGCGCGGCCTACCCGGTGCAGACGGCGCTAAGGGTGCCGATGGCGCGCGCGGTATCGACGGGATAGATGGCACGCGCGGGGCGAAAGGCGATCCCGGCGAGGATGGCGCACGCGGCCCCAAGGGCGATCTCGGCGACACTGGACCCAAGGGCAATCCCGGCGATGTCGGACCCAAAGGCGATCCGGGCGTTCCCGGTGCCGATGGTGCCAAGGGCAGTGATGGCGCTCAGGGCGAACGCGGCCTTCCCGGCGCGGATGGTGCCCCCCGGTGCCCCCGGTGCCCCCGGCAAGGACGGCGTAGACGGTATCCAAGGGCTTCCCGGCCTCAAGGGCGATCAAGGCACTCAGGGTGAGCGCGGCTTGACCGGCGAGAAAGGCGAGAAAGGCGACGTAGGGCCGCAAGGCCCGCAGGGTATCCAAGGCCCCGCAGGCTCAGGCGGCGGATCGGCGGCTAATGGCCTTCCGGCTGGCGGCACGACCAACCAAATTCTCACCAAGACGGCGGGAACCGACTATGCGGCGGCGTGGCAGACCAAGACGTTCCTCGCGACGGCGGGTTCGAACGGACAGGTGCAGTATCGTAACGGTGCGGCACTGGCGGCGGCGACTAAGGTTTCGATCAACGCCGATGGGAACCTCATCCTCGAAGGCAACAGCGTCGTGCGCGCCGCGAATATCGCGAACCGCGCGTTCCTGAGCACGTCGGATATCTACAACACGCAAACTGAGTTTCCGCTTGGGATTTCGACGGGCTTTTCATCGCAACGCGAGTGGATGGCGCACGGCGATAGCGTGAGCATTCACCGCAAGGCTTGGGATGCCACCTATTCGGGCACCCCCGTGGGCGTTTCGATGGCGGTAAGCACCACGCTTTGCGAACCTCAGATCAGCTATGAGACGGCGGCGGCGGCTGGATCGGTCGCGGGTATGGTTTGCACCAACCCGATGATCAAAGGCTTTAACACGGGCGTTGGCGGGCTTTACGCGACCATTCGCCTTCGCATCCCGACCCTTGCGGCTGGGCAGCGTTGGTTCGTCGGGCTGGTGAACGATCTCAACGCGCCGACCGATCAAGACCCAACGACGATGACCAACTTTGTTGGCTTTGGGGCGAACGCTGGCGATGCCAATCTATTCTGGATCACGCGCGGAACGGGCACCGTCACTAAGAACGACATGAACATGCCAAACAACCTTGGCGGGGCGTTCTATACGTTCTTGTTCTATGCTCCCAACGGCATTTCGAACACGACGGCGACGGTTCGAAACGGGCCTTACAACATGGGCGGTTCAACCACCGGTTTGCCGGAAGGCCGCTACTATTTGAAGGCTTGGGTAAGCACCGGCACCAGCACCACCAAGACGGCGATCAACATTAGCCGCGCGTATATCGAGCATATCTACAACGTCTATTGAGTGAGCGGGGGGCAGCAATGCCCCCGTTAGCTTAAATATGGGATGGCCTCTATCGTCCCTAATCAAATCAATATCTCGACATTCCAGCCCAAGCACCTTCAGCTTTTCAAGTGGATCGCCGACCCGACCGTTCGCAACATCCTTGCGGCTGGCGGCGTCCGCTCAGGCAAGACCGTCACCGAGATTGCGGGAATGTTCTTTCGAGCGCAGCGCGCGCCCGGATCGACGCACGGTTTCTTTCATCAGACCCGCACGTCGTGCGAGCGAAATCTTTTCAAGACCAGCTTTCCCGAGACTTTGGAAATCCTCATGCCGGGTTGGTATGCGGACCTTAAAGCCGCGCCTGAAAACTATATCAACCAATCCGATCTAACGGTTCGCCTGCCCAACGGCTCGAAGTTTCTATTCATGGGGCTGGACGATCCCGATAAGGTTCGCGGCCTCAAGTTCTCAACGATCATGCTCAACGAAGCCAACTTCGTTGATTACAAAAACGGTTATGACGCTTCGCGGGCGTCTATCCGAAAGCGTCGCGACGCTTAACCCCGCGACTGGCAAGGCCGATGGCCCGCCGCTCGAAACCAAGATGCTTTTCGATCTTAACCCGACGTTCAAAAGCTCTTGGGATTATCAAGTGTTCGTTGAGGGCGTCGTTCCCGGTGAGCGTAAGCCGATCCCGCGACACGACCAGACTTACCGCTACCTCACGATTAACGCGATCGACAATAAGGCCAACCTCCCGGCGTCATTGTTCGAAGACTTCGAGTCGATGACTGAGGAACAACGCCGTCGCGACGAACACGGCATGTGGACTGAGGACAACCCGCACGCTTTGTTCAACCTCGCCAAGATCGGACGCGAGCCGATCGACCCGGACACGCTTAGCGAAATCGTCGTTGCGCTCGACCCGGCAGGAACCGCGAACAAGAACAGCGACAGCACCGGCATTATCGTGGCGGGCCGCGACGGTAACGGCGGGCTTCACGTTCTCGAAGACGCGACGTGCAAGGCTAAGCCCGATGACTGGATCAAGGAAGCGCTACGCCTTCAAGAGAAGTATGATGCGCGGTGGATCATCACGGAACGCAACTACGGTCGCGATATCCTCGAAAGCCTCTTGTATCGCGTAGCGCCGAACGCCCCGCACAAGTTCGTTGATGCGATGGGGCGAAGCAAACGCCTTCGCGCTGAGCCCGTCGCCACGATGTATGAACGCGGGCGCGTGTCGCACTCGCGCGTTTTCCCTGAGCTTGAACAACAGATGATCGAGTTTGACTCGCCAAGCTTTAAGGGTTCGCCCGATCGGGTTGATGCTCTCGTTTACGCGCTTACGCACCTATCGGGCGAACGTGGCGCAGGCCCGGTTAAGTCTATTCGACTTGGCGGCTTCATGGGCGCTTAACTTCCTAAATATGGGATGCTCATTAACGACCGCTCCCCCGAAATCGCACTCTTCCTTGAGGAGTGGAAGGCCAACCGCGCCATCATCAAGGGGGAGCGTGCCGTAAAGCACCCCCTCGCTATGTTCCTGCCCCGCGACGACGCGATGACGGATACCGCTTACGCAAACATGGTGCAGCGCACGCCGTGGTTCCCCGGCGCGGCACGGACGTGGGAGGGCCTCAAGGCCCTTGCTACGCATAAGCCCGCGATCACGAACGCCCCCGATAGCGTTGAGGATATCCTTCGCACCATCACGCGGCAGGGATACAGCCTCGACAATCTGGCGGCACGCCTACTGAGCGAATTGCTCATTACCAACTTCGTGGCGCTCACCGTCGATTACCCGACCAGCACCGGCCCGATGTCTCAGGCTCAGGCGATCGACAAGGGCGTTCGCCCATTCATCGGCATGTATACGGCTGAGAATATCCTTGGGATTGAAACCGGCGTCATCAACAACCGCCAGCGCGTCACCCGCGTTCGCCTTCATGACGACGTTTCGACCATTCGCGAGCTTCGCCTTGATGACGGCGTTTACAGCGTGAATATCTGGAAACTCAACGGCGGACAGTGGACGCGCGTTAGCTCAGTCGTGCCCTCGAAGAACGGCGCGGCGCTGGACGAAATCCCGTTCACGCTGGTGAGCACCGAGGAAGACTTTGAGCCGACCAAGGCCCCGCTCGCCGACGTTTGTTCGATCAACAAACAGCTTTTCATGGCATCGGCTAACCTCGCCATGTGTCATTGGTGGATCGCTCAGCCGATCCCCTACATCATCAAGAAAATCGCTGAGGGCGAAGGCGAGATTAGCGTTGCCCCCGGCACCGTCTGGCGGTTCGATTGCGACCCGAAAGAGGCGGAAGTTAAGTTTCTCGAATGGGCAGGCGGACAGGTTGCGGAGCTTCGCGCTGAGGTGGAAACGCTCAAGGCCGATCTCGCGAAGAACGGCTTGCGGATGCTCGCCGACGATCGCGCCGTTGCTGAGGCGGCAGAAACCGCCGCTATCCGTCGCGCGTCTGAAAACGCGATCGTCGCCAATATCGTGCGCGAGCGCGACGAAGGGCTTAACGATGCCCTCGCTTGGGTAGCTTGGTGGCTCGACCTCGAAGAGGACGCGATCGAGTTTACGGGTAGCACGGACTTCAACGCCATGCCGCTCGACACCGCCGCGCTTACGTTCCTCAAGAGCTTGAAGGATACCGGCGATATCTCGCGTGAGGCGCTTATCGATATCCTCATTTCGAATAAGACTTTGCCGGAAAATTTCGACCGTGAAGCCGACGCGCAAAAGCTTGCTGAGGAACTCGCCGATCGTCCGCCAGCAATCGTAATGCCGATCGCGAACGATAACACCGGGCAGGACGATGAGCCCGCCTCCTAAATAGGAGGTGGATCAGGACAAACTCAGGGATATTCTTTATCGCCACGCCACGGCGGCGCGCGACATCGGGCAAGGGATGGCTAACGACTTCGTTAGCCAACTCAACAGCTTTGACGAAGAGCTAAGCGATCTTATCGCCGCGCGTTATGCGCGTATCGAGCGCGACGGCTTCGACAAAGGCCCCGCGACGACCAAGGCGCTTGAGGACATGAAGCGCGCATATGCTGAGGTTAACACCAAGGCATACGGGAAGGCCGCTAAGGGCCTCACCAGCGACCTTGAGGCCATCGCCAGCCATGAGGCGACGTTTGCCGCCAAGGCGGTGAGCAGCGCGGGCGTGAAAGTCGATTTCGGCGCGACCATCCCCGGCCCGCAATACCTCAAGGCCCTAGTCACCACCACGCCCCTACCGTTCGCCCATGACGGGCATACGCTCTTGATGCCTTGGTTGGAGGTTCAAGAGGCGGGGCGCTTGCGTCGTCTCGAAGGATCGCTTCGCATGAGCGCTGGCCTTGGTGAAAGCACCGGGCAGGCCGTGCGGCGCATCATGGGCACGAAGGCGGGCGGCTATGCGGACGGCATCCTCCAGACCAGCCGCAAAGACGCCACCACCATTGCGCTAACCGCGAACAACGCGATCTCCAGCGCGGCCCGCAACGAATCCCTATTCGCGCATGAAGTCTATTCGATACGTCGAATGGAGCGCGATCCTCGACAGCCGCACAAGCCAGACTTGCCAGAAACTGAGCGGCACGATCTTTGTAAAGGGTTCGAACCACCAGCAACCACCCGCGCACCCGCGTTGCCGTTCGTTGCTCATCCCCCGCCGCGACAATGAGGGCACGAAGCACAAGCCTTATGGCGAATGGCTACGCGACCAGCCGGAAGCGGTGCAAGATGACGTGCTAGGCAAGGCTCGCGCCGACGTGTTCCGCGCGAACCCGGATTTCGATTTCGCCGGGTATTTCAAGGAAGGCGGCGGTTACAAGTCGATCGGCGAGCTTCGCCAGTTCGATGAGCGTCTATTCGGCGAAGGCGGCGTAAAGAGCCCCGCCAAGCCCAAGGCGAAGCCGGAAGCCCCCCAAGGCACCCCCGGCGACGCCTGAGCGCGCCCCTGAGCCTCCTAAGCGCCTCACCAGCGCGATCGACCCGGCTATCAACGACAACACGGTTCCCGTGATCTCGAAGCGTGAAGCGACGAAGCGGCTTACCCCCGGCATCGCTGAGGCGGCAAGCTCGCCGATCTATGAGACGCGCCCCGAGTATCGAAGCGTTAAGCCTGAGCACTTCGGCAAGGTAACGCTTGGCACCAACCTTAGCGACGAAGCGGCTTCAGCGATGGCGGCACTTTGGCCGGAAGTGGACCGCATCACCGATGCGTTTGCCGTTCCGCGTCTTCGTGGCATCAAGGGCGTTGGCGGACAGAACGCAACCGCCAGCATGGGCGATGGCATCCTTAACATCAACGCGACGCACTTTAATGGCTTTGCAAGCCGCGTTGGCCTAAAGGAAACCGGGGCGGAGTCCGCCGCGTTGATCAAAGCCCGTAAGCAGCAAGTGGAGTTGAAAGCCGAAATCGATCGCATGAGCGCACAACTGGTAAAGCTTCGTGAACAGGGCATCGCCTTGGGCAGCGATCCCGCGAACCGCGATAAACGCTTTGTTATCGCGGCGGAAAGTCGCGAACTCGTGACGGCTTACAAAAAGCTCGCGAACAAAGAGTTTAAGCTTCGCGGCACGATCCGCACGATGGAACGCCAAGGCGGCGGCGAGCCCGTGAGCGAGTGGAAGGTTGGCGACGACATTAAGCTTCGACCCTACACGAACGACAAGTATTTTAGCGGCATCGATAAGATGCGTTCGACGCTTTACCATGAGCTAGGACACCAGATTCACCAAATGTGGAAAAAGAACGGACGGCGCTACATTGGCAGCAGGAAGAACAACCCGCCGCTCGAAGACCGCTTGTCGTCAATGTTCTTTACTAAGTTTCATGGCGCGGCCCCCCGGTAACTTTGGCGGGCGTGGCATTGAACGCAAGAACCAGCTTAGCACCACCTACGCAACGACCAATGAGTTCGAATGGTGGGCGGAAAGCTTTAGCGCATACATGATGGGACGCCCCGACTTGGCGGACCCCGATCTAGTGAAGTTGATTGAGGAGTTGCTTGATGAAGCCGCAAACGCTTGATGCCCTTAGCGACGTGATCGCTAAGGGATATGATCTCACTCTTGAGGATGCTCAAGAAATCGACTTCCTGACGTCGCAAGTCGATTGGGAAGTTGCGTGCCGCGCATTCGATGCGGTGCGGTTGATCATCACGGACCCGATCTATCAGGGCGATATTCCCGCCGACTACTTCGACAGTGAGGACGACTAAACACGATCCCTATCGGCAAGCGGGCCTAAATAACATGCTCGCTTCCGGCGGGCATCAACCGCGCTACTGGCGCACCCGCTAAGGCTACTGGCCGAAAAGGATATATGAAGACCCTAGAAGACGCACTTGCCGCGATCGAAACGATGCGCGCCGACCATGAGGCCGAAAAGGCCGCAATCCTCACCAAGAACAAAGAGCTAGTTGCTCGCGAGAAAGCCGCCAAGACCGCAGCCGATGAAGCTGAGGCCGCACGCGAGGAAGCCGCGAACACCGCCGCTTCAAAGGCTGGCGACGTAGAGGCGGTTAAGGCCGCACTCGAAAAGAAGCACAAGCTCGCACTCGACAAGCTCACCGCCGATATCGCTTCGCGCGATACTCAGCTTGGCACGCTCTTGATCGACAACGCCATCAAGCAGGCCATCACCGAAAACAACGTCCTTCCTCAGTTTGCCAAGGCGGTTGAGGCCATGCTTCGCGCTGGTGCCAAGATCGAGAATGGCGAAGCACTGAGCGCGGACGGCACCCCCCTGAGCGACGCGAACACCGCGTTCTTTAAGTCGGCGGACGCAAAGCACTTCGTGAGCGCCCCGGCGAGCGCAGGCGCGGGCGCGGCTGGCAACAGCACGGCGAGCAATGCCGCCAAGTGGACGAAGCCGCCAGTCACCGGCACCGAAATGACGGAATGGATGCGCGATGCCGTCGCCGATCCCGTTTCTCACAATTCGATCGCCACAAGTTGGAACCGCCCCGACCTCCAAGTCTAAAATCGGGTTCGAACAATACTCTCTAATAAATAACCGTGGAGCCCTAAAGCTCCACGGCTCCAACGGGGGCCGTTTTAACCCCATTTGTTGGAGCTTTTATTACAATGGCTGACGCTAACGCCCCGCTCGGCACCACGATTTCGAGCATTGTTCCCTCTGAGAAGGTGCTCGCTAACCGCGTTGACCTTATCACCCGCGAACAGAACACTCTTGTTACTTCCGGCCTCGCCGTGCAGGCGGGCGCTGAAGGCGCACTCCTCATGCAGGGCGGCGCACGCAAGGGTTCGCTGACCTACATCAACCCGCTGAACACCGACGAAGTGAATGTCTCGACCGACACCGACGTTGACGGCAAGACCGGTCGCATCACCGCCGATGAATATTCGTGCGTTCGTCACGATCTCAACTACGGTTGGAAGTATTTCGACCTCACCCGCATGATCACCCTCTATGATGCCCGTGGCGGCATCGAAGCCGGTATCGGCGAGTATTGGGATGTCATCGGTAAGAAGCTCGGCCTCGCGTCGATCAAGGGTGCTCTCGCCGCTGCAAACGCATCGGGCCTCACCGTTGGTGATGCTGACGAAGTGTTCGGTCGCGATCTCATCATCGATGCAACCGCAACCGCCGACGAGTTTGCCGACAACTTCGACATTCTCATCACTTCCTCGAAGAACGTCGCGAAGCTGAAGAAGGATCGCGCAAACTTCGCACCGGGTGAAACCGGCATCGCACTGCCGACTTATGCCGGTATGCGCGTCGTCGTTTCGAATATGTTCGGCGAAGACACTTCGGTTATCGCGCGTTCGGGCGCTCTGGCGTTCCACGTCGGCACGGTTCCTTTCGAGGTTCCGGTTGAGGTGCAGCGTGATGCCGCTAAGGGCACCGGTGGCGGTCGCGAAATCCTTTGGTCGCGTCGTTCGTTCGTCGTGCATCCGCAGGGCTTCAACTACGTTGGTGCCGTTGCTCTCGCACCGGATGCGATGGCGACCGGTTCGAACTGGACGATGGAAATCGCCCCCAAGTTCGTCGGCTTCCGCGCTATCAAGCACGCAGCTTAATCGCTCGCGATTAACTCAAACCAAGAGGGGGTGAGCCGCAAGGTTCGCCCCCCCTTTTTCATAAATACCCTCATGATGATTTCTGAGGATGGCACCGGCACCCCCGGCGCAAACAGCTACGCGACACTTGCGCAGGCGGCGGACTACCACGCGGCACGGCTCAACACGGCTTGGACGGACGCGGACAGCGCCACTCAGGCGGCGGCACTCATTCGAGCAACCGACTACATCGAAGCTCACTATCCCGCCCCCGGCGCTCGCCTGAGCCCGCTACAGGGCCTCCAGTGGCCTAGCGCAGGCGCTACGGCGCTTCCCGCCGCGATCGTCGCCGCAACCCTCTTTGCTGGCGTTCTACGCGCTCAAGGGGCCTCTCATCGCCCCGGCTGAGCGTGGCACGACCAAGAGCACCAAAAAGCTCGAAGGCGTTGGCGAGCTTACGACCGAATACGACGCGGCACCGTCCGACCCTTACCCGGCGATCACGGCAATGCTTGCCCCGTTGATCACGCGACCCGCTGGCGGCGCACTCATCATGGGACGCCTTACCCGGTGAGCATCTTTGACGACTTCCGGGGCCTCACGGCTGAGCTATTCGACGCCTTCGACCTCCCCGTTGCCACCATCACCCGCAAGAGCGAGGCCGCACAATCGAACGCCGATCGCGCGGCGGGGCGCAAGGGCGTCGTCACGATCGCAACCCCTCACCGGGCGCGGCGTGCTGGCGAAGCGCAACCTCAAGCTCGAAAACGGAACGATCGTATCTCAGTCGATCGCGAAGCTGAGCATCGCCGCCAAGCGTGGCGATCGGCTCAAGCTGGGCAACTTCGAAGGCGACGTAATCGAGACTGAGGAAGTCGCACCAGATGGCGGCTCGCCTTTCATCGTCATTGCGGTGCTCAAGTGATCAGCATCAAGCTCGATATGAGCGACTTCGAGACGCTCGCCGATGAGCTTCGCGATCTCATGATCGAAGACATGGAAGATATCATGAGCGACGTTCTCGCTGAGCTTACTTCAGCCCCGCCAGTCGGCACCCCGGTTGATCAAGGCGCGGCTCGTCTGGGCTGGCAACTCGACACTACCGACCCGCTCAAGATGGAAATCTATAACCGCGTTCCGTATATCGGACGCCTTAACGACGGGCACTCTAAGCAGACGCCAGCCGGGTTCGTTGAGCGCGCCGTGATGAAGCACGCGCCCGATTGATTACCCTAAATATCGGATGACGCACCACGACGATATTACCGCCATCCGTGAGCGGTTCCTTTATGCTTGGGGCAATCTCTCCCCCGTGATCATCCCCGGCGTTGATACGGCTGAGGGTGAGCCGGAAACCGCATATTGCGTGCTTAGCGTCTGGCCCGTTGACGAAGAACGCCTAACGCTCAGCCTCGACCCCGATTACGAATCTAAGGGCCTTGTCTGGATCGATATCTATTCGCCCTTGAGCGATGGCGACGCCGTAGCGTGGAGCCTCGCCGATCGAGCCGCGACGATCCTTCGTGACTGGCGTTCGAACGACGGTCGCGTTCGTTGCGAAACCGCGTCTTTCCGTAATGGTGCAGACGAAGGCGAGTTCATGCGCTTGATCATCAACGTGAAGTATCGAGCCCGCCACTAAAACCGCTCCAAAGACCCCGGCTCTCATAAATATGACCGGAGCCACTTCGCTCCTATCAACTCATTTAGGAGCTTTTTTGTGAGCAATCCCGTAGACAACACTTATGCCGTGATTAAGGAAGTCGTTAAGGGCGTCACGCCCGCGACCCCGGCATTCAATTCCGCCGACATCACCACTGGTGGCGCTACTCTCACGTTCAACATGAACGACCTTAACTCTGAAACCATGAAGCAGTCGCGCGACATGGCGGGCATCCGTAAGGTTGCCGGTTCGGGTTCGGGTTCGATGAAGTTTGAGCTTCGCCGCGATCCGGTTATCACCGACTTCCTCGCCGCCGCATTCTCGGCAGTCAAGAACGGCAACAACTACGTCGGTTCGAACAAGGATACCTCTTTCACCGTCGAAGAGACCATGACCGTTGACGCGGGCAAGCTCTACTTCCGTCACAAGAACGTGCATATCTCGAAGGCGACCATCACGGTTGACGCTGAGTCCAAGGCTCAGGTTACCTTCGATTTCGTCGGCGGTTCGTTCGCGGAAGACGAAGCACCGATCACGGGCGCGACCTACGTCAAGACCGTGAAGGGGCAGGAGCTTGTCGGTCGCGATATCGGCACGATCAACATTGCTGGCCTCACCGCCCGTTATATGTCGCTTGAAATCAGCGTTGAGCAGGCTCGCGAGCCCAACTATGCACTTGGTGAGCGTGACGCCTTCGAAATCGGCACCAGCGCTAACCGCATCGTCAAGGTGACGGCGAAGCTTTTCCGCAAGGACTTGGCACCTGAGCGCCTTTTCAACGACGACACCCCGGTTGCCGTTGCGATCGAGCTTGGCGACGGTGCGAACGGCTACGGCTTCACGCTCCCGGCGTGCGTTGGCAGCTTCCCGACCAGCGAAGCGAACGGTTCCAAGCAGCTTGTGAACGTCGTTCTCACCGCTCAGTATGACCCGACCGCAGACTATGCGGCTATGTTCTCTGAGCTTGTCTAATCGCCCCTCCTACAAGTAAGCGATGTTAAGCGCCGTCCGGGCTTCCGGGCGGCGTTTTTCATGCGCTCAAACGGGCCTTCGATCGATCTCGATAAATAAGATATCTCTTGTAGGAGCTATCTTTAGAATGACCGCATTTCACTTCCCCGCCCGTTACGATGAAGCTCAGGCCGACGAAGGCGTTTGGACTTCCGTTATCGATGAAGTGGGCAACCACTACGGGCGCTTTAAGCTCTGCCTTTTCGATGAGCTTACCCCGCGCTACCGCGTGACGCTTGAGCGTCTCCAGCGCAAGTATCCCGCCAAGAATGGCCGCACTAATGAGGCTTACGCGGCGAAGTCGGACGATGAAAAGAACGTCGAAGTCTTCGTTGAGCTTTCGCTTGTCGATTGGGAAATCAAGGACGAAAAGGGCAAGGCAATTCCGTTCGCGAAGGATACGGCTATCGCCTACCTTAGCGACGTTCGCGCGCTCTACGTGCTTCGTGAGCTAGCCGCATTCGCGCGCGACGTTCGCAACTTCCAGCCGGAAGAACAGACGGACCTTCCCGAGGGAAACTAATCGGGCGCTTACTCTTTGAGGTTGAGCAAGGCGATGACCTTGCCGACCTCAAAGTTTTGGCGACTATCGACGGGCCTTCCGGCGATGGTGCCCGCGAAATCCTGAGTGAGTGCCCAACTCTCACACCTTACGAAATGTCGTTCTATCGCGCCTTTCGCGAGCTTGGAACCATGCGCCAAGTTGGCATGAGCGTGGGCGCTATCCCTTGGGATAAGATCGTCGCTTACGCCAACTATCATGGCTTTAGCCGCACCGACACCGACATCCTCATTCGAGTAATCGAAAATATGGATGCCAACTGGCAAAACGCTATCCGATCGAGAAGCGCGCCAAGTCAATAAATAGGTGATGGCCGCTACTAACGACAAAATCATTCGCATTCGCTCCGATATTAACGCGGCGATTCAGGATGCCCAAAAGCTCCAACGCGCTTACACTCAGCTTGGCGGGGTGAACCCCCGCGCTACAGTCGATGGTGAACAACCTTAACGGTGCTCACGGTGCGACTACGCGCGCGGGTGCGGCGGCTAACGCGGCTAACAGCAACGTGCGTTCGCTTACCGGATCGGTTGGCGGGCTGGGCAGCGCAGCTAACGCGGCGATGAGCAACCTTGCGGGGATGGGCGGCACCCTTACTAGCATCGGCTTCGCTGGTGCGGCGGCTGGTATCACCGCCGTTGTCGGCGCGCTCACCGCGCTTGCTTCCGTGTCGGTTGGTGCAGCCGCGCAAGCTGAGGCTCAGAAAGCATCGCTCGCGACCGTAACGGGCAGCGTCGTCAAGGCTCAGGAAACTTACGCGGCTCTCGTTAACTACGCGGCTAAAACGCCGTTCGACGTTAATCAAGCGGTAGACGGTTACATCAAGCTTCGCGCTCTTGGCCTTGCGCCGACCGAACGCGCGATGATTAGCTACGGCAACACGGCATCGGCCCTTGGTAAGGGGCCGCAGGCACTGAGCGACATGATCGAAGCCGTCGCGGACGCTTCGACCGGCGAATTCGAGCGCCTCAAGAGCTTCGGCATCACGACCAAGCAGGAAGCCGACAAGGTTAAGTTCACCTTCGGCGGCGTTACCACTGAGGTTGCAAAGAACAGCGAAGCGATCCAGAAATATTTGATCGAGCTTGGCGAAACCAAGTTCGGCGACGCCATGACTCGCCAGATGCTTACCTTTAACGGGGCACTTTCGAACCTTGGCGACGCATGGGATCAAACCCCTAGTCGCGATCGGCGAAGGCGGTTTGCTCGACGCCGTGTCGGGCGCGATCAAGCTTATCACTGAGGGCGTTGGTGCGATCGGCCCCGTGCTGGTGGGCATCGGCAACGCGATGGCGGGTGCAATCGAGGGCGTTACGTCGATCGCGTCGGGCATCGGCGACCTATTCTCAGCGATCAACACGGGCGGCGGTTCGGGTATTTCCATCATGGAAAACTTCACGTTCCAGTTCAACATGATCGGACAGATTGCGCAGGTTGTCGGCGCGATCGTCGGCGGCGTGTTCTCGGCAATCGGGACCGCGATCAACGGCGCATCGTCAATGATCATGGGCAATATGGGCGCGGCCCTCGATTGGCTGGGCATCAAGTGGGAAACGTCGGGCCGCTCTTGGACGAACAGCATGTTCGGCGTGCTTCGTGGCGCGAAGGCGGTTGCGATGGCGCTTCCGCAGATTTTCCAGATCGCGATCAACGACCTACTCGGCATGTTCTCGACCCTTGGGCAGGCGATCACCGCGTTGCTTTCCGGGCAGTGGGACAAGGCTAAGGCGCTCGCGTCGAAGCCGCTATTCAGCAACACGGGCCGCGCGATCAACGCCGTGGGGCGTATCGGCCTTGCCACCTACAAGGACGAAGCCGGGGCCGATCGTGCCATGAGCCGTATGCTTGGTCGCGACAAGAAAGCTGACGCCAAGCTAGACGTTGCCACCAGCCCCAAGGCCCCGCCCGCATCCGGCAAGGACGATGACAAGGCGGCGAAGGCGGCGGCGGATCGTCTCAAGCGCGAAAACGAGTTTTGGAAGGCGCTCAAAGATCAGACGACGGCGGCGGGGATGCTCACGCTTCAGGCTGAGGAATATAACAAGGGCCTTGAGCTTCGCAAAATCCTTGAGCGCGAGCTTTCGGATAGCGAGAAGTCGCGCATTTCCACCGCGCTAGGCGAGCTTAACACGGCTAAGGCGATCACCGCCCTCAAGCAGCGCGCTTTCGAGGCTCAGAACGAATATACCGTTGAGCTAGGCCGCGCTAAGGGCCTCACCGAACAGCAACGCGGCGTCGAAGACGATCTCTTCAAGGCGCGTATCGATGCCAAGAACCGTGGCGTCGATATCGACGCTATCGCCTACAAGTCGGCTGAGGACGCGCTTCGTATCCAGCTTGAGAAGAACGCGGCGCTCAAGGCTCAGAATGAGCTTTTGAAGAAAGCGCAGGATTTCGCCCCTTTCGATGTCTTCGGGCGCTAAGGCGGCGGATGACCTCAAGACAATCGAAGCTCAGTATAAGGCTTATACGGACAGCGTAGCGGGCGGGAATATGCCCGACACGTTCCGCGACCAGATCGTTGCGGGCTTCGAGGCCGCTAAGCTCAAGATCGGACAGGACGCGATCAAGATCGTGCTCGATATGTCGCCGACCGCCAGCCGGAACGCGCGTATCGATACGGCTAACGGGCAGTTCAAGGAAGGCATGGCGCAACTCGCCAAGATGTCGCTCACCCCGGAAGGGCGTAAGCAGCTTGAGGGCGAAATCTACACGACCCATAAGAATGCACTCGGCAAGATCAAAGCCGAAACCACGCGCGAATGGGTAGATATGTTCGATGATCTCGCCGACACGTTCGGCGGGAAGCTTGGTGGCGTGCTCGGCAAGTTTGCGGATGGTTTCGAAAAGATCGCGGAAATGATGAGCGGCGATCTCACCGGCCCCGCTGGCATGTTCGCGAAGCTCTTTAAGCGCGAAGGCGCATACAAGGACAGCGCGAGCGAGTTCAGCCTTCCCAAGATCGGCGAAGCGATCAAGAGCCCGCTCAGCAGCCTTTCGAAGGGCTTTGGCGATTTCAAGTCGATGTTCTCCACCGATCTCGCTACCGGCCTCACCAAGGGCCTAACCAAGATGCAGGCGGGCGCTCAGGTTGGCGGCATGGTCGCGGGCGTCGGCGATCTCTTGGGGCTTGGTAAGGGTTTCTCGAAGGGTGCCAGCATCGGAGGAACCGTGGGCGGCTTGTTCGGCCCGATCGGCTCGATTGTCGGTTCGCTTGGCGGCGGCTTGCTGGGCTCGCTATTCTCGAAGGCCCCCAAGGGGAAGGCGATCCTCACGGGCGCGGGCGAAAGCGCTATCAGCGGCAATAAGGCGAGCGCCCGCACGGCGCTTACCGGAACGGCGGCGTCGATTCAGGATGGATTGGCTTCGCTGGCGTCGCAGATCGGCGGCACCGTGGGCGCGTTCAACGTGTCGGTTGGCAAGTATAAGGACAGCTTCCGCGTAAGCTCGACCGGCGCAACCAACGTCGATACGAAGAAATCGAAAAAGATCAGCGGGCTTGTCTATGAGGGCAAGGACGAAGCGGCAGCAATCGCGGCGGCGATCAAGGACGCCATCGCCGATGGTGCGATCACCGGACTTGCGCCGATCGTCCAAAAGGCTTTGGCTGGGCTTGGTGCAGATAGCGCAATCCAGTTCGCTAAGGATTGGAAATCGGCAATGGACGATTACAAGTCTATGACCGATCCAGTCGGCGCGGCTATCGATTCGATCGTTACCCCGCTCAACGGGCTTCGCGAAACGATGCTCAAGGTTGGTGCTTCGACGGAAGACCTCACCAAGATTGATGAGTATCGCACCCTAAAGCTCAAGAACGCGCTCAAGGAACAGCTTTCGAGCCTCACCGACTTCCTCGCCGCGCTCAAGGGCGAAGGTTCGGGCGTCACTCAGATGGACCAGCTCAACGCTAAAATGGCTGAGTTTGACACCTACAAGGCGCGCATTGCGTCGGGTGATTCGAGCGTTGATCAGTCGGCGTTCACTCAGCTTGGACAGTCGATTTTCAGCCTTGCGGGCGATATCTACGGCACCGCGACCGGGCAGTTTCAGGCTATCCGTTCGATGCTCACCGGCACCACTCAGGCGCTGGCGGACAACGTGACGAAGGCGTTCAACACGTCGGCGGGCTTCGATGTCACCAAGGCGGCAGCGGATACCACCACGGCGGCTATTCAGGCTCAGGCGGCATCGGCGGCGGCTCACTATCAGGCTCAGGCGAACAGCAACGCCGTGCAAGAAAGTTGGCTCAAGCAGATTGCGCAGGGTATCGCCAAACTCGGCAATAACGGCACCGTCGCCGCTAATGGCGACTTGGCTTACAACGGGCAATACATGGGCAAAACCTACTAAATAGGTGATGGCCTCTAATCCCGATCGCGCAATGCTCGTCACCCAACCGTATCGTTACGCGATGCGGAAGGTTGACGGGACGCTTGCGCTCTATCCCAACTCGAAAGTTATCGAGATTAACACCGCCCTTGATGAGGAGGGCGGTGAAGCTCTCGCGCAAGAAATCTTTGACCAGTCGGGCGAAAGCGCGCGAACCTTTCGGGTTACGATCTCTGAGGCCATCAATCGTGATGACTTTATCGATGGCCCGCCGCGCTTCATGCTTAACTTTCCTGAGCATCCGGCAGCGGACCCGACGAAAATCTACACCGTCATTGATATGAAGGTGCGCGATCTCGCCAACCGCACCGTGCTTATGGTGCGCGGATGAGCGCGCTTTTCGTTGCCCCGCTGGCGTTTACGGACGCGAACAGCCCCGCACCGATCGACGGCACGACGGTGGGCAATCTCAACAACGACAAGCCCGGTTACGTGTGGCGCGGATCGCTGGGGAGCGCATCGTTCACGATCGATCTAGGCCCCGATCCCGTCGAATATGACACCATCGCGCTTGTCGGTTCCAACCTACGCGCGAGCGATGGCGTGCGGGTGCAGACTGGCACCACCACCGACGTGAGCGGCTATGACAGCGGCACCGTGGCGGCTTGGGCTGGCAAGAAACCCAAGCAGCTTAGCGCCAAGACGATTGCTCTACTCCCGTCCATTCGCACAGACCGTTATGTTCGTGTCACCATCACCGCGCCCGGACACCCGCGCGGCTATGTGCAGGCGCAACGGCTGGTGATCGGCGCGGCGACGCGAACCTACGGCGTGAAGTTTGGCGCTAAGGTAAACTTCGAGGATCGCAGCCCGATTACCATCGGCCCCGGCTTCGAGGATGTCGATCGTTACGACGTGCTCCCGGCTTGGGATATTACCACAACCGGCATCACGGACGCGGCATGGCGTGAAACTTGGTTTCCGCTACTCTTGGAAGTCGGATCAAGTTCGGGCCTTTTGTTCGTTCGCGATAATCGAGCCCCCCGAGACTTGGCAAACGGATGCCGTTTATGGTCGCATCACTTCGAAGGCTTCCGGTGAAGCTATCAACTTCGATAGTTGGGTTTTTGTTGGCACGATCTTGGCATTCGCCCCGTAAGCGTCCGCCTACCGATCCAGCAAACCGCATAAATATCGTATGCGGAATATCCTTATCGAAATCAGCGCCGTTAACCCGGACACGAAGCTTATCAATGTCGTTCGCTTGTCGGCGGCTCACGCCAAGGCTGAGGGCGTTTTCCTTGACGGTAAAGTTTGGGTTCCCGCGATTACTGGTGATCCCGAACATTCTATCAGCTATTGGGGCGACGGTCGCACTCAGCCCCTAACCGTGTCTTACGGGCAGGTTGATCTAATCCTTAGCCGCACCCTCGACAATAAGCATTGGGGCAAGCTCGACTTCGACGGCGCGGATGCGACAATCTGGGTTGGCGAAATGGGCGTTCCCTTTTCCGCCTACCGCCAGACCTACGCGGGCAAGATCGGCCCTTTCATCGAAGCGGACAGCCGCACGGCGCGTTTCTCTCTCTTGGGGGCTGAGGCTCAGCTTAACCGTGAGTTGCTTGATCGGACCTACGCGGGAACGGGCGGGCTCGAAGGGCCTAGCGCGATCACGGGCAAGCTCAAGCCGATCTCATTCGGCGAGTGCGTCAACGTAGAACCGGTGCGGTTCGATACCATCAAGTTCATCTATCAGGTGAACGCCTACGCGGCGACGCCGATCAACGCGGTATATTCGAGCGCGCTCAGCCTTGGTGCCCCGGCGACGGTCGCGACCAGCTACGCGGCGCTTGTGGCGCTTCCCCTCAAGCCGGGTGAGTGGGCATCGTGCCCAAGCGCTGGCATGTTCCGCCTTGGTGGCGATCCCGGCAACGCCAAGATCACCGCCGACATCGGCACCCCCATGACCGCTACGGCTATCGCTGGCGAGCTTGTGAAGCGCTCAGGCATCGTGCCCGCGCGCATCGCTTCGAGCTTCACCACCGGCACCCGCTTGGCTTCGCTCTACAAAACCGAAAACGCGACGATCGGCGATCTTGTGCGGGAATACGCTTTCGCTTCGTCGCGCCTGCTAATCACGGATTCGAAGGGCGTCCTTC
Organism: Sphingomonas sp. H160509; assembly: GCF_024124765.2. Classification (GTDB taxonomy): domain Bacteria; phylum Pseudomonadota; class Alphaproteobacteria; order Sphingomonadales; family Sphingomonadaceae; genus Sphingomonas. The sequence continues at coordinate 3,625,563 of NZ_JAMXSR020000002.1, read as the reverse complement.
ACCTCGCACCGAACAACTCGACCAAGGCCCCCCGGTAAGCTCGCAAGCGACGGCTCAGCGGCACCGTTCGTGCTCCCCGACACAATCGCGCTCGAAGCCCCGGCGTCGCCATCGTGGAAAGTCGTTATCGGGCATACCCCGGTTTGGGCGGTTCACTCAGCGACCGAAATCAGCCCCGCGATCTACGCTGAGGGTGCCGATCTACTGGCGTTGATCGCGGCGGCGAAGGCCGCAAAGGAACGCGCTGAGGCGGCTCGCGCATCGTCGTTGCTGGCGATCAAGCGGCTTGATGACGCGGTTAAGGATTCGATCCTCGACCGCACTGAAAAGCGCGCCTTGCTCACCGAATATGAGGCCATCACGGCGGAAGCTCAGGGCATTGTCGCGGAAGCTCGCGCCCGTGGCCTCAACGCGGACGCTCAGGGGCCTAGCGGACGCCTACGCGGCCCTTACCGCCTACATCGCCACCCTCAACCCGGCGCTCAGCGATATCGAGCGTGACACCACGATTGATGGCGCGACGTTCCGCGCCCGCTTCGTCGGCTATTACACGAACCGCCAACCGGTGCTGGACGCCCTTGCGCGTATCGCCAAGCTGGACGCGGGACAGCCGACCAGCGTTGCGGACCTGAGCCCGATCGACGGGGCGAAGCTTGATGAAGCGGTTAAGAACGCCAGCGACGCGAAGGACAACGTAGACAAGGTTCGCACTCAGCTTCCCGATCTTGTCGGGCCGCTTTTGCAGACGCCAATCGACAACGTGTCGGCGCTCCACCTCAAGGGCAGCGGTGCGATCCTCAAGGCATCGAAGGCGCTCAGCGACAAGAATGCCGTAGCGATCACGTCACTTGGCACGCGCATTGACGAAAACGGCGCGGTGATCGCTGAGGAAATCACGCAGCTTACCAGCCGGGTTAAGAACGGCGAGGATACCGTTGAGGCGGGCTTTCTCGAAGTTAACCGGACGATCGCCAACACCAAGGTTGCGATGGCGGAACAGATTGTTTCCACGATCGCAAAGTATGGCGAAAGCGCATCGGCGGGCATGGTTGAGGAACGCCGGGTTCGCGCGGAAGGCGACAAGGTTCTAGCGGAGTCGATCGACCAGATGGAAATCGATCTTACCAACTCGATTGGTGAGACGATTAGCGGGCAGATCAACGACGTTAAGCAGATCATCGCGGACAATAACGGCGCGATCGGAACCACGATCGAAGAGCTTGGCGTCAAGTTTGAAACCGAAATCAACGGCGAAAAGCTCGCGCGTGAAGCGGCTATTCAGACCGTTGAAAAGACGGTTGTTGATGCGAACGAAGCGACGGCGGGGCGCATCGATACGATTTCATCGTCTTACGACGCCTTGGGGCGCTACGTCGGCGACATCGCGGATAGCGTGGGCGGCGTCGATCGTCGCGTTGATGCCGTTTACGGCGTGATCCAGACGACCCAAGAGACGGCGGCGAACGCCAACGAAGCCCGCGCGGAAGAAACGCGAAGCCTTACCGCACGCCTCGACAACATGAACTATGCGCAGCTTCAAGAGAACTTCAGCACCTATGCTTCTAAGGTTGATGGCATCGGCGCAGAATACACGCTTAAAGTGCAGACGACGCAAAACGGTGAAAAGTATATCGCGGGCATGGGCATCGCGATCGAAAACGGCGTGTCGGCTATCAACTTCCTTGCTGATAGCTTCCGCATCACCGCGAACAGCCAAAGCGGCCCCTCAACAGGTTTTCTATTCGGATGCTCAGGGCGTTTACATGCCCAATGTCCGTGTCGATAAGCTTGTTCCGGGCGCGATCGACTTCGAGTTCGTCAACAAGCAATCGCTCCTCGACCCGAGCGGCGGCTATCAGATGCTACCGGGCGGCATGATCATGCAATGGGGGCGCTTCCGCCAAGTCATCCGCAACGAGCTTACGTTTCCGGTAAACTTCCCGATCCCGTTCCCGAATATCTGTCTCAGTTTTTCGGCAACGCCTTACTTGGCCGTGTTCAACAACGAACGCGATCTTTGGATTCAGATCATCGGACAGCCCACGACAAGCGGCGCAGTCGTCGCCACTCAGGCGGCACGTCGTGATGATCAGTATCTTGACGGCTTCGATTGGTTTGCGATCGGACGCTAAGGTTCGGGCGGGGTGCCGCGTCATCTTAATAAATACCGTATGGCTATTTTTGAATCGACCGGCACCGTTGCCCTTACGAACAACTCCACTCAGGTTACTGGTGCGGGCACCAATTGGGCGGTTAACTACCCCGGCGTTTTGCTTATCATCGAAGGGATGAGCTACCCGGTTGCGTCGATCAACGGCGCAAACTCGCTCACGCTCGCTAAGCCTTTCTCAGGCGCGACCGCATCCGGCCTCGACTACACGTTCGCGCCGTTGCAGCCCGACAACTACAATCTGAGCGTCAAGGTAAACGAAATCATCGATATTGCCGGTGATCTTGTGGACGCTTCGCGCGGCCCCGCTGGACCGGCTGGACCCGCAGGCGCGACCGGCCCCGCAGGCAAAAACGGCGATGTCGGCTTTGGCGCGGTGATCGGCCTTACCGAGTATGCAGGCCAGCCCGCTGGCGGCTCAGGCGTGAACCTCATTGTTCCCGTCGCGACCGGCGATCCCGGCATCACCCTTACTCAGTCGTCGCAAGTCGTGTTGCCTTACGACAAGCCCAACGCTGGCATCGGCCTTTGGATCAAGGCGACGACCTCCGGTTATGCGATCACGCTTGGCCTCACGAACGCCCCGCTTCCGCAACCCGAGGTTCCTAGCGAGCCGATCGATTTGTCGGGTAGCTCGACCATTTACGGCACCCCCGGCACCATCATTCCGCTTGGCATCTTCGTCGGCGGATCAAGCGCAGACTTCACCGTCAACATCCCGGAAGCCCTCCCCATTCGGATTGAGCGCAAGACCGGCATTGTTGTGCCGACTTCGACCAAGTGGACGATGGGCGGCACTGGCGCACCTTACCCCGCCGTTGGGGATGCCGTGCCGTCTATGGCGGGCTTCAACAAGTCGGGCACCGGCTTTGACTTCCGCAACGGCCATGTTGTCGTAAACAACGGCTCTTACCTTTTCACGGACGCGCTGGGCCTCGATTTCGGTTCGTCGGCTAACGAAGTCACGACACAGACCCCGCCGACCATGCGGATGAAGTGGAAGGGCGTTATTCCGAACACCGGAGCGGAAGCCATCCTTATGAACTTGATGGACTATTCGACGGGCGGTTTGACGTTCGGGCCTTATTGGGATGGCTCGACGCTACAGCTTAAAATCCATCGCAACGGCTCGACCGAGAATATCACGAGCGACTCAAGCGACTTGCGCGCTCTCGGCACCAACCAGCTTTACGAAGCCGAATGGATCGACAACCCGACAGGCGCGGGCGGTTCGGTAAACTTCTACGTGAACGGCACAAAGATCGGCGAGACAAAGCAGGCGACCAGCAAGCCGCGCATTGCGAGCGTTGCGGCGCTCGAAATCAACGCATCGGTTGGCAACACTTCGCAGGGCGTCAATAACCTCGAAATCGAATACCTCGCTCTCGATGTCGGTAAGCCCGCCGTGCAAAGCAACTTCGAGGCGGTTAGCGATGGCCCGATCACGAGCGCCGACTTGCAAGCGCTTGTCGTTGACGCGCGCGCGATCACTACCAACCAGCCCGCTTATCACCTCACCTACACCGCGAACGGCATTCAGACTTACGATATCGAAATCGTGGTTGGTGAAATGGTTGTTCCGGCTGGACGCGCTTACAAGGCGGTTCTTGAGGATTGGAGCACGGGCGTAGGCGTCGCGCATCCGGCGCAACTTGTAATGACGAAGCCTAGCGCTCAGAATTGCAAGTTTGAGGACGCGAACCTTTACACGTCTCAGCCGACTTGGACCGAGGTTCTACCGCAAGGCCCGGTTCCCGTCATTAACGGCATCGCTTATTATTGCGAAGGCATCCGCATCGGCACGTATGTGCAGTTCCAGTTCGGTTACGATTGGGATGCGGCAACCATGCCTTACAACCCGTTCGGCGATCCGACCGGCAAGGACTCTTACATGGTGCCGCATAAGTGGCGGATCGAGGACGTGAACGGCACCGTGCTTTCGCGCATCGAAATGCCGAACGGCGAGCCGCTTAACTCAGCGAACCGCAAGCCCGCTTGGCAGGGTTCTTACGACGGTCGCGGCGTCGCGATCATCACGGCTAACAACCAGTGGAACCCGTTCGGCACGACCCGTTCGGGCGTTATCTGGCGCTCGCATGAGCCGGTTGCTTACTCGCAAGCCGATGTTTGGAAGAACGTCCCCGCTTACGACATGCGCGTTCCGTTCGCGGCTAAGACGGGCTTTTCCGTCAACGGCGGCGACGCTCGCGTTTTCGGCGACGGGCAGGCGAACGGCTTTGCGAACTATCGCGCAATGTCGTGGGAGCCGACGACTTACAACGACATCATCACGGCGGGTGCCAACACTCAAGACCCGTGGAAGGGGCAGCGTTTACGCGGCGGACGGCATCGTTCCGAACGCTGGTATTTGGCTGAAATACACGCCGTTCAACCAGATGGGGCGCAGCCCCGTGACGGGTCCGGGCGGTGCGCGCGACGATCGCCAGATCATGCCGGAAATGGTGGCGGAGTATGTTCGCGACGTGAACGCTAAGCGCCCTCACGATGGCCGTTCGATGAAGTCGATTAGCCTCGACTACCTCACCGGCTATGTGTCGGACCCGTTCCATTCCTTCGAGGGGGGCCGCAACCGTCCGCTCTTTAAGGGCAACATGCGCCGCAACATCACGATGCGGAACCACTACTATGGCCCCGGACAGGGCGCGACTCCCGCGTCTCAGGCTTATTACGCGCAGGGCGGACGCCAATACGAATGGCAGTCGTCGGCGTCGCCGCTTCGCGTCAAGGTTCCTTACGCGGGCATGGCTTCCGATCGCCCGATTTTCGGCACCAACATGATCGATGAGGCGCACGCTCACCAGTTGCCGCATTGGGGTTCGATGCTCTGGCAAACGCCTGAGTTTGCGTTCCTTGGGCACCGGTTCTTCGATCAGGCGAAGCTCTACGATAACGTCATTCTCGGCAAGCAGGATAGCGCGACCGAGTTTTACGAGCGTGGCGCGGCATGGAAGTTCATGCACACCGCCCTTGCGTGGAAAACGGCGTCTAACAACTCGGATCGCCTCTACAGCCGCGCGGAAGTGATGGACTTTATCACGTTCGACTTCGAGACGTTCTACGATCTCTGGTATGCCGCGACGCCCGGTTTCCTCAACCCGCCCGCCAACATCATGATCGGCGGCGAGATTGACCAGCGCTCAGCAGTGTTCGCGGGTGCGGCTCGCTTTGGACCGTGCCAGTTCACCGACATTGGCGTTCATTGCCATGACTTCTTTTCGGGCTATTGGCTGAGCGCGCTTCATGCGGCGAACAAGATCGGCTTTATCGACGCGCTCAAGGCCGCTTCGCCAAAGGTTAAGGCGGTGATCGAGTGGTTGCTTGCGATGCACCGTAAGCGGATGATCGGTCGCGTTAAGGACGGCTTGCTTATCAACGCATCGGGTTCCGACTACCTCACCAGCTATTGGACTGAGGCGGAAATTCGGGCGGCTGGCGGCGATGTCTCGAAGCTTCACCAGACGTTCGCGGCGGTGCAGGCCGCGCGCCCCGCGCCTTCGTGGGATACCTACACGAACGAAGGGCAGACCTATGACCGCGACGGGCAGGCGATGGATCAGCTTCTAGCAGGCCCCGCGATCATCAAGGATTTGGGGATGACCGGAACGGATATCGACCAAGCCGTTACGATCGCGGAAGCTCGTTTTCAGGAAAAGCTCACCGCCGAAACCGCGAAGGGTCCGGGGCAAGCCGGTTCGACTTGGTTCAAGTATCATCAGGTTACGAACAACCGGCCTTACAAACCCTGAGCGATCCCGTGGGGCCTTGATCGGCCTCACGGGCTCCCCTTCCCCAAATAAGGGATGATCACCAAGCTCAAAACCTACGCCGTGGCACTCGCCATCTATCTGGGCAACGGCGCGACCCGCCGCGCCCTTGCATCCCCTCATTGCGGCGGTAGCGCTGGCGGTGGGCGGTAAGGCCCTCGATATCGAGCACGTCGATACGATGATCGCCCTTTTCATCCCGCTGGCGGCGGCGTGGAGTTCGAACACTCCCAAGATCGAAGGCGACACGACCGAGGCCGATAAAGGCGGTGAGTAATGGCTACCGCACCGCGCAAGCGCGCCCCCCGCCGCACCGACCCCCGATCCTAATCTAGTGGCAGCGCTCGCCGCCCTCGCGCCCGCAGAAGAGCGTGGCTTCGCTAAGCACGCCTCAACGATTATCGGCGCGGTAATCCTTGCCCTCATTCTTTGGGCTGGCGGGCAGCTTTTGAACCTCAACAACACTGTCACCCGGATGAGTGCCGACGTGAGCGCGCTCAGCAAGTCGATCGACGGACTTCAGACCGGACAGGGCGCGAGCGCCAAGATCATCGGCGATCTACAGCGCTCAGACGCGGCTCAGGACGCCCGCGACAACGCATACGAAGCGGACATGAACCGCGTTAAAGAACGGGTGCGGATGCTCGAAGGGCAAAAACCCCTAGAGCTAAACCGGCCTCGAAATGCCGATTGAGCAAGCGCGCTTGATCCTACTGGCGGCGTTCGTGGAAAACCCGGACTTGCCCGACGATATGAAGGCGAAGCTCGCGAAGCTCATCGTTCCGGCGCGCAAGCGCAAGGCGTTCCCCTTCTAAATGTTCCCTCTTCGTTCTATTTAGAGTTATGGTCCGCACCGACTCGGAACGCCTCTTAATCGAGCACCTCGAAGGCTTCACGCACGCCCATATTCGATGCCGGTGCCATCGCGTCGCGACGGTGCGAAGCCGCGCGCTCATTGATGCCGTTGGTCATCAGGCGACCGTGAGGCGAGCGCAAGCCCGGCTGATATGCACAGTCTGCAAGTGCAGGGGCTGGGCGACAATCGAGCCAGCGACGCGCTGAGTCCACGGTTACAGATGCACGCGGTCTAACCGTTATCCTTATACGAAATCATTATCTCAGCAGCCAATCCCGTGCGGGGATCGGGCACACGGATAATTTGAACCTTCCTGCTTGAGAATGCGCCCTCGATTATCTCCGCCTCAGTCTGCCGTAGCTCAGCCATGAGATGCACGATGGTCCTTTGGCCTTTGTCGGTGCCCCATTGAGGCTTTCCGCGTAGACCGTTCAAATAATTTTCTAAGGCAGATCGGTTTCGTCGGCGGCGCAAACCGAACTGCCACCACGCCCACACCGCGACAGCCGCCGTCATTATTGAAGCGATGTGATCCAGCAGATCAAGCCAGTCCACGCTCAACAGCCAAGCGCCAAAGTTCATAATATCCCCCTTGCGGCGGATTATACCGGAACGCTCCTCATGACCAACTAGTCACTCGTCCTATTGACTTGAAAAGGGCCTCATTACGGTCCAACAACGGACCCGACACCTTCGCCTGGTAGTCTGCAGCGCATTTCGGGGCTCGCGCGCAGGCCAGACTCGCATCGCCGAGATGCCCGCACCGACATGGGTTCATCGCGGCGATCAATTGGACACGGGCAGGAAAGGTGACGTGCGCGTTGGCGCGGGCAACGCTGACCGTACCCGTCTCAAGCGGTTGGCGCAGCGAATCGAGGACGGCGCGCTGGAACTCCGGGAGTTCGTCGAGGAAGAGCACGCCGAGATGCGCAAGGCTCACCTCCCCCGGCTTTACCTTCAAGCCGCCCCCGGTGAGTGCCGCCATCGAGGCGGAATGATGCGGGGCCCGAAAAGGCCGCGTGCGGGTCAAGCGACCGCCGGTCAGGGTGCCGGCCACCGACTGGACCATCGACACCTCGAGTGCCTCGGCCGGGTCGAGCGGTGGCAGGATCCCGGGCAGGCACGAGGCCATCAGCGACTTGCCGGAACCCGGCGGGCCTACCATCAGCAAATTATGCGATCCGGCAGCTGCGATCTCCAGCGCGCGCTTCGCGGTCTCCTGCCCTTTCACCTGACGCAGGTCCGGACCATGATCGGCGTGCTCGACGATTCCCGGTTTTGGTGGGCTGAGCAGGCCGTGGCCCTTGAAGTGATTGAGCAACGAAAGCAGATCCGGCGCGGCGATGACCTCGATCTCGCCCGCCCATGCCGCTTCCGAGCCCTGCGCCGCGGGGCAAACGAGCCCCCTTCCCCACTTCCGACGCATGCAGCGCAGCGAGCAACACGCCCGGCGACGCGGTGATCCGCGCATCGAGCCCTAGTTCGCCGACGATCACGTAATCCGCCAGCGCTTCGGCATCGACCACGCCCATCGCCGCCAGCAACGCCAGCGCGATAGGAAGATCGAAATGCGACCCTTCTTTAGGGAGATCGGCGGGCGACAGGTTCACCGCAATCCGTTTCGGCGGCAGCGATAGTCCCATCCCGGCGATCGCGCCGCGCACGCGTTCGCGACTTTCGCCGACCGCCTTGTCTGCCAAGCCGACCACGTTGAACGCGGGAAGTCCTGGAATCAGTTGGACTTGCACCTCGACCGCGCGCGCTTCGAGTCCCATATACGCCACCGTCGCTACCATCGCCGCCATGCCCGCTCCCCCGCGACACGACGTCACGCCTTATTCATACCCGATTTGCCATGTCTGCAAGGATAGGCGGCACGGAACTCTCCGATCACGCCGTCTTGCGAACCTAATACACCGGACCCACATGCCTTCCGTGAAAGCAGTCCGCTCCCCCGTCCTTCGCTTCGGCCAGTTGGTGCTCGGGATAGTGTTGATCCCTGAGTGCGCCCTTGCTCGCGCCGCTGCCGGGGCCTGCGGGTATCTTCCTGTTCGCGGGCGGGATGGTCCTCGTCCTGCGCAATTCGCGCTGGGCACGGCTCAAATGGGCGCGGCTGAAGCGGCGCTGGCCACGGACCGGGCATTTCGTCGATCGGATGATGCGGCGGCAGAGCGCGATGCGACGGCATGAGCGTGCCAAGGCTGCCAAAAACACGACCGTTACGACGGGTGCGAATTGACTTACCGCCGCCCTTTCCGTAAGCGCCCAGCCATCAAGGCCGTCCCCGTGGCGGCCGTTTTCTATTTGATGACCTAGGGAATGACCAATGAAGCGGACCTTTCAGCCGAGCAACCTGGTACGCGCACGCCGTCACGGCTTCCGCGCACGGATGGCGACGGTCGGCGGCCGGGCAGTGATCCACGCACGCCGCGCACGCGGTCGCAAGAAGCTGTCGGCCTAACCATTCTAGACAAACGCCGCGATTTTCTCGCGGCGAATGCGGGGAAGCGCGCACCGATGCCGGGATTCGTCCTGCTCATGCGCCCCCCGCGATGACGGTGACGAGACGATGCGAATCGGCTTCACCGTCACCAAGAAGATTGGCAACGCCGTCGTCCGGAACCGCATGAAACGGCGGTTGCGGGCGCTGGCGCGTGAGCTGTTGGCGGAGCGCGGCGTTGCCGGGGCTGACCATGTGTTGATCGGGCGCAACGGCGGGGTCGAGCGGGATTACGCGTTATTGCGCACCGAGCTCGGCAAGGCGTTCCGCAAGGTTACGCCGCAAGCTGTTGACACGCCAGCAGGTAAGGTTGCCACTCTCGCGAACACCACCACCCCGGCGAAGGCCGGGGCCCAGGTGGGAAAGCGGCCGTGATGCAGCGCAGCCTTTTGTTAGCTACGTCCCCCAACTGGGCCCCGGCCTCCGCCGGGGTGGTACTTGGGTTTGGGTGGCGCGGTGCAGAACGGGCGATTGCCCCCGCCCCTTGTTCTCCCGCGAAGGCGGGAGCCCATACTGGGTCCCCGCCTTCGCGGGGAAACACTCTAAGGGTCTCCGAGGCTCGGCCACATTATGCTAGCCCGCCTCCTCATCCTCCTTGCCCGCGCGTGGCAACTCGGTCCCTCGCTCGTCCTGCCATCGAGTTGCCGCTACGATCCTTCGTGTTCCGCCTATGCAATCGAGGCCGTTGGGCGCTATGGCGCGCTCAAGGGGGGCTGGTTGGCGGCGAAGCGTATCGCGCGTTGCCATCCGTGGGGCGGGTACGGACCTGACCCGGTCCCTGACCCAGTCGCCGATAACGACAAGAAACTGAAAGACGCCGCCCTGTGAAAGACGACAAGCAGAATTTCGTGCTGTTCGCGGTGATCGCGGCGCTGATCCTGTTCGGATGGCCGCTGATCCAGGGCAAGTTCTTCCCGACCGCGAATCCGCCGGTCACGCGGATCGAGGGCGGCAAGACCAAGGCCGTTGCGAACCCCGCAGCCGATCCGGCCGCAGACGGAGCTGCGGCGATCGGCGATCGCAACGCCGTGATCGCGAGCACCCCGCGTATCCGCATCGAGACGCCGCGCGTGTCCGGTTCGATCAACCTGAAGGGCGCGCGGATCGACGATCTCGTGCTCAAGGGCTATGATGAGACCGTCGCGAAGAACTCGCCGCCGATCCGCCTGCTGTCGCCCGCTGGCGCACCCGACGCCTATTTCGCAAGCTTCGGCTGGCGCGCGCAGGGCCTGACCCCGCCCGCCGCCGACGCCGTCTGGACGCCCTCGGGCGCGACAACGCTGACGCCGACCACGCCGGTCACGCTCGACGCGACCAACGCCACCGGCCAGCGCTTCCGAATCCAGATCGCGGTCGACCAGGATTACATGTTCACGGTCCGCCAGACCGTCCTCAACGCCGGCACCGCGCCCGTCCCCGTCGCCACCTATGGCCTCGTCAACCGGGTCGGCATCTCGAAGGATCCGTCGTCGATGACGATCCATGTCGGGCCGATGTCGGTCGACAATGGCGGCGCGCATTACCGTCCGAACTACAAGGACATCGACGAGGCCGCGCAGAAGTTCACTACGACCGGCGGCTGGCTCGGCTTCACCGACAAATACTGGCTGACCGCGATCATCCCAGACCAGGGCCAGGCGTTCGACGGCCAGTTCCGCGCCGGCGCCAACAAGGCGTACCAGGCCGATTACGCGCTCCAGCCCAAACAGGTCGCACCCGGCCAGTCGATCACGCAGGTCTCGCGCTTCTTCGCCGGCGCCAAGGAAGTCCGGCTGCTCGATCGCTACACCGATCAGGCCGGCGGCGTTGCCAAGCTCGATTACGCGATCGACTGGGGCTGGTTCCGGATCGTCGAGAAGCCGATCTTCTACTATCTCGACTGGCTGTTCCGCATGGTCGGCAACTTCGGCGTCGCGATCATCCTGCTGACCGTGACGATCCGCGGCCTGCTGTTCCCGATCGCCCAGCGCCAGTTCAAGTCGATGGCCGCGATGCGCGCCGTCCAGCCGAAAATGAAGCTGCTGCAGGAGAAGTATAAGGACGACAAGGTCCGCATGCAGCAGGAAGTGATGGCGCTGTACAAGGCGGAGAAGGTCAATCCACTCGCCGGTTGCGCCCCGACGCTGCTCCAGATCCCGATCATGTATGCGCTGTACAAGGTGCTGATGCTGACGATCGAGATGCGTCACCAGCCGTTCGTCGCGTGGATCAAGGATCTGTCCGCGCCCGATCCGCTGACGCCGCTCAACCTGTTCGGCCTGCTGCCGTTCACGCCGCCGCACATGATCGCGATCGGTGTCGTGCCGATCATCCTGGGCATCAGCATGTACTTCCAGTTCAAGCTGAACCCGACGCCGATGGACGATACGCAGAAGCAGGTCTTCAAGCTGCTGCCATGGGTGCTGATGTTCGTCATGGCGCCGTTCGCGGTCGGCCTCCAGGTGTACTGGATCACGTCGAACTGCCTGACGATCATCCAACAGAAGCTGCTCTACGCCCGCCATCCGGGCCTGAAAGTGCCGGTGACCAAGTGAACGACGTTCCCAACTTAGGTTCCGATCTCGAGCAGACCGACGCGCCGTTTACGCCGGAGATGCTGGAGCATGCGCGGAAGCTGTTCGCGGGGCATGTGGGCTTCCTGAAGTCGGCGCCGACGCTTGAGTTCCTGCCCGATGCGTCGGTGCCGGAAGTAGCGTTCGCCGGTCGCTCGAACGTCGGCAAGTCGTCGCTGTTGAACGCGCTGACCGGGCGCAATTCGATGGCGCGCACGTCGAACACGCCGGGCCGCACGCAGGAGCTGAACTTCTTCGACGTCGGAGCGCCGCTCGCGTTTCGCCTGGTCGACATGCCCGGCTACGGGTTCGCCAAGGCGCCCAAGGACGTCGTCAAGAAATGGCGTTTCCTGATCAACGATTTCCTCCGCGGGCGTGACGTGTTGAAGCGCGCGCTCGTGCTGATCGACTCGCGCCACGGCATCAAGGACGTCGACCGCGAGATCCTCGAGATGCTCGACAAGGCCGCGGTCAGCTACCGCATGGTCCTGACCAAGGCGGACAAGATCAAGGCGTCCGAACTGGTCGACGTCACCGAGCGCACCGCGATCGAGGCGCGCAAGCGTCCGGCCGCACATCCCGACATCCTCGTCACGTCCAGCGAGTACGGCATGGGCATTCCCGAACTCCGCGCGGCCGTCGTCGAAGCGGTCAGCTAACGGCATAGTCTGCAGACTCCGGGCCCTTCCTACCCCGTCATAATGGCGATGGCAGGTGACGCTGGCGGGTATACTGCCAGCCGCACCGTCAAAATCTGCCGACATCGGATCAATCTTCGATTTCCTGCTAGCATCGTACGGCGAATTCCGTAGCCTCCGTCGAACGGGTGGAGATTAGGCAATGCGGGCACGGTTCGGGACAATGCTGGCGATAGCTGCGATGCTGTCGGGCTGCGGAGGTAGCGACGGCAATACGAACTCGACCGGTGGTGGTACCGGTGGTGCTATTGGCGTTACGCCGACACCCACGCCGACCGCAACCGCGGGATGTTCGTTGCGCGAACGCCAGGACTGGGCTTCGGCGCAGATTCGCGAATGGTATCTGTTGCCCGATACGCTGCCTGCGACCTTGAGCCCTGCGGGGTACACGACGGTCGATAGCTATATCGACGCGCTGACCGCGACCGCTCGAGCGCAGCGCAAGGATCGGTTCTTCACCTACCTGACGTCGATCAAGGAAGAGAACGCCTATTACGCCTCGGGATCGAGCGCTGGTTTCGGCATTCGGTTCGCGCTCGACCAGACCGGCCAGCGGCTCTTCGCGGCGGGAATCGTTCGAGGGCGCTCCTGCCCTTGCCGCCGGGATCGACCGCGGTGCCGAGATCCTCGCGATCGGTACGACATCGAGCAATCTGCGGACCGTCAGTGCCATCATCACTGCCGAGGGCACGGCCGGGCTGACCACCGCATTCGGTCCTGACACGACCGGTACGGCGCGCGTTTTTCGTGTCTCGGACGCTGCCGGTACACGGGACGTGACCGTCACCAAGGCCGACTTCTCACTGTTGCCGGTCTCGTCGCGGTACGGCGCGAAGATCATCGAGGATAGCGGTCAGCGCGTTGGTTACATCAACTTGCGCACGTTCATCTCCACGGCCGAACCCGCGCTGAAAACAGCGTTCGCGAATTTCCGTGCGCAGGGCGTGACGAAGGTCATCATCGACCTGCGCTACAATGGCGGTGGTCTTGTCGCGACGTCGGAGTATCTCGGCGACCTCCTTGGCGGGGGGCGATCAACGTCCGAGGTGTTCGACTATACGACGTTCCGCACGGAGAAGGCCTCGAACAACGAGACGCGGTTCTTCGCACCACAACCCGAGTCGATCGCGCCGACGCGGATCGCATTCATCGGCAGCGGCGGCACCGCATCGGCGAGCGAACTTTTGATCAATGCCTTCACACCGTATCTCCACGGCAATTCGGCGCTGATCGGAACCAATACCTACGGCAAGCCCGTCGGGCAGATCGCTCTCGACAAGCCCGCCTGCGACGATCGTCTGCGTGTGATCGCGTTCGCGACGCAGAACGCGGCGCGCAACGGCAATTACTTCGATGGCCTCGCGTCGACCGTGGAAGCGACCTGTCGCGCGACCGACGATATCGGCTTCCCACTTGGCGACGCACGCGAGGCGTCCACGCGTCGCGCGCTCGATTTCCTGGCGGGCCGCACCTGCTCGGCGATCACCAGCGATGTCAGCGCGCAGTCGGCAAGAACCACCGCGAGCACCCGTCAGGACCTGCTGATCCCCGCAGCGCCGACCACCGCGCAACGTATGGTCCCCGGTTCGTTCTGAAGCCAGCGACTGAGACCGTGAAACCGCGGCTATAGCGGGCGTCGTCCTACGGCAGGGCGACGCTCGTCGTTCGTTACCGTTCAGCCAAACGAAAGCCGATCCAGCCGACGAGGGTCGCTTGTTCCCCCGTATGTGATACGCGTTCGCCGACCATGAATGACGTTTCGATTGCAACTAACCCGCGGCTGCCCGCCGACATCCACCGCGGGGCGCTGCCCGCACACGACAGCGTGCCCGATTATGGATGGTGGATCGGAGGTGGGATGATCCTCAGCCTGGCGATGTTGACGGTGATGATGCATGTCGCGGGCCTATCGATCGACCCGTACGACGCCGACAACATGCCATTCTACGTAAGCGGCGTCGTCCTGCTGGCGTTGCGCTTCGGCCTTCGCGACCGCCCCTGGCGTCATGCGCGCGCGGTCGCAGACTGCGCCGAGTATTACGGCGTCTTCACCCTGCTGGCACTGATGGGCGCGGTGGCGAGCTACCCGGTCGCGGCGCTGACGCATGGGTTCCACGATGCAGCACTCCAGCGGATCGATGCGCTGCTGCATTTCGACTGGCTCGCATGGTATCGGCTTGTAGCAGAGACCCCGGTCCTGCAAACGCTTGGTCTAGCGGCATATCGCAGCATCTACCTGACGCCCGCGATCCTGTTCGCGACCTTTGCCTACACAGGTGACCGCGTCGCCGCGCACCGGTTCCTCGCGACGTTCTGGCTGACCGCGATCGGCACGCTGATCCCTCTACGCCTTCATGCCGGCGATCGGTCCGTTCTCGTATCTGTGGCATCAACCAATCGCCTATATGCCCGAGAGCGAACAATGGCAGCATGGGCTGATACCTGCACTCCGCGATCACAGCGTGCGGGTGGTCGACCTTGGCCATCTGCGCGGCATCGTATCAGCGCCAAGCTTCCACGCCGCCGCCGCGACGCTTTACATCAACGCCGCGTGGCGCCTGCCGCGGCTGCGCTGGCCGGTGCTTGCCCTGAACACGGCTATGCTGCTGTCGACGCCCGTCGAGGGTACGCACTATCTGATCGACATCCTGCTTGGCACGATCGTCGCGCTGGCGGCGATCGCGACACTGCATCACCTCATGCCACGCAGCACCGCGTGTCGAGCCAGCGCCAACGGCGTTGCCGCGACCCGCCTGCCCCGCTAGTCCACACCCCATGAAACTGATCATCGGCAACAAGGCCTATTCGTCCTGGTCGCTTCGCGGCTGGCTCGCCTGCAAGCAATCCGGTCTCCCCTTCGAGGAGGTGGTCGTGCCGATGTACGATTCCGACTGGGAAAAGCGCCGCTCAGGCGACGAGTTCGCGCCGTCGTCCGGCAAGGTGCCGATCCTGTGGGACGGCGACGCGGTGGTATGGGACAGTCTGGCGATCGTCGACTATCTCGCGGACAAGGTCGGGCGCGAGCGCTTCTGGCCCGAGGACAATGCTGCGCGCGCGATGGCGCGGTCGATGGCGGCTGAGATGCATTCGAGCTTTGCCGCGCTGCGTCGCAAGCACAGCATGAACGTGCGCCAGGTGTTTCCTGCGCAGACGCCCGAAGACGACGTGCTTCTCGAATTGCAGCGGGTTATGGAAATTTGGGCGCAGGCACGCGCACGCTTCGGTGGCGGGGGCGATTTTCTATTCGGCCAGTTCGGCGCGGCGGACATCATGTTTGCGCCGTTGGTGACGAGGATCGTCACGTACCAGCTGCCGATCGCGCGGTTTGCGGCGGGGTATATGCAGGCGATGTTCGAGCATCCGTTCATGCAGGACTGGATCGCGGCGGCGCAGGAAGAGGAATGGGTCCTCGAGCAATTCGAGCAGCCGGTGCCCGCGACCGCATGATCGATCCCGTCGCGCTCGCGCAGGCGCTGCTCCGCGCGGATAGCGTCACGCCTGCGCGGGGTGCGGTGTTCGATGTGCTGGAGATGGCGCTACTCCCGCTCGGGTTTGCGATCGATCGGTTCACGGTCGGCGAGGCACCCGACGGCCCGGTCGAGAATCTGCTGGCCGTGCGCGGCGATGGACCGCGGCATCTGGCATTTGCCGGCCATGTTGACGTCGTCCCCCCCGGCGAAGGCTGGACCGGGTCGCCCTGGTCCGGCGAGCTTCGCGACGGGTTGCTCTACGGCCGCGGCGCGGGTCGATATGAAGGGCGCGGTTGCTGCCTTCGTCGCAGCCGCGAGCCGGAGCGATGCCGGGACGCTGTCGCTGATCATCACCGGGGATGAAGAGGGACCCGCGACGTACGGGACCGTCGCGCTGATGGAGCGGATGGCGTCGCGCGGCGTCGTGCCCGACCTGTGCCTGGTCGGCGAACCCACCTCGACCGCGCGGCTCGGCGACATGGTGAAGATCGGGCGGCGCGGCTCGGTCAACATCTGGATCGCCGTGCCGGGGCGGCAGGGGCATGTCGCCTATCCCCATCTCGCCGACAACCCGATCCCCCGGTTGATCGCGATCATCGGGGAGATCGAAGGCATCGTGCTCGACGAAGGCACCGACTGGTTCCAGCCGTCGAACATCGAGGTTACCGACATCACCGTTGGCAACCCGGCGCACAATGTCATCCCGGCCAAAGCCTCGGCCCGGCTCAGCATCCGGTTCAACGATCAGCACCGCGGGGCGGACCTCATCGAGCGTATCCGCGCGATCGCCGAGCGTCATGCGCCGCGCGTAGTGGTGACGGGGAAGGTCTCGGGCGAAGCGTTTCTGACCGAGCCGGGCGCTTTCTCGACGCTGTTGTCGGAGGCCATCGTGGGCGCGACCGGGGTCACCCCGGAACTGTCGACCACCGGGGGCACGTCCGATGCGCGCTTCCTGTCGAAGCTTTGCCCTGTGGTGGAGTTCGGGTTGATCAATGCGACGATGCACAAGGTCGATGAGGCGGTTGCGGTCGAGGATTTGCGGACGCTCACGGATATCTACGCGGACGTGATCGCGCGGGCGCTCGACTAGCGCCCCCTCCCTGGAAGGGGGTGGTTGGGGGCGGATGAGGCCGCTTGAGCCGCACCGTACGCAGTCGCGGAAGCCGACCCACCCCCTGCCCCTCCCTTCCAGGGAGGGGGGAAGTAGATGTGCTCCGATGTGCTCAAACTCACCGGCATGGCGATCAGCCCACGATTACCAAACTGAGGTAACAATCGTTAGGCCCGGACCTCGCGAATCCAAACCCAGAGCTAGTCCCGTCCGCGCCTCAGGACGATGTACAGTGCGCCCTGCCCGCCATGCCGCGGATGCGCGCCGCGCACCGCGGCGATCGAGTCCGCATGCCGCGAGCCGGCCAGCCAGTCGGTGACTGCGGACCGGATGGCGCCTCTCGCGTGCGGACGTTCGCTTTCGGGGCGGGGCGGCTTGCCCGTCACCAGCAGCAACACACGGTCGCCGCGAGCGATAGCCCGTCCCAGGCCGACGTCGAGCAGTGCATGGGCGGACGCCAGCGTGTGGCCATGCAGGTCGATCGAGCTGTCTGGACTTACTACACCGCGCGTGAGCCTCTTGTCCCAGCCGCCATCTAGCGTGTTGGCCGTGATCGGTTTGGCTACAGGCCGCGCGACTACCGGCTTAGCCCCCGCC
Organism: Sphingomonas sp. H160509; assembly: GCF_024124765.2. Classification (GTDB taxonomy): domain Bacteria; phylum Pseudomonadota; class Alphaproteobacteria; order Sphingomonadales; family Sphingomonadaceae; genus Sphingomonas. The sequence continues at coordinate 3,607,824 of NZ_JAMXSR020000002.1, read as the reverse complement.
CTCGCGGCGTACGGCGTGACCACGGTACGGACTAGCGGCTTTACCCGCCCCATTGGCGCAGGCGGTGCGGGCACGATCTTGCCGTTGGGACCTATGAGCGGCTTGGGTGGAGGCGGCAGCGGCGGCGCGCGCTCCGGGATACGCACGGCGACCGCGCGCATCGGACGCACGCTCGCCATCACGCGCGCCCAGAGCTGCGCCTCATCAGGGGTTGAGCGGACGGCCCGCCATATCGCGCCCCATTCGCTTGGCCGTTCAGGCGCGCCACGGTGCCGATCGGCAGCAGCAGGTACGCGGTGCCACGTCCGGCCATGCCGCCAGCGGTCGCTTCGGCCGCCGCGCCCGCACCCCAGAACGTGTCGAAACGATTACTGCCCTTAATCGCGCCGCCGGTATCCTGCGCAATCCACAAGCCGCTCGCGCCCTGCCGGTCGAGCGACAAGAACACCGGCGCGCCGAGCGGCACGAACTTGACGTCGGCGGCGGCGCTAACCTGCCCAGTGACCGGCAGGCCGAGCGCCCCCTAGGGGTGCGCCCTCGAGTTCGCGGAAGAACACGAAGCTCTTGTTCTCGCGCATGATCGCCTGCCCCTCGGCCGGGTGTGCGTGGAGCCATGCAACGATGCCCTGCATCGAGGTCTGGCCCGGCTGGAGCAGCCCGCGGGACTTCATCAGAGCTCCGATACCGGTATAGTCGCGGCCGTTCTGCGTCGCATACCCGATCCGCAGGATCTCGCCGTCGGGCAACCGCAGCCGCCCCGAGCCCTGAATCTGAAGGAAGAACAACTCGACCGGATCGCGCGCCCAGGCGAGGATCGGTGCCTTGCCCGATAGCGCGCCCTGCTCGATCGCCGTGCGATCGTAATAGGGCACCAAGTTGCTGCGATCGACGCGACCGCGCACCTTCTTACCCTTCAGACTGGTCGAGAATGCGCCGAGATCGACGTCGATGAGGTCGTTCGGACGCGCATAGATCGGCGCATAGCCGTCACGTCGCTCCAGCGAACCGGCGATCTCGGGCTCGTAATAGCCCGTCGCGAACGCCTTGCCGTCGCCGATCTGTGCGGCCTCAAACCATTGCGCGAAGAATGTCCGAGCATTGCGGCGATCGGTCGATGCCGCCGCGGTACAGGCCGGCTGCCAATCCGCGCCGCGCGTCAGCCCTGACGTGTCGTTACGGCGCACCAGCGACGGACAACTCGTGACGAACGCCGCGAACGCCGCCTGCGCCTGCGCATCGTCGATCGGAAGGCTCGCGATCGGTGGACCGGGGATTACGCCCGCAGCGGCGGCATTCACAGGTTCGACCGCTGGGACGACCGGTGATGCTAGCATCGGCACAGCGCCGACGATCCGCGCCGGCGACTGGATACCGCGAATGTTCGGGGATGCGCCGGTATCGCGCGACGGATGCACGCGAACGGGTTCGCTTGGTCGGTCATCCGACCGATCATCTGTCCGGTCCACCGGTGGCGGACCCGACCGTGGCGGTTCGACACCACCGACGCACGCGCTCAACAGCGTCGCCATCAGCATCGGCAGTCCCAGACCGCCGAGCCCTTCCCCATGCCCCGAGCCATCAGGCTTCGTCGGTGTCCGCAAGCTTCCAGTTCGGATCGCTGCTCTTCAGCGTCCGCGCGAACGTCCAGACGTCGTGCGTCTCGACCGCGTCGGTCAGCGACCCGGCAAGGACATTGCCCTCAGCATCGCGGGTCACTGCAGCAATATCCGCGTCGAACCGGACCGTGATACGCGCCTCGCGACCCGTCAGGCTGGCGTCGGCGATCAGCGCGCGCTCGATCGACACGAGACGGTTGTCGAGCACTTCACCAGCCTCACGGCGCGCTTCGATCGCTTCCACGAACGCCGCGCGGACATCGTCGACCGCGAGATCGGCCAGTGCGTCCTCATCACCCTTCCAGAAGGCTTCGAGCACCATGCGGTACGCAGCCTGCGCGCCTTCGAGAAAGCGCGCGACGTCGAAACCGGGCTCGCCGGCGACGATCGCCCGCAGACCGGGCTCGGCCTTGGTCTCCAGGTTGCGATTGGCGACTTCGCGCGCATCCGGAACCGCTTCGACGGTTCGCGGCACGGCGGCGAGCGCAGGACGGTCCTCGGCCGCCCGCGGCAAGGGCTGCTCATGCCCTGTCCGCTTGCCGAGCACGCTGTAGAGTCGCATCGCCAAGAAGCCTGCAACCATCGCGAGAAGAACTACGTAAAACAACCGTGCCTCCGATCTTCGCTTCAACATAGGGCAAACCCGCAGCTATTCAAACCCGCGCCCGTTGAAACGCCCCTTCGGCACTGCTACTCGCACCACCTCGATCGAACAGAACGCGCAAGCGGTCCGCTTCGGTCCCAATTTTCCGCTTATTCTCTAAGGACACGACGAATGGATGATCAGGACAACGGCTTCACCACGCCCGACCAGGCTCTCGCGAACGGTGAAGACACGGTCCCCGCTGCCGGGCTGATCTCGCAATACGTCAAGGACCTGTCGTTCGAGAACCCGAACGCACCGGCCGTCTACCAGAACCAGACGCCGCCGGCGATCGACGTGCAGTTCAACATCGGCGCGGCGCAGGTCGGCGACGAAGTGCACGAGGTCGTGCTGAAGATCGACGTCCGCGCCGAGAGCGAGGGGCAGGTCGCGTTCATCGTCGATCTTTCGTACGCGGGCCTATTCGGGCTGCGCAACATCCCGGCGGAGCATGTCCAGCCGTTCCTGCTGGGCGAGGCCCCGCGCCTGCTGTTCCCGTTCGCACGCCGCGTACTGTCGGATGCAGTGCGTGACGGTGGTTTCCCGCCGCTGCTGCTCGAGCCGATCGACTTCTCACAGCTGTATCTCCAGCAGTCCGAGCAGCAGGGCATCCAGCCCAACGTCGGCGATTTCGGCCAGGCCTGAGCGACGTGGGGGCGGAGCGCGCTTAGATGAATCTTACCAAGGCGCTGGGATCGGTCGGCGGGCTGACGCTTGCCAGCCGCGTCCTGGGGCTGATGCGCGACTCGCTGTTCGCGCGGTTCGTCGGCGCCGGGTTCGCGTCCGACGCATTCCTGATCGCGTTCCGCCTCCCCAACATGTTCCGCGCGCTGTTCGCGGAGGGCGCGTTCTCGGCCGCGTTCATCCCGATGTTCAACCGGAAGGTCGGCGACAAGGATGGCCGCGGGCTGCCCGACGGGATCGCATTCGCCGAGGATGCGCTGTCCGTGCTGTTACCGACGCTGATCCTGATGACGGTGCTGTTCGAGCTCGCGGCGTGGCCGATGACGTGGCTGCTGACCTTCGGGTTCAATGGCGCGAGCGCTGAGCGGTTCGACTATGTCGTCCACCTGTCACGGATCATGCTGCCCTACCTGCCGCTGATCAGCCTCGTGTCGCTGCTCGGCGGCATCCTCAATTCACTGCACAAATTCTGGATCAATGCGGCTGCGCCAATCCTGCTCAATGCGACGTTGATTGCAGCGCTGCTGCTGTTCCACGAACACCAGCCGCTGCTGACCGCGCGCAACCAGGCGATCGCGGTGACGATATCGGGTGCGTTGCAGCTCGGATGGCTGATCTACGCGTGCCGGGCGTCGGGCGTGAAGCTTCGGCTGAAGCGTCCTCAGCTCAATCCCGACGTGAAGAAGCTCATGTCGCTGATCTGGCCCGCCGCCGCCGGCGCGGGCGCGGTGCAGATCAACCTCGTCGTCTCGACCGCGCTCGCTGCTGCGTTGCTGCCGGCGGGGTCGGTTTCGTACATCTATTTTGCCGACCGCCTGAACCAGCTCCCCGCTCGGGCTGATCGGCATAGGTCTCGGCACCGTCCTGCTCCCGACGATCTCGCGTCAACTCGGCCGCGGCGAGGATGCGGAGGCGATGGCGACGCAGAACCGTGGCATGGAGCTCGCGCTGTTCCTCACCCTCCCCGCGACGGTCGCGCTGATCGTGTGCGGCGTGCCGATCGTCGGCGCGCTGTTCCAGCACGGCAAGTTCGCGCTCGAGGACAGCGTGCTGACCGCGCAGGCCTTGGCCGCGTTCTCGATCGGGCTGCCGTCGTACATCCTCGTGAAGGTGCTGACGCCGGGCTATTACGCGCGCTCCGACACGCGCACGCCGGTGCGCTATGCGACGATGTCGATGGTCGTGAACCTCGTCCTCAACCTCGCCTTCATCAAGCCGCTGGGGCATATGGGCCCGCCGCTCGCCACCGCGATCGCGAGCACGGTCAACGTCGCGATGCTCTATCGCACGCTCGTCCGTCGCGGACATTTCACGCCCGACGCGCGGCTGCGACGGCGGACGTGGCGGCTGCTGGTGGCGGCGCTGATCATGGGGGTCGTGATGTTCTTCCTCAACGACCTGTTCCAGCCGTTCGTGACCGGCACCAGCATCCAGCGCTGGGGCGCCATGCTGGTGCTGGTTACCACCGGCGGCGTGGTCTATGCGATCGCGACACTGCTCACCGGCGCGTTCCGGCTGGGCGACATCTCCACGCTTCTGCGTCGTTCCAGATAGGTTTCTTCATGCGCGTTGTTTCCGGCATCAAGCCCACCGGTAATCTCCATCTCGGCAATTACCTGGGGGCGGTGAAGCAGTGGGTGACGCTGCAGGACGACGTCGCGGCGCAGGGCGGCGAGTCGATGTTCTTCATCGCCGATCTCCACGCGCCGACCGAATGGATCGCGCCGGCCGAGCTCTCGTCGCACACGATCGAGGTCGCCGCGACGATGATCGCGGCAGGGATCGATCCGGCGAAGTCGATCCTGTTCAACCAGGCGCGCGTGCCCGCGCATAGCGAGATGGCGTGGCTGCTTAACACGGTCGCGCGCGTCGGCTGGCTGAACCGGATGACGCAGTTCAAGGACAAGGCGGGCAAGAACCGCGAGGGCGCGAGCGTCGGACTGTACGATTACCCGGTGCTGATGGCGGCGGACGTGCTGCTCTACAACGCGACGCACGTGCCGGTCGGCGAGGACCAGAAGCAGCATCTCGAACTCGCGCGCGACATCGCGACGAAGTTCAACGGCGATTACGGCGTCGACCTGTTCACGCTGCCCGCGCCGCTGATCAGCAAGGCCGCGCCGCGGATCATGTCCTTGCGCGATGCGTCGGCTAAGATGTCGAAGTCGAACCCGTCCGAGCAGTCGGTGGTCAAGCTGATCGACAGCGACGACATGATCGCCGACAAGTTCCGCAAGGCGAAGACCGATCCCGACGTGCTGCCCGCGACCGTCGAAGAGTTGGGCGATCGGGCTGAGGCGCGTAACCTGCTGACGATCTACGCGGCGTTGGCGGATAGCGATGTGGCGACCGTGCTGGGCGAGTTCGGTGGCAAGGGCTTCGGCGCGTTCAAGCCTGCGCTGGCGGATCTGGCGGTGGCGAAGCTCGGGCCGATCCGTGACGAGATGGTACGGCTGCTCGATGACCGCAGCGCGGTGACGGCGGTGTTGCAGGCGGGGGCAGAGAAGGCACGCGCGTTGGCGGCACCGGTGCTGAAGCAGACGCAGGACGCAATGGGGTTGCAGGTTTAACGCGAACCGACCTGCCCCCCTCCCTGGAAAGGAGTGGTTGGGGGTGGGTCGGCTTCCGCAGTGTGGAACCGGTGTGGCTCAAACCGACCAACCCACCCCCAGCCCCTCCCTTCCAGGGAGGGGAGCAGAACTTAGTACGGACATCAGCGTGTTCCCCCCGCGAAGGCGGGGGTCCAGACTGGGCTCCCGCCTCCGCGGGAGACCATGAAAGCGTAGACTGACGTAGGCTGGCTTAGCCTTCGAGCTCGCGCATCAAGACGCGCACCGCAGCGTCGATGTCGCGGTCCGAGTCGCGCAGTTCCTCGATCTTACGAACCGCATGGATCACCGTCGAGTGATCGCGCCCGCCGAACTTGCGCCCGATCTCCGGCAGCGACCTCGTCGTCAGCCGCTTCGCCAGATACATCGCGATCTGCCGCGGCCGCGCGACAGCCCGAGCGCGCCGCGCCGAAATCAGATCGAGCGGCTTCAGTTCGAAATGCGCGGACACCAGCTTCTGGATCTCGTCGATCGTCACGCGCTTCTGTGCGCCTCGCAGCACCTCACCCAACGTCGCCACCGCGAAGTCGAGATCGATCGTATCGCCGGTCAGCTGGGCATACGCCACCACCCGGTTCAGCGCGCCCTCCAACTCGCGGATGTTCGCGTGGATGCGGCTGGCGAGCAGATCGAGCACGTCGGTCGGCACGCGCATGTCGGGCAGGTCGACCAGCTTCCGATCGAGGATCGTCCGCCGCAGCACCAGGTCGGGCGCCTTGATGTCCGCCACGAGACCGACCGACATCCGGCTGACGATCCGCGCCTCGACGCCTTCGAGCGCCTGCGGGCAGCGATCGGCGGAGATCACCAGCCGCTTGCCCGCCGCCATGATCTCGTTGACCGTGTGGAAGAATTCTTCCTGCGTCGCGTCCTTGCCGGCGATGAACTGGAGATCGTCGATCAGCAACAGGTCGGCACCGCGCAGGCGCTGCTTGAACGCATGCGTATCGCGCGCGCGCATCGACGCGACGAAGTCGTACATGAACCGCTCGGCGGACATGCACAGCACGATCGCGTGCGGGTTATGCTCGAGGAACGCATGGCCGATCGCGTGCATGAGGTGGGTCTTGCCCTGCCCCGTGCCGCTGTGGAGAAACAACGGGCTGAACCGCACCGGACCGGGCTCGGCGAGCACCTTGGCTGCGTTGAACGCGACCTTGTTGGACGGATCGACGACGAATCGCGCGAAGGTGTAGCGCGGATCGAGCGGCGGCCGTTCAGCGGGCACGCCGACCGGGGCCAACGTCACGACGGGCGCTGGCGCTGGCTTTAGCGACGGATCGACGCCGAACTTCATCGTCGCCTGCACAGGGTCGGCGACCGGCTTGGGAGCCGGCTTGGCTTCGACCGGTAGCGGATCGGCAACGGGCTTCGCGGGAATGGCGTCGGCCACCGGTTCGATCGCCAGCACGACGGCTGCGCGACCCGGTGCCCGGGTCTCGATCTGGACGGTACGGACGTTGGGCAGGATCTGCTTGAATTCGAGCACCAGCCGGTCGGCGTAGTGATTGCGGACCCAGTTGGTCATGAAAGCGGACGGCAGCGCGAGCCGGATCGTATCGCGGTCCTCGCCCGGGATCAGCTCGATCGGCTTCAACCACTGTTCGAACAGCCGCGCGCCGGCCGACTCGCGCAAGGATGCACGAACGCGGGCCCAGGCCTTTTCGGCCTCGCTCGCATGCGTCACAGATCCTTGCCACTTCGTCACGCGCACACTTCTCCGACCCCGCGAGATTGCTCGCGCGGGTGATATAGTCCCGACAGAAAATGGTCCCCCTGACGACCCCAAGGGTCATCCGGCATCTTCGCCCTGTTTGTTGATGCAGCGGTGGAAACCACCGTCGCTGTGAGCCCCGTTATGAAGCGATCGACGATCCTAGCAAGGCCCCGACGCGTCACATTTTCGAAATAAAGCGGGTTGACTTGACCAAGCCGCGGAAATGCGTCGATATTTTTATAAGTCGCTGTCTTTACGCATTTTTTGCAATTTCCGCGATTGCGTGACGTGATTCTCGACCACACGAATCGTGGCGAATCCTAGGGTTATGCGGACTCCCCGCCGGTTCCCTTCGCAGACGCAAAAAACCCGCCGGGAAGGTCCCGACGGGTGATCCGCTTCGCCAATGATCTGGCAGTGATCGGTCGCTTAGGCGAGCCCGGTCACGGCCTTGGTCAGACGCGCGAACTTGCGGCTCGCGGTGTTCTTGTGCAGCACGCCCTTGGCGACGCCACGCTGGAGCTCAGGCTGTGCCGCTGCGAGTGCGGTGGTCGCTGCGCCCTTGTCGCCCGAAGCCAGTGCGGCCTCGACCTTCTTGATGAAGGTACGGATACGACCGACGCGGTTGCCGTTCACTTCCGCGCGACGGTCGTTGCGACGGATACGCTTTTTCGCCTGCGGCGTGTTCGCCATGAAGCCCTCTGGATGTTCGAATGAATAAAAAGGGGCGCCGGATTGCTCCTACGCCCTCTCGAAGCCGCGGCCCTACCCACTTTGTGCTAGCCCGTCAACTAATAGGCTCAACCGCGTTGGCACTTCGGACACCAGAACGTCGAGCGCCCGCCCTCCGTCCGCCGCTTCACGGTAGCACCACATTCGCACGGCTCGCCTTCACGCCCATAGACGCGCCATTGCTTGGAGAAATAGCCGAGTTCGCCATCGGGTCGTACATAGTCGCGAAGCGAAGACCCACCCGCAAGGATCGCCGCCGTCAGAACCGTCCGAATCGCCTCGACGAGTCGCTCGAGCCGAAATAGCGAGATCCGCCCCGCCGCGCGTGACGGCGCGATCTTCGCCATGTGCAGCGCTTCGCACACATAGATGTTGCCGAGACCCGCGACGATTCGCTGGTCGAGCAGCATCGCCTTGATCGACGCCCCCCGCCCTTCGAGCGCCTCGAGCAAATACGCCGCGGTCAGGTCGGGGCCGAGCGGCTCCGGCCCCATACTGAGGAACGGCGGATAATTGGCGATGTCATCGCTCGCCCACAGATCGAGAAAGCCGAATCGCCGCGGATCGTTGAGCGCGACCGTCCGCCCCGCCTCGGTGCCGATCAGCAGATGATCGTGCGCCAGCAATTCGCTCGGATCGACTCGCCAGCGCCCCGACATGCCGAGATGGAAGACGAGCGTATCGCCGCGATCGGTATCGATCAGCCCGTATTTGGCGCGGCGGCCCAGATGCGTAACGGTCGCCCCGGTCATTCGCTGGCGCAGGTCGACCGGGATCGCTTTGCGCAAGTCGGCGCGGCGCGGCTCGACCGAGGTCAGGCGCTGGCCCTTCAGCACGGGCTCAAGCCCGCGCACGGTGGTTTCGACTTCTGGTAATTCTGGCACGGTTTGCAGCTAGGTTGCGTTTGCTCGCGCCACAAGGCGCGGCTAGAGCGCAGGATATGAACGACTTGATCGCGCCCGCGCCCGCACTCACGCCCGATACCGTCTCCTTCGGCTACGAAGACATCCCCGCCACCGAGAAGACCGCCCGCGTCGGCGGCGTCTTCTCGAACGTCGCAGGGAAATACGACCTGATGAACGATGCGATGTCGGGCGGCATGCACCGCCTGTGGAAGGACCGCTTCGTCCGCCGCGTAAAGCCGCGCGAAGGCGAGCAGATCCTCGACATGGCAGGCGGCACGGGCGACATCGCGTTCCGCATGGAGCCGTCGGGCGCGTCGATCACGGTCGCCGACATCAACCCGCAGATGCTCGAAGTCGGCATGCAGCGCGCGCAGAAGCGCGGCATCGACGGCCTTGTCTGGACCGAAGCGAACGCGGAAACGCTGACCTTCCCCGACAAGTTCTTCGACGCCTACACGATTGCGTTCGGCATCCGTAACGTGACGGATATCCCGAAAGCTCTCCGCGAGGCGCACCGCGTCCTGCGCCGTGGCGGGCGGTTCTACTGCCTGGAATTCTCGACCACCGTCTGGCCCGGGTTCGCCGAGGTGTACGACGCCTATTCGCACAAGATGGTCCCGAAGCTCGGCCAGCTTCTCGCACAGGATGCGGACAGCTATCGCTACCTGATCGAATCGATCCGCCGCTTCCCCGACATGCCCAAGTTCAAGGGCATGATCGCGGATGCCGGCTTCGTGCAGACGAAGGTCGAGCCTCTTCTGGGTGGGCTCGTTGCGATCCACAGCGGCTGGAAGATTTGATCCAACTGTGACGGCTTCCACCACGCACGTCTGGCGCCTCCTCAAATGGGGTCGCATTCTCGCACGCCACGGCGCGCTGCGCGGGATCGAGCGCGACCCCAACACCCCGCCCCCTGTCCGCCGCCTCGCACGGATCGCGCGGTTCGGCGCGCGCGTCCCCGAGGTGCCGCGCTATGCAGATGCGTTCCAGGCGATCGGACCCGCGGCGATCAAGCTGGGGCAGACGCTCGCGACGCGGCCGGATCTCGTCGGCGAAGACGCTGCGCATGACTTGCTGAGGTTGCAGGACCGGCTCTCTCCCGTCCCCTACGAGACGATCGAGGCGGCGATGCTGGCGAGCTTCGGCAAGCCGCTGGAGACGTTGTTCTCGCGGATCGAACCGATCCCGGTCGGCGCTGCGTCGATCGCGCAGGTCCACCGCGCGGTCACCACCGATGGCCGTCAGGTCGCGGTGAAAGTCCTTCGCCCCGGCGTCGAGGACGATTTCGCGCGCGCTATCGACACCTATAGCTGGGCCGCAGCGCAGCTCGAGGCGCTCAGCCCCGAGGCGATGCGCCTGCGCCCGCGCCTGACGATCGAGACGTTCAAGCGCTGGACTCTCCGCGAACTGAATTTCCGCCGCGAAGCTGCGTCCGCCTCGGAACTCGCGGAGGGCATGACCGCCGAGCCCGATTTCGTCATCCCCGCGATCGACTGGGCGCGCTCGACCGCGAAGGTCATGACGATCGAGTGGATCGACGGCATCAAGCTGTCCGACCGCGCGGCGCTGGTCGCCGCCGGCTACGACCTCCCCGCGCTCGCGCAGACATTGGTCCGCGCGTTCCTGCGCCAGGCGATCGCCGATGGGTTCTTCCACGCCGACATGCACCAGGGAAACCTGTTCGCGCTCCCCGGCAACCGCATCGCCGCGATCGACTTCGGCATCATGGGCCGGATCGACCGCCGCGCGCGCGTCTGGCTCGCAGAAATTCTCTACGGCCTGATCACCGGCAACTATAAGCGCGTCGCCGAGATCCATTTCGAAGCAGGCTACGTCCCCGCACACCACGACGTCGCCGAATTCGCTACCGCCTTGCGCGCGGTCGGCGAGCCGATGCGGGGGCTGCCGGTCAAGGACATGTCGATCGGCATGATGCTCGACAGCCTGTTCTCGATCACGCGTGATTTCGACATGGTGACGCAGCCGCATCTGCTGCTGCTCCAGAAGACGATGGTGATGGTCGAAGGCGTCGCGACCAGCCTCAACCCCGACATCAACCTGTGGGAAGCCGCCGAGCCGTTCGTCCGCGACTGGATCCGTGGCGAGCTCGGACCAGAAGCGATGATCGCCGACCGCCTGATCGAGGATTTCCGCACGCTGACCCGGCTTCCCGAACTGGTCCGCCGGATCGAGGCGCATTACCCTGCCCCCGGTGGCGCACCGCCGACGATGCCACTGCGCGAGATCGAAGTGATTCGGATCGGTGGGGGGTGGCGTTACGGCCTGGTCGCGGTGCTCGCGGCCGCCGCCGGGGTCGTGACGACGCTGCTGTTTGGTTGAGGGCATGAAGACGCGTCGCGGCGCTCCGTTATGGACGACCCGCGCGACCCGGTTCGCGGGCATGCCGTCGGCGCAGGCCTCGGATCGGCCTCGTGCTGTTCCTGGTATTCCTGGCGGCCTGCCTCAGCGCGATCGTCTCGCCCGGCCCGCGGCCTAGCGTCGACGTGGGCGCCTCAACCTCCATTGCATACGATGCCCCGCCACCCGGACGGACGGACCTGCTGCTGTACGATACGATCGTCGCCGGCGTGCGTGGCGGTTCGCCCTATTACGCCGTCGCCGCCGAAACGCAGCGCATGGGACATTATCCGCTGAAGCCGTTCTTTGCGGTTCGGCTGCCGACCTTGGCGGTCGTTCAAGCAGCGTTGCCCTCGATACTGGTGAACCTGTTGCTATTGGCGTTGTGCGTCGGAACGATCCTCGCCTGGGTCGCGCGGCTCCGTCCGGAAATGACCGGCCTTGTGCCGCTCGGTGTGGCTGGCTTGCTGGCCGTCGCCGCGCTTTCCGTGAACCTCGATCCCAGCTTCGTGGTGTTCCACGAAGTCTGGGCGGGGCCGTTGATCGCGCTATCGCTGGCGTTGCGCCGTCCAGGTCATTGGCTACCTGCGGTCGCGTTCGGGCTATCGGCAATGCTGATCCGCGAGACGGCGTTGCTGTACGTCGCGATCATGGCGGTGTTCGCGTTGATCGAGGGCGAGCGGCGCGAGACGCTGGGGTGGCTCGGGGCGATAGGGGTCTTCGCCGTGGTGCTTGCCGCCCATGCGCACGCGGTGTCGCTGGTCAGCGGTCCGCTCGACCGGGTGTCTCAGGGGTGGAGCGGGCTCGAGGGGTTTGGCTTCTACGTCAGGCTTGCAACGATCTCGTCGGGGCTCGACATCCTGCCGCAGTGGCTCGCCTCGCTCGTTCTTGGCACCGCGCTGTTCGGCTGGCTCGCGTGGCGCGATGCGGTCGCGACGCGCGCGCTCGTCGTGTTCGCCGCCTACGCCGCGCTGATCTCGCTATTCGCGCGGAGCGACAATTTCTACTGGGCGCTGATGACCACGCCGGTGCTGCTGGTCGGCCTGGCGTTCGCGGTCGACGGCCTGCGTGACATGATCGCTGCCGCCAGTGATACGCGGCGCATTACGGTGACGCGCGTAATCCGCTAGAGCTGCGAGCATGAAACGCATCCTCCTGATCGTCGGTGGCGGGATCGCCGCCTACAAGGCCGCCGAGCTGATCCGCCTGCTCAAGACGCGGGGGGTACGCGGTGCGGTGCGTGATGACCGAGGCGGCGCATCATTTCGTCACGCCGATGACGCTCGCCGCGCTCAGCGAGGACAAGGTCTACACGACGCTCTGGGATCTCAAGGACGAGGCCGAGATGGGCCATATCCAACTCAGCCGCGAGGCCGACCTGATCGTCGTCGCGCCCGCCACCGCAGACCTGATGGCGCGGATGACGGCAGGGCTCGCGAACGACCTCGCGACGACGTTGCTGCTCGCGACCGATACGCCGGTCCTGGTGGCGCCGGCGATGAACGTCCGCATGTGGAGCCATGCTGCCACCGTTCGCAACGTGGCGCAGCTTCGTGCCGACGGCGTGACGGTGATGACGCCGGACGAAGGCATCATGGCGTGCGGCGAATATGGCCCCGGCCGCCTGCCCGAGCCCCCCGCGATCGTCGCCGCGATCGAAGCAACGCTCGCCCCTGCCCCGCCGAAGCGGCTGGCAGGGCGCCATATCCTCGTCACCGCCGGACCGACGCACGAGCCGATCGACCCGGTCCGCTACATCGCCAACCGTTCGTCGGGGAAACAGGGCTTTGCGATCGCTGCAGCGCTCGCACGGCTTGGCGCACGCGTGACGCTAATCGCTGGCCCTGTGACGCTGCCGACACCGCAGGGCGTCGGCCGGATCGACGTCAAGACGGCTCGGGAGATGGCGGACGCGGTTGATCGCGCGCTGCCCGCCGACGCCGCCGTCATGGTCGCCGCCGTCGCGGACTGGCACGTCGAGTCCGTCCCGCAGAAGATCAAGAAGGGCGATGCCACCCCGACGCTGACGCTAGCGGAGAACCCCGATATTCTGGCGACTCTGGCGCGTAGCCCATACCGCCCTCGCCTGCTTGTCGGCTTCGCCGCCGAGACCGAGCGGGTAATCGAGCACGCCACCGCCAAGCGCATTCGCAAGACCGCCGACTGGATCGTCGCCAACGACGTCTCGGGCGACGTGATGGGCGGGGCGAACAATAGCGTCCACCTCGTCACCGAAGCCGGCGTCGAGAGCTGGGAGCGCCTGCCCAAGGACGCGGTCGCCGCACGACTGGCGGACCGCATCGCCGATGCGCTAGAAGCCGCATCATGATCCGCATCGAACTGAAGCGCCTGCCGCACGGCGAGGGCCTGCCGTTGCCTGCCTATGCGACCGAGGGTGCCGCCGGGATGGACGTCGTCGCTGCCGAGGAACTGACGCTCGCCCCCGGCGCGCGCGCCGCCGTCGCGACCGGCTTTGCGATCGCCATTCCCGCTGGCCACGAGGTCCAGGTCCGACCGCGCTCCGGCCTTGCGTTCAAGCACGGCGTCACCTGCCTCAACACGCCGGGCACGATCGACAGCGACTATCGCGGCGAAGTGAAGGTGATCCTCGCCAACCTCGGGCAGGAACCGTTCGCGATCGCGCGCGGCGACCGGATCGCGCAGCTCGTCCCCGCAGTCGTCCTTCGAGCCACGCTCGACGAAGTCGCGACGCTCGACGACACCCTGCGCGGCGCACGCGGCTTCGGATCGACCGGCCGATGATCGCCGCCCTCCCTCCTCCTGCTCCAGACTGCGGCGGCGCCGGTCCTGGCTCCCGCCGCACCGGCCACGCCAATGGCCAGCGCGATGCCGCCTCAGGATTGGAGCACGCTTCCGATCCTACGCATCCGGGGGGCAGGCGACGACGCTCGCCAACACTTCCGCCTATGTGCACGGCGAAGTCGTCGCCGGTCGCTGCGCGCATGTCGTGCGCACGTCTCAGGGTTGGGCCCTAACCGTCGACCTTGCAGTGCTCGTTACCCCCCGACGGCAGGGTCCGCCGCGTGACGCCGCGGGCGATCGACTGCCCGACAGTCGAGCAATATGCCGCAGGCGTGATCCTGGGCGCGCGCGATTCGATCGATGTCGTCGATGCGGACGCCGACACCTGGTACCGTACCAGCCTGACGTTCGCCTGGGGCGCATGATCCTCTCCGACGACGAACTCGCCCGGTATGCACGGCATATCGTCCTCAAGGAATTCGGCGGCACGGGACAGGCGCGGTTGAAGGCGGCGACCGTCGCGATCGTCGGCGCAGGCGGCATCGGCTCGCCTGCGATCCAGTATCTGGGTGCAGCCGGCGTCGGCCGGCTGATCCTGATCGACGACGACAGCGTCGAACCCTCCAATCTTCAGCGCCAGACGATCTTCACCACCGCGGATACCGGTATCGCCAAGGTCGACGCAGCGGCAGCCGCCGTAAGCCGGATCAATCCGCACGTTTCGGTCGATACGCACCGTCAACGCATCGATGCCGACAACGTCGCCGCGCTGCTAGCCGGGGCGGACGTGGTGCTCGATGGCTGCGACAATTTCACGACGCGCTTTCGGGTCGCGGATGCCGCGCATGCCATGAAAGTCCCGCTCGTGTCGGCTGCGGTCGGGCAGTTCGAGGGACAGCTCGCAACCTATCGCGGCTGGGAAGCGGACAAGCCGTGCTACCGCTGCTTCGTCGGCGAAGACCCTGAGCGCGCAGAGACGAGTTGCGCGGAAGACGGCGTACTCGGCCCTGTCACCGGCGTGATCGGCAGCTTGGCTGCGCTCGAGGTACTCCGGGCGATCGCGCCGTTCGGCGACGATCCTGCCGGCAAATTGCTGCTGATCGACCTGCTCGCGCTACGCTTTCGTACGATCTCGCCTGCCCAAGGATCCGGGGTGTACGGCGTGCGGCAAAAAGCGGGCCTTCGCGGTGAGTTAGTAGCAGTTCTGGTTTTCGACGCTGACCAAATTGGAAAAATAACAACTAAAGGTTTGTGCCCGACGAACAGTAGTTCTTTTGCATTGCGGCATTTCGCGGTATCGCTTTGCGCAGGGGGGACTGCGCGTGCGTCCGACAAGTTCATGAATGTAGAGGGCGGCGTTCTGAGCCGTGCTGTGGCGCCGTCGCGCGGCAAGAAGCCTGCCCGGACTTGGCGCCCGAGCGCGTCCTCGCTACGCGTTCGCCTGATCCTCGGCATGCTGACGGTAGATACCGGCTGCATTATTGCGAGTTATCTGGCGGCGGCTGGTCTGCGCGGGGTATTCGCGAACGACACGGCCTGGATCGTAATCCTCGCGATGTTGATCCCGGTCTTCGTTATTACGACGCTAAATAACGACAGCTATGCAGCCGCAAATCTTCGCGACCCCTTCCGCTCGATAGCGCGAGGATTGCAGGCCTATGCGCTCGCGATCTCCGCAGTCATCTTCATCGCGTTCTGTCTGAAGGCCAGCGATACCTTCCCACGTCTTGTCGTCGCGATGGGTTCGGCATTTGCCATTGTTTCCTTGGCATTAGGACGGTTCCTGTTCGTCCGGCACATGCCTGCGATCATCGGCGGGAATCCGTTCAGCATCGTCCTGCTGTACGATTCCGGTCAGCCGATTCCGCGCGGGGACTTTTCGGTCGTTATCGCCGCGGACTCCTATTTCGATCCCGATCATCATGATCCCGTGATGTATGACCGCCTCGCGCAATCGCTGTCGGGCGCCGACCGAGTAATCGTCGCGTGCAGCCCGGAGCGTCGGATCGCCTGGGCGCAGGCTTTGAAGGGCGCGAACATCCAGAGCGAGATCTTCATGCCGGAACTGAACGTGCTGGCGCCGCTCGGCATCAGCGCGCACGGCGACACGCCGACGGTGATCATCGCCAACGGCCCGCTGGTCCTGTTCGACCGCTTCGTGAAGCGCAGCTTCGACGTGATACTCGCGAGCTGCGCGCTGGTGACGCTGATGCCGATCTGGATCCTGATCGCGCTGTCGGTGAAGGTCGATTCGCGCGGGCCGATCTTCTTCAGCCAGATCCGGATCGGTCGCAGCAACCAGATGTTCCGCCTGATGAAGTTCCGCAGCATGCGCGTTGACCACAGCGACGGCGCAGGTGCGCGCTCGACGTCGCGCGACGACGATCGGATCACGCGCGTCGGCAAGATCATCCGCAGTACCAGCATCGACGAACTGCCGCAGCTGCTGAACGTCCTGAAGGGCGACATGAGCATCGTCGGCCCGCGCCCGCACGCACTTGGCTCGCGCGCGGCCGGACAAGCTGTTCTGGGAAGTCGACCAGCGATACTGGCATCGCCATGCGGCCAAGCCCGGCCTGACCGGCCTTGCGCAGGTTCGCGGCTATCGCGGTGCGACGTTGTACGAGGACGATTTGCGCAACCGGCTCCAGGCGGATCTGGAGTATCTCGAGCATTGGTCGATCTGGCGCGACATCAAGATCATCCTCCTGACCTTCCGCGTCCTGCTGCACCGGAACGCCTTCTGACGTTCCGGTGAGCGGGCTGATCGTTCAGCCTGCCAGCAGACCCTTGGCGAACTCACGAACCACCGGCCCGATGTCGTCGCGGGCCAGTGCGATCGCCAGGTTGGCCTGGATGTAGCCAGCCTTGTCGCCGCAATCATAGCGCTGACCGTCGAACGTGAAGCCGTGGAACGGCTGGTTGCCGATCAACTGCGCCATCGCGTCGGTCAGCTGGATCTCGTCGCCCGCGCCCTTTTCCTGCGTCTCCAGGATCCGCATCACCTCTGGCTGCAGGATGTAACGCCCCGGTATCATCAAATTCGACGGTGCGGTGCCGCGCTTGGGTTTTTCGACGAGTGCGGTCACTTCGGTGAGTCGCCCATCGATCGCACCCGGCGAGATGATGCCGTATTTGTCGGTTTCCGAATCGGGCACTTCGAGCGCGCCGATCACATTGCCGCCGACCTGATTATAGGCTTCGACCATCTGCTTCATGAAGCCGGGCTTGCCGACCATCAGCTCGTCGGGGAGCAGGACCGCGAACGGCTCGTCGCCGACGATTTCGCGCGCGCACCAGACCGCGTGGCCCAGGCCGAGCGGCTCCTGCTGGCGGACATAGACTGGCGAACCGGGCTTCATCCGGATATTGCTGATCGCATCCAGCGACTTGCCGCGCGACCGCATCGTATCCTCGAGTTCGTACGAGATGTCGAAATGATCCTCGAGCGCGCCCTTGCCGCGCCCGGTCACGAAGATGATCTGCTCGATCTCAGCCTCGAGCGCTTCCTCGACGGCGTACTGGATCAGCGGTTTGTCGACGACGGTGAGCATTTCCTTCGGCATGGCCTTGGTGGCCGGAAGGAAGCGCGTACCCAGTCCTGCGACCGGAAACACGGCCTTGCGCAGCGGCTTTATGGTCATTCGATGCTCCCTTTGATCTCGCGGGACCGTCTACCGATCGTTACGCCTGCGTGCAAATTGTCGCATTGAATTAGCGCGTCGTTAAAGACGTTGATCTAGGGACTGCATCATGCCCAAAGTTCTCGTCATCTTCGGCACGCGTCCCGAAGCGATCAAACTCTTCCCGGTGATCCGGGCTCTGGCTGCGATCCCCGGCCTGACCGTCCGCACCTGCGTCACCGCGCAACACCGGGGGGCTGCTCGATCAGGTGCTCGCAATCGCCGACCTCGTGCCGGATATCGATCTCGACCTGATGGAACCGGGACAGACGCTCGACCGCCTCACTGCGCGGCTGCTGGTCGGGCTCGGCGAGGTCATGGATGCAGAGCAGCCCGACCTCGTCATCGTGCAGGGCGATACCGCGACCGCGATGACGGGGGGCGCTTGCCGCCTATTACCGCAAGGTCCCGGTCGCGCATGTCGAGGCAGGGCTGCGGTCGGGCGACATCTACCACCCCTGGCCCGAGGAGGTGAACCGTCGCATCGTCGCGCCGATCGCCACGCTGCATTTCGCGCCGACCGACACCGCCGCGGAGGCGTTGCGACGCGAGACGATCGCCGAGGACACGATCCACGTCACGGGCAACACGGTGATCGATGCGCTGCACTGGACCGCGGACCGCGTCGCGGCAGACCCGTCGCTCGCAGCCGGGCTGGACGCAATCGCCACGCGCTTTGCCGGCAAGCGGATCATCCTCGTCACGACGCATCGCCGCGAAAATTTCGGCGACGGCATGGCCGCGATCGCACGGGCGATCGGCCGGATCGCGGCGCGCGGCGACGTCGCGGTGCTGTTCCCAGTCCACCCCAACCCGAACGTCGTATCGGTGATGGACGACATCCTCGGCACCCGCGCCAACGTCGCGCGGATCGAACCGCTCGATTACCCGCACTTCGTCCGCGCGCTAGGCATGGCGGACATCGTCCTGACCGATTCGGGCGGCGTGCAAGAGGAGGCACCTGCGCTCGGCAAGCCGGTCCTGGTGATGCGCGAGACCACCGAGCGTCCGGAGGGCGTTGCGGCCGGCACCGCCAGGCTGATCGGCACCGACGAGGACCGCATCGTTTCCGAAATCTTCACCCTGCTCGACGACACGTCGCGCTACTCCGCGATGGCCCGCGCCCATAACCCGTTCGGGGATGGCCATGCCGCCGCCAAAATCGCAAAGGTCGTTGCGCATGCTGTCGGACTCTAACCTCACCGTCGTCGTCCTCGGGCTCGGCTATATCGGCCTGCCCACCGCGGCGATCATCGCGCGGACGGGGGGCGCAGGTGCTCGGCGTCGACGTTACCGAATCAGTCGTGGAGACAGTCAATTCCGGCCGCGTGCATATCGAGGAGGTCGATCTCGACGGCCTCGTCTCGGGCGTGGTGGCGCGTGGCACGTTGCGGGCCTCGACCGCGATCGAGCCCGCGGACGTCTTCGTGATCGCGGTACCGACTCCGTTCGACGCCGATCACGCACCCAATATCCGCTATGTCCTCGACGCCGCGACGACCATCGCGAGCGTGCTGAAGGCAGGCGATACGATCATCCTCGAATCGACCTCGCCGGTCGGTACGACGGAGAAGGTTCGCGACCTGCTGGCAAGCCTGCGCCCCGACCTGCGCGTACCGGGCAAGACCGGCGACCAGGCGGATATCGCGATCGCCTATTGCCCGGAGCGCGTCCTGCCCGGCCGCATCTTGGTCGAGTTGATCGACAACGACCGGGTCATCGGGGGCATCACGCCGCGGTGCGCGCGCAAGGCTTTGACCTTCTACCGTCGCTTCGTCCGCGGCGCCTGCGTGACCACGACCGCGCGCGCTGCGGAGATGACCAAGCTTACCGAGAACGCGTTTCGCGACGTCAACATCGCGTTCGCCAACGAACTGTCGCTGATCGCCGACACGATGGGCGTCGACGTCTGGGAGGTGATCCGCCTCGCCAACCGCCACCCGCGCGTCAACATCCTGCAGCCCGGCCCTGGCGTCGGCGGGCATTGCATCGCGGTCGACCCGTGGTTCCTGGTCCACGCGGCCCCCGACCAGACGCCGCTGATCCGCACCGCGCGCGAGGTCAACGACGGCAAGACCGACCACGTCATCGCGCAGGTCGCGGCGCTGGTTGAGGCATCACCCGACGCAATTGTCGCGTGCCTCGGCCTAGCGTTCAAGGCGAACATCGACGACTTCCGCGAGAGCCCTGCCCTCAAGGTCGCCGAAGCCGTGGCGCGCCAGTTCGGCGACCGGGTGCGGATCGTCGAGCCCTATGCGCAGACGCTGCCCGCAGTGCTGGCGGACACCGGCGCGACGCTGATCGACGTCGATACCGCGATCGAGACGTGTTCGATCATGATCGTGCTGGTCGACCACGACGTATTCAAGTCGATCCCGCTTGAAGAGCGCATCGACAAGGCGGTGCTCGACACGCGCGGTATTTGGCCGGACCAGCCGCGCGCCTCGCTGCCTGCGGTCAGCGCAACGGCACGTTTCGAGTCGCAACGACTGGCGGGATGATGGGCCGCGTCGGGGTCGCCGCGATGTCGCGCGCGCGGCGGCTTCCAGCGCTTCGGCGCGAGCCTTGGAAGAGGCGTGCGTGCGGCTGCGGAACAGCCCCCCGTCGATCGCGCCACCCTTGCTCCGCCAGAATTTCGGTGCCGACATCGGATCGTAACCGGCGTTCGCGAGCAGATAAATGCCGAGCAGATCCGCCTGATCTTCGGTCTCGCGGATCAGGCGGCCGTTGCGACCGAGTTCCGCGAGCAGGCCGCGATTGATCTTCGCCGCATCGAGCCGCGCACGATGACGCAGGATGTTGTGCGAGAGTTCATGCGCGACGACGACGGCGATCTCCTCGTCGGTATAGCCTTCGAAGAACCGCTCACCGAGTTGCACGATCGCCCCGTCCGCGCTGGCATCGAGGCCACTGCCCAGCAGGATCTCGAACCGCGACCGGCATCCGGTCACCGGGGTGATCGTGACCGGCAGGCGCTTGCCATCGCGCAGCACCGTCAGTCGCAACGGCTTTCCGACCGGCGCCTCGGTGATGACCGCTTCCGCCGCATCGCGTGCCGCCGCGCTTTCGGGCGCGTCGGTGGACGGCAGGCCGGGTTGCTGCCGATCGTCGATCGCGACGATCGAATCGTTGGGGCGAACCCCGGCGCGGTCAGCTGGACCGCCGGCGACGACCGCCTCGACACCGATCGTCGATTCGAACCCGAAGGTGGCCGCTGCGGCCTTGCGCGCGCCGGGGCCATATTGCGTCAGCGCATGGATCGGCATGCCGATCTGTGGCTGGAGGCGGTCACACAACGCCGCATTGCCAGTAGTCAGCCGGTAGGCGATCGTCGCCAGCCGGAGGTCGGCAGCGCGCAACGTGTCGAAGAACGCAGCCGTCGGCGCCGCATCCGCTACGGGCATCGGTGCGGCAGGCAAAGCCGTGGGCGTGGCGGCCGTGAGCATCAGGAACGGAGCGAAGCGGGAGATCATCGACATGGCGTTCCCATAGCTGTCGTGCGCCTGCGCGTCATGCTGCACGACCGCAAGCCTAGCGCGCCCTATCGCGGCGATGCGTTGCACCCCGTCGCGGCGATCCGTTGCGACGCCTGCAGGAACATCCTATGCGATCGCATGCGCCCGCGCGATCGAGTGACGCGTTCGATCAGGTCCCGTACATCTTCCTCCCCACATCGATTGCAGCATGATTTCAAAGCTTTTCAAGTCCCGTAGCGTTGCCAAGCCGACTCAACCGCAGGTTCCTCCCGGTCGCCGCGTTTATGCCGTCGGCGACATTCACGGCCGCGCCGACCTGCTCGACGAACTGATTGGGTTGATCGAGGCGGACGAACGCGACCGCGGTGCAGCGGAAACGACCTTGATATTCCTCGGCGATATCGTCGACCGGGGCCCCGCCTCCGCGGCAGTGATCGATCGGTTGCGCGGGCTTGCCCATGCCCGCCCCGACCACCCCGACATCCGCTTCCTGCTCGGTAATCACGAAGAGATCTTCCTCGGTGCGCTCGACGGCGAACCCAAGGCACTCCGGTTGTTCTGCCGCATCGGCGGGCGCGAGACCGTGCTGAGCTACGGCATGGAAGCCGCGGAATATGAGCGGCTCGACTATGAAGAGCTGGTGCAACGCCTCGAAACACTCGTTCCAGACGAACACCGCGAGTTCTTGCGCAAGTTCGACGACATGATCGTGATCGGCGACTACGCGTTCGTCCACGCCGGCGTACGCCCTGACACGCCGCTCGATCTACAGCGCACCTCCGACCTGCGGTGGATTCGCGATCCCTTCCTCGATCATCGCTCGACGTTGGAAAAGACGATCGTCCATGGCCACACCATGACCGACGAAATCGAACGACGCGGGCACCGAATCGGCATCGACACGGGCGCCTACGCTTCGGGTCGCCTCACTGCACTGGGGATGGAAGGCGCGGAAACCTGGACGCTCCAGACCGGCACCACCATAGGGCCAAAGACGAACTGACGCGTCTCACCGCGAATATCATGCGGTTTGCACGCGAACGCTTTCTTCGTGGCGCGCCTCCGCTATAGAGAAACAGCGGAAGTGTGTGTTGCACTGCCGCAACAGTGCGATCCCTCTTCGCGTTGTTACAAAGGGCCTTAGTTGCGTTGGGTAAGGTTATATGCCATTGCCTGCCGCGACGAGCACAAAGGGAGTTCATCATGCGTCTTGGGAAGTATCTCCTGACCGCAGCAGCAGCCACGATGGCAGTTGCTCCGGCCATGGCAGCACCGGCAAATCTGTCGGTTGCACATTCGGTCCGTTCGGGTTCGGTTTCGGCTGACAAGAACGAGCTCGCTGGCGGCGGCATCATCGTTGCGGTTCTCGCAGCTGCTGCAGTTATCGCCGGTATCGTTATCGTTGCAGACAACGACGACGATTCGGACAGCAACTAAGTCTTACGACTTTAGTTCGAGAAATAGCGGTCTTCGGGCCGCTATTTTTTTGCCTGCCGTTCTGAGTACAGGCGGGCCAACGCGTGCCGAAGCACAATGTGCTGCCGTGTCATGTGCACAACTCAGCTTCCGGTCAGCTCGATACCGTCGATGGCCAAAGACGTCCGGTAGGCTGCGGCTGCGCCATTCCGTGCAAAGTGGACTAAAATCCGCGCTTTCTCAGAATGGCTGAGCATGAGATGGCATCGGCTTTAGCGCCGGGCGCCGAAACAATACCTGCAATAGGGTATCGCCGCGCTAGTCATCCGAAGGACGGCTGAACTCACCGACCTTGCAGCACGCGATTGCCGGGCAGGTTAGCCCGAGTCCCTCTGCGCCACCCTCCCCTGCGGAAGCCTCGCACCCCTAGGGCGGCCGATCCTCTACGGAATCAGGCCAGCCTTCTTATCGGCAGACGGCTTGCGCCGCTGGCCGACCGAGCAAGTTCACGCATAATTAGCGCGACGCATCGCCTCAACGCAAAACGCGCCTCGCAATGAAGCGAGACGCGTTGCAAAGCCAATATCATGGCGCGGTACGAGTTCAGACCCATACCCCCACCATCACTTACTGAGACGGCGGCGTCTGCGTGCCACCGGGCATGCCGCCCGGCGCACCGCCTGGCATGCCACCAGGAGCGCCGCGACCCATCTGCGCCTGCGCCTGCATCTGCTGGACCACGCTCTGTGGCAGGAAGTCGAGCAACTCGACGTCGAACACCAGCGTCGAATTCGCCGGGATCGGACCGTTAGCCTTGTCGCCATAGCCAAGCGCCGGCTTCATCCAGAAGCGGTACTTCGACCCCTTCGGCATCAGCTTCAGCGCCTCGGAGAAACCGGGGACCACGCCGGTGACGGGCATCGGCGTCGGCTGCTGCGACTTGTCGAAGGTCGTGCCGTTGAGCAGCTTGCCCTCGTAATTCACCAGCGCGACGTCGGCGTCGGTCGGCTTGGCCGCACCGGGCTTGCCGGGCGCGATCACCTTATACTGCAGGCCGGATGCGGTAACGACCACGCCCCGCGCGCGCGCATTGCGGGCCAGGGGATCATCACCCTGACGCGCGAGTGCAACCGCGGCGATCAGCGCGAGCGCGATACCGACCCATAGATAGACGAGGTAGCTGCGCTTGGTTGGCTGCAGCGGCACTGCGGTGACGGTCGACATCGGATCAGGCCCCGGTCATCTGGTCACGCCGGAGCGCCGCGCGTGCCGTTGGAAAGCAATTGGGGTGCCGATCACGACACCCCGAACTATCGACCCACCCGCTCGCCGGGTACGGCCGACAAAATCTTAGCGTGCGCCGTCGCGCTCTGCGCGCTTACGGTCGAGCTTGCGCGAACGACGGATCGCTGCTGCACGCTCGCGTGCGCGCTTCTCGGACGGCTTTTCGTAATGCCGGCGCAGCTTCATCTCGCGATACACGCCCTCGCGCTGCAGCTTCTTCTTAAGCGCGCGAAGGGCCTGGTCGACGTTGTTGTCGCGTACGATGATCTGCATAAACCCGATAAGCTCCGGACGAATAGATTTTTGCCGTCGCGAACAGGTCCGCGCCGCATGAACTGGGCCCCCTATCAGCGGAGCGCCGTCGTTTCAAGCCAAACCGCGTATTCCGGCGGGTCTGCCTGGCATGTCAGCGCCTTTGCGGGAGGGCGCATGCAGCGCTAAGAGCAGGCCATGACCCGCATCCCCCTGACACTGTATAACAGCCTCTCGCGCCAGCTCGAGACCTTTCAGCCGATCAATCCGACCGATGTCGGGCTCTACACCTGCGGGCCGACCGTCTATAACTACCAGCATATCGGCAACATGCGCGCGTTCCTGTTCGCGGATACGCTGGGTCGCGTGTTGCGGTGGAAGGGGGTGGCCGACGACCCACATCATCAACATCACCGATGTCGGCCACCTGACCTCCGACGCCGATGTCGGTGACGACAAGATGGAGAAGGCCGCCGCCGCGCAAGGGCGCTCGATCTGGGAGATCGCGGCCTATTATACCGACGTGTTCAAACGCGATGTCGCGCGCCTCAACATCGTGCCGCCGGCGCGTTGGGCCGTCGCGACGGATCATATCGCCGAGATGATCGCGTTCGCCGAACAGATCGCGCCGAAGCACTGCTACACACTCGACAGTGGGCTGTACTTCGATGTGGCGACCGTCCCGGACTATGGCCGCCTCGCACGAGCCGGCAACGACGATATAGAAAGCCGGATCGAGCCGGTCGCCGGCAAGCGCAACCCGCAGGACTTCGCGATCTGGCGGACCTCTGCGCCCGGCGAAAACCGCCAGATGGAATGGGATTCGCCCTGGGGTCGCGGGGCGCCCGGCTGGCATCTCGAATGCTCGGTGATGAGCAAGCATTATCTCGGCGCGCATTTCGACATCCACACCGGCGGGATCGACCACCGCGAGATCCACCACCCCAACGAGATTGCGCAGAACCAGGCGCATTGTGATTGCGCGGATACCGGCGCGAGCGTCTGGATGCACAACAACTTCCTCGTCGAGCGTGCGGGCAAGATGTCGAAGTCGACCGGCCAGTTCACGACGATGCAGACGATCGTCGACCGCGGCTTCCACCCCCTCGCCTACCGTCTGATGTGCCTCCAGGCGCATTATCGGAGCGAACTGGAATTTTCGTGGGAAAATCTAGCGGCGGCGGCGATCCGCCTGAAGCGCATGGTGCAGGCGGTCGAGACGTTGCGCGCCCGCGAGCCCGGAGGCCCGTCGGGTAGCGCGCATGCCTATGCCGACCGGCTGGAGGAGGCGGTCTCGGACGATCTCGCCACGCCGCGCGCGCCGCCGATTCTCGACGAACTTCTCGCGGACAAGCGGGTCGCGCCTGCGGACCGTGTCGCTGCGCTGGACGATTTCGACGCGGTACTGGGGCTGGACCTGGCGACGATCAGCCGCGAGGACCTGCGGATCCGGCCGGTCACGGCGACGATCGACGAGGATGCGATCGCCGCACGGCTGGCGGATCGCCGCGATGCGCGCGCTGCGAAGGACTTCGGGCGATCGGATGCGATCCGCGACGAACTCGCCGCAGCGGGTGTCGAGGTGATGGATGGCGACTCGCTAGGCTGGGACTGGAAGATCGCCTCGGTTTGAGCACGCCGGGTAGGTCCAAGAACTAAGGCCACAGGGAAATTCCAATCGTCATTGCCGCGGAGGCGGGAACCCATACTGGCAAGCCTCACGGTTAGATCGCGAGCCTTTGAGCATATGGATCCCCGCCTGCGCGGGGATGGCGAGACCATTGTGGCAGCGTGTTACTGCAGGGGAACGCGGGGCCGATCCGTCGCTGAGCCCGGCGCAACTTGACATGCCTCGCGGTACGCCGATGTTCTCCGGATGAAAGCCGTCCTCCCAGCCGCCGCCCGCCCGCTCCTCGAACCGCAACTGCCCGCGGACCTAGACGTCGCCTGGTTCGCCAAGCCGGACGAAGCCAACGCGATGATCGCAGACGCAGACATCGCCTGGGTGGACATGCAGCCGACCGAACTCGTGGCCGACGCGATCCGCCATGCCGGGCCGAACCTCAAATGGGTCTCGACGATCTATGCCGGGCTCGACGCGTTCCCCCTCGACACCCTGCGGGAGAACGGCGTCACTTTGACCAATGGTGCCGGCATCAACGCCGTCGCGGTCGCTGAATATGCGGTGATGGCAATGCTCGTGGCCGCCAAGCGCTTCGATACTGTCGTCCGCGCGCAGGACCGTCATGAGTGGCTGAAGGACGCGCCCGGCAAGATCGAACTCGCCGGAACTCAGGCACTTGTCATTGGCTATGGCACGATCGGCAAGATGATCGGCGACCGATTGACCGCGTTCGGGGTCGAGGTCACCGGCGTAACGCGCACCGGCCGCGATGGCACGATCACCCCCGACGCTTGGCGCGATCGGCTCGACGCGTTCGACTGGGTGATCCTCGCCGCGCCCTCGACCGACGCGACGCACGCGATGATTGGCCGCAAAGAGTTACAAAGAATGAAGCCGTCCGCCTGGCTGATCAACATCGCGCGCGGCGACATGATCGACGACGATGCGCTGATCGCGGCACTGACTCATGGTTCGATTGCCGGGGCCGTGCTCGACCCGACCAGCCCGGAGCCCCTGCCCGCGGACCATCCGCTTTGGTCGACGCCTAACGCGATCGTCACGATGCACCTGTCGGGCCGTAGCCAGACGACGATGTTCGCTCGCGGGGCGACGCTGTTCCTCGACAACCTCGCGGCGTTCCTCGCCGGTCGCCCGATGAAGAACGTCGCCGATCTCGACGCGGGTTACTGACCGGTTTGGGTCGTGGCCGGGCGGGGGCTGCGATTGTAGCTCTTGATTCCGCGGCGACGAAGTTTGTCGGCGCGACGACGGCGTGAGTACATGATCAGGATCGGTACGCCGACCAAGATGCCCCCGCCGATAATCGAAAGTGCGATGATGATACGCATTGGCATGTCCATGTTGGGACCATGCCGATTGGACAGCGAAGACGCCATATATTTTTTAATCCGGGATGAATGGATTTAGCCACCACATCCGGTTGAACTGACCTGTGCAGCGTTCCGCCACTGCCGGCCAAGCTTTACTTCGTTGCGCAAAAAAGGCGTTTTCGCGCATTGCCATCGTCACAATTCACCAATCGGACGACATGATATGGCCGCGAACTGGGCCCCCGACAGCTGGACGCGTCACGAAGCACGGCAGCTCCCCACCTATCCCGACGCCGCAGCGCTGACTGCCGCGACCGATCAGCTGGCCTCGTTCCCGCCGCTCGTCTTCGCCGGCGAAGCGCGCAACCTGACCGCGTCGCTCGCCGAAGTCGCAGCCGGCAAGGCGTTCCTGCTCCAGGGCGGCGACTGCGCCGAGTCCTTTGCCGAGCATAGCGCGAACAACATCCGCGACACGTTTCGCGTCATTCTGCAGATGGCGGTCGTCCTGACGTTCGCGTCGAAGCTCCCAGTGGTGAAGCTCGGTCGCATGGCTGGCCAGTTCGCCAAGCCGCGCTCGACCGATACCGAGACGATCGGCGGCGTAGAGCTGCCCTCGTACCGCGGCGACAACGTCAACGACATCGCCTTCACCGCGGAATCGCGCGCGCCCGATCCCCAGAGGATGATCCGCGCCTATTCGCAGTCGGCCGCCACGCTCAACCTGCTCCGCGCCTTTGCGCAAGGCGGCTACGCGAACCTGCATCAGGTCCACCGCTGGACGCACGACTTCATGGGCCGCAGCCCCTGGTCGAAGAAATACGCTGAGACCGCGGACCGGATCGGCGAGGCGCTCGAGTTCATGGCCGCATGCGGCATCGATCCCGAGACCGTGCCGCAGCTCGCGCAGACCCATTTCTACACCAGCCACGAGGCGTTGCTGCTCCAGTACGAGCAGGCATTGACGCGGCAGGATTCGTTGACCGGCGACTGGTACGACACCAGCGCGCACTTCCTGTGGATCGGCGATCGCACGCGCTTCGAGGGGTCTTCGCATGTCGAATACCTCCGCGGCATCGGCAACCCGATCGGCATCAAGTGCGGCCCGAGCCTGGAGCCCGACGCGCTGCTGCGGATGCTCGACACGCTCAACCCCGGCCGCATCCCCGGCCGGATGACGCTGATCACGCGCTATGGGTATGACAAGATCGAGGCAAACCTGCCCCGCCTGGTCCGTGCCGTCACGCGCGAGGGCCATCCGGTTGTCTGGAGCTGCGACCCGATGCACGGCAACGTCGTCAAGGCCGCCAACGGCTACAAGACGCGGCCGTTCGACCGCATCCTCGCCGAAGTCCGCGGCTTCTTCGCGGTACACCGCGCGGAAGGTACGCACGCCGGCGGCATCCACGCCGAGATGACCGGGCAGAACGTGACCGAGTGCACCGGCGGCGCGGTCGACGTGACCGAGCAGAGCCTCGCCGATCGCTACCACACGCACTGCGACCCGCGCCTCAACGCCAGCCAGAGCCTCGAGCTCGCCTTCCTGCTGGCCGAGATGCTCAATGAGGAAATGGCCGAGCGGAAGAAGGTCGCCGCCTGAAGAAAATGCTGCGGGCGTTCAAGAATGTTCGGCAACTGTCTTGACGCCTGCCACCCCATTCCGTAGACGCCCGCTTCTGCTAACGGCCCCTTCGTCTAGCGGTTAGGACGACGCCCCTCTCACGGCGTAAGCACGAGTTCGATTCTCGTAGGGGTCACCAGCTTCCGCTTCGTGACGGAAGCGATCAGCGACATTCATTTTTCGCGCGAGCATCAGGGTTTCGCCCTTTCCCGTCGATACTTGTCGACGCGCATTTCAACACGAAACGTTTTCGTGTCGAGTGGGGAAACCGATCGATCGATGGCCTGCATCTCACCGCTGAACAATCCAGACCGGCCGCCTGCGCGCCATCATCGAACGCTACACCGCCGCGGCGATCGAGGGCGACGTCCGACCCGCGCGGCACGTCGTTCAGGGCACGGCAGACGGCTAAGCAAACCGACCCGAATCGATGCCTGGGGAGGCATCGATTCGGGTCGAGCTGAGTGCGTCTCAAAGGCGGTGACCTCGTATCGACCGCTCAGCGCCTCTGAGGAAGCGTTACCTCGCCGCGTTGTCAGCCGCTGCGGCGTCGAGCTTGTCCTGCGTCCGCGTATCAAAATCGCCTGCGTCATGGCGCTCGGGGAGCTGACTGGAAGGATCACCCATCACGCGGTTGACCATCCGCCCACGCGCCACTGCAGGCCGTGCGGCGATCAGATCAGTCCAGCGTAGGACGTTCTTGTAGTCGTTGACCTGAAGGAACTCCGCGGCCTCATAGACCAGCCCCTTCACCAGAGCACCGTACCAGGGGCCATACCGCCATGTCGGCGATCGAATACTCGTCGCCGCCAAGATACTCGCTTTGGCCCAGGCGCCGGTCGAGAACGTCGAGCTGCCGCTTCACCTCCATCGCGAATCGGTCGATCGCATATTCGATCTTTACCGGCGCGTACGCGTAGAAATGCCCGAACCCGCCGCCGAGCATCGGCCCCGCCCCCATCTGCCAGAACAGCCACGAAAGCACCTCGGCGCGCTTGGCGACTTCGGTGGGCAGGAACGCACCGAATTTCTCGGCGAGATAGACCAGGATCGAGCCAGACTCGAAGACCCGGATCGGGCTTTCACCACTGCGATCGACGAGTGCCGGAATTTTCGAGTTCGGGTTGGCCTCGACGAAGCCGCTGCCGAACTGGTCGCCGTCCATGATCTTGATGAGCCAGGCGTCATATTCGGCACCCGTATGACCAGCAGCGAGAAGCTCCTCGAGCATCACCGTCACCTTCACCCCGTTGGGCGTCGCCAGCGAATAGAGCTGCAGCAGATGCTTACCCACCGGCAGCTCCTTGTCGTGCGTGGCGCCGGCGATCGGGCGGTTGATGCTGGCGAACCTGCCCCCGCTCTCCTTGTTCCAAGTCCAGATCTTCGGCGGCGTGTAATCGGCGGTCTCGGTCATTAGGATTCTCCGCGTGGGGGTTATTCCTTGTCGGCGCCGTGAGCCGTTGCGGAATGTGACGCAAGTGCGGAGTACGCCTATCGAGTTGCTTTGCGCTCCGCCGCTGACGCAACGAGGGACGCCCCGTATGACCGGGACGCCCCAAGGGAGTATATCAGGCCCACCAGATAGTCGGCCGGTTTCTCGCCTTACTTGATCGCGACGCGGATCGAGAAGGTGAAGCGGCGATCGTTGATGAACCAGTTGCGCGGCCGCGTCAGCAGGTCGTCGTTGATCACGTACGACGTCCGCGTGATCGAGTTCGTCAGGTTCACGCCCTGGAAGCCCATCCGCACCGAGGGTGTCACCGAGTAGAAGATCGAGGCATCGACCTGACCATAGGCTTCTGCGAACACCGGTGAGTTCGGCACGATCACGTCACGAATGGTGAGCAAATTCCTCGAACGCCAATTATAGGCGGCGCGTATTTCCAATCCATTGCGCTGATAGAACGGCCCGGCGTTGACTTGGTATTTCGACAGACCTTGCAACGGCAGACCGGCGGTATCAATGTTGGAGATTATGCCCGCGGTAACGTTCGGATCGTTCGGGTCGAGGGTCTGCTGTGGCACGCCGGACGATTCGATGTACGTAAAGTTTCCGGAGAAGCCGAACCCGGCCAGAAACCCGGGCAGGAAGTCGTACGTCTGCTGGTACCCGAGTTCAAGTCCCTTCAAGCGACCGGTATCGGTGGAGTTGAGCGGCGTTGTCACGATACCGTCGAAGCTTACACCGTTGTTTGTGAAGGTCTGACGCTGCAAACTGTTGGTCTGCACGCCAAACAGATTCTTCTTGAACAGCGACAGCGTCAGCTGGCCAACGTTCGAGAAATACCATTCGGCGGTCAGATCGTAATTGTCAGCACGCACGGGTTTTAGATACGGATTGCCCA
Organism: Sphingomonas sp. H160509; assembly: GCF_024124765.2. Taxonomy (GTDB): domain Bacteria; phylum Pseudomonadota; class Alphaproteobacteria; order Sphingomonadales; family Sphingomonadaceae; genus Sphingomonas. The sequence goes on along the minus strand of NZ_JAMXSR020000002.1, from coordinate 3,576,768 downwards.
CGGTAAAGTTCGCTATCGGCCCGCCGTTGAAAAGAATATTCTGGTCGCTTGTGTTGAGGCCGACATTGTAGAACGCCCGGGTCTGGTCGAAGTTCGGTGGCGCGACGCTCTTGGTGAAGGCCGCACGGAACTGAAGGCCACTGCCGACCGCCAGCTTGACGTTGAAGCTTGGCAGAAAATAGTCATAGCTCAGCTTGGCGGCGATTGGCGACAACGCACCGTTCTGAAATGCGGCCGCGGCCGCTTGTGTGGCGCCGGGCAAGGCGCAAAAAACGCGATACCGTCGCACCGGTTGCGATCTGCTCCGGCGTCAAGGTCGGACAGCTGAAGGACTGTTGCGGGAACGAGTAGAAGCCGGACGAGATACGGCGTGTCTTCGTGTAGCGCACGCCGACATTGCCACTCAGGTTCCACCCGTTCGACAGGTCATTGCCGAATCGCACGGAAAGATACGCCGCATTGTTGCGCTCGCTGACCGGGTTGATCTCGCCGGGCAGGAACGGCGTTCCGGCGACTGCGCCAGCCCGCCCAGCCAGCGGGACCCAGCCATTGGCACCCGACAGATTGCTCGTGAAAGTCCGCCATTCCTGGGCAATCTGCGTGATCGCCTGGGTCGCTGCGCCGTAATCCTGGAGGAAACCTCCCGGTACGAACACGCGCCCGCCATTGGAGGCGTCGTTCGCCTGACCCCGAAAGAAGTTGTCGTAGAGGAACGCTTGCTGCGGGCCGAGTTGGCCGGCGTCGCGGGTCGCCGGATTGCCATCGATCGGCCGATCAAACCAGACCGGGCCGCCCGGACCGACCGATGCCGTCGCGGCAGGATCGGCAGCGGTCGGCGCCGGGACGGTACCGCCGCCCCAGATTTCGCTGAGCACGCCCCAGTTGTACGCCGTCGATCGCGCATCGTTTTGACGGTCGGAGAATCGATAGCCACCCCGGATCGAGGTTAGCCAGCTGTCCTCAGGAAACGAGTAATCCAGGTCGATACGCGCCGAATCCTCATTACCCTTGCTGTCCTCGATGTGATCCATCGCAGCACGGTAGAAGTTGTTATAGGGGTCCGTGTAGCTGGGGTGCGCGGCGTTTTGATAGTTATTAGGTCCATTGGCGACCGGCACGAAGTTCACATAGGCAGGATCGCTACCATTCAGACGTATGTCCGCGTTCTGATAGCTCGTGCCCCACACAGTCAGGTCGGTTACCTTCACCTGCGACCAGACATGCTGATAGTCGACATTGACGCCGAGCCGGCTTGTCGCCTGCCATTTGAAGTTGAAGCTCGCGTCGTTGGTGCGGAACCGCGATTCGTTGCCGCGCGCGATATTGTTGCTCTGCAGGCCGTTCGTCGGCGTCCGCATATCGGCAGGCGCGCTCTGGTCTGCGCGGTAGCCGTTGGGGCCAGTGATCAGGCCGCCGGTAAAGACGTTGTCGTCGTCAAAGGTAAAGCTCGTACCGGGGAAAGGCTGCGTATCGCCCGCCGCCAGCACGTTGTCCGTCGCCACTTCAATCGAATTTTCAGTCCAGGCCTCGCGCGAGTCCGTGCGGAGAAATTGTGCCGTCGCAGTCATCGACCTGTCGGGGCTCCGCCACTGACCGGCAGCCGAATAGCCGTAGCGCGTACGATCGAACTCCTGGCTCCTGATCGCGGCACCGCGCGGTAGATAGGTGGTACGGGCGAACGGCACCGTCACCGCCGCCGACGTCGGCGTTGCGGGGGGTAGCGATGATCGAGTTGGGATTGTTAGGATCTATGTTGCTTGGCTGATAGAAGACGCCGTTCGTTCCCTCCGGACGCTCGCCCCAATTGGAGATCTGCACGCTGTCCGCCCGGCTGCGGACCTGCGAGCGTACGAAGCTGCCGAGCAGACCAAAATCGCCGATGCCGGTTTCCCAGCGGTCGCTGGCGAGCACCGATACAGTCGGCGCCGACTTCTTGACGAAGTCACCGTAGTTGTTCTCCAGCGTGCCACCGATGGCAAACCCGACGGAGTCGAACGGCAGACGCGTCCGCAGATTGACCGTGCCGCCGATACCGCCTTCGATCATGTCGGCCGATGGGCTCTTGAACACATCGACCCCGCCCAGAAGCTCGGACGGCACGTCGGCAAACGACAAGCCGCGACCGTTGTTCGCGCTGAACGAGTCGCGTCCGTTGATCTCCGAGCGCGTATAGCTCAGGCCGCGAACCGTGACGCCCGACCCTTCGGTCGAGAAATGATCCGGGTCGACGCCGGCCGAGAAGTGGCTGATCGACACGCCCGGAACGCGCTGCAATGCTTCGGTGACCGAACGGTCCGGCAGTGCACCGATATCCTCGGCCGAAATCGAATCTACGACGACTTCGGAATTCTTCTTGATCGCCTGCGCGCTTTGCAGACTGCGACGAATGCCGGTGACCACGATGTCCTGGTTGGTGGCCTCGTCCTGCGGGGTCGCAGTCGACTGCTCGGCCTGCGTCGGCACGGCGCCACCCGACGGAACCTGCGCGTTTGCGGAGGGCTGTGCCTGCCCGGACGAGGAGGCGTCGACGCTCGCCGCTGCAGCCCGATCTGAAGGTGCGGTACGGCCAAGCGCCGCCGGGGTCGGCGTGCTCTGCGAAGGAAGTGTATCTGCTTGCTGGGCATGCAGCACCTGCGGCGACGCGGCCAGGCACAGCGCGATCAACGATGCCCCGCCCTTCAGCGCACCAATACGAGTCGACGCAACTAAGATATTCGCAGTGGCCATGACGTTCTGCATCCCCTTTATAGATAGCGCTATCATTCTTTGGCGCGCTTTATCTGTCTGGCGAGGTAGCGTCACACGAATGTAACAGCTACATAAAAGGTTAAGAACGCTCGGAAATGAGTGGGTAGTTGCCAAGATGCAACACAGAGAGGATGACGATTGGCCATGGGTGCCCGGATACAAGTCGTGATCGTTGGTGGCGGTACCGCTGGTTGGATGACCGCGGCAACATTGGCCATGAGCTTTGCCGGCCGGCTTGCCGACGTAACCCTGATCGAGTCTGAGGAGATCGGCACAGTCGGCGTCGGCGAAGCGACGGTTCCTCACATCCGATTCTTTAATCAAAGATTGGGTATCGACGAAGCCGACTTTATTCGTCGTACAAATGCGACGTTCAAGCTTGGCATCGAATTTCGCGATTGGGGCCGTATCGGCGACAGCTACATCCATCCCTTTGGCGATTTCGGGCACGACATCGATGGCCTGCCTTTCCACCAGTATTGGGCCCACGCGTCGCGTGGTGGCGCTGACGGCTTACCGACGCTGGAAGACTGCTCGCTGCCGATCGTCGCCGCACGGGACAATCGTTTTACGCCGCCACTCGAGGACCCGCGCTCGATCCGGTCGACCTATTCCTACGCCTATCAGTTCGATGCGACGCTCTACGCGGCCTATCTGCGCGACTATGCCGAAGCGCGCGGCGTCCTCCGGATCGAAGGACGCGTCGATGCGGTCGAGCAAAGCGCGGGTGGTATAGATGCCGTTCGCCTTGCCGATGGTCGGAGGATCGCGGGTGACCTTTTCATCGACTGTTCCGGCTTTCGCGCTCTCCTGATCGATGGCGCACTCAAGGTTAAATATGAGGATTGGTCGCACTGGTTGCCGTGCGATGCCGCATGGGCCGTTCCCACCGCCAATACCGGCGCATTGACACCGTACACCCGGGCAACCGCGTGTGAAGCAGGATGGCAATGGCGCATCCCGCTGCAGCATCGAACGGGGAACGGCCATGTCTTCTCGACACGGTTCGCCGACCCGGAAACCGCACGTGCGGTGTTGATGGATAACCTGGAGGGCGAGGCGCTTGCCGAACCGCGCATGCTGCGCTTTCGGACGGGCCGGCGAGATCTGCAATGGGTTGGGAATTGCGTCGCGATCGGCCTGTCCGCGGGGTTTCTCGAACCACTCGAATCGACCAGCATCCACCTGATCCAGCTCGCGATCGGCAAGCTCATCGAGCTGTTCCCATCGGGTGGCGTGTTCGACCCAGCGGATGAGGCGGAATTCAACCGCGCGATGGCGCTCGAATATGATCGGGTCCGTGATTTTCTGGTGCTGCACTACTGTGCCACGGAACGCGACGATACGCCGTTCTGGCGCTACATGCGAACCATGACCCTGCCCCTCGTCGCTGACCGAGAAGATCGCCGAATTCCGCGAGCGGGGCATCGTCGCATCCTATCGAGAGGGCATGTTCCTGCCGGCGAGTTGGCTTGCCGTCTATTACGGCCAGCGCATCATGCCGGACCGCGTGAACCCGCTGATAGCGGATATGCCGATGGCGACGTCGCACGCTCATGTCGCCAAGGTCGCCGCCGCCTGTGCGAGTGCAGCCAAAGCGATGCCCCTGCACGAAGACTATATCGCGCGGATCAAGGCCGCGGCATGAGTCGGATCGTCGCAATCCCTAGGCGCGAACCTGTGCGGCTGGATGGCCGCAGCCGCGCTCGCGCGTCGCCTGCCTCGTGACGCCTATCGTGTCGTCGTGATCGACGATGGCATGAGAGGCGATGGACTGGGGGATTTTGCACCGGTGATAGCGGTGCCGCCAGCGCTTGGCGGGTTTCACGCCGATCTTGGTATCGAGCCGACGGCGCTTGTCCGCACAACCGGCGGAGGCCATGCGCTCGGGGTCGCGTTCGGTGGCTGGCGCGAGGACGGTGCCGCGGCCTTCCTGTCCTACGGCGACACGGGGGGCGCCGCTTCAAGGTATCGCGTTTCACCAGCTTGCCGGCCGGCTGCGCAAGGACGGGATCCATGTCCGTCTGGCCGACTATGCCTTGTCCGCGGTTGCCGCACAGGCCGGCCGGTTCGCTCTCGAAGCCCCGATTGCGCATGCGTCGCATCTGCCGGTCGAACCCTACACCGCGGTGCTGCGCGCGGCCGCGATGAACTTCGGTGCTTCGTGCGCGAACGCACCGTTGGCCGACGCTCGGATCGACGCAGGCGGCATCGTCGAGATGCTGAAATTGACGGACGGCACCGAAATTGTTCCGCTGCTCGTGCTGGACTGTTCCGGCAGCAGCGCGCGCATCGCGAGCCGGACGGCGCCGGCATTCGAAGATTGGTCGGCATGGCTGCCGTGTGACCGGACGCATACGCAAACGCTGTCAGCAGCGGGCGCACCGCCACCCTATACGCAAGTCGACGCGCAGGGTTCGGGTTGGACCGCAACCTGGCCGCTCGGTGGCGCCGACGTGCGCTTGACCTGCGCCGCGGGTGGCGAGGGGCACGCCGTTCCGCGCCGGTCGCCGCGTCGAGGCCTGGCGCGGCAACTGCATTGCCCCAGGCGCCGCCGCAGGGCTTATCGAGCCACTGCATCCAACCGCGCTGACCGTACTGCTGCGGTCGCTTGCGCAACTCATCCAGCTTTGGCCCGCTGAACGCCGCGCACCCATCGAAGCCAGGGCATTCAATCGATTTACGGCAAACGCCATGACGGGCGCCCGCAACTTCGTCATCGCACAGAAGGCCACAGGCCGTGGGGTGGGTGCATCCCGAGACGAGCCCGGCGGCACGATGCTTCCGGATGCAGTCGAGGCGAAACGCACCCTGTTCGCCGCACGCGGACGTCTGCCAATGTTCGACGACGAACCGTTCGAAGAGGAGGACTGGGCCGCGATGTTCGACGCGATGGGTCTCGTGCCACGGCGGTACGACGCGCGTGCCGATGCGCTGCCCCTGGCAACGATCCAACAGCATTTCGCCGATCATCGCGCGCGGATCATCGCGCAGGTCCGTGCGCTTCCGCCTTACGCGCACGCCATGGCCGAACTGGCTGCCGCATGACGCTGGGTTCACCTGTCCGTCGCATCGTCATCGTCGGCGGCGGCACCGCGGGCTGGATGGCGGCCGCCGCGCTGGCGCGACTGATCCCGACCGGCGCCAGCGTGACCCTGATCGAGTCCGATACGATCGGCACCGTCGGTGTCGGCGAAGCGACGATCCCGCCGATCCGGGCCTTCAACGCGATGCTCGGCATCGACGAAGCGGCGTTTCTGGCGGCGACGGCAGGCAGCTTCAAGCTCGGCATCGAGTTTGTCGACTGGGGTGCGATCGGCGAACGCTATCTCCACCCGTTTGGCGGGTTCGGCTTCGATATCGAGGGCGTCCGCTTCCAGCAACATTGGCGACGCCGCCGAGCCGCAGGCGTGGTCGAGGACATCGACGCCTACTCGCTGTGCGCGGTCGCCGCGCGGGCCGGGCGGTTCGCCCCCCCTCGCCCGACCCTGCATCGATATTGTCACAGATGGCGCATGCCTATCATTTCGACGCCGGTCTTTACGCCCAATTCCTCCGAGGTCGTGCGGAACGCGACGGCGTCATAAGGATCGAGGGCGAGATCGGCGATGTCGCGCTTGACGGCGATACCGGGCACGTCCGTCATGTCACGCTCGCCGGCGACCGCCGGATCGAAGGCGACCTGTTCCTCGACTGCTCCGGCTTCCGCGGTTTGCTGATCGAGCAGGCACTCGGTGCCGGTTACGAGGACTGGACGCGCTGGTTGCCCTGCGACCGGGCCGTTGCGATGCCGAGCGCCAATATCGGCACCGCGATCACGCCGTACACCCGCTCGACCGCGCAAGCGAGCGGCTGGCAATGGCGCATTCCGCTGCAGCACCGTACCGGCAACGGCTATGTCTACAGCAGCGCGCATTGCTCGGACGACGAGGCCGCCGCGACCTTGCTCGGCGGCGTCGATGGGCCGCCGCTTGCCGACCCTCGCGTTCTGCGTTTCACAGCCGGGCGGCGCCGAAAACAGTGGATAGGCAATGTCGTCGCGCTCGGCCTAGCCTCCGGCTTCACCGAGCCGCTCGAATCCACCAGTATCCACATGGTCCAGACCGGCATCTCGAAGCTGCTGGCGTTATTCCCCGACCAGGGTTTCTCGCCGGTCGAGATCGATACCTATAATCGTCTTGCCGAAACGCAGTTCGACCAGGTTCGCGACTTTCTCGTGCTTCACTATCATGCGACCCGCCGGACCGACTCTCCGTTCTGGCGCGAGGCCGGCGCGCGGGCGATCCCCGAGAGTCTCGCCGAGAAGATTACCCTGTGGCGACGTCGCGGACGGCTGTTCCGATGGGAGGACGATCTGTTCGCCGAAGCAAGCTGGGTCGCAGTGTTGCTGGGGCAAGGCATCGTTCCCGAGGGCTGGGACCGTCTCGCCGATGCGGTCGATCCGCGCGAAGTCGACGCCCGGTTTGATCGGTTGCGCGCGATGTTCGCCGACGCCGCAGCCCGGATGCCGCGCCACGAAGACTATCTCGCCCGTACCAGCCCGGCACGCGTGCGCGCATGACCGACGCGCTACGATCTGTAACGATCGTCGGTGGCGGCACTGCGGGCTGGATGGCTGCGGTCGCGTTTGGGCGACTGCTTGGCCCCGCCGGCACGCGCGTGACGCTGATCGAGTCCGACGACATCCCCACGGTCGGCGTGGGCGAAGCAACGATCCCGCCGATCCGTACCTTCCACGCGATGCTCGGGATCGACGAGGACGCCTTCCTCCGCGCGACCGGCGGCAGCTACAAGCTCGGCATCCGCTTCGAAGGCTGGACGCGTCCGGATGAGTCCTATGTCCATCCGTTCGGCCAGATCGGTACCGACATCGCCGGCGTGCCGTTCGCCGCGCAATGGCTGCGTGCGCGCCAGGCAGGCGCGGCAAAACCACTGGGCGCCTATTCGCTAGAGGCATGCGCGGCGGAGGCCGGCCGTTTCTCCCGGCCGATCGCGAATGGAAACTCACCCCTGTCGCGGATCGGCTATGCGTATCATTTCGACGCCGGGCGCTATGCGGCATTCCTGCGGACGCAGGCCGAGGCATACGGCGTCGTCCGCCACGAAGGGCTGGTCGAACGCGTCGAGCGCGGCCCGGCGGGTATCGCGGCCGTCCATCTCGCAGACGGTAGCCGCATCGCAGGCGACCTGTTCCTCGACTGCTCCGGCTTTCGCGCCCTCTTGATCGAAGGCGCGATGGAGGCAGGATGGACCGACTGGTCCGAATGGCTCCCTTGCGACCGCGCCGTCGCAGTACCCTCGGTTGCCGACGCCGCACCGCTGCCGCTCACCCGGGCGATCGCCGAGCGTGCCGGCTGGCGCTGGCGTATCCCGTTGCAGCACCGCACCGGCAACGGCCATGTCTTCTCCAGCCGCCACATGAGCGAGGACGAAGCGACCGCTACGTTGCTGGCCGGGGTCGAAGGCAAGACGCTTGCCGACGCTCGCGTGATCCGTTTCGCGACGGGCCATCGCAACCGGTTCTGGGTCGGTAATTGCATCGCTCTTGGTCTGGCAGCGGGATTCATGGAGCCGCTTGAATCCACCAGCATTCATCTGGTGCAAAGCGGATTGCAGCATCTGCTCAGGATGTTGCCGACGGGCGCCCCTCCCGCCCCGGCAGTGGTCGAGCGCTACAACCGCATCATGACCGCGGAATATACTCGCATCCGGGACTTCCTCGTCGCACATTACCATTTGAATGCGCGCGCCGAACCATTCTGGCGCGACCGCGCAGCTGCAGCAATCCCGGAGGGGCTAGCCGAAAAGCTCGCATTGTTTCGCGCCGGCGGCCGAATATTCCGGGAAGCCGACGAACTGTTCAACGAAACCAGCTGGCTCGCTGTCTTGACCGGACAGAACGCCGCCGTCTCTGGCTACGATCCGATCTGCGACGCGATACCGATCGATACCGCCGCCAATCAGTTGGCGCAGATTGAACGCGTAGTCGCCACCTCACTGACGCATATGCCATCCCATGCCCATGCGCTCGCTAGGTTGACGTAAACCAGCTGATGCCCGTGCCGCTCGCCATCGTTGCGGCCGCGACTAAACTCGACCGACGCGGCTTGCGTTTCGATGGTCCCGAACGGGTCCGCAAGACGTCTGGTCGTCCCGAGCATCGTCGATGACGGCGGCAAGGCGACCAACTGGAACCCGCCGCCTGCCTGGGCCGCCTTCATCGACGGCACCCGGTCAGCGTCGCTGGAGCGCTTTCAACAGATAGCCGCGAATCCGCTCGGTACGATCTGGCGAGGCTGGGCCGAGCACGCCCCGCGCTGCCGTGGGCAGATGATCGCCAGCCGCGGCCGCATCGTCGCCGAACACATAATGCTCGAACCAGGCCCGCCATCCCGCCTTCTCCGCCGGCGGACGATCGCGCACCGCCATCATGGCATGAACCATCGCGTGAAACGCCGAGACCGTCGGGTCGAACGCCCACCAGTAATTGCACAACACGTTGAGCGTCCCGAACGCCTGGACATGATGCCACCAGATCGCCGGGATGAACAACGCATCACCCGGCCCTAAATCGGCGACCAATGCATGACGCAGCGCCTCGGCATATCGCGGAAACTGGTGCAGGTCCGGCGCCAACGGATCGACCATGCTGGACGGCGGGCCGGCCAGCGTCCGGTCGAGTGGTCCGATATACAGATTGCCGACTTGGTCCGGCGGGAACAGCGTGAAGCGGCGTCGGCCGGCGACTACGCAGGCAAGGTTCGTCGAGCCGTCATAATGTGTCGCGGTCTGCGATCCGTTGCCGATCCACAGCCTTGGCGTCGCTCCGCCGAGCGGGAGGTTGATCGGATTGGCTGCCAACCATCCCGGCAAATGCTCCGGCGCGGTTGCCGCATTGGCATACAGGAAATGCCGCTTTTCCTCGGGCACGCTGGACAACCGCAACAATTCGCTCAGCAAAACAGTCAACGGGGCCTTCTCGCGGTGAAAGTTGAAGCCTTCCAGATTATCGCCGCGATAGAAGAAGCGGCCACCGAATTCGGGACCGCCGATCAGCACGTCCATCGGCTTGCCGCCATCACCGAGGCCGGCCAGATACGTTGCGGTCGCGTCGTCGCCACCTTCCGCCGCCCGCACGCTGGCCCAGTGGGCAACCTGCCCGCGCAACACCACCGGGGTAGAGCGTCCCGCCACTTCGGTAGCGAAGGTCTGAGCGTCGACGACGGCACGCTCTTCGACGCGAACGTCCGTTACGGCGGAATGAATACTCTCCATAGTCCTGCAATAGCAGTAAGATGCGCCTCACCAAATCCTGTTTGAGGCACGGATCGGCAAATCGCATTCACCGTATTTTCGTGGTGACGCAGAACTGCCGGGGTCGTCGACATGGCCCGTTGGTCGCGGTTTTATCCAGCAACAGCGCGTGTGCCGACCGCAGATCCCGCGCAACCAACCCCCCGCCCCACCCGTTCTCAGTGGCAATCCAAGCCAATAGGAGAATGACGATGGCCGACAAGGATACCCCGCAGGAAGTCGCAGCGAAGTTCATCGACAAGCTGAAGGCCAGCCCGTTCGTGATGATCGGCCTCAACGACGGCCAGCATTCCGAGCCGATGACCGCGCAGATCGACGACGATCAGCCCAACACGCTGTTCTTCTTCGCCGGCCGCGACAACCGCATCGCCAAGGGCGGCGCGGCGATGGCGCAGTTCGTCGGCAAGGGCCATGATTTCTTCGCGTGCATGGCCGGCGACGTCTCGACGTCGAACGACCGCACGCAGATCGACAAGCTCTGGAACAACCAGGTTGAGGCATGGTTTCCGGGCGGCAAGGAAGACCCCAACCTGACGCTGCTGCGCTTCGACATCGACAGCGCCGAGCTGTGGGAAACCGACATCTCGATCGGCGGCCGCCTCAAGATGCTGTTCGGCGGCACGATCCATTCGGACGAGTCGAGCAGCCACGCGGTGGTCAACTCGATCGCCTGAGCCGATTTTGGGCAGCCCGTACTGGGCTGCCCATTTTTCTTACCCGTTCGCGGTGATGAACTCTTCCACCACGGGCGCGATTTTGTCCCGCCAGCGCGAGCCGTTGAAGATGCCGTAATGACCGGCCCCTTCCGCCATCAGATAGCGCTTCTTCTCGTCGGGTAGCGCGGTTGCCAGCGTCAACGCAGCCTTGGTCTGCCCCAAGCCCGAGATATCGTCACGTTCGCCCTCGACCGCGAGCAGACCGATATCGGTGATCGCCGCCGGATCGACCAGCCGGCCGCGATGCGTCATGATCCCCCGCGGCAGCGCATGGTTCTGGAATACCACATCGATCGTCTGGAGATAGAATTCCGCGGTCATGTCGCAGACCGAGCGATATTCCTCGTAGAAATCCTGGCTCTGTGACGCGCTCTCGCCATCACCCTGGACGAGATGTTTATACATCTCCCAATGCGAGACCATGTGGTTGCCCAGATTCATCGACATGAATCCGGCAAGCTGCAGGAAGCCGGGATACACCTTCCGCCCCGCACCCGGATAATTGCCCGGCACGGTCGCGATGACGTTCTGCTCGAACCACGCATGCGGCCGCTCGGTCGCCAGCGTGTTCACCGCGGTCGGTGCCTCGCGCGTATCGACGGGACCACCCATCATCGTCAGCGTCTTCGGACGGCACGGGTTCTTGTCTGCGCTCATCAGCGCAACCGCGGCGTAACACGGCACCGATGGTTGGCAGACCGCGAGCATGTGCGTGCCCCCCTGCCCCTCATTCGCGCCGATCGTCTCCAAATATTCGATCAGATAATCGATGTAATCGTCGAGATCGAACCGCCCAGCCGACAGCGGCACGCTGCGCGCGTCTCGCCAGTCGGTGATGTAGACGTCGGCGAACGGCAGCATCCGCTCGACCGTTCCGCGCAGCAAGGTCGCGTAATGCCCCGACATCGGCGCGACGATCAGCAGCTTCGGACCGCCCTCCACACCCTCGCGCACGAAGCGCTTCAGCTGCCCGAAGTCCTTCCGCAGCACGATCTCCTCGCGGACCGCGACCTCGCGGCCGTCGATCGTCGTCGTGTCGAGCCCGAACGCCGGTTTGCCGCGAGTCGCATTCGCGTGTGCGAACACTTCGAGCGCCGAGGCAACCACCGTGCCGCCGCCCAAATAGGCGAACGGGTTTGCCGGATTGTTGAGCATATCCGCGCCGAAGCTCGCCATCTTGCTGGCGCCGGCCATCATCGAACGCTGGAATTCATAGGCATCGTAGAGCATGCGGTATCCTCTCGCCTCATCGGGCTTTGCACGGTGGTAACGCAATTTTGCCGCAGTGCAACGCGCGATCGACCGCCGCTCCGTCCCGCGCGACCGGATCACCGCGCTCTGCGACGCCCGGTTCTCGTTGAGCGCCACCCCCGCCACTGCTAGGCACCGCGCATGGCCAAGCCGATACCCGAAGAGAAGACGTCCCGCCGGATCGGCGATCTCGCGATGGTGTGGCGTCACGCCTCCCAATACCCCCGCCAGATCGCGTTCGCGGGGCTCGCGCTGATGATGACCTCGGCCGCGACGATCGGCATCCCGTACGGATTCAAGCGCGTCATCGACCGCGGCTTCGGCCCCGGTGCGGGCGGTTCGGTCGCCAACTCGTTCCACTATTTGCTGATGATCGTCGTCGTACTCGCGCTCGCAACCGCAGTGCGCTTCTACTACGTGTCGTGGCTCGGAGAGCGCGTCGTCGCGGATATCCGCACCAACGTGCAACGCCACCTCCTCCGCCTCACGCCGCGCTTCTTCGAGGAGAACCGCCCGTCGGAAATCGCCTCGCGCCTCACGTCAGATACGGCGCTGATCGAACAGGTCGTCGGCAGCACGGTGTCGATCGCGCTGCGCAACACCTTCACCGGCATTGGTGGGCTGATCTACCTGTTCGCGATCTCGCCGAAGCTCGCGGGCATGCTGATGATCGGCATCCCGCTGATCATCCTGCCGATCGCGCTGCTCGGCAAGCGCGTCCGCAACTACTCGCGCACCTCGCAGGACCGCGTCGCCGATGTCGGTTCGATCGCTACGGAAACGCTCGGCGCGATGAAGGTCGTGCAGGCGTTCGGACAGGAAGACCGCGAGGCCGCGCGGTTCGCGGACGCGGTCGGCGCGACGTTTGCGGCGGCTCGCGCGCGGATTATGTTGCGGGCGGTGATGACCGCGATCGTCATAGGGCTCGTGTTCGGGTCGATTACGTTGGTCCTGTGGGAAGGCGCGATCGACGTCGCGGCGGGGCGGATCAGCGGTGGCGCGATCGCCGCGTTCGTCCTGACCGGAGGGATCGTCGCGGGCGCGTTCGGCGCGCTCACCGAAGTCTATGGCGACCTGTTGCGCGGCGCCGGTGCGGCCGGACGCCTGTCCGAACTGCTGCGAGAAAAGCCCGAAATCGCCGCGCCCGCCAACCCGGTCGCCCTGCCCCAGCCGCCACGCGGTGCGCTCGCGTTCGAGAGCGTGCAATTCCACTACCCGACGCGACGCGACGTCGCCGCACTCAACGGCTTTTCGCTCGACGTGAAGCCGGGGGAGACGGTCGCCGTGGTCGGTCCCTCGGGCGCGGGCAAGACTACCTTATTCCAGCTGGTACAACGCTTCTACGATCCCGACGCCGGCCGCGTGACGCTCGACGGCATCGACCTGCGCGATGCTGACCCGGCCGAAGTCCGCGCCCGCATCGCGATGGTGCCGCAGGAAACGATCATCTTCGGCGCCTCGGCCCGCGACAACCTTCGCTACGGCGACTGGTCCGCGACCGACGATCAGCTCTGGGCCGCCGCCGAAGCCGCCAACGCCGCGGAGTTCCTGCGCAAACTACCCGAGGGCCTCGACACGTTCCTCGGCGAAGGCGGCGCACGGTTGTCAGGTGGCCAGCGCCAGCGCGTCACGATCGCCCGCGCGCTCCTCCGCGATGCGCCGATCCTGCTGCTCGACGAGGCGACCAGCGCGCTCGATGCCGAAAGCGAACGGCTCGTGCAGGAGGCGCTCGAGCGGCTGATGGCGAACCGCACCACGCTGGTCATCGCGCACCGCCTAGCGACCGTGCGCGCCGCCGAGCGGATCATCGTGATGAACGACGGACAGATCGTAGAGGAAGGATCGCACGGGTCGCTGATGACCAACAGCGGTCTCTACGCGCGGCTGGCGAGCCTGCAGTTCAACGAGGCCGCTTAGACCTTCTTGCGCTTGGGCTTCTTCGGTTTTGGCATCGGCAGTTCCGCGGTCGAGATACGGACGAGTTCCGCCAGCCACTCGGCATCGTCCCAGCGATCGGCATCGACCAGTAGGCACGGTTTCGCGCCGGGATAGGGCGGCGCTTCGTCGATCGCCCCGACGAACGCGCGGCCGCCCGGTGTCGGTTTGACGAAGAGCTGCTCGTCACAGATCAGCGCGACCATCCTGCCGTCGCAATAGACGCCGTATTCGCCGAACATCGGCTTTGCCGAGACATCCCCCGCCGCGGCGAGCTGGTCGACGATGAACGCGACGGTTTCTGGATCGGATGCCATCGGGCGATACTCGCAGATCGATGCGCGCATGGCGAGCCGCGCAACGGCGTTTCGCTTGCGATGGTACGGTCGCGCGCGCAAAGTCTTCGAAAGAGGAGATGGATATGCGCGACTTCGACATCGTCATCTACGGCGCGACCGGGTTCACCGGACGGCTCGTGGCAGAGTATCTCGTCCAGACCTATCCGACTGGCGTTCGGTGGGCAATGGCCGGGCGTTCGCTGTCGAAGTTGCAAGAGGTCCGCGACCTGATAGGCGCGCCTGCCGATACGCCGCTGATCACTGCCGACTCGGACGATCCCGCCAGCCTCCGCGCGATGGCCGAACGCGCCACCGTCGTCATCTCGACCGTCGGACCGTATCAGCTCTACGGCACCGCACTCGTCGCCGCCTGCGCCGCAACCGGCACCGGCTATGTCGACCTGTGCGGCGAGCCGGCATGGATGCGCCACATGATCGACGCGCATGAGGGCGAGGCGACGCGGACGGGCGCGCGGATCGTCTTCTCGTGTGGGTTCGACTCGATCCCGTTCGATCTCGGCGTGCTGACATTGCAGGATGCGGCGAAGGCGAAATACGGCATCCCAGCACCTCGCGTGAAGGGACGCGTGCGGAAAATGCAGGGGACGTTCTCCGGCGGCACCGCGGCGAGCCTAAAGGCGACGCTCGCAGCCGCGGCGCGCGATCCCGGCATCGTCAAGTTGCTGACCAGCCCGTTCGCGCTCACCCCCGGCTTCCAGGGACCGCACCAGCCGACCGGGCTGATCCCCGAATACGACACGACCATATCGGCCTGGGTCGCGCCGTTCGTGATGGCGCCAATCAACACCAAGAACGTCCACCGCACCAATTTCCTCCTCGGTGAAGCGTATGGGGCGGACTTCGTCTATGACGAGATGATGGTCGCGGGACTGGGCGATCTCGGCAAGGTCGCGGCCGAGGCGATCGCCAAGTTCAATCCGTTCTCGGGCGACAAGGGGCCAAAACCCGGCGAAGGCCCGTCGAAGGAGGAGCGCGATGCCGGCCATTACGACCTGCTGTTCGCAGGCATCATGCCCGATGGCGAGCGCATCGACACGGTCGTAACCGGCGACCGCGATCCCGGCTATGGATCGACCAGCAAGATGATCGCCGAGGCGGCGTTGTGCCTCGTCCAGGACGTGGAAGGCGATGGCGGGATCTGGACGCCGGGTGCGCTGATGGGGGTGAAGTTGCGCGAACGGCTGGTAGCGAAGGCGGGGCTGACCTTCAGGGTCGGGTGATCAACCGCGAAAGAACCGCGTGGCGATCCAGGCAATCAGCACCGACACGATGATGGCGATCGGCACGGCGAGACGTCGGCGTCGCTCGACGGCAGCATAATGCACGTCGAGATCGAAATAGAAGCGACCTAGTGCGGTTTCGCGGACGATGCCGTTGGCGCGTAGCCGATCGAACGTCGCCTGCTCCCGAGCGTCGCGAGGTAGGAAGGCGATCGCATCGTCGGGTGCGATCGCGTGTCGCGCCAGGAACAGCACCGGGATGACCCCGCGGATCCGATGCGGCCGCAACGCCATCGGCATGCCGGCTGGGCTTGGCCTTTCCGGCGAGAGCTTATTCGGCAAGCGTGAAGACCGTCGCCGCAGCCGCCACGCTTGCAGCGACGCCCGATACCCCGACGATCGCTGCGGCTCGAAGTCGCACCGAAGCGCGAAATGCGCCGAGCTTTCGCGCATCGAGATGATAGCGCCCGGCCCCGTCGTCGACGATCGCGCCATAGACGCGAAGTTGGCGGAATATCCGCGCGTCCTTCGCTACATAGGCGATTGCCCGATCAGCCGACGTGGCCCGTGCCGCGACGAAATCCTTGACGATCCGTCGACGCGATCGGCCTAGAATAAGTCCCCGCATACTCTTCCCCCGCGCCGATCTCGCATAGCGCGGGGGTTTGCGCAATTCCTAACGCCGCTTGCCCTGATGGCGGATGTTCGTTGGGCGACCACGCCGCTTGATCTCGCGCACCGGCTTGCGTCCGCCACGCGGAGGCTGGGCCGCACCCTTCCCCTCGGGCATCTCGAACCTCAGTGCACCCGACACCGGGTTCGCCTCTGCCAGCCGCAGTTCCAGCGTCTGCCCTTGCGCGAAAACGTCGCCACTATGCTCGCCGGTCAGCGTCCGCGCGCCTTCGTCGAAGCGGAAATACTCGCCGCCCAGATCGCGCACCGGCATCAGCCCGTCGCCACCGATCCCCTCGACCGTCGCGAAGAAGCCGAAATTGGTCACGCCGGTGATCCGCACGTCCATCACTTGGCCCACGCGTTCCGACAGGAATGCCGCGACGTAGCGGTCGGTGGTGTCACGCTCGGCCTCCATCGCGCGACGTTCGAGCCGGCTGATGATCTCCCCGACCGACTCCATGTTGGCCGCATCGTCCGCCGGCAACCCACCCTCGCCAAGACCGTAGGCGGACACCAGCGAGCGATGGACGAGCAAATCGGCATAGCGCCGGATCGGCGACGTGAAATGCGCGTAACTGCCGAGACTGAGGCCGAAATGCCCGTGATTGCCGGGCGCGTAATAGGCCTGGGTCTGGGTGCGGAGGATCTGCTCCATCACCTGCGGCCGGAAATCCGCATCGCCGATCCGCTCGATAATGTGGTTGAACGTGGCCGGACGGACGACCTGCCCGAGCGCGAACGGCACGTCGAACGTCTCGAGATACTCCTTCAGCGCGGCCAACTTCTCGCGGCTCGGTGGCTCGTGGATGCGGTACATCACCGGCGCCTTCTTCGCCTCGAGCGCCTTGGCGGCTGCGACGTTGGCGGCGATCATGTAATCCTCGATCAGCCGGTGCGCGTCGAGGCGTTCGCGCGGCGACACCGACATGATCCGCCCCTGCTCGTCGAGCACCACGCGACGCTCCGGCAAATCGAGATCGAGCGGCGCCCGCGCATCCCGCGCCTTAGCTAGCGCCTGCCAGCAGGCCCAAAGCGGCTGCAATACGCTCAGCATTTCGCCGCGGTCGTCCACCACCGGCGATGCGGCGTCGATGATCGCCTGCGCCTCCTCATACGCCAGGTTCGCCGCGATCCGCACCACCGCGCGCGTAAACCGCCACGACTTGAGCGAGCCGTCCTTGCCGATCCGCAGATGGCACGCGAGCGCTGCACGGTCCGCGCCTTCCTTCAGCGAGCACACCTCCGCGGAGAGAATCTCCGGCAACATCGGCACTACGCGGTCGGGGAAATACACCGAGTTCCCGCGCCGCCGAGCCTCGCGATCGACCTCGGACTTCGGTCGGACATAGAAGCTGACGTCCGCGATCGCGACGATCGCCTTCCACCCGCCGGCATTCGACGGATCATCGTCCGCCTCAGCCCACACCGCGTCGTCGTGATCGCGCGCATCTTCTGGGTCGATCGCGACGATCGGCAGGTCGCGCAGATCTTCACGCCCCTCCCCAACGGCAGCTTCGACACGCGCTCCGCCTCGTCAAGCGCCTCCTGCGAGAACACGTCCGGAATTCCAAGCTTGTGGATCGCGATCAGCGAGAAACTACGTGCTGCGAAGGGATCACCCAGCTTCTGTACGACACGGGCGGCGATCTTGGGCGGCTTGCCCGCAAGTTCCGCCAGCACGAGATCGCCCGGCGCCGCACCGCCCGCATCCGCCACGGCGAACTCACGCCGCTCGCGCTTGTCGACACCGGTTAGCCACAGCCGTCCGGCCTCCTCGCGCAACACGCCCAAGACCTGCTCGGACGCCGGCGCGAGGACCTTCATCGGATGCGCGATCCAGCCATTCCCGGCCTCCTCGGTTCGCGCGAGGATCCGCTCGCCGACACCCAGCGCACCACGTTTGCGTTCGCGCACGCGCAACCGCGGCGGCGGCACACCCTCCGCCTCCCAGCGCTCCGGCACCGCCCAGACGTTGCCGCCGTCATCGACATCGGCGATCCGCAGCACCGTTACCTTGGGGATACCACCCATCTTGTGGAACGCGCGACCGGGCGCGCTGTCGATCAACCCCTCGTCGGCCATGTCCTTGAGCAAAGCCTTCAGCCCGATCTTGTCCTGCGCGCTGAGCCCGAAGCCCTTGGCGATCTCGCGTTTGCCCGCAGGCACGTCGGAAGTGGCGATGAAGTCGAGGATCTGCTCGCGCGTCGGAAGACCGGCTTTTGGTTTGTACATGGTACAGAGATAGTCGGTAGGCCCGCCATTACCAAACGGCTAAGCTACGGGCATGACGCAAAGTTACGACATCCTCATCGTCGGCGGCGGCATCAACGGCGCCGCGATCGCCCGCGAGGCGGCACTGAACGGCTTGTCGGTCCTGCTCGTCGAGAAGGGTGACCTCGCCGGCGCGACCTCGTCGGCCTCGACCAAGCTGATCCATGGCGGGTTGCGCTATCTCGAATATTACGACTTCAAGCTGGTTGCCGAGGCATTGCGGGAGCGCGAACGCCTGGTAAAGGCCGCACCGCACATCATCCGCCCGATGCGTTTCGTCCTGCCGCACGAGAATGCGGTACGGCCCTGGTGGATGGTCCGTCTCGGCCTGTACCTCTACGACTGGCTTGGCGGCCGCATGACGCTGAAACGATCGCGCGGCCTGCGCAGGAGCGATACCGGCTACACCGCGCCGCTGAAGAACGGCGCGCGCGGCTTTGTCTATTCCGACGCGTTCGTCGATGATTCCCGCCTTACCGTGCTGAATGCGATGGACGCGCACGCCAACGGTGCAGAGATCGCAGTCCGCACCGAACTCGTCAGCGCCCGCCGCGACGGCGCACTATGGCGCGCAACCCTATCGGACGGCCGCGACGTCACTGCGCGAGCGCTCGTCAACGCCGCCGGCCCGTGGGTCGCCGAATTGCTGGGCCGGCTTGGCATCAATGCCAGCGCCGGCGTCCGGCTGGTCAAGGGCAGCCACATCGTCGTGCCCCGACTATACGAGGGTGACCACGCCTATATCCTGCAACTCGCCGACCGCCGCATCGTCTTCGCGATCCCGTATCAGGGCCAGACCGAGATCGGCACGACCGACATTCCCGTCGACCGGCCCGAAGACGCGGTGATCGACGCGGGCGAGATCGCGTATCTCTGCGACGCCGCGAACCAGCATTTCACGCGCCAGATCGCGCCAGCCGACGTCACCTCGACGTGGTCCGGCGTGCGCCCGCTCTACGACGACGGCGCCAGCGAGGCGAAGGCGGTGACGCGCGACTATGTCCTCGAACTCGACACGCTCGGCGATACGGGCGCGGCGCCTCTACTGTCCGTGTTCGGCGGCAAGATCACGACGGCCCGCCATCTCGCCGAGGAAGCGCTCGCAAAGATCGCCCCCCGCGCTGGGTACGACCGACCGCCAGATGACTCGCGACCGTGCTTTCCCCGGGGGCGCCATCCCACCTTTTGCGACCTATCTCGCGCAGGTTCGCGCGCGATGGCCGTTTCTCGGGGATGCCCGTAGCGAACGGATGGCGCACGCTTACGGTGCCTTGCTCGACGGCATGCTCGCGAGCGTCACCGACGCAGCAGACCTCGGCGCGGACCTTGGCGGTGGCCTGACCGAGATCGAGGCACGCTGGATGCACGATCGCGAATGGGCGAGGATACCCGAAGATGCATTGATGCGTCGCAGCAAGATCGGGCTGACCTTGGATCGGGCGGAGACGGACGCATTCAGTGCATGGTGGACCATGACATTCCCCTCGTGAGCGTAGGGGCTTGCATGTTTTGGGATTGAGCATATCCTCGCGGCATATCCATCGAGGAAACCTCCAATGGCCACATACCCGGACCTCCAAACCGATCCCGAAGACAAGAACCTGGTGATCCTGCAGAGCCTGATCTGCCTGTTGCGCGAGAAGAACATCCTGTCGCGCGCGGACATCGAGGAACTGTGCGACACGGTGAAACGCCGCGCGAGCGATCATGCGAGCGATCCGCTTCCCTGCCAGATGAACGGCGCCCGAGCAGCTGCTACCGAAGTCGCGCAGATTGGCGATTACATTGGCCGCAAGTACGGCGGAAAGCACCGCCGTTCGATCTGAGACAACGCGTTGCGCGCGGTTGGGATGGCGAAGAATGCTCTTTTTTGCGCGGTTTACGCTTGATGACGTGGGTGCCTGACGAATCTGGTTGGGACGTAAGTTTCGCGATGCCGAGCATGACGGGCTGGACTGCAACCTGCGGCGTTGGCTGCTCGTAAAGAGCGACAGGCGACGTTTCGGGACGCGATAGTTCGCTGTCCTCGATTATAGTATAACAGGCCCGTACGAAGAGACCGTTGCCGAAGAACCGTTCGACGCCGTGTTTGTTGTAGGGGTCGTGACGTCACTTCACCAAAGTGCTGATTGCCGGCGCCTTTACTACCGTCACGTGTATAGTTGCGACACGTAGTCGGTACGACCACCATCATCGCCCTCTATCCCGGTGTCGGCCACCGACGTCCCGCTAAGTCTGCGATAGCTAACCGTCGACGTGACAGGCTCCACGAACTGGCCCCCGTCTCACGCCAAAATTGTGGCCTTACTCCTAGTAGCACTCCCTCTCTTGAGGGCGCTGTTCGTCGGAGTTAATCGCCCCGCGCCATTCAAGTTCGCGAGGCGCGTAGGTCGCCGACCGGTGCGCTAACAAACGAAGTATCAACGAGGCGCAAAGCGGGCGAGCAATCGCTAGCGCGATTGCTGCGAGCCTCGCCTTCGCTCACCGCTTCGCCCGATCAGCTCGCGACGAAGCACGTCTCACCGGCGACGCGTAACCGGCCGCAGATATCCGCTGCCTGATTCGCGCTGCCTGCGTTCACGCGCAGGCGATACAGAGTACGGCCACCGGCTGCGACCGGCTGGACCGACTTCCCTAGCGCACCGACATACGCGAACCGCTTCGAAAAGTTCGCCCACGCCGCGTTGGCGACGGCCTCGCTGGGATAGGCACCAAGCTGGACCAGCGACCCGCCGGTAGCCGTGCCGGCACCATTGGGCTTCGATGGTGCCAAGGGTGCCGCAGCGACCAGTCGACCACCCGAGGCCGGGACCTGCGCGACCGCATTGCGACCCGCGGCGTCATCGGGCTTGGCCGCAACCGCACGCTTCCCCGCGACCGGTGCTTCCGGCACGCCGCGCAGGTCGATTGCGCCGTTGCCCGATTTGCCCGCGCTCGTCGCGATCGCCGAGTCGCCCTCGCCCTTGACCTTCAGGCCGCCGGCGTCGTCGGGCTTGACCTTGTAGTCGCCTTCCTGCGCCGCGATCAGCTGGCCGTCGCCGGTCGGCGCGCGCTGTTGCAGCTTGTAGATGCCGAAGATGATTGCCGCGAGGACCGCCAGGCCGAGCACGACGAGCGCGATGACGCGGCCGATGCCAACGGTTTCCTGCTCGTCCGGCTCGACGGTTTCGAGCCAGGGGAGCCGGTCTTCCTCGCGCAGATCCATGTCTTCGGCCATCACTTCATCTCCGAAACCGCTTCGACACCCATGATGGCGAGGCCGTTATGAATAATCTGCCCTATAGCAGACGCCAGAAAAAGCCGCGCCGCGGTCGCCTGTGGATCCTCGATCACCAGGAAACGACGGTCGGGCCGGTCGTTTCCGACATTCCATAGCGCGTGGAACGCTGCCGCCAAGTCATAGAGATAGAACGCAATTCTGTGTGGTTCGCGCGCGGTCGAGGCTATCTCGACGAGCCGCGGAAACTGCGCTGCAAGCTGTACGAGCGCCAGTTCGTCCGTATCAAGCCGGGACAAATCGGCGGAAATAGGCGTGATTCCCGCCTCTTCCGCGCGCCGATGCAGCGATGCGATGCGGGCATGCGCGTACTGGACGTAGAAAACCGGGTTGTCCTTCGACGCCTCGACCACCTTGGCGAAGTCGAAATCCATCTGCGCATCGGACCGGCGCGTGAGCATCGTGAAACGCACGACATCCTTGCCCACTTCGCGCACAACATCGGCGAGCGTGACGAAATTGCCCGAGCGCTTCGACATCTTGACCGGCTCGCCGTTGCGCAGCAGCCGGACCATCTGGACGAGCTTGACGTCGAACCGCGTCTTGCCACCGGTCAGCGCCGCTACGCCTGCCACGATCCGCTTGACCGTGCCGCCATGATCCGCGCCCCAGATGTCGATCAGCTGATCGGCGCCCTGGCTCTTTTGGAAATGATAGGCGAGATCGGCGCCGAAATAGGTCCACGACCCGTTCGATTTCTTGATCGGGCGATCCTGGTCGTCGCCGAACTGCGAGGAGCGGAACAGCGGCAGCTCGACCGGCTCCCAATCGTCGGGCGTCTCGCCCTTCGGTGCTTCGAGCACGCCGTCATAGACGAGATCGCGCGCGCGCAGTTCCGCCTCGGCCGCTTCGGGCTTCCTGGCGGCCTGGAGTTCGGCTTCGGACGCGAACACCTCGTGCTCGATCCCGAGCAGCGCGAGATCGGCGCGGATCATCACCATCATCGCGGCGACCGCCTGCGTGCGGAAGACGACCAGCCATTCGCTCTCGGGCGCGCCTACGTAGCGGTCGCCGAACTCCTTCGCGAGCGACTGGCCGACGGGGACGAGATAGTCGCCGGGATACAGCCCCCTCGGGGATCTCGACGGTCTCGCCGAGCGCCTCGCGGTAGCGGAGGTGGACCGAGCGCGCGAGCACGTCGACCTGCCCGCCGGCATCGTTGACGTAATATTCGCGGATCACCTTGTGGCCGGCGAATTCGAGCAGGCTGGCGAGCGCATCGCCGACCACCGCGCCGCGGCAATGGCCCATGTGCATCGGGCCGGTCGGGTTGGCCGACACATACTCGATGTTGACGGTGATCCCGTCGCCCTGCTTCGAGCGGCCGTAGTCGGCACCAGCCTCGGGAATCGCGGCGAGTTCGGCGCGCCAGGCATCATCGGTCAGCTTCATGTTGATGAAACCGGGTCCAGCGACGCTCGCCGAGGCGACGTCCTCGAGCTTCGACAGTTCGACGACCAGCGCGTCGGCGAGGACGCGCGGATTGGTCTTGGCGGGCTTGGCGAGGACCATCGCGGCGTTGGTCGCGAGATCGCCGTGGCTGGTATCGCGCGGCGGCTCGACCGTGACGTTCTTGCGATCGAGACCGGCCGGCAGCATCCCCGCCGCGGTCAGCGTGTCGAGCGCCGCATCGATATGCGCGGCAAAACGGGTGTAGAGCGTCATGGCAGTCCCGGTACGTCAAGGAAACGCGAGCTCTAGACCATCGCGGCGCGGCGCTCAATTTTAATCCCGTCGGAGGAGGCGGCCGTCAGCGCCGCCCGGCCCGATCCATCCCATTGGAAAGCTTTAATGGTTCCCCCCGCGGACGCGGGGGCCCAGCTAAACCACATCCACCGCCCGAGATCCTGCGCCCCGCGCGTTCGCGAGGGAACAGAAGTGTATCTGGGCCGTACGCGTGCAAAGCGAAGATCAGCGTCAAACCCGCACCAGCCCCTCGATCGCCGCAGTCTTCGCGCTCGCAGGAAACAGCGCGGCCATCGCCCGCTCCGGCTCGACGCCAAAATGCGACGACACGGCCCAGCCGATGAACGCATCGAGCTGCATCGTCGGTTTCAGATCGCGGGCCTCGTACAGAGCGGCAGGCGCAAGGCTTGGCCAATCCGACACGACGCGCCCGCCTTTCACGGCACCGCCGAACAGCATCGCAGACGTGCCCGTGCCATGATCCGTCCCCCCGGTGCCATTGACCGCGACGGTTCGCCCGAACTCGGTCGCGACCAGCACCATCGTGTCCGCCCATAACGGCCCCAGCCCCGCCTGTAGCGATGCGACCATTGCGTCGAGACCCTTCAACTGCGCGGTCAGTCGGCCGCGCTGGCCGGTGTGCGTATCCCAGCCGCCCGTCTCGATCATCGCGATCCGTGCGCCGGTGTCGGGCTTGAGCAACCGTGCGGCGAGCGCGCCGGTCGCGGCCGCGTTGCGCCCGCCGTCCTGCGCGAGATCGCTGGTGAGTTGCCGCGTCGCCATCGCCTCGCTCCACAGGCCGTGGAGCTGCTGGTCGCCGTCATACAACATCGCGACGCGTTGCAGCAGGTCGTCCGAAGCATCCGGCAGGCTCGACGGTGCATAGGATGCCACCTCGCGCGGCCCCCCGCAACGCCATCGGCACGGTCGCCGCGACCGCGATCGCGCGCGCCTCGTCCGCGGGCAGCACGCCGAGCAGCCGGTTGAGCCAGCCGTCGCGGACCTGATACGCGCTGACCCCACCCGTCTCGAGCACGTTCTGGCCATCGAAATGCGACCTATCCCGGTAGGGCGACGCGATCGCGTGCGCGAACAGCGCCTGGCCTTGTTTGTAGAGCCCGGCACTTGCGGTCATCGCCGGGTGCAGCGTGAACATGCCGTCGAGCTTCGTACCCGTCGCGAAGTCCGCCGCGAGATCGCCGCGCACACCCGCAAACGCCGGATCGCCGACCGCGCCGATCGTGCCGAGGCCGTCGGCCGCGCCGCGCTGGATAATGAACACGAACCGTTTGTCGGTCGCCGCGCGCGCGAAGGCGATGCGCGGTGCGAAGGCGGACGCCAGTACGCCGAGCGTGCCGGTCGAGAGAAAGGAACGACGGTCGAGCATGACTATCTCCGCAGCGATTCGGGTGCGACGAGCAACAGGGCGAGCGCCTGGGCAGGACTTTCCGCGCGCGACAGGCCTTGCGCGGTCGTGGGGCTTAGCGAGGCGGGGAACAGAGTCGGCGCCAACGCCCGCGCATCGACCGGCCCAGCGCGTGCCGCGAACCGCTCCGCCGCCTCGACACGCCGCATGATCGCATCGGGCCCGGCCCAGGCTGCGGCGACGTCGTCATAGCCGATCGGCTGCCCCGGCTGCCAGATCGGCTGGCCGAGCTGGTTCATCATCCCCACCGTGACGCCGGGCTGGACCGTCGTCGTGCCGAGCGCGCGCTGGGTCGAGACATACCATTCCCAAGGCGACTTGAACTTCAGCGGCCGGGTCACCCAAGCCTCGGGCGACGCAACCAGCGCGCGGTATACCGTCGGCAAGTCACCGCCCGATTTCAGGAACGCCGTCTTCAGCCGTGCGACCATCGCGGGGGGCGGCGTATCGCCGGCGAAGTGCCGCGCGAGCTTGGTCGCGATGTGCGTCGCGGTCGCCGGGTGGACCGCGAGATCGGACAGCACCGCCTGCGCCTGTGCCTCGCCCGCCGCGGGATAGACCTTGCCCATCACCGTCCGATCGCCGGGCTGGTGAACGTCGTCGAGGAACAGGAAGCTGCCGGCGCGCGAATCGTCCTGGATGCGAGCGCCGGGACCGCGCCCGATGCCTGCCACCGTCCAGCCGGTCATCGCCCGCGCGAACTCGGTGACGTCGGCCTGGCTGTAGCCGCTGCGGACGCCGAGCGTGTGCAACTCCATGATCTCGCGCGCGAGATTTTCGTTCAGCCCGGTGC
Source organism: Sphingomonas sp. H160509 (assembly GCF_024124765.2). Taxonomy (GTDB): domain Bacteria; phylum Pseudomonadota; class Alphaproteobacteria; order Sphingomonadales; family Sphingomonadaceae; genus Sphingomonas. Next base: position 3,551,097 of record NZ_JAMXSR020000002.1, on the reverse strand, counting down.
GGCGCCGGGTCTTCCGGACGGCGAACGGACTGTCCGGGCCGATCGACACCGCCTGGTCGAGATACAGCAGCATCGCCGGATGCCGCTCGACCGCGTTCAGCATGTCGGCGAACGTGCCGAGCACATGCGGGCGGATCGCCTCGAACTCCATTGGCCCGGCGAGCGCCATCACCTCGAACTTCTCGGTCGAGACCGCGAAATGATTCGCCCAAAAATGCACGAGTCGCTCAACGAACGGTGCGCCGCCGGTCAGCGCCGCCATCGTCCGCGCCGCGACCGCCGCGCCATAATCGTTGCGGCTCTGCTTGCCGATGACTTGTCGCGCTTCCTGTCGTGCGGCCGCGCCTGGATCGATCGCCTCCGGCGCCATGGGGGCCTGAGCCATGCCGGGGGTGCAACGCCCGGCGACACGGTTGCGGGGCTCATCGCGCCGGACATAGTTGGAGCGGCGACCGCGGGTTTCCCGTCCAAGCCGATCGCGGCTTTCGGCGTGCGCGGACCGAATTGCGCCCTGATCGCCTTTTCCTGCGCATAATAGGCGACGAGACCTGTCGAAATTCCCGCCGTGGCCGGCGCGCTCGCGATGACCGATGGCTGTGCCTCGAACCGTTCGCACTGCGCCATCACCCACTTCGCCGGATCGCCGACGATAGCATCACCCGGCCGTGCGCCGAGGCCGAACCGATTGAGCGCGATACTGGAAGCAGACACGACACTTCTCCTTCGCGTGCGAGTGTACGCGGCAAATGTCGTGGAAGTATGTCACCCGCCGCGCTGGTCGCATGCAGGGGGCCGTTCATCGTTGCAGTTGACGCAATCGCGACGGATCGGTTTGCAATTGCAACTCATGCTGCACCGCAATATTTCACTGGCTCGAGAGTTGGGTAAACACCTGATCCGGCTCGACGCACCACCGCGGGAGACACGATCATGCGCAATACTTTCAAGATCATCGCAGCAGCAGCGGCCGCCCTCACCTCGACGATCGGCATGGCCGCCGACGCAAAGCAGAGCTTCGTCCATGAGGGCAGCACGTACGTCTATACCTCGACGCAGGACCATGGCCGCCAGGTCATCGACGGCCGTCGCTATCCGTCGGGCCAGAAGTTCCACCTGATCGTTCGCGGCGACCGCGTATCGGGTGTCTCGGCCGGCGTCCCGGTCACGTTCAAGACCAACGAGGCCAATGGCGCGGCTGGCGGCATCGCTTCGGTTACGCGTTGAGCTAGTTAGCTTTTGGAAATTGCAGCGGCGGTCGGACCTCGGTCCGGCCGCCGTTTTGCGTTTGGTTTCAAACACCCCCGTCATCCTGACGAAAGTCAGGATCCAGGGTAACGAGCGATGTCCCTAGTAACTCTGGATCCTGACTTTCGTCAGGATGACGGACGAGCGTAACAATGTGCCTGCTTCAAAACCCTTCGGGCAGGTCGATCGGGCCGACCAAGTCACGGTAGCGTGACACCGCATACCGATCCGTCATCCCCGCGATGAAATCCGCGATATGCCTGCTGCGGTTGGGATCCTCGGTCGGCAGCCGCTCGCGCCATTCCTCGGGGATCGTCAGCGGGTCGTCATGATAGACCGCGAACAGGCCGGACACGATTCCGTGCGCCGCATCCGCCGCCGCCAGTTGCCGCGGATGATGATAGAGATTGGCGTACATGAAGCGCTTCAAGTCGCGCTCCGCCTCGCGCATTTCGGGGAGAAGCCGACCAGGCACTGCCCCGCATCGCGGACGTCGTCGACGCTGGTGACGCCGCTCGCCGCGATCCGTTGGCGGGTCTCGGCGATCAGGTCGTTGACCATCGTGCCGATCTGCGTGCGGACGAGCTCGCCGACCAGGCGCTTCGGGTCGATGTCGGGGAAGCGCCGCCGCACGTCGTCCCAGCCGCGTGCGACCAGCGGCACCGCGAGCATCTGGTCGAGCGTCAGCAACCCGGCGCGCAGGCCGTCGTCGATGTCGTGATTGTCGTAGGCGATATCGTCGGCGATCGCCGCGACCTGCGCTTCGAGGCTTGAGAAACTGGTCAGATCGAGTGGGTATTTCGCGTCCGCCGTCGCCAGCGCCCAGCCCGGATGCCGCACTGGGCCGTTGTGCTTGGCGAGGCCTTCGAGCGTTTCCCATGTCAGGTTCAGCCCGTTCCATAACGGATAGGGCCGCTCGATTGTCATCAGCGTGCGCAGCGTATGGCCGTTGTGATCGAAGCCACCTTGGCCAGTAAGCGCCGCCTTCAGCGCATCCTCACCGGCATGGCCGAACGGCGGATGGCCGATGTCGTGTGCGAGACACAGCGCCTCGGTCAGGTCCTCGTTCAGCGCCAGCGTCCGCGCGATCGTCCGGCCGATCTGCGCGACCTTCGAGGCTGTGCGTCAGGCGGACGCGAAAATGATCGTCGTCGGGGGCCATGAACACCTGGGTCTTGTGGCGCAGGCGACGGAAGCTGATCGAGTGGATGATCCGGTCGCGGTCGCGCTGGAAAGCATCGCGGGGGCCACGGACGGACCCGTTCTGTTCCTCGTGAAGCCGTCCTTTGCTGCGCGCCGGGTCCGATGCCCAGGGCGCACGGTAGCTCACTTCGACGGCAACTTCGTGATGATTTCGCCCGGATCGCTGGTGAAGGTGAACGTCGAGACACCCTCCTTGGCGAGCTGATTGACGAAGGTCCGCGCCTCGGCATCGGTCTTGAACGGCCCGGCGAGCACGCGGTTGGTCGCCTTCCACGGCGCGGTCCAGCCGCCACGCGTGCCGAACACGGTCGGCGCCTTCGCCTTCGCCTTCTTCCACGCCTTGGGCAGATCGCCCTCAGTCGCGCCGGTCGACACCTGCACCCAGGTCCGCGCAGGATTGGCACGCGCGATCCGCTTTTCCTCGGCCGCAGCCTTGTCGGCGGCAAGCTTCTCGGCGGCGGCTGCCTTCTTCTCGGCGAGCGCCTTCTTGTCGGCGATGGCTTTTTTCGCTGCGGCCTTCTTGTCGAGCGCCGCCTTCTTCTCGGCGGCGAGCTTGTCCGCAGCCAGCGTCTTGGCGGCGATCGCCTTCGCCGCTGCGTCCCGCTCGGTCTTGGCTTTCGCCTCGGCCAGCACGCGCTCGGAATCATCCGGGACGGGGATGGCGGCGGGGGGTCACGACCGGCGCGGGATGCATCGGCGCGACGTCGAGCTCGGACGCGGGGATCGACAGGCCCGCGACGATCCGCGCGAGGATCGAGTCCTCGCTCGCGGCGACCGCGTGGGTGCGCGGCGACGATGTGCCGGCTACCGGCGCGGGCGTGGACAAACTGGTGAAGCCGGGCGTCGGCGTCTCGGCGCTGGCACTCTGCGGTGGGGCGACCTGCTGAACGGGCGCCTGCTGTATCGGAGTCGGTAGCGGCGAAACCGAGGGCGCCGCCGTCGCCGACGCTGCGAGCGCATTTGCCGCGCGGGTCGGATCGGGTTTTGCCTGTCCCAGCGGGATCGCCGCCATCTGCGTGGCTACGCTCTGCGGAAGCGTTCCCAGCGTCGATGGCGCTGGGACTGTGCGGGCAACCGGCGACGGGCTCGGCTGGATGGTGGCCGAGACGACGGAGTTCGTTTCCGCAGCCGGATTGATACGAGTGCCCTGAGCGGCAACGTTAGGTGCTGAATAGCTTGGTTGCGAAGGCTGAACGGTACGCGCCGGAAGCGGCTGCACCGTCTGCATCGGCGCTGCTGCGAGTTGGACGGGGGCAGTGTATGGGGTCCGAGCCGGAACCGTGGTGAGCGTTCGTGGCGCGGTGGTCGTCGGCGGGACCGGTGCCGACGTCGTCACGGGCACTGGTGTTGACGACGGCCGCGTCACCGCGGCCATCTGGACACGGTCGCGGCTCGAGCGGCGATCGCGCTTGTCCTTCTTGCCGGTTGTCGCAGCGACTGCGGGTTGCGGCGTTACGGCTGCCATCATTACCGGCGCGGTCGGATCTGCGGCTAGAATGCCCAACGGTGGCGCCATCCGTGCATCCGCGAGGCGTGCCGGCGTCGCGTGGACTTCGCCGAAATGGACTGCGAACGCGCGGTCGCTTGCCGGCAGGTTGGGCAGGCGTTGAAAGAAGGGTTGCAGGCCTTGCGCGGTACCTGCGGGCATCATCGTGGTGGCGATCTTCTCCGCGCCGGCGACATCGCCGTTCATCGCGAGGATGAACGCGCGCGACCGCCATGCACCACGATCGCTCTTGAGCAGGAGCGGATTGAGCTGCTGGACCGCGAGCTCCGGGCTTGCCGGAGATGCCAAGCGACAACGCATAGCGCCGCGTCGTCTCGTCGTCCGGGGCGTCGCGGAGCGCCACGCGGTAGTCGCGCTGCGCCCGATCCTGCTGGCCGATTAGGTCGTAGGCGAGCCCGCGGTCGGCGGCGAAGTTGCGCGGGTCGAGGCCAAGGCCTTCCGCCTGCGCGTAATAACGTAGCGCTTCGCCGGGACGCTCGGACCGAACGAGGATCGATGCCATCCCCGCCTTGGCGCGGCCGTCGCGCGGGTTCACCTTCTCGGCGCGCGCGAACAATGCCGCGGCACCGCTGAGATCGCCGAGGCCCATCGAAAGGTCGCCGGCCTTGATCAGCGCGTCGATGTTGCGAGGATTGCTCGCGAGCTGGCGCATCACGTCGCCGAGCTTGTCCGCGTCGGTGGTGCCGGGGATCGCCTGCACGACGGCTTGCGCGGACGCGGCGGCTGGCACGGCCGCGAGCACGAGGGCCAGCGCGGCGGTCAGGAGATGATGGGAGGACCGGGTCATGAGGTTCAACTGTCTAGACGCCAGCCCGACCGAACCGGCAATGTCTCGCACGCATGCGCGCGACGAACTGGGCTGGGGCGGCGACGAATGCAGGGTTTTGCGGACGCAAGCGCGAAAGCCCTGCCTGGCGTGCCCTCACCCTTCGCCGCCTCTGGCGTCTCCCCCTCTCCCGTTGGGAGAGGGGAGGTCAGGGCTGGATCGTGCAAGATATTGATAAGTCGGGACGTTCCCGGCTTACTGGTTGTTCTGACGATGCAGGAAGCGGGGGATGTCGAGCGGATCCTGAGGGGCCGCTTCGCCGTCTTCCTTCGCAGCACCGCGTGCCGCATTCGACATGCGCTCGAACAGCGTACCGCCGAGCTTCACGCGCGGTGCGGCCGGAACCGCCTCGGGGGCAGTCTCGGCACCCGGAGCGAGCCAGCGACGACGTGCACCACCTTCGTCCGCAGCCGGCGTCGGCACCGGAACAGCCGGAGCGATCGGCGCGCGAGCGGGCGGCACCGACGATGCCGAAGCCGGACGCGCGATCGGACCGCGACCGTAAGGCTCGTCGCCATACGTGCGCGGCGCGGGCGCAGGCTGCGGTGCAGGAGCAACCGGCGCAGGCGCGGCCTGCGGCACCATCGTCTCGGCACCGAGCACCAGCTCGTCATCCGACTTCGACGCCGACGTCTCGACTTCCGACGACGCGATCAGATCGAGCGGCTCTTCGTCGGCTGACGACGCAGCAGGCGCGGCCGACGAAGCGGTAGGCTCGCTCGGACGGAACGAGGTGTTCTCGTCGGTCTTGCGCGATCCGAAGCTGAACGAGCGGGTCGGCTCAGGCGCGACTTCCGGAGGACGCGCATCCGCGTCGATCCCGGTCGCGACGACCGAGACGCGGATCTTGCCCTCGAGCTCCTGGTTGAACGCCGAACCCCAGATGATGTTCGCATCGGGATCGACCAGGTCGCGGATGTGATTCGCGGCTTCGTCGACTTCGAGCAGGCGCATGTCGTCGCCGCCGGTGATCGAGATGATGACGCCCTTCGCGCCGCGCATGCTGACGCCTTCGAGCAGCGGGTTCGAGATCGCCTTCTGTGCAGCCTCGAGCGCGCGGTTGTCGCCGCTTGCCTCGCCGGTGCCCATCATCGCCTTGCCCATCTCCTGCATCACCGAGCGGACGTCGGCGAAATCGAGGTTGATGAGGCCCGGCATCACCATCAGGTCGGTGATGCTGCGGACGCCCTGCTGGAGCACCTCGTCCGCCATCGTGAACGCTTCCTTGAAGGTCGTGTTCGCGTTGGCGATGAGGAACAGGTTCTGGTTCGGGATGACGATCAGCGTGTCGACATACTTCTGCAGCTCGTCGATGCCGCCTTCGGCCGACTTGGCGCGACGGTTGCCCTCGAACGCGAACGGCTTGGTCACGACGCCCACCGTGAGGATGCCCATGTCGCGCGCCGCCTTGGCGATGACCGGCGCTGCGCCCGTGCCCGTGCCGCCGCCCATGCCGGCGGTGATGAAGCACATGTGCGCGCCTTCGAGCATCTTGGCGAGCTGGTCGATCGTCTCTTCGGCGGCCGCACGGCCGATCTCGGGACGCGAACCGGCGCCGAGACCTTGCGTGATCTTGGTGCCGAGCTGGATCCGCTGCGGTGCGGTCGACTGCTTCAACGCCTGCGCGTCGGTGTTCGCCACGAGGAAGTCGACGCCCTGGACGTCGGCCCGCATCATGTTGGCGATCGCGTTGCCGCCCGCGCCGCCGACGCCGATCACCGCGATGCGGGGGCCAGATCGTCCACTTCGGGACTAAGGAATTCGATGCTCATCGCCGTTCTCCGCACAACCCGGTAGATACGCTACGGCCGGGCCCCTGATTAATCTGTGTGCACCAACGTCACGGCCTGTTCCAGCCGAAATAACGCCAGCGCCCTCGAAACTCTTAATAATTCGCGCGTGCTGCCTGAATCAACTTGCGCATCATGCCCATACCCTTTGGCCGATGCACCGTCGTCCGCTGCGGCGCGAGCCCGCGAAGGTCGATCGGGTTGGTCGCCGCATAGAAGGCCAACCCCGCTAGCGTCGCGAACGCCGGTCCGCCATGCGCTTCCGGCAGCGCGGTCAGACCACGCGGTCGACCGATCCGCACCGACCGCCCGAGCGCCTGTTGCGCATAGTCGGCGATGCCCTTGAGCTCCGCGCCGCCGCCGGTCAGCACGACCTGACGCCCGACCGGCCCCTCGAACTTCAGCTTGGTGAGCGCGTTGCGCACTTCGCCCATCTGATGCTCGAGCCGCTGGCGGATCACGCCGATCAGCTGCGCCTTGGTGATCTGAGCGCCCTCGCCCGCGCCGTCCTCCGCGGAGATCGGCATGACCGGGATCATGTCGTGATTATCGCGCGGGCTCGCGTTGGCCGAGCCATGGAAGCACTTCATCCGCTCGGCATTCTGGCGCCGCGTACCGAACGCGCTGGCGATGTCGTCGGTAATGTCCTGCGCACCGATCGGGATCGAGGTCAGCCCGACCAGCATGCCGCCCGCGAACAGCGACACGTTGGTGATCCCCGCCCCCATTTCGACCAGCGCGACGCCAAGCTCGCGCTCCTCGTCGCTGAGACAGGCGAGGCCCGTCGCGACCGGCGAGGCGATGATCGACTTCACTTCGAGATGCGCCGACCGCACGCACAAATCGAGATTACGCACCGGTGATCCGTCCGCGGCGACGACATGGATGTGCACACCAAGCCGATCCGCGTGCAGCCCAAGCGGTGTCTTCACCCCCCGTAAGCCCGTCGAGCGTATAGAGCGCCGGCTGCGCGTGGAGCACCATGCGCCCCTGCGGATCGATCGAGTTGCGCCCCGCGGCGAGCAACGCATCGATATCCTGCTGCTCGACGCGGTGGCCGCCCAGCTCGAACTCGACTTCGGCGACGTCGGACACCAGCCCGCCGGCCGAGAACCCGACCCAGACATTCTCGATGTTGATCCCGGCGATCCGCTCGGCCTGCTCGACCGCCTCGCGCACTGCCGCTTCGGTCGTCGCCATGTCGGCGATATAGCCGCGCTTGACGCCGCGGCTCTCGCGCTGGCCGGTGCCGAGCACGATCAGCTCGCCGCCGTCCCCCTTCTGCGCGATCATCGCCGAAACCTTCGACGACCCGATATCGAGCGCCGTGATCAGCCCCTTCCGGTGCCACCTTTGCCATGTCATCCCTCCCCGCCCGTTACGTTCGCGCCCGCCGTTTGCGACGGAGTATTCGTAGTTTCGCCCGTTGCCGGCACGCTCGCCCCCGAGCTGGCAGGTGCCGGCACGTCGACGCTGTGCGCCAGGCTCGCACCCGGTTTGCGCGCGACCAGCTTGGTCGGATCACGCATGTCGAACCGGATCCAGCCGCGCCCCAGCAACGGCCGCGCCCCATCCAGCTCGGCGAACTTCACCAGGGCGCGCGGCGCACCGTCTTCCGGCAGCGCCAAAGTCTCGCCGCTCTCGAAGGTAAGGTCCCAGCGCCGATTGCCGACCCAGGTCGCCGCCTTCACGCGCGGCTTAAGCGCGGGCGCGGCAGCGAGCAGCGTCTGGTACGACGCCTCCTGCCGATCCGCGCCCGGCCCGATCACCAGCGGCAGGTTCGGGATCGCGTCGGGCTGCACCGGCTCCAGCAGCACGCCCGACGAATCGATCAGCGTCAGCTGCCCATTGTCCTGCCACACCGCAGCCGGCGTCCGCTCGACGATATCGACGAGCATCGTGTTCGGCAGCCGCCGCGAGACATGCGCGTCCGCGATCCAGCCATAGCGCAGCAGTTTCTGCCGCACCGCCTCCAGATCGACCGACAGCATCGACGTCTGGTTCTGCTTGTCCTCCAGCGCGACGGCATAGACCGACATCCGGTCCATCCGCTTGAGGCCCGTCACCTCGATCTGCTCGACCTTGAAGCCCGCGCGCCCGGCACCCTCGGCCACCGCCGCGCCGATCATGCCGGGGATGCCAACCCACGTCGCCGCCGCGATCGCGACCGCACCGCCCGCGCCGAGGATCGACCACGTCGCGATTTTCCGAAGCGTGTCCTCGCTGACCGGGAGCATCCCGACCAGCCGGTCCATCACCGACACCTTCTTGACCGCGACCTTCCGCCGCGGGGCGGGCCGCTTGGGCGGCGGACCGCGCTTGATCGTGCGGCTCATGGAGAGGGGTGATCCGCGATCGCCTCGTCGACGATCGCCTGCACCAGCTCGGCATAGCTCATGCCGATATGCCGTGCCTGCTCGGGCACGAGGCTCAGCGGCGTCATCCCCGGCTGGGTGTTCACCTCGAGCAGGAACAGCCCATCGACGCCGCGCTCGTCATCCCAGCGGAAGTCCGACCGCGACGCGCCCTTGCAGCCGAGCAACCGGTGCGCTTCGAGCGCGAGGCTCTTGCACGCGTCGGTGATCTCGTCGGGGATCTCCGCGGGACAGACGTGGACGGTCATCCCATCGGTGTATTTCGCGTCGTAATCGTACCAGCCGCTCTTGGGCTTCAACTCGGTCACGCCGAGCGCCTTGCCACCGAGCACCGCGGTCGTGAGTTCGCGCCCACGGATATACGGCTCAGCCAGCAGTTCCTCGAACTCGCCCCAAGGCCCGACGCTGTCGCGCGCGATCGGATTCCCGTAATTGCCGCTGTCGGTGACGATCGCGACGCCGACCGACGAGCCTTCGTTGACCGGCTTCAGCACATACGGCCGCGCCATCGGGTCACCCTCGAACAGGTCGGCCGACTTGACGATCCGCCCACCTGGCATCGGCACGCCCGCGGGGACGAGCAACAGCTTGGTGAGCACCTTGTCGATCGCGATCACCGACGTCGTGAGGCCGGAGTGGGTGTAGCGGAGGCCCATCAGGTCGAGCAGCCCCTGCACCGAACCGTCCTCGCCGGGGGTGCCGTGCAGCGCGTTGAACACGAGATCGGGCTGCGCCTCGGCGAGCTTGGCGGCGACATCCCGCCCCATATCGATCCGCGTAACCCGGTGCCCGAGCGACTCCAGCGCGTCCGCACAGCCGTTACCCGACATCAGCGAAACCTCACGCTCCGCCGACCAGCCGCCCATCAGGACCGCGATGTGAAGGGGCGCGCTCACTGCTCCCCTCCCGCCTGCGGGAGGGGTCGGGGAGGGGTTGATGCGAGATGCCGGTATCCAGACCGCCCTCCCCCGACCCCTCCCGCAAGCGGGAGGGGAGGTACTCACCAACCCGCTGGATTTCCCATTCCAACGTCACCCCCGAATGCGCCTTCACCTTGTCCCGTACCTCTTCACCCAGCGCCTCGATCTCCGCGCTTGACGCGGACCCGAGGTTCAGCAGGAAATTGCAATGCTTCTCGCTGACCTGCGCATCACCGCGAGTCAGCCCCCCGACACCCGGCCGCGTCGATCAACGCCCAAGCCTTGTGCCCCTCGGGATTCTTGAACGTCGACCCCCCCGGTGCGCGAACGCAGCGGCTGCGAAGCCTCGCGCTCGGCGGCGATCCGGTCCATCTCTGCACCGATCACGGCTGGCTCACCGGGCGTGCCGGAGAACACGGCTTCGACCACGACGGCGCCGGCGGGCAGGTCCGAATGGCGATAGGTGAAGCCGAGCTTCTCGGCGGACCAGGTCTCGACCAAACCCTCACGCGTGACCACGGTAGCCTCGACCAGGATGTCGCTGACGTCGCGGCCATAAGCGCCTGCGTTCATCCGCACTGCCCCGCCGACTGTTCCCGGAATCCCACGCAAGAATTCAAGCCCGGCGATGCCTGCGTCTCGCGCGGCGCTGGCAACGGTGATCCCCATTGCCCCCGCTCCAGCCCTGACGCGGCCGTCCTGCACCGAAACCTTAGCCATAGCCTTGGGAAGCCGCACAACGACCCCCGGCACGCCACCGTCCCGCACGATCAGGTTCGAGCCGACTCCAACAGGTAGCACTGGCGTCGAGGGATCGAGATCGCGCAAATAAACCGCCAGATCGTTCGCAGTGTCAGGCCGCACTAGCGTCTCCGCCGGCCCACCAGTTCGAAACCATATGAAAGCCGCAAGCGATGCCTCAGCCTCGACCTTGATTCCCTTCCCGCTTGCGGGAGGGGGTTAGGGGAGGGACTGACATAGCCGCGTTCGTGCCGTTAGGGGAGGACGCAGCCCCTCCCCCGACCCCTCCCGCAAGCGGAATGGGAGCAGAAGCGTTAGCACTCACGCCAGCACCTTAGCGCGCTCGGCAGCGATCGCATCGGCCAACCCGGCCGCCCATTTCGTGATGTCGCCAGCCCCCCAGACAAACAACCATGTCGTCAGCCTCGATCGTCGCCGCCAGTTCCACCGCCAGCGCGTCAGCGTCCGCAACCACACCCGCGAACCGGTGCCCGCGCCGCTTCAACCCCTCGACCAGAGCAGCCGCGTCGACGCCCTCCACAGGCGCCTCGCCCGCCGCATAAACCGGTGTCACCAGCACGCGATCCGCGTCGTTGAACGCAGTCTGGAAATCCTCCATCAGATTGCCCAGACGCGAATACCGATGCGGCTGGACGACCGCGATCACGCGGCCCTTCACGCCCTCGCGCGCGGCCGCGAGTACGGCGCGGATCTCGACCGGGTGATGGCCGTAATCATCGATGATCGTGACACCGGCCACTTCGCCGACCTTGGTGAAGCGTCGCTTCACGCCACCAAACTTGGCAAACCCCTGCTGGATCGTCGCGTCCGCAATCCCGAGTTCCAGCGCCACGCCGATCGCCGCCAGCGCGTTCTGGACATTGTGCCGGCCCGGCATCGGCATCTCGATCCCCGAAATCGTCCGCGTCACACCATCGCGCTCGCGCACCACGCAATCGAAGCGATTGCCGCCCGGGATCGGCGTGACCTCGACCCCGCGCACATCCGCCTGCGCGGAGAAACCGTACGTTACGACCCGCCGATCACGCACCCGCGGCAGAATCCCCTGCACTTCCGGGTGATCGAGGCACAGCAACGCCGCGCCATAGAAGGGCACGTTCTCGACGAACTCGACGAACGCGTCCTTCACCGCGTCGAACGAGCCGTAATGATCGAGATGCTCGGGATCGATGTTGGTGACGACCGCGATCGTGCCGTCGAGCCGCAGGAAACTGCCGTCGCTCTCGTCCGCTTCCACGACCATCCAGTCGCTCGCGCCCAGCCGCGCGTTCGAGCCGTACGAGTTGATGATCCCGCCGTTGATCACCGTCGGATCGACCCCGCCCGCATCGAGCAGCGCCGCGACCATCGACGTGGTCGTGGTCTTTCCGTGCGTGCCCGCCACCGCGACGGTCGACTTCAACCGCATCAGTTCCGCCAGCATCTCAGCCCGCCGCACGACCGGCACGCGGGCGTTCAACGCCGCCTCGACCTCGGGGTTCGAGCGCACGATCGCGGTCGACACCACCACCACCGCGGCGTCGCCGATGTTCGACGCGGCATGGCCGATCGCGACCGGGATGCCCTTGTCGCGCAACCCCTGCACGACATAGCCCTCGGCCACGTCCGAGCCCTGCACGCGGTAGCCGAGGTTCTTCATCACCTCGGCGATGCCCGACATGCCGATCCCGCCGATGCCGACGAAGTGGATCGTGCCGATATCCGTTGCGACGCCCTTCATGCGAACTGCGCCTTGGGCTTGGAGGGCGCACCGACCGGAATGCGTGACAAGGGCGCGTCTAAACTCTCGACCAGATCGGCCAGATCGCTCGCCGCGTTCGGCCGCCCGCAACTCCGCGCGCGGCCCGCCGCGTTCTGCAATGCCGCCGGATCGAGCCCGAGTTTCTGCATCTGCTTGGCCAGTTCCACTGCGGTAAAGTCTCCCTGCGCGATCGTCCGCGCGCCGCCCGCCCGCGTGATCTCGCGCGCGTTCACGGTCTGGTGGTCGTCGGTCGCGCCCGGCAGCGGCACCAGGATCGCCGGACGCCCCGCCGCGGTCAGTTCCGAAATCGTCGACGCCCCAGCGCGTGCGATTACCAGATGCGCCCACGCCAACTGCTCCGGGCATATCCGGCAGATACGTCGCCAGCTCGGCCGGAATATGATGCTCGGCATACTTGGCGCGGACCGCGTCGATATCCTCGATCCGCGCCTGGTGCGTCACCTGCAACCGCCGCCGGAACGTCACCGGCAGCATCGCCAGTCCGTCAGGCACGACCTGAGACAGGATGCTCGCCCCCTGGCTGCCGCCGGTCACGAGCACACGGAAGATGCCGTCCTCCTCCAGCAACGGATACGGCCGCGAGCGCAGCGCCAGCACCGCCTCGCGCACCGGATTGCCGACCAGATGCGCCTTGCCCAGCAGCTTCGGCGCGAGGCGCTCGGTCGGCTCGGACGAGGTTGCGATCGCGTCCACGCGGCCCGCGACGAAGCGGTTCACGCGCCCCAGCACCGCGTTCTGCTCATGTACCGCAGTCGGGATCTTGTGCGCGAACGCCGCCAGCAACGCCGGCAGCGCAGGATAGCCGCCGAAGCCGATCACCGCGGCGGGCCTGAACGTCCGGTACAGCTCACGCGCCATCGCTCGCCCGCGCCACATCTCTCGCGTCGCTCTCGCCCAACCAAGCGGCCCGCCGGTAAAGCGCCCAGCCGGCAGAACATGCGTCTGGATGTCCTCGAACAGCCCCGGAAACCGCACGCCGCGCGCGTCGCTGACCAGCGCGACACGGTGGCCGCGCTTCGTCAGTTCGGCCGCGAGCGCCGCTGCCGGGACCATGTGTCCCCCGGTCCCACCGGCTGCGAGGACGTAATGCCGAGACTGATTAACGTTCATTCACCACTCCAGCGGACGACATAGGGGCTCCGCGTGAGAAACGGATTGCGCCGGGTAAACGCCAGCAGCAACCCCATGCCGACCGACAACGCGATCATCGACGATCCGCCATAGCTAATGAACGGCAGCGTCATACCCTTAGACGGCGCGAGGCCGGTGTTCACGGCCATGCTGACCAGCGCCTGCGCACCGAACTGCGTGGCGAGGCCCGCCGAGGCCAGCAGCTTGAATTCATCCTGCTCGTCCAGCAGCTTGACGAACACGCGGACGACGATCGCCAGGAAGATCACGGCGATCACCGAGCAAGCGATCAGCCCGAATTCCTCGCCGATCACCGAGAAGATATAGTCGGTATGCGCCTCGGGCAGTCCGAACTTAGCTGCACCGGCTCCAGGTCCCGTCCCGGTCCAGCCGCCCGCGGTCAGCGTATTATGCGCCGCATTCGTCTGGAAATGATCGCCCGCGCCCTCACCCTCGACGCCCGGAAACAGGAACGCATCGATCCGCGACCGCGCCACGCCGTAGAATACATACGCGGCGATCAGGCCCGCGGGTGCCATCGCGACGAGGCCGAGCATCACCTTGGCCGGCGTCCCCGCGATCATCAGCAGCGCCATCCACACCGAGCAGAAGATGATCGTCTGGCCGAAATCAGGTTGCAGCATCAGCAGCACCGCGACGCCCGCGGTCATCGCACCGGTGATCAGCACGGTCGGCAGTTCGGCATCCTTTGCGCGCAACGACAACAGCCAGGCGACCGTGACGATGAACAGTGGTTTCAGGAACTCGGAAGGCTGGAACTGCGCGAACCCGACGCCGAGCCAGCGCCGTGCGCCGTTCGCCTCGACGCCGACAAACGGCGTCACCATCAGCATCAGCACGAACAGCGCGCACCCGCCGATCGCCATCCGCCGCGCCATCGAGACGGGCATCATCGACACGCCGAACAGCACGGGCAAGGACACGCCGACCCACATCAACTGCCGCCAGAAATAGTAGAGCGGCGCGATCTTGTGATGCTCGCCCGAATAGCGGACCGCGCTCGCCGGCGACGCCGCCGCGACCGCGATCAGGCCGATCGCGATCAGGAACAGCGTCAGCAACAGCAGCATCCGGTCGATATCCCAGAACCACGTGCCGAGCGGCGACTGATCGCCCCGCCCGCCGCGCCGCTTCATCTTCGCGACGATGCTGGTCTTCGGTGTGCCCATATCGCCCCTAACGTCGATCCTTCCAGCGCGGATATCGGTCATGCCAGCGACTCCACCGCAGCGCGGAACGCCGCCCCGCGCGCTTCGTAATCGCGAAACTGGTCGAAGCTAGCACAGGCGGGAGATAACAACACCGTGTCGCCAGGCTTGGCGTTGGCGGCGGCAGTGCGGACCGCTGCGTCGAGCGTGCCGACGTTATCGACGGGCATGGAGCCCTTCAGGATTTCGGCGAATTTCGGGCCAGCCTCGCCGATCGTGTAGGCGCGGACGACGTGGCCGAAGGCGGGCTTGCACGCGTCGAGGTCGTCCCCTTTCGCGCGGCCGCCGACGATCCAGTGGACCCGGTCGAACGCAGCCAAAGCCGGCGCGGTGCTCTCGGGATTGGTCGCCTTGCTGTCGTCGACATAGGCGACGCCGGCGTACGAGGCGATCTGCTCCATGCGGTGCGGAAGGCCCGTGAAACTCATGAGGCCACGGTCGATGTCGACCTCGCTTACGCCCAGCGCCTTGACCACGGCGATCGCAGCGAGTGCGTTTTGGGCGTTGTGCGGGCCCTGGAGCGTCGGCCAGTTGCCCTGATCCATGCACACGCCCGGGGCGATCTTGGTGAGGTGCTCGCCCTTCGCCGACAGCCCGCGCGCGATCTCGGCGGACGGGCGGTCAGCGATGCCGATGACCGCGTCATGCTCGGCCGACTGCATCGCGAACAGCCGCGCCTTGGAGGCCGCATAGCCTTCGAACCCGTCATAGCGGTCGAGATGATCCGGCGTGATGTTGAGCAGCACCGCGACGTCGCAATCGAGCGTCTGCGTCAGGTCGATCTGGTAGCTCGACAGTTCGAGCACGTAGACGCCGCCCTCGGGGAGCGGTTGCTGTTCGAGGATCGGCAGGCCGATATTGCCGCCCATCAGCGTGGGGATGCCGGCGGTCTTGAGGATGTGGTGGACGAGTGCGGTGGTGGTGGACTTGCCGTTGGTGCCGGTGATTCCGACGACCTTGTGCGGGGGCAGGTCCGCGCGGGCCTGCGCGAAGAGCTCGATGTCGCCGATCACGGGAACGTTGGCGGCGCGGGCAGCAGCGGCGAGCGGGTGCGTGTTCAACGGCACCCCCGGCGACACGACCAGAGCATCGAAGTCCGAAAGATCATCCAACGGCGCAACGATCAAATCCTCCCCGGCACGGGGAGGGGGACCGCCAGCCGCAGGCTGGTGGTGGAGGGTGGCATCCGCAAGCGAAACGCCTGGAACAGCCCCCCTCCACCAGCAGAGCTGGTCCCCCCTCCCCGTACCGGGGAGGATTGCGTCACGCTTTGCCTCGTCGGAATCCCACGCGACGACCTGCGCCCCACCAGCCACCAACGCCCGCACCGTCGCAGCCCCGGACCGCGCCAGCCCCAGCACCGCGTAGCGTTTCCCGCGCCAGGCCTGCGCAACAATCACCGCAGCTTCAACGTCGAAAGGCCGACCAGCGCCAGCACCAACGCAATGATCCAGAACCGGATCACGACGGTCGCCTCGGCCCAGCCGAGCTGCTCGAAATGATGGTGGATCGGCGCCATCCGGAACACACGCTTGCCGGTGCGCTTGTAGAAGAACACCTGGATGATCACCGACAGTGCCTCGATCACGAACAGCCCGCCGATGATCCCGAGCACGATTTCGTGATGCGCGACGACCGCGATCGTTCCCAGCGCGCCGCCCAGAGCCAGCGACCCGGTATCGCCCATGAACACCGCGGCCGGCGGCGCATTGAACCACAGGAACGCTAGCCCCGCGCCGACGATCGCCCCGCAGAAGATCGCCAGCTCACCAGCGCGCGGCACATGCGGAATCCCAAGATAATCCGCGAACTTCACGTTTCCGACCAGATACACGATCACCATGAACGCGACGCTGGCGATGATCACCGGCATCGTCGCCAGCCCGTCGAGCCCATCGGTGAGGTTCACCGCATTACCGAACGACACGATCGTGAACGCCGCGAACACCGGGAAGAACCAGCCGAGATCAAGGTACATGCGCGACGTGAACGGCAGGTACAGATGCGGTCCGTTCTGCGACATGATGATCGTCGCGGCGACGCCGGCGATGATGAACTCGAGCAGCAACCGCGTGCGCCCGCTGATCCCCGCGGTGCTCGCCTTGCGCACCTTGTCATAGTCGTCGAGGAACCCGATCGTCCCGAAGCCGAGCGTCACGAACAGGCACGCCCAGACATACGGGTTGCTCAGGTCCATCCACAGGAAGATGGCGAGGCACATCGAGGTCAGGATCATCAGCCCGCCCATCGTCGGCGTGCCGCGCTTCGACAGGTGCGACTGCGGGCCGTCGGCGCGGATCGGCTGGCCCTTGCCCTGCCGCACGCGCAACCAGCCGATGAACTTCGGCCCGATGATCAGGCCGATGAACAGCGCGGTTACCACCGCCCCACCGGTCCGCACCGTCTGATAGCGGATGAGGTTCAGCAGGCCGGGAAACCCCAGATGCTCGGCGAGCCAGTACAACATTCAGTTAATCCCGCCTTTGAGGCCCGCTTGAAGACCCGCCACGACGCGCGCGAGGCCAACCCCGTTCGATCCCTTGACGAGCACGACATCGCCCGACGCCAGGATCGTCCGTAACGACGCGAGCGCGGCCGCAGCGTCGCCCACATGGACGGTTTCGATCTGTCCCTCAAGCACCTGCGCTAACGGCGCCATCGCTTCACCGACGAGCAGCGCCATTTCGACGCGCGCGGCGAGGATCGGCTCGGCGAGAGCGGCGTGATAGTCGTCAGAGCCCTCGCCCAATTCGCGCATCTCGCCGAGTACCGCGATGTGGCGGCCGGGTTCATGCCCGAGGACGCTGAGCGTCGCGCGCATCGATGCAGGGTTGGCGTTGTAGCTCTCGTCGATCACCAGTGCCTGGCCTTCGCCGACGGTCACAAGCGACCGCGCGCCACGGCCTTGCAGCCCGCCGAGTTCGGCCAGCGCGAGGCCGGCGAGTCCGAGATCACTGCCGGCCGCCTGCACGCACGCCAGCACGCCGAGCGCATTCGACACCCAATGCGCGCCGGGCTGCGCGATCGTGAAGCTCAGCTCGTGCTCCGCCCCCTGCCCCATCCGCGCAGTGACGAACGTCCCGCCGGTCGGCAGCCGCATCGCCTCGATCGCGCGGACATCGGCGCCCTTCTCGCTGCCGAACGTCACCATGTGCGCGGCGTGTAGTGCGGCGTGTCCGAGCAGACGGTCGCGGTGCGGGCTGTCATAGGGCACGATCGCAGTCCCGTCCGGTTCGAGCCCGGCGAAGATCTCCCCCTTGGCATCGGCGATCGCGCTCTCGTCGGGAAAGAACGCGGTATGCGCGGGCGCGATCGCAGTGATCATCGCGATGTGCGGCCGCACGAGTTGGGTCAGCTCGGCAAGCTCACCGGCGTGGTTCATCCCCATCTCGAACACGCCGAACTTCGCGTCGCGCGGCATCCGGGCGAGGCTTAGCGGGACGCCGGTGTGGTTGTTGTAGCTCTTGACCGAGCGATGCACCTCGCCGGGCGCTGCGCGGTCAAGGCAGGCGAACAGCGCTTCCTTGGCGCTGGTCTTGCCGACCGAGCCGGTGACGCCGATGAACTTGGCGGCGGAACGCGCGCGGCTGGCGCGGCCGAGTGCGTTTAATGCGGCAAAGCTGTCCCCGACGAGGACGTGCGGGTGGTCGCAGGGTTCGAAGACGATCGCGCCAGCCGCGCCCTGTGCGAAGGCCTGATCGAGGAACAGGTGCCCGTCGCTGGCCTCGCCCTTCATCGCGATGAAGAGGTCGCCGGGGCCAACCTCACGCGAGTCGAACGCAACGCCGGTAACGGAAAAGTCACCAGACGCTACGCCGCCGGTAGCGGCGGCTATCTCCGCGGAAGTCCACAAGCTCACTGCTCCCCTCCCGCTTGCGGGAGGGGTCGGGGGAGGGGCTGATCAAACAGACCGGACGCCAGTACGTACGTCATGCCCTCCCCTAGCCCCTCCCGCAGGCGGGAGGGGAATGAAGACGTCTTCGCTTTCACGCCGCGCACTCCCGCGCGACGGTCACGTCGTCGAAGGGGAGCACCATGTCGCCAACGATCTGCCCCTGCTCATGCCCCTTCCCCGCGATCAGCACGATGTCTTCTGGGCCGGCCTCGCGCACGGCAGCGCCGATCGCCGCACGCCGGTCGCCGATTTCCTCTGCTCCCCCGCGCGCCCTTCAGGACGTCGCACCGGATCGCGCGAGCATCCTCGGTCCGCGGGTTGTCGTCCGTCACGATCACACGGTCGGCGTGTTGCACAGCAACCTGCCCCATCGTCTCGCGCTTGCCGGTGTCCCGATCGCCCCCCGCCCCGAACACCACGATCAGCTTGCCGCCAGCATGTGGCTTGAGCGCAGCGATCGCTGCTTCGAGAGCGTCGGGTGTGTGAGCATAATCCACGTAGACCGGCGCACCCGACTTCGCGATCACCGCGCGTTCCAGCCGCCCGCGGACCGGCTGCAACCGCGCAAGATTGGCTATCGTTGCTGCCACATCGCCCCCGGTCGCGATCACCAGTCCTGCCGATACCAGCGCGTTCGCCGCCTGGTAGGCACCGATCAGCGGCAAGGTGACCTTATACGTCTGGCCCTCGGCCTCGATCGTAAGCCCCTGCCCCAGCAACGTCGGATCGCGCCCGACCAGCCGCAAAGTCTCGCCCTGCGTGCCGACCGTCACCAGCCGGTTGCCGCGCTCGCGCGCTAGGTCGATCACCCGCGCCGATTGAGGATCGTCAGCCCAGACCACCGCCGCGCCGTCGGTCGAGAGCACTTCGGAGAACAACCGGATCTTGGCAGTGAAATACGCGGCCATGTCGCCGTGATAGTCGAGATGGTCGCGGCTGAGGTTCGTGAACGCCGCCGCAGCGACCTTGAGCCCTTCGGTCCGATACTGCGTCAGGCCGTGGCTCGATGCCTCGAACGCCAGATGCGTCACGCCTTCACGCGCAAGCCCCGCCACGTTCGACAGGAACGTCACCACATCCGGCGTGGTCAGCCCGGTCGTAACCCGCTCGTCCGCCGTCGTAACCCCCAGCGTACCGATCGAAGCAGCATGAAACCCCGCCATCCGCCACAGCTGGCGGGTCATCTCAACGCACGACGTCTTCCCGTTAGTCCCGGTAATCGCCACCGATGTCTCGGGAAACGGCGCGAAGAACTTTGCGGCCAGTTGCGCGAACCGCTCGCGGGGGTTGTCGTCGGCGATGTAGGTGGCGCCCTCGACCGTCAGCCCAGGCCGCGCCACGACTGCAATCGCGCCAGACCGGATCGCATCGGCCACGAAATCCTCACCATTCACGCGCGCGCCTTCGAACGCGCCGAACACCGTGCCCGGCGCGACCTTGCGGTGATCGATCGCGAACCCCGTCACCTGCGCCTCTTCCGTCCCGTCGGTCAGCGCTGCGAGTTTCATGCAATAGTCCTCATTGCCCGGTCGGCTGTGTACGCGACGGGTCCTGCCACAAAGTCGGCAGGATGTCAGACTCGTCGATGTCGCGGTGCGCGTCGGGCACCACGCCCAGGATGGCACCGACACGCGAGATCGTGCGACCCACCACCGGCGCGGTATTCCACGCCGCGGTCTTCCACCCGGCGGTTTCCTTCGTACCGAGCGGCGAATCGAGCATCGCCAGCACGACATAGCGCGGCGCATCCATCGGGAATGCTGCGGCAAACGTCGCCACGTTCCGCGAGTGATCGTAGCCACCCGACACAGCCGCCTCGGCCGTCCCGGTCTTGCCGCCGACGCGGTAGCCGGGCGCATCGCCCTTGCGACCCGTCCCGCGCTGCACGATCAGTCGCAGCATCTGCCGCATCCGCGCGCTGGTCTGCTCGCTGATGACGCGACGACCGGCAACCGCATGCCCCGGCGCGACCTTCAGCAACGTCGCCGGCCGCCAGATCCCGCCGTTGACCAGCGCCGCATACGCGCTCGCCAGATGCAGCGGGGTCACCGCGATGCCGTGCCCGTAGGCGGTGGTCATCGTCGTCGTGCGCGCCCAGTATTTCGGCCACAACGGACGGCCCTTCTCGCGCAGTTCGATATCGGGCTTGGTATCGAAGCCAAGCTTCTTGAACATCGCCTGCATCTTCGCGGGCCCGACCTCATCGGCGACGCGCGCGGTAGCGATGTTGGACGAATAGATCAGCGTCTCGGCCATGTTGAGCCAGCGCTTCGGATCGCCCCGCTCGTCGTGGATCGTGAAGCGCCCGACCTGCAGCGGATGGGTCGCATCGAAGCGCCGCGCGAACGATGTGACGACACCCGTGTCCATCGCGGTCGCCATCGTGATCGGCTTGAACGTGGAGCCAAGCTCGAACACGCTCTGCGTCGTGATGTTGCGAAGCTGTTCGCTGCCCGACATGCCGACGCGGTTGGGGTTGAACGTCGGTAGCGAGACCATCGCGATCACTTCGCCGGTAGCGACATCAAGGACGATACCGCCAGCACCGCGGGCCGAGAACGTCGTCATAGCGCGGCCGAGTTCGCTCTCCATCGCCGCCTGGACGCGGTTGTCGAGCGACAGCGCGACCGGCGTGCCGTTGAGCGCGGGATTGGTCAGCCGCTCGTCGAGCACGCGCTCCATCCCGCTCATGCCGTGGCCCGCGGTCGACAGGAAGCCGAGCGCATGCGCCGCCATCGTCGACTGCGGATACAGCCGCTGCGTATCGCGGTCGAACACGATCGCGGGCTCGCCGATCGCATTGACCTGCTCGACCAGCGCCGGCGACGCGCGCCGCTGGAGATAGATGAAGCTCTTCCCCGACGTCAGCAGCGCATAATAATGCGCCTGGTCACCCGCCTCGGGCATCAGCGCGGCAAGCTTGCTGGCGATCTCGGTCGGATCGCCGATCAGCTTCTTCGGGTGGACCGCGATCGTCCACGCATCGATCGTCCGCGCGAGCGGCGCGCCATTGCGATCGACGATGTCGCCGCGTGCCGCAATCGCCGCCGAGCGCGCCTGCGGATCGGCGAGCGACGCCTGCACCGCCAGCATCCCGAGCCGCCCGACCACCACCAGCACCGCTGCTCCGAACAGGAACATCAGCATCATCAGGCGCGTGTGCGCCGTCGCCACCAGTGCATGACGCTGGTTGGCGCTACGTTGCTGCGAGACGGGCCGGGCGACCAAAGCGGTCACCGCCGCTTACGGCTCTCGGAGCGGGCGCCGCTCATGATGTCACCCAGCGTCGTGTCGGACAGCAGCTTCCGGTCGAGCATCGCAACCGCCTGCGGCCGGACCTTGGCCACTGCTGCGAGGCGTTCGGTCTTGGCAGCGCGGACGAGTGCGGCCTCGGCCGAGCGCGGCGTCGACACCGACGCGCGGATCACGACCGGCTTGAGCGCGGTCTTGGACGCGGCCTGGATCGCGACGTTCATCGCGCGCGGTGCGGTGACCTGCGCCATCTGGACCGGAGCGACGGGGGGCAAGCTTCACGACTGGCGGAGCGGCGGTGACCGGGACGATCGACGTGGAGACGACGGACCCCGCCCCCGACGGCACGAGCAGCGCGGCGGTCTGGACCCCGTCGGCGCGCAGGCTGTTGACGTCGAGCGCCGCGAGCGCGGCCTCGCTCACGACGAACTGGCCCGCCGTCGGTGCCGACAGCGCCAGCGTATCGCCGTTCCAGCGCTCGAGCTGCGCCAGATTGCCCCGCGTGTCGAACTCGGTTTCGAGCGCACGGATGTCGCGCTGCGCGGAGCGGATCTGACCATTGACCGCCTCCAGCTTCTTGCGCTCGGCGGCGACCTGCAGCGACACGAGGTAGAAACCGAGCACGACGGCCACGCAGCCCCCGAACCAGCCCACACCCTTCATCCGATACGCCGCCGTCATGTCGTCACCTCTTCCGTCCAGGGTTGCGCGGAGGTCCGCCGCGCCGTCCGTAATGTCGCCGAGCGCGCACGCGGGTTGCGTGCGATCTCGGCCTCGCCGGCGCGAACACCGCGGCCGACATGAGAAAAACTAGGTTCCGCAACGGCTTTCACCTGCGGAAGATGACGCGAACCTGAAGGCGAGCCCCCCGGAACGCGTGCGCAGGAAGCGCTTCACCATCCGGTCCTCGAGGCTGTGGAACGTCACAATGGCCAGGCGCCCACCGGGTTTCAGCACGCGCTCGGCCGCGAGCAACCCGTCGGCCAGTTCGCCGAGCTCACGGTTCACGTGAATCCGGATCGCCTGGAACGCGCGCGTCGCGGGGTCCTTCTTGTCGTGCGCTTTGTAGCCGAGCGCGCGGCGGACGATGTGCGCCAGCTCGCCGGTCCGCGTCAGCGGGCGCGCCGCGACGATCGCCCGCGCTACACGCCGCGACTTGGGCTCGTCGCCATATTGATAGAGCACGTCGGCGATCTCGTTCTCGTCCGCCTCGTTGACGAAGTCCGCCGCCGACATGCCGGCCTGCGCCATCCGCATGTCGAGCGGGCCGTCCGACTGGAACGAGAAGCCGCGCTCGGCTTGGTCGAGCTGCATCGACGACACGCCGATATCGAGCGTCACGCCGTCCACCGGCGCGAGGCCGCGCGCCTCGAGTTCGGACGCCATTGCCGAGAAGTCCGCGGCGATCAGCGTCAGGCCTTCTTCGGCCTCTTCCATCGCGCGACCATTGGCGATCGCGTCTGGATCGCGGTCGAACGCGACGATCCGCGCGCCCGACTTGAGCAACGCCAGCGTATAGCCGCCCGCACCGAACGTGCCGTCGACCATCGTCTCGCCGAGCTCAGGGGAAAGCGCGGCAAGGACTTCGTCGAGCAGGACGGGAATATGCGGAGCGTCGGGGGAACTCACAGCTGCACCCCCTTCTCGGCCATGTAGAAGCGCGCCATCTCCTTGACGACGGGGGGCATGCCGTCGGTGGCGATCAGCGTCGCGGGGTCCCAGATCTCGATGTAATCGAGCACGCCATAGAAGAACGCATGGCCCTTGATGCCCGCATAGAAGCGCGGGAACGCGGGCATGATGAAGCGACCGGAGCCGTCGAACGGCACCGCTTCGCCGGACGCGGCGGCGCGCTTGATGTTGTAGTCGTACTCGCCGTTCTCGGACGTGTTCTCGGATTCGCGGCGATCGAGGCGCTCGGCGAGAATGTCGACGTAACCGGGATCGTACGCGACCAGGCAGCGATTCTTCTGATGCGCGCCGATGATGATGGTCCCGCCGTCCTTGCCGTTCGCCTTGGGCGCATTTGCCGAGAGCATCGTGCGGAGTGCCGAGGGGATGGCTACCCGGCCCTTGTCGTCGACAAGGCCGATACCGTCTCCTTGATAGCGACCCCGTACCGACACGCCAAAACCCTTCGAACTGGCGCGCACGCTTCACCGCTTCGAAAAGCAGCCATCGCTACGTTTCGAACGCGTTTTCAGCGAACGATGAAAATGCCCCCTGTATTAACCTCCATCTACCATAGCGCTTCGGGGACGCAACGGGATTTTTGGGGATTGGACGGATTTCACCGCAATTGCGATGCTCAGTCTGGGGGGAATATGCGGGTAGACCGGATGTGAAAGTGCTGACGACTGTTTTGACTACTGGGGATATCCGGGGATGAAGTGCGGAAGCTCCTCAGATGGTCGAAGCCAACGCACGCCAGACGTTACCAAGGGGTAACGCTCTCCCCTCCCTGGAAGAGAGGGGGTCGGGGGTGGGTCGGCCCGATCGAGCCACTCGCGTTCAGGTATGCGGAAACCAACCCACCCCCAGCCCCTCCCTTCCAGGGAGGGGAGCAAGAAGGCAGCAATTACTGCGCGGGCGCCTGCGCGTTGGCGCTCGGCGCCACGCCCATTTCCGCGAGCGGCTCGCCCGCTCCGGCGGCTTCGGTAACGTTCGAAACGCCCATGTTCGCCACCACGTCGGCTTGCGCGGTCCCCGCGGTCGCGACCGGCCGCTCGCGATTCGTCGAACCGATAATCGCGCTCGCGAGACCGATCAGCAGCACGACCGCGGCGAGGCCGATCATGCCGACCTTGATGCGCTGCATGGTCTGGGAAGGTTCGTGGGGGTAACTTCATCTTGCCCTACCTCGATACCCGACTACCGCGCTTCTGTCGATTCTCGGGAACCATCCCGCTCAGACCAGACCCTTCGCCTGACGCCATTCGGGGTCGTACAGCGTCGAAAGATAGCGGAATCCGGTGTCGCACAGGATCGTCGCGATCCGCTTGCCGGGTCCCAGGTGCTTCGCCAGCGCCACCGCACCGGCGACGTTAATCCCCGACGACAGCCCGAGGCAGAGCCCTTCCTCGTCGAGTAACCGTCGGACCCACGCATACCCCCTCCTGATCGGAAATCCGGAACTGCGTATCGATCGGTGCCCCCTCCAGATTGGCGGTGATGCGCCCCCTGCCCGATACCCTCCGCGACCGAAGAGCCCTCTGCCCTCAACTCGCCGTGTGCGTAGTAGTTATATAGCGCAGCGCCATGCGGATCGCTGAGCGCGATGCAGACACTTTCGTCCTTCGCCTTGAGCCCGAGCCCGACCCCGGCGATCGTCCCACCGGTGCCCGCCGCGCAGGTGAAGCCGTCGATCCGCCCGTCCATCTGTGCCCAGATCTCCTCTGCGGTCCCGACAATATGCGCACGGCGATTGGCTGTGTTGTCGAACTGGTTCGCCCAGATCGCGCCCGGCGTCTCGTCGGCGATCCGGCGCGAGGTATGGACGAAATGGCATGGCGACGAAAATGCCGCGGCGGGGACCAATACCAGTTCGGCACCTAGAGCCCGCAACGTGTCCATCTTCTCGCGGCTCTGTGTCTCGGGCATGACGATGATCGTCTTGTAGCCTTTGGCGTTCGCTACCAGCGCGAGGCCGATCCCGGTATTGCCCGCGGTGCCCTCGACGATCGTCCCGCCGGGCTGGAGCAGTCCGCGCTGCTCCGCATCCTCGACGATGAACAGCGCTGCGCGATCTTTCACCGACGCGCCGGGGTTCGTGTATTCGCACTTGCCGAAGATATCGCAGCCGGTGGCCTCGCTGGGACCTCTCAGACGAACAAGCGGCGTGTTGCCAATCAGGGCGAGCGTGTCGGGTGTCGTATGCATGCGCGCTATGTGGCGTGGTGCCCCGCCTAGAGCAAGCGAGCGAAAGTTTGCACGATTAAACGCCGCCAACGCGAACATCCCAAGCGGATGACATGCTTTTCATGTCGTGTTCATTACAACCAATATATGATCTATGTTAGTAAGTTCGAAACTGGCGGGAGCGGGATGATGGAACAGTATCGGCAGGCTCTGGCCTTGTTGTCGAAAGCGTCAGACCTGATGGAAGCGCTCGGCGACACCTTGATCGCCGCGCATATCGCGACTCCGTTGGCAATGGTCGAAGAACGACTTCAGTCGCAGGATGACGTAGCCAAGCAGGACCGTCCGCTGCACGACTGAGCGCGGACATCTTACCCGTCATACATACTGCCCTATTCGCCGCTATGCGATGGTACCGCAAACCATAGCCCTTGACGCTCCATGCTGCATGCGCGAAGCGAGGTCCCGCTATGAAAATCCTCCCCCATGACCGCCGTCGCCGCGCTGCTCGTGCTGGCAGCCTGCAACTCCAAGCCCGCCTCGCCAGAGGTGCTGGACAGCAATCCCGATCCGATGGCGAACACGCTCGCCAACGCCGCGCCGGTCGAACTGCCGCCCGCGATCAAGTCCGAGAAGACGCTGCGCTGCAAGGACAACAGCCTGCTCTACGTGACGTTCTTCCAGGGCGACAAGCAAGCCGTGGTCAAGACTAAGAAGGACGGCCCCGCGACGACGCTGAAGTCGGACGTCGCCGGTTCGCCGAAGACCGCCGAGGGCGGCTGGTCGATGACCGGCGACGAATCGAGCGTCACGCTGACCGCGCCCGGCAAGTCGGCGCAGACCTGCCACGCGTAAGTTTCTACGTTTAGGAATTGCGAAACGGCCGGCGGATCCTCCGCCGGCCGTTTTTCTTTGCGCCGCGCACCCTTGCCCTGATCGCCGCAGACCGGCACGCTAGTCTGATGGCAACCGTTGCGATCTACAGCCTCAAGGGTGGCGTCGGAAAGACGACACTTTCGGTGAACCTGGCATGGTGCGCCGCGACATTGTCAGCGCGCCGCACGCTGCTCTGGGATCTGGATCCGCAGGCCGCGTCGACCTGGGTGCTCGGGGACCCCATGGAGCCGGGGGTAAAGTCGATCAGGCGCAGGCGATGTTTTCGAAGGACGTCGCGGTCGCCAAGCAGGCGCGGCCGACCGCCTACCCGCATCTCGACCTGATCGCGGCGGACGCATCGCTACGCGGGCTCGACCAGCTATTCCACGAGATGGACAAGAAGAAGCGGCTCGCCAGGCTGCTGGCGGAACTCGCCGGCTATGACCGCGTGATCCTCGACTGTCCGCCGGGGCTGACCGAAACCGCGGACCAGGTGATGCGCGCGGCCGATCTTATCGTCATTCCCGTCATTCCCTCGCCGCTGTCGACCCGCGCATACGACGCGGTGGTCCAGCACCTGGGCGGCCGCACGCCGCTGCTGCCGGTCCACGTGATGGTCGACAAGCGTCGTGCGCTGCATGCGGAGGCGCTGGCCCGCCACCCCGACTGGCCGGTCATCCCGATGGCGAGCAACATCGAATCGATGGCGGTCAAGCGCGCCCCGGTCGGGGTATTCGCGCCGAAGTCCGCTGCCGCGCAATCGTTCGCGGACCTCTGGCGCCGGATCGAACACCGGCTCACCGCATGAGCGACGTTTTAGACCCTCAACTCGTGCTCGGCGCCTATTCGGTCGGCGTGTTCCCGATGGCCGACAGCCGCGATGCCGCCAGCGTCTACTGGGTCGAGCCCCGCCGCCGCGCGGTACTGCCGCTCGACGGGTTCCAGCTCTCGCGCTCGCTGAGGAAGACGATCGCCGCGGACCGGTTCCAGGTCACCGTCGACACCGCGTTCGAACGCGTCGTGCAACTGTGCGCGGAAAGCGTCGAGGGACGCCCCGAGACGTGGATCAACGACGGCATCGAGCGCGTCTTCCAGACGCTACACGCGATGGGGTTCGCGCATTCGGTCGAATGCTGGGACGGCGGCAAGCTGGTCGGTGGGCTTTACGGCCTCTCGCTCGGCCGCGCGTTCTTCGGCGAGAGCATGGTCAGCCGCGCCACCGACGCGTCGAAGGTCGCGCTCGCGCACCTCGTCGCGCGGCTGCGGACCGGCGGGTTCACGCTGCTCGACTGCCAGTTCCAGACCTCGCATCTCGCCTCGCTCGGCGCGATCGAGATCGAGCGCGCGGATTACGTCGCGTTGCTGGGCGCCGCGCTCGAGGGAGCGCTCAAGCCTTCGTCCGCCGCTGGGGTCTTCTCGGCGGCCGGCGACTTTCGCGCGCTCGATCGCTTGGCGGGCAAGGCGTCCGCAGGCGGCGCGGTATCGGGGCCGGTCTCCGGGAAGGTCATCGCACAGCTCTTGGTCCAGACGTCGTAGACCGGATGCTGGACCGCGTTCAGCGCCGGGCGTTCCTTGTACAGCCAGCCCGAGAACGTCCGCCGCCAATGCGTGTCTACGCCGCGCACCAGCACCTGTACGAACGCGCCGGTCAGCTGCTCCTGCTCCCACGGAGCGGTCTGTTCGCACGCCCGCAACCGCAGCACGACGTCGCCCATGCGCGTCGCCTGGCCGGGCTTGAGCGTTACTTCGCGGGTTTCGCCGTTACGCTTGTTGAGCAGCCCGAGCACCGCAACGCGCTGTGCCATCGGGGTGCCGCCATTCGCAACCGCGGCGGCGCCGGTATCGATCGTCTCTATCGAGGAATTGCCCTGCTCGTCAGCTCCCGGCAGGTCCTGCTGGACCGCAGCCACCTTCGTCGCGGGCGTGGTGAGCGCACGGTATCCGAACCAGCCACCCACCGCCAACGCCACGACCAACACGGCCGCGGCGAGCCAGCGCATGATCACCCTTCGGGCGTCCAGGCTTCGTAATCGCCCGTCGCGGCGGCACGGTGGCCACCCTTTTCGAGCGCGCCGGCAGGCCGATAGGCGAGTGCGGTACCGGTCATGTTCGGCACGGCCGGCTTCTGCCACGCGCGGATGGGCGGCAATGCGCGATCGGGCACGTCGTCGACCTGGTGATGCAGCCAGCTGAACCACGCCGGCGGCACCCGGCTCGCATCGGTCGCGCCCTGGTAGATGACCCAACGGCGCGGGTTGCCGGCGGTGTCCTTGCCACCTTCGTAATAGACGTTGCCGAGCGCGTCCTCGCCCTTCTTCGCCATGCTGCGCAAGCCGAATTTGGTGCCGAGGGTGGCGCCGTTCCACCACGTGAAAGTCGATGCAAGAAAGCCCATGGTTGGCGCTTACCGCGAGTGGGGGCGGGCTTCAACCATGATGATGGGGAAGGTCCTCATCCTTTCCCGCTAGGGGAAGGATCGTGGAGGTCCGCAGTTTAGACGTTGCCCCGCTCTCCTTGTTCTCCCCGCGAAGGCGGGAGCCCAGTCTGGGTCCCCGCCTTCGCGGGGAAACAGTCTTGGTTGTTTGGAAGAGCTAGCCGCAACGAACCCCCCACCTTTTTGCAGGATCAATACAGCAACGACACCTCCCCGGCGAAGGCCGGGGCCCAGGTGGAAAGGTCAAAGTAACGGAGCGCAGCGTCAGTTAGCGACGTCCCCCAACTGGACCCCGGCCTACGCCGGGGAGGTGTCGTTCCGGAGTTTTGGGTCGACCGGAGTATCGGTCGACGAGGCGAGATCGACCTGACCAACGACAATCGACTACCACGCTTACGCCAAACCGAGCGCCTACCTCGCCTTGTCCCACGTCACCAGATCACCCTCCGCAATCCTCAGTTCCCGCAGCGCGGCCGCCCATCAGTTCCAGCACTGCGCCGACCGGCTCGCCCGACGGGATCGGCGCTTCGGAAAACGGCACCGCATTCTCGGCGATCCTCGCAATCGTCCCGTCCGCACGGATGTAGATGATATCCAGTGAGCTCGGCGTGTTCTTCATCCAGAAGTTCGCCACCACCGGCTCGCCACCCTTGGCTGGATACGGCCAGAACAGCATGCCGCCACCGGGCTTCAGGTCGGTGCGGAACATCAGCCCGCGCGCCTGCTCGGCCTCCGTCTTCGCGCTCTCGACCTTGAACGCGTGCGTCCCGTTCGCGCTCTTGATCGTCAGCGGCAGCGTAGCGACCGCGGCCACGTCCGAGTCCGCGCGGCTATTCATGTACGCGACACCCCCGGCGCCGACGCCCAGCGCCAGCACCGCGGCCAACACGGCCTTCGCAACGAATGTCATCCGAGATCCTCTTCGACCGCGACGGCAAGCGGCCCCTTACGCCCTTCGACCACGCGCGCGCGGAGCGGCTGGTCGGGTTCGACCGTCTCGATCCCGGCGCGGCGCAGCGTTTCCATGTGGACGAAGATGTCGCTGCCATCGGCACCCCGTACCAGAAAGCCATAGCCCTTCAACCGGTTGAACCACTTCACCGATGCTGCCTCGAATGGCCCCGCCGCGTCGATCATCGCGATCGGATCGATCCGATCGGGCGAAATCGGTGCCCGAACCTGCTCCTCGACCGCGTTGGTCAGATCGATCGAGAGGATCTCGCGCGCCTGGAACCCGCGGCCGCGTTGAACCGACAGCGTCTCGACGCGCGCACCTTCGGGGAGGCTGCGGCGGCCGTGCGCCTGCAGGACGGAGAAGTGTACGAGGATATCGCCGACGGTCTCGTCGTCCGCCACCGCGAAGCCGAACCCGCGCGTGACGTCGAACCATTTGATGACGCCGCCGATCGCACGCGTTTCGGCCGCGCCAACACCATCAAGCGTCGTCGTTCCCGCTTCCACTGGCCCCACCTCTACCGGCATGTCAGCACCTGCTGCGTGTCGTTACGCATTGTTACACCCCTGGACGCCTTGCTAGCACGGTTCGTCGCAGTCGCAATGAATCCGTTGCGACCCTCAGTCGAAATCCATCGATTCGGGGCTGTCGGACGGCGGTGCAGCAACAATTTTGCGTGCGAGATCGAACCGGTGCCCCGCCCGCAGCATCGCCGCGAGCTGTTTTTCGTGGAGTTTTCGGTCGCCGTCCCCGGTGCCGTAGGGGCCGATTCTGCTTGCGTCGTGCGAAGGCGAGTGCCGATTCTGACGGCGCGGTCGGCGATTGCGGGCGCAACCGACTCCGCATCGCCTTCATCGATACCGGCCTCGCGGAACGCGCCGGCGACTCGGCGAGCGCCGAGGCCGCGTCGCTGCATCGCAGCAGCGCGTTGTTCGGCAAAGGCACGGTCGTCGACATAACCGAGATCGGCCATCCGTTGCGCCAGTTCACCAGGCTCGGCCAGCGCCGCGCCGGTGCCTCCGTCCCAGCCGCGTTCGCGGATTTTCCGCATCAGGTAATCGGTCAGGCGGCCCCGCGTAGTCGCGAACCGCTCGACATAGCGCAACGCCATCTGTTCGAGTGCCG
Source organism: Sphingomonas sp. H160509 (assembly GCF_024124765.2). Taxonomy (GTDB): domain Bacteria; phylum Pseudomonadota; class Alphaproteobacteria; order Sphingomonadales; family Sphingomonadaceae; genus Sphingomonas. The sequence goes on along the minus strand of NZ_JAMXSR020000002.1, from coordinate 3,519,952 downwards.
CAGCATCGAGCGGTTTCGGCGCAGGACGCTCGCGCGTCCGGTCCTTGCCGTGCTCCCTACTGCCGCCCTTCCCGCCACCTTTGCCCCAGCTCTTGCCGCCGCGCCGCTTCGTGCCGCCGCTATCGTCGAACGCGCCGTTTTCCTGGTCGCCGGCATCCAGCGACGGGGGAAACGCGTTGCTTTCGCTGTGGCTATCATCGGTCACGCCATCATTGTGCCACACTGGCACCCGAAGTTGAACGGCTATACTTAAGATAGGCGTGGTGTGTTCGAGCGCCGCGACGAACCAAGGAACTGCGATGACGACCGACACGGCTAACAAGGACGGCATGACCGTAGCGTCAATCGTTGCGACGCCGACCCAAGACGCCCTGCCGCGCCGCTTCGCAGATTTCGGCACCTTGGGCGAAGCGCTCGATTACGCCGCTAGCGGTAACCGCGGGCTTAATTTCCACGACGCGCGCGGCACCTTGTCGCAGCCCTACCCCCTATTCGCAACTCCGTACCGACGCCCGTGCGATGGCGGATCGCCTGATCGCCGCCGGTGTCGCTCCTGCAGACCGCATCGCCCTAGTCGCGGAGACCGGCCCTGAGTTCGCCGCCTTGTTCTTCGGCGTCGTCTATGCCGGTGCGTGGCCCGTGCCGTTGCCGCTGCCAACCTCGTTCGGCGGCCGCGACTCGTACATCGAACAGCTCCGCGTCCAGCTTGCGAGCTGCGACCCGAAGATGCTGATCTTCCCACCCGAACTTGCGCAGATGGCCGGCGAAGCCGCGCGCCTATCTGGCACCGTCGGGATCGACTGGTCCGAGTTCGGGACGCGCGAGGCACCCGTCGCAACGCTGCCCGAGGCAAAGCCGGACGACATCGCGTACCTGCAATATTCGAGCGGCTCGACGCGCTTCCCGCACGGCGTCGTCATCACCCACGCCGCGCTACTCAACAACCTCGCCGCGCATAGCCACGGCATGGAAGTCTGCGACACCGATCGCTGCGTCTCGTGGCTGCCCTGGTATCACGACATGGGTCTGGTCGGCTGCTTCCTGTCGCCGATCGCAAACCAAGTCTCCACCGACTACCTCAAGACCGAGGATTTCGCGCGCCGTCCGCTCGCGTGGCTCGATCTCATCAGCCGCAACGAAGGCACGACGCTCAGCTATTCGCCGACCTTCGGCTACGATATCTGCGCGCGCCGCATGTCGTCGCAGACCAAGGCGAGCGATCGGTTCGACCTGTCGCGTTGGCGCGTCGCGGGGAATGGCGCCGACATGATCCGTCCCGACGTGATGCAGTCGTTCGTCGACGCGTTCGCCGATGCCGGCTTCAAGGCCAGCGCGTTCCTGCCGAGCTATGGTCTCGCCGAGGCGACGCTCGCGGTTTCGCTGATGCCGCCGGGCGAAGGCATCCGCGTCGAACTGGTCGAGGAAACGCAGCTTTCGGGTGGCTCGCGCGGTGGGGACCGTCCCTCAGCGCTACCGGGCGATCGTCAATTGCGGCGAGCCGGTCCGCGACATGCGAATCGAGATCCGCGAAGAGGACGGCACGCCGCTCCCCGATCGCGCGATCGGCAAGGTCTGGTGTAGCGGCAAGTCGGTGATGGTCGGCTATTTCCGCGACGACGCGGCGACCGACGCGTGCATGGCCGACGGTTGGCTCGATACCGGCGACATGGGCTATATGTCGGACGGCTACATCTACATCGTCGGCCGCGCCAAGGACATGATCATCGTCAACGGCAAGAACCACTGGCCGCAGGACATCGAATGGGCGGTGGAACAGCTCCCCGGCTTCAAGGCCGGCGACATCGCCGCGTTCGCGATCACCACGCCCGGCGGCGAGGAAACCCCCCGCCGTATTGGTCCAGTGCCGCAGCTCCGACGAAGCCGAACGCCTGCGCCTGCGCGACGAAATCCGCGAACGCGTGCGGTCGGTGACGGGCATGAACTGCCTGATCGAACTGATCCCGCCACGCACCCTGCCGCGCACCTCGTCGGGTAAGCTCAGCCGCGCGAAGGCGCGCAACCTGTACCTGAGCGGCGATATAAAGCCGTACGACATCGCAGCCTGAGACCGCCCTGCCTGAGACAGGCGGCGGGTCACGCCGCCACCGCTGACACGCGAATGAAACTATGCAAGGACGTCCACGACTGCGTGGATTGATCCAGATCGAACTAAATTACAGTCACGCTGGTCGATAAGAACGATCTGATAACCAAGCGGACCTATGACCGACGCCGTGAGCCCTGCACCGCCTTCTCCGTCACGCCGCGTGACCGTCGATCTCTTCAGATTGATGGGTCTCCGCGGTGGCGGGGCGGACCATGTCGAATGGAGCCGCATCCGTGCCGCGCAGTTGTTCGCTGGGCGCAAGATGGCACTGGTGCTGCTCTCGACCAATCTGGCCGCTGTACTGGCGACCGGGTTCCTGGTCAGCGCGACCGTCCCTGCGTGGCAGGTCACGACCTGGTCCGCGTTGCTCGTCGCGATCGCCGTCGCTGTCGCGTTCCGGCGTCTCGCAGTCCCGCACACTGGTGAAAGCCAGGCGAGCGTCCACGACCTACGCAAGACCGGGTGGGAGGGTCTGGCGCTTGGCCTCGGCTGGTCGTGCGTACCGATCCTGTTCTGTACGCATGCTCCCTCGGGCACGACCGCCGGGCTTGGCATTACGCTCACCCTGTTGATGACGGCCGCGGCATTCGCGATGGCGCCGCTGACGCTCGCGACGCTGATCTTCGTTGGATATCTCGGCGCGTCGATGGTCATCCAGCTGCTGATCGCCGGGACGACATCGGCAGCGATCGGAATCTTGGCCTTCACGCTGGTACTGATGGCGGGATGCGTCAGCCGTGCCCGCGCCCTCGTCCTGATCCGCGCCAACGAGATCGCGCTGAACGAACGCGACGAGACCGTGAGCCTGCTCCTCCGCGAGTTCGAGGATACCGGCGCGGACTGGCTGTGGGAGACCGACGCGATGCGGCGAATCGTTCGCGCGTCGTCGCGATTCGCGGTCGCGTGCGGGCTCGATCCTGGTGAGATCGACGGGATGCCGTTGCTGCAATTGCTGGCCGGCCCGAGCTGGGACAGTGGGGAGTTCGCCTCCGAACTCCGGACGCTTGCCGAGAAATTGCGCCGTCGCGACAGCTTTCGCGACGTCCGCCTGCCCGTGACGATCAACGGTGACCTGCGATGGTGGGAAATAGCCGCCTCCCCCGGTTCGGAGACGATGGCGAATTCTACGGATTTCGCGGCGTCACGTCTGACATCACCGAACTGCGCGCTTCGGAAGACCGGATCAACCGGATGGCGCGGTTCGATGTGCTGACCGGGCTGCCCAACCGGCTGATGATCAACGAGACGCTCGTCAGGACGATGGCCGAGGCCGACAGCTGGGGTGGCCGCTACGCGTTCATGATGCTCGATCTCGATCGGTTCAAGGCGGTCAACGATACGCTCGGCCATCCGATCGGCGATCGCCTGCTCGGCAGCGTGTCCGAACGGCTCGAGGGCTTGATGGGGGACGGCAGCCTGTGCGGGCGGCTTGGCGGCGACGAGTTCGCGGTCATCGTGCGGGGCGCGAGCGATGCGGGTGCGATCGACGACCTTGCGCGACGGATCATCGAGACGCTGTCGCGACCCTATGAGATCGACGCCCACACGCTGTACATCGGCGCCAGCGTCGGCATCGCGATCGGCCCGCGCGACGGACGCACCGCGGAAATGCTCGTCCGCTCCGCCGATCTCGCCCTCTACCGTGCCAAGGACGCCGGCCGCGGGGTGTATCGCACCTACGAGCCGGAACTGCACGTGAAGGCGGAGGAGCGGCGTGTCCTCGAAATGGCGCTTCGCACCGCGCTCGAGAATGGCGAAATGCACCTCGACTACCAGCCGGTCGTCGATGCTCGCGGCGAGACGCTGGTCGCGTTCGAAGCGCTGCTGCGCTGGACCAGTCCACGCTTCGGTATCATCGCGCCCGAAAAGTTCATCCCGCTGGCCGAGGACGCGCGCCTGATCGCGCCGATTGGGGCGTGGGCGCTTCGCACGGCGTGCGAGGAGGCCGCGAAATGGCCGTCCGACATCCGTGTCGCAGTCAACGTCTCTGCCGACCAGCTCCAGAACCCCAATTTCGTGACGACGGTCACCTCCGCGCTGGCGAACACCGGCCTGGCCGCGGATCGCCTCGAACTTGAGGTCACCGAGAGCGTATTCCTGACCGAGGCGCTTGGCGCGACTAAGGTCCTGGAGCGGCTGCTCGACATGGGCGTGCGGCTTAGTCTCGACGATTTCGGCGTCGGCCATTCGTCGCTGGGGTATCTCAGCCGTACGCGGTTCTCGTCTATCAAGATCGACCGGAGCTTCGTCCGCGACGCCGCCGCCGGGACGCGCGAAGCGGTTGCGATCGTCCACGCGGTGATTGCGCTCGCCCGGAGCCTCGACATCGACACGACGGCGGAGGGCGTCGAAACCGAAGCTGAGCACCGCATGGCGCAAGCGTTCGGTTGCACCAACGTCCAGGGCTTTTATTTCGGCCGCCCGATGCCCGTCGAACAAGTGCGCGCGCTTGCGAATGGTCGCTGGAAAGCATCGGCCGCCGCCTAGGCAACCGATGCGCGCGTCGATGGACGGTTACCGGGTCGGTCGGCGGTCGCGTCCGGCGAAGCTGACGAGGCTTTCCGCGCCCGTCGCCGACAAAGCGGACACGCCGACGAAATTGTCGTCCACCGGCACCTGCGTCAGGATAGTCCCAGTCCCGGTAACGTCGCGAGTTTCCGTCCAGCTCTGCGCATCGTTGCGACGCCACCGCACGCGGTAGCCGGCAGCGCCTGGCACCGCAGTCCACTTCACCGTCGTATCGCGGGACAATGCCCCGGCGATCGACACGTCTTCGGGTGCCGCGGGGGGCGCTGGCGATCCGTGACAGCGTCGCGACGTTGATCGCGGTCACTTTCGCCAGATACGGAAAGTCCATGCCCTCGATCGTGTCGCCGTAGACCACTCCCTTTTCGGTGCGCAGGTCCTGATGCTGACGATCCCAATTCTCGGCCGCGACCGAGAACCGCACCGCGGGGTAGCCGAGCTTAAGGAAAGGCTCGTGATCGCCGCCACGCCCGAACCGATCTGGCCGGCGATCGATCATCACGTCGAGGCCGCCGGGAATGTCGCGCGCGATACCGTCGATCGCCTTGGCCAGCGCGCGGCTGGGGCCGTCATCCTCGCCGCCCTCGGCCCGGCGGCCCTGCTGGGCGACCAGATCCTCGGATGCACGAATGCCTTCCGAAAACACCCGGACCTTGTCGGCGACGCGTACGCCGCCCTGCCCGACCGTGTTGCCGACGATGTCGTTGTTGAGCATCGCCGACACCTGCCAGCCGCGCGCCTTGGCGGTATCGGCGAGCAGTTCGGCGCCCCACAAGCCCTGCTCCTCGCCCGAGAACACCGCGTAGACGATCGTCGCGTCGAACTGGCGTTGCGACAGCAGTCGCGCCGCCTCCAGCACCAAAGCGACGCCCGAGGCATTGTCGTTCGCGCCGGGCGCATCCGACGTCACGTTCATCACGTCGGTGACACGGCTGTCGATATGCGCGCCGACGATCACGACGCGATTGGGATCACGTCCTATTTGAATCCCGAGCACGTCCTCGACTACCACGCCGGTCGGTGCGCGTGGTCCGGTGAAGCGGCGCGAGATGCGATCGACGGTGATGCAGCCGCCACATGTCGCGGCGATTTCCTGGAAGCGGCTAGCGGCCCAGTTCCGGGCGGCACCAATACCGCGTTTCGGGTCGGTGGTGGTCGACGCGGTGTGTCGCGTACCGAAGGCGACCATCGTGGTCACGTCCGCCTTCAGGCGAACCGCGGACGGAGCAGGGTAAGGGGCGGCGGCGGCAAGTAGCAGCGGGACGGCAAAAATAGGCATGAGCGGATCGTGGCCTGATCTCGCGCCACGCTCAAGAGGGTAGCGTCACAATCGTTCCCGGCGGGCAATTTTGTGTGCCGACAAGATGTTATGCAAAATGGACCGATCAAATGTTTGAGACTTTTTAAGCCAACCGCTATTATATGATCAAGAGCGCGAGGACCTAAGATGATCATTGGCCATTCTGTTTCAGACGGCGACGGCGTTATCCTCGCGATAGACGAACCGGTCGCGGCGGTGCTGCAACGCACGCAGAAACAGCTTGTGGGCCTTTCCTACCTATCGATAACGCACCCCGACGACGTCGCGCGTAACCTGAGCCACGTTGCGGCATTGCAACCCAATGGCAATTCAGCCCGAATCCGGAAACGTTACATCGGCGGCGAAGGCGATATCATCACGATGGAAGTCCAGGTTTCGCGACTGGGCAACGGCAAGCCCGGCAGACTAATCGGCACCCTGTGCACCGCTCCTACGCTCGCCGACACAATCAGTGGCGATGCCATGCCGCATCATCTTTGGCGCCGGGCCAAGGACTTGCTGGGAATTATCCGTGCGCGCGACGCGGTACTCGGGTCCGATCTTTTCGCCGATCATGCGTGGACGACGCTGCTGATCGTATACGTCGCAGAAGCCGAGAGCCGAATCGCAAGCGTCGACATGGTTGCCGACCAGCTACGCCTGTCACGGTCGACGCTCGGTCGCTGGATTCGCGTGCTCCAGGCGAAGTCCCTAATTGAACCGCCAGACAGCAATCTCGATGCGTTGCAGCTCACGCAGACTGGCATCAACAGCGTAGAGCGCCTGCTGGCCACGCATTCGGCAATGGCTGTCAGTTGAAGTCCGCCTCACTCAACTGAGCCGGTCGATTGCCTCGCGCGTAAGCGATCCGGGAATGATCATGACCGGCACCGGCAGCGAACCCGCATCAGTCCCCGCAAAATGCGCGATGAGTTTGCCTGGAGCACCAGTCGCCGCGGCGCCGAGAACCAGCGCCGCGATATCGGGATTTGCGGCAATCATCTCGCGGATGATCTTCGCGCTTTCTCCCCTCGCGCACCGTGATCGACGGACGCAACCCGGACTCTTCGAGCAATGTCCCGGCGGCACCAGCAACCAGCCCCTCGGCATGCAGGCGCGCTTCTTCCTCGATCGTCGCCTGGACGCCGCCGAACGCGATGAACTCCTGCGGTGGGATCACCGTGAGGATTTCGACCCCGCCGCCGGTCTTCACCGCACGCCGGGCCGCGAAACGCAACGCGATCCCAGCTTCCGGACTGTCGTCGATAACCACCAGATAAATGCGCATTTTCGCCCCCCGTTATCGCCGGTAATTGGGCCGCGGCGGGTCGATACGCAAGTGCGTCGGGGTTGACCCGAGCGGACGAGGGCGCGAGTAGGCATGCCGTTACGTCACGCCCTGGGGAAATCCATGTCGATCGAGATCAAGATGCCTGCGCTGTCCCCGACCATGGAGGAGGGTACCCTCGCCAAATGGTTGATCAAGGAGGGCGACGTCGTGAAATCCGGCGACCTGATGGCCGAGATCGAGACCGACAAGGCGACGATGGAATTCGAAGCGGTCGACGAAGGCACCGTGGTCAAGATCCTCGTCGCAGAGGGTACCGACAACGTGAAGGTCGGCACCGTTATTGCGATCATCGCGGAAGAGGGCGAGGACGCGTCTTCGGTTTCATCCGAGCCTACCAAGAGCGAGACGCCCGAGCCGGCCGCGAAGGAATCGGAAGCGAAGCCCGATCCGACGGACCCGAACAAGACCGGGACCGAGGCCAAGCCGGTCGAGCGGACCGAATCGTCGGCCGAAGATCATGGCCGTCCCGATGATGCCGGTGCCGCCAAGCCCAGCGCCAGTGGTGACCGCGTGAAGGCGAGCCCGCTCGCGCGCCGTCTTGCCGCCGACAAGGGTATCGATATCGGCGCCGTGTCGGGTTCCGGCCCCAAGGGTCGCATCGTCAAGGCCGACGTCGAGAGCGCGAAGCCGGGTGCCGCCCCTACTGCTGCGAAGACCGACGCTGCTGTGCCGGCAGCTGCCGCTACTCCCGCCCCTGCCGCAAAGCCTGCGACCGTGCCGGACATTCCCCACGAGGCTACCAAGCTCAGCAACGTCCGGAAGACGATCGCCCGTCGCCTGACCGAGTCGAAGCAGACCGTTCCGCACATCTACCTCACCGTGAACATCCGCCTCGACGCGCTGCTCAAGCTGCGCGGCGAACTGAACAAGAGCCTCGAATCGCGCGGCGTGAAGCTGTCGGTCAACGATCTGCTGATCAAGGCGCAGGCCGTCGCGCTCATGCAGGTGCCGAGCTGCAACGTGATGTTCACGCCCGACCAGCTGATCACCTTCCAGCGCGCCGACATCTCGGTGGCGGTGAGCACGCCGTCAGGTCTGATCACGCCGATCATCGTCGGTGCGGACACCGCATCGCTGTCGTCGATCTCGACGCAGATGAAGGATCTTGCCGGCCGTGCGCGTGACGGCAAGCTGAAGCCCGAGGAATATCAGGGCGGTACTGCCTCGATCAGCAACATGGGCATGTTCGGCATCACGCAGTTCGATGCGGTCATCAACCCGCCGCAGGCGATGATCCTGGCGGTCGGCGCGGGCGAGAAGCGCCCGGTCGTGATCGGTGACGAACTGGCGGTCGCGACCGTCATGTCGGCCACCGGCAGCTTCGATCACCGCGCGATCGATGGTGCGGACGGCGCTCAGTTCATGAAGGCGTTCAAGCACCTCGTCGAGAACCCGCTGGGCATGCTCGCCTGAGATGGGTCTGGTGTCATCGTTCAGGTCGCTTTCGGGCACCACCATCGAGATCCTGCACATCCTCGGCGGGCTCGTGGCGGCGGTGGCGATGACCTGGGCGGCGGCATGGTCCTATCCGCTTGGACAGGACGTGATCTGGTCGTGCGGGGCGGCGGCGATGGTCGCGACCGTGCTGATGGGCGTGGGGCCACTGCGCCGCGCCCGGCGTCTCGACCGAACGACCCGCAGGAGTGAAGCGTGACCGACCTGCCCCCCAACAAAGCGCCGACGATCCGCGTCACGGCGATGCCCGCCGACGCCAACCCGTATGGCGACATCTTCGGCGGCTGGCTGATGGGCCAGATGGATTTGGCTGCCGGCTCTGTCGCATCGCGGCGGAGCGGCGGTCGTGCCGTCACGATTGCGGCGGACGCGATGAAGTTCCACATGCCGGTGGTCGTCGGTGACGAAGTCTCCGTGTACGCGCACCTGATCGCGGTCGGCCGAACCTCGATGACGATCGAGGTCGAGGCCTGGCGCCGCGCGCGCCACAGCAACGACAGCTGCAAGGTGACCCAGGCGCGCTTTATCTTCGTGGCGGTCGGCGACGATCGCAAACCGCGGCCCGTGCCGCCCGAAACCAACTGATCCAAAGGATTTTCCGTGGCTGATACCTATGATCTCGTCATCCTCGGCTCCGGGCCCCGGCGGCTACGTCGCCGCGATCCGCGCGTCGCAACTCGGCCTAAAGGTCGCGATCGTCGAGCGTGAGCGCTTGGGCGGCATCTGCCTCAACTGGGGCTGCATCCCGACCAAGGCGCTGCTGCTGGTACCTCGGAAATTTACCACTACATGCAGAACGCCGAGAGCTACGGCCTCAAGGCGGACAATGTCGGCTTCGACCTCGCCAAGATCGTCGACCGCTCGCGCAAGGTTGCAGGCCAGCTGAACGCGGGCGTCAAGGGCCTGATGAAGAAGAACAAGGTGACCGTCGTCGAAGGCGTCGGCACCGTTACCGCCAAAGGCAAGCTTAGCGTCAAGCAGGGCGACAAGACCGTCGAGCTCGAAGCTAAGAACATCATCGTCGCAACCGGCGCCCGCGCCCGCGACCTGCCGTTCGCCAAGGCCGACGGCGAGCGGATCTGGACCTATCGCCACGCGATGGTGCCGACCGAGATGCCGACCAAGCTGCTGGTCATCGGCTCGGGCGCGATCGGCGTCGAGTTCGCCAGCTTCTACAACGACATGGGCGCCGACGTGACGATCGTGGAGATGCTCCCGCGGATCCTCCCCGTCGAGGACGAGGAAGTCTCCGCGTTCATGGACAAGGCGCTGACCAAGCAGGGCATCAAGCTGCTGACCCAGACCGGTCTCGAAGGTCTCGCGCCCTCGGCGAACGGCGTCACGGCCAAGATCAAGGCGAAGGACGGCAAGGTTTCGGAAGAGACCTTCAGCCACGCGATCATCGCGATCGGGATCGTCCCCAACACCGAGAATATCGGGCTCGAGGCTTTGGGCGTCGAGACCGACCGCGGCCACATCAAGACCGACGGCTATGGCCGCACCAACGTCGAGGGCATCTGGGCGATCGGCGACGTCACCGGCGCGCCGTGGCTCGCGCACAAAGCCAGCCATGAGGGCATCATCGCGGTCGAGAAGATCGCCGGCGGTTCACCGCACCAGATGGACAAGGCCAACATCCCCGGCTGCACCTATTCGCGCCCGCAGGTCGCATCGGTCGGTATGACCGAGGCGAAGGCGAAGGAAGCCGGTTACGAGCTTAAAGTCGGCAAATTCCCCTTCATCGGCAACGGCAAGGCGATCGCGCTGGGCGAGGCGGAGGGCTTCGTGAAGACGGTGTTCGACGCGAAGACCGGCGAACTGCTCGGCGCGCACATGGTCGGCGCGGAAGTGACCGAGCTGATCCAGGGCTATGTGGTCGCGCGCCAGCTCGAGACGACCGAGGCTGAACTGATGGAGACGGTGTTCGCGCATCCGACGCTGTCCGAGATGATGCACGAGAGCGTGCTGGCGGCGTACGGCCGGGCAATCCACTACTGACCTTGCGATCCTCCCCCGCCAGGGGGAGGCGGCAGGCGTTAGCCTGACGGAGGGGGAGGTAAGAGACACAGCTGTTCCGTGCCCTCCCCCTCCGCCGCCTTCGGCGCCACCTCCCCCTGGCGGGGGAGGATTTGAGGTTGGTACGCCGCGCTTTTCCGTCATCCTGACGAAAGTTAGGATCCAGGATACCGCCCGCAGCCCGTTGTAACTCTGGATTCTGACTTTCGTCAGGATGACGACGTGTGATGGCAGGGATGCTAGCGGCCCTGTACCAGCGATATCCGGCCGACCGACCGATCCGGGCAAACCATCCCGTTTCGGCCCTATCTCTCTTGACCGCCGCGCATGACGCACCGAAAGGTCGCGCCAGCCATCAGGTCCGGCTGGAAGGATCTCGCGGCTAAGACCTCAACGTGCAGGACCCGCGAATGTCGATCGAACCTGCCGCTCGAACCCAACAGCGCTACATCGCCATAGCCGCAGCCGCGCTGTGCATCGCATCGCTCGCGCTGTTCTGGCCGGGCACGGCGATGTACGACACCGTCGCGCAATACCGGCAGGTCCTGTCGGACGTGTACGACGACTGGCACCCGCCGGCGATGGCGCGCGTCTGGGCGCTGCTCACGGCATTCGGCCCCGGTGCGACGCCGATGCTGGCCCTGCAACTCGGCACCTACTGGCTGGGCCTTGGCATGATCGCGGCCGCGTTAGGCCGGGTCAGGCGTTCGCGTAGCGCCATCGCCATCCTCGCGATCGGCCTGCTGCCGCCTTTCCTCGGCTGGCAGGGCGTCGTTCTGAAGGACGCGCAACTCGCCGGTGCGCTGCTCGCGGCAGTCGGGATTATCGGCTGGTGGCGGCTTTCGCGCCGTCCGCTGCCCGGCGTGATGTTGGTGCCGGTCGCGCTGCTGTTCGCCTACGCCGTGCTGATCCGCGCGAACGCCGTCTTCATCGTCGTCCCCCTGCTCGTCACGCTCGTCCCGCGCCCAACTCACCCTGTAGCAAAGCTTGCAACCGCCCTTATCGCGGTGGTGCTCGTGCTCGGCGTCGCGCCTGTCGTGAACCACCGCCTGCTCCGCGCGCAACCCAGCGGCGTCGAGGCGACCCAGGCGCTCTACGACCTCGCTGGCATAGCCGCGCGTGTCCCGACTCAGCTACACCACCGGCCTCACGCAGTCAGAGGCTGCGACCGTTATCGCCCGCGGTTGCGCGAAACCGTTCTTTTGGGATCCGCTCGGCGACGAAGCGCATTGCGGGACGACGATGGCGCGGCTGCGCGCGTTGCCGACCGCGACGCTGTACGTCACGCTGGCGTCGGCGGAGCTGCATCATCCGATCGCCTATGCCGGACACCGTCTCGCGCACCTGAACTCGACCGACCGGTGGCTGGTCCCGTTCCACTGGCCGAGCGCAGCACCGCCTGCCGCGTCCGAGCCGAATACGCTCGGGCTCGCCAATCCCGGCGCCGGCGCGCGCGTGGGAGGCGCTGACTGCGGCCGTCGTCGAGACGCCGCTCGGCTGGCCGATCGCCTGGATCGTCGTCGCGATCACCGCGCTTGCTGTGAGCCTGTCGCGTCCGCGCGATCCGGTCCGCGATCTTGCCACTGCGCTGCTCGTGTCCGCGCTGGCGCTCGAGGCGAGCTTCGCGGTCCTGAGCATCGCGTCGGACCTGCGCTATCACCTGTGGCCGATGATCTCGACCGCAGTGGCGGTCGTGCTGCTCGCCGATCGCGCGCCGCCGCGAAAGATCCTTGCGGTCGGCGCCAGCGCGCTCGCTCTCGTCGTCGTCAGTGGCACTGCTGCACGCGTCATGCTGCCCCAGCCGCCGCAAACCTATGCAGGCATGCTCGGCTGAGGGCTTCCAAGCCGCAGGTCAGCGCCGCCGACGCACCGTCCTGCGCGGACGGGACACGGTGTCGTAATATTCGGTCGTGGTGGTCGTCGTGGTCACCGGCACGGATTGCACGATCACGGTGGTCGAACCGGCAGGATACGCCTGGCCACTGGTCGTCGTCACCGTCGTAACGCCGTCGGGCGATGTCCAAGTGCCGCCCGGTGCCACGGTATAACGACCGGATTGCGGGTATCCGGCATCATAGGACGGCCGTGGCGGCGGGTAGTCGGCCGCATAGGACGGCGCGGCATAGTCCGGGGCATAATCGGGGGCATAATCGTCCGCACCCGCTGCATAGGCCGGCGGCGATGCATAGCCGGCGCCATAACCCCGAACCGGTGGCGGCGGTGCTCGGCGACCGCGATCCTCGGCCTTGTCGATCGCATAGCCGGTCGCAGCACCGACTCCTGCACCGATCAACGTCCCGCCGAGTCGATTGCCACGACCACCGATGACGTTGCCGGCGGCGCCGCCCGCGACCGCGCCAATCACGGCGCCACCCAGACCCGTGTCACGGCGCGGCGCCGGACGATCTGCGTAGGGCTGGACGTAGCCGCGGTCGCTCGGACTCGCATAGACATTGTCGTTGCGCGCATAGGCGCGTGGATCGGCTGCGACATAGCCGCCACCGCCGGCACGATCCCAGTCGATGTGGCTTGTCGTATCGTAGACCGACCCGCGCGCGTCGATCAGCACGGCGTCGTCGTAGTAGCGCGTCCAATTATAGCCCTGCGGCGGCTGCGCGAGACCGTAATTCGACCAGTCGCCGACGTAGAAGCGCGGTGCGTTCCAATAGGCGGGTACGGCCCAGCCGCGATGCGGACGGCGATAGCCGGCCCAGCCACCGGGGGCGTTGGCACCTGCCCACCAGCGCCCGCCGATCTTGCTGCCCCAGCGTGCAGACCGCGGCGCAACGACCGGTCGGGTCGGCGCCTGCACGACAGGCGTCTGCGCGGCAATCGGCCCGGGACGGCCGGGACGGGCCATCGGCGCCTGCATCCCAGCGCCGGGGGGCGGTCCCAGGCGCGGGATAGCTTGCGCCGGGACGTTGCGCGTCCGCGACACCGCCTGCCAACACCAGCCCCGCGCTCGCGATCAAAAGCCTCCGCATGTCCGTCTCCCTGGTTTGCCACCCGATCCAGCGCAAACGCCGGATATCTTAACGCGTTGCTTACCAAGTGCGCGGCGGAGTCGCCAGAAGGCGTGCTGTCCCGAAACGGGGCGCGTCGGACCGGTCTTAGATCAGCCGATCGGCGAGCAATGCCGCCAACGCCTCGCACCCCGCCGCGTCCTCGGCATCGAACCGCGCGGGTTCGGGGCTGTCGAGGTCGAGCACTGCGATCAGGATGCCGTCCTTCGTCACCGGCACCACCAGTTCGGACCGGCTGGCGGCATCGCACGCGATGTGGCCGGGGAAGGCGTGGACGTCCTCGACCAGTTGCGTCTTCAGCGTCGCGGCGGCGGCCCCGCAGACGCCCTTGCCGACCGGGATGCGGATGCAGGCGACCTTGCCCTGGAACGGGCCGAGCACGAGTTCGCCTTCGACTAAACGGTAGAACCCGGCCCAGTTGAGGTCGGGGAGATATTCCCACACGAGCGCAGCGGCGTTGGCCATGTTGGCGATCGGATCGGTCTCGTCCGCGGTCAGCGCGTCGAGTGCGGCGAGCAGGTCGCGGTAGAGATCGGCCTTGGTGCCGGCGGAGATATCGAACTGGTACATGGTGTCTTCCTTGGTCGGCTTCTTGATGGAACTAGCACGCTCCAAAATCCGTCACCCCAGCGAAAGCTGGGGGTCTCCATGTTGGCGGCCGCTGTCCGTTCCTCAAGGATACCCCAGCTTTCGCTGAGGTGACGGGGCGGAGGGATGGCACTTGATCATGAATCGCTCAGTCGTCGCGGACCTTGCCGCGCCCCGCCTTGACCCCGCTGCGCACCTTCTTCGTATCGACCCGCCGCGCCTTGGCCGCCTTGGATGGCTTGGTCGCGCGGCGTGCCTTGGGGACGATCGTCGCTTCCTTGATCAGCGCCACCAGCCGCTCGCGGACTTCCTGGCGGTTGAGCAGTTGCGACCGCGAGCCTTCGCTGCGCAGCACCAGAACGCCGTCGCGCGTGAGGCGCGAACCGGCCAGCACCGCGATGCGGTTCTTCACCGCCAGCGGCAGGCCGGGCGAAAGGCCGACGTCGAACCGCAGGATCACCGCGCTGTCGGTGGTGTTGACGTGCTGACCGCCCGGACCACCCGAGCGCGTGGTACTCTCGATCAGTTCGCTGTCGTCGATCGAGATCGATCGGGTGATCGGGATCGCGACCATCAGCCCCCTGCCCTCAGCCCGCTCAGTCGTCGGTAGAGTCGAGCGTCGTAACTTCGGCAACCGGTGCGGCATTGGCAACCAGAGTCGCCTCGTCGGCAAAACCAGCCTTGGCGAACCGCTCGGGCAACGGCGCTTCGGCGAGCACGTCGGGCTTGCCTGGGCGCGGCACGATCAGGCGTTGCGCGTGGAGCATCATGCCGAGCCCGTCCGCCTTGCCGTAGACGCCATCGCCGACCACCGGTGCGCCGAGGCCGCTCGCGGCGTGGACGCGAATCTGGTGCGTGCGGCCGGTCTCGGGCAGGAACTCGACCAGCGAGCGGCCGTCCCTGATCTCCAGCACGCGCCAGTTGGTACGCGACTTCTTGCCCTCAGGATCCTCGACCATCCGCCAGCCGGTCTCGGCCGTGCTGACCTTGCCGAGCGCCATCTCGATCAGGCCGGACGTCCCCTCGACCACGCCGTCGAGCAGCGCGACGTAGCGCTTTGAGACGAGACCCTGCTCGAACGCCTGCTGCAACCGGGCATGTGCCTTGGGGTTACGCGACAGGAGCAGGCAGCCGCTTGTGTCGCGATCGAGCCGGTGCACCGCCTTTGGCCACCGCTGGAAGCCGAACTTCAGGCTTTCCAGATGATTTTCGAGGCTCAGCGAGCCATCGCGGGGCGGATCGACCGGCAGCCCTGCGGGCTTGTCGATCACCAGGGCCTCGCCGTCGAGGAAGAGTACGCGTTCACCATGCATGGCGCCGCCCTTGCCATCATTAGCGCCTGCGTGCCAGAGCCCGCGTCGATGTTGCACCGCACGCTGGCCCTCGCGCTCCTCTTCGCCCCCCACGATCGCGGAAGCACAATTGTGCGAGGGACAGAGCGCGGCGATCGCACCCGACGGCCGTGCGTTCGGGCATCTGCCGTATGGCGATGCGCCCGAGACCGAGCTGGTGACGCTGCCGTCGGCGTATTCGGTCGGCAATCCTTGCGTGGTACGCGCCGACATATTGCCCGACCTGTTGCGGCTGTTCGCGGCGGCGCAGGGCGATCCTTCGGTGATGGGTCAGCTTCGTGCGCTGTCGTGCCAGCGCTCGATCGCGCGCCAGCGCAGCGTCTTCTGTCGCGGCGAAACGAGCAGCCCGGCGGACCGCGCGATCTCGGTCGCCCCGCCGGGGTATAGCGAGCACTCCACCGGCTATGCGCTGGATTTCGCCGTGCGACCGGCGAACGGGTGTCCCGATGCGGAGGCATGCATGGCGGCTACGCCTGCTGCGCGCTGGCTGCGGCTGAACGCCCCGCGGTTCGGGTTCGAGCAGAGCTTTCCCGGTGGGAACAAGCAGCATGTGAAGTGGGAGCCGTGGCACTGGCGCTGGGTCGGCGCGAGCGAGAGTGCGCCGGGGGCGGCGAAGGCCCGGTTCGTGTTTGCGCGGGCTCGGCGGGAGTATCCGGCGGATCCGGGGGTGTTGCCGTTGGTGGTGAAAGTTACGGTGCAACCGCCAGTGCCGGTGGCGCCGGTGGTGGTCGTGCCTTCAAAGAAGAAGCGGCGCTAGCGCTCTTCCGGTCCTCCTCCGCCAGGGGGAGGTGGCACCGAAGGTGACGGAGGGGGGAGGAACACGCAACAATCGTTGCTCTTACCTCCTCCCTCCGTCTGGCGAGTGCCAGCCACCTCCCCCTGGCGGGGGGAGGATCGATCCAATTCATCGCCACCAATCAGTGCAGCACCAGCCCACCCGGGCGCACGACGCCATCACGCAGCGCATGATCGTACAGCAACTCAGTCTCCAGCTTCACCTGATGCGACAAGCGATCGAGCATCGACTCCGCCTGCACGCCGAACGCGGCCCAGTCCTTCGGCGAGATCGTCGGCAGCCAGCGGCCGATGAACGCCTTCCAGTCCGAGCGGAGGATGTCGAGGTCCTCTTCCATCATCGCGATGGTATCGGCCGAGCAATGCGCCTCCATCGCCACGACGGTGCGATCGATGACCTCGTCCTCGACGCCGAGGTGGTCGGCGACGGTCACTGCCAGTTCGATCAACTTGCGCGAGGCGAGCGCGCTCTGGGTGCTCGGCTGCCGCGCGAGCAGGACGAGGTCGGCGCACTGCCCCGCGATCTTCTCGTGATCGTCGATCAGCCGTGTCCAGTTCGCGCGATCCTGGTCGGATACTGTCCGCACTGCGATCCTGTCGTTCATGACGCCGCCTACTCCTTGCGAGGGCCACCCGGTGATACTGGAAATACGCGTTACATCGTGTCAGGGATGCAGATAGCGTCGGCCAGCACCTGGTATCTATAGTATTTCCGGCAGTGCGGCCGTGTTGAAACGACCGTTTGACGCGGGCCCCTTTGACATAACGCCGTGCCACGCCTATATCCGCATCTCACCACAGCATCCGGGAAATGACATGCCGTCGCGCAGCGTGTCGATCGTATTGGATACCGAGGTTTCATACGCTGAAAGCCGCCGCACCTGATGCGCGCGGCCTTTTTGCGTGAACGTGCGTCCCGCTCGGGGGTTCCCGAGCACGAATTTTCGGCTGACGAGGCAAAATAAACCTATGGCATCCAAGGCGATCGAACACGGCACTGCAAAGCGCCGTATCCGCAAGGTTTTCGGCAACATCCACGAAGTCGTGCAGATGCCGAACCTGATCGAAGTCCAGCGCGAGAGCTACGAGCAGTTCCTGCGCTCCGACAAGTCGATCGGCCACGTCTCGGGTCTCGAGAAGACGCTGCGCAGCGTGTTCCCGATCCAGGATTTCGCCGGCACCGCCTATCTCGATTTCGACGATTACGTGCTTGAGCCGCCGAAGTTCGACGTCGAGGAATGCCGCCAGCGCGGGATCACCTACGCCGCGCCGATGCGCGTCACCCTCCGTTTGACCGCATTCGAGGTCGATCCCGATACCGAGGCCAAGTCGGTCATCGATATCAAGGAGCAGGACGTGTACATGGGCGACATGCCGCTCATGACCGAGAACGGCACGTTCTTCATCAACGGCACCGAGCGCGTCATCGTTTCGCAGATGCACCGTTCGCCGGGCGTGCTGTTCGATCACGATCGCGGCAAGACGCACGCATCGGGCAAGTACCTGTTTGCGGCGCGCGTGATCCCGTATCGCGGTTCGTGGCTCGATTTCGAGTTCGACGCGAAGGACATCGTCAACGTCCGCATCGATCGCAAGCGCAAGCTGCCCGTCACGGCGCTGCTCTACGCGCTTGGCATGACGTCGGAAGAGATCCTCAACTATTTCTACAATCGCGTGACGTTCGTCCGCGGCCAGGGTGGCTGGATCGTTCCGTTCCAGGTCGAGAACTGGCGTGGCCAGAAGCCGATGTTCGACATCGTCGATGCGAAGACCGGCGAAGTCGTATTCCCGAACGGCCAGAAGATCAGCCCCCGCGCTGCCAACAAGGCGTTCAAGGATGGTCTCACCGACCTGCTGATCCCGACCGAGGAAATCTTCGGTCGCTATTCGGCATACGATCTGATCGACGAGTCGACCGGCCGCATCTACATCGAAGCCGGTGACGAAGTGACCGCCGAGAACCTCGAACTGCTCGACCAGGCAGGCATCGAGCGTCTCGACCTGCTCGACATCGATCACGTCGCGACCGGTCCGTGGATCCGCAACACGCTCAAGGTCGACAAGGCCGAGGAGCGCGAGCAGGCCCCTCAGCGACATCTACCGCGTGATGCGCCCCGGCGAGCCGCCGACGCTGGAGACGGCCGAGGCATTGTTCTCGGGTCTGTTCTTCGATCCGGACCGCTACGACCTGTCGGCCGTCGGCCGCGTGAAGCTCAACATGCGTCTCGACCTCGACGTCGAGGACACCGTGACGACGCTGCGCACCGAGGGACATTCTCGAGGTCATCAAGACGCTCGTGAACCTCAAGGACGGCAAGGGCGAAATCGACGATATCGACAACCTCGGTAACCGTCGTGTCCGTTCGGTCGGCGAGCTGCTCGAGAATCAGTACCGCGTCGGCCTGCTCCGCATGGAGCGCGCCGTGAAGGAGCGGATGTCGTCGGTCGACGTCTCGACGGTCATGCCGAACGACCTGATCAACGCGAAGCCTGCGGTTGCCGCGGTCCGCGAATTCTTCGGCTCGTCGCAGCTGTCGCAGTTCATGGATCAGACCAACCCGCTGTCGGAAGTCACCCACAAGCGTCGCGTGTCGGCACTTGGACCAGGTGGTCTGACGCGTGAGCGCGCCGGCTTCGAAGTGCGCGACGTTCATCCGACGCACTATGGCCGCATCTGCCCGATCGAGACGCCGGAAGGCCCGAACATCGGTCTGATCAACAGCCTCGCGTCGTTCTCGCGCGTCAACAAGTACGGCTTCATCGAGACTCCGTACCGCAAGGTCGTCGACCACAAGGTTACCGACGACGTCGTGTATCTGTCGGCGATGGAAGAGGCCAAGCACACGATCGCGCAGGCCAACGCCGAGCTCGATTCGTCGAACGGCTTCGTCGAGGAGCTGGTGTCGTCGCGTCAGGCTGGCGAATTCCTGATGGCGCTGCCCGACAACATCACGTTGATGGACGTCAGCCCCAAGCAGCTCGTCTCGGTTGCCGCATCGCTCATTCCGTTCCTGGAAAACGATGACGCCAACCGCGCGCTGATGGGCTCGAACATGCAGCGTCAGGCCGTGCCGCTCGTCCAGGCCGAGGCGCCGTTCGTCGGCACCGGCATGGAAGAGACGGTTGCGCGTGACTCCGGCGCCGCGATCTCGGCAAAGCGTGCGGGCATCGTCGATCAGGTCGACGCGGCGCGTATCGTGATCCGGGCGACCGGCGAGATCGATGCCGGCAAGTCGGGCGTCGACATCTACACGCTGATGAAGTTCCAGCGTTCGAACCAGTCAACCTGCATCAACCAGCGTCCGCTGGTGAAGGTGGGCGATGCGGTTCGTGCCGGTGACGTGCTCGCCGACGGTCCGTCGACCGAGTTCGGCGAGCTGGCGCTGGGTCGCAACAGCCTCGTCGCGTTCATGCCCTGGAACGGCTACAACTACGAGGATTCGATCCTGATCTCCGAGCGGATCGTGAAGGACGACGTGTTTACGTCGATCCATATCGACGAGTTCGAGGTGATGGCTCGCGACACCAAGCTTGGGCCTGAGGACATCACGCGCGACATCCCGAACGTCGGCGAGGAAGCACTTCGCAACCTCGACGAGGCGGGCATCGTCTACATCGGTGCTGAGGTCGAGCCGGGCGATATCCTCGCCGGCAAGATCACGCCGAAGGGTGAATCGCCGATGACGCCGGAGGAGAAGCTTCTTCGCGCGATCTTCGGCGAGAAGGCCAGCGACGTGCGCGATACGTCGCTTCGCCTGCCGCCCGGCGTGTCGGGTACGGTCGTCGACGTTCGCGTCTTCAACCGTCACGGCATCGACAAGGACGAGCGCGCGATGGCGATCGAGCGCGAGGAGATCGAGCGCCTGAAGAAGGATTCGGACGACGAGCGTTCGATCCTGAACCGTGCGACCTGGTCGCGTCTTCGCGAGATGCTGCTCGACCAGACCGCCACCTCGGCGCCGAAGGGCGTCAAGAAGGGCGTCGTGATCGACATGGATCTGCTCGACAGCGTCGACCGCCACGAGTGGTGGAAGTTCGCGGTCGCCGACGACAAGGTCCAGAGCGATCTGGAAGCGGTCAAGATCCAGTATGACGACGCCGCCAAGCTGATCACGGACAAGTTCCACGATCGTCGCGAGAAGCTGGAGCGTGGTGACGAGCTGTCGCCGGGCGTGCTGAAGATGGTCAAGGTGTTCGTCGCGGTGAAGCGCAAGCTGCAGCCGGGCGACAAGATGGCCGGCCGTCACGGCAACAAGGGCGTCATCAGCCGCATCCTGCCGGCGGAGGACATGCCGTTCCTCGCCGACGGTACGCCGGTCGATATCGTGCTCAACCCGCTGGGCGTGCCGTCGCGCATGAACGTCGGGCAGATCTTCGAGACGCATCTGGGCTGGGCCGCACGTGGCCTGGGTCAGTCGATCACCGCGGCTCTCGAGACGTGGCGCGAAGAGAATCCGGACGCCAAGCCGGGCGCGATGCCGGAGGCGGTCCGCGATCGCCTGAAGACGGTGTACGGCGAGCAGTATCACGCCGAGATCGACGCCCGCACGGGTGACGAGATCGTCGAGCTCGCCAAGAACCTGAAGGGCGGCGTGCCGATGGCGACGCCGGTGTTCGATGGTGCCCGCGAAGCCGACGTCTCGGCGATGCTGGCGCTGGCGGGCCTCGACACCTCGGGTCAGTCGGACCTGTTCGACGGCCGCACTGGCGATCAGTTCGATCGCAAGGTGACGGTGGGCTACATCTACATGCTGAAGCTCCACCATCTGGTCGACGACAAGATCCACGCACGGTCAATCGGGCCGTACTCGCTGGTCACCCAGCAGCCGCTGGGTGGTAAGGCGCAGTTCGGTGGGCAGCGCTTCGGCGAGATGGAGGTCTGGGCACTCCAGGCCTACGGCGCGGCGTACACCTTGCAGGAAATGCTGACGGTGAAGTCGGACGACGTGGTCGGCCGCACCAAGGTCTACGAGGCGATCGTCAAGGGCGACGACACGTTCGAGGCCGGCATTCCGGAGAGCTTCAACGTGCTCGTCAAGGAAATGCGCTCGCTCGGCCTGAATGTGGACCTGAAGCAGTCGGAGCCCGGCTTCGACAGCGACGGCATCCAGATCGCGGCGGAGTAAGCCTCAACTCCTCCCCTCCCGCCTTGCGGGAGGGGTCGGGGAGGGCCTGTCCCCGCAGGCGCCACCCCCGAGAGGCTACGACATCCCCTCCCCCTAGCCCCTCCCGCCATGCGGAAGGGGAATGGAGAATAAAATGAACGAGATGACCCCCTTCGCCAATCCGGTCGCCAAGACCGAGACGTTCGACCAGATCCAGATCGGCATCGCGTCCCCGGACAAGATCTCGTTCGTGGTCGTTCGGCGAGATCAAGAAGCCCGAGACCATCAACTACCGCACGTTCAAGCCCGAGCGTGACGGCCTGTTCTGCGCGCGCATCTTCGGTCCGATCAAGGACTACGAGTGCCTGTGCGGCAAGTACAAGCGCATGAAGTACAAGGGCATCGTCTGCGAGAAGTGTGGCGTCGAGGTCACCGTCTCGAAGGTCCGCCGCGAGCGGATGGGCCATATCGAGCTCGCCGCCCCGGTCGCGCACATCTGGTTCCTGAAGTCGCTGCCGTCGCGCATCGGCCTGCTGCTCGACATGCAGCTGAAGCAGCTCGAGCGCGTGCTGTACTTCGAGGCGTACATCGTCATCGAGCCGGGCCTGACCCCGCTCGAGAAGTACCAGCTGATGACCGAGGACGAGCTCCTCGACGCGCAGGACCAGTATGGCGAGGACGCGTTCTCGGCCGGTATCGGTGCCGAGGCGGTCCGCATCATGCTCGAATCGCTCGACCTCGTCGGTGAGCGTACTGCGCTGCTCGAAGAACTCGCGGTCACCAAGTCCGAGCTGAAGCCCAAGAAGATCATCAAGCGCCTGAAGGTCGTCGAGAGCTTCATCGATTCGGGCAACCGCCCCGAGTGGATGATCCTTGAGGTCGTTCCGGTCATCCCGCCCGAGCTGCGCCCGCTGGTGCCGCTGGACGGTGGTCGTTTCGCGACGTCGGATCTGAACGATCTGTATCGCCGCGTGATCAACCGCAACAACCGCCTGAAGCGCCTGATGGAGCTCCGCGCGCCGGACATCATCGTCCGCAACGAGAAGCGCATGCTCCAGGAGGCCGTCGACGCACTGTTCGACAATGGTCGCCGCGGTCGCACGATCACGGGCGCCAACAAGCGCCCGCTGAAGTCGCTGTCCGACATGCTCAAGGGCAAGCAGGGCCGCTTCCGCCAGAACCTTCTCGGCAAGCGCGTCGATTATTCGGGTCGTTCGGTCATCGTGACCGGGCCTGAGCTGAAGCTGCACCAGTGCGGCCTGCCGAAGAAGATGGCGCTCGAGCTGTTCAAGCCGTTCATCTACGCGCGTCTCGATGCGAAGGGTCTGTCGATGACCCTGAAGCAGGCGAAGAAGTGGGTCGAGAAGGAGCGCAAGGAAGTCTGGGATATCCTGGACGACGTGATCCGCGAGCATCCGGTCATGCTGAACCGTGCGCCGACGCTTCACCGTCTCGGCATCCAGGCGTTCGAGCCGGTATTGATCGAGGGCAAGGCGATCCAGCTTCACCCGCTGGTCTGCTCCGCGTTCAACGCCGATTTCGACGGCGATCAGATGGCCGTGCACGTCCCGCTGTCGCTCGAAGCGCAGTTGGAAGCGCGCGTATTGATGATGTCGACGAACAACATCCTGTCGCCTGCCAACGGCAAGCCGATCATCGTCCCGTCGCAGGACATGGTCCTCGGTCTCTATTATCTGTCGATGATG
The DNA here is from genome assembly GCF_024124765.2 of Sphingomonas sp. H160509. Lineage (GTDB taxonomy): Bacteria > Pseudomonadota > Alphaproteobacteria > Sphingomonadales > Sphingomonadaceae > Sphingomonas. The sequence goes on along the minus strand of NZ_JAMXSR020000002.1, from coordinate 3,496,628 downwards.
AAGGAGAACGAGCCGGGCCAGGGGATGCTGCTCGGTGACATGGCCGAAGTGCACCAGGCGCTGAACGCTCAGGCGGTCACGCTGCACACCAAGGTCATCAGCCGCGTTCCGCAGACCGACGAGAAGGGCAAGCAGTACCTCAAGCGGTACGAGACGACCCCGGGCCGCATGCTGCTGGGCGAGTGCCTGCCGCATAGCCACAAGGTGCCGTTCGACACCGTCAACCGCCTCCTCACCAAGAAGGACGTGGGCGACGTGATCGACGAGGTCTATCGTCACACTGGCCAGAAGGAGACCGTGCTGTTCGCCGACGCGATCATGTCGCTCGGCTTCCGCCACGCGTTCCGCGCCGGCATCTCGTTCGGCAAGGACGACATGATCATTCCGGACGCCAAGGTTGGTCTGGTCGACGACACCAAGGCGCTCGTGAAGGACTTCGAGCAGCAGTATCAGGACGGTCTGATCACGCAGCAGGGGAAAGTACAACAAGGTGATCGACGCCTGGAGCCGTTGCGGCGACCAGGTCGCGAACGCCATGATGGACGAGATCCGTGCGGTGAAGGTCGATGAGGAGACCGGCCGTGAAAAGCCGATCAACTCGATCTACATGATGGCCCATTCGGGTGCTCGTGGTTCGCAGGCGCAGATCAAGCAGCTTGCCGGCATGCGCGGCCTGATGGCCAAGCCGTCGGGCGAGATCATCGAGACGCCGATCATCTCGAACTTCAAGGAGGGCCTGACCGTCCTCGAGTACTTCAACTCGACCCACGGCGCTCGCAAGGGCCTCGCGGATACGGCGTTGAAGACGGCGAACTCGGGCTATCTGACGCGTCGTCTGGTCGACGTGTCGCAGGATTGCGTCATCATCGAACCGGATTGCGGCACGACCCGCGCGCTGGAGATGAAGGCCATTCTTCAGGGTGGTTCGACGATCGCAAGCCTCGGCGAGCGCATCCTCGGTCGTACGACCGCGGAGGACATCGTCGATCCGAAGACCGGCAAGGTCGTCATCCCGTCGGGCACGCTGCTCGACGAGCCGATGATCACGACGATTGAAGGCCTCGGCACGCAGTCGTGCAAGATCCGCAGCCCGCTGGTCTGCGAGTCGAAGATCGGCGTCTGCGGCAAGTGCTACGGGCGCGATCTTGCCCGCGGTACGCCGGTCAACATCGGTGAAGCTGTCGGCGTCATCGCCGCACAGTCGATCGGTGAGCCGGGCACGCAGCTGACGATGCGTACGTTCCACATCGGTGGTGCGGCGCAGCTCAACGAAACGTCGAACCTCGAGGCTCACGCTGACGGTACGGTGCAGTTCCGCGATCTGCGTATCATCGTCGACCAGCGTGGCCGTCGCGTGGTGCTCAGCCGCTCAGGCGAAATCGCGATCGTCGACATGGACGGCCGCGAGCTCTCGGTCGATCGTATCCCGTACGGTGCGTACGTGCTGTTCGACGATGGTCACATCGTGTCGCGCGGCGACCGGATGGCCGAGTGGGATCCGTTCACCATGCCGGTGATCACGGAGAACCCGGGCACGATCAAGTATGTCGACCTGATCGAGGGCAAGACGCTCACCGAGCAGACCGACGAAGCCACGGGCATCGCCCAGCGCGTCGTGATCGAATATCGTGCGGCGACCAAGTCGAAGGAGGATCTGCGTCCGCGCATGACCCTGCTCGACGAGACGTCGGGCGAGACCGGTCGTTACATGCTGGCGATCGGCGCTACGCTGTCGGTCGAGGACGGCGCACAGGTGTTCGGCGGCGACGTCGTGGCCCGCGTCAGCCGCGAGAGCGCCAAGACGCGCGACATCACCGGTGGTCTGCCGCGTGTCGCCGAGCTGTTCGAGGCACGTATCCCCAAGGACTCGGCGATCATCGCCAAGATCTCGGGCCGCGTCGTGTTCGGCAAGGACTACAAGGCGAAGCGCAAGATCGGCATCCAGCCCGAGGATGGCGGCGACGTCGTCGAGTATCTGGTGCCGAAGTCGAAGGTGATCGACGTCCAGGAAGGCGATTACGTCAAGCGCGGCGATAACCTGATCGGCGGCTCGCCCGATCCGCACGACATCCTCGAGACGATGGGCATCGAACCCCTCGCCGAGTATCTCGTGTCGGAAATCCAGGAGGTCTATCGTCTGCAGGGCGTGAAGATCAACGACAAGCACATCGAGACGATCGTTCGTCAGATGCTGCAGAAGGTCGAGATCACCGACGGCGGCGACACCACGCTGCTGAAGGGCGAGCAGGTCGATCGCGAGGAAATGGACGCGACCAACGAGAAGCTCGAGAAGAAGCAGACCCGCGCACAGGGCAAGCCCATCCTGCTCGGCATCACCAAGGCGTCGCTGCAGACCCGCAGCTTCATCTCGGCGGCATCGTTCCAGGAAACTACGCGGGTGCTCACCGAAGCAGCCGTGCAGGGTAAGCAGGACATGCTGATGGGCCTGAAGGAGAACGTGATCGTCGGCCGGCTCATCCCGGCAGGCACCGGTGCAGGCCTCAACCGCCTGCGTGTCGTGGCCAACAGCCGCGACGCCGCGATGCGCGTCCAGCAGCGCAAGATGGCGGAGGTGTCGATCGTGGCACCGATGTCGGCTGCCGACGAGCATGCTGCCGAACTGGCACGTTCGCCGCGTGATGCAGGCGGCGCAGGCGAGGATCCGCTCGCAGCGGTCGTCACCTCGGGCACCGGCACCGACGCGGATGCCGGCGAGTATCTGAACGAGACCGAGTAATCGGTTTCGTCAGACGCCTTCCGCGCTGACTAAGAATAAGGCCGCCGTCCGGAACACCGGGCGGCGGCCTTATTCGTTTTGGGGCGCAGATGCAGAGAAGGACCGATCGACCTTCAGAACTTTTGAAGAGCTTCAGTCCAGAATTTCCCGGTCGGTTTGATGGGTTCGGAGGGTACAGCTGTAAGGCAAGCTGTTTCCCCGCGAAGGCGGGGATCCAGACTGGGCTCCCGCCCTCGCGGGAGAACAAGAAGGTGCCGCCGTCGAACTGCGGGTCGGCTCTTACTCGAGAGGGATACCGACGCGGTCCGGCGTCCCCCGTTCTGCAAGACACGTCTTTCGATTTGCGCGACCGTGGATCCCGGAACTTGTCCGGCATGACGCGGAAAATGCGGATCTGGTGGTCCGAACTGACCGTAGATCGGCCCTCGCCGCCAGCACATGTGGCTTCATGCCGTGCACCACGGCGTTGGCAATTTCGCCGCAATAAATGAGTCGCATTCCCGCTGTACGGTTGCGGCAGGTGCCGTCGAAATTAGCGGCCGGGAAGGACAACACCGAGCCGATGCGAAAGATCGTCCTCGCCACGATCGGCTCGCTCGGCGACCTGCATCCCCTTCATCGCGATCGGCCTTGCGCTGAAGGCGAGAGGGTTCGCGGTCGTGCTGGCGGTACCGGCCGACCACGTCGCCAAGGTTGAAGCCGCAGGCCTCACCGGCTTGGCTATAGTCGGCGGGTTCGACGCCCTGACGGAGACGTTGGGCATGCCGCCCGACCTGGTCGCAAAGCGGATCATGTCGGATCAGACCTATCTGATGAACCGAATCCTGATGCCGTGGCTGGCCGACAGCACGACGGCGCTCGACGACGCGATGGAGGGGGCAGTCGCGCTGGTCGCCTCACTGTTCGTGTTCGCCGCGCCGATCGTCGCGGAGACACGCGGTGTGCCGCTGGTCAACGTCCTGCTCCAGCCGATGGCGACCTTCTCCGCCTATGCGCCCCCCCGCACGCCCGACTTCGCAATGATGGCCCACGCACCAACCGGGCCGATCGGCCGCGCCTGGAACCGGTCGGTGTATCGGATCATGCGCGGCGTGCTGCGACATCGGTATGGACGCCCCGTCGATGCGGTTCGCAAGGCACGCGGCTTGCCGCCGTCACCCCAGGCGTTGCTGCTCGAGACGCCCGCGAGCGCCGACCTGACCTTGTGCTGCTATTCGCCGGCCATCGCACCGCGCCAGCCTGACCTGCCGGACATTGCGCGCGTCACCGGCTTTGCGATCTTCGACAGCGATACCGGGGCGCCCGAAAGGCTAGAACCCGCGCTAGAGGCGTTCCTCGCTGCCGGCCCACCGCCGCTGGTCTTCACGCTGGGATCCTTCGCAACGTTTGCTCCGGGCGACTTCTACGCCACCGCAGCCTCGACCGCGCGAGCACTCGGCCTGCGCGCAATACTGCTAACCGGCAGCGACGATCAGGCAGCGGCGAGCGAACACGTGCATGTCTGCCGCTATGCGCCCCACTCGCTGCTGTGCCCACGGGCGTGTGCAATCATCCATCACGGTGGCGCGGGCTCTACCGGCCAGGCGCTACGGGCAGGCAAGGCGCAACTCGTCGTCCCGCATATGGGCGATCAATACGACAACGGGCATCGCATTCAATCGATCGGCGTCGGCAAGACGCTGTCGTCGAAGCACTTCACGATCGCGCGTGCTGGTGCTGCGATCACCGCCATCCTGACCGACCGGATGCGCGAGACGGCCGCGCAGGTCGGCGCGCAGGTTGCGCGGGAGAACGGCGCAGAGGCTGCTGCAGACGCGATCGCGGCGCTCGTCGTTGTGCGCGGCTGACTTGATCGACAGTTTTCAGGGATCATGGTGACAAAAAGATCATCGACGCCGGGCGTTGCCGTCGCGCGCTTGCAGGGCTAGGCGGACTGCCGATGCGATCGGCGTACCATCCTTCGTCGATCGAGACGCGCGGTTCGACCCGACGGCGGAGCGGTGCGTTCGTACTGACCGTCATCGCGCATGTCCTTATTCTCCTGCTGCTGTTGCGACTGGCGCCCGCGGTTACCTCGAAGCCCGAGGAGCGCCGCGAGCCGGTCACCTTCCAGATCGCCCCGGATCAGACTGCGCCTACTCCTCAGAAGCGGACGCCATCACCGACCAAGCAAAAGCGTGCGAGCGGCGGTTCGCCGCAGCGTGCCGCACCCAGGGTCCCGTCCGCACAGGCACCCCCTGCCCCGCCGACGTCACCGCCTCCGCTACCGATCAAGATGCTCGGTGGGATGGAGATGTTCGAAGCCGCGGATATCTCGAAGATGCCGTCGCACCCCGACGACCAGCTTGCCGGCGGAGACGGTGGCAGCGGGTCGGGCAAGGGTAAGGACAGTGGTTCGGCCTATGGTCCTGGTGAAGGCCCGGGTGGCGAGCGGCTGTACAAAGTCGAATGGTATCGCCGACCTACCGACGCGGAGCTCAACGGTTATCTGAAGAGCCCGCCGCCGCCGAACAGCTGGGCGAAGATCGCCTGCCGGATGATCGCGAACTACCAAGTCGAGAATTGCCGGGCGCTCAGCGAGTCGCCGGTTGGTTCGGGGCTGGCGCGCGCGATGCGACAAGCCGCTTGGCAGTTCCGCGTCCGTCCCCCACGCGTCGGCGGGAAGCAGATCCTCGGCGGTTGGGTCGAGATCGATATTGAGTTCAATTCCGGCAGAGCGCCGGACTAGGCAAGCTCCTGATCCTCCCCCGCAAGGGGGAGGTGGCACCGAGAAGGTGACGGAGGGGGGAGGACCCGGAACAGCGGTCGGCGCTTACCTCCCCCTCCGTCTGGCAAGCGCCAGCCACCTCCCCCTTGCGGGTGAGGATAAGAGCCTCAGTCATATCTCACTCGTGATCGAGTGCTTAGCCTCAGGCGACAACGTCCGTGCAAGCGTCTCGAACTGCCCGCCCTCGACGCGGATTTCGTTGAACGCCGGGGGACTGCCGCGCGTGCGCTTCGATAGCGTGCCCGCACCGATCATTCGGATGATCCGCCCTGCCCGCTCGACCGGCACGTCGAAGGGATCGTGGACGTGCCCCGACAACACGGCATGCGCGCCAGCCTCGGCCAACGCCGTCAGCGCCTCGTCGCCATTCCGCGTCTTGGCCGTCCCCGTCGTCCCCCTCGATCAGAGGGTGATGCGCACCAATGAGGATCAGGTTACCCTTCGGCACGTTCGCGATCATCGCCAGCGCACGCTTGAGTGATCCCGAACTGACGCGCCCCTTCGACCAGTTCCACCGCCATTGCGCCCGCGCCGTCGTCTTCAGCGGCACGACGGTGACGCCCGGAAGCTCCAGCGGCTTCTCGATCATCTGCTCGACCGCCGCATAGCGCTGGTAGGGCGCGAACAGTCGTCGGAACGGGTCCCAATAATAGGGGATGTCGTGATTGCCGACCTCCAGCGTCACCGGCACGCCGAGCGATCGCAGCCAGTCACCGCCCTGCTGAAACTCGTCCTTCGTCGCGCGCATCGTCAGGTCGCCGGTCATGATGACCGCGTCCGGCTTCTCGTCCGCGACACGCTCTGAGAACCAGGCGATCGCCGCCGGGTCCTCCGCACCAAAATGCACGTCGCTGACGTGGAACAGCTTAAGTGTACCGCCCCCTATCGTCATGTCAGGCGAGTTCGGACAGCTTGGCGGGCTCGTGCATTGGGCAGCCGTTGAATTTGCCGCGGAAATCCGCCGACTGCTTGTACGTGTCCTTGCGTGTGCGGTTCACGCCGCCGAGCGGCTGATGCGCGGTGATGCCGTGCCAGATGCTATACGACAACGCGTCATCGGTATGGTCGGTAACGCCCTGTTCCCACGACAGCTGCGCCGGCACTTCAAGCGTCGCGACCGTCACGAACGGGCTCTGCTCCTCGTCCCATACCACCGAGGCGTCCTCGATCGGCATCTTTTCGAGATCGGTGTTCAGCTGCACGCGGAACTCCCACTTGCCGCCATGCTCGACGAGTTCCTCGCGGACGACTTCGCGCAGGGCATCCGGGCGCGCGGTGATGTCGACCAGATCGCCGGTCAGCCGCGTCAGCTCGGGCGAGACCGGGAACAGCGCGATCTTCGCGATATAGTCGCCAAAGCGAAAGGGCGTCTGCGAATAATAGGTCTCGCCGAGTGGATGGACGGGCTTGGCACCACCGAGCGTGGTCAGCGTCGCCGACTGGCCGCCGACCGCCTCGAGCGCGGACTCGACGACGCGGAAGGTGGCCGACATTGCCTTCTTCACGCCCTCGAAGCGGTCGGTCGTCTTCGCGAGCAGCTTCAGGTTCTTGGCGAAGGCCTTGGGGTCCGGCGCGGAGAAGGCCGGGCCGTTGACCATGATGAAATCCTGCGTCGTGTCGCCTTCCGACCCCGGCAGGCGGGCACCGTCGACATCGAGGATCTTCAACGCAAGACCACGTGGCAGGCTGATGCTGTCGTCGAGGATGTCGCCGGCGTTGGTCGAGATCCGGATGATCGCCTCGTGGCGGCCGGGCGTTGCGAAGATACCCTGTGCGAGTTCGGGCAGCAGGTTGTCCGCGATCGTGAACGTACCGCGCGCGATGCCGTGCGCCTTGGCATGGACCGAGCGGACCGCGTGGCCGTAATCCTGCGACGTCGTCTCCAGGATCTCCTGGAACGAGTCCTTCATGCCCTGCAGAGTCTCCTGCTCGTCGGGAGCGATCGTTTCAACGGACGGATCGAAACGGACAGGCTGGTTGCTGGGCATTGGGGTATCTCCGGTTAGTGCCTAGCCGTAACCCGTTGAGTCGGCAGACGTTCCGGTTCGTTGCCGCGAGCGGCCGTTGCAAAGCATGCGTCCGCGGTCGATGAGAGCGCGCGAAGGGAGCCATCATGCAGATTCCCACGATCACCGCGCCGACCGTCGCCATTGCCGGCACGTCCGACCGCTTCCCCGTCCGCCGGATCTTCTGCGTCGGCCAGAACTATGCCGATCACGCGCGCGAGATGGGCTCGGACCCCGATCGTCAGGAGCCGTTCTTCTTCTCCAAGCCCGCCGATGCGGTCGTGGCCAACGGCAGCGCGATCCCCTTCCCACCCAAGACCGAAGACCTGCATCACGAAGTCGAACTCGTGATCGCGCTCGGCGCTGGCGGTAAGGATGTCGCGGTCGAGGACGCGGCGGCGATGATCTTCGGCGCGGGCGTCGGCATCGACCTGACGCGCCGCGACCTCCAGGCTGCGGCAAAGAAGGCCGGGCGCCCGTGGGACATGGCGAAGGGCTTCGATCGCTCCGCCCCCGTCGGCGCGCTCACGCCGGGCGTACCCGCCACCAAGGGCAGCATCGCACTCGCGATCGATGGCGAGACACGCCAGTCCGGCGACCTGTCGATGATGATCCGGAGCGTACCCGAGATCATCGCAACGCTGTCCACCTTCGTCGAACTGGCCCCCGGCGACCTGATCTTCACCGGCACCCCCGCCGGCGTTGGCCCGATCCAGCGCGGACAAACCGTGCGCGCGACGATCGAAGGGTTCGAACCTCTAGAGGTGACATTCACCGCGTGATGCCCCATCGTCCGGCGCATAACCAAAACCAAACAGGGGGTTGCATGCCGGACACGAGAGACCTGGGCGCAGAAGGCTTTCTCAGCCGGGCGCGTACGGTTGCAGGCCCGGGCTTCAACCGCTGGCTTGTGCCGCCCTGCGCGCTCGCGATCCACCTGTGCATCGGCATGGCGTACGGGTTCAGCGTGTTCTGGTTGCCGCTGTCGCGTGCGATCGGGATCACCGATCCGGTCGCCTGCCCCAACCTTACGCTGCTCGGCGCGCTGACCACCACGACTTGCGACTGGCGGGTCAGCGATCTCGTCTGGACGTACACGCTGTTCTTCGTCGTGCTCGGTGCCGCCGCGGCGATCTGGGGCGGATGGCTTGAACGCGCGGGGCCCCGGAAAGCCGGCGTGGTCGCTGCGTTCTGCTGGTGTGGCGGCATGGGCATCGCCGCGATCGGCATCGCGACGCATCAGCTCTGGCTGATCTGGCTCGGGTCGGGCGTGATCGGCGGGATCGGGCTTGGCCTCGGCTACATCTCGCCTGTCTCGACACTGATAAAATGGTTTCCTGACCGGCGCGGGATGGCGACTGGCATGGCGATCATGGGCTTTGGCGGCGGCGCGATGATCGGCGGACCGCTCGCCGACCTGTTGATGAAGCATTTCGCAAGCTCCACTGGCGTCGGCGTCTGGCAGACGTTCCTGGTGCTCGCCTGCGTCTATTTCCTGTTCATGATGGCCGGCGCGATCGGCTACCGCGTGCCCGCCGAGGGTTGGGCTCCCGCCAACTGGACCGCGCCGACCAGCGCCAAGGCCTCGATCAGCCGCTTCAACGTGGCGCTGTCTGACGCGCACCGCACGCCGCAATTCTGGCTGGTGTGGCTGGTGCTCTTCTTCAACGTTTCCGCCTCGATCGGGATCATCGGTATCGCCTCGCCGATGTTGCAGGAGCTGTTCGGCGGACGGCTGATCGACGCCCCCTCGGTGTTGTTCACCGCGTTCGACGACGACCAGAAGAAGGCGGCGGCGGCGGTCGGCGCAGGCTTCGTCGGCGCGATCAGCCTGTTCAACATCGGCGGGCGGTTCTTCTGGGCGTGGCTGTCCGATCGGATCGGCCGCAAGCCGCTGTTCGCGACGATCCTCGCGGCAGGCGCCGTGCTCTACGGTTTCGCCGCACCGGCACTGGCCGGCACGACGTTGGGCCTGTTCATCCTCGTCTTCTGCATCCTCGCGTCGATGTACGGCGGTGGCTTCGCGACTGCGCCAGCATATCTCGCCGATCTGTTCGGGACGAAATATGTCGGCGCGATCCACGGTCGGTTGCTGACCGCCTGGTCAACCGCAGGCGTGGTCGGGCCGCTCCTCGTCGCCAACATGCGTGACCGCGCGATCGCGGCGGGTGTACCCCGCAGCGATATCTATCCGCCGATCTTCCTCGTGCTGGCGGCGATGCTCGTCGCCGGGTTCGTCGCGAACCTGTTCGTCCGGCCGGTCGCGGCGAAGTTCCACATGGCGGCGGACGACCGGCCGATCGCGGTCGACACGGTCGCTGGCGGTACGGCAGCGGCGACAACCGGCACCTCGCCGGTCGTCGTCTTTGCGTGGCTGGCGGTCGGGCTGCCGATCCTCTGGGGGGATCTACATGACGCTGTCGAAGGCGTTGATCCTGCTCAAATAGCACGCAACCTATCCGCGCCGACATGGGTTGCCCCTGCTCAATCTTTACAGGAGCGACCCATGGCTGACCGGCTCACGATGCAGGATCCGCGCACGCAATATCCGCAGCCCCCCCTTCCCGCAACAGCCGCAGGAAGCACCGGGGATCGCGTCGAAGATGGACCCGAAGCCCGATCACGGCGAGACCAGCTACACGGGCTCGGGCAAGCTGGCGGGGCGCAAAGCGCTCATCACCGGCGGCGACAGCGGCATCGGTCGTGCCGCAGCGATCGCCTATGCCCGCGAACGCGCCGACGTCGCGATCGTCTATCTCCCCCGCCGAAGAGGCGGATGCGAAAGAAGTCGTCGCGCTGATCGAGGCGGAAGGGCGCAAGGCGCTCGCGCTGCCAGGCGACGTCAAGGACGAGGCATTCTGCCGCGCCGCGGTCCAGCAGACGGTCGATACGTTCGGCGGTCTCGACGTGCTGGTCGTCAACGCCGGGCGCCAGCAGACGCGGCCGACCGTCGCCGACATCTCGACCGACGATTTTGACCAGACGATGAAGACCAACGTCTATGCGCTGCACTGGTTCGTGCAGGCCGCCGTCCCGCATCTCCCCGTCGGCGCGGCGATAGTCACGACCGCGTCGGTGCAGGGCTATGACCCGTCGGACAATCTGCTCGACTATGCGACCACCAAGGCGGCGATCGTCGCGTATACCAAGGGTCTCGCCAAGCAGCTGATCGAGAAGGGCATCCGCGCCAACGTCGTCGCGCCGGGCCCATTCTGGACGGTGCTTCAGCCCAGCGGCGGCCAACCACAGGAAACGCTCGAGACGTTCGGTTCAAAGAGCCATTTCGGCCGTCCCGGCCAGCCGGTGGAGATCGCCCCTGTGTACGTGCTGCTAGCCTCGCAGGAGGGCAGCTACATCACGGGTGAAGTCTACGGCGTTACCGGCGGCGCAGGGGTGGCCTAACCCCCTAATCCTCCCCCCGCCAGCGGGAGGTGGCACCGAAGGTGACGGAGGGGAAGGAACGCGCAACCACTGTAACCCTAACCCCCCCTCCGTCTGGCAAGCGACAGCCACCTCCCCCTGGCGGGGGAGGATCAGCTGGTAAGCCCCTAACCCCAACACCGCTATTGCACATCGTTATCAAATCTGTACCTGTGTGCCCGTGACCGCCCAGCAGATCATACCCCTCATCGAAACCACTCCCCCGCGCATGACCCGCGGCACGATCAAGACCTGGTATCTCGTCCACAAATGGACGAGCCTGATCTGCACCGCATTCCTGCTGATGCTGTGCGTGACCGGCCTGCCGCTGATCTTCGACAAGGAAATCGACGGCTGGCTCGATCCGCCCGCGCCCATGGCAACGCTGCCGGCAAGCACGCCGTCGCTGTCGCTCGACGCCATTCTCGGCCGCGCGGCAAAGGCCGCCCCCGGCGAAATTCCGCTCTACGTCAGCTTCGACGACGAGCGCCCGATCGTCTACGTCACGACCGGCCCGACGCCCGATGCCGCCCCCGCAGCGATGCACTTCCTCGCGTTCGATGCGCGCACCGGTACGAAGATGCCGCCCTATTTCCCCGGCGTGATGGCGTTCATCCTGAAGCTCCACACCGACATGTTCCTCGGCTTCTGGGCGGAGATCTTCCTCGGCGTGATGGGCCTGCTCTTCTTCGCCGCGATCGTCTCGGGTGTCGTGCTCTACGCGCCGTTCATGTCCAAGCTCGACTTCGGCACCTTGCGTCGCGGGCGCAGCAAGCGGCTCGGCTGGCTCGATCGCCACAATCTCCTCGGCATCGTCACGCTCGCCTGGGCGAGCGTCGTCGGCGTGACGGGCACGATCAACACCTTCGTCGTGCCGATCACCGGTATCTGGAAGGCTAACGGCCTTGCAGAGATCATCGCCAGCGAGGCACGCACGCCACTGCCGGCCCAGCGCGCCTCGGTCCAGGCCGCGCTCGACGCGGTGCAGCGCGAGGCGCCCGAGATGAAGCCGCAGTTCATCGCCTTCCCCGGCGTCGTCTTCAGCAGTCACCATCACTACGCCGTCTTCCTGAAAGGCGCGACGCCGCTGACGTCGAAGATGTTGCTGCCCGGCTTCGTCGATGCCGCGACCGGACGGCTCGACGCAGTCGTGCCGATGCCGTGGTACATGCAGGCGATGCTGCTCGCACAGCCGCTGCACTTCGGGAATTACGGCGGCCTCGCGATGAAGATCATCTGGGCCATCTTCGACATATTGACGATCATCGTGCTCGGCAGCGGGCTGTATCTTTGGCTGCGTCGTCGCGGCGGTCCGAGCGACCAGCGCGTCCGCGAAGTCGTGATGGCGGGAGAAATCGCATGACTCACAAGACCAACGGCCAGATCTTCGCGCTGCCGATCCTGCTCGGCGTGTCGACCGTCGCGGGGCTCGGTGCCGGGCTGATCGGCGACGGCGTCTGGGATGTCGGTGCGGGCCTGCTGCTCGCGCTGCCGCTGATCGTGACCGGCCGCTACTGGGTCCGCCCGCCCGAACCGGTGCTGCACCGTCAACAGCTCCGGACCGCACCGATACGGCGATAACGCGGAGCCGGCATGATACCGGCCCCGCGCTAGTATTGTGGTCGTCAGGCGGACGGCATCAGGTCGCCGGCGTACCCTAGCGGGCCGGCGCGGTCGTCGGAACCCCGATCGGAGGAGCAACAGGTGCGGGAGCGACTGCACCGTTAGCCACTGGCGGCGGCGGGGGCGCCATACCCCGCCGGCGGCGGCGGAGGAGCACCCGGACCGCCGGGAGCCCCAGGACCTTCCGGACCACCCGGACCGCCCGGACCACCAGGGCCATCACGCCCCGGACCGTCGCGTCCCGGGCCACCAGGACCATGCGGGCCACGCGGCGGGCCGCCGACCGGGCCGAGCGCCGTTACCTTGCCACCGGGTGCCACCAGGAACGAGGCGTGGACGAAGCCATCCTCGAACCGACCCTGGATCGTCACCGGCTGACCGGCCGCGACCAAGTTGCTGCCGTCGCCTTCACGACCCAGATCGACCAGCGCGCGACCGGTTCGGTCGGCCATCACGAACTTGTTGCCGTAGGTCTCGGCAACCTTGCCGCGGATCGTGACGATGCCGTCGGACTGGAGCGAACGGATCGCGGTTGGCATGGCGGGCGCCATCGTCACGCTCGGGCGCGTGGCGGCAACCGTGACGGCACCCGCTGCACCGCCGACCACCAGCAAACCAGCCGCGGCGAGTGCCAGGCGATTGCGGCGGAGATTGAAGCGCTTGTTCGGCGCGATATGGGAATGTTCGGTCACGTGCGTCGTTCCTCTCATTGGTTGACGAATCACCGTGTAGGCGCACGCTGCCGACGCCCGCTGAACCAAGCCGTTCAGTTTCCGTTGGGGTCTCAGGCATAGGGAAACGGACATGCGGGTATTATTGGTCGAGGACGATGCGGCGATCGCCGACGGGCTGGCGCGGGCGTTGCGCGCGGAGCATTTCGCGGTCGACGTCGCGACCAACGGCGAGGATGGCGGCCATCTGGGTGCAACCGAACTGTACGACGCGGCGGTGCTCGACCTTGGCCTGCCCAAGCGCGATGGACTATCGGTCTTGCGCGACTGGCGCGCGGCGGGACGCGACCTGCCCGTCCTGATCCTCACCGCGCGCGACGGGTGGTCGGAAAAGGTCGAGGGGTTCAAGGCCGGAGCCGACGATTATGTCGTGAAGCCGTTCCATGTCGAGGAGGTCGTGATGCGGCTGCGCGCGCTGGTTCGCCGCGCGGCTGGCCATGCGGCGGCGCGAGTCACGTGCGGGCCGCTGACGTTCGACGCGCAACTCGGCACGTTCGAGCTGAACGGCCTGCCGCTGAAACTCACCGCGTTCGAATGGCGGGTGCTGTCCGCGCTGATGCTCCGCCGTGAAGTCGTCATCGAACGCGCAGACCTGATCGAGCGCGTCTACGAAGGCGACGCGGACGTCGACTCGAACTCGATCGAGGTGATAATCGGTCGGTTACGACGTAAGATCGGTGCGCAGATGATCGAAACGGTGCGGGGTCGCGGGTATCGGCTTACGGCGGATGGTTCCTGATGAAGGCTCTGCAAACCACATCCACCACCCCGGCGAAGGCCGGGGCCCAATTGGGGGACGTCGCTAACGGAGCGATGCCCATCATTTTAAAAACCTTTCCAGCTGGGCCCCAGCCTTCGCTAGGATGCCGTGTAAAGTACGGATCGTCTCGCTTGGATAAGCAGGCGCAGTGACACGTCTCCGCCTCATCCCCCGCTCCCTCTTCGGCCGAATGCTCGCGATCGCCGCGCTGTCGACGGGAGTCGCGCTCCTGTTCGCCGGCGTCACGATCGGCCACGTCCTCGAACGCTTCGTCACGCGCGGGCTCGACGAGCGCCTCGACGCGCAGGTCGCGGTGCTGGCGCGCGCGGTCCGCCCCGATGCTACGCTAGACCGGATGCGCGCGATCGACCTGCCCGAGTTCGGCGAACCCGGGTCCGACTGGTCATGGCAGGTCGAAGGTCCCGCCGGTCGCTTCGATAGCGGCACGACCCCGCCCCCAATTATTTCAAAGCCAGCCTTAACTATTCCACCGCCGCCGCCAGCTCTAACTCGAAATGACGAGCGCCCGCTTCCACCCGGCCCCGGCGGGCATGAAGACCATCAAATCCACCCTGGCGAAGCGCGCGATAGGAGCGGCGAGCGGCTGCACTCGCGCGACATGGACGTCGTCACGCCGCGCGGCACGGTGACGATCACAGCGATCGGCCCTCGCCGGATCGTCGAGGAGCCACTGCGCGAGGCGATGATCCCCCTGCTTGGCTCGCTCGCCTTGCTCGGCGCCGGACTCGCGCTCGCGACGCTGGTGCAGCTCCGCTTCGGCTTGCGTCCCCTGCGCGATCTCCGGACAGCGCTCGCCGCCGTTCGCGCCGGAACCGAGCGCCACGTCCCCGATGACCAGCCCGGGGAATTGCAACCGCTCGTTGCGGAACTCAACGCACTGATCGACCAGAACGCGGCCGGGCTTGCGCACGCCCGCCAGCACGTTGCCAACCTAGCGCACGGGCTGAAGACCCCCCCTCGCCGCGCTCTCGCTCAAGCTAGCCGAAGCGAACGCCGACGCAGACGTCCGCGACATGGTCGAGCAGATCGATCGGCGAGTCCGCCATCACCTCGGTCGCGCTCGCGCGGATGCGACCGGCGGCGCTCGCACCCGGACGCTGATCGCCCCCGCCGTTGCCGATCTCGTCGCAGTCTTGCACCGCATCCACGCCGATCGCCCGATGACGGTCGACATCGCGATTCCCGCCAACCTTGCCGTCGCAATCGACCCGCAGGATCTCGACGAGATGATCGGCAACCTCCTCGACAACGCCTGGCGTCACGCGCGCGCCGCGCTTTCGATCACGGCGAACCCGATCGATGGCACGGTCACGCTGGAAATTGCCGACGACGGCCAAGGTCTCGACGACACGGCGATGGCACAAGCCGTCCTGCCCGGCCGTCGTCTCGACGAACGCGGCGACGGACACGGCTTCGGACTGTCGATCACGCGCGAACTCGCCGAACTGAACGGGGGCACGGTGACGCTCGATCGCTCCTCCGTCCTTGGCGGCCTGCTAGTCCGCCTGACTCTACCTCAGCGCGGCTGATTTCACAGTGCACGGACGCCGACCGGCGACGGCGAGGCCTTGGCCAGCGTGTTGCGCAACGGCAGCGTGAACGGCGCCGCCTCGATCTCGAAAACGTCGCCCTCCCGGGTCGTCACGCCTTCGCTGAACGACAACGTCGCCGTCCCGAAGAAATGGACGTGAACGTCGCCCGGCCGGCGAAACAGGTCGTATTTGAAGTGATGCGCCTCGAGGTTGGCGATCGTGTGCGACATGTTCGCCTCCCCCCGAGAGGAACGGCTTTTCCCAAAGCACCGCACCGTCGCGGTGGATGCGGCTCATGCCCTCGACATGGTCGGGAATTGGGCCGGTCAGCAATTCCGGACCCAGCGCCGCCTGACGCAGCTTCGAATGCGCGAGCCAGAGGTAATTATGCCGCTCGGTCACGTGATCGCTGAACTCGTTGGCGAGACAGAGGCCAAGGCGGTACGGCGTACCGTCCGGGCCGATCAGGTAGATGCCGGCGAGCTCGGGCTCCTCGCCGCCGTCTTGCGCGAACGCGGGGCTGATAAGTGCGCCGCCGGGCCCGACGAGACCCGATCCGTCGCCCTTGTAGAACCATTCGGGCTGCTGACCCGTCTCGCCCGCCGCGGGCTTGCCGCCTGCAACGCCGTCGAGGAACATGCGCATCGAATCCGTCAGGGTTTCGGCTGCGGCCGCAGCGCGGTGCATCTTGTCGCGCCCTTCCGCAGAGCCGAGATGCGTCAGCCCGGTGCCGGTCATGATGAGATGTGCGGAATCGCCGTGATCGATCGGCGAGAGCAGGCGGCCGGCGGCAAGTTCGGCGGCGATGTCGACTGCCGCGCCGGTCCCGCAAGCCCGAACCGCCGTCGCAAGATCGGTGCCCGCCGCGATCGCGCGCGCTGCAAGTTCACGGACGCTGTCCACGCCCGGGACAAGGCTTGCGCCCTTGTCGGTAGCGGCGATCACCGACCGCGTGCCGTCCGCTGCGCGATGCTGCAATAGGCGCAAACTGGTCACTTCTACTTCTCCTGCTGACGGGCGAAGGGTATACCCTATTACTCGGACTGATTACAGCCGCTAGCGATCCGATCGTGCTACTTTGAACCTTACTCAACTACGCAAGAGACACTAACCGGTCGGCTAATTGTCAGACCACGAGGATCTGAGAGTGTTGGTCCTTTAGCGCACCGCTTGTTCCGGCAACGCGTTGGTCGTCCGCGATCCCCACACGGCGTAGAACAACACGTAGAGTTCGCACGCCGCGGTCAGCAGGAACGAGTTCTGGAGACCGTAGGTATCTGCGAGCCAGCCCTGGACGATGACTAGCGCGCCGCCTGCGATCGCCATGATGAGCAGGCCCGACCCTTCCTCGGTGAGCGGCCCAAGCCCCTTGATGCCGAGCGTGAAGATCGTCGGGAACATGATCGAGTGGAACAGACCGACGGAGATCAGCGCCCACATCGCGACGTGCCCTGTGGTGAAAGTAGCGATAAGCATCACGACGCAGGCGCCGATGCTCGCAAACGCCAGCACGCGCTCGGCAGGGATCGTGCGCATCACCACGCTGCCGATCAGGCGGCCGACCATCATCCCGCCCCACAGGATGAACAGGTAATGCGATGCCTGCTCGTGCGTCAGGTTGCCGATGTTCGGTTGGCTGACGAAATTGATGAACAGGTTGGCGACACCAATTTCGGCTATCAGATAAATGAAGATCGCCGGGATGCCGAATACGAGGTTGCGATGCGACCAGAGCGACTGGCCCTTGCGATCCGCCTTCGCCGAACGCTGCGTCGCAGACCCCATCGCGGGCAGCGGGAAGCGCGCGATCACGATCGCCAGCACGACCAGCACGGCCGCGACGATCAGATAGGGCAGCACCACTGACTGCGCGTCGGCAATCCGCTCGGCCTGCGTCAGCACCGCGGTTGAACCGGCGGCTGCCGTGCCGGAGGTCGAACGACCCAGGATCAGGTAGCCACCGAACAGCGGCGCGAGTGTTGCGCCCGCCGAATTGAACGCCTGCACGAGGTTCAGCCGCGACGACGCTGTCTCGGGCGGACCAACGACGGCGACGTAGGGATTCGCCGCAACCTGCAGCAGCGTGATGCCACTCGCGATCACGAACAGCGCGACCAGCGTCACGCCGTACGACGGCAGCCGCGCGGCGGGCACCATCATCAATGCGCCGACCGCCATCAGCCCGAGCCCGAACACCATCGCGCGCTGATAGCCGACCCGCTCGATCAGCTTGGCCGACGGGATCGACGCAAAGAAATACGCGATGAACCAGACGCTCTCGATCAGCGTGGTCTGCGTATAGCTGAGGGTCGAACACGCTGCGCAGATGCGGCAGCAGCGTGTTGTTGATGACCGTGATGAAGCCCCACATGAAGAACAGGCTGGCGAGCAACGTGAGCGCGGATCGATAGCTCGGCGCGCCTCCCGCGGCATGCACCGCCCCGGCGTCAGCGGGCTTTTTGCGTCTGTATCGGCATCGCCATAGTCGTTTCATCCTCCGTGCCCTGTCGGTGACTGCAACAGTCTTTTCCCGCAAGGCTTGCCCAGAAATATATTGTCCGACTATATAGCCACACAAGGCGCGTCAACGGCGTCGGACGAATAAGGACGGGAACCGGAATGCGCGCAATCACAAAGTCGGGGATCATCGTGGCAACCTTGCTGGCAGCGCTTTCGGCGCACGCGGCCGACGCGGCAGAGGCGAAGCGCACGCCTGCCGGTACGCTCAAGGACGGTACCGCGATCGAGGCCGTGACGCTCAGCAACGCGCATGGCGTCTCCGCGCGCATCCTGTCATACGGCGCGACGCTGCAATCGCTGATGGGCCCGGACCGCAACGGAAAGATCGCGGACGTCATGCTCGGCTATGACGACCTCGCTTCCTACGTCGATCATCCCAATTTCTTTGGCGTGACGGTCGGCCGTTTCGCCAATCGCATCGCCGGTGGCCGCTTCACGCTGGACGGCACGCCGTACCAGTTGCCGCTCAACGACAAGGTCAATTCGCTGCACGGCGGCGGGAAGGGCTTCGACAAAGTCGCCTGGAAGATCGTCTCGGCGACGAACGGCCCGACCGCTACGCTCGTGCTGGGCTACCGCAGCCCGGACGGCGATTCCGGCTATCCCGGCAACCTGGACGTCACCGTCACCTATACGCTCGACGAAGCCGGCAATCTCGGCATCGCGTATGACGCGAAGACCGACAAGCCCACGATCGTCAACATGACCAACCACGGCATCTTCGATCTCGGCGGCGAAGGCTCGGCGATGGGCGCGTATGGCCACCGGCTGACGATCCCCGCCAAGGCGATCACGCCGGTCGACGACAAGCTGATTCCGACCGGTACGCTGCAGCCCGTCGCCGGCACGGTGTTCGATTTCCGCAACGGCCGCATCGTCGGCGAGGGCATCCGCGATGGTCGCGACCAGCAGATCCGCTACGGCCATGGCTACGACCATAATTTCGCGCTCGACAAGGGTCTGACCGCCAAGCCCGAACTGGCCGCGCGGCTGGAGGATCCCGTCTCGGGCCGCGTGCTCGAAGTCCTGACGACCGAGCCCGGTGTGCAGTTCTATACGGGCAATTTCCTGGACGGCACGTTCATCGGCAAGAAGGGCCATCTGTACCGGATGGGCGACGGCATCGCGCTCGAACCACAGAAATTCCCCGATGCGCCCAACAAGCCGAACTTCGTTTCCGCGCGTGTCGATTCGGGCAAGCCGTATCATCACGCGATGATCTACCGCCTTTCCGTCGCCCGCTGATATTCGATCTCCAGAAAGCTCCTCATGACCGACATGCCTAAGCTCCGCTCGCGCGCGTGGTTCGATAATCCCGAGAACATCGACATGACCGCGCTCTATCTGGAGCGCTATCTGAACTTCGGGCTGTCCCTGGAGGAACTACGCTCGGGCAAGCCGATCATCGGCATTGCGCAGACCGGCAGCGACCTGAGCCCGTGCAACCGCCACCATTTGGTGCTGGCGGAGCGCTTGCGCGAAGGCATCCGTGAAGCCGGCGGCATCGCGCTCGAATTCCCGGTCCATCCAATCCAGGAAACCGGCAAGCGGCCGACCGCGGGGCTCGACCGCAACCTCGCCTATCTGGCGCTGGTGGAAGTGCTCTACGGCTATCCGCTCGACGGCGTCGTGCTGACGATCGGCTGCGACAAGACGACGCCGGCGTGCCTGATGGCTGCAGCGACTGTGAACATCCCGGCGATCGCACTGTCGGTCGGTCCGATGCTAAATGGCTGGCACAAGGGCGAGCGGACCGGTTCGGGGACGATCGTGTGGAAGGCGCGCGAACTGCTCGCGACCGGCGCGATCGACGACGAGGGCTTCATCAAGCTCGTCGCGTCGTCGGCGCCATCCACCGGTTACTGCAATACGATGGGCACCGCGACGACGATGAACAGCCTTGCCGAGGCGCTCGGCATGCAGTTGCCCGGCTCGGCTGCGATCCCCGCGCCGTACCGTGACCGCCAGGAAGTCGCATACAAGACCGGCAAGCGGATCGTTGACATGGTTTCGGAAGATCTGAAGCCGTCGGACATCCTCACCAAGGAGGCGTTCCACAACGCGATCGTCGTCAATTCGGCGATCGGCGGATCGACCAACGCGCCGATCCATCTCGCCGCGATCGCGCGCCATATCGGCGTCGACCTGCCGATCGACGACTGGCAGACGCACGGCCACAAGGTGCCGCTGATGGTCAATCTCCAGCCAGCGGGCGAATATCTTGGCGAGGATTATTACCATGCCGGCGGCGTGCCCGCCGTGGTCGCCGAGCTGATGAAGCAGGGCCTGATCCACGAAGATGCGATTACCGCGAACGGCAAGTCGATCGGCGACAATTGCCGGACCGCGACGATCGAGGACGAGCGCGTCATCCGCCCGTTCGCGACGCCGTTGCTGGAGGATGCCGGCTTCATTGTGTTGCGCGGCAATCTGTTCGACTCGGCGATCATGAAGACCAGCGTGATCTCGCCGGAGTTCCGCGAGCGTTATCTGTCCAACCCGGACGATCTGGAAGCGTTCGAAGGCCCCGCAGTCGTGTTCGACGGCCCCGAGGATTATCACCACCGGATCGACGATCCGTCGCTCGGGATCACCACCGACACGCTGTTGTTCATGCGTGGCGCGGGCCCGATCGGCTATCCGGGTGCGGCCGAGGTCGTGAACATGCGGCCGCCGGCGTATCTGATCCGTGAGGGCGTCCACGCCCTCCCCTGCATCGGCGACGGCCGCCAGTCGGGGACGTCGGGGTCGCCGTCGATCCTCAATGCCTCGCCCGAGGCGGCGGCGATGGGTGGGCTTGCATTGATCCGGACCGGCGACCGGGTTCGCATCGATCTCGCCAAGGGCAGCGCCAACGTGCTGATCCCGGACGAAGAACTGGCCGAGCGCCGCCGTGCGCTGACCGAGGCGGGTGGCTATGCCTATCCACGTTCGCAGACGCCCTGGCAGGAAATCCAGCGCGCCACCGTCGGCCAGATGGAGACCGGTGCGATCCTCGAAGGCGCCGAGAAGTATCAGCGCATCGCGCAGACGATGGGCCTACCGCGCGACAATCACTGAGGAGGACTTGCGCGCCGCTCGATCAGGGCGGTGCGCAGGCATTGGCAGACGATCTCGTCACGTTGGTTGATGAGGCGGTGCGTGAAGGTGACGATGCCCGCGTTCGGGCGTGACTTGCTGGGTTTCAGGTCGGTCACTTCGGTCTCGCAACGCATCGTGTCGCCGATGAAGACCGGCTTCGGGTGTACCAGCTTGTCGTAGCCGAGATTGGCGACGAGCGTGCCGAGCGTCGTCTCGCCGACCGACAGCCCGACCATCAGCGCAAAGGTGAAGGTGCCGTTGACGAGGATGCGGCCGAACTCGCTTGCCTTGGCTGCCTCGATATCGAGGTGGAGCGGCTGCGGGTTGTGCGTCATCGTCGAGAACAGGAGGTTGTCCGTCTCGGTCACTGTGCGGCGGATCTCGTGCTCGATCCGGTCGCCGATGCTCCAGTCGTCGAAATAGCGGCCGGCCATTAGCTATCCTTCTCGATGCGAACGAGCATTGTGCCCTCGGTCACCTGCCCGCCCTCGATTGCGTTGAGGTCCGCGACGATGCCGTCGAACGGCGCGGTGAGCGAATGCTCCATTTTCATCGCCTCGAGCGTGACCAGCTTCTGGCCCTTGGTGACGGTGTCGCCCGCCGAAACGTCGACCGCGATGATGCGGCCCGGCATCGGCGACAGGATCGCACCGTCCGCTGCTCCGCCGGCGGCAACACCCGACGCACGCCAAGGCTTGAGCTGCCAGGTCTGGCCGGCTTCGGAGATCAGGACGTCTTCGAACGCCGACGTCGTTCCGGCCTGTCCGTCGAGATCGACCTCGACCGGTTCTCCGTCCAGCAGGAACGTCGCGCTACGGCGCGGCGCCGCATTGAGACGGAAGCCCGAGATCGGATCGGTAGCGACGAGCGCGCCCGCGGCCTCGGCCAACGCCTCTTCCGTCGGGTGCGTCGGCGGCATGAGCGCGTCGCCTTCGCGGGCGATCAGCCCGGTGTCGAGCGTGCCCGCCACGAAGTCGGGATGGTCGAGCGCCTCGACGAGGAACCCCGCGTTTGAGCGTACCGGCCAGACGACCGCACCGTCTAGCGCATATGCCAAGGCCTCGCGCGCAGTCTCTCTGTCTTCGCCCCAGGCGATGACCTTGGCGATCATCGGGTCGTAGAACGGCGATATTTCAGCGCCCTGCTCTACCCCGGTATCGACGCGGGCAGTGGTGCCGAGGTCGAAGCGTTCGAGCGTGCCGATCGACGGCAGGAAACCCTTGGCGGGATCTTCCGCATATAGCCGCGCTTCCATCGCCCAGCCGTCGATCGCCAGTTCGTCCTGACGCTTGGGCAAGGGCTCGCCGGATGCGACGCGGAGTTGCCATTCGACGAGGTCCTGGCCGGTGATCTCTTCGGTCACCGGGTGCTCGACCTGGAGCCGCGTGTTCATTTCCATGAACCAGATGCTGTCGGCGCGGAGGCCTTCGCTGGCGTCGGCGATGAACTCGATCGTGCCGGCGCCGACGTAATCGACCGCCTTGGCCGCCTTGACCGCTGCGGCGCAGATGGCCTCGCGGGTGGCGGCGTCCATGCCGGGTGCGGGGGCTTCCTCGATCACCTTCTGGTGGCGGCGCTGGAGCGAGCAGTCGCGTTCGAACAGATGGACGACGTTGCTGTGGCTGTCGCCGAAGACCTGCACCTCGATATGGCGCGGCGACAGGATGTATTTCTCGATCAGAACGTCGGTGTTGCCGAACGACGAGGCCGCCTCTCGCTGGCATGAGACGAGCGCGTCGGCGAACTCTGCGGCCGTATCGACGCGGCGCATGCCCTTGCCGCCGCCGCCTGCGACTGCCTTGATCAGGACGGGGTAGCCGATCGCGTCGGCCTCCGCCTTCAGACGGTCGGGCGACTGATCCTCGCCGAGATAGCCGGGCGTGACGGGCACGCCAGCGGCGATCATGCGCTGTTTCGCGGCGTCCTTCAGGCCCATGGCACGGATGCTGTGGGGGTTGGGGCCGACCCAGATGAGGCCGGCGTCGAGCACGGCTTGGGCGAAGTCGGCGTTCTCCGACAGGAAGCCGTAGCCGGGGTGGATCGCTTCGGCACCGGTGTCGAGCGCGGCGGCAATGATGCGGTCGCCGACGAGGTAGCTCTCGCGCGCCGGGGAGGCACCGATGTGCACGGCTTCGTCGGCCTGGCGGACGTGGAGCGCGTTCGCGTCGGCGTCCGAATAGACCGTGATCGTGCGGATGCCGAGCGCCCGCGCGGTGCGGATGATACGGCAGGCGATCTCGCCGCGATTGGCGATCAGGAGGGACTCGATCATCGATTCGCTCCGCGGAAGTGCACAAAGTGCAGACGCTCCAGCGATGTGCACATCGGGCTCGAAAGCCCCTCGACAGCAGGATGATCGGCGGAAAGGATCGACTGGTTCATCATGGTCATCCCAGCATAAGCCGATGCGGGCGGTGTAGGACAGGCCATGTCAGTTCGCGCAACCGGTGGTGCGCTTCGACCAGGTGAGGTTGGCGATCTTCCAGCGCCCGGCTTCGCGGACCATGTCGAAATGGTCGGTGCCGCAATGCGCGACCTTGCCGTCGATCGTGAAGACGTAGGGCGACCAGACCATCGCGATGTCGCCGTCGATGTCGACCGCTGGATCGGTGAGGCGCTCGGCGTAGCGCTCCGGGCCTGGCTTGATCGACGCGGCGAACTCGGGCCAGCTGGTGCGGCGGACCGAGCGCGTGCCGCCGGACTTTTCCTCGGCGACGGTGGCGCCGCCGTCGGCGCGGACCTGTGCGAGGATCGCCTGCCCATCGCGGGCGGCGAGCGCGGCGAAGAGCGCGTCGATCGGGACCATGACGCCGGCCTCTTCGGTCATGGCCGCGGGCGGCAGGCCGGTGCCTTTGACGATCGGCTGGACCGGGGTGATCTGACCAGCGGCGAGGAGAAGTGACAGCAGGATCATCGGGTTACATCCTGAACACGCCGAACGCGGGGCGTTCGGGGATGGGAGCGTTGAGCGTCGCGGCAAAGGCCAGGCCAAGCACGTCGCGGGTCTGGACGGGATCGATGATGCCGTCGTCCCATAGCCGCGCGGTGGCGTACCAGGGATTGCCCTCGTCCTCGTATTTCTGGCGGACCGGGGCCTTGAAGGCTTCGGCCTGTTCGGGCGTCCAGCTTTCCGCGTCGCGGTGGACGGTGGCGAGGACGGATGCCGCCTGTTCGCCGCCCATCACGCTGATCCGGCTGTTGGGCCAGGTGAACAGGAAGCGCGGCGAATAGGCGCGGCCGCACATGCCGTAATTGCCCGCGCCGAAGCTGCCGCCGATCAATACCGTGATCTTCGGGACGGTCGCGGTGGCAACGGCGGTGACGAGCTTTGCGCCATGCTTGGCAATGCCTTCCGCCTCGTATTTGCCGCCGACCATGAAGCCGGAGATGTTCTGGAGGAATAGCAGCGGGATGCGGCGCTGACAGGCGAGCTCGATGAAATGCGCCCCCCTTCTGTGCGCTTTCACTAAAGAGCACGCCGTTGTTGGCGAGGATCGCGACCGGGATGCCCCAGATATGTGCGAACCCGCAGACGAGCGACGTGCCGTAGAGCGCCTTGAACTCGTGGAACTCGCTGCCGTCGACGAGGCGCGCGATGACTTCGTGGACGTCGTAGGGCGCGCGGACGTCGCTCGGGACGATGCCGTACAGCTCTTCGGGGGGCGAACTTCGGCGGCTTGGGTTGCTGGAGGTTCACCGCGGTCTGCGCCTGGGGTTGCAGGGTCGAGACGATATCACGGACGATCGTCAGCGCGTGTTCGTCGTTCTCGGCGACGTGATCGACCACGCCCGAGCGGCGGCCATGCGTGTCGGCGCCGCCCAGCTCCTCGGCCGAGATGACCTCGCCGGTCGCGGCCTTTACTAGGGGTGGGCCGGCGAGGAAGATCGTCCCCTGCCCGCGGACGATGATCGTCTCGTCGGACATGGCGGGGACGTACGCGCCCCCCCGCGGTGCAGCTGCCCATGACGCAGGCGATCTGAGGGATGCCGAGCGCGGACATGGTCGCCTGGTTGAAGAAGATGCGACCGAAATGATCGCGGTCGGGGAAGACCTCGGCCTGATGCGGCAGGTTGGCGCCGCCGCTGTCGACGAGGTAGATGCAGGGGAGCCGGTTTTCCTGCGCGATCTCCTGCGCACGGAGGTGTTTCTTGACGGTGAGCGGGTAGTAGGTGCCGCCCTTCACCGTCGCGTCGTTGCAGACGATCATGCACTGGCGACCGGAGACGCGGCCGATGCCGATGATCAGGCCGGCGCCGGGGACTTCGTCGTCGTAGAGGCCGTTGGCAACGAGCTGGCCGATTTCGAGGAACGGCGAGCCGGGGTCGAGCAGACGTTCGACGCGGTCGCGTGGGAGGAGCTTGCCGCGCGACGTGTGGCGCTCGCGGGACTTGGCGTTGCCGCCTAGCGCTGTGCGAGCGACTTCCTCGCGGAGGGTTTCGGCTAGCGCGCGGTTGTGGGTTGCGTTGGCGCGGAAGGTCTCGCTGTCGGGGGACAGTGCGGAGGTCAGGACGGGGGCGGTCATATGATTCCCCTCCCGCTTGCGGGAGGGGTTAGGGGAGGGAATGCGGCCAGGAAGGACGCTTGTGGCAGGCCCTCCCCCGACCCCTCCCGCAAGCGGGAGGGGGAGCGGTAGGCGCATCACTGCGCCACCTTCGGGGCGGCGCCTATCAGTTCGCGCCCGATCAACATCCGACGAATCTCGTTCGTCCCAGCCCCGATGTCGAGCAGCTTCGCATCGCGCATGAACCGCTCGACCGGCCAGTCCTTGGTATACCCTGCCCCACCCAGCGCCTGGATCGACTCGAGCGACACCTTCACCGCGCTCTCGCTCGCCAGCAGGATCGCGCCGGCCGCGTCGAACCGCGTTGTCTTGCCCGCATCGCACGACTTCGCCACCGCATAGACATACGCGCGCGCCGAACTCAGCGCGACGTACATGTCGGCGACCTTCGCCTGGATCAGCTGGAACTGGCCGATCGCCGTTCCGAACTGCTTCCGCTCGCGGACGTACGGGATCACCACGTCGAGGCACGCCTGCATGATGCCGAGCTGGATCCCGGCGAGCACCGCGCGCTCGTAGTCGAGGCCCGACATCAGCACGCCGACGCCGCCATTCTCGGGGCCCATCACGTTCTCGAACGGGACCTCGCAATCGGTGAAGACGAGCTCCGCCGTGGGCGAGCCGCGCATACCCATCTTGTCGATCTTCTGGCCGATCGCGAAGCCCGGCATGTCCTTCTCGATCAGGAACGCGGTGATCCCGCGCGAGCCTTCGCCGGTCTTCGCATAGACGACCAGCGTGTCGGCATAGGCCGCGTTGGTGATCCAGAACTTCGTGCCGTTGAGGACGTAGCCCTTGTCGGTCTTGACCGCCTTGAGCTTCATCGAGACGACGTCGGAGCCGGCGCCCGCCTCGGACATGGCGAGGCTGCCGACGTGCTCGCCCGACACGAGCTTGGGGAGGTACTTCGCCTTCTGCTCGGGATTGCCCCAGCGGCGGATCTGGTTGACGCACAGGTTCGAATGCGCGCCGTAGCTGAGCCCGATCGAGGCGGACGCGCGGGAGACTTCCTCGACCGCGACGACGTGCTCGAGATAGCCGAGGCTTAAGCCGCCAAACTCCTCCTCGACGGTGATGCCGTGGAGGCCGAGCTCGCCCATCGCCGGCCACAGCTCGCGCGGGAACCAGTCGTCCGCGTCGATCTTCGCAGCCAAGGGCGCGATCTTGTCGGTGGCGAAGCGGTGCGTGCTCTCGCGGATCATGTCCGCGGATTCGCCGAGCGCGAAATCGAAATCGGGTATCATGCAGCCTCTCCAGACCTTGTGTTGCTGGCATGATACCCGGTCGCGGCCCTCTAGAGAAATTGATACGACCGAACACATGCGATAGATCGTGTCTATGGTCGTACCGCTGTGATCGAACGCTATGTGTTGCGCTATTTCCTGGCGGTCGTGGATCAGGGCAATTTCACGCGTGCCGCCGCGCAATGCCGGATCTCGCAGCCGACGCTGTCGGTCGGGATCGCCAAGCTGGAGGCGTCGCTTGGCCAGACGCTGTTCCTGCGGACCAATCGGCGGATCGAACTCACGCCCTCGGGCACGCGGTTCGCGGTGCATGCACGCCGGATCG
Organism: Sphingomonas sp. H160509; assembly: GCF_024124765.2. Taxonomy (GTDB): domain Bacteria; phylum Pseudomonadota; class Alphaproteobacteria; order Sphingomonadales; family Sphingomonadaceae; genus Sphingomonas. The sequence goes on along the minus strand of NZ_JAMXSR020000002.1, from coordinate 3,469,299 downwards.
AAGCGGAGTTCGCCGCCGCCGAGCGGGATTTGCAGGACACGGCTCCGACCAAGCTTGTCCGGCTCGGGATCGCGACGACGCTGCCGCCATCCTGGATCGCGGCCGCGCTAGGCCGGGCGCGACGCGCCTCCACCACCGAACGCCTCGAAGTCGTCGAAGGACGGAGCAGCGAACTCGTCGCGTTGCTCGATCGCGGGCGGATCGACGTGATGCTCGGCGCGATCGGCGACGATCCGCGCGGCCGCGTGTTGTTCGAGGAGGGTTTCGCGGTCGCGGTGGCGAACGACCACCGACTGGCCGGACGTGCCACGCTCGCGGTCGCCGACGTCGCGGAGGAAACGATGATCGTCCGCCGCCACTGCGAAGCGCTCGCCGAGACCAGCCGCTTCTTCACCGCGCGCGGCGTGCGCCCGTTCATGGCCGCCCGCACCGTCAGCGACGACCGCGCGCTGACCTATGTCCGCGCAGGGCTCGGGATGACGGTCATGCCGCTGAGCTTCGCCAGCGAGGGCATCGCGATGATTCGGTTGACGGGCTTCGATCCGACGCGGCGCGTAGGCGTGCTGGTGGCGAACGATTCCGCCTCGCGGATCGAGGGAAGCGTCATGGTCGCGGCGATCGAGGAGACGTTCACGGATCTGCACGCGGCGGGAGCCGGTGCCGACGATCTCGACTGAGGCTATGTAAAAAGGTATCCCGGCGTACCGGTCATCAACGGAAATGGTGGAGCCGAGGGGGATCGAACCCCTGACCTTTCGCATGCCATGCGAACGCTCTCCCAGCTGAGCTACGGCCCCATTCCCGTTGGGAGGCGGGTCACTAACCGGACCCGCCCGGGTTGGCAAGCGGCGTAAATGCCGCCTGCCAAATTTATTGCATTTAACGCTCGTGCTCGTCCTGCGGCGTCTCGACGCCGAGGTCGTCGTCGCCGCCGAGATCGACTTCGTCGTCCGCCGAGGGCTCTTCGTCCTCGCCGGTGATCGAGGCGATGTCCTCTTCCTCGTCACCCTCGAGATCCGCGTCGGGCTTCTTGGTGTCGGGCTTGGCGACCTCGAACGGCAGCGGCTGCTTCGACTTCAGGATGGGCTCGGGCTCCCATGCATACCCGCATTCGATGCAGGTCACGGGGTCGGCTTTTTCGAGGTCGTAGAAACGCGTCGCGCATTTCGGGCACGAACGCTTCGTGCCCCATTCCGGCTTGATCATGCCGATAGAACCTTTCGGATGAATGGATTGCGGGGGGGATACCCTCGCAAAGTGGGCGCGCCTTGCCATAGCGCAAGGCCACTGTCAAAAGCCCGGCCCCATGGCACACCCCCTCCCCACTTCGATGGACGTCGTCGCGCGCGGTCCTCTGACCGGCTCGATTGCGGTCCCAGGCGACAAGTCTATCAGTCACCGCGCGCTGATGTTCGCAAGCCTGGCGGTCGGCACCAGCCGGATCGAAGGGTTGCTGGAGGGTGAGGACGTGCTCGCCACCGCGGCGGCGATGCGCGCGATGGGGGCTACGATCGAGCGCGGCGAGGACGGCATCTGGGTCGTCGACGGCGTCGGGGTCGGTGGACTGCTCCAGCCCGAGACCGCGCTGGAGATGGGCAATTCGGGGACGTCGACGCGGCTTCTGATGGGCTTGGTATCGAGCCATCCGATCACCTGCACCTTTACCGGCGACGCCTCGCTGTCGGGGCGACCGATGGGGCGCGTGATCGAGCCGCTGTCGCAGATGGGGGGCGGACATCACGTCTTCGCCAGGCGGGCGGCTGCCGTTGATGGTGCGCGGCATGTGCCCGGCGGTGCCGATCGAATATACGCTGCCGGTCGCGTCGGCGCAGGTGAAGTCGGCGATCCTGCTGGCGGGGCTCAACACGCCGGGGATCACGCGGGTGATCGAGCCCGTCGCGACGCGCGATCATAGCGAGCGGATGCTGACGGGGTTCGGCGCGAAGCTGACGGTCGAGGAGACGAACCAGGGCCGCATCATCTCGATCACCGGCGAAGCGGACCTGAAGCCGCAGGATATCGTCGTTCCGGGCGATCCGTCCTCGTCGGCGTTCTGGCTGGTGGCGGCGTCGATCGTGCCGGGGTCGGATATCGTCGTGCGCAACGTCGGGCTGAACCCGACTCGGATCGGGATCGTCACGGCTTTGCGGATGATGGGGGCGGATATCACCGAGCTCGATCCGCGGACCGTCGGTGGCGAGCCCGTCGCGGACCTGCGCGTCCGGCATGCCCCGCTGACCGCGATCGAGGTGCCGGCTGATCTCGCGCCGAGCATGATCGATGAATATCCCGTGCTGTTCGTCGCCGCGGCGTTCGCGACTGGCACGACCGTCGCGCGCGGCGCGCATGAGTTGCGGGTCAAGGAATCGGACCGGATCACGACGATGCGGGTCGCGCTCGAAAGCCTGCGGCGTGGCTTGCGAAGAGTATGAGGACGGCATGGCGATCACCGGGTCTGGCGGCGCGGCAATTCGCGGGGGCGCTCGGATCGCCTCGAAACTCGACCACCGCATCGCAATGAGCATGGTGGTGGCTGGACTTGGGAGCCGCGAGCCCGTCACGATCGATGATGTATCGCCGGTGGCGACGAGCTATCCCGTGTTCTTCCGGTCGCTCGATGCGCTTACCGGCCGGGGGAATTAAGATGATCATCGCAGTCGACGGTCCGGCGGCATCGGGCAAGGGCACGATCGCGCGCGCCTTGGCCAAGCATTACAAGCTGCCGTATCTCGATACCGGGCTGCTCTACCGCGCGGTCGCGTTGAGCGTGGCGCGGATGGGTCTCGATCCGGAGACGGAGGCCGACGCGGTCGCGGCATGCGATTTTAGCGATGCGCTGCTGAGCGATCCGGCGTTGCGCGACGACGATATCGGCGCGCTGGCGTCGGTGGTGTCGGCGCATCCACTGGTGCGGGCGGCGTTGCTGCATAGGCAGAAGCGGTTCGCGGCGCAGGAGGGTGGCGCGATTCTCGACGGGCGCGACATCGGCACGGTGATCGCGCCGGATGCGGATGCGAAGCTGTTCGTGAAGGCCACGCCGAATATTCGGGCGCAGCGTCGGCATGCTGAGTTGCAGGCTCGGGGTGGGACGGCGAGCAAGGACCGCGTGCTGGCGGATATTCGGGCTCGGGATGCTCGGGATAGTGGGCGGTCTACTGCGCCTTTGGTGATGGCGGCGGATGCTGCTTTGCTGGATACTAGTTTTTTGTCGATCGAGGCTTCGGTGCAGCGGGCGGTGGCGTTGGTGGAGGCGCAGCGGGCGAAGAAGGCGGCTTCGGTTTAGTCTCTACCCTGTCCTCAGCGGCAACCACCCCGGCGAAGGCCGGGGCCTAATTGGAACGTCCGCGGTAACGAAGCGTGATCCTCAGTTAGTACCGTCCCCCCAATTGGGCCCCGGACTCCGCCGGGGTGGTTGCTCTGTTGGGTAACGGAAGCGCATCTTCTTCTCGCTCCCCTCCCTGGAAGGGGAGGGGTTGGGGGTGGGTCGGCCAGCTTGCGCCACCCCAAATCGTCTATGCGGAAGCCGACCCACCCCCGCCCCTCCCTTCCAGGGAGGGGGGATTGGCGGCACTCTCCTCCAAGGGGGATCAGTGGACCTAAAGCGCAGTAACCAGCGCCACCGCCCCGAACACGACCCCCGGAAAATTCGCCACGACGATCGGCCAGTCCCGCTTGTCCTTCAGAAACCCGTACCCGACCCACAGCGCGCAATTCACCATCGTCGCGAACGTCTGGACCACCGATCCTTTCTGACCCGCAAGGTTCAGCATGATCTAGTCGATGTACGACAGGTACATCACGATCGCCGTCACGGTGGCGACCCAGCCCAGCACGAGAATGCCGCGTTCGTTCAAATCTTCGCCCCTGTTGGGAGCGGCCCCTAACGAAGCAGCGGCGAACTTGCTCCGAGACGGGGTTTCGGCTATACGGAACCGTCCGGCGAGCGATGCTCGTGGAGGAAGGCGCGGAGACCCTCGAGTCTCACGCGCCGTTTTCGCATTCAGCGTCTACGTCCTCCGCGCTTCGTGCCGTCCGGATGCTGCGCCGGCGTTCGGTCGTCGCGGCAACGAAGGCCAAGACCAGCGGACCCAACCGCTTGGCCGGAAACAGACTAGGATTACTGAATTCTATGGCAACCCAGGTAATGCCGACCCGCGACGATTTCGCGGCGATGCTGAACGAAACGCTCGGCGACGCCGACAGCTTCGAGGGCCGCGTGGTGCATGGCACCGTGACCGGCATCGAGAACGACATGGCCGTCATCGACGTCGGCCTGAAGTCGGAAGGCCGCGTGCCGCTTCGCGAATTCGCAGCGCCGGGCCAGAAGGCTGACCTCAAGGTCGGCGACGAAGTCGAAGTCTATGTCGATCGCGTCGAGAACGTCCACGGCGAAGCGATGCTTAGCCGCGATCGCGCCCGTCGCGAAGCCGCATGGGACAAGCTGGAAACCGAATTCTCCAAGACGACCCGCGTCGAAGGCGTGATCTTCGGCCGCGTGAAGGGTGGCTTCACCGTCGACCTGAACGGCGCCGTTGCCTTCCTGCCCGGTTCGCAGGTCGATATCCGCCCCGTGCGCGATGTCACCCCGCTGATGGACATCCCCCAGCCGTTCCAGATCCTGAAGATGGACCGCAAGCGCGGCAACATCGTCGTGTCGCGTCGCGCCGTTCTCGAAGAGACGCGCGCAGAGCAGCGTTCGGGCCTCATCCTCAGCCTGGCCGAGGGCCAGATCATCGACGGCGTCGTCAAGAACATCACCGATTACGGTGCGTTCGTTGATCTCGGCGGCATCGATGGCCTGCTGCACGTCACCGATCTCAGCTACAAGCGCGTCGGTCACCCGAGCGAAGTCCTGAACATCGGCGACACCGTCAAGGTGCAGATCATCCGCATCAACAAGGACACCCAGCGCATCAGCCTCGGCATGAAGCAGCTGGAAAGCGATCCCTGGGATGGCGCGATGGTCAAGTATCCGGTCGGCGCGAAGCTCACCGGCCGCGTCACGAACATCACCGAATATGGTGCGTTCGTCGAGCTGGAAGCGGGCATCGAAGGCCTCGTCCACGTGTCGGAAATGTCCTGGACCAAGAAGAACGTCCATCCCGGCAAGATCGTGTCGACCTCGCAGGAAGTCGACGTCATGGTCCTCGAAGTCGATTCCGAGAAGCGTCGCATCTCGCTCGGCCTCAAGCAGGCTCAGGCCAATCCCTGGGAGGCATTCGCTGCCGCTCATCCGATCGGTTCGACCGTCGAAGGCGAAGTCAAGAACGCGACCGAGTTCGGTCTGTTCATCGGCCTCGACAACGACGTCGACGGCATGGTCCACATGTCCGACATCGCTTGGGGTGTTTCGGGCGAGGACGCGCTCAACCTGCATCGCAAGGGTGAGACCGTCGAGGCCGTCGTGCTCGACATCGACGCCGAGAAGGAGCGTATCTCGCTCGGCATGAAGCAGCTCGAGCGTGGCGGGCCATCGGCCGGCGGCATCGCAGCAGCAGGCGACAAGCTGAACAAGAACGCGATCGTTACCGTGACCGTTCTCGAAGTCCGCGATGCGGGCCTCGAAGTGCAGCAGGGCGACGATGGCGCGACCGGCTTCATCAAGCGCACGGATCTGGGTCGCGATCGCGACGAGCAGCGTCCGGAGCGTTTCCAGGTCGGCCAGAAGTTCGACGCGATGGTCACCGGCTTCGATCGTTCGAAGAAGCCGACCTTCTCGATCAAGGCCATGCAGATCTCGGAAGAGAAGCAGGCTGTGGCGCAGTATGGTTCGTCGGACTCCGGCGCGACCCTCGGCAACATCCTGGGCGAGGCTCTCAAGGCTCGCACGGACGCCGAGAAGAAGTAAGTGTTAAGAAAAGCCTAACGGCTTATCGATGAAAACGCCCGGCATGTCTCGAACATGTCGGGCTTTTTTATTGTCAGATCCACTTTGGTTTTTGACTGTTCGGTAATAAGTGCTAATGCCTCGCAGGTTGACCTGTATCAATCTGTACGCGTTTTTTTAGATGGGCGGGGGCTCGAATGATCCGATCTGAACTGGTCCTTAAGATCGCCGAGGCGCATCCGGACCTACAGCCTAACGAAGTGGAGCTGATCGTCAGCACCTTCTTCGACGAGATATCCAAGCGACTGGCCGCCGACGGTCGAGTCGAACTGCGCGGTTTCGGTGCATTCTCCACGCGTGCGCGCGATGCGCGGACCGGCCGCAACCCGCGTACCGGCGAAGTCGTCGAGGTCGAGGCCAAGCGCGTGCCGTATTTCAAGCCGGGCAAGGAAATGCGCTCACGCCTGAACGTGTGAGCGGTACCACTGCGCGGGACCGTAGACAGTCGGAGAATATGCTGCCGGCCTGGCAAGATGGGTTGACGCTGCGCGCGACCTCGTCTTGTTGGGCGCGTGTGCGGACGTGGCGAAACCGGTAGACGCAGGAGACTTAAAATCTCCCTCCCTAGGAGTGCGGGTTCGAGTCCCGCCGTCCGCACCAATCCTATTTATCTCACCGGACCTGCCTGACCACTCAACGGTCGACGCCGCTGGGTCGCCGGCAGTCTAGCGTGGCGATGTTGAAGCCAGGAACGCCGATCGCCAGCGTTCCGGCCTTTACGCCTTCGACGGCCAGCATCCCGGCGCGACGGCCTGCCGACCAGCGCTGTTCGATCGTGGGGCCTGAGAAATCCAGCGCCTTGCCGGCGACTTCATCGGCCTGCTCGGTGTAGGCGAGTCGGACCAGCGCCAGCGCGAAGTCCTGGCAGCCGGCGTGCGCGGCTTGCCACCGTTCGATCGTGCGGCGGGATTGCGCGGCGAAGATCAGGTCCTGCATGCGGCTCGTCGCTTCGCCCAACGTCGTCGGGCGCGGGCCGTGGAGCGGCAACAGGTCGACCGCGATGCAGAATGTCGGTCGCAGTGGTGGCTCGCTGAGAACCGGGTCGAGCGGTAGGTTTGCGGACAAGCCGCCGTCGACCAGCCAGCGGCCGTCGATCTCCACTGGGGGAACGCGACCGGCAGTGCGGCGCTGGCACGGACATGATCGGGTCCGATCTGCATCGCGGCGCTGTCGAATACGACGTCGTCGCCGGTTTCGAGGTCTACCGCAGTCGCGGTGTAGCGGCACGGGCCGACATTGAGGCGCTCGAAGTCGACCAGCTTTTCCAATGTCGTGCCAAGCTGATTGGTTTCGAAGATCGACGGCCGGCTGTCGGTCCACGGTGCCAAGGTGGAGAGCATGGGGGCGAAGATGCCGGGGCGACCCAGCGTTGCGGACCAGCCGACTGCGTTCGTGCGACGGCTGGTTTCGAGCGCACCTAGCCACGGAAGCGCCGGGGCGCCGGACGGTGCGGGTCGCCAGAACGTTCGCAACGTCTCGATCCGGCGATCGGTAGGGGAACCGGTGATGAGGGCCCCGTTGATCGCGCCGATTGAGGCGCCGATGATCCAGTCCGGTTGGAGATCGTGCTCATGCAGTGCTTCGTAGACACCCGCTTCGAATGCGCCGAGCGCGTTGCCGCCGCTGAGGACGAGCACGACGTCGAAGTCGCGCGCGGCCCCTGCCCGTTCGGCGTCCGGTGTCACCGGCTGGTATCCTTCGGCCGGCTCAGGGCAACCGCGATGCCTGCTCCGACGACACCGAGCAACAGGATGGCGGGGTGGAGTTTCTGGGCCTGCAACACCGTGCTCGACTCGCGTGCCTGGACATCCTGGCTTCCGCGCAACGCGTCGACCCTCGGCGCATAGAGGTTATCGCGGCGCGCCGGGTCACCGGGATCTTCCGGCTTTTGCTGCGCGACGGTGCCGACCAGTTCCATGATCTTGTCGCTCAACCGTGGCGCGGCGCGCGAAAGGAGCGAGGACATCAGCCCGCCGCCGCCTGCATACAGCGTGCGTCGCGGCGTTCCGCAGGCGAACAGCACCGCGTCGGCGACGACCGACGGTGCGTAGAGCGGCGGCGGCAGGCGTGGTGGCTGATCCATGAAGTTGCGCGCATGCTCGGGGAACGGCGTGTCGATCGCGCCGGGCTTGATGAGGGTGACGGAGATGCCGGCGCCTTCCTGCTCCAGTTCCATCCGCAGCGTATCGGTCAGCGCTTGGACCGCATGCTTGGTCGCGCAATACGGGCCCTGCTCGACGATCGCGCGGTCGCTGAGGATCGAGCCGACGTTGATGATGGCTCCGCCGCCACGGCCGCGTAGATGCCTCGCGGCGACCAGCGATCCATGCAGCACGCCGAAGTAATTGACGTCGAACACCCGACGGTGGTCGGCGACCGGCACTTGTTCAAGGGTACCGTACGTCCCTGCCCCGGCATTGTTGACCCAGCTGTCGAAGCCGCCGAACGCTTCGATCGCGACGGCGGCGACACGCTCGACGGCGGCCATGTCACTGACGTCCGCGACGCAGATCGCGATGCGTCCGCCGTCGGCCGACAGGCGATCTCGGAGTGCCTCAAGCGCTGTTTCGTTCCGCGCAGTGGCCACGACGGCGGCACCGCGTTTCACGGCCTCTTCGACGATCGCGAGACCGTTGCCGCTGGTTGCGCCGGTGACGACGATGACCTGATCGCGGAGGGGTTTCAGGGTGATGGCCATGGCGATCAGCGTCCCAGCGGCGAGGTTGCGTAGTCGGCGAGCAAGGCCGCGACGTCGTCGTAGATCGCGATCGCGCCTGCCGACTGGAGTTGCTTGTCCCTCGAACTTGCCCGATCGGACGGCGACGGCGGCGATCCCGCATTTGGCCGCAGCTTCGATATCATAAGGCGTGTCGCCGACGACGATCACCTCGGTGGGGTCGATCCCCGGCAGCTTCTTGAGCGCGGTTGCGAAGATGTCGGGCGCGGGCTTGGTCTTCTCGACGTCGTCGCTGCTCGTCGTCGCGGCGATCAGGTCGCGTGCGTCGAGCAGGTCTATGTAATGGTCGAGTTCTGCCTCGGCGGCGGACGATGCCAGTACGACCTGCTGCCCGAGACCATGCGCGTGCGCCAGCAGGTCGTGCGCCTGCGCGAACGGCTTGGCGGTCTCCAGGTATTTTGCCTTGAAGATCGCGCCGTGCGTGTCGCCGAGCTTTTCCTGCTGATCCTCGTCCGCGTCGGGCAGCAGCGTCGGTACGAGCATGTCGGTCCCCTTGCCGATCTGGTCGTGGATCACCTGCCGGTCGAACGACGCGCCGACGGTCGCGAACGCCTCCTCCCAGGAGAGGACGTGCATGTCGTTGGTGTCGACCAGCGTACCGTCGATATCGAAGAGAATGGCTTTGATCTGCATGAGGCTATCCCGGATCTGAAATCGTGCACCCGCCCGTCGCAACGCCGCGGCGCCGTGCAAGGCGTGGCGGGCGAACGGCGTCGGCAGACTGCGATAGCGTCTTAACGGCCCAGGCTTCGAATTGGCCCCGGCGTCCGCAAACTTGGTAGGGCAATCGCCGCTGCGCAGAGCAAGCCGCAGCATCAATCTCGCAACCGCAACGATGTCGCAGAGCGATCGAGCTCGACAAGTCCTTACGATCTATGGACTTTCATTGTGGTATCTCGATTTAGTTTAAGTTCGTCGATATTGATCACAATCAACATGAAATTTTAACTGCGGATATTGGCGTGACGCAGGAACGATGACGCCACTTTGATCGCTATACTCCCCAGGATATGTTCACGCTGACGGCGACGACGCGGAAACGTCGCGGCCGAGACTTCGTGGCGACAGTGCATAGTGTTGATGATGATCAGGCGGCGTTTGCGCCATTGCCGGGTCATGTCTGACGCGATGTCGTGTCGTGCGTGAGCACTAGGCTGCAATTCTATGACGGAGATCTTCTGATGCGCGCACTTGTTTGGCATGGAAAAGGCGATGTTCGGGTCGATACTGTTGCAGATCCCGAGATCAAGCATCCGCGCGATGCGATCATCAAGGTTACGGCCTGCGCGATCTGCGGGTCCGATCTTCATCTGCTCGACGGATACCAGCCGACGATGCAGGCGGGCGACATCCTTGGTCACGAGAACATGGGCGTCGTCGTCGCGCTCGGCTCTGAAGTCACCAACCTGAAGATCGGCGACCGCGTCGTGGTGCCATTCACGATCAGCTGCGGCGATTGTTTCTTCTGTCGCAAGGGGCTGTTCTCCGCGTGCGAGCGGACCAATCCGAACTCGGAGATGGCGATCAAGGCGATGGGTCATTCGCCCGCCGGCCTGTTCGGGTTCAGCCACATGCTGGGTGGCTATTGCGGTGGCCAGGCCGAGTATCTGCGCGTGCCGATGGCGGATATCGGCCCGATCAAGGTGCCCGACAGCGTCACCGACGAGCAGGCGCTGTTCCTTTCCGACATCTTCCCGACCGGCTATATGGCCGCCGAGAATGCGCAGATCGAACCGGGCGATACCGTGGCGATCTGGGGCTGCGGTCCGGTCGGCCAGTTCGCGATCCGCTCGGCGCTGATGCTCGGTGCCGGCCGCGTGATCGCGATCGACGAGGTGCCCGAGCGTCTGGCGATGGCCGAGGCCGGCGGCGCGGGAGACGATCAACTTCGCGGAAGTCGACAGTGTCTATGACGAGCTCCAGTTCCGCACCAAGGGCCGCGGTCCTGACAGCTGCATCGATGCGGTCGGCGCAGAGGCTTCGGGTCATGGCGCGATGGATGCGGTGATCGACAAGGTAAAGGCGGCGACGTTCCTCGCGACCGACCGCGTTCATGTGCTGCGCGAGGCGATCGTGAGCTGCCGGATGGGCGGCACGGTGTCGATCCCCGGCGTCTATGTCGGGATGGGCGACAAGATCCCGATCGGCGCGATGATGAACAAGGGGCTGACGATCAAGACCGGCCAGACCCACGTCCAGGCCTATACCAAGCCGCTGCTCGCCCGGATCGAGGCGGGCGACATCGACCCGAGCTTCGTCGTCACGCACCCGGCCAGCCTCGAGGATGCGCCCGAGATGTACCAGAAGTTCCGCGACAAGCAGGACGGCGTCATCAAGGTCGTGCTCCGGCCGTAACCCCTCCCCGGCCCGGTCCGCTCCCGATGAGCGGACCGGGCCGGTTTTTGATCCGCTACATTCAGAAGGACGTACCGATGAGTGACAAGGTTCATACCCCCCGTTCCCGGCAATCCAGCGAGCAAGGGCGCACCGGACGGCGTTTCGGACTCGCCCCACGGCCAGGATGGCGCCGACGTTCACGGTCGCAGCGAAGGCGGCGAAAGTGGCGGCGGGTCCTATCCCAACCCGCATGCCGGCAAGACCGAGACGAACACCGGTTTCATGGCGCATGGCGGCCAGACCGACATCGCCTATCACGGCGGCGGTCAGGCTGGCGAAGACGGCGGCAGCGCGGCTAACGGCGTCGCAGGCTCGGACGGCGGTGACCGCACGACGATCGCCGCCGACCCGGATGCCGACCGCGAACCGCATGCGATCTCGGCCGAAGGTCACACGATCGAGGTCGTCGAGACGTCGGGCATCGCCGAAGCCGAGGCCAGCGGCAAGATAGGTACCGATGCCGACTACGAGGACGAGCAGAAGCAGCCCGGCGCCGGCTGAGGTCGCCGCGCCCAAGTCTGCATTTCCCGCAATTCAAAACCAGCCGCCGCGCATTCCGCCGGTGAACTCATAAGGATGATCCCATGTCTGCACCCGAAGATCTCCAGGAAATCTATACCGACGAACTGAAGGATTTGTGGTCCGCGAACGACCAGATGAAGAAGGTCCTCAAGAAGATCACGTCGAAGGCGAGCGACGCATCGCTGAAGGAGATGCTGACCAAGTCGCAGGCGGATATCGAGACGCATACCGACCTGCTCAAGGACCTGATCGCGTCGAACGACGAGAAGGTCTCGAAGGAGCATTGCAAGGGCATGGAAGGCCTTGTCGCCGAAGCTACCAAGCATGTGCTCGAGGAAGGTCCCGAAAAGGGTCCGCTGCTCGATGTGATGATCATCGCGCAGTATCAGCGGATGACGCATTACGGGATTGCCGGGTTCGGCACGGCGACGGCGTACGCCAAGGCGCTGAGTCTCAAGGACGACCATAAGAAGCTCAGCGCGGCCACCAAGGACATCTACGGTGGCGACGAATATATGACGAAGCTCGCCGAGACGACCGTCAACATCGACGCAGAAGATGAAGACGAATGACGTCGAATGCCCGCCGGCATGCAGTCGGCGGGCATCCACATCCCATACAGTGCTGGACGGAAGAGACGAATTCCATGACGACCTATCCGCTGAGTGAGCCGGCCACGATCTACCGCACCGACACATCGGGTGGGGAGCGGAAGAGCGTTGCGCGCGGGTCTTTGGCCGATTGTGCCGACATCCTCGCCGGTTGGTCGTCGGAGGATCGCGCTATGGTCGAGATCGAGGTGGACGACATGGCACTGCGCTATGGATCGGACGAGATCGAGGAGCTTCTCCAGCTCCTGCGCGAGGAAGACGCCGATCGGAAATCTCCCGCCGGATGACGCGTTAGCGGCTATGCGGTCGTGTTGGCCCTGGTGGACCGACCAAGTCTACGCGTGCGCGTCAGGCGGAAACGGATCGCTACACGTGATCCGGCCCGGCGCATCGACGCGGCCGGACACGCGACGCCGAAATCGGGGAGCCGTCGCTGTGGACACCGTGACGTCGTACCAGCCGAAACTGTCGCGGAGAGGCCAGCGATAGCGTGTTTCGGCCAATGGTATCACCTTGGGCGTCATGCCGATCGCCGCAACGCTCGCCACCAGACCATGGTCGCGCTGGCTGCCGGGCAGTCGCAGAACGAGATCGTCCGCGGTGGTGATCCACTGCATCCGGTGCCGGTGTGCGGGATCGTTTCCGCTGCCGGTGAAATGGCGGTGGAAGCCGTTCGGGCCGAGCACCCACAGATCGTAAAGGCCCGCGTCGTCGAACGGCCAGTGCCCGTCCAACGCGTGTCCGGGCTCGACGGTGAAGCGGCGCGGCGCTTGGGTCAGGGCGGTGCGGTCGTAGACGTGGAACACCGCCGCCTGCGTCCCTTCCGCAGTGAAGCGTAGACGGATCGCGCGATCCGCGATCCTCTCGCTGACAGCCAAGGCATAGGGCAGCGGACGAGCGCGGCGGATGCCGGGTTCCTGCCACGGGTGCAGCGACCCGGCTGGCGCTTGGGGGCTTATCTGCTTGGGGATCGCCGCGGCCCGGACGGCATCGGGCCGTGGATCGGGCATCGCGGCGAACGGCGCAGGGTCGGCCGCGGTGAAGTCGAAAGCGGACGTCAGGTCGCCGCAGACCGCGCGGCGCCACGGCGCGATGTTGGGTTCGTGGAAGTCGAACCGGCGTTCGAGGAAGCGGATTACCGAGGTGTGATCGAACACCTGCGAATTGACCCACCCGCCCCGGCTCCACGGCGAGACGACGTACATCGGCACGCGCGGGCCCAGCCCATACGCCCGGCCCCGATAAGCGGGCAGATCGAGCGCGGCATCGCCCTTGCTCGGGTGGAGGTGATAGCTGCCATCGAGATCGACCGTCGATCCGCCGAGCAGCGTGCCGTCGGCGGCGTGCGAGGGTGGCGCCGGCGGCGGGACGTGATCGAAGAAGCCGTCATTCTCGTCGAACATCACGAGCAGCACGGTCCGCGCCCAGACCTTGGGGTCGGCGGTCAGCGCGTCGAGTACGTCGGCGGTATAGGCGGCGCCTTGCGCGGGGCTCGAAGGGCCGGGATGCTCGGAGCCTTTCGCGGTGGCGATGACGTAGGACACTTGCGGCAGTCGCCCGCCGAGCACGTCGGCGCGCAACACGTCGAGCCCGCGGGTCGTCAGCGCGCGCTCTCGTAATGCGGCATCCCCACCACCCTGGTGCGCATCGCGGAACGCGGCGAAGCCGACCAGCGGGTTGTCTGTGAAATTGTCGGCCATGTCCTGGTAGATGCGCCAGTCGACACCCTTCGCCTGCAACCGCTCGACCACCGTCGTCCAGCGATACGGATCGGCAGCGCCGCCGTCCGCGGGGAAACTGTCGTGCGAATTGCCGATCGCCGGACCGCCCAGCGTGCCGCCGGGATCGTTGGTGCCGCTCCACAGGAACAGGCGGTTGGTGTTGGTCCCGGTCTGGACCGAGCAATGATACGCGTCGCAGACGGTGAACGCCTCCGCGAGCGCGAACTGGAACGGGATGTCCTCGCGACGATAATGCCCCATCGCGCGCTGGCTCTTGGCTTCGGGCCAGTGCGCCATCCGACCGTCATCCCAGCCCCGTTGCGCATCGGGCCAGCTATGCGGCGTGCCCTCCATCCGCATCAGGTCGAAATTCGTCCGCGTGGCGAGGTGGAACGGGAGGACCGTCCGCGCGCCGCCGGGGGCGGTTCGATCGCTCTGGTACCAGACCGGCGCCGGCTTCGTCGCGTCGCCCTCGGACGGGACGGGGATCGGCAACCGGTCCGCAAACCCGCGGACGCCGCGCAGCGACCCGAAATAATGATCGAAGCCGCGATTCTCCTGCATCAGGATGACGACGTGCTCGACATCCATGATCGAGCCCGTCTTCACGTCGGGTGCGATCGCCGCCGCCCGCGCGATCGCCGCGGGAAACGCGGACAGCGTCGCACCGGACAGGCCGGCGGCGAGCAGCGTGCGACGAGAAACTTCTGTCATGGCCACGATCCGAATAATGAACGCGCACGATCCGCAAGAGCGTGGGATCGCACAAAATACTGTGCGCCTGCTCCGTATGCCCGATGCGTGTCATGTACGTGACACGAGGCGTGGCGCGGGGCCGGGCCTCCGCACCGATGATAGGCGCGACGATCGCATCGCTCCGGTTGAGCCTGCGGACCCGCTGCCATATGCTGTGACCGCCGTGCCGGACGATCCCGGCATTTCGCTCGATCGACCCGGCGATTGCCACGGACGATCCCTCGATCGCGCCTTGGGTCTTACCGCGGCGACGATCGACGACGACATGACGGTTCAGCCGGACGCGACGCCAACAACGGAGACGATTATGACCACCGCCTATGACACCAAGCTCGGGCTCTACATCGCCGGCGAATGGCTGAGCGGCGACGGTCGCGAGACTCGCGACGTGCTGAACCCGGCGACCGGTGCGGGACAGGCGGCACTGCCGCTCGCCAATGCCGCGGACCTCGATCGTGCGCTGGAGGCGACGCAGCGCGGCTTTATCGCATGGCGTGCGACCCCGCCGGAAAAGCGTGCCGCGATCCTGGTCCGGACCGCGCAACTGCTGCGCGAGCGCGGCGATCATATCGCGCGTATCGCAACGCTGGAGCAGGGCAAGATCCAGGCCGAGGCGAAGGGCGAAGTCGCGTTTGCCGCCGCGCTGCTCGACTTCCACGCCGCCGAGGGCCTGCGCGTCTATGGCCGCGTCCTGCCCCGCCCAGCGGGTACGCGCAGCCTGGTCCTGCACCAGCCGGTCGGCCCGGTGGCGGCGTTCTGCGCATGGAACTTCCCGATCATGAACGTCGTGCGCAAGATCGCGCCGGCAGTCGCGGCCGGCTGCTCGATCATCATCAAGCCGTCCGAGGAAACCGCGGGTAGCGCGGTCGAGGTCATGCGCTGTTTCCAGGACGCCGGATTGCCCGGTGACGTCGCGCAGTGCGTGTTCGGCGTGCCCGACATGGTATCGCGCCACCTGCTCGCCTCGCCGATCACGCGGAAACTGAGCTTTACGGGGTCGGTGCCGGTCGGCAAGGCGCTGATGAAGCTGGCTGCCGATACGATGATGCGGACGACGATGGAACTGGGCGGGCACGGCCCGGTGCTGGTGTTCGACGATTGCGATCTGGAGAAGACGCTCGATACGCTGGTCGCGCACAAGTTTCGCAACGCCGGCCAGGTCTGCGTCGCGCCGACGCGCTTCCATGTGCAGGACGGCATCTACGACCGGTTTGCCGCCGGTTTTGCCGAGCGGACGCGCGCGCTGAAGATCGGCGACGGCATGGATGCGGCGAGCCAGATGGGCCCGATGGCCAACGCCCGCCGTCCCGATGCGATCGCCGAGCTGGTCGGGGACGCGACCGGGCACGGCGCCAAGCTGCTCGCGGGTGGCGACTATGGCGGCAAGGGCGGTTTCTTCTTCCAGCCGACCGTGCTGGCCGACGTGCCGCTGTCGGCGCGGGCGATGAACGAGGAGCCGTTCGGTCCGGTCGCCCTGCTGAGCCGGTTCGCGACGGACGAGGACGCGGTGACCGAAGCCAACCGCCTGCCGTTCGGGCTGGCGGCGTATTGCTTCACCGAGAATGGCCGTCGCCAGAACATGCTCGGCGACGCGATCGAGGCGGGGATGATCGCGATCAACAACGTCCGGCTCAGCTATCCCGACAGTCCGTTCGGCGGCGTGAAGGAGAGCGGTCACGGTTCCGAGGACGGTCCAGAGGGCATCGCCGCGCATCTGGTCACGAAGGCCGTGCATATCAGCTGACCACGTGGTGCAAGGCCTTCCGCAGACGGTCGGCCTTGCACGCCGTCGCACTGGATACCGGGGCACGCCCCCGCCCGTTCGATCAAGACTATCCGCCGTCGGCACCGTCTACCGTTCAGGTTCGGCTCGCTAATCAGGGGCGCGGCTTACGGTGACGGGGAGGTGACGATGACGACGATCAAGGGAAGCATGCTGGTGTCGATGCTGGGGCTGGCGTGCCTCGGAGCCTGCGCCTCGACCGGCACGAACGACCGGCCGAGTACGGGACTATGCCGCGCCGATGCCGCCGCGGCGCTCGTCGGGCAGAGCGCGCCTAGCGACACGGATATTCTTCGCCGGACGGGGAGCGCCGTGGTCCGCCGGCTTGCACCGGGCGATCCGATGACGCGCGATTACCGGCAGGAGCGCGTGACCGTCGTCGTCGCGGACGGCCGGGTGGTTTCCGCGTCCTGTGGTTGAGCGTGGAGCCTGGCTGCGGGCGGCAATCCTGGCATTGGCCGGGACGTTTATCACGGGTTGCACGGCGCATGTCCCGGTCGAAGGTCCGATAGCGCTTGGCCAGACCGCGTTCGTCGACGGACCGAAAGTGCGCGCGGACCGGGTCATCGAAGACAGTCGCTGCCCGGTTGATGTGCAGTGCGTCTGGGCGGGGCGGCTCGTGGTGCGCGCGACTGTCATGGGCGGCGGCTGGTCCAGGCAGATCGATCTGACGCTCGGCATGCCCGTCAACGTCGCGGACGGCGCGCTGACCTTGGTCGCGGCCAGCCCGGTGCGGCGCGTGGATGCTCAGCCCGCAAAGGGCAGCGCCTATCGCTTCACCTTCGCATTTCGAGGTGGCCGGTAACGTCGCAACGCGTTTATCGGGTGGTGCGCGGTGCCCTCTGCGTTGCCCCGCGGGACGTCCGGGCCTACACCGTCGACGATGCTGACGTCGACGATCCACCAGATTCTTGTGCTGCGATCGGATTCAGGCGGTCGACCCGGTTTGCGACCGGGCGCTGAACGCAGGCGACGCATGCGGCTTACGGCGAGCGTCGCGCTATTCGCCGGGTGCGCGGCGCTCGCCGCGTGCGATCGGCGGCCGGATACCGGCGCGGTGGTCGTCAGTGCGATCGGCGGGGTCCCGCATGTCGCCGATGCGAGCCGCGTCGCACTCGACACCCCCTGCCCGCCTGCTGATGGACTCGACCGCGCAGGGGGCTGGTGCGGTTCGATGCCGCGGGACAGATCGAGCCGGGGATCGCCGAGCGCTGGATCGTGATCGATGGCGGGATGAGCTATATCTTCCGCCTGCGCGAGGGCGACTGGGGCGACGGTACGCCCGTCACCGCCGAACAGGTGGTGGCAATGCTAAGGCGACAGATCGGCGGCCCCGATACCGCACGGGCGGCGGCGGGCGCACGCAATCCTCTCGCGCCGTTCCTCACCGCGATCGACGAGATCGTCGTGATGACGCCGCAGGTGATCGAGGTGCGGCTGTCGCGGCCCCGCCCCGACCTGCTGAAGCTGTTCGCGCAACCCGAACTCGCGTTGCTGCGGCTGCGTCCGACCGGTGGGACCGGACCGTTCCGCGTGGCACATCGCGGTCGTGCACCGTTGCTGCGCCCGGCGTTCGATCCCGGCCAAGCCGATCCCGACGACCAGCGCGAGGCAAAGCCGCAGGAGGATGTCCGGCTGATCGGCGAGCGTGCGGCGCGGGCGATCGCGCGCTTCGCCAATCGCGACTCCGATTTGGTGAGCGGGGGGCAGCTTCGTCGACTGGCCGTTGCTGGCGGCGACCAGTATCGCGCCGGCGAACATCCGCGTCGATCCGGCGGTGGGGCTATTCGGACTGGCGATCGTCCGGCGCGACGGGTTCCTGGCCGATGCCGCCAACCGCGCCGCCGTGTCGCAGGCGATCGACCGGTCGGCGGTGACGGCGGCGGTCGCGCCGAACTGGGACGCGGCGGATCGCATCCTGCCAGATATCCTCGACTCCGCCTCGCTGCCGCAGGTGCCGGCATGGACGCTGTTGACGCAGGACGAACGTCGCGCCGCCGCGCGCCTGCGGGTTGCAGGCTGGAAACAGCAGATTCCGGGACCGATCGAACTGCGGGTCGCGCTGCCCACCGGGCCGGGGGCGACGTTGCTGTATGCGCAGGTCGCGGCGTCGCTGATGGCGATCGGTATCCTCCCCGGCGGGTCGGGATCGACGACGCGGCCGAGCTGAAGCTGGTTGATGCGGTCGCGCCCCTACGACAGCGCGCGCTGGTATCTGGCGGCGGCCTGCGTCGCTTGCGGCGATGCGGCGCGGACGGCACTGGAAGCGGCGCGCGAGGCGCCGACGCTGGCCGAACGCGGCGCCAGGATCGCGGCCGCCGACGCCGCGATGAACGAGGACGTGGCGTTCATCCCGCTGGCGCGGCCGCTGCGATGGTCGCTGGTCTCCACACGCCTCAGCCAATGGCAGGCGAACACCCGTGCGTGGCACCCGTTGAACCGGTTGCGCGCCGATACCAACTAGGGTCGATGAACCCGCGCACCACCCGCATCGCCCCCGGCGAGATCTTCCAGACGCTGCCGCTCGGCAAGGACGCGCTGTCGGTACGCCGCCGCGTCGAGGCGATGGAGCGCGTGATGGAGGGGTTGTTCGTCATCCCCGGCACCAACCGCAAGGTCGGCATGGACGTCGTGCTGGACCTTATCCCGTTCGCCGGCAGCACGATCGCGGCGGCGGTCGGCGCGTGGATGGCATGGGAAGCGCGCAACATCGGCATGTCGAAGATCCAGATGGCGCGGATGTTCGGCAATGTCGGGATCGACTGGGCGTTCGGTATGATCCCGTTCGTCGGCGCGATCCCGGATTTCTTCTTTCGCTCGAACACGCGCAACCTGCGGATCATCAAGCGCCATCTCGACAAGCATTACCCTTCGACGACGACGCTTCAGGGGTAAGACGCTCTATACGGGTCATTCCCGCGGAGGCGGGAACCCATACTGGCTGGCCTCACGAATAATCGTGAATGGCAGCCAATATGGATCGCCGCCTGCGCGGGGATGGCTACAAAAGGCATAGAGTAGGTCAGACTTTTACGGCCCGACATCCGCATCACGCGCCGCCGGCTTGTAGCTCGCACTCGTTCCAAGCCCCAGCGCGACTGCGACACGGTCGTTCCAGCCATAGGGGTCGGCGCGGATCACGGGCTCGCCGGCGTCGTCGAACAGCACGGTCTGGTACAACAGACGCACCGGTATCTCCTTCGGCAGTTTGACGAACGTCTCCTTGCCGGTCGCGCGGGCGGCGTGCCACTGATCGGTCACGCCCTCGTCCTTCGCGAGCAGCTCGGCGAACCCAAGCGCATCCTCGACCCGGACGCAGCCATGGCTGCGCTGGCGCTGAATCTCGGCGAACAGCTGTTTCGCTGGCGTGTCGTGCAGGTAGATCGCGTGCTCGTTGGACATGTCGAACTTGACCAGGCCGAGCGAGTTCTTCGGCCCCGATTGCTGGACCAGCCAGCCGTTCTTCCACGCAAGATTGTTGGCGCGGAGATACCCGGCACCCTTGCCCGCCATCTCCTTCTTCTCGACCGAGCGCGGCACCGTCCAGGTCGGATTGGCGACCAAGCGGAAGATCGGCGACCCGAGCTGCGGCGTTTCTTTGTCGGGCTCGCCGACCACCACCTTGCGGCTGTCGACCAGCTTGCCGTCGCGCCAGTAGCTCAACCGTGCCGCCGCGAGATTGACGTCGATCCGCGTCGTCGGCGCGTTGCGATCGAGCCAGCGGAGCCGCTCCATGTTGACCGCGATCGCGCGTGCCCGGTCCGCATCGGACAAATTGAGGATGCCGAGCGCCGCGCTGCCGATCATGCCGTCGGGCTTGATCCCGTAATCCGCCTGCATCTTCTTGATCGCGAGGATCATCGCCGGCGTCAGGCGGTCGCCCTGCGCCGCTGCCTTGTCGAGATAATCGAACACGACGAGCTGATGCGCGATCGCAGGCACGCGCGGATCGGCTTCGCCCGGCTTGATCTGCTTGCCCGTGTCGGGAATCGCGGACGACGGCGTCTGCTCCCATTTCGGCGTCGCGAGATAGGCCTTCGATAGGCGCGCGTAATTCTCGTCCTGCGGCGCCAGTCCGGCGAGCCACTTGCCGACGTCGCCGGCCTGAAGCGCCGCAGCGAGGCCACGGCCGAGATCGACCTGCGGGCGCGGCACGGTGTAGACGTCGAACAACTTGGTCGGATCGGTCGCGCCCTGCGACAGCGCCTTGCCGTATGCGAGCGCAGCCTTGGTCAACGCGTCGTCGCCTGCACCGGGCTGCGCGCTCGCATCGAAGCTCATCCGGTCGAGGCCGTGAGCGCCGCGCGCCGCGATCGCCTTGCGCAACTGCCCGGCGTTGGTGGTGGACCACCCGGTCGACGCAGCCGCCGGAGCCGCCGCCGCCGCGGGCTGCTGCGTGTTCGAGGCGGTCGTCGTCTTCACCTCGCACGCCGAGAGTGCACACGTCATCGCCAGCAGCGATGCACCGATCAAACCAAGACGCACCAGCAATTCCCCCACAATCTGGACATACAACGCTCGGGTGTGGGTCTCCGCTCCACGACAGCGCTTCAGCGACGTAATTCTTCCACCGGATCGACCGCCCGTGCCTTTTGCATGTCGCACACCGTCATTCTGCAACCCGGATCGCGCCCGTCGCGTTATAGGGGCCCACGCATGATCAAGGTCGCCAGCTACAATATCCACAAGGGCATCGGGCTCGACCGTCGGCGCAATCCCGAACGCGTGGTCGAGGTGCTGCGCGAGATCGATGCGGACGTGATCGCGCTACAGGAGGCGGACCGGCGGTTTGGTGCCAAGGCCTGCGTGCTGCCGCACCACCTGCTGGAGGAGCATAGCGACTGGAAGCCGGTCGACTTCGGCCTGCGCGCGCTCAGCATGGGCTGGCACGGCAACGTCATCCTGGTGCGCAAGTCGGCGCGGATCGTCGACAGCGAACCGCTCCACCTCCCCTCGCTGGAGCCACGTGGGGCGGTGATGGCCGACGTCCAGTTCGCGGGCGGCATGTTGCGCGTGCTCGGCATGCATCTCGATCTGTCCGGCCTGTGGCGGCGCAAGCAGGCCGCCGCGATCATGAACCACGTCGATACCTGCGCGCAGGCGCATCCGACGGTGATGATGGGCGACCTCAACGAATGGAGCGCTGGCGCCGGGTGCCTGCGCGATTTCGGCCGCGACTATGCGTTCGCCGAGACGGGAGCGAGCTTCCATTCGCGGCGCGCGGTCGCTCGGCTCGACCGGATCATGGTGTCGTCGGACTTGAACGTGGTCGAGTGTGGCGTCCATGCCAGCCCGGCGGCACGGAAAGCCTCGGATCACTTGCCGATCTGGGCTATTCTGGAGCCAAGGACACCGACGAACCGAACCGGGGCCACCGGATAAAACCCCGAGCGATACCGTCGGCATGAGGATGTAGAATGCGCGAGAAGGAACTGCGACTGGCGCTCGTCTGCTATGGCGGGATCAGCCTTGCGGTCTACATGCACGGCATCACCAAGGAGATCTGGCGGCTCGTCTGCGCCAGCCGCGCCTTCCACGACGGCGACACGCCGAAGGGCGGCAGCGAGGGCGTGTATCACGCGCTGCTCCAGGAGATCGAGGCGCACGGCGCGATCCGCGTCCGCGTCCTTGCCGACATCATCGCGGGCGCCAGCGCAGGCGGGATCAACGGCATCTTCCTGGCACAGGCGATCGCGACCGGGCAAAGCCTCGACCCGCTGACCGACCTGTGGATGACGTCGGCGGATGTCGAGGCGCTGATCGATACCGAGGCGGCACCAAAATCGCGATTCTCGAAGGCCTGGGCCATGCCGCTCGCCTGGATGGCCGCGGGTCGCAGCACCGACAAGGTCGACGCGCTCGACGATCCCACGCGTGAGGAGGTGCGCACCAAGCTGTCGCATTTCATCCGCTCGCGCTGGTTCGAGCCGCCGTTCGGGGGAAGACCTTCACCAACCTGCTGCTCGATGCGTTCAACGCGATGGCGGCGAGCGAGCGCGGGCCGCGCCTGTTGCCGCCGGGCCAGCCGCTCGACCTGTTCGTGACGGTCACCGACTTTTCCGGGCATCCGGAGCGGTTGCAGCTCAATTCGCCGGCGGAAGTGGTCGAGACCGAGCATCGCCTGGTGGTCGACTTCACCGACAATGGTGGAGCGTGCGATACGCTCGCGCCGCCTGCGGAACTGGCGTTCGCGGCGCGCGCGACGTCGAGCTTTCCGGGTGCGTTCCCCCCGT
Organism: Sphingomonas sp. H160509; assembly: GCF_024124765.2. Classification (GTDB taxonomy): domain Bacteria; phylum Pseudomonadota; class Alphaproteobacteria; order Sphingomonadales; family Sphingomonadaceae; genus Sphingomonas. The sequence continues at coordinate 3,446,652 of NZ_JAMXSR020000002.1, read as the reverse complement.
TCACGGTCGCCGAACTGGACGGCGTGCTGAAGGATCGCGCGATCGAGTGGCCGGAACGTCCGGCGTTCCTTGCGCGTGTCCTGCCCCGTCATACGGCCGCGAACGCAGCGGAAAGCGCGGTGCTGATCGACGGCTCAGTGCTCGCCAATGCACCGTTCCGGCCTGCGCTCGATGCGCTCAAGGAGCGGCCGGCGCGGCGCCAGATCGACCGCCGCTTCATTTACATAGACCCCTCGCCCGACATCAAGCTACGGCTGAACCGCGGTGGCGGGACGCCCGGCTTCTTCCAGACGATCATCGGCGCGATCAGCGATATTCCCCGCCAGCAACCGATCCGCGACAATCTGGAGGCGATCGCCGAACGCTCGGCGCGGATCGACCGGATGCGCGGCATTCTTGCCGCGATCCGTCCCGAGGTGGAGGCCGACGTCGAATCGCTGTTCGGCCACACATTGTTCCTCGACCGGCCGACCGCACCGCGGCTGATCGCGTGGCGGCGGCGCGCGCAAAAGGCCGCGGCGGCGAGTTCGGGCTATGGCTTCGTCGCGTACGGCCATCTGAAACGCAGCGCGGTGATCGAGACGCTGGCGTTGCTCCTGTTCGATGCCGGGGAGCACCACCGGCCCCGGCGGCTGGCGCAGATCCGGGCGGCGATCGTCGCGCACGTCGCCGCTTCGGGTGCGGACCTGCTCGGGTCGGGCCAGACCGGTGGGGCCAGCGCCGCATCGATCGCGTTCCTGCAGACGTTCGACATCGGCTTTCGTATCCGTCGGCTGCGGCTGATGGCGCGGCGCCTGTCGGAAGTTGAGACCGCCGCCGACGAGCCCGAGCTGGGTCCGATGCGCGATGCGATCTACGAATCGCTGTCGCCGTATCTCGACCGGTTGCGCGCCGAGATGCATGCCGGGCTCCACGATGCGGTACGGGCGATGCGCGGCGATGCGGGCGCGGTGCTGGAAACGCTCGGCCGGACGTTCGACCTCGATCGCCTCGATGCGGAAACCGACCAGCGGCTGGCGGAAGCGTTCGCCGCGCTCGCCAAGCCGACGCGGCGGACGCTGTTGCTGGCCTATCTCGGCTTCCCGTATTTCGACACCGCGACGCTGCCGTTGCTGCAGGGCGAGGGTCTCGACGAGTTCGATCCGATCAAGGTCGACCGGATCGCGCCCGACGATGCGACCTCGATCCGCTCCGGCGGCGCGGAGGCGACGTTGAAGGGGATCCAGTTCGGCACGTTCGGCGCGTTCTTCAGCCGTGCCTACCGCGAGAACGACTATCTCTGGGGGCGGCTGCACGGGTCGGAACGGATGATCGACATCACCGTCTCGACGCTGCCGTCCACCGTGCGCATGAAGCCCGGCCGGGTGGCGGCGATCAAGCGCGCCGCGTTCCTCGCGATCCTCGATGAGGAGGAGCCGAGACTGACCGCGATCCTGCCGCTGATCGCGCAGTTGCGGACGGAAATCGGCTAAAGCTGGCCAAAACGCCGATGTGGCGGTAGCTCTGCATTTCCAACCGCGTTTCGGCGCGATAGGGGTATAATAAAGGGTCGCCGCATGCAGTTCCTGAAAATCCTGTTCTGGTGCCTGCTGGCGTTCATCGCCGCGGTCTTCACCATCAGCAACTGGAACGCCGTCCAGATCCAGCTATGGGGCGGGCTGATCGCGGACGTGAACCTGCCGCTGCTGCTGTTCGTGACGTTCCTGATCGGGTTCGTGCCGACGATGCTGTACAACCACGCGATCCGGTGGCGGCTGCGCCAACGGCTGTCGACCTGCGAGCGCGAGTTGCTGGACCTGCGCACGCCGCGGCCGGAACCGGTGGCGTTCGTGGCTGCCGAGACTCCGGCAACGATCGCACCGACTGTTATGCCGCCCGCTACGCCGCCGGGGTCGCTCCTGTGAGCAACCGGATCTACGTCGCACTCGACACGCCTGACCTTGCCCGTGCGAAGGCGATGGCAACGCGCGTCCGCCACCATGTCGGCGGGATCAAGCTCGGGCTCGAATTCTTCTGCGCGCACGGCCAGTCCGGCGTGCATGCGATGGCGGAACTCGGCCTGCCGATCTTCCTCGACCTCAAGCTGCACGACATTCCGAACACCGTGGCCAAGGCGGTGCAGGCATTGGGCGCGCTGAAGCCGGCGATCCTGACCGTGCATGCCAGTGGCGGGCGGGCGATGCTGGAGGACGCGAAGGCGGCGGCGCCGCTCGGCACGAAGGTGATCGCGGTAACGATGCTGACCAGCCTTGACGCGACCGATCTCGCCGCGACCGGCGTCATCGGGAACGCGCACGACCAGGTTTCGCGGCTCACCGAGCTCGCCTGCGAGGCCGGGGTCGACGGCATCGTCTGCTCGGGTGCGGAGGTTGCGGCGGCCAAGGCGATCTGGCCCAAGGGGTTCTTCGTGGTGCCCGGCGTACGCCTGCCCGACGGCCAGGTCGGTGATCAGAAGCGCGTCGTCACCCCGCGCCAGGCGATGGACGCCGGCGCCTCGATCCTGGTGGTCGGTCGCCCGATCACGCAGGCCGAAGACCCCGACACCGCCGCCCGCGCGATCGGCGCGACGCTTTAACCCAAGGCTTAACTTCATAATCCTCACCCGCCAGGGGGAGGTGGCGCCGAAGGCGACGGAGGGGGGAGGACACGGAACGTCCGTCATCCCTTCCCGCCCCCTCCGTCAGGCTGCGCCTGCCACCTCCCCTTGCGGGGGAGGATCGTTGGACCTCCGCGATCCGTTTTAGGAACCCTCATGACCACCGCCAAGATCTGCGGCCTGTCCACCCCCGCCACGCTCGACGCCGCGATCAAGCACGGGGCGAGCCATGTCGGGTTCGTGTTCTTCCCCGCCTCGCCGCGCCACGTGACGTTCGCCAAGGCCGCCGAGCTTGCCGCCCGCGTACCGCGGCATGTCGCGAAAGTCGGCGTGTTCGTCGATCCCGAGGACGACATGCTCGAACAGGCGGTCGGCTCGGCGGCGCTCGACGTGCTGCAACTCCACAAGGTGTCTCCGCCACGCGTCGCCGCGATCCGCGCGAAGTTCGGGATCGAGACCTGGGTTGCGGTCGCGGTCCGCACGCGCGGCGATCTCGATGCGGCACACGGGTTCGTCGGAGTCGCCGACCGTATCCTGTACGACGCGAAGACTCCGGACTCGGCGGCGCTGCCCGGCGGGATGGGCTTGCGGTTCGACTGGGATCTGCTCGACGGGTTCCGGCATCCACTGCCCTGGGCGCTGTCGGGCGGGCTTGATGCGGCCAACGTGGCGGAGGCCCTCCGACGGACCGGGGCGGAACTGGTCGACGTATCCTCGGGCGTGGAAAGCGAACCGGGTACGAAGGACGAAACAAAGATCGCATCGTTTCTGAAAGCTGTCGCAACGCTCTAGCGCCACCCCGGCGAAGGCCGGAGCCCAATTGGGGGAGACCTGTGACAGTCCCTTCCCGCCGCCATTATGACCTTTCCAATTGGGCCCCGGCCTCCGCCGGGGTGGTAGTTAGCGGAAACGGAAGGGGTGACAGCGATTTACGAAGTGCTAAACGCCCAGTCATGAACGCTCCCACCCTCGCCCCCAACTCCTACCGCGCCCAGCCCGACGAGCGCGGCCATTTCGGCGACTTCGGCGGTCGCTATGTCGCCGAGACGCTGATGCCGCTCGTCCTCGAACTCGACGAGGCGTACCGCGCCGCCAAGGCCGACCCCGCTTTCAAGGCGCAGTTCGACGACCTGCTCGAACATTATGTCGGCCGCCCGAGCCCGCTCTATTACGCCGAACGGCTGACCGAAGCGCTGCGCGAGTCCGCCCCCCGAGGGGATGGGCGCGCAGGTCTGGTTCAAGCGCGACGAGCTGAACCACACCGGTGCTCACAAGATCAACAACTGCATCGGCCAGATCCTGCTTGCGATGCGGATGGGCAAGACCCGGATCATCGCCGAGACCGGCGCGGGCCAGCACGGCGTCGCCACCGCCACGGTCTGCGCGCGCTTCGGCCTGCCCTGCGTGATCTACATGGGCGCCAAGGACGTCGAGCGACAGGCGCCCAACGTGTTCCGCATGAAGCTGCTCGGCGCCGAAGTCCGCCCCGTGACCAGCGGCGCGCACACGCTGAAGGACGCGATGAACGAGGGCATGCGCGACTGGGTCGCCAACGTCCACGACACCTTCTACATCATCGGCACCGCCGCTGGCCCGCACCCCTACCCCGAGATGGTCCGCGATTTCCAAAGCGTGATCGGTACCGAGGCGCGCGCGCAGATGCTCGAGCGCATCGGTCGCCTGCCCGACATGCTGGTCGCCGCGATCGGTGGCGGCTCGAACGCGATCGGACTGTTCCACCCGTTCCTCGACGATGCCGACGTGCAGATGCTCGGCGTCGAGGCGGCTGGTCATGGTCTCGACAAGCAGCACGCGGCGAGCCTCGCGGGCGGTTTTCCGGGCGTGCTCCACGGCAACAAGACCTATCTGTTGCAGGACGAGGACGGCCAGATCACCGAGGCGCATTCGATCTCGGCCGGGCTCGACTATCCCGGCATCGGTCCCGAGCACGCCTGGCTACGCGACATCGGCCGCGTCCAGTATGACAGCGCCACCGACACCGAAGCGCTCGATGCGTTCCAGCTCCTGTGCCGGACCGAGGGCATCATCCCCGCGCTGGAGCCAAGCCACGCGATCGCCACGGTGACGAAGAAGGCGCGCGAAATGCGGCAGGACCAGATCATCCTCGCCAACCTGTGCGGCCGCGGCGACAAGGACATCTTCACCATCGCCGAAGCGCTCGGGGTGGCGATATGATCGCGCTTCTGCTCCCCTCCCGCCTGCGGGAGGGGTCGGGGGAGGGCCTGTTCGCTCCCCCGACCTTTTACGTGCGGCTATGTCATCCCCTCCCGCAAGCGGGAGGGGAGCTGTGAGCCGCCTCGCCGCCACCTTCGCGCGCACCGCCGCCGCCGGTCGCGCCGCGCTCGTTGCCTTCGTCACTGCGGGTGATCCCACCACCGAGGCGACCGGCCCGATCCTCGACGCACTGGTCGCGGGCGGCGCCGACGCGATCGAGCTCGGCATGCCGTTCACCGATCCGATGGCCGACGGCCCCGCGATCCAGGCGGCGAACATCCGCAGCCTCGCGCAAGGCACCCGCACCGCGGACATTCTCGCGACCGCCACCGCATTCCGCGCGCGCCATCCGGACGTACCGCTCGTCCTGATGGGCTATGGCAACCCGATGCTCCGACGTGGCGCCGACTGGTTCGCCGAGGCCGCTGCCAAGGCTGGCGTCGACGGCGTGATCTGCGTCGACGTGCCGCCCGAAGAAGACGATGCGCTCGGTCCGCAGTTGCGCGGCGCCGGGATCGACCTCATCCGCCTCGCCACCCCCACCACCGACGCCGCCCGCCTGCCGACCGTGCTCGATGGCGCGAGTGGGTTCCTGTATTACGTCTCGGTCGCGGGCATCACCGGGCTCCAACAGGCGCAGCAATCCTCGATCGAGGACGCCGTTGCCCGCCTGAAGGCACAGACCGACATCCCGATCGCGGTCGGCTTCGGCATCCGCACGCCTGAGCAGGCGGCCAACGTCGCACGGGTCGCGGACGGCGTCGTCGTCGGCTCGGCGATCGTCGAGCTGGTCGCACAGCACGGTGCCGCTGCGGCCGAGCCGGTCCGCGCCTATATCAAGTCTCTCGCCGACGCCGTCGCGTCGGCCCGAAAGGTTCCTGCATGAGCTGGCTCAACAGCGTCCGCAACGTCCTGCCCTTCGTCGCGAAGCGCGAGACGCCCGAGAATCTCTGGCACAAGTGCAAGGGCTGCGGGCAGATGGTCTTCACCAAGGAGCTCGAGGACAATCTGTATGTCTGCCCGAAGTGCGATCATCACGACCGCATCGGGCCGAAGATTCGCTTTGCGCAGTTGTTCGACGAGGGCAGTTGTTCGGAGCTTCCGGCACCGAAAGTACCCGAAGACCCGCTCAAGTTCCGTGACCAGAAACGCTACACCGATCGTCTCAAGGCCGCGCGTACCGATAACAGCGAGCAGGACGCGCTGATCAACGCACGCGGCGCGATCGACGGCCACCGTGTCGTCGTCGGCGTGCAGGACTTCGGCTTCATGGGCGGCTCGATGGGCCTCGCGGTCGGCGAAGCCTTCGTCCGCGGCGTCGAGGCGGCGATCGAGGACCGCGTGCCCTACGTGATCTTCACCGCATCTGGCGGCGCACGCATGCAGGAGGGTATCCTCAGCCTGATGCAGATGCCGCGCAGCACCGTCGCGATCCAGATGCTGCATGACGCCGGCCTGCCGTATATCGTCGTGCTGACCGACCCGACCTCGGGCGGCGTGATGGCGGCGTACGCGATGCTCGGCGACGTCCAGATCGCGGAGCCCAAGGCGACGCTGGCGTTCACCGGTCGCCGCGTGATCGAGAGCACGATCCGCGAGAAGCTGCCCGAGGATTTCCAGACAAGCGAGTATTATCTGGAGCATGGGCTGATCGACATGGTGGTTCACCGGAAGGACCTGCGCGGGCAACTCGGCACGGTCATCGGGTATCTAAGCGCGCGCGAAGCTGCGTGACACTGCCCCCTCTCCCTCCGGGGAGAGGGTCGGGGTGAGGGGCGGCCACAGGCGCTACGTCCGGAACAGCCCCCTCACCCCAGCCCTCTCCCCCCGGAGGGGAGAGGGAGTCTAGAAGAATGCCCGACCACGCGACGTCCTCGTCCCCCGCAGTGCAAGCGCAGCTCGACCGCCTCACCGCGCTGTCGCCCGGCGCCGACATCCTCGGCCTCGAGCGCATCACCGCGCTCCTGAGCCGCCTCGGTGACCCGCACCTCGATCTCCCCCGGTGTTCCACGTCGCGGGCACCAATGGGAAGGGTTCGACCTGCGCGTTCCTCCGCGCCGCGATCGAGGCTGCCGGGCACAGCGTCCACGTCTATTCCTCGCCCCACCTCGTCCGCTTCAACGAACGCATCCGCCTCGCGGGCAAGCTGATCGATGACGACCTGCTCGCCGGCTTGCTGTCGGAAGTGCTCGACCACGCCGCCGACCTCCAGGCGAGCTTCTTCGAAGTCACCACCGCCGCCGCGTTCCTCGCCTTCTCCCGCACGCCCGCCGCCGCGACGATCGTCGAGGTCGGTCTCGGCGGCAGGCTCGATGCGACCAACGTCATTCCCAACCCGGTCGTCACCGGCATCGCTGCGCTAGGCATCGACCACCAGTCGTTCCTCGGCGACACGCTTCTGGAGATCGCCGGCGAAAAGGCGGGCATCGCCAAGCCTGGCGTGCCGCTCGTCACGATGGACTATCCCAAGGCCCTCCGCGCGAAGATCGCTGCGGTCGCTGATGCCGCCGGCGCGCCGGTGTTCGCCCGCGGCACCGGCTGGACGAGCGAGACCGCACGCTCGACCGTCCGCTACGAGGACACCGGCTTCTCGGTCGTCACCAACCGCCCCCGCCTCGTCGGCGCGCACCAGTCGCGCAACCTCGCGCTCGCGATCGCGATGCTTCGTCACCAGGGCGCGCTGCACGTTCCCGAGGCGGCCATGCGCGCCGCCGCCGACTGGGCGCACTGGCCCGCGCGGATGCAGCGATTGTCGGATGGCCCGCTGCTCGCGCGATTGCCCAAGGGCAGCGAGCTATGGCTCGACGGCGCACATAATCCCAACGCCGCGCAACCGGTCGCGCGCGCGCTGCGGACGCTCGCCAAGGGCCGCCCGGTGACGCTGATCCTCGGCATGCTCGCGAACAAGGATGCGGACGCCGTGATCCGCATCCTGTCGCCTTCGGTCGGCCACGTCATCGCCATTCCCGTCCCCGGCCACGCCCATCACGCGCCCGAGGGACTTGCGACGCTCGCCCGATCGTTCGGAAAGACCGCTGGAACAGCCGCCACGCCGAGTGAAGCGCTAGCCGCGATCGCCGCACAAACCGACCAGCCGCAACTCGTGCTGATCGCCGGTTCGCTCTACCTCGCCGGTGAAGTGCTCGCCGCAAACGACCAACCACCGGACTAAGTTCTTATTGCTATTGACTATCAATAACCAACGGGCGACTTTGTGGGCACCACCACGGAGTCGCGTGAATGACCGATACCCGCCCCAATTCGACGACCAACTCGACGGCCGCCTCGACACAGACCATCGTCAGCGCGACCTCGCTGCTGCCCCATGCGCTACCGCCTTGTGAAAACGCGCGAATCGCCCTGTTCGCGATGCGGCGCATGGGCGCGCACGGCCTCGCCGATGCCCGTGCCTCGCACACGATGTTCACCGCGTTCGGACAAGGCTTCCGTCGCCCGCTGGTGCTGCTGAGGGCGCTGATGGCCGACCTAGCCGGCACCTCGGCGGGTACGATCGCGATCGCCCCGTGCTGCTGCGCGCGGATGACGCCGGCGGAATCGGCGATGCTGTCAGTGCTCGCGCGCGTCGAGACCGCGCCCGAGACCGCACGCTATCTGATGGCCGACCTGCTCGGCGTCCGTCGCATCGACGGCGTCCTCGCCAGCGCCGCCGCGGTCGCAGCGGCCTTCGCCGACGAGGGGCGCCCGATCACGGTGTAGCGGCTGGGGAGTCCGGGGTTTGGTCTGCGCGCGCCCGGCGGACGCTCTCGACCACGAACCCCTGCCGCCACAAGATCCACAACAGCACGAGGCCGGGGATCGCGACGACCATCGTCAGCATCCAGAACCCCGGCCACCCGAGCGCTGTGGCGGCATAGCCGGCGGGGGCCGCCAGCCACGTCCGCCCGACCGCGGCGAACGAGGACAGCAGCGCGAACTGGGTCGCGGTGTAGGCGAGGTTCGACAGGCCCGAGAGATACGTCACGAACACGGTCAGGCCGATACCGCTGGTCACCTGCTCCGTCGCCACCGCGATCGTCAGCCACGTGTTCGAATGGCCGTGCCAGGCGAGGATCACGAAGGTGAAGTTGCTCAGCATCATCAGCACGCCCGAGACGAACAGCGCGCGGCCGAGACCGAGCCACGCCATGAACGGCGCGCCAAGCGCGGTGCCGACGATCAGCCCCCAGAAACCGACGAGCTTGTTGATCGCGATGAACTCGGTGTCACTGAACCCGAGCTCGACGATCATCGGGTTCAGCATCCCCTGCCCCATCGCGTCGCCGAGCTTGTAGATCAGCACGAACAGCAGGATCAGCACCGCGCCGCGCCGCTGGAAGAATTCGCGGAACGGGCCGATGATCGTGTCTTCGAGCCAGCGCCCGCGGGTCTCGTGCGGCTGCTTGGCGAGCACGCGATCGTGGAGGCCCCGCCCGGCCCAAAGAGCGGCTAGTGCGCCGGGGATGACGCAGAACGCGGTCAGGCCGTAGCCGAGCGCCCAGCCCAGCCCCAGGCCTTCAGACGAGGCAATCGCGATCGTGCCGACGCCTGCAGCCAGGTTGCCGAGACGGTAGCCGAACTGGTTGTTGGCGGTACCGTGCGGGAGTTCGTCCTCAGGCAGGATCTCGATGCGATAGGCGTCGATGACGATGTCCTGGGTCGCGCCGAGGAACGCGGTGACGATCGCCCAGAACGCGAAGACGCCGAGGTGCTCTTGGGGCGCACTGAACCCGAGCATCCAGACCGAGCCGAACAACAGCGCCTGAACCACGAACAGCCATGCGCGGCGCTGTCCGACCAGGCGCGTCAGCACCGGAATCTCGAACCGGTCGATGAATGGCGCCCACAGGAACTTCAGCGTGTACGGCGTGGTCAGGCCGATCGCGAACCCGATCGTCTTCTTGTCGATACCGACCTTCGACAGCCAATAGCCCATCGTCCCGAGCAACAGGGCGAGCGGAAAGCCGCTCGATATGCCGAGCAGCAACGCGGCGATCGGCCTAGGCCGAAGGTACGGCGCGAGCGTTGCGAGAACGGAACGGCGTTCGACGGGATCGGGAGCGACGGTATCGATGGACATGCGCTAACCATAGCGCGCTGTCCGAACGAGGGAAGACGTTAGCCGACGAGCGTCACGCCGTCCGCGGAAACAACGTGAAGCCAGACGGCACGCGCGTCGGCTTGCCGCCACCGAGCATCGCCTCGATCGCCTCGATCGCCGCGATCAGGTCGCGCGGCATATACGGCTTGGCCATGCAGCCGGCGGCGAGCGTCGTCGCCTCGACCGGGCAGCTTCCCGTCACGAACATCACTGGCACGCCGCGGGCATGTGCCGCGCGCGCTACGTCGATGCCTGAACCGTCCGCCAGGTTCACGTCGACGAGCACCAGATCGATCACCGTGTCGCTCGCCAGGATCGGCAAGGCCTCAGCGACCCGGTCGATCGTCGCGACGATCGTGAACTTCGCGTCGGTTAGGAAATATTCGGTATCGAACGCGACCAGCGGTTCGTCCTCGACTACCAAAAGCCGGACAATCTGCCGCTTCTTCTTCCCGAACAACATTGCCGACAGGCCCCCGGACGCGAACGAAAGGTCGTTACGCTCGCGAGTTCTAACGCACCGCCGCACGAACGGTCGCAAATATTTTCGCGCTGAGCGTCGATCCATAGTATCAGCCGCGCCATGACGACTTCAAAAGACGATAACCCGACTGCCAGCCCGTCGAACGACGCGCCCGCAACCTCCACCGAAACGCCGACCGCACCGATCAAGGGCGACCGTATCGCCAAGCTGCTCGCGCGCGCCGGAATCGCCTCGCGCCGCGATATCGAGCGGATGATCGCCGAGGGCCGCGTCGCGCTCAACGGCAGCATTCTCGACACGCCCGCGACCATCCTGCGCAACCTCAACGGCGTGACGGTCGATGGCGACCCGGTCGAGGCTCCGAGTTCGGCGCGGCTGTTCCTGTATCACAAGCCGACCGGGCTGCTCGTCACCGAGCGCGATCCCGCCGGCCGCACGACGATCTACGATCGCCTGCCACAGGATCTTCCGCGGCTCGTGCCGGTCGGTCGGCTCGATCTCAACACCGAGGGGCTGTTGCTGATGACCACCGATGGTGGCCTCAAGCGCCAGCTCGAACTGCCTGCGACGGGTGTCGAACGTGCCTATCGTGCGCGTGCTTACGGCAACATCACGCAGCCGCAGCTTGAGGAACTGATCGAGGGGATCGAGATCGAGGGCGTCCGCTACGGCTCGATCAACGCGAATATCGAGCGTCGCACTGGCGCGAACGTCTGGATCGAGATGATCCTGACCGAGGGTAAGAACCGCGAAGTCCGCCGCGTGCTGGAACATCTCGGATTGCAGGTCTCGCGACTGATCCGCACGCGCTATGGCCCGTTCGTGCTCGGCGATCTTGCGCCGGGACAGATCGGCGAAGTGCTGCAGCACGACGTCGTCGCGTTCCAGAAGGAACTGGCGAAGGGCAAACCCGAGGGTCCGGGTGCGCGCGCGAACATTGGGATCAGCGCGAGTGCCGGTGCGGGTGCCGGGATCGGCGCGCGGTCTAGCCAACGGGGCAGCAATGCGCCGCGGCCTGCTGCGACGACGCGACCGGCGCCGGGCGCGCGTCCGGTCTCGGGTGCGCGACCTGCCGTCGGTAGTGCGCGCACACCGGTTCGTAGTCCATATGCGGCGCCCGCGAGTTCGGGTTTTTCGAGCGGTGCTGTACCGACCGATCGGCCTTCGCGCCCGGCGCGTCCGGAGCGGATCCGTCCGACCGCGGCGATGCAGCGCGGCGACGTCAACGATCCCCTGGGCGCGGCCCGATACGCGCAACGCCGCGCGGCCGAGCGGGACGCATCACGCCCGGCCGACGAGTGGCGAGACGTCCAAGCCGTATGTGCGGCAGGAGCGTGCGGATCGTGGCGAGGAACTGAGCACGAGCCCGAAGATCAAGCATTTCCGCGCCGCCAAGCCGCCGCGGGAGCGCGCTGCGCCGTCGCGCGTCGGTGCGGGCGCTACGGTGCAGCGTCAGGAGCAGCCGCGGGGCTTCCGTCCGCAGGCCGACGATTCGCGGGGACGCAGCTCGCTCGACAAGCGTGCGGCGCGGAGTGCCAGCGGGCGTCCGGGTGCCGAGCCAAGGCCGGTGCGGTCGGAGGGTCCCGCGCGGCCTGAGCGCGGCAGTCGTCCTACTGCGCCTGGCAAGGGTCCGTCGGGAGGGCGCGGTCATCCGCCCCGTGCACCACGTGGAGGGGAAGCGCTGATGCGGATCATCGCAGGACTGTACCGCGGCCGTCAGATCGCCGCGCCCAAGGGTGACACCACCCGTCCCACCGCCGACCGGATGCGCGAGACCTTGTTCTCGATGCTGACGAGCCGCGTCGGAAGCTTCGAGGGGGTTGGCGGTCGCCGATCTGTTCGCGGGCTCGGGGTGCGCTCGGAATCGAGGCGCTCTCACGCGGTGCGGCGACGTGCATGTTCGTCGAATCGGACAAGCTGGCGGTCGACGCGCTCAAGGCCAACCTCGCCAAGCTGGAGATCCGCGGTGATGTCCGCGCGACGTCGGTGATGGCGCTCGGGCCCGCGCCGGCGCCGCTCGACGTGATCCTGATGGACCCGCCGTACAGCACCGGCGCCGGACTGGTCGCGCTCGACAAGCTGTCGCGGCTGGGTTGGGTCGGACCGGCGACGTGGATCAGCCTGGAGACGGCAAAGGCCGAGGTCGTCGAACTGGCCGGGTTCGAGGTCGACGCCACGCGCGTGCACGGCAAAGGCCCGGCTGACGCTGTTGCGGTCAGTGTCGGCGTAAAAGAATGCTTTCCCGCAGAAGCGGGAGAGCATTCTATTTGTCGGTCGTGCGGCCAAGGATCAGCAGCCCGCCAAGGCTCAGCACCCCGGCCGCCATCAGATACCCACCAACCAGCCACAACCCATGCGGGGCCAATGCCTCCGCGACGATCGGCGCGAGTGCACCGCCGAGCACGCCGCCAAGGTTGAACGTCATCGACACGCCGGTGTAGCGAACCCCCGCCGGAAACAGGCTCGGCAACCAACCGCCGAGCGGGCCGTAGGCGAACCCCATCACGAACAGTGCGCCCGACAGCCACAGCCACACCGTGAAGAGCGATCCGGAGCCCAGCATCGGCCCCATCAGCGCGCCGACACCGATGCACCCGGCAAACCCGATCGCGAGCATTCGTGCTGCGGAATGCCGGTCCGCGAGCACGCTGGCTACGATCACGCCGCCCGCCAGGAACCAGATCGCGACGAGTTCGACGCCGAGGAACGCCTCGCGCGAATAGCCGAGCGTCTTGGTGCCGTAACCCAGCGCGAACGCGGTCGCGAGGTAGAACAGCGCGAAACATGCTATGACGCCGAACGTGCCCGCCAGCGTCGCGCGGAGGTGCTGCGTCAGCAACGTCGCGATCGGCACCTTGGGAGTGCCTCGGTCGCTTCCGCTTCCAGAAACGCTGGCGTCTCGGTCAGTTTCAACCGTACCCACAGGCCGAGTCCGACAAGGATCGTGCTGAGCAGGAACGGAATCCGCCAGCCCCAGGCGATGAACTGCGCCTCGTCGAGCACGAGGCCGATGATCAGGAACAGCCCGTTGGCGGCGAGGAAGCCCACCGGTGCGCCGAGCGGCGGGAACATGCCCCAGGTGTTCTTGCGGTGCGGCGGCGCGTTCTCGACCGCCAGCAAGGCTGCCCCGCCCCATTCGCCGCCAAGCCCGAGCCCTTGCCCGAGCCGCATCAGGCACAGCAGCGCCGGAGCGATCCAGCCGACCTGCGCATAAGTGGGGAGAAACGCGATGCCGACGGTCGATCCGCCCATCAACAACAGCGATGCGACGAGGGTGGACTTGCGCCCGATCCGATCGCCAAAATGCCCGAACACGATCGCGCCGACTGGGCGCGCGACGAAGGCGAGGCCGAACGTCGCATAGCTCAGCAGCAACTGCGCCGACGCGGACTGGCCCGAGAAGAACAGCGGCCCGAACACCAGTGCCGCTGCGGTCGCGTAGATGTAGAAGTCGTAGAACTCGACTGCGGTGCCGACCAGGCTGGCGGCGAGGATGCGGCGGTGGGAGGCAAGCGTCGTCATGGACACGGTCTCGCCGCGGTCGTCCTCGGGGTCAACCGATTGCCACTGCTAATCCTCCCCCGCCAGGGGAGGTGGCGCGGAGCGACGGAGGGGGAGGACACGCAACCGAGGTTAGCCTTTCCTCCCCCTCCGTCTGGCAAGCGCCAGCCACCTCCCCTTGCGGGGGAGGATCAGACTGGGAGGACTATGCGCGCGACCAAGCCCGGCGCGTTGTCGGCGAGTTCGAAGTGGCCATCGTGCAGGCGCGCTACCGCTTCGATCAGCGCCATGCCAAGTCCCGCACCGGGCGTCGAGCGGGCGCTGTCGAGGCGGCCGAAGCGCTTCAACGCCTGGGCGCGGTCGGAGGCGGCGATGCCGGGGCCCCGGTCCTCGACCTGGATCGCGACGCCGTCGGTGCGGTGGACGATCCGCAGCGTGACTTCGCCACCGCCGGCACCGTGGCGGAGCGCGTTGTCGATCAGGTTGGTGATCGCCTGACTGATGAGTTCGCGGTGCAGTTTCATTGGTGGCGGGCGGTCGTCGATCGCGATCGTAAAGACGAGCCCCGCGTCCTCCGCGACAGGCGCGTAGAGTTCGCCGATCTCTTCGAGCAGGTTCGCGGGCGATACCTCGATGAAGCGGTCGCGCGAAACCGAGCCCGAGCGGCTGATCTCGATCACCATCGTCAGCATCCTCATCACCAGGTCGGTTTCGACCAGGAGGCCGCCCAGCGCCGCCTCCCGAGCGTCGGGATCGGCGATCAGCACCGCCTGCTCGGTCTTGGTGCGCAGGCGTGCGAGCGGGGGAGCGGAGGTCGTGCGCGAGACTATCGGTGACGATCCGAAGTTCGGCCATCACGCCTTCGAGCTTGCCAAGCATGACGTTGAGGCGCGCGGCAAGGCGGTCGAACGCATCGCCGCCCCCCGCAATCATGTCGACCCGGCGAGAGAGATCGCCTTCACCGGCTGCCTCGATCGCCTTGGCGATGCCGTCGAGACGGCGGCTGACGTAGCGCGTGAGGACGAGCCCTCCGACCACGCCAAGCGCGAGCGACAGGAACACGGCGACCGCGAGCGCGCGTTCGATCGCGCGTTCCTCCGCGGCGATCAGGTCGAGATTGCGACCGGTCAGCAGCCAGTAGCTGCCGAGCGGATGCAGCGCGTACCCCGTCTCGCGTGCCGACCAGAGTTCGTCGGCGCCGAGTCGTGCGATGCGGAACTGCGTGATGCGAAGCGGGACTGCGAGGCGTTCGGGTGCAATGCCGACGACTGCCCTGCCCTTCGGGTCGACGACCGCGAGCACGAGCGATACGTCGCCAGGGACGACTGCGCTGTCGATCGCCTGGCGGATCGCGGGGAGGCCGCCGTTACGCCAGACCGCGCGCAGGGCTTCCGATTGCTCGGTGGTCTCGCGCCGGATCGCGTCGATCGCGTCGGCGCTGGTGGTCTTCCAGACGAAGCCGACCAGCGCGAGATTGGAGATCAGCGCCAGCGCGATCGAGAGCAGCGCGATTCGGGCTGTTACCGAAAGGCGAATCACCCTTCTACGGCGAGCCGATAGCCTGCGCCGCGGACCGTGTGGAGGATCGGCGTCGGGAAACCTTCCTCGAGCTTGCGGCGGAGACGGCCGATATGGACGTCGACCACGTTCGAGCCCGGGTCGAAATGGTAATTCCAGATCTTCTCGAGCATCATCGTGCGGGTCACCACCTGGCCGGCATGGCGGGCGAGAAATTCGAGCAGGTTGAACTCACGGGCGCCAAGCGGGATCGAGCGGCCGGCACGCGACACCGCGCGGGCGAGCAGATCGATTTCCAAGGGTCGCCGACGGAGAGCTTGGTTTTCTGCGGTTCGGTCGCAGCGCGATCGGAGCGGCGGAGCATGGCCTCGATCCGTGCGGAGAGCTCGGCGAACG
Organism: Sphingomonas sp. H160509; assembly: GCF_024124765.2. Taxonomy (GTDB): domain Bacteria; phylum Pseudomonadota; class Alphaproteobacteria; order Sphingomonadales; family Sphingomonadaceae; genus Sphingomonas. Next base: position 3,430,824 of record NZ_JAMXSR020000002.1, on the reverse strand, counting down.
AGAAGGGCTTGCACAGATAATCGTCGGCACCTGCCTTGAGACCGTCGACCCGGTCGTCGACGGCGGCGAGTGCGGACAGGATCAGTACGGGCGTCGCGATGCCCGCGGCGCGGATCGCGCTGACCATAGACAGGCCATCCAGGCCCGGCAGCATGCGATCCGCGATGATGAGGTCGAAGATGCCCTCGCTTGCCAGGAACAGGCCGTCGCGGCCGTCTGCACACGCTTCGATTGCATGGCCGGCCTCAGCCAGGCCCTTGGCAAGATAGGCGGATGTCGAGGCGTCGTCCTCGACGATCAGGATCTTGCGGCTCAACGCGGTATCACCTTCCCTGCCACCGATTTCGGTCACCATCTCCTGCCCTTATAAACGGAAAGGCCGGCGGAAAGAACCCTTCCCGCCGGCCCCCCACGGTACCCCCGGGAGTGACGGGCACCGATCTCTGGAAACTCATGCGACCGTTGCTGGCCACGTGTTCGTTCTAGGATCGGGCGGGGGTCAGGGCGATGACCGAGGGGTGACAATTTCGTCATGTTGATGTTGTGGTCGGCCTGAGACGAAAGCGCCTCAGTCAGCTGCCCCACTCCTACCCCGTCATCCCGGCGCACGCCGGGACCCATGGTTGCGGAGTGGGAAGTGGTAGCACGCTCTCGCTTGGTCCGCCGTATCCGTGGGTCCCGGCGTGCGCCGGGATGACGGAAAGGGTGTGAGGGTGGGGACCCAGATTGCGCCCCGCCCCCCCCCCAGGGGAACACGCTTACTTTTTGTCTAGAATCGCAGCGATCGCCGCGCCCACGTGCGCGATGTCAGCCATGCCATCAACGCGGTAGACCAGACCCCGTGCGTCGTAGATCGGCAGGATCGGTGCCGTCTTCGCGCGGTATTCGGCCATGCGGTTGTGAACCGTTTCCGCGTTGTCATCGGGACGGCGCTTGAACTCGGTCGAGCCACAGACGTCGCAGACGCCTGCCACGACCGGCTTCTTGTAGCGATCGTGATAGCCCGTGCCGCACTTGGCGCAGGTGTAGCGGCCGACGACGCGGTCGATCAACGCGGCCTCGTCGACGCCGAGTTCGATGACGTAGTCGAGCGTGCGACCACGATCGGCCAGCAGACCGTCCAGCGCTTCCGCCTGCGCCGCAGTTCGCGGATAGCCGTCAAAAATGACGCCGTTCGCCGTGTCCGGCTGGTCGAGACGCTCGCCGATGATGCCCGACACGATCTCGTCAGAGACGAGACCGCCGGATTCCATGACCGACTTCGCCTGGAGACCGACCGGCGTTCCGGCGGCGACCGCTGCGCGCAGCATGTCGCCGGTCGAAAGCTGCACCATGCCGCGCTCGCTGACGAGCGTGGCGGCTTGGGTGCCCTTGCCCGCGCCGGGCGGTCCAAGAAGGATGATATTCACGAAACGCACTCCCCTCGTTCGTGCAGGAATTAAACCGGGTTAGCCCCGCAACTTAACGAAGTCGATTGCCCTTGAGCTTCGCCTTCTTGATCAGGTCGCCATACTGGTGCGCCAACAGGTGCGACTGGATCTGCGTCACCGTGTCCATCGTCACGTTGACGACGATCAGCAGGCTGGTGCCACCGAGGTAGAACGGGATCTGCAACGCGGTCACCAGATATTCCGGCAACAAGCAGATGATCGTCAGATACGCCGCACCGATGACGGTGATGCGCGTCAGCACGTAATCGAAGTAATTCTCGGTGTTCTTGCCCGGACGAATGCCGGGGATGAACCCGCCATTGCGCTTCAGGTTGTCGGCGGTTTCCTCGGGGTTGAAGACGACCGCGGTGTAGAAGAACGAGAAGAAGATAATGCCGGCGCCGTACAGCAGCATGTACACGGGCGAGCCGTGCTGCAGGTACTGGTTGAGGGTGATGATGAAGTCACCCCACTTCGACTCACCCGCGACGCGCTGACCGGCGAACTGCGAGATCGTCAACGGCATCAGCAACAGCGACGAAGCGAAGATCGGCGGAATGACGCCGGCGGTGTTGATCTTCAGCGGCAGATGACTGCGATCGGCTTGCATGCCGCGCTGAGTCTGGCGCTTGGGATACTGGATCAGGATGCGGCGCTGCGCGCGCTCCATGAAGCAGATGAAGAGGATCAGCACGACCACCGCAACGACGATGCCGATCAGCTTGATCGGATCGAGCGAGCCCGAGCGGCCGCCCTCGAGCAGGTTGACCAGCGTGACGGGGAGATGCGCGACGATGCCGGCCATGATGATCAACGAGACGCCGTTGCCGATGCCGCGGCTTGTGATCTGCTCGCCGAGCCACATCAGGAACATCGTACCGCCGATCAGCGAGATGACCGCGGCGACGCGGAACATCATGCCGGGCTCGATGACCGCCTGGATGCCCTGAGCCGCCCCGAGCGTCTCAAGGCCGACGGCGATGAAGTAGCCCTGCACCGCGGTCAGCCCGACCGTGCCGTAGCGCGTGTACTGGTTGAGGCGCTTGCGGCCCGATCTCGCCGTCCTTCTTGATGGCGGCGAGCGTCGGCGACAGCGAGGTCGCGAGCTGCACCACGATCGAGGCGGTGATGTAGGGCATCACGCCGAGCGCGATCAGCGACATGCGGCTGAGCGAACCACCCGAGAAGGTGTTGAAGAAGTCGAGCACGCCGCCCTGCGTCTGCTGCGAGAGCAGGCCGAGCGCGGTCGGGTCGACACCCGGCAGCGGGACATAGCTGAGCAGGCGGAAAATGATCAGCGCACCGATCGTGAACCACAACCGCTTCTTGAGGTCGGTCGCCTTCGCGAATTTCGAAAGGCTGATGCTTTGCGCCATCTGGTCGGCTGCGGATGCCATGCGTGTGATCGTCCTGGAAACAAAGAAGGCGGGATGCGTTGTGACCGCCCCCCGCCGCTCATATAGGCGCACGGGCGCGCTTGTCTAATGGCTAAGGCGGATATGGATGAGTGGAGAACCACCTCGTCCACTGATTTACTACGTTGGTTGAACCCGATGCGGTCAACCCCATCCCGTTCGTCCCGAGTAGACGTCGAGCTTGTCGAGACGGCGTATCGAAGGACTGGCCCGCTTGGGTCTTGTACCTCGATACGAGTTCTCGACTACGCTCGACCTCTACTCGGCACGAACGGGATGGAGGAGAGATCGTATGGGTTGCCGTGGCGGAGCAACTCAGAAGGCCTTAACAAAAAAGGGAGGAGGCGCACTCGGCGCCCCCCCCCCATCAAGGTCAGGCCTTGAACGACGCCTTGTGCGCCGCACGCTCCTTGTACTTCACGCCCTTCTTGGCGGCAGCCTTTTCGGCTGCGGGGACGAAGTGGATCACCTCGACCTTGCCGCCGATCTTCTCGACCGCTTCGATCGCGCCCTTCGACGCGCCGTCGACGGTGAACGAGAGGACCGTGGTCAGCTCGCCCTTGGCGAGGAGGCGGACGCCGTCCTTGCCGCCGCGTGCCAGGCCAGCGGCCTTCAGCGCGTCGTGGTCGAGCGTGGCGTTCGCCTCGATCTTGCCGGCGTCGACCGCGAGCTGGATCGCACCGAGGTTGACCTCTGCGAAGTCCTTGCGGAAGATGTTGTTGAAGCCGCGCTTAGGCAGACGCATGTGCAGTGGCATCTGGCCGCCTTCGAAGCCGGCGATGGACACGCCCTCGCGGCTCTTCTGGCCCTTCTGGCCGCGGCCTGCCGTCTTGCCCTTGCCCGAGCCGATGCCGCGTCCGACGCGCATCTTGGACTTACGGGCACCTTCGTTATCGCGGAGTTCGTTGAGCTTCATGGTAATGCACTCGCTTTCGCTTGTTACGCGCTGGTTTGAAATCGCCGGGTTCGAATCCGGAAATAAGGAAGGGGGCCGTTAGCCCCCTTCCCGGTATTTGTCACTAGGTAGCGTGAAGGCTCAGCCTTCGACCGACACCATGTGCTGCACCTTACGGATCATGCCGCGGACCTCTGGGCTGTCTTCCAGCTCGCGGGTCTTGTGCATCTTGTTGAGACCGAGACCGATCAGCGTTGCGCGCTGGTCCTTCTCGCGGCGGATCGGCGAACCGGTCTGCGTGATCTTGATGGTTGCCATGATCGCTTACTCCGTGATCGCAGCTGCATCGGCCTCGGCGGTCTTCGAACCACCATGGCCGAGCAGGTCGGCGATCTTCTTGCCGCGACGCTGTGCGACGGCCTTGGGCGAGGTCTGCTCGCCAAGGGCCTCGAACGTGGCGCGGATCATGTTGTAGGGGTTCGACGTGCCGACCGACTTGGTCACAACGTCCGCAACGCCCAGCGATTCGAAGACTGCGCGCATCGGGCCACCGGCGATGATGCCCGTACCCTGAGGCGCCGACCGCAGCGTGACCTTGCCGGCACCGAAGTGACCGTTGCCGTCATGATGCAGCGTGCGACCGTCCTTCAACGGAACGCGAACCATCTTCTTCTTGGCAGCAGCCGTCGCCTTCGAGATGGCTTCCGGCACTTCGCGTGCCTTGCCATGACCGAAGCCTGCACGACCCTTGCCGTCGCCGACGACGACGAGCGCTGCGAAGCCGAAGCGCTTACCGCCCTTGACCGTCTTCGAGACGCGGTTGATGTGCACCAGCTTCTCGATCAGCTCTTCGCCGCCATCGTCCGCACCGGGACGACCGCCACGATTGTCGCGGCCGCGACCGCCGTCGCGACCACCGCGGTTGCCGCCTGGGCCACCGCTGCGGTTGCCGCCGGGGCCACCACGACCACCGCCGCCGCCACCGGGACCGCCGCGACCGCGACCGCCACCGTTGTTGCCCTGGTAGCCAGTGCTCTGCGGAACGTTCTGAGCCGTGACGTCCTGTGCGGTCGTCTCGGGAGCGATTACTGCCGGCGTGTTGTTTTCGTCAGCCATGTCTTAGAACTCCAATCCGGCTTCGCGCGCGGCATCGGCAAGAGCCTTCACGCGACCGTGGTAGAGGAAGCCGCCGCGATCGAACACGACCTGGGTCACGCCCGCTGCCTTGGCAGCCTCGGCGACGCGCTTGCCGACCGAAGTCGCCGCGTCGATGTTGGCGCCGGACGTGCCGCGCACGTCCTTCTCCAGCGTCGAGGCCGATGCGACCGTCGTGCCGGCGGCATCGTCGATCACCTGGGCATAGATGTGCTTGCCCGAGCGATGCACCGACAACCGCGGACGGGTGCCTGCACGTGCGCGGAGCGCGGTACGGTTGCGGCGACGCCGCTTGGCGAAAAGAGAAAGTCCCTTGGTCATTACTTCTTCTTCCCTTCCTTGCGGAAGATGAACTCGCCGTCGTACTTGATACCCTTGCCCTTGTAAGGCTCGGGCTTGCGCCACTGACGAATTTCCGCGGCCAGCTGACCGACCATCTGCTTGTCCGAACCCGAGATCTCGATCGTCGTGTTGTCGGGGGTCTTGACTTCGATCCCCTCCGGCACGTCGATGTTGACGTCGTGGCTGTAGCCGAGCTGCAGCTTGAGGTTGCGACCCTGCGCTGCGGCACGATAGCCGACGCCGGTGATCAGCAGCTTCTTGGTGAAGCCTTCCGACACGCCGGTGACCAGGTTCTGCACCATGGTCCGCTGCATGCCCCAGAACGCGCGAGCGCGCTTGGTGTCGTTGGCCGGCTGCACCGAAATGCCGCCGTCTTCGATCGTGTAGCTGATCTCGTCGCGAAGCGGCATCTTGAGGGTACCCTTGGGGCCCTTCATCGTCAGCTGCTTGTTCTCGATGGTCGGCGTGATGCCCGCCGGTACGGTGACCGGCTTCTTACCAATGCGGCTCATCAGAACACCTCCGCGAGGACTTCGCCGCCGACGTTCTGCTCGCGTGCTTCGGAATCCGAAAGCACGCCGCGGGGCGTCGAGACGATGGTGATGCCGAGGCCGTTACGGACGCGCGGGAGTTCCTGCGAGCCGGAATAGACGCGACGGCCGGGCTTCGAGACGCGTGCGACATGCTTGATCGCAGGCTGGCCCTCGAAATACTTCAGCTCGATGCGAAGGCCGGCCGCGGGGCCCATCTGCTCTTCGCTATAGCCACGGATATAGCCTTCGCGCTGCAGAACGTCGAGCACGCGGACGCGCAGCTTCGACGCCGGCGTGAGGACGGAGTCCTTCTTCGCGCGCTGGCCATTACGGATACGGGTGAGCAAATCACCCAGGGGATCGGTCACTGCCATGATTTAGTCCTTACCAGCTCGACTTCGTGACGCCGGGGATGAGGCCCTTGTTGGCCAGATCGCGCAGCTGAATACGGCAGAGCCGGAACTTGCGGTAATAGGCGCGCGGGCGACCGGTCAGCTCGCACCGGTTACGGATGCGGGTCGGGTTCGCGTTGCGCGGCAGTGCCGCCATCTTGAGGCGAGCGATCAGACGCTCACCGTCGTCGAGCGTCTTGTCCGCTGCGATTGCCTTCAGTGCCGCGTACTTCGGGGCATACTGCTTGACCATGCGCTTGCGGCGCTCGTTCTTGTTGACTGAACTCAGTTTCGCCATCGACTTAAGTTCTTTCTTTGCTAGCTCCCCTCCCGCTTGCGGGAGGGGTTGGGGAGGGAAGGACCAACGCCCGTTAGGCGCGAGGCCCCTCCCTGACCCCTCCCGCAAGCGGGAGGGGGACTTAGATTAAGCTGCCTTCTTCTCGTCGGCAGCGTCGTCTTCGATCGGGAACGGGAAACCGAACAGACGGAGAAGCTCGCGAGCCTCGTCGTCGGTCTTTGCGGTCGTCGTCACGATCACATCCATGCCGCGGACCTTGTCGACCCGGTCATAGCTGATTTCTGGGAACACGATCTGCTCCTTGATACCGCAGGCATAGTTGCCACGGCCATCGAAGCTCTTCGGGTTGAGGCCGCGAAAATCGCGGACGCGGGGAAGAGCGATCGTGATGAAACGGTCGAGAAACTCGTACATGCGCTCGCGGCGGAGGGTGACCTTCACGCCGATCGGCATGCCTTCACGCAGCTTGAACTGCGCGATCGACTTCTTGGCCTTCGTCACGACAGGCTTCTGGCCGGCGATCAGCTCCATTTCGGAAGCAGCCTGGTCAACCTTCTTCTTGTCCTGCGTGGCTTCGCCGACGCCCATGTTCAGCACGATCTTGTCGAGCCGCGGGATCTCCATGACGTTCTTGTAACCGAACTTCTCGGTCATCGCCTTGATGATCGTCTCGTCGTACAGCTTGCGCATGCGCGCGACGTAGACTGCCTCGGTGCCGGTGTTCTCAGCGCCAGTGTTCTGATCAACCATTGATCTTCTCCCCGGTCTTGACGGCGACGCGGACCTTCTTGCCGTCCTGCTCCTCGAAGCGGACGCGGGTCGGCTTGCCGTCTGCGGTCACGTGCGCGACCTTCGAAACGTGCATCGGTGCTTCCTTGCGGATCAGGCCACCCTGCGGGTCACCCTGAGTCGGCTTGGTGTGGCGCACGGCGACGTTGACGCCCGATACGACGACCTTGTCGGTCTTCGGCATGGAGACGGTGACTTCACCGGTCTTGCCCTTGTCCTTGCCGGACAGGACGATGACCTTGTCACCCTTCTTGATACGCTGCGACGCCATTACAGCACCTCCGGCGCGAGGCTGATGATCTTCATGTGCTTCTTGCCGCGCAGCTCGCGAACGACTGGGCCGAAGATACGGGTGCCGATCGGCTCCTCGTTCTTGTTGACCAGCACCGCGGCGTTACCGTCGAAGCGGATGACCGTACCGTCTGCACGGCGGATATCCTTGGCGGTACGCACGATCACCGCGCGGTGAACGTCGCCCTTCTTCACACGGCCACGTGGCTGCGCTTCCTTGATGCTGACGACGATGATGTCGCCAACGCCTGCAACACGACGCTTGGAACCCCCAAGCACCTTGATGCACTGCACCCGCTTCGCGCCGCTGTTGTCAGCGACGTCGAGATTGGACTGCATCTGGATCATGGATCCGTATCCCTTCTCTGTCTCTGGGGTCGATACCGACCGAACCCCGCCTAAAAAATCACCCCGCCACGGACGAACCGCAGCGGGGAGGAGCGGCCGCTTAGCCGTTCCAGTTTACGGAAACAAGAGCGCAGGAGGTTTCCCCCTGCCCTCGTGTTTGATTCAGCCCTCGGCGGAAGCCCGCTCCGGCGTCGCGTGGGTGTTGACCCGCTCGATCACCTTCCAGGTCTTCAGCTTGGAGATCGGTGCGGTCTCTTCGATCCGCACGGTCTCTCCCTGCTTGAACTCGTTGCTCTCGTCATGAGCATGATACTTCTTCGAGCGACGGATGATCTTCCCGTAGAGCGGGTGCTTCACCTTACGCTCGACGTTCACGACCACCGTCTTGTCGCCCTTGTCGGACACGACCAGACCGGTCAGCACGCGCTTCGGCATGATACGTTCCTTACTTCGCGGCTTCAGCGCTGGTGCGCTGAGCCTGCAGGGTCTTGATGCGAGCGATGTCGCGGCGGACCTCACGAACGCGGCTCGGCTTTTCGAGCTGGTTCGTGGCGGCCTGGAAGCGCAGGTTGAACTGCTCGCGCTTCAGTTCGCCGAGCGACTCCGACAGCTGGTCGTCGCTCTTGGTCTTCATGTCGTCGATACGAGCCATGATCTTACTCGCCTCCCAGATGCGAGGTGTCGCCCAGGCGGGCAACGACCTTTACCTTGATCGGCAGCTTCATGGCCGCCCGCTCGAACGCTTCGGCGGCGATCTTGCCGTCGACGCCGTCGAGCTCGAACAGGATCCGACCCGGCTTGACGCGAGCGGCCCAGTATTCCGGCGCGCCCTTGCCCTTACCCATGCGGACTTCGGCTGGCTTTCCCGAGACCGGAAGATCCGGGAAAATGCGGATCCACAAACGCCCCTGGCGCTTCATGTGACGCGTGATCGCGCGGCGGGCCGCCTCGATCTGGCGTGCGGTGATCCGGTCGGGTTCCATCGCCTTGAGGCCGTAGGAGCCGAAATTGAGCGAGAAGCCACTCTTGGCGTCGCCCGAAATCTTGCCCTTGAAGGCCTTCCGGAACTTGGTCTTTTTTGGTTGCAGCATGTCTGTTCCTGCCCCTTAGCGACGATCGTCGCGCTGCGGCCGCACGCCGGAGGTCTGAGCCTCCATCATGATGCGGTCGTACGACGTCGGATCGTTGCCGAGAATCTCGCCCTTGAAGACCCAGACCTTCACGCCGCACACGCCGTAGGACGTGCGCCGTAGCCTCGGCATAATCGATGTTCGCGCGCAGCGTGTGCAACGGAACCCGACCCTCACGATAGCTCTCCGACCGTGCGATCTCGGCGCCGCCGAGACGGCCACCGCAGTTCACCCGGATGCCCTCGGCACCGAGACGCATCGCCGACTGGACCGCACGCTTCATGGCGCGACGGAAGGCGATACGACGCTCGAGCTGATCGGCGATGCCCTGCGCGACGAGACGCGCATCGACTTCCGGCTTGCGGATCTCGACGATGTTCAGCGACACGGTCGACGACGTCATCTTGCCGATCGTCGAACGCAGCTTCTCGATGTCCGCACCCTTCTTGCCGATGATCACGCCGGGGCGTGCAGCGAAGATGGAGATGCGGGCCAGCTTGGCCGGACGCTCGATGACCACCTTGGAGATCGCGGCCTGCGGCAGCGTCTTCATGATGAATGCGCGGATCTTGAGATCCTCGAGCAGGAGCCGACCATAGTCGGCGCCTTCGGCGTACCAGCGGCTATCCCAGGTACGGTTGATCTGCAGACGCAGACCGATGGGGTTGCTCTTCTGACCCATTATGCTTCTTCCTGCTCGCGCACGACGATGCGCAGACGGCTGAATGGCTTGAGAATGCGGGTCGACTTGCCGCGGCCGCGGGTAGCGAAGCGCTTCATCGTGATCGACTTGCCGACCGAAGCCTCGGCGACGACGAGTGCGTCGACGTCGAGGTTATGGTTGTTCTCGGCGTTGGCAATGGCCGAGGCCAGCACCTTGCGCGCTTCGATCGCCATGCCCTTGGTCGAGAAGGCGAGGATGTTCATCGCATCGCCGACCTTCTTGCCACGGATCAGCGCAGCCACGAGGCCGAGCTTCTGCGCGGAACCACGGATCTGCGTACCGACCGAAAGCGCCTCGTTGTCCGCGACCTTGCGCGGGCTGACTTGCTTAGACATCAGCGCTTGCCCTTCTTGTCGGCGGAGTGGCCGGGGAAGTAGCGCGTGGGCGCAAACTCACCGAGCTTCATGCCGACCATGTCTTCGTTGACCGAGACGGGCACGAACTTGCGGCCGTTATAGACGTTGAACGTGAGGCCCACGAACGACGGCAGGATCGTCGAGCGACGCGACCAGGTCTTGATCGGCGAACGCGCGTTGGTGTCCTGGGCGGTTTCTGCCTTCTTGAGCAGATGAAGGTCCACGAAGGGGCCCTTCCAGACTGAACGAGCCATGTTAGCCCTTCCTCTTCGTCGAATGACGCGACCGGATGATCATCTTGTCGGTCGACTTGTTATGACGCGTGCGCGCACCCTTCGTCGGCTTGCCCCAAGGCGTAACCGGATGACGGCCACCCGAGGTACGGCCTTCACCACCGCCGTGCGGATGGTCGACCGGGTTCTTGGCGACGCCGCGCGTCAGAGGACGGATACCCATCCAGCGCGAACGGCCTGCCTTGCCCAGGTTCTGGTTCTGGTTGTCGGGGTTCGAGACCGCGCCAACCGTCGCCATGCAATCGCTGCGGATGTAGCGCTGCTCGCCCGAGTTCAGGCGGACCATCACCATGCCCTTGTCGCGACCGACGACCTGCACGTACGTGCCGGCCGAACGGGCGATCTGGCCACCCTTCATCGGCTTCATCTCCACGTTGTGGACGATGGTGCCGACCGGCATCTGACCGAGTTCCATGGCATTGCCTGGCTTCACGTCGGTCTTCTTGGCCGCGAGAACCTTGTCGCCGACGGCCAGACGCTGCGGCGCCAGAATGTAGGCAAGTTCCTCGTCCGGGTACTTGACCAGGGCGATGAACGCGGTGCGGTTCGGATCATACTCGATCCGCTCGACGGTACCTTCGACGTCCCACTTGCGACGCTTGAAGTCGATGTAGCGGTACTTCTGCTTGTGACCGCCGGCGATGCCGCGCGAGGTCACATGGCCCTTGTTGTTACGACCGCCGGTCTTGTGCTTACCTTCGGTCAGCGCCTTGACGGGGCGGCCCTTCCAGAGCGACGACTTGTCGACCAGGATGAGACCGCGGCGTGCCGGCGATGTCGGATTATAATGCTTGAGTGCCATGGCCTCAGATCCCCGTCGTCACGTCGATGGACTGACCGTCCTTCAACGTCACGATTGCCTTTTTCATGTCGGAGCGCGAGTAGTTCGTGCCCTTCCACTTCTTGGTCTTGCCCTTCTGGACGAGCGTGTTCACGCCGACGACGTTCACGTCGAACAGCGCCTCAACGGCCGCCTTGATCTCGGGCTTCGTGGCATCGTTCGATACCTTGAACACAACCGCGTTGAACTCCGACAGGGTCGTCGTCTTCTCGGTGATGTGCGGGGCCAGGATAACGTCGTAATGACGATTATCGATGCCCGCCTTCTGCTTCTTAGCCATGGAAGCGCGCCTCCAGCTTTTCGACAGCGGCGCGCGTCAGCACCAGCGTGTCATGCTTCAGGATGTCGTAAACGTTCGCGCCGGCAGCCGGCATCACGTTCACTTCGTACAGGTTGCCCGCAGCGAATGCGAAGCTGGTGTCGACCATGTCGCCGTCGATGACGAGCGCACGCTTGCCGAAGCCGAGCTTTGCGAGATCGCCCTGCAGCGTCTTGGTCTTGCCACCCTCGACAGCCAGGCTGTCCATGATGACCAGCGAACCCGCCTTGGCGTGGCTGCTGAGAGCCATCCGCAGACCGAGCGAGCGAACCTTCTTGTTCAGCGACGGGTTGAAGTCACGGACGCGTGCGCCGTGTGCCTTACCACCACCGATGAACACAGGTGCGCGACGATCGCCGTGACGAGCCGTACCGCCGCCCTTCTGGCGACCGAACTTCTTGCCGGTGCGTGCGACGTCTGCGCGCTCACGGGTGCCACGAGCCGTCTCGCGACGCTTCTCGAGCTGCCAGGTGACGACACGGTGCAGGATGTCGGCGCGCGGATCGAGGCCGAAGACCTCGTCGTTGAGCTCGATGTCCGCTGCGTCAGTGCCGGCGAAAGATGAAACCTTGATCTTCACGCTCAGCCCTCCTGGCCGTCGGCTGCAGGTGCGTCGGTCGTTTCGGCCGGCGTGTCTGCTGCGGTGTTGCTGTTTGCGGTCTTGAGACCGGCGGGGGAACGGTGCGTCGGCGTGGCGCGCGACCTTCACCGAGTCCTTGACGAAGAGCCAGCCGCCCTTGGAGCCAGGAACCGAACCCTTGACGAACAGGAGACCACGCTCGACGTCGGTCGATACGATCTCGAGGTTCTGCTGGGTGCGATACTTGTCGCCCATGTGGCCGGCCATCTTCTTGTTCTTGAAGACCTTGCCCGGATCCTGGCGCTGACCGGTCGAACCGAGCGAACGGTGCGAGACCGACACGCCGTGGGTTGCCCGCAGACCGCCGAAGCCCCAACGCTTCATGCCGCCCTGGAAGCCCTTACCCTGGGTCTTGCCCTGGATATCGACGATCTGGCCTGCGACGTAATGGTCGGCCGAGATCTCGGCGCCGACGTCGAGCAGGCCGTCTGCGTTCACGCGGAACTCATGGACGACAGCCTTGGGCTCCACTTCGGCCTTGCCGAAATGGCCGCGCTGCGGCTTTGCGACATTCTTCGACTTGGCGACACCTGCACCAAGCTGGACGGCAGTGTAGCCGTCACGATCCATTTCGCGAACGGAAACGACCTGATTGCCTTCGAGCGCCAGAACGGTAACCGGCACGTGCCGACCATCTTCCTGGAACAGGCGGGTCATCCCCATCTTCTTCGCGATCACGCCAGTACGCATGATCTTGTCCCTTCCTAGACAGAGGCCCCATCGGACTATTCCTCGGGGGGCTTGCGGACCATGTCCGGAGCGAGCTCCATGATGCGTCCACCTGACCCCATCCCCGGCAAAAGCCCTGAATGGAGTCGGTTCAACCCGGTAAATACGAAACGTGCCCCCGTCCCGGGCTGGTGCTTCCGCGAGTGCGGAAGCGTGACGGGGGACGCTGCCCCGTCGGTTTTCACCGACGGCGGTATCCCAATGTCGAACGGCGCGGGACCGTTACCGGTCGACCGCGCCGCGCCAGCCCTTAGGCGAGCTTGATCTCGACGTCAACGCCAGCGGCGAGGTCCAGCTTCATCAGCGCATCGACCGTCTGCGGCGTCGGCTGGACGATATCCAGCATACGCTTGTACGTGCGCACCTCGAACTGCTCGCGCGACTTCTTGTCGATGTGCGGGCCGCGGTTCACGGTGAACTTTTCGATGCGCGTCGGAAGGGGAATCGGACCGCGGATGAGCGCGCCGGTGCGGCGTGCGGTGTCGGCGATGTCGCCAGTGGCCTGATCGAGCACACGGTGATCGAACGCCTTCAGACGAATGCGGATATTGCTGTCCATAGTCCCTACCGATGCGAAAGAGCGGGCCCGTTTCCGGGCTCTTGCTGGTTGATGTTTAAACCGAAGGCGGGCCATTACGGGAGAGTCGGCGAAAACGCAACTGGGGGAGGAGGATTTTCGACGGGTTGTCGATCAACGGAACATCAGCGGACGCTACCCCATCCTCCCCCCTCCGTCGCCTACGGCGCCACCTCCCCCTGGCGGGGGAAGATTGTAGAAGCAGACGACGGCGCGTTAGGATGCGCTCGCAAACGATCCTCCCCCGCCAGGGGAGGTGGCACGCAAAGCGTGACGGAGGGGGAGGCAAGCGATGCGGCTCGAGGGATCCCTACCCGGCCGCGACAACGCCAAGCGCCTGCGACAACAGATGACACCGCCGGAGATAGCCCTCTGGCTGGCACTGCGAGCTAACGCAGAAGGCCTACGCTTCCGAAAGCAACACGCAGCAGGCCCTTACGCCCTGGACTTCTACTGCGCCCCAGCCCGACTCGCGATCGAAGTAGACGGCGAAGCCCACAACCACGGCAACCGCCCCCAACGAGACGCCACCCGCGACGCCTGGCTAGTCGCCCAGAACATCCGGACCCTCCACTACCCGGCCCGAGAAATGCTGGCCAACCTCGACGACGTCGTCCGCCAGATCACGTACATCGCACTCCAACGCCGAACCATCATCGAGAGCTAATCGCCCCTCCCCCTCCGACGCCTCCGGCGCCACCTCCCCAGCGGGCGAGGATTGGCTGCACGCGGCTGATCGCGGAGCGGCCCACAGATGGCACACCAAGCGTGAGCATGAAATCCCTCCCCCCGCCAGGGGGAGGTGGCACGCGAAGCGTGACGGAGGGGGAGGCAATGCGACATCGCGATTTACCCACCGACGGCGTCATCAACCCATTTTCGCAGTCTGAACGTGGTCATCATCAATCGGCGTATGAGAGCCGCATAGCTCCAACTCCACTCAAAATCAGTCTCCCGCCGAAGAGCCGCTAGAAGCCCAGTTACAGACAACCAAGAGAGTCATTGCAAATAGAATGACGATATAAGCGGTAGTATATGCGGCAAATGGTATAGCTGAACCGAAAGGGGCAGTAAGCATAAGAATCGGCGCGGTAAGAGCCATGACTACCCACCAGCCGATATCCCCATCATATTGCCAATCCAGCGCACGACTAAGAGCGATGGCCGCTGGAACAGTCCAAAGGTAGCCAGTAATCCACATCAGCAGCGTTTGGCGTCTTGGCCAGCAAATTGTCATGATGCTCTATTCGCACCGCCAGCAGGGTCGGGCAAGTGGGTTCGAGTCATAGTTGTACTGGAGCACCCCAGCAGCTGCTTCACTCTCCCCAAACACGAAAAAGCCCGGCCTCTCTCGCGAGAAGCCGGGCTCTTTTCGATCAACTCCCGAAGGAGAAGATGCTTACTTGTCGATCTGGCTCACGACGCCTGCACCGACGGTACGGCCGCCTTCGCGGATCGTGAAGCGCTGGCCCACGTCCATGGCGATCGGTGCGATCAGCTTGATGCCGAGCGACACGTTGTCGCCTGGCATGACCATCTCGGTACCCTCAGGCAGCTCGACGGTGCCGGTCACGTCCGTCGTACGGAAGTAGAACTGCGGGCGGTAGTTGGCGAAGAACGGCGTGTGACGGCCACCCTCTTCCTTCGACAGCACGTACACTTCCGAGTTGAAGTCGGTGTGCGGCTTGATCGTGCCTGGCTTGCAGAGCACCTGGCCACGCTCGACTTCGTCGCGTGCAACGCCGCGGATCAGCGCGCCGACGTTATCGCCAGCCTGGCCCTGGTCGAGCAGCTTGCGGAACATCTCGACGCCCGTGACCGTGGTCTTGCGGACGGTCGGGTGAATGCCGACGATCTCGACTTCCTCGCCAACCTTGACGATGCCGGTCTCGACGCGGCCGGTGACGACCGTACCACGACCCGAGATCGAGAACACGTCCTCGATCGGCATCATGAACGGCTTGTCGAGCGGACGCTCGGGCTGCGGGATGTAGTCGTCGACAGCCTGCATCAGCTCGGTGACGGCGTCGGCGCCGAGCTTCTGGTTCGAACCCGACAGTGCGCAGGTAGCCGAACCCTTGATGACGGGGATGTCGTCGCCCGGGAAGTCGTACGAGCTGAGCAGCTCGCGGATTTCCATCTCGACCAGCTCGAGGATTTCCTCGTCGTCGACCAGATCGACCTTGTTCATGAACACGACCATGGCGGGCACGCCGACCTGGCGTGCGAGCAGGATGTGCTCACGGGTCTGTGGCATCGGGCCATCGGTCGCCGAAACGACGAGGATCGCGCCGTCCATCTGGGCTGCGCCGGTGATCATGTTCTTCACATAATCGGCGTGGCCCGGGCAATCGACGTGCGCGTAATGACGGTTGGCCGTCTCGTACTCGACGTGTGCGGTCGAGATCGTGATGCCGCGCTCGCGCTCCTCGGGAGCCTTGTCGATGTTGGCGAAGTCGACAGCGGTACCGCCGGTCGTCTCTGCCAGAACCTTCGTGATCGCAGCGGTGAGCGACGTCTTACCATGATCGACGTGACCGATGGTGCCGATGTTGAGATGCGGCTTGTTCCGCTCAAATTTTGCCTTGGCCATTATTTCCTACCTTCTGATTCGTATTCCGGTGCCACCCCCGGGAACCGCGCGAACGCGGCCCAATAGCGGCTGTTAAAGCGTTGCGCCAGCCCCTGCTTGGGAGAGGCCGACGCGGAAGTGAATTCCGCGTCGTCGGACTTCGGTCGTTGACCGAAGCCGGCCGGCCTTTCGGCGTCTCGGAGCCAGGTTGCCCTGGCTCCGTGCGCCTATGGCTTAGGCCAACTTCGCCTTCACCTCGTCCGCAACGTTCTGCGGCACTTCGTCATAGTGCGAGAACTGCATCGAGTAGTTCGCGCGACCCTGCGTGAACGAACGGAGCGAGTTCACGTAGCCGAACATGTTGGCCAGCGGGACCATCGCCTCGACCGTCTGCGCGTTGCCGCGGCTGTCGGTGCCCTGGATCTGGCCACGACGGCTGTTCATGTCGCCGATGACGTCGCCCAGGTAATCCTCCGGGGTGACGACCTCGACCTTCATGACCGGCTCGAGCAGCGTGATGCCCGACTTCTGTGCGACTTCGCGCATCGCGCCACGTGCACAGATTTCGAACGCCAGTGCCGACGAGTCGACGTCGTGATACGCGCCGTCATACAGCACGATCTCGAAATCGATGATCGGGAAGCCGACCAGCGAACCCGACGCAGCGGTTTCGCGGAAGCCCTTCTCGATCGCAGGCAGATACTCCTTCGGAATGTTGCCGCCCTTGATCTCGTCCTTGAACGTGATGCCCGAACCGCGCTCGCCCGGCGTGACCTTGACCTTCACGCGACCGAACTGGCCGGTACCACCCGACTGCTTCTTGTGCGTGTAGTCGACGTCGACCGGCTTCTTCAGATACTCGCGATATGCGACCTGAGGAGCGCCAACATTCGCCTCGACCTTGAACTCACGCTTCATGCGATCGACCAGGATCTCGAGATGGAGCTCGCCCATGCCCTTGATGATGGTCTGGCCCGACTCAGGGTCGGAAGAAACGCGGAACGAAGGATCTTCACGTGCGAGACGATTGAGCGCGACGCCCATCTTCTCCTGGTCGGCCTTGGTCTTCGGCTCCACCGACAGCTCGATCACGGGCTCGGGGAATTCCATCCGCTCGAGAATGATCGGTGCGTTCATCGCGCAGAGCGTGTCACCGGTCGTGGTATCCTTGAGACCCGCGAGAGCGACGATGTCGCCAGCGAAAGCCTCCTGGATGTCCTCGCGGCTGTTCGCATGCATAAGCAGCATGCGGCCGACCTTTTCCTTCTTGTCCTTGACCGAGTTGGTGACCTGCGATGCGGTCTCCAGCTTGCCCGAGTAGATGCGGGCGAAGGTCAGCGTGCCGACGAACGGATCGTTCATGATCTTGAACGCCAGTGCCGAGAACGGAACGTCGTCCGAGGACGGACGCTCGTCCGGCGTCACGCCGTCGAGCTTCAGACCCTGGATCGCGGGAACGTCGAGCGGCGAAGGCAGATAGTCGACGACGGCGTCGAGCAGGGGCTGAACGCCCTTGTTCTTGAACGCCGAACCGCAAACGACGGGGACGAACGCCATGCTCAGCGTCCCCTTGCGGATCAGCTTCTTGAGGTCGGCGACGCTCGGCTCGTTACCTTCGAGATAGGCCTCCATGAGGGCATCGTCCTGCTCGACGGCCATCTCGATCAGCTCGCTGCGATACTTCGCGGCCTTCTCGACCAGATCCTCAGGGATCTCGGCATATTCGAACTTCGCACCCAGGCTCTCTTCGAGCCAGATGATCGCACGGTTCTCGACGAGATCGACGAGGCCCTTGAAGCCGCCTTCCATGCCGATCGGAAGATACAGCACGGCCGGACGCGCACCGAGACGATCGATGATCGAGTTCACGCAGAAGTAGAAATCGGCGCCGGTGCGGTCGAGCTTGTTGACGAAGCACATGCGCGGCACGCCGTACTTGTCGGCCTGACGCCACACGGTCTCGGACTGCGGCTCAACGCCGGCAACGCCATCGAAGCATGCGACCGCGCCATCGAGCACGCGGAGCGAACGCTCGACTTCGATCGTGAAGTCGACGTGGCCAGGCGTATCGATGATGTTGATAAGGTGCTCTTCGCCCTTACCTTCTTCGGCGCGCCACTTGCAGGTGGTCGCAGCCGACGTGATCGTGATCCCGCGCTCCTGCTCCTGCTCCATCCAATCCATCGTCGCGGTGCCTTCGTGCACTTCGCCGATCTTGTAGGACTTGCCGGTGTAATAGAGGGATGCGCTCGGTCGTCGTCGTCGCTTACCGGCGTCGATGTGCGCCATGATGCCGATGTTGCGGTAACGGTCGAGCGGATGGCTGCGGGCCATGATCGTGCTTCCTTAAGGATATGGGGAGCCGAACGTGCCGGCTCCCCAATATATAGGTGTTTGCGTGACAGGCGAAAGACCGCCCGTCACACGGATAGCAATGCTAGGCTTCAAAGCCCGCTGTTACCAGCGGCAGGAAGCCCGCTGTTACCAGCGGTAGTGCGAGAATGCACGGTTGGCTTCCGCCATCCGGTGCGTATCTTCACGCTTCTTGACCGCGTTGCCACGGTTGTTGGCGGCATCCATCAGCTCACCCGACAGCCGAGCGGCCATCGTGTTCTCGCTGCGCGAACGCGCCGCACCGATCAGCCAGCGAATCGCCAGCGCCTGTGCACGCTCGGGACGAACCTCGACCGGCACCTGGTACGTTGCACCACCGACGCGGCGCGAACGGACTTCGATACCCGGCTTCACGTTGTTCAGCGCATCGTGGAAAACGCCGATCGGATCGCGCTTGGCGCGGCTCTCGACGGTTTCGAATGCACCGTACACGATCAGCTCTGCGACGGACTTCTTGCCGTCCAGCATGACGCTGTTCATGAACTTCGACAGAACCTCATCCCCGAACTTGGGATCAGGCAGGATGACCCGCTTTTCGGGACGACGACGACGTGCCATTTTGTATTCCTTCTAAACTTCAGCCTTGATGGGTCAGATAACTGCCCGGCTTACTTCGGACGCTTGGCGCCGTACTTGGAACGCGACTGACGCCGGTCCTTCACACCCTGTGTATCGAGCACGCCGCGCAGGACGTGATAGCGAACACCGGGAAGATCGCGGACACGACCGCCACGGATCAGGACAACCGAATGCTCCTGAAGATTGTGGCCCTCGCCCGGGATGTAGCTGATGACTTCGCGCTGGTTGGTCAGGCGAACCTTGGCCACCTTGCGCAGAGCCGAGTTCGGCTTCTTCGGGGTCGTCGTGTAGACGCGCGTGCAAACGCCACGCTTCTGCGGATTTGCTTCCATCGCAGGGACCTTCGACTTGGCCTTCTGCGGATCGCGGCCCTTGCGGACCAGCTGGTTGATCGTCGGCATTGAAGCCTTCACCTTTCAAGTGGTTACTTTGCTGGAGCCATGAGGCGCCTGAGAATACAAAAAGGACCATAGGAACGCGGGAGCGCCCCTCAGGTCCTGGAATGCATCCAGCAATGTTCAAGCATGCCCGGCGGGAAACACTCCCGAAGAACAGGCCGCGCCTATAGGTCAGGAGTCGGTTGCGGTCAACGGGTTGGAATCGGTTTGGGTTGGCGAAGGATTGGCTTCGCGCGCGGAGACAATGGCTCACGCGAGTCCGACGACGACACCTCTCTCATCCTCCCCCGCCAGGGGGAGGTGGCACCGCAGGTGACGGAGGGGGAGGAACACGAAACCTGCGTTGTCGCCCCCTCCCCCTTCCGTCTGGCAAGGGCCAGCCACCTCCCCCTGGCGGGGGAGGATCAAGAGGTTCCGGCTACCGCGGACGCGTCCCGAGCACCGCCAGCAGCGTCTTCTCGAATCGCGCAGGATCCTCGACCTGCGGCGAGTGACCCAGCCCCTCGAGCATCACCAGGTTCGCATTCGGCATCTGCTTCACCGCCCGCGGCGCGACCATCGGCACCGGCTCGAGGAACTTGCGCAAGTTCGCCGGTGCCTGCGCACGGCCGAACGCAGTCTTGTCGAGCGTACCGACGATCAGCGTCGTCGACGGCGTGATCCGGTACAGCTCGTGCGCGACCGATTGCGTCTTGATCATCTCGCTGGTCTTGGCCTGCGCGAGCGCCACGGTGTCGCGCCCTGCCCCCTGGTACATGCCCGCCTGCATCCAGACCCAACGATCATAGGATGGCTTCCACACGCCGTGATAATAGTTCTCGAGCTGATATGCCTTGATCGACGCGTAGCTCGTCTTCCTCTCGTTCGCCCACAGCGTGTCGACGTCGGTATAGGGCACGCCCTCCTCGCCGCGATCCTTCAGGCCGAGCGGATTGACGAGCACCAGCTTCTCGACCGACGCCGGATAAAGAATGGCGTACCGCATCGCGAGCATCCCGCCCATCGAATGACCGACGAACGTGGCCCGCGTGATGCCGCGCGATTCGAGCAGCCGCTTGGTGAACGTCGCGAGCATCTCGAAGCTATACTGTGCCGCGCGCGGCTTGGACGATTTGCAGAAGCCGATCTGGTCGGGAACGATCACCCGGTAGCCGACCTCGCTCAGCGCCCGCGCCGTGCTGCCCCAGGTCGCGCCACAAAAGTTCTTGCCGTGGAGCAGGACGACCGTGCGGCCATTGGGACGCTGTGGCGCGATGTCCATGAACGCCATCTGCGCAGGGCTGCCGACGATATCGACTTCCATCGTCTGCACCGGCCACGGATAGGTGAAGCGTTCGAGCTGCGGCCCCAGGTCCGGCACCTGCGGAACTGGCCCCGCCCCCATGAGCAACGCCGCGACCGGCAGCGCCAGCATCATCAATCCCGCCTTCATAGTATACGTTTCCCACATCCAACGAGACGGCTTTAAGGTTAACGGGCAAATCATACATCGCGCAACGCATCATCCTTACGACGATAGTTGGTGGACGCTTGCAGGACGAATTGCACGCGAGACGCTTGCCCTTCGCGAAAACGCTGGGTAAGGGGGCGCGTCCGTGTAGGAGTGTAGCTCAGTTGGTTAGAGCGTCGGTCTCCAAAACCGAAGGCCCTCGGTTCGAATCCGAGCACTCCTGCCACCCCCTTTAAATCCTTGGCAAAAAAGCGCGGCGATTTCACTCGCCGCTTTAGCGCGTCCATTACGATTGCAGAAATTGCATTTCATGATGCATTTTTCGCAATTGATCTATGATGTGCTGCGATGCACAACGATCAGGCCTTTCAGGCATCCTCTCCTAAAAACTTTCACGGCCGGTCTTGTACCGGCCTTTTTTTTGGTCTCGATCGCGCGTACACCGTCCGTGCCGTCGTCGAAGCCGAACGATAAATAGAAACCGTGGGAGCGGAGCCGCCGGTCAAACCGGCACCGGCAAGACGATCGTGCGGGGGATAGGAGCGACCCAAGCGCTCTCCCCCGCCACTTCTCCCGGCCACCGCCGTGTCGCTTTCGATACGACGCCCGCCCCCCTCCCTGCCGCGCACTTGCTTTCACCTGTGACGGCAGCTATCTGCCGCGCTTCCGACAGCGAGGACGGACCTGCCGCCGCGGCCCTTCACAGGGAGCGGCTAGTGGGTCTATGCCTCGCATCTCAGTTTCTCAATCAGCGGGTTCGAAGAACATCGTGGCGAAGACGTCCCCCCCTCGAATTCATCCAGCAGGTCCGCAACGAGACCGCGAAGGTCACGTGGCCGACGCGTCGCGAGACGGTCATGACCGGCGTGATGGTGGTGATCATGACGACGATCCTCGCGCTGTTCTTCCTGGGCGTCGACTCGATCCTGCAAGCGATCGTCTCCGCCCTCCTCAAACTCGCTCAGTAAGCAAGGTTCCGTCATGGCGCGCTGGTACATCATTCACGCCTATTCGGGCTTCGAGGGCAAGGTCCGCGACTCGATCATGGCCGAGGCGACCCGGATGGGTCTCGAACAGCTCGTCGAGCAGATCGAAGTCCCGACCGAAACCACCACCGAAGCCCGTCGCGGCAAGAAGATCGCGGTCGAGCGCAAGTTCATGCCGGGCTACGTGCTCGCCAAGCTGGACATGAACGACGACGTGTATCACTTGGTGAAGAACACGCCGAAGGTCACCGGTTTCCTCGGCAGCATGGGCAAGCCACAGGCGATCAGCGAGGCGGAAGCCACGCGGATGCTGAACAGCAAGGAAGAAGCCGCTGCTGCGCCCAAGCAGAAGGTTAAGGTCGACTACGAGATCGGCGACCAGGTCAAGGTCCTTGACGGCCCGTTCGCAACCTTCAACGGCCTCGTCGAAGAACTCGACTTCGACCGCAGCCGCGTCAAGGTTTCGGTGTCGATCTTCGGGCGTGCGACGCCGGTCGAGCTCGAATTCGAGCAGGTCGAGCGCAGCAAGTAAGGCCAAGTCGCACGGGATCAGCACTCGCTAATCCCGAGACGACGCCAGCCCGGCCGGCGGGCCAACGGCCCGGCCGACGACGCGGGATTCACTCCCGCGTCGCGTTACCGTTTAGTTCGTGTCGACACATAAGGCTTGTTTCCCCGCGAAGGCGGGGATCCAGACTGGGCTCCTGCCTTCGCGGGAGAACAAGGCAGGCGTAGTGATCGCCCAAGACCGTGCCTATGTCCGGTCGAAATAACTGCCAACCGATCGCGAGCCTCAAAACCGCACGCTATCGGCCACCACGCGCGCAGCCGCCGCGCTACGATCGTAGTAATACAAGCTCGGCGCCTCGTACGTCACCAGATACAGCTTCCCCCCGATCACCGCGCCGCGTGCTTCGCCACGACGTTGCAGCGTCTCGTTCTGCTTCGCGAAGGTGTAGGTGAAGCGCACGCCCTTGCTGCCGGCGAACTCTATCGGCGCGATCGTGTCGATCGCCATCGACGACGCGTCGCGCGCGATCCGGTAGCTGTTCTCCAGCAGCACCGGGATGTCGGTGATCAGCATCGTTGCAGAGACCTTCGGCAACGGCTTGTTCTTCTTGTCGACCTCGCGGAACAGCGGCCTGCCGGACTCGATGCCGCCATAGAAGCTGAGATCGTTCAGTTCGTCGCCGTCCTGCGTCCAGGTTTCGGCGTTGCGACCGGGGCGTTCGGAGAGCTTGTTCCATTCCGTGCCCGGCTGGACGGTCATCGCCGACTTGGCGACGGCGATGCGCTGCCCGGCGGGGATGAGCTTGTTGCCGGCCGCGACGGGGGCTGCGCACGCGAGCGTTGCGACCGCGGCGAGCAGGGCGAGTTTCTTGGACATGGTCGTCCTCCTTACGAGATCAGCGTGGCGATGAGCGCGGCGTCGGTCGCGGCCGGCTTGAGGCGGAGATACGTCGCGAGCGCGGCCTGGCCTTCGGGGACTTGCTGGCTGCGGAGCAGCGCCAGGCCCAGACCGCGATACGCCTCGGGCGGCGCGTCGCCCTTGCCGATCGCCTCCTGGTAGAATTGCGCGGCACTGACGAGATCGCGCGGATTGCCGCGCTCGCGGTACAGGTCGCCGCGGGCGCACAGCAGCGGCGTCGTCCAGCCGGTACCGTCCGCCAGATTGGCGAGCAGGTACTCGCTACCGCCGAAATCGTTGAGCTTGATCTGGTCGTTGAGGAAGACCGGCAGCCACTTCGCCATCGCCGCCTGATGCGTGTCGACGACAGGAGGCTTGACGTCATGCGCCTCGATCGACGCGGCGCGCAGATACGTGGCGCGAGCGAGACTGGTTGGATGCGTTGCAAAAAAACCAGCAACGTATTTCTGCTGTGCCCTGCCCTTGCGACCGATCGCGGTAGCATCGGCCTCGCCCATAAGATGATCCCAGACATCCGCCGAAGCGGACGATGGGTAGCGCGAGCGCGTAAGATACTGGAAGCCCATCATGTCGGCTTCGCGTTCCTGCGCACGGTCGAATGCGTAGAATCCGCCGATGGTGTCGTAGCGAATATTGCTGCTGTTCCGAACGAGGATGGAGGCCCAAGCCATCAGGTCGCGGCCACTCCGCCGGTTCTTAAAATCCATCAGCGAATGCCGAAGTTCGAAATGACCAAACTCATGGCCCAGGATAGAGCCGAGTTCGGCTTCATTCCGAACGCGAAGCAATAGCCCCGACCAGATCGTCAACGTCCCGTTGGGACTCATAGTCGCGTTGAACGCCGGAATTTCGTCGATGTAAATCCGCACCGACTTGCAGCGGTCCTCGCCAACGGTACGGCAGAGTACGCTGCGAACATACGCGTTGAGGGCCGGATCCCTGATAACCGACCGGGACTCCCGAAGGCGCCGTTCGTCTTCGTCTGCCTCCATCCAAGCCCCACGTTCGTCGACCGTCGTTGGCGTATAGGCCTGTGTGTACGTCGGTAGCGGGGGGGCGCTTGTCGGTAGCAAGCGCGGCGGTCGACATCACCGCACCGAGCAGTAATGCGCTTGTCAGCGTTCGCATCCTAGTGTGCCGAGGCGATGGCAGGAGCGGCTGCAACGGCAGTCACCGCCGCCGGAGCTTCGGCCGGCTTTCCCGGGAAGCCCTCCAGCAATTGCCGCACGCGCTTGTCGGCGCCTTCGGCATCACGGACATCGCCGCCCATCTGCCTGTCTGCGTTCAACCAGACCAATTCGCCTGTCCGCAGGTCGACGAGTCCGGCGTATCCCGTATGAACACCCGCTGTGACAGGAACGCGCGCCATCGCCGCAAAGAGCTGCAGCACCTTCCGGCCGGTCGAACCGAAATGATCCTCCGTCGTGATGAACAGCGCATAGTCCGCTTTATCGAGCCCAGGCAGCGTGCGGACGTCGGGGCCAAGCCCCCATTCGAACTGGTCCTTGCGCTTCTTGGTAGGCAGGCGATTGCCCTTGAAGAACTGATACTCGATCACAGACGACGCGACCGCGCCGAACAGTTCCTGATACTCCGCGACCTTCGCCGAACCCGCACCGACCGGATCGACATACCCGACGACGCTGTTGCCGAGACCGGTCTGCGCCTTGGCGAGCGCGGTGGCGATGTTCTCCTTCGCCTGATCTGTCCAGTCGGCGTTCGGCTCGTACATCCCGCCGGTCGACTGCGCACCGACCCGGATCGATGGCCGCATCAACACGATCCGCGCGGTACCGGGCGCAAGGACGAAACCAGGCTTCAGCCCAGTCTTCTCCTGCGCATACGCCGGCGCGATCGCCGTAACCGCAAGCATCAGCGCGACCAGCGTCGCCCGGCACAAAATGATCATACCCACCCCTGTTCCCGGATGCCCCCATCCGATCCAGGGCATATTAGAGCCGGAGCAGCCCATCGTCCGAGAATTATTTGGTTCAAAACGAGTGCTTTCCGACCTCCAAGGGCCGAACTCTTGCTCTGTGCATCATGGCCGGCTCGACCTGTTTACTCGGGCGGATAAAAATGTTCGCCTACCAGCCATATATGTCGCGTCGAAGAAGAGTACCGGATCGATACCTTTACTTGCACCGCAATATCATTCGCCGAATCAAAATATATTTCACTCGCGAGGCGCAATAACTATTGGTCGAACTGGCATAGATTTGTTCATTATCATCGGGTTGACCTGCATACCTCTTATACCCGAAACGATACCGCAATCATTTTACGTTTGGTTAACCATAACTAGTTATATTGCGCTAACATTTGTAGGACATCCGCGTACAAGACGTTGCGTAGTTACCAATACGCCAAACGAATATGACGTCCGGCGTTATCGGTAAACTCTATGTACCCCATGACCAGCTCGACACGCATGCAACCGTATTCAGCGATCCGCCTACAGGAAATGACTGATGCCCCTGACGACCACGGCCTTAAAGAAATCGCTCGAGCATGGCGATCACTTGCGTTCAGGGATTGCGACGGCTCGACCGTCCCCGGATTCAAACGAAGCCGGTCATCGTATCTTGTTCCTCGACCTTGAGAATGCAGCTGCCAACGGTGTTCGTCGTGAACTCGAAGAGGTGGGCCACAAAACCGCGTGGATCGGCTTGGCCAGCGAAGAACGCGCCGGGCTGGCGTTTCAACCAGACCTCATCGTGATCAACCCCGATGCCTCGATCGGCAATCGTCACGCGTTCATCGCCTTGTTGGACAAAGAACAGTTTGCCGGGACACTGACGCTGTTGCGGCCCAGCGTGCATTTCCGGGATGCGATTGCCCTGGCGGAACAGTCCGGAATCGATCACGTCGACTGGCTCGACGCGCCCTATACCGCGCAGGACATTGTCGACCGCCTGGCCCATATCGTCCGGCAACCGCATGACGGCGACACCGGCGACCGTCATTTCCTCTCGTGGCTGATCCAGCAAGGCCGGTTGCTGCCCAATCTCACGCATGAATTCCATGAGAAACGCAGCCTGCACGACGACAGCATCGCCGGCTACGAAACACTCACGCGGTTGCGCAATCGGCCGTCGCTCAACCCGGAGCATATCTTCGCGCCATCGACGATCCTCTCGCTGGAGGTTGCCGCGACGTCGCTTGCGGTGGAAGCGGCTGCTCGACTGCTCGCGGCGCTGGAAGCCGAGGGCAGGCCAGTGCCTATCGCGGTGAACTGCAGCGCCGCCGTGCTCGCGCATCCGGATTTCCTCGCCGCGATGCCGATCCTGCTGCGACGCCACAACGTCGCCCCCAGCATGCTCGGGATCGAACTCACCGAGATCAGTTATTCAGGACTCGACGGTCGCCTGCTGGAAAACATGCGCGAGCTTGGCACGATGGGCATACCCATCTCGCTCGACGATTTCGGCAAGGGCGCGACCAACTTCGATCGTATTTCCGACCTGCCGGTGTCCGAGGTCAAGATCGACCGGAAGATCTTCCAGAAGTGCCGCAAGGGCGAGTTCCCGCCGTCGCTGCTGAGGGAAATCATCGATTATTGCCGAAGCCGGTCGATCGGAACCGTGATCGAGGGCATCGAGACCGCCGACGATCTCGTCCTGGCGAAATCGCTCGGTGCCGACTGCGGACAAGGCTTTTACTGGGGAAAACCCGTGCCGATTGAATCGATCGTACCCCATCATGGTGCCTGACAACAGGTTCGGCCGCTTTATAGGCCGGACGCTCGACGAGGCTGAGCCCGTCGCCACGAACCCGGTCGAAGGCGAGCGGCCCTCGATGCGGCTCGAACTCCGTGAGGTCGAGGGGCTCGACCTTTCGCCACCCCTCGTGCTCACGGGTGCCTGGGCCTGGTTGTTGTTTCACGAGGCTGGCGGGCTGATCAGCTATTCCGATGGATACGCCACGCGGTCGGCCTGTTACGCCGCAGCCAAGCAGATCGCCTGGCCAGTCGACGTCTTCGAATAAACCGCGGTCGATCGCGCAGCCTCCCAGCCCCCCGCGCGATGACGCGAACGCCGGTTGCCGCCCCCTCGCGTTTTCGGCTATGCGCGCCGGCTTCCACCTTCACTGTTGGAATTGCGGGAGGTTGCCGAAGGGTAGCCGCCAACACCGCTAGGCTCACATAAAGAGAGTGACATGGCTAAAAAAGATTACCGGATACATCAAGCTGCAGGTGCCTGCAGGCGAGGCAAAGCCCGCGCCGCCGATCGGGCCTGCGCTGGGTCAGCGCGGCGTGAACATCATGGAGTTCTGCAAGGCGTTCAACGCCGGCACGAGCGAACTGAAGAAGGGCATGCCGATCCCGACCGTCATCACGGTCTATGCGGATCGCTCGTTCTCGTTCGAGACCAAGACCCCGCCAGCATCGTACCTGATCAAGGAGGCCGCTGGTCTCAAGTCGGGTTCCAAGGAGCCCGGCAAGGTCGTTGCTGGCACGATCAAGCGCTCGCAGCTGAGCGAGATCGCCACGACGAAGATGAAGGACCTCAACGCCAACGATATCGACGCTGCGACGAAGATCATCGAAGGCAGCGCCCGCGCAATGGGCCTCGAAGTGGTGGAGGGCTGATATCATGGCTAAGCTGAGCAAGAAGCAGAAGGCCGTCACGGTCGACCTCGTCAAGCTGCACGGCATCGACGAGGCCATCGGTCTCGCACGGTCGGGCGCCACGTCGAAGTTCGACGAGACGATCGAAGTCGCGCTGAACCTGGGCGTCGATCCGCGTCACGCAGACCAGATGGTCCGCGGCGTGGTGACGCTGCCCAAGGGCACCGGCAAGACCGTCCGCGTTGGCGTGTTCGCCCGCGGTGCCAAGGCTGAGGAAGCCCTCGCAGCAGGCGCAGACGTCGTCGGCGCCGAAGACCTGATGGAAATCATCCAGGGTGGCACGATCGATTTCGATCGCTGCATCGCGACCCCGGACATGATGGGCATCGTCGGTCGCCTCGGTAAGGTGCTGGGTCCCAAGGGCCTGATGCCGAACCCGAAGCTCGGCACGGTGACGATGAACGTCGCAGCGGCCGTTCAGGCAGCCAAGGGCGGCCAGATCGAATACCGCGTCGAGAAGGCCGGCATCATCCACTCGGGCATCGGCAAGGCGTCGTTCCCGGCGGAAGACCTGCGCGCGAACTTCGACGCACTGGTCGACGCAGTGGTCAAGGCCAAGCCGACCGGCGCCAAGGGCAAGTACGTCCAGAAGGTCGCGATCTCGTCGACCATGGGTGCAGGCATCAAGGTCGACACGACCGAGGTTGCTGGCGCGTAAGCCGCACGTGGCTAGTGAAAGCTGGCCACGAGACGGCGAGCGCCCGGCCGGCGCGGGCAACCGCGACCGACGAGGACGGGATTTACTCCCGTCCTGCCGCTGAGAGACAGGAAAGGGCCGGGAGCAATCCCGGCCCTTTTTGCGTGTTGACGATACCGGTCGTTCGGCGAAGATCGCCCCTACCCCACTCCGTCATCCTGACGAAAGTCAGGATCCAGGGTTACGGACGTCGCCCCTCTGGCTCGGAATCCTGACTTTCGTCAGCATGACGGAGTCCTGGGAAAATACGTGAACGGCGCGCCATTATGGTCCACATCATGACGCATGATCGAAGCTTCCTGCCACTGTGGCGCGGTAACGCTGTCCGTCGGGGACCCTCCCGAATGGGTCGCCGACTGCAACTGCTCAATCTGTCGCAGCTACGGAGTCCTGTGGGCTTATTACCGGGCGAGTGACGTACGCGTTGCGGCATCCGTTCCGATCGACATCTATAGTTGGGGTGCCAAGACATTGCGCTTCCATCGCTGCAGCGAATGCGGATGCGTGACGCACTGGACGAAGATCGACCCCGCGATCGACCGGATCGGCATCAACGCCCGCCTGATGCCGCCCGACATTCTGGCGGCGGCCCGCATACGCAGGCTCGACGGCGTAGATACCGGGCAATACCTCGACGCCTGACCCTCTCGGCAATTGACTCCGCCGCCAATTCCGCTAAGGCGCGGCTTCGTTCGGCGGGCTTGCTCGTCGAACTCCGTCCGAGACAGTGGGCGCACAGGGTTTGCCGGTGCTTAATCTCCCACCTAGACGGGGAATGAGATTTTGTCGGCCCATCTGCGCGCCGCCCCTCTCCCATGCCCCATCGACGAGACACCCCGGAAGCGCGGGTTTGTCTGCGCCTCCGGTTAGTAACCGGGTCAACCGCGCAAGCGGTGAACTCGTAAAACGTGGAGAATGGCATGGATCGTGATCAAAAGACCGCGGCCGTAGCCGAGCTGAACCGCACCTTTTCCGAGGTCGGCGTCGTCGTTGTCACGCGCAACCTCGGCCTGACCGTCGCACAGTCCACTGTGCTGCGGAACAAGATGCGCGACGCCGGCGCGACCTACAAGGTCTCGAAGAACAAGCTTGCCAAGATCGCAATGGACGGCACCGACTACAGCTCGCTGGGCGACATGCTCACGGGTCCGGTCGGTCTGGCCAGCTCCATCGATCCCGTCGCGGCCGCCAAGGTGGTCGTGGAATTCGCGAAGACGAACGACAAGTTCGAAATCGTGGGTGGGGCGATGGGCGCGACGACCCTCGACGTCGACGGTGTGAAGGCGCTCGCAACGCTGCCCTCGCTGGACGAACTGCGTGCCAAGATCGTTGGCCTCATCGTGGCACCCGCCACGAAGCTGGCAACGATCACGCAGGCTCCGGCAGCGCAGCTCGCGCGCGTGCTTTCCGCCTACGCGGAGAAGGAAGCCGCCTGATCTTGCAGGCCTTTCGTTACCTTTTTTGAACTGATGGGGCACGAGCCCCGAGATGGAGATTTATCATGGCAGACCTGAACGCGCTCGTTGAGAGCCTGAGCGAACTGACCGTTCTCGAAGCAGCTGAGCTTTCGAAGCTGCTCGAAGAGAAGTGGGGCGTTTCGGCCGCAGCAGCGGTCGCAGCACCGGCAGCAGGCGGCGGCGCCGCTGCTCCTGCAGCAGAAGAGCAGACCGAATTCGACGTCATCCTGACCGGCGACGGTGGCAAGAAGATCAACGTCATCAAGGAAGTCCGTGCGATCACCGCGCTCGGCCTGACCGAAGCCAAGACGCTGGTCGAGTCGGCTCCCAAGGCCGTCAAGGAAGGCGTGTCGAAGGACGAGGCCGCCAAGATCAAGGCTCAGCTCGAAGCAGCTGGCGCTACGGTTGAGGTTAAGTAAGCCGCAGCTGGAGAGACGATTTAGCGTAGCCTAAATCGCACTCCAGCAAGGCCGGCCGGCGGCATTCATGCCGACCGACGAAGCAGGGGCTTTGCCCCTGCTGGCCGCAGCTAAGAAAAGGGCGGCCCCAGCGATGGGGTCGCCCTTTTTTGTTGTGCGGGAATATCGCGTCGCTCATTCCAGCAGGGCTCGCTTCACGCCGGTTCCGATGCGCATCCAAGGTTCCGCAACCAGTCGCGCGCGTAGTGATGGGCGTCGGACCAAAGCAGTCAGCCTTCTGCGGCATAGCTGCGCTGTCCAGCCTCAGCCGCAACCGCGGCATTGTTCTCCCCGCGAAGGCAGGAGCCCAGTCTGGGTCCCGCCTTCGCGGGGAAACAAGTTTTACGTGTACGCCCGGTGTTACCGCTCGAAGCAAGGACATGACCGGGTGTCGAAGGTCAGCACGCCGCGTGAGCCCCTCTCCTATCGATCGAACGTCACCGCATGCGGCCGTGCGGCAACCGTCGTGTACATCCGTGCAGGCGCATCGAGCCAGAACGGCGCCAGCTTGGCGGAGTCCACGCGCTCGATGCCAACCACCCACGCGCGCGCTGCCTGCGCCTCGTCGTTAGCCGTCACGTACAGGATGTTGGTCGCGACGACCGGCACGAACATCGGCCGGTTTGCAGCGGTCATCGTCCGGATCGCCTCTCTTGCGATCGCCGTCACGGTACGGATCGTCCGCGTTTCGCCCGGCTCCAGCGCGAACGGCGGGGCGACGGGCCGCACGACGGGCGCCGCGTTGAACTGTGCAAGGTCCTGATCCTGATCGGCGTGCGCGGTGAGCAACGCGACGCCAGTGCGAATCGCTTCGGCCGATGCGGTGCCCGTGTTGGTCACGACAAGCTCGCACTCGACGGTCGCGCTCAGCAGGTTGAGACCCGCGCGCAACGGACGCAGTTCGCAGGTCAGTCGGGCACGCGCGGCGACTGGCGGAGTGGGCGGCACCTTGCCCTTGGGCTCGAGGAATTTGGGCGCGGCCATTGGCACGGCAGCCACGGGTGCGACCGCAGATGCCGTGGCAGGGGTGACAGCCGCCGGGGTTTGCACCGGTTCGGAGACAACCGGCTTAGGGGCGACCGGCTGGGGAGCAACGGGCTGGGCGACCGGCTTCGCGGCAACGGGCGGCGGAGTCGGCTCGACATAGGCTTCGGGTTCGGCTCTCTCGTACCGGTGGCTGCGCGGCTTGCGGCGGAGCGCCCACAACGCGCCGAGAACCACGACAATGGCCGTCAGCGAAAGCCACAGTGGCATCGCGCTGCCCTTTTCCGGCGTCGAGAGCGTCGATTCCGGGTTTGGGGCTGACGTCGTTGCTGGCTGCGGCGCGGAGGGTTGCGGCGCCATTCCGGTGGTCGAGGTCTGCGGTGGCGACGATTGGAGAGTGGGGTCGGACGTGGGCGTGGTGACGGGCGCCGGTTCGGCCGATGTCGGCGGACGCGTCGACTCGTCGTCCGAAGCGCGCGGTCTGGTCGTTTGTTCCGGCGTCGTCCGGGTGGTTGCTTGTTCGCGCGTGGGCGCTTCGGTCGTCGGGCGCTCGACGCCTGCACGTTGCGTGGTCGCACGATCCGTGGCGGGCTTTGCCGCAGCGCTCGAGCGCGGGGTGCGACGTGGAGCGGGCGTGGTGTTCGGCAAGACGATCGTCGGCGCGGCGGGCACCGGAATCGCGGTGGCGTCGGGGTTCGCCTGCGTGCCGGGGGTCTGGAGGCGCTCCAGGCCGCGCACGGGTGCGGCCGGCTCGGTTTGCGCGGCCGCCGGGGTCGGCGGCGGCGGCCAGGACGGTCATGGTGGCGAGCAGGGCGGCCAGCGCCCCGCGATCGGTCGTCATCGTCGAAATCCCCTGCGCGCGGTCGTCGCGGCGTTGTGGGCGGGGGGAGGCTGAACGTGACCCGACGGCAACCCGTGATGCGACGAGTTGCTTCTGGGTA
The DNA here is from genome assembly GCF_024124765.2 of Sphingomonas sp. H160509. Lineage (GTDB taxonomy): Bacteria > Pseudomonadota > Alphaproteobacteria > Sphingomonadales > Sphingomonadaceae > Sphingomonas. Next base: position 3,398,352 of record NZ_JAMXSR020000002.1, on the reverse strand, counting down.
GCGGTGAAACGTTGGTGGCGTGTGAGGACGTCAAATGCAATCCTCCCCCGCCAGGGGGGAGGTGTCGCCAAGGTGACGTCGGGGGAGGATGGGAAACTGGCGTTATCGTTTCCTCCCCCTCCGTCTGGCAAGTGCCAGCCACCTCCCCCTGGCGGGGGAGGATCGAGACAGTCGATCTTACCGTGGTGCGACGACCACTGCGCCGCCCTTCATCACGAAGGCGGGGTGTTCCAACTGGCGGACGTCGGCGAGCGGATCGCCGTCGACCGCGACGAGATCGCCGAACCGGCCCGGCTGGATCGCACCGACGTCCGCGGTTCTGGCCAACGCGATCGCGGCGCTGGAGGTGGCGGCCTGAACCGCCTCCATCGGCGTCATGCCCCATTCGACCATCTTGGCGAACTGGAGCGCGTTGTTGCCGTTGGGGTAGACCCCGCCGTCGGTGCCGAACAGCATCTTGACCCCAGCGGCATGCGCCGCGCGGAAGGTCTGGCGCTGCTTGAGGCCGACCTGACGTTCCTTTTCAAGGCTCTCGGGGAAGACACCGTTCTTGGCACCTTCGGCGAGGATATAGTCGTCGTCGTAGATATCCATGTCGAACCACGCCCCGCTCGCCTTGGCCAACTTGAACGATTCGGCATCGGCGAGGCTGGCGTGTTCGATGGTGTCGACGCCCGCGCGCAGTGCGTCGTTGATGCCCTCCGCGCCGTGCGCGTGGACCGCGACTTTCATGCCGAGCATGTGCGCTTCCTCGACGATCGCCTTGATTTCGGCGAGGCTGATCTGCTGCGCGCCGACGCTGTCGGTCTTGGAGAGGACGCCGCCGGTCATGCAGACCTTCACGACCTCCGCGCCGTATTTGCGGATCGTGCGGACGGCACCGCGAAACTCGTCGGGCGTGTTGGCGATCTGCGGGTGCGGGACCTGGATAGAGGGCGGGAACTCGGTCGCGTCGCAGTGGCCGCCGGTCGCGCCGAGCGCGTAGGTGGCGGGGACGATGCGTGGGCCGGGGACGTAGCCGCGCTCGATACCCTGCTTCAGCGCGACGTCGTCGTAATTGGCCGAGCCGACGTTGCGCACGGTGGTGAAGCCTGCGTCGAGCGTCTTGCGTGCATTGGCGACGCCAACGACGGTCCAGAAATTGTCGGTGAATTCGAGCTGACGATAGCCGCTGAGCGTCGGGTCGCTGGTCAGATGGACGTGCATGTCGATCAGGCCGGGGAGCAGCGTCCGCTCGCCCAGATCGACGCGTTCGGCACCGACGGGCACCGCGTCGCCCTTGCGGCCCACTGCGGTGATGCGACCATCGACGATCGTCACCTGCGGGTTGTCGACTCGCTTGCCCGCAAGGACGTCGATCATGTGCGCTGCGGTAACGACGACGGTCTTAGCATCGGCATTGGCGGTGGTCGTCGCGAGTAGCGTCGCGATGAGAATGCGCGCGATCATGTAGGTCCCCTTCCCCGTGTTACGCGCTGTGTGCGGTACCGCGGGCGATCGGGCAAGTGCCGCATCTTGCCCTATTATCGACACCGGTACAGGCCATCTGTGATGCTTCCGACGACGAGATCGCCCATGATGATGCTTCGATTTCTTCCGTTCTGCGCGCTGGCTGCTGCGCTGGTGCCCTTGGTTGCGCGCGCCGATCCGGCACCGTTCGACCTGACCGGGCCCAGCCTGCGCGTCGGCGTGACGCATGGGACGACGACGTTGCCGATCGCGCAGGTGCCGAGGCTCGCGACCGGCGACCGCGTGTCGATCGCGGCGGACCTGGCCGTCGGCAAGAAGGACGACGGCGCGCGCTATCTGCTGGTCGCGGCGTTCCTGCGCGGGGCGACCGAACCGCCGCCGAAGTCGTGGTTCTTCAAGGCCGAGACGTGGAAGGCGAAGAAGAACGCGCTGGCGTTGACGGTACCGGAGGGCGCGCGGCAACTGGTGGTGTTCCTGGTGCCGGAGAGCGGCGGGTTCGATGCCGTCGTGTCGGCGGTGCGCAAGCAGCCGGGGGCGTTCGTGCGCGCGGTGCAGGATCTCGACCAGGCGTCGCTGGATCGCGCGCGGCTCGATGCGTTTCTCGATGGGATCCATGCGCTGGAGCGGACGCGGCCGGAGCGGATCGAGGCGGTCTCGCCATTGTTGTCGCGCAGCCTGGCGATCAAGCTGAAGGCGGAGTGCCTCGATCTCGCGGCGGACCTGCAAGCCTCCTGCCTGACGCAGAGCCGCGATTCGCTGGTGCTGGCGGATGGGCAGAGTTCGACGCTGGCGGATACTCTGGTGGGGGGCGCCGACCGATCTGGCGCTGCAGCTGAGCGCGACGCCGGAGGGCGGGCTTGGCTATTACAGCCCGTATATCGGCGTGGTGCGCGATCTGGCGAAGATCTTCGGCGCGTTCCAGACGACGCAGTTCCGGTACATTCCGGCGCTGGCGCGGGCGCACGACGATCGGCTGGCGCTGTTGCTGAATGCGGCGCCGTCGTTCGCCAGCCCCAAGTCGGTGATGGTCGTGGCGATGCCGGTGATCGACACGGGTGCGCCGCAGACGCCGACGATGCGGCGCGCGGACGCGGACCGGCTGGTCTGCGCGGCCAAGCCCGATCTGGTGCTGCCGGTCGAGGGGGCGCCGCTGATCTATGCGACCAAGTTCGCACACGACATGAGCTTGCGGGTGACGACGCCGCAGGGGGGCGTGGTCGAGCTGCCGGTGCAGGCTGATGCCGAGCGCGGCGGGTATGTGCTCGACCAGGTCGGGATGCGGACCGCGGGGTTGAGCAGCGTGACCGATGCGACGTTGCACGGCCGCTGGGGCTTCACGCCGTTCGATGGACCGCGGTTTCGGTTGCAGGTGCCGCGCGCTGGCGGGTGGCAGATGGTCGATACCGATCCCGAGAGTCTCGTGGTCGGGCGCGACAATGCGGTCTCGCTGGCGGGGCCGACGCCGAGTTGCGTGGAGTCGGTGACATTGATCGGTGCTGCGGGCGACGTGCCGCTCGCGTGGACGTCGACGGGCGACCGAATTGGGCTGACCTTGCCGTTGGCGAAGAACGCGCCGGGGAAATTGACGCTGCTGGTCAAGCAATACGGGGTCGAGGCGCCGGACAAGATCGCGTTGACCGCGCTCGCAGAGGCAGGGCGGATTGATGGTCTGACGCTGTATGCCGGTGATGCGTCTGGGACGTTGAGTGGGACGCGGCTCGATCTGGTGGCGTCGATGACGATCGACGGGGTCGCGTTCAAGCCGGGTGACGTCGTTCGGGCGGACAAGGCGGATCGGCTGGCGCTGGTGGCGGGTACGGTGCCGACGTTCGCGGCGGGCCAGGCGAAGACGGCGCTCGTGACGCTGACCGATGGACGGAAGCGGTCGGTGAAGTTCACCGTCGCCGCGGCGCGGCCCAAGGCTACGCTGATCGCCAAGAGCGTGGTGGCGCCCCCCTCCCCTGGCCTGCCGGTCGTGCTGGCCGGTGATACGGCGATCGCGCAGGATGCCCGCCTGACCTTCTCGCTGCGTGCGGAGGGAACACGATTTTCTGCCGGCGACAGTGTCGAGATCGCGACGGCGGATGGCGCGATGACGACTAGTGTCACGTCGGGGCGTGGGCTGACGGTGCAGGACGACCGGATCGCAGTAGTGTCGGTGGAGCCAGGCAAGGCGCTCGGAGTTTCCGCGCATGGGCCGCTCAAATGGCGACTGGTGCAAGGCGGCGTTGCGGGGGATTGGGTGCCGCTCACGACGCTGGTGCGGACGCCGGCATTGGCGGGGGTCGCGTGCAAGGAGACCTGTACGCTGACCGGGACCGACCTGTTCCTGATCGAGTCGATTGCGGCGAACGCAGGGTTTGCCGACGCGATTCGCGTGCCGGACGGGTTCACCGGGGCTTCGCTCGCGGTGCCGAAGCCGGTCGGCGGGACGCTGTTCCTGCGGCTGCGAGACGATCCGGGCGTGACGGCGTCGATCGCGGTCGGTTCGTAGCGTTCGCCGGTTGTCGCTAGACCAGTCGTGCCCATCGCTGGCCCGTTTGCGGTGGCGGCGGGCAGGCGATTGTCGCTATGGGGCGCGGATGACCGCATCGGATCTCCAGAGCCTGTTCGTGACCAACCTCGTCCGGTACAATAGCGGCGACCGGCGACGATGGCGGCTGATCGTCGGCGACGTGAAGGTCTACAGCCTCGCGACGCACGCGCATTGCAACTGGGCGGTGACGCCGTCAGGCAGCGCGAGCGAGGTCGACGCGGTCGAGCGGCTGGCAGACCGGCTGCGCGAGGATCACCCTATAATCACTGCCGGCTGACGGCCTTTCATCTACGCAGGAGCGACACATGGCGAAGCAATATTGGGCGCAGATCATCGAACTCGATGAAGAAATGACCGCCGCGACGATTCCCGGCGCGACCGATCACGAGGATGCGGCGGATTCGCTGGTCGCGGATTTCGTCGGCGCGATGGGCGGCGAGATCACTTCTGGCGCGGTGCGCGTCTGGGTGCAGGGCGGGGTCGAGAAGGTGTACGATTGGAAGGCGGACTTCACGATGCCCGACATGGACGAGATGGGCGACGAGGACGAGATGGAGGTCGAGGGCGAGATCGAGCTGACCGAGCGGGTTTGACCCTGCTCCCCTCCCTGGCAGGGGAGGGGGTTGGGGGGTGGGTCGGCCTGTTGGCGCACGTCGTCTTTTCCAAGCAGCCGACCCACCCCCCTGCCCCTCCCCTTTCAGGGAGGGGTGAAAGTCAGGGGACGGTTTGGCCTGCCGGCGCGAGTTCGTGCCACGTGTGGTCGTCGTGCGCGAGTAGCGCGTCCGCAGCCGCTGGGCCTAGCGTGCCCGCCTCGTACGGCTCGGGCATGCCGGCGTCATGCGCCCATAGGTCGAGGAACGGTTGCACCGCGGCCCAGCCCGCCTCGATCGCGTCGGCACGCTGGAACAGCGTCTGGTCGCCGACGAACAAGTCGTAGATCAGCGACTCATACCCGGTCAGGTGACCGATATCGAATGCGTCGGCGTACCGAAAATCGAGCGCGATCGGTGCGGTCGCCACTTCGAGGCCAGGACGCTTGATGTTGATGTCCATGCTCAGCCCCCTCGTCGGGCTGGATCTGGATGATGAGCCGGTTCGGCGGCAGCATGTCGGCGGCGGCACCGGGGAACGACGCGAACGGGACCGGCTTGAAGGTGATCGCGATCTCGGTGTCGCGACACGTCATCGCCTTGCCGGTGCGCAGGTAGAACGGCACGCCCGCCCAGCGCCATGTGTCGACCATCAGCTTCAGCGCGACATACGTCTCGGTCCGGCTGTCCGGCGCGACGTCGGGCGAGGCGGTGTAGGCGGGGACATCCACCCCCTTCACTTTTCCCGCGGTATACTGGCCGCGGACGCCGTTGCGCTTCGCCTTGCCGGGCGAATAGACGCGGACGGCTTTGAGCACCTTGCCCTTTTCGTTGCGGATCGCCTCGGCGTCGAAGCTCGCGGGCGGCTCCATGGCGACCATCGCGAGCAGCTGGAACAGGTGGTTGGGGACCATGTCGCGGAGCGCGCCGGTGCCGTCGTAGAATTTGCCACGGGTGCCGACGTCGACCGTCTCGGCGGCGGTGATCTGGACGTGCGCGATGCAATCCGAATTCCAGACGCGCTCGATCATCATGTTCGCGAACCGCGCGGTCATGATGTTCTGGACGGTTTCCTTGCCGAGGAAATGGTCGATCCGGTAGATTTGCGCCTCGGACACGCGGGCGAGGATGCGTGCGTTGAGATCACGGGCGGAGGCGAGGTCGTGGCCGAACGGCTTCTCGATCGCGATCCGGCGGAAGCCATGTGGCGTCTCTGCCATCAGGCCGTGGTCGGCGAGCTTGTCGACGATCGTGCCAAAGAACTTCGCAGGCACCGCGAAGTAGAACGCGACGTTGCCGTTCACCCGGGCCTTGAGTTGCTCGAAGACGTCGTCCTTGGTGAAATCGCCCTGGAGATAGCCAACCCGGTCCTTGAGCCGCACCCAGGCGTCGCCCTTCTCGCCATCGCCCTCGCCGCCCTTCGCATCGAAAGTGCCAAGCGCCTCGCGCAACGACTGGTCGTTTCCCTCGTCGATGCCGACACCGAGGACGTGGAAATCGTTACCAACCAGCCCCAATCGAGTCATGTTGATCAGTGCCGGCATCAGCAAGCGGCGGGTCAGGTCACCGAAGGCGCCGAAGATCACGAGCGTCGTCGGCGGTGCGGGCTTCACGGACTTGCTCACGAATTCGCCTCGGACATGCATCGACCCTTTCTGCGGTGGTTCTCTGAAACCGCATAGCGTGTGCCGATGTTCCCCGCACGCCCTCAGGTCGCCGTGAGGATGTTGTCCCCGAACGCACGCGCGTCGACCTCCGCCCAGTCGAGTTCCTCCTGGAGGCGGCGATAGACGTCCTCGGCCACCTCGCCCTTGTCGCGCATTTCGTGGAGCACGACGCGCTGGCAGGCGATCATCTCGAGGTGGAGTTCGTCGAATTCCGAGGTCGCCTGCGGATCGTCTGCCTCTGCGGTGACCTTGCCTGCCGCGCCATAGCGGAAGCGCAACGCATCGGCCGCCGCGCCTTCGCGTGCTGGCAGGACGGCTAGCCCTGCATCGATCAGTCGCTTGCGCGCGGGGGCGATCTCGTCGGCAAGGCCGGTATCCGCGCCCAGTTCTAGACGCCGGATCAGCGGGCCGAGCGTAAGCCCTTGCAGTACCAGAGTGCCGATCACGACGGCGAACGCCGCGAGAACGATCAGGTCGCGGCCCGGCACCGATCGTGGCAGCGCGAACGCTGTCGCCAGCGTCAGCAGTCCACGCATACCCGACCAGGACAGGATGATCGACGCATTCCAGGGGGGCGGCTTGGGCAGCCAGGACGGCGCGTAGTGGCTGGCGATCACGCCCTCGACGAACCGTACGAAGAACACCCACGCGATGCGGGTGACGAGCACGGTCGCCAGCACCGCGGCGGCAAACCCGATTGCGGGCCAGCGTTCGCCGGCAGGCAGTCCGACCAGCACGTCGCGCGATTGCAGCCCCATCAGCGCGAACGCGATGATGTTGAGGACAAGCACCGCCGCCGACCACACCGCTGCCCCCTGCAAACGATCACGCGCGGGTTGGCCGATCGGGCGGCGCTGCGACACGATCATCCCGAACGTGACGACCGCAAGCACAGGCGAGATGTGCACCCGCTCGGCGAGCAGCCAGATCCCGAACGTCACCGCGAAATCTGCGAGGCTCGCGCCGAGCGTCCGGGCGAACAGCGGCGTCACGCGGAGATAAAGCCACGAGGCGATGACGCCGAGGACGATCCCGCCGGGTACCGCCGCGGCGAGCGCGAGCGGCGTCACCGGCGTATCGGAATGCGTCGCGAACGCCACCGCGAGTCCGAACAACAGCAACGCCGTGGCGTCGTTGAGCAGGCTCTCGCCCTGAAGCAGCAACAGGCCGCGGCGCGGGATGCCGACTTCGCCCAGCACCGCTTCCGATGCAGCGGCGTCCGGCGGCGCGACAATCGCCCCGAGCGCGAACGCGGCGGCTAGCGGCAGTCCGCCGAGCGTCACGCCGACCAGTGCGACCGCTGCGGCGGTGACGAGTACCGCGAACACGGCGAGGCTCAGCAGTGGGAACCAGTGTCGCCGCAAGGCGCGCGGGCTCGTGTGGTATGCGGCGTGGAGCAGCGCGGGTGCGATGAACAAGGCCAGCGCCAGGTGCGGCTCGACCGTGATCTTCGGCGCGAATGGCAACGCCGCAAAGGCGATCCCGGCCACCGCCAGCAAAGTAGGATACGGCACGTTCAACTTGCGCGCGAGGACCAGCAGGACCAGCGCGGCGAGCAGGATGACGTCGAGGCTTTCGAATAATTCCACGGGCACGCAACGGGTGGGAGGAAAGGACGGGCCCGCCGCATCGCGCAGGCCAAAAAAACCACCCCGTGCGTGTCGCACGGAGTGGCCTAGGTTCAGGGAGGAGGGACGCTAGAAGCGTCCCGTACGGCGCCGCGAAAGGGGGGACACGATGCCGTACAGGATCTAAATGGGTGAGCGCCGTTTTGGTTCAACCCCTGCTGCACCGCACCCCAAATAATTTTCGCGGCCTCCCGGTTTCGCTATCAGACGTTGAACTGCGCCGGGGCGGGCATCTGCTGCTGCGGGGTCATGCCGAGCTGTGCCTGACGCGCGAAGATATCGCGCATCAGCGACAGCGAGAACAGGTGTGCATACAGCAACGGCAGCATGCCCGACTTGCTCATCTTGCGCAGCGCATCGCCGCGCAGGTCGATCAGCTTTTCTTCGTTGATCATCTGGAAGCCGCGATAGACGAACGGCTGCTCGGCGCCGTCGGGCTGGATCGTGACTTCGCCGTCCATCAGCAGCTCGAGCTCGCGCAGCTCGTTCATGAAGTTCTGCGTGCGGGCGCCGGCCTGTTCGAACGACTCGTTGAAGCCGAGGATGTTCTTGGTCAGCTCGGTCGGCTGGCCATTCTCGAACAGCGCATCGCCGTCCTCGAAATCACCGATCGCCTGCGAAGTCGGGTCGAAGCAGAGCGACAGCTCCTGCGCATCGGGGTGCAGCCGCGCGAGCATGTACGGGTAGCGACGGACATAGGCGGGCACGTAGAAGGTGTTCTCGGTCAGCTTGCCGTCTTCGCCGACGAACACGTTGACGCCCCTCGTTCAGGCCCATCAGCGCGAGCGGAATCGCGTCGTCACCGACCGAGAAGACGATCGGCATGTGGCGCTGGACCAGCGGAAACTCGTCGACGGTGATCGGGATCGCGTGCTGGCCGACCAGGAACGGCGCGCTGTCCTGCGGGCGGACCTTGTAGTTCGCGTGCGTGTCGCTCGAGAGCGGCTCGAGGCCATTGTAGAAAAGCGGAAGCTGGGCGGTGCTGGCCATGTTACTCTCCGGATCGGTCGGTCGAAATGCCGGTGGCTCATGCCACCGATTGGGGCGAGGCTCTATGGTGCGCCGAGCGGGCGTGCAAGTGTGACGAGCTTGCCGGGGTTGAGGATGCCGAGCGGATCGAGCGCGGACTTGATCGCGCGGAGTGCTGCCATCCGTGCGGGCGAGGAGAGGCGCTCGAGTTCGTCGCGCTTCATCTGGCCGATGCCGTGCTCCGCCGAGATCGATCCGCCGGCCGCGACGACGAGGTCGCCGACGAAGCGGGTGACGACCGGCGCGTCCTCGGCATACCAGTGCGAATGGTCGGTGCCGGGCGCGGCGCGGACGTGGAAATGGACGTTGCCGTCGCCGAGATGGCCGAAACCACTGGCGTGCGTGCCGGGGAAGCGCGCGTCGCACGCCGCTGCCGCCTCGATCATGAAGCGCGGCATCGTCTCGACGGGGATCGAGATGTCGTGCTGCGTCGCGGGGCCGAGCGCGCGTTCGGCGGCGGACAGCGAGTCGCGGAGCAGCCAGAACGCGGTGGACTGGGCTTCGCTGGTGCCGATCGTGGCGTCTTCGATCGCGCCCTCTTCGAGGGCTTTGCCGAGCAGGCGTTCGAGCAGCGCGGATGGGGATTCGCCTTCGGTGGTGGCGGAGGTCGCCTCGATCAGGAGGTGCCAGGGGTGCCTACCCGCGAGCGGCGCACGGGCGTTCGGGAGGTGCGCGATGGCGGCGTCGAGCGACTCGGCGGGGGAGAATTTCGAAGCTCTCGATCGCGTCGGTCCTCGCCTGCATCGTCCGCAGGAGCTTCAGCGCGGCCTGGGGGGGACGCGATGCCGACCCACGCCGTGCCGCGCGCTGCGATTGCGGGGGCGAGGCGGAGCGTGGCGGCGGTGACGATCGCCAGCGTGCCTTCCGCGCCGATGAAAAGCTGGTCGAGGTCGTAGCCGCGGTTGTCCTTCTTGAGAGCGGACAGGCCGTCGTAGATCGTCCCGTCGGCGAGCACCGCTTCGACGCCCGCAACGAGGCCGCGCATGGTGCCGAACTTGAGGACCTGCGTGCCGCCGGCGTTGGTCGAGACGAGGCCGCCGATCGTCGCCGTGCCGCGGGCGCCGAGCGTCAGCGGGAAGCGCCAGCCCTCCCCTTGCGCGGCGCCGCCGAGTTCGGCGAGGATCACCCCGGCTTCGGCGATCGCGAGGCCCGCGTCGGTGTCGAGGCTGCGGATGCGGTTCAGGCGGCGCAGTGACAGGATCAGCGCGCTGCCGTCGGCGGGGGCGGTCGCGCCGCCGACCATCGAGGTGTTGCCGCCTTGCGCGACGAGCGGCACGCGGTGTTCGGCGGCGGCCGCGACGATCGAAGCGACTTCCGCGGTCGAGGTCGGCGCGAGCATTGCGGGCGCGGCGCCGTGGAAGCGGCCGCGCCAGTCGTGCAGCCACGGGTCGATATCGGCGGAGTCGGTGACGATCGCCTTTGCGTCGAGCCGCGAGGTGAGCGATTCAAGCATTGCCGCCTGCGAAGGCGTCAGGATTGCTGACTGAATTTCGGCCATGCACGCGGCGCTAGACAAAATTCATCGCGCGTTCAACGATAGGCGCTAACGATTACGTCAGCATGATCCAGACACCATGATTCACCCCGCGATACCCGCCACCCTGCTCGCGCTCGCGGGCCCCTTTGCTGTGGCATTGCGCGATGTACCGTCACCCGGGCAGTCTTCGGGATTCGAGCTTGATGGCATGCAGATCGCGCAGGTCTCGATCCACGAACGCATCATCATCCGCGTGCCCCGGATGAGCCGAGCCCCCGTTCGCACCTACGCGCCGCCGACCGAGTGGAAGGAGCATAAGGGCCCCAAATGCATCGCTGTCGACGAGATCGCCGGCGCGATGCTCAACAAGGATGGCGCGGTCGATCTGGTGATGGACGACACGACGCGGCTGCGCGCGCGGCTGGACGGCGACTGCAAGCCGCTAGATTATTATTCGGGGTTTTACTTGAGGCCGGGCGCGGACGGGATGATCTGCAAGGACCGCGACGCGATCCGGATGCGCTCGGGTGCACGCTGCGAGATCGAGGGGTTCAAGAGCTTGCGAGCGAAGAAGAAGTAGGTCGGTCGCTTCGGCGTCCGTCGACTGCCCGTTGGTCTAATTCCTATCCAGATCCCCTGGGCTCCCCATTCCGATAAGCACCTCCCCGGCGAAGGCCGGGGTCGAGTTGGGCGACGTTGCCAACTCTGCGTTGCCGTTCGTTATTGCGACCTTTCCAACTGGGCCCGGGCCTCCGCCGGGGTGGTGCATCTGGTGAATAGATGCACCAGCACGTCGTTCAGAGTATGCGGACGCCACGGGTAATTGGTATTTTCCCGTCCAAGACCCCCTCCCCACCCTCCATTCACCGCGTTTCCTTGACATTTGTCGCCAAATCGGCGAGCGCCGGAACGCTTGAGGGCAGTGCATTTCACCCTCCATTTACCGGACATTTGCATGAGTTTTGCCGATCTCGGCCTCTCCGACGAACTGCTGAAGGCAGTCACCGACTCCGGCTATACCGAGCCGACCCCGATCCAGGCCGGTGCGATCCCGTCCGTGCTGATGATGCGCGACATCATCGGCATCGCCCAGACGGGCACCGGCAAGACCGCGTCGTTCGTGCTGCCGATGATCGACATCCTGGCGCATGGCCGAAGCCGCGCGCGGATGCCGCGCTCGCTGATCCTCGAACCGACGCGCGAACTCGCCGCGCAGGTGGCGGAGAATTTCGAGAAATACGGCGTCAATTCGAACCTCTCGATGGCGTTGCTGATCGGTGGCGTGTCGATGGGTGACCAGCTCGCCGCGCTGGAAAAGGGCGTCGACGTGCTGATCGCGACGCCGGGCCGGCTCATGGACCTGTTCGGGCGCGGCAAGATCATGCTCAACGGCTGTTCGCTGCTGGTGATCGACGAGGCGGACCGGATGCTCGACATGGGCTTCATCCCCGACATCGAGGAAATCTGCACCAAGCTGCCGAAGCAGCGCCAGACGTTGCTGTTCTCGGCAACGATGCCGCCGCCGATCAAGAAGCTGGCGGACAAGTTCCTGACCAATCCCAAGACGATCGAGGTGTCGCGCCCGGCGTCGACCAACCTCAACATCAAGCAGTATCTGGTGCCGGTACCGAGCCAGACCGCCAAGCGCGATACGCTGCGCCGCATCCTCGCGCAGGAGGAGGTGACCAACGCGATCATCTTCTGCAACCGCAAGACGACGGTCCGCGACCTCAACAAGGTGCTGAAGCAGGCGGGCTACAAGTCGGGCGAGATCCACGGCGACATGGAACAGCCGCAGCGGCTGGCCGAACTCGAGCTGTTCAAGTCGGGCGCGGTGACGATCCTCGTTGCCTCCGACGTCGCGGCGCGCGGGCTCGACATCAAGGGCGTGTCGACGGTGTTCAACTATGACGCGCCTTGGCATCCCGACGACTACGTCCACCGGATCGGTCGGACGGGGCGCGCCGGGGCGACGGGGACGGCGTACACGTTCGTAGCGCCGGACGATGCGGAGAATATCGTCAATATCGAGAAGCTTACCGGGCAGACGATCGAGCGGTTGAAGGTTGCCGAGCCGAAGACCGCACCGGTCGCTGCCGTGGCGGAGGACGACGAGGTCGCGCCGCGTCGCGATCGGTCGCGGAACCGTCGTAGCGGGCGTTCGGAGGATGTCGCGCCGGATGCTGCTGCTGTGGACACTGGCCGCGAGCGGTCGCGGACGCGTCGCGTTCCGCGCGAGGACATGGTTGCGCCAGCAGTCATCGCCGAGGTGTTGGCTGCGGTCGAGCCAGTGGTGACGAAGCGGCCGCGCTGGGAGCGGACGCCGATCGACGAGCCCGTGCCCGCGGTTAAGCCGCGCGTTGCGGAGCCCACACGGGTCGAGCCGGTGCAGGTCGAACCCGTGTATGTCGAACCCGTGTATGTCGAACCGGTTCGCACAGCGCCTGTTCGGTCTGAGCCGGTGCAGACGGAGCCGGCGCGGTCGGAACCGGTTCGCTCGCAAGCTGTTCGTTCGGAAGAGGCAAAGGTCGAGCCGCCACGGACGGAGCGCATTCCTGCGGATCCAACTGGCGGTCGCCGTCAACCGGTCGCCGATACGCCGGCGGATGGCTGGAACGGACCATTTCCGAGCTTCCTGAATGCCGTGATCGGAGGATATGAATGATGTCGATGCGCCGTCTCGCCACGCTTGCCTTGCTCGCAACTGCCGTGGCCGCCCCCGCCGCGCCACGCGCGAAAGTCGTGGCGCCGCACGTCAACACGGCGAGCTTCGACAAGCTACCTCAGCCTTTGCCGCTGCCCTACAATGAGTCGGCGAACGCCAACGCACAGGTCGCGGCCGCCCGCGCACGCGCGCTGAAGACGCAAAAGCGGTTGTTGATCGATTTCGGCGGCAACTGGTGCCTCGATTGCCGCCTGCTGGCGGGGACGATCGACCTGCCCGAGATGAAGCGTTTCGTCGACAGCAAGTTCGTTGTCGTGACCGTCGATATCGGCCGCTTCGACAAGAACGGGCAGATTGCGGCGGGCTACGGGATCAAGGGCCGCCTGAAGGGCGTGCCGGCGGTTCTGGTGGTCGATCCGCGAACCAACAAGCTGTTGAATGCAGGGCATGAGACCGAATTAGCGGATGCGCGATCGATGGGGCCTCAGGCGCTGGCCGACTGGCTGGCGAAGTGGGCGGCCTGATCGGAATTTGAGAGTCGGCGTGCGCTGATTGACGCCTAGCGACTGACGCCGAGATCCTTGGCTGATCTGGGTCGTGGTGGGCGTTGCCTCGCCGAGGCCGGCTCGATTGGGTGACGATCGACGATCGGTGCCACGTCGTGGGGGAGTGGTTCCTGCCTGCCAGAACCGGGGTCGATAGACGGTATTAGCTGGCCGGTAGCCTTCTGGGCACGGCGGCGGTCACGCGGTCCGAGCCGCAAGCGTGTTTCCCCGCGAAGGCGGGGACCCAGTCTGGGCTCCCGCCTTCGCGGGAGAACAAGGGGGCGGTAGCGATGCTGTCGGTCCGCAGGTACGGGGCCCCTCGGATCATGGCCGTGCCAATCCCGGGTGGTGGAACGAGTTTGCAACCTTCGAACTCGCAATACACAATACGCAATCGGTTCTGCCAATTGCAACACGCCCTGTGCGAGCCAATAGCAGCGTCATCCTGGCGAAAGTCAGGACCCAGGATACCAAAAGTTAGCGCCTGTGGCTCTGGATCCTGACTTTCGTCAGGATGACGGGATTAGGTATGATTGGTCGCAAGGAGTCCGTCGACCTCAGGCTGCAGCTGCAATCAAGGCGTCGTCCAAATCTCCTGCCCGCTTGTACGCCGGGCGTTCTGTCAGGCGCGCGGCGTAGTCGGTGAAGGTTGGGCGCTTTGGCAGCCAGCCGAACTGCATCCCCCAGATCACTTGCGATCCGACATAGACGTCGGCGGCGGTGACGCGGTCGCCGGCGATGTACGGGTGCGCGGCAACTGCCTGTTCGAGAACGTCGACGACGCGGTCGAGGCTGCCATAGCCGATCATCCGCTGTTGCGCGGCGTCCGGCACTACACCGAGTGCGCGGTTACCGACGGCCGCTTCGACGGGGCCGGCTGCGTAGAACAGCCAGCGATAATAGTCGGCGCGTTCGTCATCGCGTGGCGCGAGGCCGGCTTCGGGGAATGCTTCGGCGAGATAGGCGCAGATCGCAGCGCATTCAGTGATGGTCTTGCCGTTGTGGACCAGCGCGGGGACCTTGGCCATCGGGTTGATCGCGCGATACGCCTCGGCCTTCATCGTCGTGTCGTAGTCGAGGACGACGGTCTCGTACTCGGCGCCGACCTCTTCGAGCATCCAGCGCGCGATGCGACCGCGCGACATCGGGTTGGTGTACAGGGTCAGGGCCACGCGACTCTCCTTGAGAACGGATCGTGAACGATGGTCTCATGGAGCAGGGGTGCGGTCAAGGCCATGCAGAATGTTTCCCCGCGAAGGCGGGGGGATCCAGACTGGGCTCCGGCCTTCGCGGGAGTACAAGGGGGAAGGCGGGGCCTACAATTAAGCCCCCCGCGCCCTTATACCAGCGCCTTGTCGAACAGCGCGAGCATGCGGGCCCAGGCCTTGTCCGCCTGGACCGGATTATAGACCTTCGAATCGGGTGGGCACCAGCCGTGCATGGTGCCGGCGTACACCTCGATCTCGGCCGGGAGTTTCGCGGCGGCAAACGCGGTGCGGAGCGTGTCCTTCTCGGTCGGCGACCGCGCGTCGTCGTTGGCGGCGATCGCGATGAGGTATTGCGCCTTCATCTGCGGGATCAGGAGGTGCGGGCTGTCGGGCTTGTCGGTGACGAAGCCGCCGCCGTGGAACGTCGCGCCTGCGCGGATGCGGTTCGCGACCACTGCAGCGGTGCGCATCACCATCGGGCCGCCCATGCAATAGCCGGTGGTGGCCAGCCCACGCTTGCGGTCGACCTGCGGTTGCGCGTCGAGGAAGGTGGTGAAGGCTTTCGCGTCGCGAACCGTCCCTTCGGACGTGAGGGCTTCCCGGAATGGGGCGATGCGGTTTTTGACTTCGGGTTGGTCGTAGGATTCGCCGGGCTTCAGGAATGGCGCCTTGGTCGAGCGGTAGAACTGGTTGACGACGAGTACCGCATAGCCGGATTGCGCGAGGCGGTCGGCCATCTGGCGGAAGGCGGGGCGCAGGCCCATGATGTCGGGCCAGACCAGCACGCCCGGGTGCTTGCCCGTGGAGGGCGCGACGAAATAGGCATCGGCCTTGCCGTCGGGCGTGACGATCGAGACGTCGCGGCCCTTGATGACCGCGGCATTCGCGGGCGCGGGGAGCAACATCGTCAGGCCCATCGCGCCGGTCATCACGCCGAACTGGCGGCGCGAGACGCCGGCCAGATAGGCTTCGTTATCGTCTGCGGTATGCTCGTCGCACATGGGCCTATCCTCTTGAATTCGGCCGCAGCCTAACTCAGGCCGCGCGCCACCACCATACGCCATCTTGCGTGTCGCGGGTCGCCCGACCCTCGACTTCGAGGCGGCGGAGATGCGCAAGTGCTTCGCCGGTCGCCATGCCGAGGACGTCGGGGCCGATCGCGCGGCGGAACAGGCGGCCGAAACAGTCGACCGCGCGGCGAGGCTCGCCAAGGAAGATGGCGAGTTCGTCGAGACGCTCGCGGTGTTCGCGGTCCATCGCGTCGAGGCGGGTGTGGAGACCGGTGAACGGGTCGCCGTGGCCCGGGAGGACGAGCAGGTCGGCGGGCAGTGTCTTGAGCTTGGCGATCGAGGCGAACCATTCGCCCAGCGGATCGGCGTTCGGTTCGGTGACGCCTAGCGAGACGTTGGGGCTGATCCGGGGGAGGACCTGATCGCCCGCGATGAGGATGCCGCTGGCTTCGTCGTACAGGCACGCGTGTTCGGGGAGTGGCCGGAGCCGGTGACGACGCGCCAGTCGCGCGTGCCGATGGCGAGCGTGTCGCCGTCCTCGATGCGCGTGTAGCTGAGCGGGAGCGGCGTGATGATCTTCCGGAAGCCGGCCCAGCCCTTGGCGGTGGCGTGGTCGATCTGTTCTGGGGCCCAGCCTGCGCCGCGCCAGAAGGCGAGCATTTCGTGCGGGACGGAGTCGCGGGCGTCGGCGGCGAGCATGCGCGCGGTGAGCCATTCGGCTCGGGTCATGATCAGGGGGGCGGCGTGGTGGTCGCACATCCAGCCGGCGAGGCCGATATGGTCTGGGTGGAAGTGGGTGCCGATCATCTTGGTGATGCGGGTGTTGGCTTTGGGGCCTTTGAAGATGGCTTTCCAGGCGTCGCGCGCGGCCGCGGTGTTCATGCCGGTGTCGACCAGCGCTTCGCCGTCGGTGTCGGCGAGGAGCCAGCAGTTTACGTGGCGCAAGGGGCCGGGGATGTGGAGGCGGACCCAGTCTATGCCGGGGGCGACCTGCATCGTTTCGCCCGATGCGGGCTCCGCGCCGCCGAAGGGGTAGGTCAGGCCCTTGTGGCTGGTGGGCGCGAAATCTGTGTCGGGTGCGGTTGCCATCCGTTGCAGTTAGCAACTGGATGTGGCGGGAGATAGTGCTGTACGGCAGCTGACCTTCTCTTGATCCTCCCCCGCCAGGGGGTGGCACCGCAGGTGACGGAGGGGGGAGGACACGGAACAAGGGTTGGCGCTTGCCTCCCCCTCCGTCTGGCGAGTGCCAGCCACCTCCCCCCTGGCGGGGGAGGATCAGGTTGGATTAACGGATTCGCACGCTCTCCGTCATCCGGCCGGGGACGGCACGTCTCAAATTCAGACGAAGGAAGCTTGTTTCCCCGCGAAGGCGGGGATCCAGACTGGGCTCCCGCCTTCGCGGGAGAACATTGAGGGGGCGGACTGTTCGACATCACGGCCGCCGCCTTGTGCGTTGGCTAATCTCGCTAGCCGTATCGTATGAGGAGGGCGCGAGCCCGCCCCCTGCCCCCTCCCGCTCGCGGGAGGGGAAGTGCGGTCAGCGCTTGAAGGGGTCGTCGAAGAGCGGCTTGACGGGGAGGACGCCGCCATCTGCCACGAACTGCGCGTCTGCCGCAGCCTGGGTGCGCTCGGCGCGGAGCTGCTGGAGGAGCACTTCGCGGTCGCCTTCGAGGCGCGTGTCCGTCGGGGCTTCCATGCCGGCTGCCTTCGCCGCCTTCGCCACCGCTGCGTCGAGCTCACGCTGCGAGGTCAGGCCCAGCGTGACCGGGTCCTTCGGGGTTATGTTAGCGATGTTCCAGTGGCTGCGGTCGCGGATCGCGGCGATCGTCGTGCGCGTGGTGCCGATCAGCAGTGAGATCGCGCCATCGGTGATCTCCGGGTGATTGCGGATGATCCACGAGATGCCGTCGGGCTTGTCCTGGCGCTTCGAGACCGGCGTGTAGCGTGGCCCCTTGGTGCGGCGGACCTGCTCCGGGCCCCTTGATCATCTTGAGCTGGTAATCGGGATCGGCGGCACCCTTGTCGATCTCGTCCTGCGTCACTTCATGCGCGCGGACCGGATCGCGACCGGTGAGCTTGGTCGAGGTGGTGTCGTCGGCAATCGCCTGGATCTCGAGGATGTGCAGGCCGCAGAAGTCCGCGATCTGCTCGAAGCTGAGCGCGGTATTGTCGACCATCCAGGCGGCGGTCGCGTGGGGCATGAGCGGCTGGGCCACGGCGGAAACTCCGTAAAAATAGAAAGGGCCGCCCCTTTCGGAGCGGCCTGACATGAGAGAGACTTAGTGCGCGCGGCGCTATCAAGCAAGCGAACAAGCTCAGGCGGCCATGAGCTTTCCTTCGAGGGGGACGAGCGCGTGGAGGAACTGGCGTGCGCTGGCGGGCCAGCTGTAGCGCGCGGCGTAGGCGGCGCAGGTGACGCTGTCGCGAGTGAGCGCGGTGGCGATCGCGGTGTCGAGATCTTCGTGCATGGCGCCGACGCGGTCGTCGAGGACGTCGATCGGGCCAGTTACCGGATACGCCGCGACGGGGGGTTCCGCAGGCCAGTGCTTCGATCATGACGAGGCCGAACGTGTCGGTGCGGCTCGGGAAGACGAGGACGTCTGCTGTGCGATAGGCGGCGGCTAGGTCGAGGCCGGAACGCTGGCCGAGGAAGACGGCGTCGGGGAAGCGGCGGGCGAGCGTCGCACGGGCGGGGCCGTCGCCCACGACGACCTTGGTGCCGGGATGTGCGGAGGACAGGAACGCCTCGATGTTCTTCTCGACCGCGACGCGCCCGACATACAGGAGGATCGGGCCGGGCAGCGCCGTCATCTCGGGATCGCGGGCGCCGTCGAGGCCGAACTGCGCGAAGTCGACGCCCCTGCCCCATTCGCGGACCTGATGCAGGCCTTGGGCTGCGAGCGTTGCCGCGACCGACGGCGTGGAAACCAGAATCGACTGGGCGGGACGGTGGAACCAGCGGATGTAGCGCCAGATCCAGTCGGGGTTCGCGCCGGTGCGGGCGGCGATATAGTCGGGGAATTGGGTGTGATACGCGCTGGTGAACGGGAGCGCGCGAGCGAGACACCAGTTGCGGGCGGCGAGGCAGACTGGCCCTTCGGTAGCCAGATGGATCGCGTCGGCACCGAAGGCGGCGAGCATGCGACCGACCGCACCCGAACGCGCGAAGGCGAGGCGGATCTCGGGGTAGGTCGGGCATGGCATCGAGGCGAAGCGTTCGGGGAGACGACCAGGACCTCGTGGCCGATGGATTCGAGTTCGCGCTGGACCGACTGGAGGGTGCGGACGACGCCGTTGACTTGCGGGCTCCAGGCATCCGTGACGATTGCGATACGCATCGTGTCTTCTCCGTTTTGCCCTTCTCCCATGGGGAGAGGGAGGGGGCCCGGCCGGCGCAGCCGGGTGGGAGGGTGAGGGCACGCTTCAACTGAAGTTGTGGACTTGCCCTCACCCGCGCCGCTGACGCGGCTTGCCCTCTCCCCATCGGGGAAGGGTTAAGTCAGGCGGCCATGGATATGACCTTGTCGCGATCGCGGGCGGCGATTTCGTCGCCCCAGTGGAGCAACTCCATGCGGCCGTCGAAATGCTCGACCAAGGCCGTGCAACCCTCGACCCAGTCGCCGTCGTTGTAATAGGCGATGCCGGCGATCTCGCGCATTTCGGCGGTATGGATGTGGCCGCAGACGACACCTTCGACGCCGCGGACGCCGGCGGCATGCGCGACGACTTCCTCGAAGTGCGAGATGAAGGCGACCGCGTTCTTGACCTTGGCCTTGGCGTGTTTCGACAGCGACCAATAGGGCATGCCCATCCGGCGACGCGCGGCGTTGACCCAGCGGTTGAGCCCCATCAGCATCGTGTAGGCCGCGTCGCCAATGTGCGCGATCCAGCGATGTGCGAGCGTGATCGCGTCGAACTCGTCGCCGTGGAGGACGAGCAGGCGGCGACCGTCCGCCGTCTCGTGGATCGCGTTGCGACGGATCGAGATGCCGCCCAGGTCGAGCCCCGAATACTGTCGGAACACCTCGTCGTGGTTGCCGGGGATGTAGACGACGCGGGTGCCGCGCTTGGCACGCTTCAGCAGGCGCCAGATCACGTCGTTGTGCGCGGCGGGCCAGTAGAATTTCTTCTTGAGCCGCCAGCCGTCGATCATGTCGCCGACGAGGTACATCGTCTCGCTGTCGACGTGATCGAGGAAGTCGTTGAGCATTCCCGCATTGCAGCCGCGCGTGCCGAGATGGACGTCGGAGATCCAGATCGTGCGATATTGGCGGCGTTCGACGACCGGCTCGGGTACGGCGGGCCGGGAGTGGATGAAGTCGGCGATATCGGTGATGTCGGCGCCAACGAAGCTAGATGGCGAAAACGTCGTAATGGCGTTCATGAGCCTGCCCCCGCAAAACTATCCTTGTCGCGAGTATTAGCCGAGTATTGTTACACGGTGGTCGCAGTCCGGTGACTGTTCCAAGTCATGGGCGAGGATAGCTTGTTTTCCCGCGAAGGTGGGAATCCAGACTGGGCTCCCGCCTTCGCGGGAGAACAAGGTTGGCTGGATCGGCGCTTTCCTGCCCACCATACCACCCCGGCGGAGGCCGGGGCCCAATTGGAAAGGTCGCAGTGACAGAGGACTGCGCTCGATCGGCACCGTCCCCCAATTGGGCCCCGGCCTTCGCCAGGGTGGTGGTGTATGGGGGGATGTCGGCCGTTAAACGGAGATACCCCAGCTTTCGCTGGGGCGACGGAAGGGGTGCGGCAAGGCGATTAGAATGCCCGCCCCTCCTCACTCCATCGTCAGCACGATCTTCCCGACGTGGTCGCCTGCTTCCATCCGGGTGTGCGCCGCCGGCGCGTCCGCGAAGGCAAACACGCGGTCGATCACGGGCTTCAGCTTGCCCGCTTCGACGTGCGGCCACACCGTCCGCGACAATTCGTCGGCGACCAGCGACTTGAACGCGGTGTCACGCGGGCGGAGCGTGGAGCCGGTCAGCGTCAGGCGGCGGCGCATGATCTCGAACAGGGGGACGGTCGCCGTCGCGCCGCCCATGACCGCGATCGACACATGCCGGCCGTCTTCCGCGAGGCATTGCAGGTTGCGCGGGACGTAGTCGCCACCGACCATGTCGAGCACCGCGGCGACGCCCTTGCCGTTGGTGATCTGCTTCACGCGCTCGACGAAATCCTCCGACTTGTAGTCGATCGCGTGGGTGGCGCCGAGGCTCAATGCCGCCTCGCACTTGGCCTTCGAGCCCACCGTGACGATAATGTCGATGCCGAAGACGCTGCACAGGGCAATCGCCATCGTGCCGATGCCGCTGGTGCCGCCGTGGACAAGGACGGTGTCGCCTTCCATCGCGTAGGCGCGCTCGAACAGGTTGGTCCAGACGGTGAACAACGTCTCGGGCATCGCCGCCGCCTCGACCATCGTCAGTGCCTCGGGGACGGGCAAGCACTGGCCGAACGGTGCGACCGCGTATTCCGCATACGCACCGCCGGAGATCAGCGCGCAGACGAGCTGGCCGACCTGTTCATCGCCGACGCCTTCGCCGACCGCGACGATCGTGCCGGAGATCTCCATGCCGAGGATCGAGGGGGGCACCCGGCGGCGGCGGATACTTGCCCTGGCGCTGCATGACCTCCGGGCGGTTGACCCCGGCGGCCGCCACCTTGACCAGCACCTCACCCTGCCCCGGCTTGGGCACGGGACGGTCGACGAGGACCAGCACTTCGGGACCGCCGGGCTGTTCCGGATCGATCGCCTTCATCACTTCGGGTACACGTAAGTTACTGGATTGATTTTCGGGTATCGCGGTCATTGCTCGTCACGTCCCTTTAGATTTCCGCGCCTTATTGACATCACTCGGGTGCGGGTCAACGTTACAGAAACTATGGAACCGGACGACACCCCCTCCCGTCCCGACGATCTGCTCGACGCGCTCGTGCGACAGGACCTCGATCCGTTGTCGGTCGCCGAGCTCGATGCGCGGATCACCGTGCTGCAGGGCGAGATCGCGCGCTGCCAGCTGAAGAAGGACCGCGCGGTCAGTCACCGCGCCAGCGCCGACGACCTGTTCAGGCGGTGATCGCGCTGCCCGCCTCCACAAGCGTCGCATTTAGGCAGCGCAGGAACGGACGGGGGCCGGGTTCAAGTGCTTGATGCGACCGATATCAGTTCCGACATAGTGGCAAAGGGCTCGCGTTCTCGCGGCCCGACAGGAGTATTGTAAATGCCATCATTTGCACCCGCCCTCGAGACCACGCTGCACAAGGCGCTCGAGGCGGCATCGTCCCGGCGTCACGAATATGCGACGCTGGAGCATCTGCTGCTCGCGCTGATCGACGACGAACATGCGTCGAAGGTCATGACCGCGTGCAACGTCGAGATCGGCGATCTGAAGAATACCGTCTCGCACTACCTCGACAGCGAACTCGACGCGCTGAAGGTCGATGCGGCGACCGACCCCTCGCCCACCAGCGGGTTCCAGCGCGTCGTCCAGCGCGCGATCCTGCACGTCCAGTCCTCGGGCCGCGACGAAGTGACCGGTGCCAACGTGCTCGTCGCCCTGTTCAGCGAGCGCGAGAGCTATGCCGTCTATTTCCTGCAACAGCAGGACATGAGCCGCCTCGATGCGGTCAGCTTCATCAGCCACGGTGTCGGCAAGGGCGGACAGCAGGCGACCGAAGCATCCACGCCAAAGGGTGCGGACGACGAGAAGCCGGCCAAGGGACAGGAGAAGGGCAAGACGGAAAGCGCGCTCAAGCAATTCACGGTCGACCTCAACGAGAAGGCCAAGAACGGCAAGGTCGATCCCCTGATCGGGCGCGGGCCGGAGGTGGATCGCACGATCCAGATCCTGTGCCGCCGGTCGAAGAACAACCCGCTCTATGTTGGTGATCCCGGCGTCGGCAAGACCGCGATCGCGGAAGGCCTGGCGCGCAAGATCGTCGAGGGCGACGTGCCCGACGTGCTGTTGCCTGCCGTCATCTACTCGCTCGACATGGGCGCGTTGCTGGCAGGGACGCGGTATCGTGGCGACTTCGAGGAGCGCTTGAAGGCGGTCGTCAACGAGCTCGAGAAGCTGCCCGACGCGGTGCTGTTCATCGACGAGATCCACACCGTGATCGGTGCGGGTGCGACGAGTGGGGGCGCTATGGATGCGTCAAACCTGCTCAAGCCGGCTTTGTCGGGCGGCACGATCCGATGCATCGGTTCGACGACGTACAAGGAGTTCCGCAATCACTTCGAGAAGGACCGCGCTCTGCTGCGGCGCTTCCAGAAGATCGACGTGAACGAGCCGACGATCGAGGATACCATCAAGATCCTTGCCGGCCTGCGCTCGGCGTTCGAGGATCACCACAACGTCAAGTACACGCCCGATGCGATTAAGTCGGCGGTCGAGCTGTCGGCGCGGTACATCAACGACCGCAAGCTGCCGGACAAGGCGATCGACGTGATCGACGAGGTCGGCGCGATGCAGATGCTGGTGCCGCCGAACAAGCGCAAGAAGACGATCACGCCGAAGGAGATCGAGCAGGTCATCGCGACGATGGCACGCATCCCGCCGAAGTCGGTCTCAACCGACGACAAGCTGGCGCTTGCCACGCTCGAGACGGATCTGAAGCGCGTGGTGTTCGGGCAGAATGCGGCGATCGAGAAGCTGTCGTCGGCGATCAAGCTGGCGCGGGCGGGCCTGCGCGAGCCGGAGAAGCCGATCGGCAACTACCTGTTCACCGGGCCCACGGGTGTCGGCAAGACCGAAGTCGCCAAGCAGCTGTCGACGATCCTCGGCATTCCGCTCCAGCGGTTCGACATGTCCGAATATATGGAGCGGCATTCGGTCAGTCGTCTGATCGGTGCGCCCCCGGGCTATGTCGGGTTCGACCAGGGTGGTTTGCTGACCGACGCGATCGACCAGAACCCGCATTGCGTGCTTCTGCTCGACGAGATCGAGAAGGCGCATCCGGACCTGTTCAACATCCTGTTGCAGGTGATGGATAACGGGCGGTTGACCGACCAGCACGGCAAGTCGGTCGACTTCCGCAACGTCATCCTGATCATGACGACCAATGCGGGTGCCAGCGACATGGCGCGCGAGACAGTCGGCTTCGGCAACCTGTCGCGTGAGGGCGAGGACGAGGTCGCCGTGACGAAGATGTTCACGCCGGAATTCCGCAACCGTCTCGATGCGGTGGTGCCGTTCGGGTATCTGCCGACCGAAGTGGTGGCACGCGTGGTGGACAAGTTCATCCTCCAGCTCGAACTCCAGCTGGCGGATCGCGGCGTGCATATCGTCCTCGACGACGAGTCGAAGGCGTGGCTCACGACCAAGGGCTATGACAAGCTGTACGGCGCACGACCGATGGGTCGCCTGATCCAGGAGAAGATCAAGCAGCCGCTCGCCGAGGAACTGTTGTTCGGCAAGCTGGTCCATGGCGGCGAGGTGACGGTGAAGATGAAGGACGGCGCGCTGTCGTTCGCGATCGAGCCTGCCGCGCCGAAGAAGCCCAAGAAGAAGGGCAAGACCGAGACGGTCGAGGCCAGCTGACGACTATCAACCTGGTTCAGCGCGAGCTGGACCAGGTTTGATTTGGAAAAGCTGGATGAACAGCACTTCAAATTCTACCAATCCTCTTTCGGCTCGCGCCCTGTTCTGTCGTTGAGACACGATCTGCGTTTATGACGAAGCGACTTCACGATGCCGATAGCGTGGTTCGAATTGCGAGCCAAATCAGCATAAATCGATCCAGTATGGTCGAAATCCGATTGATTACGCCGTCGTGCGGGCGCCTCTTTACCATTAATTGGCGAAGGCGGCTTAGACGGTGTCTGCATGACGTTCGGGTTTCGTATCACTTGGCTCATCGGCATCGTTGCGACGGCGTTGGCGATGCTCGGTGCTGCACCGGCCGAGGCCCGGACCGGGCAACTGCTCGATGTCTGTATTACGCGGGCTACCCCAGGGCTTTCCGTACCTGCCTTGTTTTGAACGCCTTCACGGTTCGACTGCACCACGCCCCAGTCGGCCTATGGGTCCGGCGATTTCTGGGTTCTGTCGCAGGCTTTGCCGACGAACCTGACGCACATCCCTGATCTGCGTGCCCTGACCGCGAGCGTCTGGCAGGATCGCGTCACGCTCTTCGTTCTTTATGCAGACGGCGCAATCCGCCGTACCGGGTTCACCAGTCGCACGTCCGGCCGCCATCTCATGATCGGCGCAACCCTATCTCTGACGCTGCCGCCGCACGTTGCGCCCCCCGTCCGCCTGCTTTGGCACGTCGAGGGTTCGGCGAATTTGCGGGGCGTCGTACTCGGGCCGACACTCGCAACGGCCGCGGAAGCCGCAGAGAGCGAGATCATCCTGTCGGCGCTGTATGCAAGCTTCGGCGGGATGGCGATCGCGTTGATCGTCTACAATCTCGCGTTGTGGGGTGCGCTTCGACAGTCGTTCCAGCCGGTCTATTGCCTGCTGGTGCTGTGCTTGCTCGGGTACGCCTTTTCGTCGTCGGCCGCGCTGGGCCAGCTTGTGCCGTCGCTCGACAACAACGTCCGCTTGAAACTCAACGTATGTTTGCTGGCGATTTGTGCGGGCATGGTCCTGGTCTTCGCACGCGCTTTTTTCGAGCGTGCGGTGTTCGATGGTTGGCCGCGCCCCGCCAGCAACGTGGCGCTCGCGACGCTCGCCACGGCCGGAATTGCGTTTGCGATCCTGGCGCCGTGGCAGATCTACTGGCTCGATCGGTTGCTGACGCTCAGTTACATCCCGCTGATCGCGCTGGTGCCGCCGGTGCTGTACCGAGCTTGGCGGGTCCGGAGCAGCTATCTCTGGATGTTCACGCTCGCCTGGGGCGCGCCCATCGTCTTCGCCAGCCTGCGGATCGCCGGTGCGCTGGGGCTGATGTCGTGGAGTTTCTGGATCGATAACTCCACGATGATCTCTATGATGCTAGAGGCGCTGCTCTCCAGTTTGGCGATCGCGTACCGGATTCGCCTGCTAAGCGTCGAACGCGACGACGCGCGTGAACAGGAGATCGCGGCGCGGTTGCTGGCGGATACCGAACCGCTGACGGGGCTGCTCAATCGCCGTGCATTCCTGGATCGCGCGATCGGACGGTCGGGCGATCAGATGCTGCTGATCGCGGACGTCGATCACTTCAAGCACGTCAACGAAACCATCGGCCACGATGGCGGCGACGAAGTCCTGCGGGTCGTGGCGCGGGTGTTGCGCAACGCGGTGCCGCCCGACGCTCTGGTCGCGAGGATCGGCGGCGAGGAGTTCGCCATTCTCATCGATGCGACCACGCCGGTCCTGCCCGACACGATCCTCGAGCGATTGCGCAGCCAGCGCATGCCGTTCGACATGGCGATAACCGCCAGCATCGGCTGCTGTACGGGGCTGCAGCGCGAATCGGACTGGAAGGCGCTGTATCGCAGCGCCGATCGCGCGCTGTTCGCGGCCAAGGGCGCCGGGCGCGATCGGTCGCGCGACGCAGGCATACTGCCGATTGCAGCGTAAGGCCGTTGCGCTTGCGAAACGGCAACGTGTGAGCCATGATCGCAAGTCTGGGAGATCGACGATGCGGAACCGGAAACTTGTGCTGGCGGTGGCGGGGCTTGGCCTTGTGACACTCGCCGTGCGTCATCCGACCGCAGACTTCCGGCTGATTACGCACGACAAGAGCGACCCTTCGCCACACCGGATGCAGGCCGTCGTCGATTTCGGGCTGGTCGGTGTCTCGGTATTATACACCTGGACTGTCAACCGCCTGCGGTAAGCGTGTCGCGTATCCGGCGCGCTCTCGCGCGTCCTTGACCCTCGTCGCGTGCCTGCGCCATAGCGACGGACATGGACACGCCGATCGAAGACCTCGCGTTCGAGGATG
The DNA here is from genome assembly GCF_024124765.2 of Sphingomonas sp. H160509. Lineage (GTDB taxonomy): Bacteria > Pseudomonadota > Alphaproteobacteria > Sphingomonadales > Sphingomonadaceae > Sphingomonas. The sequence continues at coordinate 3,371,649 of NZ_JAMXSR020000002.1, read as the reverse complement.
CACTGAAGGAACTCGAGCTTATCGTCGGGAAGCTGGAAAGTGGCGACACGCCGCTTCAGCAGGCGATCGAGCTGTACGAGCGCGGCAACAAGCTGCGCCAGCGTTGCGCCGACCGGCTCGATGCGGCGCAGGCACGGATCGAGGCGATCCGGCTCGACGGCGACGGCAAGCCTGCCGGCGTCCGCCCGTTCGCGGCGGGCTGACGCGGTGAGCGGGATGCCCGTCACGCTCGATGCCGCGCTTGCCGAGGTCTCCGCGGAGATCGACCGGCAATTCGACCAGCTGCTGACCATTCCGGACGATCCGCGCGGCGACCTGTACCGCGCGATGCGGCACGCGGCGATCGGTGGCGGCAAGCGACTGCGGCCCTTGCTGGTGTTCGCGACCGCAAATCTGTTCGACGTGGCGCGCGAATGCTCCGCTAGGGCAGCGACGGCGATCGAGGCGATCCACGTCTATTCGCTGATCCACGACGATCTGCCGTCGATGGACGACGACGACATGCGCCGCGGCAAGCCCACCGTGCACAAGGTGTTCGACGAGGCGACCGCGATTCTGGCGGGCGATTGCCTGCACGCGATGGCGTTCGAGATTCTAGCCGATCCAGCAACGCATGCCGATCCGTTCGTCCGGATCGAACTGGTCATGGACCTCGCGCGGGCGTCCGGGCCGAACGGCATGGCCGGCGGCCAGAAGATGGACATCGAGGCTGAGAATACGCGCTTCGACCTCAACACCGTCACGCGGTTGCAGCAGATGAAGACGGGTGCACTGATCTCGGCGTCGGTCGAGGCAGGGGGCGATTCTCGGGCGGCTGCCGCCGGAAGGTCGCGTGGGGCTTCGCGGGTATGCGCATGACCTTGGGCTGGCGTTCCAGATCGCCGACGATCTGCTCGATGCCGAGGGCGACGAGGCGGTCGTCGGCAAGTCGCTGCGCAAGGACGAGGTCGCGGGCAAGGAGACGTTCCTATCGCTGCTCGGGCCCGAGCGTGCGCGCGAGCAGGCGCGGATGCTCGTCGACCAGGCGGTCGCGCATCTGCACAGCTATGGCAAGGAAGCCGATCTGTTGCGGGATGTCGCCCGTTTCGTGCTCGAACGCGACCGCTAGAACTACAACCGGGGAGATCGGCATGACGGCACGGATTGGGGTTTACCCGGGGACGTTCGATCCCGTGACACTCGGTCATATGGACATCATCCGGCGCGGCGCGAAGCTGGTCGACCGGCTGGTGATCGGGGTGACGACCAACCCGTCCAAGTCGCCGATGTTCACGATCGAGGAGCGGATGGCGACGGTGCGTCGCGAGGTCGCGGACGTCGATGGCGATATCGAGGTGGTCGCGTTCGATTCGCTGCTGATGGATTTTGCCGAGCGGCAGGGGGCGAAGGTGATCGTCCGGGGCCTGCGCGCGGTCGCCGATTTCGAGTACGAATATCAGATGGCGGGGATGAACCAGCAGATCAATCCGCGCGTCGAGACGGTGTTCCTGATGGCCGACGTCGCGTTGCAGCCGATCGCCAGCCGGCTGGTCAAGGAGATCGCGCTGTACGGCGGGAATATCGCCAAGTTCGTGCCGGAGTCGGTGCGCGAAGAGGTGGTAGCGCGGGTCGAGAAGATCGGCCGCAAGGGCAGCTGACCTTCTTCGCCCCTCCCTGGAAGGGAGGGGTTGGGGGTGGGTCGGGTTCCGCTTGGTTGCACGTTTGAGGCTCGAGCGAGTCTACCCACCCCCGGCCCCTCCCTTTCAGGGAGGGGAGCAGCGATCCCCATCACGTTCAGATTGGCGCAAGCGGGGATTTGCTCTAAGTGGCGGCAGCCTGGTTGCGCCGGGCCTCTTTCGAGTGGGAATTTGATGCGCTTTTTCGTCGGAATGTTCGCGTTGCTCGGGTGCCTGGTCACGGTACCGGCTGGTGCAGCGCAGAAGAAGGAAGTCGTGGCGCCTGCCGTTCGCGCGACCCCGCCCCTGACCACGGATACGCAGAACCTGCTGCTGCTCGATCTTTCGACCGGCGGGCGCGTCACGATCTGGCTTCGGCCCGACGTCGCGCCGCTGATGGTCGAGCGGATCAAGACGCTGACCCGCCAGCATTTCTATGACGGCCTCGCGTTCCACCGCGTGATCGATGGCTTCATGGCGCAGGGTGGCGATCCCAAGGGCGACGGCACCGGTGGCTCGACGCTCCCCGACGTGAAGGCGGAGTTCAATTATCTGCCGCACGTCCGTGGTGCCGTCTCGGCGGCGCGGTCGGACAAGGAGGATAGCGCGAACAGCCAGTTCTTCATCGTGTTCCAGCCGCGTCTGAGCCTCGACAAGAAATACACCGTGTTCGGTCGCGTGCTCGACGGGATGCAGTATGTCGACGCGATCGAGCGTGGCGAGCCGCCGGCGAACCCGTCGCGGATCGTCCACGCGTATATCGCGGCGGATAATCCTCCGGCGTATATGGCTGGGCCGCCTGCCCCCGCACTCGGTGCGCCGGTGACGTTGCCGGGGACGGCTTCGGGTCCGAACGCTGCCAAGCCAAAGCTCGCGCCGACCGCTCGCAAGGCGCCGGTAAAGAAGGCTCCTGCAAAGAAGTGACTCCACGTTGAACGTCGACCTTTTCGACTTCGACCTGCCGACCGACAACATCGCGCTCCGCCCCGCGGCGCCGCGTGATGCCGCGCGGATGCTGGTGATCGAAGGTGATCGCACCACGGATGCAGGCGTATCAGACCTGCCGTCGCTGCTGCGGCGTGGCGACCTGCTCGTGTTCAACGATACGCGCGTGATCCCGGCGCAGCTCGACGGGCGGCGCGGCGATGCCAAGATCGGCGCGACGCTACACAAGCGCGAGGGGCCAAGGCGGTGGCGTGCGTTCATCCGCAACGCGCGGCGACTGCGTGACGGCGACGTGATCGAGTTTGGCAACGGCGTCAGCGCAGCGGCAGTCGATCGCGAGGACGATGGGAGCTACGCGCTGGTGTTCGCGGGCGACGAGCCGGTCGAACTGCTGCTGGAACGCGCGGGCCACATGCCCCCTGCCCCCGTATATCGCCGGCAAGCGCCCGACCGACGAACGCGATGCGGACGATTACCAGACGATGTTCGCGTCCGAGCCGGGAGCAGTCGCAGCGCCGACGGCGGCACTGCACTTCACGCCAGGATTGATGGCGGCGCTCGAGGCGGCGGGGGATCGGTCATGCGACGCTGACGCTGCATGTCGGCGCGGGGACGTTCCTTCCCGTGAAGGCGACCGACACCACCGAGCACAAGATGCACGCCGAATGGGGCCGGATCGATGCCGCCACCGCCGATCGGCTCAACGCGGTCCGCGCGAACAATGGTCGCGTGATCGCGGTGGGGACTACGTCGCTCCGGCTGATCGAGAGCGCGACGGGCGAGGACGACGTGATCCGCCCATTCGACGGCGACACCGCGATCTTCATCACTCCGGGTTATCGGTTTCGCGGGATCGACGGCTTGATGACCAATTTCCATCTGCCGCGCTCGACGTTGTTCATGCTCGTGTCGGCGCTGATGGGACGCGAGCGGATGCAGGCGGCGTATGCGCATGCGATCGCTGAAAAGTATCGCTTCTACAGCTATGGCGACGCCTCGCTTCTGCTGCCATGACGGGCGGCATGCTGCTCGCCCTTGCTTTTCTCCAGGCCATTACCGCCGCACCGCCGCCCGCGGGCACGCCGCAGCCGCCCGCGACGATCTTCGCCGAGCCCGCCGCGCTGTTCATCGCCGCATGCGATGCGAACGGTGATGGCCGCGTGACGCAGGCGGAACTGACCGCGGGCGTCGCGCGGAGCTATGCCACCGCCGAGGGTGCTGCGACCGGATCGATCGGGTACATCGCCTTTGCCGACTGGGCGCAGGCGTGGCTGGGCGATCGTAACGCATTGCCGAGCCCGTTCGAAGTCGATCGCGATGGCGACAACCGGATCACGCTCGCCGAACTCCAGGCAAGGTTCGCGCAGTTCTTCACGCGGTTCGACCGCGACAAGGATGGCATGCTGACTCGCGCCGAACTCATCACCATCCGCGGCGCGCCGGCCGGCGATCGCTACGGCATTCGCAAGAAAAAGTAGTATGACCACCCGTCCCCGCTTCGACTTCACGATCTCCGCTACCGATGGCAAGGCACGCACCGGCGTCATCGCGATGCAGCGCGGCGACATCCGCACGCCCGCGTTCATGCCGGTCGGCACCGCCGCGACCGTCAAGGGGATGAAGCCCGCCGACGTGGTGGGCGCGGGCGCGGACATCATCCTCGGCAACACCTATCATCTGATGCTGCGACCGGGCGCCGAGCGGGTCGCCAAGCTGGGTGGTCTGCACGCGTTTTCGGGCTGGTCGAAGCCGATCCTCACCGATTCCGGCGGCTATCAGGTTATGAGCCTTGCCGACCTGACCAAGCGCTCCGAGGAGGGCGTGTCGTTCAAGTCGCACCTCGACGGCACGCGGCATCTGCTCAGCCCCGAGCGCTCGATCGAGATCCAGCGGCTGCTCGGCTCGAACATCGTCATGGCGTTCGACGAACTGGTGCCCACGACGTCGACGCGAGAAGTGCAGGCGGCGGCGATGGAGCGGTCGATGCGCTGGGCGAAGCGGTCGCGCGCAGCGTTCGACAGCGGCGAGGCGCATGCCGAGAACAACGCGATCTTCGGGATCCAGCAGGGTGCGTTGAACGAAGGGTTCCGGAAGTCTTCGGCGGATGCTTTGATCGATATCGGCTTTGACGGCTATGCGGTCGGAGGGCTGGCGGTTGGCGAGGGCCAGGAGGCGATGTTCGGGTGCCTCGACTTCGCGCCGGACCAGCTGCCGATCGACAAGCCGCGCTATCTGATGGGGGTCGGCAAGCCGGACGACATCGTCGGTGCGGTCGAGCGCGGCATCGACATGTTCGATTGTGTGATGCCGACCAGGTCGGGTCGCACCGGCCAGGCGTTCACGCGCACCGGGCCGATCAACATCCGTAATGCGAAGTTCGCCGAGGATATGGGGCCGCTCGATCCCGCCTGCCCCTGCCCGGTCTGTGCGACGTGGGGCCGGGCGTATCTGCATCACCTCGTCCGGTCGGGCGAAATGCTTGGCGCGATGCTCATGACGGAGCATAACATCTGGTTCTACGAAACGCTGATGGCGGATCTGCGGGCGGCGATCGCCTCGGGGACGTTGACGCAGTTCGCGAATGATTTCCGTGGCGTGTATGCCCGGAAGAGTGAAGGAGAGCCCAAGTGACCATCAAGATCGACAGCGATACCCCGAACGAAATCCTCGCCGCCGCGAAGGGAGGCGAAGCTGCAGGCCGAAGCCGCCGCGCACAACGCCGCGGAGAAGACCAAGAGCTGGCCGCTCGCGAAGATCGGCCTGGGCGTCGGCATCGGCTCGGCGGCGATCGCGGGCGCGGTGCTGTTCGCGAACCGCAACAAGTAAGGATCTCGATGCGCCTCCTCCGCTCCGCTTTGCTGCTGACCGCAGCTTCTTTCCCGGTAGCGGTGGGGGCGCAGACCGCACCTGCCCCGACGCAGGTCTCGGTGAAGCCGATCGCCTATACCGAGCGCACCCTGCCGAATGGCCTGCGGGTGTATGCGATCCGCGACACCGGCACGCCGAACGTATCGGTGCAGGTCTGGTACGACGTCGGCTCGAAGGACGATCCCAAGGGCAAGTCCGGGTTCGCGCACATGTTCGAACACCTCATGTTCAAGTCGACGCGCAATCTCGTGTCGGAGCAGATGGATCGGCTGACCGAGGATGTCGGCGGTTACAACAATGCGTCGACCAACGACGACTACACCAATTATTACGAGGTGATCCCCGCCAACCATCTCCAGCGTCTGCTGTTCGCGGAGGCGGACCGGATGGCGAGCCTCGTGGTTGAGCCCAAGAGCTTCGGCTCGGAGCGCGACGTGGTGAAGGAGGAACTGCGTCAGAGCACGCTTTCGCGGCCGTATGGCAAGTTGTTCTCGCTCTATTATCCGGCAATTGCCTATGCGACGCACCCCTATGCACGCGGGACGATCGGCAGCCTGGAGAACCTTGAAGCCGCCGGGATCGATGACGTCCGGGCGTTCCATGCGACCTATTATCGGCCGGACAATGCGATCCTGGTCGTGTCGGGAAACTTCGATCCGGCGCAGTTGAACAGCTGGGTCGACCAGTATTTCGCGGGGATAAAGAAGCCGAGCGCGGCGATCCCGCGCGTGACGGTGGCCGAGCCTGCGCGCACGAAAGCGGTAACGCGCACCGTGTACGAGCCCAACACGCCGTTGCCGGCGGTGCTGGTCAGCTATCATGTGCCGGCGGATCGCGATGCGGATATCGCCGCGTTGACGGTGCTGAAGGCGGTGCTGGCGACGGGCGAAAGTTCGCGGCTGTACGAGAGCGTCGTGTACCGCGACCAGCTCGCGCAGTCGGCCGAGGCGTTCCTGGATACCAAGCAGGCGACCGGCAACATGGTCGTCTACGCGATCCTCGCGGGTGGTAAGACGGTCGAGGCGGGTGAGGCTGCGTTGAAGCGGGAGGTCGCCCGGTTCCGCGATGCGCCGGTGACCGCGGCCGAACTCGCGGAGGCGAAGAACGAGATCCTGACCCAGTCGATCCAGTCGCGCGAGACGGCCGAGGGCAAGGCGAGCACGCTGGCGTCTGCCGTGCTGGTCGACGGCGATCCACAGGCGGCTGACAAGCAATTGGCGGCCATTGCTCGGGTGACGGCGGCGGATATCAAGCGGGTTGCGCGGAAATACCTCGGCGACAACCAGTCGGCGACAATCCGGTACATGCCACTCGCGGCCAAGCCTGCGGGCGGTATCGCGGATGCGATCACGGTTGCACCGACGGTGCAGGTTGCAGACCTGAAGGCGCCGGCGAATATCGAGATCGTGACGCCTGCGCCGGAAGGGCAGCGCGTCCAGCCGCCAGCGCCAAGCGCGCCGGTATCGCCAACGATCCCGCAGCCTGTGAAGACGCGGCTCGCCAACGGCATGCGGCTGGTGACGGTCGAGCGACACGACCTGCCGATCGTCACCGCGTATCTCGTGACTGCCGGTGGTGCAGCGACCGATCCGGCAAATCGTGCGGGTGTCAGCAGCCTGTCGGCGGACCTGCTCACCAAGGGCACGAAGACACGCTCGGCGACACAGATCGCGCGTGCGGTCGAGGGACTTGGCGGGGCGATCGGCAGTTCGGCTGGCAGCGATGGCGCGGCGGTCGACGTGACCGTGAAGTCGGACCAGCTTGCGCCGGCGATGGCGATCCTCGCCGACGTCGCGATCAATCCGGCGTTTGCGCCCGAGGAGATCGAACGCGCGCGAACGCAGCAGGTCGATGCGGTGACGCTCGCGTTGAAGGATCCGGCGCAGGTCGCGGGTCTGGTTGCGGATCGTGCCGTGCTGGGGGCATCGCCCTATGGTGCGCCTAACGGGGGGCACGCCGCTGTCGCTGAAGGCAATCACGCGCACCGACATCACGGCAGCGTATGCGCGGAGCTTCCAGCCGAGCCAGGCAACGCTGATCATGGTCGGCGACGTCACCGCGGCGCGTGCCAAGGCTTTGGCGGAGGCGCAGTTCGGTTCTTGGAAATCGACCAGCACGGCAACCGCGAGCACGCCGCAGGTCACGTACCCGAAACCTCGTGTCATCGTCGTCGACATGCCAGAAGCGGGTCAAGCGGGCGTCGTGGTTGCGCGTCCTGCGATCGCGCGGTCGGATGCACGCTATTATCCGCTAGCAGTTGGCAACACGGTCCTTGGCGGCGGCTTCTCGTCCCGGTTAAACCAGGAAATCCGGATCAAGCGTGGTCTGGCCTATGGCGCAGGCAGCGGGCTTGATGCGGGGAAGACGCAGGGCACGGTCGCGGCGCGGACTCAGACCAAGAACCCAACCGCTGCCGAAGTCGTCACGCTGATCGCGGCCGAGATGACGCGGATGGGGACGTCCCCCGTGCCGGCCGCAGAACTCGACACGCGCAAGGCCGTGCTCGTCGGCAATTTCGGGCGCGGGATCGAGACGACGTCGGGCGTTGCAGGAATCCTGGGCGCCTATGTTCAGAATGGCGTGCCGCTCGGTGAACTCCAGCGCTACGCCGGTGCGGTTGGCGCAGTCGATCCGGCGGCGGTACAGGCCGCGGCGGTCGCCTTGCTCGATCCGAAGGCGGCGAGCATCGTCGTGGTCGGTGACGCCAAGCAGTTCATCGAACCGCTGCGCAAAGCCTATCCGAACGTCGAGGTCATCCCCGAGGCCGCGCTGAAGCTCGACACCGCAACCTTACGGTAAGCGCTTGCTGCTACGGTGACCGTCCGTCCCGCGGTGGGACGGACTGAATCCGTGCGCGATCGGTCTGGCCAGATCGGCTATGCCCGGCTCGACACGCAAGTACGAGGAAAGCGATTGCGCGTAAGGTTGCAGACGGTTCGGTTGATGAAACGCATCTGGGCGACGATGGTCGTCACGTTGTTGATCATAGGCGCCGCAATCTCTGCGCATGCCACGCTCCGGGCGATGTCGGCGCGTGAAGCGGCGCACGACCGCGCGAGTGCCGCGTCTTCGGTGAAGGTTTCAGTTCCTACCCCGATGCTGGCCGAGCAGGAGATCGCCGCCCCTGCGGCGGGTGTTACGGGGACCATCGACCTCCCGGATTTGCCGATCCCAGCCGGTGCGACGCTCGACGCGGGCATCGTCCCCGCACGGCCTTTCTCGATGGCCGGTGCATCGGCGCTGGACCGCGACCGCGCGCTGCAATGCCTCACCGCGGCGATCTATTACGAAGCCGCATCCGAGCCCGATGCCGGCCAACAGGCGGTCGCGCAGGTCATCCTCAACCGGGCACGGCATCCTGCCTTCCCGGGAACGGTGTGCGGCGTGGTGTATCAGGGCTCGGAACATGCCGGCTGCCAGTTCAGCTTCGCGTGCGACGGCGCGATGACGCGGGTGCCGGCGCGTGCCGCGTGGGTCCGTGCAGCGCGCGCTGCCGGCATGGCGCTCGCAGGGTATGTCTACGCGCCGGTCGGGTTGGCGACGCACTATCATACCTACGCTGTGACGCCTGCGTGGAACCGGAGCATGGTTATGACCGACGTCGTCGGCGCGCATTTCTTCCACCGGTGGAAGGGGTATTGGGGTACTTCGGCTGCGTTCAACCAGCGCTACGCTGGCGGCGAACCGGTGCCTGGGCCGCATATGTCCGTGCAACCGATTGCGCCGCCCACGCCGCAGATGATCGCAGCCGCCACGGCTGGCGCTGTCTCCGTCCCGGTGCCGGCTACGGTGGTAGCGAATGTTGCGCAGGCCAAGCCCGCTACCCCGGCACCGGCGATACCGACTGCTTCCGACATGCTACCGCCAGAATCGCAGATCCTCGAGAGGTGGAAGGATACGGGTAAGCCGCTGAAGTAAATCACCGCGACTGCTTCCATGGCACCGCGTCGACCGTGTTCAACGGATTCCTTCTGGCAACCACCTTGCCAGGCGCAGAAGTTGGTTCGCGCAGAGGCGCAGAGGACGCGGAGGTGTTGCGTTCGGGGTTAAGCTGCGGACGTCACATTTAATTTTGGGAACCTGCGGTTCAGCTAAAGCTTCGCGGTCTCTGCGCCTCTGCGCGAAAACGGCTTCTCTAATGACCACAAAGAAAAACCCGGGTGCATCGCTGCATCCGGGTTTTTCCTCAAATAAATCGAACCTCGGAGATCCGGCCTATTCGGCGGGGACCATCGAGGGGGTGCCGATCATCATGCGTTCGCCACCGGGAGGGGCGGCTTCGCGGGCGGCGCGGAGGATCTGGGTGCGTTCGGCGCGTGAGGCCATGTCGTCCCAGGCCTTTTCGGCGCGGCGGCAGCGATCGCGGACGTTGTCGAGGAGGGCGGCATCGCCGTTGCGACGCTCTTCATCAGCGCGGGCCCGGTAAAATTCTGGATTATCGGCCATGCTGGTGCGCTCCTGCGGGAAATTTCAAAGGGGTGATGCGGCGACCGTTATGGCCGCCGCATCGCAACCGAGATCAGGTTGGCGGACAATAATCCGCCAGCGAGATCAATCGGCTGGCTGGAGGTTCACGGCCGACTGCTTGCCACGCTTGTCGGGCTCGAGCTCGTAGGTGACGCGCTGGTTCTGGTTCAGCGTCGGCATGCCGGCGCGCTCAACCGCGGTGATGTGCACGAATGCATCGTTGCCGCCGCCATCCGGCGCGATGAAGCCATAGCCCTTGTCGGCGTTGAAAAACTTGACGGTTCCGGTGATAGCCATGAAGTGGCTCCTTCTTAGTAGAGAGTAACCCGACGTTCGGGCGACCCGTGCCGCGGAGCAGGGAAAGAAGGAGAAAGGTGCCGCAAAGCGCCAAGAACCGTCGATATGCGACTGTAGCTGAGCGCTATATGGGCCAAGACCGCCCGAATTGCAAATCTTGCCGGTAAGATGGGTCAAGAACTGCGTCGATTATCGCAGATTTTATTTTCCCGTGCGCCGCCATCGACGACGATAATTTAGATCGACCGGCGCCGATATTTCGACGCCGGTCGAGGGATTTAACGGCAGCGGGTGTCGTTGCTGGAGCGATCGACCGCACGGCCGGCGAGCGCACCGCCGGCCGCACCGAGCACGGTGCCGAGCAAGCCCGAGCCACCGGGGGCGATGACGTTGCCAAGCACGCCGCCCGCGACTCCGCCGACGATCAGACCGGTGGTGCCGTCGTTGCGGCGGCAATAATACCGGCCGTCATTGCCACGATAGACGCGGTCGTTGCGCGACAGGCGGCGCTCGCGATACCGTGCATCGTCGCGGTAGTAGCGACCGGCATCGTAGCCGCCGTACGCAGGGTCGACACGATTATAGTCGTAGGAACGATAGCGCGGGTCGACGCCGTAGCGGCTGCCCCCGTCGCCAACGCAACCGGCGACCATGGTGGAGGCGGCCAACAGGCCCAGCATCGCAACGCGCATTTCGTGTCCTTTCAGTGGGTTGATACTGAAGGCGTAATGATCGGCGCCGGCATTTGGTTGCCGGCGCCTATCCTAGATCAATCCTTGAGGTTAGCGGGCACGGTACCGCCGTTCTTTGCCAGCTCACGCATCACGGCCTTTATCAGCCACATGTTCATCTCGGCGCTGCCGTCCTTGGCACCGGTATAGCCGAGCTCGGTAGCGAGCTCCTTGCGGTTGTCGAGGCTCGAATCGAGATCCAGCAGCTTCATCAGGTCGACGATCGAGGTGCGCCAGTTGAGGTCGGAGCCCTTCTTCGAGGCGATGCCCGAGAGGACGGCCTCGACATCGACAGCCTGGGCGGGCGCGGCGGGCGCGGCCTGCGAAGTCGGTGCGGCGGGCGTCGGTGCAGGCTGGGCGGCCGTGGTCTGCGGCGCAGGCGCGGGTGCCGGAGCGGGCGCCGCCTTGGGCGTGCCGAAATGGCCGCTGCCGAGCGGGCCGTGCTCACCGAAGATGGCGGACTTGATCTTACTGAAGATGCTCATGGGGGTACTCCGTTGACTATGCGTATGGCGGGAGAACGCCCGGTGGCGGATTTGGGTGCAGCGTCCGCAGGCGTCGGCGCCAGATTGGGTGCAGCGTGCGACTGGCCGGGCGACTGGCCGGGACCGGCGCCGGACGAAGCGGCGCTACCGGGTTCAGGGTCAGGCTTTCTCGGCCGATCCGGATCGAAATCACGGGCCAGCGCAGCGACGCGCGCCATATCGGTCGCGGCGACCGCGTCGACCTCGTCATCCTCGATAAGCCCGCAGCCTACCGCATAGCCGATGAACCAGCTGTCGCGGTCGGCGCCCTCGACGACGACGCGCTCGGCGGTCTCTCGGTCGTACGGCGCATCGAGGATGATCGCCTCCTCCCGGGAACATTCGCGGCTGTAACCGTCGTCGCCGAAAGTGCCGCCATTGCCTTCGTCGAAGTCGCTCAGCGGCGGGAAGCGGGTGCGCCAGGCACTGGTGAACTCGTCCCACCAGACCGGACATTCACCGTCGGGCCCGCCCGGTTCGACGGCCGGAAGTGCAGAAAGTGCAGACGCTGGCGCAGGTGTCGCGGGCGCAGGTTTCGGGGGGCACAGGTTTGGCGACAGGTTCGGGTGCGAGACTGAGCAGCCCGGCGGCCTCGGCGCGTGCCCATTGCTCGGCGGTCCAGCCGGCGCGGGCGGCGGGATCGAGATCGGCGACGTCGATCTCCGACGCGAGGCCGGCGTTGCTGCGCAGCCAGCGGTCCGCGCGGGCGAGCGCCACGATCGGCGCCATCCCCTCCCCCCTGCGTCGGTCGATCGGACACGCTCGCCGAGAAACAGGCCGGCGCGGGCGGGACCTGCGTCGCGTTCGACGAGGTCGAGGAACGCGTCGAACTCGGTCGCGATCAGGCGGGCGGCGGCGTTGGTGGTCTCGCTCTCCCTCGGCATGGCGATCGAGCCGGGCGAGCAGCGACATGGCGAGGCGGTTGTCGAAGCGGTGGCGTTCGATCACGTCGCCGTCGGGCTTTGTGAGACGCTCGATCTGGCCGACCATCGCGCGACAGAACAGCGCCTCGGCGACGATCGGCCGCGCGACGAGCTTGGCGGCGTCCCAGCCGAGCGCGAACGCCGCGCCCGCTGCGCGGCGGCGCAGGCTGTACGCGGCGCGGGGCGACAGGCCGACGCTGGCGGTGGCCTCGTCGACGGTGGCGCCCTCGGCGATGCGTTCGAGAAAGCCGCGCTGGCGCTCGGGGGACCAGCCGTCGACACGTTGGCGATTTTGCCGCGTGAAGGAGTCGATGGGTGGCGCGTCGACACCCTGGTCATGGAGAGCGGCGGCCACTTGCGCATGGTCCGGGCGAGCGCGGTCCAGCGGTCGCGGTTGGCGGCGATCTCGGGCGATACGGGGATGCGGGTGCCGATCCGGCCGGCGTCGACATGCGCTTGCCAGGCCATGACGTGGCGGACCGCGTCGGGGAGATGGTCGGGGATTGGGGGGTTCGTAGCGCGGCCGGGGGCGGGCGCGGCGCGCCTGGCCAAGTGGCAGGGTCGCGGATCGTCCGGGGTGGGTGTGTTCGCCATGATCGATCCTCGTTGCGGAGAGGACCGATCAGGTATGCCGGATCGGGGTGTGTAGGCCAGCGGTTTCGGGCGGTGGCCTGGTCCTGACGCCCCACCCTCGTCATCCTGACGAAAGTCAGGACCAGGGTTACGGGGTACGGCGCTTTTGGCTCTGGGTCCTGACGTTCGTCAGGATGACGGAGTGGGGATGACGGGGTGGCGTGGGTGATGGAACCAGCGTTTATCGACTTCGAACACGCGTTAGTGCGCGATACGACGCCCTCATTGTTCTCCCGCGAAGGCGGGAGCCCAGTCTGGATCCCCGCCTTCGCGGGGAAACAGGCTTACCTGCTCGACGTACTCGACGATCCGGCCAGCGGTAACGACGCACGGGCGGTGGCATCAGGTAGGCTTCGACCGTCAGGCCATTCTCATCCTCCCCCGCAAGGGGGAGGTGGCACCGCAGGTGACGGAGGGGGAGGACACGGAACCTACGTGGTCGCCCCCTCCCCCTCCGTCTGGCAAACGCCAGCCACCTCCCCCTTGCGGGGGAGGATCAGGAAGGCGGGTCAGCCGAGCGTCGAACCGCGATCCGCGGCGAACGACGGGGCCGGGCCGGTGGCGGGGCGGAGCGACTCGCGCTCGGCCTTGGTGGGGACCGCGGTGGGATCGGGGCGGAAGGCGTCCGGCGCGCGATCGGTCGCACCCGGGCGGGGCTTGTCGAGCGCGAGATCGGGCGCGGCATGCTCGGCGGGGTTGGCCTTCGAGCGCAGGAACACCGCCAGCAACGCACCCCCGAGACCGATCGCCGCCGCCCCGATCGACAACGCGTTGATGCCTAACGTCTTGGTGTTTGGCTTGGGGCTGGGGGCGGGCGTGTGCGGGTGAGGCTTGGTCATGGGAATGTCCTTTGATGCAGCCTCGGAAACGGACGGTCGGTGGCAGGGGTTCCGCTTTGTGCCAGCGACCGAGGTGCGTCCGTTACCGATGCGATTACCCTTGCTGAGCGTGATGCCACGCTATGCTCTCATTGACGGCGGCATTGTTGTAGTTACATAAAGGGTCGGATGTGGAGATCAGCTTCGACCCGATAAAGCGCGCTTGGACGCTGGCGGAGCGAGGGCTCGATTTCGCCGATGCGGGCAAGGTGTTTGCGGGGACGGTGTTCGAGTTCGAGGACGAGCGCGTCGCGTATCCCGAGCGGCGCTATTCGACGATCGGCATGCTCGAAGATCGCATGGTCGTGGTAATATGGGTCGACGCCGAAGACGGTCGGCGCGTCATATCGATGAGGAAGGCCAATGCCCGAGAACGCACGCGATTTGAACGCTACCTCGCTTGATCCGAACGACGACGCGCCGGAGTGGACGGACGAAATGTTCGAGCACGCCGAGTTGGCGATCGGCGGGAAGGTGATCCGGCCAGCGACGGGCTATCTGGGACCGAACGGCGTAGTGAAGGGGCGGCCTCCCCCTGCGCGACCGGGCCAAGCAACAAGTGACGTTGCGGCTCGATCCGGATGTGCTGGCGAAGTTTCGCGAGGGCGGGCCCGGGTGGCAGGGGCGGATCAATGCTGCACTTCGGACTATCGCGGGATTGACGTAACCGGCTCTAAACTGGGATGCTCCACAGTAATTAGAGAAGTGTCTTGGAGGAGCGGATCCGTGGCCGAAACTGGTGAGCTTGTAGTAGCTCAATTAGCTGATAAAATCGACGATGTTACGGATTCTAACATTCAGGAATTCCCGTTTAATTTTTTTTGATAAACAGTCAAACAGAACGACAAAGCTAATTGCCACTTGCACCGAAACCAAGCCAGTGGAAGGTCGACATAGATGGTTTGAATATAGGTTTACCGAACCCGCGATAGTTTCAGCGATCACGATCAGCGCGACGGGCTATTCTGAATTTCATGAATTTGATTTCATGTGGATGGATGCCAATGGAAAAGAAAAAACGGGCACATTCCGCGTTGAATCTAGCGAATACAAGTTAGTACTAAATGCTATTTGTCGAAAGTTCGCGTTTCGTCCCCCGTCGGTATATTTTGCAAATCCCTCAATCGATAGCGTCACTGTATTTGGCTTGGAACCGTCAAATATATCTGCGGCTATCGACAACCTATCTTTGATCGAAGAATATAAATCAGACGCTATCCGCGTTATTAACCGGTCAGTAGAATCTGCCAAAGCCAAAACACTCTTGGCGGAAAAGGCTGATCTTGAAAGGGCGGCAACCCAGCGCGAGATAAACCAGAATAAATCAGCAATAGCTCGGCATAAAAAAGAATATCGATGAACTCGCTTTAGTACGTAACGAGCTAATTACCCAGAATAGCGCGTCCGAAGAATCTCTAAAATCCTCGCTTTCACGAGCATCCTCGCTTGACCTAGAGCACAAGAACTCGCAAAAATCGGCAGCATCTTTAAGAAAAGATATTGCCGACGCCCAATCTACACTAAAATTACTGAAAGAAAATATCAACCTATTTCCATCTAAGATTGTAGGCTTTGTCGATCAAGGCAGTAAAAGCATTCGCCAATATCTAGCTATCCTGGCAATACCATTGCTCATAATCACTATAATGTTCATACTTCTTATAAAGGGCGCAGCAGATCTAAGCTTTATAATAAGTAGCGACAAAGATATCAATATTGAAGCACTGATGATATCCAGAGTCCCATATGTAACTATTGCTGTCGCGGTTATTACAGCATCGTATAAAGTGGCGCGTGTTTTTATATCCGAAATAATGAAGATCAATAATCAGCGATTGAGTCTTACAAAAATTAGCATCATCGCAAAAGACGTTTCGTTTTCTTCTGAACATGGCCTTTCGTTAACCGACGAAGAATCCTACCAGCTTAGAACAAATCTAAAAATGCAGATGCTCCGCGATCACCTAAAAGACTACCTTTCAAAAGATTTCACGATCGAACTTCCAAAACGACTGTTAGGAATTTTTCCTGCAGGTAAAGAAAAGGTGACAGTAAAGCCTGAAGCTATCGCTACTGAATGAGTCGGCCTTAACCCGCCGCCGCCCGCTTCTCCAGCAACGGAGCCAGATACTTCCCGGTAAAGCTGCCCTTCGCCTTCGCCACCTTCTCTGGCGTGCCTTCGGCGACGATCTCGCCACCCTTGACGCCGCCTTCGGGGCCCAGGTCGAGGACCCAGTCGGCGGTCTTGATGACGTCGAGATTGTGTTCGATCACGACGACCGTGTTGCCTTGCTCGACCAGCGCGTGGAGGACTTCCAACAATTTCCGCACGTCCTCGAAGTGGAGACCGGTGGTGGGTTCGTCGAGGATGTAGAGCGTGTTGCCGGTGGCGCGGCGCGAGAGTTCCTTGGCGAGCTTGACGCGTTGCGCTTCGCCGCCCGAGAGCGTCGTCGCCTGCTGGCCGACCTTGACGTAGCCGAGGCCGACCTCGACCAGCATCGCCATCTTGTCGCGGATCGGGGGACCGCCTTGAAGAACTCGGCGGCGTCCTCGACCGTCATGTCGAGCACGTCGGCGATCGAATGGCCCTTGAACTTCACCTCGAGCGTCTCGCGATTGTAGCGCGCGCCGTGGCAGACGTCGCAGGTGACGTAGACGTCGGGGAGGAAGTGCATCTCGATCTTGAGCACGCCGTCGCCCTGGCACGCCTCGCAGCGGCCGCCCTTGACATTGAAGCTGAAGCGGCCGGGCTTGTAGCCGCGCGCCTGCGATTCGGGCAGGCCGGCGAACCAGTCGCGGATCTGCGTGAAGCTGCCGGTATAGGTGGCGGGGTTGCTGCGCGGGGTGCGGCCGATCGGCGACTGGTCGATGTCGATGACCTTGTCGAGATACTGGAGGCCGGTGATCTTGTCGTGCTTGCCCTGGACGATGCGCGCGCCGTTTAGCTCGCGTGCGGCGGCGGCGTAGAGCGTGTCGATCGTGAAGCTCGACTTGCCCGAGCCGGAGACGCCGGTGATGCAGGTGAAGGTGCCGAGGGGGAGGCTGGCGGTGACGCCGCGCAGGTTGTTGGCGACCGCGTTGTGGACGGTGAGCTTCTTGCCGTTGCCTTTCCGTCGCGTGGTTGGGACCGGCACCTCGCGCGTGCCGTTGAGATAGTCGGCGGTGATGCTGCCCTTCGACTTGAGGATCTGCTTCAGCGTGCCCTGCGCGACGACCTGGCCGCCGCGGACGCCGGCGCCCGGGCCCATGTCGATGATGTAGTCGGCGGTGCGGATCGCGTCCTCGTCATGCTCGACGACGAGCACGGTGTTGCCGAGATCGCGCAGACGGCGGAGCGTCTTGAGGAGCATGTCGTTGTCGCGCTGGTGCAGGCCGATCGAGGGCTCGTCGAGAACGTAGAGCACGCCCGACAGGCCGCTCCCGATCTGGCTCGCGAGGCGGATGCGCTGGCTTTCGCCGCCGCTGAGCGTGCCAGAGGTGCGGTCGAGGTTGAGGTAGTCCAGGCCGACATTGTTGAGGAAGCCCAGGCGCTCGACGATCTCTTTCAGGATGCGTTCGGCGATCGCGTTCTGCTGGTCGCCGAGATGCTGCGGCATGTCGGTGAAGAACTGGAGCGCGTCGACCACCGAGAGATGCGTGGCGTAGGAGATGTCCTTCATCGCGATCTTGACCGCGAGCGCTTCGGGCTTCAGGCGCGCACCGCCGCAGACTTCGCAGGGGGCGGCGGACTGGTACTTGCTCAGCTCCTCGCGCATCCAGGCGGAGTCGGTCTGGAGCATGCGGCGGTTGAGGTTGCCGATGACGCCCTCGAACGGCTTGCTGACGTCGTATTTCTTCTTGCCGTCGATAAAGGTGAGCGTGACGGGTTTGCCCTTCGAGCCGTGCAGGATGGTGCTCTGGACCTCCGGCGGGAGGTCGGACCAGGGCGTCTCGATGTCGAACTTGAACTCGCGCGCGAGGCTGCCGAGGACCTGCATGTAATAGGGCGACGGCGGGTTGGATTTCGCCCAGGGGACGACCGCGCCCTTCTTGATGCTGAGCATGTGGTTGGGGACGACGAGGTCTTCGTCGAACAGCAGTTTCTCGCCGAGGCCGTCGCAGGCCGGGCATGCGCCTTGGGGTGCGTTGAACGAGAACAGGCGTGGCTCGATCTCGGAGATGGTGAAGCCGCTGACCGGGCATGCGAATTTTTCGCTGAACACTATGCGGCCGTCGGGGGCGTTGTTGCCGAGGATCTCGGACTTGGGGGGTGTGCGGCTCGACCGGGTCGGCGGGGTCGACATAGGCGAGGCCGTCGGCGAGTTTCAGTGCGGTTTCGAACGATTCCGCGAGGCGCGTGGCGATCTCGCCGCCTACCACCAAGCGGTCGACGACGACTTCGATGTCGTGCTTGTACTTCTTGTCGAGCGCGGGGGCCTCGTCGATGTCGTGGATCGTGCCGTCGATGCGGACGCGCGCGAAGCCCGCCTTTTGCCACTCGGCGAGTTCCTTGCGGTACTCACCCTTGCGGCCGCGGACGACGGGGGGCGAGCAGGTACAGGCGCGTGCCCTCGGGGAGCGCCATGACGCGGTCGACCATCTGCGACACGGTCTGCGCGGCAATGGGTTCGCCGGTGGCGGGCGAGTACGGGATGCCCACGCGCGCCCAGAGCAGGCGCATGTAATCGTAGATCTCGGTGACGGTGGCGACGGTCGAGCGCGGGTTGCGCGACGTCGTCTTCTGCTCGATCGAGATCGCGGGCGACAGGCCTTCGATGTGGTCGACGTCGGGCTTCTGCATCAGTTCGAGGAACTGGCGGGCATAGGCGCTGAGGCTCTCGACGTAGCGGCGCTGGCCCTCGGCGTAGATCGTGTCGAAGGCGAGGCTCGACTTGCCCGAGCCGGAGAGGCCGGTGATCACCGTGAGCGTGTCGCGGGGGATGTCGATGTCGACGTCCTTGAGGTTGTGCTCGCGCGCGCCGCGTACGGAAATCTTTGTCAGCATGAGGCTGGTTCTACTTCTGTTCTGATCGGGAGACTAGTGGGAGAGATAGGAATGCATGAGGCCGGGTGCCAGTTCATCGGCGATGATCGATTGCGCAGCCGATTGCGCGACGGGCGATCGAGGCGTCGACGCGGCTTGCCACCGGGCGGCGTATTTTGGAGAACCGGCGAACGTGACGGGGTGCAAGGGATGATGCGATGACGAGTATATCCGGATGCCGTTGATGCTGGCGCTGGCCGCCGCCGCTGCTGCCGCCGCCGCGCTGGCCGAGCCGACCGCGGCCGCGCCGTTGACGCCGGCGAGCAAGTGGAACGTCGATTATGGCGCGACCGCCTGCATGCTCGGCCGCAGCTATGGCACCGGCAGGGCGGAGACGATTCTTGCGCTGCGTCGGCTGCCGCTGGCGTCTACGCTAGAGCTGATGGTCTACACCAACGATCGTGGCGTAACGATGCGGCTGGGGCAGGCGAAGATCGACATAGTCGGCAGGAGATCGGATGACAGCCGGTACGAGAGTTATCCGACCCAGGCTTCGGGCAAGCGGATGACGCGCATGCAGGTCGATGCCACGCTGTTCGAAACGCTGCCCGCCGATGCCGTCCTGCGCATCACCCCGGACAAGATGCCGGGCTGGGCGTTCGCGATGCCAAGTGCGAAGGCCGCGTTCGAGGCCCTGGCCAAATGCAATGATTCGACGGCCAAGCAGTGGGGGATCGACCCGGCCGAGCGTGCGAAGATCGCCCAGCCTGCCAAGGCGACGACGCGGCCCGAATACTGGATCGGACCCGACGATTACCCGAGGACGATCGTCGGCAAGGGTGCGCAGGGGACGTCGACGGTCCTGTGGACGATCGGCCTCGACGGGCGGGTTGCCGATTGCCGGCCCGTGGTGACGAGCGGCGAGGTCGAACTCGACAAGGCGGCCTGCAGCGCGATCATGCGGCATGCGCGCTACACACCCGCGCTTGGCTTCGACGGCAAGCCGATGGTCAGCCACGCGACGCAAAAAGTGACGTGGCGATTGCCAGGCGCCTGGTCCGGCAACTGAGCGACCGTCGCGGCTGGACGGGGCGAAGGCGCCGGGGTTGCACTCCGGTATCGGTGTATTATCTTGTTCGTACACACTGACGCGGAATGGCACAGAGGACGACATGGGCAAGAAGAAGGACGAGCGAAAGCGGCGTGAGCGCGAGGCCGAGATGGCGGCGGCTCAGGGGCACTCGGGTGCTGGGCATGAGGGGCCATGCGCATGACGGGCACAAGCATGATGCGCACAAGCATGAGGGTCGCAAGCATGAAGGCGGCGCGCCGTTCGCGGGGATTGCTGCTACCATCGCGCGGCAGATGGGGACGCCGGTCGGGCGGCAAATGATCGCGGCGGGGCTGATGGCCGCGGCTACGGCGATCTCGAAGCATGACGCGAAGTCGAGTGCTCGGCCGACGCCGCCTACGCCTCCTGCCCCGCCTTCCCCTACCTCGTCCTTGGCACAGGCTGAGCCTGCAGCGTCGAAGGGCGAGCCGGACGTGGCGGCCGAGCCTACCAAGCCGCAGGGCAATGGTCCGTTTGCCGGGGATACGCCGGAGCCACCGCGGAGCGAGACGAACGCGCTGCCGCCGGAGTTCGCGAAGGTGCTGGACTCGGTCACGGTAGGGCTGGAGCGGTTGTTCGTCGGGTTCGGCAAGCCGACCGCGAAGAAGGACCCGCCTGCCGCTTGAGTGTGCAGGGCCGCGACGCCGCGCGCGGCGTTGCGGCCCTTTCGGGGCGATCCAATACGCGCGGCTCAGGCTGCCTTTATGTAGATGGCGGGTTGGCCGCGGTCGCCCTTTGCGAGGTACATCGCGCGGTCTGCGCCGGCGATGAGGTCGACGATCGGCGTGTCGGGGTCGCCCTCGACGACACCGATGCTGACCCCGAGCGTGCCATGCGTGGCCATGCGCGGTGCCATGGCCTGCGCGAACCGCGTGGCGATACGGTTGCCGATCATGGTCGCCTGCGCCGCCGGGGTGTCGGGCAGCAGGCAGACGAACTCGTCACCGCCCCAACGGATCAGGTGGCCTTGTCGGCCGACGGCGTCGTGGGCGATCTCTGCAAAGCTGCGGAGTGCGGCGTCGCCGGCGGCGTGGCCGAGCGTGTCGTTGAGCGCCTTGAAGCGATCGAGATCGAGCATCATCACCGTCAACGTGCGCGGCGCGTGGCGACCGGCGAAGGTCTGCGCGATGCGGTCCAGGCCGGCGCGGTTGAACGCGCCGGTGAGCCAGTCGCGCTCCATCTGATCGAGCAGCAAGTTCTGGCCACGCTCGGCCTGGAGGATCAGGAGCGAGAAGGCGCGGAAAATGATGAAGGCGATCTGCCCCGCCGCGAGCCAGGCGCCGAGATCGTCGTGACGGCCGGTCAACTGCGTGCCGATGCGGTCGCCGTAAGCGAGCCAGGCGCGGCCGAGGAACATCGGTATGGTGACCGCGAACAGCGCGGCGACGATCCAGCCGGTCTGTAGCGAGTCACGGCGCGCGAGACGAATGGCGACGATCACCACGACGAGGTCGAACCCGGCGCGGATGACGCTGAGATAGGCGACGCGGAGGTGGAAATGCGCCGGGTCGTGCGTGAACCAGAGGGGCAGGCCAAGGATCGCGGCGATCGCGAGCATCGACGTCAGGCGCGCGTCGGGACGGCTGAACTTCACGACCGCGCCGGCGATCAGCGCATAGCCCATCACCACCGCGGGGTTGCCGATGCTGGGCGCCCAAGGAAGACCGATCTGATCGTTGAGCACCGCCATCAGCGCGCCGCACCCGGCGATCAGGTGGCCGGCGCCCCATAGCCCTGCCCATGATCCGAACCGGCCGGTCGCGAGGGGGATGAGGTGGATGAACCCGGCGACCAGCATGCCGAGGCCTGCGACGACGTAGAGAGTGGAGAGATCGAGCGCCACGGAGACCTGCTTGTTCGTTCGTTGCGCGGACTAATAGGTTGGCTTTGCTAAGGATTGGTTCCGGTTGGGGGGCGGGGGCGGAAGTTTGCTTTTTGGTTTGGGGTGGGTTGGGGGGTGGCGCGATGAGGAGCCGGACGCCGAAGGTGATAGGCGATGCGGAAGGCGGATGTGGTGGCGTGCCAAGAATGTTTCCCCGCGAAGGCGGGGACCCAGACTGGGCTCCCGCCTTCGCGGGAGAACAAGAAGGGGGGCGGTATCATTTGGGGCGGAGTGGCTCTGACATGACGGACGTTGCTGGACGTTGCCGGGCGTTGCCGGGCGTTGCCGGGCGTTTCGTGCACGCTATTCCGATTGCGCTCAGTTGTTGCGCTCCCTCCCCCGTCATCCCGGCGGACGCCGGGACCCATGGTCGCGGACCGGGTCATGATGGCGGGATATCATTGGGTCCACCGTAACCGTGGGTCCCGGCGTTCGCCGGGATGACGAACAGGGGTGTAGGTGGGTGAGTTTGAAAGGAATCCGGAGCTTAGGGCTTGGTGTGGGTGATGCCGTCAAAGACCTCTCAGATCGTGAGCTTGCGGCGGTTCACGCTGCCACTTGATCGCGCCCCCGCCCCCTAACCTCCTTCCCCTACCCCTCTTACCCCCCGTCATCCCGGCGGACGCCGGGACCCATGGTCGCGGACCGGGTCATGATGGGGGATATCATTGGGTCCACCGCAACCGTGGATCCCGGCGTTCGCCAGGATGACGGAAGGGGTGGGTTGGGTTTTGCGGGTGGACGGGGCGTGGGCGAACTGGCGAACTGGCGAACTGGCGAACTGGCGAACTGGCGCAACATCCATTCCCCGATCGAACTCAACCTTTGCCCCCTTACCTTCGCCTTCGCCGCCCTCGCGCTGCACCTTCAACTCTCGCGCTGCAACGCAGAGAGGGCGCCGGTGGATTGCCACTGACGCCCTCTCGATCTTACTTCGGATGTGAAGCCCTGCTTGGCCGGACAGGGGCAAAGCCCCTGTCGTCGGACGGCGCTGGAGCGCCGCCGGCCGGGCAAGCCCTTTCGATCCATATCTAGCAATTGCTAGATATGGATGGGCTTGCCTTGCACCGCCATCGCGGCTTCCTTGATCGCCTCGGCATGCGTGGGATGCGCATGACAGGTGTAGGCGATGTCTTCGCTGGTCGCGCCGAATTCCATTGCGATGGCGGCTTCGGCGATCAGCGTTCCCGCCAGCGACGAGACGATCCAGACGCCGAGGACGCGGTCGGTTTTGGCGTCGGCGATGATCTTCACGAAACCGTCGGTGTCGCGGTTGGTCTTGGCGCGGCTGTTGGCGGCGAACGGGAATTTACCGACCTTGATGCCACCAGATTCGGCGGTCTTGTCGCGCGCCGCCTCTTCGGTGAGGCCGACGCCTGCGATCTCGGGCATCGTGTAGACGACGCTCGGGATGACGTCCTCGTTGACGATGCCGGTCTGGCCGGCGATGTTTTCCGCGACCGCGACGCCTTCGTCCTCGGCCTTGTGCGCGAGCATCAGGCCGGGGATGCAGTCGCCGATCGCCCAGACGCCGTCGACCTTCGTGCGGAAGCTGTGGTCGGTCTCGATCTGGTCGCGCTTGTTGAGTTCGAGGCCGATGGCTTCGAGGTTGAGGCCGTCGACGTTCGCTTTCCGCCCGATCGAGACGAGCACCGCGTCGGCGGTCATCGTCTCGGATGCGCCGCCCGCGGCGGGCTCGACGGTCACGGTCGCGACGCCGTTGTCGACGGTCACGCCGGTGACCTTGGTCGAGAGCTTTAGCTCCATGCCCTGCTTTTTGAAGAGCTTGGCGGTCTCGCGGCGGACTTCGCCATCGAAGCCGGGGAGGATCTGGTCGACGAACTCGACGACCGTGACCTTCGCGCCGAGACGACGCCAGACGCTGCCCAGTTCGAGACCGATCACGCCGCCGCCGATGACGACCATGTGCTCGGGGACCTTGGGGATCTCGAGCGCGCCGGTGCTGTCGACGACGGTCTTCTGGTCGACCTCGACGCCGGGGAGCGGCATGACGCTCGAACCGGTGGCGATGACGATGTTCTTCGCGGTGACCTTCTGGCCGGCGATCTCGACGGTATGCGCGTCCTGGAACGCGGCCTTGCCCCTTGAGCCAGGTCACCTTGTTCTTCTTGAACAGGAATTCGACGCCGCCGGTCAGTTCCTTGACGGCCTTGGCCTTCTCGGCGTGCATCTGGTCGAGGTTCAGGGTGACGCCCTGGAAGTCGATGCCGAACTTGGTGAGGTGACCGCCCTTGGCCTCCTCGTAGATTTCCGACGCATGGAGCAGCGCCTTCGACGGGATGCAGCCGACGTTGAGGCAGGTGCCGCCGAGCGTCTCGCGGGACTCGGCACAAGCGGTGCGCAGGCCGAGCTGCGCGGCACGGATCGCCGCGACGTAACCGCCGGGGCCCGCACCGATCACGAGGACGTCATAGTCGTAGTCAGCCATTGTCTCTAATCCCGTTCATCATCATGCGAGGACCCGAATGGCCCCACAGCCGGCATCCGCGCAGGATGCCGCAAATCGGCGCAGGGCAGGAACACCCTGCAAGATATATTCGAGCGCCTCTGGTCCTTCATTTAGGAAGGAATCCGCGAGATACACGTCCTGGGCTGCCATCGCCGCGGGATCGTACCGTTGCGCCAACGTACCGTCGTCCAGCGCTTTGAGCGCCGCATCGAATGTCACCATGCGCTCGGGCGGCACGACCGAATATTCGAGCGAGCCGATACCGTCGCTACTTTGCATCGGCGTTTCCTCGGCGATGATCCCGAGCGCGTGCCCCATCTCATAGGCTTCGCCGGTCAGCATAAAGTGCAGCGCCTGCCACGCCTTATCGAACTCAACGAGATCCTGGTCCGGTGCGGCGTCATCGAAAACGAAATCCGGAACACCGCGCGGGTCGGCTTGAAGACGCGCAATATCAGCAATGCTGGCCCGACGGAGGTACATTACCATGCCCATCGGGCCAGTCTCCCTTAAAGGTCGATCAGGATGCGGGTGGGATCCTGGATAGCATTTTTCAGCGCGACCAGGAACGTTACGGCTTCGCGGCCGTCGATCAGGCGGTGGTCGTAGCTGAGGGCGAGGTACATCATCGGGCGGATGACGATCTGGCCGTTCACGACGACGGGGCGCTCCTCGATGCGGTGGAGGCCGAGCACGGCCGACTGCGGCGGGTTGATGATCGGGGTCGACATCAGCGAGCCGAACACGCCGCCGTTCGAGATCGTGAACGTGCCGCCCTTCATCTCGTCCATCTTGAGCGCGCCTTCCTTGGCGCGCTTGCCGAAGTCGCCGATCGTCTTCTCGATCGTCGCGACCGACATCTGGTCGGCATCGCGGATCACGGGGACGACGAGGCCGCCCGGCGACGAGACCGCGACCGAGATGTCGGCGTAATCGTGATAGACGATGTCGTCGCCGTCGATCGATGCGTTGACCGACGGGATGTCGCGCAGCGCCATCGTCGCGGCCTTCACGAAGAAGCCCATGAAGCCGAGGCGGACGCCGTGCTTCTTATCGAACAGGTCCTTGTACTTGGCGCGCGCCTCGATCACCGCGGTCATGTCGACGTCGTTGAACGTCGTCAGCATCGCGGCGGTGTTCTGCGCTTCCTTGAGGCGCTTGGCGATCGTCTGGCGGAGGCGCGTCATGCGCACGCGCTCCTCGCCGCGACCCGATGCGGCGGCAGGAGCTGCGGCCGGTGCGGGCGCTGCGGCGGGAGCAGGCGCTGGCTTGCTCGACGCGGCGGCGGTCACGTCTTCCTTGGTGATGCGACCGTCGCGGCCGGTGCCCTTGACGGTGCCGGGGTCGACGCCGTGCTCGAGCACCGCGCGGCGGACCGATGGGGAGAGTGCGGCGGGGGAGTCGCTGGTGCCGGCGCCGGGCTGGTCGCCATAGCCTGCGCCGGACTCGTCCTTGGCGGGGGCGGACGGCGTTGCGGTCGCGGCGGGCTCGGGAGCCTTGGCCGGAGCAGCGGCGGCGCCGTCACCGGAGTCGATCGTGGCGAGCATCGCGCCGACCTGGACGGTATCGCCGACGGCGACCGCGTGCTGGCCCATGACGCCGGCGACCGGCGACGGGACCTCGACTGAGACCTTGTCGGTCTCGAGGCTGGCGATCGGCTCGTCGACCGCGACGGGATCGCCGGGCTGCTTCAGCCACTCGCCGAGGGTGGCTTCGGTGATCGATTCACCCAGGACGGGGACGGTGACTTCGGTTGCCATGTTTGCTTCTACCTTTTGTGCTCCTGCGGACGCAGGCGCCTAGGGTTACTCTGCCGCACCCTGGGTTCCTGCTTTCGCAGGAACCCAGGGTGCGGGTTCAATCAGTTTGCGCGGGTGCGGCGGATTTCGTCGCGAACGGAGTGGCCGAGCGCGTCGGCGACGAGCGCGCCCTGTTCGGCCTGGTGACGCTTCATCAGGCCGGTCGCAGGCGAGGCCGATGCGTTGCGCCCGGCGTAGCGCGCGCGCTTCACGCGAGAGTCGACCGTTGCCAGCGCCTCCTCGATCAGCGGCTCGACGAAGAACCAATAGCCGTTGTTCTTCGGCTCTTCCTGCGCCCAGACGATCTCTTCCAGGTTCGGCATCCGTGCGACGCGCTCGGCGATCGGGTTGCCGGGGAAGGGATAGAGCTGTTCGACGCGGACGATCTGCGTGTCGGTGTCGCCCGCCGCGTCGCGTGCCTCGATCAGGTCGTACGCGACCTTGCCGGTGCACAGGACCAGACGCTTCGTATCGACGTCGGCAGCCGGATTGGTATCCGACAACAGGCGACGGAAGTGGCTGTCGCCCTGGAAATCCTCCGCGTTCGACACCGCCAGCTTGTGACGAAGCAAAGACTTCGGCGTCATCACGATCAGCGGCTTGCGGAAATTGCGGTGCATCTGCCGGCGCAGCAGGTGGAAATAGTTCGCCGGGCTGGTGCAGTTCGCGACCTGGATATTGTCGTCCGCGCACGACTGGAGGAAGCGCTCGGGACGCGCCGAGCTATGCTCAGGCCCCTGCCCCCTCATAGCCGTGCGGGAGCAGCATCACGAGGCCGTTGGCGCGGAGCCACTTCGACTCGCCGGACGTGATGAACTGATCGATCATGATCTGCGCGCCGTTGACGAAATCGCCGAACTGCGCCTCCCAGAGGACCAGCGTCTTCGGGTCGGCGAGCGCGTAGCCATACTCGAACCCGAGCACGCCGTATTCGCTGAGCGGGCTGTCGAGCACTTCGAAACGGCCGTGCTCGATCTCCTGCAACGGCACGTACTTGTGCTCGTCGGTCTGGTCGACCCAGACCGCATGGCGCTGCGAGAAGGTGCCGCGACCCGAATCCTGGCCGGACAGGCGGACGCCATACCCTTCCGAGAGCAGGCCGCCGAACGCGAGCGCTTCGCCCGTCGCCCAGTCGAAGCCCTTGCCCGACTTGAACATCTCGCGCTTGGCATCGATCACGCGGTTGAGCGTCTTGTGGATCTTCACGCTGTCGGGGATCGTCGTCAGTGTACGGCCGAGCGAGTCGAACAACTTCTGGCTGAGGCCGGTCTCGACGTTGCGACGGGCAGAGCCGCCGTCGGTCGGCGCGCTGAGGCCAGTCCAACGACCGCCGAACCAGTCGGCCTTGTTCGGCTTGTACGACGATCCGGCCTCGAACTCGCCCTCGAGGCGAAGCGTGAACTGCTTCACGTTCTCGTCGATCCAGGGCTGGTCGATCACGCCTTCTTTGATCAGGCGATCGCCGTACACCGACGAAACGCCGGGGTGCTTGCGGATGATGTCGTACATCAGCGGCTGCGTGAAGGACGGCTCGTCGCCTTCGTTGTGACCGAAGCGGCGATAGCACCACATGTCGATGACGATGTCGCGGTGGAACTTCTGGCGGAATTCCATCGCCATCTTGGTCGCGAAGGTGACCGCCTCGGGATCGTCGCCATTGACGTGGAAGACCGGCGCCTGGACGCCCTTGGCGACGTCCGACGGGTAAGGCGACGAGCGCGCGAACTGCGGCGAGGTCGTGAAGCCGACCTGGTTGTTGATGATGAAGTGGACGCAGCCACCGGTGTTGTAGCCGCGGATGCCAGAGAAGCCGAGGCACTCCCAGACGATCCCCTGCCCCGCGAACGCCGCGTCGCCGTGGATCAGCACGGGCAGGCTGGCGACGTGATCCTTGAGATCGTTGTTGAGCGTCTGGATCGCGCGCGTCTTGCCGAGCACGACAGGGTCGGCGGCTTCGAGATGCGACGGGTTGGCGACCAGGCTCATATGGACCTTGTGGCCGTCGAACTCGCGATCGGTGCTGGTGCCGAGGTGATACTTCACGTCGCCCGAACCACCAATGTCATCGGGGTTGGCCGAACCGCCGGCGAATTCGTGGAAGATCACGCGCAACGGCTTGGCCATCACGTTCGCCAGCACGTTGAGGCGACCGCGATGCGCCATGCCGATCACGAGCTCGCGCACGCCCATCTGGCCGCCATACTTGATGACGCTCTCAAGCGCGGGGATCATCGATTCGCCGCCGTCGAGCCCGAAGCGCTTCGTGCCGACGTACTTCTTGCCGAGGAATTTCTCCCACTGCTCGGCCTGGATCACCTTGGTGAGGATCGCCTTCTTGCCGTCGGTGGAGAATTCGATGGCCTTGTCCTGGCCCTCCATGCGCTCCTGGAGGAAGCGGCGCTCCTCGACGTCGGAGATGTGCATGTATTCGAGGCCGACATTGCCGCAGTAATTCTTGCGCAACGTGTCGACGAGCTCGCGGATCGAGACCCATTCGAAGCCCATCGTGCCACCGAGATAGACCTTGCGGTCGATGTCGGCGTCGGAGAAGCCGTGATATTCGGTCTTCAGGTCCTCGGGCATCTCGCGCTTCGACAGGCCGAGCGGATCGAGGTTCGCGGCGAGGTGACCGCGGACGCGGTAGGTGCGGACGAGCAGCTGCGCGCGGATCGCGTCGGCAGCGGCCTTGGCGATCTCTTCCTTCGAAACGGGCGCAGGCGCCGCTGCTGCGGGAGCGGGCTTGCCGCCCTTGGCTGGCTTGGGCGCGGGCTCCATCTGGGTTGGATCGAGCGCTGCGGTCAGGTCGTCCGTGGTGGTGAGCGGCCAGCGGGCGCTCTCCCAGCTCGGGCCCTGCGCGGAACCTTCGAGACCCTCGAAGAACGCGCGCCAACCGGATCTCGACCGAGGCCGGGTCCGCGTTGAACTTGGCGTAGAGTGTCTCCACGAACGCCGGGCTGACGCCGGCTGCGATATCGCTGAAATCCTGGCCTTCGTAGCCCATCGTTCTCGTCCTCAGTGTCCTTCTCCCCCGCGGGGGAGAAGGAGGGGCCCGCCCGCACTTGCGGGTGGGAGGGTGAGGGCACGGGCGGTCACGTGCCCTCACCCTTCCGCTGCCAAGAGGCAGCTCCTTCCCCTCTCCCCGAACGGGAGAGGGGGTAGTCAGCTTAACCCTTCAGCACGCTCAGCAGCGTCTCGCCGAGCAGGCTGGGGCTTTCCGAGACCTTGATCCCGGCAGCTTCCATCGCCGCGATCTTGCTCTCCGCGTCGCCCTTGCCACCCGACACGATCGCGCCGGCATGGCCCATGCGGCGACCCGGAGGCGCCGTACGACCGGCGATGAAGCCTGCCATCGGCTTCGACCGACCGCGCTTGGCTTCGTCGCGGAGAAACTGTGCCGCCTGCTCTTCTGCGTCGCCGCCGATTTCGCCGATCATGATGATCGACTGGGTCTCGTCGTCGGCGAGGAACAGCTCGAGCACATCGATGAAGTTCGTGCCGTTGACCGGATCGCCACCGATGCCGACCGCGGTCGTCTGACCAAGGCCTGCGTTCGACGTCTGGAACACCGCCTCATAGGTGAGCGTGCCTGAACGGCTGACAACGCCGACCGAGCCCTTCTTGAAGATCGAGCCGGGCATGATGCCGATCTTGCACTCGCCGGGGGTCAGCACGCCGGGGCAGTTCGGGCCGATGAGGCGCGACTTGGAGCCCGACAGCGCGCGCTTGACCTTGACCATGTCGAGCACCGGAATGCCCTCGGTAATCGCGACGATCAGCTCGATCTCGGCGTCGATCGCCTCGAGGGATCGAATCGGCGGCGAAGGGGGGCGGCACGTAGATGACCGACGCGGTCGCGCCGGTCATCGCCTTGGCTTCGGCGACGGTGTTGTAGACGGGTAGGTCGAGGTGGGTCGTACCGCCCTTGCCGGGCGTGACGCCGCCGACCATCTGCGTGCCGTATTCCAGCGCCATCTTGGTGTGGAAGCTGCCGGTTTCGCCGGTCATGCCTTGCGTGATGACCTTGGTGTTCTTGTCGACGAGGATGCTCATTCTATCTCCAGTCCGGTCCGCCCCGGCGAAGGCCGGGGTCCAGTTGGGAAGGCGGTCATGGTAACGCGATACGATCGTACAGGTCATCCCAAGCAGGATTGAACCCTTCGATCTCACGCACTTTCCAGGCCCGCTTCCACTCCTTCATTTGCAGCTCGCGCTGCCGTGCCGCTTCCCATTCGCCGCAAGCCTCGTACCAAACGAGGATCTTGCAGCCGTAACGCTTGGTGAAACCGCCGAAGCCGTTACGGTGCTCCCACACGCGCTTTGGCAGGTTTACGGTCGAACCGAGGTAGATCGCACCGTTGGGGAAGTTGGCCATGACGTAGACGAACGCTTGTTCTTCCATCATTTCGGCTTTCCCAACTGGACCCCGGCCTTCGCCGGGGTGGTGGTACTCCCTTCGGTTCGTTACCTCACCTCAAATCAGTTCAGCGAACCATCGATACCCTTGCAGGCCACGATCAGTTCCTTCACCGCGTCGACCGACACGGTGAGGTTCTGCTTGGCTTCGTCGTCCAGCTTGATCTCGACGATCTTCTCGACGCCGCCGGCACCGATCACCACCGGCACGCCGACGTACAGATCGGTAAGGCCATACTCGCCCGACACATACGCCGCGGCCGGCAGCACGCGCTTCTGGTCGTACAGATACGCTTCGGCCATCGCGATGCCGCTGGTCGCTGGCGCATAATAGGCCGAGCCCGTCTTCAGCAGTGCGACGATCTCGCCGCCGCCGCCGCGCGTGCGCTTGACGATCGCGTCGATCTTTTCCTGGCTCGACATGCCCATCGCGATGAGATCGGGAACCGGGATGCCCGACACCGTCGAGTAGCTGATGACCGGGACCATCGTGTCGCCGTGGCCGCCGAGCACGAAGCTGGTGACGTCCTTGACCGAGACCTTGAACTCGTCGGCGAGGAAGTGGCTGAAGCGCGAGCTGTCGAGCACGCCGGCCATGCCGACGACCATGTGATGCGGCAGACCCGAGAACTCGCGGAGTGCCCACACCATCGCGTCGAGCGGGTTGGTGATGCAGATCACGAACGCGTCGGGGGCGTTGGCCTTGATGCCTTCGCCGACGGCCTTCATGACCTTCAGGTTGATGCCGAGCAGGTCGTCGCGGCTCATGCCGGGCTTGCGCGCGACACCGGCGGTGACGATGATGACGTCTGCGCCGGCGATGTCGGCGTAGTCGTTCGAGCCGGTGATCTGCGAGTCGAAGCCTTCGACCGGGCCGCACTGCGACAGGTCGAGCGCCTTGCCCTGGGGGATGCCCTCGGCGACGTCGAACAGGACGATATCGCCAAGGCCCTTGAGTGCTGCGAGGTGCGCGAGCGTACCGCCGATGTTACCGGCGCCGATCAGCGCGATCTTCTTGCGAGCCATTCCAATCCGTCTCCGTCTGATGTGCGGGGTGATTGGTGACGCCGGTTACGCGCATTATCCCGCTACGGCAACCGCTAAAAGGACAAAAGCGGGTTGTTATTGCGAGTGGTTCGCATGTGCAATAAGCTAGACGTGGCCTTCGGCGAGATAATCCTCGGAGCGCATCTCTTCGAGGCGGCTGATCGTGCGGTCGAACTCGAAGCGGCCGTCACCGCTTTCGTAGAGGTCGCCGGGTTGCGCATCGGCGGCGGCAAGGAGCTTCACCTTGTGCTCGTACAGCGCGTCGATCAGCGCGACGAAGCGCGCCGCCTCGTTGCGGTTCTCGGGGCCGAGCTTGGGGATGCCGACCAGGATGACGGTGTGGAATTTGCGCGCGATGGCGAGGTAGTCGGCCACGCCGCGGGCTTCTCCGCACAGCTTCTTGAAGCTGAACACCGCGACGCCCTTGAGCGATTTGGGCACCCGCAGCGTGCGGCCCTGGACGATGAGGTCCTCGGCGGGCACGTGCTCGCTGTCGTCGGTCGAAAAGTCGGTGAGGCGGAAGAACGCGGCGGAGAGTTGCGCGGTCGCCTCGGGGCCGTTGGGGACGAGCCATGTGTCCTGGCTGCCGAGGCGGTCGCGGCGATAGTCGACCGGGCCGTTGAGCGGGAGGACGTCGAGGCGTTGCTCGATGGTCGCGATGAAGGGCAGGAAATGCTCGCGGTTGAGGCCGTTCTTGTAGAGGTCGGCGGGCGGGCGGTTCGAGGTGGTCACGATCGTCACGCCGGAATCGAGCAGTGACGTCACCAGCCGCGAGAGGATCATCGCGTCGGGGCTGTTGGTGACCATCATCTCGTCGAACGCGAGCAGGCGGGTCTCGTCGGCGATCGCGGTGGCGACGGGGACGATCGGGTCGCCGACTTCCTTGCGACGCTCGGCGGCGATGCGCGCGTGGACCTCGAGCATGAACTCGCCGAAGTGGACGCGGCGCTTCTTTTCGACGGGGGCGTTGGCGAAGAACAGGTCCATCAGCATCGACTTGCCGCGGCCGACTCCGCCCCAGAGGTAGACGCCGCGGGGGTCTGCTTTCTTGGAGAAGCGTGCAAAGAAGCCGGTGGATTTGGGGGTGGCGAGTTCGGTGGCGAGGGTGTTCAGGCGGGCAGCGGCAGCGGCCTGTTCGGGGTCGGGGCGGAGTTCGCCGGATGCGACCAGCGCCTCATAGGCCTTGAGTACAGTCATTTCCGTTCCCCCCGCGCAGGCGAGGGCCCAGGCCCCCAGGCGTTGTGTATCTGACTCCTGGACTCCCGCGTGCGCGGGAGAACAGTGAGGCGCCGGTGCTATCTAGCAGTCGGCTTGCGGATCGTGGCCGAGAAGGCGGCGATCTTGGTTTCGTCGTCCCCTTGCACCACGAGGCCCCGGAGGAACAAGAGGCGGCCGGTTTCCTTGAGGACTTCGACCTGCGCTTCGATCGGTGCGCCGATGCGGCCGCCGCCGATGAATTGCGTGTTGAGATCGAGCGTCACCGCGGTGCCGGCGGTGATCAGGCCGAAGCCTCTGGCGGCTGCGAACAGCGCGACGTCGATGAACGCGAGGAGCGCGCCGCCGTGGACGTTGTTCTGGAGGTTGGAGTGGCGATGCTCGGGGGTGATGCGGACGCGGACGGTGTGGCCGTCGACGCGGTAGAGCATGGGGCCGAGCAGGGTGTTGAAGCGGGTCGGGTCGGAGAGCGACCAACTACGCCAGCCTGGGTTGGCTGGGTCCTCGGCTTCTACGAAGTGGGGCTTGTCAGTCATAAATTCCGTTCGTCCCGAGTAAACATCGAGCTTGTCGAGATGGCGTATCGAAGGACATGTACCTCGATACGAGCTCTCGACTACGCTAGATCTCTACTCGGCACGAACGGGGGGGGGGAAGGCAGGTCTTATCCCCCCCCAAAGTCGGGAAAGGTAGGGCCCCTCCCCCAACCGAAGGGATCAGACGATCCGTTCGGCTTCCATCTTCTTGATCTCGGCGATCGCCTTGGCGGGGTTCAACCCCTTGGGGCACGCATTCGCGCAGTTCATGATGGTGTGGCAGCGGTACAGGCGGAACGGATCCTCGAGTTCGTCGAGACGCTCGCCGGTCATTTCGTCGCGGCTGTCGGCGAGCCAGCGATAGGCCTGCAACAGGATCGCGGGGCCCAGGAACTTGTCGGCGTTCCACCAATAGCTCGGGCACGAGGTCGAGCAACAGGCGCACAGGATGCACTCGTACAGGCCGTCGAGCTTCGAGCGGTCTTCGGGCGACTGGAGCCGTTCCTTGCCCGAGGGCGGCGGGGTGACGGTCTGCAGCCACGGCTTGATCGACGAATATTGCGCGTAGAAATGCGTGAAGTCGGGGACCAGGTCCTTGATCACGTCCATGTGCGGCAGCGGCGTGATCTGGACCTCGCCCTTGCAATCCTCGATCGCGGTCGTGCAGGCGAGGCCGTTCTTGCCGTTGATGTTCATCGAGCACGAGCCGCAGATGCCCTCACGGCACGAGCGGCGGAAGGTGAGCGAGGAATCCTGCTCGCTCTTCATCTTGATCAGCGCGTCGAGCACCATCGGGCCGGTGTCGTCGAGATCGAGCTCGAAATTATCGTAGCGCGGGTTCTCGCCGCTGTCCGGATCGTAGCGATAGACCTTGAACGATTTGAGACGCTTACCCGCCCCCGAGCCCTGGCTGGTCGAGGCGTGCTTGACGCCCTTCTTGACGACGCTGTTTTTCGGGAGCGAGAATTCGGCCATTGCGAGCGGTCCGTCCGTGGTGTGATTATAGGTTGTCAGAGCCGATACATGACAGGGGCCCTCCCCGCAAATCCTTAGCTTCGCGGGTGCAACATGCGTCACACCCGCTGTCGCGTTAGCGGCAGGTGCCGGGTCAGATGATGTCGAGGACGAGCCCCAGGTCGCGGGCTTCCTCGGCTTCGATGTACCAGTTGGAGGGGGCCTTCTTCTTCAACTCCTCCAGCGACACCTTCGAACCCTCGACGATCGCGCGGAAGCCTTCCTCCTGGATCTTGATCGAATCCTCGATCTCGTGGAGCTTGGCCTTGAGCGTGTAGGACAGCGTGTTGAGCGGGCCGTTGAGTTCGATCGTGCTCTGCATCTGGCGCTCGTGGATCATGATGCGGCTTTTCCGCGTGAGGAAACGGCTGTCGACGGGGAAGGCGGACATGAACGTCGCGCCGGCGGAATAGACCGCGACCTTGCCGAGGAAGAGCGTCTCGCGGCCGGTATATTCGCGGAGCAGGCGGATGTTGTCGCCCATCGCGCGGGCGACTTCCGGGTCGCCGCCGAGCGTGGTGATCGAGACGACCAGCGGGCCTTCGATGGGGGCTGCGACGAGTTGCGACTTGAAATTGTCGTACATCGCGTCGTCGACGGGGCCGTGGAGGTGGATGTGGGGTGCAGCCAGCAGCGGGTAGTTGCGGGCGTTAGAGGCGGGGGATGTATCGGTCATGCCGCGGCAAACTTTTGCGGGGGGCGGTGGGTTCCGAAGGACGGGATAAAAGCGCGAGGGCCTAAAGCTTCGTGGCAAGCCCTGCCTGTTTCAGGATGGCGTTGGCCGTGTGGCGGGACAGGATCGTGCCGTCGACGACGACCGGTCGTGACGCATGCGGGCTGTGCCAGATTTCGTGATCGCCCTTGCCGCTGCGCACGAAGGTGCATCCGTTCGCCGTGAGGATATCGCGAACCTGCGCGGCGTATCCCCGGACCATGATGCGTTAGGCCGCGATCTCAAAATCGCGTTCGTGGTGTGCGATGATCCGAATGCGGTGCGGGCCGGCGAGGCGCGTGGGATCGGCGATATCGTTGGTGTGAATGTCGAGCAGGTCGGGCAGCATCGCCGCGGCTTTTTCCACTAGTGCTTCCAGCGTGGCGGCGTCGGCAGCAAAACCGGGGATGTCGCCGTCTACCGAATACCAGACGCTGGCTTCGGGGTCGTAGTCTGCACGGATCGTCCAGTGCGCCATGTCCAACCTCGTCTTTCCGCGGATTACTGGGATTGGTGTACGCGGAAACGGCGTTTGACGCCACTGTTGGCCACTGCCCGTCGATGTCCGACGACGCATCTCATGAAATCAATCTTCGGATCACAGGACAGGCCGCCTGGTCGAACGCCTAAAGCTTGTTTCCCCGCGTAGGCGGGGATCCAGACTGGGCTCCCGCCTTCGCGGGAGAACAAGGAGAGGGTCAGGCCTTTCCGGCCGAGCGCTTGTACTGGAGGATCCAGCCTACCAGGCCGCCCGGCACGCCGCCGACGAGCGAGAAGAGGGCGTAGAAGGTGATCGCTATTTTTTTGGGGTTCTTCGCCCACGCCGCGGGGTTCGATGGCGAAGACGTAGATCGCGGTCAGGATCGCGACGACCACCGGCCACAGGAAGCCGGCGATCATCGGTTGGAAGCGCGTCAGGAGCCCCACCGCGACGGGCACGAGGAACCCGATCGCGATGATGGCCCAGGTCATCAGTATACCCGCTTCTTGGGTTTGATGTAGTCGATGTCGTCGGTGAGCGTGTAATCGTGGACCGGGCGGAAATCGATCTTGGTCTCGCCGCCCTTGCCGCCCCAGCCGTTGAAGGTCGTGATGGTGTGCTTCATCCAGTTCGCGTCGTCGCGCTCGGGAAATCCTCGTGCATGTGTGCGCCACGCGACTCGGTGCGGTTGGCCGCCGAGTTCATCGTCACGACCGCCTGGCCGATCAGATTGTCGAGCTCCATCGTCTCGACCAGATCGGTGTTCCAGATCATGCTGCGATCCTTCACGGCGACGTCGGTCATCCGGCTGTAGATCCCGGCCATCTTCTCGACGCCCTGGTTGAGCAGTTCGGTGTCGCGGAACACCGCGCAATGCTTCTGCATGGTCTGCTGCATGTCGAGACGGATCTGCGCGGTCGGCGAGCCGCCGCTCGCGTTGCGGAAATGGTCGAGACGCGTCAGCGCGAGGTCTTCCGAGCCCTTGGGCAGCGGCGCGTGCGCGGTACCGGGCTTCAGCGTGTCCTTGATGCGCAGGCCGGTCGCGCGGCCGAACACCACGAGATCGATCAGGCTGTTCGAGCCGAGGCGGTTGGCGCCGTGGACCGAGACGCACGCTGCCTCACCAACCGCGAACAGGCCGGGGACGACCGCGTCGGGGTTGCCGTCGACGAGGTTGACGACCTCGCCGTGGAAGTTGGTCGGGATGCCGCCCATGTTGTAGTGCACGGTCGGCGTGACGGGCAGCGGCTGGCGCGTGAGATCGACGCCGGCGAAGACTTTCCCAGTCTCGGTGATGCCCGGCAGGCGCTCGGCGAGCACCTTGGGATCGATGTGATCGAGGTGAAGGAAAATGTGGTCGCCGTTCTTGCCGACGCCGCGGCCTTCACGCATTTCGAGCGCCATCGAGCGGCTGACGACGTCGCGTGAGGCGAGGTCCTTCGCCGACGGGGCATAGCGCTCCATGAAGCGCTCGCCCTCGGAGTTGGTCAGGTAACCGCCCTCACCGCGTGCGCCCTCGGTGATGAGCACGCCCGCGCCGTAGATGCCGGTAGGGTGGAACTGGACGAACTCCATGTCCTGGAGCGGCAGGCCGGCGCGGAGCACCATCGCGTTGCCGTCGCCGGTGCAGGTGTGCGCCGAGGTCGCCGAGAAATAGACACGGCCGTAACCGCCGGTGGCGAGCACGGTCTGGTGGCTGCGGAAGCGGTGGATCGAGCCGTCTTCCATGCACAGCGCGATGACGCCGCGGCAGACGCCGTTCTCCATGATCAGGTCGAGCGCGAAATACTCGACGAAGAAGTCCGTGTTGTACTTCAGGCTCTGCTGATACAGCGCATGGAGCATGGCGTGGCCGGTGCGATCGGCGGCGGCGGCGGTGCGCTGGACCGGAGGCCCCTCGCCCATGTTCTGCATGTGGCCGCCGAACGGACGCTGATAGATCGTGCCGTTCTCGTTACGGCTGAACGGCATGCCGGCGTGTTCGAGCTCGTAGACCGCCTGCGGGGCCTCGCGGCAGAGATACTCGATCGCGTCCTGGTCGCCGAGCCAGTCGGAACCCTTGACGGTGTCGAACATGTGCCAGGTCCAGTGATCCGGCGAGTTGTTGCCGAGGCTGGCGGCGATGCCGCCCTGTGCGGCGACGGTGTGGCTACGGGTCGGGAAGACCTTCGTGATGCACGCGGTCTTCAGGCCGCTCTCGGCGATGCCCATCGTCGCGCGCAGGCCGGAGCCGCCGGCACCGACGACGACCGCATCATAGGTATGATCGATGATCTTGTAGGCAGCTGACATTACGCGGGAGCTCCGGAGAAGGCGACCTTCAGGATCGCGAACAGGGCGATGCCGCCCAGCGTGAAGGTGAACAGGTTGAGGAGGATCATCGTCACGACACGGCTCTCGCCATGCTGGTAATCCTCGATCACGACCTGCAGACCGAGACGGAAGTGATAGAACACCGACAGGATCAGCAGCGCCATCGGCACTGCGACCCAGGCCGACTGCAGCCACAGATGGACAGCGGCGTAATCATAGCCGGGCATCCGCGCGACCGAAATCATCAGCCAGAGCATGAGGAACAGGTTCGAGCCCGCCGTCAGGCGCTGCTGCCACCAGTGATGCGCGCCGTGCTTGGCGCTGCCCAGGCCGCGGACGCGACCGATTGCCGTACCCGAACCCATTACTTGATCCCCATGTAGAGCCAGAACACAACCGTCAGCGCTACGCTCGCGACCATCGTCGCAATCGCGCCCATCTTGTTGCGCTTCAGTTCGTAGCCGGCGCCGATATCAAGCACCATGTGGCGAATCCCGGTCATCATGTGCTGGAACAGCGACAGCGTCAGCCCGACCGCGATGATATAGCCGAGGATGTTGAGCCGGCCGGTGTCGGTGGTGAACACGTCGACGAAGGTCGCGTACGCTTGATCGCCCGACGCGATCGCGGCGAGCCACCAAACGAGCAGAATGCTGCCGACGGTCGCCATCCCGCTGCCGGTCACGCGGTGCAGGATCGAGACCAGCATGTGCGGGCCCCATTTATAGACCTGCAGATGGGGAGAAAGCGGGCGTGCCGGGTTGCGCGATGCCAAGGGCGGAGTCCTCGAACCAGAAGATGACGAACCAAGAACAGCTTGGTCCAGAATATATAGATTGGGCGACCTATTAGCCACCGCGTGCTGCGATGCAACCCATTGGGGCCGGTCCGATAACCCATGACACCGCGGGCGTGATGCCGTGCGGGACACGATGGCCATACACGTGACGTGACGTCGATCCCTAACCAGCCCTTAAGACATGGCGTGTAGCGATGGCGTCGTACATTCGATCCGGAGTTCACCGTCTTGACCACCAACGACCTGCCGGCCCCCGGCTCGATCGCGGCTTCCGTCGACCTGATGGCGCGGCTGCGGGTGTTCGATTTCGACGGATCGCTGACGGGCGCGAGCCGCGAAGTCTGGGCGGCGCTGGCGCCCGAGATCACGCATGTGTCCAGGGCGTTCTGGGAACAGTGGCTGCAGTGTTTTTCCGACGAACGGATCTGGGCGCCGCACGAAACCGACCAGATGATCGAGATCGGTTGCACGTTCCTGCGCAATCGCTTCCTGGACACGAGTGGACGCGCCTGGATCGAATCGATCGAGCGGTCGGTCGCGACGGCGTATGTCGCCGACGTATCGCCGATGGCGCTGCTGTCGATGATCAGCGCCAGCGACCGCGCCGCGCTCGACGTGCTGATGCGGCGGGTCGATCGGTCGGATCCGAAGCTGCCGGTGTTCATCGACACGCTGATGCGGCTGTCGGCGCTGGAGGGCGAGATCACCGTCGCGATCTATAACCGGTACCAGATGCATACCGCGCAGGTCGCGCGCGACACGCTGGCGGCGGAGTTCCGCGACGGCATCGCGGCGATGGTCGAAACCGCGACCGACGAGGGGCATATGCTGCGCGAACAGGCGCTGCGGAGTTCGGCCTCGACGCGTGCGGTGCTCGGCAAGGCGAGCGAAGTCGCGGCCGCCGCAGAACAGTCCGCGGTAGCGATGCGCGAAGCGGCGCAGACCGCCGCCGGCCTGATCCGTGCGATCGAGGATGCGCGGACCGAGGTTGAGGCGGCCGCAGAGATTGCCAATCGGGCATCGGCGCAGGCTGGCCAAGCGGTCGGCATGTCGGAAACGCTGAGCGACCATGCGAAGTCGATCGAGTCGATCCTGGGGCTGATCCGCGACATTGCCGGGCAGACCAACCTGCTCGCGCTGAACGCGACGATCGAGGCGGCGCGCGCGGGCGATGCCGGGCGCGGGTTCGCGGTGGTGGCGCAGGAGGTGAAGAGCCTCGCCAACCAGACCGCGCGGGCGACCGACGACATCGCCGCGAAGATCGCCGCGATCCAGTCGGCGACGCGCTCGACCGTGGAGACCAATGCGTCGATCAAGTCGACCGTCGCCGAGGTGCAGGAAAGCGCCGACCGCATCCGCTATGCTATGGAGGCGCAGGCGCAGACGGTCACCGCGATCACCGCGGCGGTAGACGAGACCGCGCTGGCGGCGGATTCGATGTCCAACACGATCGCCGCGATCCGCGAGGATACCGAGACGGTCGCGACCGAGATCGACGGGGTGGGTCGCGGGTTCGACGTGCTCGACGGGCGGCTCAGCAACCTGAAGAACAGCGCGGGCGATTTCGTCGCGAAGGTTGCTGCCTAGTTGCGGGCTATCGTCCGTGGGTGCGGGATTGGCGTGACGAGGCGGCGTGGCGCGCGCTAGAGGTGCGGCATGACCATTCTTCTTACAGGCTCTAGCCGCGGTATCGGCGCGGCTATTCATGCTGCGCTGACCGAGGCCAGCGCGACCGTCATCGGGCATGGGACCGCTAGCGGTATCCCGGCCGACTTTAGCGATTCTGCGGGGCCGACTGCGTTGTGGAACGCCGCGTTGGAGCAGGCTGGCGGCACGATTGATGTGCTGATCAACAATGCGGGGGTGTTCGAGGCATCGCCGCTCGCCGACGACGACTGGACCGCGCAGTGGGAGCGGACGATGCGGATCAACCTGACCGCGTCGGCCGAGCTGTGCCGGTTGGCGGTGCTGCATTGGCAGGCTCGGGGTGTCGGCGGGAGGATCGTCAATATCGCGAGCCGGGCGGCGTATCGCGGGGATTCGCCGGCGCATTGGCATTATGCCGCGTCGAAGGCGGGGATGGTGGCGATGACCAAGACGATCGCTCGGGGCTATGCTCGGGAGGGCATCCTGGCGTTTGCGGTGTGCCCGGGGTTCACGATGACCGGGATGGCGGAGGATTATCTGTCGAGCCGTGGCGGCGAGGCGTTGCTGGCAGATATTCCGCTCGGGCGGGTTGCTGCACCGGAAGAGATCGCGGCGGCGGCGAAGTTTCTCGCGCTTGAGGCACCGGCCTCGATGACGGGCTCGGTGATCGACGTGAACGGGGCGAGCTATGTCCGATAGTTGGAAGCTCACCCTCCCCTGCACGCGGGCGGAGGCGGAGGCGATCGATGCGAGCGACGATCTGACGATCGACGGCGTGTTAATGACCACCGAGGAGATCGAGGACGACGTCGAGTCGTGGCGGCTCGATGCGTATTTCGAGCATGAGCCGGCGGCGGAGACGGTCGCGGCGGTGCGGGCGCTGGTGCCGAGTGCAGCGGGGGCAGCGATCGCGGTCGAGCGGTTGGGTGATGCGGACTGGGTGACGATGAGCCAGGCCGGGCTCGAGCCTTTGTCGGTCGGGCGATTCTTCGTGCATACGGGCGCGCATGCGGGCGCGGTGCCGGCGGACCAGAGGGCGTTTTTGATCGAGGCTAGCCGTGCGTTCGGGACGGGGCATCATGAGACGACCAGTGGGTGTCTGGCGATGCTCGACGGGTTGGCCGATGCGACGTTTGCGAACGTGATCGATATCGGGACGGGGACTGGGTTGCTGGCGTTTGCGGCGGCGCATTTGTGGCCTGCGGCTGCGGTGATGGGGACGGATATCGATCCGGTCTCGATCGATGTGACGGCGGAGAATGCGGCGCTCAATGGGGTCGAGGGGATCGATCTGGTGGTTGCGGACGGCACGCTGGACGATGCGATCGTGGTTCGGGCGCCGTATGATCTGGTGATTGCGAACATTCTGGCGGGGCCGCTGGTGTCTATGGCGCCGGAGATTGCGTCTATTTCGGATGTGGGGGCTACGATTGTTCTTGCCGGGTTGCTGGAGACGCAGCGGGCTGGGGTTGTCGCGGCGTATGAGGCTTGCGGGTGTTCGCTCGAGGCGGTCGACCGGCGGGGGGACTGGAGTGTGCTTCGGTTGAAGGCGGGGGGCGGAGAGGTTCGTGGCGGAGGGGCCGTTCGATCCTAAGGGGGCGCGATGGGTGGGCGCTGGATATCTAGAGTACCCCCTTCCCAGCAGAAGGTTGTTCCCCCCGCGAAGGCGGGGGTCCAGTCTGGGCCCCCGCCTTCGCGGGGGAACACGCTGGGAAGGGTTGTGCTCACCCCACAGCTAACACCACCCCGGCGGAGGCCGGGGCCCAGTTGGGTGAACCCTTGCGATAGAACCGCACCGCTATCCCAACTGGGCCCCGGCCTTCGCCGGGGGGTGGCCGCTCCTGGGTAGTGGCCTTTTTTGAGCGAAGCTTATGCGGTCTCAGCGGACGCCTTCGACGTCGCGTACGCCTGCGTGCCCTCGGTGATCACCACATCGCCCGGTTCGATCCGCGCGACCGGGATATCCGGGAGCGCCTTCAGCTCTTCGTACAGTGGCGCGAAGTCGGTCTCTACCGTCAGTCTCAACAACTCCTCGAAGCTCGGAATGACGAAGTAGTTCTGCTGGAAATCGTCGATCCGGTACTCGGTGCGCATCACGCGGGCCAAGTCCAGTGCGATCCGGTTGGGGCTCGGATCGTCGAGCGCGAAGCGGGTTTCCGCGTAGCTGGAGACGATGCCCGACCCGTAGATGCGCAGGCCTTCGGGTTCGGCGATCAGACCGAACTCGACGGTGTACCAGTAGAGCCGTCCCAAGTATTTCAACGCGTCGAGCCCCAGCGCACGCTGGCCGCCGCGGCCGTAGGCGGCGAGGTAGTCGGCGAAGACCGGGTCGGCGAGCATCGGGACGTGGCCGAACACGTCGTGGAAGACGTCGGGTTCCTGCAGATAGTCG
Source organism: Sphingomonas sp. H160509 (assembly GCF_024124765.2). Classification (GTDB taxonomy): domain Bacteria; phylum Pseudomonadota; class Alphaproteobacteria; order Sphingomonadales; family Sphingomonadaceae; genus Sphingomonas. The sequence goes on along the minus strand of NZ_JAMXSR020000002.1, from coordinate 3,328,934 downwards.
AGCTGGTCGGGGCGGCGGATGAAGTTGCCCGCGACGAAGCGGCGGTTCGCCATGTGGTCGAAGAACACGTCGTCGGGGACGAGGCCGGGGACCGCGACGACCGACCAGCCGGTGAGCTTGGTCAGGCGTTCGGACAGTTCCTCGAAATCGGGAATGCCGGGTTTCGACAGCTTCAGGACATCGAGCCCGCGCAGCCAGGCGTTCGAGGCGCGGCCGGGGAGCAGCTTCGACTGGCGCGCGAACAGCGTGTCCCAGGTCGCGTGATCCTCCGCGGTGTAGTCCGCCCAGTTCTGCGGGATCGTCCAGTCGGGAGCGCCTTCGGGCGGGGTGCTCAGTACGTGTGTGTCATTGGCCATGCGGGTGGTCTAGCATGACGGAATGAAGACGGAAACGCGTTGGGTTAAGTGGATTTTACGGGCGATCGCGGCGGTGTTCGGCCTGGTCGCGAGCTATGCGGTGGCGGGGCTGGTCGGCGGGTCGATCCCGAGCAATCGCCACTGGCGGGCGCCTTCGGAGGGCGTGCATATCTTCGTCGAGAGCAATGGCGTGCATACCGGGATAATCATGCCGAAGGTGGCGGCCGGGGTGGACTGGCGCGGGGTGGCTCGGGCGGAGGATTTGCGCGATCCGCGGTATGGGGCGTTCGATCATGTGTCTTTCGGATGGGGGAGAAGGCGTTTTATCTCGAGGCGCCGACCTGGGCTGACGTGAAGCTGCGCACCGTGGTTGCTTCGGCGGTCGGGAGTGATCGGACGTTGATGCATGTCGATCATCTGCCGAGGCCGCGTGCCGGGGATGGGCCTCGGGAGATCGTGGTGACGCCGGCGCAGTATCGGCGGTTGGCGGCATATATCCGGGCGAGCTTTCGCGATGGGGGTGCGCGGTATCGGGGGTATGCCGGGTATGATGCGTTTTATGAGGCTAACGGGCGGTATAGCGCGGTGCGGACGTGTAATGCGTGGACGGGGGATGCGCTTCGGTTTGCCGGGGTTCGGGTTGGGTGGTGGACGCCGTTTCCGGTTACTGTGATGGGGTGGTTTTAGGGGCTGTCGCGAACCCCCCAGCTTGTTCTCCCGCTTCCTTGTTCTCCCGCGAAGGCGGGAGTCCAGACTGGGCTCCCGCCTTCGCGGGAGAACAAGGAAGTCAGGGAACATTGGCTCGGAGCACCACCCCGGCGGAGGCCGGGGTCCAGTTGGGGGACGTTGCTGACTGAGCGCAGCGCTACGTTACTTCTGTTTCCCAACTGGGCCCCGGCCTTCGCCGGGGTGGTAGAAGGGAGCTCAGTTTCCCGCGCGATAACCTTGGTATTGGCCGCATTCCGAGCGCCTCGGGTCCTTCTTGCAGCGTTTAGCCAGTTCCTTGCGCTGCTTGCCCTCTTCGGCTTCCTGCTTGCGCATCTTCTTGCCGTAGTTGCGGTCCGATTCTTCCTGGCTGGTCGTAGTCCAGTCGACCGCCTTGCCGGCAACCTGGAATGGTGCCTTCACGATCGAGGTTGCCGTGCTGATGCAGCCACTTACGAGGAACGGCAGCACCGCGAGTACGGGAAGAACCTTACGCATTTACTTTACTCCTGCACGCGCAGTTCCCTGGGCTCGGTCGCGCGCCTGAGCCCCGTATAGCGGAAAGTCGGTGAAGAAACCGTCGATACCTTGTGCAAGCCCTGCGTCGATCTCCGCGGCAATGTCGCCGTGCGCGGCGGGGTCGGTGCCACGGCGGAAGCGGGTTGGTTCGAAATAGTTTTCGGCGCGGTAGGTCCAGGGGTGGACCCGCAGGCCGGCGGCGTGCGCGTCGGCGACCAGCGTGGTCGGGGTCGCGTCGGTCCAGAGCGAGCTCTTGTTCGGGCCGATGCCGTAGGCGTAGGCGGCGACCGCCTTCAGGCCTTCCGGCGTGATCATCGCCTTGTAGCTCGGCTGCGCGCCGTCGGCGGGACCGCCCTCCCCCGTCCATTAGTTGGATCAGGCGGACCTTGGTCATTGTGTGGAGGCGCTGGAGGTTGGCGACCTCGAACGACTGGATGAACACGGGCGCTTTGGCCGAATCCCAGCCAGCCTCGCGCAATTCGGCGACCAGTTTCGCGTCGGTCGGATGGCCGATCTTGGCGAAATAGGTCGGATGCTTGGTCTCGGGATAGATGCCGATCGTCCGGCCCGTCTCGGTCGTGCGGCGCTTGGCGAGCACGATAATCTCGGCAAGCGTGGGGATCTGGAACTGGCCGTCATAGGCGGTGTTCGCGGGGCGCAGCTTGGGCAGGCGCTCCTTCGCGCGCAGCGTCTTCAGTTCGGCGAGCGTGAAATCCTCGACGAACCAGCCGGTCATCGTCTGGCCGTCGATCGTCTTCGTGGTTTTCCGCGCGGCGAATTCCGGGATGGTCGGCGACGTTGGTCGTCTCCGCGATGTTGTTCTCGTGGCGGGCGACGAGGACGTCGTCCTTGGTCGGGACAAGATCGGGCTCGATGAAGTCCGCGCCCTGATCGATCGCGAGCGAATAGGCCGCCAGCGTATGCTCGGGCCGCAGACCGCTCGCGCCACGGTGCGCGATGACGATTGGGGGCGACAATCGGGGAGAAGCTGGCGTCATCGCAACAGCTTGCCCGCTCAGCGCTATGAACGCCAGCGTACCAACACGTGAGAGCTTGTCGCAATAGGGAAACGATCGGTCGCATCGGCGTTAAGTCCTCGAAATCCGTACATTCCCGGCACATTCAACCAGGGGCATCCCCATGCATTTCACGATCAATGGTCAATCATATGACGCCGAGCCCGATATTCGCACGTCGGTGCTCGACCTGTGCCGCGAGCATCTCGGGCTGACCGGCTCGAAAAAGGGCTGCGATCATGGCCAGTGCGGTGCGTGCACGGTGCTGATCAATGGCCGCCGGGTCAATTCCTGCCTGACGCTCGCGGTGATGCACCAGGACGACGAGATCACGACGATCGAGGGGATCGGCCAGCCGGGCAACCTGCACGCGTTGCAGGACGCGTTCGTGCGGCATGACGGCTATCAGTGCGGTTACTGCACGCCGGGGCAGATCTGTTCGGCGGTCGGCATGCTCGACGAGGTCAAGAAGGGCTGGGCCAGCCATGCGTCGGGCGACCTGACCGACCCGAAGTTCGACGATGCCGAGATTTCCGAACGGATGAGCGGCAATCTGTGCCGGTGCGCCGCGTATCCGAACATCGTCGATGCGATCCGCGAAGTCGGTGGTGCCGAGCCTGCGGGCCGGACCGCGGACGAGAAGGACGCCGCGATGGAAGCCAACGCGCGTGGGGAGCTGGTGGCATGAAGACCTTCACATACGAAAAGCCCGCTACGCCCGAGGCTGCGGTCAAGGATATCGACACCGTTGGCGCCAAGTTCATCGCTGGCGGCACCAATCTGCTCGACCTGATGAAGTTGCAGGTCGAGACGCCGGACAAGCTGGTCGACATCTCGCGGCTCGATCTCGCGAAGATCGAGGAGCGCGAGGATGGCGGGCTGACGATCGGTGCGCTGGTGCCGAACAGCGATCTCGCCGCCGACCGTCGCGTCGTCGCCAAGTACGAGGTGCTGAGCCGCGCGTTGCTGGCGGGTGCTTCGGGCCAGTTGCGCAACAAGGCGTCGACCGGGGGCAATCTGCTCCAGCGGACGCGGTGCTATTATTTCTACGACACCGCGGCGGCGTGCAACAAGCGCGAGCCGGGCAGCGGCTGTTCGGCGATCGGCGGCTTCAACCGCATCTTGGCCGTGCTGGGGACGAGCGAGCACTGCATCGCGACGCATCCGAGCGACATGGCGGTGGCGATGCGTGCGCTCGACGTGACGATCGTGACGCTGAAGGCGGATGGCGATCGTCGGCGGATCTCGATCCACGACTTCTATCGTCTGCCGGGCGATACGCCGCAGATCGAGAATGCGCTCGAAGCGGGTGAACTGATCACGCACATCGAGCTGCCCGCGCCGGTCAAGGGCAAGCAGGAATACCGCAAGGTGCGCGATCGTGCATCGTATGCGTTCGCGCTCGTCTCGGTGGCGGCGATCGTCGACGTGCAGGACGGCGTGATCGCGTCGGCCTCGCTCGCGTTCGGCGGGCTCGGGCCGATGCCGTGGCGCAACCCGGCAGTCGAGGCGGCCTTGGTCGGCAAGGCGCCGTCCGATGCCGTGTTCGAGGCTGCGGCGACCGCGCTGCTGGCCGACGCCAAGGGCTATGGCTCGAACGACTTCAAGATCCCCCTCCCGCCCGTCGCACGCTGATCGCGACGCTGCGCAACGTTACGGGAGCATAAGCATGTTTGGTCTTGGCACTACGAATAGCCTGACGATGGACAAGCCGCATCCCGACAGTCTTCTGGATACGGGCGTCCAGGGCGTCATCGGCAAGCCGCTCGACCGGATCGACGGGCCGCTGAAGGTCACGGGCACGGCGCCCTATGCCGCGGAATACCAGTTCGCCAACATGGCGTATGGCGTGCTGGTCGGGACGAATATCTCGGCGGGCAAGGTCGTCTCAATCGACGTCGATGCGGTGAAGGCGATCCCCGGCGTGATCGACGTCGTCACCGATTTCGACCAGTTCATCCGTGTCTCGGCACAGGGTGGTGCAACTGATGCACCGACGCAGGGCGTGAAGGACATCGCGTTCTTTGGGCAGATCGTGGCGATCGTGCTCGCCGAGAGCTTCGAGGTCGCGCGCGATGCGGCGGCGCGCCTGCCGATCGAGTATGACGAGGCCGAGGGCCAGTACGACTTCGCCGCGCACCGCGACGAGACGCGGACGCCGCCGGACGACGCGACGCCCGCGCACTTCAAGCAGGGCGACGTCGACAAGGCGATGGCCGAGGCGGCGGTGACGATCGATTCGACCTATGTCACGCCGAGCCAGAATTCGGCGGCGATGGAGCCGCATGCCTCGACCGCGGTGTGGGAAGAGGGACGGCTCGCTGTCGCTGTACGGCGCGTACCAGATGCCGACGTCGGATGCGCAGCAGCTGGCGAAATCGCTGGGGCTGTCGGAGAAGAAGGTGCGGATCATCGCGCGCTATATCGGCGGCGGGTTCGGATCGAAGCTCGGCATCGCGCCCGAGAGCGTCGCGGCGGCGATCGCGGCGAAGCAGCTTGGCCGTCCGGTCAAGGCGGTGATGTCGCGTCCGCAGGTGTTCGAGGCGACGGTGCGGCGGTCGAATACCGAGCAGCGCGTGCGGCTCGCAGCCGATGCGGACGGCAAACTGTCGGCGATCGGTCACGAGACGCTGACGTCGAACCAGTCGACCGAGGATTATTTCGAACCCGCGGGCATCGGCACGCACATGCTGTATGGCGGCGAGAACCGGCTGATCACGCATGAGGTGGTCGACCTCAACTTCGTGCTGTCGGGCTCGATGCGTGCGCCGGGCGAGGCGGTCGGGATGCTCGCGCTGGAAGGCGCGATGGACGAGCTGGCCGAGAAGCTCCAGATGGATCCGATCGAGCTGCGCAAACGCAACGATCCGAAGATCGACCCCGAGAAGGACGTGCCCTATTCGTCGCGCAACCTGACGCGTGCGCTCGACGAGGGTGCGAAGAAGTTCGGCTGGGACAAACGCCGGAAAGCTGGAACGCGCCGCGAGGGCGAGTGGCTGATCGGCATGGGCGTCGCCTCGGCGGTGCGCGGCAACATGATGATGGAATCGTCCGCCAAGGTCGAGATCCATCCGGACGGCTCGGCGACGGTGTCGTCGGCGATGACCGATATCGGCACGGGCAGCTACACGATCCTGGCGCAGATCGCATCGGAGATCCTGGGGGATCCCGGTCGAGAACATCACGATGTCGCTGGGCGATACCAACGATCCACCGGCGGCGGGTTCGGGCGGGTCCTGGGGTGCTACCTCGTCGGGGACGGCGGTGTATCTGGCGTGCGAGATGCTGCGCGGGAAGCTCGCCAAGGCGGCAGGCGTCGACGAGGACGGCCTGACGCTGAAGGACGGCAAGGCGATCGGCGACAACCGCTCGACGCCGATCGGCGAGCTGGTCGGCAAGGGTCTCGAGGCTACCGGGCACATCAAGCCGGGCAAGCAGGAGAAGGAGACGACGCAGGCCGGGTTCGGCGCGCATTTCGCGGAGGTCGCGGTCAACGTGGTCACCGGCGAGACGCGGGTGCGGCGGATGCTCGGGTCGTTCGCGGCAGGGCGTGTGCTCAACGCGAAGACCGCGCGGTCGCAGTGCCTGGGCGGGATGACGTTCGGGATAGGTGCGGCGCTGACCGAGGACCTGATCCACGACACGCGGACCGGCAAGCTGGTGAACCACGATCTGGCGGAATATCACGTGCCGGCCAATGCGGACATTCCGCAGATGGACGTCCACTTCGTCGACGAGCGCGACATCCATGCGAACCCGATCCATGCGAAGGGGATCGGCGAGCTGGGGATTTCGGGTGCAGGTGCGGCCGTGGCGAACGCGGTGTATAATGCGACCGGGATCCGGGTGCGGGAGTTCCCGATTACGCTGGACAAGCTGCTGGATCAGTTGCCTGCTGTTTGAGTCGTGAGCTGAGCCGTCTCCTTCTAGTTCCCCCGCGAAAGCGGGGGCCCAGGAGCCACGCAGGATAACGCCCGTAACCCTGGATCCCCGCCTTCGCGGGGAAACGGGAAATGTTGCGGGCGTTTTCTTTCAGGCGCGGAAGGGCGGTCCGTCTCGTCAAACGCCCCCGCCCTACCCATATCCTTCCCTCCACCCGAGGACCGCAGAATGAACGAACACGTGATGGATGCGGCGTTTCGGCCGGGTGGTCTCGACCGCGCGAAGCAGGGCGTTCTCGGGCTCGGGCTCGACCGGATCGAGGGGCCGGCAAAGGTTACCGGCGTGGCGGACTATGCGTATGAGGGGCACGCCCGACGGCATCGCCTATGCCGCGATCGTCGGCACGCCGGTCGGCAGCGGGCGCATTCTCGGCATCGACGTGAGCGTCGCCGAGGCGTTGCCCGGTGTCATCGCCATCATCTACGACGACGCGCGCATGCCGGCTGGCGAGTCCAACTCGCGCGCGATGCCGCTGTTCGATACCGACGTCATTCTCCACCTCGGCCAGCCGGTCGCGATCGTCGTCGCGGAGGACCAGGCGATCGCGCGCGATGCCGCGGCGCTGGTCGTGGTTCGCACCGAGGCGGGCGAGGATCGGTTCGACGTCGAGGCGCAGCCGGTCGATACCGCGCCGAAGATCGGCTTCCTGCCGCCGATCGACAACGGCGATCTCGACGCGGTGATGGCCGACGCGGCGGTGACGTTCGACCGGACCTACACGACGCCCGTGCACTTCCCCGCAGCGCTGGAGCCGCATGCGACCACTGCGTGGTGGGACGGCGACAAGCTCACCGTGCGGTCGAGCAACCAGGTGATCGGCGGCGCGCGGAAGACGATCGCGAAGGCGCTGAAGATCGATGCGGACAAGGTGCGCGTGCTGGCGCCGTATGTCGGCGGTGGGTTCGGGGGCAAGACCGGCGTTGGTCCCGAGGCGATCCTCGCGGCGATCGCGGCGGAGGTCGTCGGACGGCCGGTCAAGGTCGCCCCTCCCCCGTCGCCAGACCGCGTACATGGTGCATCACCGTTCGCACACGACGCAGCGCATCCGCATCGCTGCCGACGAGCACGGCGTGATCCTGGGCATGGGGCATGAGAGCGTCGTCGGCGCAGAACGACGATGGCGAGTTTCTCGAGCCGGTGCCGTTCGGGACGCTGCCGCTGTACCGGGGCGACGCGCGGCGGTTCAAGACCGACCTCGTGCGTGTCGATCTGCCCGCAAGTGGCGCGGTGCGCGCACCGGGCGAGGCGGTCGGCACGTTCGGGGTCGAGTGCGCGATGGACGAACTGGCCGAGCAGCTCGGGATCAATCCGATCGAGCTGCGGCGGCGCAACGAGCCCGAGACCGATCCGGTGAGCGGCAAGCCGTTCTCCACGCGGCGGATGCTCGATTGCTATACGCAAGGCGCCGAGCGGTTCGGCTGGCCTGAGAGCGTGCCTGCGCCGGGATCGGTGCGCGAGGGCGAGTGGCTGGTGGGGATCGGCATGGCGGCGAGCCTGCGCGGTAACTTCACGGTCGAGGCGCAGGCGCGTGTGCGGCTGGAGGTGGACGGCCGGGCGACGGTCGAGTGCGACATGACCGATATCGGCACGGGGACGTACACCATCCTCGCGCAGACCGCGGGCGAGATGCTCGGGTTGCCGGTCGCCGAGGTGAACGTGCGGCTGGGCGATACCGACTTCCCGCCGAGCGCTGGGTCGGGCGGGTCGTTCGGTGCTGGCAGCGCGTGTTCGGCGGTGGTGCTGGCGTGCGAGGATATCCTCGGCGAACTAGCTTTGCGAATAAACGCGGCGCCCGAGGATCTCAGCCTGCACGACGGGTGCGTGAGCGCTGGCGGACGGTCGGTGAAGCTGGCCGATCTGGTGCGCGGCGAACCGATCGTGGCGATGGGCAAGACCGGGCCGGGTGCCGAGAGCAAGCGCACCAGCCAGGCGAGCCACGGCGCGCACTTCGTCGAGGTCGCGGTGAACGCGGTGACGGGCGAGACGCGGGTGCGGCGGATGCTGGGCGTGTTCGATGTCGGGCGCGTGCTCAATCGCAAGACCGCGACGAGCCAGATCACCGGCGGGATGGCGTGGGGGATCGCCTATGCGCTGAGCGAGGAGGGCATCGTCGACACGCGGACGGGGGCGTTCGTGAACCCCGATTTCGCCGAATATCATGTCGCGGTGAATGCCGATATTCCGCAGCTGGAGGTGCATTTCATCGAGGAGATCGACGACTCCGCGAACCCGGTGGGGGCGAAGGGCGTTGGGGAGCTTGGGATCTCCGGCGCGGGGGCTGCGGTGGCGAATGCCATCTACAACGCGACGGGGGTGCGGGTTCGGAATTTTCCGGTGACGCTCGACAAGCTGCTCGAAGGGTTGCCCGCGGTCTGATCCTCCCCCGGTACGGGGAGGGGGGACCGCGCCCCTTGGCGTGGTGGAGGGGGGCGACCCCAAGCGTAACGTCTGCGGCTGGCCCCCTCCACCAGCTGCGCTGGTCCCCCTTCCCCGCGTGCGGGGAGGGATTAGAAAGAGAACGAGACATGGCCGAAAACGATAGCGTGCTCGCTGCTGCGAAGACCTGGAAGGGCGAGAAGATGGCGATCGCCACGGTCGTCTCGACCTGGGGATCCGCGCCGCGACCCAAGGGCAGCCACATGCTCGTCCACGCCGATGGGCGGTTCGAGGGATCGGTCTCCGGCGGGTGCGTCGAGAGCGATATCCTCGCCACCGCGGCAGAGGTGATCGCGGGCGCGCCGTTCCAGGTGCGCAATTACGGCGTGGCGGACGCGGCGGCGTGGGAAGTCGGGCTGCCGTGCGGCGGCGAGATCGCCGTGATGGTGCAGCCGGTGTCCGCCGAAGGGTTCGATCCCGAGCTGTTCGACCGGATCGCCGATGCGCGCGACCAGGGCGATGCGCTGACGGTGACGACCGATCTCGCGACCGGGCATAGCGACGCGCGGCCGCTGGAGACGGGCGAGGTGTTCGTCAATCGCTACGATCCGCCACGCCGGCTGCTGATCGTCGGCGCGGTGCAGATCGCGCAAGCGCTGGCGGGGCTGGCCCGCGAACTCGGGATCGAGACGGTCGTGATCGACCCGCGCGCGCGCTTCCTGACCGAGGAGCGGTTTCCGGGCGTGACGCTCAACGATCGCTGGCCGGACGAGGCGATCGCCGCGCTTCGTCCCGGTCCGTCGACCGCGATCGTGACGCTGAGCCACGACATCAAGATCGACGATCCTGCGCTGATCGCGGCGCTGGCGTCCGATGCTGCCTATGTCGGTGCGCTCGGCAGCCGCAAGAGCCATGCGGCACGGCGCGAGCGGCTTGCCTCCGGAGGGCGTTACGGCGGAGAACATCGACCGGATCGATGCGCCGGTCGGGCTCGACATCGGCGCGATCGGACCATCGGAAATCGCGCTGTCGGTCGCGGCGGCGATGATAGGAGCGTTCAATGATCGCCGCTGAAAACGTCTTCCTCATCCTCCTCGCGGCCGGGCGCTCGGAGCGGTTCGGCATTCCGAACAAGCTCGAGGTGCCGTTCCTCAACAAGCCGCTGGGGATGCACGTCGTCACCGCGTTCGAGAACATTCCGTTCAAGCGCCGGCTGGTCGTCACCGACGGCTGCAAGCTCGACTTCGTCAGCCATCATTTCGAGGTGGTGCATAACGACGATCCGTCGTCGGGCATGTCGCAGTCGGTGAAGCTCGGCGTGCAGTGCGCGAAGGACGAGGGCGCGGAGGCAGTGCTGATCGCGCTGGCGGACATGCCGCGCGTGACCGCGGCGCATATCTACCGGATGCTCGACGCCGCCGACAGCGCGGACGCGGTGGTCGCGTCGAGCGACGGCGAGAAGCCGAGCCCCCCTGCCCTGTTCGGCCGCGATCGGTTCGATTTCCTGCTGACGCTAGACGGCGATGCGGGTGCGCGCGACCTGGTGAAGGCGGGGCGGCATGTCGTGACTGCGCCCGCCGAGCTGATCGACATCGATACGCCCGAGGATCTCGACCGGCTGCAAGCGCTGGTCCGCGATCCCAAGGCCGCGATCACTCGTGCCTTAACGCGTCGATAGGGTTCATCGCCGCCGCGCGCCGTGCGGGGAAATAGCCGAAGACTACGCCGATCACCGCGGATATCGCGAACGCGAAGATGTTGATCTCGGGCACGAACAGCCACTGAACCTTGATCAGCGGCGCGATGATCGCGATCGCCGCCTGCGCGACGATCAGCCCGATGACGCCGCCGAGGCACGACAAAGCGATCGCCTCGACGAGGAACTGCAACAGCACCTCGCGCGCGACTGCGCCGATGGCCAACCGTATGCCGATCTCGCGCGTGCGCTCGGTCACCGACACCAGCATGATGTTCATGATGCCGATCCCGCCGACCACCAGGCTGATCCCGGCGACCGCGGCGACGATGCCGGTGAGCAGGGTCGTGGTGCCGGTCAGCGTGTCCGAGATCTGCTTGGTATCGAAGATGTTGAAGTCGTCGGGCTTGTCGCCGGTGATGGTGCGGCGTTCGCGGAGCAGGTCGGTGATCCCGGCCTGCACCGTGCTGGTGGAGAAGCGCTCGTCGACGCCGACCAGCATCAGGCGGATATCGCGGTTGCCGGTGAAGCGCCGCTGGACCGCCTTGATCGGCATGACCACGGTGTCGTCCTGATCGCCGCCGAACCCGGCCTGGCCGCGCGTGGTCAGCACGCCGATCACGTCGCAGCTGATAGGTCCGATACGGAAACGGTGGCCGACCGGATCGCCGCCGGGGAACAGGTTTTTCGACACGGTATTGCCGATGATGCAGACCGCGGCACCGGCGCTTTCCTCGACCGGCGTCCAGCGGCGGCCCGAGGCGAGCGGCCATGGCTGGACCTGGAAAATCGCGTCGGTGGTGCCGTTGATCGTGGTCGACCAGTTGGCGCCTTCGTAGATCGCGGTGGCGGTGGCGCTTGCCTGCGGTGCGACCGCGGTGACGCCGGCGATCTGGTTGGCGATCGCGGCGACGTCCTCGGGCTTGAAGTCGGGCGGACGCGGGCCCCCGCCGCCACGACCGAAGCCCTGGCCGGGGCGGACCTGGAGGATGTTGGTGCCGAGCGCGGAGATCGACTGCTGCACCGCGGCGGTGGTCGCCTTGCCTAGCGTCACCATCGTCACGACCGCACCGACGCCGATGACGATGCCGAGGATCGTGAGGAACGACCGCAGGAGGTGGCGGCGGATCGAGCGGAGCGCGAGGACTAGGGTTGTACCGAACATTATCGCGTCGCTCCGTTGTCGAGAGCGCAGTCTGGCTGCTCCCCTCCCGCTTGCGGGAGGGGGTTGGGGGAGGGGCTGATCAAACAGACCGGACGCCAGTACGTACGTCGCGCCCTCCCCTGACCCCTCCCGCAAGCGGGAGGGGAATGCTTCGCGGGCGCCGCTCACGACTCCACCCCTCTCACCTTGGCGGTGCTGGCTTTCGATGCGTTCCACCAGGCCGTCCTTGAAATGGACCACCGTTCTGGCGAAGGCGGCCATGTCGGGTTCGTGCGTGACCATCAGGACCGTGATGTTCTTTTCCGCGTTCAGCCGCGTGAGGAGTTGCATGATCTCGACCGAGCGTTCGCTATCGAGATTGCCGGTAGGCTCGTCCGCCAGCAGCACGTCGGGGCTGGTGACCAGCGCGCGGGCGATCGCGACTCGCTGCTGCTGGCCGCCCGACAGTTCCGCCGGGGTGTGGTCCCACCAATCCGCGAGGCCGACGGTGTCGAGGCTGGCCATCGCCGCGTCGCGCCGCGCGCGCTTTTCGTCGCCGCGGTAGAGCAAGGGGAGTTCGACATTCTCCAGAGCGGAGGTGCGCGAGAGCAGGTTGAAGCCCTGGAACACGAAGCCGAGATATTTTCGCCGCAGCAGCGCGCGCTGGTCGCGGTCGAGCGTCTCGACATGGTGGCCGCGGAACAGGAAGGTGCCGTCGCTCGGCACGTCCAGACACCCGAGAATGTTCATCGTCGTCGACTTGCCCGACCCCGACGGCCCCATCACCGCGACGAAATCGCCCGCCGCGATGTCGAGGTCGACGCCCTTGAGCGCCTGGAACATCGTCGCGCCCTGCCCGTACGTCTTGGTGACGCCGCGCAGGGAGATGAGCGGTTCGGCGGTGAGCGGCGCGTTACTGGCCACCGCCCCCCACCCTTGCTCGCGCCGCCCGAGCGACGTGGGCCGCCGCTGCGCTTGGCGTCGTCGCCGCCGCTCGCCAACTGCCCGGTGATGACCTGCGCACCGGGCTGGAGGTTGCCCGACAGGACTTCGGTCATCGTGCCATTGGTGTCGCCGGTGGTGATCTGCACGGGCTGCGGCGTGCCGTCCGCGCCCTTGACGTAGATCGTCTGCTGCGCGCCGCGAGCGACCGTCGCGGTGCGCTCCGCACCGCCGCCACGGCGCGGACGGAAGGTCAGCGAGCCGGCGATGCCGCCGCCTGCATCGCCGGACGCCGCGGTCGGCTTGAAACGCAACGCGGCGTTGGGGACGAGCAGGACGTTGCGCTTGTCCGAGGTCACGATGTCCGCGGTTGCGGTCATGCCGGGGCGCAGCGTCAGCGACTGATTACCCACCGTCAGGTCGGCCGCGTACGAGACGACCTGCCCGGTGGTCGAGGTCGCGGTGGTCGAGGTCGACGAGGTGGCCGAGCTGACCGTCAGGTTCGAACCGAGATCGACCCGGCTGATCGTCGCGGGGAAAGTCTGGCCGGGGAACGCGTCCACCGTGAAGCTGGCCTTCTGGCCGATCTTGACCTCGCCGACGTCCGCCTCGTCGATCGCGACCTCGAGCTTCATCTTGGTGAGGTCTTCGGCGATCACGAACAGCGTCGGGGTGTTGAACGACGACGCGACGGTCTGGCCGGGATCGATCTGGCGCGCGAGCACCACCCCCGTCACCGGCGAGCGGATGATCGCACGCGCGCGCTGCGTCTGGTTCTGCGCGAGGAGCGCGCGGCTGGCGACGACGTTGGCTTCGGCGACCTTCTGCGCGGCGACCGCGCGCGCGTAGTCGGCACGGCCGGTCTGGAGCTCGGTCTTCGACGGCACGCGACCACCCGAGAGGCGCGAGACCTCTTCGAGGCGGTTCAGCTGCGCGCGCGATTCGGCGACGGTGGCCTGTGCCTGCGCGACCTGCGCCTGATTCGCCGCAAGCTGGGCGCTGGTCTGGCGGATCTGGTCGTCGAGCTGTTCGGGATCGATCAGCGCGAGCGGCTGGCCCGCGGTGACGCGGTCGTTGACGTCGACGACGACCTTGGTGACGAGACCCGACAACTGCGAGCCGACCGTGACCTGCGTCGTCGGGGCGAGCTTGCCGGTTGCCGAGACGCTGACGGTCAGGTTGCCGCGCTGCGCGGCCTGCGTCGAATATTGCGTCTGCTCCTTCGCGCCGAAGCACTTGGCGAGCAGGAGGCACAGCAGGACCACGCCGACCGCGATCACGACCCACTTTACGTAGCGTTTCCAGGGGGCCTGCGGCTTCACGCCGAGGAAGTCGTCGATCGATGCGTCGGCCATCAGCGTGCCTCTGGATTGGATATGGGCGCTTGCGGGATCACGGTGGAATCCCAGCCGCCGCCGAGTGCGGCATAGAGTGCGATCAACGCGGTCGCGGCGTCGGCGCGCGCCTGCGTCGCGCCGTTGCGTGCGGACAGGAGCGCGGTTTCCTGCTGGTTGAGCGTGGTGAAATCGGTGAGGCCGGTGCGGTATTGGCTGCGGCTGAGGATCGCGGAATTGTTCGACGCGTCGAGCGCGATCGCGAATTGCCGCTCGCGTTCCTGCGCGGTCTGGAGCGCGACGACGGCGTTCTCGACATCCTCCAGCGCGGTGAGGACGGTGGATTTGTAGAGCGCGAGCGCACCGTCCGCGGCGGCTTCGCTGGTGCGGACCTGGCTGCGCAGACGGCCGCCGTTGAAGATCGCCTGAGTCAGGCCGGCGAACAGGCTGCCGGTGATCGCGTCGCCGATATTGCCGATCGAGGTCGCGTTGGTGTTCAGGTTGCCGGTGATCGCGAGCGCGGGATAGAGCTGCGCCTTGGCGACGCCGATCCGCGCGGTGGCGGCGGCGAGCGCGCGTTCGGCGGAGCGGATGTCGGGGCGCTGGCGCAGCGTGTCGCCGGGGATGCCGACGCCGACCGCGGCGGGGCCGGTCGGGATCGCCTTCGCGGGCGCCATCAGTGGACGGAGCGCGCCGGGTGCCTGGCCGGTCAGCACGCCGATCCGCGCGACGGCGGCGGCGTATTGCTGGTCGAGGCTCGGGATCGTCGCGGCGGTCTGCGCGCGCTGAGCCCGCGCCTGTTCGGCGTCGACGCTGGAGACGAGCCCGGCCTGGACGCGGAAGCCGGCGATTTCGAGGTTGTCGTCCTGGATCGCGAGCGAGGCGCGGGCGTTGGCGAGTTGCTGCTGGTACGAGCGGGCTAGAACGTAGTTGCGCGCGACCTCGCTTTCGACGGAAATGAGCACGGTGGCGTAGTCGTAGCCGGACGCAGCATAGTCGGCGCGGCTCGCCTCGACGGTGCGCCGGATCTCGCCGAAGACGCCGACCTGATAGCTGGCGCTGGCGCCTACCGTGAAGCTGTTGGCGCCGCCGCCGCCGGTATCGATGACGGTGCCGTCGGACAGCGTGAACGAGCGTCCGCCGCCGCGGACGTTCTCGTTGCGCTGATAGCCGGCCGAGCCGTTGACCGTCGGAAGCAGCGACGCGCGGTTCTGGAGCAGGCTTTCGCGAGCCTGGCGGAGGCGGGCGACGGACTGTGCGATGTCGAGATTGGCGGCGGCGGCCTGCTCGACGAGCTGGCCGAGGACGGGGTCGTCGAACTTCTGCCACCAGCGGGTGAGATCTTCGGGACTGGTGACGGGGGGTGACCGAGTACGCGTCGGGGACGCCGAGCTCTGCGGCGGCCTTGGGGTGGTAGTCCGGGCCGACGGTGCAGCCGGCTAGCAGGACGGCCGCGGATACGGGTGCGATGAGGAGGGCGCGGACGCGGGACATGGGCGGCAGGCATGACCAAGCGGCTGAGGCTAGTCCAGCGGTTTTGTGTCGCGATGTGTCGCAGGTGGGGTGGATTGGAGGGGGCTTCAGCTGGCGCCGGCACCGCGGACTTGCCTGGCAGCCAACCAGAAGGGACGTTGATGCGCTGTTTAACGTGGACCACTCCCCGCTGCCTTGTTGTCCCGCGAAGGCGGGAGTCCAGTCTGGGTCCCCGCCTTCGCGGGGAAACAAGGTTTGCTGGCCAGAAAGGGAGTGAGATGCGCATCCTTTAGCACCTCCCCGGCGGAGGCCGGGGCCCAGTGGGAACGTCTGAGGTAATAGCGCGCAACGTGCTTCATTATCGGCCCCCCAACTGGGCCCCGGCCTCCGCCGGGGTGGTAAGATGTGATTGTGAAATCAGGGTCCGCGTCCTTCCTGTTCCCCGCCGGAGGCGGGGGCCAAAGTTGCAAACGCTGCGCTGCTGGATCCTGGGCTCCCGCGTTCGCGGGAGAACACGAAGGCGCCGTTCCGCAGCCGCAGCCCCCCTGCCCAACCCCCAAAAATCGAACCGCACCCGTTCCAATTTTGCAGTGCAGCGGAACGGAGCGGTGGCGCTATGGGTTCAAGGATGATGCTAGCCGAACGCCAGCCCGCGACTGATGTCCTCGCGCCGCCCCTTGCCGTGCCCGACGCCGTGAGCCTGTTCTTCGATTTCGACGGGACGCTCGTTGATCTTGCCGCAACGCCGGATGCCGTCGTGGTGAGCCAGATGCTGCTCGACACGCTCGATACGCTCGCCGAGCGCTTTCCCGGTCGCGTCGCGATCATCAGCGGGCGCTCGATCGCGCAGCTCGACGCTATGCTCGGACGCCACGCGCACCTGTTCGCGGTCGCGGGCAGCCACGGGGCGGAAACGCGTACGCCGGACGACGGTCATGTCGCCGCCGAACGCCCCGCCTCACTCGAAGCCGCCGCCGACTCGTTCCGCGACTTCGCCAACGCCAACGGCCTCGTCTACGAAGCCAAGAGCCTTGGCGCGGGACTGCATTACCGGATGGCGCCGGACTTCGAACCCGCCGCCGTCCGCCTCGCCGAGGACCTCGCCGCCACGCACGGCCTCACGCTCCAGCGCGGCAAGATGATGGTCGAGCTGCGCACCCCCGGCGACAAGGGCGCGGCGCTTCGCAAACTGATCGCCGCGCCGGCGATGGCGGGCAGCGTGCCGTATTTCTTCGGCGACGACGTCACCGACGAGGACGGGTTCGAGGCCGCGCGCGATCTTGGCGGGGCCGGCGTGCTTATCGGCGAGCAACGGCCTACCGCCGCCACCTACCGCCTGAACGACGTTGCCGCACTTCGCGACTGGATTGCTGCCATATTGGAAACACGATGACCGCACCTATTCAAAAAAGCCGACATGAACCTTTGGCCGATCGGCAATTGCCAGGTCTCCGCGCTGATCGACAAGACCGGCACGTTCGTCTGGGGCTGCGTGCCCCGCGTCGACGGCGACCCGGCGTTCTGCGCGCTACTCGGTGGCGATGCGCCAAAGACCGGGTTCTGGGCGATCGAACTCGAGGGCGGTGCGAAGACGACGCAGGCCTATATCCGCAACACGCCGATCCTGGTGACGCGGCACGAGGACGAGGCCGGCAACGCGGTCGAGGTCATCGATTTCTGCCCGCGATTCGTGCGTGAGGGGGCGGACCTATCGCCCGACCAGCTTCGTCCGGATCGTCAAGCCGGTGGCCGGCTCGCCGCGCATTCGCGTTCGGATGCGGGTCGCGACGAACTGGGGGAAGCCGACCGAGCACACGCAGGGTTCGAACCACATCCGTTTCCTGATGGACGACCAGACGCTGCGGCTGACCACCGATGCGCCGGTCGGGCATATCGTCGGCGAGAACTGGTTCCGGCTCGAGCGCCAGATGCACCTGTTCCTCGGCCCCGACGAGAGTTTCGCGGGCGTGCTACACGAGGCGGCCGAGGCGATGCTGTCGCGGACCAAGGACGAGTGGCGTCACTGGGTGCGCGGGCTGGCGACCCCGGTCGAGTGGCAGGACGTCGTCATCCGCGCGGCGATCACGCTGAAGCTTTGCCAGCACGAGGAGACCGGTGCGATCGTCGCCGCGCTCACCACCTCGATCCCCGAGCATGAGGGGTCGGAGCGCAACTGGGACTATCGCTACTGCTGGATCCGCGACGCCTATTATACCGTGCAAGCGCTCAACCGGCTGGGTGCACTCGACGTGCTCGAAGGGTATCTCGAATATCTGCGCAACATCGTCGATGCGTCGAAGGGCGGCCATGTCCAGCCGCTCTACGGGGTCGGCGGCGAGGCGACGCTGATCGAGCGGATCGAGAGCGACCTGCCCGGCTATCGCGGGATGGGCCCGGTGCGCGTCGGCAACCAGGCGTACGAGCAGATCCAGCACGACGCGTACGGCCAGATCATCCTGTCGGACGTCCAGGCGTTCTTCGACAAGCGGCTGTTCCGGATGTCGAGCGAAGAGGATTTCAAGAGCCTCGAACTGGTCGGCGACCGCGCGTGGGAGACGTACGACAAGCCCGACGCGGGGCTGTGGGAGCTGCGCACCAAGGCGCACGTCCACACCTATTCGGCGGCGATGTGTTGGGCGGCATGCGACCGGCTGGCGAACGCGGCGGAGGTTCTCGGGCTCGAGGATCGCCGGACGTTCTGGGAAGAGCGCACCAACACGATCCGTACGACGATCGAGCAATCGGCATGGCGCGAGGATACGCAGCGTATCTCCGCGACGTTCGGTGGCGACGATCTCGACGCGAGCCTGATCCAGCTGCTCGACCTGCGCTTTTTCGCACCCGACGATCCGCGGTTCCAGTCGACGCTGAAGGCTGTCGAGGAAGGGCTGCGGCGTGGTAGCCACATGCTGCGCTATGCGACCGAGGACGATTTCGGCCTGCCGCACACCGCGTTCAACGTCTGCACGTTCTGGCTGATCGAGGCGCTGCATGCGACCGGCCGCACCGCCGACGCGCGCGCGCTGTTCTGCGAGATGGTCGCGCGCAGGACGCCTGCCGGGCTGCTGTCGGAGGATATCGATCCGAATACCGGCGAGCTGTGGGGTAATTATCCGCAAACATATTCGCTGGTGGGGCTGATCAACTGCGCGGTCCTGCTTAGCAAGCCGTGGAGTGCCGTCCGATGAGCCGCCTCGTCGTCATCTCGAACCGCGTCCAGTCGGTCGATGCGCCCTCCGGCAACCAGGGGGCCTCGCGGTCGCGTTGCTCGCCGCGCTGCGCGAAAAGGGCGGCGTGTGGTTCGGCTGGTCGGGTTCGACCACCGAGACCTTCACCGGGCACATCAATTTCCAGCAGGGTAAGGGCGTCACCACCGCGACGATCGACCTCGAAGAGCAGGATTTCGACGAATATTATAACGGCTATGCGAACCGCACGCTGTGGCCGCTGTTCCATTACCGGATCGACCTGACCGAGTTCGAGCGCGATTTCTCCAGCGGCTACGCGCGTGTGAACAAGCGGTTTGCGGAGACGGTGCTGCCGTTGATCGAGCCCGAGGATCTGGTGTGGGTCCACGATTATCATCACGTCCCGCTCGGGCAGGAACTGCGCAAGCTTGGCGTCGAGAACAAGATCGGGTTCTTCCTCCACATCCCGTGGCCGCCGATGGCGATGCTGCTGTCGCTGCCGAGCCACCGCGCGTTGGTCGAATCGATGTTCGCGTACGACGTGGTCGGGTTCCAGACGCAGGACTGGCTCGACAGTTTCCTGCATTATGTGACGAGCCAGCTCGACGGCGTGGTCGGCGAGGATGGCTGGGTGACTGTCGGCGATCGTACGATCAAGGCGATCACGACGCCGATCGGGATCGAGACCGCGGACTTCGAGAAGTCGGCGAACAGCGACGCCGCGCGGCATGCCAAGGAGCGGATGTACATGTCCGCGACTGGCCGCAGCCTCATCGTCGGGGTCGACCGGCTCGATTATTCGAAGGGTCTCGCCGAGCGTTTTGCTGGCTATGAGCGGTTCCTGGGGTCGCACCCTGATCGGCGCGGGCTGGTCTACATGCTCCAGATCGCGCCGCCTTCGCGCGAGAAGGTGGATACGTACCAGGAGATCCGCGCGAACCTCGATTCGATGTCGGGGCGGATCAACGGCGAGTATTCGGACATCGACTGGACGCCGATCCGCTACGTCAACCAGGGTTTCCCGCGTGACGTGCTGGCCGGGATCTACCGTGCGGCGCGCGTCGGGCTGGTGACGCCGTTGCGCGACGGGATGAACCTCGTCGCGAAGGAATATGTCGCGGCGCAGGATCCCGAGGATCCGGGCGTGCTGGTGCTGTCGCACTTTGCGGGCGCGGCGACGCAGCTGAAGGACGCGGTGCTGGTCAATCCGTACAGCCCCGAGGAGATGTCCGACGCCATCGACCGGGCGCTAAAGATGCCTCTCGCCGAGCGGAAAGCGCGGTGGGAGAAGCTGATCGACAACGTCCGTAAGGAGGACGTGATGTGGTGGTGTGAGCTGTTTATTACGGCGCTGGAAGCGGTGCCGGAGCACGTCGAGGCCTAATTCAATCCTCCCCCGCCAGGGGAGGTGGCTGGCACTTGCTAGACGGAGGGGGGAGGACACGGAACGTACGTGGCGCGTGCCTCCCCCTCCGTCGCCTTCGGCGCCACCTCCCCCTGGCGGGGGAGGATTCATCTAGGGGCGCGCCACCGGGTCGGGCGCCATCAGCAGGCGGTTGCGTGGGATGGCTTCGGGCATTTCCTCGCGGATATACTTCAGCAACGCTTCCCGCACATCGCAGCGCAGATCGAATGCGATCGCCGCGTCCTTCGCGGTCATCAGCCCGCGTAGTTCGATGCAGTCCGTTTTCACGTCCGTAACCTGGAGATTGTAGAACCGCTTGTCCCAACGCGGATTGGACGTGACGATCTCGCCCAGTTTCTCGCGCAACCTAGGCACGTCCGCGGACGGATCGAGATACCAGAACACCGACCCCATCAACTGGCTGGTCTCACGCGTCCAGTTCTGGAAGCTCTGCTCTAGGAACTTCGAGACCGGCACGACGAGGCGGCGTTCGTCCCAGATCTTGATGACCACGAACGTCAGGTTGATCTGCTCGACCCGCCCCCATTCGCCGTCGACGATCAGCACGTCGTCGATCCGGATCGGCTCGGTGAACGCCATCTGCACGCCGGCGATCAGGTTCTTCAACGCAGGCTGGGCGGCGGCACCGACGACGAGGCCGGCGATACCCGCCGATGCCATCAGCGTGACGCCGATCGAGCGGATGCCGGGGACGCTCAGCAGCATCAGGCAGACGCTGACGAAGATGATGAAGAACGTGCCTATCCGCCCGAGGATCGCCGCCCGCGTGCGCTTGCGGCGGGCGCGGAGGTTGTCCTCGACCGAGATGTCGGCGCGGATCTCGATGACGTCCTGGAACGCGCGCAGCGCCGCGACCGCGAGCCAGCCGAGCAACCCGGGGACGAGGAAGCCGAGCAGCTGCTTCCACAGATCCTTGATGTCGTTGTCCATCGGCAGGATTCGCGATACGAACGCGACGGCGACCGAGACGAAAACCGCGCGCAACGGGCGGCGGACGCGGGCGAGGACGAGGCCGTCGGTCTTGGCGGTCGAGCGACGCTGGGCGTGGCCGCCGATCCGCATCGTCAGCCAGTGCGCGACCAGCGCGACGAGGACGGCCGCCGAGACGACGGCGACGCTCTCCAGCCAGACCCATTCGGGGGGTATGTGGAGCGATCTGAACATGCGCATTTTAGCGCAACGGCCGGGTGGGCATGCGAGTTCCGCTGCAGTGCAGCATAATCGCGCGATACGTAGCAGCTTTTTTCCTGCCACACTTCGTGCGTAAGTCCGCGCCCATGAAGGCCATCATCCTTGCTGCCGGTCACGGATCGCGACTGCTGCCGTTGACGCTGACGACGCCGAAATGCCTCGTGCAGGTCGGTGGCCGCGCGATCCTCGATCATCAGCTCGACGCGGTGGCGGAGGCCGGGTTCGAGGGGGCGGTGATCGTCGGCGGCTACCGGATCGAGCAGGTCGCGGCGCATCTGGCGGCGCGCGGCGGTGGCGTACCCACCGAACTCGTGTTCAACCCGTTCTGGGCGATCGCCAACAGCATCGGCAGCGTGTGGGCATCGCGCGGATTTCTCGAAGAGCCGTTTGCGTTGATGAACGGCGACACGCTGTTCGATGCGGCTATCTTGCGCGCGGCGCTTGCCGATGGAGAATCGGGCGTGAAGCTGGTCATCGAGCCGCTGGCGACGCCGGGACTCGACGACATGCTGGTCGAGGCGGACGGCGACGCTGTCGTCGCGGTCGGCAAGCACCTGGTCGGGCATCAGGCCACAGAGCGATCGCTCGGCCTGATCGTGTCGACCGGCGGCGGCGCCTATGCCGAGGCGTTGCGCGCAGTGATCGGCGAGGAGGACGGCATCCACGCCTATCATCACGCCGTCGTCCGGCGCGTCGCGGAGACCGTCGGCGTCCGCGCGGTGCGGATCGCAGGCGATGTCCGCTGGCAGGAGATCGACCGGCCGGAAGACATCGCGCTGTGGCAGCATGACCATGACGCGCCTGCGGGCGGCGCTTCGGGGTCATGACGCGGAAGGTCGCGTTCCTGTTTCTCGGCGAGACGCTGCTGATTCCGCATCTGTATCCGATCGTCGAGGCGCTCGCTGCGAAGTCGGACGTGCCGATCGAGCTTTGGGTGAGCACGTCGGTGCAGGAGACATTGCTGACGCGGTGGACGGCGCCCTTCCCTACCGTTCGAATCCGGCGGGCACCGGGGTTTCGCGCGGTTGCCGACGATGGGACCGGGCGCAATCCGGTGCTGCCGGCGAAGATGCCGATGCTGCTGCGGCTGCTCCCGTATCTGCGCAGTGCGGCGGTCGTCGTGTGTGCCGAGCAGACGAGCCTGTGGCTGCCGCGGCTGTTTCCGCTGCGCGCGAAGTTCGTGAAGACGTCGCACGGCGTCGGTTCGATGAGCGCGCGCGACGATCCACGGCGGCGGGCCGCGGCGTTGACGTTGGTGCCGAGCGAGTTGGAGCGGCGGACCTATCTCGACCGCGGGTTCGCGCCCGAGCGGTTCGTCGCAACGGGGTATGTGAAGGCCGACTTCACGCACCGGACGCACGCCGCGCCGCCGTTCGCGGATACGCGGCCGGTCGTCCTGTATACGCCGCACTGGCAGCAGCATCGCTCGTCGTGGTGGCGCTGGGGGGCGGAGGTGGTGCGGCGGCTGGTCGCGGACGGGCGCTACAATCTGATCTTCGCGCCGCATCAGCGACTGGTCGAGCGCGCGCCCGAGGTGGCGGATTTGATGCGCGAGATCGGGGACTTGCCGCATGTGCACTGCGACATCGACGGGTTCGCGATGGTCGACGGCAGTTATACCGGCGTGGCGGACGTGTATCTGGGTGATACGTCGAGTCAGGTGATCGAGTTTCTCATGCGGCCGCGGCCTTGCGTGTTTCTTAATGCGGGGGTGTCGCTTGGGCGGGCGATCCGAATTACGCGATGTGGGCTTTTGGGGAGGTGGTCGAGGACGTTGCGGATGTCGTGGCGGCGGTGGATCGTTCGGCGTTGAGGCACACGGAATATGCGGCGGTTCAGGCGGAGTTTGCCGGGCGGTCGCTGGGGGCCGTCGAAGGTGGCGCGGCGCGTGCCGCGGGTGAGATCGTTCGATTGCTGGAGGCCACGCCCGCCCGCTAAACCTCCACCACCCCGGCGTAGGCCGGGGCCCAGTTGGGGGACGTCGCTAACGACGGACTGCGCACAGTTACTCCGGACATTCCAACTGGGCCCCGGCCTCCGCCGGGGTGGAGTAGCTGGTTGGCGTTTGCTCTCGCCTGCCCCCTCCCCCTCTCGCTTTCACGACCAGATCGGGTAACGGGTGCGGCATGGTAGATTCGACAGCCCCTACGCCAGCGCTCCGGACCGTCCGGGCGAACGACACGCTGCTCTGGGGCATGACCAATGCCGAGCGGATCCGGCGGATCGGCGTCGCGCAAGGGTTGCCGGCCGATGGCGACGGCGACACCGGCCCGGTGATCCTCGCCAACCTCGCCTATGCGTTCGACCCGATGTGGATCGCGTATCTGAAGACGCGGCCGGGTACCGTCGTGACTCGCACCGGTGTTCCCGTGCTCGCGCATGTCCGGGGTGCCGACGAGCGCGCGCGGATGACTGCGGCGATGCTCGGCGAGGCGCCGCTGGTGACCGGGCTGACGGTAATCGCCGCCGAGGCCGAGGAAGGCATCTTCAACGAGGCGCTGCGCAAGCGCGAGCGCCCGTTCGCGGAATTGCTGACCCCCTGCGGCGGTGCCGGCGATCGAGCGGGCAAGCTATGTCGGCGCGTACAAGGGCGTCACCGACCTGCTGACCAAGTATCTGTGGCCGGAATGGGCGCTGGCGATCACGCGGGTCTGCGCGCGCGCCGGGATCACGCCGAACCAGGTGACCGCGCTCGGCTCGGTGCTGTGCATCGTTGCGACGGTGGCGTTCTGGTATGGCTGGTTCTGGACCGGGCTCGCTACGGGTCTGTTCTTCATGGTGCTCGATACCGTCGACGGGAAGCTGGCGCGGTGCACGATCACCTCGTCGAAGCTCGGCAATGCGTGGGACCACGGGGTCGACCTGGTGCACCCACCGTTCTGGTGGTGGGCCTGGGCGGCGGGGTGCGCGCCGTACGGGCGGCCACTCGAGGACGGCGTGTTCTGGGCGGTGATCGGGACGATGCTGTTCGGCTATGTCGCGCAGCGGCTGATCGAGGGGGCGTTCATCGTCCGGTTCGGGATGCATATCCATGTGTGGGAGCGGTTCGACAGCTGGTTCCGGCTGATCACCGCGCGGCGCAATCCGAACATGGTGATCTTGTTTGCAGGGTTGCTGGTGACGCGGCCGGATTGGGGGATCGTCGGGGTGGCCGCGTGGACCGCGATCTCGTTGGTGGTGCATCTGGTGCGGCTGGTGCAGGCGATGGTTCGCAAGGCCAGGGGTGAGGTGTTGGTGAGTTGGCTGGCTTGAGGGCTTCGCGGGATCGCATACCCGCTAACGCCGACTTCCCTCCCCTCCGTTCGTCCTGAGTAGCCATCGAGTAGCTGCTCTTGCAGCGTATCGAGAGGGCGTATCGAAGGACAGGTTGGCGCGCGGAACACATGCTTCGATACGAGCCCTCGATGCGCTTCTGCGAAGCTACTCGGTCTCTACTCAGCACGAACGGAAAGGGGGATGCGCAAGGCTTTCGGTCGCCCGATCCACCACAGGCAGTAGATCGCCAGCGCATACAGGAACCGGCTATGGTCCCGCTTCCCAGCACGGTGATCGGCGAACACCTTGTCGACCGCGCCGGCGCGCCAGATGCCTTGCTCGCGGACGCCGCTGTCGCGCCAGAGCTGCTCGGCATACGCGCCGAAATCGCCGGCGAACCATGCGGCCAGCGGCATCTGGAAGCCCTGTTTGCGGCGATCGAGGATCCCTTCCGGGAGCCACGGCGCGATTGCCTGGCGGATGACGTATTTGCCGATTTTGCCGTTGAGCTTCATGTCGGCGGGCATCGACAGCGCGAGGTCGACCATCCCCTGCCCCAGCATCGGCACGCGAACCTCCAATGAATGCGCCATGCTCGCGCGGTCGACCTTGGTGAGCATCGCGCCGGGGAGGTTGAGCGCGAGGTCGGCGAGGCCGAACTGTTCGAGCGTGTCGGTCGAGATCGCGTCGGGATCGGGGAAATATTCCGCGACCAAAGCGGCGATCCCGCCTTCCTCCTCGGCGATGAACTCGGCCGAAAATATCTCGCGGCGGAAGGCTTCGTTCGTGATCTGCGTCTTGGCGAAGAACCGCGCGATGCCGTTCGGGAGCGCGGCGCTGCCGGTGGTCTTCCGCCAGCGTTGCAGCACGGCGTTCGCATGGCGTGAGGGTAAGGTCGGGACCGCATCCAGCGCACGCGCCAAGCGACGCAACGGCGCGGGCAGCGCCCCGATTCGGCGCTCGGTCGCGTGGCGCTTGTAGCCGAAGAACAGCTCGTCGCCGCCATCGCCCGACAGCGCGACCTTCACCTCCTGCGCGGCGATCTGGCTGACGTACCAGGTCGGCACCGCGGAGGGATCGGCGAACGGCTCGTCATAGCTATGCTGGACCTCGGCAGCAGCATCGCCTGCGCATCCGCGAGCTCCAGCGTGCGCGTGACGTGGTGGCAGCCGAGATGCCGCGCGATCGCCTCGGCATGCGGGGATTCGTCGAAGCGCGGGTCGGGGAAGCCGATCGTGAAGGTGCGCACCGGCCGATCCGAGACCTGCGCCATCGCCGCGACTACCGCGGAGGAGTCTACGCCGCCGGACAGAAATGCGCCGACATCGACGTCCGCGACCATCTGCTTGCCGATCGTGTCGAGCCATTCGTCGCGGAAACGTTGGATCCACTCCGCCTCGGACCGGGGTTCAGACGGATGATAAGCGGGCGTCCAATAGGCGCGCATCGTCGGCGGTCCGCTCGCCTCGATCGTCATCACATGGCCCGGCGGCAGGGTGCGGACCTGCGCGTAGATCGAGCGCGGGGTGCGGACGTGACCGAAGCTGAAATAATCGTGGAGCGCGCGGCGATCGACGTCGAACGCCATGCCGGGCAGCAGAGTCAGCGTCTTGAGCTCGGATCCGAACGCGAACCCGGCGGCCTGGTTGGTATAGTAGAGCGGCTTGATCCCGATCGGGTCGCGCGCCAGCGTCAGGCGGCGGGCGTGCGTATCCCACACCGCGACCGCGAACATCCCGTCGAGCCTTGCCCAGACGTCGTCGCCCCAGCGTTCGTAGCCGGCGAGGATGACCTCGGTATCGCCCGCGCTCTCGAACACGCGGCCGAGCGCTTGCAACTCGCGCCGCAGTTCGCGGAAATTGTAGATCTCGCCGTTGAAGACGAGCGCATAGCGGTGGTCGGGCGAATGGAACGGCTGGTGCCCGCCTTCGATGTCGATGATGCTCAGCCGGCGCATCCCGAAGCCGAAATCGCCATCGGTCATGACGCCCTGGTCGTCGGGTCCGCGGTGCAGGATCGTGTCGCACTGCGCCGTGACGAGGCGGGGCGAGACGACACCGCCACCTCGTGCGTAAAGGCCGGCAATTCCGCAGATGACGAACGATCCCTCGCATGACGGCAGCACCGCCGCCCGATCGCGCGGTCTAGGAGCCGACCGCCGCTTTGTCACCTCTGAGGCACCCTAGTACCGCCGGACATCTTGCCGCCCTCGCCATCGCGCTCTAGGGGCCGGTCGCAGATGGTTCAGGACCCCGCGCCCATTCCGGTTACCACCGGCTCGACCGGGATTTTCCGGGCGGCGGCGCGCAACCTTGGCTGGCTGCTCGCCAGTCGCAGCGTGCTGGCGATCCTGTCGCTGTTCTATCTCGGCTTTGCGACGCGCACGCTGGGGGTGGTCGATTTCGGCCGGTTCGCGCTGATCTCGGGGGCCGCCCAGGCGCTGGCGACCTTTGTCGGGTTCCAGACGTGGCAGATCATCGTCCAATACGGCGTCGAGCCGATCCAGCACGGCGACACAACCAGGCTCGCGCGGCTGCTCCGGTTGTCGGCGATCCTCGACATGTGCAGCGCACTGGTCGGGGCCGCGCTGACCGTGGCGATCCTGTTCGCGTGGAGCGACGGGTTCGGCATCCCACCCGACCTGATGCGCGACACGCTGATGTTCGCGGTGGTGCAGCTGATCACGATCCGCTCGACCCCGCTCGGCATCCTGCGACTACGCGACAAATTCTCGTTGTCGGCAGTGGCGGACAGCATGACGCCGATCATGCGCTTCGTCGGCGCGGGCGCGGCGATGCTCTTCGAACCGACGATCCGTGGCTTCATGCTCGCCTGGGCGGTCGCCGAGATCGTCACTGCCGCGACCTATTGGATCATGGTCGCGAAAAGCGGCGATCTACGCCTGCTCGCGAGCGGCCGGGGCAGCTGGCAGCAGGTACGCGATGAAAATCCCGGCATCGTCCGCTTCTCGCTCAGCACCAACGCCAGCGCGACCCTGGGCCTGTCGAGCAAGCAAATCCCGCTGCTGCTGGTCGGTGCGTCGATCGGCCCGGCGGCGGCGGGTGCGTTCCGGCTGGCGACGCAACTGGCGCAGGCACTGGCGAAACTGTCGCAGATGCTGTCGCGCGCCGCCTTCCCCGAGATCGTCCGCGCGGTGCGGACTGCCGAGCCGTCGCGCCTGCGCCGCATCCTGATCCGGACGATGCTGGCCAGCACGGCGGCTGCGCTCGTCATCCTCGCCATCGTCGCGCTGGTCGGCGAACCGATCCTGAAGGTCGTTGGTGGCAAGTCGTTCGTCGGCGCGTATCCGGTGCTGTTGTGGCTCGCCGCGGCCGGGTGCTTCGACCTCGCCACCGTCAGCCTCGACACGGTGATGACCGCGCTGCACCGCGCCGGCACGGTGTTCGCGATTCTGCGCGGTCGGGGTGCTCTTGCTGTTCGTCACCGCGTTCGCGTTGATGCCGACCTATGATTCGACCGGAGTCGCCGCCGCGGTCGCGGTCGGTTCGGTCGCAGTGGCGATCCTGCTCGGATTCGCCGCCGCGCGGATGACGCGTACGCCCTCCGGGCCGCAGGCGATCGACGGAGCGTAGCGCGCGAACGACGAACGCCCCGTTCGCGTCGCAAATGTCATCTGTGCGCCGCGCTCCGGCCATCTTTTCCGCGCTTAAGCCTCAGTATGAAGACTGTGGTTTCCTTGGGCCTGGGCGCGGCGGCGCTGCTGATGCCCGTCTCGGCGCAGGCTGCCGAGGCGTGCGAAGGTACGCCCGGCGGCGGCAACGCCAAGCTGATCGTCGAGGCGACGGCGATGCACAACGCCGTCGGCGAGGTTGCGTTCACCGTCTATCCCGATGACAAGAAACGGTTTTTGGCGAAGGGCGGCAAGCTGGTGCGGGCGCGTGTGGCGGCAAGCAGCCCGCGCGCGTGCTTCTGGCTGAAGCCCGGCCACTATGCGGTCGCGCAATATCATGACGAGAATAGCGACCATGATTTCAACCGGACGCTGTTCGCGCCGAAAGAGGGATTCGGCTTTTCCAACGATGCGCCGACCTCGATCGGGTTGCCGTCTTTCGATGCGGCGCGCACGGCCTTGGCCCCATCCGGGACCGTCGTGCGTATGAAAATGCGGTATCGCCGGTGATCCCAAATCCGCTGGTTGCAGCGGAACGGAAATCTTCCTGACACAAATTTGTAGCGGTTATGTACCGCGACGGGTATCTTATATCGTGGCCGATGCTGTTTCGAACTTCCATGCCTTTGGCGGGCACCCTCTTTCGCCACCGGCGCCGCCGGCGTGGCTGCCCGAAGGCATGTTCGATCCGTCGGCATCCGAGCGGTACGGCGTGAGCCCGCGCGACGCGGCGGCTAAGATCCGTACCGGCATCATCTGCAACCCGAAAAGCCACCGCAACCGCAGCAGCGTCGAGGCGACCAAGCCGTTCCTGTCCGGGACCGTGCTGGCCGTGACGCCGCGCACGCAGGCCGAACTCGCCGAAGTGCTGACCGATTTCGCGCGCCACGGCATCGAGTTGCTGGTGATCGACGGCGGCGACGGCACCATCCGCGACGTGATGACCGCTGCCGCGCGAGTCTGGACCGGTGCTGCGCCGCGCGTGGCGATCGTGCCGTCGGGTAAGACCAACGCGCTCGCACTGGATCTCGGGATCCCCGACGACTGGACGCTCGACCAGGCGCTGACCGCCGCACGCGCGGGCAACGTCAAGATCCGCAGCCCGATCGAGGTCATCCGCAAGGATACCGGTGCGCGGCTGCACGGCTTCCTGCTGGGCGCAGGCGCGTTCGTCGACGCGACCGCGCTGGCGCAGCGCACCCACCGCGCAGGCGCCTTCAACGGCGTCGCGGTCGGTCTCGCGCTGTGCTGGGCGATCCTCCAGACCCTGTTCGGGGGGCGAACAGTTCGTGGCGCGCCGGCAACCGGATGCGGATCCGGTTCGAGTCGCGCGGCGACGAAGGCGTTCATGCCGCCGGCAGGAATACGGACAGCGATCGCGCCCGCTATATCCTTCTCGCCTCGACGCTGAAGCGGATGCCGATCGGCATTCGCCCGTTCGGCGTGCCGCGTGCCGGACTGAAGACCTTGCTGGTCGACGCGCCGCCGCGCTGGCTTGCCGCCGCGACGCCGCTGATCGTCGCCGGTTCGCCGGCCGCGTGGCTCGATCGTGCAGGGTATCACCGGATCGATTCGCCGAGCTTCGACCTGTCGATGGACTCGGGCTTCATCCTCGACGGCGAAGTCTATCCAGGCGGCGACCTGACCATCCGCGAGGCACGCGCGCTGCGTTTCGTCGTCCCGTGATCACGCTCGGCGACGTCGTCCGCCGCCAGTTGCACGTCCCGACCATCGCCGCCGTCCGTGACGTCGCGGCGATACTCGCAGGGGATGCGCCCGAGACCGCGGCGGTGCTGTTCTACGGTTCCAACCTGCGCACTGGCGAGACCGAGGGCGTGCTGGACTTCTACGTGCTGACCGCCGGCCCGCCCGAGCGTGGCCTGTGGCCGACCGTGAGCTACCGCGAGTTCGACCTGCACGGCGAGACGTTGCGCGCGAAGATCGCGACGATGCGGCTGGCGACGTTCGCGAAGGCCGCCGCCGCGCAGACGCTCGACACGACGATCTGGACGCGTTTCGTCCAGCCCTGCGCGCTTGTCTGGGTCCGCGATCCGGCAACCGCGAACCGGGTAGCCATGGCGATCGGTGATGCGGCGAAGTCCGCCGCCCGCTTTGCCGCCGCGCTCGGGCCGGAGTCGGGTACCGCCGACGATTATTGGCGGGCGCTGTTCCGCCAGACCTATGCCGCCGAGCTCCGCGTCGAGCGCAAGGGTCGCGAGGGCCAGATCCTCGGTTTCGATCCGGGTCGCTACGCCGAACTCCTGCCGCTCGCCTGGACCGCGGACGGGATCGCCTATCGCGACGAGGCCGGCATGCTGAAGCCCGACCTGTCGCTAGCGCGTCGAAACGCGTTGCTGCGCGCGTGGGGCCGTCGCCGTCGTGCGGGCAAGCCGCTCAACGTCGCACGATTGGTGCGGGCGGCGTTCACGTTCGAAGGGGCCGCCCGCTACGGCGTGTGGAAGGTCGAGCGGCATACCGGCGTCGCGGTGCCGCTGACCCCGTGGCGCGAAAAGCATCCGATCCTCGCCGCCCCCGGCGTGTTCTGGCGGGTCTGGCGGGCGCGTGCGCAAACCGGGCCGAAGACGGTATGAGCGCGGAGGTGCGAGGCTTCAACGCGCTGATCCTCGCCGGCTCGCGCGGCGGCGTCGATCCGGTCGCGGCCTATGCGGGCGTGTCGCACAAGGCGTTGATCGTGCTCGAAGGCGAGACGTTGCTGGCCCGCGTAGCGCAGGCGTTGCGGGAAGCCGGCGCGAGCACCATCGCCGTATCGGTATCCGACGATTCGGTCCGTGCCGCCGCCACCGCGCTCGGCCTAGCCGTACTCGACGCCGCATCCGGTCCCAGCCGCAGCGTTCACGACGGCATCGAAGCGCTCGGCGCGCCCCTTCTGGTAACGACCGCCGATCACGCGCTGTTGCAGCCCGAATGGGTCACGCGTTTCCTCGCCGACGTCCCCGCACAGGCCGATGCCGGCGCGCTCCTGGCACGGCAGGACGTCATCGAGGCTGCCGCACCGGGCACGCGGCGTACCTATCTGCGCTTTGCCGACGGGGCGTGGTCGGGGTGCAACCTGTTCTACTTCGCCACCCCACGCTCGGTCGCCGCACTCGATCTCTGGGCGCAGGTCGAGGCGGACCGCAAGCGACCATGGCGGATCGTTCGGCGGCTCGGGATCGGCACGCTGCTCCGGTATCTGTCGGGTCGCCTGACGCTGGTCGCGGCGATCGCGCATCTCGGTCGCCTCGCCGGCCTCGACGCAGCCGCCATCGCCAGCCCGTTCGGCCTGGCCGCGGTCGACGTCGACAAGCCCGTCGATCTCGACCTGGTCCGGACGCTCGTCGAAAAGGCTTGAGCCGCCGACCGCCTGCGCCAATTCCGCGAAGAAATGCCTCGGCCTGCCGTTCGCCCCTGTTTCCGAAGGCCGGGTTGGTGCAAAGCGCCGCGCATGCAAACGCTCGCGCCCCAACCCGCCTCATCCGCCATCACGACGACCTCGATCGGCATCTATGGTAGCGCAGGACGCATGGGCCGCGCGATCGTCGAGGCGATCGAAGCGGCCGGCGCATCGCTCGCCGGCGGCGTCGACGCGCGCGAAGACCCGAACCCGCTCGCCCGGACCGCCGACGTGCTGGTCGATTTCTCGACGCCCTCCGCAGTCGAGGCGCATCTCGCCGCCGCGCGTGCCGCTGGTACCGCTATCGTCATCGGTACGACCGGCCTGTCGCCGCAGCACCAGTCGATGATCGACGACGCGGCGAAGGACATCGCGATCCTGCAGACCGGTAACACCTCACTCGGCGTCACGCTGCTCGGTATTCTCGTCCGCGAAGCCGCCGCGCGTCTCGGGTCCGACTGGGACGTCGAGATCGTCGAGATGCACCACAAGCACAAGGTCGACGCGCCGTCAGGCACCGCGCTCCTGCTCGGCGACGCAGCTGCGAAGGGGCCGCGGCACGACGCTCGCCGAACTCCGCGTCGACAGCCGCGCCGGGCTCGTCGGCGCGCGCACCGAAGGCACGATCGGTTTTGCGTCACTGCGCGGCGGCTCGGTCATCGGCGACCACAGCGTAATCTTCGCGGGCGAAGGCGAGCGGATCGAGCTGAACCATCGCGGCGACGATCGCTCGATCTTCGCGCGTGGTGCGGTGCGGGCGGCGATCTGGCTCGCGGGGCAGCCCGCCGGACGCTACCGGATGGGCGACGTGCTCGGGCTGTAAGGGCGTGAAGAAGGCCGACGTCATCGAGTTCTACGCGCGTCTGGCGGAAGCCGATCCGCACCCCGAGACCGAGCTGGAATTCGTCAATCCGTACACGCTGGTCGTCGCGGTCGCGTTGTCGGCGCAGGCGACGGACGTCGGCGTCAACAAGGCGACGCGCGCGCTGTTCCGCGAGGTCGACACGCCCGAGAAGATGGTCGCGCTCGGGCTCGACGAACTGAAGCGCCACATCAAGACGATCGGCCTCTACAACACCAAGGCGAAGAACGTCATCGCGCTCTCGCAGATGCTGATCGACGACTATGGCGGCGAAGTCCCTAACGATCGCGCCGCACTCGAGCGCCTCCCCGGCGTCGGCCGGAAGACCGCCAACGTCGTCCTCAACGTCGCGTTCGGCGCGGAGACGTTCGCCGTCGACACGCACATCTTCCGCGTCGGCAACCGCACCGGCCTCGCTCGCGGCAAGACCCCGCTCGCGGTCGAACTGAAGCTCGACAAGGCCACCCCGCAACCGTTCCGTCTGCATGCGCATCACTGGCTGATCCTGCACGGCCGCTACGTCTGCAAGGCGCGAACGCCCGAATGCTGGCGCTGCATTGTCAGCGATCTGTGCGCCTACAAACCCAAGACCCCGCCGCCCAAGAGCCGAGCGCTTGCCGGCTCCGCTCCCCAGACGGCCCCCGATCCGGCAACCGGCGAGGCCTGATCGCGAAAACGTCTGGCGCACCCCGGTTTGCTTTGCTAGGCGGACCGTCCGGCACCCGTAGCTCAGCTGGATAGAGCGCTGCCCTCCGAAGGCAGAGGCCACTGGTTCGAATCCAGTCGGGTGCACCAAACTTCATTTCGAGATTAGCCAGAAGCCCCGTCGCTGTGATGTCGGCAGGCGTGCACTGGTCGACTGCCGCGCGCTGGACCGCACAACCTCGCTTTAGGTCGTATGCGCGATCTAGGCGTTGATCTCTCGGTTCAAACAATCGGTTTCTGTGGATCGTCGTGCAGCGGCTTTTCGAGACCTGCTAGCGGAGCTCCGTCTCGACGAAGATCGGGCCGGCCGTGGGGATCGCCAGGATAGCCTCTGCCATACCCGGCGCTTGCGCTGCCACGGGCCGTCGGATCATGCGGTGGCCTAGTCGCACCATCGGCTCTTCGACGGCATGATAGACGACTGCCGCAATGAGTATCGTCGCGCTCAGCACGACCGCGACGTAGCGTAATGCAGACCCCGGATCGCCCGCGATCAGGATCGTCCCGCACGCCAGGATCACCGGCCCGTGGAACAGGTAGACGGAATAGGAGATGGTCCCGAACCACATTGCCACACGCCGGCAAACCGAACGGCCGTCGACCTCGCGGCCGGTATCCGAGCCAGCGCCGACGACCCCCACGAACAGCAGCAGCGCACCAATATAGCCTAAAGTCGGTGCTAGATTGAAACCTGGGGCGCCGACCGGCGGGACCGTCATGAACTGGACGACCGGCACGATCGCTAGGAAAAGCCCGCAGAGAATCCCCGCCAGACGCACCGCGATCGCATTACGCTCGAGCATCGCCAGTCGCAGCATCGTTCCCAGCAACATCAGCCCCAAGTTCAGCGGCAGGTCGGCGGGCAGCCGCTTATCGACCAGATGCGATGCCAGTGCGAGCAACAGCGCTGCACCGAACAGCGCAACGACTCCTCCGGCCAAGACGAACGGCGCACGCAGCACGCCCCAGGCAACGAGGCAGGCCGCCAGCACGTAGAACGCCAGCTCCGTTGCAAGCGTCCAATAGGCGACGACGATATCGGGCTGACCGACATAATGCTGGAGCATGGCTACATTGGCCACGATCGTCACCGGCGCAGGGGCCGGCGCGCCTGTCCCATGCAGCACCAGCAGCGCGACGCCCAGCGACAGCCAATAGGCGGGATACAGGCGAAATGCGCGGCTGATCGCGAATCCGCGGACCGGACGATCGGTGCGAAAACTGAACGGGATGACGAACCCGCTGATCAGAAAGAACAGCGCGACGCCAAACCGCCCGAAGTGAAAGATGCCGTCGAACAGCAGCACGCCGGCCTGTTCGATCGGAAGGGGAAGCGCGTGCGTCGCTATGATGGTCTCGGCGAGGTGCTGAAACAAAACGAGCAACGCGGCGAACCCGCGCAGCATATCAAGCGTTTCGATCCGGCCTGAGCGAGGAAGGCGCGAGCCGTCGAAGGGGATGCGCCCCATGCCAGCTGCTGTCATTGCTCCCCCGCTTCCAAGACACTTGTACGCGGCGAAACTTTTTCTAGCAAACTCGGTATCTTACAATGGCCCCAAAATGGGTCAATCAGTTCAGCTTACCGCTGGCATCCTTTGCGTTTGAGCATCTTACGCACACCCTAGTCGTGGCTGCTGGCGCGAACGGTTAGCCAGTTTGCCGGAAGCCCACAGGTGTGTCTGGCCGGCCACTATTTTCGTTCGGACCTGATGTTACCGCTTGGGGGGCAGCCTTTTGGTTGGGTCGCTTGTTGGCAACGACGGCTGATAAGATAGCGGACCGGGCTCGATCCGCCCGCGCGCGCTCGCAGCCCTGCCCCCCGCGGAATGCCGTTAGAAGCGGATCTTACGTTCCAGTTCGCTCGCGCGGGTTGCGGTTTTCGTAACGAGGCAGGCGGTGTCGATCGTTTCTCCATCGATCTTGCACTCATAGTCGCGCGCCTTGAGCCAGGATCGCTGTTCGTCGCGCAGCGCGATACGTTGGGCAGGTCGGCTCGCGAGTTGCCGCATGACCTGCTGATAGGCCTTGTTCAGCCGCGCGTCCTGCGACGCCATTTCGGTCTGCGCGCAGATACCGCCCTGCACCGTGTTGCCGCGAGCCCGTGCCTGGCACGCCATGTACCGGTCGGATATCCCGGCGGGTGCCACCTGTGCGAGGACAGGCGCCCCGGCCGAAACTACAACCGCCGCCGCCGCCGCCGCCGCCAACATCTTCCACTGCATTGGTCTCTCCCCTGCCGCATGATCGGTGGCGGGAGTGTAGCGACGGGCCAGCCGCCCTGTCTACGCTCCGGCTAGCGGCGCTTCAGCCGGACCAGCGCGGCATCGAGTGCGGAGAGGAAGCTCGACCGGTCGGCTTTCGAGAACGGTGCGGGGCCGCCGATGATATCGCCGCCCGCGCGCAGGTCGGCCATGATCGCACGCGTGGCGATGGCGCCGCCGATCGAGCTGGTGGTGAACGGCTTGCCGGTGTTGGCGAGCACGGTCGCGCCGGCCTTCACGCAGCGATCGGCGAGGAGGATGTCGGCGGTGATCACGACCGACTTCGCATCGGCCTGCTCAGCGATCCAGTCGTCGGCGGCGTCGAACCCGTCGCTGACGACGACGCGCGAGATCAGCGGGTGGACCGGGATGCGGAAATGGCTGTTGGCGACGATCGTCACGGGGACTTCGTGGCGCCATGCTACCTTGTAGATCTCGTCTTTGACGGGGCACGCGTCAGCGTCGACGAGGATGCGGAGGGTCGGGGTTTCAGTCATTCACAATCCCCCCCGCCAGGGGGAGGTGGCAGGCGTAGCCTGACGGAGGGGGAGGCATCCACCACATCTGTCGCGTATCCTCCCCCTCCGTCACCTTCGGCGACACCTCCCCCTTGCGGGGGAGGATCGCGTTAGCTCAGCTGCGCTCGCGGTTGCCGCGGTACGGGGGCTTCCGCGCAGGAGCCGGACCACCACGCGGGGCCGCACGGTGCAACGTCGAGCGTGGACCGCTCGCATTGCTGCGACCACCGCCGCCGCCGTCATGCCGAGCGCCGCTCTCGGGCGCACCCTGCATCGCCTCGATCGCCACGCCGCTCTCTTCCTCGCCAGCCTGCGCCGTACGCTGGATCGCCGCCGAGAAGCGCGACGCCACAGCGCGGGGAATCTCGAACGCCGTCTCGTTCGGCCCAATGCGAATAGCCCCGATCTCCGACTTGGTGATGTGCCCACGACGGCAGATCAGCGGCAGGATCCAGCGCGGATCGGCGTTCTGGCGACGACCGATGTCCATCCGGAACCAGACGGTGTCCTCGAAGCCCGCGCGCGGACCCTGCGAACGCTCGTCCTGAGTCGGCTGCTTGCTCTGGTCAATCAGGTCCTCGGCTTGCGGCATCGTCGCGCGGTGCATGTGCACCAGCGCGGCGGCGATATCCTCCGGCGTCTTCTCGGCCATCAGGCGGACGGCGAGTGCGCGATCCTCCTCCTCGACCTCGACCGGCTGCAACAGCATGCCGATCAGGCGCTCATGGTCGTTCTTGCGGATGTCCTCCGCGGTCGGGGCATTGACCCACTCCGCGTTGATCTTCGCACCACGGAGCATCATCTCAACGCGACGGCGACGCGGGAACGGCACGATCAGGACGGCGGTGCCCTTCTTGCCCGCACGACCGGTACGACCCGAGCGATGCTGGAGCGTCTCGGCATCGCGCGGCAGCTCGACGTGAACGACCAGCGACAGCGTCGGCAGATCGATACCGCGTGCAGCGACGTCGGTGGCGACGCAGACGCGCGCACGACGGTCACGCAGAGCCTGAAGCGCCGCGTTACGCTCGTTCTGCGAATGCTCGCCGGACAGGGCGACGGCAGCGAAGCCACGCTCGACCAAGCTCGCATGCAGATGGCGCACGTTGTCACGAGTCGCGCAGAACAGCATCGCCGTCTCCGCCTCGTGGAAGCGCAGCAGGTTGATCACCGCATGCTCGATCTCGGACGGCGAGACCGTGACGGCCTGGTACGAGATGTCGCCATGACCGCGATCCTCGCCGACGGTCGAAATCCGCAGCGCATCCTTCTGGTAGCGCTTGGCGAGTGCGACGATCGGCCGCGGCATCGTCGCCGAGAACAGCAGCGTACGGCGCGCTTCGGGCGACGCGTCGAGGATCTGCTCGAGATCTTCGCGGAAACCCATGTCGAGCATCTCGTCGGCCTCGTCGAGCACCGCGACCTTGAGGGCCGACAGGTCGAGCGCGCCACGCTCGAGGTGATCGCGCAGACGGCCAGGCGTACCAACGACGATATGTGCGCCGTGGGCAAGCGAACGACGCTCCTTCGAGGCGTCCATCCCGCCGACGCAGGTCGAGATGCGCGCACCCGCCTTGGCATAGAGCCACATCAGCTCACGGCTGACCTGAAGCGCGAGCTCACGAGTCGGCGCGATGCAGAGGACGAGCGGCTTGTGCGGCGCGGGTAGGCGCTGGACGCCGTCCTCGCCCGCGTCACCGAGCAGTTCGCCGGCCATCGCCAAGCCGAACGCGACGGTCTTGCCCGAGCCGGTCTGCGCCGACACGACGAGATCGCGACCGATCGCATTGTCCTCGATCACATGAGCCTGGACGGGGGGTGAGCGCGGTATAGCCGCGCGCTTCGAGCGCCTCGGAAAGAAGCGACGGAATATTTGTAAAAGGCATGTACGTCCTAATTGGTGGCCGGCTTACGCAACGGCAAGGCACTGGCGTGGTGGTCCCTACAGGACTTGACCCGCGGCCCACCCGCTCGCCCATGCCCATTGGAAGTTGTAGCCGCCGAGCCACCCTGTGACATCGACCGCTTCGCCGACTGCATACAGCATTGGTACGCGTTTGGCTTGCATTGTTTGCGATGACAGTTCCGCGGTGCTGATTCCGCCCGCGGTGACCTCGGCCTTGGCGTAGCCCTCGGAGCCGTTTGGCGTGAATTGCCAATGGCTTAGCGCGCGTTCGGCGTCCTGGAGCTTGCGGTCGGTGAGCGTGGAAATCTCGCTCGTCATGCCCAATCGCTCGCTCAAAGTCTCCGCGAGTCGGTCCGGAAGCGTGCTGCCGAGCAGTTTTCGGAGAGTCGCGCGCGGCGTGGTACGCTTGGCGGCGGGGAGCCAGCCGGACTCGCGATCGGGGAGGAAATCGATCCCGACGGGCTGGCCGTTGCGCCAATAGGACGACACTTGCAGGATCGCCGGGCCGGACAGGCCGCGATGCGTGAACAGCGCGGCCTCACGGAATGCGGTCTTGCCGGCAGTGGCGACGACTTCGGCGGCAACTCCGGACAGTTCGCGGAACAGGATCTCGTCCCCGCCCAGGGTCAGCGGCACGAGTGCGGGGCGTGGCTCGACGACCTTCAGGCCGAACTGCCGCGCGAGATCATAGGCGAACCCGGTCGCGCCCATCTTCGGGATCGATGGGCCGCCGGTAGCGATGACCAGCGCGGGCGCGGTGACGGTGCGGCCGTCTAGCGATACGCGGTAGCGGCCGTCTGCGTGGTCGACTCCGGTGACCGCGCGGCCGAGCGACAGGTCGACGCGGCCCTTGTCGCATTCGTCGAGGAGCATCTCGACGATCTGCTTCGCGGAGCCGTCGCAAAAAGAGTTGGCCGAGCGTCTTCTCGTGCCACGCG
Source organism: Sphingomonas sp. H160509 (assembly GCF_024124765.2). GTDB lineage: Bacteria > Pseudomonadota > Alphaproteobacteria > Sphingomonadales > Sphingomonadaceae > Sphingomonas. The sequence goes on along the minus strand of NZ_JAMXSR020000002.1, from coordinate 3,290,156 downwards.
ATGCCGTAGGATTCGACCAGCGCGAGGAAATCCTGCGCGGTGTAGCGGCCGAGCGCGGATTTGGCGAAATGCGGATTGGCGGAGATGTAGCGGTCGGCGGCGGTGTGGACGTTGGTGAAGTTGCACCGTCCACCGCCGGAGATCAGGATTTTCCTACCCGCCTGGTCGGCGTGATCGACGAGCAGGATTTTTCGCCCGCGCTGGCCGGCGACGGCGGCGCACATGAGGCCGGCGGCGCCTGCACCAAGGATTATCGCGTCGTAGTCGGACAAGTGTCGCTCCGTGCGGCTTGGTTGCGCGAGCCGCTAGTCAAGAGTGTTTCCCCGCGAAGGCGGGGACCCAGACTGGGCTCCCGCCTTCGCGGGAGAACAAGAAGGGGTGGCAGCTGTAGCGTGTTCGGGGTGTGCCACATAGGTGGTGATCTGCTGTGCCACCTAGACGGGTGGCACATGGAAGTCGCCCCACCCCGGCGAAGGCCGGGGCCCAGTTGGGGGCAAGCAGTGGCGCAGGTCGCCCTTCGTCACAGCGACCTTTCCAACTGGGCCCCGGCCTTCGCCGGGGTGGCGGCACCTGAGATGCTGGCTTGTGAAAGAGTGACAATCTCCGATGGCGCCGTGGAGCATTGCGGAGCGAGCGCTAGCCCCCTTCTGTTCCCTCTCCCCTCCGGGGGAGAGGGTCGGGGTGAGGGGCAGCCAAGCAGTGCGCCGCTCGGAACAGCCCCTCACCCAACCCTCTCCCCGGAGGGGAGAGGGCTCAGGACCCACAAATTACCGCAGCTTCGCAATATTCAGCGAGTCTTCCTTCGCCCGAACCTTCACCGACTCCTCGCTCCGAGTCAGCGCCTTGGCGATCGCCTTCAACGCCATGCCCTTCTTCGCCAGCGTATGCAGCTTCTGGATCTCGTCCTGCGTCCACGCCTGACGATGCCGTTCGAATTTCGCTTCAGCCATCAGCCGTCATCCTTGTCGATCGCCAGAACCTCGATCGCGTCCGGCTTGTCCGCGAACGCGACCGCCTCGCCAACCGCCGCGCCCATCAGCGCACGCGCCAACGGTGCCGAGAAAGCCAGCCGGTCCTCGCCGGGCTCCGCCTCGTCACCACCGACGATCGAAATAACCCGCTCAACCCCGTTCATCCGAACCCGGACGCGAGAACCGATGCCGACCTCGTCCTCGTCCGACGAAGGCGCGAGTTCGGCGGTCGTCTGGCGCGTGTGCCAATACCGCAGGTCGCGCAGCAACAGCTTGCGCGCCTCCTCGTCCGTCTCAGCCGCAACCGCAGCCTCGATCTCGGTCACCCGCTCGCCGAGCAACCGCAACCCCCGCGCCGTGACCAGATTAGGCCCCGGCGCGATCGGCTGTTCGAACTTGGGTTCGAGATGTTCCTCGTCACTCTCGCGACGGAAGGCGACGCTCATGCCCTTACTTCAAACACGCGACGATCCCGGCGATCGCCGCCAGCGTGCCGTCGACGTTCTTCACCTTCACGACGTCGAGCCCGAGCTGCTCCGCCGGATAATCATTCCCGCCCGGGAAGATCGCGTCGCCGATGAACATCATCTTGTCGAGCGCGATGCCGCTCGCCTCGTTGAGCTTCTTCAGCCCGTACGCCTTGTCGACACCCTCACGCGTGATGTCGATCGAAGTCGCGCCGCCCATGTTGATCGACAGCCCCGGCAGGCGCTTCTGCAAGTCCGCCTGGATCACTTTCCGCTTGGCGAAGTCGGGATCCCAGCTGTGCTTGGCATCGATCGGCGCTTCCTGGCCGAGCGCGGAGAACGTGATCTGGCTGCCCCGATCCTCGATCCGCTCGCCCCAGGTCTTCTCCGGCACGAACCCGGTAGCCTCGAGCGACTCGTCGAACGCGTGCAAGATCTTCTGCTTCTCGTCCTCCTCGAACAGCTCGGCATACACCGCGCGCCATTCGCCATCGAACCGGTACAGCTTGGTCCCCGTCGTCGGCATCAGCCACAGCTTGGTGCGATCCGCGCGCTCGGGCAGGCGCGATGCGACCTGCTTCTCGAACTGCGGCCAGTCGCCGCCCGAGATCACCGCGACATGCGCGACGTCTAGCAGGTTCGCCAGCGCCTCGCCCATCGGCGCCTGCAAGGGCTGCTTGCTCTCGGCCAGCGTTCCGTCGAGGTCGAAGGCAACGAGGTCTTTCATGCGGAAACTCCGGTAAGGATGAAGGTGTCGATCGCGTGCGCGACGCCGTCGGCATCGTTCGCGCTGGTGATCTCGTGCGCGACGTCGCGGACAGTCTGTGGCGCATTGCCCATCGCGATCGCCAGCTTGGCGCGCTTGAGCATCGCGATATCGTTGGCCTGATCGCCGATCGCCGCGGTCTGCGTCAAGCTGATGCCGAACGCATCCGCCAGTTCCTCGATCCCGCTGCCCTTGTTCCCGGCGACGGGCGTGATGTCGAGATAATAGGTCTGCGACTGGACGATCGTCGCCTGCGTATCGAACTTCGCGGCGACCTTCGCATGCAGGTCGCGCAACAGATTCTCGTCATCGCTGACGAAGGTCACCTTGTCCGCCTTGGCGAGCAGGTCGGTGAAGTCGGAGACGATCACCGGGTCCTGCGCGGAGGCTTTCTTCTCGCTGCCGACATGGCCGCCCTGGTCGGTACTGGCGTACCAGACATCGTCTGCGAAGAACCACGTGTCGACCGGCGCGTCACCGATGATCTCCATCGCGCCGCGCACGACATCGACGTCGATCATGTGGTGCTCGATCACGGTACCGTCGCGCTTGAACACGATCCCGCCGTTGAACGCGCCCATCGGCTCGTCGATGCCGAGCAGGTCCGCGATCGGCATCATCCCCGAGCGCGGCCGCGCGCTGATGATCGTGAAGCCGAGGCCCGCCGCCTTCAGCCGCTTGACCGCGTCGACGGTCGCGGGCGTGACCTTCTTCTCCTTGTCGACGAGCGTGCCGTCGACATCGGAGACGAGGAGCTTGATATCGCTCATGCCACCGCTCACTGGGGCATCTCGACATGACCGCCAAAGCCATAGCGCATCGCCGACAACAGCTTGTCGCCGAACGTATGCTCGACGCGGCTGCGATAGCGCGCATACAACGCCGCGCTCAGCACGTTGGCGGGCACCTTCTCCTCCATCGCCGCGTCGATCGTCCACTGACCCTCGCCCGAGTCCGCGACGCTGCCGCTGAACCCTTCGAGCGTGCCGTCCTTTGCCAGCGCGATCGCCGACAGGTCGAGCAGCCACGACGAGATCACGCTGCCGCGACGCCAGACTTCGGCGACGTCGGTCAGGTTAATGTCGAAGCGCTCTTCCTCGACGACATGCTCGCCCGACTTCCCCTTCAGGATGTCGAAGCCCTCCGCATAGGCCTGCATCAGGCCGTACTCGATGCCGTTATGGACCATCTTCACAAAGTGCCCGGCGCCCGAGGGGCCTGCGTGGATATAGCCCTTCTCGGCGCGCGGATCGGCCTGGCCTTCGACGCGGCCCGGCGTGCGGACGATCGTCCCCATGCCTGGTGCGAGCGTCTCGAAGATGGGATCGAGCAAATCGACCGTCTCCCTTGTCGCCGCCGATCATCATGCAATAGCCGCGCTCCAGGCCCCACACGCCGCCCGACGTGCCGACGTCGACATAGTGGATGCCCTTTTCGGCCAGTTCCTTCGCGCGGCGGACGTCGTCCTTGTAGAAGCTGTTGCCGCCATCAATGATGATGTCGCCCGAATTCGACTTCGCGGCGATCGCCTGGACGGTGCTCTCGGTCGGCTCGCCGGCCGGGACCATGACCCACCAGATCGCCGGGGTGTCGAGCTTGGCGTGCATGTCGTCGAGCGAGTCCGCCCCGATCGCGCCATCGGCGGCGAGCTTCTTCACGGCTTCGGCGTCGCGGTCGAACGCGACGACTTCGTGGCCGTTCTTCATCAACCGGCGCGCGATGTTGCCGCCCATCCGGCCGAGGCCGATCAGTCCGATCTTCATGGTAAAATCCTTGCTTACCCCCTCTCCCCCGCCGGGGAGAGGGTTGGGGTGAGGGGCAGTTGGGGAGGGCAGCGCTCGCGGCGCCCCTCACCCCAGCCCCTCTCCCCGGAGGGGAGAGGGAGCAGTTGGTTACGCCGTCGCGGGCTGCTTCTTGGCGATCGAGCCGAGTAGATCGTCGAACGCCTTCACGAACGACGCGACGCCCTCCTCGACCAGCTTACCGGTCACGCCATTGAGGTCGAGACCCAAGCGCTCGGCTTCGGCGAGCGTATGCTTCGCGCCCTCGACGTCCTGCGTAATCGTCTCTGCCGCGGTGCCGTGGTCGCGGAACGCGTCCATCGTCTTCGGCGGCATCGTGTTGACGGTGTCCTTGCCGATCAGCGTGTCGATGTAGAGCGTGTCGGGATAGCTCGGGTCCTTCACGCCGGTCGACGCCCACAGTAGGCGCTGCGGCTGCGCGCCCCTGGCGGCGAGAGCCTGCCAGCGGTCCGACTTCAGGAAGTCGAGATACCATTGATACGCCATCTTCGCGTTGGCGATCGCGACCTTGCCACGGACCGCCTTCAGCGCCTCGGCCTCGGCATCGCCCTTCTCCAGGCGTGCATCGATCTCCTTGTCGATCGACGAATCGATACGGCTGACGAAGAAGCTCGCGACGCTGGCGATCTTGTCGATCGGCTGCCCCTGCTTGACGCGCTCTTCCAGACCCGCAGCATACGCCTCGGCGACGCGAATGTATGCGTCGAGCGCGAACAGCAGCGTGACGTTGACGTTGATCCCGCTCGCGATCGTCGACGAGATCGCCGGACCGCCCGCGAGCGTCCCCGGGATCTTGATCATCAGGTTCGGCCGGTCGACCGCCGCCCACAGCTTCTTTGCCTCGGCGATCGTCGCGTCGGTATCGTCCGAGATGTACGGCGACACCTCAAGGCTGACATAGCCGTCCTTCGCGTCGAGCTTGTCATAGACCGGCTTCAACGTCTCCGCCGCCGCCTTGATGTCCTGGATCGCCAGATGCTCGTAGCGGTCGATCGTCGCCGCGCCGGCATGCTGCTTGTCGTACTCGGCGAGCGTCGAGTCGTACGCATCGCCGTGACCCATCGCCTTTTCAAAGATCGACGGGTTGGACGTGACGCCGGTCAAGCCGTCCTCGTCGACCAGCTTCTGGAGACCACCGGCCTCCAGGAACTTCCGATCGACGAAATCGAGCCACACCGCCTGGCCGAAGCCTTCGAGATCGTTGAGCGCACCCATCACTTGGTCTCCATCACTTGGCGGGCGACCTTGACGACATTGTCGACGGTGAACCCGAACTTGTCCTGCAGCTTGGCGAGCGGTGCCGAAGCCCCGAAGGTCGACATCGTCACGGTCGCACCGTCGAGCCCGACATAGCGGTCCCAACCGATCGACCCGGCCATCTCGACCGCAACGCGCGCCCGCACGTCGCGTGGCAACACGCTTTCCCTTGTACGCGGCGTCCTGCAGTTCGTAACGATACCAGCTGGGCATCGACACGACCCGGCTCTTCACGCCGTCCGCGGTCAGCTTCTCGTGCGCCTCGACGACCAGCGACACTTCGCTGCCGGTCGCGATCAGGATCACCTCGGGCGTGCCGTCGCTATCCGCGAGGACATAGCCGCCCTTCTCGAGCCCATCGGCGCTTGCGTACTTGGTCCGGTCGAGCGTCGGCAGGGCCTGGCGCGACATGATCAGCGCAGCCGGCGTGCTGGCGTCCTTGAGGACCGCCTTCCACGCCGCGACGACTTCGTTCGCGTCGCTCGGACGGATCGTGTCGAGGCCGGGGATCGCGCGCAGCGTGGCGAGATGTTCGATCGGCTGGTGCGTCGGGCCGTCCTCGCCGACGCCGATCGAGTCATGCGTGAACACCCAGATCGCGCCGACTTCCATGATTGCGGACAGGCGCACCGGTGCGCGCATGTAGTCCGCGAACACCAGGAAGGTGGAGCCGTACGAACGCAGATGCGACAGCGCCATGCCGTTGACGATCGCGCCCATGCCATGTTCGCGGATGCCGAAGTGGAAGTTCCGGCCGGCGTAATTCTCCGCCTCGAACGAGGGCTGGCCCTTGATATCGGTCTTGGTCGACGGCGCGAGATCAGCCGAACCACCGATAAGCCACGGCACCTTGGCGGCGATCGCGTTGAGCACCTTGCCGCCCGAGTCACGACTGGCGACGCCCTTGGCATCCGCCTCGAAGGTCGGGATGTCAGCATCCCAACCTTCGGGCAACTCGTCCTTGAGCAGCAGGTCGAGCTCGGCGGACAGTTCGGGATAGGCACCGCGATACTTGTCGGTCAGCGCCACCCACTCGTCACGCAGCTTCGCGCCACGCTCGGCGATCGCACCGTTGAAATGCTCGATCACGCCGTCCGGCACGTAGAACGACTTGTCCTCCGGCCAACCGTACGCCTGCTTGGTGAGGCGGATATTCTCCTCGCCGAGCGGCTCGCCGTGCGCCTTCTCGCTGCCCGCCTTGGGGCTGCCGTAGCCGATCACCGAATGCACGACGATGAAGGTAGGCTTGTCGGTGGTCGCTTTGAACGTCTCGATCGCGCGGCTCAGCGCGGCGGTGTCGTTCGCATCGTCGATGTGGATGACGTTCCAGCCATAGGCGTCGAAGCGCAGGCCGACATCCTCGTCGAACGCGAGATCGGTCGCGCCCTCGATCGAGATGTGGTTGCTGTCGTAGATCCAGCACAGGTTGCTGAGCTTCAGGTGGCCGGCGAGGCTCGCCGCCTCGGACGAGACGCCCTCCATCATGTCGCCGTCGCCACAGATAGTGTAGACGTCATGGTCGAACAGCGTGAAGCCGTCCTTGTTGTAGCGCGCCGCGAGCCAGCGCTCGGCGATCGCCATGCCGACCGAGTTGCCGCAACCCTGACCGAGTGGACCCGTCGTGGTCTCGACGCCGGTGGTGTGGCGATATTCGGGGTGACCCGGCGTCTTCGACGACAGCTGGCGGAACTGCTCGATATCGGCGAGGCTGACGGCCTCCTTGCCGGTCTTGTTGCCGTCCGCGTCGATCTCTTCGATCTTGGCAAGGTGGATCAGCGAATAGAGCAGCATCGACGCATGGCCGACCGACAGAACGAAACGGTCGCGATTGGGCCAGTCAGCGTGCTTGGGATCATAGCGCAGAAACTTCGACCAGAGCGTGTAGCCGACCGGCGCGAGCGCCATGGGGGTGCCGGGATGGCCCGAATTGGCCTTCTGCACCGCGTCCATCGACAGCGTGCGGATGGTATCGATCGCCAGACGCTCGGGTGAGCCGTCCTCGTGCAGCATAGGGTCCGCCTTGGTGGGGGCGGTTGCGGTATCGGTCATGGAAGAAGCCTCGCTCTAGACGGTGACCGAACGCCGCGCATCCGATCTGGTTGCCAACATAGGATGCCTTTAGTCGGATGCACCCATCCGTTCCAGTCGCGTAACGACGTCGTTCGTTGCAATATATGCGGCATCGACCTCGTCGAGGAATAGCCCGTGGCCGAGAATGCCGGGGGATCGCGGCGAGCGTGACGGCGGTTGCGCGGGGATCGTCGAGGGTCGCGAAGTGGCAGTCGATGACGAGATTGCCTTGGTCCGTCCGGTAGTTGTCGCGGATCTTTGGGGCGGCGGCCATGTCTGTCAGCACACGCATTACATAGGCGATGGCGAACGGTAGCACCTCGACCGGCAGCTTGGCGGCGCCGATCCGGTCGACGCGCTTGGAACCGTCGGCGATCACGACCATCCGTGCCGAGGCTGCGGCGACGATCTTTTCCCGCAACATCGCCCCGCCTGCGCCTTTGATGGCGAAACAGCGCGAGTCGATCTCGTCTGCGCCGTCTATGGTTAGGTCGACTTGGGCGATGGTGGCGAAGTCGAGGATCTCGATGCCGAGTTCGCGGGCGAGTTTGCCGGAGGCTTCGGAGGTGACGACGGCGTGGATTTGCAGGCCTTCGGCGACCCGGTCGCCGAGCGCCTGGATTGCGAACGCCGCAGTGGATCCGGTGCCGAGTCCCACGAGCATCCCGTCTTGAACTTCCGCCACGGCAGCAACCGCTGCGGCTTGCTTGTCGTCGTCGATCGAAGCCATCGGCCCACCCTTCCGTCATGCCGGGCTTGTTCCGGCATTCACGCTTGAACACATCCCAGAGGATTTAGTTTGGAGGACCCGCACAAGAAGCACCACCCCGGCGGAGGCCGGGGCCCAGCTGGAAAGGTCGCAGTATCGACGGACCGCGCTCCGTTAGCACCGTCACCCAACTGGGCCCCGGCCTCCGCCGGGGTGGTACGATGTTCATCCTGGGTGCTGCATGGGATTACAGGAGCGCACTCCTCCTTGTTCTCCCGCGAAGGCGGGAGCCCAGTCTGGGTCCCCGCCTTCGCGGGGAAACAATTCTTGGGACGTTGGCGGGCGTCACGTCGCACAAAACACCCCTCACGATCAAACAGGTTACTCTTTCTTCCCTATTTCTCACCCCCGCTTTTCAACTGACATACTTCTGGTACATCCTCGTGGTTTAGGCCGACCAACAGCTGCCACCACCGATCGCGAGCGGATACCAAACTTGATAGCCACACGATTTTCTGCGCGGCAGTGCGCCATCCTGCTGGTGCCAGCACTGGCGCTCGCGGCCTGCTCCGGCGGCGACGACAAGGCCCAGGGCAAGGCAGGCCGCGGCGGTCAACCGGGCCAAGGCACGCCGACCGTCGGCTACGTCGTCGTCCAGCCGACCAGCGTCGCGATGACCACCGAACTCAGCGGCCGCACCACCGCGTTCGAGAGCTCGGACGTCCGCCCTCAGGTCACCGGGATCATCCGCCGGCGGTTCTTCACCGAGGGTACGCTCGTCAAGAAGGGCCAGCCGCTCTACGAGATCGACCCGCGCCTCTATCGGGCCGCCGCCAACGAGGCGCAGGCCAACCTGCAGAGCGCGCGCGCCAACCAGCAGGCGCAGACCATCCTCGCACAGCGCTACAAGCCGCTCGCCGAGATGGAGGCGATCAGCAAGCAGGATTACACCAACGCGGTCGCCACTTCGCGCCAGGCCACCGCCTCGGTCGCGCAGACGCGCGCCGCGCTCGAAACGGCGCAGATCAACCTCAAGTTCACGACGGTCCCCGCACCGATCACCGGGCGCATCGGCCGATCGCTGTTCACCGTCGGCGCGCTCGTCTCGGCGACGCAGACCGATCCGCTCGCGCAGATCCAGCGACTCGATCCGATGTTCGTCGACATCCAGCAGTCGTCCGGCGACCTGCTCGCGCTGCGCCGCTCGCTCGGCCAGAACGGCATCGTCGCGACCCGCGCCGAAGTCCGCCTGACGCTCGAGGACGGCAGCGAATATGGCGCCACCGGCACGGTCGAGTTCGCCGAAGCGCTGGTCAATACCGAGACCGGCACCGTGACGCTGCGCGCGCGCTTCCCCAATCCGCAGGGGCTGCTGTTGCCCGGCATGTTCGTCCAGGCCAAGTTCGCGCAGGCGATCAACCAGCGCGCGTTCCTCGTGCCGCAGGCGGGCGTGTCGCGCGACGCGAAGGGCAATGCCACGGTCTACGTCGTCGATTCGAACAACAAGGCGGTACAGAAGAAGATCAAGGCGGACCGCACGCAGGGCGCGTTCTGGGTGGTCACCAGCGGGCTCAACCCCGGCGACAAGATCATCACGCAGGGCCTGTCGAAGATCGCGCCGAATCAGGGCGTGAAGCCGGTGCCGGAAAACACCGCGCAGAAGATCGAAGCGCCCAAGGACGACTCCTCAGGCGGCCAGTCCAGCCAGAAAAAGGCCGGCTAAGACCTTATGTTATCCCGTGTCTTCATCGATCGCCCGATCTTCGCCTGGGTGCTCGCGATCATCGTGATGCTTGGCGGCATCGGCGCGATCATGAGCCTGCCGATCGCGCAGTACCCCGACGTCGCACCGCCGCAGGTGACCGTCCGCGCGTCCTTCCCCGGCGCGAACGCTCAGACGATCCAGAACAGCGTCACGCAGGTCGTCGAGCAGTCGCTGACCGGCATCGACGGGCTGATCTATTTCAGCTCGTCCTCGTCGTCGCGCGGCTCGGTGAACATCACGGTGACGTTCGAGAAGGGCACCGATCCCGATATCGCGCAGGTCCAGGTCCAGAACCAGGTTCAGCAGACGCTGTCCCGCCTGCCGCAACAGGTCCAGCAGCAGGGTCTCGTCGTCCGCAAATCGAATCCGGACAACCTCCTGATCGTCGGCGTCTATGACGAGACCGACAAGCTGACCAACCAGGACGTCTCGGACTATCTCGTCTCGAACCTGCAAGACCCGCTCGGGCGTATTCCCGGGATCGGCGACAGCAACGTGTTCGGCGCACAATACGCGATGCGGATCTGGCTGAACCCGAACAAGCTTGCCAGCTACCAGCTGATCCCGAGCGACGTGACCACCGCGATCCAGGCGCAGAACACCGAAGTCGCGGCCGGCGAGCTCGGCGGGCAACCCCAGCCCGACACGCAGATGCTCAACGCGACCGTTACCGCGCAGTCGCGCCTCCAGACGCCCGAGCAGTTCGCCAACATCATCCTGAAGACGACCAACGACAGTGCGGTGGTCAAGCTGCGCGACGTCGCCCGGATCGAGCTGGGCGCGGAGAACTATAACGCGCGCAGCCGCGTCAACGCGCATCCCGGCGCCGGTATCGCCGTGCTGCTCGCTCCGGGCGCCGACGCGCTCAAGACCGCCGAGCTGGTCAAGGCGTTCGTCGCCAAGTCCGCCAAGAGCTTCCCGCCCGGGCTGAAATTCGCCTACGCCAACGACACGACGGACTTCATCAAGCTGTCGATCGACGAGGTCGTGAAGACGCTGATCGAAGCCGTCATCCTCGTCGTCATCGTGATGTTCGTGTTCCTGCAAAGCTGGCGCGCGACGCTGATCCCGACGATCGCGGTCCCGGTCGTGCTGCTCGGCACGTTCGGCGTATTCTATCTCGCGGGCTTCTCGATCAACACGTTGACGCTGTTCGGGCTCGTGCTCGCGATCGGCCTGCTGGTCGATGACGCGATCGTCGTGGTCGAGAACGTCGAGCGACTGATGGAGGAAAATCCCGAGATGACGCCTCGGGAGGCGACGATCGAGTCGATGAACGAGATCACCGTCGCCTTGGTCGCGATCGCGCTCGTGCTGTCGGCGGTGTTCCTGCCGATGGCGTTCTTCGGTGGCTCGACCGGCGTAATCTACCGTCAGTTCTCGCTGACGATGGTGTCGGCGATGGTCCTGTCGGTGCTGGTCGCGCTGATCCTCTCCCCCCGCGCTCACCGCGACGTTGCTCAAGCAGAAGAAGAAGGACGCGGAGGGCAACCACGAGAAGAGCTGGGGCGAACGCAAATTCCCCAAGGTCGCGCATGTCTTCACGCGCGCGGGCGACAAGTTCAACAGCGGGTTCGAGAAGGGCACGCAGAAATACACCAGTGCGGTGCAGTCGGTGATCGACCGCAAATGGCTGTTCCTGCTGGTCTATGCGGTGATCGTCGCGGTGCTCGCGGTGCTGTTCCTGCGGCTGCCGACGGGCTTCCTGCCGACCGAGGACCAGGGCTCGGGCATCGTCCAGTTCCAGCTTCCCGCCGGCGCCACACAAGGCCGCACCTTCGCGCTGCAGAAGCAGATCGAGCAATATTACTACACCAACGAGAAGGCCAACGTCCGCACGATGTTCACCGTCAGCGGTGGTGGTGGCGGTGGTGCGAGCGGCCAGAATACGGGGCAAGGCTTCATCGCGTTCGCGCCGTGGGACGATCGCAAGGGCAAGGAAAACACCGCGGAGGCGATTACCGGTCGCGCGTCGAAGGCGTTTGCCGGCTTCCGTGACGCGCAGGTCTATTCGCTGGTGCCACCGGCCGTGCGCGGTCTTGGTTCGTCGAACGGCTTCACGATGGAGCTGCAGAACGCAGGCGGGCTCAGCCAGGTCGAGTTCAACGCGGCGCGCGACAAGCTGCTCGCGCTCGCCCGCGCCGACTCGTCGCTGACCGCGATCCGCCTCACCGAACTGCCCGACGTCGCCACCTTGCGCGTCGATGCCGACCAGCAGAAGCTGTCGACGCTCGGCCTTACCCAGGCGAACGTGAACTCGACGCTGTCGACCGCCTGGGGTGGCCAGTACGTCAACGACTTCATCGACCGTGGCCGCGTCAAGCGTGTCTATGTCCAGGGCGACGCGCAGTTCCGCGCGCAGCCGTCCGACCTGAGCCAGTGGTTCGTGCGCGGATCGAACGGCCAGATGGCGCCGTTCTCGTCGTTCGCGAAGACGAGTTGGGGCCAGGCACCGACGACGCTGTCGCGCTTCAACGGCATCGCCTCGTACGAGATCCAGGGGTCGGGCGCGCCGGGTGTCAGCTCGGGCGACGCGATGAACCGGATTGCCGAGCTTGCGGGGCAGATCCCTGGCACCTCGGTCGCATGGTCGGGCCTGTCGTATCAGGAACGCCTGTCCTCGGGTCAGGCACCGATCCCTCTACGGCCTGTCGCTGCTGGTTGTGTTCCTGTGCCTCGCCGCGCTGTACGAAAGCTGGTCGATCCCGATCGCGGTGCTGCTGGTGATCCCGTTGGGCCTCGTCGGCGCGATCCTCGCGGTGACGCTGCGAGGCCTCATCAACGACGTCTATCTCCAGATCGGCCTGCTGACGACGATGGGGCTTGCGGCGAAGAACGCCATCCTGATGATCGAGTTCGCCGAGCAGGAGGAAAAGAAGGGCAAGCGCGTCATCGAGGCGGCGCTGTCCGCGGCGAAGATCCGGTTGCGCCCGATCCTGATGACGTCGTTCGCATTCATCCTCGGCGTGTTGCCGCTCGCGCTGTCGACCGGTGCTGGTGCGAACAGCCGCATCGCGATCGGCACCGCAGTGGTCGGCGGCATGCTGACCGCGACGATCCTCGCGATCTTCTACATCCCGCTGTTCTTCGTCCTCGTCCGCCGCGGCGCGCGTGACGGCATCGCCAAGCTGCGGGGCAAGCCGACCGGCTTCCAGGGTCATGACGACCATGACGGCGATCACAACGAACCGCTCGGACCACCCGAACCACAGGGCCCTCACCGGCCGGAGCCCGCATAATGCGCTCGCTAGTCCTGATCCTCGCCGCGTCGACCGCGCTCGCCGGCTGCTCGCTCGCGCCCAAATATGCGCGGACCGAACTCCCCGTCCCGCCGTCGCTCCCGGTCGGCGACGCGTATCTGCGCCAGTCCGAGGCGGCGTTGCCCGTGATTACCTACCGCGACGTCTTCAAGGACCCGCGGCTCCAGCAGATCATCGTCCAGGCGCTCGCCAACAACCGCGATCTCCGCGTCGCCGCCGCCAACATCGCGTCGACCCGCGCGCAATACCGCATCCAGCGTGCCGACCTGTTGCCGCAGGTCGATGCCAGCGGCCGCTACAGTTATTCGGGCGGCGGCAGGGGTACCCGCAACACCGTTACGAGCGGAACGGGCGGTAATACCGGGACTGGGACGGGCGCCGGCAATACTGGAACCGGGACTGGAACTGGAACCGGCACAGGCACGGGGGGCGTCGGTACGGGCGGCGTCGGTACGGGCGGCGTCGGTACGGGCGGAACAGGCACGGGCACCGGCTCGGTGGTCAGCTCGTCGAGCTCGAACAGCGCCTTCTCGGTCGACCTTGGCACCACCGCGTTCGAGCTCGACCTGTTCGGTCGCATCCGCTCGCTCACCAGCGCCGCGCTCGATCGCTATTTCGCCACCGAAGCCGCCGCGCGCGGCACCCGCCTGACGCTGGTCGGCGACATCGCCGATGCGTGGCTCACCTACGCGTCGGACCAGAGCCTGCTAAAGATCGCGCAGGACACCGTCACGAGTTCGCAGCGCAGCGTCACGCTGACCAACGCGCGGCTGCGCGGCGGCGTCGCCCCGCGCACCGATCTTCGCCAGGCGCAACAGATTCTGTTCACCGCGCAGTCCGACCTCGCACAGCAACGCACCGCGCTCGCGCAGGACGTCAACGCGCTACAACTGCTCGTCGGCGCGCCGGTCGACGCCAGCCTGTTGCCCACGTCGATCGAGCAGGCGCTGCCGACCGTCGCCACGCTGCCGGCCGGGCTCGACAGCAGCATCCTCCTGCGCCGTCCGGACGTCGTCGAGTCCGAATACCAGCTCCGCGCCACCAACGCCGAGATCGGCGCAGCACGCGCGGAACTGTTCCCGAAGATCTCGCTGACCGGTATCCTCGGGTTCGCCAGCACGTCGCTCACCTCGCTGTTCAGCGGTGGCGCGTTCAACTATTCGGTCGCGCCCTCGGTCAGCTACCCGATCTTCCGCGCCGGTGCCGGGATCGCCGGGGTCGCCTATTCGAAGGCGCAACGCGACGCCGCGCTCGCGACCTACGAGAAGACGATCCAGACCGCGTTCCAGGAAACCGCCGACGCGCTCGCACGCCAGGGCACGATCGCGGACCAGTTGAAGGCAAACCAGAACTTCTCCGAAGCCGCCCCTCGATACCTACCGCTTGTCCGATGCGCGTTATCGCGGTGGGATCGACACGTTCCTGAACTCGCTCGACGCGCAACGTTCGCTCTACACCGCACAGCGCAACCTCGTCGCGACGCAGCTCGTCGGCGCGAGCAACCGCGTGACGCTGTACCGCGTACTGGGCGGTGACTCGACGCTCGAAGCCACCGCCGGCGGGCCACAACCGGTGACGATGAGCGGCGCACCGCGACCGGAAACGGACTGACGCGTCGGAGGGAACGGAAAAGCCAGACGCAACTCCGTTCCCTCCGCCTTTATAACGCACTGAGCAGACGAAGTTTTTTCGCGTCCCACCAATCTTACCGTATCAGCAAGATATTCCAGTCAGAACGGTTGGATGTACGCTCCCCTTCCCCGTCGCGGATCGCCGCGCGCGCGATCGATCGCCAGCCCCCCGCCGTGTTCGGGCTTGGCGAGGATTCGCGCGAACAGGTTGCCGAACTCCTAGATCGCAAGCTCGCGCAGGTCGCGGAAACATGGCCGATCGCGATCGCCACGCAGATGGTCGGCTGCGCCCTCCTCGTCGCGCTTGCGCTGATCGCGCCGCCTGCCGCCGGTCTTGGCACCATCGTCCCGTCGATCGGCGTCCATGCCGCGATCCTGGTGGCGCTGTCCGCAGGTGTGTTCGGGGTGTTGCGGCTACCGGGATTACGCGAATGGCCCGCCTATAAGCGCAACCGCGCGCTTACCGTCGGGGTCGCGGGGGGTCGCAGCGCTGTCCCTGTCACTACTGTGGACGGTCGCGCGCGCGCCGTCGGGGTCGCTGCAACTCGCCTGCTGCGTCGCGGTGCTGGGGATGATCGCGGTGACCGCGGTCAGCGTCCATGCAGTCCGCGCCGCGACCCTCGGCCTAGGCGTCGGGGTCGTCGTGATGCTCGCGATATGTGCGGGGGATCGGTATGCCGCTGCTGATCGCGATTGTATTCCTCGGCAGCCTGGGGTTCGTCGCGCACCGCCTCGCGCGGATCGACGTCGCGCAGGAACTGCACCACGCCGAGAACGCGAACGAAGGCCGGCTCGCGATCCGGATGGTCGCCGAATTCGAGGACCAGGGTACCGGCTGGTTCTGGGAAGCCGACCGGCAGGGCCGCCTGACCTACCTTTCCGCCAAGGTGACCGACGAACTCGGGCTCGCCGACGACGCGGTCGGGCAACCGCTTACCGACCTGTTCCGCATGGACAACGACGCGCCCGGAACCGAACGGACGCTCGCCTTCCACATCGCCTCGCGCACGTCGTTCTCGGACTATTCGGTGTGCGCCGCGACCTCGCCCGATTGCGAACGCTGGTGGTCGATCTCGGGAAGGCCGGTGGTCGACGACCTCGGGCGCTTCCAGGGTTTCATCGGCTCGGGCCGTGACCTGACCGAACAACGCAAGTCGGAAGCCGAGATCACGCGGCTGGCGCTGTTCGACGGGCTCACCGGGCTCGCGAACCGCCAGCGGATGCGCTCGTCGCTCGACAAGACGCTTGCGCAGAAGACCGGGCCCCTACCGCGCGACGTCGCTGTTCCTGATGGATCTCGATCGGTTCAAGGCGGTCAACGATACGCTGGGCCATCAGGCGGGCGACACGTTGTTGAAACAAGTTGCGCAACGGCTGCAGCGCGGGATCGCCGATGCGGGGCTGGTCGGGCGGCTGGGCGGCGACGAGTTCCAGGTCGTGCTGCCCGGCATCGCCGACCGCGACACGCTCGCCGCGCTGTCCCGCGAAGTCATCGCCTCGCTGTCCGAACCCTATTTCATCAGCGGGACGTCGGTCACGATCGGGTGCTCGATCGGCATCGCGATCGCACCCGACGACGGCGACGATGCCGAGACGCTGGTCCGCAACGCCGATCTCGCGCTGTACGCGGCCAAAGCCGATGGCCGCGGCGTCCACCGCTTCTATTCGGACGACATGCTGACCGGCGCACGCACCCGGAAACTGCTCGAGGACGATCTGCGCGCGGCGATCTCCGACGGCGCGTTCCATCTTTGCTACCAGCCGATCGTCAGCACGAAGTCGGCGCAGATCGTCGGCTACGAAGCGCTGATCCGCTGGAATCACCCGACGCGCGGGCTGGTCTCGCCCGCCAACTTCATCCCGGTCGCGGAGGAATGCGGGCTGATCGAGGCGATCGGCGAATGGGTGTTGCGGACCGCGTGCCTGGAGGCGGCGCGCTGGCCCGGCTCGGTCCGCGTCGCGGTCAACGTCTCGCCGATCCAGTTCGCCAACCCCGCTCTGCCCGCGCTCGTCACCAGCGCGCTCGCCCAGTCTGGCATCGCCGCAGGCAGACTCGAACTAGAGATCACCGAAGGCGTGTTCCTCGACGAGACGCGCTCGTCCGAACAGATGTTCAGGGCGCTGAAGGGGATCGGCGTGCGACTTGCGCTCGATGATTTCGGCACCGGTTATTCGTCGCTCGGCTATCTGCGCAACGCCCCGTTCGACAAGATCAAAATCGACCAGTCGTTCGTGCGCGGTGCGGCCGAGCCGGGCAACCGCAACGCCGCGATCATCAAGGCGATCGTCACGCTCGCCGACACGCTCGGCATGGAGACGACCGCCGAAGGGGTCGAGGTGCAGGACGAGATCAACCTGATCCGCGACCTCGGGTGCAGCCATATCCAGGGCTATGTCTATGGCCGCCCGGTCCGCGCGGACGAGGCGTTGCGGCAATTGGGCGTCGAGAACGGCACCGCCGCCGCAAGCGGCTTCAAGGTGAGCCGCGCGCCGCGCACCAAGATGCTGCGCTCCGCCCGGATCGCGATCGACGGGGTCCGCGGCGACGTCCGCATCCGCGACATATCGACCTCGGGCGCGATGCTCGACGGGCTGCGGATCGACGGCAACCCCGACGGCGTCGAGATGCAGATCGAACTGGTCGAGGACCAGATGTTCGGCGCCCGCATCCGCTGGGCCCGCGCCGGCAAGGCGGGCATCGAGTTCCACGAGGCGTTCAACCTGGAACGGCTGAACCAGGGCCACTCCGCGCGTCTTCGCCGGACTGGGTGAGTTAGACGAGAACAATTAAAGTCCACCACCCCGGCGGAGGCCGGGGCCCAGTTGAGAAACGTGGATTGGCGAACGCCGTCCTTCGTTATTACGACCTTCCCAACTGGGCCCCGGCCTCCGCCGGGGTGGGTCAACGTAAGGGACCGAGCGTGAGAATCTCCGCCCAACGAGGGTGCGCGCAAAGCCCTCGAAGTCCCCCATTCCCGGGAACCAACCGCCGCCTCCCACCGTCTCACCCTCATGGTACATCGCGCCCCGATCAAAGCCCTCGCGTTCGACGTGTTCGGCACCGTGGTCGACTGGCGCTCGGGCATCGCGCGCGACGCCGCGCCCGTGCTCGCGCGCCTCGGCCGCACCGATATCGATCCGCACCGCTTTGCCGACGGCTGGCGCAAACGCTATCAACCGGCGCTCGAGGAGGTCCGCAGCGGACGGCGGCCGTTCGTCATTCTCGACACGCTCCACCGCGAGGCACTTGAAGACCTGCTCCGTCACCACGGCGTCGACCCGGCTGCGGTGGACGAAGATACGCTCACCGACCTGACCAACGCCTGGCACCGGCTCGATCCCTGGCCCGATTCGGTCGAGGGCCTCACCCGCCTCAAGACCCGCTACCCGGTCGTCACGCTCAGCAACGGCAACATCGCGCTGATGCTGGATATGGCCCGCCGCGCCGGCCTGCCGTGGGACGCGATCCTCGGGGCGGAAGTCAGCCGCGTCTACAAGCCGCTTCTCGAATCCTATCTCGCCACCGCGCGGTTTCTCGGCATTGCCCCGGGCGAACTCTGCCTGGTCGCCGCGCACCACAGCGACCTCGCCGCGGCACGCGCCGCCGGCCTGCAGACTGCCTATGTCGACCGCCCGCATGAATATGGCGGCCGCCCTGCACCCGACGCGGATGCGGCACAGGACTGGGATTACAACGTCGACAGCCTGACGCGATTGGCCGACGAACTGTGCCGATGACCCGCCGACCTGCCCGCGAACCGGTGGAAACGCGCGACGCGTCCCCGTATCGACCGCCCGTATCGAACGCGCACCGGCGTAAAATTCGGCTCGGCGTGCGACCCGGCAGGAATTTGAGATGACCACACAGACGGCCGAGGCCGATTTCCTGACCGGTGGCGGCGAGATGGCCGCGATGATCCGCGCGCATGACTGGTCGTCGTCGCCACTCCGGGCCGATCGAGCACTGGCAGCAGTCGCTCCGCTCGATCGTCTCGCTGATGCTGGCCTCCGAATTCGCGATGTGCCTCGCATGGGGGCCCGAGCTTGGCTTCCTCTACAACGACCATTACGCGCGCATCATGCACGACAAGCACCCGCAGGCGCTCGGCCAGCGGTTTGCGGACGTATGGGCGGATGTCTGGAGCGATATCAGCCCCCTGGTCGACAAGGCCTTGACGGGCGAAGCGTCGTTCTTCGAGAACCTGCCGCTCGTCACCGACCGCAAGGGTTATGACGAGCACGCCTGGTTCACCTTTTCCTACTCGCCCGTCCGCGACGAGAGCGGCGCGATCGCGGGCATGTTCTGCTCGACCTACGAAAGCACCGAGCGCGTCCAGACCGAACGCGCGCTGCGTGACGAGCGCGAGCGGATGAGCCAGATGTTCGCGCAGGCGCCGACCTTCATGGCGATGTTGCGCGGGCCCGAGCACCGGTTCGAACTGACCAACCCCGGCTACGACAAGCTGGTCGGCCACCGAGAGATGCTGGGTCGAACGGTTGCCGAGGCGCTGCCCGACGCGGTCGAACAGGGGTTTCTGGACCTGCTCGACGATGTGTATGCGACAGGCGAAGCGTTCACGGCGGTGGGCATGCTCTATGCGGTTCAGGCTGAACCCGGCGGTTCGGTCAACGACCGCTACGTCGATTTCGTCTACCAACCGATCCGCGACGCGACCGGTGCGGTCGTCGGCATTTTCGTCGAAGGCGCGGACGTCACCGACCGCAAGCGGCTCGAACGCGACCTGCAATCGCTCAACGCCGACCTCGAACAACGCGTCGGCGATCGCACGCAGGAGCTGGTCGAGGCGCAGGAGGCCCTCCGCCAGGCGCAGAAGATGGAGGCGGTCGGCCAGCTCACCGGCGGCATCGCGCACGATTTCAACAATCTGTTGCAAGGCATCACCGGCAGCCTTGAGATCGTCCAGCGCCGCGTCGCGCAAGGGCGCGTCGGTGAACTCGATCGCTTCATCACCGGCGCGACCACCGCCGCCAATCGCGCCGCGTCGCTGACGCACCGCCTGCTGGCGTTCTCCCGCCGCCAGCCGCTCGATCCGCGCCCCGTCAAGGTCAATCCGCTGGTCGCGTCGCTCGAAGACCTGCTCCGCCGCACCACCGGCGAGCAGATCGAACTCGAGATGGTGCTCGCCGGCGGTCTGTGGACGACCCTGTGCGATCCCAACCAGCTCGAGAACTCGCTGCTCAACCTCGTCATCAACGCGCGCGACGCGATGCCACACGGTGGCAAGCTGACGATCGAGACCTGCAACGCGCATCTCGACGACCATTTCACCGCCGGCCAGCGCGACGTCCGGCCCGGCCAGTACGTCTGCATCTGCGTATCCGACACCGGCACCGGCATGTCCGCCGACACGATCGCCAAGGCGTTCGAGCCGTTCTTCACCACCAAGCCGATCGGCCAGGGTACCGGCCTCGGCCTGTCGATGATCTACGGCTTCGCGCGCCAGTCGGAGGGCTATGCGCGGATCTATAGCGAGCTCGGCCAGGGCACGACGATCAAGCTGTATTTGCCTCGTCACTACGGCGAAGCGGGGCAGGACGAGGCGCTGCCCGGCCTGACCCAGGAGCATGTCACCGATGCCGGCGAGATCGTGCTGGTGGTCGAGGACGACTCAGTCGTTCGCGCGCTGATCGTCGAGGTATTGGGCGAGCTCGGTTACCGAGCGGTCGAGGCGCATGATGGCCCGGCGGGACTCGACAAGCTGCGGACGATGGAGCGCGTCGACTTGCTCGTCACCGACATCGGCCTGCCCGGCCTGAACGGTCGCCAGGTCGCCGATGCGGGTCGTGCGCTGCGTCCGGGGCTCCGCGTACTGTTCATGACGGGCTATGCGGAGAATGCCGCGCTGGCGTCGGGCTTCCTGGAGCCGGGGATGTCGATGATCACCAAGCCGTTTGCGATGGAAGCGCTGGCGACGCAGATCCGGACGATGATCGAGGGGTAAGGCGGACAGGACACGCCAACCAACCGCCGCCACCTCGGCGGAGGCCGGGGCCCAAGTGGAAAGGTCGCAGTAACGACGCGACGCGCTCAGTTGGCAACGTCCCCCAACTGGGCCCCGGCCTCCGCCGGGGTGGTGGGGTTTTCGCGGCATGGTGAGGTCCTGGCGGGGCGATGCTCTCGGTTTGGAAGAGGAAGAACGCCCCATTCCGTTCCCCCCGCGAAGGCGGGGGTCCAGGAATCAAGTAGGACGACGTTCGTGGCTCCTGGGCCCCCGCCTTCGCGGGGAACTAGAAGGGGGCACCCCACATCCAGTGCCCCTACTCTCACACCCCTCGAAGCAACATTTGCCATCTTCCGCGCTTAAATAATTTTTCGTTCCCGCTTCGCCCCCTTGCGCATCGTGAACCCCGCAGAAGTCCACGCGTCGCGAATATCCCGCTCGCCCAACCCCGCGACGAACGCGACGAACCGAGCCCTCGACCACCCCCGCACCCCCTTGCGTCTCTTCGCTCTTTGGCACAATCTCTTGGGGTTGCGTTCGGGGGGCGGACCCAATCGCTGGTAGAACAACCCTCGCATAGCCATATGCGATATGACCGTAAGCGCGCCTTCCACCGCCGCGATGGTCACTTTTTGTTCTCCCGTTAGGGGCCGTCCGATGGTAGCATGGCGACAGGCGACCGATTCGAACGAATACAGAACACTAGGAGCGGTTTCGATGGATTTCAGAGACAGCAGCCGGGATAGCGACATGACCACAGACACGATCGAACAGACCACCGCCACGCCCGCAGCAGAGGCTCCCAAGGCCCCGCGCCAGGCACAGGACAGCCATTCCGTGCGCGCGCAGATCTACCCGGTCGAGGTCGATCACAGCCGCGACGCGCTGCTGACCGAATTCGGCAAGGACACGCTGAAGGATCGCTACCTGCTTCCGGGCGAGAGCTACCAGGACCTGTTCGTCCGTGTCGCCTCGGCCTACGCCGACGACGCCGGCCATGCGCAGCGCCTGTACGACGCCATCTCGAAGCTCTGGTTCATGCCCGCCACCCCCGTTCTGTCGAACGGCGGCACCGGCCGCGGCCTGCCGATCTCGTGCTATCTCAACTCGGTCCCCGACAGCCTCGGCGGCATCGTCGACACCTGGAACGAGAATGTCTGGCTCGCCTCGCGCGGCGGCGGCATCGGCACCTATTGGGGCAACGTCCGCGGCATCGGCGAGCCGGTCGGCCTCAACGGCAAGACCAGCGGCATCATCCCGTTCGTTCGCGTCATGGATTCGCTCACGCTCGCGATCAGCCAGGGCTCGCTGCGCCGCGGTTCGGCCGCCGTGTACCTCGACGTCTCGCACCCCGAGATCGAGGAATTCCTTGAAATCCGCAAACCCTCGGGCGATTTCAACCGCAAGGCGCTGAACCTGCACCACGGCGTGCTGATCACCGACGACTTCATGGAAGCCGTGCGCAACGGCGAGGAATGGCACCTCCGCTCGCCGAAGGACCAGGCGATCCGCGCCACCGTCGACGCGCGCTCGCTGTTCCAGAAGCTCGTCGAGACCCGCCTCCAGACCGGCGAGCCGTACATCGTCTTCGCCGATCACGTGAACAAGGCGATGCCGAAGCATCACCGCGAGTTGGGCCTCAAGGTCTCGACCTCGAACCTGTGTTCGGAAATCACGCTCCCGACCGGCAAGGATCACCTCGGCAACGAGCGTACCGCGGTCTGCTGCCTGTCGTCGCTGAACCTCGAGACATGGGATCAGTGGAAGGACGAGAAGGGCCTGATCGAGGACGTCATGCGTTTCCTCGACAACGTGCTGCAGGACTATATCGACCGCCACGAACCCGGCATGGAGCGCGCCGCCTATTCGGCAGGCCGCGAGCGGTCGGTCGGGCTCGGCGTGATGGGCTTCCACTCGTTCCTCCAGGCGCGCGGCATCCCGTTCGAGGGGCGCGATGGCGAAGTCGTGGAATCTCCGCATGTTCAAGCACATCAGCAGCCAGGCCAACGAAGCCTCGATGCAGCTCGCGATCGAGCGCGGCCCCTGCCCCGATGCCGCCGACGTCGGCGCGATGGAGCGGTTCAGCTGCAAGATGGCGATCGCGCCGACCGCGTCGATCTCGATCATCTGCGGCGGCACGTCGGCGTGCATCGAGCCGATCCCGGCGAACATCTACACGCACAAGACGCTCTCGGGCAGCTTCTCGATCAAGAACCCGTATCTCGAGAAGATGCTGAGCGAGAAGTCGAAGAATTCTGACGCCGTCTGGAACTCGATCCTCGAGCAGGGTGGCTCGGTCCAGCATCTCGACTTCCTCTCGGTCGAGGAAAAGGACTGCTACAAGACGTCGTTCGAGATCGACCAGCGCTGGCTGCTCGAACTCGCCGCCGATCGCACGCCGTACATCGACCAGGCGCAGTCGCTGAACCTGTTCATCCCCGCCGACGTCGAGAAGTGGGACCTGCTCATGCTCCACTTCCGCGCATGGGAGCTCGGCATCAAGTCGCTCTATTACCTCCGTTCGAAGTCGGTCCAGCGCGCGGGCTTCGCCGGCGGCGTCGAGGCGGACAACACCATCGACCTGCGCCAGATCGACGTCGAGTCGAAGGACTACGATGAGTGCCTTGCCTGCCAGTAAGGCCTCTCGGCGTTCAAGCGTGACCCCGGCCCGTGACACGCGGACCGGGGTGCGCCTGACGCAAAAACCCCGGCCCGCGCGAAGCGGACCGGGGTTCAGGCAGGCTATGCGGCGCGTGTCGAACGCACCGCCAGCGCGTTATGCCTCTTCTTCGAACGTCACCGCCACGTCGGCGTTGGCGGAAAGCCGGACCTTGCCGTCCTCGATATCCGCGACCAGCCCGAGCGAGATGAAGTGATGATGCCCTTCATGGCTGCCCGTACCCTCGACGACCTGCGCGCCAGAGTCCTTCTTGGTCAGCTTGATGCGGTTGCCTTCGACCTTGTCGACGGTGCCGACATGGACGCCGTCCGCGCCGATGACTTCGGCATGTTCCTGGATCTTGGTTGCATCGACCATGGTCGTTCTCCTGTGTTGGGTTCCGGGTGCTGAACGCGCGCCGGGCGAGTTGGTCGCATGACGTATGGTTCAGCTATCATGTTCGTGGTCGCAGGCGTGCTCGGAATCGTCGGCACCGCGATGCTGTTCCGTTTGCGCAGCCCGAGCATCACCGAGCAACAGACCTACGCGTTCCGCATGATCGGCATCATGCTCACCTCCGCCGCGATCGTCCTCGCGATGTCCGCCGCCGCGATGTGGCAATGGAGCACCGAGACATGAAACACGCGACCTGATCCCCCCAGTTTCTCGATATAAAACCAATTCCCCGAAAGGCTTACCCCATGTCCCTCCTTCACGCCTCCAAGCAGTACAAGCCGTTCGAATACCCCTGGGCGTTCGAGTTCTGGAAGCGCCAGCAGCAGCTCCACTGGCTTCCCGAGGAAGTGCCCCTGGGCGAGGATTGCCGCGATTGGGCGCAGAAGCTCAGCGACCACGAGCGCAACCTGCTCACGCAGATCTTCCGCTTCTTCACGCAGGCCGATGTCGAGGTGCAGGATTGCTACCACGAGAAATACGGCCGCGTGTTCAAGCCGACCGAGATCAAGATGATGCTGACCTCGTTCAGCAACATGGAGACGGTCCACATCGCCGCCTACAGCCATCTGCTCGACACCATCGGCATGCCCGAGAGCGAGTACGGCGCCTTCCTCGAATATGCCGAGATGAAGGAAAAGCATGACTACATGCAGCAGTTCACCGTCGACAACGACGAGGACATCGCGCGCACGCTGGCCATGTTCGGCGGCTTCACCGAGGGCGTCCAGCTGTTCGCGTCGTTCGCGATGCTGATGAACTTCCCGCGCTTCAACAAGATGAAGGGCATGGGCCAGATCGTCACCTGGTCGATCCGCGACGAGAGCCTGCACTGCGAGGGCATCATCAAGATGTTCCACACCTTCTGTCAGGAGCGCCAGTGCCTGACCAAGGCGGTCAAGGACGACATCGCCGACGTCTGCCAGACGACGATCCGCCTCGAGGACAATTTCATCGACCTCGCCTTCGAGATGGGCCCGGTCAACGGCATGACCCCCAAGGAGATCAAGAAGTACATCCGCTTCATCGCCGACTGGCGCATGACTCAGCTCGGCCTGAAGCCGATCTACATGATCGACGAGCACCCGCTGCCGTGGTTGGCCCCGATGCTCAACGGCGTCGAGCACGCCAACTTCTTCGAACAGCGCGCCACCGAGTATTCGAAGGCCGCGACCAAGGGCCAGTGGAACGACGTCTGGGATTCGTTCGACAAGCGCCAGACCGCGAAGAAGGGTCCTATCGCGAACGTGGACCTGAGCGAAGTTCGGGACATGTTCAGCGACTCGGTCGCGGCGGAGTAAGTCGCACCGCGCGAGGGTTTAGCCATACTAAATCCTCGCTATTAACATTGCAAAGTGCGTCGCTTGCCTGGCTAAACCAGCTCAATATTACGAAGCGAGATCGTAGTTTATTTTGTAAAAAGGGCTATGCGATGCAGTGCAGAAAAGTTTTCCGAGCAAGCGTCGTCTTTACAATCGTCGTTCTTGCAGGGGTTGCACTCCAGGTCCCTACAACCTCGGCCCTAGCTGCATACGGCTATTGCATGGAACCTAGGGGCCCCGTCACTGTACGCAAGCAAGCCTTCTAAACCATACTGCGCAACATCGCAGAATTGCTCATCATTTGAGGTAGAGCAATATCGTTCTAGTATAAAAAAGCTATTACAGCCAGCTTGAGCAATATCTTGTAGACGTGGATAAGTTTCGTAAACTCGCGTACGAATACGCGGACTGCGAAGCGAAGTCAGATTAATGCAATCGTCCCAATCTTACCGTTATTCGGCATTTGTGATTAGGATGTATTTCGGCAACCATCTGCAAATATGCCTCCGTGCTATTTGACGATCAGGATTTTTATCCTGATCGCGGACAGAAAGTTCACCAGTAACAGCTCGCCTTAGCAGAGTGTAAAAGTGATTTCAGCAAGGTCTGCTTGCCTGCCGAACTTATCGCAAACTGGCAATGTGATGTTAAAACTTTGTCGTTGGAGATAATCACCGGTGCAGACCTGAATAGTCAGACTCGTTCAATTTGCCGTGGTCGGTAGCGACTCCCTGAAGCTCACATTCTCGGACGACGTTTCGACGCATTAGTCCGCCGCTACTCTCATCGCACGAGACGCGGTCATGACGCGACCTCTTGCCGATCCAGCGTATTTCGCTCGTGCCTTCATTGACAGCGGCGCGCTCGCTTGGCCAAACGGCTTCGAGTTGTCAGCCGACAGCCTTCATCGCCGGCTCGGGTTGACCAATGCAGACGTACTTTTCCCCGCCTGACGACGGATTAGCAAAGAAGTAATGCAACAGACTGAGTCTCAGATTGCAGCACATCACCACATTCAGACTGCCAATTCGCGCAACACCTGTTCGATCGGGATCACCATTGATCGGTCGCATGCTTGCGCCATCCCGCGCTCGATCTTGGTCCGCTTCCAATCATCATAGTCGCGCTGAGCCGGTTGCTCTGACTCATTCGGTTCGATCATCTTCTGCCTCCTCGTCCCGCGCCCCATGCCTGACGCGCAAAATGATCACGCAGTCGTCAACCACGCGATAGCGAAGAATATACGGCCATACCGTCGTCCGCTCACGCCGTCCTTCGTCCACGTCGCGACCTCGATCCGGAAAGATCGCGAGGCTGTCTGCGACCGCGATAAGCCGCACGCCCAAGGCCTTGGCAGCGATGGGATTGAACGCCGAGACATAGGTAACGATCGCCTCTAGATTGGCGACGGCATCGTCCGTCCAGACGATGCGCAACTAATCGCCGACGCGAGGTCGGGGTAGAGGTTCGGTCGAACCCCATGACGATAGCCAGCGCTTGACCGCGTCGTGGCTGATCAACCGTCCGCTATGCACGGCTGCATCTGCACGCGCGTCGGCCTCAGCCTCCGCAGCGGGATCGCTCGTATCGAACAGGGCATCATCGCGGGCCATCCTTGAGGGATACACCTCGACGGCAACCACGACCAGCGGCAACTCGCGCCCGCTAACACCAAGGCGAGCGCTTGCCGCCGCCATAGCGGCGCGCCAGCCCCTGCCGCACCAGCACCGCTCCTAGCGATGCCCCGTCCCGCTCCACTAAGCGCAGCTTCCGCCCGTAGCGGTCGACGTCGCGCTTGGTCGGGGTCAGCGTGAAGGGGCCGGCGTTGAGGAGCGGGTACATCTTCGGCGTTGCCGCCTGCGCGAGACGGGCTTTGCAGGCGCAGCGGGCGGGTGGGTCTTCGGCGTGTCGATGTCGGCGATGTGGATCTTGGTGCCCGCCATCCAGACCGTGTGGCCGTCGACCATGCAGTCGATCCGCTTGGCGTGGCCGCAGATCGTGATGCGTGCGGAGACCGCCTTGCCGCCCGACAGTGCGGAGGCGGCCACCGCCGCCGTCGCACTGGCAACACTTGCCACGACTGATAGTTCGTCGCCGATCCCACGTACGAACTCCACACGACCGCACATCCGCCCGCCCTCTCAACCGCCGCGTAGCAGGCGCATCACCAGTGTTCGGATACGCCCGTAATTCTCCTTCGAGGCGCCGAGCACGCCGTGGCGTTCGGGCGGGAGGAACGCGAGCGGGTGGCCGTCGGGGCGGAACACGTAATGATCGAACCACGCGCGCCACGCTGCGCGCTCGGCCGGTGGGCGCTCGGCGATCGTCAGCAGTGATAGCAGCATCGCGGTGTAGGGCTGGTCCGGTCCTGCGCTGAACCCGTCCCACCAAAAATTGACCAGGACGTTGACGTCGCCGACCGCCTCGACCTGATGCCACCAGAGTTTCGGCACGTAGAGCGCATCGCCCGGCTCCAGCTCGACCACCAGCGCGCGGTCGCGGGCGTTTTCGAAGCGGGGGAAGCGCGGGTCGCCGGGCTCGCTGCCGACCGCGAGGCTGATCGGCTGGCCGGCCAGCGTGTGGTCGATCGGTCCGACATACAGGTCGCGGATCGCGTCGGGCGGGAACAGCGTGAAGCGCCGCCGCCCCGCCGCGACGCACGCGACATTGTCCATCGTGTCGTAATGGCAGGCGACGGTCGAGGCGTGCCCGACCCAGAACCGGGGGGCGCACCGCGGGCGGGACGAACGGCAGGCGAGTGGTCTCCTCGATACCGGGGAAATACGTCTCCGCGGTCATCGATCCCATGTACATGCTGGTCCGGCCGGGGTCCGCCGCGCTGTCGAGGATTCGCGTCAGCGCCTCGCCGAACGGCACCGAACTGCGCTCGAAATTGAAACCGGCGAGCGTCGCGTCGTAAGTGTACCGCGCGCCGATCTCGGGCTTGCCGACGAACACCTCCGCGAGCTTGCCGCTATCGTAGCGGCGAAGCTGCGCCACCACGCCGTCCAGCGCAGCACTTGGCGTCGTCGCCCTCGACAGCATCGGCCAATCCCGCGCCGCACCGCGCAGCACCGCGGGCTCGCACCGCGCCATCACCTCGGCCTGGAAAATTTCCGGATCGCGCAACGCGTCGGCGGGCGGCTCGTGCAGCATCAGCCGATGTCCGCCAGCCGATTGTTCCGAATCCGGCCGAGCGTTCGCAGATGGCGGATCGATCCGGCCTGCGCATAGGCGAGTTGCAGGTCGCCGCGGCGAAACAGGTCGAGCACTGCGGCATCGGGCAATGCGTGCAGCGCGTCGAGGCTTATCGTGTAGAGCCCTTCGAGCGTCAAATGTTCGCCGTCGTCGAAGCTCATCGTCACGTCGATCGGCTCGAGCAGGCGATGCGCGAGGAAGCGCTCGATCAGCGCATCGGTCTCGGGAATGCCCGACTGGAGGACATGCAGCGCCTGCTGGATGCGCTTGAGTGGTAGCGCTGCCTCACCGTTCATGTCGAACAAAAAGCTGGCCGTCCGGCTCCGCAAAGACACCGTGCTCGCGGTCGACGACCAGCTGCCCGTCGGTGATGTAGAAGCCTTGGCGTTCGAGGTCGGCGGGTCGGTAGTCGGGCAACGCCCCCTTCACCGCCATCAGGTTGCGGCCCGGTTCCAGGCCCATGACGACGCCGGCGTAGAAGGCGCCGGTTTCCGGGTGTTTCGTGAACAAAATCGCATAATAGGGGGCGGCCTGGAGAAATTCGTCCGCGACGATCTGCGCGAATTGCCGCTCGCCATCGTGCGCGCGCGACACGCGCAACGCCGCGTGCTGCGCATGGCTCAGCATCTCCCAGATCGGCATCCATCTCTCTCCGTACAGTCTTCTTGGCTAAGAGATCGCACATGGCGCCCCGGTTGCAAAGCCTCGCCGCGACCACTCATACAAATGCTTGCATTGATTGTTAGCCTGAGTATTGTGAGCGCTACCGTAGATGATCGAGACGGTGCGGAAACGCGCATGATTCGATCATCCAAGTAACTTTGTCGTGAACGCCTCTCACAAGAAGGGCGGTGCGGCGCCGCATGAGGGGATGTTTGACCGTGACCACCACTACGCGCGCTTTCGGCTTTCGAGGACTGGCCCACCCATCGAGCGCACTCGCCTGCGCGACCAGCGTACTGGCGATGATGTGGTCGATCCCGGCAATGGCGCAGGATCAGGGCAATCTTCAGAACAGCACGACCACACAGCCGTCCGCGCCGCAGCCAGCCGTGCCGACGACCGCGAACACGACGACCGCGTCGGAGGCCGGACAGCCGCAGGACGCAGCGACCGCGCCAGACGTGTCGCAGGGTAACACGGTGCAGGGCGGTACAGCGCAGAGCGACGACATCATCGTCACCGGCCTGCGCGGATCGCTCCAGCGCAACCTCGACCTGAAGCGCACCTCGTCGGGTGTCGTCGACGTCATCTCGGCCGAGGACATCGGCAAGTTCCCGGATTCGAACGTCGCAGCGTCGCTGCAGCGGCTACCGGGCGTATCGATCCAGCGCTCGGGCTCGCGCGGCGAACCGACCGGTATCACGGTCCGCGGCTTCGGCGGCGATTTCAACACGACGCTGTATGATGGCCGCCGCATCTCGACCGCGACCGGTACTCGCCAGATCGACTTCAGCACCGTCGGCGTCGATTTCATCGGGCAGTTGAGCGTCTTCAAGACGCCCGACGTCACGGTCGCATCGAGCTCGATCGGCGCGACAGTCGATATCGCGTTCCCCAAGCCGTTCGACCATCCCGGTTTCCGCCTTGCCGCCACCGGATCGGGTTCGATCCAGGATCGTGCAGGCAAGATCGTGCCGACTGCCGGCCTGTTGATCAGCAGCACGAACAATGACGAGACGTTCGGCGTGCTGGCCGACGCGATCTACACGCGCCGCGATACCGAGACCAATCGCGTGTATGTGTCGGGTTGGCCGGGCGGCAATTTCGCGCCGTGCCAGCTGACCGGTAACGCCGGGGCGGCAAACTGTGCGCCGACCAGCGATCCGAAGTCGGCAAACTACGCCAATCCCAACAACCGCCAGAACCTGCCCGGCTGGTTCCCGCAGCAATATGGCGCCGAGCAACAGCGCGTGAGGGACGAGCGCGTCGATGCACGCGTCGCGTTCCAATATCATCCGACCGACGACCTGATGGTTACGCTGGACAACAACTTCTCGCGCCAGACCATCAACCAGGACAATTACGCGTTCGGCGTGTGGTTCAGCCAGGGCGATCTGCGCAACGTCACGGTCGACAAAAACGGCACCGCGGTCGACTTCACGCAGGCCGGCAGCCCGACCGATTTCACGGCTGCGGAAAACAAGCAGATCCTGCAGACCAACCAGACCGGCCTGAACGTCAAGTACGACGTGACGGAAAATCTGACGCTGGAAGCAGACGGCTCGTATGCGAAAAGCTGGCTGAACCCCGGCAACGTGATCGGCAGCAAGAACGGTGACATCGGGTACGGCAACGCGCTCGGCAACGTCCTACGCTTCAAGGTCGACGGCAAGAGCAGCGACGCCTTCCCGACGATCAGCAACTTCGGTCCTGCGGGCGATGGCGCACGCTGGGCCGATCAGTCGGTGATCGGTACGCACGTCACGGTCAACCAGACGCAGCACAATACCGATGAACTCGCCCAGTTCCGCGGCAACGCCACCTGGAAGCAGGACAATTTGACGCTCAAGGCCGGTGGCCAATATTATCAGGACACGTTCAACTTCCGCAACCAGAGCACGTTCACCAACAACTTCTGGCAGGCCTATGCCGGTTATGGCGGCCCATCGGGGCGGACGACGGGCATCTCGCCGGTCCCCGCGAACATCTACCAGGGCTCGGTCAGCCTCGACAACTTCATTCCCGGTTTCAACGGGAGCCTGCCGCCGTCGGTATTCGTGTTCAGCCCGACCGCATATCAGAACTACCTGACGAGCCTGGGCAACCCGTACGCGAAGAACATTCCAGGCTTCAATTATCCGAGCCCGACGAGCGGCGATGGACTACTTGGCTTCCGCGGGAATTTCGACGAGGCGGTCGATCCGGGCAGCGTGCTGAACGTGCGCGAGCGGACCTGGTCGCTCTACTTCAGCGCGAACTTCAAGGCGGACGTCGGCGGCATGCCGTTCACGATGAACGCAGGCGTCCGCAACGAGACGACGAACCTGCGCGCGACTGGGCAAGGTCGCCTGCCGACCTCGATCACGACGAGCACCGCCGATCCGTCGTTGCTCGGCATCCCGACCTACACCGCGATCGTGCCGAACACGACCAACAGCTCGTATTCCTACCTGTTGCCCAGCCTTGATGCGAAGCTGGAAATCACCAACACGCTGCTGGTGCGCTTCGACGCGTCACGTACGCTGACCCGCCCGAGCCTCAGCGTACTCAACCCGGTGCTGAACGTCGGCAACGGCCAGCGCGTCGGCGCCCTGACGGCCAGCGGCGGCAACCCGAATTTGAAACCGTACCTGGCGGACAATTTCGACATCGCCGCCGAATGGTATTATCAGCGCAACTCGTATTTGTCGGTCGACTTCTTCCTGAAGAACGTCAGCAACTTCATCATCGGCGGCGTGACGCGGCAGTCGATCAACGGGCTGATCGATCCGACGACGGGCATCCTGGCGAGCTTCGCCGTATCGCAGCAGGTCAACGGACCCAACGCGACCGTCCGCGGTGTCGAACTGGCGTGGCAGCAGGTGTTCGGCAACTCGGGCTTCGGGTTCCAGGCCAACGCAACCTTCGTCAACACCAACCGGCCCTACGACGACAAGAACATCTCGCAGACCGGCTTCGCGGTCACCGGCCTGGCAAATTCGGCGAACTTCGTCGGCTTCTATGACAAGGGTGGGTTCCAGTTCCGCACCGCGCTCAACTGGCGCGACAAGTATCTGCTTCAGTTCGGCCAGAACCAGAACACCGGCGCCTTCGGGTCGGAGCCGACCTTCGTCGACCAGAGCTTCCAGGTCGATCTGTCGACGAGCTACGACGTCAACAAGCAGTTCAGCGTCTTTGCCGAAGCGTTGAACGTCAACAACAACCAGCAGAGCACGCACGGGCGCTTCGACAATCAGTTGCTTGACGTGTTCGACTACGGCCGCCGCTACACCGCGGGCGTCCGCTTCCACTTCTGATCCCCCCTCCCACTGGCGGAGCAGGACCTGTTCGTGCTCCGCCTTTTTTCGATTACGCTGCACCATGCACGAAATTCAGAACATCGTTATCGTCGGCGGCGGCACCGCAGGGTGGCTGACCGCGGGCGTGATCGCGGCCAAGCACCAGGCACGGCGCCAGCACGGCTTCAACGTCACTTTGGTCGAATCGCCCAACGTGCCGACGATCGGCGTCGGCGAAGGGACGTGGCCGACGCTGCGTTCGACGCTCAAGAAGATGGGCGTGTCGGAGACCGAGTTGTTCCGGCAATGCGACGCGTCGTTCAAGCAGGGCGCGCGGTTCAATCGCTGGACCACCGGTGCGCCGGACGACGGCTATTACCACCCGCTGATGCTGCCGCAGCACTTCGGGCAGGTGAACCTCGCACCCCACTGGTTGGCGGACGAGGGCAGTGCGACGTTCTGCGACACGGTCACGCCGCAGGGCCGGATCTGCGACGAAGGGCTCGGCCCCAAGACGATCGCGACGCCCGAATATGACGGCCATGCGAACTACGCCTATCACCTCGACGCGGGCAAATTCTCGCATTTCCTGCAGCGGCATTGCTGCGACACGCTCGGCGTCCGCCATGTGAAGGCCGACGTCACCGAGGTGCATCTCGACGAGAGCGGCGACATCGCCAGCCTCGATACCGAACAGGGCGTTTCGATCGCGGGTGACCTGTTCATCGATTGCACCGGGTTCGCCGCGCTACTGATCGGCGGCGCGATGAAAGTGCCGTTCCGCAGTTGTACCGACATATTGTTCTGCGACACCGCGCTGGCGATGCAGGTGCCGTACGACGTGCCCGACGCACCGATCGCGAGCCACACGATCTCGACCGCGCAGTCGGCCGGCTGGATCTGGGATATCGGCCTGCCGACGCGGCGCGGGGTCGGTCATGTCTTCTCCAGCAGTCACATCAGCGCGGACGCCGCCGAGCAGGAATTGCGCGATTATATCGGCCCCGCCGCGCGCGACCTGACCGCGCGCCGGCTGGCGATCCGTGCCGGCCACCGCAAGCAATTCTGGGTGCGCAACTGCGTCGCGGTCGGGCTCGCCGCGGGGTTCCTCGAACCGCTGGAGGCCTCCGCGATCGTCCTGATCGAGCTGTCGGCGAAGATGATCGCCGAGCAGATGCCCGCGTGTCGCGAAGTGATGGACGTCGTCGCGCACCGCTTCAACGACACGGCGCATTACCGCTGGGGCCGGATCATCGACTTCCTCAAGCTGCATTATGCGCTGACCAAGCGGACCGACACCGCGTTCTGGCGCGACAATGTCCGGCCGGAGTCGATCCCCCGATCGGCTGGCGGGCCTGATGGAACTCTGGCGATTCCAGTCGCCCTGGGTGCATGACGAATTCGATCGCGCCGAGGAGGTCTTCCCGTCGGCGAGCTATCAATATGTACTGTACGGCATGGGGGGCGCGGACCGCGGTGATGCCGGGGTCGATCGACGACGATGTCGCGCTGGCTCGGCGCGCGCGGCACGACAATCAGGTGCAGACGCAGCGGCTGGTGAGTAGCCTGCCCGGCCACCGCGATCTCATCGACCGTATCAAGCGCCACGGCCTCCAGCCGATCTAGCCGTCAGGGGAATACACATGCGGACCGTCACAGCGTGCCTGGCCATCGGCGCGATCCTAACCATCGGCGCGACCGCCGCGTCGGCGGCCCCGCGCCTTGACGGCGTGATGGGCGATCACGCGGTGATCCAGCGCGGGCAGCCGATCGTCCTGACCGGGCAGGCTGCCGCCGGTGAGACCGTGATGATCACGCTGGCCGGGCGCAGCGTCACCGCCAAGGCCGCGCGCGACGGCAGCTTTTCGGCGAGCCTCCCCGCCCTCCCCGCCGGCGGTCCGTACGACCTGACGATCGCCGCCCCCAGCGGTGCGGCGGTCCTACGCGATATCCTGGTCGGCGACGTGTTCCTGTGTTCGGGCCAGAGCAACATGGAACTCCGCGTCGAGCAGGGACAGGGTCTGTTTCCGGACGCGCACCCGGAAGTCGACGACAAGCTCCGCCTGCTGACGATCGCCAAGGTCTCCGCCGCCACACCGGTCGCGCGGTTTGCCGAACAGCCCCGCTGGGCGGTGTCCGGCCCGACCACGGCACCCAGCTTCTCGGCCGCGTGTTTCTACATGGTCCAGGCGCTGCGCCGTACGTCGGGCGTACCGATCGGCGCTGTGCATTCGAGCTGGGGCGGCTCGCGGATCAGTGCGTGGATG
Organism: Sphingomonas sp. H160509; assembly: GCF_024124765.2. Taxonomy (GTDB): domain Bacteria; phylum Pseudomonadota; class Alphaproteobacteria; order Sphingomonadales; family Sphingomonadaceae; genus Sphingomonas. The sequence goes on along the minus strand of NZ_JAMXSR020000002.1, from coordinate 3,255,655 downwards.
AGCGATTCCGCGTTGCGCCAAGCCGGGCTCGGCGCCCCCGCCGACTTGCTCGCGCTCTATGCCCGCGATCCCGCCGCCGCCAACCGGCAGGCATCGACGATCTGGGAGAGCTGGTGGCGCGACGGCTCGGGCGACGCCGCCGGCCGCGAGCCGTGGCAGCCGGATGCCGCGCTCGACTGGCACCCGGTGCCCGCGATGACCAATTTCGAGACCTGGGGCGTGCCCGCACTCGCCGACTATAACGGCATGATCTGGTACCAGCACGAGGTCCAGCTGACCGCCGAGCAGGCACGCGGCCCAGCGACCTTGGTGCTCGGCATGGTCGACGACGCGGACCGCACCTGGGTCAACGGCGTGGGCGTCGGTGGCAGCAGCCTAGCCTCGCAATCTCGCGTCTACGCGCTGCCCGCCGGCAGCCTGAAGGCGGGGCGCAACGTGATCACCGTGAACGACGACGACGTCTATGCCTATGGCGGGATGACCGGTCCGGCGGACTCGATGCGGCTGTCGTTCGCCGACGGGAGCAGCGTGCCGCTCGGCACCGGCTGGCGCTATGCGATCGCCAAGCGGCTCGCTGGCGCCGCACCGCGCGTGCCGTGGGACGACATCAATGGTGCTGGCACGCTCTACAACGCGATGATCGCGCCGCTCGGCAGCACGAAATTCGCCGGCATGGCCTGGTACCAGGGCGAGTCCGACACCGGCATCCCCGGTTACGACCGCCGGATGACCGCGCTGATCGCCGACTGGCGCCACCGTTTCGGCACGCCCGAAACCGGCTTCGGCATCGTCCAGCTCGCCAATTACGGCAGCCCGGCGATCGCGCCAAGCGAGAGCGGCTGGAGCGACGTCCGCGATGCGCAGCGGCGCGTGGCGGCGGCGGACCCGCATGCAGGCATCGCCGTCGCGCTCGACCTCGGCGATGCGCTCGACATTCATCCCGGCGAGAAGCACGAGGTCGGGCAAAGGCTCGCGCGTGTGATGCGCGCCGCGGTCTACGGCGAGAAAATCGCGCCGTCCGGCCCTGCGGTCGCCGATGCGCGGCGTAGTGCGGATGGCGGCGTCACGGTGCGGTTCAGCGGCGTGACGGGCGCGCTGCACGCCCGCAGTTCCGCGCAGGCGATCGGCTTCGAACTGTGCGGCGCGGCGGTCGGCACCTGCCGCTACGCTCCGGGCAAGGTCGCGGGGTCCGAGGTCACGCTGCCCGGCGATGGCCACCCCGTCACACGCGTCCGCTATGCCTGGGCCGACGCCCCGGCGACCAACCTTGCCGACGACGCACCGCTGCCCGTCGGCACGTTCGAAGTGCCGGTCCTGCCGGCGCGATAAGCCCCGAACGGGTGCGAAGAACAAGAACGGCCGCCAACGCGCGCCGCAACGGGAGAGACTGACGATGCGCATGACCATGAGGGGCGAAAGCCCTGGCGACGGCCGGGCTCGCTCTCGCAGTCTCCCCCGCGATCGCGCGCGAGGCCCGCCGCTGCGCCGAGCCAGCGGACAGCGGCCGACCCCGCCGAGCAGATGGCGCGGACGATGGTGTCGCGGATGACACTCGACGAGAAACTGCCGCAGTTGCTCAACGTCGCGCCCGCGATCCCGCGGCTCCGCGTGCCCGCGTACAACTGGTGGACCGAGTCGCTGCACGGCGCGCTGGGGCCGCTCGCGACCACCAATTTTCCCGAGCCGATCGGCCTCGCCGCAAGCTTCGACGCGCCGATCGTCCATGACGTCGCGGGGGCGATCAGTCAGGAGGTGCGCGGGCTGCACACGCTCGGCCGCGAGAGCGGCAGGAACGGGCATATCGGCACCGGGCTCGACACGTGGTCGCCCAACATCAACATCTTCCGCGATCCGCGCTGGGGCCGCGGGCAGGAGACGTACGGCGAGGGATCCGTTCTTGACCGCGACGATGGGCGTCGCGTTCGTGACCGGGATGCAGGGCCCCAACCCCGATCGCCCGCAGGTGATCGCCACGCCCAAGCACTTCGCGGTGCACAGCGGCCCGGAGGGCACGCGCCACCAGGCCAACGTCTACATCTCCGCGCACGACCTGGAGGACACCTACCTCCCCGCCTTCCGTGCGGCGCTGGTCGACGGGCACGCAGGGTCGGTGATGTGCGCGTATAACCGCATCGACGGCCAGCCGGCCTGCGCCAGCGACCTGTTGCTCAAGGAACACTTACGCGGAGCGTGGGGCTTCAAGGGCTATGTCGTGTCCGATTGCGACGCGGTGAAGGACATCGCCGACAACCATAAATACGCCCCCGACAGCGCCGCCGCGGTCGCCGCCGCGATGCGCGCGGGCGTCGACAACGAATGCAACGGCGAGACGCTGGGCGATACCGCGGGCCTGGATACCCGGTACCGCGAGGCGCTGAACCGCGACCTGATCACCGAGGCGGACGTCGACCAGAGCCTCGTCCGCCTATTCACAGCGCGGTACCGCAACGGCGACCTGCCCGGACTTGCCGGCGCCCCCAAGGCGTTGCCGACCAGCGTCGTCGGCGCCCCCGAGCATCGGCGACTGGCGCTGGCCGCGGCTGAGCGATCGATGGTGCTGCTCAAGAACGACGGCATTCTGCCGCTCAAACCCGGCGTGAAGCTCGCCGTGATCGGCCCGCTCGGCGATGCGACGCGCGTGTTGCGTGGGAATTACTCGTCGCCGCTGTCGGGCCAGCCGGTATCGGTGCTGGAGGGGCTGAAGACCGCGCTCGGTGCGAGCCAGGTCACGCTCGTGCCGTTCGGCGAGTCCGTCACGGACGGCGACCGTGTGCCAACGTCCGCGCTGCTCACGCCCGACGGCAAGCCCGGCCTGCTCGCGCGCTACTATAATCCGACCACGCCGATGCCCGCGCAATATGCCAGCGGCGCGCGCGAGAAGCTCGTCGCCGCCGCCAAGTACCAGGCGCAGCCGGTGGTCACGCGCATCGAGCCCGATGTCGGCGATCGCAACCTCGATCTCGCACGCGTCACCGACGTCCACCGCACCGAATGGACCGGCTTTCTCGTGCCCCCGGAAAGCGGCACCTACCGCGTCGGCCTGTCGGGATCGGGCGGCACGCTGACACTCGACGGCAAGATGATCTCCGACCGGCGCAAGACCCGCTGGAACGACCTGCCCGGCATGACGACACTGAAACTCGAAGGCGGCAGGCGTTATGCGATCCGCGCCGAGGGCAGCGGCATCGACCTGGTGTGGAAGCGCGTATCGGATGCGCCGTCCGCCGAGCTTCGTCGCGCCGCCGCCGCCGCCGACGTGCTAGTTGCGGTCGTCGGCCTCACCTCCGACCTGGAAGCCGAGGAAACTGGCGTGACGGTGCCGGGCTTCTCGGGCGGCGACAAGACGACGCTAGACCTGCCCGCGGACCAGATCGCGATGCTCGAACAGGCCAAGGCCACCGGCAAGCCGATCGTGCTCGTGACGATGAACGGCAGCCCGATCAACCTCGCCTGGGCGAAGGACAACGCCGCGGCCGTGCTGGAGGCCTGGTATCCGGGCGAAACCGGTGGGACCGCTGCGGCGAACATCCTGACCGGACGCACAAACCCGTCGGGCCGCCTGCCGCTCACCTTCTATCGTAGCGTCGGCGACCTGCCGCCGTTCGGCGACTATGCGATGAAGGGCCGCACCTATCGCTACTTCGCGGGCACGCCGGTCTATCCGTTCGGCCACGGGCTCAGCTACACCAAGTTCGGCTATGCGCCGCTGACCGTCACGCCCGCCCGCGGCGGTGCCGAGAACGGCCTGCGCGTCACCACGAGACTGACCAACCAGGGCGATCGACCGGGCGAAGAGGTCGCGCAACTCTATCTCGACTTCCCCGACCGGCCAGGCACCCCGCGGCTCGCGCTGCGCGGGTTCCAACGCGTCGCACTCCGCCCCGGCGAAGCGCGCAGTTTGACGTTCGACCTGTCGCCGCGCGATCTCAGCTCGGTGGCGTTGGACGGTGCACGTTCGGTCGCCCCCGGCACCTACCGCGTGACGGTCGGAGCCGGACAGCCCGGCACGGGCGTCGCAGGGCAGACCGCCAGCTTCACCGCGCGCCAGTCGGCGGAGCTGCCGAAGTGAGCCGCATCCGGACACTCGCGACGCTCGGCACCGCGCTGGTCGCGCTCTGCACGCCGATCGCGGCACTGGCGGATCCGCTGACCCCGACCGGCAAATGGAGCGCCAATACCGATGGCTCCGCAGCCGTGCCGCCGATGGGCTGGAGTTCGTGGAATGCCTTCAACAGCGACGTCGACGAGGAGAAGGTGCTCGCCTCGGCGCAGGCGCTGATCGACACCAAGTTGCGCGACATCGGCTATCGCTACGTCAATATCGACGATGGCTGGTGGCTGAAGCGTCGCCAGCCCGACGGCCGGCTGCTGATCCGCACCAGCCACTTCCCGTCCGCCGCGACCGGCGCGGACACGAGCTTCCGCCCGTTCACCGACCGCCTCCACGCGATGGGTCTCAAGGTCGGCATCTATTCGGACATCGGCCGCAATACCTGCGGCCAGATCTACACCCCGGATTTCAAGAACCAGCCCGAGGGCAGCGTCGCCGAGCGCGAGGTCGGGCTGTACGGTCATGTCGACCAGGACATCCGGCTGTTCTTCGCCGAATGGAACTTCGATTTCCTGAAGGTCGACGGCTGCGGCGCGCGCGGCCTGCCGGTGGACGCACCGCGCGTGAAGTCCGGCCTGTACCGCGCGCTGACACCGCTGGTCGACATGCAGTCGCTCGGCGGAACCGACATCGCCGGCATCCGCCGCCTCTACGAACAGGTCCACACCGCGCTGCACACGCACGCGGGCGACCGGCCGTACGTCTATTCGCTGTGCCTTTGGGGCGCGGGTGACGTGCGTGCGTGGGGCAAGGACGTCGGCAACACATCGCGCACCAGCGACGACATCCAGCCGGTCTGGTCGCGGATGCTGACCAACCTCGACACCGTCACGCACCGCGCGCTCTACGCGCATCCGGGATCGTGGAACGACCCCGACATGCTGTTCGTCGGCACCGGCGATTTCGACGCGGCGCACAGCGCGGAGGCACGCTCGCACTTCGCGTTATGGGCGATGCTCAATGCGCCGCTGATCATCGGCTACGATCTCCGGAAACTGACGCTGGACCTGCTCGCGATCTTCGGCAACGCGGACATCGTCGCGCTGAACCAGGATGCGGCGGGCAACCAGGCGGTGCTCGCGTATGACTCGTCGGAAGTGCAGACCTTCGTGAAAACGCTCGCGGACGGCAGCAAGGGCGTCGCACTATTCAACCGCACCGCGTCGCCCGCCAAGGCGGTGCTGACCGCCGAGCAGCTCAAGATGCTGCCGACCGCCGACGTGAGCCTGAAGGACCTCTGGACCAAGAAGGAGCAGAGTTTCCGCAAGGAGATCGCGGTGACGCTGGCGCCGCACGAGACGCTGATCTTCCGCGCGACCGGCACGCGGCGGTTGCCCGACGGACTATACCTTTCGGAGCAGACCGGCCGCGTCAATCCGGCGACCGATGGCGTAGTCGTGCCGCAGCCGGATCCGACGATCTACCAGTCGATCACGCCGTGGACGGGCACCCGCGGCAGTGGCGAGCACCCGCAATATGGCGGCTGGGGCGGCGCCGAAGCCGACCGCGCGCCATACGGCAAGCTGTTGCGGGTGGCCGGCACCGACTTCGACACCGGGATCGGCGTGCTCGCAAACTCCCGCCTCGAAGTCCGCAACCAGGGTTACGCAAGGTTTGCCGCCAAGGTCGGCATCAACGATTCCGGCCAGCCGCGATCGGGCACGACGGTGTTCGAGGTCTGGGGCGACGGTCGCCTCCTCGCGAAGTCGCAGCCGATGGGGTTTGGTGAGGCAGCGGTACCGCTGGAGGCGAAGGTGACGGGCGTACGGATCGTCGAGCTGGTGGCGCGGGGGAGTGGTGCGGCGAATGCCGGGGCGCCGCAACCTGCGACTTGGGCGGACGCTGCGTTGCTAAAATAGCGATGGTTTGAGCCACAAGGTCGATCCGCCCACGTCGTCATCCTGACGAAAGTCAGGACCTAGAGTAACGGACGGAACCCCTTGTGGCTCTGGATCCTGACTTTCGTCAGGATGACGGAAGGTTGGGCGTGGTCGGTACGTTGGTCACTTAGTCCTAGTGCACCCGCTCCGGCCTACCCGGCGGCAACGCAGAAAGCGTGAACCGGTCGACATCCAGCCACCCGCCACTCGCCGTCGGCGTGTAGCAGAACACCGCAAGCTGCTCACCCTGGAACGTCCCCGTCCGCCACGCGAACGCGAGCGGGAAGTCGCCGCCCAGCCCGGTCCAGCGCCGTCCGTCCACACTATACGCCACGCGCGCACGGTCGGTCGTAAAGTCCATGTCCGTCCGCAACCACAGCGCCTCGGCTCGCGGCAACGGCGCGGTGGCGCGAACCTCGGTTCGGGCACCGGCGAGCGTGTCTTCGGTCACCTCCATCGCCAGCGTCGCCTTGCCGCCTGCCGCGCCCTGCACCGTCAAGTTCCCACTGAACTGCCCGAACGTCCCGAACCCGCAGCGATCCCCCGTTGCCAGATGGCGGATGTCGAGCTTCACCTCGGCCCGGCTCGCTGGCCCCTGCCCCTTCTGCACGAGCGTATTGCGCGCGCTCCAGAACCCGGTGGCGACCGTCGGCTTCAGCCGCAACCAACCCGGCCGCTCGCTCAACGACCAGCGCGAAGGCTCGGGATTGTGGTTCCACTGCCACTGCAACCCGAGCGTCGGCTTCCCGAAATCGTCCGACGTCGCCGGCTCCGCGAAGGCCCCACCCAGGATCGGTTTCGCCGCACGCCGCGGCACGCGACCGGGCGCCTCACGCGTGCCCCATACCGGCCAGTCGTCTTGCCAGAATACCGGGCTGAGGTTCGTCATGCGCCCGATCGCGCCGCTATCCTCCATCACGAAGCCGAACCAGCGGCCATCTGGCAGGTCGACCAGCGCGCCTTGGTGCCCGCCGGTCTTGTCGTCGATCTGGTCGCGCGTTTCCCACGGCCCGAACAGGCTGTGCGACCGCGACACGGTCAGCCCCAGCCGCGGCGGCAGCGCGTTGAAGAGGTAGTAATACGCACCGCGCCGGATGATCTTCGACCCCTCGGCGCCCTTGATGTAATGCACTTTCTGCGACGCGGTGACGTGCGCCAAGTCCTTGTCGAGCGTCAGCAGCGTGATCGTGCCGTCCGCGGTGCTCGCGGTCGCCAGGTACGCGCGCCCGTCCGGCTCGATGAACAGCCCCGGATCGAACGCCTCGCGCTCCAGTTCGTGATAGCGCCACGGCCCGCGCACGTCCTTCGCGTACCAGATCCGCGTCTTCTGACCGACCGGCGTATTGGCGAGATAATAGGTGCCGGCGTGGTAGCGCAAGGACGACGCATACAGCCCGTGCCGGTACGCGTTGCCGCCCCCTCAGGTCGTATTCGGGCTTGCCCTCCAGCCGAGCGACGAGGTGCGACGCGAGCATCCAGTTGATCAGGTCGCGGCTGTGCAGGATCGTGATGCCGGGCGTGTTCGCGAACGTCGTCGTCGCGAAATAATAGTCGCTGCCGACCCGAATGATGTCGGGATCGGGATAATCCGCGAACAGCACCGGATTGCGGAAGCTCCCGTCGCCCTGGTCCGATCGCCACACCTGTGCGGACGCGGCGGTCGCCAGCAGCCCCAGCGCGACCGCCACCGCGACCCTCATTTGCCGAACGCCAGCGCGCGCGAGAAGAACGGCATCATCGTGTCCTGCACGCGCCCGGCGACGCCGCTGGTATGATCGCCCGGATACACCTCGAAGCTGTTCGCGATCCCGTAGCTGTCGAGCGCGGCGTGAAGCTTGCCGGCATCGTCCTTCAGCCCGTCGCGGTCGCCGACGTCGATCCCGATCGCCGCATAGCGCCGCAGATTGCCGACATATTGGTCGAGCATCGCCAGCGGCGCATTGGCCGCCCAGCGCGCCAGCACGTCGGGTTGCGCCACGCCGTCCTTGACCGGCAGGTCGAGATACAGCGGCGGCGCCTTGGGGTTGGGCGACCATGCCGCGGCCGTCGCGAGTTGCGCGCGCTGCCCCCATGACAAGGTCGCGCTGTCCGCGGGCGACCGCAGCGCGCGGATCGCCGTCTCGGTTGCCGCATCGGGTGTGCCGAGCGCGCGCGTCGAGAGGCAGCACGGGCTCATCATGTAGAGCGCACCGAATGTTTCGGGATGCTTCATGCCGATCCGCGCGGTGCCGTAGCCGCCCATCGAATGCCCCGTGAGCCCGCGGCTGCGGCGGTCCGCGATCGTCCGGTAATGGCCATCGACATAGCCGACGAGGTCGCGCGCGACGAACGTCTCGAAATCGCCGACCGTTACCGAACTCGAATAGAAGGACCCATTATGCGCGGTCTTGCTGTCGGGGATCACGACGATCATCTCACGTGCGCCCTTCGCGAACGCACCCTCGATCGTCTGCGGCACGTGGATCTCGCCGATCCACTGCTCCGCGCCGATCGAATAGCCGTGGAGGGCGTAGACCACCGGAAAGCGCCGCGTCGGGTTGGCGCGATAGCTTGGCGGCAGGACCACCAGCACCGCGCGGTCCGGGCTCTCGCCTTCGAGATTGCCTTCGATCGCGGGCGAGTGGACGGTGATCCGCTCGATCGTCACCGGCTTCGCACCGGCAACCGGCGGCGGTCCTGGCGTCTTGACCTGCGCCGGAGCGGGTCCGGTCGACAGCATCAACGCAGTGCCGAGTGCGACGAGAAGCTTGTTCACGGACATCCCCTTTTGTTGTTCAAGCGCGCGCGAGAGCGTTGCCGCGAAGTCTCACCGCTTTCCCCGGGGTCAGCACGACCTCGACCCGCCGCGTGCCGAGCCGGATCACGCGCCGCCCCGACATCTCACCGCGTACCACCGTCTCGACCAGTTCGCCGCCCTGCCAGCGCAGGTCGACCGAACACCGCCCCCCGCGCACGCAACCCTGTGACGGACCCGGTCGGCCAAGCACTCGGCAGCGCGGGCAGCAGCAGGATCTCGTCGCCCCGGCTCTGCAACAGCATCTCGGCGATCGCCCGCGTACCGCCGAAATTACCGTCGATCTGGAACGGCGGATGCGCGTCGAACAGATTGGGATAGGTCCGCTCAGGGCCGAGCAGGAAGGCCAGGATGCGGTGCGCATGGTCGCCATCGCGTAGCCGCGCCCACAAGTTCGCGCGCCATGCGGTCGCCCAGCCGGTCGATTCGTCGCCGCGCAGTTCGAGCGACCGCCGCGCCGCCTGTGCCAGCGCGGGTGTCCGGTCGAGATCGATCTGGTCGCTCGGGAACAGCCCGTAGAGATGCGAGACGTGGCGGTGATGCGGCTCGGGTGCGGCCGCGTCCCAGTCGCGCTGCCATTCCTGAAGCTGACCCTGCGCGCCGATATGATCGGGCGCCAAACGCGCGCGCGCCGCCGCCACTTCGGCCGCAAACCGTGCATCGATCTTCAGCAACGCCGCCGCCTGCCCGACCTGGTCGAACAGGTCGCGCAGGATCTGCATGTCCATCGCCGGCCCCGCGCAGATCGATGCGCCCGCCGGATGAATGTTCTCGGGCGACAGCGACGGATTGGTCACCAGCGCGCCGGTCGCCGGATCGGTCTGCAGCGTATCGAGGAAGAACAACGCCGCGCCGCGCATCAGCGGATAGACCGACCGCAGATAGTCGAGGTCGCGCCCGTAATCGTAGCGATCCCACAAATGCGTGCACAGCCACGCGCCACCGGTCGGCCACAGCCCCCATTGCGCCCCGTCGATCGGCGCGGTCGCGCGCCACAGATCGGTGTTGTGATGACACACCCACCCACGCGCACCGTACATCGTCCGCGCCGTGCGCTCACCCGTGATCGCCAGTTCGCGGACCATCTGCACCAGCGGCGCGGTACACTCGGCCAGCGCGGTCGCCTCCGCCGGCCAATAGTTCATCTCGGTGTTGATATTGACGGTGTATTTGGACTCCCACGGCGGCTTGATCGCGTCGTTCCAGATACCCTGCAAGTTCGCCGGCTGCGTCCCCGGTCGCGACGACGCGATCAGCAGATAGCGGCCATAGTCGAAATACAGCGTCGCCAGCGCCGGATCGTCACCGGCACGGTTGGCACGGACGCGCTCGTCGGTCGGCTTGTCCGCCGCCGCCGTACGTCCGAGATCGAGCGTCACGCGGCGGAACAGCGCACGGTGCGCGGCGCTCGTCTCCGCCCGGATCCGCTCGACCCCGCGCCGGCTCGCGCGATCGAGCGTGGCGAGCGTCGCCGCTTCCGGGTTGCCGCTCACGTCATCGAACCGACGATAGCTCGTCGCCATCGCCACCAGCACCGTGACCGTGCGTGCCCCCGCGACGCGAAGCCGGTTGCCCTCCTTCGAGACGACACCACCCACAGTCGAAACCCGCGCGCGCGCCCGCGAACCGCAACCGCCCCGCAATCCCCGCCCGTTCGCCATTATGCCCGGCCAGCGTCACCGTCGCACCGTCGACCGAGACGCTCGCGCCAAGCTGTGGCGACTCGAGCCCCACCAGCAGGTCGAACGGCCGATCGCCGACCAGGTGCACCGCGATCACCTGATCCCCGGGCGACGCGAACACGTCGCGCCGAAACCGCGTGCCGCCCATCGTGAAACTGGTGGTCGCGACCGCCGCGTCGAGATCGAGCTGTCGGACATAGTCGCCGACCGCCCCCGCCACGCCGGGCATCTCCAGCATCAGGTCGCCGACCGGCTGATACGCCATCTGCGTCTTGGGCAGCCCCATGACCTGCGCATTGGCGATCGCCTGCGCCTCGGCGAACTTGCCCGCGTCGATCAACCGCCGCACCTCGGGCAGCGCCGCGTGCGCCGCCGGGTTGACAGGATCATACGGCCCACCGGTCCACAGCGTATCCTCGTTCAGCTGCAACCGCTCGCTGGCGGTCCCGCCGAACACCATCGCGCCGAGCCGGCCGTTGCCGACCGGCAACGCCTCGGTCCAGGCGACAGCCGGCTGCCGATACCAGAGCCGAGGGCCATCGGCGGAAGCCGCCGCCCAGGCCTGACTCGGTCCAGCGCCGGGTCCGGCAAGCGCAGCGACGGCGACCGCCGCTGCGCCTTCCAGCATGTCGCGACGCGTGGGTTCGACGGCCATCGCCGATCAGCGGAGATCGAGGACCAGCACCGACTTTGCCGGCACCGTGAGTGTCAGATTGCCGCCCGTCACCTGCGCGCCCGTGAACGGCTGTGGCACGACCGTATCCGGCGCGTCGAAGCTGTTATGCGCGTCCATCGCGGTGCCGGTGATGATCCGCCCGCTCGCCTGCGTCGCCTGCAATCCGGCGAGTGCGACCGACACCGGCATCGCGCGGTTCGGATCGAGGTTGACCAGCGCGACATGCACCTGCCCCGCCGTGTCGCGGACCGCAGACGCGCTGACCGCAGGTACCGCCACCTCGTCCTTGTGGTACCAGGGCGAGGTCACCTGGATCGGCAGCGATGTCGCGCCCTGCCACGGCTTGTAGAGGTCGAACACCCAATAGGTCGGCGTCTTCACCATCTTCGCACCGTCGGTGAGCAGCATCGCCTGCAACACGTTCACCATCTGCGCGATCGCCGCCATCCGGACCCGGTCGGCATGATGCGCGAAGATGTTGAGGTTGAGCCCGGCGACCACCGCATCGCGCAACGAATTCTGCTGCTCGAGGAAGCCGGGATTGCTGCCCGGCGTCGGATCGTACCACGTGCCCCATTCGTCGACCGCGAGCATCACGCGCTTGGCCGGATCGTACTTGTCCATGATCGCCGAGTGCTTGGTGATGAACTCCTCCATCTCCAGCGTGTGCGACATGGTGGACGCCCATTCGCGCTCGGGAAAACCGATCGCCGCGCCCTTGTCCTTCCAGTCCTTGTCGCGCGGCCGCGTGTAGTAATGCAGCCCCAGCCCATCGATGTTCTTGCCGGCGATCCGCATCATCGCCTCGGTCCACTCATAGTTCGAGTCGCTCGCGGCCGCTCGCGATCTTGAGCATCGGGCCGTTCGCGGACTTGGCGAACTGCGCATAACGGTTGGTCAGGTCGGCGGCATATTCGGCGCGCATGTTGCCACCGCAGCCCCACAGCTCGTTGCCGATGCCGAGATACTGGATCTTCCACGGCGCGGCGTGGCCGTTGCGCTCGCGCTCCTTGGCGAGCACGGTCGTACCTTTCGCGGCGGTCATGTACTCGACCCATTGCGCAGTCTCGGACGGCGGTGCGCTGCCGACGTTGGCGGATACGTAGGTGCTCGCGCCGAGGCGGTCCATCAACCCGAAATATTCGTGCGTGCCGAACGCGTTGTCCTCGTTGACGCCGCCCCAGTTGGTGTTGACCTTGGTCGGGCGCGACTTGGTCGCGCCGATCCCGTCGCGCCAATGATATTCGTCGCCAAAACACCCGCCGGGCCAGCGCACCATCGGCACGTTGATCGCCTTCAGCGCGTCCAGCACGTCGCGACGATAGCCGCCGTCGTTCGGGATACGCGAGCCCTTGCCGACCCAGATCCCGCCATAGATGCCGTGGCCGAGATGCTCGGCGAACTGCCCGAACACGTCGCGGTGGACGACCGCACCCGGCTTGTCCGCCTGCAACGTCGCCGTCACGGTCGGTGCCGCGGCGTCCTGCGCCACCGCCGACGTCGCGACAAATGCGCCCGCGAGCATCAGCGGCGCGAACGTCAGCGCGGTAAGCGCGCGCGTCAGGCCAGAACCCGACTGTGAAGTGCGGTGCGTCAACAGGTCCATACTCTCCCTTTCGGCCACCATGAGGCAGCCCCATCTTTTCGATACTTGTAGGAGTAGTTCAATCTCGGCCGGCGTCAACGTCGGCCGGGATCGACTACGGCCGCTTGAAGGTCCAGCGCCCGGCGGGGCTGGCCGGATCGAACTTGGCGAGCGTCGGCGTACTGGCGCCGATCGCGACGAGCGCCAAGTTGGCGCGACCACCCGGTACGGACTTCGCCATGATGCGGTAGGTGCCGTCGGTCAGCTGATCGATCCGCCACATCTGCTCGGTCGCGCCCGTGAACGCGGGCACCGTCTCGACCTCGCCTTGCCCGGTCGCCGCGAGTACGCGCGCGGTCCCGGCGATCGTGATCGTGTAATAGGGCGCACCGAAATACCCGCCGGCCCCGGCCGCAGGCGCGATCGTCCATAATTGATGCGGGCGGTTCATATAGTCGGCGAGATCGACGCGGATGCGGCCCTGTGGCCAACCCGCCGAATCCTGCGCCAATGTCTGGTCGGGGATCGGGCTGACGGGGTCGGTAGGCTTGGCCATGAAGGCGCGACGCGGGTCGAACGCGATTCGGACGACATCGGTCGCGAGGCCGAGCGCGTAGCCGCTGCGTTCGGAGGCGACTTCATAGGTGCCGGGGACGACGTTCTCCCCCGCGACCGGCCAGCCGTCGGTCCAGCGGAGCGGCTCGATCCCCAGCACGCTGCGGCCGCTGCGATCCATGTCCGCCTCGTAATGCATCGAGAATTTCTCGACGCCGCCGTCGAGTTCGATCAGCCCGAAATGACCGGGGCCGATATTGCGACCACGCGCGCTGACGACCAGCTTGCCGCCGCCGCGCAGCAGCGGCGTCCCCATGTGATCGACATACGGCCCGAGCGGACTGCGCGATCGGCCGACGCGGATATGGTAGGTCGAATTGGGCCCGTCGCAGCACGTTCCGTGCGTGCCGAGCAGATAATACCAGCCGTCGCGGTGCATCATCGCGGTGGCTTCCATGTCGATCGCGACGTCGACGGGCTGATTGCCCGCTACACGCAGGCCCGTCTTTGGATCGAGTTCGATAATGCGGATCGGCCCGAAATAGGTGCCGTAGGTCAGCCAAAGACGGCCATCGACGTACAGGAATGCGGGGTCGATCGCATCGGCGGTCTCCACCCCGTCGCTCGACGCGACCACGCCGACGTCGTGATATTTGAACTGCGGCGATTTCGGATCGAGCGACAGCGTCCACATGATCTTGACCTGGCTCGCATGCCCGCCGGACATACCGCCGCCACCGACCGCATAGGCGACGTAATAGCGGTCGCCGATCTTGATCACGTCGGGCGCGACGCCGCCCCCGGGACGCTCGGGGCCGCTGCGCCACGTCCAGCCGTCGTCGGAGACCAGGCCTCCGCCACGCGTGCCGAACGTGTAGTATTTGCCGTCGGACTCGGTCACCGTCGACGGATCGTGGATGAACGTCTCGCCCTGCAACTGCGCGGCGGCGGGCGACGCCCCGGCGGCGAGGATCGCGGACAGCCCGAGAGCTGCGGCGGCAAGACGCGTCATGAGGGTCTCCATGCTAGCGGACATCGGTCTTGAGGTCGGTGATCGGCCGGCCGGCCTCATCGACGAAGCGCACGCAGAAGTCGCTCAGGCCGGGTCCGTTGATCACCGCACCACGCAGGACGTTGCGGCCCTTGCGCAGCGTCACGCGGTCCGACAGCACGTCGTCCATCACCATGCGGCGATCGTTGAACAGCCCGGCCGTCTCCTTGCCGTTCAGCCACCAGATCGACGCCGAGTTCGACCCGACCGCCAGCCGCACGTCGCGCATCTCGCGCGGGCTGTCGACGATCGTCACCGCCCAGAAGATCACGCCGTAAGTCGGCTTTCCGAGCCCCTTGGCGAAGCTGAACAGCTTGACGTCGAACGCGCCGGAATCGAGTGCGTGCCAGCGTAGCGGTTGGGCCGCTTTCACGACCTGGCCGTCGCGCGGGATCGCGGTGAACTGGCCGGGGAAATACTGCGTGGTGAGCGCCTGCCGGACATACGTCGCGGTAAAGCCCGTATTGCTGCGGTTGGGCTTGTCGATCGACTCGAGCAACAGCCAGCGACGCAGGAACCCGTCGCTGTCGGGCGTCGTGGCCCCTTGCGTCACCGGCTGGAAATACGGCGCGAGACCGGTCGCCGGTGCCGGCGCCGTATCCTGTCCGTTCGCGCCGGACGACAGCCCGGCCAGCGCACCCAACGCCAACAGCGGCGCGGCGCGCAGCCCGATTGACCGAACCCTCGTGAAGCGCATCATACCCGTCTCCCCCTGCATCATTGTCATCGCCGTACGAGCATGCCGTTGGCGTCGAGCCAGTGCATGAAATCCTCGAACCAGCCGGTGCTGGTCGTGCCTTTCTTGCCCAGCCCGAAGCCGTGGCCGCCTGCCTGGTACAGGCGGAACTCGACCGGCTTCCCCGCCTTCTGCCAGGACTCGATCAGGCCGAATCCCTTGTTGGCGAACAGCGGGTCGTTGGCGGCAAGCACCGCGAACAGCGGCGGGGCGTCGGCCGGCACCTTCACCGACTCCATCGATCCATAGATCGGCGCGATGAAGGCGAGATGCGTGTCGGGCGCGGCGAGCGCCGTCGCCATCGTCGTCATCGCCCCCCGCTGAAAAGCCGACCATGCCAACGCGGGCGGGGTCAACCTTCCACTCGGTCGCGCGCGTCCGCACCAGCGCGACCGCAGCGCGCGCATCGGCGACCTGGTCGCTTAGGCCTGCGATCGCCTCGTCCGGGCTCATCCGTCGTTGCGGTTGCGCGGCGCCCGCGAACATTGTCGTGACCGATTGCTCGAACCCGCCCATGTCCGCCGGCGTCGGCTTCAACCGATATTTCAGCACGAACGCCGCGATGCCCCGGTCGGCGAGCGCCTTCGCCACGCGCCAGCCTTCGTTCTCCATCGACAGCATCAGGAAACCGCCGCCCGGCGCGACGATCACCGCCGCGCCGGTCGCCTTGGCCGGATCGGGCAGGAACGGCGTCAGCGTCGCGGACATGACGTTGCGCGTCATCGCCACGCCGTACTGCCTGAACCAAGCTTCGGGTGCCGCCTGTCCCTTCACGCCGCCGGTATTGAGCGGGATCGCACTCGGCTCGGCCGGCGCCGCCGTCGCGGTCATCCGCGCGTCCTGTGCCAGAACCGGCGTCGCCAACGCGAGTGCGCTCGCCAACAACCCAAATCCGATCGACCAACGCATCGCCTTCTCCCCCAGAGTGTCCGTCACACCACGCTCACGACAGCAGGATACGCCGAGCCGCACCCTTGGGATCGTCGACCATGCGGCTCGTGGTATCGAACACCATCGTCTGGCAGCGCTGCGGATCGGTCGGCGTCCAGGCCAGGCCCGGCTGGCTCGGATTGCCGGTCCGCGCGAAGTTCGCCCATGCGGTCGACATGGTCCGCGCGACGCGCTGTGCTTCGGGCGTATTGCCGGTGCCCTGATCACACAAAGCCGTATTGTCGAAGCAGAAGGCGAGATCGGCGGTGTGCCACGCACCAGCCACGCCGCCGAGTTGCGGCGACTGCCACTGGAAGAGATATTGGTACACCGGCGCACCACGCTGCGCGTGTTTCAGCCGCACCATGTCCTGCACGCGGTTGCGGTTCTGCAGGCCCTGCACGCCGTATGCCAGCGTCCGCACCGCCTTTTCCGGATGCGCCCGCTTCATCGCCGCAATCAGCCGGCCCGCCTTGTCGCCCCCCATCTGCGCGGTAAGATCGGTCCGCCACTGCACCTCGCTCGGATTATAGCCCCAGCGCATCCCCTCCTCGCTGACGTTGCCGATCATCACCGGCACGTCGCGCGACACCTCGGGCGCAATGTCAGAGTATGAGCGGACGTCGATCACCTTGCCGTCCAGTGTCGGGTTCCAGCCTACGCGCGGCGTCAGCGAAGGCCCCATCGGCCCGCGCGGACCGTTGATCTCGGTCGCGACCTTGTTGCCCGCTTCGAACAGCGGCTTCCACGCGATCCGCTGGAGTGCGCCCAGATCCTTCGGTCCGATGTTCAGTTCACGCAGCACGCGCCGCGAGAAATCGCGCGACTGTTCGGCGGTCGGCAGCGACCCGCCCCCGCCCGACTGCACCGCGGCACGGTGGATCAGGCCCTTGCCGCTCGCCATGCCGAGCAACGTCGTCACCTTCGATCCGCCGCCCGACTGGCCGTAGACCATCACCGTGTCGGGATCGCCGCCGAACCGCGCGATGTTCTCCTGCACCCAGCGCAATGCCGCGACGCAATCGGTCATGCTGACGTTGACGGACTCGTCGTACGCGGCGCCGCCAACCTCGGTCAGGTCGAGGAACCCGAGCACGTTGAGCCGGTGGTTGATCGATACCTGCACCACGTCGTGATGCCGCGCCATCTGCGCGCCGTCATGCGAGGCGAGTTCGTACGACGATCCGAACGCGAACCCGCCGCCGTGGAAATACACCATCACCGGCCGCTTGCCCGACAGCGACGGCGTCCAGACGTTCAGCTTCAGCATGTCCTCGCCGACGAACCCGTCGGTCCATTGCTGGAGGAACGTGTGCTCTACCGCGCTGAAATCATGCAGCGTCTGCGGGCAGTTCGCGCCGTAGGACAGCGTGTCGCGCGTTTCGGTCCAGCGCTGCGGCGGCTTGGCGGGCAGCCAGCGATTCTCGCCGCCGGTATCCGCCCCGTAAGGAACGCCTTTGAAAGTGTAGACGCCGTCCGAGACATAGCCGCGAACCGGCCCGTATTGCGTCCGCGCGATCGCCGATTGCGGCGTGGAACAGGTCCCGGCGCGCGGTGCGGACGATCCGGGCGCAGCACGCGCTAGACTCACCGCGGGCAGCATCAAGCCTGCCCCGGTGGCGATCGATGCAAGCATCGCACGACGACGATCGACGGTTGGCCCGGTCATCCTCTTCTCCCTAACGGCCGCGTGCAGGCTGTTCTCCGACGTTCCAAGACCGGAACCATCGCGTACCCTTTGCAACCTTGTATGAGTATTAGAGTGATACCGCTACCCTGTCCATACGGCAACGACGGGAGTGGGTGGCGGATGCGATTGTTAGCGCTATAGTCTTGGGAATAGCTGGCGAACCCAACGCCGCATGACGATACCGGAGAGGAAAAACCATGGCGGCCAAATCCGCATTCTGCCTGATCGCGGCCCTGCTCGCGAGCGCCGCACCCGCAATCGCTCAGACAAGCGCGCGCACCGCGTCGACCGACCTGACGCTCAACGCCGCGGGTTATTACGAGGCGCCAGCCGCCAACGTGCTCGTCTTCTCCAACTGGTATGACGGCCTGTTTGCCGATTCGAAGATCAGTGGCGTCGAGATCATCCAGCAGGGCGAACGCATCGCCACCAACGGCGACGTCCGCCTGTCCTCCACCCCCGGCCAATGGGACGCGATCGGACGCTTGGTCGACCGGAAGATCGACGCCGCGACCGGCGCGATCATCGTCACGCTCGAATACCCCGACTATAAATGGCGCTACCGCGTGCGATCGGAAAAGCGCGGTGGCGCGGTTGCAGTTTCGGTGATCCTCGACCAGCCCGTGCCGGCCGCGCTCGCGGGCAAGGCCGGGTTCAACCTCGAATTCCTCCCCCGCCGCCTATTTCCACCACAGCTACATGGCGGACGGAGTGAGCGGCGCGTTCCCGGTCTATCCGGCCGACGCGATGATCCGGACGCCGCAGCGCAACGCCGCGAGCGGGCGCGCGGAAGGCCCCGGCGCCGAACCGACCGCGATCGCCAGGGGCAGCCGCTTCGTGCTCGCGCCCGAGGATCCGGCACGCCGCGTGACGATCCGCTCGACCGCCGAAATGCGGTTGTTCGACGGTCGCAACCAGGCGCAGAATGGCTGGTTCGTGCTCCGCTCGCTGCTCCCGGCAGGGGCGCACCGGCACCGTGCTCGAATGGACGATCCAGCCCAACAGCGTACCGGGCTGGCTCCGCCCGCCGGTGATCGCGCATTCGCAGCTCGGCTATACGCCCGACGCGCGGAAGGTCGCGACGATCGAACTCGACCGCAACGATCGCCGCATGCTCCCCCGCGCGCCTGCTCCGCGTCGGCGAGGATGGCAGCATGACGCCCGTGCCGACCGCGCCTGCCAAGCGCTGGGGCGAGTATCTTCGCTACAGCTATCTGCAACTCGATTTCAGCGCGGTCCGCCAGCCCGGCACCTATGTGCTCGACTATGGCACCACGCGCACCGCACCGTTCCGGATCGCCGCGGACGCCTATGCCGGCGCATGGCACCCGACGCTCGATGTCTATTTCCCGGTCGCGATGGACCATATGTTCGTCAACGAGGGCTACCGCGTCTGGCACGGCGATGCGCACCGCGACGATGCGCGGCAGGCGCCGACCGACCACGAACATATCGACCTCTATGCACAGGGGCCAACGACCGACACGAAGTTCAAGTCGGGCGAGCACATCCCCGGCCTCGCGGTCGGAGGATGGTTCGACGCGGGCGACTACGACATCCGTACCCAGTCGCAATATCAGGTGATCCGCTCGCTGGTCGACAGCTGGGAGCGCTGGCACCCGATGCGCGATACGACGGCGATCGACTGGACCCGGCGCAAGACCGAGATCCACGTGCCCGACGGCACGCCCGATCTCGTCCAGCAGATCCGCCACGGCACGCTGCAACTCGTCGCGCAGTTCGACGCGGTCGGCCACGCGATCCACGGCATCGTCGAGCCCGACGTCGCCCAATACACGCATCTCGGCGACGCTTCGACCAAGACCGACGGGCTGGTCTACGATCCGGCGCTGAAGCTCGGCGAGGAAAAGGGTGGCCGCAGCGGGACGCCCGACGATCGCTGGGCGTTCACGACCAAGACCTCCGCACTGAACTACGGCTCGATCGCCGGCCTCGCGACCGCATCGCGCGCGCTCGCCGAGGTCGATCCGGCGCTGTCGAAGAAGGCGCTCGGAATCGCGACGCGGACCTGGGCGGAGGAACAATCGCACGCGCCCGATCTGTACCAGCATGGCAACACCACCGGCGGGCCGCTTGACGCCGAGCGCTTCTCCGCCGCGGTCGAGCTGCTCCGCACGACCCGCGATCCGCGCTACGTCGCGGCGGTCCAGTCACTGTGGCCGGCGATGGAAAAGACGTTCGCCTTCACTCTGCGCGATGCGGTGGCGGCGATTCCGTTCATGCCGCCGGCCTATCGCGCGGCAATGATCCCGACGGTGCGCGCCTATGCCGCCGCCACCGAGACCGCAGCCAAGGCCAACCCGTTCGGCGTGCCGATCACCACCGGCGGCTGGGCGGGCAGCGGCACCGTGCTCGGCTATGCGATGAACGCGTACACGCTGCACGAGGCGTTCCCGGAGATCATGCCCGCCGACGCCGTGTTCCGCGGGCTCGAGTTCCTGGTCGGTAACCACCCCGCGTCCGACGTGTCGTTCGTCTCCGCGGTCGGCACCGTCTCGAAGGAAGTCGCCTACGGCAACAACCGCGCCGACTTCTCGTTCATCGCCGGCGGCGTGGTGCCGGGCGTGCTCATCATCAAGCCGGACTTCCCCGAGAACCATGAAGACTGGCCGTTCTTCTGGGGCGAGAACGAATACGTCATCCCCGAAGGCGCGATGTGGATCGAACTCGCGCAAGCCGCGCAGGAGCTTGCCGCGGGGACTGCATCCAAGCCAACCCAGACGGCCAGCGCCCCTAAGTGAGAACCGCCATGAAAATCCAGAAATTCGCACTGCTCGCCGGTCTCGCGCTCGGAACGCCTTCGTTTGCCAGCGACGCGCCGCGGTTCAGCAGCTTCAGCTATGACGGCCACACGCAGGAGAAGGTCAGCGTCGGGCCCAATCAATATCGCAATCCGATCCTGTCGGGCTATTATCCCGATCCGTCGGTGACGCGCGTCGGCGACGACTATTACCTCGTCCTCTCCTCGTTCGCGCACTACCCCGGCCTGCCGATCTTCAAGTCGAAGGACCTGGTGAACTGGACGCAGATCGGCAATGCGATCGACCGGCCGGAGCAACTCGACTTCACCGGCATGCGCACGTCGCAGGCGGTGTTCGCACCCGACATCTCGTATCACGACGGCGTCTTCTACATCGTCAATACGTGCGTCGAGTGCAAAGGCAATTTCGTCATTACCGCGAAGGACCCGGCGGGACCGTGGTCGAACCCGACATGGCTGCCGTTCGAAGGCATCGATCCGTCGATCTATTGGGAGGGCGACAAGGCGTATATCGTCAACAATCGCGCCCCCCGCCGAGCCACCGCGTTACGACGGCCACCGCGCGATCTGGATCCAGGAATATGACTGGCGCGCGGGTAAAATGGTCGGCGACAGCACGCAGCTGATCAACGGCGGCGTCGACATCTCCAAGAAGCCGGTGTGGATCGAGGGACCGCACATCTTCCGCAAGGACGGCTATTATTACCTGACCGCAGCCGAGGGGCGGCACCAGCGTCAACCACTCGCAGGTCGCACTACGCTCGAAGTCGCTCCGCGGGCCCTATGTCCCGTTCGCCGGCAATCCGATCCTGACGCAGCGCGATCTCGACCCGGCGCGGCCAAACCCGGTCACCTCGACCGGCCATGCCAAGCTCGTCGAGACGCAGAACGGCGACTGGTACGCGACCTTCCTCGGCGTGCGGCCGTACGAGGGCGACTATTACAATATCGGCCGCGAGACGTTCTTGTTACCGGTAACATGGAAGGACGGCTGGCCGATCATCCTGCCCAAGGGCCAGCCGGTCCCGTTCGTCGGCACCAAGCCCACGCTGCCCGCGAGCCCGCGCAGCCGCATCCCGACCAGCGGCGACTTCGCCTATGTCGACAGCTTCGACGGCAGCAAGCTGGCGATGCAATGGGTCGGCGTACGCACGCCCAAGACGCCCTTCTACCGGCTCGACCACGGCGACCTGATCCTCGACCGCGGCGGACGCATCGGCGATCTTTCCAAGGTGCCGTCATTCGTCGGACGCCGCCAGCAGCATCACGTCGCGACGATGTCGACGACGGTCCGTTTCACCCCCGACACCGATGGCGACCGCGCTGGCCTGGTCATGATGCAAAGTGACGCGAACTATCTTTTTTTCGGCATCACCCGGATTGCCGGCACGCCCGTCGTCGCGCTCTACACTGCCGACAAGGGCAAGGAACAACTGGTCGCCTCCGCACCCGTCACCGGCTCGGGCCCGGTCACGCTGACGATCCGCGCGAACGGCGGCACGATGGCGTTCGATTATGACGGCGCCGGCGGCCAGAAGACCCTCGCACGCGACGTCGATGCGCGCATTCTCAGCACCAAGACCGCAGGCGGCTTCGTCGGCACGCTGGTAGGTCCCTATGCGTGGAGGCAGTGAGCCGCGTAGGTCCACATGCGACTTAGGTCGTGTCGACAGTCGTCCGCCCGGCGTGCTAAGAGTTGACACGTTTCGTACGGTAGCGCTACCCAAACACGATCGAAGCTCGACACCACATCAGATGGTGAACATTAGGAAGGACCACGGACCGATGCGTTTCAGCCTCGCGCCTACGCTCGTCATTGCCGCACTTGCCGCAACCGGGACGATCGCCCTCGCCCAGACCAATGGGGGGAACGCCCCCTCGACGCCCGGGGCGAAAACCACGTCCGCCGGCAAGGAACCGCGCAGCCCCGACGGCAAGCGCTATCTGTCGCAGCCCCTGGTCACCAGCATCTACACCGCCGATCCTTCCGCGCACGTCTTCGGCGGCAAGATCTACGTCTATCCGAGCCACGACATCGACGTGAAGATCCCGGATGACGATCTCGGCAACCAATATGCGATGCGCGACTACCGCGTCCTGTCGATGGACCGCATCGGCGGGCCGGTGAAGGTCAACGGCGTCGCGCTCGACGTGAAGGACGTGCCCTGGGCATCGCAGCAGATGTGGGCCCCCGATGCCGCCTACAAGAACGGCACCTATTATTTGTACTTCCCGGCGCGCGACAAACAGCTCGACAAGAACGGCCTCGGCACGTTCCGGATCGGCGTCGCCACCTCGAAGAGCCCGACCGGTCCGTTCAAGGCCGATCCCAAGCCGATCGCCGGCAGCTTCTCGATGGACCCCGCCGTGTTTACCGACGCGAACGGCGCGAGCTACATGTATTTCGGCGGCATCTGGGGCGGCCAGCTCCAGCGCTGGAAGGATGGCAAGTTCGACGCCAACGGGTCGGACACCGATCTCGGCAAGGATGATCAGCCCGCGCTGTCGGGCAAGATCGCCAAGCTCAACCCCGACATGAAGAGCTTCGCCGAGACACCGCGCGACGTCCAGATCCTCGACGAGGCCGGCAAGCCCGTGCTCGGCGGCGACCATGAGCGCCGCTTCTTCGAGGCGTCCTGGGTCTTCACGCGCGGCGGCAAATATTACTACACCTACTCGACCGGCGACACGCACTTCCTGAACTACGCGACCGGCGACAACCCGTACGGCCCGTTCACCTATCGCGGCCATATCCTGGAAGCCGGTACAGGGCTGGACGAGCCACCATTCGATCGTCGAATGGAACAAGAAATGGTGGCTGTTCTATGCGGATACGCAGATGAGCAACAAGAACCACCTGCGCAACGTCAAGGTGACCGAACTGAAGTTCGCGCCCGACGGCTCGATCCCGACCATCGATCCGTTCGTCAACTGATGTTCCTCGGAATCGATATCGGCACCTCGGGTGTCAAGGCCGTGGTGCTCGACCAGCATGGCACCGTGGTGGGTCAGGGCACCGCCGCGCTGACCGTGCAGCGGCCGCATCCGCTCTGGTCCGAACAGGATCCGGACGCGTGGTGGAAGGCGACGATCGCCGCGGTCCAGGCGATCGACCCGAGGCGTCCGCCGCTCGGTGCGCGGCGTCGGGCTCGCCGGCCAGATGCACGGCGCGACGCTGCTCGACGCCAACGACCGACCGCTCCGTCCCGCGATCCTGTGGAACGATGGCCGTTGCTTTGCCGAATGCGAGGCACTGGAACGCGCCGTCCCCAACCTGCGCACGATTTCGGGCAACATCGCCATGCCGGGCTTCACCGCGCCGAAACTGCTCTGGGTCCGCGAGCATGAACCGGAGGTCTTTGCGAAGATCGCGACGGTGTTGCTGCCCAAGGACTATGTCCGGTTGCTGATGACGGGCGACAAGGCATCGGACCTGTCCGACAGCGCGGGCACGTTGTGGCTCGACGTCGGCGGCCGCTGCTGGAGCGACGAGATCCTCGCCGCCAGCGGACTGACGCAGGCGCAAATGCCGGCGCTGTACGAGGGCACGGAGATCACCGGCACGCTAACCGCCGAGGTCGCCGAGCTGTGGGGCATGCCGCAAGTCCCCGTCGCCGCGGGCGGCAGCGACAATGCCGCGGGCGCGGTTGGCGTCGGTGTCGTGAAGGACGGCGATGCGTTGCTGTCGCTCGGCACGTCTGGCGTCATCTTCGTCGCGACCAACGACTTCCGCCCCAATCCGGCGCGCGCGGTCCACGCCTTCTGTCATGCGCTACCCGGCATGTGGCACCAGATGTCGGTTCACCTGTCGGCCGCGTCGTGCATCGACTGGGTCGCGCGGATCACCGGTGCCGCCGGTGCCGCCGACCTGTTCGCGCGCGCCGAGGCTGCCGGCCCTGCTAGTGGCCCCGAGATCTTCCTCCCCCTACCTCTCGGGCGAGCGCACGCCGCACAACGATCCGGAGGTGCGCGGTGCGTTCCTCCGCCTCGACAACGACACCGATGCCGGTCGCCTGTCGCAGGCGGTGCTGGAGGGCGTGGCGTTCGCGCTCGCCGACGGTCTCGACGTGTTGCGTGAGGCCGGCACGACCGTCGAGCGTCTCGCGGTGATCGGCGGGGGGCGCCCGCTCGCGCTATTGGGGTCAGGTGATCGCCGCGGCGATGGAGGTCGAGCTCGTTTATCTCCAGGGCGGCGAGGTCGGCCCCGCGCTGGGCGCCGCACGCCTTGCCCAGCTCGGCGTCGACGGCGGCGACCCTGCCGAGATTTGCGTCGCGCCTCCCGTCTCGCACACCATCGTCCCCGACCCTGCCCTCGTCTCGGCACTCGCCGAGAAGAAGGCTGCGTTCCGCCAAGCCTATTCCCGCATCACCCCCAAATCGTAGGAAGCTTTGATGTCCGACTTCTTCGCCGATATCCCCCAGATCAAATATGAGGGCCCCGACAGCACCAACGAGCTGGCGTACCGCTTCTACGACAAGGACAAGATGGTCCTTGGCAAGCGCATGGAGGATCACCTCCGCTTCGCCGCGTGCTTCTGGCACACTTTCTGCTGGCCCGGCTCCGACGTGTTCGGCGGCGGCACGTTCGATCGCCCGTGGCACCGCGGCGCCAACGACAGCGCCGCCGCAGCGATGAAGCGCGAGGTCGCGTTCGAGTTCTTCAAGACGCTCGACGTGCCCTATTACTGCTTCCACGACGTCGACGTGATGGCCGACGCCGCCAACATCACCGAGCATCGGAAGTTCTTCGCCGAGGCCGTCGACCATCTCGAACAGCTCCAGGCCGCATCGGGCCGCAAGCTGCTCTGGGGCACCGCCAACCTGTTCAGCCACCCGCGCTTCGCGGCCGGCGGCGCGACCAACCCCGATCCGGAAGTGTTCGCGTTCGGCGCGATGCAGGTCCGCGATGCGCTCGAGGCGACGCACCGTCTCGGTGGCCAGAACTACGTGCTGTGGGGCGGTCGCGAGGGTTACGAGACGCTGCTCAACACCGACATGAAGCGCGAGCTCGACAATTTCGGCCGCTTCCTGAGCCTGGTCGTCGAGCACAAGCACAAGATTGGCTTCACCGGCACGATCCTGATCGAGCCGAAGCCGTTCGAGCCGACCAAGCACCAGTACGACTTCGACACCGCGACGGTGTACGGCTTCCTCAAGCGCTATGGCCTGGAGAACGAGGTCAAGGTCAACATCGAGGCGAACCACGCGACGCTCGCCAGCCACACGTTCGAGCATGAGATCGCGACCGCCGCGGCGCTCGGCATCTTCGGCTCGATCGACGCCAATCGCGGCGATCCGCAGAACGGCTGGGATACCGATCAATTCCCGAACTCGGTCGAGGAACTGACGCTCGCCAATCTCGAGATCATCCGCGCCGGCGGGTTCACCACCGGCGGCTTCAACTTCGACGCCAAGGTGCGGCGCCAGAGCATGGACCCGGCTGACCTGTTCTACGGTCATGTCGGCGCGATCGACGTCGTCGCCAAGGGGGCTGCTCAATGCGGCCAAGCTGATCGAAGACGGCCGCATCGATGCGATCAAGACCAAGCGCTATGCCGGCTGGGACGGTGAGTTCGGTGGCGCGATCGGCGGGCTCGACCTCGCCGGCATCGCCGACCTCGCGATCGAGCGCCGCATCGATCCCAAGCCGGTCTCGGGCCAGCAGGAGCGGATCGAGAACCTCATCAACCGCGTCCTGTAATTAACGACCGCCCGATCCTGCGCTCCGGCGTGGGATCGGGCATGTCCCGACAGCGCGGAGATGCGCGTCGGCTGCCCGCGCTCGCGGCATTGTGACCGACCGGGAGAGACGTGATGCCGACCCTGACACGTGCGGTATCGACGATGGTGCTGATGGCGACGGGGTTTGCAGCTCAGCCATCCCCCGCGCTGGCGCAGCTTCCGCCACAACCGACCTTTCCCGTGATCGCGCCGCCTGCCGCGCCTGCGCGCCATCACATCGTCATTCCAAACCGCCCCGCCCCCGTGCCGGTCGTGCTCCACCTCTCGCCGAACGGATCGGACGCAGGCGACGGATCGACCGCGCACCCGTTCGCGACGCCCGCGCGTGCGCAAGCCGCTGTGCGACGTCTCAACCCGGATCACGACGTCACCGTGCGGATCGCGCCTGGCACCTATCGGCTGACCGCACCGCTCCGCTTCACCGCCGATGATGGCGGTCAGAACGGCTTCACCGTCCGCTGGGAAGGCGAGCCCGGCACGCGTCCGATCCTGTCGGGCGGCATGCCGATCGACGGGTGGCGGCTCGCCGATCGCGCGAAGGGCATCTGGTCCGCCGCCGTGCCGAAGGGCGCCGACCCGCGGCAACTGACGGTGAACGACCGGCTCGCCAGCCGTGCCCGCATCGAGATTCCGCGTTCCGCCGTCACGTTCCAGACCTGGGGCCTCGACATCAAGGACCCGGCGTGGCGCGAACTCGCCTCTCTCCCCCGACCAGCGCCGTATCGAGATCGAGGGCATGAGCTGGTTCACGCACCGCCACGCCGTCGTGGACCGCATCGAAGGCGGATCGGTCGCAGCGGGATCGATCGAAGGCGCGCGCATCGTCATGCAACAGCCGGGCTGGCGCAATAACCTGATCGGCTACGACACGATCGCCCGGCCGGTCTCGGCCGAGGTCGCGCGCCTGTTCCTGGTCAATGCGCTCGCCTTCCTGCGCGAGCCTGGCCAATGGTATGTCGATCCCAAGGCGGGGCTGCTCTATTACAAGCCGTTGCCGGGCGAGGACATGCGCCGCGCCAAAGTCGTGATGCCGATACTCGAACGGCTCGTCTCGATCGGCGGCAGCTATGATCGACCGGTCCGCGACCTTCAGTTCCGCCACCTCGCATTTCGCCACACCAGCTGGCTGCAGCCGTCGGGCCCGCAAGGCTATGCGAGCCAGCAGAGCGGTGCCTATCTGGCGGGCGAATTGACCGGCTATCCCGCCGATCCGATCCGCGATTGCAGCTGGGGATGCCCCGCGTTCGAGGCGATGCGCAACCGCTGGAACCAGCAGCCCGCCGCCGTGCAAGTGGCCGCCGCGACCCGTATCGTGTTCGACGACGACCAGTTCTCGCAACTCGGGCAGGTCGCGCTCGGCATTGGGAACAATGCCGACGCGAACGACGGCGGCGTCGGGCTTGGCGCGGCGGCGATCGAGGTGACGCGCAACAGCTTCAGCGACCTCGCCGGCGGTGCGATCATGGTCGGCGGCATCCGACCCGACGCGCACCATCCCTCGCGCCCCGAAATGGGCCTGCGCGACATCCTGATCCGCGACAACCGGATCGCCGGCGTATCGCGCGATTACAAGGAGCAGTCGGCGATCCTCGTCACCTATGCGTCGGGGACGGTGATTGCGAACAACGACGTGTCGGACGCGCCGTATGACGGGATCGACATCGGCTGGGGATGGGGCACGAACGACCCCGGCGGCAGCGCGGAATATTGGCGGCAGCAGCGCGGCTATTACGACCAGCCGGGCAATCTGGTCTACGATACGCCGACGACGCTGCGCGACACGGTCGTCGTCGGCAACCGCGTGACCAAGGTCAAGCAGTGGTTTCCCGATGGCGGCGCGATCTATCATCTCTCCGCCGATCCGGGCGCGCTGATCGCCGACAACTACATTGCGGACGTCGCGGGCGCAGGCGGGATCGCCGTCTACCTCGACGAGGGATCGCGCTACGTCACGGTCCGCAACAACGTGATCGACCGCGTCGGCGGCGTCTGGCTGAACCTCAACTCGCAGGATTTCATCGCGCCGAAGCGCACCGCGCTGGACAATCTGGCGATCGGCAACTGGTATAATTCCGGCCGGCTCCAGGGATCGTGGACCGACTATCTGAACAACCGGTCGGTCGACAATATCAAGGTCGAGGGCGATGCCTGGCCAGCCGCCGCACGCAGCGTGATCGATCACAGCGGCGTCCGGCCGCAGGACAAGCAGCCCTAATGATCGCGGCCGCCCACGCGTGTCGCACTATGCCGCGATGCATGATTTCGGCCCGAATCCGCGCCTTTTGGGTCCCAGGACAGAAAATCTCTTATCGTCTCGCGATTGTCACGCGGCTATCACCCTGGCGATGGGAGCTTACCAATGACGAACTTCAATCCCGATCAGACGAGCCCGTCGTCCGATACGCCAATCGCATCCGACGCGGCGATACCGTCGGAAAACGCGACGACGCCACGCCCGCCACGCGGTACGGGACGGCGGCTGCACGGCGCGATCGCACACAAGCTGGGCACCGCGATCCTGTCGGGCGAGTATCTGCCGGGCGACACCTTGTCGGGCGAAGTCGCGTTTTCGGAGGCGCTGGACGTGTCGCGCAGCGCCTACCGCGAGGCGGTCCAGGTGCTGATGGCAAAGGGATTGGTCGAAAGTCGACCCAAAACCGGCACCCGCGTGTTGCCGCGCAGTCGCTGGAACCTGCTCGATCCCGACGTGCTCGCCTGGGCTTTTGCGGGCGAACCCGAAATCGACTTCGTCCGCGGCCTGTTCGAGCTGCGCGCGATCGTCGAGCCTGCCGCTGCCGCGCTGGCCGCCGAGCGACGCGACCGTGCCGACCTTGCCGTGATGAAGGAGTCGCTCGCCTCGATGCGTCGCCACACGCTGGCCACCGAAGCCGGCCGTGCCGCGGACCGCGAGTTTCACAATGCGGTATTGCAGGCGACCCGCAACGACGCGCTTGTCGTGCTGAGCGCGAGCATCGGCGCGGCAGTAAGCTGGACGACACAGTTCAAGCAGCGCACCCGGTCGCTGCCGCGCAACCCGATCCCCGATCACGTCCGCGTGTACGAGGCGATCGCCGCGAGCGACCCAGCGGCCGCCAACGCGGCGATGCGCAAGCTGGTGGACCTGGCGCTCGACGATACGCAGCTGGCGATGACGCGGTAGGCTCGGTTCCTACGCGGCGCCCCGGCCATGCGCGATACCCGTTTCCAGTCCGCGCAGTTCCGCCAGCCCACGCAGTCGCCCGATCAGCGAATAGCCGGGGTTGGTGCGCTTGGTCAGGTCGTCCACCATCTGGTGCCCATGGTCGGGCCGCATCGGCAGCGACCGCCCGGTGCGTGCCTGCAACGCGACCAGCTCGGTCACGATCGCGGGCATGTTGGCATCGCCTTCCAGATGCGCCGCCTCGTGAAACGCGCCACCGGGTTCACGCTGCACCGATCGCAGATGCACGAAGCCGATGCGCTCGCCGAGCCGCCGGACCATCCCCGGCAGGTCGTTGTCCGCACGCACGCCGAACGATCCGCTGCAGAAACACAGCCCATTGGCGGCGGATGGCACGGCGGCGAACAGCGCGCTGACGTCCGCCTCGGTGCTGACCACGCGCGGCAAGCCGAAGATCGGGAACGGTGGATCGTCGGGGTGCACAACCAGCCGGATGCCCTCGGCCTCGGCGACCGGACACACCGCCTCCAGGAACGCGACATGGTTCGCACGCAGGCGCGCTGCGTCGATGTCGGCATAGGTCTCGATCTGTTCGAGCAGCTGCGGCGAACTGAAGCTCTCCTCGCTACCCGGCAGCCCGGCGATGATCGTCCGCTCCAGCGTCGCGCGCGCGGTATCATCCATCGCCGCGAACCGCTCGGCGGCGATGGCGACGACATCGGCTGCGTAATCCCGCTCGGCGCCCGGGCGGCGCAGGATATGGATGTCGTAGGCGGCGAGCGCATGCAGTTCGAACCGCAGCGCGCGCGCGCCGTCCGGCAACGTCCAGCTCAGGTCGGTCCGCGTCCAGTCGAGCAACGGCATGAAATTATAGGTCACGACCTCGATGCCCTGCCCCGCCAAATTCCGCAGGCTGGCGACATAGGCCTTGATCAATCGATCCCAATCGCCCGAGCGTCGCTTCAGATCCTCGACGACGGGCAGACTCTCGACCACTTTCCAATCGAGCCCGGCGTCCTCGATCATCACGCGACGCGCGGCGATGGCGTCCGCGGTCCACACGTCGCCATTGGCGACCTCGTGTAGTGCCGTGACGATCCCGGTCGCGCCGGCCTGGCGGATGGCGTCGAGCGGCACCGGGTCGTTCGGGCCAAACCAGCGCATGGTCTGGGTCATCTTCATCGGCCGCTCATCCCCGTTTTCCCATGGCGGTGCAGCCACATGCTCTCACTGTCGATAGCAACGATCAAATTGGTCTGACAACCTATATGCGCTTGGTCACCATATGGATCAATTGTTCGGGACGCCGCCGTAACGCTGGCGAGTCGTCGCAAGCGCCAGTCGAGCCTGTTCCATTGCCATCTCTTCGGTCTGGAACAGGAGGTGGTCCATCACCGACGTCAGGTGCGCGCGCATCGCGCCACGCGCCGCCGCCGCGTCGCGCGCGCGCAGAGCATCAACGATTGCAGCATGTTCGGCGACGACCGGCCGCACCTTGGCGTTGCGCGCTTTGGCATGGAGAAGCGCGCATTCGGGCGAGGTCGAGCGCAAATGCCACAAATCCTCGATCGTCCGAACCACGCCCGAATTTCGCGTCGCCTTGGCGATTGCCATGTGGAAATCGCGATCGGCAATCTCGGTGACTTCGGTCAGCAAATTCTCGGTTGTCATCGCCTCGACCAGTCCGTCGAGCAGGTCGATCTCGGCATCGGTGATCTGGACGGCTGCGAGCGCTGCCGCCTCACCCTCGAACATGATCCGCGCTTCGGTCAGTTCGAACGCGGTGATCGCGAAACCCGGCTCCTCGCCCTGCCCCGGCAGCCGGCAGACATACGCCCCGGAGCCGACACGGACTTCGATAAAACCCTGCACCTCCAGCGCGATGAGGGCTTCTCGCACAGCCGGGCGACTGGCGCCGTAGTCGATCGCCAGCTCGCGTTCGGCGGGCAGCCGATCGCCGATCGCATAGGTGCCGGCGACCAGTTCCTCGAACAGCCGCCGCGCCAGCCGCTGGTACAAGCGGTCGTTTGCGGGAGCGTCGTATTTTCCGACCGCGAACAGCGCGTTCTGGGAGGCGGGCTTTGCCACTGGACTTACCAATCTAATGTCTGCGTATTCATACTAGTACGGCAGCGTGTCGAGTGGAACGGGCATGACCCAATTATTCGAGCGAAACCAATGCGGAACGCAAGAAAGATAGAGCGAGGCGATCCCATCGAGACCGCCTCGCTCGCGCGCACCGACTAGAAGGTGCCGCGCAGCCCGACCAGGAACTGCCGGCCCGGCTTGTACTGCGTGAAGGTCGCATTCTCGAATTGGAAGTACGACCGCAACGTCGCATTCGTGAAGTTCGCGACGTTGACCGTCAACTGTGGCGCCCCGGCAAGACCGAAGATCTTGTCCAAGTCGAACGACGACGAGAAGTCATACGTCGTATAATCCGTACCGAACAATGCCGCTGCCGGAATGCCGTTCTGCGCCGCACCGCTGTTCTGCGAGCCCTCGCGCGAGGTGGTCGACACCCGCAGCATCACGCCGTGCTTTTCGTAATAGCCCGTGATGTTGTAGGTAAACGGCGCCACGCCGAACGCGGTTGCCGCACCCTTGCTGGTCTGATCGACGACCGTCGCATTGGCGTTGAAGCCGAACCCGGTGATGCCGATATTTTTGGTCAGGAAGTCGAGTGGCTGGACCCACTGGAATTCGAGCCCGTTGATGGTCAGCTTGTCCGCCACGTTGACCTGTGACGTGACCTGGACCTGCGCGGTGCCGGGGCCGCCGCGCGAGTTGATCGCGATCTGCTGCGTCGGGTTCAGCGTGTCGTAGGTGATCCCGTATTGCGACAGGTTCGAGAACGGAACCGTGCTGATCGCGGTGTTCGTGAAGCCCTTGATCGACTTGCGGAACGCATTGAAGCTGACCACGCCTTCGCGGCCGGTATAATATTCGAAGCCCAGATCGATGTTCGTCGACATGTACGGCTCGAGCGCCGGGTTGCCGATCGACGCCTGATCCGCCGATGGCGCGCCGAAGTTCACGCCCGGCAGCTGCGCCGACGGATCGGGACGCGTCATGGTACGCGACCCGGCGACGCGGACTACCGCATGCTCGCTGACGTCGTAGGCGAAGGTCGCTGCGGGCAGCCACTTCGAATAAACGTTGCGCGTCGACACGATGCTGACGAGGTTCGGATAGCGGCTACCGTCCGGCAACGCGACGCCGGTCGCGGTCGTATTGCGGGGATCGGGCAAAGACACGCGACCCGTGATCGTCTGGATTGTGTTGACGTAGCGCACGCCGACGTTGAACCGCAGCATGTTGCCGCCAAGGTCCTGCTCGCCGTTCACCGTGGCGAACGCGGACTTCACCACTTCGCGAATGCCGCCGCCGCTTGCGCCCGTGGTGGACGCACCGCTTTCCGGCGAATTGTCGTGGTAGAAGTCATAGTTGGTCGCAGCCGCGAACTTCGGCCAGTCGACCGTCACGAAACCGGCCGGCCCTGGTGTCAGGTAGCTTGGGGCCGCCGAGTTGGGAACGAGCGAGCCACCATAGGTTACCGGGCCGGTCATGCCCGCGGTCGATCCGGTGCCGAAGCCCGGATAGGTCGGGTAGCCGGCTGGGATCACGCCCGGCGCATTCAGGCCTTCGCAGGGCGGCTGCGAATTCGGCGAGGCGACGAACACGCTGGGATTATTGCCGCAAACCGCGTTCTGGTAGGCCTGGCTGTTGTCGTTGCTGCTGATCCGGCGCGACACGTCGTCGAACGCGCCACCGATCTTCAGGTTGAGGGCCGGCTTGCCCCAGGTCAAGTCGCCGCGCGCGCCCTTGCTCTTGTTGAGCCGGCGTTCGTCGGAGATGTTGACGCGGCTGCCGGGGTTCCAGCCGAAGTTCGCCGGATCGTTCAGGTCCAGCGCGCTCTGGATCGTCGGGATGCCGCTACCATCGTTAGAATAGGTCACGGTGTTGCCGACACCCAGCGGCGTCGTCAGGCCAACCGATGGATTCTCGCGGTGGAAGGTCGAGCGTGCGTAATTGCCCTGCAGGTTTAGCTTAAGCGTGTCGGAGATTTCCCACTCGCCACCGGGGTTGATGCTGAAAAGCTTCGTCGTCTCGGTGTAAGGACGGAATTCGTTGAAGAACTGCGCGTTGGCGAACGTCCCGCCGGTGACGACGCAGCCGATCGTACAGTCGGCCTTGTCGAACGTCAGGTTGGTCGGGATAATCGCGCCGTTGCGGACGATCCACGCCATGTTCTCGCGCGTCAGGTCGTTCTTCTTGTAGCCGTACAGGCCATCCACGTAGAAATGCAGCGTATCGGACGGCTGCCATTCCGCACTGAGAATCGCGTTGATACGGTCACGCGGACCGCGAATGCTGGTCGAACGCCCGAGCCGCGGCAGCAACGCGTTGTCAATCTGTTGGATCGTCGCACCTGGGTTGTTCGCGAGCAGGAAATCCTGATTAATCACCGTGCCAGCGACCAACCCGGCGCCAGCGCCGGCCGGGACCAACCCGGGGATGGTCCAGTTGCCCCCGCCGGTGCCGTTGCAGCTCGCATTGTTGGCACGGCACTGGGCAGCAAGTGTTTGTGCAGCGGTTGGCGTGTTCTGCACGCCGTTGGTCGTACCGGCGATGCCGTTGGGCGTCGTCAGCGCTGGATTGGTATAGCCAATCGTCTCGAACCCGCGCGTGTCGGTGAACAGGCGCTGGGCGGACACGCCTGCGAGGATACCGACCTTGTCACCGCGCCAGCTGCCGATCAGCGAGCCGCGAGCACCGATCCGGTCCTCGGGCGACTGCTTCGTACCCTGCACGTTATACGCCAGGAACGAGGTCGCGCGATCGAACGGCCGCGCCGAACGGAGGTCGATGTTACCCGCCGCACCACCTTCGAGCAGGTCCGCGGTATAGCTCTTGTTGACCGTCAGCTTGGTGAACAGGTCGGTCGGGAAGAAGCTGAGATCGACCGAGCGATCGGTGCCCTGCGCATCGGTCGCGCCCGACGACGCCACCGCGATCGTCGCGCCGTTGAGCGTGACGTTCGTGAAGTTCGATCCGAGGCCACGGATCGCGACGTTCGTACCTTCGCCGGTCACGTCGCGCGTGATGGTGATGCCGGGGATCCGGTTGAAGGATTCGGCGATGTTGGTGTCGGGGAACTTGCCGATGTCCTCGGCGAAGATCGAATCCGTGAAGCCGGTCGCTGCGCGCTTCGCGTTCGTCGACTTGGCCAGGCTCGAACGATAGCCGGTGACGACGATGTCGCCGCTATCGGCCGCATCGATCGTGCCGGGGGGTCTGGTCGGAGTCCGGCAGGGCCGCTGCTGGCGATGCGGCAGGCGCGGTCGGCCCGGTGGTGGCGGGCGCGGTACCTTGCGACGCGGCTGGTGCTGGGTCCTGCGTCGGCGGAATGGTCTGCGCCGCCGCGACGGTCGCCGACAGCGCTACCATCGTCGTCGCGCACAATAGCGCAGCGCGCGTAAGACGAGGGGCCATTTTGAAAGGCGTCATGTTCAGGATCCTCTTGGAACCTCGCTGTCCGACTGGCGGCAGGAAGCGTCTCGTTGTTATGAAGGCTTGAAGAAAGTCAGGCGTCAGGCGCTAGGTACTGCGCGACGTACTCCACCGGCTCGACCAACTGGCCGACGGGCATGCGACATCAATAGCGTTAAAAGCCATCCCCATTCCTCGTCACGCCCGTCTATGCGGGTCCGTTGATAGCGCTATCTCAACGCTATTGGTCGACGAGTCAAGATGGTTCGGTTAGGCCAATATTACGGGGTCGGCTCTACCGGTTCGAGGCCTTGGACAGTCTTCAGCGACTTTTCAGCGGGTTAAGTCGTGGTACGACCGCCGAACGCGCATCGTCATCGTGTCGCAAATTCATAAATCGCTCCATCGACGGTTTACGGACGAAGCGTCGCGGAGAACGGCTCAGTCCAACCGGGGCACACCCGTCAGACAGCCGTCTTTCAATAGCAAAACACGCGATCGCTACCGGTACACAAGGCGCTGGACCCTCAGTAGGAGGCAGACAGAACCCGCTGGAACAATGCGAACATCCAGCCGGTCGCCTGCGCGAACAGCGCCGCGTCGTACCGTGGTCCCTCGTCGCGCAGGAACGCGTGCGCGGCGTTGACCTCATGCCATTCATAGCGCGCACCGACCTCTTCCAAGCGCGCACGGATGAGTGCCCGGCCGGCAAACGGCACATGCGGATCGGCGCGACCGAAGACGAACAGCGTTTCGGCCTTCAGGTCCGCCATCCGCGCGAGGCTGTCGTCATCCTTGCCGAGCCCCAGCGATCCCGCATGGATATCGGTCGGATAGAAGCATGCCGCCGCCAGCACGCGCGGATCTAGCGCGGCACGGTACGCCAGATGCCCGCCCAGGCACACGCCCACCGTCGCGAGCCGTCCCGTGCAGGCCGCGTGCCCGGCGAGAAAATCCAGCCCGGCGGTCGCATCGGCATCGAACGCCGCAACCGGCTTGGCGATCTTCAGCGCGTTGCCGCGATCCGTACCGGCGGTGT
This sequence comes from Sphingomonas sp. H160509, assembly GCF_024124765.2. GTDB lineage: Bacteria > Pseudomonadota > Alphaproteobacteria > Sphingomonadales > Sphingomonadaceae > Sphingomonas. The sequence goes on along the minus strand of NZ_JAMXSR020000002.1, from coordinate 3,219,749 downwards.
CGTACGCCAGCACGGTCCCGGGCGCTTCATACTCGTGATACACCTCGGGGACCGCGACACAGTAGCCGTGCCCCGCGATATACGCCGCCAGTCGCCGGATCGGCGCCGTCACCTGATAGATTTCCGAGAACAGCAAAACCCCGGGAAACCGCCCCTCGATCGCCGGGCGAAACACATGAACCCGCATCACGCCGCCATCGGCCGAGGGCAGGTCGACGAATTCGTCGCTGGAGATGATCATGGCGCGGTATCCCGATAGAGCTGCCCAGCCGCGCTACCGCATCGCCGGGGCTCGTTCACGGGAAATCCGGCGTACGCCGCCAATGCACGCGGCCGGTGTCGATGCTTCGACCGGAATTTGGCGAGATGGGTCTCGTCGATACCCATCACGGCACCAGAAGAGCCGAATTCGAAATCTGCAGCAACTATGCCACGCATCTCGTGTCCAGGCGTAACGCCTGCTCCGCCACCGCTTCACCACGACGCCCGTTACAGCGGCGCAGGCATCTGCTATTCGGTCGGCGATGCGTAGGCTCCTGCCCTTCCTTGCCTGTCTGATGCTCGTACTGACCACATGGGTCGGGGTGGCGCATGCGGCCGAGGTTGGCGGTTGCATCGAGACCAGCCAGTACGAAGCTGCTTTGCATATCGATAGCGATGGCGATCAGGTCGCGGCCGATGCCGACAAGGGCTATCCGCATCATCACGGCAGTTGCCACGCGCACCATATGAGCGCGCCGGACTCCGACGCATTGGACGGCATAACCGGTCCAACCGGCGCCACGCTCGCGTCCTCCGACGGCGCGGCGCTGGTCGGGCGGAACGCCGACACCGCGCTGAGACCGCCCCGGACCTGACACGTCGATCGGGTGCGCGATGCGCGCCCGCGTCTACTTCGTCAGGAGCATTCCCATGCATCGTATTTTCGCGGCCATCGTGGCCGCAGGCGCTTGCGCATCGTCGCTGCAGGCCCAGACCCGTCCGCCGATTTTGGCGGAACCGGTCCTTACGCTCGCCGACGCGCTTGGCCGCGCCGGCGCGTCGTCGCCCTTCCAGGATGCCGCATCCGCCGGCGTTCGCGCGGCCGAAGCGCAGCGCCGGGTCGCTGCGCTTCGGCCGAACCCGTCGATCGTCGCCGAGACCGAGAACGTCGCAGGGTCCGGGATCTATCGGGGCCTGCGCTCGTCCGAAACGACGCTGGGGTTGGCGTTGCCCCTGGAACGCGGCGGCAAGCGGCAGGCGCGGATGGCACTCGCCGACGCGCAGATCGGCCGCGCAGGTATCGCAGCAGCGATCGCGCGCGCCGACCTCCGACTGCGGGTCACGCAGGCGTATGTCGTCGGGGTAACCGCGCAACGTCGTGTAGCGGTCGCGCGCGATCAGGTCGGGATTGCCGCCGAAGTGCTCCACGCCGCCAAGGTGCGGCTGCAGGCGGGGCGCGCCTCACCACTGGAGGAACAGCGCGCAGACGTTGCGCGCCTCGCCGCCGAGGGCGCTTTGGAACGTGCGAACCGTTCAGCCGCCGTCGCCGGGACGAACCTTGCCCGGCTTATTGGAATGCCGGTCGGCGCGCTCGATGATTCCTGGTTCCAGCTAGTGGACGCGCTCGGCCCCGTCCGACCATCCCGTTCGACGGGCACACTCATCACCGCCGCAGCCCGCGCGGACCTCGACACCGCGACCGCGCAGGTGCGGCTCGCGCAAAGCCAGCGGGTGCCGGACCTGACGCTCAGCGCTAGCGCACGGCGTCTCGAACAGACCAACGATACCGCAGCGGTGTTCGGCGTCTCGATCCCGCTGATCGTCTTCAACGGCGGCCGATCGGCGGTTGCGGTCGCAGACGCGCAACGCGACCAGTCGGACGCGCTGCGTCGCGTGGCGTTGCTCGATGCCGAGCAGGACATTGCCACCACGCAGGCCGAGGCGGCAAACGCCGCGACCACAGCGCGCAACGCAACCGGGCCAGCCCTAACCGCCGCCGTGGAAGCCGCGCGGATCGCGCGTATCGGCTACCGCGAAGGCAAGTTCGGGCAGCTCGACCTGCTCGACGCGGAGCGGACGCTTCTCGACACACGGACGGCCGCGATCGACGCGCTTGCCGCCTATCACGACGCACGCGCGCGCCTCGAACGGCTGACTGCCGAAGCGCCGATTGCCAAGGACACCGACCGATGAACCGCACGATTTTGCGCACGATCGCGCCCGCCGCTGCCGCCTTGGCATTCGCAGGCTGTGGCCCCTCCCCCGACACGGCACCCGCTGCCAACGCGGTGGCGAACGAAGACCCCGAGAAGGCTTCCGGCGATCCCACGGTCGCGACCCTGTCGGCACAGCAGATCGCCGACGCCGGTATCGAGGTCACGCGCCCGACCGTCGGCGGCGTCGCCGGCGCGATCGAACTGCCCGCGACGATCGAGGGCGATCCACAGGGCGTCCAGGTCGTGGCCGCGCCGATCGGCGGCCGGCTGGTCTCGCTCACCCGCAACCTCGGCCAGTCGATCGGCCGCGGCGAGACGCTGGCGATCATCGAGAGCCGCGAGGCAGCGTCGCTCAACGCCGAGGTCGAGGCGGCCGGTGCACGCTCAGCGCTCGCCCGGTCGAACCTACGCCGCGAACAACGATTGTTCGCCGAACGCGTGTCACCTGAGCAGGACCTCGTCGCAGCTCGGACCGCCGCAACGGAAGCGAGCATCGCGCTCCGTCTCGCGCGGCAACAGCTTTCGGCCACGGGTGGCGGAGGCGGCGCAATGAACCGGATCGCGGTACGCGCGCCGATCGCCGGTCAGGTCATCGCCCGGTCCGCCACGCTCGGCCAACAGATCGCCACGGATGCCGAACTTTTCCGCGTCGCCAACCTCGCCAAGGTGTCGGTGACGATGTCGCTCGTTCCTGCGGATGCCGGTCGCGTAAGGCCGGGTGCACGCGTGGAAGTCACGTCCGCCGGCCGCCGCCAGGACGGCCGCGTCACCTTCGTCTCGCCGATCCTCGACGAAACCACGCGCCTCGTCCCCGTGATCGCCACGATCGACAATGCGGGCGGCCTCTGGCGCGTCGGCGAGAATGTCGGCGTGTCGGTGCTGCTCCCGGCGAGCGGGGACCGCAGCGTCGCCGTGCCCTCGGCCGCCGTGCAGATGATCGGCGACCGGCCACACGTCTTCGTCCGCACCGCGAGCGGGTTCCGTGCAACGCCGGTGACGCTCGGACGCACCAATGGGGGCGCCGTCACAGTGACAGCCGGCCTGACGGGCGAGGAGCGCATCGCCTCGACCAACTCGTTCACGCTCAAGGCCGAACTCGGCAAGAGCGCGGCGAAGGACGAGGACTAGGCCATGCCCGCTTCCTCCCCCACTCGCTCGTGTCGTAACGCTCGCCGTCGAGAAGCGCTGGCTCGTCCTCCTGCTCACGCTCGCCGCCGCGCTCGCCGGAATGTTCGCCATCCAGCGGCTGCCGATCGACGCCGTCCCCGACATCACCAACAATCAGGTCCAGATCAACGTCCGCGCGCCCGCGCTGTCGCCCGACCAGATCGAGAAACAGGTCGCCTTCACCGTCGAGACCGCGCTCGCCGGCATCCCCGGCCTCGACTACACGCGGTCCTTGAGCCGCAACGGCTTCGCGCAGGTCACTGCGGTGTTCGACGAGAAGACCGACATCTACTTTGCGCGGTCGCAGGTGGCAGAGCGGCTGCGGACCGCCGAAGAGGACCTGCCGGACGACGTGGTGCCCAAGATGGGGCCGATCGCTACCGGGCTCGGCGACATCTTCATGTGGACCGTCGAATACCGCGAGCTCGATCAGGTCCGTCACCGCAACGGCGAGCCCGGCTTGCAAAAGGACGGCAGCTACATCACGCCCGAGGGCGATCACCTCGTCAGCGAACCCGACAAGGCGACCTATCTGCGCACCGTGCAGGACTGGATCGTCACGCCGCAGCTGAAGAGCAGCGCGGGCCTTGCGGGGGGTCGACAGCCTCGGCGGCTATACCAAGCAGTATCTCGTCGTCCCCGAAATCCAGCGTATGGCGGCAATGAAGATCACGCTCCAGGACCTCGCCACCGCGCTCGAACGCAACAACACCAGCGCAGGCGCCGGCATCGCCGACCGTAACGGTGAAGGTCTCGCAGTCCGCGCCGACGGCCGGATCCGCAACGCCGACGAGCTCGCGCGCACCGTCGTCGCGACGCGTGAAAGTGTGCCGATCCTGCTCAGCCAGATCGCCACCGTCCGCACGGGCCAGGCATTGCGGATGGGCTCGGCGTCGGAGAACGGCCACGAGGTCGTCGTCGGCACCGCAGTCATGCGGATCGGCGAGAACAGCCGCACCGTTTCGACCGGCGTCGGCACGCGGCTACAAGAGATCGGCCGCGCGCTGCCCGTCGACGTCGTGGTGAAGCCGGTGCTCAACCGCACCGAACTCGTCAATTCGACGATCGCGACCGTCGCCCGCAATCTGACCGAAGGCGCGGTGCTGGTCATCGTCGTGCTGTTCGTACTGCTCGGCAATTTCCGCGCCGCGCTGATCGCCGCGCTGGTGATCCCGATCACCATGCTGCTGACAAGCATCGGCATGCTGAAGGCCGGCGTGTCCGCGAACCTGATGAGTCTCGGCGCGCTCGACTTCGGGCTGATCGTCGACGGTGCGGTCATCATCGTCGAGAACGCGCTGCGCCGCCTGAGTGACGCGCAGCATGGCCGCAGCGAGCCACTGCCTCTGCGACAAAGGCTCGACCTGGTCGCGGCATCGGCGCGCGAGATGATCCGCCCTTCGGTATACGGCCAGGCGATCATCATTCTCGTCTACGCGCCGTTGCTCACCTTCACCGGCGTCGAGGGCAAGATGTTCGAGCCGATGGCGCTCACCGTCATCATCGCGCTCGTCTTCGCGTTCGTCCTGTCGATGACGTTCGTCCCCGCGGCGATCGCGATCGCGCTCAGCCGACGCGTCGACGAGAAAGAGAGCCGGATCATCGGCTGGCTGCGTCGGCGCTACGAACCGGGTCTCGGCAAGGCAATGCGCCGCCCGAGCATCACGCTGGGCATCGCCGTCAGCGCGCTGGCGCTGGCGGGCGTCGCCTTCACCACGCTCGGGCAGGAATTCCTGCCGCAACTCGACGAAGGCAACATCCTAGTCCAGGCGATCCGCATCCCCGGCACCTCGGTCGACCAGAGCCAGGCGATGCAGTTTCAGGTCGAGAAGCTGCTCGCGCGCCAACCCGAAGTCCGCTTCGCCTTCTCGCGCACCGGCACGTCCGAGATCGCGAGCGATCCGATGCCGCCGAACGCCACCGACACCTTCGTCATCCTGAAGCCCAAGGCGGAATGGCCCGACCCGAGTCTCGCCAAGGAAGCGCTCGTCGCGCGGATGGAGCAACAACTCTCGACGCTACCCGGCAACGCGTACGAAATCACGCAGCCGATCCAGATGCGCTTCAACGAACTGATCGCCGGCGTCCGCGGCGACATCGCGGTGAAAATCTTCGGCGACGACTTCGGCGGCATGAACGCCGCCGCCGGCCGCATCGCCGAGGTCCTGCGCAAGACACGGGGCGCGGTCGACGTCCGCGTCGAGCAGACCGAAGGCCTGCCGATGCTCGACATCCGCCCGAACCGCATGGCGATGTCGCGGATCGGCGTCACCGCGGGCGACGTGCAGGACACCGTGGCCGCCGCGATCGGCGGGCGCGAGGCCGGCATGATCTTCGAGGGCGATCGGCGTTTCCCGGTCGTGATCCGCCTGTCCGAAGCGTCGCGATCGGACTTGACCCAGGTGGCGCAAATCCCCGTCCCGACGTCGGCCGGCGGGTTCGTGCCGCTGTCGACCGTCGCCGACATTGCGGTCGTCGACGGCCCCAACCAGATCAGCCGAGAGAACGGCAAGCGACGCGTGGTCGTCCAGGCCAACGTCCGCGACCGCGACGTCGCCGGCGTCGTGGCCGACGCGCGCGCCGCGATCGACGCGCAGGTGACGATGCCGCCCGGCACCTATGTCGAATGGGGCGGGCAGTTCGAGAACCTCGCCTCCGCGCGCGACCGCCTGACGCTCGTCGTGCCGGTCTGCTTCGCGGTCATCATGCTGCTGCTCTACGGCGCGCTCGGCTCGGTTCGGGATGCGGCGATCGTGTTCACCGGCGTGCCGCTCGCGCTGGTCGGCGGCGTGCTCGCGCTTCTGGTCCGAGGCATGCCGTTCTCCGTTTCGGCCGCCGTCGGCTTCATCGCGTTGTCGGGGATTGCCGTGCTCAACGGGCTGGTGATGGTTTCGTCGATCCACGACCTGATGGCACGCGGCATGGACAGAGCACGCGCCGCGCACGACGGCGCGTTGGCGCGACTGCGGCCAGTCGCGATGACCGCGCTCGTCGCCAGCCTCGGCTTCGTACCGATGGCCCTGGGACATGGAGCTGGCGCCGAAGTGCAGAAACCGCTCGCAACCGTAGTGATCGGCGGCCTGATCTCGGCCACGCTGCTGACGCTGTTCGTCCTGCCGACGCTCTATGCCCGCTTCGGCGGCTGGACGGCGAGACTAGAAGGTTCGGATGCTCCGACGGCGCGAACGCAGACATCATCGGGATAGCTCTGCTCGCAATCTAGTCGCCGAGTTGCGGGATGAGGTAGGGCTCGGCGACGAAGAGATCGCGGTAGACGCCGAACTGCGCCCGTTCCCGACACTGGCACGACGTCACTGCTGCGTTCCAGCGTGTAAGTACCGTCCGCACTCGTGCGCCGGGCCAACGCACAATGCCTGCGCAATTCTCGGCGGACAAAGTCTTCGTGCGGTCTGATCCAGACCAAATGGAAGGCGTTCGATGAAGATCACATACCTAGTCACGAGCATATGCGCGGTGATGCCCCTGCCTGCCGTGGCTGAAGTCCAGCAGCACGCACCGGAACCAACACAGATGGAGTCCCAGGACACGCCTGCTGAGCCGACATTCAGCGGCTTCAAGATCGGTGCTGATACCGACTGGAGACGAACAACGGTTCACTATGACCTGCCACTCCTATCCTCTGTCATCGATCGCAGGAAAGACGACGTTGGGTATAGCCTGCATTTAGGCTACGATAACCAAGTGGGCCAAAGCTTCGTCATAGGGTCCGAAGTTGCGATTGGACGCAGCGATACCAATCTCTCGGCCGACGAGGCATTGGGCGTCTACACGCTGAAACCGCGCTGGTCGCTCGATGTTTCGAGCCGTGCAGGATTACTCGTCGAACCACAGATACTGCTGTACGGCCGCGTCGGCTATAGTTTGCTCCGGGTTCGCGAAAAGACCGATTTTCGCGCCGTCACGACCAGCGACGTGAAAGCCAAAGGTACCGAGAATGGCTTCCTGTTTGGCGGCGGCATCGAGACGGCCGTGTATTCCGGACTGTTCTTGCGGGCCGAATATAACAAGATCGACTATGGAAATGGTCTGACGACATCGAAGGTCTTGTTCGGCATCAACGCCGGCTTCTGATCCTCGTGCAACTACCCGTCGGCCATTGGTGACACGCTGTGGCGATCACCAATGGCCGACGGAAGAGGCTTATCGTGGCGGATCAGGCACACGTCCTTTTTCGCCTTTTCCTCGTCATCGAACCCGTACACCGCGTGCTCGAGCGACTCCCGCAGCACCGTTCTGCCGCGACGCTTGACCAAGGTCGCAAGTACGCGAAGTTCGCGCCGGACGAGGTCGAGCCTGACGCCTGCAACGACGGCCTCGTCGTTGGCGACATCGAAGACGAGCGTGCCGACGCGAATTTCCTCGACGGCCAAGTCCGCGGGGCGACGCCTGACCGCGCGAATGCGGGCGAACATTTCCTCGAGTGCGAACGGCTTGATGAGATAATCGTCGGCGCCCTCGTCCAGTCCGGCAACGCGGTCCGATATTTCCCCGCGCGCACTCAGCACGATGATGGAAAGTCCGGGATTGCTAACTCGCAGCGACGGGACCAGCGAGAGCCCGTCGCCGTCCGGCAGGGTCCTGTCCAGCAGGACCAGATCATAGGCCACCGACCGCGCCGCCTCCCGGGCCATCGTCAACCGATCGACGTGATCGACGACAAAGCGTTCTCGGGTGAGAGAACGACACAATGCCGCAGCGAATTCGACTTCGTCTTCGACGATCAGGATTCTCACCAAGGGACCTTATGAAGACGGGCCGCGACGCCGAACCGCCGCTCTACGCGTTCCCACCAGAAGATCGCGCATCAACCTCCGATATGGTCCTGGTGTATTGCAGCAACATTGCGCTAGCCGTGACGGCCCGGTTCAAACAGCATCAGGCAGAAGACCTCCCTCAAGAGGTCTCGACATACCCCCTTGCGTGTCTTTTCCAGCGTCAGCTTGTTTGCTTCCCGGGCGGCGCGTTCGGGCGTCTCGTAGTTCTTGACGACCGAACTGCCCTTGGTGCCGCGACGACCATAGACGACGGTGACTTCGGTGCCGTTTACCGCGATCTTCCAGAACTTGTCGGACGACCCTTGCGTGAACTCGAACGTGGTGAAGCCCTCCACCGACGTCTCTGCCGCAGGCGCTTCCGGGACAGGGGACGGTACGGGTATGACGGGTAGCGGCAACGCCGACCCCGGCTCGAACGGATCGTCATCGACGGCGTTCTCGTCGCCGCGCAACGCGGCCTCGATCTGCGCTATCACCGCCTCGGGTTGGCGGAGCCACGCATGCGATGGAATATCGATCACCCGCCAGCCGAAGCGCCGCAGGATCGTCGGCTGGAACACGTAGCGATCGGCGATCGCATCGCCGGCGTCTCCATCGAGCAGGATGGCGAGCGCGTGGCTCCTGCCGTCCGGCGCGACGATCGCGAGATCGCAGCGGAAGGTGGCGCTGCCGACATATTCCTGGACGACATGGCCACGCGCGCGCAGCGCCGCGGCAAGGGCATCGCGCAGTGGGTCCGGTGCCGGCGCACGGGAAAAGACGCGCTGCGCTTCGGGATTGAGCGTGGCGAGAATGGCCCGGCCGTGCGGTCCGTCGCCCCGCGCCTGCGCTTCGGCGAACGACAGGAACGTCCGGAGCGCACGCGCGCCATCGTTGTGCGTGTTCGTGATCGCCTCGGCGCGGATGGTGGACACGATCGCCATGTGATGCCGCGCGCGGCTGAAGATGACGTTGAGGCGCTTTTCGCCGCCGCGCTGGTTGATCGGGCGGAAGTTCATCGCCATCCGCCCAGCGCGATCGGGCGCGTAGCAGATGCTCAGCAGGATAATGTCGCGCTCGTCGCCCTGGACGTTTTCGAGATTCTTGACGAACAGCCCGTTCACCTGGCCGTCGTCTTCCCGGACATACTCCGCCTCGATCAGCGCGGCGAACGCCGGATCCCTCCGCGGCAAGCGCATCGAGCGCATTTTCGATTTCGGTCTGCTGCGCCTCGGAAAACGCGACGATGCCGATGCTAAGCCCGGTTTCGCGGCCGAGCAGGTTGCGGACCATCGCCGCGATCAACCGCGCCTCGGGAAGGTTCGCGCGCTTGTCGTAAAGCCCGTCGGCGACCGGGTGATAACTGATCGCGAGCGCCAGCAGTCGATCGACGCTTTCGATCGACGCGCTCTCGTCGTCCGATCGCACCGCCGTCGGCGACGCGCCGGTCTCGGCGATCGTCCGGTCGGGAATGGTGACCAGCCGGCCATCGTAGAACGCCGCATTGGAGAAGCTGATCAGTGCTTCGGAGCGGCTGCGATAATGCCAGGCAAGCAACGTCGCGGGCAGGCTTCGCGCCGCCTGGGCGAGCAGGCTGGCGGCATCGAGCAGGATCGCCATCGTCTGGCCGTCTTCTTCCGCGGTGACCTGCATCTCGTCCTCGTCGCGCGCGGCGGCGAAGAAGCTGGTGGGCGGCAGCTGCATCTCGTCGCCGACGACGACGATCTGCGGCGCGCGACTGAGCGCCGGCACCGCCTCCTCGATCGGGATCTGGCTGGCTTCGTCGAAGATCACGACGTCGAACAGGTCCGCCTGGAGCGGCAGCGTGTCCGATACCGAGAGCGGACTCATCAGCCATACCGGCTTCAGGTCGTTGACCACCACGCCGGTCTCGTCGTCGGACAGGTCGCGGATCGAACGATAGCGCATGGTCTTGCCGAACTCGTGTTCCAGCTCGCGCCGCCCGGTCGCGTATATCTTCTTGGCTTCCCGCCCGGCGCCATCGAGCTGCGTCACCGACAACGTCGATTGGCGGACGTGATCGCGGAACTTGCGCTGCGGTGGCGCGGATGCAGGCGGCATTGTCGTCCTGGAGGATCTCGCCGGCGCGCGCGGCCCGGCGCGCGCTCGACGCGAGTTGCGCGGCGTCGAACCGGTGCAGGGCCGGCTCCGCCCGCAACGCGCGGCTGATCGCCTCGTCGAGCACGAGCGCTTCGATACGCGCCGGATCGAGCGTCATTGTTCGCAAGGCAAAGGCCACCCGCGGCCCCGCCTGATCCGCCGCCCGCAGCAGCGGCAACAGGTCGGGCAGGTCATCGAGGCCCTCGCGCATGTCGCGCATCGCCTCGGCCAGCGCGCTCAACGTCATGGCCTGGCCATCGACGAGGTGACGATCGCACAGCGCGGCGAGCGATTCGATGGCGGTGGTAGCGCGCGCTTCCCGTACGAGCGTTGCGGCCGGATCCGCGGAAGCCTGCGCATGGGCGACCAGGCGGCGGACGAGAACCGGCGCAGCATCGTCGGACCACCTGTCACGCAGTGCGGCCAGCGCATCGGCATCGTCGGTTCCGAACCGCGCGTTCAGCGTAGCGCGCGCGGCGGCGTCTTCGGCCGCCGCAACTTGGCGTGCCACCAGCCGTTCGAGCACGACGGTGATGCTGGGTTCGACGGCATGCGCCGAGAAATCGTAGCGTTCGTGGATTGTGCGCTTGAGGCGGTTCCAGCTTCCGCTCAGGAACTTGAAAAAGCCCGGCTCCTGTCGACGCGCCTGATCGAGCGCGGCATCCGCGTCCTCGGGGGATAGCGGATCGGTCCAATGCCCTGCCGCGTCCGCCGCCGCCGCGTGTTTCGACGCAGCTGCGGCACACACGGCGCTAGCGTCGCGAAACTCGCGCGACGCGGCCGAGGTCGGGTCGAGCAGATCGAGGTTGCCCGCAAGGTTCGTCTGCACCGCCGCCGATGCCGATCGCACTACGACGAGCGCATCCGCCAGGCTGGTATCCCCCGACACCAGGGTGCCGTCGTCCTCCAGCATAGGATCGATCCGGTCGAACAGCTGCTCGCCCTCCGCGACCATCGCCGACACCTGCGCATAGCATCGCTCGTCGGCGACCGTCGCCGGGGACAGTCTGGCGAACGGATGCTCGGCGAGGCTGTCGAGACCAAACGCGTCGCTGACCGTCCGGTGGATGCGATCCGCCAAGGCCCGATTTGCGTCCCATTCCACCAGTGTCGGCAAGCGCTCGCGGGTCGCGGGATCGGCCCCGGTCGGCTCGGGCAGCGCGAGCATTCGGCGGATCATCGCCCGCAGCGTGACCGTCGAGTCCGTCGGTAGATGCGCCATCGCCCGATCGAACGCCGCGATCCGGCCGAGATGCTGCGACAGCGCCGCGACCGTCCGATCGCGGGTGGCGCGATGATGGTCGATCGCATCGTCGACCTTGTTCCAGCTTTCGTAGCAATCCTTCAGATCGAGGACGAAGCTCTTCTTGTCCTCCTGTGAATCGTGGATCAGGCACGCCAACCGATCGAGCCCGGCCTGTTTCAACCGGTTGAACACGACGTCGAGCGCGGCGCGCTTCTCGCACACGAACAGCACGCGTTTGCCGCGCGCGGCATAGTCCGCGATCAGGTTGGTGATGGTCTGAGACTTGCCGGTGCCGGGCGGCCCCTGGATGATGAAGCTGCGCCCGGTCCGCGCCATCGAGACGGCCACCTCCTGCGTCGCATCGGCGGGCACTACGCTCCACAGGTCGGACGGTGCGAGCGGTGGCGGCGGCGAGGCCTCGATCGGGCGCGGCTCGATCGAGAACACCGTGTCGAACGACGGCGGCGTGACCCGGTCGTCGATCAGCTGGGTATAGTCGCGCACCAGCGACATCTTCTTGTAGTTGAAGTTCGCCAGCGTGACCTGCGTCAGGTCGATCTCCCACGAGAACCGGTGACCTTCGCCGCCGGCCAGCGCGAAGGACGTCGCTTCGGCCTCCGCCGCCATGCGATCGGGCCGTGGCGGCATCGCCGCCCCCCACCGCAATCCGTTGGGGCAGCGGGCTCGGCTTCACGTATTTCTCGAACAGCGCGAGCCCGAGCGGCCGGTAATCGTCGCGATCGTAGCTGAATTCGGGTCGCGTGATCCCCTGGCTGCCGGCCGTCGCGCCGCGTCGACGCTGGAACACACGCAACCGCTGGACGGCCTTCTGATGGATCAGCTGGATTTCCGGCTTGGTCTTCAACGCGAGCGCCACGCCGGGCTCGGTGCGCTGGATCTGCGCGAGCAGGTCCGCCTGGATTTCCGCAATCGACGTCTGCGACAGGTCGACCCGCTCGGGCAGCTGGATATCGTATAGCTGCCGCAGGTAATGGCGAAGCGCCGGGTTGAACTCAGCCTCGGTGTCGGCAATCTGCAACGAATATTGATCGCGCACGCCCTTCTGCTTGGCGACCTCGACCGGCAGCCACAGCAACGGCGACTGGATGCGCTCGTCCGGCGACTCCTTCCAGATTGTGCCAATGCAGATAAGCGACGACGAGCCGGAGATGGCTGAAGCCATATTCGGCGCGATCACGGCGCGTCTCCTGAATGACCCGGTCGAACGCCGATGGCAGGTAGGGCTGGTCCTCGAACCGCAACCATTTCGCGAGGCTGACCTTGCCGCCCAGCACCTCGGCGGCGAACTTGCCATCCCAGGTGCAGAGCTGCTCGGCACGGATCGATTCGAGGCGTATCACCATCGGTACGCTGGCGACGGTCAGGTTCACCGTCGCCTGGGTCGGGCGGAAATGGATCAGGCGGTTGCGGCGCGAGAGGTCGAACAGACGATCGCGCAGATGCGCGAGGACAGCCGCGCGGCGGCTCGGCCGACGCCGATCGCCCCCGCCAGAACGCGGTTCACATCCAGCCCGACCGGCTGATCGCGATAGTCTTCCAGCCGGCTTGCCGCCACGATCAGGTCGCTGGCGCGTTCGTGCCGGTTGAGCGCGGTCATCTCGCCGATCAGCGACGCGATCACCGGATGCAACGCGCCGTTGAGCCTGAACAGATTGCCCTGGTCGGCGGAGAAGCGCCTGACGTCGGTCTCATCGTTGAAGTCGAGCCCGCACGCGAGGCTGGCAAGGATCAGTCCGATCGAGAAGATATCGGTCTGCTCGTCGTGATGGCCGACCTGCTCCTCCCAACTCCGATAGCCGATTTGGTATGCGGGGTTCACCGCTTCCCGCAGGTCGGCATCCGGCCTTTCCCCATCCGGAGCTGCCGGCGCGCAGATCGTCGACTTGCGATCCCGTCTCGATGTCGGTGGTCACGCGGTATTCGCCGACCACCCGCAACGCCGACGAGACGCGCGGCTGCGCAGCACGGATGCCCGCTTCGTTCAGTTGCGGCGGACGCCCATCGGGGCGGCCGAGCGCGAGTTCGCCATCACGATCGACCACCGCCTCGTCGCCAAGCTCCGCGACCAGTCCGCGCGCGTGCAAAGCGCCGACCTCGCGCATCAACGGCAGCACCGCGCGCAACAGATCCTCGGACGGCACGCTACCGCCATCGGCGGCCAGACGCTGGCGCAGCGTAACGACGGGCTGCATCGAGACGGGCTGGGTCATGCGGAAACCTTGTCGAGCGGCGCGAGGAGGCGGGTGATCGCTTGGCGGTTCATCTTGAGATCGCGCTTGAGCGCCTCGCGAAACGCAGCGAGCCCGTCATAGTCCTGGGCGAGCCGGGCACCGGCCACGAGCATCGCATCGCGGTCGTCGGGATCGGCCATCGCCAGATCGAAGCTGAGCGCGATCAGATACTCGCGCGTTGCCGCATCGATCCTGGCCGGAGCCAGCGCGGCGGCGTCGATCGGTGTCTCGTCGGGTCCCCAGTCTGGGAAGTAGCGCCGCAGCTGCGCCGCTACCGCCTCGCCCCCCGCCGCCGGGTCCTTGGCAAGCTTGGCAAGAACGGCGCGCGTCATCGCGGTCATGTCCTGCTGTCGCAGCAGGTCCAGCGTCGCGATCGACAGCGGCCCGCGGATGCGTTCGGTCAGCCAGTCCTCCAGATCGACGTCCGCCCGCCACCATTTGTCGAGCGCCTGCGCGCGCAGGAATATCTCCGGATGCGTGACGCCCTCCGCCACCGGCTTGGTCGTCTCGAGTTCGGCCGCCTGTCGCAGATACGCCTCGGCGTCGACGCTCAGCAAGCCGGTCATCGTCTTGACCAACGTCGCGATCGCGGGTGCGGTGGCGTTTGCGGCAACCGCGCCGCCGCGATCGGCATAGAGCTCGGTGGTAAGCCGGTAGATCCGCGCTGTCTCCGCATGGCTGGGGGCCGCGTTCGGATAGGCCAGCACATGATCGAGGACCGTGGTGGCGACGTGATAGATACCGCCCTCGATCGACCAGAGCTTGTAGTGCGCCAGTTCGTGGCCGAACAACGCGACACGCTCCACGCGCGACAGTTTTTCCAGCACGGGGCCGTACAGCACGAGGTGGATTTCACCGGGCACATACCAGAGCGCCGCGTTCATCGTGCTGTCGGGTGCCTGATAGATCGTCACCGGCGCCTCGACCCCCAGCACTGCCAGCACGGCGCGACAATCCTCGTAGATCTCAGGATGCGCCGCGGCGTCGAGCCGGTAATTCTGCCGCAACAGCGTCGCCCGCACCTCTTCGACCTGTTCCCCACGCGTCTCCTGCGCCATCGCCCAAGCCCAGATCTCAGGCTCCGACGTGGTCAGGTATCCGACGACCGCACGATGATACGCAAGCGGCTCGAGTGTTGGTACAACGGTCAAATTCAGTCCCCCGGCTGCCGACACCGTAGGTTCCTGCCAACGTTCGTCCAGCCACGTCTTTCCCGGAACGGACGTTTCCGGTGGGTAAGGGATTTGCGGGAGCTACCGGTATTTGTCTTCGGCTAGATTTAGCGCGCTGATTTGCCGCCTCAGCGTCGTTCCTCACGACGATGCATGGTTCGAAGAAATCTGCGTCGGGAACCGACCGGCAGTGCAGATCCCTCGACAAGGCAGCATCGTCGAATAGCGCGAAAACCTTCAAAAGAACGAGTCAGCCAATGGCCGCCGTCTAATCACAAACGCTATAAGCATGTTTGAAAGATATCCGTCATCAGTCCTCGGCAATCAGTCGACGCAGTTACGGACATCCAACGGCAGTTATGAGTACCCCGCTCTAAATGTCGCCTATAACAATTCCGGATGCCGGTTTGGTACCGCCACGCTATCTACGAGCAAGGTAATCTCAAGGACGGCATCGACCGCCCCAGCATGCGGCCCCCCAACTCAACTCCGTCCAGCGCTCGTAACACCCGCTTCAAGCCCGGGCTCTCGAAGCGACGTCAAAAAACGGAGTGGACCAGAGTAGGTGTGTGCCGCAAAACGATTACAGCTTTGCGATACGTGGGCGTTACCAGGAGCAGTCACCGCAGCATTTGAAGCTCGGCGAGATCGCCAGCTAGCAGGGTCGATGCGTTGGCAAAAATGGCGGAGACGGAGGGATTCGAACCCTCGGTACCAGTAAACCCGGTACGGCGGTTTAGCAAACCGCTGGTTTCAGCCACTCACCCACGTCTCCGGCTGCAGCAGATGCGGGGCTATAGCGAGGGTAGGCGGAAGGGGCAACGCCTGTAATGGCGTCCAGCGCGTTATTCGTCATTCTCTGGATTTAGCCATCTCATGTCCCGGCCTACCCGGCCATTCACTCGAATTAGCCCGAATTCGACAGGCTCGCGCCCATCGTTCATTGCACGGCAAGCCCTGCGCTGGTTAACTCGTGGCTCAGGGGTTAACTCGTGGCGCAGCGGTTGACCGCCCTGCTTCGGGGTGACTCCCGTGTTTGCGATGGGTTTGGGGATCGACATGCGTAGCTTCTGGCTTGGCCTTGGTGCCATTGCGACGGCCGTTTGCGGGAGTGCCGTGGGTGGCGCGGCGAGCGCGTCCGCGCAGGTCCGCACGATTGATCCCAATCAGGCGATCGATGGCGATCTCGCGCCGCGCGCCTATCAGCCCCCTCGCGTCCGCAGGCCACCACGCAGCCGTCGCGCCCGGCCGCACCGGACCCCGCCTATCCGGAGACCCCGGTCCAGGACTCCGCGCCGCCCGTCACGACGACCACCACACGCCCCCCGGAGACGCGCGCCGAGGCGACGATGCAGGCCGCCGACACCTATGAGCGCGACGATCTGCTAGCGGCGGGCGAAGGTGTGTTCGGCAAGGGCGCCGCGGGGCTCGGCGGCATTCTCGAGAATATCCTCAAGGACCAGGGTCAGCCCAACGCGTACATCGCCGGGCGAGAGGCGTCGGGCGCGTTCATCCTCGGTGTCCGCTACGGTTCGGGGATCATGAGCCACAAGGTCGAGGGGCCAGCAGCCGGTCTACTGGACCGGTCCGTCGGTCGGCTTCGACGTCGGCGGCGACGCGAACAAGGTCTTCGTGCTGGTCTACAACCTCTACGACACCGAAGAACTCTACAAACGCTTCCCCGCCGTCGAAGGCCGGCTGTACCTGGTCGGCGGTTTCGCCGCGACCTATCTCCGCCGCGGCAACGTCGTCCTGATCCCGATCCGTCTGGGCGTCGGCTGGCGCGCGGGCGTCAACGTCGGGTATATGAACATCACCCACAAGAGCAGGTGGCTGCCGTTTTAGGCGCAGTCGGGCAGCCGGCCACGCCCGGCTGACTCCGACAAGCCCGGCCGGCGGGGCAAGGCCCCGTCCGACGACGTGGGCTTTGCCCACGGCGCGCGCCAAACAACGACTTGGCTCGTGGCGCGATTCGAAAGCCAAGCCCAAAAGTTGACGCCCGCCCCGCAAGCGCTACCCCCCGGCAAATGGCAAAACCCGACCGCCTCGCCCGTCTAGATGCCCAGCGCGAAGACCTCGAAACCGAATACCGCGACACCCTCCTCGCAGCGCTCGAAAAAACCGCCGCCGGTTCGCTGGGCCTGTTCGACCGTACCCCGGACCGCCGAGTCCGCGCCGCGATCGCGCCGACGATCGACGCGCTCACTGAGATGGGCACCGACATCGACTCCATGCGCGACCGCCTGATGCTTGAGCCGTTCGCGCTCCACCGCGACTTCTTCGCCGCGCGAGGCCCAGTCAGCGCCAGCGCAGTCGGCGAGCAGAAGGAAGCGCGGCTGTGGCTCGATCGGTTGAAGGCGGGCCTGCAGCCGTAGATCCCAGCCGCCCGTCATCCTGACGAAGTCAGGATCCAGAGCCACAAACGCCGACATGCATGGCTCTGGATCCTGGGTCGAGCCCAGGATGACGGAACGTTGGGGACATACTGCGATCGGAGGTAATTTTACTCCTCGAACCGCCACCCGACATTAGTCCCCGCCAGGAACGGCACCACCGCCGAATCCCCGCGCCAATCGACGTCGGCACCTCGGCGTCGCCGCGCACCAACGTCACCGTCCCCTCGTTCAGCGGCAATCCGTAGAACCGCGCGCCATGCTCCGACGCGAACCCCTCGAACTTGTCGAGCGCGCCCTCCTCGTCGAACACGCGCAGATACGCCTCCAGCGCGAACGGTGCGTTGAAGATTCCCGCGCACCCGCACCCGGATTCCTTCGCCCCGACGACATGCGGCGCGCTGTCCGTCCCCAGGAAGAACCGCGGCGACCCCGATACCGCCGCCCGCCGCACCGCCTGCCGATGCGTCTCGCGCTTCAACACGGGCAGGCAATAGGCGTGCGGACGAAGCCCACCGTCGAACAGCGCGTTGCGGTTGATCAGCAGATGCTGCGGCGTGATCGTCGCCGCGATTGGGTGATCCGCCTCGGCCACGAACGCCGCCGCCTCGGCCGTCGTGATATGCTCCAGCACGATCTTCAGCCCTGGATAGTCGCGCACCAGCGGCGTCAGCACACGCTCGACGAACACTGCCTCGCGGTCGAAGATGTCGATCGACTTGTCGGTCACCTCGCCGTGGATCAGCAGCGGCATGCCAATCCGCTGCAACGTCTCCAGCACAGCCGTCAGCGCGCGAATATCGGTGACGCCGTGCGCCGAATTGGTCGTCGCATGCGCGGGGTACAACTTGCACGCGGTGAACACGCCCTCGGTATAGCCACGCTCGAGCTCGACCGGATCGGTGCCGTCGGTGAGGTAGCACGTCATCAGCGGCGCGAACGCGGCGTCCCCAACCGCCGTCATGATCCGACCGCGGTACGCCTGCGCCGCCGCGATCGAGGTCACCGGCGGGGTCAGGTTCGGCATGATGATCGCACGCGCGAACTGCCGCGCGGTATGCCCAGCCACCGCCTCCAGCATCGCGCCATCGCGCAGGTGGACGTGCCAGTCATCGGGGCGGCGGATCGTGAGGCGGTCGGTCATGCCGCCTTCCTATCGGCGCACGTGCCCCGACGCCAGACGGACGAACACGGGTTTTCGTCGCATGGGCGGATGCGGCCTTCGGTCGGGATCATACCTTGGTTGGAAATCGCCGCGCACGCACTAGGTGGTACGGATGAACACTGATCCCCCCGGAACGATGCTCGCCGACCGCAGCGTGATCCGCGTCGCCGGCGAAGACGTACGCGGCTTCCTGCAGGGGTTGGTCACCGCCGACACGGCGCTGCTGACGCCCGACGCACCCGCCTGGGCGGCGTTGCTGTCGCCGCAAGGCAAGGTGCTGTTCGACTTCATCCTGTGGGCGGACGGCACCGACGTGCTGATCGACATCGAGGCCGCGCAAGCCGAAGCGTTGACGAAGCGTCTCTCGCTCTACCGCCTGCGCCGCGCAATCACATTCGCGCTCGACGATCTCGCAGTCCATTGGGCACCGGAAGGCGACCGCGGCGTTCCCGACCCTCGCCTTGCGGACCTGGGCCGCCGGTGGCTGGGACCGCCCGCCGACCCGGCAACCGACTGGCACGCGCATCGCCTGTCGCTCGGGGTGACCGAAGGCGTCGGCGAACTCGGCGCGGGCGAGACGCTCTGGCTCGAATGCAACGCGCGCGAACTGAACGGCGTCAGCTTCACCAAGGGGTGTTACGTTGGCCAGGAGAACACCGCACGGATGCACCATCGCTCGAAGGTCAACCGCCGGCTGATCGTCGCGCCGTTCACCGAACCCAGCGGACGGACACGCGTGACCTATCCCGAACTCAGCCTGATGGTAGAGCATCGCCGCGTCGAATCGCTTGGCGACGCCATCGTTGCGCCCTGGCTGGCCACGGCGCTAACCGATACGCCCACCGACTGACTCGCTCACGGATGCGCGCGCGCCCAGTCCGCAGCGTCCGTTACCTGAGCCAGCGACGGCGTCACGCCCGTATACAGCACGAACTGCTGCAACGCCTGGAGCGTGGCCACGTCGGCCCCGGTGATGCAACGCTTGCCTGCTTCGCCCGCAGCTTTCAGGAACGGCGTCGCGACCGGATATTGCACCACGTCGAACGCTACGGTGCAGGCCGCGATCATCGCGTGCGGAAAGGCCAGTACATCGGCATCCGGCCCAACCATCCCGCGCGGCGTAGCGTTGACGAGCAACGCCCCCTCACCTTCCGCTTCCGCCGTCCAGACAAAACCATAGCGATCCGCGATCGCGCGCCCGGCCGCTTCGTTCCGCGCGACGACGGTGCCACCCCGAAATCCGCTGTCGCCGAGCGCTGCCACGACCGCCTTCGCCATCCCGCCGGATCCCTGCACCACGAACGGCATCGCCCGATCGAGATCCGCAACCAGATCGACGACCGCGCCGTAATCGGTGTTGTGCCCGGTGAGCACGCCGTCGTCGTTGACAATCGTATTCACGCTGTCGATCGCGCTCGCCGACTGCGCCAACTCGTCGAGCAGCGGGATCACCGCCTCCTTGAACGGCATCGAGATCGCGCACCCGCGAATGTCGAGCGCCCTGATCCCGCCGATCGCCGCTTCCAAGTCCGTGGTCGAGAACGACTTGTAGACGAAATCCAGCCCGGTCAGCTCGTAGAGCCGGTTATGAAACCGCGACCCGAAATTCCCCGGCCGCGCCGACAACGACATGCACAGCCGCGTGTCCCGACCAATCAGCGGTTTCATCTGCATCTCCTCGCTAAGTCCGCTCTCACTATAGTCGCGAGCCGCCACGGTGAAGCGTCGATAGATGTGTTCACGCGAAGGCGCGAAGGCGCAAAGATGTCGGCCCCAGCCAAGCGCTGCGCCTCCCGCCCTCGCGACAGCACTAAAAATCCCATGAGAAGGCGACCAACGCCGCCACCGGCAAACCCTCTTCGCGCCTTTGCGCCTTCGCGTGAATACATCGACGCTCCGCCAAACACCGCCGTCGCGAAAGGCCCGGGCGTTGATTTTGTTCGCGCGGAGGCGCGGAGCCGCGGAGAGTAAGAAGCCGGCTTGGTTAGCGCGTTCCGCCATCGCCCCGCCTTGGCGAAGCCGATCATCCAAAGCCGCATTCGCGGATGCGCTTACCCGGAACGATTCATCTCCGCCCTTACTCTCCGCGCCTCCGCGCCTCCGCGCGAACAAAATCAACCCTCGCCCAATCCAAGAACCTTCGCGATCGGCCCCTGTGCGCGAAGCACAAAAAGAAAGGGAGGCCGGCTTGCGCCGACCTCCCCCAATCTTCATTCCGTAACCGACCCGAGAGCCGGTTGGCGAAAGTCTTACTGGCCCGAACCCGGACCGTAGGTGACTTCCACGCGACGGTTCTGCACTTCGCGAACGCCATCGGCGGTCTCGACGCGCGGACGGCTCTCGCCGAATGCTTCCGTCGAGATGACGCTGTCCGGGATGGCATGCGAAGACAGGTATGCCTTCACGCCATCTGCGCGGCGCTGCGACAGACCGACGTTGTACGATGCCGAACCCGACTTATCGGCGTGACCTGCCAGCATGACCTGTGCGTTGCCGCACGACTGGTACTGCGTGACGGCGTTGTCGAGGATCGACGCTGCCTCAGGCGTGATGTCCGACTTGTCCCATTCGAAGAACACGATGAACGGACCAGGCGAGCAGACGACTTCGACCGGCGCAGGCGGCGGAGGAGGAGCGACTGGCTCAGGCGGCGGCGGCGGCGGCGGCGGCGGTGGAGCAGCAGGCTCGCCGAAGTTGTACGTCACACCACCAAGGATGCTGTGCGAACGATAGCGACCGTCGAACACGCGGTTCGAAACGTCGACCAGCTTGACGTTCTCGGCATTGAAGAAACGATACTTCAGCGTAGCGTCGATGTGGTCGGTCAGCGGTGCACGGATACCGGCCAGGCCCTGATACGCGAACACGGTGTCCGGAGTCGTTCAGGAAGTCGCCGTTGTTGTTGAGAGCGTACTGCGCCTTGACGCGAGCAACACCAACACCACCGCCGACGAAGCCCTGGATGCCATCGTCCGGACCGAAGTCCAGAAGGCCGTTCAGCATGAAGCTGAGCGCCGACGACGAACCACCAGCGTAGTCGTAGTTGTTTGCACCCGCGTTGCCGCGAACGCCGGTTGCACCGAACACTGGCGTGGTCGTCGACGACGAGTAGCCGTCCACGGTTGCCTTACGGTAGCCAACTTCGGTTTCCAGACGGAAACCACCAAAGTCGTAACCCATGACCGCATCGACGTCATAACCATAGTCATGATCGACCGAACCGGCCTTATTCAGGTTGCCGATATCATAATCGATATCTTCAACGATCATCGCACCGCCTTCGACGCCAACGTACCACGACTTGTCGCGGGCGAGGGCGGGAGTGGCAAGTGCGGTGGAGGCGAGTGCCAGAACGACGGCAAGCTTCCGCATATAAATCCCCTTTCATGAGTGTCACACGGACATCGCAAACTCCCTATCCTCGGGCTTGTTTCCACGCAAGCTGACAAAAGTTAGAAGTGTTGCTGGAACGACACAGTTTTCAGGGTGTTCTAGACGGAAATCAATCCGTGCCCCCGCAATGCTGCCAATATGGCACCAATCGTCGCTCTCGACTGCACGTCGACGACGGTGCCACCGGTCGGGTCGGGAACCGCCGGACGACGCGAACCCACCACGTCGACTCCGCCGATCGAGACCTTGGTTCCGGCCAGTACCCCCAGCGTCCACGCGCCCGCACCGAACCGCGCCGACTGTCCATCGGCAATGCTCCACACCGCCATGCCCTCGCGCGGCACCAGGAAACGCCACCCGCTTGCCGTCCACCCGGCGATCGCTCGCGCCTGCCCCGCCCAGCCACCGGTGGGCGCGGTCCCGACGATCCACGCGCTGCCCGCGGTCGGCGCGACCGGCGGCACGTTGGTTCCCACTGCCGTCACGCTCGCCTGCACCGCGAGATCCAACAATGTCAGCGCCTCGTTATGCGTCGCTTCCTTTTGCGCCTGCCCAGGCTGCAACAACGGCAGTGCCAGACGCGCTGTGCGGTCGTCGCTCATAATTCGTTCCCCCGTTGGTGAATCACGCCGGTACGATCAGGGGCGGTACGATCAGGTCCGCCGCGAGCGACTCTCCGAACACGCCACGCTGCCGGACTGCGATGCTTATGGAACCGATGCGTTCCGCCGCCGTGATCGAGACAAAGGGTTCCGCCACATCGACATCGCGCGAGGTTCCGCCGGCCGTCACGGTCACCCGGTACGCCTCGACCTCCTCGGCCAGCGGCGCATCGACCCCGTCGATCCAGCGCCACCCCGCCCTGCTTCGCCGTGTCCAGCGTACCGTGGCACTACCATCGGCTTCGCTCGCAAATCGCAGATGCACCGGCGAGGGCGGCACCACCGAAGCCCCGCGCATCACGCACCGCGTCTCGACCGGCGCATCATCGCCGACGCCGGACGCGATCACACGAACCTCGCGCCCCAGCACCGACACCGGCAAGTCGAACGCCCGGGCCGCCCCCGCCTCGAGCAACACGAACCGCTCCCCAACCATCTGCACGCCAGTCGCAGCCTCGGTTCCCCGCCGCCCACGCAGCAACCGGCTCAACCGCCACCGCGCCGCGCCCAGCGGTTCCGCCCGACCGAACTGCACCAGCTCGTCGCCCAGCAGAGCCAAATTCACGCCCCGATCCAGCGCCGCCGCATCTGCATCGCCCAGCTCCATCTCCGCATGCGCAAGAACCACCTCGAACGCTCCCCGCAGATCGACAAGCGTCGCCGGTGCGCCGGGCGCCACAACCGCAATCGTCCCAAGCACCCCAGGCGCCGCCGTCGCCCCGGCCGCCACCCAACTCACCCCATCATCAACGCTGTAAAGCAAAGCCGCCTGCCGCCACGCCGCCCCCGTACCGGCCGCAACCACCGTCATCCGCGGCGCGCTCAACGGAGCATCCCCCAACCCGGGAACCTCGAACGCGCGCACGATCGTCGTCCCGACGACCGCATCCACCGCCCCCGAAACCCGTCCGCTCGTCGCAGTCGCCGGCAGCGAAGCCACCACCAGCGGCACCAGCCCCAGCGTCGTCACCATTGCCTCGATGTTCACATCGGCCACCCGCCAGACGCCGCCCTCGCCAGCAATCGTCACGCAAGCCCCCGGCGCAATCGCCATCGCCTCGAACCCGGCCGCAATCGTCCGCCGCACCCGCCCAGCCTCAGCCCGCGCGAGCATCGCCTCCGCCACAGTCTTCGCCGCGCCCGCCTCCAGCACCGCCGGCACCTCGACGCGATCGTCACGCACGCCAGCCCCCGGCCGCCGCGCCCGCTGCACGCCCGCCTGATAATCCCGCGCCGCATCATAATACCCAACCGTCATCGTCCGCGGCACCGTCTCGATCGCCGCCACAGCCCGAGCCCGCCGCACGCCCCTCCCCTCAACCGCAAACCCCTCGTCCGCCACGACAACGGTAGTCGCCGCCGCATCCCGCATCACCAACCCGGCTCCGGAAGGCGCAAACCATGCCCCACCAGCCTGCCCCAGCATCTCCAGCACCGCCCGAACGCTCCCACCCGACGCCGCAAACCCGCCGACCGCTAGCGCCGCCGTCCCCGAAACCTCCCCCGCCAGCACCTTCGCGATCGTCGACACCAGCATCTGCCCCTCGTCCGCGATCACCTCGAACGTCAGCGAAGGAATCCGATTCCCGAAATCCGCGAGCTGCAACATCTCGAACACGGCATAAGCCGCCCCCCGATACGCCGGTGTCGCCGCACCCTCCGCCGACGCGATCAACGGATCCACCGCCTGATCCTCACCCCCCAAAGATGTAACCGAAACCCGGTTGCCATCTTAAAGTCCCCAGCGGCCCCCCGCAGCAGTTTCCCCTCAGCCCAGATCCGCCCCACGCCGCGGATAGCGCGAGCCGACAACAGCACCGCAAAAGACGCCGCATAGGAATAGGTGGACGTGCTCGGCTGCCCCTTGCCCGAGCGAGACGAAGCCCGACTCTCGATCAGGTCGGTCGCCCAGATCACCGTCCCCGCCACGCGCATCGTCCCGAACAGCTTCGGGATCTGCGCTCCATAGGACGAGGTCTGCACCGCCAGCTCGACCAGCCGCGGCCCCTCCCGCCGCTTCGGCGCGAACAGCGCGTGATCCACCGACTGCCCGATCAACGCGCCGATCGCGCCCCCGATCGGCCCGCCCACCGCGCTCCCCACGGCCGTCAATACCAAGGTCGCCATGTCACCCCCCATCCGCCACACACCGAGCACCGGCCATGGCGGCATCCCCGGCCGCTCCACCACGCGCCGCAACCCCGCGTCCGCGTGCACGAACCCGCCCACCGTCCTGATCCCAAGATGAACCTGCCCCGGCCCCGCCGCCATCAACAGCACGTCGCCCGCCTCAGCCTCGGCAACCCGCACCAGCATCCGATCGAGCAAACCCCAATCGCCCCCCGCAGCGCATACCCGCTCGGAACGTCGCCGAGATAACCACCCGCCCGAAGCGCCAACGCGACCAGCCCGACACAATCGAGCCCGTCCGCCCCCCGCCCATGCAACCGAAACCGAGTCCCCACCGCAGCAACGGCAGCCGCCGCAATCCGGCTCAAGCCCCAGGATATCGCGTCAGCAGATCGATCCCCGGCAGATACGGCTCCCCCGAAAGTTCAGCACATTCTCGAATCGCCCCGCACAGGTGGCCAAACTCTTGTCACACCCCTCAACGACCTCAACCAACACCCCCGCCTCCACGACGAACGAAGGCACCGCCCGCAACGTAACCGCCGCCCCGGCGCCCCGCGCAACAGCACTCTCCAACCCACAATTCGCGCCCCCCGAACCACCGCAGCAGCCCACCCCCAAGCCCCTCCGCGCTCGAGTCCAGCGTCACCACCGCCCCCCACGCACGCGACCACCCGAGCAAACCGCCGCCGCCCCGCCATCGCCACCCGACACCGCCGATCCCCCAGCTCCGCCCGACACTCCGGCGAAGTCTCCTCCACCACCGGCCGATCCAGCGCCGCACTCGCCCCCCGCAACTCGGCCGTGAACCCGCCATCCCCCAACTCGACCGCCCCGATCACGCCCTCACCCAACTCGACGCGAGAAACCGGATCGGTCCAGTCCACAGCGAACAGCACCACCCGAGCCCCATCCCAGCGCCCGCTGAGCAAATCCCGCTCGCCAATCGCGGTGCTCGTCAAAGCCCCCCGCCACATCCATAGTATCCGCCTCCAGCCCCTCACTCCGCTGAATCGCCGAAGGCGTCATCCCCGGCGCAGCCCGGTGCACCAGCCCGTCCACCACCAGGTCCCGGTCATGCGCGGTCAAGCCCACCGCCACCCCATCCCGCCGCTCGATCCGCCAGCACAAGGCGATCGTAGCCAGCTCAGTATCCAGAAACATGAGCGTCTCCTCCGAAAGCATACCCTCGCCCCTGCGGGGAGAGGGAGGGGCCCGCGCGCCCCTTCCGCGTGGGAGGGAGAGGGGAGTGAGGCTAGGGACACAAATCCCAACCACCCCTCACCCTCCCGTCGCCAAGCGGCTCCTCCTTCCCTCTCCCCAGCGGGGAGAGGGGAAACTAAGCCTCCCGAACCTCAACCAGCGGCACACTCGCCGCCACCCCAGCCAGAAACGTAGCCCGAGCCACGCTCAACCGATCCTCGGCAAACCGAACCGGCACATCGAACGCGAACCCCGCCGTCACCACAGCCCCAACGGCAGGCGCCACATCCAGCACCACCCACCCCCCAGCCTCGACAGAAAACGCCAAAGTCCCAACGCCCCCCAAAGCCACCGAAACACTCCCCGCAACCGGCCGCGTAATCCGCCGCTCCATCGCCCCATACGACTTCACCAAAGCAAACCGCCGCAAGACCCCATCGCCAACCCCGACGACCTCCCCGACAGCATCGAAGTCAAAAAGGATCCCGCAACCGAAACCCCCGCGCCGCCCCCCATCCGCGCCCGAAAGAACGCGAGCAGCACGCCAATATCCGCCTCGCTCCGCAACCCAGGCCCCACATCATACGACGTCCGAGCCTCCGCCCACGCCGCATTTCGCGCTTCCCGCCCCCCGCCACTCGTCAAAATCGCGGTCGAAAACCCCGGCGCCACCTCGGCCTCGCGCCCCAGCGCCAACGGAAACAGCACGTCATCGAAAGCCTCCACGACCTCGTCTCCCCCGGAACTATCGAAATGCACGAACCCATCCCGCATCACCTGCGGCAGCGCCCAGAGGAACGTCTCCGCCACCCCCCGCGCCCGAGCCACCTCGGCGGCCGCCTCGATCAGCCCCCACTCCGCCGCCTGGTCAGGCCGCAACACGAACCCGGATAAGTAGTGCTGCCTCTCCACCGGATACCCCAGCCGCGCAAAAGCCACCGCCACGCCCTCGGCCGACGACGAAGAATCCCCCGCCGTCACCCAGTCGTAATCCTCCAGCTGCAGCACATCGAAGGCCGGACTAGCCCACCCCAAAGGCATGTTCGCCCGCTTCGCCTCCGGCGCCTTCGCCTCCAGCACGGTCGGCAGATACGTCAGCAGATGCGACACGCACCCCGGCGCCTCGGCTTTAGCAGCCGCCACCAGCGCCGCAGTAGACGCCGCCAGGCAAACCCCCCGCCGCATCCAGCGTCGCGATCTGCGCAGGCGTCTTCGACCTACGAATGCTCGCCATCTCGACCGGCGCAAACGCCGCCACCGCGCTCGCATCGTAGAAGCAAGGCCGCCCATCCGGCATCACCCACCACCAAGGCTCGCCCACCTGAAACTTCGGCGCCAACCCCGCCGCGACCGCGATTCCCATGAACGCCCGCGCGACCGCCTGCAGATACCCCATCGCCCCGCCATGCGCCGGCGACAGCAACGTCGAAGGCGGCTCCCACCCCGTCAGCGCCGGCGAGCCATCGGCGGCCCGCTGCTTCCAATCGCCCCAGCAATGCGCGTCGAACAGCTCGTAACTCAGCGACCAGATCACATCGAACCCAAGCGCCTTAGCCCGCCCCGCAAAATCCCAATGCCACGCCGCACAAGCCGCGTTCAAAACGCCCCCAGCCGCCGACACGTAAAACCCGCCCCCAGCCCCCTCGAGCCGGAAATAATGGCTCATGCCCACATAATGCGTGATGCTCCCCCGGTACCCCAGATGCAGCGCATTCCGCAGCAACCGCGCCGGCGTCAGATTATAGCTGTCGTCATACCCCCCCGGCGATCCGGACCCCGTGCTCGGGCACAACGGCATCGCCGATCGCCAGCACCGCCCCCGGCCCCTCGCAGACGAGATCGGTCCACTCGACCCACCCCTCGCGGGGCGCAGCCAGCGGCGCATCGACCTCGGTATACTCCGGCGGCACAACCGACACGAACATCCGGTCGATATCCCCTGCCCACACCGGATCGCCATCCTCGGGCAGGTCATACCCGCCAACCATCGCCGCGAAATCGAGCGAAACGACCGCATCCTCCGGTGCACCCACCGCATAATTCCACAACCGCACATACCAGGACCGAGCCACCCCAGCCGCATCGCGCCCTTCGATCGTCAACGTCGGGCCGTTGATGGCATCCAGCGCCATCACGCCCAAAGACCGCCACCGAAACCGCAGCCGACAGTCCCGAAAATTCCGCGACGTCTCATACTGCAGCAAAGGATGATCGAACCGATCCACCGCCTCCCAGATGACCCCCGCAAGATCATCCGCCCGATAAAACACCGCATCCACCCGCAGGGACGCAGGGCCGGTAGTGACAACCGAAGCCATCATCGGCCGCGGAAAATCCACCGTCCAAAACCGAGGATCGAACCGAGACACAAGCCCCTCGACCTGCACAGTCCGCCCCGAGCAAAGCCAATGCGCCATAAGATCCTCCAACTTTCCCTCGCCCCCTACGGGGAGAGGGGAGGGGCCCGCGCGCCCTTGCGCGTGGGAGGGAGAGGGGCGTGAGGCTAGGAACACCGATCCCAACCACCCCTCACCCTCCCGTCGCCTACGGCTCCTCCTCTCCCTCTCGCCGTCGGGGAGAGGGACTATTCGCCAGCCAAAGCCGCCTTCACCGCTCTCGCCACCTGCCGGCTCGACTGCGCCAAGACCCCAGGCGCACTCCCCCGGCGGCATTCACCGTGATCACCACCCGCACCTCGCGCACGCCCCCCAGGCGCACCAGCCTCAACCCGCCCGCTCGAGGTAGGCACGAAAACCTCCGCCCCCCGCTCGCCCACGACATAAGCCCGCCCCGGAGACACCGGCCCACCAGTCGCCCGCCCGGGCAACCCACCAACGAGCCCGGCCAGCGCCCCACTCAAACCCCCACCACTCAACACAGACTGTACCCCAGCCTTAAGCGCCGCCGAAGCGATCGCATCGAGCGCCGACAGAGCCACCCCCTTCAGCTCCTCGAACCCCAATTTCCCCGACCGAACCGCCCGCAAGAGCCCCGCCTCCAGCCGAAGCGCAGCCCGCTCCGCCCCAGCCCCAAGCACCCCCTCCAACTCCCCCCGCATCGCCTCGACATCACGCGAAAACCCGGTCGTATCCGCCCGCACGCTCACCAGCGCCGCATCAAGATCATCCATCAGGAAAAGCCCCCCTCAACCGCGCGATCGTCGAAGCATCCGGCGGCGCCGTCACATCCCCCACCAAAGCCCCCACAACCCCCGCCAATTCCGCCGGCGTAGCCCGCCAGAAAACCTCCGGCGCCCACCCCAGCACCGCGCCAGCAAAGCCAGCCAACCGCGCCGCATTCTCGGAAAACGTCACTTCCCCGCCAGGATCTGCCGCAACAGCCCCCGCAAAACCGGCGTCACCGCCGCCAGCCCCGCCTCGACGACCGCCTCCCCCAACCGTTCCCGAGTAACCCCCCTCGGGACACTCGCGCAGACAATGCCAGAACAGCCCCACCATCTCCCCGATCCCGAGCTTCCCCTCCGCCGCGCGCTCCACCAGCGCAAACAAAGGCCCCAATTCCCCCTCGGCCGCCACAAACGCAGCAAAGCTAGGCCGAAGCACAAGCACCTCCCCCCAACCCGAAGAGACCCCTCCCCCCGAACCGGATTCGCCAAATCACCCATGAGAATTCTCCAAAAACCCCCCTCGCCCCTCCGGGGGAGAGGGGAGGGGCCCGCGCGCGCTTGCGCGTGGGAGGGAGAAGGGAGTGAGGCACGGAACACTCGCCCCAAAGCCCCTCACCCCTCCCGTCGCAAGCGCTCCTCCTTCCCCTCTCCCCCGACGGGGAGAGGGAAAGTTAAGCAACAACAACAGCCCCGGAACTCTCCAGGCTGAGAGTGTAAGACCGCTCCCCATTGAAATCGCCGGCATAGTCCAGCCGAGACACCAGGAACTTTCCCGTCATCGTGTCCCCCCCTCGAACGCCAGCCGATAGTCATCGAGCACACCGGTCAGCGCGCTAGCCTTCACCCGCAACTCCGCCACCGACCCGGTAAAGACCCCAGCCCCCGACAGCAACTGCCGCCACCCGCCAGAGTCCTTCGTCGTGACAACGATAGCCTCCCCATTCACCGACATCTGCGTCGTCCGCAGCCCCGCCACGGTCGCATAGACCACCGGCACCGCCCCGTTCCCCACCTTCAGCAGGAACGCACTCCCCTTCTCCACCGCCATGTAAGCTCCCTCCTTGTTTCCCCGCGAAGGCGGGGATCCAGCCTGCACCGCGTCTTCGCGGTGCATCTCTCAAGTCTCGAAGCTCAACTCTCCCGGTACATCCGCACCAGAAACTCCGACGTCCCCCGCCACCGATCCCCGACCCGCAGCACCCGAGACCGCACAAGCGCCAGCCGAACCACCCGCCACCCCTCGCCGAGATCGGGCGGCAGTGCCTCCAACCCCTCCTCCGCCGTCGCCAGCAGAGCCCGCGCCCGAACCGGCCGCTCCCCCCATCGAATAGCGTGACCAGGACGCGCCCCTCCCGCCCGACCCAGGTCTTGGTGCTCCAGTCCGACAACACCGGCTCGTCGACCACCGCATACGGCAGCCCACCCCGAACCGGCGGAGCATCGAACACGCTCACGTCCAGCACAGCATTCAGTCGAGCGACGATCGCAGCCTGCAAGACCACCCGCCCACTCACGAATGCACCCCAGCGGACAGCCGCATCCGCCGATAAGGCCGCCACAAAGCCGCCACCGCCGCCGGCGGCGCCACATCGCTCTCCCGGTGATCAAAGAGGTGCGCGACCAGCATCGCCACCCCCTGCGCGATCGGCGCCGGCACCGCCTCGAAACTCAAGGCCAGCCCAGCCGAATACGCCACCGCCACCCGTCCGGCAGACCCGGCGGCCAGTACACGAACCCACCCGACCCCATCCGCATCGATATCGACCGCATAAGCCCCGACCCCCAACACGAACGGCGCCCCCTCGCCAGGCAACCCGGTCAGCCCGGAAATCACGGTAACCGGCGCGACCAGCAACCGCCGCCACCCCGCCGCACTGGTCACCACATCCTCGAACGGCCGCACGATCACCGCCGCCCCCCAGGAACGCCTCCCCCAGCAGCAAAGCCGTCGACGCCAACCGCGCCAACACGACATCCTCCCCCGTCTCCACCCGCAACAAAGCCCTAGCCGCGACGACCACCTCAGCGATCACCCCGGCAGAAATCGCCGACCCCGTCATAACGATGTCTCCTATTTTCCCTCGCCCCTCCGGGGAGAGGGAGGGGGCCCGCGTGCCCTTGCACGTGGGAGGGAGAGGGGAGTGAGGCTAGGGACACCAATCCCAACCGCCCCTCACCCTCCCGTCGCAAGTGCTCCTCCTTCCCCTCTCCCCGCAGGGGAGAGGGAGCACCACTCAAGCCACCGAGAACTTCATCAGCTTGATAGCTTCGGAGTTCGTCACGCACCCACCGACCCGCTTGGTCGCGTAGAAGTTCACGAACGGCTTGTTCGAATACGGATCGCGCAAAATCCCGGTCTCGGTCCGCTCGGCGATAATATACCCCGCGCGGAAATTCCCGAACGCGATCGCCAGCGCATTCGCCGCGATATCCTGCATGTCCTCGGCCTCCACCACCGGATACCCCAGCAGCGTAGCCGGCACCCCAGCCGCCAGCGAAGGCGCCCAGACGAACGCGCCATCCGTCGTCTTGAACTTCCGTATCCGCGCCAACGTAGCCGCGTTCATGACAAAGCTGGCCCCCTGCCGATAAGGCCCGCGCAAAGACTGAACCAGATCGATCAACCGCTCCTGCGGGTTCGCCGAAAAGTCCCCCCGCCGTCCCGCTCGCGAGATACTGCAAGGTCCCGAAAGCCCGAACCCCATCCGCAGTCGCCGCAGTCGCCGACGTCAGAAACCCCTTCGGCCGCGACACCCCCGACCCGGACACGAAAGCCGCCCCCCTCGGCCTTCGCAAACTCCATCGCGATCTCGCCCGCCAGCCACTCCTCGACATCGAACGCGGCATCGTCGAGCATCGCCTGGCTAGCCGAGGGGTTTGCATACAGCTCCCCGTAGGCGGCGCGATCTCGACGAAAACCGGCGAAGCCGTCTCCGGCCGAGCCGCATTCTCCGCCGCCCAACCGGACGGCGTACCGCCCGTGGTCACGAGCTTGCGATACCCAGCCGACCCCACCTTCACGACGTTGGCGATCGACCGGATCGGCGAAATGCCCTTCAGCAAAGTATCGATCTGAGCATCGATCTCCCGCGGCACCGCAAACCCGCCGGCATCCCCCGTAACCCCGGTAAAAGCCTTCATCTCCAGCGTAGCGCCAGTCCGAACGAACCCCACAAACGCCGCATTCTGCGCCAACGGGGAAGCCCCCGCCAAAACCGGCCGGTCAACAACACTCATATCTATCTCCTCGCATGAAACGAAAAAAGGCGCCCCGCAGGACGCCCAATGAAACTCAAAAAAGAACCCTCGCCCCTCCGGGGAGAGGGGAGGGGGCCCGCGCGCTCTTTGCGCGTGGTAGGGAGAGGGGGCGTGAGGCACGGAACACCTGCACCAATCACCGTTCTCCTGCGAACGCAGGAGCTCAGGGTCACACGCGTCTCACCACTCGACCCTGGATTCCTGCGTCCGCAGGAAAACGCTCACGCCACGATGTCCACCACCTCAACCCGAGCCAAAGCCTGCATAGGCACCGCCACCAGACTAACCTCCATCAGCTCGACCGCCAGCAACTCCCGCCTCACCCCCTGCCGCACAGACGTCGCCCGATACCCCACAGACAACCCAGCCACCGCCCCAGACCGAACCAGCCGAGCCAATTCAAAATCCGCAACCACCCCCTCAACCCGCAACCCCCGCGCATCCTCCGCAACGACGGACAAAGACCCAACAACCCCACCCCGATGCTGCCACAACAAAGGCACCACGCGAGCATCAGTAAAAGCCCCCCCGCCGCACCACATCCCCAGCCCGATCGACAACATCGAACACCGCCGCATACCCCGCGAACGCGACACTCACTTCAGCCACGCGGCAAACCCCAGCTTCACCGCCAGCCCCGCCAACATCAGCGCCATCGCCAGCCGAGCGATCCACCCCACCACAGCCTTCCACACCGACCGCTTCGCATCCCGCCACGCCGCCAGCAGCTCGCGCAATTCCGCCACATCCTCCCGAGCCCGCTCGTCACTCAATGCCACCCGCGCCAAGGCCCGAGCCGCCCCCAATTCCCCCGCCTCCTCCACGATCGCCCGCAGCGTCACCAGATCGACACCGCGTTCAGCCCCCTGCCGCATCAACTGCGCCAAAACCGCCCCATCCATCAGACCACCTCCTGAATCTCGAGCAA
Organism: Sphingomonas sp. H160509; assembly: GCF_024124765.2. Classification (GTDB taxonomy): domain Bacteria; phylum Pseudomonadota; class Alphaproteobacteria; order Sphingomonadales; family Sphingomonadaceae; genus Sphingomonas. The sequence continues at coordinate 3,186,559 of NZ_JAMXSR020000002.1, read as the reverse complement.
CGCCCGCTTCTCCGCATCACTGAGAAAGCCAGCCCCGCTCACCATCCCCCAAAGCCGCTCGCGATCCTCCGCCAGCGCCGGCACCCGATCGAGATCGAGCGAGATCGCCGCCCCCCTCGAACCACCCGGCCAGCCCCTGTGCGATCCCGCCCAGCACCGCGGTCGCCAGCGGCAAGATCGCCAGCCGCCACAGCGCCCGGTTTGCCTCCCGGTAATTCGCGTAAGAATTATCCCCCCGGCAGCCCGAGCAGCATCGGCGGCACCCCGAACGCCAGCGCGATCTCCCGCGCCGCCGCCGCCTTCGTCCCCACGAAATCCATGTCCGCCGGCGACAGGCTCAACGCCTGCCACCTCAGCCCCCCTCCAGCAGCATCGGCCGCCCGGCATTCCCCCCCCCGAGAACGACGCCTCGAGCTCGCCCCGCAACCGCTCGAACTGCTCGGTCGACAGCACCGCGCCGTCCTTCGGATCGTACATCAACGCCCCCGAAGGCCGCGCCGCGTTATCCAGCAATGCCTTGTTCCACCGCGCCGCCGCATTGTGGATCGCGACAGCTCCCGAAGCTGCCCCCAGGCACCCCAACCCGTAATGGTCATCGACCGGATTGAAGCTCTTCAGATGAATCACCTCCGGCCGCACCGGATCCGCATGCAGCCGCGAAACCCGTTCCCCCACCCGGTACCGATACGCCGCCGGCCACCCACTGGCATCCGGCTCGACCGTCACCCGCTCGGGCCGCAGCGCATAAAGCTCGGCCGCGCCCCCCATCTACGTCGCGCAAAACCTGCACATACGCATTGCCGTGCAGCATCAGATGCGCTGCCACCGTCTCGATCAGCGTCTGCCCACCCGACCGCACCGTCGCCAGCGCCAGCAACGCCGGATCCGACGCGACGATCGGCGCGCTCCCCAGCCCCTCCACCACCAACTTGACCGCCCGCTGCGCAATCGGATTATCCAGATGCGCCTCGCGCACCTGTGCCTCGTAACTCCGCGGCCACTCGCCAAACGCAGAGCCCCCGATCGCCCCCGCCGAAGACCGAGACAACACCGGCCGCGACTCATCGCGCCCGGATTTCCACCCGAACAATTTCATGCCGATCTCCTGAATTTCCCTCGCCCCTACGGGGAGAGGGAGGGGCCCGCGCGCCCTTGCGCGTGGGAGGGAGAGGGGAATGAGGCTCAGGACCCAAATCCCAACCACCCCTCACCCTCCCGTCGCAAGAGCTCCTCCTTCCCCTCTCCCCGAAAGGGAGAGGGCAAACCTAAAGCACCCGCACCGAAACCCGTGCCCGCGGCCCCAGCATCACCTCGGTCATCGCCCAAACGAGCGCATCGGCCCGATCCGGCGACCGCCCCGGCCCCTCATACCCGCCCCCGGCAATCAGCCCGCAAAGCTCATCCTCCAGATCCGGAAACGCCCCCACATGCCAAGCCCGCCCAGACTCATACAAAGCCGCCACCGGCTCAGCCCGCGCCACCTTCCCAAGCGACGCATGCACCAGCTTCACCGGCATCGCCCGATCAGCCCCGGCAAGGACGCTCCCCACCATCTTCCCCCCTGGTTAGCCTCGGCGATCACCCGATCCGCCCCATGCCGCTCGGCACATTCGGCCACGGCCCGAGCCCACCCCTCGGGAGAAGCACCAGAAACACTGGCGTCCTCCAAAACATACCCAAACCCATCGACTCCGAGCGCAACCACCACGATCCCGCAGGCATCCCCCGGCCCCCCGGACACACTCCCCCGCCGGCGGATCCACGCCCACCACGACGCGCGCCAGCTCCGGTGCAAAAAGCCACCCGCCGGGACTCCACCAGCGCCCGCGTCCACAAGGCGCCTGCAATATCCTCGATCAGCTCGCCATCCAGCTCCTGCCGACCCAACCGCGTCCCCGCATAGCTGGCGGTAACCGCCTCCACGAAGCTCACCGGCAGATGCGGATTGTCGCGCGTCCGCCCGCGCGTTTCGACCAGTCCCGGCAATGCCATCACCCTCCGCATCAGCGCGACCGGTCGCGGCGTCGTCGTCACCAGGACGCGCGGCACCGTACCCAACCGCAAGCCCATCATCAGATTGTCCCAGGTCGGATCGCCGTAGCGCCACTTCGCCAGTTCGTCGCACCACGCCCAGCCGTGTTCGGGCCCACGCAACGCTTCCGGCGCCTCCGCCGAATACGCATAGGCCTTCGCGCCATTGCCGAAATGCACTTCGCCGACCGCACTGCGCCATGTCAGCGCCTCGTTGTCGTGCGCCACCGCGATCAGGCCGCTCTCGCCCTGCACCATCACGCGCCGCACATCGTCGATCGTCGCGCCGACCAGCGCGATCCGCGCGGTCGGATCGTCGCGCGCGATCTGGCTCACCCACTCCGCGCCCGCCCGAGTCTTGCCAAATCCGCGCCCCGCCCGGATCAGCCAGATCCGCCAGTCGCCCTCGGGTGGATATTGCCCGTCATGCGCCCAGTGCCGCCACCGATCGCGCAGCTCGTTGCGTTGACCGACCGACAGCTTCCGCATGATCCCTTCACGGTGCACCACCGGCAGGTCGGCCAGCTCCGCCACCAGGTCGCGTTCGACCGTGGCCACCGGCGCCGGGTTGACCGCCCCCGGATCGCCTTCGCCGCTTCCCGAGCGAGTCAAGAGGCGAGCGCCTGGCGCCGCGCCAGCGAGTCCAGCAGCTTCAGCAATGCGGCATCGGTCTCCACCGACGTCGCCCGGCAGGTCTGGCTGGACTGGCGCCCCCCGCGCCTCTCGCGCGCGATGCTGGTTCAGCATCGCCAGCGCGAACTGGATCGCCGTCACGCTCGACAGCTTGATCAGCCCCGCACCGGGCACCGCAGCCTCGCCCCGGATCTTTTCGCCGCCCCCTTCTTCGACGGCACCCGCGTCTTCGACGGCATCAGCCTCCCCGACGGCATCAGCGTCGCCGACCGCCGCCGTCTCGTTGCTGGGCGTCTCCACACCCCCATCGCTCGGGTCGTTGCCCTGCCCGCCAAGACGCCCATCATCGCGATCCAGCGAGGCGAGCGACGTCGCCAACAACAGTTCCTCCAACCGGTCATACCCGCGCGACAACGCCGCCTGCCATGCTGCGGCAAACGCAGGATCGTGCGAGCGGCGGTGATAGGCTCCGCCGAGCGACAACGCCGCCTGCCATGCTGCGGCAAACGCAGGATCGTGCGAGCGGCGGTGATAGGCTCCGCCGAGCGACATCCCCACCACGACGACAGACGTGGTCACGTTGCCGGTCATCGCCAATTCCTCGAGAAACGTGGCTTGCCGCTCGAGCGTCCATTCCTTCGCCCGGGGTTTCCGGGCCACAAGAACCCGGTTCTTCCCACCCGTGATGACCATCCCGCCGACCTTCGCGTTCCCGGCCGCCTTGCTCTTGATCCCCATGCCGCGCCCCCCGCTTGCCTGCACCGCACCGCCAAACGCAGAAAGCCGGTGACGATTAAGGCTCCCGCCCCGATCGTCCCGGCTTCCCGAGAGCCAGACCGTCCGGCCCGACTCGCTAGTTTTCGATGTTCCCGTTATGTGCCAGATGAGCGTGACGATGTCAAGGTAATTAACCCGTTTGGTTATCTACCCGCGGGTGGATCGACGAGAGGCACGAGACGATCCACTGCAGCCGCCCCCCATTCACCCCGCACGCTCAGATCGCCCTCGTCCGCCAACCGACGCCCGCGCTCGCTGCCCCAGCGCGCGCTATCCAGTCGTCGCAATGCCCATATCGCCGCACCCCGGACGACCGGCGAGTCGTCGCCCAACAGTCCGACGACGGCCTCGACGAGGCCAGGATCGCTACTGTTCCCCGCCGCCATCAAGGCATTGCGGATCATCTTAGCGCGGCCGATGCGCTTGATCGGCGAGCCCGCGAAAACCGTGCGGAAGCTCGCATCGTCCAGCGCCAGGATGTCGGCGAGTTCGGGCGCGACCAACTCCGCACGAGGATGAAACGCCAAGTTCACGTTGGCCGCGGCGGCGAACTTGTTCCAGGGGCACACCGCCAGGCAATCGTCGCAGCCATAGATGCGATTGCCGATCGCGGCACGGAACTCGTGCGGGATCGGCCCGGCATGCTCGATCGTGAGGTACGAAATGCAGCGACGGGCATCGAGTTGGTAAGGCCGCGGGAACGCCGCGGTCGGGCATGCGGTCTGGCACGCGTCGCAACTGCCGCAAGTGTCGACACCGCCCTTGTCCGGCTCCAGATCGAGCGTCGTGTAGATCGCGCCCAGGAACAGCCAGCTGCCATGCTCGCGACTGACGAGATTGGTGTGCTTGCCCTGCCACCCAAGCCCGGCGGCTTCGGCGAGCGGCTTTTCCATCACCGGCGCGGTGTCGACGAACACCTTCAGGTCGAACGGCGGCAGATCGCGCCCCGCCTCCGCCGCCAGCCACCGCCCGAGCGCCTTCAACTGCCGCTTCACGACATCGTGATAATCCGGCCCCTGCGCGTAGACCGAGATCCGGCCCACCCCGCCCTCGTCCGCCAGTCGCAACGGATCGTCCTTCGGCGCATAGCTCATGCCGAGCGCGATCACGCTGCGAACCTCGGGCCACAGGCCGGCGGGGCTCTCGCGGTGGTGCTTGCGCTCCTCCATCCAGATCATGTCGCCGTGACGCCCGTCCGCGAGCCACTGGTGCAGCCGCTCGCCGGCGCGCGGCGCCGCCCCCGCATGCGCGATCCCGCACGCGACGAAGCCCAGTTCCGCCGCTTTGGCCTTCAGCCTGTGTTCCAGCTTGTCTTGCGCCACGTCCGCCCGCTACCACGACGCCACCCTCGGGAGGAAGATTGCGCGTGAACGATGAATGGGCGGTCACCGCGAGCGGGATCGTAAAGCGGTTCGGCGATCGGCGCGTGGTCGACGGGGTGGACATGATGGTGCCGCGCGGATCGGTGTACGGCGTGCTCGGGCCCAACGGCGCGGGCAAGACGACGACGCTGCGCATGCTGCTCGGGATCATCGAGCCCGACGAGGGTAGCCGCACGCTGCTCGGCTACGACAATCCGCGCGATGCGAGCGACCGGGTCGGCTATCTGCCCGAGGAGCGCGGGCTGTATCCGGCGATGAAGGCGCGCGAGGCAATCGCGTTCCTGGGAGCTTTGCGCGGGCTCGACTGGAAGACCGGGCGCGAGCGTGCGGTGGTGCTGATGGAAGCCGCCGGACTCGGCCATGCGGTCGACGAGAAGATCCGGAAGCTGTCGAAGGGCATGGCGCAGTTGGTGCAGCTGCTAGGCTCGGTGGTCCACCAGCCCGACCTGCTGGTGCTCGACGAGCCGTTTTCGGGGCTCGATCCAGTCAACCAGGAGCGGCTCGAGAAGCTGATCCTCAACGAGCGCGACCGCGGCGCGACGATCCTGTTCTCGACGCATATCATGAGCCATGCCGAACGCCTGTGCGACCGGCTGGCGATCATCGCTGGTGGCAAGCGACGGTTCGAGGGCACGGTGGCGGATGCGCGCGGAATCCTGCCGCAGCGGGTGCATTATACGCCGCATCGGCCTGATCCTGCGATCCGCGGCGTGCTGCCGGCGGATGCGGTAGCGGACGGGGATAGCTGGCGGTTCGAGCTGCCGAACGAAGGAATCGAGAGCTTGCTCGTGAGACTGATCGACGCGGGATACGGGATTTCGGGGCTGTCGATCGAGCGGCCCGGGTTGCACGAGGCGTTCGTCCGGATCGTCGGCCAGCATGGCGACGTCGCGCAGGAGCAGGCGGCATGAGCCGTTTCCGTCGCACCCTCCGCCAGACCTTCACGATCGCACGCCGCGACTTCATAGCCACGGTGTTCACGCCGATCTTCCTGCTGTTCCTGTTCGCGCCGCTGATCATGGGGTCGTTCGGCGCGATCGGCGGGCTGGGCGCGGCGAGCGTCAGTGGCGGCGCGCAGGACAAGACGCGGATCGTCGCGATCGTCCCCGCCACCATCGCGCGGCCGATCGACGAGGCCGACACGCGCCTGCGCGGCATGTTCCGCAGCGACGAAGCGCCCCCGAACTGTCGATCGTCGCGCCGACCGCGGATCCCGCGACGCAGGCACGCGCGGCGTTCGAGACCAAGGACGTCGACGCCTCCGCAGTGCTGTACGGCCCGCTCGACGCGCCGCAGATCCTTTACGGACCGCGCGGCAAACGCTCCGCCGATTACCTCGGGCTGCTCGCGCAGACGACGCTGGCGGCGGAGAAGCTCGGCGGTACGCTGCCGACGATCGCCGCGACCAAGACGCAGATCACGCGTTCGACCACCTCGGTCGGCGGCCAGCACCAATCCGCCTTCTTCGCGGTGTTCGGGATCTTCTTCCTGACACTGTTCCTGTCCGGCCAGGTTGTCGGCACGATGGCCGAGGAGCGCAACAACAAGGTGATCGAGGTGCTCGCCGCCGCGGTGCCCTTGGAGTCCGTGTTCTTCGGCAAGCTGATCGGGATGTTCGGCGTCGCCGTGCTGTTCGTCGCGTTCTGGGGCACCGTCGTCACGCAGATCACGTCGCTGATGCCCGCCGCCGCCGCAGTCGCGCTAGGCGACCTGACGCCCGCGGTCGGCGCACCGATGTTCGCGCTGCTGTTCGCGGCATATTTCAGCATGGCGTATCTCCTGCTCGGCTCGGTGTTCCTGGGCGTCGGCGCACAAGCGACGACGATGCGCGAAATCCAGATGCTGTCGCTGCCGATCACGATCCTGCAGGTCGCGATGTTCGGACTGTCCTCCGCGGCGGTCTCCCACCCCGGCAGCTGGCTCGCCACCGCCGCCGAACTGTTCCCCCTCTCCTCGCCATTCGCAATGGCCGGCCGCGCGGCAAACTCGCCCGAACTCTGGCCACACGTCGCCGCACTCGCGTGGCAGGCCTTGTGGGTAACGATCTTTATAACGGTGGGGGGCGCGTCTGTTCCGCCGCGGCGTGCTGCAATCGGGAAGTGCTAGGCCGTTCTGGCGGCGCAAGGCCAAGGCAGTCGCTTAACTGTTCTCCTGCGAACCCAGGAGCCCAGGGTAACGAACGCCATCCCTCGCGGTCCTGGACTCCTGCGTTCGCAGGAGAACGGAGACTATTGACATAAGTGTCAGCAAAGCCTCTCCTGCGGCAAAACAGGGGAGAGAAACGATGGCGACTCTGGTAAGAGACGTGGCGCAACAGACGGTCGATCCACTCGACGTGAGCCGCGCCGAACTCTACCGCGACGACCTCTGGCAGGCGCCATTCGCGCAACTCCGCGCCGAATCCCCGTCCACTATGTCGAGCAGTCCGACTACGGCCCCTATTGGTCGGTCTCCTCCTACAAGGGCATCGTCGAGGTCGAATCGCTCCCCCGATCTCTATTCCTCCGAGGCCGGCGGGATCACGATCGCCGATTTCGTCGCCGAGCGCGACGTCCGCATGCCGATGTTCATCGCGCGTGACCGCCCCGTGCATACCGGCCAGCGCCGCACCGTCGCGCCCGCCTTCACCCCCAGCGAGATGACGCGGATGTCGGGCGATATTCGCAGGCGGACCGCCGACATGCTCGACAGCCTGCCGTGGAACACGCCGTTCGACTGGGTCGATACGGTCGCGATCGAACTCACCACGCAGATGCTCGCGATCCTGTTCGACTTCCCCTGGGCGGACCGGCGAAAACTGACCTTATGGTCGGACTGGGCGGGCGACATCGAGATCGTGAAGAACGAGGAGCTCCGCGGCCACCGGCTCATGCACATGTTCGAATGCGGATCGTATTTCAAAGGCCTGTGGGACGCGAAGATCGACAAGGATCCGACGCCCGACCTGATCTCGATGATGATCCACTCGGACGCGATGAGCCACATGGATCACAACGAGTTCATCGGGAACCTCATCCTGCTGATCGTCGGCGGCAACGACACGACGCGCAATTCGATGTCGGCGCTCGCCTACGGCCTCGACAGGTTTCCGGAGTCGCGCGCGAAACTGGAGGCGGACCCGACGCTGATTCCCAACGCTGTAAGCGAGATCCTGCGCTGGCAGACGCCGCTGGCGCACATGCGCCGCACCGCGACGGCCGACGCGGAGCTGATGGGCCAGCAGATCAAGGCCGGCGACAAGCTCGCGCTCTGGTACATCTCGGCGAACCGCGACGAAAGCATGTTCGGCGACGATGCGGACTCGATCGTAGTCGACCGCCCCAACGCGCGGCGGCATCTGGCGTTCGGCCACGGCATCCACCGCTGCGTCGGCGCACGGCTGGCTGAAATGCAGATCGCAATCCTGCTGGAGGAGATGGCCGCCCGCCGCATGCGGATCAACGTGCTCGCCGAACCGACGCGGGTCGCGGCGTGCTTCGTCCACGGCTATCGCACGCTGCCGGTGGAAATCAGCAAATACTGACGGCGAGCGTAACCTTATCGGGTGGTTCGGCCGTACCTATATCCGAACCATGGAGACGAACATGACCCAGGACCGCCGCGCTTTCCTAACGCTTGCCGGAGCAGGCGTTGCCGGCTTCGCGCTTTGGGGGTGCTCGTCGCAGCCCGCGCAGGCCGCCGAGAGGTTCGAGGTGACGCTGACCGACGCGCAGTGGCGCAAGAAACTGTCGCCGGATGCGTATGATACGCTGCGCAAGGAGGGCACCGAGCGGCCCTATTCGAGCCCTCTCAACGGCGAGCATCGCGCGGGGATCTGCTCGTGCGCCGGGTGTGCATTGCCGAACTATTCGTCGAAGACCAAGTTCGAGAGCGGCACCGGCTGGCCGAGCTTCTGGCAGCCGCTGCCGAACGCGGTGCGGACGCGGGTGGATTCGACGATGGGGATGGCGCGAACCGAGGTGCATTGCCGGCGCTGCGGCGGTCATCTCGGCCACGTGTTCGATGATGGGCCGAAGCCGACGGGCAAGCGCTATTGCATGAATGGCGATGCGCTGACGTTCAAAACTGCTTGAGGGCGTTCAACTGAACGTGTTCGACACGTGACACTGTTGAGCAAAAAGAGTGTTCCCCCCGCGAAGGCGGGGGTCCAGACTGGGCTCCCGCCTTCGCGGGAGAACAAGAAGCTAAGCAGAGCAGTGATCTGCCCTAAAGCGCCGCCCCGGCGAAGGCCGGGGTCCAGTTGGGGGACGTTGCTAACGAAGGTGGCGGACTGTTCCTGCGACCTTTCCAACTGGGCCCCGGCCTTCGCTGGGGAGGTGCCCTTTGGGGAAAGGTGGAGGCGCCTAACTGCTAGGGGGCGGTCAGTAGCGAAACGCTAGACTAACGACGTAAGAAACAAGTGCCGTGGATGCCGGACCGAGCCCCGCACCCCACTGTAGAAACAAACCTCAGTTCGCCTCGTTCACCAGCGTGAAGATCCCACGCGCATCGGTCGGGCCGTGCTGGATCGTCGCAAGCTGCGCAGCATTGGCGCGCTGCGTTGCAGACACGGTGTGGCTAGCACTCGCCATCTGGAACGAAGGCTGCACCGGCGCATCAAGCGTATCGCCAGCAGGTGCGTGGCCCGAATAGATGAAGCCCTTGGTCGGATAGGCCGAGGTGCCGAGGTCGCCCTGCGGACCGTACCAGACCTTGACCATGCTCCAGTCGCCGGCCGGCGAGACGTCGACCGCGCGAACGTTGGTCTCGATCGCGCCGGGGCGCGACCAGTTGGCATGCGTAAGGAGAACTTCGCGGTCGCTGACGACCTTCGAGACCATCGCGACATGGCCGACGCGCATCCGCGATGTCGGCGAGAAGGCGAGGACCGAGCCGGCCTTCGGGGTGTGGCCACGCTCGTAACGACCCTCGGCCTGGCTCCACCAGGTGTTGGCGTTGCCGCGGATTTCGATGCCCGACACCGAGCGAGCGAACGTCACGCACTGCCAGAACTGAGCCGCAGCAGGGGTGGCCGTCATCAGGCCGCACGATACCACCAGCGCAAAACGCGCTGCTAACGCCTTGAAATTCATCGAGACCCCCCGGCCAAAACCCGTTTGTCGCATTCTGGCTACGGGAGGTTCGATTTAATTGGAACCCGTGCGGGAACCATATCCGACGAAGCGTGTTACCGCGCCGACCAACGCCCCGAATGGGCGCTCAAGGCGGCTCAGTTCATGAGTTTCCAACCGGTTATGCGGTCCACGGTGACCTGCGTGACCGCGTGATAGCCAGGCCGCGCCTTGCCGTAGATCTCCATCGCCAACTTGTGGCCCCAGTCACCGGAGTCCATCAGCTGCTGGAACAACGGCGCGACGAACTTCCGCCTGCCCTGCGAGGTCAGGAACTGCTCGGCCGACGCATCGGCGGGCGCATAGTGATTGGCGAGCGCGAGTTGCAGCCAGGCGAAGCGGATCTCGGCATTGCCGGTGGTGTTCCAGCCGAACGCGTCGTCTAGCGCGTTCAGCCGCTCGGCCGATAGTTTCCGCGGGAGCTGCGTGATGAACCGCGTGATCTCCTGCGTCGTAGCCTTGCCGGGAACGGCGGACACGGGACCGCCAGCCGCATACGCCTTGGCCGCCGCGTCGACCGCGGGGAACGCGGCGGATGTCACATGCACCGCGTTCGCGGGGATGCCGGGCTGATAGACCCACGCATCGACGCCGATCGTCCTGGCTTCGGCGGGAGTCAGCAGCTTCGACTTGAGGTCGGCGAGGAAGCCGGCGCTGGTCTGAGGCTGGAAGGCGTGGCGGTCGAAATAGCTTCGAAGATACGCGTCCCACCGTGCGCGCCCAACCTGTTTCTCGATCGTGCGGAGGAACGCCGCGCCCTTGTCATAGGCGATCTGCGTCATGCCGTCGTCGGGATCGCGCGCGGCGTCGGGATCGAGGTGGAGCTGCGTGTCCTTCGCGGCGGGGCCACCCGCGTCCTTCACCGCGGCAAGCATGTCGGTCCAGGCGAGGTCGGCCTCCATGTCGGCGCGGCGCTTGCCGTAGAGCGCCTCCATGATCCGGTTCTCGAAATAGCTGGTGAAGCCTTCGTTGAGCCAGAAATCGTCCCAGGTCGCGTTCGTCACGAGGTTGCCAGACCAGCTGTGCGCGAGTTCATGTGCGATCAGCGAGACGAGGCTGCGGTCGCCGGCGATCGCGGTCGGCGTCGCGAAGGTGAGCGTCGGGTTCTCCATGCCGCCGAACGGGAACGACGGCGGCAGGACCAGCACGTCGTAGCGGCCCCAGCGATACGGACCGTACAGCCCTTCGGCGGCGGCGACGAACTTCTCGAGCTCGCCGAACTCGTACGCGGCCTTGGGGAGCGTCGCGGGTTCGGCCCAGATGCCGGTGCGCGGGCCGGTCGACTTGAACGCGATGTCGCCGACCGCGAGCGCGATCAGGTACGGCGCGACGGGCTTGTCCATCTTGTACTGGAATGTGCAGCGATCCGCGACGCAGGTCGGCTTGCCGGTCGCGAGCCCGCTCATAACGGCGGTGAGTTGCTTGGGAACGGCGATCTTCGCTTCCCAGGTTTGCCGGATGCCGGGGGAGTCCTGCGTCGGGATCCAGCTGCGGTTGAGGATCGCCTCGCCCTGGCTGAACAGGAACGGCTGCTTTTTGCCCGCGGTCTGCGCAGGCGTGAGCCATTGCAGCGCCTTCGCATCGGGCGACGAGGCGTAGGCGATGCGGATCTTCTTCGCGCCGTTGAGCGTGACGGTCAGCGGCGCGCCGTGGATCTTGTCGACCGCGCCGACCGAGTAGGGGCAGCGGCTTGCCGGCGGCGTCGGTGATGTTGACGATCTTCAAGCCGTTGTCGTCGAGCACGACCTGTTTGGCACCGGGGGCCGCGAGGATATCGAGCGTGGCGATGCCGCGGATAACGTGCGTGTCGAAGTCGGCGGCGAGATCTAGCGCGACATGCGTGACGCGCGCCTCGGCGGGGCGGGCATAGCTGTGCGGGTCGTGCGCGTCGGGGGTGGTGAGGATAGGTGCGATCGTCTGCGCGACGGCGGGGGATGCGAGGACGAGGGTCAGGGCGGTGGCTAGAGCGGGGATACGCATGGGAACTCCGATGTCGCCGTTCCAAGGGGGAAGGCCAAGCGTTGGTCCTACTGCCCTGCCACTCTCGCTGGAAGAGCGGCGATCACCGTCCTTCCCCCCCTCCCTGGAAGGGAGGGGGTTGGGGGTGGGTCGGCCTGTTGGCTGACGGAGCGATCGACAAGCGGCCGACCCACCCCCGGCCCCTCCCCTTTCAGGGAGGGGGGGAAGATTTAGCGGTCGATACCGGGTGTCGTTGCCAGTCTCGCCAGCCTTGCCTCATGCTCCACCCGCCCAAACGGAAACCGCGAGAAGAAGAATGCCGAGACGCACGCCAGCACGATATAAAGGCCCGCGTAAATCAGCGTGAGGCGATCGATCGTCCCCCACCGGCACGGTCCCCGGCGTAGCCTTCGCCGGGAACCCCGCCACCGCGAGAATCATCCCCGCGAAGAATATCCCGATCCCGCTCGTGCATTTCTGGACGAAGAACGACCCCGCGAAGAACACGCCTTCCGACCGCCTACCCGTCTTCGCCTCCGAATCCTCGACCACGTCGGCCATCATCGACGCGCCGAGGATGAACCCCGTGACGTTCGACGCGGTGCCGAGGATGAAGAACCCGAACAGCATCGGCAGTAGCGTGGACTCGCCGACGTCCGGAAACACGCCGAGCATCCGCAGCCAGTACGGCGAGGTATTGAGCGCCGCACCCAGCAGCACCGCGCCCATCGCCGCCTTGGGCTTGCTCCCCGTCCTGCCGAGCCGGGGCGCGGCGAGAAACGCGAGGAACACGCCCGAGAACAGCGCGATCGTCAGGTAGACGAACACCGGCCCCTTGAAGCCCCAGACATAGGTGTAGAGGTAGTTCGACATCGCGTAACTGATGCCCTGGATCGTGTACGCGCAAACGCCCGCCGCCATCAGGATCGCGAACGCGCGGTTCTTCACGGTCTGGCGGAGTTCGGCGAAGGACTCGCGGAGAGTCTGCTTGGCGATCGGCGGATTCGGCAGATGCCTGATCTCGTGATGCGTGCCGAGCGCGGAGACGAGGATCGCGACGCCGATGAAGATCGCCCCCGCCAACGCGAAGCCGCCGTATCCGGCGCGGTTGAGCAGGCCGTTCGGGAATGCCGCGGTCGGCGCGAGGAAATACTGGTACGCCGACAACAGCATCAGCAATCCGCCGACCCAGCCGAACAGATAGCGATACGCCATGATCCGCGTCCGCTCGTCATACCCCGAGGTGAGCTCGGGGGTCAGCGCGACCGAGGGGACCTCGTAGCAACTCACCGCGCTGCGCACGATCACCGCCATGACGAACAGCCAGATCAGCGTTTGCGACTCCGACATCACCGAGGGCGGGTTCCACAGCAGCAGCCAGCCGATCATGATCGGCAGCGCAGACGCGTACATCCACGGGTGCCGCCTGCCCCATTTCGTCCGCGTGCGATCGGAGAAGAAGCCCACCGCCGGATCGACGAACGCATCGATCAGCAGCGCCATCATGATGACGAGCCCGACGGTGGCGGACGGCAGCCCGACGACCTGGTTGTAGAACAACAGCAGGAACGTCCCGAACCCGGCGTCCTTCACCCCGTAAGCGACCGCGCCGAAGCCGTAGCTCGCCATCGTTCCGGTCGAGAGGCGGCGGGCGGGTGCCGTCATTTCAGTTTGTCGAGCATGGCGAACAGCGAGGGTTGCGCGGGGTCCCAGCTCGGCCGCGTACCGATCGTCATGCCGCCATCCACGAGGATGTGCGTGCCGGTGATGAAGCTGGCGTCGTCGCTCGCGAGGAACGCGACTGCGGCGGCGATATCCTCGCTGGTGCCGGGGCGGCGGATCGGCTGCGCGTCGGCAGCGATATGCGCGATCATCGCGTCCGCCTTGCTGGTCTTGGCGGCGTCGAGTTCGAGCGTGCGCGTGAAGATATTGGTGACGATGAAGCCGGGCACGACCGCGTTCACGCGGATCTTGTGCTGCGCGAGGTCGGCGGCCGCCTGTTTGGTGAGGTGGAGCACGCCGGCCTTGGCGGTGGAATAGGCGGTCGGCGCGTAGCCGGTGCCGAGTGCGGATACCGACGAGGTGTTGACGATCGCGCCGCCGCCGCGTTTCGCCATCAAGGGTGCTGCGTAGCGGATGCCGAGCGCGACCGAGCGCAGCAGCAGCGCCTGCGTGCGGTCCCAGTCCTCGGGCGAAATCTCGCCGATCGGGTCGCGTGAGCCGCCCGCGCCAGCGTTGTTGAACAGGATGTCGAGACCGCCCGCATCGTCGGCGGCCTGCATCAGCGCCTCGATATCGCTAGCCTGGAGCACGTCGGTGCGCTGGAACAGGATGCGGCCGTCGGACGCGTCGGCGATCGCGTGGCCACCGGCCTCGTCGATATCGCCGATCAGCACGGTCGCGCCTTCGTCGGCGAGGTCGCAGTGCGGTCGCTCGACCGATGCCGGACGCGCCGCCGGTCACAACGGCACGCTTGCCTGAAAACCTCACACGCTCTCTCCTAGTTTTTGGCAAGCATAGTACGGGCTTCGCACTCGTCAATGATGGCTGGTTCGAAAAACGGGTTTGCGGCGGGCGGCGCTCGGCGATACCAAGCGGGCAAACATTCGGAGGATGCGTGATGGATACGACCAACCTGTTCCGGCTCGACGGCCGCGTCGCGCTGATCACCGGCGGCAGCCGCGGGATCGGCAAGATGATCGCCGCCGGCTTCATCGCGCAGGGGGCCAAGGTGTATATCTCGTCGCGGAAAGCCGATGTGTGCGAGGCGGCGGCCGCGGAACTCGGGCCGAACTGCATCGCGTTGCCGCAGGATGTCTCGACGGTGGCGGGGTGCAAGGCGCTCGCCGCGCAGTTCGCCGAGCATGAGTCGCAGCTCGATATCCTCGTGAACAACGCGGGCGCGGCGTGGGGCGTGCCGTTCGAGGAGTTTTCGGAGGTCGGCTGGGACAAGGTCATGGACCTGAACGTAAAGTCGCCGTTCTTCCTGACGCAGGCGCTGCATGCCGCGCTGAAGGCTTCGGGATCGCGCGCGAAGCCAGCGAAGGTGATCAACATCACGTCGATCGACGGCCAGCGGCTGAACCCGTGGGAGACGTACAGCTATCACGCGTCGAAGTCGGCGCTGATCTACCTGACGAAGCGGATGGCGGCGCGGCTGGTGACGGACTCGATCAACGTCACCTCGATCGCGCCGGGCGCGTTTGCGAGCGACATGAACAAGGCGGCGCGCGATCACGGCGATGCGGTGGCGCAGGGGATCCCGGCGAAGCGGGTTGGCGTGGACGAGGATATGGCTGGGGCGGCGATCTACCTCGCAAGCCGCGCGGGGGATTATGTGATCGGCGAGACGATCACGGTGGACGGCGGCCTCGTCCACGCCTCGCTAGGCACAAGCATCGACGCCTAACTTCTGCGTCCCCTCGCCCCTCCGGGGGAGAGGGGAGGGAGGAGCACTTGCGACGGAAGGGAGAGGGGCTTTGGTATGAACCGTCCCGAGCCTCACTCCCCTCTCCCTTCCCACGGCAAGCGCCGCGGGCCCCTTCCCTCCTCCCCGGAGGGGCGAGGGAGTTTTAGTTAGCGCGCTATGCCGCCGGCAGCGAGCACTGCCAGCGTCACCAGTTCGCTCGCGGTCGACGTCATCGGCGCGACCTGAACCGGCTTTTCCATCCCGATGAGCATCGGCCCGATAACCGAGTCCCCACCCAGTTCCCGCAACAACTTCGCCGAGATATGCGCCGACTGAAGCCCCGGCATGATCAGCACGTTCGCCGGCCCCGAGAGCCGCGCAAACGGATAGTTCGCCAACTGTTTCGGATTCAGCGCGACATCCGGCGCCATCTCGCCCTCATACTCGAACCCGACCTTCCGCCCGTCGAGCACGGTCACCGCATCGCGGATATTGTCGAGCCACTCCCCCTTCGGATTGCCGAAGTTCGAATAGCTGAGGAACGCCACGCGAGGCTCATGCCCCATCCGCCGCGCGACCGCCGCGGTCTGCTCGGCGAAGTCGGCCAGCTGCTCGGCGGTCGGACGCTCGTTGACCGTGGTATCGGCAATGAACACCGTGTGGCTCTGCCCGACGAGCAGGTGGATACCGAACGGCGTCTTCCCCGCCGCCGGATCGATCACGCGATAAATCTGGCGCATCGTCTCGCCATAGGTGCGCGTGATGCCGGTGATCATCGCGTCGCCTTCACCGAGCTGGAGCAGCAGCGCGCCGAAGATGTTGCGGTCCTGGTTGACCATCCGCTCGCAATCGCGGCGCAGGTACCCGCGACGCTGGAGCCGCGAATACAGGAAGTCGACCATCCGGGGGACGAGCGGCGAGACGCGGCTGTTGTGGAGTTCGAAGCTCTCGGGATCGGTGACGCCGAGCGCGCGCAACCGGTCGGGCACGTCGTCGCGGCCGACCAGGACCGGCGTGCCATAGCCGCCTTCCTTGAACGCGATCGCGGCGCGGAGGACGACTTCTTCCTCGCCCTCGGCGAAGATCACGCGCTTGGGATGCGCGCGGGCGCCTTCATACGCCATCGACAACACCGACGTCGTCGGGTTGAGGCGGGCGCGGAGCGAGTGGCGATACGCTTCGATGTCGAGGATCGGCTTGGTCGCGACGCCCGAGGCCATTGCGGCTTTCGCAACCGCAACGGGGACGACTTCCATAAGGCGCGGATCGAACGGCGCGGGGATGATGTACGCCGGGCCGAAGCTGTGGCTTACACCGTATGCCGCGGCAACCTCCTCGGGCACGCGTTCGCGCGCGAGTTCGGCGATGGCGTTGGCGGCGGCGATCTTCATCGCGTCGTTGATGCCGGTCGCGCGGACGTCCAGCGCACCGCGGAAGATGAACGGGAAGCCGAGCACGTTGTTGACCTGATTCGGATAATCCGAGCGGCCGGTCGCGACGATCGCATCGGGACGCGCGGCCATCGCGAGTTCGGGGCGGATTTCGGGCTCGGGATTGGCCATCGCGAAGATGATCGGCGCGGGGGCCATGTCCTTGACCATCTCCGGCGTCAGCGAACCCGCTGCGGAGAGCCCCAGGAACACGTCGGCGCCGACCAGCGCCTCGGTCAGCGTGCGCGTCTCGGTGATCGCGGCGTGTGCCGACTTCCACTGGTCGACCCCGTCGCGGCCCTGGTAGATCACGCCCTTGCGGTCGCAGAGGATGACGTTGTCGCCGCGCACGCCCATCGCCTTCACGAGCTCGGTGCAGGCGATCGCCGCGGCGCCGGCGCCGTTGACGACGATCTTGACCTCGGACAGTTTCCGCCCCGTGAGCAGGCACGCGTTGATCAGGCCGGCAGCGGTGATGATCGCGGTGCCGTGCTGGTCGTCATGGAACACCGGGATGTTCATCCGTTCGCGCAGAGCCTGCTCGATGATGAAGCATTCGGGCGCCTTGATGTCCTCGAGGTTGATCCCGCCGAAAGTCGGCTCCATCAGCTCGACCGCGTCGATGAAGCGGTTCACGTCCTCGGTCTTCAGCTCGATATCGATCGCGTCGACGTCGGCGAAGCGCTTGAAAAGCACCGCCTTGCCCTCCATCACCGGCTTGGAGGCGAGCGGCCCGAGATTGCCCATGCCGAGGATCGCGGTGCCGTTCGAGATCACCGCGACGAGGTTTCCCTTCGCGGTATAATCGTAGACGGTCGCGGGATCGTCGTAGATCGCCTGCACCGGCACCGCGACACCGGGCGAATAGGCGAGCGCAAGATCGCGCTGCGTCGCCATCGGCTTCGACGCGATGATCTCGATCTTCCCCGGGCGACCTTCCGAGTGGAAGAGCAAGGCTTCGCGTTCGGAGAATTGCAGCGTTTCGTCGGACATGGGCGGGGCCTCTCTCTGTGGCCTGTGTCTTTACGCAGACGATGCCGCTTCGTCACCCCGGACACTTCGCCCATGTTCTCCTGCGAACGCAGGAGCCCAGGATCAAGCATCGCTGTCCCCTGGAACCCTGGGCTCCTGCGTTCGCAGGAGAACGGCGACGGATGACGAACCCGCAAAGTTTCGCTACCCGCCCCTGATGTCGCACCCCGCCCCTACCCCCATGATGACGCAGTATCTCGGCCTGAAGGCGGAGGCGCAGGATTGCCTGCTGTTCTACCGGATGGGCGATTTCTTCGAACTGTTCATGGACGACGCGCGGATCGCCGCGGGGGTGCTCGACATCGCGCTGACCGCGCGCGGCGAGCATGAGGGCAAGCCGATCCCGATGTGCGGCGTGCCCGTGCATGCGGCGACGGTGTACCTGCAACGGCTGATCAAGGCCGGGCACCGGGTGGCGATCGCCGAGCAGGTCGAAAGCCCGGCGGAAGCCAAGGCGCGCGGCGGATCGAAGGCGCTCGTCGCACGCGCGATCGTGCGGGTCGTGACGGCGGGCACGCTGACCGAGGAAGCGCTCCTCGACGCGCGCTCGGACAATTGGTGCGTGGCGATCGGCGAGGCGGGCGGGTTGGTGGCGATCGCCGCCGCAGACGTGTCGACCGGGCGCTTTGAGATCGTCGAGGTCGCAGGCGACGCGGTCGAGGCGGAACTCGCGCGGCTTGGCGGGGCCGAGGTTGTTGCGTCGGAGGCTAGCGCTTTCGAGGAGGCGGCTACCACGCTGCGGCCGAAGATCGACTTCGACAGTGGTGCTGGCGAGGCGAGACTCAAGCGGCTGTACGGCGTGGCAACGCTCGACGGGTTCGGGCAGTTCGGCCGCGCGGGGCTGGCCGCAGCCGGAGGTCTGGTCGCGTATCTGGAGCATAATGCGAAGGGCACGATGCCCTTCCTCCGCCCCCCTCGGATCGGCCGCGCGGCGGAGACGATGGCGATCGACGCCGCCACCCGCGAAAGCCTCGAGCTGACCTGCACCACCGGCGGCGTGCGCAAAGGCAGCCTGCTCGATGCGGTCGACCGGACCGTGACCGGCGCTGGCGCGCGGTTGCTCGGCGCGGATCTCGGCGCGCCATTGATGGACAAGGCGGCGATCGACGCGCGGCTCGATCTGGTGCGACTGTTCCACGACGACCAAGCGGCGCGCGAGCGGTTGCGCTCGACGTTGCGGGCCTTGCCGGA
Organism: Sphingomonas sp. H160509; assembly: GCF_024124765.2. Taxonomy (GTDB): domain Bacteria; phylum Pseudomonadota; class Alphaproteobacteria; order Sphingomonadales; family Sphingomonadaceae; genus Sphingomonas. Next base: position 3,167,604 of record NZ_JAMXSR020000002.1, on the reverse strand, counting down.
CATCGGCCGCGCGCTCGGGCGACTGGCGGCAGGGCGCGGCGGCCCGCGCGATCTGGGGCAGTTGCGCGACGGCCTCGACGGCGCCTGGAGCCTAGGCGAGCGGATGGACGCGATCGTCGATCCGCCGGTGCTCCTGCGGGACATCGCGCCGCGGTTGCGCGGGCATGGCGCGCTGATCGACCTGCTCAAGCGCGCGCTGGTGCCGTCGCCCCCGATCGAGGCATCGGACGGCGGCTATATCGCGGCAGGCTATGACGCCGCGCTCGACGACCTGCGCGATGCAGGCGCTGGCGGGCGGCGGGCGATCGCCGCGCTGGAGGCGGAATTCCGCACCGCGACCGGCGTCACGGCGCTGAAGATCCGTCACAACGGCGTGCTCGGCTATCATGTCGAAGTCCCCGCGCGCGCGGCGGACCCGTTGATGAAGCCCGAGAGCGGCTTCACGCATCGTCAGACTCTCGCCGGCGTGGTCCGGTTCAATACCCCCTGCCCTGCACGAAGTCGCGGCGAAGGTGTCGCAGGCTGGCGCGCACGCACTGGCGGCGGAGGCGGCGCATCTGGAAGAACTGACCGCGCAGGCTCTGGCCGGGCGCGATGCGATTGCGGCGACCGCGGATGCCCTAGCGCGGCTCGACGTCGCGGCCGGGCTGGCCGAGCGCGCCGCGGAAGGCGCCTGGGCGCGACCTTCGCTGGTTGATCACGCGTGCTTCGAGATCGAAGGCGGCCGGCATCCGGTGGTCGAGGCGGCGGTGGCCAAGTCGGGCGATCGCTTCGTCGCCAACGACTGCAACCTGTCGGAAAACTCGCGGCTGTGGCTCGTCACCGGCCCGAACATGGGCGGTAAATCGACCTTCCTCCGCCAGAACGCGCTGATCGCAGTCCTTGCGCAGGCCGGGTCCTACGTGCCCGCGACCAAGGCCACGCTGGGTCTGGTCGACCGCCTGTTCAGCCGCGTCGGCGCGTCGGACAATCTCGCCCGCGGCCGCTCCACTTTCATGGTCGAGATGGTCGAAACCGCGGCGATCCTCGCGCAGGCGACGCCGCGGTCGTTCGTGATTCTCGACGAGGTCGGGCGCGGAACGTCCACCTATGACGGCCTCGCGATCGCCTGGGCGGTGGTCGAGGCGATCCACGAGGACAATCGCTGTCGCTGCCTGTTCGCGACGCATTACCACGAGCTGACGCGGTTGGCGGAGCGGTGCGAGGCGCTGTCCTTGCATCATGTCCGTGCGCGCGAGTGGAAGGGGGAGCTGGTGCTGCTCCACGAACTCGCCGATGGCCCGGCGGATCGGAGCTACGGGCTGGCGGTCGCGCGGCTGGCGGGGATGTCGCCGGTGACGGTGGCGCGGGCGAAGGCGGTGCTGGCGAAGCTCGAAGCCGGGCGCGCGAAGACCGGCGGGCTGGCGGCGGGGCTCGACGACCTGCCGTTGTTCGCGGCGGCGGCGCAGGTCGAGGAGGCGGCGTGCGACGTGCTGCGCGAGGATCTGGCGAAACTCGACATCGACGCGATGAGCCCGCGGGATGCGCTCGACGCGCTGTACCGGTTGAAGGCCTTGGCGAACGAGGGCTAACTCTCCGTCATGCCGGGCTCGTTCCGGCATCCACCGTTCCGCACATTCGAGAGAATTGCGTGCGCGGGACGGTGGGCCCCGGCCTCCGCCGGGGTGACGGAGTGGGTGAAACTGCTCCCCCTCCTTGGAAGGGAGGGGGTTGGGGGTGGGTCGGGTTCCGCATGTCCTTGCCGTCGCGACATAACCAGGCCGACCCACCCCCTGCCCCCCCCTTTCAGGGAGGGGGACCGTTGCGCTTCGGGCAGCGCGTGAGAATGCTCGCTCGCGTCCTAGTATCACACGATACGTCGATGCTAGGCGGCGGCCGAATTTAGCGGAGCGCGGGCTTTGGGCGGACATCATCACGGGCACGACCATTCGCATGGTCACTCACACGGCGGCGGCCACTCCCACGGCGGACATGGCCACAGCCACGCGCCCGCCTCGTTCGACCGCGCCTTTGCGATCGGCATCGGTCTCAACATCGTCTTCGTTGTCGTCGAAGCGATCGTCGGCCTGCGCATCGACTCGGTCGCGCTGCTCGCCGACGCCGGCCACAATCTGTGCGACGTGCTCGGCCTCGTCGTCGCGTGGGGCGGCACGATGCTCGCGCGCACCGCACCGACCAAGCGCTACACCTACGGGCTGAAGGGCTCGACGATCCTCGCCGCGTTGGCCAACGCGCTGCTGCTGCTGGTAGCACTCGGCGCGATCGTGCTCGAGGCGTCGCAGCGCTTCTCCGATCCTGCACCCACCGCCGGCCTCACCGTGTCGATGGTCGCGGGCATCGGCATCGCGGTCAATGCGTTCACCGCCTGGATGTTCGCACGCGGCCGCAAGGGCGACGTCAACATCCGCGGCGCGTACCTCCACATGGCCGCGGACGCGCTGGTGTCGGCGGGCGTGGTGATCGCCGGCTTCGTGATCTGGCGCACCGGCCTCACCTGGATCGATCCGGCGGTGAGCATCGTCATCGCGATCCTGATCTTCTGGCAGACCTGGGGCCTACTCCGCGAGACCGTCGAGATGTCGCTGTCCGCCGTCCCCCGCGGGATCGAGTTCGACCATGTCGACGAGGCGCTGTGCAGCCTGCCCGGCGTCACCGAGATCCACGATCTCCACATCTGGCCGATGAGCACCACCGAGCCCGTCCTCACCGCGCACCTGGTGATGCCCGCCGGACACCCCGGCGACCAATTCCTCAGCAACGCGAGGACGATGCTCCATGACAGATTCGGCATCGGCCACGCCACGTTGCAGGTCGAGACGGGAAGCGGCCACGACTGCTCGATGGCGGATAAAGCTACTGTTTGAACTTTTCCGGTGCGGCACGGGTTACCGTGTCACGCATCAGGAGATTATCCCATGAAGAAGCATCTTATCGCAGCGTTGATGTCGGTCGCCGTCGCAGCGCCGGCCATGCTGCCGACCGCCGCGACCGCGCAGCGTTACGACGATCGCCGCGACAACAACGATCGTCGCGATCGTGACGATCGCCGGTACGACAACGACCGCCGCGGCAACGATCGCAACTGGCGTGGCGACGACCGCAACTGGGATCCGTCGAACAGCTACCGCGACGGCAAGTACCGCGAGCGCCGCCTCAGCCGCAACGACCGCATCTATCGTGGTCGCGACGGCCGCGCCTATTGCAAGCGCAACGACGGCACCACCGGCCTCGTGATCGGCGCCCTCGGCGGCGGCGCGCTGGCCAACCTGATCGGTGGCGGCACGCTTGGCACGCTGGCGGGTGCCGGTGGCGGCGCCTTGCTCGGCCGCTCGGTCGACCGCGGCAACGTTAAGTGCCGCTGAGCTTCAGCCGACGCTAACGAAAAAGGAAGCGGCGGCCGAGCGATCGGCCGCCGTTTTCGTATCTACAGCATGCCGTACAGAAGCGTGCCGTTCAGCCCGATGATCACCGCCGCGATCACCCAGGCGAGGATCTTCAACCACGCCGGGCTGACCAGTTCGCCCATGATCGTGCGGTCGCCGGTAAACTTGACGAGCGGCACGACCGCGAACGGGAGCTGCAGGCTGAGCACGACCTGACTCAGCACCAGCAGCTTCGTCGCTCCCCGCATCGCCCGACGCACCGACCACGAATACCGCGGGCACGATCGCGAGCAACCGCGTTACCAGCCGCCGCGCCCAGACCGGCATGCGCAGGTTGAGGAACCCCTCCATCACGATCTGGCCGGCAAGCGTGCCCGTCACCGTCGAGTTCTGCCCCGACGCCAGCAGCGCGACCGCGAACAACACGCTCGCAGCGCCCATGCCGAGCATCGGCGCGAGCAGCTCGTACGCCTGGTCGATCTCGGCGACGTCGGTGCGCCCTGCAACGTGGAAGGTCGCAGCCGCGAGGATCAGGATCGCCGCGTTGATGAAGAACGCCAGTCCCAGCGCAACAGTGCCGTCGATCGTCGCCATCGTGATCGCGTCGCGCTTGCCCGCCGTGTCCTTGGCGAACGCGCGGGTCTGGACGATCGACGAATGGAGGTACAGGTTGTGCGGCATCACGGTCGCGCCGAGGATGCCGATCGCGATGTAGAGCATCGCCGGGTCGGTGACGATCTGCGTCGTCGGCACCAGCCCGCCGAGCACGCCCGCCCATTCGGGCCGCGCCAGGAACAGCTCGAAGACGAAGCAGCCGGCGATGATCACGAGCAACGCGACGACGAACGCCTCGAGCTTGCGGAACCCGAAGCGTTGCAGCGCGAGGGATCAGGAACACGTCGAGCGCGGTGAGCACGACGCCGTAGACCAAAGGCAGGCCGAACAGCAGCTTGAGCGCGATCGCCGTGCCGAGCACTTCGGCAAGGTCGCAGGCGATGATCGCGATCTCGCACAGGAACCACAGCGCGACCGAGACCGGCTTCGAATAATGCGCGCGGCAGGCCTGGGCGAGGTCCAGCCCTGCGACGATGCCAAGGCGTGCGGACAGGGCTTGCAGGACCATCGCCATCAGGTTCGACAGCAGCACGACCGACAGCAGCGTGTAGCCGAATGCGGAGCCGCCGGCGATGTCGGTCGCCCAGTTGCCGGGGTCCATATAGCCGACTGCGACGAGATATCCCGGCCCCACGAACGCGAACAGCCGCCGCCAGAACGACGCGCCTTCGGGGACGACGACGGTGCGGTGACTCTCGGCGAGCGAGTTGGCGAAGCCGGACGCGGGGAGATTGGGGGCTGACATCGGGGGCTGCTTTGCCGGAACGAGGGAGAGGGGACAAGGCGTGGCTGGCACGCCGGGCGACAATGCGTTCACCTCCGTCCCGTCACTCCAGGGATAACTGCGGTATTCCGGTTGGCGGGTGTAGCCATTCGAATGGAGAGATGCCGGCTTTCGCCGAGCCGACGTGTGCGTGCGTACACAACGAATATATGGGAAGCGTCTCCCCTCCCTGAAAGGGAGGGGCTGGGGGTGGGTAGGCCCGCTCGAGCCACCACCGTCCAAACATGCGGAAACCGACCCACCCCGCGCCCCTCCCTTCCAGGGAGGGGAGCAAGGAAGTCAAATCACCTTCATGTCCGCCTGGTAATGATGCCACGCGAAGATCGCCGCAGCACCGCGGTGCGGGCGCCACGCCTCCGCCACCTCTCGCGTCAGTTTCTCGCTCGGCCGTGTCTCGTGGCCCAGGATACGCCCGACCTCGATCTGGATCGCAAGGTCGCCCGCGGGCCAGATGTCCGTCCGCCCTTCCGCGAACAGCAGGTAGATCTCCGCCGACCAGCGACCGATCCCCTTCACGCGGACCAGCGCGGCGATCGCCTCCCTCGTCGTCCTCGGGCAGGTTGGTCAGGTCGAGCCGGCCGCTCGTCACCTCGTCGGCCAAGCTGCGTGCATAGCCGAGCTTCTGGCGCGACAGTCCGGCGCTCTTCAGCAACTCGTCGCTGGCGGCGGCGATCTTCTCCGGATCGCCTGCGCCGCCGACCACCGCGTCGAGCTTATTCCACACCGCCGCGGCCGAGGCGACGCTCACCTGCTGACCGACGATCGTCCGCAGCAACGTCGCGAAGCCGCGCTCGCTGATCCGGGGCGCGGGGTGGCCGGCATTGCCGACCGCGACCGCGAACGCCGGCTCGATTTCGCACAACGCCGCCATCGCGGTTTCGAGTTGCTCTGCGCTCAGGCCCATGATGCTTGATCCCTGGCTCGCGCAACGGCATGAACGCACGAAGATTTTTCGGAGAATGACATGCCCAAGCTTATCGTCGTGACGCGCGAAGGGGAAGAACGCGAGATCATCGGCGAGGCGGGCCTATCGGTGATGGAAGTCATCCGCGACGCCGGGATCGACGAGATCCTGGCGCTGTGCGGCGGCTGTTGCTCGTGCGCCACCTGCCACGTCCATGTCGACCCGGACTTTGCGGGCAAACTGAAGCCGATGGGGCCGGATGAGGATGATTTGCTCGATTCGACGAGTGACCGTGATGAGTTTTCACGACTGTCGTGCCAGATCGAACTGACTGATGGGCTCGATGGCCTAAAGGTCCGGATCGCCGAAGAGGACTGATTCCGCATGTCCCTCGCCCCCTCCGGGGGAGAGGGGAGGGAGGAGCCGTGGGCGACGGAAGGGAGAGGGGCGTTGGGATGAACCGTCCCGAGCCTCACTCCCCCTCTCCCTTCCCACCGCAAGTGCGGCGAGCCCCTTCCCTCTCCCCGTAGGGGCGAGGGAGTGATTTACCGCGTGGTGATGGCGTACAACGCGATCGCCGCCGCGTTCGATACGTTCAGGCTCTCCACCTTCTCCGAGATCGGCAGTTTCGCCAGCTCGTCGCAATGCTGCTCGGTATTCTGCCGCATGCCCTCGCCCTCGGCGCCGAGCACGATCGCGATTCGCTGCGTCCCCATTGCTTCCGACAGCGTCTGCGTCGCATGGCCGGTCAGCCCGATCCGCCAGAACCCCGCCGCCGCAATCTCCTCCAGAGCACGCGCCAGGTTCACCACCCGGATCCAGGGCACACTCTCAAGCGCACCCGAAGCAGCCCGCGCGATCGTCCCCGACTCCGGCGGCGCATTCCGGTCCGGCGTAATGATCCCCAGCGCATCGAACGCCGCCGCCGAGCGCAGAATCGCACCGACGTTATGCGGATCGGTTACGCCGTCGAGGATCACCAGCGGGCGGTTGTCGTCCTTGCCATGCTCGAGCAGGTCGGCCAGCCACATGTCTTCGAGCGGCTCGACCTCGATCACCACGCCTTGGTGCGGCGCATCGCCCGGCACCAGCCGCGCCAGATCCATCGCCTCGGCATAGGTCACCGGCACGTCGGCCGGCAGGTCGAACCCGGCGAGCGCCTCGCGCGTGCCGAGGATTTTGCGCACCGTGCGCTCCGGATTGGCGAGCGCCGCGCCCACCGCGTGCTTGCCCCAGAAGCGGGGGCGGCCTGCCGGTGCCTTGCTCGGCCTGTGTCCCTTGCGTGCCATATTCGCTCTCTATCGTGTCTGTGTATGCCGCGTCCTTGTCGGCATTCCCGCTCCCGCGGCAACTATGAACCACGAAACTTCGCAAAACCTGCGTTGACACACCGAGCGCGCTTCGCCATTGAGCCGCCTCGCTTGAAAGAGCGGCGCTTGCAAAAGCGGCCTGGACAGGTGGCCGAGTGGTTAAAGGCAGCAGACTGTAAATCTGCCGGAGTTTCTCCTACGTAGGTTCGAACCCTACCCTGTCCACCACCGCCCCAGCGCGGTGATGGATCATCCCAAATTCAAAGCATTGATCGACAACCTTCTTTTCCATCACGGGAAGGAAGTCCGCGTGACATCGGCTCGCGGGAGGCTAGGATCGCCGCGACCGTAACGATTTCGGAAACCGCGTGACCTCAGATCCTGCCGTACAGCCGCCCGTTCAAGCACCCGTCATCCAGGATCTGGCCGACTCGATCCTCGACACGCTGGTCCACCGCATCGGCAAGGATGCGCAGGCCGCCCGCCCCCACGACTGGCTTGCCGCCACGATCCTGACGGTCCGCAACGACATCGTCGAACGCTGGATGGCGTCGACCAAGGCGGCGCACGCGGCCGGCGCCAAGCGCGTCTATTATCTCAGCCTCGAATTCCTGATCGGCCGGCTGCTGCGCGACGCGGTGACCAACCTCCAGCGCAACGACGAAGTCACGCAGGCGCTGAAGCTCCACGGCGTCGACCTCGCCGAACTCGAGGAAATCGAGCCCGACGCGGCGCTCGGCAATGGCGGCCTCGGCCGGCTCGCCGCGTGCTTCATGGAGAGCATGGCGAGCCTAGCGCTGCCGGCTTACGGCTACGGCATCCGCTACGTGAACGGCATGTTCCGCCAGCGAATTGACGACGGCTGGCAGGTCGAGATGCCCGAGAACTGGCTCGCGCACGGTAACCCCTGGGAGTTCGAACGCCGCGAGAGCGCGTATTTCGTCGGCTTCGGCGGCGAAGTGACGGTCGCAGATAACGGTCAGGTCCATTGGAGTCCCTCCGAGGCGGTCGAGGCGACGGCCGTCGATACCCCTGTGGTCGGCTGGCGCGGCAAGCACGTCAACACGCTCCGCCTCTGGACTGCCAGCGCGTTCGATCCGATCAAGCTCGACCGCTTCAACGCCGGCGATTTCTCGGGCGCGCTTGCCGATCAGACGCGCGCCGAGACACTTACCCGCGTCCTCTACCCCAACGACTCAACCGCCGCCGGCCAGGAACTCCGCCTCCGCCAGGAGTATTTCTTCTCGTCCGCGTCGATTCAGGACATCGTCCGTCGCCACATCCAGTATTTCGGCGACATCCGCACGCTACCCGACAAGGCCGCCATCCAGCTCAACGACACGCATCCTGCGGTGTCGGTCGCCGAACTCATGCGGCTGCTGATCGACCACCACGAATTCGCGTTCGACGAGGCGTGGAAGATCACGCGCGCCACCTTCGGCTATACCAACCACACGCTGTTGCCCGAGGCCTTGGAGAGCTGGCCGCTGCCGTTGTTCGAGCGCCTGCTCCCGCGGCACATGCAGATCGTCTACGCGATCAACGCCAAGCTGTTGCGGGAAGCCCGTGGCACGGACGGCATAGATGATCGCGCGATCGCCGCGATCAGCCTGATCGACGAGGGCGGCGAGCGGCGCGTGCGGATGGCGAACCTCGCCTTTGCCGGGTCGCACAGCGTCAACGGCGTCGCCGCGCTCCACACGCAGCTGATGAAGAAGACGGTCTTCGCCGATCTGCACAAGCTCTACCCGACGCGGATCAACAACAAGACGAACGGCATCACGCCGCGCCGCTGGCTCCAGCAGTGCAACCCCGGCCTGACCGCGCTGATCCGCGATGCGATCGGCGACGGCTTCCTCGACGATGCCGAAAAGCTCGTCGATCTGGATGTTTTTTGCCGACGATTCCGGTTTCAGGGAGCGCTTTTCGAGCGTGAAGCGTTCGAACAAGGTGGCACTGGCAAATCACATCAAGGAGACGATGGGGCTCCGCGTCGATCCCGACGCGATGTTCGACGTCCAGATCAAGCGCATCCACGAGTATAAGCGCCAGTTGCTCAACATCATCGAGACGGTCGCGCTCTACGACCAGATCCGCAGTCACCCCGAACGCGACTGGACGCCCCGCGTGAAGCTGTTCGCGGGCAAGGCGGCGTCGAGCTATCACAACGCCAAACTCGTCATCAAACTGGCAAACGACGTCGCGCGCCGGATCAACGCGGACCCTTCCGTCGGTGGCCTGCTCAAGGTGGCCTTCCTGCCCAATTACAATGTGTCGCTGGCGGAGAAGATCATCCCCGCCGCCGACCTCAGCGAACAGATCTCGACCGCCGGCCTCGAAGCGTCGGGCACCGGCAACATGAAGTTCGCGATGAACGGCGCGCTGACGATCGGCACGCTCGACGGCGCGAATATCGAGATCAAGGACCGCGTCGGCGACGACAACATCTTCATCTTCGGCATGACCGCGGACGAGGTCGAGGCGAAGCGCGCCAACGGTTATGATCCGCGCAGCGTCATCGATGGCTCGAACGAACTGCGCCAGGCGGTATCCGCGATCGCGTCCGGCGTGTTCTCGCCCGACGACAAGACGCGCTACGCCGGGCTGATGGGCGGGTTGTACGAGGGTGACTGGTTTATGCTCGCCGCCGATTTCGACAGCTATGCCACTGCTCAGCGCGCCGTCGACACGCGCTGGAACGACCGCGACGCTTGGGTCGCCTCGACCGTCCGCAACGTCGCGCGCGTCGGCTGGTTCTCGTCCGATCGCACGATCCGCGAATATGCGCGCGAGATCTGGACGGTCATGTGAAGCCACCCGAAGGCGCCATCGTTGCCCTCCTTGAAGGGCGTCACGACGATCCGTTCTCGCTGCTCGGCGTCCACAGCGGCCCGACCGGCGTGTTCGCGCGTGTCTGGCTGCCCGGCGCGGACACGGCGGAGGCGCATGCGCTCGACGGCACCGCGCTCGGCACGCTCCCCGCATCGACGATCGCGGCCTGTTCGAGGGTCCGATCGACGGCACGCAACAGCCGGTGAAATACCACGCGGAGGCGGGCGACACCTCGTGGTGGGTCACCGACCCCTATAGCTTCGGTCCCGTACTCGGCCCGATCGACGACCTGCTGATGGCGGAGGGCACGCACCGCCGCCTCCACGACAAGATGGGCGCGCACCTGATCCAGCACGAGGGCGCACACGGCGTCCACTTCGCGCTCTGGGCCCCCAATGCGCAGCGCGTCTCGGTCGTCGGCGACTTCAACGACTGGGACGGCCGCCGCCACGCGATGCGCAAGCGCGGCGACGTCGGCGTGTGGGAGATCTTCATCCCCGACATCGCCGAATACCGCGCCTACAAGTTCGAGATCGTCGGCCCCGACGGCCAGTTGCAGCCGCTCAAGGCCGACCCGTTCGCCTTCGCGGCCGAACTCCGCCCCCGCCAACGCCTCGATCACGCGGAAACTCGCGCACGACTGGGCCGACACCGATCACCGCAAGCATTGGGCCTCGGTCGATCCGCGCCGCGTACCGATCAGCATCTACGAGGTGCACGCGGGATCGTGGGACCGTGACGCCGACGGCTGGTTCCTCACCTGGGACGCACTCGCCGACCGCCTGATCCCGTACGTGGTCGAGATGGGCTTCACGCACATCGAATTCCTGCCGATCAGCGAACACCCGTACGACCCGAGCTGGGGCTACCAGACCACCGGTCTCTACGCGCCGTCCGCGCGCTTCGGCGACGTCGATGGCTTCGCGCGGTTCGTCGATGGCGCGCATCTCGCCGGGATCGGCGTGCTGCTCGACTGGGTCCCCGCGCATTTCCCGACCGACGCGTTCGGGCTCGCCAAGTTCGACGGCACCGCGCTCTACGAACACGAGGATCCGCGGCTCGGCTTCCACCCCGACTGGAACACCGCGATCTACAATTTCGGGCGGCGCGAAGTGACGTCGTTCCTCGTCAACAACGCGCTGTTCTGGGCCGAGCGCTATCATATCGACGGCCTACGCGTGGATGCGGTCGCGTCGATGCTGTACCGCGATTATTCGCGCAAGGCCGGCGAATGGATCCCCAACGAGCAGGGCGGTCGCGAGAATTGGGAGGCCGTCGCTTGCTTGCGCGACATGAACCGCGAGATCTACGGCCAGCATCCCGGCGTCTTCACGATCGCCGAGGAGTCGACCTCCTGGCCGGGCGTCTCCGCGCCGGTGAGCGACGACGGTAAGAGCGGTGGGCTCGGGTTCGGGTTCAAGTGGAACATGGGCTTCATGCACGACACGCTCCAGTACATGGCGCGCGATCCGCTGCACCGGAAGCACCACCACGGCGAGATCAATTTCGGGCTCGTCTACGCGTTCAGCGAGAATTTCGTCCTGCCCTTGAGCCATGACGAGGTCGTCCACGGCAAGGGCTCGCTGCTGACCAAGATGCCGGGCGACGACTGGCAGCAATTCGCCAACCTGCGCGCCTATTACGCGTTCATGTGGGGCTACCCCGGCAAGAAGCTGCTCTTCATGGGCCAGGAGTTCGCGCAGCGTCGCGAATGGTCGGAAGCGCGCGCGCTCGACTGGGACCTGCGCAACGCGCGCAGCCACGAAGGCATGCGCAACCTCGTCCGCGACCTCAACACCGTCTACCGCGAGAAGCCGGCGTTGCACGCGCGCGACTGCGAGGCGGAAGGGTTCGAATGGCTGGTCGCGGACGACGCCGCCAATTCGGTGTTCGCCTGGTTGCGCAAGGCGCCCGGCGCAAAGCCGATCGCGATCGTCGCCAACATGACGCCGATCGCCCGCGCGCCCTACCGCGTGCCGCTGCCGCTCGACGGCCGCTGGTGCGAGATCATCAACAGCGACGCGCACGACTATTGGGGCAGCGGGCTCGGCAATCTCGGCGGCGTCGTCGCGAAGGACGGCGCGGCCTGGGTCACCCTGCCCCCGCTCGCGACGATCATGCTCGAATACGAAGGCTGATCGAGTTCGAAGACCGATCCGGCGCAACGACGGAACAACCGGCGGGTGACGGCGCGTTATACTGCTGAATATTAGGGAGAGACGGACATGGTGGAACGGCGGGGACAGCCATTGGCGCGCGACGCGATGGCGTATGTGCTGGCCGGCGGCCGCGGCAGTCGCCTGATGGAGCTGACCGATACGCGCGCCAAACCCGCGGTGTATTTCGGCGGCAAGGCGCGGATCATCGATTTCGCGCTGTCCAACGCGATCAACTCGGGCATCCGCCGGATCGGCGTCGCGACGCAGTACAAGGCGCATTCGCTGATCCGCCATCTCCAGAGCGGCTGGAACTTCCTGCGTTCGGAACGCAACGAGAGCTTCGACATCCTGCCCGCGTCGCAGCGCATCAGCGAATTCCAATGGTACGAGGGGCACCGCCGACGCGGTCTACCAGAACATCGACATCATCGAGAGCCACGCGCCCGAATACATGGTCATCCTGGCCGGCGACCACATCTACAAGATGGATTACGAGCTGATCCTGCAACAGCATTGCGAGACCGGCGCGGACGTCACCATCGCCTGCCTCGAAGTGCCGCGGATGGAGGCGGTCGGGTTCGGCGTGATGGCCGTGGATGAGCACGACAACGTCACCGCGTTCGTCGAGAAGCCCGCCGATCCGCCCGCGATCCCCGGCAACCCGGACATCGCGCTGGCATCGATGGGGATCTACGTCTTCACGACCAAGCTGCTGTTCGAGGAGCTTCGTCGCGACGCCGCAACCCCCGGATCGTCGCGCGACTTCGGCAAAGATATCATCCCGTACCTCGTGAAAAACGGCAAGGCGGTCGCGCATCGCTTCTCGGACAGCTGCGTCCGCTCGGGGCTCGAGGTCGAGGCCTATTGGCGCGATGTCGGCACGGTCGACGCCTATTGGGAGGCGAACATCGACCTCACCGACGTGGTGCCCAAGCTCGACCTCTACGACCGCAGCTGGCCACTCTGGACCTATTCGGAGGTCACGCCTCCCGCAAAGTTCGTCCACGCCGACGACGGTCGCCGCGGCGAGGCCGTGTCGTCGCTGGTGTCCGGCGATTGCATCATCTCCGGTTCCTCGATCCACCGCAGCCTGATCTTCACCGGGACGCGTGCGCATAGCTACTCGATGCTGGATCAAGCGGTGATCCTCCCGCACTGCGTGATCGGCCGCGGCGCGCGGTTGTCGAAGGTGGTCGTCGATCGCGGCGTCGAAATCCCCGACGGCCTGATCGTAGGCGAGGACGCAGAATCCGACGCCCAACGCTTCCGCCGCACCGACAACGGCGTGGTGCTGGTAACCAAATCCATGATCGACCGGCTAATCGCGTGATGACCAACGCAAATCCTCCCCGGCACGGGGAGGGGGACCATGCATCGCATGGTGGAGGGGGGCTTCCACAAGCGGTACGTCGGCGGCGAGCCCCTCCACCATTCGCCAGTGGCGAACGGTCCCCCTCCCCGTGCCGGGGAGGATTTGATGCGCGTCCTCTCCGTCGCCTCCGAAGCCTACCCACTCATAAAAACCGGCGGTCTCGCAGACGTCGTCGGCGCGCTCCCGGCCGCGCTCGCGCCGCATGACGTGGCGCTGACCACGTTCCTCCCCGGCTACCCAGCCCTCGCCGCCGTCACCAAGCGCGCCAAAGTCGTCCACCGCTACACCGACCTGCTCGGCACCGAAGCCCGCATCCTCAAGACAAAAATCGGCGACCACCCGCTGCTGGTCCTCGACGCCCCCGCGTTGTTCGCCCGAGGCGGCGGCCCGTACGGCGACGCGACCGGCGCGGACTGGTCCGACAACTGGCGCCGCTTCGCCGCGTTCAGCCGCGCCGCCGCCGACCTCGCCTCGGGCACGGTCCCCGGCTACGCGTTCGACATCCTCCACGCGCACGACTGGCAGGCGGCGATGGCCCCCCGCCTATCTCCGCTACGCCCCCGGCCCCGGCGCCCCCGCCAAGACGGTCGTCACGATCCACAACATCGCGTTCCAGGGCCGCTACGGCCACGACATCTTCGCCGACCTCGCGCTCCCCCGACGAAGCCTTCGCGCTCGACGGCGTCGAATATTACGGCGGCGTCGGTTTCCTGAAAGCCGGTCTCGAAGCCGCCGACGCGATCACCACCGTCAGCCCGACCTACGCCGCCGAAATCCGCCGCGGCGAATTCGGCATGGGCCTCGAAGGCCTGATCAACGACCGCGCCGGACGCGTCACCGGGATCGTCAACGGCATCGACCCCGCCGTCTGGAACCCGGAGACCGACGCGTCCCTCCCCCGCCCGCTACACCGCGCGCGCGCTCGCCCGCCGCCGCACCAACAAGCGCGCGGTCGAAACCCTGTTCGGCCTCGACACCGGCGACGGCCCGATCTTCACCGTCATCAGCCGCCTCACCTGGCAGAAGGGCATGGACGTCCTCGCCGGCGCCCTCGACGAACTCGTCGCGCTCGGCGGCCGTCTTGCGCTGCTCGGCTCGGGCGACACCGCCCTGGAACTCGCTTTCCTCGCCGCCGCCGAACGCCACCCCGGCCGGATCGGCGTCCGCATCGGCTATGACGAGCCCGTCTCGCACCTGCTCCAAGGCGGTGCCGACGCGATCCTGATACCGTCGCGGTTCGAACCCTGCGGCCTGACGCAGCTTTACGGCCTTGCTTACGGCTGCATTCCTGTCGTCGCGCGCACCGGGGGCCTCGCCGACACCGTGATCGACGCCAACGAAGCCGCGATCGCCGCGGGCGTCGCCACCGGCGTCCAGCACGACGGCGTCACGCCCGAAGCGCTCAGCCACGCGCTACGCCGAACGATGGCCCTCTATGCACGCCCCGATCGCTGGTCCATGTTGCAGCGCAACGCGATGCGCGCGGACTTCTCGTGGGACGAGAGCGGCCGGCGCTACGCAGACCTTTACGCAAGCCTGACGGGGACCGCATGATCCGCACCGTATCGACCACGCCGTATACCGATCAGAAGCCCGGCACCTCAGGGCTGCGCAAGAAGGTGAAAGTCTTCCAGCAGCCGAACTACGCCGAGAATTTCGTCCAGAGCGTGTTCGACGTGGTGGCGGACAAGACCGGCGCGACCCTGGTCATCGGCGGCGACGGTCGTTTTCTCAACCGCGAGGTCATCCAAGTCGCGATCCGCATGGCGGCGGCCAACGGCTTCGGCCGCGTCATCGTCGGTCGCGGCGGCATCCTCTCGACCCCGGCGGCCAGCCACATGATCCGCAAGCGTGGCGCGATCGGCGGGCTGGTCCTCTCGGCAAGCCACAACCCCGGTGGTCCCGACGAGGATTTCGGGATCAAGTACAACATCGCCAACGGCGGCCCCGCCCCTGAGTCCGTGACCGACGCGATCAACGCGCGCACGCTCGAGATCGACCGCTGGCTGACCGTCGACGCCGACGACATCGACCTCGACACCGACGGCGAAGTCACGGTCGGCGATATGCCCGTCGAGGTCGTCGACCCGGTCGAGGATTACGCCGCGCTCATGGAGACGCTGTTCGATTTCGACGCGATCCGCGCCGCAAAACTGACGATGGCGTTCGACGCGATGAGCGCGGTCACCGGGCCGTACGCCACCGAAATCCTCGAACGCCGCCTCGGCTTCGCGCCCGGCACCGTCCGCAACGGCGAGCCCCTTCCCGATTTCGGTGGCCACCACCCCGACCCCAACCTCGTCCACGCACACGCTTTGTACGAGACGATGATGGCACCCGACGCACCCGATTTCGGCGCAGCCTCGGACGGCGATGGCGACCGAAACCTGATCATCGGCAAGCACCGCTTCATCACCCCCCTCGGACAGCCTCGCGATGCTCGCCGCGAACGCTCACCTCGCGCCGGGCTACGCAGGCGGTCTCAAGGGTATCGCCCGCTCGATGCCGACCAGCGCCGCCGCCGACCGCGTGGCCGAAGCGCTCGGCATTCCCGCCTACGAAACCCCGACCGGCTGGAAGTTCTTCGGCAACCTGCTCGACGCCGGCATGGCGACGATCTGCGGCGAGGAGAGCGCCGGTACCGGGTCCGACCATGTCCGCGAGAAAGACGGCCTGTGGGCGGTCCTCCTCTGGCTCAACATCCTCGCCGTCCGCGGTGAAAGCGTCGACACGATCGCCCGCGATCACTGGTCAAAGTTCGGCCGCAACTATTACGCGCGCCACGATTACGAAGGCGTCGATACCCCGCGCGCCGACGCCCTGATGGCCGCCCTGCGCTCCAGCCTCGCCACCCTCCCCGGCCAGCAGTTCGGCGACCTGACCGTCAAGACCGCGGACGAGTTCGCCTATACCGACCCGACCGACGGCTCGATCAGCCGCAACCAGGGCGTCCGCATCCTGTTCGAGGGTGGCAGCCGCGTCGTGTTCCGCCTGTCGGGCACCGGCACCACCGGCGCGACCTTGCGCGTATACCTCGAACGCTACGAACCCGTCGGCGGCGACCTGGACCGCGACACAGGCGAAATGCTCGCCAGCATCGTCGCCGCCGCGGAAACGATCGCGGGTATCGCGCAGCACACCGGCCGCACCGCCCCCCGACGTCGTCACCTGATGCGCGACGGCCGATAGCATGACGACCAGACGCCGCCGCAGCGCGCTCTACATGCCCGCCTCGAACGCCCGCGCGATCGCCAAGGCGCGGACGCTCGCGTGCGACGTCGTCATCCTCGACCTGGAAGACGCCGTCGCGCCCGACGAGAAGGCCGCAACCCGTGACCGCGTGGTCGAGGCGATCCGCGAAGGCGGCTTCGGCGAGCGCGAACTCGTGGTCAGGGTCAACGGCCTCGACACCCCCTGGTATGCCGACGACATCGCCGCGATTCGCGCGATAGGCGTAGCAGCGGTGCTCGTTCCCAAGGTCTCATCAGTCGCCGACCTGCTCGCGGTCCGCGCATCGCTCGGCGAGGACGGCCCCCCGATCTGGGCAATGATCGAGACATGCGCCGCGATCTTGGAACTCCCCGCCCTCTCCGCAGCAGCAGCCGAAACGCGCCTCACCGCGCTGATCGCCGGCACCAACGACCTTGCAAAGGAGATGCGCTGCCGCCTCGGCGCCGATCGCATGCCGCTGATCCCTGCGCTCACCGCAACGATCATGGCCGCCCGCGCCGCCGGGATCGTCGCGCTCGACGGCGTCTGCAACGCCCTCGACGACCCGCCCCGCTTCGCCGCCGAGTGCGCGCAAGGCGCGACGCTCGGGTTCGACGGCAAGACGCTGATCCACCCCCTCCCAGATCGATGCGGCCAACGCCGGTTTTGGCCCCAGCGAGGAGGAGTTGGCATGGGCGCGCCAGGTCGTGGCAGCGTTCCAGGATCCCGAAAATGCTGACAAAGGCGCGATCCGCCTGGATGGCCAGATGGTCGAGCGTCTCCATTTGGCTGAAGCGGAAGCGATGCTAGCCCTCTAAATCCCTCTCCCCTTGAGAGAAAGGCAGAGGCACGACTGCATCTAGCCAAAGCAGAAGCCTCTCTCGCCGACTGAAACTTCGACAAGCACAGTCGGAAACACCGTCCGTCATCCTGACGAAAGTCAGGATCCAGAGCCATGAAGCGCACCGCAAGTAACTCTGTACCCTGACTTTCGTCAGGATGACGGACCGCTTCGATGACGTCCTGCGGCTTTACCCCGCCTTCTTCCGCCGGGTCTCCCAACCCTTCTTCGCAGCCGCAGACTTCGCCGCCGCGCTACGCCCAGCCGCCTGCTTCCCGCCCTCATGCGAAGACGCATGCGTATCAGGCTTGCCGCGACCCGAGCCGGACAGGTTACCCCCGCCAGAATCCTTGTTCACCGCAGCCCAGGCCCGCGCCTCGGCTTCCTTCTCGGGAACGCCGCGCTCTTCATAGCCGTCCGCGATATGCGCGGCCTTGCGCTTCTGCTTGTCGGTGTACGCGCTCTTGTCGCCCTGTGGCATCGTCGCTCTCCTCGTCAGAGAGCGTCAACGCTCAGGTCGACGCCGCGTTCAGAACGAAGGGGCGTTCAGAACGAAGGGGCGTTCACCGACCGATCCAGTCCGCCACCTGCGTCGCGACCTGGTTCGCCGCCTGGTTGATCCCGGCCGCAGCCGAGGGCGCGTCGATCGCCGAGACCGGCACGCGCGCTTCGAAGCGATGCTTCTCGACGGTCGTCTTGCCGACGCGGGTAAGCGACGCATCGAACGTCACGACCGCCTCGCGCGTCGTCGCATCGAGACCGAACGACCGCAGCTCGCCACCGAGCAACCCGCCGGGATCGCCGACCGACTGCGCCGTCGACAGCACGACCAGCCCGGTGCGCGCCGCAACCGTATCCGACACCAGCCGCGAGAACAGCCGCGCCGGGGGCTCGGCCCACTGCGCGTCGGTCACGTACGCGATCGAAGTCGGCGTCGCCTGCACCGGCACGCGCGCGGTCGCCAGCGACTGCGGTACGACCGGGACCTGGATCGTGATCGACTTCGCGGTCGCCGAATCCTGGTTCTGGCCGACCGGCACCGACGATGCGCTCGTCAGCGTCAGCAATGTGGGCGGCGGTTTCGCGCCGAAGCTGATGCACCCGGCAAGTGGCAGCATCGCGATCAGGATGAGCGGTGTCTTCATGGCGTGCCTCACTTACCCTTGTAATCCGGGAGCTTCTGCTGCCCGATCAGCGAACTTGCTCCCTGCTGGTCGACCTTCTCGGCGACCGACGACAGCGCTGCGGCGGTCGTGCGGAGGTCGCGGACCAGACGGTTGGCCTCGGGGATCGTCGTCTTGGAGAAGGCCTGCAAGCCTGGTCGTGCATCGCCGATCGCGGCGTTGAGCGTTTCAGCGCTCTGCTGTGCGGAGGTGATCGCCTTGTTCAGGTTCGCCATTGCCGGCTTCACGTCCTCGGACAGCACGCCGTTGGTGGTCTTGGCGAGCACGCCGAACTGCTGCGCGGCATCGCCGGCCTGCTGGATCGCAACCCGCGTCTGCGCAAGCGTCGCGGCGATCTCAGGCCCACGATCGGCGAGTGCATCGGTCAGGCGATTGGTGTTCTCGAGGATACCCGCGATCGATGCCTGGTTACGGTCGGTCAGCAAGCCGGTGAGGCGCTCGGTCAGCGTCGACAGACGCTCGAGCAACTGCGGTGCCGAGTTCAGGATAGCGCCCAGGCCACCGAGCTTGGTCGGGATCACCGGCACGCCGTACGGGCATTCGGTCGGCGTCTTCGTGTCGGGGCAGCCGATCGCCGGCGCACCCTTGCGTGCGCCATCGAGCGAGATCTGGCTGACGCCCGTGAAGCCGACGCCCGAGATCGACGCGGTCGTGCCCTGCAGCACCGGCGTCTCGTCGTTGACGCTGATCCGGACGCGGACGAACTGCGGATCGTTCTTCCACAGCGAGATCGTCTTCACCTGACCCGACGGCACGCCGGAGAACACCACGGCCGAGCCGCGCGCGAGCCCGTCGACCGACTGGCGGAAGAAGATGTCGTATTCCTTCTCTTCCTTGCCGCCGATCCGCGCGATCCACACGGTGAACAGCGCCAGCAGGGCCAGCAGGATCAGCACGACGGCGCCGACTAGGACGTGGTTCGAACGGGTTTCCATCAGCGCGTCCTTGCTTCTTTCTCGGCGTATGTCGCGTCGGCGTCGTCCGGCGCGGACTGCTTGGACTGGACTTCGGTAGGGTGTCGGGCAGCTTGCTCGTCGGCGCGCTCGTGCGCCTCCTGAGTCGCGACCGCGGCACGGCCGCGTGGCCCCTTGAAATATTCTTCGATCCACGGGTGATCGAGTGCGATCAGCTCGTCGATCGTCCCGACCGCGATGACCTTCTTGTCGGCCAGCACCGCGACGCGGTCGCAGATCGCGTACAGCGTATCGAGATCGTGCGTGATCAGGAACACCGTCAGCCCCAGCGTCTTCTGCAACGACTGCGTCAGCCCGTCGAACGCCGCCGCACCGATCGGATCGAGCCCCGCGGTCGGCTCGTCGAGGAACAGCAATTCGGGATCGAGCGCCAGCGCACGGGCAAGACCCGCACGCTTCTTCATGCCACCCGACAGCTCGGCGGGAAACTTGTTCGCGGCGTCAGCGGGCAGGCCCGTCATCACCACCTTGTACGACGCGATCTCCGCGAGCAGCGCCGGCGACAGGTCCGGATAGAATTCGCGCAACGGCACTTCGACGTTCTCGGCCACGGTCAGCGTCGAGAACAACGCGCCACCCTGGAACAGCACGCCCCAGCGCTTGCGGATCTCGGTCGCCTCGGTTTCCTCGCGGCCGATATTGGGCTCGCCGAACACCGTGATCTCGCCCGCGACCGGCGTCTGCAGGCCGATGATCGAGCGCATCAGCACCGACTTGCCGGTACCCGACCCGCCGACCACGCCAAGGATCTCGCCGCGTCGCACGTCGAGGTCCAGCCCCTCGTGCACCACCGAATCGCCGAACGCGTTCTTCAGCCCCTTCACGGAGATGATGAAATCGTCTGTCTTGTTGTCCGTCTTGCGGGGCATCAGTCCCAACCCAACCAGGTGAAGAACACCGCGAAGAACGCGTCGAGCACGATCACCAGGAAGATGCCCTGGACCACCGCCGAGGTGGTGCGCAGCCCGACCTGCTCGGCGTCCGATTCGACCTGCATGCCCTGGAAACAGCCCGCGATCGCGATGATCGCGCCGAACACCGGCGCCTTGATCAGCGAGATATACAGATCGGTGATCGGCACGACTTCGCGGATGCGCGCGATGAACGTCACTGGCGGAATGCCGAGTTGCACCCAGCACAGCAGCCCACCGCCGATGATCGCGATGATCGACGCATAGAAGCCGAGCAGAGGCATCATCACGATCGCGGCCAGCACGCGGGGCAGCACCAGCGCCTCCATCGGCGACACGCCGATCGTCCGCATCGCGTCGATCTCTTCGGTGAGCTTCATCGTGCCCAACTGCGCCGCGAACGCCGAGCCCGAGCGCCCCGCGACCATGATCGCAGTCATCAACAGGCCGAGTTCGCGGATCGTGAGGCGGCCGACGAGGTTGATCGTGAACACTTCCGCGCCGAACTGCCGCAGCTGGACCGCGCCCTGTTGCGCGATGACCATGCCGATCAGGAAGCTCATCAGCCCGACGATGCCGAGCGCGGCGACGCCGACGACCTCGAACCGCTGGACCACGGCGTTGAACCGGAAACGGCGCGGGTGGCGGATGACGCTGCCGAACGCGATCGTCGTCGCGCCGAGAAACCCGAGCAGGCCGAGCATCGTCTTGCCCGACAGCACGACCGCGTCGCCGATCTCGCCGACCACGCGGGAGAGCGCGCCGACCTTCACCGGCCTGGCGGCAACCGGCTGGTCGGAGGCGACGACCTGGTCGAACAACGCCTGGTCGTTCTCGTCGAGCCCATCGATCGTCGCATCGTTGCGCGCCGCGAACCGGTGGACGACCCACGCGCCGATCGTGTCGATCCGGTCGACGCCGCTGAGGTCGACATGCTTCACCGAAGCCGCGTCGATCGCCTCGAGCCGATCGGGCAGATTGCCGATCTTCGCGAGCGACAGATCGCCGGTAAAGCGAAGCGTGCCGGTATCGGCACCGTCCTGCTGGAAATCGGCCATCGCGCTCATCGGGGGCACCTTTGCGGCAAAGTGACTGGATCGGCAAGATGAATGCGGCGTAAGCGACGACGATGATCGAAAAGCCCTCCGCCTCCCCGTCCGTCCGTCTCGCGATCTACGACATGGACAAGACGATCACGCACGCACCGACCTGGACGCCGTTCCTGCTCCACACCGCGAAGAAAGGCGGCGCACCGTGGCGGCTGGCGCTGGTCCCGTTCGCCGGAGTCGCAGCACTCGGCTATGTCGGCAAGCTGATCAGCCGCGGCCGGCTCAAATACCTGATGCAGCGGATGATGCTCGGCAAGCGCATGACGCCGGCCGAAGAACGCCGGGCAGCCGAAGCCTTCGCCGACCGCGTCATGCGCGACGGCGTCTTCACCAGCGCCCGTGCGCAGATCGAGGCCGACCGCGCCGCCGGCTACCGGCTGGTCATGGCGACCGCGTCATACCGGTTCTACGTCGAGGCGATCGCGCGGCGACTGGGCTTCGACGCGGTGATCGGCACCGAGAGCCTGCGCGACCGCGACGGCGTCCTGCTCGCCGGCATCGAAGGCGAGAATTGCTACGGCCCGGCAAAACTGCGGATGATCCAGGCCTGGATGGACCGCGAAGGCATCGCCCGAGACGGCGCGCACGTCCGCTTCTATTCCGACCATGTATCCGATGCACCGACCTTCGAGTGGGCCGACGAACCCTTCGCGGTGAATGCGCATGGGCCGCTGCGGCTGTTGGCGAAGGCTAAGGGCTGGCCAATGCCGGATTGGGAACGGTAGCTTCGTTGCGCGACAAGTGCCCAGTTAACTAGTTTGGTCCGTAACTATCGCCCAGTTGCGGACATTCCCAATGTCCGCCAGTCTCAAAAACATGAGGTGGATCGCACTCACATACCTGCTTACTCTGGCTTCCTGTCATCAGGCCGTCCCTCGCCTCGCAAGCTGTGTCGAGGCGCGCGACCCAAAACTTATCGTGCAGCGATGCTACGGGGGTGATCTAAGGGAAGGACCGATATGTCGGCCACACTATATGCTTCCCGTTTGGACCGTCCCAACGCTTGACGGGAATTTGGCATGTGGAACTGGAAGGTTCGTACTTCGCGCTTTCATCTGAAGGCAAGCAGACGAGGGATGTGTGGCTACAGGTCCCTAACCCGCCCCGGTCTGCGGTCGCATCGATGCAGGGTGATACGCCTCGCGACTTTGCTATTACAATTGATGGTCGCCGCTCACTCTGTCCTGCCAGGTTTGGCCATATGGGAATGTCGCCGAACGAAGTTATAGCCGATAAGATGATCTCGATCGTCCCGGCAACTTCGTCGCGATCGATCCGAAGGCTACTGCCGCTCCAAAGCGGCCATTCCGCTTTCGCCCAAACTACGTCATTGAGGCCCAATCTGCCGATACCCGAAACCGGTCATTGCTTAATAGTCTGCAACCGTGGGACGGAGGGACATGGCCGAACCCTCAACCCTTACCGCCAACCGCGTTCGCTACTTCCACCAGAACGACGAGGCTCTATTCTTTGCATGGCTCGACCGGATGGAAGTTGTTTTAGGCTATGAAGGCCGCGGCGATGGACTGCACATCCGACTTGCCCGCCACCCGAATGACGAGGACCTTCGCGAACTGCTCGCTTTCCACCAACGTTATGCCATCGACATGCGCCAGCTTGCCGCGTTCAAAGCGCCGGGGAATGCGGATTGGTTCGCCACACCGGGAATGTATTGGCACCAGTCGGTGTTCGGTTCGGCGTCGGCTTGAACCGCCCAAAGCCGGACGTCGCTGGCTTGGTTCCCGACGCTAACAGCGGACATTGCTAAAGCGTATGCGTTAGGGCAGCTTCCTGGGGCATGACCGATGCCCGCACCTTCCTAATCAAATCCCTTCGGCGTGTTATCGATGGCGGCGACGTGACGAACGACGAGCTTGACGCTGCCAGCGCCGATCCTGCAGCGTTGCGAGGGATTGAGCGTAAAGCGTGGCATGGCCTGAGCTATTGGGCTGACGACGATGACATCCGAGCAAAGGACCCGGCGTATGCGCCAGCACGCCGGATACAGCTCGCTGACTTGTTGATCGACATGGAACGCGAGAAGGACAGCTAACGCCCCAATTGCAGACCTTCGCTTACCGCTCTAGGCTGTGCCTATGCGCTGGATAATTGCTTTCGTCCTCGGGGCATTGCTCGCCTTCGCCGTTCAAGCTGCTACCGGGTTTCCCGAGAGTGTGCTGGTCCCTGTTGCCCTTAGTTTTGGATACGGTTTCGCCAGCTTACTTGGTTCCGAACGGCTCCGCCTGTGGTGGAATGGAAAAGCCTAACAGCGAACGGCGGCTATCCTTCCCATTTCGGCCATTTCGCTATCGCCCACTTGCGGACGTTCGATCAAGCCTTAGACCACGTTCATGGTCACAGTGCGCTTCTCGAACGAAACTGATGGAGCGATTGAATTTATGGTGGAACCGTGGGGGGCGGTCGAGCCGATCCCGGCAGGCGCGAGGTTCGCCATCCACTACAGTCCGCACGTTGATCGAGAAGACACGTCCTACACAGAGTATCATGCCGGGATGATCCGCTTTTGGGTCGAGGGCAGCGATTATGAGGTCGACATTGACGGGAAGCCCGTTCCGACCTGACGTCCGCCTACGCCCAAAACCGGACGTTGCTGGTTTGGTTTGCCGATCCCAATAGCGGACATCAACTGCGTCCGGTCTCACCTTTACAAGTCAACCTTATCGATTTTTCCAGCCAGCGGCAGCGATGAGCCAAAACAGCATCCCACCGGCTGCGCCAAAAAGCGCAATTTGGCCGATGGAGGTTAGGTTGGTGAGCCACCCATATGGGGTCAACGATCCGTGCAATATGGTGGCGCGCCCACCGATGCTGGCGCTGTCGAGTGGGCTCAGTAACGAAAGGATGAGCCACGGCAAGGCGGCCACGACAGCCCCGGTTAGGGGAGCAATTGAGCAATGTAGCCTCAAAACGTTGGCGCAGGATAAAGAACGCCGGTACGCCTAGGATCACAGTCGCCGGATATGCTCCGACAACGGCGAACACTAGGGCGCTGCGCCAAATCCTCTCTAGTGGATCGCTGATCCCGTCATAGGCTGGCATCAAGATGGCCATCACCAATGCCGCGACACCGGGAACAATGAAAAAGGCCGCGATTATGCGCCAAATTGGCGGATAAGAGCGCTCATGTCTGACAGTATACATAACGGACAGCTTAGCGCTTCACTGTCAATTTTCTATGCTTTCATCTCCGAAGCGGACCGTCCGCTATCCTTCTCAACTCAGACATTCGATGTCGACAGGCCGTCCCATCTCGATATGTTTCAGAGCGGACCTCTCTAGGTCTTACTTCACCCAGACAGCCGCACCCTACCGGGTGGTAATGCTGCCTCCCGCGTGAGATCAAACTGATCACACGCCCTTCCCCGTCACAGCAGCACATCGACGCTGTGGATCACCAGGCCGACCAGCCCGCCGACGATCGTCCCGTTCACGCGGATATATTGCAGGTCGCGGCCGACGGCGTTTTCCAGGCGGCGGGTGATCGTGTCGGCGTCCCAGCTGCGGACCGTTTCCGAGACCAGCTTGACGATCCCGTCGCCATAGTCCGCCGCCGCGCCGACCGCCGCGCGCCGCACGAACCGGTTGATCGTCCGCGACATGCGCGGATCGTGCTGCAACGTCTCGCCGAGTTGGCGCAGGATGTCGCCGAGCTTGCCCGCCATCGCCCGCTCGGGGTCGCGCGCGATCGCCAGAAGCGCGCCGCGCGCCTGCTCCCACAGCCCGTCGAGCCAGCGCTGCATCGCCGGATTATCGAGCAGGTCATTCTTTATCGTCTCGACGCGCTCGCGCATCCGGCGGTCATATTGCAGGTCCCAGGCGAGCCGATCGAGCCCCTCCTCCGCCTTCAAGCGCAGCGGATGCTCGGGGTCCTCCGCCATCTCCGCGAGCAGCTTGTCGAAGCCGCTGATGAGCTTGTCCGCGACCGTCGTGTCGAGCCCGGTCCAGCGCAGGATCGAGCCGGCCTTGTCGTGGACCATCGCGCGGACGAGGTGGTCGTTCGCGGCCAGCGTCTTGGCCGCCCAGCGGATCGCGCTTTCGAGCAACGGCGCGTGGCGGCGCTCGGCGATCGCGGCCTTCAGCAACTGGCCTAGGATCGGCGACACCTCCGTCGCGCGCAGGCGGGCGCCGATCCCGGCCTTGACCATCCCGCCGAGCCGCGCCGGATCGAGCCCTTCCAGCACCTGAGCGACCAGCTTCGACGCGCCTTGGCGAAAGCGCCCCCCTGCCCCCTCGGGTGGATCGGTCAGCCAGCGGGCGATCGCGCCCGCCACGTCGAGCCGGCGGGTTCGCCTGGCGATGACGACGGGGATCAGGAAATTCGCGCGGAGGAACTGCGCGAGCGTGTCGCCGATCCGGTCTTTGTTGCGCGGCACGATGGCTGTGTGCGGGATCGGCAGGCCGAGCGGATGGCGGAACAGCGCGGTCACCGCGAACCAGTCCGCGAGGCCGCCGACCATCGCCGCCTCGGCGAACGCGCGGACGAACGCGAAGGCGGGGTGGACGGGGACGAGCGCGCGGCTGACGAAGAACGTCGCGGCCATGAACACGAGCAGCCCGGTCGCGACGATCCGCATGCGGACGAGGGCGGGCGGCGTTGCTTCGCTCGCCGGGCGCGTGCGGATTGAAACTGTCATGCCCGAAACAATCCCCCAGCGCGGGGATAGTTCACGACCGCCGCCGACGATCCGGCTTTCGCCCGGCGAGCGCTCGATTCAGGTGCGCTCGGCTGGTGGAATTTGGCCACCCCCCGCGCGTGATTGGCTGGGTCCCGAGCGGTCCGTGCTCGACTGCCACCCGGCTCCCGACCGATACCGGCCTGACCGGTCCACGCTCAACCGCCGCGTGTGTGATTCGCCCGTGCTCGACCAGACGGCTCGCGCTGGTGACCTTCGTGCCGTATTCCTCGACGCCAGGCAGACGCGCGATGCTTCTGACCCGCCCGCGCTCGATTGGCCCATGCTCGACCGGCCCGCACTCAACCGACCCATGCTCGACCCCACGGCCCGTGCAGGCGCCGTTCGTGCCGCATTCGACGACGCCCCGCCATCACGCGGAACTCCGACGTCGCTCAACACGAGGGGCGCGATGGCGTCACTCGGCTGGCTGTGTGCCATCGCCGAGCTTGGGGGTTGCCGGTCCGAGCCGTGGCCCCGACGGTCCGGCGAGCCCGATGACTTCGCTGCCGTCGTCGCCGGGGCGATAGGTGAGCAGGCTGCGGCCGAGGCGTGGGCCGATGTACCGCTCGATCCCGACCGCGAGGCTGAACGCCGCGGGGACGATCAACAGCGTCAGGATGGTCGACAGGACGAGCCCGCCGATCACGACGATGCCCATCGGTGCGCGCCACGATCCGTCGCCGCCGAGCGACAGCGCGGTCGGGATCATGCCCGCGACCATCGCCACCGTGGTCATCACGATCGGCTGCGCGCGCTTGTGCCCGGCATCGACCACCGCGGTCCAGACATCGACGCCCTTGCCCATCTCCTCCAGCGCGAAGTCGATCAGCAGGATCGAGTTCTTCGCGACGATGCCGAGCAGCATCAGGATACCGATGAACACCGGCATCGATACCGGGTTGCCCGTCGCCCACAGCGCGATCAACCCGCCCAGCGGCGCCAGCAACAGCGACCCCATGTTGACGAACGGCGGCAGCGCGCGACGATACAGCAGCACCAGCACCGCGAACACCAGGAACGTCCCCGCGATCACCGCCAGGATGAAGTTGTTGATCATCTCGGCCTGGAACTTGGACTGTCCGAGCACGAGTTTGTTCACGCCAGTGGGCAGGTTCGCCATCGTCGGCAGCGCGTCGATCTGCTTCTGCGCGACGCCCGAGACGATACCGGGCGCGAGATCGGCGCCGATCGTCAGCTGACGTTGTTGATTGACGCGGTCGATCTTGGTCGGGCCCGAGCCGAGCGTGATCTCGGCGACCAGGTTTAGCGGCACAGAGCCACCCGAGGCGGTCGAGACCGGCAGGTTCTGGATCGTCGAAAGCTCGCTACGCGCGCCTTGGTCGAGTGCCACGCGGATCGGGATCTGGCGATCGGACAACGAGAACCGCGCCGAGTTCTGGTCGATGTCGCCGAGCGTCGCGATTCGGATCGCTGATGACAGCGCCTGCGTCGTCACGCCGAGATTTGCGGCGAGATCGAAGCGCGGCTTGATAACGATTTCCGGGCGCTGCATGTTGCCGGCGACACGCGGCGCGACCAGCGTCGGCAGGCGCGACATCTCGGTCACGATCTTCTGCGCGGTCGCATCGAGCAGCTTGGGATCGTCGCCACCCAGCGTCACGCTCATGTCGCGCGTGCTGCCGCCCCAGCCATTCTGCGACCGGAACGAGACGCGCGCATCGGGGATCGCCGCAAGCTGGGGTGCGAGGCTGCGCTCGAACTCCGTGCTCTTCATCCTGCGGTCGTCTTTCAGTGTCGCGGTGACCCGGCCGGCATTGACCGAACCGTTGGCGCCGCTGCGCGCGTAGACGGACTGGACGTCGGGCTGCGATCCGATCAGCGCCGCGACCTTGGTCACCACGGCTTCGGTCTGCGCCAGCGTCGTGCCCGGCACCATGTCGATCACCGCCATCGACGTGTCGTTGTCCTGCGCCGGCTGGAACGTCATCGGCAGGACCGCGAACATCACGATCGTCATGAGGAACGCGAACAGGCCGAGCCCGAGCACCCAGAAGCGGTGATCGCGGAAGCGGCTGGTCAAGCGGTGGAAGCCGCCACGGGCGGCCGAGGCCTTCGCCTTGCCGGTCTCCAGCGTCCACTTCAGCGTTGCCATATAGCCGTCCATCAGGACGCCCTCGCCGTGCACGGCGGGGCCGGCGGACTTCAGGAAATACGCCGCGAGCATCGGCGTGACGAGACGCGCGACCGCAAGGCTCATCAGCACCGAGGCGACCACCGTCAGGCCGAAATTCTTGAAGAACTGCCCCGAGATACCCGGCATCAGGCCGACCGGCAGGAACACCGCGACGATCGCCATCGTCGTCGCCAGCACGGCGAGACCGATCTCGTCGGCGGCGTCGATCGAGGCCTGATAGGCGGACTTGCCCATCCGCATGTGGCGGACGATGTTCTCGATCTCGACGATCGCGTCGTCGACCAGCACGCCCGCGACGAGGCTGAGCGCGAGCAGCGTCATCTGGTTCAGGTTGAAGCCGAGCAGGTCCATGAACCAGAAGGCCGGGATCGCCGACAGCGGGATCGCGAGCGACGAGATCACCGTCGCACGCCAGTCGCGCAGGAACAGGAACACCACGATCACCGCGAGCACCGCGCCCTCGATCATCGCGTGGATCGCGCTCTCATACTGCATCTCGGTGTATTTGACGCTGTTCGAGCGCAGCACGAAATGCACGTTCGGATTGCGCTTTTCCATCGCCGCGAGCTTCTTCACCGCCTCGTTGAAGACGGTGACGTCGGACGATCCCTTGGAACGCTGGAAATCGAAGCTGATCGTCTGGCGGCCGTCGATCGCGGCACGGCTGCGCTGTTCGGCGTAGAGATCGCGAACCTGTGCGATGTCAGCCAGCCGTACCGTACGGCCGTTGCCAACGCTGATCTGGGTCTGCGCGAGTGCGACCGCGTCCTTCGCGTTGCCGAGCACGCGGACCGACTGTTCGGACCCGGCGATCTCGGCACGGCCACCCGCCGCGTTCAGATTGACCTGGCGGAGCTGGGCGTTGACCTGGCTCGCGGTCAGCCCCTGGCTTTGCAGCTTGAGCGGATCGAGGATGATGCGGATTTCGCGACTGACGCCGCCGTTGCGGTTGACCGCGGCCATGCCCGGGACCGACAGCAATTCCTTCGCAACGTTGTTGTCGATGTACCAGCTGAGCTGTTCGACCGTCATGTCCTTGGCGATCACGGAATAGCTGGCGAGATCGTTGTCGGTGGTGTTCGCGCGGAACACCTGCGGCTCGAGGATACCCTCGGGCAGGTCGCTGCGGATCTGCGCGATCGCGTCGCGGACGTCGGTGACGGCGCGGTCGATCGGCGTACCGATGCTGAGCTGGACGACGGTCTGCGACTGGCCCTCGGTGACGGTCGAGGTGATCTCGTCGATGCCCTGGAGCGATCGAACTGCCGCCTCGACGCGCTGCGTGACCTGCGTCTCGAGTTCGGTCGGCGCGGCACCCGGCTGGTTGATGACGACGATCGCGATCGGGAAATCGATGTCCGGATCGTTGTTCACGTCCATCCGCATGAAGCTGACGATGCCCGCCAGGGTCAGCGCGATGAACAGCACGATCGGCGGCACCGGGTTGCGGATCGCCCAGGCCGAGATGTTGCGAAAGTTCATGAGCTCAGCTCGCTTTCTTCGTGACCGGCTTCACCTTCTGCCCGGGCGCCAGGAACCCGCCTGCAGACAACACTACTCGCTCGGTTCCATCGAGTCCGCTGAGAATCGTCACGCCCGCATCGGAGACCTGACCGATCTTGATATCGCGGCGAACGGCCTTGTTATCGGCGCCGATGATATAGACGAAGCTGCCCTTCTCGTCGCTCTGCAGCGCCGAATCGGGGAGCAACGGTGCCTGGGTCGCACCGCCGACGATCGTCGCCGCGGCGAAACCACCCGGCCGCAGCGCAGGGTCGTACTTGACCGCAATTCGCGCGATGCCCTGGCGGCTCTGGGGGTCGATCACCGGCGAGACCTGCCACACCTGGCCCGGGAAGCCCTGAGTCGTGCCGACCGGAACGACGGTCGCACGCGCGCCAGCATGGAGCCCGGCGAGATCAGCTTCGCTCAACTGCGCGCGCATTTCCATCTGGCCGTCCGCGGCCATGCGGAATAGCACGCCGGTACCCGCGCCGACGACCTGGCCCGATTCGACGCCGCGCGTCAGCACGAGGCCGGCGGCGGGCGCGCGAATATCGAGCCGACCGTTGCGCGCACGTGCCTCGCCGAGCGTGGCCTGCGCCACCTTCACGCGCGCGGCGGCGGCGTCGCGGGTCGCAGCCTTGCGCTGGAGATCGGCCTTCGAGATGAAGCCGCGATCGACGAGCTGCTTGGCGCGATCGAGTTCGGCCTGCGCGATCGTTTCGTCGGAGCGGGCGACGCTGACCGAAGCGGCGAGCGAGGCGGCGGTCTCGGTCTGGACCGAACGATCGACCGTCGCGAGCACCTGACCTGCGGCGACCCACTGGCCCGGCTCGACCAGCACGCGCGTGATCATCCCGCCCTCGCCCGCGACGCCCACGGGCATTTCGCGCCGCGCGGCGATCGTGCCGGTCGCGGAAATCGTGCGATCGACGGTCTTGCGCCCCGGTACCATGACCGAGACGGTCGGCACCTGTTCGACGACCGGACCGGCGGCGGCGTCCTTCTTGCCGCCCTTGAACGCGAAGACGGCGGCGACGATCGCCAGCACGACGACGACCGCGATGATGATGTTGCGGCGGCGGTGCGACGGTGCGGTGTAATCGGGGAGCACGAGCTGGTCTTCGGTCTCGCCACCGTCAATCTGGCCGACGGTCTTCGTCTCGTAGTTCATGCGCGTCACAATCCCAATTTCGACCGGTCTTGTCTCGACCCGCTTCGCCATTCACCGGCTGTGTTATATGAATAAGTCACCGTGCTCAAGCCCCTCGACGAGCGCAGGATGCAGACATGCTTCGATTTCGATCTATTCGCAATGAGGTTCGCGGAGTTTGCGCGCTTCGAAGAGTTTGTGCGTCGTTCAGCTTGTGTTGAACCGATCGGCGCGACACGCACGGACAGTTCAACGGGAGACACCATCATGAAGACCGCATCGTTCCTGACCATCCTAGCGAGCGCCACCGCGATTCTTCCCGCCGCTGCCAATGCCCAGGCCGCGCCGACCACGGTCGAGCCGATGGTGCCCGCCGCGGGAACCGTGCTGGACGTGACCGCCGAGGGTCGCACGACACGCGTGCCCGATCTCGCGACGATTCGCGCCGGGGTCGTGTCTCAGTCGCCGACTGCCGCCGCGGCGCTCACCGACAATGCGCAGCGGATGGCCAAGGTGCTGGACGCGCTCAAGCGGGCGGGCGTCGCACCGCGCGACGTCGCCACTTCGAACGTCCAGCTGTCGCCGCAATATCGCTACGCGGACAACCAGCCGCCGGTGATCACGGGGTATCAGGCGACCAACACCGTCTCGATCCGCTTCCGCGACGTCGCCAAGTCTGGGATGATCCTCGACGCGCTGGTGGCGCAGGGCGCGAACCAGATCGACGGGCCGAACCTGACGATCGACAAGCCCGACGCCGCGCTGGACGAGGCACGGACCGACGCGATCGCGCAGGCCAAGCGCCGCGCGGATCTGTATGCCAAGGCGGCGGGGCTGCGCGTGTCGCGGATCGTCTCGATCGCGGAATCGGGCCAGGATACGGGTGGTCCGGCACAACCGATGTTCATGGCGCGTGCGGCGATGGCCAAGGACAGCACGCAGATCGCACCCGGCGAGAAGGACGTGACGGTCACGCTGTCAGTACGCTTCCTGCTGAACTGACCCTCTCCACAATCCTCCCCCGCCAGGGGGAGGTGGCTGGCATTTGCCAGACGGAGGGGGAGGTAAGCGATACGGCTGTTTCGTGCCCTCCCCCCTCCGTCACCTTCGGCGCTACCTCTCCCTGGCGGGGGAGGATACAAAGGCCGGCGGCGGGTCCAGCAAATAATCGCACGCACGAAAAAAGGGCCGCCCGGTTGCCCGGACGGCCCTTCTTCAACTTCGCGTGACGAAGCGAACTCTTAGCGGACGCTACCGCGACGCACGAGGTTCACGATCGCGAGCAGGACGATGGCGCCCAGCAGCGACACGATGAACGAGGTCAGCGTGAGCGGTGCGTTGTTGATCGAGCCACCCGACAGGATCAGGCCACCGATGAACGCGCCGACGATGCCGACGATGATGTTCAGGAAGATGCCCTGCTGCGCGTCGGTGCGCATGATCATGCTAGCGATCCAGCCGATGACGCCGCCGATGATCAGCCAAAGAATGAGACCCATGATATTTTCCCTCCGTTGAACCCGTATCCGGGCGATGGCGGAAAGACGTGCGAACGGCGTTTTTTGTTCCGCTCGCGTTTTGAGTTTTGCTCCTCAATACTTTTGTTGGCGCTCGTACAACGACTTATAGTGCTGGATCCGCGTCACGCGCAGTCCGGGCATTCCCGACCGATCGATCGCCCGCTGCCATCCGGCGAACTCCTCGACCGTCAGGCCGTAGCGCGCACAGACATCGTCGACACTCAGCAGCCCGCCATTCACGGCAGCGACGACTTCGGCCTTGCGCCGCACGACCCAGCGCGTGGTGCTGGGCGGTGGCAGGCTGTCCAGCGTCAGCTGCTCGCCCAATGGCCCGATGACCTTGCCGGGACGGATTTTCTGGTTCTCGATCATTTGAAACCTCTGGTCGGGGCGGGGGCCCCCTCTCGATACGCACACACGACCTGTAATCGCAGGTCTTGAAGATCGGCTGAAACGCCGCGGTAAACAGCATCTTCATTCCTCCTTCCAACGGGTCAACGCCGCGGCCATCGGCCCGTTGAACGCACCGTGGAGCGGCGCGAACAACTTCGGATCGATCGTGGCGCGAGCAAATCCCGCCTGCACCGCCGCTGTCGGGCTCGCTGCCTGTCGGGCGGCGATACCGACGATCAGGACGGCCAGGTCACCCGGAAGAACGGTGACCTCTGCGTCGCGATCGAAACGGGGAAAACTCAGGTCCAACGGGTCACTCGCTTCATTCTCGGAAGCCCCTGTCTAGGCCAAGGGGATGAAGACTGCGTAAAACACCCGCCACGCAGTGGCCGATTTGTTGCATCGGGCCGTTCGCCGGTCGCATTTTTCACTCGCTTTGACCTGATCGAGGTTAACCGACGCATCTTTTGCAACGCGGTGCCTCCGCGCTTATGTAGCGCCGCATGGATCAGACCGATTTTCAGCTCGGGGCCAGCGCCGATACGGGCATGGCCGGAAAGCGCATCGTCGTGGCGATGTCGGGCGGGGTCGACAGTTCGGTCGTCGCCGCGCTCGCGCATGCCACCGGCGCCGAGACCATCGGCGTGACGCTCCAGCTCTACGATCACGGCGAGGCGATCGGCCGCGCAGGCTCGTGCTGCGCCGGCCGCGATATCCGCGACGCCCGCGCGGTCTGCGACCGGCTGGGGATCGCGCATTACGTGTTCGATCACGAAACCAGCTTCCGTGAGCAAGTCGTCGACAAGTTCGCCGACGAGTATCTCGCCGGTCGCACGCCGATCCCGTGCGTCCAGTGCAACATGGGGCCAAAGTTCACCGACCTGCTGAAGCTCGCGCGCGATCTCGGTGCGGATTGCCTGGCGACCGGCCATTATGTCCGCCGGGTCGAAGGCGCGCACGGTGCCGAACTCCACCGCGGCGCCGATCCCGCCCGCGACCAGAGCTATTTCCTGTTCGCGACCACGCAGGCGCAGCTCGATTACCTGCGCTTTCCGCTCGGCGGCCTACCCAAGGCGCGCGTCCGCGAGATCGCGGCGGAACTCGGGCTCGGCGTTGCAGCCAAACCTGACAGCCAGGACATCTGCTTCGTCCCGGACGGCGACTACGCGGGCCTGGTCAAGAAACTACGCCCCGAGGCGGCGGAAACGGCGGGCGACATCGTCGACCTCGGCGGCACGAAACTCGGCGAGCATCGCGGGCTGATCCACTTCACCGTCGGCCAGCGCCGCGGGCTGGAGATCGGGGGCAGTCCCGAGCCGCTCTACGTCGTGCGAGTCGAGCCTGAGACCAAGCGGGTCGTCGTCGGCCCCCGTCGCGCGCTCGCGGTCGAGGCGGCGCGGATGACCGACATCAACTGGCTGGGTGGCGATTTCACCGGGCCGCTGACGGCCAAGGTGCGATCGATGGCCAAGCCCGTCCCCGCCCGCCTGGTCGGCGACCGCGTGGTGTTCGATGCGCCGGAATACGGCGTCGCACCGGGTCAGGCGGCGGTGCTGTATGCGGGCGAGCGCGTCCTCGGCGGCGGCTGGATCGCGGAGACCGAAGCGGCACTCGTCGCCGCCTGACGCGTTGAGGCGGCATGGATATCGAAAATCTACGCCGCCAGATGGAAGCCGCCGCCGCGGCGATGGATTTCGAGACCGCGGGAAAGTTGCGCGATCAGATCAGTGTGTTGCGCGGCGGCGGCGAGAGTACCGACACATCCGGCCTTACTCGCCAGCAGCCCGGCGCGATGGGTCTCGGCACCAGCCAGCAACGCATGACCCCGCCGTCGGGTTGGGTGAAACCGAAAAAGCCCGATCCGATGACCAAGGGGGCGCAAGCGGTAGCTCTTCTTCGCCCCCCTCCCTGAAAGGGAGGGGGTTGGGGTGGGTAGGCCGGCTCGAGTCACGCGCGTTCCGAGAACGCGGAAGCCGACCCACCCCCGGCCCCTCCCTTCCAGGGAGGGGGAAGCAACAGGAAGATCACCACGATGATCCCCCCCGGGGCATTGTCAGCGGCGCCTAAATCATTGCAGCAGGAAGGTGCCTTCGATCGTCGTCACGCACGATCCGCCCAACACCACCCGGCCGCCTTCAAGGCGACACGTCAGCTTCCCGCCACGCGCGCTCGCTTGGTACGCGGTGAAGCTGTTCCCCAAGGTCGGCGCCCAATACGGCACCATCACCGCATGCGCCGAGCCCGTCACCGGATCCTCGTCGATCGCGTAGTACGGCGTGAACACGCGGCTGACGATGTCGGTCGCCTCCCCCCGCGCCGCAACGATCGCGACGATCGGGAACTTCGCCAGCGCCGCAAAGTCCGGCTTCAGGTCGCGCACCACGGCCTCGTCGTCGACAATGACGAGCGCATAGCCCTTCTCATGCCACAGCGTCTCGACGGGCGACTCGATGTTCAACGCCGCGACAATCTCCGGAATCGCCTTCGGGCTCGGTCCCCAAGCCGGGAGTTCCAGCGTATACCCGCTGTCCGCCCGAGCAACCTCGAGCATCCCCGCCTGCCGCGTCCGAAACCGCACCCGGTCGAGCGCGGTATCCGACGACAGCACGA
Organism: Sphingomonas sp. H160509; assembly: GCF_024124765.2. Classification (GTDB taxonomy): domain Bacteria; phylum Pseudomonadota; class Alphaproteobacteria; order Sphingomonadales; family Sphingomonadaceae; genus Sphingomonas. The sequence goes on along the minus strand of NZ_JAMXSR020000002.1, from coordinate 3,131,985 downwards.
AATGCCCACTCGCCAGCGTCGCGTGGCCGCACAGCGCCACCTCCGCCCCCGGCGTGAACCAGCGCAGGTCAAAATCAACACCCTCGTCGTCCGAAGCAACGATGAACGCGGTCTCGCTCAGGTTGTTCTCCTGCGCGATGTTCAGCAGCACGGCGTCGTCGAGCCACGCCGACAGCGGCATCACCGCCGCCTGGTTGCCGCCGAACGGCGTGTCGGAAAACGCATCGATCTGCGCGAACGGTATTCTCATGCTTAAGTCCTCAAACCCGCTTACCAAACCAATGCGGCGTCACGTCCGCCTCGACCAGCGGATTGTCGGTGTCGACATGCCCCTCGGGATCGAGATGGATCAGCACCTCGACCTTCGGAAACGCGGTGCGCAAGTTTCGCTCGACGGCCTCGACGATGTCGTGCGCGTGTTCCACGGTCAGGTCGCGCGCGACCTCCATGTGGAACTGCGCGAAATCGTGGCTGCCAGAGCGGCGCGTGCGGAAATCATGGATTCCCCGAATACCGGGCTGGCGCGCGGCGACGTCAAGGAATTGCGCCCGAAAATCCTCGGGCCATTCCTTGTCCATCAGTTGGTCGATCGCGTTCGACGATGCCTGAAACGCACCCCAGGCGAGCCACAACGCGATGACGATGCCGAAGATCGGATCCGCGCCGCTCCAGCCGATATATTGATCGAGCACCAGCGCGACGATGACCGAGCCGTTGAGCAGCACGTCGGACTGATAATGGACGTTGTCGGCGAGAATCGCGACCGAGCCGGTCTGGCGGATGATCCGGCGCTGATAGGCGAGCAGGACCACCGTTGCCGCGATCGCGACCACCGATACACCGATGCCGAACTCGGCGCCCGTGGTCGGCTGCGGATCGCCGAACGCGAGGATCGCGCGCCAAGCGATGCCGACCGCCGATGCGGTGATCAGCATGACCTGGAACAGCGCGGCGAGCGCCTCCGCCTTGCCGTGGCCGAAGCGGTGGTCGTGATCCGCCGGCGTCGCCGCGAGCCGCACGCCGTACAGCGTGACCAGCGACGCGAGCAGATCGAGCGCGGTATCGGCGAGCGAACCGAGCATCGCCACCGAGCCCGTCGACCATGCCGCGAAACCCTTCAGCAGCAGCAGGAAACACGCCATCGCGACGCTGGCGAGCGCCGCGCGGGTTGCGAGGGGTATGACCTTGCGCCGTTCGTCCTGCGTCATGGGAACAACAGCCCCTCGCTCCAATTGCCGTCTTCGCGAACGAACAGCCGCCGTTCGTGGAGACGATGCGCGCGATCCTGCCAGAACTCGATCCGCGTCGGCGTAACACGGTAGCCACCCCAATGCGGCGGCCTCGGCACGTCCTGGCCTTCGAACTTCGCGGTCATTTCGGCAAAGCGCTGCTCGAACGTCTCGCGGCTGTCGAGCGGCCGGGACTGCTCCGACGCCCAGGCGCCAAGCTGCGAATCACGACCACGCGAGGCGAAATAGGCGTCCGACTCTTCGTCCGTCGCCCATGACACCGGACCCTCGATCCGGATCTGGCGGCGCAGCGACTTCCAGTGGAACAGCAGCGCACCCTGCGGATTGGCGGCGAGTTCGCCGGCCTTGCGGCTTTCGCGGTTGGTATAGATCACGAAGCCGTCCGGGCCGTGGCCCTTCAACAGCACCATGCGCACCGACGGCCGCCCCTCGGCGTCGGCCGTCGCGAGCGCGACCGCGTTCGGGTCGTTCGGCTCGGACTGCTTGGCCTCGGCGTACCAGCTATCGAACAGCGTGAAGGGATCGTCTGACATGCCGCGCGCCATAGCGGGATTTGGCGCGGAACGAAACTTTGGAACGACTCTACCGTGCCGATGATTGACCCAGGTAATCGAATCGTTTCCGCAACGAAGGAACACGCAGGGTGGCAGCGCGCGCATATTGGCAGGGGGCAGATCCGACTGGCCCTCGTCTCGATCCCGGTCGAGATCTATTCCGCGACGAAGTCCGGCGCGGCGGTGTCGTTCAAGCAGATCCACGAGCCGTCGGGCCAGCCGATCCATTACGACAAGGTCGTCACCGGCGTCGGCCCGGTCGACGCCGACGAGATCATGAAGGGCTATGAGGTCTCGAAGGGCGAATACGTCCTGCTGGAGCAGGACGAGATCGACGCGGTGAAGCTCGAATCGAAGAAGACGCTTGAGCTGACGCAGTTCGTCGATGCAAGCGAGATCGACGTGCTCTATTACGAAAAGCCGTATTTCGTGGTGCCCGCGGATGATCTCGCGGAGGAGGCGTTCATCGTTCTGCGCGAGGCGTTGAAGCGGACGAAGAAGGTCGGACTTGGCCAGTTGGCGATGCGTGGGCGCGAATATGTCGTGAGCCTGAAGCCGTGCGGGCGCGGGATGGTGCTGGAGACGCTTCGCTATGCCGACGAGGTGCACAAGGCGCAGGGTTATTTCCGCGAGATCCCCGACGACAAGCCGTCCGAGGAATTGCTCGAACTCGCCGAGGCACTGATCGAGAAGCGTAGCGCGGACTTCCATCCGCAGGAGTTCCACGATCGGTATGTCGATGCGCTGAAGGATTTGATCGAACGCAAGCGCAAGTCGAACGGGAAGAAGATCATCGAGGACAAGGACACCGGCGGGAAGACGGGATCGAACGTGGTCGATCTGATGGCGGCGTTGAAGAAGTCGATGGAGAAGAGCGGGGGCGCGACAGAGAAGACGCCGGCGAAGAAAGCTCCCGCCAAGCGCGCGCCGGCAAAAACGGCGGCCAAAGCGCCAGCCAAAAAACGTGCATAAGCTCCCATCCCTGGAAGGGGAGGGGGTTGGGGGTGGGTTACTCCCCGGAACCAGCGCTACGCCCGCCAAGCAGCCGACCCACCCCCGACCCCTCCCTTCCAGGGAGGGGGTGAAGATGACCGACGATCCCCTCGCCCTCTACAATTCGAAGCGGAACTTCACGAAAACCGCCGAGCCTGCGGGCACGCTAGCCCCCGGCAACGGCAACAGCTTCATGGTCCAGAAGCACGACGCGACCCGCCTCCACTGGGATTTCCGCCTCGAAATCGACGGCGTTCTGAAAAGCTGGGCCGTCACCCGCGGCCCCAGCCTCGACCCGAACGAAAAACGCCTCGCGGTCCGCACCGAGGACCATCCGCTAAGCTACGCCACCTTCGAAGGCACGATCCCCGCCGGCGAATATGGCGGCGGCACGGTGATGCTGTGGGACCGCGGGACCTGGTCGCCGATCAAGGGGAAATCGGCCAAGGACCTCGACAAGGGTCACCTCCACTTCGTCCTCGATGGCGAACGGATGAAAGGCGAATGGCTGCTGATCCGCCTGAAGCCCCGCGCAAAGGAAAAACGCGAGAACTGGCTGCTCAGGAAGATCGACGATGCGGCAGCCGGCGGCACCGACACGCTCGTCGAGGAAGCGCTGACCAGCGTCTCGACCGGCCGCACGATGGTCGAAATCGAGGAAGGCAAATCCTCCCCGGCACGGGGGAGGGGGACCAGCGAAGCTGGTGGAGGGGGCGACCCGCAAGAGTACCGCCAGCCGTAAAGGTGTCGCCAGCGGCAAGCCCCCCTCCACCACCGCGAAAGGTCGCGGCGGTCCCCCCTCCCCGTGCCGGGGAGGATTTTCAGGACCTACAACTCTGCACCCTCGTCGACGCCGTCCCCACCGGCTCCGCCTGGCTCCACGAAGTCAAATACGACGGCTACCGCGCGCTGATCTCCGTCGCCAACGGCAAGGCGAAAGTCTTCACCCGCACCGGCCTCGACTGGACCGACAAGTTCACCGCGATCGCTGACGCCGCCGCGAAACTCCCCGTAAAATCCGCGCTGATCGACGGCGAGATCGTCGCGTTCAAGGACGGCCACCCCGATTTCTCGACGCTGAAGGACGCGATCTCCGCCGGCGGCGACATGACGCTTTTCGCGTTCGACCTGCTCGCACTCGACGGCGAAGACCTGACCGGCCTCTCCAATCTCGACCGCAAGGCGCGGCTGCAACCGCTGATCCCCGAGAACGAGGACCGCCTCCGCTATTCCGACCACGTCATCGGCGCGGGCGAGCAATTGTTCGAGACGATGTGCCGCGAGGGCCTCGAAGGCATCGTCTCGAAACGCGCCGACGCGCCCTATGCGGGCAAGCGGACCAAGGCATGGCTCAAGGTCAAATGCACGCACCGCCAGGAATTCGTGATCGTCGGCTGGCTGCCCTCCAACAAGAAGCGCGGCTTCAAATCGCTCCTGCTCGGCGTGCGTGAGGGCAAAGGCTATCGGTATGCGGGGAAGGTCGGCACCGGGTTCGACCAGGCGCTGATGGACGAGATCCGCGACAAGCTCGACGCACTCGACCGCAAGACGCCCACGGTCGAGGCGCCAAAGGCAGCGGTCCGCGGCGCGAAGTGGGTGACGCCGAAACTGGTCGCGGAAGTCGCGTTTGCCGAAGTCACTCCGGACGGCGTGCTCCGCCATTCGAGCTTCATCGGCCTGCGCGAGGACAAAGCGGCTAAGGACGTCGTCGCCGAGACGCCCGCCCCGCCGCCCGATGTGGAGGAAGCCGCGGCACCCGCGACCAGCATAAAGGTCAGCAGCCGCGACCGCGTGATCTTCGACAAGTCGGACGTCACCAAAGGCGATTTGGCCGACTATTACGTCGCGGTCTCGGGGATCATGCTGCCGGTCGCGGGCAATCGCCCGATCAGCCTCGTCCGCTGCCCGCAAGGCCGATCACGCGCGTGCTTCTTCCAGAAACACGACGCTGGGAGCTTTGGCGACGCTGTCCACAAAGTGCCGATCCGCGAGAAGGACGGCTCGACCGAGGACTATCTGTATGTCGACGACGCGGACGGGCTGGTCGCGTGCGTGCAAATGGGGACGATCGAGTTCCACGGCTGGGGCTCGTCGAACGCGACCTTGGAGAAGCCGGACCGATTGATATTCGATCTCGATCCGGACGAGGGGCTCGACTTCGGCGATACGAAGAAGGCGGCTGAGCATCTCAAGAACCAGTTGGCGGAACTGGGGCTGGTCAGCTTCCCGATGCTGTCGGGGGGCAAGGGCGTGCACGTGGTCGTGCCGCTGACTCCGGACGCGGAGTGGCCGGCGGTGAAGGACTTCGCGGATCGCTTCGCGCGGGCGATGGCGGGGGGCGGATCCCGAGCGTTTCGTCGCGACGATGGCGAAGGCCAAGCGCAAGGGGCGGATCTTTATCGACTGGCTGCGCAACCAGCGCGGCGCAACGGCGGTGATGCCGTATTCGGCACGGGCTCGGGCGGGGGCGCCGGTGGCGGCGCCGGTATCGTGGACCGAATTGCGGGATATCGAGACTGCGGCGAGATGGGGAGTGCGGGATGGGGCTGAGTTGATCGAGAGGGGCCGGGTCGCGGGCGCTGGAAGGCTGGGGTGTCGCGGATCAGGTGTTGCCGGATTTTTGAGCTGCCCCCTCCACTAGCACCACGCCGGCGAAGGCCGGGGCCCAGTTGGTGAACGCTGCCTTCGGAGGGCAGCGCTCCGTTACGACCACCTTTCCAACTGGGCCCCGGCCTTCGCCGGGGTGGCGGCATTGGGAGGCGACAACTCATCCCCTTACTGGTCCCTCGCGAACGCGGGGGGCCAGGGTAACTGCACGCAACCCTTGGGATTCCTGGCCCCTCGCGTTCGCGAGGGAACAGGAGTAATGCGCGGCCCCCGCGACAATTTATGTTGCACCGCCGCGTCGAAAGGTGAAACACCGCCGCCTGTATTCGGGGGCTTGAGGCATTGAACACGGCGGACACGGCGACGCACACCGCGCCCCTTTTCGACGCGATGATCCATGCCGAACGCTGGATCGCCGATTATTGCGCGCGTAGCACCGGTGCTGATGTGCTCTGCGAAGATGCCGACCCCGCCTGGGCGGCGATGTTCGCCGAACTCGCGATGGTCGCCTCGGACGACCTCGGCCACATCCGCGAACGCGTCCAGCGGCATGCGGTCGATATCGGCACCGGCTTCCGCATCGCCGACGAACCCGATGAGCGCCCCTGGCCCGTCTCGCCCGTCCCGCTGCTGATCGAGGCCGGCGAATGGGCGGGGATCGAGCGCGGCGTGATCCAGCGCGCGACGTTGATGGAGACGGTGATCGCCGACCTCTACGGCGAGGGAAAGCTGGTCGCCGACGGCCGTATCCCCGCCGCGCTCGTCACCGGCAGCCCGTTCTTTCTGCGGCCCATGGTCGGGCTAGACCCGCCCGGCGGCCGCCATCTCGATTTCATCGCGATCGATCTCGGCCGCGGGCCGACCGGCGAATGGCGCGTGCTGGCCGATCACCTTCGCGCGCCCGCCGGTGCCGGGTATGCGCTGGAGAACCGGATCGCGGTCAGCCGCACGCTCGGGGATTGCAGGATCGGCTCAACGTCCAGCGCCACGCGCCGTTCTTCGCCGCGTTTCGCGCCGGGATCGCGGCGATGTGCAAGCGGACCGACCCGCGGATTGGGCTGCTGACGCCCGGCCGGTTCAACCCGAGCTATCCCGAACAAGCGCATCTCGCGCGCTATCTCGGGCTGTTGCTGGTCGAGGGCGCCGATCTCGCCGCGCTCGAGGACAAGGTGTATGTCCGCACGATTGGTGGGCTCAAGCGGATCGATGCGCTGTGGCGGCGGCTCGACCCGCGGCTGCTCGATCCGCTGGCGTTCGACACGCATTCGCAGATCGGCGTGCCCGGGCTGATCGACGCGTACGCCGCCGGCAACGTCGTGCTCTCGAATGCGCCGGGCTCGGCCGTGCTGGAGGCGCCGGCATTCTCGGCGTTCCTGCCGCAGCTGGCGAAATCGCTGCTCGGCGAAGACCTGCTCCTCCCCAACATCGCGACGTGGTGGTGTGGGCAAGACGGCGCGCGGGCGCAGGTCGAAGCCAATTTCGACCGCCTGCTGATCGGTCCGGCGTTCCATGCGCGGCCTCTCGGCATGACCGGCGGCCCGGTCACGGGCACCGACATTACCGGCGAAGACCGGACGCGTCTGCTCGCCGATATGGCGCGCAGGCCGCAAGATTATGTCGGACAGGAACTAGTCCAGCTCTCGACGATGCCGGTCGTGGTCGGCGATGCGCTGGTCCCCGCCCCTTCACCCTGCGTGTCTTCGCGGCGCGCGGTGGTGACGGCGAATGGACCGTCCTCCCGGGTGGGTTCGCGCGGATCGGCGAGCATCCCGACGCGCGGGCGGCGGTGATGGGCGAAGGCATCTGGTCCGCCGACGTCTGCATCTATGGTGCCGAGCCGGTCGCGCCCGTGTCGTTGCTGACCGCCGCGGACTCGCTTCAGGTGCGGCGCAATCCGGGGACGTTGCCGAGCCGGGTGGCGGACAATTTCTACTGGCTGGGGCGTTATCTTGAGCGCGGTGAGGCTCTGCTCGGCGCGATCCGCGTGATGCTCGGCAATTCGATCGACGTCGACGGCGGTGCAGTCTTGTCGCCAACCACGGTCGGCAAGCTGGTCGGGCTGATCGTCGGGGCGGGCAGCGCGCCGCACCCGCCATCGCTGCGGCGAGCCGACCTGACCGCGCTCGCCCGCACCGCGATGGAGGACGAGCGCTGGCAGTCGATCCTGACGCTCAACCGCCATGCGCGCGAGATCGGCGAAGGCTCGCGCGATCGGTTGTCGGCGGACATGGTGCGGTTGCTCGAGGCGCCCTTCCCTACGCATCGCGGAATGCTGGAGCGGGCCGGGTCGCTGCAACGACGCTACGCTGCGATCGCGGGGCTGTCGGCGGAGCATATGGGGCGGACGGCGGCGTGGCGGTTCCACGATCTCGGGCGGCGGATCGAGCGGGCGATGGCGATGGCGCGGGCGATCCGGTTGTTCGGGATGCCGGGCGCGTCGCCGGACGATCTGTCGGTGCTGCTCGACCTTGCCGATAGCCAGATCAGTTATCGGCAGCGCTATCCGACCGGAATCGCGCGCGTGCCGGTGATGGACTTGGTCGCGCTCGATCCGGGCAATCCGCGCTCGTTGGCGTTTTCGGCAGAGCGGATTGCGGCGCGGTTGGCGGAGTTGCCGGTGCTGAGCGACGACGAGATGGCGGAGCCGCAACAGTCTCAAGCGACCGGGTTGCAGGCGATCGTGATGACCGCGACCGCGGCGGAGCTGAATGCGGAAACGCTGGGGGATATCGAGCGGCGGCTCGGGGCGGTGTCGGATGCGCTGGCGCGGCGGTATTTCCTGCAGGGAGCGGAGCCGTTGCGGACTAGTGGGCTGACGTTGGCGTGAGGATAGACGTGCAAATCCTCCCCGGTACGGGGAGGGGGACCATGCAGCGCATGGTGGAGGGGGCTCTCCACCAGCGCACCGTTCGTGGCGCCCCCCCTCCACCACCAGCAAGCTGGCGGTCCCCCCTCCCCGTGCCGGGGAGGATTTTCATGATCTACGATATCCGCCACGTCACGACGTTCGATTACGGCGCGAGCGTCAAGTTCGCACGGTGCAATCTGCGGTTGAAGCCGATCGACTGGCCAGGACAGCACCTCGATTCCTATGCGTTGTCGGTGCACCCCGCCGGCCGCACCAGTGCCGCGCGGGCTGAGGCGGGGCTCGCCAACGTCACGCGATTGGTCGTCGACAGCCCGGTTCGCCACCTAACGATCGAGAGCCGGTCGCGGATGACGGTGGACCGCCTCGTGCCCGTGCCCGATGCGAGCGATCCGACGCTGGGCGAAATCGCGACGATGGCGCGGGCCAGCACCGATCTCTCCGCAGCTAGCCCCGCGAACTACATCTATCCTTCGTCGCTTATCCCGCTCGACCAAGCGATCGCCGACTATTGCGCGGTCGATCTCGACCCTTCGCGCGGCGCGCTGGAGGCCGGGATCGCGCTCGCGCGCCGGATCCAGGTAGAGTTCGAATTTGATGCGGACGCGACGTTGGTCGATACGCCGCCGCACGAGGCGTTCCTCCAGCGCAAGGGCGTGTGTCAGGATTTCGCGCAGATCATGATCACGGGCTTGCGCGCGGCTGGCCTGCCCGCCGCGTATGCGTCGGGATATATTCGGACGATCCCGCCCGAGGGTCAGCCGCGGCTGGTCGGGGCGGATGCGACGCATGCTTGGGTGTTGCTGTGGTGCGGGCCGGTGCGCGGTTGGGTCGGAGTCGATCCGACCAACGGGATCTGGATGGCGAGCGATCACATCGTGATGGCGGTCGGGCGGGACTATGCCGAGATCGCGCCGGTGGATGGGGTGGTGCTCGGGTCGGGGGCGCAGAACATGGATGTTAGTGTCGATGTCGCGCCGTTGGATGAGACTGTTCAGGCGTAAAATTCCGGAATCTGCTCTCCCGCGAAGGCGGGAGTCCAGGGCCACGAACGTGATCCATTGTTACCCTGGGCTCCCGCTTTCGCGGGAGAACACGCTGGGTCTGGAGTGTAGCGGTCTTACTTCTCGTCGTGCGGGTTCGGATACGAGCCGCCGCCACTCTCGCCGCCCTTGTCCTTGGCCGGCGCGTCGTTCACGCCGTCCTTTTCTTTCGCGCCATCGTCGTTCTTCGGCACACCCTGCATCGGTTGTTTGTCGGTCATGATCGTTCCTCTCGTGCAACCAAACACCCCGCGCGCAATTGCGTTGCGCGGCGCACCGCCCCACATAGACTCGCAAGGTATAATGGGGACGTAAGTGGCCGATCCGTACAAGACTCTGGGTGTAGCGCGCGACGCGACCGAAGCCGACATCAAGAAGGCGTACCGCAAGCTCGCGAAGGAGCTTCATCCCGATCGCAACAAGGACAATCCGAAGGCGTCGGAGCGGTTCAGCACGGTCACCAACGCGTACGACCTGCTGAACGACAAGGACAAGCGCGCCCGGTTCGATCGCGGCGAGATCGACGGCGACGGCAATCCCGCGTCGCCGTTCGGGTTCGGCGGCGGTGGCGGCGGGCGACCGCAACCCGGCGGCGGCTTCCGCAGCGAGGGCTATGAGACCGGCGCCGGCGGTGCCGACATGAGCGACATCTTCGAAGGCTTGTTCGGCGGCGCGCAGCGTGGCGGCGGCGGCGGATTCTCCGGCGGCTTCGGTCGGCGCCCGCAGCCCAAGGGCGAGAATGCCGCGTATCGCCTACAGGTGCCGTTCGTCGAGGCGGCAACGCTGGAGCCGCAGCGCGTGACGCTGGCGGACGGCAAGACGCTTGACCTCAAGCTCCCCGCCGGGGTCGAGAGCGGCACGCAGATGAAGCTGGCCGGCAAGGGCGAGCAGGGTCCGGGCGGCGCGGGCGATGCGATCCTCACTATCGAGGTCCAGCCGCACAAGTTCTTCACGCGCGACGGCGACGACGTCCGCCTCGACCTGCCGATCACGCTTGCCGAGGCGGTGCTGGGCGGCTCGGTCAAGGCACCGACGGTCGACAAGCCGGTCATGCTGACGATCCCCAAGGGCACGACCTCGGGCAAGACGCTGCGCCTCAAGGGCAAGGGTTTCCACAAGAAGGGCGGCACGCGGGGCGACCAGTTGGTCACGCTAATGATCGACATTCCCGCCAGCGATGCGGCGCTGACCGCGTTCATCGAAAGCTGGGATGGGCGCGAAGCGGGGAACCCTCGAGGGGCCATGGGCGTCTGAACGCCTTGTGAATGATAATACCCTAACGCCCGAAGCGCGCGCGCACGATCATGGTGCGACGCGCGCCCGTCTCACTCGTGGCATGGCGAAGGTCAGGCCAGGTAGCTACGCGTTCGAAATCGTCAAGCGGGCAGCCGTCGGCGTGTTCAACGATGGCTTCATCCACGCGGGGAACCTCGCCTATCTCGCGTTGATGACGGTGTTTCCGTTCTTCATCGTAGCCGCCGCGATCCTGTCGATCTTCGGCCAGAGCGTCGAGACGGTGCGCGCGGTCGAGTCGTTCCTCAACGTCCTGCCGCCCAATGTCGGCGACCTGTTGCGCAAGCCGATCGCCGACGTGCTCGCCGCGCGGACCGGGTCGCTGTTATGGCTCGGCGCGCTGGTCGGGCTGTGGACGGTCGGCAGCTTCGTCGAGACGATCCGCGACATCTTCCACCGCGCATATGGGATCAAGGCGACCGCGCCGTTCTGGAAATCGCGGCTCGGTTCGTCGTTCGTGATCGTCTGTTCGGTGATCATCGCGCTGTTGTCGTTCCTCGTCCAGGGTATCCTGACCGCGGCCGAGCAGTTCATCTATCGCCTCGTCCCCTTCGCGCAGGACGCCGCCGGCTGGGTCGGGCTGTCGCGGCTGATCCCCCGGATTGCTCATGTTCGGCGCGCTGTACCTGCTGTTCTACTCGGTGACGCCGTCGCGCTATCGCTATTCGAAATGCCGCAAATGGCCGGGGGCGCTGTTCACCACCGCCTGGTGGGTCAGCGCAACCGCGTTGCTGCCGGTGATCCTGTCGCGTCTCGGTGGGTACGACCTCACCTATGGCAGCCTGGCGGGCGTCGTCATCATGCTGTTATTTTTCTATGTCATCGGGCTCGGTCTCGTATTCGGTGCGCATCTCAACGCGGCACTGGCGGAACCACCCGAAACAACGCTAGAGCAGCCTGCTACGGATATGCAGGTATAGGCGGGGACGGCGTGAACGGTTTGATGGCGGGCAAGCGTGGGCTGATCATGGGCTTGGCGAACGACAAGTCGCTGGCTTGGGGGATCGCCAAGAAGCTGTCCGAGGCGGGCGCTGAGCTCGCGTTCAGCTATCAGGGCGAGACAATGGAGAAACGCGTGCGCCCGCTCGCCGAGCAATTGGGCGTGGCGCGGCTCTTCGATTGCGACGTGTCGGACATGGGCGCGCTCGATGCGACCTTCGACAAGCTGGCCGAGGAGTGGCCGACGATCGACTTCGTCGTCCACGCGATCGGCTTTTCGGACAAGAACGAGTTGCGCGGCCGGTTCGTCGACACCAGCCTCGACAATTTCCTGATGACGATGAACATCTCGGTCTATTCGTTCGTCGCGGTGGCGCAGCGCGCGGCCAGGATGATGACCGAGGGCGGCGCGATGCTGACGCTCAGCTATTACGGCGCGGAGAAGGTCATCCCGCATTACAACGTGATGGGGGTCGCGAAGGCGGCGCTGGAGACAAGCGTTCAGTATCTCGCGGTCGATCTGGGCCGCGACAATATTCGCGTGAATGCGATCTCGGCGGGGCCGATCAAGACCCTGGCAGCGAGCGGGATCGGCGATTTCCGCCTGATCCTGAAGTGGAACGAGCTGAACTCGCCGCTCAAGCGCAACGTGACGATCGACGACGTCGGCGGCGCGGGGCTGTACCTGCTGAGCGACCTGGCTTCGGGCGTGACCGGTGAGACTCACCATGTCGACGCGGGTTACAACGTGATCGGCATGAAGGCCGAAGACGCGCCCGATATCGCTTTGGTATAGAGTTCAGCGATGCCCGTGATCTTCTCCGATCGCGGGTTTCGCTTCCATTTCTACTCCAGCGAAGGCGATCCGCGCGAGCCTATGCATGTGCACGTCGCAAAGCGCGATGAGGGTGATGCGAAGTTTTGGCTTTATCCCGAAGTGGCGATGGCCGATAACCGTGGACTGGATGCACGCACCCTGCGATGGCTCACCGAGCAGATAAGCCTTCGCAGGCCAGAGATCGTGAGCGCATGGCATGAGCATTTCGGTACGCCCGACGAGCGTTGAATTCGACGAGGACCAGATGTGGGTCCGGCTCGACGATGGCCGCACCCTGGGTGTTCCGCTCGCCTGGTATCCACGATTGCTGCACGGCTCACCCGCCGATCGGGGCAAAGTCTGGATCAGTCCGAGCGGCTTGCACTGGGACGAGCTCGACGAGGACATCTCGGTCCAGGGACTAATCGCCGGCCGCGGCGACATGACACGTACGAACCGCAACGCCGCATGAGCTTCAATACGTTCGGACGGCTGTTCCGCTTCACCACCTGGGGCGAGTCTCATGGGCCTGCACTGGGTGCGATCGTCGACGGGTGCCCTCCCGGCATCCCGCTGACCGAGGCCGACATTCAGCCTTGGCTCGACAAGCGCCGCCCCGGCACCTCGCGCTTCACGACGCAGCGGCGCGAGCCGGATACGGTCCGTATTCTCTCGGGCGTGTTCGAGGGGCGCACCACCGGCACGCCGATCAGCCTGATGATCGAGAATGTCGACCAGCGTTCGAAGGACTATTCGGACGTCGCCAAGGCCTATCGCCCCGGCCACGCCGACTATGCCTATGACGCCAAATACGGGTTCCGCGATTTCCGGGGTGGCGGGCGCTCGTCCGCTCGGGAGACGGCAGCGCGGGTCGCGGCCGGTGCGGTCGCGCGGCTCGTCGTGCCGCAGGTCCGCGTCCGCGCCTGGGTCGAGGCGATCGGTGGCGATGCGATCGATCCGGCGAACTTCGACGACGCGCAGATCGACCAGAACCCGTTCTTCTGCCCCGACGCCGAGGCAGCGCTCCGCTGGGAAGCGCTCGTCGACGCTGCTCGCAAATCAGGCTCGTCGCTCGGGTGCGGTGATCGCGTGCGAGGCGACTGGCGTCCCCGCAGGCTGGGGGGCGCCGCTCTACGCCAAGCTCGATTCCGAACTCGCGTCTGCATGCATGAGCATCAACGCGGTCAAGGGGATCGAGATCGGCGACGGGTTCGCTGCGGCCGCGCTGTCGGGTGAGGCCAATGCCGATCCGATGCGGCCGGGCGTCGATGGCCCCGAATTTCTCGCCAACCATGCCGGCGGCATCGCTGGAGGCATCGCGACCGGTCAGCCGATCCGCCTCCGCGTTGCGTTCAAGCCGACCAGTTCGATCCTCACCCCGGTCGAGACGATCAGCCCAACCGGCGAAGCCGCGACGATCGCCACCAAAGGGCGTCACGACCCATGCGTCGGCATCCGCGGAGTCCCCGTGGTCGAGGCGATGGTCGCTCTCGTGCTGGCCGACCAGGCACTGCTGCATCGAGGCCAGTGCGGCTGACGCTGGAACATAAGCCGGACTTAAGCGCTTGCCCTTCAATAACATAGGAGAGCGAAATGCGTATTCTGACTTCGATCGCAGCGGCAGCGTTGATCATTCCGGGCGTGGCAATGGCACAGACGGGCACCGGCGGCTCGATGGGTGGCACCACGGGTGGCACGATGAGCGGCAGCACCATGGGCGGTTCGACCGCAGGCAGCACGACCGGCGGCATGTCGACCGGCACGATGGACCAAGCCAACCCCTCAACCAGCACCCGTTCGACCACCACGCGCACGCAGCGTGGCACCAAGGCACGCAGCCGTACGCGTGGCACGACGTCGGGCACCATGAGCGGCACCGGCACGACGGGCAGCACGATGTCGGGTACGACCGGTAGCACGATGGGCGCCGACACCATGGGCGGCACGACTGGTACGATGGGTACCACAGGCACGATGGGCGGCTCGACCGGAACCATGGGCACCACGGGCACGATGGGTGGCACGACCACCGGCACGATGGGTTCGACCACGGGCGGGACGACCGGCACGACGACGCCGCGCTAATCCATCACCACCACGGTAAATGAAAAGCCGGGCGAGCGATCGCCCGGCTTTTTAGTGTCCGCTCAGTCCGAGAATGGATCGCGGACGAGGATCGTGTCAGCACGCTGTGGGCTGGTCGACACCAACGTCACCGGGCAGCGGATCAGCTCCTCGATCCGGCGGATATACTTGATCGCCTGCGCGGGAAGATCGGCCCAGCTGCGCGCACCGGCGGTCGTCTCCTGCCAGCCTTCCATCGTCTCGTAGATCGGCTCGACCAGCGCCTGGTCCGCCGCATGCGCCGGGAAGTAATCGAGCGTCTCGCCGCGCAGCTTGTAGCTGGTGCAGATCGATACGGTCTCGAACCCGTCGAGCACGTCGATCTTCGTCAGCGCGATCCCGGTGATGCCACCGACCGCCGCCGCCTGCCGCACCAGCACCGCGTCGAACCAGCCGCAGCGGCGCTTACGCCCGGTGACCGTTCCGAACTCATGCCCGCGGACGCCGAGGCGCTCGCCGGTCTCGTTCTCGAGCTCGGTCGGGAAAGGTCCCGAACCGACGCGCGTCGTGTAAGCCTTGGCGATCCCGAGCACGAAGCCGACCGCCGATGGCCCGAGGCCAGAACCGCCAGCCGCTGCGCCCGCGATCGTATTCGACGAGGTAACGAACGGATAGGTGCCGTGGTCGACGTCGAGCAGCACGCCCTGCGCGCCCTCGAACAGGATCCGCTTGCCGGCGGAGCGCGCGGCGTTGAGGTCGCGCCAGACGGGCTTGGAGAACGGGAGGACGAAGCCGGCGATCTCGCGCAGTTCCGCGATCAGGCGGGCGCGGTCGATCGGCGGCTCGCCGAAGCCTGCGCGGAGTGCGTCGTGATGCGCGGTAAGGCGATCGAGCTGCGGCCCGAGATCGTCGAGATGCGCGAGATCGCAGACGCGGATCGCACGGCGGCCGACCTTGTCCTCATACGCAGGCCCGATCCCGCGACGCGTGGTGCCGATCTTGCCGGCACCGCTCGCATCCTCGCGCAGACCATCGAGATCGCGGTGGAATGGCAGGATCAGCGCACAGGTGTCGGCGATCCGCAGCGTCTCCGGGGTCGCGACGACGCCCTGCGCGCCAAGCCGGGCGATCTCGTCCTTCAGCGCCCAGGGATCGAGCACCACCGCCGTTGCCGATGAACGACGGCGTACCGCGGACGATGCCCGACGGCAGCAGCGACAATTTGTACACGTTGTCGCCGACGACCAGCGTGTGGCCGGCATTGTGGCCGCCCTGGAACCGCACGACCATGTCGGCACGCTCGGCGAGCCAGTCGACGATCTTGCCCTTGCCTTCGTCGCCCCATTGCGCGCCGATGACTGCTACGTTGGCCAAACTCTATCTCCTGAGGATTACGCGCAGCGCCTACAGCGCGCGGGGCTCGCCCGCCACCCATAGATGCGTGCAGACTTGAGCTTCGGGGGTGTCGCCAGCGTCCAGTGCGGCGACCGTGACCCAGCCCTGCGCGCGCATGGCGGCGCCTTCGCTGGCAGGGGTACCGAACGGGAGGAAGAGGCGGCGGCGGTCGACGGTGGCGACACGCTCGACCAAGGCGTCGGCGAACAGCGAGAAGCCGGTGGCCGCTTCCTCGGCGCCGGTTTCGTGAACGATGGTGTAGGTGCCACCGCGTCCGACTTCGCGTGCGCTGCCGGCGGCGAAGAGCGAGAAGCCGAGCCAGCTCTGGTATTCGAACCCGTGCCGCTCGGTCGGGTCGAGCGTGAGCGCGACGCGGCCGTCGAGTGCTTCGGCGATGCGGGCGAGGCCGTCGAGGCGGGAGGCGAGTGCACCGGTGGTGTCGAAGGCGCGGAGGCGGTCCATCGCTTGGTCGAACGGGCCGGCGGCTTCAATCAACGGAAGATAGGCGGGGGCGAGCGCCGCGACGGCACCGGCGTCCTTCGCGTCGAGCCGATCGCGCAAGGTGGCGATCAGATCATCCGCGACGGGGAGAGGTCCGGCGGCCAGCGTCGGCACCAGATCGGGCAGCGTGAAGTCGATCGACGCACCGGTAACGTCGGCGGCCGCGATCATGTCGACTGCAACCGCGACCAGTTCCTGCGCCGCGGCAACCGAGTCGAGCCCGATCAACTCACACCCAATCTGCCGGGTCTCGCGCGCGGGGGCGAGCTGCGACGCGCGCAGTTTAAGCACGGAGCCAGCATAGCTCAGCCGGACCGGCCGAGGGTGATGCCCCATCCGAGTGGCGGCGATCCGCGCGACCTGTGCGGTAATGTCGGGCCGGATCGCGAGTGTGCGCTGCGACACGGGGTCGACGAAGCGCACCGCGTCGTGCAGCCCGCCGGCCTTCAGCCGCATCTCCAGACCATCGGCGAATTCGGCGAGCGGCGGGTCGACACGTTCGTAACCGTTCAGGCGAGCAGCTTCGAGCACGCGCGCTTCCAGCGCCGCTACCGAATCGGCGAACGGGGGGGAGGCGATCTCGGAAACCTTCGGGGAGAAGTGCGGTCATCGTGCGGACTCCGCCGTGAGGGCTGCCGATATGACCTGCCAGACCCCGTCCATCTCGGACATGATGTCGGCGTTGCTGAACCGTATCACGCGATATCCCTGTCTTTGGAGCCAATCCGTTCGGCTTGCGTCGCGCGCTTGGTCACTATGTGTATCGCCGTCAACCTCGATGACGAGTTTCGCGTCGCGGGCGCAGTAGTCGGCGATGTAGGGGCCGATGACGAACTGGCGAGTGAATTTGGTGTTACCCATCTGCCGGTCGCGGAGGTGGCGCCAGAGTTTCGCCTCTGCCGGGGTGGGCTCGCGCCGCATCCGCTTGGCGCGATCGAGAAGTAGGTCGTCGACCTTCACTGCTCCCTCTCCCCCTTCCGGGGAGGGGGTCGGGGTGAGGGGCGCCGCGAGCGCTGCCCTCTCCAACTGCCCCTCACCCAACCCTCTCCCCCGGAGGGGAGAGGGCTTTAGAAGAGCGTAGCAGGCTTAGAAGTTGAGGCCCATTGCGGTCTTCACGCCGGGGAGCGCGCGGACCTTGGTCAGCAGGTCGGGCGTCACCGCCTCATCAACCGACAGCAGCAACACCGCCTCGCCGCCTGCTGACCGACGCCCGAGGTGGAACGTCCCGATATTCACCCCAGCCTCGCCCAGCGCAGTCCCAAGACGCCCGATGAACCCCGGCGCATCCTCGTTGACGACATACAGCATCGGCCCCGCCAGATCGGCCTCGATCTTGATCCCCAGCAGTTCCACCAGACGCGGCGCCGAATCACCGAACAGCGTACCCGCCACCGACCGCTCGCCATCCTCGGTCTTCACCGCGACGCGCAGCAGCGTGTGGTAATCCGCCTCACGCTCGGTACGCACTTCGCGAACTTCGAGACCACGCTCACGCGCCAGCACCGGCGCGTTAACCATGTTGACGGTCGCGGTCTGCGTCTGGAGATACCCGGCCAGCACCGCACTCACGATCGGCTTCGCATTCAGATCCGCCGCCGCACCCTCGGTATGCACCGAAATCCGCGACACAGCGCCGGTCGTCAACTGCCCGACCAGCGACCCGAGCTTCTCCGCCAGCGCCATGTACGGCTTCAGCTTGGGCGCCTCCTCCGCCGACAGCGACGGCATGTTGAGCGCGTTGGTGACGCCACCCGACATCAAGAAATCGGCCATCTGCTCGGCGACCTGGATCGCGACGTTGACCTGAGCTTCGGTGGTCGACGCGCCGAGATGCGGCGTGCTGACGAAGTTCGGCGTGTTGAACAACGGCGACGCCTTGGCGGGCTCCTCGACGAACACGTCGAGCGCGGCACCGCCGACCTGGCCCGAATCGAGCGCCGCCTTCAGCGCGACCTCGTCGATCAGGCCACCGCGCGCGCAGTTGATGATGCGGACGCCTTTCTTGGTCTTGGCGAGCGCGTCGGCCGAGAGGATGTTGCGCGTCTGGTCGGTCAGCGGCGTGTGCAGCGTGATGAAGTCGGCACGCGCGAGCAGTTCGTCGAGCGTGACCTTCTCGACGCCGATCTCGATCGCGCGCTCGGGCGTCAGGAACGGATCGAACGCGACGACCTTCATCTTGAGGCCACGGGCACGGTCGGCGACGATCGAGCCGATATTGCCCGCACCGATCAGCCCGAGCGTCTTCGACGTCAGCTCGACGCCCATGAAGCGGTTCTTCTCCCACTTGCCGGCCTGGGTCGAGGCATCGGCCTCCGGCAGTTGGCGGGCGAGCGCGAACATCAGCGCGATCGCATGCTCGGCGGTGGTGATCGAGTTGCCGAACGGCGTGTTCATCACGACGACGCCCTTCGCCGACGCGGCGGGGATGTCGACGTTATCGACGCCGATGCCTGCGCGGCCGACGACCTTCAGGTTGGTCGCGTGCTCGAGGATTTCCTTGGTGACCTTGGTCGAGCTGCGGATCGCGAGGCCGTCATACTCGCCGATCATCGCCATCAGTTCGGCGGGCGTTTTGCCGGTGATCTCGTCGACCTCGACGCCGCGCTCACGGAAGATCTGGGCGGCACGTGGATCCATTTTGTCGGAAATGAGGACTTTTGGCATGGGATTGCTCCTGGGAATTCGGTGAATTGGGGCGCGTCCCTATTCCAACTCCCCCGTCATCCCGGCGGAAGCCGAGACCCACGGTAGCGGTTCGCTTCATGAGCGAATGCTCCGTGTCCATGGGTCCCGGCGTGCGCCGGGATGACGGAATGGGGGTGATTGTTGGAAGGAGGACGTAAAAGACGCGGTAGCTGGTTAGGCCGCCTTGGCGGTCGCGTAGGCCCAGTCGAGCCAAGGGCCGAGCGCCTCGATATCGGCGGTGTCGACGGTCGCGCCGCACCAGATACGCAGGCCCGCAGGCGCGTCGCGGTACCCGGCGACGTCGTAGGCCGCGCCCGCTTTCTCCAGCGCCGAGGCCATCGCCTTGATCAGCGCTTCGTCTGCACCCTCGACCGTCAGGCACACGCTGGTCTTCGACCGCGTTGCCGGATCGGCCGCCAGATGACCGAGCCAGTCACGCTCCGCGACGATCTTGTCCAAAGCCGCCGCATTCGCATCCGACCGCTTGATCAGCCCATCTTCGCCAAGCGACTTTGCCCATTCGAGGCTGAAGATCGCGTCTTCGACGGCCAGCATCGACGGTGTGTTGATCGTCTCGCCCTTGAACACGCCCTCGGTGAGCTTGCCCTTCGAGACGAGGCGGAACACCTTCGGCAGCGGCCATGCAGGGGTGTACGTTTCGAGACGCTCGACCGCGCGCGGCCCGAGGATCAGCACGCCGTGCGCGCCCTCCCCGCCGAGCACCTTCTGCCACGAGAAGGTGGCTACATCGATCTTCGTCCAGTCGATATCGTAGGCGAACACGCCCGACGTCGCATCGGCGAACGAGAGACCCTCGCGGTCGTCGGGGATCCAGTCCGCGTTAGGGACGCGCACGCCGCTGGTGGTGCCGTTCCAGGTGAACAGCACGTCGTTCGACCAATCGACCGCGTTCAGGTCGGGCAGCTGGCCGTAATCGGCGCGCACCACCGTGGGGTCGATCTTGAGCTGCTTGACCGCGTCCGTGACCCAGCCTTCGCCGAAGCTTTCCCACGCCAGCGCGGTGACGGGCTTGGCGCCGAGCATCGTCCACATCGCCATCTCGTACGCGCCGGTGTCGGAGCCGGGGACGATGCCGATGCGGTGCGTATCGGGAAGCTTCAGCAGGTCGCGCATCAGGTCGATGCTGTACTGGAGACGGGTCTTGCCGATCTTCGAGCGATGCGAGCGACCGAGCGAATCGGTGGCGAGCTTGTCCGCGGACCAACCCGGAGGTTTCGCGCAGGGACCGGAGCTGAAAAAGGGACGTGCCGGCTTCGTAGCAGGCAAAGCAGGCGCATGTGTAGCGGGTGCGTAGGTCGTATCAGTCATGTATCTCTCCTCACAGAGAGCACGCGCGGCGTTGGGACCGCGTGGCCCGTCGCCGGCCCTAGCGGCGTTCGCAGGGGGTGTCAACCGCGTTCGATTGCAAGCGCGCGGCGGCGGGACTCGCCCCACCGTGCGCCAAACTCGCTCCGTCACCCCGGGCTTGTCCCGGGCTTCACCGTGCCGCACGGCCTTAGGCATGGGGGACAAGACGATGAGTGGATGCCGGAACAGGCCCGGCATGACGGAGTGGGTGGTAGTAGCGACTCTCGCACTGACTTTAGCCGGCTGCGGACGCGCAGATCGCCCCACGGCACCGACCAAGACCCGCCCCAACCTCTCCATCCCCAGCAACCGCGAAACCGCGCAGTGCCTCGCCGACCTGCGCGAACTCCACGTCTCGTTCCAGGTCCTGCCCGACCGTGAGACCGGCCCGGGCTGCGGCCTCGCCGGCACCGTCAAGCTCGTCGACATCGGCGTACCCGTCGCCAACCTCACCGCAGTCCGTTGCGGCGCGGCGCGCGCGTTCATCGGCTGGACGCGCAACGCGGTCGCACCGGCGGCGTACCAGATGCTCGGCAGCGAACTCGCGCGGATCGACAGCATGGGGAGTTACGCATGCCGCAACGTCGTCGGCTCCGCAGGCAACACCGGCCGCCGCTCGGGCCACGCGATCGCCAACGCGATCGATGTCGGCGGGTTCGTGCTGAAGGACGGGCGGCGAATAACCGTGCTCAACGACTGGAACTCGCCCGATCCGCAGGTCCGGCAATTCCTCCAGACGATCCGCGCGTCGGCGTGCAAGCGGTTCGGCACGGTGCTCAGCCCCGACTACAACGCCGCGCACCGCAACCACCTCCATCTCGAAGACGACCGCGCCAATTTCTGCCGCTAGCGCACCGCTCTAGCCCTCCCCCTCGCGTTTCCTCTAATCGCGCCCGAATGACCGATACACGAGTACCATCGCGCGTTTTTCCGAACGCCAGCCAGGATGCCGAGTCCGCCCGCGACTCCGTTTCCACACCCCAGACGCAGCACCCGCATTACCGACTCGCCTTTCAGGACATGGACTTCCTGTTGCGCGAAGACCTGCGGCCGGTGCGGTTCCAGCTCGAACTGCTGAAGACCGAACTCGTCCTCGACGAGGCGAAGATCGGTTCGACCTTCGTATTCTACGGCTCCGCGCGCATTCCCGAGCCGTCGAAGGCGCAGGCGTTGCTGAAGCTCGCCACCGACGAGAAGTCGAAGAAGATCGCCGAGCGGCTGGTCGAGAAGTCGAAATATTACGACGTCGCGCGTGAGCTGGCGGCCAAGGTCAGCGTGCTGCCGCGCGACGAGCGTGGCTGGCGGCAGTTCGTGGTGTGTTCGGGCGGCGGTCCGTCGATCATGGAAGCCGCCAATCGCGGTGCTGACGATGTCGGCGCCGAGTCGATCGGGCTTAACATCGTCCTGCCGCACGAGCAGGCGCCGAACCCGTACGTCACCCCGTCGCTGTCGGTGCAGTTCCACTATTTCGCGCTGCGGAAAATGCACTTCCTCCTGCACGCCCGCGCGCTCGCGGCGTTTCCGGGTGGGTTCGGGACGTTCGACGAGCTGTTCGAGCTGCTGACGCTGATCCAGACGGGCAAGATCCAGCCGATCCCCGTGTTGTTGTTCGGGCGTCAATTCTGGGAGCGGGTCGTGAACTTCGACGCGCTGGTCGAGGAAGGCGTCGTGAGCGAGAAGGACCTCGGGATCTTCCGCTACGTCGAGACCGCCGACGAGGCCTGGGACGCGGTGCAGTCGTTCTATCGTGAGCGGGCGGAGAAGGGAAGCGGCTGAAGGCTGAACCTTCTGCTCCCTCTCCCCCTTCCGGGGAGAGGGCTGGGGTGAGGGGCTGTTCCGGGCGCTGCACTGCTTGGCAGCCCCTCACCCCGACCCTCTCCCCTAAGGGGAGAGGGAGTTGGTCGCCCTACTTCTCCGAGCGAGCGCCCTTGCGGGCCGCTTCCGGATCCACCGACGGCGCACCCGACGCGGGCGTCCCGGTATTCGCGATGTCCGCAGTCGGCGCGCCCTTGGTAGCCGCAGCCTCCGCCGCATTCGCCGTCGCCGGCTGATCCTTCGCCGCAGCATCCTTAGCCGCTGGCGCAGCGCCAGCCGCGGGCGCCGCCGGCAACGGCAGGTTCGAACCCTGCTGGTTCAGATACAGGATCACGTTCGCCCGGTCCTGCGCATTGCCGAGCCCCGCAAACGTCATCTTCGTCCCCGGCGCGAACTTGCGCGGCGAGGTCAGCCACGCGTTCAGCTTGTCGAAGTCCCACTTGCCGCCGATCCCGGCCAGCGCCGACGAGAAGGCGTACCCGGCCTTGCCCTTGGCGATCTCCTCGCCGACCGTGCCGTACAGGTTCGGGCCGACACCGTTCGCGCCGCCCTGGTTGATGGTGTGGCAGGCGGCGCACTTCTTGAACACTTCGGCGCCCTTGGCGGCGTCGGCGGTCGGCAGCAACGAGGCGATCGGCACTTCGGCGGCGGCACCCTCGCCGCCCTCGGCGACGACGCCCTCGATCGCATAGCCCATCTTCTCGGGGCGCTCGCCGTGGAACATCATCCCGCCGACGATCGACAACCCGAGCGCCGCACCACAGCCTGCGAGCACCCAGCCGGCGATCGTATTGGTCCGATTGTCCATCTTGTGCATCCGCCCTGTTCTGTTTGGGACAGCCATAGAAAACGCGGGCGCGCACCGCAAGCCGCGCTTGAAGGGCGGGTGTATGGCGGACGGCGGCGCTTTACGCGGCTTGAACAGGCAGGCAGCGCGCTTTAGGCGCTCGGCGCATGGAAAACTTCGCCGCACCCGCCCGCCCGATCGTCGCGCGGATGACCGACGCCGCCGCCGCCGAGCCCGCGCGCGCCGTCGCGTTCCAGGGTGCACCGGGCGCGAACAGCCATGTCGCCGCGATCGAGGCGTTCCCCGACGGCCTGCCCCCTGCCCTGTTTCGATTTCTCCGACGCGATCGACGCGGTGAAGGACGGTCGCGCCGATTGCGCGATCATCCCGATCGAGAATTCACTGCATGGCCGCGTGGCGGACATCCACTTCCTGCTCCCCGAATCGGGACTGGTGATCACCGGCGAGCATTTCCTGCCGATCCGCCACGCGCTGATGGCCTGCGGCCCGCGCGACGGCATCCGCAAGGCGATGAGCCATCCGCAGGCGTTGGGGCAATGCCGGCACTGGCTGAAGGCGCACGGGATCGAGCCGGTGAGCTATCCCGACACCGCCGGTGCAGCCGCGGTTGTGGCGGAGTTGGGCGACCCGGCGATCGCCGCACTCGCGCCGCCTGCCGCGGCCGCGCTATATGGTCTCGATCTGCTCGCGACCGACATCGCCGATGC
This sequence comes from Sphingomonas sp. H160509, assembly GCF_024124765.2. Taxonomy (GTDB): domain Bacteria; phylum Pseudomonadota; class Alphaproteobacteria; order Sphingomonadales; family Sphingomonadaceae; genus Sphingomonas. The sequence goes on along the minus strand of NZ_JAMXSR020000002.1, from coordinate 3,108,280 downwards.
GGACCACAACACGACGCGGTTCGTGGTCCTCGCGCGCGGCGGCAAGCCGCCCGCGGCGCAGGAGCCGGTCGGCGGCGAATGGATGACGACGCTGATCTTCGAGGTCAGGAACGTCCCCGCCGCTCTCTACAAGGCGGTCGGCGGGTTCGCGACCAACGGCGTGAACATCACCAAGCTCGAAAGCTACCAGCGCAACGGCAGCTTCTCCGCGACGGAATTCTACGCGGACGTCGTGGGGAAGCCGGGCGACGCGAACCTCGACCACGCGCTGGAGGAACTGGGGTTCCATTCGAAATGGCTGCGCGTGCTGGGGACGTATCGGCAAGCGCGCTCGCGGGGGTGATGTGACACTGATCCTCCCCCCGCTAGGGGGAGGTGGCTGGCCCTTGCCAGACGGAGGGGGAGGCAGAGGACAAGGTGTGTTCCGTGTCCTCCCCCTCCGTCGCTTCGCGCCACCTCCCCCTTGCGGGGGAGGATCGAAACGGCGTCAGTTAGCCGCGGGCAACCGCAACCGGACCAGCAACCCACCAAGGTCCTCGCTCTCCTCGAGCGCAACCGTCCCCCTCGTAGATCTCCGCCACGTCCCGCACGATCGCCAGCCCGAGCCCCGTCCCCGGCTTGCCCGTATCCAGCCGCACACCCCGATCGAAGATACGCACCCGCTCCTCTTCCGGAATGCCAACCCCGTCGTCCTCCACGAGGAACTCGACGAACCCTGACTGCGCACCGACCGTCACGAACACGCTGCCACCACCATATTTCGCGGCGTTCTCGATCAGGTTGCCGAGCATCTCGTCGAGATCCTGCCGCTCGACATGCACCTGCAACCCGCGAGGCCCGGTCACGTCGATGCGCACATGCCGGTACAGCCGGCCGACCGCACGCTCCACCGACTCCAGGCTCGGCCACATCCGCACGACTATGCGCAGACCCACGCCGCCCGACCGCCCGCGCCCGCGCGAGGTGATGGTCGACCTGCCGCCGCATCGTCCGCGCCTCCCGGATGACCGTGTCGGCGAGATCGTCCGACTGCGCCGTCGCCGCGTTCATGATCACCGTCAGCGGCGTCTTCAGCGCGTGCGCGAGGTTGCCGGCATGCCGCCGCGCCTCCTCCGCCTGCCGCTCGTTATGCTCGATCAGCGCGTTCAATTCCTCGACCATCGGCGCGACCTCGACCGGCATCGCGCTCGACACGCGGTTCGACTGCCCCGCGCGCATCCGCGCGATCTCCTCGCGCACCCGCCGCAGCGGCCACAGCCCATAGAACGTCTGTAGTGCGGCCATCACAATCAGCCCGAGCGCAAGCAGCGCGAAGCTCCGCACCAGCGTCCGCCGCAACGTCGTGATCTGCGCATCGAGCCCGTCGCGGCTCTGCGCCACCTGGAACCGCCAATGCACCTTCGACCCGGGGATCACCGCGTCCCGCTCGACCACGCGCAGCTTCTCGTCCGGAAATTGCGTGCTGTCATAGAAATGCGCGTTACGGTCGTCATGCGTCCCGCCGAACGCGAGCCTGCGATCCCAGAGCGAACGCGACGGGAAATCCTCGCGCCCCTTGCCCGACACCTGCCAGTACAGCCCCGAATACGGCTCGACGAACCGCTGGTCGGCCGCAGCCTCGCGCGAGAAGATCACTTCGCCGTCAGGGCCGATCTCGGACGAATTGAGCAGCGACCGCAGCACATATTCCAGCTGGTCGTCGAAATTACGCGTCACCGCCGCCGACAGCACCCGGTCGAGCGCGAACCCGCCGCCGCTGAGCAGCACGCCGATCCACACCGCCGCAATCAGGATCATCCGCCGCGACAGCGATCCCTTGACCGCGGCGGGCACGCGGATCGGCCCGTCCGCTATCGGCGTGTCTGTGACCGGCGCGCTGTCCATCGTCAGCCGATCAGGCGTCCGGATCTTCGAGGCTGTAGCCAAGCCCGCGGATCGTCGTGATCACGTCCTGGCCAAGCTTCTTGCGGATGCGCGTCACGAACACCTCGATCGTGTTCGAATCGCGATCGAAATCCTGGTCGTAGATATGCTCGATCAGTTCGGTGCGGCTGACGACCTTGCCCTTGTGGTGCAGCAGATAGCTCAGCAGCTTGTATTCCTGCGCGGTCAGCTTCACCGGCTCACCGGCGCGCGTCACCTTGCCGCTGCGCGTGTCGAGGCGGATATCGCCCGCGGTAAGCTCGGACGAGGCATTGCCCGACGCACGCCGGATCAACGCACGCAGACGCGCGATCAGCTCCTCGCTCTGGAACGGCTTGGCGACGTAATCGTCCGCGCCCGCATCGAGGCCGGCGACCTTGTCCGACCAGCTGTCACGCGCGGTCAGCACCAGCACGGGCATCGTCTTGCCCTCCTTGCGCCAGCGATCGAGCACCGTCAGCCCGTCGATCTCGGGCAGGCCGAGGTCGAGCACGACCGCGTCGTAATTCTCGGTCGAGCCGAGGAAATGCCCCTCCTCGCCATCGACCGCGAGATCGATCGCATAGCCGGCCCCCTCAAGGGTATTCTTCAATTGCTGGCCGAGATTCGGCTCGTCCTCGACGATCAGAACGCGCATGACAATCCTCTCGATTACAGTGTTCAGCGACCCGTGCGGCCGACGATCTGGCCGTTACGGCCATCGACGTCGACCCAGATGACGGTTCCATCGCGCAGGAATTTCAGCGTGTAAATGGCGCTGCCCGAATCATAGTCGGAGCCGAGATACTGCGCACCCCGCATGGTCGGGATCACACGGGACTCGATCTCGCGCAAAGACGGCGCTCCGGTCTTGCGCGCCTGCAACGCCGACATCTGATCGCTGCGGCGCTGCGGGGGCTCGCCCGCCAGCATGGGGGCGGCACCCACCAGGAACGGCGCAGCGGCCAGGGTTGCAAGGAAAAGCAGCATCTTCATGGCGGTGGCATAGGCCTTCCGCATTGAACAGCCTGTGAATGATCGCGACAGGCCGCCGACAGCACGAAGCCGGCGCGGTGTAACTTGCCTGCATCACTTCGCACCCCTACGTGGCGCGAACATGGCAGCACCAATCTTAGCATTCGAAGGCCTCGGACTCGTCCAGGGCTCGGGATGGCTCTTTCGCAATCTCGACATCCATATCGGACCGCGCGACCGGCTCGCGCTGATCGGCCGCAACGGCGCCGGCAAAACGACCTTGCTCAAGCTGCTCGGCGGCAGCGTCCAGGCGGACGAGGGACGCAGGACGATCGTCCCCGGCACCCGCGTCGTCATTCTCGAGCAGGAGCCCGATCTGCGCGGCTTCGCAACACTGCGCGATTACGTGATGGCGGGCGACGATGCGCCGGTGAACTACGAGGCGGATTCGATCGCCGACCAGCTCGGCATCGACCTGTCGCGCGAGGCGGCATCTGCGTCGGGTGGCGAGCGACGTCGCGCGGCGATCGTCCGCGCGCTGTCGCAGGACCCCGACGTGCTGCTGCTCGACGAGCCGACCAACCATCTCGACATCGGCGCGATCGAATGGATCGAGGACTGGCTCAAGCGTTTCCGCGGCGCGTTCGTCGTGATCAGCCATGACCGTACCTTCCTGACGCGGCTCACCAAGCAGACGCTGTGGCTCGATCGTGGTGCGATCCGGCGTGCGGAGATCGGCTTTGGCGGGTTCGAGGCGTGGACCGAGCAGGTCTATGCCGAGGAACAGCGCCAGGCCGAGAAGCTCGATGCGCGGCTCAAGCTCGAGGAGCATTGGCTGCTGCGCGGCGTCACCGGGCGGCGCAAGCGCAACCAGGGCCGTCTGACCAAGCTGCACGAGATGCGCGCCGAACGCGCCTCCATGATTGGGCCGCAGGGCTCGGCCAACCTGACGACCGCCAGCGACGACACGAAGTCGAAGGTCGTGATCGACGCCAAGAACGTCACCAAGGTGTACGGCGACCGCACGATCATCGGCGACCTGACGCTACGTGTGACCAGAGGAGACCGCATAGGAATCGTCGGCCGCAACGGCGCGGGCAAGTCGACCCTGCTCAAGCTGCTGACCGGCGAGATCCAGCCCGACAGCGGCTCGATCAAGCTGGCGCAGACGCTGGATGCGGTGGTGATCGACCAGCAGCGCAGCCTGATGGCACCCGAGAAGACGGTCCGCGAAGTCGTCGTCGACGGCGGCGAATGGATCGATGTGCTCGGCGTGCGCAAGCACATCCACGGCTACCTGAAGGACTTCCTGTTCGACCCCAACATGGTCGACGCGAAGATCGGCTCGCTGTCGGGTGGCGAACGCTCGCGACTCCTGTTGGCGCGCGAGTTCGCCAAGCCGTCCAACCTGCTGGTGCTCGACGAGCCGACCAACGATCTCGATCTCGAGACGCTCGACCTGTTGCAGGAGGTGATCGGCGATTACGACGGCACCGTGCTGATCGTCAGCCACGACCGCGACTTCCTCGACCGGACCGTGACGATCACGCTCGGCCTCGATGGCTCAGGCACCGTGGATGTCGTCGCAGGCGGCTACGAAGACTGGGAAAAGCGTCGAGTCTCGACGACCACCGGCAAACGTGCGTCGAAGAAGGTCTCGGCGACGGCTCCCGCCGTCGCTGCCCCCCCGCGCGAAGCTGACCTACAAGGACCAGCGCGACTATGAAATGCTGCCGAAGCGAATCGAGGAACTCGACGCGCAGATGGCAGCCGATGCGGTCAAGCTGGCGAAGCCCGACCTCTACATGCGCGACAATGCGACGTTCGCGAAGCTGACCAAGGCGATGGATGCTGCCCGCGCCGAAAAGGAGGCCGCCGAGCTGCGTTGGCTCGAGCTTGCAGAAATGGTTGAGGGAACTTCTTGAACTAAATTTAGCTGGACGTTTCCCTCTTCGGTCAATACGGGAACCACGGTGCGATTGCTGCGTTGCGGCAGTTCTGTTTGTTTAATGCGGAGATGTATATGAAGCTCAAGGCCCTTACTGGCGGCGCACTTGCCGTTGCAATGATGACCACCTCGGTTGCAGCGTCGGCTGCTCCTGCCAGCCTGTCGGTTGCGAACGCACGTGTTGGCTCGGCAACGTCCGGCAAGAACGAGCTCGCAGGCGGCGGCGGCATCTTCGCCCTCCTGATCGTAGCTGGCGTTGCAGCGATCGGCGTTATCGCCATCGTCAACGACAACAACGACGATTCGGACAGCAACTGATGTTGCCGGGCCGGTGCTTCGGCACCGGCCCACCGTTTTGAGATTACAACGCCTTGCCAGCGCGACCGGCTAGATCGACGATATATTGCCACGCGACGCGGCCCGAGCGGCTGCCCCGACGTGTAGCCCAACCGATGGCCTCGCCCGGTTCGAACTCCAGATCATGTGTCGCCGCATAGGCCGCAACGATCGCCAGATATCCTTCCTGATCAAGCGCGTGGAAGCCCAGGCTGAGGCCAAAGCGATCAGACAGCGCCAGATGATCGTCCGCCGAGTCGCGCGGATTGATCGCACTTTCCTGTTCGGCGATGTCCCGCGGCGCCAGATGCCGTCGATTGGCGGTCACCAGCAATCGCACATTGGCAGGCCGGGGTTCCGCCCCACCCTCCAGCATCGACCGAAGCGCACGCGCCTCCGCCGGAACGTCGAACCCGAGATCGTCGACGAACACCACGAACGCGCGTTCCACCTGGCCCAAGGCCGCAAACAGCGTCGGCAGTCCGGCAAGCTCGGTGACCTCGACCAGCGCAATGTCGCCGCCCGAACCCTGCACGTCTGCCACCGCGCTTTTGACGAGCGCCGACTTGCCGGTTCCCCGTGCACCCCACAGCAGGACGTCCTGCGCGGCATGACCCGCCGCGAGATGGCGCAGATTGGCCAGCAGCGATGCCTTCTGGCGATCAACACCGATAAGCATATCCAACGGCAACGGCGCAAACCCACGCGCTGGATGGAGTACCCCGCCACGCCACGCATAGGCAGGGTGCGCCCGCGGATCGGCGGCCGGTGGTGGCGGTGGCGACAGTCGCTCGAGTGCGGCGGCGATGCGGTCCAGCGGATCGGTCATGCGCGGCTTCTGACGATACGCCTTCCCAGAGGCAAGGGTTCCGAAGGCAGGACCGGCAGCGTTCAGCCAAGCTGGCGGCGGTGGCCCCCGATCACCGCATCGCCCGGCGCGAGTCGCACCGCTTTGTCTAGCAACTGGCGCGCGCCACCGACGTTCCCGCTCGCCGCCAAGGCGACACCATAAGCATCCGCCGCAGCCGCACTCATCGGCGCGAGACTATACGCAGCGTTACCGTAGCGAACCGCAATGGCGCCGTCGTCGCTACCCGCATAGGCGAGCGCAAGGTCGCTTAATACGCCACCATCCCGGTTGCCGACCCTTCGCCGCACGCCCTCCAGCGTCTCGATAGCCTTGTCCCAATCCCCGGACGCGACCTGCCAGTGGCCCAGGAGACGGAGCCCGGTCAGGCTTTGCGGGTTCTGCGACAGATACAGCGCCAACGAGGCCGCTGCGTCCTGCGCGCGCCCCGCCCGGCCGAGCGCATCGACCAGACGCAACATCGTCGGTTCGTCGAACGACAGATCCGCCGCCCGCGCATAGACCCCGGCCGCCTCGGGATAGCGCCCGGCAAAAGCCAGTGCGTCCCCAAGCGCCAGTTGCGCGGCGGGCGCGCCAGGACCCGCCGCGACGAGCGCCCGCGCCCGAGCAATTGCGCCGGCAGTATCCCCACGCGCGATCTGGCCGCGGATCACGCCCAGCACATAGGTTGGGTCGTTCGACGCAGCATCGGCAACGGCCAACAACGCACCGACCGAATCGTCCGTACCGAAGATCGCAGAAGGCGCCGTCCGCCCCCCGCTGCACGATCGAGGAATTGCGCCGCGGTCGAGGTATCCCCGGTCGCGTCGAACGCCCGCGCGATCGTCGTCAGCGCGTAACTGTCCGCATCGGCGCGCAGCCCGATCGGGCGCAGCACGCCCAACGCCGCCTGCGCATCCCCAGACCGAAGCAGCGCCGCGCCCAGCAGTCGGCGCGCGGTCACGTTGAGCGGCTGGATCGCGACCAGCTGTCGCCACGTCACCGCCGCCTGTTCGAATTTGCCCCGCGCATAGTAGAGACTGCCCGACAGCAGCATCGCGCCCGGCAAGCCGGCAACCGCGCCGCCGGTTCGCTGCAGCAGTCCGCGCGCCAGATCGATGCGTCCTGCGCGCGCTGCCAATACCGCCTGGAGGTACAACGCCTGCGGGCTGCCCGGCCGCGCCAGCAGCGCGCGACGCGTCGCCGCCAGCATGTCGGCATTCCGACCCGCCTCACCCAGCGTCGCCGCATATTCGATCAGCGCGGGGTGATAATAGGCGTCGCGCTGCAACGCCGCCTCGAACCACGGCAGCGCGGCAACGAGCCCGTAGCGGCTGCGAACGACCTCCCCCTGCAACGTCAGTGCCGCCGGTTCGCCCCGCGCCAGCGTCACCGCGCGCGCCCGCGGCAACGGACGCACCACCGACATCGCCAGCCGTCAACCGGACGCGGCCGAGATCCGTCCACGCCGCGCCATCGTTCGGCATCTGATCGAGCAGGGCGCGAAGCACCGCCTGCGCCTCCACCGGCTTGCCTTGCGACGCCAGCGCCCGTGCCTGGATTCGCGCAGCGTACCCGGCATACCGCGGTTGCGCCTGCGCAGCCTCGTTGATCGCGCCATCGGTGTCGTCCTGTAGCAATCGCGCATGTGCCTGAAGCTGATGCAGGCGATCCGCGGGCAACCCCGCGTCGGTCGCCCGCGCCAGTTCCGCCTCTGCCGCAAGCCCGTCGCCCAGTTCGAGATACGCGCGCGCCAGCACCGCATGCGCGATCCCCAACGTCGGGGCAGCTTTGATCGCGGCCTGCGCGTTGGTCCGCGCGGCACTGTAGTTCCCTGCTGCCAGCGTCGTCAGGCTGTCGATAAGCGACCGGCGCGCATCTGGCCGTGGCGGACGGGTCGCGAGGGCGATCGCGATACCGACGATCAGCAGGCAGAGGACGCCGATCGCAACCAAGCGTGTATATCTCGCGGTAACGACGCCGCGCATTTTCAGGCGCCGACGCCGGCCCCGGCTCAGCAACGGATAGCGATGCGTGTGCGTCGCCGCGGATCCGGTCTCAGGCATGGAGATCATAGCTTTTCAGGAGGTCGTACAAGGTTGGACGGCTGATCCCGAGCAACCGCGATGCGCCCGAGATATTGCCGTCGGCGCGCGCCAGCGCCTGGCGGATCGCTTTCCGGTCGGCGAGTTCGCGAGCCGCGCGCAGGTTGAGCGCGGCGGCCTCCTCGCTCTTTCCGTCGAGGTCGAGATCGGTCGCCGTGACGAGCTTGCCGTCGGCCATGATGACCGCGCGCTTGATCCGGTTCTCCAACTCGCGGACGTTGCCCGGCCAGCCCCAGCCGTCGATCGCGGCGCGCGCATCAGGGGCGAGGCCGGTGACAACGGGGTTCATCGTCCGAGCATAGCGCGTGACGAAGTGCCGCGCGAGCAGCACCGCATCGCCGGTCCGCGCGGCCAATGCCGGTATCCGCACGACGATCTCCGCGAGCCGATAATACAGGTCTTCGCGGAACCGCCCGTCCGCGACCATCGCGTCGACGTTCTGGTGGGTCGCGCAGACGATGCGCGTATCGACCGGGATCGCCTTGCGCCCACCAACGCGTTCGATCACGCGCTCCTGGAGGAAGCGCAACAGCTTCACCTGGAGCGCGAGCGGCACGTCGCCGATCTCGTCGAGGAACAGCGTCCCGCCCGCAGCCTGCTCGATCTTGCCCTCGGTGGTCTTCACCGCGCCGGTGAACGCACCCTTTTCGTGACCAAACAGTTCGCTCTCGAGCAACGTCTCGGGGATCGCCGCGCAGTTGATCGCGACGAAATTCCCCCGCGACCGTGGCGACGCGTCGTGCAGTCCGCGCGCGAGCAGTTCCTTGCCCGTACCGCTCGCGCCGAGCAGCATCACCGAGACATTGGCGGGCGCAACTCGCTCCAGGGTGCGCGTGACCACCGCCATCTCGGGCGAAGCGCTGATCAACCCGCCGAACCCGCCGGCGTCGATCCGCGCGGCAAGCCGGCGATTTTCGGCCTCCAGGGCATGGACGTGAAACGCACGGCTGACGATCATGCCGAGCGCGTCGATGTCGATCGGCTTGGCATAGAAGTCCCAGGCGCCATCCGCGATCGCCTGCAACGCACTGTCGCGCGCGCCGTGCCCGGAGGCAACGATCACCTTGGTATCCGGCTTCATCGCTAAAATATCGCGCAGAGTCGCAAACCCCTCGGTGACTCCGTCCGGATCGGGCGGCAGGCCCAGGTCCAGCGTGACGACCGCGGGCTCATGCGCGCGCACCGCATCGAGCGCCTGCGCACGATCGCTCGCCACGACGATCTCATACCCCCTCATACGCCCAGCGCAATTGCCGCTGCAGCCCGAGGTCATCCTCGACGATCAGCAGGACGGGACGTTCGTTGCCGCTCACGCCGCCACCTCCAGCGCCGCGACCGCGGGCAGCAGAATGCGGAAGCGCGTACCCTCCCCCTCGCGGCTGGCGACGTCGAGCGCGCCACCCATCGCATGCACCAGTTGCCGCGCCTCGAACGCGCCGATCCCGAAGCCGGCAGGCTTGGACGACACGAACGGCTTGAACAGCTGGTCGCGGACGAAGCCCGGCGTCATGCCGCAGCCATGGTCGATCACGTCGATCGCGACCTGTTCGCCGATCGTCTCGACGACCAGTAAAACAGGCGCATCCGCAGCGCTCGCCTCGACCGCATTCTGGACCAGCTGCCCCAGCACCTGTTCGAGGCGCGCCGCGTGCCCGAGCGTCCAAACCGGACCGCCCTGCGCGACAATCGGGTGCTGCGCCTTGCGATCGGCCGCGACTCGCTCGACGATAGTGGCGACGTCGATCGGCTGGAGCGGTTCGCCGCGGACGGGCCCATGCTGCGAAAGGCGGGCAAGCAGCGCGTTCATGCGATCGGACGAGTCCTTGAGAGTAGCGACCATGTCGACACGAAAATCGGGATTGTCCGCGTGCCGCTCGGCGTTGCGCGCAACCAAGGTCAATTGGCTTACAAGATTCTTGATATCGTGGAGAATGAACGCGAACCGGCGATTGAACTCGTCGAACCGAGCCGCATCCGCCAGCGCCGCATGCGCGCGATCCTCGGCAAGGTAACTCGCCGCCTGCCGACCCGCGACTCGGAGCAAGTCAAAATCCTCCCAGTCGAGCGCCCGGTCGACCGGTGGGCGCGCCAGCACGATCGCGCCAACCAGCGCGCCGCCGTGCACCAGCGGCACGATCGCCCACGCCTCGGGACAGTCGCGGAGCCAGTCGGGAACGCTCGCCAAATCGTCGCTTGGCGCGGTACCGGCGCGGACGCGGTCCAGTTCGACGATCCGCGCGTCCTGCGCGAGATACCGCGCCAACGTCTCATCGCGTGGACCATCGGCGACTCCCGCCCAGTTCCACGTCGCGCCCGGCCCAAGCGACGCTCCATCGGGCACCAGCAACAGCCCCCCGGGCGAGTCGGTCAGGTCGGCGATCGACTTCACCACGCGACAATCGAGCGACTCCGCGCCAGAATCGGGTCGACCCAGCGTATCGGTGAAGCGCTGCCACTCGGCACGGTAGTCATAACGGTGGCGAAACAGGTGCTTGGCCACCTTCACTTTGGCCCATGCCCGCAGCCAAGGCGTCGAAAGCAGCGCCACCACGATCGCCGTCGCGCCGAACACGATCGCCGTCTGCGCCACCCGCGCATAGGGCCCGGCAAGGCCGGCGACGATGGCGGTCGCAAGCGCGGTGATGCCCGCGTAGAGGACCAGCGCGATCGCCGACAAGGCTCGCACCGCGATCGGTCGCGACAAGGCGAGCGTCCACTCGCCGCTGCGATGCACGCCAACGACGAGCAGCGCCGCGACGCCGATCATCACGACACCCCGCGCGACGAACGCGATTGGCGCCGCCACCGTCGAGGCATAGGCCAACGCCGCCACCAACAGGTCGACGCCCCACATCGCGGCAAGCGCCAGCATCACCAGCCGGACGCCGCCTCGCGATGCGGGCGCGGCCTGATACAGATGATGCGTGAGGACCAGCGCGCTCACCGCCTCCATCATGCCGAGCATCGCGCGGGCGGACGCGACCGCGGCGAACGCCTCGTCATGCACCACGGCCATTTCCACGAACGCGAGCAGCGCCGCGGCACCGGCGAGCGTCATCACCACCAGATACACCGCGTCCAGCGCCCGGTTGCCGGTGCGATCGCGCCGCACCATTGCCAGCATGAACCCGAGCCAGGCGACATCGCGACCGCTCGCCGCGACGCGAGTCGCGATGTCCTGCGCGCCGATCCCCGCGACCGCGAGCGCCCACAGGCTGGTCGCGACCAGCGCCACCAGCAATGCCCGATGCGGCCAATGCCCACTTGGCCGCCGCATCTGCCCAAGCGCCACCGCGCCAAACAGCAACGCGGCAAGCGCATGGCCCCACAGGACCAGGGTCGCGATCACGCGCGGTCAGCTACGAAAATCACCGCGCGCCTGCCGGCCACAACACCACGCGGAGCGTCTGCAACAGGATCAGCATGTCAAGGAACGGCGAATAATTCTTCGCGTAATACAGGTCGTATTCGAGCTTGTGCCTCGCATCCTCGATCGACGCGCCATACGGATAGTTGATCTGCGCCCAGCCGGTGATCCCAGGCTTCACCATATGCCGCTCGGCGTAGAACGGCAGCTGCTCCTCGAGCTGCTGGACGAACTGCGGGCGTTCGGGGCGCGGACCGACGAAGCTCATCTCGCCCTTCAGCACGGTCCAGGTCTGCGGCAGTTCGTCGATCCGCACCTTCCGGATGAAGCGACCGATCCGGGTGATCCGCGGATCGTCCTCCGCTGCCCAGACCGCCTTGCCCGCGACCTCGGCGTCCTGCCGCATCGACCGCAGCTTGAGGATGTCGAAACCCTCGTTGTAGAGCCCGACGCGACGCTGGCGATAGAACGCCGGCCCCTTCGACTCGAGTTTGATCGCGATCGCGGTGAGCAGGATGATCGGCAGCGTGACGACCAGCAGCAGTCCGCTGGCGACGATGTCGAACGCGCGCTTGAACACGCTCGACAGCATCCGGCTGGAGGCGAACCCGTCGGAGAAGATCAGCCAGGACGGGTTGACGCTCTTCAGGTCGATGCGCCCCGTCTCGCGTTCGAGGAAGCTCGATATTTCGCTGACCTGCACGCCGGTGGTGCGGACGCGGAGCAGATCCTTCATCGGCAGGGCGTTGCGGCGTTCGTCGAGCGCCAGCACGACCTCGCTCGCATTCTGGTCGACGATATGCGCGGCGAGATTGGGGATATCGGCGCGCGGCATCGCGCCTTGGACGACCGGGTCCGCCTCGCCCATCAGGACGAAGCCCGCGACGACGAAGTTGACGCCGGGTTGTGCGGCCAGCGTCTCGATCCGCGCCGCGCGGGTGCCGGCGCCGAGCACGACGATCCGCCGCTTGAACGTCTCGCCCCCGAGCGTCTTGCCGAGCACCGCACGGACCGTGACGAGCAGGACGGTCGCAATCACGGTCGAGTAGAGCAGGTTCGATCGCCACAGCGCGAGCGGGGGACGAGGAAGAAGATCAGCGACAGGAACATCACGCCCAGCGAGAGCGCCACCGCCAGCCGCGCGGCGGCAAAACGCAGCGACAGGAACGACGCGACGCCATACGCCCCGACCGCGACCAGCGAGACCTGCAATGCGAGCGCGAACGTCAGCAACTGCGCGATCCGGGTATGGATCGGGCCGACCTCCATGCCGATCTGATGCGCGCGGAGGATCCAGCCGATCTCCGCCGACGCGATCAGCAACACCGCATCGACAAGGCCGAGCAGGAGGACCGCATAAGGTACGTAATGCTTGAAGAGCCGTATCATCGTCCGCTATCCCGACGCACCAGTGTAAACGCTTCCGACACCTGAACGCCACGTTTCGCAGTAAAACACCAAAAAAGCCTGAAGACTGCATGCCAATCCGATCATTCGGCGATTGGCGCGCGAAATTGCCACGTTATAGCTCGGCGCCAGCAGGAGGCTTCATGACCGCACGTAAGATCGTTCCCGTTATTCTTTCAGGCGGTTCGGGCACGCGCCTCTGGCCGATGTCGCGCCCCGAAATGCCCAAGCAGATGCTGGCGCTGACCGCGGACGAGACGATGCTGCAGCTGACCGCGGGCCGCGCGTTCGGCGAACGCTTCGCCGCGCCGATCGTTGTCGCCAATGCGCGTCACGCGGACCTCGTCGAGCAGCAGCTTGCCGAGGCAGGCGCGACTCCGCAGGCGCTGATCCTGGAGCCGATCGGTCGCAACACCGCCCCCCGCCATCGCGCTCGCCGCGATTGCCGCCGGTGGCGGCGGCGACGCGCTGCTGGTGATGCCGTCGGATCACGTCATCGGCGATGTCGCGGCCTTCCACGCAGCGATCGAGGCGGCGATGCCGCTCGTCACGCAAGGGTGGCTCGTCACGTTCGGCATCGCACCCGACGCGCCCGGAAACCGGCTATGGCTGGATCCAGATCGGCGACGAGCTTCAGCCCGGCGTCAACCGCGTCGCGCGGTTCGTCGAGAAGCCCCCGCTCGACAAGGCTCAGTCGATGCTAGCCAGCGGCGATCACGCCTGGAACGGCGGGATTTTCCTGTTCCTCGCCGACGCCTATCTCGAGGCGCTCGCACAGTTCGATCCGGGCATCCTCACCGCCACGCAGGAGGCGATGGACAAGGCACGTACCCAGGGCTCGCGGATCTATCCCGACTCGACCGCGTTCGCCGCCTCGCCCGACGATTCGATCGATTACGCGGTGATGGAAAAGGCCGACCGGGTCGCGGTTGTGCCGGTCGCGATGGGCTGGAACGACGTGGGCAGCTGGGACGCGCTCCACGCGATCAGCGACACGGACGGCGACGGCAACGCGCACCGCAGCCACGGTGACGGCGCCGTGCTCGCGATCGACACGAAGAATTGCTTCGTCCGCAGCGACGGCGTCCGCGTCTCGCTGGTCGGCGTCGAGGACCTGATCGTGGTCGCGAGCGGCAACGACGTACTGATCATGCCACGCGGCCGCAGCCAGGAAGTGAAGAAGCTCATCGAGGCGATGAAAAACGCTGCAAAGAACGCCGCGCCGACCAGCTGAGGTCAGGATACAGGATCGGTCCGGCCGTGCGCCGGGCCGATCGAACTACGGTTTCCTGCGGGTCTTCGGCACCTGCGACAGGCGCGTGAGCAGCGTCGGGATGTCCTCGGTGATCATCGTGTCCGTGGGAGTCTGCCACGACGAGCGCAATCTTTCGCCGACATCGTGCAATCGTGCGCCGGCTTCACGCCTGCCGGCTTCACGCCTGGATGTCTCGTCTCGCACGTCTACCTCACCTACGCATACACCCGACGGCATCCTTCGGGGGGTAAGGACACCGCCGGGCTCTCGGGTCAAACCGACGATATCCCCGCTTGTTCCGGCAGTTTCCCGCGGTTTTGCCATATGCGCATGTTTCGCGCCGGATCCGGCCGCAGACGCGTCGAAATTCCAGTTTCCGAAGCGCTGGCGATCCGGACCGAGATCGGTTTAGATGCGCCAAAGTTCACGGGAGAATTCGTCATGGATCGTCGCCAGTTCCTCGCATCGGGCGGCGTTGCCGCGCTCGCCACAACGCTGCTGCCGTCGTCGGCCTTCGCGCAGTCGAGCGGCGACACCGCGCTCAACGCCGATTTCGAGCGCATCTTCCAGGCGAGCGTCGCGCGGTCGCCCGAACTCGCGACGTCGCTCGGTCTCGACAAGGGGCCGCTAGCATCGCTGAAGGGGCAATTGTCGCCACGCACACCCGACAAGCGCGCGCGCGACGTCGCCGAGACCAAGGCCGCGCTCGCCAGTCTCGCTCGCTACGACGGCGCGGGCCTGTCACCCGCCGCCAAGCTCAACCTCGAAGTCGTCCGCTACTCGCTCGCCACGCAGATCGCCGCACCCGAGAAATTCGGCATGGACAGCCCGATCCGCCCCTATCGGATCTTCCAGCAGGGCGGCGCCTATTTCCAGGTGCCCGACTTCCTCAACACCGCGCACACGATCAACGCCACCCCGGATGCCGAGGCGTATCTGTCGCGGCTCGACCAGTTCGGCACGGTGCTCGACCAGGAAAGCGCGATGCAGCAAGCGGAGGCGGCACGCGGGCTGCTCGCACCCAGCTGGTCGCTCGACTTGACGCTCGGCCAGATGCGAAAACTGCGCAGCCAGCCTGCCGCCACGTCGAGCATAGTCCAGTCGCTGGTGAAGCGCGCGACAGCGAAGGGCCTGACCGGCGACTGGCAGGCACGCGCCGCGAAGATCGTCGACGCGAAGGTCTATCCCGCGCTCGACCGCCAGATCGCGCTGATCGAGCGGCTGAAACCGACCACGAAGCCCGGTGACGGAATCTGGCGCGTGCCCAATGGCGACGCGATCTACGCGATGGCGCTGAACCAAGCGACGACCACGACGATGAGCCCGGACGAGGTCCACCGCATCGGCCTGGCGCAGGTCGCCGAGATCACCGCGCAGCTCGACACGATCCTGAAGTCGCAAGGGTTCACTACCGGCACGGTAGGCGAGCGCTTGGCGAAGCTGAACGTGACGCCGGACCAACTCTACGCGAACACCGCGGAGGGCCGCACCGAGCTGATCGCCGGCCTGAACGACGGCATCAAGGCGATGTACGCCAAGCTGCCCCAGGCCTTCTCCGAAGTGCCGACGCAGCCGCTCGAGATTCGTGCGGTCCCGGTCGAGATTCAGGACGGCGCGTCGAACGGCTATTACAACCGCGCCTCGCTCGATGGCAGCCGCCCGGCGATCTACTTCGTCAATCTGAAGGACGTCGGCGACTGGCCGAAATACACGCTGCCGTCGCTCACCTATCACGAGGGCGTGCCGGGGCATCACCTGCAGATCAGCCTCGCGCAGGAATCGAAGGACATCCCGACGCTGCGGAAGATCGGCTTCTTCTCGGCCTATTCGGAAGGCTGGGCGCTGTACGCGGAGCAGCTCGCCGATGAACTCGGTGCGTATGCGTCGCCGCTGGAACGCGCCGGGTATCTCCAGTCGTTCCTGTTCCGCGCGACGCGACTGGTGGTCGATACCGGCATCCATGCGAAGCGCTGGAGCCGCGAGAAGGCGACCGACTACATGGTCGCGACGACCGGCTTCGCCCGGCCGCGCACGCAGCGCGAGGTGGAACGCTACTGCACGCAGGCCGGGCAGGCATGCAGCTACAAGGTCGGCCACATGGCATGGACGCGCGCACGAGTGAAGGCGAAGGCGGCGCTGGGCGACAAGTTCGACCTGAAGCAGTTCCACGACATCCTGAAGGAAGGCGCGATGCCGCTCACGATCCTGGAACGCCGCGTCGATGAGCGGATCGCGGCGATGAAGGCGAGGGGATAACCGAGCACCCTTATCCTCCCCGGCAAGGGGAGGTGGCGCCGAAGGTGACGGAGGGGGAGGACACGCAACCCCGGTGATTCCTCACCTCCCCCTCCGTCTGGCAAGCGCCAGCCACCTCCCCCTGGCGGGGGAGGATCAGGTGGATCGATCGGGATCGCTTCGACCCTTCCCTCTCCCAACGAGAGAGGCGACGAATACGGTACGACGTAAGGGGGGTCTTCGCCTGGCGACGGACCTTCACCCTATGCCGCTTTCCGGCAGCGTCGCCTCACCCGATCTGCGTCGGGTCATGCGCCCCGCCCCACACCGTTCGTACCGAGTAGAGACCGAGTAGCCCTCTTGGGCGTATCGAGGGGCTCGTATCGAGGTACAGGTTCCGCGCGACAACCGGTCCCTCGATACGCCGTCTCGATACGCTCCTACGAAGCTACTCGTCGCCTACTCGGGACGAACGGGAGAGCCCTCACTTCCCCCACGATCCAGCGTCTGCGCCGCAACCCGCACCGTCACCGTCTGCACGACATCCGCCGCCGACGTCGCCAGCATTACCTTGTAGTCGCCGCCAGCGATCTTCCACCCACCGCTCGCGACATCGAACGTCGCCAGCAATCGCGGATCGATCGTCACCGACACGGCCTGCTCGGAACCCGGCGCGAGATCGACCTTGCGGAAAGCCCCCAGCCGCTTCGGCGCCTCCCAGCCCGCACCCGACACATAGACCTGCGCGACCGCCTTGCCCTGCACCGCACCAATATTCTTCACCGAGAACCCGGCCTTGATCCCCTTGCCCTGCGGCGCGGCGGTCAAACCACCCATCGCGAAATTTGTATAGGAAAGCCCGTAGCCGAATGGGAACAGCGGCTTGGCGCCGGTCTTGTCGAACCACTTATAACCGACCGCAGCGCCCTCGATGTCGTAATTGCCCATCGGATGCGAATCGCGGTCGAGCTTCGGGTCACCCTCGAGCTTCGGGCGCGGGATCTGCGCGAGCGACGCCGGGAAGGTCGCGGGCAGATGCCCCGACGGGTTGACCTCGCCGGTCAGCACGCGCGCGATCGCCTCGCCGCCAGCCGTGCCCGGATACCACGCCTCCAGCACCGCCCCGACCTTACCGAGCCACGGCATCACCACCGGCCCGCCGGTTTCGAGCACCACCACCGTCTTTTTTGTTCGCCCCCCGCCACCGCGTCGATCAGCGCGTTCTGGCCAGCCGGCAGGTTCAGGTCGGGCACGTCGAACGACTCGCCGGTCCACTGCTCGCCGAACACGACGACGACGTCCGCTTTCCGCGCCGCCGCGGCAGCCGCCTTGACGTCCTTGCCGTCGAGATACGTCACGGTCGCGCCGCTCCGCGCCTGCAAGGCCTTCATCGGCGACGACGCGTGATACGTCTTGGGGCCGGGAAAGCCGCTCGGGAATTCGTCCGCCACGATCAGGCCGTTGGCCGGGGCATTGTGCGAATAGACTTGGCTCGAACCGCCACCCGACAACACGCCGACATCGGCATGCGCGCCGATCAGCAGGATCGACTTGGCGGTCTTGGCGATCGGCAACAGCCCCGCGGTGTTCTTGAGCAGGACGATGCCCTCCTCCGCATCCGCGCGGGTTACCGCGGCATGCCCGGCGTAATCGATCGTCGTCGCGCGATCGCCCGCCACGACCTTGTCGAACGCTCCTACGGAAAACATCCCCCACAGCACGCGCCGCGCCATGTCGGTCGCGCGCGCCTCGGTCACATGACCGTTGTTGACCGCCTCGCGCAGCGCATCCGCAAAATAGGCCGAGCGATCGAACGCCCAGCCCGATTGCTGGTCGAGCCCGGCATTGGCCGCCTCACTGGTCGAATGCGTCGCGCCCCAGTCGGACATGACATAGCCCTTGAAGCCCCAATCGCGCTTCAGCACCGTGTTGAGCAGCCAGTCGTTCTCGCACGCATAATGGCCGTTCACGCGGTTGTACGAGCACATCACCGAGCCGGGCTGGCCGACCTCGTTGGCGATCTCGAACGCGAGCAGGTCGGACTGGCGTGCCGCCTGTTCACCGATCTTGTGATCGATGTTGTTCCGGTTCGTCTCCTGGCCGTTGAAGGCGTAATGCTTCATCGTCGATACGACGTGCTGCGACTGGATCCCCTTGATCTCGTGGCCAGTGATGACGCCCGCCAGCAACGGATCCTCACCGCCATATTCGAAATTGCGGCCGTTGCGCGGCTCGCGCGTCAGGTTCATCCCGCCCGCGAGCTGCACGTTGAAGCCCGACAGGAACGCCTCGTTGCCGATCATCGCGCCACCGGCCTGCGCCAGTTCGGGGTTCCAGGTCGACGCGGTCGCGATCCCGGAGGGCAGCGAGGTGCGCAGACGCGGCGTCGGCCCGCGCTGGCTGGCGACACCGACGCCAGCATCGGTCTGCCACTGGCTGGGGATGCCGAGCCGCGGGATGCCGGGCACGATCCCGGCGGACGCGGCCAGCCCGTTCTTCGGATAGACCCAGTTCTTGACCGGCGTCTTGAGCCAGTCTGCATTGGTCGCAAAGTAACCAAAGGTGAGCTGCAGCTTCTCGTCGAGCGTCATCTCCTTGAGGAGCAAATCGACGCGCGCATCGGCGCCCAGCGCAGTGTTCATCCATGGCCGCGCCTTGGGAGCCTCGGTCCGCGCCGCCGCCGCACCGGGTGCGTTGTTGGTCGTCTGCGCCACGGCGGGCGCTGCGATCGCCAGCACCGATCCCGCCAGCAATCGGACGAACAGGGCGCGGGAACGGGATGCGGTCATGGTCTTCACTTTCAGGCTGATCGAATGCCGTGTGTGCCGCGTTCGTCGCGTTACCGCAACCAGCGGTCGCTCGGCACGTGTGCGATCATGCCTGCCCGAAGCCACCCCCGCCGGGCGTCTCGATCACGAACACGTCGCCGGCGTGCATGTCGACCTTGGCGGTCGAGCCGAGATGTTCGACGCTGCCATCCGCGCGCTCGACCGATGCCGAGCCGAGCCCGCCACTGTCACCGCCGGCCATCCCAAACGGCGGGATGCGGCGGCGGTTGGCGAGGATGCAGGCGGTCATGTCCTTGAGGAAGCGCACGCGCCGCGTCGCCCCGTCGCCGCCGTTATGCGCGCCTGCCCCACCCGAGCCGCGGCGGATTGAGAATTCCTCCAGCAACACGGGGAAGCGCGTCTCGAAGATCTCGGGGTCGGTCAGCCGGCTGTTCGTCATGTGCGTCTGGATCACCGATGCGCCATCGAAGCCGGGGCCCGCGCCTGCCCCGCCGGCGATCGTCTCGTAATATTGGTGCACGGCGTTGCCGAAGGTGAAGTTGTTCATCGTCCCCTGGCTCGCCGCCATCGCGCCGAGCGCGCCGAACAGCGCGTCGGTGACGACCTGGCTTGTCTCGACGTTGCCGGCGACGACCGCAGCCGGATAGCGCGGGTTGAGCATCGAGCCTTCGGGCACGCGGATGGTGACGCCGCGCAGGCAGCCGTCGTTGAGCGGCACCGCCTCGTCGATCAGAGCGCGGACGACGTAGAGCACGGCCGCGCGGACGATTGAGACGGGGGCGTTGAAGTTGGTCGGGCGCTGATCGCTGGTGCCGGCGAAGTCGACAACCATCGTTGCGGCCTCGCGGTCGACGCGGACGGCCACGCGGACGACTGCGCCGTCATCCATCTCGTACGCGAACGCGCCGTCGTCGAGCGTTGCGATCAGGCGGCGGACGGCGGCGTCGGCATTGGCCTGGACGTGTTCCATGTAGGCCGCGACGACGTCCGTGCCGTACTCGTTCGCGAGTCGCGTGAGACCAGTCGCGCCGCGTGTGCAGGCTGCCAGCTGTGCGGCGAGATCAGCGATATTCTGGTCGACGTTGCGTGCGGGATAGGGGCCGGACGCGAACACCGCGCGCAATTCCGCTTCTAGGAAGCGACCTTCGTCGACCACCAGCACGTCGTCGAGCAGAACGCCCTCTTCCTCGACGGAGCGGCTCTCGGGCGGCATTGATCCGGGCGTGATACCGCCGACGTCTGCGTGATGCCCGCGGGCGGCTACGAAGAATGCCGGCGCATCGCCGTCATCGGCAAACACCGGCATGATGACGGTGATGTCGGGGAGGTGCGTGCCGCCGCGATACGGCGCGTTGAGCGCGTAGGCGTCGCCGCGGCGGATACCGCGGCCGTCTGCGCCGCCGCTTCGTGCGTCGATGATCGTGCGGATGCTCTCGCCCATCGAGCCCAGATGGACGGGGATGTGCGGGGCGTTGGCGACGAGGTTGCCGTGCGCGTCGAACAGCGCGCAGCTGAAGTCGAGACGTTCGCGGATGTTGACCGAGGCGGCGGAGCGCTGAAGCGCGGCGCCCATTTCCTCGGCGATGCTCATGAACAGACCGGCGAAGATCGCCAGCCGGACGGGATCGGATTCGGTGCCGATGCTAGCGCCGACGCGCGGTGCGATACGGTCGAGGATCAGATTGCCGATCGGATCGACGCGCGCGCGCCAACCCGGCTCGACAATGGTGGTCGAGACGCTGTCGAGGATCAGCGCGGGGCCGTCGATGGCGTGGCCGGCGGGGGAGGCCTTCGCGCGCCAGCACCGGCGTGTCGTGCCATGCGCCCGCCATGTAGACGGGGGCGACGGACAGCGGCGACGCTGGCTCTTCGGGGAACGAGACAAGCGCGGCATCGGTCGGCGGACTCTCGGCGATCGCCTCGGCAACGATCCGGTCGGCGATCAGCGGCGCCTCGCTGCCGAACCCGAACTGGGCGATGTGCGCGGCGTCGAACGCGGCGATCATCGCTGCCGGTTCGGCGAGATCGAGTTCGATGGTGTGGTCGGTCTGGCCTCGGCGCAAATGCACGCGGCGTTCGATCCGGACGTCGTCCGCCGTGACGCCCTGCGCCACCAGCGCGTCGCGCGCGGCCTCCGCCAGCCCGTCCAACGCTTTGACGATCTCAGCGTAATTCGCGAACGCCGCGCCCGACGTAGCCTCGCGAAGAACCCGGCGGTCGGCCAGCCCCATTCCGTATGCCGACAGCACCCCGGCCAGCGGGTGGATCATCACCCGGTCCATCGCCAGCGCATCGGCGACGAGGCACGCATGCTGCCCCCCGGCCCCGCCGAAGCACGCCAGCGTGTAGCGCGTCACGTCATGCCCGCGCGCGACGGAGATCGTCCGGATCGCATTCGCCATGTTCGCCACCGCGACCGCGACGAACCCCTCCGCTGCAACTTGCGGATCGAGCGGCAACTCCGCGAACCGGGCGGTCACCGCCTCGGCATCGAGCGGCTGGTCGCCTGCCGCGCCGAACAGCGCCGGGAAGAATTCGGGGCGAACCTTGCCAAGCATCACGTTGCAGTCTGTCACGGTCAGCGGCCCACCGCGGCGGTAGCACGCAGGCCCCGGCACCGCGCCTGCGCTCTCGGGGCCGACGATCAGTCGCTCGCCGTCGAACCGGCAGATCGAGCCGCCGCCTGCCGCGACGGTATGGATCCGCAGCATCGGCGCGCGGATGCGGGCGCCGGCGATCAGCGTCTCGGTGTCGCGCTCGTACGTGCCGGCGTAGTGCGAGACATCGGTCGAGGTGCCGCCCATGTCGAAGCCGATGATCTGTTCGAACCCGGCCTCGCGCGCGGTCGCGGCCATGCCGACGATGCCGCCCGCCGGCCCCGACAGGATCGCGTCCTTGCCGCGAAAGCCTGCGCCGTCGACCAGCCCGCCCGACGACTGCATGAACAACGCGCCCTGCCCCAGCGCGTCGCTCAGGCCCGCGACATAGCGATCGACGACCGGCGACAGATACGCATCGACGACGGTCGTATCGCCGCGCCCGATCAGCTTTATGAGCGGCGCGACGCGGTGGCTGACCGAGATTTGGGTGAAGCCGATCTCGGCTGCGATTGCCGCCAGCGCCTCCTCGTGCGCGGTGAAGCGATAGCCGTGCATGAGGACGATCGCGACCGCGCGCAGGCCGCTCTCGAACGCCGCCTGCAAGCCCGCGCGCGCGGCGTCGCCGTCGAGCGGACGGAGCACATCGCCGTCCGCCCCGACCCGCTCGTCGATCTCAACGACATGCGCGAACAAGGGCGGCGGACGGTTCACGTCGCGCGCAAAAATGTCGGACCGTTCCTGGTGGCCGATCAGCAGCGCATCGCCGAACCCGCGGGTGATCGCGAGACACGTCGGCTCGCCCTTGCGTTCGAGCAGCGCGTTGGTCGCGACCGTCGTCCCGATCCGCAGTTCGAGCGACACATCCGCCCCCTCGGTCAGCCGCCGGATCGCCTCGACCGCGGCATCATCATAGCGCTCGGGATCTTCCGACAGCAGCTTGGCGGTGACGATCCGCCCGTCCGGTTGCCGCGCGACGACGTCGGTGAACGTGCCGCCGCGGTCGATCCAGAACTGCCATGTGGTCATCGGTTACTCAGCCCAGAAATTGCGTCATCCGCGCCGCGGGATCGGTCCATGCGACCCCGCGATCGTCGAGCCATGAATCGTCGTAATAGGTACAGCCATAGCGGTCGCCGCCATCGCACAACAGCGTGACGATGCTCCCCGTCTCGCCCGCCGCCGCCATCTCCTCGACGATCTGCGCGCAGGCCCACAGGTTGGTCCCGGTCGAGCCGCCGACGCGCCGGCCGAGCCGGTCGGACAGCGCGCGCATCGCACCGATGCTGTCGGCGTCCTCGACCGCGATCATCCGGTCGATCACGCTCGGCACGAAGCTCGGCTCGACGCGCGGCCGCCCGATCCCCTCGATCCGCGACGCGCACCCCCTCGGGCAACGCGACCACCGAGCGGTCCTCGAAATGCCGGTGGAAGACCGAATGCACCGGGTCCGCGACGCACAGTTTCGTGTCGTGCCGGCAATAGCGGATGAAGCGCCCGATCGTCGCCGACGTGCCGCCGGTCCCCGCGCCGCAGACGATCCAGGACGGGCACGGATGCTCCTCCTCGGCCATCTGCGCGAATATGCTTTCGGCGATGTTGTTGTTGCCGCGCCAGTCGGTCGCGCGCTCGGCGTAGGTGAACTGGTCGAGATAGTGCCCGCCGGTTTCCGCCGCCAAGCGGTGCGAGACCGCGTAGACGGTGCGCGGATCGTCGACCATGTGGATCTCGCCGCCGTGGAAGCGGATGGCGTCGAGCTTGGGCTTGGCGGTGGTCGCGGGCACCACCGCGATGAAGCGCAGCCCCAGCATCCTGGCGAAATACGCCTCCGACACCGCGGTCGATCCCGACGAGGATTCGATCACCGTCGTCTCGGGCCCGATCCATTCGTTGCACAGCGCGTACAGGAACAGCGACCGCGCGAGCCGGTGCTTGAGGCTGCCGGTCGGGTGCGAACTCTCGTCCTTCAGGTACAGCACGATGCCGGGATAGCGCGGCAGATTCACCCGGATCAGATGCGTGTCGGCGGACCGGTTGTAGTCCGCCTCGATCCGCCGCACCGCCTCCGACAACCAGCGCCGGTCGACGCGTTTCCCCGTCATTGCAGGCGTCATTGCAGCCCGTGGCGGACCAGCATCGCGGTCGGCTCGGGATCACGCCCGCGGAACGCGCGGAAGCTGTCCGCCGCTGGCCGCGTTGCCCCGCGCGCGAGCACTTCCTCGCGGAACCGGTCGCCGGTCTTGCGATCGACTAGCCCCGCTTCCGCGAACGCCTCGAAGCCATCGGCCGCCAGCAACTCGGCGTAGAGATAGCTGTAATAGCCCGACGCGTACCCGCCAGCGAAGATGTGGCTGAACGCGTGCGGGAAGCGGTGCCATTCGGGCGGGCGGATCACCGCCACCTCGTCGCGTACCGCCTCGATCACTTCGATCGGATCGCTGCCCATCGTGCCGAGATGGAGCAGCAGGTCGAACAGCGCGAACTCGACCTGGCGCAGGATGAACATCCCTGCCTGGAAATGCCGCGCCTTCACCATCCGCTCGAACAGGTCGGCGGGGAGCTTCTCGCCGGTCTTGTAGTGGCCGGACATGCCGGTCAGCACGTCCTTGTCCCAGGCGAAATCCTCCATCAGCTGGCTCGGCAGCTCGATCGCGTCCCACTCGAACCCGTTGGTGCCGGCGATGCTAGGTCGGTTCACCTTGGTGAAGAGCAGGTGGATGCAGTGCCCGGTCTCGTGCAGCAGCGTGGTCACGTCGTTGTGGCTCAGCAGCGACGGCGTCTCACCGCCATCCGGCGCGAAATTGCAGACGAGATACGCGACCGGCACCGTGACGGTGTTGCCGTCGTGCAGCCGCGGCCGCGCCTGCGCCATCCACGCGCCACCGCGCTTGCCAGTGCGCGCGTGGAGATCGAGATACAGCCCGGCGAACACCGTCCCGCTCTCGTCCACCACGTCGAAGAATCGCGCATCGTCGTGATACAACGACACATCGTCGCGCTCGACGAGCTTGATGCCGAACAGCCGCTGCATCAGCGTCTGCCAGCCTTCCATCACGCGCTCGACCGGGAAATACGCCTTCACCACCTGCGCATCGACCGCGTAGCGATCCTGCCGCAACCGGTTCGACACGAAGCCCGCATCCCAGGGCTCGAAATCGGCGATCCCGAGATGCTCGGCGGCAAACGTCTTCAGTTCGGCAAGGTCACGCTCCGCCGCCGGCTTCGCGCGCCGCGCCAGATCGCGCAGGAAGGCGATCACCTCGGCGCCATTGGGGGCCATCTTGGTTTCCAGCGACCACGCGACCGGATCGGTGAAGCCGAGCAGCTTCGCACCCTCATGCCGCAGTTCGAGGATCCGCGCGATCCGGGCGCTGTTATCGAACTCGCCCGCGTTCGGCCCCTGGTCCGACGCGCGCGTCGCGAACGCGCGGTACATGCGGGCGCGCAACCCACGGTTCTCGGCGAAGGTCAGCACCGCGTTGACGCTCGGCTGCTGCAAAGTAACGAGCCAGCCTTCCAGCCCCTTAGCCTTGGCGGCATCCGCGAACATCGCCTTGTCCGCGTCCGAGATCCCGGCGAGGTCCGCCTCGTCCGTCACCAGTTCCGACCATGCGTCGGTCGCATCGAGCACCGCGCTGCCGAACTCGTTCGACAGGCCCGACAGCTCGACCGAAATCTCGCTGAACCGATCGCGCGCCTCGGGCTCCAGCGCCACGCCCGACAGCGTGAAGTCGCGGATCGCCTGCTCGACCGCGACCCGGTCCTCGGTCGCCAAGTCGGCGAACTCGGGCGACACGCTCAGCGCCACGAACACCTCGTACAGGTCACGGTTCTGCCCGACCTTCATGTCGTTCTCGACGAGCCGCTTCTGCCCCTCCGAATACGCGGCGCGCAGCTCGGGCGTGTCCGCGACGCCGTGCAGGTGCGACACCGCCGACCAGATCGCGCCGATCTCGGTATTCGCGCGCTCGTACGGCAGCCACGCGCCCGCGAAATCGGTCGGCCGCGCGGTCGTCAGCGCCTCGACCATCGCCTCATGCCGCGCGATCGCCTCATCGAGTGCAGGCGCGATCTGGTCGGGCGACAGCTCGGCGAAACGGGGCAGCGACAGCGTATCGAGAAGCGGGTTCGTCGGAGCAGTCATGGGAAATCCTTCAGCATTCGACGACGTTGACGGCCAGGCCACCAAGCGACGTCTCCTTATATTGCGAGCGCATGTCCTCACCGGTCTGGCGCATCGTCTCGATCACCGCATCGAGGCTGACGATATGGCGACCGTCCCCCCGCAGCGCCAGATACGCGGCGTTGATCGCCTTGATCGCACCCATCGTGTTGCGCTCGATGCACGGAATCTGGACCAGCCCGCCGATCGGATCGCAGGTGAGACCGAGATTGTGCTCCATGCCGATCTCGGCGGCGTTCTCGATCTGCGCATTGGTGCCGCCGAGCGCCGCGACGAGAGCACCCGCCGCCATCGAGCATGCCACGCCGACCTCGCCCTGGCATCCCATCTCCGCCGCGGAAATCGACGCGCGCTTCTTGTAGAGGAAGCCGATCGCCGCTGCGGTGAGCAGGAAGTCGTGCGCGCCCTTCGCCGTCGGATCCTTGGTGAAGGTCTCGTAGAAGCGCAGCACCGCCGGCAACACACCTGCCGCGCCATTGGTCGGCGCGGTCACGACGCGGCCACCAGCCGCGTTCTCCTCGTTCACCGCGAGCGCATACAGGCTGACCCATTCGAACACCGCGGAGGGATCGGCCGCGGTGTCGCGCGCCTGCAACCCCTCGAACAGCGCCTTCGCCCGACGCGGCACCTTCAGCCCGCCCGGCAGGATACCGCCCTGCCGACACCCACGATCGATCGACGCGAACATGGCACCGCGGACGGCATCGAGGAACGCGTCGGTCTCGCTCTCAGGCCGCCACGCGATCTCGTTCTCGCGGACGATGTCGGCGATCGTCATCCCCGTCGCGTCGCCGGTCGCGAGCAGTTCCGCCCCCGACGAGAATGGCCGCGGCAAAAGGATGTTCGCCTTGACCGGCCCCGATCCCGCCTCGACGATCGCGCCGCCACCGATCGAGAAATAGGTCCGCTCGACACTGCGCCCGTCACCGAACGACGCGGTGAACGTCACCGCATTGGGATGCCCCGGCAGGAACGTCTGCGCATGGAACAGCAGATGCTGGCTCTCCTCGAACCCGATCTCGACCCGCTCGGCAAGCATTAGGCGTCCGCTAGACCGGATTGCCGCCAACCGCACCGGGATCAGGTCGGGATCGATCGTCTCCGGCTGCGCGCCACTCAGTCCCAGCATCACCGCGCTGTCGGTCGCATGCCCGCGCCCGGTCAGCGCCAGCGATCCGTACAGGTCGACGCGCACCGCCACCGGCTTCTCGTCCGCGACCAGATCCGCGAACAGCCACGCCGCGCGCATTGGCCCGACGGTATGCGAACTCGACGGCCCGATCCCTATCGTGAACAGGTCGAGGATGCTGATCGCCTGGTGGCAATCGGGGCGAGCGCGAGTCTGCTCGTCCGGGCGATCAAAGGTCAGCGGAGTCATGCATCGCCGTTACGAGACTATACCCCGCGCCGTCCATCCGAAGCTGACGCAGCGCCTATTCCCCCGCCCATTCCTTGAGCAGCGTATAAGCAATCGCATAGGGCGGCGGCGCGACGAACGGCCCCTCCTCCCCGCGTAACACCGCACGCACCATCTCGCGCGGCACCCACATCGCATCCTCGAGCTCGTTCACGTCCAGCGTGATCGCATCGTCCTCCGCCTCCGCGACGCACGCCATCATCAGCGAAGACGGAAAGGGCCAAGGCTGGCTCGCGACATAGCGCACCTTGCCGACCCGAACCCCCGACTCCTCGAGGATCTCGCGCGCGACCGCCTCCTCGATCGATTCGGCCGGCTCGACGAAGCCCGCGAGCGCAGAATACCGACCCGGCGGCCATCCCTTCCCGCGCCCGAGCAGCGCACGCCCGTCATGCTCGGCAATCATGATCACCACCGGATCGACCCGCGGGAAATGCTCGGTCCCGCAGTTCGGGCATTTCCGTGCCCACCCCGCCCGGAACGGCTCGGTCGGCGAACCGCACTTCGCGCAGAAGCCATGCCGGACATGCCAGTCGATCACGCTGCGCGCACCCGCATACGTCGCCGCCTCACCCGGCGCGAGCGCAGCCAGCACCGCCATCAGCGCAGGCGACCGCATCGCCGGCGCGTTGTCGACACGCATCCCGTTCAGCAGCGCCGCGAAATGCGGCCGCCCGCTCTCGTCGAGCCCTAGCAGGATCGGCTCGGCATCGTCCGGCATATCCGCCATCGACGTCCAGGCGAGATGCCCGTCATCGGTCGTGCCCGGCAGCAGCCCGTCGAGCACCAGCAGCCGCGCACGCCAGTCGCGCTGCGCCGCCGCCAGCCCCTCTGGATCGTGGCGCAGCGCATCGGACCGGTCGAGCATCCCACCGGTAAACCCAGGTGCGTCCATCACGCTCATCGGCGCAACCTCGCCGCATCCTGGAGCAGCGCCGCGACCACCTGCTGGCGGAGCGGTATCCGGTCCGCCGGGAAGTAATTGACCATCACGTTGCCGCGCGAATGCTTCGACGGATCGACCCACGCGATCGTACCCGCCGCACCACCCCAGGCATAGGTGCCCTTGCCCGGCCCGTTCGGCGTATCCGCGAGCACGACGGAGCCGCCCGCGCCGAAGCCCATGTTGCTCCCCCTGCGTTCCCCCGGTGCCGCCACCGACTCCGCCGAACACCACACCCGCCGGCAGCAGGTTCGACGTCGCCAGCGCGATCGTTTCGGGCTTCATCACGCGCACGCCCTCAAGCGTGCCGCCGTCCTGGATCATGTGCAGGAACCGATCGTAATCGCGCGCCGACATCACCAGCCCAGCGCCACCATACGGAAAGCTCGGCTTCTGCAGGAACACCGACGTCGCCGCCGGGTCGAGCGGCGTCCGCGTGTCGCCGACGAACGCATAGTTGGTCGCCAACCGCCCGACCTCGCTCTGCGGGACCTGCCAAAAACTCGACCGCATCTTGAGCGGATCGAACAACCGCGTCTGCACGAACCGCTCGAAGCTCATGCCGCTCGCAACCTCGATCACGCGGCCCATCACATCGAGCCCGATCGAATAGCTCCACTTGGTGCCAGGATCCGCGATCAGCGGCAGCGTCGCGACACGGTTCGCGAACTCCTCGAGCGATTTCGGCCGGACGGGCCGCATCTTCTCTTCCATCGCCGCGCTGACCGACAGCGGCAGTATGCCGAGCCGCTCATATTCCTCGAGCAACGGCCCCTTGGTGACGATCGTGTAGCCGAGCCCCGCGGTGTGCGTCAGCAAATTGCGGATCGTGATCGGCCGCACGGCGGGCCGCGTCGCGAGCGACGTGTCGGGGCTCGTCGCGACCTTCATGTCCTTGAACGCTGGGATGTATTCGCTGACCGGATCGTCGAGGTTGAGCTTGCCGTCCTCGACCAGCATCATCGCCGACATCCCCGTGATCGGCTTGGACATCGAATAGACGCGCCACAGCGAATCGGGGCCGGCGGCGGGTGCATTCGGGGCGTCGCTGATCTTCCCCGCCGACGGGAACAGTGTCGGACCATCGCCGGCGCCGAACGCACCGACGATACCCGGCATCTTGTCCTGCGCGACATAGCTGTCGAACAGCGCGGACGTGGCAGGCAGCAATGCGTTGACAGGGATCGTCATCCGCGGCGTCGGCCGAGCCTGCGCGCTAACCTGCGGACGCGGTTGCGCCTGCTGGGCATAGGCCGTGGCGGCAGCCAATGCGGCAAGTCCGCCCGTCGAAATCCAGTGCACCAGTTTCATGCAGCTCTCCGTATGGTCTTGCCGGCCTTGGCGAAAACGGTCGGGAGCCCGGCGGTATCCAGCTCGTCGATCGGCCACCATTCGCTTGCCGTTGGAACGCGCGGTTGATGCGCCTCGACCGTCGCCACCGCAAGCGTCAGTTGCAGATCGAAATGCGTAAATCCGTGCGCCACGGTCTCGTCCAGCATCCGCCAATCCGCCTGCGCCGGCGCGTCCTCCAAACCGGGTGCCGCCTCACCCCAGGGCCCGGTCGGAAACGCCCGCATGCCGCCGAGCAGACCCTTGTCCGGCCGCCGCACCAGCAACACCTGCCCGTCGCGTTCCAGCCAGAAGATCGTCCCGTAGCGCTGAGGCTTGGCCGCCTTCTTCGCCTTCACCGGCAACCGCTCGGGCGCGCCCTGAGCTAAGCCCTCGCAAAACGCGCGAATCGGACACAGCAGACATTTCGGCGCGCGCGTCGTGCAGATCCCCGACCCCAGATCCATCATCGCCTGCGCGAAATCCCCCGCCCGAGCGTCCGGCGTGATCGAATCCGCCGCGACCCGAATCGCAGGACGCGCCGCGGGCAAAGGCGTCTGAATCGCGAACACCCGCGCGACCACCCGCTCGACATTCGCGTCGACCACCACCGCACGCTCGCCAAACGCGATCGCCGCCACCGCCGCCGCTGTATAAGCGCCGAGCCCAGGCAAAGCGCGCAGCTCCACCTCCGTCCGCGGAAATTCCCCGCCGTGATCTGAAACCACGGCCTTTGCCGCCTTCACGAGATTGCGCGCCCGAGCGTAATACCCAAGCCCAGCCCAAGCCGCCATCACATCGGCATCGTCCGCCGCCGCCAAGCTCGCGAAATCCGGCCACCGCGCGGTCCACGCGAGGAACCGCGGCGTCACCGCCGCCACCGTCGTCTGCTGCAACATCACCTCGGACAGCCACACCCGGTACGGATCGACCGCTTCGCCCGGCTTCGCGCGCCACGGCAGGTCGCGACGATGCGCGTCATACCAGTCGAGCAGGGCCCCGGAGACCGAAGAGCGCTTGGCGTTCACGCGTCGCCTATGGCATGGGTTCGCAGATGAGCAAGCCGCCCGTTTCTGTGCCTAAATCTGCGACGCCCAAGCCGGCGACGAAGCGCGTGAAGGGCAAGACCGATCCAGACGCCCCGCGCGAGAACCGCTCACGCGCGGTCGCCGAGTTGTTGCCTGCGATCGGCGGCGCGGCATTCCGGCGATTCGGCTTCGTCCAGTCGTCGATCGTCAGCCGCTGGCCCGAGATCGTCGGCGCGAAACTGGCGGGCGCGAGCATCCCCAGAATCGATCCGCTTCCCGGTCGGCAAGAAACAGGACGGCGTCCTCACGCTCACCGTCCGCGGCGCGCACGCCCCGATGATGCAGCACATCGCGCCCGAGATCATCGAGCGCGTGAACCGCTTCTTCGGGTACGCCGCCATCGTGAAGGTCGCGATCCGCCAGGGCGAGGTCGCCGCACCCGTCCCACGCAAGGCGCCCCCTTCGTTGCGCCCAGTCCCCGTCGATCTCGGTATGAGCCTGAAGGGCATCGCCGATCCGGAACTGCGCGCCGTCCTCGAATCCCTCGCCGCCGGCGTCGCCTCGACGCACGGCCTTCCCAGGATCAACTAATGCGCGTCCTCTTTGCCGTCTTCGCCCTCTTCCTGCTGACCGGCGCCGCGCCCAAGCGCGACTGGTCGCAAACCGCGCGCATCCTCCCCTCGGGCGCGTACCTGATCGGCAACCCCGCCGCGCGCGTGAAACTGGTCGAATACGCCAGCTATACCTGCTCGCACTGCGCCGACTTCTCTGTGAAGTCCGAACCCGTGCTGAAGCGCCAGATGATCGCATCGGGCTCGACCAGCCTCGAAGTCCGCAGCTTCATCCGCGACCGGCTCGACCTTGCAGCAGCGATCCTCGCCCGCTGCACCGGCCCGAAAGGCTTCTCTGCCACCTCGTCCGCGATCTTCGCCGCACAGCCGCAATGGCTGGAGCGCGGGATCGAATACCAGCAGGGCAACGCCGCGCGCCTGAACATGTACCCGGCCGCCGCACAGATCCGCGCCAACGCCGACGGCTCGGGCCTGACCGCGTTCGTCAAGGCGCGCGGGCTGTCGGACGCGGCGATCAACGCATGCTTCGCCAACCAGCCCGAGATCGACCGCATCGTCAAACTGACCGCCGACGCGCCGAAGGAGATCGACTCGACGCCGACCTTTTACCTCAACGGCAGACTCGTCCCGCACGTCGGCTGGGAACAGCTCGAACCCGCGCTCCGCAAGGCCGGCGCCCGTTAATTCACGTGATCCACTGGAGTAACCCGATGAAGTTCCTGACCACGCTGGCCGTCCTGCCGCTCGCGCTCGCCGCCTGCTCGAAGAACGATTCGACCGGTAACGTCGACCAGCCCGCCGCCGCACCGGTAGCAGCCGCCGCAGCCCCCCGCCGGCCAGAACTGGACCGAGACGGTCGTGAAGACCCCCGAGGGTTACCTGATGGGCAACCCGAACGCGCCGATCAAACTCGTCGAATACGGCGCACGCTCGTGCCCGACCTGCGGCGCGTTCGGCCGCGAGGCCTACAAGCCGCTGACCGAAAAATACGTCTCGACCGGCAAGGTCAGCTTCGAATTCCGCGACTTCCTCGTCCACGGCGCACCCGACGTGGCGCTGACCCTGCTCGGCCAGTGCGGCGGCGTCGCGCCGTTCTTCCCGATCCTCGAGCAGATGTACGGCAACCAGATCGCCTTCCTCGACAAGCTCCAGGCGATGACCCCCGACCAGCAGAAGGCGCTCGCCAACCAGCCGCCGACGGTCGTCGCGACCAAGCTCGCCGAACAGATGGGCGCGATCGATTTCGTCAAGCAGCGCGGGATCCCGGAAGCGAAGGCGCGCGCCTGCCTCGCGGACCAGAAGCAGCTCGAAGTGATGGCCAAGCCGACCGAGAACGCGATGCAGGCCGGGACCGTGACGGGCACGCCGACGTTCCTGATCAACGACAAGAAGCTCGATCAGGTCGTGAGTTGGGATCAGATGGAGAAGGCGCTGAAGGCGGCTGGGGCGTAAGCCGCACGCCGTCTCGACCCACCGTACCACCCCGGCGAAGGCCGGGGCCCAATTGGAAAGGACGCAGTAATGGAGCGCCACCTTCGTTAGCGCCGTCTCCCAATTGGGCCCCGGCCTTCGCCGGGGTGGAAGCTAAGTGCGGCGTACCTGCCAGACGGCCGCTCTTTCTTGTTCTCCCGCGAAGGCGGGAGCCCAGTCTGGGTCCCCGCCTTCGCGGGGAAACAACAGCGCAACGGTCCGGGATAACAGCAACATCAGTCGTCGGGGGCGCAAGAATGCAGATCAAGCGCCTCCGCATCACCGGCTTCAAGAGCTTCGTCGACCCCGCCGATCTCCGCATCGAACCCGGCCTTACCGGCGTCGTCGGCCCCAATGGCTGCGGCAAGTCGAACCTCCTCGAAGCGCTCCGCTGGACGATGGGCGAGGCCAGCGCGAAATCGCTGCGGGGCGCCGGCATGGACGACGTCATCTTCGCCGGCACCGCAACCCGCCCGCCACGCGACTTCGCCGAAGTCTCAATCCTCGCCGAAATCGCCGGTGACGAAAGAGAAATCGTCCGCCGGATCGAACGCGGCGCCGGCTCCGCCTACCGGATCGACGGCCGCGACGTCCGCGCCAAGGACGTCGGCCTGCTCTTCGCCGACGCCGCCACCGGCGCGCATTCCCCCGCGCTCGTCAGCCAAGGCAAGATCGGCGCGGTCATCGCCGCCAAGCCTGCCGACCGCCGCGCGATGCTGGAGGAAGCCGCCGGAATCGCCGGCCTCCACGTCCGGCGGAAAGACGCCGAGGGAAAACTCCGCGCCACCGAAGCCAATCTCGCCAAGCTCGACGAGATCATCTCCGATCAGGATGCGCGCGCCGCCACGCTGAAACGCCAAGCCCGCGCCGCCGAACGCTACCGCCTCATCTCCGCGCAGATCCGCGTCGCCGAAGCCCGCACACTCTTCGCCCGCTGGCGCGAAGCTGCCACCGCAGCCGACGCCGCCGAGGCCGAAGCCGCCGCTGCCGAAACCCGCGTCCACGCCACCACCGAAGCCGAACGCGCCGCCGCCGCAGACCAGCACCGCGCGATCGAAGCCGTCGCCACCGCCCGCACCGCAGCGCTCGTCGCGCGGGACCTGGTCGGCGACCTCGCCCACCGCCTCGCCGCGCTCAAAACCGAGAAGGCCAGCGTCGAGCGCAGGATCGCCGACCTCACCGACGCCCGCGCCCGGATCGCCGACGACCGCGCCCGCGAAGGATCGCTCGCCAGCGACGCCGCCGCCGCGCTCGCGCGCCTCGCCGACGAGGCGAAGGCGCTCGACACCGCGATCGCCGACGCCACCGCCGCGATCCCCGATCTCGACGCCGCACTCGCCGACACCGAACGCAAAGCCCGAGATGCCGAGGTCGCGCTCGCCCAGGCGCTCGCCACGCAAGCCCGCGACGCCGCCGAAGTCCGCGTCGCCAGCGCTGCCCTCGCCGCCGCCCGCACCCGCGCCGACCGCGCCGACCGCGATGCCGCGCAGATCGCCGCCGCTCTCCGCGCCCTCGGCGACACCGAGGCCGCTAGCCGCGGAGCGCGAAACCGCCGCCGACGCCCGACGCGCCGCGACCGCCGCCGCAGAGTCCGCTCGCCAGGCCATCACACAAGCAGACACCGACGAAGCCGCCGCGACCAGTGCGCGAGACGCCGCCGAAATCACCCGCGCCACCGCCCGCGCAGACCTCGCCGCGATCGACAGCGAAGTTTCCGCGCTCACCAAGGCAACGCAGCGCAGCGGCCGCGACCGGCTGCTCGACCATGTCTCGGCCAGCAGCGGCTACGAACGCGCACTCGCCGCAGCACTCGGCGACGATCTCGACACCGGCCTCGACGCATGGGCCGGCGCCGAGCCCCGCGAAGACGACCCTGCCCCACCCGCCGACGCCGAACCGCTGGCAAAGCATGTCGACGCGCCCCCCCGCCCTAGCCCGCAGGCTCGCGCAAATCTTCGTCGTCGACACCGACGGCCAGCAACACCTCGCCGTCGGCCAGCGCATCGTCACCCGCGACGGCCAACTCCGCCGCTGGGACGGCTTCACCGCAACCGGCACCGGCGCGGCAGCCGCCGAACGCCTCGTCCGCCGCAACCGCCTAGCCGCGCTCCAGGCCGCCCGCCCCGTCGCAGCCAAGGCGCTGGACGAGGCCGAACGAACCCGCGCCGCGATCAACGAGCGGATCGCCCAGGCTAGAGGCCAGTCACAAACCGCCCGCGCCGCCCTGCAACGCGCCGAAACCGCCGCGCGCGACGCCCTCCGCCAGGAAGACCGCGCCGCCGCCGCGCTCGAACGCCTCGCCACCCAGCGCGCTGACCTCGACATACGCGCGTACCGCATCGCCGACGACGTCGCCGACGCGCACGCCGACCGCACCCGCGCCGAAGCCGCGATGGCCGCCGTCCCCGATGGCACCGCCAACGCCCGCCAAGTCGCCGCGCTTCAATACGACGCCGAGCGCGCCCGCGCCGCCGTCGCGCAGGCCCGTGCCGATCGCACCACGCTCGACCGCGGCATCGCCACCCACCGCGAACGCCTGTCCGCCGCGCAAGCCGACACCCGAAGCTGGCGCGCGCGCGCCGGTGAAGCCGCCAAGCGCATCGCCGCCATGGACACGCGCGAAACCACGCTGGGCGCCGACCTCGCCGCCATCGCCGCTCGCCCCGCCGCCCTAGACGCCGAAATCGCGACGCTCGACGCCGGACACCAAGACGCGCGCACAACCGCCGACGCGCTCCTTGCCACCGAACGCACTGCGGAAACCACCGCCCGCACCGCCGACGACGCCCACCGCGCCGCCACCGAAGCGCTCGCCGTCGCCCGCGAAGCCCGCGCCGGCGCGATCGCCCGCGTCGAAAACCACGAAGCGCGCCGCCTCGATCTCGGCCGCCTCTCGGGCGAGCGCTTCCAATGCCCCGCCCCGGTGCTCCCCGAACGTCTCGGCTTCGCGGTCGCCGACGTCCGCGCACCAGCCGAGGAGTCCGCCACGCACGACCGCCTCACCACCGACCGAGAGCGGATCGGCCCGGTCAACCTCGTCGCCGAAACCGAACTCGCCGAACTCGAAGAGTCCGCGCGCAGCAACGCGGTCGAACGCGAAGAACTCGGCCAGGCCGTCAACCGCCTGCGCGGCTCGATCGGCACGCTGAACCGTGAAGGCCGCCAGCGCCTGCTCGCCGCGTTCGAGGCGGTGAACGGCCATTTCCAGCGCCTCTTCACCACCCTCTTCGACGGCGGCGCCGCGCATCTGGAACTGATCGACTCAGACGACCCGCTCGAAGCCGGTCTCGAGATCATGGCGCAACCACCCGGCAAACGCCTCCAGTCGCTCACCCTCCTGTCGGGCGGCGAACAGGCGCTGACCGCAGTCGCGCTGATCTTCGGCCTGTTCCTCACCAATCCCGCGCCGATCTGCGTCCTCGACGAGGTCGATGCGCCGCTCGACGACGCCAATATCGAGCGCTTCTGCGACCTGCTCGACCGCATGTCCCGCGACACCGACACGCGCTACCTCGTCGTCACGCACAACGCCGTCACGATGAGCCGCATGCACCGCCTGTTCGGCGTGACGATGATCGAACGCGGCGTCAGCCGCCTCGTCTCGGTCGACCTGCAAGCCGCAACCGGACTCATTGCAACCGCGTAGGGAGACAATCCTCGTGCGCGACGTTGACCCTTGATGTTCCTCGATGAATCCAGCATCTGGCCGCGCAAGGAGGGATCTGCCTCCCCGCAAGCCCGTGTATCGGCACGAGAAAGCGCTCACCCGCCTGGTCTTCGTCTATCTCTTCCTGTTGCTGCTCTTGCCCGTGAGCCTCGGCGGCATGGTCGACCTGATCCGCTATCTGCTCGGCTGACTTTCGGGTGTCCTACACAACCCGATCTTGCCACCGTCGTGAATCCGCAATCGTGCACGTCAGGGCCTAAGTGCAGACATCGGCAAAATGCTCCCAGCGTCTGCACTTTGTGCACTTCCAGCATCGGAGCCGACCCGAAAGGCGGCCAGTACAACGACATAGCGACAAGTTGATCTCCATCACTCGACACCCCTTTTCGCGGAACGTAAGACGAACGAATGGCCCAACTCGACACCCGTGAAAAGCTCGAGATCCTCGCCGACGCGGCCAAATACGATGCGTCCTGCGCGTCGTCGGGTACGACCAAGCGCAATTCGAAAGACGGCAAGGGGCTCGGCTCGACCGAAGGCATGGGAATCTGCCACGCCTACGCCCCCGATGGCCGCTGCATCTCGCTGCTCAAGATCCTGCTGACCAACAGCTGCATCTTCGACTGCCATTATTGCATCAACCGCAAGAGCTCGAACGTGCGGCGTGCGCGGTTTACGGCGAAGGAAGTCGTCGATCTCACCATCGCCTTTTACAAGCGCAATTATATCGAGGGCCTGTTCCTCTCGTCCGGCATCATCGCCTCATCGAACTACACGATGGAGCAGATGGTCGAAGTCGCGCGGAGTTTGCGCGAGGATCACCATTTTCGCGGCTACATCCACCTCAAGACGATCCCCGACGCCGATCCCGAACTCGTTCACCAGGCCGGGCTGTATGCGGACCGCGTCTCGATCAACGTCGAACTCCCGACTGCGAACGGCCTGAAGCGTCTCGCCCCCGAGAAAGACGGCGTCCGTATCGAGACCGCGATGGCCGAGGTGAAGGCCTCGATCATCGACGGCAAGGACGCCAAGGCCAAGTACAAGTCCGCGCCGAAGTTTGCCCCCTGCCGGCCAGTCGACGCAGATGATCGTCGGCGCCGATGCCGCAACCGACGGCGACATCGTCCGAAAGGCGTCGACCCTGTACGACCGCTTCGGCCTTCGCAGGGTCTATTATTCGGCGTTCAGCCCGATCCCCGACGCGAGCGCCGTTCTCCCGCTGCAACGCCCGCCGCTAATGCGCGAGCACCGTCTGTACCAGTCCGACTGGCTGATGCGCTTCTACGAGTTCCAGCCTCACGAGGTGGTAGCGGCCGCCGACGACGCGACCGGCATGCTCCCACTCGACATCGATCCCAAGCTCGCCTGGGCGCTCAAATTTCGCGGCTCTTTCCCGGTAGACGTCAACCGCGCCCCCCCGCGAAATGCTCCTCCGCGTCCCCGGGCTCGGTGTGAAGGCGGTCAACGGCATCCTCACCAGCCGCCGCTGGCGCCGCCTGCATTTGGCGGACATCGCCCGGCTGACCGTGTCGGTCGCCAAGCTCCGCCCCTTCATCATCGCCGAGGATTGGCGCCCCGTGACGCTAGCGGACAAAGCCGAACTCCGCCCGATCGTCGCCCCGAAACCCAAGCAAATGGAAATGTTCGCGTGACCCGCGCGCACGACCTGCTCCCCTCCCTGAAAGGGAGGGGGTTGGGGGTGGGTCGGCCTGAGGCTCACGCAGCACTCCCTCGAAAGCAACCAGCCCCCTCCTTTTCAGGGAAGGAGGTAAAGATGCGCGTCGTAACCCTATCCGAACCCGACGACTTCGACGGCTGGCGCGACGCCGCGCGTGGCCTGATCGCCGAGGACGTCCCCCCGACGACGTCGTCTGGCAAGTTGGCGACGAACCCGTCGACCTGTTCGCAACCGTCGCCGAACCCGCACCTGCCCCGCCCCCCGGCGCGTTCTCCGTCCCCCGCGCCTTCATAGATCTAGCCCGCAGCGCCATCCTCGGCAGCGACCCAGAGCGGTTCGCCCTGCTCTACACGCTGCTTTTCCGCCTCCGCCGCGAACAAAAATTGATCGAGGACCGCGCCGATCCGCTCGTCCGCCGCCTCGACCGGATCGCCAAGGACGTCCGCCGCGACATCCACAAGATGCGCGCATTCCTCCGTTTCCGCGAAGTCGAGGAGGACGGCGGCACGCGCTTCGTCGCGTGGTTCGAACCCGACCACCACATCGTCCGCGCCAACGCCGCGTTCTTCGTCAACCGCTTCGCCAGCATGCGCTGGTCGATCCTGACGCCCGAAGTCTCGATCCATTGGGACGGCAAGGCGCTCAGCGAAGGCCCCGGCGCGAGCAAGTCGGATGCCCCCGACGGCGACCCGACCGAGGAGGTCTGGAAGACGTACTACGCCAGCATCTTCAACCCGGCGCGCGTGAAGATCGGCGCGATGCTGAAGGAGATGCCAAAGAAATACTGGAAGAACATGCCCGAGACCGCGCTGGTCCCGGGCTTGCTTGCAGCGGCGCAAGCAAGGGAGAGCGGCATGATCCAGAAAGCGCGCGACAACGTCGGCGGCAACAGCCTGATCGCATGGGAAGCACTGCGCGACGAGGCCGCCGGCTGCACCCGCTGCCCGCTCTATAAACCCGCAACGCAAACCGTGTTCGGCGAAGGCCCGGTCGACGCGCCGCTGATGTTCGTCGGCGAGCAACCGGGCGACCAGGAGGATATCGCCGGACGCCCGTTCGTCGGCCCGGCCGGCCAGATGTTCGACAAGGCGATGGCGGAGGCAGGCGTAGACCGCTCACGCGCCTACGTCACCAACGCGGTCAAACACTTCAAGTTCGAACAGCGCGGCAAACGCCGCATCCACGCCAAACCGGGCGCGGGCGAAATCGACGCCTGCCGCTGGTGGATCGAGCAGGAACAGATGCTGATCAAGCCGAAGGTGACGGTCGCGCTCGGCGCGACGGCGGCGCGGTCGCTGTTCGGGAAGGTGATGACGATCGGCCGTGAGCGTGGCCGGGCGCTGCAATTACCGGATGGCGGCGAGGCCTGGATCACGGTGCATCCAAGCTATCTGCTAAGGCTACCCGATCCAGCGCACGCGGCGGAAGAGTATGCGCGGTTCGTCGAGGACTTGCGAACGGTCGGCGGCCGGATTGCTTGATCACCGAACGAGCAAACTTCACGCTCCCTATCTCCGTCATCCTGACGAAAGTCAGGATCCAGAGCCGAATAGCGCAACGCCCGTTACCCTAGTTCCTGACTTTCGTCAGGATGACGAGCTTCTCAGTCGAGCCGCCTCTTCACCTTCATTACATGCTGTTCGGTTCTGGTCCCAGCCGGCCCGCGGGATCGTCGAGCGTTTCGATCGCGGCCATGTCCTCGTCGTCCAGTGTCAGGTCAAGCGCTGCGAAATTGTCCGCCAGATGCTCTGCATCGGATGCCTTCGGGATGACCGAGAAGCCGTTCGCCAGATGCCACGCCAGGATAACTTGTGCCGCACTGCGACCGTGCTTGTCCGCGATCCGGACGATCGCGCCGTCTTGCAACAGCGTCTTGCCCTGCCCCAACGGGCTCCAGCTTTGCGTCATGATTCCGTGCGCTTCATGATAGGCGCGCTGCTCACGCTGCTGGAAATTCGGGTGAAGTTCGATCTGGTTGACCGCCGGCGTCACGCCGGTCGCAGCGACAATCGCGTCGATATGCTCGGGCAGGAAGTTCGACACGCCGATCGACTTGGCCTTCCCGGCATCGCGCAGTGCGATCATCGCCTGCCAGGCTTCGACATACTTGTCCTGCTTCGGCACCGGCCAGTGCATCAGGTACAGGTCGACCGACTCGACACCGAGCAGCGCAAGGCTCTCATCCATCGCCGCTTCGGCATCGCCCTGACGATCGTTCCACAGCTTCGTTGTTAGGAACGCATCCGAGCCCTTATAGCCGTCGCCGACCCCTCGTTCGTTGTCGTAGATCGCGGCGGTGTCGACCAGTCGGAAGCCGATATCGAGCCCAGAGCGGACGATCGCCGCGGCCTGGCTGTCGGGGATCTGCCACGTGCCCATGCCGAGCTGGGGCATCGTGCGGCCGTCGTTGAGTGTAAGATCTGTCATGCCGCAAACAGCGCACGACACGGCCGGCGGTTCCGATTGGCTCTTCCCTTCCGCGCCCGGTTCGCGCAATCGACCGAGCCATGTTCGAAAAGATCCTGGCCGTGCTGGCTACCTTCACGATCGGCGTCATCTCGTCGGGTGGCTATGTCGGCATCGCGCTGCTCATGGCGATCGAAAGCGCGTGCATCCCGTTGCCATCCGAGATCATCATGCCGTTCGCCGGCTACCTCGTCTCGACCGGGCGGTTCGATCTGTATCTGGCCGCGACCGCGGGCGCGATCGGGTGCAATCTCGGCTCGATCGTCGCGTATGAAGTCGGCAAGCGTGGCGGGCGGCCGATGGCCGAGCGCTGGGGCAAATACCTGCTGATAGGACCGGGCGAGCTCGACGCGGCGGACCGGTTCTTCGCCCGGTGGGGCTCGATGGCAGTGCTAATCGGCCGCCTGCTCCCCGTCATCCGCTCATTCATCGCGTTTCCCGCCGGCGTCGCGCGGATGAAGCTTGTACCGTTCCACGTTTATACGTTCATCGGGTCGTGGCCGTGGTGCTTCGGGCTGGCGTGGGTCGGCATGAAGCTCGGTGACAAATGGGACAGCGATCCACGCGTGAAGGCCGCTTTCCACAGCGCCGACCTGTTGATCGGCGTCGTCCTGATCGCGCTGGTCGGCTTCTATATCTGGCACCGGGTACGCGGGCTGAAGCGTCACTCGTAACCACGGAGCTTTGCTAACGCGCGCAGATCGTCGTCGCGCGTAGGAACGATCGACTGCATGCGGCGCTGATACGCCGCGACGATCTCGGGACCGGCCTTGGCGGGTGAACCGCTGTCGAATGGCGGCGCGGGGTCATATTCCAGACCGAGTTGCACCGCTCGAGCATGCGCCTCGCCGCGGATCATCGCGGTCAGCGTCAACGCGAAGTCGATCCCCGCGGTCACGCCGCCGCCTGTCACGCGGTTGCGATCGACCACGGTGCGCGCATCGACTGGAATCGCATTGAACAGAGTCAGCATGTCGCGTTGCGCCCAGTGGCAGCCGGCGCGGTAGCCATCGAGCAACCCCGCCGCGCCGAGAATCAGCGAGCCGGTGCAGACGCTCGTAACCCACGTCGCTTCGGCCCCAACCGTCTGGACCCACGCCATCGCCTCGTCGTCGGCGATCACGCCGTTTATGCCGAAACCGCCGGGCACGCAGAGAATGTCGGCATACGGCACGTCCGCAAAGGTCGCGGTCGGCACGATCGAGAAACCGGCGTCGGTCGGGACCGGCTCCAGCGTCTTCCAGACAAGATCGAGCCGAGCGTTGCCGAGCCGCGACAGAACCTGCGCGGGGCCGGTCAGGTCAAGCTGCGTCACGTTCGGGAACAGCAGGAAGGCGATGCCCAGCGGCTCGGTCATGTGATGACTCCTTACGATAGATTCTTACGATCAAGAATCGCGAAATCGCTCCAAATGGCCCCTAACTCGCTGAAAAACTGCGCGAGTCCGGCAACGTGCAAGGACCGCGCTCGCCCGAAGTGCAGAAAGTGCAGACGCTGGTGCAGCATTTTCCGCTGCGCCCGACGCACCGTAGGGGGGCGGTTTTAGCGAACGCACTCCAGTTGGTTGCCGACGTCATTCGCGCATCATGCCACTCCATCCGCCTGTAGGACAGTTACGTCTAAAACAGCGCGCGCGGGTGTCGGGCGAACAGCCACGTCCCGAGCATCAGCGCGGTCATGACGGCGGCAAGAAGAATTGCAGAGTAGGCGAGAAGTCTTTTTCGTAACCATCGACGCGGATCGGGCGCGGACGGTTTTCAATTTCCCGATGTTAGCCCATCCGTTTGCCCCCTTTTGTGCGCCAGGGGACGGTAAGCGGTGCGATAAGCCGACCCACCCCTGCCCCCTCCCTTTCAGGGAGGGGGAAATAATGGCGTTGTCGTTTACGACGGGTTTACGGGAGGACGGGGACTTCTGCCGCGCGCGTCTTGTTCTCCAGCCGCGATTCTCGCACCCGCTGACCGAAGCAGCCGGTGGCGCCGCCTGCGCCGACCGCCGAGCAGCTTCCGATCGTGTTGACGCCCGACCCGGCGTCCATCGTGCCCTGTGCCTTGGTTGCCCAGCTTGCATTTTCGGGCGTGACGACGAACTCGCGGAGTTCCTTGGGGACGCGGTATTGCTCCTGTGCGCTGCGGCGAACGCAGACAACGATTTCCTCGCCGTTCTGGTTGGTCGGGCAGCGTTCGTTGCCGAACAACGTGAGGACGCCGTTGATGGGTGCACTGCGCGAGACTTCGCCGGGGGGCGGAAATCGGTTTGGCCTTGCCGGTAGCACCGGGCAGAGCCGGTGCCAGCGTCGGTCCCTTGGCGGGTATCTGCGCCAGCGTTGGCGGCGCTACAGGGCGAGCAGGTTGCGCCGTCTGCGCCGCAACGGGTCCGGCGACGAGCAAAGCCGTCGCAAAAAAGCATTTTCATACGCATCACTCCCACAATCCGTACTTCAGTCACTGGCCGTATCTCATTGTATCGGCCGCATCTCAGATCCGCTTGGCAGTCGCGATCGCAACCTTGCAGCCGAGCCGGATCGCGGCACTCAATACCGGATAACCCGGCGTCTCCTCCGCCCCCCGCGGCGATCGCGGTGGCTTTATGTTCGAGTTCCTCGGCCTGGAAATCCAGGATCGCTGCCGATAGCTCGGGGTCGCTGGCACCAAGCTGAACGAGCTGTTCTTCGTAATGCTTGTCGATCTCGGTCTCGACCGCGGCGGTGCACGCCATGGCCGCCCGCGGGCTGATCGCGGCCGTCACGGCGCCTAGCGCGAAGCCGGCGACTTTCCAGATCGGTTGCAGCACTGTCGGCCGCACGCGGCGCCCGACGATCATCTTGTCGAAGAACGCTCGGTGGCGCTCCTCCTGCTGCGCCATGTGATGGATCGAGCGCGACGCCGGATGGCGGTCGCCGAGCACGGCGAGCTGCCCTGCGTAGATCCGGATCGCGCCGTATTCGCCGGCCTGATCGACGCGGATCATCGAATCGGTGGCGCGCTTCGCGTCGCCTGGCTTCCAGCCGCTCATCTCGTTTTCCTCATGAGTGCGAATATGGTGAACGCACCAACGAGGGAAAAGATGGCGTTGAACCCGGCGAGCGAAATCCCGAGCAGTTTCCACTGCGGCGAATCGCAGCGGACCATCGGCGCGTTCATGATCGCGGCGAGACGCTCGGCGGCGGTCGTGCCGGCCATCGAGACGGTCGTGGTGCAGGCGGTGAAGCCGTTCCACCAATGATATTCGACGCCGGCATGCGCGACGCCGATCAGCCCGCTGAGACCAATCAACAGCCCGGCAATGATCACCAGCGACGCCCGCAGCGAACGGCCGGGGACCAAGAACGTCGCGCCCGCGATCAGCACCGCGGAATAATGCGGCCACCGCTGCCAATGGCACATCTCGCAAGGGGTACAGCCCGCCAAGATATTGCGAACCGAGCGCGCCAAGCAGCAGGAACGCCGGTAGCAGGAGCGCGATGGCGCGCGCGATCTCTTCGTTCTTGGTCATTCCCAAACCACGACGCACGCTCACTTGGCGGGCGCCTTGGTGGTATCCGTGGGATCGGGCTTGACCGGGCGCGGCTTGGTGGCGGCGGCAACCTGCACCGGGCCGCCGAGGCGCGCGACGGTCTTCAGCGCGTAATAGAGCTGGAAGTCGTCGATCCCCTGTTTCTTCAACTGGTCGGGGGTCTGCGAGAAGCGCGGATCGGTCTTGGTATCCTCCTCGAGCACCGCGTTGTCGGCCTTCACCTCGTTGATCAGATGCTTGCGCAGATCGGCCTCGCGGAACACCGGGCGCGACTTGTAGTCGGGATCGGTGAGCTGCGGCACCTTGATGTCGGGCTCGATCCCGCCCTCCTGCACCGACCGGCCTGACGGCGTGAAGTAGCGCGCCGTGGTGAGGCGAAGCGCGGTCTCCGGGCCGAGCTGCAACACCGTCTGGACCGAGCCCTTGCCGAAGCTGCGCTCGCCCATGATCAGCGCGCGGTGGTGATCCTGCAGCGCGCCGGCGACGATCTCGGAGGCGGAGGCGGTGCCGGGATCGGTGAGGACGACGACCGGCAGGCCGTGCGCGTCGTCGCCGGGCTTGGCGTAATAACGCTCGATATCGGTCTTCT
Source organism: Sphingomonas sp. H160509 (assembly GCF_024124765.2). Lineage (GTDB taxonomy): Bacteria > Pseudomonadota > Alphaproteobacteria > Sphingomonadales > Sphingomonadaceae > Sphingomonas. Next base: position 3,063,656 of record NZ_JAMXSR020000002.1, on the reverse strand, counting down.
CGCGACCGCGCTGCGAGACGATCTCGCCGTGATCGAGGAACGCGTCGCTGACTTCGATCGCCTGGGTCAGGAGCCCGCCGCCATTCTCGCGGAGGTCGACGACATAGCCGAGCGGGCGGTGGCCGAGTGATTTGTCGATCGCCATGATCGCTGCGCGGGTGTCGGCGCCGGTGTTCTCACTGAAGGTATTGATGTTGATATAACCGACGTCGCCGCGGACTTCCCATTTCACCGGCTTCTGGACGATGATCTCGCGCATCATCGTCACCTCGAGCGGCTTGTCGCGGCCGGGACGGACGAGGCCGAGCGTGATCTTGCTGCCGGGCTTGCCGCGCATCTTGCCGACCGCCTCGTCGAGCGAATCGCCGTAGATCAGCTTGCCGTCGATATGCGTGATGTAGTCGCCGGATTTGACGCCGGCGCGGGCAGCGGGGGGAATCCTCCTGCGGGGCGACGACCTTGATCGCACCGTCCTCCATCTGCACCGTCAGCCCGAGACCGCCGTAATTGCCCTCGGTCATAATCCGGAGGTTTTCGTAGTCGAGAGCATCGACATAGCTGGAGTGCGGATCGAGGCTGGCGAGCATGCCCTGGATCGCGCCCTTGATCAGCGTCTTGTCATCGACCTTGTCGACATATTCCGCCTTCACGCGGTTGAAGACGTCGAGGAACTGGTCGAACTCGCGGTACGTGTCGGTGTCGACTGCCGCCATCGCGGAGGTGGCCAATGGGATCAGCGTCAGCGCGCCGACGATCGCAGTCGCGGCAAGGAACGGGGTACGCAGTATAGGACGAGGCATCGATGGTCCTGCAACCTGAGAAAAAGACGTGTCGTACGGTCGTGACGGCGTAGCGTAGCGGAACGCTGGCGGCAACGCGCGCGCGGAGTGAAGGCTCGTGGGGGTTAATGGGGGCTGACCCGGGGGGCTTTCGATCCTCCCCCGCCAGGGGGAGGTGGCTGGCACTTGCCAGACGGAGGGGGCGGTAAGAGATTACCGCTGCTCCGTGTCCTCCCCCTTCCGTCACCTTCGGCGACACCTCCCCCTTGCGGGGGAGGATCGAAAGCTGCGCCCATCGGATTTGGCTGATCAGCTGGGTCCTATCAACGAAGCGACATCGACCGGGCGACCCCGGCGGCGGAGTTCGACGGTGATGCGCGGGTCTTGGCGGGGGGCGGTGCCGAGCGGGGCGCCCATCGTGACACGGTCGCCGGGCTTTGCGAAGGTTGCCGCGAGGCCGGTGACGAGGCTGGTCCAACCATCGGCGTGGTCGACGATGACGATAACCCCGTAGTCGCGAAAGCGGCGGGCGTAGCGGATCGTCCCTGCAGCAGGCGCGACGACGCGCGCACTGGGAGCGGTGGCGAAGGTCAGGCCGCGCGATCGGACTCCGGCGTCCGAGACTTCGTCGAAACCGGTGACGAGCCTGCCCGCTACCGGCATGCGGTACACGCCGCTCGGTGGCGCCGGGGGCGTGATGCCGGGCGCGATCGGGCGGGGGATCGGACCGGCGAGCGCAATCAGGCTGGCTGCGGTCGCCTTGGCGTTGGTGGTGGCGGCCATGCCGTCGACGAGATCGCGCGCGCGTTCGCCGAGCGCCAGCGCGCGATCGGACTCGCCGAGCGCGCCGCGGCCGAGCGACTGGCTGCGCTGGCGATGGCGCGCCTCCAAGGTGGCCAGCGCGATGCGGTCGTTCTCCAGACGCGCACGGCCGTCGGCGAGCGCCTTGGCGGCGAGCGTCGCGCTGGCCTGCAAACGCCGCGTCTCGGCGAGTTCGGTGCGAACGGCCTCGGTACGCTGGCGCACCACGGGAAGCGCGCTGCCGAGCACTGCGCGGACATGGACGAGGTCGTCGACCGATCCCGGCTGCGCGACCGCGACGATCGTAGGGCGGCGGGCCAGCGATTCCAGCGCCGCGAGTAGGCGGGCGACGGGGGCTTGCGCGCGGCCGAGCTTGGCGCGCTGATCGGACAGGAGGCGGTCGACTAGCGCCACGCGGGCGCTGGCGGTTGCGAGGTTCGCTTCGGCGGCGGTCACGCGTGCAGCGAGCGCCAGTTCCTCACGGCGCGCCTTGTCGGCCGCGTTGCGTTCCCGCGTGGCTGCGGCGACGAGTTTGGCGGCACGGGCAGTGGCGATTACCGCATCGCGTTTGGCAGCGACCAGGCGTTGCTGTTCGCTCGCCAACTCGGGCGCATCAGTCTGTGCGGCTACCCCCCGCCGCCGCGAACAGCGCCGCGATCGCCAAGACGCCCCCCTGCCCTCATGCATCACCCTTCGCGGTGATAGGGGTGGTTGGCAAGGATGCTGGTGGCGCGGAAGAGCTGTTCGGCAAGCATCGCGCGGGCGAGCAGATGCGGCCATGTCGCGCGGCCGAACGAAAACAGCAGGTCCGCCTCGTCGCGCGCCGCGTCGTCGAAGCCGTCGGCGGCCCCGATCATGAACCGCGCCTCGCGGACGCCGTCGTCGCGCCATCGCTCGAGCTTTTGCGCGAACTGCGTCGAGGACAGCGTCTCGCCCTTCTCGTCGAGCAGGATGCGCTTGGCCTGCTCCCCGATCAGCGGAATCTTGCCGCCGGTGTCGGGGAGCTCGCTGACCTTGGTCGGCCAGACGATGCGCTTCAGATAGCGGTCGACGAGGTCGGCCTCGGGCGAGCGCCCGATCCGACCGCGGGCGACGATGTGGAGCAGCACCGCCGCCGCCTTGGGATCAGTCTTCGTCGGTGAAGGTCGGCACCGGTGGCGGCGCCGGTGCGTCGCCGAATGCCCACATCCGCTCGAGATTGTAGAAGCTGCGGACTTCGGGGCGGAACAGGTGGACGATGACGTCGGTCGCGTCGATCAGAACCCAGTCGGCGGTCGGCAGGCCTTCGATCTTAACCGGGCGCTTGAACTCGGCCTTGATCCGCTCGGCCAGCTTCTGCGCCATCGAGGCGACCTGGCGGGTCGAACGACCGCTGGCGATCACCATGTAATCGGCGATGCTGGTCTTGCCCGCGAGCGGGATCGAGATGGTCTCGACCGCCTGGTCGTCGTCGAGCGACGCGAGGATCAGGCGATGCAGCGCCTCAACCTCTTCGGGGTCGGTCGCGCGAGGGGCAGTAGGGGAAGTGGCCAAGTCAGCTCCTGGGTAAGACTACCGAGCCAGCAACGTGCTGGGCCCAGTCGGGATTTTCGGCGCGCAGGCCGGTTGCGGAGGTCGGGTCGGGTCGGAAGCGCAACAGCACGAGGGCCGGCAATCTCCACGTCGTCCAGCTCTTCGCATGGTCTGTGCGCCGTTGGAAGCGCCGCAGCCAACCCATCGCGGGGGCCGCGAGGGCGCGCCCGTCATATCCCGGACGCGCGATTACCGCAATCGGAACCTCGCGGGCGATCTGGCGCCAGTTCTTCCACCGATGGAAGTCGGCGAGATTGTCCGCCCCCATCAGCCAGATGAACCGAATTTTGGGGTAGCGCCGCTTGAGCTTGCGGATCGTGTCGAGCGTGTAGCGGGTGTGGAGCCGCGCCTCGATATCGGTCGCGCGGATCGGCGCGCGGCGAGCCATCCGTCGCGCCGAGGCGAGACGCGCGGCGAGCGGCGCCATGTCGTTCGCCGCGTCCTTGAGCGGGTTGCCGGGCGACACCAGCCACCACGCCTCGTCGAGCGCGAGCGCGTCGATTGCCGCGAGCGTGATGCCGCGGTGGCCGTTATGCGCGGGATTGAACGACCCGCCTAGGATGCCGACGTGGGTCACCGCTGTTTACGCCAGTTCTCACGACCATGATAAGTTCGCAGGATTTCGACGCCGTGCGGGACGATGCGGTAGATCAATATATAGTCGGTATCAGGTACGCACCACTTGCGCTCGTCGCGGTCGACGATCGGACCTGCGGCGGGAAAATCGGCGAGGAAATTACCTGCCGCGATCGCAGCGCTGCCCACTAGATCGGCATAGTCGAGATCGCGTCGAGCGTTGAAATCATCGATCCGTGCGAGATCGATCTGCGCGAGGGGGAGTCCAGGTTGCGCGACTCATCCTCGCCGACGAGCAGCCACGCGCTCTTCGAACCAGATTTCCATCTCTTCCTGGCTTATCAGTTCGCCGCGATCAGCGGAGTCGATCCCCTCTTGGATGAAGGCGCGCATCCCTGCATGATGCTCGGCTGCCTCCCGGATCGCTTCGGCAGCGAACTCCTCGCCGGTGATACCGCGATACCGCGCAAGTTCCTCGACCATCGCGAAGGTCGTGGGATCGAGCGGGGTGGTGATCGAGATGGGCGCGTTCATGGGCTTAAGTTACGCCGATCGGTAGGGAGCATCAACCGCGCACCTGGCCGATGCCGCGGCCGATCCATTTGTAGGTGGTGAGGCCTTCGAGCGCGACCGGGCCGCGGGCGTGGAGGCGGCCGGTGGCGATGCCGATCTCCGCGCCGAGACCGAACTCGCCGCCGTCGGCGAACTGGGTGGAGGCGTTCCAGAGCACGATTGCGCTGTCGACCGCGGTGAGGAAGCGCTCGGCGACCGCAGCATCCTCGGCGACGATTGCGTCGGTGTGGTGCGAGCCGTGGCGGGCGATGTGCGCGACCGCCGCGTCGATGCCGTCGACGATCGCGACCGAGGCGATCGCGTCGAGATATTCTGTGTCCCAGTCGGCCGCATCGGCGGCTGCGATCTCGGGGACGAGCGCGCGCGCATTTGCGTCACCGCGGACCTCGCAACCCGTTGCTCCGAGACTTTGGATCAAAGCGGCTGCATCTGTGTAGTCCCGGTCAATCAGCAGCGTTTCCATCGAGCCGCAGACACCGGTGCGGCGCATCTTCGCATCGACGACGACGCCTTCGGCCATCGCCGGATCGGCCGATGCGTGCACGAAGACGTGATTGATACCGTCGAGATGCGCGAGGACGGGCACGCGCGCTTCGGCCTGGACACGGGCCACGAGGCTCTTGCCGCCGCGGGGAATGATCAGGTCGATCATCCCGTCCGCCTTCAACATCGCGCCGACCGCCGCGCGATCGGTAGTCGGTACGAGTTGCACCGCGTCGATGGGCACCCCGCCAGCCTTCAGCCCCGCGACCAGTGCCGCGTGGATCGCGCGATTGCTCTTTACCGCTTCCGAGCCGCCGCGCAGGATCGCTGCGTTGCCGGCCATCACGCAGAGCGCGGCGGCGTCGGCAGTGACGTTGGGACGACTCTCGTAGATGATGCCGATCACGCCGATCGGCACGCGGACGCGCGAGAGCTTGAGGCCGTTCGGGCGCTCGCTCGAGTCGATCACCTGCCCTACCGGATCGGAGAGCGCCGCCACGGCTGCAACCCCGTCCGCCATCGCCGCGACCCGCGCTTCGTCGAGCCGCAACCGATCGAGCAACGCACCCGACAGACCCGCCTCGGCCGCGCGCGTCATGTCTTCCGCGTTCGCCGCAACGATTTCGGACGATGCCGCACGGATCGACTCCGCCGCCGACGTTAGGGCGGCAGCCTTCCGCTCGGATGGCATCGCCGCGAGCACCAGCGCGGCGGAGCGTGCGCGGCGGCCCATTTCGGCAATCATTTCGGTCGGATTTTCTGCGTCGGCCATGGTCGATGCGCTACCATGCGAAGCCTCTCGCGCCAACGTCGCGAACTCGTTACGCTGCCGATATTGCAGGGGGGACGCATGACTGGGGATATCGGAGCAGCGGCGGATATCGCCACGGGGACAGTCGTCGGGCGCGCGTTCGAACCAAGCGCGGGTGAGGCACAGGTTGCGCATACCGGCCACGGTCCGGACGGCGCGCTGTGCCTCAATTGCGGGACGCGGTTGTTAGGCGAGCACTGCCATGCCTGCGGGCAATCGGCGCACGTCCATCGTTCGCTCGGCGGGATCGGGCATGAGATCGCGCACGGGGTTTTCCATTTCGAAGGCAAGATATGGCGGACTTTGCCGCTGCTGGTGCTGCACCCGGGTGCGCTCACGCGGCGGTACGTCAATGGCGAGCGGGCGCGGTTCGTGTCGCCGCTGGCGCTGTTCCTGTTCACCGTCTTCCTGATGTTCGCGACGATCGGCGCGGTCGGCGGGGAAATGACGAAGGACTTCATCCGGGACGATCGCACCGGCAAGACGTCCGACTATGCACACGAGGCCGCCAGGGCTCGCCTCGCGCTGAACAATGTCGAGGCGCAGCAGGAGGTTGCGAAGCGTGCGCCCGCCAAATATTCGGGAGAACAGCTTGCCACGCTCGATCGGCAGGCGAGCGCGTTGCGTACCACTGTCCGTGCGCTCGGGGTCGTCGCGGATATGCAAAATGGCGGCGCCAACGGTACGCTGGTCGACCTAGGCGATTTCAAGACCGGCTGGGAACGGCTCGACCACGGGATCGCCAAGGCGAACGGCAATCCGGGCCTGATGTTCTACAAGCTGCAGACCAGCGCGTATAAATACAGCTGGGGCCTGATTCCGTTATCCGTGCCGTTCATGGCGCTTCTTTTCCTCTGGCGACGCCAACATCACCTCTACGATCACGCAATCTTCGTGACCTATTCGCTCGCGTTCATGATGTTGCTGACGATCGTGCTGATCATCGCTGGCGTGATCGGCATTGCGGAAGGCTGGATCGTGATGGCGGCGATATGCGTGCCGCCAGTCCATATGTTCGCGCAGCTTCGGGGCGCTTATAAGTTGCGGAAGTGGTCGGCGGCTTGGCGAACGGTGGCGCTGTTGACGTTCGCGTTCACGGTTTTGCTGGCGTTTATCGTGCTGCTGTTGCTGCATGGGCTGACGGACTGAACGTTGTCAGGCGGGTCCTGCCAACACCCGTTCGTGCTGAGAAGTCGAAGCACCTGCGTGCGGGGCATGTCCTTCGACTTCGCTCAGGACGAACGGATGAAAGAAGACCTCTTCAACCTCCCCCCAGCCACCTCAGCGGCAGGGGTAGAGGTTCGCGAGGACGCGGGCGTAGCCGTCCTTGAGGGGGCGCTTCTGGTAGCTGGCGGGGGAGTTCGTTCAGGCCGTCGAGCATGTCCATGATACCGACCGACTCGCCCTCTGGAACGCAGGCGATCGGCGGCTTGCCGGCGGCGGCGCGGGCGGCGCGTTCAGCCTTCAACTGATTGGTTGCGGCCTTGGCTTCGGCCTTCAGGGCGGGGAGGTCGGGGGACATCAGCGCCATCGGGCCCTGGTCGCGCAGCGCGTTGGCGCGGGCCAGAAAGGTGCCGACGGTCATCGCCGCGGTTGCCGGCATTGCCGCGCCGACCATGAGTAGCGCTGCGACTACAGCCTTGGAACGCGAATACGACATGGGCGGCCTTTCCGAGAAAAGACCGCCCATAGAACTACTTAGGTGACTGTCCGGTGAACCGGATCACGCCCCCAAGGGTGTTGGCGTCCCGAAGGGGGCCCGACGGACGGCGGGTCTTGGGGATCGACGTACCCGCACGTGGGACAGTCGAAGCCTTTGCTCCCGGATCCGGACGATCGAGATCCTCGCCGGCGATCAGCTTCTTGATCTCGTCACCGGTCAGCGTCTCGAATTCAAGCAGCGCGCCGGCCACGGTGTGGAGCTGATCGACGTGATCGCTCAGCACCTGCTTGGCGCGGTCGAGACCACCTTCGACGATCCGCTTGATCTCGTCGTCGATCAACTGAGCGGTCTGGTTCGACATCCGCGACGGACGGCTCGCCGAATAACCCAGGAAGGATTCGCCCTCGGGCTCACCGTATTCGAGCGGGCCGACCTTGTCCGACATGCCCCAGCGCGTGACCATGTCGCGGGCCAGACCCGTGGCGTACTGAATGTCGCCCGAGGCTCCGCTGGAAACCTTGTCGTAGCCGAAGATGACTTCCTCAGCGACGCGGCCGCCCATCGAGACCGCGAGGTTCGCGTACATCTTGTCGCGGTGATAGCTGTACGAGTCGCGCTCGGGCAGACGCATGACCATGCCCAGCGCGCGACCGCGCGGGATGATCGTCGCCTTGTGGATCGGATCAGATGCCGCCTCGTGCATCGCGACGACGGCATGGCCGGCTTCGTGATACGCGGTCATCCGCTTCTCGTCGTCGGTCATGACCATGGATCGACGCTCTGCGCCCATCATGACCTTGTCCTTGGCCTCCTCGAACTCGGCCATCGCTACCAGACGCTTGCCCTTGCGCGCCGCGTGCAGCGCCGCCTCGTTGACGAGGTTGGCGAGATCGGCACCCGAGAAGCCGGGCGTACCACGAGCGATGACTCGCGCGTCGACGTCGGGTGCGAGCGGCACCTTCTTCATGTGGACTTCGAGGATCTTGATGCGACCCTCGATGTCCGGCCGCGGCACGGTGACCTGGCGATCGAAACGGCCCGGACGTAGCAGCGCCGGATCGAGCACGTCGGGACGGTTGGTCGCGGCGATGATGATGATGCCTTCGTTCGCCTCGAAGCCATCCATCTCGACCAGCAACTGGTTCAGCGTCTGCTCGCGCTCATCGTTGCCATTGCCGAGGCCTGCGCCACGGTGACGACCGACCGCATCGATTTCGTCGATGAAGACGATGCATGGTGCGGACTTCTTGGCCTGCTCGAACATGTCACGGACGCGGCTCGCGCCGACGCCGACGAACATCTCGACAAAATCGGAACCCGAGATCGTGAAGAACGGCACGCCGGCCTCACCCGCGATCGCGCGGGCAAGCAGCGTCTTGCCGGTCCCAGGCGAGCCGACCAGCAGCGCGCCCTTGGGGATCTTGCCGCCGAGGCGTGCGAACTTGGTCGGGTCCTTCAGGAACTCGACGATCTCCTCGAGCTCTTCGCGAGCCTCGTCGATGCCGGCGACGTCCTGGAAGGTGACCTTGCCTTCCTTCTGCGTCAGCATCTTCGCGCGGCTCTTGCCGAAGCCCATCGCGCCCGAGCCCGAGTTCTTCTGCATCTGCTTCAACACGAAGAACGCGATGCCGAGGAAAAGCAGGAACGGCAGCGACTGGTACAGCAGCAGCGCCAGCATCGACGGGCCCCTCTTCGGGCTTCGCGCTGATCGAGACGCCCTTCTCGCGCAGCTTCGGCACGAGCGTCGAGTCCGGAATCGGATACGACTTGAACTTATCGCCGGTGGACAGCGTCCCCGAGATCATGTCGCGCGAGATGTTGACGTCCTTGACGGTGCCCTCGTCGACCTTGTCGAGGAACGCCGAATACGCAATCGTGTTACCACCCGACGCAGCCGTGCGACCGTCGAACATGGTCACGAACAGCGCCAGCGCGAGCAGGATGCCGACCCAGATCAACAGGCTCTTCATCCAAGGATTGCCGCCGCCGCCGTTTTCGGGACCGCCATTGCCGGGGCCGCCGTTTCCGGGGCCCTGGGGCTTCTGACCGCGGTTGTCGTTGTCGCTCATGGGTGCACGATACCTTTCACCGCACAAGATAAGCGTGCGCAGGTTAATGGCAATGGAACAACGCGCGACTTGCGTTGATCAGTGTGAACGGACGGGCGCGTTATGCGGGGCTTCTCCTTGGCGGTGCCTCGCGGAAGCGCCAGACGTCGCCACGGACGCTGGCGATGATCCCGGCTTGCGTGGTGCGCTTGCCGGCCATCAGCGAGTCGAGCAGGCTTTCGATGTTGGCGGCCTCGGTCCATTCGGGCGCGACGATGCCGGCGTCGGTACGGACCGTGCCGATCGCGCGGCGGGCGAGGCGGCGGAGGATTTCGCGGGGGGAGGTTCTCGACCGCGAGCTTCACCTCGCCGCCGCCGACCTTGGCGCGTTCGGTCCAGATCCAGTCGACCATCGCGCGGACGTCGGTGTCAGTCTCGGCAAGCGCGGCGGCGGCGCGCGCGAGGTTGGGTGTGCCGAGCCATTCGTTCTGGTCGAGCAACCGGCGGAAGCGGGTGCGATCGTGGCGGTCGTCGTGGTTCGAGGGATCGTCAAAGAACGGTACCTCCGCACGGCGGACGATCGCGCGGAGTTCGGCGCGGCGCCAGTCGAGCAAGGGGCGGATCACCGTGACGCCGTGGACTTCGGTGCGGGCACGGACTCCGGCGAGGCCGGCTAACCCCGACCCGCGCGCGGCGCGCATGAGGAAGGTTTCGGCCTGGTCGTCGGCGTGATGGCCGGTGACGAGCGCCCCTGCCCCGATCGCGCGGGCGTGGTCGGTGAGGAGGGCGTAGCGCGTGGTGCGGGCCTGCGCCTGGATGCTGGCACCGGTGATGGCTTCGCTGGGGGCGAGCGTGGCGTGGGAAATTCCGAGCGTGGCGCAATGCGCGGCGACCATGGCGGACTCTTCCACCGCTTCGGGGCGGAGGCGGTGGTCGATGCTGGCGACCGTGAAGCCGGCGGGGGAGTGCTTCGTGCGCTAGGGTGAGCATCGCCATGCTGTCGGGGCCACCGGAGACGGCGAACAGTGGGTTGGTGATGTCGCTTGCCAGGCGCGCAAAGTCGGCGGCGAAGCGGCGTCCTTCTTCGGTCATGCGAAGCGAGTCATCATCGTAAAAGAATCCACCACCCCGGCGAAGGCCGGGGCCCAGTTGGGAAACGTTGGTGATCGGGCGCTGCGATCCGTTACTGCAACCTTGCCAACTGGGCCCCGGCCTCCGCCGGGGTGGGGCTGGCTCGCGACGTGCAGACACGAACAGGCGGTCACGCTTAACCATCGAGGGATCGCTTACTTGCACTTCGCCGTGCTGCGACCGGCGGCGACCTGCCCCTTCATCGCCGACGCCATCTTGGCGCCGTAGACGTCGTTCAGCTCGTCATACACCTTGCACGCATCCGCCGGTTTGTTGAGCTTGGTCAACGCCTGGCCGAGATACAGCAGGCTTTCCGGCGCACGCTCGCCCTCGGGCATCTTCTTGTAATTGTCGTAGAACGCCATCGACGCGAGGCTCGGCTTGCCCTCGTCGAGATACGACCGGCCGAGCAGGTTCTGCGCATAGCTGGCGCGCTTGCTCTTGGGGTATTCGGCGACGACCTTCTTTAGTTGCGCCTCGGCCTGCGGGTATTGCTTGGCGGCCCATAGGCGGTAGCCGTACATATACTCGTCCTCCGCCGGATCGCCGGTCGAAGGCTTTTCGACCGAGACCTTGGTCGGTGTCGCCGCGCCGGGCTTGCTCGCCGCTTCGGGGCGCGTGGTCGGGCGTGATGGACCGCTCGACTGGTCATCGGATTCGATCGGGCCACCAGCCCCCGCCCCCGTCGCGATCGGTGCGGGACCGGCCTCGAGCGTCTTCATCCGCGCGTCGTTCGAGCGGCGGTAATTGTCGAACGCGTCCTGCAACTGGCGGGTGCGGTTCTGGTTCTGCTCGATCTGTTCGGTGAGCGAGGTCATCTGCTGTTCGAGCGACGTGACGCGCTGGTTCACGTCGGCGAGCGCGCTGGTGGCGGGCGAGCCTGGCCCCGGGCCCTGCTCGCTCTGCGGCGCGCGGACTTCGGGCTGGAGCATCTGGCCCGCACCACCCGGGAAGACCTTCCGCTGGACCGCGCGCATTTCGCTTTCGAGCTTGCCGACGCGGCCCTCGACATTTTGTGCCTGTACTGCAGCGGGCAACAGCGCCGCGAGGCAGACGCCGACCAGAATTGACTTACGCATGGGCCACACCCCCGGTGGATTGGTTAATCGTCCGGGTATAGCTGCACTACCCATCCTGTCGCCAGCCTTAAGACCCTGGCAATGGTCGGCTGCCATCACGGATTGGGCGTTGCCGTAGCGGCAGGCGGCGGGTTGGCGGCCGCGTCGAGGTTGGCGCGCTGCGTTTCGCTCAGCGGACGACGCGGCGTACGGGGACGGCTAGCGGTGCGCGACCGCTCGGACGACCGGGTCGGCGTTGCTTCGGTCGCGGTCGGCATGGCCTGAGGCTCGGGCGTGCCGGCGATCCGCGCGGCAATCGCCGGCGCACCCACGGACACGTCCTTGATCGCCCGCTCGCCCGTGCCGAGCGCAGGGGCAGCGGCGCCGTTGAGCGTCACCGCCAGCTTGTCCGCACGGCCGATGTTGATCTTCGGATCCTTGGCATCCTTCGGCACGTCGAACTTCTCGCCGGGCTTCATCGTGCCGAGGTACAAAGTCTTGTTGTCGGCATCGTAGACGCGCATCCACACCTCGTCCGAGGCGGTCAACGTGACCTGCCCGTTGGCCGGCGTGGCCGGCGCAGGGACCGGCTGCGCGGTCTGGGCGGCGGGGTTCGGCGCGGTCTCGGCAATCGGCGTCGTGATCGAGGCGGTGTTCGAACTGCGGAACATGTCGGTGCCGTACCACAGCCCGACCAGCACCAGCACCGCGATCGCGATGCCCAGCGCGACGATCGCGAGACCGCGCGACGGTACGCGCGACGGATCGGTCATCTCGTACGGTTCGTATTCGGGCTTCTTGCTGCCCAGCTTCGCGACGTCACTCCGGACGATGTTCGCGATCTGCACCTCGTCGATGCCCATCGCGCGCGCATAGGCGCGGCTGAACCCGACCGCGTAGGTCGAGGACGGCAGCGTGGAATAATCGGACGCCTCGATCGCTTCGAGGTGGCGCAACGGCACGCGGGTGCGCGTCGCGATATCCGCGACGGTCAGGCCCTGCGCCTCGCGCGCCTTGCGGAGAATGTCGCCAGCACGCTCTGGTTGAGCGGGTGCTGTGTTCTGGCCGGTTTCGACCTCGTCCATTCTTATCTCCGAGTGCGGGCGCGTAGCGTTGCCCGCCATGGCACCCGTCTTTCAGAGGCCCTTAGCCGTGTCAACGCACCGAACGTCTTAACCGCAGCTTTCCGCGGATCATACGATTTCGACGCCGTTTTCGGTTGCCCAGTTGGTCAGCGCACCGCGCATGTCGCGCGGCGGGTTGGCCAGCAGTCCTGCCATGTATGCGGTGAGCGCGGCGCGATCGAGCGAGCGCGTCATCGCCTTGATCGGACCGACGGCGGCGGGGGTGATCGACAACCTCTCAATGCCGAGCCCGATCAGCGCCATCGCCTCCAGCGGACGCCCCCCCATCTCGCCGCAGACCGCGAGATCGACCGAGGCGTCGCGGACCGGTGCGACCAGCCGCGCGATGAAACGGAGGATGGATGGGCTGAGCCAGTCGTAGCGCTCGGCGAGCTTCGGGTTGGCGCGATCGGCGGCGAACAGGAACTGCGTGAGGTCGTTGGTGCCGATCGACAGGAACTCGATCTTCGGCAGCAGGATGTCGAGCATCTCGGCGAGCGCCGGCACTTCGAGCATCGCGCCGTAGCGGATCGCGAGCGGCATCTTCCGCCCGCGTCCTTCGAGCCAGGTCCGCTGTGCCTCGAACAGCGCACGCGCCTCGTCGAATTCCCATGGCTCGCTGACCATCGGAAACATCACATTGAGCGTGCGACCCGCGGCGGCTTCGAGCAGTGCGCGCGCTTGCACCTTCATCAGCCCGTCGCGCTCCAGGCCGAGGCGCAGCGCGCGCCAGCCCATTGCCGGGTTCTCCTCGTCGGAATCTTCCTTGTTGAGATACGGCAAGGCCTTGTCGCCGCCGATGTCGACGGTGCGGAAGATCACCGGACGTTCGCCCGCCGCGTCGAGCACTTCGCGGTATAGCCGCTGCTGGCGCTCGCGCTGCGGTAGCGTTGCGGAGACGAGGAACTGGAACTCGGTACGGAACAGGCCGATGCCGTCGGCCCCAGTGACGTCGAGTGCGGCGACGTCGTCGCGTAGGCCGGCGTTGACCATCAGGGTCAGCCGGTGGCCATCCTTGGTAATCGGCGGGACGTCGCGGAGTGCTGCGAACGCGGCCTTGCGCTTCTGGCGCATTGCGAGGCGGGCCTCGAACGCTTCCTCCATTGCCGCGGAGGGCCGCGCGAAGACGTTGCTCTCGGCGCTATCGAGCAACAGCATGTCGCCCTCTGCTACCAACCGGCGGATGTCGCGGACGCGGCCGAGCACGGGTACGCCCATCGCGCGCGCGACGATCGTGACGTGCGCGGTGAGCGAGCCTTCCTCGAGGATCACGCCCTTCAGCCGGCGCTTGTCGTATTCGAGCAGTTCGGCGGGGCCGAGGTTGCGCGCAATCAGGATGGTGTCCTGGCGAAGACCCATCTGCGCGGCGGTACCCATCTGGCCCGAGACGATGCGGAGCAGCCGGTTCGACAGGTCCTCCAGATCGTGCATCCGGTCGGCGAGCAACGGATCGTCGATCTGGCGCATCCGCTGGCGAGTGCGTTGCTGGACGCGCTCGATCGCCGCCTCTGCGGTAAGGCCGGAGTCGATCGCCTCGTTGATGCGCCGTGCCCAGCCCTCGTCGTACGCGAACATCTTGTAGGTCTGGAGCACTTCGACATGCTCGCCGCCGACGCCGAATTCGGCCTCGCGCGTCATCCGGTCGATGCCTTCGCGCATCTTGTCGAACGCCGCATAGACGCGGTGGCGCTCGGCGTCGGTGTCCTCGGCGACGGTGTGCTCGATGTGGATGCGCGGCTGGTGGTAGACCGCAAAGCCCGCACCCATGCCGTCGACGAGCTTCTGGCCGGGGATGCGCATCGCAGCGGTCGACTGCGGCCGATCCCGCGCCGCCGCCGGTGGTGTCGATCAGCCCTGCGTTGGCAATCAGTTCGGACAGCACCATCGCCACCGTCTGCAACGCCTCGATCTCGACGTCGGCATATCGGCGACGGTCGGTGTGCTGGACGGCCAGGACGCCCACCGAGCGCTCACGGCGGATTATGGGGACGCCCGCGAAGCTATGGAAGCGGTCCTCGCCGGTCTCGGGCTTGTAGGCGAAGTCGGGGTGGCTCGCGGCTTCGTCGAGGTTGAGCACCTCGACATCCTCGGCAATCGTGCCGACGAGGCCTTCGCCGAGTGCGAGCTTGGTGACGTGGACCGCCGCCTGGTCGAGGCCGCGGGTCGCGAACAGTTCGAGCACGCCTTCGCGCAACAGGTAGATCGAGCAGACTTCGCTGTCGATCGCGGTGGCGATGATGCCGACGACGGCGTTGAGCTTGGCTTGCGCGGACGTGCGCGACGCCATCACGTCGTGAAGGCTGGTGAGGATTTCGCGGGCGGAGGCGGCGGCCGAAAGGGGCATTCGCGTTGGCTATCAGATGAAACGCTTGGGTGCCACGCAACAAAAGCAGTGTTGGGGTGAAGTTCGATCGATCGGGCGGTGTGAATTCTTACAAGTGTTTGTTGATACTGGTTTCTCCCCTCCCTGGAAGGGAGGGGTTAGGGTGGTCGGCTCGTTTGAGCCGCCTGTGTCTGAACATGCGGAAGCCAACCCACCCCCTGCCCCTCCCTTTCAGGGAGGGGTGAGAAGTTAGGTGTCGAACAGACCGTCCTGACTTCCGGCCGGTGGGTTCAGGCCTAGATGCTTCCAGCCGCCTGCGTTCAGGAACCGACCGCGAGCGGTGCGCGCGATCAGGCCGAGCTGGATCAGATATGGCTCGATCACTTCCTCGATCGTGTCGCGCGGTTCGCTGAGACCTGCCGCTAGAGTCTCCACCCCGACCGGCCCTCCGCGGTAGATGTCGGCGATCATCATCAGATAGCGACGATCCATCGCGTCGAGCCCGAGCGAATCGACCTCCAGCCGGTTAAGCGCAGCATCCGCCGCCCGCGCGTCGACCGTCTCGTGCCCCGCGACATTGGCGAAATCGCGCACTCTTCGCAGCAACCGCCCGGCAATACGCGGCGTACCACGCGCACGACGAGCGATCTCCATCGCTCCGTCCTTGGCGATGCCCAGTCCGAGCAGTCCCGCCGCTCGCGTGACGACGCGCTCCAGTTCCTCGACCGTGTAGAATTGCAGCCGCACCGGGATGCCGAAGCGATCGCGTAGCGGCGTCGTCAGCAAGCCCTGCCGCGTGGTCGCGCCGATCAGCGTAAACCGCGGTAGGTCGATGCGGACGCTGCGCGCGCTGGGCCCCTCGCCGATCATCAGGTCGAGCGCACGGTCCTCCATCGCGGGGTACAGCACTTCCTCGACCGCAGGCTGCAACCGGTGGATCTCGTCGATGAACAGCACGTCGCCGTCCTCGAGATTGGTCAGCAACGCGGCGAGATCGCCCGACTTGGCGATCACTGGGCCCGAGGTGGCGCGGAAGCCCACCCCCCATCTCGCGCGCGACGATCTGCGCGAGCGTGGTCTTGCCGAGCCCCGGCGGCCCGAAGAACAGCACGTGATCGAGCGCATCGCCGCGCGATTTCGCCGCCTGGATGAAGATGCGCAGGTTCTCGCGCGCGGCCTTCTGCCCGACGAATTCGTCGAGCGTCTTCGGGCGTAGCGCGGCGTCGACGTCTTCGGGACGCTTGGCGGCGGTCAGGATGCGGTCTGTGTCGGTCACACGCCGCGATAGCGCGCTCGCGGTGAAGGGGGGCAAGGCGGCTATGGGGGTGGGATGACGAACGAAACCTTACACCCCGATTTGTATCTGCTGGGCGGAGTCTCGCCCTCGCTGGAGGCGATGCTCGCCAAGCGCTTTACGCTGCACCGCAAGGATCCACCGGCGGAAACGCGGGCGATCGTCGGCGGCGGAAGCAGCGTGGTCGATGCGGCGCTGCTCGATCGTTTTCCGGCGTTGGAGATCATCGCGATCCACGGCGTCGGCTATGACGGAATCGACCTTGGCGCAGCCAAGGCGCGCGGCATCGCGGTGACGACGACGCCCGACGTGCTGACCGAGGACGTCGCGGACCTTGCGATCGGGCTGATGCTGGCGGTGCAGCGGCAGATCGTCGCGAATGACCGTGCCGTGCGGGACGGCGGGTGGTCAGTCGGTCTCGCGCGCCGGGCTAGCGGGCGGCGGATCGGGATCTTCGGGCTGGGGCGGATCGGCAAGGCCATCGCTAGGCGGGCTGCGCCGTTTGCGAGCGAACTTCATTATACCGCGCGTTCCGCCAAACCGGATTTCGCCGGCGTATTCCATGCCGACATCGCTTCGCTTGCGGCGGCGTGCGACGTGCTGATCATTGCCGCGCCTGGTGGCGAGGCGACGTCGCATATCGTGGATGCGGGGGTTCTCGCGGCGCTTGGCGAGGACGGTATCCTCGTTAATATCGCTCGCGGTAGCTTGGTCGACGAACCGGCGTTGGTGGCGGCACTACTGGACGGGACGATCGCCGGGGCGGGGCTAGATGTGTTCGCCGACGAACCTGTGGTTCCCGATGCGCTGAAGACGATGGATCAGGTCGTCCTGTCACCGCATCAGGGTAGCGCGACCGTCGACGGGCGGGCGGCGATGGGAGCGTTGGTGGTTGCGAACCTCGACGCGCATTTCGGCGGGAAAGCGCTGCTCACCCCGCTTTGAACCGAGCTGGATAGCAATCCTCCCCCCTTGCGGGGGAGGATCGTTAGATACGCGACCTGCAATTTGCGCCGACGCTAAGCCTTAGACGCCTTGCGTAGCGCCAGCCGGACCAGCGCATCAAGCGAAGCGCCCGGTCCCAGTTCCTCGTCCGCCGCCGCCACCGCGACGCTCGCCTCGTTCGGACGGAACCCGAGGTTGAGTAGCGCCGATACCGCATCCGCGGACGCGCCGGGCGCAGCGTTGACTACCGCCGGCCCGAGACCGAGCGCGATGCCGCCGACCTTGTCCTTCAATTCCATCACGATACGCTGGGCGAGCTTGGGTCCGACGCCGTTGGCGCGCGCGACCATCGCCTTGTCGCCGCTGGCGATCGCACGTGAGAGATCTACCGGCTCCAGCGCAGACAGGATCGCGAGCGCGACGCGGGCGCCGACCCCCTGCACGCCCGTCAGCAACCGGAACCAATCGCGCTCGTCTGCGCTGGAAAACCCTACAAGCCGCTGGAAATCCTCGCCTACCAGCAGTTCGGTGAACACCGTGCAGGCCTCGCCGATCGGGCCGAGCGCCGACAGCGTGCGCGCCGATGCGCCGACCAGATAGCCGACGCCGCCGACGTCGATCACGGCATGGTCGATGCCGGTCGAGTCCAGCCGTCCTTTGAGATGCACGATCATTGGATCAGGCGGTAGAACATCGACGGCGCGACGTCATCCCGTCAAAATACCGGCTTCCCGGCTCGATCGCCCCGCGCGCAGGTCAGGCGTTTGGTTGCGGACGACCCTGCTCGCCCGTTGGACGGTTCTGGACGGGCGCAGCGACCTTCGCGGTTTCGTGCAGCGCCTGGGTCGGCGCGCCGATCACCATCGCGCGGGCACGCAGGCTGGCGCGCAGGAATACGGTGTCGGACGCGATGAAGCGGCGCGGGGTCGTGCCGAGGAACGTGCCGGCATCGCGGAGGAAATGCGAGGCGTCGAAATAGCTGCTGTCGATCTTCGAATAGTCCGCCATGCCGTCCGTCCGGATCAGGCTGATGAACGAGCGCAGGAACCGTGCGCGCCTCAGCAACAGCTTTGGCGGCATGCCGAAATGGCGCGTCGCCATGCGGCGCAGTTCATGCGTCGGGATGTCGAGGCGGTCGGCGACGTCCTTCATTTCGATCACGCCGTCGGTGACGGTCAACGCGGTGAACGCGCGGATCAGATCCTCGCGCGGGTGCGGACGGGTGAAAAACGCTGCGAACACCGCATCGAGCAACGGCTTGATCATCGTGTCGTCGTCGAGCGCGTCGAGCCCTTCGACCAGCCGCGCGGAGAGATCCGATCCCAGCGCCGAACCGAGCGGCACGACGCGGTTGTGGAACTCGCCGGCCGACCGCGCGGTGAGCCGCGACCAGCCGAGCGCGCTGAGGCCGATGCCGACGGCGATCCCGCCACGCGTCTCCGTCCGGAAGGCGCGACTGGTCGGACCGTAGAAGCTTGCGCGATCGAGCGGGCCGAAGCGGTGGTTGCCGACCGACACGGTCAGCGGCCCGGCGTCGACCAGTACCGAGATCATCGCCGGCGCCGGCAGATACCAGTTGAGCATCGGCGTGCGATCGTTCGAGGCGTAGATCGCATACCCCGTCAAATACTCGGACAGCGCAGGATCGGGGAGGTCGTACCGCATCGTCATGCCCGCGGGCATCGCGAACGCCGAGGCCGGAACATTGTTGCTGTTCGTTCCACCTCGTACGTGTTCGACAAGCATCGCGCCGCCTTTAATCTAAATTAAAAAATCACGGGCGGCGCTGCCACAGCAATGCAGGCTTGGCTATCAAAACTTGATTGAGGTGTAATTATAGCGCTCAGGCGCCGATCCCATTCAAAATGAACCAAGTTTTGTCCGAGCGGATATTGGCTAGGGTTGAGATTTGTAACGCGGCTAGCCGTGGCGCGCATCTTCGGATGCTACGCCGGGGACGGCGTTACCTCGCGTTGGGTCGGATCGCCGGAGAGATCAGGCGCCTACGCCGCTGCGTCGTGCCAGGGCGGCGGCACTGGCAACGTGATGCGCATGCGTGATTGCAACCGCCAGCGCGTCGGCGGCGTCGGGGCCGGCGAGCTTGGCGCCCGGCAACAGAACGGCCATCATCGCCTGAATCTGCTTCTTGTCCGCGCCGCCGGTGCCGACCACGCCTTTCTTGACGGTCGAGGGGGTGGTATTCGCCGATATGCAGCCCCGCGCCGGCGGCGGCGAGCAGGACGACGCCGCGCGCCTGGCCGAGCTTCAGCGTCGATTGCGCGTTGGTGTTGCCGAGCACTTCCTCGACCGCGGCGCCGTCGGGGCGCTCGGTGCGGATGACGTCGATCAGCGCGTTATACAGCGCGGTGAGGCGGCGGGGGAGCGCCATCGATGGATCGGTCTTGATCTGGCCGTTGGCGATATGGCTCAGGCGGTTGCCATCGGCGCGGATGACGCCCCAGCCTGTGGTGCCGAGGCCGGGGTCTAGTCCTAGGATAATCACGAGAAGAGAGAAGGTTGGTTCGCACGGAGACGCGGAGACGCGGAGGGGGTGCGTTCTGGGCGATCGTCTCGCGTTAGCGGGACTTTCAATTCTCCGGGCTGTCCGAAAAATGTGAGGCCGCTGGCGCGGAGGACGTCGCCACGAAGCACAACTCTCCGCGTCTCCGCGTCTCCGCGTGAACCAAACTTCTTCATCTCAGCCGAGCGACTCCATGATCTCGTCGGAGATTTCGTAATTGCCCCACACGGTCTGCACGTCGTCATCGTCGTCGAGCGCGTCGATCAGCTTGAACAGCGTCGCCGCATCGTCCGCACCGACGGCGACCATGACCTGCGGACGCCAGGCGAGCTTGGCGCCTTCGGCCTCGCCGAGCTTGGCTTCCAACGCCTTGGCCACCTCGTGCAGGTCGCCCTGCGCGGTCCAGACCTCATGGCCGTCCTCGCTCGACGTGACGTCCTCGGCACCCGCTTCGAGCGCCGCTTCGAACACCGTGTCGGCGTCGCCAGCACTCGCCGGATACGAGATCAGCCCGACGCGGTCGAACGCATGGCTGACCGAACCGCCCGCGCCGAGATTGCCGCCGTTCTTGCCGACCGCGACGCGGACGTTGGTCGCGGTGCGGTTGCGGTTGTCGGTCAGCGCTTCGATGATCAGCGAGACGCCGCCTGGGCCGAAGCCCTCGTAGCGGATTTCCTCATAATTCTCGGCATCGCCGCGGCTCGCCTTGTCGATCGAGCGCTGGATGTTCTCCTTGGGCAGCGACGCCGCCTTGGCCGCGTTGACCGCCGCGCGCAGGCGCGGGTTCATGTCGACGTCGGGCAGGCCCATCTTGGCCGCGACCGTGATTTCCCGGCTGAGCTTGCTGAACGCCGACGAGCGCTTCTTGTCCTGCGCGCCCTTGCGGTACATGATATTCTTGTATTTGGAATGGCCTGCCATCGGTGCCTCTTTAGCTGATGGCCCCGCTCTTAGGCGTCAGGCGCGGATTTCGCCAGACCGTCGGTTCCCAAGCCCGCAAGGGCGTCGACCTTCGCCTCGATCGCGTCGAGCCGGGCCAGCACCAGATGATCGATCTTGTGATGCACGCGCAGGATGTCGAGTTCGGCGCGCAGATTGGTCTCGTAGTCGAGGCTGGCGGCGAGGCGATCCTTCGCCGATTGCCGGTTCTGGCTCATCATGATCACCGGCGCCTGGATCGCCGCGACGGTCGAGAGCAGCAGGTTGAGGAAGATGTAGGGATACGGATCGAACGCGCGACCGAAATGCGCGAGGATGTCCGAGTTCAGCAGCATCCAGCCGATCAGCACCGCGCTGAACGTGATGATGAACCCCCCATGACCCACCGATCGCCGCGACCCGGTCCGACAGTCGCTCGCCGAACGTGGATCGCTCGTCCGAGACGTCGGCAGCGTCGCGACTGACCGTCGTCCCGGCCTCGATGCCGGCGAGGACGCGGCGCTCCTCGTCATCGAGATCGCTCGGCGCCTTGCCGAGCAGTCGCTGCGAAAGGTCGGCGAGCAGGGATTGTTTCGTGGCCATGAGTCGCGCCCTAGCCCGGACTGCAGATTATGCCAGCGCAAAGCCCGGCTTGCGACGGAAGCCACAAAGACTCCTTGCTCCCATGTGCCCGCACCTGCCAAACGCGCGGCATGACGGTTAGCGTGAATATGGGCACCGACGGCAATGGTACTGCCGTCGGCGTCGACCTGGAAGAACTACTCGCGACCCGCCTGTTGGTGCAGGGCAATTCGGGCTCGGGAAAATCGCATCTGCTGCGCCGGCTGCTCGAGCGATCGGCTGGGCACGTCCAGCAGATCGTGATCGATCCCGAAGGCGATTTCGTGACGCTCGCCGGGCCTCATGGTCACGTCGTGATCGAGGCGGGCGACTATAGCGAACGCGAGATCGCGCGGATCGCAACGCGGTTGCGCGAACACCGCACATCCGCCGTGCTGAGCCTCGAAGGACTTGAGGTCGAGGGGCAGATGCGCTGTGCCGCGTCGTTCCTGTCCGCGCTGTTCGATGCGCCGCGCGAGCATTGGTATCCAGTGCTGGTGGTGGTCGACGAGGCACAGATGTTCGCGCCGGTGACCGGCGGCGAAGTGTCGGAGGAAGTTCGCCGCGCCTCGCTGGCGGCGATGACCAACCTGATGTGCCGTGGCCGTAAGCGCGGCCTCGCCGGGGTGATCGCGACGCAGCGTCTGGCGAAGCTTGCGAAAAACGTCGCCGCGGAAGCGTCGAACTTCCTGATGGGCCGCACCTTCCTCGACATCGACATGGCGCGCGCGGCCGACCTGCTCGGCATGGAGCGACGCCAGGCCGAAGCGATTCGCGATCTCCAGCGCGGCACGTTCATGGCGCTCGGGCCGGCAGTGTCGCGGCGGCCGATCACCGTGAAGATCGGCGACGTCGCGACCTCCGCACGCAGCGGCAGCCCCAAGCTCACCCCCCTCCCCAGCGCCGCGCCGATGGACCTGCAGGACCTGTTGTCCGAGCCGGTGGTCGACGCGCCCGAACTCGGCCTGATGTTCGATTCGCGCCCGCGTCGCGTGCCGGCGGAGGAACTGCTCGACGGCATCGCCCGCCCGCCCGAACCGCGCACCGCCGCACCGCCGCCGCCCGAGAAGACCGACGACGAGGTCGAGGCGGTCTACGCCGACGTGTTCCGCGCGATCGTTGAGGATCCTGAGTCGACGCTGCGGCCTCCGTCGGTGCTGTTCCAGGATTTCCAAGTGCGCTGCCGGATGGGCGGTCTCGCCAAGCCGCCGCTCGATCTGCCCGGCTTCGTGCGCCGCCTGAGTTGCGCACGCGCCGGCATCTTCGACATGACCGACGAGGCTTGGACGGCCGCGCTCGACGTGGCGAGCGGCCTCCCCGACGACATGCTCGGCGCGTTCCTGCTTGTCGCGCGTGCAGCGCGCGAGGGTGAACCGTGCCCTTCGGACGCGCGCATCGCAGCGACCTATGGTACGAGTTCGATCGGCCGGGTGAAGCGCCTAATCGGCTATATAGAGAGCCGCGAACTGATCGTGTGCCGGACCGATCTGGCCGGCAAACGCTCGATCACGATCCCAGGGCTGGGCTGGACGACGCTGCCGGCGGAGGCGGCGTAGATCGTCATCCGCGGATCGGGGTGAACTGCAACGACACGAACTGCCAGTCGCCCTTGATCCGTCGCGCGACGAAGCCGGCCCGCAGCGCGCGCGCCTGCATCTGACCGTCCTTGCCGGGCATGGTGTAGGCGATCCGCATCGTGACGACACCGATCGTGCCAGCGGGCCGCGCGACGGTTTCGGTAATCGTCATCGGCGGTGCGGCTGATTTCTTGTCGGCTGCGTAGAACCCGATCACGCGCTCGCGGGAATCGACCTCACCGACGGGCGATACTTCCTGATATTCGGGCGCCATCATCGCGATCATCGCCGCCTGATCGAACTGGTTGCGGACCCGGACGAACGCCTCGGCACGCTGACCGAGTTTTTGGATGTCGACCTCAACCGATTGCGCCGCGACAGGAACACTAACCAATGATGCCGCCGCAATCTCCAGAAATACCCGCATTCTTGCCCCCCCGATGCAATGTTGCATAACGGCAATACACCTAAGCTTCAGGTGCAGCAATGACGCTGCCGGTTGCCGAACCTAGAATGCGAACGCGATGGCGAGACCTGCGATGACGCCGACTTGTACCATCGCGATGAGCTGGAGCCGACCGACGAATGGTTGCTTCCGTGTCTTGTGCCGGTAGCGATTACGCGCCCAGAACGCGCCCGGGCTGCCGCCAAGTGCCGCGAACCAGAGCAAGCGGGATTCAGGAATGCGCCACGCGCCAGTCGATGATAGCCGCTTGTCGAGCGCGAACGCGGCGACCGTGATGACGTTGACCAGCACCAGCAAGAGGACGGCCGTGACGACAGCAAGCGCACTATTCGGCGCGGTCAACGGTCCTCGCAACGGATCCGCATTTTAACCATGCGGACCTCTGCACGCTCGCCCGCATTCGCGCGCATCTTGACCATGTGGTCTTTCACACCAATCTGGAATTCCGCCGGCCCGGTAACAGTGCATACCATCCCGTTGGCGACGCTGGCACACGCATCGACATATTGGCGTGCGTTAGTGATGACGGAGTCTTCAGCCGGACCGAGCCCCATCGAAACATAGCTTGATCCACCGAACAGTGCGGTACCCAGGCCACCGAGCGTCTTCAGCTCCCATGCGGCGTGGCCGTCAGACGGTTTCGCCGTCTTCATACCGAGCTCGGTCGCGATCCGCTGGCAGAAGCTGGCGTTGGCCGCCCCAACATCCGACTGGGCGGGGGGCGGCCATAGTGGCCAGCGCGAGGGCGGCGAAAAACGGATGTTCATAGCCGGACACTAATCCGCAACCGATGACAGTTCTGTTAAACACGTCAAAACCGACGCGTTTGGCCGTCTCACCGCACTGGCGAAACTCAGATCATCCCCAACGCCTGGAGATACACCTCGAGGATCGCCTCCTCCCTCCTGATATTCTTCCTTCTTCTTCTTCCGGATCGACAGGATCTTGCGGATCGCCTTGGGGTCGTAACCGCGGCCCTTGGCTTCGGCCATCACGTCCTTGATGTCGTCCGAGATACCCTTCTTCTCTTCTTCGAGGCGCTCGGCGCGCTCGATCAGCAGGCGCAGTTCGTCCGCTGCGACCGCGCCGCCGCCCATGCCGTGTTGCCGTTCGTCAGACATCGAAAATTCCCCACTCGCCAGCGCCCACGCGCCGGTCAAAAGCCAATCAAGATACAAGCCCGCACCGGTGATCGCCGTCCGGAGACGTCCTGAATCATGCCGAATTGGGTGCGGGCCAGCGTCTAGGCGTTTACCGTGTTCGGCTCAAGCGACCCTGCGGGGGATCGTCGCGAATCAATTGCAGCCGTTCTCAGACCACCGCGTTCTTCGCGACGCTCGCCTTCATCCGTTCAAGCTGCTCGGGCGTCGCGTCGCCTTGGTGGTGCTCCTTCCACTCTGCGTACGGCATCCCGTACACCGTCTCCCGCGCGGCATCCTTCGACAGGCCGCCCGCTTCCTCGACCCAGTCGGACAGGCAGTTGCGGCAAAAACCGGCGAGCCCCATCAGGTCGACGTTCTGCGCATCCTCGCGGTGGCGGAGATGACGGATCAGGCGGCGAAAGGCCTGTGCCGCTACGGCATCGTCCAAAGTATCGAGGCGATCGGGGTTCATTACTATGCTCCGTGGTTGATCCCGCGGAGATAGGGTTTAAGGCCCGTCGCGGCAAAGACCTCCCCCAGGAAACGCCGAGGAAGACGCACCGCATGACCAAGGCCATCGCACCCCGTTCGCGCAAAGTCCGCATTCTAGCGACGCTCGGCCCTGCCAGCAGCACGCCCGAGATGATCGCGACTCTCTTCCGTACCGGCGCGGACGCATTCCGCATTAACATGAGTCACGGCGACCAGCAGTCGAAGATCGCCGTGATCCAGGCGATTCGCGCGCTGGAGAAGGACTATGGTCGTCCGTCGACCATTCTCGCCGATCTCCAGGGGCCGAAGCTGCGCGTCGGCAAGTTCGACGGCGGTCGTACGGTGCTTGAGACCGGTTCGACTTTCGTGCTCGACCGCGACCCGACGCCGGGCGATGCGACGCGCGTCGAACTGCCGCACGACGAGATCTTCGCGGCGATCGAGCCGGGCGCCCGCCTGCTGCTCGACGACGGCAAGCTCGTGCTGCGCGTCGTGTCGCACAGCCCGCGCGAGATCACGACGCGGGTCGAGGTCGGCGGTGCCCTGTCGAACAGCAAGGGTCTGAACGTCCCCGACGTGGTGCTACCGATGGCCGCGCTGACCGAAAAGGGATCGCAGCGATCTCGACTTCGCGGTCGACCAGGGCGTCGACTGGATCGCGCTGTCGTTCGTCCAGCGCCCCGAGGATCTCTGGGAAGCGCGGAAACTGATCGGCGGCAAGGCGGCGCTGATGGCAAAGATCGAGAAGCCGGCGGCGATCGAGCGGCTCGAGGAGATCGTCGAGGCGTGTGACGGCGTGATGGTCGCGCGCGGCGATCTCGGCGTCGAGCTGCCGCCGCAGCAGGTGCCGCCCTTGCAGAAGCGCATCGTCGAGGTTTCGCGCCGGATGGGCCGCCCGGTGGTGGTCGCGACGCAGATGCTCGAATCGATGATTACGTCGCCTTCGCCGACGCGTGCGGAAGTGTCCGACGTCGCGACCGCGGTGTATGACGGCGCGGATGCGATCATGCTGTCGGCGGAGAGCGCGGCGGGCGCGTGGCCGGTCGAATCGGTCGCGATGATGGATGCGATCGGCGTGTCGGTCGAGGCCGATCCCGAGCACGGCGACCGGATGCACTTCACCGTGATGAAGCCCGATCCGACGACTGCCGACGCACTGGCCGAGGCGGCGAAGACCATCGCCGCGACGGTATCGGCGGTAGCGATCATCTGCTTCACGACCTCGGGCTCGACCGCCCGCCGAATCGCACGCGAGCGGCCTTCGGTGCCATTGCTGGTGCTGACGCCCAGCCACGAGACCGCGCGGCGGCTCGGGCTGCTGTGGGGGACGCATGCAGTGCACACGCGCGACGTCGAGTCGTTCGAGGACATGGTGGCGAAGTCGAAGCGGATGGCGTTGCGTCACGGGATGGCGAAGGCCGGCGACCGCGTGATCGTGCTGGCGGGCGTGCCGTTCCGGACGCCTGGGTCGACGAATGTGCTGCATGTGGTGCGGATCGTCGGGGGATGAGCTGAAGGGGCATCATTCGCAGGTTTGAGTGTTTTGGCGACCTGAACTGGCGGTGCGCGTGGAGTGTCGATCACTGCCACGCAGATGCAGTCCTGTGACGGGTAAAGTGCGCCCCGCCCCAACTGTTCCCCCGCGAAGGCGGGGGTCCAGGGTACCGGTGCGCTACGGTATTTAGCTGGGCACCCGCGTCCGCGGGGGAACTGCATTGGTGTCGCGTCCGCCTCGTGCCGGCACTGCATTCAGGCCGGAGCACCAACGAACGCCACCCCTGCCCCGTCATGCCGGCCCCTTCCGCATGCTCGCCGCCCCGTGGAGTATGCGGAACGGCGGGGCCCGGCCTCCGCCGGGGTGACGGAAACAAGGTGTATGTCGGGCTTAGGCGAGATGCCTCATGATCTCGCGGCACTCTAATCCAGCTCGCTGTTCCGACGAGTTTGCCAGAACCGTATCACTCATCACCAACCACCGGCCCCACCCCCGGCGAAGGCCGGGGCCCAGTTGGGGGACGGTGATGACGACGCTCTCCGCTCCGTTACTGCGACCTTTCCAACTGGGCCCCGGCCTTCGCCGGGGTGGAGTTCGCCGCCGGAGCCGAACGTAATCCAATCTAGGCTAGCGCTCCCCGCCCGAATACGCGATGCCGCGCAGACGGACCGTACGGGAGGGCGAACGCTATGACTTTACGCGAGAAGATCGGTTGGGGCGCACTTGCCTTGCTCGCAGCTTGCGCGCTCGCGGTCGTCGCGTTCGAGCGCGGCGAGCATGTCAACGCGCTTTGGATCGTCACCGCCGCTGTGTCGGTCCAGCTGATCGCGTACCGGTTCTACGCTCGGTATATCGCGCGGCATGTGATGCAGCTCGATCCGTCGCGGCCTACCCCGGCGCTGCGCCGAGCCGACGGCCTCGATTACGTCGCGACCGACTGCAACGTCCTGTTCGGCCACCATTTCGCCGCCATCGCTGGCGCGGGGCCGCTGGTCGGGCCGGTGCTCGCCGCGCAGATGGGCTATCTCCCCGGCACGCTCTGGATCCTCGCCGGCGTCGTGCTCGCCGGCGCGGTGCAGGACTTCATGATCCTGTTCATCTCGATGCGCCGCGACGGGCGGTCGCCTCGGCGAGCTGATCCGCATGGAGATGGGCGCGATCCCCGGCGTGATCGCGCTGGTCGGCGCGTTCGCGATCATGGTTATCATTCTCGCCGTGCTCGCGCTGATTGTGGTCCGCGCGCTCGCCGGCAGCCCGTGGGGACTGTTCACCGTCGCCGCGACGATCCCGCTGGCGTTCCTGATGGGCATCTACACGCGCTGGATCCGGCCCGGAAAGGTCGGCGAAGTCTCCATTCTCGGCGTCATCGGGCTGCTGGCGGCGATCATCTATGGTGGCACTGTCGCCGCCTCGCCGATGCTCGCGCCGCTGTTCACGCTGACCCCGGTGCAGCTATGCGTACTGATGGTCGGGTACGGCGCGGTCGCCTCCGTCCTCCCGGTGTGGCTGTTGCTCGCGCCGCGCGATTACCTGTCGACCTTCCTCAAGATCGGCGCGATCGTCGCGCTCGCGATCGGCATCGCGGTCGTCGCGCCGCCGCTCAAGATGCCCGCGCTCACGCCGTTCATCGACGGTAGCGGCCCGGTCTGGTCGGGCGGGCTCTTCCCGTTCCTGTTCATCACGATCGCGTGCGGCGCAGTGTCGGGCTTTCACGCGCTGATCGCGAGCGGCACCACGCCGAAGCTGATCGCCAGCGAAGGCGATGCGCAGTTCATCGGTTACGGCGCGATGCTGATGGAGAGCTTCGTCGCGATCATGGCGCTGGTCGGCGCGTCGATCCTCGATCCCGGCGTCTATTTCGCAATGAACAGCCCGGCGGCAGTGGTCGGCACCGACTTCGCCTCGGCCGCGACCGCGGTCACCGCGATGGGCTTCCCGATCACGCCGGAACTTCTCGCGCAGACCGCGAAGGACGTCGGCGAGACCACGATCGTCTCGCGGACGGGCGGCGCGCCGACGCTGGCGGTGGCGATGTCGGAGATCTTCAGCCATCTCGTCGGCGGGCAGGCGATGAAGGCGTTCTGGTACCACTTCGCGATCCTGTTCGAGGCGCTGTTCATCCTGACGGCGGTCGATGCGGGCACGCGCGCCGGAAGGTTCATGTTGCAGGACCTGATCGGGCTCGCGGTGCCGTCGTTCCGCAATGCCTCGGCGATCGTGCCCGGGCTGATCGCGACCGCGCTATGTGTCGTTGCCTGGGGCTTCTTCCTGTACCAGGGCGTTACCGACCCGTTGGGCGGCGTGAACACGCTGTGGCCGCTGTTCGGCATCTCGAACCAGATGCTCGCGGCGGTCGCGCTGGTGCTGGCGACGGTCGTGCTGTTCCGGATGAAGCGCCAGCGTTATGCGTGGGTGACGATCTTGCCCGCCGCGTGGCTGTGCCTGTGCACGATCACCGCCGGGCTGATGAAGCTGTTCGCGAGCGATCCGAAGGTCGGCTTCCTCGCGCATGCGTCGAAGTTCGCGGACGCGGCGGCGCGGGGGAGAACTGCTCGCGCCGGCCAAGACGATGGCGGAGATGCAGCGGATCGTCCTCAACGACCGGATCGATGCTGGGCTGTGCGCGCTGTTCCTGGCGGTGGTGTTGTCGATCGTCTTCTTTGGTGTGCGGACGTGTCTGGCCGCGTTGAAGATCGACCGTCCGACGGTGACCGAAGTCCCGCCGCAGCTGGTGGCCGCGGAATGATCCGCGCACTCTACGCGAAGGCCCGCGAGACCGCGCTGCTGATGGTCGGCGTGCCGTCCTATGACGCCTACCGCCAGCACATGGCCGAGCGCCATCCGGATCACGCGCCGATGGACGAACGCGCGTTCTTCCGCGATCGGCAGGAGGCGCGGTATGGGGAGCAAGGGCGGGGGACGCTGCTGTTGACCGATGTGGTTTCCACCGTTGCGCGACTGCGGAGCGCGACGGCGAGCGATCACGACGCGGTCGATGCCGGGTTCGGACGCTACGACCTGACAGATGCGGACGATTATCGCGCGTTCCTGATCGCGCATGCCAGGGCTTTGCCGGCGGTTGAGGCGTGGCTCGCTGCGATCCCAGGACTGGCGGCGGTGCGGTCGCGAGAAGCGGCGCTGGCCGAGGACCTTGCCGCGCTGGGTGAGGATATGCCCGCGCCGATGACGTTCGACGTTCCGGCGAGCACGGCCGCCGGTTGGGGCGCGATGTATGTGGTCGAGGGATCGCGGCTCGGCGGTATCATGCTGTCGCGCTCGGTGCCCGCAGGGATGCCGTCGGCCTATCTCGGGGCGAAGCATCTGTCGGGCGAGTGGCGCGCGTTGCTCGCCGCGATCGACGGGGAGACTGCCGACGAGGCCTGGGTTGAGCAGGCCATCGTCGGCGCAAAGGCGGCGTTCGAGCTGTATCGACGCGCGCCGGCCTGATCTCAGCGCAGGAGCTTTGGTGCTTCCTTGCGGATCATGTCCTGCACCTTGCTCGCGAACAGCCCGAGGATGCCGGGCAGATCGACGACCGCGTGGACGTTGGTCTCGAACACCGTGACCGCGCTGGCGATCGTCTGGCCCATCGCCTGGACGGTGAAGTGCAGCGTATCGCCCTCCCAGCGCTGCTCAGTCACAGACCCGCCGGGGATCTTGTCGCTGATCTTGCCGATCCCCCCCGTCGAGCCGCGCGCGGACCGCGGTCTTGCCGAGTTGATGAGGGACGTCGACGGTGATGGGAGTGCCCATGTCTATTCCTTAAGTCGCGAAAATCATGTCGTCGTTGGCGAACGCCTTGAACTCGAGTGCGTTGCCGCTGGGATCGAGAAAGAACATCGTCGCCTGCTCGCCGGGCTCGCCCCTGAAGCGGATGTACGGCGCTATCCCGAACTGGACGCCGGCGGCGGTGACGCGTTCGGACAGCGCGGTCCAGTCGTCCATCGTCAGGACGACGCCGAAATGCGGGACCGGGACGGCGTGGCCGTCGACCGCGTTCTCGACCGCGACGGGTTTGGCGGCGGGGTCGAGGTGCGCGACGATCTGGTGGCCGAACAGGTCGAAGTCGATCCAGTGGTCGCTGGAGCGGCCTTCGCGGCAGCCGAGGGTGGCACCGTAGAAGGTGCGGGCTGCGTCGAGGTCGTGGACCGGGAAGGCCAGGTGGAAGGGACGTAGGGTCATTGGGGGGAAGATAGGTCGGGCGATCCGGTTCGTCGAGCCGGGGGATTGCGTGGGTGCTTTCACCTACCGGGACGGTGGCCCTCTCTTGTTCTCCCTCACACTGCACCACCCCGGCGAAGGCCGGGGCCCAATTGGGGGACGTTGCTAACGGAGGGTAGCGCTTCGTTACGACCACCTTTCCAATTGGGCCCCGGCTTTCGCCGGGGTGGTTCTAGACGCCGGGAGGCGCTCCTCATCCCCACGCCCTATCACACCGAAAACATTGCCCCCCCTCCCCGCCACGCCATAGCACGAGCGTGAACCGTTACCCTGCCCTCACCTGCCTCGTCCTCGGTGCGATCGCCGCGACCGGCTTTGCCCCACTCGATCTCTGGCCGCTGACGCTCGTTGCGTTCGCGCTGTGGATGAAGATCGTCCACAACGCACCGACCCTGCGCGGGGCACTGTGGCGCGCGTGGGTGTTCGGGGTTGGGCATTTCACCGTGAACAACAACTGGTTCCAGCACGCGTTCGACTTCCAGGATGCGATGCCGCCGGTGCTCGGGTACTTCGCGGCGGTCGGTCTCGCGCTCTACCTCGCGCTCTACCCGATGCTTGCGGCCGCGCTCGCCTGGCGGATCGCACGACGGCCCGGCGCCCCCGACGCGACGTTCGTGTTCGTCTTCGCCGCCGCCTGGATCGCGACCGAGTGGCTCCGCGCGACGCTGTTCACCGGCTATGCCTGGGACCCGCTGAGCGTCGTCTGGCTCCCCCGCGATCGGCGTAGCGCGGCTGTCCGCATGGATCGGGACCTACGCTCTGTCAGGGGTGACGATCCTCGCTGCGGGCGCGCTGCTGATGCTTGCGGTACGCCGTTGGACACTGCCAGCCGTCGCCCTTCCAGCGTTCGGCCTCGCAGCACTGTCCGCGCTCTGGACGAATGCACCGCCGCCCGCTCCCGGCACGCCTCTGGTCCGCGTGGTCCAACCCGACATTGGCCAGGAAGACCGCAGCGAGACCGATGGCGAGCGCGTCCTTACCGCGCTCGAAAAGCTGTCTGGTCAAGGCGGCGCCACCCCGCGTCTCGTCGTCTGGCCGGAAGGCGTCGTCCGCGATTACGTCGAGGATGGCTACCCGTTCTACGCCTATGGCTGGTCGAGCCCGCTCTACCTCCGCCGCCGCATGGCGCGGCTGCTCGGCCCCGAGGACATCCTGCTGATCGGCGGCACCGCGCTCGAGTTCAACAGGGATCAGATCTCCGGCGCGGCCAATTCGGTATTCGCGCTCGATGCGCAAGCGCGGTTGCGGGGCCGCTACGACAAGGCGCACCTCGTGCCATACGGCGAATATCTGCCGATGCCGTGGCTACTGAAGCCGCTCGGCCTCGCGCGGCTCGTCCCCCGGCGACATCGATTTCACCTCTGGCAAGGGCCCTGCGAACCTGACGCTGCCGGGCTTCGGCTCGATCGGTATGCAGATCTGCTACGAGATCATTTTCTCGGGTGAGGTCGTGGATCGCGCACACCGGCCTCGCATCCTGTTCAATCCGTCGAACGATGCCTGGTTCGGCAAATGGGGTCCGCCACAGCATCTCGCCCAGGCCCGAATGCGCGCGATCGAGGAAGGGTTGCCGATCCTTCGCGCCACGCCGACCGGCATTTCCGCGATCATCGCCGCCGATGGCCGCCTCGTCGCGACCGTCCCGCACGAGACCGCCGGTGCCATTGAACAACCGATGCCGTCCGCGCTGCCCCCCAACGCTGTTCTCGCGCGTCGGCAACGCGATGGCGGCGATCGTCGCCGCGCTGATGCTCGCAAGCGCGGTTGCCCTGCGCCGTCGCCAGCGCTAGGGTCATATAAAGCTTTCCTTATATGACGCTCGCTTCAGAGCATGGCAAAGAGGCCCGCATGCGCAAGTCTTTCCTCTTCACTTCCGAATCGGTCTCCGAAGGCCATCCCGACAAGGTCGCCGACCAGATTAGCGACACGATCGTCGACCTGTTCCTCGCCAAGG
Organism: Sphingomonas sp. H160509; assembly: GCF_024124765.2. Lineage (GTDB taxonomy): Bacteria > Pseudomonadota > Alphaproteobacteria > Sphingomonadales > Sphingomonadaceae > Sphingomonas. Next base: position 3,031,068 of record NZ_JAMXSR020000002.1, on the reverse strand, counting down.
ACCCGCAGGCGCGGATCGCCTGCGAGACGCTGACCACCACGCAGCTCGTCGTCCTCGCCGGTGAAATCCGCGGCAAGGGCATCTACGAGAACGACCAGTGGGCCGACGGCGTGCTCGAAGAGATCGAGGCGGCTGTCCGCAACACGGTCAAGGAAATCGGCTACGCGCAGTCGGGCTTCCACTGGGAGACCTTCCGCTTCGAGAACAACCTCCACGGCCAGTCCGCGCACATCGCGATGGGCGTCGACGAGAGCGGCAACAAGGACGAGGGCGCCGGCGACCAGGGCATCATGTTCGGTTACGCGACCGACGAGACCCCCCGGCCTGATGCCCGCGACGCTGTATTACAGCCACAAGATCCTCGCCAAGATGGCCGAGGACCGCCATTCGGGCGCAGCACCGTTCCTCGAGCCCGACGCGAAGAGCCAAGTGACGCTGTCGTACGAGAACGAAGTGCCGGTCGGCGCGACCGCACTCGTCGTCTCGACGCAGCACGCACCGGGCTATTGCGAGAAGGGCGACAACGCCGATCCCGCCAAGTACGCAGTGCTCCGCGACTACGTCATGGGCGTGTTCAAGGACGTGCTGCCCGACGGCTTCATCACCGACGAGACCGCGATCTACATCAACCCGACTGGCCAGTTCGAAATCGGCGGCCCGGACGGCGACGCCGGCGTGACCGGTCGCAAGATCATCGTCGATACCTACGGCGGCGCGGCCCCGCATGGCGGCGGCGCGTTCTCGGGTAAGGATCCGACGAAGGTCGATCGTTCGGCAGCGTATGTCGCGCGGTATCTGGCGAAGAACGTCGTCGCTGCGGGTCTCGCGCGTCGCTGCACGATCCAGCTAAGCTACGCGATCGGTATTGCCGAGCCGCTGTCGGTGTATGTCGATACCCATGGCACCGGCACCGTGGAAGAGGCCAAGCTCGAGGCGGTCCTGCCGAAGCTCGTTCGCCTGACGCCGAAGGGCATTCGCGAGCACCTCAAGCTCAACGCGCCGATCTACAAGAAGACCGCGGCGTACGGGCACTTTGGTCGCGAGCCTGAGGGGTGACATGTTTACTTGGGAAAAGACCGATCTGGTCGATGCGCTGAAGGCTGCCGTCGCCTGATAGCGACACCTTTGGGGTTACGAAAAAGCCTCCCGCGGATCGGTCCGCGGGAGGCTTTTTTGTTGCTTGAGCCTCGCTAATCCCCTCTCCCCGCCGGGGAGAGGGAGGGAGGAGCCACTTTGGCGACGGAAGGGGTGAGGGGCTTTGGGGAGAGGGTCCGAGCCTCGCTCCCCCTCACCCTCCCACCCGGCTTCGCCGTGCGGGCCCCTCCCTCTCCCCCCGAGGGGAGAGGGTTATCGAGGACGTGTCGCGACTCGAACGACAGGTCGCGCACGCCATTCATCGACAACGCTCCGCAGTTACTCAGGACGAACGGGGTGAGGAACCTGAGCATGCCGCTGTTCGGTCAGGATCTGCCACGCCGTCAGGAACAGCGCAGCCACCAGTGGCCCGACGACGATACCGCTCAGCCCGACCACCTCGATCCCGCCAAGCGTGGTGACCAGCACGATGTAATCCGGAATCCCCGTGTCACGCCCGACCAGGATAGGCCGGAGGATATTGTCGGCCAGACCGATCACTACCACGCCCGAGACGATTACGACCACGCCCTGCCAGATCGCGCCCGTCGCGAGTAGATACACCGCGACCGGCACCCAAACGATCGCCGGCCCGAGCGCCGGCAATAGCGATGTCAGTGCCATCAGCAGGCCCCAGAGCAACGCCGCCGGCACGCCGACGATCCAGAAAGTCAGGCCGCCGAGCGCACCCTGGACGAGCCCGACGATGACCGATCCCTTGATCGTCGCACGCACCACCGCGACGAACTTGTCGACCAGCTTCACCGCCACCGAATGCTCGAACGGCAGCGCGCGGCGGATCGCCGGGCCGACCTTGTCGCCGTCGCGAAGCAGGAAGAACGTCACGTACAGCCCGACGCCGAACGACAGCAGGAATGAAGCCGCATTGCGGCCGATCGACAGCGCCTGGCCCGCGATCGAGCGGACGCTGTTGCCGAGGATGGTGGACACGCGCGACTGCGCCTGTTCGAAGCTGTTGAGCCCGGCCTTGTCCAGCGCGCCCTGGATCCGGTTCGGCAACGCATCGTGAATATGCTGGAAATACGCGCCAAAGTTGATCTGGCCGCTCTGCAGCTTGGCGTAGACCGAGGCGGACTGGTCGATCATCAGGCTGCCGATGAACAGCGTCGGGATGATCACTGCGACGAAGATGATTAGCAAGGTCAACGCGGCGGCGAGATTGCGGCGGTCGGGCCAGCGCTTGAGCAGCCACTGGTACAGCGACTGGAACAGGATCGCCGCCAGCGCGCTCCACAGCAAGGCCGCCGCGAACGACGACACGACCACGCACAACGCGATCGTGATCGCCACCAGGAAGGTGATAAAGCCCCCCCGTTTCCAGTCGACGCCTGTCGATCATTGCCGTGTCCCCTGTCGTAATAGCGGCCGGTCGAACCCGGCCCTTTCAAAACGTCAAAGCCGCCCCCCGGTGTGTACCGGAAGGCGGCCAAGACGCCGGCGCTGGTGTGCGCCTAGAAGATCAGCGGAGCTTTTCGCTGCCGTTGACCAGTGCATCCTTCTGCGCCTGCGGCATCGCCTGCGCGTTCACGTCGGCATCGTCGATCGCGTCCGACTGGCGATCGCCGTCCTTGCGGACTGCCTTGGCCTGCTCTTCGAGATTGTCGGCGGTCGCTTCGAGTGCGTCGGCACGGTTGTCCGCGGCCTTCTCGACCTGGCTGCCGAGCTTGTCATCGCCCTTGCCGCCGCATGCTGCGAGCGAGACGGCCATGGCGGCGAGCGTGACGGCGATGGAAAGCTTCTTCATGGGGATAGTCCGTTCTGGTTACGATGCGGTGGCAACCGTCACGCGGGCGTAACGGTTCCGCTATCCCCTTGCCGATCCCTTACAAATATCGATTTCGCCGCAATCTGTGGTCAACGGGTAACACTCGGTTGCGTCGAACCATTCAGGCCTTGGCGTGCTCGATCAACAGAGGCGCCTTGTTTGCCACGGCCGTCTCGACCACGGGCGCGACCCGGTCGAAGACCGCGCTGACGAGCGCTTCGGCGATCCACCCGACCGCGGCACCGACGACGAGATCGGAGAGGTAATGCTTCCCGTTCACGGGTTGCGCCGCCGCGACGGCGCCGGAGATCAACGCGGCCGGACCACCGGCGCCAGCGATGTCGCGCGACGCGGCACGCGCGACCGCAACCGCGCCCGCGGTGTGGCCAGACGGGAACGAGGTCTGGTCGTGATCGTCGCTCTTGCCGGGCTCGAACCGCGCCTTGCCGTCCTCGATCGCCTTTTCCGGGCGGGTACGGTCCACCGACGCCTTGATCGCCGACTTGACGAAGGTCGCCGCCGCATGCGCCGCCAGCATCCGCACGCCGCCACGGATCACGTCCGGCCTGCGCGCGATCAGGCCGATCACGACCGTGCCGATCGACGTCGCCACGAGCTGCGGCTGGTCGCCGATCTCGGCGAGGAACCCGGTCGCCTTGACCAGCGGCTGGTCGCGGTGCTCGGCGGCCTTGTGCGTCGCCTTGCGGTCCGCCTTCTCGACGGCCTTTGCGGCGTCCTTGGTCTTGCCCATCAGTTTTCGCCCTGTCCGTCCATTTCACCGCGCACCTGTGCATGCGCGAGCAAGGCGAACAACCCCGCACCGCCCAGCAAGTTGCCGAGGATCGCCGGCATCATCAGGCCGCCGAGCGCTTCGACCACGCCAACCTTACCCGAAAACACCAGCAGCCACGCCTCCACCGATCCGACGATCGAATGGCTGAACGCGGCGATCGCGACGACATAGGTGATCGCGACGATCACGAGGAACGACTGTTCGCGCGCATTCGGCAGCGACCAGGCGAGGATCGCGATCATGAACCCGGCCGGGACCGCGTTGACGAACGTCGCGCCGGGCGAGAGTTCGGTGATCGCCATCGACACCTCGATCATCGCGGTACGAAGCTCGCTGCCGCCGAGCAGGCCCGCGGCGATCATTCCGCCGGCCAGCGCCGTCCCGATGAGGTTGGCGCCCAGCACGACGCTCCAGAGCCGCAGAGTGCGCCGCAATGCCCAGCCCGACGGCTTGGTCACCAGCGGCAACATCGCGGTGATCGTGCTCTCGGTGAACAACTGCATCCGCCCGAGGATCACGACCAGGAAGCCGATCGGATAGCCGAGCGAGACGATGATCGTCCGCCACGGCGTATCGGGCAGCGCGTGGTGCAGCGCGCCTTCCGCGATCAGCGAACTGGCGATCGCCATGCCTGCGGCGAGCCCGGAGAAGAACAACGACGACACCGGACGGTCGAGCTCGTCCTCGCCCTCCCTCGCGGACCGCCTTGTGCAGGTCCTGCGCATCGGCGGCCTTGAGATCGTCGACGTCTTCGCCGGGCGGATTGGAAGCGTTATCGACCATTACGAGCGTGCAACGGTCCGCGTCGCGCTTTGCTCCGGCGCAATCGCCCGCTAGAGCGCGCGGCGATGAACGATCCTTCTGTTATCCGCCGCCTCTATGGCCGTCGCCAGGGCCACAAGCTGCGCCTCGGCCAAGCCGCGCTCGTTGAGGAAACGCTCGCCGACCTGTCGGTGCCCGAGGAAGGGCCGATCGATGCGATGACGTTGTTCGGCGACAACCGCCCCCCTCCATGTCGAGATCGGCTTCGGCGCAGGCGAGCATCTGGCGGGACAGGCGGCGATGAACCCCGACGTCGGCTTCATCGGCTGCGAACCGTTCCTCAACGGTGTCGTCGGTGCACTTGCGCACATCCGCGACGGCGAGCTGACCAACGTCCGGCTGCACATGGGCGATGCCCTGGAGGTGATCGAACGCCTGCCCGACGCGAGCCTCGACCGGCTGTACCTGCTGCATCCCGATCCCTGGCGGAAGGCGCGCCATGCCAAGCGTCGCATGGTCAACCACGGCCCGCTCGACACGATCGCCGCCAAGCTCAAGCCCGGCGCGGAATTTCGGCTTGGTACCGACGATCCGACCTATTGCCGATGGTCGATGATGATCATGAACGCACGCCGCGATTTCGAGTGGCAGGCGAAGACGCCGCACGACTTCCTCACCCGTGCCGACGACTGGCCCGAGACGCGGTACGAACGCAAGGCCCGGCGGCAGGGCCACGAGGTCTGGTACTACCGCTACCTGCGGGTCTGACCCGGCGGCGGCGGTTCGGCAGTCAGGTCGCGATACCGCCGCCGATCGCGCGGACGGTGTCGACCGCGATCTGTAGCCGCGTGCTCTGCACTTCGAGCAACAGGCGTTGCGCGTCGAGCGCCGCGGTCTGTGCGGTCACCACGTCGAGATAGTCGGACGCGCCGTCGCGGTAGCGGATGAGCGCAAGGTCGCGCGTGCGTTCGGCCGCGCGGGTTGCGGCCAGCTGGTCGCGTTCTTGATCCACCAGCGCGCGCGAACGAGCGAGGTCGTCCTCGACTTCGCGGAAGGCGGTAAGGACGGTCGAGCGGTAGGATGCCGCCGCCTCGTCATATTGCGCGCGGCTGATGCGGACGCGGGCACGCCTTGCACCGCCGTCGAAGATCGCGAGCGCGGCGGATAGCGGCCCGAGTGCCCAGAAGCTGTTCGAGGCGCGAAGGATGTTGCCGTTGCCCGCCTCGAACCCGCCCGACCCGCCGAGCGTGAGCGACGGGTATTGGGCTGCGCGTGCCACGCCGATCTGCGCGTTGGCGGCCGCGATCCGACGCTCGGCCGCGACGATGTCGGGGCGGCGTTGCAACAGCGTCGACGGCACGCCGACGGGGATCGCGGGCGGACGCTGCAACGTGTCCGCAACGGGGATCGCGAAGGTCGAGGGGGTCTCGCCGACCAGCGCGGCGATCGCGTGCTCGAACGCCGCGCGTGCGCCAGCGACCGCCGACAGTTCCGCGCGCGCGCTCGAAAGCAACGCGGCCGAGCGGCTGACGTCGATTCCCGAGGCGATGCCGCCGGTATGGCGCGTATCGGTCAGGTCGTAGGCGCGCTGGAACGCCGCCACCGTCTGCCGCAGCAGCACGGTCCGCGCATCGAGACCGCGCATCTGGAAATAAGAATCCGCGAGCGATGCCTGGAGCCCGAGACGGACCGCAACGACGTCCTGCGCACTGGCCTGCGCCGAGGCGGCATCCGCGCGGATCGAATTGCGGACGCGGCCGAACAGGTCGATCTCGTACGCCAGCGACGCGCCGACCGAGAGGTTGTTGTACGTCGCGGCGTTACCCGGCGAGAGTGGTCGACCGGCGGATACGCGCGAACGGCCGCCGTCGGCCCCTATCGATATCGACGGCAGTAGCGCAGCACGGGACTCGCCCAGCAGACCGCGCGCCTGATCGTAGCGGGCGACGGCGGCGGCGAGGTCGGGATTGCCCGCCTCGATCCGCGCTTCGAGCGCGGTCAGCGTCGGATCGTCGAACGCGGTCCACCACGCGGCGGGAAGCGACGTGTCGGTAGCGGCTGGCTGCCAGGGCCCCTGCCCTTGCGGTCCGAGTTCCTTGTACGCCGCAGCCGCCGGGCTAGGCGGAATGCTGTACGGCGGCGCGAGCGAGCACCCGGCCAAGCCCGCCGCCACGACCGCCGCCATGCCCAGCCTAGCGCTTAGCACGGGCGGGTCCTGTCGAAGGCGCGATACGGACCGGGTCGCCGGTCTGGAGCGAGTCCGGCGGGCTGTCGATCACGCGGTCGCTGGCGCTGAGCCCTGCGCTGATCGCGACGCTGTCGCCATCGTCGCGTCCGATCGTGATCGTCTTGAGATGCGCCTTGCCGTCGCTGCCGACGACCGCGACCTGCGTGCCCTTCGCGCCGATCACCAGCGCGCTGGACGGCAGCCGCACGCCGGTGCCGCCCGCACCGACCGGGAACTTGACCTGCGCATAGGCGCCCGGTTTCAGCGCGCGATCCGTGTTCGCCGCCTGCAACTCGACCAGCACCGTGCCCGACTGCGGATCGACCGCGTCGGCGCTACGGGTCAGCGTCACGTCGAAGGCGCGTCCCGGATATTCGGGCACCGTAAGGGTCGCGTGCATCCCCTGCCGGGTCTGCCCCGAATAGGCCTGCGGCACGCGGACATAGATCCGCATCCGGTTGACGTCGGCGATCGTGAACAGCGGGGTGGACGCGGCCGTCCCTGCGGTCACCAGTGCGCCGACCTGCGTCGAGCGGCTCGTGACGACGCCCGAGAACGGCGCGGTCAGGCGGGTGAAGCCCTGCAACGCGCCGAGCCGGCGGACGTTGGCCGACGCCGCATTGGCGATCGCGGACTTGGCGGCGAGGTCGCCGATCTTCTCGTCGGTCTCCTGCTTCGACACGGCATCCTTGGCGAGCAGATCGCGCCAGCGCGTGGCGGTCGACGCGGCGAGCGAGCGGTTCGCGCGGGCGGTCTGGAGATCGGCCTGCGCGGCGGCGACCTGCTGGTCGACCTCTGGCGCGTCGAGGATCGCGAGCGTCTGGCCGGCGCGGACCGGATCGCCGATGTCGACGAACCATTTGCGAATATAGCCCGTGGTGCGCGCGTAGATCGCCGCGCTGTTATACGCCTGGACGTTGCCCGGCAGCGTCAGCGCGTCGCTCGCGCCCCTCGGCGGTCGGGCGGATCACGGTGACGATCGGCGTCGACTGTGCGGTCGTCCAGGTCGCGAGTTGCGAGTCCGAGCGGTGCCGCGTGAAGATGCCGAACGCCACCAGCGCCAGCGCGATCACCGCCGCGACGATGCCGACTTTCTTGAGCGACCCGCGCTTCGGCTCGGTGGCGACGGGATCCGGATGAACGATCTCAGACATGCGCTTCCTCTAAAATCTCGTCGCGGCGGGCTTTGGCGGCGGCGCGCTCTGCGTCCTTGCGGTGCACGAGGCTGAAGATGACGGGCACGAACATCAGCGTGGCGAACGTCGCGACGATCAGCCCACCGATCACCGCACGGCCGAGCGGCGCGTTCTGTTCGCCACCCTCGCCGAAGCCCAGCGCCATCGGCAACATGCCGATGATCATCGCGAGCGCGGTCATCAGCACCGGGCGGAAGCGAGTCATCCCCGCCTCCATCGCCGCCTTGTGCGAATCCCCGAGTTCGGCGAGGCGCTCACGCGCGAAACTCACCACCAGGATTGCGTTGGCCGTCGCGACGCCCATGCACATGATCGCGCCGGTCAGAGCCGGAACGGACAAGGGCGTGCCGGTCAGGAACAGGATCCAGACGATCCCGGCGATCGCGCCGGGCAACGCGGTGATGATGACGAACGGATCGAGCCAGCTCTGGAAGTTCACGACGATCAGCAGATAGATCAGCACGATCGCGCCGATCAGCCCGAAGAACAGGCCTGAGAACGCGCTGTTCATCGTCGCATACTGGCCGCGCAACGCGACCGTCGTGCCCTTCGGCGCGGACGCCTTGGCATTCGCCAGCACGCGCTTGATGTCGCCCGCCACCGCGCCGAGATCGCGGCCATTGGGGGTCGCGTAGATGTCGATCGCCTGCGCGATGTTGTAGTGCGAGACGACCGCGGGCGAGGTGCCGCGGACGACCGTGGAGAGCCCGCCGAGCACCTGCGACGTGCCGCCCGCATTGGTGCCGGTGACCGGAATGTTCGACAGGTCGCTCATCGATCCGACGCGGTATTCGGGGGTCTGCGCGACGACGCTGTACGACACGCCGTTCTCTGGGTTGAGGTAATAGACCGGCGCGGTCTGGATCGTGCCGGCGAGTGACGAGCCGACGCTGGCGGTCACGTCCCGCTCCGTCAGTCCGAGTTGGCCGATCCGGCTGCGGTCGATGTTGACGCGGAGTTCCGGGTAGCGCGCCGATTGCTGGATGCGCGCATCGGCAACGCCGGGGATCGCCGCGATTTTCCGCAGCAAAGTCCGTGCGTAGGCGTAGTTGCCGGCCGCATCCTTGCCGGTGATCTGCACGTCGATCGGCGCGGGTGCACCGAAGTTCAGGATCTGACTGGTGATGTCCGCAGGCAGGAACGAGAAGGTCGCGCCGGGGAACGCACCCGGCAGCGTCTCGCGCAGCTTACGCACGTAATCGGCGGTCGGCGCATGCTCGTGCGCGAGCTGGATCAGGATGTCGCCGTCCTGCGGACCGATCGTGCCGGAGTTGTTATAGGTCGCGTTGATCGAGCTGACCGGCAGGCCGATGTTGTCGACTACCGAGACGAGTTCGTTGGCGGGAATGATCTGACGGACGCGACGCGCGATCCGGTCGAACTGGGCCGACGTGCTCTCGATCCGGCTGCCGATCGGCGCGCGGACGTGCATCGTGATCTGGCCTGCGTCGACCGCGGGGAAGAAGTTCTGGCCGAGGAACGGGATCAGCAGCATCGACAGCGCGACCACCGCGAGGAAGCCGAGCAGGAACGGCTTGCCGGTCGCCAGCGCGCGTTCCAGCAACCGGCCATAGCCGGCGCGAAACCGCTCGAATCGCGCCTCGAATCCGCGCTGAAAGCGCACCAGCGGATTGCGCGAGGTCGGCGTTCCCGCGGCGTGAACGTCGCCCGCGTGCGGCTTGAGCAGGTACATCGCCATCGTCGGCACCAGCGTTCGCGAGAGCACGAACGACGCAATCATCGCGAACACCACCGACAGCGCGAGCGGCACGAACAGGAAGCCCGCGACGCCCGGCAGGAAGAACATCGGCACGAACACGATGCAGATGCACAGCAGCGACACGAACGCCGGGGTGACGATCTGCGCGGCGCCGTCGAGGATCGCCTGCCGGACGCTCTTGCCCTGTTCCAGATGCCAGTTGATGTTCTCGATCGTCACCGTGGCATCGTCGACCAGAATGCCCACCGCGAGGCTCAGGCCGCCGAGCGTCATGACGTTCAGCGTCTGGCCGGTCGCCGACAGCGCGATGATCGCGGCGAGGATCGCCAGCGGGATCGAGATCGCGATGATCACGGTCGAGCGCCACGACCCGAGGAACAGCAGGATCATCAGGCTGGTCAGCGCCGCGGCGATCGCGCCTTCCTTGACGACGCCCTCGACCGCCGCCTTCACGAACAGCGACTGGTCGCCGATCGGCACGATCTTGAGGCTGTCGGGCAAGGTCGCCTGGATCGCCGGCAGCGCGTCCTTGATCCCCTGGACGATCGCCAGCGTCGAGGTCGATCCGTTCTTGAGGATCGTCATCACCACCGACCGCGACCCGTCGACATGGACGACGTTGGTCTGTGGCGCGCTACCGTCGCGGACATGCGCCACGTCGCGCATGTAGATCGTCGCGCCGTTGACGACCTTCACCGGCAGGTTGTTCAGCTCGTCGATCGAGCCCGGCGCGTTGTTGAGGCGGACATTATACTGGAAGCCGCCGATCTTCGCGAAACCGGCCGGGTTGATCTGGTTCTGCGCGGCGATCGCGAGGCCGACGTCCTGCGCGGACAGGCCCTTCGACTGCAGCGCCTGCGGGTCGAGATCGATCTGGACCTGACGCTGGCGGCCGCCCGACGGATACGGGATCGCCGCCCCCGGCACGGTGACCAGGCCCGGGCGGATCTGGTTCACCGCGGTGTCGAACAGCTTGCCTTCGGACAGCCCGACGCCCGACAGCGCGAGCTGCAGGATCGGCACGGTCGAGGCGCTGTAGTTGAGGATCAGCGGCGGGGTCACGCCCGGCGGCAACTGGCGCAGGACCGTCTGCGACACCGACGTGACCTGCGCGGTGGCGGTGCGGATGTCGGCGCCCGGCTGGAAATAGATCTTCACGACGCCGATGCCGGGCATCGACTGGCTCTCGATATGGTCGATGTCGTTGACCGTGGTTGACAGCACGCGCTCGTACGGCGTGATGATCCGCCCCGCCATGTCGTCGGGCGAAAGCCCTTGGTACGTCCACGCGGCGGCGATCACCGGCACCTTGATGTCGGGGAAGATGTCGACCGGAGTCCGCACGGCCGCGAGCACGCCGACGACCGCGACCAGAATGGCCATAACGATGAAGGTGAGCGGGCGCGATAGGGCGACCCTGACGATACCGATCACGGAGAGACTCCAATCCGAACGCGGCACGACTGGTGGCGACTCCCGGAGCCGCCAGACCTGCCCGACGATTCCCCTTTGCGGCAGCGCAGCAGGGAAATGCAAGGGTCAATGTTGCTTACGTTTCTACCGTGATGACCGCGAACGCACGCATGCTGGTCACTGCTGGCGCGGTTCGATGATTTCGACTGGGGGTGGAGCGGGTAACGGGAATCGAACCCGTGTATTCAGCTTGGAAGGCTGCTGTACTACCATTGTACTATACCCGCATGCTATTGAAACCGTTGAGTTTCCGAGCAGGCCCCCGGTAGTGTTCCAACACGGGAGCGGTGCGGCGATAGCGCGGGCGGATGATCGGTGCAAGCCGCTAGCCGTCGCGGCGCGTCACATACCGGTCGACGCCGAGCGCGCGTCCTGTGCTAGATCGTCCGTTCAATCCTGAACCGGAGCGCTGCCATCGTCGGGCCAAGTGTCATCGTCGCGATCCTGACCTATGGCGCGTTGCTGTTCGGGATCGCCTGGATCGTCGACCGGCGCGGGCTGTCGGTGCGGCTCCAGCGGATCGCCTATCCGCTTTCGCTGGCGGTGTATTGCAGCAGCTGGACGTTCTTCGGCGGGGTCGGCACCGCGGCGACGCGGGGGTGGGATTACCTCGCCATCTATCTCGGCCCGGCTTTGGTGTTCCTGCTCGCGCCGAAGTTTCTCGCGCGTCTGGTGCGGCTGGCGCGTGAGGAAGGGTCGAGTTCGATCTCCGACTTCATTTCCGCGCGTTACGGGCGGAGTCGCGGGACGGCGGCGATCGTCGCTGGGACGGCGTTGCTCGCGTCGGTGCCGTATATCGCGCTTCAGCTGCGATCGGTGACGCTGAGTTTCGGCGCAATCGCCGGCGTAGGGAGTTCGGCGGAGGTCGGCACGTTCGTCGCGCTGTTGCTCGCCGTGTTCGCGATCGTCTTCGGTGCGCGGCGGTACGAGGTCGCCGGGCGCAACCCCGGCGTGGTCGCGGCGATCGCGGCGGAATCGCTGATCAAGCTGCTGTGCTTCGTCGTGCTCGGGGTGGTGACGGTGGCGCTACTGGCCGACGTGCCGGCCGAGATGCTGGCGCCTCCGGTGGCGCGGCTTCGGTCCGGCTTTACCTGGGGGGCGCTGACGTCCGATTTCTGGGTTCGGACGCTGCTGTCGGCGCTCGCGATCCTGTGCCTGCCGCGGCAATTCTATGTCGGGGTGATCGAAGCGCAGGGTCCGGAGCCCGTCGCCAAAGCGCGCGCGCCGTTCATCGCGTACATGATGGTGATCTCGCTGCTCGTGCTGCCGCTGGCGCTCGCCGGGATGACGCTGTTGCCGGCCGATGCCGAGCCCGATCTCTACGTGCTCGCGGTGCCGTTGCAGCAGGGGCATCACCTCATCGCGCTACTCGCGTTTCTCGGCGGCTTCTCGGCAGCGACGGCGATGGTGGTGGTCGAGACGATCGCGCTTTCGACGATGGCGACCAACGACCTGCTCGCGCCGTTGCTGCTCCGGCGGCACAGCGAGGCGGGCGAGGGCGAACTCGGCCGGCGGATGCTGCGCGTGCGGCGGGTGATCATCGCGGCGATCGTCGCGGTGGCGCTGATCTATGGGCGGAGTCTGGGTGCGGACCTGCCGCTTGCGTCGATCGGGCTGATCGCGTTCGCCGGGGTCGCTCAGTTCGCGCCTGCGCTGATCGCGAGCGTCGGGTGGAACTTCGCTAACCACACCGCCGCGCGCGCTGGGCTGATCGGGGGCGTGATCGTCTGGATTTACTGCCTGTTGCTGCCGTCTATCGGCGAGGGTGTTGGGCCGGCGCTGGCGCAGTTCACGCGGGGGTGGCTCGATCCGGATGCGCTGCTTGGGTGGCGGATCGGCTCGCCGCTGGTCAACGGGACGGTGTGGAGCCTGGGCGTCAACATAGCGCTGATGGCCGGACTGCATATGCGCGAGCGGCATCGGGGAACGCTGCGCTCGACCACGTCACCACCTTAGGCGAGTTGCGGATGCTGGTCGCGCGGTTCGTCGGCGATGGCGAGGCGGAGGCGATCGGGGTGGCGTCGCCGGACCTGCGCGCGCCGATCGACGGGCCTGCCGCGCGCACTGCCGAGCGGCTGATCGCAGGCGTGATAGGCGCTCCGTCGGCGCGGAAGATCGTCGCGTCGAGTATCGCCGGGTCGGCGATCGACGTCAGCGACGTGGTGCGGCTGCTCGACCAGCGCGGGCGCTCGCTGCGGTTCTCGCGCACGCTGCTGTCGGCGACGCTGGAGACGATCGATCCGGGGGTCAGCGTGATCGATGCCGACCTGCGGCTGGTCGCGTGGAATCCGCGCTACGTCGAGATGTTCGACTATCCCGAGGGCTATGTCGTGGTCGGGCGCTCGATCGCCGACCTGATCCGCTACAATGCCGAGCGCGAAGGCATCGCCGGCGATATCGCGGCGCATGTTGGTCGGCGGGTGGCGCATCTCGCGCGGGGTACCCCGCATAGTTTCGAACGGCAGCGGCCGTCGGGGCGGTGGATCAAGATGGTCGGGCGGCCGATGCCGGGCGGCGGGTACGTCCAGAGCTTCACCGACATCACCGCGGAGAAGGAGGCGCAGGCCGATCTCGAGGCGCGGGTCGCAGCACGGACGCAGGACCTCGCGCGGTCGAACCACATGCTGGGCGAGGCGCGCGCGATCGCCGAGACCGCGACGCGCGACAAGACGCGGTTCCTGGCGGCGGCGAGCCATGACCTGTTGCAGCCATTGCATGCGGCGCGGCTGTTTTGCGCGGCGCTTGCGGAGGACAGGGCGCCGCATCAGGCTGAACTGGTGCGCGCGATCGATGGCGCGATCGGGTCGGCGGACACGTTGCTGCGTGCGCTGCTCGATGTGTCGCGGCTCGATGCGGGGGGCGTCGTGCCGAAGGTCGAGCGGTTTGCGCTGGGGGCGTTGATCGAGCAGCTGGCGGTGCAGTTCCGGCCGTTGGCGGGTGAGCGGGGGCTGGTGCTGGCGTCGCATCCGGGGGCGTTCAGCGTCGCGACGGATCGATCGTTGCTGCGCTCGATATTGCAGAATTTCCTGTCGAATGCGGTGCGCTATTCGGCGGATGGGCGGATCTGGATCGGGGCGCGGCGGCGGGGTGGCGATGTGCTGATCGAGGTGCGGGATAACGGGCCGGGGATCGCGGCGGGTGACCGCGAGCGGATCTTCGAGGAGTTCGAGCGGCTGGAGAGCAAGGGGAGCGCTGGGGGCGGCGTCGGGTTGGGGCTGGCAATCGTGCGGCGGATTGCGCGGTTGCTCGGGGCGGCGGTGGAGTTGCGGTCGGACTTGGGGCGGGGGACAACGTTTGCGGTGCGGGTGCCGCTTGCGCCGGCCGGGCTGGATGTTGTGTTGCCAACTCCGTTGGCGAGCCGGACGCTGGTGCCGGGGTTGCGGGTGCTGTGTCTCGATAATGATGCGACGATCCTAGCGGCGCTCGATGCGGCGTTGCGGGCGCGGCGGTGCGTGCCGTTGCTGGCGGCGACGATCGCCGAGGCGATGGAACTGGCGGCGGACGAGGAGCCGGATGTCGCGCTGGTCGACTTCCATCTGGACGAGGTGGAGGATGGGCTCGACGTGGTTGCGCGGTTGCGGGCGATGGTGCCGGCACCGGCGATTGCGCTGGTGACGGCGGATCGCGCGGTGGCGGACGATCCGCGGTGTGTTGGGCTGGTGGTGTTGACGAAGCCGGTGGTGCCGGCGGATTTGTGGCGGTTTATCGAGGATGCGTCTGCGGCGGCGGCGCGGGGGAGTTGACGCTTCTCGATCCTCCCCCCAAGGGGGCAGGCGCTTGCCTGACGGAGGGAGGAGGAAAGGAGGAACTGCTGTTGCGTGTTCCTCCCCCTCCCGTCGCCTTCGGCGCCATCTCCCCATGGCGGGGGAGGATCAAAAGGGCACGACAACCCACCGTCATCCTGACGAACGTCAGGATCCAGAGCCACGATCGGGGTGGGTGGTATCCTGGGTCCTGACTTTCGTCAGGATGACATTGGGGGAGGGGGCAGACAATGCGCGGCTAATCGGCGAAGTGGATGTCCATCGCGCGCGCCGCGAGGACGGCTTGCGTGCGGTTCTGGACGCCTAGCTTGCGCAGGATGGCGGTCATGTGACCCTTTACCGTGCCTTCGGAGATGCCGAGGTCGAAGGCGACTTGCTTGTTCAGGCGGCCGGCCAGGACTCCGAGCAGGACTTTGAGTTCGGTTGGGGTGAGGCTGGCGACGCGTGTGGCCATAGCGTCGATCGGGGCGCCTTCGGTTGGGGTGTCGCGTTCGCCGGCGAGGGCTCGGGCTACGGCGGTTTCGAGCGTGGTCAGGTCGGCGGTCTTGGGGACGAAGCCGATCGCGCCGTATGCCCTCGCACGCGGTGCGGCTTCGGCTTCGTCGGCGGAAGAGATCACCATGATCGGCGTGTCGGGGCGTTCGGCGTGCAGCAGCGCGACGCCCGCGAAACCTTCCGAGCCCGGCATCCGCAGATCGAGCAGGATCAGGTCGAGCCGCTCCGCCGCGCGCACCGCGTCGACCGCCTCGCAGAGTTGCCCCGCCTCGATCACCACCGCGTCGGGCGCGGCGCGGCTGACCGCCAGTCTGAGCGCCTGGCGGAACAGCGGGTGATCGTCGGCGATGAGGATCGTGCGCGTCATGCCGGTACGGGAGCGGCCTCCTCGCGGCCGGCGATAAGTGCGTCGACCACCGCGGGATCGGCGAGCGTCGAGGTGTCGCCAAGCTGGTCGAGCTGGTTCTCCGCGATCTTGCGCAGGATGCGCCGCATGATCTTCCCCGAGCGCGTCTTGGGGAGCGCGGGCGCGAACTGAAGGATGTCGGGGGTCGCGATCGGGCCGATCTCGCGGCGGACCCACTGGACGAGTTCCTTGCGCAGGTCCTCGCTCGGCTCGGCGTTCGCGTTCAAGGTAACGTACGCGTAGATGCCCTGGCCCTTCACGTCGTGCGGCATGCCGACGACCGCGGCTTCGGCGACCTTCGAATGCGCGACGAGGGCGCTCTCGACTTCGGCGGTACCCATCCGGTGGCCGCTGACGTTGATGACGTCGTCGACGCGGCCGGTGATCCAGTAATAGTCGTCCTCGTCGCGGCGGCAGCCGTCGCCGGTGAAATACTTGCCGGGATAGGTCGAGAAGTACGTCTGGAAGAAGCGCTCGTGATCGTTCCACACGGTGCGCATCTGGCCGGGCCAGCTGTCGGCGATGACGAGATTGCCCCTCGACCGCGCCCCCCAGCACCTTGCCGTCCGCATCGACCAGTTCGGGCATCACGCCGAACAGGGGCTTGGTCGCGCTACCGGGTTTCAGCGCGGTGGCGCCCGGCAGTGGAGAGATCATGTGGCCGCCGGTTTCCGTCTGCCACCAGGTGTCGACGATCGGGCAACGGCCGTCGCCGACGACGTTATGGTACCAGTTCCACGCTTCCGGGTTGATCGGTTCGCCGACCGAGCCGAGCAGGCGCAGCGACTTGCGGCTGGTGCGCGTCACCCAGTCGTCGCCCTCGCGCATCAGCGACCGGAGTGCGGTCGGTGCGGTGTAGAGGATGTTGACCTGGTACTTATCGACGATCTGCCAGAACCGGCTGTGATCCGGGTAGTTGGGCACGCCCTCGAACATCACGGTGGTCGCGCCGTTCGCGAGCGCGCCGTACAGCGAATAGGTGTGGCCGGTGACCCAGCCGACGTCCGCCGCACACCAGAAGATCTCGCCGGGCCGGTAGTTGAAGACGTATTCGTGCGTCATCGACGCCCACACCAGATAGCCGCCGGTCGAGTGCAGCACGCCCTTGGGCTGGCCGGTCGAGCCGCTGGTGTAGAGGATGAACAGCGGATCCTCTGCGTTCATCGGTTCGGGCGCGCAATCGGTCGACTGGCCCTCGACGCAGTCCGCATACCAGCAGTCGCGGCCTTCGGTCATCGTCACCTTGCCGCCGGTGCGGCGGACGACGATGACGGTCTCGACCGCGAGATCGCCGTGGTCGAGCGCGGCGTCGACATTGGCCTTCAGGGGCACGGTCTTGCCGCCGCGGAGCCCTTCGTCGGCGGTGATGACGATGCGGCTGTCGCAATCGTGGATGCGGTTGCAGAGACTCTCGGGCGAGAAGCCGCCGAACACCACCGAATGGATCGCGCCGATCCGCGCGCAGGCGAGCATCGCGAACGCCGCTTCTGGGATCATCGGCAGGTAGATCGTGACGCGATCACCCTTCCTGACGCCCTTGGCCTTCAGCGCGTTGCCGAGCTTCGACACCTCGTCGC
Source organism: Sphingomonas sp. H160509 (assembly GCF_024124765.2). GTDB lineage: Bacteria > Pseudomonadota > Alphaproteobacteria > Sphingomonadales > Sphingomonadaceae > Sphingomonas. The sequence continues at coordinate 3,013,735 of NZ_JAMXSR020000002.1, read as the reverse complement.
GTAGTTCGGCGTAGCTGATCTTGCGGTCGTCGGCGGGATCGTCGCCTTCCCACAGGATCGCGGTCGCGTCGGGGCGCGTCTCGGCGTGGCGATCGACGCAGTTGGCGGCGACGTTGAGCTGCCCGTCCTCGAACCAGCGGATGTGGAAGTCGCTCTCGTCGAACGACGTATCCTTGATCTTGGTCGGCGGCACGATCCAGTCGAGGCGCTTGGCCTCCTTTGCCCAGAACGCGTCGGGATCGGTCGCGGCCTCGGCATACATCCGGTCATAGGCGGCGGCATCGATCAGGGCGTCCTTCGCCCATTCCGCGGGGACGGGATAGCTTGCCTCGGTCATCTGGCTCTCCTTTTGCCGCGCTGTACGCGGTCGCGTTCGGGCGATCATCCCTAACCAAAGTAAGGGATGGACGCAGGTTCGCAATGCGCCATGATGACGGCGCTGCTATCCACGCGTCAGATCAGTGGAAGAGAGCAGAGACGGGGATGACACGTATGGCGTTTACGAAACGGCTGGCCTTGACGGCCTTCTTGGCTGGTACCGCGCTGGTGCCGGGCATGGCGCAGGCGCAGACCGCGCGTGAGGTCGAACTCGAGACGCGGTTGAAGGCGCTGGAGGCGGCGGTGCAGGATCTGCGCGGCGAGCTGAACGCCGCGCGGGCGACGGCGGCGACCGCGCCCCGGTCTGCTGCTCCGGCGACATCGACCTCCGCACCGACCGCGGTCGCGTCCGCGCCGAACGATCTCCATCCGACCGCGCCGATGGGCCCGACCGCGCCGACCGCGCTCGCCGAAGCGAAGGCACCGGGAGCGACGCCATCGACCGACGGGTTCAAGGTCGCCGGGACGACGGTAAAGCTCAACGGCTTCATCAAGACCTGGGCGTCGGTCAGCCGCTACAGCGGTGGCAACATCGCCCCCGAGTCGGTCGGTCGCGATTTCTATTTCCCGAGCATGACTCCGGTCGGCGGCCGCAACGAAGGCAACAGCGTCGAGGCGCACGCCAAACAGACCCGCATCGTGCTAGGCACCGAGACGCCGATCGCCGGGCATACGCTGAAGGGCCTGCTCGAAGTCGATTTCCAGGTCGTGCCGGGGACTCAAGGCAACCAGCGCGTCGTCAACGGTTACAACCCCGGCTTGCGCCGCGCGTTCTTCACGTTCGACAATTGGCTGTTCGGGCAGGAGTGGACCAACTTCCAGTATATCGGTGCGCTGCCCGAGACGACCGACTTCATCGGTCCGTCGGAAGGCACCGTATTCGTCCGCCAGGCGCAGATCCGTTATACGCGCAAGCTCAACGACACGCTGTCGCTGTCGGTCGCGGCCGAGAATCCGGAGACGGCATCGACCAGTCTGGCTTCGGCGACGATTGTCGAGAATGCCGACGATCGCCTGCCCGACGTCACCGCGCGCCTCAACTACAAGACCGCGTTCGGCGAGTTCTCGCTGGCCGGCCTCGCGCGCCAGCTGACGATCGATACGGGTGCGCTCAAGGACAGCGCCACCGGCTGGGGCGTGTCGTTCGCGGGCAAGGTGCCGCTCGACGCCAAGGGCCGCTCGGACATCCGCTTCATGGTCACGCATGGCGACGGGATCGGCCGTTATGTCGGTCTCGATCTCGCCCCCGACGCGGTGTTCGTGCCGGTGGTCGGCGCGCGGCTGTATACGCCGAGCCTCACCGCAGGGTTCGCGGCATTGAAGCTCGGCTGGACCGACAAGCTGCGCTCGACCTTCATCGGCAGCGTCCAGTCTATCGATTACCCGACGGGGGGCGAACCCGTCGGGGCGAGCGACTCGGCGTGGAGCGCGTCCGCCAACCTGTTCTACTCGCCGATCAAGAACATCGATCTCGGCGTCGAATTCCGTCACGCGGAGCGCGAACTGGTCGATGGGCAGGTCGGCAAAATGGACCGCGGCGAGCTTGCCGCGCGGTACTCGTTCTAAGGCATGATTTCACGATCCTCCCCCGCCAAGGGGAGGTGTCGCCGAACGTGACGGAGGGGAGAATGCGGAACAATGGTCATCGCGTTCCTCCCCCTCCGTCAGGCAAATGCCTGCCACCTCCCCCTGGCGGGGGAGGATCAGCAGGCCGCTTGGCCGGCATTTCTACTTTTTCATAAGTCGGCGAAGATCGGCTGTTCCACCCAATTTTCCTTCTGAGAGGACACTGCCATGGCGACTACAACAGGGGATGCTTCGCCCCTCGGGCACGTGAAGCAGAGCCAGCCGCTCATCATCATCGCGTCGTCGCTCGGCGCGGTGTTCGAATGGTATGATTTCTACCTCTACGGCCTGCTGGCGACGATCATCACCGCGCAGTTCTTCTCGGGCGTCAACGAGACCACCGGGTTCATCTTCGCGCTCGCGGCGTTCGCGGCGGGGTTCGCGGTGCGGCCATTCGGTGCGCTGGTGTTCGGGCGGATCGGCGATGTCGTCGGGCGCAAGAACACCTTCCTCGTGACGATGGCGATCATGGGCCTGTCGACCTTCCTGGTCGGCCTGCTCCCGAGCTACGCGTCGGTAGGCGTCGCCGCGCCGATCGCGCTCATCGTGCTGCGCCTGTTGCAGGGCCTCGCGCTCGGTGGCGAATATGGTGGTGCCGCGACCTATGTCGCAGAGCACGCGCCCGACAAGAAGCGTGGGCTGTTCACCAGCTTCATCCAGACCACCGCCTCGCTCGGGCTGTTCGCGGCGCTGTTGATCGTCATCGGCGTGCGTACGCTGGTCGGCGAAGAGGCGTTCGCGGCATGGGGCTGGCGTATCCCGTTCATCGTCTCGATCGCGCTGCTGGCGGTGTCACTCTGGATTCGCATGCAGCTCGAAGAGAGCCCGGTGTTCCAGAAGATGAAGGACGAGGGCAAGACCTCGAAGGCGCCGCTGACCGAAGCGTTCGGGCAGTGGAGCAATTTGAAGGTCGTGCTGATCGCGCTGTTCGGTGCGGTCGTCGGGCAGGGCGTCATCTTCTACACCAGCCAGTTCTACGCGCTGTTCTTCCTTGAGAAGAACCTGCGCGTCGACGGACCGACCACCAACATCCTGATCGCGATCGCGCTGTTGATCGCCACGCCGGCGTTCATCTTCTTCGGCTGGCTGTCGGACAAGATCGGGCGGAAATACATCATCCTGACCGGCTGCGCGCTCGCTGCGCTGACGTACATGCCGCTGTTCCATGCACTGTCGAAGGCCGCCAACCCGGCCCTTTATGCGGCACAGGCGAATTCGCCGGTGAGCGTCGTCGCCAATCCCGACGAATGTTCGGTGCAGTTCGATCCGGTCGGCAAGAACAAGTTCGACAAGAGCTCGTGCGACATCGCCAAGGCGTATCTGGCGAAGGCCGGCATCTCCTATGCCAACGTGATCGCGCCAGCCGGCACCGTCGCGCAGATCCATATCGGCGGCGCGACCATCCCGGTCGTCAATCCGGCAGTCGTGTCTGGTCCTGACAAGGCAGCGGCTATCAAGGCGTTCGGTGCGGAAGTGAAGACCGCGCTGGCCTCGGTCGGCTACCCCGAAAAGGCGGACCCGGCGCAGATCAACAAGCCGATGGTGATCGCGATCCTCGTCCTGCTCGTGCTGTACGTGACGATGGTCTACGGGCCGATCGCCGCGCTGCTGGTCGAGCTGTTTCCGACGCGGATCCGCTACACGTCGATGTCGCTGCCCTATCATATCGGCAATGGCTGGTTCGGCGGGTTCCTGCCGACCGCGGCGTTCGCGATGGTCGCGGCGACGGGGGTATATTTACTACGGCCTCTGGTATCCGATCGTCGCCTGCGCGGTGACGGTGCTGGTCGGGCTGGTGTTCCTGCCCGAGACGTTCCGTCGGTCGCTGCACGGCTAAGGTCTTCGGCCTGTAGTTGAACGACGAAGGGGTCGGTTTGGGTGAACCCAAACCGACCCCTTCGCTATTCCGACGCTGTCACACCTGCCGCCCGATACGCTGGCGGCAAGGATCGTGACGACGTCGTTCAGTAGGTCGTCGAGTTGGTCGACGACACCGAACCATAGCGGCCACGCTCGGCAACGACTTCGTCGCGCGTGTACGCGGGCGCTGCCTCGTCGAAGCGCGTCCAGCCGTCCTGGCGATAGGCCGCACCACGAGTGGTCGCATCGACCGAACGATGACGATCGAGAACCGCTTCGGCCTCGGTCGCGAGACTGTCGTCGACGCGTGCGCTGAGCAACGTGCCGCCGCGACGGACGCCTTCCGAATAGACATGCGCTTCGTCATCAGTGTGACCGGCGTCCTTCAGTGCGCCGACGATCGTGCCGGTGGCGGCACCGCCCGCTGCACCGATACCGGCACCGACGACGGTCGACGCGAGCCAGCCGGCTGCAACGATCGGCCCCAGGCCCGGAATCGCAAGCAGGCCGAGACCAGCGAGCAGGCCGCCGACGCCGCCGACGGCCGCACCGGTCGAGACACCACGGCTGACATCGCCACGATCGTTGACGTCGTCCAGCGGCGTGTCGTGATCGCCATGCGCGCCATCGGCGTTGTTCGCGACGATACTGATCGAGTCATGCGGCACGCCGAGACGCTCGAGATCGTTCAGCGCCGACTTCGCATCCGAGTAATCGTCGAACAGGCGGGTAAGGGTCTTGGTCATCATATCTCTCCTGGGAAAATGGATCAGCGTGCGGTCACGTTGCCCTTGTAGTCGAGCCCGACATTGACCTTCTTGCCGGCCTTGGTCGCGCTGCCGCGCCAGACGCCGTCCTTGTCCTTCGCCAGGCGCGAGACCGACTGGTAGCCGGCCTTGGTCAGTCGACCGCGAGCCTGGTCCTCGGAGAAGGAGTTGGCGCCCTTGGCCGGGGCCGCAACATGGGCTGCATCGTTGTTCTTGACGGCCGGGTTGTGCGCGCCGGCATGCGTTGCGGTCTGCGCGACGGCGCTGGAGGCCAGCAGCATTGCGCCGCATGCCATGAATGCTCGAACGGTCATGATACTCTCCTGGGTTTCTGGTTTTGAAAACGAGGTCGTTCGCCGGGTGGGAGGCGGCGTGTCGACCACGCCGCCTCCCGGTCGGATCAGCGAACCGTACCGCGACGAAACATGTTGACGATCGCGAGCAGGATCACCGCGCCGACCAGCGAGATCAGGATCGACTGGATGTTGAGCGCGCCGTCCATGATCGATGCGCCACCGATCAGCGGCGTGATCAGGAAGCCGGCCAGCAATGCGCCGACGATGCCGACGACGATGTTGAGGAAGATGCCCTGCTGCGCATCGGTGCGCATGATCATGCTGGCGACCCAACCGATGAGCCCGCCGACGACGAGAAGAATGATGAGGTTCATGATGAGGCTCCTGGACGATGATGATACTGGGTGATGGTACAGGGGGCTCAACAGTCGGGATCGCCGATCCGTTCAGTTTCGGCGCCGCGCCAGGATTTTGCGATTGGTGCTTACATACCGGTCGCATTGGTACAAATGTAGCGCAGGGCACGGAACCGGAGCCCCCTTTTGGTCGCTGGACAGGCATGACCAAGACCAACGGCAAGCCGCTCCACGCCCCGACGCTGCATCACCTGGAACAGCTCATGACCGGGTTGCTCGAAGGGGTGATCCTGATGGATCCGACCGGCATGATCCTCAGCGCGAACCCGGCGGCGTTGAAGATGCACGGCGTCAAGGCGTTGGCCGACCTGGGCGAGACCGCGGACGATTACGCGGCGCGCTTTCGGCTGCGGTACCGTGACGGTCGCAAGCTGCCGCGCCGCGAATATCCGTTGATGCGCCTTCTTGCCGGCGAAAGCTTCCCCGACCTGATCGTCGAGGTCTCGTCACCGGATGCGGACGAACCGCGCTGGGTGCATCAGGTCCGCGACATCGTCATGGACGAGGATGGCGGCGATCCCGATTGCCTGGGGATGGTCATCAACGACGTCTCCGAACGGTTCGACGCGGAGGACCGGTTCCAGGCGATGTTCCACGCGAACCCCGCCCCTGCCCTCATCATGCGGGTCGCCGACCAGCGCTATGTCCTGGTCAACCAAGGGTTCCTCGATCTCTCCGGCTACGACCGCGGCCAGATCGTCGGCAAGACGCTGTTCGATCTCGACTTCCTCGCCGAGGTCGAGCGCAAGCCGTTCGTCAAGGAACGCGTCGCCGCCGGCAAGACCGTCCCGCAACTGGAGGCGGAACTGCCGCTCGCGGGGGGCGACAAGACGCTGGTCATCCTCGCCGGCCAACCGATCGAACTCGCCAACGAAGACTGCCTTCTCTTCACCTTCGCCGACCTCGAACCCCGACGGCGCGCGCAACTGGCGCTACAGGCGAGCGAACGGCATTTCGCGTCGGTGTTCGAGATGGCTCCCGTCGCGATGGTCATCACCAAGGGCGACGAGAACCGCATCGTGCAGGTGAACGCGGCGTTCAAGAGTCTCACCGGCTACACCGATCACGCGGTCGTCGACCGGATCGCCGACGATCTCCAGCTATGGAACGACGCCGCGCAGCGGGTTGAACTCGAAACCGAGATCCGCGAGCGGAACGGTATTCGCGGCCACGATGTCCGCCTGTTGCACAAGAACGGCGAGACGCTGGACTGCCTCGTCTCCGCCGAACGGATCAGCGTCGACGGCACGCCCTGCGTCCTGTGGCTGTACCAGGACATCACGGCGCGCCGCCGCGGGGAACTCGAACTCGTCGAGGCGATCGACGCGGTGATGAAGGACGCCAACTGGCTCAGCCGGTCGATCATGGACAAGCTGGCGACGCTGCGAAATCCGCGCGCCGGCTCGGGCGCCACGCCTCCCACCACCGAACTTAGCAAGCGCGAGCGCGAGGTGCTCGAACTGATCTGCCAGGACCTCGACGATGCGGCGATCGCCACCCGGCTCGACCTGTCGCGCAACACGGTGCGCAACCATGTCGCGCGGCTTTACGCGAAGATCGGCGTCAACCGGCGCAGTGCCGCGATCGTGTGGGCGCATGAACGCGGCGTCGGGGCGTAACGCGCATCAGGCCTTGTGGTGCGCGTGGAACAGCTTGCCGCCCTCGACCACATACACCACCGCCAGCACGCCAAGCCCGATCGCGAGATAGCCGATCGCCAGCGGATAGGTCGTGCCGTTATACGACTGGCCGATCAGCGACCCGACGATCACTGCGCCGACGCTGGTGATGAACCCCTGGATCGACGATGCGGTACCGGCGATATGCCCGACGGGCTCCATCGCCATTGCTCCAAAATTGGAGCCGCACAGGCCGATGCACGTCATGCTCAGTGCCTGGAACAGCATGTAAGTCCATAGCGATTCCGAGCCCGCAGCGATCACGCCGATGTGAACCACCGAGAGCGCGATCAGCCCGAGCACCGCAGCCTGCGATATGAGCCGCGTGCCGAGGCGCTCGACCAGCCGGCTGTTGGCGAACGACGCGCACCCCATCGAAAACGCGCAGACCGCGAACAGGATCGTGAACCGCTCGCCGGCATGGAACTCGTCGACGAAGATCTGTTGCGCCGACGACACGAAGGCGATGATCCCGCCGAACGTCATCGACGCCGCGACCGCATAGCCTGCCGAATAGCGGTTGGTCAGCGTCAGCGTGTACGCCTGGCGGAGCGACGCGAACGACAGCGGCGACCGGCGCTCGACCGGCAGCGATTCCCGCAACCGCGTCACCGACCAGGCGAGGACGAACGCCGCAAAGCCCGCCAGCGCGTAGAAGATGAAACGCCACGGACCGAACTGGAGCAGCACCTGCCCGAGGCTGGGCGCCATGATGGGCACCAGGAAGAAGATCATCTGCGCCACGGACAACGTGCGCGCCATCTGGCGACCCGAATACCGATCCCGGACGATCGCGACCGCGAGCACGCGCGTCGACGCGGACATCAGCCCCTGCAGAACGCGTGCGCCGAGCAGCGCGGCAAAGGTCTGCGATCCGGCTGCGAAGATGCTCGCCGCGACGAATCCCGTGAGCGTGACGAGCAGGATGATCCGGCGGCCGTAGCGATCGGCGAGCGGCCCGTAGACGAGCTGCCCGGCGCCGAAGCCGAGCATGTACGCGGTGATGATCCATTGGCGATGGTTCGCGGTGGCGATGCCAAGCTGGTGGCCGATATCGGCGAGCGCGGGCAGCATCAGGTCGACGCCGAGCGCGTTGACCGCCATCAACGCGGCGATGAAGGCGACGAACTCGCCTGGACGCATCGATGGGGCAGCAATTTTGTCGTTCATGAAAGCCGCTTAGGACTGTCGCCGCTCGAACGCCATGCCCGAGCGCTGGACTCGGACGCCGTGACGGAAAGGCGATGGCGACTGATCGAACGACGAGGATGCCGTCGACCAGTCGCCGATGCGCTTAGGGCTTCTTGAACTTGTAGACGAACTGGTCGGTCGTGCCGCGGATCGCGGGGTCGAATACCGGCTTGGTATGATCGTCGGCGGGATTGCGCAGTGCGGTGGACTCGCCAACGAACTTGAACCCTGCCGCCTGGACCTGCGCCTTTACCGCCGCCGGGTCGATCCGGTGCCGCGTCTCGGTCCCGCCCAGGCCGCTGCCGGTGGCATCCGCATGATCGATCACGACGTAGATGCCGCCGCGCTTGAGCATGTTGAAGACTGCCTTGTCGAACGCCTTCAACGCGCCCTCGCCGCCGCCGTTATTGGCGATGTCGTGGTAGTTCTGCACGGTCCAGAACAGGTCGACCGGCTTGGGCGAGGTCGGCAGGTTGGTGGTCTGGACGACGGCGGTGACGTTGGCGAGGTTGCGCGCCTGAAGTGCGGGCAGCGTCTTCTCGGCGTATTTCGCGCCGGCTGCCGGCCACACTGCGTAGACATGGCCCTTGGGTCCGACGACGCCGGTGAAGATCCGGGTCCAATAGCCGGCACCCGGCAGGTAATCGACGACCACGTTGCCCGGCCGCACGCCGGAGAAGGCGAGTACGTCGGCGGCCTTGCGGCGGGCATCATCGCCTTGCTGGTCGGCGCGCGCCGGATTGGCGAGCGCGCTGGTGACCGCGGGGCTGACCTTCTGCGCATGCGCGGCCGTTGTGCTCGCCGCGATGGTCATCGCCACTGCAACGCTCGTCCAGATCGTTTTCATCATCCGTCTCCCACCGTCCGGACGACAATGCCGGCTCGGTGAGGAGGATCGGCCGGAAGCCGGCGCTAGTCCAGATCGTTTTCGCTGATGACGACGATCTCCTGGTCGGGATCGCGCGCCAGCGCGACGACGCCGAGTTCGGCGATCTCTTCGGCATGCTGCTTGAGAATCGCCACGGCGTCGCCTTCGGGCGATACCGTGCTCAGCGCTTCGAGCACGTCGTACTGGACCGCGAACTGATAGCGCTCCTCGCTCACTTCGGCCTCGAACTCGACCTGGCGCAGGTCGCTATTGTCTTCGAGAGTCTTGGTGTCGATGTTCAAACGGTCTTCGGCCATGTCTTTGCTCCTGCTATGCGCCGACAACAGTCCGGGGGGCGGAATCGAGCCATTCCTCCCCCCGAAAGATGCGGTTGCTTAAAGCCCGATCTGGAGGTTGGCGCGCAACGACAGCGCGACGCGACCCTGTTGCTGCTCGGCGTTGAACTCGCCGCCCATCCGGAAGATGCCGTTGCCGCCGACGCCGCGCAGCTTGCCGACCCAGCCGCTGGTGCGCTTGTCGGGGGTCAGCGTGAACGACTGGCCGCCTTCGAACGACGCGGTGGTCGCGCCCAGGCTGCCGCCGACGATCTGGCGACGGCCGCCTTCGGCTTCGACGCGGAACCAGCCATTCTCGAACTTGGGTCCACCGAAGTTCAGCCCGAGTGCGCCGCTGCCGGTGACCGCCAGCTCATCGCTGGTCCGCGACCGCACGACCAGGTCGATCGCCTTGCCGCCGCCGGTCTCGCTGTAGCCGTCCTCCTTGAGCTTGTAGTAATCGATCGCAAGGACCGGGCGGAAGGTGAGCATGCCGGTGCCGGCCTCGTACGACAGGCCACCGGACGCCGCGTACAGAGTGCCGTCCCAGTTGCCTTTGGCGGTCCGGGCAACGGCCTCGGCGCCGATCGCGCCGGCGAACTGACGGACACCGTCGAACTTCACCTTCGCCCCCGACGCACGCGCGTTGGCCTGGAGGCCGCCCCAATGCCCGCGCCAGTATCCGGCCAGTTCATACTGGTCCGTATTCACCTCGTTGTCCGTGCCGTCGTCGGCATCCTGGCCGTGGAGATAGGCGAGCGAGGTGCCGAAGTTGCCCACACCCGTCTTGTATTCCGCACCCGCCGAGACGCCCCAGCCGCTGATGTCGTAACCCGCGGTATCGGCGACGCTCTTCGACGTGCCCCACGCGACCTGCGTCACCCAATAGCCCCATTTGCCTTCGTCCTTGAACGGGCCGTGCGGGTCGGCGAGCAGGCGAGCGGTGGCGCGCGAGCCCATCGTCACGGTCTCGAACGTGCCGCCGGCATGGTCGGGCAGCATCTGGCGGACCGAGCCGCGGAACGCGTCGGCTTCGGTGATGTTGAGGAACGCGCCACCGACCTTCGCGTCGTTGCCGAGCGCCTTGTAGATCGCGTCATACGCCGACGCCTGCGAGCGGTTGAGGCCGAGTTCGGTCGACGATTTGCGCGCGATATCGACGGCCAGGTCGTTGCCCGTGCCGGTCGCGATGCTGCCCTTGTATAGGAAGGGGAGGAGTGTCGTGGTCGCGGTCAGGTTTGCGGCGCCCGTCAACGTGCCGGCGCGCAGGACGGTGTAGCGGCCCTCCGCATCGACGACGCTGGTGAGCTTCAGGGCGAGCTTCGAATCCTTGTCGAACGATGCCGTGCCGGCGACCTGGATCATCGTGCTGGTGCCGCCCGCCTTGTCGAGCGTCACGGCGAGGATACCGCCGCCGCCGACCGACAGCGACGCGATCGACGCGGCCTTGGTGATGTCGAGCGTGCCGCCGTTGACCGCGACCGCAAGGCCGCCCGAATTGGCGAGCGTGCCGGAGAAGCGCGACGTGCCGCCGAGCGTCAGCGTGTCGGTACCGCCACCGAAGTCCGCCGCGCCGCTGAACACCGACGTCCCGGCGAGCGTGAGCGCATCGTTGCCAGCGCCGAACACTGCGCCGCCGGAGAAATTGGCATCGCCCGACAGCGCGAGGCGGTTGTTGCCGCTGCCGAAGCGCGCGGTGCCGGCGACCGTGCCATCGGCGACGTCGAACAGATCGTTGCCGCTGCCGAAGCGCACGTCGCCGACGATCGCGGGCGCCGCGATGCCGGTCGCGACTGCGGTCTGGCGAACGATCGTGCCGCTGGCGTTCGCCGAGAGGTCGATCGCGACGTTGCGCTCGGAGGTGGCCAGCGCGCCCGTTGCACCGATGCCGCCGCTGTTCTCGACCAGCGTCACGGTGCCCGACCGATCGAGGATCGCGATCGCGGTGCCATCGGCGGCCTGCGCGGTCGCCTTGATCGTGCCGCTGTTGCGGATCGTGGCGACGGATGCGCCGGTATCGATCAGGACTGCCGTCGAACGCAATGCGGCTGTGCCGCCGCCTGACGCGGCGATCGTGCCGGCGTTGCGGATCTCGGGGGTCGACGCGCCCGTACCAAGCTTCAACGCGGTCGCACTCGCGCCGTTTGCGGTTGCCGCTACGGTGCCGTTGATGCCGATCCCGCCTGCGATCGTCACCGCGCCGCCAAGGCCGCCGATCGCCAGGCCATTGCCCTCGACGCCGCCATAGACGCCGCTGCCCGCGATGCCGCCATCGACGATCAGGCCGAAGCCGGTCCCGGTGCCGGCGACCGCGCCGATCGCGACGGCGCGCGTGGCCGATCCGATCTGCACCGCTGGCGCAGCGCCGAACGACGTGATCGCCGCGGAGCCTTCGGTGGCGTCGGGAAGACCGTCCTTGTCCTCGTCGGTATCGGTCGTGCTCGCGTCCTTCGGCGGGACCGCGAAGATGATGCCGCCCGAGACGTTGCCCGCGACGATTAGCGCGGATCCGCCCTGCAAAAGGTCGTCGGCGTCGAGCTTCGATACGTCGGCAGGGGCCGTCGCATAGCGATAGCCGGTCGAGCCGAGCGCGCCCTGCACCACCAGCGCACCCGCGATGTCGCCATCGACGCGCGCGGCGACCGCGCCCCTGCCCGATCGCAGCGATCGTACCGGCGAGCCGGACGTTGCCGGTGACGTCGGCGATCCGCACGCCGGTCGATCCGTTGCCGGTGACCGCGGTCTGGCCGTCATGCGTGAAGGCGCCGGTCAGCGGTCCGCCGAGCCAGATGCCGGCGGAGTTGTTGCCCTTCACGGTGATCGCGCCGCTGTTGACGATCGCGCCCGTGTACGCGCCCGCGATGCGGATGCCGGTGCGTCCGGTGCCCGCCGCGAACGGGCCATCGAGGTCGCCGTCCTTGTCGGTGTCGGTCGCGACATAGCTTTCGTCGATGATGATCTTGCCGGTCGCCGCGTTGGTGATCCCGCCGCCGGTGCCGGCGTTGGCGAGGATGCCGGTCGATCCGTCGGCGTTGGTCACCTGGATCGTGCCTTCGTTCGTGACCGCGTTGACGCTGTCGACGGTTACCGCCGTGCCGGTGGTCGGCGTCACCGAACCGGCGGCGGCGATGCGGATATTGTCGGGCGCGCCGGCCTTAATCGTCGAGGTCCGCACCGTGTCGGTCCGCTTGGTATCGATCACGGTCTGCGCCTGGGCGCCCGTGGTTACCGCGAACAGGCAGGTGGTGGTCAGCAAGAGACGACGCATACGGAACCCTTTTCGATGTGTTTTCGAGAAGAGGACGGAGACGTGGCTCGCGAACCTTGAAGCGCGCTCCATTATCGTGCGGCACAATGGCCGAGGCGGCGCGTTGTGCGGCGGACATCTTCAGGGAAATGCCAGCATGATCACCACCATCGCCGAACTCGACCGCATCCGCGACGACAGCAAGCGCCTCGTCACGACGCGCTCGGTGATGTCGGCGGGCGCGGCGGTCGTGCCGATCCCCGGCGCGGACATCGTCGCGGACATCGGCCTGCTCACCAAGCTGCTGCCCGAGATCAGCAAGCGCTTCGGGCTCGCTCACGAACAGGTGCAGAAGCTCGAGCCGCAGCTTGCGCAGCAGGCGCTGGTGATGGCGTCGAGCCTGGGCAACACGATGATCGGCCGGATGGTGACGAAGCGCATCGTCGTTGCCCTGCTCCGCCGCGTCGGCGCGCGCATCGCTGTGGGGTCGATGGCGAAGTTCGTGCCTTTTGCGGGTTCGGCGGTGGCGGCGACGATCAGCTTCGGCGCGATGAAGCTGGTCGGTAATTCGCACGTTGAAGATTGCTACAAGACGGCGCTGGCGTTGCTGCCGGCCGATCAGCGCGCATTGGCGAAGGGCTGAACTCCGATCCTCCCCCGCCAGGGGGAGGTGGATCGCGTAGCGAGACGGAGGGGGCGGACACGCAACGGATGTTGTCATTACCTCCCCCTCCGTCTGGCAAGAGCCAGCCACCTCCCCCTGGCGGGGGAGGATCGAAAGGTCAGTTTAAAACGCGGCGTCCAGGCCGATGCGGATCGTCCGCGGACGCTGTGGCGTGATCTGCCCGCTCCCGACCTGGAACGGCGTCCCGAGCGCGAACCGGTTGCCGACGCTATCCGTCAGGTTCGTGACCCCGAGCGTCACGCCCAACGACGGCCGCCCGATCCGCGCCGTCAGCGCCGTATCGAGATAATCGCCCTGCTCTTCGCCTAGCACCGGGCCGACACCCAACCGCGATCGCCCGACATAGCGCGCCCAGCCATACACGCGCAGTTCCAAGTCTCGCCCGATATCACGCCGGTAATCCGCTCCCAGCCGCCCGGCATAGCGCGCAATGTTCGGCACCTGGCTCATCCGCGCGAGCGCGACGAACAGCGCCGCGCTCGGTTCGGTCACGCGGCTGTCGTTGTAGGTGAAGCCAGCGTCGAGCGTCAGCCCGGCGAGCGGCTTCCACCCGCCCGCCGCGCTGAACGTCCAGATCCGCCCGTCGCCGATGTTGGCGGTACTCGGCAGGCCGGTCGCGTCGATGAAGTCCGCCTGGATATCCTGCCAGATGGTGTGCGACACGCTCGCCGTCAGGTACGCGCGATCGACACCCGCGAGCCCGATGCGCACGCCGCTCTCCAGCGTCCGCACGCGATCATTCTCGAATCGCCGGACGAAATCGCTCTCGATCGCCAGCCCGCCGGGCCGAAAACCCTGCTGGTATCGCCCGTACAACGACACTTTCGGCAGCACCGCCGCGATCAGCGAGGCGGACGGCAGCACGCTCGTCTCGATCCGGTCCGCCGTCACGCGCGCACGGGCGAGCGCGACCGTTTCCAGCCGCGCCGGTGCGATATCCTCGCCGGTCCCCGCGAGCGACGCCCGCGTGACCCGCGCGCCGGCGGTGGCGGTCAGCCCGCGCACCAGTTGCACGCTGCCCTCGCCGTACAGCGTCGCCTCGTCGATGCTGTTGGTCACGCCCGTCACCGGCGCGGGCGCATCGACCGGGCCGAGCGAGCGCGACAACCGCGTGCGATTATGCGTGTAACTGCCGCCGACCACCCAGCCGAACCCGTTTCGCATGGGCCGCCATACCCGCGTCTCGTTCGCGATCATGTCGGTCGCGTTGCGCTGCGCGAACACGCGGGGGCTGCCCGCGGCTGTCGTCAGGGGGCTGCCGAATGCAGGCCAGTTGCTGTTCGGTAGCGTCGGATCGGCGGCTGGCAGGGTCGCGTCGTACCGTTCGGTCAGCGTCTGGCTGACGATCCCGGTCGAGGACTTGACCTTCAGCTCGCCGATCGTGCCCGAGACGACGACCTGCCCCATCATGTAGTCCGCCGAAAACCCCTGCACGATCGCGCTCGACCGCGTCAGAACCGGCGCATCGCGGTCGGCATATTGGCTATCGTCGCCCTTGGTCCATTGCCCGATCCCGCCGAGATCGACCGTCCAGCCATTCCCCGCATCGAGCCGCAGCGCCGCCCGTCCGCCACCGATCCGCGTCCGGTTTACGTCGCGGCGGTCGAGCACCGGATTGTCGATATACCCGCCCTCGCTCACGCCGTAGCCGACGACGCGCAGCGCCACGCGCTCGCCGAGCGGCACGTTCAGCGTCGCGCCGAGATCAGCCCCCGGATCGCCGTGCCACGTCGCGGAGAGGCCGCCTGCGATCGACGCCGATACCGCGCCCAGTTCCGGCGCGTTCGGCACGGTGCGGATAATCCCGCCGAGCGACCCTGCGCCGTACAGCGTACCCTGCGGCCCCTCGAGCACCTCGACGGAGGCGATATCGTAGAGCCGCAGGTCGGGATCGGGCGCGTTGTAGCTCAGCCGCAGGTCACCGAAATACTGGCCGACGGTGGTCTGGGTCGGTCCGGTGAAGCTGGAATCGGCGATGCCGCGAATGAACAGCTTGTTGCGGCCTGCACCGAGATGCGTCGACGATACGCTCGCCAGCCGCGCGAGGGATCGCCTCGGTCCCGCCCGCGCCGCCGAGCGCGAGATCGACGCCATCGAGCAACGCGACCTGCCCTGCGAAATCGCGCAACCGGACGTCGCGCTTGCTGCCGGTGACGACGATGTCCGCGCCCTGAACCGCCGGCGGTGCGGCGACCGGAACGACTTTCGGCCGCTTCACCCGAACGACGCGGGGCGTGCGGGCAGTCAGCCGCCACCCGAAAGCGCCCGCTGCGACGACATCGGCATTCGCCGCAGTCGCCAGCCGGTCGAGCGCCTCGCGCGCGCTCATCCGCCCGCGTACCGCGGGCACGCGCCGCGCCCACAAAGCCGGATCGCCGACGACGATACTTGTCCCCGACTGCCGCCCGAGCGCCAGCACCGCATCCCCAAGACGCCCCGCCGGCAAGTCGACCGCCCCCTGCCCCGCCTGCGCAGGAGCGGCGACGGCGAGTGCCGCGACGACCAGACATCCGCGCATCCTCACGAGCGCGAGGACATCACCCAGTGACCGCCACGCTTGCGGATCGCGACACCGAGCAGCGGCGCGGCAAGGCGGGGATCGCCGGACAGCTTGGCCGTCGCGATGCTGCCGCTAAACGCGCGTTTCGCGACGCCCGGATCGGCGCGCAGGTCGACGCCGAGCGCGCGCGACAGGTCGTCCGCGACCTCCGCCAGCGTTGCGCCCTCATACGCCAGCACGCTGTCGCGCCACGATCCGACGCTGGCGACATCGACCGCGGTCACGGTCGCCTTGCCGTCGCGCACGACCAGCCCCCTGCCCCCTTCACGAGCCGGATGCCGTCGCGGCCCGGATTATAGTCGACCGCGCCTTCCGACACGGCGACGCGCGTCTCGCCCCGCGCGTGCTTCACGTCGAACGCGGTGCCGACATCGACCAGCCGCGCGCCGCCGACGCTCACCTCGAACGGATCGCTGTCGTCGTGCCGGACCACGAACATCGCCTCGCCGCGCTCGAGCGTCGCGACCCGCGGGTCGTCGTGGTCGAGCATCAGGCGCGTCGCACCACCCATCGCGATCGTGCTGCCATCGGCGAGCCGAACCGTCCGCATCGCCCCCCGCCGCCGTCTCGACCGCATAAGGGTACGATCTCGTCTCAGTCGCCTCATACCCGACGAACAGCGCGAGCGACGCGGCGATCGCTCCACCGGCCCAGACCGGCCAGCGCCTCCGCGGAGGCTGCATCGCGATCGGTGCGGCCTGCACGGGCGGCACCGTCGCCGCCATCTCCCTCGATATCCATCGACATCGCATGATAGGCCACTGCGTGACGCGGGTCCGCCTCCAGCCAGGCGTGGAACGCCGGCCAGTCGTCGAACGCATCGCTACCCGTCCGGACGACCCAGTCCAGCGCGCGCGCTTCGATATCGTCATGCTCCGCCATCATGGCCTCCTATAGCCGAAGACGGAGACGTTGCGATCAAGCCTCATCGTAACGTCGCTTCGCATCGATCATCGCGCGATAGGCCTTCCGCAAGTCGCCCTCTACGGTACTGAGGCTCACCCCGAACTCCGCCGCGACCACGCGCTGCTCGATGCCGTCGATCCGGTGACGTCGGAATATCCGCGCCGCCCGGTCGCCGACCGACTGCAACGCCGACTCCGCCAGTGCCGCCTGCTCGCGCGCGATCACGACGCGTTCGGCGGATGGCTCCTCGGATCGGTCGAGCGACGGTCCCCCCGTCGCCTCGGTCCATTCGCGATCGCGCTTCTCCGCCTGCCGCACCGCGCGGTGGCGATCGAGCATCAGGTTGTTCGCCATCCGGTACAGATACGACAGCGGCGACGCGATCGGCCCGGTCGGGGCGGTCTGGATCCGCACCCACAGCTCTTGCAGCAGATCCTCCGCATCGCCCGCGCCGAGCGAGCGGATGAACCGCAGCAGCGTATCGCGGTTTGCTAGAAAAACGGCCTCAAGGCCCGAGGAGTCCATGTCATGCCCGTGTCGATAGGCCGCCGATCGGCGCTCGGCGGCACCGTGTTCCCGGCGGGACGTACAGCGCTTGGCGGGGGAGACACAATCAGCGCGCCCGGCACCGTGTTACTGATGCAACAGCGTCCAGCCCTGCGGCAGGTAGTCGGTCGACATATAGTAGTAGAAGAGGCACGTCCCGTCGCGGCGGTAGGTGCCGCCTTTGACGAGGCCCAGCGCGGTGCTGCCTTCGAACACCGGCGCGCCGCTGTCGCCGGCCTTGCACGTCGGCCCCTCGACCGCGACCCAGGTCGGCAGGCACGCGCCGCCGCACAGATCGCCCGCCGGCGCGAAATCGACCATCGCGATCACTGCACAGCTATAGCCGGTACGCTCGCCGCGATGGCACACGAAGTCGCCGGCGCGCGTGCTCGTGCGGTAGCGCCACGTCGCGACGGGCCGCGCGAGCGTCTTGGCGGTATCCGCGTAGAACAAAGGTGCGTAGCCGACGTCAGGTGCGGTCGCGACGTTGACCTGTACGTCCTGATACCCCCAGCCCCATTGCCCGACGAACGCCAGCGGCCATTCCTCGCGACTGCCGTCCGAAGGGCGCTTGCCGACATAGGATAGCGCGTCCGGGCAATGCGCCGCGGTGACCACGCCATTGCGCAGCCCGTCGGACACGACGAAGCCGGTCGTGCAGGCGTAGCGCTTGCCGTCGACCGTCCCGACGACGCGCCCGCCACCTTCGATCGCGCCGCTGTCGATCGGGGCGGGTATGAGCGTGGGGACGGGAACGACCAGGTCCTGCGCCATGTTCACTGGCGGCTTATCAACGGCTTCGATCCGCACCGGAACGCCGGTCATCGTCGCGATCCGGGCGCGCAGCGCGCCATCGCGGTCGAGATCGGCATCACCCGATGCGATCATCACGACGAGTTCGCCGGTTCGCTGATCGACTCCAAGTCCGGGCGGGTGTGGGAGGGACTCGCGTATCTTCGCCTGATACGCCGTGATCGCGGCGAGCACCGCCTCGCGCGTCGCAGGTGCGCCGGTCCGAAAGACGATCGGCACGACCATCCCGCCCGCCATCACCGACTGATCCGCGACCGGATCGGTGCCGGTCAGCAGCACGACGATGCGGTAATTGGGCTGGTGCTCGATCGCGACGCCGGCCCAGCGATCCTTGTAGGTTTCACGCAGCGCGTCGGTTGCCGGCACGGTGGCGCCCTGCGCGCGCATCCGCCGCAGCGCCTCGTCGAACGGCACGCCGAACCGGGTCGCATACTCTCCCGCATCCTGCATCAGCGCGTCGACCGGCAGTTGCACCTGCGCCGCCGATACCGGCCCCGCCCCGAGTGCGAGCAACGTCGCCGCCAGAAACCACCGAACAGATATAGTGAACATGAACGACGAAATCCTGGGCGCGCGGGTCTTCCGAGGCGTCATACCGCCATGATCTGAACCGGTGCTTTCACGCAAGCGATCGAGGTGATTGCGCGCGATCTCGCAAGCGTCCTATCAAGCACACCATGAAGATCATGCTCTCCGCCAGCCTCGCCGTGCTCGCCTTTGCGAGTGCCCCCGCCGCCGCCCGGCAACTCACCATCGACGACGTGACGATGCTCAGCCGCGTCGGTGCGCCGACCGCGTCGCAGGACGGGCATTGGCTCGTCTGGGCACAGCGCGAGACCGATCTGGCCGCGGACAAGGGGGCGCTACGATCTCTGGCGACTCGACCTGACCACGCCGGGCGCGGCGCCGGTGAAACTGCTCGCCGATCCGCAGGTCAACGAGAACGACCCGCAGATCGTCGGTTCGACCGTGTATTTTACATCGGACAAGGGCGGCGAGGATGCGGTCTGGTCGGTGCCGGTAACGGGCGGCACGCCGCGCAAGCTGACGAGCTTCAAGGGTGGGTTCAGTGGCTTCAAGGTCGCGCCAACCGGCGACAAGTTGCTCGTCTGGGCGGATCGCAAGCCGGGCGCGCCGAGCCTCGAGCCGGCGATGGTGAAGAAGGATCCGAACGCGGGCGCCGGGCGGACGTACGACCAGCTGTTCGTGCGGCATTGGGATACGTGGGCGGACGGCACGCGCTCGCAGCTGTTCGTGTTGCCGCTGACCGCCGCAGGTGCGACCGGGAACGGCGTTCCACTGGTCGGCGCGTTGGTTGGCGATACGCCATCGAAGCCGAATGGCGGCGGCGAGGAAATCTCGTGGAGCCCGGACGGCCGCACCGTCTATTTTGCGCTGCGCGAAGCCGGCCGGATCGAGGCGCTGTCGACCAATCTCGACATCTTCTCGGTGCCCGCGGACGGCTCGGCGGCACCGGTCAACCTGACCGCGGGGAACAAGGCGACCGACAACCTTCCGACGGTATCGCCCGACGGTCGCACCCTCGCCTATTTCGCGATGCGCCGGCCGGGGTTCGAGGCGGATCGCCAGGTGCTGACGCTGCGCGACATCGCCAGCGGCAAGACGGTGTCGCTGACCGAGCGCTGGGACCGGTCGGTCGGTTCGATCGCGTGGGCGCCGGACTCGAAGTCGCTCTACGTGACGGCGGACGACACGCAGGAGACGCCGCTGTTCCGCGTCGATGCGACGAGCGGTGCGGTCACGCGGCTGACGCAGGAGGGGCACGTCAGCGCGGTCGCGATCACGCCGCGGGGGCCTGTGGTGGCGATCGACAGCCTCACCGCACCCGCCGATTTCTTTCGTGTGGGCACTGGCTCACCGCAGCGCCTGACGCAGGTCAACGCGACGAAGCTTGCCGGGATCGACATGCCGACGGTCACGCGGTTCAACTTTAAGGGCGCGAACGCCGACACCGTCTGGGGCTATGCGGTGAAGCCCTATGGGGCGAACGGGAAGGTCCCGATCGCGTACATGGTCCATGGCGGGCCGCAGGGATCGAGCAACAACAGCTGGTCGTATCGCTGGAACCCCGCCGTGTTCGCAGGCGCTGGCTATGGTCTGGTCGCGGTCGATTTCCATGGGTCGACCGGGTACGGACAGGGGCTTCACCGACGCGATCAGCAACAACTGGGGCGGGTGGCCGCTCGATGATCTGAAGAAGGGGCTGGCTGCCGCGACCGACAAGTTCGCATGGCTGGATGCGGACAATGCGTGCGCGCTCGGTGCGTCGTACGGCGGCTACATGATGAACTGGATCGAGGGGCAGTGGCCCGATCGCTTCAAGTGCATCGTGCAGCATGACGGCGTGTTCGACGCGCGCGCGATGGCCTACGAGACGGAAGAACTCTGGTTCGACGAATGGGAGCATGGCGGGAAAGCCTATTACGAGGACCCGCAGGCGTTCGAGAAATGGAACCCGGTCAATTACGTGGCCAAGTGGAAGACGCCGATGCTGGTGATCACCGGCGAGAAGGACTTCCGGATTCCGTACACGCAGGGGCTGGCGACGTTCACGGCGTTGCAGCGGCGTGGGATCCCGTCGCGGTTGCTGGTGAACCCGGGGGAGAACCATTGGGTGCTGAAGCCGAAGAACTCGCGGCAATGGTATGGGGAAGTGCTGGGCTGGATGGGGAAATGGACGGCTAAGTAGGGGCGCCTCCTACCCCCACAAGCCCCCGGCGGAGGCCGGGGCCCAGTTGGAAAGGTCAGAGTAACGGAGCGCACTCTCAGTTAATCACGTTCCCCAACTGGGCCCCGGCCTTCGCCGGGGGGCTGGTCGTAGAGCCTCTCAACAGACCACGACATGTTTCCCCGCGAAGGCGGGGACCCAGACTGGGCTCCCGCCTTCGCGGGAGGCCAAGGAAGGGCCGGGAACGCCTGTTGGTCAGTGTGTCTTCGGCTTCTTCACCGCATGGAGCCCCAGCGCGATCGCGCCGCCCAGAATCAACCCGACGATCCCCGAGAAGAACGCGTTCATCACCCAGTTCACCGCGCCCTTGGCAAACGGCACCGCATGCGAAGCCGCCTCCGCTGTGTCGTGGATCCAGTGCGGCAAAGCGGTGAACCCGAACTCCTCGATCCCGTGAACGATGATCTGCCCCCCGACCCAGACCATCGCCGCCGTCCCGATCACCGACAGCGCCGACATCACGATCGGCATGCCCTTCACCAGCCCACGGCCGATCGCCTGCACCACCGCGCTGCTGCGCTGCGCAAGATGCAGCCCGATATCGTCCATCTTCACGATCAGCGCGACCACGCCGTAGACGCCGATCGTGATGACGATGCCGACCAGCGCCAGCACGATCGCCTGCTCCCAGATCGGTTTGGTCGCGACGTCCGACAGCGCGATCACCATGATCTCGGCGGACAGGATGAAGTCGGTACGGATCGCGCCCGAGACCTTCTGTGCCTCAAGCGTCGCTGCGTCGACCGGCTCGGCGACGACCTCCTCGGCATGGCCGCCGCCGAACGCCTCGAGGATCTTCTCCGCGCCCTCGAAGCACAGATAGGTGCCGCCGATCATCAGCAGCGGCGTCAGCAGCCACGGCGCGAACGCGCTCAACGCGAGCGCTGCGGGCAGGATGAAGACCAGTTTGTTGCGGAACGATCCCAGCGCGATCTTCCCGATCATCGGCAGTTCGCGCTTGGGCTCGAACCCGACCATGTAGCGCGGCGTGACGGCGGCATCGTCGACCACCACGCCGATCGCCTTGCTGCCCGCCTTGCCGGTGGTCGCGGCGATATCGTCGAGGCTCGCGGCGGCGAGCTTGGTGATCCCGGCAATGTCGTCGAGTAGTGCGACCAATCCTGTCGGCATCGATGGTGTCCTTCGCGTAAGTATCGGCGCTCGGTAACGTGACAGGATTGTCATGCAACGGCTTTCGCACTTGCGGTAGTGCGTGGCGGGCGGAATGGTTGCAGCCACCGCGACCCAAGCGACAGGATCCGCCATGACCGACGACTTCATCACGAACCTGCCAAAGGCCGAGCTTCACCTCCACATCGAAGGCAGTCTGGAGCCGGAACTCATGTTCGCGCTGGCCGAGCGCAACAAGGTCGCGATCCCGTTCAAGAGCGTCGAGGATGTTCGCGCTGCGTACAGCTTCACCAATCTCCAGACGTTCCTCGACATATATTACGCGGGCGCAGCAGTGCTCCAGACCGAGGAGGATTTCCGCGATCTGGCGCTCGCCTATTTCGACCGCGTCGCGCAGGACGGCGTCGTCCATGCCGAGATCTTTTTCGACCCGCAGACGCATACGCATCGCGGCATCCCGTTCGACGTCGTCGCGCGCGGGCTGTTCGCGGGGGATCGACGAAGCACAAGCCAAGCACGGCATGTCGGTCGGCCTCATCATGAGCTTCCTGCGCCATCTCGACGAGGAGGACGCGTTCAAGACGTTCGCGCAGGCTGAGCCGTGGCTCGACCAGTTCATCGGCGTCGGGCTCGATCTCGTCCGAGGTCGGCCATCCGCCGTCGAAGTTCGCGCGCGTGTTCGCGGCGTCGGCGGACGCCGGGCTGATGCTGTGCGCGCATGCCGGCGAGGAGGGCCCGCCCGCGTACATCCACGAGGCGCTCGATATTCTTCAGGTGGACAGAATCGACCACGGCAATCGCGCGCTGGAGGATCCGGCCTTGGTCGCTCGCCTCGCACGCGATGCGATGACGCTCACCGTGTGCCCGTTGTCGAACGTCGCGCTCCGCAACGTCGACCGACTGGAGAACCATCCGATCGACCGGATGCTTGATCTCGGGCTGCGCGCGACGATCCATTCGGACGATCCAGCCTATTTCGGCGGTTATATCGGCGAGAATTTCCGCCAGACGGCACGCGCGAAAAACTTGTCTCGCGAGCAGGTCGTAACGCTGGCACGCAACAGCTTCCTCGGCAGTTTCCTGGATGACGACGCGCTCAGCGGCCATCTCGCGACGCTCGACGCTTATGTGAAGGCGCATCCATGATCGGGCGGTTCCTCTCCGTCTTCGAGCCGTTCATCCTGATGCTGCTCGGCACCGTGGTGCTGGCGAGCCTGCTACCGGCACGGGGCGAGATGGCGACGATCGTCGGTTACGCCGCCGATATCGGCATCGTCCTGCTGTTCTTCCTCCACGGCGCGAAGCTGTCGCGCGATGCGATTCTGTCGGGCCTGCGCAACTGGAAGCTGCATCTCGCGGTGCTGGCCATCACCTTCGTCGCGTTCCCGCTGTTCGGGCTTGGGCTGACCGCATTGCCGTTCGTGACCGGGCCGCTCGCCGCCGGGTTGCTGTTCCTGACGCTGCTCCCCTCGACCGTGCAGTCGTCGATCGCCTTCACTGCGATCGCGCGCGGCAATGTCGCGGCGGCGGTATGCAGCGCGTCGTTCTCGAACCTGCTCGGTATCCTCGTCACGCCGGCGCTGGTCGCGCTGCTGATGAACACTTCGGGCAGCGGCGGGATCTCGATCGAGAGTATCGAGGCGATCGTCTTGCAACTGCTGGTGCCGTTCGTCGCCGGGCATCTGCTGCGGCCTTGGATCGGCGCGTGGGTGACGCGCAACAAGAGCCTGCTGACGGTGGTCGATCGCGGGTCGATCCTGCTGGTCGTCTACAGCGCGTTCGGTGCCGCGGTGGTCGAGGGGCTGTGGACCAAATTGTCGCTCGGCGACCTGATCCTGATCGGACTCCTGTGTGCGGCACTGCTCGCGTTCGTGCTCGGGCTGACGTTTGCCGTTGCCCGACTGATGAAACTGCCGCGCGAGGATGCGATCGTGCTGCAGTTCTGCGGTTCGAAGAAGAGCCTCGCGTCGGGTGTGCCGATGGCAGGCGTGTTGTTCCCGCCCGCGCAGGTCGGCGTGATCCTGCTGCCCGTCATGCTGTTCCACCAGCTGCAGCTGATCGCCTGCGCGGTGATCGCCCGCCGCTATGCCGAGTCCGCACCGCGCGATATTGCTTCAGATTAATATCGTAACCCGCTGCGGGTATTTGCTTTGTTCCGCCGGGGGCTGCATGATCGAGGCTCGATAGGAGAGTTTCGGGTAGATGAACGCGTCGAGCGATATTGCCGGTTCCACCGATGGCGTGGGGCTGGACCTTAATGCGTGCGACCGCGAGCCGATCCACATCCCCGGTGCGATCCAGCCGCATGGCCTGCTGCTCGTCGCCGACGCGACCAGTCTAGCGGTGGTCGCGGGTGCGGGCGACCTCGAGACCCGCCTGACCCCCGACTGGCTCGGCAGCGACCTGTCGGCGCTGTTGGCGCAGGACATCGGTGCGATACTCACCGACAACGACACGGTCGCCGGTGTGGCGCTTGCCGGACTGCCGGTAGCGGGCCTGACCGAACGGTTCGACGTCACCCTTCACCGCACCGCTGAACACGTGCTGGTCGAACTCGAACCCGTCGAAGGTGAGCCGGTCACTGCGGCCGGCATGCTCGGCCGGCTCAATGCGATGGCGATGACGTTCGAGCGCGCGAGCAATCTCCAGGCGCTTTGCGAGCGCGCCGCGACCGCATTCCGCCAGTTGACGGGTTTCGACCGCGTCATGGTCTATCGCTTCCTCGACGACGAGGCGGGCCGCGTGATGGCGGAGGACAAGGCGACAGGGCTCGGCACCTTCCTCAACCACCATTTCCCCGCGTCGGACATCCCAAAGCAGGCGCGCGCGCTGTACGTGCGCAACCGGACGCGGACGATCCCGACGATCGATTACGTGCCTGCAGTGCTGCGCCCGGCCGAGTTCGAGACGCTCGACCTGAGCGACGTCGCGCTGCGCAGCGTGTCGCCGATTCATCTGCGCTATCTCGCCAACATGGGCGTGGCAGCGTCGGCCTCGATCTCGATCGTCAAGGACGGGCTGCTCTGGGGCCTGATCGCGTGCCATCACGGCTCGCCGAAGGGCCTCACCCCCGACATCCGTGCAGCGTCGGCGACCCTGGCCAGCGGGCTCGCGCGCCAGATCCGCGCGAAGGAAGAGGCGGAGACGTACCGCGAACGGCTTCGGCTGCGCGCGGCGGAGGATGCGGTCATCCCCAAGCTCGCAACCGAACCGGCCCCACGCAGCATCGTCGCCGCGTTGCGCGACGACCTCCGACGGATGCTCGACGGCGACGGCTTCGCCTATGTCGAGGGCACGATTGTCGATACCGACGGGCCTTGTCCCGGTAAGGACGACATTCTCGATCTCGCCGCATGGACTCGCACGAGGGGCGTGATCGAGCCGTTCACGACGCATGAACTGTCGGCACTGTTGCCCCGCGCCGAAGCTTACCGTGCGCAGGCGAGCGGCCTGCTCGCGCTGCCGCTGGTCGACGAGGGGGCGGTGCTGTTGTGGTTCCGGGCCGAGCAGATCGAAGAGGTCGAATGGGCCGGCAATCCGCACAAGGCGGTGTCGGTCGATCCCAACGCGGTGCTGACCCCGCGCACGTCGTTCGAATCCTGGACGCAGGCGGTCAGCGGTCGATCGCGGCGCTGGACGCGCGAGGAGATCGAGGCCGCGCACCGCCTGCGCCGTGCGTTCCACGACGCGCATATCAACCAGCGCCTGCGCCTGCTCAACGCCGACCTGCAACGGACGCTCGCCGACAAGGACGCATTGATCGCGCAGAAGGACGTCCTGATGAAGGAGGTCAATCACCGCGTGCAGAACAGCCTGCAATTGGTCGCGGCGTTCCTATCTTTGCAGGCGAAGTCGTCCGACGACGCGAAGGTGAAGGGAGCATCTCGCCGAGGCGCAGGCAAGGCTCGCCGCGGTCGCGCTGGTGCATCGCCGGCTGTACCGCGACGACCAGGTCGAGTCGGTCGACCTGTCGCGCTATATCGAGGAACTCGCGGGCGACATGCAGACCTCGCTCGGCGAGGACTGGGCGGCGCAGATGACGCTCGATCTCGCGCCCGTGCTCGTCGCCACCGATCGCGCGGTGAACATCGGGCTGGTGCTGACCGAACTCGTCATTAACGCGAGCAAATACGCCTATCGCGGCGATGCCGGCCCGATCCACATCATCCTCGAACAGCATCGCAACCGGCTGCGGCTGATCGTCGCGGACCAGGGCGTCGGCAAGTCGGGCACGCGGATCGGCTTCGGCAGCCGGATGATGAACGCCATCGTCGCCGGGCTGTCGGGCACGATCGAGCAGGACGACAACATGCCCGGCCTGCGCGTGATCCTGACAGCGCCGGTCGACGACGTCCGCTGATCACCAGTTGAAGCGGAGCGATCCGACGACGGTGCGCGAGGCGCCGAAGTAACAGCTGTTGACGAAGAAGCAGCTCGCGATGTGGCGCTTGTCGAACAGGTTGGCGACGTTCGCGGTCAGGCTCAGGCCCTTCAGCGACTCGTCGAACTTGCCGAGATCGTAGCCGAGCACCGCATCGACCAGCACATAGCCCGGTGACTGGAACCGCGTGGTGAGCGTCTGGTTCGCCTCCACGCGAGTCGCGGTGCCGTCGGACTTGCCGACATACCGCACGCCGCCGCCAATGTTGAAGCCGGACAGCGCGCCGCCGCCGGTACGTGACAGGTCGTAGTTGACGAAGCTCGACGCGCTCCACTTGGATATGCCGAGCGGCTTGGTGCCCGTGACGCCGCTGAGCTGGTCGCCGGTGCCGACGACCGGCGTACCTCGCGTGACTTCGGGGACGGTATAAGTGCCGGCGACCGTGACGGTCAGGCCCGGCGTGATCTCGCCCCGTCCGTCGAGTTCGATGCCGCGCACCGCGACCTCGCCAATCTGAATCGAGAAATTAGGGTTGTCGGGATCGGTCGTCGGCACGTTCTGGCGGCGCAGGTCGAACGCGGAGAGCGTGAACAGCGCATTGGTGCCGCGTGGCTGGTATTTCAGCCCCGCCTCGTACTGACGGCCGGTGACGGGCACGAACGATGCGCCGTCGAAGCCGGTGCCGGTCTGCGGCTCGAAGCTTTCCGAATAGCTGACGAACGGCGCGAGGCCGAACTTGGTCTCGTACAACGCACCGAGGCGTCCGGTGAACGCGGTCTGGTGGAGCCGCGTCACGCCGCTCGCCGCCCCTGCCGCGGCGTTGCGGTTCACCGTCGTCTGGTCGTACCAGTCGTAGCGGCCGCTCGCGATCAGTTGCAGCCCGCCGATCGCGATCTGGTCCTGCACATAGGCGCCGACCTGGTCGATCTTGCGGAAGCTGCGCGCCTGGGTGAGCGGGAAGTTCGGTTGCACGCCGCCATAGACGGGCGCGAACAGGTTCAAGTTCGGGATGCTGGTCGCCGGATTGGTGGTGACGCCGGTGTTGAACTGCTGGTCGTTGTTACCCTGGTTGTTCTGCCAGTCGACGCCCGCGAGCAGCGTGTGCTGCAACGGCCCGGTCGCGAACTTGGCGGTCGCGTGGTTGTCGATCGTGATCGTCCGGAACGACTCATCCGACCCGCCGCCGCCGCGCACGATCGTCGAGAAATCGGTGTTGCGATTGGCACCCGTACCGGTCGTCGCGAACGCCGAGAGGTAGATCTGGCGATAGTGGAGGTCGACGTCGAGATAGCGCGCGCTGGTCGCCCAGCTCAGCTTGTCGTTGAAGTCGTGGCGGAACAACAGCGTAGCCGATTTCTGCTTGCGATCGAACGCCTCGTACGCCGGCTCGCTCACGTTGAAGTCGGTCGCGAACTGGCCGAGCGGATTGGCGAGCGCGGAGCCGTAGACGGGCACGCCGCTGTACGACGCAGATTCCGGATCGCGCTGGTAGTTGAGGATCAGCGTCACGCTGGTCGCCTCGTCGGGCGCGAAAGTCAGCATCGGCCGCGCATAATAGCGCCGGTTGCCGGTCATCGCGACGAACCCGTCCGATCGTTCCGCACCGGCGATGACGCGGAACAGCCATTTGTGGTCCTTGTCGAGCGGCTGGTTCACGTCGATCGCCGATCGCAACAGGTCGAAATTGCCGCCTGCCAACTCAATCCGCCCACCGGACTCCGCATACGGGACCTTGCTGGTGAGATTGACCAACCCGCCTGGCGTCGAGTTGCCATAGAGGACCGACGCTGGGCCCTTGATCACGTCGACGCGCTCGACGAGGTGGAAGTCGATCTGCGGCGTGGAATAGACGCCGCCTAGCAACCGCATCCCGTCCATATACTGGCCGGGCGCGAAGCCGCGGACGTAGAGCTGGTCGTAGCGCGTGGCGACGTTGCCGCGCTGGTTGGGGGAGACGCCCGCGACATAGCCGAGCGCCTGGTTGATAGACAGCGCGTTGCGGAGCGTCAGTTCCTTCTCGTCGATGCTGGTGATGACCTGCGGCGTGCGGATCAGCGGCGTCTCGGTCTTGGTGCCGGTGCTCCCCGTCTTCCGGATACGCTCGCCGTTGACGACGATCTCGTCCTTGCGGGTCTGGATGTCGTCGTCCGCCATCGCGGGTTCGACCGTGGCGACGACGGCGAGAGCCGGCACATGCTCAGCCGCGAATGCCGGCACCGCGATGCTGCCCAACGCTGTCCCCAACAGCATCCCGACCATGAAACGTCCCCGCATAAGCGCTACCCACTTTGATATTGATAATGACTCGCAAAGCCCGCTAAAGGCGGTTTGGAAGCGCGGCAAGGAAAAATGACAAAATGTTCATGCGCGGCCGGATCCTGAAAGCCGGCCCTTTTCCGTCGGGTCGAAGAGTGCGCCCGTTCGTCTGGAGCATGGTGTTACGAAGCCTTACGGCACTGGTCGGCGGCTATGCCGCGGCGGCCGTGCTGGCGACGTTGATTGCCCGCCTGCTGCCCATCGCGCGCGTCGAAGCGACGAGCTGGGGCATGATCCTGTCGTTCCCGATCTATGCCAGCATCGCCTTGTGGTGCTTTCACGAACACCGGCTCCTGCGGGTCACTGCCGCGGTGTGGGGGGTCTCGACCTTTGGCGGCGGCTTGCTCTGGCTGCTCGGCGTTCGTCCATGACATCGGCGGTCGGAACTACGCTGCGCCAGAGCATGGCGTGGATCCACGGCTGGCTGGGGCTGCTCGCGGGATGGATCCTGTTCGCGATGTTCCTGACCGGCACCGCGAGCTATTTCCGGCCCGAGATCACGCAGTGGATGCAGCCTGAGTTCCGCGCGACGCCCGTCTCGACCGCGCACGCCGCACAGACTGCGGTCACGCACCTGCAACGCGTCGGCGCGGACGACCTGCAATGGTATATCTACCTTCCCGATGCGCGGACTGCGGTCACGCGGATCTTCGAACAGCGCAAGCCGGACCCCAAGGCCGCCAAACGTCGCGCGCCCGAAATCGTGCTCGATCCCGCAACCGGTGACGACGTGCACGCCCGCGAGACCCGCGGCGGCGAGCATTTCTATCGCTTCCATTTCCAGCTGCAATTGCCGCATCCCTGGGGACGCTGGCTGGCCGGGCTGTGCGCGATGTTCATGCTCGGCGCGATCGTGTCGGGCGTCATCACGCACAAGCGCATCTTCGCCGACTTCTTCACGCTGCGCTGGAACAAGGGGCAGCGTAGCTGGCTCGACGCGCACAATGTGTCCGCGGTGCTGGCGCTGCCGTATCACGCGATGATCACCTATACCGGGCTGATCACGCTGGTGGCGATGTACATGCCGTGGCCGGTCGTCGCGAACTACGCCAAGCCCGCCGATTTCGCGCAAGCCGCGTTCGGCACGCCGACCGAGCGCGAGGCGACGGGTACGCCGGCTCCGCTGGTCGCGATCGGCCCGCTGGTCGCCGATGCGGAGCGGCGCTTCGGTGCGTCCGTGGCGACGGTCGTGGTGCGCAATCCGAACGATGCCGCGAGCACGGTCACGCTGTACCGTCATTCGAGCGCGTCGCTCAACGGACGCGGGCCGTCGGTCACCTATGCGGGCAGCGACGGACGGTTCCTGGAGGGCGCCGCCGACGTCGGGCCCGCGCTCGCTACGGCGGGCGTGATGCTCGGGCTACACGTCGCGCAGTTCGCGGGCCCTGCGTTGCGCTGGGCGTATTTCGTGCTGGGGCTGACCGGCGCGGCGATGGTCGGAACCGGGCTGCTGCTGTGGACCGCCAAGCGTCGCAAGCCGGGTGCGACGCCGTTCTTCGGAATGAAGCTGGTCGAGCGGCTGAACATCGGCGTCATCGCCGGCCTGCCGATCGGGATGGCCGCCTATCTGCTCGCCAACCGCCTGATCCCGGCCGACGCCGCGAACCGCGCCGATACCGAAGTCGCGACGATGTTCTGGGTGTGGAGCGGCGTTGCGGTCCTCCAGTTGCTACGGCCGGCGCGCCGCGCGTGGACCGAGGGGTTCGCGATCGGCGCGCTCGCGTTCGCGGCGATTCCGGTGGCCGATACACTCACCACATCACGCGGGCTGCCCGGATCGATGCTGTCCGGCGACACGCTGTTCGCGGCGTTCGACGTCGCCATGCTCGCGGTCGCCGCCCTGCTCGCGCTCGGTGCATGGCGGTCGGCCCGAAGCAAACCCGTCGCAAAGATCCGCAAAACACTCTCGGAGACCGTTCATGCTTGAAGCCACGATACTGTGCTTCTTCGGCTGGCTGCTGCTTGCGGCGACTGCGTTCAAGTACCGACGGGACCTCGGGATCGTTGCGCCGTCCGCGATCCGCGCGCTGCGCCTCGTCGCTGCGCTCGTGCTCGCGGTGGCGCTGTTCCACTGTGGCGCGCCGCTGACCGGCGAGCGTTTCGTGCGGTTCCTGGGCGCGGCGTCGATCGCTGGAGTCGCGCTGGTGATGCTGCTCTCGTTCAAGCCAGTCGAGACGATGCAGCCGGTCCGGATCGCGCTGAAGGTCGCACGCGTTCGGCGCTGACATCACAGATCGGAACGGGCGCGATCCGCTGACGTTTCAGGGAGATAGCGTCCCGTCGGCGCATCCTCCCGAGAAGGACATCACCGTGCGCCGAACCAAAATCTCCGCTCGCCTCTGCACGATCGCCCTCGCGGCATCGGCTCTCACCGCCGGATCCGCTACCGCGCAGACGATCGCGCTGACCGGTGTCCGGTTGATCGACGGGCGCGGCGGCGTACCGGTGGACGATGCTACTGTCGTGATCGCGAATGGACGGATCGTCGCGGCGGGGAAGGTCGTGGTGCCGGCGGGCGCGGATCGGCGCGACTATGGAGGGCGCACCGTGATGCCCGGCCTGGTCTCGGACCACAGCCATGTCGGACAGGTCAGCGGCACCGAGACGGGTGCTAAGAACTACACCCGCGCCAACATCGTCGCGCAGCTCGCCCAGTATCGCCGCTACGGCGTGACAACGGTGACGGCGCTCGGCAACAACGGTCCGGCGTTCGTCGGGATACGCGCCGATGCGCATGCTGGGCGGATCGAAGGCGCGGACCTGTTCGGCGTGATGCAGGGGATCGGCGTCCCCAATGGCGCGCCACCGCAGGCGATGCTCAAGGTCGGGCCCGACCAGTTGTTCCGGCCCTCGACGCCGGAAGAAGCCCGCAAGGCGGTGGCGATGATGGCCGCGGAGAAGACTGACCTCGTAAAGTTGTGGCTCGACGATTTCGGCGGCAGCGTGCCGGTCAAGATGAGCCCCGCCGTCTACCGCGCGGTGATCGCCGAGGCGCACGCGCGCGGGCTGCGCGTGGCGGCGCATATCCACGATCTCGCCGATGCGGAGGCGATCGTCGCGGCGGGTGCGGACATTATTGCGCACGGTATCCGCGACACGCCGGTGCCCCCTGCGTTCGTCGCGACGCTGAAGGCGAAGGGCATCTGGTACATCCCGACGCTGCAACTCGACGAGGCCACGTTCGCCTGGGCCGATCGCGCGCCGTGGACGCAGACGCCGTTCGCCCGCGCGGCGCTGTCGCCTGCCCTCGCGCAACAGGTCGACGATCCGGCGTGGCGGGCGAAGATCCTGGCCGATCCGAAGACGGCCGATGCGCGGAAATCGCTGGCGATGAACCTGCGCAACCTAAAGACGCTGTACGATGCGGGCGTGAAGATCGGGTTCGGCACCGACAGCGGTGCGAGCGCGGTACGCGTGCCGGGCATTGCCGAACACCGCGAACTCGCGCTGATGGTCGAGGCGGGACTAACTCCGGCGCAGGCCGTGCGGGTTGCCACGGCTGCGGGCGCGGACCTGCTCGGATTGCGCGATCGCGGCGTGATCGTGGCCGGAACGCGTGCCGATTTGCTGGTCGTCGATGGCGATCCATCCCGCTCGATCGCCGACGTCGACAAGGTCGTGGAAACTTGGGTCGCAGGACGCGCTGCACCGTTCTAATACGATAGAGAGCGACTTCGGCGGTCAAAAACACGTGCGAAAAGCGTTGGTTACGTGAACCTGCGGGAACGGAAACCCGATCACGCGGTTCTAAGCGGCGAGTGGGGGCACTCGAAACAGGATACCATACCGCATGACCAACCGTTCATCGCGCACGCTAATGGCGCTCGCCACCGCGACCTTGATCACGACATCGGGTATCGCCCTGACGAGCGGCGCGATTGCGCAGTCCGCACGGTCGGTCGATGCGCCACCACCGCCGCCGCCCGCACCGACTGCGACCCAGCCGGCAAAGGCCGCGCCCGACATGCAGGTCGTGCTCGACCAGCTCGCCGCGCTCGGTGGCAAGCCGATCGAGACGCTCACGCCAGCCGTCGCACGGATGCAGCCGTCGGCAGCCGATGGCGCCAAGCAGGTCATGATCAAGCACGGCCTGTCGGCGACGCCCGACGCGACGGTGACGACGCGCGACGTGCCCTATGGCAGCGACGCGAACCAGTTCGCCCGGATCTACAAGCCGGCATCGCTCGCCAACGCCAAGAACCTGCCGGTCGTCGTCTATTATCACGGCGGCGGCTGGGTGATCGCGACGGTCGACACCTACGACGCGGCACCACGTTTGCTTGCCAAACAGCTGGGTGCGATCGTCGTCTCGGTCGAGTATCGCCATGCACCGGAGTTCAAGTTCCCGGCGCAGCATGACGACGCAGCCGCCGCCTATCGCTGGACGCTGCAGAATGCGGCAAGCTGGGGTGGCGATCCGCGCAAGATCGCGGTCGCGGGCGAAAGCGCAGGCGGTAACCTGGCGGTCGCGACGGCAATCTACGCGCGCGACAATCGCCTTACGACGCCGCTGCACATCGTGTCGGTCTACCCGATCGCGAACAGCAGCATGACGCTGCCGTCGCGGATGGATTCTGCAAATGCGAAGCCGCTGAACGGCGCCATGCTCAAGTGGTTCGGTTATTATTACCAGACCACTCCTGCCGATGCGCAGGACCCGCGGTTGAACCTCGTGAAGGCAAACCTGCGCGGCCTGCCGCCAACGACGATCATCAACGCGCAGATCGATCCGCTGCGCTCCGATGGCGAGACGCTGGCAGCGGCGATGCGCGCGGCGGGCGACAAGGTCGAGCAGCGCACCTTCCCGGGTGTGACGCACGAATTCTTCCGGAATGGGCATGGTCGTCCGCGGTGCGCAGGATGCAAACATGCTGGCGATCGCGCGGCTCAAGGCAGCATTCGCCGCCAAGCCTAAGCGTTGATCAAGATGGGCCGGGGTGGTGCGAACCACCTCGGTTCCTTGTTGCTGTTGCGCTCCGGCTGGTTGGCCAGTTGCGAACTTCCGCAAGTTACCCCCACGACTATTGATAAGTACCCGTTATCAACGCCTTTCGACTCACCAAGCCCGTTGATGTAGGATAGTTTTATCTACATAACACGGTTAGTTGATATTTCTCAGCTATCGTTATTCCGACAATATTAGGGCAGCCTACTCAGAGAGTTACGTCTTAACTTGAGCATGAAGCACAATTTAATTACAAATCGGCCTGATATTTGATACTCAGTCTATTGGAAGCGGGGCCGATAGATGAACGTTCAAGTCATGGTTGCGGGCATTATACTCGTTGCCGCCATTGCAGGCGTGGTGCGGTGGCAACAAAAGCTTGCGCGTACCAGACGTTACGGCGCGCGGCGCCATCGGCATCGCAAGCCGATCAAACGCGACAACTGGGCAACGAAATTGCTGCGGGAAAATCCCGCGAGGCGCCTGATGGAGCGGCGCCATTATCGGTCGCCGGGCAAAACAGACCAGACTTTGTGATCCTGCAATCACGACCGACAAGGATCGAAGACTTCTAGCAGTCTTTGAAGACCTTGCCGCCCAAACCGATATCCTACCGCTCGCGTGTCGCGGCGAAGCGGATTTTCGCGTAGCGCTCGGCGATGTAGTTCACCTCCCATGCGCTTTTGGCGAGGAAGACGGGGTTGCCGTCGCGGTCCTTGGCCATCGCGCCGCGGTTGATTTCGGCGAAGGTCTTGAGTTCGAGCGGGTCTTCCGCCGTGATCCAGCGTGCGGTCTCGTATGGCGCAGGCTCCAGCCCCGCCGCGACCTTGTACTCCGCATCCAATCGCGAGAGCAGCACTTCGAGCTGCAGCTGCCCGACCACGCCGATGATCCAGTTCGAGCCGATGTCGGGGTAGAATACCTGCGTCACCCCCTTCCTCGGCCATGTCGTCCAAGGCTTTGCGCAACTGCTTGGTCTTGGTGAAGTCCTTGAGCACGACGCGGCGCAGGATCTCGGGCGCGAAGTTCGGCAAGCCGGTGAAGCGGATCGCGGCCTTTTCGCTGAGCGTATCGCCGACCCGCAGCGTGCCGTGGTTGGGGATGCCGATGATGTCGCCCGGGAACGCCTCGTCCGCCAGCTCGCGGTTCTGCGCAAAGAACAATATTGGCGAGTGCACCGCGATCGGCTTGCCGTGGCCGGTCGGGGGTGAGTTTCATGCCGCGTTTGAACACGCCCGAGCATAGCCGCATGAACGCGATCCGGTCGCGGTGGTTGGGGTCCATGTTCGCCTGCACCTTGAACACGAAGCCGGTGACTTCGGGCTCGTCCGGGGACACAGGCGCAGGCTCGGCCGGCTGCGCGCGCGGTGGGGGGCGCGTAGTCGGCGAGCGCGGCGATCAGTTCGGCGACGCCGAAGTCCTTGAGGGCCGAGCCGAAATAGACCGGCGTCAAATTGCCCGCGCGATACGCCTCGGCGTCGAAACTCGAATAGCCGCCCTGTGCGAGTTCGGCCTCGTCGTTCAGGCGGATCATCGCTTCGGGGCTGAGGATCTTGGCGAGTTCGGGATCGTCGATGCCGGTGAACGGGATCGCCTTGCCCATGAATTCGCGGCTGTCGCCTTCGGGGCGGCTCAGTGTGTTGGCGTAGAGATCGTAAACGCCCTCGAACTCGCCGCCCATCCCGACCGGCCAGCTCATCGGACAGACGTCGAGCTGGAGCATCTCGGCCACCTCGTCGAGCAGCGAGAACGGATCGCGGCCCTCGCGGTCGACCTTGTTGACGAAGGTGATGATCGGCACGTTGCGCAGGCGGCAGACCTCGAACAGTTTTCGCGTCTGCGGCTCGATGCCCTTCGCGGCGTCGATCACCATGACCGCCGAGTCGACCGCGGTCAGCGTGCGATACGTGTCTTCGGAGAAATCTTCGTGGCCCGGCGTGTCGAGCAGGTTGAAGGTGATCCCCTGCCGCTCGAACGTCATCACCGACGAGGTAACCGAGATGCCGCGCTGCTGCTCGATCTTCATCCAGTCCGAGCGGGCGCGGCGGGTCTGGCCGCGCGCCTTCACCTCGCCGGCGAGATGGATCGCACCGCCGAAATAGAGGAGCTTCTCGGTCAGCGTGGTCTTGCCGGCGTCGGGATGCGAGATGATCGCGAAGGTGCGGCGGGGAAATTGGGTCATGGCGTGGGTCCGGTGCGCCGAGTCTGGGCTCGGAAGATAGGGTGAGCCGGAATACCGGCGGTCATGCCGCCGCTCTTGGCAGATGCAACGCGTGGAGGACAGAGGGACGTCCCTCAAGGCACTAGGTTGGGATCGAGTTTTACGGTTCGATCCCCCCCTGCCAGGGGGAAGTGGCACCGAAGGTGACGGAGGGGGGAGGACACGGAACAGAGGTTTCCCTTACCTCCCCCTCCGTCTGGCAAGCGCCAGCCACCTCCCCCTGGCGGGGGAGGATCATGAAAAGTCCGCTGCGTTTGGTTCAAACGGTGGCGGGGACCAGCGTCACGCTCATGGTGATGCTCTTCGTATTGCCCGCGGGGGATCTCCAACACGCCGGGTTTGTCGCGATAGTCGCCGGTATAGCCTTCGGGGTCCGCGATGCCGTGCCAGGGTTCGACGCAGACATAGGCCGCGCCGGGCTTGGTCCAGATGCCGAGCTTGGGGGTGTCGGGGAAGGCGATCTTCAACTGCGGGCCGGTCTTGGCGCCATAGGTGACGGCGTCGGA
The DNA here is from genome assembly GCF_024124765.2 of Sphingomonas sp. H160509. Taxonomy (GTDB): domain Bacteria; phylum Pseudomonadota; class Alphaproteobacteria; order Sphingomonadales; family Sphingomonadaceae; genus Sphingomonas. Next base: position 2,977,313 of record NZ_JAMXSR020000002.1, on the reverse strand, counting down.
GTGGATCGGGTCCCAGACCAGCGCGTCCTTGGCGAACAGCTCGTCGCGCAGGGCGATGACGCGGTCCTCGACCGGAGAGGGGGCGCTCGTCGACCGCGATCTGGCCGTCCGGGCTGATCGCCTTCAGCTTGCCGGGTTCGTCGGCGTCGAACGTGATGCGGTAGTCTGCGCGGGGTTCGCCGTACGGCAGCGGCCAGGCGAAGGCGGGGTGGAAGCCGAAGCTTGCCGGCATCGCCGCGTCGGTGCGGTTGTGGATGTGCGCCTTGAGCGTCAGCGTCGCGCCGTCTAACGTGAAGACGAGGTCGAGGGCGAACGCGAAGGGGTAGGCCTTCCGGGTTTCGTCGCTGTCGGTAAGGCGGAAGGTGGCGGAGGTTTCCGACTGCGCGACAACGTCGAACGTCGAGTGACGGGCGAAACCGTGCTTCTGCATCGGGTAGGCTTGCCCGTCGAGGCGGATGACGCCTTCGTTGACGACACCAACGACGGGGAAGAGGATGGGGGCGTGACCGGTCCAGAAGGCCGGGTCGGCGTTGGTCATCAACTCGCGGCTGTCGGCGTCGTGGAGGTGGGTGAGTTCGGCACCGTGCGGGTTGATCTGCGCAGTGAGGTGGTCGTTGGCGATCGTGATCAGGTCGGTCATGGGATTCCTTCCGTGAGCCTCAAACGCGCGAGGCTTTAAAACGCTCACCATACTACCCGCACGCCACCCCCCGGCGAAGGCCGGGGCCCAATTGGGGAACGGTGTTAACGAAGGGCATCGCGTCATTACGATGGCCTTCCCAATTGGGCCCCGGCCTCCGCCGGGGTGGTATTAGGACGCCAGCGCGTGCCCTCACCCTCGCCGCCTTCGGCGTCTCTCCCTCCCCCTGCGGGGAGAGGGGAAGGGCCCGCGGCCGCTTGGTCGTGGGAAGGGTGAGGGGCACGCTTATGCGCGCAGGCTCGCGCCTTGTTTTGCCGCCGCGGCGACGACCTTGTCGGCGATCGCCTTGATTTCTTCGTCGGTGAAGCTCTTGGCGGTCGGTTGCAGGACGATCTCGACGGCGACCGACTTGTGGCCGTCCTCGACCCCCTGCCCGGTGAACACGTCGAACACGCGCGCCGAGACGATCGCGACCTTGTCGGCGCCCTTGACCGCGCGGACCAGCGTGTCGGTGGCGAGCGCCGCCGGCACGAGGAACGCAAAGTCGCGGCGGACGGCTTGGAGCGCCGGCGGCGTGTAGGCCGGGCGGGAGAAGCCGGTGGCACGCTTGGGCGGAATGGCGTCGAGGTAGACTTCTACCGCGGCGACCGCTCCGTCGAGGTCGAATGCTTTCAGCACCGACGGATGGAGCATGCCGAAGCTTGCCAGAACCGTCTTCGGCCCGAGGCGTAGCGTGCCGGACTGGCCGGGGTGCCATGCATCGCCGGCCTCCCCCATCACTTGCAGGTTATCGACCGGCGCGCCCGAGGCCGCGAGAAGCGCCAAAGCTTCGGCCTTGGCGTCGTACGCGTCGAAGCTCGCCGCCTTGCCTTCACGCCAACCGCGCGGGCGGCGGTCGCCCGCGAGAACTACGCCGAGCGTCGCGCGTTCGGCTTCCGCCAGATAGCGGCGGCCGATCTCGAACAAGCGCACCGTCTGCGCTCCGCGCTTCAGGTTGCGCCCCGTCGCGGCGAGCAGGCCGGGGAGCAGCGAGGGGCGCATGACCTTGAGGTCTTCGCTGATCGGGTTGGCGAGCGTCCACGCGCCGCCACCGAAAGGCGCGGCTTCGGCGTCGGAGAGGAAGCTCCACGTTACCGCTTCGTCGAGCCCTCGGGCGGCCGCCGCGCGACGCGCCCTACGTTCGAGCTTCTGCTCCAGCGTGGCGGTCGGCTTGGCGACGCCGGGCATGCGGGGGAAGCGGCGTCGAGGGGATAGTGTCGATGCCCTCGATGCGGACGACTTCCTCGACGAGGTCGGCGGGGCCGTCGACGTCGCGCCGCCAGCTTGGGATCGTGACCGGCCATTTGCCTTCGATCGTCGAGAACAGCGCGTCGCTGAACGCATCGGCGGACGTGATCGCGCCGATCGTGAAGCCGAGCGACAACAGGGTGCGCGCCTGCCGTTCGGGGGCGACGTGGAGGCCGCCGAGGTCCGCGCTTAGGCGGGGGTCGTAGTGGATCACGCGGGGGTCTAGCGGCGGTTCGCCCGAGCGCGTGACGCCGCTGGCCGTGCCGCCGCAAATGTGGAGCACGAGCGCAGTGGCGATGGCCAAGCCGTCTTCGAGGAACGCCGGATCGACGCCGCGTTCGAAGCGGCTGCGCGCGTCGGAGGTAAGGGTCAGCTTCTGGCCGGTGCGCGCGATGTGGTCGGGATCGAAATACGCACATTCGATCAGGACGTCGGTGGTGTCCGCCGAGACGCCCGAATGCTCGCCGCCCATGATGCCGCCGATGTCGCGGACGGCAGTGTCGTCGGCGATGACGGTCATGGTCGCGTCGAGCGTGTAGGTCTTGCCGTTGAGCGCGACGACCTGCTCGCCGTCCTTGGCTTTCCGCGCGACGAGGCCGCCGGAGAGCTTCGCGCGGTCGTAGACGTGCAGCGGACGGCCGAGGTCGATCATCAGATAGTTGGTGATGTCGACGAGCGCGGAGATGGGCTTCTGGCCGATCGCGAGCAGGCTGCGGCGCATCCACTCGGGGAGTCGCCGTTGGTCACGCCGGTGACGGTCTGCGCGAAGAAGGCGGGGCAGCCGGCGGTGTCGTCGGTGCGGACGTCCGGGCCTGCGCCCTCGCTGGTGAACGCGTCGAACGTCAGCGGGGTGAGCGTGCCGAGACCGGCGGCGGCGAGGTCGCGGGCGATGCCGCGGACGCCCATGCAATCCTGGCGGTTGGGCGTGATCGCGACGTCGATGACCGGGTCGGTCAGGCCCGCATAGTCCGGGTACGCGGTGCCGATCGGCGCGTCTTCGGGGAGTTCGATGATGCCGTCGTGATCCTCGCCGAGTTCCAGCTCGCGCGTCGAGCACATCATGCCGTTCGATTCGACGCCGCGGATGCTCGCGAGCTTGAGCGTCACATCGAGGCCGGGAACATAGGCGCCGGGTGCGCCGAACACGCCGACCAGGCCGGCGCGGGCGTTGGGCGCGCCGCAGACGACTTGCAGCGGGCCGTTACCGGCGTCGACCGACAGGATCTGGAGCTTGTCGGCTTGCGGGTGGCGTTCGGCGCTGAGCACCTTGGCGATCTTGAACGCGGCAAGCTTCTCGCCGGGGTTCTCGACGCCTTCGACCTCGAGGCCGATGCGGGTCAGTGCTTCGACGATCTGGTCGAGGGTGGCGCTGGTTTCGAGGTGCTGCTTGAGCCAGGTGAGCGTGAACTTCATGCGCCGACTCCGCCGGACAAAGTGGGAACGTCGAGGCTCGAAAAGCCGTAATGCTTGAGCCAGCGGATATCGCCGTCGAAGAACGGGCGGAGGTCGTCCATGCCGTATTTGAGCATCGCGAGCCGGTCGATCCCGCAGCCGAACGCGAAGCCCTGCCATTCGTCGGGGTCGAGCCCGCAGGCTTCGATCACTTTCCGGTGGACCATGCCCGAGCCGAGGATCTCGAGCCAGCCATCGGGCTCGGCGCCGCCGACGACGCGCTTGCCCCTCACCAACGTGTAGCCGACGTCGATCTCGACCGACGGCTCGGTGAAGGGAAAGTAGCTGGGGCGCAGGCGGAGCACGATGTCGTCGCGCTCGAAGAACGCCTTCACGAAGGTTTCGAGCGTCCACTTCAGATGGCCGAGCGTGATGCCCTTGTCGATCACGAGGCCCCTCGACCTGGTGGAACATCGGCGTGTGCGTCGCGTCCGAGTCCGAGCGGTAGGTGCGGCCCGGCGCGATGATGCGGATCGGGGGCTTCTGGCTCAACATCGTGCGGATCTGGACCGGCGACGTGTGCGTGCGGAGCAGCGAGAAGGTCGTCTTCTCGTCGGCGGTGCCGGCCGCCTTCGCGTCGATCCCCTGCTGGAGGTAGAAGGTGTCGTGCATCGCGCGCGCGGGGTGCGTCTCGGGAATGTTGAGCGCGGTGAAATTGTGCCAGTCGGTCTCGATCTCGGGACCGGTCGCGACCGCGAAACCAAGGTCGGCGAAGATCTCGGCGAGTTCGTCCATGACTTGGCTGACCGGGTGGATCGTGCCAGCGGGCGTCGTGTCGGCGGGGAGCGTCATGTCGAGCGTTTCGCTGGCGAGACGCGCGTCGAGCGCGGCGCGTTCGAGCGTGGCCTTGCGCTCGGCGATGCCGTTGGCGACGGCTTCGCGGAGGCCTTGGATGATCGGACCTTGGACGAGGCGCTCGTCGGGCGTCATCTTGCCGAGCGTCTTCAGCAGCGCGGTGATCGTGCCTTGCTTGCCGAGCGCCTCGACCCGGCACGCGTCGAGCGCGTCGAGGCCGGATGCGGCGGCGATCGCCGTCAGCATGTGGTCGCGCATCTGGTTCAGGTCTTGCGTCACGTCATACTCCCAGGGCGGGTTCGGTTAGGCGGGGCAGCCCGAGGCCGATACCCAGATCGTCCCAATTTTCATTGTGCGCTTCGATCAGCTCGATCTTCCACGCTCTTCGCCACTCCTTCAGCCGCTTCTCGCGTACGATCGCGGCCTCCATCGTGTCGAACATCTCGTAATAGGCGAGACGCTTGATGCCGTACCGGCGAGTGAAGCCGGGGATCAACCCCTCTCGGTGCTGAACCAGCCTTGCGAGCAAGTTTGAGGTGACGCCGATGTAGAGCGTGCCGTGGCGGCGGGAGTGGAGGATGTAGACGCACGGCTGAAAGGTTTCGCGCATTTCGTGCTCCCCCTGATCGCCGCGTCCCGGATGATTAGCATCCGTGATTTTTACTCCGTCATCCCGGCGGACGCCGGGACCCACGGTAGCGGGCGGGTGATAGTAGCACGTTATCGCCGGGTCCGCCGTAACCGTGGGTCCCGGCGTTCGCCGGGATGACGGATAGGGGGTTCGGGACCACGGAATTTGGGTGGCTTGGATAGTTCGGTAAATTTCTGAAGCTCTCGACGTTAGGGCGCCCACACGCCCCCAAACGCAAAGAGGGCGCCGGTGGTCTCCCACCGACGCCCCTCCTCAAACTCACCTCAGTCGCGGATTACGCGGCCTGGGGGGAGAGCCGCCTTCACCTGGGCGACGATGGCGCTGAATGCAGCGCCCTCGTGCATGGCGATGTCAGCCAGGACCTTGCGGTCGAGTTCGATCCCTGCAAGCTTCACGCCGTGCATGAACTGCGAATACGTCAGACCCTCGGCGCGGACGCCGGCGTTGATGCGCTGGATCCAGAGGCCGCGGAACGTGCGCTTCTTAACCTTGCGGTCGCGGTAAGCGTACTGTCCGGCCTTCTCGACGGCCTGACGGGCGATGCGGATGGTGTTCTTGCGACGGCCATAATAGCCCTTCGCCTGAACCAAAATACGCTTGTGCTTGGCGCGGGTGGTAACACCCCGTTTTACGCGTGCCATTGTCTAATTCCTTCTCAGCTCAACGCAGGCCGTAAGGCGCCCAGGCCTTCACTGCTGCGGTATCGGCCTTCGACAGCAGCTTGGTGCCGCGGTTCTGACGGATGTACTTGCCGTTGTGATGCGCCAGACGGTGACGCTTGCCGGCGACGCCGTGCTTGAGCAGGCCGGTGGCGGTGAGCTTGAAGCGTTTCTTGACGCCGCTCTTGGTCTTCAGCTTGGGCATTTTTATCCTTTCGGTTACGAAGGAGGACGCTGAAATCGCCGCGGCAGCCCACACTGGCCGGGCGATTCGTAGAACGCGTTCCCTTCGAGGAAGCGGGCCGCATAGACGCAATGATCCGCCATATCAACCGTTGTGGAACTGACGCGGCTGTCGTGCGATAGGCCAAGCATGGACGACAGCCCGACGCAGCCGATCGAGACCCCTTCCGCGGCCCCTGCGCCGGTCGTCACGCAAAAACGTCGCAAGCGGCGGATACTGCGCAACATCCTGCTCGGGATCGTCGCGGTCATCGTCGCGATCTGGCTGGTGCTGTACATCACCAAGGGGCGCTTCCTGAAGCATCCGTTCGAGCGCGTCGTCGGCTCGCTCACGCACCGGACGCTGACCGTACGCGGTGATTTCCAGCTCTATTTCGCGCCGTTCCGCATCAAGCTGTACGCGGAGAACTTCACGCTCTCGAACTCCGACTGGGCGAGCAAGCCCAATTTGTTCCAGGCGGACAAGCTCGACACGCGGATCGCGCCGCTGTCGCTGCTCTTCGGCAAGCGGCGACTGTATTGGCTCGATCTCGTCAACGGCGCGGTCGACCTGGAGTGGAATGCGGCTCATTCGGCCAACACCTGGACGTTCTCGAACAAGAAGGGTGGCAAGCCGCTGGAGTTTCCGCGGATCGACGTGGCGACGGTGACGGGCACGACGGTGCGCTATCTCGATCCGCGGATGCGCGTGCTGGCGGACCTCAAGGTCGCCGACATCCGCTCGGTCGACGCGACGATCGGCCGTGCGGTTGGGCTCACGGGCAAGGGTCGGTTGCGCGAGACGCCGTTCACCGTCACCGCGCAGTTGCTGTCGCCGGACGCGACCGCCAATCGCGGGCAGAACAAGCTGGTCGCGCGGGCGCGGGCGGCGGGGAACGTGATCGACGTCGCGGGGACGCTGCCGAGCATCGCCGATGTCGAGAACGTGCCGCTCGCCGTCACCGCGCGCGGCGCAAACCTGTCGACGCTGCTGGGCGTGATCGACGTCGCGATTCCGAACACGCGGACCTACAAACTGCGCGCGCAACTCATCAAGCAGGGCGACGAATACGCCTTCACACACCTGCGCGGCTTGGCGGGCCGGACCGATCTCGCGGGCAAGCTGACGATTACCAACGGCGCGCGCATCCATCTCGATTCGGTGCTCACGACCAAGAGCCTCGACATCATCGATGCGGCCCCGTTCATCGGCTTCAATCCCGACATCGTCGAATCGCGCGGCGCAGTGGCCGCAGCGGCTGCAACGGGCGCCGCACCGCAGCGCCTGCTCCCCGACGGAAATCTGCCGGTCGCGACGATGCAGATCTTTGACGCTGACCTGAAATGGACGATCGGCGCCGTAAGGTCGCGCAACCTGCCGATTTCCAACATCGACCTGACGCTCGACTTGGAGCGTGGGCGACTGGCGCTGTCGCCGCTGACCTTCTCGATGGCGCGCGGCAACGTGGCGTCGGACGTCATCTTCGACACGCGCGCCCGGCCAAGCGCGGTCTCGTATGATATCCGCCTTGCGCCGACGCCGCTGGGTCGGCTGCTCAAGGGCTATGGGCTGACCGAGGCCGGGACGACTGGCACCGTAAAGGGTCGCATCAAGCTCGACGGACGCGGCGACTCGATCCATGATTCGCTGGCGTCGTCGCGCGGACGGATCGCGTTCGTGTTGCCGTCGGGCGCGCTGTCGGTGCGCAACGTTCAGTTGGCAGAACTCGACATCGGCACGTTCGCCCAGCGGATGTTCCAGGGGAAGCTCGACGAGCCCGTGCAGATCAATTGCGGACTGATCGGCTTTACCGTGCGCGGCGGTGTCGCGGCGGCGGACCCGATCCTGATCGATACGCGCAAGAACGTGATCGTCGGCCGCGGCGGTTTCAGCTTCCGCAACGAGGCGGTGGATCTGGCGTTTCGGGCGGATTCGAAGAAGTTCAGCCTGTTTGCCGGGCAGTCGCCGGTCGGAGTCGGCGGAATGTTCGCGGCGCCTAAGCTCAGCGTAATCTCGAAGGATCTGCTTGCGCGGGTCGGCAGCGGGCTCGGGCTGGCGCTGGTGGCGACGCCCGTCGCGGGGATTCTGGCGTTCGTCGATGTCGGCGATGCGAAGTCTACCGCGTGCGGGCCGGTGCTCTCCGGGGCTACGGCGGCGGCGCAGCGGACGACCAAGGGCCAGCCGCGCGATGACGTGGGCCATGGTACGACGGCCAAAGCCGAGGACGGGAAGACGTCTGACGCGGAGCGGAAGGGGCAGCGGAAGAAGTTTCTGGGGATCTTCTGAGGGGATGGAGAGGATGGTACGCCCCCCTTCCCCACCTTGCTCTTCCTCGCGTCACGCGAGCGCCGGATTCGATGGTTGGGCGCGCTTAGAAGGCTAGCGTTACGTGTCCGTGGGTCCCGGCGTCCGCCGGGATGACGGATTGGGGTGTGAGCGGGCTCGGTGGTGGACAAGCGGGTCGGATGTTGCCCGTGGTCGGTTGTTGCCGGTGGCCCGTTGCTGCCTGTGGCCGGTGTCGCACGTAGTGTGAAGTACATACGCTGCTGGACTGGATAGCGGCTTGGCTACGACGCAGCCGTCCCTCAGCACTTACTCCTCACCACACCAACCCCGTCACCCCGGCGGACGCCGGGGCCCATGGTTGGGTCCGCTCAGACGGCTAGCGCTCCGTGTCCGTGGGTCCCGGCGTCCGCCGGGATGACGGATGGGGGTGGTGATGGTGTAGGGGCGTTGCGGGTTTGCGATGACGCCATTTGCTCCCTTCCCACGTGCGGAATTGGGAAGGGCCGATCGCGTGCCGGACGCCGGTACGTACGTCGTGCCCTCCCTAGCCCCCTCCCGCAGGCGGGAGGGGAAATTTTACCCGTGGGTGTGGCCGTCATGCGCATCGTAACCGTGCCCGTCATCCTGCAACCGGTGCATCGCCTCCAGCACGTCGTCCATTCGCGCGGGGTCGCCGATCGCGAGCACATGACCTTCGCTGTCCGCGGTCAGCGGGTCGCCGTTCCAGTCGCACATGCGGCCGCCGGCGCCTTCAACTACCGGCACAAGGGCGGCGAAGTCGTAGAGCTTCAGGCCTGACTCGCAAACCACGTCGAGATGGCCGCTCGCGAGCAGGCCGTAATTGTAGCAGTCGCCACCATAGACGGGCCCCTGCCGCGGGTTGCCACCCGAGATCGCGGCCACGAGTGCCAAGTAATGCGGCACGTCGACCTCGTCGAACAGATGCGGGCTGGTGGTGGCGATCGTCGAGCCTGCCAACTCGCGGCAGGTACGCGTGCGGACCGGTACGCCGTTCAAAGTCGTCGGACGCCCCGCGACACCGACCCAGCGCTCGCGCTGTACCGGCTGGTCGATGATCCCGAGTACCGGCCAGCCATCCTCGACAAGCGCGATCAACGTCCCGAAGATCGCGCGCCCCACAGTGAAGCTGCGCGTGCCGTCGATCGGGTCGAGCACCCATTTGCGGTTGGTGATGCCCGTCTTCTCACCAAACTCCTCGCCGACGATGCCGTCGCCCGAGCGCTCGGCGTCGAGCAGCCGGCGCATCGCCGATTCGGCTTCGCGGTCGGCGCGGGTGACGGGGGATTGGTCGTCCTTGATCTCGACCCCGTGCTCATGGCGAAAATAGGGTCGGATGACGTGGCCCGCAGCATCCGCGAGGCGGTGCGCGAGATCGATATCGGCTTGGGTTACTGGCATATTTCCAGCCTATCGAGCGCGAGCGTCACGGGCAATGGACGGATCGATCACGCCAGCGTAGGTCATTGCAATCCAACCGGAGTATCATCCATGCGCCTCGTCTCGACACTTGCTACCGCCGCTGCCCTCCTCGTTGCAGCGCCTGCGCTGGCGGCACTCGCGCCCGGCGCCAAGGCTCCGGACTTCACCACGCGCGGCGCGATCGCCGGCAAGGTGTTCACCGTTCACCTCGCCGAGCAGCTGAAGAAGGGCCCGGTCGTGCTCTACTTCTTCCCGGCGGCATACACCGGCGGCTGCAACGCCGAGGCACATGCCTTCGCCGAGGCGATCCCGGCTTTCACCAAGGCGGGCGCGACCGTGATCGGTATGTCGGCCGACAATGTCGAGACGCTCAGCAAGTTCTCCGCCGAGAAGTGCGCGGGCAAGTTCGCGGTCGCCAGCGCCGGGCCTAACGTGGTCAAGGGCTACGACGTCGCGCTCGGCAAGCAGATGGCAGGGCGCGACATCACCAAGCGCACCAGCTACGTCATCGCCAAGGACGGCCGCATCGCGTTCGTGCATGACGAGATGAACCCGGAGGCGCATGTCTCGACGACGCTGGCTGCGGTCCAGAAGCTCACGGGCAAGTAATGATCGAAACCGGACCGGCAAATACCTGCCGGTCCGGTGACATTATGATAACGCTTTCGGGTCTATCGCTTTGGCGGGGACGCGGGGGATAACATGCGCGACGTACGAGTGGCCGGATCGATACGGGGCGCAAGACCTGACACGACGCTGTTCGAGCGGATCGGCACGTTCCTCGACGAACAGAAGCTGAGCCCCGATCCTGCGCATTACGCGTTTGCCTATGCCGTGATGTCGGCGCCTGGGAGCGAGTTGGCCGCGCAGGTCGCTGCGCTGACGCAGGACGGCGTTCGTCTCACCCGATCGGATATCGAGCGACTCGGGGGAACGGTCATCGACGAGCCCCCCGTCGGGCCGATCGCGGCGGACCAACGGCGCTGCAGACACCAACCCCGATCAGACACCCGATACCGCGATCGCGATCGCGCTCGTGATCGAGACGCAGCAGCAGGTCGATGGCTTCGTGCAGATCGTGCGGACGATGCAGGCCGAGACGCATGGCTTTGGCCGCGAATTGGCCAGGAGCGCGGCATCGATCACGCAATTGGCGGAGATCGACGAGATCGCCGAAATCACCAGTGCGATGATCGCCCGTATTCACGACAGCGAAGTGCGGCTGGCGGCGGCGACCGCAGAGACGGATTCGCTGCGGTCGAAGCTGATCGAAGCGCGCGATACGGCACGTCGCGACGTACTGACCGGCCTGCCCAATCGACGCGCGTTCGAGGAAGCATTCGCAACGCGCGACCGGAACGCGGGGCCCTATTGCCTGGCCTTGTGCGACATCGACCGGTTCAAGCGGATCAACGACCTGCACGGCCACGGGGTCGGCGACCGCGTGCTCACCGCGATCGGCCAGGCGATGACGGCCGAATGCGCCCCGCACCTCGTCGTCCGCCATGGAGGCGAGGAGTTCGCGGTTTTGATCGGCGGGATCGCCTTGGCCGAAGCTGCCGACATGCTCGATGCCGTACGCTCGACGGTCGCTGGCAAACGCTTCCGCAACCGGGAGACGGACACCGCGCTTGGCGTCATTACGGTATCCGCCGGCGTGACCGCGATCCATGCCGACGAGGCCGCCGAAACCGCGTTCCAGCGGGCCGACCAGTTGCTCTACACGGCGAAAAAGAATGGCCGAGATCGGGTTTGCGCGGGCTGATCCCGAGGGTTGGCACAATTTGCGACCGGCAAGTGGTGATTTTCACCAACCCGACCCCTGCAAAAATAAGAAATCGCGCAAAATCAATGATCTAAGAAACTGGCACGCGCCATGCAGTTCATTCGATATCGGCGGCCGGATGGTCCGGCGCCCGACCATCGAAGGAAATATCTCATGTCGATCCGTTTCGAAACCGCTCAGCGCATTGCCTTCTCGCTCGTCGGCGCACTGTTCTTCGCAGCCATCGCAGTCGGCACCGCCGTCCCGATCATCCCCATCGCTTGATCAGGAAAGCCATCATGAACCGCAGCGTCCTTATCGGGCTCATCGCCTTTTCCACCACCATCCTGCTGATCGCGACACAGACAGGCGGCGCGCTCGCCTGAACGACGAGGCGCCTGCCGAGCGTCACGGTCAGGCGGGCGAGGCCAGCCCCACCGGCCCTATGGGGGCCTCTTCTTCGCGAGAATAGGTGCCGATCAGCAGCCCTGCCGCCAGCACATGCCCGGTAATGGCCTCGATCACCGCCGAACGCCCGGGTGTCGCGCCGACATCCCCTGCCCCCGCGCCGATCGCGAAGACCTGGAACGCATAACGGTGCTCGCCGTGGCCGCTCGGCGGATCGGGCGGCAACCAGCCTTCGCGCAGATAGGAATTACGACCGACATCGCGACCTTTCGCGTCGCCCTCGCCGTCTGCAGCGATCGCGCCTTCGGCTAGTTGTCCCGCATTCGCCTCGAGTCCCCAGATGATTGCGTGCACCAGGGGTTGCGGGGTCGGAGCATCGGCATCCTCGACGATCAGCACCATGCGTTCGGTCCCTGCCGGCGGTTCGCTCCAGACAAGCGGTGGCGACACGCCTTCCCCGTCCGCAGTGAAGCGCGGCGGCAGGCGTGCCTCGTGCGCGAACGCCGGGCTGGTCAGGGTCAACGTCTCGAAGTTCTTGCCCAACTGGACGATCGCCAGCTTGTCGATACCGGCACGCAGGCCGCTCATCGCGTGGCCAAGCCAGGCGGGGATGTGTTCGAGCATGGCTTATCCTTCCGACGGGCAGGTTTCGGCACGACGCGCAGGGGCCGCGCCGTCATACCAGTCGCTCTGCGGGCCCATCTTGGCTGCGTCATGGTAGCAGACCTGGGTCTTGCCGCGTTTCGGGTCGACGATCACCGTCCAGTTGTGGTCGCCGCAATTATGCTCTTCGCAACCCCAGGACGCGACGCGGTCGCCCATCTTGAACACGGGCGTAGCGGGCCCCGATCGACCACGGATCATCTCGCGCAACTTCGCATCGCCGACCGCGTTGACGAGGCCGGTCGCAACGTCGGTGCGGTCGAAGAAATCGACGCCGTCGACCGCGTCATGCGGGTATTTACCGACATAGGCGGTGATCGGCGTGGTCTGCGCCTGACCTGCTATCGGGGCGGGCGCGCGCGTTTCGGGCGGGGTGAAGCCGCTGGGCGCGGCGGTCTTGGTCGGATCGTCGTTGCGTCCGCATCCGCCGACGAGAAGCGGCGCCGCGAGCAACGCGACCGCGATTGCCGTCCTCATGATCGCACCGTCGTCATAACCAGATCTCCTCAACCCCCTTTGCAACGCATCGACCGGCATCGTGGTTGCGGAGGGGAGCCGATGCGACCATCTCGGGTCCATGGAGCATGATCTTGATCGTTTCGTCGCGGCGCAGGACAGCGTTTATCCGCAGGCGCTGGCGGAGTTGCAGCACGGGGCCAAGCGCAGCCACTGGATGTGGTTCATCTTCCCGCAGATCGCCGGACTGGGCCAAAGCGCCATGGCGCGAACCTACGCAATCGCCGGGGCGGACGAGGCTGGGGCGTATCTCGCGCATCCAATACTCGGGCCGCGACTGATCGAGGTCACGCGGACGGTGACGGCCGCGCCCGGATCGGCCGCATCGATCCTGGGGGGGATCGATGCGGTGAAGTTGCGGTCGTCTATGACCCTGTTCGCCGCGGTTGCCGACGATCCTTCGCCGTTCCGCGCGGCGCTCGACCGGTTCTTCGGTGGCGAAGACGACCGGGCAACATTGGACCTGCTTGCGTCGGGTCCGCGATAAGACGGGTGTATCGCCTGCGAAAGGTGTAGCATCCCAGCGGGGCCTTCCGCCCCATGAGGTGCCGTGATGGCGAAGAGCCAGAAGAAATCGAGCAAGGAAGTCCGCAAGCCCAAGGCCGAAAAGGCACCCAAGGCGAACGCGTCCAACCCGACCACCAAGGGCAAGCCCGTCGAGATGACGACGCTGAACTAAGGCGCGCCGGGGCGGGTACCGCGCCGGCAAGATCTTCGACCGGGCGATAACGGGGCGCCCTCCGTTGTTCCGGTCGATCGGGCGCAGTGCCGTCTGGCCGAGACAAGCATGCGTCCGGCAGCACAAACCCGCTGCCTGACCACCCGATCCGGGTCAGCTCGCCGCAGCGATCTGGCGCAACGCCTGTTCGAAGACTTCGACCGGTTGGCCGCCCGAGATCAGATGCCGGTCGTTGATCACGATCGCCGGCACCGCATTGATCCCGCGAGCCCGCCACAGTTCCTCCGCCGCGCGAACCTCGTCCGCGTAGCGTCCCGACCGAAGCACCTCTTCCGCGGCGACGGGATCAAGTCCGGCCTTTGTCGCAGCATCGACCAGCACGCGGTGATCGCCTGGATCGACATTATCAGTGAAATTCGCGGTGAAGAGCGCATGCTTCAGCGCCGCTTGGCCCCCTTCGATCTGCGCCCAGTGCAACAGGCGGTGCGCGTCGAACGTGTTGTAGATCCGGGTCGTCTCGGTCATCGCCATCGTGAAGCCGAGGTCGGCCGCGCGGTCGACGATCATCGCGCGGTTCGCCGCGGACTGCTCGGGCGTGGACCCGTATTTCTCCGCGATATGCTCGCCGATATTCTGGCCGCCTGCGGGCATTGTCGGATTGAGTTCGAACGGCTGGAAGACGATCTCCGCGTCGAGCGCATCCGCCGCGCGGGCCAACGCCTCTTCCAGCGCGCGCAGGCCGATGATGCACCAAGGACACGCGATGTCCGATACGAAATCGATCTTGAGATGGGCGGTCATGTCAGTCTCCGGCAAGCGCGCTCCGCGGTAGATGGCGGTGGCCGGATGAGCAACCGCGGCGCTTTCGGCTGGTCATGGCCGCCCGCCTCCCTACATCCGCTCGATGGCCAATCCGACCGCAGACCTTTTCGGCACACCCGTCCTGCCAGGGCTCGAATATCGCGACGCGCTGCTCAGCCGGGACGAGGAGGAGATGCTGATCGCCCGGATCGACGAACAGGATCTGGCGCCGTTCCAGTTCCAGGGTTGGCTCGGTAAGCGGCTCACCCGGTCGTTCGGCTGGCATTACGACTTCGACACGAGCCGGTTCGGCGAGACTGATCCGTTGCCCGACTGGCTGCTGCCGATCCGCCAGCGCGCCGCCGCGTTCGCGAAACTGCCGGAGGAGGCGCTCGTCCAGGCGTTGCTGATTCGGTACGATCCGGGGGCCGGAATCGGCTGGCACCGCGACCGGCCGGTGTTCGAGCATGTCGTCGGTATTTCGCTCGGCGTACCGGCGACGATGCGGTTCCGGCGGCGCACGCCCGGTGGCTTCGACCGCGCCGCCGTGCCGCTTGCGCCGCGGTCGGTGTACCATCTCACCGGGGAGGCGCGGCATGACTGGGAGCACAGCATCGCCGAGATGGAAGTGACGCGCTGGTCAATCACCTTCCGCAGCTTTACCGACCGCGCACGGCAAGACCGGCGCTGACGTTTCTGCGGTTCGGCGCGGTTAAGTTGACGGCGTACGAGGCTGGCGGCATCGCTCCGTTTTATCGAACACCATCCGATCGGGGTATCCCTTGCCCTATATGCTTCGCGCACATATGGATCTCGCGATGGATAGTCCTCGAGATCGCAATGTCTTCGGCGCATTCGCGCTCATGATCAGCGACGACATCGTGCGTGCGACGTCCTTGCAAGCGCCGGAAGCTGGCCCTGCGGCGTCGGCGCTCGCGTTGCTTGCGCACCAACCCGGGCTCTCGATCCGCATGCTGGCAATCGGAGTCGGCCTTTCACATGCAGGGGCCGTTCGCCTGGTCGATCGGCTGGCGAGCGATGCGTTGATCGAGCGTCGGGAGCATTCGACGGACGGCCGTACGCGTTCGCTCTACCTTACGCCCGCTGGCAAGATCTCCAGCGACAAGGTCTTGGCCTCCCGCGATCAGGTCATTGCCGAAGGGCTGACGATCCTCACGCCGGACGATCTGAAGATCCTGTCCGACATCGCCGAACGCGTCCTGCGCGACCGCCTCGAAAACCTCGATCACTCCTACCGCATCTGTCGCCTGTGTTGCCACGAAGGGTGCACGAACTGCCCTATCGATGCCGAATTGCTTGAGCGAGGCGTAGACCGCGAGGCGTAGGACGAAGCGCAGGAAGTTCGCGATCGTGCCCACCTGATGCCAGCTTTCAAAAAAACAGCGAGGAACCAGCGCATGTCGCTGCGCAAATAATATATATGCGCCATGCATATAGCAATGGCCTCGAACCGCAACTATATGCCTCAAGCATACTTATACCGGCTTCTTACCGACGGCGCGCTCCGAGGATGAAGAAGCAGTCAGGCTGAGGGGTCGAGGCTATGGAACTCAATCAAGTCCGCTACTTCATCAATTTGGCCGAGACGCTCAATTTCACGGCGGCAGCACGCCTGAGCAGTGTGTCACAACCCAGTCTGACCCGCGCGATCCATCGCCTGGAGGAGGAGCTCGGCGGGAGACTGATCCATCGCGACGGGAAGAACAGCCGCCTTACCGGCCTCGGTCAGGACGTCGAGGCGGAATTCAGGCGCATGGCGGCGGCGGTCAGGAGCGTCCGCGATCATTCCGAGAACTGGGCGATGGGAAGGCACCGCGTGTTGGATGTCGGGGTCGCGCCTACCGTCGGGCCAAAGGAGTTCTCGGCGTTTTTCGAGAGCGCGCTGGCGGAAGTTCCGTCGGTCGAGATCAAGCTGCACTCGCTCCAGTCGAACGAGGACGCATCGGAGGTGCTGTCGGGAAAATACCACGCCTGCATCCTGCCGCGTGAAACCCGGCCCGACCTTAAGTTGAGCGTGCACCCGTTATTTCGCGAACGCTTCGTCCTCGGCTGTTCCGCGACCCATCCCCTGGCTGCCGGCGATATCGTGCGCGGCGAAGACCTGGTCAGGTTTCCGTTCGTCGACCGCCTGAAATGCGAGTTTCGGGACGAGATCCGCGATCACTTCGCGCGACGGGACGTGATCGTGCAGCCCCGCTTTCGATCCGATCGCGAAGACTGGGTGCAGCGGGTCGTCGCCGACAGCGACGCCATATGCATCCTTCCGGAACGATCGGCCACGGCGCACGGCCTCGTCACGCGCCCGATCGACGGGTTCGTCCTGGAGCGCGAAGTCGTGATCGCGACGGTCTCCGGCTCCACCGCGCCAGTCGAAATACGCAAGATCGCGCAAATGGCGGCCCGGTACGCGTGGAATTGAGTCACGGCATGAACAGTATCGGTGGTATGGAAACTATACGTCCGGCGTATTGGATAATTCCAGGAGGTACTGCGATACACTGCATGATGACGAATACTATTTTCTGAACGTAGATCCTTCGTTCCTCTTGAAAAGTATTGAGTGATATCATGAAGTTTGAAAGATCGCAGGACGCAGTCGATCGACTGACCCCGGAGCAACGCCGGGTGACGCAGCACTCGGGTACCGAACGGCCCTTCACCGGAGAGTATGACGGCAACAAGGAGCCCGGCATCTATGTCGACGTCGTATCGGGCGAGCCGCTGTTCGCATCGACCGACAAATACGAGTCGGGCTCCGGCTGGCCCAGCTTCACCAAGCCGATCGTGCCCGCAAACGTGAACGAGGTCCGCGACACCACGCACGGAACGGTCCGGACCGAGGTCAGGTCGGTGCATGCCGACAGCCATCTCGGCCACGTGTTCCCGGACGGTCCCGCCGACCGCGGTGGCCTGCGCTATTGCATCAACTCGGCGTCGCTTCGCTTCATCCCGCGCGATGAGATGGAGAACGAAGGCTACGGCGAATATCTCGATCAGGCAGAGGGAGGCTTAATATGCACGAGCGCGCCATTCTCGCGGGTGGATGCTTCTGGGGCATGCAGGATCTGATCCGCAAGCGGCCCGGCATCGTCTCGACCCGCGTCGGCTACACCGGCGGCGATATTCCGAACGCCACCTATCGCAACCACGGGACGCATGCCGAGGGGATCGAGATCGTCTTCGACCCGGCGGTGACGAGCTACCGGGCCATCCTCGAATTCTTCTTCCAGATCCACGATCCCACCACCAAGAACCGCCAGGGCAACGACATGGGGCTCTCCTACCGGTCGGGCATCTATTACGTCGACGACGCGCAGAGGCGCGTTGCCGAGGACACGATCGCCGACGTGGATGCCTCCGGGCTGTGGAATGGCAAGGTGGTCACCGAGGTCGTGCCGGTCGGCGATTTCTGGGAGGCCGAGCCGGACCATCAGGATTATCTGGAGACGCGGCCGAACGGCTACACCTGCCACTTCGTGCGTCCTGGCTGCGTGCTTCCCAAGCGCAAGACGGCTGACGATGCGCAGCCTGCGACCGGGATCGCCGCGGAATAGACTTCACCACCGAGTAGCGCCGGTCTGGTCCGCAATCCTCCATGACCGCAGCACCAGGATCGCAGATTATGACCGACCTCTCGTCCTTCCCGATCACGCAGCGCTGGCCGGCGTCGCATC
Source organism: Sphingomonas sp. H160509 (assembly GCF_024124765.2). Taxonomy (GTDB): domain Bacteria; phylum Pseudomonadota; class Alphaproteobacteria; order Sphingomonadales; family Sphingomonadaceae; genus Sphingomonas. The sequence continues at coordinate 2,959,352 of NZ_JAMXSR020000002.1, read as the reverse complement.
CCGATCGCATCCAGCTCTACGCCACGCCGACCCCCAACGGCGTCAAGGTCTCGATCATGCTGGAGGAAACCGGCGCGGCGTACGAGCCGCATTTCGTAGACACTTCGAACAACGAGTCGAAGGACCCGGCGTTCGTGGCGCTCAATCCGAACGGCCGCATCCCGGCGATCATCGATCCGGCGGGGCCCGACGGTAAGCCCCTGGCGCTATGGGGAATCCGGGGCGATCCTTCTCTACCTCGCCGAGAAGACGGGCCAGTTCATGCCCGTCGACCCTGCCAGACGGTACGAGACGCTTGCCTGGGTCTTCTTCCAGATGTCGGCGATCGGACCGATGTTCGGTCAGCTCGGCTTCTTCCTGCGATTTGGCGGCAAGGATATCGAGGACAAGCGGCCTCGACAGCGCTTCGTCGACGAAACCAAGCGTCTCCTTGGGGTCCTCGAGCGTCAGTTGGAAGGCCGCGACTGGATCGTCGACGACTATTCGATCGCGGATATCGCGACGATTGGCTGGGTGAATGCGCTGGGCGCGTTCTACGCTGCCGTCGATATTCTCGGTCTCGACGACTATGCGAACGTCCAGGCTTGGCTCGAGCGCGCGCTGGCGCGACCCGCGGTGCAGCGCGGACTGCATATCCCCGCGAAGCCGGCATGAGCGTAATCGCCGCCTATTATTACCACGAAGGCAAGCGGGTCCGGGCGATCGCGCTCGATGAAAGCATCGAACTGGGCGAGGATCGCACGGGCTTTTGCTGGATCGCGCTCGGCGAGCCCACCGACGACGAGCTTGCCGCGATCCAGGCGACGTATGACCTCCATCCATTGGCGATCGACAACGCGATGCACCCGCTGTGCCCGCCCAAGCTCGAAGTCTACAATGATGAACTCTACATCGTCGCGCAGACCGCGGCGCTGGTGGGCGACCGGATCATCTACGGCAAGATGGCGATCTTCACCGGTCATAATCATCTCATCACCGTACGGCACGGCACCGCGGGCGCGCTGGGCAATCTTCGCGCGCAACTCGAGGGATCGACAACCTTGTCCCGAAAGGGTGTCGACTACGTGCTGCACGCCATCCTGCACCGCATCGTCGATCAGTATCTACCGATCTTCGAGATGATCGAGGACGACGTGCTGGCGATGGAGAGACGGTCGCTCGACGACTTCCTCGAGCGAGAAGACGTCGTCCGCATCTTCGAACTGAGATCCGAACTCACGCGGTTCCAGCGCACGCTCGGCGCCATGGGGGAGCTGGTGGGAAAGCTCGTCCGCGGCCATTTCCCCTGCATCAGCGCCGACGTGACACCCTATTTCAGCGACGTCGCGGACCATCTCCACCGCGTCCAGTCGATGGTCGACGGCCTCCTCCACGTCCTGTCCACGGTTTTCGAGGCGAGCAGCCTCCTGGAGGCGCAACGGATGGGCGTGATCACCCGGCAGCTCGCGGCGTGGGCGGCGATACTGGCGGTCCCGACGGCGATCGCCGGAATTTACGGCATGAACTTCAAGAACATGCCGGAATTGGACGCGACCTACGGATACTTCATCGTGCTCGGCGTGATCGCAGTGTTCTGCCTGCTGCTGTTCGTGCGCTTTAAGAAGGCCAAGTGGCTATGACGACCCAACTAACCGACATCCTCGAAGCGGTGCAGGCGTTCGTCGCCAAGGGCTACGACCACGAGTACCGCGTCAAGGACAGCAACCTCGTCGATCTTGAACTCGGATCGACCATCGAGGCTTGCACCATTCGCGTCGACGCGGCGTTGCGCCTTGAAAGCGGCGATGATGGCGAAGACGCCTCCAACATCTACGCGGTCACCGACCCGGCGACCGGGCACCGCGGCCTGTTGATCGACGCGTTCGACGTGTTCCACGAAATCTGTCCCCGCGACCTGTCCGAGCGGCTCGTCGCGGATCGGGAAACCGTGGCGGCAAGCGACCGCGATGCGCCGACCAAGCACGGACTGCGCAAGGTCTTCAAGGACGAGTTCCACCGCGATCCCGAACGCTACGTTCTGCGCGAGGGCTTTCCGGACTTCCCGTCGTGCCCGTTCGGCGGCGGCTTCAGCATCCTCGGCTTCGACACCGCCGAGCAGGATTATGTCTGGCTCGTCACGAGCATCATCCGGGATCCCCGGCTGATCCGCGTCCCCTACCAGGGCGAAGACGTCAACAGCGACGAATAGCGGCCTCGCCGGAGTACGAGTCCGCCGAACTATCGAAGCACCATAACGCAAGGACGTCATGATGGACTGGAACAAGGCCAACATCCGAGACACGATGCTCTCGCTGGAGACCGCCGCCCTGCAGAGCGCCCGGGGAAACTACCTCGACTATGTCTTCACCGCCAAGGTCGATCAAAGCGAACCGGTCGAGAACGACGAACTGGCGCAGGCCGAGATCGCCAGCGACCTCGCCGAAGCGCTCGACGACACGCTGCACGATTACGCCGACAAGATCGACAAGCTCAGGATGATCGACTTCGGCCCCAAGTCGATCGTCGAGGAAGGCGCCGTCGTCAAGCTGTCCGGCCGCTACTTCGCGATTGCCGTGTCGACCAGCCGGTTCACCTGTCAGGGGCGTGACGTCATGGGCATTTCCACGATGGCGCCGATCTTCGAAGCGATCGAAGGCGCACGAGCAGGCGAGACCGTCCAGTTCAACGGCCGCAACCTCATTGTGGAAGACGTGGAATAACCGGCCGACGCGCCAGTGCCGAACGCCGTTAATCTCATAAAAGGCGAGCTCATGACGACACCGTCGTTCTTTATCACCCCAGGCTACGGAACGCGCCTGCATGACGCGCTGCATTACTCCCAGGCAATGCGCATTGGCGACCGCGTGGAGATTTCCGGACAAGGCGGCTGGAACGACGATCTCGTCATTCCGGAGTCGATAGAGGACGAGATCGCGCAGGCGTTCAAGAACGTGGAACGGACGCTCGCGACGGCCGGGGCGAACTGGCGCCACGTCGTCCACGTCAATTCCTATCACGTCGGCGGCTTCCCTCCCGTCATCAACGAGACGATGGCCAGGCTATACCGCCACTACATGCCCGACCGCGCGCCGATCTGGACGCAATTGGGGGGTAGAGGCACTGGGGTTGCCTGCCATGCGTATCGAAATTCGCGTGACGGCGATCATAGCGTGATCCGCCTTGGATCCGTGACGCGACCCTTATCTCGAGTAATTTCACGATTTTCATCGAAGCACACAGTCTACGGGAGCTCTTCATGTTCGAAGCCGAAGCACGCATCGCCACAATCGATGGCAGCCGCTATCTGACCGAGATCGCCAAGGCCTGGGTGCATACCTATCCGGTTCGCTACGATGCGCTGACCGCGGAGATCGAGCTTCCCGGCGGCCAGCTTATCATGACAGCCGATGGCGATAGCTTGTCGCTCCGGCTTGTGGGTACGGACCATGGACGCTTCGACGCCGCAAAGGAGGCCGTGGCCAAGCATGTGGATCGCGTGGCTGAACACGATACCGGCGTGCGCTGCGTCTGGCATGAGATTTCCTGATCGCATGCGGGCCGGTCGAACCGCCCAAATCTAGCAGTCAGGATGAGCCCTCGCTGCATAAGCTATGCCTGTCTCAAGTCCGCGATGAGCGTGGCCGCATCGAGATGGAAATCCGAGAAGACGATATGGCCGTCTGCATCGATAACCGTGAACCAGGGTGTTCCTCGCGTGCGGTAGTCTTCCATGAAGGTCGGCAGCGTCTGCCCGGTCGGGGGCTCATCGTGACCGAAAGCGAGGGGAAGGTCATATTTGAGCTGGTTCACGCGCAACATATCGAATGTGTTCTCGTCCGCGCCTTCGAAGACCGTCTGGATCACCGCGAACCCCACGCCCTTGGGGCTCAATGCGCCATGCAATTTTTGTAGCGTCGGAAACCCATGAAGATGGCAGCCGGGGCACCAATGCTGGAAAGCGAACAGGATCTTCGGACCGGACCCGATATCCGACAGCGTAAGCGGCGCGATCGCTCCTCCGTCGCCGCCGATCCATTTCTGCACTCGCAGCTCGGGGGCTTGGCGTTGGTCGATGCTCATTTGCTACTCCAATTACAATGCGGATCGTCGGCTTGGCGGGCGTCAGGCAGGTAGCTCGAACCCGATTTGCTTGAGTGCCGCTACGCAGGCATCCTGGTCCTGCTGATAGTTGCCGCCGGAGATGCCAATCCCGCCGATCAACTTGCCGTCCTCCAGGATCGGGTATCCGCCGCCGACCGCCACCATCCGCGGACGATAGGCGAGCGGCGCCACTTTCGGATCGTTGGTCACATACTCGTTCCAGACATGCGTCGGAAACCCGAACGAGGCGGAACTCCACGCCTTGTCGATGGCGACGTCGACAGTGAGAAACGGCGCGTCGTCGGTGCGCTCGAACGCGCGTAGATAGCCGGTGGCGTCGACGACGGCGACGGCAGCCGGGATGCCGATTGCACGGGCCGCGGCGATCGCCGCGTCGATGAGGGCGACCGCGGTTTCGCGGTTGATCGACGCGGTGGCGATGGATTTGCTCATGGGATTTCCTTCGCCGAGGCGCGATCCGTCGGCATTTGTGAGGTTGGAAATGAGTTTATCGGCAACGATCGTTAGTCTACGACTATGGCTGCGTGGCCAGCGCAATTCAAATAGCTGCTGCGTATAGTTTCCATAGGGAACGACTTGGTACGTACCAGATCAACTTCGATGCGTATCGGCCGAATAGTTCAGAACCGACCGATCGATCGTAAGCCCCGCCCCTAGGGTCAGGACCCATTGATCTGAGCGGCTCGATCTGATTCAGGCTCCCTGAGGAGACCGAGGATGAGCGACCTGTACTGGCTGACCGACGAGCAGATGGCGCGGCTCGAACCGTATTTTCCCAAGAGCCACGGCAAGCCACGGGTTGATGACCGGCGAGTGTTAGCAGCATCGTTTTCGTCAACCGCAACGGGCTACGATGGTGCGATGTCCCTCGGGAGTATTGCCCACACAAGACGCTCTACAACCGGTGGAAGCGATGGGGCGAAAGGGGTGTCTTCCTCCGCATAATGGAAGGACTGGCGGCCGCGAGCGCCACGCCGAAGACGATCATGATCGATGCGACCTATCTGAAGGCGCACCGCACGGCGTCCAGCCTGCGGGTTAAAAGGGGGCCTTGGGCGCCTCATCGGTCGCACCAAAGGCGGTATGAATACGAAGCTGCACGCTGTCACCGATGCAGAAGGCAGACCGCTCAGCTTCTTCATGACCGCGGGCCAGGTCAGCGACTACACCGGCGCTGCCGCGCTGCTTGATGATCTACCCAAGGCGCAGTGGATGCTGGGCGACCGCGGCTATGACGCAGACTGGTACAGGGACGCCCTTCAGGCAAAGGGCATAACGCCTTGCATTCCGGGGCGAAAATCCCGGATCATCCCCGTCAAATATGACAAGCGCCGCTACCGAAGCCGGAGCCGTATCGAGATTATGTTCGGTCGTCTGAAGGACTGGCGCCGCGTCGCTACCCGCTACGATCGATGCCCGACCGTCTTCTTTTCCGCTCTCGCGCTCGCCGCCACCGTCATCTTCTGGCTCTGATCAATGAGTCGTGACCCTAGCCATGCACATGACAAAATTACTAAAACGTATGAAAACTATAGTGGCAGGGTATTGGATAGTCAGACTGGGTAGGCGCTAGACCCCATTTGCAATCATCGGGCGTCATAGCAGGTCAAGATCATGGCCATTCCATCAGGCCGCCCTGCTTATTCTCGAGTCAAACAACTCGTTCGACAGTTGCAGCCACAAGGATGTAGCATCAGCTTCAGAACTCAAGCCCGATCCGTTCCATCAGCCAACCCAAGGGATTCATCATGGTCACCAGAGGATTCTCCGGCCGCGGTTCAAGCGGCGATGACTCCGGTCGAGTTCCGCCAGGTCAGCATCTCGTGGAAGATTTTCCCGTCCTGTCCGCTGGCCCTACGCCGCACGTGGAGCCTTCCGATTGGAAATTCACGGTCAAGATCGGTCCGAAGCCCGTCAAAGTCTGGAACTGGAGCGAGTTCAACGCCCTGCCGAAGACGAAGGTGACCAAGGACATTCACTGCGTCACCTCCTGGTCCAAGCTCGACACCGCCTGGGAGGGCGTGCTCATCGAAGACATACTTGCCGATGCCGGGCTCGACCCGCCCACCGATTTCGTCCTTGCACATTGCTACGATAAATATTCGACGAACGTGCCCTTGGCGGACCTTCTGTCGGGCAAGGCGATGGTCGCCCTCACCTATGCGGGCAAGCCGCTTCCGCGCGATCACGGCGGGCCCGCGCGACTCCTCGTCCCGCACCTCTATTTCTGGAAATCCGCCAAATGGGTGAACGCACTGCAGTTCACGACGCGCGACGAACCCGGATTCTGGGAAGGTCACGGCTACCATATCTACGGCGATCCATGGCGCGAACAGCGATACACCAATGACTGAGGGCGGCGCGCAAACCGTGGCATGGCAGTCGTGCGTGATCGAGGACATTGTCCAGCAGACACCAAGCATCAAGAGCTTCTTCCTGCGATTGAGCAAGCCGTTCGCGCACATTGCAGGGCAGCATGTCGATGTCCGATTGACCGCGCCCGACGGCTACAGCGCAATGCGCAGCTACTCGATCGCATCGGCCGCCATTTCGTCCCCGGTTATCGAACTCGCGATCGAGCACCTGCCGGATGGCGAAGTCTCGTCGTACTTTCACGAAGTCGCGGCGATCGGCGACGAAATCGAGCTTCGTGGTCCGCTAGGCGGCCATTTCCTGTGGCCTGACCCCGCCGGGGACGCGGTGTTGCTGATCGGGGCCGGCTCCGGACTCGCGCCGTTGATGGCCATGATCCGACAACGCCGTACACAGTCCCCGGCGGTGCCAACGGCGCTGCTCCTGTCCGCCCGGACCGCCGAAGACGTTCTCTTTTCGGCAGAGCTTCATTCCACCGAGACCAGCGACGCGGCATTCGTCCTGGCGTTGGCGATCACGCGCGAAGAACCGATCCGCGCGTCGGACTTCGGGCGACGGATCGACGGCGCGATGGTCCAGGACATCGTGGCCAGGCTTAACCGAAAGCCAAGCCAGGTATTCGTTTGCGGGTCCAACGGCTTCGTCAACATCGCGACCGAGGGCGCACTACTGGCCGGCCTGTCCCCCTCCATTATCAAGACCGAGCGCTACGGCGGCTAGTGATTGCGGACGTGCAGCCCAGACTTGGTTTAGTCGACTGCCGGATCCGCTTTGTTCGTAGTCATCGAAACTATAGCCTGTGGTCATTGGACATCGTCCGGCGATCAACTCATCCTCCTTCAGTGCTACTTGCGGAAAACCGGTGCCGGCTACCGCGCGAGTCACGATTGAGGAAACCGACCGATGACGAACGCCCATGTTGCCGCCAATCCGACACCGTCCGATCTCGACGAATGTGCGACCATGACTGTCGCCGACGCCCTGAAGATCATATTGGCTGACAGCTATGCAATTTACCTGAAGACGAAGAACTTCCACTGGCACGTCTCCGGACCTTATTTCAGAGACTATCACCTGCTTCTCGATGAGCAGGCCGCATAGATTCTCGCTGTCACCGACGCGATTGCCGAGCGCGCCCGAAAGACCGGCAACACGACCATCCGGTCGATCGGCGATATCGCGCGGCATCAGACTATAACGGACAATGATGCCGAGTTCGTGACGCCGCAGGACATGCTGAGCGAACTCCGTGCCGACAATCTTCTTCTGGTCGAGTCGCTTCGCCGTGCCAAGGACGTCGCGGACGTCGCCAGAGACAATGCGACGTCCGGCCTGATCGATACTTGGACCGACGAGGCGGAACGCCGTGCATGGTTCCTCTTCGAGGTCAGTCGCTAGGTCCGCGCTTTATGCTCCGCCCCATGCTCGCGACCGGCATCCTCACCGGCGTCGCATCGTCTCCATGGTCGTGGATGATGAGGCTCGAGCTGGGTCTGGGGTATCGCCGGAGCACTAATCGCGGTGCCGCTGGCCACGGCAATCGTGATGATCTGCGGCCAGTTCGATCGTAGCCGCTGGATTGCCAAGCCGTTGTGGTCATAATGATCGTGGATAACGACCGTTTGAGGGACGCAGCATGAGGCAATGGTCGTGGATCCTGAAGCGGATCATCCGGCAAATCTGGTTCCGCGCGGCCATCATCAGCCTGCTCAGCGTCGCGCTGGCGATCATCGCCGGGCTCGTCACGCCGTATCTACCCTACACGTTCGACGCGGATATCGGACAGAGATCGGTTGGTACGATCCTTCAGATCATGGCCTCCAGCATGCTGGCGGTCACGACCTTTTCCCTGACCGCGATGGTCAGCGCCTATTCCTCGGCGACGCAGCTCGCGACACCGCGGGCGACCCAGCTGATGGTGAGCGATCCGACTTCGCAAAACGCGCTGTCGACGTTCCTTGGCGCCTTCGTCTTTTCGATGGTGGGTATCGTCGGGCTGAACACCAGCGCCTACGGCCATGACGGCCGGATCATCCTGTTCGCGGCGACGGTGCTGATCATCCTGCTGGTGGTCGGCACCTTGTTGCGCTGGATCGGGCATATCACGGCCTTCGGACGGATGGCCGACGTGATCGACCGCGTCGAGGAGGCTGCGACCGAGGCCATGCTGGATTTCGCCGCGCATCCGTATCTCGGTGGGCGGGCTCCTGTCGCCATCCCCGCCGTCGCCGTGGCGCTGAGTGCGCCGCAGACCGGCTATATCACGCATATCGACGTCGCCGCGCTCGGCACCATCGCCGACCGCCACGATCTGACGGTATATGTCGAGGTCCTGCCCGGCACGATGATGCACCCCGCGCGTACGCTCCTGCAGGTCAAGGGCGAGGCGAACGACGCTGTCCGTACCGCGCTGGTGAAGACCTTCACGATCGAGCGACATCGCTCGTTCGATCAGGACCCGCGGCTGGGCTTGATCGCGTTGTCCGAGATCGCGAGCCGCGCGCTGGCCCCGGCGACCAACGATCCGGGTACGGGTATCGAGGTCCTCAACGCCTTGCTTCGTGTGTTCCTGACGCTCCGGCCGGGCTCAGCAAGCGTCGATGACGAGGTCGAAACCTATCCCGTTCACATCGGCAGACCGACGATGGACGACATGCTGACCGATGCGTTCGGGCCGATCCTGCGCGAAGGCGTTCAGGAGATCGAAGTATCGCTGCGGCTGACCGCGACGCTGGCGGCGCTGCACGCGAACCTGCCTGGTTCACATGCCGCGATCGAAAGCTGGGCGCACCGCCACGCAAAGCGGGTGGCGACGACGATGGCGGATCCTGATGACCTGACGACATTCGACACGGCCTATAGAAAGCTCTGGCGTGCTTGAGGCTTGGGCATAATCCCCGATTGTCGCGCAACCTGCTCGAAATACGGCGTCACAAGCAGATGCGGCATCGCCAGTGCCGCGATGCCGGCAAATTGCGCGCGAACGCCTGAGGGGGTCCCACCGCAGCAGCAGCCCGCCCACGATCCCCACCAGCATCACGGCCGCAACGAGGACTGGCGCGGTGGCACGGAGGTACGCGTGGTAGTGACGCATTGCAGGCGATCACGACGCTCTTTCGTCGGTGGCACCGCGTGCAGCATCAGGAACCCGACCGAATATCAGACCGGTGACGATCATCAGGACATCGAGGACAATGACCGATGTCAGATACCCGCCAACTTCACCCGTTTTCCCGTGCTCTTGAAAAGCCAGCAACACCAACCCCGCCAACAATATCGGCGTCGTCACCGACCAATCGACATAGCGTGCCAACGGCAGAGTATTTCCCAGAAATCGACGCAGCGTGAGATAGCAGCGATGCCATTCGCTAGTCTGTGCGTTGCACCGCCATGAGCAACTCGAACCATGACCGCTATGACTACCGCCCCATCACCGACCGGTCGGACTACGACTGGCCGGACGGACGTCGCCTCGCAATCTATCTCGGCGTAAATTATGAGGTCTTCGACTTCGGTGGCGGTTTGGGGCCGAAGTTAGCGCCGTCACAGACCGAACCCGACGTGATGAACTACGCATGGCGCGACTACGGCAATCGCGTTGGGGCATGGCGGCTTTTCGATCTCTTTGATCGATTGCAGCTGCGGACCACCGCACTCCTGAACGCTGACGTGCTCGAGCGTTGCCCTGGCCTGGCGGAAGCATGCCGGGATCGTGGCGACGAGATTGCGGCACACGGCAGCAGCAGCAACGCGAAGGCGCAGGGGAACATGTTCGGCCTGCGCGAGGATAGCTTGATCGCAGACGTTACCGAGAAGCTGGCGACACTCGGCATACGGCCGTCCGGCTGGCTGGGGCCTTGGATTTCGGAAAGCCAAAACACGCCGGATCTGTTGGCCAAGAACGGCTATCGCTACGTGCTCGATTGGGCGCACGATGATCAGCCCACCCGACTGTCGACCAAATATGGCGGGCTTCTCTCCGTTCCTTACTCCCAGGAGATCAATGACCTCCCCGCGATCATCGAGCGCCACCAGGAGGCAGAGACGTTCGCGGCGATGATACGCGCAGGCGTGGAACAGCTGTTGTCCGAATGCGACCGACGGCCGCTCGTCCTTGGTATCGCGCTCCACCCCTTCATCATGGGGCAGGCACACCGCGTTCCGGCACTCGCTCGCGTCCTGACGGAGCTTCGGGAAGCGGACGACCCACGTATCTGGTGGACGACCGCCGGCGATATCGCTGCCCATGTCGAAACGAATGGCATGGCGGTCTGACCGGCTCGTATCGAACTAGCTCACGACACGCGCGTCGAGCGCCCGGACTTCGTCAGCCACATCTGGCGGTGGACTAGGCCCCACTGCGAGCACACGATTCGAACTGAAAAAACGATGGACCTTTATTGCAACGGCTCAGACGTCGAGGTTGGCGACGTTGAGCGCATTGTCCTGGATGAACTCGCGGCGGGGTTCGACGACTTCGCCCATCAGCTGCGTGAAGATCTCGTTCGCGCTCTCGGCGTTGACCGCGGTTACGCGAAGCATCGAGCGGACCGACGGATCGAGCGTGGTTTCCCAAAGCTGCTCCGCGTTCATCTCGCCGAGACCTTTGTAGCGCTGGATCGCGAGCCCCTTGCGCCCAGCGGTCAGGATCGCGTCGAGCAGGTGGCTCGGGCGCGAGACCTGCGTCGAGCCGCGTGCGACAACGGCAGTGACCGAGCCGATCACACCGGCGCCAGGTTCCGCACCCTCTTCAGCCTCGGGCTCTTCGGTCGCCGCTGCCTTGCTGGCGGGAACGAGGTTCGAGGTGTGGGCATAGCTCTCGGCATGCTCGCCCGACAGCGCGTGCAGTTTGCGCGCCTCGGCCGACACCAGGAAGCTGGCCTCGATGATGTGATGGTCGGTGACCCCGCGCCATGCGCGCTGGAAGTGGATACCGCCGTCCTCGGTCAGCACCGCGGTCCAGCGCGCATCGCCGTCGTCGAGTTCGAGACGACGGGTGACGACTTCCAGACGCGATGTCCGGTCCTCGACTGACGCCTCGGGATCGAACACGCCGCCGAGGGCTAGTGCCTCGATCATCCCGGCATCGTAGCGCTTGGGGACGTAGCGCATCAGCGTCCGCATCCGGCGCGCGTGATCGACCAGATCCTTCAGATCGCGGCCCGAACGACCGCCGCCGGGGCCGTCGAGCACCATCGTATTGACGCCTGCATCGACGAGATATTCGTCGAGCGCCGCGTCGTCCTTGAGGTACACCTCGGACCGGCCCTTGGTCGCTTTGTAGAGCGGCGGCTGCGCGATGTAGAGATAGCCGCCCTCGATGATCTTCGGCATGTGACGGTAGAACAGCGTCAGCAACAACGTGCGGATGTGCGCGCCGTCGACGTCTGCGTCGGTCATGATGACGATCTTGTGGTAGCGCAGCTTGTCCGCGTTGAAGTCGTCGCGGATGCCGGTGCCCATCGCGGTGATGAGCGTACCGATCTCGCGGCTCGACAGCATGCGGTCCTCGCGCGCGCGCTCGGTGTTGAGGATCTTGCCGCGCAACGGGAGGATCGCCTGGAAGTGGCGGTCACGGCCCTGCTTGGCCGAGCCGCCTGCCGAGTCACCCTCGACCAGGAACAGTTCGGACTTGGCGGGATCGCGCTCCTGGCAGTCGGCGAGCTTGCCGGGCAGCGAGGCGATGTCCATCACGCCCTTGCGACGCGTCAGTTCGCGCGCACGCTTGGCGGCCTCGCGCGCGGCGGCGGCGTCGATGATCTTGGCGACGATCGCTTTCCCGTGCGCGGGGTTCTCTTCCAGCCACTCGGCCATCTTGTCGGCCATCAGGCTTTCCAAGGGCTGGCGGACTTCGGACGAGACGAGCTTGTCCTTGGTCTGGCTGCTGAACTTCGGATCGGGCAGCTTGACCGAGACGATCGCGGTCAGGCCTTCGCGCATGTCCTCGCCGGTGAGCTGGACCTTTTCCTTCTTCAACATGCCCGATTTCTCGGCGTAGTTGTTGAGCGTACGCGTCAGCGCGGCGCGGAATGCGGCCATGTGCGTGCCGCCGTCGCGCTGCGGGATGTTGTTCGTGAAGGCGAGGACGTTCTCGTAGTAAGAATCATTCCACTGCAGCGCGACGTCCATCGTGACGTCGTCGCGCGTGCCGCTGATCGCGACCGGCTCGGGCATCAACGGCACCTTGGCGCGATCGAGATACTTCACGAACGCGGCGATCCCGCCCTCGTAATAGAGCTCGACGGTCTTCATCTCCTCGTGCCGCGCGTCGGAGAGGAACAGGCGGACGCCCGAATTGAGGAAGGCGAGCTCACGGTAACGATGTTCGAGCTTGTCGAAGTCGAAGTCCGTGATCTTGAAGGTGGCGGGCGACGGGAAGAAGGTGACGCGCGTCCCCTTCTGGCCTTCGGTGGCGGGGCCGACGACCTTCAGCGGCGCGACCGCGTCGCCGAACGCGAAGCGCATGTAGTGCTCCTCGCCGTTGCGCCAGATCGTCAGGTCGAGCCATTCGCTGAGCGCGTTGACGACCGAGACGCCGACGCCGTGCAGGCCGCCCGAGACCTTGTACGCGTTTTCGTCGTTGGTGTTCTCGAACTTACCGCCGGCGTGGAGCTGGGTCATGATGACCTCGGCTGCGGACACGCCTTCCTCGGTGTGGATGCCGGTCGGAATACCACGACCGTTGTCGGTGACACTGACCGATCCGTCCGCGTTGAGGACGATGTCGATCCGGTCGCAATGCCCGGCGAGCGCCTCGTCGATCGCGTTGTCGCTGACCTCGAATACCATGTGGTGGAGGCCGGACCCGTCGTCGGTGTCGCCGATGTACATGCCGGGGCGTTTGCGGACCGCATCGAGGCCCTTCAGGACCTTGATCGAGTCCGCGCCATAGTCGCCCATGTTCGGGAGGTTGGGATTGTTGGTTTCGGGGTTGGATGCCATGCCGAGTATATAGGCATTCGAGGGCCGAAACGGAAGCGAAATGGCCTGTAGGGGTGAGGCGTGCCGCGCCGGAAGTGCAGGAAGTGCAGACGCTGGGAGCGTTTTGCGGCGAGTGTGCACTTCGAGGGTCGGGCGGGCTGGTTTCGAGAGGGTTGGGATCGCCATGCGGGGATGGTGACAGAGGTGGGCTGTGTAGGACAGCGGTCAGGCGAGCCACCTGCGGCATAGCTGCCACCCCGGCGGAGGCCGGGGCCCAGTTGGAAAGGTTGCAGTAACGACGTGCCGCGCTCAGTTAGCACCGTCCCCCAACTGGGCCCCGGCCTTCGCCGGGGTGGTGCTCATCAACGACGCGTCAGACATGTCCCTCTCCCTCTGGGGAGAGGGAGGGGAGGAGCCGTAGGCGACGGAAGGGTGAGGGGGAGTTGGGATCAGCCTTGCGAGCCCCACTCCCCTCTCCCTTCCCACCGCAAGCGCGGCGGGCCCCTTCCCTCTCCCCCGGAGGGGCGAGGGAGACCGGCTTCAGAAGCGGTCGGCGCGCTGGCCTAGTAGGGTCACTTCGACGCGGCGGTTGAGACGCATCCCGGCCGGCGTTGCATTCGTGGCGACCGGGTCGTGCTCGCCGTGGCCGACGACGCTGAAGCGGGCGCGGACGACGTCCATGTCGTCGAACGCCTGGCGGACGCTCGCCGCGCGGCGCTCGGACAAGTCCTGGTTATGCGCATCGGTGCCGCGTGAGTCCGTGAAGCCGTCGATCGCCACGCGGACGCCGGGGTTGCCGCGCAGATAGCGGGCGAGCGGACGCAGCTTCTCGATCGCGCCGGGACGCAGCACGTCGCTATCGGTGCGGAACAGCACGTCCTCCTGCAGCGTCAGCGTCGCGCCGCGCGGGGTCTGGCGGAAGCCGTAGTTGCGCATCGCGCCGCGATCCCAGGTCGTGGTGGTCTCGACCACCGTGGTGCCGCCGCCGCGGTCGCCGCGATAGCCACGCGGGTCACGGCCATACGCATCCCAGTCGAAGCGGTCGCGGCGGGGGCCTGCGATCCGCGCAAATTCGCGGTTGGCGTCGTCGGCCTCTCGCGGGCTGATCCGGCCATCGCCGTTCGCGTCGAAGTTCGGCATCACGAATGCGATGCCGCGCCGCGTATTGCGCAGTTCGGGGTAGAGCACCGGCACGCCGGCGCCTTCGAGGCGGTAGCCGGGGCGCAACCAGGGCGCGCGGCTCATGTCGTAACGCCCCTCGGGACGTCCGTCGTCTCGCGCTTGCGCGAAAACGGGGGCGGTGGTCGCTGCGACCATCAGGACGCCAAGGGCTGCGCGCGTGAAATTCCGGGTCATCATGATCTCTCCGTGTCTTCGATGGACGGAGCTTTGCCCGCGCCCGCTTGAATGCGCGGTGAGCCTGCTCGACAGCGCGCGTTCAGCCTAACGCCCGACCGCGATCCGCGTTGCCTGGGCGCCAATCGCATCGAACAGCGCGTCTTCGGTGCCCGTCATCCACACTTGGCCGCGGCCTGCGAGCCGTGCGAACAGCGCCGCGCGGCGTGCCGGATCGAGGTGCGCTGCGACCTCGTCGAGGAGCAGGACGGGGGGCTGGCCGGTGCGTTCGGCGACGAGGTCGGCGTGGGCGAGGACGATACCGAGCAGGAGCGCCTTCTGCTCGCCGGTCGAGGCGAGTGACGCGGCGCGGTCCTTGTCGAGGTGCGTGACGATGAGGTCGACGCGGTGGGGGGCCGCTGAGCGTGCGCCCGGCAGCGGCGTCGCGAGCGCGGCCCTGGGCGAGGTCGGCTTGCAGGCGCGTGGTGTCGCCGGCCCAGCCTTCGAGCGTGAGACCGGCGCGGGGGAACGGGCCGTCGTCCTGATGCGCAAGCCTCGTCCCGAGCAGGGCGACTGTCTCGCGCCGTGCCGCATCGACGGCGGCGCCGTGCTCGGCCATCTGCGCTTCGAGCGCAGAGAGCCAGTCGCCGTCGGGACGGCCTTCGTCGGCGAGCAGGCGGTTTCGCGCGCGCATCGCCGCGTCGTAGCGGGCGGCGTGGTGCGCGTGACTCGGGGCGAGCGCTAGCGTGAGGCGGTCGAGGAAGCCGCGGCGTTCGCCGGCGGGGGGCGACGAAGAGGCGATCCATCGCCGGGGTGAGCCACAGGATCGTGAGCCACTCGGCGAGTGCGTTGGCGGTGGTGGTGGCGCCCTGGATGCGGACGATGCGACGTTCCGGGGCTGAGGCGAGCGTGCCGGTGGCGACGTCGACTTCACCTGGAGTCTGTATCTGCCCCTGCGCTTCTAACTCCCCTTCCGCTTGCGGGAGGGGTCGGGGAGGGGGCGCGCTTTCCTCGGGAGCGGACGCCAGTACGTACGTCGCGCCCTCCCTAGCCCCCTCCCGCAAACGGGAGGGGAACAGCGTGGCTGCTACGCCGAAGCCCCCTGCCCCGCCTTGCCGCGCCATCTCGCCGAGTGCGGCTCTCCGCAGCCCGCGGCCGGGCGCGAGCAGCGACACCGCTTCGAGGATATTCGTCTTGCCCGCGCCGTTCTCGCCGGTCAGCACGACGAACCCTGGTCCCGGCGTCAGCGTCAGGTCGGCATGATTGCGGAAATCGGTAAGGACGAGGCGCGAGAGCATTGCTTCGGCCTTAGAGGACTTTCGGAGCCGATTGCATCGCCCTTTTCCGTTCGCCCTGAGCGAAGTCGAAGGCGCGGTTCAAGCTCCGGTGCTTCGACTTCGCTAGGCACGAACGGAGTAAGGGACCAATCTGCGCCAGCGACACGCCCGGTCCACTAGCGAGCAGCGCGTCAGGCGGCGACCCGCTCCGGCAGGACTGCGGGTGCGGCCGCCGCGGTCGTCGCCTTCTGCGTGCTAAGATACGACGCGAGCGCCGGTCCCAATTCGCGCTGCGCCCGCAAATACGCGACAGGCGTGACGATCCCGAGCCGTTCGCGCGCGGCCTCCAGCGGTTCGTGGAGCAGTTCGAGATAATCCTCGCCCGACACCCACTTCGCCTTCCGCCCGTTGCGATAGCCTTCCCAGACCGCCTCCGCGAACAGCTTGCTGCCGGTGACTCGCATGCTCTTCAGCGCCGCCGCCGAGCCGATCAGCGCCCAGCCGAGCCCGCCGACCTGCGCGTAGCTGAACGCGACGAGCGCCGCTTCGCCCATGCTTTCGTCCGCCTTGTAGCCGGTCAGCACATGCCAGATATCGTGCGTGTCGCGCACCCGCCGGCCGAACCACGCGTAAGGGTGCGCCAGATCATCCTCGGACGGCACCAGCCGTGAGACCTCGACCAGCCCGTCGGCGGAATAGCCCGTCGTCTCGAGAAAATTGCGATACGCCGCCCCGACCGTGCCGGGCGCGAAGCTCGCGACGAACGCGGGGTCGGAGAAACGCTGCGCCAGTTCAACGCGGTCATAGGCGATCCGCCCGCCCTGCTCGGAAGCGATCAGCCGTGCGTAATTCATCGGCGCATTGCCGACGTTGAGCGCGCGCATGATCCGGAACACCTGCGTCGTGTCGTCGCCGTTCGCGAGCAATTTCTTGATCGCATCGAACGCCGTACGCCAATCGCGACGGCCGGTCGTACCGGGAAACGGAGGAAGCTTCGCCATCGAGTCGACTCCTTACTGACATCACTGTTAGTATTGAGCAGCGGGCGAGGAGTCAATCGAGGACGGTATCTACTTCCACGCGCATTTGCGTGGCGGCGTGCGCAAGGTCGTGATCGAGCGTCGCTAAGGACCAACCGCGCGCAACGACGATCGAAAGGTGAAGGGCGTCTCCGGAGCGCAGCTTCAGATCACCGCGATCGAGCAACGTTGCCGCCAACGCAAAATCGGCTTCGGTGACTGACTCCACGTGAAGTTCCCCGGCGCAAAACCGTTGCCACGCCTTCATCACACCGGTCCAGCCAACGGTGTCGATGACGCCCAATCGCCGTTTCATTGCAAGCGCACCGGAAAACTCGGTTGCGACCCAATGGCTGACCGCCAGAGTATCAGACCGTCGCGATAGCCACGCGCGTACGTCCTCGCTTTGCGCCTCGGCGGCGAAGGCCGACAACATCACCGCCGTGTCGCAGT
This sequence comes from Sphingomonas sp. H160509, assembly GCF_024124765.2. Taxonomy (GTDB): domain Bacteria; phylum Pseudomonadota; class Alphaproteobacteria; order Sphingomonadales; family Sphingomonadaceae; genus Sphingomonas. The sequence continues at coordinate 2,941,873 of NZ_JAMXSR020000002.1, read as the reverse complement.
AGAGGGTCAATACCGTGATTCGTCACGCATCTGCCGGACTAGGTCACGTGCAGATGTCGGATCGTATGGCAGCGACTTCGCCAGCGCTTCGAGCGCGTCGACATCAATAGGCTTGCGGCGCGGGAGCGGCGGGGCCTCGGGCGTCACGCCAGCGAAGGGCTGGCCGTCGCGCGTGATCTGCACGGCTTTGCCAGCTTCGAGCCGGTCGATGAGCGTGCCCAGTTCGTCTTTCAGATCCGCGATGTTGATCGAGTCCATGATCCGGCTCCTGCCTGTCGCGCCGCCATACCACGGCGCGACAGGCAGACCGAATCACACCCGCATCGGCATCAGCACGTACAGCGCAGGCGACTTGTCGTTCTCACGGATCAGCGTCGGGGCGGCGGCGTCGGCGAGGTGGACCTCGACCATGTCGCCGTCGATCTGCGCGAGGATATCCATCAGATAGCGGCTGTTGAAGCCGATCTCGAACGGGAGCGCTACGTAATCGCCGGGGACTTCCTCCGCCGCGGTGCCGTTTTCGGGCGATGTGACCGACAGCGTGATCTTGTCGCGGTCGAGCGCCATCTTCACCGCCCGCGTCTTCTCCGTCGCGATCGTGGAGACGCGATCGACGCCTTCCATGAAGCTCTTGGGGTCGATCTTGAGGATCTTGTCGTTGCCGGTCGGGATCACGCGACTGTAATCCGGGAAGGTGCCGTCGATCAGCTTCGAGGTCAGGATCGCCTGGCCGAGGTCGAAGCGGATCTTGGTCGGCGACAGCGAGACGCCGACCGAGCCGTCGACCTCGTCGAGCAGCTTGCGGAGCTCACCGATGCATTTGCGCGGCACGATCACGTCGGGCATCGATTCGGCACCCTCGGGACGCGGCAACGTGACGCGCGCGAGGCGGTGGCCGTCGGTCGCCGCGGCCTTCAGCACCGGGTTCGAGCTGTCGCCATCGGCCACGTGGAGAAAAATGCCGTTGAGGTAATAGCGCGTCTCTTCGGTCGAGATCGCGAAGCGCGTCTTGTCGATGATCTGCTTGAGAGTCTCGGCAGGCAGTTCGAACTGCGTTGGCAGCTCGCCCTCGGCGATCACCGGGAAATCGTCGCGCGGCAGCGTCCCGAGCGAGAAGCGGGCGCGGCCCGCGACGATGCTCATCCGGCCTTCCGACGCGGCGAGCTGGACCTGCGAGCCCTCGGGCAGCTTGCGTGCGATGTCGAACAGCGTGTGCGCGGACACGGTGGTCGCGCCGGGCTGGTCCACCGCCGCCGCGATCGATTCGTTGATCTGGAGATCAAGGTCGGTCGCCATCAGCTTGAGCGTGCCCTCGGCGGTCGCCTCGATCAGCACGTTCGACAGGATGGGGATGGTGTTGCGCCGCTCCACCACGGACTGGACATGGCTCAGCCCCCTTGAGGAGCGTTGCGCGTTCGATCGTCGCCTTCATCGTAATTCCCCCCGCCACCGCAGCCGGACTCGGGGCTGGGGGGCAATCCGCAGATGGCTTACCCAACAACAAAGGGTCGGAGCAAGCGCCCCGACCCTTCTTTGATCACGGTAAACGTCGCGTTAAAGCGATCAGAAGCGGAAGCCGTAGCTCGCCATGACCTGATGGCGGTCGGTATCGACGTCGAAGCGGCTGCTGGTGCCGCCGGTCGCATAGTCGATGTTGCCGCGCTCATAGTTCGAATAGCGATATTCGAGCTTGGCATAGCTGTTCGGGCCCATCGCGTGCTCGGCGCCAGCACCGACGCGCCAGCCGCCGAGCTTGAAGTTCGTATCGGTGGTCTGGCTGGTATCGCCCGCGAGCACCTTGAGCTTCGAGTTGGTGTAGCCGCCCTTGACGTACAGCATCGTCGTCGGTGCGACGACATAACCTGCGCGCGCGCCGACATAGATGTCGCGGCCCTGCTTGACGCGGCCATAGCCGAAGTCGCTGGTGTAGTCGTTGCGATCGCTCTTCGCGGTCGAGCCGGTCAGTTCGGCTTCGGCGCCGAGCACGATGTTATCCGATGTCGCGATATCGTAGCCGATGCCGCCGCCGTACAGCAGGCCGTCGATCTTCTGGTCGTCGCGCCCGTTGTTGTTGGACACGCTGCTGCCGGCGCCGGTGTGATCGTAGCCGAGCGTGGCCTCGACGCGGGGGCCGGTGAAGGTCGGGTTGGTCTGCGCGAGGGCGGGGGCGGCCACTGCGGTGATGGCGAGCAGCGAGACGGCGATAAGCGTACGCATTGGGGTTACTCCATACTATCTGGTCACCCCAAAACGCGGGGTGGACCGCTCCAATGGACCAACCGCGCGGGCGTTGCATGAACCCCAGATAAACGCGGAAATCCGTTGCTTTTGCGCCACAGGGGGTTGAAACGCGGGCCATGATTCCAAGCCAACGGCAGGGTGAAGCGGACGCCCGATCAAGCGATAGTCCGGCCCTTCGCAGAGGTCGCGATCTCGTCGCGCGGCACGGCGAAACCGTGTTCAATGCGGCGCACCGGTTGCAGGGGGATGCCGCGCATACGCCGTTGACGCGCGCTGGGTTCGCGCAGGCGGACGAGCTTGGGCGGGCGTTGCGGGGCTTGCTCGGAGCGAAGCCGGCGCTGACGTTGTGGGCGTCGCCGACCGGGCGGGCTTTGCAAACGCTGGCGGTGATCTGCGAGCATCTCGAGCTGGACTGGCATGATGCGCGGACCGATCCGCGGTTGGTCGAGATCGACATGGGGTCGTGGGGCGGGCGCTATTATGCGGACGTCGTCGACGAGGTCGGGCCGGTGATGCTGCCGGGGGGCACGCTGAAGCCTGCGCCCGATGGCGAGACCTATGGAGAGATCGCGGCACGAGTCGGCGGGTGGCTGGCCGATACGGCGGAGGATCCGGGCGATCGGCTGGTGATCATGCACGGGATTTCGAGTCGGGTGATGCTCGGCGTGATGACCGGTGCGGCGATTGATCCGCTGCTGGGCGCGCCGGTTGCGAAGGGGTTGCCGCAGGGGTCGGTCACGCTGGTGGAGAATGGACGCGCGACGGTGCCGCATCTTGGTACGGGGTTCGCTCCGGCGTGAAATTTGCCTGGGTCGAAGGTCTCACATCGGGGTTCGCAACTTCTGCCCCCCTCCCTGGAAGGGAGGGGGTGGGGGTGGGTCGGCTTCCGCATGGTCGAACCGTTGAGGCTCAAGCTGGCCGACCCACCCCCTGCTCCTCCCTTCCAGGGAGGGGAGTTGTGTGGCGTTTGGTTCTGGCGGCGGGGTTGTTTGCGGTTGGTGTACCCGCGGCGGCGCGTGACACGATCGGCATCTACCAAGGGTGGGGTGCGTTCCGCGATGCTAGCCCGGCGCGGTGTTACGCGATTGCGCGGCCGGTGATGGCGGGGGGCGTGCGTCCGGGTTTGCCAGCGTTGCGACGTGGCCGAAGCGGGGTTTGCGCGCGTCCTTGTATGTGCGGCTCAGTCGCGAGCGGGATCGGTCGGCGGGGGGTGACGCTGACGATCGGCGAGCGGCGATTCGCTTTGGTGGCGAACGGGCTGGATGCTTGGGCTGGGGATGCGCCTAGCGATCGCGCGATCGTCGCGGCGATGCGGTCTGGGCGGAGCATGAGTGTCGAGGCGGTTGGTGTTGGTGGGCGGCCGTTCGTCGATGTGTATGCGCTGTCGGGCGCGGCGACGGCGGTTGATGCGGCTGTGTTGGCGTGCAGCGGGGGGGTGAAACTTCGGGCGAGCCCCGCCCACCGGCACCACTCCGGCGAAGGCCGGGGCCCAATTGGGAAGGTGGTCGTAACGACGGACTGACCATCATTATCTTCGTCCCCCAATTGGGCCCCCGGCCTTCGCCGGGGTGGTGTTCTTGCTGGTGAAGGCCGGGATCAAACGGACGGTCTCCATCCCTCGTCCAGCAGCCAGTAGAAAAATCACGAAAATTCCGCTACGGGCTCGCGCATGCAGACCGCCGCGAACCTCATGCCCATTCCGGGGCACATCGATCCCGTGCCCGTTCCCCGCAGCTTCGTGCCGCGCAGCGATGGGCGGATCGACCTGCTCGGGCTGTCGCTCGCCGATCTGCGGATGGCGCTGGAGACGTCGCAGCTCGAGGAGAAGCAGGCCAAGCTGCGCGCGAAACAGCTGTGGCACTGGATCTATAATCGGGGTGCGACCGAGTTTTCGGCGATGACCGACATCTCGAAGACGATGCACCCGTGGCTCGAGCAGCGCTTCGTGATCAGCCGGCCCAACGTGGTCGAGGCTCAAGTGTCGACCGACGGGACGCGAAAGTGGCTGCTGCGGTCGGACGATGCGCAGGATTACGAGATGGTGTTCATCCCCGACGCGGATCGCGGCACGTTGTGCGTGTCGAGCCAGGTCGGCTGCACGCTGAACTGCACCTTCTGCCACACAGGGACGATGCGACTGGTGCGCAATTTGACGCCCGCCGAGATCGTCGGCCAGGTGATGCTCGCACGCGATTCGCTGGGCGAATGGCCGAGCCAGCCTGAGGGCCGGATGCTCACCAACATCGTGATGATGGGGATGGGCGAGCCGCTATATAATTTCGAGAACGTCCGCGATGCGTTGAAGCTGGTGATGGACGGCGCGGGCATCGCGCTCAGCCGGCGGCGGATCACGTTGTCGACGTCGGGCGTGGTGCCGATGATGGCGCGCGCGGGGGCGGAGATCGGGGTGAACCTGGCGGTGTCGCTGCATGCGGTGACCAAGGAAGTGCGCGACGAGATCGTGCCGCTCAACCGGAAGTACGGCATCGAAGAGTTGCTTCAGGCCTGCGCGGACTATCCGGGCACGAACAACGCGCGCCGCATCACGTTCGAATATGTGATGCTGAAGGACAAGAACGACTCCGACGACGACGCGCGCGAACTCGTGCGGCTGCTGCGGAAGTACGAGCTGCCGGCGAAGGTGAACCTCATTCCGTTCAATCCGTGGCCGGGTGCGCAATACGAGTGCTCGACGCCCGAGCGGATCAAGTCGTTCTCCAGCATCGTGTTCGGCGCGGGCATCTCGGCGCCGGTGCGGACGCCGCGCGGGCGCGACATCGATGCGGCGTGCGGCCAGCTGAAGACCGCGTCGGAGAAGAAGAGCCGCGCGCAGATCGATCGCGAGGCCGCCGCCGAGTCCGACGCTTTTGCTTGAGTGGACTGCGGTCGCGCTGGCGGCAGGGGCTGGTGTTCTCGGCGGTGCTATGAATGCGTTGGCGGGCGGCGGCAGCTTCGCGACGATGCCGACGCTGATCGGGCTCGGCGTGCCGTCGACGTTTGCGAACGCGACCAGCAACGTCTCGCTCCAGCCGGGCGCGATGGCGAGCGCTTGGGCGTATCGCCATGGGCTCCAGCCGATCTCCGGCGTCAGCATGAAGACGATGGCGGGGATCACCTTCGTCGGCGGGCTGGTCGGCAGCCTGTTGCTGGTGGCGACGTCGGCGCGCGCGTTCGACCTGATCGTGCCGTGGCTGCTGCTGTTCGCGACGCTGGCGATCGCGTTCGGCACGCGCGCATCGCTGTGGCTCCGGTCGCGGGTCGAGATCGGGCCGAAGTCGCTGGTCGCGGTGCAGGCGCTGCTGGGGGTCTATGGTGGCTATTTCGGTGGCGGCGTCGGGCTGATGCTGACGGCTGCGTGGGGGGCTGCTGTCGGGCGCGACTCCGGCAACGCTCGCGCCGCCGCGGACGCTGATGCTGGCGGTCGCGAATCTCGCCGCGACGATCATCTTCATCGCGACCGGGATGGTGGTGTGGGCGCTATGCGTGCCGATGCTGATCGGCGGGATCGTCGGCGGGCATTTCGGCGCGAAACTCGGGCTGTTGTTGTCGCCGCAGGTGATCCGCGTGTGGACGCTGCTGGTGACGATCGCGACGACGATCGTGTTCTTCTACCGCGCCTATTCCTAAAGCCCGGTCTTCGCGGCGAGCCATTTTGCTGCGATCTCCGGCGTTTCCTTGTCGGTATCGCGGTCGACCCGGTAGTTCGCGGCACGCATCGCCTCGACCGGGATGCGGCCGACCATCGGCTTTAGCGCGGCGAGGAACTTCGCGTCCCCTGCCCGCTTCGGCGCGACCATCAGGATCGCGTCGTAGCCCGGGATCGCACGCCGCGGGTCGGTCAGCACGGTAAGCCCATCCGCAGCGATCCGGCCATCCGACGAGAAGGCGGAAATGACATCGACATTGCCGCTCTCCAGCGCGCGGTACATGAAGGTCGGGCTGTACGGCGTCGTCTTGGCAAAGCGGAGCGGATAGGAGCGCTTCACCGCGGCCCATTCGGGACGTTCGAGGAATTCGAGATCGCTGCCTAGCGTCATGCCGGGAGCGGCCTTCACCAGATCGTCGAGGCTGGCGATGCTCTTGGCCTTCGCCGCGTCGCCCTTCATCGCGAAGGCGTAGGCGTTCTCGAACCCGAGCGACCCAATCAGGCCGACATGATGCTCGCGCCTCGCCCAGTCGGCGATCGCGGCGACCATCGCCGGGCGTTCGGGGACGTCGTTGCGCTTCATCTCGTTCGCCCAGATCGTCCCGGCATAATCGACATAAACGTCGATATCGCCACCGGAGAGCGCGCCGAACACGACCGCCGAGCCGAGGCCGTCGCGATATTCGACGGTGTAGCCGGCATGTTCGAGCCGGTCGCCGATCAGCCGCGCAAGGATGTATTGCTCGGCGAAGTTCTTCGCGCCGACGACCACGGTGCGGTCTCCGCCGCCCTTGGGCCACAGCGGGGCGGTCGCTGCCGCGGTGCCCAAGACCAACACCACCGCGCTCGCGATCCACAGCCAGCGGCGGCGCGCGCGGATGCCGTATTCGATCGCCCCGATCAGCGCGTCGACCGCCAGCGCAAGCGCCGCCGCCGACACGCAGCCGGCGAGCACCAGCGCCCAGTTCTGCGTCTGCAATCCCGCGAAGATCATATCGCCGAGGCTCGGCTGGCCGACCGTCGTCGACAAGGTCGCGGCCCCGATCGTCCAGACCGCCGCGGTGCGGATACCGGCGATCAGCACGGGCGCGACCAAAGGTGCCTCGACCAGCCGCAGTTTCTGCGCAGGCGTCATGCCGACCGCGTCCGCCGCCTGGATCACCGCCGGATCGATGCCGTGCAACCCCGCCACCGCATTCCGCAGGATCGGCAGCAGCGCGTACAGCGTCAGCGCGATCAGCGACGGGAGGAAGCCCAATGCGGGGATGCCGCCGCCGACCAGCGCGGAGAGGCTGAGCAGCAGCGGATAGAACAAGGCGAGCAGCGCGAGGCTCGGGATCGTCTGGACGAGGCTTGCGAAACCGAGCGACACGCGCGCCACGGTCGCGTTGCGCGCGGACCAGATGCCGAGCGGCAGGCTGATCGCGATGCCGAGCAGCAGCGCCGCCGCGGAGAGCAGGACGTGGTTGGCGAGCAGCGGCGGCACGCGGCCGAGCGCGTCGAGGAATGCGCTCATGCGACCCCCCCATGCGACTAGCGCCTGCAAGCGTTCGGCCTGCGCACGCGGCACCTGCACCAGCGCCTGCGCGTCGTCGCCCACCCTTGCCGGCGACGAGATCGGCGGGCGTGGCGTCGGCGACGATGCGTCCCGCCTTCATCACCAGCACCCGGTCGGCGAGCAGCAGCGCCTCCGCCATGTCGTGCGTGACGAGGATGGTGGTCAGCCCGAGCCGGTCGTGGAGCTCGCGGATCCGCGTGCCGAGCGCGTCGCGCGTGACCGGGTCGAGCGCGCCGAACGCCTCGTCGAGCAGCAGCAGTTTCGCGCCGGGTGCGAGCGCGCGGGCGATGCCGACGCGCTGGCGCTGCCCGCCGGAGAGCGCGTCGGGCATGCGGCTCGCAATGTCGCGGGGCAGGTCGACGAGGTCGAGCAGTTCGCCGACCTTCGCCTCATCCGTGCGGCCGGCGATGCGCAAGCCGATCGCGATGTTCTCGGCGATCGTCATGTGCGGGAACAGGCCGATGTTCTGGAAGACGTAGCCGATCCGGCGGCGCAGTTCGGGGGCGGGCTCGTCGGCGACGTCGGCCCCGTCGATCGTCACGTGGCCTTCGCTCGGCTCGACCAGGCGGTTGAGCGTCTTCAGCAGCGTCGACTTGCCCGAACCGGACGTGCCGACGAGCGCGACGAAACTGCCGCGCGCGACCTCCAGCGAAACGCCGTCGACGGCGATCGTCGTGCCGTATCGTTTGGTGACGCGTTCGAAAGCGAGCGCTGGGGAATTGTCTGGCATCTGCGCGCAGGATGCGGGAAACATACCGGAAAATCAAATGGAGAGGGTATGAGCCAGCGGGGCATTTTTATCACCGGCGGCGGATCGGGGATCGGCCGCGCCACCGCGATATTGTTCGCGCGGAAAGGCTGGCGGGTCGGGCTTGCCGACGTCAACGTCGCAGGGCTTGCCGAGACCGCCGCGCTGCTGCCCGCGGGCATGGTCAGCACCTACCAGATGGACGTGCGCGACCGCGATGCATGGGTGGCCTCGCTCAATGCGTTCGTCGCGACCACGGGCGGGCGGCTCGACGTGCTGTTCAACAATGCCGGGATCGGATCGGGCGGACCGCTCGCGGAGACCGACTTCGCCGAGATCGACCGGGTGATCGCGATCAACCTGGTCGGTGCGCTGAACGGCGCGCGGATCGGCCATGCGTATCTGAAGCGAACGCCGGGATCGTGCCTGCTCAACACCGCGTCGGCATCGGCGATCTACGGCTCGGCCGGGCTTGCGCCTTATTCCGCGACCAAGTTCGGGGTGCGCGCGATCACCGAGGCGCTCGACGGCGAATGGGCGGCGGACGGCATCAAGGTGCGCTCGATCGTGCCGAGCTTCATCGACACGCCTTTGCTCGATTCCGCGGCGGGGAACACCAACCACTCGATCCGCGAGACGGTGACGGGGGCGGGGCTGGAACTGACCAGCGTCGACAAGGTCGCGGAGGCAGCCTGGGCGGCGGTGCATGGCGACAAGGTGCACACGTTCGTGGGGAAGACCGCGCACCGGATGGCGTTCGCGGCACGGTGGATGCCGGGTGCGCTGCGCAAGCGGATGCGGCGGGATATGCGGAAGGGCTGAAAATCCCCCCTCCTTGGAAGGGAGGGGTCAGGGGGTGGGTCGGCTTCCGCATACCCGGACCTTAATTGGCTCAAGCCGGCCTACCCACCCTCAACCCCTCCCTTTCAGGGAGGGGCCAAACAGAAGATCTCAGGCGTCGCCGACGATCGCGTCGATCGCTTCGGCCATTTCGATATCGCGCGGTGACAGCCCGCCCGCGTCATGCGTCGTCAGCAGGATTTCCACGCGGTTCCAGACGTTCTTCCACTCCGGGTGGTGGTTCGCGCGCTCGGCGATCAGCGCGACCTGCGTCATGAAGCCGAACGCCTCGACGAAATCGGCGAACACGATCGTCCGCGTGATCGCGTCGCGCGCATCGTCGTAATCCCACTCGTCGAGCCCATCGAGCGCCTCGGCCCGCTCGGTATCGTTCAGCGCTTCGATCATCGGGCTCTCCCTTGCCGCAACAGTTCGCCGACGCGTATGGCTGGCGGCATGAGCGGGCAAGCGACAATATCCGGGAGAGGCCCCCCGACGCCGACACGATCGAGGCGATCGCGCGGACGACGATCGCCAGGTTGCCGCAGCAGTTCGCGGAGCATCTCGGCGACATCGTCTTCGCGGTCGAGGAATTCGCCGACGACGAGACGCTGGCGGCGCTTGGGCTGGAACACCCGCTCGACCTGTCGGGGCTTTACCACGGCCGTCCGCTCGGCGAGAAATCGTCGATGGACGTCGCGCCGATGCCCGACCGCATCGTCCTGTACCGCCGTGCGATCCTGGAGGAATGGATCGAGACCGGGGTGCGCCTCGACGATCTCGTCGCGCATGTGACGATCCACGAGATCGGCCATCATTTCGGCCTGAGCGACGACGACATGCACGCGCTGGAAGACTCCGCCGAAGATCGGGCCGCATGAGTCTCGCGTTTCGCGACGTAGCGTGCGTGCGGGGTGGAAGGTTGCTGTTCTCGGGTGTGTCTTTCGACCTCGAGCCGGGTGATGCAGCGGTCGTCACCGGTCCCAACGGCATCGGCAAGTCGAGCCTGATCCGCATCGCCGCCGGCCTGCTCGCGCCGTTCGAAGGCGCCGTAACCTGTGACGCGGACAAGGCGTTGCTGACCGAGGCGAGTGCGCTCGACTCGGACCGCACGCTCATCGACGCGCTCCGTTTCTGGGCCGCGTTGGACAATGCGCCCGCCCCCGATACCCGGATCGCCCAAGCGCTGTCCGCACTCGATCTCGACGCGCTCGCGGGCATTCCGGTCCGCCTGCTGTCGACCGGGCAACGCCGCCGCGCGGCGATCGCGCGCGTTGCCGCCAGCGGGGCGCCGGTCTGGCTGCTCGACGAACCCGCCAACGGGCTCGACACGGTGTCGGTCGCGCGACTGGAAACGCTGATCGCCGGGCACCGCGCCACCGGCGGAATCGCGCTGGTCGCCACGCACCTGCCGCTGGCGATTCCCCACGCGCAGGAAATCGCGTTGTGATCGCGCTGATCCGCCGCGATCTGCGCCGCAGCGTGTCGAGCGGTGGCGCGACATTGGTGGTCGCGTTCTTCCTGCTGGTGGCGACGCTGTTCCCGTTCGCGATCGGCCCCGACGCGGCGCTGCTCGCGCGGATCGGCGGCGGGGTGATCTGGACCGCGGCATTGCTTGCCGCCTTGTTGCCGGTCGAGCGCCTCGTCGGTCCCGATCTGGAGGCGGGGGTGTTCGACCAGTTCGTCGTCCGCGGGATGTCGCTCGCGCTGGTCGCGCTGGCGAAGACGATCGCGCACTGGCTGAGCTTCGGCCCGCCGCTGATGCTCGCCGCGGTGATCGCCGCTGGCCTGCTCAACCTGTCGGCCGACACGCTGCTGCGCGTTGAGATCGGCCTGCTGATCGGTACGCCCGGCCTTGCCGCACTCGCGGTCGCGACGAGCGCGCTGGTCGCGGGCGTGCGTGGCGGCGGCGCGGTGACGGGCCTCGTCATGCTGCCGCTCGCGGTCCCGTTGCTGATTTTCGGAGCGGGATCGCTAGACCCGGCCGGCGGCGCGGGCGCGGTGAAACTGCTCGCCGCGGTCAGCCTCGTGCTCGTCGCGGGCGCACCGTTTCTGGCGGCGGCGGCGATCCGCGCGGGCATGGACTGAGGCGATGAGCATGACGGACGAGCAAGCCGGCCCCATACGCGTCGGGCTGATCGGATACGGGTTCTCGGGCAAGACCTTCCATGCCCCGTTGATAGCATCGGTCGCGGGGCTCGAACTTCGCGCGGTGTCGTCCAGCGATGCCCGCAAGTTGCAGGCGGACTTTCCGGGAATGGTGGTCCACGCCGATCCGCACGCGCTGATCGCGGCCAAGGACATAGACCTCGTCGTGATCGCGACGCCGAACGAGACGCATGCACCGCTCGCGAGGGCAGCGATCGCGGCGGGGAAGCATGTCGTGATCGACAAGCCGTTCACGCTCGACCTCGACGAAGCGCGCGGGCTTGTCGCACTGGCGGAAGATCGGGGCCTGCTGCTGTCCGTCTTCCACAACCGGCGCTGGGACAGTGATTTCCTCACCGTGCGTGCCGCGATCAACGCCGGTATCGTCGGTGACGTCACGCATTTCGAATCGCATTTCGATCGGTTCAGGCCAGACGTCCGCGACCGCTGGCGCGAGCGGTCGGGGCCGGGCAGCGGCGTCTGGTACGATCTCGGTCCGCATCTCGTCGATCAGGCATTGCTCCTGTTCGGCCTACCGGACCAGGTGCAGGCCTCGATCGCGACGCAGCGGCCGGGCGCAATGACGGACGATTGGGCGCACGTCGTCCTGTCCTATGGCGAGCGCCGCGTGATCCTCCAGGCGAGCATGCTGGTCGCGGGCGGCGTCGACCGCTTCACCGTGCACGGAACCGCTGGCAGCATGACGAAGCGATGCGCCGACCGACAGGAGGCGCAACTTCTAAGCGGAATGCGGCCGGGCGACGCGAACTGGGGCGAGGATCCCGACCCGCTCGTGATCCACGTCGCCAACGGGCAACGCGAACAGCGCGCGCTACCCGGCGATCAACGTCATTATTACTTTGGCATCGCGGCGGCGGTTCGGGGAGCGGTGAAAAATCCGGTCGCGCCGATCGAAGCGCTGGCGGTGATGGCGGTCGTCGAGGCGGCGTTCCTGTCCGCAAAGACCGGCGCGACGACGGCATTGGCGCTGACCGATCGCGAGCGGGACGCCGCAGCCCACGCTGTTTCGTCCGCGACTGTACAAATCTGAACGATCCGTCCCGGCGCCGCGCGGGTATCGAATGCGTCGCTTCCGAAGCACCGCCGGTCGTTTGCCGATCCGGATCTTCTCTGACAGGATCGCGACGTGCCCGACCCCCTTCACCATGGCCTCAACCAATCGCGGTGGCCCAAGCGGATCGGTCGACTGATCGATGCGATCTGCCTGGTGGCGCTGATCGTGGTGATCGTCACGGTCATCTACGGCTTCTGGCTGCGCGCGATTTGGGCAAATGGCTGTTACCTGGCGGTTGCGGTCGCGGTGCTGGGCGCGTTCGTCATCCTGATCGGCCTTGCGCAACAGGCGATCGCCGCGCGCGACGTGGCGACCTGGCGCGACATGGCCGAATGGCAGATCCGCGCGGCGCGGGCGGTGGCGGGACAGCCCGGCGCGACGCAGGCGGACGCCGACGACGAGATCGAGGCGAATGCCGCCGCCTATTAAGAAATCCTGATCGGGTCGCTAATCGCGCATGCCGAACAGGACGAACGGAGCATCGTCGATGAGCGGTGATCCGCATCTCGAACTCGGCGAAAGCCTGACGCGGTTCCTGTCGCACTGGCTGGCGGCGATCCTGGCACGTCACCCGGTCATTCGCCGGCGGTAAGCACCGGGCGATGCTTGCGCTTGCGACGGCGGAGTTCGCGCATCACGTCGTCGCCCGCCTGCTTGACCGGCGCCGTCCGCTTGTCGTCCATCGTGCAATAATGCGCGAGCGCGACCACGAAGAAGAAGATCGTGCGGACGATGCCGTCGCGCTCGAACAGGCCGCTCTCGGTGATGTTGTGGCCGATGCAGAACATCAGCATCGCCGAGATCAGCGCGCCCCGCCCCTTCGCGACGTCGGCGCTCGCGAGCAGCCTTCCCAACGGCCACACCGCCATCGCGAAGACCATCAGCAGTACGCCTGGAATACCGACCGTCACGAGCTGGTCGATATACCCCCGAATGGCCGACGGTGATCTTGGTGACATAGCCATGGCCGCATTCGAACACCGGGCGGCTGCTCTCGATGTCCAGAACGACCCGAAGCCTGCGCCGAGCAAGGGATGGTCGCCGGCATAGTTCAGCAGCGCCCCCCAGATCTGGCCACAGCCGTAAATGCCTTTGGCTGGAGGAAGTTGGACTGGACCATGTCGGCATAGGCGCGGGTCAGGAACCAGAAAACCGATCTAACGATCATCAGGATCGGGATGATGTAGCGACGCAGGCGGATGCTGACCGTCTCGAAGACGATGCCGCCGACCGAGGCGAGCACCACCATGCCGCCCGACGTCTTCGACTGCAACCGGAACAGGAAATATCCCGCCACCAGGATCGCGAAAATGCGGATCATCGGTCGGATCCGCTTCGCATCGAACAGGAACATGATGATGCACAACGCACACACCGCGCCGGCGAAGTTCTTGTGGCCGAGGAAGCCGCGCCAGTTGCCGATCAGTGCCATCGCCTGTTCTTCGCCCTCAAAGTGAATGCCTACCATCGGATCCATCACGACCACGAGATACGAGATCAGGATCGCGGCGAGCAGCGAATAGCGAAGCAGGTCGACGTCCAGTTGATCCCCGCCGTGCCGGACAAGACTGAACACCATCCACGCGACCAGCGTCGTCAGGAATATACGGTGGAATGCGTTAACCGGGTCGAGAGCCCAGGATACGCTGATCCAGCACTATGCGAGCGCCAGCAACATCGGCCAGGTGAACGCGACCAGCGACTTCGGACTCGCCGAGGGACGGATCGCGAAGATCGTGCCGGCCAGGATCGCGAGATAGCCGATCTGTCGTACGGCGCTCCCGTCGCCGCCATTGCCGCCCTCGACATTGGTCATGATCGGACCGGAGCATCACCAGGGAATCAGCGCGATGATCGCGATCCGCAGCGGCATCAGGCGATCGCCGACGCTTCTCAGCATCGGCGCGTCGTCGTCCGCACTGCCCTTGCCGAGCTTGGCAAGCCAGTCGCTGCCCGAATAGGCTTCGGCCTTCGACAGCGCCTTCGCGGTCCCGCCCATGCCGGAGGATCGGGTCGCGCGTTCGGATCGGTTCGTGCCGTCGGGACCTGAAAGCATGCAGAAACTCTCTCGATAGAATGCATCGCAGCTACGACGCGTGCCGAACAGGTTGCGCGATAGCTATCGACGCGGCCGACGATACGCACGCGACCGTCACCCGAGGTCTGACCGCCGCGACGACAGGAATCCAGCCGTCAGCGCCCGATGACATCTTCACTGTGCTTGCTTTGTTCATGCTCGGAAACTTGAATTGCGAGGAGTCAAAATGAACCGATATTCACCCGTTCGCGCTTCCAATGTCGATTTTTACAATTTAATTTGCTGAAAACGTATCTAGATGGTTGAACCCAAAGTCGCACGCCGTTACGGCGTCCGCGGACAATGGAGTATACTATGGCCGAAGATACCACCGACCTGAATGCCGTCGAGCTGGCAACAGAACTGACGATCGCATGGCTCGGCAACCCGAATACCCGGAGTTCGGCTGATGACGTTCCCGCGTTTCTCGGCAAGATGCATGAGACCGTCGCGACGTTGCTCGGTACCACGATCGAAGCTGCTCCGGTCGAAGCTGCCGCGGAATACACGCCTGCCGTAACGGCACGCAAATCGCTCGCGTCGAAGGATCACATCATCTCGATGATCGACGGCAAGTCGTACAAGACCTTGCGCCGTCACCTCGCGACGCACGGCATGACGCCGGCCGAATACCGCGAACGCTACGGACTGAAGCCCGATTACCCGATGGTCGCCGAGAACTACTCGGAGAGCCGTCGTGCGATGGCGAAGAAGATCGGCCTCGGACGCAAGCCCGGCCCGCGCAAGACGGATTCGACGCCTGCCCAGCAGACGACGACCCGCAAGCGCAAGACGGACGCTGCCGCCGCCGCTGAATAAGCGACGCAGCGAGTGACGACAAAAAGGACTGGCGCCTTGCGGCACCGGTCCTTTTTGTTGCGCGTACCGTGGGAACGCGGCGGCGTTACTTGGCGAAGATCCCACGCCTGTAAAGCAACGTGATCGCGACGCGGCGATTGCGCGGGTCGGCAGGATCTTTTACGATCAGCGGCTCGCGGTCGGCGACGCCCCTCGATCCGCTCGAACCGTTGCTCGGGCGTACCACCCGACAACAGCCGCCGCCGCGTCGCCTCGGCGCGCCCCGAAGACAGCATCCAGTTGTTCATCGCACGCGGGTCGCCATACGGCACGCTGTCGGTATGGCCGCGGATCATGATCGGGTTCTGCATGCCCTGCACCGACCCCGCGATCATGCCGATCAAGGCCGACGCTTCCGGATCGAGCGCGGTCGTGCCGAGGGCGAACATCGAATAATCCGCGTCGTCGACCAGATCGATTCGCATGCCGTCCTGCGTCGGCACGAAGCGGACATGATTCTGCAGCCGCGACAGCCTAGCGTTCCCGGAGATCTGGCCCAGCACGCGCTTGCGCAACGCCGCGAAGTTCTTCTGGTCTTCCTTGGTCAACGCATCGCGGCTCTTCAGCGAACCCTTGGGCCCCGTCCCCGCCGACGGCCCGCCGAGCCCTGCATCCGGGATCGCAAGCTGAGCCATGCTGGTCTGTCCTGGCTTCGGCCCGATGCGATTCTTGTCGAGGATCGATTCGCCGCCGAACAGCCCGCCGCCGCCGATGCCCAGCGAGCGTGTGTTGAGGATGGTCGGCGCGAAGTAATCGGCGATGCCCTTGCGCTGCTTCTCGGTGGTCGCGCCGACGATCCACAGCAACAGGAAGAACGCCATCATCGCGGTCACGAAATCGGCGTACGCGACTTTCCACGCGCCGCCGTGATGGCCGCCATGCGCCTCGATATAGATCTTCTTGACGATGACCTTGGGGGGCTGGTTCGTACCGTGGGGCGCGCGCGGCGCCATGACGTTACTTGCCTCCCATCTTACTTGCCACGAAGCCCGTCGAAGACTTCGGCGAAGCCCGGCTGGTTCTTGTGCGCGATGCCCGAGCGCGCGGCCTCGATCACCAGCGGCTGCGGATGACCGTGTAGCGAGGCGATGATGATCTGCTTCACCACGTCGTAGATCGAGGCGTCGGCATCGAGCACCTGCTTCAGCCGGTTCGCGAGCGGCGCGACCATGCCGTAGGCGAGCAGCACGCCCATGAACGTCCCGACCAGCGCCGAGCCGATCATCGCCCCTAGAATTGACGGAGGCTTGTCGATCGAGCCCATCGTCTTCACCACGCCGAGCACCGCGGCGACGATGCCCAGCGCGGGCAGCGCGTCGGCGAGACTGGCGAGCGTGCCGTGCGCAGCCTCTTCCTCGTGATGATGGTTCTTGATCGAGTGATCCATCACCTCTTCGACCGCATGCACGTCGAGCGTACCAGACGACACCACGACCAGGCGCAGCGTATCGGCGATGAGGTTAATGAGCGCCTTGTCCTTCAGGAGCTTCGGATATTCGGCGAACACGGCGGAAGACTGCGGATCCTCGACATGCGGCTCGAGAGCGATTGGCCCGTCCATCCGCAGCATCTTCATCAACCTGCTGGCGAGGAAGATGACGTCGAGAAAATCCTGCTTCTTGTATTTCGGACCCTTAAAGACCTTGCCCAGGCCGGCGCCGAGACCTTTCAGCTCCTTGCCCGAATTGCCGATGATCAGCGCGCCGGCGGCGGCGCCACCGATGATCAGCATCTCGTGCGGGATAGCCTCCATGACGGGGCCGAGCGCGCCGCCGGTGAAGGCGAATCCGCCGAACACCATGACGAGCAGGACGACGATGCCGATGACCGGAAACATGGTGTTCGAAATTCCCCCAGGGCCAACAGCGGCACTTACGTCGCCAGAGAATTAACCGGATTTGGTAGCCAACCGGTTACCAGATGCGCGCCTGCGCAATTAAATACGGTCAGCGAAGATAATCGAAGAGCGACAGCGCCGAGAGCTTCGAGAAGCTGGCCTGCGTCGCCGACAGTATCGTCATCGTCTTCTGCAACTCGACCACCGCCGTCGGGATGTCGGTGTCCTCGAGCGCGGAGCGAGTCTCTTCGCGGTCCACGCCGGTATCCTTCAACCGCGCCGCCTCCAGATCGACTCGCGCCGCCCGAGCGCCAAGAGACGACTGGACCATCGACACCTGATCGGATGCCGCACTGATGTCTTCCAGCGAGGTACCGAGCGCGCCCGGCGTGTAATCGTCGGATTGCAGCGCGGTCGCGATGGCGGCGAGCATTTCCAGGGTGTTGATACCGCCATCAATGCCGCCTTCGGCGTTGGCTTTGCCGCCGACGGTGAAGATGCGCGCGGCGGTTTCGTTCGCCTGGATGCTCTGGCCGTCACCGATCGGGATACCCGATACCGGCTTTCCGGCGAGCGCGTAGGTGCCATCCGCGGCGACCGCAGGCGCTCCATCGGCGCCTCCGAACAACGCCTGGCCGCCGGCGTCCTTGGCATTGGCGAGATTGGCGAGCGTCGCGACGATACCGGCGAGCTG
Organism: Sphingomonas sp. H160509; assembly: GCF_024124765.2. Classification (GTDB taxonomy): domain Bacteria; phylum Pseudomonadota; class Alphaproteobacteria; order Sphingomonadales; family Sphingomonadaceae; genus Sphingomonas. Next base: position 2,924,151 of record NZ_JAMXSR020000002.1, on the reverse strand, counting down.
GACCCCGATCGCCTTGCGGTTCGCCGGGTTGAGCGTGCCGTTCAGCGCCTGCGTCGTGAGCTCCGCCGCGCTCTGCAACTGATCGGTGATCGCGGTCAGGCTGGTATCGGCCTGCGTCAGCACCGATGCGGCAGTATCGAGGTTCGCGGCATACGCCTTGTCGTTCGCGGTATCGCGCGCGAGCCCGGCGAGCCGCTGATACGCGACGCTGTCCTGCGACGGCGCGGAGAACCGCTTGGTGCTCGCGATCTGCGTCTGGAGCGCATCCGCCTTGCCGGTAAGCGACGCCATCGTGCTCGCGGCACGATCGTAGAAAAGGCTGGTGGCGATCTGCATGAGCGTTACCGTAGATCGAGGATGGTCTGGAACGTGTCGCGCGCGGTCTGGATCACGCGACTCGACGCCTGATAGGCTTGCTGGAAGCGCAGCAGGTCGACCGCCTCGCTATCCAGGTCGACACCCGACGAAGAGGCCAGCGACGCGACCGCGCCGTCGCGGATCGCGCCTTGCGCATCGGCAACCGTCTTGCGCTGTTCGAGCGCGGCGGCGTTGCCGGCGATCAGCGTGGTGGTCCTCGTTTCGAACCCGCCGCTGGTCCGAAGCGCCTGCAAGGCGGCGAGGTTGGACGCGTCGCGCACGCCGCCGGTCGCGCCCGCCGCGGCGATCCCGCGCGGATCGGTCAGCGAGACGGAAATGTCGGCGGGACGGGTGCCGGTCTCGAAGAGAGCGGCGCCTGGGTTCCCGCTGAGATCGCGGCCTTGCGCCTGGACCGCGTTGACCTGGGTGGTGAAGTCGCTGGCGATGCCATTGAGCGACCCGCGCACCGCGGCTATACGCTGCGCGCCCTCGGCCATTCCGGCCAGTGCGCCACCCGTTGGTGACAAACCGGTCGTGACACCATCGCGGATGACCGCGAACTGCACCGCGCCTTCGTCGTTGCGCGCGAACGACGCCTGTCCGCTCTGGTTGCCGACGACGAACACCGTGCCGGTCGTGCCACCGAGCCGAACCGTCGCGCGCCCGAGGTCATCGAACGCGGTGCTGACGTCGGTCAGCGTGCTCATCTGGTCGAGCAATTGATCGCGCTGGTCGGCTAGCTGCGCCGCGCTGGACGATCCCGGCGGCGTCCGCGCGAGCCCATCATTGACCTTGGCAAGCGCGGTACCGAGCGAGTTGAGCGACTGGACCGCCTGCGACGCGGACGAATCGAGTTCGGTCGCGGCGGTATCGAGTGCCTTGCCGGTCGCGGCAAAGGCCTGGGCGGCAGTCTTCGCCGCTTCGAGCATGACCGCGCGCGCCGGTACGGAGGTCGGGTCGGCCGACAGGGTCTGCGCCGAACTGAAGAAACTGGTGAGGCGATCGCCGAGCTTGTTGTCGCCGAGCGACGATCTCGATCCGGCTCATCCAGGCGACGCTGGTCTCGGTCTTGCCGAGATCGGTGCCCGCCGAGCGAACCGCTTGCGATCGATACGCGTTGGCACTGCGACCCACGCCGACGACGATCACGCCGCTGCCGGTCGCCGAGTTGCGCGCGTTGATCCCGCCATTGACCGAGGAGACCTCAGCCAGCGTCGTCGTGCGCCGCGTATAGCCGACCGTTCCGGTGTTCGCGATGTTCTCCGACACCGTCGACAACGCGGTCTGGTAGGCGCGAACGCCCGAGGCGCCGATCGAGAGGAGATCGCTCATGGCGGCGAGTCTGCAGCAGTCTGGTTAAGATCGGATTGCGATTTGCTCAGAAAATCGGTCATCGCCTTGCCGATGCCGAGCGGCGTGTGCTCGGCCATCGATTTGGCGACCAACCCGTCCTGCATGTCGGTGAAGGTATCGATCGCCTTCGAATCGAACAGCGGGTCGGCAAGTTTCGCCTGCCGCATGCTCTTCAGCATCATGCCGGTGAAGACCGCCTCGAACTGCTTGCCGGCCTTTTCGAGATTGTCCTTCGACTTGAGGCGGCTGGTGTCGGTCGAGATGCCCGTCGTCGAAGCGGCCGTCGGCGAGAGGGGGGCGTTGAGCGGGCTCACAGGACGATCAACTCGGCCTTGAGCGCGCCGGCTTCCTTCAGCGCCTCGAGGATAGCGACCAGATCGGCCGGCGAAGCGCCGATCGCGTTGACCGCCTTGACGATGTCGGCGAGCTTGGGGCCGGGGTTCAGCAAGAACATCGGGCGACGCTCCTCCCTCGACCGCGACGCGGCTGTTCGGGGTGATCGCGGTCTGCCCCTGGCTCAACGGGGCTGGCTGGCTGACCTGTGGCTTCTCGTCAATCCGCACCGTCATTTTGCCGTGGGTGATCGCCGCCGGCCCCACGCGGACCGCCGAGTTGATGACCACGGTGCCGGTGCGCGCGTTGACAATCACCTTGGCGGACGGCTCGGCAGAGACGACGTCGAGATTCTCGATCGTCGACATCAGCGTCGCGCGGATATCGGCGCCGATCGGCGCGCGAACTGCGACCGAGACCGCGTCGATCGCCTGCGCGCTGCCGAAGCCCAATTTCGAATTGATCGCGCCGGCGACATTCTGCGCGGTGGTGAAATCGGCACGCGCGAGGTTGAACGTGAGCGTCGGCGCGCTGTCGAACCCGGTCGCGACCGCGCGTTCGACGGTCGCACCCTCGGGGATGCGGCCGGTCGACGGTACGTTGACGACGATCTTCGACCCGTCCGCGCCCTCTGCACCAAGCCCGCCGACCGCGAGATTGCCCTGCGCCATCGCATAGATCTGGTTATCGGCCCCGAGCAGCGGGGTCATGATCAGGCTGCCGCCGCGGAGCGACTTGGCCTTGCCCATCGAGGCGACGGTGATGTCGAGACGCTGGCCGGGTTTCGCGAACGGCGGCAGTTCGGCGGTGATCATCACCACCGCTGCGTTCTTCATGCCCGGATTCGCGGACGGCGGCAGCTGCAGACCGAAGCGCGATGCAACCGCCTTCAACGACTGCACGGTGTATTCGAGATTGTCGTCGCCCGTGCCTGGCAGGCCGACGACGATGCCGTAGCCGGTCAGCTGGTTCGAACGGATACCCTGGAACCCGCCGAGATCCTTGATCCGGTCGGCCGAGGCCGGCGCGGCGATCAGGAGCGATGCGAGGAGGGCGGTGAGGAGACCTGCAAATAGACGAGACACGATCGTTAGTCCTTTACCGTTCGTGCTGAGTAGCGACCGAGTAGGCGCGCAGGGGCGTATCGAGGGTACGTATCGAAGCACCCGCAGCGCGCCCCAACCTGTCCTTCGATACGAGCCCTCGATACGCGCCTCCGGCACTACTCGGTCTCTACTCAGGACGAACGGCTGGGTGTTGCGCATCAAAACGGGCTGACGACGGAGAAGAAGCGGCCGAGCCACCCCTGCCGGCCGGCGCGGGCGACGTCGCCCTTGCCGGTGTACGAGATCTGCGCGTCGGCGACCCGCGTCGACAGCACGCGGTTGTTCGCGTCGACGTCGGCGGTACGGACGAGGCCCTTGATCTTCAGGAACTCATCGCCGCGGTTGAGCGTGACGCGCTTCTGGCCCTGCACCAGCATCGTGCCGTTGGGATAGACCTGCGCGACGGTGACGCTGACTTCACCCGACAGCGAGTTCGCCTGGTCGGCGGCGCCGGTGCCATTGAAATTGCGCCCACCGCTGATCGTCGCATCGCTCTTGCCGAACAGGTTGAGCGCGCCGGTGGTAGGCGGCGTGATGCTCGCCCCGCCGTTGCTGTCGAGCTTCGAACCCGACGATTTCGACGCGGCGGTGCGCTCGACCAGCACGATCGTCAGCGGATCGCCGACCTTCCGCGCCCGCCAGCCTTCATAGAGGGCCGCATAGCCATCCTGCGCCTGGAAGATCGAGCCGGTCGCGACGACCGGCACCGTCACGACCGGCAGGGGGCGCGCGACCGAGAAATCCTCGGGCGGTGCCTTCTTGCCGAACAGGCTGGCGTCCACCGGGGACGCGCCGAGCCCGGCGATGAGGAGCGTGCCGGCGAGCGCGGCGATGGGAGCGTTGCGCATCACGATCAGATGTTCTGGTTGACGTATTTGAGCATGTCGTCGGTCGCCGAGATCATCTTCGAATTGACCTCGTACGCGCGCTGCGTCTCGATCATGTCGACGAGTTCCTCGACGACGTTGACGTTCGACGCCTCGAGCATACCCTGCTTGATGTTGCCGCGACCGTCCTGCCCGGCGACGCCGACATTGGCGGCGCCGCTGGCGGCGGTCTCGACGAGATAGTTGTCGCCGGTCGCCTGGAGCCCTGCGCCGTTCGGGAAGTTCGCAACCTGGATCTGGCCGATCTGCGTCGCCTCGGTCTGGCCGGGAACGGTCGCGGACACGGTGCCGTCGGAGCCGACCGTGATCGCGGTCGTACCCTCGGGGACCGTGATGCCGGGCTGCACCTGATAGCCTTCGCTGGTAACCAGCAGGCCTTCCGCCGAGCGCGAGAAGTTACCGGCTCGGGTATAGCCGAGCGTGCCGCCGGGCATCTGCACCTGGAAATAACCGTCACCATCGAGCGCGAGATCGAGGCTGTTGCCGGTCGTCTGCATCGCACCCTGCGTGTCGATCCGCGCGGTACCCTGGAGCCGGACGCCGGTGCCGAGGTTGAGCCCGGTGGCGTATTTCGTCTCCGCGGTGCTCTGCGCGCCGGGGGTCGTCACGGTCTGGTAGGCGAGCGCCTCGAACGCCGCACGGTCCTTCTTGAAGCCGGTGGTGTTCACGTTGGCGAGGTTGTTCGAGATGACGCGCATGCGGGTATCCTGGGCGTCGAGCCCGGTACGCGCGATATGCATGGCTGCGGATGACATTCGTCGGTTCCTTCTAGCTCGGCAGGCGCATCAGCGATGCACCGCTTTCATCCATGTCCTTGGCGGACTTCAACATGTTGGCCTGGACTTCGTAACTGCGCTGGTTCTCGATCATGTCGACCAGCGCCTGCGTCATGTTGACGTTCGATCCCTCGATCGCACCGCCCTGCACCTTCGCATCGAGATCCTCGGGCAGCGTCCCCCCGCCCTTGACGCGCAGCAGGTTGTCGAGCCCCTTGACGGTGTCCGACCCCTTGGTGTCGGCGAGCTTGAGCTTGTCGATGACCTGTGGGTCCTTCGCGTCGCCACCCTGCGGGATGATCGAGATCGTCCCGTCGGCCGAGATCGACAGCGACTGGTAGGGCGGCAGGGTGATCGGCCCCCCCGAGCCGATCACCGGATGCCCGTCGCCGGTCTGGAGCACGCCCGACGGCGCAACCTCCAGATCACCGCGCCGCGTGTACGCTTCCGATCCATCCGACGCCTGCACCGCCAGCCATGCGGTGGTGCCGGTGATCGCGACGTCGAGCGGACGGCCGGTCAACTGGATCGCGCCGGATGCGCGGTCCGCGTCGGTGACTTCTTCCGACGTCGGCGCGCGTGCCTCCAGCGCGGTGCCGTCGCCCTTCAGGTTCAGCCGGTCGAACACCACGCGATCGGCGCGGAATCCGGTCGTCGACGCGTTCGCCATGTTGTTGGCGATCGCCGCCTGCGCCGCCATGTGCGCGCGCAGGCCCGTCGCCGCGGTGTAGACCAGCTTGTCCATTCAGGGTCCCCCGTCCGCTGTCGATTAGCTGCGGATGTTGAAGATGGTCTGCGAAATCTGGCTGGCGGTATCCAGGGCCTTCGAATTCGCCTGGAAATTGCGCTGTGCCGCGATCAGGCTGACCAGTTCCTCGGTGATGTCGACGTTCGACCGCTCGATCGTGCCCGACATCAGGTTGCCGAAGCCGTTCGAGCCCGCCTCGCCCAGCTTTGCCGTGCCCGACACGCCGGTCGACGACCAATAGCTGTTGCCGAGCTGGCGCAGGCCCTCGGGGTTCGAGAAATTGGCGAGCATCACCTGGCCGAGTGCCTGCGTGTCGCCGTTCGAGAAGCTCGCCTTGACGATGCCCTTCTCGTCGATCGTCACGCCCTGGATCTGGCCGACCGCCTTGCCGTCCTGCGTCCGCGAGTTGACCGCGAACGCGCTCGCCTTCTGCGTGGTGGCGTCGCCGAAGCTGAACGCGATCTGCTGCGGGGTTGCCGAACCGGCGGTGGTGAACTCGTCATAGGCGATCGGTGCGGTCGGGTCGGTCAGCTTGCCCGTCCCGTCGAACGTCATCTTCGATCCTGCAACGCCGCCCGACGTCAGTTCCTTGTCGCCGACGAAGCTGTGGACTTCCCACGTGCTCGGCGTGTTGGCATCGGTCGAGACCGAGGTGCGCTTGAAGTAATTGGTCAGCGTCATCGCGTTGCCCGACGCGTCGTAGACGGTGGTCTGCGCCGACTGGTTGTAGCTCGACGGATCGAAGCGATCGAAGGTGGCGGTGGTAGGGAGCTTCGAGCTCGCGTTGAGGTTGACGCCCAGCGTGACCGCCTTGGTCGGGGCCGCGGTGCCGCTCGTCTCGGGCAGCTGCAGGCTGATCGCCGACTGGAGCCCGGTGGCGACGACGCTGCCCGATCCGTCGACCGGATAGACCTGGAGGTGGCTGCCGTTCGAATCGACCACGAAGCGATCGGCATCGACCAGGAAGCCGCCGTTGCGCGTGAAGTTGACCTGCGACGAGCCGGTCTCGGGCTTCACCACGAAGAAACCGTCGCCCGACACCGCGAGGTCGAGCGCGTTCGCCGACTGGATCAGATTGCCCTGCGCGAACTGCTGGCGGTTGCCCTTGACCATGACGCCCGAGCCGATCTGCTGCGACGGCGCGACCGACACGCTGGATGCGATCACGTCGGCGAAATCGGTGCGGCTCTTCTTGAAGCCGTTGGTGGAGACGTTCGCCAGATTGTGCGAGATCGTCGACATCTCGGTCTGCGATGCCTGGAGACCGGAAAGCGAAGTGTAGAAGGACATGCGTTTAACTCCTTGAAATCGAGGGTGCGATCAGCCGATCTGGCGGACTGCGCTGACCGGCACTTCGCCGATCCCGGGAAGGGTGAGGATGGTGGAACCCGTGGTGGTCGAGACCGACTGGACGGGTGCCCAGACCAGCCCGGTCACAGCGACCGTGGTGCCGTTGTTCTGCGCGTTGATGCTGACGGTGAACGGGCCGCTGCCGGCATCCGCGCCGGCCGCGTCCTTGCCGTCCCAGTCGTAGCCGACGGTGCCCTTGGCCTGCGGCCCGAGCGCCAGCGTCCGGAGCGCGGCGCCGTTCGCGTCGCTGATCGTGACGTTGACGCCGCTCGCCGCGCCCGCCAGCTCGACCGAGCCCGCGATCCCGCCGCCGGTACGACCGTAGGCGGTGCTGCCCCTCGGTCAGGACGGTCTTGCCGACATAGCCCATCGCATCGCTCGCGCTGGTCGCGCCGAGCTTGTCGGAGATCGCCTTCATGGTCGTGTTCATTTCGGAGATGCCGGCGAGCGAAGAGAACTGCGCCATCTGCGCGACCATCTGGGTGTTGTCGACCGGGTTGAACGGGTCCTGGTTCTGCATCTGCGCGGTCATCAGCTTCAGGAAGTCGTTCTGGTTGAGCGACCCTGCCGCAGCGGCCGTCGTCGTCTTGGTGGCCGTGGCAGCCGACGAGCGCGTAATGCCGATGCTGGAGAGCGTGGAGTCGAAGGAGGTTGCCATGATCAGCGGCCTAGCTTGAGGGTATCGATGATGAGCGACTTGGCCGTGTTCATCACTTCGATGTTGTTCTGGTAGCTGCGGGCGGTCTCCATCATGTCGACCATCTCGCGGGTTTCATCGACCGCCGCCTCGAAGATGTTGCCATCCTTGTCGGCCATCGGATTGTCCGGGTCGTAGCGCTTGGTCGGCGCTTCACCGGCGGTGACGACGCGCTCGACGTCGACCGTCGACATGCCGCTGGCGGCGTCGAAGCTGGTGCGGAACACCGGCTTCATCGTCTTGTAGGCGGCCTCGGCGGACCCCGCGGTGCCGCCGGCATTGGCGAGGTTGGACGCGGTGGTGTTCATCCGGACGAGCTGCGCGGACATCGCGCGGCCGGCGACCTGGAAGATCGTCATGGGCTGGTTGGACATGGCTTAATCTCCCTTCAGCGCGCGGGTGATCTGGCCGATCCGCCCGTTCAGGAACGACAGCGTCGTCTGATACTGGACGGCGTTCTCGGCGAACGCGGTCTGCTCCTGGCTCAGCTCGACGGTGTTGCCGTCCATCGAGGTCTGCGTCGGGATGCGGAACTTGGTTGCGGCATTGGTGCCGCCATCGTTCTCGACCGACGCGAGCGCGGCCTGGAAATCGATGTCGCGCGCCTTGAAGCCGGGCGTCGAGGCGTTGGCGATGTTCGACGCCAGCACACCCATGCGCTGCGAGCGCACCTCGAGTGCCGCCCCGTGAACTCCGAAAAGCGTGTCGCCTGACACAAGCCCGTCTCCTGGCGCAACCATTGCGCAACCGGACATAAGCAATGGCCGTGCCAGTTTTGGCGATCAGGGTAGGAAATGACGGTTTGCCGGACGGCGGCAACGCGGCGGCAAGGCGAACGGCAAGAGATTGCCGGTGTCGCAGAGGTGAGCGGCAAGGCGGTTGCCGCTCGGCGCGTTGGGGCGGCAACTCCCGGCACCCCGCCCCACCACTATGTTTCGCGGGAGAACAAGGAAGGGGGCGCTGTCACTCCGCCATCTCCACCACCCCGGCGAAGGCCGGGGCCCAATTGGAGAGGTTGCAGTAACGAAGCGCATCCGCAGTTAGCAGCGTCCCCCAATTGGGCCCCGGCCTTCGCCGGGGTGGTTCTTTGGGTGAGGAGTTGCGGCTCCCTACCCACCCCGTCATTCCGGACCTGATCCGGGATCCACCGGTCGGCGTAACTGAAGCCATCGACGACGTGGATCGCTATTGCAAGAACGAGGCTCTCCTGAGTGTAGCCGAAGTGCCCGGCATGACGCCCGCCAATCTGGCCCGCCCCTTGCATCGCCCCACGCACATGATCACGCTCGCACAACTGCTCGACCCCGCAGCGCTCGCCATCGTCGGTGGCGGCACCGCTGTCGCCGTCGTTCTTCGCACGCCCTTCCGCGACCTCGGCCGCGCGCTGGCCGCGGTCACGACGCTTGGCCGCGGCCGGTTCGACGCCGATCCGCTGCTGCAACAGATCACCGCGCTTTCGCGGATCGCCAAGCGCCACGGCGTGATGGCACTCGATCGCTCGGTCATCACCGACCATGACGTCGCCGCCGGCATCGCCGCGATCGTCGACGGCAGCTCTGCGACCGACGTCGCGACGCTGGTCCAGCATCGCCGTCGCGCCCGTATAGAACGCCACGTCGCCGCCGCCGACGTCTGGGCCGGTGCTGCCGAGGTCGCGCCCGCAATGGGCATGGTCGGTACTCTGATCGGCCTCGCGCAGATGTTCGCGACGATGAGCGATCCCGGCGCGATCGGTGGCGCGATGGCGGTGGCGCTGCTCGCCACGCTGTACGGCGCGCTGTTCGCAAACCTGCTGTTCATGCCGATCGCCAACCGCCTGCGCGCGCAGGGGCGCAACGAGGCGTTCGAGCGCGCGCGTATCGAAGCGCCGCTCGTCGCACTTGCCGAACGCGAGACGCCGCGCGGGTATGTCGCGCCTGTTCTGGCCACCGTCGCGTGAACGCGAGCGAGTATCCCGATACGCCGACCGGCAAGCCACTCTGGCTGATCACGCTCGCCGACCTCGCGCTGTTGCTCGTCGGTTTTCTCGTGCTCCTGCAAGCCACGCAGCATATCGGCGGCAAGGACTTGGCCAAGGGTATCCGCGAAGGCTTCGGCGCCAACGATACCGAGCCGACGCCGATGCCCGTCGCCGCCGCCGGCATCCTCGATTTCGCGCCGGGTTCGGCGATCCTGCCGACCACGCCGGGCGCGCTCGTCGCCTGGGCGCGGGAAGCGGCGCGCGACCCTCGCGTGATGCTCACCGTCACCGGCTCCACCGACGGCACGTCCGCGGATATCGACCGCGTGACGGGTAGCGCTGCGATCCTTGCCGCCGACCGCGCGCGCACCGTTGCCGCTGCGCTAGCCGCGGTCGCGCCGTCCCGCGTCGCGATCGTCACCGCCACCAAGCCCGGCCGCCGCGCCGCCATCGTCTCCGTCGCCTTTGTCGGCGAACCCTCACGGGGTGACGTTCAAAGGACCGCTCAATGATCATCCCGTTCCTGCTCATGGCCGCGAGCTTCCAGGATACCGCCGCACTCGATCGCTCGGTTGCCGCGTTCACCGGCCGGCCGACCGGCGCCGAGGGTGGCGCACGCACGCCGATCGACGCACGGTTGCGGCTCGCGACCTGCCCTACGGTGTCGCTGTCGTGGCGCTCCGAACAGCATGACGCGGTGGTCGTATCGTGCGCGGGACCGGCATGGCGAATCTTCGTGCAGGTGGTCCGCCCAGCCAATGCGCCCGCCGCGGTCGCCGCCTCGTTCGCGCCAGCCGTGAAGGTCGCGCCAGTCATCAAGCGCGGCGATCCGATCGTGATCGAGGCGGGGACCGAAGGGTTCTCGATCAGCCGCGAAGGCGTCGCGATGGGCGATGCCGCGCCCGGCGGCCGCTTCATGGTCAAGGTCGACGACACGCGTACGCCGGTCCAGGCGATCGCCGTCGAGGCTGGCCACGCGACGCTGCCCGGTTGGTCGAACTGAGGTCTAAGCTAAATTCGGCAAACAGATTAATTTTGCTAAAGCTTTTCGCCGTGCGGCCGTTCCTGCTGATGTCATCGCAAACCAAAGGATGCGGACATGGTGGACTCGATCGGCGCGAAGCCGTCAGTAGCAGGAGATCGTTCCGTCGTGCGCGTCGCCGCCACGACGCCGACGACGCCCGTTCAGACTCCGGTACAGCCCTCGCCGCAAGCCGCGGCACAGGCGCAGAACCCGGTCCTTTCGGATTCGTTGGCACTGGCCAGGACGATGGCATCGTCGCCGCCGATCAACGCGACGCGCGTCGCCGAGATCAAGAAGGCGATCGCCAGCGGCACCTTCCCCATCCTTCCCGCGACCATCGCCGATCGGCTGATGGCGCTCAGCCTCGCCTGGAATTCCAATGAAGCGGCGTGAAGCCCTGATCCGCGTGATCGACGCGCTGCACGCCGAGATCGCCGCGTTGAAGTCGAACGACGTCGCCAGCCTCGAGCGCGCGACCGCGGACAAGCTCGCCGGGATCGAACAGGTCGCGCTGCTGGGCACCGGCCCTGCGGGCACCGAGATCCGCGAGCTGGCCGACGAAGCCAACCGGCTCAACGAGACGTGCCGGATCTACACCAACTTGATGGCGGCAAATGTCCGCCGCCGCCTGCAAACCCTGACCGGCGATGGTGCCGTTGCCGGGTATCGTCCGGGTCTGCGCGCCGCGTACGCCTGACTTCTGCGCCCCCTCCCTTTTAACCTCCGTCATCCTGACGAAAGTCAGGATCCAGAGTAACAGGGGGGTGGACTACGTGGCTCTGAATCCTGACTTTCGTCAGGATGACGGTAGTGGGAGCGGCAACCCCGAAAACTGGCACGCCCCTTGCTGAGCATCCCCTGAACCAGGGGCACCGCACACGGGCATGACCGTCAATCCTATCACTACCGGCCGGATCCAGTCCGCGATCGCGCTTGCGAGCAGCAAGACGGGCGTGGATTTCGACTATCTGCTGGGCCAGGCGAAGCTCGAGAGCGGGCTCAACGCCAACGCCAAGGCCGGCACGTCGAGCGCATCCGGCCTCTATCAGTTCATCGAACAGAGCTGGCTGTCCGTCGTCAAGAAGCATGGCGCCGAGCACGGCATGGCGTGGGCCGCGAACAGCATCGGCCAGTCGTCGAGCGGCCGCCTCTCGGTCGGCGATGCCGGCACCAAGGCGGCGATCCTGGCGCTGCGCAACGATCCCAACGCCGCCTCGCTGATGGCCGCCGAATATGCGTCCGACAACAAGGCGTCGCTCGAAGGCACGCTGAACCGCCCGGCATCGGGCACCGACCTCTATATGGCGCACTTCATGGGCCTCGGCGGCGCGACCAAGTTCCTCAAGACGATGCAGGCCAACCCGCAGGCGAGCGGCGCCGCGCTCTTCCCCGCCGCGGCGCGCGCGAACCACAACGTCTTCTACGATTCGAACAACCAGCCACGCACGCTGTCGGCGATCTACGACCGGTTCGCCGACAAGCTCGGCGGTGCCGCCGCAGGAGCAAGCGCGACCGCGACGCCCGCCAACTACGCCGCGCAGGCGCTCGAGCTGGGGGGGCGACATGAACGGCAGCACGGTCATCACCGGCAACAACGAAAGCGCCGACGACGCGCTCGCCTGGGCGACCACGGCGATGGGCCGGTTCACCGGCAAGACGACGCAGGCCGCCGCCAGCATCCTGCGCCCGACACCCGACACCGCGCGGCTCGCCTATATGATGCTCGCACGGCTGGGCGGCTAAGCGATGAACCGCATCCTCTCCAACGCGCGCGCGTCGGTCCTGCCGCTCGCGATCCTGCTGCTCGTGCTCGTCATGGTCGTGCCGATCCCGGCGTTCATGCTCGACATCTTCTTCGTGGCGAACATCGCGATCAGCTTGGCCGTGCTGATGGTCGCGCTCAACGCGCAGAAACCGCTCGATTTCTCCGCCTTCCCGACCGTCCTGCTGTTCGCGACCCTCTTCCGCCTCGGCCTCAACGTCGCCTCCACCCGCATCGTGCTGGTCCACGGCCACGAAGGCGAGAGCGCGGCGGGTCACGTCATCGAAGCATTCGGCACGTTCCTGATCGGTGGCGATTACGTCGTCGGCATCTTCGTCTTCGCGATCCTGATGATCATCAACATGATCGTCGTCACCAAGGGCGCCGGCCGCGTGTCCGAAGTCAGCGCGCGCTTCACGCTCGACGCGTTGCCCGGCAAGCAGATGGCGATCGACGCCGATCTGAACGCCGGCCTCATCACCCCCGACGAAGCCAAGGCGCGCCGCGTCGAAGTCTCCACCGAAGCCGATTTCTATGGCTCGATGGACGGCTCGTCGAAGTTCGTGAAGGGCGATGCGGTCGCCGCGATGCTGATCCTCGCCGCCAACATCATCGGCGGCCTGATCCTTGGCCCCGTCAGTCACGGCATGACGATCGCGGATGCGGCGCACAATTACATCCTGCTCGCGATCGGCGACGCGCTGGTCGCGCAGCTGCCGAGCCTGATGCTCTCGATCGCCGCCGCTTCGATCGTCACACGCGTCACCTCCGACAAGGATCTCGCCGGCCAGATCGGCGGCCAGTTCGGCAGCCCCCGCACCTGGACACCGGTCGCGGTCATCCTCGCGCTGCTCGGCATCCTGCCCGGCATGCCGCACATGGTGATCCTCCCCCGCCGCGGCGATCGCCGGGTTCGCCGCGTGGAAGCTGCGCCAGATCGAGCGCCGCCCTGCCCCCCGTCGTGGTCGTCCCCGTCGAGACGATCGACCAGTCGAAGATCGGCTGGGAGGAAGTCACCGACGGCATGCAGGTCAATCTCGACATCGGTTACGGCCTCGTACCGCTCGCCGACGAGCGTCGCGGGTCGCCGCTGATGGGGCGTATCACTGGGGTCCGCCGCCAGCTGTCGAAGGAACTCGGCTTCGTCGTGCCGCAGGTCCGCGTCCGCGACGACATCAACCTCGCGCCGTACGTCTACCGCATTCTCGTCAACGGCGTCGTCGTCGGCGAGGACACCGTGTCGCCCGACGAGATGCTCGCGCTCGACACCGGGCAGGCGTTCGGCGACCTGTTCGGCAAGAAGGTCAAGGATCCCACCTTCGGGCTCGACGCGACCTGGGTCGATGCGGGCGATGCCGATGCCGCGACCGGTGCGGGCTATCTCGTAGTCGATCCCGGCACGGTGATGGCGACACACCTCAATCACCTGCTCGGCCAGAACGCGTCCGATCTGCTCGGCCAGGACGAGGTGCAGGCGCTGCTCGACGGTCTCAAGGAACGCGCCGCGCAGCTGGTCGCCGCGCTCGCACCGCTGCCGATCACGACGCTGACGCAGGTCCTGAAAGGCCTGCTCGCGGAGAACGTCCCGCTCAAGGAATTCCGCCGCATCGCCGGCGCGATCGCGGTCGCGGCGCAGCGCACGCAGGACGCCGAGGAGATCATCGAGACGATCCGTCCCGAGCTCGGCGCGCTCATCATCCAGAAACTGTGCGGCGTGCGCGAACCGCTGCGCGTCATGACGTTGGAGGGTCAATTGGAAGGTCTGCTCGGCCAGGCGATGCGCGCCGATCAATCGCGCCGCCACGTCATCGAACCCGATCTCGGCCGCCGCATCGTCGAGGCACTGCAACGCGCCGCCGAACCGCTGATCGCCGAGGCGAAACCGTTCGCGCTGGTGGTCCAGCCGACCATCCGCATCGCGATCCGCAAGCTGGTGCGGACGTGCCTGCCCGATACGCCGGTCATGTCGTTCTTCGAAGTGCCCGAGGAGAAGGCCGTCGAAGTCGTCGCCGTCATCGGCGCTTCGCAGCAGGCGCTCGCAGCATGAGCGCCCTCCCGATGCGCGGCGCTTTTGCAGACGCCCAGCCTTTGACCTACCGCCCGCATCAACGTCCCGGTGGCGACGCGGACCTGCTCGTCAAACAGCATCTGCCGCTCGTCCGCCGGATCGCCTGGCACGTCCACGGCAGCATGAGCAGCAGCGTCGAGGTCGAGGACCTGATCCAGGTCGGCCTGGTCGCGCTGGTCGAGGCCGCCGCGAATTTCGACGAGCGCGGCATGCCGTTCAAGACCTACCTCATCACCCGCCTGCGCGGCAGCATGATCGACGAACTCCGCCGCCAGGCGACGTCGACGCGAGGCGCGATGCGTCGCCGTCGCCAATATGCCGAAGCGATCTCGACGCTAACCGCCCGCACGGGCAAGGCTCCCGGAGAAGACATGATCGCAGAGCATATCGGCGTCACGATCGAGAAACTCCGCGCCGACTACGTCACCGCCGACGCGATCCGCTTCGACTCGATCGACGACATGTACGCCGACGACCTCCCCTGGTTTGCCGACGACACGCCCGACGCGTTCGAGCAGTTGGCGGATAGCGACATGCGCGAAGCCCTGATCGCCGCGATCACCGCCTTACCGGAACGCGAAGCGCAGGTGATCCAGCTTTATTATGTCGAGGAACTCAACCTCGAGGAGATCGGCGAAGTCTTCGGCGTCGGCTCGGCGCGCGTGTGCCAGATCAAGGCGTCCGCGCATGCGAAACTGAAGAAGGCGCTCGCCCGCACGGTATAGAGTGACTGACGGGCAACGCTGCTCGTTCAGGCGCTCCAACCGCCGTCGATATTATACACCGCGCCGGTGATGAACCCCGCTTCGTCCGACGCGAGGTAGGTGACCAGCCCGGCCACCTCTTCGGGCGTGCCGTGCCGGCGGATGGCCAGCGGCGCCCTGTTCGCCTCCGCATTGGGACCGTCGGCAGGATTGCGTTCCGTGTCGACCGGTCCCGGCTGCACCAGGTTCGCAGTGATACCGCGCGCGCCGAGATCGCGCGCGAGACCCCGGGTCATTCCCGCGAGCGCGGATTTGCTGGCGGCATAGAGCGTCGCGCCCGCGCCAGGGGCGCGATCGGCGACGATGCTGCCGATCGTTATGATGCGTCCGCCATTGGTCATGACCGCCGCCACCCGCTGCGCGGCGATGAACGGCGCACGGACGTTGACCGCGAACACCCGGTCGAACGCGTCGTCGGCATAGCTTGCGAGACTGCCGTTTTCCGACATGCCGGCGACGTTCACCAGGATATCCACCGTGCCGAAGTGGGCGATCACCGTGTCGATCGCAGCGCGCAACGCGGCGGCGTCGCTCACATCGGCCTGAACCGCGAGGACCGCGCGTCCACCGTCCTCGATCTCGCGAACGAACTGTCGCGCATCGTCCGCACGCGATCGATAGATCACCGCGAGCGATGCGCCATCGGCCGCCAGCCGGCGCGTGATCGCGGCCCCGATGCCGCGCGTGCCGCCGATCACCAGCGCGATTTTGCCGAGCAATGCCGTCATGAAGCGTCCCCCTTATCGGCATGTATCGCGGTGCCGTATCGGCAGTCGCGAGCGTAGGCGGATCGCCAGCCCCCGCCCTGCATGCCCACCGACCACGTCGTATACGCCCATGATAGCGCGTTCCGGCGATCGACCACAAACACGTAAAAACCCCGGCAGCTTTCGCCACCGGGGTTTTCTCCGCCCCCCCGCTTCTGGGAAGCAAGGCGGGTCCGATCGGCACCAACACCCTGAGGGGGGCAGTGCCGGTGCCGGTCCGGATTACTGAAGCAGCTTCAGGACGCTCTGCTGGCTCTGGTTCGCCTGGCTGAGCATCGCGGTCGATGCCTGGCTCAGGATCTGCGCCTTGGCGAGTGCCGTCGTTTCTGCCGAGAAATCGGTGTCTTCGATGCGGCCCTTCGCTTCTGCCAGGTTCGTCGAGGTCGTGGTCAGGTTGTTGACCGTTACCTGCAGACGGTTCTGGATCGCACCCAGATCGCCGCGGGTCGCAGAGATCTGGTCAAGTGCTGCATCGATCTTAGACATTGCCTGCGATGCCGATGCCTGACTGGAGATATCCAGCTTACCCGAGGCGGCGTCGGCATTTCCACCCGAAGCGTTTAGCCCGGTTGCTGTCAGCGCAGCGTCTGTTCCTTCGATCAGGACAGCCGAACCATCAGCCGAAGCCAGTGTAAGCGAGCCCTTGACGGAAGCACCGGCCGTGATGACGCCCCCGGTGGTCCCGGCTGCGTCGGTCAATGTTGCGGTCACGTCGGCGCTCTTGGCCGTGATGTTGGCGCCACCACTCGAGGTCAGGACAATTTTGCCTCCATCGACCTTTGCCGTTATGCCGATACCCGCGTCGTTGATGCTCTTTGCCAAGGTATCATTGGTCGAGTCAGCGGTGGTGGAAAAATCCTTACCGTTGACGTTGATCGTTCCTACACCGGCAGTGAAGCCCAGTACCGCCGTCGTCGTTGCGGATGCCGTCACACCCGTTTTGCCCGACACGGCGTTGATGGCAGCCATCTTTGCGGTAACGCCGGCGTTGTCCGAGGCGCCAACCGCGACGCCGTTGATTTTCAGCTCACCACTCGACAGTTGGAGGCCACCAACTGAAGCAAGGCCGCTAACTACAGCACCCGATCCGGTGTTCAGGCCCAGCGTCTTCAGATCTTGGGCGGCGCCGGTCGAACCCTTGGTGACTGACACAGGCGAGCCATCCGCGGACTGTAGCGAAACATAGCCACGGTTCGTGCCGACGGCGAACCCAGCCTTCGCTGCCGTACCGCTTGCGCCGTCTAAGATCACGATATCGGCACCGGTGTCATTGGTCAGGCTGATCGTCTTGTCGTCGTTCAGCGTGGCGGTAACACCGGGCGCATCGCGGTTAATGTTGGCGACAAGTTCCGCCGAATCCTTGGCGCCTGCGATCGCTACGCCATTGATCTTCAAATCGCCGTTTGCCGTGCCGGTGGTGGACATTGCTTCGCTACGCAACGAGTTCGTGGCAACCGCGGAAACGCCGCTCGACTGGGTATTCTCGTTAATCTTAGCTGCAAGCTGCTTTGCAATATCCGCGTTCCCCTCCAAAGAGTTCGTCGGCGTCAACGCGCTCGCTAGCAGGTTCTTGCCGTTCACCTGAATGTCGCTGGCGGCGATATTTACGCCGTCCGCGGAAACGGAAGCGCGGCCGCCCGTGATCGAGCCCGGTGTGCCGGATCCGCTCAGACCCAGCGCCTTTGACGAGACGCCGTCCATCGAGATGGAAACCGTGTCGCCCGCATTGGTACCGGTTTGGAGCTTGAGGCCCTTAACAGAACCGTCAAGCAGGTTCTGACCGTTGAAATTCGTGGTCTTGGCAATGTCGTTGATCTGGCTGGTCAGCTGATCGGTCTCAGCTTGAAGCGCCTTGCGCTCGGACGTGCCGAGGGTGCCGTTGGCAGACTGCGTCGCCAATTCTTTCATGCGCTGCAGCATGCTGGTGACTTCGCCAAGCGCGCCTTCTGCGGTCTGCGCCATCGAGATGCCGTCGTTCGCGTTGCGGACGGCGACGGCCATCGACTTGATCTGGCTGGTCATGCGGCTGGCGATCGCGAGTCCGGCGGCGTCGTCCTTCGCCGAGTTGATACGCTTGCCGGTCGACAGGCGCTCCATCGACGTCGCTAGCGCGCTGCTGGCGCTGGTCGAGGCGTTAGCAGCCCTGAGTGCCGAGATGTTGCTTCCGATAACAGTCATGGCGAAAACTCCGTAAAGTGTCAGACGATCCGCGCCGCCCCCATGGCGAAGTCCCGTGCCGTCAGAGTGAGTAACGGCCGCCTTCCGCGGAGATTTAGGGAAAAAATTCGGCCTCGCGCGCGGGCTGGCACACGCAGGTGAGCGCTTCCGCGCGCGCGAACGCACCCGGTATATGTCCGCGTGTGTCCGCGTGGACGCGCCCGGAAATAATCTGCCGGTGCCGGCAGCATTTAACCACGAATTTACCAATGATGGCGCATTCCCCGATTCGTTCAGGGGGACCCTTTCATGCGTTCGATTTTTCCATCAGCGGCAGTCACTTCGCGTAAATACGCGCTCGTCTCGTCGCTGCGCGCGCAGGGGTTCGGGGTGGGCTCTTTCGAGACCGCGCAGCCTGGGCCGAACGACCTGTTCCTGGTCGCGGATGGCGAGGGCATCACCGCCCCTGCCCGCACCGTGGTGATCGGTTGCCAGGGGCGCGAAGTGACCCCGTCGCGTGACGGCTCGCCGGCGCGGATCAGCTTTGCTGCAGAGGACACCGCGGTCGGCAACGGCTTCGCGCGCGCACTCATCGGTGGGCCCGAAATGCCGACCGCCGCGGACCCCGAATCACTCGCGCTGCTCGCGCTTGCCGAGCGCGTCGCCGCCGCCGACATCACCGTGCTGATCAACGGCCCGACCGGCACCGGCAAGGAAGTGCTCGCGCGTGCCATCCACAACGGCTCCGCGCGGAAAGACAAGCCGTTCATCGCGATCAATTGTGCCGCGCTCCCCCGAATCGATGCTCGAGGCGCTGCTGTTCGGCCACCAGAAGGGCGCGTTCACCGGCGCGTCGGCGGGCGGCGACGGGTTCTTCCGTGCAGCAAACGGCGGCACGATCCTGCTGGACGAGATCGCCGAGATGCCGCTCCAGTTGCAGGCGAAGCTGCTGCGCGTGTTGCAGGAGCGCGAGGTCGTGCCGCTCGGTGCCTCGGTACCGCAGCCAATCGACGTGCGCGTGATCGCGTGCGCCAACCGCGACCTCCACTCCGAAGTCGCCGCCGGCCGGTTCCGCGCCGATCTTTATTACCGTCTCGCCGTGTTCCCGCTCGCGACCAAGTCGCTGGCCGAGCGCCCGCAGGACATTCCCGCACTCGCCGCGACGCTGATCCTGCGTCATGCCGGCAACCGCAACGTTATTCCCTGGCCGAGCCACGCCGCGATCGAGCAGCTGATGCTGCACGACTGGCCGGGCAACGTCCGCGAGCTGGAGAACGTGATCCAGCGTGCGCTGCTGTTCTGCGGCGGCGACACGATCGAGGCGAACCACATCGTCTTCGACCGCCCGGTGACGATGACCTTTCAGCGCACCGCTTCGGTGACGCCGATCGCACCAGTCGCAACGCCGGCCGAACCCGAGACCTTGGGTAACATCGTCCAGATGAGCGAGTTCGCCGCGATCCGCGAGACGCTCAAGGCGTGCAACGGAAGCCGGATCGAGACCGCCAAGCGCCTCGGCATTTCCGAACGCACGCTGCGCTATCGCCTCGCCAAGGCGCGCGAGCAGGGTGACGACATCGGCAGCGCACAGAATTGGGCAGCCTCGGCATGAGCGGCGTCTCAGGCATTGGCGGTGGCGCGATGAGCGTCGACCGCGTGATGGCGCTGCGCTCGCAGATCCTCGAACGCAACCAGGCGCTGTCGCGCGCTGGTGCCGCGGGGAACGTCGCACCGACCGAGACGGTCAAGCCGACCAGCTTTGCCGACACGATGGAAACCGCGCTGAAGAGCGTCAACGACGGCCAGACCCAGGCCGCCAAGCTCAGCGAAAGCTATGAGCGCGGCGAGACGGTCGACATCGCGAAAGTGATGCTCGCCCGTCAGCAGGCGTCGGTCGGGTTCGAGGCGACGTTGCAGGTCCGCAACAAGCTGCTGTCCGCCTACAAGGATATCATGAGCATGCCGGTCTGATATGAGCACCGCACTCATCCCCACCTCCGGCGCGACCGAACGGTTCGCCAATCCCCTCCAGCAGATCAAGGGGCGCGTTCGCGCAGCCTGCGGTCCGCCGTTCGCTGCCGATGGCGCTGATGGTCGGCCTCATTGCCGCCGCCGCGCTCGCGTGGATGAGCCTGTCGACGCCGACGCAGAAGACGCTGTTCAGCGGCCTGCCCGATTCCGACAAGGCTGCGGTCACGTCCGCGCTGACGACGGCCAACATCAAGAGCCATATCGACGAAGGCACCGGTGCGCTGACCGTCGGCGAGGACGATTACAGCCGCGCCAAGATGCTGCTCGCGGGTCAGGGCCTGCCGAAAGCGGCGCCCGGCGGTTATGCGATCCTCGATCAGTTGCCGATGGGCGTTTCGCGCGCGGTCGAAGGCGAACGCCTCCGCCAGGCGCGTGAGTCCGAGATGGCGAAGTCGATCGAGGAGATCGACGCGGTCGCCGAAGCGCGCGTGCATCTGGCCATGCCCGAAGCGTCGGTGTTCGTCCGCGACAACGCCGCGCCCTCCGCCTCGGTGATCCTGAAGTTGCAGGGTGGCCGTTCGCTGAGCGATGCGCAGGTCAGCTCGATCATCAACCTCGTCGCCTCGTCGGTGCCGGGGATGAAGCCCGAGGCGGTGACGATCGTCGACCAGATGGGCGCACTGCTCACCAAGGCCGGCGGCAACGACGGCGCAGGGGCGGCGAGCGACGCGCGGATCGATATCCAGCGCCGCGTCGAGGACAAGTATCGCACGCAGCTAATCGCGCTGCTGACGCCACTCGTCGGCGCGGGCAATTTCACCGCGGAAGTCCAGGCCGACGTCAATCTCGACGAAAGCCAGGCAACGCGCGAAAGCTACGAGAAGCAGGGCGTGCTGCGCGCCGAGACGGGCAACTGGACCGGCAACCAGAAGGACGGCGCGGGCGCTGCTCCGGGCGGTATCCCCGGTGCGCTGAGCAACACGCCGCCTGCCGCGAGCACGCTTTCCGCCCCGCAGCCTGCGACCGGCAACCCCGGCACGCCTGCGGCGCAGCCGGTCGCCGGCGGCCCCGCCCCCCGATGCGATGAAGCAGTCCGACCAGTATCAGCGCGCCTACGACCTCGGCCGCGAAGTGTCGGTCACGCGCGCCACGCCGGGCGGGGTCAAGCGTCTCTCGGTCGCCGTGCTGCTGCGCGATCCCGACAAGGGCCGTCGCACCGCGATGGAGATCAACCAGATCAGCGATCTCGTGAAGAGCGCGGTCGGCTTCGATCAGGCGCGCAACGACAACGTCACGGTGATCAGTCGCAAGTTCGCGGGCGCCACCGATGCCGCCGCCGGCCCCGCCTGGTACGACAATGCATGGCTGCCGGTGCTCGCGCGCAACGGCACTGCGATTCTGATCGCGCTGCTGGTGCTGCTGCTCGGTGTCCGTCCGATCGCCAAGGCGCTGATGAAGAAGCGCGAGGATGCCACGACGCGTCCTGCGTTCGGCCAGCCGATCGGCGAGGTCGATGGCGAGGGCGCACCCGCCGGGATCGGCGTCGCGCCGCCCGTCAGCCTCGACCAGCTCGAGAACACGCGTGGCTATGACGACCGGATCGGTGCGGTCCGCGGCTTCACTCGCGACAATCCGACGCGTGCAGCCCTCGCCGTGCGCGACATGATCAAGGCGGACGCCAAGTGACCGAAGCCGTGATCCGCACCTACACCGGCGTCGAGCGCGCCGCGGTGCTGATGATGCTCGTCGGCGAGGAGGAGGCCGCCGCCATCCTCCAGAAGCTCGAGCCGGAGGAAGTCCGCCAACTCGGCGCGGCGATGTTCAAGGTCGCCGACGTGTCGGAGCAGGAGGTCGAGGACGTGCTCGACGATTTCGTCGACCGCGCCCGCGAGCGGACCGCGATCGGGTTCGACCCGCGTCCCAAGATCGAGGCGGTGATGAACCGCGCGCTTGGTCGCGAGAAGGCCGAGAGCGTGCTCGCGCGGATCACCCCGGCCGAGGCTGCGTGCGAGCTGGAACTGCTCGACTGGCTCGACGCGCCCGAGATCGCGGCGATGATCGAGAAGGAGCATCCGCAGATCGCCGCAGTGCTGATCGCCAACCTCGACGCATCGGTCGGCGGCCAGGTGCTCGAACTGCTGCCCGACGCGGTCCAGCCCGACATCCTCCACCGCATCGCGCGGCTTGGGCCGATCACGCCCGAGGCGGTCGATACGCTGCGCACCTTGCTCGCCAACCGCACCAGCACCGGCTCGACCGGCGCCGGCGTGACACTGGGCGGCACGCGCGAGGCGGCGAAGATCCTGTCCGGCGCGCGCAAGGCGACCGAACAGCGCGTGATGCCCAAGCTGTTCAAGATCGACCGCGACGTCGCCAAGGCGATCGAGGAGGCGATGTTCGTCTTCGACAATCTGCTCGAACTCGACGACAAGAACCTGGGCACGCTGATCCGCAACGTCGACAGCGAGATCCTGACCAAGTCGCTGAAGGGCGTTGACGAGACGATCCGCAACCGCTTCCTCGGCTGCATGTCGGCGCGCGCCGCCGACGGCATCCGCGACGAGATGGAAGCGCGCGGGCCGATGAAGCTCGCCGAAGTGCTCGAGGCGCAGAAGGCGATGATCGCGATCGCGCGCGGCCTCGCGAAGGACGGCACGATCCAGATGGGCGGGGGGAAGACGATTATGTCTAACGGCTTCACCGCAGGCTTCGCATCGCGCCACACGACGACCGCGCACATACTGGCGAGCGCGTTCGCCCCGCCCTCCGGGTTCGCCGCGGCGGATATCCGCGAGCGTGTGACAGCGCGGCCGACCAATGTCGCGTCCCCGAACTTTACTTCGGAGCCGAGTGCCCCGAAGCATTTCAGCCCCGCGGACAGGGACGTGAACCCGACCGCGGGATGGGATCCGCTCGATCCGGTCAGCGAATCGTCGTTCATCGATCCGCTCGCCGACGCGCATGCCGCGGGGTACGCGGAGGGTCTCGCCGCTGCGGCCGCCGCCGCGCAGGAGACGGCGATGCGCGACGGCGCGTTGCTCGGCGACCTCGCCACCGCGCTCGGCGGAGACCGGATCGACCGCGAGCATGTCGCCGCCCAGCTCCGCCAAACCGTGTTGTTCCTAGTCTCGAAACTTGTCGGTGAAGTCGGTATCGCCCCCCGACGTCCTCGCCGGCCGCATCGAGACAGCCGCCGAACTCCTGTCCGACGCTGCCGAATCCGCGCTGCTCCGCGTCCACCCCGACGACGTTGCGCTGCTGGAAGGCCGCCTGCCAAAGACGATCTTCGCAGCCGGCGACCCTGGCGTCGCGCGCGGCAGCTTCGTGCTCGAAAGCGCGTCGACGATCGTCGAGGACGGTCCCGAATTGTGGCTCGACCAGTTGGCGCAAGCGATCGACCGCGTGCCGGTGCCCAAATGCTGAATCGCTTTACCGCCGACTATCTCGAAACCCTCTCCAACGCCGATTTCGTCGCCAAGCCAAAGGTCTCCGGCCGCCTCGCCTCGTTTGACGGGCTACTCATGGAAGCGGTCGGCCTCACGCTGCCTGTCGGCACCGTCTGCCAGGTCGGCGAAGGCGCGGCGAGCGTCGAGGCGGAAGTCATCGGCTTCCGCAACGGCCGCACGTTGATGATGAACCTCGGCGGCGCCGCGGCCCTCCTTCCGCGCGCACCGGTCAAGCCGATCGGCGCGTCGGGGGAAGCCGAAGTCGGGGCTGCCATGCTCGGTCGCGTCGTCGATGGCGCCGGCAAGCCGATCGACGGCCTCGGCCCGATCCGCGGCGCCGGGCGCTGGCCGCTCGCAGGCAAGCTCCAGTCGCCGCTCGATCGTGGCCGCGTGCTCGAACCGCTCGACGTCGGCGTGCGCGCGATCAACGGCCTGCTGACGATCGGCCAAGGCCAGCGCGTCGGCATCATGGCCGGCTCGGGCGTCGGCAAGTCGGTGCTGCTCGGCATGATCGTCCGTGCCGCTCAGGCCGACGTCATCGTGATCGGCCTGATCGGCGAGCGCAGCCGCGAAGTCGCCGACTTCCTCGAGACCAAGGTCGCCGGCGAAGCGCGCAAGCGCTCGGTCGTCGTCGCCGTCCCTGCCAACCATTCGCCCGTGCTCCGCATCCGCGGCGCGCTGCGGGCGCACGCGATCGCCGAATCCTTCCGCGACGAGGGCAAGAAGGTCCTCCCTCATCATGGATTCGCTGACCCGCGTCGCGCATGCCGGTCGCGAGATCGGCCTCGCGCTCGGTGAGCCAGCGTCGGCCAGAGGCTACCCGCCTAGCGCAATAGCGATGCTGCCGAATCTGATCGAGCGCGCCGGCGTCGACGTCCACACCGGCGGCTCGATCACCGCGATCTATACGGTGCTGGCGGACGGCGACGACGGCAATGATCCGGTGGTCGATTCCGCGCGTTCGATCCTTGATGGCCACATCGTCCTCAACCGCCACCTTGCCGAGCGCGGTGTCTATCCCGCGATCGACATCGGCCCGTCGGTCAGCCGCGTGATGACAGACATCGTCGATGCGCCCCATGCGAAGGCCGCGCGGACGCTCCGCCGCCACCTCGCCACCTATGAGGAAAACCGCGATCTCGTGCTGATGGGCGCTTATCGCCACGGCGCCGATCCGGCGATCGACGCTGCCATCGCGTGTCATCCCGCGGTGATGGAATATATCCGCCAGGACGCCGACGAGAACGTCTCGTTGAACGACGCGGTCGCCGAGCTGACCGGCGTGTTCGGCGGCTGAGGTGGCGGATGCCCGCGGCAAGACGCTGGCGCGCATCCACCGCGTCCGCACGCTCCAGCTCGGGCTGACCCGCGCCGAGGAAGCGCGCGCGCACGACAAGTTCGCCAACGAACAGACGCTGTCCGGCCGTATCGCGCTGCTCGCCGAGGCGGTCGCGCCGGTCCACGAGACGCTCGCCGCGGTGTCGCTGGGGGCGTCGGCGCATTACCGCGAGCGCCTGCATCAATCCGCCACCGCCGCGGTCGAACGCGTCCGCACTGCCGAGCGCCATGTCGAACGCGCGACCGAAGCGACTCGCGCCGCCAAGCGCGATCAGAGCTCGGTGGAAAAGCTGCTCGCCCGCGCAGACGCCGATGCGGTGCTGAAGGCGATCCGCGAAATGGAAGATGCGCCGGCGTTCCGGAAGGTTCGGCACGATCCTTGCTGAGTGACGGGCACACGCCCGAACTCGAGTGCCCGAATGATTCAGACCGCGACCCTTCCTCCGACGTCCCCCACCCTGCGAGCGACCACGACGCCGCAGGCAGGCAGTGTCGCAGGCGGTGGAGCGGGCAGTTTCGCGGAGTCCTTTGCGCAGGCCAGCGACGATACGCCCCCCTCTGCGACGACCGGGGACGTGCCGCCCGATCTCCAATCGCGGTCCTCCACCCGGCAGGACTGGACCGCGACCGGCAACGGATTGCCGATCGCGACTCTTGCCGGCGTCGGCGCGGTCTCGTGGCAGGCCGCGATCACGCCCCAACCCGTGGCCGCCAAGCCGGACGCGTCACCGGTGATACCGGACGCCGCGCTTCTACCCGCGACGGTCGCCATGCCGGCTCCCGTACGTCCAGCTCTCACCGTCGGGCGGCCGGCACTGAGCGCACGTCCTCCCCGTTCATCCGGTATCGACCAGGATGTCGAAGCGGATGACGCTGAGGATACCGCGTCCGTCGAGCCGCCGGGCCCCGTCCCGATGCCTGCGATCGCGGCATTGCGGAAAGACGGTGTTACGGCGATCCTGCTCGTTGCTCCTGCGATTGCCGACACGGCGAACGCGGAGGTCGCTCCGTCCGCTACGCCGTTGCCGTCACGATCCGATCGCCATGACGCGGTCGTCGTGCAGACCGAAGCCGCGCGGAGTCCGGTCGCGAACCTGCAGGCGGGGGTCGATGCGAAGAACGGCTCCGCGCCCCCGGATGGCGTCCCCGCAGGCGAGTCGGTTCGCGTCGTGCGGCGCTCCGATCCGGCGCAATCTGGCTCATTGCCTCTGAATGCCACGACGCCTGGCGATACTGCGCTGTCCCAGCCGATCGTAAGCCCGGCGCGTCAGACGCGGGCAGGCGAGGGGGGTGCGAACTTGATGATCCGGACCGCGCAGACCGCTACTAATAGGAGCCAGGTCGTCGAGCTTCCGCTCGGCACGGTGCAACCTCCCGCCATCACGCCGTCGCCGATTGCCGGTGCGGGAACGGTGGAGGCGGCATGGGAATCGCGTCTCCAGGCAGGTTTTCCAGCGCCGTTCGCGATGCCGACGCGGGTTGGACCTGATGCAATGGCGGATCGCCGTTCGATGTCGGCGGATGCTTTACCCACCGATGCGCCCTTGATGACACCCCCCGTGGTGGGCACGCCGCGCTGGACCGCGACCGAGGCGACGGCGCCGGTCGCGCTTGCGGTGGCGCAGCCCGGTGCGGTTCAGCCGCAACCCGGCACGGTCGCGTCGGCGGCTCAGGTGTTCGGCGCGGCGATCCAGGTGGCCTCCAAGGCGCGGGACGATACCGAAGCTAAAACGGGATCGCTCGAGGCCCTGCTCGGCTCGGCTGCCCCTGCACCGCTCGTGCAGAGCGCGCCCGCGACGGCGCAGCATGCCGCGCTGGACATGCGGCAGGAGCGCTGGCCGCACGCGATGATCGAACGCATCGACATGCTCCGCGACGCCGCCAACGCGACCGACACGCGGATCCGCCTGATCCCCGATGCGCTCGGCGCGATCGACGTGTCGATGAGGAAGGATGGCGACACCGTCCACGTCCACTTCAACGCCGAACAGGCTGCGACGCGGACCTTGCTCGCCGATGCGCAGCCGCGGCTGGCCGAGCTGGCCGAAGCGCGAGGGCTGAAGCTCGGGCAAGCCATGCTCGGCGATGGCAACACGAGCAGCAACGCCGGTTCCAGCCAGCAGCGCGCACCGGCAACCACGAACGCCCCGAATCGCGCGACCGCGGCATCCGCCGTGATCGCAGACCCCACCGAAGACACCCGAATCGCTTGACCCGAAGGACCCTGACATGAGCGACAAGAAAGATACTGCGGACACGGCCCCGAAGAAAAAGGGCAAGATGAAGACGATGCTGATCGGCGGCGTCGCGCTGCTGGTGCTCGTCGGCGGCGGCATCGGTGCGGGCGTCTATGCCAGCAGCGCCGGACTGTTCGGTGGCGGCCACGCCGAGGTCGACGACGGCAAGCCCAAACTCCTCCCCAAGAGCGAGCAGAAGCATGCTCCCGAGGGCGGCGGAGGCGGCGGTCATGGTGGCGAGGACGCAGCGCCCGAAAACCACGGCATAAAGACCCCGGAAGGGCAGGGCGGCGACAAATACGCCTCGACCTACTTCCCGATGGAGAAAGATTTCATGTCGAATCTCCAGGATTCGATGCACTTCGTCCAGGTCGGGATCGCGGTGTCGACACCGTATGACGACACCGTCATCACCAACCTGAAAACCAACGATATCGCGGTCCGTTCGGCCATCCTGATGACGCTCGGCGACACCACCGAGGAGCAGGTGATGAGCAGCGACGGCAAGCGCCAATTGCAGGTCCGCCTCGCCAAATCGATCAACGATACGCTGAAGCAGAAGGAAGGATTCGGCGGCATCGGTAACGTTTACTTTACCAGTTTCGTTGTTCAGTGAGGCATGGTTAACGAGGCCTCAGCAAAGACACGCGAGCGACGCGATCGGGATCGCTCCAGCGCGCCCAAGGACGGCGTGCTGCATCAGGGCGTGCTTGGCGGGGCCAAGCTCAATCCGTTCGGCGACCTGCATTCGTTGCAGCATCTCTCGGCACGGTTCGCGCGGGGTTTGCGCGGCGTGTTCGAGCCGCTGCTGCGCCAGGAGGTCCGCTGCTGGGCCGAGCCTCTCGTGGTCCAGCGCTTCACCGACTACCGCGCGGAACGCAGCGATGCGCTGACCGCGTGGCTGCCGCTGATCATGACGCCGGGGATGGCGCAGGCGCTGTGTATCATGGACGGCAAGTTCGTGCTCGAGATGCTCGACATGTTCTTCGGCGGTACCGGAGCAGCGCCGCACGTGCTGCCGACCGAGTTCTCGCCCGCCGCCGAGGCGATGGTCGCACGGATCGGCCAGATGATCGCCGCGCCGCTGAAGACCGCGTGGGAGCCGATGGCGCGGTTCGATTTCCTGCCGACGCGCGTCGAGGTGAACCCAGCGATGATCGCCGATCTCGACGGCGAGGACGCGATGATCGTCACGCGCTTCGGCGTCGCCGCGGGCGCCGCCAAGCCCGTGTTCCTGGACCTCGTCTATCCCGTCTCCGCGCTGAAGCCGCATGCGCCATCGCTGACCGCGAAGGTCGTCGGCAAGTCGGCCGAGCCCGATCCGGCCTGGCGCACCGAACTGACTCGCGCGGCGATGAATGTGCGCTTCCCGATCCGCTCGGTGCTCGCCGAGCCGGTCGTCAAGCTGACGATGCTGATGGACCTGAAGCCCGGCGACGTGATCCCGATCACCATCTCGGGCGACGTGCCGGTGATGGTCGGCAACAACCGCCTCGGCTGCGGCACGGTCGGCACATCGAACGGCTTCGCCGCCATCCAGCTCACCTCGATTACCAGTTTCGACGAAGGATTTGCAGCATGAACGACATGACCGGAGGCTTCCCCGTAGATGCTGCCGTTGCCGCCAATTTCCGGCTGCTCCAGGATGTTGATGTCAAGTTGACCGTCGAGATCGGATCGACCAGCCTGACCTTGCGCGAACTGCTCGCGCTCGGCGAAGCCAGCGTGATCGAACTCGATCGCCAAGCGAACGAGCTGCTTGATGTATTCGTCAACGGCACGCTGATCGGGCGCGGCGAAGTCGTGACGGTCGGCGAGCGCTTCGGCGTGCGGATGACCGAGCTCGTGTCTCCAGACAAGCGCGGCTGAACCACGATGCTCTGGACCTATATCCTCAAGCTCGTCATCCTGCTCCCGCTGGTGTGCGGGCTGATGTTCGGGTGCCTGTATCTGTGGCGAAAGTTCGAGAGCCGGATCCCGGGCAAGCCGTCGACGCGGTTGATCGGCGTCAAGGAAACGATGATGATCTCGCCGGGCCTGCGCCTCGCGGTGATCGATTTCGAGGGCCGCCGGCTGCTCGTCTCGGTCGGTCGCGGCGGCGTGCACCTGATCGACAAGGTCGACGCATGAGCGCGGTCGCTCGTCCGACGGTTACGCGGAAAGGCTCGGGCCCCGCCCTGTTCGCCGCATCGACCGCCAAACCGTTTTCCCGCGTACGCGGGAATCCAGGAGCCACGACCGGTGCGCTGCATAATTTTGCGCCGCGCCCGCGCGCAAACGCATGGCTGTGGATAGGCCTCGCCGTCCTGCTCGCCCTCTTCCTCGCGATGCCCGCCTTTGCGCAAGGCGTCCCCGCCCCGACCAACCCCGCCGTCGGCGACGCGGTCGATCGCGCGCTTGGCCAGCTTGGCGGCCAGGCTGGGGGCAATACCGGCCAGAGCGGCTCGCTGTCGCTGTCGCTGCAAGTCCTCATCATCATGGGGCTGCTCACGGTCCTGCCGGGGATCCTGCTGATGATGACCAGCTTCACGCGGATCATCATCGTGCTCGCGATCCTGCGCCAGGCGCTCGGGCTTCAGCAGACACCGCCGAACCAGGTGCTGCTCGGGCTGTCTCTGTTCCTCAGTTTCTTCATCATGGCGCCGACGATCAGCCAGATCAACACGACCGCGATCCAGCCCTATGCCGCCGGGCAGCTGGCAGGCACGCAGATGATCACGACGGCGGGCGTCCCGCTGCACGCGTTCATGGTCAAGCAGACGCGGATTAAGGACGTCACTATGTTTGCGCAGATCGCGAAATCCGGCCCCTTACGCGACGCCGACCGACATTCCCTTCTCGGTGCTACTCCCCGCGTTCGTCACGTCCGAGCTGAAGACCGCGTTCCAGATCGGCTTCCTAATCTTCCTGCCCTTCATCGTCATCGATCTCGTCGTCGCGACCGTGCTGATGTCGCTCGGCATGGCGATGCTGAGCCCGACGATCATCTCGATGCCGTTCAAGCTCCTCCTGTTCGTGCTGGTCGACGGCTGGGCGCTGACGATGGGCAGCCTCGCCAACTCGTTCGCGACCTGAGAGCATGGACGCGCAATATTTCCTGACCGTCGCGAACCAGACGATGTGGGTGCTGGCGCTCGCCAGCGCGCCGATCCTGATCCCGGCGCTGCTGGCGGGGCTGATCCTGGGGATGATCCAGGCGGCGACGTCGATCAACGAGCAGACATTGTCGTTCGTGCCCAAGCTGGTCGTGGTTGCGCTGTCGATCCTGATCTTCGGGAGCCTGATCCTGGGGCTGCTGAGCGATTTCACGATCGGGATCTTCGAGCGTATTCCGGATCTGGTTAAGTGAGCCACAATTTCCGTTCGTCCCGAGTAGACTTTGAGCTCGTCGAGAAGGCGGATCGAGGGACAGGTACCTCGATACGGGCCCTCGACTTCGCTCGGTCCCTACTCGGCACGAACGGCAACTGAGATGCTAGGCTTCGGCCTCTCGATCGAGCCCCAGCTTTGGGCGCTCGTGTTCGTAATGATCCGCATCGGTGCGACGTTCATCGCCGCGCCGGTGTTCGGGTCCGTGTCGGTCCCCCTGACCGTACGAGTCACGCTGTCGGGCGCGATCGGGTTCCTCGTGCTTGCCGCCCACCCGATCGTCCCGCCGCAGAACATCTTTGCGGTCTCCACGATCCTCTCCGCCGCCGCCGAAGCGCTCGTCGGGCTCGCACTCGGCTTCGTGCTCCAGATCGCGTTCGCCGCGCCCGTCATCGCCGCCGAGATCATCGGCGGCGCGATGGGGCTCGGTTTCGCGTCCTCGATCGATCCGCAAAACGGCAAGTCATCCCCTGCCCTCGGCCAGTTCTTCTCGATCATGCTGACGCTGCTGTTCCTGTCGGTCGACGGCCACCTGATCCTGATCGACCTGCTCGTGAAAAGCTATGACGTGCTCCCCCCGGGCGCCGCGTGGATCGGCGTCGAGCGGTTGAAGGCGATCGCGTTCTTCGGTGGCTATGCGTTCTTCGCCGGCCTGCTGCTTGCGCTCCCGGTCGGCTTCCTGCTGCTCTGCCTCAACATCGTCGTCGGCATGCTGAGCCGCGCCGCGCCTTCCCTCAACCTGTTCGCGGTCGGGCTCCCCGCCAGCCTCGCGGTGGGCGTCGTCACGCTGGCGATCGCGTTCCCGACGATGGGCGACTACATGCTCGTAATCGTCCGCGAAGGCCTCGCCGCGACCGAAAACCTGGTGCTCGGCTGATGTCGGAGGATTCGGGCGAAAAGACTGAAGCACCAACCGCAAAGCGCAAGAAGGATGCGGTCGAAAAGGGCGACATCCTTAAATCGCGCGATTTCGCGACCGCGCTGAGCATGCTCGCCGGCGTCGCGTGGCTGATCTACGCGGGGCCGACGCTGATCTCGGCGTGCAAGGCGATCATGAGTTCCAGCTTCCAGTTCACCCACGCTGACGTCGAGGATTTCTCCCCCTGGCGCCCGCTGATGGAAGCCGGCGGCAAGCTCGCGCCATCGCTCATCACGCTATTCATCGTCAGCATCGGCGCCGCGATCCTGAGCCAGGCGGGGCTCGGCTCGCTCGGCTTCAACGGCGGCCTGCTCGCCCCCAAATACAGCCGCGTCGATCCGGCGGCGGGGCTCAAGCGCATCTTCGGTGCGAACGGCTGGATCGAACTTGGCAAGTCGTTGCTGAAGGTGATCCTGCTCGGCACGATCGGCGGCTGGATGCTGTGGAACGCCGCGCATTCCACAATGGGGCTCGCCTCGTCCGCGGATCTCAACCAGGCGCTATCGACGCTCGGCGGGATCTTCAAGGGCATCCTGATCGCGATGGCGTTCGGGCTGTGTGCGATCGCCGGCATCGACCTGCCGATCCAGATCATCCGCCGCCTGGGCAAGATGCGGATGTCCAAGCAGGAGGTGAAGGACGAGCACAAGTCGACCGAAGGCAATGGTGAGGCGAAGGGCCAGATGCGCGCCAAGATGCGCGCGATGGCGAGCGGCGGCCTGCGGAAATCGGTCGCGGAGGCGCATGTCGTGCTGACCAACCCGACGCACTTCGCGGTGGCGCTGCGCTACGATCGCGGCAAGGACCAGGTGCCGGTGGTTGTCGCCAAGGGACGCGGCGCGACCGCGCTGGCGATCCGCGAACTGGCCGGCGAAGGCCGCGTGCCGATCCTCGAATATCCGACGCTCGCCCGCGCGGTCTATTATACGAGCAAGGAAGGCCAGGAGGTCCGCGATGACCTCTACACCGCGATCGCGACCGTGCTCGCTTTCGTCTTCGGGCTGAACGCGGCGGCGGGCGGTACGGCCGGCGGGGTTCAACCCTTCGTCACCGTACCGAAGGATGCGAGGTTCGACGAAAACGGCATGAAGCAGGCCTAAACATTCGCGCCGCGCAGCCGTTCTTACAGATGAGCGCGCACGTGCAGGGACTCGACCATGGTAACATCGACCACCAGCACGACGGCCACGCCGACTCCCACACCCGCAGCGACTCCCGCCAATGCGCAAAGCGTCGTGAACGCAGCAACGCAATCGCTGCTGGCGTCGTTGAATGCCGGTTCGGGCATCGATACCGGCACGCTCGTTCCCGCACTGGTCACCGCGCAGTTCGCGACCAAGACCGCCGCGTTGACGGCGAAATCGACTGCGCTGACGTCGCAGATCTCTGGGATCAGTTCGCTGAAAAGCGCGATCACCACCTTCTCCAGTGCGCTCGATAGCCTGGTGAAGGGCGGCACGCTGCAAACGCAGCCGACCAGTTCCGACATCAGCTCGATTTCCGCCACGGCGATCAGCGGCGCGAAGGTTTCGACACTGTCGTCGACGATCTCGGTAACCCGCCTCGCTACCGCTCAGGTTGCCGGGACGAAGGTCGCGATGGATCGCACCAAGCCGCTGGGATTCGGCAATCTGACGCTTACGGTCGGCACTGCAATCTACACCGATGCAAAAGGCAACAGCGTCAAGGCGGGAGTGGATGGGGCGATATGGGCAGGCCTGGATCCAGACTTCAGCAAGCGCACCGCCTTCACGATCACCGTCGGCGCCAACGACACCATGGACACGGTCGCCGCGTCCATCAACGCGACGAAGAGCGGCGTCACCGCCTCGGTCGTGTCGGATGGCAAGGGCGGCGCGTTCCTTTCGGTCAAGGGTGCGACGGGCGATGCGCAGGCCTTCACGCTGAAGGGTGCCAATTCGAACGCGATCGATGTCGGACCTCCCGGTTCGGGTGCGAGCAACACGCAGCTCAGCAGCAGCGCGCTGAACGCGCAGCTGACGGTCGATGGCATCCCTGTCGAGCGATCGAGCAACACGATCAGCGATCTGGTCGACGGCGTGAAGCTCCAGTTGAGCACAATATCCAAGGCGCCCGTCACGCTGTCGAGCACGCCGCCGACCGATGGCCTGACACAGGCGGTCAACGACGTGGTCGAGACCTACAACCAGATCCCTCGCGATCATCAACGAACAGACCGACCCGGTGACCGGCGTGCTGCGCGCCGATCCCGCCGCGGCATCGCTGTTGCGCTCGCTCAAGGCGTTGACGCTCAAGCCGCTGGCGACCGGGGCGGCACCAGGCGTGCCGACTACGCTTGCCGAGATCGGCGTTGCGACCAACCGCGACGGCACGCTCCGCGTGGACACCGCGCAGCTTGCGAAGCAGATCGGCACCAACCCCGCCGGGATCGAAGCGATGTTTGCACCCTCGACGAGCAACCCGGCCGGGCTGTCCGTTGTCCTAGGCGCGCTGGCAAAGAATGCGACGAGCACGACCGCCGGCCTTGGCGCATCGACCGCACGCTACACCGCTGCGCAGAGCGATGTCGCCAAAGAACAGGACAAGATCACCGCGCAAGCCGATCAGATGACGACGCGGCTGACCCAGCAATATGCGAGCATGAACTCCCGCGTGTCGGCGTATAAATCGACGCAGACCTTCCTCACCAACCAGATCGCCGCGTGGAACAAGAGCGACTGATGGCCTACGCTTCCACTCTCGCGCGCGACCCGTTCGCCACTTATCGCCAGATCGATGCCGTCGGTCGTACCGCGACCGCGGACGGCCCGGCGCTGGTGCAGCTGCTCTACAAGGGAACTCGTCGCGGCCCTGCGCGCGGCGGGTTGGGCCTGCGAAAACCGCAAGTTCTCGATAAAGAGCGAGCGCGTCACGCGGGCGACCGCGATCCTATTCGCGCTGGAGGCCGGACTCGATTTTGAGAATGGCGGCCAAGTGTCGGAGACACTGTCGCGACTATATGCCGGTGCGCGGAAGACCATCGTCAACGCCTCGATCGGCCACGATCCGCGACCGTTCCGCGACTCTGCCGACATGCTTGATGAGATCGCACAAGCCTGGCGGACTGCGAGCGCCACGTAGCGCTAGCGCTTGAACCAGTGTCGCATCGAGAAATACGCCACGACACCCACCGCGATCAGCACGCAGGCTCCGGCGATCGCGTCGAACGCCCACGGCTCCTCGGCATAGGGCAGGCCCTTCACGTTCATACCGTACAGGCCGGTCAGGAACGTCAGCGGCAGGAACACCATCGCCGCGATCGAGATGATCAGCGAGCGGTTGTCGATCTGTTCGGCGCGCAGGTCGGTCAGCGTCTCGTGGATCAGCGCCGAGCGTTCGCGGATCGATTCCAGTTCCTCCGCCATCCGCGCGGCGCGGTCCGCCGCAGCCGCCAGATGCAGCCGATCGTCGTCAGCGAGCCACTCGCCGGGTAGCGCCGCCAGCTTCTCGAGCGCCGCGCGTTGCGGGCTGAGGAAGCGTTTGTAGCCGATCGCCGCGACGCGCACCTTGCTGACCGCGCGGCGCAGTTCGAACACGCGGTTGGCGTCGAGCTGTTCCTCGCAATCGTCTAGTTCGTCGCCGAGCGTCGCCACATCGGGATCGAGATCGGTGGTGATCGCGGTGGCGAACGCGGCGATCAGGTCGCCTGGATCGCGCACCTCGTGGTGCTCGACCATCTTCTCGACTTCGGCGACCGCGATCAGCGGCTTCCGCGTGACCGAATAGACGCGGCCCTTCACCGCCCAGATCCGCACCGACGCGAGCAGGTCGGACGTGTCGAGCTCCTCCTTCGATCGCCCGCGCAAATTGAGGAACGCGCCGTCGCCGACCGCCTCGCAGCGCGGTCGGGTCTCGGTCGCGGTGAGCGCGTCGACGACATAGTCGAGCAGCTTCGCCTCGTCGCGGAGCCACGCCTGCGCATGCTCGGCGGTGGTCGACAAATGCACCCAGACGAGGTCGGCGGTGCAGGTGAGCGCTTCCTTGACGTCGACACGCGTCGCTTTCCCATCGACGATCCGGAATGCGAAACCGCTCATCGTGCCATCTCGACTTCGACCGACAGGCCGGTGCCGGGATTGGCGGGCATCGCCGCGCACAGTCGTGCAGCATCGGCGCGGGCGCGGTCGAGGATCGCCGCAGGGACGTCAGCGCCGTGATAAACCCGGTCGGCGCTGGCGAGCGCGCGCGCCTGGCGGAGCGTCAGGTCCTCGGGATCGTCGGACAGCAGAACGAGGGTTATCGCCACGTCGCGCTTTGCAGATAACTTGGCGGTTGGGGCCAACCATGCGTCGACATCGTGCGTCGGCGATAGCGGGTCGAGCATACCGCCCGCCCCCATCGCCGTGGCGAGCGCCCGGCGGCGCTCCCCCATATCGGGCCAGCGCTTTCGCAACGTGCCCCGCGCGGCCTGCAACGCCAGCGCGAGTTTGCCGAGATCGGCCGGAATGAGGGCCTCCAGCCGCTGGCGCAACGCCGCCGCCAACCCGGCCGATACGCCGCTCGTGCCGATCGCGATCAGCACCGGGGCGCGGTCGACGATCGCGGGCAGCGTAAAGTCACACAGCGCCGAGCGATCGACCGCATTGACCAGGATGCCGCGCGCTTTCAGCCGTGCGACCGCCGCCAGCGCTTCGTCTTCGTCGTCGATCGCGACGATCGCGAGCGCCGCAGTCGCCGCCTCGCCGACGACATCTGCTCCGGCGCGATCGAGCAACCGGCGTTTCGCGTCCGCCGCCTCGCCCTCGCCCAGCAGGATGACCGGACGCCCCGACAGCCTGACGAACAGCGGCAGGTTCTGTATCACCGCTTGAGCCATTCGGGCACGCGCTCGGCGGCCAGGATCGTCTCCGGGTGGATGCGGTCGGCAACCACCGCGAACCGGTCGCCGTCGACCAGCACCTCGGGCACCAGCGCGCGGCTGTTGTAGGTCGAGGCCATCGTCGCGCCGTACGCGCCCGCAGTGCGGAATATACCGAGATCGCCCGACTTCACCGCGTCGATATCGCGGCCCATCGCGAAGGTGTCGCCGGTCTCGCACACCGGCCCTGCGATGTTGGCCATCATCCGCTCGCCGCTCGGCGCGACCGCGACAAAATCGTGATACGCGTCGTACATCGCGACGCGTGCGAGGTCGTTCATCGCTGCATCGACGATCACATATGGGTTCACGACGCCCGGCTTTACCCAGATCACTTCGGTCAGAAGCACACCGGCATTGCCCGCGATCACGCGACCGGGCTCGAACATGAGTTCGACGTCCCAGTCCGCGGTCGCGCGTGCGACCATCGCGCCATAGTCGGCGGGGCTCGGCAGCACGTCGTTGGGCTTGTAGGGCACGCCGAGACCGCCGCCGAGATCGACGCGACTGATCGTGTGACCCGCAGCGCGCAGCTCCGCGACCAGCTCGCCGATCCGCGCATAGGCGGCCTCCAGCGGCGCGAGATCGGCCAGCTGGCTGCCGATGTGGATCGCGACACCGCGCAGATCGAGCCCGTCGTGCTTCGACAGGCGGTCGAACATCGCCACTGCCTGGTCGATCGCGACGCCGAACTTGTTCTCCTTGCGCCCGGTCGAGATCTTCGCGTGCGTGCCGGCATCGACGTCGGGGTTCACCCGCAGCACCGCCGGCGCGCGTTCGCGGCGCGCATGGGCGAGCGCGGCAAGGACTTCGCCCTCCTCCTCCAGCTCCAGATTGAACTGGCCGATCCCCGCATCGAGCGCCTGCGCCAGTTCGCGCCGCGTCTTGCCGACGCCCGAGAACACGATGTCCGACGCCGGGATCCCCGCCGCCAGCGCGCGCTGCATCTCGCCGGCCGAGACGACGTCGGCGCCGTATCCCTCGTCGGCGAGAACGCGGAGCACCGCGACGTTGGGGTTCGCCTTGATCGCATAAGCCAGATGGACGCGCCCGGCGCCCTTCAGCGCGTCGCGAAACACCTGCGCATGACGGCGGAAGGTGGCGGTCGAATAGACGTAGACCGGCGTGCCGACTGCCTCAGCGATCGCCGGCAGGGCGACGTCCTCGGCGTGCATGACACCGTCACGATAGGCGAAGTGATCCATGATTCAGGTCTTCAATTCGGCGGCGGCAGGTCGAACTCGTCGCTGCGGCGCGGCTGGGACGTGGTGAGCAGCTCGTCGCTGCGCTGCGGGCGTTGCTGCGTCGTGGGGGTCAGCAACTGCTCAGGAGTCGGCGGCGTTTTCGCACCGTAAGGCGCAATCGGGAGCGTCTTGCCCTCCGCCGGGACGAGCCCGTCCGCTGCGCCGCAACCCGATAGGGCGAGTGCCAAACCCACGATGCCAAAAAGCCGTTTCATGCCGTTTCCCCCCGCGCTGCACGGATCGCAGCGCGCACATTGTCGGGCGCGGTGCCGCCGAAGCTGGTCCGGCTGGCGACCGACGCATCGACCGAGAGCACGCCGTACACGCGTTCGTCGATCCGCGCATCGATTGCCTTCAGGTCCTCGATCGGCAGCGCATCGAGCGCGACCTTGCGCTCCTCGGCCAGCTTCACCGCGCGCCCCGTCACATGGTGTGCCTCGCGGAACGGGAGGCCAGCCTCGCGCACCAGCCAGTCGGCGAGATCGGTCGCGGTCGCAAAGCCGCTCTCCGCCAGCCCGCGCATCCGATCGGTGCGGAACGTCGCGCTCTCGACCATCCCGGTCATCGCCGCGATCGACAGCGCGAGCAGGTCGTGCGCCTCGAACACCGGCGGCTTGTCGTCCTGCATGTCCTTAGAATAGGCGAGCGGCAGGCCCTTCATCGTCACCATCAGCGCGGTCATGCAGCCGAGGATCCGTCCGGCATGCCCACGCACGAGCTCGGCGGCATCGGGATTGCGCTTCTGCGGCATGATCGAGCTGCCGGTCGACCATTGATCGCTCAGCGCCACGAACCCGAACGGCTGCGACGCCCACAGCACGAACTCCTCGGCCAGCCGCGACAAATGCAGCGAGGTCTGCGTCGCGGCGGTCAGATACTCGGTCGCGAAATCGCGGTCGCTGACGCCGTCGAGCGAATTGGTCATTGGTCCATCGAAGCCAAGCGCCTCGGCCGTCATCTCGCGGTCGATCGGAAAACCAGTGCCAGCCAGCGCCGCCGAGCCGAGCGGCGATCGGTTCATCCTTGCGCGCGCATCGGCAAACCGCCCGACGTCACGCGAGATCATCGCATGATACGCCATCAGGTGATGCCCGAGCGTCACCGGCTGCGCCGACTGGAGATGCGTGAAGCCCGGCATTACGCTCGCCGCATGTTCTTCCGCCCGCGCAAGCAACGCCGCCTGGAACCCGGCGAGCGCCGCCAGCGCCTGGTCGATCGCATCGCGCACCCAGAGCCGGAAGTCGGTCGCGACCTGGTCGTTGCGCGACCGTGCAGTATGCAGCCGTCCCGCCACCGGCCCGATCGCATCGGCCAGCCGCGCCTCGGTCTGCATGTGGATATCCTCGAGGACCAGATCCTCCTCGACGCCGTGCTCGGCATAATGCGCCGCCACCGTATCGAGCCCGGCGGCGATCGTCGCGGCATCCTCGGCCGATACGATGCCCTGCTTGCCGAGCATCGCGACATGCGCCTTCGATCCGGCAATATCCTGCTGCCAGAGGCGCTTGTCGAAGGGAATGGAGGCGTTTATCTCGCGCATGACCGCTGCCGGCCCTTCGGCGAACCGCCCGCCCCACATCGAATTGGAACCGTCCATGTTCTCGCGTCCTGTGTTCAATTCGCGCCCAATCATCTGTTTCGTCGGGATGGGCCTGCTGGTCGCCGGCTGCGATAGGAAATCGCCCGCGCCGGAGCAAGCAAACGTCGTCACCGCGAACACCGTGTCCGCCGACGAGGTCGCGTCCGGCCCAACCCCCGACGAAGCGACGGGCCCTGCCGCCAGCACCGAAAAGCTCGACCGCAGCCACAAAGGCGAGACCGGCCCGACGGTTGCCTTCACCGCGCCCGATGGCAAGTCGGTCACGCTCGCCTCGTTCAAGGGCAAGCCGTTGCTGCTCAACATGTGGGCGACCTGGTGCGCGCCGTGCGTAGCGGAAATGCCGACGCTCGATGCCGCCGCCAAGTCGCTCGCCGGCAAGGTTCAGGTGATCGCGGTCAGCCAGGACATGCAGGGCGCGGAGAAGGTGACGCCGTTCTTCGCCGAGAAGAAGTTCACGACGCTCAAGCCGTATCTCGATCCGAAACTGGGCCTCAGCCTCGCCTACCAGGCGAACCTGCCGACCACGATCCTGTACGATTCGGCGGGCAAGGAAGTCTGGCGGATGACCGGCGGGTATGAATGGAACACGCACGCCGCCTCAAAGCTGATCGCCGAGGCATCGTAACGCGTTGATCCGGCTCGGGGATCTTGAACAGGGTGTGCCGACCCGCCTTGGTGACGAGCCAAAGGTTGATGGCGAGCCGGCACACCCCTCTAACGCGTCCGGCTATGCCAAAGGTGTAAACAACATCGAAATGCGATGAACCGAGTACGGCCATACTGGCGGGCGAGCGCATACGCGTCGTCGAGCGTCAACCTACCAGTAGCGGCTACCCGGCACGCCCTTGAACGGTCCCGCGAGATCGGCGGTGATCCAGCCGCCGTAAAACTCGCCGGGCTGTGGGATGACGCGTTCGCCATCGACGAGGCACTCGTCGAACGGGCCTGCATAGAACGCTATGTGGTCGCGCAAAGCTGCAAACGCGGGCGTCGGCGACGGATAGCTCCAGGCGACATCGCGCAGGACATCGCCCGCGATCTCGACATCGTAATAGACCGCGTTGCCCTTCCATTCGCAGAAGGATTGCCGCGTGGAACGCCGGAGCGCCGACATCAGGATATCGGAGGGCGGGATATAATAGCTGGGCGCATGGCTCGTCTCGATCGTGCGGACGCTGTGCCGCGTGTCGGCGAGCAACACCTCGTGGTGCTCGATCAGGACATGACGATCGCTGCGCTGCGCGATCGCCGGACGCGGATAATCCCAGACGCTTTCCTGGCCCGGTCGCGCGGTATCGGGAACGACCGGCCTCATGCGGTGCGATCCACCTTCCGGGCGAAAGACTGGAGGCGAGGCCGAAGGTGGAGAAACGCCCGATACACTCGCTCAAGCCTAGCCAGGACGACCGGGTTGCGCGCTGCCAGCCCCAGCGGTCGCAGCAGCGGGATGGCGCGCCACATCGCTGCGAAGGCCGCGGCGCCCGACAGCATCCGGTCCCCTTCGCGCGCATGAAACCGCGCCAGCATCGCGCTCCGGTCGATCGGACAGCTCGTTTCGCCGTTGCTGGCATCGACGAAATCGATCGCGCCACGTCGATCGAGGCGACGCATCAGCGCGATCTCGCGTCGGCACAGCGGACATCCGCCATCATGCCAGACCGTCAGGCGGGTCATGCCTTGTCCGGGTCGCCGGACCGGTTCCGCTCCCAGATGCGCTCGGCAAGCAGGGTCGCGAAACCAAGCCAGGCTACGAACGGGATCGCAGTGGCCGCCGCAGTGCGATCGACCTTGGCCGCAGCCGCGACATAGCCGGCACCGCTCGCGATCATCGCACCCGACGCGACCGCGCTGGGGCCGAGTGCCTTGCGTCGAAAGAACAATTCGGTCCAGCCGCCGACCATGCCGGTATTCAGCAACCAAAGTCCGACCGCGAGGTTGCGCGGCGCATCGGCGGGGCGGCGCAACAACCGATAGCCGCCGACCGCGAGGCCAGTCTCCAGAATCGGCCATACCGCGCCGAACGCGGCGTCGGGCGGCGTGTAAGCTGGTTTGTCGAGCCGTTTGTACCAGCGGCGAATACCGGGATGCAACGGATCGGGCGCGTTACGGCGCCCGAGCACCGCGCTGGCGCCGAGCACCCCCACGACGACCGCCAGCGCAGCCGGACGGGACAGGCCGCCGCCACGCTCGTCCGTGATCGCATCGCCTGGTTTCTGGGTCATGCTCGCCGTCCTCATCCCCGGGCACGCCGCCCGCTGACATCACAGCGAAGCAGCAGCCACGACGTTCCGTGGCCAGCGCGGCGATCGTTACCGTCGCAGCGTCACGGTGCCGCAGCTTGCCCTCTTCCCGTTCGGACTCAATGCGATCTACGCTACGAACTCTTCGGGCAGAAAGCGGTCGGCGACGATCTCGAAATGGTCGCCGTCGACCAAGACCTGTGGGCTGAGCGGGCGGCAATTGTAGCTCGACGCCATCGCGGCCCCGTACGCCCCGGTCGCATGGAAGACCGCGAGATCGCCGCGGCGAACCCGGTCGATATCGCGGGCGAGCGCGAACACGTCGCCGCTCTCGCAGATCGGTCCGGCAATGTTCGCGACCATGCGTTCGCCGTCCGGCGCGACGGCTTCGAAGCGGTGGAAGGCATCGTACAGCGCTGGTCGAGCCAGATCGTTCATTGCGGCATCGACGATGACGAAGGGGCGGTCCGCCCCGGGCTTTACCCAGATCACCCGCGTCATCAGGACGCCGGCGAGGCCTACGACGACCCGGCCCGGCTCGAAAATAAGGTCGACATCCCAGTCGCGCGTCACCCTAGCGACCATGGCGGCATAGGCGTCGAGCGTCGGGACCACGTCGTCGACACGGTAGGGGATGCCGAGGCCGCCGCCGAGATCGACGCGAGTTATGCCGTGGCCGCACGCGCGCAGTTCGATCACCAGCGAACCGATGCGCTCGTACGCGGCCTCCAGCGGAGCAAGATCGTGGAGCTGGCTGCCGATGTGGAGCGCGACCCCGACCAGATCGAGACCATCGAGTCGC
This sequence comes from Sphingomonas sp. H160509, assembly GCF_024124765.2. GTDB lineage: Bacteria > Pseudomonadota > Alphaproteobacteria > Sphingomonadales > Sphingomonadaceae > Sphingomonas. The sequence continues at coordinate 2,881,997 of NZ_JAMXSR020000002.1, read as the reverse complement.
GACAGGCGATCGTACATCGCGGGCGCATCGGCGATCGCCACGCCGAACTTGTTCTCGCGCCGGCCGGTAGAGATCTTGGCATGCATGCCGCCATCGACGTCGGGATTGACGCGCAATACCGCGACCGCCCGCTTGCCACGCGCCTGGGCAAGCGCGGCGAGCACCCGCCCCTCCTCCTCGAGCTCGAGGTTGAACTGCCCTATGCCGGCGTCGAGTGCATCGGCGAGCTCGCGGTCGGTCTTGCCGACCCCGGAGAAGACGATGTCCGATGCGGCGATACCGGCTCCGAGCGCGCGGCGCATCTCTCCGCCCGAGACGATGTCGGCACCGAAGCCGCAGCCGGCCAGCAGATGCAGCACCGCGCTGTTCGGGTTTGCCTTGACCGCGAACGCCGTCCGCGTCCGCGGCAGGATCGACAGCGCCGCTGTGAAACGCCGGGCCGCGTCGCGCAGTGCAGCCGCCGAATAGACGTGGACGGGCGTACCGACGGCTTCGGCTATGGCCGGCAACGGCACGCCTTCGGCACACAGGACACCGTCCCGCCGATCGAAATACGTCATGATGATCCTGGAGGCTCGAGGTCAGGGATGCGGTTGGTCGAGTCGGCGGCGATAGCGACGGACGCGGACGGCATGGATCGCTTCGGCGGTTCGTGCATGACCGTGGCGTTCGGCGCGAAGTGCGATGATGACCCGCTTGCCGTTGATCGCCAGCGTCAGGCCCAGCAATGCGAAGGGGAATACGAGCATGGCGCGTGCCGAGCCGTCCATTGCAACCGCAACGCTGCACGCGCCCACGCACAATGCCAGGCCGATCCCCCGCCACAGGATGTCACGCTTCGTCATGCTTCGGCACCGTGGGCAAGCCACGTCGCGTCGTCGCCGATGACGATCCGCGCTGCATTCCCCAACGCCGACGCCACCTCCGGCCGCCGGTCTTTCGCCATGCCGTGACAGATCACGAGATCGGCTGGCAGGTCATGCTCCTCCAGCAAGGCGGTGACCATGTCCGCCACCTCGAACGTCGTGCCGATCGCAAGGTTGGTGCAACGGCTCGCCGCCGCGCGGGCGCGACCGATCAGCGCAGGGGATCCGTCGATCCCGCGCCCTTCGATCGCCGTGAAACCGAGCGACCGGGCATGATGCACCGCTTGCAGGAGGAGCGAGCCCGCGCCGCAATCGGCATCGACGATGCGGACCGCGTGACGCCCGTCGTCACGCAACGTTGCAAGGGCGGCAGCGATGACCGGCCAACGCGGATCGTGGGTCGCGTTTTTCGACCCTGGCATCGCGGTTTTGGTCGCGATCTTCGGGCTTGGACCGGTGTGAAGACGGTTCAGGCGAGTTTGCGTGTTCATTGCCATCGCTTCCGTCATGCCGCCTGCGGCAGTGCGCGCTCGTCGCGACCTACGGGGGGCGAACGAGATGACCGGGATCAGCGGCACCTTCGCGATCTCGACGCTCGCATGATAGATGTCGCACTCGGCCTGAGCGTAGTTCATCGCCGCGCCATAGGAGATGAAACGCCCCTCGAGGTTGCGCCTGCTGTCCTGCACGAGCCAATGCCCTGCGCGATCCTGGCCGACATAGATGACGAGCCCAGTATAGAGCCCGGTAGGATCGGGTTCCGATATGGTTTCAGACGACATGTCGCCTCATTGCCTTTCGTATCGCGAGCGTCGTGCCCGCGCTCATGATCTACGAGCCGCAACATAGCGCTGCGAGATCGATCCCCACGGATCGCATAGCGCGCGCATAGTGTTGCCCTCGCTTCACCGCGTTTCGGATATCTCGAGGTACTTGAGCCTGATAGCTGGGTAGTGGCCTGCTGGTCCCGACGAGGGTTGGCTCAAACCGCCGCCCGTCTCTTGGCGATCGACGCGATAGAGCCTGCCGACTGCGCGTTGCCGAGGGATCGCTACGCCATTGCACGCGCTACGTTTTCCGGCAGGCAATGCCGAAAAGCCAACTTTCAGCGACCTCGTTAAAGCGCGTCGCCCGTCGATAGCGAACGCCCATGCCGTACGTGAATTGACGTCCACGTCGGATTTCAGTGAGCCCGCGATTGCCGCTGCCGGGTAGCGAAATCAGCAATTCAACCAGATCCTGATCCAGTCGCCCGGCGTCGTGCAGGACGGTTTCGGCAAGTTTTACGTCCGCCACGACCATAACGTCCCGCAATACCGCATCAACGGCAAGGACGATCGCCGGCCTCAGCCCCGACTGGATCATAGTCGGCCCACCTATCCAGTTCAGTCGTGATCGGATTTGCGACGTCATGGTTTCTCACGACGGAGTCCACTCCGGATCTTCTCGCCACGAAAACACCTGCTCAGCCGTCGGGCTTCGCAGTGTCACTTGGCTACATACAAACAGGACCGTTCGGACACGTTACCAGCTCGAGCCGGCGCCTATAGGCCACGCCATGCGAGCGGGTGTGGCAGGACGTCAGCGGAATAGTCGACCTGGAGCACGCGGCGTCGCCGCGGCTGTTCGGCAGGGAGCGATGCGTGGACGATAGGCGTAGCGTAGAGCCAGGGCGTGTCGATCGGAAGCGCGGCCAAAGCAGTCTCAAGGCGAACGAGCGCAGGTTCGTCCGGCGCCTGCGGGAAGAATTCGGCGCCGTCTTGGTCGAGATTAAGATCGAAGGGTTGATCGAGCCTTTCAAACATGTCGATGCGGGTAGCGAGGCCGCCGCCGCGGTCGACCTGACACCGCTTCTCGACAGCTGCTGCCCGAAAGTTCGCGTTTACGACACGTCCAGACGGTGCACTCTTGAGCGTACCCGAACAGATGATTTTGGAAAACGGGTTGATGGAGGGCGACATAGACATGCCAAGATCTAGCCAAATGACATCGATCGCACGGTAAAGCCCAGTAGCAGGGTGCTTGCGACGGCGCGTGCGTCGGGGCCAAGCGCTTCGTCGGGGAGTTCGCCGGCGCTCCAAAACGACAGGGCGCCGCGAAACCCTAGGGCGAGTTGCCTCGGCAGGCAGTCTAGCGCGTAGGTCCGGCAATTCTCCGGGATGCCCTCGCCCGCTCCCAGCGCGAGCGTCCACAATGCGGTAGAGCGCGCCCAGGCCTGACCCGCCGAACCACCGGTCGTGCCGATCCAGCTCATCACGGCGCGGTTCACACCGGGTTCCTCCAGCATCACCGCGACGGCCGTGTCTACAGCGAGCAGCACGCGGGATGCAGCGTCAGGCGGAAGCCGCGCTTCGGCGAAGCGCATTGCCATCGTGTCCGTCCGACGTTCGGACAGCGCGTGCATGATAGCCCCCTTGCTTCCGAAGTGATTGAACGGCGTGGCGAAGCTGACGCCGGCTTCGGCGGCGAGGTCGCGCATAGAGAAGTCGGCCTTGCCACTCCGCAGCAGTCGTTCCGCAGCGTCGATCACCCGTTGGCGCACGGGCTCACCCCCGGATCGCAATGTTCTCCCGTGTCTTGTCTCGTGCCATATCGCTATCTATATCATGATATACAAACCTAGTATAATGGAGTTAGCCCGTGGCAACCATCACCGCCAAGACCTTCCTCATCACCGGCGTGAGTTCCGGCCTAGGCCGCGCGTTTGCCGAGGGTGCGTTGGGCGCCGGCCATCGCGTGATCGGCACCGTGCGCAACGAGGGCGACGCCGATACGTTCGCCGTACTCGCAGCAGCGGGCCGTGCATATCCCCTGATCCTCGACGTGACCGACTTCGCAGCGATTCCAGCCGCCGTGGCCGAAGCGGAGCGGCACACCGGTGCGGTCGAAGTGTTGGTGAACAATGCCGGATACGGTCACGAAGGCGTGTTGGAGGAATCGTCGATGGACGATCTTCAGCGTCAATTTGCGGCCAACGTGTATGGACCAGTGGCGATGATGAAGGCCGTGCTTCCCGGCATGCGCACGCGTCGTCGCGGCCACATCGTCAACGTGACCTCGATGGGTGGCTTTATCACGATGCCGGGGATCAGCTTCTACTGCGGTAGCAAGTTCGCGTTGGAAGGCATCTCCGAGGCGCTTGGCAAGGAGGTGGCGGATTTCGGCATTCGGGTAACGGCCTTGGCACCAGGCCAGTTCCGGACGGATTGGGCAGGACGCTCGATGGATCGCACCCCGCGCAGTATTTCCTACTACGACGCCGTGATGGACCCGATCCGGGCAGCGCGCCAGGCCAAGAGCGGCAATCAGCCCGGCGACCCGTACAAGGCGGCACAGGCTTTGCTAGCGATAGTCGATGCCGAGACCCCACCGGTACGCCTGTTCCTGGGCGAGGACGCGCTGGGCGTGGTCCATCAGAAGCTTGATGCGATGAAGGCCGAGATCGCCGCATGGGATGCGCTCTCCCGTTCAACCAGCTTCGCATCGTGACCGCCTGAGCGCCGGTGGGTTAGTCGGAGGCGCTGCTTGAGGATGGAACTTCGGCAGAGCCACCCGCCTCAGCTGTCCGGCACCATCTTTTGGCAAATGTCGATCACGGTCTCTCGCAGCCACCGGTGAGCGGGATCGGCGTCCATCCGTGGATGCCAGATCGCCGACACGGCAATCTCGGGGGGTAGGAACGGGAAGCGGGAACGCACAGATTCCTTCCGCACCCGGTGCTTTGCGACGAAAACCCAAACCGGGCACGAGCGCGATCAGGTCCGACTGCCTGGCGATCCGCAGGGCGTCGGAAAAGCCCGGCACGACCACCATCGTATCGCGGCTCAGCCCCAGCTCGGCCAGCGCGGCATCGACCGGGCCGGTGAACGCGCCCCGGCGGGACGCAGCGACATGCCGACAGGCTGCGTAGCGCTCAGGCGTGATCGCGCCCGAGAGCAGCGGATGCCCCGTTCTCGCCGCTCCGACGAACCGGTCTCGGAAGATGAGGCGCGTGCGCATTTCGGGTGCGGAAACACCGAGTACGCCGATTTCGAGGTCGATCTGCCCCGCGCGTAGCGGCCTCGGCGTTCTTATCGGGCTTCGGCGCGAAGCGCAGGCGGACACGGGGCGCCGCCGATGCGATGTCGGCCACCAACGGACCGCAGAACATCTCGACGAAACCTTCGCTCGCGCGGATGGTGAAGACGCGGTCGAGCTCCGCCATGTTGATTTCGCCAGTTGGCGGCTTGAGGACCATGCGAACGTCGCGCACGAGTGCGTGGACGACATCGCGCAGCTCGATCGCCCGCGGCGTTGGCACCAGGCCACGTCCTGCTCTAACGAGGAGCGGATCGCCAGTAGCGTTGCGAAGCCGCGTCAAGGTCCGGCTCATCGCCGACGCGCTCAGTCCCAGCTTTCGCGCGGCCCCGGTCACGCTCCCCCTCGGACAGAAGTGCGTCGAGTGCATCAAGCAGGTTCAAATCGAGGTCGGTCATAGCCGCGACCATGCTCGATCCAGCTGCAACACGATAGGCGTCTGGTGCAATGATACTGTGCATCCACTGCGTCTGGCGCATTGATCGCGGCTGAGTAGATATTGCCCCGACATACTTCGGAGCATCCCATGACCCAAGACACCTTCAATCCCGGCACAATCCTGCTGATCGGCGCATCGCGCGGCCTGGGTCTCGGTTTGGCCGGTGAGTTCGCGAAGCGCGGATGGCATGTCGTCGCCACCGTGCGCGCGGGCGCCCGAACCGAACTGCACGATCTGGCCGAGGCGCATCCCGATCGTATCGAGATCGAGACCGTCGATATCGCGCAACCGCAACAGATCGCCATGCTGCGCGACCGTCTCGCCAGCAGGGTGTTCGACCTGCTGTTCGTCAACGCCGGCACTGCGAACATGGAGGACGAAATCGCCGGCGAAATCACGACCGAGGAATATGCGCGCGTGCTCGTGACGAATGCGCTCGGTCCCATGCGCGTGATCGAAGCCTGCCGGAATCTGGTCGCAGCCGATGGGCTGATCGGGGTCATGTCATCGGGCCAGGGCAGCATCACCAACAACACCAACGGCCTTCACGAGGTCTATCGCAGCAGCAAGGCGGCGCTCAATCAACTCGTACGGAGCTACGCGGCGCGACATGCAGAGGATCGCCGCGCGCTGGTGCTGATGGCACCCAGCTGGATACGAACCCAGCTCGGCGGGCCAAAGGCGCCGTTCGGTGTGGACGATAGCGTGCCTCTGATCGTGGACGTGCTGCTCGGCCGTCAGGGCAAGCCGGGTCTCGCCTTCCTCGATCGCGATGGAAACACGGTGCCATGGTGACCGAGCCAGCAACGACGCTGATCGGCATCGAGGAACACTTCCTGACACCGGCGATCGAACACGCATGGCATGCGATCGGGCTGGAAGCGTCCGATCCGAGCGTCGGCTACCATCGAGGCGCGTTCGGACGGCGCCTCGTCGACCTCGCAGACGAAAGGCTCGCGCTGATGGACGAAACCGGCCTCGACGTTCAGGTGCTGTCGTTGACCACTCCCGCGCTGCACGATCTCGGCTCGGAAAGCGTAGAGTTGGCACGACGCACCAACGATGCCTTGGCGGAGGCGGTCGCACGGCACCCGACCAGGTTCCAGGCGATGGCGACCCTGCCGGTGTCCATGCCTGACGAAGCCGCGATCGAGCTCGAGCGCTGCGTTTCGACGCTAGGCTTCAAGGGCACGATGCTGTGCGGCCGGGTTGGCACGCGCCACCTCGACGACCCGGCATTCGCGCCCGTTCTCGATTGTGCAGCAGCACTGGGCGTGCCCGTGCTGTTGCACCCCCGCACACCACCAGCGCTGGTACGAGAAGCCTATTACTCCGGCTTCTCGCCGATCGTGGACGCCGCCTTCGCGACCGTGGGACTGGGCTGGCACTATGACGCCGGCATCCAGTTCCTACGCCTCGTTCTGGCGGGCACATTCGATCGCCTGCCGAACCTCCAGGTGATCCTCGGCCATTGGGGTGAACTTGTCCTCTTCTACGCGGAACGCCTCGCGGTCATGGACCGCGTCGCGGACCTGTCCAACCCGATCGCGCACTATTTGCGCCACAACCTGTACGTGACCGCCAGTGGTATGTTCCTACCCCACTATCAGGAGCGAGCGATGGCGGTCGTCGGCCCGGACCGGCTGCTGTTCTCGACCGACTATCCCTACCAATACCGCGAAGGCGGCGACGCACGTCGCTTCTTGGCAAGCTGCGGTCTGAGCGATGCCGACAAGGCGGCGTTCGCGCATGGCAACTGGCTACGGCTGACGAGCGATGCAGCCGCATAGCCGTTCGATGCCACCCATCGCGCAGACCAAGGATCACAACCCTATGGCCGATTTTGCAGGTGCCCTGAGCCCGGTTCGCCCGCATGATCGCCCATCGCGCAACGGTCGTCTCGACAGAGAAGCTTGCAGATGATCTCTTATCGATAACGGTCGAGGCAACCGGATTTAGGCGTGACGTGGATACCCGGCGAGAAAGTAGCAATCGCGACGCACTCGGTATTAGAAACGCACGCGTACACACCATTCGAAAGAGATGGGGACCTGGACCGGCTCCGAACCTTAGGCTTCCTGTGTAGTTCCAAGCCAGGATGCGCCTAACCTCGCTCAGTAAGTGTCGGTGACACCTGTGACGTTCTTGGTGTCTTCCAGTGGCTCTGATTGCTTGCCAGGATATCGAGGTCTGGGCGCTAGCCGACCGACAACGGTCTGGTTACGAATACCCATAAGCGGACGCTCGCAAGCTATCTAGTGAACTTGTCCGGCAGCCCTTGTTCTTGCGCCCTGACCGTCTGCGATCATCGTTTAGATATCCGCTCAAACGAACAGAAGCTGTCGAGGAGGCGCTTCATTACCCTTGTGCCGTAGCAGGTATTCGACCCCTCTCGTGAGGCTACATCATAGCTTCATTATAGTGGCGTCACGCGTCCGAAACAAAGGTGACGCTCAGCCGTCATCGAGGATGCTCATAACGCCCCGGACAAATCGGTTACAATCCGATTCACTACAGGGGTTCATGTTTATGCGTACCATCACCATGCTGCGGGCGACCGCGGCATCGCTGGTCATTCTGACCCCTGCATCCGTCGCTCATGCACAGTCGACCCCCTGGCGGAATCGACGCTCAGAGAAACCGACGACGCCACGAACGCAGGCGATGAGATCTTGGTCACCGGACGCCTGGGCACGGTCGCACAGAAGAAGGTCGATGCGAGCTATTCGATCACCACGATCAGCGAGAAGGACCTCCGCGAGCGTGCGATCGGCAACCTGGCGGAGGCGATGCAGCAGATCCCGGGCGTCTGGGCGGATTCCTCGGGTGGCGTCGGCGCGAACAACACGCGCGTCCGCGGCATTCCGCGCGGCGGCTACGAGTCGCTCGCCGTGTACGAGGACGGCCTGCCGATCCAGCACGATCCCGGCATCAACTGGATCAACGTCGACCAGTTCCTGCGCATTGACGAGACCTATTCGGGGATCGAGGCGGTTCGCGGTGGCCCCTCCTCGATCTTCGCCGCCAACGCACCGGGTGGCCTCGTCAATTTCATCCCGCGCAAGGGCACGCCGCAACTGAGCGGCCTGCTCAAGCTGACGACATCGGACTATGGCCAGATCCGCGGCGATGCGTGGCTCGGTGGACCGATCGCGGACGGCTGGCGCTTTTCGGTCGGCGGCTATTACAACAAGGACCAGGGCATCCGCGATCCGGGGCCGGCGGCGAACAACGGCGGCCAGGGTCGCGTGCTGATCTCGAAGGACTTCGCGCGAGGGAGCATCTCGTTCGGCGTGAAGTACATGGAGGATAACAACTTCTTCTTCGACGCCATTCCGCTGGTGCGCAACGGCGACGACCTGAAGCCGCTCGCGCCGTTCAACGGCCATGACGACACGCTGACCGGACCGCAGGACGGTCGCGTCCAGATCAAGACGCCCGACGGTATCCGCAAGGCGCAGTTCAACCTGTTCAACCAGACGAGCGACCTGCAGTTCACGCTGAAGGGCAATACCGAGTTCGACGACGGCACGACGGTCAGCGGCGGGTTCCGCTATCGCGATTCCACCACCGATCGCAACGCGCGCGGACTGAACAGCCTCAACACGCAGGCCGCGCAATTGTCCTCGGTCCGCGCCAATGCGGTCAAGGCGTTCGCAGGCCGCGGCGCGACCGACGTGCGGCTGGTCTACAACGATGACGGCAGCGCGTACGGCGCCAATGCGAACGGCAACGGCCTGGTCGGGGTCAACACCTTCCAGTCGATCCAGAACCCGATCAAGGAGACCATGGGCCTGTTCGAACTCGGCCATGTCTACGAAACCGGGATCGGCCGCCACGACGTGAAGCTCGGGTTGTACGGCACCACCGCCGACTGGGCACACGATCGGAACGACGGCGTCGGCCTGACCGAAGTCGCCCCGAACGCGCGCCTGCTCGATATCGTCGCGGTCAACGCGGGCGGGCAGGTCGTCGGGCGCGTCACCGACACCGGCATCCAGCGGTACGAGGCCCGGTTCGCGCATTCCTATGGCGGGTATGAGGACGTTGCCTTCTACATCTCCGACGAATGGCAGATCACGCCGAAGCTGCGCGTCGATGGGGGGTTTTCGCTACGAGACGATCTGGATCCATGGCTATTCGGAAGGCGTGAAGAGCTTCAATCTGGGCAATCCGGATACGCTGGCCGACGACAACGTGCTGTACGGCTCGGACGTGTTCAACCGCTTCGACCCGAAGTTCAGCGACCACAGCTACACGATCGGTGCCAACTGGCAGTTCATGCCCGAAGCCGGCATCTTCGGCCGCTACACCAGCACCTACCGGTTGCCGCAGATCGGCCAGTACCGCGACAACGTGCTGCCGACGGGCATCCGCAGCCAGTCGATCGAACAGGCCGAGGCGGGCGTGAAGTTCCAGAAGCCCTGGGGCAGCCTGTACGCCACGCTGTTCTACAATTCGTTCAAGGACGTGCAGTTCACCAACACGTATATCGACCCGGCGACGCTCCGGATCGTCCAGGAGATCAACTATGGCGACGTCAGCACGACTGGGGTCGAGCTGGAGGCGAACCTGAAGCCGGTGCCCTGGTTCGACGTCTCGGCGACCGCGACGTACCAGGATCCGAAGTTCAAGAACTATACCTACAACACCATCGTCGCTGGGGCGCCCGTCACCACCTCGTTCGACGGCAATCGGCCGTCGAGCATGCCTAAGGTGATGGCGAGCATCCGGCCGCGCGTATCGCTGATCGGTGGCCGCCTGCGCGTGCTGGGCGAATGGCGGTACGAGGGGGGACAAGTTCAACGACGACTCCAACCTCGTGAAGCTGCCGGCGTTCTCGGTGTTCAATGCCAGCGCGGAGCTGGACGTGACCGAGAACATCACCGTGCAGGTGAAGGGCACCAATTTGTCGAACGCGCTCGGCCTCGGCCAGGGCGGCGGGCAGCAGCTCGTGCCGGGGGCGGCGGACGGTGCGGTGATCCTGGCGCGACCGATCTTCGGCCGCGCGGTGCAGGGTTCGGTGTTGTTCAAATTCTGATCGGGAGAGTATCCGTGAAGCGATCGATCGTAGCTGGGCTGAGCCTTGGCCTTCTCACCCAAACGGCAGTGGCGCGCGATACCGCGCCGCCGCTGCGGATCAACGACGTGGCGGTGATCGGCACGCACAACAGCTATAAGCAGCCGATGCCCGCCGCGACGATGGCGAAGGTGCGGGCGGTCGATCCGGCGATGGCGGATGCGCTCGACTACTCGCATCGCAGTCTGACCGAGCAGCTCGACGCCGGTGCGCGGCAACTCGAGATCGACGTGAACTACGATCCGCAGGGTGGCCATTACGCGCGAGGCTCCAACGATCCGAAGCTCAAGCGGCCGGGCTTCAAGGTGCTGCACATCCCCGGCATCGACAACGCATCGAGTTGCGTCCTGCTCACCGAATGCCTGACGATCATCCGCGACTGGTCGGCGAAGCATCCGCGCCATGTACCGATCCTGCTGATGTTCAATGCGAAGGACGAGCAGAACGCGGCGCGGGGCGGGATCGATGCGCTACCGTTCGACGCGGCGGCGTATGATGCGCTCGATGCGGAGATCCGGTCTGTGATTGCGCCCGGCAAGCTGATCGTGCCCGACGACGTGCAGGGACGCTATCCTACGCTGCGGGCGGCGGTGCTGGCGGACAACTGGCCGTTGCTGGAACGCTCGCGTGGGAAATTCCTGTTCGCGCTGGACGAGCCGCCTGCCAAGGTCGCGGTGTACCGGGGCAAGCGGCGCTCGCTCGAAGGGCGGGTGTTCTTCATCAACACCGACGAGGCGTCGCCCGCGGCCGCCTATCTGACGCTCAACGATCCGGTCCGCGATGCCGACCGCATCCGCGGCGACGTCGCCGCGGGGTTCATCGTTCGCACGCGTGCCGACGCGAACACGCGCGAGGCCCGTGCCAACGACATCGTCCCTCGCGACACCGCGCTGGCGGGGGGCGCGCAGTTTGTATCGACCGATTATCTCTGGCCCGATCCGCGCCTGGACGGAGGGTATCACGTCGCCCTGCCCGGTGGTGTGGTCGCTCGCTGCAACCCCGTGCGCCTTCCGAAGGGCTGCGGCGATCTCGACAAGGGTGGCAAGTGATGCGGACGCTCGCCTTCATTGCCGTGCTGGCGCTGGCCACCGGTGCGACCGCATCGACCGATTATCTGCGGAACCGGTCGATGCCGGACCTGATGCAGGTCCTTCCCGCCCCGCCCAAACCCGGATCGCCGCAGGATCTCGACGACCGCGCGACCTTCCGCGAAACCAGGGCGCTGCTCGGCACCCCGCGTGGCGACATGGCGACGCGGGACGTCACCGACGATCGCTTCAGTGTGTTCGCCTGTGCGATCGGTCGCGAGCTCGATGCGACATCGTCCCCCGCCCTCACCCGCATCTTCGCGCGGATGGGCGACCAAAGCATGGTCGGCCGCGCCAAGGATGGCTTTGCCGTCAAGCGTCCGTATCTGAAGGACGACCTGCCGATCTGCGAACCGAAGACCGAGCATCTCGCAAGCAATGGCGATTACCCCTCAGGCCACACGACTTCGGGCTGGTCCGCCGCGCTGATCCTGGCCGAACTGATGCCCGACCGCGCCACCCAGATCTTGCGGCGCGGACGCCAATATGGCGAAAGCCGCTACATCTGCGGATCGCATAGCCGAAGCGCGGTCGAGGCGGGATACATGGCGGGATCGGTGCTGGTAGCGATGCTGCATAGCTCTGCCGAGTTCCGACGCGACATGGAGGCGGCACGGGCGGAACTTCGGCATGGGGCGAGTTCCGCACTCAACGGGGCGCAATGCACCGCCGAAGCTGAAGCCGCATAGCAGAAACATACCGCGCGTTGTCCTACCTATGGCCGCACGCCGTCCGCGCCGTTGCCGGCGCGGACGTGGAGTTCAAAAACTGGTCGTCACGCCGAAGGTGAAGATGCGACCGCTCCGCGTGTAGACGAGCGTCCGGTCGGTCGAGAGATCGGTGAACTGCTCGATCGGCCGGTTGGTGACGTTGATCCCCTCGACGACGAAGCGCAGGTTCTTGACCGGGCTGTAGCGGACCTGGAAATCGACGTTGTTGGTCGGGCGGATGCCGTCGCCGACATTGGCGTTGCCGCCGGCGCCCGTCAGATACCGGCTGCGATAGGCGGTCGAGACACGCGCGCCGAAGCGTTCGGTCTCGAAATAGAGCGTCGCGTTGGCCGCCCATTTCGACAGATTGTAGAGCGGGATGCTCTTGACGACGCTGTTGTAGACCGCGGTCTGGTCGCCATCGATCCAGGTGCCGTTCGCGACGATGCCGAACCCGTCGAACGGCGCGGGTAGGAAGGTGAAGTCGTGCTGGAACGCCGCCTCGATACCCTTGATGCTGGCGCCGTCGCCGTTGATCGGGCGCGTGTAGTTGTACGGCGTCGTACCGTCCTGGCCTGGCAACAGCAGCGACACCGGGAAGCCCGTCGCGCTATAGGGGACCTGCGACGTCTCCGAGGTGATGAAGCTGTTGAGGTCCTTCCAGAAGAAGCCGACCGACGCGAAGCCGTTGCGATCCATATAATATTCGAGCCCCGCCTCCGCCGAAGTCGACCGGAACGGCTGGAGATTGGGGTTGCCGACGGAGACGGATCCGCCGAACGGCGCCACGGTCAGCGTTCCCGCCGCGGCAAGTTGGGGGAGGCCGGGACGGTTGACGTTGCGGCTGGCGGATGCACGCGCGATCAGCTTCGGCGTGATGTCGAGCGCAACGTTGAGCGCGGGCAGCCAATCGTCGTTGCTGGTCCCGACCGTCACCGGCTGAAGCGTGGTCACGCCATTGGTCGCGGTGGCGAGCGACCCGCTGGAGACGAGGTCGGTGTGATAATAGCGGACGCCGGCATTACCGCGCAGCCGCATCGACCCGATATCGGTATCGAGATCGAGCTGCGTGAAGCCCGCCCAGGTCTTCTCCCGAATGCGAAAGTCGCTGCCCGCGGTCAGGTTGGCGGCGGTCAGGTCCCGGTTGTTGCCGAGCAGCGCGTAGATGCCGGCAATGTCGCCGCCGATATACGGGAGCAGGCTGTCGCGGTTGATGACGTATTTCAGCGCGTCGGGTATCGCGCGATCGCTGGTCGCCGCGGTGCCGTAGAAGATGTTGGTGAGATACTGATACCCGCTGTTGGTGAAGCGCTTATACTCGCCGCCGACGTCCAGCTTCAGGATCGGCGTGAGGTCGTAGACCGCCTGGAGCTGACCGTTGAGATAGTCGCTCTTGATCATGTTCTCCTGCGTCACCAGCCGCTGGACGTTCCAGTTCGCCGGATTGGTCAGGTCGAAGCCGTAGGTGTTCACGGGGATCGTCGGCTGCATGTCGAAACTGAACACGGTGTTGCGCGCCTGCAGGAAGATCTTGTCGAACGTCGGCTGGACGAAATTCGATTTCTGGTACCCGCCCAGCGCGGTCAGCTTCAGCCGATCGCCGACGTCCCAGCTCACATTCGCTACCGCCTGGTAGAAGTCGGTCTGGTTCTCGACGCGGTGATGCTCGGTACGTTGATCGATTCCGGTATAGCTGGCGGCCACGAGCGAATTGCCCTGGATCGTCGCGGACCGGATGACCTGCGTACCGCTGACGTTGCCGGTCAGCGCGTTGTAGCCACCCGCCGCGATCGCCCAGTCGTCACGCTTGTCGGCGAGGTGTCCGTACAGCAGATCGACGTCGATCTTGAAATTGTCGCCGGGATGATATTGCAGCGCGCTCGTGACGCCGATCCGTTCGCGATCGGTGTACCAGGTCGATGGCGATTGCGCCTGAGGGGCGAAGATCGTGCCGCCGCGCAGCAGCGCCCGCGTCGGCGCGTCGATCTCTGGGCCGATGTTGTTCGCGCCGTAGGTGACCTTGCCCCAGTTCCAGTTGCGGTAGCCATATTCGTTGTTGCGAACCTTCGAATAGGCGACCGAGACGAGCGCACCAAAATCGCCCTGACGCTGCGAGAACAGGCCGACGAGGCGCGGGGTGACGCCGCTGGTCTGGTCGTTGGTCTGGGCCTTCGCGGACAGGACGATCTTCTGGCCGGCATAGTCGAACGGCTTGGCGGTGAAGAGCTGCACCGTGCCGGCGATGCCGCCCCTCGTCCTGGTTGGCGGCATAGCTCTTCTGGACGCTCACGCGGTTGAAGAGCTCGGAGGCGAACAGGCTGAAATCGAAGCCGCGGCTGCGGCTGACGTTGCCGCGGTTGTCCATGCCGGAGGCGGTGTTGCCGAGCACTTCCATGCCGTTGAGCTGCGTGCGGGTGAAATCGGGGCCGAGACCGCGCAGGGCGATCTGGCGTCCTTCGCCGGTGTCGCGCGTGATGGCGACGCCGGGCACGCGTTGCAGCGCCTCGGCGAGGTTCATGTCCGGAAACGCGGCGATGTCGGACGCCACGATGTTATCCTCGGTTCCGACCGCACGACGTTTCAGGTCCTGCGCTGCCAGCAGGCTGCTCCGATAGCCGTTGACGACGATGTCCGGGGTGGTCTCCGGCGTTTCCCGCGTGAGCGTGGTGGCCTGCGCCGCGGCGGCTACGACGACCGGCGCACGCGAGCCGACGATGCTTGGTGTTGGCGGTGCCTGGTCCCGGCGGAGGATCGTCACGCCGTTGCTCTCGACCGGACGCAGACCCGTCCCGCGTAGCAGCATGGTGAGTGCTGCCGAGGTGGTGAGCCGGCCGCTGGCACCCCTGGTCCGCTGCCCCCGAATGAGCGCGGGCGCGGCGATGACTTGCATGCCGGTGACGCTCGAATAGGCCGACAGCGCCCGAGCGAGATCGCCCGCAGGAATGGTGAATATCCGTGCGCCCGTCGATTGCGCATCCGCAACCGTCGGTGCGGATAGAGCGAACGCTACCAAGGCCAGTGCCGACGTTCCATGAAACCGCGTCATCATATTCCCCCGTCTTGGCGCCATCAGACGCCACCCGGTGGGAAGACGGTAAAGGCCGCCAAATCCGGACAGTGTTTTTCGTCAGTCCGCAGTTTTAAGCGCCAACGCCCCCTGCCCCTCGACGACCGTGAAGCCGAACCCGCTGCCGATGGCCTTTAACAGCTGGTGCGGATGATCCGTGCGGAACCGACCGAATATAGTGGTCGATGCGAGCGGCTCCACGGGACGTGCGATCCTGACGCCCCCTGGCGGTCGAGAATTTCGACCAGATCGTCGAGGCGCATGCCCGCCGTGTCGATCCAACCGCTGCGCCAGTCGGGTAAAACCGGATCGAACTTCGTCGGCGCCGCCGCCACGCCGCCGCGTACGGCGCTGCGGTACCCCGCCCGAACTACGACGCCGCGCGGCGCCCCTACCGGATCAAAGCCGACTGCGCCGCGATAGACCGCCAGCGCAACCTGTGTCTGGGTCAGGTCGAGGTCGAACGCGGTGCCGAGGACGCGTGTCTCGCTGGCGCCGGCGCGCACGACGAAGGGGCGGGCTACGTCATGCCGCACGTCGAAGAACGCCTGGCCCGCGAGTAGCTCGGCACTGCGCTGCCCGTCGCCATAGACAATTCGAAGCCGCGTCGCGCCATTGAGTGCGACAGTCGAGCCGTCCGCCAGTGTTACGGTCGAGCGTTCCCCGGCACGGGTGGCGAACATGCGCGTCGCAACCCGCGGCGCCGTCGGTGTCCCGACGAACCCGTCACTGGCCAGGAACAGCAGGGCGATGGCGACCGGGGCGGTCGCGACGGCCGCGATGGCCGATCGCCGCCATCGCCTGAGCGACCGGACCTGCTCGTCCGACAATCGGCCGCATCGCATTGCCGCGGTTTGCAGTGCATCGGCAAGCGCGGCTTCGCTCACCGGTGTTGCACCACCTGCTACGGTCATGCGCCCGCCTCCATCGTGAAGCCGCGCTTGGCCAGCGCGCCGCGGAGGTCCTGAAAGGCGCGGACGACGTGCTTCTCCACCGCCGCCATGCTCATGTCCAAACTCTTGGCGATCGCGTCGGTCCTCAATCCGTCGAGCCGCTTGCGCAGGAAAATCTCGCGCCGTAGCGGCGGCATACGCTCGAGCGCATCCGCCATGATCACCACGGCACGGCGGAAGGCCAGCACCCTGTCGGCCGTCGGCTGCTGGCAGACGATCGCGTCATCCAGTTCGACATGCGCCGAGCGCCGCGCGGCACGGTGATGATCGAGCAGCAGGTTGCGCGCAATCGCAAAACACAGCGCCTTCATGTCGTTGACCCGCGCAGTCGCCTGGTACGCGAACAGCCGCAAATAGGTCTCCTGCAGCACGTCGTCGCCATCGGCATGGTGATCCAACCGGCTTTGCACGAAACGCCGCAACGCCCCCGCCAGCGCCACGTCCGGATATTCGAGCGTCAGGGCATGCGCAGGCGACGGCTCTTCGCCGAGAGATCCTCTGCTGCTCACCAAGCCCCCATCTGCCGTTCTGGAGCGTCTTATGAGGCGATCGTGAAGGCAGCATGACAGCACCGGGATGGTTCCGCATGATCGGACTTGGCGTCCAGATCGTCAGGCTGGTTGCGGACCAGGCTGCTTGGGATCCACGACGAATTTGGCGATCGTCGCAATCGTGCCACCCCTGCCGATCGACCTGATCCACGGCCTTCACTTCGGCGAGCCAGCGATCCGGCGTCACGGTGAAGAGCTGGTAGCCGCGCTGGTTGTTGAGCAGGCTGACGTTCGGATTATTGTCCAGCGCGCGGCTTTCTCCCGCATAATGCGCACCGCCCGTGCCGCCCGACGAAATCGACGTCGCGAGAAATTCGGTCGCGATCGCAGGGCCGCCGACGTCTTCCATTTTTCGCGGCACCGATCCGACGACATGCTGATGCAAGTCGCCGCTGCCGATCACGACGTTGGTCAGGCCCCGGTGAGCGATGCCGTCGACGAGCCGTTGGCGCGACAGCGGATAGCCGTTCCAATTGTCCTTGCCGATGACGGGCGTGGAGGCGCCGTCCTTGCGGGCGTCGTACGGCATGAACAGCACTTGTTGCGCGATGAAGTTCCAGCGCGCGTCGTTGGCTAGTCCGCGATCCAGCCAGCTCTCCTGCGCTGCCCCCATCATCGTGCGCTCTGGCCGATCGACGGGAATACAGGCGTCGAGTTCCGCGCGACCTATACCAGGACGCTCGCAGAGCTGATCGCTGCGGAACGAGCGTGTGTCGAGCACGTGCATGCGAACGAGATTGCCGTAATCGAGCTGGCGATAGGCAACCCCCGCCCCGGGGCGTTGCGCGCGGCGAACGGGGACGTGTTCGTACCAGGCCTGCATCGCGGCCGCCTTGCGCAGCGCGAACACATCGGGCCGGTTGCCCTCCTTGTCGAATTCGCCCGCCCAATTGTCGTCGATCTCGTGATCGTCGAACGACATGATGAACGCGACCGCGGCGTGCGCCGCCTGGAGGTCAGGGTCCGCCTTGTACTGAGCATAACGTCGGCGATACTGATTCAGCGTATAGGTCTCGGCGCCGAGGTGCTTACGCGGGCTGGGTTCGGTGCGCGGGGCCATCTCGTAGATATAGTCGCCATAATGGAACACCGCGTCGAGATCGGGCTCGCGCGCGACATGCGCATAGGCGGTGAAGAACCCCGTCTCGAAATCCTGGCAGCCCAGCATCGCCAGCCGCAGCCGGTCGAGCGACGCGCCCGCCGCAGGGGCGGTGCGCGCGGTGCCGACCGGGCTTGATCCGGCGCCCGCGACGAGGAAGCGATACCAATAGGGGCGATGCGGCCGCAGCCCGCCGATCTCGACATGGACCGAGTGTGCCAGCGTGGCTTCCGCCATCGCCGGGCCTGCACGAACGATTTTTGAAAACCGGGATCTTCGGCGACTTCCCAGCGGACCGCGACATCGTGCGGCGGCATGCCGCCATCGGGCGTCTGCGGCTCGGGCGCCAGCCGCGTCCAGATCACGAACCCGTCGGGCAAGGGGTCCCCCGAGGCGACGCCAAGCGTGAACGGATCACGCGTGAACGTCGCGCGCGCGAGCAGGCGGGGGGGCGCTTCCCAGCAACGCGAGCGAGAAGCCAGCCTTGACCAGATTGCGGCGATCGAACTGAGGCACAAGGACACTCCCTCACGGCAGGCGCGGGTCGCGACCACGTATGCCGGGAAGACGGAGCAGCCGGACGAAACCCGACAGGCAAAATAACGGGACTATCGGTCTTCCGCGTTGCCTGCGGGACGGATGGCGATCGTTTTCGGACCATAAGCGACGTCGACGTGATAGGCAGTCTCCACCGCCTTCAGCACGCGGTCGGTATCCGAAACATGGAAGCGGCCGCTGATCGGGAGCGCCTGTAGGGCGGCATCCTGCAACAGGATCGGCCGCGCCGAATACCGCTGCACCTTGCCGATCAACACGCCGAGCGGAATATCGGACGCCTCGAACCACCCGGACTTCCAGTCGGGCGCGCTAACCGCGATATGGGGTTGCGCCGTGACATGGCCGTCGACGACGCGGGCTCCGTCGCCCTTGCGCAACACGAGGTCGGCCTGATCGGCCACGCCGACCTCGACCGCGCCGCGATACACCGCGACGGCGGTCCGCGTCGGACCCTGGCGATCGACGTTGAACGCCGTGCCCAGGACGCGCACCGTGGTGGAGCCGCTCTCGACCCGGAAAGTTCGGGCGCTTTCATGGCGAACGTCGAAATACGCTTCGCCTCGCACGAGCTCGGCGTTGCGTTTCCACGGCAAGATCTGCACGCGAAGCTCGGTATCGCCGCTCATGTCGACGCGAGATCCGTCCGCCAGGACAACGGATCTGCTCTTGCCGGCAAGGGTACGATAGGTCGTCGTCGACAACGCTGGCAAGATCAGTACGATCGCCAGCAACATCGCGCAGGCCGCCGCCGCGAACTGCGGGAGGGTGCGCCACGTCCGCCGGGGTCGCGTGCCCGATGCCAGCGGCGCGAGCCCGGCGGCGGGTGCGCTTTCGGCCTGGTTTAGCGCCTCGACTAGCGCTTCGGACTGCCACAACGCCTGCAGATCGGCAAAGACCTCCCGATGACGTGCCGACGCTGCCATCCAGGCATCGAAGGCTGGCCCCGCAGCGGCGTCGAATACCGGCTGGTTGATACGGTCGATCCAGGCGGCTGCTTCCTCCGCGATCTGGCTCTCGCGGTTCATCGCACATTCCCAGAAGCGCGCGCCTCTCCCGGCATCGCCTTGTGGAGGTCTGCCAGGCCACGCGTTATGTGCTTCTCTACCGCCTTCGGGCTCAACCCCAGTTCCCTCGCTATCGCGGCACAACTCTGCCCCTGCAATCGCCGACGGACAAGCACGTCGCGGCGCAGCGGTGGCATCGCCGCCAGTGCTTGCCGCAAGATCGCGACCTCCTGCCGACCGACCAGCACCCGATCGGGCAACGGCGCATGGCTGACGGGCTCTTCCTCGCGTTCGGCGACATAGCGGCTGTCTCGGCGATGATGGTCGATCAGCAAGTTCGCAGCGATCCGGAAGCCCAACGCATAAACGCTCACGAGTGTCTGCACGCGACTCTGGTGCACCAGCCGCGACAGTGTCTCCTGCACGACGTCCTCGACCACGTCCGTGCGGTTGGTGCGCGCCCCTCACGTACCGGCTCAACGTCGCAG
Organism: Sphingomonas sp. H160509; assembly: GCF_024124765.2. GTDB lineage: Bacteria > Pseudomonadota > Alphaproteobacteria > Sphingomonadales > Sphingomonadaceae > Sphingomonas. Next base: position 2,862,017 of record NZ_JAMXSR020000002.1, on the reverse strand, counting down.
CGATTGCGCGCCAATCCTCAGAAGGAGCTCCCTTACAGCTCTTAATCTGGTGCAATATGGCGGGCATGGAGTATCCGGGTTGCTGGTCCCGCCGACCTAGACCGCGTTTGTGACAATCTCGGTGAGATCGGTAGAAGTGCGACAAGTACACAGTCGCGTTTGCAGATGCGCGAGTAAGCAACCGGATTGCAACATCCGTGTAACATAAATGAAACCAAATAGATTGTCGGGTTTATCGCCCGAGGCTCGTCTTTCCCGCAAACCATCTGGGGGGAAGACATGTTCCACAAAAATTCGAAGCTCGCATCTTTTGCTTAGTTCCGTCGCGCTGTCCGTCTTCGTCAGCGCGCCTGCTGTCGCGCAGGCGGCGTCGGCGCCGCGCCAGTTCACGTTCGACGTGCCGGCGCAGGACCTCGGCAATGCGCTGTTGGCCTTTTCGCGCCGGACTGGTCTGCAGCTCGCCTCGTCGCCGTCGCTGTTGAAGGGCGTCCTTGGCCAGCGCCTGCGCGGGCGGATGACTGCCGAGGAAGCACTCGCACAGCTCACAGCGGGTAGCGACCTGGACGGCCGGATCGTCGACGGTACGGTAACGGTGGTCCGTCACATGCGCTTCGCCACGGCGGGGGCGTCCGTCCCTGCCGTGGCACTTGGCGGCGTGGCCCCACAGGTAACGAGCGCGTCGGACGTGCAGCTCGAGAACGGCACCGATATCGTCGTCACGGGCTATCGCGAGAGCATCGCCAAGGCGCAGCAGATCAAGAAAGCGGCGACCGGATCGCAGGACGTCATCCTGGCGCAGGACATCTCCGCCTTTCCCGACCAGAACCTCGCGGAAGCGCTGCAGCGCATTCCCGGCGTCGCGATCACGCGAGACAGCGGCGAAGGCCGGCAAATCTCGCTGCGCGGGCTCGGCGCGGATTTCACGCGTACCCAACTCAACGGCATGGAGGTGCTCACCAACACCTCGTCGGGGCTCGACAGCCGATCGTCGGTCAGTCGTTCGCGGTCGTTCGACTATAGCATCTTCGCGTCCGAACTCTTCAACAAGGTCGTGGTCGAGAAATCCTACGCGGCCGAGCAGGATGAGGGCGGCATCGGCGGTACCGTCGGGCTGCACACGGCCAAGCCGTTCGACTATGCCGGGCTTACCGTCGTCGCGTCCGCCAAGGGGCAGACGAACCAATATACCAAGGATGTCACGCCGCGGCTGGTAGGGCTGATATCGGACCGCTGGGGAGATTTCGGCTTCTTGGCATCGGTCGCGTACAGCACTGCGGACACAGTCGAATTCGGCTATCGCAACTGGAACTGGTCGCAGATCAATTTCGGCGCCCGCAATGTCGGGCCGACCGTCTCGGCGGCGGACCGCGCGTTGCTGGTGGGTGCGACCGGCGCCAACAGGATCTGGAACAGCCGCGCGCAGACCTATGCGACCTTCTTCAACAAGCGCGAGCGACTGGGCCTGACCACGGCACTGCAATATCATCCCGACGACCGCACCGACGTGTCGCTCGACGTGCTGTACGGCAAGCTGAATAACGATCGCACCTCGGGCGTAATCGGCGCCGCAGGAACGAACGGTATCGCCGCCAACAACGTGACCGGCACGCAGGTGCTGACCGGTGCGACCTTCGACGATTACAACGACATCGTCGGCGCATCGTTCGATCATGTCGACATGCGGACCGAATCGAAGGTCACGCATGACCAGACGACCTTCTGGCAGGCGGCGCTGAACGGCCACACCGATCTCAGCAGCAACCTGACGGTCAATTTCCTCGGCGGCTGGTCGAAATCGACGTTCGATTCAGACTATGCCCAGGTGTTGCTGGAGTCCGTCGACAAGAGCTACTCCTTCTCAGGCCTGAACACGGGATCGCCGCGCACCAGCTACGGCTTCGACACGACCGACGCGTCACAATGGGACCTGCAGGGCCTCGAGACCCGCGCCGATCGCATCACGAGCGAATTCTACAACAGCAAGGCGGAACTCGCCTGGACCGTCGGCTCGGGTTCGACGATCAAGGCGGGAGCCGGGTTCAAGCGTTTCACGAACAGCGGCTGGCAGCGCAAGGTCAACCCGAACTACGAGGACAAGCCGGGCAACCCCGACGTACCGACCAGCGTCCTGTCGAACAGCACCCTCGCCCCTTACATTATCGGCGACGTGGCGGAGACCTACGCGCTGCTCGGCCAGAGCACGACCGTGGATGCGAGCCGCACCGTCACCGGCACCGCCTACGACCTGCTCGAGAAAACCTATGGCGCCTATCTGCAATACGACCTCAAGACCCAGATCGGCAGCGTCGGGCTGCGCGCCAATTTCGGCGTGCGCTATTACCACACGGACCTCGGTTCGTCGGGAACGGCGCTGGTCGGCGGCGTGCTCGTGCCCGTAGACGTGACCAACAGCTATGACGGCTTCCTTCCCGCGGCGAACCTAGCGTTCGACATCAGCCGATCGCTGGTCTTCCGCCTGAGCGGCAACCGCAATTTGAGCCGCCCCGCGTTGAACGACATGCGCGCGGCGGGCACGCTCAACCTCGCCACGTTCGGCGGCACGGTCGCTGCCGGCAACCCCAACCTTGCGCCCTTCAAGGCGGACTCCGTCGAGACCTCGCTGGAATATTATGACGGGCAGCGCGGCTCGCTGGCGATAGGCGCCTTCTACAAGAAGATGGACTCGTACATCACCTCGGAGACGCGGCTCGTCGCCTACGACACCACGGGCTACCCCGCCGCGCTGCTGCCCCCCGGCGTCAGCCCCTCCGTACTGGTGAACTACACCCGTCCGATCAACGGGCCAGGCGCGTCGATCAAGGGCATCGAGATCGCGGCGAAGCGCGACTTCGACTTCCTGCCCGCGCCGTTCGACAAGCTCGGCGTGCTCGGCAACGTGACCCTCGCCAGGGGATCGAGCGACGTGTTTTACTCGGGAGTCTCGGTCCGCCTGCCCTTGCCGACGCTGTCGAAATTCTCGTCCAACGCGACGCTCTATTACGATACCGATCACTGGGGGGTGCGCGGCTCCTTGGCGACGCGGTCGCGCTATCGCTGGGGCGATGGCGGCAACGGCAATATCGGCGAATACATCAAGGTACGACGAACCTGGACGCGTCCGCCTATGTCAATCTGACGCGGCAGTTCAAGCTGTCGCTGGACGTGATCAACATCACCGACGAGCCCATCGTCCAATATGCCGACGGCACCGCCAAACGCGTGATGACCAATACGGTGAGCGGCCGCACGTTCGCGTTCGGCGGGACCATGCGGTTCTAGCGGAATACGGGAGGGGGCAAGCGCCGCTGCCCGCCGGCTTGCCCCCTCCAGCTGGCATTTCGTCCATCACTCCTTGGTGACGCTATCGCCTGGTGAGCCTTTCCGCTGCAGACGTCCCGTCCCTTCTCGTCAAAGGTTATGCATCGTTTTGATGGGCAGCAATCGTTCGGGGCGAGTCCGGCGAAGAAAATGTTATTCTACGCCTGCAAACCACTGAGAATTTCATGACCCGGCCAGCATCCCTTACAACATTCGATGAAGAACATCGGTGTCACGCCTGCTATCGAAAAAGCGATGTTTGACGACGCCCAATATATGCAGCGTGATGAGCGCGAGCATCGTGTAAGCCAGGGTCTTGTGTACCCACTCAAATATTGCAAAGGCATCGTCGTTCTTAGCTAAAATCTCCGGCAAATTGATGCCAAAAAACGGGACGCCGTCACTCTGAGTGAACGAACTCGACATTGCGTAACCCATCAGCGGAACGACCACTGCCAGCGTCAACATTGCATATTGGACAATGGTCGACAGCATATTCTCCCAGCCGCTCAGTTCGGCGGGATGCGGGGGCAGCGCCGAACGCGTCCGCACTACCAACGCTGTGAGGCCAATGATGAACGCGAGGACCCCAAATTCCTTGTGAACGGGATACATCCAGTCGAATTTGACGGCGGTGCTGTCGGGTAGCGAGGTCATCACCCATCCGAGCGCGATCAGCCCGATGATCAAGCCAGCGCGGGTCCAGTGCAGGGCCCGCATCGGCACGGTATAGCGATCGCGACCATTCATTGCTCAATCCTTGCCGCGTGGGGCCGATCGTTGTGCTGGACGAGGAGTGTCCTCTCTCACGCTGTTTTTTCCATCAGCGAGGCGGCACGTTCGACATCGATCGGTAATTCGTTTTGCCCCGCGCCTAACACACACGATCCGTAATCCCTATACCCGCAATCTAGAGCCAGGATATATGATGATATAAACGGAGCGCTCGATCATCAGATCGTTTTGGATCTAAGCCGCGGATGATCTGCTTGCCTATCTTCACAAGCCATCCGCACGATGTTTTCTGTCACTAGCTCTTTCTGACAGTATCGCAGCGAACGCCGAGGCGTAAAAGAGATCTTACAGCGAGGACTGGTGGGTAGCGCACCGTAACCAGCCCCGACACGGCACGCGTGCGGGTCCAGCGACGGCCGAGGCTATGGTCGGGCATTGTGTAGTTCGTGGTTTGGACGCCGACCAGGCCATCCTCATAGGACACCGGCATTCCCGTAACGGTTTCCGCTAAGGGGACCATGCCGACGAACCGGATTGGCGCGACGAACGATAAAGTCTGTCGAGGTTTGCCGGGCATAATCCGCTGCTCGACTTCAACCCCGGTAACCTCATGATCGGTGCCCCTCTCTGGCCACAGTATCACCGTTAGCGAAGACAGGGATCCAGACCCGTTCTTGCTATTGTCGCGAGCGATCAAAACCGGTGCCGGTAAAGCTGTCAGCAATCGCCAACCGCGGCAATGGAATCAGTCCCAGTTTCGCGCGGCAGATCGTCCTGTTGAACGTTTCGGTGCGGTTGCCGCGCTCCAGCCTTTCGTTTCCGGGACAACCAAGGCAAAGCGGCCGCATGGAGACGATCGGCAAACCGGTTCGCGAATGGCACGGCGTCACGCGGCAGATTTTCGAGACTGAGGTCGTACCGATGGGTGAACCAGCGGTACTACGAGGGGCTCGTCGCGGACTGGCCGGCAACCATCGCTGGCAGCCGTACGGGCCGTGAGCTGGTTGCCTATCTAGCCTCCCATGACTCGGGCGCGCCGCTGTCGACCTATGTGGGCGCACCCACGATCGCTGGCAGGTTCTTCTACCGCGAGGACATGAACGGCTTCAACTTCGACCGCGGGACAGCGCCGTTTCGCGCCGTAGCCGATATGTTGCTCGGCGATCTAGCGACGGGTGCCGGTCCAGCGATCTACAGCGGCGCGGCATCCGCGGTGGAGCACTTCCCGACCTTCGCGGCCGACAACCCCATGCCGTTGCTCGATCCGACGGCGATACCCCGGTTGTGGATCGGGAATGCGGTGACGGTATCGACGCATTACGACACCGCCGACAACATCGCCTGCGTGGCTGCCGGCCATCGCCACTTTACCCTGTTCCCCCCGCACAGGTCGCCAACCTGTATGTCGGGCCCTTGGAAAACACGATTTCCGGTCAACCCGTCAGCATGGTCGACCCGTTGGCGCCTGACCTAGAGCGCTTTCCACGCTATGCCCTGGCGGCGGAGACTGCGCGGTCGGCGGTGCTTGCGCCCGGCGACGCGATCTATGTGCCGACGATGTGGTGGCATCACGTTCGCTCGACCGAACGCCTCAACCTGCTCGTCAATTACTGGTGGAGCCCGCCGAACGATGCGTCCGCGTTCGAAGCGCTGATCTATGCGATGTTGGCCGTTCGCAACCGGCCGGCAGTGGAACGCCAGAACTGGCGGGCGTTTTTCGATCACTATGTGTTCGATGCTGACGCTGCCGACGCGGAACATCTGCCCGAACATGCACGCGGTATCCTTGGCCCCAGCAGTCCGGAGAGAACGGCGCTCATGCGCGAGTTTCTCCAGCGTGGGCTGGGACGAAGGTCTTGAACGACCGGCGACACGCCAGGCTGACGGTCAGTCTGTCAGGTACGAACCTCGAACGTGCAGCGGACTATAACCAGCGCGTGGTATTGCAGGCGATCCGCTTGCGAGAGGTGACCACACGGCAGGAGCTCGTCGCGGTGACGGGTCTGACGCCGCCGACCATCGCAACGATCACGCGGCGCCTGATCGCCGCTGGCCTGGTCCAGATCGTCGGACGGCTGCAACAGGGACGCGGGCAGCCTGCCGTGCAATTAGGGATAGATCCCGACGGTGCGTTCGGCATCGGGGTCAATATCGACCGCGACCATTTGACCTTTGTCATTCTCGATCTGGCCGGAAATGTCCGCGTGCGCGTTTCCCAGGACATTGCTTATGCCCTTCCTGAACAGGTACGGACATTCGTCGCCGGGGCGGTAAAGACCTGCTGCGAAAACCCTCGCGTCATGGTCGATCGGATAGTCGGCGCGGGCATCGCGGTGCCCGAACCGTTCAGCAAGGCCGGCTTTCACGATCAACCGGCCGGCTATTCGGTATGGAATGATCTCGACGTCGCAGGCTTGCTGTCGGACCTGATGCCTTGGCCGCTGCATGTCGACAACGATGCCGCAACGGCCGCGCTGGGCGAGCTGGAGTTTGGGTCGGGCCGCAATTGCCACAATTTCTTCTACCTGCTGATCGGTGCGGGTCTTGGCGGCGGCCTAGTGATCGATGGAAGCTATTATAGAGGCGCGTCTGCTAGAAGCGGAGAAGTCGGGTACATTTTGAGCCGGGTTCCTGCATCGAGCGGCAAGTCCATCGAAAGCCGCGTTTCGCTTTCCGCCCTGTACGATCGCCTGTCGGACGTTGGGTGCGCAAGTGGGACACTCGCCGCACTCTGCCTGGACGACGCTCGTACCAAAAGCGTCATCGACGCCTGGATTGCCGAAGCTGCCGAGATGCTGGTCGATCCGATGATCGCGATCAATTGCCTCATCAATCCGCAGGCTGTGCTGGTGGGAGGCCGGTTACCCGAACCGCTGATCGATGCCCTGGTCGTGAGCTTGACGCATGCGCTCGCCGCGCACGCCGCGGACATGCCGTCGATTGCGCCGATCAGGCGTGCGACCATGGCCGCCGATGCACCAGCGGTTGGTGCGGCGCTGTTACCGTTCAGCGATCTCATGCTGCCCTCGGACGCTATCCTGATGAACGTCGGACGCGACTGAGCGCGTTTTGTGAAAATCAAAATCAATATTGATTGACGAGACCTCCCGAGTGGTTTGAAACGCTGCCAATCCCGCAACGCGGGAACCGGGGAGAGAATGATGAAGACGAAGCTTTCGGTTGCCAGCGTCCTGGCGTTGCTCGGTGGCGCCACGGCGATGGCGCAGACCGCGCCGGCCTCGCTCTCCCCCGTCGCGCATCCCGAGACATGGCCAAAGGTGGCTGCGAAGCCGGCGCTGGATCCGACGCTGGAAGCCAGGATCGGCAAGATCCTTGCTGCCATGTCGGTCGAGGACAAGGTCGGGCAAATCATCCAGGCCGATATCGCGACCGTGAAGCCCGAGGACCTCAAGACATACAAGCTTGGCTCGGTGCTGAACGGCGGCAATTCGGCGCCCAACAACGATGAACTGGCACCGCCGGCGGAATGGCTGAAGCTGGCGGACGCGTTCTACGACGCCTCGATGCAGCGCAATGACGGTCGCCCGAAGATCCCGACGATCTGGGGCACCGACGCGGTCCACGGCAACAACAACATCGTCGGGGCAACCCTGTTTCCACACAATATCGGGCTGGGCGCGGCACGAGACCCCGCGCTGATGGAGAAGATCGGCCGCATCACGGCACGCGAGACGGCCGCCGCCGGTCTCGACTGGAGCTTCGCACCGACGCTGGCGGTCGTGCAGGACGATCGGTGGGGACGCACGTACGAAAGCTATTCCGAAGAGCCCTCCGTGGTGGCCAGTTATGCGGGCCCGGTCGTCACCGGCATCCAGGGCAAGGTCGGTTCGCCAGATTTCATGGCGCCCGGCCACGTCATCGCGACCACCAAGCATTTCGTCGGGGACGGCGGCACGGGTGGACGTGATCAGGGCGATACCAAGGTGTCGGAGGTCGTGCTGCGCGACGTTCACGCGGCCGGATACCCGCCCGCGATCGAAGCGGGCACCCTGACCGTGATGGCCAGCTTTTCGAGCTGGAACGGCGAGAAGATGCACGGCAACAAGACATTGCTGACCGACGTGCTGAAGGGCCGGATGGGCTTTAACGGGTTCGTGGTCGGCGATTGGAACGCGCACGGCCAGATTGCCGGATGCACCAATGAAAGCTGCGCTGCGGCGATCAACGCCGGTCTCGACATGTTCATGATGTCGGGCGATTGGAAGGCGTTGTACCGCAACACGCTGGCGCAGGCCAAGTCGGGCGAAATCGTGCCGGCGCGTCTCGACGACGCGGTTCGTCGTATCCTGCGCGTAAAGATGCTCGCCGGTACCTTCACCGCGGGCAAGCCCTCGACGCGACGCTATGCCGGACAGTTCGGCCTGATCGGATCCCCTGAAGGTCATGCCATCGGCCGTCAGGCGGTTCAGGAATCGCTCGTGCTGATCAAGAATAACGGGGGTGTTCTGCCGCTCAAGCCCAAGGCGAATATCCTCGTCGCGGGTATCGCTGCCGACGATGTCGCGCAGCAGGCAGGCGGCTGGTCGATCACCTGGCAGGGGACCGACGTGCCGAAGCGCGGCTTCCCCAATGCGACGTCGATCTGGGGCGGCATCGACCAGGCCGTGCGTGCCGGCGGCGGTACCGCCACCTACTCGCCGACGGGCGCGTATTCGGCGAAACCCGACGCTGCCATCGTCGTGTTCGGCGAGACCCCTTATGCCGAGTTCATGGGCGACCGGCCGACCCTGGAATACTCACCGGGCGACAAGAGCAATGTCGCGCTGCTCCGCAAACTGAAAGCGGCGGGCATCCCCGTCGTCGCCGTTTTCCTGTCGGGCCGCCCGATGTGGGTAAACGCCGAACTCAACGCTTCGGATGCCTTCGTCGCGGCGTTCCTGCCGGGGAGCGAAGGCGCGGGCGTCGCCGACGTGCTGTTTGCCGGCAAGGATGGCAAACCCGTTCATGACTTCCGGGGCAAGCTGTCCTTCTCGTGGCCTAAGCGTCCCGACCAGTATGTCTTGAATGCGCGTGATCCGAATTACGACCCGCTGTTCAAATTCGGTTACGGCCTCACCTACGCCGATCGCACCGTGGTCGGCACGCTGGACGAGACCCGTCCCGCGGGTATGGCGGTAGACGCAGGCGGCGTCTTCTTCACGAAGGGGCGCGTACCCGAAGCGTGGAGCCTGTCGCTGGGCGAAGGCGACCGGGGATCGACCCGCATCGTCGGCAACAGCGGCCGGAGCCCGGGTGGCGCGCTGACGATCGCCGGTATCGATCGCAATGCCCAGGAAGACGCCCGACGCTTTACCTGGGCAGGCACGCGCGAGGCGGACGTCAGGATCGAGGCCAACGCACCGCTCGACATTGCCCGTGAGGCCAATGGCGAGCTGAGCATGATCGTCCAGTTCCGGATGGACGCGAAGCCCGTGTCCGCTGTCTCTCTCTCGATGGCCAGCCTGGGCAAAACCGCCGCGGTCCCGATCACCGGCTTCTTGCAAGCGGCACCAATCGGCGAGTGGAAGTCCCTGGCGATCCCGCTCAAATGCTTCGTCACCGCCGGGGTTGATCCGCACAAGGTCACCGAGCCGCTCGTCATCTCGACCGCTGGAAAACTGACACTCTCGATCTCCGACGTTCGTCTGGCGCATGCCGATGGACCGGTCGCAGCCTGCCCGACCCGTTGAGGTGACGATCGCGGCGATCCTTCTCGTCCTGCCGATGCAGACCTTGGCGGCGACCAATTACCAGGTCGCCGCCCCCCATGCCTGCGCCGTCGACCAGGCCGAGCTGGACGGACGAGTTCGCGGGGAAAACGATCGACCAGACGAAGTGGCGGTTCGATACGGCCAACAACAAGACCGGCTGGTTCAATCACGAACGGCAATATTATGCTGCCGATCGTCCTGAAAATGCTCGTATCGAAGACGGCGTGCTTGTGATCGAAGCACGGCGTGAAAGCCTGCCGGACAAGCCCGACTGGGGCGGTCAGACCTACACATCCGCCAAGCTCGTGAGCCGCGTATCGCACGCCTATGGCTTCTACGAGATTCGCGCGATGCTGCCGTGCGCACGGGGTACATGGCCCGCGCTATGGCTGTTGCCGCGGACTGGAAAATGGCCCGACGCGGGTGAGATCGACGTCATGGAGATGGTGGGCTGGCAACCGAACATCGTCCACGCCACGCTCCACACCGCTGCATTCAATCACGCCAAGGGGACCCAGCGCGGCGGCCAGACCGAGGTATCGACGGCGTGTACCGCCTATCACCGCTATCAACTCGACTGGCGCCAGGACTCGATCACCATCGGAGTCGACGACAAAGCCTACATGCGCGTCGCGAACGATCGGCCGGGTGGAGCCGATGCATGGCCCTTCACCCGCCCCTATGACCTGATCCTCAACCTTGCCATCGGCGGCGACTGGGGCGGCGTGAAAGGTATCGACGACGCGGCCCTGCCCCAGCGGATGCGGATCGACTATGTCCGCTACTGGGCACCCGATCGGCGCATCAGATAGCGGCGCAGTGTGCGCGGATGTAGTCCGATTGCGACGGCATCTGCGCAATCGTCTGGCGGATACCCAGCCGCATCCGCTCCACCGCCTCCACGAGTTTTCGCTCGTCGAGCCCGTCGACGATCGGGTCGTACCCTTCGGGCGTAACGCCCTGCCCCAACATCACCGCGACCCAGCTCGCGAGCGAGAACAGTTCGTCGTCATAGCGGAAGAAGCGGCCCCTTCGCCTGGAACAGTTCGGTCTTTCGACGCAGGCTGTCCGGCACGGTCATCGTCCGCACATGGTTCCAGAACGGTGAATCGTCCCTGGTGGTGGCGTGATAATGCAGGATAATGAAGTCGCGCACGCCGTCATACGCGCTCCCCATCAGGCGGTCATATTCGCCGGCCTCCACCTCGAGAAATCGTCGATCCGGGAACAGCGCGAGAAGCTTGGCGATCCCGGTCTGGATCAAATGGATCGAGGTCGATTCGAGCGGTTCCAGAAAGCCGCCGGAAAGGCCAAGCGCGACCACGTTGCGGTTCCAGAACCGCTTTCGCCGCCCCGTCACGAACGCCAGACGTCGCGGATCGGCGATCGGCGGCCCTTCGACGGTGGCAAGCAACGTCGCCTGCGCGTCCTCATCGGAGATATGCGCGCTCGAATAGACATAGCCGTTGCCGGTGCGGTGTTGCAGCGGAATGCGCCACTGCCAGCCGGCGCTTCGGGCGGTCGCGCGGGTGAACGGCACGGGGTCGCCGATGTTCGCCGTGGGCATCGCGACGGCGCGATCGCACGGCAGCCAATGGCGCCAATCCTCATATCCGGTCTTCAGCGCGCCTTCGATCAAAATACCGCGGAACCCCGAGCAATCGACGAACAGCTCGCCTTCGATGCGCCGCCCATCCTCCAGCGTCACAGCCTCGACGAATCCGTCTTCGCCGCGCAATGCGACATCGACGATCCGGCCCTCGATACGCTCGACCCCGCGCGCTTCGGCATAGGAGCGCAGGTATCTGGCGTAGAGCCCGGCGTCGAAATGGAACGCGTACGGCAATGTGCCGAAGGGCGATCGAGGATCGGGCGATTGCCTAGCAAACCGCCCCGCCGCCGCTGCCACCGCGCACGGCGCGTAATGCCAGATGTCGGCGCACTGGCCCTGCTTGGCGAGCTTGAGGAAGAACTGATGAAAGTTCAGCCCTTCGATATCGTGTCCGAACTGGCCGAAGGGGGTGAAAATAGCGTTCGCCAATTTTGCGCCAGTCGACGAACTCGATACCGAGCTTGAACGTGCCTTGGGTCTTTGCGACGAAATCATCCTCGTCGATGCCCAGCATCTGATTGAACGTCGCGATCGTCGGGATCGTCGCCTCGCCGACGCCGACGGTGCCGATCTCCTCGCTCTCGATCAGGCGGATACGCGGCTGCCCCTGCTCCTTGCCACCGCCAAGGAATTTGGACAGCGCCGCCGCCGCCATCCAGCCGGCGGTGCCGCCGCCGACGATGACGACCTCGCGGATGGTGTGTTCGCTCATGCGTTGGTCCTCAAGCTTGTCAGATACGCGCGATGTGTCGGGGCGGCGGCGACCGCATTCGACAACCGCGCTCGAAAATCGACCATGGCGGCGCGCGCACGCTTCGGATCGACAGAAGCGACCAAAACGTCGCCGCGTCGTGGCAGGATACCCTGCCCGAGCAGCACGGCATGCCAGCTGTCCCGATCGAAGCTCTCGCCGTCGCGGATCGGCAAACGGCCACGTTCGCGAAATAGCGTCAACGTCTCGGCCAGCTCGGGCGGCAACGGGGCGTCTCGCGCCGCCTGCCAAAACGGCTCGGGACGATCAGACGTCGCATAATGCAGGATCAGGAAATCGCGCAGGCGGTCCGCCTCCTGCCCCGTCTCGCGATTATAGTAAGCGAGCTCGACCTCGTCGAAATCGCGATCGGGCAGCGACGCGACCAGTCGATCGATCTGCGTATGCAAGACATGGAGCGGTGCGGCTTCGAGCGGTTCGACGACGCAATGGGCCTCGCCGATCGCCACGACGTTGCCGATCCAGGCTCGCGATCGCCTTCCGCTCCGGAACCGTGAAACGTCGCCCGGTTCCTGGCGAGCGCCGCTTGCATAGACGATGGCCGTATCGGTTCTGCCGGGCAGGCACGATGTCAGGCGCCATCCGCCATCGATCGCTTCGACCTGCTCAAGAGGTGACAGGAACCGATCACCAGGCTCGGCATCCGATGTCCCGCGCCTCTGAACGAAACTGTCGCACGGCAACCATGGCGACCAATCCTGCCAATCGTCGCCGAACTGGGTGATAAGGTGCGCATCCACGTCGGTCGCGTCGATGTAGAGGTCCGCCTCCAGACGCCCCCCATCGTCCAGGTGGAGCGCCGTCACGCGATCGCCGTTTGTCTCGGCGTATCGCATCCCGCTGGCAGTCACCACGACGCCTAGATGTCGGGCATAGGCTTCGATGAACCGGCGATAGACCGGTGGATCGAGCTGCAACCCATTGGCATAGCCACCGAGTATGTCCGCGCGAGGCGGTACGAACCGACCCGCTGCCGCCAACGCCGCCGCCGGTGCGAAGCTGTCGAACGGCTCGGTTCCACCCGAACCCGCCCAGATCGTGGCAAAGGGCACTCCATCGACAGGCATTCCGGCGCGCCCATACGCATGGGTATAGTCGCCCCCCCGCCCCACCCAAAGAACCGGGTGCCGAGCCGTATGCTCGCGCCGGTCCGCGTCAGGACATCGCGCTCGTCCAACCCGATGTCCGTGTGGAACTCCCCGATCGACGGCGATGCGCCGCCGAACAGATCGACGAAGCCGGGACGCAGTTCCGCGACCGGGATCAATGCGACCGAGATACCGGGGACACGCGCCTTCAGGGCGGCCGCGGCGCTCCAACCCGCAATGCCGTCACCGACCACCGCGATCGTTCCGATGCGGGTGTCGCTCATGCAGCAGCCCCCCCCGATTGCGCGATGTAGGCGGCGTGATCGGGCATGGTCATGACGGCGACCCGCGTTTCGGTGCGCAACCGTGCCAGCGCCTGGACCAGCGCGGCATCGGACGGCCGGTCCGCACGCTGGTCATATCCTTTCGGCACCACGCCCTGCCCGAGATACACGGCAATCCAGCTCGGCTCGAGGAATACGCCTTCGCGGTAGGTCATCACGCGCCCCCCGCTGGCGGAACAGCGTCATCTTCTCCGCGAGCGTGTCGGGTACGTCCATCGTCCGCACATGATCCCAGAACGGTGAATCGTCGCGCGTCGTCGCATGGTAATGCAGGATCAGGAAGTCGCGGATACGGTCATATTCCAGATCGACCACCCGGTTGAACGCATCGCGGTCGATCGGCGAGACCGGCGTGGCGGGGAACAGTTCCAGCAACTGGGTGATCGCCAACTGGATCAGATAGATGCTCGTCGATTCCAGTGGCTCGAGAAAGCCGCCGGCCAGCCCTACGCCGATGACGTTCCCGACCCAGCTGCGCGCTCTCCGGCCCGCCTTGAAACGCAGCATGCGCGGGTCCGCCAGCGGCGTGCTTTCGATCGACCGCAGCAAGGCGTCCTGCGCGACGCCGTCGTCGATGTGCGCGGACGAGTAGACATAGCCGTTGCCGACCCGGTGCTGGAGCGGAATACGCCATCGCCAGCCGGCAGGCATCGCGGTTGCCGTGGTGTAGGGCTTCAGCGTTCCCGCGTCGGCGCAGGGCACCGCGACTGCACGGTCGCACGGCAGCCAATGCGACCAGTCTTCGAACGGCTCGCCCATCGCCTGTCCGGAGCAGCAGCGAGCGGAACCCCGAGCAGTCGATGAACAGGTCGCCCGTAATTCGTTGGCCGTCGTCGAGCACGACCGCCACGACATCACCCGTGGCGCTCCGTTCGACATCGACCACGCGTCCTTCGGTTCGCGCCACCCCCTGCCGCTCGGCCCGCACACGGAGAAACGGAGCGTAGCGCGTCGCGTCGAACTGATACGCGTAGCCAAACGTCGACAACAGGGACCGCGGATCGTCCAGGGGCGGCGCGAACTTCGCGTGGCGGGCGGCGACGACCGGCAGCGAATAGTCCGGAAGCGTGGCAATCTGTCCGGCACGGCTGAGATAATGGTGGAATCCTACCCCGTCGACATCGTGTCCGAAGGCGCCGAACGGATGGATATAGCTGTCGCCGATCCGCGCCCAGTCGCAGAACTCGATACCAAGCTTGAACGTCGCGCCGGTCGCTCGCATGAACTCCGCCTCGTCGATACCCAGCCGCGTGTTGAAGGCTCGGATATGGGGCAGCGTAGCCTCGCCGACACCGACGATGCCGATCTCTTCGGACTCGACGAGGTGGACCTCCGCGACCGGTCGGCCGGCAACGGCCGCAAGCGCAGCGGCAGTCATCCAGCCTGCGGTACCGCCGCCCACGACGACTACCTTGATAGGAGTGCGCGAAGCCGAATTGATAGCGATATCCTCTCCAGTTTGGCCGGTACGGTTATGCCGATCTCAGCGACTGTGACCTGTAGGCAACATATGAATGAAAATCAAAACAGTTATACCTCAGGACCACACGTCAACCATTGTCCCGCCGCCGGAACGCGAGCTACCGAGCACCATCACTCGCGTATTTGCGAGAAAGAGAGTCGGCGCACATTCGCAGCTCGACCTCGGGGGAGAAACTGAATGCACGTCATTGCCTCGCGTAGCGCGCACCTATCTTTCGTCCGCTCGCTGGGTATCGGTGTGTCCGCATTGGCACTCACGTCCGGTGTGCAAGGCTTCGCGCAGACGGTGACGCAGCCGACCGCGCCCACGACCAATTCCCAGGATGGCGGCATATCGCGGTCGACCGATCCCGTAGTATCCGGCGCCGCCGCACCCGACGCGCAGACGGGGACGCCGGCTACGGGGCAGGATCCCGTTGCGGCCCAGACCGACGCAGCAACCGGTGATGAAATCGTCGTTACCGGCATCCGCGCCAGCCTGGCGAACTCGCAGGGTATCAAGCGCGATGCCGACACCGTCGTGGACGCGATCACTGCCGAAGACATCGGCGCCCTGCCGGACCGCTCGGTAACGGAGGCGCTCCAGCGCGTTCCCGGCGTCTCGATCAGCCGCTTCGCAGCCGGCAACGACTCCGATCACTTCTCGGTCGAGGGTTCCGGGATCGTCATTCGCGGACTGAACTACGTCCGCTCCGAATTCAACGGTCGCGACAGCTTCTCGGTCAATGGCGGCCGCGCGCTCAACTTCCAGGACGTCTCGCCCGAATTGCTCGGCTCGGTCGAAGTCTACAAGAACATGACCGCCGACCAGATCGAAGGCGGGATCGCCGGAACGGTCGTCCTCAACACGCGCAAGCCTTTCGATAGCAAGGAACCGGTCGTCTACGTGTCCGCGGACATGAACTACGGCGATTTTTCCAAGAAGGGCTCACCCTCCATCTCAGGCCTTGCGTCGAAGAACTTCGACACGAGCATTGGTCGTTTTGGCGTGCTCGTCGGCGGGTCGTATTCGCAGCTCTTCAGCCGCGCGGACGGCCTGCAGGTCACGAACTACCAGGCCCGCTTCAACGGTTCGCAGGACATCAACGGCGACGGGGTAAACGAAACCGACACCCTGGCAGGGCTTGCCCCGGGCCAGGTGGCGTACGCGCCAGTGGGCGCCGGCGTACGGACGCAGGAGTTCAACCGCGAGCGCATCGGTGCGGCAGGCGCGCTGCAGTTCGAATCGAACGACAGGTCGCTGCTCGCTACGCTGCAGTTCGTGCGCAGCGACGCACGCCAGACCTGGGGCGAGCGCACCGTAGAAACCGTGTCCGACGGCATCGACCGCGCCACCGCGCCGCGGCCGGGGACCAACTATACCTTCGGGGACGACGGCCTTTTCGAAACTGGTACGATTTCGCTCGACCGCGGTTACGTGCCGGCCGGCGGACAGCAACGCGGCATGGTTACGCAGCTTTCGAATCGCGGCGTGAAGACGCGTGCGGTGACCAATGATTTTGGCGGCAACGTGAAGTGGCAGGCAACCGAAAAGCTGTCCTTCAACTTCGATGGCCAGTATGTAAAATCGACCACGAAGCAGACGGATCTGTCGGTCTATGGATCGACGTTCTCCGACGTAGCGCTCGACCTCACCGGCAATACGCCCGACATCAGCTTCCTCGCCCCTAACGGCGCCAACAGCCAGGCGTATTTCGCGGATCCGGCGAACAGCTATTATCGTGCTGCGATGGACCATTTCGAGGACAACAAGGGCCATGAATGGGCGTTCAAGGCGGACGCGACGTATGATTTCGACGACGACAGCTTCCTTAAGAAGGCCAAGGTCGGTGCCCGCTATGCCGACCGCGACCAGACAGTGCGGTATTCGCTGTATAACTGGGGCGTGCTCAGCGAAGTCTGGGATGGGTCGGGTCCCGTCACCTTTGCGGACACCAACTCGAACGGCTACGGCCTGTTCAGCTTCGATAATGTGTTCCGCGGCGACGGTCCGTCCGGGCTCGGCGCAAATTACATCAACGGAAATCCGGCATCCAGCTACGATGCCATCACCGCACAGGCACAGGCGGTCAATGCGATCTGGCGCAACCAGAAGGGTGCGAATTCGGGCGGATGGACGCCTGCCGGCCAGCGCGCGGGCGTGGTCGCCGGCACCAGCTTCCTGCCGAGCGAGGTTTACACCAATTCCGAAGAGACCAAAGCTGCATACGCCCGGCTCGACTTTGGTACGCAGGGCAACGACCTGTTCGGAGGCCTGAAGGTCTCGGGTAACGTCGGCCTCCGCTACATCCAGACGACGGACAAGGCGAACGGCTTCTTCACGTTCCCGACGCGCAACCAGATCATCGGCAGCGCTGCCAGCGTCGCGACCTTCTGTGGACAGCCCGCACAGACGAGCCCGTTCTGCGGCCTTACATCGGCGCAGCAGCAGGACGTTCTGACGTTTTCCAATGGAACCGCGATCAACCAGACGACGCGCAACCGCTTCGATCACTTCCTGCCGAGCTTCAACCTCAAGGTTGGCATCACGCCGAACCTGATCTCGCGCTTCGCCTATTCGAAGGCGATCTCGCGGCCGGGCTTCGAGCAGTTGCAGAGCACGACCCTGATCGCACCGACCAGCGGGCTTTCGGTGTTCCAGCTCGAGGGCGGCAGCCGGAATTCCAATCCGTTCCTGAAACCCGTTGAGGCGAACCAGTTCGATCTCACCGCGGAATGGTATTTCGCAAAGGTCGGGTCGTTGACCGCGGCGGCGTTTTACAAGGATCTGTCGAACGTCATCGTCGCGAACGTGGCGCAAACCCGCTCGATCACGAACAACGGCATCACCCAGAACGTGTTGTTCGTGGCGCCACAGAACGCGGACAGCCACAGCAACGTGAAGGGCTTCGAACTCGCCTATCAGCAGACCTATGATTTCCTTCCGGGGCTGCTGTCTGGGCCTGGCGTGCAGGCCAACTATACCTTTGTCGACCCGTCCAACATCCCGCAGGGCCGCGGCGCACAGGCCACTTCGCCGACCACGACGATCGACGTCTCTCGCCTGCCGCTCGAAGGGCTTTCGCGCCATACGATCAACGGCACGCTATTCTATGAAAAGGGGCCATTGTCGTTGCGCGCCGCGTACAACTGGCGATCGAGGTATTTGCTGACGATCCGTGACGAGATCGCGCCATTCCTGCCGATCTATGCCAGTGCGTTCGGGCAGCTCGACGGGACGATCCTGTACTCGGTCAACGACAACTTCAAGATCGGGTTCCAGGGGGTAAATCTCCTCGACAGCACGACGAAGACGGAATCGGTCGTCAATGCCGAGGGCTGCGCGCGCCGCGCAGTTACTTCAAGAACGATCGTCGTTTCTCGCTGACCACACGGCTAAAGTTCTAACCCGGGCGCACGCCCGACACCGTCGTCAATGCTGCAGCTTCCTGTCATGGCCTTCGCACCAGGGAGCTGCAGTTTACGATACGTTATCGAAAGAAAGACATCCGTGCTCTTCAGATATGTGTTGGGTGCGGCGGTGGCCCCTCGCCGCTCCGACGGTCGCTTATTCGCACGACGGCGTCGCAAAAGCATCGATACGGACATCCGACAGTCCGGCGACGGCGACCGGGCCGGCATGGCGCACCGCGTCGCGCCTGCACCGCGGCGTCAACATCATCGGATACGATCCGCTGTGGGACGATCCCCAGAAGGCACGGTTCAAGCCGCGTCATTTCCGGATCATCAAGCAGGGCGGGTTCGATTTCGTCCGGGTCGTGCTCCAGTCCTTCAAGCACATGGATGCCAGAAACCGCCTCGATCCGAAGTGGCTCGCAACGCTCGATGGTGTAGTCAAGGACGCGACCGTAGCAGGCCTGAGCGTCATTCTCGATGAGCACGACTTCAACCTGTGCTCGGAAGCGCCGGACGCCTGCGAACCCAGGCTGATCGCGTTCTGGCAGCAGATCGGGGCACGCTATCGCGACGCGCCGGACAGCGTTCTGTTCGAATTGCTGAACGAGCCGCACGCGCCTCTGGATGGTCCCCGGTGGAACGCGATGCTGAGCAGGCTCATCCCCTGCTGTACGCGCGACCAACCCGGGTCGGACGCTCGTCGTGGGGCCGACCCGCTGGAACAATCTGGAAGAATTGCCCGGACTCGAACTGCCCAAATCCGACCGGAACATTCTCGTCACCTTCCACTCGTACGAGCCTTTCCGATTCACCCACCAGGGTGCGCCCTGGTCGTCGGAAACCGCCGAACTGAAGGACGTGCCCTTCACAGCCGCCGACGAGGCGAGGATCAAGGCCGATTACGACAAGGTCGGTGCATGGTCGCGCGCGAACGACCGTCCCGTACTGATGGGGGAGTTCGGCGCGTATGAGAAAAGCGGCACGCCAATCGAGGCACGTGCCCGTTACACGGCGACCGTCCGCCGCGAGGCCGAGGCGCATGGCTTCCCATGGGCGTATTGGCAGTTCGACAGCGACTTCATACTGTACGACATCGACAAGGGTCGTTGGGTAGAGCCGATACGCAAGGCGCTTATACCCGAGCAACGGTAAAGCATCCGTCCGGAGCGGTATCAAGCCGACATGGGTCTGATCGGGAGCATGATCGTCCCGTTGCAGACGCATGACGTAAGAATTATCGCGACGCACGGTTCTGGCAGGCGTGGGCGGCGCGGCCCGCATCTGCACGGCCCGCCTCTGCACGACAGCGCACGGATAGCGTCTTTCTGCTTAGCGACTTCATCGACTAGGACGAAGGACGCGATCGGTTAAAACTCGCGCGGAGCGATGACGGCTATGTATTTACGCCACTTGGGAGCGGGCGGGGATTCCTAAATTCGAAGTGGGGCAGGACAAGCCGATGCGCGATCCGCAACGGTTGCAGGCCCGGACAGAGATTGGGGCAAAGATGTCGCGGTGCCAGGAAAAATGCATCGCACCTGATCGTGTCTATTGCCGCGCGTTGCAGTGATGTTACCGGTTGGTGACGCATCCGGGTCACACGGATCGACACAGGAGGATGTTCGAAGCCCAAGGGGGACCATCCATGATTCGCTTGCCCGTTCGTACGTCTGCCATCGCCCGACTGCTCGCCGCCAGCGCGCCGCTGCTCGTTTTCGCGGTGCCCGCCATCGCACAGGAACACGTGCCGGCTGCACAAGCCGTGAGCGATCCGGCGAGCGACCAAGGCGTCGGTGAGATCGTCGTCACCGCGACCCGCCGCCGGGAATCGTCGAAGGACGTGCCGCTCGCGGTCACCGCGATCAGCGGCGAGAAGCTCGACGTGCTCAATTCGAGCGGCCTCGACATCCGCTTCCTCGCCGGCCGCACGCCGAGCCTCCAGGTCGAGTCGTCGTTCGGTCGCACCTTCCCGCGGTTCTACATTCGCGGCCTCGGCAACACCGATTTCGATCCCAACGCCGCGCAGCCGGTGTCGGTCGTGTATGACGACGTCGCGCTCGAGAACCCGATGCTGAAGTCGTTCCCGGTCTTCGATCTGCAGAGCGTCGAAGTGCTGCGCGGGCCGCAGGGCACGTTGTTCGGGCGCAACACGCCCGCGGGCGTCGTGAAAATCGATTCCGCCAAGCCGAACCCGGACAAGGTCTCGGGCTATGCGACCGGATCCTGGGCCACCTACAACACGATCAACGGCGAGGCGGCGCTCAACCTGCCGATCGGCAACGGCTTCGCGTTCCGCGCATCGGGCATCATCCAGTCGCGCGACGATTGGGTTAAGAACGATTCCACGACGGGCAATGCGAATCGCAAGCTCGAAGGCTATCGCGACGTCGCCGGTCGCTTCCAGCTCGGCTATACCAGCAGCGATTTCAACGCGTTGCTGAACGTGCATGTCCGCGACCTGACGGGCTCGCCACGCATCTTCCGCGCCGGGCTGTTCAAGCCGGGGACCAACGACTTCAATACCGGATTCGACCCCAAGCACGTCACGCTCGACGGCTACACCAGCCAGAGCCTCACGCAATGGGGCACCAACCTGCGGCTCGACTATCACCTCGATGGCATCGGCACCTTCTACTCGGTCACCGGCTACGAGCAGGCCAAGGTCGAGAGCACCGGCGATGTCGACGGCGGCAACAACTACACGTTCCTCGGCGGAACGATCGGCGCGATCGGCGTCGGGCTGTTTCCGTCGAACACCGGCGGCCTGACCAAGCCCAAGGAGTTCAGCCAGGAACTGCGGTATGCCAGCGAGGACATGAACGGCATCCGCCTCCAGGGCGGTCTGTATTATTTCCACCAGACGCTCCGCTATCACCAGTACGACTATGCGTTCGGCGGTACCGGTTCGCGCGCGACCGACCTCGACCAGGATATCTACCACGACAACCGCAACGAGAATTACGGCGCGTTCGCCTCGATCGAGGCCAAGCCCGTCGACCTGCTGACGTTGCGCGCGGGCGTCCGCTATTCGCACGACTATCGCAACGACCTCGTCACAGCACCGATCCCCGGCACCGGGATCAGCGACACGCTGCCCGCGCGTGCGATCGTCCGTGGCTCGAACGTGACCTGGGACGCGAGCGCTACCTACGAACTGACGCCCGCGATCAACGTCTATACGCGGCTCGCGACCGGCTATCAGGGCCCCGCAATCCAGGACCGCGTGACCTTCGGCAGCGTCCAGAGCACCGCGCCCAAGCAGACGACCTTCTCGGGCGAGAGCGGCTTCAAGGGCACGCTGCTCGATCGGAAGGTGAACTTCTCGCTCGACGCCTATTGGTACAGCACCAAGGATTTGCAAATCACCGCGGTCGGCGGCAGCAGCAATTCGGCACGGCTTATCAGCGCGAACAAGGCGATCGGCTACGGCATCGAGGGCGAATTCGAGGCGCGGCCGCTTCCCGAACTGACGCTGACCGCGAGCGGCAGCTACAACTTCACCGAGATCCGCGACCGGGGCATTGGTGTCGGGGTATGCGCGACCTGCACCGTGCTCGATCCGATCGTCAACGGGTTCGCGGTGATCGACGGCAACGATCTTCCCCAGGCGCCGCGCTGGATCGCCAACTGGACCGCACGCTACGGCATCCCGCTCGCCAATGGCGGCGAGGTCTACGCGTACACCGACTGGGTCTATCGCAGCCGCATCAACTTCTTCCTGTACGAAGCGGTCGAGTTCACCGGCAAGTCTTCGCTCGAAGGCGGCCTTAAGGTCGGCTATAAATCGCCGCAAGGGTATGAGGTCGGCGCGTTCGTCCGCAACATCACCAACCAGTATCGCAGCATCAGCGCGATCGACTTTAATAACCTGACGGGCATGATCAACGAACCGCGGATCATCGGTGGCCAGTTCAAGGCCGCATTTTGAGATAAGACGCCGGACTGAGCGCCTTACGGTCGATCTTGGGTCGCAAGCGAGCCAAAGGCGCTGTCGTCTGACGTGATACTGTGGTGGGCCGGTGCTTGGGCACTGGCCCTAACACTTGATCGGCTGTCGACAAACGCGTCACTAAAGCTTCCAGTCGGACTTTATAGCGGACATCTTCCTGATAGTTTCCTGGGTTCGACTTCTGCCATTCGTTCATTTTGTCTAGCGCGCTTCGCGGTCCCCAGCCCTGCACTGGCTCCGGCTCACCAAAATGCGGCAAAAATGCAACATTGTTGCAGATGCGTGACGACGTACGAAGTTTTCGATTGCTAGAACACGTCCGTTGTGGCCGTTTGGTGCACGATGACGATGCAGTGAAATGACACCGTCACGACATTCGCAGGGCTGGTCAAAAAAGCGTTTCGATACGCCGAACACAATCGACGGTCGAGAACGGGAACATCTGGAGAAGACTTTTGAAGAGCTAGGTTTTCCAAGGGGGCTTTAGATGATCAGATACACGACTTCGACCGTCGCACTGGCGGTTGCACTACTATCGTGCCCCGCCGCCTTCGCAGCCGAACGAGATACCATACAGGACGCGGCTACAGGCTCCGCTCAGGACACCACTCCCCCAAGGGGTTGCACCCGTGGAGGCCGAACCAACGAGTGAGATCCTCGTACTCGGTACGCGACGTACCGACCGTACGCTGGCCAACTCGCCCTCGCCCGTCGACATCATCAGTGCGGATGACCTGACCACGCAGCCTGCCGCCAACATGATCGATGCGCTCAAGAACATCGTACCGTCGTTCTATGCCGGCCAGAACTCGATTTCGGACGCGTCGACCTTCGTTCGCTCGCCATCGCTTCGTGGCCTGTCGGGCGACCAGGTCCTCGTGATGCTGAACGGCAAGCGCTACAACCGGTCGGCGCTGGTGCAGGTCTACGGCGGCAGCGATACCGGGCTCGGTCGCGGCGCCCAGGGGCCCGACATCTCGGCAATTCCGTCGCTCGCGATCGGCAATCTCCAGGTGCTGCGCGAAGGTGCCACCGCGCAATATGGCTCGGACGCGATCGCCGGCGTTCTGAACTACGGCCTGCGCCAGGATCAGGGCATCGAACTGGTCGGTCGCGCCGGGCAATATTATGCGGGAGACGGCGAAAGTTACCAGATCGCGGGCAATGCGGGCCTGAAGGGCGACTGGGGCTTCATCAACGCGACCGGCGAATATGTCGACGAGGGGCAGACCAGCCGGGGTCGAACCCGCCCATCCGCGGCGAACTTCGCGCAGAACTTCCCGGCGCTCGCGACGCAGCTACCCAATTTCCCCGGCCCCGTGCAGATCTGGGGAAATTCGCCCTCGCACGGATTCAAGTCGGTGCTCAACACGGCGATCAACGTCACCCCCGACAGCAAACTCTATTTCTTCGGCAACTTTGCGCAGAGCAAGGGCAACCAGAGCTTCAACTATCGTGCGCCAGTGAGCAGCACCGCAGTCGATTCAGCCGGGGTGGTCCGCAATCAGGGTGCGAACGGCGCGTTCAACAACACGTTCTTCCTCACCCCCCTGCCCCACCGGCAACGCGACCTGCCCGACCGGCGGCTTCGTACGGGACGGCAACACCTTCAAGTTCAACCAGCTCTACCCGGCCGGCTTCACGCCGCGCTTCGTCGGCAAGTCGCAGGAACTCTACGGCGTGCTCGGCTACAAGGGCACCAGCGGCGATTTCAGCTATGACCTGTCGGTGACGCTAGCACGCAACAAGCTGTCGCTGTCGATGTATAACTCGGCCAACTTCTCCTACGGGCCGGCGACCCAGACGAGCTTCGACTTCGGCGACCTGATCCAGAAGGAAGTGAACTTCAACGCCGACTTCACCTATGCGGCGGATCTCGGCCTCGCCGCGCCGCTGACCATCTCGGCCGGCGGCGAGTTCCGCAAGGAAACCTACGAACAGACTGCCGGCAATGCGCAATCCTATGCAGCCGGTCCCTACGCCATCGCGCAGCAGCTCTACACGCAGACCGCGCCCGGCGTGTACGTCGATTCCGGCACGACCGCGGCGCAGGGAGTCGGCGCCAGCGGCTATGCAGGAACCAGCCCAGCCACAGCGGGCAAGTTCGACCAGAAGGCCTATGCCGCTTATGTCGGCCTCGAAACCGATCTTACCGAAGCGTTGACGGTCGGGGCGGCCGGCCGATACGAGCACTACAACACGTTCGGCGATGCCTGGGTCGGCAAGGTCAACGCACTCTACAAGTTCGTCGAAGGGTTCTCGGTCCGCGGCAGCTTCGGCACCGGCTTCCACGCGCCGTCGCCAGGTCAGTCGAACGTCTCGATCGTCACGACCTCGTTCAACAACGGCAACGCGTTCCAGGCCGGCACTTATCCTGTCAACAGCGCACCCGCGCAATATTACGGCGCCGAGCCGCTGACCCCGGAAAAGTCGACCAACTACGGCCTCGGCGTCATCCTGGAGCCGGTCCGCGGCCTGACGGTCACGGTCGACGGGTATCAGATCGATTTGCGCAATCGCATCGGCCTGACCTCGCCATTCATCGTCAATGCCATCGCGATCGCGGCGCAACCGGCACTGCAAGCCGTTGGACTCGACGGCCAAGTGCAGTATTTCACCAATGGCTTCAAAACGCGCACCCGTGGCATCGACGTGGTCGGCACCTACCGCACGAAACTGAGCGAAGCCGAGCTCAACTTCTCGCTCGCGTATAACTACAACAAGACCAAGGTTACCGATTACGACTCCCGTGTCATCAATTTCCCCATCCTCATCGATGCGGAAAACCTGGCGCCGAAGCACCGTATCGTCTTCAACGCCAATTGGTCGCTGGATAATCTGAGCTTCAATGTCCGCGAGAATTACTACAGCTCGTTCACCGCGGCGCAGGATTACGGCGTCACCAACATCCTGACCAACGGCATCGTGACCGGGGCGACGCCTAACCAGGTCTTCGGCGGCAAGTTCGTTACCGATCTCGAAGTAAGCTATGTCTTCGCCGAGCATTTCACCCTGTCGATCGGTGCGCAGAACTTTACCGACGAACACCCCGATCGCCTCGCGGCGAACGGAACGGTGCAGATCTATCCCCTGACCGGCGGCACGTCCGACGGCCAGGTCTACCCGCGCGGTGGTGGCCCGTTCGGCTTCAACGGCGGCTTCTACTACACGCGTCTTCGTGTAAAATATTGAAATGGACGTGGGGGCGCGAGTGCGTCCCCACCTTTGCGTTCAGCGACGTAACGAAGAGACAAAACTTAGACTTTGAGCCGTTACATCGATTCCACATGAAGCCTTCTGCGCTCATGCCTGCGAACTGCTGTTTCAAGACAAGAAGCCGCAAGCACCGTTTTATAAACACTGGCTTTCATCGCTGACTGATCCTCACGATACGAAATCTGCGACCGCGAGGTCTTTGCCCACAACACGACGTGACGGTGGAAAAACCTCCGTCCTACCTTCGCGCTTGACGCCGAGATGGCGGGCACTGAAAGTTGGAGCAATGGCAGCCACCCCGAACCATCGTTGGCCGAGCGACCTGATGCAGGCCGCGCTCGCGCTCCACGACAACCAGCTTCACGTCGCCGAACCGCTGCTGAAGGCGTATCTCAAGCGCGATCCGTTAGATGCGCGGGCGATCCGGATGCTGGCCGAACTGGCCGGGCGGATCGGGCGGTACGGCGATGCGGAGGCATTGCTGCGCCGCGCGGTCGAACTGGCGCCAGGCTTTACCGCGGCGCGCGCGAACCTCGCGCTCGTGCTGTACCGCCAGAACCGCGCGCCCGAAGCGCTGACCTTGCTCGACGCGGTGATCGCCGACGAGCCGGACAATCCCGGGCATGCGAACCTGAAAGCAGCGGCGCTCGGGCGGCTTGGCGGGTTCGAGGATGCGATCGCGCTGTATGAAAAAAGTGTTGCACAATGCGCCGGGCCAGCCGCGCGTGTGGCTGAGCTACGGTCACATGCTCAAGACGGTGGGGCGTCGCGACGACGGTATTGCCGCTTATCGCCGCGCGTTGGCGCTGTTACCGACGCTCGGCGACGCGTGGTGGAGCCTTGCCAATCTCAAGACGGTACGGTTCGACGATGCCGATATCGCATCGATGGAGGCTGGCCTCGCTCGGGATGATCTGGATGACGAGGACCGCTTCCATCTCGATTTCGCGCTCGGCAAGGCATTCGAGGATCGCCGAGAACCGGTGCAGTCGTTCGCGCATTACGCGGCGGGTAACGCACTCCGCCGGACCCGGATCGTGTACGACGCCGACGAAACGCGCATATTCGTCGACCGCAGCATCGCGTTGCTGACGCCTGAGTTCCTGAACGCGCGCCGCGGCCAGGGATGCGAGGCCCCCGACCCGATCTTCGTCCTTGGCATGCCGCGTGCGGGGTCGACGTTGATCGAGCAGATCCTCGCCAGCCATAGCCTCGTCGAGGGCACCACCGAACTACCCGACATGCCCGCGCTCGCCCGCCGCATCGCCGACTATCCGCAGGGCATCGCCACCCTCTCTGCGGATGCACTGCGCGAGATCGGCGAGGAGTATCTGCGTCGTGCCGCGATCCAGCGGCGCACCGATCGCCCGTTCTTCATCGACAAGCTGCCCAACAATTGGGCGCATACCGCGTTGATCCACCTCGCCTTGCCCAATGCGCGGATCATCGACGCGCGGCGCGACCCGCTCGACTGCTGCTTCTCGAACTTCAAGCAGCATTACGCGCGGGGGCAGGCGTTCAGCTATTCGCTCGACGATCTCGGTCGCTATTACCGCGACTATGTCCGGCTGATGACGCATGTCGACGCGGTGCTGCCGGGCCGCGTCCACCGCGTCGATCACGAAGCCCTGCTCGAGAATACAGAGGTCGAAGTCCGCGCCTTGCTTACGGCCTGTGGACTTGAGTTCGAGCCCGCCTGCCTTGCCTTCCACGAGACCGAGCGGGCGGTTCGCACCGCCAGTTCCGAACAGGTGCGTCGGCCGATCAATCGTGACGGCGTTGATGCCTGGCGGCCGTACGAGATGTGGCTCGACCCACTGAAAACCGCACTCGGCGACCTGCCACGCGCATGATCCGTGGCAAAAACGTCACGCTTACGTAATAAAGCTGCAAAATACGCCAGCTTCGTTTGACGTTCGCTGCACTGCACCACAGTCTCTGCGCATAATCGCTTGGGGGCTCGCGCATGCATACATTCGATCGTCGGTTGTTGATCGGCTCGCTTTTGGCCTCTTCGGCGATAGTGTCTTCCGCTCACGCTCAGACCGGCCCTGCCGCGGCACCAGCCCCTGCCGAGCAAACCACCCCTGCCGCGCAGACCGCTGGCGAATATGAGGGCGACATCGTCGTCACCGCGCAGAAGCGCGACCAGAACATCCAGAACGTCCCAATCAGCATCCAGGCGATCGGCACCAAGCGGCTCGACGATCTCAACATCTCGAACTTCAACCAGTATACGCAGCTGCTGCCGTCGGTGTCGTTCCAGACGACGCAGCCCGGCTCTACCGTCGTCTACATGCGCGGCGTCGCGTCGGGTGGCGACGGCAATCATTCGGGCCCCCTGCCCTCGGTCGGCACCTATCTCGACGAGCAGCCGGTGACGACGATCGGCGGTACGCTCGACGTCCACATCTACGACATCGCCCGGATCGAGAGCCTCGCCGGGCCACAGGGTACGCTGTACGGTGCCTCGTCCGAAGCCGGCACGATCCGCATCATCACCAACAAGCCCGACACCAGCGGCTTCTACGGCCGCGTCGACGGCGAGGTGAACAGCGTCAAGTCGGGCGGCATCGGCAGCAAGATCGAGGGCATGCTCAACATGCCGCTGTCGCAATCCGCAGCGCTGCGTGTGGTCGGATTCTACCAGCGCGACGCCGGCTATATCGACAACGTCGCCGGGTGCCGCAGCTATCTGCCCGAGCCGACCCCGACCTCGTGCACATCGGCCAATGGCGGCATCGTCGTCGACAACGCCGCATTCGTGAAGAAGAACTACAACGACACCGAGACCTATGGCGGCCGTGCGGCGCTGAAGGTCGATCTCGACAGCAACTGGACCGTGACGCCGACCGTGCTGTACCAGGAACAGCGCAACCACGGCACCTATGGCTACGACCCGAAGGTTGGCGATCTCCAGGTCCAGCATTTTTTCCCCGAATTCCGCCGCGATCGCTTCATCCAGGGCGCGCTGACGATCGAGGGCAAGGTCGGCAACTGGGACGTGACCTATGCTGGCGCGTATCTCGATCGGAAGACGTATACGTCGAGCGACTATACCGATTACGCCGAGGCCTATGACTCGGCCTATTCCTCTGTCGGCGGGCTGGCCGGCTACTTCTACTATCAGGACAATGCCGGCCGGACGATCGACCCGCGCCAGAAGATCATCGGCACCGATCACTTCAAGAAGACCAGCCAAGAACTGCGCGTCGCGTCGCCCGTCGAGGACCGGTTCCGGATCGTCGCAGGCGCGTTCTATCAGCGCCAGACCAACGCGATCTTCCAGGATTACCAGATCGCCAATCTCGGCACCGCGGTGTCGGTCAACGGCTCGCCGGGCACCTTGTGGCTGACCAAGCAGAAGCGCGTCGACAAGGATTACGCGATGTTCGGCGAGGCAAGCTTCGACATCCTGCCGAACCTGACCGCGACCGCGGGTGGCCGCGCGTACATCTACGACAATTCGCTGATCGGCTTCTACGGGTTCGGGCGCAATCCGGCGGTCGATCCGGACGATGGACGGCCCTTCACGGCGACGCCGTTCAATGCCGCGGGCAGTAGCCAGACGGGCGTCGCAGGCTGTTATCTGGCGAACGGCCAGACCCTGCGCGAAGCCTATCTGAACGGCGGCGACACCTCCGCCCTGCTGCCCGCAGCGGTATCGGGGTCGCCCTGTACGAACCTCGCGACGTACACGACCACCGGGCTGATCCCGAAGCGGACGCAGGGGCAAGGCGCGACCTATCGCTTCAACCTGACGTTCAAGCCGAGCGACAAGGTGCTCGCCTATGCCACCTTCTCGCGCGGCTTCCGGCCGGGCGGTATCAACCGTCGCGGCGACGTCGCGCCCTATGACGCCGATTTCCTGACCAATTACGAGCTCGGCCTGAAGACGACGCTGTTCGATCGTCTCCGGTTCAACGCGTCGATCTATCAACAGGCGTGGGACAAGTTCCAGTTCTCGTTCCTCGGGCTGAACAGCTTCACGATCATCCAGAACGGCCCGAACGCGCGGATCAGGGGGCGCGGAGGCGGATGCGAACTTCTCGACCGGCGGCCTGTCGCTGACCGCGGCGGCCTCCTACACCGATGCGAAGACGCGCAACGATCTGTGCGCAACACAGACCTGTAGCGGCACTGGCCTCGACGTGCTTGCGCCGAAGGGCACACGCCTGCCGATCACGCCGCGCTTCAAGGCGAGCGGTACGGCGCGCTACAGCGTTCCGGTCGGCACGGCAAAGGCGTATATCCAAGGGCTCGTCGCGCACCAGAGTTCGGCAGCCGCAGACATCCGACTGGAGCAGGCTGCGAGTTTCGGGCGGCTCAAGGCCTATACGACGGCGAATGCGTCGATCGGCGCGGAGCTGTCCGGCTACACGCTCGAGCTGTTCGTCCAGAATTTGTGGGACGAACGCGCGCAATTGTCGCGGTTCCAGCAATGCGGGACGTGTTCGCAACGCACCTACATCGTGAGCAGTACGCCGCGCACGATCGGCCTGCGTGCAGGCGCGAAATTCTAGGGTAGATGCACGGCGACGGTTGCGATCCTCCCCTGCGCGGGGGAGGATGAGTTTTCTTCGAGGAAAGATGACGATGACGTCCAAGATCAAGCTTCTTCTGGCCTGCACGGCCGCGATGACCGCGCTGCCCGCAACGGCACAGACGCAGGCTGCCGCCACCAACGGCCTCGAAATCGCCAAGAAGATGATCGCGTTTCGCAGCGTGCGCGGCCCCGGCAACCAGACTCCGCAACTCGCCGCGTATCTGAAGGCGACACTGGTCGCGGGCGGCTTTCCGGCAAGCGACGTGACGATCACGCCGGTCGACGACACGGCGTATCTGATCGCGACATGGCGCGGCAGCGATCCGGCGCTGAAGCCGATCGTCGTCTCCGGGCATATCGACGTGGTCGAGGCCAAGCCCGCCGACTGGCAGCGCGATCCGTTCACCGCGGTGGTCGAGAACGGCTATCTCTACGGCCGTGGCGCGACCGACATGAAGCTGGACGCGGCGCTCGCGATCGCCACGCTGCTCGACATGAAGAAGGCAGGCTACACGCCAAAGCGCGGCATCGTCCTCGCGCTGTCCGGCGACGAGGAAACGGTGATGAAGACCTCGTCGCTGATCGCCGAAAAGCTCAAGGCCAGCGAGATGGCGCTCAACATCGACGGCGGCGGCGGACTGTACGACGAGGCCGGCAAACCCGAGTATTTCACGATCGGCGCCGCCGAAAAGACCTATGCCGACTTCCAGCTCGAGGTGACGAACCCCGGCGGACACTCGTCCGCGCCGCGGAAGGTCAACGCGATCAACGAGCTTTCCGCCGCACTGGTCAAGATCGGCGCGTATCGCTTCACGCCACAGCTGTCGCCGATCACCAAAGGCTATTTCGAGGGGCGTCGCACCGCGTCAGACCCCCGAACTCGGCGCCGCGATGCGCGCGTTCGTCGCCAATCCTGCGGACCAGAAGGCGATCGAGACGCTCGCCGCCAACACCGGCTATGTCGGCCAGATCGGCACGACCTGCGTCACGACTATGGTCAGCGGTGGCCACGCCCTAAACGCGCTGCCGCAGCGTGCGACCGCCAACATCAACTGCCGCATCTTTCCCGGCGTGAAACCCGCGTCAGTAATGGCCGAACTCGCCAGGGTCGCCGCCGATCCGGGTGTGAAGTTCAGCGACGTCACCGAAGGATCGAACCCGACCGACGCCTCGCCGCTGCGCGCGGACCTGACCGGCGCAGTCAAGACGGCAATGGGCAAGATCCGTCCAGGCGTGCCAATCTTCCCGAGCATGTCGGCGGGTGCGAGCGATTCGATGTGGTATCGCTCGGTCGGCGTGCCGAGCTACGGCGTCAGCCCGATCTTCATCAAGCAATCGGACGACTTCAGCCACGGCCTCAACGAACGCACCCCGATCGATAACATCCCACTCGCGATCACCTATTATCGCTCGCTCTTCACAGATCTGACGAAATAACGCTTAGGGCATTGGGATCGGCCGGTGCGCTGCACGACCGATCCCATTTTTTAGCTTCGCATGTTTGGCATGAGTATTCTTGAGAAGACTCGCCTGATCTTACGGTTTTCGACTTCCCAATCCGATCCTAATGGCATTGTTCGGCTGTCGGTTTTCGGCTGATTTGATTCGGTTCTGGCCTTTGCAGGACGCTGCCGCTCTGCAGTATTAATTTATTGTTCGGCTTCTGCTGAGGGCTGTGTTGAAATCTCCATGAGTGCGGAGTTTCTAGTTGGCGCCCCGGACACGCGGTAAGGTTACTTCGAGCGTCACCTAGCTGCTTGCAGCGGAGCCAGGTGTGAAACTAGCAGCCGGGAAAATGTGGTCGCGAGACACAATAGGCTCGCGCAACCTGGGATCTTGAGCGCGACGAGCGAAGCGGATTGCCCAAGCCCACGGAGGGTCTCGGGCGACTGGGTGCGGTACGACACCCGCATGAACCGGTCACCGGTGCTTGCGTCGCGCAGGCGTTCGATCAATAGCGCTCCGCCCGGCGGAACGTCGTTGGTGGCATAGCCCGGCGCTTTCAGATCAACCCGAAGCGCGGCGGCGAGCGCCGTGACGTTGGTGTCATGCCCCATGAACACCGTCAGCCGCGGTCCCGTCGAGGACAAGGCTGCCAGTACCTCGCGGCCGAGCACGGCGGCTTGATGCGCGGCCATATAGGGCGGGTGGGTGTACACGGCGAACAAGGCGGCATGCAGCGCGCCGAGTTGCTCGATAGTCGCAGGATTTGCGCGGCCCCAGCCAACGCTCTCGCGTGGCAGACCCTCGACCTCCTGCAGCAGCAGTACCTGCGCAATACCGGAGGCGGCGCGGATCGGCCCCGCCAGCACGAGATCGTGGCCGTCGGCGCTCGCGCTGACCGCCGGCGTGCCAGCAGGTACGCATTCCCGCTCCGCCGACGTACAGCCTAGCACCTGATCGAGCCGAGCGAGCGCAGCGCCGTGACGTCGGGCGAGTGCTGCCATGCCGCCCGTCTCACGGTTGATGGATGCAATCGCTGCGCGCGCGTCGAAGGCCGTCGCCCTTGCACGCAACGCCTCGAAGATCGGGTCCGGGGTACCGAGGGGTTTGTGCTCGATGGCGAGATCGCAGCCGGTCGCAAGACCCTCCGCATAGGCCTGCCCGCTCGCGATTGTCCGATCGGAACTGTTCGATCTGATCCGTGATGAGTAAAGCGCTGAGGATGCTTAGGAGCAGATCGCCTGCCTGCCGTGGCGATATAGGTCGTTTGAGGTCTGCGGTTGGAGGCGCACTAAACGCAGAACGATGATGCGGCCGCTCCTTGACGCTTGATGTGTTGTCGGCAACCTACAGCAAAAGGTGTAAAGTGATGCGGATCGTCGGTAGTTTGATTTTCCTCCTCTCAGCGGCGGGCTACGCTCAGGCGGCTCCGATGCAGGCGGAGGCTTCAAGAGGAGCCGCCGAGGGCGCGGTTGGCGCATCTGCGATCACCGCCATTAAGGTTTCGAACGTTCCTGAAGAGTACAAGATTGCACGAAAGATGAAACTTCGCGTGCTGTCTCAGTCGTTGGTGACTCAGGATCGATCTTACGATGTACTGAATTGCTTGGACAAATCGGGAAAGCCGCGCGAGCTCTGGTTTGACATTAGTAGTTTTTACCCCGGATCGTTGGGGGCGCAGTGAATCGCGAGGGGCTGACGGTATGACACCGCGACTGACGATGTAATCAATGAAACTTAATTCATTGCAACAGTTATAAACTAGTAAATATCTCGCCGGCGGATCTAGTTGCGGCATATGCTAGGGCCTTAGTGTGCCGATGCCGCCGCCCGGACGCTGCCATTAAAACTATAGTTGAGCCGGCATCGCAGTTTCAAGGCAAGATATGCTAACAGAGGGCGGTGCAGCACCGCTGAGATTTTTGCCACCACCGATTTGCTTTATGATTGCAGTGGCTACTTCAACGCCATGACTGAAGCAAAGACCTAAGTGTGCACATTCGTCGGATACAAGGCTTTTTTCGATCTCTGCCGCTTGGTCATCGGCATCGTCACCAACGATAAATAGAAACGGCCGTGTTACCTTCTTTGATGTACGCCGTAGCATCAACTCTACACCGTGGAGATAATCGATGAGTTACTCGTCGTTAGATCCAGCTATCCATGAACTCCGCCCCCGGAAAAGGGCCGTGTGCAGGTCGCAAAGCGCTCCCTCACACCACAGCAGGTTTGAGACATTCGCTCTGGCTTGACCAACACAGGCGCTTCCAGAACCGGGCGCTCTTTGACGTCGCGATCGACAGCAAACTGTACGGCTGCGATGTCGTCAAGGTTCGCATCGGCGACATCGTTACCGGCAGCAGCGTCCGGGATCGTGCCGTCTTAGTCGGCAGAAAACCAAACGACCCGTGCAATTTGAAATCGTCGAGCAAGCCCGCAAAACCTCGCCCGCTTGGCTAGAGCGTCGCGGCGGCACGTTAAACGACTTCATCTTCCCCCACCCGCAACGATAATATGGCACTCCCTCGCTTCGACGCACGATGGCATCAATCATCTACAAGTTGACAGGAAATCTACGGGGAGTGCAGATTTTGCTTGGTCATGCGAAAGAGAGCACGGTCCGCTACCTTGGCGTGGATGTCGTGCCGCGTTAGATCTTTGAGAGCGGACGGAGGTCTGAACCGCTAGCGGCCATCCAGAACGGCCTGCCCACCTCCCGACTTCCGCCATTCGTTCATGCGGTTCTGAACAGATCCACGACGCTGGTCGGCGCGTCCGATCCGAAGAAGCGGGACAGGTTTCTCGCGCTGAGTTGTGCCATCGGTTGGCTCCGTGCGAACAGGTCATGCTCGTAGATGGCTAGGGCCCGTTCGTTATCGCCGCGATGGTCGATCAACGCACGCGCGAGTTCCGCTCCCCTCGCGCATCGCCAGATTGGCGCCTTCCCCCGCGAACGGGGACATGAGGTGCGCGGCGTCGCCCAGCAGCGTCGCGCCTTTTACGCGGGGCCAGGTCAGCAAAGGCGGCAACGCGTAAACGGGGCGCACAACCGGGACCTTCTCGCCGTCGGTGATCAGGGCACGTAGCGATCGCGACCAGCCGTCGAACAAGACCTCGATTTGGGCGGCCGTGATCGGCAGGGCTGTGGCCAGCCACTCCTCGGGCCGATTGACAGCCACATAGGTATGGATGCTGCCGTCGGCGTTACGGTGCGCGAGGATGCCCTGGCCGGGCGCCACCGCCATCAACGTGCCCGAGCCGATGACCGCCGCGGCGGGGGCCGCGCGCGGATCGTCCGCGTCGACGTGAAGCTCGACAAAGCAGGTGCCGGTATAGGCAGGCTGGGCGTCGGTCAGGAGTGGGCGTACGCGCGACCAAGCACCATCCGCCCCGATCAGCAGCGTCGTTTCGACCGCGGAGCCGTCGGCGAATGCGACCGTGTGGCGACCACGTCCCGCACCCTGCACCGACGCGACCTTGCGGCCCCACTGCACAATCTCTGGCGGCAAGGCATTCAGCAGCAACCGGCGCAGGTCACCACGGTCCACCTCGGGGCTAGCGGTGGCGGCATTGCCCGGTCGATCGAGCAACACCGTGCCATGCCGGTCGACGACCCGCTTGGCATCCTCGCCCGGGCGGACCAGCGTCAAGAATGCATGGTACAGTCCGAGCGTATGCAGTGCCTGCTGACCGCTGTGCTCATGCAGGTCGAGCAAGCCGCCCTGGGCCCGCGCGTCCGGCGACGGCTCGCCTTCATAGACGACGACCCCGATGCCGCTGCGATGCAGGGCGCCGGCGAGCACCAAGCCGCCCAGGCCCGCACCAATGATGGTAACGTCTTCTCGCATTTGTCCGCGCTCCTAGCCGGCGCAGGTCAAGCCTGCGTTGCCGTTGATGGAGCCGCTAGCCAGCTATCGGCCGGCTTGTGCGCGATGGTGGTCTTGACCACGCCATCGTTTTTCGCAGCACGCGTTGTCTATGATAAGATCGTCTGTCACGCAACATCGAGGCCGCGTGACGCTCTGCCCACTTCCCGACATTCGGCTGCCCTACCCGACGTTTCTACGTCGGCGCTCCTTCCCTTCGAAAGATGATCGCTTTGCCTCGGTCTGTCGGAAATCTGACACGAATACCCCGGTTGAAGTGTGGGCCTTTTGATTGAGGCCATCATAAGATTCACATTTACCTCGGCGCTGTCACATGAATCGTACACTGTATGCCTACGCGTTGGTTGTCGGCCTTATACGGGACGCATCGCGATAGCTTTGGGGTAGCAGAATGGCGATTGGTCGAAGAGCCTTCCTAATCGGTGCATCAGGCGCCGCTGCTACGCCACCAGGGGCAGCCAGCACTTTACGGCGTTCGGTTGCGCGTGGCTCGATCATGGACGTCGAGCACGTCGTGATCCTGATGCAGGAAAACCGGTCGTTCGATCATTATTTCGGTACGTTGCGGGGCGTCCGCGGCTTTGCCGATCCACGGCCTGTGACGTTGCCCGGCGGTAGGTCGGTCTGGGCGCAACGCGGCGCCGACCGTGATGGCGGGCGGATCACCTGGCCGTTCCGGCTCGACTACAACAGCAGCAACGCGCGCTGTTTCACCGGGCTCGACCATAGCTGGAAAGATAGCCAGGCGCGCTGGCGCAACTGGGACGTCTGGGCGGAGCAGAAGGGCCCGCTGACCATGGCGCACCTGACCCGCGCCGACATCCCGTACTACCATGCGCTGGCAGACCAGTTCACGATCTGCGACGGCTATCACTGCTCGCTGCAAGGCCCGACCGGCCCCAACCGACTTTATCATTTCAGCGGCACGAACGGCCTGAGCGTTGGGCAGGAAGGCGCTTATTGCGTCACCAACGGTGGTACCGATGGCAATCCCGGCGCCGACATGGCCAAGGACGACGCGACGCAGGGCCTGCCTTGGCGCACCTATGCCGGTCGGCTCGAGGAGGCGGGCGTTCCGTGGCGCGTGTACCAGGAGCTCGCCAATTATTCGGATAATCCGCTCGGTTATTTCAGCGAGTTCCGAAAGCTGGACCGATCGTCGCCGCATTACCGACGCGGGCGCGCGTACGTCGACTGGATCGACGGCGTCGCACCCGAGGATCCCGAGAAGACGCAGGCCAGGCACCTGATCGCCGCGTTCACCGCCGACGTCGCCGCCGACCGGCTGCCGGCGGTGTCGTGGATCGTGCCGATGATGCAGATGAGCGAGCATCCCGACGCGCCCGTGCCGTTCGGCGAGGTCCTGATCAGCAGCGTGGTCGCGGCGCTTGCGTCCAATCCAAAGGTCTGGGCGAAGACCGCGCTGATCCTCAACTACGACGAGAATGACGGCTTCTTCGATCACGTTCCCGCCCCCCGTCCCCGGAATCGCACCGCGCTATGGTGCGAGCAACGTCGACGTCCGCAGCGAGACCTATCGGGGCGAGCCGGTCGGCCTCGGACCCCGCGTGCCGATGACCGTGATCTCGCCGTGGACGCGCGGCGGATGGGTCAATTCACAGCTGTTCGACCATACCTCGGTGCTGCGGTTCCTGGAGAAGCGCTTCGGCGTGGCCGAGCCGAACATTTCGCCGTGGCGGCGTGCGGTGTGCGGCGACCTCACCTCGATCTTCGACTTCGACGTGCCGCATAGCGCACGGCTCGACACGCGCTGGGCAGCGGCGCTCCCGTCGGTCGCCGGCTATGTCGAGGAAACCGAGCGGCTATGCGCGACTGCACCTGCCCCGATCATTGCCAAGGGGGAAGGCGTGCCCGTACAGGAACCCGGCACTCGGCCGGCGCGCGCATTGCCCTACCGCTTCGCCGTCGAGCCGGCCTGGTCCGACGCTGCGGTGACGCTGAACTTCGTCAATCAAGGTCCCGTCGGGGTCGTGTTCGGCGTACAGGACGAAGTGAATTTTCCCGGTTGGCGCTACTTCACCGTGGCGGCGAACTCCCGCCTGAGCGAAGCGTGGCCGATCCGTGCGGACCAGCCGCACGCGCTGGTCGTTCGGGGACCAAACGGGTTCCAGCGCGACTATCGCGGCCAGGCGGGGAGCGCTGGGGTCGAAGCAGTGGCGCTATGGCGTGAAGACGGCACGGCCGGCATTTTGCAGCTCCGCAACCGCGGCAATGCGCCGGTGACGATGGCGCTGCACTGCGCGCACAGCGGCGAGCGACGCGAGATCGCGCTCGCTGCCGACGGCACGGCTAAGGTCCCGATCACTTCGGCCGATCATCGCTGGTACGACCTGTTGCTTACGTCAGTGGATGGCGTGCGCCTCCGTTTGGCCGGGCATGTCGAGACTGGGCAGTCCGGCATCAGCGAGCCCGCTGCAACGTTTCCGCACCCCGCCTGAGCCGCTCCTATTGTCATGGCCGTGTCGCGAAGCATGCCTAGTTGCGGCGCTTGGCGGGGGGCGGACGCAATGCAAAGAGACGGCTCGGTAGAAGGCGAGCGCTTGCTGAGCGCGGGCTTTCTGTCGCTCGCGACGATGGAGTTTCTCGAACGCTTCGCCGTCTCGGGCGTGAAGTCGCTCCTGGTGCTGATCTTCCTCGACCGGGTGCTCGTCGGCGACGTATCCCGCGTCGTCGGCGCGACCGCCTTCAGCGAGACCAGCGCAGCGATGTTCGGACCCTTGTCCGCCACCGGGCTTGCCTCGCAGCTTTACGGCTATGCCAATGCGCTGATCTATCTGGCGATACCAATCGGCGGGCTGATCGGCGACGTAATTGGAAACCGGCGGACGATGGTCGCGGCAGGTGGTGTCGGGATGCTGCTCGGCCTGACACTGATGCTTAGAGATCCGACATTCCTTATCGGCCTAGTCTCCTTCGCGATCGGCGCGGGGGTGCTGAAGGGCAATCTATCGGCACAGCTTGGCGCGCTTTTTCAGGACGAGGCCCAGCGCCGACATGGTTACGCGGTCTATCTCGGCTTTCTCAACGCGGGGGTGATCTGTGGGCCGC
The DNA here is from genome assembly GCF_024124765.2 of Sphingomonas sp. H160509. Taxonomy (GTDB): domain Bacteria; phylum Pseudomonadota; class Alphaproteobacteria; order Sphingomonadales; family Sphingomonadaceae; genus Sphingomonas. Next base: position 2,823,449 of record NZ_JAMXSR020000002.1, on the reverse strand, counting down.
TGGTCTGCGGAGCGTTGGCCGCGTTTGCCGGTCAGGACTATGCGATCGGCGCAGCGGCCGCGGCCGTCGCACTGGGGCTGGCGATCTACGCGGTGACCGGCCGTGCGGCGCCAGCAGCCCCTCCCGCGGACTTGGCGGCGTCAACACCCGACCCGGCTCGATCGACTGCGCTGCTCGTCGTTGCCTTGGCCGCCGTGTACCTCTGCTATTCGGCCTATGATCAGCTCGGCAACATCTTCCTGGTCTGGGCGCGGACGCGAGCCGACCGGCATATCTTCGGCTGGACCATGCCGGTGGCGTGGTTCCTTTCGCTAGACGGCGTCTTCACGCTAGCGCTGATCGCGGTGTCGCAGGTCGCGTCGCGGGCGCTGCAACGGCGCGGCATCCGGATCGGCGCGGTGACTCAGATATTCCTCGGCGGAATGCTGTGTTCGGCGGGCTATCTCGTCCTCGCGCTGGGCGACGCGACCAGCGGCGGCGCACCGCTCGCGCTCCCCTGGACGCTCGCGTATCTGATCCTCATCGACGGTGCGATCGTGCTGATCTGGCCGTCTGCGCTGAGCCTGATCGCGGGCACCGCACCGCGCCATCTCGTCGGCTTCTGGATGGGGCTATTCTACCTTCACGGCGTTTTCGCGAGCCTGTGGGCCGGGTTCAGCGGCGTCTTCTACGAGCGGACCGCGAGCCCGCAATTCTGGTTGCTCCACGCCGCCGCCGCAGGCGCTGGCGCGCTCCTGATTCTCGTCGCCGCACCGCCACTGATGCGCGCGGCACGGCGACTTCAGGCGATCACCACCTCCGCGTGAGCAAAGGCGCGGGCGTAGTCCTCTTCCAGCGGCTTGTCGGTCACCAATATGCCGACATCGCTCAGTGCCGCCGTCTGGATCAAGGCGTACCGCCCGAACTTCGATGAATCCGCCGCGAGCAGCACCTGCTTCGACGTCGCATAGGCGATACGGCTCATCGCCGCCTCTCCGGGATGAAAGTCCATCAGCCCACGCTTGAGGCTGATGCCGCCAACCGACAGGATCGCCAGATGCGGTGTGAAGCCACGGACATAATCCTGCGCGACGTGATCGGAGAATGCGCGGTAATCATAATCCATCTGGCCCCCCGCGAGGAACAGGCGGTTGTTGTTGATCCCGCCGAGATCGCTCGCGACGCGCAGCGAGTTGGTGATGACGGTGAGCGAACGCCGGTCGGCAAGATGCCTTGCGATGAAGCAGCTCGTCGTACCGGAGTCGATGAACACGATCGCGCCGTCCTGCACAAACTCGGCCGCCGCCCGCGCAACGCGAATTTTAGCGTCAGCATTCTCCTCCATGCGCTGGTGGAGCGGTCCCTCGTGCACGGGCGTCGTCATCCGCGCGCCGCCATGCTCGCGAATGATGACGCCGTGATCCTCGAGTGCGCGCAGTTCGCGGCGGATCGTCTCGTCCGAGACCGCAAGATCGGCGGCCAACGCGGTCACCGACAATGTTCGGCCGCCCCGCAGCCGCGCCATGATCTCGCTCTGCCGCTGTGATCGTTTTTCGATCGTTCCCTCCATCATAGGCTTCGTCGGTGAACCCGCGTTGGCGAGACATGCTCCATGCCTCGCTCCACGCGCAAGCGATGCCTAGAAGCCGACGACCGCCGTCAACCGCACGGAGCGCGGCGTCTGGTAATTCACCGGTGCGCGGTAGTCGGAATTGGCCGACCCGTCGCTCAACTCGCCGAAGTTGTTGAACGACGTGACCGCCGAGCTGGCGAACAGGTTGAACACGTCGAGCCGGAGCGAAGCCTTGAGATGCGGGATCGGCAGGTGGACGACCGCGCTGACGTCGACCTGCGCCAACCAGTCGCCGGTGAACGCCGTACCGCGCGGGATCAGCTGGCCTTGGCAGTAATAGCCGTAGCCGTGATAGGTGTTGGCATAGGCGTCGACTGCAAGCGGCACGGCGCCGATGCAGCTGTAACGCGGGGCCGATTGCACGAGCATGTTGGCGCCGAGATCCAGCGCTTCGAACAGCCGGTAGCTGCCATAAGCCTTGAAGCTGTGGCGCCGATCGTTGGGCAGATACCCGTAAGCCCCGTTGACGAAGCCTGGCGAGTCGAAGTCCGCGGTGCGATTGATCGCGAGCTGCCCATTTTCCGATCGCACGCCGCCTTCGTAATTCCCCTTGTCGAACGCGAGCGTGTAGGAGGCGGAAAGGCTCCACTTCTCGTCGAAGCTGCGATCGAAGGTGAGCGTCAGCGCGTTGTAGTTGCGGCTCGGTTTGGGATAGCCGAGGTCGTCCTTCTTCAGCGTCACGGTCGGGGTCGAGCCGTCGGGCAGCTTGTTGATCTGCGTCGTGATGTCCTTGCCCGGGTTGCCGATGACGAACTGGCTGCCACCCGGATACGCCGATAGACACGCCGCCGCGGTGAAGCCCTTGCCGACGCAATAGGCGCGCGCGCCGACGTCGATCGAGACGTCCTCGATCACGTTGGTCAGTTGGCGGTGCGTGAAATAGGCTCCGATCCGGATGCGGTCGCTGAACTGGTGCTCTGCGCCGATGATGAACTCCCGATCCGACTGGGGCTTGATGTTGCTCGCGATCGCGCCCGCCGGATTGAATGCCGAGCCGTCCGCCGAGACTTCGCAATTCTTGATGCCGGTGTCGGGGCAGTTCGTGGTGTTGACGACCGACAGAAGCGGCGTACCGGCGACGGGGACGCTGCCCGCGCCGCTGACGCCGTTGAACAGATTGTAGCGCGTGTACGTCACCAGGCTGCCGGCGACGTTGAGGTTTATGTCCCCCCGCCATCGGCAGGAAGTATTTCGAATAGGATCCGAAGATCTTGGTACGCCCGTCGCCCACCGGATCGAACGCGGCACCGAGGCGCGGCGCCCATTGGTCGCCCGATTTGAAGAAGGATTTCCCGTTCACGCCCTGGTTGCTGAAGCGATCGTTGCGCACGCCGAGATCGAGGCGGAGGCGGTTGTCGAGCAGCGACCACTGGTCCTGCATGTAGAAGGCTTCGTTGCGGACATGCGCGACGCCGCTCTGCTCGTAGACGCGCGTCGTGTAATATTGCGTGCCGACCGGCGCGCCGATCCCTGCGGCGGACTGAGCCGTGACGTTGAAGATCTTGTAGGCGCCGCCGCCGATCGTCTCGAACGTCTGCGACTGGGTGTTCTTCTCGTGATCGTAGCCGAAGCGCACATGGTGCGCGCCGAGCAACTGGAGCTGAAGATCGGCATCGACGCGGTAGAATTCGCGCTCGTTGTCGGTGCTGCTGAACGCGTCCGTCACCTTGTTCGCGCCGATCTGGATACCGGCCGGGTCGGTACGGTAATCGATCACCTGAGGGTTGGTGACGTCGAGCGGGACGTTGCCCGAACGAAGCTTGTTCACGCCGTACGCGCCCGACAGCGTCAGCCACGGCGTGAACGTCCCGGTGTAGCGACCGACATAGTTGATGCCGCCCGCCCGCGCATTGGTGCCGCCGGTCTTGTCACCGAGTTTATGGTCGGTGCGATCCCAGTTGTAGCTGCGGTTGCGCGTCTCGTTCGTGGTGTCGAAATAGGTGAATTCGAAATGGTGGTCGCCATTGATGTAGCCGTCGACCTTCCCGCCCCAGAACGGGCTGGTGTTCGCCACGCCCGTCGCGTTGTTCTGGTTGGCCTGCGGCGTTAACGTGCGGATTTCGCGCATGTTGTAGAGGCCGTAGACGAACAGATGGTCCCTGATGATCGGGCCGCTCGCCTGGAACACCAGTTCCTTGCGGCTTGCGGTCGCGTGGCGATAGTCGACAGTACGCGTCGACGGCGCGCTGCCGCGAAGATCGTCGGGCTCCCAGATCCCGGTGACGCTCGCGTGATAGTCGTTGGTTCCGGACTTGGTCGTGGCGACCACATAGCCGCCGGTCGCGCGACCGAATTCCGCGGGGGGCGCCGCCGGTCTTCACTTCGACCGTCTGGTAGAAGTCGAACGGCACTTCGGCTGGCTGCCCGCCCGACACGAAATCGGTCACGTTCAGGCCGTTGATGTAGAACGCGTTCTCGGTGAACGCCGCGCCGCCGATCGATACCTGGTTGGAAAAACCGCCATTGGAAGGCGACGAGCCCTGGACCGCGCCGGGGGTCAGCAGCATCACGTCGCGCAAGGTGCGCCCGATCGGCACGCGCGTCGTCAGCGAACCGAGATTGATCGTGCTGCCGACCGTGGTGTCCTGGAAGTCTGCCGTGCGCTGACGCGTGCCGACGACGACGATGTCGCCGCTCTGCTCCGCCGAAACCAGGCGGAAGCTGTTGGCACCGCCGGATTCGCGGGTCAGCGGAATTCCGCGTTCGTCATAGGTTGCGAAGCCCGGCGCGGTGATGGCGACGTCGTAATTGCCGGGCGGAAGCTGCGGGATGGTGTAGCTGCCCGTCGAGTCCGTCGCGGCAACGCGGCTGACGCCTCGGTCCGATGAGGTGATCTTGACCTGCGCACCGACGATCGCGGTCCCGTCCTGCCCTGTCACGCGACCGGACGCGGCGATGTTCGTATAGTCCTGGGCTTCGACCGATGTCGCCTTGATCATCAAGGCCGGGGCGGTGGAGCCGAGCATCAACAGCGCGCGCAGAACTGCGCGCGACGAAAGTCGCATGGAACGAAGCATCGAAACCCCTTTTAAGAGCGCGGCATGCACAGCCGCGTCGCTAAAAAGACGTCCTATCTCCACCATGTGGATGTTCTGTGACACATCCACACAATACGGACTTTTATCGACGCCGACTTTGAGTGCGAAGCCGCAGGTCGCATCTGCTATCTGGCCAGCCTTGAGACACATTCCCGGTCGCCCGGCGGCCCTTCCCCGCTTCTCAACTTCAGACACTCATGCACAATCCGTTTCGACAGTCATCGCTAACGCTCGAATTGCCCTCCGACGTGTACCATTAAACAGGCAGCCACGCATGAGGTGACCCGCCACCTCAACGCCACCCAAGCGCTGGCGCGACGTGGGTCAGGATGGATTCGAGTACATGCGCGTTGTAGTCGACGCCGAGCTGGTTCGGCACCGTCAGCAACACCGTGTCGGCTTCGGCAATGCCCTCGTCGGTGCGAAGCTGCTCGATCAGCTGGTCTGGCTCAGCCGCATAGGAACGGCCGAACACGGCACGCATGTTGTCGATCACCCCGATCTGGTCGCTGCTTTCGCCGCGCCCAAAATAGGCACGGTCGCGATCGTTCATCAGCGCGAAGATCGAGCGCGATACCGACACGCGCGGCTCCCAATCATGCCCCGCATCCTTCCAGGCCTGGCGATATAGCCGGATCTGCTTGGCTTGCTGGACGTGGAGTGGTTCGCCGCTCTCGTCCGCCTTCAGCGTCGAGCTTTGGAGGTTCATGCCGTTTTGCGCGGCCCAGACCGCGGTGGCGTTCGACGATGAGCCCCACCAGATGCGCCGCCGCAAGCCTGGTGCGTGCGGTTCGAGACGCAACAATCCCGGCGGATTGGGGAACATCGGGTTCGGGCTGGGCTGCGCGAACCCCTCGCCTTTCAGTAGATCGAGCAGCACCTCGGCATGCCGGCGGCCCATATCGGCGTCGGTCTCGCCCTCGGCGGGTGCGTAGCCGAAGTGACGCCACCCTTCGACCACCTGCTCGGGCGAGCCGCGGCTGATACCAAGCTGCAAGCGGCCACCGCTGATCAGGTCGGCCGACCCCGCGTCCTCCGCCATGTAGAACGGGTTCTCGTAGCGCATGTCGATAACGCCGGTGCCGATCTCGATCCGGCTGGTCCTGGCGCCGACCGCGGCCAGCAGCGGGAAGGGCGATGCGAGTTGCTGCGCAAAGTGGTGAACGCGGAAATACGCGCCGTCGGCGCCCACTTCCTCGGCAGCGACGGCCAGTTCGATCGACTGCAGCAACACGTCCGAGGCGGACCGTGTCGCGGATTGGGCCGATGATGACCAATGACCGAACGAAAGGAACCCGATCTTCTTCATGGCGCAATCCTGATTTCATCGCCGTCAAGGCTGTCGCGGCGAGATGACTTCGTGTCGTCTAGATAGGGTCTCGATGACGCCACGTCGCGGCAACGGCGAGAAACGGAGCTATTCTGGTTTGGCGGCGACCTGCAACCACGCCGCAAGACCATCCCCGCTCATTTGCCGTACGCGGGGTCCATCACGGCAGACACGCGCGCGCCGCCATCGGCAGGTTACCGCGAGCCGTGCAAGGCCAGACCCGCCGCCCGCATCGAACAGAGACGATCGGGCGAGGATACCGACAAGCTGTTCCAGGCGAACGCGGAACGGGATGCCGCGCCATCGGACCAGATATGCTGCGCGACGATCATCATCTCCTCATGCGTTGGCGCCCTGCCCTCGCCCATGCAATCGATCACGGCATCCACGAACAAGGGACTGGTCGATCGCGACATGCTGAGGCACCTCAATGGGACTGGTATCCGATGTAGGCCTTGCGGACTTCACCGACATGGCCAGCCGTCCGATACGCGGCAGACGGAACATTGCGCGAGCCAGACAGCGCAACCGCTGTATCTCCCCAAGCCGCATCGGCGTATGCTGTGACATCGCCATCACCCTTGCCGCGAGCACGGTGACGATAGAGAGCTGGAATCAGCTTCCGCCCGCAGTGCCGAGTGCCTGCCATGCCTAACGTTCAAGATTACGACCTCGCCTATAGCAAGAAGCGCGAACAAGCCGAGCGACAGGCGTCGGCTCTGGCGAACGACAGGTGCGCCAAGGCCGTCCATCGATCCTTGGCAATACTCTATGGTGACCGTGTTATCTCCGCCCGGCGCGCGATCAATGCGAGCGGTTTGAAGTCATAGCGTAAGCATTGGCCACACGCGCGCACGCTCAACGCCGACACCGACATTGCGAGCCTTGCGCTTCATTTGCAGGCAATGTTGCACGGAGGCTTCGTCGTCATAGAGGCTACCCGCAAGCCGCCCGCGTTAGCGGGCAGCACTGAAGCGATATGCGATACTATGTGCAAAGGAGACGAGCGATGAACAATAGCCGCGAACTCAGCGTCGAGCGACGCATCGCCGCCCCCGTGGAGGCGGTCTGGCGGACTATGACGAACCGCTTCGAGGAGTGGTTCTGTCCGCGACCTTGGCGCGCAGAAGCACGCGATATCGAGTGGCGCCCTGGCGGTCGCAGTCTGGTGGTAATGCATGGACCCAATGGCGAGGAGATGCCCAACGAGGGCGTGGTCCTCGAATATGAGACGAACCGCCGCTTCGTGTTCACCGACGCCTTCACGGCCGGCTGGAAGCCGAGCGGTCCGTTCATGGTCGGCCTGTTCGAGATCGCGCCGGACGGGGACGGCACCCTTTTCACCGCCACGGCGCGCCACTGGACCGACGAGGCGCTGGAGCAGCATCGCTCGATGGGCTTTGAAGGCGGCTGGGGCGCGATGGCTGATCAACTCAAGACGCTCGCCGAGGGAGGCACACTGTAACCGACGCCTCTATGGAGGTGCTATCGCCGGCCTGAAGACCGTCGGGCATCAACCGCCCGATACGGACATTCCCGCGAGAAGCGGAGCGTATTCGGCTAGCCTGCCGGAAATATGCTCCGTAAACAGCCGCACGCGCTTCGTCTTGCGGGTCTCCCCTTGCGTAAGAACCCAGAGCGTTCCGTACGGGTGCAGGTCGGTGCCCGGCACTCTTTCGAGCAGCGGGTCCGCATCTCCGACAAAGCATGGCAACGTCGTCAACCCGAGCCCCTGCCGAACGGCGCCGATCTCCGCTGCTGCGTCTGTAACCCTGAACGGAACTGCGGTGGTGCGGACATCGCCCTCACTCGCCCAATCGGGAATACCGTGCGTGCTGATGACGATCCAGCGGAGGGGGGCGGACGCGCCCCCGCGCCATGCAGCCAGCCGATCGCGGGCGATGTAGACGCCGCCGAACAGCTCCGGTCCCTTCAATCCGTGCAGATTGAGCGGCAGGGTCTTCCGATCGTAGACGACGCGGATCGCGACGTCTGCCTCCCGGTTGGTGAGGTTTGCGAGGTCGCCGGAGGACTGGATTTCCATTTCGATGTCCGGATGCCGGCGCGCGAAATCGGCGAAATCCGGCAGCAGAAGGTGCGTTGCCAGGATCGGAGTCAGCGTCACCCGCAGGAGCCCGCGCACGCTCTGGTCGCGTCCGAAGACCCTCGTCTCCAACTGGTGCGACGAAGATTCCATCTGCAGCGCGAATTCGAGCACCTCCTCGCCCGCCGTCGTCAGGCGGTAGCCCGAGGGCAGCTTTTCGAACATTTGCGCGCCCAGCCGCTGCTCCAACTGGGCAATGCGTCGCAGCACGGTCGCGTGGTTCACCGCGAGGCGCTTGGCCGCCGCGCGCACCGACCCTTCGCGCGCAGTGGCCAGAAAGTAGCGAACGTCGTCCCAGTCGATCATGGTGCATTCCCGCGCCGCAAACTGCACGCTGCGCATAGCACGAGGTGCCGCGATCTGCGCACGACACGTTCAGTGGATCGTTTCCGCACCACCGATGTGCGGAATTTCACAGTCCCTGCCTGACTTTGCCGAGCCCATGTTGAGGCTCGCGGGGGGAACATCCCCGGACGGTCGGACACCCGGTCGGCGAACAAGGATGCACGACATGACGAGATTAGACGGAAAGACCGCCGTGATCACCGGCGGCGCGACCGGTATCGGCCTCGCCTCGGCAAAGCGGTTCATCGAGGAAGGCGCCTTCGTCTTCATCTATGGGCGGCGACAGGATGCGCTGGATGCCGCGGTGGCGGAGCTCGGGTCGAATGCCCGCGCGGTGAAGGGCTCGGTCTCCGACGGGTCCGACCTCGACCGGCTTTACGCCGCGGTGAAGGCCGAGCGCGGAACGCTCGACATCGTCTTTGCCAATGCAGGCGCGGGAAGTCCGCTTCCGCTCGGCCAGATCACCGCCGAACACATCGACGAGACCTTCGGCACCAATGTGAAGGGGACGATCTTCACCGTCCAGAAGGCGTTACCGCTGATGCGCGAGGGCGGTTCGATCATCCTGACGGGATCAAGCGCGGGCACCACGGGTGCCCCGGGGTTCACCGCCTACAGCGCCAGCAAGGCGGCCGTGCGCAACCTCGCGCGGAGCTGGGCGGAAGACCTGAAGGGTAGCGGGATCCGCGTGAACGTCCTGTCCCCTGGCGCGACGGCGACCGAACTCGCCAAGGCCGCTCTCGGTGAGGAGGGCCAGAAGGCCTACGGCGCGATGACCCCGCTGCTGCGCATGGCCGACCCGGCCGAGATCGCGGCAGCCGCGGCCTTTCTCGCATCGTCGGACAGCAGCTTCATGACCGCCAGCGAACTCGCCGTCGACGGTGGCCTCGCGCAGCTCTGACGCATCCCACCCGCCGATCGCTCGCGTGATCGGCACCTGCGACCAAGCATAAAGGAACATCCTGTGGACCATCCTCTCAAGGGAAAGACCGCGCTCGTTACCGGGGCATCGCGTGGCATCGGCCGCGCGATCGCCGAGCGTCTCGCACGCGACGGTGCGACGGTCGCGCTGACCTACAACGCCAGCAAATCCCGCGCGGACGAAGCGGTCGCGGCCATCGAAAACGCCGGAGGTACTGCGTTCGCGATTCATGCGGACCTGGTGGACCCGGCAACCGTGCCAGTCCTGTTCGACAAGCTCGACCACGAGTTCACCAAGCGGAACGGCAGCAACACACTCGACATCCTGGTCAACAATGCGGGCAATGCCGGCTGGATCGGCTTCAAGGACGCGACGCCCGCAAGCTGGGACACGCTGATGGCGGTCTACCTGCGCGCACCGTTCTTCATCGTGCAGGCCGCGATGGATCGCCTCGCCGATGGCGGACGGATCATCAACATCTCGTCCGCCGCCGCGACGAAGCCGGTGACGACGGCGCCGATCTACTCGATGGCCAAGGCCGCAATCAACACGCTGACGCATGCGCTCGCGTCCGAACTGGGGCCGCGCGGGATCACCGCGAACGCCGTCGCGCCAGGCTTCACGCGAACGGATGCAAACGCGGCCTTCCGGGAGAACCCAGAACTCGTGAAGGCGGTCGAGGCCGACATCGCGCTGGGACGCTTTGGCGAGCCTGCGGAAATCGCTGCCGTCGTGGCGTTCCTGGCATCCGACGACGGCCACTGGGTAACCGGCCAGACGATCGAAGCGAGCGGCGGCTACAAGCTGTGACCGCCCGAACCCTCAAGGAGACTATCATGACCTACGCAATCATCGGGTTCGGCGAGATCGGCCAGACCCTCGCCAAGACATTCGCCCGCAAGGGGATCGCGGTATCCGTCGCCACCACGCGCGATCCGGAAAGCTTCGCATCGACCGCGGTAGCGATCGGTCCCGGCATCACGTCCACGACGCTCGCCGAGGCGGTCAAGGCGGACGTCATCTTCCTGGCCGTGCGTTTCCAATCGCACCCCGATGTCGCGAAGGCGCTGCCGGACTGGCAGGGCAAGATCATCGTCGATGTGACCAATGCGTACGGCGTGTCCGCAAAGGAACTGGGCGGACGGCCTTCGGCCAAGGTCGTCGCGGACGCCTTCGCTGGCGGCAGGGTGGTCAAGGGCTTCAACCATCTGGTCGCCGCCGTGCTCGACCAGGATCCGGCCGTACAGGGTGGCAGGCGCGTCGTGTTCTTGTCGAGTGACGACGACGATGCTGCAGCACAGGTCGGTGCGCTGGCGGAAGATCTCGGCTTCGCGCCGATCCAGCTCGGCGGACTTTCGGAAGGGGGGCTGCTCGTCCAGGCGCACGACAAGAGCTGGGGCTGGCTGATCTTCAAGGACTTGGTCAAGTTCGGCTGACGAATTTAACGATTCACCCGGACGGCGAGTATGGCCCGAAGACTGAATTGGTAGCGAAGATTTCGGATTTTCTAGCTTGGGCTACAAACGACGACGCCGCCCGTGAGGGCGGCGTCGTCGTTATAGGAGTTGGTTGCGGGGACAGGATTTGAACCTGTGACCTTCAGGTTATGAGCCTGACGAGCTACCGGGCTGCTCCACCCCGCGCCGAGATCCCATCGAAGTGGTACTTCGATGGGGCCCGAGTGTCCGCGTTGTGCGGAACTGAGTGTATGAGAAATTGTGAATGGGTTTTGGATATGGTGTGTGTTTGCATGTTGCACGGGCTTCAATGCCTGGCGACGACCTACTCTTCCATCGCTTGAGCGATAGTACCATTGGCGCAGTCGGGTTTCACGGCCGAGTTCGGAATGGGATCGGGTGGGACACCGACGCTATAGCCACCAGGCAATGGAGCCGGTGCGACATGCGTTTGCGTTCATATCTGGGTCCCTCAAAGTTTCGCATTGCTGCGAAGCTTGAGGGTTTTAAAATCGATACCGTGCAAGGTTTGTAGTGGTATTCGACCAATCCCTCGACGGCGAGGGGATTGGCAATCTGGCGTCGTCTTAATCATCCGCACTATCGAATGGCTAGCTGGTTGCCCAGTGTTGTCATTGATGGTGTGAGACTCTCAAGCGCGAATAGAGCAATTAGTATCGGTTAGCTCCATGCGTTACCGCACTTCTACATCCGATCTATCAACGTCGTGGTCTCCGACGGCTCTATGAAATCTTATCTCGAGGGAGGCTTCCCGCTTAGATGCTTTCAGCGGTTATCCCGTCCATACATAGCTACCCAGCTGCGCTCCTGGCGGAACGACTGGTACACCAGAGGTATGTTCAACCCGGTCCTCTCGTACTAGGGTCAACTCCTCTCAAATTTCGACGCCCACGGCAGATAGGGACCAAACTGTCTCGCGACGTTCTGAACCCAGCTCACGTACCACTTTAATTGGCGAACAGCCAAACCCTTGGGACCTGCTCCAGCCCCAGGATGTGATGAGCCGACATCGAGGTGCCAAACAACCCCGTCGATATGAGCTCTTGGGGGTTATCAGCCTGTTATCCCCGGCGTACCTTTTATCCGTTGAGCGATGGCCCTTCCACGAGGGACCACCGGATCACTATGACCGACTTTCGTCTCTGCTCGACTTGTCAGTCTCGCAGTCAGGCGGGCTTATGCCATTGCACTCTAACAGACGGTTTCCGACCGTCCTGAGCCCACCATTGCGCGCCTCCGTTACTCTTTAGGAGGCGACCGCCCCAGTCAAACTACCCGCCACAGAGGGTCCCTGTTCCGGCTTACGGAACGAGGTTAGACATCAGAAACAAACAGGGTGGTATTTCACCTATGGCTCCACATCAGCTGGCGCCGATGCTTCAAAGCCTCCCACCTATGCTACACAGTTTCTTCCCTAATGCCACTCTGAAGCTGCAGTAAAGGTGCACGGGGTCTTTCCGTCTAACCGCGGGTACTCCGCATCTTCACGGAGAATTCAATTTCGCTGAGCATGTCCTGGAGACAGTGGGGAAGTCGTTACGCCATTCGTGCAGGTCGGAACTTACCCGACAAGGAATTTCGCTACCTTAGGACCGTTATAGTTACGGCCGCCGTTTACCTGGGCTTCATTTCAGAGCTTGCACCCCTCCACTTAACCTTCAGGCACCGGGCAGGCGTCAGGCCCTATACGTCGTCTTGAAGCCGACTTAGCAGAGCCCTGTGTTTTTGCTAAACAGTCGCTACCCCCTGGCCTGTGCCCCCTCAAAGTGCTTGCGCATAGTGAGGGCCTCCTTCTTCCGAAGGTACGGAGGCAATTTGCCGAGTTCCTTCAGGACACTTCTCTCAAGCGCCTTGGTATACTCTACCTGACCACCTGTGTCGGTTTCGGGTACGGTCTATACGGTGGGGCTATTTCCTGGAACCATTTCGAAGCCATCCCAATCCGATAAGGGATGACAACACACATGATCCGTCACACACCACCAGGCCCACGAATATTAACGTGGTTCCCATCGACTACCCCCTTCGGGCTCGTCTTAGGGGCCGGCTCACCCTGCGCGGATTAGCCTTGCGCAGGAACCCTTGGTCTTTCGGCGAGAGGGCATCTCACCCTCTTTATCGCTACTCATGTCTGCATTCGCACTTCCGATACCTCCACGACCCATTACCAGATCGCTTCACAGGCTTACGGAACGCTCCGCTACCGCGTACCACATAAGTGGCACACCCTAAGCTTCGGCACGTATCTTGAGCCCCGTTACATCTTCGCCGCAGGACCTCTTGTTTAGACCAGTGAGCTGTTACGCTTTCTTTAAAGGATGGCTGCTTCTAAGCCAACCTCCTGGTTGTTTTGGAAGTCCCACATGCTTTCCCACTTAGATACGATTTGGGGGCCTTAGCTGTAGGTCAGGGCTGTTTCCCTTTTGACGACGGACCTTAGCACCCGCCGTCTGTCTCCCGCATATCACTCTTAGGTATTCGGAGTTTGGTTAGGTTTGGTAGATCTCGCGACCCCCCTAGCCCATCCAGTGCTCTACCCCCCTAAGGTGTTCGTGCGAGGCACTACCTCAATAGTTTTCGCGGAGAACCAGCTATTTCCCGGCTTGATTGGCCTTTCACC
>NZ_JAMXSR020000002.1:1910000-2805000 GCF_024124765.2 Sphingomonas sp. H160509 | reverse complement strand
TCACGGCCTATCCGCTCTATCTGGCGATCAGCGCCTGGCGGACGCTGCCGGTGATCGGCGTTCGGGCGCGGGACGTGGCGCGCGCGGTCGCATCGCCGGCACTGGCGGCGATCGCGATGGCGCTGATCGTCGGGCTGGTGGATCGAGCGTTGCCATTGCTCGACGCGCATTGGCGGCTGGTTGTGCTCGTGGCGATAGGCGCCGCGGTCTATGCTGCGTGGATGCTGATCTTTGCGCGGGCGACCGTGCGCGAACTGATCGCGGTCGCGCGGAAGCAGCCGGTCGCCGCTTAGTTACGCGGACTGGATATATTCGCGCATCGCTGCGGCATCGGTCTCGATCCGGTCGATGCGGTATTTGACCAAGTCGCCGATCGAGACAAAGCCGACCAGCGTTTCGCCGTCGATCACCGGCAAGTGGCGGATGCGGCGCTGGGTCATCAGCGACAATGCGCCGATCGCCGATTCATTGGGCCCGATCGACTTTACCGCGGTCGTCATCACGTCGCCGATCCGCCGTTCGAGCGCCGCTGCGCCATCGGACTGCAGGCAATGGATGACGTCGCGTTCGGAAAAGATCCCGACGACCTTGCCGCCATCGAGTACCGGCGCCGCGCCGATCCGCTTCTCCGCGAGCAGCGCCACCGCCTGGGCCACCGTAAAATCGGGGGTCAGCGACTGTATGTCGCCCTTGTCCTTCAGGATCGCCGCGATCGTCATCTTCGTCTCTCCTCAACTGCGTCTGTTGCGCTTGGCTTGAGGAAACCATGTTTGCGCGGCAATGTGAAGCGATGACCGATCGACTGCCTGAACCGCCGGCCGGGTTGGACGACCCGCATTACGCTGCATTCGCATGGGCGCGGTTCCGGGGGATCATGGCGTGGATGGTGCTGGCGGCGGCGATTTGCGTCGCGGCGATCATCGTGGCGATGGCGCATGTGCAGGGGCCGCTGCACCTCGTGACGATGCTCGCGGTGATGGGCGGGGTCGGCGGATCGGTGATGATGGCCGGGCTATTGATGGGGCTCGCATTTCTCAGTTCGGGAAGCGGACATGATGAAGATGTGACGCGGCTCGAGTGAGTGCGCGGTGCCGATATAGTCGAGAATATAGGCGGGCATGAAAAAGGCCGGTGTCGCGTGAAGCGGCACCGGCCTTTTCAGGTCTTGGCGTGATCCCGGAAAAGTCCGGGATGACGGCTTCAGCCTGCGACCTCGTCCGGTACCGCACGAACGCGGCGACGGCGGGGCTTTTCTTCAGGCACAGCATCAGCAGCGGGCGCATCCGTCGCAGGTGCCAGTGCTGGCGCCGACTTTGTTGCCGAGATGCCGAGCGATGGTGGCAGGCGGTCCGCGTCGAATGCGGTCGGTGCTGCGTCATCCTGAGCGACAGGTGCGTCGAGGCTGCGATCACGACGCGGGCGACCGCGACGGCGGGGCTGCTCCTCGGTCGCGGCGACGGGCGCGGCGGTCTCGACGGCTTCGGTCGGCTGGGCCGCCTGCTCGGGGGCTTCGGTTACAGAGCGGACCGCGTCGGCTTCGGAGTCCTGGTTGGCGTTGGCGACCGGTGCGCTCACGCGGGGCGTGCGGCGGACCGTCTCGCGCTGCGGCGCATCGCGGTAATCGCTGCGGGGCTCGCGAACCTGCTCGTCGCGTGACTGCGTCTCGCGCGACTGGGCCTCGTGGGCCTGATCCTGCTCTTCGCCGTTGCGGTCGTCGCGAGGCTGAGCATCACGCGGCTGAGCGTTACGCTGGTTGCGCGGATTGTCGCCACGGACGCGGTCTTCGCGCTGACCGTCGTTACGCGGCTGCCCCTCGTTGCGGGGGCCGTCGTTACGCTGGCCCTCGTAGCGGTTGTTGTCGTACCGCGGACGCTCTTCGCGCTGCGGACGATCTTCACGCTGAGGGCGGTCCTCGCGGTTCTGGTTCTCACGATTCTGGCGGGGCGCATTCTGGTACTGGCCGTTCTGCTGGCCACCATTCTGCTCGGCCCGGTTCTGCTCGCCACGAGCCTGCTCGGGATTACCCTGCTGCTCGCCGGAGCGGATCGGTTCGCCCTCGTCGCCGTAATCGTCGTCGCCGTCGAGATCGAACGGCTGCTGGCGGCGCGGCTGCTGCTGCGCCTGCGGCTGGCTTTCTTCGAAGCGGGCGCGGGTTTCGCTCAGGACGCGGAAATAATGGTCCGCGAACTGGAGGTAATATTCGATGTTGACGCGGTCGCCCTGCTGCTGCGCGTCGCGCGCGAGGTTCTTGTACTTCTCGTACAGCTGGCTCGCGTTGCCGCGCGCGGCTGTTCGATGCGGTTGCCGGTATCGCGACCACCCTGGCCGCCGCCGCCGCCACCTTGGCGTTGACCGCCACCACTACCGCCGCCGCCATTATTATTGTTGCCACGACCGCGACGGCGGCCGGCTTGCCGGTTGTTGATCAAGCTTGTGTCCTCAGTCGTCGAACCAAAATCTGGTCGTGCTCCGAAATGCGGTGCAAACCCCCGTCGCGCACCGACGATCTAGACGAGATCGGTGCGTCGAACTTGCCAGGGCCGCCGGACTGCAGCGACCTCAAAGCGAAGGATGCGGGTCATCGCTCTAAACCGACCAATCGTCGAGAGTGCGTGCCCCTGCCCGCGTGATAGCGTCCGCAAGGGACCTACTACAAGCGAAATGTGAGGTTTAGCGCCATATTGTTCAAGTCGTGGGCGCGTGGCTCGCAACCAGCGCGCGCGGGTTGCCGCCATAGTCGTGGTGGAGCGCGACGTGCAGACCTTGCGCTTCGAGCAGCGCGGTGACGGGGGGAGCCTGCGTCGAACCGATCTCGATCACCGCCGCGCCGCCGGGGGCGATCAAAGCGGGGAGCTGCTCCGCCAGGATGCGGTAGTCGTCGAGCCCGTCTGCGCCGGCGAAGAGCGCGGCGTGGGGTTCGTGATTCTGGACTTCGGGCGGGAGTTGCTCGTCGGTGGCGATGTAGGGGGGTTGGCGAGGATCAGGTCGAACTGGCCGACGATCGCGCTGGCCCAGCTTCCGTGGATGAAGTGCGCGCGGTCGGCCATGCCAAGGGTTGCTGCGTTGGCGCGGGCGTAGGCGAGCGCTTGGGGGGGAATAGTCTACGCCGAAGCCTTGCGCGGGCCATTCGTCGAGCGCGGCGAGGAGCAATGTGCCGGGGCCGGTGCCGAGGTCGAGTATGGTGGCGGGGGCGCGGCCGGCGAAGTGCGATTGGGCAGCGATCAGGAGTGTTTCGCTGTCGGCGCGGGGGACGAGTGCGCCGGGGCCGACGGCGAGGTCGATCGACCAGAAGCCGCGGGTGCCGGCGATGTAGGCGATCGGCTCGTGGTGGAGACGGCGGTCGACTAGCGCGGCGAAGGTGTCGGGGACGGTGTAGCGATCCGGGTCGAGGAGGATCGCGTTGCGCTCGACGCCGAGTGCGTGCGCCATCAGGAGTTCCGCGTCCAGGCGCGAGGTGGCGGAGAAGGCGAACTGTGCCGCGGCGGTGGCGATCGCTGCACTCACTGCTCCCCTCCCGCTTGCGGGAGGGGTCGGGGAGGGGCTGTCACCGGGCGACGCCCTCAACGGGAAGCCCCTCCCTAACCCCCTCCCGCAAGCGGGAGGGGAATGCCGTTGCGGCTGAGGAAAGCTCAGCCATCCAGCTGCGCCAGGCGGTCCGCTTCGTCCTGCGCGACCAGCGCGCCGATCAGTTCGTCCATCTCGCCCGCGACGATCTCGGGCAGGCGGTGCAGCGTCAGGTTGATGCGGTGATCGGTCACGCGGCCCTGCGGGAAATTATACGTCCGGATCCGCTCCGAGCGATCGCCCGAGCCGACCATCGACTTCCGCGCCCCCCGCCCGCTCGGCATGCAGCCGGTCGCGTTCCGCCTCGTACAGCCGCGTCCTGAGCACGCGGAGGGCCTTGGCCTTGTTCTTGTGCTGCGACTTCTCGTCCTGCTGAATCACCGTCAGCCCGGTCGGGATGTGGACGATCCGCACCGCGGAGTCGGTCGTATTGACCGACTGGCCGCCCGGCCCCGACGAGCGATAGACATCGATGCGCAGGTCCTTGTCGTCGATCTTGACGTCGACCTCCTCCGCCTCGGGCAGCACCGCGACGGTCGCCGCCGAGGTGTGGATCCGCCCGCCGGCCTCGGTGGTGGGCACGCGCTGGACGCGGTGGACGCCGCTCTCGAACTTGAGTTTCGCGAACACGCCCTGGCCGGTGACGCTGGCGACGACTTCCTTGAAGCCGCCCGCGTCGGACGACGAACCGGAGATCATCTCGACCCGCCAGCCCTGCGATTCGGCATAGCGCTGGTACATCCGGAACAGGTCGCCCGCGAACAGCGCCGCCTCGTCGCCACCGGTGCCGGCGCGGACTTCGAGCATCGCCGAGCGCTCGTCGGCGGAATCGCGCGGCAACAGCGCGAGCGCGAGCTTGCGGTCGGCGGTTTCGAGCAGCGTGCGGTTCTCGTGCAACTCGTCCGACGCCATCGCGCGCAGCTCGTCGTCGGCATCTTCGGCCATGAAGGCGAGGCTTTCGGCCTCCTGCCGCAACCGGCGCACCTCGGTGGCGGCTTGGGCGACGGGTTCGAGCTCGGCATATTCTTTCGACACCGCGACGAAGCGATCCGACGGGAGATCGCCGGTCGACATCAGGGCCTGGAGCTCGTCACGCCGCGCCTCGATCGCGCGGATGCGGTCGGGGGAGATCTGGGTCATTCAAGACCGCCGGTAGCCGAGTCGATGATCGCCCTGAACTGGTCCGGCTGGAATTTAGCTCGTAAGCCACGTTCGCTAACGCTCACGAGACCGTCTCTGCGAGACAGTGAAATCGTGTAGGCCGGGTTTGTCTTAAGCGCCTTTTCGTACCGCTTTTTTTGGGTTTCCGGTGACAATCGCTTCCACAGTAAAGCCTGCTCGCCGAAGTTCTGCCGTCAGCTTAGTAGCCGTAGACTCAAACTCTTGAGCTTCGGCAACAACCGCGACGTCGACCTCGGGCACCGCCGGCTCATCAATCAGCATAGCGAGACGCTCGACACCCGCAGCCCAACCAACGCCAGCCGTCTCGGGCCCGCCAAGCGATCCGATCAGCCCGTCATACCGCCCGCCGGCCAGCACCGTGCCCTGCGAGCCCAACCGGTCGGTCACGAACTCGAACGCGGTGTGGCGGTAGTAATCCAGGCCGCGGACCAGCCGCGCGTTGCGCTCCCAGGCGACACCCGCCGCGTCGAGGCCTGTGGTCACCGCCTCGAAGAACGCGCGTGCCTCTTCCGTCAGATACGCGTCGATATCCGGCGCGCTGTCGGCGATCGGGCGGTCGCGCGGGTCCTTCGAGTCGAGGATCCGCATCGGGTTCTTTTCGAGCCGCGTCAGGCTGTCCTCGGACAATTCCCCGCGATGCGCCTCGAAATGCGCGACCAGCGCCTCGCGCCAGGCGTCGCGCGTCGCCGCGTCGCCCAGCGTGTTGAGCTGCAACGTCACGCCCTCGGAAATGCCGAGTTCGCGCAGCAGCTGGTCCGCGAGCACTAGCAGCTCGACGTCCGCCGCCGGTTCTGCGGCACCGATCACCTCGGCATCGATCTGGTGAAATTGGCGGAAGCGCCCCTTTTGCGGGCGCTCGTAGCGGAACACGGGCCCGCTGGTGGTGAGCTTCAGCGGCGCGAACTGCTGCCAGCCTTCGGTCAGATAGGCGCGCGCGATGCCGGCGGTGAACTCGGGGCGGAGCGTCAGCGAGTCCCCGCCGCGATCCTCGAACGTGTACATTTCCTTCGACACGACATCGGTCGTCTCGCCGAGCGAGCGCGCGAACACCGCGGTCGACTCGAACACCGGGATATCGATGCGCTGGAAGCAATACAGCGCCCGCACGCGCTCGAACGTGGCGAGGACGTGCGCAAACCGGCGCTGTTCCTCACCGAAAATATCTTGGGTGCCACGGATGCGGCGCGGGGTTTCTGTCTTGGCCATGATGCGCGCGTATCTAGGCGACGTGCCTGCGAAGCGCTAGCGCTGTGGCATGAACGACAAACCCAGATATTGGGGCCTCGGCCAACGCGTTGCCCCGCCGCGCTTCATCCTGTTCGTGCTGGTCTTCGCGATCGGGCTGGTCGGGATGATCCCGCGGTTCGGGCTCGGGCGCGGTACGATGGCCGCGTTCGACGTCGCCGCGGTCGTGTTCCTGATCGCGGTCTCGACCTTGTTCCGCAACGCCACCGCCGCCCGGATGCGCCGCGCGGCGGAGGAGAACGACGCCAACCGCGCGGTGCTGCTCGGGTTCAGCGGGACGATCATGCTGGTCATCCTGGTCGCGGTGGCGAAGGAACTGCAGGGGAAGAACGACGCTGTCGGGATCGCGCTGACGATCACGACGCTAGCGCTCGCGTGGCTGTTCTCGAACATGATCTACACGCTGCATTATGCGCATCTGTTCTATGTCGACGATCCGGACGGGAAGGACGCGAAGGGCCTCGACTTTCCGAGCTGCGACGAGCCCGATTACTGGGATTTCGCCTATTTCGCGTTCACGCTGGGGATGACGTTCCAGACCTCGGACGTCGAGATCACCTCGCGCCGGGTTCGCAAAGCCGCGCTCGGCCAGTGCATGGCGGCGTTCGTATTCAACATCGGCGTGCTGGCGTTCACGATCAACGTGCTCGGGAGTGGTTGAGCAGTCCCGGTAAAGGACTGGACGACTGCCCTTTATCGCGATTACACCTCGGGTCATCGTCTCTCAGCCGGAAGGCCCTTCCTTGATCCGCAAGCTTCTCGTCGCGTCCCTGCTCGCATCCGCCGTACCCGCCTTCGCGCAAGTCCCCGCCGGCAACACCGCACCGCAGCCCGTCCCGTTCGTCGATACCATTCCCGACGCGGTCGACACGCCCTATCCCGGCACGCTGCTGCTCGATGTCGATGCGACCGATACCGAGCGCGGCATCTTTCGCGTGAAGCAGACGATCCCGGTCGCCAAGTCCGGTCCGATGGCGCTGCTTTATCCGAAGTGGCTGCCCGGCGCGCATTCCCCACGCGGCGAGATCGAGAAGCTCGCGGGGCTCGTGATCCGTGCGAACGGCAAGATCGTCCCCTGGACGCGCGATCCGGTCGACGTCTTCGCGTTCCACATCGACGTGCCGACTGGCGCGAAGTCGGTGGTGGCCGAGTTCCAGTTCATCTCCGCGACCAAGGGCGACCAGGGCCGTATCGTCATGACACCGACGATGATCAGCCTCGAGCCAAACCTCGTCAGCCTCTACCCGGCGGGCTATTTCACGCGCCAGATCCCGATCAAGATGACCGTCACCTACCCAACCGGCTGGACCGCCGCGGGTGCGGTGCCGGCCAAGGTGTCGGGCTCGACCTACAGCTACGACACGACCAACTACGAGATCCTGGTCGATTCGCCGACGCTCGCGGGCAAGTACGGCAAGGTCTGGCCGCTCTCCCCCCGCGTCGACCTGAACGTCTTCGCCGACAGCCCCGACCAGCTTGCCGCCAAGCCCGAGCAGATCGACGCGCACAAGCGACTCGTCGACCAGGCGGTGAAGACCTTCGGCGCGCAGCATTACGATCATTACGAATTCCTGCTGTCGATCACCGATCAACTCGGCGGGATCGGTCTCGAGCATCATCGCAGCTCCGAGAACGGCGTCCGTCCCGGCTATTTCACCGAATGGGAAACCGGTGCCGCCGCGCGGAACCTGTTGCCGCACGAATACACGCATAGCTGGGACGGCAAGTTCCGCCGCGGTGCCGACCTGTGGACGCCCGACTTCCGCACGCCGATGCGCGATTCGTTGCTGTGGGTCTACGAAGGCCAGACGCAGTTCTGGGGCTATGTGCTCCAGGCGCGCTCGGGACTGGTCAGCAAGCAGGACACGCTCGACGGTTACGCCTCGATCCTCGGCAACTACGACACCGCGCCGGGCCGCCAGTGGCGTCCGTTGATCGACACGACCAACGATCCGGTGATCTCGGCACGCAAGCCGAAGGGCTGGACCAGCTGGCAGCGCTCGGAGGATTACTACAACGAGGGCCTGATGGTCTGGATGGAGGTCGACGCGATGCTCCGCCAGAAGTCCGGCGGGACCAAGTCGATCGACGATTTCGCCAAGGCCTTTTTCGGCGTCCGCGACGGCGATTACGGCGAACTCACCTACACCTTCGCCGACGTCGCGAAGACGCTCAACGGCATCGTCCCCTATGACTGGGCGACGTTCCTCAACACCCGCCTGACCGAGACGGGCAAGCCCGCGCCGATCAATGGCTTCGCGATGAACGGCTACAAGCTGGTCTACGGCCCCGAGCAGAGCCCGTATCTGAAGCAGGCCGAGAAAACCCGCGGCACCGACGTCAGCTATTCGCTCGGCATGGTGATCAACAAGGAGGGGCGTGGTCACCTCGTCGATCTGGGACAGCCCGGCGTTCAAGGCTGGCCTCGACGTCGGCACCGAGATCGAGGCGGTCAACAGCGAGGCCTATTCGTCCGACCGGATCAAGGCGGCGATCCTGGCCGCTAAGGGCACGAAAGTGCCGATCCGTCTGACTGTAAAGAACAATGACCGTTTCCGCGACATCTTGCTCGATTACCATGACGGCCCGCGCTATCCGCGGCTACAGAAGGTGGGTACAGGTGACGGCGGGCTGGACAGGCTGCTGATGCCGCGCTGACCAGATACTAATCCAACGTGGTGCCGGCCGCTCCCCAGACGAGGAGCGCCGGCATCGTCATATCGAAAGGACCGCCATGCGTATCGACCTCATCCCGACCGGCAAGAACCCGCCCGAGGATCTGAACGTCATCATCGAGGTGCCGACCGGCGGCGAGCCTGTGAAGTACGAGTTCGACAAGGCCTCGGGCGCTCTGTTCGTCGATCGCATCCTGCACACGCCGATGCGCTATCCGGCGAACTATGGCTTCGTGCCGCACACGCTGAGTCCCGATGGCGATCCCTTGGATGCACTCGTGATCGCACGCTCGCCGTTCATCCCGGGCTGCGTCGTTCGCGCGCGGCCGATCGCGGTGCTGAACCTCGAGGACGAAGCCGGTGGCGACGAGAAGCTCGTCTGCGTGCCGGTCGACGCGGTGTTCCCCTACTACGCGAACATCGGCGAGCGCGGCGATATGCCCGAGATCGTGTTCGAGCAGATCGAGCACTTCTTCACCCACTACAAGGACCTCGAGAAGACGAAGTGGGTCCGCGTCGGCAAGTGGGGCGATGCCGAAGAAGCCAAGCGCGTCACGATCGAGGCGATCGAGCGCTACAACGCCGAGAAGGCCAAGGGCGAAGAGCCGATGAACGCGGACGACACCGCAGGACGCTGATAGCATGACCACGGCGTCTCCTGCGTTCGACGGCATCCGCGTCCGCGCGGCGCAGATCGGGATGTACGAGACGCCGATCCTGCATGGGCGTCTGGCCGATGCCGGCTCCCTGACTGCGGCGTTGTGCACCGCGATCCTTGATCGCTACGCCGCCGCGCCCAGCTTGGCTCGATCGAATGTCGGTGGCTGGCATTCCGCTACCGACATGCTCGACTGGGGCGGGCCGGCAGCGGTCGCGCTCGCCGATACCGCGGTAAAGATGGCGAAGCGCGCCTCGCATTTCGATGGGCGAGATGCCGCGACGGTCGAGTGGACCGTCAAGATGTGGGCGAACGTGTCGCCGCCCGGTGCGCTCAACATGAGCCACGCGCATCCCGGCGTGTTGTGGGCCGCGGTGTATTACATTGATATGGGCACTCCGCCTGCGGAGGGCGAGGCGGGCGGCGAGCTGTTCTTCGAGGACCCGCGCTTCCCGGTGCCGTTCATGCGGCTGCCGGGGTTTCGCCTTGTCGGGATCGACGGCCAGCCACAACCGGTCGAGCGCCGCCTGCCGACCGAGGCAGGCGACCTGATCATCTTCCCCGCCTGGCTCCGCCACGGCGTCCGCCCGCACTTGGGAACAGGCGACCGCATCTCGATCGCAATGAATATCGACGTGAAGGGGTGACCGACGATCCTCCCCCGCCAGGGGGAGGTGGCTGGCACTTGCCAGACGGAAGGGAAGGTACGCGCCGACCGACGTTCCGTGTCCTCCCCCTCCGTCACCTACGGTGACACCTCCCCCTGGCGGGGGAGGATCATTTGCTGCCCTACCGCCCCGCCAACCTGACCAGCGCATCCCCCGACATCCGCTGGATCGTCCAGTCCTCCATCCCGACCGCGCCCACCTTCCGATAAAACGCGATCGCATCGGCGTTCCAGTCGAGCACCGACCATTCGAACCGCGCGCAGCCGCGATCGAGCGCCATGCCCGCCAGATGCGCCAGCAACGCGCCGCCGACCCCCTGCCCGCGCGCGTCCGGCGTCACGTAGAGATCCTCGAGATACAGCCCGCGCGTGCCGGTCCAGGTCGAGAAATTGTGGAAGAACAGCGCGAACCCGAGCGGACCGTCCGCGTTCTCCGCGATCAGGGCCTCCGCGGCAGGCCGCTCCCCGAACAACGCCTCCGCTAGCATCGGCTCGGTCGCCTCGACCGCATCCGGCTCGCGCTCGAACGCGGCGAGTTCGCGGACGAAGCGCAGGATCATGCCGACATCGGCAGCGGTGGCGGAACGGATGACGGTCATGCACTAGCCTCGATAGAAGTCTGCGCGATATCACGCCGTCGCGCCGCGTACAGGCACGCGACGATGATGATCGCCGCGCCCGCCAGCGTAAACGCCGATACCCGCTCGCCGAACACCAGGAAACCCAAGCCGGCGGCATAGACGAACGACGTATATTCGGTGGTCGCGAGGAACCCGGTATCGCCGTGCGCATAGGCCCAGCCGAGCAGCCACAGCGACGCGGTCGCGAGCCCGGCGGCGAGTATGAGTTTGGGCCATTGCGCCGCTTCGGGCACCACCGCCAGCCAGGGCGCCGCCAACGCCAGCGTCACTGTGATGACGAGCGCCTGGAAGAACGCGATCTCCCCGGCCGCGCCGCCTGGCTCTGCATCCGCGCGATCACGAGGTTGACCGCATACAGGACCGCAGATCCGAGCACCGCGAGTGCGCCGTGAAACGTCTCCGGTCCCGCGACGCCGCGTCCATGCCCGATCATCACCACCAGCACCCCGAGCAACGCGGCAATCGACGCGACCACCGCCCGCCGCCCGACCCGCTCGCCGAGTGTCACCGCGCCAAGCAGCAGCGCGAGGATCGGCGCGATGTAGGTCAGCGAAATCGCTTGCGCCATCGGCACCCGCGCGAGCCCCCCAGAAGAACAGCACCGCCATCGCCGTCGTCACCAGCCCGCGCGCCAGATGCAGCTTCAACGCGCGCCCGCTCGGCCGCCCGCTGTTCCCGAGCTTCCACGCGACCGCGCCGAGACCGACGCTGATCATCTGCCGCCAGAGCAGCGCGTTATAGACACCGATCGCGAGGACGAGCGACTTCATCACCGCGTCCATCATCGAGAACAGTCCGATGCCGAGCGCGGCGATCGCGAAAGCCAGAGCGGGAGAAACGACGCGGTTCGTCACCGGACTAGACCGCATCGTGAACGGTCAATGTTCGGATCATCCTCATGCGGTCCGCTTAACCCGCATCCTATCGTGACGCCATCGCCGGTACTGGAGTTGCCGTTGCGGACGTCGACGGTTTGATAAAGCGGTGTCCAAGGTTGCTGTCCCCCCGCGAACGCGGGGGTCCAGGACCACGAACGCTATCTCCGGTAACCCTGGACTCCCGCTTTCGCGGGAGAACGGCAGGAGGAGGCGCGTTTCACGCCGTCATCCTGACAGAAGTCAGAGTTAGGGAACGGAGCGCGTAAGCGGCTGGCCGCTGAGACCTATTCCGCCGCCATCTCCGGTACCAAGGCCGCGATAGCCGCATCCGCCGCGTCGATCTCCGCGGCCTTCGCCTCGACCAGCCGGACGATGTGGTCGACCATGTCCGCGTCCTGGACGTGGTGGTCGGTGACGCCCGACAGATACACCATGTGCTTGCCGTTGCCGCCGCCGGTGATGCCGATATCGGTCTCGCGCGCCTCGCCCGGCCCGTTCACGACGCAGCCGAGCACCGACAGCGACATCGGCGTGCGGATATGCTGCAACCGCTCCTCCAGCGCCTGCACCGTCCGGATCACGTCGAAGCCCTGCCGCGCGCACGACGGGCACGACACGACGCGGACGCCGCGGTTGCGGATGCCGAGCGCCTTGAGAATCTCGAAGCCGACGCGGACTTCCTCTTCCGGCTCGGCGGAGAGCGACACGCGGATCGTGTCGCCGATGCCGTACCAGAGCAGGCTGCCCATCCCGATCGCGGACTTAACCGTGCCGCCGACGAACCCGCCCGCTTCGGTGATGCCGAGATGCAGCGGGCAATCGACCTGCTCCGCAAGCTGCTGGTACGCCGCCACCGCGAGGAACAGGTCGGACGCCTTCACCGCGACCTTGAACTCGTGAAAGTCGTGGTCCTGCAACAGCTTGATGTGATCGAGCGCCGACTCGACCAGCGCATCGGGGCAAGGCTCGCCGTATTTCTCGAGTAGATGCCGCTCGAGGGACCCGCCGTTGACGCCGATCCGGATCGCGCAGCCGTTGGACTTGGCCGCGTCGACGACCTCCTTCACGCGCGCCGCCGAGCCGATATTGCCCGGGTTGATGCGCAGGCACGCTGCCCCGGCGTCCGCCGCTTCGAGTGCGCGCTTGTAGTGGAAATGGATGTCCGCGACGATCGGCACGCGGCTCGCACGGACGATCTGCTTGAGCGCGGCGGTCGATTCGACGTCGGGGCAGCTCACGCGGATGATGTCGACGCCCGCGTCCTCGCAGCGGCGGATCTGGTCGACCGTCGCGCGCACGTCGTCGGTCGGCGTGTTGGTCATCGTCTGCACCGTGACCGGCGCATCGCCGCCAACGGGGACGTTGCCGACCATGATCTGGCGGCTCTTGCGGCGGGTGATATCGCGCCAGGGACGAAGGGACATGGAGATTCCTCGGGAGTTCGAGCCCCTATATAGCGACTTGCGCGCTGGAACGGAACATCGCTGGCCGGAGTAGCGATCGTCGGCCATAGCGGCGCACGGCTTTAGGAGCGAACGCGATGACCCTGTCCCTGTACGATGCGACGATTCCCTCGAATCTCCAGATTCTTCGCGCGGTCGACGCGCTGCTCGACAAAGCGGAAGCATTCGCGGTCGAGCGCGGTATCGAACCCGCGACGCTGATCGACGCGAAGCTCGCCGATGACATGCTGCCGTTCGGCTATCAGGTGAAGTCGTGCGCCGCGCATTCGGTCGGCGGAATCGAAGGCGTCCGCTGCGGCACCTTCTCGCCCGATCGATCGGCTTGGCCGACCGACTTTGCGGGTCTCCACAGCGTGATACGCGACGCGATCGCAACGCTGGAGGGGATCGACCGGGAGACGTTCGACGCGCTCGCCGACAACGACACGACATTCGAGTTCGGCACGTTCGTCATGCCGTTCACCGGCGCGAACTTCCTGCTCTCGTTCTCGCAACCCAACTTCTACTTCCACGCCAGCACCGCCTACGCGATCCTCCGCGCGCAGGGCGTGCCGATCGGCAAGCGCGACTTCATGGGCACGCCGCGCATGAAGGCGTGAACCGGCGCGGGGAACGCCTTAGCCGCCCGACGCTTGCGGCACCGGCCCCCGCCCCGTAGGGCCGCGCGATGACGCGGCATTATGGCATGGACTGGCTGCGGATCGGTGCGTTCGCGCTGTTGATCCTCTACCATATCGGCATGGTCTTCGTGCCGTGGAACTTCCATGTGAAGTCACTCCATGTCGAGGACTGGGTGCGGCTGCCGATGCTGGCGAGCAACGCATGGCGGCTGACGTTGCTGTTCGTCGTCTCGGGCTATGCGAGCCGCGCGCTGCTCGCCCGATCAAACGGTACAGGCGGATTCTTCGCCAATCGCTGCTACCGCCTGCTCGTGCCGCTGTTGTTCGGCATGGCAGTGATCGTGCCGCCGCAACCCTGGGTCGAGCTGGTCACCAAGCACGCCTATGCCGGCAGCTATCTGACGTTCTGGACGCATGATTATTTCCGGTTCGGCAAGCTCGCCGGGCTGTCGCTGCCGACCTGGAACCACCTTTGGTTCGTTGTCTATCTCTGGGTCTACACGACTGTTCTGACGGTCGGGCTGGTCGTCGTCCGCGGCGACTGGCTGCAACGCGCGTTCGACCGGGTCTTCGGCAGCTGGGCGGTGCTCGTCCTCCCCGTCGCGTGGCTCGTGTTCGTCCACGCCTGGTGGTTCCAGATGGCCGCGGAGTCGCAAGCCCTGTTCGGCGACTGGGTCGCACACGTCACCTATTTCCCCGCCTTCCTGTTCGGCTTCGGCCTCGCCCGTTCCGAGCCCGCAATGGCGGCGATCGCGCGCTGGTGGAAGGTCGGAGCCGTCGCCGCGGTGCTCGGCTATGGCGCGATCATCGGCGTCGAGCTGGAATGGCCCGGCGACATCGTCGCGCCGCGCTGGATCTACCCGGGGTACGGCGTCGCGCACGCGCTCGAGCAATGGGGGGCGATCGTCGCGTTGATCGGGATCGCCGAGCGCCACTGGAACCGCGACCATCGCTGGCGCCGCACGCTGACCGAGGCGGTGTTCCCGTTCTACCTGATCCACCAGACGATCATCGTCCTCATGATGTACGCGCTACTGCCCGCCGGCCTGCCGGGCTGGGCGGAGTTCGCCTGCCTGCTCGGCGCGACGACGATCGGCTGCATCGCCTTCTACTGGATCGGCCGCAGCATCGCGCCGCTCCGTCCCCTCATCGGCCTCCGCGCCCTACCCTCGAAAGACTCAGCATGACCTGGACCCTCGTCATCCACGGCGGCGCCGGTAAACTCGACAGCGAGATGGTCTCGCCCGAGCAGGATGCGGGCGCGAGAGCCGGCCTGGCTCGTGCGCTCGACGTCGGGTCGAAGGTGCTGGCGGACGGCGGCAGCGCGCTGGATGCGGTCGAGGCGGCGGTGCGGGTGCTGGAGGACGACCCTCATTTCAATTCCGGGGCGCGGCGCGGTGTTCACGCATGACGGTACGCTGGAGCTCGACGCCGCGATCATGGACGGCCGCACCCGCGCAGCCGGTGCCGTCGCCGCGGCGACCGCCACGCGCAACCCGGTTGGCCTTGCCCGAGCGATCCTCGACGACGGACGGCACGTCTTCCTCGCCGGCAAGGGGGCGGATGCGTTCTCTCGCGAACACGACCTTCCCCAGGCGGATGCAGCGTGGTTCGCGACCGACGAACGCCGCCGGCAATTTGCGGAGTTCCAGGCCGATGGCGGCGGGTTCGACGTCGACATGAAGTACGGCACGGTCGGCGCGGTCGCCTGCGACACGCACGGCCATGTCGCCGCCGCCACCTCGAGCGGCGGCGTCACCGGCAAGCGCTGGGGCCGGATCGGCGACACGCCGGTGATAGGCGCGGGCACCTTCGCCGACGATCGCGCCTGCGCGGTATCGTGCACGGGCTCGGGCGAGTTCTTCCTCCGCGTCGGCGTCGGCCACGAGATCGCCGCGCGCGTCCGTCTGTCTGGCGAGTCGCTCCAGATCGCCGCCGACGCGGTGCTGGCCGAAGTAAAGGCGCTCGGCGGCACCGGCGGGGTGATCGTCGCAGGACCGGACGGCGACATGGCGTGGGGGTTCAACACCGTCGGCATGTACCGCGGACGCGCGTCGTCCGAGGGTAGCCGGACGGTCGCGATCTACGCTAACGAGCCGGCATGAAGCGCTATCTCCTCGCTGCGATCGCCTCGCTCGGCCTCGCCTCCCCCGCCACCGCGTTCTGGGAGTACGGCCACCAGACCGTCGCGCAGATCGCCTATGCCAACGTCACGCCGAAGACCAAGGCCGCGATCCGCCGGCTGCTCGCGCAACAGGCTTTGCTCGAAACGCCCGAATGCCCGGCGGGGACGATCGAGCAGGCGAGCGTCTGGGCGGACTGCATCAAGCCGCTCAAGACCGCCGACGGCAAATCGCGTTTCGGCTTTGCGTATAACTGGCATTTCCAGGACGCCGACGTCTGCGCGCCGTTCGACGTCACCGAGTCGTGCAAAGACGGCAATTGCGTCTCGGTCCAGATCGAGCGCGACGTGAAACTGCTCCGTGACCGCGCCACCTCGCCGAAGGACCGCGTCCAGGCGCTAGCCTTCCTGATTCACTTCGTCGGCGATCTCCACCAGCCGCTCCACGCCGGCGACCGTCACGACAAGGGCGGCAACGACGTGAAGGCGGACTACGGGATCTACGGCCCCGCGCGGTTCAACCTGCATTCGATCTGGGATGGCCCGCTGGCGGAGCGCGCGATCTCTACGCCGCCGTCGCTGGTAAGGCGGTATCCGGCGGCGGAGCGAGCGAAGATTGGGGCTGGCACAGTTACCGACTGGAGCCGGGAGAGCTGGGAAGCCGCGCATACGGCGTATGCAGCGGCGCTTGGTGGAGACGCGTGCGGTGTTGTTCCGGCGCGGGTGAAGATGGACGATGCGACGATCGCGAAGATGGTCCCAGTATCGCGTGAAGAAATCCGCCGCGGGGGTATCCGCCTAGCGAAACTGCTCGACAGGGAGCTGGGGTAAACCGCTTACCCTCTCCCCTCCGGGGAGAGGGGAGGGGCCCGCGTGCGCTTGCACGTGGGAGGGTGAGGGGCTTGAGGCTCGAGACGAGAATCCCAACAGCCCCTCACCCTCCCGTCGCCAAGCGGCTCCTCCTTCCCTCTCCCCCGGGAGGGGAGAGGGACCGCCGCGATAAAGCTAGTTCAGCACCACCGTGACCGCACGGCGGTTCGCAGCCCAGCTCTGATCGTCCGAACCCATCGCCACCGGCCGCTCCTTGCCATAGCTGATCGTCGTCATCCGCGACGACGACACGCCCTTGGCCGCCAGATAGTTCTTGGTCGCGTTCGCACGCCGATCGCCCAGCGCGAGGTTGTACTCACGCGTGCCACGCTCGTCGGCATGGCCTTCGATCGTGATGCGCTGGTTCGGGAACTTGGCCAGCCACTGCGCCTGGCTATCTAGGATCGCGCGCGCGGTCGGATCGATGTCGTACATGTCGAGCCCGAAGTTCACCGTGTTCGAGCTGACCGAGCGCTGGAAGTCGGCATCCGACCCCGGCACGATCGCCCCGCCGACATTGCCGTTGTTCATCCCCGCATTGGGATCGACCGCAGCATTGTTGTCGACCGGTGCGGGCGGCAGCACCTCGGGACGCTTCTTCGCACAGCCGGCGACGGCGATCAGCGCGGTACACGCAAGCAAGATGTTGGAAAGCTTCGACATAGATAGTCTCCCGTAGAAAATCACGTTTCCCCGTTATGCCCCCATAGCAGGTTCAGGGCCGCAAGGGGCCCCATGCCGGATCCGAGCCGTCGAGCGGCGTCGGGATTTTCCGCTCGTTCACTCCGGTCAAGTCGACCGACCAGAGGTCCGCCTTGCCGCCGCTGCCGCGTCCCGAGCGATAGAAGTTGATCACGCGACCGTTCGGCGACCAGCTCGGCCCCTCGTCCTGCCAGTCGTTGGTCAGCAATTTCTCGCCGCCGCCGCTCGGGCTCATGATGCCGATGCGGAAGCCGCCGCCGAGCTTGGTGAACGCGATCAGGTCGCCGCGCGGGCTCCACACCGGCGTCGCATAGCGCCCGCCGCCAAAGCTGATCCGCTGCTGGTTCGAGCCGTCCGCGTTCATCACGTAGATCTGCTGCCCGCCCGAGCGATCGCTCTCGAACACGATCTTCGAGCCGTCCGGCGAGTAACTGCCGCCGGTATCGATCCCGGGAGAGTTGGTCAGCCGCTGCGGCGTGCCGCCCTGCGACGACACACGGTACACGTCGGTGTTGCCGCCCTGCGCCATCGAGAACAGGATGTTGCGACCGTCCGGCGAGAAGCGCGGCGCAAACGTCAGGTTCGCGTTCGCTACGACCAGCCGCTGCTTGCCCGAGCCGATGTCGTAGACGTAGATCGCCGGGCGATTGTTGAGATAGCTCATATAGACGATCGACTGCTGGTTCGGCGCGAACCGCGGCGTCAGCACGATCGACTGGCCGTTGGTCAGGAAGCGGTGATTGGCGCCGTCCTGATCCATGATCGCTAACCGCTTGATCCGGCGTCCCTTGGGGCCGGTCTCGGACACATAGACGACGCGGCTGTCGAAATACGCGCCCTCGCCGGTCAGGCGGGTGTAGACCATGTCGGCGCATTTATGCCCTGCGCGACGCCAGTCCGACGGCGGCACGACGAACCCGGTGCGGGTCAGCTCGGCCTTGGACGACACGTCGTAGAGGTAGCAGCCGACCGTCAGGTTGCCGTCGCCGTTGGCGCGAATGAAGCCCTGAACCAGCGCCTGCGCGCCGGTGCTGCCCCAGTAATCGAACCCGGGTGCTGTGACTTCGGGGAAGGTGATCGGGCGGAGCTGACCGGGGGATAGCGGCGTGAACAGGCCCGAGTTGCGCAGGTCATTAGTGACGATGTCGGCGAGCTGGCGGCCGAGCACGTCGGTCGAGCCTGCTGGGGGTGGAGACGACCGCGGACGTCGGCATGACGGGAATCGCGATCGGCATCGGCGCGGAGATACCGCCGGTGACGTCGACCACGAGTCCGCCGGACTGATCACCAGCCGCTGCCTGCGCGGCCGGATCGGCGGGAGCCTGTTGCGGTGCGGGCGCGGGCGCATCCTGCGCGATGGCCGTCCCGCTGAACGCGAACGCCATCACAGCAGCGGACGAGAAAATCGATCGAGTCATAACGGACATCCTCAGCCGGGAAGTTTGTAGCGCAGGCTGAAATTGCTCCAGCCGTTCTGCACGTCATACAGGTCGTCGGGCAAACCGCGTAGCGGCGAACATCCGACGAAGGTCGCGATCGCCAGATCGTCGACGCGGTCGACATATCGCCGGTTGTCGTCGTCGACCCCGGCATGACCACTGATCGTCGGCCGCGACTTGAGCGTCCCGTCGCGGTTTAGCTTCAGGTTGATCGTCACGCGGATCCGCTCCGCACCGGGCCCCGGCGTGACCTGGCGGTTCGCGCAGGGCTGCACCTGCCGCAGGATCGCCGAGCCGATGTTCGCCGCCGCCTGTGCGCCGAGCTTGGCGGCCTTGGGCGCTTCCGACTTGCTCGGCGACGGATCGGCCGACAGACCTTGCAGGAAATTGTCGCCGAGCCGCGAACCGCGCGGCCGCGACGCTTTCGCCTCGGCGGTCGAGCCGCTGCCCTTGGTCGAGGACGGTTTCGCAGGCTTGGCCGACGACGCGGAGGACGTCTTGCCCGACGTGGACGAGGTCTTGGCCGGCGCGGCGCTAGGTTTGGCCGCAGCCTTGGTCGGTGCGGCCTTCGCCGGCGCGGCCTTGGCGGGTGGCGCCTTCTCGGCCTTGGGCTGTGGCTTCACGACGGGCTTCGGGACCGGCGCGGGCTTTGCGACGGGTTTCGGCGGCGCGGGCTTGGGTTTGGGCTGAGGCTTCGGCTCGGGTGCCGGTTGCGGTTTGGGCGCAGGTTTCGGTGGGGCGGGCTTGGGCTGCGACGCAGGCGGCACGGGATCGGGCTGCGGCTCGGGCTCGGCTTCTTCCGGAGCAGGCGGCGCGGCATCCTCGGGTGCACCTTCGTCCGGCGCGACCGATTCGGCCGGCGTCTCCACCGATTGCGGCGCGGTCGCTTCCAGCGCGACGTCGGGCACGAGGCTGACGTCGATCGGCTGCTGCTCGATCTTCTTGGGCAATTCGGGCGCACCGAGAAAGCCGAGCGACAGCGCGCCGAACAGCAGGACGTGCCCGACGACCGCGACGCCTAAGCCGATCTTCTCCGAACGGTCCATCAGCCGAGCGCCATCAGTTCTGATTACCCTCGATGGTCACGAGCGCGACGCGGTTCAGTCCGGCGCGGTTGAGTTCGCCCATTACGCGCATCACCCGGCCATAATCGAGCTTGCGGTCCGCGCGGAGCAGCACCTGCGGTTCGTCGCCGACCGCACGGCTGGCGGCGATCGCGGCCAACCGTACCGGCAGCGCATCGTCGGTCACCTGATCCTTGTCGATGAACAGCGCGCCGGTGCCGTCCATCGAGATCTCGACGGGCTTCTGCTCCTGGTCGAGCGCTTTCGCACGCGCGTCGGGCAGGTTCACCGGCACGCCCGCAGTCATCAGCGGCGCGGTCACCATGAAGATGATCAGCAGCACCAGCATCACGTCGACCAGCGGCGTGACGTTGATATCCGCCATCGGCGCGCGACGGCCGCGGCCACGAGAAGAAGGAAGGTTCATCGCCATGCTACTCCCCTCCCGCTCGCGGGAGGGGTCGGGGGAGGGCAGAGCCGCGAATACCGTCTGAGGAAGAGATAGAAGCCCCTCCCCTGACCCCTCCCGCAAGCGGAAGGGGAATGAGCAGGGCACTCATCGCGAGCCGTCCAATTGGCGCGACAACGTCGTGTGGAAGCCGTCGGCGAAGCGGTTGAGGCTCGCTTCGATCCGGTTGATGCCGTGCGAGAAGCGGTTGTACGCGATCACCGCGGGGATCGCGGCAAACAGGCCGATCGCGGTTGCGAAAAGGGCCTCCGCGATCCCTGGCGCCACCACCGCCAGCGACGTGTTCTGCGCCGCCGCGATGCTGGTGAAGCTCCGCATGATCCCCCCACACCGTACCGAACAACCCGACGAACGGCGCCACCGAGCCGACCGTTGCCAGCACGTTCAGCCGATCCGACAGCTTGTCGATCTCGCCCGCGACCGCGGCACCCATCGTCGTCGCCAGCCGCTCGCGCGTGCCGCTCTTGTCGATAGTGCCGCCCGCGGTCGAGCGCCGCCACTCGGTAACCCCGGCGGCGAACACGCGCGCCGACGGCAGGTCGTTCTCGCCCTCCGCCTTGTAGAAGATGTCGATATCTTCGGCCTTCCAGAAATCGCGCTCGAACCGGGTCATGCCCTTGCGCGTCTTGCCGATCCGCCGCCAGAACGCGACGATCAGCGCCCAGGTCCAGATGCTGGCGAGCAACAGCCCGATCATCACACCCTTCACCACCCAGTCGGCCTGGAGGAACAAGTGGATCGGCGACAGCGTCGCGCTATCCATAGTCAACACCGGATTCATGCTTCCCCCTGCCAGACAAGGCGTTCGTAGATATCGATCCAAGCGCGCGGCTGGCGGCGTGGGCGGCCATTGGGGGCGACCAATGCCGCCACCACGTCCGCCTCGGCCAAGACAAGCCCGTCGCGCATGACCCTTTGATGAATGGTGACCCCGGCCGAGCGGACACGGCGTATCCGAGAGACGACCAGCAAGGCGTCGTCGAGCTTCGCCGGCGCGGCATAGCGTATGGCGACGCTGGCGATCGCGTAGGAGCCCTCGCCCGCCTCGAACGTCGCGCGCTGGTCGATCCCGCCGACCCGCAGCATGTCGGATCGCGCGCGCTCCATGTAGCGCAGGTAATTGGCGTGATAGACCGCACCCGACAGATCGGTGTCCTCGAAATAGACGCGCACCGGAAACCGGTGCTCGCGCCCTTCGAAGCGGCCTTCCGCCGGACGATCTGAAACCTCAGCCATTCCGGCGGCTGTTAACCCAGTCTTTGCAGGTAAGCCAAGCTTTGCCTTCACCATGTCGGCACTGGTCGGGGGCGGGCGAGCGGCGTACGCTGGCAGGGTTCAACGCAGGAGACTCGCATGGCCGATCGTCCCACCAGCGGAATCACACCGTTCCTCGTCATCCGCGATCAGCGAGGACGCGAGGCGCTCGCGTTCTACGAGGCTGCGTTTGCCGCAACCCTCGTCGAGACGAACTTCGCGGACGACGGCGTCCGGCTGATGCAGGCGAGCCTGCGAATCAACGACGGCTGGCTGATGCTGTCCGACGAGTTTCCCGAATGGCGTGGTCATGCCGAACCCGAACCCGCCGGCATAACCCTGCATCTCAGGGTCGACGACACCGACGCCTGGGTAGATCGTGCGGTGACGGCGGGAGCGATCGTGACGATGCCCGTCGCGGACCAGTTCTGGGGCGATCGCTATGGCCAGATACCCGATCCGTTCGGCCATAGCTGGTCGGTCGGATCGCCCATCAAGGCCTGATCAGCCTACTGAAAAACGCTGGGATCCAGCTTCAGGCGCGGCTGAGCGGGCGGAACCGGCTGCGAGATCGGCTGGAGCCGCGCCTGCGTGACCGTCTGCACAGGCATGTTCGACGCATATTGGCGCGAGACCATCAGCTGCGGCTGGACCGGACGCACGGTGCGACCGCGCCACACGTCGACCGCACGGTAGAAATCGGTGAACGGCCGCTCGAGCACGGGGAGATTCTGTGCAGCGAAAGCAGGCAATGCCTCGGCCGTCAGCCCGGCGCTCTGCGCGAGAACCGTCTGCGCCGCGGCGCAGAAGTCATCGCGTGCGGGCGATTGCGAGAAGAAGTTGTACAGCCGCGTCATCGAATCGTCGTAGCGATCCTGCCAGTCGCCGCCGCCCGACTTGTATTCGCTGGCATAGGTCGCCTCGGCCTTGGCGAGCACCGGCTTCTGCGCCGACAGCAGTGCGTTGTAGCCCGCGACGATCACGACTTCCTGCGGTCCGCGACACGCCAGCGCGGCGACGTTGAGCGCGGCGCGGAGATGCCAGACCTTGGCGGACGTCGTCAGGTTGCGATTCGGTGTCGGGTAGGTGCCGTCGGCCAGCGCGACCGGGATGACGATCGTGGGCGACGC
Organism: Sphingomonas sp. H160509; assembly: GCF_024124765.2. Classification (GTDB taxonomy): domain Bacteria; phylum Pseudomonadota; class Alphaproteobacteria; order Sphingomonadales; family Sphingomonadaceae; genus Sphingomonas. The sequence goes on along the minus strand of NZ_JAMXSR020000002.1, from coordinate 2,782,357 downwards.
GCCCTTCGGCATCACGGGCACAGGCACCGGCACCATGATGACGGGCGGCGCGACGGCAGCCACGGTTCGCGGCTTCTGTGCGCAACCGGCCAGCAGGCCCAGCGCGGTAACGGACAGCAAAGCAAACCGACGACTCATCGCAACCACCTCATGACGTCCCCCGACGGGACACTCTATGCATGGGTTAGGTTAACGAGACGTAAGCCGTACGCGCTTTGCGGCGAGTGGAGAGGGGACGGGGTTGGGGGTTGGGGTTGGGGTTGGGGTTGGGGTTGGGGTTGGGCGGTGTGCGGCGTTATGCTCACCCCCCACTCCACCACCCCGGCGGAGGCCGGTGCCCAATTGGAAAGGTCGCAGTAACGGGGCGCAGCGTGAATCAGTAACGCGCCCCAATTGGGCCCCGGCCTTCGCCGGGGTGGTGGTGAATGCAAACCGACGGATTCACCAGAAAACGGCCGCCCTCTCGATCCTCCACCGCAAGGGGGAGGTGGCGCCGCAGACGACGGAGGGGGGAGGACACGGAACGGACGTCGGCGCTAACCGCCCCCTCCGTCAGGCAAGTGCCTGCCACCTCCCCCTGGCGGGGGAGGATCGAGAGGTGCCTTAAACCGCGCGCGCTTCCAGTGCCGCCGCCGCCTGCGCCATCAGCCCGCCGATGATGTCCGCGACCGGTTCCTCGCGCTTGACCATGCCGACCGATTGGCCCGCCATCACCGAGCCATGCTCGACATCGCCGTCGATCACCGCACGGCGCAACGCACCCGCCCAGTAATGTTCGATCTGCAGCTGCGCCTCGGCCATCTCGACGACGCCACCATCGAGATGACCGGCAACCTCACGCTGCTTCGCCGTGAACAACTCGCTCGACGCGTTCTTCAGCGCGCGGACCGGGATCACCGGAAGCCGCGCATCGATCTGCACGCTGGCGATCGCGTCGCGCGCCGACGCCCGGATGAAGGCCTTCTTGAAATTAGCGTGCGCGATCGATTCGGTCGCGCACACGAACAGCGTGCCGAGCTGGACGCCCGCCGCGCCCATGTCGAGATACCCCGCGATCGCCTCGCCGCGACCGATCCCGCCCGCGACGAACACGGGCACCTGCTCCGCGATCTCGGGCAGCATCTCCTGCGCGAGCACGCTGGTCGAGACCGGGCCGATATGGCCACCGGCCTCCATCCCCTCGATCACCAGCGCATCGACGCCACTGCGGATCAGCTTCTTCGCGAGCGCCAGCGCCGGCGAGAACGCGATCAGCTTGGCGCCGGTTTCCTTGATCGCCTCGATGCTGCCCTTGGGCGGCAGGCCACCCGCGAGCACGACGTGGCCGACATTATGCTTCGCGCAGACCGCGATCAGCTCGAACAGGTCGGGGTGCATCGTAATGAGGTTCACGCCGAACGGCTTGTCGGTCATCGCCTTGGTCGCGGCGATCTCGGTATCGAGCAGCGCGGGGGTCATCGCACCGCACGCGATCACGCCGAACCCGCCCGCGTTCGAGATCGCCGAGACGAGGTGCCGCTCGCTCACCCAGGACATCGCGCCGCCGAGAATAGCGACCTCCGACCCGAGGAACGCGGCGCCGCGCGCCATCCGGCGTTGCAGCCGCTCAGTACCGATCGTCATGCATCCATCCCCATCGTCCCAGCGCCTGCCGGGATCATGTCGTTATGTATCAAGCTCAAGCCGCATCCTCGGCATCGAGGCCATACGCCGTGTGCAGAACACGCACCGCCAGCTCGGTATAATCCTCTTCGATCAGCACGCTGACCTTGATCTCCGAGGTCGCGATCGCCTGGATGTTGATGCCGCGTTCGCCGAGCGTCGTGAACATCGTCGAGGCGACGCCCGCATGGCTGCGCATCCCGACGCCAACGACGGACACCTTGGCGACGCGCGTGTCGTGGACGACCGTCGCATAGCCGATCGCGTCCTTCGCCTTGTCGAGCACGTCGAGCGAGCGCGCCAGATCGGCCGACGGCACCGTGAAGGTCACGTCCGTGGAGCCGGTCGAATGCGCGACGTTCTGCACGATCATGTCGACGTTGATCCCCGCATTGGCGAGCGGCGCGAAGATCGCGGCGACCGAGCCGGGCCGATCGCTGACCTGCGTCAACGTGATCTTCGCCTCATTCTTGTCGTGCGCGATGCCGGTGATGAGCTGGCGTTCCATATCGTCGATTTCCTCTTCGCCCACGATCAACGTGCCGCGGTGACCATCATTCGTGTCGCCATCCTCGAACGAGGACAATACGCGCACACGCACATTCTCTTTCATCGCCAGGCCGACAGACCGCGTCTGCAACACCTTGGCACCGACGCTGGCGAGTTCCAGCATCTCTTCGTACGTGACCTTGCTCAGTTTCCGTGCGCGGGGCACGATCCTGGGGTCGGTCGTGTAGACGCCGTCGACGTCGGTATAGATGTCGCAGCGGTCGGCCTTCATCGCAGCTGCCATCGCCACCGCCGACGTATCCGGAGCCGCCGCGACCTAACGTCGTGACGCGCTGGCCGTCCGCGACGCCCTGGAAACCGGGGATCACGGCGACGACGCCGTCCGCGAGGCTCGCGTCGAGCGCGGCCGTGTCGATCTCGCCGATCCGTGCCGATCCATGCGCGTCCGAGGTGTTGATCGGCAACTGCCAGCCGAGCCACGACCGGGCCTTGCAGCCGGCCGCCTGCAAAGCGATCGCGAGCAGGCCGCTCGTGATCTGCTCGCCGGCCGAGACGACGACGTCGTATTCCTTCGCGTCGTACAGCGACGACGCCTCGCGGCAGAAGCCGACCAGTCGATCGGTCTCGCCCGCCATCGCGGAGACGACGACGGCAACCTGGTTGCCGGCGTCGACTTCGCGCTTCACGCGCGCGGCGACGTTGCGGATACGCTCGATCCCAGCCATCGACGTCCCGCCGAATTTCATCACGATACGGGCCATTGGCAGCGCAAATCCCTTTGGGTCGAAGCGGCGGCCCTGATAGGTAGCGCGCATGATACTGGCAAGCGACACCGTAACGAACGCAACAATCGATCCGCGCGAGGCCGCGCATTTCGGCACGATGGCGAAGGACTGGTGGGACCCGAAGGGCTCGTCGGCGCCACTTCACAAACTCAATCCGCCGCGGTTGCGCTATATCCGCGAGCAGGTGGATGCGCATTGGGGTGGCGATGGTTCGACCTTCACCCCGCTGGAGGGGAAGACCGCGCTCGACGTCGGCTGCGGCGCTGGGTTGCTGTGTGAGCCGTTAGCGCGGCTTGGTGGGGCGGTGACTGGGATCGACGCGGCGCCCGAGAACATCGCGGTGGCGGAGATCCATGCCGCGCAGAGCGGGCTTGAGATCGACTACCGCGCCGGGGGTGTTGAGGGGCTGGTCGGCCAGTTCGATCTCGTCACCAGTCTGGAAGTGATCGAGCATGTCAGCGATCCCGCCGGCTTTGTCCGCGGGTTGGCGCGGACGTTGGCGGACGGCGGGTTGCTGATCCTGTCGACGCCCAACCGCACGCCGTTGTCGCGGCTGGCGATGATTACCGTGGCGGAGGGTGCTGGGGTGATTCCCAAGGGGACGCACGACTGGAACAAGTTCCTCACGCCCGAGGAACTGACCGCGCTTCTGAAGGACGCGGGACTTCGGGTGGCGGACACGCGCGGGCTAAGCTTCTCGCCGTCCACGGGCTTCACGCTCAGCGATTCGACAAGCCTCGACTACTTCCTGACCGCTGTAAAAGCCTGACTCGTGCGCGCAGCTACACCATCCCGGCGAAGGCCGGGGCCCAATTGGGGAGGTGGGGGGTAACGGAGCGCCGTCTTCAACCATAACCGTCCCCCCAATTGGGCCCCGGCCTTCGCCGGGGTGGTGCAGAATAATGGGCGACAGTCTCAGCCAAAATTGTTCACCCGCGAAGGCGGGTGCCCAGACTGGGCACCCGCCTTCGCGGGTGAACATGCTTTTGGCGTTTGCGACGCTAGCGATCATCCTGACCACCCTCGCCCTCCTCCGCCCCGTCGACCACGACGAGAGCCAGTACGTTGCCGCCGCCCTCCTCACCGCGCACGGCCTCATCCCCTACCAAGACTTTGCCTACCTCCAGACCCCGCTCCAACCCTATCTCTTCGCCCCGATCGCTTTGATCGCAGGCGCCTGGACATGGCCAGCCCTCCGCATAACCAACGCCCTCCTCGGCACAGCCACGATCGCCGCAGTCCACCGCGCCGCCCGCATCGGCAGCGCCAGCACCCGCGCCGCTACCATAGCAACCGCCCTCTTCGCCACCTGCGACATCCTCCTTTTCAGCATCGGCACGGCGCGCAACGACGCGCTCCCCGCAGCCTGCCTCGCGCTGGCCCTCCCCGCCATCGTCAGGACCGCCCGCGACCAGGCAAGTCGCAACGATGCGATCCTGATCGGCATGTTGCTCGCCGCCGCCGCAAGCGCGAAAATCTCCTACGCGCTACCCGCGCTCACCTACGGCATCTGGACGCTGTTCCGCGCCGACCGTCGCCCGTGGTGGACGCTGCTCGGCGCGCTCCCGTTCATCGCGCTGACGACGGCGCTATTCCTCCAGGCCCCCGAGGGCTTCTTGTTCGGCGTGATCGGCTTCCCCGGCCAGGCGCCGACCGAATGGTATCAGTCCCGCCCGTGGAAGCTGTCGAACACCGCCAAGATCATCGACACGCTCAAGTTCCTCGCGCTCGGCCCTGCCCTGCTCGCGATCGTCGCCACCACCGGCAGGCGCCATCGCTGGCACCTGATCCTCGACCTTCTGATCGTCGCCGGCCTGATCGCCGCGCTCGCGCCGGTGCCGACATGGCGGCAATATCTGTTGCCAGTGCTCCCTGCACTGTTCGTGCGGCTGGCACTGGTCTGGCACGCGCACCCGCCGGGCAAGGCGATGCGGATCGCCGCAATCGTCTTCGCCTGCGCCGGACTTGCCCCCCACGATCGAGGCCGTCGCGAGCGGCCGCATCCCGATGCTCGACGCGATGCGCGACACGGCCGCGGTGCGTGAGACGCTAGCCCGCGAAAACGTTACCGGCCCGGTCGCGACGCTCTCCCCGCAATTCCTCCCCCGGCCGCGCGATCGACCCGCGCTTCGCTACCGGACCCTTCTATTTCCGCAGCACCGCACTGCTGAACTCCGGTCAGGAACGCCAACTCCGCCTCGTATCGCACGCGCGGATCGCCCTGCTCGGCCAACCGCCCGCGATCCTCACCGGCGGCGAAGGCGCGTGGAGCAGCGGCGACGACCGAATCGACGCAGCGCTCGCCACCTACGCGATCCGCCAAGGCTATCGGGCGGTTCCCGTCCCCGACACGCGCTTCACGCTGTACGTCGCACGCCATGCTTCGCGGCGACCAGCCCCGCATAATAATCCATAAGCTCCACGGCATGCTCGCGGTCGCTACGCACATGCCGCGCTGCCACCGCCGCCGCGCGCAGCAGCAACGCCGGATCACGCGCGAACAACCGCCCGATCGCCGCCGCCGCACTCTCCGCATCGCGCGCCGCGTAGAGTTCGCTGGCGTAAGGGTCGGCAACCTCCGCGCACCCACCCGTATCCGGCACGATCAGCGGCAGGCCCGACGCCATCGCCTCCGACGCGACCAGCCCGAACGGCTCCGCCTCCGATCCGTGGATCAGCGCATCGCAGCTCGCCATGATCCGCGCGAGCCGCTCGCGGTCATACACCGGCGCAAACATCCGGATATGCGGCGAACCACCGATCCGCCGCTGGATCGCCTTGGTCTGCGCACCCGCACCGATCAGGACCAGCCCGACCGGCAGGGTCGCCCCCCGCCCGCGCCACCGCATCGACCACCAGCGGCCAGCGCTTCTCGCCGTGATGCCGCCCCAGTCCGAGCAACAGCATGCCGTCTTCAGGCAACCCGCACTGCCGCAGCAATGCCGCGCGCAACCGCGTATCGCGCAGGTCGGGCGAGAAATGTCCGCGCTCGATTCCCAGCGGCATCGCCGCATCGATCCGCAGCCCGCGCGCGCGCAACCGCTTTTCCAAGGCCGGGCCGTTGGTGACGACGACATCGTATTTCTCGAGGAAACGCCGCATGTACCGGCTGTACCAGGCGAACCCGCGCTCGATCTGGTCATGGCTCGCGACGCCCGCGAACCAGCGCTGCGCATAGGCCGCGATATTGTCGTTGTGCATGAAGAACGCCTTCACCGCGCGCCCCTGCCAGTCGCCGACGAACCACGCCGGACGCCACGGCGAACAGCATTCGACCACATCGGGATCGAGATCGTCGAGCACGCGGTGGATCGCACCCTCGTCCCAGAACAACCCGTAGTTACGATCGAACGGCATCCCCGGCGACTTGAGGTAGATGATCCGCCCGCCGCCCGGCCGCTCCTCGACGCGGTCTTCCTTGCCCGGCGCGACGACGATGAGTTCATGACCCATGTCCGCCATGATCCCCATTTTCCGATCGACATAGGTGCGAACACCACCGCCGGTGGGCGAGTAGAACTCGTTGACGTCGACGATCCTCATGGGACGATTCTCATGGCGTGACTGGCCCGAACCCGCCGAGCCCGCGCAGATACTGTACGGTGATCCGCACCGTCGTCACGCCCGCGCCGACCTCGACCAGCGCCTGCTCGACCTTGGGCCGCGACCGCCCGAGCTTCACGTTGCTCGCGAACCCGGCACCATCGGTCCAGAAACTGAACTTGTTCTTGCCGTCGCGATTATGCGTCAGCAACAGCGCATAGCGGCCCGGCCGCGGCACCCGGATGCAGAGCATCGGCGCCCCGTTCGGCGGCGTCGGCACCACCACCCGCCGAAACGTCTTGCCCGCCGCGATCAGCACATGGTCGTCCTTGAGGAAGCCCGCTTCGTCATCAGGATAGAGTTCGAGCTTCAACTCGCCCGTACGATCCTTCAGCCCGGTGACCTCCACCGCGATCGCCGGCCCCTCACCCGGTCGACACGCCGCCGCATCGCTACCGAGCACCTGCGCGCCCGCCGGCCCTGCAAGCACAACGATCGGGGCCAGCGCCACGCAGGCGCGGATCATGCGCGCAACCGGGTGAGCCCGGCATGGATGCCGAACAGGATGATCAGCGCGACATGCACCAGCAGAGTCAGCGCGGCGGTAAACGCGATCAGCTCCGACAAGGCCTGGTCCTGCCCGATCAACAGGATCGCGGCGTTGGCGAATAGCAGGTCCTTGTTCGGCACCAGCGGCAGGCGCGACACCAGCAGGCGTCCGGCGGCAAGGAACAGCCACATCCCTACCGGCACGCCCGGCAGAGCGTAATGCCACGCGAACGCGATCAGCACCGATCCGCACAGCAACCGGATGCAGTGGATCCCGAACACCCACCAGAGTTTCGCACGCGGCAATGAGAACACGCGGCGCGAGAAGATCAGGAACGGCAGCGAGATTGCCAGCGTCACGCCCGCCGACGCCAGCACTGTGCGGAACTGGTCGTGCGTCAGCAGATGCCGGCCGAGCGGCAACGCGATCGCCACCAGCAGCAGCGTGACCGCATTGCCCGCGATCGCCGACAGGATCGACACGTCCTTCACCGCACCGAACGGCGACGCCACCATCCGCGCCTTGGCCCGCGCCCAGGCGTAGAAATATGCGTCGCCTGAGTATCCGAACACGACTTCGTTTGCGATCCGCTTCTTGATCAGGGCGACCAGGCCGCCGAGCGGGATACCCCAGAGCCGGCGGAAGATGACGTAATCTCCGGTCGGCGGCGACATGTAGAGCAGGCCGAAGCACAGATAGAAACGCGGGTCCTGCGGCACCGAACGCGACAGCCCGGCAAGGCCATGCCCGAGCAGTTCGCGCCCGAGGCCGACGATCATCGCCAGCGTCAGCACCGCACCAATGATCGCGGGCCAACGGCTACCGAGCGCCTTCAGCGGCTCGAGCCCGGCGCGCGCGATGTCCGCATAGCCGTCGCGATCGGCAGTTTTCGTACGGAAATTCACTCGCCGGTCCTCAAACCATTGTCCTCAAGCCGTTCCGCCGCCCGTTCCCTGCTACTTGGTGCCCGCCTCCGTCGCGCGGCCTGATAGCCACCCGCCGCCGTGCATGCACGCAAAGTCGGTTTCATTCGGTCGCGATCTCCGCTCTACCCATCGCGCAGTATGATGACCCCCATATGTCACTCGTGAGCAAGCCACCGATCGCCCGGCACATCCTGACCTATGCCGAGGATCTGCGCGGCGGCGGGGTCGAGCGCGCGCAACTGCGCCTCGCACGCGGCTGGCTGGCTGCGGGGCGTCGCGTGACGCTGGTGATCGAGGATATTGCCGGGCCGCTAGCGGCGGAACTGCCGGACGGGCTAGAGGTCGTCGCGCCCTCGCGGTTGCTCGCGCTCCCCAATGTCGTGCGACGTCTAGCGCCGGACATCATATTCTGCCCCGGCAACTTCTACACCGGGATCGCGGCATGGACCCGGCTGCGACTCGGCAAGACGTGCCCGCCGATCGTCGCCAAGATGTCCAACGCCCCTGCGCGCGCCGATCACGGCCGCCTGATGCACGCCGCGCACCAGGTCTGGCTCGCGCGGCACGGCAGCTTCCTCGATCACCTCGTCGCGATGACCCCGGCGACCGCGGACGAGGCGGCGTTGGCGACCCGGATGATCGGGCGAACGAGCGTGATCCCGAACCCGCCAGCGGTGCCCGTCACCGGCACGTTGCCCGATCTCCCGGTGCGCTTCATTCTCGGCGTCGGCCGGCTCGAACCGCAGAAGCGCTGGGACCGCCTGATCGCCGCACTCCCGCTGCTCGCAGACCAGACGATACCGCTCGTCATCCTCGGCGAGGGGAGCGAGCGGGGGGCGATCGAAGCGCAAATCCACGCGCTCAGCTTGGGGAAGCGCGTTTTCCTGCTTGGCCACAGCAGCGATCCGTTGCCGGTCATGACCCGCGCGGCGGTGGTCGTGCTGACCTCGGACTATGAAGGTGTGCCCGGCGTGTTGCGCGAGGCGCTGTCGGTTGGGACGCCAGTGATCTCGACCGACTCGAGCGCGGCGGTGGCGGAGATTATTGATCGGCCGGAGCTTGGGACAGTGATCGCGAGGGACGACGCTGCTGCAGTGGTGGGAGCGCTGGATGCGTGGCTAGAGCCAACTCGGCAGCGACCCGAACCAGTACCGCAACCCGGTGCAGACTCAGCGGAGCGCTACCTCGCGCTCTTCGACCGATTGGTAAGGCGATAACTTCCTATCGATTACCCGCCCCATTGACGTCCCCGGCTCTCACCCCCGTCATCCCCGCGGACGCGGGGACCCATACTGGCAAACCTCGGAAGATATGGGTCCCCGCGTCCGCGGGGATGACGGATAGTGAGCTTTATCCCACCACCATTGTAGAACGAGAGTGCTTATCCACCGGAGGTCGGTACGGTTGCGCGTGCCGACCGCACGGGCACCCCTCACGCAGTAGCAGCCACTCCCTCGCCAGCCTCGGCCTTCTCCTCTTCCCGCTCAGACCGCCGCTCCAGCGCAGTCTTCAACATCGCAGTCATCGGATCGGCCAGCGCCAGCCCCAGAATCCCGAACAGCGCGCTCGCCAAAATCTGTGCGCCCAATGTCAACGCCGGCGGCAAATCCACAGTCCGCTTGGCCACCATCGGCACGATCACATACCCGTCGATCGTCTGCACCACGAGGTACGTGCCGATCGCCCAATACCCCGTATCGACGCCCGCGCTGAACCCGACCGCGACCATCAGCACGCCCGTCACGATCGCGCCGACGTTCGGAATGAACGCCAAAATCCCCGCGATGATACCCAGCAGCATCGCCATCGGCACGCCGCCGATCGCCAGCGCGATGCCGCTCGCGACACCCTCGACCGCCATCCCAAGCAGGCGCCCGGCCAATAGCCGCCGCAACGTCGCGCCCATCTTGACCAAAGTCCTGGCGAACTCGGGGCGAAGATCACTCGGCACCATCCACTGCATCCCGCGCGAATAGGTGCTCGGGTCCATCGCGATGAACAGTCCAAGAATTAGGATCATGAACATGCTGGTGATCGCGCCGATCGCGCTGCCCACCCACGACGTCACGCGCCCGACCGAGCCGAGCGCCTGCTTGACGATCCCGTTGACGTCCGACGCACCCGGCATCAGCCCCTGCGACGTCAGATAGCCCGTGAAGCGATTGGCCTGCGATTCCAGCGTCGAGCGCAGCTGCGTCACCTGTTCGGTGACCTGCACGCCAGTGAGAATGAACGTCCCGACGAGGAACGCGAACGTCAGCAGCACGACGATCAGCAACCGCCACCCACGCCCGATCGGCAGCACCCGCCCGAGCAGCCGCACGCCTCCATCGAGCAGTGCCGCGAACACGACGCCGGCAAAGATGATCAGCAACGGCTGGACCAGCACGATCAGCAGCGCGATCACGCAGGCGAGCCCGAGCCAGATCGCCGCGCGCTTCAGTTCCTTGCGCAGGAACGGATCGCGCATCTCGACCGGGCTCAGTTCGTCGACGGTCTTCGTCTCGGCCATCTTAGCTGACCTTCGCGGGATGCAAGGAGGTGCCGGCCCGGTCCGGGCGCAGCGAACCCCACCAGCTCAGCGGGTTGAATGTCGCATCGCCGTCGAGGCTGAAGGTGATGAACTCCGCACGACCGCCGAGATTCTCGTACGGCACCGGTCCGCCGAGACCGAGCTGGCTCAGCGCGAACCGGCTGTCGGCCGAGCGATCGCGGTTGTCGCCCATCAGGAAGACGTGGTTCGCAGGGATCGTGATCTCCGAGAAATTATCGCCCTGGCTGTCCGATTCCAGATCGATCGTCTCGTAGCGGCGACCGTTCGGCAGCGTCTCGGTATAGGTCGGCAGGCGGCACATCGCGCGCCCGTCGGGCAGCGTCTCGCGCGCGCCGGGATAGTCGATCTCGCTGCACGGGCTGTTGGTGTCGACCGGGATCAGCGTGTCGTGGAGCGGGCCGCGCTTCACCGCGACGCCGTTGAGGAACACGATCCCGCCGCGCACGGCGAGCTTATCGCCCGGCAGCCCGATCACACGCTTGATATAGTCGTTGTGCGTGCCTGGCGGCGTCACGATCACCACGTCGCCGCGCGTCGGCAGCGAGCCGAACAGGCGGCCGTGGATGAACGGCAGCGACACGCTCCAGCTGTCCTCCTGCTGGCGCAGCACCACGCCCTTGAAGATCGCGACCGGGTTCGGGATCGTCGGCGACACGAACGACCAGCCATAAGCGAACTTGGTCACCACCAGCCGATCGCCGATGCGGAGCCCAGGCAGCATCGATTCGCTGGGGATATAGAAGGGCTTGGCGATGAAGCTGTGGAAGCCGAGCACGACCAGGATCAGCCAGAATATGCCCTTCACCTCGCCCCACCAGTCGGTGCCGCGGCCGCGTGTCGTTTCCGGTGTGGTGCCGGCCAGTGGCGCGGTATCGGCCGCGCCGGTCTGCGCAAGGGGGTCTGCGCGAGGGGCTTTTCGGGGAACTCGTTGCCGTCCAACGCCGCGTCCTTCATCGGTTCGTATCCTGGCGCATGTCCGGGGATATCAGAGGTATGGCTTCGATGATCACGAAGGCCTGCGCCCACGGATGATCATCGGTCATTGTCAAATGCACGCGCGCGGCGTGGCCTTCGGGGGTCAACGCGTCAAGCCTCGCTTTGGCGCCCCCGGTCAACGCCAGCGTCGGCGCGCCGCTGGGGGCGTTGACCACGCCGATATCGCGCATGAACACGCCTGCCCGAAACCCGGTCCCGACCGCCTTCGAAAACGCCTCCTTGGCCGCGAACCGCTTCGCCAGCGTGCCGGCCTTGGTAAACGGCCGCCGCGCCGCTTTCGCCCGCTCGACATCGGTAAACACCCGCTGCTCGAACCGCTCGCCGAACCGCTCGACCGACGCCGCGATCCGCTCGATATTACACAGGTCGGACCCGAGCCCGATGATCATGATACGGCCTGGAGTCGGAAGACAAAATTAGATTTGCGCGCAGAGGCGCAGAGTCGCGGAGAGTATGAAGGCCACAAGAGCGGCAAGATCGAGTTAGCAAGCGAGAGAATCCAGCCACGGGCTAGCCCCCTCTTCTGCTCCGCGCCTCTGCGCCTCTGCGCGAACAGAACTGCCTTACTACCGCGCCGCATCCATAGCCTCACGCATCAGCCGAACCGCCTCGCCAAGCCCGACGAACAGCGCCTCACCGACGAGGAAATGCCCGATGTTCAGCTCCCGAACCTGCCGGATAGCCGCGATCGGTGCGACGTTGTCGTAGGTCAGCCCGTGTCCCGCATGCACCTCGATGCCGTTCTTCGCCGCCAGCGCCGCCGCATCCGTCAGCCGCCGCAGTTCCACCGTCCGCGCCTCGCCCGACAGTTCCGCGTACAACCCGGTGTGCAGCTCGACCACCGGAACCTTGAGCCGCACCGCCGCCTCGATCTGGCGCGCGTCCGGCTCGATGAACAGTGAAACGCGGATACCCGCGCCCGCGAGTGCGTCGACCAGCCGCGCCATCCGGTCGTAATGCCCGGCGACGTCGAGCCCACCCTCGGTGGTCAGTTCCTCGCGCTTTTCCGGCACGATGCACGCGGCGTGCGGCTTGTGACGCAGCGCGATGCCGAGCATCTCGTCGGTCGCCGCCATCTCCAGGTTGAGCGGGATCGTCAGTTCGGCCGACAGACGCGCGATGTCGTCATCCGTAATGTGCCGGCGATCCTCCCGCAGATGCGCGGTGATCCCGTCCGCCCCCCGCCGCCGCCGCGACCAGAGCCGCACGCACCGGATCGGGATACCCCGCCCCCCGCGCATTCCGCACCGTCGCGACGTGATCGATGTTGACGCCTAAACGCAGGTCCCGGCTCATGCTGCCGCCCTGCTGCCGGGCTTGATCGCCGGGATCGCCGCCAGTTCGCGCGGCAACGCATCCGCCGGATAGGTCGGCACGTCGAGCCGGATCAGCGGGAAGAACGGCACGCCCAAGTCCGCCGTCCCGTTCGAGCGATCGACCAAAGGCCGCCGCCGCCACGGTCACGCCGCCCGCGCGCCCGATCGCCGCGATCGCCTCGCGCGACGACAGCCCGGTGGTGACGACGTCCTCCATCATCAGCACGCGCTGGCCGGGTGCGAGCCGGAACCCGCGGCGCAATTCGAACACGCCGTCGGGGCGTTCGAGGAATACCGCCTCCACACCCAGCGCGCGGCCCATTTCGTGACCCGCGATCACGCCGCCCATCGCCGGCGAGACGACGATATCGATCTGCGCCCGCAACTCCGACGGGATCGACGCGACGAGCGCTTTCGACAGCCGAGCGCCGCGCGCGGGGTCCATCAACACCCGCGCGCATTGCAGGTAGCGCGAACTGCGCAGGCCGGAGGACAGGATGAAATGCCCTTCGAGCAACGCTTCGGCAGCGCGGAATTCGGCGAGCACGTCGTCTTCGGTCATCGCGGGTCATCGCTCCAAATGGTCTGCCCGCGCTGATACGAGCGCACGAAACCACGTGCAACGAGAACCGGCGGCCCACCGTCATCCTGACGAAAGTCAGGACCCATAACCGCAGGGGACGGCGTTCGTGATCCTGGATCCTGACTTTCGTCAGGATGACGGGGGGTTAGTGCGGGCGCCTGAAGGGCTCATGCCAGACAAGGCTTGAGGCGAGCCCCCCGCTGGGTATAGCTCTTCCCAAATCATAAGCAGACATCCGCGCGTCCGTGATATCGGGTTCGCTATAAACCGGGGTCAAGAATAACGATGCGCAAGATGGGGATGAGAGGATTTGCGATGGCAGCGGGGCTCGCACTGGCGAGTCTCGGTGGAGTCGCCGGGCATGCGGCCCAGCCTGCGAGCACGACGCCAGCAGCCACGTCCACACCGCAGGCTGCCGCGGCACCGGGAGGCGTGTCGAACACCGCACCTACCACCGCCGCTGCGACCTCGACCGCCAACCCGTCCAGCCCCGAGCTCGCGATGGACGGTGCGCCCGCGATGACGGTCAAGCCGATGATCGGCCAGCCCACGGATGGCCTGTTCGGGCTCCAGCCTCAGGTGACCAAGAACGGCCAGTTCGCGCACTGGATGCACAATTCGATCCTGGTGCCGACGATCACGATCATCTCGCTATTCGTCCTCGCGCTCCTGTTCTGGGTGTCGTTCCGCTACCGCAAGGCGCGCAACCCGGTCGCGTCGAAGACCAGCCACAACACCGCGATCGAGATCCTCTGGACGCTAGCACCGGTCGTGATCCTCGTGCTGATCGCAGTCCCCTCGATCGGCCTGCTGCAAGCCCAGTTCAAGCCGGCCCCGTCGGGCGCCGTCACGCTTAAGGCGATCGGCAACCAATGGTATTGGACCTACCAGTATCCGGACAATGGCGGCTTCGAGATCACCGCCAACATGCTGAAGGAAAAGGCTGACGTCGCCGCCGGCGAGCGTCCGCGCACCGATGCCGACGGCCCCAAGCTGCTCGCCACCGACAACCGCATCGTCCTCCCGGTCGGCGTGCCGATCCGCCTGATCACGACGTCGAACGACGTGATCCACAGTTGGGCTGTCCCAGCGTTCTGGATCAAGCTCGACGCGATCCCAGGTCGCCTGAACGAGACCAGCTTCACGATCGAAAAGCCCGGCCTGTATTTCGGCCAGTGCTCGGAGCTCTGCGGCGCGCGCCACGGCTATATGCCCATCGCGGTCGAGGCGGTTCCGCCCGCCGAATACGCAGCGTGGGTTAAGGCCAAGGGCGGCACGATGCCGACTCCCGGCAAGGCGTCCGACAAGGTCATCCCGCAGCCCGGCGCCGATGGCTCCGCGGCGAAGGTCGAGGAGGCCGCGGAAACCGCCAACGCCACCGGCCCGGTCGAGAACGTGACAACTACAGCCCCCGCGACGACGCAGGGCGCGACCTCAAATCCGGCCGGCGCCGGCAACGCGGGACAGTAAGATGACCGACACCGCTCTCACCCCGTCGGCCTTCGTGTCCCACGAAGCGCACGACCATCATGATACCGATCACAAGCCGGGTTTCTTTGCGCGTTGGTTCATGTCGACCAACCACAAGGACATCGGCACGCTGTACCTGATCTTCGCGATCGTCGCGGGGATCATCGGCGGCTCGGTCTCGGGCCTCATGCGCGCCGAACTCGCGCATCCCGGGATCCAGTACCTGCAGGGCTGGGCGAGCATGCTCCACGGCGGTCCCGCCAGCCTCGACGAATCGCTCCATCTCTGGAACGTGCTGATCACCGCGCACGGCCTGATCATGGTGTTCTTCATGGTCATGCCGGCGATGGTCGGTGGCTTCGGCAACTGGTTCGTGCCGATCATGATCGGCGCGCCGGACATGGCGTTCCCGCGCATGAACAACGTGTCGTTCTGGCTACTGATCCCCGCCTTCACGCTGCTGCTGGCGTCGCCGTTCTTCGGTGGCGCGGGTAACGGCTGGACGCTCTACGCCCCGCTCTCGACCTATGGCGAGCCCGGGCCGTCGACCGACATGGCGATCCTCGCGCTCCATCTGGCCGGTGCGTCGTCGATCCTCGGCGCGATCAACTTCATCACGACGATCTTCAACATGCGTGCGCCGGGCATGACGCTGCACAAGATGCCGCTGTTCGTGTGGTCGATGCTCGTCACCGCGTTCCTGCTGCTGCTGGCGTTGCCGGTTCTCGCAGCCGCAATCACGATGCTGCTGACCGATCGCAACTTCGGCACGACCTTCTTCGATCCGGCCGGCGGCGGCGATCCCGTCCTGTACCAGCATCTGTTCTGGTTCTTCGGCCATCCCGAAGTCTACATCATGATCCTGCCGGGCTTCGGCATCGTCAGCCAGATCATCTCGACGTTCAGCCGCAAGCCGGTCTTCGGTTACCTCGGCATGGCGTACGCGATGGTCGCGATCGGCGTGGTCGGGTTCGTCGTGTGGGCGCACCACATGTTCACCACCGGCCTCAGCGTGAACACCAAGATGTACTTCACCGCGGCGACGATGGTCATCGCGGTGCCGACCGGCATCAAGATCTTCTCGTGGATCGCGACGATGTGGGGTGGTTCGCTGACCTTCAAGACGCCGATGGTGTGGTCGATCGGCTTCATCTTTATGTTCACTGTCGGCGGTGTGACGGGCGTCGTGCTCGCCAACGGCGGCATCGACGATTATATGCAGGACACCTACTACGTGGTGGCGCATTTCCACTACGTGCTGTCGCTGGGTGCGGTCTTCTCGCTGTTCGCCGGGTTCTACTACTGGTTCCCGAAGATGACCGGCAAGATGTACAACGAGTTCCTCGGCCAGTTGCACTTCTGGGTGTTCTTCGTCGGCGTGAACGTGATGTTCTTCCCGATGCATTTCCTGGGTCTCCAGGGCATGCCGCGCCGCATCCCGGACTACACGCCGCAGTACGAGCATTGGAACACGGTCGCCTCGGTCGGCTACATGATCATGGCCGCGGGCATGGTGGTGTTCTTCGTCAACCTGATCTGGTCGCTGCTCGCGGGCAAGCCGGCGGGCGACAACCCCTGGGGCGACGGCGCGACGACGCTGGAGTGGACGATCTCCTCGCCACCGCCGTACCACCAGTTCGAGACGTTGCCGCGGATCGATTAAGGCGGATCAGGGCCCTCAGGCCCCGCCAGGCCGGCGCGGCAATGCCGCGTCCGACGACATGAGACTTGCTCCCGTTTCAGGGCCAGCCAAGAACGAAAGACGCCTCGGGGAAACCCGGGGCGTTTTGTTTCCGAATCCGGTCAGTTCGATCACCTTCCCGCAGGCTTGAAATCACCACGCCCTTCCCGACCCCCGCGAAACGCGCGTAAAGCAGCCCACAATACGGCAAGCGCCGCCACGAGCCCGCTCAACGCCTTTAGCCAGTTCGCCCCATCGGCAAACCACATCAGCGAATCGTCCATCAGGTCGTGCACCCATTCGGGAAACCAGCGTATCGGCACGTCTACGGCGATGGCCGGGTGATGAATGGGCCGTGCCCGCACCAGTTTGCCCTCGGTATTCTTGCGCAGCACCCAACCCTGAATCCGCAGTATATGACGCGTCGCGCGTACCGGAACGATCGTCCACTGCCACAAGGCTTCTCCGGTTTCCTCGGCATCGATCCTCACAGCGCCGGCTGGCGTGATCTTGAATCCCTCCCCATAGAGCTGCGCTTCCATGATCGTTCCGAATCTGACGTTCTTGACGACCACGGTGTTCGCATCAGTCGCTTCGACGAGCACGCTCGCGTCGTTACTCCCTCCAGCGACATCGGCCACGACAGCAAAGCGGACAGTCCCGGCTTGCCCACGATACAGGGACGATGGAGCGGACAGACTGCCCTTGCCGGGTACGGAGTCGGGCCGATCCCCCATATGTCCTGCATGCCTCGATGGTCATCACGCTGCCCGCCAATGCTCAATATTCGCTTTTCGGGGTAAGAGTATTGATCGATTCCGAACCGTCGACATCAATCGAACGCCAACTCATGTAGGATGCGTTCCGGCCCTTCACCCTACCCTGTCGGCCCTCGCCAATGGTGTATCCACCTGTCGCGCGAAGCGGCGTATGTACCGGCTTCGGGTCCAGCCCCGATTTCGACGGCGTGGTCCGTATCGGTTCAGAGGCGGGCGGCCCAGGTGCCGGCGGCGGCGACCACGCGACCGGCTCGGGCGGTGGTGGCGGGGACGGAGGTGCAGGCGGTGGAACCGCTTCAACCAGATGCGAAGAACGTCCTGCCCCGATACTGCATCCGGCCAAAACCAAGCTGACCGCGATTACCGCTCCTGTTCTTTTCATCACCCCACCCCCCGGCCGTACCGATCTAAGACTCAATACGCTCGAGGGATGTCATGACTTCGGCTGTTCTTCAACACTATGGCGAATAGTGGAACACCGGAGACTGATCAATTTTGGAGAACCCTGTTGTACTTCGTGTCATGCGAGGGACGACTGCTGACACCTCACCCCGAAGTCGGAAGATCCCGTTCCGCAGGCGGTCACGCACCGCTTTCCCCAATGCCTTCAACCGCGTATAGCGTACCCGAACCATGACTCCCGCCACCCCCCTTCTGCCACCGGCGCATTGGCGCGATTTCCTGGCGCTCACCAAGCCGCGCGTGATGACGCTCGTCGTCTTCACCGGGCTATGCGGCATGCTTGCCGCGCCAACCTCGGTGCATCCGGTGATCGGCTTCACCGCGATCCTCTGCATCGCGCTCGGCGCCGGGGCAGCGGGAGCACTCAACCAATGGTACGAGTCGGACATCGACGCGGTCATGCGTCGCACCCAGAAGCGCCCACTGCCCGATGGCCGGATGGACCGTCAGGCGGCACTCCATTTCGGCGTCGGGCTCGGCGCGTTCTCGGTGCTGTTCATGGGCGTCGCGGTGAACATCGTCGCCGCCGCGATCCTGACCGTCTCGATCCTGTTCTACGTCCTCGTCTACACCGTCTGGCTGAAGCGCCGCACGCCGCAGAACATCGTCATCGGTGGGGCAGCGGGCGCGTTCCCGCCACTGATTGGTTGGGCCGCCGCGACCGGTGACATCGCGCTGCTCCCCGTCCTGCTGTTCCTGTTCGTGTTCCTCTGGACGCCGCCGCATTTCTGGGCACTCGCGCTGTTCATGAAGAGCGATTACGCCGCCGCGGGCGTGCCGATGCTCCCGGTCGTGTCGGGCGAGCGCACCACGCGGACGCAGATCGGGCTCTACACGATCCCGATGGCGGCGGTCGCGATCCTGCCCTGGCCACTCGGGCTGACCGGGCCGATCTACGGCATCGCGGCCGTCCTGCTCACCGGCTGGTTCGCGCTGCTCTCCGTCCGCGTTGCGAAGCGCACCACGCATGCCGACGACCTGATGAAGCCGGAGAAGGCCTTGTTCAAATACTCGATCCTGTATCTGTTCGTGATGTTCGGCGCGCTGGTCGTCGACCGGTGGTTCGCATGAGCCTGCCCGATCCCATCCGCGAGGAAGATCTCATCCGCAGCCGCCAGCGCGGTCGAGCGCGCGTGATGGCCATCCTGCTCGGTGCGTTCGTCATTCTCGTCTTCGCGATCTCGATCGCCAAGATCCGCGCGGGGATGCCGCACTGATGGCCGGCTGGAAGGCCATGTCGCGTACCAATCGCACCGCGGCGCTCGCGGTGCTCTTCATCTGCTTCATGACCGGGCTCGCCTGGGCCAGCGTGCCGCTCTACCGGCTGTTCTGCGCGGCCACCGGGCTCAATGGCACTACCAACCGCGGGCTCGCAGCGCCCGGTGCGGTCGACCACAAGATCACCGTCGACTTCGACACGAACGTCAGCCCGAAACTCCCGTGGAAGTTCGTGCCCGAGAATCGCTCCGACACGATCGACGTCGGCGCGCGCGACATGGCGTTCTTCACCGCGACGAACACGTCGAACAAGCCGCTCACCGGCACCGCGACGTTCAACGTCCAGCCCGCGCAGGCCGGCAAGTATTTCACCAAGATCCAGTGTTTCTGCTTCACGCAGCAGACGCTCAAGCCCGGCGAGACCGCGCGGATGCCGGTGATCTTCTTCGTCGATCCGAAGATCCTGACCGACCCGGATGCGGCCGATATCCAGACGATCACGCTCAGCTATACGTTTTACCCGGTGGATTCTGCGAAAACAGCCAGCTAGAACGTCGCCAAAGAAAATAGGGGAGTACCGATGGCCGGCGCCAAGAACCATGATTACCACATCCTGCCGCCGAGCATCTGGCCGCTGGTCGGCTCGTTCTCGGCGCTGATCATGGCGGTCGGCGGCATCATGTGGATGCACGGCGGCCATATCGACAAGCCCAATGGCGGCGGCTGGATCTTCTTCATCGGCCTGACCGGGCTGCTCTTCACCTTCTACAGCTGGTGGGCGCAGGTCATCAAGGAAGCTCACGCGGGCGACCACACCCCCGTCGTCCAGCTCCATTTCCGCTATGGCATGATCCTGTTCATCGCCTCCGAAGTGATGTTCTTCGTCGGCTGGTTCTGGGCGTTCTTCGACTTCTCGCTGTTCCCGACCGCGATGACCTTCGCCGACGGCACGGTCACGCGGGCGGTCGAAGGCGGCGCGGCGATCGTCGCGCAGTGGCCGCCCAAGGGCCTGACGGTCATCAACCCGTTCGAACTGCCGCTGCTCAACACGCTGATCCTGCTGACGTCGGGCACCACCGTGACGTGGGCACATCATGCTTTGATCCACAACCAGCGCGGCGGCGAGAAGACCGGGCTGTGGGGCCTGATCGGCGTCGGCAACCGCGACGGCGTGCTCAAGGGCCTGTGGCTGACGGTAATCCTCGGCGTGCTGTTCAGCTCGATCCAGGCGTACGAGTATGCCCACGCACCATTCCCGTTCAAGGGGATCAACTACGGCGCGTCGTTCTTCATGGCGACGGGCTTCCACGGCTTCCACGTGCTGATCGGCACGATCTTCCTGATCGTCTGTCTGGTCCGCGCCTATCGCGGCGACTTCACCCCGCGCCAGCACTTCGGCTTCGAAGCGGCAGCGTGGTACTGGCATTTCGTCGACGTCGTGTGGCTGTTCCTGTTCGTCACCGTCTACGTCTGGGGCGGCTGGGGCGCCCCCGTCCACGGCGGTTGAGCTTTGCTAGTTTTGGGGTGAGCCACCACCCCGGCAGGCACCACCCCGGCGAAGGCCGGGGCCCAGTTGGCAAGGTCGCAGTAACGAAGCGCTGTCCTCGGTTAGAACCGTCCCCCCAACTGGGCCCCGGCCTCCGCCGGGGTGGCGTTTGCTGGTAAGGCACTGCTGCAAGTCGACGCTCGCACTCCAACCTTGTTCTCCCGCGAAGGCGGGAGCCCAGTCTGGATCCCCGCCTTCGCGGGGATACAAGGTATGGAGGAACTGACGGCGTGACCGAAGACCAATACCCCCCTCGCCACCGCCCCCACGATCGCGCAGGTCGCGCTCGAAGGCCTATGCCCCCCGTTGCGGCAAGCCCACGCTCTTCGCCAAATGGTCCAACTTCGCCGATCGCTGTCCGAACTGCGGGCTCGACTTCAGCAAGTTCAACGTCGGCGACGGCCCCGCCGCGTTCCTCACCCTGATCCTCGGCGCGCTTGTAGTCGCCCTCGCGATCACGCTCGAACTCAAAGTCCATCCGCCGCTCTGGCTGCACATGCTGATCTGGATCCCCTTCACCGCCGGCGGGGTCGTCCTATCGCTCCGAGCAGCCAAGGGCGCGCTCATGTCCGCCGAATACCGCAACGCAGCCCGCGAAGGCCGAATCGACCAGTGACCCGACCTGCACGACGCATCCCCGTGATCCCGACCATCCTCGTCACGCTCGCGATCGCGGCGATGATCGGCCTCAGCCTGTGGCAACTCCTCGACCGCCTCCCGAAAAAGGAGGCGTTCCTCGCCCAGCTCGCCGCCAACCCCGCCAAGCCGCCAATGGCTTTCCCGCGCATCCCCGACGAAACGCTGCTCTTCCGCCGCGCCTCGGGCCTCTGCCTCCAGCCGACCGCCATCAAGCTCGCCGGCGCCGGCAAATCCGGCTTCCGCGCAATCGCCGAGTGCCGCACCGGCGCGGAGGGGCCCCGGCATGATCGTCCAGCTCGGCACCACGCGCGATCCGATGGCCAAGATCGCGTGGACCGGCGGCGAAGTCTCCGGCTACATCAGCCACGCGCCCGACGGCCGTTCGCTGATCGGATCGCTGTTCGATCACACCCCGCAGCGCCTGATGCTTGTCGCGGACACCCCGCCGTCTAATATTACGGGGCCCGGCCTCAACCCCAACGGCAGGCCCGACATCGCGTCGGTGCCGAACAACCACCTCGCCTACGCCGGCCAATGGTTCTTCTTCGCCGCCATCGCCGCGATCATCTACACGCTCGCGCTGCGCCGCCGGCCACGCTAGCCGTTCTCCTGCGAACGCAGGAGCGCAGGGTACCGCGCGCATTCCTTCGTAACCCTGGATTCCTGCGTTCGCAGGAAAACGAGCGGTGCGGGCAGCTTGTCGCCTCCCCGCCCATTCGCTAACCGCTTGGCCATGCGTTACATCAGCACCCGCGGCTCGGCGCCCATCCTCGATTTCGAAGCGGCAACGCTCGCCGGTCTCGCCTCCGATGGCGGCCTCTACCTCCCCGACGCGTGGCCGACGATGACCCGCGACGAGATTGCCGCGCTCGCGGGGCTATCCTACGTCGACACCGCCGTCGCGGTGATGGCCCCGTTCGTCGGCGACGCGATGACGCGCGAGGAACTGAAGGCGCTCTGCGAACAGGCATACGGTCGCTTCTCGCACGCCGCAGTCGTTCCGCTCGTGCAGCTCGACCACGACCAGTGGCTGCTCGAGCTCTTCCACGGCCCGACGCTCGCGTTCAAGGACGTCGCGCTCCAGCTGCTTGGCCTCTTCTTCGAACGCTTCCTCGCCGGCACCGACAAGCGCCTGACGATCGTCGGCGCGACCAGCGGCGACACCGGCTCGGCGGCGATCGACGCGGTCGCGGGGCGCGAGGGGATCGACATCTTCATGCTCCACCCGGTCGGCCGCATCTCCGACGTCCAGCGCCGCCAGATGACCACGGTGCTGAGCCCCAACGTCTACAACATCGCGATCGAGGGCAGCTTCGACGATGCGCAGGCGCTCGTGAAGGCGATGTTCAACGACCGCGCCTTCTCGACCAAGTTCGCGCTGTCCGCGGTCAATTCTATCAACTGGGCCCGGCTGATGGCGCAGGTGGTGTATTTCTTCTACGCCGCCGTCCGCCTCGGCGCGCCCGATCGCGAGGTCGCGTTCGCGGTCCCGACTGGCAATTTCGGCGATGTCTTCGCCGGCTACGTTGCGGCGAAGATGGGGCTTCCCGTCGCCAAGCTGGTGGTCGCGACCAACGTCAACGACATCCTCCACCGCGCGCTCAGCACCGGCGACTATTCGAAGGGGGGTGCAGCAGACCCCGACCCCGTCGATGGACATCCAGGTCAGCTCGAACTTCGAACGCCTGTTGTTCGACCTCGGCGACCGCGATGGCGCAGCGCTGGCCGAACAGATGGCCGGCTTCGAATCCTCCGGGGCCATGCGCCTGACCAACGCACAGTCACAGGGCGCCTCGGCCCTCTTCCAGAGCGAACGCATCGACCTAGACGACATGACACTGGCGATGCGCTGGGCGCACGAGCACGCGGGCCAAGTGATCGACCCGCACACCGCGATCGGCCTAGCCGCAGCCCTGCGCACCGAAGTCCCCGTCGGCGTACCGATCGTGACCTTGGCCACCGCGCATCCGGCCAAGTTCGGCGACGCGGTCGAGCGTGCTACCGGCGTCCGTCCCTCGCTGCCCACCCGCGTTGGCGACCTGTTCGACCGCGAGGAGCGCTACGCCACGCTGCCTGCGACCTTCGAGGCGATCACCGCCTACATCACCGAGCGCGCGAAGCCGTCGGCATGAAGCTGGAAACCCTCATCGGCGAACCCTGGGCGGATTACGGCCTGATCGACTCAGGCCACGGCAAGAAGCTCGAACGCTATGGCCGTTTCCGCTTCATCCGTCCCGAGCCGCAGGCGATGTGGGCGCCCGCCTCGACCGACTGGCAGGCGCAGGGCGAATTCGTCCCCGGCTCGGACGAAGACGGCGGCGGCCGTTGGGAATTCTCCGAACCCGTCCCCCGCGAAGGCTGGACGCTCAAGTGGAACGAGGTGTCGTACACTGCGCAAACCACCCCGTTCCGCCACCTCGGCTTCTTCCCCGACATGGCGCCGGTGTGGAGCTGGATGCGCGAGCGCGTCGCGGGGCTCGATTCGCCCGAATGCATGAACCTGTTCGGCTATACCGGCGTCGGCACGCTAGCGATGGCGACCAAGGGCGTCCGCATGGTGCACGTCGATGCGTCGAAGAAGTCGGTCGAGGCGGCCAAGGCCAACGCGAAACTGTCGGGCATGGCCGATGCGCCGATCCGCTGGATGACCGACGACGCGGCGAAGTTCGTCGCGCGCGAGGTGCGGCGCGGGCGGCGATATGATGGGATCCTGCTCGATCCGCCGAAATACGGGCGTGGGCCGGAGGGCGAGGTCTGGCGGCTCGAAGAGGACCTTCCCAAACTCATCGCCGACTGCCGCAAGCTACTCGACGAGAACTCGCGGTTCCTGTTCCTGACGGTCTATGCGGTGCGGATGTCGGCGCTGGCGATCGGGGAGTTGCTGAATCAGGTGTTCGCGGATCTGCCGGGCAAGGTCGAAGCCGGCGAACTCGGCGTCCGCGAAGAAGCGCGGGGCCTGACCCTCCCCACAGCAATCTGGGCCCGCTGGAGCCGCTGAACCCGCTCTCATAGTACCACCCCGGCGAAGGCCGGGGCCCAATTGGAAAGGTTGGCGTAACGAAGGACGGTCCTCCGTTGGCTACGTCCCCCAATTGGGCCCCGGCCTTCGCCGGGGTGGTGATTGGTTTAGGGTACGGGACAAACACGGCACCCCCATACCGTTCGTGCCGAGTAGAGACCGAGTAGCCCCGCTTGGGTGTATCGAGGGCTCGTATCGAGGTACAGGTTCCGCGCGACAACCTGTCCTTCGATACGCCGTCTCGATACGCTCCTTACGGAGCTACTCGACGGCTACTCAGGACCAACGGCTGCAGGGGACCTACCCCGGAATCTGCTGCGAGATGCAGTGGAAGCTCCCGCCCCCCGTCAAAATATGGTCCGCACGCTGTCCTACAACATCACGGTCCGGAAACAGCGCCTGGATCGCCACCACCGCCGCCTGGTCGTTCTCGGCCCCGTACAACGGCACCACCACCGCGGCGTTGCCGATATAGAAGTTCATGTAGCTCGCCGGCACGACCTCCTCGTCGCGCAGCACGCGCCCCGGCGACGGGATCTTCACAACCTCCAGCCCCGCCGCCGCCGCATCGCGCGCGGCGTTCTGGTACACCTGCCAGTTCGGATCGTTGTCGGTCGCCTTGGGGATCGCCACGCGACCCTCACCGACGAACCGCGCGAGGTTGTCGACATGCCCATCGGTATGATCGTTGACCAGCCCGTCGCCCAGCCACACCACGCGAGTGTAGCCAAGATCCGACGCCAGCCGCGCCTCGATCTCCGCCTTGCTCAGCGACGGATTGCGGTTGCGGTTGAGCAGGCACTGCTGCGTCGTCACCATTGTCCCGGTACCATCGCCATCGATTGCGCCGCCCTCGAGCACCCAGTCGCACGCCTCGACCCGCTTGTGGCGGCTCTCCGCCAGCCGCTGCCCGATCGTATCATCGCCGGGCAAGTCGTACTTCCCGCCCCAGCCATTGAACCGGAAGTCCCGCGCGCTGCCATCGCCGACGATGATCGGGGCGGTATCACGCAGCCAGATATCGCCGAACGGCTCGACCACCACCTGCGCGAATGGCGCGAGCCGCTTGGCGGTGGTTGCCGAGCCGACGTCCGCCGCGACCAGGATCACCGTCTCGCCCCGACCCTCGGCGTGGACCGCCCTGGCAAACGCAACGACCTCGTCCCGCGCGGGCTCCAGATCCTCCAGCCACAGGTCCGCATGGCTCGGAAAGCCGATCCAGACGGCCTTGTGGTGCGCCCATTCGGCGGGGGGTAGAGACGGTCGTGGTCACTTACTTGGCTCCTGCGCGATCGCGGTCACGAATGCCGCGGAATTCGGCGGTCTTATACCAGTTCGGCCACAGACTGGTATCGTCCGCGAGCTTGCGCCCGAGCCCGTAATAGATCGTCAGGTCCTCGACCGCGCCCGACCAGTCCCACTTGGCGTCATATTCGTCCGCGGGCTTGTGATACCGGTGCGCGACATAATCCTCGCGCGCGGCATGTCCCGCCGCGGTGCCGCCAACGACAAGGTCCTCGCCGCTGCCGCCATCGAGCATCGGCACGCCCAGCTTGGCAAAACTGAAATGGTCGGAGCGGTAATAGCCGCCGCGTTCCGGGTTCGCCTCGACACCGATCACGCGGCCCTCCGCAGCAACGAACGGCTTCACCAGATCCTCGATCTCGGATTTCCCCGCGCCGGTCAGCACGAAGTCCTTCGAGCGGCCGTCGACGTTGAGCACGTCCATGTTCACCCCGCCGACGGTATGCGCGAGCGGATAGATCGGATGCTCGGCATAATAGCGCGACCCGAGCAGCCCGGACTCTTCCGCCGTCACCGCCAGGAACGCGATCGAGCGCTTGGCCGGCCCCGCCTTGACCTGAGCCTCGGCTAAGGCAACGAGCCCGGCGACCCCACTCGCGTTGTCCAAGGCGCCGTTGCAGATGTCATCGCCATCGACGGCGTCGCAGCGCCCGAGATGATCCCAGTGCGCCGAATACATCACATAATCGTTCGGCGCTGCCGTCCCCGGCAGCACGCCGATGACGTTCTTCGACGCCTGCCGTTTGATTGTGTTGTCGAACCCTCCACCGAACTTCAGCCCGAGCGGCACCGCCTTGAACCCCTTCACCTTCGCCGCCGCCGCCAACGTTGCGTAATCCTTGCCCGCACTCGCGAACACGCGCTCCGCCGCCGGCTTCTGCATCCAGCCGACGATCTGCGACTGGTCGAGATGATCGCCCTTCTCGTCCAGCTCGAGCTGCGGCCCGGTCCAGGACGACTGCACCACCGCCCACGGATACGCCGCCGGCTCGGTATCGTGGACGATGATCGCCGCCGCCGCGCCGTGCTTCGCCGCATTCTCGAACTTGTACGGCCAGCGCCCGTACCACGTCATCGCGCGGCCCTCGAACGGCCCCTCGCGCGACATCGTCTGCCAGTCCGCGTCGTTGATGAGGATGACCACGGTCTTCCCCTTCACGTCGGTGCCGGCATAATCGTCCCAGCCCTTCTCGGGCGCGGTGATGCCGTAGCCGACGAACACCACGTCGCTATTCGCCACCGCAGACTTGGGCGCCACGCGGTACGTCCCCGCAACCATGTCGGTGCGATAGGCAAGACTGACGGGCGCCTTGCCGCCGGTGAAGGTGAACGGCGCGACGTTGCCGGCGGTGATCTCCACCATCGGCACGTCCTGCGTCCAAGACCCCTTGTTGCCCGGCTTCAGCCCCGCCGCCTTCATCCGCTCGACGATGTACGCGACCGTCTTCGCCTCCGCAGGCGTAGTCGGCGCGCGGCCTTCATACGCGTCCGACGACAGCACCTGCGTGACGGTCTTCAACGTCTCCACCGAGATCGCAGGGGTGGTCTGCGCGGACGCGGCGGTCCCGAGCAGCAGCAAAGGCAAAATGGCAGCGCGCATCTACATATCCCCGTTAAGTCATACGCGTTTTGGCAGTGCGCCCGATACCGCGCAAGCGCCGCTGCTCTTGCCGTGCTGCCCGGCGTCGATAGGATACCCAAAGGGGACATTGGGGGAAACGGCGATGCGGTTACGATTTGCAATTCGTGCGAGTGCTGCCGTCTGCGTGGCATTTGGAATGCCGCCAGCGCAGGCAGCCCCCGACCCCGTCGGACCGACCGCAGCCGCCTTCGGCGCTCGTGAAGCCATCCGACAGATCAGCCTGTCGCCGGACGGCACGCACGTCGCGCTGGTCGTGCCCACGAACGGCCGCGGCGAAGCGCTTCAGATTGCCGATCTCGTCGCGGGCGGCAATCCGAGGACGATCCTGACCGCATCGGGAAACCCCGATCATCTCGCCGATTGCCATTGGTCGACCACGACCCGACTGGTCTGTCAGATGGTCACCGTAGCCGACGATGGCTACAACATACTGGGTTTCAGCCGCGCGATCGCGCTCGATAGCGACGGCGGCAAGATGAAGATATTGACCGCATCCGATAACGCCCGCGCGCTGGACGTCATGCAGGACGGCGGCACCGTGATCGACTGGACTGCCGACGGCGCGGCCGGATCGGTGCTGATGACGCGCAAGTTCGTACCCGAGGTCACGACCGGAACTCATCTGGCGAACGAGACCGACGGCCTGGGTGTGGAACGGATCGATACCGTCACGCTCGCCCGTCGAACGATCGAACAGCCGCGTGGCGGTGCGGTCGAATATATCAGCGATGGCCAAGGTGTCGTGCGGATCGTCGGAACGCGTGCCAAGACCGGTATCGGATACGATACCGCCACTATCAGCTATTCGTATCGAAAACCCGGCGACCGTGGTTGGCAACCACTCGGCCGCCTGACGATCGGCGGAGGTGGAGATACGGGCTTCAATCCCTATGCCGTCGATTCTCTCCTTAACGTCGCATATGGTTTCGACGATAAGGACGGCCGGACCGCACTCTATAAAATCGCGCTGGACGGCAGCTTGAAGCGCGAGGTCGTCCTTGCTCGAGCCGATGTCGACGTCGACCAGTTGATCAGGATCGGGCGACAGAAGCGCGTGGTCGGCGCGTCCTATGCTACCGATCGCCGCGAGACGGAGTTCTTCGACCCAGCGTTGCGCGCCCTCGCCGCGTCTCTGCGAAAGGCACTGCCGGGCCAGCCTCTGATCACGTTCGTCGACGCGAGCAGCGACGAAAGCAAGCTGCTGCTGTTCGCGGGCAGCGACGTCGATCCGGGTCGCTACTATCTGCTCGATCGGGCGACGCGAAAGATGGAGGAAGTGCTGCCTGCACGGCCGCAACTTGCAAAGACCACGCTCGCCAGCGTCAAGCCGGTTACCTTCCGTGCGGCCGATGGGACGATGATCCCCGGATACCTGACCTTACCCGCCGGCAGCACGGGGAAAGGATTGCCGGCGATCGTTATGCCACATGGCGGCCCCGGTGATCGGGACGAGTGGGGCTTCGACTGGCTATCGCAATTCTTTGCGGCGCGCGGGTTCGCGGTGCTGCAACCAAACTTCCGCGGATCGACGGGCTATGGATCGGCTTGGTTCAAGAAGAATGGCTTCCAGTCCTGGCGCACCGCGATCGGCGATGTCGACGATGCGGGCCGTTGGCTTGTATCGCAGGGCATCGCCACGCCGGACAAACTCGCGATCGTCGGCTGGTCGTATGGCGGCTATGCGGCACTGCAATCGTCGGTGGTGGATCCGGGTCTGTTCAAGGCGATCGTCGCGATCGCGCCGGTCACCGATCTCGACAGCCTTCGCGAAGAGTCGCGGAACTATAGCAACTTCAAGATGGTCGACGCCTTTATCGGGCAGGGCCCACACATTCGCGAAGGCTCGCCTGCGCGCAATGCCGACAAGATCAAGGTGCCGGTCCTGCTGTTCCACGGCGACAAGGACCGCAACGTCGGGATCGGTGAATCCCGGCTAATGGCGAGCCGGCTGAAATCGGTTGGGGGCAAGGTCGAGCTGGTCGAGTTCGCCGGACTGGATCACCAGCTCGACGACGTAAGTGCGCGGACGACCATGCTGACGAAAGCGGATGCATTCCTTCGGACGTCACTCGGCATGTAGCGCAACGAAAAAGGGCGGCCCCGCGGGACCGCCCTTTTCCTCGTATCGATAATACCGAAAGATCAGCGCGAGTAGAACTCGACGACCAGATTTGGCTCCATCTTGACGGGGTAAGGCACTTCGTCGAGCGTCGGAACGCGCGTGAAGGTGACCTTGGCCGCGCCGTCGGTGGCGACATAGTCGGGGATCTCACGCTCGGCGAGGCTCTGTGCTTCCATGACCAGCGCCATTTCCTGCGCCTTGGTGCCCAGCGTGATCTCGTCGCCGACGAAGCAGCGACGCGAGGCGATGTTGCACTTCACGCCGTTGACGCGGATGTGACCGTGCGAAACGATCTGGCGTGCCGCGAAGATCGTCGGCGCGAACTTGGCGCGGTAGACGATCATGTCGAGACGCTGCTCGAGCAGGCCGATCAGGTTCTGCGAGGTATCGCCCTTCAGACGCGCAGCCTCGTGGTAGCACGCACGGAACTGCTTCTCGGTCACGTCGCCGTAATAGCCCTTGAGCTTCTGCTTGGCGCGCAGCTGGATACCGAAGTCGCTGACCTTGCCCTTGCGGCGCTGGCCGTGCTGGCCCGGGCCGTATTCGCGCTTGTTGACGGGCGACTTGGGGCGACCCCAGATGTTCTCGCCCATACGGCGATCGAGTTTGTACTTCGCGCTTTGACGCTTCGACATAGTAAGTCCTTGGCAAATGCTAACAACGTGATCTGCCTTCCCGATCCGAAAACCGGTTCCCACGTTTGCGGGGAAGGCAGGATTTGTCCCGGTATCGCTCTGCTGGCTGTACGAGACAGGGCAGGGCCACCGCTTCACCGGGGTGCGGGGCCATTGCGAAGGCGGGCGCCTAGACGGGAGGGACGTCCGAGTCAAGCTCGGCGGTCGTGCTGGACAGGCTGCGAGCGTCTCGGCAAGAGGCGGCGCATGACCATACTATCCGGCCCAGACTGCACGACCATGACCGACGTCCGCGCGGGCGTCGACGCGCTCGACCGAGAGTTGGTCGCGTTGCTCGCCAAGCGGTTCGCGTACATGGACGCCGCCGCACGCATCAAGCCCGAGCGCGGGCATGTGCGGGACGAGGCACGGAAGACGCAGGTGATCGAGAATGCGCGCGCCGAGGCGGTGAGGCTCGGGGTGCCGGACGCGGTGGTTGCGGACCTATGGGAAGCGCTGGTCGAAGCGTCGATCGCCTATGAACTGGCGGCGTTCGACAAACGCTAGCCCCACCAAGAGTCCCCTGTCCCCGTCCCGACCCCACCCCCGTTCGTGCTGAGCGAAGTCGAAGCACCTTCGCTTGGGGCACACCCTTCGACTTCGCTCAGGGCGAACGGAAAGAGGGGCGAACGGAGGCGCTCAGTCGGGCTTCAAACCCGCGGCTTCTTCCCCCCAACGACGACAACACCCCGCGGAGAGTCCGGATTTCCTGGCTCGACCACCCCGGCTTGGTCAGCAGCGTGCGCAGCGTCCGCCGCGTCGACTGCATCTTGTCGGGCAGATGGAAGAATCCCGCCGCCATCAGCATCGCATCGAGCTGCCCGATCATCCCGTCGAGCTCCTCCTGCGGTGCGGGCGGCATGATCGGGTTGATCGACGGCTGCGACAACTCGCGCTCGGCGGTGAGCCCCTTCGACCATTCATAGGCGACCAGGATCACCGCCTGGGCGAGGTTGAGCGATCCGAACTCCGGATTGATCGGCACAGTGATGATCGTCCGCGCGACCGCCACGTCGTCGGTTTCGAGACCCGAGCGCTCGGGCCCGAACAGAATCGCGGAGCGGCCGGGGGCGGCGTGGATTTCTGTCGACGCCTGTTCGGGGGTGACGACGGGCTTGGTGACACCACGCTTGCGGACGGTGGTGGCGTACACCTGCGCGCAGTCGGCGGTAGCGGCGGCGACGCTGTCGTAGACCTTCGCGTTCTGGAGGACGATGTCGGCGCCGCTGGCGGCGGGGCCGGCGGAGGGGTTGGGCCAGCCGTCTCTCGGGGAGACGAGGCGCATTTCGGTGAGCCCGAAGTTGAGCATGGCCCGCGCGGCCTTGCCTATGTTCTCGCCGAGTTGGGGGCGGACGAGGATTATGACGGGGAGTGGGGTTGAGGCGCCGACCGTCGCTTCCTCGCCCATACCAGCCTGCTCGCTCTCCTCATCCCGTTCGTCCCGAGTAGAGGTCGAGCTTGTCGAAACCTCGTATCGAGGGACTGGTTCGGAATGCTCAGGCTTCCGCGCCGCCGCAGAGACCGCCGCCCAGTCGTCGCGGAACAGCGCTTCCTTCTTCTTCCGCGACCAGTCCTTTACCTGGAACTCGGCCGCCAGAGCTTCCTGCCGCGAAGGAAATTCCTGGCTCCACATCAGCGTCACCGGGCGTCGCGTCTGCGTGTAGCCCGCAATCTCGCCAAGGTTATGCTGGCCGATCCTCCGCTCAAGATCGTCGGTATGTCCGGTGTAATAACTGTCGTCGGCGCAGCGCACCACATAGGCCCAGAATGTCATGGGTGGGGCTTATCCCTCGATACGCCGTCTCGACAAGCTCGACGTCTACTCGGGACGAACGGAATGGGGGTGGCGGGCCTTATTTTGCAATGGAATGTGAGGGGCACGGATGTGCCGATGAGCATGGGGCATCACCCCAATTCACCGCCCCTGATCCACTCCCCAAACCGTTCGTCCCGAGTAGCGATCGAGCGAAGTCGAGAGCGCGTATCGAAGGACAAATAAGGGAGCGCGAATTACTCAGCCCGCCCGACCTCCTCGACACTCCCGGCAAAAGCCTCGAAGTCCTTCGCCTCGCTGAAGTCCCGATAAACGCTAGCAAACCGAATATACGCGACCGAATCGAGCCCCTTGAGCCCATCCATCACCATCTCGCCGATCCGCTTCGACGTGACGTCGTTCTCGCCCAGCGTCTCCAGTCGACGCTGGATCCCACTCACCAGCTTCTCGATCCGCCCAGCCTCGATCGCCCGCTTCCGCGTGGCGATCGACAACGACCTGAGCAGCTTCTCCCGGTCGAACGGCTCGCGCCTGCCCTCGCTCTTCAACACGAACAGCTCACGCAGCTGGATCCGCTCGAACGTCGTGAAACGCGCGGCACACCCTTCGCACTGGCGCCGGCGTCGGATCGCCGCCCCGTCTTCGGTGGGGCGGCTGTCCTTTACCTGGCTGTCTTCATGTCCGCAGAAGGGGCAGCGCATTCAGACCTTCTTCTTGCCCTTGTAGTACGCGTAGCCCGCGCCCGCGAGTGCGCCGAAGATCGGGCCGATCACCGGCACCGGGATTGCCACGACCGCGCCGAGTGCGCTCCACTTGGCCATGCTCTTGCCGAGGCCGGGGGTCGCCTTGATGTCGTTCTGGACGTCGTCGAACTTCGACATGCTGTTTATCCTTGATAGATCGGGAAGCGCGCGCACAGTGCACGAACACGCGTCCGAACGTCCGCCTCGACTTCCGGGTCCCCATGCTCGCCCTTTTTCGCGAGGCCGTCCAGCACGTCGGCGACCATGTTGCCGATCTCGCGGAATTCCGCCGGGCCGAACCCGCGCGTCGTACCCGCGGGCGAGCCGACGCGGATGCCGCTCGTCTTCACTGGCGGCAAAGGATCGTTGGGGATGCCGTTCTTGTTGCAGGTGATCCCCGCACGCTCCAGCGCCTCGTCCGCATCGCGCCCGGTGATGCCGAGCGGGGTGAGGTCGATCAGCGCGAGATGCGTGTCGGTGCCGCCCGAGACGACGTCCGAACCGCGTTCCTTGAGCGTCGCCGCCAGCACCTTGGCGTTCTCGACGACCGCGGCGATGTAGCTCTTGAAGTCGGGCTGGAGCGCCTCGCCGAACGCGACCGCCTTCGCCGCGATCACATGCATCAGCGGCCCACCCTGGAGCCCCGGGAACACCGCCGAGTTGATCTTCTTCGCTACGCCCTCGTCATTCGTCATGATCATGCCACCGCGCGGCCCCCCGCAGAGTCTTGTGCGTGGTGGTCGTCACGACATGCGCGTGGCCGAACGGCGTCGGGTGCAGGCCGGCTGCGACGATCCCGGCGAAATGCGCCATGTCGACCATGAAATACGCGCCGACCTTGTCCGCGATCGCGCGGAAGCGCGCGAAGTCGATCGTCCGCGGATAGGCCGAACCACCCGCGATGATCAGTTTCGGCTGATGCTCGACCGCCAGCGCCTCGACCTGGTCGTAGTCGATCAGGTGCGTGGTCGCATCGACGCCGTACTGGACCGCGTTGAACCACTTGCCCGACATCGCCGGCTTCGCGCCATGCGTCAGATGACCGCCCGCATCGAGGCTCATGCCGAGGATCGTGTCGCCGGGCTTCACCAGCGCCAGCATCACCGCGCCGTTCGCCTGCGCGCCCGAATGCGGCTGCACGTTGACGAACCCGCAGCCGAAGATCTGCTTGGCGCGCTCGATCGCGAGCGTCTCGACCGTGTCCGATGGCGCGCAGCCCTGGTAATAGCGCTTGCCTGGATAGCCCTCGGCGTATTTGTTCGTGAAAACCGAGCCCTGCGCCTCGAGCACCGCCTTCGAGACGATGTTCTCCGACGCGATCAGCTCGATCTGCGTCTGCTCGCGTTCCAGTTCGGCAGCGACGCCGGCGAATACGGCAGCGTCCGCATCGGCGAGGCCGCGCGTGAAAAAGCCGTCGGGCTGGACGTCGTGGAGTTCGCGGGGCTGAGTGCTCATGCGGGGACCTTTGTGGAAAGTTTGTCGACACGGAGTTGATGACGGCCGCCGGCGAAATCGGCGGACAGGAAAGCTTCGACGCACGCCTTGGCCATTTCCTCGCCGATCAGGCGCGCGCCCATCGCGATGGCGTTGGCGTCGTTGTGGATGCGCGCAAGGCTCGCCGACAGCGGTTCGGACACGAGCGCGCAGCGGCAGGCGGGGTTGCGGTTGGCGGCGATCGAAATACCGATCCCGGAACCGCACAGCGCGATACCGCGGTCCGCGCTACCATCGGCGATCGCCGACGCGAGCTTGAACCCGTAGTCGGGATAATCGACGCTGGCATTGCCTTCGGGACCAAGATCGAGCACGTCGTGCCCCGCCTCGCGCAGCCAAGCGGCGAGCACCGCTTTCAACGAAACGGCGGCGTGATCGGACGCGATGGCGATGCGCACCTGGCGTATTCCTGTGACGGGGGATCGGGTGCCCAGCCCCCTACCCTCCCGAGCGCCGATTTGCCACACCTGTTCGCGAACGCGGCCGGTGAACCGCAACGATCCTCCCCCGCCAGGGGGAGTTGGCTGGCGCTTGCCAGACGGAGGAGGAGGAATGAGCCCACATCTGTTACGTATCCTCCCCCCTCCGTCACCTTCGGTGCCACCTCCCCCTTGCGGGGGAGGATCGCATGATTGACTGTCGACCTTGCCCCCCAAGGAGAAGCGCCATGAAAGCCTTAACCCTGCTCGCCGCCGCCGCGCTGACCGCTTGTTCCGGCCCAGCCCCCGATACCAGCAGCGACGGCAACATGACGTCCGCCGGCTCGGTCGAGCGCAAGGTCGCCACTCCCAAGCCCGCCACTCCCAAGTCCAAGGCGCCGAATTACGCCGGCCGCTGGCTCGGCGTCGAAGGCATGGTCCTCGACATCGCCCCCCAAGGCCACACCCGGCCAGTACGCACTGACGATGCAATGGGATCTCGACAACAAGGGCAAGTTCGACGGCACCGCGACCGGCGACACGATATCGTTCGATCGCAACGGCATCCGCGAAACCCTGCGCCCGACCAACGGCGACGCGACCGGGCTCAAATATCTGTTCGGCAAAACCGACTGCCTCACGGTGAAGCCCGGCGAAGGCTATTGCCGCGACGGACTTAGCCGCTAGGTTCCCGACCGTGACTATCGCACATGCCCCCCCAGCACGGGCCAACGCCGCCCAGGCGAACGCCGACGCCGCCCGCGCGCACCTCTCAGAAGTGCTGCTGCGGACCGGCCAGGAGGACCGCGACGCGTTTCGCGAGCTCTATACGCTGACCAGCGCGAAGCTTTTCGGGATCACCCACCGTATCTGTGGCAACGCCCAAGCCGCGGAGGATGTGCTGCACGAGGTCTATCTCACGATCTGGAAACGCGCCGGTGCCTGGGAACCCGGTCGCGCGAGCCCGATAACCTGGTTGGCGACGATCGCGCGCAACCGCGCCATCGATTGGCAGCGCGCACAGGGCGTCCGCCGCACGAGCCCGCTCGACGACGCACCCGACATCGCCGATCCCGGCGAAGGCGCCGAGGCGGGCATGCTGGCGAGCGAATCGTCGCGCGAACTGATGGAGTGCCTGAACGGCCTCGAACCGCAACAGCGCGATGCGATCCGCACCGCGTTCTTCGACGGCATCACCTACGCCGAACTCGCGATCAAGCGCGCCGTGCCGCTGGGCACGATGAAGAGCTGGGTCCGCCGCGGCCTCGCCCGCCTGAAGGATTGCCTCGATGGTTGATCCGACCACCGACACCGGCGTGCCTGAGGACGTTGCCGCCGCCGAACTCGCCCTCGGCCTGCTCGACGGCGAGGAGCGTGGGGCAGCGTTGCGCCGCGTGCTCGCCGAACCCGGTTTCGCCGCGCAGGTCGAATGGTGGCGGTCGCGTCTGGCGGCGTTGTTCGACCTCTGGCCCGAACGCGCCGCGCCGCCGCATCTCGCTGCCCGGATCGAAGCCAGTCTCGACGGAACCCCAGCGCCCGCGCAAACGAGCCGCTTCGCATGGCCGGCGCTCGCCGCCGTCACCAGCGCGATCGCTGCATCGCTGTTGCTGTTCGTCATGGTCCGCCCAGAGCCGACCGTGCCCGTCTCGCAGCCGATCCCGGTCGCGCGGCCGACCAGCGTACTCGTCGCGATGCTCGGCGATGCGAAGTCGCCGGTTGCAGCAGTGTACGATCCCGCAAACGGTGCGCTCCGCGTCGCGGCCGGCCCCGGCGTTCCGGACGCCCGCGTCGCGCAGCTCTGGGTGATCGGCGGCGACGGCGTGCCGCATTCGCTTGGCCTGCTCTCGAGCCGCCCGACCTCGCTCGCGCCCAAGGGCGTCGACCGCGGTCGCATAGCCCCCGGCGCGACGCTGGCGATCTCGGTCGAACCGCTCGGCGGCTCGCCGACCGGCCTGCCGACCGGCCCGGTCGTCGCCACCGGCGTGGTCGCCCGCGTCTGATGCCCGAGCGACCTACCGCGACCGGCGGCATCCCGCCGATCGCGCGCCTGCTCGGGCTGAGCGGCCTCCTCCCCGCAACTCGCGGCGGTCGCGCTGCTGCTGAGCGGCGATCCGCAAAGCCGGTTCTCCGCGCTGGCGATTGCCTACGCCTATGCCGCAATCATCCTGAGCTTCCTTGGTGGCCTGTGGTGGGGCCTCGCCGCGCGCACCGACTCGCCGCCGCGCTGGCTGTGGTTCGCGAGCGTCGCCCCCTCGCTGATCGCGCTGGTCACCGCCTGGCCCTGGATGGTCGGCCTGCGCTGGCCCGGCCCGTCGCTGGTCGTGCTCGGCATCAGCCTGATCGCCGCATTGCTCGTCGACCGCTCACTGGTCCGTGCCGGCATCGCGCCACCCGGCTGGATGGCCTTACGCATACCCCCTGTCGCTCGGTCTTGGCGTCCTGACGATGCTGGCCGCCGCGCTTTAACGGTTTGCCGGGTGACTCGTCGGAACCTCGGATTCGTGGTACGACTCGGCTATGAATAAATCCGCCGTTATTCTCCGCACCGATCAGCAGACCAGGGCGCGTTTTACGACCGCCGAGTTTCTGCGCATGGGTGAGACCGGCGCGTTCGACGACATCAAGGTCGAACTGGTTGATGGGGAACTCGAACGGAAGAACCCGCCCCAAACGGCGCATGCCGCACGCCAAGCCAAGATCGCTATTCGGCTGTCGCGCCTGTTGCCCGAGTCTCAGATCATGGGCGAAATTGGCGTCGATCTCGGCAACGACACCGTACTCGGCTGCGACGTAGCGGTGTTGCGCGAACCGGTTGAAGGCGACCACCTATTAGTCGCCGACGCGTTTCTGCTTGTCATCGAGGTCGCCGAAACCTCAGTAGCGCGCGACACCACGATGAAGCGCTTCGCCTATGCGAGCGGTGGTATCCCGCATTACTGGGTCGTCGATGGCACTCGGTCCGTGGTGCACGTTTATGCCAAGCCTGTGGAGGGCGATTACACTCGGTTCCATTCGGTAGGGTTTGGCGAACCGCTCGACGTACCCGGTACCGACGGCACCATCACGATCGACTGAAACAGGTTCTCCTTTGGGGCTCGCCCCGCCTCAGGCCGCCTTGCGCAAGTCCAGCCGGCTCCAGATCTCCACCAGCGCATCCGTCAGTTCGCGCATCATCGCCTCGGTATGCGCCGGCCCAGGCGTGAACCGCAGCCGCTCGGTACCGCGCGGTACGGTCGGATAGTTGATCGGCTGCACGTACACGCCGTATTCGGCGAGCAGCACGTCGCTGATCTTCTTCGCCTTGACCGGATCGCCGACCATCAGCGGCACGATATGCGTATCGCCGATCATCACCGGCAACCCGGCGTCCTTCAGCATCGCCTTCAGCATCGCGGCCGACGCTTGCTGCCCCTCGCGCTCGACGCTCGACGCCTTCAGATGCCGCACGCTCGCGAGCACGCCCGCGACGAGTACAGGCGACAGCGACGTCGTGAAAATGAACCCCGGTGCATAGCTGCGGATCACGTCGACGATCGTGCGATCGGCGGCGATATAGCCCCCCATTACGCCGAACGCCTTGCCCAGCGTCCCCTCTGGGATCGTGATCCGGTGCGCGACCTCGTCCCGCTCCGAGATACCGCCGCCGCGTGCGCCGTACATCCCGACCGCGTGAACTTCGTCGCAATAGGTCAGCGCATTGTACCGGTCGGCGAGATCGCACACCGCGGAGATCGGCGCGATGTCGCCCTCCATCGAATACACGCTCTCGAACGCGATCAGCTTGGGCACCGCAGGATCTTCCGCGGCGAGCAGCTCTTCGAGATGCGCGAGGTCGTTGTGGCGGAACACCCGCTTCTCACAGCCCGAATTGCGGATGCCCGCGATCATCGACGCGTGGTTCAGCTCGTCGGAAAAGATGATGCAGCCCGGCAGTACCTTCGCCAGCGTCGCCAGCGTCGCCTCGTTCGAGACGTACCCGCTGGTGAACAGCAGCGCCGCTTCCTTGCCGTGCAGGTCGGCAAGTTCGCCTTCGAGATCAACGTGATAATGCGTGTTGCCGCCGATATTGCGCGTGCCGCCCGAGCCCGCGCCGACGTCGTGCAACGCCTCTTCCATCGCCGCGATCACCTTGGGGTGCTGGCCCATCGCGAGATAATCGTTCGAGCACCACACCGTGATCGGCTTCGGCCCGTTATGCCCGGCGAAGCAGCGCGCGTTCGGAAAGGCACCCTTGTTGCGGAGGATGTCGATGAACACGCGGTAGCGGCCTTCGGCATGCAACCGGTCGATCGCCTGCGTGAAAACGCGCGAATAATCGACTCGCGGACCCTTGATCGAATCCGTTGCCGGAATGCCGTCGCTAATCATGGCCTTGGGCACTACGCCTCGCTTTCACTCGTTTCCAGCGCAATACCGCTCTTACGGTGATCGCTTTCCTCATCCTGGCAGCACATTGCCACGATGCGGCTACGACGCAAGGTGGCACATTGTCCCAGGTTAACGCTTAAAGCTGCTCGATCCCGCCAAACCCGTGCGCGGCCAAGGCGGGTCCGAGCGCGCGCTCCTCGTCGCCCAACCGGGTGAAGACGGCAGTGGCCTCCCCCGCTCCCGACCATGATTCGCCCTGCATGAGATGCACGATCCGTCGCGCGATCCCCGGTCCGCCATCGACGAAGCGCACACCCGGAGCAGCGGCTGCAAGCTCCGCTTCCACTAGTGGAAAATGCGTGCAGGCGTTGACGATCATGTCGATCGCGCCGCCGCCGGGTTGCGAAAACAAGCCGTCTAGCACCGCTGCATAACGTTCCGGCGCGACGACTCGGCCGTGCAATTTCGCCTCGGCCATCTCGACCAGAGCCGCCGAGCCGTAACGCAGCACCGTACAATCGCCCGCAAACTTCGCGGCAAGATCATCGACATACGCCTGCCGGACCGTCGCCTCGGTCCCCAGCACGCCGATCGTCCGCGTCTTGGAAAGCAGCGCGGCGGGCTTGATCGCCGGCACCGTCCCGACCACCGGCAGGTCGAGCGCCGCGCGCACCACCGGCAGCGCGATCGTCGAGGCGGTGTTGCACGCGATCACGATCAACCGCGGCCGATACCGCTCCGCCAGCCGCCCCAGCAGCACAGGCACCCGCGCCGCAATCTCCGCCTCGCTTTTGGTCCCGTAGGGGAAGCCGGCCGAGTCGGCGGCATAGACGAACGGCGCATCGGGCAGCGCGGCGCGCGCCGGACCGACGATCGACAGCCCGCCGACACCAGAATCGAAAAACAGGATGGGGCGCGTGTCCATGCGCGGTCCTTAGGATGAATTAACAGGGGTAAACCAGAGCAACATATTCCCCTCCCTGGAAGGGAGGGGTTAGGGGTGGGTCGGCTTCCGCATCCGCAAACCTCGCGACATGAGCCGACCTACCCACCCCCAGCCCCCTCCCTTCCAGGGAGGGGAGCACGTCGGCCCACTTGGCGTCCCTCGCTGAAATTCACGCCATTTGCCGTCAGCCCCGCGTCGTTTATAAGCCCCTCCAGAACGGGGGACATAGTTGCAGACGGAAATTCTCTGGGTCGCGCCCACGCTATCGCTCGTGCTGAGCTATCTGCTCGGCTCGATCCCTTTCGGTGTCATCCTCACGAGGCTCGGCGGCGCAGGTGATCTGCGGACGATCGGCTCGGGCAACATCGGCGCAACCAACGTCCTGCGCACCGGCCGGAAGGGTCTCGCCGCTGCCACGCTGCTGCTCGACATGGCCAAGGGTGCGGTCGCCGTGTTGCTGGTCGCACACCTGTTCCCCGGCAACGCACTGCTTGCGGCTGCCGGCGCGTTCATCGGCCATTGCTACCCCGTCTGGCTAAAGTTCAAGGGCGGCAAAGGCGTTGCTACGCTGATGGGCATCGTCGTCGCGCTCCACTGGCCGCTCGGGCTGGTCTACGCGGTAGTCTGGCTGGGACTTCTCGCAGGCCTGCGCATCTCCTCGGTCGCCGGCATGGCCGCAGCCCTCAGCGCGCCGTTCGCAGCTGCCCTGTTCGGTCGCTTCGACCTCGTCCTGCTGCTCCTCGCGCTAGCGCTTATTGTCCTCTGGAAGCACCGCGAGAACGTCGACCGCCTGTGCTCGGGCACCGAGCCACGCATCGGCTCCAACCGGCAAAAGAGTGACTGACCCAACAGTCTCAAGACTTCGGCTCATCCGCACGACCGGGATCGGACCGGTCACCTATCGCCAGCTCATCGCCCGCTTCGGCAGCGCCGACGCCGCGATCGAAGCGCTCCCGATGCTCGCCCAACGCGGCGGCGGACGCGTGCCGAAAATCGCAGACGCCGCCATGGCCGAACGCGAAATGGCCGCCACCGCCAGGCTCGGCGCCCGCTACCTCTTCCTCGACGACCCGGACTATCCCCGCCTGCTCGCCGAGATCGAGACCGCACCCCCGGCCCTCATCCTCCGCGGCGACATCGCCCACGCCAGCCGCCCCTGCATCGCGATGGTCGGCGCGCGCAACGCATCCGCCGCCGCCTGCCGCTTCGCCCGCCAGCTCGCGCTGCAACTCGCCGAAGAGGGCACGACGATCGTCTCCGGCCTCGCCCGCGGCATCGACACTGCCGCGCACACCGGCGCGCTCGGCGGAGGCTCCAGCGGGGCCACGATCGGCGTAATCGCCAGCGGCATCGACATCGCCTACCCGCCCGACAACACCGCCTTGCAGGACCGCATCGCCACCGAAGGCCTGCTGCTCGCCGAACAGCCCCCCGGCACCGAGCCCAAGGCGCGCAACTTTCCCTCGCGCAACCGCATCATCGCCGGCCTCGCGATCGGCACGGTGGTGGTCGAGGCCGTCCCCAAGTCCGGCTCGCTCATCACTGCGCGCCTGGCGAACGAATCCGGCCGCGAAGTCATGGCCGTCCCCGGCAGCCCGCTCGATCCCCGCGCGCAAGGCTGCAACCTGCTCATCCGCGAAGGCGCCACGCTCGTCCAATCCGCCGCCGACATCCTCGAACAGATCCGCCCGTTCGACCCGCGCTCGGTCCGCTCCCCGATCGATGCCTACGCCGCCTCGCCCCCGGAAGACGCGACCGATACCGAGCGCCGCAGGATCACCGACCTGCTCGGCCCCGTACCGGTGACGATCGACGAACTCATCCGCCAGTCGCACCTGAGCCCGGCGGTCGTCCAGACCGTGCTGCTCGAACTCGAACTCGGCGGCCATCTGGAACGTCATGCGGGCGGCCGAGCCAGCCTGCGCTGATCGTCCTGCTTTCAGGACGCCGCCAAGCCCACGCTACCCTCAGTCTGCGATTTCGCCATCCAGGCCGCAGCCCAGTCCTTTGCTTCATGCGTCTTCGCGATAGCCGCAAGCAGCAGGTCCAGTTCGTGCTGGTGCGAGGCGATCAGGTTGAGGATATGAGGCTCCGGATCCGACTGGCGAAGGATGACGATATTTTTGGCAAGGAACGAACACTTCCATTTCGCTATCGCGAGGTCATGTCGGGTCATGCTCTATCCTCCCGGTCCAGTGAAGAACATCGGCTCGCGCCTTCCAGCAGCAACCCATCATGATTACGTCGAACTGCAAGTCCTTGGCGAAACGAGGTATCTGGTTGCGGTAGCCAGGAAGCTGGACGAAAATTGTGCGCGCGACCAGATATAGCGGCCGGTGAAAGGGATGACTGAGGACCGTCAATTGTAACGATCTCTGCGCCTGATCTGGTCGGGCGCAACGAAAGGGATTGGTCTACTGTCATCATACCGACACGGATATTGTGCCAGCAGCGCCGGCATAATCCGGGAAATACCCCGCCCCCAGGAACCCCTCTCGAAAAGCCCCCCCAGAAACCCCTCTCGAAAAGCAGCGCCTGCGTCCTCATCTGCGTACTTCGCTCAGACCCACCCCGGGTTGACGGCACCGCCCCTTCGTCCCCACCCTCGTACGCGTACACGTAAGGACCCCGGTTTCCCCATGCAGCTTGTCATCGTCGAATCGCCC
Source organism: Sphingomonas sp. H160509 (assembly GCF_024124765.2). Classification (GTDB taxonomy): domain Bacteria; phylum Pseudomonadota; class Alphaproteobacteria; order Sphingomonadales; family Sphingomonadaceae; genus Sphingomonas. The sequence continues at coordinate 2,739,965 of NZ_JAMXSR020000002.1, read as the reverse complement.
GCCAAGGCCAAAACCATCGAGAAGTATCTGGGCAGCGATTACCGCGTCCTGGCCAGCTATGGCCATGTCCGCGACCTGCCGCCCAAGGACGGCTCGGTCGATCCCGACGATGCCTTCGCGATGACATGGGAGAATTACGCGGACAAGTCGAAGCAGCTGAAGGCGATCACCGATCTCGCCAAGGTCGCCGACCGCCTGATCCTCGCGACCGATCCCGATCGCGAGGGCGAGGCAATCTCGTGGCACGTCCGCGAAGTGCTGCGGGCAAGGAAGGCGCTCCCCAAGGAGGTCGAGCGCGTCACCTTCAACGCGATCACCAAGGCCACCGTCACCGAGGCGATGAAGAACCCGCGCGAACTCGACGACGATCTGATCGACGCCTACCGCGCCCGCCGCGCGCTCGATTACCTCGTCGGCTTCACGCTCTCGCCGGTGCTGTGGCGCAAGCTGCCCGGCGCCAAGTCCGCCGGCCGCGTCCAGTCGGTGTCGTTGCGCCTGATCGTCCAGCGCGAGCGCGAGATCGATGTCTTCAAGCCGCAGGAATACTGGTCGGTCACCGCCGAGATGGAGCATGACGGCACCGCGTTCACATCGCGCCTGACGCAGTTCGAGGGCAACAAGCTCGACCGCCTCTCGATCGGCAACGAAGGCGATGCGCTGCGCGCCAAGCAGGCCGTGCTCGACGGCAATTTCTCGGTCCAGTCGGTCGAGACCAAGCCCGCCACGCGTAACCCGCCGCCGCCGTTCACGACGTCGACGTTGCAGCAGGAAGCATCGCGGAAACTCGGTTTCTCGGCTGATCACACGATGCGGATCGCGCAGGGCCTCTACGAGGACGGCACGATCACCTACATGCGTACCGACGGCGTGCAGATGGATTCGAGCGCGATCAGCGCCGCGCGCCTCGCCGTCGCGAACCGCTTCGACGCGAGCTATGTACCGGACAAGCCTCGTCAATATCAGTCGAAGGCGAAGAACGCGCAGGAAGCGCACGAGGCGATCCGCCCGACCGACTTCGGCAAGGACAAGGCCGGCGGCGGCGATCATGCGCGCCTCTACGACCTGATCTTCAAGCGCGCGCTCGCCAGCCAGATGGCGTCCGCCCGTATGGAGCGCACGACCGTCGAGATGGCCGACGGCACCGGCCGCAACATCCTGCGCGCCACCGGCCAGGTCGTGCTCTTCCCCCGGCTACCTCGCCTTGTACGAAGAAGGGTCGGATGACTCGGCCGACGAGGACGCCCGCCGCCTGCCGCGGATGCGCGAAGGCGATGCGCCCGCCAAGAAGAAGGTCGACGCCGAGCAGCACTTCACCCAGCCGCCGCCGCGTTTCTCGGAAGCCTCGCTGGTCAAGCGGATGGAGGAACTCGGCATCGGCCGCCCGTCCACCTACGCGTCGATCATCAAGACGCTGAAGGACCGCGCCTATGTCCGGATCGAGAAGAACCGCTTCTTCGCCGAGGAGAGCGGGCGCCTGGTGACGGCGTTCCTCGAACGCTTCTTCGAGAAATACGTCGGTTACGACTACACGGCAGAACTGGAGGAAGAACTCGACGACGTCTCCGGCGGCCGCGCGCAGTGGCAGTCGGTGCTCGACGCGTTCTGGCGCGATTTCAAGCCGCGCACCAACGAGGTGATGGAGCAGCAGCCGTCCGCGATCACCGCGGAACTCGACACCTTCCTCGCGCCGTACCTGTTCCCGGCCAAGGCTGACGGCGGCGATCCGCGGCTCTGTCCGAATTGCGGCGAGGGCCAGCTGGCGCTGCGCGGCGGCAAGTTCGGCGCGTTCATCGCGTGCTCGAACTATCCCGAGTGCAAATATACGCGTCGTTTCGCACAGCCCGGTGGCGATGCCGAGGCGGATGCCGGCCCGTCGACGCTCGGCACGCATCCCGACACGGGTCAGCCGATCGAGCGCAAGTCGGGACGCTTCGGCCCGTATCTGCAGATCGGCGAAGGCGAAGACCGCAAGATGGCGTCGATCCCGAAGGACATTGGGGAGCTCAATCTGGAGTGGGCGGTCAAGCTGCTGTCGCTCCCGCGGACGGTCGGCAACCATCCCGAGACCGGCGAACCGATCATCTCGACGATCGGCAAGTTCGGGCCCCATCTGAAGCACGCGGGCAAATACGCGCGGCTGACGACGACGGCGGACGTGTTCGAGACGGGCATGAACGCCGCGGTGGTGAAGCTTGCCGAAGCGGCCGCGGGTGGCGGACGCACCGCGCGGGGGGCTCAGGCCCCGCTCAAGGTGCTCGGCAACCATCCGCGCACCGAGGCGGAGATCAAGCTGATGGAGGGGGCGCTACGGCGCCTACGTCACCGACGGTACGACCAACGCGACGCTGCCCAAGTCGATCGAGAAGGACCAGCTGACGCTCGAGGAAGCGGCGTCGCTGATCGACGCACGCGCCGCCGCGGCGCCAGCGACGAAGAAGAAGAAAGCGCCCGCCAAGAAGCCAGCGGCGAAAAGGCGCCTGCCAAGACGGCAGTGGCCAAGGACGAGGCTGAGGCGAAGGCTCCAGCGAAGAAGGCCGCGGCTAAAAAGGCCCCCGCCAAGAAAGCCGCCCCAAAGAAGAAAGCGGAAGCCTAATTCCCCTCCCGCGTGCGGGATGGGCTAGGGGAGGGACCGAAATACCCCACGAACGCAACGTTCGCGGTGATCCCCTCCCCCAACCCCTCCCGCGAGCGGGAGTGGAGCCTTAGAATCAAGCAGCCCGGCGTTGCGTCAACTGCATCCAATCCCGCGCCGCGCGCTGCGCCACCGAGATCTCCCGCGCAGTCATGTCCTCGGCGATCTCCGCGCGACATTCCTGCGCCGCGATGTTCCCCGACACCGCCGCCAGGTTGAACCACTTATGCGCCTCGATGAGGTCGAGCACGACGCCCGACGTGCCCGTCGAATACACCACCCCCCCAGTTCGTAGCACGCCCGGTCGTCACCGCGTGCGGCATCCGCCAGACGGCGTTCGATTCCGATATTCGCGTTCTTGATACTGCTGCCCATGGTCTTGCCCCCATTGTTCGTGAGGACAGACTGCCGTGATTCGGGCTACGAAATGGTTAATGGGTTAACGCCCATTTTTACAACGCGTCTGGCGCATCGATGGCGATGTTATCGATCAACCGCGTCGCACCCATCCGCGCTGCCGCCAGCAGCCGCCACGGACGATCCGCCGCCGGGTTCTCCGCCAGCGTCTCGGCATCGGCCAGCGCGACGTAATCGATCGTGAACCCCGCCCCGACCAACGCCGTACGCGCATCGTCCAGCACCGACTCGACATCCTCGCCCTTCGCGATCGCCCGCGCGGCGACGCCCAAGGCCCGCGGCAAGGCGACCGCCTGCCTGCGCTGCTCATCGTCCAGATAGATGTTGCGCGACGACATCGCCAGGCCGTCGTCGTCACGCTGCGTCGGCACCCCGACGATATCGATCGCGAAATCGAGATCGGCGACGAACCGCCGGACGACCGCCAGCTGCTGGTAATCCTTCTCGCCGAAATACGCCGCATCGGGCCCGACCTGATTGAACAGCTTCGACACGACCGTCGCTACGCCGTCGAAATGGCCCGGCCGCGCGGCGCCGTCGAAGCCGTCGCTGACGCCCGAGACGCGCACCGTCGTCGCGAAACCGTCGGGATACATCGTCTCGACCGAGGGCAGCCAGAGCAGGTCGCACCCGGCTTCGTTCAGCATCCGAATGTCGGCCATTTCGCGCCGTGGATAGCGCGACAAATCCTCGTTCGGCCCGAACTGTGTCGGATTGACGAAGATCGACGCGACGACCTTGGTCCCCGGCCGCTTTGCCGCCTCGATCAGCGCGACATGACCGGCGTGGAGCGCGCCCATCGTCGGGACGAGCGCGACGCGCTGCCCCGCCGCACGAAAGGCGGCGACGCTTTCGCGCAACGCATTAAGGTCCCGGACGGTGTCCACGTGAAACTCCTACTCGATAAGTGCGGTCGCGGCTTCTATGAAGGGTGACTGTTACGATCAATAAGGAAACGCGCGTTGGCCACGGGCCCGGATACACCCCAAGCTTCGACGCACGTTGCCCCGTCGGTATCGACGCACGTAATCGTGTTCGCCAACGAGAAGGGCGGCACCGGCAAGTCGACGACCGCGGTGCATGTCGCGATCGCGCTTGCCGCGAAGGGTGCGCGCGTCGCGTGTCTCGATCTGGACCACCGCCAGCGCACCGTCGGCCGCTATCTCGACAACCGCGCCGAGACGATGAAGCGCAACGGCTCGGTCCTGCCGATGCCGCGCCACGCGACGCTGTCCGACCAGAGCGAGGATCAGTTCGAGGACCTGTGGCATTCTCTGTGCGAGGGGTCGGACTTCCTCGTCGTCGACACGCCAGGCCGCGACGATCCGTTCGCGCGCACCGCAGCGGCGCTCGCGAACACGTTGGTTACGCCGATGAACGACAGCTTCGTCGACTTCGACCTGATCGGCCAGGTCGATCCCGAGACGTATCAGGTGACGCGCCCGAGCTTCTATTCCGAACTGATCTGGGACGCGCGGAAGCAACGCGCGCGCGCCGATGGCACGACGATCGACTGGGTCGTGCTCCGCAATCGCCTCCAGCATATCGAGGCGCGCAACATGCGCCGCGTGTCGGACGCGCTCGCGCAACTCGCCAAGCGCGTCGGCTTCCGGATCATTCCGGGACTCGGCGAGCGCGTGATCTACCGCGAGATGTTCCCCGCCGGCCTGACGATGATCGATGCGAAGGCGTTCGGCAGCATGGGCCTCGCGCATGTCGCTGCACGCCAGGAACTGCGCGAGATGATGGCCGCGTTGCAGTTGCCTGACGTCGTGGCTGAGCAAACGCCGGGCGTCGCCGCGTGAAGTGGATCGTCGCCGCCCTCTTCATCTGGGCGGCGTGGCATTACCTGCGCCCGAAGCCGAAACAGCGTGTCGTAACGGATGAAGCGGAAGCGCGCTCGATCCTCGGCATCGATCGCACCGCCGACGCCGACGCGATCCGCAGCGCCCACCGCCGCCTGATCGCTTCGGTTCACCCTGACCGTGGCGGTTCCACCGACCTGACCCGCCGGGTAAACGCAGCCCGCGACTTGCTGCTGAAGCGCTCCGCGCGATAACCCTTGCCGCCGACCGTCCTGAGCGAAGTCGAAGGGCAAGCTCAGGACGAACGGAAATCTAGAAAATGACCCACCAGTTCGACCCGACCTCGCTCCGCGAATACGACATCCGCGGGATCGTCGGCAAAGCGCTCGGCCCCGCCGACGCCGTGGCGATCGGCCGAGGCTTCGCCACCCGCATCCGCGCCACCGGCGGCACCCGCGTCGCGGTCGGCTATGACGGCCGCAACTCCTCGCCCGAACTCGAAGCCGCGCTCGTCTCCGGCTTAGTTGCAGGCGGCGTCGACGTTGTCCGCATCGGCCTCAGCACCTCGCCGATGCTGTATTACGCCGAGGCGACGCTAGAAGTGGACGGCGGCATCCAGGTAACCGGCAGCCACAATCCCCCCGAGTATAACGGCTTCAAGATGGTGCACGCCCACGCGCCATTTTTCGGCGACGACATCCAGGACTTGGCGGCGCTCGCCGCCTCGGGCACGTGGAGCGAAGGCGCGGGTGAAGTGACGGAAGCCGACGTGCTCGATGCCTATGTCGACCGGCTGATGGCGGGCTATGCGGGCGGCGCGTACCGGATCGGCTGGGACACGGGGAACGGCGCCGCCGGCCCGGTGATCGAGAAGCTCGTGCAATTGCTGCCGGGTGAGCATTATGTGATCTTCGCCGAAGTCGACGGCAATTTTCCCAACCATCATCCCGATCCTACCGAAGAGGCGAACCTCGCCGATCTGAAACGCCTGGTCGCGGAGAAGAACCTCGATTTCGGATTGGCCTTCGACGGCGATGGCGACCGGATCGGCGCGATCGATGGGGCGGGACGCGTGATCTGGGGCGACCAGATTCTCTCCATATTGGTCGAACCTGCGCTGCGCGAGCATCCGGGCGCGCCAATCGTCGCCGACGTGAAGTCGTCGCAGGCGTTGTTCGACCGAATCGCCGAACTGGGCGGCAAGCCGGTGATGGCCGCCACAGGCCACAGCCTGATGAAGACCGCGATGACCCGCACCGGCGCGCCGATCGGCGGGGAGTTGAGCGGGCACCTGTTCTTCGCGGGCGAATATTACGGGTTCGACGACGCGCACTATGCGGCGGTGCGGCTGATCCGCGCGGTGCATCTGTCGGGGCGTTCGCTCACCGAACTGCGCGACGCGATGCCGGCGCTGGTGGCGACGCCCGACCTGCGCTTCCCGGTCGAGGACGTGCGAAAATTCGCGGTGGTCGATGAAGTGATCGCGCGGTTGAAATCCGAAGGGGCGGAGATGGACCTCACCGATGGCGCGCGGGTCACAACCGCGAGAGGGTGGTGGCTACTGCGAGCCTCGAACACGCAGGCAATGCTGACGGTACGTGCCGAGGCGACGGACCAGGCGGCGCTTGATGCGCTACTGGCGGAGGTAGATGCGCAACTCGCGGCAAGCGGTGTTGTGAGATCGGTAGCGTAACACGACCACCTCCCCGGCGAAGGCCGGGGCCCAGTTGGAAAGGTGGATATAACGAAGCGCTCCGCTCCGTTAGCAACGCCCCCCAACTGGACCCCGGCCTCCGCCGGGGAGGTGCAGGTGGAGAAGGCGCTCCCAGAATTAGACGAGCACCCCGCGCGAGCAGCGCAGTGCCGCCCCCTCCCCCGTCATTCCCGCGGAGGCGGGAACCCAGACTGGCTGGCCTCCCAATGGATCGCAACCGTCCGGAGGATATGGATCCCCGCCGTCGCGGGAATGACGACGACGTGGCGAGTGGCGGCAGTAGACGGACCGCAGCCACACATGATTGACACGCGATCCCCCCAGCCTACCGTCCCACCACCACCCCAAGGAGTCCTCACGTGGAGCGCCCAGTCGACGAATTCCGCTCCAGCACGCGCCGCTGGCTGCTCGGCAGCTTCGCCGGTTGGGGCACCCTTCTCACCTGCCTGATCGGCGTAGGCTTCATCCTGATCGGCGTCCGCTGGCTCAAGAACCGCAGCGCCTCCTACGAAATCACCGACCAGCGCCTGATCATCAAGCGCGGCATCCTGTTCAAGACGATCGACGAGATCGAGCTTTACCGGATCAAGGACGTCCGCCTCGGCTATTCGCTGCTCAACCAGATGACCGACATCGGCACGATCATCCTAACCTCCAGCGACCGCACGACCAGCGGCGGCGAGTTCACGCTCCGCGACATCCCGATGGCACGCGACCGTCGCGAAGGTCTCCGGAAACTGGTCGACCGCGCCCGCCAGCGCCGCGGCGTGCGCGAACTCGACGTGGAAGACTCATACGCGCTGGATTAAGCGCGCTTTTGTCCCCACATGGCGGGCATGGCGCCCCCCTATCCCAAGCCCAAGCAGCAACCCCAGATGATCCGGGTCGTCGACCTCGAGACCACCGGATCGGCCCCGCCCGCGCACGGCGTCTGCGAGATCGGCTGGCAGGACGTCGCGCTCGGCGAGGACGGCCGCTGGGAGATCTACGGCGAAGGCGGCAGCCTGCTCGTCAATCCCGGCCGACTGATCCCGCCCGTGACTCAGGCGATCCACCATATCCTCGACGAGCATGTCGCCGACGCGCCGTATTGGCATGACTGCGCCCGCCAGGTGCTCGACCCGTGGCCACGCCGGCTCGCACTCGCCGCGCACCGCGCTGATTTTGAGCAGAAGTTCTGCACCCCCGCGCTCACTCGCGACGCGGAGTGGATCTGCACGTGGAAATGCGCGCTGCGGCTCTGGCCCGACTCGCCGAGCTTCTCGAACCAGGTGCTGCGCTATTGGCGCAAACCGCACGGCATGGAGCACGAGCGCGGCCTGCCTGCGCACCGCGCGTTCCCCGATGCCTACGTCACCGCGTTCCACCTCCGCGACATGCTGAACGAGGCGAGCCTTGCGCAGCTGCTCGAATGGTCGCGTGATCCGGGGCTCATCCCCCGTGTCCGCTACGGCCCCGATCGCGGCAAGGAATGGTCCGAGCTCGATCACGAGACGCTGATGGCGTTCATGACCGATCGCGATCCCGACATCCGCTTCACCGCCAACCACGAAATGGACCGGCGCAGCGGCGGTGGCCGCGTCGGTAAGGCCAGCGCGCAGGATCTGCTGCTCTAAATCAATATCGTTGCGCTGGCGGACGCGGCAGTATCGCTGGCGTAACGACATCCGCCAGCCTACACCGCCCGTCCTATGGTGCGCGTACGCTTGAAACTGCCCTCGTCGGAAGGGCGAGTCGCACGGTGGCTGGTCGCGTTCATGACGCTCGGCTTCATCGCGCTGGCCGCCGCCGCGATCGCGATTGGCTGGATCACCGTCCGCAACCGCACCTATACCGCCGAGATCCTCCATACGCAGGACGTCCGCCAGGCGGTCGCCACGCTCCAGATCCAGATGGAGCAGTCCGAGACCGCGCGGCGCGGCTACATCCTCGCCGGCAAGCCGCTGTTCGCGACCGCCTACGCACGAACCGCGGGTAATCTCGTCCCGTCGATCCGCAAGCTGCGCCATCTGACGCGCGACAACCCCAACCAGATCGCACGCCTCGCGCTGATCGAGCAGCGCTTTATCCAGTTGCGCGCGCTCCGGACGCAGTCGATGACATTGGTCGCCGCGGGCCGGATCGCCGAGGCGCAGCGCCGGTTCGCGGTCGATGCCAGCGTGCCGTTGATGCGCGGCATCCGCTACCGCCTCCAGGCGATGGCCGCCGACGAGGTTCGCCTGCTCGGAATCCGGACCGAGCGTCAGGAACGCACCAGCGCGCTGTTCCTCTCGGTTGCCGGGCTCGCCGCGGCGCTGCTGCTGATCGTCGCGATCCTCGCGGTCCTGCTGATCCGCCGCTACACCGCCGACCTCGCCGCCTCGCGCGACAGCCTGCGCACCCTCAACGAGACGCTCGAGGAGCAGGTCGTGGAACGCACCGCCGACCTCAGCCGTGCGAACGAGGAGATCCAGCGGTTCGCCTATATCGTCAGCCACGACCTGCGTTCGCCCCTCGTCAATGTGATGGGCTTCACCGCCGAACTCGCGACCGCCGCCGGGCCGCTCGCCGAGCTGGTCGACCGCGCCGAAGCCGAAGCGCCGCACATCCTGACGGAAGACGCACGGTTGGCGGCGCGCGAGGATTTGCCCGAGGCGATCGGTTTCATCCGCACCTCGACGCAGAAGATGGACCGGCTGATCAACGCCATCCTCAAGCTCGCGCGCGAAGGCCGCCGGACGATCGCCCCCGAGCATATCGACCCCGCGCAGCTGGTCGACACGATCGTCGGCGCGATGCAGCACATCGTCGACGATCGCGGTGCCGTGGTGCGCGTCGAGCGGCCGATGCCGGGAATCGTCACCGATCGCCTCGCGCTCGAGCAGATCCTGTCGAACCTGATCGAGAACGCGACCAAATATCTGAAGCCCGGCCGCCCCGGCGAGATCACGGTCAAGGGCCATACCGAACGCGGGCGCGTGATCCTGTCGGTGGTCGACAATGGCCGCGGCATCGATCCGCGTGATCACCAGCGCGTGTTCGACCTGTTCCGCCGCTCGGGCGCGCAGGACCAGCCGGGCGAAGGCATCGGACTCGCGCATGTCCGCGCACTCGCCTATCGTCTGGGCGGCACGATCGACGTACAATCGACGCTCGGCGACGGCGCGACCTTCCGGCTCAACCTGCCGACCCACATGACCATCCAGGACGCAGCATGAACGATCACAAGACCGTCGGTATCGTGATGATCGAGGATGACGAGGGCCATGCCCGCCTCATCGAGAAGAACATCCGCCGCGCCGGAATCCTGAACGATATCCGCCACTTCACCGACGGCACCACCGCACTCGACTTCCTGTTCAATGCCGCCGATGGCCCCGCCAAGAGCGGCCCGGCGATGATCCTGCTCGACCTCAACCTGCCCGACATGAGCGGCACCGACATTCTCGCCCGGATCAAGGCGGAGGGCAGCCCGCTCAAGCGCACGCCGGTCGTCGTGCTCACCACCACCGACGACAAGGTCGAGATCGAACGCTGCTACGATCTCGGCTGCAACGTCTACATCACCAAGCCCGTCAACTATGAGAGTTTCGCACAGGCGATCCGCCAGCTCGGGCTGTTCCTGTCGGTGATCCAGGTCCCCGAAGCCGAGTGAGCGAAACGCGCGTCCTCTACATCGACGACGACGCCGGGATCCGGCGGCTGGCAGCGCGTGCGCTCGAACGCCGCGGCTACCGGATGACCGTTGCCGAGACGGGGGGCCGAGGGCGTCGTGAAGGCCGCCGCGGAACGCTTCGACCTGATCGCGGTCGACCATTACATGCCCGGCATGGACGGCCTCGAAACCCTCGAAGCGCTCCGCCGCCTGCCCGAGCCGCCGCCCGTCGTGTACGTCACCGGCTCCGAGGAGGGGTCGCATCGCGGTCGCCGCGCTGAAGGCGGGGGCGGCCGATTACGTTGTGAAGACGGTCGGCGACGACTTCTTCGACCTGCTCGCCGCCTCGTTCGAACAGGTGCGCGCGCGCGCCCTGCTCGAACAGGAGAAGGCGTCCGCCGAGGCCGATCTCCGCGCCAGCAACGCGCGGCTCGAAGCATTGCTCGGCGAGGTCAACCACCGCGTCGCCAACTCGCTGCAACTCGTCTCCGCAATGGTCCGACTCCAGGCGACCGCGCTGACCGACCCTTCCGCGCGCGAAGCGCTCGAAGATACGCAGCGCCGCATCCAGGCGATCGCGCAGGTCCACCGCCGGCTTTACACCAGCAACGACGTCGAGAGCGTCGACATGCAGGAATATCTCGGCGCGCTGGTCGACGAACTCGCCGAGACGTGGTCGACCGAAGCGCTCCCCCGCGCCTTGAGCCTCGCCGCCGAACCGATCCGCCTACCCACCGACCGCGCGGTGTCGCTCGGCGTGATCGTCACCGAACTCGTCACCAACGCCTGCAAATACGCCTATCCCAACAGCGGCGGCGAAGTCCGCGTCGCGCTGCGCCGGATCGACGACGACGTCTTCCTGCTCGCGGTCGAGGACGATGGCTGCGGCATCCCCGAGGACGCCGTCCCGCGCGGCACCGGTCTCGGCACGAAACTGATCCGCGCGATGGCGCAGAGCCTGCAGTCAATCGTCGAATACGACCCGACCCACACCGGCGTCCGCGCCACCCTCCGCGCGGCGGTGCGGTAGCGGATCAATCCTCCCCCCGCCAGGGGGAGGTGGCGCCGAAGGCGACGGAGGGGGAGGCACACGCAACAAGGGTTTTCCCTTACCTCCCCCTCCGTCTGGCAAGTGCCAGCCACCTCCCCCTGGCGGGGGAGGATTATTTCAGAGCGCGCGCACCGCGGCCAGGATCATCCGCCCGGTCAGCCGCGCCGTCTCGTCCTCCGACAACCGCGGCCGCGACAGCGTACGGTGGCCAAGCCCGAACATGAACGCGAGGATCAGCTCCTCCGCGCCCTCCAGTTCGTTCTCCTGCAAGTCCGGATTGGCGACGCAAGCGAGTTCGCGGATCATCCGGCGAAAATCGCGGCACAGGTCGGCGATCGTGTCGGCGACGTCGGCGTTGCGATGCGCCTCCGCCATGATCTCGAACGACAGCGCCTCGTCACCCTTCGACAGGGCACGCCGTGCAAGTTCGACGAATCCTTCCTCGATCGAGTATCGTTCCGATTTGACCGAGTCGTTCATCGTCTGCAGCTCGCCCATCTTGGCCGCCGCATCCTCCATCACGATCGCCTGAATCACCGCGTTCTTGCCGGTGAACAGGCGATAGATCTGGCCGACGGACACACCCGCCGCCACGGCCAGTTCGGACATCGGGGTTTGATGAAACCCTTGTGTCGCAAACAGATGACGGGCCGACGAGACGATACGCTCCCGACTTCCCATTTCATGCTGCACTGCACTCAAAACCATGTTCCCGACGCGTTTTTAGGTTGACCGGCCGCTCGCACAATCCTAGCGGGCAAGCAAGCGGAATGAACGTTCATTCCGGTGAACCTAATCTGCACGGACGTCGGGATGCTTAACATGCAGCAATTGAACCTCAAGGGATCGGTGGCGCTCTTCGCGCTCGCCCTGCTGTCGGCTTGCGGCAAGGAGCAGGCTCCGCCGCCTCCGCCCACACCGACCGTCGGCGTCGTCACCGTCGGCGAGGAAGCGGTCGTCCTTACCTCCGAGCTTCCCGGCCGCATCGCCGCGGTAGAGACCTCGGAAGTTCGTCCGCAGGTCAGCGGCGTGGTCCGCGATCGCCTGTTCACCGAGGGTGCGATGGTCAGCAAGGGCCAGGTGCTTTACGCGATCGAGGACGCCCCCCTACCGCGCGGCGCTCGCCAGCGCGCAGGGCCAGCTCGGCGCGGCCCAGTCGCAGATCAACGCGACCCGCCTGCAGGCGCAGCGCTACGGCCAGCTCGTGCAGCTGAACGCAGTCAGCAAGCAGGAAGCAGACAACGCAAACGCATCCGCACAACAGGCTCGCGCCAATGTTGCAGCGCAGCAGGCGGCGGTCCAGTCGGCGCGCGTCAATCTGGGCTTCACGCGCATCAAGGCGCCGATCTCGGGCCGCATCGGCCGGTCGCTCGTGACCGTCGGCGCGCTGGTCCAGACCGGCCAGACCGATCCGCTCGCGACGATCCAGCGCACCAACACCGTCTATGTCGACGTCGTCCAGTCGGCGGCGCAGCTGCTCGACCTGAAGCAGGCGATGGCAAGCGGCGGCGTGACCCGCGGCGACGGCAGCGCGCGCGTCCAGCTGATTCTCCCGAACGGCACGACCTATCCGATCGAGGGCCGCCTGCAGTTCGCCGAAGTCACGGTCGACCAGACCACTGGCGCGGTGACGTTGCGTGCGAGCTTCCCCAACCCCAACGGCCTGTTGCTGCCGGGCATGTACGTCCGCGCCAAGCTGGTCGAGGGAACGCGTCGCCAGGCGATCATGGCGCCGACCGCGGGCATCACGCGCGATCCGCGCGGCGGTGCGACCGCTCTGGTCGTCAACGCGCAGAACAAGGTGGAGCAGCGTAATGTCACCACCGATCGCGTGATCGGCGACAAGTGGATCGTCACCAGCGGCCTGAAGCCCGGCGACAAGCTGATCGTCGAGGGTCTGCTCAATCTGCGCCCGGGTTCGACCGTCAAGCCTGCCGCCCCGCAGCAGGTCGCCAAGCCCGCTGGCGCGCCCGGCGCTGCACCCGGAGGCGGCGACGCGTCCGGTGCGACCAGCAACAGTTCCGCGCAGGCCGGGAAGTAACCGCCCATGTCACGCTATTTCATCGATCGACCCATCTTCGCATGGGTCATCGCCATCATCCTGATGCTGGCGGGTATCCTCGCGATCCGGTCGCTGCCGATCGCGCAGTTCCCTGAGATCGCCGCCCCCAAGGTGACGGTCGCGACGTCCTATCCGGGCGCCGACGCACAGACGCTCGAGAACACGACGACGCAGATCATCGAGCAGCAGATGAAGGGCATCGACAACCTTCGCTACTTCGCCTCGACCTCGGACGGTTCGGGCAACCTCGCGATCACGCTCACCTTCGAGCAGGGCACCGACCCCGACATCGCGCAGGTTCAGGTGCAGAACAAGCTGCAACAGGCGACGCCGCTCCTGCCGCAGGAAGTCCAGCAGGCCGGTCTCCGCGTCACCAAGGCGACCGCCAACTTCCTGCTCATCATCGCCGCCTATTCGGAAAACGGCGATCACGACCAGGTCGATCTCGGCGACATGATCGCCTCGAAGCTCCAGGATCCGCTCAGCCGCATCAAGGGCGTCGGCGACACGCAGGTGTTCGGCGCGCAATATTCGATGCGGATCTGGGTCGACCCCTTCAAGATGTCGAACCTGGGCGTCACCGTCACCGACATCACCTCCGCACTGACTGCGCAGAACGCACAGGTCTCGGCAGGTCAGGTCGGCAGTCTGCCCGCCGTGAAGGGCCAGTCGCTCAACGCGACCGTGACCGCGCAGTCGCGCCTCCAGACGCCGGAGCAGTTCCGCGCGATCATCGTCCGCTCGGCAACCAGCGGCGCGACCGTGCGGCTGTCGGACGTCGCGCGCGTCGAGATGGGCTCCGAAAACTACAGCTTCCAGGCACGCTATAACGGCAAGCAGGCGGCAGGCTTCGGCGTGAAGCTGGCACCGGGTGCCAACGCGCTCGATACCGTCAAGCTGGTGAAGGCCGAGGTCAACCGGATCGCCAAGCAGTTCCCGCCCGACGTCAAGGTCGCGTTCCCGATCGACAACTCGACGTTCGTGCGGCTGTCGGTCGAGCAGGTCATCCACACGCTGATCGAGGCGATCGTCCTCGTCTTCCTCGTGATGTTCCTGTTCCTCCAGAATTTCCGCGCCACGCTGATCCCGACGATCGCGGTCCCGGTCGTGTTGCTCGGCTCGCTCGCCGTGCTCCAGGTCGCGGGGTTCACGATCAACACGCTGACGCTGTTCGGCATGGTGCTGGCGATCGGCCTGCTCGTCGATGACGCGATCGTCGTCGTCGAGAACGTCGAGCGCCTCATCCAGGAGGAAGGGCTCTCCCCGAAGGAAGCCGCCAAGAAGTCGATGGACGAGATCAGCGGCGCGCTGGTCGGCATCGGCCTGGTGCTGTCGGCGGTGTTCCTGCCGATGGCGTTCTTCAGCGGTTCGACCGGCGTGATCTTCCGCCAGTTCTCGATCACCATCGTGTCGTCGATGGCGCTGTCGGTACTGGTCGCGTTGATCCTAACGCCCGCGCTCTGCGCGACGATCCTGAAGCCCGCCAAGGAAGGGCATGGCGAGAAGAAGGGCTTCTTCGGCTGGTTCAACCGCACCTTCGACAAGGGCGTCGGCAAGTATGGTAACGGCCTGCGCCGCGTCGAGAAGGGCTGGGTCCGCACGATGCTGGTCTATGCCGTGATCGTCGTCGCGATGGCCTTCATCTTCGTCCGCCTGCCGTCGGGCTTCCTTCCCGAGGAAGATCAGGGCGTCATGTTCGCGCAGGTCTCGATGCCGTCGGGCACGCCGATGGAGGAGACCGCACGGACGATGGACAAGGTCCGCGATCACTTCATGATCGACGAGAAGGCCAACACCGCGGGCATCTTCACGATCAGCGGCTTCGGCTTTGTCGGCCAGGGCCAGAATGTCGGCATCGCCTTCATCCAGCTGAAGCCCTGGGAAGATCGTAGCGGCAAGGAAAACAGCGTCGCGGCGGTCGCGGCACGCGCCAACCAGGCGCTCGCCGGGATCCGGGCCGGCATGGTGATCGGCTTCGTGCCGCCCGCCGTGCAGGAACTCGGCAACGCCAACGGCTTCGACTTCATGCTGAAGGACAATGCCGGCGTCGGTCACGAGAAACTGCTCGAGGCGCGCAACATGCTGCTCGGCATGGCCAGCCAGGACAAGCGCCTGATGCAGGTCCGTCCGAACGGCCTGGAGGATGCGCCTCAGCTGAAACTGAACGTCGACCAGGCGCAGGCGGGGGGCGCTCGGCCTCAGCCAGCAGGACATCAACACCACGGTCAGCACCGCGTTCGGTGGCGCGTACATCAACGACTTCATCGACCGCGGTCGCGTGAAGAAGGTGTTCGTGCAGGCCGACGCACCGTTCCGCACGACGCCCGCCGATCTCGGCAACTTCTACGTCCGCGGCACGACCAGCAACGCGATGGCGCCATTCTCGTCCTTCTCGACGACGAGCTGGAACTACGGTCCGTCACGCCTCGAACGGTACAACGGCGTAGCCTCGTTCGAGATCATGGGCTCGCCGGCGCCGGGCGTCAGCAGCGGCACCGCGATCAAGGCGATGGAGGAGATGGCGGCCAAGCTGCCACCCGGCATCGGCTATGAGTGGACCGGCCTCAGCTACGAGGAAAACCTGTCGGGCGGCCAGTCGACCACGGTCTATGCGCTGTCGCTGCTGATCGTGTTCCTCTGCCTCGCGGCGTTGTATGAAAGCTGGTCGATCCCGATCGCCGTCCTGCTGGTGGTGCCGCTCGGTGTCCTCGGCGCGGTCGGCGCGGCGATGATCTTCGGGCTGAACAACGACATCTATCTCCAGGTCGGGCTGATCACGACGATCGGTGTGGCGGCGAAGAACGCGATCCTGATCGTGGAGTTCGCTGAGGAGAAGATGGGCGACGGGATGAACGCGGCCGATGCCGCGGTCGACGCGGCCAAGCTTCGCCTTCGCCCGATCCTGATGACGTCGTTCGCGTTCATCTTCGGCGTGTTGCCGCTCGCATTGTCGAGCGGTGCCGGCGCCGGCGGCCAGAACGCGATTGGCTGGGCGGTGGTCGGCGGCATGCTGTCCGCGACCGTCCTCGCGATCTTCTTCGTGCCGCTGTTCTTCCTGCTCGTGAAGCGCGTCTTCAAGCAGGACAAGGCTGGCTCGGGGCAAGACCGCGACCAAGTGCCCGACCACGACGGCAACCGTGACGACAACCGTGACGGCGGCCATCCGCCCCACGACCAGCGGCCGCAGGAGGCCTGATCCAGATGTTCTCGACCAAGATCTCCAGCCGCACCGCGCTCACGTTCGCCGCCGGGCTCACGCTCGCCGGGTGCAACCTCGCCCCCAAATACGTCCGTCCGGAGCTTCCCGTGGCGCCGAGCGGACCGACCGGGCCAGCCTATGCGGCCGGCAACGTCGCGAACGCGATCGTGCCGGCGGACACCGCGTGGGAGGCGTTCTTCACGGACGACCGCCTGCGCGGCGTAATTCGCCTCGCACTCGACAACAATCGTGACGTCCGCATTGCAGTCGCCAACGTGGCACAGGCGCGCGCGCAATACCGCGTCCAGCGCGCGGACCTGTTCCCGACGATCGGCGCGACCGGCAGCGCGACCTACCAGAAGTCGCCGTTCGGTGCGGTTGGTGGCGGCGTAGGCGGTGTCGGCGGCGGCACGGGCGGCGGCACTGGTGGTGGCACTGGTGGTGGCACGGGCGGCGTCGGTGGCGGTACCGGAACGGGTGGCGGCACCGGCGGTGGTACCGGCGGCGCGGGCACTGCCGTCACGGGCAGCGGGCGCGCCGACATCTATTCGGCCAATGTCGGCATCTCCGCATGGGAAATCGATCTCTTCGGCCGCATCCGCAACCTGACGCAGGCGCAGCAGGAAGCGTATTTCGCGGCGGAAGAAAACCGCAACGCCGCCCAGGTGTCGCTCATCTCGGAGACCGCGACCGCGTGGCTGACGATGGCCGCGGACCAGGACCGTCTCAAGATCGCCCAGGATACCGAGCGCGCGTTCGGCCAGACGCTGAAGCTCACACAGGATCGCTTCCGGATCGGCATCGCGTCCGAACTCGAAGTGCGTCAGGCGCGCACCACTTATGATCAGGCGCGCTCGGACATTGCCAACGCGACCACGCTGATCGCGCAGGACCAGAACGCGCTCAACCTGCTCGCCGGGACGACCGTGACGCAGGACCTGCTGCCTGCACGGATGCCGGAGAAAACGCCGACGCTGGAGAATCTGCCCGCCAACCTGTCGTCGGAGGTGCTGTTGCGCCGTCCGGACGTCGCAGCGGCCGAGCATAACCTGATCGCCGCCAACGCGAACATCGGCGCGGCGCGCGCGGCGTTCTTCCCGAACATTTCGCTGACCGCGGCGTTCGGCACGCTCAGCCTTGGCCTGTCCAACCTGTTCGGCGGCGGCAGCCAGCAATGGTCGGTCGCGCCGTCGATCACGCAGCCGATCTTCGATTTCGGTCGCAACAAGGGTAACCTGCAATACGCCAAGGCAACGCGCGACGCGATGCTCGCCACGTACGAGAAGAGCATCCAGACCGGCTTCCGCGAGGTCGCCGATGCGCTGGCACGTCGCGGCACGATCAACAGCCAGCTCGAGGCGCAGACGTCGCTGCGCGACAACGCGGCGGGCGCGTATAACCTGTCGCAGCTCCGCTTCCGCGCCGGAATCGACCCGTTCCTCAACACGCTCGATTCGCAGCGCGCGCTCTACACCGCCCAGCAGAGCCTGCTGGCTACACGACTCGTCCGCGACAGCAACGCGGTCGAACTCTACCGCTCGTTAGGTGGTGGCCTGAAGTAAACTAATCCTCCCCCGCCAGGGGGAGGTGGCTGGCGCTTGCCAGACGGAGGGGAGAGGACACGTAACAGCGGTTCCCCTTCCCTCCCCCTCCGTCACCTGCGGCGACACCTCCCCCTCGCGGGGGAGGATCGGAAGGCGTGCTAGTTCGCCGGCTCCGACAACGGCGCGAACCGCGCAACCTGCCGCCCGACCAGCCGCAGCTGCTCCAGCACCGCAGGATCGCTCGCCCCGCCCTCATCGTCGAACTTCGTCACCTGCGTATTGATCGCGGCGGCAAACGGCGTCGGCCACCCGCGCAACGCATGGACGATCGACCGCAACGCCGCGATCGTGCTCCCCGTCGCCTGCCAGCCGTAAGCCGTCGCGATCAGCCCGACCGGCATGTCCGCCAGATACGGCCGCTCGGGATCGCGCGCGGTTTCCTCCAGCAGGTCGAGCGCGTTCTTCACGACGCCTGAAATGCTCCCGTGATAGCCCGGGCTGGCGATGATCACCGCCGATGCACCGCGTACGGCCTCGACGAACGCCTGCTCGTCCGCAGTGCGCGTCGTCGCCTTCGGATCGTAGAGCGGCAGCCGCGCCATGTCGGCGCCCCCCGAACATCTGCGTGCGATAGCCCTGCTTCTCGACCGCATCGAGCGCGATCCGCAGCGCGCGTTCGGTCGACGAGACGCCGCCGATCGTGCCGCCGATGCCGACGACCAGCGGCAGAACGGCGGGAAGAGTGTCGGAAGCGGCCACGGTTTTATCCTGTTCGAACGTCATGCGATGCTCTTTCCCGTTTCGTCGCGCGATGACAACAGCTTCGGTCGGTTCTCGTCCGGCGAACGTCGTGCCGCTGTTGCTAAGCCCCTGTACACGTTAAGCATGCGCAGGAACGGACGGCGTAAGCACAGACTTGCCCGAGCTGTCATAGAACGATAATACACCTGACGTCCGCCGCTTGGCCGACCCGCTGGAACGACCGATGCGCCCCGATCCCTTCGACCCCAACCGTTCCAGCTCCAGCGGCGACCGCGAGCCCTACGCCTATGAGCGCGAGCGGCTGATCACCGAGCGCGAACGCCTGCGCCAGAAATACGAGGCCGAGCGGGACGGCAGCGACCCGGAGCCCTATGATCGGGACTTCGGCGCGGCCTACGCCACCCCCAGCGCGCCGCGACGCAAGCGTCCGATCGGTCGCTGGATCCTGCGCGGAGCGGGGATCGGCATCGTCCTGCTGGTGATCGCGATCATCTGGCTGGCGATCACCGCGCCGCTGTCGAAGTCGCTCCAGCCGCCGACGCCGCCCTCGATCACGCTGACCGCGGACGACGGCACGCCAATCGCGCGACGCGGCGCGATCATCGGCAAGTCGGTCGATGCCTCGAAGCTTCCGGCGCACGTCACGCAGGCGTTCCTAGCGATCGAGGACCGGCGCTTCTATTCGCACTGGGGCGTCGATCCGCGCGGGATCGCGCGCGCGGCTTGGGCGAACATGGGCTCGGGCGGCGTCCGCCAGGGCGGCTCGACGATCACGCAGCAGCTCGCGAAGAACGCGTTCCTCGATTCGGACCGCACCGCGACGCGGAAAATCCGCGAGGCTATGATCGCCTTCTGGCTCGAGGCATGGCTGTCGAAGAACGAGATCCTCTCACGCTATCTCTCGAACGTCTATTTCGGCGACAACACCTACGGAATCAGCGCGGCCGCCAAGCATTATTTCGGCCGCACGCCGGACAAGCTCAACGTCGGCCAGGCCGCGATGCTCGCCGGCTTGGTCAAGGCCCCGTCGCGCCTCGCCCCCACCTCCAACCTCGAAGGCGCGCGCAAGCGAGAAGCCGTGGTCGTCGGCGCGATGGTCGATGCCGGCTTCCTCACCAAGGCGGAGGGCGACGCGGTCCAGCCGCAGCGCGTACTTGGCAGCCGCCCGTCGCAGCTCCCCAACGGCACCTATTTCGCCGACTGGATCCTGCCCGAAGCGCGCGACCAGGCGGGCGAGATCAAGACCGAGGCGACCGTCCAGACGACGCTCGACCCGCGGTTACAACGCGCGGCAGAACGCACCGTAGCGCGCGCGGGTCTGCGGCAGGCACAGGTCGCGCTGGTGGCGATGCGTCCCGATGGCCGCGTGGTCGCGATGATCGGCGGCAAGAACTACGCGAAAAGCCCCTTCAACCGCGCGACTCAGGCGCGGCGCCAGCCCGGCTCGACCTTCAAGCTGTTCGTCTACCTCGCCGCGATGCGCCAGGGCCTCACCCCCGATTCTGACGATCGAGGACCGCCCGGTGACGATCGGCGACTGGACCCCGAAGAACAGCGACGGCCGCTATCAGGGGACGATCACGCTCCGCCAGGCATTCGCGCGCTCGTCCAACGTCGCCGCCGCCCGGCTGACGCAGCAGGTCGGCGTCAAGGCGGTGATCAAGGCGGCCCGCGACCTCGGCATCTCGACGCCGATCCCCAGCGAGGCCACCATCGGCCTCGGCACCTCGACCGTGTCGCTGCTCGAACTCACCGCCGCCTATGCCGCGATCGCGCGCGAGCAATATCCGGTCCAGCCGCGCGGGCTAGCCGACGTCCGAGAGAAGGGCTGGTACCAGTCGCTGACCGGCGGCGCGACCGAGATGCCGAGCAAGATCCACGACGAGATGCTCGACCTGTTGGCGGCCTCGATCCGCACCGGTACCGGCCGCGGCGCGAACCTGACGGTCGACGCGTTCGGCAAGACCGGCACGACGTCGGACAACAAGGACGCGCTGTTCGTCGGCTTCGCGCGCGATCTGGTGGTCGGCGTGTGGGTCGGCAACGACGACAATTCGTCGAACCCCGGCCTGTCGGGCGGCGGCATCCCCGCGCGGATCTGGCGCGACTTCATGCAGAGCGCGCTGGGTATCGCACCGATCGCCGCGCCTGCTCCGGTGGTGGAGGAAGTCGATCCTGACGCACTGCCGGCGGACGATCAGGACAATTCGGTGCTGCCACTCGGCGGCGAGATCGAGGGCCTCGGCTTCAACCTGAAGATGGGCGAGGACGGCACCATCTCAGTCGGCCCCTCCCGCCGCGACCGCCAGGAAGGCCCGCCCCCCCCGAGACGACCGCCGGCCGCCGGAGGAAGAACAAGGGCCCGACGAGGGGCAATAGGAATCCAGCCGCAGAGCAGCTTGTTTCCCCGCGAAGGCGGGGACCCAGACTGGGCTCCCGCCTTCGCGGGAGAACAAGAAAGCGGTCGCCAACGTCCGAGCGGCGACACTCCCGTTGACGCCACCACCGCATCGCAGCATGTCTCACTCATGCGCTTCTTCTCCGACAACGCCGCCAGGATCCACCCTCAGGTCATGGCCGCGATCGCCGCCGCCGACACGCTCGACACCGCCTATGCCGGCGACGCGTGGAGCCAGCAGCTCGATGGCCGCCTCTCCGCGCTGTTCGAAACGGAGGTCGCGGTGCTGTGGGTCCCCACCGGTACCGCCGCCAATTGCCTCGCGCTCGCCGCGCTCTGCCCCCCGCACGGCGGCATCGTCTGCCACCGCGACGCGCACATCCAGAACGACGAGGGCGGCGCGCCCGAATTCTACACGCACGGCGCCAAGCTGTTCCTCGCCGATGGCGAGGCTGCGAAACTCACCCCCCGACACGATCCGCACCGTCCTCGACGCGATCCCAGACGACGTCCACCGCGTTCAGCCGCACGCGATCTCCATCACCAACGCCACCGAATATGGCCGCGTCTACCTACCGCACGAAGTCGCTGCGATCGGCGCGCTGGCAAAGGAGCGCGGGCTAGGCTTCCACATGGACGGCGCGCGCTTCGCCAACGCGATGGCACGCGTCGGCTGCTCGCCCGCCGACATGACGTGGCGCGCGGGCGTCAACGCGCTGAGCTTCGGCTTCGTCAAGAACGGCGCGATGAGCGTAGAGGCGCTGGTCTTCTTCAAGCCCGAGCTCGCCGCCGTCACGCAATACCGCCGCAAACGCGCCGGCCTGCTTCTGTCGAAGGGGCGCTACCTCGCCGCGCAGATCCTCGCCATGCTCGACGACGATCTCTGGCTCGCCAATGCCAAGGCCGCCAACGACGCAGCCGCCAGACTCGCCGCCGCTGCCGGTGACCGCCTCGTCCACCCGGTCGAAGCGAACGAAGTCTTCCTCCGCGCCACGCCGGAAGAAGCCGCAGCCCTCCGCGCGAAGGGCTTCGACTTCTACGACTGGGCAGCCGGCGAGATCCGCCTCGTCACCGCGTGGGACAGTCCGGCGGACTCGGTAGGCCTGCTCGCCGATGCGATCCGGGAGTTATGACCCCCGGCCCAACCGACCCACCACAGTCCACGCGCGCGGCCGTACTGATCCCGTTCGGCATCGTCACGCTGATCTGGGGCTCGACCTGGCTCGTCATCCGCGACCAGATCGCGGTGGTGCCGCCGAGCTGGTCGATCAGCTACCGCTTCCTCGTCGCCGGCATCGCAATGGCGATCTACGCAGGCATCAAGCGCGAAAGCTTCAAGTTCGACGCGCGCGGCTACGCGTTCGCGGCAGTCATCGGCATCGCGCTGTTCACGTTCAACTTCAACTTCGTCTACCGCGCCGAGCATTACGTCACCTCCGGACTGGTCGCGGTGGTGTTCGCGCTCCTCCTCGTCCCCAACGCGATCTTCGGCCGCATCTTCCTCAAGCAGCGCCTCGGACGTCAGCTGATGGTCGGGTGCGCGGTCGCGATGGCGGGGGTCGCGCTGCTGTTCGTCAACGAGGCGCGGGTCGATCCGCACGGGCCGCGCTCGGCGACGATCGGCATCGTCCTGACGCTGTGCGGCGTGATGGCCGCGTCGGTCGCCAACGTCATCCAGGGCAGCGCGTTCGCCAAGCGATACCCGATGGCGCCGACGCTCGCGATGGCGATGCTGATCGGCGCGACCCTCGATGCCGCGTTCGCCTGGATCACCACCGGCCCGCCGGTGTTCGAGCCCCGCTTCGGCTATGTCGCGGGCATCCTCTATCTCGGCGTGTTCGCCTCCGCGCTCGCCTTCCCACTGTATTTCAACGTCATCCGCGCGATCGGCCCGGCCAAGGCGGCCTATTCGGGCGTCATCGTGCCGGTGATCGCGATGCTGCTATCGACGATCTTCGAGCGCTATCACTGGTCCACCTTGGCGGTCGCCGGCGCGATCCTGTCGGGCATCGGCCTCGTCATCGCACTCAGCGCGCGCAGGCCGGCACGGTAGTCGGGCCAGGCGGGCGTCCAGCCGAGCACGCGCTTCGCCTTGCCGTTCGCCACCCGCCGGTTCTCGTTATAAAATCCGCGCCCCATCGCCGATAGCTCCTCAAGCGTCACGAACGGCGGCGCGGGCATCCCGAGCAACATCGCCGCGAACGCCACGACGTCGTTCTGCGATGCAGGCACGTCGTCCGCAAGATTATACGCCCCCCGCCGGCGCATCGAACCCGGCGATCACACCCGAGACGATATCGTCGACATGCGCGCGGCTGAACACCTGGCCGGGTTGCTCGATCCTGTGCGCCTTGCCCTGCCGCACCCTGTCGAGCGGCGAGCGACCGGGGCCATAGATCCCCGGCAACCGGAACGTCCGCGCACCGATCGCGAGCCAGTCCGCATCCGCCGCTGCCCGCGCGCTCCGACGACCGCCACCGATCGGCGCCGTCTCGTCCACCCACGCACCCTGCGCATCGCCGTACACGCCCGTCGACGACAGATAACCGATCCAGGCCCGAGTCCGCAGCAACAGCGAACCGTAGCGCCCGAGCACGGGGTCCGCCTCATGCTCGGGCGGCACCGACGACAGGATATGCGTCGCCGCCGCGATCTCCGCCGTCACCGCATCCACATCGTCGAACCGGAGCGTACCACCCCGCCCATCCCGCGTCGTGCCGACGACATGCCAGCCATCCGCCGCAAGCCGCTCGGCGAGCCGCGACGCGGTGTACCCCAGACCGAAGACCAGAAGCCGGCTCATTTGCCCACCGCCGCGCCGGCCATCGGTCCCTTGTAGAGCGTCCCGAAATAGTCGCCCGCATTCCACACCGGCCGCTGCGCGCCATCCGCGATCTCGCGCGCGATCCGGTAGTTCGCATCGACGAACCGCACGCCCTGATCCCACAGGATCGGCTGCGTCAAATCGTCCGAGGGCTTGTGGTAATTGTTCGCCATGAAATACGCGACCGCCGCCTTGCCCGGCCCCTTCTGACCCGGCCACAGGAACACCGACGGAATCCCCTTCTGGACGAAGCGGAAGTGATCCGAGCGGACGAAGATGCCCTCCTCCGGCATCGGGTCGGGCGACAGGCCGACGCCGATCGCCGCGACCGCCTTCTGGACGATCGGGCCGATCGTCGAGCGCTCGGCACCGAACACCACCATGTCCTCGAACTTGTAGGTCAGGATCGGCATGTCTAGGTTCACGTCCGCGACGATCGAGGTCAGCGGCACCGTCGGATGGTTGGTGAAGTAATCACTGCCGACCAGTCCCTTCTCCTCTCCGGTGACCGCCAGGAACATGATGGTGCGCTTCGGCGCCTGCCCGTTGGCCGTGAAGCGCTTGGCCTCCTCGATCAGGCTGGCGATGCCGATCGCGTTGTCGAGCGCACCGTTGTTGAGCGCGTCGCCCTTCACGGGCTTGGTGATGCCGATGTGATCGAGATGGGCGGAGAGCACGACGACCTCCTTACCGACCACCGGATCGCTGCCAGGGATCACGCCGATGACATTGCTGCTCGCGGCCGGCACGAAGCTCGTCTTGGTCGCGACGGTCAGCGTACCGACCAGCGGCGCCGCCTTGAACTTGGCGTTGTCGCGGTCCGCCTGCTTCACGATCCGGCTCCACGGCGTCTTCGCACCGGCGAACAGCTTGGCCGCGCCGGCCATGCTGACCGTGCCGAGCGACGGCGCGCCAGGCGCATCTACCTTGCCGGTGCCGTCGGAGTTCGCCCACGTCATCCGCGGCGTCGCGTAGGAATCCGCCAGCTTGGCGAACGTCCGCACCTTGGCCGAGCGCGGGCTTTCCAGCGTGATCACGCCGACTGCGCCCTTGGCCTGCGCGATCGCAGCCTTGGTCCCGCCCGACCCGAAGAACGCGCGCTCCTCGCCACCGAACCGCGCGGGCGAGCCGCCGAAATAGGCGACGATCTTGCCGCGCACGTCGACGTCCTTGTAATCGTCCTGACCATATTGCGGCGCGTCGATGCCGTAGCCGACGAACACGACGGGCGCCGAAACGCTCGTCTCCGCCTTCGCGCCGTTCGCGGCGGGCACGTAATCCTCACCGAACACGAGCGGCTGCGCGGCCCCGCGCCCTGTCCAGACGAAATCGCCCTTGCTCGCCGCCTTGTACGACACGAGCGGCACGGTCTGGAGATAGCCGCCCTGATCGCCACCGGGACGAAGGCCTGCCGCATAAAACTGCGCGGCGACATATTGCGCGGCGATGTCGAACTCGGGGCTGCCGGCCTCGCGACCCTTCATCGCATCCGACGCGAGAAACAGCACATGCGCCTTCATCGCCGCCTGATCCGCCGGCAGCGGTGCAGCGAGCTTGGCGTTCACCTCGGCCGTATTCGGCGCGGTCACCGGAGCCGGCGCGGGGGCAGCTTGGGGCGCAGTCTGAGCAAGGGCAGAGGTAGAAAGCGCGAGCACCGCGAGCGCGCCGATAGGACGATACATCCGGAAATCCTTGCAAAGGGAACGTGTTGCAGCGGCGTAGCATCCACCGTCACCCGCGCAAGCTTTGGCTGGCGGTAGGACGCCACGGCCCTATATTCGCGAACATATGCTCGATATCCAGAACAGTCTCGCCCACCCGCTCGTCATTCGCCGCGAGGACTATACCCCCGCCCGAGTGGCTGGTCCCCGAGACGAAACTGGAGTTCGACCTCGATCCCTCCACCACCCGCGTAACGGCAACATTGTCGGTCACGCGCAACGGCGATCACGCCGCACCGCTGCGGCTCGACGGCGCGGGCCAGAAGCCGCTCTCGGTCACGGTCGACGGCGTCGCGATCAACGACTGGCGGATCGACGGCGAACAGCTCGTCATTCCCCTCACCGGCGCCGCGCATGTCGTCGAGACGCAGGTCGAGATCGCCCCCGATCGCAACACGCAGTTGATGGGGCTCTATGCCTCGGGCGGCAATCTCTGCACGCAGTGCGAGGCCGAAGGCTTCCGCCGCATCACCTATTTCCCCGACCGCCCCGACGTGCTCAGCGTTTATTCGGTCAAGATGACCGCCGACAAGAAGCACTTCCCGGTGCTGCTCGCGAACGGCGACCCGGTCGAGCAGGGCGCTCTCGAAGACGGTCGCCACTGGGCAACTTGGCACGACCCTTTCCCGAAACCCTCCCTACCTGTTCGCACTGGTCGCCGGCGACCTCGCGGTGAACCGCAGCAGCTTCACGACCATGTCGGGCCGCGAAGTGGCGCTCGGCATCTGGGTGCGTGAGGCCGACCTCCCCAAGACCGAGCACGCGTTGAAGGCACTCGAACTCGCGATGGCGTGGGACGAGACGACCTATGGCCGCGAGTATGACTTGGACGTGTTCAACATCGTCGCGGTCGACGATTTCAATTTCGGCGCGATGGAGAACAAGGGCCTCAATATCTTCAACTCGCGCTACATCCTCGCCGACCCGGATACCGCGACCGATTACGACTATGACGCGATCGCCGCGGTCGTCGCGCACGAATATTTCCACAATTGGTCGGGCAACCGGATCACCTGCCGAGACTGGTTCCAGCTGTCGTTGAAGGAGGGCTTTACAGTCTACCGCGACCAGGGCTTCTCCGCCGACCAGGGCTCCCGCGCGGTCAAGCGGATCGAGGACGTCCGCGGCCTGCGTGCGTCGCAATTCCCCGAGGATTCGGGCCCGCTCGCGCACCCCGTGCGGCCTGAATCCTACCAGGAGATCTCGAACTTCTACACAGCGACGATCTACAACAAGGGCGCCGAGCTGATCCGGATGATGGCCGCGATCCTCGGACCGCAGGGATTCCGCGCGGGCACCGACCTGTATTTCGACCGCTACGACGGGACGGCCGCGACCTGCGAGGATTTCGTCACCTCGATGGAAGAAGGCGGCAAGGTCGACCTCACCCAGTTCCGCCTCTGGTATTCGCAGGCGGGCACGCCGCGGGTTTCGGCCAGCCTGTCGCAGGACGGCGATCGCGCGACGTTGCAGCTCGCGCAGCAGGTGCCCGCAACGCCCGGCCAGCCGGTGAAGTCGCCGATGGTCCTGCCGTTGCGTGTGAAGCTGTTCGGCGCCGAGACGGGCCAGCCCCTGATCGACGAGCGTCTCGTGATGTTCAACGACACGCTCGACACGATCACGTTCGAGGGCCTCGCCGAGCGCGCGGTGCTGTCGATCAACCGCGGTTTCTCCGCGCCGGTGCTGGTCGAGAGCGACCGCACCGCCGCCGATCTCGCCTTCCTCAGCGCGCACGACGACGATCCGTTCGCGCGCTACGAAGCGATGCAGCAGTTGATGCTCGACACGCTGGTCGCGTCGGCGGGCGGGCATGCGGATCACGAGGGCGTGATCGCCGCGGTCGCGAACACGCTCGCCAATGCCGATCTCGATCTCGCGTTCGTCGCGGAGGCGGTGTTGCTGCCGTCGGAGAGCTTCATCGGCGACCAGATGGCCGTCGTCGATCCCGAAGCGATCTTCCGTGCCCGCGAGGCGCTGCGCCTCGATCTCGGCACGCGGCTGGAGGCGCAATGGCGGCAGGCGTATGCGCGGGGCGAGGGCCAGCCCTACGCCTATACGCCGGAGGGCAAGGGCCTGCGTCGTCTACGGACGGTATCGCTCGGCTATATAGCGGCGAGCGGCGCGGCGGATGCGGCGGACCTCGCGTTCGCGCAGTTCGATTCGGCGGACAACATGACCGACCGGATGGGCGCGCTGACGACCCTGGTCGGCAGCGAGTCGGAGATCCGCACCACCGCGCTCGACATCTTCTACAGCCAATATTGCGACAACCCGCTGGTGCTCGACAAGTGGTTCCAGGCGCAGGCGCAGTCGTCGCGCGACGATACCGGCGCGATCGTCGCGGGGCTTGCCGAGCATGCCGATTTCACGCTGACCAACCCCAACCGCGCCCGATCGCTGATCGGTGCGTTCGGCGCGAACCAGCGGGCGTTCAACAACGCCGACGGGAGTGGCTATCGATTCCTCGCGGACCAGTTGATCGCGCTCGACCGGTTGAACCCACAGACCGCCGCGAAGCTTCTCCCGCCGCTCGGGCGATGGCGCCGGTTCGACGCGGCGCGCGCAGGGTTGATGCGCGCGGAACTGGAGCGGATCGTGCGGACGCCGGGGCTGTCGAAGGATGTGTTCGAGCAGGCTTCCAAGAGCCTGGAAGGCTGAACCGATCTGATCCTCCCCCGCCAGGGGGAGGTGTCTGGCGCTTGCCAGACGGAGGGGGAGAAAAGCGACGAGCTATCGTTCCGTGTCCTCCCCCTCCGTCACCTTCGGTGCCACCTCCCCCTGGCGGGGGAGGATCGCAGAATCGCAACGCCCCTACCGGCGACTCGTAAAGAACTCGCGCAAAATCCCCGCAGCCTCGGTCTCCGCAATCCCCGCATAAATCTCAGGCCGATGATGACACGTCGGCTGCCCGAAAAACCGCGGCCCATGCTCCACCGCCCCGCCCTTCGCATCCGCCGCCCCATAATAGAGCCGCGAGATCCGAGCATGCGCGATCGCCCCGGCGCACATCGCACACGGCTCTAGCGTTACCCAAAGATCGCACCCCTCGAGCCTGTCGCTGCCCAGAACCAAAGCAGCAGCGCGAATCGCCTGGATCTCGGCATGCGCAGTCGGGTCGCACAACGCCCGCGGCGCATTCGCCCCCGTCGCGATAATAACCCCGTCCTTAACGACAACGGCGCCGACCGGGACTTCCCCAGCCAGCGCCGCATCGCGCGCCGCGTCGAGCGCGCGGCGCATGGGTTCGGGGATAGGGAACATGGCCTCAGGCCCTGCCCCGCCGCCCGCCCCACGTAAACACCTGCGTAAAGCTCAGTTCGGTGCCTGGCTGTTGCCCGGCTTCTCGACGTTGATCGTCGGCACCGCCACCGTCTTGTTCTCCGTGCCGAGCGTGACCTTGGCGACGTCCGCCTGGAACTTCGGCGCCTGAACGACGCCCTGGCGGGTCTGATCGATGTTGATGATCCCGAAATACATCAGGCCGACCACGACCAGCACGACGATCGCGACGAGAGACAAGAGCGTACGCATGGGACATCCCCTTTTATTGAACAGTTCGATAGCGTAACAACGTCGTCGATCGCTGTGGGTTGCACAATGCCCATTGCGGACAACCGCGGGCACGTTTGACGTGAATCGGTTGACGAAAGCCGGCGTGCCAGCTATCCGCGCGCCTTTCCGGGGTTCCTCCCGACACTTGAATAGGTAATCACATGTCGCGCATCTGCGAACTGACCGGCAAGGGCCGGATGGTCGGGAACAACGTCTCCCACGCCAACAACAAGACCAAGCGCACGTTCCTGCCGAACCTGCAGAACGTCACGCTGCTGTCCGATCTCGCTCGAGAAGGGCGTCAAGCTGCGCGTCTCGACGCACGGCCTGCGTACCGTCGAGCATAACGGTGGCCTCGACAACTGGCTGGTGAAGGTCTCGGACGACAAGCTGTCGCTCCGCGTTCGTCGCCTCAAGCGCGAAGTCGTCAAGAAGATCGCAGCATCGGCCGTCGCCGCTTAACAGCGACGTCGTACTGCGATCACCGCGGCCCGCCCTGCACCTCGCAGGGCGGGCCGTCTGCGTTTGTAGGCTAGCGATCCAGCCTGAACTTCAGCAGCAGCGTGCGCTGGAGAAACATCTGGTTGTCGTCCGACACGATCCACACGATCGTCGCGCCGTTCTCGACCGTCGTGTCGATCCCCTCGAAATTGTCGTGGATCAGCGGCGCATCGATCGTCGCGATCAGGCGGCCGCGTGCGATTCGCCCCGCAGCCACGTCGCGCGCCGCGACTCGTGATATCCGCGCCGAGAACGTGAACGGCAGTCGGAAACCACGATCGAGCACGAGTAGGTCGCCATTCGGCAGCGCAGTGACGTCCGACGGATCGGACCGCCCGAACGGTTCATACGCGAATCGCTCAGGCACCCCCGTCCCGGTCGGATCGCCCGCGAAGATCAGCGCCTGCCGCGTGTGCAGCCGCTCGCCTTCCGACCCGGACCAGTCCGGCCGACGCACATGCGCCTCCTCGCTGATCACGACGAATCGCCCATCGGGTAGCCGCGCCATCGATTCGGGCCCGCCGTTCGATGGCCATTTCCGCATGGCCTCGGGCATCACCCGCGCCTCGTACCGCGCGAACCCCCCAGCATAGCGCCAGATCGAATTGTCATCCTCGAAGCCGACCCAGATCTTCCCGGATACCGGATCGATCGCCATCGATTCGCTGTCGCGGTCGCGTTTCTCCCAGCCGATGCCGGGGCCAGCGGGCAGGTTCTCGAACGCGACCCGGTGCGGGAGCCAGTCGGCGCCCATGTCGAACTGGACGATGTTGCCGCCGTCGCTCAGCATCGTGAAGCGGTTGCCGGTCGGCGCTGGTGCAACGTCGAGCGATGAGAATCCCCGAACGCGGGATCGCGACTGTCGAGTGCCACCCCACCCAGATAGGTGAGCCCGCCGACGCGCACATGCCGCGGGTTGGTGCGATCGAGCATCACGCGCGTCGCGGTCAGCTGCGCCCGCTTGCCGAGCAGGTCGAGCCGCGCTTCGCCCGACCAGGTCGGCACGATCGCACAGACGCTCACGGCGACGAACAGGACAGTGATCAGGCGCCGCATCGCGTCCCTCATAGGGTGTCCGGCGATCCGCGGAAGCATGAACAGCGGATAACGGACGCATTCAGGCTTAGCTCAATGCGAATCACCCATAAGCGTCTCATCGAGGATGGAAGCACGGCCCCCGCCGCCGCCGAAATCCCCAACGGGAGACGCACGATGTTCAAGACTTTTACTCTCGCCGCCAGTGCCCTCGCATTGGGTGCGACCGCTCTCGTTCCCGCCGCCGCCGATGCGCAGCGCTGGGGCTCGCGCTACGAGCGTGGCTACGACGGCTATCAGGGTGGCGGCTATCGCGACAATGGCTACGATCGTGGTTATCGCGGCGACTACCGCGAGTATCGCGGCAACGACCGCCGCTACAACGCACGCAGCCGTCGCGGATGCGACAACACCGGCGGCACGATCATCGGCGCGCTCGCCGGCGGCCTGCTCGGTCACACCGTGGCCGGTCGTGGTGACCGGACGCTCGGCGCGGTCCTCGGCGCCGCCGGTGGCGGCCTGGCCGGCAACGCGATCGATAAGTCGGATAACCCAGGGTACTGCCGGCGCTAGGCCCGGCAAAGCCCGGGCCGGTGCTCGCTAAAGCGAGCAACCGCCGGCACGGACGGCGGGCAGGCATCGCCTGACCCGACCGACGACGGCTTAGCCGACGTCGCGCCCGTTCGAGCCACCCAACCAGTTTCCCAGTTCCCTCGCGTAGCGTATCGAGGGGCGAGGGCCGGCTTCCCGTACGGGAGCCGGCCCTTTGTTCGTCCACTGTTTTCCTGCGAACGCAGGAAGCCAGGGTTACTCCGTCCAGCGCCCGCAACCCTGGGCTCCTGCATCCGCAGGAGAACAAGAAGTTACGCGATCCGGTCCGGGACCTCGGCAGCATCCTGCGCAATCGCCGCATCGGGCGCCACCGCCTCCCAAGGAAACACGAACCAGTCCTTGGTCACAGCCCGGTCGATCGTCCGCGCACAATACTCGATCCGCTCGGCCGAACTGACGTTGTCTATCAGCATCGCAAACCGCACCGATCCCTCGACCGCACCCGCCGCCGCCAGCGCACCACGCAGATGCGCGATCGTCCGCCCCGAATCATTGATGTCGTCCACGAACAGCAGCCGCTCCCCCCCCGCGTCCGCGCGGCGAGCTTGACCAGCGGCTCGTCGGCAAAATCCTTCACCTGGCTCGAATAATCGACCGACAGCGTCGGCAACCCGATCGCATGGCTGAGGAACACCGCGGGTACGAGCCCGCCACGGCCGATGCCGATGATGTAATCAGGTTTCCACGCGGTATCCTCGACCAGTTTGGCTGCGAGGATGTGGATCGCAGCGACGAACTCGTGCTGCGGGATGGGGGTAAAGATCGGCATCGATCGGATGCTAGCGGGTCAGGGCGAAGACTTCACCCAAAACCCGCCACATCGCTCTCTTGTTTCCCCGCGAAGGCGGGGACCCAGACTGGGCTCCCGCCTTCGCGGGAGAACAAGAGATGGCAGACGCCTTTTCAGATTTAGATCGTATCCAGCGCCTGCTCGAAATCAGCGATCAGATCGTCCGGATCCTCCACCCCGATCGAGATCCGGACGAGGTTGTCCGTAATCCCCAGCGCCTGCTTGCGCGCATCGGGCACAGACAGATGCGTCATCCCAGCCGGATGGCTAGCCAGCGTCTCGGTCCCCCCCCAGCGACACCGCCAGCTTGGCGATCTTCAGCGCATCGAGGAACGCGAAGCTCTCGCGCTCGCCGCCCTTGAGATACAGCGAGAAGGTCGAACCGCCGCCGGTGCAATGGCGACGATAGATGTCCGCCTGCCGCTCCATACCCGGCTCGTCCTCCAGAAAGCCGAGATACGCGACTCGCTCTACTTTTGGATGATGCCGCAGGAAGCCGCAGACCTTCGCCGCATTCTCGCCCGCACGGCTCATCCGCAGTTCGAGAGTCTCCAGCGATCGCAGCAACATCCACGCGGTATTCGGATCGGTGATCGTCCCGATCGTGTTCCGCATCGTGCGGATCGTGTTGATGTGCTCCTTCGTGCCGAGCACGCCGCCCGCGACGAGATCCGAATGCCCGCCGACATACTTCGTCAGCGAATACACGACGATGTCCGCGCCATGCTTGAGCGGCTGGAACCACAGCGGCCCGAGGAAGGTGTTGTCGATCGCGATCGGTGGCTTCTCACCCTTGAAGATCGCGTCACGGCTGGCCGCGACCGCCTCGACGTCGACCAGCGCATTGGTCGGATTCGCCGGGCTTTCGAGGTAGATCAGCGCGACGTTGCCGGTCGCCGCCTCGGTCATCACCGCGTCGATCTCTTCACGAGTCGCACCCGCCGGGAAGTCGAGCCACTTGACCCCGAACTTGCCGAGTACGCGGCCGATCAGCGTCTCGGTCGCCGCATACAACGGCCCCGAATGGACGATCGTGTCGCCCGGCTTGACCATCGCGAGGAACAGCGTGGCGATCGCCGACATGCCCGACGAGAAGGCGAGCGCGTCCTCCGCCTCTTCCCAGACGCCGAGACGATCCTCGAGGATCTCCTGGTTTGGCCCGTTGAAGCGCGAATAGACGAGCCCCTCGGCACCGCCCGGACGCTTGCCGGTGACGCCCTCGAAGTGACGCTTGCCCGCCGCCGCATTGGGAAACACGAAGGTCGAGGTGAGGAAGATCGGCGGCTTCAGCGAGCCTTCCGACAGCGCAGGATCGTAACCGTGCCCCATCATCAAGGTCGACGGCTTCAGCTTGCGCCCGCCGATCTTCTCGACCTCGGGCTTCGGCGCGACGCGCGCGGCTACGCCGGTCAGGTCCGCTTCGGTTTCGGCGGGGACTGCGCCGGCGTTTTCGGGGGTATCGGACATCAATATGCTCCTGCGTGGCCCGTCTTATGCGAGCCGATGTGCGGAGCCTAAACGACCGGCGAGGGCTTTGGGAGCCGTTACAGGCCGATGATGCTGATCTGGCGCCCATAGGAGGGCTCGCCGCGATGGGTCGCGCGCCGATAGCTGAAGAAGCGATCGTCATCGGTGTAGGTGTCGAGCCCGAGCGCCTCGATCCGGCCGATCCCGGCGACCGCGAGCCGGCTGACGACATAGGCCTCCAGGTCGAACTGGTAATGACCGCCCCTGTTCTCGATGGCGCGACCGTCCGCGAAGAAGCGCTCGTTCTCCGGATCCGCTTCGCAGAACCGGCGGATGAAGGCGTCGTCGACCTCATAGCTGGCGCGCGCGATGCACGGCCCGACGGCGGCGACGATCCGGTCGCGGTGCGCACCGATCGCCTCCATCGCGAGGATCGTGGAGTCGGTGACGCCGCCGAGCGCACCTTTCCAGCCAGCGTGGGCTGCCGCAACGACGCCGGCGTGCGCGTCGGCGAACAATACGGGCGCGCAGTCGGCGGTGAGGATGCCGAGCGCAAGGCCGGGACGGTTGGTGACCAGCGCATCGGCATGCGGACGGATCGCGTCGTCGAACGGCTCGATCACGGTGACCGCGTCGGCGGAATGGACCTGGTACAGACCGACGAGCTTCGCGCCGGGGAGGACGGCTTCACTCGCACGACGACGGTTCTCAACGATGGCGGCGGGGTCGTCGTCGGACCCGATACCGACATTGAGGCTCGCATACGCACCGGTCGAGACGCCGCCACGCCGTCCGAGAAAGCCATGCGGAATGTCGCCAAGCGCCTTCGCGCGGATTGGATCGATGGTCATTTTAGGTCACCCAACATCAAACACATCCCCACCCCGGCGGAGGCCGGGGCCCAGTTGGGTGACGTTGCTAACAGCAGGCATCGCGCCGTTACCAAGACCTTTCCAACTGGGCCCCGGCCTCCGCCGGGGTGGCGGCCTTTCGCTACGATATCTCTGGAGGCATCAAGCATTACAGCTCAAGCCGCATGATCCGGTCATCATCAGGCTGCTCACCGACCATGAACACATACCGCCCGATCTCGACGAAGCCGTAACGCTGGTAGAATCGGTGCGCTCGGTGATTATCCACATACACGCTCAGGATCATTTCCGTCCGCCCCTCGGCGCGTGCGGCATCTATCGCCCAGTCCATCAACGCCGGGCCGACACCCGCACCGTGCTGGTCGCTGCGCACATATAGCTGATAAAGCTCGATCGCGGACGCAGGCCAATCGCCAGGAAAGGCAACAGGGCCGATCTTGGCAAATCCGACGATCGCGCCGACCATGTCCACCGCGACGCGCACCGTGAAGGCAGGGTCGGACAGCTGTGCCGGCAACCCCTTTGCCCCGAACGCTTGCTCGAGAAACGCCGCAAGGTCTTCAGGCCGGTACAGCGTACCGAACGTATCGGTGAAAGACTGCTTCGCCATCGAACCGAGTTCTGCACCGTCGGCGGGCACCGCATTGCGATAGGAGATCATGCAAACGCCGCCGGGGTCGGCCAGGACGGCGCGGTGATCGCCAGCGCTTTGAAGAGCGTACCCATATCGTCCATCAACCTCCTCCGATCCGCCGCCAATGCTTCCGCCCGCGCAGGCGACGCCTTGGCGAGTGCCGACGTCCGCGAATCGATGCCGAGCGCACCGAGCAGGTCGCGCTGCGTCACCGGCCCCACCACGCCACCGCGCCCTCGGCCTGTGCCGCGGCGGCGAGCGTGGTGAAGTCGACGTGCGCGGTCAGGTCATGCTCGCCGGGCGCCTCGAACGGATTGGCGAACGCATGCCCGCGCACCGCCTGCAACGTGTCGCCGAGTGCCGGCCCCTCATAGCCATAGTCGACCGCGATCAGCGCACCGCCCTGCACGGCAATCCGCTTGGCGAGACCGCGAATGATCGTCACGGCAGCAGGCGAGGTTTCGAGGATCGAGCCTGCGGGCGCGTCGCGGAATGGCTCGGGGATGACGGCATCCGGGAGCGGCTTCCCGGCGATCGGCAGGAACAGCAGGTCCTGCGCCGCGACGAGCCGTTCGTGCCACTGCTCGCGCTTCACCAACTGCCGGATCGGCAGCGCGTCGAAGAACTCATTGGCGACGACGATCAGCGGACGATCGGTCGGCAGCGAATCGATCGAGTCGTGCCACGTCGCAGCGGGCACACGCTCGGCTTGAGCTTTTCTCAACGCCGGGCTGGTCTCGACGAAATGTACCGGCGGCTCAAGCCCGGCCTTCGCCATCGCCCGCGCGGCATCGGCAGCAAGCGTCCCGCGACCCGGCCCGAGCTCGACCCACGCCACATCCAGGCGGCCAGCGCGATCCCAAAGATCGGCACACCAAAGCCCGACAAGCTCGCCGAACATCTGGCTGATCTCGGGCGCGGTGGTGAAGTCGCCCCCCGCCCCCAGCGGATCGCGCGTCGCATAATAGTGCGCGTTCGCCGCCGCCATATACTGCGCGACGGGGATCGGGCCTGCGAGCGCGATCGCGCGGGCAAGGCGTTCGGGTAAAGCGGTATCGGTCATCTGAAATTCTCTACCACCCCGGCGGAGGCCGGGGCCCAATTGGGAAGGTCAGTGTGACCGCGCGCAACGCACGTCACTATG
This sequence comes from Sphingomonas sp. H160509, assembly GCF_024124765.2. Classification (GTDB taxonomy): domain Bacteria; phylum Pseudomonadota; class Alphaproteobacteria; order Sphingomonadales; family Sphingomonadaceae; genus Sphingomonas. The sequence goes on along the minus strand of NZ_JAMXSR020000002.1, from coordinate 2,703,595 downwards.
GACGTTCCACTTGGGCCCCGGCCTCCGCCGGGGTAGTGCTTCCAATCAAAGGTTTGCCTAAGCGACGCTCGCCGTCCCCGCGATCGGCTCGACCCGCACGCGCCGCTTGGCCGATGTCGCCACCAGATACGCGCCACCGACGATCATCGGCACGCACAACCACTGCCCCATGTGCAGCCCGGTATGCTCGGCAAACGCCCGCAGCTGCGAATCCGGCTCGCGGAAGAACTCGACGGTAAACCGCGCGATCCCGTACCCCAGCACGAACAACCCGACGAGCTTGCCTGGATCATACCGCGCCTTGGTCTTCCAGAACGCGAACCAGAGCAGCGCGAACAGGACGATGCCTTCCAGCCCGGCCTCGTACAGCTGGCTCGGATGGCGCGCCGGCTCGACCATCCCGAACGGCACGGTACGCTCGAAGATGATCCCCCACGCGACGTCGGTCGGCTTGCCCCACAGCTCGCCATTCACGAAGTTCGCCAGCCGTCCGAAGAACAGCCCGAACGGTACGCAGCACGCGATATAATCGTGCACGCGCAACCAGTTGAGCTGGTGCTTCCGCGCAAACAGGATCAGCCCGATCGACGTGCCGATCACCCCGCCGTGGAACGACATGCCGCCGTCCCACAGCCGGAAGATACGCAGCGGATGCAGGAACATCTCGGGCGCGTAGAAGATCACGTAACCGAGCCGCCCGCCGAGGATGATCCCGAGCGTCGCGTAGAATACGAGGTCGTCAGCATGCCGCCGCGCCATCGGTGCGCCGGGCTGGGCGAGCAGCTTCAGCAGGTACCACCAGCCGAGCAGGATCCCGCCGATATAGGCAAGGCTGTACCAGCGCAGCGTGAAGAAGCCGATCGAGAAGACGTCGGGGTGCAGCCCCAGATCCTCGAAGCGGATGTGACTGCCGACGGCAGGCGCTACGGCACCCGCAGCGGCGGTGATGGTCGACAGGATCAAAGGCTTTTCCCCACGCGTTCGCCCCCTGCATAAAGACCGATAACGATAAGACCAAGTAGGAGAGCGATATGCGGACCGAGCTAGACCTAGCTATGGATTCGACGATGGCCGCGCTGACCGCGCCCGACGGCATGCTGGCGCTCGGATCGGTCGAGCGGTTCGGCGTCACGCTACCGACGATCGCCGCCGCCCCGCCCGCGCTCAGCTATTATTTCGCACACTATGCCAACGAGCACCGCGACGCCGTTTTCCTCGTCTCCGGCGCCGAACGGCTGACGTTCGGCGAGGTCTACGCCGCCGCGGAACGCACCGCACGCGCCCTTATCGGCGGCTACGGCATCGCCAAGGGCGACCGAGTCGGCATCGCGATGCGCAACTCGCCGTCTTGGATCGTCCTCTACATGGGTATCATCATGGCCGGCGGCGTCGCGACCCTGCTCAACGGCTGGTGGCAGTCGGAGGAACTGGAAACAGCGATCGGCGAGGTCGATTGCGCACTCGTGTTCGCCGATCCGCCCCGCGTGAAGCGACTCGCGCAGATCGCAGGCCTACGCGCGCCGGTGGTCGAGATCGACGATTCGCGACCGCTCGACGCCGCGCTCGGAGCCGTGTTCGCAAAGGACGATCACACCGCCGACCTGCCGCTGCTCGGACCCGAGGATCACGCAACGATCCTGTTCACGAGCGGCTCGACCGGCCAGTCGAAGGGCGCGCTCTCCGAACACCGTGCGGTCGTGCAGGGGATCTTCAATTATCTCGGCCAGGCGATGATGATGGTCGGCATCGCCACCGCGCAAGGCAATCCGCCGGTCGGCCAACCGGTCACGCTGCTGACGATCCCGCTGTTCCACATCACCGGGGAAGTGCCGGTCTTCCTCCAGAGCTTCGCGATGGGGCGCAAGCTCGTGCTGATGCCGAAATGGGATGCGGGCGAGGCGATGCGGCTGATCGAGGCGGAGAGCGTCACCTATTTCGTTGGTGTCCCGTTGATGAGCTTCGAGATTCTCAACCACCCGGATCGCGCGAAGTACGACCTCTCGACCGTCACCGATTTCGCCGCCGGCGGCGCGCCGCGCCCGGTCGATCATGTCCGCCGCATCGACGAGGAGATGGGCGGCAGCGCACCGCTGATCGGCTACGGCCTGACCGAGACCAACGCGGTCGGCACCGGCAACTGGCGCGGCAACTACCTGGCCAAGCCCAATTCCGCCGGCCGCCCAGGCGCGCCGTTGGTCGATCTGGCCATCCTCGACGACTCCGGCCACACGGTCGACCAGGGCCAGCGCGGCGAGGTCTGCATCCGCTCGATCTGCAACTTCAAGGAATATTGGAACCGTCCGGATGCGACCGCCACTGCGTTCACCGCGGATGGCTATTTCCGCACCGGCGACATCGGTTACCTCGACGAGGACGGCTATCTGTTCATCGTCGACCGCAAGAAGGACATCATCATCCGCGGTGGCGAGAATATCTCATGCCAGGAAGTAGAGGCGGCGCTGTACGAACACTCAGCGGTCGCGGAAGCCGCCGTGTTCGGACTGGCGGACGAGCGCTTCGGCGAGGTCCCCGGTGCGGTGGTTGTGCCGCAAGACGGCGAAACGCTGACCCCGGACGACCTGACCGCGTTCCTCCATCAGCACATCGCCGCATTCAAGATACCGCAGCGCATCTGGATTTCGGAAGAGCCGCTGCCAAGACTGGGGACGGAGAAGATCGACAAGGTCTCGCTCAAGGCCAAGTATAAAGCGCTGGCCTAATATCCCCTCGCCCCTCCGGGGAGAGGGAGGGGAGGAGCCACTTGGCGACGGAAGGGAGAGGGGCAGTGGGACTCCCGGCGCAGTCCCGGAGACCCCACTCCCCCTCATCCGACGCTTCGCGCCACCTTCTCCCCGTGGGGGAGAAGGATTAGAGCCACCCCATGATCAGCAGGCGTGAGATTTTAGTCGGCGGCGGCGCAGGGATCGGGCTCGTCGTCGCCTGGGGTCTCTGGCCACGAACCTACGCCCCCAACCTCGTCGCCAATCCCGGCGAAACCCCGTTCGGCGCATGGCTCAAGATCGGCACCGACGGCCACGTCACCGTCGCCGTCCCGCAGGTCGAGCACGGCCAGGGCGTCTACACGACGCTCCCCCAGATCGTCGCGGACGAGCTCGGCGCGGACTGGCGCACGATCGGCGTCGAGCCCGCCCCGCTCAACCCGCTCTACGCCAACCCGATCGGCACGCACGACCTGTTCGAAGGCCTGTTCGATCGCCTCCCGCAAGGCACCCCGCAACCACCGATGCTGACCGGCGGATCAAGCTCGATCCGGATGTTCGAGCAAGCCTGTCGCGAGGCCGGCGCAGGCGCCCGCGCGCTGCTCTGCATGGCGGCGGCCAAGCGCTGGGACGCCGACTGGACCCAGGTCAACGTCGACGCGGGCTTCTGCACCTACCAAAACAAGCGCATCCGCTTCGCCGAACTCGCGGAGGAAGCCGCCAAGTTCACCCTCCCCCGATCCCCTCCCACTCGGCATCCAGGGTGCAGGCAAGCTTGTCGGCAAATCCGTCCCCCCGCCTCGACACCCCCTCGAAAGTCGACGGCTCGGCCAACTTCGCCGGCGATGTCCGCCTCGCCGACATGGTCCACGCTGCAATCCGCCAGGGCCCGGTCGGCGGGCGCCTGGCAAAGGTCGACCGCGCCGCCGCCGACCGGATCCGCGGCGTGCTGTCGGTGGTCGAGAACCCGCGCTGGGTGGCGGCCGTCGCTACGACAGGGTGGGCCGCGCAAAAGGCGCTCGACGCCCTCGCCCCGCGATTCGAGAACGACGCCCCCCCTCCCCCTATACCAGGTCGATCGACGCAGCACTCGACGCCGCGCTAGCCCATCCCGGCACGCAGATGGCGTCCGCAGGCGAGGTCGCCACGACCTTCCAGGGCGCCAAGCTCGTCACCGCGACCTACCGCGCCAGCCTGGGCCTGCACGCAGCGATCGAAACCCGCAGCGCAACCGCCTCCTTCTCCAACGGCCGCCTCGAACTCTGGCTCGCGACGCAGGCGCCCGGGCTCGCACGATCGGCAGCAGCGCGCGCGGCGAATCTCAGCGAGGATGCCGTCGTCGTCCATCCGATGCTGATCGGCGGGTCGTTCGGCGCCGCACTCGAACACGATGTCGCCGAACAGGCGGCAGTGCTCGCGGTCAAACTCCGCCGCCCGGTCAGCCTCGTCTGGTCGCGCGGCGAGGATTCGCTCCACGATCACTACCGCCCACCCGCGGTCGCAAAGATGGCCTCACGGCTCGCCCCCAACGGCGCGATCATGGGCTGGTCGGCCAACATCGCAGCCCCCCTCGACGGGCGCCGAGATGGCACGCCGGATGATGCCGGGCCTCGCGACCGAAGCCGCGCTGATCGGCGTCAAAGGCGATCGCTACGCCGTCGCGGGCGCGACGCCCGTCTATCGCATCCCCGCCTATGCGATCGAGCACCACCCCGCCGAGATCGGCATACCCACCGGCCACCTCCGCGGCGGCGCGCATGGCTACACCGCGTTCTTCACCGAATGCTTTCTCGACGAACTCGCGCGCACCGCCCAGTCCGAACCGATGTCGTTCCGCATCGCCATGCTCGGCGGCGAACCGCGACTCGCGCGCTGTCTCTCGACCGCAGCAGCGCTCGGCGGCTGGGACGGCGGCGTGGCGGGCAGCGGCCAGGGGATCGCGTGCCACGCCTTCCGCGGCAGCTACATCGCCGTCATGGCGGAGGCGCACATGGGCGCCGACCAGCGCCCGGTGGTCGACCGGCTCGTCGCCGCGGTCGATTGCGGTGCGCAGATCAATCCCGACATCGTTCGCCAACAGATCGAGGGTGGGCTGATCTTCGGCATGGCCGCCGCGCTCGGCGCATCGACGGGCTTCACCCGCGGCCTCGCCGAGGCGCGCGGGTTCGACACGATCGGCCTGCCCCGCCTCGCCGACACGCCCGACATTACCGTCGAGGTCATCCGCAGCGACGAGGCCCCCGGCGGCGTCGGCGAACTCGGCGTCCCCGCGGTCGCGCCCGCGATCGCCAACGCGCTCTATGCGTCAACGGGCTTCCGCATCCGCAATTTGCCTTTAAGACCAGCGTCATGACCCTGCCCCCCGATCACCCCCCGATTCCGAAACCCAAGATCGGCGTGCTGCTGATGAACCTCGGCACCCCCGATGGCCCCGATGCGAAATCGGTGAAGCGCTATCTCGGCGAGTTCCTGTCCGATTCGCGCGTCGTCGAGATCCCGCAGATCGCGTGGCAGCCGATCCTGCGCGGCATCATCCTCAACACCCGCCCTAAGAAGTCCGCGCACGCCTATTCACAGGTCTGGCGCGAGGATGGCTCGCCACTCGCCGCGATTACGCGGTTGCAGGCCGCGGCGTTGAAGGATTCGTTTGGGCCGGAACTGCTCGTCGACTGGGCGATGCGCTACGGCAATCCGTCGATCTCGGACCGGCTGACAGCGATGAAGGCGGCGGGCTGCGAGCGCATCCTGCTCGCGCCGCTCTACCCGCAATATTGCGCAGCAACGACCGCGACGGCGAACGACAAGGCGTTCAAGCATCTCGCCGGTCTGCGCTGGCAGCCGGCGATCCGTACGCTGCCGCCTTATTACGACGACGCGCTCTATATCGACGCGCTGAAGGACTCGCTCGAAGAGGGGCTTTCGGCGCTCGACTTCACCCCCGATGCGATCGTCGCCAGCTTCCACGGCATGCCGAAGCGGACGTTGCAGCAGGGCGATCCGTATCACTGCCACTGCCAGAAGACCGCGCGGTTGCTCGGCGAGCGGATGGGGCGCGAGTTGACGATCGCGTTCCAGTCACGGTTCGGGCCACAGAAGTGGCTGGGGCCGGCAACCGACGAGACGCTCGTCGCGCTGGCCAAGGCGGGCAAGACCAAGGTGGCGATCTTCGCGCCGGGCTTCTCCGCCGATTGCCTGGAGACGCTGGAGGAACTGTCGATCCGCGGGCGCGAGAGCTTCGAAGAGGCTGGCGGGACGCACTTCGCGTATCTGCCATGCCTCAACGACAGCCCGGTCGGCGTGGAAATGTTGCGCAGCATTTTGGCGCGCGAGCTTGAAGGATGGGTGCGGGCTGGCTAGCCTTCGGCAAAACACTGAGGAGAGAGACTGATGGCACGCGTCGCAATTGTAACCGGTGGTACGCGCGGTATCGGCGAAGCGATCAGTCTCGCGCTACAGGACATGGGCCTGACGGTCGCCGCAACCTATGCAGGTAACGATGAACGTGCGCGGGAGTTTACCGAGCGCACGGGCATTGCAGCCTACAAGTGGGACGTCGCCGACTATGATGCGTGCCAGGCCGGCTGCGCGCAGGTCGCCGCCGATCTGGGCGACGTCGACATCGTCGTGAACAACGCCGGCATCACCCGCGACGGCACGATCCTGAAGATGACGTACCAGGATTGGAAAGAGGTGATGGACACCAATCTCGGCGGCTGTTTCAACATGGCCAAGGCGGTGTTCCCCGGCATGCGCACGCGCAAATGGGGGCGGATCGTCAACATCGGCTCGATCAACGGACAGGCCGGGCAGTACGGCCAGGTGAACTATGCCGCGGCCAAGTCCGGCATCCACGGCTTCACGAAGGCCCTGGCCCAGGAAGGCGCGCGCGCGGGCGTGACGGTCAACGCGATCGCGCCGGGGTATATCGATACGGACATGGTGGCGGCGGTGCCGGCCGACGTGCTGGAGAAAATCGTGGCGAAGATCCCGGTTGGGCGGCTGGGTCAGGCTACCGAGATCGCGCGCGGCGTAGCGTTTCTCTGCTCGGAGGAGGGCGGATTCGTCACCGGGTCGACGTTGAGCATCAATGGCGGGCAGCACATGTACTGACGGGCGCAGGCAGCGCAAAGCGCCGCCGCTGCCCGCGAGCAAAGCGAAGCGGGCAGCGCCCGGCACGGCCGGCGGGTCGGCGGGTCGGCTGGGCCGAACCCGTCCGACGGCGGCTTTGCCGGCGGCGCTGAATGAATGTCTACCGGGTTACCAAGGACGGCCTTGCTGGATCCTGGGCCCCCGCCTTCGCGGGGGAACGAGCAAGGGTAGCGCTGCTTACACCGAACCCCACAGCGTCCGCGACGCATAAGAATGCCACCACAAAACGCCCGGCAACCTACTCCCTCCCCCTCCGGGGAGAGGGTCGGGGTGAGGGGCAACCCAGCAATGCTCCGCCCGGACCAGCCCCTCACCCAACCCTCTCCCCGGAGGGGAGAGGGCTAACGCTCGTTCAACCTACGCACCCGCCATAATTACCCATCGCTAGCGCGCTCGATGTCCGCACCAACCGCGCTCAGCTTCTCCTCAAGCCGCTCATACCCACGGTCGAGGTGGTAAACCCGCCCCACAGACGTCTCGCCATCCGCGGCCAACCCCGCCAAGATCAAGCTCATCGAAGCCCGCAGATCGGTCGCCATCACCTGCGCCCCAACCAACTTGTCCACCCCGCGCACAACCGCGGTCCGCCCGCGTACCTGGATATCCGCCCCCCATCCGCGCCAGTTCCGGCACGTGCATGTAGCGGTTCTCGAAGATCGTCTCGGTCAGGACGCTCGCGCCATCCGCCTTGCACAGCATCGCCATGAACTGCGCCTGCATGTCGGTCGCGAACCCGGGGTACGGCGCGGTCGACAGCGTCAGCGGCTTTAGCTGACCGTCCGACGCAACGCGCACGCCGTCCCTGGTCGGCGTCACCGATACGCCCGCCTCGACCAACGCATCGATCGTCGCGCCCATGTCCGGGATCGCCACGCCGACCAGTTCCAGGTCGCCGCCGGTGATCGCCGCAGCACATGCGTAGCTACCCGCCTCGATCCGGTCGGGCATCACCGCATAGGTCGCGCCGTGCAGCCGGTCGCGGCCTTCGATCGTCAGCGTCTCGGTGCCGATCCCGTCGATCGACGCGCCCATCGCGACGAGGCAGTTGCACAGGTCGACGATCTCGGGCTCGCGCGCGGCGTTCTCGATCACCGACGTGCCCTTGGCGAGTACCGCCGCCATCACGACGTTCTCGGTCGCACCGACCGACACGATCGGAAAGCGGAAGCGGCCGCCCGGCAGGCGCCCACCCGGCGCGATCGCCTTCACATAGCCCGCCGCCATCTCGAGCTCGGCGCCGATCGCTTCCAGAGCGCGCAGATGCAGATCGATCGGACGATTGCCGATCGCACAGCCGCCCGGCAGCGACACCGTCGCCTCGCCGCCACGCCCGAGCAACGGCCCGAGCACCAGGATCGACGCGCGCATCTTCCGCACGATGTCGTACGGCGCCTCGGTCGAGGTGAGGTTACCCGCGCGGATCGTCATCACCCGGCCGAAATCCTCGGGCCGCGTGCCCTGAATCGCGGTCGACGCGCCAAGCTGGTTGAGCAGGTGGCCGAAACCGTCGACATCCGCCAGCCGCGGCAGGTTGCGCAACGTCAGGGGCTCTTCGGTCAACAGCGCGCACGGCATCAGCGTGAGCGCGGCGTTCTTCGCGCCGGAGATGGGCAAGCGCCCGGACAGGCGATTGCCGCCGCGAATGAGAATACGGTCCATCCCGGGTGTCTATCGCGGCTGGCGATCCGCGCAAGGGCCGCGCATCGATCGGGCGACAGGCGGATGCTGGCCAGGGGTCGAGTCCCGCGTCGGGACCGGGCGCGCCTTCCGAAGCGCTAACACACCCCGCTTGATCGACTTTAATGCGCGGAAATCCTAGCTTTGCTCTGTGGTTCTCGAACATTGGGGACCATTACAGAGTGCCGGACAGCTGCTTCGCCGACCGCGTCGGCGATCTCATCGACCTGTCGATGAACGAGAAGGCTGCGTTAGCGCGGTTGGAGGAGCGCCCGCGAGACTTGCGTCGCGGTGCCGTCCTCGTGCGCGAGAATGATCCGCAGGCCGAACTCTTCATCCTGCAGCGCGGCATGGCAATGAGCTATGTGCTGCTCGACGACGGCAGCCGCCAGATCCTCCGCTTCCTCTATGCCGGCGACATGCTGGCGGTCTCGGCGCTGGTCTATCGCGATTCGCCCGAGACGGTGGTCGCGCTGACCGACTGCACGGTGTGTTCGTTCGATCGCTCGGCGATGACCGGGCTCGTCACCGATCATCCGCGGCTGTCGGCGCTCATCATGGTGATGAACCAGATGGAGAAGGTCGCGCTGACCGACCGTCTCGCCGCACTCGGCCGGACCTCGGCCAAGGCGCGGATCGCGGCGTTGCTGCTGGAGATGCGCAACCGCCTGCGGATGCGTGATCGCGCGATGGGCAACAGCTTTACGCTCGGGCTGACGCAGGAGGAGATCGGCGACGCCACCGGCCTCACGGCAGTCCACGTCAACCGCATGTTGCGACAATTGGAAGAGGACGGCCTGATCCGCCGCGAAATGGGCCGCGTCACGCTGCTCAACGAGGTGCAGTTGGCGCAAGCCGCGAACTACATCGACCGCTTCGAAGGGCTCGACCTGCGCTGGTTGCCGCCAGCGCGGTAACCCCTTCCCTCAATCCTCCCCCGCCAGGGGGAGGTGGCTGGCTCTTGCCAGACGGAGGGGGAGGATACTGAACAGGGGTTGGCGCTTGCCTCCCCCTCCGTCACCCTCGGTGCCACCTCCCCCCTTGCGGGGGGAGGACCAAGACAGATCACCTCAAACGGTAAGGCTCAAGCCTTCTCCAGCGTGCACTGTAGCGGATGCTGGTTCTGCTTGGCGAAATCCATCACCTGCGACACCTTGGTCTCCGCCACCTCGTAGCTGAACGTGCCACACACGCCGACGCCCTTCTGATGGACGTGGAGCATCACGCGAGTCGCGGCCTCCATGTCCATCCGGAAGAAGCGCTGGAGGCAGAGCACGACGAACTCCATCGGCGTATAGTCGTCGTTGAGCATCAGCACGCGGTACGGCGTCGGCTGTTTGGTCTTCGCGCGCGTCTTGGTCGCGATACCGGCGCCGGTGCCGCCCCCCGGTACCATCATGGCCGTCCTCACCATTATCGTCGCGGCGCTCGGCCATCTGCTCGCCCGTCCGCTGGGGAGTCGTCATTTCAGGGGTCAAAAGCATGCTGCCAAAATATGGCATGCCGGGGGCAAGGGCAAGGGGGGCGCTGGCACCCGTCGCGCGAAAACCGCAAACGCAAAAGGGGCGACCGTCGCACGACGGCCGCCCCTTTCGTAACGCACTGCCCGAAGGCGGCGCGCTGTCACTTAGGCCGAGATCTTCATCTTGTCGGTCGCGACCGCAACGCGGTTCGAGATCGGCTGTGCGAACTCGCCGAACATCTTGAGCAGACGCTCGGTCGAGCGCGAACCCTCGGCGATCATCGTGTCGAACGCGGTGCGCGCATAATCGCCCTGGAGCTTCATGAACTCGGTCGGCGACTTGGCGGCGGCGAGTGTCTTGGCGGCTTCGGTCGCGCTCTCGAACGAGGTCTTGGCGTAGTCGGCAGCTTCCTGGCCGAGCGCCTCGACGTTCTTCGCGGCGATCTTCGACGACTCGACGAGCGCCTCGATGTTGCCCTTGCCGAAGGCGACGAAATCTTCCGCCATCTTCGCCGACTTCTCCATCGCGCCCTTGGCCTGCTCGTTGAATTCGGCAGTGTTCGCGCCGCTGAAGAGGGCCTTGGTCTTCTCGGTGATGCTCTGGATCGTGTCCATCATGGCGTCCTTTGTTTCGCTGGCAGGGATCCCCCGTTGGCGCAGCGGCCTGAAACGGGGCGGGAATGTCCGTGTGCGGCGATACAAAAGCAGCCGCGAGAGGTTGAGGTGCCGACGTCTTGGCGATCGGCTCGAATGCCGGTTTCGCCGGCTTGGCGACGGTCCGAGGAGCCTTCGCGGTGGCGGAAGGCTTCGAACCGGCCTTGGCCGTCCGTTTCACGATATCCACCATCCACGCACCTCTCTTCGGAGTTATGTCGCGGTCGTCATACACCAATTCTCGCGCCGCACAATAAAATTGTGCACTGCACCATGACGCAAACGTAAGGTAGCGCTATCGGCTCTTCACATACTCGCCCGGCGCCTCGCCGAGCGCCGGCAGCGTCCCCTCGCCCGGCAGCCGCGCACCGGCCGCCGCCACCGTCTCGGCACCAAGCGCGCGCAACCATTCGACCCAATCCGGCCACCAGCTGCCCTTCGTCTCCGTCGCACCGGCGACGAAGTCGGCGAGCGTCGTGTGCGCCCCCCGGATTGGTCCAGTATTGATACTTCCCCGCCGCCGGCGGGTTGACCACACCCGCGATATGCCCCGAGCCCGCGAGCACGAACTTCAGCGGCCCGGCGAACAATTGCGTGAGTTTCCAGACGCTCTCGGCCGGCGCGATATGATCCTCGCGCCCCGCCTGGACATAGCTCGGCGTGGAGACCTTGGTCAGGTCGATCGGCGTACCGTCCACCGTCATCGTGCCCGTCACCAGCAGATTGTCGCGGTACAGGTCGGTCAGATAGCTCAGATGCCATTTCGCGGGCAGGTTGGTGGTGTCGCCGTTCCAGTGGAGCAGGTCGAACGGCACGTAATCCTGCCCCAGCAGGTAATTCTGCGTGACGTAGTTCCAGATCAGGTCGCGCCCGCGCAACAGGTTGAACGTCGTCGCCATGTAGCGCCCGTCGAGGAACCCCTCGGGCGACAGCGACGCGACCATCTTCAACTGCTCGTCATCGATGAAATGCTGCAGTTCGCCAGCCTGCGCGAAATCGACCTGCGCGGTGAAGAACGTCGCGCTAGCCACTTTCGCCGCCTCGTTACGCGCCGCCAGCAGCGCCAGCGTTGCCGCCAGCGTCGTCCCCGCCACGCAATAGCCGATCGTGTGCACCGCCGGCACGTCGAGCGCGGCGCGAACCGTATCGATCGCCTCGACCTGCGCGCCGACATAGTCGCCCCAGATCACGTCCTTCATGCTCGAATCGGCGGATTTCCACGACACCATGAACACGGTGATGCCCTGTGCGACCGCCCAGCGGATGAAGCTCTTCTCCGGCGTCAAATCGAGGATGTAGAACCGGTTGATCCACGGCGGGAAAATCACGAGCGGCGTCGCCAGCACCTTGTCGGTGGTCGGACTGTACTGGATCAGTTCGTAGAGCGGCGTGCGTTTCACCACCTTGCCCGGCGTCATCGCCAGATTGCGCCCGAGCTCGAACGCGCCGTCGGGCGTATGCGTCACCTGCCCGCGGGCAAGATCCGCCATCATGTTCTGCAGGCCTTTGATCAGATTCTCGCCGCGCGTCTCGATCGTCTTCTCGATCACCTGCGGGTTGGTCAGCGCGAAATTGGTCGGGCTCATCGCATCGACGAACCCCTTGGTGGCGAACCGCAACTGCTCCTTCTGCTTCGGGTCGAGCCCGTCCACCGCCTCGACGCCGCGCAGCATGTGGTCGCCGATCAACTGATAGCTCTGCCGGATCAGGTCGAACACCGGCTCGCGCCACTGCGGCGCCTTGAAGCGCTTGTCGGTGACCGGCGCGGCCTCGGGCGCCTTGGCGGGATCGAGAAACCGCTGCCACAAAGTCAGGCTCTCGGCCCAGAAATCGCGCGCGCGTTCCAGTGTCGCGGGATCGGTGAAGCCGGGGATCGCCGGGATTCCCTCGGGCTTGGCCTGCATCGCCGCGAGCCCCTGCTCCATCATCATCTGCTGCGCACGCCCCATCACCCACGTCCAATGCTGGAGATCGGGGAGGGTCGGCATGGAGGCGTCGGGAGGAGTATCGGCCATGGCATCCCTCTGCTTTTTCGGGAGCTTAACGCAGACGTCGGCTCGGCGGAAGGACGAGTCGATACAAGCGCGCCGCCCGCAACACTCCCACCCGTCATCCTGACGAAAGTCAGGACCCAGAGCCGCAAACGCCACCGCTCGTAACCCTGGGTCCTGACTTTCGTCAGGATGACGGAGGATGTGTGGGTAGCGGACCGTACACAAACTCCGTCACCCCAGCGAAAGCTGGGGTATCCCAATTGTCGAAGGGGGCGGCACGAATCGGGAAACCCCAGCTTTCGCTGGGGTGACGGCAATCGGGGATTGGGGTGACGCCCCCCGCTCACCTGCGGTACAGCACCCGCTCCTCCAGCTAGAGGCTGATCATGTCCGAAGACTTCTACCGCATCAAACGCTTACCCCCCTATGTCATCGCCGAAGTGAACGCGATGCGGGCGGCGGCGCGCGCGGGCGGGGGAGGACATCATCGATCTCGGCATGGGCAATCCCGACCTGCCGCCCCCCGAGCACGTCATCGAGAAGCTCGTCGAAGTCGCGCGCAAGCCCAGCGCGCACGGCTATTCGCAGTCGAAGGGCATCCCCGGCCTCCGAAAAGCACAGGCGAACTATTACGGTCGCCGGTTCGGGGTCGACGTCGATCCCGAGACCGAGGTCGTCGTCACGATGGGTTCGAAGGAAGGCCTCGCGAGTCTGGCCACCGCGATCACCGCGCCCGGCGACGTCGTGCTCGCGCCCAACCCGTCCTATCCGATCCACACCTTCGGCTTCATCATCGCCGGCGCGACGATCCGTGCGGTGCCGACCACGCCGGACGAGGCGTATTTCGAGAGCCTCGAGCGCGCGATGGCGTTCACCGTCCCCGCGCCGTCGGTGCTGGTGATGGGCTATCCGTCGAACCCGACCGCCGAAGTCGTCGATCTCGCCTTTTACGAGCGCGTCGTCGCGTTCGCGAAGAAGCACAAGCTGTGGGTGATCTCCGACCTCGCCTATTCGGAGTTGTATTTTGACGGCAAGCCGACCCCCTCGATCCTTCAGGTGCCGGGCGCGAAGGACGTCGCGATCGAGTTCACCTCGCTCAGCAAGACATACTCGATGGCCGGCTGGCGGATGGGCTTCGGGGTTGGCAACAAGACGCTGATCGCGGCGATGACGCGCGTGAAGTCGTACCTCGATTACGGTGCGTTCACGCCGATCCAGGCCGCCGCCTGCGCCGCGCTCAACGGTCCCCAGGACATCGTCGAGCGCAACCGCCAGCTCTATCACAAGCGCCGCGACGTGCTCGTCGAAAGCTTCGGCCGCGCCGGCTGGGACATTCCGAGCCCCCCGTGCGAGCATGTTCGCCTGGGCCCCATTGCCACCCGCGCTCGCGCACTTAGGTAGCCTTGAGTTCACCAAACAATTGCTGACTCACGCGCACGTCGCGGTGGCCCCAGGGGTTGGCTACGGCGAAAACGGCGAGGGCTATGTGAGGATCGCGATGGTCGAGAACGAACAGCGACTCCGCCAGGCGGCGCGCAACGTGAAGAAATATCTCCAGTCGATGGGCGTCAACACGCCCGCGCGTGGCGCCGGCTAACCCGCCAGCGTGGATATCAATCCGTTATATTCGGTGGCCGGCGTGCTCGTCGGCCTCATCGTCGGGCTGACGGGTGTCGGCGGCGGGTCGCTGATGACGCCGCTGCTGGTGCTCGTCTTCGGCTTCCACCCCGCCACCGCGGTCGGCACCGACCTGCTCTACGCCTCGGCGACCAAGACGGTCGGCACGACGGTGCATGGCTGGCGCGGCACAGTCGACTGGCAGGTCGTCCGCCGCCTCGCCACCGGCAGCGTCCCCGCAGCGATCGCGACATTGCTCGTGCTCAACCATCTCGGCGAGAAATCGTCCGACACCGGCCACGCGATCACCGCCGTGCTCGGCGTCACGCTGATCCTCTCGGCAGTCGCGACCTTCTTCCGCGGCAGGATCGTCGCGTGGCTGACGCCTCGCGTGGGCACGGTCGGCGGCGAGCGCCAGGCGATGCTGACCATCCTGCTCGGCGCAGTCCTCGGCGTGCTCGTCTCGCTGACCTCGGTCGGCGCCGGCGCGCTGGGCATGACCGCACTGTTGATCCTCTACCCGACGTTGCCGATCAACCGGCTGGTCGGCTCGGACATCGCCCACGCGGTGCCGCTGACCTTGCTCGGCGGGATCGGCCACTGGATCCTCGGGTCGGTCGACGTCGACCTGCTCGTGTCGCTGCTGATCGGGTCGATACCGGGCATCATCGTCGGCAGCCTGATCGCGACGCGCGTCTCGGACCGCGTGCTGGTTCCCGTCCTCGCGACCGTGCTGGCGCTGGTCGGCGTGAAGCTGATCTTCTGACGTGCGGCCGGGCTTCGCCTTCTCGACCAGGTTCCGCGTGCGCTACGCCGAGATCGACGGCCAGCGCATCGTCTTCAACTCGCGCTATCTCGAATATGCCGACGTCGCGGTGACCGAGTTCTGGGAATGGACCGGCATTGCCGAAGCACTGCCGGAGATCTGGCCGACCACCGAATTCAACGTCCGCCGAACGGAAATCGATTACCTCAAGCCGTTCCGCCTGGGGGATACGGTGGAAGCGTTCGTGCGGATCGAAAAGCTCGGGACGACGAGCCTGACAAAACGCTTCGAACTCGCCCACGCGGAGACGGGGGAATTGCACACGGTGATCACAATGGTCAGCGTGCACGTCGATCTTGAGACCGGCCGCCCCGTGCCGCTCCCGAACGCGATCCGCACGGTGCTGGAAGCGCTACCGACCCGCTAACGCGACGGTCCCCCCTCCCTGGAAGGGAGGGGGTAGGGGTGGGTCGGCTTATTGGCGAACGCCGGCACCAGCCCCAAGCCGACCCACCCCCAGCCCCCTCCCTTCCAGGGAGGGGAGAAGAAGGAGGCCTACTCCGCCGCCTCAGCCTCCACCCCGTCACCGGCCACTTCTCCCGGAAGCGCCCAGATCAGGTCCCCCTTCCCCCAGCACGCGCCCGTCGTGCGACCGCACCGACACCGGCTGCAACGGCCGCCGATCGCGTTCGTCGACCAAAATCGGGAACGCCGGCACGCACGTCTCCCACCGCTCGCCCCATTGCCGGAGCGCGATCATCGTCGGCAGCAGCGCAAACCCCCTTGTCGGTCAGCCCGTAGGCGATCTTCCGCCGATCCTCCGGAATAGGCTGCCGCTCCAGGATCCCATGCTCGACCAGCCGCGCCAGCCGGTTCGCCAGGATATTACGCGCAATCCCCAGTTCAGACTGGAACTCCTCGAAATGATGCAAACCATTGAAAGACGCGCGCAAGATCAGGAACGACCAGCGTTCGCCCATCGCCTCCAGCGCGGCAGGCAGGCTGCATTCGAGCAGGGGGTTCGCGCAATTTTCCCACGGCGTCTTCCCTTATTGGACAGCAACGGTACCGCATAAACGACCGGAGCGAAATGCTCCTCCGATTTCAGTTGCAACTCGAAACTAATCGCAATAGGTCTCGATTAGAAACCTTTTAGGAGTCTACCGATGTCAGTCATCACCCGCGCCCTTCTGACCGCCATTCCCGCCCTGACGACGGGGTTCGCCGCACTGGTCGCGACACCGGCATCGGCCCAGACCCCCATCAATTATTATGTAGCCGTCCCTACCGCCGCGCCCACTTCCACCCGGCTGATCACCAACGGCACGCCGTGGCGCTGGGAGAATGCGGCATTCGTCTCCAGCAAGGCACCGCAGCGCGACGTGATCCTCTGCGCCGCGGTCGCCAAGCGCGTCGGGCCGCTCGCCAGTTTCACGGTCGCGGGCAAGGCCTATGACGCCGACGCGCTCGCCGCGTGCAACAACCACGCGAAATAACGAGGAAATTGTTGCAATGCATCGCAACCCGGCCCCATCTATAAGCCGTGTTGCGCCAATATGAACTGGTCGATCGCGTCCTCGACTACGATCCCGACGCCGACGAGGCGCTGCTGAACCGCGCCTATGTCTTCTCGATGCAGGCGCACGGGTCGCAGAAGCGCGCGAGCGGCGATCCGTATTTCAGTCACCCGATCGAGGTGGCGGGTATTCTCACCGACCTCCACCTCGATGCGGAGACGATCGCCACCGCGATTCTCCACGACACGATCGAGGATACCGTCGCCACCCCCCGAGGAGATCGAGCGGCTGTTCGGCGCCTCCGTCGCGCGTCTGGTCGACGGCGTGACGAAGCTCAGCAAGATCGAAGCGCAGACCGAGAACGAACGCGCCGCGGAGAACCTGCGCAAATTCCTCCTCGCAATGTCCGACGACATCCGCGTGTTGCTGGTCAAGCTCGCCGACCGTCTGCACAACATGCGCACGCTGCATCACATCGCCAAGCCCGAGAAGCGCCGTCGCATCGCCAAGGAGACGATGGACATCTATGCGCCGCTCGCCGAGCGGATCGGCATGTACGAGTTCATGCGCGAGATGCAGTCGCTCGCATTCGAACAGCTCGAGCCCGAAGCCTCCGAATCGATCAACCGCCGCCTCGAACAGCTGAAGAAAGGCGATGGCGATCGCATCGCCAAGATCGCGTCCGGGCTCAAGCTGGTGTTGTCGCGCGCCGGGGTCGAGGCGGAGATATCGGGGCGCGAGAAGCACCCCTATTCGATCTTCCGGAAAATGTCGGAGCGGCACATCAGCTTCGAGCAGCTTTCCGACGTGATGGCGTTCCGCGCGATCGTGCCGACCGAAGAGGATTGCTACCGGGTTCTCGGGATCATCCACCAGCGCTGGCCGATGGTGCCGGGCCGGTTCAAGGATTACATCTCGACACCCAAGCGCAACGGCTATCGCTCGCTGCACACCTCGGTGATCCACGCCGACAGCGCGCGGATCGAGATCCAGATCCGCACCGCCGACATGCACGCGCAGGCCGAGTTCGGGCTGGCGGCGCACTGGGCGTACAAGCAGCAGATCAACGGCAGCGACCGCCAAGTCAGCTGGATCCGCGACCTCGTCGAGATCCTCGATACCGCCGAGAGCCCGGAAGAGCTGCTCGAACACACGCGGATGGCGATGTACACCGATCGCATCTTCGCGTTCACGCCGAAGGGCGAGCTGATCCAGCTGCCCAAGGGCGCGACCTCGATCGACTTCGCGTACGCGGTGCACACTGATCTCGGCGACCAGGCGGTCGGCGCGAAGGTCAACGGCCGCGTCGTGCCGCTGTCGACGGTGATCGAGAATGGCGACCAGGTGCAGATCCTGCGCTCGAAGGGCCAGTCCCCACAACCGCAATGGCTCAACGTCGCGACCACCGGCAAGGCGCTCGCCGCGATCCGCCGCCACCTCCGCCAGAAGGAACGTGTGGAGCAGATTGCACTGGGCCGCACGCTGTACGACGACATCGTCACCCGGCTACCTGCACAGATCGGGACGGATGCATTGAGCCACGCGCTGAAGCGGCTGAAGCTCCCCGACGATTCGTCGCTGATGGTCGCGATCGCGCGGCGAACGCTGTCTGATGCTGCGGTGATGGAGGCGCTGATGCCCGGCTCGGCCGGCGCCGACGTCACGCATGCGCTGGCGCCGCAATCAAGCGCGATCTCGATCAAGGGGCTGACCCCGGGCGTGGCGTACGATCTCGCGACATGCTGCCATCCAGTGCCGGGCGACCGGATCGTCGGGTTGCGCCGGCCGGATGCGGGGATCGAGGTCCATGCGATCGACTGCCGCGTGCTGGGCGAACTCGCCGAACGCTCGGAGAACGAGACCGACTGGGTCGATGTCGCCTGGGGGGACGAGACCGAGGGTGCCGTCGCGCGCATATCCGTGATGGTGAAGAACGAGCCAGGCTCGCTAGGCATCGTCTCGTCGATCATCGGCGGCCACAAGGCGAACATCATCAACCTGCGGCTCGATACGCGCGACAAGAGCTTCCACACCAACGAGATCGACGTCGAGGTGCACGACGTGCAGCAGTTGATGCGGCTGATGGCGGGGCTGCGCGCAGCCGATGCGGTGCACACCGTAGAGCGGGTGTAGCATTTGATGATTATTGCTGCCTACAACTCCCATTGACGCTAAACGGCGCGGATGAACCGTCCCGCGTTATCGATCGTCGTCCCCTGCTATAACGAGGCGGCGTGCCTCGACATCCTGCATGCGCGCATCTCCGGCGCGGCGAAGGTCGCGGTTGGCGACGATTACGAGATCGTCCTGATCAACGACGGCTCGCGCGACGACAGTTGGCCGGTGATGCAGCGCCTAGCCGCCGCCGATCCGCGGCTGGTCGCGATCAACCTGTCGCGCAACCACGGCCATCAGCTCGCACTCACCGCCGGCCTGGACCTGTGCGCCGGCGAGCAGATCCTGATCATCGACGCCGATCTCCAGGATCCGCCCGAACTCCTGTCCGACATGCGCGCGGCGATGGCGGCGAGCCAGGCCGACGTCGTCTACGCGGTGCGCCGCCAGCGCGCAGGCGAAACCGTCTTCAAGAAAGCCACCGCCGCCGCCTTCTATCGCCTGCTGACCCGGATGACCGAAACCCCGATCCCGCTCGACACCGGCGACTTCCGCCTGATGAGTCGGCGCGCGCTGGATGCTTTCCTCTCGCTTCCCGAGCAGGCGCGATTCATCCGCGGCATGGTCGCCTGGATCGGCTTCAAGCAGGTCCCCTTCCCCTACGACCGCGCCGAGCGGCTGGCGGGCGAGACAAACTACCCGCTGGCAAAGATGATTCGCCTCGCGTTCGACGCCGTCACCGGCTTCTCGACCGCGCCGTTGCGCTTCGCCAGCCACGCGGGGCTCGCACTGACCGGCGTATCGCTGCTCCTGTTCGTCTACATCGCGATCGGCTGGCTTTCGGGCAGCGCGGTGCAGGGCTGGACCTCGACGATGCTGGTCACCGTGTTCCTGGGCGCGGTGCAGATGTTCGTGCTGGGGATGATCGGCGAGTATCTCGGGCGGCTATACGTCGAGTCCAAGCGGCGGCCGCTGTATATCGTCGCGGACGTGGCGGGTCCGATCCAGGGTAAGGCGACCTTGGGGTTTCGTTCGGAGCCCGTGGAGACTAAAATACCAAAGAGTGCCCCCCTACCCCGTTCGTGCCGAGTAGAGACCGAGTAGCTCCGTAAGGAGCGTATCGAGGGCTCGTATCGAGGTATGGGTACCGCGCGCCAACCTATCCTTCGATACGCCGTCTCGATACGCGGCTTCGCCACTACTCGACGGCTACTCGGGACGAACGGAAGCGGGACAGCCCGGTTCCTCGATCGTTACCGCGGTACCGCCAGCGTCACGATCGAAACCCCCCGGCGTCATCGGCATGCGACCGACCATGTGGCGTTCCAGGCGGAAGATCTTCTCGAACAGCGCATTCACCAGCTTCGGCGGCGGTGAATCATCGCTGTCGTCACGCCCGGTCATCCGACCGGCGATCCGCGCCGCCGCCGCCAGCGGGAACAGCAGCGAGTTGAAATACCCCAGCTTCTCCGGCTTCAATCCCGCCGTTTCGATCGCCGCCTGCAACGTCGCCTTCGAATAACGGCGGTGGTGATGATTCACCACGTCGTGCGCGCTCCACAGCCACGCATGCGCCGGCACCGCGATCAGGATCTTGCCGCCGGGCGCGAGGCAGTCGGCCATCGCCTTCAGCGCGGCGACGTCGTCCTCGATGTGCTCGACCACGTCTGGGACCGCGATCAGGTCGTAATGCTTGCGGGGCACCCCCGGCAGCTCGGGCAAAGGCGCCGCCCCCACCGGCTTCCCCAGCCGCTCGCTCGCGATCTCGCGCGCCGCCGGATCGATCTCGATCGCGTCGATCTCACCGAACTCCGCCAGCATCGGCAGGTTATGCCCGGTGCCACAGCCGATCTCGAGGATCTTTGCATCCTTCGGCAACGCGCCGTAGCGTGTCAGGTAATCCGCCAGGATGTCGCGGCGGGCGCGGTACCACCAGTGGGTGGAGTCATGCGCGGCCATCCGGTCGTAGACGATGCGGTCCATTAAGTGTCGGCCCTGCGGTTGAAATTCATGTCAGTTGAAAACCCAGAAACGGTTGAGCACGAACGTCACGATCGCCGCAAGAAAGACGGCGGGAATCAGCGGGATCCACGGATGCAGGTGCAGCAGCGCCGTACCGATCCAGGTGATGACCGCATTGAGCGCGAGCCCCGAACCCTGGACGATCACGAACTTCACATGGCGCGCCGCACCCGGTTCCTTCGCGTGCCCCTTGAAGCTCCAACGGCTGTGCAGGAAGAACCCGACCACCACTGCGACCGCAAATGCGAACGGCACAGCGGCTACCGCCTGGCGGGGCGGGAACACATACGCGGTCAGCGGCAAGTAGACGAGCGAGTACACCACGCTGGAAATCCCACCGGCGATCCCGAAGCGCACGAGCTGGCCGAGCACGCCGCTCGCCCGCATCTGCTCCACCTGTCGCCAAATCGCCTGCATGCCCGCCTTGTTCTTTACCCGCACCGCGATAGAGCGGCCGCGAAGACAAGCCCGCGCATCTAGAGCGCGTGCGGGCCGGAGGAAAGCGTTTTGGATCAGGCACCACTTCAGCGGCGGACGTTGCTGGACGAACTCGATCGGCATTGGATCGCGCTGACGTTGCTCGCCTGGGTGGCGGTGGCGGCGTGGTCGATGGTCGATCGCTGGGGCCAGATCCGCTGGCTGTCGCTCGGCGATACCGACGACAACATGCGCCTTATGCAGGTCCGCGCTCTGCTCGACGGCCAAGGCTGGTACGATCTGCGCAACTATCGGATGAACCCGCCGGTCGGGTTCGACATCCACTGGAGCCGCATCGTCGACCTGCCGATCGCCGGGCTGATCCCTGTTCTTCCGCCTGTTCACCAGCAACAGCTGGGCGGAGCGGCTCGCCTGCGGGATCGCGCCGCTGCTGCCGCTGTCGATCGCGATGCTGGGCATCGGCGCGACCGTGCGGCGGTTGATCAGCCCCTATGCGTGGCCGCTGGCAGTAGTGTTCATGGTCGGCGCTACGGCCACGATGCTGATGTTCATGCCCGAGCGGATCGATCATCACGGCTGGCAGCTTGCCATGCTGAGCCTCACGGTCGCGGGCCTGTGTGATACGAACGGCCGGCGTGGCGGCGCGATGGTCGGGATCGCGAGCGCGGTGTCGCTGTCGATCGGGCTCGAACTGTTGCCCTACGCGGCGATGGCGGGCGCGATCATCGCGCTGCGCTGGGTGTGGGACCGGTCGGAAGCCGAACGCCTGTCGATCTACGCGCTGACGTTGGGAGGCGGCAGCACGCTCGGGTTCGCGCTGTTCGCGTCGAACGCCAACCAGTCTATGCGCTGCGATGCGCTGACCCCGGTGTGGCTGAGCGTGATGATCGCGGCGGGGATGTTGCTGTTCCTGCTCGCGCGGTTCGGGCCGGCGTCGCGCGGGATGCGGTTGGCGCTGGCGGTTGCGGCCGGGGCGGCGATCGTCGCGGGTTTCGCGCTGGTGTTTCCGCAGTGCCTCGGGCGGCCCGAGGGGATCTCGCCCGAACTGCAGCGCAACTGGCTGGACAATGTCCGCGAGGCCAAGCCGATCTACAAGCATAGTTTCCGTGTGGGGTTCGCGCTGGCGACGCTGCCGATCATCGGCCTGATCGGGGCGGCGATCGCAGCCTGGCGTGCGCGTCGCGATCCGAGCGCGGTCGGTTGGGCGGCGGTCGCGCTGTTCACCGCGTTCGCCTGCGCAATGCTGTTGTGGCAGGTCCGCGCCGGACCCGCCGCGCAGATGCTGGCGATCCCGGGAGCGACCGCGCTAGCCTGGCTGATCATCCCCCGATTGCTCGGCAACCGATCGATCGCAGTGCGCGTGCTGGGGACGGCCGCGGCGTTCCTGATCGTCTCGGGCATGTTCGCCGGGATGGTGCTCCAATACCTGCCGATCGACCGACCGAAGCCGTATGAGAAACGCGTCAACATGGCGACCGGCGACTGCCTGCGCACGACCGTGCTGCTCGCGCTGAACAAATACCCCGCGCAGACGATCTTCACCTTCGTCGACATGGGCCCGCGGCTGATCACGATCACGCATCATGACGCGATCGCGGGCCCGTATCACCGCAACGGCGACGCGATCCTCGACGTCCAGCACGCGTTCGGCCGGTCTGCGGACGAGGCGCATGCGATCATCAAACGGCACGGCGCGACGATGCTGCTGCTGTGCCCGAACGCGGCGGAATCAACCAACTACAAGGCGCGTAGTCCGAAGGGGGTTCTATTCCGAGCTGGCGAAGAACGAGGTGCCGGCGTGGCTGACCCCGCTACCGCTGCCGGCGAAGTCGCCGCTGCGGCTGTTTAAGGTCGACTGACCATCACCCCCCGGTTCTCCTGCGAACGCAGGAGAACGGATTAGTGCAGCACTACCGACAAACCGTCGAGCACGAACTGCACCGCCAGCGCGGCGAGCAGCACGCCGAGCAGTCGCGTGATCACGGCCTCGATCTTCGCGCCGAGGATCCGCATAATCGGCCCCGCCGCGAGCAACGCGACCAGCGTCAGCAGCAGGATCGTCACCATCGCACCCAGCACGACCAGCGAGCGCTCGATCCCGCTGTTGCGGCTCATCAACAGCATCACCGACGCGATCGAGCCGGGGCCCGCGATCATCGGCATCGCCATCGGGAAGATCGAGACGTCCTCGACCTCGGGATCGCTCGCGACCTTGGCAGCACGATCCTCACGGCGCTCGGTGCGCTTTTCGAACACCATTTCGAGTGCGATCAGGAACAGCATGATACCGCCGGCGATGCGAAAGCTGGCGAGGCTGATCCCCAACCCCTTGAGCAACGCCTCGCCGAACAGCGCGAACACGAACAGGATCAGCGCGGATACGCCGACCGCACGGATTGCCATCGCGCGCTTCTGCAGGGACGACGCGCTCGCCGACAGCCCGGCATAGATCGGCGCGCAGCCGGGCGGATCGATGACGACGAAGAACGTGATTAGCGACGAAATATAGAGTTCGATCACAGGCTCGACTCCTCGATCGCGACGCCTTCGCGGCGGCCAGCGGAGACCAAGGTGTTGCGCAGTAGGCAGGCGATGGTCATCGGCCCGACGCCGCCCGGCACCGGTGTGATCGCGCCCGCGACCTCGACTGCGCTGGCGAAATCGACGTCGCCGACGAGGCCGGCATCGGTCCGGTTGATACCGACGTCGATGACGGTTGCGCCGGGCTTGAGCCAATCGCCCTTAATCATCTGCGGAATACCGACCGCAGCAACAACGATGTCCGCGCGGCGGATGTGCGCGGGGACGTCCTTCGTGCGGCTATGCACGACGGTCACGGTGCAGCTTTCGCGGAGCAGCAGTTGCGCCATCGGCTTGCCGACGATGTTGGAGCGGCCGACGACGACCGCCTCGAGCCCGCTCAAGGTCGGCAGCACGCTCTTCAACAGCATGACGCAGCCGAACGGCGTGCAGGGTACGAAGCCGGGCAGGCCGGTTGCGAGCCGCCCCGCGTTGATCGGATGGAACCCATCGACGTCCTTGTCCGGGTCGATCGCCGAGATGACCGCCTGCTCGTCGATATGCTTCGGCAGGGGCAACTGGACGAGGATACCGTCGATCGTCGGGTCGGCGTTGAGCGTCGCTACCAGCGCGAGCAGGTCTTCGGCGGGGACATCGGCGGGGAGGCGGTGCTCGATGCTTTCCATCCCGGCTTCGCGCGTCGCCTTGCCCTTCGAACGGACATAGACGTTGGAGGCGGGATCCTCGCCGACCAGCACGACGGCGAGGCCGGGCGCGCGGCCTGCCTGCGCCCTGAAGGCGGTGACGCCGTCTGCGATACGGGCCCGGAGGCCGGCGGCGAAGGCCTTGCCGTCGATGATGGTCGCGCTCATGCCCGCGGCCCATAGAGCGCGGCGGCAATTTCCGCCAGCGTAGTGGCGTTGCCGGCGATGTGCAGGCGCTTCAAGCGGGCGATTTCGCCGGCGACGATCGTCACGGCACGCTTGGATACGCCGAAGGTCTTCGCGACGAGCGCCACCAACCCCGCATTCGCGGCACCGTCCACCGGCGCCGCCGCCAACCTCGCGACGAAATGCTGATCGGTCCCGGCGGTCAGCGCATCGCGACCCCCGCGCGGCGTTACCCGAACGGCGATCGCCAAGCCGTCAGCCAGCGCTCGCCAAGCGGCCTTCTCGCTCAATAGGTCGCAACGAGATAATTCTGCGCGATGTTCGGAATAACGATGTTGCTGAGAATGTAGAGGATCAGCAGCACGACCAGCGGCGACAGGTCCAGCGCGCCGAAGTCCGGCAGCACGCGACGGATCGGACGATACATCGGCTCGGTCATCCGCTGCAGCGCGGTCCACACGGTGCGGACGAAATCGCTGTGCGTATTGATGACGTTGAACGCGATCAGCCACGACAGGATCGCCTGCACGACGATGATCCACCAGATGACGGTGAGCAGCAACTGGACGATCTGAAGAAGGGCGATCAAGGCGTAGGTCTCCGCTGGTGTGTTGCCGATATAAGGTGGCGGGGGAGAACGAGAAGCCCTGTGGTGTCACTGACACGATCCTCCCCCCGCCAGGGGGAGGTGGCTGGCGCTTGCCAGACGGAGGGGGAGGACAGGGCAACCATCGTGACGTGTCCTCCCCCTCCGTCACCTTCGGTGCCACCTCCCCCTTGCGGGGAGGATCGTGGGGTTGGTCGGCGTGTTACCGCGACCGCCCGTTGGCGCTGACCAGCGTCCCCGCGCCCTGCTTGGTGAAGATCTCCAGCAGCATCGCGTGGGGCACGCGGCCGTCGATGATCACCGCGGCATCGACGCCCGATTCGACCGCCGCGACGCAGGTGTCGAGCTTCGGGATCATGCCACCGGTCACCGTGCCATCGGCGCGCAGTTCGGCGATCCGCGCAGGGTCGAGGTCGGTGAGCAGCTCGCCCTCCTTGTCGAGCACGCCGACGATATCGGTCAGCAGGAAGAAGCGCGCGGCGCCCATCGCGGCGGCGATCGCGCCCGCCATCGTATCGGCGTTGATGTTGTAGGTGTGGCCGTCCGCACCGATGCCGATCGGGGCGATCACCGGGATGATGTCGGCGGCGATCAGCGTGTCGAGGATCGTCCGGTCCACCGCGATCGGCTCGCCGACGAAGCCGAGATCGACGTGGCGCTCAATGCCCTGCAGCTTGTCCGGCTCGCGGCCATGGCCGACTTTCTGCGCGAGGACGAGGCCTGCGTCCTTGCCCGAGATGCCGACCGCGCGACCGCCCGCCTGGCCGATCCAGCCGACGATTTCCTTGTTGATCGAGCCGGCGAGAACCATTTCGGCGATCTGCGCGGTCTCGGCATCGGTGACGCGCAGGCCGTCGACGAAGCGCGATTCGACGCCGAGACGCTTGAGCATCGCGCCGATCTGCGGGCCGCCGCCGTGGACGACGACCGGGTTGATGCCGACTGCTTTCAGCAGCACCATGTCCTCGGCGAAGTCGCGCTGCAGTTCGGGGTCGCCCATCGCGTGGCCGCCGTACTTCACGACGAACGTCTTGCCGGCGTAACGCTGAAGATACGGCAGCGCCTCGGTGAGCGTTTCCGCCTTGGCGAGCAGGGCGGGATCGGGCGTGTGATCGGTCAACTAAACTTCCGTTCGTCTCGAGTAGCCATCGAGCACTTGTCGAGATGGCGTATCGAGAGACCTGTACCTCGATACGAGCCCTCGACAGGCTCGGTCTCTACTCGGCACGAACGGAAAAATCTAACATTATGCCCGGTCCAGCCGCCGCCCGAGCCTCACGAAGAACGTGATCATGAACGGCACCAGCACGATCGACAGTATGACCTTGGTGAGCATTTGGCCCTCCATCAACGCGACGATCGGCCGTTCGCCGAGGAACGAGATGGTGATGAACAGGATCGTATCGATGATCTGCGAGATGATGCTCGCGATCATCCCGCGCAGCCACACCAGCTTGCCCTCACCGCTGCCGACCTGTCCCGACAGCTTCGAGAAGATCAGCACGTTGAGTGTCTGCGAGATTCCGTACGAGATCAGCCCGGCAATCATCATCCGCGAGCTCTGGCCGACCACGACCGGGAACGCGTCGACCGCGGGCGGGTACATCCCCGGGTCGTGCGGCAAGGCCAGCACCAGGTGGATCAGCGCCGCCGACACCAGCAGCGGAATGAACCCCAGGCGCACCAGGAACGTCGCGGTCTTCTGGCCGTGCAGTTCGGCGATCGCACTGCTCAACACCACCAACAGCAGGAATCCGAAGATTCCCGCCTCGACCGCGAGCGGGCCGAGCGCGACCTGCTTCACCCCCAACACGCCGGCGATGCACACCATGCCGCCGTACAGGACTGAGAAAACGAAGAGCGAACGCGGGAACGCGGGAACAGACTTATCCATCGCCGGGGACGCTAGCGAAATCGCGCGCGCCGTCAAATGACTAGCGCGCTTCAAATAACTGGCGAGCGCGGCGCTCGCGTGTCATGTCGGTCGCTTGCGCAGCCGGGGGGCGGCGCGTGTCATCGCAAGAAAACGCAGGGCGTCCATGGAAAGACTCTTCATCGGTTTGGCGGGCATCGCCGTCATCCTGGGCATTGCCGTGCTGTTGTCGAGCGACCGCCGCGCGATCCGCCTGCGTATCGTCGGCGCCGCGTTCGCGTTGCAGGCCGGGATCGCGGTGCTCGTGCTCTATTCCAGTTTCGGCAAGGTCGTGCTCGGCGAGATGTCGGGCGGGGTCGCCAATTTGCTCGGCTATTCGCAGAAGGGCACCGAATTCCTGTTCGGCAAGATGGCGACCCCCGAGATCGGCGGGCAGAGCTTCGCGATCGCCGCGCTGCCAGTGATCATCTTCTTCGCGAGCCTCGTCTCGATCCCTCTATTATCTCGGCATCATGCAGTTCGTGGTGCGCTGGGTCGGCGGCGGGATCGAGAAGGTCATCGGCGTCTCGAAGGTCGAATCGCTGTGCGCGGCCGCGAACATCTTCGTCGGCCAGAGCGAATCGCCACTCGTGATCCGGCCGTATCTGGCGGGACTTACCCCGGCGCAGTTGTTTACGGTGATGACCAGCGGCATGGCCGGCGTCGCGGGCACGATCCTCGCGGCATACGCGTCGATGGGCATCCGCATCGATTACCTCCTCGCTGCAAGCTTCATGGCCGCGCCGGGCGGCATCCTGATGGCGAAGATCATCATGCCCGACCGCGTGATGCCACTCGAGGGCGAACTCGCGCTCGGCGATTTGCCGGGTGAATCGTCGGCGGGCGAACCGATGCCGCAAGCAACGCATGACGAGGAAAAGCCCGCCAACCTGATCATGGCCGCAGCCCAGGGCGCGCAGACCGGCGTGCGGCTTGCGGTCGCCGTCGGTGCGATGGTGCTGGCGTTCGTCGCGCTCGTGGCGCTCGCGAACGGCTTGCTCGGCGGGCTCGGCAACATGATCGGGCTACCCGGCCTCAGCTTCCAGGGGCTGCTCGGCTATGTCTTTGCGCCGATCATGTTCCTGCTGAACGTGCCGTGGAGCGAGGCGGGGATCGCCGGCGGGCTGTTCGGCCAGAAGATCGTGCTGAACGAATTCGTCGCCTACATCTCGCTCGGCACGCAGCAGGGGCTGAGCGCACGGACGATCGCGGTCATCACCTTTTCGCTCTGCGGCTTCGCGAACTTCTCGTCGATCGCGATCCAGATGGCGGTGACCGGCAGCCTCGCGCCGAACCAGCGCCCGATGATCGCCAAGCTCGGCCTCCGCGCGCTGGCGGCAGGGAGTCTGGCGAACCTGATGTCGGCCGCGCTCGCGGGCCTGCTGATCGGCTGACAGAGTATCCTCCCCTGCAAGGGGAGGTGGCAGCCGCTTGGCTGACGGAGGGGTATAACCCTCTCGACAGCGCATTACCCCTCCGTCTGGCTACGCCAGCCACCTCCGCTCACAGGGGAGGATAACCGTGCCAACGCAATCGGGCCCGCCACCTTTCGGCAACGGGCCCGACGCAAACTATCTCGCGGGGGAAAGCGAGGCAGCTATCTCGCGGAACCGCCGATTACGGCAGCATCACCGTGTCGACGACGTGGATCACGCCATTCGACTGCATCACGTTGGCGATCGTGATCCTGCCCTTGTGGCCCTTGCCGTCCATGATGCCCCAGCCGGTGCCGACCTTCTTGAACATTAGCGGCTCGCCCTGCACGGTCGTGTAGGTTGCGGTGCCGCCGTTGGCCTTCGCCTTGGCGGCGATGTCGGCGGCGGTGATCGTGCCGGGGACGACGTGATAGGTCAGGACGCTGGCGAGCTGCGCCTTGTTCTCGGGCTTGAGCAGCGTGTCGACGGTGCCGGCCGGCAGCTTCTTGAACGCGGCGTTGGTCGGCGCGAACACGGTGAATGGACCCGGGCCCGACAGCGTCTCGACCAGGCCGGCGGCCTTGACCGCGGCGACCAGCGTGGTGTGATCCTTCGAATTGACGGCGTTCTCGACGATCGTCTTGGTCGGATACATAGCGGCGCCGCCAACCATCGGGTTGGTCTGCGCTGCGACGATGGCGCTGCCGCTGACGGCAACCGCGGCCGCGACGATCGCGGTACGAATGAAGTGGTTCATGGCTTCTCTCCTGCGTGCGGAGCCGGTGTGCGGCGCCACTGCGGGGAGATACGGACGCGCCGGGATAAGGACGCAGCCGGCGCTCAGATCGTCGCGAGAAGCCCCGCCCAGGCCGCGATCTCATCGTCATGCCGCCGCGTGACGACTAGGTCGCTCGCGGTCGCCGTGTCGAGATCGACGTCGACCGAGCCGGTCCATTCGAACGTAGCATTCCCCGACAGCGTCACCATCGCCGCCTCGCTCGCCTCCGCGCGGACCAGCCCGCCCTTGTTGAAGACGGTGGTCGGCGCGTCGTACGCGATCCGCCCGGTCAGGCACGCGGCATAGGTCGACGCCGCCATCGCACTGCCGCAACTGTCGGTAAGCCCGACGCCGCGCTCGAATGTCCGCACGAACAAGTCACGCCCGCGAACCTCGACGAAACTGACGTTCGCGCGATTGGGCAGCCAGTCGGGTGCCGCCTCGCAAGCCTCGCCGACGCGGACGAGTTCGGCTTCGTCGATAGCATCCACGAACGTCACGAGATGGGGGTTCGGCATCGCCACCGCGGTAAAGGCGCGGTCCGTCGGCAAGGGCGCGATCGGCGTATCGACGATGCGATCGGTCCCGACATGCATAGGCCAGGCCTCGACGTCTAAAGATGCGGGGCCAGCAATCTCGCGCACGGTGAACACACCATCGGCAATATCCGCATCGCGCTCGACGGCCGCGTCGCTCGTCTTCAGCAGCGCGGACGCGGACTCGGAGCCCGTAGCCGCGAACCCGGCGCGCGCGACGCAACGCAGGCCGTTGAGGCACGTCTCCGACTCGCTACCATCCGAATTGAACATCCGCATCCCGAACGCATGGGTCTCGTCGCCGCCGGTCAGCAGCAGGAGCCCATCGCCACCAACCGGCCCAACGCGATCCGCCAGCGCCCGCGCAACGGCCGCCCAAGCCGCATCGCCAAGCACCGACGCACGCGCGTCGATCAGCGGAAAGTCGTTACCGGAGCCGTGGCATTTGATGAGGTCGAAGCGCATGCCAGCCACTTAGTCACGCCTGCGCACCAATGCGAGCGCCTAACCGATCCCGTAATGCGCGGCCAACCGATCGAGCGCGAGCGTCAGCACGACCCGCCCCGCCCGAGCCGGCCATTGCAACGCCTTCTCCGCGACCGGCAGCCCCCTCCCCCGCACAGACCACGCGCCACAGAATATCCGCTAGCCCGGGCCCCGCCGCCGCTAGCGCCACGTCGAACCGACGCTTCGCCGCGATCTGCGCCGATGTCGGATCGAGCCCGTCGCCACCTCCCCCATCGACCCGCTCGACCCAGCGCATCGTCACGCTCGGCGCGATCGACGCGCGTTCGTAATCCGCCCGCAGCCGCTCCCCGCCTCGAACTGTCTCACGTCGATCAACGCGCGCGACCGCAACCACCCGAGCGGCGACTCGGCGAGGTTCACGGTGACCGTACGACCACGACGCATGGCCGCCGGTTGTGGAACACCCTCCGAATCGATCGTCCGCTCTACCAGTTCGCGCATCCGCCATCTCCCGTTGCGCTTGGCGGTTGCCATAGCTCCACCGTTGTAGGACAGGAGAATAACCTATCTGGTTTGGAGCCGTTCGATGATAACCGCCATTCGCGATGTCCGACGTGCCAAGGGACTGACACTGGAGGACGTCGCCAGGCGTTGCGATCCACCAACCACCGCGCAGACGATCGGGCGGTTGGAGACCGGCACGCGCACCGTCTCGATCGGCTGGCTCAACCGGATCGCCACCGCACTGGGCGTAGAGGCAAGCGATCTAGTGACACTGCCGGACCGTAAGGACCTGCCAGTCGCTGCAATACTCGACAGCCGCGGAGCCCACGCTCCCCCGCCGAACCATGACCGTACCACCGCCCCAGGTCGCACCCGGCCAGATCGCAATAACCGTCGCGAACGGCACCGGCGATTACCGGGCCGGCGACGTGATCTGGTGTACGATCCTGACTGCGGCAGATTTCCCTACCGCCCTAAACCGCGACGTCCTCGTCCCGCAACCGGCAGGACAGCTCGCGTTCGGACGGCTCACCGAATGCAACGGCAACGGCAACGTCACTATCCTGCCGCCGGACACTGGCACACAGTCGCTGTCCATCGCCCACCCCAACTGGATTGCGGTCGCGGTGCGACTAGTCCGCGAGCTATAGATGATGATGGGCGATGACGGGCTCGAACCGCCGGCATTCTCGGTGTAAACGAGACGCTCTACCAACTGAGCTAATCGCCCCTCTCGGGTGGACGTCCGATGCCAAAGCCGGGCGGCCGGGGCAAGCTAAAATCACGGAATGCGCAGGTCGGCGCCCTTGGTGGCTACGATGTACCCGCGCATCGCCTCGCTCGCGCGATCGGACAGCACCATGAACGCGCGGCGTCGGTCGAGCAGATCGGGACGGCGTTCGAACAATCCGGTGTCGGTCATCCGCGCGATCCAGCGCAGCGCAGTGGTCGGCGCGACCGCGGCGGCGATGCACAGGCTCGACACCGAGACGCGGCCCCGTTCCAGTTCGGCCGCATAGAGATCGAGCAGCATGTCCCAGCCGGGATCCTCGAACAATGTCGCGCCGAAGAACTGGTCGCGCAATCGGCGCGCGCGGATTGCTCGACGGACATCCGCCGCGCTGGGCTCTATCAAGGCGGGCGGTGCGCCGTAGCGATTGGTGCGGTCGCCGACGATCGGCGCGACAGGTGCGTCGCCCTCGATCTCGGCTCGCGTCAGTCGGGCGAGCGCCTCGGCGATCCGCGCGACCTCCGTGTTCAGTCGCTCGAGCCGCGTGCCGTCGGTCTCGCGGTGAACATCGAACACGCCCGCCGGGATACGCGCCGCCTCCGCCGCGACCACGATCGCCGCGACGCAATCGCCGACGGTGGGATCGACCAGCAACCGCGTGCTGCCGCCCAGCGTCGCCGCGGCGACGACGTCGATCTCGTCGACGCCCATGGCGACGACCAGTCCCGCCTGCATTCTGACGGCCTGATCGACGATACCTGGCAGGTGTTCGGCTATTATCGCGGGATCGACCCCGCCGGCCTCGACGACGATCACCTGCGGCGTCGCATGATCGCCAAAACCTGCCTGCCAATCGAGTTGGCCAACGATCCGACCGTTCAGCGCGGCGAGGGCAACGGTCAGCCGGTCCGGTGCGCCGGGCCCGGCGATCAGGACCGCGTCGATCCCCGTGTCGTAATTCGCCGCATCAGGCGGGCCGTCAGATAGGGTCATCAAGGTCTCCGCTATGATACGGAGACTAACCTGTGTCAGGCGAACAGTTACACCCGAACTGGATCGAGTTCCGTTGCAGTTGGGAACCCTATGCAAAGAACTCAGTCGAGCGCCTTGACGATATCCTCGACCATCTTCTTCGCGTCGGCCAGCAGCATCATCGTATTGTCGCGGTAGAACAGTTCGTTATCGACGCCTGCATAGCCGACGCCGCCCATCGACCGTTTTATGAACAGCACGGTCTTCGCTTTCTCGACGTCGAGCACCGGCATGCCATAGATCGGCGAGGTCTTGTCGGTCTTGGCGGCGGGGTTGGTCACGTCGTTCGCGCCGATCACGAACGCGACGTCGGTCTGTGCGAACTCGCTGTTGATGTCCTCGAGCTCGAACACATCGTCATACGGCACGTTCGCCTCCGCCAGCAGGACGTTCATGTGCCCCGGCATGCGCCCCGCGACGGGGTGGATGGCATATTTCACGCGGACGCCCTCGGCCTTCAGCTTGTCGCCCATCTCGCGCAGCACGTGCTGCGCCTGCGCGACCGCCATGCCGTAGCCGGGGACGATGATGACCTGTTCGGCCTGGCTCATCAGGAACGCGGCATCCTCCGCCGAGCCGCGCTTCCACGGTCGATCGCTTGCGACCGCGCCGCCACTCGTGTCCGCGACCGCGCCAAAGCCGCCCGCGATCACGCTGATGAAGCTACGGTTCATCGCGCGGCACATGATGTAGCTGAGGATCGCGCCCGAGCTGCCGACCAGCGCGCCGGTGATGATCATCGCGCTGTTGTGCAGCGTGAAGCCCATCGCTGCCGCTGCCCAACCCGAATAGGAATTGAGCATGCTGACCACCACCGGCATGTCCGCGCCGCCGATTGGGACGATCAGCAGGAAGCCGATGACGAAGCTCAGGATCACGACCGTCCAGAAGATCCACGGGGCCTGGTCGGTGACGAAATACGCGATCAGCCCCAGGATGCCGGCGAGCAGCGCGAGGTTGATGACGTGGCGGCCGGGCAGCATGATCGGCTTGCCGCCCATGTTGCCGTTGAGCTTGAGGAACGCGATGACCGAGCCCGAGAAGGTGATCGCACCGATCGCCACGCCGAGCCCGAGTTCGATCCGGCTGACCGGGTGGATGACCGCGAATGGCTGGCCGATCAGCGGAATGACGAGGTCGGAAATCCCGAACGCCTGCGGGTTAAGATACGCGGCGACGCCGACCAGCACCGCGGCGAGCCCGACCAGTGAGTGGAATGCGGCCACGAGCTGCGGCATCGCGGTCATCGCGATCCGTCGTGCGGTGACGAGGCCGATCGCGGCGCCGACACCGATCGCCGCGAGGATTTCGACGACGGTGGTCCAGTCGATAGCGCGCACGACTATCGTGGGTCCGATGTCCGCAACCAGAGCATGCTGGACGAAAGGAACATGCGTCACCAGCGTGGTGACGACCGCGATCGTCATGCCGATGATGCCAAAGCGATTGCCGCGCTGGCTCGACGCCGGGCTCGACAGCCCGCGCAGGGCGAGGATGAAGCACACCCCCCGCCACCAGATAGGCGAGCGAAGCCCAGGGGCTGACCGTCAGTTCATGCATCGCGCGTTCCCCTCACGTCCGTATCGCTCACCTGCTCGTGGCAGGCGCGACCGGCCGTTCCTTTTTCTTGTACATCGCCAGCATCCGCGCGGTGACCGCGAAACCGCCGAAGATATTGATGCTCGCCAGCACGACCGCGAGTAGACCGAGCGCCTTGGCGACGCCCGATCCGGCGCCGATGCCGGCCGCAGCGGCGGCGATCAGCGCGCCGACGATGATGACCGAGGAGATCGCATTGGTCACCGCCATCAACGGCGTGTGCAGCGCAGGCGTCACCGCCCAGACGACGAAATACCCGACGAAACATGCCAGCACGAAGATCGACAGGATCGCGATAAAGTCCATTATTCGGTCTCCGCTTCTTTCAGGCTGCAGCGCGCGCGGCGGCGGGGATGGCGCGTCCCATGTCTTCGGCGGCTTCGATCCAGCAGGCGATCGCATCATAGGCATTGGCCAGAGCGTCCTGCGGCGTGTCGCCGTCGGATTTGCAGCCAGGGAGTGCCGGGACAACCGCAAGATATCCCCCACCATCTGAAGGCGACAGCGGCCGGATCACGACTTCATAATCTAGCGGGTTCATCGTTCAGTTCTCCGCACCGCATTGATGAACCTGACGAGATCGCGAATATAAACCGGCTTGATCGGTCGGTGCGCGGGGATCGTCAGGATCTCGATCTGGCTTGCATGCTTCACCTTGAAGTGTGAGCCGTTGCGTGGCGGGCTGCAAGCGATCCCCGCCCCCCGCACATACGGCGACGACATCCTGGATTCGCCAGTCCTGCGGGTTGGCCCGCATCGATTCAAGAAGCCGATCGCCACGGGTCACGCTCCCTTTATCAAGTCAGCAGCCTTGGGTTCACGATCTTGCCGCCCTGCGTCAGCCGGATCGCATCGCCGATCTCCGCGTCGAGCACGGGTCGCCCAGCCTCCTCGTCCCAGAAGGCGTTGAGGAAATTGAACAGGTTGCGCGAGAACAGCGCGCTCGCGTCCGCCGCCAATCGAGACGGCACGTTGCGGTGACCGACGATCTTGACGCCGTTCACCACGACCACCTCGCCCGCGACCGAGCCCTCGACGTTGCCGCCCTGCTCGACCGCAAGATCGACGATCACCGATCCCGGTTTCATGCTCGCAACCTGCGCCGCCGAGATCAGCCGCGGTGCAGCACGCCCCGGAATCAGCGCCGTCGTGATGACGATATCCTGCTTGGCGATATGCCCAGACACGAGCTCCGCCTGCGCCGCCTGATATTCGGGCGACATCTCGCCGGCATACCCGCCCGTCCCCTCGCCTTCGATTCCCGCAACATTCTCGACGAAGATCGGTTTCGCGCCGAGCGACTGGATCTGCTCGCGAGTCGCCGCGCGCACGTCGGTCGCCGACACCTGAGCCCCAAGACGCCGCGCGGTCGCGATCGCCTGGAGCCCCGCCACGCCGACGCCCATCACGAATGCCTTGGCCGCCGAGATCGTGCCTGCAGCGGTCATCATCATCGGAAACGCGCGGCCATATTCGGCCGCCGCGTCGAGCACCGCCTTGTAGCCCGACAGGTTGGACTGCGACGACAGGATGTCCATCGACTGCGCCCGCGTGATGCGCGGCATGAACTCCATCGCCAGCGCTTCGTAGCCCGCCGCGGCATAAGCCTCGACTCGCGCACGCTCTGCGAAAGGATTGAGGCTGGCGACGATCCACGCCCCCGGCGTCACGCCGTTCAGCGAAGCAGGATCAGGCCCCTGCACGCCGAGCACGATATCCGCCCCCCGCCAGCGTCGCCGCACGGTCGCCTACCGACGCGCCCGCATCCGAATATGCGGCATCGGCGATCGAGGCGGTCTCACCCGCCCCCGCTTCCACGGCCAGCGTAGCCCCCAGCGCAACAAACTTCTTCACCGTTTCCGGCGTCGCGGAAACCCGCCGCTCGCCGTCCGCTTGCTCTTTCAGGACGGCGATCTTCATGGCGTTACGAGATCAGCCAGATCACGAGCGCGACGACCAGCGCACATCCGACTGCGCCCCATTTCATCATTCCCGTCACGCTCGAATAGGTCGCGACGTGCGCCTTCATGTCCCCGTTGCCGGCCATGGTTCGTGCCCCAATCCTGTCAGTGCCATCCTCTATGGCCGAGACCTTATCGCGCGTATCCAGGATCGCCAAGCAGGACATTTAAGTCGCTCTTTACTTGCGCTAGCTATTGCACGTGCCGGAACGGGACAGGATTCGCCATGACGCGCAATGGCCAGCGCCTATTATTGCTGATCGACGACGAGCCCACGCAGCGGCGGCTGGTGGCTGCACTCGCCGCGCGGGGCGGCTGGCGCGCGGTCTTCGCGGCGGACGACGAGACCGCGATCGCCACGCTCGGCACGCAGGACGGCATGCAGCTCGATGCGATCGTGATCGATCACTGGGCGCCCGACGAGGATGCGACCACCCTGATCGCGACCCTGCGCGAGCGGCGTCCGGCGCTGCCGATCCTGGTCATCACGGCGAACGGATCGGTCGCGCACGCGGTCAGCGCGATGCGCGCCGGCGCCACCGATTTCCTGGTCAAGCCGCTCGCACCCGATCGCCTGCTCGCCGCGCTGGACGCGGCAGTGGTCGGCAAATCGTCGGGCGAGCTCCGCCCGCTGACCGAGAAGATCCCCGCCCTGCTCGCGTTCGACGAGATCGTCGGCTCTTCCCCCGATTTCCGCGCTGCCCTCGCGATCGCCGCGAAAGCCGCCCGCGCCCGCGTCGCGATCCTGCTCGAAGGTGAGATCGGCGTCGGCAAGGACGTCATCGCCGAGGCGATCCATGCCGCCTCCCCGCGCGCGAAGAAGCCGATGATCAGCGTCAATTGCGGCGCGATCCCCGCCAATCTCATCGAG
The DNA here is from genome assembly GCF_024124765.2 of Sphingomonas sp. H160509. Taxonomy (GTDB): domain Bacteria; phylum Pseudomonadota; class Alphaproteobacteria; order Sphingomonadales; family Sphingomonadaceae; genus Sphingomonas. The sequence continues at coordinate 2,666,641 of NZ_JAMXSR020000002.1, read as the reverse complement.
TCGGAAGTGTTCGGGCACGAGAAGGGCGCGTTCACCGGCGCGTTCGAGCGCAAGATCGGCCGGTTCCACGACGCCGACGGCGGCACGCTGTTCCTCGACGAGGTCGGCGAGATGCCGCTCGAGGCGCAGGCGAAGCTCCTGCACGTCCTGCAAACCGGCGAAGTCCTCGCGATCGGCGCCCGTCACCCGCGCGAAGTCGACGTCCGCGTGATCGCCGCGACCAATACCAAACTGCTGGACGAGGTCGAGGCCGGGCGCTTCCGCGAAGACCTGTACTACCGTCTCAACGCCGTCCAGGTGACGATCCCGCCGCTGCGCGAACGCACCGGCGACATTCCCGCGCTCGCCCGCCACCTGCTCGCGCGGATCGCCGAGCAGCCGGGGTTGCGACCGCTCGGCATCACCGATTCCGCGCTCGCGCTGCTTGTACAGTACGACTGGCCCGGCAACGTCCGCCAGTTGCAGAACGCGCTCTTCCGTGCCGCCGTGCTGTGCGAGGACACCGCGCTGACCGAAGAGGATTTCCCCGAGATCGCCGCGCTCGGCACGCGCGAGCGTCCATCCGCGCCGGCAGCGGTCGGCGGCGGCGGCGTCACGCTGTTCCGCCCCGACGGCAACCTCCGCGCGCTCGAGGAGATCGAAGCCGACGTCATCCGCCTCGCGATCGGCCACTACCGCGGTCGCATGACCGAAGTCGCCCGCCGCCTCGGCATCGGCCGCTCGACGCTCTACCGCAAGCTCGGCGAACTCGGAATCGACAACGCGGCGTGATGTAGCGGCTGGATTGGAGAGTTTAGCGGACTGGTGGTTCCCAGCGTGTTTGCAGCCGTCAAGGGTTGCGCGAAAGCTAGGCGATAGCGTTTGCGCACGATTTGAGCTTGCGTGAGAAACGTGACCGAACGAGCATAGGTTCTATATTCTAGAGGGTGACCATGCTGGCCTTGATGGTAGTTTCTATGATCGTAGCGGAGGTGCCAAACGCGGCGAGGACGCAGCAGATTTGCGAAGTTGGGCGTGCCGCACTTCGCGATTTGCCCCCAGCCGACTTGGGCGGAAGTTCCGACACCTACTATGAAGGGCCCGACACAAACCACCATGATCTGTTGGGGATGTGCCCTGAGCTAAAGGATATATTGCCTACGGGTTATCTGCTGGCAGACAGCGATGCGCGAAAGCGTGCGGCAGTCCATGTCCCCTTGGTGGGAACAAACACGCGTCCGGCTAGCATCTACACGATCCAAATTCCGGAAATCAGCGCTGACCGACAATCTGCTATCGTTCACTTCGCTTACCGTTGCACGGGACTTTGCGGCGGTGAGTTCGACACTCGCTATGTTCGAACGTCGAGAGGATGGCAGCGAGACGGCCCCGTACGGACACTCTCCGTATCGTGAGCAAAAAAGCGAACGGTAGGTTTAGCCAAGCGTGAGGAAGCCTAATGTCCGCCAATGGGCGACATCGGCTATTTAGCTGGGCGGTTCGCTGATAAAGCCGATTACCCTCGCGTCCGTCCCTTTCAGACGCTCTACAAGACATTTTGCTTGTTCAGCGTGGTATGCTGCGTGCCCTCGAAACCCAATGGCCTTTGGGTTTGATCTTGAAATGTAAGCATCTGCTGCGTCACATGCCGATTTAGCCGTTTCGAATACGGACGGGGTGAATGCGCTTCGGGAAGCGGTGCAGCCGTTCACGACCATTGTAATCGCGATGGCGAAAGCGCCGAACGTCGTTGGCCGGTTGGGTTTCACCGTCATACGGGGAACCTGAACGAGGGTCCGCCCTTGAGCAAGCGCCGTGAAGGCCCATAACGTCCGAACGTGGGCGGAAGCGGAATGGCCGGAGTGGGAGAGGTTAGCTGCCGTTCCGCAGGTGATAAGCGGTCGCGAACAGAACGATCGAGCCGACCAAGCCTATCGCGATGATAAGCCAGTAGGTCATCGGCTCCTCCTTGCGCAGCAGGCCCTTGTTGTCCGCCGAAGCTGATCCGCTAAACAAAACGAAGATCGTCCGCCCGGCAACAAGGATGCCGACAACAAGAGGGGCGAATGGTCCGTCCGTTTGTTGGCGATACAGCCGATGCGTGAATGTCCGTAATTGGGCGAGCGAAGTCGAACCACGCTGATCGGTCACTACGAAGCGGCGTCCGAATGACCGTGCAGTATTTACCCCCGCACCCGATCGATCAACGCCATCGCCGCCTGAGGTGCGCGAACCTTGGCGCCGTTGATGAAGAACACGAACGTCTCTCGCGGCGTTTTCGTTGGTGCGGCGTCCTCGACATAGGGCAATCCCTCGGGTCGTCCCCCCGTCGCCCAGGTCTTCGACTTGTCCGCCCAGTCGTCCAGCGCGGTCGGCGCGTAGCCGGCGACGAAGCGCTCCTCGGCATCCTCCAGTCGCGCATAGACAAAGTCGCCAGTCACGTCGGCGATCGCGGGATATTCGTCCGACTGGGCGAAGACGATCGCGACGCCCGCATCGCGGCACATCGAGACGAACTCCGGTACCGCGAAACTCTCGTGGCGGACTTGTATCGCATGGCGCAGCGCGAGCCCGTCCTGCTTGGCGGGCAACAGCTTGAGGAATGCGGCGAAATCGTCGGCGTCGAATTTCTTGGTCGCCATGAACTGCCACAGGATCGGCCCGAGCCGATCGCCGAGCTCGACGATCCCCTGCCCGGTGAACTTGGCGATCGACTCCCCCGCCTCGGCCAGCACCTTTCGGTTGGTGCAGTAGCGCGATGCCTTGAGCGAGAAGACGAACCCGTCGGGCACCGCCTTCGCCCAGGATGCGAACGTCGCCGGCTTCTGGCTGCCATAATAGGTGCCGTTGATCTCGATCGCGGTGACGTGTTCGGCGGCATAGTCGAGCTCGCGCTTCTGCGCCCATTTCTCCGGATAGAAGGTCCCGCGCCACGGCTCGTAGGTCCAGCCGCCAATACCGATTCTGATCGTCATGGGCGCGAGTGTAGCGCGCGCGGGAGAAGCGCTTGGCGATGCTCTATTCGGTGATGACGCCGCGCAGCCCCGGCAGGTCGAGAATGCGAACCTGCGCATAGGCGACCGCGACCAGGCCATCACGCTCGAACCGCTTCAGATGCCGGTTGAGCGTCTGGCGCGCGATGCCGACGACACCGGCCAGCTCCTCCTGCCGGATCGTGATGCGACCATCCCCCGCCTGCGACGCGCGCATCAGCGCCTGCGCCAGTCGCACCCGGATCGACTGCCCGACGCTCTGCGCGATGAACCGCAAGGCGGTGCGCTGGTGCGCGCAAACGAGCAGTCCGAGATCGCGGTAAAGCTCCGGGTCCGCCGCCGCCGCCCGCGCGAACGCCGCCACCGGCACATGCAGCAGTCGCGCCGTGCCGAACGCCGTCGCGTCGTGCGGCCTCGGATGGCCGTCCAGCGTCGACAATTCCCCGAACCACGTCCCCGGCCGCACGATCAGCGCGAGCAGTTCGGCACCATTGGCGGACAAGCCCTTCAACCGGACCTGCCCGTCCAGAACCGCCCACAACCCGTTCGGGGGATCGCCCGAGCCGTAGATCCGCGCGCCGTTTTCCAGCACCTCGGCTCGCGCCTCCTGCAACAGGCGCTCGCGACGGGCCGCCGGTATCGCGCCGAACCAGCTATCGGTCGCCAGTATCGCGTGATCCGGATCATGCATCGCGCAAGGCTAGGCGAAATTTCGAGATTGTCACCATCGAGACAAAGTTTGTCGAAGGCCGGTCGTACAAGGGGTCAAACATAAGGAGGCGGATGATGGCGACGGCATTGAAGGCGATGGAACCGACGGCAGCGGCAACGACGATCAAGGATCAGGTATCGGCCGAGGAATGGGCGCTGCGCGTCGATCTCGCCGCCGCGTACCGGCTGGTCGCGCTGTACGGCTGGGACGATCTGATCTTCACGCATCTGTCCGCGCGCGTCCCCGGCCCCGAGCATCATTTCCTGATCAACCCGTACACGCACATGTTCGAGGAGATCACCGCATCGTCGCTGGTCAAGATCGACGTCGACGGCAACAAGGTCATGGACACCCCCGCCCCGGTCAACCGCGCGGGCTTCGTGATCCACTCGGCGGTCCATGCTGCGCGCCACGACGCGGTGGCCGTGCTGCATCTTCACACGCCGCACGGCCAGGCGGTGTCGGCGATGGCCGAAGGGCTGCTGCCGCATACGCAGACGGCGATGATCGCCGGGCACGACGTCGCCTATCACGACTTCGAGGGCATCGCGACGGAGCTGGAGGAACGCGAACGGCTGGTGCAGGATCTCGGCACGAAGAACGCGATGATCCTGCGCAACCATGGCACGCTGACGGTCGGTGAATCGGTGCCGCAGGCGTTCCTCAGGATGTATTTCCTCGAACGCGCGTGCGAGGCACAGGTCCTGATGCTGAGCGCGGGTCGCGAGAATCTGAACAACCCGAACCAGGGCGTCGCCGAAAAGGTCGAGGGCCAATCGGGTTCGACAGGCATGCGCATGCTCGCCGACGGGCTCGCTTGGCCCGCGCTGCTGCGCAAGCTCGACCGCGTCAATCCGGGCTATCGGGACTGATCGCGACCAGCTTCGGAGGGCAACGCATGCCGCATTACGGCGATTACCAGAACGAGATCTATTTCGCCGGGCTCGCCGGTGTCGTCCCGAAGGTCCCGGTAGATTTCGCATCGATTGAGGCTCGGGCGGCAGCGGCCTTGCCACCGTCGGTGCTCGGCTACCTGCAGGGTGGATGCGGCGACGAGTTCACGCAGCGACAGAATGCCGACGCGTTCCGGCACTGGGGCATGACGCCCCGGATGATGGTCGATGCCACGCGCCGCGACCTGTCGATCGACCTGTTCGGGATGACGCTGCCCAGCCCGATCTTCATGAGCCCGGTCGGGATCAACGGGCTGTGCACGCAGGACGGCCACGGCGATCTCGCCGCCGCGCGGGCGGCCGCGCTGACCGGCGTTCCGCTGATCCAGTCGACGCTGTCGAACGATCCGCTCGAGGACGTCGCCGCGGCGATGGGCGACGTGCCCGGCTTCTTCCAGCTCTACACGCCCAAGGACAAGCCGCTGGCCGAGAGCCTCGTCCACCGTGCCGAGGCGGCGGGATACAAGGCGATCGTCGTCACGCTCGACACCTGGGTGACCGGCTGGCGCCCGCGCGACCTGAACGTCGCGAACTTTCCGCAACTGCGCGGCCATGTGCTGGAGAATTACTTCAGCGATCCCGTCTTCCGGGCGATGCTCGCCAAGCCACCGCACGAGGATTTGCCCGCGGCGGTGCGGCAGTGGGCCGGGACGTTCGGCAAGGTGCTGACGTGGGACGACATGCCGTGGCTGCGGTCGATGACGTCGCTGCCGATCGGCCTGAAGGGGATCTGTCATCCCGACGACGCGCGGCGCGCGATCGATCTAGGGGCGGACGCGATCTACTGCTCGAACCATGGCGGTCGTCAGGCGAATGGCGGGATCGCCGCGATCGACATGCTGCCCGCGGTGGTCGCGGCGAGCGGGGCCGTGCCGGTGCTGTTCGACTCCGGCGTTCGGTCAGGGAGCGACGTGGTCAAGGCACTCGCACTCGGCGCCACCGCGGTCGGGATCGGTCGGCCCTACACGTACGGCTTGGCGCTCGACGGCGCGAACGGCGCGGCGCATGTGTTGAAATGCATCCTCGCCGAAGCCGACCTGCTGATGGCGGTGAACGGCTACCCGACGCTCGCTTCCGTCCGGGAGGCCGGAGCGACGCGGACGGGCCGCTAGTGGGAGACGATCAGCCGGCGGTCTCGTCGATCCGGCGTGCCTCTTCGACCAGCATCACCGGCACGCCATCGCGGATCGGGTAAGCAAGGCCGGCCGCGTCCGAAATCAGTTCCTGCGCAGGCTCGTCATAGCGGAGCGGCGTGCGCGTCATCGGGCAGACGAGGCGTTCGAGCAGCCAGGGATCCAGGGGTTTCATCGTCAAAATCCTTCGCCCTGGGAAGGCGGCGCCGCGGCGGCCTGGGCAATGCGACCGGACTCGCTGCCGATCCGCCGCTGCGTCGCGACGTGTTCGATCGCGGTGATCTTCTTGGGATCGAACAGGTTGGCGAAGAACATGCCGATCATCATCACGGCGCCATGCGCGCGACCCTTGCTGGGCGACTTCACTGCAACGTCACCGATTCGTCGCCGTCGTGGCGGCCGAAGAACTGCATCAGCTGGATGATCAGTTCGGCACGCTGCTCGATGTCCGGCGCCTCCAGCAACGCCTGCTTCGCCGCCGCATCGAACGGCGCGATCTGGGCGATGCCGTTGACCAGGCTCTCATCGTCGAGCCGTCCGACCGCATCCCAGTCGACCGCATAGCCCTGCATGTCGGCGAACCGACGCGATTCCAGTTCCAGCGAAGAGCGCCGCCCGAGCGACAACGCATCGTCCTCGATCAACGGCAGCAACTCGGCCTCGACCTGGCGGAATGCGGTCGTCACGTCCAACTCGCGGACGATCCGGAACAGCGCGATGCCCTCCAGCACGACGTTGTAGCGCCCGTCGTCGAGCGCCTCGACCTCGGCGATCTTGCCGACGCAGCCGATGTCGTACAGCGCATCCGCGTCGTCATGCGGTCCGCCCCGCGGCTGGATCATCCCGATCCGCCGGTCGCGCGCCATCGCATCGCTGATCATCGCCCGATAGCGCGGCTCGAACATGTGCAGCGGCAAGTGCATGCCGGGGAACAGCAACGCCCCCGGCAGCGGGAAGATCGACAGTCGCGTGGTAGCGCGCGGAGGCGCGGACTCGGTGGTCATCCGAACAGGATCGCAGACAGGCGGCGTCGCTGTCCAGACACCCACGGGTCTTCGAGCCCGACGACCTCGAACAATTTCAACAACTGCGTCCGCGCCGCGCCCTCGTTCCAGTCGCGCTCAGTGGCGATGATACCAAGGAACGTGTCGGCAGCGGCATCGCGATCATTCGCCGCCATCTGGCCGTTGGCGAGCGCGAACCGCGCCTGCAGGTCGTCGGGGTTTGCCTCGACCGCCGCCAACAGCGGCGACAGATCCTCGACCGGCGGCGCCGACTGCGCGAGTGCGAGTGCAGCCTGCGCGCGGGTAATCGCCGGGTCCTTGGCGATCGCCGAATCGAGGTTCGCCAGCCAGTCGGTCGCCTCGTCGAGCTGCCCGGTCGCGACCAGCGCGCGGACGAAACCGGCATGGACTTGCGGATGCTCGGGTGCGATCTCGGCGATCTCGCGGAAGATGCCGAGCGCGCGCTCGCCGTCATTGGCCGCGAGCGCCTCTTCGCCGATCGCGATCAACGGCTCGACGTCGGGCGCCGCGTCGGTTGCGCCGGCTTCGATCGGCAGCTGCTTGAGCAACTGGTCGAGGATCACGCGCAGCTGCGATTCGGTGCGCGCACTGGTCATGTCGGCAACCAGCTGGCCCTGGAACATCGCATAGACGGTCGGGATCGACTTGATCTGGAATTGCGCGGCGATGAACTGGTTCTTGTCGGTATCGACCTTCGCCAGCACGACGCCCTTGTCGGCATAATCGGCGGCGACCTTTTCCAGCGTCGGGGTCAGCGCCTTGCACGGCCCGCACCATTCCGCCCAGAAATCGATGATCACGAGGCTCGTCATCGACGGTTCGACGACATCGCGACGGAACGCCTCGACGGCATCCTTCTCCGCGGGGGACATTCCAAGCGTGGCCAAGTTCAACTCCCGTGTAATCCAGACGCGCTATCTGGGGCGCGCCCGCGGCGAATGCCACCTTTAGGGTGTAACGCCCGGCACAACAAATGTGCGCTATCGTCACACGCCACTAGCCATCAGCGCGCGAGCCGTGATCCAAGGACGCGAACGATCCCTCTGGTGACCCTGGATTCCCGTGTTCGCCGGACGACGACGGCAACACCCGCGCCGAGCAACTCCCGACCGTACGATCATAATGATCCTCCCCCCGCAAGGGGAGGGGTGGCGCCGAAGGCGACGGAGGGGCGCGGACACGGAACGCCAGCCATCGTTTTCCTCCCCCTCCGTCTGGCAAGCGCCAGCCACCCCCCCTGGCGGGGGAGGATCGTAGGGGCGAACGGCGATCCGCCGTCAATGAAAGTCGCGCGACTTGGGGAGGACACGCACATCCCGAGGATGAGTCGCCCGCGGATGATGCGCGCGAGCATCGGGACTCCGCGTCAGCACCGGCCGGATAACCTCGTCCACCCGCGCGAGCGGCGGCTCCAGCGCGTGATCCTCCGACAACAGCCGCAGCATCTCGGTGCGGTCCTGCACGCGCGACGTCATCAGGTGCGTCACGCCTTCCTCGCTGCGCTGGATTACGCCTTCCAGCACCATCAGCCGCGACGCCATCACCGCGCGGCGGTTCGCCTCGAAATCACGCGCCCACATCAACCCGTTGGTGATCCCGGTCTCGTCCTCGATCGTCACGAAGATCGCATTACCCTTGCCCGGCCGCTGGCGAACCAAGACGACGCCCGCCACTTTCGCGCGACGCCCGTCCTTGGTCGCATTGGCCTGCGCGCTCGATAGGATCCCCTCGGCGGCAAAGCGAGCGCGGAGGAACTGCATCGGATGCGCCTTCAACGACAACCGAGTCGTCTGGTAATCCGCCGCCACCTGTTCGGACAGCGGCATCGCTGGCAGGTGCGCGTCGGGCTCCACGCCAAGCTCCGGGGCACCTCGGCGGCGGCGAACAGCGCAAGCTGCTTGGGCGGCGTCCGGCGCACATCCCACAAAGCCTCGCGCCGCTCCTTAGCCACCGATCGAAACGCATCCGCATCGGCCAGCAGGTTCATCGCCCGCTGCGGCAGGTTCGCCCGCCGCGCCAGATCCTCGATGCTAGCGAACGGCGCAGTCCGAACGCGAACGATCTCGTCGGCCCAATCCTTCCGAAACCCATCCACCTGCCGAAACCCGAGGCCGCAAATCCTCCCCGGCACAGGGAGGGGGACCATCCGCAGGATGGTGGAGGGGGCGCCGCAGACGCTCCGCTGGGAAAAGTGGCATCCGCAAACGCGCCGCCGGTAACAGTGACTCCCGCAAGCGATACGTCTGCGGAAGCCCCCCTCCACCCCGCTTCGCGCGGTCCCCCTTCCCCGTACCGGGGAGGATAGGCTGTTATCCCACCCGCTCGCATTCACATCGACCGGCAGCACCGTCACCCCGTGCTCGACCGCATCGCGTACCAATTGCGCCGGCGCGTAAAACCCCATCGGCTGCGAATTGAGCAACGCGCAACAGAACACCGCCGGATGGAAGCATTTGATCCACGACGAAACATACACCAGCCGCGCGAACGATAACGCGTGGCTCTCCGGAAATCCGTACGATCCAAACCCCTCGATCTGCTTGAAACAGCGTTCCGCGAACTCGGCCTTGTACCCCCGCCCGACCATCCCGCCGATCAGCTTGGCGTGGAAATTGTCCATGCCGCCGACCTTGCGGAACGTCGCCATCGACTTGCGCAACTGGTTCGCCTCGTTCGGCGTGAACCCGGCCGCGACGATCGCCAGCTTCATCGCCTGTTCCTGGAACAGCGGTACGCCGTAGGTGAAGCGGAGCAGTTGCTTCAGTTCGTCGGCCGGCCCGAACTTCGGATCGGGCGAGGGATATTCGGCCACCTCCTTCCCGCTGCGTCGCCGCAGATACGGATGCACCATGTCCCCCTCGATCGGCCCGGGCCGGACGATCGCCACCTGCACCACCAGGTCGTACAGCTCGCGGGGACGCAACCGCGGCAGCATGTTGATCTGCGCCCGGCTCTCGACCTGGAACACGCCGATGCTGTCACCCTTGCACAGCATGTCATAGACCCGGTCGTCCTCGGCCACCGCGATCGTATCGAGGGAGGTGATCGCCGAGTCCGTGCCGACGCATCAGGTCGAATGCCTTCCGAATACACGTCAGCATCCCGAGCGCTAGGATATCGACCTTCATCAGCCCGAGCGCGTCGATATCGTCCTTGTCCCATTCGATGAAGGTGCGCTCCTCCATCGCGCCGTTATGGATCGGCACCATCTCGTCGAGCCGCCCCTGCGTGAGCACGAACCCGCCGACATGCTGCGACAGATGCCGCGGAAATTCGAGCAGCCGGTCGACCATCTCGCGCAACCGCGCGATCTCCGGATTGTCGACGTCGAAGCCGGTTTCGGCAAAGCGCTGTTCCTGGAACCGGCTCGAGAAACTGCCCCACACCGTGCTCGTCAGACGCTGCGTCACGTCCTCGGTCAGGCCGAGCGCCTTGCCGACCTCGCGCACCGTGCTCTTGGGCCGATAATGGATCACGGTCGCGGCGATCGCGGCGCGGTCGCGGCCATAGCGGCGATAGATATACTGCATCACCTCCTCGCGCCGCTCATGCTCGAAATCGACGTCGATATCCGGCGGCTCGTCGCGCTCGCTCGACACGAACCGCGAGAACAGCAGGTCGTATTTCATCGGATCGACCGACGTGACGCCGAGCAGGTAACATACGACCGAGTTGGCCGCAGACCCGCGCCCCTGGCACAGGATCGGCGGATCCTGCGCCCGCGCGAACCGGACGATGTCGTGCACGGTCAGGAAGTAATAGGCGTAATTCCGCTCGCGGATCAGCGCGAATTCCTCGTGGAGCAGCGCCCGCATCTTTTCGGGCACGCGGTAGTCATAGCGTTCCAGCGCGAGCTGCCAGACATGATGCTCGAGCCAATCCTGCGCCTCCCAGCCTGCCGGAATGGGTTCGTGCGGATATTCGTATTTGAGATCGTCGAGCGAGAACCCGATCCGCGACAACAACCGCGCGCTCTGTGCCACCGCATCGGGGCGATCGCGGAACAGCCGGGCGATCTCCTCCTCGGGTTTCAGATGCCGCTCGCCGTTCGCGGCCAGCAGGCGCCCGGCCTTATGGATCGTCGTGCGCTCGCGGATGCAGGTGACGACATCGTGCAGGTCGCGGTCATCGGTATAGGCATAGAGCGCGTCGGTGGTCGCGAGCACGGGCACGCCCGCCGCATCGGCGATTCGCCCCAACCGCGCCAGCCGCCGCCGATCGCGACCGCCCCGCGGCATCGTCACGCCCAGCCAGATCGAGTCCGGCCCCAGTCGCTTTACTGCCTTCAGGATCGTCCGCAGCTCGCGCTCGCCTCGTTCGGGCAAGGCGTCGCCGTCGGGCAAAGGCGATACCGGCACGGCGCCGCGGGCGCTGCTTTCGGGCATGACCACCAGCATCATGTCGGCATGATGTGCGATCAGGTCGCCCAACCCGAGGATACAGCCGCCCTTCTCGGCGCGTCTGTTGCCGACCGTCAGCAACCGGGTCAGTCGTCCCCAGCCGCGTCGGGTCGAAGGGTAGGCGACGATGTCCGGCGTACCATCCTCGAACACCAGCCGCGCACCGACCACCAGTCGGAAATCGATCGGCGGCATCGCCATGCCGAGCAGGCCGTCGCGTGCCTTCTTCAACGCCTGGTGCGCGCGGACGACGCCTGCAACGGTGTTGCGATCGGCGATGCCGATGCCGCCAAGCCCCAGTTCCACCGCGCGCCCGACCATAGCGCCCGCATCGCTCGCCCCGTCGAGGAACGAGAAATTGGTCGCGGCGACGAGTTCCGCGAACCCGGTCATGGCGCCGCGCCGCTCACGCGAAGACGCCGTGGAGGTACCAGCGCGGCGCCTCCATCTCGGAATACAGGCCGTGGCGGAAGATCCAGAAGCGGCGGCCGCGGCGGTCCTCGATGCGGTAGTAATCGCGCGTCGGAATGTCCTGCCGCCGCCACCATTCGCCGGCGATCCGCTCGGGCCCCTCGCTATGCGCCACGTCGTGCACGGTACGGCGCCAGCGGAAGCGGTGCGGGGGGCCCATCGGGGACCTCGGCCATCATCGATCTCGATCGGCTGCGGCGGGTCGAACAGGTAGATCGGGCGCAGCGGCGGTTCGCCCGTCTCCGGCGCGGTCCACGGCGTCGGGGCAGGAGCCTCGGCGGCCGGCAGCATCAGCTCCGCCTGTTCGGGGATATGGCTGTCGCGTGCGGAGAACCGGCGGACGCGGGTCCGACCCAGTCGCGTGCCGAGCTGGTCGACGAGTTGCGCGACCTCACCCTTCTGCGCCTCGCCACCCTCCAGCTTCAACTGCGACGCATCGAGCTTCTCTGCGAGCGCCACGTCGAGCCTCACCAGATCATAGCCAAACCCCGGATCGAGCGGATCGGCGAGACTGTCGATCCGCTCGCGGAACAGCCGCATCAACAGCGCCACGTCGCGTGTAGGCTGGCCGGTCTCGATCCGCAGCCGCTGGACGAGTCCGTCCGCACGAAACAGCCGTGCCTCCCACCGTCGGCCGCCTTCATGACGGTCGGCAAGCTGGACCGCCGCTTCGGTGGCAAGTTCGGCGAGCATCTCCAGCGCGTATTCGGTGCGCGCGATCGGTTCGGCGAAGCGGCGTTCGACACCGATCTTGGCCACCGTGCGCCGCGCGACGATCGGCCCCTTCACCGAGCCGTCGAGCCGGCGGATCATCATCGCCGCCTCCTCGCCGAACCGCGCCGCGATCGTCGCGAGCGGCCGCGCCATCACGTCGCCGACCGTCTTCAGCCCCGCGCGTGACAACGCGGTCGTCGCATCCTCGTCGAGGCCCAGCGCCGCCACCGGCAACCGCTTCACCGCCCGCTTTTCATCCGGAGCCGGCGCCCCCCGCATACCGCGCCAGTGCGCGAGCCGTATCGGGCGTATCGCCGAACGCATGGCGCACCAGCAGCCCCCGGCGTGCAAGGCGCTCTTCCAGATCGGCGGCCAATCGCCGCTCGCCCTCGAACTCGTGCACGCACCCGGCGATGTCGAGGATCAACCCATCGGGTTCGTCGAGCGCAACCGAGGGCGTGTACCGCTGGCACCCGTCGGCCAGCCGCTCGAGCCATTCGTGATCGGCATGCGCGTCATGCTCGTAAACCTCCAGTTCGGGCACCCGCGCCCGCGCATCAGCCAGCGTCAGCCCCGGCTGGAGTCCCGCCCGCACCGCCTCACGATCGAGTGCCTTCAGCCGCACCCCACCCGAGACCGTCTCGACGAACGCGATCGGCGTCTCAGCCCGTCCGACGAACAAATGCGGCCGCATCGTCCGTAGCCGCTCGATCGGCAGCCACGGGAATACCAGCGCCAGGTAACGCCGCGGAATCGTCAGAGGCGAAGGCGGTTTGGTCGAAGATATGCGCGTCACGGTCCCACTCCACACGCCAGCGAAGCCCGGCCTGGCCTCCGCGTCGACGCAGCAATTCGATGTCGAAGGCAGGTTTGCCCGGTGCGTCGGCTTCCAGCGGCCGCGAGCGACATGCGGCAACCTGCCAGCGCGACGCGGCCGCACTCGGCACCGGTTCGGCACCGATGCGCAGGCTGAGGATGGTGACGCCTGAGGCTTCGGCCGCCAGCATCAGCCGCCGAGTCGCGGTCAGGTCGATCTTTGGTGCACGTCCCCAGGATTCGATCAGCAACGTGCCGAGCCCGTGGCACCGCGCAGCATCGGCGGCGGCGCGCAACAAGCTCGCCTCGTCCTCGACCAGCCCCAGCACCAGCGACGTCACGTCGAGCCCCATCTCGACCAGCCCGGTCGCATGCAGGCGCCCGCCCTGTCGCTCGCTCGCCTCTGTCCGCAGCCACATCACCGGCGCTGCCCGCGCCGCCAACACCGAAGCGATCGCGAACCCTGCGCCACTCGCCGAATCGTCGACCGTCGCGAAAATCTCGTGGAGTTGCGCCTTCGCCATCCCCTGCGTCAGCCACGCATCGTCGGCACGGCCATCACCCTGAGTCGGCATCCCCGTCGTGGCAATCCGCTTCAGGCGGGCTATCAAGGCAAGCGACTCGTTCACAATTGTTCTTGTAATGTTCTAGTGCCGGAGTCGCCAAGCAGAATCTCGTTTGCGTTGAATTTCACGCGAAAGTTGAAAAGGCGCTTGCCGTCCCGGAAACACCGGGCTAACAGCGCGCCTCACCCAGTCACCGTGTCGCTTCAGACCGGAGACATAGGCGCCAGAGCGGGCGTAGCTCAGGGGTAGAGCACAACCTTGCCAAGGTTGGGGTCGAGGGTTCGAATCCCTTCGCCCGCTCCAGTTTTCTCAGGAAAACAGCGGTCCAGCGCGAGGCGACAGAGCCTCAGCCTTCCGATCCACCATCTTCATTACCATCAGTACGCATGGCATTTCCCATGCGCTCGCCTTACGCTCGGCGCATGGCAATCCTTCGGCGCGCGCGTCACCCGTTGATCCTGTCGGCTTTGCTGCTGGCCGCCCCGTCCTCTGCGGCATCCGGTACTGCGCCCACCGACATGCAACGATGGCAGGCGCAGGCCAAGCGCGTGACGATCACCCGCGACGACTGGGGCATCCCGCATATCAAGGGCCGGTCGGATGCCGATGCGGTGTTCGGGATGATCTATGCGCAGGCGGAGGACGATTTCCCGCGGATCGAGGCGAATTACCTGACCGCGCTCGGCCGGACCGCCGAGGCGGCCGGCGCTGACGTGGGCGAGGACGCGGTCTGGGCAGACCTCCGCCAGCGGCTGTTCGTCGATCCCGTCGCGTTGAAGGCGGACTATGCCGCGAGCCCGACATGGTTGCGCACGCTGATGCAGGCCTGGGCGGACGGTCTGAACTATTATCTCGCGACGCACTCGCAGGTGAAGCCCCGCGTGCTGACCCGGTTCGAGCCGTGGATGGCGCTCAGCTTCACCGAAGGCAGCATCGGCGGCGATATCGAGCGGATCTCGCTCAGCGACCTGAAGACCTTCTACGGCCAGCCTACCCCCCCGACGCCCGAAGAACTCGGGATGATCCCGCGCGAGCCGTCGGGCTCCAACGGAATCGCCATCGCGCCCCGGCTGACCGCGAACGGCCACGCGCTGCTGCTGATCAATCCGCACACCAGCTTCTATTTCCGCTCCGAGGCGCAGATGACCAGCGACGAGGGGCTGAACGCGTATGGCGCCAGCACCTGGGGCCAGTTCTTCGTCTACCAGGGCTTCAATCCGAAGGCCGGGTGGATGCACACGTCGGCAACGGTCGACAACGTCGACGAGTTCGCCGAGCGGATCACGCGGCGTGGCGGCGACTATGCCTATCGCTACGGCAAGACCAGCCGGCCAGTCGTCGCACGCACCGTTACGCTGCACGTCCGCCAGCCCGACGGGACGATGGCCGAGCGCCGCTTCACCACCTACCGCACGCATCACGGCCCGATCGTCGCGACCAAGGCCGGCAAATGGATCGCCACCGCGCTGATGTGGCGCCCGGTGCCGGCGCTCGAGCAAAGCTACCTGCGGACCAAGGCGACCGATCTCGCAGGATACATGAAGGTCGCGGCGTTGAAGGCGAATTCGTCGAACGACACGCTGTTCGCGGACAGCAAGGGCGAGATCGCGTTCCTGATGCCGCAGTTCATGCCGATCCGCGACGATCGCTTCGACTATACCCGCCCGGTCGACGGCAGCGACCCCGCGACCGACTGGCATGGCCTGCATATGCTCCCCAGCCTGCCGAGCGTGCTCAATCCTCGCATAGGGTGGGCGCACAACACCAACGACTGGCCGTGGAGCGCGGCGGGCCCGGACAGCCCCAAGGCGGTGGACTATCCGCGCTACATGGACCAGGTCGGCGGCAATGCGCGGGGCGTCCATGCCGACCTGTTGCTGACGGGGAAGACCGGCTGGACACCCGACACGCTGCGGGCCGCCGCGTTCGATCCCTATCTCCCCGCCTTTGCGCGATTGCTGCCCGGACTGGTCGCCGCGTGGGAGGCACTTCCCGCCAGCGATCCGCGTCGCCCTGCGCTTGCCGCACCGATCGCGCTGCTCAAGGGCTGGGACCATCGCTGGGCCTATGATTCCACCGCGACCAGCCTCGCGGTCTTCTGGGGCGACCAATTGTGGCGTGAGGTCGGCAGCTTCGCGCAGGCCGAGCGCCTGAACGTGCCCGACTATATCGCCACGCGAGTCGGCCCTGATACGAAGCTCGCCGCGCTGAGCACGGCCGTCACTCGGCTCAAGCAGGATTTCGGCGATTGGCGGACGCCGTGGAAGGACATCAACCGCTTCCAGCGGCTCGACGATTCGATTGCACCGCATTTCGACGATGCCCGCGCCTCGACCCCGGTGCCGTTCACCTCGGCGCAGTGGGGCAGCCTCGCATCGTTCGGCGCGAAGCCGTGGCCGGGGACGAAACGCTATTACGGCAGCAGCGGCAACAGCTTCGTCGCGGTGGTCGAGTTCGGCGCGCGGGTGAAGGCAACGGCGGTCATGGCCGGCGGCCAGAGCGGCGACGTCCGATCGCCGCATTTCGCCGATCAGGTAGCGCGCTATGCCGAGGGACGGTTGCGCCCGGTCTATTTCCATCCCGACGAACTGGCGGGCCACGTCGAACGAACCTATCGGCCGGGTTACTGATCTACCGCATATCCAGCGATGTCGGTGCTTGCGGCGCCACCCAAGCTATTGCACGGACTGGACATGCCTGACGCCCCTCCCCTTCTCGCGGTCCGTGCGCTCGGTAAGTCGGTGCCGGGGCCGCGGCGGCTGTTCCGGCATCTGGATCTGGAGGTCGGCGCGGGCGAACTGGTCGCGATCATCGGCGAGTCGGGGGTCGGGAAATCGACTTTGCTCAACATCCTCGCCGGGCTGGACGAGGCGGACGAGGGCAGCGTGGCGATCGACGGCATCGACCTCGGCACGCTCGACGAGACCGCGCGGACGCGGTTGCGGCGCGAGCGGATCGGCTTCGTGTTCCAGGCCTTCCACATCCCTCCCCCTATTTGACGCTGCGCCAGAACGTTGCGCTGCCGCTGGCGCTCGTCTCGCCGGACAACGTCGCGGCATCGACGCGCGCCGAAGAGATGCTCGATGCGGTCGGCCTGGACGGTCGCGGCGACGGCTATGCGCGCGACCTGTCGGGGGGCGAGCTGCAGCGCGTGGCGATCGCCCGTGCGCTCGTCCACCGCCCCGCGCTGATCCTCGCGGACGAGCCGACCGGCAACCTCGATCCGGAGACCGCGGCGCGCGTGCTGTCGCTGTTCGCCGACGCGGTGCGCGGCAATGGCGCGGCGGGCGTGATGGTAACGCATTCGGACGCGAGCGCGGCGATCGCCGACCGCGTACTGACGCTGGGTGCCGAAGGACTGGTGGAGCGGCGTGGCGCCTGAGATAGGCCTGACGTCCGGGTCCGGGCTCTGGTCGGGACGGCTGGGCCTGCGCTGGCTGATCGCGGGCGAGTGGCGGTTCCACCCTGCCCGCTTCCTGTTGACGGCAGTCGCGATCGCGGTCGGCGTGGCGCTCGGCTTCGCGGTGCATCTCGTCAACGGTTCGGCGCTGGCGTCGTTCGATGGCGCGATGCGGGGCGTCAGCGGCGCCGCCGAACTGTCGGTCCGCGCGACCAGCCCGCTCGGCTTCGACGAACGCCTCTATCCCCGCGTCGCGCGGGCCGATGGCGTCGGCGATGCCAGCCCGGTGCTGCGCCTCGATGCGCGGATCGGCAAGGCGCGGCTGACGCTGCTGGGCGTCGACGTGATCCGGGCGGCTACGGTCACGCCGTCGCTGATCGGCATCCGCCCGCGTGGTCCCGATACCGGCAACGATACGGCGTTCGACGAGTCCGCGCTGTTCCTGTCGCGTGCGGCGCTGACCCAGGTCGGTGCGAAGATCGGCACGCGATTGGTCGTCGTCGCCAACGGCCGGTCGGTGCCGCTGCGGGTGGCGGGCACGCTGCCGGCGACGGACGAATCGACTGCGGTCGGCGTCATGGATATCGCCGCGGCACAGTGGCGGTTCGGGCGTCTCGGGCGGATCGATCGCCTCGACCTCGCGCTGTCGGATCGCTCAATCGCGGAGCCGGCGTTGCGCGCGATCCTGCCCGCGGACGCGATCCTGTCGACCGCCGAGACGCAGAACGCGCAGGGCGATGCATTGTCGCGCGCGTACCGCGTCAATCTCGACATGCTGGCGCTGGTCGCGCTGCTGACCGGCGGCTTCCTCGTCTATTCGGCGCAGTCGCTGTCGGTGGTGCGGCGGCAACGCGCGTTCGCATTGCTTCGGACATTGGGCATGCCGCGCGCCGGGATCATCGCCGCAGTCGTGATCGAAGGGCTCGCGATCGGACTGGTCGGCGCCGCGGCAGGATTGGCGGCTGGGTACGGCCTGGCATGGGCGGCACTCCACTGGTTCGGCGGCGACCTGGGTGCGGGCTATTTCGGCGGCAGCACCGCGCGCGTCGTGATCCAGCCCGGTGCCGCGATCGGGTTCTTCGCGCTCGGCCTGCTCGCGGCGATCCTGGGCAGCGCGTTGCCCGCACGCGTCGCGGCGCGGGCTGCACCGGCCGCCGCACTCAAGAACGCCGGCGACGTACTCGATCCTCGGCGGCCGGTCGCATGGTGGCCCGCCGCCGCGTTGCTCGTTGCGGGAGGCGCCGCGTCGCTGTTGCCCGCGATCGCCGGGCTGCCGCTGTTCGGTTTCCTGGGGATGGCGCTGATGCTCGCGGGCGGCGTCGCGGGCGTGCCGTGGTTCGCGCGCACGCTGCTGACCCCGCTGGCAAGGCGGACGCGAGGCAGCGTGCCCGGCACGCTCGCGGTTCGT
The DNA here is from genome assembly GCF_024124765.2 of Sphingomonas sp. H160509. Classification (GTDB taxonomy): domain Bacteria; phylum Pseudomonadota; class Alphaproteobacteria; order Sphingomonadales; family Sphingomonadaceae; genus Sphingomonas. The sequence continues at coordinate 2,648,071 of NZ_JAMXSR020000002.1, read as the reverse complement.
CACCTTCACGGCGCGCCGGGCGAAGCGGCGACCGCATTGTGCGGGATCGTCGCGTCGACTGCGCTGATGATCGCGATGGCGACGATGGTGACCAGCTTCCGCGGCGCGGTCGACGAGTGGCTCAACCAGGTGCTCGGCGCGGACCTGTATCTGCGCACCACCGCCGGCGCGACGTTCGATCCGGAGACGCGCACGCGTATCGCCGGCACGCCGGGTGTCACCCGCCTCGCCTTTAGCCGCCAGATCCCGCTGACCATCGCCGCGGATCGCCCACCCGTCAGCCTGATCGCGCGACCCGAGCGCGGTGGCCGCGATCCGTTGCTGGTGCTGATCGATCGCGGACCGTCGGTGCAGAAGGAGGCGGTGCCGAAGGATGCGCTGCCGATCTGGGTCTCCGAGCCCGCGCACCGCCTGTACGGCTGGAATGCGGGCGAGCGCATTACGCTGCCGATCGCCGGCCGCACGCAGTTCACGGTCGCCGGCATATGGCGCGACTACGGGCGCCAGGCGGGTGCGGTGCTGATCGACGAGGGCGACTACCAGCGCCTCACCGGCGACGATCGCCGCGACGAGATTTCCGCGACGATCCTGCCCGGTGCGGATCCGGCCAAGGTCGCGCGCGCGATGACCGATCGCCTGCCCGCCGACCTGCGTCCCCAGGTCGAGGTCGGCCAGCCGGCGACGTTGCGGAAACTCGCGCTGACGCTGTTCGATCGCAGTTTCGCGGTCACCTATCTGCTGGAGGCGGTGGCGATCCTGGTCGGGCTGGCGGGCGTCGCGGCAACGATGTCGGCGCAGACGATCGCGCGCGAACGCGAGTTCGGGATGTTGCGGCATCTCGGCCTCACCCGCGGCCAGCTCACCAGGATGCTCGCCACCGAAGGCGCGATCGTCGGGCTCACCGGCGCGCTCGCGGGGATCGGGCTCGGCCTGGTCCTGTCGCAAGTGCTGATCCACGTCATCAACCCGCAGTCGTTCAACTGGACGATGACCACCCGCATCCCGCTCGGCACGCTGATCGGCGTCGCGACCGCGTTGACGGGTGCGGCGGCGGCGACCGCGATGCTCGCGGGGCGGCGCGCGACGGCGAAGAGCGCGGTACAGTCGGTGCGGGAGGATTGGTGATGCTGCGACCTTGGGCCCTGCTCGGCTGGATCGCCGCGATCGGTGTCGCCGCGCCAGCCGCCACGCCGCCCGCCCCCTTATCCGGTCGTGCGGCCGGGCATCACACTCCGTTTCCCCGCGGATCACGGCGCGCACCCGGCGTTTCGCACCGAATGGTGGTACGTCACCGGCTGGCTGCGGACCGAGGATGGCAAGGATCTCGGTTTCCAGGTGACGTTCTTCCGCACCCGCCCGCCGGTCGATCCGCGCAACCCCAGCCGGTTCGCCGCACGCCAGGTCCTGTTCGCGCACGCCGCGCTGTCCGATCCGACCACCGGCAAGCTGCTCCACGGCGAGCAGGCGGCACGCGAAGGCTTCGGTCTGGCGCAGGCCCGTACCGGCGATGCCGACGTCGCGATCCGCGACTGGCGGTTGCGCCGCGCGAGGAATGGCCGCTGGACGACGCGCGTAAACGCGGACGGCTTCGGCCTCGCGCTCGATTTTCAGCCAACCCAGCCTCCCCTGCCGCAGGGGATCGGAGGCTATAGCCGCAAGGGACCACGCCCCGAGGAGGCCAGCTATTATTACTCGGTGCCGCATCTCCGCGTGACCGGCCGCGTCCGCAAAGGCGGCGGAACGGTCGCAGTAACTGGCGAGGCGTGGCTGGACCGCGAATGGTCGTCCAACTACCTCGCCCCCGCCGCGCAAGGCTGGGACTGGACCGGGCTCAATTTCGACGACGGCTCCGCGCTGATGGCGTTCCGCATTCGGCGCAAGAGCGGCGGCACGGTCTGGACGGGCGGCTCGCTCCGTCGCGCCGACGGCAGCATGACGGTGTTCGGCCCGGGCGACGTCGCCTTCCGCCCGCTCGCGACATGGCGGAGCAAGGCGACCGGCGCGCTCTACCCGGTCTCGCAGGAACTGAGCGTGCGCATAGCCGGCGACATCCAGCGCTGGCGCCTCGTACCGATGTTCGCCGCGCAGGAGCTCGACGCCCGCCGCAGCGGTCTGCCGGTCTATTGGGAGGGGCGCGGTCCGCACCCGCGGCGGTCGCGGCTATCTCGAACTCACCGGTTACGAGCGCGCGCTGGAGATGTGAGCGCGCAAAATTTGCGGCGGCGGCGGACGAAACGCGTGCCAGCGCGTTGAGGTCGCTCGAACCGAGACGTGAGAGGACCGGGTTTGCCGCATTTTCTGGTTGCCGAAAGCGAGACCGCGGACGAGCGCGAGGCGCGTCGTCGCCACGCCGGCAAAAGCTCGGGCGAAACCTATGCGTCGACGCTTCGTCAGCTCCGTCCCGATGCCGAGATCACGATCGTGGCACCCGCCGACGACGATGCGCAGGTCTATGAGGCCAACGCGCTGGGACTGTTCGACGCGGTGTTCATCACCGGATCGCCGCTCCACGTCTATGACGACAGCCCGGAGGTCCGACGCCAGCTGACCTTCATGCGATCGGTATTCGCATCGGGCACGCCGTCATTCGGATCCTGCGCCGGGCTGCAGCTCGCGGTCGCCGCCGCCGGTGGGAAAGTGCGCAAGATGCCGCAGCGGATGGAGGCCGGGATCGCCCGCCGCATCACGCCGACCGACGCCGGCCGCGATCATCCGCTGCTCGCCGGCCGTGCGGCGAGCTGGGACGCCCCTGCGATCCACGGCGACGAAGTCGAGACGCTTCCCGCCAACGCGACCCTGCTCGCGAGCAACGCCGTCACGACGATCCAGGCCGCCGAGATCCGTCACGACGGCGGGATTTTCTGGGGCGTGCAATATCATCCCGAACTCGCGCTCGGCGAGATTGCAGTCGCGTTGCGTCGCCAGGCCGAGGACATCGTCGAAGCCGGCCTGGCGGAGACGACCGGCGACGTCGAGCACCGCGCGGACCAGCTCGATGCGCTCCACCACGATCCCGATCGCTGCTCGCTGCTATGGGCGCTCGGCGTCGACCGCGAGTTCGCCGGCGAAGCGCGCCGCCGCACCGAACTGACCAATTTCCTCGATCACCTCGCGGACATCGACGCTAGCGATCGCGCACACGCCGCATCGCCCGATCTGTGTCCCGCCTGACCTTTTGACCCGCAACTAGGAGCGACCAATGTCCACCACCCTCAAGGCAAAGTTCGATACCCGCCGCGAAGCCGAGATGACCGTCGAGCGCCTGGTCCAGGAGCAGGGCATCGAGCGGACCGACATCTTCATCACCACCGACGGCGCAGACAACAGCGTCGGCGACGAGAAGGCCGGTTCGGATACCGAAGGCAAGGACCCGACGCCGGAATCACGCGACGATGCCGCCCTTGAAGGCAAGATCGTCGTCTCCGTCGACATCGCGGACGATGCCCGCGCCGCCGAGGTGAAGGCCGCGTTCAAGGAATTCGACGCGAGCGATATCCAGGGTTGAAAGCCAATCGAGGTACGGCGCTAACCACGCCGTACCTCCTACTCATCAATGCGGGGCGAGTCTTCGGAACGTTTCCAGGACCACGGCCTCCATGATCGGCTTGTTGAGCACTTCGGCGGGCGCATCGCACGGCACGCAGGCTTCGGGCGTTCCGGTGATGAACATGACGGGTATGTTGCCGTGCGCGGCCATGATCCTTTGTACCGCCAGCGGCCCGGTTCCCTCGCGAAGTCGGACGTCGGAAACGATCATGTCCGGGATGTGCGCCCCTGCGGCTACGACCGCGTCGGTCTCGCAATCCGCCTGATCATAGGATGTCGCGCCGGCTTGCTGAATCAGGCTGATGATATGGTCCGCGATCAGCCAGTCGTCTTCGATCACAAGTACGTGGCACATTTGGGTTTCCCGGTAAACTCAGGGTCCCTCAACGCGCCGGATGCCAGTCGGGCCCAGTCTTCACATAGATTAAGTTAAATCACTTAACTTTGTTTTGGTGTACTCTCACCGTTGTCCATCGTCGCAAACCAGTCCGCATAGGGCGTCGTGCGCGCCATGTGCCGGTTGAGATCGGGCGCACCATCGGTCCACCATACCGGCCCGCGCTCGCCCAGACCGTGCTTCGCCGCATCGACCGCGGCCCGCGCAGCCGCCTCCGCTTCGCTATCGCCCTCCCGCTTCGCCGCGGCCACGCCTCGCCGACCGTCCATCAACGCCGCAACCAGTCGCACGCGTTCGTCTTCGTCTAGGCCGGGGTTCGCGGTACGCCACAGCCGTCCGCGCACCACGATATAGCGTCCGTCGGGAGTCGTCAGCGGGGGGCGGTTTCGGCATCGACGCGAGCGAGCCTAAAGCGGCGCGTCGATCGTGAAGACGACGCCGGTGTCGCGATACTCGATCCGGGCGGTGCCGCGCATGTGCTGCGCCAGCACCCGTTCGATCATCCGCGATCCGAAGCCGGTGCGCGTTGGCGTGGTGACCACCGGGCCACCGGTCTCCTCCCACATGAAGGCCAGCCTTCGTCCGCCCTCGCCGATGCCGACGCTCCATGAAATCGTGACATGCCCGCCCGCGACGTGGAGCGCGCCATATTTGGCGGCGTTGGTCGCCAGTTCGTGAAGCGCCATCGACAAGGCGAGCGTCACGCGCGGCTCGAGCCGGACATGCGGCCCCTCGACCGAGAACAGGCGACCGCCGCCATCGTCAAACGGCGCCATCACCCCGGTCACGATATCCGCGATCGTCGCACCCTCGACCTCGTCGCGCAGCAACAGGTCGTGCGCGACCGCCAACGATCCGATCCGCGCACCGATCGTGTCGCGCGCCTCGGACATCGAGGCTGCATCGCGCAACGTCTGGTTGACGATCGCGCTGACCGTCGCGAGCGTGTTCTTGACCCGGTGCGTCAATTCCCCCGCCAGCAGGGCGCGCGGTGTTCCTCGGTCCGCTTGCGCTCGGTGATGTCGGTCGAGAAGCCGGTCATCGACAGCGCCGTGCCATCCGCGCGCGTCAGCAATTCGCCGCGGATCGCAACCCAGCGGACTTCGGCCGTTGGCGTCACGATGCGGTATTCTATGTCATAGTCGCATCCCGTCGCGATCGTCTCCTGGATCGCCTCGACGACACGCGCGCGATCCTCCGGATGGATCGTTTCGAGGAACTCGGGATAACCGAACGCCGCGCCCGGATCATAGCCGAAGACGATCTTGCAGCCATCCGACGCGTCGAGATGCTGGCTGGCGGGATCGAAGGTCCACGCGCCCAGCCGCCCCGCCTTCAACGCGAATTGCAGCCGCGCGGCGCTGTCGGCGAGCCGAACCTGCGTCTCCGCTGCAGACGCCTCGAGCTCGCGCTGCTCGGCCTCCAGCAGCGCGAGCGTCTCGCGTTCGAGCGTCACGTCGTGCTGGGACGCGACGTAATAGCGCAGATGCCGGCTGCGATCGAATACCGGCGCGACCAGCAACCGGTTCCAGAACGGCGTCCCGTCCTTGCGGTGGTTGAGCAGGTCGATCTCGAGCCGCTCGGACCGGCCGATCGCATCCCGCAGCCGCGACACGTCCTCGGGATACGTCTCCGGCCCTTGCAGGAACCGACAATTCCGCCCGACCACCTCGTCGCGGGCATAGCCGGTCAGACGCTCGAACGCCGCGTTCACGTGAATGATCGGGTTGTCGGGAAGCGTCGGATCGCTGATCGCCATAGGCAGGATCGCTTCGTTGAACCCGACCACGAAAGGATCCGCCGCGTCGAGCGAACGGCCGAATGCCGCCAGGATCAGCGTATGATCGGCATCCTCGTCCCGCAAGGACGTCTGGTTCTTACTCTGTTCCAAGCAAGTATTTGCTACCTAAAGTCTCGCGCGTCGACAATAGCATACCGTCATTGCGCCGAAGCATTTCCACCGCCGGGGTGCGTGGCGGGAGAACGCACGAACGACGCGATCGCGCTGCGCATCTGCCGATAAGCCGTCAGGCGGCGATCCGTGCGACGGCGGCCGACTCTCCACCGATCGGGCTCGAACCCATGCCCACCGCCGCTGGCACGAGGGTGTCGACCGCATCGGTGAACGGCACGACCGGTCGCCCGACCAGATAGCCCTGCACCGCGTCGCACCCGATCGAGCGCAGCAGTTCGAGCTGTTCGCGTGTCTCGACCCCCTCCGCATGCGTCAGGACGCCGAGTTCCTGGCCGATCGCGACGGTCGCGCGCAGCACCGCCATGCACCGCGCGTCGGAGCCCGCCTCGATCACGAAGCTCCGGTCGATCTTGATCCGGTCGAACTGGAAATCGCGAAGATGCGCGAGCGACGACTGGCCGGTGCCGAAATCGTCGAGCGCGACCTTGATCCCGGTCCGGCGGATCCGCGCCAGCATCGCCGCCGTGCGCGCGGCATCGTCGATCAGCGCAGTCTCGGTGATCTCGACCTCGACTCGCTCCGCCGCGACACCGTGGACCAGGATCGCCTGCGTCAGGTGGTGCAGCAGCGCGTCCGACTTCAGCTGCCCCGCCGACACGTTGATCGCGACGTGGAGGTGCGACGACCAGCCCGCCAGCTGGCGGCACGCTTCCATGATCACCCACCGCCCGATTTCCTCGATCAGGCCGCAATCCTCGGCTATCGGGATGAAGGTATCGGGCGAGATCCAGCCGCGCGTCGGGTGGTTCCAGCGGATCAGCGCCTCGTATCCCGTCGTGATGCCCGACGACAGCGCCACCACCGGCTGGAACGCGAGCGAGAAACCGCCATTCTGCACCGCCTCGTACAGGTCGTCGGTAATGTGCTGCCGTTCGACCAGGCGCTCGGCAAGGCCCGAGACATAGGGTTGCGCACGCCGGCGCCCGCGTCGCTTCGCCTCGTACAGCGCCATGTCGGCGCGCTTCATCAGTTCGTCGGGGGTCAGGTCGTTGGCGAACCCCGCGATGCCGATGCTGCATCCGGGCAGCAACCGGCGTTCGTCGATGATCACCGGCGCGCTCAGCCGGACGACGATCGTGTCGGCCAGCGCGGTCGCCGCATCGCCGAGCTGCGTGGCGATGATCGCGATCTCGTCGCCGCCCATCCGCGCGACGAAGCTGTCGTCGGGCAACAGGCTCGTCAGCTCGGCCGCGACATGGATCAGCAGCGTATCGCCGACCGCATGGCCATACGCATCGTTGATCCGCTTGAAATCGTCGAGATCGATCAACAGCAGCGAGAACGGCTTGCCGAGACCGATCCGCGCCTCTTTCTCCTCGCGCAGCGCGCGGCGGTTGCGCAGTCCGGTCAGCGGGTCATGATAGGCGAGATGCGTGAGGTTATCGAGCGCACGGCGTTCGGCGCTGACGTCGTTGAACGTCAGCACGATGCCCTGTCGCGGGATCGACCGGCACTGCATCTGATAGGTGCGGCCATCCTCCATCTCGCACTCGCGGTCGAAGTCGTCGTCGAGCTGCACCCACTGCTTCATCGCGCCCCCGACCAGCGCACGCTTCTCTGACGCCCAGCCGCGGCATGTCGCGATGACGTCGAGGAACTGGTCGATCGTCAGCCCCGGGCCGATCGCGTCGACCGGCGTGTTGAACAGGTCGAGGAAGCGCCGGTTGAAATGACGCAGGCGGCCTTCGCGGTCGATGAACACCAGCCCGTCGGACATGCTCTCCATCACCGACTTCAGCGTCTGCGCCTCTTCCTCGCGCGTCGTCTTGAAGCGCGCGAAGGTCAGCAGGCTGCCGAGGCACGTGACCGACACTGCGAAGGTCATGCAGGCCGCGACCAGCCCCGGCGACAACACGCTGCCGGGCACGTCGTTGATGCTGCCGAGGACGAGGTCGCCCGACAGCGACAGGAAATGCGTGACGCAGATCGACAGCGCGAACACTAGGCACCCGATCGGCCGCGAGCGCGACCAGCCACGGTTGATCTGCCACGACGACAGCAGCAGCGTCCCCATCACCAGCCCGGCGACATTCGTTGGCCACGAAAAGACGTGGATGCAGTCGGTCATGCCGGTGATGCCGACCGCGTGCATGCACCAGATCCCCGCCCCCGCCGCACCCGCGGCGACGATCCGCCCCTTGTGCGATCGCAACCGCGTAATCGCGACGATCGGCACGCCGACGGTCAGGATCCCGACCAGCGCCGACACCGTCGTCACCAACGGGTCGTAGCGAAGCAGCAGGTCGGGCCGGTATGCGAGGATGGCGATGAAGTGCGTCGCCCACACCCCAAGCCCGGCGGCCAGCGCGAGCGCACCATGCCGCCAGCCGAACGGCTCGCGCTGCGGGGCGTTGGCCATGTCGGTGGTCAGCAGCGACACCGACCAGCTTGCGGTCAGGCAGATGCCGATCGCGACGACGACCAGATAGCCGGAGTGCTGGAAATGGAGATTGAAGAGAGTGGGTAGCATGGTCGCTCGGTCGTTTTTTCCCGAGTGACACGAACACCTTAACGAAAAGGCACCGCCGCTGCCCACGTGTGGGGCCGCGTTGATGCAGGTTACTCGTTCGCGTGAAAGAACCGCAGGATCACGCTCGTGCCGCTGGTCACCTCGCCGAACGCCACGGTCGCGTTGAGGCGAGTCGCCGCCGACCGCACGATCGCCAGGCCGAGGCCGCTTCCCTCCGGACTCCCGGGTGCGCCGAGCCGGACGAACCGGTCGAACGCCATCTCGCGCTGGTCGATCGGTATCCCCGGCCCATCGTCGACCACCGCGATCGTCGTCTCCAACGGCGTCGTCTGGAGCCTCACCGACACGGTGCCGCCGCGCCGGTTGTAGCGTATGCCGTTGTCGATCAGGTTCGACACGATCTCGAAGATCAGCGTGCGGTGGCCGGGAACGACGTGGCTGACCTCCGAGTCGCCCTCGATCGTCAGGTCGATGCCGGCTTCGATCGCGCGGTTGATCTGTCGCGTGATGACCGCCACCGCCACTTCGCGCAGGTCGACCGCCTCGAGTGGCGCGGACACCCCTGCCTCCTCGGCGCGCGCCAACGCCAGCAACTGCGTCACCAGGCGTTCGAGGCGCACCACCGCGTCGGCGATCTCGTCGAGCGCGACGCTGCGTTCGGGACCCGAGCCGCGGCGGGCGAGTGCGACCTGGACCTTCAGCACCGACAACGGCGTGCGCATCTGGTGCGAGGCATCTGCGGTGAAGCGGCGGACGCCGACGGTGGCTGTGTCGAGCTGCGCCAGCAGGCGGTCGAACGCACCGGCCAGCGGGCGAAGTTCGCTGGGAAGCGGACCTGTGTCGAGCGGCGAGAAATCGGGGCGAGCGCGTCCATCACGTGCTTCGACGGCACCGCGGAGGCGGGCGAGCGGGCGGAGGCTCCAGCCTAACGCAGGCCGGATGAGCAGTGCCGCCGCGCCCACGAGGACGCATTCGCCGATCAGCAGCGCGAGCATCAGCCGGCGTGTGAGCGCACCGCGATTGTCGAGCGTCTCGGCGATCTGGACGATCACGGGCCTTGTCGATCCGGGGGAGCGAGCGGCGGACTTCGGCGATGCGGATCTGCTGCCCGCGGTAGCGCGCGAAGCGATAGCGCGGCACGTCTATGTCGAGCGTCGCGGGATCGGGCGCGGGCAAATCCGCATAGCCGGTCAGCAGGTCCGGCCCGACGGCAACGCGGTAATAGACGTTGTCGCGTTCGGTATTCTCCAGCATCCCGAACGCGGCGGACGGCAGGTCGAGCGTCACCTCACCGCGTTCGACCTGCACCGTCTCGGCGATCGCGCCGAGCGCGCCACCGAGCACACGGTCGTTGGTGCGACGGACGACGTCGGCGATCAGCGTCGCACCAACCACGCCGATCAGGATCGCCGCCGCCAGCAACGGCCCGAGCACCGCGACCAGCAGGCGCGTGCGTAGTGCGGGCGTGCCCCGATCGATAACTACGGTCTCAGCCGGCATCGAGCATATAGCCGACCCCGCGGACGGTGCGGATACCGGGCCCGTCGGGCGCAAGTTTTCCCCGCAGCCGCGTGACATGGACCTCGATCGCGTTGTCGCCGACCGGCTCGTCGAACCCGAACACCTCGCCGATCAGCAGCGCGCGGGGGGGACGACTCGGCCGGCTCGGGTGGCGAGCGCCTCCAGAACCGCCCGCTCCCGCCGACGCAGATCAAGCGCACGACCGGCGATGTCCGCGTCACCGGTCGAGCGGTTGATCGTCAGCGTACCAACGCTGAGTACCGGGAGCGGATCGCCGCCCCGCCGCCGCCCCAGCGCCCGGACACGCGCCTCCAGTTCTTCGGGGTCGAACGGCTTCCGCAGATAATCGTCAGCGCCGAGGTCGAGCCCGCGCACCCGGTCGTCGAGCGCATCGCGCGCGGTCAGCATCAGCACCGGCACGCGCTCGCCGCGCCGCCGCAGCGTCTCCAGCACGGTGAACCCGTCGATACCGGGCAGCCCGACGTCGAGGATGACGAGTGCATAGGGTTCGCCGGCGACCACCGACAACGCATCCTCCCCGGTCGCGACGTGATCGACCGCATTACCGCCCGCGCGCAGCAACGCCGCGATGCTGCGCGCCAACGCCGCGTCGTCCTCGATCAACAGGATGCGCATGAAAAACCATGAAAGGTTGGTGACAGGTTCGGTTCGTACTCCACCGTTGCAGTCTATCCGAACACAGAGACGGAAGGCGAGGAGAGTGACGATGGCACGAATTTTTCTGAAGATCGCACTGCTGGCTACGAGCTTCACCGCGACCGCCGTCGTGGCGCAGCGCCCTGCCAACTATCCGCGCTCCTACGACCAGCTCATCTCCGACGCGCGCGTCGAGCGGCAGGTGCGGATCTACGGCAATGCCGATCGCGCCGAGCTGCTGCCGGTCGTTGCAGCATTCCGGAAGCGCTATCCGGGCATTACCGTGCTGTACGCGGACATCGGCTCGACCGAGATGTACCGCCGCTTCGTCACCGAGACGCGCGCGAAAAAATGTCCGCCGATCTCGTCTGGTCGTCGGCGATGGACCTTCAGGTGAAGCTGATCAACGACGGCTTCGCGCAAGGCTATGCGAGCCCCGAAAAGCCCGCGCTGCCGCCGGTGTCGGTGTGGAAGAACATGGGCTTCGGCGTCACCGCGGAGCCGATCGGGATCGTCTACAACAAGCACCTCGTGCCGCCCGCTCAGGTGCCGCGCACGCACGCCGCGCTAGAGACATGGTTGCGGAAGAATGCGCGCGCCCTGACAGGCCGGGTGACCACGTTCGATCCGGCGCGCTCGAATGTCGGCTATCTGTACCTGTCGGAGGATCTCGCGATCACGCGCGACACGCGGTCGTTGCTCGAGGCGATCGCCGCGACCGAGCCCGTGCTGTCGCGCACCAGCGAGCCGATGCTGCGCGGCGTCGCCGAGGGGCGGCAGGCGATCGCGTACAACGTCATCGGATCGTACGCGGTCGAACGCGCGCGGACCGATCCCCGCATCGGCGTCGCGTTCCTCCAGGACTATACGATCGTCACCTCGCGGATCGCGTTCATCGCGCGCGAGGCTGCGCACCCGGCGGCGGCCAAGCTGTTCCTCGATTTCCTGCTGTCGCGCGAGGGCCAGTCGCTGCTCGCCAAGCGCAGCCTGTGGCCGGTCCGCACCGATGTTGCCGCGCGCCGTCTTCCCTCGAGCCAGGCGCGACCGATCCGCGTGGGGCCACAACTTCTCGTCAACCTCGACCGCGTCAAGCGCCAGCGTTTCCTGCGCGACTGGACCGCGATTCTCGCCACCGGAGCCCAACAATGACTCTCTTACGTACCGGGTGCGCCGCACTCGCGCTGATCGCCGCGACGCCCGCGCTGGCCCAAGTCCCGACATCGCCTCCGAGCGACGCCGAACTCGCCGCGCTGGTCCGTGCGCAGGCCGCCGAGATCGCCGCGCTGAAGTCGCGGCTCGATCGGCTGGAGAACGTCGCCGCCGTCGCGCAGGCGTCCGCGCCCGTGCCGCCCGTCCAAATCGCACCGCAGGCAGTCGCACAGAACACCGAGCCGCGTCGCACCGTGCCGTTCGCGCCGCAACTCGCCCCCTCCGGGCCCCGCCGACCGCAGCGTCGCGCAGGCGGTCGCCGCACGCGACAATCCTTCGGGCGTGACCACCGAATGGGGCGCCGGCCTCCCGGTCTTCCACTCGGCGGACGGCGTCTACACGTTCAAGCCGCGCGGCCGCATCCTGACCGACGTCAGCTCGAGCTTCGGCTCGAAGTACGACGGCCGCAACATCACCACGACCGGCATGCGAGCACTCCGCCTCGGCCTCGAAGGCGGCGTCGGTACGCACTTCTTCTACCAGTTCGAGAGCGATTTCTCGGAGAACGAGGTCGACGTCGTCACCGCGTTCGTCGGCTGGCGCAACAAGATCAAGCCTGGCCTCGACTACGACGTCCGCGCCGGCCACCTGTTCAACGATCGCGGCTTCGAAGGCTCGACCGGCTCGGATTCGACGCCGTTCCTCGAACGCACCACGGTCGCGACTGCGATCATCCCGCAGCGCGGCTTCTACGGCATCGGCGTGATGCCGCGCATCTTCTGGAAGACCGGCCACGCATCGGTGACGATCACTGGCGACCGGATCGACGGGACGCAGACCGTCGGCGACAGCCGCACGGTGCTCGGCCGCGCGCACTGGAACCCGATCAAGTCCGATACCGGCGTGCTGCACATCGGCGCGTGGGGCTTCGACGAATCGCTGTCGTCGGTCGCCGGCACGCTGACTCGCAACACGGTAATCGGCGGCCGCTTCAACGGTGCGTTGCGCGTGTCGACCGGGCCGCTGATCGGCGGCACCGGCACGACCGGCTACGGTGTCGAGCTCGGCGGCTATCGCGGGCCGTTGTGGGTGATGGGCGAAGCGGGCCGCCGCAACGCGCGGCTCGACGGCGGGCGTCCCGATTTCGTCAGCAAGGCGTGGAGCGTCTCGGGCGGTCTGTTCCTGACGGGCGACCTGCCGCCGTACAACCCGCGGCTCGGCAGCTTCGGCCAGCCCAAGGTGCTGAAGCCGACGTTCGACGGCGGGGTCGGCGCGATCGAGCTCACCGCGCGCTACGAAAGCCTCGATTTCGACAATCTGCTGACCGGCGGCGACGGCTGGGCGGCGACCGTCGGCGTCAACTGGTACCTCAACTCCTTCACCCGCTTCCAGGTGAACGCGATCCAGTGGAACACCGACAACCGCGCCGGCGACTATGTCGGCAACGACAGCGGCCAGACGGTCAGCGCGCGCGTCGGCGTCACGTTCTGATCTCCCTATTCACGCCCTTTCCTAGGACGATGCGATGAACCTTGCCCTGCTCGGCTTCCTGATGGTCGCCACGTTCATGACGTTGATCATGACCAAGAAGATGACGCCGCTGGTCGCGCTCATCGTGATTCCGTCGATCTTCGGCGTGTTCGCGGGTGAGGCCGCGGGTCTCGGCCCGATGATGATCGACGGCATCAAGAACCTCGCGCCGACCGGCGTCATGCTGCTCTTCGCGATCCTGTTCTTCTCGACGATGACCGACACCGGCCTGTTCGATCCGCTGGTCGGACGGCTGATCCGGATGGTCCACGGCGATCCGATGCGGATCCTGATCGGGACGGTCGTGCTGTGCGCGCTCGTCAGCCTCGATGGCGATGGCTCGACCACCTACATCATCACGATCGCCGCGCTGCTGCCGCTCTACAAGCGCTTCAATATGAACCGGCTGTATCTCGTCTGCCTGTTGATGACGACGAGCGGGATCATGAACCTGACGCCGTGGGGCGGGCCGACCGCGCGTGCGGCGAGTGCGTTGAAGCTCGATCCCGCGACACTGTTCCTCCCGCTGATCCCCGGCATGATCGCCGGCCTCGCCTTCCTGATCGGCCTCGCCGTGTATTTCGGGCGCAAGGAGCGCGTGCGGATGGGTGAAGCGGGGATCACCGCGGACACCGAGTTCACCGGCATGGCGGTCTCGCAATATCCCGAGGCACGCCGCCCGAAGCTGATCTGGTTCAACGCCGCGCTCGTCATCACGCTGCTGACGTTGCTGGTGTGGGGCATTCTCCCCTTGTCGGTGCTGATGATGTTGGCGTTCGCGATCGCGATGATCGTCAATTATCCCGGCGTCGCCGACCAGAAGGAGCGCATTTCCGCGCATGCCGGCAACGTGCTGGCGGTGGTGTCGCTGATCTTCGCGGCGGGCATCTTCACCGGCATCCTCGGTGGCACCGGCATGGTCGAGGCGATGAGCAAGGCGGTGGTCGGCGTGATCCCGCCCGCGCTCGGGCCGTACATGGCGCCGATCACCGCGGTGCTGAGCATGCCATTCACCTTCTTCATCTCGAACGACGCGTTCTATTTCGGGATGCTGCCGATCCTCGCGGAGGCCGGCGCGCATTACGGCGTGGCGCCCGAGGCGATCGCGCGCGCGTCGCTGATGGGCCAGCCGGTCCATCTGCTCAGCCCGCTGGTGCCGTCGACCTACCTGCTGGTCAGCCTGGTCGGGATCGACCTCGCCGATCACCAGCGCTTCACGCTGGTGCCCGCGATCGCCGTCTGCGTCGTGATGACGATCGTCGGCATGATCGCGCTCGCCTTCCCGTTCGTCGCCTGAGGTGAGCATCCCCGCAACCCGCCGCTACCGGAGATTTCGCATGGTCCGACCGCGTACACCGTTGATGCTGCTCCCCGCGATGGGCTGCGACGGGCAGCTCTGGGCGCGCCAGATCGTCGACCTCGCCGCCGTCGCACAAGTCGATTTCGGCGACCTGTCGCAGGACGATACGCTGTCCGAAATGGCCGCACGCGTGCTCGCCAGCGCACCGCCACGGTTCGCGGTCGCGGGCGTCAGCCTCGGCGGCTACGTCGCGATGGAGATGGTGCGGCAAGCCCCCGACCGTATCGAGCGGATCGCGCTGTTCGGCACGCGCGCGTCGATGGAGGTGCGCCCGCGCACCGTCGTCGGCCAGGGCCTGCTCGCCACCGCGCCGCACGCCGACCCGCGCCTGACCGCGATCGTCGCCGGCCCCGCACAGGCGATGGCAGAGCGCGTCGGCCAGACCGTCTTCGAACGCCAGCAACGCGCGCTGTTGGCTCGTCCGGACATCAGCGAGGCGATCGCCGCGATCCACGTCCCGACGCTGGTGGCGGTCGGCGACCGCGACCTGATCTGCACCCCCGCGACGCCACGCGCGCTGAGTGCGCGGATCGAGGGCTCGCGGTTCCACATGCTGCGCTCCTGCGGCCACCTTGCACCGATGGAGCGTCCCGGCGAAGTCACCGCGCTGCTCCGTCAGTGGCTGAAGACCGGCTGATCGATTAGGAGGGTCCTCTGCCAGGACCGTGCAGGTTCCGTTCGCTCGACGGTCGGCATGGACCCTGCCCTTCGGCGAAAGCGCATCATGACCTCGACCGACCACCGGCTTCGCGTATTGGCAATCCTGTGGTCGATCGGGCTCTTGGCATCCGGCTGGGCGCCAGCCGATCGCGCGACGTGGTGGATGGAGATCGCACCCGTCCTCATCGCCTTCCCCATATTGGTCGCCCTGCGACGCAGCTTCGCGTTCACGACCCTCGCCCTCGTGCTGATCGCGCTCCACGGCCTCGTTCTCATGCTGGGCGGTGCATACACCTATGCGCGCGTACCGATCGGTTTCGCGGTGCAGGATTGGCTACACCTCGCCCGCAATCCCTATGATCGGTTCGGCCATCTGATGCAGGGCTTCGTGCCCGCGATCGTGCTGCGCGAGATCCTCGTCCGGACCGGCAGCATCGCGTCGCGTCGGCTCCTGACGATCACCGTCCTCGCCTATTGCCTGTCCGTCAGCGCCTTGTACGAACTGATCGAGTTCGGCGCCGCCGTCGCGCTCGGCCAGGGCGCGGACGCGTTTCTCGGAACGCAGGGCGACCCGTGGGATACGCAGTGGGACATGCTGATGTGCCTGGTCGGCGCCATACTCGCGTTGCTCCTGCTATCGCGCGTTCACGACAGGCAGATTGCCGGCCTTAGATCTTGAGACCCTGCAACAGCTTGGGCAAGTCGCCGCTTTCACCGCGTGCTTCGGCCATGAAGCGGTCCTTGAGCGGTGGGATCGCGTTGACGGCGCTGATGCCGAAACGGCGGACGGCGCTGGCGGTCTTGCCGGGGAGCCCGAACAGGCGGGTGAGCGTGTCGGTGGCCGCCGCGGTCATGAACGTGTCGAGTCCGCGCCAGCGCTGATAGCGCGCGAGCAGCGCCGCGTCGCCGAGGTCGAGGCCGAGACGCTTGCCCCTCGACCAGGACTTCGGCGAGCGTCGCGACATCGCGAAAACCCAGGTTGAGGCCTTGGCCAGCGATCGGGTGGATGCCGTGGCCGGCGTCGCCGACGAGCGCGAGCCGCGTGTCGGTGATGCGCGCGGCGTGGTGGAAGCCGAGCGGGTAGCTCGACCGCGGCGTCGCCATCGACAGCCTGCCGAGGAAACCGCCCATGCTCTTTTCCGCTTCGGCGAGGAACGCGCGGTCGCCGAGCTTGAGCATGCCGGGAGCGTTCTTCGCGTCGACCGTCCAGACGATCGCCGAGCGATGGCCATCGGCGTCATCCGGCAGCGGGAGCAGCGCGAACGGGCCGCTCGCGTAGAAGATCTCGTACGCGACGTCCTCGTGAGACCGCTCGTGGTGGAACGCGGCGATGATCGCGGTGTGCTCGTACGACCAGCGCGCGATCGTGATCCCGGCGGCCTCGCGCGTCGGCGAGTTGCGGCCCTCCGCGGCGATCAGGAGCGGGGCGCGGATTACGTCACCTGAGTCCAGCGTGGCGGTGACGCCCGATTCGGCGCGGTCGACCGTCGTCGCGCGCGTCTGCATGCGAAGATCGACATGCGCTGCGGCGGTCGCGGCGTCGAACAGCGTGCGGCGGAGCAGCTTGTTCTCGTACATCGTGCCGAGCGCGCCATCGTCTGCGGCGGGGACGAAATCGAGTGCGCCGGGTTCAAGCCCATCGCTCACCCGGATCTGGCGGATCGCACAGCCCTGCCCTGCCAGCGTCGCGCCGATGCCGATCGCGTCGAGCATCCGGTGGCTCGCGCTCGCGACTGCCGAGGCGCGGCCGTCGAAACCAGGCGCCAACGTCACCGCGGGGTCGGCGGGGTCGATCACGATCGTCGAGATACCGTGCACGTCGAGCGCCACGGCGAGCGTCGCGCCGACCAGCCCGCCACCGAGGATGATTACATCTGTGTCCATGGCGCCGCTGTATCCCGCCAGCCGGTCGCTGCCAACGACGTTCCCGACGCGGTTTAACCCGTGTTGCAGCGCGGTTATCTTGACGTTGACGCTGCCGGGGACGATGCATTTCTCTATTGTAGAGAATCTGGAGAATACGGGTCATGGCCAGCCGCGCGCAGCCAGCCTTGTGGCGTGAGACGGTGAAGGCGGGTGCCGTCCGCAGCGGCGCGCTGATCGCAGCGATCGCGTTGTTCGTCGGCACGCTGCTGATGGCGCTGGCGCTGGCGAGCTATCACCCGAGCGACCCCGCGCTGAACACCGCGTCGGGCGGCGACCCCGCCAACCTGGTCGGGCCGCCGGGTGCATGGTTCGCGGATATCGCGCTCACGCTGTTCGGACCCGCGGTCGCGCTGTTGCTCCCGATCGGACCGATTCTCGGGATGCGACTGTGGCGCGACGCGCCGCTCGGGCACTGGCTGCGGATGGTGCGCGGGGCGGCGATCGGCGTCGCGCTGATGGCGAGCGCGCTGGCGTTCGTGTCGGGCACGTCGGTGCTGGCGCTCCCCGCCGGCTGGGGCGGCGTGATCGGCCTGTCGGTCTCCAGCGCAGTACACTGGGCGTTGAGCTTTATCGGCCAGCCGGTCGCCGAGCTCTGGTCCGCACGCGCGATAGGGCTGGTCGCCGCGATCGCCGGCGCGATTGTCTGGGGCAAGAGCATCGAGATCGATCTCGGCGAACGCAAATGGCGCCTTCCCCGCCGCAATCGCACCGAGGCGCTTGGCTATGACGGCTTTGCGGAGATCGACGAGGACGACGACGAGCCGCTGACGTTGACGCGCAAACCGGTCGAGCCCCGCGCGGTCGCCGAGCCCGACCCGCGTCCCGCTCCCGTCATCGCGGACCGCCAGAACGCGCCGTCGCAGGCCAAGCCCAAGGAGCGCCAGTCTTCGCTCGACCTGCGCGATAATTTCACGTTGCCAAGCCTCGACCTGCTGACGCCGTCGCCGCCGAGCCAGGGCAATGTGATCGATAAGGCCGGGCTCGAACGCAACGCCCGCCTGCTCGAGAACGTGCTCGACGACTTCCACGTCAAGGGATCGATCATCGAGGTCCGGCCGGGCCCGGTCGTGACGATGTACGAACTCGAGCCCGCGCCCGGCATCAAGGCGAGCCGCGTGATCGCGCTGGCCGACGATATTGCGCGCAACATGTCCGCGATCTCCGCGCGTGTGGCTGTGATCCCGGGGCGCAACGTCATCGGTATCGAGCTGCCGAATGCGCGGCGCGAGGCGGTGAGCTTGCACGAACTCGTAGGCAGCCAGACGTTCGAGGACCAGTCGGCGCAGTTGCCGATCATCCTCGGCAAGAACATCGCGGGCGATTCGGTGATCGCCGATCTCGCGCCGATGCCGCATCTGCTGGTCGCGGGCACCACCGGCTCGGGCAAGTCGGTCGGGCTGAACAGCATGATCCTGTCGCTGCTGTACAAGCTGACGCCGAACCAGTGCCGGATGATCATGATCGATCCAAAGATGCTCGAACTGAGCATGTACGACGACATTCCGCACCTGTTGTCGCCGGTCGTGACCGATCCGGCCAAGGCGGTGCGCGCGCTGAAATGGGCGGTCGAGACGATGGAGGATCGCTATCGCCAGATGTCCTCCGTTGGTGTCCGCAGCCTCGCCGGCTTCAACGACAAGGTGCGCGGCGCGAAGGCCAAGGGGCAGCCGCTCGGACGGAAAGTTCAGACCGGCTATCATCCCGACACCGGCGCGCCGATGTACGAGGAGGAGAAGCTCGAATACGACGTTTTGCCGCAGATCGTGGTGATCGTCGACGAGCTTGCCGATCTGATGATGACCGCGGGCAAGGAGGTCGAGTTCCTGATCCAGCGGCTTGCGCAGAAGGCGCGCGCGGCGGGCATCCATCTGATCATGGCGACGCAGCGGCCGTCGGTCGACGTCATCACCGGCGTCATCAAGGCTAATCTGCCGACGCGGATCAGCTTCCACGTCACGTCGAAGATCGATTCGCGCACCATCCTCGGCGAGCAGGGCGCAGAGCAGCTGCTCGGCAAGGGCGACATGCTCTACATGCCCGGCGGCAAGGGCATCGTGCGCGTCCACGGGCCGTTCGTGACCGACGACGAGGTGCGGCTGGTGGCGGATCATTGGCGGTCGCAGGGGCTGCCGGATTACATCTCGTCCGTCACCGAGGAGCCCGGAGGAGAGCTTCGCGTTGGAGGGCTCGCCGACGGGTGAGGATTCGGCGGAGGATCAGCAATATCGCCAGGCGATCCAGCTGGTGTGCGAGTCGCAGAAGGCGTCGACCTCGTGGCTCCAGCGCCAGTTGCGGATCGGCTACAACTCGGCCGCGCGGTTGATCGAGCGGATGGAGAAGGACGGCATCGTCGGTCGCCCGGATCATGTCGGCCGCCGCGAAGTGCTCCGCGATACCGAAGGGCATGCGATCTAGCGCTGTCCGCGCGGCCGTTCGCCCCCCCCTGTTCCCTCGCGAAAGCGGGGGTCCAGGAGTCACTCGCGATATTGTCTGGAATCAGGTCTCCCGCCTTTGCGGCAGAACCGGAAGGCGCGCGTCTCATCAAGACATACCTTTGGACAAGGGTTCCGAACAGCCGATACCCGGTATACGGGATTGATACAGGTTACGGAAAACAGGTGGGCGTTATGGGAACTTGGCGGTTCTGTGCAGCTGCAGCGTTGACGCTCGCAATACCCGGTCAGGTCTCCGCGCAGGATACCGCCAAGCAGACTCCCGGCAGCAGTGCGACCGACACGCAGCACCGCCCGCGCTCCGGCGTGCGCCGTGACAGCGATCTGTCGCCCTCCGCGCTGACCGCCGATACGCAGCGTACCCCGCCGCCCGGCCTGTTCGCCGACTGGTTCGATATCCGCAAACGATTGGCCGATCGCGGGATTGGGCTCAGCGCGCGCTATGCCTCCGAAAGCGCGTATAATTTTTCCGGCGGCGACCGGAAACTGTTGCGCGAGACCGGTCAGTTCGACGTCGGCGTGCTCCTCGATCTCGACAAGGTCGTCGGCCTCAGGGGCGGTGCGTTCCAGGCGACCGTCACCTACCGCCGTGGCCGCGATCTGGGTGCGGACGCCAATCTCGGCGTGCTCCAACAGGTGCAGGAAGTGTACGGCCGCGGGCAGACCGTCCGCCTCACGCAATTCTGGTACGAGCAGAAACTCGGCGAAAAGCTCGAACTGAAGATCGGCCGCACCAATCCGGGCGAGGATTTCGCGTCCTTCTCGTGCTATTTCCAGAACCTCAGCTTCTGCGGTGCGCCGCCGGGGAATCTGAATGGCGATTACTGGCAGAACTGGCCGGTCAGCCAATGGGGCGCGCGGTTGCGATACGACGTCAACGATCACCTGACATTGAAGACCGCCGCCTACGAAGTGAACCCGCGCAACCTCGATAACGACTTCGTGATCGGCCATTTCCACGGCGCGACCGGCGCGCTGATCCCCGTCGAGGCCGAATGGCGGCGCGGCGACGACGACGGCCGAGTCGGTGCGTACAAGGTCGGCGGTTGGGTCAATACCTCGAACGGCGACGACGTGTTCTACGACCTGAACCGCCGGCCGATCGCGATCACCGGCCTCGAGCCGCTGCGACGCAGCGCACGCTACGGCGTGTATTTCAACATCCAACAACAGGTCACCGGCACCTCGAAGGACGGCAAGTCGGTCACCGGGCTCAGCGTGTTCCTCAACGCGACGCAGGCCGACCGCGCCACCTCGACCACCGACAACCAGATTGCCGCCGGGCTGTTCTACAAGGGACTGGTGCCGTGGCGGCCGAACGACATCCTCGGCTTCGGCGTGGCGCGGACCAACGTGAACGGACGCGTGGCGAAGGGCCAGGAACTCGATCCGGCGCGGCCCGCGGTGCAGGATGCCGAATACGCGTCGGAGATCTACTACAGCGTCCACCCGACCAAGTGGCTGGAACTGCGCCCGAACGTGCAGTGGGTCCACAACCCCGGCGGCGTGCACGACGCGAACGACGTCGCGGTGCTCGGCCTGAAGGGCGCGATTACGCTGTAGTCCGCGCGCCCTGACGGAACCCGCCGAATTCAGTGGCGGTTCAAGCGCGGGCGGGCAACGGTCGCGCCTTGAGGAGATTTCGATGTTCAATACCCGCCCCGCGGTGATCGCGACGATCGCCGCTTTGTCCGTTGCCGCCGTACCCGCGCCGATCGCCGCGCAGGCTACCGGTGATCTGGCCGCCGTGCAGAAGCACCTGCAATCGGTCGAGACGATGACCGCGAATTTTTCGCAGGCGGATCGCAACGGCAAGGTGCTGACCGGCGTGCTGACGCTGAAGAAGCCCGGCAAGCTGCGTTTCCAGTATGAGAAGGGCGTGCCGATCCTGATCGTCGCGGAGGGCGGCGCGCTGACCTTCATCGATTATTCGGTGAAACAGGTGCAGCGCTGGCCGATCAAGAACTCGCCGCTGGGCGTGCTGCTCGATCCGACTCGCGACATCACGCGCTATGCGAAACTCGTCCCCGGCTACGATCAGCGGATCGTGTCGGTCGAGGCGAACGATCCGAAGCACCCCGAATATGGCCGGATCACGCTGGTGTTCGTCCGCAACGCCGGCGCGCCGGGTGGGCTGATGCTGCAGGGCTGGGTCGCGCTCGACAGCCAGAACAACCGCACGACGATCCGCCTGACCAACCAGAAGTTCGGCGAACCGGTCAGCGACAACAGCTTCCGCTGGAACGATCCGCGCCGAACGGGTGTAAGAAAATAACATAAAATTCGTGTCATTCATGCAAGCGACAGGTTCGGCCTCCCAGAGAGTGGCTCGCGGATGTGGGGCATTCGGGATTTTTCCCCCTGTTGCCCGGATGGTTTCCTCACCTCTCGCCTGCGTGACGAACGCTGAGTCGGCCCTCGCTCCATGCCCCCCGGAGCGGGGGTCATTTCATGTGAAGGGCGGCGCGCAAAAGCATTTTGCTAGACTCGCCCAAGCACGGCCGACGGGCCCCGCTGTTCTCTAGGGCCCGGTCGACGACAGCGGCTTTGCCGATGGCGCCTTCTGACTTCCTACCTTCTTCCGCACCCCCCAGCGGCGTTCCTTGTCCCCACCCCCCGCAACGCTACATCGCGCTCGTGAAGATCGTCTCCTGGAACATCAACTCGGTCCGTTTCCGGATCGCCATCGTCGAACAGTTTCTGCGCGACGAGCAGCCCGACATCCTGTGCCTGCAGGAGACCAAGGTCATCGACGGCGACTTCCCGCTCGAGGCGTTCCGCGCGCTCGGTTACGAGCACATCGTCCTGCACGGCCAGCGCATGCACCACGGCGTCGCCATCCTCAGCCGAGTCCCGATCGTCGAGGACGACCGCTTCGACTGGCAGGCAAACAGCGAGGCGCGCCACATCGGCGTCCGGCTGGAGAACGGCGTACGGCTCGAGAACGTCTACGTCCCCGCCGGCGGCGATGTCCCCAATCGCGACGTGAACCCCAAATTCGGTCAGAAGCTCGACTTCATCGAGCGCATGACGACCTGGTCCGAGACGCTACCCGGCCCAACCATCCTCGTCGGCGACTTCAACATCGCCCCGCTCGAATCGGACGTCTGGAGCCACAAGCAACTGCTCGACGTGGTCAGCCACACCCCGATCGAGGTCGAGGCACTCGGTAAGTTGCAGGCAGCAGGCGACTGGGTCGATCTCGGCCGCCGCTTCCACCCCGCCCCCGCGCGCCTGTTCACGTGGTGGAGCTACCGCGCCAAGGATTGGGCAGCCTCGGATCGCGGTCGCCGGCTCGATCATATGTGGGCGACCGGTGCCGCCGCCGAAGCCGCGGTGTCGCACCACGTCTACGAACGCTGCCGAAGCTGGCTCAAGCCGTCCGACCACGTCCCGATCATGACCGAGTTCGCGTTTTGAGCAATCCCCGCGCCGCCGCCCGCGCGGTCGACGCGCTCAGGCGCGGCTGGCCGATCGCGATCGACGGGCTGGTGTTGCTCGCGGTCGAGACGGCGGATGCAGAGCGGTTGGCCGCGTTCGATCCCGAAGCGAATGGCGGCGTCCTAATCTCGTCGGGTCGTGCGGCAACGTTGAAGCTCGCGAACCAGCTCGCAGCCGCGGATCCGACCGAGCCCGTGCTTGTCGATCGCGCCCCCCTGGATCGACTTCGCCGCCGCGACCGCGCTGGCCGATCCACAGTTCGACCTAGCCACCCCTCTCAAGGGCCCCTTCCAGACGCTCCCGCTCGCCGATCCGGACGCGGCGGCAGCTGCCTTGCGCCTTGCCCGAATCGCGGGATTGCTGCCGGCGTTCTTCCTCGGCACGGGCGAACCCGAGGTCCGCATCGCCCGCGCAGACATCGACGCACACGAAGACGCGAACCGCCTGACGCTCGCGGCACGCGCGCGGCTTCCGGTCGAGGGCGCCGATGATGCGGAGATCGTCGCCTTTCGCAGCCCCGAAAGCGCGGACGAGCATATCGCGCTGCTGATCGGCCAGCCCAACGGCCAGCCGCCGCTCGTCCGCCTCCACAGCGAGTGCCTGACGGGCGACGTGCTCGGCAGCCTAAAATGCGACTGCGGGCCACAGTTGCACGCCGCGATCCACGCGATCCAGCATGGCGGCTGGGGGATCCTGCTCTATCTGCGACAGGAAGGCCGCGGGATCGGCCTGGTCAACAAGCTGCGCGCGTATGCGTTGCAGGACCAGGGCTTTGATACGGTCGACGCGAACACGCGGCTCGGCTTTGCGGTCGATGCGCGCGATTTCGGTGTGGCGGCGCGGATGCTCACGTTACTCGGCCAGCGCGAAATACGGTTGCTGACCAACAACCCCGCCAAGGTCGCCGGGCTCGAAGCGGCAGGCGTGACCGTGATCGAACGCGTGCCGCATTTCCTGCCGTCGAACCCACACAACGCGCAGTATCTCGCCACCAAGCGCGACCGCACGGGCCATCAGTTCTGACCGAGATCCCTCCCTCGCCCCCACCCTCCCGGCGCCTGATCGTAGTGTTCGGTGCTGCCGTTCGTCCCGACGGCAGCGCGAGCCCGACCCTCGCCCGCCGCATCGCGTTCGCAGCAGCGGCGGCGGCGCGCTACGTCGACGCGGACCTGTTCTGCTCAGGCGCGAAGGGAACGCACGGACCTTCGGAAGCATCGGTGATGGCGGATGTGCTGGCCGAGACGATCGACCGGTCGCGTATCCATCTCGACGAGGCCAGCGTGGACACGTTGCAAAGCGTCGTCGCCGCGACAGCGTTCGCGCGCGCGGGCCACTATGCGCAGTGCATGATCTGCACCGACGGCTATCACCAGCCGCGCATTCGCATGCTGTTCGCGATGCTGGGCATGCCCGCGAGTGCGATCCACGTGCCGCATGGCGGGAGCCGGCGGTACCAGCTCAAGATGCGGACGCGCGAGGCCGCGGCTATCCCGTATGATCTGGTCGCGGGGATCGGTGCAATCTGGCGGCGCAAGCGGGCGGGCTAAGCGACCATCGCCTCCACGCTGGTCGAGTGGAGCACCCTTGCCCGTCGTCTAGTTTGTTTCCCCGCGAAGGCGGGGACCCAGACTGGGCTCCCGCCTTCGCGGGAGAACAAGGAGGCAGGAGACTCCCAGGCTCCGATCAAATGCTTCCAACCAACCGGGTCACGTCGGCAAAACTCTCCGCCAGCGCATCCACACCGATCGCCTTCAGCCGCGCGCCATGCTCGGCATTGCAATGCGACCCCGCCGACAAACCAATGACATAGCCCCCCCGAAGCCACCGCCCCAGTCGCCCCCACAGGCGAATCCTCGAGGATCGCCGTCTGCGCGATGTCCATGCCCAACTGCCGCGCCCCGAACAAATACAGGTCGGGTGCGGGCTTGCCGTTCGTCACATGCTCCCGCCCGCTATAGAGGTGATCACCGAACGCATCGCGCAAGCCGATATGCTCCAGATGCCGCGCGATCCACGAGACGGGGCTCGACGAAACGATCGCCTTGGGCAGGTCGGCCGGGAGCGAGCGGACGAACGCCACCGCGCCCTCGATCGCATCGACGCCAGCCGCCATCACGCGCTCGTCTTCGGCCTTCCGCGCGGCGTAGAACTCCTCGGGGAGCGGCCGGTCGATCCAGCGCTCGATCGCGTCGATGAACTGCGGCCCAGCGAGTCCCATGAAGTTCGCCATCGAGTCTTCGGCGCTGGTCGGGTGCCCCGCAGCGGTGAGCCATTCGGCGATGTGGCGGTTACCAACGGCTTCGCTGTCGATCAGCACGCCGTCGAAGTCGAACAGCAGCGCGTCGAACCGGACCGGTATGCTCACGCGTTCGTCCCCCGCGTGCCGAACAACGCGCTGCCGATCCGGACGTGAGTCGCGCCGATCGTCACCGCGGTCTCGAAATCGTCCGACATGCCCATGCTCAGCCCGGTCAGCCCGTGATCGCGCGCCAGCTTAGCGAGCAGCGCGAAATACGGCGCCGGCTCGATATCCGCGGGCGGCAGGCACATCAGCCCCGCGATCGGCAAACCGGCGGCGCGCGCCTGCTCCACCAGCGCGGGCAGGTCGGCGATCGCGCAGCCACCCTTTTGCGGCTCGTCGCCGATGTTGACCTGGAGGAAGCAGTCCGGCCGACGATCGCTCGCCTCCATCGCCTTCCCCAGCGCGGTGACCAGCGACGGGCGATCGACCGCATGGATGCAGTCGAACAGCGCGACCGCTTCGACCGCCTTGTTCGACTGGAGCTGGCCGATCAGGTGCAGTTCGACGTCGGGATAGGCCTCGCGCAACGCCGGCCATTTCTCGGAAGCCTCTGCCACACGGTTCTCGCCGAACACGCGCTGGCCCTCGGCGAGCAGCGGCTCGATCGCCTCGACCGGATGCGTCTTGGAGACCGCGATCAGCGTCACGTCGTCCGCGCGGCGATCCGCGATCTCGGCGGCCTTGGCGATCCGGGTGCGGATGGCCTGCAATTTGGTGGTGTCGTCAGCAATCATGCGGCGCGCTATAGGCAGCGACGTGGCCCGTCGTAACCCCATTCCCGCGCGCTGGCTGATGACGGACGAGCGAATGGGCGACGCCTTGTGGCCGTCGCTGAGGCGGTTGCCGCCGGGATCCGGCGTGGTGTTTCGGCATTACGCTACGCCTGCGCGGGAACGCCGTGCGCTGCTGCGGCGGATTGTGCGCTTGGCCAAGGCGCGCCGGCTAGTCGTCGTGGTGGCCGGAAAATCTACGATCGCGGCCGACGGCGTGCATGGTCGGGCAAAGACGCACGGGATCAGAACCTGGTCCGCGCATTCGAGAGGCGAGGCCTTGGCCGGCAAGCGCGCCGGTGCTGATGCCCTGTTCGTGTCGCCAATCCACGTCACCCGATCACACCAGGGTGCAGCCGGGATCGGTCCGGCGCGGGCCATGCGGATCGGACGAGGACTCGGGATACCAATGATCGCGCTAGGCGGAATGACCGAGTCGCGCTGGCGGCAAATCCGGCGGTTCGGCTTCCACGGCTGGGCCGCGATCGATGCCTGGATTCGTTAGCTGCTAAGCGAGAACGAACACACCGACCCCGTCATTCCAGCGAAAGCTGGGATCTCACACTGGGGGGCCCACGTCACCCGTATCTAGGAATACCCCAGCTTTCGCTAAGGCGACGCTAAAGGGAAGGCAGCAGGAACTCTATGCCTGAAGGAAAAGCGGCGCGGTAAGGTCACCCGACCGTTCAGAAACTCCAGCAAAGTACCACTTTGCTGGACGCTTAGAACCGGAAGGCGGTGCCCAGATACACGGCCTGGCTGTCGCGACGATCGTCATCGACCTTCACGAAGCGCTCGCGGTCCGACCGATACCGCACGCCAGCCGTCACCGCGAGACTACGCGTCAACGCGTAAGACCCGCCAAGATCGACCGAATAGCTCGGCGCATCCTCGACGAGGCGCGGTGCGCTCGACAGCGGGCGATCCGCCGCAGCCTTCACCGTCCCGCTGAAGCGCTTGGCGCTATAGCTCACCGCCAGGTCAGCCGCCTCACGCCCGCCAGGCATCACGCCCAGATCGAGCTTGTTCACGTCACCCGAGATCGCAAACCGCTTCCAGCCGACCGACATGCCGAGGTTGTAGGCGATCGGCGCAATACCGACGGTCGGGGTGGTCGAAGCAAGGCTAGCCGTGTTCGCGACACCGCGGTTGGTCTGCGCACGGACCGCGACGGTCACCGCGCGGTTGTCCTGGCGCGTTTCGGCGGGCGTGAACTTGAAGCTGCCGGCGTCGAAGCCACCGCGCGCGAACATCGCGGCAAGGCGGGGGTCGGCAGCGGCTGGCGTGAACGATCCGATACCGCGAACCGCGGCGACGTTGTGCTTGGCGATCCGGGCGGGCTGTTCGCTGGCGCCGAAGGCAGGCGCGACGATTGCGGCGGTGGCGACAAGCGCCCCGGCAACCACCCCGAATATTCCCCCACGCGTCATCACAACGAATCTGTCCTTCGAATCCCGTAATCGGATCCTGTTAAACCGCATCTAACATGAATTGATCCACAGCAAAGGCCGCAGAACCGCCCATTCCCACCCTTCGTCGCCGAATTGTCGGACAGTGTTGCAATCAGCACACAGATCGCTGCGATAGCGCTACCGAATCGGTTGTTCTCCCCGTCGGGCCAGCCCCCCGCGCATACGCTCGTCGCGCACGCCGGCGTCTGCTTGCGGGCGCGCGGGGCTCGCCTGTAGAGCAAGGGCTGATTTTCTTGCCAGGATGATGCCCATGTTCCGCCGCTCGCGTATCGCAGTCGTGCTGTTTGCCCTGCCTCTCGTCGCTTGCGGCGGCGGATCGGCACGTCCCAAGGCGGATCTCGCCGCGTCGAAGATCACGACGATCGGCGTGAACAGCTATCTGTGGCGCGCAAGCCTCGACACGCTGGGCTTCATGCCGCTGCTCCAGACCGACTCCAATGGCGGCGTGATCGTCACCGACTGGTACATCAATCCGCAGACGCCGACCGAGCGCATGAAGGTCACCGTCTCGATCCTTGACCAGGATCTGCGCGCCGATGCGCTGCGCGTCGCTGCCCTGCGCGAAGTCAATCGCAACGGCCAGTGGGTTTCGTCGCCGGTCCAGGCAGCGACCACGCAGAAGCTCGAGGATATCATCCTGACCAAGGCCCGCGACCTGCGCCGCGCCTCGATCGCGGGCTGAGGACTGATATAATGGCGTCGCGTTTCAATGCGTTGAAGGCGGACGCGGCGTGGCAGAAGGTCTGGGACGAGCGCAAGACGTTCGCCGCGGACGACCTGTCGACCAAGCCGCGCTCGTACGTGCTCGAGATGTTCCCCTATCCGTCGGGGCGCATCCACATGGGGCATGTCCGAAACTACACGATGGGCGACGTGCTCGCGCGGTTCCGTCGGATGAAGGGCATGGAAGTGCTCCATCCGATGGGCTGGGACGCGTTCGGCATGCCCGCCGAAAACGCGGCGATGGAAAAGGGCGTGCATCCGGGCAACTGGACGCGCGCAAACATCGCGACGATGAAGGCGCAGCTGAAGCGCCTCGGCTTCGCGCTCGACTGGACGCGCGAACTGGCGACGTGCGAGCCTGCATATTACGGCCACGAGCAGGCGCTGTTCCTTGATCTGTTCGCGGCTGGCCTCGTGTACCGCAAGGAATCGGCGGTCAACTGGGATCCGGTCGACATGACCGTGCTCGCCAACGAGCAGGTGATCGACGGTCGCGGTTGGCGCTCCGGCGCGCTGGTCGAGCGGCGGAAACTGTCGCAGTGGTTCCTCAAGATCACCGATTTCGCCGACGAGTTGGTCGATGGCTTAGGGGCGCTCGAGCATTGGCCAGACAAGGTCAAGCTGATGCAGGAAAACTGGATCGGCCGCAGCCAGGGCCTGCAGTTCGAGTTCAACCTCACTGCTCCCCTTCCGCTCGCGGGAGGGGGTCGGGGGAGGGCCTGACACGAACGCGGCGGCAGCGTCCGAGGATGCCTCCCCTTCCCTGACCCCTCCCGCAAGCGGAAGGGGAATAGAGAGCGTCGAAGTCTTCACCACCCGCCCCGACACGATGTTCGGCTCCAGCTTCGTCGCGGTCGCCGCCGATCACCCGATCGCGCGCGCCATCGCCGAGACGAACCCCGACGCCGCGGCCTTCATCGAACTCTGCAAGCGCGGCGGCACGACCGCGGCGGAACTCGACACGCAGGAAAAGCTCGGCTTCGACACCGGCATCCGCGCGGTTCACCCGCTCGACAAGACGTGGCACCTCCCGGTCTACATCGCGAACTTCGTGCTGATGGAATACGGCACCGGCGCGGTGTTCGGCGTGCCAGCGCACGACCAGCGCGATCTCGATTTCGCGCGCAAATACGACTTGCCCGTCAAGCGCGTCGTCAGCGAAGGCGATGACGAGGCCCCCGTGTTCGTCGGCGACACCGCCTGGACCGGCGCCGGCACCATAGTGAACTCGCATTTCCTCGACGGCATGGACATCGAGGACGCCAAGCGCGTCGTGATCGAGCGCGCGCCGAGGGCGAAGGCTGGGGCAAGGGCACGACCGTGTTCCGCCTGCGCGACTGGGGCGTCAGCCGCCAGCGTTACTGGGGCACGCCGATCCCGATCATCCACTGCGACGCGTGCGGCGCGGTGCCGGTGCCCAGGGACCAGCTGCCGATCGTCCTGCCCGAGGACGTCAGCTTCGACATCCCCGGCAACCCGCTCGATCGCCATCCGACCTGGAAGCACGTTCCCTGCCCGTCCTGCGCAGGACCTGCCCGGCGCGAGACCGATACGCTCGACACGTTCGTCGACTCGTCCTGGTATTTCATCCGCTTCGCCAGCCAGCCGGACGCCAAGCCGTTCGACCGGTCGGGCGCGGAGAAATGGCTGCCGGTCAACCAGTATATCGGCGGCGTCGAGCACGCGATCCTGCACTTGCTCTACGCCCGCTTCTGGACGCGCGCGCTGAAGCATATTGGCATGCTCGACATCGCCGAGCCGTTCGCCGGGCTGTTCACGCAAGGCATGGTCACGCACGAGACGTATAGCCGAGGCGACGCCGGCGACGCGCAGCCGGAGGCCGACACCGACGACGACGATTCGAGCGACGCGCCGGTGAAGACGAAGTGGCTGTCTCCCGACGAGGTCCGCAAGACCGATGCGGGATATGTCGAGATCGCGACCGGCGGCCCCGTGACGGTCGGTCGCGTGACGAAGATGTCGAAGTCGAAGAAGAACACCGTCGATCCCGAGCCGATCGTCGACCAGTATGGTGCCGACGCGGTGCGCTGGTTCGTGCTCTCCGACTCGCCGCCCGAGCGCGATCTCCCCTGGAGCGAGTCCGGCATCGAAGGCGCGTGGCGGTTCGTCCAGCGTCTCTGGCGCCTGATCGAGTCGGACGATGCGGCAAAGGCCGAAGGCGACGACATCGCCTTGCGCAAGCTCTGCCACCGCACGACTGTCGGTATCGAGAGCGATATCAACGCCTTGCAGTTCAACAAGGCGGTCGCGCGGCTCTACAGCTTGTGCAGCGCGATCGAGAAGGCGGCACCTTCCGCAGACCGCGAACAGGCGATCCGCACGCTGCTGCTGCTCGTCAGCCCGATGGTCCCGCACGTCGCCGAGGAAGCCTGGGCGACCGCAGGAAACGACGGCCTGATCGCCGACGCCGCCTGGCCGATCGTCGATCCGGCGATGCTGGTCGACGACGAGGTCACGATCGCGGTCCAGGTCAACGGCAAGCTCCGCGACACGCTCGTCTTCCCCAAGGGCGCACCGAAGGACGAGGTCGAGGCCGCCGCGCTCGCCTCCGAGAAGATCGTCCGCCTGCTCGAGGGCAAGCCGCCCCGGAAAGTGATCGTCGTGCCCGACCGTCTCGTGAACATCGTCGCATGAAGCGCCTAGCGATCCTCAGCGCGTTGGCGCTCGCTCCCGCGCTGTCGGGCTGCGGCCTGCACCCGCTCTACGCGGGCGGCAGCAGCGGCCCGGTCGCCGGCGCGCTCGGCCAGGTCGAGATCGCACCGATCGCGGGCAAGAACGGCTGGCTGATGGCCACCGCGCTGCGCGATCGCCTGCCGTCGAACGGCGCGCCCGCGCTCTACCGGATCGACATCCGCCTCGACGACACGATCAGCGGTCTCGGCGTCCGCACCGACGACAGCGTCTCGCGCGAACGCCGCACGTTGCGCGCGCGCTATCAGCTCGTGCGGATCGGCGACAATTCTGTGCTGCTCGACGCGACTGCCGGCTCCGACGCCGGCATCGACGTCGTCCGCTCAGAATATGCGACGATCGCCGCCGAGAACACTGCGCTCGAACGCCTGTCACAGATCGTCGCCGACCAGATCGTCGCGCGCGTCGCGCTATATGCACGCAACACGCCTGCGGTCGCCGCGGCGCAGGCCACTACGCCCGCCAAGTGAAGGCCAGCGCCGGCCAGATCCGCGGTGCGCTGGCCAAACCGGGCGGCGACATCCGCCTGTACCTGCTCCACGGCCCCGACGAGGCCGGCGCGAGCGACCTCGCTCGCGTACTGGCCAAGGCGATGGGCGCGGATGCCGAACGCGTCGATCTCGACGGCTCGACGCTGAAAAGCGACCCCGGCCGGCTGACCGACGAAGCCGCCTCGCTATCGTTGTTCGCCGGGGCCCGGTTCGTCCGCGTCGCGTCGGCCGGCGAGGAAAGCCTCGAAGCCTTCACCAACCTGCTGACGGCCGAGCGCGTCGGCAACCCAGTCGTCGCGATCGCCCCGACCGTCAAATCGACCGCCAAGATCGTCAAGCTCGCGATCGACTCCCCCGCGCGCGATGGCGTTCGCCTGCTACGCCCCAACCGCGCAGGACGCCGAACGCCTCGCGACGACGATCGCCAACGAGAACGGCCTCCGCCCCGCCCCCGGCGTCGCCCGCCGCCTCGTCGATACGACCGGCGGCGATCGCGCCGTCATTTCGCGAGAGATCGAGAAGCTCGCGCTATACCTCGACGCCGCACCCGATCGCCCCGCGGACCTCGATCACCACGCACTCGATGCCGTCGGTGCGGACCTCGGCGATGCGGAAATGAGCCGCGCGATCGATGCGGTGATCGAGGGGCCGGGTCGACGATCTCGGCGCCGAACTCGCCGTGCTCGAAGAAGCCGGCACCTCGCCGATCCCGTGGCTCCGCCAACTCGTCCGCCGCCTGATCGCGCTCGCCGACATGCGCGGCGAAATCGACCGCGGCGAAGCGGTCGACGCCGTGATGAAACGCCACCGCGTGTTCTTCAAGGAAGAGGCCAGCACCGCGCGGTCCTTGCGCCGCTGGTCACCGGTAATGCTCGCCACCGCGATCCAGCGCGTCCGGACCGCCGAGCGCGCGATCATGGCATCGGGGAATGCTGGCGGGGTTGTGGCGGAGGCAGCAGTGGTGGCGCTATCCCAAGCGATCGCACGGCGAAACTAACGCGCACCCGCGTCTGCAAACGCATTCGCGTCTGCCTCCGCTTCCCTCTTTCCGACCTCCCCACCTGCCGTCATCCCGGCGCACGCCGGGACCCATGGATAGGGTGCAATCACTAACGAAGTGGACCGCAACCGTGGGTCCCGGCTTCCGCCGGGATGACGGAGAGTAGTGATCCTCCCTCTCCCCTCCACGCTTCCCTATCCCCGTTCGTCCTGAGCGAAGTCGAAGGATGGTCCGGGACGCAGGTGCCTCGACTTCGCTCAGCACGAACGGAGCGCGTGATTAGATCGCCCCACCCGTCAACCGCTGACAAACCATATCAAGCTGGTCCAACGTCGAGTAACTCAACGTCAGCGTCCCCCCAGTCTCGGTATGCGCCACCCGCACCTGCAACCCCAGCAGATCCGCCAACTGCCGCTCCAACGCCGCGATATCCGCATCCGGCACCCGAGGCTCGGACGACCCACCACCGCCACGGCTTCGCCCAGGCTTCGCATCCCGCGCCAGCTTCTCGGTCTCGCGCACCGACAACCCCCGCGCCACCACCTGGTCCGCCAGCGACTCCACGTCCGGCGACCCCAGCAACGCCCGAGCATGACCCATCGACAGCGATCCATCGACCACCTGCGACTGCACCTGCGCCGGCAACT
Organism: Sphingomonas sp. H160509; assembly: GCF_024124765.2. Classification (GTDB taxonomy): domain Bacteria; phylum Pseudomonadota; class Alphaproteobacteria; order Sphingomonadales; family Sphingomonadaceae; genus Sphingomonas. The sequence continues at coordinate 2,614,869 of NZ_JAMXSR020000002.1, read as the reverse complement.
CCAGCAACCGCAGCAGGTTCGCGACATGGCTGCGCGACTTGTGGACGATCTTGGCGAGCACCTCCTGCGTGTGGCCATATTCGCCCGCCAGCCGCTGATACGCTTGAGCCTCTTCGATCGCGTTGAGATCCTCGCGCTGGATATTCTCGATCAGCGCGATCTCGAGCGTCTCGGCATCGTCGAAGTCGCGAACGACGACCGGTACCTCATGCAGCCGCGCGCGCTGCGCCGCCCGCCAGCGTCGCTCGCCAGCGACGATCTGATAGTCATGCCCATGCGGCCGCACGACGATCGGCTGGATCAGCCCGCGCGACGCGATCGACGCGGCCAGCTCGTCGAGCATCGCCTCGTCGAAATGCCGTCGCGGCTGATCGGGATGCGGCGACAGCGAACTGACCGGCAGCATCCGCACACCCGAAGATTGCTGCGCCGCACCATCGGCCGACACGGGCGTCTCGCGCGCCATCTCGCCGAGCAGCGCATTGAGCCCCCCTGCCCAAGCCCGGCCGACCGCGTTTGTTACCGTCGCTCATGCCGCAACCTGCGCAGTTGCCGGAAGCCGCCCGATAAGCTCACGCGCCAGAGCAATATAAGCCTGCGACCCCGAACACCGGTGGTCGTAGATCAAGGCTGGCAAACCATGGCTCGGCGCCTCCGACAGCCGTACGTTGCGCGGGATCACCGTCTCGAACACAACCTTGCCCAACACAGCGCGAACGTCCGCCGAGACCTGGTCGGTGAGCCGGTTACGCCGATCGAACATCGTCAGCGCTACCCCCCAGGATCGACAGACCAGGATTGAACCGCTGGCGGATGCGCTCGACCGTACTCAACAACTGCGACAACCCCTCAAGCGCGAAAAACTCGCATTGCAGCGGCACCAGCAGCGAGTCCGCCGCGACCATCGCGTTGATCGTCAGCAGCCCCAGCGACGGCGGGCAATCGATCAGCGCGATATCCCACGGCCCCTGCGCCGCCTTCACCGCACGATCGAGACGGTGCGTACGCGCGTCGAAATCGACCAGCTCGATCTCCGCGCCTGACAGGTCGACCGTCGCCGGGACGATATCGAGCCGCGGCACGCGCGTATGCACCACCGCTTCCTCGATCGACGTTTCGCCGACCAGCACGTCATAGCTCGACCGCTCGCGCTGCGAATGGCCGATGCCAAGCCCGGTCGACGCATTGCCCTGCGGATCGAGATCGACCAACAGCACACGCATGCCCGTGGCGGCCAGCGCGGTCGCGAGGTTGATGGCGCTGGTGGTCTTGCCCACCCCACCCTTTTGATTGGCGACCGCGATGGTGATCATCGCGCGCTTACCCGATCCAGAACCACGATCGACGACTCCGGGTTCGTGACGCTTTGTTCCACGTGGAACATAAACCGCCAATGCTGCTTGAGCGCGGCCAGCTCCTCCTCGTCGAAACGCCCCCGAGGAAGCAACCACCGCGTCTCCGTTGTGGCGCAGTGCGCCGCGCCACGCAAAAGGTTTTGCAGCGACGCGACCGCTCGGGCGGAAATGATCGAAGCGTCGGCTGCGGCATTCTCCACCTTGGAGGCATGAACGCGCACCTGTTCACCAAGGCCGAGCCGAGCGACACAAAGCTGGAGAAAGTCCGCACGCCGGCGCCGGGGCTCGACCAGATCGACCGGCCCCTCGCGAACCAGGGCAACGACCATACCGGGAAACCCCCGCCAGTGCCGATATCGAGCCACCGTTTCGACGAGCTGTCCGCCCCTGCGAGCGCGACGAGCTGGAGCGAGTCCACCACATGCCGATCCCAAATGGTCGGAATCGTCGACGGCGCGATCAGATTCTGGTGCGGCGCTTCCTCGACCACCATCGCCACGAACGCGGTCAAGCGCTCGGTCGCCTCCGCCCCGAACCGCTCGGTCGTCCAGCTCTGCGCTTCGTCTTCGGTCATGCTGGCACTCGTTTCGTATGCAATAGAACAGCCGACAGAGCCGCCGGGGTGATCCCCCGCACCCGCGCCGCTGCCGCCAGCGAGGTCGGCCGCGCCGCGCTCAGGCGATCGATCATCTCGTTCGAAAGACCAGGCACGCGGTCATAGGCGAGGTCCTCCGGCAAACGGATCGCCTCGTCGGCCCGCAACCGCGCGACCTCCTGCGCCTGCCGCTCGATATACGGAGCGTAGCGCGCGTCCTCTAACACTTCGTCAACGACCGCCGCCGGGATCCCCACCGCCGCATCCGGTGCGACATGCGAGAGCGTCACGCCCTCGAACCGGAGCCAGTCGAACGCAGTCCGCCGGGCACCATCTCGACCGATCGCAACGCCCTGATCGGCAACCTCGGTAGCAGTCCGCTCACAATCGAGCGCCGACCGGAAGCGGGCACGGTCTTCGGCCAGTGCATGCTGATGTGCTAACCGCTCGGGTCCAAGGCACCCAGCGGCCTCCGCAATCCAGCCCAGCCGCGTCTCGGCATTGTCCGCACGCAACGACAGGCGGAACTCGGCACGTGCGGTCAGCATCCGATACGGCTCGGTCACCCCCTTGCAGCGTGAGGTCGTCGATCATCACCCCGAGATAGCTCGACGCACGATCGAGGATCACCGGCGCGAGGTCGCACGCATACGACGCTGCATTGAGCCCCGCGACAAGCCCCTGCCCCGCTGCTTCCTCATACCCGGTCGTGCCATTGATCTGCCCCGCGCAAAACACGCCCTCGATCGCACCCAGCGCCAACCGCGTATCGAGCGCACGCGGATCGATATAATCATACTCGACCGCATAACCCGGCATGGTCATCGCCACGCGCTCGAGCCCGGGAATGCTCGCCAGCATCGCCGCCTGAACCTCGACCGGCAGCGACGTCGACAACCCGTTCGGATAGACCGTCGCGTCATCAAGCCCCCTCGGGTTCGAGGAAAACCTGATGCCCGTCGCGGTCGCCGAACCGATGGACCTTGTCCTCGATCGACGGACAGTAACGCGGCCCCGCCGCCTCGATCGCACCGGTGAACAGCGGCGACCGATGGAACGCCTCGCGGATGATCGCGTGAGTCCGATCGGTCGTCCGCGTGATAGCACAGGCGATCTGGGGCAGCGGACGCGCGCGAGTCATCGGCGACATCGTCCAGGGATCGAGGTCCGACGGCTGCTCGGCAAGCGCACCCCAGTCGATCGTGCGCCCATCGAGCCGCGGTGGCGTCCCCGTCTTCAACCGCGCCATCGGCAGGTCGCGCCCGCGCAGCTGGTCCGCAAGTGGCTTGGCCGCCCGCTCGCCGATCCGGCCCCCCTTCCTCGCGATCGTCACCCCGGAAGATACGTCCGCCTAGGAACGTGCCGGTCGCCAGCACGACCGCTCGTGCCGACACGATCGCGCCATCCGCCAGCACGACACCCGCCACGCGATCACCGTCGAAATGCAACGCCGTCGCCTCGCCCTCGACGATCGACAGCCCTTCGGTGGCCGCAAGCATTGTCTGGATCGCACCGGAATAGAGACGCCGATCGGCCTGGATCCGAGGCCCCTGCACCGCCGAACCCTTGCTACGATTGAGCATCCGATAATGGATCGCGGCAGCATCGGCCGCTCGCGCGATCAGCCCATCGAACGCATCGACCTCGCGAACCATGTGCCCTTTTCCGAGCCCACCGATCGCCGGATTACACGACATCGCGCCAATATGCCGCGCGTCGAACGACACGAGCGCGGTACGCGCGCCCCCTCCGCGCCGCCGCGGCTGCGGCTTCGGTTCCGGCATGGCCACCGCCAACCACCACTACATCGAACATGTCACGGCCGTAGAACGCCGCGACCGATGCGTCAAAGATGTTCCACGTGGAACATCACTTCCCGATGCAGAAACGTCCGAACAGCGCGTCGAGCATCTCTCCGGTGGCATCGAGCCCAAGCACGCCAGTAAGGATCGCGCGGGCCTGTCGAAGGTGTTCCGCGACGATAAGCGCGTCCGAACTTCGATACCGCAGAGCCTCGACCGCCGCGGCGCACTGCTGGCGCTGGTACTGCTTCAATGCGATCTCATCGCCACGCGGCAGCATCGCAATCGCTCGCCGATGCAGTTCACCCCCAAAGGGCATCGAGCGATTCCCGGTCGGTCTGCGAGACCGCCAATGTCCGGTCGGCGGGCATATCCCCTCGCCCCGGCAGATCGGCACGCGCATGAATCCAGATCGCATCGGCGCGGGGCGGCGCGGTATCGGCCAGCCACATCACGATGTCCGCCGCGGCGAGCGCACCTTCCGCACGGGTGACACCGATCGCCTCGATCGGGTCCAGCGTGTCGATCAAACCGGCAGTGTCGGTGAGCACATATGCGACACCGTTCCGCGTCACCGGCACGTCGATCCGGTCGCGTGTCGTTCCCGAGATCGGCGAGACGATCGCCGCATCGCGCTCGCCGAGCAGGTTGAGCAGCGTCGACTTGCCGCTGTTGGGAGGACCACCGATGACCACGCGCAGCCCGTCCTTCAGCCGCTCGACCGGCGGGGCGTCGACCACCGCTTCGATCTGCGCCGCGAGCGCAGCGATCTCCGAGACGATCGCATCGAACGCCGCGGTATCGCTCGCGACGTCGTCCTCGTCGGCGAAGTCGAGCATCGCCTCGACCCGCGCGGACAGCATCGCCACCGAGTCCATCCAACTGCGGACGGCCTGGCTCACCCGCCCCTCGGCCGCCGTCATCGCCGCGACGCGCTGGCCCTCGGTCTCCGCTTCGAGAAGGTCGGCGAGCCCCTCCGCCTCGGTCAGGTCGATGCGACCATTGGTCAGTGCGCGACGGGTGAACTCACCCGGCTCAGCATGACGAAGGCCGGGCATTACCGACAACGCCCGCTCGACCGCCGCGATCACCGCGCGACCACCGTGGCAATGAAACTCGACCAGGTCTTCGCCCGTCGCCGTCACCGGCCCCGGAAACACGATCACCAACGCGCGATCGAGAAGCGCGCCATCGGTGTCCCGCAGTCCCCGGAGGCTAGCATGGCGCGGCGCCGGAAATGGTCCTGCCAGCATCTCGGCCGCAGCGAACGCCTGAGGGCCGCTCACCCGGACGACGGCGATCGCCGCTGGCGGCCGTCCGCTCGATACCGCGAAAATCGTCTTCACGGGAAACTCAGCCGCTTTTCGTCGCGCTGTCGAACAGGCGCTTCCACATCGCCATCCCCGCCTCGCCCATCGGCTGCCACCCGCGCATCATCGATTCGAGCATCTCCGGCTTCATCTGGCCGTCCGGAATAGCCTCCATCATCATTGCGATATAGCGGTCGTGGATCGGCGTCAGGTCGGGCAGCCCGACCGCGCGACGCGCTTCCTCGGGCGTGCATTCGATCTCGATATTCATCTTCATGTGACGCACCCTCGATGACGCTTGAGCGGTCCATCGCGGCGCTGCATAGCGGGGGAATGTATGCGCGCGATGCCGCCTCGATCGCAACGCCTATCGGTCTGGTCCGCGTGACCGGCACCGGGGACCGGATCGACGCGATCGATATCGGCGTCGAGGATGGTTCGACCAGCGATGCCCCCGCGATCCTGGAAGCACTCCGCCAGATCGACGCGTATTTCGCCGGACGGCTGACCGTGTTCGACCTGCCCCTCGCGCTCTCCCCCACCCCGCGCGGTGCCGACCTTCGCCAAGCGATCGTCGACATCGCCTACGGCACCACGGCCAGCTACGGCGCGCTTGCCAAGGCAATCGGATCGAGCCCGCGCGCGATCGGCCAGGCATGTGCGCGCAATCCCTTTCCGATCATCGTCCCCTGCCACCGAATCCTTGGAGCCGGCGGAGCGCTTGGTGCGTACTCCGCGGGGGAAGGCCCGATCACCAAATCCCGGCTGCTCGACCACGAGCGGCCGCAAGGAGGACTGTTATGACGAACACTGCAAAGATCGCCACGCTCGCGGGCGATGGCGAATTCACCGCGTATCGCGCGACTCCGGCAGGCACGCCAAAGGCCGCGATCGTCGTGATCCAGGAGATCTTCGGCGTGAACGCCGGGATCCGCCGCAAGTGCGATACGCTCGCCGAGGCTGGCTATCTCGCGATCGCCCCCCGACCTGTTCTGGCGCCTCGAGCCCGGCATCGAGCTCGACCCGGACATCAAGCCCGAGTTCGACCGTGCGCTCGAACTGATGGGCCAGTTCGACCAGGACAAGGGTATCGCCGATATCGAAGCGAGCATCCGCGCCGCCCGCAGCGAGCTTGGTGACGGCGCCAAGGTCGGCGTGGTCGGCTACTGCCTCGGCGGGCGCCTGGCGTTCATGACCGCGGCACGGACCGACGTCGATGCCAGCGTCGGCTATTACGGCGTCGGGATCGACGGCCTGCTTGGCGAAAAGCACGCGATCGCACACCCGGTGCTGTTGCACGTGCCGGAGGAAGATCACTTCGTCGACAAGGATGCGCAGGCGGCAATGCACGCCGGGCTAGACGATCACCCCAAGGTGACGATCTACGATTACGCGGGCGAGGACCACGGCTTCGCGACCGAGTTCGGCGAGCGCCGCTCGGATGCGTCGGCCAAGCTGGCGGACGAGCGAACGGCAAAGTTCTTCGCGGAGAATTTGGGCTAACCACGCCCTACCCGTCACCCCTGTTCCGGGTGACGGGGTGCTGACGACAGACATGAAAAAGGCCTCGCCGGACGATCCCGGCGAGGCCTTTTCCTTATCCCACTCGCACCGCGATCAGCGCAGCAGCGAGATGATCCCGAGCGTCTCGCCGGTGCCGACCCAGCCTTCGTAGATCATCTTCAGCGCGACCACGAGGATCACCGCGAGGCCGATATACGCGATCCAGCGGTACTTGTTGATGACACGCGCGATGTAGTTCGCGGCGAGGCCCATCATCGCGACCGACAGCAGCAGGCCGATGACGAGGATGCCGGGATGCTCGCGTGCCGCACCGGCGACCGCCAGGACGTTGTCGAGGCTCATCGAGACGTCGGCGACGGCGACGGCCCAGGCCGCGCTCGCAAAGCCCTTCGAGGAGCGAATACCCGAGCGCTCGTCGCCCTCGATCTCCTCGGAGCCGGCGTTTTCCGCGCCCTCGCGGATTTCGCGCCAGAACTTCCAGCTGACCCATAGCAGGAGCAGACCGCCTGCGAAGATCAGGCCGACGATCCCCATCAGCCACGTCACGATCAGCGCGAAGAAGATGCGCAGCACCAGCGCGGCGCCGATGCCGATCAGGATGACCTTCTTGCGCTGGTCGGTCGGCAGTCCGGCAGCGAGTGCGCCGACGACGATCGCGTTGTCGCCGGCGAGGACGAGATCGATCATCAGGACCGATCCGAACGCGGCGAGCGCCTTCGGGTCGCCCAGGTTGGAGAAATCTGCGACGATATGCTGCCAGATTTCCAGCGGCGAGCCGGGGCCCGCTGTGCTCGATGCGGCGGCGGCCAGCATGGCGATGATACTCAAGATGTCAGCTCCCGGTGACGTGAGTCACCAGCGGCGAGCGATGGTGACGGATTATAGGGCGTTTAATAGCGAAACGGCACGCGAAAGCCATTGCTCTCGCGTGCCGCTTTGGTCTGCTTGGCCGGACATGGGCAAAGCCCATGTCGTCGGTCGGAGCTTACGCCCCGCCGGCCGAACCGGCGCGAGTCCTGCTGCAGCTTGCAGCAGGCCGCACTCGGTTATTGATTCATGGAATCGAAGAAATTCTCGTTGGTCTTCGAATCCTTCATCTTGTCGAGCAGGAACTCCATCGCGTCGATCGTGCCCATCTGCATCAGGATGCGGCGTAGGACCCACATCTTGCTGAGCTTGGCCTTGTCGACCAGCAGCTCTTCCCTTGCGGGTACCCGACTTGCCGACGTCGAGCGCCGGGAAGATGCGCTTGTCCGCAACCTTGCGATCCAGCACGATTTCCGAGTTGCCGGTGCCCTTGAACTCCTCGAAGATCACCTCGTCCATGCGGCTGCCCGTATCGATCAGCGCGGTGGCGATGATCGAGAGCGAACCGCCCCTCCTCGATGTTGCGCGCGGCACCGAAGAAGCGCTTCGGACGCTGCAGCGCGTTCGCGTCGACACCGCCGGTCAGGACCTTGCCCGACGACGGCACGACGGTGTTGTAGGCACGACCCAGACGCGTGATCGAGTCGAGCAGGATCACGACGTCCTTCTTGTGCTCGACCAGGCGCTTGGCCTTTTCGATCACCATTTCAGCGACCTGGACGTGGCGCTGCGCGGGTTCGTCGAAGGTCGAGCTGACCACCTCGCCCTTCACGCTGCGCTGCATGTCGGTGACTTCCTCGGGGCGCTCGTCGATCAGCAGGACGATCAGGAACACCTCGGGGTGGTTGTCGGTGATCGCCTTGGCCATGTTCTGCAACATGACCGTCTTGCCGACGCGGGGCGGTGCGACGATCAGCGTGCGCTGGCCCTTGCCCTGCGGCGAGACGATGTCGATCACGCGCGCCGACTTGTCCTTGACGGTCGGGTCGGCGGGATCGAGCGTCAGCTTGCTCTCGGGGTAGAGCGGCGTGAGGTTGTCGAAATTGACGCGGTGGCGGACGACATCGGGATCGTCGAAATTGACGGCCGTGAGCTTCACCAGCGAGAAATAGCGTTCGCCATCCTTCGGCCCGCGGATCTCGCCCTCGACCGTGTCACCGGTGCGCAGGCCGAACTTCCGGACCTGGTTCGGTGAGATGTAGATGTCGTCGGGACCAGCGAGATAGTTCGATTCTGGCGAGCGCAGGAAGCCAAAGCCGTCGGGCAGCACTTCGATCGTGCCGAGCCCCATGATCTGGTCGCCATTGTCCGCCTGGACCTTCAGGATCGCGAACAGCAGGTCCTGCTTGCGCAGCGTCGAGGCGCTCTCGACCCCCCAGTTCCTCGGCCAGCTGGACCAGCTCGGCGGGTTTCTTTTTCTTCAGGTCTTTGAGATGCATGGGGATTTCCGGATAGCAATCAACGGGAGAACGCTCGGTCGGCGGTGCGCTTGGGAAGCGGAACTGGGCGAGACGAGTCTGGCAAGACACGACCGGGCAGGACGCCAGGAGGCCGTGTTGGGAGAAGGGGTTAGAATTGGGGGGCGGGTTAGTCAAGCGGAGACGGGAACTCCAATCCTCCCCCGCCAGGGGGAGGTGGCTGGCACTTGCCAGACGGAGGGGGGAGGAAAGGACAACGGTTGTTGCTTGTGCCTCCCCCCTCCGTCACTTTCGGCGACACCTCCCCCTGGCGGGGAGGATCAGGAAGTCAGAACGGCTTAACGATCACCAGCACGACGATCAGCGTCACCGCCAGCGCAGGCACCTCGTTGAGCATCCGCAACTGCTTACCCGCCAACGTCGGCTTCCCCGAGGCGAGCTTCTTCGCATAGCCGACCGCCCAGCCGTGATATCCCGTCAGCAGGAACACCAGAGCGAGCTTCAGGTGCAGCCACCCCAGCCCCGGCGCGCCGTCCGCCAGCCCAAGGTTCAACGCCAGCGCGATCCCCAGCACCCAGACGACGATCATCGCCGGCGTCAGGATGATGTGGCGGATCTTGCTCTCGCGCTCGACCCAGTTCGCCGCCTCGCTCGTGTTGCCCGCCGCCAGCGCCTCCTGATGATACACGAGGTACCGCGGCAGCATGAACAGCCCCGCCATCCAGAAGATCACGAAGATCAGATGCGCCGCCTTCACCCAGTCATACGCAGCGCCGAGAAATCCGCTCATGTCGTGCTCCTTACGCGGGCGATCAGCTGCTCGACATGCGCGATGGGCGTGTCGGGCAGGATGCCGTGGCCGAGATTGAAGACGTGCGGACGCTCGACGAACGCCGCCAGGATCCGGTCGATCGCCGCGTCGAGATCCGCCCCGCCCGCGATCAGCGCCAGCGGATCGAGGTTGCCCTGCACCGGCATGTCCGCCGGCAGCGAGGCGTGCGCCCAAACCGGATCGACCGTCTCGTCCAGCCCGATCGCATCGACGCCGGTCTCGCGCGCGTAAGCCGGAAGCTTGCCCCCCTGCCCCCTTCGGAAAGCCGATGATCGGCACGCCGGGGCAACGCGCGTGCAGGCGCTCGACGATCGACGCGGTCGGCGCGACCACCCAGCGCTCGAACTGTGCGGGTGACAGCGAGCCCGACCAGCTGTCGAATAGCTGCACCACGTCGACGCCCGCCCCGACCTGCCGCGCGAGATACTCGACGGTGTTGTCAGCGATCGCGTCGATGATCGCACCAAATGCCTCCGGGTCGCGATACGCGAAACGCCGGGTCTCCGACTGATCCTTGCTCCCCTTCCCCGCCACCATATAGGTTGCGACCGTCCAGGGAGACCCCGCAAAGCCCAGGAACGTCGTCTCGGGCGGCAAGGCAGCGGCGACCTTCGCTACGGTGCCGTAGACCGGCTCCAGCCGCCCCATCACCGGCTGCAATCGATCGAGCGCATGATCGACCAGCGCCGGCTCGAGCCGTGGCCCCTCGCCGACCCCGAAGCTCAGATCCTGCCCGAGCGCCCACGGGATCATCAGGATGTCCGAGAACAGGATCGAGCCGTCGAACCGGAACCGGCGGATCGGCTGCAGTGTCACTTCGGCTGCGGCTTCGGGATCGGTCGCGAGTGCAAGGAAGCCGCCCTTCTCCGCGCGGAGTTCGCGATACTCCGGAAGATACCGCCCCGCCTGCCGCATGAGCCACAGCGGCGGCACGGCCTGACGCTCCCCGCGAAGGGTCGCCAGGAGCGGCTTGAAGGCAGGCGTATTGGGGGTCGGATCGGTCAGCGGAGCACCCTTCTTCTACTATAAGAAGATTCTAGAAATAGGTTGTTGCAGTGGTTGGGCGGTTGAACCCGGGACTTATGCGGTGATCCCGGAAATGCCAACAGCTTGACCCCTTGGCACGCCCACAAACGCGCTGATTCGATTCAAGGCTCCCCGTTACCCACAGCCTGTGGATAAATTCCGCCCCTGTGCGCGGGCGTGTGGATAGAATGGGTGTTATCCACGGCACACCGGTCGCTTGGCGAGGGGGATGAGTTACGCTAGCCCTTCTCCCCATGTTATCCACAGATTCACGCCCAGGGACCCCGTCGCTGGGGACAAAATGCCGATGATCCGGCTCCACCTTCACCTGCTGTCGGACTCGACCGGCGAGACGCTGGAGAACATCGCGAAGGCGGCGTTGGCGCAATATGACGACGTCGAGACGGTCCGCCACTTCTGGCCGATGGTCCGCACCGAAGCGCATCTCGAACGCATCCTCCAGGAGATCGCGCAGAACCCGGGGCTGGTGGTGTTCACGCTGGTGAACCCCGCGACGCGGCGCATCCTGGAGCAAAGGTGCCTTGCGCTCGGGCTGCCTGCGGTGGCGCCGCTAGACCCCGTGAACGACGCACTTTCCGGGTTGCTCGGGCAGCAGGCGAAGGCACGGCCGGGCCGCCAGCACGTCCTCGATGCGGCCTATTTCGCGCGCGTCGATGCTATCCAGTGGACGATCGCGCATGACGACGGGATCGCCTCGGAAGAATGGGAAGAGGCCGATATCGTCCTGGCGGGCGTATCGCGTTCATCGAAGACGCCCACCTCGATCTATCTCGCCAACCGCGGCTACAAGACCGCGAACATCCCGATCGTCGTGGAAAGCCCACCACCCCTGAACCTCTACAAGCTCGCCAACCCGCTGATCGTCGGCCTCACGACCAGTGCGGACCGGCTGATCCAGGTCCGCCGCAACCGCCTGCTGTCGCTCAACCAACAGCCCGACACGTCGTATGTCGAGGAAGAAGCGGTGATGCGCGAACTCGCCTTCGCGCGCCGGATGTTCGCCGACAATGGCTGGCCGGTGATCGACGTCACCAGGCGCTCGATCGAGGAAACCGCGGCGGCGATCATCGCCTTGTGCAACCAACGCCGCGCCGACGCCGCTCCGAAGGTCGAATCATGAGCCTGATCCTCGCCTCGCAAAGCGTCTCGCGTCGCGCGATGCTGACCGCCGCCGGCGTACCGTTCGAGGCGACCTTCGCCGGTGTCGACGAGGATGCGGCCAAGGCAGCGCTACGCGACCTGACCCCGCGCGATCTCGCCGATGCGTTGGCCGAACTGAAGGCACTCAAGGTATCCGCGCGGATGCCCGGCTATCTCGTCCTCGGCAGTGACTCGCTGGTCGCGCTGGAAGACGGCAGCATCCTCGACAAGCCCGTCGACCGCGCCGACGCGGCGGCACACCTGCGGCTGATGTCCGGTAAGCGCCACGACCTCTGGAGCGCCGCGGTCGTCGCCGAGAACGGCCAGGCGATCTGGCGCCATGTCGAGCGCGCGAAGATGCACGTTCGCCCGCTGTCCGACGCGTTCATCGAAACCTATCTCGACGCCGGAATGGCCCGCGATCTCGGGCTGCGTCGGCTGCTACCGCATCGAAGGTCCCGGCGCGCAGCTGTTCGCCAAGATCGAGGGCAGCCAGTTCACGGTACTCGGCATGCCGCTGCTCAACGTCCTCGACTTCCTCCGCGTGCGCGGCGAGCTGCCGGCGTAATCTAAAAACGGGAGGGCGCACGTAATCCTCCCCCGCCAGGGGGAGGTGGCTGGCTCTTGCCAGACGGAGGGGGAGGCATGCGAAACCCGCGTTCCGTGTCCTCCCCCTCCGTCACCTTCGGCGACACCTCCCCCTTGCGGGGGAGGATTGAATGGACCGTCGCACATGGCAATCCGCCCGAGCTAGACTAAATCCCGTTCACCCGCAAAGACGGGTGCCCAGACTGGATCCCCGCCTTCGCGGGGAACACGGAGCTTCGAATGACCCGTCCCTATGCAGAAGTGATCGGCGATCCGATCGCACAGTCGAAATCGCCGCTGATCCATGGTTTCTGGCTCGAAGCGCTCAGGATCGACGCCGAGTATCGCCACAAACACGTCACTGCCGACGAACTCCCCGCCTACTTCGCCGAGCGGAAAGCCGACCCAGCCTGGCGCGGCTGCAACATCACGATGCCGCATAAGCTCGCCGCACTCGACCACGTCTCCGATCCCGGCAACGTCCGCGGAACGATCGGCGCGATCAACACCGTGTTCCGCAACCAGGCGGGCGACTGCATCGGCACCAACACCGACGCTGCCGGTTTCTGGGCACCGATCGACGATCTCGACATCGCCGGCCAGCCCGTCACGGTGATCGGCGCAGGCGGTGCTGCCCGCGCGATCCTGTTCGCACTGTCGCGAATGGGCGTCGGCCCCGTCACCATCCTCAACCGCAATCCGCTCAAGGGCGCTGCTTTGCTGTCGACCTTCGGCCTCAAGGGTCAGGCGCTCCCGATCGGCCCTGCCGCACCGCCCTCGCGACTGCTCGTCAACGCCAGCGTACTCGGCATGGCCGGCCAGCCTCCCCTCGATATCGATCTCGGCGCGCTCGAACCCGACTCGCTGGTCTACGACATCGTCTACTCCCCCGCTCGAAACCGGTCTGCTCAAAACGGCACGCGCGCGCGATCTCGAAACCGTCGATGGCTTGGAGATGCTGATCGGGCAAGCCGCCGTCGCGTTCGAGATATTGTTCCACGTGGAACCACCGCGCGATCGCGACGACGAACTCCGCGCGTTGCTGATGAAATGATCATCGGCCTCACCGGCTCGATCGGCATGGGCAAGTCGGCCGTCGCCGCGATGTTCGCTGACGAAGCCGTTCCCGTGTTCGACGCCGACGCGACCGTCCACCGCTTGCAAGGTGTCGGCGGGCGACTGGTCCCCGCGATCGAAACCGCCTTCCCCGGTACTACAACCAACGGCGCAGTCGATCGCGCGAAACTCGGCGCGGCGGTCTTTGGCGATGACGCCGCGATCAAGCGCCTTGAAGCAATCGTCCACCCCGCCGTCGGCGAAGAACGCGCCGCCTTCCTCGCCCAGCACGCCGGCGAGCGAGTCGTCTTCGACGTCCCCCTGCTGTTCGAGACCGGCGGCGATCGCAATGTCGACGTGATCGTCGTCGTCTCCGCCGCCCCCGACGTCCAACGCGCCCGCGTCCTCGCCCGCCCGGGCATGAGCGCGGAGAAGTTCGCCGCGATCCTCGCGCGCCAGACTCCCGACGCCGAGAAACGGGCCCGCGCCGATCACGTCATCAACACCGACACCAGCTTCGACGCAACACGCGCGCAAGTCCGGGCGGTGCTTGCATCCTTGGAAATCTGAGCCGATACCATCGGGATGCGTGAGATCGTCTTCGATACCGAAACCACCGGGCTCAGTTTTTCCGGCGGCGACCGCATGGTCGAAATCGGCTGCGTCGAGATGCTCAACCGGGTCGAGACCGGTCGCACCTTCCACGCCTATTACCACCCCGAGCGCGACATGCCGGTCGAGGCGTTCAACGTCCACGGGTTGAGCGCGCAGTTCCTCTCCGACAAGCCGAAGTTCGCCGACGCGGTCGAGGACCTGCTCGAATTCGTCGGCGACGCGCCGATGATCGCGCACAATGCCGGCTTCGACTTCTCGTTCCTCAACGGCGAGCTGACCAAGTGCGGCCGCCAGATCATCCACATGAAGCGGATGGTCGACACGCTGCAGATCGCGCGCAGCCGCCACCCCGGCGCCAAGCATTCGCTCGACGCACTCTGCTCGCGCTTCGGCATCGATCGCAGCCACCGCGTCCTGCACGGCGCGCTGCTCGACGCGCAGTTGCTCGCGCAGGTCTATGTCGAGCTGATGGGCGGTCGCCAGATCGGTCTCGGCCTGCTCGGCGATACCGGCAGCACCGCGTCGACTCCGATCGTCGCACAGCCGCCTCGGGTCGTTCGCCCTGCCCGCGTTTTCGCGGTGAGCGAGGGAGACCTTGCGGCCCATGCTGCGTTTATGAAGGGGATCAAGGATCCGATCTGGGGGGGCCGTGGCGTCCGGATGACGCTGGCAGGGCGGAGCCAATAGGACCGCCCGAAGACTGTAACGCCGTTAAGGAGACGACAATGGATATCCGGATTTCTGGTCATCAGGTTGACACTGGCGAAGCACTCAACAGCCACGTGGAAGACCGACTCCAGGGTATCGCCGACAAGTATTTCTCGCGCGCCATCTCGGCGGAAGTCACGTTCGGCAAGGGCCCGCACGACGCCGGCTTCAAATGCGACATCGTCTCGCACGTGATGAAGGGCCTCGTAATCAAGGGGCATGGCGATGCGTATGATGCGCGCGCCGCGTTCGATGCCGCCGCCGCCAAGATCGAGACTCAGCTCCGCCGCTACATGCGCCGCCTGAAGGATCGCCATGCCGGCGAAGCGGTCGCGATTGCCGAGAGCAATGGCTATGACAATGCCGGCTACACGCTGTTCCAGGAAAGCATCGAGGAAGACGATGTCGCGGACGCACCGCTGATCATCGCCGAGACGCGCGTCGATATCCCCGAGGCCAGCGTGTCTGACGCGGTGATGATGCTCGATCTGCGCAACACCGCCGCGTTGCTCTTCATGAATGCGGGCACCGGCGCGCACAACATGGTCTACCGTCGCGGCGATGGCACGATCGGTTGGGTCGAGCCACAGCGAGCAGCCGGCCACCCCGGCCCAATAAAGAAGGGTCCATAAAGGCGCGGGTCTCAAGGCCGCGCCTTTACGCCCCCGTGCAACCCGCTAAGGCGGACGCGCGCGGGGGCGCTTGAGACATTGAACACCATGACCGATTTCAGTGACATGCTGCGTCCCGACGCAGTGCAGACGGGCGTGATCGCCAAAAACAAGAAGGCAGTGTTCCAGCATCTCGCCACGGTCGCGTCTGAGATACTCGATGCAGACCCCAAGATGATCGCCGACCGGTTGGCTGCGCGCGAGAAGCTCGGCTCGACCGGATTCGGCGGCGGCGTCGCGATCCCGCACGCCAAGCTCGAAGGGCTCGCGCAGGTAACCGGCGTGTTCGCGCGGCTGGCAGAGCCTGTCGATTTCCAGGCGGTCGACGATCTCCCCGTCGATCTCGTCTTCATGCTGCTCTCCCCCACCGATGCCGGCGCGGTCCATCTGAAGGCGCTTGCCCGCGTCTCGCGACGCCTGCGCGACAAGGCATTCCTCGAGAAGCTGCGCGGCGGGGGTTCGCCCGACGCGGTCTACGCGCTGTTCACCGCCGACGAGGTCCGCGATGCAGCCTGAGTCGGCCGCTAGCTCAGCAGGCGCAGACGCGCATTTCCGCGCACTAGAGTCTCTCTACGCCCAAGCCCCGATCAATCGCTTCTTCGACTCCTCACTCGAAATCCCCGAAGCCGGCGTCGCGCGCATCCATTTCACGATCGACGAGCGCCACTACCACGCCGGCGGCGCCGCGCACGGCACGAGCTATTTCAAGATGCTCGACGACGCCGCTTTCTACGCCTGCAACAGCCTGGTGACCGACCGCTTCCTGCTCACCACCGCGTTCAACCTGCTGCTCACGCGCCCGCTGAAGATCGGTCCCGTGATCGCCGAGGGACGCTGGATCAGCGGCAAGCGACGCGTGTTCGTCGCGGACGCCCGGCTGATCGACGCGGACGGCGAAGAAGCGGCAAGAGGCACCGGCACGTTCATGCGCTCGCGGATCGCGCTCGCCGGCCTCCCCGGCTACCGCAGCGCAGCATGAGCGAACGTCTTCCCAGCGGAATCCTGGTCAGCGCTTTGCTGCGGCGCGTCAACGACGCCGGCGGCTTCGGTGCGGTAATGGCGAAAGGCGACCCCCAAGGCGGCGCGATCCTCGTCATCGCGGTCGACAAGGGCGCCCCTCCCCGCCTGCTGGAACGCAACATCGGTCCCGACGGCCGGACCGCGCTGATCGACTCCACCCCGCTCGAAGATCTCGACGGATATTGGCGTCGGCGCCGCGCAAGCGACCCGGATCTCTGGGTAATCGAGGTGGACATCGCAGCGGCGGAACGGTTCGCCGCTGAAACGATCCTCGACGATTGACTCGAAAGCCCCCCCAATAGAGGGGAATTGCAACATTGATTGGCGTTGTGCTGGGACGGGTGCGATCCGGATCAGTTACGCAGTCGGGGGGATGCCTGGACGATCGGCTCGTACGATTGCTTCCGCGGTCCAACCGCATCTGAATAAGTTTGAATGACGATTCTTCAGCGGGCTGCGACGATCGCGGTCATGACCTTCTCTCTCGCCGGCCTGCTCGGCAACAGCGCTCCCGGTCAGGCAACCGGTATCGATCGCTCGACCACCAATCTCACTGCTCTCGCCAATCTAAACGCGCTCTCGCCGCAGAATGTTCCGCAGATCGCTCCAGTTGCCACCACCGTCGCACCTGTCGAGACGAACGCCGAGAACACCGCAGTCAGCCCTGCCGTCGCAGAAGCCGAAGAATTCGACACGCTCGCCCAGGCCGTTGCCGCGCAGGATAGCGCCGCCGCCGACGAAGCGCTCCAGTGCCTTGCCGGCGCGATCTATTTCGAATCCAAGGGTGAGCCGCTGACCGGTCAGCTCGCGGTCGCCGAAGTCATCATCAATCGCGCCAAGTCGGGTCGTTTCCCCGCCAACGTCTGCGCCGTCGTCAAGCAGCGCGGCCAGTTCAGCTTCGTGCGCGGTGGCCAGATCCCCAACATCAACGCCGGCACCGCCTACCGCACCGCGATTGCCGTCGCCAAGGTCGCCCTCGCCGACGCGTGGAACAGCCCGGCCGACAAGGCGCTTTACTTCAACACCCCCGATCGCCGCCCCAGCGTTCGCGCGATCAAGGTCGCCTCGATCGGCAACCACATCTTCTATCGCTGATATCCCCGCGATATCGCTGAAGTCCGACCCCGTCCCGCACCCAGCGGGGCGGGGTTTTTCATATGCTATCGCAGCACCCGCGACGCCAACCCCGCGCAATCCGCATCGCTAGCCGTCGGACCCTGCTTGCCGGTGATCGCCCGGCCGATCGCCTTGAAGATATTCCCCACGGATTTCACCTCCGGCGGGATCGTCACGTGCGGCTGCTGGATCGTCCCGGTCATGTACGCCGACCCCGGCAACTGCAGCAGCGCATGTTGTTTAGGCGCGCCACTCAGCCGGATGTCGATCGCTTCGGATGGAAACACGACGCTCCCCTGCCCGTGCAGTTGGCTGGCGGTCGTATCGACGATCATCGGATCGACGCGCCCGCGCCCCCGCGTCACGTCGAGTTTCACCACCACGCAGCGCAAGCCCGCGCGCTCGCCGTCCTTCGCCAGCAACGCGCGCGCCGCATCGAACCCCAGCGCCGCCGCGATCCCCTGCGGCAACTGCCCGTCCCGCGCGACGAACCCGATGCTGCCATCGGCGTTCCCCACTGCCGCCCGGATCGTCTCGCCCGGCCCCTTCAGCCGCACCCGCGCGCTCACATTCCCGCTGAAGTCGCCGCGCCCGCCCGCCAGCGCCTGCACGCTGCTACCCCGCAACCGCAGGTCGATCGCGACGGTCGGCGTCTTGCGATCGCCCCGCTGGTCGACCGTGACCTTGCCGGTAACGGTTCCCTGCGGCAGCCTCGCGACCAGTTGGTCCAGCGTCAGCAGCTGGTGATCGATCGCGATCGTCCCCTTGGCCGACACGATCGGCGACTTGCCCTTCGCGGCGACGATATGCTGGATGCGGAACCCGAACTCGGCATCCGTGCTGTCGATCTTGCCGATGTCGATCCGCGTATTCGGCACCAGCCTCGGCCCGATCGCCCGCTCCAGCGCCGCCCCCCTTCGCCTGCGCCTCGTCCGACGACAGGTCCGCGAAGTCGAACTGGCGCGAGACGATGTCGCCGTTCACCTTGCTCCGTCCGTCCCGCTTGTCGACCGTCACATGCCCAGCGAAATCGGACCGCCCGACCACGCCCTTCAGCTGCGTGATCGCCCATTTCGGCGCATCGTGGCGGACGTGCGCGCTGAACGACACCGGCTGCGTCCGGAACAGCCCCTGCCTCGATCACCGCATCGATCAGCTTCAGGTCGGTCGCGCGCGCCGTTACGTCGAGCGTCATCGCATCGGTATCGAGCGGCCGGTCCATCACGCCCTTCGCCGAGATCGACAGCTTGTCCCCGTCGATCGACGCGGTGAACGGCCAAGACTTGCCCTGCGATCGCTCGATCGACGGCCCCGAGACGGCGATCCGCACCGCCGCACCACGCACGGTGCCGGTGCCGTTCGCACGGATGCCCGTAACCGGATCGGACGAGAATTGCGCGGTGATCTGACGCCCCTGCTTGGCATCGCGGTACGAGATCACGCTGTCGCGAATGACGAGACCCTGCAGGTCGTTCGAACTGCCGCCGCTCTTGGCCTTGCCCGGCCGATCCCAGTTGGTCCGCCCCTGCTTGTCACGCACCAGCGCCAGGTACAGCCCGGACGCCTTCACGTCGCGCGGCCCGAACCCGCCCTTCAACAGCGACAGCGCGGAGAAGGTCGCCTCCGCCTCGCGCAACCGCACGAAATCGCCCGTCCCGGCCCAAGTCGCCTGCGGAATACGAACCTGCGTGATGCGGATCGTCGGCGAGAAACCGAACCCGTCGACGCGCTCGATCCCGCCGATCGTCACCGGCCGCCCGAAGCGCGCGGTCAACTGCCGCTCTATCACGCCTTTCAGCGATCCCCAGGGGAACACGGCGAGCCCGATTATGACCGTGGCCATCACGGCCACGACGACGATGCCGGTGACTTTCACCCAGCGCTTGGCGACCCATGTTCTCATCTACTGCGGCGACGCGTCGAAACGAGAAACGTTCCGCAAGCGTCAGGACCGCTGCCGCAGAATGACCGTGGCGCGTAGGGCTCGTTAGACCCGCACGCTCTTCGGCGCCAACCGGCGGATATCGAGGACGTCGACCTGCGCAAGCATCACCGCGCCCAGCGCCTTGTCACCGGTCTCGACCAATATGCCCTCATGCGTCGCGCGCACCGTCCGCCACGATACCTCGCGCACTGTCAGGGTCTTGCCGATCCGCTTCACCGCAGCGACACGCCCGTCGTCCGCGATCGCCAGCGCGCCCTGCCCGTCCGCTCCGACGACAGCACCAGCCACCGCAAACCCGCGAAGCTGCGCCTGCGCCGCGTCCGCCGCCTCTTCCGGTGTCTCGATCTTCACGACCCGCCGCATCCGCACGACCACCCAGGCGAGGCCCGCGAGCAGCAGCACAACGACGGCCACGATGCCGCCGACGATGGCAGGCGTCATCGCGGCCCTGCGAGCGCGTCCAGCATCGGTCGGATTCCGCGCAGGTCGTACCCGGCGTCCTCGGCCTGCGCGAGCAACAGGTTCGGGTTGCGCCCTGCCTTCGCCGCCGCCAGCGCCCACAGATTGCAGCTCCGCGTCCCCGACCGGCAATAGGCCAGCACGGGCCCGTCCGAATCCGTCAGCGCCTGCGTCATCGCGTCAATCTGCGGATGCGAGAACCCCGCATGCGTCACCGGAATCGAGACGTATTTCAGCCCGGCCGCTTCCGCGGCGGCGCGGATCGCATCACCCGAAGGCTGCCCCGCATCCTCGTCGTCAGGTCGGTTGTTGACGATCGTCTTGAACCCCGCCGCGGCGATTTCCGCGACTTGCTCGACCGCGATCTGTGGCGCGACCGAAATACTTTCGTTTATTTGCCGTATCATGCGGACTCGCGGATGACCTGGAGGAAGGCATCCCCATAGGCGTCGAGCTTGCGCGCGCCAATGCCTGATAACAGGCTCAACTCGGCACGCGACGCCGGCCGCTGCCGCGCAATGTCACGCAACACCGAATCGTGGAAGATCACATACGGCGGAACGCCCGCTTCCTTCGCCAGATCGCGCCGCCGCACGCGCAACGCCTCGAACAACGGATCGTCGACCGGGTTCGGCACAGCGCCAACCGCCCCCTTGCGCCGCCGCTCGCGCCTTCGGTGGCACGACGATCGAGACCGCCGCCTCGCCCTTGAGGATAGCCTTCGCCGCCGGTCCGAATTCGAGGCCGCCATGCGGATTGGTCCGCAGCGCATCCTTCAGCATCAGCGCGCGCGACACCGGCTTCAGCAACGCCACCTCGTCGCCCTCGACGATCCCGTACACCGACAGCGCCTCGTGCCCGTTCATCAGGCTACGCTCGCTGGACACGCCCGTCAGGATGCCCTCGATATACCCGACCCCGAACATCTGCCCGGTCCGAAACACCGCCGACAGGAACTTCCGCGCGGTCTCGGTCGCGTCGACCGCATCGACATTGCCGAGGCAATTGTCGCAGTTGCCGCAATCCTCCAGCCGCTCCTCGCCGAAATGCTTGAGCAGGATCCGCCGCCGGCACCCGGCCGTCTCGACCAGTCCGCCCATCGCGGTCAGCCGCTGCCGCTCGCCCGCCTGCCGCTCGCGGCTCGACCTCGCCGATCCGCTGCCGCGCGCGCGCGAAATCCTCCGCGCCCCAGAACAGATGCGCGATCGCCGGATCGCCGTCACGCCCCGCGCGCCCGGTCTCCTGATAATAGGCCTCGATCGATTTCGGCAGCCCGGCATGCGCCACGAACCGCACGTCGGGCTTGTCGATTCCCATCCCGAACGCGACCGTGGCGCAGATCACCATGTCCTCGCTCGCGACGAAATCCGCCTGGTTCTTCGCGCGCACCTGCGGATCGAGGCCCGCATGATACGCCCGCGTCGGCCGCCCACTCCGCCCCAGCGCCTCCGCCAGCTTCTCGGTCGCCGCCCGCGTCTGCGCGTAGACGATCCCCGGCCCCGGGATCTTCTCCAGGATGTCCGCGATCTGCCGGTTGACGTTGTCGCGCCCCGAAATCGCATAGCGGATGTTCGGCCGGTCGAACCCCGATACGATCAAACCCTCCTGCGAGATCCCCAACTGCTCGAGGATATCCGCGCGGGTATGCGCATCCGCAGTCGCCGTCAGCGCCAGCCGCGGCACGTCGGGAAAACTGTCGAGCAGAGGCCGCAGCAACCGATAGTCCGGCCGGAAATCATGCCCCCACTCGCTGACGCAATGCGCCTCGTCGATCGCGAACAAGCTGAGCTTGGCCTGACTCAGCAGGTTCCGAAAACTCTCATTCGAAGCCCGCTCCGGCGCGACATACAGCAGATCCAGATCGCCCGCCCGAAACCGCGCGATAGTCTCTTCACGATTGGTATCGACCGACGTCAAAGTCGCCGCCTTGATCCCAACGGCAGTAGCGGCCCGCAACTGGTCATGCATCAACGCGATCAGCGGCGACACGACCACGCACGTCCCCTCCAGCATTGTCGCCGGCAACTGATAACACAGCGACTTGCCCGCACCGGTCGGCATCACCGCCAATGTCCGCAGCCCCGCGAGCACCCGGTCGACGACATCGCGCTGCACGCCACGAAAATCAGGAAAGCCGAAGATGCGCTGGAGATCGGGAAGGGGGTCGAGTGCCATTGCCCCGGACCTAGGGTTCGTTCACCTTCCCCGCAATGCGTGATCGGTCGTAAGAGGCCGGTCGCGCCGCTTTGGCGACTCGATCGAAATCCGGCCAAGTTGTTCGGTCGCGGCATGGACCAGAGCGAAATCCCCGCACATCGTCGCATGTTCACTGGGGGAAATTGCATGGAACTGAACATCAGGCTGGCCGAGCTGCAAAAGCGGACGATCGAACACCGCGAAGTCCTGCTGACCGAAGAGGCCGCGAAGACCGCACTCGTCATGCCGTTCCTCCAGTCGCTCGGCTACGACGTGTTCAACCCGTCCGAGGTCGTCCCCGAATTCACCGCCGACATCGGCACCAAGAAGGGCGAGAAGGTCGACTACGCGATCTGCGCGGGCGGGAAAGTGTCAATCCTGATCGAGTGCAAGCCCTCGTCGGTCCAGCTCAACGTCAACCACGCCGGGCAATTGTTTCGCTATTTCAGCGTCACCGACGCGCGCCTCGCGGTACTGACCAACGGCGTCGTCTACCAATTCTATTCGGACATCGAGCGCCCGAACAAGATGGACGACAAGCCGTTCTTCACCTTCACGATGGACGCGATCAAGCCCGCCGACATCCGCACGCTCGAGAAGTTCACCAAGGCCGCGTTCGACATCGACAAGATCGTCCAGGAGGCCGGCAACCTCAAGACGCAGTCGCTGATCCGCCTCGAACTCGAAAAGGAGTTCGCCGAGCCCTCCGACGAGTTCGTCCGGATGATGGCGCAACGCGTCCATGGCGGGCGCCTGACGCCGGCGATCAAGGACGGGTTCGCCAAGCTGCTAGCGCCCGCGATCGCCGCGCTGATCCGCGATTTCGTCAACGAACGCCTGTCGTCCGCACTGAAGGCGTCGAGCCCGGTCGAGGACCTGCCGCCGGGCGTGTCCGACGACCCCTCCGACGGCGACGGCATCGTCACTACGCAGGAGGAGATTTCCGGCTTCCACATCATCCAGGCGATCGCCTCGCGGCTCGTCGACCCGAAACGCGTCATCGTCCGCGATGCGAAATCGTATTGCGCGATTTTGTTGGACGACAACAACCGCAAGACGATCGCGCGGATGCACTTCAACGGCATCACGACCAAGTATCTCGGCATGTTCGCCGGCAAGGACGAGACGCGTCATCTGCTGTCAGATTTGACGCACATCTACCAATATTCGGAAGCGATCGAGGCAAGGTTGCGCGAGCTGGATCCGGCGATCCCAGCATAGCGGCGACCCCCGCCCCCGCCCTCCTTCTTCCGTTCCCTCGCGAAAGCGGGGGCCCAGGATCAAGCAATGCCATCGCCCGTCATTCCTGGCCCCCCCGCGTTCGCAAGGGAACAGAAGCGTTAGTGCACTCCGCGCTACTCGCCGTTAGCGCTCCACCCGGCAACCAACCACCCACCCCGGCGGAGGCCGGGGCCCAATTGGAAAGGTGACAATGACGACTCGCTGCCGTCCGTCAGCAACGTCCCCCAATTGGGCCCCGGCCTTCGCCGGGGTGGCGTTTGACGGGGGAACACCCGAGTTCCAAGACGCTGTCGCCAATATTGTTTCCCCGCGAAGGCGGGGACCCAGGCTGGGCTCCCGCCTTCGCGGGAGAGCATCGAAGCGGAAGCTGCCGTTCGAATGCGGCCGCCGTACTTGCTTACGGGGTGAACGCCGAGCAACTTCGACGCGGCCGGGTCGTGGGCGCGCTCATGGCCAACGGGCACGTACGGCTGCGTAACCTACTCCGCCGCCAACGCCCCCCTCATCATCCCCGGCCCGCTCCTGCGCCTGCCGGTTCCACATCTCTGCATACACGCCACCCTGCCGCAGCAGCTCCGCGTGCGTGCCCTTCTCGACGATCCGCCCCGCCTCCAGCACGACGATCTGGTCCGCATGAACCACCGTGGACAGCCGGTGCGCGATCACGATCGTCGTGCGCCCGCGCTCGATCGCCTCCAGCGTGTCGAGGATCTCAGCCTCGGTCCGGCTATCCAGCGCGCTCGTTGCCTCGTCTAAAATCAAAATCGGCGGGTTCTTCAACAGCGTCCGCGCGATCGCCACGCGTTGCTTCTCGCCGCCCGACAGCTTCAACCCACGCTCGCCCACGCGCGTCTCATACCAAAGCGGCTGTCGCTCGATGAACCCGGCGATCGCCGCGCCCTTGGCCGCAACCTCGACTTCCGGCATCTCGGCCCCCTCGCGACCATAGGCGATATTATACCCGATCGTGTCGTTGAACAGCACCGTATCCTGCGGCACGATCCCGATCGCAGCGCGCAACGAAGCCTGCCGCACCTGCGCGATATCCTGCCCGTCGACGGTAATCCGCCCGCCCGTCAGGTCGTAAAACCGGTACAGCAACCGCGCGAGCGTCGACTTGCCCGCCCCCGACGGCCCGACCACGGCCAGTGTCGATCCGGCCGGCACGTCCAGCTCCAGGTCGCGCAAGATCGGCCGCCCAACGTCATACCCGAACGACACCCCCTCGAACCGCACATGCCCCGCGCTCACCGCCAGCGCAGGCGCACCCGGCGTATCGACCACGGTCGCGGGCGTATCGATCAGGTCGAACATCGCCGCCATGTCGAGCGCGCCCTGCCGGATCGTCCGGTACACCATACCCAGCAGGTCGAGCGGCCGGAACAGCTGCGCCAGCAGCGTCGACACGAACACCACGTCACCCGCCGACGCCTCGCCGCGGCTCCACCGCCACACGACGAACCCCATGCCCCCCGCCAGCATCACATTGGTGATCAGCGCCTGGCCGAGGTTCAGCCACGCGAGCGAATTCTCGCTCTTCACCGCCGCCTCGGAATACGCCGTGATCGCGCTGTCGTAGCGGCGCGCCTCGCGCTCCTCCGCGCCGAAATACTTGACCGTCTCGAAGTTCAGCAGCGAATCCACCGCATGCGCGACCGCGCCGGTATCGAGGTCGTTCATCCGCGCCCGCAGCGCATTGCGCCAGTCGGTCACCATCCGCGTGAACGCGATATAGCCGACCACCATCACGACCGTCGCGACGACCAGCGGCCAGCCGAACTTGGTCCAGAACAGCCCGAGCACCAGCACCAGTTCGAACACGGTCGGCGCGATATTGAACAGCAGGAAATACAGCATCGTGTCGATGCTCTTGGTCCCGCGCTCGACCACCTTGGTGACCGCACCCGTCCGCCGCGACAGATGGAAATCGAGGCTCAGCGCATGCAGATGGCGAAACACCTGCGCCGCCAGCCGCCGCGACGCGTCCTGCCCGACGCGCTCGAACACCGCATTGCGCAGATTGTCGAACAACGTCGTCCCGAACCGCGACGCCGCGTACCCGACCACCAGCAGCACGACGAGCGTCAGCGCCCCGCGATCGTTCCCTGCCATCCGGTCGACCGCGTATTTCAGCGTGAACGCGGCGCCGAAAACCTGGATCAGCTTCGACGCGATCACCAGCAGCATCGCGACGACGATCCGCGCCTTCAGCTTGGGCTGCCCCGCCGGCCACAGGAACGGCAGGAAACGGCGGAGCGTCGGCAGCAACGGCTGGTCCGCGCGGGTGGAGGTGTACGTATCAGGGGGCATGGATCGATGCGATGTAGGCGCAGTCAAGCCCCGGCGAAAGCAGTTGGGGGAACAATCCTGCCACTTCGTCGCTTTTGTTATCGTGTCCGATGTCGGCCACGTCGCCTGCCACCGCGATCCACTGGAGAATGAAATGGAACCGCTGTTCTACGTCATGGCCATCATGGGCTGCGGTGACGGCAACGTGAACTGCACCGAGGCGCGCGTGATCCCAGCGCGCTACGAGACGATGGCCCAGTGCCGCGCCGCACTCCCCGATCAGTTGGCGCAGAATACCGACGTTCCGTATCCGATGATCAGTGCGAACTGCCGGGCGCAAGGCCAGTTGATGGCGAAGGCCGGCAAGGCTAAGCTACAGGGCTAGACTGTTTCCCCGCGAAGGCGGGGACCCAGACTGCTCCCCCCTTCGCGGGAGACCAAGCTAGACGCCGGCAATCAGCGAGGCCGCGTCCACAGCCGAGCATCGCGCACAGTCCTTGGATACAGCGTATCCCGCCGAGCCGCTTCCCGCGCCGCCGTCACGATAAACCCCAGCTTCTGCATCCCCGACGTCGTCACCCGGTGATCCCACGCATGCTCACCCCGAGCCGCCACGGTCCGCCCGATCGCCCCATAGATCCCCGCCGCCGACAAGACCGCCCAGGCCGAACGGAACGACAGCGCCGGCGTCCCCTCCCGCGCGCTAGCCTCGAACGCCGCCGCCCGATCCGCCATCCGCTTCGTCAACACCGCGAGGCGCGAGCGGAACGGCGGCTTCATGTGCTGCCCAGGCGGAAAGTCCATCTCTACCAGCCAGTCCTCGGGCAGATAGCACCGCCCGACCCGGTCATCCTCCTCGACATCGCGCGCGATATTGGCGAGCTGGAACGCCATCCCCAGGTCGCATGCGCGATCGAGCGTATCCTCGTCGTCGGGATCGACGCCCATCGCGATCGCCATCATGCACCCGACGACACCCGCGACATGGTAGCAATATTTGTACAGGTCGTTCTCCGACCGCGGCCGCCACTCGCGCGCATCCAGCGCGAATCCCTCGACCAGATCACGCGCAAACCGCTTCGGCAGCCGGGTTTCGGCCGCAAAGATCCGCAGCGCATCGAACGCCGGCTCGCCGACCACTTCGCCCGCGAGCGCCTGCTCGGTCATCGCCGACAGCGCCACCAACCGCGCCGGAGCGTCGTCGACCACGGTCATGCCGTGCCCATGATCCCTGCCCATCCGCGATATCGTCACACCGACGGCACCACGCGTACAATAGCCAAGCCCGCTCGCGCGTAGGTTTGTCGAACAACAGGCTGGCAGCGGCAAAACTCTTCGACCCCCGCGAGATCGACTCATGCGCGGTAGCAACGATCGCCTCGCGCGAGGGCAGGGGGTGATTCACGTCATCATCTCGCACGATACCACCGTTATATGCGCCACCCCGGCGAAGGCCGGGGCCCAGTTGGGGGACATCAATTGGCTGGCGCTGCGCGTCGTTACTGCAACCTTCCCTACTGGGCCCCGGCCTCCGCCGGGGTGGCGGCGAACGTTGGGATGGCGGCTGGTGCTGGAGCGGGCCGTCAAGCTCACAAATCCGACGCGTTCATCCGCACGATCGGCTGCGTCGGCACGTGGCGCTCCATCCGGTCGAGCAGCACGTCCAGCGTATCCGCCACGATCAGCAGATCCCGGTGCTGCGGCCGCAAAAACCAACCTCGCCCATCTTCTCCCAGAACGCGATCAGGTGATCATAATACCCAGCCGTATTGAGCAACCCGACCGGATCCGCATGATACCCAAGCTGCGCCCAGCTCAGCGCCTCCCACAGCTCGTCCATAGTCCCCGTCCCACCCGGGATCGTCACGAACCCGTCGGAGAGATCGGTAAACATCTGCTTGCGCTGATGCATGCCGCTGACGACGTGCAACTCGGTAAGCCCCCGGTGCGCGACCTCCGCATCGACCAGCGCCTGCGGAATGACGCCGATCACCTCGCCGCCGCCCTCAAGCGCCCCATCCGCGATCGCACCCATGAGCCCGGTCCGCCCGCCGCCATAAACGAGGCCAATCCCCCGCTCGGCAAAAGCCAATCCCAGCGCCCGAGCGCCCTCGATATAGACAGGATCAGCCGGCGTCGCCGACCCGCAATACACAGCAAGACGTTTCATGTGCCCGCGTTAGGGGATGTGATACCCCGTCACAAGCAGGTACCCGGCTCGAGTATTTAGGTGCCGCCGCGATCGCGGCACCCGCATACTATCTCAGCACTGGCTCCGACAAAAATCACCGGCCTTCTCGGCGGCAAAATTGCAGACCGTGCTCGCAGGCCAAGGCAGGAGGCTACATGCGGCCTGGGCGGCCTGCTGCGCGATAGAGCAGGCCGTCGTGCAGGCGTTGCCGCCGTTTGCCTCCAGGGGCGTTTCGCCGACCTCGACCGTCTGTCCGTCGAAATTCTTGCCGATGATGTCGCGGATCTTCTGCTGCTCGTTGCTGCTGATTCCGTTCCAGTCCACGCTCTTGACAGTAATAGCCATGATGCATCCCCTCTGTTGCTGACCGAAATCCGGTCTAAAGGGATGCTAGAATGATGGCGGCCGGCATCTACACTCGATACCACCATTACGGAGTTAGTCACGACCTTCCGAGGAAGTATCGTCAAATAACAGAGGTCAATCACACCGTTTCGGATAACTCTATCAGACGATAAAAGCTTGTTGAGACTATTGTCCGCCGAGCATCAGTGCCGCCGTAGCCTTCGCGCTCCCGACAACCCCCGGGATACCCGCACCCGGATGAGTCCCAGCCCCCCACGAAGTACATATTCGGAATATGCTCGTCGCGATTATGCACCCGGAAATACGCGCTCTGCGTCAGCACCGGCTCCAGCGAGAACGCCGACCCGAGATGCGCATTCAGATCCTCCGCGAAATCCTTCGGGGCGTACGAGAACTTCGTCACGATCCGCTCATGGATGTCCGGGATCAACCGCCGCCCGATCTCGTCGAGGATGCGCTTCTCCAAAATCGGCGCGATCTCGTCCCAATCCACCGGGAATTTCCCGAGATGCGGCACCGGCGCCAGCGCATAGAAGGTCGAATGCCCCTCCGGCGCCAGCGACGGATCGGTCACGGTCGGATGATGCAGGTACAGCGAGAAATCTTCCGACAGCACGCCGTGGTCGTAAATGTCCTCGAGCAGCCCCCTTATAGCGCGGCCCGAACAGGATCATGTGGTGCGGGATGCCCGGCCACGTGCCCTTGATCCCGAAATGCACCACGAACAGCGACGGCGAGTACTTCTTTCGCTCGAGCGACCCCGTCTTCCGCTTCGCACTCCGCGACGTCGCCAGCAGGTCGCGATACGTGTGCATGATGTCGCTGTTCGCCGCGATCGCATCAGCCTGACCCGACCAGCCGCTCGCGGTCGTCACGCCGGTCGCGCGGTCGCCCAGGGTCTCGATCGACGTCACCGGATCGTCGAGCCGCAACACGCCGCCCAGCCGCTCGAACTGCGTCACCAGCGCCGCCACCAGCCGGTTGGTCCCGCCGCGCGCGAACCACACCCCGCCGTCACGCTCCAGCTTGTGGATCAGCGCATAGATCGCGCTCGTCGTCATCGGGTTGCCGCCGACCAGCAGCGTATGGAAGCTCAACGCCTCGCGCAGCTTCTCCGACTTCACGAAGCTCGACACGATCGAATAGACCGACCGCCACGCCTGGTATTTCGCCAGCGCCGGCGCCGCCTTGATCATCGACCCGAAGTCGAGGAACGCGACATGGCCGAGCTTCTCATAGCCCTCGTGGAACACCCCCGCCGAATATTGCAGGAACTTCTCGTACCCCGCCCAGTCGCCGGGATGCAGCTTCTCGATCTCGGCGCGCATCTGCACGTCGTCGTTGGTGTAATCGAAATTGGTCCCGTCCGGCCAGTTCAGGCGGTAGAACGGCAGCACCGGATCGAGCGTCACGTCCTCGCTCATGTCGCGCCCGGTCAGCGCCCACAGCTCGCGCAGGCAGTCCGGATCGGTGATGACCGTCGGCCCCGCATCGAACGTGAACCCGTCGCGCTCCCAATAATATCCGCGCCCACCCGGCTTGTCGCGGCTTTCGACGATCGTCGTCTGCACGCCCGCGGATTGCAGCCGGATCGCGAGCGCCAGCCCGCCGAAACCTGCGCCGATGACTATTGCGGTCTTCATGATGACATACTGCCTGCGATGGCGCGGACGGCGCGCACGATGGGGACGGGGGGCTTGCCGGTCAGAACGCGCGCCTTGTCGGAAAGCGTCGAGCGTCCGGCGTAGAAACGACCGATGAGCGATGGGGAGAGGCGGTAGAAGCGCTCGAGGATGCGGTAGCGTTCCTCCGGTTCGGCGGCGCGGAACAACATCGTGTCGAGCATCCGGTAGAAGCCACGCGACTTCCACGTCGCCCGCGCCATCGCGTGGGTCGCATCGTGAAGCTTCGCGCCCGAGAAATCGCCGAGGCCCGCCAGCATGGAAGCGGTCCGAACCGCGTCCGGCAGCGAGTACCCCGTGGTCGGATGAAACATTCCCGCGCGCATCCCGGCCTTCGCCACCCGAGCACCACCCGACCGCCAATACGCCTCGAAATCCCCCCCATCGCGACCGGCAGCACGCCCGACTCCTCGCGAACGACGCTCTCGACCGACCAGCCACGCGCCGTGACATAGTCATCGATCCGCCCGCCCAGCACCGGAATATCGAGATCCGGCGTGTCGCTATAATAGGTGTCCTCGACGAACATCCGATCCGCGCTGAACGGCAAACAATAGACGAACCGATACCCGTCGATCTGCGGAATCGTCGCGTCCATCACCATCGGCCGCGGGCTTTCGTGCGGCACCGATAGCGCCAGTTCGCGCCCGAGAAACTTCTGCCAGGCGAGATCGAGCAGCGACAGGTCGCCCGCCCCCCGCGCGTCGATCACGCCAGTCGCCTCGATCCGGTCGCCATCGGCCAGCACCACCGCGGTCGCACTAGCCCCCGACACCTTCCGCCCAAGCATCAAAGCATGCGCAGGAAGTACGCGGCGAACCTCGCGGTCGAGCCGCGTGCTCTCGATCGAATAATAAGTCGCGTCGATCGTCCGTTCATGCGCCGGAAAACGCACGTCATACCCGCGCCACGCATGCACCACGAGCGGCGCGACGATCCAGCGATCCGCCTGCGCCACGTCGCTCCCAAAGAACGACCAGAGGTGATTGCCGCCGACGACTGGCGCAGCGTCGATCAGGCGCACGTCCAACGCCGGATGCTTTGCTTTCAGCGCCAGCGCGATCATCCCGCCGGCCAAACCCGCGCCAACGATCGCAACGTCGCAGGAGATCGTCGATGCCATGCCTCCGACTAGCGCAAAGCGGGGGACACGAAAACAACCTTTGCAAAGCAATCGCCCTCGAAGACAACCTGCGTTGCCGGGGGTAGGGGTGGGGCGCTCTTAGTATCCTCCCCCGCCAGGGGGAGGTGGCTGGCCCTTAGCCAGACGGAGGGGGAGGAAAGGGAAACCTCCGTTCCGCATCCTCCCCCTCCGTCACCTCCGGCGACACCTCCCCCTGGCGGGGGAGGATCACAACCGCCGCTCTTCACTGAGGAAGGAAATGCCCAACCTGCTCCCCTCCCTGGAAGGGAGGGGCTGGGGGTGGGTCGGCTTCCGCAAGTTCGAACTCGCGTATCTAAGGGTGGACTGGCTTCCGCAAACCGGAACGCCAGCGGCTCAAGCTGGCCGACCCACCCCCCCCCCCCCCTTCCAGGGAGGGGGAGAAAGCTTGGCAACGGATGTCCCTAAACCAAGATCGCCCTTAGACAGTAAGAATGCCCGCACCCACATCCGCCCCCAAACTAACCACAGCCCGGCTAACCCTAACCGCCCACGCCGCCACCGACCTCGAAGACTGCGCCGCGATGTGGAGCGATCCGCGCGTCTACACGATGATCGGCGGCCAGCCGCGCACCCGAGAGGACGTCTGGATCCGCCTCCTCCGCTCGGTCGGCCAATGGACGCTGTTCGGCTACGGCAGCTGGATCGCCCGCGACACCGCCACAGGCAACCTCATCGGCGAACTCGGCCTGATCGAAGCCCGCCGCGCCATCGACCCCTCGATCGACGCCACCCCGGAAACAGGCTGGACGCTAGCCGGCGACGCGCAAGGCAAGGGGTACGCCTCCGAAGCGCTCGCCGCGATCCTCGCCTGGACCGACGCGCGCATCCCCGCGACGACCTGCATCATAGACCCCGCCAACGCCCCCTCGATCCGCCTCGCGGAACGGTTAGGCTACCGCCTGCGCACCACGGGGACCTACAGAGACGCCCCGATCCTGATCTTCGACCGAGCCGCAGCGTCGTAAAGACCCGGCGCTATTTTTGCGCAGTAACCACCGGAGTCTGCACCGACGCGATCGGCATGGGATCGCCCGCCCGATCGTAGAACGCCATCAACACCAGCCCCAACGCCAATATACTCCCCCGCGATCACATAGATCAGGCTCTTGTGATCCCTGCCGGAATGGGCGCTGGTATTCGTGCCGGTATCCCCGCGCGCGGCGTTTTGATGTGCCATGCATCTCTCTCCGAATTGGCAGGTCGTCCTGCTCTGGAGAGGGAGGCTATCAGGTTTCGCCGCACTGCATAGAGGCTATCGCAACCGCATCGAACGCCGGGAATACACCGACCAATCTAAGCCAATCCCGGCGCGATCGGCCAGTAGGTCGCATAGCGTTCATGCGCGACGCGGAAATACGGCACCATCCGCACCGGCTGCCGGTCCGCCGCGAGGATCGTGAACTCCAGCGGCCGGTCCCCCGCGCGCATCTTCTCCGCAATCGTATCGGGATCGCCCGCCAGCGTCGGCGGCACAAACGGCGCGGCATTATACTCGCCATATTTGCGCTCGTTGACGATGATGTCCGATCCCGGCGCCAGTCCCTCGCGCCCGAAGCTGCCCGCCATCACCAGCGGCCCATAGGTGAACGCGACGATATCCGGCGCGGCCGGCGATCGCTCGACCCCGGCGCGTATATCCAGCCGCAGTTCCACCGTATCGCCGTCGCGCCACCCCCGCGCCAATTCCAGATACCGCCCCGGACTGGTCGACCGCACCGCCTCGACCCCGTTCACCAGCACCACCGCGGTCCGGCTCCACCCCGGGTGGCGCAGCTTCAGCGTCAGCTCGGCCGGTCGCTTCAGAGTCCAGCGCAGCGTCGTCGTCGCGGCGTCGGGGAACGCCGTCACCTGCGTCAGCACCGCGTCCTTGTCCTTCCACCGCACGGCGGAGGGCACGAACAAATTCACGTACAGCGCGCGGTCGTCGTGGAAATAGATCGAGTCGCGGTATTTGACGTGGTTCTCCATCCCCGTGCCGGTGCAGCACCAGAACGAGTTCTCGGGCGTGTGATACAGCTTCATGTACCCCGGCCGGGCACCCTGGAAGTACGTCGCCATGCCGCTGTCCGGATCCTGCGACGCGAGGATCCCGTTATACAGCGTCCGCTCGTAGTAATCGGCATAGCCCGCCTGCGGATCGTGCAGGAACAGCGCCCGCGTCAGCTTCAGCATGTTGTGCTGGCAACACGTCTCCGATCCCTTCGCCGACAGGACATGCTCGGCGAAATCGGCGACCGGAAAGAAATGCTCGTTGTCGCCGTGCCCGCCGGTCGCGAACGACCGCGTCAGCGCCACCGTCTTCCAGAAGAATTCGGACGCCTCGCGGTATTCGGGCTTCCCCGTCACCTCCCATACCCGCTGGAAGCCGATGATCTTCGGCACCTGCGTATTGGCATGCAGTCCGTCGAGATGGTCGCGGCTCTTGGCCAGCGGCGCAAGGGATCGCCTTTTGCGAGAACCGCTCGGCCATCGTCCGATACTCGGCGGTCCCGGTCATCGTGTAGAGGTCGGCGAACACCTCGTTCATGCCGCCATGCTCGGTATCCAGCATGGTCTCGAACTGCGCATCGCTCAGCGGCCGGCTCGCGACCACCGCCCAGTCTGCCAGCCGCAGCAACACCGCGCGCGCCGTGTCGCTGTCCGCCAGCAGCGTCGCATCGCGCAGGCCCGCATACACCTTGTGCAGCGTGTACCACGGCACGCCGGTGATCGGATCGCCGCGCAGATGCGCTGCCACCAGCGCCGGCCCGTCCGGGAACGCGCAGACCAGCCCGGTCCCCGACCCCGCCTGGCACGCCGCCAGTTCGCGCGCGATATGATCGATACGCGCCTTGAACCGCCGGTCGCCGGTCGATCGATAGGCGAGCGCGCACGCCGACAGGTAATGCCCCAACGTATGCCCGTGGCAGTTGATGTCCGCCCACAGCGGATCCGATTCCCAGCCGCCATAGACTGGTGCCTTCGGTGCCAGCCCGGCATTCACTCGGAAATTATGCAGCATCCGGTCGGGTTGCAGCGCGAGCAGATACGCCTCGGTCTTGCGCTGCGCATGCAGGAACGGCCCCTCGCCGAGCGTGACGTCGGCCAGGTCGAACGCCTGCAATGTCGCGGTCGGCACCGTCACGGGCACCACCTCTGGCGGCACGAACGCAAACGCCTGCGAACCGATCGACAGCGAGCCCACGGTCAGCGCCCCGGTCGCGACACCCGTCAGAAATTTCCGGCGGGATTGGTCCCCGCGGCACAACTCGACCATAACAACACCCTCTTATGCTCTCATTATTTGTCTGAGTAGCAGGCGTGTCGTGCAGGCGAAAGAGGCAGGATCGAGGGTCAGGGTACCCGGTGTGCGCAGACATAGCCGGCGAACCGGGGCACCAGCCGCGTCGTCTGCATCGCGCCCATCGTCGCCGAGGTCTGGCACGCCAGTCCGTCGCGGTGGGCGCAACGCCGGTCCGCGGTATTGACGGCAGCCAACCGCGCGCGGTCCCGCCGCGACAGGTTCCGCTCGAACCCGTCCTGGAGATAATCGAGGTCGCCGGGGGTGATCGTCCGTACATGGCGTGCCGGGCACAGCCTGTCGGTACGCCGCCCCAGCGCCTCGAACCCTGCACGGGTCGCGGGGGGCATACCGGAATACCCGGTCACGGTCAGGATCAACGCGAGCAGAACCATCGACGACTCCATCATGCTGTAATCGCCCGAGACTATCACGCGCCTGCGACGACGTCTCGCGGCCTCCGTGGTCGAGGCGATCCGATCGCGCCGATCACCGGCGCTGTGGTAATTCCGCTACGGGTGCGGTTGATTCCGATCAACATCGGCGCGCCGGGTCTGGTACTGACGATCACGACGGCTATGGGGTAACCATCGCATGACGTGGGGAGGTTTTCCCCCGGTTCATGTGGCGGGGCGCATGGGGCGGCTGGCCGATCACGGCGAGCCATCATCGGCGACATCACGAACGACACGGGTGCAACTATGGCCTATATTTCCGCTTTTGGGATCGGCTCTGCGGCACCGACAAGCAACGCGGCGATCTTGCCGGCGCGCATGCGAAAGCGGCTGCTCGTCGTGGCAGCAGCAACGACGTGGGCGATGCTGTCGGCGGCGACGCCCGTCACGCGGCTCGACGTCCAGGTCGACAATCTCCGCTCGTCAAAGGGGATGATCCGGATCTGCCTCACCGCGGACCCCGACAATTTTCCCGCCTGCGTCGACGATGCCAAGGCACTGACGCGGACGCTGCCCGCCAGCGTCCACGCCACCAGCTTTTCGGGCCTGCCGCAGCGCGGCTATGCGCTCGCGATCATCCATGACGAGAACAGCAACGCGAAGCTCGATACGATCGCGGGCATCCCGCGCGAGGGCTATGGGTTCTCGCGCAATGCCGCCGTCCGCTTCGGCCCGCCGCGTTTCGATGCCGCCCGGTTCATGCTTGCCGGTGATGCCGAAATGCAACAGGTAAAAATGCGTTACATCTTCTGACCGATCGCAGCGGACCGAAAACGGTTTTACCGCGTTGCGACGTGGAACCTTTTTCTCCGGAGCATTTCCTTGCGCGCATTCACCCTTCTCATGTCTGCCGCAATCGCGGTGCTGGCAACCGCCACCCCGGCGCTCGCCCAGACCGATCCGAACCCGTCGCCAACGATCACGGACCCGCGCGACAACAACCGTATCACCATCGCGGTCGGTGCGGTTTCGATGCCCGATTACGAGGGTGCGGACAGCAATTCCTTCACCCCCGCCGGCGCCATCGTCGGCACGGTGCGCGGGCATGACTTCTTCCTCCGCGGCACGCAGCTCTATTTCAACCTGATCCCGAACACGGGCGAGGTCGGCATCAACTACGAAGTCGGCGTCATCGGCGGCATCCGCCGCGATCGCACCGGCGACATCGACAACCGCCAGGTCCGCGCGCTCGGCAAGATCGATACCGCGTATGAGCTCGGCGGCTATGTCGGCATCGGCAAGACCGGCGTCATCACCAGCGACTACGACACGATCACCGCGCGCGTCGCGTACGTTCACGACGTCTCGGGCACCTATGACAGCTACGTCATCACCCCGCAGGTGAACTACACCACGCCGCTGTCGGTCCGTACGCTCGTCTCGCTCGGCGTGTCGGCGGATTATGCCGGCAAGGGCTTCGGCCGCACCTATGCTGCCGTGACGCCGATCGGCTCGCTGAACAGCGGCCTGCGCACCTATGACATCAACGACAGCGGCTTCCGTCGCGCGAACGCCTCGCTGTTCGTCGTGCAGAGCCTCTCGGGTGATCTGCGCCACGGCTTCGGCGTCGGCGCCGGCGTCCTCTACGGTCGCATGCTCGGCAAGTACAAGAACACGCCGATCGTCGCCGACGTCGGTGATGCGGACCAGTGGCTCTACGCCCTCGGCCTGACCTACACGTTCTAAGCTATCGATTTCGGCGGATCCGGCTCGTCCCGATCCGCCGAATGCGTTACTTTTTCTCTCTCCCCGGTAGGGAGAGAAAAGAGGGTCCGCCGGGCGTTTTCCCGGAGGGCCAGGGATGAAGGTGAAGCCGGCATCCAGCCGCCGCCAAAACCCCATCATCGCAAGCAGGTAAGCCTCTCTGCCGGGTCGTGAAATTTATTTCATCGCACCCCCTTGAACCGTGCATCCATTCTTCATCCGCGTACGTTCCTCGCCACGGACGGCTTTTTTTATGTCCGTAACTGAGCGCGTTACGAGCGGGATTCGAGCAATCGACCTGATCGGGGCATGCCCCGTTGCGCGACTGCCGCAGAGCATTTCGACGTCCGCAACAGCAAGGGGAGGACCCTGATATGACCGAGAGCGTGCACCTGATCGAAGCCCTCGATGCGCGAGTGGAACGCCGCAGCGAGCGACGTGAATTCTTCAAGACCGCGCTGGGCGCCGCTGCGATGACCGCAGCCGGTGCGACCGCGCTGTCCTTCTCCACGTCGGCGTCGGCACAGACGATCACCGATGCGGACGTCCTGAACTTCGCACTCAACCTCGAATATCTCGAGGCGCAGTTCTATTCCTACGCCGCCTACGGCACCGGCCTCGACAACAGCCTGCTCAGCGGTACCAGCACGCAGGGTGCGGTTCGTGGCGGTCGTCAGGTCAACTTCAGCGATCCGATCGTGCGTCAGTACGCGCGTGAGATCGCGCAGGACGAGATCGCCCACGTCAAGTTCCTCCGCACCGCACTCGGCACCGCCGCCGTCGCGCAGCCGGTGATCGACGTCAGCGTCTCGCCGACCAGCGCGTTCTCGCTCGCGGCACAGGCTGCTGGCCTCGTCCCCGCCGGCACCGCGTTCGATCCGTACGCTTCGGACGAAGCGTTCCTCCTGGGTGCGTTCATCTTCGAAGACGTCGGCGTGACCGCATACAAGGGCGCTGCCCCGCTGCTCACCAGCAAGGCCTATCTCGAAGCCGCTGCCGGCCTGCTCGCGGTCGAGGCGTATCACGCCGCGATCGTCCGCACGACGCTGTACGGCAAGGGGCATCGCGACCCCGTCGCTGCGCCAGTCGGCCGACGCGATCTCGAACGCACGCGACAGCCTCGACGGCACGACCGATCTCGATCAGGGCATCTCACCCATCTCGCAGACGCCGATCAACCTGAGCACGACGCAGGCCGCGGTCACCGCGTCGAACATCGTTCCGCTCGATGCGAACGGCGTCGCCTTCAGCCGCTCGGCCAGCCAGGTGCTCAACATCGTGTACCTCAACAAGGGTGCGGCGTCGGCAGGCGGGTTCTACCCGAACGGCATGAACGGCAACATCAAGACGAGCATCGCGGCAAGCTGATCGGTCGTCCGATCACCCGCTCTTCTTCGATATTCAGGGGATTAACCCAATGACCGATCTCAATACCAAGCTGGAAATATTCGACGCGATCGCCAGCCGTCGCAACGAACGTCGTAACTTCCTGCGCTTCGCCGGCGGTTCCGCACTCGCCATCGGCGGCGCCACCCCTGCTCTCGGCATGCGGCAGCGACGATTCCGATCTCGCACCGACCCCGACTCCGGGACCGGCGCCGGTCGCAGCGCTCAACGACGCCGACGTGCTCAACGTCGCACTCAACCTCGAATATCTCGAAGCGCAGTTCTACGCGTTCGCGGCATTCGGTGTCGGCCTCAACGCCAACATGCTGACTGGCATCGGTACGCAGGGTGCGGTCACCGGCGGTGCACAGGTGCCGTTCCAGGACACCGTCGTCCGTGAGTATGCGCGCGAAATCGCGATCGACGAAGTCGCGCACGTCGCTTTCCTGCGCACGGCGCTCGGCAGCGCCGCCGTCGCCCAGCCTGCGATCGACATCTCGGTCGGCACGGCAGCGGCTCCGGGTGCGTTCACCGCGGCCGCACGTGCGGCGGGCGTCATCGGTGCGACGGGTGTGTTCAACCCCTATGCCGACGACAACAGCTTCCTGCTCGGCGCGTACATCTTCGAGGATGTTGGTGTGTCGGCCTATAAGGGCGCAGCACCGCTGATCGCCAACAAGACCTATCTCGAGGCGGCCGCCGGCATCCTCGCGGCAGAGGCGTATCACGCAGGGCTGATCCGCACGATCCTGTATCGCAAGGGACTGCAGACTCCGAACCCGATCCCGTCGCTCATCACCGCCGCCAACCAGATCAGCGACGCACGCGACAGCCTCGACGGCTCGAGCGACGACGACCAGGGCATCACCGGATCGGATCCGACGATCTCGAACATCGTGCCAACCGACGCCAACGGCCTGGCCTACAGCCGCTCGGTCGCGCAGGTGCACAACATCGTCTACCTGACGCCCACTGCGAAGATCGGCGGCGGCTTCTTCCCGAACGGGACCAACAACCGCCTCGACTCGCTGCGGACCAGCGGCGCCAACGCGTGATCGCGATCACTGCCTGAAACTGAAACCTTGGGCCGCGGCGAGCAATGGGAGCGCCGCGGCCCTCGTTTGGGGAACGACCATGACCAACTTCACGAAGCTCACCATGCTCGCCGGTCTCGCGACCGCGGGCATTTTCGCTGTCCCGGCCGCCGCGCAGGACATGACCACCGACGCCAAGCCGTTCTCGGGCGTCTATATCGGCGCGGCCGGCGGCTATGACGTCCAGGGCAACGACGTCGGCTCGTCGATCCTGTTCGACCGCAACAACGACGGCAATTTCAGCGACAGCGTCAACACCATCACCGGCGCCAACGCCTTCTCCCCCGGCTTCTGCAACGGCTCGGCCCGCACTGCAGTGCCCGCATACGGGTGCCGTAACGACGATGACGGCTGGTCGTATTACGGCCGCGCAGGCTTCGACGTGCAGCGCGGTCCGTTCGTGGTCGGCATCGTCGGCGAATTCGGCAAGTCCGAGATCACCGACAGCGTCGCCGCCTTCTCGACCACGCCCGCCAGCTACACGATGGCGCGCAAGCTGAAGTGGGAAGGCTCGGCCCGCCTCCGCGCCGGTCTCGCCGCGCGCAACACGCTGTTCTACGCCACCGGCGGCGCCGGCTATGCCAAGATCGACAACCTGTTCTTCACCACCAACACCGCCAACGCGTTCGCAGCCACCGGTTCGGACAAGAAGTGGGGCTATGTCGGCGGCGGCGGCATCGAGCAGAAGCTGACCAAGAACATCTCGATCGGCATGGAATACACCTATCACCAGTACAAGGACGACGACGCCCGCGTCCTCGTCACCGCCGGCACCGCACTCGCCGGCAGCCCGGTCTTGCTGGCGAACAACCCGTTCGTCCTCGCCCCCAACACCGCCGGCACGGCCTTCCGCCGTAGCGACGACCAGTTCCGCTGGCACTCGCTGCGCGGCACCGTGTCGTTCCGCTTTTAAGTAGAAGCACCCTCCACCTCCCGTTCGCCCTGAGCGAAGTCGAAGGGTAAGCCCCAAACGCAGGTGCTTCGACTACGCTCAGCACGAACGGGGAGGGGGACGCGATCGTGTATGCACGTGGAAAAGGCCGCTGCCCCAAACCGGGCAGCGGCCTTTTCTCGTTTCAGCAAGCGTGCGCTTAGGATCAACCACCCACCACCTACACCGCTACCACCCCGGCGAAGGCCGGGGCCCAGTTGGAAAGGTGGAAATAATGGAGGATCGCCGATCGTTACCGCCGTCCCCCAACTGGGCCCCGGCCTCCGCCGGGGTGGTAAATTTTCGATCGGAAGGATGCCCAACCGAGACCCACGCGCACTTCCCCGCACCCCAAGCACCCCCAAATTCCCCATTGCACCCCACCCCAACCCCCCTATGCTCACCCCACCCCGGGGAGCGCTTATCCGCGCTTGAGAGGAAGGCAGGAGCCTTCGACCCGCTGAACCTGATCCGGTTGATACCGGCGGAGGGAGGGAGCGGTCGCCACAGAACCGCAAGCCTTGCTCCGACACCCGTAGGAGCAAGCGCATGGCCATCGAGACGCAACCCACTACCGACATCGGCGTAACCACCGGCCCGATCCGAGGCTCGCGAAAGATCCACGTAGCGGTCCCCACCAGCCCAGACGTCCGCGTCGCCATGCGCGAAATCGTCCTCGACCCCAGCTGCAGCGAGCCCCCCCTACGCGTCTACGACACCAGCGGCCCCTACACC
The DNA here is from genome assembly GCF_024124765.2 of Sphingomonas sp. H160509. Lineage (GTDB taxonomy): Bacteria > Pseudomonadota > Alphaproteobacteria > Sphingomonadales > Sphingomonadaceae > Sphingomonas. The sequence continues at coordinate 2,574,085 of NZ_JAMXSR020000002.1, read as the reverse complement.
GACCCCCGCGCGAAAATCGACATCAACGCCGGCCTCCCCCAACTCCGCCGCGCCTGGATCGAGGCTAGAGGCGACGTAGAATCCTACGAAGCCCGAGAACTCCGTCCCGAAGACAACGGCCAGCTAGGCCCCGACCGCTCCGGCGGGGTCCCGCAATTCCCCGGCAGCATCAAGCGGCCGTTGCGTGCGAAGGCAGGCCACAACGTCAGCCAGATGCACTACGCCCGCCGCGGCATCATCACCCCAGAAATGGAATACGTTGCCACCCGGGAAAACCTCGGCCGCGCCATGCTGAAAGACTACAAGCGAGACGGTGAATCCTTCGGCGCCCAGATCCCCGACTTCGTAACCCCCGAATTCGTCCGCGACGAGATCGCCCGAGGCCGCGCGATCATCCCCAACAACATCAACCACCCCGAATCCGAACCGATGGCGATCGGCCGCAACTTCCTCGTCAAGATCAACGCCAACATCGGCAACTCCGCGGTCGCCAGCAACGTCGCCGCCGAAGTCGACAAGCTCGTCTGGTCGATCCGCTGGGGCGCGGACACGGTGATGGACCTCAGCACCGGCCGCAACATCCACGACACCCGCGAATGGATCCTGCGCAACTCGCCAGTCCCGATCGGCACCGTGCCCATCTACCAGGCGCTCGAAAAGGTCGGCGGCGTCGCCGAGGACCTCACCTGGGAGATCTTCCGCGACACGCTCATCGAGCAGGCCGAACAGGGCGTCGATTACTTCACGATCCACGCCGGCGTGCGCCTCGCCTACATCCCGATGACCGCGAAACGCGTCACCGGCATCGTCTCGCGCGGCGGCTCGATCATGGCGAAATGGTGCCTCAGCCACCACAAGGAGAGCTTCCTCTACGAGCGCTTCGACGAAATCACCGAGATCATGAAGGCGTACGACATCGCCTACAGCCTCGGCGACGGCCTGCGCCCCGGCAGCATCGCCGACGCCAACGACGAAGCGCAGTTCAGCGAACTCTACACGCTCGGCGAACTCACCCACCGCGCGTGGAAGAGCGACGTCCAGGTCATGATCGAAGGCCCCGGCCACGTACCGATGCACAAGATCAAGGAGAACATGGACAAGCAACTCGAAGTCTGCGGCGAAGCCCCCTTCTACACGCTAGGGCCACTAACGACGGACATAGCCCCCGGCTACGACCACATCACCAGCGGCATCGGCGCCGCGATGATCGGCTGGTACGGCACCGCGATGCTCTGCTACGTCACGCCAAAGGAGCACCTGGGCCTCCCCGACCGCGACGACGTCAAGGTCGGCGTAGTAACCTACAAACTAGCCGCCCACGCCGCCGACCTCGCCAAAGGCCACCCCGCCGCCCAGATGCGCGACGACGCCCTCAGCCGCGCGCGCTTCGAGTTCCGCTGGAGAGACCAGTTCAACCTCTCCCTCGACCCCGACACCGCCGAGCACTACCACGACCAGACGTTGCCAGCCGAAGGCGCCAAGACCGCCCACTTCTGCAGCATGTGCGGCCCAAAATTCTGCTCGATGAAGATCACGCAAGAGGTGAGGGACTTCGCGGCCAAGCAGAACGCCTCGGCGGATACGTTCCTGGCGGCGGACGTCGAACAAACCGACACCAACCGAGCGATCTTCGCAAAGGGCGCTGTGCATGTCGACCCGGAGAAAGGCATGGCCGAAATGAGTGAAAGATTTCGAGAGAAGGGAAGCGAAATCTACTTACCGGCTGAGTGATTGTTGGTGGGCAGGGGAATATCCCTGCCCACCGTCAACCGATCGCTTCGGGTAGACTACTCGCTAAAGGCCGATCACGGCCATGCGAGCAGCATCAAGGTTCAGGAGAGCATCTTCACGACGGAAGAAGCACTTCTTCGACATCGCCAACGGTTGGCCAAGGCGGTTGGTCAAAAACCAACGCCACATCCAACGGCTGTCCATGTGGAGGAACCATTCTGTCTGCTCCATCTGCCTTCTCCATTGAAGAAACAAGATGGGGTCCATGCATTTACTACAACTGACCTGCGCGTAGTACGATCTTCGATGAAGCGGATGTGCTACTGGAGCGCGCGGTGTTCCGCATCGCCTGTCATAGTGCCGACTTAAACCCGACCGATTAGTCATTCAGTTGTCAATAATGCGGCAAAAGTCCCAATTTAACGCGCTCGAATAGGCACCTCCCTTTGCTCGGCGGCCCGAAGCGAATCAGGTCGACGTGAGTAGATTGGCGAGGTTGATTGACTGGAACAATAGTAGAACGCGGTTCGCGTTGAGGGTTCGTCTTTTGATCCACGACGTTTCCCGGCTTTACACCGACTCTTGTACCGAGGCCTGACGATATCTCACGTCATTGGAAGAAAATTGCGCTAGCATCCAACGGTAGCGCTTCTTGCGTAGGCCCCCATCTCGGGCCGCGCCGGACCACTCTCTGGTTAGTCCACTCACTGCGCCACACTCAAGCAAGCCGCTCGACCAGTCGCGTTGTCGCAACCGGATCGTGACAAGCGAAACGATCGTCACCTTACCCAACTTGCAACGCCGCCAACACACCCGGAAACCGAATGAGCTTCGGGTAACTCCCCTCCACCTCCTCCGCGACACCCTGCGCGATCAACTCGTTCAAGTTGTTCGCGGCACCCTGATACGTCACCCCCCAGCGCTTCCGCGAAATCAGAGATCGATCGCACCGGGCGTTCGAACGCCAGATCGATGATCCGCAACATCAGCGCCGATCGCCGTGCCGTCTGGAAGCGTTCGCGATACGCGCGTTGCAGGTCCTGCAGGCGTTCGACCACCGCGATCGTCTCCCCCGCCGATTCCGCAACGGCTTCGAGAAAGAACGCGATCCAGTTTTCCCACGCGCCGTCGCGCGACACCGCGTACATCAGGTCGATATAGCGATCCTTGTGCCGCTCCAGATACGGACTCATGTAGAGCAGGGGCTGCGGTAACGTGCCGTTGTCGATCAGCATCAGCGTGATCAGCATGCGGCCAACCCGCCCGTTGCCATCGGCGAACGGGTGGATCGCCTCGAACTGGTAATGCGCCAGCGCGGCGTCGATCAACGGCGACGGACGTTCCTCGCGATTGACGAACGTCATCAAGGTATCGAGCACGCGCGGCGTTTCTGTCGGCGGCGCGGGAATGAACCGTGCGGTGTCGATCCGGCCCGATCCCCCGATCCAGTTCTGGTCGCGCTTCAACTCGCCCGCCTCGACCGTTGCCCCGCGATTGCGTGCAACTCCGGTCAACAGCGTGCGGTGCGCGTCGCGGATCAATCGGGACGAGATCGGCAGCGTGGCGAGCCCGTCGATCGCCCCCCTCCAGCGCGCGAACATAGTTCAGCACCTCGCGGTTATCGCCCCGCGTCGCCGCTTCCGCTGCCCCCCGCCTCGAACAGGAACAGGTCGGTCAGCGTCGTATAGGTCCCCTCCATGCTGGACGAGGACACCGCCTCGCGCCGTTGAAGCGGCCGGACCAGCAACAGCGGATTGGCGACCGATCGCCCGATTCCCTTGAGTTCTCCCACTGCTTGCGTCGCGCGCGTGAGTTCGGGCAGAAAGCGACCTATGTCGAGTATCGCGGGCGGCAGCGGCGCGGCGACGAACGCCTTGCGACCCCCGACCGTAGGCACAAGCTGCCTGGTCGCGCGATCGTTGAAGCCGTTGCGGTCCATGCAACGGATCTACAAAGTGCAACGGCCACTTTCAACGAAAACCGTGTTTCGTAAAAAAGTGCTGCCGTCGCTTTATACATCCGTGCAAAGTGGTCCAAGGATGCCTTCCAAGGTGGATGCCCCAGCGCCACACTTGCCGCGCGAAAAGTCCAACACGTAACAATATCGCTGTCCTACACGCCTTCGCCCTGATCCGTTTCGCGCATGCAAACAAAACCCACGCGCATGCGGACGCGCGCTCGCCGCGATGTCATGCCCGACATCGCCCCCGCTCTCGAACCGGCCGCTCCCGAGCCAACCGCACGGACCACCGCGATGACCATCATCAAGGCCGACCACCTTCCGACGGTCGAGGACTTCGACCTCGCCGAGTATGACTGGGTGCCGGTCCGGCGGAAGGTGCGGCACGATGGCTGGACGGTCGCGACGCAGCAGGCGTTCATCGGCGTGCTCGCGGATACCGGCTCCGTCACGCAGGCCGCGCGCGAGGTGAACATGTCGGCGACCTCCTGCTACCGCCTGCGCCGCGCGGCCGATGGCGCGGCGTTCGCGGCGGCGTGGGATGCGGCGGTGCAGACCGCGTCGCTGCGGCTGGTCGATCTCGCCTTCGACCGCGCGATCAACGGATCGCCCGAGCCGGTATTCGATCGCGACGGCAATCGCGTCGGCCAGCGCGTCCGGTTCAACGATCGCCTGCTGATGTTCCTCCTGCGGGCGCACCAACCCGATCGCTATCGCACCCCCGGCCAGTCACCTGCGCCGGCGCCCATCCCGGTGTCGCCGGTCGAGGCCACGCTCGCCGCGCTCGCGCCGCCGATGCCCGCCGAACCGCACCGCCTGATGGCCCCCGAGGCGCTGGTGATGGCGCTCGAAGTCGCCGATATCCGCGCCGAACCCGTCGCCAAGCGTCGTCCCGCGTCAACCGGTTCCGCACCGTCCGTCCAGACGTTCGAGGCGCAGCTCGCCGCCGCGAAGGCGACGATCTCGCCCAAATATCCCGAGAGGATCCGCGGGCAGGAGGGTGAGGATGACCATGAAGGTCCTGGCCGGCGCCGTTTCCGAGCGTAACTTTATCGTGACCTTTGGCGCCGGCCCTCGAACGCGCCTCCGTAGCCCTACCGCTTCCGAACGAACTCCGCGCGCAGCACCAGCCCCTTGATCCCCTCGTACCGGCAGTCGATCTCCTGCGCGTCGCCGGTCAACCGGATCGACTTGATCACCGTCCCGCGCTTCAGCGTCTGCCCCGCACCCTTCACGGTCAGGTCCTTGATCAGCGTCACCTGGTCGCCATCCGCCAGCACGTTGCCGACCGAATCCCGCACCACCACCGCGCCATCATCCGCCGCAACAGCCGTCGCCGCACCGCCCGCAACCCACTCGCCGGTCGCTTCGTCGTACACATATTCGTCGCTCATTGGTCGGTCTCCGGCAGCGCCCAGTCGATCGGCGGGCGGCCATGGGTTCTAAGAAAGTCGTTGGCCCGGCTGAACGGCCGCGATCCGAAGAACCCGGTCCGCGCGGCCAGCGGCGAAGGATGCGCGGACTGGATCACCAGATGCCGCCCACCCTTAGTAACGTCATTGACGAACGCCGCCTTCTTCTGCGCATACGCCCCCCACAGCAGGAACACGACCGGTTTGTCCTGCGCGTTCACCGCCGCGATGACCGCATCGGTAAACCGCTCCCACCCACGCTTCTGGTGCGACGCCGCCTCCCCCATTCGCACGCTCAACACCGCGTTGAGCAGCAGCACGCCCTGCGCCGCCCAATAATCGAGCATGCCGTGGCGTGCCCGCGGGATCCCCAGATCCGCCTCCAGCTCCTTGTAGATATTCACCAGGCTAGGCGGCGTCCGCACGCCTTCGCGCACCGAGAAGCTAAGCCCATGCGCCTGCCCCTCGCCGTGGTACGGATCCTGCCCGAGGATTACACACCTGACCTGATCCAACGGCGTCAGCTCCAACGCCCGGAACCGGTCGGCATCCTCCGGAAACACCCGAGCACCCGCCGCGCGCTCGGCCTCCAGAAACGCATCCAGCGCACGCATGTACGGCGCCTCGAACTCTGCAGTGAGTGCCTGCCAGCTTGGGGGGAGCGTGTGATCGATCATCCCCGCCGCATGTCGGACAGGGCAGGGCAGTGTCAATCGCCGCTCCTCGTTCCCCCGCCAAGGCGGGGGCCCAGGATCACACAGGACAGCATCCGTAACCCTGGACCCCCGCCTCCGCGGGGGAACGGCAACCTTGCGGGGCTGGATGCGAAGCGAAAGGCTCGCACAAAGCGCCCCGCCCCATTATGTGAGCGCCCATGACCGAGATCACCGTCGCCGCGCTGCAGCTGGGCTTCACGCCCAACATCGATCGCAACATCGCCAACGTGTCCCGCCTCGTCCACGAGGCCGCCGCGAAGGGTGCGCAGGTCATTCTGCCCCCCGAGCTGTTCGAAGGCGAGTATTTCTGCCGCGTCGAGGACGAAGGGCTCTTCGCCAACGCCGCCCCGGTCGGCGAGCACAAGGCGGTGCTAGCGATGCAGGCGCTCGCCGAAGCGCTCAAGGTCACGATCCCGACCAGCTTCTTCGAGGCGGACGGCCCGCATCATTACAACAGCCTCGCGATGATCGGCCCCGACGGCAACATCCAGGGCGTCTACCGCAAGAGCCACATCCCCGACGGCCCCGGCTACGAGGAGAAGTTCTACTTCCGCCCCGGCAACACCGGCTTCAAGGTCTGGCCGCATCCCGCGGGCAAGCTCGGCGTCGGCGTCTGCTGGGACCAATGGTACCCGGAGACGGCGCGCGCGATGATGCTGATGGGTGCGGAAGTCCTGTTCTACCCGACCGCGATCGGCAGCGAGCCGCACGACACGTCGCTCGACACCGCGCGACTGTGGCGCCGCGCCATGGTCGGCCACGCGGTCAGCAACGTCGTCCCGATCGTCGCCGCCAACCGCGTCGGCGTCGAGCACGGCCAGACCTTCTATGGCACCAGCTTCATCGCCGACGAGCGCGGCGACATCCTGGCGGAGCTAGGCCGCGACGACGAAGGCGTCATCACCGCGACGATCGACCTCGACATCGTTAAGCGCCACCGCGCGGCGTTCGGCTTCTTCCGCGACCGTCGCCCCGACCTGTACGGCCGCCTGGTCCAGGACATCTGACGCTCCGATCCTCCCCCTGGCGGGGGAGGATTAGAACCAAGCCAACCCAGCCAACACCGCCCCCACCAGCGCAGCCGCCCCCGCAACCCACAGCAACCACCGCCGCCCGGTCAGCGCCGTAATCGACGCCAACGCGATCGCCACCTGGATCGCGGTCACCGCCAGCGCCAGCTGCGTATGCGGCCGCAACGCCTCGTCCGACTCGCTATCCGCCGCCGCCGAGCGCCGGTCGAGCGTCTCCGCCTCCCGCTTCAACGCCGTCCCCCGCGCCTTGTACCGCGCAATATCCGCCCGGTGCGTCGCCATCTGCGTCGCACCGAACCCGGGCGGCGCGAGATCGACCTCCATCTGCGCGATATGACGCTTCAGGTCCTCCGCCTGGTAATAGCCCCACGCATCCGACGCCTGCGCCTTGATCAGCACCGCCTCGTTCTTGTGGAGCAACGCCTCGTTCTGCGTATGCCCGCCGAGGAAACTGGTCACCGCCGCCAGCGTCGCCAGGATCGCGGTGAACAACGCGATCCGCTGATCGAACGCCTCACCCTTGGCCGCGCGTTCCTCCGACAGTTGCTCATGCAACCCGCGCACTTCGAAATCATCATCCATGTTGGTCGCTATGGCCCTCCGCGCGTGACTGGACGCTGATGATCGCGTGACATAGTCGTCAGCGCGCCATGATCCGCACTCGCTCGATACTGCTCGCGCTCACGCTTCTCGCCGGCTGCGCAACGCCGTCGACAAAGACCTTTCCACTGAGCGATCACTTCAACGGGACGCGTTTCTTCAACCCCGACGGCGTGCAGGGCAGCACCGGCGAGCAGAAGCAGGGCCCGGTCGCGCTGCTCCGCAACCTAGTGAAGCCGCCCTACCGAACTTGGGCCGAAGTCCCCGTCACCCCGACGCGGCCCCCGGCCCGTGTCGAGGGCCAGACAATGCGCGTCACCTGGATCGGCCATTCGACCGTATTGGTGCAGACTCAAGGGCTCAACATCCTGACCGATCCGATGTGGCTCGAGCGCTCGTCCCCGGTCCAGTTCGTCGGCGTGAAGCGCGTCCGCGAACCCGGCGTGCGTCTCGCGGACCTGCCGAAGATCGACCTGATCCTGCTGAGCCACGATCACCGCGACCATCTCGACATGACGGCGATGAAGCGGCTCTGGCACCGCGACAAGCCGCTGATCGTGACCGGCCTCGGCAACGACCAGATCCCTCGCGCGCAGCGGCATCCATGCGGTCGCGCGCGACTGGGGCGGCCGCGTGACGCTACGTCCCGGCATCGACGTGATCGTCGACCGCGCGCATCACTGGAGCGAATACGACCCTGGCGACCGCGACAAGACCTTATGGGCGGGCTTCACCGTGACGCTGCCCGGCGGCAACCTGTACTTCGCAGGCGACACCGGCCCCGGCGACATGCGCTGGGCAACCGAAGCGCGCGCAGCCGGCCCGGTCCGCCTCGCGATCCTGCCGATCGGCGCGTATCATTTCGCAGGACACGAAACCGACAACCACATCGGCCCGGACCAGGCGGTGACCGCGTTCGAACAACTCGGTGCGGCGTACGCGATCGGTGTCCACTGGGGCACGTTCGAACTGACGTCAGAGGGTATCGACGAACCGCCCGAGCACCTCCGCGCGGCGCTGATCCGCGAACACATCCCCGCAAACCGCTTCCGCACGCCAGAGGCCGGCGAGCCCTGGGTGATCGAGTAGTCGTCCAACTCCCTCTCCCTGAAAGGGAGGGGCAGGGGGTGGGTAGGTCCGCTAGAGCCGCAACCGATCCGCGATCCGGACACCGACCCACCCCAACCCCCTCCCTTCCAGGGAGGGGAGCAGCGCCACGGCGGCTCAAACCGTCTCGCGCAACTCCAGCGCCCGCTTGAACACCGCGTCGAACATATCCGCGGTCAGCACGCCCGTATTCACGTTGTACCGCGAGCAATGGAAGCTATCGATCAGCACGCGACCATCGGGCATCACATGCTCCGCGCCATGTGCGAAGCGCGCCTTGGGCAAGCGCCCGCCGAGCATCTTCACCGCCGACTGATGCGCGATATGCCCCAGCGCCACGAACACCCGCGCGGTCGGCACCGCATCCGCCTGCGTCTCGAGGAACGGCCGGCAGGTGCGGATTTCCTCTGGGGTCGGCTTGTTCTCGGGCGGCAGGCACTTCACCGCGTTGAGGATGATCGCGCCGTCCAGCGCCAGCCCGTCCTCGGCCTTCGCGCCATAGGTGCCCGTCGCAAGCCCGAACCGCCCGAGCGTCTCGTACAGGAACTGCCCCGCATAATCGCCGGTGAACGCGCGGCCCGTGCGGTTCGCACCGTGCTTGCCCGGCGCGAGGCCGATGATGCCGAGCCACGCGGCGGGATCGCCGAACGCGGGAACGGGTGCGTTCCACCAGGTGGGGAACTCGGTCCGCAACTGCTCGCGCACGGCGACTAGGCGGGGGGCAGAGCGGGCAATCATGGGGTGGCTCTGTCTCGGGCAGCGCGGAGACGGGCGCGAAGACGGTCGTGACGTCGACGTCGCCGGTCTCTTCGACGGTTTCGGGAAGCTCGTTGGTGTAAGGTGTGGAATCCATGGGATTGCGCTAGGCGGACCAAATGTCGCCTGCAACCCCGCTCCCGCCGATCGCGCAGGCCGCAACCACCTACGCGATCGCGCTCGGCTCCAACCGACGCGGCCGTCACGGGAGCCCCGAGCGCGAGATCGCCGCCGCGCTGGAGACGATCCGCACGATCGTCGCACGATCGCCGACCGTCGCCAGCGCACCATTAGGTCCCTCGAACCGCCGTTACGCCAACGCCGTCGCGCTGGTCGAGACGTCCGAGGACCCCGCCGCGCTGCTGGTCCGCCTCAAACGGATCGAGCGCGCGTTCGGTCGTCGCCCCGGACGCCGCTGGGGCAGCCGCGTCCTCGACCTCGACATCATCCTCTGGTCGGGCGGCGCCTGGTCGTCGCCCGGGCTCACCGTTCCGCACGCCGCATTCCGCACGCGCAGCTTCGTCCTTGCACCGCTTGCAGGCCTGATCCCGAACTGGCGCGATCCGCTGACCGGGCGAACGATCCGGCAATTGGCGCAATCGGTTGACCGAAAGCGGCCACGCGATTAGGTGCGCGGTCCACGATGGCGGGGGTCCGTAGCTCAGTTGGTAGAGCAAGCGACTTTTAATCGAGAGGTCCCGGGTTCGAGCCCCGGCGGACCCACCATCGATGCTTCGGGCGTTGCGCCGAGCAGGCGGCGGCATGTCCCGGCGATTCTCGCGGGCGCGTCTGTCGCGGCGATTGGGCTTGCCCTCATCCTCCTCGTCGGTCTCGCGGTCGATCACTGGCCGTTCGCGTTCGACCGGTCGATCATCCTCGGCCTGCGCGCGTGGGGCGGGCCGTCATGGCTGCCCAAGGTCGCGGCCGACGTCACCGCGCTCGGCGGCGGCATCGTCCTGACGATCGTCGTGGTAGTCGCCGCCGGCCTGCTGATCGTCCAGCGCCTCTGGCTGACCGCAGCCGCCATGGTCGCGGCCAGCGTCACCGGCAATATCGTGGTCGAACTCGTCAAGCTGCAGGTCGCCCGCCCGCGCCCCGACATCGTCGCGCACCTCGTCACGGTCACGCATATGAGCTTTCCGAGGCGGGCATTCCGCGAACAGCGCGATCGTCTATCTCACGCTCGCCGGCCTCGCCTCGCAGGTAACTCCGGGACCGCGCGACCCGAGCGTATCTGCTGGTCGTCGCGATCCTGCTGGTCGGCGCGATCGGCTGCAGCCGCGTGTATCTGGGCGTCCACTGGCCGAGCGACGTGCTGGCCGGATGGAGCTTCGGCACGCTATGGGCGCTCGCCTGGTGGCTCGCAACCGCCCGCGCCCGTCGCGCGATCGGCGGCGAGCGCCACGCGTTCGGCACCCCGCCCGCCGATCAGTCCGCGTCCTAGCGGCCCTTCTCGGCGAGCGCCCGCTCCCAGGCCAGCGCATCGCGGACGATCCCGTCGAGATCGGCGTGGCGCGGCGTCCAGTCGAGCGTCTTTAGGATCGCGCGATTGTCCGAGATCAGCATCGCCGGATCGCCCGCACGACGTCCTTCCAGGCGACGCTCGATCGTCCGGTTGGTAACCTTGTCGACCGCATCGAGCACCTCGAGCACCGAGAAGCCCTTGCCATAGCCCGCGTTGAGCGTGTGGCTCTTGGCAGGGTTCGCGACCAGGACTTCCAACGCGGCGACATGCGCGGCGGCGAGGTCAGTGACGTGGATGTAATCGCGCACACCGGTGCCGTCGGGCGTGGCGAAATCCGTGCCGTAAACGCCTACCGCGTCGCGCTTGCCGGTCGCGGCCTCGACCGCGATCTTGATCAGGTGCGTCGCGCCGACCGTCGACTGGCCGCTACGGCCCTGCGGATCGGCGCCGGCGACGTTGAAGTAGCGCAGCGCCGCGTAGTTCATCGGATGCGCCGCGGCGACGTCGCGCAGCATCGCTTCGGTCATCAGCTTCGACATGCCGTAGGGGTTGATCGGCACGGTCGGATCACTCTCGGCCACGGGCACCTTCTCGGGCGTGCCGTAGGTCGCTGCGGTCGACGAGAAGATGAAGTGCGGCACGCCCTCGACCACAGCGCTCTCGATCAGCGCACGGCTCGCGGCGGTGTTGTTGCGGTAATATTTGAGCGGATCGCTGACCGACTCGGGGACCACGACGGAGCCGGCGAAATGCATGATAGCGCGGACGTTGTGCTCGCGGATCGCCGCGCGGACCTTCGCATCATCTGCGACGTTCGCTTCGACGAGTGCGGCGCGAGGATCGACCGCCCAGTCGAATCCCGTGACCAGATTGTCGAGCACGACGACGTCGTACCCTGCGTCGAGCAACGCCAGCACCGCGTGGCTGCCGATATAGCCGGCCCCGCCAGTCACCATAACCTTACCGTCAATCACGCGCGTCTCCTCTTTGTTGCGGGGTAGCGACTTCCTACATTGGCGGAAAGGAGATCGTTATGACGGATTATGTAACGCTGGCCGGCGGCTGCTTCTGGTGCACCGAGGCTGTGTTCAAGGATGTGATCGGGGTCGAGTCGGCCGAGAGCGGCTATATCGGTGGGCACGTGCCCAACCCGACGTACAAGCAGGTCTGCGGCGGCGACACCGGCCATGCCGAGGCGATCCGCATTGGCTTCGATCCGGAGCAGCTGAAGCTGGGCGACCTGCTCGACATCTTCTTCGCGACGCACGACGCGACGACGCTGAACCGGCAGGGCAACGACGTCGGCACGCAGTATCGCTCGGCGATGTTCCCGGCAGACGATGCGCAGAAGGCGGAGATGGAGGCGGCGCTGGAGCGCGCTCAGGCCGACTCGCCCAAGCCGATCGTCACGACGATCGAGCCGATGGACACGTGGTACGAGGCCGAAGGCTACCATCAGGATTACTGGGAAACGTCGGGTCGCTCGAACCCGTATTGCATGGCGGTGATCCCGCCCAAGCTGCAGAAACTGCGCAAGAGCTTTGCCGCGCGGTCGAAGGCGGCGGTTACCGCGTAAGGTCGGAAATGCTGTTCCCCCGCGGACGCGGGGGCCCAGCTAAATACCGTCGTTCGACCTGACACCTGGACCCCCGCCTCCGCGGGGGAACGGGTGTTAGCGGTAAGCAGCCCGGCGAAGGCGGTCGTTGATCGCTTCGCCGATGCCTTCAGACGGGATCGGTGCGATGGCGATCTTCGCCGTATCATTCGCATCGGCGGCGTGAAGCAGGTCGAACAGCTTTGCGGCTGCTTCGACGAGGTCTCCAGAGGCGGAAAGGGTTATGTTGCCCGCCACTTCGCCGAAACCAATCAACCACTCGTCCGAACCTGCTTCGATCGCGTTCAGCCGAAGCGATTTTCTCGGCGCGTAGTGGCTTTCAAGCTGCCCAGGCGCAGTGAGCACTCCCTCACACCCCCGGCGAAGGCCGGGGCCCCATTGGGAGACGCTTATGACCCGGGTTGCGCTCCGTTATATCCGACGTTCCAACTGGGCCCCGGCCTTCGCCGGGGGGTGCTGTTCGCCGGAGGTGAACTGGAGATGGGTTACGATAGCCTCCGCCGTAACCGGCCCCGGCCGCAAGATCGTCCGCCCCGCCACGATCGTCGACTCCAGCCCAGCCTCGGTAGCCCCGTCGTCGAGAATCAACGGCACGTTCCCCCCAGACTCCCCGCCACATGCGCAGCGGTAGTCGGACTGATCCCCCGCTCGCATTGGCCGAAGGCGCCGCCAAAGGCCGCCCCGACTCCGCAATCAACCCTTGCATAGCCCGATGCCGAGGCACCCGAACCGCGATCGTATCCAACCCCGCCGTCACCAGCGCAGCGATCCCCGAATCCCCCTTACCGGCAGCACGAGCGTCAAAGGCCCCGGCCAGAACGCCGCCGCCAACGCCCGAGCATCCGCATCGAACACCGCGATCAACTCCGCCGCCGCCAGGTCCACCACATGCACGATCAACGGATTGAAACTCGGCCGCCCCTTCGCGGCATAAATCCGCGCCACCGCCTCGGCATTGGTCGCGTCCGCCGCGAGCCCATACACCGTCTCGGTCGGCACCGCGACGATCCCGCCGTCGCGAATCAGCGCGGCGGCTTCGGCGATCGCGGCCGTGCCGTAGGGTAAAATCCGGGGGTGTGGACGGGTCATTCCACAGGCGTATAGCGGGTCCAAACCGTAGCGATAAGAGGATGCGATGGCCTTCACTCCAGCAACCACCGAACAGCGTTTCGTGCTCGACCATGTCGTGCGGATCGGCGAGATCGCCGCGACCGAACGCTATGCCGCTGCCAGCGACGACGTCGTCGACGCGGTCCTCGAAGGCGTCGGCCAGTTGGCGTCGGGCGAATGGGCGCCGCTCAACCGCACCGGCGACACCGTCGGCGCAAAATGGACTCCGGACGGCGTCGTCATGCCCGACGGCTTCGCGCAGGCGTACAAGGATTATGTCGAGGGCGGCTGGGGCACGATCGGCGTCGACGAGGAATGGGGCGGGCAGGGCCTGCCGTTCGCGATCCAGACCGCGGTGCTCGACACGCTCGGCTCGGCCAACATGGGCTTCGCGCTGTGCCCGACGCTCACCGTCGGCGCGATCGAGGCGCTCCAGCATCACGGCAGCCCTGAGCAGCAGGCGCTCTACCTCCCCCATCTCGCGACCGGCGAATGGACCGGCACGATGAACCTCACCGAGCCGCAGGCAGGCTCCGACGTCGGCGCTCTCCGCGCTACCGCGACCCCCTCGGCGACGGTAAATGGTCGATCAAGGGTACCAAGATCTACATCTCGTTCGGCGATCACGACATGGCGCCGAACATCGTCCATCTCGTCCTCGCGCGGACACCGGGCGCACCGGCGGGGACCAAGGGCATCTCGCTGTTCCTCGTCCCCAAGTACCGCCTCCAGGAAGACGGCACGCCGGGCGAGTTCAACGACGTCCGCGTCGTCTCGATCGAGCACAAGATGGGCCTCCACGCGTCGCCGACCTGCGTGCTGAGCTTCGGCGACAATGACGATTGCATCGGCGAGCTGATCGGCGCGGAACTCGGCGGCATCCGCGCGATGTTCACGATGATGAACAACGCGCGGTTGAACGTCGGTCTCCAGGGCGTCCAGGTCGCCGAGGGCGCGACGCAGGGCGCGGTCGCCTATGCGCTCGACCGTGTGCAATCGGCGCGCGCCGGCTCGCCGAACAAGGACTCGGTCAAGATCGTCGAGCATCCCGATGTTCGCCGCATGCTGATGCGGATGAAGGCGCAGACGCAGGCGGCACGCGCGCTCGTCTATTACGCGGCCGGGCAGGTCGACCGCGCCAATCTCGGCGACCACGCCGCGCGCAACCGCCTCGAACTCGTCACGCCACTCGCCAAGGCGCACGGCACCGATCTCGGCAATGAAGTCGCGTCGCTCGGCATCCAGGTCCACGGCGGCATGGGCTATGTCGAGGAAACCGGCGCCGCGCAGTATTTCCGCGATGCCCGCATCACGCCGATCTACGAGGGCACCAACGGCATCCAGGCGGCGGATCTGGTCGGACGCAAACTCGGGCTCGACAATGGCGGCGCGTTCGCCACGCTGATCGCCGACATCCGCGCGGAAGCGAAGGACGAGCAGTTGCTGGCCTTGGTCGACGCCTGCGAAGCGATCGGGCGTAAGCTCGCCACCGCGGACGCCGACGACAAGCTGGCCGCTAGCTACCCGTTCCTCACGATGCTGTCGGTCGCGACCTGCGGCTGGCTGATGGAGCGGCAGGGCGAAGTTGCCGGCACCGACGACTTCGGCCGGATGAAGTCGGCTGCGGTGCGCTTCTACCTCGACCAGATCGTCCCCGAGGCAATGGGCCTGAATGCGGCGGCCAACGCGAGCGCAGCGGTGCTGTACTCGATCGAAGCGGACCTGTTCGCGGCCTGATCGAGCCCCGCCACCCGTCATCCTGACGAAAGTCAGGATCCAGAGCCAAACACGTTAGCCCCTTTGGCTCTGGATCCTGGGTCGAGCCCAGGATGACGGGCGGGTTTGAGTGACGAGCACTCTCCTCGCCATTCGTGCAAACGCACCGCCTCTTTCGATCCTCCCCGCGCAAGGGGGAGGTGGCACCGAAGGTGACGGAGGGGGGAGGACTACGCAACGGCGGTGATGCCTTACCGCCCCCTCCGTCTGGCAAGCACCAGCCACCTCCCCCTTGCGGGGGAGGATCGCGAGGGGGGCCTCTAGTCGCGGTAAGCCAGAAACTATGCGTCATGCTGGGCTCGTTCCGGCATCCACCGTTCGGCAGACCCGAGAGCATTAAGAATGCGAAACGGTGGTCCCCGGAACAAGCCCGGGGTGACGGAGCAAGCAGGGCTGGCGCCCCATATCCCGTTCGCCCTGAGCGTAGTCGAAGGGCATGCCCAACGCGCAGGTGCTTCGACTTCGCTCAGCACGAACGGGGGAGGGGGAGCTCACTCTAGCGGCCCACCACTCGACGCCCCCGCCCAACGGACGGTATGGGGAAACAGCAAATCTCTGAAAGCCCGACCGATGTTCGACCTCGAAGCCTATCTCCTCCGTGTCGCCATGCCCGCGCGCCCGACGCTCGACTCGATCGGTCTCGGCCGCCTCCAGCACGCGCACCGTCTCTCGATCCCGTTCGAGGACCTCGACGTCGTCCTCGGCCGCGGCATCGCAATCGACACCGATTCAGTCTTCGCCAAGCTCGTCACCGCACGGCGCGGCGGCTATTGCTTCGAGCACAACCGGCTCTTTCTAGATGCGCTTAAAGAACTCGGCTTCACCGCCCGCCCGTTGCTCGCCCGCGTCTGGATCGCCGCAAGCGACGTGCCGCCGCTCACCCACACCTTCGCGCTGGTGACGATCGACGGCCAAGACTGGATCGCCGACACCGGCTTCGGCGGCAGCTACACGCCCGTCCTCCCGCTCGCCGACGGTGCCGAGGCAACCGCCCCCCGACGGCGCCCGCTTCCGCCTCGAAGCGACCGAACAAGGCTGGATGCTGCTCCGCGACGGCGATCCGATGACCACCGACGGTCGCGGCGAAACGGGAGGATTCCAGCCGCAATACAGCTTCACGCTCGCGCAAGTGTTCGATGCGGATCTCGCGATGTCGAACCACTGGACCTCGACCGCGCCGTCCAGCCGCTTCACCCACACCCCGATCGCCAGCATCGTCCTGCCGAACGGCTTCGCGTCGCTGATCGGCCGCAACTACCGCCGGCGCTCGGGGGCCGACACCACGGTTGGCGAGATCACAGACCCGCGCGTGTACCGTATCCGCATGAGCCTGTTGTTCGGGATCGACCTGAGCGTCGAGGACGTCGCGGCGCTGGGGTTGTTTTGAAGTTCAACCCCCCTTCCGTTCGTGCTGAGTAGCGACCGAGTAGCTCCGTCAGGAGCGTATCGAGGGTGCGTATCGAAGTACGGGTTCCACGCGCCAACCTGTCCTTCGATACGTCCTCGCGATACGCCGCTTCGCGCCTACTCGATGACTACTCAGGACGAACGGGGGGGAGCACGAACGGGACAGGGTGAAGACAAACGCAAGGGGTAGGGGAGGCGAAGGGAAATCGCTCGCAGCGGCTCAGGCCCGCTCGCGCTCCAGCAGATCATGCGCATCCAACCCCAACAGGTCGATATGCCCCAGGATCCGCGGCCACTGCGTCGTCACGAAATTCTCGCGCTCCGCCACCCGCAAAGCCTCCGCAGCGCCCGGCATCACGAACATCCCGACCCCGCGCCGCACCTCGACATAGCCGTCGTCCTGAAAGCTCTGATACGCCTTGGCAACCGTCAGCGGGTTGGCCCCCTGCTCGGCGGCAAACGCGCGCACCGACGGCAACTGATCGCCCGCACGGTAATCACCGCGTAAAATCCCCGCGGCGATCGTGCTGCGAAGGCGGATATAAACGGGGCTATCGTCGCTGCTGAGCGCTGTCATGCTGTTCTAATACAGCAATCTGGCGGAAAGTCGAGGCTCAGGATTCCCAATGGCTTACGAGCCGTGCCATATCCGGGCGAGGCCGTTCGTCGAGCGCGCGCGACGGCGTGCCGATGAACATGAACCCCGCGATCCGCTCCGCCGCGGACCCGAACGCATCGCGCACCAGGTCAGAATAGGCCGGCCAACCGGTCAGCCAACCCCCCGCAAACCCCTCCGCATGCACCGCGTGAAGCAGGTTCATGCACGCCGCGCCTGCCGAAAGCTCCTGTTCCCAAAGCGGAATCTTGCTCTCCTTCGGCGACGACAGCACGACCACCAGGGTCGGCGCCTGATGCGCGAACTGGTCGAGCGACTCGAGTTCGGTCCGCGACGCCGAAGGCCGCTCCGCGAGGTACGCATCCGTAATCAGCGTCGACAGCGCCGCGCGGTGTTCGTCACCCACGACGACGAACCGCCACGGCGCGAGCTTGCCGTGGTCGGGCGTCCGTGCCGCGATCTCGAGGATCGTCGCCAGCTGGTAAGAATCGGGGCCGGGCGCGATCAGGTCGCGTGGCTTGCCCGAGCGGCGGGTGGCGAGCAGCGAGAGCGGCGTGGAGCGGTCGTTGAGCATGCCCCGGCAGATAAGCCATGATGTGTGATATTTACAGGCCGAGCTTTGCCGCTAGGTTGCGCGCCATAACGGCCCCGCGTTCGACGGCGGCCAAGACGAGTATCAGGGAGCGTAAGAATGGTGGACACCCCGACCGCGGATACCCCGCGAGAGCCGGATATCACCCATATCAACCCGGCGTCCGGCGAAACCTGGTTCGGGCATCCCCGCCAGCTCGCGCGGCTGTTCACCACCGAAGCGTGGGAGCGGTTCGGCTATTACGGCATGCGCGCGCTGCTCACGCTGTACCTCACCAAGCATTTCGTGTTCGGCGACCGCGAGGCGACCGGCCTGTACGGCGGCTACACTGCGCTCGTGTATCTCACGCCGCTGGTCGGCGGCTATCTCGCGGATCAGTATCTAGGCTCCAAACGTGCCGTAAAATTCGGCGCGATCATCATGGCGCTGGGCTATCTACTGCTTTGCTTCGGCGGCGAGACTGCCAAGCCGTACGCGACGATCGCCAACCAGCGTTACGCGATCGAAGTCGTCGACCAGGCCGACAGCGAGGTCCGCTACCTCGTCGACGGCGCGAACAAGCTGAAGATCAAGGGTAACGACGACGGTACCGTCTCGCTGCTCGCCCCCCGACGGCTCGATCGCGCGCACGGTGGAGAAGGGCGGCTTCGAATCGGGCGCCGAACGCAGCAGCTTCTACGTCACGATCATGCTGCTCGCGCTCTGCATGATCTCGGTCGGCAACGGCTTCTTCAAGCCCAACATCTCGACGATGGTCGGCGAACTCTACGCACAAGGCGACAAGCGCCGCGATGCCGGGTTCACGATCTTCTACATGGGGATCAACCTCGGCTCGCTGTTCTCGCAGCTGCTCTGCCCGTTCCTCGCGGTCGCAGTCGGCTGGTGGGCCGGCTTCGGCCTCGCCGCGATTGGCATGCTCGCCTCGTGGACGCTGATCCAGTTCGATGGCGGCAAGCTCGATGGCTACGGCGAGCCCCCGGTCCGCACCGGTCCCGATCGCGCGCTCGGCATCTATGCGCTCGCGTTGCTCGGCATTCCGATCTTCTACCTGCTGTTCGTCAACCTCATGAACGCGGTGCCGCCGGTGCCGGGCTCCGGGATCGTCGGCTACATCGCCTCGCTGTCGCTGATGGGCAAATTGCTGTTCGGCACGTTCCTGATCGCGGTACCCGGCATCCTGATCTGGTCGTTCGTCAACGGCGAGCGTCGCGAGTTCCAGATGATGCTCGCGGCGATGGTCCTGATCGTGTTCAACGTCGTGTTCTGGACGCTGTTCGAGCAGGCAGGCTCGTCGCTGACGTTGTTCGCGGATCGCAACACCGATCTCAGCGTGTTCGGGCTGTTCAGCATCTCGGCCGGCCAGACCCAGTTCTTCAACGCGTTCTTCATCGTCGCGCTGGCGCCGGTGATGTCGATCCTGTGGACCAAGCTCGCCGCCAAGGGCCTGGAGCCGTCGATCCCCGTCAAGTTCGGCATCGCGCTGATCGGCGTGGGCGTCGGCTTCCTGTTCCTCGTCTGGGGCGCAAGCATGGTCGGGCCTTCGTTCAAGGTCGCGATCTGGTGGCTCGCCGGGCTGTATTTCATCCACTCGTTCGCCGAGCTCTGCATCTCGCCGGTCGGCCTCAGCATGATCACCAAGCTGTCGATCGCGCGCGTCGTCGGGCTGATGATGGGCGTCTGGTTCCTGTCGATCTCGGTCGCGCAATATGTCGCTGGCGTCGTCGCACAGGTCGCCAGCGTCGAGACGGTCGGTGGCCAGGTGACGAACCTGAAGGTCAGCCTGGACACCTATGCCGGCGTGTTCTGGACGATCGGCCTGGTCTCGGCCGGGATCGGCGTCGTGCTGCTGCTGATCTCGCCGCTGATCAAGAAGTGGATGCACGGCGTTCAGTAACGTCAAATTCCCTCCCGCTCGCGGGCGGGAGCGGGAGACAGCAAATTCCCCTCCCGCTTGCGGGAGGGGGTTAGGGGAGGGCGCGACGTACGTACTGGCGTCCGGTCTACTGGAGGAGCCCCTCCCCCGACCCCTCCCGCAGGCGGGAGGGGAGAAGTCAGATCCGCGTCATCGACAGCGCCTTTTCGCCGTAGCGCGGCCCAGCCGTCCCACCCCGAGGCGCCGCCGCATCCAGCTTCGCCAGATCGTCCGCCGACAGCGCAACGTCCGCCGCCTTCATGCTGTCCTCCAGCGTAACCCGGCGCTTCGACCCCGGGATCGGCACGATATCGTCCCCCCTGCGCCAACAGCCAAGCGAGCGCGATCTGCGCCGGCGAGGCGCCATGCGCATCGGCAATCGACTTCACCACCGCGACCATCTCCATGTTCTTGGCGAAGTTCTCCTCCGAATAGCGCGGATCGTTGCGCCGATAATCGCCCTCCGGCAGCTCCGACCGAGCAGCAATCTGCCCCGTCAAAAACCCGCGCCCGAGCGGCGAATACGGCACGAACCCGATCCCCAGCTTGCGGCACAACGGCAGGATCTCGTCCTCGACGTCACGCTCCCACAGCGAATACTCGCTTTGCAAAGCCGCGATCGGATGCGTCGCGGCCGCACGGCGAATGGTGTCCAGCCCAGCCTCCGACAGCCCGAGATGCCGCACCTTGCCCTCGCGTACGAGGTCGCCCATCGCGCCGACCGTATCCTCGATCGGCACGCCCGGATCAACGCGGTGCTGGTAGAGCAGATCGATCGTCTCGACCCCAAGCCGCTTCAGCGATCCCTCGCACGCCCGCCGCACATTGGCCGGCGTCGAGTCCACCCCCGTCATCCCGTTCTCGTCATACCGAAACCCGAACTTCGTCGCGATCACGACGCCGTCGCGCTTGCCCCGGATCGCCTTGCCGACCAGTTCCTCATTGACCAGCGGGCCATAGATCTCGGCGGTGTCGAACAGCGTCACGCCCAGCTCGATCGCGCGGTGGATGGTGGCGATACTCTCGTCGGCGTTCGCCTCGCCGTACATGCCCTTGCCGATGCCGGCCATCGGCATGCAGCCGAGACCCAGCGCGGAAACCTCGAAATCAGGGCCGAGCGTGCGATACTTCATGCGGAATCTCCTGAGCGCCGTTCCCGTGATCGGACCGCGCCGCGACGGAGATGGTAACGGCGGTGTCCATCGTCACGTTCCCGACGGTCCGAAACAGGTCGGGTATGGTCTCGACTGCGATGAGCAGACCCAGCACCTCGAGCGGGATGCCCATCGCCAGCGCCACCGGCGCGACCGAGGCGACGAAGCTGATCGTGCCGGGCAGCGAGATCGACCCCATCGTCGTGATCGCCGCGGTCGCCACGCCTGCCGCCATCTGCCCCGGCCCGATCGGCAGCCCCAGCCAGTGCGCGACGTACAGCGCGACCGCGAGGTTCATCGCCGGGCTAGTCGCGCGGAACACCGCGACCGACAGTGGCAGGACGATCCCGGCCGTGGCAGGCGACGCGCCGAGATCGGTCGACGCCTTCAACATCGCCGGCAACGACGCGAGCGACGATTGCGTGCTGATCGCCACCGCCTGCGCCGGCGCGACCGCGCGCGCGAACCGACCGAAGCCGACGCGCCCGCCGATCATCCCGATCGGATAGGCGGACAGCAGGACGATGAAGCCGATCGCCGAGACGCAGACGATATAGTGCAGGAGCGCGCCGAACGCCGCCGTACCGGTGCGCGCGCCGACGCCGTAGGCGAGCGCGAAGATGCCGATCGGCGCCAGCTTCAGCACCCATGTGATGATGATCAGCAGCGCGTCGACCACTGCCTGGAAGAACCCGGTCAGCACACGGCGACGATCGTCGGGCAGCTTCGTCACGGCAAAGGCGAACGTCAGCGCGAAGACGGTGAGCGGCAGGAACGAGTCGCTGGAGGCGGCCGCGACGATGTTGGTCGGCACGATCGTGTCGAAGAACGCGCCGATCCCCGGCACCGGCCCAACCGGCGCGGCGCCCGTCAATGCGGCGCGCAACGCGGAGCCTAACGCGCGCGGCAGTGGAAAGGCATCCAAGATCAACGGCATGACCAGCGCGGACATGATCGTCGTACTCCACAGGATGACGACGATCATCACCATCGCCCGCACGGTGATCCGCCCGGCGCGCGCCGCCTCGGTGGTCGCGCCGATCCCGGTCACGAGCAGCCCGACGACCAGCGGCACGATCACCATCTGCAATCCGTGCAGCCATGCGGAGCCAATTGGCTGCGTTACCGCGGTCGCAGCGATCGCGTTTGCCGGCGACCAGGCGGCCGCGGCGATGCCCATCGCGATGCCACCGATCAGGGCTGCCAGAATCCGTGTAGTCTGC
The DNA here is from genome assembly GCF_024124765.2 of Sphingomonas sp. H160509. Lineage (GTDB taxonomy): Bacteria > Pseudomonadota > Alphaproteobacteria > Sphingomonadales > Sphingomonadaceae > Sphingomonas. The sequence goes on along the minus strand of NZ_JAMXSR020000002.1, from coordinate 2,551,902 downwards.
GACATGCTCGCCCTTCGTGTTCGACCGCGCTATCAACGGCTTCGGACACCGATACGGGACGGAAAGCGGACGCGATGGCAAGAAAATACTTCGGCACCGATGGCATTCGTGGCGCCACCAATGTCTCGCCGATGACGGCGGAGATGGCGATGAAGGTTGGCATGGCCGCCGGCGCCTACTTCCTGCGCGGCGATCACCGCCACCGCGTCGTGATCGGCAAGGATACGCGGTTGTCTGGCTATATGCTCGAATCCGCACTGGTTGCAGGGTTCACCAGTGTCGGCATGGACGTCGTCATGGTCGGGCCGATGCCGACACCCGCGGTCGCGATGCTCACCCATTCGATGCGCGCCGATATCGGTGTCATGATCTCTGCTAGCCATAACGCCTATGCGGACAACGGCATCAAGCTGTTCGGCCCCGACGGCTACAAGTTGTCGGACGAAGCGGAGGAAGCGATCGAGGCGCTGATCGACGGCGACATCCCGCTCGTGCCGTCCAGCCAGATCGGTCGCGCGCGCCGCATCGACGATGCGCAGGGTCGCTACATCCATTTCGCCAAGTCTACCTTCCCCGAGAATCTGCGCCTCGACGGGATGCGGGTCGTGATCGATTGCGCGAACGGCGCAGCGTACAAGGTCGCACCGTCGGCGCTTTGGGAACTCGGCGCGGACGTCGTCGCGATCGGCGTTACGCCCAACGGCACCAATATCAACGACGGCGTCGGCTCGACCGCGCCGCAGACGCTCGCCGAGACGGTCGTCGCGAGCGGCGCGGACATCGGCATCGCGCTCGACGGCGACGCGGATCGCCTGATTGTCGTCGATGAGACCGGCACGATCGTCGACGGCGACCAGCTGATGGCGACGATCGCGGCAAGCTGGGCGCGGCAGGGGGCGGCTTGCGGGCGGTGGCCTCGTCGCGACGGTGATGTCGAACCTGGGTCTGGAACGCCACCTGGCGGCACAAGGTCTCGGCCTCGTCCGGACCAAGGTCGGCGACCGCCATGTGCTCGAGAAGATGCGCTCCAGCGGCTACAATGTCGGTGGCGAGCAGTCGGGCCACATCATCCTGTCCGACTACGCGACGACCGGCGACGGATTGGTCGCCGCGCTTCAGATCCTGGCGGAGGTCAAGCGTTCGGGCGCACTGGCGAGCGAAGTGCTGCACCGGTTCGAGCCATTGCCGCAGTTGCTGAAGAACGTCCGCTTCGCCGGTGGCAAGCCGCTCGACAATGATGCCGTAAAGGCGGTGATCGCGCAGGCCGAGGCCGAACTGGCCGGCAACGGACGCCTGGTCATCCGTCCATCAGGCACCGAACCGGTGATCCGCGTGATGGCGGAAGGCGACGACCCGGCACAGGTCGAGCGCGTCGTCGACCGCATCTGCGACGCGGTCCAGAAGGCAGCCGCCTGATGCTCGAGATGCGCCCCGCCTGCGAACGCTGCACCACCGACCTTCCCGCCGACGCGCCGGGCGCATTCATCTGCTCGTTCGAATGCACCTTCTGCGCGGAATGCGCCGATGCACTCGACGAGCGCTGCCCGAACTGCGGCGGCGAATTGCTCGACCGCCCGACGAGGCTGGGCGAGGCACCGCCGCAAAAGCCGGCAGGCGCGCGGCGGCACTAGGAACGGTTCGAGTAAGCGCCACCTAACCACTTCTACCACCCCGGCGAAGGCCGGGGCCCAATTGGGAAGGCCGAAGTAACGGAACGCAAACCTCAGTCAGCAACCTCCCCCCAATTGGGCCCCGGCCCCCGCCGGGGTGGTGAAGAGAGGCACCCCCCTGTCCTACATCCGACCGATCATGCCATAGCCGATCCCATGACCGCCAACCGCGCCAAACCCAGTCCGGTATCCCCATTCCAACCCCGCCTCCGGCAATGTGCAGACTCGCGCCAGCGTCTGCACTTCGTGCACTTCGCCCTGATCTGGGACACTTTATGACAGCGCGGGTTCTCATAATAGCCGGCTCCGACTCGGGCGGCGGCGCTGGAATTCAGGCGGATATCAAGACGGTAACCATGCTCGGCGGCCACGCAATGACGGCCGTTACCGCGATCACCGCACAGAACACGCTCGGCGTGCAGGCGGTTCACCAGATCCCCACCGACATCGTCCTCGCGCAGATAGATTCGGTCGTCTCGGACATCGGCATCGACGCCGTAAAGATCGGCATGATCGGCTCGGCCGAAACCGCGAATGCCGTCGCGGATATTCTCACTAGCTTGTTCTCCCGCGAAGGCGGGAGCCCAGACTGGACTCCCGCCTTCGCGGGAGAACAACGAGGGGAAGGGCACCATCACCCTGCGCGCATCCCCATCATCTTCGACCCGGTAATGATCGCCACTTCCGGCTCCGTCCTCGCCGACGCCGCCACGATCGCCGCCTTCACCCGCCTCATGCGGATCGCCACGCTCGTAACCCCCCAACCTCCCCGAACTCGCAGCCCTCGGCGGCGAGCAAGCAATCCGCGCACTAGGCCCAGCAGTCCTCATAAAAGGCGGCCACGCCGAAGGCCCCCACATCACCGACCGCCTCGTCACCGACTCCGGCGAAACCCGCTGGACCAATCCCCGCATCGAAACCCGCCACGCGCACGGCACCGGCTGCACGCTCGCCAGCGGCATCGCGACCGGGCTCGCCCAAGGCCTGCCACTCGACGCCGCAATCGAGCGCGCCATCGCGTTCGTCCGCGCCGCGCTTGCCAACGCACCGGGGCTAGGCGCAGGCCACGGCCCAATGGGGCACGCCCTCGGCACCAGCCCGTTCGACCAGTTGAAAGACTACCAATGCCCGGCATGAAACACGAAAAGCTCTGCGTCGGCCCGGTCGCGGGTGTCGACGAAGCCGGCCGCGGCCCACTCGCGGGACCAGTCGTCGCCGCCGCCGTGATCCTCCCCCGCAAAAGGCGTCCCCCGCGGTATCGACGATTCAAAGAAGCTCTCCGCCTCGGAGCGCGAACGGCTCTGCGCGCGTCTCAAAGGCTGTGCGATCGTCGGCATCGGCATCGTCCAGCCGGACGAGATCGACACGCTCAACATCTACTGGGCGACGATGAAGGCGATGACGCTCGCAGTCGACGCGCTGGCGGTCGAACTCGGCCAGGCCCCCGGCCACGTCCTGGTCGACGGCAACCGCTTGCCCCGCTGGACCTACCCCGCCACGCCGCTCGTCGGCGGCGACGCGAAGTCGCTGTCGATCGCCGCCGCCTCGATCGTCGCAAAGCACACGCGCGACCTCATCATGATCGCCGCCGCCGACGTCCATCCCGAATATAACTGGCATTCGAACAAGGGCTATGGCTGCGCGCATCACATGAAGGCACTCCGCGATCACGGCCCCACGCCGATTCACCGCCGCAGTTTCGCCCCCCGTCGCCGCCGCCTATCTGGCGCGCGAGGGACTTTTCGCACAGGAAACGACGAGCTGAGTCTTTCGCGCCACACCCCAAGGGCTTGAGCCGCGAGTCTCCCACGACTCAACATCTGGGCAACGGCGACTCGATTGGTCGCAGCGACGGAATCGCACCGAAACGCCGTTAACGAATGTTTGCTTGACGGAGTCGGACAATTCCGCCGCTATGGGCGTCGATAAGGGGCGGAAAACATGGGTTTGATCGACACGATCGCACGGCCGCGTGCGAAGAAGACAGTGGAGCCGGCGGTTCAAGCCGTCCTTCCGCTCGACCAAATCCTGCGCGGCGACTGCATCGAACGGATGAAGGCGCTCCCGTCGAATTCCATCGACATGATCTTCGCCGACCCCCGTATAACCTCCAGCTCGGCGGCGAACTCTACCGTCCCGACGGGTCGCACGTGGACGCGGTCACCGACGACTGGGACAAGTTCGACACCTTCGCCGCCTACGACCGCTTCACCCGCGCCTGGCTCAAGGAAGCGCGCCGCATCCTCAAGGACGACGGCTCGCTCTGGGTCATCGGCAGCTACCACAACATTTTTCGCGTCGGCGCCGCCGTCCAGGACCTGGGTTACTGGATCCTCAACGACATCGTCTGGCGCAAGACCAACCCGATGCCGAACTTCCGCGGCACCCGCTTCACCAACGCGCACGAGACGCTGATCTGGGCGTCGAAGGGCGAGAAGGCGAAGTACCACTTCAACTACCGCGCGATGAAGACGCTCAACGACGAGCTCCAGATGCGCAGCGACTGGGAATTCCCAACCTGCGGCGGCGCCGAGCGGCTCAAGAAGAACGGCACCAAGGTGCATCCCACGCAGAAGCCAGAAGCGCTGCTCTACCGCATCTTGCTCGCGTGCACGAAGCCCGGCGACGTCGTGCTCGATCCGTTCTTCGGCACGGGCACCACCGGCGCGGTCGCTAAGCGTCTCGGTCGCAGCTGGATCGGCATCGACCGCGAAGGCGACTATATCGAAGCCGCGCAGGAACGGATCGAGGCCGCGCTGCCGCTCGATGAATCGGCACTCGCGACGATGATGAGTCCGCGCACGCAGCCCAAGGTCGCGTTCGGCGTGCTGGTCGAGAACGCGTATCTCGCCCCCGGCGCGGTGCTGACCGACTCGAAGCGCCGCTGGCGCGCGACGATCCGCGCGGACGGTTCGCTGCTCAGCGACTGCGGTACGATCGGCTCGATCCACAAGCTCGGCTCGACCCTCCAGAACGCGCCGGCCTGCAACGGCTGGAGCTTCTGGCACTACGAAAGCGACAAGGGGCTGAAACCGATCGACGACCTCCGCCAGACATATTTGCTGGCGAACACGATCTGACTTTTGCTCCCCTCCCGGGAAGGGAGGGGGCTGGGGGTGGGTTGGCGGCTTGGCAGGCGATACGTAAACCAATCGGCCGACCCACCCCCGACCCCCTCCCTTCCAGGGAGGGGAGCAGGAGAACGATCATCCACCTCCGCCCCGTCCAGTTCGTCGACACCCCGATCGGCCACGAAGACAACAGCGTCGCGCGCCTGGCCGGCGGCCTGCAATGGTTCGCCGCCTACGAAGTGATCGAAGGCCGCACCCGCCGGACGATCCCCGTCGCCGATGTCGCCACGCTGGGCGACCGCTCCGCGCACCTCCACGCCGCCATCACCAGCCCCCGCGCCGCACTCCAACTCGGCGAACGCACGCTTCGTTTCGACCAGCCGATCGTCGCAGGCATCCTCAACGTTACCCCCGACAGCTTCTCCGACGGCGGCAAGCATGTCGACGACCCCGCCGCCGCCGCAGCAGCCGGTATAGACATGGCCGCCGCCGGCGCGACGCTGGTCGACGTCGGCGGCGAATCGACCCGCCCCGGCGCCCCCGCGGTATGGGAAGGCGACGAGATCGCGCGTCTGGTCCCCGTCGTCGAGCGCCTTGCCCGAGCCGGCGCGATCGTCTCGGTCGACACGCGCAAGGCCGCGGTGATGGAGGCGACGCTCGCTGCCGGCGCGCACATCGTCAACGACGTCGCCGCACTCCTATGGGATGACCGCGCGCTGGACGTGGTCGCAAAAAGCGGCTGCCCGGTCGTCCTGATGCACTCGCCCGATCCGAAAAAGGGCGGTCACGGCACCGGCGACTACACCAACGTCCTGACCGACGTCTTCGACTGGCTCGAAGCCCGCATCGCTGCTGTCGTCGCGGGTGGCGTCGAGCGGTCGCGGATTATGGTCGATCCCGGCATCGGCTTCGGCAAGACGCTCGCCGAGAACCTCGCGCTGCTCAACGGCCTCGCGATCTTCCACGGGCTCGGCTGCCCGATCATGCTCGGCGCCAGCCGCAAGCGTCTGATCGGCGCGCTATCGAACGAAGCGCCGGTCGACCAGCGCCTCGCTGGTTCGCTCGCGCTGGCACTCAAGGGCGCCGAGGCCGGCGTCCAGATCCTGCGCGTCCACGACGTCGCAGAGACGGTGCAGGCGGTAAAGATCTGGCGAGGTCTGCGCGATCAGTCGCTCGTTGGCGGCTAAGCGGGGCGGCTGATCGTCGCTGCGTTGCAGCGAAACGTCTCTTCGCGCATTAAACGCCCAGTAAACAAGGGAGCTTTCGTTTGATCGTCACTGCAACACCGCGCCTCAGTCAAATCTTGAGCGAAGTCTGGCGCCCGCTGCTGGGTCTTTTCGTCTGGGACGTCGTCGTCACGATCACCTATTACGTTCTGCCGTTTCATGCGCCGGCACTGCCCCTGACGCTGTTCGGTACCGCGCTGGCGCTGTTCCTCGGCTTCCGCGACAACTCCGCGTATCAGCGCTGGTGGGAAAGCCGCGGGCTGTGGGGCCTGATGATCAATGCCTCGCGCAATTTGGCGCGAATGGCGCGCAACATGCTGCCAGAGCCCGAGGGCCACGATATGAAGCGGACGATCGTCCTCCGCCAGATCGCCTACGTGAACGCATTGCGCTGCCAGTTGCGCAAACAGCCAGCACCGCCCGAGGTGCTGCGCTTCCTGTCGAAGGAAGAGGCGTCGTTCGCTCTCGATCGCACCAATATCGCCAATGGCCTGCTCGACGGCACCGGCCGCCGGATTGACATTGCGCGCCGCAACGGCTGGATCGACACCATCCAGCAGACGCAGTTCGAGGCGATCCTCGTCGATATTGCCAACGCGCAGGGTGGCATGGAGCGTATCAAGAACACGCCGCTGCCAAACCAGTATCGCTTTTTCCCCAGCATCTTCACGCGGCTGTTCTGCATCCTATTGCCAATCGGCCTGGTAGAGACGCTTGGGTTCGCGACGCCGATCGGCTCGACGATCGCCGGGTTGATGTTTCTCGCCGTGCTGCAGATCGGTGACGATCTGGTCGATCCGTTCGCAGACACGATCCACGACGTCCCGCTGAACGCAATGTGCCGAACGATCGAGATCGACCTACTCCAGGCGATCGGGGACGAGGCACCAGAGCCGTTGCAGCCGGTCCGCGGCGTGTTGTGGTAGGAAAGACAGGGGGTCGGCGCTATGGAGCGTCGACCTCCTCTACAGGACGGCTGCCCCATTGGGCACGTTGAAGAAGATAAGACCGGATTACGCAAAGTCCGTTCCGGACAGTCGTAGAGCGAAACACACCGCCGACTTCAGTGCGTGACCCCGTGGGTGTTCCCGGGACGATCCGCCCGTACGCAGCTATCCTGTAATCGGAAAGATATTGAACGGTCTTGCCGGTGAATCTTCGGAAAGGCGAATGCAAAGTCATTGGCCGTAGATTGCTGTTCACCAGCGAAAACGCGTTCAGCTCAGATACCCGACGGGTCCGGCGCGGTGTCCGTTTCAGTTGCCGTTTGTGGCGTTGGCATGACGACCGGCGCCGGTTGCGGCTGTCCCGCCTGGCCAATCAATGCCGTGTTCTCGATCAGGTCGAGCGCTTGGCGGGCGACGACATAGCGTCGTGCCGCGTCGATCCAGTTGCCGGCCTGGGCTGCGCCGGGGAGGCGAGCGACTTCGGCGCGGGCCGCCTCGACCTGGCCGGCACCAAGCAGTCGCCGCGCGCGGGCGAGGCGGTCGGCGGGCATCGGCGAGGGCGTTCCCGCCTTGCGCAAGACCACCAGTGAATCGATCTGGTGCTGGATCGTGTCGAGCCAGTTCTCGCCGGTCGAACTCGTGATGTCCGGCGCGATCGCATCGAGCCCCTGGCGCAAATCCTCGAGCGTCACCGGCTGGCGCGCCGCCTGGATCAGCAGCATCGTCGCGCGCGGCTGGGCCTGCCCGAACCGCAGGCGCAATTGCTCCTCCAGATAGCCAAGCCCGACCCCACGATCGAGTGCCCGCCGCGCGGCGAAACGCGACCAGCAGGCCTTCGGCGCGCGTCGCCTGCCCACCGGCAGCCGCCGCGTCGGTGGTGATCGCTGCGGTGCGTGCCTCGAGCGCGGTCAACTGGCCCGCCAGCGTCGCCTCGCGGGTTGCCAGCACGGCGGTGTCGACCGGCGCGGCCGCCTGGGGCTGGCCATCCGGACCGAGCGGTTGCGACGGGATATATCCGGAATTGCTCGCGCCGGCTTTCTGGCCCGCGACGGGTGCGCCAGCGGTGGTCGACGCCGTGGCGCCGAACCAGGGCAGCTTCCTCGCGGCATAAGCCATAAGCCCGAGCCCGGCGATAAACGCGAGCGCGGTGAGGGCGATGATAACGCCCATTCTGGGTCCGCGTGCCCGTGGGCGATCGGTCGGCACATGGTCGCTCATGGCGTGCTTATCCCCGCCGCGCACCGGATGGTCAATCGCGCGTATGTTCGCACGAGCAGCAGCCAGCGCGACGAGCGCGGGATCGCTCGGTTGCGGGGCGATCGCGACGGTCGCCCAGCCAGTTCCGGCCGCTTCGGCGACGGCTGCACTGATCGCGGCGATCTCGATTCCGGACCGGTCGATGCCCACCGTATCGAGCATAGCCTTCAACCGGGTCGCGGCGCGTTCGGAGTGCAGCAGCACGACGGTATCGGCGAACGACTGCGCCACCGTAGCGTCGATCGGCACATCATCGCTCGCGTAGACCGTAATGGCCTCGATCCCGTCTCCGGTCGGGGCACGATCCCGCCCGGCCAAATGCAACAGGCGCGCAAAACCGCGATCGCGCGCCTCGGAAACGGCGTCGCGGGCATCGCCCGATCCCGTCACCGCGACCGCAAAGCCCGCGTCCGTTGCCGCCGCCGCCGTCGCTGCGCCGACGGCGACCACCGGCAGGCGCTTCAACGCGTCCAGTCCCGTGCCGCCGTGCCGTACCGCGTTCGCGCTGGTCAGCAACAGCCCGTCGAACTCTGCCGGATCCGGTACGCTCCAGTCGACCGGCGTTACGGCGAACAGCGGATCCTGCCGTACGTCGAGCCCGAGCGCCCGCAGCGCCGCCGCAGTCCGCGCATTGCCGGGCTCCGGCCGCACGACGACGACCGCGTGAGGTGATGTCATGCCGCGAACAACCGACGGACGCTGGCTGGCGCGCGCGTGAGAAGGTCTACCGCCAGCATCGTACCCAGGTCTTCACCCGCGCCGCCCTCGATCGATCCGGCGACGTCGCACGTCCCGTCCTCGGCGATCAGCTCGGCGCGCAACGTCAGCGTCTCGCCGCCGCCAGCGACGCGAGCGCCGCGACCGGCGAGTGGCAATCCGCGCCGAGCCGGGCCAGCAACGCGCGCTCGGTCAGCACGCACAGGCTGGTGTCGGCATGGTCGATCGCGGCGACGATCGCGTGCGCGGCACTACCGTCGAGAACCTCGATCCCGACCGCGCCCTGCGCCGGTGCGGGCAGCATGATGTCGGTCGGGATCGCATGGCCGTCGTCGCGCCCGAGGCGATCGAGCCCCGCGGCGGCGAGCAGCGTGGCGTCCATCTCGCCGCTCGCGACCCGGCCGAGCCGCGTATCGACGTTGCCGCGGATCAGCACGATCTCCAGGTCCGGCCGCAGCCGCAGCATCTGCGCGCGGCGTCGCGGCGAACTCGTGCCGACGACGGCGCCCGGGCGGAGGTCGGCGAAGGTCTCCGCACCGATCAGTCGATCGCGCACGTCGGCGCGCGGCAGCATTGCGGCGATCCTCAGCGTGTGCGGCCGGATCGTCTCGACGTCCTTCATCGAATGGACCGCGCAGTCTATGTCGCCGTCGTGCAGCGCACGATCGAGCTCCCTGGTCCACAGTGCCTTGCCGCCGATCTCGGCGAGCGCGCGATCCTGCACGCGGTCGCCCGTCGTTCGGATCACGACCGTCTCGACCATGTCGGGCGACCAGCCATGCGCCGCGCACAGGGCATCGCGGACCAGGCCTGCCTGGGTGAGCGCCAGCGGCGAACCGCGCGTACCGAGCCGAAATACTGTCATGCTGGGTGCCATGCAGAAAGGGGCCCCCTTCGACAAGCTTCACGCAGGCCTATACAGACACGCGATGATCATTCTCGGCATCGAATCTTCCTGCGACGAAACCGCCGCCGCGCTCGTCACCGGCGACCGGCAGGTCCTCGCACACCGGCTGCTTGGGCAGGAAGCGGCGCACGCACCGTTCGGCGGCGTCGTCCCCGAAATCGCCGCGCGCGCGCATGTCGAGGCGCTGGAGCCGCTAATCGTCGCGGCGCTGGCCGATGCGAAGCTGACGCTGGCCGACGTCGATGCGATCGCCGCGACCGCGGGGCCGGGGCTGATCGGCGGGGTCATGGTCGGGCTCGTTACCGGCAAGGCTCTCGCGCACGCCGCGGGCAAGCCTTTGATCGCAGTGAATCATCTCGAGGGTCACGCTCTGTCGCCGCGGCTGTCGGATCCGGACCTGGAGTTTCCCTATCTGCTGCTGCTCGTATCGGGCGGGCATTGCCAGTTGCTGCTGGTCGAGGGTGTTGGAGCGTATCGCCGCCTCGCCACGACGATCGACGACGCGGCGGGCGAGGCGTTCGACAAGACCGCCAAGCTCTTGGGCTTGGGCTTCCCCGGTGGCCCCTGCCGTCGAGCGCGCCGCGGCGTTGGGAGATCCCAAGGCCGTCCCCCTGCCGCGCCCCCCTAAAGGGCTCGGCCGAACCGCATTTCTCGTTCGCCGGCTTGAAAAGTGCGGTCGCGCGCGTGGTCGGCCAATATTCGCCCGAGGATATCGCCGCCTCGTTCCAGGCGGCGGTGGTCGACTGCCTAATCGACCGCACGACCAAGGCGCTACGGACCTCGCACGGCGCTACTGCGCTCGTCGTCGCCGGCGGAGTCGCGGCCAACACCGCGGTTCGTACTGCGTTGCAAGGGCTCGCTAGCGTCCACGGTCTCCGTTTAGTCGCGCCGCCCTTGTGGCTGTGCACCGACAACGCCGCGATGATCGGCTGGGCGGGGGCCGAGCGTTTTGCTGCCGGCCTTACCGATCCGCTCGACGTCGCCGCCCGCCCGCGCTGGCCGCTCGATCCGAATGCCGAAGCGGTGCGTGGTGCGGGGGGTGAAGGCATGAAGATCGGTGTCATCGGTGGCGGGGCGTGGGGCACTGCACTGGCACAAGTCGCGGCGCATGGCGGCCGGGACGTGATTCTATGGGCGCGCGAGGGCGCGGTGGTCGAGTCGATCAACGCCGCCCATGAGAATACGCTTTTCCTTGCAGGCGTTTCGCTGTCGCCGACGATCCGCGCGACCGACGACCTCGCCGCGCTGGCCGACATGGATGCGATCCTCGTCGTCGCGCCGGCCCAGCACGTTGGCAGCGTCCTCGCCGCCGCCCCGATCGGCCGCATACCGCTCGTCCTGTGTGCGAAGGGGATCGAGGCGGGGAGCAAGCGGCTCGTTGGCGAAGTCGCTCGCGCGGTTCACCCCCGCGCGCCGATCGCCGTTCTCTCGGGGCCGACCTTCGCGTACGAAGTCGCTGCCGGACTGCCGACCGCGGTGACGCTTGCCTGCGAGGATGCGGAACTCGGCGAGCGGCTCGCGACACGCCTCGCGGCGCGGCATTTCCGCACCTACGCCTCGACCGACGTCGCTGGCGCGGAGATCGGTGGCGCGGTGAAGAACGTGCTCGCGATCGGTTGCGGCGTGGTCGAGGGGGCAGGGCTCGGCCAGAACGCGCGGGCGGCCTTGATAGCGCGCGGGTTCGCCGAGATGACGCGGTTCGGCCTGGCACGCGGCGCGCGGGCGGAGACGCTGGCGGGGCTTTCCGGGCTGGGCGATCTCGTGCTCACCTGCTCCTCGACGAGTTCGCGCAACTTCTCGCTGGGGGGTCGGCCTCGGGCGTGGCGATTCGGCGGCAACCTTGCTGGCGGACCGCCGGACCGTCGCGGAAGGCGCCTTTACCGCGCCTGTCCTCCGCGAAGCCGCACGCGACGCGCCCGTCGACATGCCGATCACCGAAGCCGTCTGCCGTCTGCTGGAGGGCGCGCCGGTGAGCGACGTCATCGGCGACCTGCTCGCCCGGCCGCTGAAGGGCGAGGCGGGCTGACCGGCAGGCAATCCGCGAATGGGCTTGCCTCGTTCGCGGATTGTTCTATTTCCGGCGCATGCTCGACATGCCGCCGGACTCCTGCATCGACAAACCTGGATCGCCTCCCGATGCGGTAATGTGCGCTGCCGACGTGGCGCGCGGCGTGATCCGGATGTTGCTGCGCCACGACCTCACCGCGATGACCGAAGTGCCGCTAGACGGGGGCCGCCGCGCCGACCTGATGGCGGTGGATGCGCGTGGCCAGATCGTGATCGTCGAGATTAAGGTGTCGCGCGCCGATCTGCTAGGCGATGGGAAGTGGCCGGATTATCTCGGCCATTGCGACCGGTATTTCTGGGCAGTCCCGGCTGGATTCGACGTCGGGCCCCTGAACGGGCCTGCGTTCCTGCCGGAGCGGACGGGGATCATCGTGGCGGATCGCTATGATGCGGCGATCGTGCGGGAGGCGCATACCGTGCCGCTGCCGGCGCATGTGCGGAAGCGGTGTACGCTCGCGTTCGCCCGGCGCGCGGCACGGCGGCTGATCGCGCAGATGGACCCGGATGCGGACGGGCTGGCGTTCTGAGTCCAGGGCGTCTGTCTTCCCCCCCTCCCTGGAAGGGAGGGGTCGGGGGTGGGTCGGTTTCCGTATCGCGCTACGGTCGCGTCACAAGCGGGCCAACCCACCCCCAGCCCCTCCCTTCCAGAGAGGGGAGCCTGTCGTGGTCCTGGCGGCGTTGGCGACCGTAACTCCAGCTTAGAACTTCGGGCCCGAAACCGCCTTGCGCACCTTCTTCGGCGCATCTTCCAGCAGCTTGCTCACGATCGGGTTGCGTCCATCCTGCTTGGCATAGGCGCGGGCGGACATGCCCGCCATGATGTCCGCCTGGTCGGGGTCGGCGTTCTCGGCCAGCAGCACCCGGATCATGCCCACGTCGCGGCGCTGCACCGCGCGGATCAACGGTGTCTCGCCTGCCGAATTGGCCAGGTTCGGGTTCGCCCCCCGCCGCGGTCAGGATCGGGATCATGTTCGTCTGGCCCAGCGTCACGGCCAGCAGCAGCGGCGTGTTACCCTTGCCGTCGCGCAGGTTCGCATCCGCGCCTTTCTGCAGCAGGAACCGCAGATACACCTCGTCGCTGCGCTTGATGACGATGTGCAGCGCGCCCTCCCCGCTAGTCACGTCGCGAGTGTTGATGATGTTGCTGCCGGGCTTACCGAGCATCTCCAGCACGTCGTTGTTCTTCGCATCGCGCACCGCGGACAGGAACTTGTAGCCCTCCGACTGGCCTTGCGCGAACGCGGGCGCCGCGACGCAGGCGAGCGCAGGCGTCAGGAGGGTAGCGGCGAGCATCAGGCGGATACGCATCGAGAGACTTCCTTGGTTCGTCCTGGATATCGGTGACGCTTGCGCCGCAGTAGCGAACAGATCAAGGCTGGCGGGACCATGACCCTCCGTTTCCTCCTCTTGCGCGCTCGCACTGCCCGGCTTGGCGCTGTCCGCGTGCAACTCATCCCAGCCCCCCGCCAAGCCGCCGCTCGAAGGCGCGCGGATCGGTGGCGCGTTCACCCTGACGGACCAGAACGGGCAGACCGTCACCGAACAGGCGTTCGCGGGCAAATACCGGATCATGTATTTCGGCTACACCTTCTGTCCCGATGTATGTCCGACGGATGTCCAGGCGATCGGCGCTGCGGTGAAAAAGCTCGAATCGAGCGATCCCGAGCTGGCCGCGAAGATCGTGCCGGTGTTCGTGACCGTCGATCCGGCACGCGATACGCCCGCGGTACTCAAGCAGTTCGTCTCCGCCTTCCACCCGCGGATGGTCGGCCTCACCGGCACCGACGCGCAGATCGCCAAGATCAAGACCGAGTACGCGGTCTATTCCAGCAAGGGCGACGCCTCCCCCGGCGGCGGCTACCTCGTAAACCATTCGCGCCAGGCCTATCTGATGGACCCTGACGGCAAGCCTCTCGCTTTGCTGCCACAGGAACAAGGGCCCGACGCAGTGGTGACGGAAATCAAGCGCTGGGCCCGGTGAGCGCGCGCTTCTGGGAAGATACGCCGATCGACCAGCTCGACCGCGGCCAGTGGGAAGCGTTGTGCGACGGCTGCGGCAAATGCTGCATCCACAAGCTCGAGGACGAGGATACCGGCGAACTCGTCGCCACCAACGTCTCGTGCCGCCTGCTCGACCGCCGCAGCGGGCAATGCTCGGATTACCGCCACCGCCACGCCTATGTCCCCGAATGCGTGCGGCTGACGACCGGTAACGTCCGCGGGATCGACTGGCTGCCCTCGACCTGCGCCTACCGCCTGCGCGCTGCCGGCGAGCAACTGCCCGAATGGCACTACCTTGTCTGCGGCGACCGCGAGGCCGTCCACCGCGCCAAGCAATCGGTGCGCGGCTGGACGATCAGCGAGGACGAGGCGGGCGAGCTCGAATACCACGTGATCGATCGCGAGCTGTAAGAGGTGATCGAGGGCCTGGAGATCGTCCGTCACCCGCGCGCACGCCGCGCGCGCCTGTCGATCGATCCCGCGAGTGGCCGGGCTAGGCTGGTCCTACCCAAGCGTGCGGCGTTGAAGCAGGCGCTGGCCTGGGCCGAGGACAAGGCGGGCTGGATCGCCGAACAGCGCGCGTTGCTTCCGTCGCCCCGCCCGTTCGTGCCCGGTGCGGTCCTCACCGTCGCCGACGAGTCGCTGACGATCGAGTGGGCACCCGGAAGTCGCCGAACCGTGGTTCGCGAGGGGCTCGGTCCTGTCGCTGTCAGGCCCCCCCGAAACGATCGCGCGCCGCGTCGAGGCATGGCTCAAACGCACCGCGCTCGCCGTACTGGAGACCGAGACCACCGAATACGCCGCCAAGGCCAAGGTCAGTGTCGCCCAGGTCGCGGTCGGCGATGCCAAGGGCCGCTGGGGCAGCTGCGCGGCGAGCGGCGTCATCCGCTACAGCTGGCGGCTAATCCTCGCGCCGAGCTGGGTCCGCCGCGCCACCGTCGCGCACGAAGTCGCACACCGCGTCCACATGAACCACGCGCCGGTCTTCCACGCGCTGGTCGAGCAACTCTACGGCGAAGACCCCACACCCGCGCGCGTCTGGCTAAGGACGCACGGCGCGGGCCTTCACTGGTTCGGACGCTCTTCCTGATCGCTCTGGAAGCGCTGCGTCTGCACCTGATCGCGGGGCACATCGCGTTGGAGCGGTTGCCGCCCAGCCGGTGACGGCTCGCGCCGCTCACGCCCGATCACGCGGTCGATCCAGTCCTGGTTCATCTGCTGCTGGGGCGGCGCCGGCGTTTCGGGCTGATCCGCATCGGGCCGCGGAATAGTATCGCCGGTCTGCGCGTCGGTAGGCACCGGCGGCGGGCCCTGCTCGATCGGATTGCCGTCCGCATCGACCGCCATCTGGCCATTGTCGGGCTGGCCGAAATAGCTCTCCTCGTCTGGCTCGAGCTGCCACTCGGGTAGCGTCACCTTGGTATCGAACTGCTCGATCGGGCGGTTGGCCGTCGCCGGCTTCATGAACGCCGCCCAAGCCTTTGCCGGCGCGGTGCCGCCGTGCAGGCCGGCGATCGGCTTGGCATCGTCGCGCCCCATCCACACGCCGGTGGTGATCCCGCTGGAGAAGCCGAGGAACCAGCCGTCCTTCGACGCGGTGGTGGTGCCGGTCTTGCCCGCGACCGGCCGACCGATCTGCGCCGCGCGACCGGTGCCGGTGTTGACCGCGGTCTGCAACAGGTCGGTCATTTCGGCGGCAACATAGGGCGCGACCAGCACATGGCTGCGGTCGACCTCATGCGTGTAGATCGTCTGGCCATTCGCCGTGACGCGCGTGATCCCGTACGGCGTCACCGCCACACCCCTTGCTCGCGACCGACGCGAACGCGCGCGTCATGTCGATCACGCGGACTTCCGACGTGCCTAGCACCATGGACGGATGGACGTTGACCGGCGTGGTGATGCCGAACCGCCGCGCCATGTCGGCGACCGTGGCGAAGCCGACCTCCTGCCCGAGCTTGGCGGCGACGGTGTTGAGCGAATAGGCGAACGCGGTGCGCAACGAGATCGCGCCGGAGTTGCGCCGCGAATCGTTGCGCGGGCTCCAGCCGTTGATCGTGACGGGTTCGTCGACGATCGAATCCTCCGGCTTGTGACCCGCCTCCAGCGCGGCGAGGTATACGAACAGCTTGAACGACGAGCCCGGCTGGCGAACCGCCTGCGTCGCACGGTTGTAGATCGACGAGACGTAATCCTTGCCGCCGACCATCGCCCGCACTTCACCGCCACGATCGAGCGCGACCAGCGCGCCCCTGTGCGCCGGGTGGGGCATTTGCGCGGATCGCGTCGTCCGCTTGGCGCTGCATCGTCAGGTCGAGCGTCGTCCAGACTTCAAGCGGTTCGGTCGTCTCGTCGATCAGCGTATCGAGCTGTGGCAGTGCCCAGTCGGTGAAATACCGGACGCTGTTCTGCTTGGGCTCGGGCGCGAGTTTCAGCCCGGACACGTCCGCATCGGCAGCCTCGGACGCGGTGATCGCACCGGTTTCCTGCATCGTCTCCAGCACGACACCGGCTCGGCCCATCGCGGCCTCGGCATCAGCGGTCGGCGAGTAGTTGGACGGTGCCTTGACCAGCCCGGCGATGACCGCCGCCTCGGCGAGGCTCAGATGATCCGCGCCGTGGCCGAAGAACTTCCGGCTTGCGGCGTCGATCCCGTAGGCACCGCCGCCATAATAAACCTTGTTCAGATAGAGTTCGAGGATCTGGTCCTTGGTGAACTTCCATTCGAGCGCGAACGCCAGGATGCCCTCGCGGAATTTGCGGCCGAACTTCTTCTGGTTGTTGAGGAAGACGGTACGCGCCAGCTGCTGCGTGATCGTCGAGCCGCCTTGCGTCCAGTGGCCGCGATCGAACCGTACCTTCACGGAGCGCGCGATGCCGACCGGATCGACGCCGATATGCGAGCGGAAGCGGCGATCCTCGACCGAGACGGTCGCGTCGCGCATCACCTTGGGGATCTGGCCGTAAGGCAGCCACTCGCCGAAGCTCGGCCCCATCGACACGATCACGGTGCCATCGGCGGCATGGACGCGGATCATCTGGCCGTTGGGAGAGGACTTCAGGCTGTCGAAACTCGGAAGCTGCGACATCGCGATATACACCGCGATCGCCAGCGCACCGAGCGCGAGGACGCCGATCCCGACCATGACCTGAAGAAAGACGACCAGCCGCCGCCGCCAGCGTGACGCCGGGGGAGTTGGGGACCGACGGGACGGGGGAGCAGAACGCGTACGAGCCATGTGGCCGCAGAATTACGCGCGATGGTCCCGCCCTACAAGCGACATCAGGCCGCGACGTTCGCTTTGCGCGGCCGGAATTCAAGCGAGAGCGAGTTCATGCAATAACGCTGCCCGGTCGGCGGCGGACCGTCCGGGAAGACGTGCCCCATATGGCTGTCGCAGCGTGCGCACCGCGTCTCGATGCGGGTCATGCCGTGACTGCGATCGGCGTGATCGGTGACCGCATCGGGGCGGATCGGCTGGGTGAAGCTCGGCCACCCCGAGCCGGAATCATACTTGTCGGCGCTGTCGAACAGTTCGTTGCTGCACGCGGCACACCGGTAGATGCCGTCGGCCTTGTTGTCGTTCAGCACGCCCGCAAAGGCGCGCTCGGTGCCGCCTTCACGCAGCACATGATATTGTTCGGGGGTTAGCCGCTTGCGCCATTCGGCCTCGGAAAGATTGAGCTGGTCCATGGACATGCATCTCGTGCTGACGGGGCGGTTTTCAAGATTGCCCCATTCTGGTTGCGTTGGCGATGACCTGGATCAGTCCGGGGCGCAGGAAAGGAAGTAGCCAGGCGGCGCGTTCGCTCTCGGCGATGTGGCGGACGATGCCGGCGATGCCGATCGGGCGAGCGAGGCGGCGGGC
Source organism: Sphingomonas sp. H160509 (assembly GCF_024124765.2). Taxonomy (GTDB): domain Bacteria; phylum Pseudomonadota; class Alphaproteobacteria; order Sphingomonadales; family Sphingomonadaceae; genus Sphingomonas. The sequence continues at coordinate 2,534,170 of NZ_JAMXSR020000002.1, read as the reverse complement.
GAAATCTTCCTGCCATGACGCTGCGGCGGCGGGGCCACCGTTCTTATAGGCGCGCGCGGCGGCGACTCCGCTGGCGAGCGCGATGCCCATACCTTCGCCGGCGAGAGAGGGGATCACGCCGGCCTGATCGCCCAGTCGGAAGAGCGCGTCGGCGCCGGTGCGTTGGCGCCAGCCGTAAGGGACGTTCGCGATCGCATCGATCTGTGCGCTCGGGTCGATCAGCGCGACCCATTCGCCGAGCGCGGACATCTCTCGACCAAGCGCTTCGAGTAGTTGCGCGGGGGAACCTGCCGCCTGAAACCGCGAGCGGTGAACCGCCATGCAGAGGTTCGCAGTGCCATCCTCCTGCATCGCCAAGCCGGCATAGCCGCGGTCGAACAGGTGAAGCTCGATGCCGCCCGCGAGCGCTTTGGCTAGCGTAGGCGAGGGGGCAATCCGAACCCGGATACCCAAGGTCGGGTCGGCACCGCGCGCATCCTCAGGGCGCGCCATCCCGCGAACGTCGTGCTTGCCACTCGCGAGAAACAGCGCGTCGGCCGCGATCGTCGCACCGTCTGCGAGCCGCGCGCTCGTCCCATCGAGCTCGCGCACGGTGACGCCACGTTCGACCGGCGTACCCAGCCGTTCGGCTTCATCCAGCATGACCGTATCGAGCCGATGACGTGTGACCGAGACCGCCGGATGGGGCAGGGCGGCCTCCGCTCGGCGATTGCCCGCGAAGATGCGCGCGCGTGTTACACGGTCGGGGTTGAGCGTATCCGGATCGATCCCAAGCCCGCCGAGTGTTTCCAGCGTCCGCCAGCTAAGGGAACCCGCCGCAAATCGCATCACCGGTCTCGCGCGATCGCTCGACCAGCAAATGCGGCAGGCTGGCACGCGCCAACCCGATAGCGGTCGCGGCGCCGGCGAGCCCGCCGCCGACGATCAGCGCAGGCGTTCGACGCATAACCGGAACGGAAAGACGCGGCGGACCTTCGCCTCGGTGATGCCGGCCTCGGCCAGCAGCGGTGGCCATTCGTCGGGGCGATAGCTGCGGGCGATCGACAACGTGCCGTCATGGCGCACGATCGGATGCCAGCGCGCGATCGTCGCGAGAACCGGGAAGCCCCAGTGCGCAAACCCATGCCGGTGGAGGTCGTTGACGAACCACCCCGCGCTCGCATGGCCATCCATGAACCGGAGGAACGCGATCAGCTGGTCGTGGCTCATGTGATGCGCGACGAGACTGCTGACGATCACGTCCCACGGCTCATGGGCAAGGTCGGCATAGTCGCCCGTGACATAGCGGATTGCCCCGCCATGCGCCCGTGCCGCCTGTTCGCTGCGCGGGTTGAGGTCGACTCCGACCAGCTCGGCCTCGATACCCTTCGCCTTCGCCCAGCGTGCGATCCGGCGCAGCATGTCACCATCGCCGAACCCAACGTCGAGCAACCGGAAGCTTTTCCGCCCCGCAGTCGCACGCGCGAGAAAGTCGAGCGTCGGCCGGCGCGCCATCGTCACCGTGTTGACCGTCGCGAGATCGCCGACGACGTCCGCATAGGTCGCCGCGTCGAGGTCGTCGGCGTCCATCAACTCTTCGGCCTGGCTGCGGACCGCGAGGCTCATGCCGCGCTCCGGAATCCGAAGCCCTCTGCCGCGAGCCCCGGCCCGAACGCGAGTGCCACGCCGTGCGCGACCGGCGACCCGGCCAGCAGTCGCTCGAACACGAACATCAACGTCGCCGACGACATGTTGCCATTGTCCGCCAGCACCTGCCGCGACGCTGCCAGCGCATCCGGGCTCAGATGCATCGCATGTTCGACCGCATCGAGGATCGATCGCCCGCCGGCATGGACAGCCCAACCGTCGATCGATTCGGGCGGCCGACCCGCACTCACGATCGCGCGAAACTCCTCGTCGGACAGCGCCGCGGCGATCCGCCCCGGCACCTCGCCCGACAAATGCATCGCAAAGCCCGCATCGGTCACGTCCCAGCGGATCAACATCTCGCTATCCGGCAACGACGCGGCGAACGGCGCTTCGAGCGCGAACCCGGTCGCATCCGCCGTCACCAGCGCCGCCGCAGCCCCATCACCGAACTGCAGCATCGCCAGCAGGGCCTCGATGTCGTTGGCAGGTTGCAGATGCAGCGTGGAAAGCTCGACCGTCACCACCAGCACGCGCGCGCGGGGCTCGGAGCGAACGATATGCCGCGCACTCCGCAACGCGACGATCGCCGCGTAACACCCCATGAAACCGATTAGCAGCCGCTCGACGCTCGACGATAGGCCGAGGCGACGCGCGATGATCTGGTCGATCCCCGGCGCGACGAAGCCCGTGCAGCTCGCCACGACCAGATGCGTGATCCCCTCGACCGCGACCTTCTCGCGCAACGCCTCGATCGCGCGGATCGCGAGGTCGGGTGCGTGCTCGGCATAGAGGACCATCCGCGCGGCTGTCCCCGGATGCGGCTCGGCGGCGTAGAAGCCGGAATCGTCGACCGGTGAGCCACCGTCCGCGGTCGGCGGCAACACCGACCACCGGTGCCCGATCCCCGACCGCGACGCCATCCGGTCGAACACGCGCTCGGCACGGGCATCGACCCGCGATCGCGCCCAGGCGATGAACGCCGCGTGGATATCGTGACCGGGAACGGCGGACCCTACGGCATTGAGATAAGCGGACACGATACCCTTTCCTGCGATCGACGCCCAACGCATGGCACGTTCGATCGGACTATGGGACGCACGCTATATCTGTTCGTCGCAAATCGGCTTCGCGTCCGAAGCGATATGTTGGCCGTAAAGCATCCTCAACCCCAACTTGCGCGTTGTTATAAATATACCGGTTCGTGGTTCTCATCCAAACCCAAAATGGACAGCTGGCGAGCTTATAAGACCCATAACGATTTGATTAATATAAAATAAGTTTGAATATCATACCTAGATATAGTTCTATTTGTTGACGTGCGTTTCTGCATTTAACAAATCAGCAGGACGGCGCTGAAGTTTTGGCGTTTAGTTCGAAGGTCGGGGTATCTCAGCCCGTATCTGGGGTGGTCGAGGATTGACGTGCGATAGCAGCGACAGGTTGCGGGCATGGCGGTTCCGATCGGGGGGCGATGGTAACAGGTCGATGGCAATGGGGAGCCTTTGGTGAAAAACGAAACCGTCGTGGAATTGATCAAGGATTTGACTGCAAAATTGTCGGCGGTCGCCGAAGAATTCAACGGACGGGTCGCCAAGGCCGCGGAACCGGTACCGGCGGGGAACGAACCGAATGATGCCGCGCTCGTCGAGCATGCGAATGCGGTGCTAGAACAACGGCGATTACGGCGGCAGTTCCTGCCCGGCGAACTGTTCCATGAACCGGCTTGGGATATGCTCCTCGCGCTGTTCGCATCGCGCGACGATCGTATGCCGATGAACATCAAGGCGCTGGTCAGCATGTCTGACGCACCCGTCACCACATCGCAGCGCTGGATCGAACATCTCCACAAGCTGAAGCTGATCGACCGCGTCACCGACCCGACCGACCGGCGGCGCGTCGAGATATCGCTGAGCTATACCGGAGACCAGCAGATGAAGGCTTATCTGCGCGCGCTTCTTCGCGACTAACTCGAACACTACGCCTGTCACGGCCGGCCATGACGCGTCTTCTCCAGGGACGTCGTCTGGCCGGTCTTTTTGCGTCTGGACAGTATCTGCATAAATAAAGCCACTACGGTTCTGGATTGCTCCACAATAGAACGGCAATGACGAAAGATACCGTTTTGCTGTGCGATGTAACGGTCGTTCATCTGAAAACGGATGTTGTCACATTAACTATCATAGTTTGGCTTTATGATCCCATTATGATTTCGTAGTATTTGATTAAGTGGCTTCGGACAATTTGTTCCCGATCGAAGGGAAGAAAATTGATTCGTCTGATGTCACAGCATGGAGGAAAGTGCGGGCGGTTTCGACGCGCTGCGGCACCTTGCCTGCTGTCCTGCATACTGAGCGCGGGATTGCCGCAGCCGTTGCTTGCCCAGACGCCAACGATAGCGACGCCAATCGGCACGCCAGCGGGTACGCCGATCGTCAATACCGCCGGCCTGCGGTACGATGCCGATGGTACGGCGCAGTCGACCAGTTCCAACACCGTCACGATCATCGTCGCCGAACGGCTCGATGTAGCGCTGGTCCGCGACGGGCAGGGTGCGATCGTCGTCACCACGCAGCCCGTCGCGATCCCCTTCACGCTGACCAACCTCGACAATGGCGCCGAAGCGTTCACGCTCGCCGCATCAATGTCGCCCGGCATGGCGACGTTGCGCACGCTGGTGATCGATACCGACGGCGACGGCCGCTACGACGCTGCCAAGGACGTCGCGCCGGCCGATAGCAAGACGCCGCTCCTGGCACCCGGCCAGTCGATCAAGCTGCTCGCGATCCTGGTAGCAACGCCGGACGGCGGCACCACGAACGCAGTGCTGACGGTTACTGCGCGCTCGACCACGGGATCCGGGACGAGCGGCAATTCCTACCCCGGCGCGGGTGACGGCGGCGGCGATGCGGTCGTCGGACCGACCGGCGCACTCGCCACCGTCTCGGTTCCGATCGGCACGGGCCCCACCGGCCCGGTACTGCTCAAGAGCCAGTCGGTGCGCGCCGCCGACGGGTCGCAGAACGCGGTACGCGACGCGGTCATCACCTATACGCTGGAGGCGCGCTTCACCGATGCCGTCACCGGTGCGCGGATCGCCGATCCGATTCCCGCGGGCACCGTCTTCGTTCCCGGCAGCCTGACCCTCGACGGCGCACCGCTCAGCGACGGCGCGGACGGCGATGCCGGCCGCTTCGATGCAAGCGGCACGCAAGGCCCCAGCATCACCGTCGCGCTCGGCCATGTCGCCGCGGCGTCCGCCCACACCGTCCAGTTCAAAGCCAAGATCCAATGAGGAGCATAGCCATGATCTCACGTCCGATGATTGCCGCCATCCTGGCGTCGACTGCCGCCGTTGCGTCCGCCGCCGCAGGGCCCTTGCAGGTGACCAGCAGCATCATGGTCGAGGCGCGCAGTGCCGCGCCCGATGGCACCACGCGGGTCACGCTGGTGAAGCCGTCGCGGGTGACGCCGGGCGACAAGGTGATCTTCATCCTGGCCTATCGCAACACCGGTGCGCAGCCGCTGGCGAACGTGGTGCTCGACAACCCGTTGCCGCGCCAGATCGCCTATCGATCTGCCAATCCCGGTTCGCCCGCGCCCGACGTCTCGGTCGACGGCAAGACTTTCGGTTCGCTCGCCACCCTCCGCGTCCGCAGCCCCGACGGCAGCACGCATGCGGCGAGCCCCAACGATGTCACCAGCGTCCGGTGGCGCCTCGCGAGCCCGTTAGCGGCCGGTTCGCAGGGCCAGTTCGCGTTCCAGGCTGTCCTGAAATGATCCGGCCAGCCTCCTTTGACACACACTCTCTCCAAACCTGACAATATTAAGACAAGGAATTATCAGACATGCATGCAACAGGGGTAATACGCACGCTACTGGCCGGTACGGCTGCCATCGTGTCGATCGGCACAATGGCCGGTACTGCATCCGCGCAAGCCGGAACGCCACCGGGGCCGGCGGGCACCGCCGCTGGGACGGTGATCACCAATACCGCGCAGGCGAGTTATACCGTCAACGGCGTACAGCAGAATGCGACGTCGAACGTCGTGACGTTTCAAGTCGATCTGAAGGCAAATCTAACGGTTGCGCCGATCGGCGGTAATACCGAGGTTGCGATCGGCCAAAAGGATGCTGTGGTAGCGTTCACCGTAACGAACAACACCAACGGGACCCAGGACTTCCGGCTGACTTATGATCGGAACTTTCTGGGCGGCCTGTTCGCGGGCGCAAACTTCCTCGCGGACAACATCAGGATCTTCGTCGACGACGGCGACAAGAAATTCGATGCGACCAAGGACAAGCTGGACTATATCGACGAACTTAAGGCTGATGAGACGGCTACGGTCTTCATCGTCGCCGATATTCCCGCAGACCAAGCTGCTTCGCTTGCCAGTGTGACGCTGATTGCGCAAATCGCCGAAGGCGGTACCGTTAATCAGAAGGGCGCAGCCCTCGTATCGAACGCGCTTGTCGCCAACCGCGACAACGCCATCGACGTTGTCTTCGCAGACGGTGACTCCGGTTTCGGCGACCTCGCCAATAACGGATATGGCCGTGCGGTTTCGGGCTATACGATCGCAACGCGTAACGTTGCGTTGAGTGTGACCAAATCGTCGATGGTGATTTCGGACGGCGTCAGCCTAACGCTGCCAAAGGCGATTCCCGGCGCGACGGTCCAATATTGCTTGGTCGTCAACAACGCGACAGCATTGGTGCCCGCGGCCAATGTCAATTTGACCGACGTCATTCCTGCCAACACCACCTATGTCCCGAATTCGCTAAAGATCGGGGCGATCGCGCTTGGCACGAGCTGCGTGTTGTCGGGTATCCTTGATGGCGTAGCGTTGGCGGATGACGGTTCGACCACCGTGCCTCTCCTTCTCTATACGGGCTCTTACAACGGCGCGACGAAGAAGGTGACTGCGACGATCCCGACGCTGCTTGGCGGAACATCGGTAGCGGCCGCGTTCCGAGTGACGATCAACTAAACTCGCCACTCGTAAACCCCATCCCTCGATAAAGGAACGACCGATCCCGGCGCGTGGAGACGCGCGTCGGGAGAGGACCCTTCATGTCCAGCTTCCGTCGCCTTTCGCGCCTTTGCGCCCTGTTCCTGACGCTCCTACTCGGGCTGATCGTCGGCACCCTGCCGGCGGCCGCGCAGACGGGTGTCCAGACGACGCGTATCCAGAATACCGCGACGCTGTCGTTCGACGACGCGGCCAGCGATTCCGGCGTACGCGCGGTGCCGTCCAATACGGTTTCACTCGACGTGAACCGGGCCAAGCGCCCGACCACGCTCACATTCCACCTCCCGCCGCCCAATTACGAACTGACCGGCGCGACGTGCCAGACTACCCCCAGCTTCCAATTCACACCCGCGCCGATCGACGCGGCAACCTTCGCCAAATCACCCTGGGTCGCGGCGATCGACATCTATGCCGACATGATCCTGGTGCTCGACAACCAAGCCGGCAACCATGACCCGGACGTGCGCGAGACGGCAGTCATCGCGGTCGATGTAGGGACGATCCACACGACGCTGACGCTCATCGAAACCGCGGCCGACAGCGGCATCTTCGCGGGCGGCATCCCTGCGAGCGCGACGGGCAAGCATCCCGAACTCGCCGCCTGCGACATCCGCAACATGCGCGGCGCGACGATCAAGCTGAGCTTCGTCGAGGACGGCTACAGCCTCGCCTCGATGGCGTCGCTGCTGATCGATCCGGCCGGCTACACCTTCGATTCGCGGACCGGCGCGCTGGTCGACGGCACCACCGTCTCGCTGGTCAACGAGACCGGCCAGCCGGCCACCGTGTTCGGCGACGACGGTGTCAGCCGCTATCCCTCCACCGTCGTCACCGGCGAACCGGTCACCGACGCCAGCGGCCGCGTGTATCCGGGCGAGACCGGCCGGTATCGGTTCCCGCTGACCGCACCCGGCCGCTATTTCCTGAAGGTCGCGCCGCCCGGCACCTATACCGCGCCGTCCACCGTCGACCGTGCGACGCTGGCTACGCTGAAGGACCCTAAGGGCACGCCGTTCATCCTCAACGATACCAGCTTCGGCGGTTCGCTGACGCTGTCGACGCCCGAGCCCTTCTCTGCCGACATTCCGCTCGACAGCCCCGGCGCGGGCACGCTGCTGCTGACCAAGACGGCATCGGTGCGCGAGGCGTCGCCGGGAGAATTCGTCCAGTACCTGCTGCGAATCACCAATCGCGACAAGGTCTCGGCGCGCGGACTCCACGTCGCCGATACGCTGCCTCGGGGCCTGCGCTACGAGCGCAATTCCGCGCGCGGCGGTGATGAGCCGACCGTGTCGACCGACGGCCGCACGCTCGACTTCGTGATTCCCGTGCTCGCCGCCGGTGCCTCGACCGAGTTGAAATACGTCGTCAGCATCGCCCCCGGTGCGCCGACCGGCGAAGCGCTCAACCGCGCCCGCGTCGTCGGCCAGGGCACTGTCACCAGCAACGAGGCTGCGGCCTCAGTGCGCCTACGTCCCCCTGCTGTTCACCGACGCGATGACGATCATCGGCCGCGTAACCGAGGGGAATTGCGGCGATCCGGTCGACAAGCGCAAGGGCGTGCCAGGAATCCGCCTGCTGATGGAGGACGGCACGTTCGTCGCTACCGATCGCGACGGTCTGTATCACTTCGAGGGGCGTCCGCGCCGGTCGCCACGTCGTCCAGATCGACACGACGAGCATCCCCGCGACGCACGCGCCGGTCGCCTGCGACATCGACACGCGCCAGGCGAACAGCCCGATCTCGCGCTTCGTCGAGGGTGATGGCGGGTTGCTCAAGCGCGTCGACTTCCAGCTCAAGCCGACCGGCAAGGGCAAGGCCGTCGATGCCGGACTGCCGATCACGGCCCTAGACGACGCCACCGCCGCGGGCAGCCGCGACTGGCTCGCCAGCGGCCAGACCGCGGGTGTAGACTGGCTGTTCCCGCTCGCAGACCATAATCCACGCGCGCCGGTCGTCCGCGCCGTGATCAAGCACCTGCCGAACCAGCGTGTCGCGCTCACGATTAATGGCAAGCAGGTCGAACCGCTCGCGTTCGACGGCACCGATACGCGCGACGGCACCGACATCGCGGTCTCGCGCTGGACCGGCATCCCGTTGATCAACGGCGACAACCGCCTTCAGGCACGCGTGCTGGCCGCCGATGGCAGCGTCGTGAAGACGCTCGACCGGGTCGTGCATTATGCCGGCCTGCCGGTCCGTGCGGTGTTCGATGCCGCCAACAGCCGGCTGGTCGCGGATGGCCTTACCCGCCCGCTGATCGCGGTGCGCGTGACCGACAAGACCGGTCGCCCGGTTCGCGCGGGGACGATCGTGCCGTTCACGGTCGATCAGCCCTATACCGCCGCCGTCGAAGTCGCGCTCGAACAGAGCCGTCAGCTCGCTGGTCGCGAACGCTCGGCGAACACTGCGCTCGTGGTGGGTGACGATGGCCTCGCCTTCCTCGCGCTCCAGCCGACCACGCAAGCCGGCGCGGTCCGCATCGCGGTCGCGCTGACCGAGGAGAAAGTCGTCCACACTAACGAGGTTCGCGCTTGGCTCGCCGCGTCCGCCAAGGACTGGGTCGTGGTCGGCTTCGGCGCTGGCTCGCTCGGCTACGACATGCTCAGCAAGCGCCAGTCGGGCCTGCCACGGTCGGAGCGCAACAGCGTCGTCACCGACGGCCAGCTCGCTTTCTACGCCAAGGGTCGCGTCAAGGGCTCGTGGCTCGCGACGATCGCCTATGACAGCGACCGCAAATACGATCCCGATCGCGGTCTGCTCGGTACGATCGACCCTGACCGCTACTACACCGTCTATGGCGACGGCTCGCGCCAGGGCTATGACGCGGCGACCCGCCGGAAGCTGTACCTGCGGCTCGAGCGTCGCGAGTTCTACGCGCTGTTCGGCGATTTCGAGACCGGCTTTACCGAAACGCAGCTGACTCGCTACAACCGCACACTCAACGGCGTGAAAACCGCCTACGAGGGCAAACGGATCCGCGCGACCGGATTCGCGGCGCATACCGACACGCTGTATTCGCGCGACGAAATCCAGGGTAACGGCCTGTCCGGTCCCTACCGCCTGTCGGGACGTAACATCGTCCCGAACAGCGACAAGCTGCGGCTCGAGACGCGCGATCGCTTCCGCTCGGAACTGATCGTCTCGACCACCGAACTCACGCGGCATATCGACTACGACATCGATACGTCGATGGGCACGGTGCGCTTCCGCAATCCTATTCTGAGCCGCGACGGCAACCTGAATCCGATCTTCATCGTCGCAGATTACGAGGTCGAGAGCGGCCGATCCGCCAAGCTGGCCGCCGCCGCGCGCGTCGCGACCAAGCTCGCGAACGGTCGTGTCGAGGTGGGCATCGCAGCGATCCGCGACGAGACCAACGGCAAGGCCACCGTGCTCGGTGCGGACATCAAGGCACGCGTCACCGCCGACACCGAAGTCCGCGGCGAGATCGCCAAGGGCGGTCGTGGCGGCCTGGGTCGGGGGCTCGGCTATCTAGCGGAGATCGACCATCACGGTGCAAAGCTCGACCTGCTCGCCTATGCTCGGCAGCAGGATACCGCGTTCGGCGTTGGCCAGCAGAACCTGGTCGAGGCAGGCACGCGGAAATTCGGGCTCGACGGTCGCGTTCGCCTGACCGACAAGCTTAGCCTGACGGGGCTTGCCTGGCATCAGCAGCAGCTCGACAGCGCGGGAACGCGCACCGCGGCGGACGCCCGCCTCGAATATCGCCGTGAATCGGGCACGATCTTCGTCGGCGCGCAATATGCGTCCGATCGCGGCATCGACGGCAAGCACCGTGACAGCCGCCTGCTCACGGTCGGCGGCACGCAGCTGCTGTTCGACAGCAAGCTGAGCGTCACCGCACAGACCCAGTTCGCACCGGGCGGGCAGAGCGACAGCGTCGACTTCCCGATCCGCCACCAGATCCAGCTGGCCTACCGGATCACGCCCGGCATCCGCCTGATTGGCGGCTACGAGATCGCGAACGGCGACGACTATGTAGCGCATACCAAGCAACTGGGCTTCGACGTCGCGCCGTGGACCGGTGCCAAGCTGATGAGCACGCTGAACCAGCAGGCCATGGGTGAGAATGGCGGGCGGACCTACGCGCAATACGGTCTCAACCAATCGCTGCCGATCGGCAAAAACTGGACCATCGACGGCACGCTCGACGCGAGCAACACGGTGAAGGGCAGCATTCCCAAGGGCGCGGTGGTCAATGCGTTCCAGCCGGTCACCTCGGGTGGCTATGTCGGGCAGGACCAGACCAATGGCGATTATGCCGCCGTGACGCTCGGTGCGACCTATCGCCAGGCCCGCTGGTCGGTGAACGGGCGGCTCGAATACCGCAATGCCGACAGCGGCGATCGCTGGGGGATCACCACCAACTTCCTGCGCACGCTGGGGCAGGGCAAGACACTCGCGTCGAGCATCAAGGGGTACACGATCAAGGACAAGACCGGTGCGGTCGCGACCTATGCCACCGCCGACGTCGCGCTCGCGTTGCGTCCGCTCGACAGCCGCTGGTCGGTGCTCGAACGGCTCGAACTGCGGCACGAGAGCGCGGATGCCGGGTTCACCGACACCAATTCGCTCGGCGTGCCGGCCTATGGCGGCGGCGACCAGGTGACGTCGCGGATCATCAACAACCTCGCGGTCAACTATCGCACCGGTCCGGAAGGGCTTGGCCACGGCACCGAGGCGACGCTGTATTACGGCGCGAAATACGTCGCCGGGCGCTTCGCCGACGATACCTATGACGGGTATATCGACGTGACCGGGTTCGAATTGCGCCAGGATGTCGGCACGCGGTTCGACATCGGCGTCAGCGGCTCGGTCCAGCATGCGTGGGAGCGTGGTGCGTGGTCGTGGAGCGGCGGACCGTCGGTCGGCGTGTCGCCCGCGCAGAACACGTGGATCAGCGCCGGCTACAACGTGTCCGGCTACCGCGACCGCGATTTCGAAGACGACCGCTACACGCGGCAGGGGCCGTACGTCACGATGCGGCTGAAGTTCGACCAGACGACGCTCGGTGGCGCCACGCGCGCCCTGTTCGGTGGTCGACGTTAATTACAGGGAGAGAGATATATGCCGATGCCGAGCCAGCCCACACCCATGCCGCTGCCGCGCGACTTTACCGATCACGGTCCGTGCGTCGAGGATCTCGCACGGGCGTTCGCGGCGCAGGACGCGGCGACGAGCGAGGCGCTGATCGAGACGCTGGCGACGCAGGCGATCCGCCAATGGCGGCTCGACGACGCGACGTTCTGGCAGCGCGTGAAGTTCCAGGCGCGAATGATCCGGGCGAGGCAGGGGTCAGGGAGTTCGGGGAAGCACTGACGTCTCCCCTCCCGCTTGCGGGAGGGGTCGGGGGAGGGCATGGCCGCGAACGCCTCGGCCTACGATAGTCCAGCCCCTCCCCTAACCCCTCCCGCAAGCGGAAGGGGAATAGCCACCGCTATCTCTCGTCGGTGGTCAGCTTAACCTTGTTAGGCAGCTTCTTCCCCTTGGTCCGGCGCGAAGGCAGCTGGACCGGGTTCTTCTTCTTCCACTGCGCAAACGTCATCGGCCCCTCGGGCGTATCGATGATCGTGTCGTCGATCGAACTCATGCAATGCCTCCGCCAAGCCCAACGCACAGCTGCGAAGGGGGGACCCTCGAAGGGGGTGTTTACTCGATCTGAAAAAATGGTGCGGCCAAGAAGACTCGAACTTCCACGGGCTTTCGCCCACAACGACCTCAACGTTGCGCGTCTACCAGTTCCGCCATGGCCGCCCATGAAACATCACCGGGCGGACCCGGCATCTGGTAGGCGAGCGCCACTAGCAAGGGTTTCTGCATCGTGCAACGCCCTTTGCGAAAAAGCCGCTATCCAAATCCGATCGTCACGTTTTTTCCAGCGCCAACGCGATGATTTTCCGCTGGCGTGGGGCGATCGTAGACTCAGCGCGTCGCCTCGCCGGCAAAGCTCAGCTCGAGCCGCTTGGAGTTCGCGGGCACGTTCAGCGTTGCGGAGTTGAAATCGATCGCACCGCCCGGCGCCAGAGTCCGCTGCTGCGGCGTGATCGTCCAGCTATAGACCAGCCGCCCCTGCGCATCGCGGAGTTCGGCGCGGATGTCGGGCACACGCTGGCGCTGGTTCGACGGGTTGGTGACCTGGCCGCTGACTGCGAACAGTTCCGAGCCGTTGTCGAGTTCGCGCCGCTCGATCGGATTGTCGCGCAGCCGCAGCGGCGTCTCGTCGCTGCCGATCCCGAGACCTAGCCTCGCCGCGACTCCGGGCGCACCGAGATACACGATCGCTCCCGCCGCGATCAGCATTAGCAGCCCGGCAAGTACCGCGACGATCGTCCAACGCCGCATGGTGTTGCGGCGCAGGCGAACCGGCAGGTTTTCGATCTGCGGCGTTGCCGGCGGAACGAATGTGGGCGCCAAGACCGCAGGCTCGGGGGCGATCGGTGCGGCGGGGACGAATGGCGCGAACCGTTCCGCCGGCTCGACAATCGGCGGCCGCGCCAGCGGGGCCAGCGGTGGCGGTGCCGGCGCGAGTGGGGTCGGCTCCGGGATCTTCAGTGCATCCTCGACGTCCGGTGCGGCGGCCTGGAACCAGCTATGCTTGCAATTGGCGCAGCGCACGGTGCGCCCCTCGGTCCCGATCGCGCTGTCGGGGACCAGATAGCGCGTGCTGCACTCGGGACATTGGAGGATCATGGGTACGCTTCACCAGCGGCCGCCGGAGCGCGACCGTATCTCGTGCCGAATAAGCACGCGGCCCGCATATGTGGCAAGCTTGAAGCGGCGCGCGCTTTCATGGCAAAGCGCCGATACGGGCATTGGCACGAACATCAAGCGGGCGAGAGCGGGCGCAACCACGTCATGGCGAATATCGTCCAATTCGAAAATGTCGGGCTTCGCTACGGCACGGGTCCGGACGCAGGGCCGGAGACGCTGGCGGACCTCAGCTTCACGCTGCGCAGCGGTGCGTTCTACTTCCTGACCGGCGCAAGCGGGGCGGGGAAGACTTCGCTGCTCAAGCTGTTGTATCTTGCGCAACGGCCCACGCGCGGCGTGATCCGGCTGTTCGGCGAGGACGCGGTGGTGTTGTCGCGCGATCGGTTGCCCGGATTCCGCCGGCGGATCGGCGTGGTCTTCCAGGACTTCCGACTTGTCCCGCATCTGTCGACCTGGGACAATATCGCGCTGCCGTTGCGCGTGGCGGGGATGCCAGAGGCGGACATCGAGCAACCGGTGCGCGAGATGCTCGCCTGGGTCGGGCTGACCGAGCGTGCGGATGCGCGGCCGGCAACATTGTCGGGCGGCGAGCAACAGCGCGTCGCGATCGCCCGCGCGGTGATCGCGCGCCCTGAGATCCTGGTCGCGGACGAGCCGACCGGCAACGTCGATCCCGACATGGCCGAGCGACTGCTGCACCTGTTCGAATCGCTCAACAAGCTGGGTACGACCGTGGTGGTCGCGACGCATGACTTCCATCTGCTCGGGCGGATCCCGGGGGGCGCAGATGATGCGGCTCGATCGCGGGCGATTGCTCGATCCGACCGGTTCGCTGCGCTATCCGCCGACTCGGCCCGAATGATGGGGGTGTCGAAGGCGCGATCATCGGTCGAGCGCCGCGTGCTCGACGAGGCAGGCGGCCTGCGCGCGATGACGTGGGTGATGGCGATCATGCTGTTCCTGACGATGCTCGCTGCGGCGTTGGGTTTGGCGACGGCGGGTGCGGCGCGGTTGCTGGATCGGCAGTTGGCGGGGCGGTTGACGGTGCAGGTCGTCGATGGCGATCCGGTCCGTCGTGACGCGGTTGCGGCGCGGGTGCTGGCGGCGCTGCGGACGATGCCGGCGGTGGCGACGGCGACGCCGGTCGATCGCGCCGAACTCACGCGGCTGCTGCAACCCTGGCTCGGGTCCGATGGCGCCGATCCGCAATTGCCGGTGCCGGCGATAATCGACGTCGACCTCGGCAATCAGGATGAGTCGGCGGCGGCGCGTGTCGCGACCAGTGTCCGTCGCCTGAGCCCGATCATTCGCGTCGACCGTCACGAAAGCTGGATGTCGCCGGTCAACGACGTGATGCGCTCGCTGACGTTCTTGGCCCTGGCGCTGGTCCTGCTGATGGCGAGCGCGACTGCCGCGGTCGTCGTGCTGGCCGCGCGCGCAGGGCTGGAGACGCACCGCGAGACGATCGCGGTGATGCACATGCTCGGCTCGACCGATCTCCAGGTCGCGCGGCTGTTCCAGCGGCGGATCGCGCTCGACGCGACGATCGGCGGGCTCGGCGGCGGTATCGCGGCGTTGCTGGTGGTAGCGTTCGTCGGCATCCGGTTGCACGGACTGGGCTCCGAACTGCTCGGCGGGGTGACGCTGGGCGGAGTCGACCGGGTGGCGCTGGCGATACTGCCGATCGCGTTCGTCGTCCTCGCCACGCTCGCCGCCCGCGTCACGATCGTCCGTGCACTGAGGCATATCCTGTGATCGTGCGGCTGTTCGGCATCATGGCGCTCGCCTGGGCGTTCGGGTTCGCGCTGTTCATGCTGCTGCTGCCGAAACCGCTCGACGGTTTCACGTCCGACGCTATCGTCGTGCCGACCGGTGGGGCAGGGGCGGATCGATCGCGGTATCGCGCTGCTCCGCGATCACCAGGCAAAGCGGATGCTCGTAACCGGCGTCGCGCCGGGGGTGCGGCCGATTGATCTCGCACTGGAGTATCGGACGTCGCCCGCGTTGTTCGCATGCTGCATCGATCTCGGCGCGGACGCGGTCGATACGCGCTCGAACGCGGAGGAAACCGCGCAGTGGGTGCGCGTGCACAAATACCGCTCTGTGCGACTGGTGACCTCGGACTGGCACGTCGCGCGCGCACGGATGGAGCTGGCCGCTGCCCTCGACAAGAATGTCGTGATCCTCGGCGACGGCGTGCCGGGGACGCCGCGGCTCGGGACTTTGGTCAACGAATATAACAAGTTGATCCTTCGCCGGATCGCGTTGTGGATTGGATTTGGCGGATGATTTGGTTGCGCAACTGGGCGTTCATGCTCGTTTTCTACACGATCTCGGTGCCGATCGTCGTGACCGTGCCGATCTCGGCGCTGTTCGGATCACGCGCGGTGATTGTGCATTCGACGATCTGGACGCGCTTCCATCGGTGGTGCGCACGCGTGATCCCTCGGCGTGCACATCCGGGTCGAGGGGACGCGGCCGACCGAGCCGGCGTTCTACGCGTGCAAGCACCAGGCGATGTTCGAGACGCTGGAGCTACAGCGTCTGCTCGATGGCCCGGCGATCGTTCTGAAGCGCGAACTGGCGGATATCCCTGCCTGGGGCTGGGCGGCGCGGCGCTACGGCGCGATCGTCGTCGACCGCGAGGCTTCGGCGAAGGCGATGCGGAACATGATGCGCGAGGCGACCGCGGCGAAGGCGACCGGGCGCTCGATCCTGATCTTTCCGGAGGGGACGCGGGTTTCGCCAGGCGAGCATCCGCCGCTGAAGCCGGGGTTTGCCGGACTGTATCGCGCGTTGAAGATGCCGACGGTGCCGATCGCCTGCGACAGCGGGTTGGTGTGGCCGCGGAAAGGCCCGAAGCTGCCGGGTGTGATCACCTTCCGGTTCGGCGAGGTGGTCCCGCCGGGTTTGCCGCGTGAGGAGGCTGAGCAGCGGGTTCATGCCGCGATGAACGCGCTGGATTAGGTCAAGCAGTCCTCCACCCCGGCGAAGGCCGGGGCCCAATTGGGGGACGTCGATGATGTGCGTTGGGAACTGTTACTCCGGCCTACCCAATTGGGCCCCGGCCTCCGCCGAGGTGGCGGCATTCTTAGGTACGGCGTGGGGTCAGCCCTTACCCATGCGTACGCCCGAAATCCTGCACGTCGTCGTCCTGCCCCTGCTCGACGATGCTCCGGCGGATCGCCCGAGTCCGCGTGAACAGGTCGAACAAAGCATCCCCATCACCCCAGCGGATCGCACGCTGAAGATGGCTCAGATCCTCGGAAAAACGCTGGAGCATCTCCAGCACCGCCTCGCGGTTGTTGAGGAAGATATCGCGCCACATCGTCGGGTCCGACGCTGCGATCCGCGTGAAATCGCGGAACCCGCCTGCCGAATATTTGATGACCTCAGACTGCGTCACTTCTTCCAAATCGCCCGCGGTGCCGACGATCGTATAGGCGATCAGATGCGGCAGATGGCTGGTGACGGCGAGGACGCGGTCGTGATGCTCGGGCGCCATCGTCTCGACCTGCGCGCCGAGCCGACGCCAGAATTCGGAAACGCGCTCGACCGCAACCGGGTCGGCGCCTTCGGGCGGCGTGACGATGCACCAGCGGTGCCGGAACAGCGTCGCGAAGCCCGCTTCTGGACCGCTCCGCTCGGTGCCCGCGACCGGATGCGCGGGGATCACGGTCGCGTTCGGTAGCGCTTCGGTCAGCGCGCGGACGATCTCCGCCTTGCAGCTGCCGACGTCGCTAACGATCGCATCCGCCGGCAGTTCGGCCGCGAACTCGGCGGCGACCTCGCCCATGATCCCGACGGGCACGCACAGGATCACGAGGTCGGCGTCGATCACCGCCGCGCCGGCCGAGTCCGCAACGTCGTCGCAGAACTGCAACCGGTCCGCCGTCTCGCGCACGGTCGCATCGGCGTCGTAGCCGGTGACGCGCACCGTCGGCATCTTCGCCTGCACCGCGCGCGCGACCGACGAGCCGATCAGACCCAGCCCGATGATCGTGACGCGCGCGAACGGGAGCATCAGGCGGCTTCGACCAGGTTGCGCAGCGCCGCGGTGACGCCGCGCGTTTCCTCTTCGGTGCCGATCGTGATGCGCAGCGCGTTGGGCAGGCCCCTGGCCGGGCAGCCAGCGGACGATGTAGCCCGCGTCCATCAGCCCATGATACGCGGCATCGGCGGTCAGCTTGCCCTCGAACAGCACGAGCACGAAGTTCGCCTTCGACGGTACGGCGCGAAGCCCGGCGTTGCCCATCTGCCCGATCTGCTCGACGAACCAGCCGCGCCACGTGTCGTTATGCGCGCGCGTCGCGTCGACGAACGCGGTGTCGCCGATCGCGGCGACCGCGGCGGCCTGACCCGCGGTGGTGACGTTGAACGGTGCGCGGATGCGGTGCATCGCGTCGATGATCGGCGCGCAGGCATAACCCCAGCCGATCCGCTCGGCGGCCAGCCCGTGAATCTTCGAGAAGGTCCGCGTCACCAGCACGTTCGCCTCGGTCATCGCCAGCGCGAGCCCCGCATCGTCCTCCTCGGGCGACAGATATTCGGCATAGGCCTGGTCGAGCACGAGCAGCACCGACTTCGGCAGCCCGGCATGCAGCCGCGCGATTTCCGCCCGCGGCGTGAACGTGCCGGTCGGATTGTTCGGGTTCGCGACGAACACCACGCGGGTGCGCTCGGTGACGGCGGCGAGGATCGCGTCGACGTCGGTCGCATAGTCGCGGTCGTCGACGATGACGGGCTCGGCGCCGACGCGGCGCGTGGCGATCTCATACACCGCGAAGCCGTAGCGGACGTGGATGATCTCGTCGCCGGGGCCCGCATAGGCGCCCGCGACCAGATGGAGGATCTCGTCGGAGCCGGTGCCGTAGATCACGCGCGCCGGATCAAGGTCGTAATGCGCCGCCAGCGCCTCGCGCAGTTCGACCGCGCCCGCATCCGGATAGCGTTCCAGCGTGCGGTCGGCGGCATCGAATGCCGCCTTCGCGGCGGGGCTGGTGCCGAGCGGGTTCTCGTTCGACGACAGCTTGATCACAATGCGGCCGTCATCGGTCGTCGAGCGACCGGGCGTGTACGGCGCGATCCCCAGGATCCAGGGCTTCGGCGCAGGAGCGGGCGTGATGTTTGTCATGGCCGCGGGACATAGCGGGCGCGGTGGCGCGGTGGCAATCTTTGTGCGCGGTGGGTGGGGGACTTCACGATCCTCCCCCGCCAGGGGGAGGTGGCGCCGAAGGCGACGGAGGGGGGAGGGCGACGCAACAGCGGTTTTCCTGTCCTCCCCCTCCGTCTGGCGAGGGCCAGCCACCTCCCCCTGGCGGGGGAGGATCGAGGAAGCGGCGCTGGCATGACCGTGGCCCCCTATGGTAGCGCGCGGCATGCTCGACACGCCTGCCATCGACCCCGGGACCGGCCATGACACCGACCAGCGTTTTGGTCTTGCGCGGCGCATAACCTTGCCGGGGCCGCTGCGGCTGGACGGCGGCGTGCTGCTGTCGCCGGTCGATATCGCGTACGAGACCTACGGGACGCTCAACGCCGATGCGTCGAACGCCATCCTGATCTGTCACGCGCTGACCGGCGACCAGCACGTCGCCTCGCATCACCCCCGCACCGGCAAACCCGGCTGGTGGACGCGCATGGTCGGCGAGGGCAAGCCGATCGACCCCGCGCGGCACTTTGTCGTCTGCGCCAACGTGCTCGGCAGCTGCATGGGGACATCGGGCCCTGCGACGATAAACCCGGCGACCGGGCGGCCGTGGGCGATGGGCTTCCCGGTCATCACGATCCGCGACATGGTGCGCGCGCAGGCGATGCTGCTCGATCATCTCGGCGTCGGCGTGCTCCACGCCGTGGTCGGCGGATCGATGGGCGGAATGCAAGCACTGAGCTGGCCCGCGACCTTCCCCGATCGTGTGAAGGCGTGCGTCGTGATCGCTTCGACCGCGCGCCATACCGCGCAGAACATCGCGTTCCACGAGGTCGGGCGGCAAGCGGTGATGGCCGATCCGAACTGGCGCGGCGGCGAGTATCATGACGATGCGGCACCGACTGCCGGGCTCGCGGTCGCGCGGATGGCGGCGCACATCACGTATCTGTCCGAAGCCGGGCTGACCGAGAAGTTCGGGCGTCGGCTCCAGGCGCGCGACGCGAAATCGTTCGGGTTCGACGCCGATTTTCAGGTCGAGAGCTATCTGCGCCACCAGGGGCTCGCGTTCACCGATCGGTTCGATGCGAACTCCTACCTCTACATCACGCGGGCGATGGATTATTTCGATCTCGCCGAGGAGCATGGCGGACTGCTCGCCAACGCGTTTCGCGCGACCAAGTCGCGGTTCTGCCTCGTCAGCTTCGACACCGACTGGCTCTACCCGACCGCCGAATCACGCGCGATCGTACAGGCGCTCAACGCAGCGGGCGCGCCGGTCAGCTTCGTCGAGCTGTCGAGCCCGTATGGCCATGATGCGTTCCTGCTGGAGGCGCCAGATCTCAACCGGGTGGTCGACGGCTTCCTGAGGGCCGGCCGATGACCATCACCCTGTCCGACGACGCCAGCAAGTTGCAGGTCGACCGCATCCACAGGTGGCTTGCGAGCAGCTACTGGTCGCCAGGGATCGAGCGCGGTCTGGTCGAACGGGCGATCGCCGGGTCGCATTGTCTCGGCGCGTACGAGAACGAGCAGCAGATCGGGTTCGCGCGAATGATTACGGATCACGCGACGTTTGCGTGGCTGGCGGACGTCTGGATCGACGAGTCCGTGCGCGGGCAGGGGGCTCGGGCGGCGGATGGTGACCTGGTTCCTAGAGCATCCGTCGTTTGCCGGGTTGCGCAGGTTCGGGCTCGTCACCGCCGACGCGCACGGCGTGTACGCTGACCTCGGTTTCCATCCGCTGGTCCGCGCCGATCGCTACATGGAACGCCTTGCTCCGGGCTTAGCCGAGCAACTCCGGACCGCACCATGAACTTACGTACCGACCTTGCCGTAATCGCCGAGAACGTCGCGCAGGGCAGTCGGGTGCTCGACATTGGCTGCGGGGACGGGGCGCTCATGGCCGCACTCCGCGATACCCGAGACGTCGATGCACGAGGGCTGGAGATCGACGCGGACAACGTGGCGTCGGCGGTCGCGCGCGGCCTGTCGGTGATCCAGGGCGATGCGGATATCGACCTCGCCGGCTATCCCGACGCAAGCTTCGACTACGCGATCCTCAGCCAGACGCTGCAGACCGCACGCGCGCCCGATCTCGTGCTCGATCACCTGCTGCGGATCGGCCGGCGCGCCTTCGTCAGCTTCCCGAATTTCGCGCACTGGCGCGTGCGGCTGTCGCTGCTCTGGGGCGGACGAATGCCGGTGACGCGGCAATTGCCCGAGAGCTGGTACGACACGCCGAACATCCACCACGTCACGATCGACGATTTCCGCGCCTTCGTGAAAGCGCGCGGGATCACCGTCGAGGACGCTTGGTTCCTGTCGGGCGACAAGCGCACCGGCGTGGGCGGTGCCAACCTGCTTGCCGAGCACGCGGTATTCCTGCTGCGACGGTAATCGTTTGCGACAATCGGCGACGATCTGGCCAGATCGGGACAAGCGGTTGATCTAAATCACCGATTTGGCGGAACCGATTAGCGGGCGACTGGTTACTTCGCCGATGACCAAGACCGCCCTCATTGTCGAAGACGAAATCTTCGTCGCGCTCGATCTCGAGAGAATCCTGATGGACGCCGGCTACGGAGTCGCGGGAATTGCGGCCGATCGCGACAGCGCGATCGCCGCCGCACCGGGGTGCAGTTTCGCATTCGTCGACATCAACCTGCGCGACGGTCCGACCGGGCCTGAGATCGCCAGGCGGATGGCGCAGGACTACGGCGTAAAGGTCGTGTTCGTGACTGCAAACCCCGCCCAGATCGGCGATGCGGATTGCCTAGGCTATATTCGCAAGCCGTTCAGCGATCTCGGCCATCCTCGCCGCTGCCGCTTTGGCGTGCAACGACGACACAAGCGCGCACGACGACGTCATTCGCGTCAGCGGCTGAACGCGGTCTTCGGAATAGTCAGGGCGACGATCAGGCCGTCGTCGTTCCACGTCCGGTTAACGCTACCGCCTAACTGACGCACCGCGCTCATTTCGATCAACTGCGTGCCAAAACCCGGTAGCGTCGTAGGCTTGGTGACGGACGGGCCTCCCACCTCTCGCCAGTGCAATGTCACCGTATCGGTATTGGCCGCGACGGTGACTCGCACCGTGCCGAGTTCGGTCGCGAGCGCACCGTATTTGGTCGCGTTGGTCGCAAGTTCGTGAAACATCAGCGCGAGCGGAGTCGCGGAACGATCATCGATCGTCACATCGTCGCCCACGACGCTGACACGGGCGCCATCGATTCGCTGATACGGCTCGAACAATTCGTGCAGCAAGCCATGTAGGCTATTCTGCGCCATCGATGGTCGTGAGTTGGCGCTATGCGGGCGGACGAAATCATGCGCGCGACCCAGCGCGTTGATCCGGTGGCGCAAGTCCGTCGCGATCCCGGCGAACTCCGGCTTTCCCCTCGCCGAGAACGCGATGAGTCCGGCGATCACCGCGAAGATGTTCTTGATGCGGTGGCTCAGCTCCTGGCTGATGACCTCGCGCTCTTCGTAGGCGAGCTTCTGTTCGTGGATGTCGGTGCACGTCCCGAACCAGCGCGTGATTGCGCCGTTTTCGTCGCGCACCGGCAACGCACGGCCGAGCACCCAGCGATACGTGCCGTCGAAATGCCGCAGCCGGTATTCGATGTTGTAGGGCTCACCGGTGTCGAGCGACTGGCGCCAGATCGCCCAGGCGCGATCCTGATCGTCGGGGTGGAACATGTCGTTCCAGCCTTCGCCATCGGTCGTCCCGACGGGCGTGCCGGTGAACTCGTACCAGCGCGCGTTGAAGTAATCGTGGAAGCCGTCGGGCAGCGTCGACCACACCATCTGTGGCATGGTGTCGGCGAGCGTGCGGAATTTCAGGTCGCTCGCTTCCAGCGTGCGGCGGGCTTCGGCCTCGGCCATCGCCTGCTCGCGTGCGGTGCGGCGGTCGTCGAGCCGGCCCATTGCCGCCTTGGCCAACAGCGTGAGGCCGTCGCGCTGGAACCGGGTCAGGCCTTCGCGAGGCTCGTTCGCAAGCACGCAGAGTGCGCCCAGCGGCACACCCTCGCTGGAGACCAGGGGGCGCGCCGGCGTAGAAGCGCACGTAGGGCTCGCCCGTCACCAGCGGGTTGTCGACGAAGCGCGGATCGGCCTGCGCGTCGGGCACTTCCATCACCTCGTGATGGTGCATCGCGTGCGCGCAGAACGACATGCTGCGCGGCGTCTGCTCCAGGTCGAACCCGGTCCGCGCCAGGAAACGCTGATATTCCTCCTCGACCAGGCTCAGCAACGCGACCGGGGCGCCGCACAGCTCGGCTGCGAACGCCACGATGTCGTCGAGCTGGCCCTTCGCGCGCGCACCGGCAACGTCGTAGGCCGAGATCACGCGCGAGCGCACGGCCTCGTCGAACGTGGCGGTATTGGGAACGGAATACAGCGTCGTCACGGCAATCAGAACGGCACGTCGTCGTCGAGATCGTCCGAGAAGCCGCCGGTCTGGCCGAAGCTGCCACCGCGTGCGCCGCCACCACCGGAAGGCGCGCTGCCGCCACGACCACCGCCGCCGCCGCCGTAACCGCCGCCACCGCCCGACGAACCACCGCCGAAGTCGTTGCCGCCGCCACCGCCGGCCCAGTCGTCGCCACCGCCGCGGCTACCACCGCCGCCGCCTGCACCACCGCCTGAGCCGCCGTTAGGACCGTCGAGCATCGTCAGGACGCTGTTGAAGCCCTGCAACACGATCTCGGTCGAATATTTGTCCTGGCCCTGCGCGTCCTGCCACTTCCGGGTCTGGAGCGCGCCCCTCGATATAGACCTTCGAGCCTTTGCGGAGATACTTTTCGGCGACGTTCGCCAGACCTTCGTTGAAGATCGCGACCGAATGCCATTCGGTCTTTTCCCTTGCGCTCGCCCGACATCTTGTCCTTCCAGGTCTCGGATGTCGCGATGCGCAGATTGACGACCTTGCCGCCGTTCTGGAACGCCTTGCTCTCCGGGTCGCGACCCAGATTGCCGACGATGATGACCTTGTTGACGCTGCCTGCCATGATGCCCCTCAGAGGCCGGCGAACACCGCCAGCCAGTATGTAATGCCAGCCATGATGTAGGCGGCGGCGAACAAATAGCCAACCATGAAGGCGGGCCATTTCCACCCATTGGTCTCGCGGCGGGTGACGGCGATCGTCGAAATGCACTGCGGTGCGAACACGAACCACATCAGGAAGGCGAGCGCGGTGGGAAGGCTCCAGCGGCCGCGGAGGTTCTCGATCATCGCCTTGCCGCCCTGGTTGCTGGCGGGATCGTCGATCGCATAGACGGTGCCGATCGCCGCCACTGCGACTTCGCGCGCGGCCATCGCCGGGATCAGCGCGAGGACGATGTCGCGGTTGAAGCCGATCGGCGCGAACACCGGCGCGATGCCGTTAGCGATGCGGCCGGCGACAGAATAATCGACCGCGGAGATCTTCGGCGCGCCGGCGGGCTGTTCGGGCGGCTTGGGGAAGCTCAGCAGCACCCACAGGATGATCGTCGAGGTCAGGATGATGCCGCCGGCGCGCTTCAGGAAGATCTGCGCGCGACTCCACAGGCCGATGCCGACGTCGCGCCACTGCGGCCACTGGTATTTCGGCATCTCCATCATGAAGCCCGACGACACGCCCTTGGTCACCGTCCGGCGCAGCACCAGCGCCGCGACGAACGCACCGACGATGCCCATCACGTACAGGCCGAGCATGACGAGGCCCTGAAGCCCGACGAACGGCAGCACCTGCGTGTTGGGGATGAACGCGCCGATTATCAGCGTGTAGACCGGCAGCCGCGCGGAGCACGTCATCAGCGGCGCGATCAGGATCGTCGTCAGGCGGTCCTTCTCGTCGTCGATCGTCCGCGTCGCCATGATGCCGGGGATCGCGCAGGCGAAGCTCGACAGTAGCGGGATGAACGCACGGCCGGACAGCCCGACGCTCGCCATCACCCGGTCCATCAGGAACGCCGCGCGGACCATGTAGCCGCTCGCCTCGAGCACGAGGATGAAGAGGAACAGGATCAGGATCTGCGGCAGGAACACGATCACCGCGCCGACGCCAGCGATCACGCCGTCGACCAGCAGCGACCGCAGCAGCGAATCGGGCAGTTCGGCGGTCAGGAAGCCCTGCAACGCGGTGAAGCCCGCATCGATCGCGTCCATGAACGGCTGTGCCCAGCTGAACACCGCCTGGAACATCAGGAACATGATCGCGAGCAGCAGGATCGGGCCGGCGACCGGGTGCAGCGCGACCGCGTCGAGCATGTGCGTCCAGCGGCGGACCTGCGTCTCGGATACGGTCGCGGACGTGGCGATCTGGCGCGCGCGGCGCTGGAGCGTGACGATGTCGTCCTGCACGCTGCCGTCGGACTTACGGAGGCGCATCGGGCCGTTGACGACGATGCCGGACAGTGCCGCCTTCAACTCGTCGAGGCCACGCTTGCGCACCGCGACGGTCGGGATCACCGGCACGCCGAGTTCGCGCTCGAGCACCTTGGGGTCGAGCTTCAGGCCGTCGCGCTCGGCGAGATCGACCATGTTGAGCGCGACGACGACCGGCAGGCCGAGCGCGATCAGCTGGAGCGTGAAGCGGAGATGGTTGTCGAGATTGGCGGCATCGACGACGACGACCAGCGCATCGGGCAGGCGCTCGCCGTCCTGCGTGCCGGTGACGACGTCGCGGGTGACCCGCTCGTCGGGGGAGGAGGGTTCGAGGCTGTACGCGCCGGGGAGGTCCACCAACTCGATTGGCCGCCCGTCGTCGAGCATCAGCCGCCCGACCTTCCGCTCGACAGTGACGCCGGGATAATTGCCGACCTTCTGGCGCGCACCCGTGAGCGCGTTGAACAGCGCGCTCTTGCCGGCATTGGGATTGCCGACCAGCGCAACCAGCGGTGCTGCGTTCATTCTAAAGGATTATTCAGCCGCGGCAGGCATTGGCGAGACGTGGATCGTGCCAGCAACCGCACGGCGAAGCGCAACCGTCATCCGGCCGATACGGCAGGCGATCGGGCCTTGGCCGAGCGTCGCGCGATGCAGGACTTCGACATCGACACCCTCGTCGAAGCCGAGTTCCCGCAACCGGCGCGCTTCGGGATCGGCAAGTCGCGCCCATTCGATCGCGGCAACGATGCCATGCTGCTTGCGAGGCAGCGTTTCGAGGCTGACGGAACGATCGGGGCGAGTTTCCATGATGCGACTGATTATCAGTAACGCCCGGGGAAGGGAAGCCCTAACCGTCGTTGGTTACGACCGCCTCGACGCCTCGCCATCCGGATGAAAGTCAGAATACAGAGACACTTAGCCGAGCGTTGGTGGCTTCAGGCAGTCGGATAGCGCAGGCGGCCGACGAATCGCGACAGGCTGAAACCGTGTTCGGTGCGCTTGAGGAACCCGGCCTTGGCCTTCTCGAACTGCATGATCCCATTGATCCGGCGACCAAGGAACGCGCGCGTTTCGGCCAGACCTTCGCTTTCGTCGTCGAGGAAGACCGTGATCGTCGACGCGTACACGCCGAGCAGGATCGTCCGCTTGGTATAGTAGTTGTAGTCGGTCGCGACGTCGCCGGCCGCGCGCCAGATCGTGTCGACCGTCCGCCAGCCAAGCCGTGTCGCCTTCGCCAGGTTCTGCGGGAGCGCGAGGATCGCCAGCGCCCGCCGCAGCGATTCGCGATCGATCGACGTCGCGTCGAGCCGCGCCTCGACCAGCGCGGTGATCTTCTCACGGATCTTCATCAGCGCGAGCCGCTCGGGCGGCACCGCGGCCAGCATCACGCCATCGATGTGCGCGAACCACGCGTCGATCATGTCGACTGGACCGTCCTTGAACGCGAGCGCGGCGATGTCGGTGTCGATCCCCTCGGCCTGCGCGGCCATGTCGCGCGCGGCGTCGCTCCAGCCGTCGAACGCAGCATTGGCGGCGATGCCGGGCGCCAGCAGGGCGCGAATTTCGTCGAGCGTAAGGTCCTGGGTCATACCGTCTCCTGCCGTTCAAAATCAGGCGTATCAAGCGTGTCTTCAAGGGGGACTTCCGGGGGAGGGGCCCCGGCGGACGAGGACCAGCGCGACCGCCACCATCACGACGCCGACCAGGTCCGCCGCGCCGAGCCGCTCGCCATACACCAGCCAGCCCACCACGCCGGCGACCACCGGCTGGATCAGCAACGCGATCCCGATCACCAGCGGCGAGAAGCGGCCGAGCGCATAGATCATCAGGCCTTGCCCGAGCACCTGGCTGCACAGAGCGAGCCCGATCAGCGGCCCCCCAGTGCGTCGGCATCACCCGCTCGCCCATCGCCAGCGCGAACACGAGCAGCGGCACAATCCCCGCCAGCGTCGACAAAGTCAGTGCGGAGAGCGGCGCCAACGTCGCCCGCGCGCGCGCCATGAGGATGAAATAGACCGTGTAAAGCAGCCCCGCGAGGATGCAGAGCAGGTCGCCGACAAGGTTCTTCGCATCGAGCTGATACGAGCGCCCGAGCAACAGCGCAGCGCCCGTTGCCGCGAGTACCAGCGCCCATCCCTGAGTACGCGTCGGCCACGTCTTCGCGACCAGGAAGC
The DNA here is from genome assembly GCF_024124765.2 of Sphingomonas sp. H160509. Lineage (GTDB taxonomy): Bacteria > Pseudomonadota > Alphaproteobacteria > Sphingomonadales > Sphingomonadaceae > Sphingomonas. The sequence goes on along the minus strand of NZ_JAMXSR020000002.1, from coordinate 2,507,082 downwards.
CGTAGATCGGGAAGATCAGCGTCGCCGCGTTGCCGAACAACGTCGCATTGGCGAGCGTCGTGCGCCGAATGCCGAGATGCCACGCGCCGAGATCGGCCGCGAAACACACGCCGCCGACGATCAATCCGATCCATACGCCGCGGCTCAACCGGGTCGGCCGCGCGCCCTGCTGGACCGCCAGTGCGATCAGGAACGGCACCGCCAGCGTGAGGCGCCAGAATCCCGCTGCCACCGGCCCGACCTCGGTCGCGCGGACGAACCATGGGCCGAACGCCAGCGCGACGTTCGCCACCACCAGCGCGGCGAAGGCGATAAGTCCCGGCGCGGCAACACTTTCCGCAACCGGCGTCAAACTGTGCGGCGTATCGGGCACGCTAGATAATCTTTGCGGGTCGGGGCGATGCATGCCGCCCTGTAGCCTCCTATCTTCCGCCCGTCAGGCCAATAAGGAGCCCCCATGCCTAGCCTTTTCGATCCGATTACCCTTGGTGCCGTCGAAGCGCCGAACCGCATCATCATGGCGCCGCTCACCCGCGGGCGTGCCGACAGGGATGCGGTGCCGACCGACATCATGGTCGAATATTACACGCAGCGTGCGAGTGCCGGCCTGATCATCTCGGAAGCCACCGGCATCAGCCGCGAAGGTCTCGGCTGGCCGTTCGCGCCGGGTCTGTGGACCGACGCGCAGGTTGCCGCCTGGAAGCCGGTCACCGACTCGGTCCATGCCGCTGGTGGCCGGATCGTCGCGCAGCTCTGGCACATGGGCCGCCAGGGCCATTCGTCGGTGTACGAGACGCAGCCCGTGTCGTCGTCGGCAACCGCGACCGAAGGCCAGGCGCACACCTTCGAGGGCAAGAAGGATTTCGAGGTCGCGCGTCCGCTCGAGACCAACGAGATTCCGCGCCTGCTGAACGACTATGAGCTGGCGACTAAGAACGCGCTCGCGGCAGGCTTTGACGGCGTGCAGATTCACGCGGCCAATGGTTATCTGATCGACCAGTTCCTGCGCGACAACGCCAATTTCCGTACCGACGAATATGGCGGCGGAATCGAGAACCGCGTCCGCTTGCTCCGCGAAGTCGCCGAGCGCGTGATCTCGGTCGCCGGCGCCGACCGCGTCAGCGTCCGCCTGTCGCCCAACGGTGATTCGCAGGGTGTCGACGACAGCAACCCCGAGGCGCTGTTCACCGCCGCTGCCAAGGCGCTGTCCGACCTCGGCATTGCGTTCCTCGAACTGCGCGAGCCTGGCCCCGACGGCACGTTCGGCAAGACCGACGTGCCCAAGCTCAGCCCGGCGATCCGCAAGGTGTTCAACGGCGTGCTGATCGTCAACTCGGACTACACGACCGTCGAAGAGGCGCAGGCCGAGCTCGATTCGGGCAATGCCGACGCGATCACCTTCGGCCGCACGTTCATCGCCAACCCGGACCTGCCCGAGCGCCTGCGCACCGGCGCACCGCTCGCGAAGGACGATGCGAAGACGTGGTATAGCCAAGGCCCCGAGGGCTACATCGACTACCCCGCGCTCGAGACTGCGAACGCGTAAGTGGTGAATGAGGCTGACGCTCGATCCTCCCCCGCCAGGGGGAGGTGGCAGGCGCCAGCCTGACGGAGGGGGAGGCACTCGCCACGTGCGCCCCGTGTCCTCCCCCTCCGTCACCTGCGGCGACACCTCCCCCTTGCGGGAGAGGATCAAGAAGGACGACTGCCCCTAGCCACCGGTGCCACCATCGCCTAGCAGCGCGCCTCCGCGTCGTACGGCGCGCCGGTGACGACAGGATTAGACATGACCGACGGCTGGCCGAGCGGCGGCAGGGGGAACGGGGCCGCTCATGCCCGGCGCCGCCGACCGTGCCGCGAAACGGGCGGAAGAGCGCGCCAATGGCCGCGAGCAGCGCGCGAAGGAACGGCTTGCCGCGTCCGAACAGCGATCCGAATTGCGTGCCGCACAACGCGATCTCCAGTCCCAGGAACGCGAACGCGCCCGCGAAAGCCGGCGTATCGAAGAGGATCAGCGGATCAAGGCGCGGCTCGATGCGCCGCCGACCAACGATGTCGAGGCGTTGAAGATCTCCAAACGCCGCCGTTCGGGCGCGCTCGCGCGCAGCGGCGAAGAATCGAAGACTGACCGCGACACGCGTAGCTACAAGACCATCGTCGACACCGCGCGTATTCGCACGCTCGCCGATCGCGGCGCGTCGGTGGCAGGGCTTGCCGGCGCGTTCGGCATCACGATCGAAGAGGTCGAGGCGGCTTTGCTGGAAACGGCCCCGCAAGACTAGGAGTTAGGTGGCGGTACGATCCCCGGCCAGCCACGCCTTAGCCTCGTCGATATCGAGGAACGTCCGGCAGTTCTCGGCCTTCAGATAGCGTTCGGTCTGGAGCTTCGCCAGATGCGACGCGACCACCGCGGCGATCGGTGCCGACGTCACCTTCAGCGCCTTGGGCATCATCGCTTCGAGCGCATCGACGACCTTCAACGGCTGGATCGCGGCCTTGCGCAGGTCGGCGAGCACGACGAACCGGCCGTGATACAGCCGCGCTGCCGATCCCCGGGCGAGCAGTTCCGCTGAGAACGCCGCCGTCGTCGCGACCGACCAGAACCCCTCGGTGACGATGTTGAGTGTCTTGGTCGGGACGTCGAAGCTGATCGTGTACATGACGATCTCCGTAACGTCCGCGGCTTAACGATACGCTGATGACCATGTGATTTTTGCCGCTGGCTATCATTCTCGTTCTTCCACGAGCGCGGGAGCAAAGGTCACGAACGCCATCGCTGAACCCCGCGCCTTAGCGGGGAGGGGACATGGGAGAGAAGAAAGCTCTAATCGGTACCCGGCAGGTCGACATGGATCCGGCGGAAGCGCGCCTCGACCAGGCTGTACGCACCGAACAGCGCCAGCCCGATCCCGGTCAGCGCCAGCAGCCACTTGCCGCCCGGTTGCGATTGCAGCCGTTCCAGTGCCTCTGCCACGCCGCCCGCGTCGCTGGCATGTGCGGTCCATGCAGCCAATCCGAACAGCCCGGCGACGATCAGGAACACGAGCGCCCGCGCGCCGTAGCCGATCTCGACCCATCGTGCAGACATAGCCGGGCGCAGGAGCGTCGCCGCGCAGGTCGTGGATGAAGTCGCCGCGCCAAGCCTTCTGCGCCTGCTGGAGCGCAGCGACGAGCACGCCGACTGCGACGGCGCCGACCAGAACCCGTCCCGCCGGTTGGTCGAGTAGCAACGCGGTCCAGTCGCGCGCGCTCTCGTCGCCGGGCGAGACGGCGGCATCGCGCGATCCCGTCCTCATGGCGAGCTTGGCGGCGGTCCAGGCGAGGATCAGGTGCGCGATGCCGCTGACGACGTGGCCGATCCGCTTGAGGCTGCCCTTGACGTCGCTGCCGATCTGCTCGGGGTTCGCTGCGGCCTCCGTCAGTCGCCAGACCGCGTAGCCGAGCAGGCCGGCGGCGACGATCGCGAGCAGTACCGGGCCGAACGCCTCGTCCGCCATCGACCCGATCGCGCCCTGGTTGTCTGCTATCTTGCCACCGCGCAACGCCGCGTCGACCGCGAACCAGCCGACGAGAATATACACCACCCCGCGCGCGGCGAAGCCGAGTTTGGCGAGCAACGTCGCATTCGCATCCGAAATCATGACAGCCCCTTTGTTACGGAGGCATAACGGCGCGACGCGCGTGACGTTCCTGTGGTGATGCAGTTGAGGACGGTTGGGGGCGGCTATCTCTTCCGAGCAAGATTTGTTTCCCCGCGAAGGCGGGGATCCAGTCTGGGCTCCCGCATTCGCGGGAGAACAAGGGGTCGTGCCGTGGAACTGCCCGCGCGTACTTGCTCAAGGAGACAAACACCGTTGCAGTCGAGGGGCGGCGGAAAAGGGTTTGAGAGCCAAGGTGCCATCCGGTTCGGCTAGAGCTGCCACCATTTTAGCCGTCTTAGGGAGCAGACGTGATCGATCCTCCCCCGCCAGGGGGAGGTGGCGCCATAGGCGACGGAGGGGGGCGGACACGGAGCAGCGGTTACCCTTACCTCCCCCTCCGTCAGGCTAACGCCTGCCACCTCCCCCTGGCGGGGGAGGATTACGGCCGGACGTTGGTTCGGTCCGGCGCTCGCAGGGGAAGGGACACGTACCAACCGTCGAAAGGCTGAGGGTAAGATTATTCCTGGAGCGTGTCGGACGTGGAATCTAGCTTCGCGCCATCCAGCGTCTTCTCGATCCGAGTCTTCGCAGCAGCGTCCGCCGCCTTCTCCGCCACCGTCCGTCCCGAATACCCGCCGGTTCCGATCCGCCTTCGACGAAGCCTCGTCACGAGCCCGCTGTTTCCGGACGAGCCGCAGGTTGATCACGTCACCCACGCCCTGCTCCCCGCGCCCGCCAGTCGGCAGCACTCTGACCCCAGTCATCCACCGGCAGCAATTCGAGCGGCGGGGGAAGTCTCGTTGGGCCGCGATTAGTCGACCCGAGCCGCCCCGCGAGCGCGATCGACTCGGCGTTGTCGGGTGCGATGGTGTGAATGATGTCGGTCCAGCCGAGCATTTCCACCGCATAGGCGATCGTCGCCGTCGCCGCCTCGCGCGCGAACCCGCGTCCGGCGAACCGCGATGCCAGTCCCCAGCCGATCTCCCTCCCCGGCCAGTCTTCGGGCTGCCACGGACCGACGCGGCCGATCCATGCGCCGGTATCGCGCAATGTCACCGCAAACATCGAGAAGCCGCGGATGCTCCACGCGCCCGCCATCGCGCACAGACCGCGCCAGGCGACGCTGCGCGATTGCACGCCGCCGAGATGGCGCATCGTGACGGGATCGGCATGGAACGCATACCAATCTTCGGCATCCTCCGGTCCCAAGGGCCGGAGCAGCAGGCGCTCCGTCAGGAGCACCGGCGCGGTCATGCGATGAAGCGGTCCTTGAGCGCCAGCATCGCCAGCGCCGCATTGGCCGCGCCACCGCCCTTGTCGCCCTCGGTGGGCTTGGCACGCGTGAGCGCCTGCGCCTCGTTCTCGGTGGTCAGGATGCCGTTGCCGATCGGCAGGCCGTCCATCGTTAGCTGCATGATCCCGCGTGCGCTCTCGCCCGCGACGATCTCGAAATGATAAGTCTCGCCGCGGATCACCACGCCCAGCGCGACATACGCGTCGAACGTTTCGCTCTCGGCGGCCAGCGCGATCGCGCCGGGGACTTCGAGCGCGCCGGGCACGGTGATCGTCTCGTGGGTGTGGCCGGCGGCTTCGATCGCGGCCTTTGCACCCTCGACCAAGAGGTCGTTGAGGTGATCGTAGAACCGGGCTTCGACGATGAGGAGATGCGCCATCAGTTGCTCTTTTCCGTGTTCAGGGACGCGATCGGGCGCTCGCCGACGATCGACAGGCCGTAGCCGTCGAGGCCGACCAGCGTGTGATGCGTGTTGGTGATCAGCACCATGTCGTGCACGCCGAGTTCGGTCAGGATCATCGCGCCGACGCCGTAGTCGCGCAGTTCCTCCATATCCGGGGTGATCTCCGCGCCGGCCTTCTTCATCACCGCCGAGGTGAAGGTGTTGCTGCGCGGCCGGTTGATCACGACGATCACGCCGGCGCCCTCATCCGCGATCATCTGCATCGAGCGCGCGAGGATCCGGCCGCGATCGCCCGATTCGCCGAAGATATCCGCGAACGGCGACAGCGCGTGCATGCGGACCAGCGTCGGCTTGGCGGGGTCGATCTTGCCCTTCACCAGCGCGACCTGCTCGGTGCCGGTCGCCTTGTTCCAGAACGTCAGCGCGCTCCAGTCGCCGCCCCATTCGGAGGTGAACTTGGCCTCGGCGCGCTTCTCGACGAGGTGATCGTGGCGGCGGCGATACGCGATCAGGTCGCGGATCGTGCCGATCTTGACGTTGTGGAACTGCGCGAAGGTGACGAGGTCGTCCATCCGCGCCATCGTGCCGTCCTCGTTCATGATCTCGCAGATCACGCCCGAAGGATTGAGCCCGGCAAGCCGCGCGACGTCGACTGCCGCCTCGGTATGGCCGGCGCGGATCAGCACACCGCCGTCGCGTGCGACCAGCGGGAAGACGTGGCCGGGGGTGACGATGTCGGGCTTGCCCTTGGTCGCATCGACCGCGACCGCGATGGTGCGCGCGCGATCCGCTGCGGAGATTCCGGTGGTGACGCCTTCGAGCGCCTCGATCGACACGGTGAACGCGGTCTCGTGCCGCGTCCCGTTGTTGCGGCTCATCAGCTCGAGCCCGAGCTCCTCGGTGCGATCCTTCGTCAGCGCGAGGCAGATCAGGCCACGGCCGAACTTCGCCATGAAGTTGATCTTCTCGGGCGTCGCCATCTGCGCGGGGATGACGAGGTCGCCCTCGTTCTCGCGATCCTCGTCGTCGACCAAGATGAACATCCGGCCGTTGCGCGCCTCATCGATGATCTCTTCCGGGCTCGACAGATAGCCGTGCTTGAGACGGGCTAATTCAGCTGGCTTTGACACGGTAATGCTCCATGCGTTGGAGATAGCGGGCGAGGACGTCGATCTCGATATTGACCGACTGCCCCATCTGGATCGTCCCGAGCGTGGTGACCGCCCAGGTATGCGGGATGATGTTGAGGCCGAATTCGACCTCCCCGTCGACGTCTTGAACGCTGTTTACCGTGAGTGAGACGCCGTCGACCGTCACCGAACCCTTGGCCGCGATGAACGGCGCGATGTCTGAACCCGCGCGGATGGTGACGCGGTGCGATCCGCCTTCCTCCGCGAGCGCGACGACGGTGCCGAGCCCATCGACATGGCCCGTAACGATATGGCCGCCGAGTTCGTCGCCGAGCTTCATCGCGCGTTCGAGGTTGAACTTTCGGCCCTCGGTCCACTGGTCCTTGGCGGTGCGGCTGATCGTCTCGCCGGAGACATCGACCGCGAACCAGTTCGGGCCCTTGTCGACCACGGTCAGGCAGACGCCCGAGCAGGAGATCGACGCGCCGAGATCGACGGTGGCGGTATCATAGGCGGTGCTGACGACGACGCGCGTGTCGCCTGGCGACTCCACGCTCGCGACAGTGCCGATGTCGGTGACGATTCCGGTGAACATTACGCCTCGTTTCGTTCGCGCTCGTAGACCTCGAGCCGGTCCATGCCAAGTTGCCGCGCATCGACGATCGTCCAGCGACCATGTGCTTTGGTCAGGTCGGTGAGGCCGATGTCGCGGAGTGCGGGCTTGCCGCCACCGATCAGGATCGGCGCACGGTAGAGAAGGATGCGGTCGACCAGATCTGCCGCGAGGAACGCCGACGCTACGGCCGCGCCGCCTTCGACGAGGATGTGGTCGACACCGGTGAGGGTGGCGATGTCGCGCGGAGCGGCGATGACGGTCCAACCGGGCACGTCTTCGGCGGTCGAAGATAAAAGCACCCGCATCGGACCGCGAGCTTCCAGCCCCGGCAGCCGCACGTCGAGTCGCGGCGCATCGGCGTCATACGTGCCGCGCCCGACGAGGATCGCTTCGTGCCGACTCCGCTCGAGATGCGCGTGGGCGCGGGCTTGCGGGCCGGTGATCCAGCGACTCGAGCCGTCCGGCATCGCGATGCAGCCATCGAGTGAGGTCGCGACCTTCAGGGTGACGTGCGGGCGATCGAGCGCTTGGCGGGTGAGAAAGCCGGCCATCGAACGCCTGGATTCGTTCGCGCGAACGCCGCGCGTCACGGCGATGCCAGCGGCCTCCAGCCGGGCAAAACCTTGGCCAGCCGTTCGCTTATCGGGATCTTCGAGAGCTGAAACCACGCGCGCAACGCCTGCTTCGATCAGCAGGTCGCTACACGCGGGCCCGCGCGGAGACCGATGCGCGCACGGCTCCAGCGTCACGTAAGCCGTAGCCCCCCCGAGCGTTCGTGCCAGCCTCGGTCAACGCCATCGCCTCGGCATGCGGTCGCCCGCCCGCCTGCGTCCAGCCGCGCCCAACGACGCGGCCGTCGCGCACGATCACGCAGCCGACGTTGGGATTGGGCGCGGTACGCCCTCGGCCGCGCTCGGCGAGTGCCAGCGCGGCGCCCATCCAGCGCGTGTCGGACTGGGTCAGATCCCCATGGCCTTCAGCTTGTCGTCCAGCCGCTTGAACGACTCGCGCTGCGCGTCCTCACGGGCCTTCTGCTCGGCGACCGCCTTGGCCTTGATCGGTGCGTCGATCTTCTGCTGCGCGACGATCTGCGCATCGGTGCGATCAGCCGGCCATTGCTCGACGTAGATGATCTTCGGGCGGTATTCCTTCTCGACGTACGAATCCTTCATAAACGCGTAGATCAGGAAGCTGGTGACGCCGAGCGCGGCCACGAGAAAAAACAGCTCGTATGGCCGGCGCTGGCTGAAGAAGAGCCGCAGGTCCTGATATGCCGCGATCGGCGAGAAACGACTGAAAAAGCCCATGCGCGCCAAGATAGGGGGGGGGGAGCCGGCTAGGCCAGCCCCGCACGCCTCAAGCTTTAGTTCTGGAGGACAAACGTCAGCGCCATCGATCGCCACGCCTCGACCGGAACGCCGTCGCGCGTCGCCGGCTTGAACCGCCACTTCGCCAGCGCGCGGTCGAGCGTCGCGCGGTAGAACGCGTCGGTGGTCGCGCTGACCCGCTCGACCTGCTTCACGCGACCGTCGGTCCCGACCAGCACGCGGACCACGACGCGACCTTCGCGTTCGGCGCGGCGTTCCTGGGAGGGGGTAGCTCGGCTGAAAATCGGCGGCATAGCGCGGGTCGATGCCGGGCTGGACGAATACCGGTGCGGCTTTCGGCGGATCGACCGCGACGGTGCCCGTTCCGGTGCCTTCGACTCCGACCGGCGGCGTGTAGGGGACCGGATCGGGGACAACCGTGAATCCGTTGTCGGTGATCGTCGGTACCAACGGAATCGGAGCATCTGGGCGCGGGGCGGGGCGCGGCTGCTGACGGACCAGCGGATCGGCGGGCGGCACCGGCTCGGGCGGCGGCGGCGGGGTGTACGGCACATAGGTCACGAGCGGCTTGTCGGGCACGAACGGCAGCACGTTGGGCGCCGCGAAGAACAAGGCTCCGATCACCGCGCAGTTGATGGCCAGCGCGACGCCGAGGCTCCCGGGATTGAATCCGCCCGTCCGGTTCAGTCGATCCGCGTACATTACCGTCTCCTTCGCTTCTCCTCGAGGATGGCGGCGAGATAGGTGCCGCCGGTTGGGATGGTACATCATTACATTTTGGGGGCAAGGGGTTTGGAGAGGGGGGGGGGGGGAATGTCTTTGGCGCTATTTATCGACGTTTCGTCGGCATCGAATACGATCGCGATTTGCTCGACCGGCCGGAATGGTTCGACGCACCAATCGGACCAGTTTTCAGCATTCCCATCCTCCCACGCCGCCGCGCCGGCGAAGGCCGGGGTCCAGTTGGGGGACATTGCTAACTAAAGCCGGCGCTAGTTACCGCGACCTTTCCAACTGGGCCCCGGCCTTCGCCGGGGTGGCGGCATTCGGTAGGGTGGGCTTCTTCGACCGCGGGCAAAGTGGCCACCGGCAAAGGTATAGTCCGTTGCGATCAATTCCACCGCCGGCCCGCCCCTCCTTGTTCTCCCGCGAAGGCGGGAGCCCAGACTGGACTCCCGCCTTCGCGGGAGAACAAGCTTTCCGAAAGACCGCACTTGGGGGGACGCTTGATCACCGCACCGCCAACCGCTCCAACGCCCGCTCCCGCCCGATCAACGGCAGCAATGCCGCCATGTCCGGCCCGTGATCGCGCCCCGTAAGCGCCAGCCGCAGAGGCAGGAACAACGCCTTCCCCTTACGGCCCGTCTCCGCCTTCAACCGAGCCGTCAGCGCGTGCCAGGGATCGCTCGACCAGTCGATCTCCCCAGCCGCCGCCAGCGCCTGATCGAGATACGCCGTATCGATATCGCCCGCGACGACAACCGGCCCCGCGATCACGCCCCACCAGTCCGCCGCATCCGCCAGCGTCACGAGGTTCGGCCGCACCGCCTCCCACGCCGCCACATGCATGCCCTCCGGCAACCGCTCGGCCACCGCCTCATACGGCAGCGCATGCAAAATCCGCGCGTTCAACGCCGCCAGTTCCGCCTCGTCGAACCGCGCCGGCGCGCGCCCGAACCGCGCAAAGTCGAACCCCGCGATCAGCGGCGCGGCGTCGGCGATCGGCTCGACCGGATCGCTCGTCCCGATCCGCGCCAAGAGTGCACGCACTGCCTGTGGCTCGATCCCGACCTCGCGGAAATGATCGACGCCGAGCGACCCAAGTCGCTTCGACAGTTTCCCCTCTGCCCCCGTCAGCAACGCCTCGTGCGCAAACCGCGGCGGCGTGACACCAAGCGCGGCAAACATCTGCAATTGCAGCGCGGTGTTCGACACATGATCCTCGCCGCGCACGACATGCGTCACGCCCATCTCGGCATCGTCGATCGCCGACGGCAGCATATAAAGCCATGACCCATCCGCACGCCGGATCACAGGATCGCTCATCGTCTTCGCCTCGAAATGCGCCACGCCGCGGATCAGGTCGTCCCACGCGATCGCCGAGTCGTGATCGAGCTTGAACCGCCAATGCGGCTTCACGCCGTCCGCCTCCAGCTTCGCCCGCGCATCGTCGTCCAACGCCAGCGCCGCGCGGTCGTAGATCGGCGGCAACCCGCGCCCGGCCTGGATCTTCCGCTTCAGGTCGAGTTCCTGCGTCGTCTCATACGCGGGATACACGTGCCCGCTCGCGACCAGGGCTGCGAACCGCGCCTCGTACAAAGCGAACCGCGCCGACTGCCGCTCCTCCGCATCCGGCGTCATCCCGAGCCAGTCGAGATCGGCACGGATCGCGTCGACGAAGCGCTCTTCGCTGCGTTCTGGATCGGTATCGTCGATCCGCAGCACGAACTTCCCTCCATTCGCGCGCGCGAACATCCAATTGTGGAGCGCGGTGCGGATGTTGCCGACATGCAGCCGGCCGGTGGGCGAGGGGGCGAAACGAGTGATTACGGTCATCCCGCCGCTGTACGGAGCGGCGCGGCGGCGGGCAAACCCTTCCACCAACGGGAAGCTGCGCCTAAGGGGTGCGGAATATCGAGCGGGAAATAGCTTCATGAAACTGATGACCGGCAATTCGAACCTGCCGCTGGCGCAGGAAATCTCCGCCTATCTCGAGATCCCGCTGACCGACGTCAGCGTGCGGCGGTTCGCGGACGAGGAGGTCTTCGTCGAGATCAACGAGAACGTCCGCGGCGAGGACGTGTTCGTGATCCAGTCGACCGGCTATCCCGCCAACGATAATCTCATGGAATTGCTGATCATGATCGACGCGCTGAAGCGTGCGTCGGCGCGCCGCATCACCGCGGTGATCCCGTACATGGGGTACGCTCGGCAGGACCGGAAGCCGGGCCCGCGCACGCCGATCTCGGCCAAGCTTGTCGCCAATTTGATCACGGTCGCGGGCGCGAACCGCGTTCTGTCGGTCGACCTGCATGCCGGCCAGATCCAGGGTTTCTTCGATATCCCGACCGACAATCTTTATGCGGCGCCTGTCATGTCGGCGGACATCCTTGCACGGTTCAAGGGCAAGAACCTGATGGTCGTGTCGCCGGACGTCGGCGGCGTCGTCCGTGCACGCGTGCTCGCCAAGCGACTCGACAACGCTCCGCTCGCGATCGTCGACAAGCGACGCGAGCGCGCGGGCGAATCGGAGGTGATGAACATCATCGGCGAAGTCGAGGGGCGGTTCTGCATCCTGGTCGACGACATCGTCGATTCGGCCGGGACGCTGTGCAACGCGGCGGCGGCATTGAAGGAAGCCGGCGCCGAAGACGTGGTCGCCTATGTCACGCACGGCGTGCTGTCGGGTGGCGCGGTAGCGCGAGTCGAGGGCTCGGAACTGCGTGAGCTGGTGATCACCGATTCGATCGGGAATCACGAAGTCATCAAGGACGCGCACGGCAAGATCCGCCATCTCCAAATCGCACCGCTGCTGGGTGAAGCGATCAAGCGGATTGCGGACGAGACCAGCGTGTCGAGTCTGTTCGACTAACCCTGTTTCTCAGGGCGAAGGTGGCTTGTTTCCCCGCGAAGGCGGGACCCAGACTGGGCTCCCGCCTTCGCCGGAGAACACATTTAAGGCAAGTTACGGTCGGCAAAGCCGCCGTCGGATGGGTTCGCTTGGGCGATCCACCGGCCGAGCCTGCGATTGCGCATCGCTACGCTCGCGCATCGGCGCGGACGTAGCCGCGCCTATCGCTGGCTTAATGCTACAATATGCTCGAACACCGCCGGATGCAGCGGCTTGGCGAATGCGCAGCCGTATTTGAACTTGTCGCGCCAGGCGACCACCGCCTCGAGCGCAGCGAGACCCGGCAACGTCAGCCACACCACCGTCCCCGGCCACAACGTAAAGCTCGTCTCCGCACGAAATCCCGAGAGCGACAAATCCGTCACCTCGATCTCGAATCGCGTCTGGCCCCGATCGCGCAAATGCGCGCGCATCTTGACGGCCTTGCGTAGCGCCTGACGGAGCTCCTCGCCTTTCGGTTCGGCGGGGGGGATGGGGACGGGCTGTGTCATGTCCGGAACACTGCTCCCCCAAGTGGTTACTAATCTCCAAACGCCTTACGATTCGGCCGCTTGAGGTTTGGCCGCGCGTGGCTGGGCGAATGCACCATTGGCACAGGCAAAGTAGGTTCGGAACGCAATGATGCGAAGTCGGATCGCCATGGTCCTGCTGTAGAGGCGGCGGAGCGCGACGCAAAGGAATTGCCTTAGATCAGGCCACTCGCGGTCGTAAAATCGATCTAATGATAACGACACGCAACCGCAAATGCCTAAAGGGTGGATTTGCTGGCCGCCCTGTGCTTTACGGCCAACCAATTCCCGAGTTTCCTAAAAATTGCGTGGAGCCTTCCCGATGAACATCCATGAATACCAGGCCAAGGAACTGCTGGCCAAGTTCGGCGTCCCCGTGCCTGCCGGTTTCGCGGCACTGACTGTCGAGGGAGGCCGTCGAAGCCTCGAAGAAGCTTCCCGGACCGCTCTATGTCGTCAAGGCGCAGATCCACGCCGGCGGCCGCGGCAAGGGCAAGTTCGTCGAGCTCGGCCCCGATGCGAAGGGCGGCGTCCGCCTCGCCAAGACCGAGGACGAGGTTCGCGCAGCCGCGACCGACATGCTCGGCAACACGCTCGTCACCATCCAGACGGGTGACGCGGGCAAGCAGGTCAATCGCCTGTACGTCACCGACGGCGTCGACATCGACAAGGAATTCTACCTCGCGCTGACGCTCAACCGCACCACCGGCCGGGTGATGATGGTCGTCTCGACCGAAGGCGGGATGGACATCGAGGCGGTCGCACACGACACGCCCGAGAAGATCCAGTCGATCGACATCGACCAGGCAACCGGCTTCATGCCGCATCATGGCCGTGCCGTCGCTGCTGCGCTGAAGCTCACCGGCGATCTCGCCAAGCAGGCCGCGAACACCGCATCGAAGCTGTATGACGCGTTCATGGGCACCGATGCCGAGCAGATCGAGATCAACCCGCTCGCAGTCACCAACGACGGCAAGCTGATGGTGCTCGACGCGAAGGTCGCGTTCGACGGCAACGCGCTGTTCCGCCACAAGGACCTGCTCGAACTGCGCGACGAGACTGAGGAAGATCCCGCCGAGCTCGAGGCGTCGAAGTACGACCTCGCCTACATCAAGCTCGATGGCGACATCGGCTGCATGGTCAACGGCGCTGGCCTCGCGATGGCGACGATGGACATCATCAAGCTCAACGGCATGTTCCCCGCCAACTTCCTCGACGTCGGCGGCGGCGCCAACAAGGAGAAGGTGACCGCGGCGTTCAAGATCATCCTCGCGGATCCGAACGTTAAGGGCATTCTCGTCAACATCTTCGGCGGCATCATGAAGTGCGACATCATCGCCGACGGCATCGTCGCCGCTGCGAAGGAAGTGAACCTGTCGGTGCCGCTCGTCGTCCGCCTCGAGGGCACGAATGTCGAGAAGGGCAAGGAGATCCTCGCGAACTCCGGCCTCGCGATCGTCCCGGCGAACGACCTTGGCGATGCTGCCAAGAAGATCGTCGCGGAGGTGCAGAAGGTCGCGGCCTGACCGCCTTCGACCTCGCATACTGATTCTGCGAAAAGAGGGGCTCGGACGGAAACGCCCGGGCCCTTTTTCGTTGATGTCGCACACTGTTTGGCAGGTGGTCCGATCGGCATCTCGCCGTGACGCTACGGCATAGCGATGTTTCCATACCGGACTTGCGAAAACGACGCGAAACCGCCATCTGTCCGGCCAACGCCGCCGGGTAACCAGCGGGCGAAACGAATAGATTCACCTTGGAAGGAACCCCGATGAAGGTGCTGGTGCCGGTCAAGCGCGTGCTTGACTACAACGTGAAGCCCCGCGTGAAGGCGGACGGAACGGGCGTCGATCTGGCGAACGTCAAGATGAGCATGAACCCGTTCGACGAGATCGCGGTCGAAGAAGCGATCCGTCTCAAGGACAAGGGCGTGACCGAGATCGTCGTCGTCTCGATCGGCGAGCAGAAGAGCCAAGAAACGCTCCGCACCGCGCTCGCAATGGGCGCCGACCGCGCGATCCTCGTCGTCAGCGAGACCAAGGTCGAGCCGTTGGGCGTCGCCAAGATCCTCGCCAAGATCGTCGAGGAGGAAAAGCCCGACCTCGTGATTCTCGGCAAGCAGGCAATCGACGACGACAACAACCAGACCGGGCAGATGCTCGCCGGCCTCCTGAACTGGGGCCAGGGTACGTTCGCGTCGAAAGTCGAGATAGCCGACGGTTCGGTCAACGTGACGCGCGAGGTCGATGGCGGTGCCGAGACCGACACGCTGAAGCTGCCCGCGATCATCACCACCGATCTTCGCCTCAACGAGCCGCGCTACGCCTCGTTGCCGAACATCATGAAGGCGAAGTCGAAGCCGATGGCGCAGAAGACGCCGGCCGATTTCGGCGTCGACGTGACGCCGCGCCTGACCACGCTGAAGGTCGTCGAGCCCGCCAAGCGCTCAGCCGGGATCAAGGTCGCCGATGTCGACGCGCTGGTCGGCAAGCTCAAGGAAATGGGAGTCGCCAAGTGAAGACGCTCGTCTGGGTCGAACATGACGGTCAGGCCGTCAAGGATGCCACGCTGTCGGCGGTCACGGCCGCATCGCAGCTCGGCGAAGTCCATCTGCTGGTCGTCGGCCAGGGCGTCGACGGCGTCGCGGCCGAAGCCGCTAAGATCGCGGGCGTCGGCAAGGTGCACGTCGCCGACGATGCAGCGTTCGCGCATGCGTTGGCCGAGAACGTCGCGCCGTTGATCGTCGAGCTGATGGGCAGCCACGATGCGTTCGTCGCGCCGTCAACGACGCACGGCAAGAACATCGCGCCGCGCGTCGCAGCTCTGCTTGACGTCATGCAGATCAGCGACATCCTGTCGGTCGAGAGCGAAGACACGTTCACGCGGCCGATCTACGCAGGCAACGCTATCGCGACGGTGCAGTCGACCGACGCGAAGAAGGTCATCACAGTCCGCGGCACGGCGTTCGCCAAGGCCGCGACCGAGGGTGGTTCGGGCGAGATCGAGGCGGTCGCGTCCACGGGTGACAAGGGTCTGTCGACATTCGCCGGCTCGGAAATCGCCAAGAACGAGCGTCCCGAACTTACCAGCGCTAAAATCATCGTCTCGGGCGGCCGCGCGCTTGCCTCGAGCGATCAGTTCCACGCGCTGATCGATCCGCTGGCGGACAAGCTCGGTGCCGGCGTTGGTGCCTCGCGCGCCGCGGTCGATGCAGGCTATGCGCCGAACGACTATCAGGTCGGCCAGACCGGCAAGATCGTCGCGCCGGAAGTGTATGTCGCGGTCGGCATCTCGGGGGCGATCCAGCATCTCGCGGGCATGAAGGACTCGAAGGTCATCATCGCGATCAACAAGGACGAGGACGCACCGATCTTCCAGGTCGCGGACATCGGCCTAGTCGGCGACCTGTTCAAGATCGTGCCGGAATTGACGGCGAAGCTGTAGGCGAAGCCGCTGCGCAAGGCGAAGCCTAGCGCAACAGCTAGCCCGGCCGGCGGCGCCTCAGCGCCGACCGACGACGCGGGATTTACTCCGCGTCGCGTGCCACGAACGGGCGGTGTGACTTTGGTCACGCCGCCCGCTATTGTGTCTGCCGAACATGCACGTCGGCCGGCGTCGAACCGATACGCTTACAAACGCGGTCTATCTGACAAAGTAACCACCTCCCCGGCGAAGGCTGGGGCCCGATTGGGAAACGAAGGTGACGACGGACGGGCCTCCGTTACATCGCCCTTTCCACTTGGACCTCGGCCTGCGCCGGGGAGGTGCATCTTTCGAAGCGGGATAAGTACCGAATACGTCCAGAGTACGAGATCGTTCTCGCTTCCTCGTGCGCAGTTGCCTCCCACCGCACGCCTCCCCCAATTGACCAGCATGTACGGCGTCCACTCGAACCCGCGCGACCGCCTGATATCCGCGGCCAGCGCGGCGATACTCTGCGCCGTCATCGGCTACGCGCTGATCCTCGGGCTTGGCGTCAGCATTCCCACCGCTATCCCCGATGCGCTGAAGACCTTTTCGGTTGGCCCGAATCCCCCTCCACCGCCGCCTGAAAAGATCATCCCCCGCCCAGCGAAAAGCCACCGCCCCGAAGGCGCGGCTTCCCCCGCCAACCTGCGCTCGAAGGCGACCGAAGTCGTCGTTCCCAAGCCGATCATCCCCCCGATCGTTCCACCGCCCCCGGTCATCGCTACACTGAAACCGGGCCCCGGTAGCGACGCCACTAGCGGCGCCGCGCCCGTTCCTGGCCCAGGGACCGGAGCAGGCGGCGAAGGGAACGGCACCGGTAGCGGGCGCTCCGGAAATGGCGACGGCGACGGTGGCGACGAGACTCCGCCCCGCCTCATCAAAGGCCGCTTCAAGAACAAGGATTTCCCCAATGCCGAGGCGGTAATCGGTGCGGGCGGGATCGTCGGCGTGCGCTACACCGTCGAGACCGACGGCAGCGTCACGCACTGCATGATCACGCGCTCCAGCGGCAACGCGGTGCTCGACGCGATCACCTGCCGCCTGATCGAACTGCGCTTCCGCTATCGTCCCTGGCTCGACGCCGCCGGTCGACCGGTCCGCTCGACCGTCGTCCACAACCAGGAATGGGTGAACCAGTTAGGGCCGCCGTCACGCGGTAACTGAAGCCGACCGCCCCAGCCGGCCGCCACTGAGCACCCGCGCGACTGACGGCGATAGCGCCATCAGCACCTGCCCCAGCACGATCGTGACGCCGAACACCAGCAGCGGCTGGACCAGCAGATACGCGGGATATAGCGCCGCACCCAGCGCGCCGGTCGCCAATCCGATCACCGGCCCGAATAGCCACAGCAGCACCAAGTGATCGCAGAATGCGAGAAACCCATAGCGCTCGATTCCGCGCAACCGGTCCGCGACGTTGCTCCCCGCCAAGCCCCAGGCCAGCCGCCAGAACAGCACCGCCGAGGCCAGTCGAAACACCATGTCGAATGCCGCCATCATATACGGATGTGCGTCGAAGAACGCGTTCCCGAGCAACGCGGTCCACAGCCGCGGCGCGATCAGTGCGACGAATGGCAGCGCGCATAGGACTACGGGCCACCTCGCCACCCGCTCCGCCACGCCAAATCGCCGCGCGGCCATTCCAGCGATAAAGAAGACCAGGATCTGCGGTCGCAGCAACAGCGGGACGTGCACCCCGGATACGCTCCACACGACCACGATCGATACGATCAGCGCCAGCCACGCTGTCGACGCACGGACCAGAACCGGGGCGAGCATCATGCAGACGAACAGGTCGCGCAGGAACGGCATCTGCACGTTGACGTCGTTCGCACGGACGAGCGGCGCCAGTTCGTTGAGCGTCCAGCCGATGCTCGACGGCGTCGGCGCTTTCAGGTCGCCGAACGTCGCCGCCGCCCCCCACCAGCACAATCGCGATCGCATTCCACAGCAGCATCGGCAGCAGGATCGTCCGCGCCTTGCCGAGCAGAAATGGGCCGTAGCCCTGGCGCGTCGCGGTCGAGACGACCAGCCAGCCGGATATCATCCCGAGCACCGGCACCGCGCTGCGCCCGAACACTTCGCTCAGCACCGTTCGCAGCACCGCCTGCCAACTGAACGCCACCGCCGCCAATTCCTCAGCAGTGCGTCCGGTCCAGGCGTGGACGTAGACGATCCCCATGATCCCGATCAGCCGCGCGATCGCGATCGCGGTGGAGAGCCGGCCATCCGCCTCACGCGCCGGTTCGGCCATTCCCGTGTACAATTCCGAACCTCTTCTCACGTTCGGCGAGCGCCTTACCCGGCTTGTCGTGCGCGAACACCTCCTTCAGGATGGAGTGGACGCCATGGGGGACCAAGACATGATCGCCGCATTCCTGCTGCTGGCCGCGCAGGCGAGCCCCGACGCGGCCCTATCGCGCCGTGTCGAGCGCGTGCTGGAACGCAGTCCGGTGATCGACGGGCATAACGATCTCGCCTGGGAGATTCGCGAGCTGCACGACGCGAAGGTCGAGGCGGTCGATCTTTCCGTCGACACCGCGCGGCTGCCGAACCCGCTGCAGACCGACATTCCTCGGCTGCGGAAGGGCCATGTCGGCGGCCAGTTCTGGTCGGTCTACATCCCCGCTGACGCACCGCGCGCGGTCGAGATGACGCTGGAAGAGATCGACATCGTTCGGCGCCTAGTCGCCGCCAACCCGGCGGCATTCGAACTCGCCACCACTGCCGCAGACATCCGGCGGATCGAGAAGAGCGGGCGGATCGCCTCGCTGATCGGCGTCGAGGGCGGGCATCAGATCGATGGGCGGCTGTCGGTGTTGCGCCAATATCGCGCGCTCGGCGTGGCGTACATGACCCTGACGCACGGCAAGAGCCTGAACTGGGCGGACAGCTCGACCGACGCACCACGTACCAACGGGCTGAGCGATTTCGGGCGGCAGGTGGTCGCCGAGATGAACCGGATCGGCATGATCGTCGACGTGTCGCATGTCTCCGATGCGACGATGGCCGCTGCGCTGGCTGCGACCAAGGCACCGGTGATCGCCTCGCACTCCAGCGCGCGGGCGATCGCCGATGCGCCGCGCAACATTTCCGACGACCTGCTTCGGGCGATCGGCGCGAACGGCGGCGTGGTGATGGTGAACTTCTATCCGTCGTTCCTGTCGAGCGAGTGGCGCGCCTGGGACGTCGCGCGTTCGGCCTATGCGAAGAGCGTCGGCGTGCCCGCGAACGTCTATGGCGCTAAATCGCCTGCGCCGCTGGTGGCGTGGGACGCGGCGCACCCGGAGCCACGGGTCACCGCCGCGACGGTCGCCGATCACGTCGAGCATACCGCGAAGATCGCCGGTCGGGATCATGTCGGGATCGGCGGCGATTTCGACGGCATCCAGGGGACCGGGCCGATCGGCCTAAAGGGGGTCGACGGGTATCCGCTGCTGTTCGCCGAACTGGCACGCCGGGGGTGGAGCGATGGCGATCTGGCGAAGCTGTCCGGAGGCAACGTCCTCCGCGTCATGGAGCGGGTCGAAGCCGTCGCGAAGGGGATGGCGGGTATGCCGCCGTTCGACGCGACGGATGTGGCGTCGCGGTAGAGCGGGTTCCCGTTCCCAAGTCTGAGTGAAGCCGGACTTCTTCTCCCCTCCCTGGAAGGGAGGGGGCGGGGTGTGGGTCGGGTTCCGCAAATTCCCGCGCTGGTGGCTCAAACTGGCCAACCCACCCCAACCCCTCCCTTCCAGGGAGGGGAGAATCTACCCTTCAAGGATCCGGCATCCGCTGCGCCGCCGGCGGCTCTACCACCAGCGGAGGCACCGTGCGCAACACCAGCCCGATCACCAGCGCGGCCACACCGAGCAAAAGGCAGAACGCCGTTACCCCCGGCCAGCCGGCGTGTGTCCAGGCGAACCCGCCGGCGGACCCCAGCACGCTCGACCCCATGTAATAGAAGAACAGGTAGAACGCCGCTGCCTGCCCGCGCGAGCCGCCGCCGCCTGCAACCTGCGCGCGGCGGCCAACCCAGGCGCTGGCGATCGAATGCGCGCCGAAGAATCCAATCGTCACCACTGCGATCCCGGCGATCACCAGCACCAGCGGCGTCATTGCGGTCAGCGCGACCCCGGCGATCAGCAGCACGACCGGTATCCAGAAGACCTTCCGCCGCCCGAGCCGCCCCGCGAGCGTGCCGAACTTCGCCGAACTCACCGACCCCAGCACGTACAGCAGGAACACCCCGCCGACCGCCGCCTGGCTGAGGCCGTAGGGCGGGCTCATCAAACCGGAAGCCAGCATAATTATAGATCGTGACGAACACGCCCATCAGGAGGAACGCCTCGAGATACAGCAGCGGCATCGCGCGGTCGGTGAACAACGACCCAGCACTCCGTAACAATGCGCCAGGCCGCCCAACGCTCGGCGTGAAATTGCGCGAGAGCGGCGCGAGCCGACGGAATGCCTCCGCCATTGCGAGGCCTGCGACGCCGACTGCGGCTAGTGCCCAGCGCCAGCCTTCAAGATCGGCGACGACGCTCACGACCAGTCGCCCCGCCATGCCGCCGAGTGCGCTGCCGGCGATATACAGCCCCATTGCCGCGCCGACCGAGCCTGCGTCGACCTCTTCGGCGACATAGGCCATCGCCACCGCCGGCACGCCCGCCAGCGCGACCCCGGTCAGGAATCGCAGCACGAGCAAGCCGCTCCACCCCGGCACGACCGCCGCCGCCAAGGTCAGCGCACCAGCCGCGAACATCGCCGCGATCATCAACGGACGCCGGCCGACCCGGTCCGAGACGAACCCCGCGAACAGGATGCCGATCGCCAGTGGCCCCGTCGCCAGCGACACCGCCAGCGATGCGCCCTCCGCGGTCAGCCCGAACTGCGCGGCGAACAGTGGCAGCAACGGCTGCACCGAATAGAGCAGCGAGAAGGTCGAGAACCCCGCGAACAGCATCGCCAGCGTAAGGCGGCGGTAGGCCGGCGTGCCGAGAGCGATAGGCGCTTCAGAAGCCACTCAGGAAGCTCGCGACGTTGTGGCCGAGTGCGTCGACCGCGTAGCCGCCTTCCATGACGATCGCGGTCGGCCAGCCACGCCCGGCGATATCGCGCGCGAGGACCGTATAGTCGGGCGTGGTCAGCTTGAAGTGCGAAATCGGATCGCCCTCCCACGTGTCCGCGCCGAAACTGACGACGAGCAGGCCGGGGTCGAACGTGGCGATCGCGTCGAGCGCGGTGGTCTGCGCGGTGCGGAAAGCCTCGATCCGTGTGCCATGGGGGAGGGGGCAGGTTCAGGGTTGTGCCGAGCCCTTCACCTTCGCCCGTCTCGTCGGCATGGCCCCAGTAGAATGGGTAGTCGGTCTTCGGATCCGCGTGGACCGAGGCGTAGAACACGTCGCTGCGGGCGTAGAAGATGTCCTGCGTGCCGTTGCCGTGGTGATAGTCGATGTCGAGGATCGCAACGCGGGCGACACCGGCGTCGCGCGCGGCCTGCGCGGCGATCGCGGCGGTGTTGAGGTGGCAATATCCGCCGCAATAATCCGCGCCGGCATGATGGCCGGGCGGGCGGCACAGCGCGAACGCCGCACGGTCGCCGTCGAGCACGGCGTGCGTCGCGGCGAGCGCGGACTGCGCGCTGCCATAGGAGGCGGCCCAGGCCTCGGGCGTGATCGGCGTGGTCGCGTCGAAGCTGTGTGCGCCGATCAGTGCGTCGATCCGGGTGAGATCGAGCGGACGGCGGCCGCGGATCGGGAAGGTGTAGGGGATCGCATCGCCCTCTCGCCCCGCCTCGCGCCACAGTCGCGCGACTTCCTTCAGGAACGCGACATAGGCGGGTGAGTGAACGGCGAGGATCGGCGTCTCGCCACGATCCTGCGGCGTCTCGACCGGACCGATCGCGCGGAGGATAGCGTCGATGCGCGCGGGCATTTCGGCATAGGCGGTGAATGCGCCGTTATGGAGTTCGCGCGCAGGGGCGTGGGTTCGCTGGCCGTCTTCGAAGAACAGCCGCATCTCTATTTTCCCTTGCGCATGCGTCATGATGACAGAACCCACGGGTCACCTTGAGGGTCCGCGAACCGATAGGTACGCATGCCGCAGTTCGACGCGCAAAGGAACGTTTGAAACTGGTTGCACGCGAACTTCCGTCGTACCGTCTCCTTGTGAATCAGCGCGCGAACTCCCTGCAGACTGCTGGTGCATTCGTGATCGCGCTAGCTGGATTCGTCTTGGCGGGGCTGCTGTTCGACGGCACCCCGCTTCTGGTTGAGCCAAGCCCCGATCTCGATTGGCCGTTGGGGCTGGCCGGCGTCGCGATGGGCCTGTGGTCGGCTTACCGTATCACTGGCCTTACCTATGTGTCGACCAAAAAGCTGAGTCGCGTCGCGCTGTGGATTATGCTGCCGCTACTCCTTGGCTTTGATCTGGTAGCCCTTGGCGACCGAGTCCAAGAGGCCATCAGCTTCGGTCGAGGAGGTATGGAAGAGGAGACGACTGTTCTCGTTGCGGAAAAGGACACACGGACCAGTCGCAGCGGTCGGGTGTTCTACGAAGCGCGCGTGATCAACCCGTTCGACGCACACCGGGTGACGCTACGTATCGACGAAGCGACCTTCGCCCGCATACAGCCGTTGCAAGACTGCGTGACACTTCTGATCGAGCGCGCTCCGAACGGTGCTGCGCGTTTGCTTATGCCGTTGCGGTGGAAAGTGCGGTGCCCCGATGGCAGCGTCCGAGCTGAACCACGAAGATAGCTCGAAGGCACGAGATAGCTGCTTCCGAGCGTAAGCGGCCAATGCAGCGTCGGAACAGGTTTTGAACATGGTCTCCCCGTAGTCGTGGGGCGGTCAGCCTGACAGCCCTTCGTCGCGTTTGGCTGTTCCTCATGCCCACGGGATAGGGAAGGATAAGGGTAACGCCGGTCGCTTATCGCGCCAACGCTTCCGCGATCAGCTTCCGCGAGTTCGCCACCCCGTACAGCGCGATGAAGCTCCCCATGCGCGGACCCTGCTCCGAGCCCAGCAACGTCTCGTACAGCGCCTTGAACCAGTCGCGCAGGTTCTCGAACCCGCCGGTCTTGCCGATTTCGTAGACGATGTTCTGGATATCCTCCGCACTCGCCCCATCCGGCAACGCGGCGAGTTCCGCATCCAGCCGCTCCAGCGCCGCGACCTCGACACCCTCGGGCGCACGCCGCTTCAACGTCGGAGCGACCAAATCGCGGCTATAGGCCAGCGCGTAGCCGATCAGCCGGTCGAGCTCGGGGTATTTGGCCGCCGACGCATCCGGCACATAGTTGGCAAGATAGCCCCAGACCTGCTCCTTGCTCGCATCGCCCATCACGCCGACGAGATTGAGCAACAGTCCGAATGTCACCGGCAGCTCGCCGGTCGGCAGCTTGCCGTCATGGATGTGATGGACCGGATTGCCGAGCTGCTGCTTCAGATCCTGGCCCGCGTAATTGCCGCGGAACTGCCAATATTCGTCCACAGCGCGCGGGATCACGCCCATGTGCAACGACTTCGCCTTCTTCGGCTCGCGATACGCGTAGAAGGCCAGCGATTCCTCGGGGCCGTAGGTCAGCCACTGCTCCAAGCTCAGCCCATTGCCCTTCGACTTCGAGATCTTCTCGCCGTTCTCGTCGAGGAACATCTCGTAGTTGAAGCCCTCTGGCGGGCGCCCGCCCAGCACGCGTGCGATCTTCGACGACTGGGTGACCGAATCGATGAGGTCCTTGCCCGCCATCTCGTAATCGACGCCGAGCGCGACCCAGCGCATCGCCCAGTCGACCTTCCACTGCAGCTTCGCCTTGCCGCCGAGCACCGACTGCTCGATCCGCTGGCCTTCATCCTCGAACGCAATCAAGCCCGCTTCGGCATCGATCACCTCGATCGGCACCTGCAGCACAATACCGCTGGTCGGCGAGATCGGCAGCACCGGCGAATAGGTCGCGCGACGCTCTGTCCGCAGCGTCGGCAGCATCACGTCCTGGATGCCCTGGAAGTGACGAAGCACGCCCTTCAGCGCCTCGTCGAACCGCCCAGACGTGTAATATTCGGTCGACGAGGCGAACTCGTAGTCGAAGCCGTAGCGGTCGAGGAATTCGCGCAGAATCGCGTTGTTATGCGCAGCGAAGCTCGAATGCGTGCCAAACGGATCGGGGATCTGCGTCAGCGGCTTGCCGAGATGTTCGCGCAGCATGTCGCCATTTGGGACATTGTCCGGAACCTTGCGCAGGCCGTCCATGTCGTCCGAGAACGCGATCAGCCGCGTCGGCGTATCGCTCAGCGCGTGGAAGGCGTTGCGCACCATCGTCGTACGCAACACCTCGTTGAACGTGCCGATATGCGGCAGGCCCGACGGTCCATAGCCCGTCTCGAACAGCACCGGGTCGCCCGACTTGCCGTTCGGATACCGCTTGAGGAGTTTGCGCGCCTCCTCGTACGGCCAGGCTTTGGACTCGAGGGCGGCGGTGCGGAGTTCGTCGGTCATGATACAGCGCGACTAGCGCGTGCATTCGTGTCCGTCACCCCCCACCGCCGCAGGCGTCTTAGCGGCAACGATCCTTTGCGGTGATCGTCCGGTCGACCGCACGGCCGCCGAGCGCGCCCGCTGCACCGCCGGCCAGCGTGCCGAGCAGCCCGCCGCCTACCGCATTGCCGAGCACCGCGCCGCCGACGCCGCCTGCGACGAGACCGGTCGTGCCGCTCGAATGCCGGCAGCGCTTGGCGCGGTAACGACGGTCATGACCGCGATATTCGCGCTTCGAGCGTGCTTCGGCCTTGCCCGTGGGGATGACGGCGGCGGCCGGGATTGCGAGCGAGAGCGCGCTCAGCGCCATGAGAAACTTCCGCATGATGATCATCCCTGTTGATGTAGATAAAGTTCGGTATCGATGAGTGCGCAACGCACGTGAACCGTGCCGGTTGCGTAACGGCCGATATGGGTGAGTTTGTTGGTGGAGGTTTGCACAACCGCGAGGGGTGCAGCACTTCAGGCTGAAACCGACGACAGCGTGTTTCTCCGCGAAGGCGGGGATCCAGACTGGGCTCCCGCCTTCGCGGAAGAACAAGCAGCGAGAGGTTGCCCTTTCGTTCTCATTGCAGCAAGGTCTCTCGGTGCTTCGCTATCCTGCCCTCCACGCCAGCCACGCCGGCATCTGGATCGCGAATGTGGACGGCGCGCGTCCGATCGGGCGGGGCGAGGCGTTCCGGATCGCGGCCGATACGCCGGTCATCATGCTCAATGCGCCGCTGGTCGGGCAGCGACTCGGATATCCCGATCTGTCGGGGCTCGACCTGCTCGAACTCTACGCGTTCCTCCGCCCCGCGCAGTTCGCGGTGCCGACGCCGAAGGGGATTGCGCGGGTCACCGGCCTCGACGTGCCGACCGAGGACGGGGAAGTTGCGCCGTTCCTCCTCCGCGCGGCCGAAGCGATGCTGGCGCTCACCGATGGCGACTGGCCCGAGCGCGAGGGCGCGTGGACCGCGGCGCAATCGCTGTTTCGGCTGCGTTGGCCTTGGGCGCCGGTCGTTGCCGAGCGGCTGAAGAAGCCGGCGGTCAACGAACGCTGGCTGTTCTCGTCGCTGCCCGAATGGGAGGAGCACGCACCGCGACCCGCTCCGCGTACCGTGACGATCGAGCCGGGCGATGCCGAGGCGCGGCTCGTTGATCTCACCGGCCACGGCGCCGAGGAACGTCCCGGCCAGCGTGCCTATGCCGGCGCCGCCACTGCCGCGTTCGCGCCACGGGCGATGCGCGATACGCCGAACCTCGTCCTCGCCGAGGCCGGCACCGGGATTGGCAAGACGCTCGGCTATCTTGCTCCTGCCTCCCTCTGGGCGGAGAAGGCCGGCGGTGCGGTGTGGATCTCGACCTACACCAAGACGCTGCAACGCCAGCTCGGCCAGGAAACCGCGCGGCTCTATCCCGACGCCGCGATCCGGAAGGCCAAGGTCGTTACGCGGAAGGGGGCGCGAGAACTACCTCTGCCTGCTAAACCTGGAGGACGCGTTGCAGGGCGGGTTCGCAGGCCGCGCTGCAATTCTCGCGCACCTCGTCGCGCGCTGGGCCGCATATAGCGCAGATGGCGACATGGTCGGCGGCGACCTGCCCGGCTGGCTGCCGACGCTGTTCCGCCGCAACGGCTCGACCGCCCTGACCGACCGGCGCGGCGAGTGCGTGTATGCCGGCTGCCCGCACTACCGGAAATGCTTCATCGAGCGCGCCGCCCGCGCTTCGTCCGACGCCGACATCGTCATCGCCAACCACGCGCTGGTGATGGTCAACGCGGCGCGGGGCCGCGAACTCGCGACCCGACCGACGCGGTACGTGTTCGACGAAGGCCATCACATCTTCGACGCCGCCGATTCGATGTTCGCGACAGCGCTGACCGGTGCGGAGACGATCGAACTGCGCCGCTGGATCCTCGGCCCCGAATCGAGCGGTCGCGGGCGGCGGCGGGGGCTCGCCGCACGCCTGTCCGATCTCGCCAGCTACGACGAGCAGGGTGCGCGGGCGATCAGTGATGCGGTGACCGCGGCGGGGGGCGCTGGCGTCCGACGGCTGGCTGCAACGGCTCGGCGAGGGTGCGCCGTTCGGGCCGATCGAGACGCTGCTCGCTGCCGTCCGTGGGCTCACCTACGCGCGGGCCGAACAGCCGGGCGACGCGGGATACGGCCTGGAGACCGAACTCGCCGAACCCGACGCGACGCTGATCGAGGCCGCCGCGCCCGCCGCCGCCGCGCTCGACGCACTCGTCCGCCCGCTCGTAACGCTCGGTCGTCGCCTCGAAGCCGTGCTAGCCGAAGCCCCCGACTGGATGGACGCGCCCGCCCGCGCACGAGTCGAAGGCGCGATCGCCTCGATCGGCTGGCGGGCGGAGACGGTGGCGTCGTGGCTGTCGCTGCTCGCGCGCGTCGGCGGGCCGGTCGATGGCGATTTCGTCGACTGGCTCGCGGTCGACCGGATCGAAGGCCGCGAGTTCGATATCGGCCTCCACCGCCACTGGCTCGACCCGACCCGCCCGTTCGCCGAGATTGTCCTGAAGCCCGCGCACGGTGCACTGGTCACCTCGGCGACGCTAACCGGCGGCGGCGATTGGGAAGTCGCCGAAGCCCGCACCGGCGCGCCGCATCTTCTGCGCCCCGCCGCACGGTTCGAGGCGAAGAGCCCGTTCGACTATACGCGCCAAGCCGAAGTGCTGATCGTCACTGACGTAAAGCGCGGCGACATCGGCGCGCTCGCCAACGCCTATGCGCAGCTGATCGTTGCCAGTCGCGGCGGAACGCTCGGGCTGTTCACCGCGATCCGGCGACTGCGCGGCGTGCATGGCCGCATCGCCGATCGACTCGCGCGCGAAGGCCTGCCGCTCCACGCGCAGCACGTCGATCCGATCGACACCGGTACGTTGGTAGACATTTTCCGCGATGATCCGGGGGCGTCGCTGCTTGGTACAGATGCGCTCCGAGACGGCGTCGATGTACCTGGTGAGTCGCTGCGGCTCGTTGTTATGGAGGGCGTACCCTGGGCCAAACCCTCGGTTCTGCACGCCGCACGCAGGCTCGCGGGCGGTGGTTCGGCGTATGACGACCGGCTCGTTCGGGCTCGGCTCGCGCAGGCATTCGGCCGGTTGATCCGCCGCGCCGACGATCCGGGCGTGTTTGTGATGCTGTCCGCCGCGATGCCGTCGCGACTGCTCAGCGCGTTCCCGCCGGGCGTGCCGATCGCCCGCGTGACGCTCGAAGAAGCGGTAGCCCGAGTCGCAAGCCGGCTTTCCTCGCGAGCGCCGGTAGGGCATGAACGCCGCGAACCGGCTTGAGGATTGCCATGAAGACGTTGACGCTGTTGCGCCACGCCAAGTCCGGCTGGGACGATCCGGTCGCGCGCGATTTCGACCGTCCGCTCAATGCCAAGGGCAAGCGCGCCGCGGCGATGGTCGGTCGGCACATGCGGTCGTTGGGATTGGCATTCGATCATGCGATCGCCTCGCCGGCGGTGCGGGTTTCGGAGACTTTGGCGCAGATCGAATCGGGCTATGGGCGGACGATCGCGCCGGACCTGGATCGGCGGGTGTACCTGGCTTCGGCTGCGACGTTGCTCGATGTGGTCCACGGGTTTCCGGCCGAGGCGGAGAGCGCGTTGCTGGTCGGGCACAATCCGGGGTTGGAGGATCTCGTCCTGATGCTGGTCGCGGATGGGGCTGACCCGTTGCGCGATGCTGTCGAGGACAAATATCCGACGGCCAGTATTGCGGAGCTTCAGTTCGAGGGGGACTGGGCGAGCATCGCAACCGGCACCGCCCGCCTGACCCGCTTCATCCGCCCCCCGCGATCTCGATCCGACTTTAGGGCCCGACGCTGACTAAAGTTCTTTCCCCGCGAAGGCGGGGACCCAGACTGGGCTCCCGCCTTCGCGGGAGAACAAGGGGCGGTAGATTCCCCAAACGCCTACCACCCCGGCGGAGGCCGGGGCCCAGTCGGGGACGTCGCTAACGAAGGGCAACGTTTCGTTACGACCACCTTTCCAACTGGGCCCCGGCCTTCGCCGGGGTGGTGCAGGTGGTTGGAGTAAGCTCACTCTCAACAAGATTAAGACGCGGAAGATACTCAGCTCTTCTCAGCCATCCTCGCCTTCAGATCCGAGAACGCATTCGCCGGCCGGAACTCGTCCTCGCTGATTACGCCCGCCGCGGCCAGCGCCGCCGCCGCATTCGGGCCCCTTGGAAACGGGTCGATCGCCAGTGCCAGCGTATCCGCCGCCGCTTCGCCAAGATCGATCGTCCCGCCCTCGATCGCGACCGTATCGAGCGCATCGTCGGACAGTTCGACCTCGTCGCCCTCCGAAACGAGCTGATCGACGAACAGCAACGCAACCGGCTCGTCGATCTGCGTATCGAGCGGCTCGTCGGTCACCGAACACGCCTGCACCGCCGCGCCAGTCACGCGCCCCTTCACGACGATGCCGCTGTCGGTGCGCTTGATCCCGAGTCGAGCGTCGAGTCGCGTGATCGACAGCAGCGCGAACCGCTTCGCCATCGCTGCGCGCTCGTCCTCGGTCGCGACGATCTCGACGATCCGTTCGCGCTCGCCGATCGTGTCGAGGCGTTCGGGACGGCTGAACTCGGGCTTCACGGCAATTCTCCAGATAACAGATTCGGGAGTGGCGTCGCAGCCAGCCCCGCATGAAACGCCATCACCGCCTCACGTACATGCGTCAGCGCGGCATCATCCGGCGCCGCGCCCCGGTACAGGTTTCGTACCAACGCCGGCGCGATATCGCCCGCCGCCAGCCCGTCGCGGTAGGCACCAAGCCGCCCGCCAAGCATGCTCATCATCTTGCCGATATGCTTGCCGACGATGATGTCGCCGATCCCGATCTCGCGGAGCTGCCCGTCCATGTCGTCGACGAAGCGTTCCGCCAGCCGCGCGGCGGGTTCGCCGCCAGCGGGCTCCGTCTCCAGCCGCAGCATGACGATCGCCAGCAAGGTCGCGATCATGTCGAACCGGCCGTCGACGGTGTCCGGCACCGCGCCCTCCCGGTACCAATGTTCGGCGCGGGCACGGCCGATGACGGCGTTGTACAGCGGCAGCGCCTCGTCGGGCTTCTCGCCGAGCAGTCTTCCCAACCAGCTCAAAATCTATCGTCCTCGCCACGAAGCCGCGCTTCGGCTTGTTTGCCCGCGCATCCTCGCATATCGAGGCGATCGGCGGCCGATGCAATCGCGTGGGACCCGTCACGTGTTTTCGCGTGCCCCGGTTGGGAGTTTATATGAGCGTGTTTTCCGCCCGTACGGGTCTCGCCGTCGCACTTGCGGTCGCTGCATTGGCCAGTGGGGGCTGCACCCAGTTGCGGTCGCACCAGGGCTATGTCGTCGATACCGACCTCGTGAACTCGGTCCAGCCGGGTGTCGACAACCGCCAGTCGGTGCTCGCCACGCTGGGCAAGCCGACGCTGGCCGGGCAGTTCGACCAGGGCGACTGGTATTATCTCGCGCGCGACAGCCGCAATCTCGCCTTCCGCAACCCGCGCGCGAATGCGCAGATCACGTTGCAGATCAGCTTTGACCAAAAGGGCACCGTCACCGCGATCCGCCGCGGCGGGCTCGAGCAGGTCGCGTCGATCGCACCTTATGGCAAGAAGACGCCGACGCTGGGTCGCGAGCGCGGATTCTTCCAGGATCTGTTCGGCAATATCGGCACGGTCGGCGCGGCTGGGGCTGGCGGCGGTCAGGGCAATGGCAGCAACACTGGTGGCGGTGGCCGCAATCAGCCGTAAAGGCTAGGCATCCGCTGGACAGTCCGGAGGCCGGTTAGGCCGCACCGCGTGCCTGAGCAGCGGTGCGGCCGGGCCGGGCATCATCGGCGCCGATCCCGAAAGGGGGGAAAGGGATCATCGTCGTAACGCACGTTCGACGCGATGGTTCGCCATGTGCCGCCGTAATTCGAGAAAACGACAAACATCCGTTCTCGATAAGACTATATCCGTTACGACGGTGACTTGCGGTACCCTCCGTCCGGGGGTGTGGCTTGGGCGAGTCGCTGTGGATCATCGACGCGTCCGCGCGCGAGATGCTGCTGTTTGCGGGCGTCGGACTGCTACTCGGTGGTATCGATGATCTGCTGGTCGATCTGGTCTATATCGGTCACCGGATCAGGCACGGCGGCCGGGCTCGCCTGACTCTCGCCACTCTGCCGTCGCCGCGCATTGCAGGACGGATCGCTGTGTTCGTCGCGGCGTGGGACGAGGTTGCGGTGATCGGCGGGATGCTGACGACCGCGCTCGATCGCTACGATCACGATAATTACCGCATCTATGTCGGCGCCTATCCGAACGACCGGGGAACGATCGATGCGATTGCCGCGGTCGCCGAGCGCGACTTGCGGATCCGGCTCGTGATCGGGCCACGCGACGGACCGACGACCAAGGCCGACTGCCTCAACACCCTTTGGCACGCGCTGCGTCGCGACGATCTGCGCGAGGGGGCAGGGACGGATCGACCGACCAAGGCGGTCGTGCTCCATGATGCCGAAGACGTCGTGCACGCGCAGGAGTTGCGCGTCTTCGACAGTCTGATCGAGCAGTATGACGTCATCCAGCTTCCCGTCCTGCCGCTAGTCCACCGCGGTGCGCGGCTAGTGTCGGGGCATTATGCCGACGAGTTCGCCGAATCCCACGCCAAGCAGATCGTCGTCCGGACGGCTTTGGGCGCCGCGATGCCGCTCGCCGGCACGGGCTGTGCGATCGCACCCGCCGTCCTTGCGATGATTGGGCAGGCACGGGGCGGCGATCCGTTCGACGCCACCAGTCTGACCGAGGATTACGAGTTGGGCTTGCGACTTGCAGAGCTAGGTGCACGCGGCATTTTCGCGCGCGTTGCGGCGGACGACGCTGGGACGGTGGTCGCGGTACGCGCGTATTTCCCATGCACGCTCGGCGGCTCGGTCCGCCAGAAAACGCGGTGGATGATGGGTATTGCACTCGCGGGCTGGGATCGTACCGGCTGGGGGCAGCCCCGCGCGATCGCCGATCACTGGATGCGAATGCGCGATCGGCGCGCGCCGCTGGCCGTCGTGATCCTCGCGGTGGGCTATCTGGCGGTGCCGATATGGGTGTTGTCGCTGCTGGCGCATGGCCAAGCCGGCGGGGCGTCACCCTACGCGAACGGCGCCTACCCGATCGCGTTCTGGCTGCTCGTCGCCAATGGCGGGTTGCTGGCGTGGCGGTTGATCGTGCGGATGATATTCACGGGACGCAGTTATGGCATGCGCGAGGCGATCTGGGCGCTGCCGCGATTCCTAGTCGGCAACCTCGTCTCGCTGATCGCCGCACCGCGCGCGGTGATCGTCTATATCGGCATGCTGCGGGGTGCCGCGCCGGTCTGGGACAAGACGCGGCATGAGTTTCCGGACCTGCCGCCCTACGATGTCGTCACCGCCAACGATTCAGGCCTCGCCGCCGCCGCACGATGAGTGTCGGGCGCCCGCTGCGCTTTCTCGCATTGGCATTAGGCGGATGGGTCATGGTCCGCGTGGCGTTGCTGTTGCCGGAAGTCGCCTCACTTCCACCCACGGAGATAATCCCAAGGGTTATCGAAGTGCTCGTGCCGAAAGTCGCCGCAGCGATTCTCGGGCGACCCCGCGTGCCTCCGCGGGTGGTGACCATGACACGCGTCGTTGTCGCACCGCCGATGTTCGCCAAGCCGCGGCCATGGCAAGCGCAAACATCTATGTCGCCACTAACGGTATCGCCTGATCATCCTGATCTGGCCGCCGTCGTAGAGCCCCAGACATACGCAATTCCGTCGCCGGTGGCGCCGCCCTCAGTCGCTAAGGCGCCGAGTCGTCTCAGCGGAAGCGCATGGCTGCTCGCGCGTGGTGGTCCCGCCGGTACGGTGTCGGGCGGGCAGCTGGGCGCATCGCAGGGCGGTTTGCGACTAGCCTATGCGCTCGGCAGCCAGCGTAAGGTCGCGCTGGTGGCGCGCGTCGCCACGCCGCTCAAAGGCGCCGGACGGGAGGCGGCGTTCGGGATCGAATGGCAACCGACGCGGCTGCCGATCCGCCTCGTCGCCGAGCAACGGTTCGCGCTCGATGGTGGACGTGGCGGACCGACGATCGGCGTGATTGCCGGCTATGGTCCGGCCGACGTCGCACCCGGTCTCCGTCTGGAAGCGTACGGGCAAGCCGGCGCAATCGGGCGAGACGGGATCGAAGGCTTTGTCGATGTCTCGGCACGCTTGACGCATCCGCTTGGGACGCTTGCTGGGGCCAGCGTCGACATCGGCGTCGGTGCGTGGGCAAGCGCACAACGCGACGCCGAACGCTTCGATATCGGACCCTCGATCGTCGCCGCGCTACCGGTCGCACGCAAGACGATCCGCCTGACGCTCGACTGGCGCGAACGCATCGCCGGCGGCGCGCGTCCGGGCTCCGGACCGGCCCTGTCGATCGGTAGCGACTTCTGAGCGGTCGAGCCTAGCCCCGCCCGCGCAATCCGGTGTAACGCTGCGGCCGTGGATCTATATCTCCCCGTCGCCAACCTGTCGGTCAACGCGCTCGTCATCATCCTGCTCGGCGGGGGCGTCGGGCTGTTGTCGGGGATGTTCGGCGTCGGCGGCGGTTTCCTGACGACGCCGCTGCTGATCGTTTACGGCATCCCGCCAACCGTTGCCGCAGCCTCGTCCGCGAGCCAGGTAACCGGCGCGAGCGTCTCCGGCGTGTTCGCGCATTTCCGGCGCAAGGGCGTCGATACCAAGATGGGCGGCGTTCTTGTCGCGGGCGGTATCTTGGGTTCGTTCTTCGGTGCGTGGCTGTTCCGTCTGCTCCAGCAGAGCGGCCAGATCGATACGGTGATCGCAATCGTCTATGTCGTCATGCTCGGATCGATCGGTGGCCTGATGGCGAAGGAATCGATCGGCACGATCGGCCGCGCGCGGACCGGCCGGCCTCCGAAGGCGCGCAAACGCCGCCATCACCCGCTCATCGCCGCGCTCCCGCTCAGGACGCGCTTCTACGCGTCGGGGCTCTACATCTCGCCGCTCGCGCCGCTGTTGCTGGGGTTCTTCACCGGCATCCTCACGATCCTGCTTGGCATCGGCGGTGGCTTCATCCTCGTCCCAGCGATGATCTACCTGCTCGGCATGGCGACGTCGGTCGTGGTGGGCACGTCGTTGTTCCAGACGCTGTTCGTGACGGCGGTGGCAACGATGGTCCACGCGACCACCACCAAGGCCGTCGACATCGTGCTGGCGGCACTGCTCCTGCTCGGCTCGGTGGTGGGGGCGCAGGTCGGCGCGCGGTTCGCGACCAAGTTCCGCCCTGAATATCTCCGTCTCGGACTCGCGGTCATGGTGCTGCTGGTCGGAGCACGCATCCTGCTGGGCTTGGTCTGGCGCCCCGAGGAGATCTTCTCGGTCGCGCTGTCGTGAAGCCGGGCTGGCTAGTTCTGCTCGCGCCATTGTTGATGGCGCAGGCAAAGCCCGTGCTCGTCCCTGATGTGTCGCAGCGCAATATCGAGATCGCCTACAGCTTCACCGGTGCCGAACTGCTGCTGTTCGGTGCGATCCTCTATCCCGGCGGGCGCCTGCCGACCGGTGAGCAACCCACCGACATCGTCGTCGTCGTCAAGGGCCCGACCCAGTCGATCCTGATGCGCGAGAAGGAGAAGGTCGCCGGCATCTGGGTCAACGCCGCGCGCCTGCGATACCGCTCCGCCCCCAGTTTCTACGCGATCGCCTCGTCCAAACCGATCGACCGTCTCGTCGACGACCGGACGCGCGCGATCTACGAACTCGGCCTCGACAGCCTGCAATTGTCGCCGGCGTCGAGCGCACCGGCGCCGATCCAGGACCGTTTCCAGAAGGGGCTCGTCGACCTCAAGCGCCGTGCCGGCCTGTATTACGAGGCGCCGCGTGCGGTCGAGATCACCGACGGCGTGCTCTACCGTGCGCGCGTGTCGATCCCCGCCCGCGTGCCCGTCGGCCGATTCACCGCGGAGACGTTCCTGATTCGCGACGGACGGGTCCTGGCGGCCGCGGTTCGCGATATCGACATCCGCAAATCGGGCTTCGAGCGATTCGTCGCGCGCGCCGCGGATCGTTCTTCGGTGACCTACGGGCTGGTGGCGGTCGCGCTGTCGGTGTTCCTCGGCTGGGCGGCAGGCTGGATCGCGCGCAGGGTCTAGCGCGTCACGGCGACTAAACGCGGTGGTTTTCTCAGCAAGTTCAACACCGTCGTCATCGGATATTTACAATTATCGCGGCAGGGTCGGTTCGAAATGACTGGAGACTTTGCGGCGATGAGCGACATGCCGGGACCTGGCGCATTCTTGCGCGCGGCACCCCTGACGGGCGGATTCGCTGGCGCCAGCGCTGCGGCGGCACCTGTCGGCGTCGTCTTCGCGATCGCCGGATCGAGCAGCCGTATCCTGCTCGATCGCGCCGCGATCGCGGTGCTGCACGACGATTCCGATCCCGTCGTGGCAGCGGCCGGACAGGTCGGCAGCCAGATCAAGATGCGCGTCGGCGCGACGTGGCTGGTCGCCAATATCCGCTCGCTCAAGCTGGAGGATGCCGCCGGGACCTGCGTCGCGGCGGAGATCGACTATCTCGGCGAAGGCGATGAGGACAAGATTACCGGCAAGCTCTATCGATTCCGCCGCGGCGTCACGCGCTACCCGATGCCCGGCTGCGAGGTGTTCCCGATTACCACGGCCGACTTGCAGCAGGTCTATGCCGCCGACGACCGTGCGAACATCACGATCGGTACGGTCTATCCGACAGCAGACATCCCCGCCGCGCTGTACGTCGACGCGATGCTCGGCAAGCATTTCGCGCTCGTCGGATCGACCGGCACGGGCAAGTCGACCAGTGCCGCGCTGATCTTGCACCGCATCTGCGAACTCGCGCCGCAGGGTCATATCGTGATGATCGACCCGCATGGCGAATACGCCGCGGCGTTCAAGTCGAACGGGGCGATCTACGACGTGTCGAACCTGCAGATGCCGTATTGGCTGATGAACTTCGAGGAGCATTGCGAGGTCTTCCTGACCAGCAGCGGCTCCGCGCGGCAGTTCGATGCCGACATCCTCGCCAAATGCCTGCTCGCGGCGAAGGCGAAAAGCCGCCTCGGACAGGAGATCGCAAAGCTCACCGTCGACGCGCCGATACCCTATATGCTCAGCGACCTGACGACGATCATCAGCGCCGAGATGGGCAAGATGGACCGCGCTGGCGACACCGCGCCCCATCTTCGGCTTAAGTCCAAGATCGACGAGATCAAAGCGGACCCGCGCTACGGCTTCATGTTCTCCGGCATGCTGGTGGCGGACACGATGGCGAGCTTCCTCGCGCGCATCTTTCGCCTGCCCGGCGACGGCAAGCCGATCTCGATCATCGACGTGTCGGGCGTACCGTCGGATATTACGTCGGTGGTGGTTGCAGTGCTCGCGCGGATGACGTTCGACTTCGCGATCTGGTCGCGCAACGAACCGCAGCGCCCGATCCTGCTCGTTTGCGAGGAGGCGCATCGCTACATCCCGGCGGGGCAGGAGGCGAACAGTTCGGTCGGGCGCATCCTCGGCCGAATCGCCAAGGAAGGGCGCAAATATGGCGTGTCGCTGGGCCTGATCACGCAGCGTCCGTCGGATCTCGCGGAGGGTGTGCTGTCGCAATGCGGCACGATCATAGCAATGCGCCTCAACAACGACCGCGACCAGGCCTTCGTCCGCGCGGCGATGCCCGAGGGTGCGCGCGGCTTCCTCGATTCGATCCCCGCACTACGTAATCGCGAATGCATCATCTGCGGCGAAGGCGTGACGATCCCGATCCGTGTAAGCTTCGACGGATTGGAGGAGGAGAAACGCCCCGCCTCGGGCGATCCGCTGTTCTCCGAACTGTGGCGCGACGTCGGCGGGGGAGGACCAGATCATCGGCCGCACGATCCAGCGCTGGCGAGCACAGGGGAAGTAGGTCCGATCGGTCAGTGCAGGGATCGGCAAGCATAATCCGTCGCTAGCCATATTCCGGTAAAAGAGGGGATCTGATCGTGGACGTGATCACATGCCGTTCTTTGTTTTTCGGTCGATCAGGACGGCCTGCTGCCATCGGCTCGGGGCCTTGTCGGTACGGTGAATGCAGCCCGCCCAGCAACAGGGGCGCTTCTTGCCCTCGAACAGCTCCTGACCCGTACGCTCTATGCGGCGCTGTCGCGTTTTCGGCTGTTTCGCGTCCTCTATCCAGCAGATGAACTCGTTCCGGCCGAGCGGCGTCAGCGTCTGCCATAGTGCGAACAGGCTTGGATCGGAGCAGATCGCCGACTGGAGATCGTCGCTGGCGGTATGGACAGTGCCGTGAAGAAAAGAGTTCGCCACGCATCCTCCGAGCAATGTCGCCCAATGCAATGGGCCATTCGCACGAAGAATAGCCGTTCCTCACGTTGATGACGAGCGCACGGTTCACAGTGGGCAACCAACAACAAATTCCGCCGATGCCGCCGTCGCACACCGCGTCGACGTTCATCAGATGGTTAGGCGCCGACCCGTATTGCCAGCAGCTGAGCGACCCTTGCCTTGAACGCGCGCAGTTTCTCCCCCGACAACTGCGCCACGCTCGCAAACGAGACCGAGCGCGGGTTGATCGCTGCGCCGTTCTTCCACACTTCCCAATGGAGATGGGGGCCGGTCGACATGCCGGTCGATCCGACATAGCCGATCACTTGGCCCTGCTGGACCCGCGTACCCGATGACACCGCGATCCGGCTCATATGGCCGTATCCGCTCGCCATCCCGCCACCGTGGACAAGCTTGACGAAGTTGCCATAGCCGCCGGTCCGCCCCGCGAACGCGACGATGCCGTCGGTCATCGCGTGGATCGGCGATCCGTACGGTGCGCCGATGTCGAGGCCCTTGTGCATGCGCGTGAAGCCCAGCAGCGGGTGGAACCGCATGCCGTAGTTCGACGTGATCCGGCCGGTGACCGGCATGCCAGAAACGGCGCGGCGTTCGGTCTGGCCGTTCGCATCGAACCAACCGCCGCGACTCGACTCGTCATCGGTATCGACGTTCGTCGCATCGGGTGCGAACCGCACGAGCTGCACCTTGCGTCGTCCCTGATCGATCCCGGCGAACAGCAGCTCGCCGATCCGGGTCTCACCGGTTGCGGCACGCTCACGCTCCACGATGACGTCGAAGGTGTCCGCCGCCGTCACGTCGCGGCCGATCGAAAGTCGCGTCGAGATCGCCTTGATGAACGACTCCACGGCCTTTCCAGGAACACCGGCGGCACGCGCGGATCGGTACAGGCTGGAGCCGACGAGGCCCTGGATCCGCAGCGGGGTCGAGTCGATTGCGATCGGCTTGCGGTTCACGGTCAGCCCGCCCGCACCACGCGTCAGCGACAGCGCCAGATCGAACCGCGCGCGGAAATCGAGCTGCTCCAGTGGCCGCGCGACGGTGCGATCCGGCCGCCGCCCGAGCGTAAGCGCGATCCGCGTGCCCGCCGGGATGGCCTTCGGATCGACCGACTGCGCGACCAGCGCCGCCGCGGCTTCGGCATCGTTCCGACCGACGCCAGCGCGCATCAGCGCCCGGTCGAACGCATCGCCCTGGCCGAGCGTTGCCGACAGTTCGAGCGTCGGACGTTCGGGGGCATTGGCGAGCGGGGCAACGAGATCGTTGGCCGCCATCCGCCGCCCGGTAGTCGCGCCCTGGCCGAGCGGCGCGATGCCTTGCGCCCGCGTCTCCTCCCACTCGGCGCCGGCTAGCGGCGACGGCACTACACCGACCAGCGGCTTGAACCCCGGCGCTAGCATGACGGTCGCGGCACACAGCACGGTGCAGGTCGCGAGCCCGCGCCACCAGTCGCGACTACCGATCCGTGCGCCGAGATCGGGCACCCAGTCGATCCGCGAAGGCGCAGCCTCTGGCGCGATATCCGGTTGCCGATCGAGCGCACGACCAAATCCGCGTGCTCCGCCGCCCGCCAGTTCCAGCGCCTGATCCTTCTGCAAATACACGCGTGCCCGCCCCGAAATCGTCCGAATTCTCGTGCGCCGTTTCATCCCCGGCGCAGTCGTCGGGTTGTGGCGGGAACATGCTAAAGTCAAATTAACCGGGGTGATTGTGGGCTTTGGCGGCGGCGGGGCGTGCTCGGGTCGGGGCGGACGAGATTTGGAGAAGGATGCCCTGACTTTTGACTGTCCGGTTCGAAGACCGTCCAAACCTTTCTACCAACCCGGCGAAGGCCGGGGCCCGGTTGGGAAACAGGATTAACATAGGGCCACGCTTCGTCACCTTGGCCTGCCCAACTGGGCCCCGGCCTCGCCGGGGTGGTGTTGGATATAAGTGAACGCGTCCTCTCCGCCCGCTGGTACAGCAATCGAGCGAACCCAACATTCACCCCGCCGACACCGCGCAATTCCACCCAGGTCATTGCGCCAGCCCACTTTACCCCCGATGTTGCCCGCCATGAGCGACGAAGTCTCCGCTGGCGTGACCGCGGTTCTCGGCCCGACCAACACGGGGAAGACGCACCTCGCGATCGAGCGGATGTGCGCGCATTCCAGCGGCATGATCGGTTTCCCGCTGCGTCTGCTCGCGCGCGAGGTCTATGACCGCGTCGTCGCCATCAAGGGTGCGAACCGAGTCGCACTTGTCACGGGCGAAGAGAAGATCGTCCCGCCCGACGCGCGCTGGTTCCTGTGTACCGCCGAGTCGATGCCCGACCGCGACGTCGCTTTCGTCGGAATCGACGAAGCGCAACTCGGTGCCGATCCTGAGCGCGGCCACGTCTTCACCGACCGGCTGCTGCGCGCGCGGGGGCGCGAGGAGACGATGATCCTCGGCTCCGAAGCGCTGCGGCCGATGATCAAGAAGCTCGTCCCAGGTGCGGAGATCGTCAACCGGCCGCGCTTCTCGACGCTGACCTACGCGGGCGCGAATAAGATCAGCCGGTTGCCCAAGCGCTCGGCGATCGTCGCGTTCTCCGCGGAGGAAGTGTACGCGGTCGCCGAGATGCTTCGGCGCCTTCGCGGTGGTGCGGCCGTCGTCATGGGGGCACTGTCGCCGCGCACCCGCAACGCGCAGGTCGCGATGTTCCAGGCGGGCGAAGTCGATTACCTGGTCGCGACCGATGCGATCGGGATGGGGCTCAACATGGATGTCGCGCACGTCGCGTTCGCCAGCCTCAATAAGTTCGACGGCAAGCGCCAGCGTCGCCTCACGGTGGCCGAGATGGCGCAGATCGCGGGTCGCGCTGGGCGGCATCAGCGCGATGGCACGTTCGGCGCGCTGTCCGACGACGGCCCCGGCGCGTTCCTGCCCGAGGAAGTGCTGGCGATCGAGGAGCACCGGTTTCCACGTCTCGAAAACCTTTATTGGCGGCAGGGCGAGCCTGATTTTTCCAGTATCGACGCGCTGATCGCCAGTCTGGAGGCGCGCCCGCCTGCCGGCGTTTTGCGTGCCGCGCCGCAAGCGCTCGACCTCGGGGTATTGAAGCGGTTGGCCGAGGAGGGCTGGGTCCGCGAGCGGGCGCGGCATCCGGCGATGGTCGCGCGACTGTGGGCTGCATGCGGGTTGCCCGATTTCCGCAAAGTCGGCCTCGATCCGCATGCGCGGTTCGTGTCGCGGGTGTTCGGGCATCTGAGCGAGGGGCGGGGGGCATATCCCGCACCAATGGTTCGCGGACGAAATCGCGCGGCTCGATACGGTGGCGGGTGACGTCCCGGTGATCGCCGGGCGCATCGCGGCGACGCGTATCTGGGCGTATATTGCCCAACGGGCGGACTGGCTGGCCGAGCCGACGCTCTGGGCCGCGCGTACCGCCGCGCTCGAAGAGCGCCTGTCGGATGCACTGCATGCGAGCCTGACGCAGCGGTTCGTTGACAAGCGCACGACCGCGCTGATGCGCCAGATCGGTGCCGATGCGGGCGCGCTACCGGTGGTGATCGGGCCCGAGGGCGAGGTGATGGTCGAGGATCATCAGATCGGTCGGCTCGACGGATTCCGCTTCACCGTCGCGGCGGATGCGCGGGCGAGCGACAAGCGGCTCCTGCTCGCGGCGGCGGAAAAGCGGCTGACCGGCGAGCGATCGCGGCGCGGGCAGTCGCTGGTCGATGCGCCGGACGCCGATATCGCACTCGACGATGCGGCGCAGATCATCTGGGCCGGGCATCCGGTCGCCAAGCTGGGCGCAGGGCCGTCGTTCGCGCGGCCGAAGCTGATCCTCGATCGCTCGCTCGACTGCCTCGACAAGCCCGCGCGAGATCGGATCGAGGCGCGGCTGGCGCTGTGGCTCGGGGCGATGCTCAAGCGACGGATCGCCGTGCTGGTCCACCTCGCCGAGGTGAGCCGTGATCCGAATGCCACGCCGGCGTTGCGTGCTGTCGCGAGTGCGATCGAGGAGGCTGGCGGGATCCTGCCGCGGTTGCCAATGCGGGTCGCGCTCGACGCGATCGATCCCGAGGAACGCAAGCGGTTGCGCAAGGTCGGCATCACGGTAGGCGCGCTCGACCTGTTCGATGCGCGGCTGCTCAAGCCCGAGTCGGCGCGCTGGCGGCGCATCCTCGCGGCCGCTCGCGGTACGACGATTATCGCCCCGCGCGATGGGGCGACCGTGCTTACGCGTGGCAGCGAGGGCGCGGTGCTGGAGGCAGGATTCCGCCCGCTCGGACTCCAGGCGGTCCGGATCGACCTGATCGAGCGCATCGCGCGGGCCGCGCACGATTCGCGGCAGGGGCCGCACGCCGTTCGCGCCCGATCCGGCGCTGGCGACCTCGATCGGTGTCGATGCGGCGTCGCTGGAGCGGTTGATGGCCGAACTCGGGTTCAAGGCGCTGGCGGGGGACACGCCGCGCTGGGTTTGGCGTGGTCGGCCGCCGGCGCGGGCTGTGGCTGTGGCTCCGACGCCGATCGATCCGTCGCGGCAGAACGCCTTTGCCGGGCTGGCCGCACTGGTTCGCCATGGTTGAAGGCGCGATGCGGATCGATCGGTTCCTGTGGTTCGTGCGGCTCGCGAAGACGCGCAGCGCCGCGCAGGCGATCGCCGAGAAGGGGCACCTGCGCATCGACGGCCGCCCGATCGACCGCGCGCACTGCCCGGTACGGGTTGGCAACGTCCTCACTTTCGCCGCCAACGACCAAGTCCGCGTCATCCGGATCGAGGCGCTGCCCACGCGGCGGGGGCCGGCGCCCGAGGCGCAAGGATGCTACCAGGACCTGATTGCGGGGAAGACGCCGGCCGGTACCGTCCGCGATCCTGCCTCGGAATAGTCCTCCCCCTGCAAGGGAGGATCACACGCGCTGAAAGCCTGATAACGTCTCGCAGAAGGCTTGCTATGATTGACGCGACCGACCTGCGCGCATAGTCGCTGGCGCGTTCGTCGCCGGAAAGGAATCCGGCCCAGGAGTTCTGCAATGACCTACGTCGTCACCGATGCCTGCATCCGCTGCAAGTACATGGACTGCGTGGAAGTGTGCCCGGTCGACTGCTTCTACGAAGGCGAGAACATGCTGGTGATCAATCCCAGCGAGTGCATCGACTGCGGCGTGTGCGAGCCCGAATGCCCCGCCGAAGCGATCCTGCCCGACACCGAGAGCGGGCTGGAGCAGTGGCTCGAGCTGAACACCACCTTCTCGGCGCAATGGCCCAACGTCACGCGCAACGACAACCAGACGCCGCCGGATGCCGACGCGATGAAGGGTGTCGAGGGCAAGTTCGACAAGTATTTCTCGCCCGAACCCGGCGCAGGTGACTGAGAAGAGGCGGCGAATCCCGAAAAGGGCAAGCCGCCTGCCACGTTCGGCTGGTAATTTTGTTGCAAAGCTGCTAGATGGGTCCGCGACGGGCGCGATGATTCACGTCATCCGCTTGACGTACAGACCTATCCCCTCCCCCGATGCAGCAGCGACGAGTCCTTCGTCGAGGCGTCGCGGCGAGGCCTGATCCGGAAAGGCCCCAAATGGCTGCCAAGGCACTGTCCTTCGATGTCGGTGATTTCGTCGTTTATCCCAAGCACGGAGTCGGCCGTGTGATCGAGCTCCAGCGCTCGGAAATCGCCGGCATGACACTGGAACTCTACGTCCTCCGGTTCGAGAAGGAGCGCATGACGCTCCGCGTGCCGACCAACAAGGCCGAAAGCGTGGGCATGCGCAAGCTGTCGTCTGACAAGACGATGCGCGAGGCGATGGACACGCTCAAGGGCAAGCCCAAGGTCAAGCGCACCATGTGGTCGCGCCGCGCGCAGGAATATGAAGCGAAGATCAACTCGGGCGACCTCGTGTCGATCGCCGAAGTGGTCCGCGATCTGTTCCGTGCCGACGACCAGCCCGAGCAGAGCTATTCCGAGCGCCAGATCTTCGAAGGCGCGACCAGCCGCCTCGCGCGCGAACTGGCCGCGATGGAAGAGCTGGACGAGCCCAAGGCGCAGGAGAAGATCCTCGACATCCTCCGCGCCGCGGCTGCGATCTATAACAAGGACAAGGTGCCAGCGTAACGCTTGGTTCTTTGACGCGACGAAAAGGGCGGTCCTGCGGGGCCGCCCTTTTTCGTTCTGCTGCGTCCTTCTTCAAGGTGAGGGCCGTGCAGCGAGCTAGTGCCAGACAAGTTTCTCATTGCGCCGTTCCGTAGCGGGTGTATTGTATTAATAATACACAGGAGGATGCGATGAACTTTCTTGCGCTCGGACTGATCATTCCTCTCGCGGCCTGCTCGTTCAGCTGGAACGGCGACACTGAAGGCTCGGGGGCTGCGGCGGCCGGTTCGGGGACCACCCGGACCTTCCAGGTCGCCGGTTTCAACGGGATCGACCTTCGTGGCTCGGACGATGTCGACGTCAGCGTCGGCACCGGCTTTTCGGTTCGCGCTGAGGGGCCGAGCGAACAACTCGATCGCCTGCGCATCGAGCGTGACGGCGATACGCTCAATATCGGTCGCAAGAACGGGGCAAGCTTGGGCTGGAGCAAGGGCGCCAAGGTGAAGGTGTACGTCACCCTGCCACGGCTGACCGACGCGAGTGTCTCGGGATCGGGCAATATGGCCGTGGACCGTGTCGAGGGCGGTGGGTTCGAGGGCGGAATCGCCGGATCGGGCAATCTCGACATCGCCGCAATCAAGGTCGACGTTGCGAAATTCTCGATCGCCGGATCGGGTACCGCGCATGCGAGCGGCACGGCACGCGATCTGAAGGTGGACATCGCAGGCTCGGGTGATGTCGACGGCACGCGGTTTGAGGCGCAATCGGCGACGGTTGAGATCGCCGGTTCGGGAAGCGTGCGCGCGGTAGTGAACGGCGCTGCCAAGGTCGCCATGTTGGGCTCGGGTTGACGTCGATCTCGGGCCGCAATCCCGCTGTACGATCTCCAAGATGGGCTCGGGGCGGGTTCGCTGCGGGCGGTAAGCCGCCGCCGCACTTGCGCGAGGGCACATAACCGGCGACGTTCGCGGGCATGAGATATCTGCTCGCCGCGTCGCTGCTCCTGTCCTCGCCGACATTCGCCCAGTCTTCCGCGACGAGCCGGACGGTCTCGGTCGGCAGCTTCGATCGCGTGCGGGTCGAGGGGCCGTTCGAGGTCCGCGTCACGATCGGCTCTCCGCGTGCGACCATCACCGGCCCGGGCAGGGGGACGATGTGGCCGTCCGGGTCGATGGTACCACGCTGTCGGTGCGCAAGGGCACCGGCGGCTGGGGCGAGCAGACGCGTGGCGGCGGCGGGGCGGGGCCGACCGTCGTGACGCTCTCGACACCCGAGCTGACCTCGGCCAGCGTCGCTGCCGGCGGGCGGCTGACGATCGCGAAGATGCGCGGGATGCGCGTCGACGTGACGGTCAGCGGGAACGGGAGCTTGGCCCTCGCGGCGGCCGATACCGATCAGCTGAACGCGACGCTGATCGGTACCGGTCAGATGACGCTCGCCGGCCGCGCGGCGCGCGCGCGCCTCGTGACGAGCGGGCCGGGCGCGATTGACGCATCGGGCCTGGCGGTCAATGACCTGACCGTCCACCTCGACGGCGTCGGCGAGACGAAGGCGGCGGCGCGCTACACGGCGCAGGTGACGAACAGCGGGCTGGGAAC
The DNA here is from genome assembly GCF_024124765.2 of Sphingomonas sp. H160509. GTDB lineage: Bacteria > Pseudomonadota > Alphaproteobacteria > Sphingomonadales > Sphingomonadaceae > Sphingomonas. Next base: position 2,462,513 of record NZ_JAMXSR020000002.1, on the reverse strand, counting down.
GGTCACGATCACCGGCAACGCGAAATGCCGCGTCGATGCAGCGGCCGGTGGTCCGGTGGTGTGTGGAAAGCCGGGGGCGGGAGTCTCTGCTCCGTAGAAGAGGATGGTGTGCTGCTGCCACATCCACAGCGACCTCTCCCCGGCGAAATCCGCATCTGGATCGAGCCAGTTACCCTATCCGTATCGGCCCCTCATACCTTCCGAACGCGTATCGTCATTCCCGCGGCGGCGGGAAATCATACTGGCTGACCTCACACTGAGATCGCTATCCTCTGAGGATATGAATCCCCGCCTGCGCGGGGATGACGATGGAGTTTATCGTCGGGTGGGATGAACCTCGACGAGGTCTGGGCCCTGCCCCTTAAATGAGCGCCAACTCCGCCAGTTTCGTCATCAAAGCCGGCGGCATCACGTCCAGCCCGGTCGCGTCGCCGCCGAGATCGAGCGGCGCATCCGCCCCTTCCAGATACCGCCACCCCTGATGCGCACGCTTTGGCCGCGCCTGCACCAGCACCAGCTTCGGATCGATGTGGATCGCGACGCGACCTTCCTCGGCTTCGCCGAACCCGAAAATCGGCGAGCGGGCGATCAGCTGGTGCTTGAGGATCCAGAACATCGAACCCTGACCAGCGACCTCCTCATGCCGCTTGGGCAGGTAGCGCGTGGTAAGAAACACCGGCCCTTCCTCGCCGCGCAGCCGAAGCCGCTCGGCGAGGTGATCGACGCTTTCCGCGCCGAACGCGACTTTGGTGAGGTGGAGCGGCATAGCGTTGGAAATGGGCGTTAATACCGGACGATCAACCGTGCAGGCCCCACAAAGACGCGAGCCCGAGGAACGAGAAGAACCCCATCGTGTCGGTCATCGTGGTCACGAACACCGCGGACGACACAGCGGGATCGATCCGGAACTTGTCGAGCGTCACCGGCACCAGCACGCCGCTTAAGCCCGCGACGATGTTGTTGGTCAGCATCGCCGCCGCGATCACGATCGACAGATTCTGGTTGTGGAAGATCAGATAGGTCCCGAGTCCGATCAACGCCCCGAGCATGACGCCATTCGCCGCCGCGATGCGGAACTCGCGGCCGATCATCCGCGCGGTGTTCGAACTCGTCAGCTGGTTGGTCGCCAGCGCGCGCACCACCACCGCCAGCGTCTGCGTGCCGGCATTGCCGCCCATCCCCGAGACGATCGGCATCAGCACCGCGAGCAATGCAAAGCTCGCGATCGTCCCCTGGAACAGCCCGACGACCGACGACGCGACCATCGCGGTGCCGAGATTGACCACCAGCCAGGTGAACCGAGTCCGTACCGTCAGCCGGATCGGCTCGTTGATGTCGCCGTCGCCGGCGCCTGCCAGACGCAGCGTATCCTCGCCCGCCTCTTCGGAGATGATGTGGACGATGTCGTCGACCGTGATCATCCCGACCAACCGGCCGCCATGATCGACCACCGCCGCCGAGATCAGCGCGTATTTCTGGAAGCGCAGCGCGACTTCCTCCTGGTCCATGTCGACCGGGATCAGCGTCTGCTCGCGCTTCATCACGTCGGCGATCGCGATCCCGCGCGGGGTGCGCAGCATCCACGAGAGCTGGCACGTGCCGATCGGCTTGTGCGCCGGATCGACGACGAAGATTTCCCAGAAATCGGTCGTCAGCTCCTCGTGCCCGCGCAAATAGTCGATCGCGTCGCCGACGGTCCAATGCTCGGGCACCGCGATCAGCTCTCGCTGCATCAGGCGACCGGCGGATTCCTCGGCGTAGCTCAGCGCCTCCTCGATCGCGGCGCGATCGTCGGGATCGAGTGCGCGCAGCACCGCGCGCTGCTCGTCCTCGTCCATGTCCTCGATGATCGCGACGGCATCGTCGGTATCGAGTTCGGAGGCGAGATCGGCGACCTGGTGCGGCTCGAGCGCATCGATCAGGTCCTCGCGGACGTAATCGTTCATCTCGGCGAACACGTCGCCGTCGAGCAGGTCGGTGACAGCCCGCGCCAGCGCGGCGCGATCCTGTTGCGGGGTCAGCTCGAACAGATCGGCAATGTCGGCGGGGTGCAACGGCTCGACCAGCGTACGCGCTGCCTCGTCGTCGCCGTCCTCCACCGCATCGAGCACCGCCCGCACGAATTCCGGCCGCAGATGGTCGTCGCGATCGAGCTGGTTTTCGGGCTGGGTGTCGGTTTCGACCTCGGGAAGCTCGAGTTCGCTCATGGCTGCCTCCCTTAAAAGATGCGCGGTTGGGCCCCTAACGCGGCCGGCGCGCATTTGCCAGTCGGAGTGCGGCTCCCTATCTGCCGCGCATCAATTCAGGAGAACATGAATGGCTGACACCCCCGAAACGCTGACGCTGACCCTCGATGGCGGCGACGTCACGATCAAGTTGCGCCCCGATCTGGCGCCCAAGCACGTCGAGCGGATCGTCGAGCTGGCGAACGAAGGCTTCTACGACGGCGTTCCCTTCCATCGCGTGATCCCGGGCTTCATGGCGCAGGGCGGCGACGGCGGTCGCGGCGACGGCACCGGCGGGTCGAGCAAGCCCAACCTCAAGGCGGAATTCTCGGTTGAGCCGCACGTTCGCGGCGTGTGCTCGATGGCGCGCACCAACCAGCCCGACACGGCGAACTCGCAGTTCTTCATCGTGTTCGACGACGCACGCTTCCTCGACAAGCAGTACACCGTCTGGGGCGAAGTCACCGACGGCATGGACCTGATCGACGCGCTGCCCAAGGGCGAGCCCCCGCGTGCGCCGGGCAAGATCGTCAAGGCACGCGCTGCGTAAGCTCAATTCCCCTCCCGCTTGCGGGAGGGGGCTAGGGAGGGCGCGACGTACGTACCGGCGTCCGGCGCGTGAGGCGCGCCCCCTCCCCGACCCCTCCCGCAACCGGGAGGGGAGTAGCGGTCATACTTCCGCGACCGTCCGTATCAGCCAGTCGTGGAACAGCTTCACCGGCTTGGTCTGCAGCGCCCGCGGGCGGCAGACGAACCAATAGCTGTACGGGCTCTCCACCTCGATATCGAACAGGCGCACCAGTCGCGGATCGTTCGCGTCCTCGAAATGGCTCGCGTGCATGAACGCGACGCCGAGGCCTTGCGCGGCGGCCTCCAGCATCAGCGCGCCCGAATCGAAATGATCGATCGCCAGCGGCTCGATATCGTCCAGCCCCGCCGCCGTCCGCCATGCCGTGAACGTATCCGTCATGTCGCGGTGCACCAGCGCTGTCAGCGTCGACAGCTGTTCGGGTCGCGTGACCGGGTCCGCGCGCTCAAGCAGGCTCCGCGCGCCAATCACATATACCGAGTTCCGATCGAGTCGCCGCGCGTAGAACGCCGGGTCGATCTCGCGCGACAGGGCGATTACCGCGTCGAGCCCATCGCCGAGCCGCGACACCAGATGCGCCGCGGTATCGATATCGAGATGCAGTTCGGGATGCGACGTCCGTAGCTCGCCCAACCGAGGGAACAGCTTATGAGACGCATAGAGCGGCAGGATTCCGAGACGCAGCCGCAACACTTCGGTCGTGCTGGTCAGCGATTCGACCGCGTCCGACAGCGAGTCGAGCACCGGTGCGATCTGCGCGAGCAGCCGTTCGCCATCCGCATTCAGCACCATCGCCTGATGCCGCCGCGCGAACAGCGGCTTGGCGATGAACCGCTCAAGGCTTTGCACACGCCGGCTGAGCGCAGGTGCGGACAGTGCCAGATCCTCGGCGGCGGCCTTGATCGACCCCAGCCGAGCGACCTGCACGAACGCCTCGATAGCGCCCAATGGCGGCAGCCTGCGCATGATTCCTCTTTCGACTCTACGAGTGTGACAATGACCGCTGGACGCATTCATGCATGCGATTGCAGTTAGCGCAATCGTAGCTGATCCCTTCGCACTTGCAACACGAACCGTCTCGACGCAAAAAGACCTCGCCTTTCAGGCATCCTCTCCTAAAAACTTTCACGGGCTGGCCTTCATTGGCCGGCCCTTTTTTTGTGTTTTCAACCCCCTGACAAGGCTGGAACCGGCCCCCTATCTCGGACGCTACGAGATCAAATGGAGTCGACATGGCCGATAGCGAAATCCCCACGCGCAAAATTCAGGTCGCCAACGCGCGCCCCGAAGACAGCGGCCGCGGCTTGGCCCACCTACCGCGTGCATTGATGGCGACGCTCGGCATCGGCGAAGGCGACGTCATCGAGATTCTCGGCAAGCAGAACACGCCTGCGCGCGCCGTCGGCCCGTATCCGGAGGACGAGGGTCTCGACATCCTCCGCCTCGATGGCCTCCAGCGGGCGAACGCCGGTGTCGGTTCGGGCGATTTCGTCGAGGTGCGCAAGGCCGAGTCGAAGCCGGCGACTCGCGTCGTCTTCGCGCCAGCGCAGCAGAACCTTCGCCTCCAGGGTTCGACCAACGCACTCAAGCGCACCTTCCTCGGCCGGCCGATCTGCCAGGGCGATATCGTCGCGACCGCGGGGCATCAGCGCGTCGGCAACATGCCGCCGGGCGTCCAGCAGTTCATGAATGCGCCGGCGTACGCGCTCCAGGAGATCCGCCTCGCGGTGATCGCCGCCAGTCCCAAGGGCGTGGTGCATATCGACGAGAATACCGAGATCGAACTCCGCTCCGAATACGAGGAGCCGCAGGCCGCACGCCGCGCCGACGTCACCTACGACGATATCGGCGGCATGGCGCAGACGATCGACCAGTTGCGCGAGATGGTCGAACTGCCGCTCCGCTACCCCGAACTGTTCCAGCGGCTCGGCGTCGATCCACCCAAGGGCGTATTGCTGCACGGTCCTCCCGGCACCGGCAAGACGCGCCTCGCGCGCGCCGTCGCCAACGAATCCGACGCGCAGTTCTTCCTGATCAACGGCCCCGAGATCATGGGCTCGGCGTATGGCGAGTCCGAGTCGCGCCTCCGCGAGGTCTTCGAGGAAGCCGCGAAGGCAGCGCCGTCGATCGTCTTCATTGACGAGATCGATTCGATCGCACCCAAGCGTGGACAGGTTTCGGGCGAGGCGGAAAAACGTCTCGTCGCGCAGTTGCTGACGTTGATGGACGGTATCGAGTCGCGCGCCAACCTCGTCGTGATCGCCGCTACCAACCGGCCGGAGGCGATCGATGAAGCGCTTCGCCGGCCGGGCCGGTTCGACCGCGAGATCGTCGTCGGCGTGCCCGACGAACGCGGTCGTCGCGAGATCCTCGGCATCCATACGCGCGGCATGCCGCTGGGGGACCGCGTCGATCTCGATGAGCTGTCGCGTACCACCTATGGCTTCGTCGGCGCCGATCTTGCCGCGCTGACCCGCGAGGCGGCGATCGAGGCGGTCCGCCGGATCATGCCCAAGCTCAACCTCGAGGAGCGGACGATCCCGCCCGAGGTGCTCGACGAATTGTCGGTCACGCGCGAGGATTTCCTGGGGGCGCTCAAGCGCGTCCAGCCGTCGGCGATGCGCGAAGTCATGGTGCAGGCGCCGACCGTGCGCTGGGCCGATGTCGGCGGTCTCGACGATGCGCAGATGCGGCTGAAAGAGGGCGTCGAACTCCCGCTCAAGAACCCAGACGCGTTCCGCCGTCTCGGTATCCGCCCGGCCAAGGGCTTCCTGCTCTACGGCCCCCCGGGACCGGCAAGACGTTGCTCGCCAAAGCGGTCGCGCGCGAGGCGGAGGCGAACTTCATCGCCACCAAATCGTCCGACCTGTTGAGCAAATGGTACGGCGAAAGCGAGCAGCAGATCGCCCGCCTGTTCCAGCGTGCACGCCAGGTCGCGCCGTGCGTGATCTTCATCGACGAACTCGACTCGCTGGTGCCCGCACGGGGCAGCGGCGCCGGCGAGCCGCAGGTGACCGAGCGTGTCGTCAACACGATCCTCGCAGAGATGGACGGGCTGGAGGAGTTGCAATCGGTCGTCGTGATCGGCGCGACCAACCGGCCCAACCTGATCGACCCCGCGTTGCTGCGTCCCGGCCGGTTCGACGAACTCGTCTATGTCGGCGTACCGGACAAGGCCGGACGTCGTCGCATCCTCGGCATCCAGACCGAGAAGATGCCGCTGGCGTCGGACGTCGATCTCGATCGCCTCGCGGACCGCACCGACCGTTTCTCAGGTGCAGACCTGGAGGACGTCGTCCGCCGCGCGGGCCTGGTGGCGTTGCGCCGCTCCATCGACTCGACCGACGTGACGATGGCCGACTTCGAAGGCGCGCTGAAGGAGTCGCGCGCCAGCGTCACGCCAGAGACGGAACGCGAATACGAACAGATGGCCGCCCGCCTGAAGCAGGACGCGACGGCCATCCAGCCGCTCGGCTTCGCGTTCCCCAGCAAGGCGGACGACTGACCTGCGCTTCCCACCCGGTTCCTGCCGGGTGGGAAGATGGGCGTAGCGAGTTTGCCGCCGGGATCATTGTTGCACGCGGCATGGCCATGTTGTACCATTCGGTACAAGTTGATCGATAGGTGCCGCCATGTCCCGACCGCCACTGCCTCCATTCACCCATGAGACCGCAGCGCAGAAGGCGCGCATGGCGGAGGATGCGTGGAACAGCCGCGATCCCGACAAGGTGTCGCTGGCCTACACGCCCGACAGCGTCTGGCGGAACCGGGCCGAATTCCTGACCGGCCGCGACGCGATCGTCGTCATCCTGACGCGCAAATGGGCAGCGGAACTCGATTATCGCCTCATCAAGGAAGTCTGGGCGCATGACGGCAACAGGATCGCGGTGCGGTTCGCCTATGAATGGCGCAACGACGCCGGCGACTGGTTCCGCTCCTACGGCAACGAGAATTGGGAGTTCGACGACGCCGGGCTGATGGCGCGCCGCATCGCCTCGATCAACGACTGCGCGATCGCGGACGAAGACCGCAAGTTCCATTGGCCGCTCGGCCGTCGCCCCGACGACCATCCCTCGCTAAGCGATCTCGGCCTCTGACCGCGAAGCGCGTCCTGACCGATCGCGCCGACGCCCTGCCGGCACTGGCCGAGGCATTCCGCGAACATGGCTTCGAGGGCGCCAGCCTGTCGACGCTCTCGAAGGCAACCGGGCTCGGCAAGGGCAGCCTCTACAACTTCTTTCCCGGCGGGAAGGCGGAGATGATGGACGCCGTCCTCGCCGAGATAGACCATTGGTTCGTCACGACGATCTTTGTGCCGCTGGAGCGGGCGAGCGACCCGGCCTCGGCGATCGCCGACATGATCGAGGACGTATCGGCGTATTTCCAGTCCGGGGGCAGGGTCTGCCTCGTCGGCTGGCTCGGTCTGGGCGCCTCGGGCGATGTTTTCGCAGTCCGGATCAGCGGGTATTTCTCCCGCTGGATATCGGCCTTGGCCCACAGCCTCGAAGCAAGCGCTATCCCGTCACCGCTGGCCCTGCGTCTCGCCGAAGACACGGTCGCCGGAATTCAGGGGCGCGATCGTCCTGGCGCGCGCGTTGGGTGAGGAGACCGCATTCGTGCGCATCGTCCGTCGGTTGGAAGGGATTTTGCTCGACGCAGTGGCATGTCATGGCAGATCTGATGCGCAACCGGCCTGACCCAGCCTAAACGTCCTTCGCATCACGCAGCGAAACCCAGGCATAGGCGATCATCACGACGCAGGCCGCGCCCGCAACCAGATAGGGCAGCGAATGTTGCGCTTCGTACAGGCCGACGCCGATCGATGGCCCGAGCACAAAGCTCGCGCCGTTGATCGACGTCACCTTGCCCGCGACCGAGCCTTGCGCGTTGGCGCCGACCGCCAGCGAAGAGCCCGCCGTGAACCCCGGTCGGGTGAAGCCGAAGCCGAGGCTTGCCAGCGCATAGGCCGTGGCGATCGTGTAGAGCGACGTGGCGATGCCGGTTAGCGCTGTGCCGACGGCCGCGAGTACGAGACCGGTCAGCACGAGTTGTCGCGGGGTCATGTTCAGCCGCGGGATGATGCCCCATTGCGCGAGCAGCGCGGCGCCTGCGCCCATCATCAGGACGATTCCGGTCGGCTCGAGCGCGAGGGCAGGGGGCGAGGTGAAGGCGGTCGATCACGAGGAAGCCGATCGCCTGCCCCGTCATCGCCTGCGCGTGGCCCATCACCAGCCCGGCGATCATCCACGCGCGGATACGGGGATCGGTGTAGCCGACATGCTCGACATGCGATCCGGTCGCGGCGGCGACCGAGGCCCCGGTCGGCGCACCGCCGATTGACGGGTAGGCCGAACTCGCGCCGTGCGTCTCGTGCGGGGCGACGATCTTGTCGTCGGGCAGCATTCGCCGCACCGTGATCCACACCGCCACCCCGAACACCGCGAACAGGAACGCGGGGCCGGCGAGCCCGATCTCGACCCCGCCGATCGAGCCGAGGATCAGGTATGGCGCAATCGCCGGCCCCAGGATGGTGCCGAGCCCGAACGCGGAGGCGAGCAATGTCAGCGCTTTGGTCCGCTCCTCGCGTGTCGTCTCGCCAGCCACGAGCGCCTGCACCGCCGGCGGGGCCGCCGCGCCGAAAGTGCCGTAGATCAGTCGGCCACCAATGAAGCACAGGAACGCGGTCGTGCCGCCGATCCAGGCGTTGATCCCGGCCAGCAGGAACACGCCGCACAAGGTCAGCGAAACGCTGAACCCGCCGACGCCGAGCAGGATCATCGCGCGCCGGCCGTGCTTGTCAGACCGGTTCGCCCAGAACGGCGCTGCGATCACCCACAGCAACGCCGACACCGAGAACGCCGCCGCGACCGCGCTGTCGGCAACCCCGAGCGACCGCCCGAGTGCCGGCAGGACCGATTGCAGTGCTGTATTCCCCGCGGCGATCGTCAGCATCACGAGGAACATCAGCGCGAAGCGGCGGTCGATCTTCGGGCCGTCCGTCGATGCACCGGTCATGCTCGTGTCCAGTGATAGGCGCGCTCGATCCGCGCGACGTTGACCGAATAGCTATCGTACCAGTTCGCCCGCCCGCGTTCGCGAATCGCGGTGTGCTCGGGATGGTGGCGCCACGCGATCGCCGCGGCGTCGTCCGCCCAATAGCTGACGGTGATCCCCATGCCGCCCGCTTCGCGGGCGCTGTCGACGCCGCGATAGCCAGGCTGAGCCGCGGCTAGCGCGTCCATAGCCATGGCGGCCTCGCCATAGCCGGCGGCGTCCGCGTCGTTACGGATCGACACGAAAATAACCGCAATCTGTCCTGCCCGATCGTCGTTCATGATCCGTGCTTAAGCGATGCCGTACGCTTGGCAAAGCTGCCAGAACCACTTGGCGCAGCACGACTTCCGCTTCGGTTCGTCGCCCGATGCAACCTGCGGCCCTTGAAACGCGTTCGGAATTCGTGCGACGGGAGGGCCAAAGCCTCGCCAGCGTGCGGGACCCCTGACCGTAAGGAACGCGATGCCCAGTTCGACCACCGCCACCCGGCGTGCACGCAGCCGACCAGCCGGCGTGCCGTCCCCGTGGCAGATGTTCTTTTCAGGGTTCCTGAAACACCCGGTGATGGTCGGGTCGATCGTGCCGTCGTCGGACAAGCTGATCCGCAAGATGCTGGGTCCGGTGGACTGGGCGAACTGCAAGCTGTTCGTCGAATACGGCCCAGGCGTCGGCACGTTCTGCCGCCCGATCCTCGACCGGATGGCGTCCGACGCCAAGCTGGTGGTCATCGATACCAACCCCGAATTCATCCAGTATCTGCGCCACACGATCACTGATCCGCGGTTTTTCGCGGTATTGGGGTCGGCGGACGAGGTTGAGACGATCGTCGCCGACCACGGGTTCGAAAAGGCCGATTACGTCCTGTCGGGCCTGCCGTTCTCGACGCTGCCCCCCGGCGTCGGCCCAGCGATCGCGACCGCGACGCACTCGGTGCTGCGGACCGGTGGCGCGTTTCTGGTCTATCAGTTCTCGCCCAAGGTGAAGGACTTCCTGACCCCGCATTTTGAATCGATCGACCACGACATGGAGTGGTGGAATGTCCCGCCGGCGCAGTTGTACTGGGCGTGGAAGGACTGAAGCAGGCGCGGCCACGCCCGCGCCGATGCGCAAGCAAAGCGCCGCGCAGCTTCAGGCCCGGACGGCGGGTCGGCTAGAACTAGCCGAACCCGTCCGACGGCGGCTTTGCCGTCGGCGCTGGTGTAACTCATCCCAACTTGTCCTTCGATACGCCAGCTCGATACGGTGCTTCGCACCTACTCGATGGCTACTCAGGACGAATGGGGAGGACTATTCGTCGATCCCGAAGTTCAGCCCACGCGACAAGCTCGGGTCCACCACCGCCACCACGAAATACGCGCCAAGCTGCTTGAGCCGCTGCATCCAACCGGTGTTCGCCTGGTACAGTTCCTTGGTCACCTCGACCGACTTCGCCACTTCGCCATCGATATACCCCCCGGACATGCGCTGCGAACGCCGCATCCTCGATTCGCAGCATCAGTTCGAGATTGATGAACAGGCTGCGCATGTCGAAGTTCGCCGAGCCGATATGGACGGCGTCGTCGATCACGTAGAGCTTCGTATGCAGCTTGGTCGGCTGGTATTCGAACAGCCGCACGCCTTTTCGCAACAGGCCGGCATAGGTAAAGCGCGCGGCGGCGATCGTCGCATTGTTGTCCGATTTGCTGGCCGTGACGACCCGGACCTCGGCCTGCCGCCGCCCGGCCTTATCGAGCCGACGCAGCAGCGCGGGACTAGGCGTGAAATACCCGGCGATGATGTCGATCCGCCGCCCGCGTCGCATGTCGTCGCGCACCGCACGTGCCCAGGGCGACAGCTTCCGCGTCGGTCCACCGATAAGCCACCGCGTCGCGCCCTTGGTCTCGCTCCAGTGCGATAGCGCAGCGTTCAGATGACGCAGCTTCCCCTTGGGTTCATGAATCCAGTCCTTCAGCGCATCGAAATAGCCGGCCAGCCGTCCCGCCGCCGGACCCTCGACCAGCAATCCCAGGTCACGCCACGCCTGCTCGGCGGCAGTGCCGAAATAATCGTCCTCGATGTTGAAGCCGCCGATGATGATCCGCGTCTCGTCGGCAAGCGCGAGCTTCTGGTGGTTGCGGAGCAAATAGCGGCGGCCGAACCGTGCGGAGAACCGGCATACCGACACGTTGGCGGCTTCGAGCGGCTCGAAGAAGGTGTGTGGCGCATCGTCGCTACCGAATCCGTCGACGATCAGCGCGACCTCGACCCCGCGCTTGGCGGCGGCGATGAGCGCGGCGTTGACGCGCTTTCCGGACTCGTCGTCGGCGTAGATGTAATAGAGGATGCGCAGGGTTCGCTCGGCGCCGTCGATCAGCGCGAGCACCGCGTCGAGGCGGCGGGGGCCGGTGTCGAGCAGCGTCATCTGGTTGCCGTCGACGCTGAAAGTCGGCTGGTCTGCTGGATCTTCCATGGGCAGCCTGATGGACATGGCAGGCACCGGAGGCAAGCCAAGGCGCATTTCTTGACTTTGCGGGCCATCGCCCGTAGGCGACGCATTCTCATTCTATCGTTGTTACGAAGGAAGCCGCATGGCGCGCGTTACCGTCGAGGATTGTGTCGACAAGATCCCCAACCGGTTCGACCTGGTGTTGTTCGCGGCCCAGCGTGCGCGCCAGATTTCGGGCGGTGCCGAACTGACGCTCGACCGCGACCGCGACAAGAACCCGGTCGTCGCGCTGCGCGAGATCGCAGACGAGAACGTCAAGCCGGCGCATCTCAAGGAACAGGTCATCCAGGGCCTGCAGAAGGTTCGCGTCGACGACGACGACGAGGTCGATGCCGTCGGCAGCCTGGCCGCATCGGCTGAGGCGTTGCGGCTTACCGCTGCTGCGCCGCCGCGGAACCAGAATCTCGGGGCTGATTACGAGGGTTGAGGCAGCAGGATTAGCTACGGCTAATCCGCGGCTTGGCCGAAACCCCGGCCGGCGGGCATAGCCCAGCCGACGCCGCGGCTTTGCCGTGGCGTGAAATAGAAAAGCCCGCAGACCCAAGAGGTCCGCGGGCTTTTTCTATACCCTCTCCCTGAAGGGGAGAGGGAAGGGGCCCGCGGCACTTGCCGTGGGAAGGGTGAGGGCACGTAGTAGTGTGACCCCGCCTCCTCGTTCTCCCGCGAAGGCGGGAGCCCAGTCTGGATCCCCGCCTTCGCGGCGAAGCACGCTTATGATTCATTCCGGCCGCATTGCTTGTGACCACCCTAAGACAGGGCGCCACGGCAAAGCCGCGTCGTCAGTCGTTGCTGCGCAACGCTGGCCGGGGTCGGTCCGCGACGCGGATTAGCCACGCTAATCCGCTGACCGACCCTTAAACCCCTGCGCCACCACGAACCACTCCACCGACCCCCTTGCGGCTAGCCGGCGGCTTGGCGTGCTTCACCGTCTTGAAGTTTCGCTTCATCTCCGCGACCAGCTCGGAATCAGCGCCGCCCGCGAACACTTTCGACACGAACGTCCCGCCCGGCTCCAGCACCTCGCACGCAAAGTGCAGCGCGGTCTCGACCAGCGCCATCGTTCGCAACGCGTCGGTCTGCGGATGCCCGACCGTGTTCGCCGCCATGTCCGACAGCACCAGGTCCGGGGCGCCGCCCAGCGCTTCGATCAGCTTGCCAGGCGCCGCATCGTCGAGGAAATCCATCTCAAAGATCGTCACGCCCCTCGATCGGATCGACCGGGAGCAGATCGATCCCGACGACAGTCGCCTTGGGTATCCGCCGCCGGATCACCTGCGCCCAGCCGCCCGGCGCGAGGCCGAGATCGACCACGCGCTTTGACCCGCGGATCAGCTCGAACCGCTCGTCGAGCTCGATCAGCTTGTAGGCCGCCCGGCTGCGATAGCCGTCAGCCTTGGCACGCTTCACATACGGATCGTTCAGCTGCCGCTCGAGCCAGCGCGTCGACTGCGCGGTCCGCTTCCGCGCGGTGAGCACGCGGACATGCCCGCCGGAGCCGCCGCGGCTCATGCCACCGCTCCGGTGGCTTTGCCGGGCTTCGGCGAACCCATCAGGCCGCGCAGGATACCCTCGCGAATACCGCGGTCGGCGATGCCGAGCCGTTCGGCGGGCCACAAATCCATGATCGTCTCCAGAATGGCACAGCCCGCGACCACCAGGTCGGCGCGCTCGTTGCCGATGCACGGCAGCTTGGCGCGCTCCGTGATCGACATATGGGAAAGGTCGGCGCTGATCTTGCGCATCGCCGAGGCGGGCACGATCAGCCCATCGACCACCGAGCGGTCGTAATGGCTGAGCCCGAGATGCACGCTGCCCAGCGTCGTCACCGTGCCGCTGGTGCCGAGCAAACGCGGCCGCTCGATATGCCGGGGTAGACGGCTAGCAAACCCCGCGAAACTGTCGGCAACGACCTGACGCATCTTCGCATACGCGGCACGACGGCCGCCTTCGCCCTCACCGCCACCGGCATGCTCGGTCAGCGACACCACGCCCCACGGCGCCGAATGCCAGTCGAGCACGGTCGGGATCGGCGTCGAGGTATCGACCAGCACGAGCTCGGTCGATCCGCCGCCGATGTCGAACACAAGCGCGGGATCCTCCCCGGGCTCGATCAGCGCATGGCAGCCGAGCACCGCCAGCCGCGCCTCTTCCTCGGCGGAAATAATGTCGAGGTGGATTCCCGTCTCGGCGAGCGCGCGGGCGATGAAGGCGGGGCCGTTCGACGCCTGCCGACATGCTTCCGTCGCGACCGACCGCGCCAAGGTCACGTTGCGCCGCTGCAACTTATCTGAACAGACGCGCAAAGCCGAGATCGTCCGCTCGATCGCCGCATCGCTCAGCTTGCCGGTCGAAGCCAATCCCTCGCCCAGCCGGACGATACGCGAAAACGCATCGATCACCGCGAAGCCGCCAGCCTGCGGTCGCGCGATCAGCAATCTGCAATTGTTGGTGCCGAGATCCAGCGCGGCAAACGCCTGCGCATCGGCCCACCGCCCACGAGAGGGCCGGGTCGCCGCCGGACGGGCAGGACCATCCTGCCGGAACGGCATTCGGGCGGAAACATCCCCCATCGCCGTAAAACTCGCTATCTATGTCTGCCGCCGCGGGAAAATACCCGCCCGGTGCTTGGACACGAATGTAGCGCGGCGGCGCAATTACGCAAGCGAAGTGGCGGAACGGCATCATCTTGGCGTTGACAGCCTCGGCGGCCACCCGTAGAGCCCGCCCTCGCTGATGCCCCGTCGTCTAATGGTAAGACTGCGGTTTCTGATACCGCCTATTGAGGTTCGAATCCTCACGGGGCATCCAGCGCTTCCCGCCTGAGCGGTCGAGGCAATCCCAAAACTAACGACGAGTTCAACGAGCACCTTGGCGCTTGATGATCTCTGCGTACGTCGACCGGCCACTCGGTCGAGTTAGGCGACACGGAAGCCGCTTGCCCGAATTCGCCTCGGGACATCAATCCGCCGGTCACGATGCAAGACGCAGTCGCGATGCTCCACGCCGCCTTAGCGATAAGAAATTTGCCCACGGGGGCCAAAGCTAGGCGCTTAGATCGGTTGAAACGCTCTCAGCCAACGTCACCGATAGGGCTGTATCCACTGTTCGACGTCGTTACTTTCACATGCTTGGGGCGCTGATATCCTGGCGTTCATTCCCTTGCGTCGCGCAGCGCTTCCAACTGAACCAGTCTCACCGGATCGTCGGCTGCTAGCACCTCTTCGAGATAAAAGCTGTGCGCTATATCTCGCACCACCCGCCGCGCCTCGCCGCTATATTCCTCGGCAATTACGGCGAAGGCATCGACTAGTTCGCGTAGAAAACCCTTTTCTAGCGCTTCAAGGTCGGAGCCCAGCGCTTCCATCATCTCGACAGCGACATCGGCGTCGAGCAGTTCTCCATCTGTGAGATCTGCAAAAACCACAAACCGAGCGACTATACGGGCGACCTGTACGGCTATCACGGCTTCACCACCCTGACTTTTATGTTGGTAACGTTCATTTTCTTCAGCAGCTTTAGCGCTTTGGATTTCTGGACAGGGTTGGGAACCTCCCACGTGCCGATAAGTCGATGTTGCGCCAACACCTGCGATTGTCGCAATATTTGGGCTCGCGCATGCGGTGCGTCCCTTACGCCCCACTTTCGATCGATAACGTATTCGGCTTGTATGCCATCGAACTTTACGGGTCGCTTCGAGCCGTTCGGCATTGTTCGCATCAGCGTCGGCGCCTGCCCAGTACGCGCACCGGTCGCCGAATCATTATACGCTCTCCAAGGTTCGTCGCGCTTGAGAGTCTCCTTCACCCAGCCAATCTGTGGCGGATCGTAGATCGTGCGCGGCCTCGCCATGCGCAGGCTGCGCATCGCCGAAACCTTGAGAGCACCGCCCCAGGTGCGACCGCCAGCGCAATGTTTCCAGCGACTGATCCCGTGGCGCGACCGATCTCGCGGGCCGAGGCGTTGTCAACCGCGGCTGCCGCGCGCGTAAGCTGGACACGAGCTGGCGTATCTTCGGCAGCGATCGCAGTGTCGATCATGTCCGCTATCCCGCGGCCGGCGTTGCGAACGGTGGTGACCGGATTTGTCGTCAGCGCAGCGCGCACGCCAGTCACCGTTCCCGCGCTGACATCGTAAAGCCCCTGACCGACTCCACCGACGAATTCGGCAACAGGGCTCGACTGACTACTTGGCGGCGTTACCGGAGCGCGCGCGGGCGGTATTCCGACCGACCCGTGCTCTAATGATCTCTGGCCAACTCCCGCTAGCGGTCTCGCCTCCGGCACTTTGGCTTTCGGGTGCGCCGCAGTCCGCGACCCGATTCTTGGAGCGCGACCGACATGGGAGGACGTGCGACCGTTCCCGGCGTTAGTCGTATCGCCGTTGCTCGATCCATCATGGCGTCCCGCGCCTGCGAAGGTAAACTGGCCGTCCGCCAAATCATGCCATGGATTATATTTGAGTTCGAGACCGTCAGGACCCAGCGCCGATGGCACCTTGCCCGTCCGCAACCACCGCGAGAACGCGTTCCGCTCGCTACTGCCTGATGCCTGGACCATACCATCCCCCGCTGTCTTTGCGGTGAGAACATCTGAGCAACATTGTCCTACAAGTCAAGCGCGGCACACAGTGGTGCGCAGCTTGATCGTCTATAAGGCGCGATGCTTATAGTGTGGTGCCCGGAAGAGGACTCGAACCTCCACGACCTTGCGATCGCCAGCACCTGAAGCTGGTGCGTCTACCAATTCCGCCATCCGGGCACGGGGTAGGAGGGCGCCTCTAGGGGAGGGTCGCGATGCTTGTCAACACGCCTCTTGCTGGGGCAAGGGGTTATTCGTGATTGGCAGGCAAAACAAAGTGGACGGACGCGCGATGAACGACAAACTGGTGACACTGATCGGGGGTGGCGGTTTCGTCGGCCGCTATGTCGCACAGGCGCTGCTGGCGACGGGTGCACGCGTCCGCATCGCGCAGCGCGATCCGCGTCAGGCGTTCTTCCTGAAGCCGCTCGGCGGGCTCGGCCAGACGCAGTTCGTCGGTGCCGACGTCACCAAGCCCGAGACGATCGCACACGCCGTGCACGGCTCGGATGTGGTGGTGAACCTGGTCGGCGTGCTCGCGGGCGATTTTCAGCGCGTCCAGGCTCTTGGCGCGCAGACGGTGGCACAGGCTGCGGCGAAGGCCGGCGTGGGCGCGCTCGTGCATGTTTCGGCGATCGGAGCGGATCCGGAGTCCGCGTCGGCGTACGGCAAGTCGAAGGGGCAGGGCGAGGTCGCCGTGCTCGAGGCCTTCCCCAATGCGACGATCCTGCGACCGTCGATCGTGTTCGGCCAGGAAGACCAGTTCGTGAACCGCTTCGCCGGGATGATCGCCAAGGCGCCGGTGGTGCCGGTGCTGCGCGCAGGCGCGAAGTTCCAGCCGGTGTTCGTCGGCAACGTGGCGGACGCCGTAGTCGCAGCGGCCTCCGATCCCGAGACGTTCGGCGGCAAGACCTTCGAGCTCGGCGGGCCCGACATCATCACGATGGGCAATCTCATCCGCTGGATCGCCAAGACGATCGGTCGCAACCCTTCGATCGTCGAGTTGCCGGACTTTGCCGGGGCGCTGATCGCAAAGGGCGGTTTCCTGCCGGGCGCGCCGATCACCAAGGACCAGTGGACGATGCTGCAGACCGACAATATCGTCACTGGCACCGATGGCCTCGCCGCGTTCGGGATCGAGGCGACGCCGCTGTCGACGGTCGCACCGGGCTGGTTGGTGCGCTTTCGCAAGGCCGGACGGTTCGGCCGTCGCGCCGAGACGCATGCGGAAGTCCATGTCGCCTGATCCTGCGCGTGCTACCTACTCTTTGAGATTGCCCTGACCTACCGCGCCGGAGCTCCCGCTTGACCGAACTTCTCACCGTCATCCTCCTCGGCATCGTCGAGGGGATCACCGAATTCCTGCCCGTCTCTTCCACCGGGCATCTGATCCTCGCGACGCGGTTGCTCGGCTATGACGCGGGGCGCTGGGAGGTGTTCAACGTTGTCATCCAGCTCGGCGCGATCCTCGCGATCGTCGTGCTGTACTGGCGAACGTTCTGGGCGGTCGGCATGGGGCTGTTGAAGCGCGAGCCGAAGTCGTGGCTGTTCCTGCGCAACCTGGTGGTCGCGTTCATTCCTGCGGCGGTGATCGGTCTTGCGCTGCACAAGCATATCGAGGCGCTACTTGGGAACGCCGAGGTCGTTGCGATCGCGCTGATCGTCGGCGGCTTCGCGATCCTCGCGGTCGAGCGGTTCGCGCCGCGCAGCGACATCAGCGGCGTGGCGGACATCCCCCTGAAGACGGTAATCGGCATCGGCTTCCTCCAGTGCCTTGCGATGGTCCCCGGCGTCAGCCGCTCTGGTGCGACGATTCTCGGTGCGTTGGCGCTGGGCGTCGATCGGCGCACTGCGGCCGAGTTCAGCTTCTTTCTCGCCATCCCGACGATGTTGGGGGCAAGCGCGCTCGAACTGCTGAAGAACCGCGATGCGATCGCGAGCGGCGGCGGGGTCGGGCTTGGCGCGATCGCGATCGGCGCTGCGGTGTCGTTCGTCGTCGCGCTGCTGGTGGTGAAGTGGTTCGTCGGCATCGTCACCAAGCACGGGTTCGTGCCGTTCGCCTGGTACCGGGTAGCTGCCGGCTCCGCCGCACTGGTCTGGTTGCTTAGCAAATAGGACCGTTTCGGGATCAATAAGTCTTGTTGAGAATTGTTCTTACGTATTTTGGTTGATTTGGTCGATTAATACGACAGCTATGCTGACTTACTGGTTGATTTCACCGTGACAAGCTTCCGATGGCGCAATAACGCGGCTGTCGGAGGCATGTATGGCGAACGATTCGATGCTAAAGTTTGTCGGGCGGGAGCAATCCTATCCGGCAAAGCGCACCGCGGATGAGCGGCAGGAGGATTTCCGTGAGATCGCGCAGCGATACGCGGTCCAGCCCGCCGAGGAACAGGCCGGACGCTGCTCGCAGTGCGGCGTGCCCTATTGCTCGGTCCATTGCCCGCTGCACAACCACATCCCCGACTGGCTCCGGCTGACCGCGGAGGGGGCGCCTGCGCGAGGCGTACGAGCTGAGCAACGCGACCTCGACCATGCCCGAGATCTGCGGCCGGATCTGCCCGCAGGACCGGCTGTGCGAAGGCAATTGCGTCATCGAATTCACCGGCCACGGCGCGGTCACGATCGGATCGGTCGAGAAGTTCATCACCGACACCGCCTGGGAGAATGGCTGGGTCGAACCGCTGGTACCAGGCAAGTCGCGCGGCCAGTCGGTCGGCGTGATCGGTGCGGGACCGGCAGGGCTCACCGCGGCGGAATATCTGCGCGGGCATGGCTATGACGTCCACGTCTATGATCGCTACGACCGCGCGGGCGGGTTGCTCACGTACGGCATCCCCGGCTTCAAGCTCGAAAAACCGATCGTCATGCGCCGTGTAGAGCGGCTCAAGGCCGCCGGCATCGTCTTCCACGAAGGCTTCGCGGTCGGCGACAACGCGAGCCTCGACGATCTGCGCCAGCGCCACGACGCGATCCTGATCGCGACCGGCGTCTACAAGGCGCGCGCGATGGACCTGCCGGGTGGCGGATCGAACGGCGTGGTCGCGGCACTCGACTTCCTCGTCGCGTCGAACCGTAAGGGCTTCGGCGACGCGGTCCCGGCGTTCGACGACGGCAGCCTCAATGCCGAGGGCAAGGACGTCGTCGTGATCGGTGGCGGCGACACCGCGATGGACTGCGTCCGCACCGCGATCCGCCAGGGGGCAAAGTCGGTAAAGTGCCTCTACCGCCGCGACCGCGCGAACATGCCCGGATCGCAGCGCGAAGTCGCCAACGCCGAGGAAGAAGGCGTCGAGTTCGTCTGGCTCTCCGGCCCGCAGAGCTTCGACGGCGGTGAAATGGTGTCGAGCGTCAAGGTCCGGAAAATGCGTCTCGGCGCTCCCGATGCGAGCGGCCGCCGTGCACCCGAACCCGATCCCGCCGGCGACTATTCGGTGAACGCCGATCTCGTGATCAAGGCGCTCGGCTTCGACGCCGAGGACCTGCCGACCTTGTTCGCGACTCCGGAACTCGGCGTAAGCCGCTGGGGCACCGTGCTGGTCGACGGCAAGACGTTGATGACCTCGCTCGACGGCGTGTTCGCCGCAGGCGACATCGTCCGCGGCGCCAGCCTCGTCGTCTGGGCGATCCGCGACGGTCGTGACGTCGCGGCGACGATGCACAAATGGCTGAAGACCAAGGCGGCCAACGCGAAGGTGGCGGCATGAGCAACGAACAGGGTTCCCCGATGATCGATCAACGCGCCCGTCTCGCCGAGCACGGCATGTACCGCCCCGAATTTGAGGGCGATGCGTGCGGCGTGGGCCTCGTCGCCGCCACCGATGGCCGCGCGTCGCGACGCGTCGTGCAGTCCGCGGTCGATGCGTTGAAAGCGGTGTGGCACCGTGGCGCGGTCGACGCGGACGGCAAGACCGGTGATGGCGCAGGTCTTCACATCGACCTGCCGCTGCGCTTCTTCGACGACGCGGTCGCAGCTTCGGGGCACAAGGTCCGGCCGAACCGTCTCGCGGTCGGCATGATCTTCCTCCCGCGCACCGATCTTGGCGCGCAGGAAGATTGCCGGACAATCGTCGAGAGCGCGATCATCGAGGCGGGGTACACCATCTATGGCTGGCGCCAGGTGCCGGTCGACGTGTCGGTGATCGGCCAGAAGGCGCAGGCGACGCGCCCCGAGATCGAGCAGATCATGATCGCCGGGCCCTTGCCCGAAGAGCAGGACGCCGCCGAGTTCGAGAAGACGCTGTACCTCGTTCGCCGCCGGATCGAGAAGCGGGTGATCGCGGCGCAGATCCAGGGCTTCTACATCTGTTCGCTGTCGTGCCGCTCGATCATCTACAAGGGGCTGTTCCTCGCCGAATCGCTGTCGGTCTTCTACCCGGACCTGTGCGACCAGCGCTTCGAAAGCCGCGTCGCGATCTTCCATCAGCGCTATTCGACCAACACCTTCCCACAATGGTGGCTGGCGCAACCGTTCCGCTGCCTCGCGCATAACGGCGAGATCAACACGATCCGCGGCAACAAGAACTGGATGTTGTCACACGAGATCCGCATGGCGAGCCTCGCGTTCGGCGACAATTCGGAGGATATCAAGCCGGTGATCCCCGCCGGCGCGTCCGACACCGCCGCGCTCGACGCCGTGTTCGAGGCGATCTGCCGCTCGGGCCGCGACGCCCCGACCGCTAAGCTGATGCTGGTCCCCGAAGCCGCGAGTCCGGACATGCCGCCCGAGCATACCGCGATGTACCAGTATCTCGCGAGCGTAATGGAGCCATGGGACGGCCCCGCCGCGCTGGCGATGACCGATGGCCGCTGGGCGGTCGCGGGCATGGACCGCAACGCGCTGCGTCCGCTCCGCTATACGCTGACCTCGGACGGTCTGCTGATCGTCGGCTCCGAGAGCGGTATGGTCATCGTCCCCGAGTCGACGATCGTCGCCAAGGGCCGGCTCGGGCCGGGCGAGATGATCGCGGTCGACCTAGACGAAGGTCGCCTGCTCCAGGACCGCGAAGTGAAGGATCGCATCTCGGGCGAGGCGGATTACGCCGCGATGATCGGCGAATTCCACACGCTCGCCGACCTGCCCTCGGTCGAGGACGCGGTAGTGCGTTACGACCGTCCCGAACTGGCGCGCCGTCAGGTCGCCGCGGGCCAGACGATGGAGGACATGGAGCTGATCCTGTCGCCGATGGTCGAATCCGCGAAGGAAGCGATCGGGTCGATGGGAGACGATACGCCGCTCGCGGTCATCTCGGACAAGCCGCGGCTGATCAGCCAGTTCTTCCGCCAGAACTTCTCGCAGGTGACGAACCCGCCGATCGATCCATTGCGCGAGCGGCACGTGATGTCGCTGAAGACGCGGTTCGGCAATCTCGCCAACATCCTCGACGTCCGCGACCAGCGCGAGCGCGTCCTCGTGCTCGATCTCGCCGGTGCTGACGGGCGAACATTGGTCGCGGTTGAAGGCGCATTTCGGCAATGCGGTTGCCGAGATCGACTGCACGTTCGACGTCGGCGGCGGCCCGGAAAAGCTGCGCGCGGCGATTCAGCGGATCCGCAACGAAGCCGAACAGGCGGTGCGCCAGGGCAAGAGCGAGATCTTCCTCACCGACGAGGCGATCAGCGAAGACCGTGTCGGCATCGCTGGCGTTTTGGCCGTAGCTGCCGTCCACACGCATCTGGTCCGCCGTGGGCTTCGCTCCTACGCGTCGATCAACGTCCGCACCGCCGAATGCCTCGACACGCATTATTACGCCGTGCTGATCGGCGTCGGCGCGACCACCGTGAACGCCTATCTCGCCGAAGCCGCGATCGTCGATCGCCAGTCGCGCGGGTTGTTCGGTGATCTCGACCTCGCCGAATGCCTCCGCCGCCACCGCGTCGCGGTCGAGGAGGGGCTGCTCAAGATCATGTCGAAGATGGGCATCGCGGTCATCTCGTCCTACCGCGGCGGCTATAATTTCGAGGCGGTCGGCCTGTCGCGCAGTCTCGTGAATGACCTGTTCCCCGGCATGCCCGCCAAGATCAGCGGCGAGGGCTATGCCTCGCTCCACGTCAACGCGACCGACCGACACGAAGCCGCATTCGACCCGGCCGTCGCGACGCTGCCGATCGGCGGCTTCTATCGCCAGCGCCACACCGGCGAGACGCACGCCTATTCCGCGCAACTGATGCATCTGCTCCAGACCGCGGTCGCGACCGACAGCTATACGAGCTACCTGCAATTCTCGCGCGGCGTGTCCGACCTGCCGCCGGTGTATCTGCGCGATCTGCTCCAGTTCAACTTCCCCGCGGAAGGCGTTCCGGTCGACCAGGTCGAGGCGATCACCGAGATCCGCAAACGCTTCGTCACCCCCGGCATGTCGCTCGGTGCATTGTCGCCGGAAGCACACGAGACGCTTGCGATCGCCATGAACCGGATCGGCGCCAAGGCCGTCTCGGGCGAGGGCGGCGAGGACAAGTCTCGCTTCGTGCCGTACGCGAACGGCGACAATGCCAACTCGTCGATCAAGCAGGTCGCGAGCGGGCGCTTCGGCGTGACGGCGGAATATCTGAACGCGTGCGAGGAGATCGAGGTCAAGGTCGCGCAGGGGGCCAAGCCCGGCGAGGGCGGCCAGTTGCCCGGCTTCAAGGTCACCGAGTTCATCGCCAAGCTGCGGCATGCGACGCCCGGCGTGACGCTGATCTCGCCGCCGCCGCATCACGACATCTACTCGATCGAGGATCTGGCGCAGCTTATCTACGACCTGAAGCAGATCAATCCGCGCGCCCGCGTGTGCGTGAAGCTCGTCTCGTCCGCGGGTATCGGCACGGTCGCGGCGGGTGTGGCGAAGGCGCATGCCGACGTGATCCTGATCGCCGGCCATGTCGGCGGCACTGGCGCGTCGCCGCAGACCTCGATCAAATATGCCGGCACGCCGTGGGAAATGGGCCTGTCGGAGGTCAACCAAGTGCTGACGCTCAACGGCCTGCGCGGTCGCGTGCGGTTGCGCACCGATGGCGGGCTGAAGACCGGGCGCGACATCGTCATCGCCGCGATCCTGGGGGGCGGAGGAGTTCGGGATCGGCACGCTGTCGCTGGTCGCGATGGGCTGCATCATGGTGCGGCAATGCCATTCGAACACGTGTCCGGTCGGCATCTGCACGCAGAACGATGCGCTCCGCCAGAAGTTCGTCGGCACGCCCGAGAAGGTGATCAACCTGATGACGTTCATCGCCGAGGAAGTCCGCGACATCCTCGCGCGGCTCGGCATGAAGAGCCTCGACGACGTGATCGGCCGCACCGAGCTGCTGCGGCAGGTCAGCCGCGGCGCGGAGCATCTCGACGATCTCGATCTCAACCCGATCCTGGCGAAGGTCGATGCTGACGATTCGCAGCGCCGGTTCTCGCTCTCGACCTTCCGCAACGAAGTCCCCGACAGCCTCGACGCGCAGATCATCAAGGATGCGTCCGCGGTGTTCTCGCGCGGCGAGAAGATGCAGCTGACCTATTCGGTGCGCAACACGCACCGCGCGGTCGGGACGCGGTTGTCGAGCGAGATCACGCGGAAGTTCGGGATGTCGACGCTGGCGGACAACCACGTGACGATCCGTCTGCGCGGGTCGGCGGGCCAGTCGCTCGGCGCATTTCTGTGCAAGGGCATCACGCTCGAAGTGTTCGGCGATTCTGAACGATTACGTCGGCAAGGGGCTCTCGGGCGGCACGATCATCGTCCGGCCGGCGGTGAGTTCGCCACTGGCGTCGCAGGACAACACGATCATCGGCAACACCGTGCTCTACGGCGCGACCTCGGGCCGGCTGTTCGCGGCGGGGCAGGCGGGCGAGCGTTTCGCGGTCCGCAACTCGGGCGCGATCGTCGTCGTCGAAGGCTGCGGCGCGAACGGGTGCGAGTACATGACCAACGGCATCGCAGTCGTGCTCGGCGCGGTCGGCGCGAACTTCGGCGCGGGCATGACCGGCGGAATGGCGTTCGTCTACGACCCCGACGGCGTGTTCGCGAAGCGCGCGAACCCGGAGAACATCACCTGGGACCGCGTGAAGTCGCTCCACTGGGCCGACGTGCTGCTCGACCTGGTCCGCGATCATGCTGACCACACCGACAGCAAATGGTCGAAGGGACTGCTGGAAGATTGGGACCGCGTGGCTTCCCATTTCTGGCAGATCGTGCCGAAGGAAATGCTGACGCGCTTGTCGCACCCACTGGACGACAGCGCAGAACTGGTCGCAGCGGAATAAGCCCAAGCCCTCGCACCACCCCGGCGCCCGCCGGGGGTGCAAGTTAGAGGGGTTCACGCGGAGACGCGGAGACGCGGAGCTAAAATTCGCTCCGCTTTTCTCCGATTGCGATCGATGAGAGAGGAGCTTCGCTCGCTGCGAACGCAACACCTCCGCGTCTCCGCGCCTCCGCGTGAACCAAATCTTCGCGGCGCCAACCCGCGCTAGTGACACAGCCGCCCCCCACCGCCTAAACGGATGGCATGTGGCAGCTTTATCAATTCCCCCTGTGTCCCTTCTCGCGAAAGGTGCGCCTGCTGCTGGGCGAGAAGGGGGTCGGCTACGAACTGGTCCGCGAATCGCCCTGGGATCGCCGCGACGAGTTCATGGACATGAACCCCGCCGGCCAGACGCCGGTGATGGTCGACGCGTCGCGCGGCGTCGCCCCGCTGATCGATTCGATGGCGATCTGCGAATTCTTCGAGGAGACCGTCGAGAAGGCGGCGATGATCAACGGTACCGCGACCAACCGCGCCGAGATCCGCCGGCTGGTCACGTGGTTCGACACCCATTTCTACCGCGACGTCACCGGGCCGCTGCTCCACGAACGCATGGTCAAGCGCCTCGCGCACCGCACCGCGCCCGACGCGAAGGGCCTGCGCGAGGCGATGAAGGCCGCGGTCGGGCATCTCGATTACATGGATTACCTGCTCGATCACCGGAACTGGCTCGGCGGCGCGACGATGAGCCTCGCCGATCTCGCGGCGGCGGCGCAGATCTCGGTGACCGATTATCTCGGCGGGATCGACTGGAAGGGCCACGACCAGACCGCACGCTGGTATCGCGGGTTCAAGAGCCGCCCGAGCTTCCGCCCGCTGCTGTCCGAACGGATGGAGCTGATCTCACCTCCGGCGCACTACGACAATGTCGATTTCTGAGGTGATCACGTTCGCGGACTTCGAGAAGGTCGACATCCGCGTCGGCACGATCGTCGAAGCGGAACCGTTTCTCGAAGCACGCAAACCCGCGATCAAGCTGCGGATCGATTTTGGTGCGGAGATCGGCGTGAAGCGCTCGTCCGCGCAGATCACCGAGCATTATACGCCGGAGACGCTCGTTGGGCGGCAGGTTGCGGCAGTCGTCAACTTCCCGCCGCGTCAGATCGGTCCGATGATGTCCGAAGTCCTGACGCTCGGCTTTCCCGATGCGGATGGGAAAGTGGTGCTGATCTCGCCGACCGGACACGTCCCGAACGGCGGGAGGCTGTTTTGAACCGTCCGGTCACCGCCTAACTCCGTTCTCCCGCGAAGGCGGGAGCCCAGGGTACCAGTCGTAACGCTCTTGGCTCCTGGACCCCCGCTTTCGCGGGGGAACGGTAGGCGAGGGGAGAATACCCTCGATAGGCCCAGCTTACTGGCGCAGGTCGTTCTGCGTGATCGGCACGATCTTCACCTCGACGCGACGGTTCGCCGCCCGGCCCGCATCGGTATCGTTTGACGCGATCGGCTGCGTTTCGCCGTAGCCGCGCGTACCGATACGCGCAGTCTGCACGCCGTGGCCTGCCAGATAATCCGCGACCGACCGCGCACGACGCTCCGACAGCGTCTGGTTGTACGCATCGCTGCCGGTCGAATCTGTATGGCCGTACACGTCGATGTACGTCTGGTTGTACTGCGACAGCGTATCCGCGACTTGGTCCAGGGTCCGCTGGAACTGCGGCTGCACGTTGGCGCTGTCATACGCGAAGGTGATGCCCGACGGGATGTTGAGCACCAGATCGTCGCCCTGACGGATCACCTGCACATCAGTGCCCGCGGTACGCGCGCGCAGATCGCGCTCCTGCTTGTCCATGTACGCGCCGATGCCCGCACCCGCGAGACCGCCGATGCCCGCGCCGAGCAGCTTCTCGGTCCGGTCGTGACGACCACCGACCACGTCGCCGAGCAGATAGCCACCCAGCGCGCCGCCGATACCGCCCAATGCGGTCTTCGAAATCGTCTGGCGACCTGTCTCCGGATCGGTGGTGCAGCCGCTGGTGGCGATCAGTGCGGCGATTGCAGCGCCTGCGAACATCTTGGTTTTCATAGATAATCTCCCTGAGGCATGACGAATGACGGCTTCGTGCCCGATACGCCCGATAACCCGGTGTCGCGACGATTGTTCCGCCTGCGCACTGAACCGAGCCTGACCATCTTCGCGTTCCGATGTCGAGTATGCGCAAGCCAGTACGTAAGGACGGTTGTGCGACGGACCGTTGTCCTGCAAAGAGACGCCGAGCCAATGGCACCGCTTCCCCCCTTCCCCTGGATCGACGTTGCGATCATCCTCGCGCTCGTCGCGTTGAACGGCGTGTTCGCGATGAGCGAACTCGCGATCGTCTCCGCGCGGAAAGCGCGGCTCGAGGCGATGGCGCGCTCGGGCAAGAAGGGCGCGCGCGCCGCACTCGTGCTCGCCGCCGACCCGGGCAAGTTCCTCTCGACCGTCCAGATCGGCATCACGCTGATCGGCATCCTCGCGGGTGCCTATTCGGGCTCCAGCCTCGGCATGCCGACCGCCGCGCGGTTGCAGGCCTGGGGCCTGTCCGCCTCGACCGCGGAAACCGCCGGGTTCGCGATTGTCATCGGTCTCACCACCTACGCGTCGCTGATCATCGGCGAACTCGTCCCCAAGCAGTTCGCGCTGCGTGCGCCCGAGGCGATCGCGTCGTTCATGGCGCCGGTGATGCGCTGGCTCGCGATCGGCACCGCACCGATCGTCTGGGTGCTCGATTCGACCAGCGCGCTGATCTTCCGCGCGCTTCGCCTGAACCGCGAATCGGAAGAGCACGTCACCGCCGAAGAGCTCCACATGATCGTCGCCGAGGCGTCGAAGTCGGGGATCATCGAAGAGCATGAGCGCTCGATCATCTCGGGCGTCGTCCGCCTCGCGGATCGCCCGGTGCGCGAAGTGATGACGCCGCGTACCGAGATCGACTGGCTCGACTGCGACTGGGGCCCCGACGAGATCCGCGAGACGCTGCTTGCATCGCAGCACACTCGCCTGCCGGTCGGCGAAGGCTCGATCGACGCGGTCAAGGGCGTCGTCCAGGCGCGCGACATCGCCGCGGCCCTGTTCCGCGGCGAGCCGATCGACCTGCGCGCGCTGATGCGGAAAGCGCCGGTGGTGATCGACCAGATCGACGCGATGGACGCGCTGCTGGCGCTCCGCGAAGCCGAAGTGCCGATGGCGCTGATCCACGACGAATACGGTCATTTCGAGGGCATCGTTACGCCGGCCGATCTGCTCGCGGCGATTGCCGGCGAGTTCAAGTCGGACTCCGATCCGGACGATGCGCCGTCTGTCGTGGTGCGCGACGACGGTTCACTGCTCGTGGCAGGGACGATGGCGGCGGACTCGCTTGCCGATCGCCTCGGTATCGACCTACCCGAGGACCGGGATTACGCGACGGTCGCCGGCCTCGCACTGTCGGTGTTCCGCCACCTGCCGGGCGAGGGCGAGAGCTTCGTCGAGCAGGGCTGGAAGTTCGAGATCGTCGACCTCGACGGCCGCCGCATCGACAAGTTGTTGGTGAGCCAAGTCTGAGCGCTTGCGGTGGCGCGCGTAAGGTCGAACAAGGCGTCTCCGTTCTGCACCACCCCGGCGAAGGCCGGGGCCCAATTGGCAAGGCCGCAGTAACGAAGCGCTACCCTAGTTTACGATGTCCCCCCAATTGGGCCCCGGCCTCCGCCGGGGTGGTACTCGGGGTTAAGTTGCTTGCTTGCCTCGCTTACGGAAGGCCCGCTGACCCCGCAATCCGTTCGTCCCGAGTAGCTGCTGAGCTTGTCGAAGCGGCGTATCGAAGGACAGGGTGGCGCGCGGGACCCATGCTTCGATACGAGCCCTCGATACGCTCCTGACGGAGCTACTCGGTCTCTACTCAGCACGAACGAAGAGGTCGCGGGGAGGGGAGGGCGACGGGCGAGGATTCGGCTCCGTCCCTTCTACTGACCGGTTTCGGCCGCGGGCGTCGCATCAACCGCCGGCGTCGCGACCACCGGAGCCTCCATCGGCACATCCGAAACCGGCCTAGCCCCAGGCTCCAGATCGCTCGGCACGAACGGCACCACGCTCGGCGGTGGCCCCGACATCCCCGCCGGATCGCCCTCGACCCGCCCGTGGAGGTGGTCGATCTCCGCCTGCCGCCGGTTGAGATAGAACGATCGCGTCGCCGCATACGGATCCGGCGAGTTGTCGTGCAGGTCCTTCAGCGTCTGGTCGAATTCCGACCGGTGATCGAGCGCCCCGAGGATCCCCGCCGGCACCGTGTATGACGTGCTGGTGAATGGATGGCCAATGGCGACCGGCAGGATCAGGCGATCGATCACACCGCCGAGCAGATCGCGGATCGTCGTCGGCCCTACCAGCGGCAGGAACAGGAACGCACCGTTCTTGACTCCGTAATAGCCAAGCGTGTTGGCGAAGCCGTTCGACCGCCGCGGCAGGTGGAACGGCTTCTTCTTGGCGACGTCGAGCACGCCCGCCACGCCGATCGTCGTGTTGATCGCGAACCGTCCGACCGTCTCCGCTGCCTTGCCCGGCTTGAACTGGAGCAGGAAGTTCAGGAAGACGATCGGCTCGCGCAGATTGTAGAGGAAATTGTGGATGCCGCGTCGAATGGGACTCGGCACGGTCTTCTTGTAGGTCCGCGCGACCGGGCCGATCACCGCGTCGTCGACCTTCTGCGTCACCGCGAACGATTCGGCGTTGACCGCGCGCAGCGGATCGCCCGCGGTTTCCTTGCGGCCAGTGACGATTATGTCGTTGGGCGTCCGCTGGACGGGCGGAGTCCCCAGCGGGGCGGGACCGACCGGCGGAATGTCCTGCGTCGGGAGCCCCTGGGCGAAAATCTCGATCGCCGGAAGCGATGCGGCCAGAGCAATCGGCGAAACCGCCATCGCCGTAACTGGCTGGAAATCACCGGCGAACGGCGAGACTACCGCGCCGGGCAGCGCCACGCTCGCACTGACGCCGGGCAACGCTATCGGCGCGGCCGTCACGTGAACGGGGGCAGCCGTCAACAGCATTGCGCTCATCGTTACCAGCATGTGCACTCATCGCCCTGTTATCGGCCGCTCTCCTACATCGAGATGCGACGCGCCTGACATGCCCGTCGGCGCGCGTGGAGCATAGAGCCAATCGTCATCTACGCGTGCGGATCGCGGTTAACCGATCGCACCGCGATCCCGGCCTGAGACGTCTCGCGCGAAGGCGTCGCTCAGAGCTTGCCGAACACCGCCTCGAAGCCGGCCTTGTCGCCAGCCGCGAGCAACCGCGCCTGCTCGATCCAGCGATCGCGGCCCATCCGGCCGGTGAAGTTGCCGAGCTGCGCGTCGATGCGCTGCGCCTCGCTATCCGACAGCGCCGCCATCTCGCCGACCGTCGAGACGCCGAGCGCGCCAAGCTGCGCCGCGACCTTCGGCCCGAGCCCCTTCAATTGCGTCACGGGCCCGTCGGCATAGGACGGCGCGGGCGCAGACGGTTCGACCGGCGCCATCGCCTCGGCCGCCGGGCTCGCCTCCATCGGCGATGCGGCGGCGATCGGTTCGTCGTTCAACCGGTCGGAAGTGCTCGCGCTATCGACCTGGGGGGCGAGCGGTGCGACCGCCGGTGGGGACGCAATCGGGTTTGGCGCAGGCTCGACCGGCGCCGCGACGGGCTTCGGTTCGGGTGTTGGAGCAGGCGCCACCGGGGCAGGTGCGGGCGTAACGGTCCGCGTTTGCGACTGGGACTGCTCACTACGGCGCTTTTCGTCGTTACGTTCTTCCGCGATAGGCTCAGGGGTAACACCGGCCTCCTTGGCGTGTGCGATCACGTCGCGCGTCGCCTTCGTGCGGCTGCGTTTCGCCCTGATACCCCAGATCAGCCCGATCAGGACCAGGATCGCGACGACGGCGATGATCGTGAAGTGGATCGCCGTCAGCGTGGCGATGCCATCGGGCAACAGGCTCAGGCCGGAAGTGGAGGTCGCGGAAGTTTCGTTCATTCCCATACCGTAGCGATGCGCGCGAAAGGCGGCGAGACCTAATTGGCCAGGTTGACTTGTCTGATCCTCCCCCGTCAGGGGAGGTGTCGCCGCAGGTGACGGAGGGGGAGGACACGGAACAGCGGTTGTCGCCCACCTCCCCCTCCGTCTGGCAAGAGCCAGCCACCTCCCCCTGGCGGGGGAGGATCAGGCGTGCATCACCCGCGCGCGATTTCCCGCCAGCCGATGTCGCGACGGTAAAAGCCTTCCGCGAAATCGATCGCCTCGACCGCGCGATACGCGTTCGCCTGCGCCGTTGCGACGGTATCGCCGGTCGCCGTCACCGCAAGAACGCGCCCGCCGGACGCGACTAACCCACCGTCCTCAAGCCGCGTGCCTGCCTGGAACACCGTGCCGCCCGCGGCCCGTGCGGAATCCAGCCCGACGATCGCGCCGCCAGCCTTGGGCGTTCCCGGATACCCCTCCGCCGCCATTACCACTGTCAGCGCGGTTTCGTCGCTGAACTGCGCCGCAGGCATCTCGCCGAGCCGCCCCTCTGCGGTCGCCAGCATCGTCGCGAGCAGGTCCCCCTGGAAGCGCATCATCAGCACCTGCGTCTCGGGATCGCCGAACCGCGCATTATACTCGATCAGCTTCGGCCCCTGCGGCGTCAGCATCAGTCCGGCGTACAGCACGCCCGAGAACGGCATGCCCTCCGCCGCCATGGCCGCCACGGTCGGCGCGACGATCTCATCGATCGCGCGCTTCTCCAGCGCAGGCGTGAGGACGAGGGCAGGGCTGTACGCGCCCATCCCGCCGGTATTCGGCCCGGTATCGCCCTCGCCGACGCGCTTGTGATCCTGCGCGGAGCCGAACGGCATCAGCGACACGCCGTCGGTCAGCACGAAGAGGCTCGCCTCTTCACCCTCCAGGAATTCCTCGATCACCGCCTCGGCTTCCCCGTCGGCGAACAGCGCGTCGAGCGCGGCATCGGCTTCGGCCGCGCTGAACGCGATGACGACGCCCTTGCCCGCGGCGAGCCCGTCCGCCTTGATGACCACCGGCAGCGAGAAGGTGCGGGCAAGCGCGATATCCGCCTCTTCGCGGCTCTTCACGCGGACATAGCCCGCGGTCGGGATGCCGGCGCGCAGGCACAGATCCTTGGTGAAGCCCTTCGACCCCTCCAACTGCGCCGCCGCCTTCGACGGCCCGAACACGGGGATGTCCGCCGCGCGGCAACTGTCCGCCAGTCCGTCGACCAGCGGCGCCTCGGGTCCGATCACGACCAGCCCGACCTCATGCTCGCGGACGAACGCCACCACCGCGCTATGATCCGTCGCATCGAGCGGCACGAGCGTCGCAACGCGCGCGATCCCGGGGTTGCCCGGCGCGGCATACAGCGTATCGAGGCCGCGAGATTGCACCAGCTTCCACGCGAGCGCATGTTCGCGACCCCCCGAGCCCAGCAGCAGGACGTTCATGCCCGATCCCTTTTCCGATGACGTCGTATCCAGTGACATGGGGCGGCTGGTAGCCGAGCCGGTCGCCGGCGACAACGCACTCGCCATGTCGGTCGGCGAACTCGCGTTCAAGCTTAAGCGGATGGTCGAGGGCGAATTCGGCCATGTCCGCCTGCGCGGCGAGATCTCGGGCTGGAAACGCGTCGCCTCCGGGCATTGCTACATGTCGCTCAAGGACGATCAGGCGGTGATCGACGGCGTCATCTGGAAGGGCAATGCGTCGAGCCTCGCCTTCGTGCCGCAGGACGGCATCGAGGTGATCGCGACCGGCAAGCTCACCACCTATCCCGGCCGCTCGAAATACCAGATCGTCATCGAGCGCATGGAGCTGGCGGGCGCGGGCGCCTTGATGGCGCTGCTCGAGAAACTGAAGGCGAAGCTCGCCAGCGAGGGGCTGTTCGACGGCACGCGGAAGAAGCGCCTGCCGTTCATGCCGAAGGTGATCGGCGTCGTCACCTCGGGCACCGGCGCGGTGATCCGCGACATCCTGCACCGCCTGGAGGATCGCTGCCCGACGCACGTGATCGTCTGGCCGGTGAAGGTGCAGGGCGAGGGTTCCGCCGCCGAAATCGCCGCCGCCGTCCGCAGGTTCGACGCGATAGTCCCCGGCGGCCCGGTGCCGCGCCCCGACCTTGTCATCGTCGCGCGCGGCGGCGGTTCGGTCGAGGATTTGTGGTCGTTCAACGAGGAAATCGTCGTCCGCGCGGTCGCCGCCTGCACGATCCCGATCATCTCCGCGGTCGGGCACGAGACCGACACCACCTTGTGCGATTTCGCCGCCGACCTGCGCGCGCCGACGCCGACCGCCGCCGCCGAAATCGCGGTGCCGGTACTCGCCGACCTGCGTCTGACGATCGACAGCCACCGCAACCGCACCGAGCGGTGTGCGCGGCGTCATGTCGAGCGCGGGCGCGAGCGGCTCGACGCACTGGCGCGTCTGCTCCCGAAGCGCGACCAGTTGCTTGGACCTCAACGCCAGCGCGCCGACGACTTCGGCCAGCGGCTCGACCGCGGCCTTGAGCGCCGCTTGACGCTAGCGCGCGGCAGTCTCGATCGTTCGGGCGCAGCGCTCCGACCTGCCACTTTGGAGCGCAAACTCGAAGCCAAGCGCGCGCAGCTCGATGCGACGTGGCGTCTGGTCCAGTCGCTCAACCCCGACGCGATCCTCGACCGCGGCTATGCCCGCGTTACCGCCCGGCCCGGCGGCGAGACGCTCGCCTCGGCCAAGTCGGCGCGCGACGCGGGGACGCTCACGCTCCACTTCCGCGACGGTGTGGTCGACGCGGTGACGGACACCGGCCTTGAGCGCCCCGCCGCCAAAACCTATGCTGCCCCCAAGGCGAAGCCCGCGCCCGACGCGCCGCCACGCCAGCCCACCTTGCTATAAAAGAAGACCCGCAATGCTGATGTCCAACTCCGACCGCGCCGCGCGGCTGCACTATATGGCCAACGGTTTCCGCGTGCTCAGCCCCGGCGATCACGTCGCCTGCGCCGCCACCGGCCACCGCATCGCGCTCGAAGACCTGCGCTATTGGAGCGTCGCGCGCCAGGAAGCCTACGCCACCGCCGCCGGCGCCAGCGAAGCGATGGCGCCACGATGATCCGCGCGGCGGTGCTCGTCCTGCTGGCTGGATCCGGTGCCGCCGCCCAGCAAACACCGTCCTCGAATACCGCGCTCCAGTCCGCCTTCCGCTGGACCGGCACGCTCAGCCAAGGCGGACTGATCCTAGGCACCGCCCCTGCTGGTACGCGCACGCTCATGCTCGACGGCAAGCCGGTCGCGCTATCCCCCCGATGGCCGCTTCATCGCCGGTTTCGACCGCGACGCGGGGCCGCAGGCGATACTGACCGCTACCCTCGCCGACGGACGCACCATTACCCAGCCGCTGACGATTGCGCCTAGAGCCTGGCGGATCGAGCGCCTCGACACGCTCCCGAAATTCCCCACGCCCGACCCGGTCTTCGCCAAACTGCGTCCGCCCGAACTCGCCCAGATCGTCGCCGCCCGCGCGCGCACTACCGACGCCCAAGGCTGGCGCCAGGCCTTCGCATGGCCGGCAACAGGCCGCATCTCCGGCCTGTTCGGCGCGCAACGCATCTACAAGGGCGACCCCGGCAGCTATCATTCAGGCACCGACATCGCCAAGCCAACCGGCGCGATCGTCACCGCTCCCGCCGACGGCGTCGTGATCCTCGCGGCGGACCACCCCTTCACGCTCGAGGGAAATCTCCTGATGCTCGACCACGGCATGGGCCTCAACAGCGCGTTCCTTCACCTATCCCGCATCGACGTGAAACCCGGCGATCACGTCCGCCAAGGCCAACCGATCGGCGCCGTCGGCATGACCGGCCGCGCCACCGGTCCCCATCTCCACTGGGCGCTACGATGGCGCGACGCCAAGCTCGACCCGATGCTGGTGGCGGGCGTGATGCGACCGTAGGTGACGAGCGCTCAGTTCAGCCGTTTCGCCTTCACACCCGGCTGGCCGCCGACGCTTAGCTTGAAACTCCCTAAGGCACCGCGCTTGATGACGACTTTATCGTTTGCCCGTGGACGCCGCGCGATCGTGTAATCATCCGTCTGGATCCATCGCGCGCCATCGGCCAACTGGAAACTCCATCGGCCGGCGCCATCCACCGACGCACCGGTGAGAGTCGTCTCGATCTGCGGCAGGTCGTTGCCGTTGCCGAACAAGCCGGTATCGGGCAGCGTTATCCCGAACAGATTTCGGCGCGTTTCGCGAACTTGTTGCTGGTCGATGACGACGACCGCTTGATCGGCTTCCGCGGTATCCAGCGCCGCCACCGAGTGATCGAAGCAGGCCAGCCGCGCCAACGGTTCGGTCACGGTGCGGCATTGCGTGACGGCAACCAGCAGCGGGGACCGCTCCGCCCTACGCGGCTTGGACGCCGCGGCCGCAGGATACTGCGCCATGATCAACGAGGTTGAAATTGCCAGAACCGTGATCCGCATGAGCGTCCTACCTCGTTAGCGAGAAGCGTCGGAATAGGCAGCGCCGGCCAGAGCGGCAAGTCCATCACGTGCAGCATGCCGTTACGGCATCGTCCCGAAATTGTGGCCATTGGGTAACATAACTGTCGTAATGCGACGAGTGGTGGCGATCCCGTAATTTTCTTTTGGACAAGGCACCTCTGACTTGCGAGATCGTCGTCAGCTGCGGTCGGGCGACCGCACAATAGATCGTATCGGCCGGAAACGTTCGCCGATATAAAAGGGATAGACCAACCATGCGAAACCATATGTTTCGGGACTGCCTGCTCGCATCGACGATGATCGCGGGTGCTGCGATTGCATTGCCCGCCTACGCGCAGACCACCCCGGCACCCGCGCCGCAGGGCGCGACGAGTGACGACGCTGCAGCATCGACCACGCCGGCGCTGTCCAACACGCCCAGCCAGGACCCAGCTGCTGCCGGTACGGCTGGCAGCGGTGACATCGTCGTCACCGGGTCGCGTATTTCGAATCCGAACCTGACGTCGGCCAGCCCGATCACCGTCGTTAACGCAGCCGAGATCAAGCTGCGCGGTTCCAGCCGCATCGAGGACGTGCTGAACAGCCTGCCGCAGGCTTTCGCGTCGCAGAGCTCGTCGGTCTCGAATGGTTCGAACGGCACTGCCACGGCGAACCTGCGCAACCTTGGCGATCAGCGCACGCTGGTGCTGGTGAATGGTCGCCGCCTGATGCCGGGCGATCCCGTCTCGACCAGCTCGGCCGCGGATCTTAACGTGATTCCGGCGTCGCTGATCAAGCGCGTCGACGTGCTGACCGGTGGTGCCTCCTCGGTCTATGGTTCGGACGCTGTCGGCGGCGTGGTCAACTTCGTCCTCGACGACCAGTATGAAGGCGTCAGCCTCGACACGACCGGCGGAATCTACAACCACAACAACCGCAGCAAGCGCTTCCAGTCGCTGTCGGCCGCCAAGGGTTTTCCCGCCCCGAGTGGTCAGGCCTTCGACGGTACGCAATTTGACATCAACCTGAAAGTCGGCGCCGGTACCAGCGACGGCCGCGGCCATGTCGTCGGCTATATGGGGTATCGTAAGATCGGCGCGATCTTGCAGGGTGACCGCGATTATAGCTCGTGCGGGCTGAACGTGCCTGCTGCCGGCAATGAATATGTTTGCGGCGGATCAGGCACTGGCTTCCCCGCCAATTTCACGCTTCAGGCGCGTGATGGCCTGCCGCGCAACCTGACGCTGGACAGCGCTGGTAACTTAATATCCGGTCAGTCGCTCTACAACGCCAATCCGCTGAATTATTATCAGCGTCCGGACAAGCGTTACACCGCCGGCTTCCTTGCCAACTACGAAGTTAGCAGCGCCTTCAAGCCGTATGCCGAATTCATGTTCATGGACGATCGCACCGTGGCGCAGATCGCGCCATCGGGCGACTTCAGCAACACGACCACGCTCAACTGCAACAACCCGTTGCTGTCCGCGGCCCAGGTCGCTTCCTTCTGCCGTGCGACGAACCTGCTGACCGACGCCGGCACAGTGGCAGGGACTACGGGTGTACCGGCGGCGGTATTCCTGAATCCTGACGGCAGCACCTACAATCGCGCTGCCGTCAACATTGGGCGTCGCAACGTCGAAGGTGGCGGACGTCAGGCCGATCTGCGCCACACTTCGTATCGCATCCTGGCCGGTGCGCGGGGCGATATCGGTAAGGGTGTCTCGTATGACGTCTATGGTCAGTTCGGCAGCACCATCTTCAACGAGGTATATCGCAACGAGTTCTCGATCACCAAGACGACCCGCGCGCTCGACGTGATCGCGGGCCCCGGCGGTGTTCCCACCTGCCGGTCGGTCGTTGACGGCTCGGACCCGACGTGCGTTCCGCTCAACATCTTCGGTGCGGCTCGGATCACGCCGGAAGCCCTCGCCTATGTGCAGCAGAGCGGCTTCCAACAGGGCCAGACCAAGGAGAAGATCGTCAGCGGCTCGCTGACCTTCAAGGGCAGCGAATACGGTGTGCAGTCGCCGTTCGCCTCCGAGGGCATCGCGCTGAACGTCGGTGCCGAATATCGCGAAGAGTCGCTGTCGCTCGAGGTGGATCAGGCGTTCCAG
Source organism: Sphingomonas sp. H160509 (assembly GCF_024124765.2). Lineage (GTDB taxonomy): Bacteria > Pseudomonadota > Alphaproteobacteria > Sphingomonadales > Sphingomonadaceae > Sphingomonas. The sequence goes on along the minus strand of NZ_JAMXSR020000002.1, from coordinate 2,425,759 downwards.
ACGGGCGATCTCGCCGGCCAGGGCGGCCCTACCCTGCCGATCAGCGGCGGCTACAACGTGAAGGGAGGCCTTCGCCGAACTCCAGGTTCCGCTCGTCAGCGATCGCCCATTCTTCCAAGAGCTGACGGTCAACGGTGGTTTCCGCTACTCGGACTACAGCACCGCCGGTTCGGTCACCTCATACAAGGGCGAACTGGTCTGGGCGCCGGTCCGCGACATCCGCTTCCGTGGCGGGTACAACCGCGCGGTGCGTGCGCCTAACGTGCAGGAGCTGTTCGTTGGCCAGTCGGTGCAGATCGACGGCGCTACCGATCCCCTGCGCGGGTCCTGCCGTCGGCGGCCTCGTCAACGGCAACACCGCGGCGCAATGTGCCCTCACCGGCGTCACCGCAGCCCAGTTTGGCGGCATCGATGTCAACAGTTCCGATCAGTATAACGGCCTGATCGGCGGCAACCCGAACCTGAAGCCCGAGAAGGCCGACACGTTCACGGCCGGCGTGATCATCCAGCCAACGTTCCTCCCGGGCTTCACCGCATCGGTGGACGCGTTCCGGATCAAGGTGAAGGACATCATCGGTGTCATCGGTGCCGATACCATCATCAACCAGTGTCTTCAGACTGGCGACGCCGCGCTGTGCGGTGCGATCAATCGCGATGCTAACGGGTCGCTCTACCAGACCACCCGCGGCTTTATCGTCGATACCAACGTCAACGCCGGTTCGTTGACGACCCAGGGCATCGATGCGTCGCTCGGCTACACACTGCGGACGACCAATATCGGTACCTTCGCGCTCGCCGCTAACGGTACCTACACCGACAAGTTCGAGTCGGATAAGGCTGGCGCCAAGTTCGATTGCGCGGGTTATTTCGGTGCGCAGTGCGGGTATCCGCAGTCCAAGTGGCGCCACAGTGTGCGTCTGACCTATACCGCGCCGAGCGGCGTGGGCCTCTCCGGCAACTGGCGCTATCTCTCGAAGACGAAGTTCGAGAATACCAGCAGCAATGCCGATCTTGCGAACAGCTTCTTCCCGCTGGATGCGAGCATCAAGGCGCAGAGCTATTTCGACCTGGCTGCCACAGTGCGGGTTGAGGATAAGTTCACCTTCCGGGCCGGCGCGAACAACGTGTTCGACAAGTCGCCTCCGATCCTCAGCTCGACGGCAACGCCGATCGGCTCGTTCGGTAACGGCAACACCTATCCTGGCATCTTCGAAGGCGCGGGTCGCTATCTGTTCGTTGGTCTGACCATCGATATGTAATCGATCCTTCGGGACCGAAATTGGGGCGGCAGATCATCGATCTGCCGCCCCTTTTTTGTTCGAAGATGAGCGTGTCAGGCGACTTGCAGCACCAGCTTCCCATCGCCTTCGTCGACCTTCACGGTCGAGCCGTCCCTTCACCTCGCCGCGCAAAATCATGTCGGCGAGCGGGTCCTGTAGGTAGCGCTGGACCGCGCGCTTCAACGGGCGTGCGCCGTACACTGGATCGTAGCCCACCCGGCCGAGCCAAGCCCTCGCCGCATCGGTTAGGTCGAGGACGATCTTGCGATCCGCCAGCAGCTTGTCGACACGGGATACCTGGATGTCGACGATCGGTGCCATGTGCGACTGGCCGAGGCGGTGGAACAGGATCACCTCGTCGAGCCGGTTGAGGAACTCCGGCCGGAAGTGCGACCGGACTATCTCCATCACCTGCGGCTCGACCGACGACACGTCGTCGCCCTCCGCCATGTTTGCCAGATACTGGCTGCCGAGGTTGCTCGTCAGGATGATCAGCGTGTTGCTGAAATCCACCGTGCGCCCCTGACCATCGGTCAGCCGGCCGTCGTCGAGCACCTGCAACAGCACGTTGAACACGTCGCCATGCGCCTTCTCGACCTCGTCGAACAGGATCACCTGGTACGGACGCCTGCGCACGGCCTCGGTCAGCACGCCGCCCTCCTCATAGCCGACATAGCCCGGAGGCGCGCCGATCAGCCGCGCGACCGCGTGCTTCTCCATGAACTCGCTCATGTCGATGCGGACCATCGCGCTGGGATCGTCGAACAGGAACTCCGCCAGCGCCTTGGTCAGCTCGGTCTTGCCGACCCCGGTCGGTCCAAGGAACAGGAACGAGCCGAGCGGCCGGTTCGGGTCCTGCAATCCCGCACGCGCACGGCGAACCGCGGTCGACACCGCCTTCACCGCGTGCGCCTGACCGATCACGCGCTTGCCGATCGTCGCCTCCATCGCGAGCAGCTTGTCGCGCTCGCCCTGCAGCATCCGCTCGACCGGGATCCCGGTCCAGCGGCTGACCACACCCGCGATATCGTCCGCGGTCACTTCCCTCGCGCAGCATCGCGCCCTTGGTCGCCCCCGCCGCCTCGTCGAGCTGGCGCTGCAAGCCCGGGATCGTACCGTAGGAAAGCTCGCCCGCCTTGGCGAGATCGCCCGAGCGCTGCGCCTGCTCCAGCTCGAGCCGCGCGGCATCGAGCTGTTCCTTCAGCCGAGCCTCGGCATTGATCTTGTCCTTCTCGCCCTTCCAGCGCGTCGTCAGCTCGGCGGATTGCTCCTCCAGGTTGACGAGTTCGCCCTCCAGCGTGTCGAGCCGGTCGACCGACGAGTCGTCGGTCTCACGCTTCAACGCCTCGCGCTCGATCTTGAGCTGGATGATCCGCCGGTCGAGATTCTCGATCGCCTCGGGCTTCGATTCGACCTCCATGCGGATTCGCGATGCCGCCTCGTCCATCAGGTCGATTGCCTTGTCGGGGAGGAAGCGGTCGGTGATGTAGCGGTTGGACAGCGTCGAGGCGGCAACGATCGCGCCGTCGGTGATCCGCACGCCGTGATGGAGTTCATATTTCTCCTTCAGTCCGCGCAGGATCGAGATGGTGTCCTCGACGGTCGGTTCGCCGACCATCACCGGCTGGAACCGCCGCTGCAACGCGGGGTCCTTCTCGACATATTTGCGGTACTCGTCGAGCGTGGTCGCGCCGACGCAGTGGAGTTCGCCGCGCGCGAGGGCGGGCTTGAGCAGGTTGCCGGCATCCATCGCGCCCTCGGATTTGCCCGCGCCGATCAGCTGGTGCATCTCGTCGATGAACAGGATGATGTCGCCCTCGGCGGCCTTCACCTCGTCGAGCACGCCCTTCAGCCGCTCCTCGAACTCACCGCGATATTTGGCACCCGCGATAAGCGAGCCGAGATCGAGCGACATCAGCCGGCGATCCTTCAGCGTATCGGGCACGTCGCCATTGGCGATGCGAAGGGCTAGCCCTTCGGCGATCGCGGTCTTGCCGACGCCGGGTTCGCCGATCAGCGCAGGGTTGTTCTTCGTGCGGCGCGCAAGGATCTGGATGGTGCGACGGATCTCCTCGTCGCGACCGATGACGGGGTCAAGCTTGCCGTCGCGCGCAGCCTGGGTGAGATCGCGCGCGAACTTCTTGAGCGCGTCATAGCGATCCTCGGCGCCCGCGGTGTCGGCGGACCGGCCCTGCCTCAGGCCGTTGATCGCGGTGTTGAGCCCCTCGGGCGTGACGCCACCGGCCTTCAAGGCCTTGCCCGCCGCGGTGTTGAGCGACAGCGCAAGCGCGACCAGCAACCGCTCGACGGTGACGAAGCTGTCGCCCGCCTTGCTCGCGATCTGCTCGGCCTGATCGAGTACCCGCACCGCGTCGTTGTCGATTCCCGGCGTGGTCTGCGCGCCCGAGCCAGACACGACCGGGATCTTCGCTAGCGCAAGATCGGTCTCCGAGGTCGCACGCTTGGCGTCGCCACCGGCCGCCTTGATCAGCCCGGCGGCCATGCCCTGCTCGTCTTCCAGCAGCGCTTTCAACAGATGCTCAGGGGCGATCCGCTGGTGGTTCATGCGGATCGCGACGGTCTGCGCGGATTGCAGGAAGCCCTTCGCGCGGTCGGTGAATTTGTCGATGTTCATGACGAATTCCTGTGGGAGTGTTTCGGTGTTGGCCGAAAGATGGTGTTGTATTTGGGCAACACAAGAGGCGCGCGCAGGTCGGATGCTAGGGCGAGCGCGAGGCATCCGGAATAGCGTTTATTGTCGGTATCGAAGCGCCGCCGTCATCGCTATGTTCAGGTTCGCATGCTATATGCAGCGCGTGTCCACAGCGCTCCCCCATACCTACGCCATCGGCATCGAGCCGGCCGACATCGACTTTATGGGTCACGTCAACAACGCGAACTATCTGAAGTGGGTACAGGCCGCGGTGATCGACCATTGGCAGCGCCTTGCGCCCGCGGAGGCTGTGGCGGGGCACCTCTGGGTCGCGCTCAAGCACGAGATCACGTACCGCAAGCCTGCGTTCCTCGACGACGACGTCATCGCGACGGTGTTGCTCGAGAAGGTCCAGGGTGCGCGCGCGTTCTACGAGACGATCATCAAGCGCGGCGAGGACGTGCTCGCCGAGGTCAAGTCCAGCTGGTGCTGCCTCGATGCCGAGACGCTGCGCCCGTCGAGGCTGGCGAACAGCGTCGTCGAGCATTTCTTCCCGAAGGCCGAGGTCAAAGACTGACGTCTCTCGGGCGATCGGTTCTCAAAAATCGATCGCCATGCCCTTCAGCTCCCAATCGCCATAGCGCGTCGGATCGCGCGGCTCGGGATCCTTGTCGGGCACGATCGCCTCGGGTTTTGGGACCGGCGTATTCTTCGCAAGATATTCTGGCGGCTTCAGATGATCGGGGCGCTGGCCCATCGCGGCTCTCCGGATTTGCGTGTTGGCGTCGTAACCGCCACATGGGCCCTGCCGCGCCGCTTTGCCATAACAGCCGCGCGACAAACCGAACGCGAAGGACCTTCATATGCCCGACTATACCCACGCCCCCGAGCCGCTCGGCGTCCCGACCCGACGCGCCGCACTCCGCCTGCTCGACGCCGTCCTGCGTCGCGGCGAGTCGCTCGAATCCGCGCTCCCCGCTGCAACGCGCGCAATCCACGGCCCCGATCGCGGCCTGGCGCACGCGATCGCCGCCGAGACGCTCCGTCGCCTCCCCGATCTCGACGCGATGATCGATTCGGTGACCAAGACGAACCTGCCCGACGATGCGAAGGCGCGCATGGCGCTCCGCATCGCGCTGGTCCAGGTGCTGATCCTCGGCACCCCCCTCGCACGCCGCGATCTCGACGGTGTTGCCGCTGGTCGATGGCGGTCCGCGCAAGCTGGTCCACGGTGTGTTCGGCACGCTGTTCCGCGCCAACATGCTGCTCCCCGAGGTGCCCACGCTGCCGGCCCCGGTCGAACTGCGCTGGGAAGCCGCGTGGGGCGAGGAGATGGTCGACGCCGCCGGCCGCGCGATCGCGCAGGTGCCGCCGCTCGATCTGACGATCGCCAACCCGTCCGAAACCGAAGGCTGGCGCGAGAAACTCGGCGGCGAAAGTTTCATGCCCGGGCATCTCCGCCTCGGCGACCATGATTCGGTCCCCGACATGGCCGGCTTCGGCGACGGCGCCTGGTGGGTGCAGGACATCGCCGCCTCGCTTCCCGCGCGGTTGCTCGGGAAAGGGGAGGGCCACGTCCTCGATCTCTGCGCAGCGCCGGGCGGCAAGACGCTGCAACTCGCGAGCGCCGGCTGGACCGTCACCTCGGTCGACAATTCGCAGAGCCGCATCAAGCGCCTGCGCGAGAATCTCTACCGCACGCACCTGAAGGCCGAGGTCGTCAACGCCGACATCCTCGAATGGGCGCCGACCGAGCCCGCCGACGCGATCCTGATCGACGCGCCGTGCAGCGCGACGGGCATCTTCCGTCGCCACCCCGACGTCCTCCACCGCGTCCGCCCCTCGATCATCGCCGAGACCGCGGCGTTGCAGGCGCGCATCTTCGCGCGGGCGGCGGACTGGGTAAAGCCCGGCGGCACGTTGGTGTACGCCACCTGCTCGCTCGAACCGTCGGAAGGCGAAGCGCAACTCGACGCGTTCCTCGCGGCCCGCAGCGACTATTCGATCGCCCCGGTAGACCAGTCCGAACTCCCCGCCGGGATCACCCCGACAGAGGCGGGCACGATCCGCACGCTCCCCGGCATGCTCGGCAACCAAGGCGGCTGCGATGGCTTCTTCATCACCCGATTGAAGCGCGCGTAACTCTTCCCCCCTCCCTGGAAGGGAGGGGTCGGGGGTGGGTTGGCCGGCTCGAGCCACTACCGCCTGACCACGCGGAAACCGACCCACCCCAACCCCCTCCCCTTACAGGGAGGGGCGAGAAGCTAGGCCTTCGCACCACGCAAATCCCGCGCTAGGACAAAATCATGCAACCCGTCCGCATCGCCCCCTCGATCCTCTCCGCCGACTTCGCCAAACTCGGCGAGGAAGTCCGCGCCATCGACGCGGCCGGCGCCGACTGGATCCACATCGACGTAATGGACGGGCATTTCGTCCCCAACATCTCGTTCGGCCCCGCGGTCATGAAGTCGGTCCGCGGCGTCACCACCAAGCCGTTCGACGTCCACCTGATGATTTCCCCCGTCGACGCGTATCTCGACGCGTTCGCGGAGGCCGGCGCCGACTGCATCACCGTGCATTACGAGGCGGGCCCGCACATCCATCGCTCGCTCCAGCACATCAAGAGTCTCGGCAAGCGCGCGGGCGTGGTGATCTGCCCCGGCACGCCCGCGAAGATGCTCGACTACCTCATGGACATGGTCGACCTCGTGCTGGTGATGAGCGTCAACCCCGGCTTCGGCGGCCAGAGCTTCATCCCCAGCCAGCTCAAGAAGATCTCGGCGATCCGCACGATGATCGAAAAGAGCGGCCGCGCGATCGATCTTGAAGTCGATGGCGGCGTCGATGCGGAATGGGCGAAGCGCTGCATCGAGGCCGGTGCCGACGCGCTGGTCGCTGGCACCTCGGTGTTCCGCGGCGGTCCCGATCATTATGCCGCCAACATCGCTGCGTTGCGGGGGGTGAACGGTTCGCGTGATCTTGTGACCGATCCCGCCCCCGACGGGATCGACGAAGGCCGCCGCCTGATCCGTCTCGGCGGCGACAAGGGGCTGTCGCTCGCCGACCGCCTGGCCGAGCGCTTCCACCGCCTGACGTGGCGCACCCCGCTCCACACGCTCCGCCTCAAAGGCCGCTACCCGCTGAAGCTGATCGCGGTCCCCGACGATCCCATCCTCGGCGACATTCCGCGCGGCACGATGCTGCTCGAAGGCGTCCTCTCGTTCCGCGGCGAAGCGCGCGATATCGAGACGCTCGATCTTTCGAAACCGCTGCCCAAACCGTTCGCAGAATACCTCCACAGTTTCGCGTGGCTACGCGACCTGTCGACCGTCGCGACGCGCGCGCGGGGCGCTCCGATCGCCGAATACCTCATGGGGCTCTGGCTGACCGCGCATGCCGATACGCAGGGCGGGATCGCGTGGCGCCCGGACATGTGGGGCCGCCGCATCCTCGCCTGGACCGCGCACGCGCCGCTGATCCTGTCGTCCTCCGACCAGATCTACCGCTCGAAGGTGCTCAACGCGCTCGCAAAGGGCGCACTCCACCTCGATCGCAGTGCCGACAAGGCTCCCGCCGGCGCCCCCCGCATCGCCGCGTGGTGCGGAGTCGTCGCGGCCGGGCTGCTAATCCCCGGCGGAGAACCAAGGCAGGCGTTCGGTGAGGCCGGCCTGCTCCGCGCGCTCGGCACCGGCCTGTTCGACGATGGCGGCTCGGTCTCGCGCAGCCCGGCGATGCTGCTCGATTCGATTCAGCTGCTCACCCTGCTCCAGGAAAGCTACGTCGCCCGCGGTCTCGAACTCCCCGAGACGGTGGCGGTCACGCTCACGCGGATGGTCGCGGCCCTGCTCGGCGTAGCGCACGCCGATCGTGGCCTGTCGAGCTGGCAGGGCGGCGGCCCGGCCAGCGAAACGCAGGTCGCCGCGGTCATCGAGGCCAGCGGCGTCCGCACCCGCCCCCTCCGCCAGGCGCGCGACTGGGGCTATCAACGGCTCGCCGCCGGCACCGCGGTGCTGATCGTCGACGCTGCCCCGCCGCCGATCGCGCGCCTCGTCGAAGGCGGCTGCGCCTCGACGCTCGCGTTCGAATTCTCCGATGGCCCCGCGCGGATCGTCGTCAATTGCGGCGGCGCCCGTGCGGGCATCGCCCAACTCCCCCTCGCGATGGTCGAAGGCCTGCGCTCGACTGCCGCCCATTCCACGCTGACGATCGCCGACAGCAATTCGACCGCGATCCTCACCGACGGCACGCTCGGCCGCGGCGTCGGCGAAGTCGAGCTCAGCCGCCAGGAATCGGAGGCCGCCAGCCGGATCGAGGCGAGCCACGACGGCTATGTCCGTCGCTGGGGCTTCCTCCACCGCCGCCAGCTGATGCTCACCGGCGACGGCCGCGAACTCCGCGGCGAGGACGCGCTGTTGCCGCAAGGCCGCAAGCGCCGCGCGGGATTGTCGTTGTTCGCGATCCGCTTCCACCTGGGGGAGGGCGTGCAAGTCTCCCCCACCGCGGATGGCCTGGGCGCGATCCTCCGCCTCCCAGGCGGTCCCCTATGGCAATTTCGCTGCCGCGGCGGCGCGCTGGTCGTCGAGGACAGCGTCTGGATCGACGCCGACGGCCGGCCGGTCGCGACGCAGCAGCTGATGATCACGGGCGAAGCCGCGGCCGGCGGCGCGAGTGTGAGTTGGGCGCTTAAGAAGGCCTGACCCAACGTCTGCCCAGACGCAGCGCGAAGAACCACGCCAACCAACGCACTTCCGTCATCCTGACGAAAGTCAGGACCCAGGATACCAAACGACCACCTTCGTGGCTCTGGATCCTGACTTTCGTCAGGATGACGGGAAATGGTGGACGGGGGGGAGTCACCCGCACGCCCCCTGTTCCCCAACGGCAACCAACGCTAAGGCACCGCCGCACGGCGACTCCCGACGAAAGACCCCCATGACCAGCATCCCGATCAAGCGCGCGCTCCTGTCCGTTTCCGACAAGACCGGGATCGTCGATCTCGGCAAGGCGCTCGCGAGCCACGGCGTAGAACTCGTCTCCACCGGCGGCACCGCCACCGCCCTCCGCGCCGCCGGTCTCACGGTGCGCGACGTCAGCGAACTCACCGGCTTCCCCGAAATGATGGACGGCCGCGTCAAGACGCTCCACCCGATGGTCCACGGCGGCCTGCTTGCCGTCCGCGACGACGCCGGCCATGCCGCCTCGATGGCCGAGCACAAGATCGGCGCGATCGACCTCGTGATCGTCAACCTCTACCCGTTCGAGGCGACCGTCGCGAAGGGCGCCGACCGCGACACCGTGATCGAGAACATCGACATCGGCGGCCCCAGCATGGTGCGCTCGGCCGCCAAGAACCACGCCTATGTCGCGATCGTCACCGACCCCGCCGACTATGCGCTGGTCTCGGGCGGCACCACCACGCTCGAAGACCGCAAGAAACTCGCCGCGAAAGCCTTCGCCACCACCGCCGCCTATGATTCGGCGATCGCGACTTGGTTCGGCACGGTAGATCAGGCCGAGGAATTCCCCGCCACGCTGCCGATCACGCTCAAGCGCGGCGATACGCTTCGCTACGGCGAGAACCCGCACCAGTCCGCCGCCTTCTACACGGCAACCGGCTCGGTCCGCGGCATCGGCCAGGCCCGCCAGCTCCAGGGCAAGGCGCTCAGCTACAACAACCTCAACGACGCCGACGCCGCGCTCGAACTGATCGCCGAATTCCGCGACGCCGCCCCCCTCGGTGGTGATCGTCAAGCACGCCAACCCCTGCGGCGTCGCCACCGGCGCCACGCTCGCCGACGCCTATGCCGCGGCGTTCGCCTGCGACACCGTGTCGGCGTTCGGCGGCATCATCGCCGTGAACCGCACGCTCGACGCCGAGACCGCGCGCCAGATCACCGGCATCTTTACCGAGGTCGTCGTCGCTCCCGATGCCGACGAGGGAGGCGATCGCGCTGTTCGCCGCCAAGAAGAACCTCCGCCTGCTGCTCACTGGCGACCTCCCCGATCCCGCCCGCCTCGGCTTGACGGCCAAGTCGATCGCCGGCGGCTGGCTCGTCCAAGGTCGCGACAACGGTACGCCGGGTGAGTTGAAGGTCGTCACCAAGCGCCAGCCGACCGGAGCAGGAACTTCTCGACTGCCGCTTCGCCTGGACGGTGGCCAAGCACACCAAGTCCAACGCGATCGTCTATGCCAAGGATGGCAGCACTGCGGGCATCGGCGCCGGCCAGATGAACCGCCTCGAATCCGCGCGCATCGCAGCTTGGAAGGCAAAGGACGCGGCAGAGAAGGCCGGCTGGGCTACCCCGCGCACGATCGGCTCGGCGGTCGCGTCGGACGCGTTCTTCCCCTTCGCCGACGGCTTGCTTGCAGCGGTCGAGGCTGGCGCGACGGCGGTGATCCAGCCCGGCGGCTCGATCCGCGACGCCGACGTCATCGCTGCAGCGGACGAAGCCGGCCTCGCGATGGTCTTCACCGGCATGCGCCACTTCCGCCACTGAGTTCGACACCCTCGGATCGCTTGCGCTAACTGTTCCCCCCGCGAAGGCGGGGGCCCAGGATTACAAACGGCATCGTTCGTGACCCTGGGCTCCCGCTTTCGCGGAAGAACAGCAGGTGGGGTTGGCCTGCCTATTAATCGGGCATCCTCACCGCACTGCACATGTTTTAACCGCAGTTTCACCTCTGCCCGCCCCGCACGCATACCCCACCCCTCCCACACCGCAACTGGCACGCACATTGCAAGGCATTTCCCGTAACAAGGGGAAGGGGCGCGATGAAACTCGTCATTGCCATCATCAAGCCGTTCAAGCTCGACGAGGTGCGCGAAGCGCTCACCACGATCGGCGTGGCGGGCATGACGGTCACCGAGGTCAAGGGGTTCGGCCGTCAGAAGGGCCAGACCGAGATCTATCGGGGGGCCGAGTACAGCACCAACATGGTGCCGAAGATCAAGATCGAGGTGGTCTGCGCCGCCAGCCTGTCCGACCGCGTGGTCGAGGCGATCCAGGCATCGGCGAACACCGGTGCGATCGGCGACGGCAAGATCTTCGTGCTCGACGTCGGCCAGGCAGTGCGGATCCGCACCGGCGAAACCGACGATTCAGCGCTCTGAGGGGGGGACGAGATGAAGCATGATTTGAAGAAGGTCGCCATCGCGGCTCTAGGGTTCGGCGCGACGATGATCGCCGCCGCACCCGCCTGGGCACAGGCAGCAGCCGCACCGGTGGTCGCGCCCGTCGTTGCTACCGTGAACAAGGGCGACACCGCCTGGATGATGACCTCGACGATCCTCGTCCTGATGATGATCCTGCCCGGTCTCGCGCTGTTCTACGGCGGCCTCACGCGGTCGAAGAACATGCTGTCGACCATGACGCAGATCGGTGCCGTCGCGGCGCTCGCGATGCTGATCTGGGTGATGTGGGGCTACACGCTGGCGTTCGGTCCGGACGTGACCAACCCGCTGCTCAGCAACTTCATCGGCAGCTTCGACAAGGCGTTCCTGAAGGGCGTCACGCCCGCCTCGCAGGCGGCGACCTTCACGGCTGGCGTCGAGATCCCCGAATATGTCTTCATCTGTTTCCAGATGACCTTCGCCGCGATCACCATCGCGCTGGTCCTGGGCTCGGTCGTCGAGCGCATGAAGTTCTCGGCGGTGATGGTGTTCGGCCTGGTCTGGTTGACGATCGTCTACTTCCCGATCGCACACATGGTGTGGGCATCGAGCGGCTATTTCTTCAAGGCAGGCGCACTCGATTTCGCCGGCGGCACCGTCGTCCACATCAACGCCGGCGTCTCGGCGCTGGTGGCGGCGCTGATCCTCGGCAAGCGCATCGGCTATCCGAAGGAACCGATGGCACCGCATTCGCTGGTCATGACCGGCATCGGCACCGGGCTGCTCTGGGTCGGCTGGTTCGGCTTCAACGCAGGCTCTGCGCTCGAGGCGAACGGTTCGGCCGCACTCGCGATGCTCAACACCTTCGTCGCCACCGCGTCCGCCGCTTTGTTCTGGATGCTTGCCGAGAAGCTCTCGGGTCACAAGGGGTCGGCACTGGGCTTCTGCTCGGGCATCGTCGCCGGCCTCGTCGCCGTCACGCCGGCCGCGGGCAACTCCGGCCCGTTCGGCGCCATCGTCCTCGGCGCGATCGCCTCGCTCGTCTGCTTCATGGCGGTGTCGAAGCTCAAGCCGATGCTCGGTTACGACGACTCGCTCGACGCCTTCGGGATCCATGGCATCGGCGGCATGATCGGCGCGATCGGCACCGCGGTGGTCTACGCCCCGTCGCTCGGCGGCCCTGGTGCTGTGGACTATGCGATGGGCGCCAAGCTCTTCGTGCAGCTCCAGGCGGTGATCGTCACGATCATCTGGGCCACGATCGGCACCACGATCGCGATCTACGTCGCCAAGGCCGTCACCGGTCTGCGGGTCTCGCCGGAAGTCGAGCACGAGGGTCTCGACATCGGCGAACACGGCGAGCGCGCCTACAACTGATCGGTAGCGGGCCAGTCGAGCCCGCACCCACGACGTTCCTCCTGCGGACAACCTTAGCCCGGTGTGGAAACACACCGGGCCTTTGTGTCGATCGAAGTAGGACTTCGATCGAGTTCCAATGGGGCTAAACCACCTCGTACGGCACGGCGCCGCGGCGGTCGGGATCGACGCGTATCTCGCTGGCGGTCGGCGGAAACGCGCGCTGGTCGCAGTCGGTGCGCAGGCAGATGCGGCATGACGTCCCGATCGGCGTGGCGGTGCCTCCGGTCCCCAGCGCGTCCGCATAGATGAACTCCGACGCGTTCGCCTCCTCGCACCCCAGCGCCACCGCATAGCGCCGCGCGGGTCGCGTGTACGTCTCGGACGGCTTCACCAGCCCCTTCGCCATCGAGACGTAGCGGATGCCGTCGGTAGTCTCGATCAGCTGAGTCAGTATCCGGTCGGGGATCGCCACCGCCTCGTGGACGATCCACAACGGACACGCCCCCTCCGAACCGCGCGAACTGAAGTCGCGTGGCGGAGTGCCGCTTGGTGATGTTCCCCGCCATGTCGACGCGGCAGAAGAAGAACGGGATGCCCAGCGCGCCCGGTCGCTGCAACGTCGAGAGCCGGTGACACGTCTGCTCGAAACTCGTCCCGAAGATCCGCCGTAGCCGGTCGATGTCGTGGCGGACGTTGCGCGCCTCGGTGCGGAAGCGCGTGTAAGGCATGACGATCGCCCCCGCCGCGTAATTGGTCAGCCCCGCGGTCAGCAGCGCGCGCGCCGTTTCGGACGCCATCTCCGACGCCGCGACGATCCCGCCGATGACGTCGCCGAATTCGTGTCGCGCGACCTGATGCGCGAGCGAGAACAGGGTGGTCTCCCCGGCTGCGACCCGTCGAGCCGCAACGTTGCGCCGTCATAATCGCGAAGCGGCGCGGCAAGCGCTCCGGAGATCGCAACCGACACGCCGCGCGCGGCAAGCCTAGCCTCAAGCGACGCGATCCGGTCCGCCCCCAAAGTCTCGCCGATCTCCTCCGCCCGCCGGTCGAGCGCATCGACATAATTGCCCGCCGCATGAAACCAGTCGCGCACGTCCTCCCACGGCAGCAACCCCGGCGCCCCTGATCCCGCCACCAGCCGGTCGTCCAGCGCCCGCAACTGCTCCTGCGCCCGCCGATACGCGTCGTGCATCGCGACAAGGCGCTGCGCCAACAACGGCTGGTGCTTCACCGCCCGCCGCACCGCGGTCTCGTCGAGCGCGGGCGCCTCGACACTCGTGTCCGACACCGCCTCCAGCGTCGCGATCAGCAACGCGGTATCGTCCGCCGCATCGATGCTGCCCCAATCCGCCGGAAATTCGCGCGCGAGCGTGATCAGCACGCCTTCCGTCACCGGGCGGTCGCCATTCTCGATCTGTGAGAGATAGCTGACGGACAACCCGATCCGCACGGCCATCGCCGCCTGGCTGATTCCCAGAACGCGGCGCAGGTCGCGCAGGCGATGTCCGACGAAGAGGCGACGAGCGGGCAGGGTCATCCCTCCGCCTAATTTGCAAACATCCGACGCACAAGTTTGCAACATTGCATTTGCGCATCGCATCCCGCTCTGTGAAGGCCAGCAACAGGACGGAGAGACGATGTCATCGACGATCGAAGAGCTTGAACGCCGCCGCGAAGCCGCCAGAGTCGGCGGGGGGCATAAAGCGGATCGCAGCGCAGCACGCCAAGGGTAAGCTCACCGCGAGGGAGCGCCTTGACGTGCTGCTGGACGAGGGATCGTTCGAGGAGCTCGACATGTACGTCGAGCACAACTGCGTCGATTTCGGCATGCAGGACCAGGTGATCCCCGGCGACGGCGTGGTCACCGGCTCGGGCACGATCAACGGCCGCCTCGTGTTCGTCTTCAGCCAGGACTTCACCGTATTCGGCGGGTCCCTCAGCGAACGTCATGCGCAAAAAATCTGCAAGGTGATGGACAGCGCGATGAAGGTCGGCGCGCCGATCATCGGTCTCAACGATAGCGGCGGCGCACGCATCCAGGAGGGGGGTCGCCTCGCTCGGCGGCTATGCCGAGGTGTTCCAGCGCAACGCGCTCGCCTCCGGCGTCGTGCCACAGCTGTCGCTGATCATGGGCCCGTGCGCAGGCGGCGCGGTCTATTCCCCCGCGATGACCGACTTCATCTTCATGGTGAAGGATTCGAGCTACATGTTCGTGACCGGCCCCGACGTGGTCAAGACGGTGACCAACGAGGTCGTGACGCAGGAGGCGCTCGGCGGCGCAGTGACGCACACCACCAAGACGTCGGTCGCCGACAACGCGTTCGAAAACGACATCGAGGCCTTGCTCGCGGCGCGCGATTTCTTCGATTTCCTGCCGTCGTCCAATCGCGAAGGCGTGCCCGAGCGCCCGACTGCGGACGAATGGGACCGGATCGGGGAAAGCCTCGACACGCTGATCCCGGCGTCGGCGAACCAGCCCCTACGACATGCACGAGCTGATCCGGAAGACCGTCGACGAAGGCGATTTCTTCGAGACGCAGCCGGCACACGCCGCCAACATCATCACCGGCTTCGGCCGCATCGAAGGCCGCACGGTCGGCTTCGTCGCGAACCAGCCGATGGTGCTCGCGGGCGTGCTCGACATCAATTCGTCGAAGAAGGCGGCGCGGTTCGTGCGCTTCTGCGACGCGTTCGAGATCCCAATCGTGACCTTCGTCGATGTCCCCGGCTTCCTGCCCGGCACTGCGCAGGAGCATAACGGCATCATCAAGCACGGCGCGAAACTTTTGTTCGCCTATGCCGAGGCGACCGTGCCCAAGATCACCGTCATTACGCGCAAAGCGTATGGCGGCGCGTACGACGTGATGGCGTCGAAGCACCTGCGCGGCGACCTCAACTATGCGTGGCCGACCGCCGAGATCGCGGTGATGGGCGCGAAGGGCGCGGTCGAGATCATCTTCCGCGGCAAGACGCCCGAAGAGATCGCCGAACGCACCGCGGAATACGAGGCGCGGTTCGCCAACCCGTTCGTCGCCGCCTCGAAGGGCTTTATCGACGAGGTCATCCAGCCCCACTCGACCCGCCGCCGCATCGCGCCTCGGCCTACGGAAACTTCGCGGCAAGGCGCTGGAGAATCCGTGGAAGAAGCATGACAACATCCCGTTGTGATCCGGCGGCTTGTTGCATGATGATAAGCACATTATCATGTCATGCGAAGGAGTCGTGACATGCAGACCGAACGCGTGACGTTTCTGACTACGCCCGATCACAAGGCCGCGCTCGATGCGTTCGCGGCGAACAGCGGCATGTCCGTCGGCCGCGTCGTGCGTGAAGCGACAACGCGGTACATTGCCGCACCGGCGTCGCGCGACGAGGAAGCGGCATTGGCGTTTCTCGCACCGGAGATCGAGGCCGCTGTCGACGACATGAAGATGTCCATCCAGTCGATGCGTGAGAATATCGCGCGCACCTGCGCTGTGGTCGATGCGGTGCTGGCGGGCGAAAGACCGTGAGTGCGGGTGAGAAAGCATTCGGCGTTTTCAAGACGATCCTGACGCTGAAGGATCAGCTGGATGGCCTTGATCGGGACGTCGCCCAGCTTGGCGGGCGACTTGCCGGTCTTGCCGGCGCGCATGGTGATCTCCGCGATCGCGTGTCTCGCCTGGAAGGGGTGATCGAAGGTGCCGCAATGGCGGCGGCCCAGCAGCGGAGGATTGAGGGATGATCGCGTTTCTTCTGCTTCAAGCCGCAGCCGTGGCGGCGCCTGCACCAACCTGGAAGCTCGCAGATCGCACCAACGCGACTGGCGTGCGCAGCATCTCCGCGTCGGTCACAGGCAATGACGGTTTGTCGCGCTTCGTCGTAAAGTGCGACGTGGCGTCCGGAGCCGATCGTGTCAATCCAGTTCATCCAGCCGCAGCCGCTCGGACAGGGACCGGACAAACCTGTCGCGGTGCGCTTCGATGGCGGGCCGGCGTTCACCTATAACTGGCAGTTTCCGGGAACGGGGACCTACGTCACCGATCCAGAGGCGATCACCAGGCTGACCACGTTTCTGGTAAAATCGAAGACGGTACGGGTCGAGACCACCAACGGCGCGAGCTTTGCGGTGCAGGCGAATTTCGTCGCGCCGACCGGTGATGCGATGATCCGGCAGGTGCTCGGCGTGTGCGGTTACACGCTGGGTGTCGTTCCCACGCCGCCGCCACCACCGAAGGATGCGCAATGACATTGGGCCGGCTCAACCATGTCGGTGTCGCGACGCCGTCGATCGCGAAGTCGGTCGAGACGTATCGCCTGCTGCTCGGTGCGACCGCGATCGGCGAGCCGTTCGACCTGCCTGCGCAGGGCGTGAAGGTGTGCTTCATCGATGCGCCCAACACGCAGATCGAGCTGATCGAGCCATATGACGAGAGTTCGCCGATCGCCGGCTTCCTGCGCAAAAACCCGGCCGGCGGTCAGCATCACGTCTGCTTCGAGGTCGCCGATATCGCCGCCGCGGTCGCCGACCTGAAGGCGAAGGGCGCGACCGTGTTGGGCGAGCCACGGATCGGCGCGCACGGCACGCCGATCGTGTTCGTGCACCCGAAGGATTTCGGCGGCATGCTGGTCGAGTTGATGGAGACGCCGGGCGATACCGGCGCGCACTAGGAGAGATCTGATGGCCGCGTACGAGCATATCCTGAGCGAACGGCGCGGCGACGTGCTGGTGCTGACGCTGAACCGGCCCGACCGGCTGAACGCCGCGCCACCGGCGATGTTCGAGGAATTGAAGGCGGCGCTGGCCGATCTGGATGGCGCCCGCGCGGTACTGATTTCAGGTGCCGGCCGTGCGTTCTGCTCGGGCGCTGATGTCGGTGGTGGCGCGCTTGGTTCGGACAATCCGGGCGAGACGACGTTCGCGGCACTGACCGGGAGTTACAACCCGACGATGGCAGCGATCGCCGCGCTCTCGGTGCCGGTGGTCAGCGCGGTGCGTGGTCCTGCGGCAGGGATCGGCTGCAGCCTCGCGCTCGCTGCCGATTTCTGTGTGGCCAGCGAGAGCGCGTATTTTCTTCAGGCGTTCGTGAATATCGGGCTGGTGCCGGATGGTGGCGCGTCGTGGATGCTGCCGCGGTTGATCGGCAAGGCCCGCGCGACCGAGATGATGATGCTTGGCGAGCGGGTGCCGGCGGCCAAGGCGCTCGACTGGGGGATGGTGCACAAGGTGGTCGCGGACGATGCGCTGGATGCGGAGGCGTTCGCGCTGGCTGAACGGCTGGCAGCGATGCCGACGGTCGCCCTCGGGTTGATGCGGCGGGCGATCACTGCTGCGTACGAAACGGATTATGCGACGGCGATGCAGGCGGAGGCTGCGAACCAGCGGGATGCACGCGGGTCTGCGGACTCGATGGAAGGCGGCATCGCGTTCCTGACGAAGCGCAAACCGGTGTTCACGGGCAAGTGACGACTCGCTCTTCTCGTTCCCCGGCGAAGGCCGGGGCCCAGGCTCGATGCGCAGCATCGAACGCGCTCCCGCGCGCAGCTTATTTGAGGGGCTGGGCCCCGGCCTTCGCCGGGGAACTAGGTGCTAGGTAATGACTGACAAACCGAACCCCCACGCTAGCCGACTGGCAGGCGCTCGCCGGCAAGGAAGTCAAAGGCGCCGACCTCACCTGGCCGACCCCCGAAGGCATCGACGTCAAGCCGCTCTACACCGCAGAAGACGTGCGCGAAGACCCCGGCCTCCCAGGTTTCGCCCCCTTCACCCGCGGCGTCCGCGCGTCGATGTACGCGGGGCGCCCCTGGACGATCCGCCAATACGCCGGCTTCTCCACCGCCGAAGCCTCGAACGCCTTCTACCGTCGCAACCTAGCCGCCGGCCAGAAAGGCCTCTCGGTAGCGTTCGATCTCGCCACGCACCGCGGCTACGACTCGGACCACCCCCCGCGTCACCGGCGATGTCGGCAAGGCGGGCGTCGCGATCGACTCGGTCGAGGACATGAAGATCCTCTTCGACGGCATCCCGCTCGACAAGATGTCCGTCTCGATGACGATGAACGGCGCGGTGATTCCGATCCTCGCCTTCTTCATCGTCGCCGGCGAGGAGCAGGGCGTCGACCGCAAATTGCTCGACGGGACCATCCAGAACGACATCCTCAAGGAGTTCATGGTCCGCAACACCTATATCTACCCGCCCGAGCCGAGCATGCGGATCATCTCGGATATCTTCGGCTACACGAGCCGCGAGATGCCCAAGTTCAACAGCATCTCGATCAGCGGCTATCACATGCAGGAGGCGGGGGGCGACGCAGCTCCACGAGCTCGCCTTCACGATCGCCGACGGCATGGAATATGTGAAATACGGCGTCGCGAGCGGCCTAGACATCGACAAGTTCGCGGGGCGGCTGAGCTTCTTCTTCGCGATCGGCATGAACTTCTTCATGGAGATCGCCAAGCTTCGCGCCGCCCGCGTGCTCTGGCACCGCGCGATGACGCAGCTAGGCGCGCAGGACGAGCGGTCGAAGATGCTGCGCACGCATTGCCAGACCAGCGGCGTCTCGCTCACCGAGCAGGATCCGTACAACAACGTCATGCGGACGACGATCGAGGCGATGGCGGCGATGCTGGGCGGCACGCAGTCGCTCCACACCAACGCGCTCGACGAGGCGATCGCGCTGCCGACCGACTTCTCGGCGCGGATCGCGCGCAACACGCAGATCGTGATCCAGGAAGAGACGGGGATGACCAAGGTCGTCGATCCGCTCGGCGGCAGCTATTATATCGAGAGCCTGACGCAGTCGCTGGTCGACGGCGCCTGGAGCCTGATCGAGCGGATCCAGTCCGAAGGCGGCATGGCGAAGGCGGTCGCAGCAGGCTGGCCCAAGGCGATGATCGAGGAAGCCGCCGCCGGCCGCCAGGCGCGCGTCGATCGCGGCGAGGACGTCATCGTCGGCGTCAACAAGTACAAGCTCGCCGAACAGGACGCGATCGAGATCCTCGACGTGGACAATGTCGCGGTGAGGGCAGGCCAGATCGAACGAATCGCGCGGGTTAAGGCCGCGCGGGATGAGGCGGCATGCCGTGCTGCGCTAGATGCGTTGCGCCACGGTGCACGAAGCGGCTCAATTCCTCCCCCTGCAAGGGGAGGGGGACCATCCGCAGGATGGTGGAGGGGGCGTTCCACAAAAAGGATACGCCCGCGGAAGCCCCCCCTCCGTCAGCCTCCGGCTGCCACCTCCCCGGGTCGGGGAGGATTTGAGAACAACCTCCTCGCCCTCGCCGTCGACTGCGCCCGAGCCCGCGCCACCCTCGGCGAAATCTCCTCCGCGATGGAGGATGTATTCGGCCGCTACGGCACGCAGCCCACTCCCGTCTCCGGCATCTACGGCGGCGCCTACGAAGACGACGCGCGCTGGACTCGCCTCACCGACGGCGTCGAAGCGACCGAGCGCCGCTTAGGCCGCAAACCCCGCATGCTCGTCGCCAAGATGGGCCAGGACGGGCATGACCGCGGCGCCAACCTCGTCTCGTCGATGTTCGGCGACCTGGGCTTCGAGATCGTCCCCGGCCCGCTGTTCCAGACCCCCGCCGAAGCTGCCGCGCTCGCGCTGGAGAAGGACGTCGATATCGTCGGCGCGTCGTCACTCGCCGCCGGCCACAAGACGCTGATCCCCGAACTGATCGGTTATCTCCGTGAGGCCGGCCGCGCGGATATCAAGGTGATCGCGGGTGGCGTTATCCCCGCACAGGACTATCAGGCGCTGCGCGATGCCGGGGTCCAGGCGATCTTTGGACCCGGCACCAACCTGATCCAGGCCGCCGAGGACGTGTTGAAACTCCTCGGCCATAATATGGCCCCGCAAGAGGAAGCCGCCGAATGACCGATACCCTCCTCCGTACTCTCGCACATGCAGCGGCTCCGAGCCTGGTGCGCGATGCTCCGGTTTCCCGCACCGACTGGACCCGTCCGGAAATCGCCGCGCTGTTCGACCTCCCGTTCGACGAACTCATGTTCCGCGCGCAGACCGTCCACCGCGCGCATCATGCGATCGGCGAGGTACAGCTCTGCACTTTGTTGTCGATCAAGACCGGCGGCTGCCCCGAGGATTGCGGCTATTGCTCGCAGTCCGCCTCGTCCGACTCCGGCCTGAAGGCGGAAAAGCTGATGGATGTCGACGCCGTCCTCGCCGACGCCGCGCAGGCCAAGGCCGCCGGCTCGCAGCGTTTCTGCATGGGGGCCGCGTGGCGCAACCCGAAGCCGCGCGACATGCCGAAGGTCGTCGCGATGGTCGAAGGCGTCCGCGCGATGGGACTCGAGACGTGCATGACGCTCGGCATGCTCGACGCGGACCAGGCCAAGCAGCTCGCCGACGCCGGCCTCGATTACTACAACCACAACATCGACACTTCGCCCGAGAATTACGGCAACGTCATCACCACGCGCACCTTCGGCGATCGGCTGGAGACGCTGGCGAACGTCCGCGATGCAGGGATCTCGGTCTGCTGCGGCGGGATCGTCGGGATGGGCGAGACGCGCAGCGACCGCGTCGGCTTCGTCCACGCGCTCGCCACGCTACCGCGCCACCCCGAGAGCGTCCCCCGTCAACGCGCTGGTCCCGGTCAAGGGCACGCCGCTCAGCGACATGCTCGCCGGCACGCCGATGGCGCAGATCGACGACATCGAGTTCGTCCGGACGGTCGCCGTCGCGCGGATCACGATGCCGCTCAGCATGGTGCGATTGTCTGCGGGTCGCGAGAGCATGTCGGAGGCTACCCAGGCGCTCTGCTTCATGGCCGGCGCGAACTCGATCTTCACCGGCGACAAGCTGCTGACCACCGGCAACGCCGGCGACAGCGCCGACGCGACGCTGCTGGCGAAGCTCGGGATGAAACCGATGGTCGGCGCGGAGCCGATGAGAGAGGCCAAGACATGCTGCTGATCGCACTTTTGATGGCCGCCGCGCCGATGCAGTCGCAGGCGACGATGAACCGTTCCGCCGGTACGAGTTATGCCCAGGCCGATGCCACGATGACCGCGCAGTGGAACCGGACGTACGCCTACATGAAGCGGCGCGACGCGCAGGACGGGTCGCGCGGCGGCGGGTTTGGCTATGCGGCCGCGCTGTTGGAGAGCCAGCGCGCGTGGCTCAAGTTCCGCGATACGCAGTGCGTGATCGAAGGCGGGCAATATGCCGGCGGTTCGGCGCAGGGCATGACGATTGCCGGGTGTCGGACCGACCTGACGCAGGCCCGCACGAAGCAGCTCAAGACGATGATTTGGTACCAATAACCAGTCCGCACCCGGACCGCGTCCGGCAAGACGGCACAGATTAGGGCGAGTGATGTTCAAGAAAATCCTGGTCGCCAATCGGGGCGAGATCGCATGCCGCGTCATGCGGACTGCCAAGGCGATGGGCATCAAGACCGTCGCGGTCTATTCCGATGCCGACGCACGCGCGCCGCATGTGCTGATGGCGGACGAGAGCGTGCGCCTCGGGCCGGCCCCCCGCCGCCGAAAGCTATCTCAAGGCAGAGCTGATCCTGCTCGCCGCCAAGGAGACCGGCGCGGACTGCATTCATCCGGGCTACGGCTTCCTGTCCGAGCGCGAGAGTTTCGCGCTGGCCTGCGCCGAGGCCGGGATCGCCTTCGTCGGGCCGCCACCCAACGCGATCGCCGCGATGGGCGACAAGATCGAATCGAAGAAGCTCGCCAAGGCCGCGGGCGTCAACGTCGTGCCGGGCTATCTCGGCGAGATCGACAGCACCGATCACGCGGTCGAGATTGCCGGCGGCATCGGCTATCCGGTGATGATGAAGGCGTCGGCGGGCGGCGGCGGCAAGGGCATGCGGCTCGCCTACAGCGAACAGGACGTCCGCGAAGGCTTCGAGGCGACCAAGCGCGAGGGGCTGGCGAGCTTCGGCGACGACCGCGTGTTCATCGAGAAGTTCATCGAATCGCCGCGCCACATCGAGATCCAGCTGATCGGCGACCAGCACGGCAACATCGTCTATCTCAACGAGCGCGAATGCTCGATCCAGCGGCGGCATCAGAAGGTCGTCGAGGAGGCACCGTCTCCGTTCGTCACGCCTGCCATGCGGAAAGCGATGGGGGAGCAGGCGGTCGCTCTTGCGCAGGCGGTTGGGTATCATTCGGCGGGGACGGTCGAGCTGATCGTCTCGGGCGCGGACACGACGGGGGAGGGGTTCTACTTTCTCGAGATGAACACCCGACTTCAGGTCGAGCATCCGGTGACCGAGGAGATCACCGGGCTGGATCTGGTCGAACTGATGATCCGGGTCGCCGCGGGTGAACCGCTCGGGTTCGGGCAGGATGACGTGAAGCTCAACGGCTGGTCGATCGAGAACCGGGTCTACGCCGAAGATCCGTATCGCGGGTTCCTGCCGAGCATCGGTCGCTTGGTTCGCTATAATCCGCCCGAAACCTCCCCCCTCCCGCAAGCGGGAGGGGCCGGGGGTGGGCACGCGCTGTCCTCCACCGCTAACGTTGCGTTTGACGATAACGCGAGCCCATCCCCAGCCCCCTCCCGCAAGTGGGCGGGGGGAAGCAAGGGTCCGCGTCGACGACGGCGTCCGCGAGGGCGGCGAGGTCAGTATGTTCTACGACCCGATGATCGCCAAGCTCATCACCTGGGCCCCCACCCGCGACGGCGCGATCGCCGCGCAGATCGCCGCGCTCGACGCGTTCGAGCTGGAAGGCCCGGGCAACAACATCGATTTCCTCTCGGCGATCATGCAGCACCCGCGCTTCCAGTCGGGCGCGCTCACCACGGGCTTCATCGCCGAGGAATATCCCGACGGCTTCCACGGCGCCCCCGCCGACGCCGAATTGCTGAAGACGCTCGCCGCCGTCGCCGCCTTCGCCGCGACGGCCGAAGCCGATCGCGCCCGCCGGATCGACGGCCAGCTCGGCAAGCGCCTCCGTCCGCCCGCCGACTGGGTGGTGACAATCGACAAGACCGACCACGCGGTGACGGTCTCGACCGACGGCATCATGGTCGATGGAGAAGACCTCGACCTGGCGCTCGAATACACGCCCGGCGATCGCATAATGGTCGCCGACGGCCACGGGACCGATGGCGACGAACACCTCACGATCCGCATTGCCAAGGCCCGCGCCGGCTTCAAGCTCACGACGCGAGGCGCGAGCCACGTAGCCCGTGTCCTCCCCGCCCGCGTCGCGCCCTACACCGCGCACCTGATCGAGAAGGTCGCGCCCGATCTGTCGAAGTTCCTGATCTGTCCGATGCCGGGGCTGCTGGTGCGGCTCGACGTAGCGGCGGGCGACAGAGTCGAGGCGGGGCAGGCGCTCGCGGTGGTCGAGGCGATGAAGATGGAGAACATCTTGCGCGCCGAGAAGACGGGGACAGTGAAGTCGGTTGCGGCGAAGACGGGGGACAGCCTCGCGGTGGATCAGGTAATCCTCGAGCTGGACTGACGACGCGCGGTCTGATTTGCCTTCCGAAAGCGCGTCCCGCCCCGTCATACCGAGCTTGTTCCGGCATCCACCGTTCTGCACACCCGATCGAACTGAGTGTGCGGTGCGGTGGGCCCCGGCTTCCGCCGGGGTGACGGGGAAGGGGCGTATGTTGCTCCCAGCGCCGGTGGGGCGAGCGATCCGCATCTATGTTTCCCCGCGAAGGCGGGGACCCAGTCTGGGCTCCCGCTTTCGCGGGAGAACAAGGAAGGGTAGGCCGGCAGCTGTGTTTGCGGGATCGCGTCCCCCTAACACCACCCCGGCGAAGGCCGGGGCCCAGTTGGGAGCGGCTGGTGATTGAGGCCAGCGCTCCGTTACAGCGACCTTGCCAACTGGGCCACGGCATTCGCCGGGGTGGGACGTGTGATGGGCAAGCGCTCATCCTGAGGCTTTGCCGAAAACAGCGGCAGCGGTGCCGGGACCCAAGCCCAACGCCACCCCCTCCCGTTTCCGGCCCCATCGCTGTACAGCACCCCGGATGACCCTCCTCCGTTACCTCGCCGCGCTCCTCCTTCTAGCCACCGCGCGCCCCGCGATCGCGCAGGACGAGCCCAAGGTCGCGACCGTCGCTGCCAGCCTGACGCAAGCCTCTACCGAGCTCCAGGCGATCGACGACGCCACCCCCGCCGCGCGCGACGACAAGGCGCGGCAAGCCCTCCGTACCCGCGCGCAAACCGTCCAGACCACCGCCGCCGACGCCGTCCGCACGCTCACGCCGGAGATGGCGCTGGTCCAGGCGCGCGTCGCGGAACTCGGTGCCGCCACTCCCGGCGTCGTCGAAGCGCTCGAGATCCGCCAGCAACGCAAGCTCCTCGCGCAGAGCCAGTCGGCGATCGACTCGGCGATCAAGCGCGCGCGCCTCATCGGGATCGAAGCCAAGCAGCAGATCGACGACATCGGTGCTGCCGAAGCGGAGGAACTCGGCCAGCAATTGTCCGAAAACACCGGTTCGCCGCTGTCGCCGACATTGTGGGCCGCGATCGTCGATCACCTGCCGCGCGACACCGCGCGCATGATGCGGTTCGCCAATGTCGAGATCCGCCAGTTCGGCGCGCGGTTCGACATGCGCGCCGGCACCGGCCTGCTGATCGGGATCCTCACCGCGCTCGTGCTGATCGTGCCGCTACGACGCTGGCTGCACGGCGTCGGCCGGCGCTACGCGACCAACCACGCGCCCGGCGGTCGCCTGCGCCGCTCGGCCTACGCGCTGTGGCTGGTGGTGATCGGCACCGCGCTGCCCGGCCTCGCCGCCTGGGCGATCGTCGCGTCGTTGCGCTGGGCCGGGCTGGTCTCGCCCGCCTGGAGCCGGTTCGGCGCGCTTTTCGTCGGGATCACATGGTTCTGCGCGTTCGTGTCGTCGCTCGGCGGCGCGCTGCTGCTGCGCGGCCAGTCCACATGGCGCCTGTTGCCGATCGGCGACCCGGCCGCGCAGGCGCTCCGCCCCTATACCTGGATGGCGGCCGGGCTGATCTTCTTCGGCCAGCTCCTGATTGCGACCAACACGCTGATCGGTATCAGCGCGCCCGCATCGAGCGCGGCCAATGCGGTCGTCGCATTGCTGCACATCGTCCTGCTCGGCGCGATCCTGGTAACGCTCGGCCGTCTCCGCGCCGCCGCGCTGCCCGACCCGACCAAGCCCGCGCGCAACACGCTGCTGGCGATCGTCGCGACATTGGTCTGGCTGGTCCTGCTCGTGACGCTGATCGCCGGCCTGATCGGCTATGTGAACTTCGCGCTGAAGGTCGCGACGTGGCTGCTGTGGGGGCGCGATCGTCGGCGCGTCGCTGTACCTGATGATGACCTTCACCGACGACGCGTGCCGGACGTTGCTGTCGAGCGGCAACCGTCTCGGCCGGTCGGCGAACAGCGGTTTCGGGGTCGACAACAAGACCGTCGACCAGATTGGCGTGCTGCTGTCGGCGGCGCTGCGGCTGTTGCTGATCCTGCTCGCGGTCGGCGCCGTCATGGCGCCGTTCGGGGCGGGCGTCGGCTCGGCGTTCGAGCTGTTCGGGACGGTCGCGAACGGCGTGACGATCGGCCAGGTCACGATCTCGCCGGGCGCGGTGCTGCGCTCGATCGCGGTGCTGTTCGTCGCGCTCGCGATCATGCGCGGGCTGCAGCACTGGCTGGTGAATAGCTATCTGCCGACCACCGCGATGGATGCGGGCGCGCAGAATTCGGTGATGATGGTCGCGCGCTATGCCGGGATCATCGCCGCGGTGCTGTGGGCGCTCGGCGCGCTCGGCATCGGGATGGAGAAGCTGGCCGTGGTGCTCGGCGCGCTGTCGGTCGGGATCGGCTTCGGCCTGCAGGCGATCACGCAGAACTTCGTCTCGGGGCTGATCCTGCTCGCCGAACGCCCGGTCAAGATCGGCGACCTCGTCCGGATCGGCAACATGGAAGGCGACGTGAAGCGGATCAACGTCCGCTCGACCGAGATCCAGGTCGCGGACCGCTCGACGCTGATCGTGCCGAATTCCGAGCTGATCACCAAGACGATCCAGAACATGACGCTGGCGGCGCCGATCGGCCGGATCCAGCTGCAATTCTCGGTGCCGCTCGAGGAGGATCTCGATGCGGTGCGGACGATGCTGTTCGCGGCGTTCGCGGAGAAGCACGAGGTGCTCGACGATCCCGAACCCAAGGTGTTCATCGATTCGATCGACGCCGGCCGCGCGAAGTTCAACTGCTTCGCGTACGTGGCGAGCCCGCGCGATGCCTATCCGATGCGCAGCGAACTGCTGTTCACGCTGCTCCGCCAGTTCCGCGAGGCGGGGATCGAAGTCGGCTCGACCGCGACCAAGATGGAGATCGTCGGCGGCGTGCCCGCACCACGCGCCCCGGACACGCCGGCGGATCAGTTAACCGAATAGGGTATTGAGATCGTAAAGGCCGTGCCGGCTGCCATCAGCCCCCTTCGGGTTGAACTGGACCGCGGTGACCATTCCCTGCGTCGCCGAGTCGCCCGCGACGGGTTTGTAGCCCCAGACGTTGTTGCCGCTGGCAAAGTCGACATCGTCGTCAGGGTCCGAAGGCGAGGCATACTTGAACTTCAGCCCGGTGGTGCCGGTCGTATCGCCAGCTTGCACGACCGCGCCGATGTTGGTGCCGTCGCCGTCGAGCGCGATGCGCAGGCCGGCTGGCGTGGGCAGCGTGAACGTGAGCGTGTTACTGTCCAGCGCGAACGGATTCGGGTTCAGGATCTGCATCGTCATGCGCAGCTTCGCGCCGGGAATGGCCTTCGGGTTGTTGGTCGTCGCCGAGGCTTCCCACGTCGTACGTTGTGTCACGGTAACGACCGCGTTCTTGGCGACGGTCACCGTGACGTTGACGGTGGCTACCTTACTGTCCTGGTCGTTGTCGGCCAACAGGCATAAACCCAGGGCTGCGATACCGTTGCAGAATTTCCAGGTCCAACGGACCTGGAAGTTGCCGGCGTATATGCCGGCGGGCGGCGCCGCCGCGCTGATGAGCTTGATATAGATCGGCACCGCGGCCTTGCTGTTGCTGAGCAGCGACAATGTCGTCCCCTCGACATAGGATCGGGGGGTATTGGCGACGAAGGGCGTGGTGCCGTCCGCGGTGGCGGATAACGAATAGCTCATCGACCCTCCGGTCGGCGCGGTTAGCGTCAGCGGGGTGGTCGTTATCAACGTCGCGCGCAGATAGTCGGCGGCCAGCAGCGACAGGATGCTGGCGTTCGCACATTTGAACGAGCCCGTCGTCGCGATGAACCCCGCCCCCGTCACGGCGGTAGGCGACAGGGTGCCCAGGCTGGCGGTCGATGGCGTCGCGATATCGCACGCGAACGCCGGGGCCGCGGCAAGCCCGAGATACAGCAATATCGCGGCGACCAGTCCCCGCAGTCCGTGTCCCGAAGTCATTGCCGGACAATGTTCGATACCCACCGCATCCCTCGCACCCGTTTCGATGCTTCAGCGCTATCCCCACATTCGTTAATGCGTTTTGAAGAACCGGAAACGGGTGTTTTCGCGCATCGAAATGGGCGGCGTTGGTCTTGCGAAGGCGCATAAAACGTTCACAACACGGTGATGACGATCATTCCTTCCATCGACGGCGCCTCGTGAGCGCGCAGCCCCGCACGATCCTGATCGCGAGCGTCGCCACCGCCGCGCTCGCCGGGCTGTTGTTCGGTTTCGATACCGCGGTGATTGCCGGCGTCACCGGCGCGCTGAAGGCGAAGTTCGCGCTGAGCGAGGCGTGGCTCGGCTTCACCGTCTCGTCCGCGCTTTGGGGTACGCTGATCGGCGCGTTGTTCGTGGGATCGCTCGGCGATCGCTACGGCAGCCGAAACGTCCTGCGGATGCTCGCCTTTCTCTACGTCGTCACCGCGCTCGGCTGTGCACTGGCGTGGAACTGGCACAGCTTCATCGGCTTCCGCTTCATCAACGGCATCGCGATCGGCGGCTCGTCGGTGCTCGCGCCCGCCTATATCGCCGAACTGGCACCGCCTGCCCAGCGAGGGAAAATGGTCGGCGGGTTCCAGTTCGCCGTCATCCTCGGCATCCTGCTCGCCTATGTCTCGAACGCGGTCATCGGTTCGCTCGATCTCGGCGACGTCGAGTGGCGGTGGAAGCTCGGCATCGTCGCGGCGCCCTCGCTGGTGTTCTTCGCGCTCCTCTTCCGCATCCCCAATTCGCCGCGCTGGCTGCTCGCCAAGGGCCGCGACGTCGAGGCGAAGCAGGTGCTCGCGCTGGTCGGCATGAGCCCCGACGTCGCGCGCGCGGACCTTGATGCGCCGAAGGGCGATGCGTCGCTGTCCTGGACGCGCCACCGCAAGCCGATCACGCTCGCCTTCCTGGTCGCGATGTTCAACCAGTTCAGCGGCATCAACGCGTTCCTCTATTACCTGAACGACATCTTCAAGGCGTCCGGCGGCAGCCTCTCGCCCGATCTCCAGGCGGTGATGATCGGTGTCGCCAACATGGTCTTCACGCTGCTCGGCATGCTGCTGATCGACCGGATCGGCCGCCGCACGCTGCTGCTCTGGGGGTCGGCGGGCATGACCGCAGCGCTCACCGTCGGCGGGTTGGCGCTATTGGGAGTCCTGCCCAACTGGCTGCTGCTGCCGTCGCTGATCGTCTTCATCATGTTCTTCGCGCCGGGCTCGGGTGCGGTGATCTGGGTCTATATCTCGGAGGTCTTCCCGCAGAACGTCCGCGCGCGCGGATCGAGCATCGGTTCGTCGAGTCACTGGGGCTGGAACGCAGTGATCGCGCAGGTCTTCCCCGTAGCCGCTGCATGGTCGGCAGGCGCGCCGTTCCTGTTCTTCGCCGCGATGATGGCGGTCCAGTTCGTCACCGTGTTCCTGTACTTCCCCGAGACCAAGGGCGTGCCGCTGGAGGAGATGGAAGCGCATATGTCGCGATAAGCCGCGCTTGTGACGGAAGCACCGCCGAACCGGCACAATCCTGCGACAATTGCCGCCTAATCGGCATGCTCGATCATCGGGGTGGAACGGGTATGCGCAGTTTGGGTCTGGTTCTGGCAGTGAGCATGCCCGCAATGGTGGCCGCGCAACAGGCACCCTCGCGTCCCGCCGCCGCACCCGCCGCACAAGCGCCCGAGCAGGACGAGGGGCGCAGAATCCGAGGAGATCGTCGTCACAGGTTCGCGCAAACTCCCCGGCGCGGTGATCGGCGACATCCCACCCGACCAGACGCTGGGCCAGGCCGAGATCCGATCCTACGGCGTCAGCACCGTCTCCGACCTGCTCAACGAACTCAGTCCGCAGACCACCAGCGGTCGCGGCAGCGGCGGCGCGCCGGTCGTGCTGCTCAACGGCCGCCGCATCTCCAGCTTCAGCGAGATCCGCGACATCCCGACCGAGGCGATCCAGCGCGTCGAGATCCTCCCCCGAGGAGGTGGCGCTCAAATACGGCTACCGCGCCGACCAGAAAGTCGTGAACTTCGTCCTGCGCCGCCGCTTCCGCGCGGTTACCGCCGAGGCGGTCGACACGCAGGCGACCGAGGGTGGCGGCAACACCCCCAAGGGCTCGCTCGACATGCTCAACATCGCGCGCGATCGCCGGCTCAACCTGCACGTCGAATACACGTCGAGCGAGCCGCTCACCGAATCGCAGCGCGACATCCTCCAGCCTCAGCGCACCGCGAACAGCGCGCTCGGCGCGGACGGCAATGTCGTCGACCAGCGGCCGTTCCGCACGCTCCAGTCCGCGACCAGCACCTTCACCGCGAACAGCGTCTATGCGCGCAACATCTTCGGCAACATCGGCGCGACGATCAACGGCCGCCTCGAATCGACCGACAGCCGCAGCCTCAACGGCCTGCCCGTCGTCGCGCTGACGCCGTTCGGCAGCACCACGCCCGTCAATCGCGCGATCGAAGACGACGGCGTCCTGCCGCTGACCCAGCGCACCTCGTCGATCGCCGCGCATCTTGGAACCACGCTCAACGGCGATATCGGCACGTGGCGCTGGAACGTGACGGGCAATTACGACCGCAGCGACACGCAGACCTTCACCGAGACGGGCCTCGACGCGAGTGCCTTCAATGCCCGCATCCGCGCCGGCGATCCCACCGCGAACCCGTTCGGCCGCCTGAGCGCGAGCGACTTCGGTGCACTGCCAGGCAACCGCGCCTATGCGACGCAGAGCACCGGCGAACTTGACGCGGTCGCCAACGGCACGCTGTTCTCGCTACCCGCCGGCGCAGTCTCGACGACGATCAAGCTCGGTGCCGAAACCGCCGATTTCAAAAGTCGCTCGTATCGCACTATCGACCAGGTCGTGAGAGAGACCCCCGGACAGGTCTCGCGCGATACGGTCAACGGCCAGATCAACGTCGACGTCCCGCTCACCAGCCGCTCGAAGAACGTGCTGCCGTTCCTCGGCACGCTCTCGGCGAACTTCAACCTTGCCGAGGATCATCTCTCGGACTTCGGCACGCTGACCACGCTCGGCTACGGTGCGAACTGGTCGCCGATCGAGGGTGTGCGGGTGATCGCCTCGGTTACCGACACTGATGAGGCGCCGACTGCGCAGCAGCTCGGCAATCCACAGATCACCACGCCCAACGTCCGTGTGTTCGATTACGTGCGCGGCGAGACCGCGACCGTCACGACGATCAGCGGCGGCAACCCCGGGCTGGTCGCGGACAACAACCACGTCAAGAAAGTCGGGCTGACCCTGAAGCCCTGGTCCGCCAAGGACCTCTCGATCACCGCCAACTATGTCGAGAGCCGGGTCGACAACCCGATCGCGGCGTTCCCCGCCGTCACGGCGGCGATCGCGGACGCATTCCCCGATCGCTTTCGGCGCGATTTAGAGGGCAATTTGCTGCAGGTCGACCGCCGGCCAATCAATTTCGCGCGCAGCGATCGCTCCGAACTACGCTGGGGAATCAACTTCTCCGCGCCGCTCAAGTCGAAGATCCAGCGCGAGCTCGAGGCGTATCGTGCCGGCACCGGTCCCAACCCGTTCGAGGGTCTGCAACCGCCAGGTGGCTTCCGTCGTCCCGGTGGCGCAGGCGGCGACGGACCGCGCGGTGAGGGCGCACGCGGCGACGGTGCGCGTGCCGGTGGTCCCGGCGCTGGTGGTCCCGGCGGCGGAGCCGGCGGTGGACGTGGCTTCGGCGGACGCGGCGGCCAAGCCGGTGGCCGCATCCAGTTCGCGGTTTACCACACCTGGCATTTCACCGACCGCGTCCTCGTCGCAGACGGCGGCCCGAGCCTGAATTTGCTGAACGGCGACGCGATCGGCAACAGCGGCGGGCAGGCGCGTCACGAATTGGAGGCGCAGGCCGGCTACACCAACAACGGCCTCGGCGCGCGCATCTCCGCCAACTACGCAACCGGCACGCGCGTCAACGGCGGCACGATCGCCGCGCCCGAAACGCTCAACTTCGGCGGCCTCGCCACCGCCAATGCCCGCCTGTTCGCCGATCTCGGCCAACGGCTCGAATGGGTGAAGGCGCATCCATGGCTGCGCGGCATGCGCGTCAGCCTGTCGGTCGACAACGTCTTCAATACCCGCCAGCGCGTCACCGATGCGACCGGCACGGTGCCCAACACCTACCAGCCCGACTATCTCGACCCGCTCGGCCGCACCGTCCGCCTCAGCATCCGCAAGCTGTTCTTCTAACGGGGACGAGGTCGCCGCGCGTCACTGGCTCAGGCGGACCGACAGCCGGACCGTCCGCGGTGCCCCCGGGAAGATCCACACCGGGCTGTACGAACTCTGCGCGAACCGGGCGTCGAACAGATTGTCGGCCTCGGCGCGCACCGACAGACGCCGCGAGACCGCGTATTCGACCGCCGCCTTGGCCTTCACATAGTCGGGCAGGACGAGCCCGCTTGTATCGATCGCGCCCGCCCGCTTGCCTATGTAGCTGGCGCCAGCGCTGATCGATGGCCCGCGGCCCCCGTCGTCGAGGAAGCGCCCGATCGCGAACAATGTCGCGGCATGTTCGGGCACGTTCAACACGCGGTCGGTCGCGAAGATGCTGTCGTCGGTCCGCGCGCGCGTCCACGCATAGTTCGCGACGACCTGCCAGCGCTTCGCCAGGCGCACCGACGCGTCGAACTCGATCCCCTTGCTCGACAGCTTGCCGACCGGCGCGAGGAAGTTCGGGTCGACCGGATCGTTGGTCAGGATGTCGCGCTTGGCGATGTCGAAATACGTCACCGCGACGTCGACGCCCGGCAGGGCGGCGGTCGCGCCGATCTCGTATCCCCTTGCCGCGTTCGGGTGAGAAGCCCTGGTTGTCGCGCCCCGTGCCCGAGTTGAGCAGGAAGCTCTCGCCCCAGTT
The DNA here is from genome assembly GCF_024124765.2 of Sphingomonas sp. H160509. Taxonomy (GTDB): domain Bacteria; phylum Pseudomonadota; class Alphaproteobacteria; order Sphingomonadales; family Sphingomonadaceae; genus Sphingomonas. The sequence goes on along the minus strand of NZ_JAMXSR020000002.1, from coordinate 2,393,089 downwards.
CGCATGGACCGCAAAGACGTCGTTCAGCGCGTATCGGCCACCAAGTCGGAAGTTCACCGGCTCGTCGACCGTTCGCCCGACCACGCCGGTCCGGTTGTTGCGGATCTGCTGGCGATACGCATCGAAGCGGACGCCGCCGGTCAGCGTGAACCGATCGGTCACGTCCCACATGTCCTGCGCGTACAGCGTGGCGGACCGCCGCGTCTCGTCATTGTCCGTGAACGGCGCCAGTGGCAGCGCCTGCCCGCCGTACACCGGCGCGAACACGTCGATCGCATACGGGTTGGCCGCAGTCGGGTTCCGCCGCAACAGCCCCTCGTGATAGTCGAGCGTATAGCCCTTCACGCCGACGCTGGCACGGTGCGCGCCGAACCGTCCGGTCAGTTCCAGCCGCGCGGACAGATCGTCGACGGTGTAGTCGCGCGCACGTCGCTGGCGCCACAGCGTCTGGCCGCCGACGAGCCGCGACTGGTCGGACGAGAACCCGCGCAGCGATCCCGTCCGCCAGGCCACGCCGCCGTTGAGCGAGATGCGGTCGTCGAGCCGCGCCTCGCCAGTCAGCTGATGACGCTTGTTGCGAAACCGCGTGATGCCGTCGCCGGGCTCGCCGTAGAAGCGCGACCGTGGCAGCGCGTTGGCGTCGCCGCCGATCGCCGGGATGCCGCGATCGAACGGCGCATCGAACCGCGTGATCTCGCCGACATAGGTCAGCCGAAGGCCATCGCGCGGCGCCCAGGTCAGCGAGGGGCGCGACGACGCGGCGGCGCAACGGCACGAAATCGCGCCAGCCATCGCTGTCCTCGGTGGCGACGACGATCCGCGCCGCGATCGTGTCGGACAGCGGACCCGTCGCGTCGATCTCGACCCGGCGCGTGTCGAACGAGCCATAGGTGAACGTCGCGGTCGTGCCCGGCGTGAAGCGCGGCGTCTTGCTGACGATGTTGACGCGGCCGCCCGGATCGATGTCGCCGAACAGCGCGCCGGCCGGGCCCTTCAACACCTCGATCCGCTCGGTCGTCGCCGGATCGCGGGGCGGCGCGAGGCCACGATTGGCGAGGAACCCGTCGACATAATATTCGGCGCCGCCGTCGGGCGTGCCGAGGAAACCGCGGATCGCGAAATTGTCGAGAAAGCCGCCGCGGTTGTTCTGGTTGCTGACGCCGCTGACGAGTTCGAGCGCGTCGCCGAGCCGGTACGTCCCCGCCGCGGTGAGCAGGTCGCGTTCGAGCGAGCGGCTGGATTGCGACATGCGTTCGGTGGCGAGGTCCGACGACAGGGTGCGATCCGCCCGTGTGCTGCGCGTGCCGAGAACGACGATCGTCTCGGCCTCGCCATCGGCCCGTCGTTCCTCGCGCTCCGGCTCGCGGTCGGTCTTGTCCTGCGCTTCGGCGGTAACGGGGCAGGCGAGCAGCAGAAAAATGCTCGCGAAGGCGATCGATCGTGGACGCGTCGACAAAAAATGTTGCCTTCTCTGTGATGATGTAACATCGCGATTGGCGGAGGTGCTTCGATCTTGTCAACCGTTTTCAGTCCGATACCCGGCGTCGCCGGAACGCCAGCCTCGGCGTCCGATACCCATGCGCAAGCTCCGGCGGGCGCGCAGGCCAAGCGGTCGCGGATCGTCTCGGTCGATGCGCTGCGCGGGTTCGTCATGCTGCTGATGCTCGTCGATCACACCCGCGAACTCTTTTATTACCACATGCAGGTGAGCGACCCGATGGCGTTGCCGGCGACGCCGCCGTCCCTGTTCTTCACGCGGCTCACGGCGCATCTGTGCGCGCCCGTTTTCGTGTTGCTGACCGGGCTCGCGGCATCGTTGTACGCGGACTCGCGCGGCGAAGATGCTGGCAGCGGCAGGGCAGCGGTGTCGTCGTTCCTGCTGAAGCGCGGGCTGTTTCTCGTCGCGCTCGAAGTGACGGTCGTCAATTTCGCCTGGTCGTTCGATCCCGCCCCCGCAATCGTCTATCTCCAGGTGATCTGGGTGATCGGGCTGGCGATGATCGCCCTGGCGGCACTGGTCCATCTTCCGCGCATCGCCGTGCTCGTCCTCGGGCTGGCGATCGTGCTGGGCCACAATCTGCTCGATCCGATCATTTTCACACCCGACCAGCCGGGCTATGTCGCCTGGAGCATGCTGCACGACCGCGGGTTCATCGACCTGCCGTTCGGCGCGCGGGCGCGCACGTCCTACCCGTTGCTGCCCTGGATCGGCGTGATCGCGCTCGGCTGGTCGATCGGGCCGTGGTTCGCGCGGCAAATCGACCGCGATGTTCGTCGTCGCCGCCTGATGGTGACCGGCGCTGCGGCGCTCGCGTTGTTCGCGGTACTGCGCGCGCTCAACGGCTACGGCGAACCGCTGCCGTGGCAGGTTGGCACGACGCCGCTCGCGACGATCATGAGCGTTCTCAACCTCACCAAATATCCGCCGTCCGCGGACTTCATCCTGCTCACGCTCGGCATCGGCATGCTGCTTCTGGCGGCGTTCGAGCGCACATCGGCGCGGCTGAACGGCGTGCTCGTGGTGTTCGGATCGGCGCCGTTGTTCTTCTACATCCTGCACCTCTTCCTGCTCCACGGCGTGAACAGCCTGACCGGTGCGGTGACGGGCGGTGCGATCAAGGGGCTGGTCAGCGTTCCGAACGTCGCCTCGATCTGGCTCGTTGCCGCCGCCGCTGCCGTGCCCTGCTGGTTCGCGTGCCGGTGGTTCGGGCGGTTCAAACGGACCCATACCGGCTGGTGGTGGCGATACCTGTGAGCCGTCCCGGCGTACCAGCGCGGATCGCCTCGAAACTCGACGTATCTATCTGTTGCCCGGCGACAAAGCGTGGCTATGCTGCGACGATATCATTCTGAAACACGGGGTAATGTTCGCATATGGCTTTGAAAATGACCGCGCTTGCCGGCGTCGCCGCAATTGCTCTCGTCTCGCCCGCATTCGGTCAGGGCCAGCGCACAGCAACTCCCGCGGCAAAGCCTGCGCCGGTTGCCGATCTCGTCAAGTCGGTCGACATTCCCTACCAGCAGTTCACGCTGAAGAACGGCCTGCGCGTCGTCGTGCACACCGATCGCAAGGCGCCAGTGGTGGCCGTGTCGGTCTGGTACAACGTCGGCTCGAAGTTCGAGCCCAAGGGCAAGACCGGCTTCGCGCATCTGTTCGAGCATCTGATGTTCAACGGCTCCGAGAACGCACCCGGCGACTTCTTCGAACCGCTGAAGCAGGTCGGCGCGACCGACTTCAACGGCACCACCTATTTCGATCGCACCAATTACTTCGAGACCGTGCCGACCGCGGCACTCGATCGCGCGCTGTTCCTCGAATCCGACCGCATGGGCTATCTCACCGGCGCGATCACGCAGGGCGTGCTCGACGAGCAGCGCGGCGTGGTCCAGAACGAGAAGCGCCAGGGCGACAACCAGCCCTACGGCCTGACCCAGTACAAGATCACCGAGGGGCTGTTCCCCGCGGATCACCCGTACGGCCACACCACGATCGGCTCGATGGCGGATCTCGATGCCGCCTCGCTGCAGACGGTGAAGGACTGGTTCAAGGATCATTACGGCCCGAACAACGCGGTGCTGGTACTCGCCGGCGACGTCGATGCGGCGACCGCCAAGCGGCTCGCGGAGAAGTATTTCGGCGGCATCCCGAAGGGCCCCGAGAGCATCGTTCCGCCCGCGCCGATCCCGACCCTGCCGGCGCCGGTCAGCGAGACGATCAAGGACCGCGTCGCCGCCGTCATGGTCAGCCGCAACTGGGTGGTGCCCGGCCTGAACGACAAGGACGGCACCGCGCTCGACGTCGCGGCGGGCGTGCTCGGCGGCCTCGCCAGCAGCCGGTTCGACACCGCGCTGGTCAAGAAGGAGAAGCTCGTCGTCAGCATCTCCGCCTATAACCGCAGCTTCAGCCAGCTCGGCATGTTCGGCATCCGCGCGATCGTCCGGCAGGGCGTCGACCCCGCGCTCGTGTCGAAGCGGATCGACGAGATCATGGCGGACTTCATCAAGAACGGGCCGACCGCCGACGAGGTCAGCCGCGTCGCGACGACGACCGCGGCCAGCACGATGGAGGGACTGGAGTCCGTCGGCGGGTTCGGCGGCAAGGCGGTGACGCTGGCCGAGGGCGCGCTGTATTCGAACGATCCGGGCTTCTACAAGAAACAGCTGTTGCAGCTTGCAGCCGAAACGCCCGCGAGCGTGAAGGCCGCCGCGGCGAAGTGGCTGTCGCGCCCGGCCTATTCGCTGACCGTCGTGCCCGGACCGCGCGATGCCTATGCCAACGCGGTCGTGCCGCCCAAGGTCGATGTGCCGCCCGCCGCGGACGTGCCGTTCAAAGGCACGCGCGGGCCGCTGCCCGGCGTCGGCACCGTTGCCGGCCTCAGCTTCCCGGCGGTCCAGCGTACCCGCCTCGCGAACGGTATCGAGCTGGTCTACGCACAGCGCACGGCAGTACCCGTCACGCAGGCGGTGCTCAGCTTCGATGCGGGCGTCGCGGCGGACGTCCCCGGCAAGCTGGGTACGCAGCAACTGACGCTGTCGATGATGGACGAGGGCACGCCGACCCGCGATTCGGTCGCGCTCGCCGAAGCCAAGGAGCGGCTGGGGGCGGAAATCGGTACGGGTGCGTCGAACGACCGGACCTTCCTGTCGCTGCAGGTGCCGAGCGCGAACCTCGCGCCTGCGGTCGACCTGCTCGCCGACATCGCGCAGAACCCGGCCTTCGCCGATGCCGAGGTCGCGCGCGTCAAGAACCAGCAACTCGCGCAGATCGCGCAGGAACTGACCAGCCCGCAGGGGGCTGGCGACGCGCGTCCTGCCGCCGCTGCTCGGGCCGAACTCGCCCTATGCCAAGGCGCAGGGCAGTGGTGATCCGCAGGCGGTGGCGGCGCTGACCCGTGCCGATCTGGTCGCGTTCCAGCTGGCGTGGCTGCGGCCGGACAAGGCGAAGATCTTCGTCGTCAGCGATCGTCCGCTCGCCGAGGTGAAGGCGGCGCTCGATGCGCGCTTCGGAACATGGCGGCCGACCGGCGCGGCGGGCGTGAAGGCGTTCCCCGCGACCGTGACGCCGTCCGCGCCGAAGATCGTGCTGATCGACCGGCCGGACAGCCCGCAGTCGCTGATCATCGCAGGCGTTCCGACCGGGCTGAAGGGCACGCAGGACCTGTTGCCGATCGCAACCGCGAACGATGCGCTCGGCGGCAGCTTCCTCGGCCGCGTCAACATGGACCTGCGCGAGAGCAAGCACTGGTCCTACGGCGTCTCGGGTCGCTTCCAGCAGTCGGAAAACGCCGCGCCGTACATCCTGTCGGCACCGGTGCAGGCGGACCAGACCGGCCCGTCGATCGCCGCACTGCGCAGCGATATTGGCGGGTTCCTCGGCAAGGAGCCGATGACCCAGGCAGAGTTCGATCGTGCGATAAACGGCGCGATCCGCTCGCTTTCGGGTAATTTCGAGACGTCGGACGCGGTTCTGGGGGCGATGCAGCAGAACGATCTGCTCAAGCGGCCCGACAATTACTACGCGACGATCACGCAGCGATACCAGGGCCTTAACCTGCCGCAACTCAACACCGCGATCCAGCAGGCGCTCGACCCGAAGAAGACGATCTGGGTCGTGGTCGGCGATGCGAAGACGGTGCGCCCGCAGCTTGACAGCATCGGCCTCCCGGTCGAGGTCATTCCCGCGGCGTCGGTAGCCGGCGCCAAATGATTTCAGGAGAGAGAGCAATGGCAAACGTCGATGGCAGCTGGGATTGCGTAGTCAAGTCGCCGCTGGGCGACCAGAAGATGACGCTGACCGTGAACAGCACCGGTAGCACCTTCACCGGTGCGGTGTCGGGCGCGATGGGCGGCATGGACGTCACCGGTGACGTCGATGGCGACACGATCACCTGGAAGCAAAGCATGACCGTGCCGATGCCGATGACGCTCGACTGCAAGGCGACCGTCGAGGACGACGTTCTCAAGGGCAGCGTCGCGGCCGGCGCCTTTGGCAGCTTCCCGCTGACCGGCACGCGGACGGCCTGATCGCCTGAATTGCTACGAGAGGGGCTCGTCTTTCCACACGGAAAGGCGGGCCTTTTTCTTTTTCAGTCCGGGAGGGAAGGAAGAAGAAAATGAAATCCACGACCCGTCTGTTTGCCGCCTGCGCGCTCGCCGCGCTGGCTACCGCGACAACCACCCCCCGCGACCGCACAGAATTACGACGAACGCCCCGCGAAGATGGCGCCGCGCGACGTCGGCTACGACTATGTGCGCAAGGTCGTCGAGATCCCGATGCGCGACGGGGTCAAGCTCCACACCGTCATCATCGTGCCGAAGGGCGCGAAGGACGCGGGCATCCTGATGACGCGCACGCCCTATGATGCCGACGGCCAGACCAAGGTCGACAGCGGCACCTATGCCGGCATCCTCGAACACGGCGACGGCGCGGGCGACGTGATCGCCGCGGCGGGCTATATCCGCGTGATCCAGGACGTCCGCGGGATGCACGCTTCGGAGGGCATCTACATGATGAACCCCGCGCGCGCCGGGACTGCGCAGAACCCGACCAAGACCGACGATTCGACCGACACCTACGACACGATCGATTGGCTGGTGAAGCACGTCCCCGAATCGAACGGCCGCGTGGGCATCAGCGGGATCAGCTATGACGGCTTCCTGCCGCTGATGGCGCTGATCAATCCGCATCCGGCGCTGAAGGTCTCGGTGCCGATGAACCCGATGGTCGATGGCTGGCGCGGCGACGACTGGTTCCACAACGGCGCCTTCCGCGAGGGCATGATGCCTTACGTCCTCGGCCAGGAGGCGACCAAGGACGCCGGCACGCCGTGGATCACCGACACCGCCGACGATTACGACTATTACCTCAAGGGCGGCTCGGCCGGCGCGATCGGCAAGGCGCAAGGACTGGAGCAGCTCGGCTTCTGGCGCAAGATCACGCAGCATCCCGCCTATGATTCGTTCTGGTCGACCCAGGCGATGGACACCGTGCTCGCCGGCCAGCCGCTCAAGGTACCGACGCTGATCGTCGGCGGCCTGTGGGATCAGGAGGACATCTACGGTGCGCCCGCTGTCTATCGCGCGCTGGAGCCCAAGGACACCGCCAACGACATGGTCTATCTGTCGATGGGCCCCTGGTATCACGGCCAAGAGGTACGCGACGGCAGTGCGCTGGGCGCGATCAAATGGGATGCCGACACCGCCAAATGGTGGCGCTGGCACGTCCTCGCACCGTTCCTGGCGCATTATTTGGAGAGCGACCAGCCGGCGATGGACGTCGCGCCCGTGACGATGTTCCAGTCGGGCCGCAACGAATGGCAGAGGCTCGACAAGTGGCCGACCGCATCCGCGGCTGGCACGCCGCTATACCTCAAGCCCGGTGGCGCGCTCGGCTTCCAGGCGGCTGGCGGCGCGGCGACGACCGCGGACTATATCTCCGATCCGGCCACGCCGGTCAGCTACCGCGTGCGCCCGACGCTGCCGACCTATGCGAGCGGATCGACCTGGAAACAGTGGCTGGTCGACGACCAGCGCGCCGTTTCCGGCCGTCCCGACGTGCTGACCTTCACCACCGACGCGCTTACCACGCCGACCACGATCGCGGGCGTGCCGGAGGTGAACCTCACCGCCTCGACCAGCGGCACCGACAGCGACTGGGTGGTGAAGCTCATCGACGTGTATCCGGACGTTTATCCCGGCGACAAGGCGATGGCGGGGTATCAATTGTCGGTCGCGATGGACATTTTCCGCGGCCGCTATCGTGAGAGCCTGGCCGTGGCCAAGCCGATCGCGGCGAACGTGCCATTGAAATACAAGTTCGCGCTGCCGACCACCAACCATGTCTTCCTGCCGGGTCACAAGATCATGGTGCAGGTCCAGTCGAGCTGGTTCCCGCTCTACGATCGCAACCCGCAGACCTTCGTCCCGAACATCTTCTTCGCGCAACCCAAGGATTACGTGAAGGCGACGCAGAAGGTGACGGTCGCCGGACCCGACGAAAGTTACATCAGCCTTCCGCTAATACGTTGATTAGTCTTGCATCATCCCGGACACGTGCCGGGATGATGTAAGGAAAAACATCGCCCTGCATCCATCGTAATGTGGCAGCGTAACTGGTTCTTAGGAGGCCGTGGATCATAGGTCTGCGGCACAACAGACCGGATCGCCGATGAAACGCCTCCCCCTGATCGCGCCGAACCCGCCGCGGCTGAGCGAGCACCTCGATGCGCTGCGCCGTGTCGAGGCGTCGGGCGTGTTCAGCAACAACGGCCCCGAGGTTCGCGCGTTCGAGGCCGGCGTCACCGATAAACTCTTCGGCGGCCACGGCGCCAGCCTCGCCGTCGGCAATGCCACGCTCGGGCTGATGCTCGCGATCCGCCACGCGTCGGGGATGCGGACCGGCGGGCTGAACCCGAAACAGGGCACGCTCGCGCTGATGCCCGCGCTCACCTTCGCCGCGACCGCGCAGGCGGCGGCATGGGCGGGGCTGACGCCGCTGGTATGCGACATCGACGCAAACGACTGGGGCGCGTGCGCGCTGGAGGAGGAGCGGCTGCTCCAACGCCACGGCGAGCGGATCGGCGTGGTCGTGCCCTATGCAACGTTCGGCAACGCGATCGACCTCGACCGCTACGTGCATTTCCAGCGGCGCTACGGCGTCGGAATCGTGATCGATGCGGCCTCGTCGCTCGGCACTCTCGACGATTCGGGGCTCGGGTTCGGCGCGCGCGCGCCGTTCGCGGTCGTCCATTCGATGCACGCGACAAAGACGTTCGCGGTGGGTGAGGGCGGCCTGATCCACAGCGGTGACGTCGACCTGATCGCGACGCTGCGGTCGATGGGCAATTTCGGGTTCGAGGGCAGCCGCAACGCCACGCTGCCCGGTATCAACGCCAAGCTGCCCGAGATCACCGCGATCATGGCGCAGACCAAGCTGGCCGAGATCGATGGAATCGCCGACCACCGCGCCGTGCTCGAGGAAACCTACCGCGCCACGCTCCCCGATTTCCAGTTCCAGGCGGTATCGGGCCGGCGTCGCTCGATGCAATTCATGCCGGTGCTGCTCCCCGAGCACATCGCCCACCACCGCGACGCGATCGTCGAGGCGATCGAGGCGGACGGCGTCGGTTGCGGCCGCTATTTCAGCCCGCATCTCGGCGAGCAGCCCTGGTTCCAGGCGACCGCGATGATCGAGCCGACCCCGGTCGCCGACAAGATCGCCGGGCGGATGCTGTCGCTCCCGATCACCGATGCGATGTCGGTCGCAGACGCGCGACGTGCCGCGGAAGCGCTCGCCAACGCGTGTGCGGCGATCGTCCGGCCGCTCGACCGGCGTGCGTCGGTGCGCGGTGCGAACGGCAAGATCGCCTCGGTCATCGTGATCGGCGGCGGCCCCGCGGGGACGGCGATGCTGACGTCGGCGACCAAGCGCGGCCTGCTCCCCGATCTCGCGGCGTCGGGGTTGATGGTGATCGAGCGCGGCAATGCGATCGGCGGCGGGCGGCTCGGTCGCTATGCGATCACCTCCGACTCGACCGCGCAGACGTTCCTGACCGCGGTGCGCGACAATGTGCATCCCGAACTCGCGCGGCTGGTCGATCACCCCGCCGGACGCGCGGTTGCGGCGCATGAGGGGCGCGCTGGGCGTGCCGTTGACCGAGGTCGGGCCGCTGTTGCGCGCGACCGGTGACCGGCTGACCGATATCGTTCGCGGCAATGGCGGCGTCGTGCTGACCGGGCACGAGGCACTGGGCGCGAAACGCGTCGGCGACGGCCTGTGGAGCGTACAGGTCCGCCGCCTCGCCGATGGCCATGTCTTCGAGCAGCTCGCGCGCAACATCGTCGTCGCGACGGGCGGTCACCAGCCGCTCGACCGGCTCGCCACGCAGCGGGTCGCGGGCGCCGGCCTGATGGAGTTGGCGAGCGGACGCCTGCTCCAGTCCGACGACGTGCTGACGACCGGCGGGTTCGAGAAGGTTGCCGATATCCTGACCGGCAAGCGCGCGCCGAAGATCGCGGTGATCGGCGGTTCGACCAGCGCGCTGACCACGATCGCGCTGTTGCTGAAGAGCCAGCCTCCGCTGCCGTTGGGGGCCGGGGCGATCACGCTCCTGCACCGCAAGCCGCTCCGCCCCTTCTATCATTCGGTCGAGGCCGCGCATGCCGAGGGGTTCACCGATTTCGGCGCCGACGACATCTGTCCGGTGTCGGGGTTCGTCTACCGCCTCGCCGGTTTCCGCCTCGAAGCGCGCGACCTCGTGCTGCGGATGCTCGGTATAGACGGCCGCGTACCCGATCCCCGCGTGGCGCTGCACCGGATCACGGGCGACGACGATGCGGTCGCACGGGCGGCAATCGCGGAAGCCGACCTCGTCATCGCGGCGCTAGGCTATCGACCGATCGCGATGCCGATCGCCGACCGCGACGGCGCGCAGATACCGCTGGCCGCGCATGACGGAAAGCCGATGGTCGACCGCCACTGCCGCATCGTCGACGATCAGGGCGCACCGATCCCCGGCCTGTACGGGCTTGGCTTGGCCGCCGGCTTCGTGCCCTGGGGTGCTCTCGGTGGCGAATCCAGTTTCTCCGGGCAGGCCAATGGCTTATGGCTCTGGCAGAACGACGTGGGGTTGATGATAATCGATCAGGTGATGGCATCGAAGGCACTGGCAGCAGCGTGACGTCGGACGATCGAACGGGCGATCCCGTCGTGAGCCCCGCCGTTAGCCCCGTCGTCAGCGTGGTCATGGCCGCGTATAATGGCGCCGGGTTGATCGAGGAAACGCTCGCCAGCCTGCAAGCCCAGACCTTCACCGATTTCGAGGTGATCGTCGTCGACGACTGCTCGACCGACGACACGCGCGAGGTGGTGCGCGCCTGGCGCGATCCCCGCGTGCGACTGGTCCAGATGGCGAAGAACGGCGGCCCGGTGCTCGCCCGCAACCGCGGCTTCGCAGAAGCACGCGGCCGCTACATCGCCGCGCTCGACCATGACGATATCTGCCGCCCCGATCGCTTCGAGTGGCAAGTGGCGTATCTCGACGCGCATCCAAACACCGTCCTGCTGGGCACCGCCGCCGAACTGTTGACTGCCGGCGTGGTCGGCCCGTCCAGCTATGCGCCGACCACCACGCCCGCGCTGGTCGCATGGCTCACCTGTATCGAGAACCCGCTGGTCTGGTCGTCGACGATGATGCGGACCGAGGTGGCACGACAGCTCGACCCGGTGACCCGGCCAGAGCTCTTGTATGCCGAGGATTTCGACCTGTATCAGCGGATCCAGCATTTCGGCGCGATCGCGCGGCTGGACGAGGCGCTGGTGCTGTACCGCGTCCACCCCGGCGGCGTCTCGAAGCGGTTCGTCGATACGATGGAAGCCGCTTCGGTCCGCGTCCTGACCGAACGCTATGCCCGGCTGTTCGACGATCGCGCGGAGCGGATTGCGCGCCTGATCATGCTGCACAACATGGCCAAGCGCCCGGTCCCCGATCGCGCCGCGCTGGCGACACTGGGCAGCGCACTGAGCGTGATCCAGGCCGACTTCCTGGCGAGGCACGACTGTTCCGCGCATGACATCCGCCTGATCCGCTGGGAGACTGCACGGCGCTGGGGCGATATCGGCCGGGCAGGGGCTACGCGCCGGGACGGTCAGCCTGCAAGACGTGCTGGCCGTGCGCCCCGATCATCTCGGGCTCGGCTATGCCGGCGTCGAAGCGCTGTTGTGGTCGGGACTCATCGGCGGCGTCAGGCGCGCCCGCCGGAGGATGCAGCAGAGCCGCATGGCCCAGACCGCGGAGTAGCGCGGTCCGGGCCGGTATTTCAGACCTTGGCGGCGTAGATCATCCGACCGGCACCAAGCCGTGCGAACACCTGGTCCAGATCGCGCTCGCCGACGGCGAAGCACCCCTGGCTACGACCGAGCATGCCGTGGCTCTCGATCATGTCCTTGTTCGCATACCACGCCGAATGCACGACGATCGCACGATCGAGCGCGTTGTCGTTGGTCGGATCGAGACCGATCAGGCGCTGCGAGCGGCCATGCTTGCCGACATAATAATCGTCGGTGACGAACGCGCCCTCGGACGAGGCGTTCGAGCCGAAGCGGTTCGAGAAGCGCTCAAGATACCCGGTATGCGCCGGATCCGAGCCGCTGCCGTGCGCGACCAGCAACGACGTGCTGCGCCCGCTGGCGAGATCGATGAAGTGGAAGCGCGGCTTGCCCGACGGCGCCGCGAAATCGGCGATCGCGATGCGGTCGTGATGCTGGATGCGGCTGCCGTGACGGCTCAGCGACGCCATCGCCTGACGCAGCAGGTCGGGACGAACCACCTTGGGCGACGTCAGTGCAACCGTCGTGCGCGGCAGCGGTGGCTGCGTCATCGGCTTCAAATCACGTGCGGTCAGCGGACGTCCGAGACGCGTCGTCGCCGACACCGCCCCCGGCACCACCAAAGCCCCCGCCAATACCAAACCATTCTTCAGAAGCGCGCGTCGTTCGCGCACAAGACTTTGCTCGTCGTGCATCGATTTTCCCGAAATTGCCCCGTTTCTTGGAACATCCTATAGCCGATTTTCCGTGAATATTCTGCAACCATTTCCACTGGTTGTGGGTCCGTTCCCTCAAACTACCCCGGCTTGGGGTCGGTTCGTCGACTCAATCCTCCGACGGCACGTTTTCGAGAATCGCGCGTTGGGCGAAAATATCGGGATTCGAGGACGGACGCGACGATGGGCAAGATGGCGAACGGGACGGCGCGGTCGTTCATGGCAATGGGGCTGACCTTTGCGATTCTGGTGGGCGCAAACCCCGCGCAGGCCGCATCGGCCGCCGCCATCGCCACGATGCCGATCGAACAGGCCGCGACCGAACTCTCGCCCAACCAGTTCGTCTGGAAGGACAATGGCTCCAGCGAGCCCGTCAGCGTCGTCGTCAGCCTGCAGGAGCAGCGCGCGTTCGTCTATCGCGGGTCGACGATGATCGCGGCGACCACGATCTCCAGCGGCAAGGATGGCAAGGATACGCCGGTCGGCACCTACCCGATCCTGCAGAAGAACGCGGTCCACAAGTCGAGCCTGTACGACGATGCGTCGATGCCGTTCATGCAGCGGCTGACCTGGGACGGCATCGCGATCCATGCAGGCCGCAACCCAGGTTTCCCCGCATCGCACGGCTGCATCCGCGTGCCGCTCGGTTTCGCCAAGCAGCTGTTCGGGGTGACCACGCTGGGGACGACGGTGACGGTGACGGACGATTTCGAGGGCGGCGTGATGCCGGAAGCGCCCGTCGCGGATCAGGAGACGGCGGTGGCGAACCTGCGCCAATCGATCTCGCTGGAGCAGTGATTGCCGATAGGGGAGGGCAGTAATCCCTTCCTTGTTCTCCCGCGAAGGCGGGAGCCCAGTCTGGGTCCCCGCCTTCGCGGGGAAACAATCTCTGATACAGATGTCGGCAGGTCAGGCCGCGATCGGAAGCCCCAGCTCGACCAACCGCGCGCGAAAATCCGCCGCGTCCGTAAACAGCACCGATTCGATCCCCAGCGCTCGCGCCGCCGCCACGTTCGCCGCATTGTCGTCGACGAACACAGCCTCCGCCGCCGCCAGCCCGAATCGCTCCAGCGCCAACCGATAGATCGGCGCATCGGGCTTCACCATCTTCTCCTCGCCCGACACGACGACGTCGCGGAACCGGTCGAACAGATGCGCTTCACGCGCACGGAAGGGTGGCCAGAACTCGTGGCTGAAGTTCGTGATCGCGAACAGCGGTACGCCGGCCGCGTCCAGCTCCTCGACGATCTCCTGCATCCCGGCGATTCGCGCACCGATGCTCTCGTTGAATAGCGGCCCCCCAGGCGGCGATCAGCTCGGCATGCTGAGGATGCAACGCGGCAAGCTCCGCCGAGGTGTCGGCGAAGTCGCGGCCAGCGTCGTGCTGGAAGTGCCAGTCGATCGTCACGACGTCGCGCAGGGAACGCGTCGAGCGCCCGATCGTCATCGATCAGGCGCTCGTACAGGATCCGGGGATCCCAGTCGTAAAGAACACGACCGACGTCGAAAATGACGGCGGTAATCAGGGCGTTAGCCCTGGCGTGCCTTGAAGCGACGGTTGGTCTTGTTGATGACGTAGGTACGGCCACGACGACGGATCACGCGGTTATCGCGGTGACGATCCTTGAGCGACTTCAGGGAATTGCGGATCTTCATGATCGATTCGCTTCTTTTCAAATCTAGGTGTGCGGAAAGACGGGATCGCCTAATGGCGGGGTGTGTCCAAGTCAAGCAACGGACACGCTCCTACCATCCGGGAACCCACTCGGCTGGTCGGAGCGTTACTATAGCGCAACATTCTAAGGAAGTCCCGATGGCGGTTCGTTCGATCCTGGTCCTGGCGCTGGCAAGCGCATCCCCTCACCGCGTGCGCGACCGGCCCGTCGCTGCCGCCGACCGAGGTGCTGCGCTATCATCTCGGCGAGCCGATCGACCGCGGCACCATCGCCGTCCAGCCGCTGACCGCCGGCGGCCCGGCCAGCATCGAGTTCAAGACCTACGCCGCCGCCGTGCAGGGTCAGTTGCTCCAGGCCGGCTACAGCGTCCCCGCGCCCGGGGCCAAGCCATTGCTGGTCGCCACCGTAGGCTTTACCCGCACCACGCAGGCAGGGCCGCCCAAGCAGTCGCCGATCAGCATCGGCATCGGTGGCGGCGGCTTCAGCGGTGGCGGTGGTCGTCGCGGCGGCGGCGGTGGCGTCGGGCTCGGCGGCGGGGTCGGCTTCCCGATCGGCGGCGGCGGCAGCACCGCGATCCTCGTCTCCGAGCTGTCGGTGACGATCAAGCGCAGCGCCGATCAGTCGCCCGTCTGGGAAGGCCGCGCCCAGTCGTTCGCCGATGCTCGCAAGGAGGATGCCCGGACCGATATCCAGGCCGACAAGCTCGCCCGCGCATTGTTCATGGGGTTCCCCGGCGAGTCCGGTCGCACTATCCAGGTGAAATGAACGCGCAAACCATGAGCCCGACCGTCAACGCAGCCTTTGATGGCGGCAACATCCGTGTTGTCGCCGTCGAGGGAGACCGGATCGATCTGGAGATCGTCACCGATTTCCAGTCCGATTTTTCCAGTGGTTCTATTTCCGCGTGGCGGGGGCGGCCGGCCGCACGTTGACCTACCGCATCCTGAATGCGGGCAAGTCGGCCTATCCGTTCGGTTGGCCGGGCTACAAGGCGCGCGCCAGCACCGATCGGCAGGCGTGGCGGATGATCGAGACACGCTATGAAAACGGCGTGCTCGAATTTGACTTCACCGCGGACACCGATCTCGCCTGGTTCGCGTATTTCGCGCCGTACACGATGGAGATGCACGAGGCTCTGGTGGCGCGCACGGCGTTGCTGCCGGGCGTCGCGCACCGCGAACTCGGCCAGTCGCTCGACGGGCAGGCGATCGACTGCTTCACGATCGGGGCGGGCCCGAAGCAGGTCTGGATCTACGGTCGCCAGCATCCCGGCGAATCGATGACCGAATGGTGGATGGAAGGCGCGCTGGAGCGGCTGACCGATCCGGCCGACCCGATTACGGCGGACCTGCTGGCGAAGGCGACCTTCAACGTCGTTCCCAACATGAACCCGGACGGCACGCGCCGCGGTCACTTGCGCACCAATGCCGTGGGCGTGAACCTCAACCGCGAATGGCACACGCCGACGCCCGAGAAGAGCCCGGAGGTCCTGTGCGTGCGCAACGCGATGGACCTGACCGGCGTCGACGTCGCGATGGACATCCACGGTGACGAGGCGATCCCTGCGAACTTCATCGCAGGCTTCGAGGGCATTCCCTCCTGGACCGACGCGCACGGCGAGAAATTCTACGAATACGGCCGTCGTCTCGCGGCGCACACGCCCGATTTCCAGACCGAGAAGGGCTATCCCAAGTCCGCCCCGGGCTCGGCCAACCTATCGATGTCGACCAACCAGCTCGCCGAACGCTTCGGCGCGGTGTCGATGACGCTGGAGATGCCGTTCAAGGATCACGACGCCAACGCCGATCCCGAATTCGGCTGGTCGCCCGAGCGGTCGAAACAGCTCGCGCATGCGATGCTAGAGACACTTGCCGCCATGATCGACGAAATCTGACCCGATAACAACGGCTTGGCACGGTCCGGAGGCTTGGGTCCAAGCGCTGCGGACCGTGCGTTGGCCTAACCTTATCCTAACTTTTGAACGCTCCCGTTCAGTCCCGCCATCCCAGGAGCCCGAATGCCGACCCTAGTCCTGATCCGCCACGGCCAGTCCACCTGGAACCTCGAGAACCGCTTCACCGGCTGGTGGGACGTCGACATGACCGCCAAGGGTGAGGCCGAGGCCAAGGCCGCGGGCGAGCTGATGGCCGCCAAGGGCCTCGACTTCGACCAGACCTTCGTCAGCCTCCAGACGCGGGCGATCAAGACGCTCAACATCGCGCTGGAGGCGATGGGGCGCCTCTGGCTCCCGGTCGAGAAGGACTGGCGCCTGAACGAGCGTCACTATGGCGGCCTCACCGGTCTCGACAAGGCCGAGACCGCGGCCAAGCACGGCGACGCGCAGGTCCATATCTGGCGCCGCAGCTTCGACGTCCCGCCGCCCGTGCTCGACGACGGCAGCGAGTTCGACCTCTCGAAGGACCGGCGTTACGACGGCATCGCGATCCCCAGGACTGAGAGCCTCAAGGACACCATCGCCCGCGTCCTCCCCTATTGGGACGAGCGGATCGCCCCCGCGCTGAAGGACGGCCAGCGCATCCTGATCTCCGCCCACGGCAACTCGCTGCGCGCGCTGGTCAAGCACCTCTCGAACATCCCCGACGACGAGATCACCAGCCTCGAGATCCCGACCGGCCAGCCGATCGTCTACGAACTCGACGCCGACCTGAACGCGACGGACCGCTACTACCTAAGCGAGCGCTGACACACCGTCCCTTGCTTCCCCCCTCCCTGGAAGGGAGGGGGCCGGGGTGGGTCGGCCGCTTGGTGACCACGACGTCCGACAACCGGCCAACCCACCCCCAACCCCTCCCCTTCCAGGGAGGGGAGCAGTGTACCAACAACATTGCTCAATCCCCCCCACGTCGCTAGGCACGGCGCTCCTTGAATCAGGGGGGCGATCGTGGCTCTAGTCGGCATCATCATGGGCAGCACCTCCGATTGGGAGACGATGCGCCACGCCGCCGAGACGCTCGACGCGCTCGACGTCGCCTACGAGACCAAGGTCGTCTCCGCGCACCGCACCCCCAACGCCTCTACGACTATGCGACCACCGCCGCCGATCGCGGCCTCAAGGTGGTGATCGCCGGTGCCGGCGGCGCGGCGCACCTCCCTGGCATGGCCGCCTCGATGACGCATCTCCCGGTGCTCGGCGTCCCCGTCGAATCGAAGGCGCTGAAGGGCATGGATAGCCTGCTCTCGATCGTCCAGATGCCCGGCGGCATCCCGGTCGGCACGCTGGCCATAGGCAAGCCCGGCGCGATCAACGCAGGCCTGCTCGCCGCCGCGATCCTCGCGACGTCCGACGATGCGCTGGCCGAACGCCTCAAAGCCTGGCGCGCCGCACAGACCGACGCCGTCGCCACCGACCCCGCTTGAAGACGATAGCCTGAAAGACGCTGACATGACGCCGCTTCCCCCGGATCGACCATCGGCATCCTCGGCGGAGGCCAGCTCGGCCGCATGCTCGCGACCGCCGCGGCGCAGCTCGGCTATCACACGCACGTCCTCGCGCCCGACCAAGAGAGCGTCGCCGCGCAGTCCGCCTCGACCATGACGCGCGCCGACTACCACAACCGCATCGTGCTCGCCGACTTCGCCGACGCCTGCGACGTGGTGACCTACGAGTTCGAGAACATCGCGGTCGAGCCGGTGGAATGGCTCGCAGACCGCGTCCCAGTCCACCCAAGCCCGCGCGCTCTCCGCGTCGCACAGGAACGCATCGGCGAAAAACGCTTCGTGGAGAGTGTCGGCGGCCGCCCGGCACCCTGGGCCGCGGTCGACAGCCTCGAAAACTTGCAGGCGGGCTTGACGGCGATAGGCACCCCCGCGATCCTCAAGACCGCCCGCTTCGGCTATGACGGCAAGGGCCAGGTGAAGATCGACGCTCCGGACGGCGCGCAAGCCGCCTGGGACACGATCGGCGGCCCCGCAGTGCTCGAAGCGTTCGTCCCGTTCGAGCACGAGTTCTCGATCCTGATCGCCCGCGGCCTCGACGGCGGCATCGCGCGCTACGATCCACCACTCAACGTCCACCACGACGCAATCCTCCGCCACTCGACCGTCCCCGCACCCGCCGCAGTACTGGCCCAGGCCGACGAAGCCGCCACGCTGGCCGAACGGATCGCCGCCGAACTCGACTATGTCGGCGTGCTGGCCTGTGAGTTCTTCGTCGGCGCCGACGGCCCGGTCTTCAACGAGATGGCCCCCCGCGTGCACAATTCCGGCCACTGGACGATCGAAGGCGCCGAATGCTCGCAATTCGAAAACCACATCCGCGCGATCTGCGGCCTGCCGCTCGGCGCAACGACGCTGACGGGGCGTGAGGCGACGATGGAGAACCTGATCGGCAACGACGCGGATCACTGGGCGGAGCTGCTTGGCGAGCCCGGCGCGCATCTCCACCTGTACGGCAAAGGCACCGCGCGGCCGGGGCGTAAGATGGGGCACGTTACGCGGATCGTCCGTTGAACCGAACTTGATGCCATCTTGATTGCATTGTTCGTCTCGATTGCCTCCCCCACCCGTTCGTCCCGAGTAGCCGTCGAGTAGTCGCGCAGGCGACGTATCGAGATGGTGTATCGAAGGACAGGTTGGCGCGCGGAACCCATGCTTCGATACGAGGCCCTCGATACGCTCCTTACGGAGCTACTCGGTCTCTACTCAGCACGAACGGGAGAGGGGAAACTTTGACCGTCGGCAGCGAGTGAAGCGCGCCGCTTCGACTAGGCTGATCTGGGTACACTCAACGCGATCGGTATAAGAAGAAGATGGTGCCCGGAGACGGGGTCGAACCGCCGACACTGCGATTTTCAGTCGCATGCTCTACCAACTGAGCTATCCGGGCACGTCCGGTCTGGGACCGGAGAAGCGTCCGACCTTGCGATCGGAAGGGGCGCGTTTAGTCGGGGTCTTCGGCGCTGTCCAGCCCCGTTTGCGCAATTGATCGGCCTGGAATGCGATAGCCTTCGCCGAGCCACTGCAACAGGTCGCGGTCGCGGTGGCGGCTGGAGCAGAACGGCTTGTACTCGGCCACCGCAGGCAGGTCGCAGATCGGGCATTTGACGGTGGGGGCGGTGGGTGTCATCGGGTACTCTCCAGTTCGTGGACGACGCCCGTACGGCGCGTGAGTTCCGCGAGCCAATCCGGGCGCGTCATCAGACGAGCATGGACGGCTGCGGGCAGGGTATGACGGCGCAAGGCGGTCGGCGGCGTGCGTTCGAGCGTACGGAGTGTCGCGCGGGTCGCTGCGCCGACCGGATCGGCGCGGAGGATCTCGGGGATCGACGCACGCGGACGCGAGCGGACGATCTGGAGGAACCCAAAGCCGTTCATCGCGGTCCGTTCGAACGGCTGCGGCAACGTTTCGTCGATCGCGGCGGCGACCGCGTTGCGCTGCGCCTTGCCGGCGATCGTCGGGAAATCGATCCCGATCGAGCCGCCGATACCGTGTCGGCGGATCGCGCGCGCCACGGCGTGCGCGGCGGCGATCGCGAGCGTGTCGAGTGGTGGCGCGCCGTCGACGTCGAACAGCGTCATCGCCGGCGTCGGCGAAAGGCGCAGTGCGCCAAGCGGGAACACGATCTCGCCGCTCACGGCCTCGTCGAGGAGTTCGGACCAGCCCGCCGCCTCCAGCGCGTCGGGTTCGTGCGCGCGCGGACTACGTACGGGCAGGCCGGTCGATATGAGGCGCCCGTACAGCGTCGGGGCAGGGCAGGGCGGCAGGTCACTCGGAACCGCCTTGGCGAGCTTTGCACGCCCCGCTTCGGGCAGCGCCTCGCGGACGATCTCGACGGTGAGGCTGGCGCCCTGCGTGATGCTGGGGGGAGGTGGTTGATCAGCGCCTCGCCGCCATCAAGCGCGACGCGGCCACGACGGCCCGGCAGCAGTTCGACGAGCCGCGCCCGTGCGACGAGGCCGACCTTTAGCGCGTTCCCGTCGTCGAGTTCGATTGCGGCCTCGACGATCTCGTCATTCTCCATCAGCGCGGCGCGTGCCTCGCCGAGACCAGCTTCGTAAAGCCACTCAGGCAAGCGCGACGCCAGCCGTCTTCAGCAGCGCGCGCGTCTCGAACAGCGGCAGGCCTACCACGCCCGAATGGCTCCCCGACAGGAAACGGACGAATGCCTCCGCGCGGCCCTGGATCGCATAGCCGCCGGCCTTGCCCAGCCCCTCGCCGCACGCGAGATAATCGTCGATCTCGGCAGGCGAGAGCGGCTTGAACGCGACGATCGTGTCGGCGATGCGCGTGCGGACCTTGCCGGTCGCATCGATCACGCAGACCGCGGACAGGCAATGGTGGCGTCGACCCGACAGCTTGCCGAGCAGATCGCGCTGGATTTCGAGCGTGTCGGCGGGCGGCAGGATACGGCTGCCAAGCGCGATCGTCGTATCGCCGGCGAGCACGATCTCACCCTCAGCACGCGCAACGGCGCTGGCTTTTTCGACCGCGAGACGCAACGCGTGGGCGCGCGGCGGCTCGGCCTTGCGCGGGTTCTCGTTGATGTCGGGGGATTCCACGCGCGACGGCACGACGCCGAGCCGCGCGAGCAGGTCGCGGCGGCGGGGCGAGGAAGAGGCCAGGACCAGCATTGGTGCCTCGATGCTTGGGCTACGCACCGTACGAACGGCGCGTGGCGCTTATTTGAAGCGGTAGGTGATGCGACCCTTGGTCAGATCGTACGGCGTGAGTTCGCACAGCACCTCGTCGCCGACCAGCACGCGGATGCGGTTCTTACGCATCTTGCCGGCGGTGTGACCGAGAATCTCGTGGTCGTTTTCGAGCTGAACCCGGAACATCGCGTTGGGGAGGAGTTCCACCACGCGGCCGCGCATCTCGAGCAGTTCTTCCTTGGCCAAATATAATCTCTGAATTGGGGGAATTTCGGGACGAGCGCCCTTACCGCAGGTTCGCGAAAAAGGAAAGCACGGCCGACGGCAGGCACAAGCGTCATGCCTGCACCCACTTGCGTATTCCGTATATCGGCCTTCGATGGCAATTGAACAAGAGCGACAGACTCGGGCGCTATCACAGCAGGCTGGGCTGTAGCGCGGTGGCCTCGCGCGCGGCACGCCGGAACGCAGCGCGGTCGACGTTGGGAATGCGCGGGCGCTTGCCTTGGAACAGGTCCGCCAGCGTCAGGATCTGGAGCTTCGGAAACGCCTCGTCGACGCCCGCGCGGTAGATGCCGACCGCGGCGGCGCGGCGCTCCATCTCGCGCGTAGGCTTGGCGTTCATGATTAGGATGCCGATCGGCGCCTTCTCGCGCGCGCGATCGTCGCGGCGAGCGTTTCGACCATCGCAGTGTCGGGATTGAGGCCGCCCTTCACCGACACGATCGCGCGGTGCGTCACCATCTTGCCCGACGCCGGGTCGTGATCGTTAAAGTAGATCAGCCCGTCGATCCCGCCATCCGCGCCCTTCTTCCTGCCGCCGTACGGCAGCGCGTCGACCATCGAGACGGCCCACCACTGGAACTGATATTTGTCACGCAGCGCGAGATCATAGGCGGAGGCGAGATCCTTCGGCGTGCCCTCGACGGTGAAGGTGACGCCGGGAAACGCGTCCTTCATCCGTTTTTCGATCAGTGAAATGGCAAGATGCGTGACGTCGATCCCGATCCATTGTCGCTTGAGCTTTTCCGCTGCGTGGACCGCGGTGCCGCAGCCGCAAAACGGATCGAGCACGACGTCGCCTTCGTTCGACGAGGCGGCGATGATCCGCTCCAGCAACGCGGACGGTTTCTGCGTCGGATACCCCAGACGCTCCTTCGACGACGCGTTGATGATCGGAATGTCCCACCAGTCGCCCAGCCTGACCCCGTCCGCGAGATAGATACGATAGGGTTCGGCGTCCTTGCGCTTCTGCCAGCGGAACCAGCGGCCATCGCCGTCCTGGCGATAGTGCGAGTCCTTCTTGCCTGAGGTCTCGCCATACGGAATGCGAATGTCGTTGAAACGCCGCTGGTCGGTCTTGCCGTAGAACAGCAGCGTGTCGTGAAGCCGCTGGAACCGGTTGCTGGCCGCGGTGTAGCGCCGGTAGCACCAGACGATCTCGTTCGCGATCTGGCGCTTGCCGAAGATCGCGTCGAGCAGCAGCTTCAGGTAGTGGCTCGCGGTCGGATCGCAGTGGAGATACAGGCTGCCGGTCGGCTTCAGCACGCGGTGCAACTCGAGCAGCCGGACCGCCATCATCGCCAGATAGGCCATCATGTCATTGTCGCCGAGGAACCCGCGCATCGCGTTAAGAAGGTCGAACGCCTTGGTGCTACCGCTCCGCGCGACCTGATCGAAGGCGTCCTCGGCGGTCTCGTTCCAGTGCCAGGTGTCCTCGAACGCCTCGATCTGCGCGTTGGAGGACTTGCCGTCGGGCTCCTTGAACAGGATGCCGTAATTGGCGTTCGAATTGAACGGCGGGTCCAGATAGATCAGGTCGACACTCTCGTCGGCGATCTCCTTGCGAAGGACGGCAAGGTTGCCGCCGTAGAAGAGGTGATTCTCGGGACGGTTGCGCATTCGGTGATGATGCGGAGACAAAACTGCGTTCGTCCAAACAAGATGCATCCACAGTCGGCGTATATGCTCCGTTATGGAGTTTTGGCGGGCAGTATCCGTGCGTTATACTGGATTATATTTCGTCAGGAATGCACCCATTGCTTTGAGGAAATCGAGCCGGTCCTCGGCGCGCGTGAAATGATGATCGCCGAGCGGTTGTTCGATATACTCGAACGGCTTGCCCGCGTCTTTGAGTGCCGCTGCCATCATCCGCGATTGCTTCACGGGTACGCGCTTGTCCTCCTTGCCGTGCAGCATCAGGATCGGAATCGAGAAGGTCTGTGCACCGAACCGCGGCGAGACGCTGCGATAATCGGGCGCCTGCTTCTTCAGCCAATCGCCGCGCGTCTTTCCGGACAGGAACTTGCGGTCATAGCGCTGCATCGACTGCAGATCGGACACGCCGGCATAGGAGATCGCGCACCGATAGGGTGCCGCGTCGCCGGTGCCGTTCCGCTGTGCCGCGCGCATCGCCGCATAGCCGCCATAGGACGCCCCCGCCATGCAGACGCGCTTCGGATCGACGATGCCCTTCTTTGCAAGATCGACGATCGCATCGTCGAGATCGTCCTGCATCTTCAGGCCCCATTGCCCCTCGCCGAGCTTGGCGAAACTGGTGCCATACCCCGATGACCCGCGGTAATTGGGCTGGACGACGGCATAGCCGGTTTCCGCCAGATACTGAGTCCACCAGTCCCAATCTTCCGAATCGCGTGCGAACGGACCGCCGTGCGGCAACACGATCAGCGGCAGGTTCTTGGGACTGTGTCCGCGGGGCAAGGTCAACAGTGCCTCGATCTCGACGCCGTCGCGTGCCTTGTACCGGATCGTCGACATTGGCGACAATGTCCGCGCCTTGAGGTCGCTGTTCTGCCACGAATAGCGCTGCATCGATCCGTTCGCGGGATCGTAGAAATACAGAGCCCCCGCCTGCGATGGCGAGCCGACCTGCACCAGGAACTTCGACCGGGTGCGATCCCACGAGACGATGCGCGCGCGTCGCTCGCCGACCGCCTTGTCGACCGCGTCCTGGATTTCCTTCAGCTTGGGGTTCAGCCAGACAATATGACCGAAGCGATCGGTGACGGTGATGCCGTCGATGTCGTCGCCGGTCGCGTTCTCGACCACGCCATCGACGTCGTAGCTATCCGTGCCGTACAGCTTCTTGCCCAGCTTCAGGTCGGGCAGCGACACTTCGAACACCTCGTCCCGACCGCCGGAATCATCCGTCGCGATGGCCGTGCCGTCGGCGCGAAACGTCACCGGGATGACGATGTCCTGCTTGCCGCGGGCCGATGCGATCACCTTGAACGAATCGCGATTGGCGCTGCGATACAGAAGCTAGCCTTTGCGGGTGTCGTCCTCGTACCGATACCCCATCCGTACGACGCCCGCGCCATCCGCATACCAGTCGAAGACGTTCGTCTGGCTGCCCGCGACGGTCTTGGTCTTGCCGGTCGACAGATCTACCTCGGAGACTGAGGGATACCATTGGCTTTCGCTTTCGATCCCGGTCTGGCGCGACAGCAGGACACGCGGCGTACCGTCGCGCGCCGCCCAGAGGATTTCGTCCGCGCGGACACCCGAATTCTTCCAGTCGATCCGGTTGATCTTGGTCATGTCGGCTTTGACGCCCAGCGTGCGCGTGACGTATATCTCCTCGCCGTACAGCATGTCCTGCGATCCGATGCCGACCGCGAGCCAGTCGTCACCGACCCAGCGCCACCAATTGATGTCGACCGTCGCTCCGACCTTGATCGCGGCAAGCTTGCCACCGGGAAACAGTGGCGCGACGACCAGCACCTGGACGCCGTCGATCGCCATCTTCGCGGCGATACGCCTGCCGTCGGGCGAGAGCTTCGGATTGGCGATGCCGGGCAGTTTGGCAAAGGTTTCGACCGGCACCCGGTCCGAGAGCGTGGCGTTCGCCTTCGGCGCGGAGGCGGGCGGTGGCGCAGTCTGCGCCACCGCGATCGCCGGTATCATTGCACCGGCCAGCAGGCCCATACGCCACGTCATTATCAGTCCCCCCGGCCATTCCCCAACGACCGTTTGCGCAGAGTATCGCGTTCGGTAGCCGGCACAAGAGGAGGCTGCAGCAGATCAGTGCAACGCCGAGGTCGACGGGACTGAGCGAGAATTGCGCACGCGGCGCACTGCCTTGTTATCGCGCGGGAATGGATGGCAAACATTGAAGCACTGGGCAGTGAATGGATCGCAGAGCGGCCAGCGTAACTGGCCAATCGGCGATCCTGTTCAGCTTACCCCACTCCGCCGCCGGCCAGAGCCGCGAGCAGCAGCAGTGCCACGATGTTGGTGATCTTGATCATTGGGTTCACCGCGGGGCCGGCAGTATCCTTGTAGGGGTCGCCGACGGTGTCACCGGTGATCGCGGCCTTGTGCGCTTCGGACCCCTTGCCGCCGTGGTGGCCGTCCTCGATGTACTTCTTGGCGTTGTCCCACGCGCCGCCGCCGCTCGTCATCGAGATCGCGACGAACAGCCCGGATACGATCACGCCGAGCAACATCGCGCCGAGCGACGCGAAGCCGGCGGCCTGGCCCGCGACTGCGGTGATGATGAAGTACACCGCGAGCGGCGACAGCACCGGTAGTAGCGAGGGCACGATCATCTCGCGGATCGCCGCCTTGGTGACGAGGTCGACCGTCCGTGCGTAGTCGGGGCGGCTGGTGCCGAGCATGATGCCGGGGTTGTTGCGGAACTGCTCGCGGACCTCCTCGACGACCGCGCCAGCTGCGCGACCCACTGCAGTCATGCCGAACGCGCCGAACAGATAGGGAAGCAGCGCACCGAGCAGCAGACCGACGATGACGTACGGGTTGCTGAGGCTGAAATCGACCGTGACGTCGGGGAAGTACGTTGCGAGATCGGTGGTGTATGCGCCGAACAGCACGAGCGCGGCGAGCCCCGCCGAGCCGATCGCATAGCCCTTCGTCACCGCCTTTGTAGTGTTGCCGACCGCATCGAGTGCGTCGGTCCGTTGGCGAACGTCATCAGGCAACCCGGCCATCTCGGCGATCCCGCCGGCATTGTCCGTGACGGGGCCATACGCATCGAGCGCGACCACCATGCCGGCCTGGGCGAGCATCGCGGTGGCTGCAAACGCAATGCCGATGATTCCGGCGAGCTGGTACGCGACGATCACCGCGACGACGATGACGAGCGTCGGCAATGCGGTGGATTCGAGGCTGATCGCGAGGCCCTGGATGACATTGGTACCGTGGCCGGTCTCGGACGCCTTGGCGATCGACTGGACCGGGCGGTGGTTGGTGCCGGTGTAATATTCGGTGATCCATACGATCAGCCCGGTGACGACGAGGCCGATCATCATCGACCAGAACAGGTCCATGCCGGTGAAGCTCTGCGTCAGCGAAGGTGCCGCCTGCGTGGTCAGATCGTCGGTCGCAGGATCGAGGAAGCCCGCGCCGCCGATCACGCGGTGGAGATCGCCCAACACATATTGCGTGGCGAGATAGATAGCCGGGATCGACAGCATCGTCGAAGTGAAGAAGCCCTTGTAGAGCGCGCCCATGATGCTGCCGCCGCCGAGCCGGACCGTGTAGGTGCCGATGATCGAGGTGACGATGCACACCCCGCCGACGAGCAGCGGGAGAGTCATCAGCCGCATCAGCTCGGCGCCGCTCGCCTGGATCAGTAGCGCGATCGAGATCATCGTGACGCCCAGCGTGACGACGTAGGTCTCGAACAGATCGGCCGCCATGCCGGCGCAGTCGCCGACGTTGTCGCCGACGTTGTCCGCGATGACGGCGGGATTGCGGGGGTCGTCCTCGGGAATGCCCGCCTCGACCTTGCCGACCAGATCCGCGCCGACGTCCGCCGCCTTGGTGAAGATGCCCCCGCCCAGCCGCGCGAAGATCGAGATCAGCGATGCGCCGAACGCGAGCGCGGTCAGCGCCTCGACGATGATCCGGTCGTTGGGCGCGTGGCCTGCAGGACCGGTGAGGTACCAGAAGAACGCACTGATCGCGAGCAGGCCAAGACCCGCCACGAGCATGCCGGTGACCGCACCCGATCGGAACGCCAGCGTCAGGCCAGCCTGCAGCGAGGTCCGCGCGGCCTCTGCGGTGCGGACGTTGGCGCGAACCGAGATGTTCATTCCGACATAGCCCGCGACGCCCGACAGCACCGCGCCGATGACGAAGCCGATCGTCGAGATATAGCCGAGCGTGAACAACAGGATCGCCGCGACGATGACGCCGACGATCGCGATCGTCGTGTATTGGCGGCCGAGATACGCCTTGGCACCCTCCTGGATGGCGGCGGCGATGTCCTGCATCTTCGCGTTGCCGGGGGAGGCCGCGAGCACCTGTCGACTGGTGACGAAACCATATAGGACGGCGATGACGCCGCAGATCATGGCCAAATAGACGGTCGTCATACGGCGCTATCCCTCTTGTCAGGTCCTCTCCGGTCCCGACTTTGCCGAGTCCCGATGTAAGGGAACCTACCAGTGCGGGGGCATTGCGCAAGTTATCCTCGGGAGATGTGCTCGTAGCCTAGACTTGGCGGGAGCGGGACGGGTTTGCCGCAGTCGTGAAGGGTAAGCCCCGAACCGGCTGAGAACGCGCCGATCCGCATGGCGTCGGTAACGAAATCTTGCGGTGCAGCAAAAAGGAGTTGGTAGTCGTCGCCCGCGGTGGCTGCGGCGAGCCGGTCGCCGGAAAAGGCGTGATAAGCGTTGGAGAGGGGAATGCGCGCGAGGTCGATGCTGACGGCGAGGTTGCTAGCTGAGGCCATGCGGGACGCGTCGATGAGCAGTCCGTCGGAGACGTCCATCATCGCGTGGACGTGCGGTGCAAGGATGCGGCCGTCGGCGAGCCGTGGCTGCGGGCGCCGGTACGCGGCGAGAAGTTCGGCGGGGCCTTGCTTTCCGAGGGCGATGGCTAGCCCTGCGCCCGCGTCGCCGATCGTGCCCGTTACGTAGAGCGCGTCGCCGTCGCGCGCGCCATTGCGAGCAGGGGCGGCGGCATCGCTGCCGAACGCGGTAACGGTCAGGACGCGGGGGGCGTTCGGGGGAGCGTCACGGTATCGCCGCCGATAATGCGCGTGTCGAAGGCCGTCAGGACTTCCGAGAGCCCTTCGAGAAACGCGTGGTCCCACGCATCGTCGCCAAGCGGGTAGTTGAGAAGGATGCCTTCGGGATTGGCGCCCTTGGCGGCGAGGTCGGAGAGGTTGGTAGCGACCAGCTTCCACGCGACGTCCTGCGCGGGGTCGGTCGGGAGAAAGTGCACGCCTTCGACGAGCGTGTCAGTGGTAACGACGAGCGGGCCCGCGTCGATCAACGCGGTATCGTCGTCGAGACCACGCGCCGCCGGATGGAGCGGAAGCCGACGCAGTGCAGCAATGAACTCGGCTTCAGTCACGATCTGCTCCCTCTCCCCTCCGGGGGAGAGGGGCTGGGGTGAGGGGCTGTTCCAGGCGCCGCACTGCTTGGCTGCCTCTCACCCCGACCCTCTCCCCAAAGGGGAGAGGGAGATTACGCCCGCACTTCCTTGGCGATGCCATCAAGTAACCCATTGACGAAGCCGGACTCCCGCTTGTCGTAGAACGCGTGCGCCACATCGACATATTCGCTGATCACCGCCGCCACCGGCACGTCCTTGCGCGCCAGCAACTCATACGTGCCGACGCGGATGATCGCCTTCATCGGCTTGTCGAGCCGCGCGAGCGTCCAGCCCTTGGCGAGCTTGCCCTCAATCAGCACGTCGATCTCGCCGGCCCGCGCGTTGGCGCCGGTCACGAGGTCATCGAAGAAGTCGACATCGGCCTCGGCATATTCGACGTCTTCGATCGTCGCGCCAAGCCGGTGCTGGTGGAATTCGTTGAGCAGGACGGGCATCGCGGTGCCCTCCATCTCGTGCTGGTAAGTCGCCTGGACGGCGGCGAGGCGAGCGGCGGCACGCGCCTTGGTGCGGGGGGCGGTTCGAGTCATAAGCGGTTGCCTGTAGGCGCGGGGGGGCTGTGTGTCAGCCCTTTGCGTTTCGCGCGCGTTGGTGAGGAAGAATGGTTCGCGCAGAGGCGCAGAGAGCGCGGAGGTGTATCGCTCGCCGCGGAGCGGCCCTCCCATAACCGTTCAATGAGGAGATCGTAGCGGCTACGCCGCGCGCAACACCTCCGCGCTCTCTGCGCCTCTGCGCCTCTGCGCGAACAATCTAACTGTTAAGCCGCAACCGCAAAGCCACTGATTTTGCGTGCGCGGGGAGCCCTTCGGCATTGGCCAGCGCGACCGTGGCTGGCCCGAGTTCGCGCAGCGCAGCTTCGTCCAACGCCAGGAAGCTGGTGCGCTTCATGAAGTCGAGCACGGACAGCCCCGACGCAAACCGCGCACGGCGGCCGGTGGGGAGGACGTGGTTCGGGCCGGCGACGTAATCGCCGATCGCCTCGGGGGTGTAGCGGCCGAGGAAGACCGAACCTGCATGGCGGATGCGGTCGAAGAAGCCTTGCGGGTCGGGGATCGCCAGCTGGAGATGCTCGGCGGCGAGGCGGTCGACCAGCGGGATCGCGTCCGCCAGCGTCTCCACGACAACGATCGCGCCGTTGGTCTCCCAAGCAACGCGCGCGACCGCCTCCGTAGCCAGCTCGCGTAACTGGCGGTCGACGGCATCCGCGACCTTGTCTGCGAAGGCGGCGTCGTCGGTGAACAGGATCGACTGCGTGGTCGTGTCATGCTCAGCCTGGCTGAGCAGGTCGGCGGCGGTCCATTCGGGGTCGTTGAGCGCGTCGGCGACGACGACGATTTCCGAGGGACCCGCGACCATGTCGATGCCGACAACGCCATAGACCTGGCGCTTGGCCTCGGCGACCCAGGCGTTGCCGGGGCCGGTGATCACGTCGACCGGCTCGATCCGGCCCGCGCCGTACGCGAGCGCGGCGACAGCCTGCGCGCCACCGACTCGCCAGACTTCATCGACGCCCGCGAGATGTGCGGCGGCGAGGACCAGCGGGTTGATCTGGCCATCCGGTGTCGGCGTGACCATCGCGAGACGGCCGACGCCCGCAACCTTGGCGGGGATCGCGTTCATCAGCAACGACGAGGGGTAGGCGGCGCGTCCACCGGGGACATAGATGCCGGCGGCGTCGACGGGGAGCCATCGCGCGCCAAGCCTTACGCCAACGGAGTCGACCGAGTCGCTGTCGAGCGGGCGCTGTTTCTCGTGATACGCGCGGATACGAGTAGCGGCGAGTTCGAGCGCGGTGCGCAGGTCCGGGTCGAGTGCATCGAACGCGGCCTTGCAGTCGGCGTCGTCGATCTGCCAGCCGGTGGTCTCGATGTCGTGGCGGTCGTGCTTCTGCGTAAGGTCGCGGAGCGCGGTTTCACCATCGCGGCGGACCGCCGCGATGATCGCGGCGACGTCCTGCGTCACGCCCGCGTCGGATTCGCGACGGTCCTCGACGAGCGCGGTGAAGCGAGTCGCGAAGTCCGCGTCGAACGTGGAGAGGCGGATCACATCCCCCCTCCCGCTTGCGGGAGGGGGTTAGGGGGGGGAATGACATAGCCTCGCACGCTACGATCGGGGCGGGCGTGCCCTCCCCGACCCCTCCCGCAGGCGGGAGGGGAGCAGAAGGTAAGCGCTCATGCTTCGATTTCCTGCGCTGCGACCGCGCGGCGGAATGCCTCGACCAGCGGCACGACCCGTGCGCGCGTCTTCATCGCAGCGCGGTTTACGACCAACCGGCTCGTGACCTCCATGATCGCCTCGACCTCGACCAGGCCGTTTTCCAGCAGCGTGCGGCCTGACGATACGAGGTCGACGATGCGCGGCGCCAAGCCGAGCGTCGGCGCCAGTTCCATCGCGCCGTTGAGCTTCACGCACTCCGCCTGGACGCCGCGAGCGGCAAAATGCGCGGCCGTCACGTGCGGGTATTTGGTCGCGACGCGGACGTGGCTCCAGCCGCGCGGATCGTCCTGCGCGGCCATCTCGGCAGGTTCGGCGACCGACAGCCGGCAATGGCCGATACCGAGATCGACCGGTGCGTAGAGTTCCGAATAGCCGAACTCCGCGATCACATCCGACCCGACGATGCCCAACTGCGCCGCTCCGTGCGCGACGAAAGTGGCGACGTCGAACGCCCGCACCCGGATCAGCGAGATCGCGGGATCGTTGGTCGCAAACCGCAGCGCGCGCGAATTCTCGTCGGAGAACGACGCTTCGGGATGCACCCCGGCGCGCGCGAGTAGCGGCAGGGCCTCGGCGAGGATGCGTCCCTTGGGGACGGCGATGATGATCTGGGACTCTGGCACGCGCCGGGCTTTACGGGGGGCTTGGCGGGTGCAACAACCTGCGCATGGCAAATAAACCGGCTAACCGTGCGGCGTTCGAGATCCAGGCGGGCTATTGCACCGCGATGGACGCGCCCATCACGGCTCGCGTCTGCACCGCGCTGGCGGAGGCGCTCGATCGTGACAGTGACACGGGCCGGCGGGTGCTCGACTGGCCGGGCGAACCGGTCGCGGATGCGCTAGCGTTGCGGCTGGTCGGCGGGCTGCATGCGCTCCACCGCGCGGGCCTCGATCCGACGCTTTCTGCCGTATTCTCCGGCGCAGAGACCGACCCATCGCGTGTGTCGGCGACGTTGAAGGGAACGCTCGTCGCGCGCGATGCCGCATTGCTGCCGTGGCTCGACGGACCGCCGCAGACCAACGAGGCGGCGCGGTCGGCAGGCATGATGACCGGCATATTGCATCTGGCCGAACGGTACGGGCCGCGGTTCGAGGTGCTGGAGATCGGATCGAGCGCGGGACTGAACCTGCTGATCGATCGCTATCGGTTCGACCTTGGCGGCGTCACCGTCGGGCCGGATACATCGCCAGTGACGATCCGGCCCGACGTCGCCGACCCGGTCGCGGCGGCGCGACTTGCGGCGTATGTGTGGATCGATGCGGTCGAGCGGCAGGCGCGGCTGGCGGCGGCGATCGCCATGGTGCGCGCGGGCGGCGTCGACCTGGTCGAAGGCGATGCGGCGGACTGGGTCGAAGCGCAATTGGCCGAGCCGCAACCCGAGGGCGTCACGCGCGTGCTGATGCATTCGGTGGTGTGGCAGTATCTGTCGGCGACCTCCCGCGAGCGGATCCGGGTGGCGATGGACGCTGCAGGCGCGCGGGCGACGGTCGAGAGGCCGCTCGGCTGGGTGATGATGGAGCCGAATCGCGATCTGCACCGACATGAGGTCCGCGTGCGCGGCTGGCCGGGCGATCGGGCGATGGAACTGGTCGCGCTGACGCATGCGCATGGCGCGTGGGTCGAGGGATTGTCGCCGCCGTACGAGACGCGCGATTATGTCATGCGGCGTGGAGCGTACGAGAAGGACTGAGGCGCCAGATACGAGTGCGGCCCGGGATCGCTCCCGGGCCGCTCGAACGTGGTACAAAGTCTTAGTAGAAGAAGCCGTTGTTGACCTGCACGACGCGGCCGGAGCGGGTGTCGACCAGGACGACGTCACGACCATAGCGGACCCAGCGCTGATAGCCGTAAGCGGGGGGGCGACAGGCGATAGGTCTGGTAGTCGTTCACCCAATAGTTGCGGCCGTAATATTCGGGCGCGAACCGGTAGCCGACACTGACCGGGCGATAACGATAACCGCGCGGGCCAGCATAGGCTGGGCGGCGGTAGAGGTTGCCGTGCGTGCGGCGATAGTCGCGCCAATCCTCGCGCGCCTCGCGGCGGTCTTCACGCAGCTCCTGGCGAGCTTCGCGGACGTCGCCGCGGTCGCCGTAACGGCGGGCGCGATCGAGGTCGCGACGGCTCTCGCGGATTTCGCGCTGGTCGCGGCGGACTTCGCCATAGCTTTGCGCGGTCGCGAAGGTGGGGACGAGGGTGGCGGCGGCTACGGCCGCAAGGATCATCTTACGCATGATTGCTCTCCTGTTTCGAGGCCGGGTCAACGGCATGGACAGGCTTTTGCTCCCGCCGCGCTGAACGATCGCCAAATGTGATGGTCAGGATTCAGACAGGTGGCGAAGGTTCGGGATTATATGCGGACATGCGCCAGGGGATACGCACCCCCCCGCGAAGGCCGGGGTCCAATTGGAGAGGTTGCAGTAACGTACGCCGTCCCGAGTTACGACCGTCCCCCCACCTGGGCCCGGCCTTCGCCGGGGGAGGCAGAGGGTGCTTACGTCGCTGACTGACGGTCGGCTCAGACAGCCCAACGACGCATCGCGGCGATCACCGCGTCGGGCTTTTGCCACGGCACGAAATGCCCCGCGTCGATCTTCTCGATCGTGAGGTCGGGCACATACTTGGCGAGGTCGAGCTGGCTCGGCAGCAAAGCGCTGTCCTGCATCCCCCAGATCACCAGCACCGGCATCCTGGTCTGCGGAAACGGTGCGTCTAGGAAGGCGGGACGGGGCGGGGTCTCGTCCATTTCGGGCACGACGATGACACTCGCGCGGTACCAGTTGAGCATGCCGGTGATCGCGCCGGGCTGGCCCCATTCGTCGAGATAGGCGGCCTTGTCCTCGGCCATCGCGGCAAGGTCGGCGTGCTTCGAGAAACTGGTATCGAAGAAGGTTTCGAGCCCGATCGCCTCGATGTGCTTCTCGAGATCGGGGTTGCGGAACGCGCGGATGTACTGGCTAGCGGCGCGCTGTTCGAGGTCGTCGAACATGGTCCGCTGGAAGACGAGCGGGTGGGGGGGCGTTTATGATGACGAGCTTCGCGATGCGCTCTGGGTGACGCAACGCCGCCATCCACGCGACCGCGCCGCCCCAGTCGTGGCCGACCAGCGTGAAGCGGTCGATCTCGAGGTGATCGGCGAGCGCGATCAGGTCTGCGACGATCTTGTCGGGGGTGTAGCTGTCGACGCCCTCCGGCTTGGACGAGCGTGCGAAGCCGCGCTGGTCGGGGGCGATCACGTAATGGTCGCGGGCGAGGTCTGGGGCGATGTCGCGCCAAGTGCGGTGCGATTCGGGGAAGCCGTGGAGCAGGATGACGGGCGGGTTCGCCGGGTCGCCGCTGATCGCCACGTTGAGTTCTACGCCGGTGGATAATGGGATGCGTTGTAGTGTCATCGTTCCCCTCCCGCTGGCGGGAGGGGTTAAGGGAGGGCCTACCCGTCGCGCTGCCTGCTGGTCATGCCCTCCCCCGACCCCTCCCGCAAGCGGGAGGGGAGATTACGCCTTCTGCTCCCCTCCCGCATGCGGGAGGGGCCGGGGGTGGGCTCGCGGCCTGTCAGAAACGGGCATGGGCGGTGATAGCGCGTGCCCCCCCCTACCCCCCCCGCTTGCGGGAGGGGGGGAGTCAGGGATAGCTGACCGTCTTCGGCACCGCCGGGATCTCGATCCATTCCTTCTCGTCGCCGGGGACTTTCGGGAAGTTGCCCGCATTCCAGTCGCGTTTCGCCTGCTCGATACGATCTCGGTTCGAGCTGACGAAGTTCCACCAGACATGGCGGGGTGTCGTGAACGCGTCGCCACCACACAGCATCGCGCGGCCGCCATGCGCGGACCTCAGCGTTGCGGAGATACCGGGGCGGAGGACATACAGCACTTGCGGCTCCAGCTTCACGCCTTCCAGCGTCGCCTCGCCCATCGCAAGATAGATCGCGCGCTCCTCCGCCGCGGCATCGATCGGCACGCTGGCGCCCGGATCGAGCGCGATGTCGGCGTAGATCGTTCCCGAATACGTCGTGGTCGGCGCGGTCTGGCCCCACAGGCTCCCCATGATGATCCGCGAGCGCGCGCCATGCGCCTCGATCGTCGGCAGCTGCGCCTTGGTGACGTGTTCGAAGGCCGGGTCGATCTCCTCGACCGCTTCGGGCATCGCCAGCCACGTCTGGATTCCCGACAGGTTCGGCCCTTCGGCACGCTCGTCGCCGGGCGAGCGCTCTGAATGGACGATGCCGTGGCCCGCCGTCATCAGGTTCACCGCGCCCGGCTCGATCCGCGCCTGCGTGCCGAGCGAATCGCGGTGGTCTATCGCGCCGTCGAACAGGTAGGTGACGGTCGACAGGTTGATATGCGGATGCGGGCGGACGTCGATGCCTTGGCCCACGTCGAGATGCGCCGGGCCCATCTGGTCGAAGAACAGGAACGGCCCGACCATCGTCCGTTCCTTGTTCGGCAGCGTGCGGTGGACCTTGAAGCCGCCGAGATCGTGCGTCGACGGCAGGATGGTCTGGAGGACGAAATCATCGAGCATGGCGTTATCCCTTGGCAGGTTCCGTGGCGTCGAGGAGTTCGACCAGGTCTGCTGGATAGAGCGTTTCGTGGAAGCCCGCGATGTCGTTTCGGGAAAACCAGCGGTGACCGACGAGCAGTTGCTTCTCCTGTTCGGTGAGATTGCCCGCCTTCACGTCGCAGGTGTCGACGTCGATCCGGAAATAGCGCTCGTCCGCGGTGACCTCTGTGCCTTCGAAGGTGCGGAAATCGACGACGCGGCGTGCGACTTCGGGACCGCAGTCGATGTCGAGGCCGACTTCCTCCCAGAGTTCGCGGCGGGCGGCGGCGGCGTAGCTCTCGCCGGGATCGACCGCGCCGCCCGGCGTGCACCAAAGCGGCGGGCGGTCCGTGGGGGTGAAGCGGAACATCAGCACGCGGTCTTGCGCGTCGACGAGCAGAATGCGCGCGGCCGGGCGCGGGATGCGCTTCAATCCTCCCCGCCAGGGGGAGGTGGCGCCGTAAGCGACGGAGGGGGGGAGGACACGGAACGCCGGTCATCGCTTACCGCCCCCTCCGTCTCGCTGCGCGATCCACCTCCCCCTGGCGGGGGAGGATCGAATGAGCCTCATTCGGCATCCAACTCGGGATAGGCGCGGAAGATGCCGTCGGTGTTGAAGGCGAGGCGGCGGTCGCTTTTCAGGTACGCCTTGATGCCCGGCAACTCGGCGACCTGATCATGAATCCGGACCAAATTCGGATAGTCGGACTCGAGCGTCTTCATCCGCTTCGGGAACATGTACCGCAGCCCCTCGATCACCTGGAACAGAGACGTGTCGGCATAGGTCCATTTGTGATCGATCAGCCAGTCGCCCGGATTGGCCTGCGCGGCATCCTCAAAATGCCCGAGATACTTCGGCATCCGCGCCTCGCGGAACTGCTTGGCGGCGCGTGCGGCCTCAGACTTCTGATCGTCGTAATAGTCCATCATCGCGACCGGATGATGGACGTTGTGGACCTCCGCGACGAGGTCGGCGATCGTCAGCTGGAGCTGGTTGAGCCACAGCCGATCCGCCATGTTCGACGGCGCGAGGCCATGACGCTCGCCGAGATACATCAGGATGTTGGCGACCTGCGCGATCACCAGACCGTCGAGTTCCAGATACGGTGGTGCGAACGGCGTCCGTCCGGTGCGGTCGTTCAGATCGGCGAGCAAACCCTCTTCGCCTACGCCACGCGCGCAATCCTCATACGCGATCTCCGCCCCTTCGAGCGCGAGCCGGACGAACTCGCCGCGACCTTGGAGGGAGGGCCAGTACCAGAGCTTGTACGCCATCAAATCTCCCCCAGGCGCGCGGGCCTTGATGGCGAGCGCGTGAATCTTCGTGCTCAACAGTTCGGCGAGCGCCTGGTTCACGAGCCGCTGGCGCGCGACACGATTAAGGCCTTCGAACTGCGGGGTTTCCACCTCGACGCGAAAATGCGTCTCGCCGGTGCCGTCGTCGCCCATATGGCCGGCGTGAAGCCCGCTCTCGTTGACGACGGTCAGCTGCGTCGGGGCGAGTGTCGCGGTAAGGCGGGCGGTGATCTGGTCCTGTACGGAGCCGGTGGCGAGGTCTGTCATGCTCCCTATATAGCCCGTTTTGGAAGCGCGGGGAGCCGGTGGCGGACGACGGATACACAAACGATGGGCGAAAAGAGCGGAAAGAACGCCCCAGCCCACGGTTTCACGGCCGCGTGGAAGGGACGGGGCGCGTCTGCATGTGGCGCGACTGCGAGGAGCCCGGCGAATTTCGTGCGCCGCCGCTCGAAGGACCGAGCGACGGCGGACCGCCGCAGTTCCGCTGGTTCTGTCTCGACCACGTCCGCGCGTTCAACTCGGGCTATAATTTCTTCGACGGTATGACCGCGGACGAAATCCACTACGCGCAACGGCCGATGGCGGGCTGGGAACGCGAGACGCGCGCGTTTGCGCATGGCGGCGGCGACACCCCGCCGAAATGGGCGGACTTCGCCGATCCGATCGACGCGATCGGTGCAAGGTTCGGCGAGCGGATGGCGGCGGCGCGCAAGGACGGCCGCGTGCTGTCCGACGGCGAACGGCGCTCGTTGCGCGTCCTCGGGCTAGGCACGGACACCGACCGGACGGCACTCCGCAAACGCTACAGCGAACTCGTTCGCCGCTATCACCCCGACCGCAACGGCGGCGACCGGGCGCATGAAGCGGAATTGCAGAAGGTGATCGCTGCCTACCAGCACCTGAAGGGCGCGACCGCGTTTGCCTGAAGGATCGGGAATGTGATCCATACTTACTCTGATCGATATTTCACGGCGCGCTATCCGGAACCGCACGGCTGGCGAGCGGTTCGTCTAACTCTTCCGGTCAATCGCCCGACCAATCGTACAGCGGCGGTTGAGTAACTGCCCGCGCTTGGCCTAGAGCTACCGGGAACACGAGGCCAACATGACCGATATCCCGAATACCCAGCCCGACAGCCGCGAGACCACGATCCTCGACGCACCCGACCGCATGGTGAAGGTGCGCGAGATGTTCGGGATCGATTCCGACATGGAAGTGCCGGCCTTCTCCGAAGCCGACGAGCGCGTCCCCGATCTCGATCCGGCGTACGTCTTCGATGCCGACACCACGCTCGCCGTGCTGGCGGGGTTCGCGCATAACCGTCGCGTGATGGTCCAGGGCTATCACGGCACCGGCAAGTCGACGCATATCGAGCAGGTCGCGGCACGCCTGAAATGGCCGTGCATCCGAATCAACCTCGACGCGCACATCAGCCGCATCGACCTGATCGGCCGCGACGCGATCGTCCTCAAGGACGGCCAGCAGATCACCGAGTTCCGCGAAGGCCTGTTGCCCTGGGCGTTGCAGACCCCGACCGCGCTCGTGTTCGACGAATATGACGCCGGCCGCCCGGACGTGATGTTCGTGATCCAGCGCGTGCTGGAGACCGAGGGCAAGCTGACTCTGCTCGATCAGAACCGCGTTATCCGCCCGAACCCGTGGTTCCGCCTGTTCGCGACCGCCAACACGGTCGGCCTCGGCGACACGAGCGGGCTGTATCATGGCACGCAGCAGATCAACCAGGGCCAGATGGACCGCTGGAACATCGTCGTCACGCTCAACTATCTGCCCGCCAAGGTCGAGGCGCAGATCGTGCTCGCTAAGTCCGGCGAATACGACAAGCCCGAGGGAAAGAAGACTGTCGAGAACATGGTCCGCGTTGCCGACATGACGCGCAAGGGCTTCGTCAACGGCGACATCTCGACCGTGATGAGCCCGCGCACCGTGATCACCTGGGCACAGAACGCTCTGATCTTCGGCGACGTAGGCTTCGCGTTCCGGTTGAGCTTCCTCAACAAGTGCGATGAGGCGGAGCGGCCGCTGGTCGCCGAATATTACCAGCGCGTGTTCGGCAAGGATCTTCCCGAGAGCGTGGTGGGCAAGGCCTAAACCTTTGGCCAACGAAACCCCCTCTCGATCGCTTCAAGGCGGTTCTTGCCGGCACGGCGCGTGCGATCTCGGAGGAGCCGGAGGTTGAACTCGCCTTCACCGCGGACGCACCGACGCAGTCGGGCAAGCACATTAAGGTGCCGATGCCCGCGCGTGCCCTGCCGCTCGAGCAGGTCGCCGAGGCGCGTGGGTTCGCGGACGGCTTCGCGCTGCGATTGAAGCATCACGACATCGCGCTGCACAACCGTGCGGCGCCGGTCGAGGCGGTTGCGCGCGCCGTGTTTGATTCGGTCGAAACCGCACGAGTCGAGGCACTCGGCTCGCGTGGTTATGCCGGCATCACCGAGAACCTAGAAAGCGCGCTCGACGTGCGGCTGCGGGCGGATCCCATTACGCGCGCGCGCAATCGCGACGAAGTGCCGCTGTCGACCGCGCTCGGCCTGATGGTGCGCGAGCGGCTGACCGGGCTGGAATCCCCCGCGATCGCCGCGCCCGGCCTCGCGCTGGTCCGCGAGTGGATCGAGAGCAAGACCGACCTCGATGCGCTGGCCTATGCGCTCGACGACCAGAAGGCATTCCAGGGCCTTGCGCGGAAAATGCTGCAGGAGTTGGAACTCGTCGAAGGCGATCAGGTCCCCGAGGAGAGCGACGAAGGCGGCTCCGAGGACGAGGGCACCGACGAGCAGCAGCAGGACGAGGGCGACGAAGGCGACGACCAAGGCGAGGACGGCCAGGGCGAAGTCGAGGCGCGCGGCGAACAGTCCGAGCAGCAGAATGAGGAAAGCGACGGCCAGGAGCAGAGCGACGAGTCGATGGACGACATCGACGGCGAGCCCGGTGACGATGGCGAGGAAGGCATGCAGCCGGTCCGCCCGAACCGCCCCTTTGCCGATATGGGCGGCGCGTTCGACTACAAGCCTTGGACGACGCAGTTCGATGAGGTGATCGCCGCCACCGAGCTATGCGACGCCGACGAACTGGCGCGGCTGCGCGGCTATCTCGACCAGCAACTCGTGCACTTGCAATCAACCGTGTCGAAGCTTGCCAATCGGCTCCAGCGGCGGCTGATGGCGCAGCAGTCGCGGTCGTGGGATTTCGACCAGGAGGGAGGGGTATCCTCGACGCGGCGCGGCTGGCGCGCGTGATCGTCAACCCGACTCTGTCGCTGAGCTACAAGGCCGAGCGCGAGACCGATTTCCGGGACACGGTTGTGACGTTGCTGATCGACAATTCCGGATCGATGCGCGGCCGCCCGATCTCGATCGCGGCGATCAGCGCGGACATCCTCGCACGCACGCTGGAGCGCTGCGGCGTGAAGACCGAGATCCTCGGCTTTACCACGCGCGCGTGGAAGGGGCGGGCAGTCGCGCGAAACCTGGCTCGCCGCTGGGCGTCCGCCGCAGCCGGGGCGGCTCAACGACATCCGCCACATCGTCTACAAGCGCGCGGACGAGCCGTGGCGCCGCGCGCGCAACTCGCTCGGCCTGATGATGCGCGAGGGGTTGCTGAAGGAGAATATCGACGGCGAAGCGCTGATGTGGGCGCATGCACGCCTCGTCGCGCGGCCCGAGGAACGTCGCATCCTGATGGTGATCAGCGATGGCGCGCCGGTCGACGATTCGACGCTCAGCGTGAACTCCGGTTCGTATCTGGAGCGCCATTTGCGCCAAGTGATCGGCTGGATCGAAAGCAAGTCGCCGGTCGAACTCGTCGCGATCGGCATCGGCCACGACGTCACCCGCTATTACGCGCGCGCCGTCACGATCATGGACGTCGAGCAGCTTGGTGGCACGATCATCGAGCAGTTGGCCTCGCTGTTCGATACCGAATGATCCGTCGGTGACCGCGGGCGGCGGCATTACGGTGCCCGCGGGCGGGTTCCACGGACCCGTCAAGCGCTCGATGACGATTGCAGGCCACCAGACGTCCATCAGCCTCGAACCCATCTTCTGGCAAGCGCTGGAGGCCGCTGCGGCGCGCCTTGCGTTGCCCTTGTCTGCGCTGGTCGCAGAGATCGACGCGATACGTATCTTGGCCGAAAATCCCCCCCAATCTCGCTAGCGCCTTGAGATCATGGCTGTTCTCAAACGCCCCATGAGAATTAGTCGCAATAGCGTTGACAGTGAGAACGACTCTCAATAGCGAACCCGCAACAATAAGGGGTTTCGCATGTCTGGTCCTTCGTCGCGTTCGTCCGCCGCGCCTGCATTTCTGGCGCTCTCGTGCGTAGGGTTCATTGCCAGCGCACCAGCCTACGCCGCCGATCGCCCAGCTGAATCGGCAAAGGTCCACGCGGCCGACGACCAGGAAAAACAGCTCAACCGCGACGAAATCGTCGTCAACGGCAAGACCGTTCCCGCGACCACGCTGGAGAGCCCGAAGGCGACGCGCAGCCTGCTCGACACGACGCAGACGGTTACGATCATCGGCGACCAGACGATCCGCAAGCAGAACCTGCTCACCTTGCGCGACGTGTTGCAGACGATTCCAGGCATCACCTTCGGTGCAGGCGAAGGCGGCGGCGGATACGGCGACAGCATCAACCTGCGTGGCTATTCCGCCAACAACGACATCACGATCGACGGCGTCCGCGACAGCGCGCAGTATAGCCGCAGCGAGACGTTCAACCTACAACAGGTCGAGGTCTACAACGGCGCGAACAGCGTGTTCGGCGGCGGCGGATCGGTCGGCGGCACGATCAACCTCATCACCAAGCGCCCGCAGGCGGAGACGCTGACGGTCGTGTCCGGCGGCGTCGGCACCGACGATTACTACCGCACCACGCTCGATTCGAACGTCCGGGTCAGCGACCTCGTCGCGGTCCGCCTCAATGCGGTCGCGCACAAGAACGACATTCCCGGCCGCGATGTCGAAAACAATAAGCGCTGGGCGGTCGCACCGTCGCTGATCGTCGGCGTCGAGGGCCCGACCAGCCTGACGCTGCAATATCTGCATCAGGAGGACGAGAACGTCCCCGTCTATGGCGTGCCGTACTTCCGCAATGCGGTGAACAACGGGCCGCTGCCGGGTGCCGACAACTCCGCCTATTACGGCATCCGCAATCTCGACAAGCAGGACATCACCGTCGACCAGGCGACCGCGACGGTCAGCCACAGCTTCTCCGACAAGGTCTCGATCCGCAACCTGAGCCGCTGGCAGCGCGTCCAGCAGGATTCGCTGACCAGTGCACCGCAGGCCCCGAACCCGAACGGGTTCTGCCTTTCGACCGGGTTCCAGCCGATCGCCACGTCCAACGTGTCCACGACACCGCTAGCCTGCACGCCCGCGCAGCAGCTGGGATCCTACATCCCAAGCGGTCCGCGCGGGTTCGTGCGGAACCAGGAAAACCAGATCCCTCTACAACCAGACCGATTTCCGGGCGGTGTTTGATACCGCTGGGCTTGAGCATACGCTGGTACTCGGCGCGTCGCTCTCGCAAGAAGATTACACG
Organism: Sphingomonas sp. H160509; assembly: GCF_024124765.2. Classification (GTDB taxonomy): domain Bacteria; phylum Pseudomonadota; class Alphaproteobacteria; order Sphingomonadales; family Sphingomonadaceae; genus Sphingomonas. The sequence goes on along the minus strand of NZ_JAMXSR020000002.1, from coordinate 2,351,259 downwards.
ATCGTCACGGGCAACACGCTGCGTACCGCGGACGGTACGACGGTCGCCCAGCAGCCGATCAATCTCGCCAATCCGAACACCGACTATACTGGGGCGTTCAACTTCATCGAATCGGGCCGGTCGCAGGGTACGACCAGCAACGCCGCCGTGTACGCATTCGACACGATCAAGATCATTCCGCAGATCGAGGCGAATTTTGGCCTGCGCTACGAACACGCTAAGGGGACCTTCCGTGCGGATACTTTTTCGACGGCGGTAACGATCCCCGCGACGCTTGGCACCTATACCCGCGGCCTGAACCAGACGAGCGACGAAACGCTGTTCTCGTACCGCGGCGGCATCAATTTCAAGCCGATCGAGACGGTCAGCCTGTATGCGTCCTACGGCAATTCCACCACGCCAACCTCGGCGACGGTGCGGCTCGGTTGCGGGACGCTGATCGGGACGCCAGCTATCGGCGGCGCGGGGGCGGGTACGGTCGATCCGTGCGACGTGCAGCCTGAAAAGGCGGTCAACTACGAGATCGGCGCGAAGGCCGACCTGTTCGGGCGCAAGCTGCAGCTGACTGCCGCACTGTTCCGCAACGAACGCACCAACTACCGCGTCGCCACCAACGACCCGATCGTGACGACGCTTGGCGTCACCGATGGCCGGTCGCGCGTCGACGGCATTGCGCTGGGTGCCAGCGGCAGCGTGTCGAAGGCCTGGTCGATCTTTGCCAACTACACCTATCTCGATGGCAAGGTGTTGCAGAGCGTGTCGAACTTCTGTCTCGACAATCCGGGTACGCGAAGCACGACGGTCACCACTCCGACGACGATCACGACGACGATCACCAATCCGTGCGGCAACTCCGCAGCGGTGCTCGATCCGCAGAAGGACCAGCAGCTCACCAACACGCCGAAGCATTCGGGCAGCCTGTTCACGACCTACACGCTGCCGTTCGGCCTCCAGCTCGGTTACGGCCTGACCTATCAGGGGGCGTTCGCGCTCAACAACAGCGCGCTGGCCACCCCCACTCGCGCCGACGACCGTGGTGACTCCCGTCTTCCACTCGGCGGACTACCTGACGCATCGCGCGTTCCTGTCGTACACCGTCGGCAACGGCCTGACCGCGCAGCTCAACGTGCAGAACTTCACCAACGAGAAATATTACACCGGCATCCGCAACAATGGCTGGGCGACGCCGGGCGAGGCGCGCTCGGTGCGGCTGACCCTGTTCTACAGCCTGTGAGGCTGGGCGGCGATGCGGGCAGATTGCCGGTATCGCCGCCGCATTCTAGGGTGAAGCCATGTTGATCGCGATCCCCGACGTCCTCGATGCTGCCGGCGTCGCCCGTGTCCGCGCGCTGATTGACCACGCCGAGTGGATCGACGGCAACGCCACGTCGGGGCCGCAAAGCGCGCTCGCCAAGCGCAACGAGCAACTGCCCGAGGACTCTGCCGCCGCGCGCGAGGCTGGTGGGATCGTGCTCGACGCGCTCGGGCGATCGGCCTTGTTCGTGGCGGCGGCGCTCCCGCTGAAAGTGTTCCCGCCGCTGTTCAACCGCTATGCCGGCGGACAGGATTTCGGGCTGCACGTCGACAACGCGATCCGGATGAAGCGCGGCACCGACTTCCGCATCCGCAGCGACCTGTCCGCAACGCTCTTCCTCGACGACCCCGCGACCTACGACGGCGGCGAACTGGTGATCGAGGACCAGTTCGGCCCACAGTCGGTCAAGCTACCCGCCGGGCATATGGTCCCTCTACCCGGCATCGAGCCTGCACCGGGTGACGCCGGTCACGCGCGGGGTACGCACCGCGTCGTTCTTCTGGCTCCAGTCGATGGTTCGCGACGACGGCGCGCGGCGGATCCTGTTCGATCTCGACCAGGGCGTGCAGGCGGTCGCCGCCGCACAAGGGCAGGGCGATCCGGCGACGGTGCGGCTGACCGGCGTGTACCACAACCTCCTTCGCCGCTGGGCGGACGCCTGACTTCTGCTCCCCTCCCTGAAAGGGGGGCAGGGGGTGGGTCGGTTTCCGCATAGCGAGTGCCGCGACCAAATTAGGCCAACCCACCCCCAACCGCTCCCTTCCAGGGGAGGGGAGCATGTTGCCTGTGTGGCAAGGGTTGTGGACTTGAGCCGGCCCCCCATGCCACGCTCCCCACACAGGGAGTAGATAATGAACAAGCTGGCGATGCGGCGCGCGTGGTTCCAGGTCCACAAGTGGATCGGGCTGGTGCTGGCGATCCTGATCATCCCGCTGTCGCTCAGCGGCGCGGCGCTGGTGTGGCATGACGCACTCGACCGGATCGTCGATCCGGCGCGCTATGCGGTCTCGGGGAGGACCGTGATCGGGCCCGACAGCTATGTCGCGGCGGCGCGCGCTACGTTGAAGCATGGCGAGCGGATCGCGACGCTGACGATGCCCGACGACGGCGGTCCGGTGGTCGTTGCGGCCAGCTCAGCCAGCGCGCCGACCCGGCCGGGGCCTCCCCAGCGGATGATGGTGTATCTCGATCCACCGACGGCGCGCGTGCTGGAGGTGTCGCCGTCGAACGGCGGGCTCGTGCGGTTCCTCCACGTCCTGCACGGGAGCCTGCAACTGCCCGGCATCGGACGCTCGATCGTCGGCTGGATCGGCGTTGCGATGATGGTGTCGTGCTTTACCGGCCTGTGGCTGTGGTGGCCGACGGTGGGCAAGTGGACGCGCGGGTTGCGGTTCCGACGGCACCGCGACGTTGAGACCAACCTGCATCACCTGTTCGGCTTCTGGATCGCGCTGCCGCTGTTCGTGCTGTCGCTGACCGGCGCGTGGATCTCGTTCCCGCAATTCTTCGGGAAGCTCACGGGTGAGACGTCGCGGCCGAGAGGGGGGCCCGATCGCGGCGCGATGATGCGCGCGAAACCGCTGGCGTCGCCCGCGCAGCCACTGGCGGTGGCGATCGGCAAGGCCCGCGGCATCGTCGACAATGCACCGTTGCGGAGCGTAACCTGGCCGACCGACCTCAGCGCGGACTGGACAGTAACGTTTCAGGGCAGGGGCCAGGGCGGCGGCGCGCCGATCGGGGTGAAGGTTGCGGACGACACCGGCGGCGCGACCGCCGCACCCGCGCGGCCTCAGGGCGGCGTGGCGCGGTTGATGCGACGGATCCACGATGGCACCGACATGGGTGCTCTGTGGCAAATCGTGATTTTTCTGGGCGGGGTATTGCCCGCGGTGCTGGCGGTGACCGGCGTGATCATGTGGTGGCGCGCGCGGAAGTGGAAGGCGGAGCTGGCAGCGCGGCGGGCGACGTAGCCAGTCTCCCTCGCCCCTTTGGGGAGAGGGAAGGAGGAGCCTCTCGGCGACGGAAGGGTGAGGGGTGGTGGGGACTCGCGTCCCGAGCCCCATTCCCCTCACCCTCCCACGCGCAAGAGCACGCGGGCCCCTCCCCTCTCCCCGCAGGGGAGAGGGACAGCAGTTAGCGCCCCAGCAGCACCCGCGCTTGCCCGGCGATCTGCGCCAGCATCGCCGCGTTCGGCACCGCCGCATGGCGCGCGCGGTCGATCACCGCCTTGAACTGCGCGACCCGCGTGGCATTCGTCAGCAGCCACTTCTCGACCGCACCCTGCGGATCCTGCGCCCCGCACCGCGCCAGGAACTCCAGCCGCAACTGCTGGAAATCGCGCGCCAGCCCGGCGACCAGCAGCCGCTCCCAGGGATCGGTCGGACTGATCCGCGCCGCATTCGCCTGCGCCCAATCGAGCCCCAGCGCCTGCCCCAGATGCGTGAACGCCCGCGTCACCACCGCCTCGTCGAGCGCCATCCGCTCGCCGAGATCCGCCAGCCCGACCGCGCCGTCCATCTCGAACAGGCGAACGACCTTCCGCACCAGATCACCCGGCGCGCCGACCGCTTCGAGCTGCCCCGCGATGCGACTGCTCTGCGCGCTCGCCTCCTCGAGCAGCAACGCCGCGGTCTGGCTGTCGAGCTGCGTGATGCCCTTCGCCAATCGCGCGAGGACTTCGCCCGGTACGGCGCCAGGCGCCGACACGCGCAACAGGTCGGCGATCTGCGAGCGAGTCGCGACCGCCACTTCGTCGAACAGCGCGATCCGTGCCGCCTCGGGCATTACGGCCGTTTCGATCTCCGCCCACAAGGCCGGCAGGTCGAACAGGCGCTCGGCGACGACGAACATCGCCGCGATATCGCCCATCGCCGCGCCTTCCTCTTCCGCCAGTTCGAACGGGTAGAGGATGCCCAGCCGGTTGACGATCCGATTGGCGAGCTTGGTCGCGACGATCTCGGGCCGCAGCCGATGCTCGTCGATCGCCGTCCCGAACCGCTCGCGCATCGCCGCCGGGAAGGCGGCGTACAGGTCGGGCTTGAGTGCGTCGTCCTTCGCGATGTCGCTATGCTCGATCGCGTCCTGCAACCCGAGCTTGGCGGTCGCCAGCAGCACTGCCAGCTCAGGTCGCGTGAGCCCCAAACCATCTTGCCCGCGCCGCAACAGGATGTCGTTCGACGCCAGCCCCTCGACCGCACGATCGAGCCGACCGCCACCCTCGAAGATCTCGATCACACGCACATAGCTCGGCACCGCGACCGCACCGTCCGCCTCGGCGATCGACAGCGCCAGCGTCTGGAGGCGGTTGTCCTCCAGGACCAGATGCGCGACGTCGTCGGTCATGCTGGCAAGCAGCGTGTTGCGGTCCTCATAGTCGAGCCGCCCTTCTATCATCTCGCGGTTGAGCGCGATCTTGATGTTGACCTCGTTATCCGAGCAGTCGACGCCCGCCGAATTGTCGATGAAGTCGGTGTTGATCCGCCCGCCGCGTGCCGAAAACGCGATGCGCGCGGCCTGCGTGACGCCCAGGTTCGCGCCTTCGCCGATCGCGATCACGCGCAGATCCTCGGCGTTGACGCGGAGGCGGTCGTTGGCCGGATCGCCGACCGCGACGTTCGCTTCCGCCGCCGACTTCACATAGGTGCCGATGCCGCCGAACCAGAGTAGGTCCGCCGGCGCCTTGAGGATCGCCGAAATGAGCGCGCCCGGCTCCATCTCGCTCGCGGTTACACCAAGTGCAGCCTGCACCTCAGTCGACAGCTTCACGACCTTGGCGGTGCGCGCGAACACGCCGCCGCCCTTCGAGATCAGGCTGACGTCGTAGTCCGCCCAGCTCGACCGCGGCAGCGCGAACATCCGGTTGCGCTCGTCCCAGCTGGTCGCCGGATCGGGATCGGGATCGAGGAAGATGTGGCGGTGGTCGAACGCCGCGATGACCTTCAGCGTCTTCGACAACAACATGCCGTTGCCGAACACGTCGCCCGACATGTCGCCGCAGCCGACGACGGTGATGCTCTCGCTCTGCACGTCGAGCCCGCGTTCGGCGAAGTGCCGCTGGACGCTCAGCCATGCGCCCTTGGCGGTAATCCCCATCGCCTTGTGATCGTACCCGACCGAGCCACCGGAGGCGAACGCGTCGCCCAGCCAATAGCCGCGTTCGAGCGCGAGGGCGTTCGCCACGTCGCTGAACGTCGCGGTGCCCTTGTCCGCCGCGACCACGAAATACGGGTCCTCGCCGTCGAGGATCGTCACGCCGTCCGGATGGACGACCTCGCCCTCGACGATGTTGTCGGTGATCGACAACAAGGTGCGGATGAAGATCCGGTAGCTATCCGTGCCCTCGGCCAGCCATGCGTCGCGGTTCGACGGTGCAGGGAGTTGCTTGGGATAGAAGCCACCCTTCGCACCGGTCGGCACGATGACCGCGTTCTTGACGCGCTGTGCCTTCATCAGCCCGAGGATTTCGGTGCGGAAATCGTCGCGACGGTCGGACCAGCGCAGGCCGCCGCGTGCGACCGGGCCGGCGCGGAGGTGGATACCCTCGACGCGCGGCGAATAGACCCAGACTTCGCGCCACGGCACGGGGGCGGGGAGGCCGGGGATCAGGTGGCTGTCGAGCTTGAACGCGAGCGCTTCCGACGCTGCAGGCGTGAACGCGTTGGTCCGCAGAGTCGCCGCGATCAGGTTGCGATACGCACGCAGGATGCGATCGTCGTCGATCGCGGTGACCGCGTCGAGCCCGGCTTCGATCGCCTGGTCCGCCTCGATCGCATTACCCGGGTGCTCCGGATGATGGACTGCGGTGAACCGCGCGATAAGAGCGGCCGCAACCTTCGGCGCACGCCGCAACGCGTCGACCACGGTGGTCAAACCATACGGAAGCCCCGCCTGGCGCAGATACCGGAACCACGCGCGGAACAGCACGATCGCCTCGGGCCGCATGCCGAGTTCGACGATCAGCCGGTTGAACGCATCGTTCTCGGCGGCGCCTTCCAGCACCGCTGCGATCGCGCCTTCGAGTACGGGGGCGTCGCTCTGCTGCGCGGCGTCGTTCGCTTCCAGCACGAAGTCATGCACGAACGGCACGCTGTCGTCGCGCAACCGCGTCGGCAGTTCGCCGATCACGCGGAAGCCGAAATTCTCCAGCACCGGGACCGCGTCCGACAGGGGGAGCGCCCCGCCGAGCTTGTAGATCTTCAACTGCGGATCGGCGCCGGCTTCGCCCGGAACAAGGCGCACGCCACGCGCGTCCGTATCGGCCAGCGCGGCGATCCGCTGGATATCCTCGGCGGCCTCGGCGGGCGTGCTGAGGTTGCGGTAGTTCTGCGGGAACGCCGCCGCCCATTTGAGCGCAAGACGCGCAGCGCGTGGCGGCGGCAACGTCTCGACCAGCGCAGCCTCGACGTCCGACACCCAGCCACGCACCATCCGCTGCAACCGCAGCGCGAGCGGCGCGACGTCGGGCATCCGGCCATCGCCGCGCAGATCGAGCGTGTAGCGGATCATCGCGACCTCGCCGTCCTCCAGCGCAATCGACCAGTTGAGCACGCTCGCATTCGCGGCCTCGGCCAGCATGTCGCCGATCGCGACCCGTCGGCCGGTGGTGACATCGTCGCGCGGCAACCACACGAACCCGAACAGATGCCGCCCGAGCGCCGATTCGACCAACACGAGCGCCGGCCGTGGCCGATCTGCGATGCTCATCGCGGTCAGCGCAAGGTCTTCCAGCGCATCGGGTGCGAACGCGATCACGAGGTCGTGCGGCAGCGCAGTGAACGCATGCGTTAGCGCCTTGCCGGCATGACCACGCGGATCGAACCCGAACTTTGCCTTCATCGCGGCAAGCCGCGTGCGCAACACCGGCACGTCGCGCGGCATCGCGGCGAGCGCGGCACTGGTCCACAGGCCGCTGTAGATCGACAGCCCGGCGACCGTCGCGCCCTCCATCACCGGCACGACGACAAGGTCGAGCGGGACGGCGCGGTGGACGGTCGAGATCAGGTTCGATTTCAGCAACAACGGCGCGTCGTTGCCTGCCTCGAACCATTCGATCGCCAGTGCGCGCGACGCTTCGGCGAGGATCGGGACGCGGTGCTCGTTGCGCGCGATACCGAGCGCAGCGTGGCCGCTGCCGTCACGATGCCAGATCTGATGCCCGAGCAACGTCAGATGCCCGTTGAGGAACCACTGCAACAGCGCCGCGCCTTCGCCCTCGGGCAGCTTGGCGATATCGTCGTCGAGCGCGGCTTGCATAGCGCGCCAGTCGGTCACCGCCGCGCGGACGTCGGCCAATATGGCGGTCAGATCCTCGATCAACCCCCGACGGTCACGCGCATCGGCGCGTTCCATCTCGAGATAGATCATCGATTCGGGCCGACCTGCACCCTGGCCATCCGCGTCGATCGCATGCAGCGTGCCATCGGGCGCGCGCGTCGTGCGGACCACGGGGTGGATGATCCGATCGACCGCGATGTCCTGCGCGCCGATCGCCGCGGCGATCGAATCGACCAGGAACGGCATGTCGTCGTTGACGATCGCAAGCCGCATCCGCCGCCGCGTGTCGTCGCCGCTGATCGGCTCGATCGCGATCGCCGGCGCACCGTCGTCGCGGTGCGCGGCAGTCGCGGCGACGAACGCCGCGGCCTGCGCGACCTCGCTCGCCCCGAAGTCCCTCAGTTCGCCCGGAAGGGCCCGTTCGGTCAACCGGCCTGCAAGGGTCTCGGTGAGCGTGTTCAACGATTGGTTCGCCATAGGTCAGGGCCTATGCGCCCCCCGTTCGCCTATCTCAACCCTTGTGGCAGGTGCGAAGGATTATGCTGCGGCGCACCTAAAACGCGGATCGCTCCACGGCTTCGATCGCCGCCAGGTCGCTGCCGAAGCCACTCAGAAAGCTTGCGAAACCGCCTGCCGGCACCTGATGCCGCTGGGCGTGACGCAGCACCGTCGCGAACGTCTCCAACCTAGCTGCCTCGAAATTCGCGCCAAAGACGAGCGCAACGATCTGCATCATCGCTTCCGCCCCACCCGGCACGCAAGCAGCAGAGAGAATCGCCGTGAAATTATCGCTATCCTGCTCGGCAGACACCGCGAGATCATGCGCCCGACCCAACGTCCTGTGGAGCGCCATCCGACTGCGCGCTTCAGCCGCGCGGACCTGCGCCGCGCTCTCACGCGCCATCGCCAGTTGCTCGCCGAGCCTTCCGACAAGCACATAGTCGGCGGGCAAGGGGTCATCCAGCACCAGTTCCTGCAAGGCAGCAGGCGTCGGCTCGGCAGGCATGATATCGAAGCCACCGCTCGGTCCATCCGCCCACACCTGCGCGGTCGCGCCCGAGCCATACGAGGTTGCGTGAACGGCGGCATCTAGCTCGGCCGACAGTGCAGCCTGCAAATCAGCGTCCGCGAGCTCCTTCCAATTGATGACGCCGTAAATGAAATCGATCGTCACCCCGCCAGACGCGAACGGCATCAGGATCCCGCGGTACAGCGTCGTCCGCCCCCGGCTGCTGACGAATTCCGCCTCGAAGCCGATCGGCGCACGATTGGCAATGATCTGCAGGTAATGATCGGTCAGCCGCGACAACAGCGAGCGGCTCGGCACGTCCGCGATCGTCGCGATCGGCCCATCCAGCCCGCATTCCTCGCGCAGCGCCCGGCCGAGATACGCGATCTTAGGATCGCCCATGCCGTGGCTGAAGTCGAGCAGCACGCTGTGCGGTCCGAAATCGGTGATCGTCTCCGGCTCGAGATCGGCGATCGAGGGGTAAGGGCGGTCCTTCAGCAGCGACACCCAGTGATTGTACGCGCGCACGTGCATCCGCCGTTCGTCACCGCCGAGGTCGAACATCACGTCGTTGACGCCCGCATCGGTCGAATCGGACGCGCCGGTATGCGCAGTCGCCCGTGGCGGAGCCTCCGTAATCGCCACGCCATCCGCGCCCGCTACGCGTCCATCCCTCTACGCTGCGCGCCGTCGTCATGCCCAAAAGATCCCCGTATCGTCGCCCCGCTTGTGCACCGCGCTTGGTAAACACATAGTAAACTCGCAAACCGCTTGTCAGCCCGCAAAACCGCTGGTAGTTGCCGCCCCCTCGACCGGATACATCCGTCATCGGGCCGCTTTAGCTCAGCTGGTAGAGCATCGCATTCGTAATGCGGGGGTCACAGGTTCGAGTCCTGTAAGCGGCACCATTTTTTTGAAAATCGCCGGTATCTTCGAACCTAGTTCCAACTGGTGTTTGCCGATATCGGACAATGGCAGCCGGGCTGTAGCGGCAAGGTTTAGCGTCGCGGTAGTGAGTCATCGTGCCTGTTATCGGTCCGGAATATGGGGCTCTATTAGGTTAACTGGTCGCTGTTGGACGATCTCGTCCCTGATCGCGCCGGATGTTCGGCGCCAACTCCATTCTCCGCAAGATACAGGTGTAGAGCCAGACCCTTCGCCGAAAACTGCCAACCGCTGAGTTCGATGCTGGTCAAAGGCCCACAGCAGAGGGGGCGGTGCTGCTGCGTATCACGAGTTCGTGTTGGAGTGTAACCTGCTGCGACGGGCTTGCGGCGCCACGGAGGATGTCTACGAGCAATTCGACCGTGCGGCGGCCGATCATGCCTTTGGGCTGGGCGATCGTCGTCAGCGGGGGGCTGAAAATAGCGCGCGAGGGGGAGATCGTCGAAGCCGATGACCGAGACGTCCTTCGGGCATTTGAGCCCTGCGTCGCCGATCACGCTGAGCGCGCCCATCGCCATCTCGTCGCTGAAGCAGAAGATCGCGGTGACGTCGTTGTCGATCAGGTTGCGCGTGTGGCCGATGGCCGAGCCGGCGGAATAGTCGCCGACGCGGATGTGGAGGCTGTCGCGCAGGCCGGCGCGGGTGGCAGCGTCGATCGCGCCGGCGAGGCGGTCGCGGCTGATCGGGCTGATCTCCGGGCCGGTGATCACGCCGATCCTGCGGTGGCCGAGGTCGATCAGGTGCTGGATCGCGTCTGCGCTCGCCGCGGCGTTGTCGATATGGACGCTGGGGACGCCTAGGTCGGGGCTGTATTCGCAACCGTTGACGATCGGTGCGGCGGTGCCTTTGCGCGCCAGCAGCGGCGAGAGGCTGGCGGGCAGGCGATGGCCGAGGAAGATCAGCCCGTCGACTTCGCGGCGCGAGAGCATGTCCGCATATTGGTCCTCGACTTCCGGATCGTGCCGCGTGTCGCCGACCACGACCGAATAGCCGGCGTCACGTGCGGCTTCTTCGGCGCCACGGATGACGCTCGCGAAGAACGCGTTGGAGATGTCGGGGACGGTCAGCAGGATCTTGGCGGCGCGCAACGTCCGCAAGCTGCGCGCGGCGACGTTGGGCGTGTAGCCGGACTCGCGAACCACCTCCAGGACGCGTCGCCGCGTTTCCTCGGACACCTGTTCGGGGCGGCTGAGAACGCGCGAAACCGTGGCGGTCGAGACGCCTGCGAGAGCGGCCACTTCGATGATCGTCGGCATAAGGCCGTCATGTATCCGGTCGTGGGCAGTGTCGATCTATATCCGATGTAATCCTTTACATTCGATTGGAGGCTCCGTAGCTTCATGTCCGACAAGCAGTAAAACTGCGATCGGAGAGGTGGCGAATGGCCGTTGCGGACACTGCACAATATCCAACAGGCATGGCCCAGTCGGGTGGTCTGCTGACAGGTCGCTTGAGCGCGATGATGTTCATGCAGTTCTTCGTGTGGGGCGCCTGGACGGTCACGCTCGGCCTCGTCATGCAGACCGTCGGCATCGGCAACCTCATCGGCAACGCCTTCTCGGTCGGGCCGATCGCGTCGATCGTTGGGTCTTTCCTGCTCGGCATGGCGGCGGCACGGTATGTCAGCCCGCGGATGTTGATGGTGGTCCTGCATCTGGTCGGCGGCGTGCTGTTGTTCGTACTGCCGTCGCTGGTGACACCGGAGAATGGCGGGACCTTCGTCTGGCTGCTGCTGTGCTACATGATCCCTCTACATGCCGACGGTCGGCCTCGCGAACACGATCGCGTTGAAGAGCTTTGGCGAGCGGACCGACAAGTTCCCGTTCGTCCGCGCGTTCGGCACGCTCGGCTGGATCACGGCGGGGTTGATCATCGGTTGGGCGGGGCTGTCGGCTAGCCCCGAGATCTTCCGCGTCGCCGCGGTCGTCTCGATCGCGCTGGGGCTCTACAGCTTCACGCTGCCGAACGTCACGGCGGATGCGCCACGCGACGAGAGCGTGCTACGGCAGGTGTTCTGCGTTGAGGCGTTCGGGTTGCTCCGTCAGCGCTCGTTCCTGATCTTCATGACCTGCGCGACGCTGATCTCGATCCCGCTGGCGATGTATTACGCCTATGCGTCGCCCTATGTCGGCGCGACCGGCATCAATAACGTCGGCGGCACGCTCGCGATCGGGCAGATGTCCGAGCTCGTCTTCATGTTCTCGATGCCGTGGCTGTACCGCCGGTTCGGGGTGAAGCCACTGCTGCTCGTCGGGATGGCGGCATGGGCGTTGCGCTACGCCTTGTTCGCGATCGGCGATGGCGGATCGTCACTGTGGGCGGTGTATCTCGGCGTCGCGCTTCACGGCGTGTGCTATGATTTCTTCTTCGTCGCCGGTGCGATCTACACCGGTACGATCGCCACGCCGAAGGGGGGTGAACGCGCAGGCGCAGGGAATGCTGACGCTGTTCACGTACGGCGTCGGGATGCTGCTTGGATCGCAGATCGGTGCGCTGTTGTATGCGCAATTGCCCGCATCGCCGACCATCGCCGACTGGCAGCATATGTGGTGGTATCCCGCAATCGCCGCGGCGGTGATCGCGCTGCTGTTCCAGTTCACGTTCCGCGACGACACCAGGAAGATCGCAGCATGACCGGCATGAAGGGCCCGGGGATATTCCTCGCCCAGTTCCTTGGGGATGGGGCCCCGTTCGATACGCTCGACGGGTTGGCGGAATGGGCAGCTGGGCTCGGTTACGTCGGCGTCCAGATTCCGTGCAATGAACAGTTGATCGACCTTAAGCTTGCGGCCGAGAGCAAGACCTATTGCGACGATCTTCGCGGTGGCCTCGCCAAGCACGGGATCGAAGTCACCGAATTGTCGACGCATCTGCAGGGCCAGCTCGTCGCGGTACACCCGGCGTACGATACGCTGTTCGACGGCTTCGCGCCGCCCGATCTTCACGGCAAGCCTGCGGAGCGCCAGCTTTGGGCGGTCGAGCAGGTGAAGCTGGCGGCGAGGGCGAGCGCCAATCTCGGCCTTTCCGCGCACGCGACCTTCTCCGGCGCACTGGCATGGCCCTACGTTTACCCGTGGCCGCAACGCCCTGTCGGGCTGATCGAGGAGGCCTTTGCCGAACTCGCGCGCCGGTGGGTTCCGATCCTCAACGTGTTCGAGGAAGCGGGCGTCGATTGCGCGTTCGAGGTGCATCCGGGCGAGGACGTCCATGACGGCGCGACCTGGGAGCGGTTCCTGGCCGCGGTCGACAACCATCCGCGCGCACGCCTGCTCTTCGATCCGTCGCATTTCGTGTTGCAGCAGCTCGACTATCTCGACTTCATCGACCGCTATCACGACCGGATCTCGTGCTTCCACGTCAAGGATGCCGAGTTCAACCCGAACGGTCGCACTGGCGTCTATGGCGGCTACGAGAATTGGGTCGACCGCGCCGGCCGGTTCCGCTCGCTCGGCGACGGGCAGGTCGATTTCTCGTCCATCTTCAGCAAGATGGCGCAGTATGGCTATGACGGCTGGGCGGTTCTCGAATGGGAGTGCGCGCTGAAGCGGTCCGACGACGGCGCCCGCGAAGGCGCGCCGTTCATCCGCGACCACATCATCCGCAAGACCGAGCGCTCTTTCGACGATTTCGCCGCCAGCGGGATCGATCGCTCTGCGATCCGCAAGCTGCTTGGGCTATCGGAGGAGCGGTCGTGAGCCGGCTTCGTCTCGGCATGGCCGGCGGCGGGGAGGGCGCGTTCATCGGCGCGGTGCACCGGATGGCGGCCGCGCTAGACGGCGACTGGGAGCTGGTCGCGGGTGCGTTCAGCACCGATGGTGGGCGCAACACGCGCACCGGCGCGCTGCTCGGTCTGGATCCCCAGCGGGTCTACCCGACGCTCGATGCACTGATTGCGCACGAAATTACGCTGCCCGCGGACCAGCGCATCGACGCGCTCGCGGTCGTCACGCCGAACCACCTGCACGCGCCGATGGCGATCGCCGCGCTCGACGCCGGCTTCCACGTGTTCTGCGAAAAGCCGATGGCGATGAGCGTCGTCGAGGCCGAAGCGATCGCCGCCGCCGCCAAGGCCAGCGGCCGCCACTTTGCGCTGGCGTTCACCTATAGCGGGTACCCGATGATCGAAGAGGCGCGCGCGCGGGTCGAACGCGGCGATTTCGGCGCGATCCGGTTGGTGCAGGTGGAATATCTACAAGGCTGGCTCAGCCAACCAATCGACACCGACGGCAACAAGCAGGCCGAGTGGCGCACCGATCCCGCCCGCGCGGGGCTCGGCGGCTGTCTCGGCGACATCGGCACGCACGCGTTCCAGCTTGCCGAGCATGTCTCCGGCCTGTCGGTGAAGTCCGTCTCGGCAGATCTCACGACGCATGTCGAGGGCCGTCGACTCGACGACGACGTCAGCGCACTGCTGCGGTTCGAGAGCGGCGCGCGCGGCGTGCTCAAGGCCAGCCAGGTCGCGGCGGGAGAGGAGAACGGGCTGCGACTGCGCATCCACGGCGAACGCGGCGGTCTCGACTGGTCACAGATGGAGCCGAACACGCTGACGCTCCGCTGGCTCGATCGCCCGACCGAGATCGTGCGGACCGGCGGCCCCGGCATGCTCGACGCGACCGCCACGCTGGTGCGGACTCCGGCGGGGCATCCCGAGGGGTACATCGAGGCCTTCGCCAACCTTTACCGCGCATTCGCCTCAGCGATCCGCGGCGATGGCAACGACCGTTGGTTTCCAGGCGTGACCGATGGCCTGCGGACGATGCGCTTCATCGAGGCGGTGATCGCCAACGCCGCGTCGGATCAGAAATGGACTTCAGTAAATCCGGGAGAGAATGAATGAAGTTGCTCATGGCCTTGGTCGCTGGAAGCATCGCGGCGGTTGCGGCGGTCACGATATCCGTGCCGACCACCGCACAATCGACTGCAGCCTCACCCCCCGGCGTTCGCCGCCTGCCGCGCCTGTCACACTGTCGTGAAGGGTGGCCGCAACGGCATCGGCCCGAACCTGTACGGCGTGGTCGGCCGTGCCGCCGCCGCGACGCCCGGCTTCAACTATTCGGCTGCGATGAAGGCGTCGAAGCTGCGCTGGGACGAGCAGACGCTCAACGAATATCTCGCCGCCCCCCCAGAAGAAGGTGCCGGGCACGCGGATGCCGATCGCGACGCCCGATGCCGCCAAGCGCGCGGCGATCATCGCGTACCTGAAGGCGGAGGGCGCGAAGTGATCGCGCCGCGCACATGACGCTCTCGCGCCGTACCCTGCTCGCCGCCGGTGCAGCGGCATCGCTGGTCCCCGCCGGGATCGCCGCCCAGCGCCGCAGCAGCAATGCCGCACGGTTCTCGCTCGGCTACGCGCCGCACGAGGGCAGCTTCGCCAGCCGCGGCGGACGGATCGAGCAGATCGCCTACGCCGCCGACCAGGGCTTCACCGCCTGGGAGGACAACGAGGCGGCAACGCGGTCCGTGGCCGAGCAGGAGCAGATGGCCAAGGCGCTCGCGCAACGCGGCATGACGATGGGCGTGTTCGTCGCCAGCATGCCCAGATGGTCGAAGTCGCGGCCGCTTCTCGGCGCCAACGACGGCGCCGAGCGCGAGGCGTTCCTGACCGACATCCGCGCCTCGCTCGACGTCGCCAAGCGGCTGAACGCGACGCGGATGACCGTCGTCACCGGCTTCATGGACCCGAAGGTGCCCGTGGATATCCAGACCGCCCGCGTGATCGACGTAATGCGCCGCGCAGGCGATATCGTCGCATCGTCGGGCACCGCGATGGTCATGGAGCCGCTCAACACGCGAACCAACCATCCCGGCGTTTACATGCAGACGATTGCGCAAGGCTATGCGGTCGCGCGCGGTGCCAACAGCCCGGCGGTGAAGATCCTCGCCGACCTGTATCACGAGCAGATCCAGTCGGGGAATCTGATCCCCACGCTGGCCACCTGCTGGAGCGAGATCGGCTACCTCCAGTTCGGCGACAATCCTGGTCGCAACGAACCGTCGACCGGCGAGATCAACTTCGCCTCGATCGTGAAGTGGTTGAAGGCAAAACACTACACCGGCGTGATCGGCATGGAGCACGGCAATTCGATCGCGGGACGCGCAGGCGAGGATCGCCTGATTGCCGCGTACCGCGAGATCGACGCAGCATGAGGGGGATGGGGATGAAGACGGTGGTGATGGCGAGCGTCATCGTAGCGCTGGCGGGACCAGTTGCGGCGCAGGACAAGCCCGGCTTCAAGGATACGCCGATGTTGCCCGGCGGCCAGTGGCACGTCCATGATGCCGACCGCCCCGCGCCGGTCATCGTCGCCCCGGCCGCGACCCCCGGCGGTCCGCCCGCCGACGCGGTCGTGCTGTTCGACGGACGCTCGCTCGACGCATGGAAACCCGATCGCATCGCTTGGCCGATCTCGAACGGAGCGTTGACGATCCCCTCGCGCGCGAAAAGCGGTGGCGAGAACAACCTTGTCTCGAAGCAGAGCTTTGGCGACGTGCAGATGCATCTCGAATTCCGCTCGCCCAATCCGCCGACGAAAAGTTCGCAAGATCGCGGCAACAGCGGCATCTGGTTCATGCAGCGCTACGAACTGCAGATCCTCGATGGCTCGCAGAACCCGACCTACGCCGATGGCACCGTTGGCGCGGTCTACGGCTGGAAGCCGCCACTGGTGAACGCCGCGCGCCGGCCCGGCGGGTGGGGCAGACCTACGACATCGTGTTCGAGCGCCCCCGCTTCGCTGCCGACGGCAGCCTGCTCCGCCCGGCCTACGTCACCGCGTTGCTTAACGGCGTGCTGGTCCAGAATCACCAGGCGATGCTCGGCACCACCATCTGGCGCAAGGTCGCTACGTATACCGCGCACGCCGATGCCGCGCCGATCCAGTTGCAGGATCACGACTCACCGGTGTCGTTCCGCAACATCTGGGTCCGTCCGCTGACCGAAGCGGCGATCGCGCAGGACCTGAAGAAGGACGGTAAATGATCGACCGCAGAACAGCACTCGCCGGTGTCGTCGCCATGTTCGGCACGGCTTTGTACGCGCCGATCGCACGCGCAGCCGGGGTCGCGGCAACACCGGGCGCGGCGGCGGGGATCCCCGTCATCAGCGAAGGCCCGCCCAGCGTCGCGGTCTTCACGGCCCCCCCAGCGCGCGCTGATGACCGCGCTGAGCGAACGCGTGCTGCCGACCACCGATACGCCAGGCGCGATTGCGGCCGGCGTCCCCGCGTTTATCGAAAAGTTGCTCGCCGACTGGGCCGCACCCACCGATCGCGTGCCGATCCTCGCCGGCCTCGACGCGATCGAGGCGCGAAGCTTGGCGGACTACAAGGTCCCCGGCGCAAAGGCGACCGCGGCGCAGCACGACGCGCTGCTGACGCTCGCGATGAACGACCAGATCCCGTCCGGCGGTATCTTCTTCGAGGCGTTCCGCCAGCTCGTCGTCACCGGCTACTACACGTCGGAAATCGGCATGACGCAGGAGCGCGAATATCTGCCGGTGCCGGGCGAGTATAACGGCGCATTTCCCTATTCTCAGGTCAACAAGGTGTATTCCGCATGATCCTCAGCCGTAGAAACCTGCTCGCCGGCTCCGGCGCGGTCGCAGCGCTCGCGTTCGTGCCGACCGCCTCCGCGGCACAGTTGAAGGCGATCGGCCTGCAACTCTACACGATCCGCGACATCTTCTCGAAGGACCCGTTCGGCACGCTCGGGCAGGTCGCGAAGATCGGCTACCGCGAGGTCGAGTTCGGCGGTGGTGGCTATGAAGGCATGGACCACGCGCAGCTGCGCCGGACGATGGACAAGCTCGGCCTGACCGCGCCGTCGGTACATATCGGGTACGACGCGCTGCTCCAGCGGTTCGACCAGTCGGTGACGATGGCCAAGACGCTCGGCGCGACCACGGTGGTGCTGCCGTACATGACCGACGAGCATCGCAACGAAGCGGGCTGGACCGCGGCACTGCCGAACTTCAACCGGTTCGCCACCGACCTGAAAAAGGCGGGGCTGGGCTTCGCGTATCACAACCACGATTTCGAATTCACCACGAAGCCAGGGGGCGTCAGCCTGTACGAGCGGCTGCTGAAGGAGACCGACCCCGCGCTCGTGAAGCTCGAGCTCGATCTCTACTGGGCGCTGCATGCGGGCGAGAACCTGACGACGCTGATCGAGCGCCTGTCGCAGCGCCTCTACGCCTATCACGTCAAGGACATGCGGCCCGATCGCAGCATGGCGGCGGTCGGCGCGGGCACGGTCGATTTCGCCGCGCTGTTCAAGCTGAAGGGCAGCGCCGGCGTTCGGCATTTCTACGTCGAGAACGACCAGGCCCCCGCGCCGTACCTGCCCGACATCACCACGAGTTTCCGGACGTTGCGCGCGCTTCGGTTCTGATCGGCCGCTTCTGAACGGGTGCGTTTCTTACAGGATATTAGGAGAGGAAGATCATGGCCGAGACCAACAGGTTCGACGCGATCGTAATCGGTTCGGGCGTCAGCGGCGGTTTCGCTGCGAAGGAATTGACCGAAAAGGGCCTCCGCGTCCTGATGCTCGACCGCGGCAAGATGGTCGAGCACGGCGAAGGCTACACCTATGATGGCAAGCCCGCCTACGAGGTGCCCGCGCGCAACATCATGCCCAAGCCATTGGTGGACAGCGACTATTTCATCGCCAAGCACGGCTATGTCCAGCCTAGCAACCGCGAGTTTCACAACGACGACCGGCTGAACCCGTACGCCTATGACGAGGGCAGCAAATTCTACTGGATCCGGCCGGGCGCGGTCGGCGGCAAGTCGCTGATCTGGGGCCGCTGGTGCTTCCGCTGGAGCCCCGAGGATTTCGAGGCGAACAAGCGCGACGGCCTCGATGGCGACTGGCCGATCCGCTACGACGACGTAGCGCCGTGGTATAGCTATGTCGAGAAATACATCGGCGTGTCCGGCTCGCGCGAGAACCTCGCATATTTGCCCGACAGCGAATTCCAGCCGCCGATGCCGATGAACGTCGCCGAGAAGTGGCTGAAGCAGGGGCTCGAATCCAAGTTCCCCGGTCGCAAACTGATCAACACGCGGCTGTCGAACATGACAGAGGACAAGCCCGACCAGAACCGCACGAAATGCCAGTTCCGCAACCAGTGCGGCAATGGCTGCTCGTTCGGTGCCTATTTCTCAACCCAGGCCGTCACCTTGCCCGCCGCCCGCGCGACCGGTCGCCTGACGCTCAAGTCGGACTCGGTCGTCACGAACCTGGTGTACGACGCAGCGCGGAAAAAGGTCACCGGCGTCCGCTACATCGATGCCAAGACCGGGCAAGCGGAAACGGTCAACGCCGATCTCGTCTTCCTCTGCGCCTCGGCGATCGCCTCGACGCAAATCCTTCTGAACTCGCGCGCACCGGGCAGCGACCGCAGCTATTTCGACGAGAGCGGCACGCTCGGTCGCTATGTCATGGACCACATCTTTCGCGTCGGGATCGAAGGCGACATTCCCGGCATGGAGGAGTTCATCGAATTCGGTCGCCGTCCAGGCGGCGTCTACGTGCCACGTTTCCGCAATATCGGCGGCGACGAGGGCGTCGGCTTCAAGCGTGGCTATGGCTATCAGGGCAGCGCGTATCGCAATCCCGCCGCCCCGGTCGGGTTCGGCGCATCGATGAAGCAAGGCATGCGCAAATACGCGCCTTGGCGGTTCAGCATGGGCGCGTTCGGCGAATGCCTGCCCTATGCCGACAACAAGGTGTCGCTGCACGCCAGCAAGGTCGACCGGTTCGATGTGCCGCTGGTCCGTTTCGACGTCCGCTTCCGCGACAACGAACTGAAGATGATGACCGACGCACGGGCGCAGGGGGAGGCGATGCTGAAAGGTGCAGGGCTCACCAACGTCAAGAGTTCGGAAAGCGAGCACGTCCCCGGCGACGCGATCCACGAAATGGGTGGCGCGCGCATGGGCCGCGACCCGCGCACCTCGGTGCTCAACGAATGGAGCCAGGCGCATGCGGCGTCGAACCTCTACGTCACCGACGGCGCGCAGATGGCGTCGATCTCGTGCGTGAACCCGTCGCTGACCTTCATGGCCCTGACCGCGCGTGCCGCCGATCATGCGGTCAAATCGCTTCGGAAGGCCTAGGCGCTAGGCGGGCAAGCTGCTCACGCGTCGTCCCCACCGCGGTTCATGACTGGCGCTTGGCGAGGCAGGGATAAACCCTGTCCACCAAGCGCCAGCCGAACCATTCTAGCAGGGTAGCGCCCGTACGATTATTTCGCTGCCCCGCCGCCGGCAGCGATCCAGGCGTCGATCTTGCGTTCGAGCACCGGCATCGGCAGCGATCCGGTATCGAGCACCTGCGCATGGAAATCGCGCGGATCGAACTTCGCGCCGAGTGCGGCCTGCGCCTTCGCCTTGGTCCGCGCGATCGTCAGCTGGCCGATCTTGTACGCCAGCGCCTGGCCCGGAATGGCGATGTAGCGCTCCACCTCGGCAGTCGCATCGGTCCGCGCCATCGGCGAGTTGGCCAGCATGTAGTCGATCGCCTGATCACGCGTCCAACCCTTGGCATGGATGCCGCTGTCGACCACCAGCCGCATCGCGCGCAGCATCTCGTCGTTCAAGCCGCCCATCCGCTGATACGGATCGGTCTCCATGCCCAACTCCTTCCAAAGGCTCTCGGCATACAGCGCCCAGCCCTCGACATACGCGGTGTTGCCACCGAACCGCATGAAGGCTGGGAGCGCGGTGTTCTCCTGCGCGAGACTGATCTGGAAATGATGCCCCGGCACGCCCTCATGCAGGAACAGCGTCTCCATCTCCCACATGTAGCGCGAGGGCAGGTCGTAGGTATTGTAATAGAATACCCCGGGCCGCAGGCCGTCAGGCGTTCCGCCCTGATACGAGCCACCGGCCTCGGTCTTTTCCTTGAAGGCTGGGACCGGGCGGATCTCGAGCGCGGTCTTCGGCGTCAGCGAGAATTGCTCGGGAATGCGCTGGCCGATGCGCTTCTCGATCGCACGATAGCCGTCGCGCAACTGGTCGACCGAACTCGGCTGGAACTGCTTGTCGGTCCGCAGGAAGGTGAAGAACGCGGGCAGGTCGCCCTTGAACCCGACCGCCTGCTTCTGCGTCTCCATCCCCTTCAGGATCCGCGCGACCTCGGACAGGCCGAGCTGGTGGACCTGCTCGGCGGTCATCGGCAGCGTGGTGTTCTTGCGGATCAGATAGGCATAATAGGCATCGCCCCCGGGCAGCGCGGACAGGCCTACCGTGTCGCGCGCAACCGGCAGGTACGTCTTGGCGAGAAAGTCCCGCATCCGCTGGTGCGCAGGCGTGATGACGTCGCGGATCTGCGCCGCATAGGCCGCTTTCAGCCGCGTCTGGTCGGCCGCCGGGATCGACGCAGGGAAGGTCTTCACCGGGCCGTAGAAGGTCGATCCCTCGACACCCTCCGCGATGAGGTTGTCGAACTCCTGGATCATGTTGGTCACGACCAGCTTCGGCTGGACGATCCTGTCCTTCATGCCCTGGCGGAACAGTCCGATCGCGCGGTCGAGCACCGCGGCATATTGCGCGTTGCGCTTCAGGTTGTTCTCATAGTCGACGAGTGTCTTGAACGGTGCCGCGCCCTTGCCCGATGCGAGGTCGGGATAGAAGGTCTGGAACCCGTTGAAATGGTCGATCGGCAGGTCGCGCTCGACCCTGACGATTGCGGGGGCGTAGCCGGCAAGGTCGGTCTCGTTGCGCGTCTTGAACACGTCGTACGCGATCTGATCGGTCGCGGTCAGCTTCGTCCGGTCGATCGTCTTGAGCGCGGCCAGATCATGCTCGATCGCCGCGCGTTCGGCGGCCAGATACGCATCGGTCAGATAATCGCCGAGCCGGTCCGCATAGCGCAAATCGCCGCGGAAGATCCCCTCGATCGGATTGCGTTTCAGGCTCGCCTCGTCGCTGTCGTAGAACACCCGCTTGAGCCGCGCATCGTCCGCACTCTCACCGGGCTGCGCGACGGGAGGCGGCAGCGCCTGCGCACTCGCCGCGGCGCTGCCGACGGTCGTGGACAGGAAAGCGGCAAGCAGCAGTTTGACGGACAACGCGTGTTCCTTTGGATGCGATGACACGGGGGTAGGATGCGGCAGGATTTCCCGCAAGCGCCACCCGTGCCCGCTCGAACTGCAACAAGCGGGTGCGCTCGGCCCGTTCGAAGCTCCGTCGAAACTGGGCGAGGCTCCACCGCCAGCGGCGCAGCCTCGCGTCATTCAGATCTGTGCGACGCCGCCGTCGACGAACATCTCGCTGCCGGTCATGAAGCTGCTGTCCGCCGACGCCAGGAAGGCGGCGGCGGCGGCGATCTCCGCGGGGTCGCCAATCCGGCCGATCGGGGTACCGGCACCCATTTCCGCCATCGCATCCTCGCCGACCACCTCGAGCGCGAGCTCGGTCCTGGTCGGTCCCGGCGACAGCACGTTGACGCGAATGCCGGTGCCGCGCAGATCGAGCGCCCAACTGCGCGCGAAATTGCGGATCGCCGCCTTGGTCGCGCTGTAGACGCTGAACCGCGGCGTTCCCATGACGCTCGTGCTGGACCCGGTGAGGATGATCGAGCCGCCCGACCGCATCAGTGGCAATGCCTTCTGCACGGTGAACAGCAGCCCTTTCACGTTGACGTCGAACGTCCGGTCGTAATGCTCCGGGGTGATTTCGCCGAGCGGTACTAACTCGCCGGTACCGGCATTGGCGAACAGGATGTCGAGCGAACCGCGCTCCGTCCGGACCGTCTCGAACAGGCGATCCAGGTCGGCCATGTCGGATACCGAACCGCTGATCGCGCGGGCATTCTCGCCGAGCTCGACCAATGCCGCATCGAGCGCGTCCTGCCGCCGCCCGAAGATGTAGACGAACGCGCCCTCGTCAATGAAGCGCTTGGCCGATGCGAGGCCGATCCCGCTGCCGCCGCCGGTCACGATCGCCGTCTTGCCGTTCAATCTGTCCATCTGTCGTCTCCGTGTTTGCGAAGATCCTTAGCTGGCGGAGCGCATACCTATCGACAAGTATGCACCTTTTGGTAAGTACCAGGTTATGACAATTTCACCCTCGACTGATGGCTTCACCTGCGGTCTCGACGTCACGCTCCGCATCATCGCGGGAAAATGGAAACCGCTGATCCTGTATTTCCTGTTGCAGCGGCCCAACCGCTACGGGGAGCTCAAGCGTGCAGTGCGCGGCGTCAGCGACAAAATGCTGATCCAGCAATTGAAGGAACTGGAGGCGGACGCCGTGCTGACGCGGACGGATCACCATGAGGTCCCGCCGCGGGTCGATTATACGCTGACGCCGATGGGCTGCAGCCTCGCCGAGGCGCTGGCGCCGCTGTGCACCTGGGGGAACCGAAAACATGGCGGAGGTCACGCGCGTGTTCGCCGAGCGCGACAACTGGCAGCGCGAGGCAGGCTGACCCATACTCCCGCCGCGCTCAGGCCGCCTCGGCGCGGCGCGGCAGTTTCCAGTTCGGGCGGACGAAATGACAGGTGTAGCCGTTCGGCTTGCGCTCCAGGTAATTCTGGTGCTCGGGCTCGGCCTCCCAGAAATCGCCGACCGGGGAGAGTTCGGTCACGACCCTGCCCGGCCATAGGCCCGATGCCTCGACGTCGGCGATCGTATCCTGCGCCGCCCTCTTCTGATCGTCGTCGGTGTAGAATATCGCCGAGCGGTAGCTCACGCCACGATCGTTGCCCTGCCGGTTGACCGTCGTCGGGTCGTGTATCTGGAAGAAGAATTCGAGCAGCGTGCGGAAATCGGTGCGTGCCGGATCGAAGACGATCTCGATCGCTTCGGCATGGTTGCCGTGGCGGCGGTACGTCGCATTGGCGATGTCCCCGCCCGAATAGCCGACGCGGGTCGAGACCACGCCGGGCAGCGCGCGGATCAGGTCCTGCATCCCCCAGAAGCATCCGCCCGCGAGCACCGCGCGTTCGGTCCTGGCCGGGACTTCCTCGACCTGATCGAGATACGCGGCATAGCCTTGCGCCACCATCTCCCCGCGCGGGACGAAGCGCAGCGCTGCCGAATTGATGCAGTAGCGCAGGCCGCCGCGGCTTCGCGGACCGTCCTTGAAGACGTGACCCAGGTGACTGTCGCCATGCGCCGAGCGAACTTCGGTACGCGGGATCAGCATCGACCAGTCGCGCCTGGCCTTGACGTTCGCCGGTTCGATCGGCCGCGTGAAGCTCGGCCAACCGCAATTGGACTCGTATTTGTCGGCGCTGGCGAACAGTGGCTCGCCCGAGACGATATCGACGTAGATCCCCGCGTCCTTGGTGTGCAGCAACGCGCCGGAACCGGGACGCTCGGTCGCATTCTCCTGCGTCACCCGGTATTGTTCGGGCGTCAGCGCGGCGACGGCATCTTCGGTCTTGCGGTAACTGGTCATGGCGGCACTCCGTTGACCGGAATGTGGTGTGCCGTCATCTCGCTGTCGAGGTGCGGGCAGGCACCGCCGCCCTGCGATCAGCGCTGTTTCTTGGTCAGCGTCGCAGTGAAATCGGGGTCCTTGTTCGCGACCCAGTCGACGAACTTTCGCACTGCCGGGGCGGCCAGCAGTCCCTTGACGTCCATGCCGTGGCGTTGCAGCTCGGAATTGGTGAAGTTCGCGGTCAGCGTCTGCTGGCAGATCGGATGCATCGGCACGACGTCGCGGCCGCCCCGGCTCTTGGGGACGGGATGGTGCCAGACGATGGTCTTGCCGGTCGGGCGACTACATAGCCAGCACGAGACGATGGCGATGGGCGCGTCCTCCTCGGCCTGTGGATCTTCATAGGGACCGTGTTTCGAATGTTTGCGCGCCATGCGTCTGTCTCACGTCCCGATGATTGCGGCGCCTTCCTTAGCGGGACGGGCGCCGTTGCGACAGTCGGCTGGTGCCAGCCGCGCACGGCAGGGCAAAGCCGATCCAGGACGTTTGATCGTTCAGCGCGGCGGCCTTGATCGGGCAATGTAGCGCGCTAATACGCGAACAGTAATCGGCGCAGACCGCTCAACAGTGAGCGCTAATCTATAGACTATCCGAGGAGTAGTTATGAGGCCGAAAAATACAAAATGGTTTGTTCTCACCGGGATAGCGGCATTCTTCGGCGTGATATTCGGCATGACGGGGGGCGCAATCCTTGTCCGGCGGCGCTGCGGTCGTGATTTTCGGGGGTCTGTTCGTCGCCGCCATCGCGTTCGTGATCTGGTCGCTGTCCGGCAACAGGGTCGGCAAGACTGCGCCGCCTGCCCTTATTGCGGACGCGCGGACGCTTCGCCCGGCTGCGGGTAGCGCGCGGATCTATGTCGTGCGGCGCGGCTTCATGGGTGGCATGGCCGGTATGAAAATCGACATCCGCGGCGTCGCTTCGGGGCAGATCCGGATGAACCAGTTCGTCATGGCCGAGGTCCCGCCCGGCACGTACACCGTCGAGACCGCGATGGCGCGCAACGGCATCAAGCCGTCGAATTCCGAAACCACGTTGTCCGTGCAGGGCGGCGACGTCGTGGTGATCCTGGCGATGCTGAAGGTCCAGTCGCTGCACTCGACGACCACGCAGGAGCGGATCGTCGGCACGGAAGCGCAAACCGCCGTCGCCACGACCAAGATGATCGAATGGACCAATCGATCGGCTTCGGTCGCATAGCCGCGTGAAAGTGCCGTCCCGTTAAGTCGCCGGCTCGCGCCGCTCGGAAGAACGGCGCGCAGAAGACCGTCATTCACCGCAGGCGCGTCAACTCACCGCGCCGGCGAGCACGTCGACGGTCGTACCGAGTGGAGCAACCAGCGCCTGGTAACAGGACATGGCCGCGAAGCAGGCGATACCCGCGCCGATGATCGCGAGGCAGATGAACTGGAATGCGGATGCGCGGCGTTTGGTACGGTCGGTCTGCTCGACGATCCGCCGGGCAGACTGTTCGCGCTTCATAGCGCGGCGGTCGGCGTCGGCGGCGGGGGGGCGATGTTTCAGGACGGGTTCGCTCAACAATGCGGCAAGGCTGATCGGGTCCTGCGTCCTTACGCCGAAGCGGCTGCCGCCGTTCCACACCACGCGACCAATGATGACGAGAGTCCCACGGCGGATGTCGACATAGGTGCCGAGGATCGGCGGTTCGCTGCTCGATACGAGCAGGCCCTTGTCGGACACGTCGTGAATGCATCCGTTCGACCATTTGCCGCCGACATTCATGCGACAGGGAACCGAGAGTTCCTTCAAAGCGCGCAATTCTCATCCGATCTGGTTGGATCACCGTCCAGAATGCGTATCCCGGTGTCGAAGCGCACCCAATCCGGGAAATATACCGAGACGCGTCATGCATTGCCGACAGCGCCGACGATGACGAGCGAGATCGGTCGGCGCGTGTAGAGTGGCCATCCGTCGCCAACGTTCCAGCAGCCGCCGACCGCATCTCCCGATCTACATCAAGCTTGCCCATCCGGTGGTCCGATCGACAGCGCGGATTACCGCGCGAGCGCGATCAACTGGGCGATGCCGTTGGTGCCGGTCTTCGCGACGATTGCGGCACGGTGATCCTCCACCGTCTTCGGACTGATGTCGAGCGCGGCGGCAATCGCCTGGTTGTTGTGGCCCTTCACCAGCAGGTCGAACACCTGGCGCTGCCGCGGCGTCAGCCCCGAGGTCCGTGCGAGTGCCGAGCGTTGCGCTTTGGACCAGGCGACCCCCTCGGCGATGGCGGCGAGCAACCGGTCCTCGTCGATCGGCTTTTCCAGATAGTCGAGGCCGCCATAGCGACGCACCGAATCCACCGCGTTGGCGGTCGTCGGCCATGCTGTCATGAAGATGATCGCGACCGCGGGGTCGAGCAGGCGGACGCGGTCGGCAAAGTCGAACCCGTCGATCTCGCCCATCATCACGTCGGTAACGATGCAGTGCGCCGGGGCCCGCTCGTACACCGCCAGCAACGGGGCGGGATCCAGGAACGGTTCCGCGACATGACCGTGACGGCGAAGCAGCCGTGCGACCGCCGCGCCGAGGTCCTGGTCGTCATCGACGACATACACCATGCCACACGCGGTATCGGTCATTCGGGCTCTCCAACGAGCGGAAGGGCAATGGTCGCGCGCGTGTTTCCGGCGGTATCGGTGACGCGCGACAGGGTGCCGCCATGCGCCTCGACGATCGCGCGGGCGACGAGCGTGCCGACGCCCATGCCGGGCTGCTCGGGGCGGGCGGGGCGCGATCCGTTCACGACCACCAGCTCGACGCCTCGGTTCGTGCGGGTCACGCCGAGCGTCACGGTGCCGTTGCCGCAGGCCTGGACCGCATTGCGCACCAGGTTGACGATCGCCTGCGCCAGCTCGACTTCCTGCGCGAGGATGACGAGGTCGGGCGCGACGGCATCGATCGACAGCGTGACCCCCTGGGATTTCGCCTCGGGCCGGGCCAGCGCCGCGACGGTGTCGATCAACGTCGCGAGCGGCAGGGGCGTCGGCACGTCGACCGTCCGCCCGCCGAACCGCCGGAGCCGGCGGACCAGCGTCGACAATGCGGCGGCCTTGCGATCGATCAGCGCCGCAGTTGTCGCGATCTCGACATCGGCCGAGACGGTCAGCTCGTGTAGATGCTTGGCCTCGATCGCCAGCGTCGAGAGTGGCTGGCTGATCTCGTGGATGACCGCCACCGACATCGCCCGCAACGTCTTCAGCCGCTCGGCCTGGAACAACAGGCGATCGCGGCGTTCCAGATCGACCCGCACCCTGGCCTGCGCATCCGCGAAACTGCCCGCCAGATACCCGACGACCATGATCGAGGCGAGGCTCATGTGCAGCGCGAGGCGCCCGCCCATGTCCATCGGCATCGCGGTTTGCGGCAGGACCATCGCCGCGACGACGACGATCGCCAGCCAGCTCGCCAGTCGCCCGAACCGCAGCCCGATCCACGCGACCGCGAGCAGGACGGGGGTATGCGGCGTGCCCAGGCCGATCCGCGCGAGCAGGATCTCGATCGCGAACGACGCGACCAGGATCACCACGGCCTCCGCGACCGACGCCATGCTCGGGCGTCCGGGCCGCAATGTGCCGCCCGTCGCAAGGTCCGCCACCCAAAGCAGAGGCGGTGCCAGCAGCAGGACGCCGAGCAGGTCGCCGACGACGAACCCGGTCAGCGACGTCACCGTCTCGCGCAGTCCGGACACGCCGGTGAGATCGGGGCGTAGCAACGACCAGGGCAACGCGGTCAACGCAGCGGCGGCGGGCGCGCCGACCGAGGCGAGGCCGAGCGGCATGGGCGCAACGCTCATGCTCGTCTGCGCACGATCCGCCATCGTCCGGACCAGCAGCACGATCAGGCCATAGACCAGCGGTGGACGGATGACGCCGATCAGCGCGGTCAGCCATCCCGCCGACCGCGGATCGATCACGCCGGTGCCGATCTGCACGAGGATCTCGGTCACGATGATCGCAAGGGTCAACCGTGGCCCGCGCCGCCACAGCAGCGCGATGCGGAAGCCGGCAGCGGGATACAGCAGCGAATAGAAACCGCGCCCGCCCCACTCGGCGGCGATATGATGCGCCGCCAGGAACGCGAGCGCATACCCGACCAACCAGGGCAGGTCGGCGACCGTCGGCAGGACGGTAGTGGCGCGGGAGGGGGTACGGGGCTCTACGAAGGGCTTGGCGAGCGTCGTCATCACGGCCTCCCTGCCAGATCGAGACGCCCCAGCCTATCCGGGGGTATCCCGGAATGCGATCCTAAGCTGAAGGTGGCGCGTCGTGATCGCTCGGCGGCAAGTCCCAATAGGGCGGATCGCCGAACGAGGCCCTGAGGCTCAGCGTCAGGGCAGCGATCTTCACCGATGCGCTGTGCTCTCGCGGATAGGCGATGTACAGTTCGGCACCCTCGGCCGCGCAGCCGATATCGATCCCGACCAAGGCCCCGGCCGCGACATCGGCATGTGCGAAGAACGTCGGCAGCAACGTGATGCCCAGCCCGGCCAGTGCGGCATCGCGCATCACCAGGCCATTGTTGACGCGTAGCGCGGCGCGCGGTCGCACGACGGTCCACCCGTCGGGCCCTGCAAAACGCCAGTCGGCATCGCGGTTCGCGTAGAGAATGCCGCAATGCGCTTCGAGGTCGGCAACGCTTTGCGGCACGCCGTGCTGCGCAAGATAGGCAGGCGAGGCCACGAGGATGCGCTGGCTGGTGGCGAGCCTCTTGGCGACCAGCCTGGTGTCGGCGATCGTGCCGTGGCGAATGACCGCGTCGAAGCCGTCAGCCGCCGCATCGACGAAGCGGTCGTCGAGTTCGAGCGTCAGGTCGATGCCCGGATGATCGGCGAGGAAGCAACAGATTGCTGGTCCCAGATGAAGCACGCCGAAGCCGACTGGTGCGGACAGGCGTAACGGCCCGACCAGCGTGCCGCGCCGTGCTGCCATCTCTGCCGCGCCCTCCGCTGCCTCGTACAGGATCCGCTGCGCGCGCGGCAGGAAGGTCTGGCCGTCCTCGGTCAGCGACAGCTTGCGCGTCGTGCGTTGGATCAGGCGCGTGTCGAGCAATCGCTCCAGCTCCGCCAGTCGTTCGCTGACCACCGATTTGGCGTTGCCGAGACGCCGCGCCGCCGCACTGATCGACCCCGCTTCCGCGGTGGCAACGAACGCCGCAATACCGTCGAGCTTCATCATCGTTCGACAATCCCGGAAGGCGGTTTCGGCTTTTGCCGGCTAGTGCGAACGGTGCTCGCGCGGCACGCTCCTGTCCAGTTGCAGCGGCCATGCTGCCCAGGAGCACCGTGATGCTACGACACGCCGCTGCCGCCATCCTGGCGATACTCGTCGCCACGCCCGCGTTGGCGCAGGTCCAGCCATTCCCACCCGGCTTCACCGAACGCGATATCGCGACCAACGGTACGACGATCCATGTGCGCGCGGGGGGGCACGGTCCAGCGGTCCTGTTGCTGCACGGCTATGGCGAGACCGGTGACATGTGGGCACCGCTCGCCGCCGATCTGGCGCGCGACCACCTGGTGATCGTTCCCGACCTGCGCGGCATGGGCCTCTCGTCGAAACCGGCGGGCGGCTACGACAAGTCGACGCAGGCAGTCGACATTGGTCGGTGTGCTGGACGCGCTGCAGATCGGCAGGACTGATCTGGTGACGCACGATATCGGCAACATGGTCGGCTATGCCTTCGCCGCCCGGAACCGCGACCGCGTGACCCGGTTCGTCCTGATGGACGCACCCTTGCCGGGCGTCGGGCCGTGGGACGAACTGCTGAAGAACCCGCTGCTCTGGCATTTCCGGTTCGGCGGTCCCGACATGGAGCGGCTCGTCGCGGGTCGCGAGCGCATCTATCTCGACCGGTTCTGGAACGAGTTCTCGGCGTCACCGGCGAAGTTCAGCGAAGCCTCCCGCGTTCATTATGCCGCGCTCTATGCCCGGCCCGGCGCGATGCATGCGGGGTTTGCGCAGTTCGCCGCATTCGACCGCGACGCAGCGGACAATGCCGGCTTCGTCGCGGCGGGCAAGCTGACCATGCCAGTGCTTGCCATTGGTGGCGCCAAGTCGTTCGGGCCGATGATGGCGACGGTCATGCGGTTCGCCGCGAGCGACGTGACCGAGGTAGTAATACCGGACTCTGGCCACTGGCTGATGGAAGAACAGCCTGTCGCGACAATTTCAGCCGTACGCGGGTTCTTGGACACCAAACGATAAGGGCAAGTCAGCGTCGATCGTCGCGCGTGTCCTTCCGCGCCGAGTCAGTCGGCATCGTCCAATCGATCGTCAGTCATGCCTTCAGGATCGCCGCGTTGCGGGCGTCACTGCATCGCCGGGCGGTCGCTGGCGAGCGCTCGCCGCAGCGCCGCGACCTCCACGTTCAGGGCGGCGAGTCGATCCTGCGTCATGCCGGACCGCTCGACGATCAGCGGGCCAAGGCACCCGGTCTCCGTCCACCGCGTTCTGCCAGCCTCGGTCAACCGCACGCGTACCTGTCGCTCGTCGGCGGGGTTGCGGATGCGCGTAACCAGCCCCGCCGCCTCCAGCCGTTTCGCCAACGGCGTGATCGTGCTCGGTTCGAGCGCGAGCCGTTCGGCGATCGCGCCGATCGAACAGCCATCCTCCGCTTCGTTGAGCGTCTGGAGGACGAGAAACTGTGGATAGGTGATGCCGAGCCGGTCGAGCACGGGCTTGTACGCACGATTGATCGCGATCGTCGCGGCATACAACGAAAAGCAGAGCTGGTCGTCGAGGGGCAGGGGATCGGACACGGCAGGCTCCTTCACGCTCGACCGTACATAAAATTGCTTATCGCGGCAAATCTTACTGGACTTCGGTACCGCCACATCATAGATCGTTATCGCGATAAGCAATATGGAGATTTCAGCATGTCCGTCGATGTAAAATACACCACCGAAGCCACCGCAACCGGCGGCCGCGACGGCCATGCACGGTCGCAGGACGGCCGTTTCGACGTCGCGCTCTCTACGCCAAAGGAACTGGGCGGCGCAGGCGGCGACGGCAGCAACCCCGAGCAGCTGTTCGCAGCCGGCTATTCCGCGTGCTTCATCGGCGCACTGAAGGTCGCTGGCCAGCAGTTGAAGGTGAAGGTGCCCGACGACGTCGCGGTCACCGCAAAGGTTGGGATCGGCCCTCGCTCGGGCTGGCGGTTTCGGGATCACCACCGACCTGACCGTGTCGCTGCCAGGTATCGACCGCGCCGAAGCGCAGCGTCTGGTCGATGCTGCGCACGAGATCTGCCCCTATTCGAACGCCACCCGCGGCAACGTCGATGTCGGCCTGACGCTCGCCTGAAGGTGAAGCCCTGACGGTCGGGCGGTACGTCTGCTGCCCGACCGTCTTCAATTGGTCGCAAGACCAAGTCGCTGACATCCAGCGGCCTTTTAGTCACGTCCGATGCGTGTTGACATTAATGGTCACGGCTCCAATGTAACTTGCATGTACGCTCCTGCGACACATAAGCGTTTCCTCGACCATTCGGGCCAACTCGCCGCACGCGGTTAGCCCGAGCTCGCGGCTGTTCGCCGTTCGAGTTCGGGCTTTATTCGATCTGACCTTTGGGACGTGCTCTGCGCGCCCATGATCTCGAGTAAACGGAAACCGCACAGTGTCGGAACAGAACCCTGATAAAGATAGTCGCCCTTTGGCGGATCATGACGTCGAACTGCAGGATCGCGCCTCGCAGCCCTTCCTTAGAATGAGGCCTAAGCATTTTTTCTCGAACCAGTTCGAGCTGGAGATCGTCGAAAACTATTGTGCCGATGATGACGATCGTCGGGCTCGCAAGCAGCCGAACTGGTTGAACCGCTTCATCGACGTGAATCTTGTCCCAATGATCCTCGTGATCGGCGTGCCAATCCTTGTGTATTGCATCGTCGCCGCGGCGAAATAGGCGCCGGACTCACGGTACAGGACTGTTCGCGACGATGTCGCGGGCAGTCCGCGAGTGACAGAATAGCCGGCGACTTGCCGCAAAATCCGTGTTGATAAGCAAGTAACGGTAGTTGCTCACCGGACTCCCGCGCTGCCTGTCCATGATAGGTAAGGATGCAATACGTTTAATGCGGCGTGATATCGCCGGGTCGGGCACGCAATTCCGGCACGTTTCATAGAATTGATGATCTACTCCGACATCTACGATGTGGCGCCGAAGTTGCGACGAAGCCCAGCCAGTATCAGTCAAACCGATTATATTTATGTCGGACGATGAACAAAATGTAATGATGCACGTATGTTAAACACCTGGTGTTCAATTTCATACAAATATAGTAGGCGCCTGCCAGCAGGGGTGCATTACGAATTCAAGGACATACCGTGACCGATACACTTAATACAGTCGAGCTCGCCGCCGAACTGACGGCAGCATGGCTTGCCAACCCCAATACGCGCACTGCCGCCGACGACGTGCCGGCGTTCCTCGTCGCGATGCATTCGGCCGTCGAGAAGCTGGTCGGCAATGGCGAAGCGGAGCCCGAGGCAACGGCACAGCCGACGTCCGAGCCAGCCGTTTCGGTGCGCAAGTCGCTGGCATCGCCCGACCACATCATCTCGATGCTCGACGGCAAGAAGTACAAGACGTTGCGTCGTCACCTGTCGACCAACGGCATGACGCCGGAGCAGTATCGCGAGCGCTTCAACCTGAAGTCCGACTATCCGATGGTCGCCGCGACCTATTCGGAAGCGCGCCGTGCGATGGCGAAGTCGATCGGGCTTGGTCGCAAGGCTGGTGCAACGGTCGAGAAGGCGTCGGAAGACGCGGTGAAGACCGTTCGCAAGGGCGGCAAGGCAGCGCTTGATGCCGCCAAGAAGACGCTCGGCAGCGAGGATTAAAATCGGCGAGGGGGGGAGGGTGTCGTCCTTCCCCCTCTCCCCTTCACGACGGCCAGTTACGCGCTATGCGTTATGCGCGCCGGCCGTCCTCGACCAGCGCCTGCGCCAAAACGCGCGGGATCGCACGCAGTGCCGGTATCACCGGCTCGATCGTGTCCGTCGCGACGGGCGTTGTCTTTTCGGCCGCAAGCAACTGCTGCACGCCGCGGACGGTATAGCCTTCGCGGTTGAGCAACGTATCGATGCGCCGGACCAATACCGCATCCTCGGCACGGTAATAGCGTCGGTTCCCCGCGCGCTGCAGCGGCCGCAGCTGGGGAAAGCGGGTCTCCCAATAGCGCAGGATATGCTGTGGCAGGCCGGTCTCACGCGAGAGTTCGCCGATCGTCCGGAACGCAGCGCCCGCCTTGCCCGGACCCGCCGCCGCTATACCCACGGCACCTATGGATGGGCTGCCGTCGTCGTCGGAACCGGGATCGCCCGCTACGTCGATGTCGTCCGTAAAATCGCCACCGGAAGTATCGGCGTCATCGGGCATTACAGGATCAGTCGGCGCCGACGATGCGCTCACGCATCATCTGGCTCGCGCGGAAGGTCAGGACGCGACGCGGTGCGATCGGCACTTCGATGCCGGTTTTCGGATTACGGCCGACCCGCTCACCCTTGTCGCGGAGCACGAACGTGCCGAACCCCGAGATCTTGACGTTCTCGCCTTCGGACAGCGCGCCGCACATCTCGGAAAGAATCTGTTCCACGATCTTCGAGGAATCCGCACGCGACAATCCTACCTCGCGGTGGAGGGACTCGGCCAGATCGGCGCGCGTCAATGTACCGGTCATCGTCATTCGCAAGCTCCCAGTCTCGGCGCTTCTCTACACAAGCAGGATCGCGACCGGAAGAACTTTTGTTCTACAAGTGAATCGATCTCTTTCTACGAGATTAGAAGCGGATAACCGCCGCGCCCCAGGTGAACCCGCCGCCCATCGCCTCGAGTACGACGATCTGGCCTTGTCGGACACGTCCATCGCGCACCGCGACGTCGAGCGCGAGCGGCACGGAGGCTGCCGACGTGTTGGCATGCTGGTCGACGGTGACGACCACCTTGCCCGCCGCGAGGCCCAGTTTGCGCGCGGTCGCGTCGAGGGATCCGCGCGTTCGCCTGATGCGGGACGACCCAGTCGACCTGGTCCGAAGACAAGCCAGCCATCGCCAGCGACTCGGTCATCACCGAAGCCAGATTGGTGACCGCGTGGCGGAAGACCTCGCGGCCCTTCATGCGCAGCTTGCCGACGGTGCCCGTCGTCGAGACGCCGCCATCGACATAAAGAAGCTCGTTGTGACGGCCGTCCGCGTGCAGCTTGGTCGTCAGGATGCCGCGACCACCTTCGTCAGCGGTGTCCTGCGCCTCCAGCACGATCGCGCCGGCGCCGTCGCCGAACAGCACGCACGTCGTCCGGTCTTCCCAGTCGAGGATACGGCTGAACGTCTCCGCCCCGATCACTAGCGCGCGTTTGGCGACGCCGCTGCGGATCATGCTGTCGACCACCTGCACCGCGTACAGGAAGCCCGAGCAGACCGCCGCGACGTCGAACGCGACGCAGTCGTCGATGCCCAGCATAGCCTGCACCTTGGTGGCACTGGCGGGGAAGGTCTGGTCCGGTGTCGCGGTGGCAAGCACGATCAGGTCGATGCTGTCGGCTTCGATCCCGGCCGCAGTCAAAGCCGCGCGGCATGCATCGGCAGCAAGCGTCGCGGTCGTCTCGCCTTCGCCGGCGATGTGGCGGAAGCGGATGCCGGTGCGCTCGACGATCCACTCGTCGCTGGTGTCGACCTGCGCCGCCAGTTCGGCGTTCGAGACGCGACGCTCGGGCAAAGCCGAGCCGGTGCCCATTACGACAGACCGGATCATGCCGCCTTCTCCACGCTGCCGAGATCGTCGGCGATGCGCCGGACCAGATCGTTGCGGACCATCTTGGCGGCATTGCCGATCGCCGTCGCCACGCCGCGCTCGGTGGCGCCGCCGTGACTTTTCACGACGATGCCGTTGAGCCCGAGAAAGACCGCGCCGTTGTGATTGTTCGGGTCGAGGTGATCGCGCAGCAATTCGGTCGCCGGCCGCGAGATCAGGAAGCCGAGCTTCGAGCGAACCGAGCTGCGGAACGCGCGCTTGAGCAGGTCGGCGACGAATCGCGCGGTGCCCTCGGCGGTCTTCAGTGCGATGTTGCCAGAGAATCCGTCGCACACGACGACGTCGACCTCACCGCGCGACAGCCGGTCGCCTTCGATGAAGCCGTTGAACTGCATGTCGACGGCCGGCGTCGCGCGCAGCTGGGCCGCTGCGTCGCGAATCTCATCCGTGCCCTTCATGTCTTCGCTGCCGATATTCAGCAGCGCCACACGAGGATGCGGGATGTCGAGCGCGGTGCGCGCATAGGCGGCA
This sequence comes from Sphingomonas sp. H160509, assembly GCF_024124765.2. GTDB lineage: Bacteria > Pseudomonadota > Alphaproteobacteria > Sphingomonadales > Sphingomonadaceae > Sphingomonas. Next base: position 2,315,970 of record NZ_JAMXSR020000002.1, on the reverse strand, counting down.
CCCATGATCGCGAACTGGACGAGGTTGCGCGCGTCGCACTCGGTATTCGCACCGAGGTCGAGCATCACCATGTCGGTGTCGCCGAGCGTCGGCAGACGCGCCGCGAGTGCCGGCCGGTCGATCCCGGGCAGCATCCGCAACGATATCTTCGCCATCGCCATCAGCGCGCCGGTGTTGCCCGATGATACCGCTGCAGCGGCGCGACCCTGTTTCACCAGGTCGATCGCGATGCCCATCGACGTCTTCTTCGCACGCCGAATCGCCTGGCTCGGCTTTTCGCTCGAACCGACGACTTCGGGTGCGTGGACGATTTCAGAGTTCTGCGACAGGTTCGGATGAGCTTTCAGCCCCTCGCGAATCGCAGTCTCGTCACCGACCAGGAAGAAGTGCATGCCCTCGAATTGGTGACGCGCTCGCGCGACGCCGGCAAGCATCACTGCCAGCCCGTCATCGCCACCCATCGCATCGACCGCGATCCAGCCGCTGTCGGGCATCGCTTATCCTTCGTTCAAGTTAGAGGTTCCGGACGGAAGCCTCAGCCCTCGATCGAGAGGATTTCGCGACCGTTATAGTGACCGCACGAACCGCACAGGTTGTGCGGACGCTTCAGCTCGCCACAGTTGGGGCATTCCTGGAACGACGCGATCGTGAGCGAGTCGTGGCCACGGCGCATGCCGCGCTTGGAGGGCGAGGTTTTTCTTTTGGGGACGGCCATTTCGGCACCTTGTTCAATCTAAAGGTCGGGACTCCGAGTACGTCCGGACACAGGACACAGGCAACCGACAAGAATGCCGGCCGCCTGAAGCAACCCATGCGGCCTGACGCTCGCGAAGCGTGGCGCTATAGCGATTTCACCCCGCGTTGCAAGCTTTGGCCCGGAGTGGCAGGGCATGCGCCTGACAAAAGACCTGATATTCGAGGGGCAACGCCGTGATATTACCCGTAACGCTGACGATCGCCGCGGCCGCCGCCGTCGTCAACCTGTGGCTCGCCTTCCGAATCGTGCCGATGCGCGTGAAGGAAAGCGTGCTGATCGGCGACGATGGCAACCAGCGCCTGCAGGCACGGATGCGCGCGCATGCCAACTTCACCGAATACGCGCCGTTCATCCTGATCCTGATCGGGCTGATCGAACTCGCCGGCGGATCGACGCTGTGGCTGTGGATTGCCGGCGCGGTGTTCGTAATCGCGCGAATCGCCCACGCGTTCGGGATGGACCGGACGACGTCGAGCCTGCCGCGGGCCGGGGGTGCGCTGGCGACATGGGCACTGATGGCGTTGCTGGCCGGCTGGGCGCTGGCGATCGCGTATCAGGCGAACAGCGTGCCGGCCGCAAAGACGTTCCAGGTTGTGCCGTCGGGGTCGCAGGCATGAGCGCGTTCCGCTTGCTCACCGCCGCCACGCTTTTGGCCGCGTCCCCTGCCGCCGCGCAGGTCTCGCCAGAGCGCCTGTCTGCCGACGTGAAGACGCTCGCCTCCGATGCGTTCGAAGGTCGCGCGCCCGGAACGCCGGGTGAGACCAAGACGATCGCCTGGCTGATCGCGCAGTTCAAGGCGATGAAGGCGCAACCCGGCGGCCCGAACGGCGGCTGGACGCAGCCCGTACCGCTCGTCCACACGCGGATGGGCGCGGGCACCGTCCGCGCCGGCGATACCGCGCTGGTGCAGGGCCGCGACGTCTATCTGAGTACGGTCCGCGGCGTCGACCGCGTCGTCATCGCGAACGCACCGATGGTGTTCGTCGGCTACGGCGTCAGCGCGCCGGAGCGCGGCTGGGACGACTTCAAGGGGCTCGATCTCAAGGGCAAGGTTGCGGTGTTCCTCGTCAACGATCCCGATTTCGAGGCGGTCCCAGGCGACGATGCGAAGGGGCAAGTTCGGCGATCGCCGGATGACCTATTACGGCCGCTGGACGTACAAATACGAGGAAGCCGCGCGACGTGGCGCGGTCGGCGCGCTGATCGTCCACGACACGGCGGGCGCGGGGTACGGCTGGAACACGGTCACCGCTCCCGCCGGCGAGAATTACGATATCGTCCGGAAGGATCCCGAATCGCGGGTGATGCTCCAGGGCTGGCTCGAAGGTGGTGCGGCGACCCGGTTGTTTGCAGCCTCGGGCCTCGACCTGGCTTCGTTACGGAAAGCGGCGCGGCGGAGTGACTTCCACCCGGTCGCGCTGAAGCAGGCGTTCACCACCGACCTGCCGGTCAAGCACGACACAGCGGTGAGCCAGAATGTGCTGGCGAAACTGCCGGGCACCAAGCACGCGGACGAAATCGTGATGTTCGGCGCGCACTGGGACGCCTATGGCATCGGCCCGCCCGATGCGCAGGGGGCGCACCATCCGCCCCGGCGCCAACGACGACGGCCTCGGCGTGGCGGGCGTCCTCGAACTCGCGCGCAATTTCGCCAAGGCCCCCCGCACCGACCGCAGCCTCGTCTTCGCGCTGTGGAGCGGCGAGGAGCGCGGGTTGCTCGGGTCGGAGACCTATGCGGTGAACCCGGTCTATCCGGCCGCCAAGACGGTCGCCAATCTGACGCTCGACATCCTCCAGACGGCAGGGCCTGCAAAGGACGTCATGCTGGTCGGTGCAGGTCAGAACAGCCTCGAGGACATGCTTGGCGATGCGGCGAAAGCGCAGGGCCGAGTCGTGACGCCGGAAGCGCTCCCCGAACGCGGGCTATTCTACCGCGCCGACCATTTCTCGGTCGCGCGGCGCGGCGTGCCGACGCTGCTGCTGATGGCGATCAGTGGCGCGCCTGATCTGGTCAAGGGCGGCCGGACAGCGGGGCAGGCGTGGCTCGACGGCTATATGAAATGCTATCACCAGACGTGTGACGCGTGGGGTGCTGAATGGGACCTGCGCGGCGCGGCGCAGGACGTGGACCTGTTCAAGACGATCGGCACCAAGCTGGCGAACAGCCGGTTGTGGCCCGAGTGGCGCGACGGGTCGGAGTTCAAGTCGGTGCGGTCTGAAAGCGCGGGGGAGCGGAAGTAAGACCTTCTCACCGCGTGGGTAACCACCCCGGCGAAGGCCGGGGCCCAGTTGGAAAGGTGGCTGTAACGGAGTTTGACCTACGCCAATCTACCTCGCCCAATTGGGCCCCGGCCTTCGCCGGGGTGGGGTGAGCGGCGGGAAGGGGCGTGCTTCTTCTTGTTCTCCCGCGAAGGCGGGAGCCCAGGGTTACGGGCGATGTCGCTTGGTATCCTGGGCCCCCGCGTTCGCGAGGGAACAGGAAGGTTCGCAGGAAAGCGCAAGGGCAACCGCTATTCCGCCAGCGCCCGATCGCTAACGAACATATTCGTCGCCCGCTCATGCGCAAACGTGCTCGCCGGCCCATGCCCTGGAATAAAGCTCGTATCGCTCCCCAGCGGCCACAGCTTCTCGACGATCGACTTCACCAGCGTCTCATGATTCCCCCCAGGCATGTCCGATCGCCCGACCGATCCCTGGAACAGCACATCCCCCACCTGCGCGAACTTCGACGGCGCATGGTGAAAGATCACGTGCCCCTCGGTGTGCCCGGGCGTCTCGTACACATCGAGCACGAGGTCGCCGACCGACACCGTATCACCCTCGACCAGCCACCGGTCCGGCTCGAAATTGACCCCCCCGAAATCCCGTATTTCGGCCCGTCCTGATCGAGCCGCTGCAACCAGAACCTATCCGCCTCATGCGGTCCCTCGATCGGCACGCCGAGATCGTTCGACAGCCGCTTGGCCCCGCCCGCATGATCGATATGGCCATGTGTCAGCAGGATCTTCTCGACCGTGACCCCCGCCTGTTCGACCGCCGCCATGATCTGCGGCAGGTCGCCGCCCGGATCGATTACCGCCGCCTTCATCGTCGCGGTGCACCAGATAATCGTGCAGTTCTGCTGGATCGGCGTGACGGGCACGATGGCAGCGCGGAGCGGGGGCGCAGCGCGGAGGGGAGGATTTGTCATGCCCTCGAAATAGGATAGCGCGCCCGTAGGAGCAATCGCCGCTTGCGGTTTGCCTCGCGCTCCGTGCAACAGTCGCGACGATGTGGACCGCGCCCTTCGTTTTGCTCGATGACGCCCGCGAGGGGGCGCTCCGGCACGATTGTACCGCGATCCCGTCCGGATCGTCCGCGCCGATACGCTCGCCGAGGTCCGCCCCGCACTCGATGCGTTACGAAGCGCCCGCGCGGAGGGCCTGCACGCCGCCGGCTACCTCACCTACGAAGCCGGCGCCGCGCTTGCATCGAAGCCCGTCGACGTCCGCACCGAAGGCCCGCTGCTCTGGTTCGGCCTGTTCGCCGAGTACGACACGATAGCGCCCGAAGACGTCGCCGCGTTGCTCCCCGACCCCGCCGGCGCGTGGACTGGTGCGCCCGAGCCGCTGATCGACCGCGACACCTACGACGCCAGCCTGTCGCGCGTGCTCGACCTGATCGCGGCGGGCGACATCTACCAGGCCAACCTCACCTTCGCCGCCACCGTGCCGTTCGTCGGCGATCCGCTCGCGCTCTATGCCCGGCTGCGGCGCCAGGCGAAGGCGGGCTATGGCGCGCTCATCGACACCGGCGAGACGCGCTTCCTGTCGCTCTCCCCCGAACTCTTCTTTGCGCTCGACGGCGACACGCTCACCTGCCGCCCGATGAAGGGCACCGCGCCGCGAGGCGACACGCCCGACGCCGACCGCGCGCTCGCCGAAACACTCGCCGCCGACCCGAAGCAGCGCGCCGAAAACCTCATGATCGTCGACCTGATGCGCAACGACCTGTCGCGCGTCGCCACCCAGGTCGCGGTCCCCGACCTGTTCACCGTCGAGACCTATCCGACCGTCCACCAGATGACCTCGACCGTCACTGCGACGCTGAAACCAGACTGCGACGCGGTCGACGTCCTGACCGCGCTGTTCCCGTGCGGCTCGATCACCGGCGCCCCGAAGCAACGCGCTATGGAGGTCATCGCCGAGGTCGAGCACGCGCGCGTTCGCGGCATCTACACCGGCGCGATCGGTCGCTTCGACGCGAACGGCGACGCCATATTCAATGTCGCGATCCGCACATTGGCGATCCAGAACGGCGCGGCGATGATGAGTCTCGGCTCGGGCATCGTCGCGGACAGCGTGGGCGACGCCGAATGGGACGAATGCTATGCCAAGGGGCGCGTTCGTCACCGCCGGCCAGCGCCGCTTCGACCTGATCGAAACGATGGCGTTCGACCCCGAGGCCGGCCTGACCCGTCTCGAAGCGCATCTCGCGCGGATGAAGGCCAGTGCCCAGGCCTTGGGATTCACCTTCGACCGCCACACCGCGCGCAACGAACTCCAGGCCGCGACCTTCCGGCTGCGCGGCCCCCGCCGCATCCGCCTGTTGCTCAGTCCGTCCGGCGCGATCGCGATCGAGGCGGCGCCGCTCCCGCACTCGCCTGCCCAAGCGACCGTCGCGATCGTTCCGCTGCCGGTCGCCGCGACCGACTTCCGGCTCCGGCACAAGACGAGCGCGCGCGCCTTCTACGACGATGCGCGGAAAGCCGCGGGGACGTTCGAGGTGGTGTTCGAGGACGCTGAGGGGTTCCTCACCGAAGGCAGCTTCACCTCCTTGTTTGTCCAACGCGGCGAAGGCCTCGTCACGCCGCCGCTACGGCACGGCTTGCTCCCCGGCATTCTCCGCGCCGAAATGGTCGAATCGGGTCGCGCGATCGAAGCCCCACTAACCCGAGCCGACCTGACCGCCGGATTCTTCATCGGAAATGCGGTCCGCGGGCTCATTCCGGCCATCGTTACGGTTGCGAATTCGACCGATCGGAGCGTATAGCGCCCGCGAATTCCGCGGCCACGCTCGCGGACAACCGCAAAGGTTACACCATGCACGCATCCGCCGCGCTCGGCCGCATCAGCCCCTCGCCGACGCTCGCTATCACCAGCCGCGTCCTCGAACTGAAGCGCGCAGGCGTCGACGTGATCGGGCTTGGTGCGGGCGAACCCGATTTCGACACGCCGGACTTCGTGAAAGAAGCCGCGATCCAGGCGATCCGCGACGGCAAGACCAAGTACACCAACGTCGACGGCACGATCGAACTGAAGCAGGCGATCGTCGCCAAGTTCGCGCGCGACAACAACCTCACCTACACCACCGATCAGATCAGCGTGAACGTCGGCGGCAAGCACACCCTGTTCAACGCGATGGTCGCGACGATCGATCCGGGCGACGAGGTCGTCATCCCCGCGCCGTACTGGGTCAGCTATCCCGACGTCGTCCAGTTCGCCGGCGGCGTGCCGGTGATCGTCAAGGCGGGGCCAGAGGTGGGCTACAAGCTCGATCCCGCCGCGCTCGATGCTGCAATCACGCCGAAGACCAAGTGGGTGATCCTCAACTCGCCGTCGAACCCGACCGGCGCCGGCTACACGATCGACGAACTGAAGGCGCTCGGCGCGGTGCTGGCGAAGCACCCGCACGTGTGGATCTTCGCCGACGATATGTACGAGCACATCGTCTATGACGGCTTCAAGTTCGCGACCATCGCCGAGGCCTGCCCCGAGCTGTTCGAGCGTACGCTCACCGTCAACGGCTGCTCGAAGGCGTATGCGATGACCGGCTGGCGGATCGGCTACGGCGCAGGCGCATCGTGGCTGATCAAGGCGATGGCCAAGCTCCAGTCGCAGTCGACCTCGAACCCGTGCTCGATCGCCCAGGCCGCCGCTGTCGCCGCCCTCAACGGCGACCAGTCGTTCCTCGCCGAGCGCAACACCGCGTTCCAGGGCCGTCGCGACCTCGTCGTGTCGATGCTCAACGAGATCGACGGCATGCACTGCCCGACGCCGGAGGGTGCGTTCTACGTCTACCCGTCGTTCGCGGAACTGATCGGCAAGACGACGCCGAACGGCCGCCTGATCGACACCGACGAGGCGATGGTCGGCTATCTGCTCGACGACGCCAAGGTAGCGGTTGTCCAGGGTGCTGCGTTCGGCCTCTCGCCGGCGTTCCGGATCAGCTACGCAACGTCCGATGCGCTGCTCCGCGAGGCCTGCACGCGTATCCAGACGGCCTGCGCCGCGCTGAAATAGACGTCGGCAACATTCGAGACATGCGGCGACATCTCCCGGCAACGCTGTCGGGCGATGCCTGCTGCACGATGAACGCATCGGCCACGGCGCGTTAATCGAGAGTTTCTAAAAACGACATTGTGGTTGGCCGGCATCTCTACGACATGCCGGTCCGTAACTGACGCTGACCTATCCGGTCGGCGCCATCACTGGGTTTCATTGGGATCGCATCATGCGCAGCATCGTAAAGTCGAGTTTCTTCTGGCAGTTCAGCGGCGGTTTCGTCCTCGGCGCCATCGGCTTGCTCGCGCTGCAGCCCGCCGAAGCCCGCCAGACCTTCGCCAGCCATTTCGAGCACAGCGCCTCCGCCACGGCGCGATAACCGCCACCTGATAACTGCGGCGACGGCCTGGCGAAGCGCAAGCGCAACCCCATGTATCAAAACATGAAAAAGCCGCTTCTCGCCACGCTCGCCGCCATCGGTATCGCCGGTGCGTTTATTGCCACCGGCACCGCGCAAGGCGCCCGCGCCGTCGTGATCCCCGCCGTCAAGACCGACCTTCCCGCCGCGCCCGGTATCCAGACCGCGGTGTTAGCGGGCGGCTGCTTCTGGACGATGGAAGCGGTGTTCGAGCATATGAAGGGCGTCAAGGCGGTCACGACCGGCTATGCCGGCGGTACGAAGGCGACCGCGACCTACGATCAGGTCTCCGCCGAGACGACGAAGCATGCCGAAGCCATCAAGATCGCCTACGACCCCCGTGTGGTGAGCTACGGCACGCTGCTCCGCGTCTATTTTTCGATCGCGCATGACCCGACGACGCTGAACCGCCAGGGACCCGACAGCGGCACTAGCTACCGCTCGGCGATCTTCCCGCAGTCGCCCGCCCAGGCGCAGGTCGCGCGCGCATACATCGCGCAGCTCGGCGCGACGCATGCGTTCTCCGGGCCAATCGTGACGAAGCTGGAAACCGGGACGTTCTATCCGGCCGAGGCGTATCATCAGAATTTCTACGATCGGAACCCGACGCATCCGTATGTCGTGATGTGGGACAAGCCGAAGGTGGCCGCCTTCCGCGCCGCGTTTCCGACGATTTCTAGCTGAGGGCGACCTTCTTAGGATGGCCACCACTCCGGCGAAGGCCGGCGCCCAATTGGAAAGGTTGAAGTAACGGCGGACGAACCTCCGTTATAAGCGGCCCGCAATTGGACTTCGGCCTCCGTCGGGGTGGTGGTCTATCTACTTGCCCGGCGACAAACGTCAGGCAGCAACCGGGAACCGCAGCATCCGGTCCGCCACTGGCACCATAGCCTCGGCGCCAACCCCAACCGCACGCACGATCTCCGGATGGTCCACATCCAACCCGCCAGTCAGCGACCCGAAAGCAGGCAAAATCAGCTTCGTCGCGGTTGCCACGAAACACCGCCGCGCCACCTGCTTCCCCCGCACGCGCAACCGCAACTTCGGGTGGAAATGCCCAGACAGTTCCGGTCGCGTCTCCGCCCGGTCCGCTTCATGCCGCAGCACCAGTCCATCGACGACGACCTCGTCGACGACGTCCCCGCCACACCGATCGAGGATAGCCGGATCGTGATTGCCCGTGATCCACGTCCAGCGCGTCCCGTCGGTCATCGCCCGCAGCATGTCCTGCGCGCGCTGCGGCAGCCGCTCGCACCCCTCGCTGTCGTGGAAGCTGTCACCCAGGCACCAGACTTCGCGCGCGCCGGTCGCGGCGACCAGCGCGGTGAGATCGGCCAGCGTCGCGATCGAATCATACGGCGGCAGCATCTGGCCGCGTTTCGCGAACCAGCTCGCCTTCTCGAAATGCAGGTCGGCGACCAGCAGCGCACGCCGCTCCGGCCAGAACAGCGCGCCTTGCGCCAACGCCAGAAGCGCATGCCCGCCGAACGAAAAGGGAACCATCCGCCCGCCATGCCGCCCCCGCCGCACCGAATCAAGCCGCCATCGTCGCGAACCGGGTGGGGCTTGCGCATGCCCCCCAATCGGCGTAAAGCGCGCCGTCCCCTCAGGAGGAGCGCTCTTCGCGCCATGACGTCCGTCGCCGGAACACCCCAAACTGCCGCTGTACCGGAAACGCCTGGCGATCTGTCAGCGGCGCATCTGCATCCGCACCCCGCACTCGCCGCGCTGACCGTCGGCGCGATCGGCGTGGTGTTCGGCGATATCGGCACCAGCCCGCTCTACGCGTTCCGCGAGGCGCTCGGCCAGACGTCCGCAGGCGGCATCGATCCGACTGAGATCCTCGGCGTGCTGAGCCTCGCGCTCTGGTCGTTGTTCCTCGTCGTCACCGTCAAATACGTCATCTTCCTGATGCGCGCCGACAACCAGGGCGAGGGCGGCGTACTAGCGCTGGCCGCGCTCGCCCGTCGTGCGCTCGGGATGCGGTCGCGGATCGCGATCGTGCTCGGCGCGGCGGGCGCATCGCTGTTCTACGGCGATGCAATCATCACGCCGGCGCTGTCAGTGCTGTCGGCGATGGAGGGCCTGCGGACGATCCCGAGCGCCGCGCACATCTTCAACGAAGGCGTCGTCCGTGCGCTGACGATCGCCATCCTGATCGGGCTGTTCCTGATCCAGTCGCGCGGCACGGCGCAGGTATCGAAGCTGTTCGGCCCGGTCTGCATCCTCTGGTTCGTGGCGATCGGTGCGCTCGGCATCTGGCATATCGCCGACGAGCCCTCGATCGTCCGCGTGTTCCTGCCGACCTACGGCATCTCGTTCCTCGCGACGCACGGCGTCACCGGGCTGTTCGTGCTCGGCGCGGTGTTCCTCACCGTCACCGGGGCCGAGGCGCTGACCGCCGACATGGGCCATTTCGGCAAGCTGCCGATCCGGATCGGCTGGTTCTTCCTGGTATTCCCGGCGCTCGCGCTCAACTATCTCGGGCAGGGCGCATTCGCTTTGTCGCGGCTCGAGGAGGCGGCGGCGCGCGGCGTGCCGTTCGTCAATCAGGACTGGTTCTTCCTGATGGCGCCCGAGTCGCTGCGTCCGGCGCTGATCATCCTCGCCGGCTTCGCGACCGTCATCGCCAGCCAGGCGGTCATCACCGGCGCGTTCTCGCTGACGCAGCAGGCGATCCAGCTCGGCCTGCTCCCGCGGCTGCGCATCCGCCAGACCTCCGCGGTGTTCGCCGGCCAGATTTACTTGCCGGCGATCAACTGGCTGTTGCTGATCGGCGTGCTGGTGCTGGTGATCCAGTTCAAGACGTCGTCGGCGATGGCGGCGGCGTACGGCATCGCGGTGACCGGCACGATGGTCGTCACCACCTTGCTGGCGTATATCGTCGTCCGCCACCGCTGGAACTGGTCGCGCCCACTCGCGCTGGCGGCGATCCTGCCGTTCCTGACGCTCGACCTGATCTTCTTCGGCGCGAACATCCTCCGCGTGATCGAGGGTGGCTGGGTACCGCTGGTCATCGCCGCCGCGATCGGGCTGATCATCTTCACCTGGGTGCGCGGCAAGAAGATCGTCAGCGCGTTCGAGAAGCGCCAGAGCATCCCGCTGAGCGATCTCGCCGCCGCGCTGGAGAAGCGCCCGCCCGAACGCGTCTCGGGCACCGCGGTGTTCCTGACCGGCAATCCGCACGCGACGCCGGGTGCGCTGCTGCACAATCTCAAGCACAACAAGGTGCTCCACGAGCGCAACCTGATCGTCAGCATCCGCACCGCGGACCGTCCGTTCGTCGACGAAGCGTCCCGCGCGAAAGTGGAACGCGTCGACGACAATTTCTCGATCGTCGTGCTGACATACGGCTTCATGGAATCCCCCGACGTGCCCCGCGATCTCGGCGTCGGCAACAAGACCGAGCAACTCGGGCTCGACCCGATGCGCACCTCGTTCTTCATCGGTCGCAACACGCTGAAACCCGATGCGGAAAAGGGCATGCCGCCGTGGCAGGACCGGATCTTCCTGTTCCTGCAGCGGAATGCGAGCGACCCCACTGACTTCCTGAAGATCCCGCCCGGCAAGGTGCTCGAACTAGGCGAACAGGTCACAGTGTAAGCCGAGGGCGGGGCGGGCGGTTAGCGCGTACTCCCTCGCCCCCCCCCGGGGAGAGGGAAGGGGCCCGCGGCGCTTGCCGTGGGAAGGGAGAGGGGCGTTGGGACGCACCGTCCCGAGCCCCAAGCCCCCTCTCCCTTCCGTCGCCTAAGGCTCCTCGCTCCCCCTCCCCCGAAGGGGCGAGGGAAGGCCTCGTGACCCAGCAAACGCCTCCACCAGATCGAACATATAACCCGGACGTCTAAACTCCCTCGCCCCTACGGGGAGAGGGAAGGGGCCCGCGGCGCTTGCCGTGGGAAGGGAGAGGGGCGTTGGGATGCGCCGTCCCGAGCCCCACGCCCGTCACCCTTCCGTCGCCTACGGCTCCTCCCTCCCCCTCCCCCGAAGGGGCGAGGGAAAAGACGCTCACCCCGCAAACGCCTTAACCAAGTCGAAGAGGTAATCCCGGCCGTCATACAGCGAAGCGACCCGGATGCGTTCGTTGAGGCCATGAATACCCCCCATGTCCTTGTCGATGAACACGCCCGGAGCCCCATAAACCGGGATCCCGATCGCCTCGAAGAAGATCCCGTCGGTCGCCCCCGTCGACATCAGCGGCAGGATCGGCAGGCCGGGGAAGTGCTTGGTCGCAACCTTGGTCACCGGCCCCATGATCTTGGGATCGAGCATCGGCGGGATCGCGGTCGGCCGCACCGGCTGGTTCGCGGTCACCGTCACCTTCGCCCCCGCCAGTTCCTTCAGCTTGGCGAGCGTGGCATCCACCGTCTCCCCGGAAAGATCCGGCAGTTGATGTTCGCAGTCGCGCGCTGCGGCAGCGCGTTCTCTGCATGCCCCGCGCTCAGCAACGTCGCCACGCAGGTCGTCCGGAGCGTCGAGTGCATCGCCTTGTCGCGGCTGACGATCGCATCCGCCGCCTTGTCCTCCGGATTGGCGAGCAACCGCGTGATCGCCTCCCCCATCTCGCCCGGCATCGCTTTCGCGCTCGCCGCAAAGAACGCCTTGGTCGTGTCGGTGAACTTCACCGGAAACTCGTAGCCCTGTACCGCCTTCACCGCATCGGCGAGCTCGTAGATCGCGTTCTCCGGGATCGGCTGCGAGCTGTGCCCGCCTGGATTGGTGGCTAGGAACGTGTAGTTCTGCGCAGCCTTCTCGCCGACCTGGATCGCCAGCAACTGGCGCTTGCCATTGTCGTCCAGCCGCCCGCCGCCGCCCTCGTTCAGCGCGAACTCCGCCGCGATCAGGTCGGGCTTGGACTTCGCCAGATACTGCGCGCCGTTCCACGCGAACGTCGTCTCCTCGCCGCAGGTGAGCGCGAGCTTGATCGTCCGCTTCGGCTTGTACCCGCTCGTCTTGAAGCGGATCATCGCGTCGGACCAGATCGCCGCCTGTGCCTTGTCGTCGACGGTGCCGCGCGCGTAATAATAGCCGCCTTCCTCGATCAGCTTGAACGGATCGCGCACCCAATCCTCGCGCTTGGCCTCGACCACGTCGAGATGCGCGAGCAGCAGCATCGGCTTGATCGAAGCGTCCGATCCCTTCAGCACCGCGACCAGCCCGCCATCCTTGGGATGCTCGGGCACTGAGAAATAGGTGATGTCGGCGTCCGCATAGCCCGCGGTCTTCAGACGCGCGCCGATCTGTGCCGCGGCCTGCGTGCAACTGCCAGAGGATATGGTCGTGTTGGTCTCGACCAGCTCCTTGTAGAGCCCGAGAAACGCCTTCTGGTCGGGCCGCGACTGCGCCTGTGCGGAGAGCGCCGTTGTCACGGGTGTCGTGAGGATTGCCGCCGTGAGTAGCCAGCCAGTCGCGCGCATCGTCGTCCCCTTTTTCGTTTCAGGCGGGAGAGTTGCAGCGAACGCACCAGGACGCAACCTCAGCGGCGCAGCTCGCCACGACGGCGCGTCTCACGTGGCAAGGTGAGCCGTACCTCACGGTTGGCGAAATCGATGTCGACGCGGCGGAACAGTTGCAGCACGTCCATCCCGAGCAGCATCGCCGGCCGCTCGGCAAGGCCGAACAGGCGGAACGGCGGTGCATCGACTGCGGTGAACGCCACGGGCAGGTCGCCGAGCGTCAGGCTGCCGATCGTGACGCGGTCGATCGTCGTATAGTCGGCGACCACGGTCTCGCCGGTGACGCCGGTCAGCGACACGGGCTGCGCTGACCCCGCGCTGCCCAGTCCCTTGCGCGTCACCTTCCGGCGGAGCGCGGCATTGGCCATGCTGATCGATGTACCGGTGTCGAGGATCACGCGGATGCGGATGCCGTTGCAATAGGCGTCGGTGACGACGAGCTGCCCGAACAGGCTGCGCGCCCGGATGACGATCTCGTCTGGGCTCGTGCGCTCGCGGCTCTGCCGTTTGCGCGAGGGCGTGACGGTCATCGTGTTGGTGTCGAAGTCGATTCCCACCGCGTGGGCCTGCAACGCATCGATTCCGAGCAGCCCGCGCGCGCCGAGATTGATCGCGCTGATCGCCGGCGCCTCGATCGCCGCACTGCCGATCACGCTGACCTTCAGCGAGGGGATGACGACGGTGCCGATCGCGCTCGATCCGGTCATGCCGGTCACGCGGACGATGCGGCCTGGCGCCAGGCCTAGCGTTGCGGCGAGTTCGCGCGCGATGACGGTCCGCTGGGCGCCAGTATCGACGACGAACGCGAACGGTCCTGCGCCGGCGATCGTGACCGGCACCGTCATCCGGGCCTGATCGTCACCGAACAGCAGCGTGGCGGGGTCGGGTTCTATTGCCGATGCTGCGCTGGGCGGAGGTGCAGCATTGGAGCGTGGAGAGGCTGCGTCCTGAGCGCTAGCTTGGGCGGCGATAACTAGCAGTAGAGGGGCTAGCCACCTGCGCATGCTGCAAATGCTGCGCCTGATATTGCGGGCAAGCAACCGTTCGTTTGGGGAGGGTCGAAGCTATTCTGAAATCCTCCCCCCCGCGAGGGGGAGGTGGCGCCGTAGGCGACGGAGGGGGAGGAATACGCAACAACCGTTTCCCTTACCTCCCCCTCCGTCTGGCAAGTGCCAGCCACCTCCCCCTGGCGGGGGAGGATCAAAAATAGCTCAATCCGGCCGCATCGCGTCCGCGATCATCGCTTCCGCCTCGATCAGCAGCGCATCGTCCGAACTGTTCGTCGAGATCTTCTCGCGCCCGATCAGCGTTAGCACCGGCACCGCGAGCGGCGTCACGCGCTCCAGATCGACATGCACCATCGTCGCCGCGGCACGGTCGAGCAAAGACGCGAGCCGCCCGACATCGGTCATCCGCGCGCGCGCATCCGCCCACGCCGCCTCCAGCAGCAGATGCGTCGGCTCGTACTTGCGCAGGACGTCGTAGATCAGGTCGGTCGAGAACGTCACCTGCTTGCCGGTCTTGCGCTTGCCCGGATGCTGGCGCTCGACCAGCCCGCCGATCACCGCGACCTCGCGAAACGCACGCTTGAGCAGATGCGATTGCTGCACCCATTCGACGAACTCGTGCTCGAGAATATCCGCCGAGAACAGCGCCGCTGGATCGGTGATCTTCTCCAGCCCGTACACCGCCAGCGCATAATCATTGGCGACGAAGCCGAGCGGTTTGAGCCCCTGCGTCTCCATCCGCCGCGTGATCAGCATGCCAAGCGACTGGTGCGCGTTCCAGCCTTCGAAGCTGTACGCGACCATGTAATGCCGCCCCTCGCGCGGGAACGTCTCGACCAGCAGCTGGCCGGGCTCGGGCATCACCGATCGATACGCCTGCATCTCCAGCCATTCGCGCACGTCGTCGGGGAAGCGCGCCCAGTCGCCCGGATGCGCGAGGAACCCGCGGACGCGGTCGGCGAGGTTGGTCGACAACGGCATCCGGCTGCCGCCATAGGTCGGGATCCGCGCCGGCTTCGACGTCGCGCGCACCACCAGATCCTCAAGGTCGATCTTCATCACCTCCAGGCTCAATCCGGCGAAGAAGAACGTATCGCCGTGGCTCAACTGCGCCGCGAACGCCTCCTCGACCCGTCCCAGCACGCGGCCATTGCCGAACCGCACGTTGAGCATCGTCGCCTCGACGATAATCCCCGCGTTCAGCCTATGCTGGCCGATGAATTTGGGATGGCTGACGCGCCACGTCCCGTCCGCGTCCTTGGTCAGCCGCTTGAACCGGTCATACGCTTTCAGCGAATAGCCGCCGTCGCTGATGAAGTGCAGCACGCGTTCGAACGTTTCGGTCGGCAGCGCGGAATAGGGCAGCGCAGAGCGGATCTCGTCGAGCAGATCGGCCTCGCGAAACGGCGCCGCGCACGCACACGCCATCACATGCTGCGCGAGCACGTCGAGCGCGCCGACGCGGAAGATGTCCGCATCGAGTTCGCCCGCCTCGACCGCATCGAGCGCCGCGCGCGCCTCCAGATATTCGAAGCGATTGCCCGGCACGACTATCGCCTGCGACGATTCGTCGAGTCGGTGGTTGGCGCGGCCGATCCGCTGCAGCAGCCGCGACGACCCCTTCGGCGCGCCCATCTGGATCACGCAATCGACATTGCCCCAGTCGACGCCCAGATCGAGGCTCGACGTCGCGACCAGCGCGCGCAATTTCCCCTCGGCCATCGCGTTCTCGACTTTTCGCCGCGCCTCCTTGGCGAGGCTGCCGTGGTGGACGCCGATCGGGAGGTTGCCCGAGTTCACCTTCCAAAGATCCTGGAAGATGAGCTCAGCCAAGCTGCGCGTGTTGCAGAACACGATCGAGGTCTCGTGCGCCTCGATCTCCGCCATCACCTGCGCGGCGGCATAGCGGCCCGAATGTCCCGACCATGGCACGCGGCCCTCGGGCAGCAGGATCGCGATGTTGGGATCGGCGCCCGCCTCGCCGCGGATCATCGCGACCTGGTCGATGTCGCCGTCGGGCGCGAGCCACGCGCGGTAGCCGTCCGCATCCGCGACCGTCGCCGACAGCGCAACGCGGCGCATCCCCGGCGAGATCGTCTGCAACCGCGCCATGCACAGCGACAACAGGTCGCCGCGCTTGCCGGTCGCGAACGCGTGCACCTCGTCGACGACGATCGTGCGGAGGTTCTCGAACATCGTGATGCTGTCGGGATAGCTCAGCAAGAGCGACAGGGACTCTGGGGTCGTCAGCAGGATCTGCGGTGGCTTGACCCGTTGCCGCGCCTTGCGGTCCGACGGCGTATCGCCGGTCCGCGTTTCGACGCGAATATCGACGCCCATCTCGTCGATCGGCGTCAGCAGGTTGCGCTGCACGTCGACCGCAAGCGCCTTCAGCGGCGAGACGTACAGCGTGTGGAGCCCGTTGGTCGGCGCCTCGATCAGCTCGGCGAGCGTCGGCAGGAACCCCGCGAGCGTCTTCCCCGCCCCGGTTGCCGCCACCAGCAGTGCGTGATGCCCAGCACGGCCTTCCGCCAGCATCTCCAGCTGATGCCGCCGCGGCCGCCACCCGCGCGACGCGAACCAGTTTTCGAGGGGAGGGGGAGGTCGCTCACGGCCTGTTCACGCATCATCGTCATATGGGGGCGTTGCGCCGCACCGCTATGGACGCGGCGCAAACGGCCGGCACACTGCCAAGCCTCTCTATATGAAAGACGATCGGTGACGCTTCTTCGCTTTTTTGCTGCCACTGCCACTGCTCGCTTTTCTCCCCTTCGCCAACGCCAGCGCCGCGACCAAGTCCTTCCTCGGGGCGGGCGGCATGCTCCGGCTATCCTACCCGTCGGCGCTGACCCCGACGCGTAACTTCGCCGGCCGCGCCCTGATGAACGCCGGTTGGCGCCAGATCTGGGACGGCAGCCCGGTCGGTCGCGGCGTCGGCATCGTCCGCTTCTGGCAGGTCGCCAAGCCGAGCGACGGCCAAGGCCAGGTCACGGAAATGGTGCAGGTCGGTTTCAGCCGCAGCGCCGCGGTCGTCGCGACCTGCGGCACCGCGGGGCTGAAGTCGGGAAGCGGTCGGCGCCTGCCCAACCGGATGCTCGGCGGTCACCGCTGGACGGTATATGCCAATGGCGACGCGGGCATGAGCCAACAGGTCAACGCGACGAACCTGCGCACCGTCGTCGACGGCACCTGCTACGCGATCGACCGCGTCACCTACGCGGTCAAGGCGGCGGCAGCGCCGGCACGCAACGCACCGAGCCAGGCGGTAGCCGCGGCCCAGATGGATGCGATCGTCGCGACG
Source organism: Sphingomonas sp. H160509 (assembly GCF_024124765.2). Lineage (GTDB taxonomy): Bacteria > Pseudomonadota > Alphaproteobacteria > Sphingomonadales > Sphingomonadaceae > Sphingomonas. The sequence continues at coordinate 2,298,771 of NZ_JAMXSR020000002.1, read as the reverse complement.
ATAAAGATAGGCCGCCGCCGCTAATTCGACGCTCCAAGCCGAAAACGGCGGTCGCGTCCCGTGAGATGCGGCGTCGAGACTCGAAGCTATCCTCTAGCGGTCGAGCCGATCGCCGATCTTCGCGCGATTGCTGCTCCAATGCAGGTACATCGCCTGGCCGATGATCGCTGTCGTCGGCACCATCCCGACGCCCTGTTGCTCAAGCGGCACGCGACTGTCGGCGGATCGATCGCGATTGTCGCCGAGCACGAAGACATGGCCCGGCGGGACGGTGACCTCGCTCGCGTCGTCGAACAGCGACGCATCCGTGTCCAATATGCGATGGCTGGATCGCTCGCCCGGCAGGCGTTCCGTCAGAATCGTCGCAGGATGCCGGCCTTCGATATCGTCGACCATCACCCTGCCTTCGGTGTGCTGCGCGACCGGGACCCCATTCACGATCGGCAAGCCAGCGCCCATCGCGATCCTGTCGCCCGCGATCGCCGCGATCCGACTGACGCGGACGCTGTCGGCCGCCTGGAAGACGATCACGTCGCCGCGTCTTGGCGGCCCACGCCGGCGCATGTCGACGACGAACTTGTCACCGCTGCCGATCGTCGGCGCCATGCTGTCGGACGGTGCGTAGAACGGCTTGTAGAAATGGTGCATCATCGGCGGCACGCGTTCCCAAAGGCCCAGCACGACCACGGCGATCAGCGCCAGCGCATACCAGCGCGACCACCAACGCGTGGGACCGCGAAGCCTGCTCTTGCGCCATGTGAGCATGATCGGCACGACGTAAACGGCACCGAACAACGCGATGACCAGCACCAGCGCCGCTACCGCGACACCGTAACCTGTGATGGGAAGGTGCCCCAACCCGAACGTGACGAGTGCGGCGAGTGCGAACTGCGCCATGAAAGTCAGCGCCGCCCCACGCCGATCTCCGACGCGGATCAGCCCAAGTCCGGGCAGGATCAGGTTGAGCGCGGCGACGCCTACCCGTGCTGGCACGCTTCGCCGGTCGACCGGGTCTTCTATCGTATCGTTCATGCGACATCCCCCCCGGTGAGCGCCCGCATCGTACTGGACACGGTGCGTTCGGCAATGCTGGCACCGCACGCCCGGTTCACGCGTAGTACTGGCATGGCAAAACTCGGCGACTGGCTCGAACCGCATCCGCACGGCATTCTCGTCAAGCCGATCGACGCCTGGATCGACCCCTCGATCCCGACAGCCAAGGCACTCGTCACGCACGGCCATGCCGATCACGCGCGCGGTGGCCACGAAGCCGTCTGGGCCACGCCGGAAACGCTCGCGATCATGGACGCGCGCTATGGTCCGCAGGCCGGCCACCCGGTGGCGTATGGCGAGACGATCCGGATGGGGGAGGTCGACATCGGCTTCGTCCCTGCCGGCCACGTGCTCGGCTCTGCGCAGATCGTACTCGACTATCGCGGCGAGCGGATCGTCGTCTCGGGCGATTACAAGCGCCGCGCGGACCCGACCTGCACCCCGTTCGAGCCCGTCAAATGCGATGTCTTCATCACCGAAGCGACGTTCGGCCTGCCGGTCTTCCGCCATCCCGATACCGGCGACGAGATCGACAAGCTGATCGCAGCGCTGCACGCCAACCCCGATCGCTGCGTCGTCGTCGGCGCCTATGCGCTCGGCAAGGCGCAGCGCGTGATCGCCGAACTGCGCGAACGCGGACATGAGGCACCGATCTACATCCATGGCGCGCTGCAACGGCTGTGCGACCTGTATGCGGAGCACGGCGTCAGGCTCGGCGAACTCCTCCCCGTCGCCGATGCGAAGAAGGCGGACATGGCGGGGCATGTCGTGATGTGCCCGCCCGGCGCGCTCAACGATCGCTGGTCGCGGCGGCTGCCCGATCCGATCACCGCGATGGCGAGCGGATGGATGCGTGTCCGGGGCCGTGCACGCCAGAAGAACGTCGAACTCCCGCTGATCCTCAGCGATCACGCCGACTGGGACGAACTGATCGCCACACTGACCGAGATCGCGCCCCGCGAGGTATGGGTCACGCACGGCCGCGAGGACGCGCTGGTCCACTGGTGCATGACCCGCCAGATCAAGGCACGCGCGCTCGCGCTGGTGGGGTTCGAGGACGAGGACGACTGAGCCCTTGCGCTTTGCGGAGGCTGCGGCAGGATAGGGTATCGTTTCTGTCACAAGGACCTCCCGTGGCCCGTTCGACCAAGTTCGCCGCCCTGTTGCTGCTCGCGCTTTCCACCACTGCCATCGCGCAGGACGCGCCGAAGAAGGACAAGTCGGAAACCAACGCCGACCGGATGAAGGCCGAGGCGGAGGCGGACTACGCCAACGCTCCCATCGCCGAGCAGGAGGTCAAGTCGAAGGGGCGCGTCACCGTCGGCGGCAAGTCGCTCGGCTATACCGCGACCGTTGGCACGCTGACGCTGCGCGATACCGAGGGCAAGCCGACCGCGAGTCTGTTCTACACCGGCTACACGCTCGACGGCGTGAAGCCCGGCACCAAGCGCCCGGTGACGTTCTTCTACAATGGTGGGCCGGGCTCGCCCAGCTTCTGGCTGCACATGGGCTCGTTCGCGCCGGTTCGGCTGCGCACGGCCAACCCCGAATACATCAAGCCCGCGCCCTATGATTTCGGTCCCAATCCCGACACGCTGCTCGACAAGACCGATATGGTGTTCATCGACGCGGTCGGCACCGGCTATTCGCGGCCGCTCGGCGATACCAAGCCGTCCGCGTTCTACGGCGTCGACGAGGATGCCGACGCGTTCGCCAAGGGCATCCTGCGCTACGCCACGAAATACGGTCGCTGGAACAGCCCGAAATTCCTGTTCGGCGAAAGCTACGGCACCACGCGCTCGGGTGCGCTCGCATACCAGTTGCAGGATCGCGGGATGGCGCTCAACGGCGTCGTGCTGCTGTCGTCGATCATGAATTATGGATACAGGCAGCCTGGGCTCGACGAGATCTACCTCAACTATCTGCCGAGCTATGCGGCGAGCGCCTGGTACCATAACCGCCTCCAGAACCGCCCTGCCGACGTCGCCACCACGGTCGCCGAAGCGCGTGCATTCGCGACCGGGCCGTACGCGGCGGCGCTGTCGAAGGGGCAGACGATCTCGGATGCGGAGCGCGATGCGGTCGCCACCCGGATGAGCCAGTTGATCGGCATCTCGCCCGACTTTATCAAACGCGCCAACCTCCGCATCGATCTCGCCCGCTTCCAGAAGGAGCTGTTGCGTGATCAACGTCTCACGCTCGGCCGGTTCGATTCGCGCTACACCGGCGTCGACAGCGACGCGGCGGGCGAGCGGCCGGAGACGGACGCGTCGGACACCGCGATCGCCGGCGCGTTCATCGCTACGTTCAACGATTACGTGACGCACACGCTCGGCTACAAGACCGAGATGCCGTACCGCCTCAGCGCGCGTGACGCGCCCGGCTGGACGTGGAACTGGAAGCACGACGCGCCGGGTCGCGGCGGCCAGTCGCAGAACAACCCGAACACCGCGGTCGATCTCGCCGCGGCGATGCGCGAGAATCCGTATCTTAACGTGCTGTCGATGAACGGCTATTACGACATGGCGACGCCATTCTTCGGGACGGAGAACGACCTCGGGCACATGATGCTCGACCCGTCACGACAGCGGAATCTGGCGTTTCGCTATTATCCCGCGGGGCACATGACATATCTCAACCCCGAGGCGCTGCACCAGATGAAGGCGGACCTGGCGCGCTGGTATGATCAGGCGATCGGCGAGGCGCGGAGCGCAACGCCACCGGGTGGCGCGAGCGTGTCGGGGGCGGGGGACTCGGGGCAGGTTCCGAACTGAGCCATTCCTGAGTACGCCACCCCGGCGAAGGCCGGGGCCCAGTTGGGAAACGTAGCTAAGGGATGTTGCGCGTCGTTACTTAGGACCCTCCAACTGGGCCCCGGCCTCCGCCGGGGTGGTGCTCTCTTTCGAAACATAACTCTCCCACCCACGCGCAACGCCTACCGAACCCCCTCCAGCGCTTTTGCACGCCGCCGCTGTACCGAACTTCCGATCCCGAGCGCCTCGCGGTACTTGGCGACGGTCCTGCGCGCGATGTCGAAGCCCTTCGCGTTGAGCAAATCGACTAGCGTGTCATCCGACAAGATCTTCGCACCCTCGGTATCGATCAGCGCCCGAATCGCCAACTTCACCGCTTGTGCCGACACCGCCTCGCCGCCGTCCGCCGACTGGATCGCGCTCGTGAAAAAGTATTTCAGCTCGTACAGCCCGCGTGCGCACGACACGTATTTGTTGCTCGTCACGCGGCTGACGGTCGATTCGTGCATCTCGATAGCGTCGGCCACCTGGCGCAGCGTTAGCGGCCGCAGATGCGCGACGCCCTTCAGGAAGAACGCCTCCTGTTGCTTCACGATCTCGGTGGCGACCTTGATGATCGTCCGCTGGCGCTGGTCGAGCGCCTTCACCAGCCAGTTCGCGCTCGCGAGGCAGTCGCTCAGCCAAGCCTTCGACGCCTTGTCCTGCTGCCCGCCCGACAATTCGGTGTAATAGCTGCGATTGACCAGCACGCGCGGCAGCGTGGTGGCGTTGATCTCGATCGCCCAGCCCGCCTTGGTCCGCGCCACGAACAGGTCCGGCGTCACCGACTGCGCCGGCTCGCCCCCATAGCGGCACCCCGGCTTCGGATCATAACCGCGCAATTCGCGGATCATGTCGGCCATGTCCTCGTCGTCGACATCGCACATCCGCTTCAACCGCGTCAGTTCGCCGCGCGCAAGCAGGTCGAGGTTGTCGATCAACCGCGCCATGCACGGATCGTAACGATCCGCCTCTTTCGCCTGCAATGCGAGGCATTCAGATAGATCGCGCGCGCCTACGCCGGTCGGGTCGAACGTCTGGATCGTCGCCAGCACGGCTTCGGCACGGACCAAGGGCACGCCGAGCCGGTTGGCGATGTCGAGCAGCGACACGGTCAGGTATCCCGCCTCGTCGATCTGGTCGATCAGGTGCGCAGCGATGAAGGCGTCCTCGCGAGGGATCGCGGGCCCGGCTTGGGCGAGCAGGTGGTCTGCAAGGCTGAGGCTGGTATCGGCGAACGCGTCGAGATCGGGACCGTCCTCGCCGCCTGCGCCACCCGCGCTCGCGCCGGTCATCGACAGCGCGCCGTCCATCCCGCTGCCGCCGTCGGCGACGCTGTCCTGCTGGTGGCTTTCGGTGGCGTAGTCGACGTCGAGCGTCGGTTCGTCGCCGCTACCCGTACCGGAGACCAGTTCGTCGGCGGCGACGCGTTCGTCGCGGACTTCGGCGACGGGCTCGCGGTCGGGTGCGTCGTTATCCTCGGGGGCGCTCGCTTCGAGCAACGGGTTGCGCTCGACCTCCTCGGCGATGAACCCCTCGATCTCCAGGTTGGACAGCGCCAGCAGCTTGATCGCCTGCTGAAGCTGCGGGGTCATCACCAGCGACTGCGACTGGCGGATGTCCAGGCGAGGGGGCGAGGCTCACGACACCTCTTCCATTCGTGCTGAGCGAAGTCGAAGCACGGGCTCGCGCCGCAGCCCTTTGACTTCGCTCAGGGCGAACGGAGAAAGGGGCGTATCCATCGGCTTAAAGCGAGAAGCCTTCGCCCAGGTACAGGCGGCGGACGTTGGCGTCGGCGACCAGTTCTTCCGGCGAGCCGGAGAACAGCACCCGACCGTCATAGATGATGTACGCGCGATCAACGATTTCCAGCGTCTCGCGGACGTTGTGGTCGGTGATCAGCACGCCGATATCGCGACGCTTGAGGTCCTTCACCAGGTCGCGGATGTCGGCGATCGAGATCGGATCGATCCCCGCGAACGGCTCGTCGAGCAGCATGATCGACGGATCCGCTGCCAGCGCGCGGGCGATTTCCGCCCGTCGCCGCTCGCCACCCGACAGCGCCATCGCCGGTGCAGCACGGAGCCGAGTCAAACCGAACTCCTCCAGCAGCGTGTCGAGTTTCCGCTGGCGCGCCGCCTTGTCCGGCTCGGACAACTCCAGCACCGTCAGGATGTTCTTCTCGATCGTCAGTCCACGAAAGATCGACGTCTCCTGCGGCAGATAGCCGAGGCCGAGGATCGCGCGTCGGTACATCGGCAGCTTCGTAATGTCCTCGCCGTCGAGCATGATGCGGCCCGAATCCGGCTTCACCAGGCCCATTACCGAATAAAAGCACGTCGTCTTGCCCGCGCCGTTGGGCCCGAGCAGCCCCACCACTTCGCCGCGCCCGACCGACACCGAGACGTCGGTCAACACGACGCGCTTGTCGTAGGACTTCGCGATCGAGACGACTTGAAGCCCGTTGTTCACCGGAGGCTCGGAGATCGGCGCGACGTCCTCGATCGGGGGCAGCGTGGTGGCGTCCATGGGATCAGGCCCTCGCAATAATCAGTCGCCGAACACTCGGCATGAATGGTGCCGCCGAACGCTCGGCAGACGGTTGGCAGGAAACATGCAGGCGCGCGCCGTTTGAGGGAAGCCCTCGCGACATGCTCACACGCTCAGTTGCGCTTGGGGACCGAGAACGTACCGGTCACGCGGCCGCCGGTCTGCGTGACGGTGCCGCCACTCGCTGCCGATCCGCCAGCGCTGCCGCCTGCGACCGACGACCCGTCGATCACCGACCGCCCGGTGTCGAGGTTCATCGTCAGGCGCCCGCCGTTCACGGTGTTACCCGCCTGCGTCAGCGTCACCGCACCGAGCATCGTGATGACGCGCCGGTTGAGATCGTAGATCGCGTACTGGCTTCTGGCCGTCTGGTCGGGACGCTTGACGATCACGCCGCCCGACGCGTCGAGCCGCGACACCTGCGGGTTCCCGCCGATCACCTGGCCGGTATACGCCACCGTCATCCGTGCCGAGTTCAGCGTCATCTCGGCCTGCTTGACCGCGACGTTGCCCGACAGGATGGCGCGGTTCGCCTTGTCCTGAAGCTCGATATGATCCGCGCCGAAATCGATCGGGGCGTTGGAGTTGTGCGGTTGCTGCGCGACCGCGGTCGTGGAGAGCAAGACGGCGGACAGGCCGGCGAAGATGTGAGTGGCGCGCATGGCGGCTATTTCGGCCCTCTGGGGGATGATCCGCAAGCGCGCATTGCCATCGAGCGTCACGGTCCGCTCTTCCAGGTTCGCGCGCAGCTTGTTCGCGCTGAACGTCCCCTGCTGGACGGTGCCGGTCGCAGCCCCGCCGCTTTCGAGCGTACGCGCCTTCATGTCGATCGTCGCGTTGGTGGTCTTCAGGTCGTACCCACCCGCTGCGGTGGCGTTCAGCGGGCCGAACAGCTGCACCTTCTCGGTGTCCATGTCGTAGCGGCCGGTGTTCGCCTTGATATTGGCGGGGCCGTCGGTCAGCTGGATCTGTGCGGCGAGTTGGTTGAGCTGGACGATAGGCTCGGCCGAGCTCTTCTGGATCGCCGAGGCCGCGTCGAGCGTGAACGCCTGGCCCTTGGTATCCTCGCCGCGATAGCGCGCCGCCTGCGTCTTCATCCGCTCCTGCGCGACGTCGACCTTGTTCTTGTCGAGCAGGAACGACACGTCGCCGCCCGCGGTCAGCGGCGCCATCACCAGGAACGCCGCCAGCACGCCGATCGCGGTAGGCAGGCCGACGCGGGCGATCGCCACGAACCGATCGTGGCTGCCGCCAGGCGCGGCCCAATCCTGGCGCGCACTACGGACGCGACGAGCGACGGGTGAGGGGGGCGGAACGTCCATCACGCGTGTGCGAAAATGTCGATTTCGGGCCAGCCGGCGATATCGAGCGCGGCGCGGGTCGGCAGGAAGTCGAAGCAGGCCTGCGCGAGCTCCATCCGGCCTTCGCGAATCAGTCGCTTGTCGAGCTCGGTCCGCAACCGGTGGAGGAAGCGGACGTCCGACGCCGCATAATCCTTCTGCGCCTCCGACAGTTCGGGGCTGCCCCAGTCCGACGACTGCTGCTGCTTCGAGATATCCTGGCCGAGCAGCTCGCGCACGATTTCCTTGAGACCGTGGCGATCGGTATAGGTCCGCACGAGCCGCGACGCGATCTTGGTGCAATAGACGGGTGCCGCGACGACGCCGAGATAATATTGGACCGCGGCGATATCGAATCGGCCGAAATGGTAGAGCTTCACACGCGCCGGGTCGGCCAGCAGGGCCTTGAGGTTGGGTGCGTCATAACCGGCACCCGCGGCGAAGCGGACCAGATGCTCGTCGGGGCCGCCATCGGAGAGTTGGACGAGACACAGCCGATCGCGGGGTGTGATCAGCCCCATCGTCTCGGTATCGACGGCGATCGCGGCGCCGGCCGCGAACAGGTCGGCGGGGATATCGCCTTCGTGGAGATGAACTGTCATGCGTCGGCCGTAGCGGCCCGCGACGGAACGCTCAATGGCTCTCTCTATGTCATCGGTCCGAATCAGGCGACAAGAAGGCTGTCACTTGGACGATGCGACGAGCCGTGGCTCACAAGCGACACTTGCGCCAGTATCGATCCAAATCGCGGCCTCCCGGATCAGAATCTATTCGCGACGGCTTGTATTTTACGCTAAGGGTCCCCTCAAGGCGCAAAAGGTTTCGCGCTGGAAAACCCGCGTTCGTCGTCCGGCACAAGGGTTTTGAGAAATTTGCGGGCGAACCGGGAAGACGAACAGAGCTTATGGGTTTCGATAAAGGTGGCCGCGGGAACCGTGGCGGGCGTGGCCGCGACAAGCGCGACAGCTTCGGCGGCGGCGACAACGAGTTCGGCGGCGGCAGCAGCTTTGGCGGTGGCGGCGATCGGTTCGGCGGCGGCGGTGGTAGCAGCTATGGCGGCGGCGGTGGCTCGAGCTACGGCGGCGGCGGTGGCAGCAGCTACGGCGGCGGCAGCAGCTTCGGTGGCGGCAACAGCGGCGGCGGCGGCGGTGGTTACCGTGGCGGCGGCGGTGGCGGCGGCTTCTCGGGCGGTGGCGGCGGCGGCGGTGGTCGCGGCATGCCTCCCCAGGTTGTCGGCGAAGGCACCGGCGTCGTAAAGTTCTTCAACGCGCAGAAGGGCTTTGGCTTCGTCGTTCGCGATGACGGCGGCGAGGACGTGTTCGTCCACATCAGCGCAGTCGAGCAGGCCGGTATGGTCGCTCTCGCCGAGGGTCAGCCGCTCGGCTTCACGCTCGTCGACCGCGGTGGTCGTATCTCGGCAACCGACCTGAAGATCGACGGCGAGCCGATGGCCGTCACCGATCGCGGCCCGCCGCGTGACCGTGATGCCGGCCCGGGTGCACCCCGTGGTGGCGATCGCGACCGTGACGGTGGTGCAGGTGGCGCACAGCGTCAGCTCACCGGCGAGAAGGCGACCGGTACGGTCAAGTTCTTCAACGCGATGAAGGGCTTCGGCTTCATCCAGCGCGACGACGGACAGCCTGACGCATTCGTCCACATCTCGGCCGTGGAACGCGCCGGCATGGCGACGCTGAACGAGGGCGACAAGCTCGAGTTCGAGCTCGAAGTCGATCGTCGCGGCAAGTACGCAGCAGTGAACCTGAGCGCAGGCGGCTGATAGCTGTCTGACTCAGAACGCTGATCGTACCGTGTTCGGTAGGATAATGATTGCGGCCGGTTTCGCTTTGGCGGGACCGGCCGTTCTCGTTTCATCGTCTTCGCTGTCGTCCGCGGCGCAGGCCGGGCAGGGTGCTGTCGCGGCTCCGCGCGAGCCGACCCGCGTGCCGGTGTTCTCGGCAACGATCGTCGCGCGTTATCCGCACGATCGCACTGCGTTCACCGAGGGCCTGCTCTGGCACGACGGTGCGCTGTACGAGAGCACCGGGCAGGAGCGGCAATCCGACGTCCGCCGCGTCTCGCTCAAGGACGGCAAGATCCTTGCGAAAGCACGAATCGACCCTGCGCAGTTCGGCGAGGGCCTCGCGCTGTGGAAGGACCAGCTCGTCAGCCTCACCTGGCACGACGGCATCGCGCACCGCTGGGACATCCGCACGCTGAAACCCAAGGGCCAGAACCGCTACACCGGCGAAGGCTGGGGCCTGACCAGCGACGGCGTCTCGCTGCTCCAGTCCGATGGCAGCCCCGACATCATCGTCCGCGATCCGCTCACTCTGGCCGAACGCAAACGCGTGGCGGTAACGATCGACGGGCGCCCCTTACGCGACATCAACGAACTCGAATATGTCCACGGCGCGCTGCTCGCCAACGTCTGGCACACCGGCTTCCTCGTCCGCATCGATCCCGCGTCCGGCAAGGTGACCGCGGTCATCGACCTCCGCCCGCTGGTCGCCGAAATCGCCGCGACCGACCCGGAGGCCGTGCTCAACGGCATCGCCTGGGATGCGAAAGCCGACCGATTGTTCGTGACCGGCAAATACTGGCCGACGCTCTTCGAAATAAAGATTGCCGCCACGCCGCAATAATTGCGCGGTTCGGGTCCCTGCCAACGCACCCTTACTTGTTCTCCCGCGAAGGCGGGAGCCCAGACTGGACTCCCGCCTTCGCGGGAGAACATGGAGGGTCGTCGGCCGTCTCGTGAACGCAGTCTTCAACCGCTGCAATCAGAGTTCCGTCATCCTGACGAAAGTCAGGATCCAGAGCCACTAGAGCTATCCTGTTTTACCCGGAATCCTGACTTTCGTCAGGACGACGAAAGGAGTAATCAGGCGCGCCTCTCTGGAGAGGATCGCTTCGTAGATGGTCAGTTGCTCTAGAACCCCCGGCCAGCCCGCGGCGCCACCGCACGGATCGCAGCCAGCACATGCCCCAGCAATCCCTCCGCATCGTGATGGATATTATGCCCCCCGGCATTCCCACCTTTCGCGCGTTTGCAGTCGTCAGCAGCGGACACAAGCTGTCCGTTTCCTCTACCCCATAAATGCACGTAACGGGCGCCCAGGTCAGCCGGTTGCCGGTCGTCGCTCCCATGCTGTCGGGCGTCGTATGGTCATAAAGCAGCCCCGACGGATCGGCGCGGTAGAAGACGGTATCACCCGGCAGGATCAGCACAATTGCCGCGACGCGCGCGCGTAGATCGGTCGGCAGGTTCGCCAAACCCGTCTGGACGATATCTGCGCCATAGGACTGCCCCATCACCACGACCCGCTTCGCACCCGTGCGCGCCAACGCCGTCCGTACGCCGTCTGCAATGATCGCATCCAGTTCCTGTCGTGTCCGATGATGCGCGAACAGCGCCGGCGTAGTGATCCCGACGACCGGAATGCCGTGCTCGGTCAACCCCCCGCGAGGTCGACGCACCGAGCAGGAATCGCAGCCCCATGTCGCCCGAGAAATTGACCACCGCGATTGGTGGTGCCTCCGAGGAGTGGACGCCGGTGGCAGGATACACATGCACCGGATCGCGGTCGAAATAGCCCGCCAAGTAGACGAACAACACCACGATCGCGGAGAGGATGCCGGTCACGCACGCCCCGCGCGGCCAACGCCGTGCGGATGCCATGCGCGGCTGTTTCGAATTTTTCACCGGACCGTCCTTACGCGTACCAAGATAAGGCGCGATAGCCCGCATCGCCACCTGCTTTGATGAACCGCCGATTACGTAATCATCCGCTTGAGCGTCTCGATCCGGTCCGCCTCCGCTGCGGGCTTATCGGTCCGGATCCGGGCGATCCGTGGAAAGCGCATCGCCACGCCCGATTTATGGCGTTTCGAGTCGTGTAGCGAATCGAACGCGATCTCCAGCACCAGCGTCTTCTCGACTTCCCGCACGGGTCCGAACCGGTTCTGCGTATGGTTGCGCACAAAGCTGTCGAGCATTTTGAGCTCTTCGTCGGTAATCCCGGAATATGCCTTGCCCACAGGAAGCAGCTCGCCCTCCTCGGTCCAGCATCCAAAGGTGTAGTCCGAATAGTAAGACGAGCGCCGCCCCGAACCGCGTTGCGCGTACATCATCACGCAGTCTGCGGTCAGCGGATCGCGCTTCCACTTGTACCAGAGCCCGGCGCGCCGTCCGCCGACATACGGCGAGTCGCGGCGCTTGAGCATCACGCCCTCGATCGCGGCATCGCGCGAAGTCGCGCGGATCGCTTCGAGCGCGGTGAAGTCGTCCGCCTCGATCACCGCGCTCAGATCGAACCGCTCGGGATCCAGCCGCGGCACGAACGCCTCCAGCCGCGCGCGCCGCTCGGTCCAGGGCAGTGCGCGCAGATCCTCCTCGCCGTCGATCAGCAGATCGTAGAGCCGGACGAATGCAGGATAATCGGCCAGCATCTTTGCCGACACCGTTTTGCGCCCAAGCCTTTGCTGCAACGCGTTGAAGCTTGCCGCCCCGCCGCCATCCTCCAGCGTCCCGCCCTGGTGCTCGCCCTTCACTAGCAATTCGCCATCGACCGTTCCCGGCGTCCGGAACGCAGCGGCGATCTCGGGGAAGCTGCCCGTCACGTCGTCGCCGGTCCGGCTGTAAAGCCGTGTCTCTCCCGCGACATGGACGATCTGCACGCGGATGCCGTCCCATTTCCACTCGGCAGCATAGTCGGCGAGATCGACGCGGAGATCTTCGAGCCCGTGCGCGAGCATGAACGGCCGGAACACGGGGACGTCCGCGGGCGTAGGCTGTGCGCCGGTGCCCTCGGCCCACGCGAACAGGCTCGGATAGGGCGCGTCGAGCCCGTGCCAGACCTCCTCGACCGCATCGACATCGAGCCCGAATGCATCGGCGAGCGCCGTCTTCGCCAACCGCGCCGACACGCCGATCCGCAACGCGCCCGTCGCCATCTTGAGCAACGCGAACCGCTCCTCGGCATCGGATCGGTCGAGCATGTCCGCCAGCGCACCCGGCGCATCGGCCCGCGACAGCGCTGCCAGCCGCTCGACGACGTCGGTGATCGACAAGGGGGTCAGGTCGACCGGAACCGTCGGCTCGGGCCAGAGCAGCGCGACCGTCTCCGCGGTATCGCCGACATAATCGCGGCTCATCCGGAACAGCACCGGATCGACGCGCTCCTCGATCAACCCGCGGATCACAGCGGACTTCACGCCCTTGAGATCGAGATCGCCGGTCAGCGCCGCCATCGCCCAGCCACGATCCGGATCGGGCGTCGCGCGCAGGTAATCCGCAATCAGCTTCAGCTTGGCGTTACGCGACCGAGTGTAGGTGAGCGAGTCGAGCAGGGCGGCGAATGCGTGCATCGTCGGTAAACGCACCTGCTGCCCGAAGGGATGCAGAAGCGAAACGACCGCCGCCGGATGGCTCCGACAACGGTCAATCCGGAGTTTTGAAAGTTGCCGGACAGTTGAGGGTGGAGTGGCCTAACAATCCTCCCCCGCCAGGGGGAGGTGGCTGGTCCTTGCCAGACGGAGGGGGAGGTAAGGGAAACCTCTGCTCTGTGTCCTCCCCCTCCGTCGCTTCGCGCCACCTCCCCCTCGCGGGGGAGGATCGTTAGGTCCGCGTGGCTCAACCCTTTCGGCTCGCCTCGAACAGGAACCACGCGCGCTCCTCGGCATGGTCGGTCCATTCGTCGACGATGCCACTCGTCGCGTTGTCCTTCGCCGCGTCGGCAGCGTCCTTGACGATGCGGAACTGCTCGACGAGCTTGAGATTATCTTCGCGCAGTTCGGCGAGCATCTCGGTCGGGCCGACGAACGCCATGTCGTTGTCGGCGATCGTCTGATGCCGCGAAATATCCCCGATCGAGCGCAGCGTCGTGTTGCCGGTCTTACGCACGCGCTCGGCGATCGCGTCGGTCACGCCGATGATCTGCGCGGACTGGTCGTCGAGCAGCAAATGATAGTCGCGGAAATGCGGCCCCGACATGTGCCAGTGGAAATTCTTGGTCTTGAGGTACAGCGCATAGCAATCGGCGAGCGCGGCGTTCAGCGCGTCGGCGACCGACTTGGTGCTGTTGCTCGGCAGGCCGGTCGGCGTGTCGAGGGCAGGGTTGATCTCGGCCATGTTTAGCTCCCGTTGGAAAGTCGTCGCGTGAACGATCCGAACGCACACTTGCTCCCGGCCGTCAGACCAAGCGTAGTGCGCCGAGCGCCAGGACGATACCGAAGATGAGGAACACGGTGCCGATGGCGATGCGGAGCGGCTTGAGCGGCAGTTTCAGCCACGCTGCCTCGCCCATCAGCGCGGCGGGGACGATCACCACTAGCGAGCCGATCGTCGCGCCGATCGCCGCGAGGGCCGGGACGGGCGTCCGCGCGGCAAGCGTCAGGACGATGAACTGAACGCCGTCGCCGAAAGCCAGGATGAACAGGCCGAGCGCGGTAGTGGCGATCGCGCCGATCTTCCAGCGATCCAGCCGCTCGGGTGCCTTGGCCGGAAAGAACGATCCACCACCCTGCAACAGCAACGCGAGCGCGAGCATCAGTTGTTGCGCATTGGGGGCAAGCTTCGGCCCGATCACCGCGCCGAGCGCCGCCGCCAAGCCGCTCGCCGCGAACAACGCCAGCGCCGCCATCGCGATCACAAGACCCGGCTTTCGGTATCGGTCCGACAGGATCGCCGCGAGCCACGCCGTTCGATCGCCGACCTGTGCGAGCGCTGCCGCGACCAGCGCTGCCATCAACGCGTCCATGAATTATCCCGCAAGGCGCACCGAACACGCCGCGGCGAACGCGTGGCACGCCTGGACGTCCTGCCGCTCGCACCCGACCGCATCGCGCAGGATCGACAGCCAGCCATGCACCAGCGCGCCATGCTCGCCGCGCGACAGGGGCCGAATCGACGAAGTGCGCGACGGTCACCGCCGGGTTGAGGCCGTTGGTATGCGCGATCACGCGGATCGCATCGATCTCGGTGGCGATGTCGCAGGGGCGGGAATAGGGCGCTCGGACATCGATCGCCGCGATTCGCGCCGCGAGATCGGCCTTCACCGCGATCATGTCGTCGATTCTGAACCAGCGCCTGCCCCACGATCCCGCTCCTGTCTTTATCTGATGATATGATGCGCTTGCGGTAGTGAATAGCCGGTTAAATGAACGGTCTCGCCGTCCAGCGACGGGGTAAAGCTTGACTTCGCTCCCTGCGTCCGCCATGCGCCGCCCCTGATGGAGCGGCGGCGTCAGTTCGCCGCTTTCGCATTTTCAAGCCATAGGAATTGGGCTCATGGCCAAGCCGACCACCGTAAAGATCAAGCTGCTCAGCACCGCTGACACCGGCTTCTTCTACGTCACCAAGAAGAATCCCCGTACCAAGACGGAGAAGCTCTCCTTCTCGAAGTACGATCCCGTCGTGCGCAAGCATGTCGAGTTCAAGGAAGCCAAGATCAAGTAATCCGGCCGGCGGTGCGAACCGCCGTCCGATTGCGAAGATCCGAAAAGCCGCGGGGTAGCCCCTCGCGGCTTTTGGCGTTTGTGATTCCCTTCCGTTCGTCCCCCCTTCCGTTTGCCCCCTCTCCCGTTCGTCCTGAGTAGCCATCGAGTAGTCGCCGTAGGCGGCGTATCGAGATGGCGTATCGAAGGACAGGTTGGCGCGCGGAACCCATGCTTCGATACGAGCCCTCGATACGCTTCTGACGAAGCTACTCGGTCTCTACTCAGCACGAACGGGGGTGGGGGGTTCGGGTCGGCAGCGAATTTCAGGTGGAAGCAACGGGCAGGCGGAGCAGATGGATATCCGCCCTCTCCCGTTTCAGATCAGCGCCCCCACCGCGTCCATGAACCGCGCCAAGCTGATCGGCTTGGACACATACGAGTCCGCCCCCAGCCGCGCGGATCCGCTCCTCGTCCTCGCGCCCTGCATACGCCGTCACCGCCATCACCGGGATCGCGCGCAGGTCTTCGTCCGCCTTCAGTTCGAGGATGATCTCGTAGCCGGTGACGTGCGGCATCTGAATGTCCATGATGATCAGGTCGGGCACAAATCCGCGAGCGCGCGCAACGGCTTCTCGGCCGTCGCGCACGGGTTCGACGGCGAACTGATGCGCGCGCAGCAGGTCGCAGAATAGTTTGAGGTTGAGTTCGTTGTCCTCGACAACGAGCACCTTCTTTGTCACCGCCGCACCTTATCCGGAAAGAAGGCACGATAGGCAATGCGCGACCGCGATTCAAACGAAGACGCCGAAGCGCTCGCCCTGCGCGCGCTGGTATGGACGCTGGTCGAGCCCGATCGCGCGATGCGGCTGCTGTCGGTGACCGGTCTAGAGCCGCACGACTTGCGGGCAAGGGCGAGCGATCCGACCGTATTGTCGGCCGCGCTGGGGTTCCTCGAAAACCATGAGCCGGACCTGATCGCCTGCGCCGAATCGCTCGGCGTGAAGCCGGAAGCTTTGGTCCGCGCCCATGCGAAACTGGACCAGGGGGAGTTTGAAGCATGAGGCCGTTGCTGATCAGCGATTGCGACGAAGTGCTGCTGCACATGGTCAAGCATTTCGGCGTCTGGCTCGACGAGCGCCACGACATCGACTTCGCGATCCAGCACGGCGATTTCTCGACCGCGATGACGCGTCGCGATGGCGGCCCGCCGCCCTCGCGCGAGGACATGTGGGCGATGCTGGGCGAATTCTTCCCCGGCGAAATGCACCGCCAGACGCTGGTCCCGCATGCGGTCGAGGCGCTGGAGCGGCTGGCCCAGATGGCGGACATCGTCATCCTCACCAACCTCCAGGACGAATGCCGCCAGCCGCGGATCGAACAGCTGGCGAAGTTCGGCATCGAACACCGGGTCGAATGCAACCAGGGCGGCAAGGGGACGCCGGTGTCGCGGCTGGTCGAGGAATATGGGTCGCCGGTCACCGTGTTCGTGGACGATCTGGCGGTGCATCACGAGTCGGTCGCCAAGCACGCGCCGGAGGTGCACCGGCTGCACATGGTCTCTGAGCCGACGCTGGCGGTGAGCGTGCCGAAGGCGCCCGAGGCCCACGCGCGGATCGACGACTGGCGCGAAGCGGCGGACTGGATTGCTGCGCGGTTCGAGGCGGGTTTGCCGGCGGACGCCTGAGTCGTCTGTTCCCCCGCGGACGCGGGGGCCAGGAGCCAAAAGCGATATCGCCCGTAACCCTGGGCTCCCGCCTTCGCGGGAGAACAGGAAGGGGCGCGGGCATCTCATCCGCCGAGGACGCCGCACTCAAATCGTCCGTCATCCCGGCGGAGGCCGGGACCCATACGCGCTACGCTTGTGACGGTGTACGTCAGCCAGTCTGGCTCCAGCGTGCGTGAGCATCACGGACAGGTGTTGGGGCCCGGCCCTAGGGCGGCAACCCGCCCCCACTTGACCCATCCCCCACCGCTGTGGTGATACCTCCCCCATGACCGATCGTATCGACCGCAAGCTCGAAGAGCTGGGCCTCACCCTCCCGCAGGCTGCCGCACCCGTGGCGTCCTACGTCCCGACCGTGCTGGCGAACGGCATGCTCCACATCTCGGGCCAGTTGCCGTTCAAGGACGGCGCGCTCGTCACCGGCCGAGTGGGTGACGGCGTCTCGCTCGAAGACGCACAGGAGGCCGCCAAGCTCTGCGCGCTCATGCTCGTCGCACAGATGAAGGCGGCACTCGGCACGCTCGGCCGCGTCGAGCGGATCGTGAAGCTTGGCGTGTTCGTCAACTCGACCGGCGACTTCACCGATCAGGCGAAAGTCGCCAATGGCGCGTCGGACCTGATGGTTGCGCTGTTCGGTGATGCCGGCGAGCATGCGCGCGCGGCAGTGGGCGTTCCCGTCCTCCCGCTCGGCGCCGCCGTCGAGATCGACGCGATCGTGCAGGTTTCCGCCTGACCGTCTTGGAGGTGCGCCCCCCGCGTCTCTACCTAACGCAGTGATGAATTCGGTCACTGCTCGCATCGCCCAAGGCGTCACCTCGATCGCGGCCGAGGACTGGGAGGCGTGCTCCGGCACCGCCAACCCGTTCGTCGGCCACGCCTTCCTCTCCGCGCTCGAAGCCTCGAAAAGCGTCGGCGGCCGCTCCGGCTGGCAGGCGCTGCCGGTGGTGGTCGACGGCCCCGACGGCAGACCCGCCGCCATCGCGCCCGCCTACGCCAAGAGCCACAGCCAGGGCGAATACGTCTTCGACCAGGGCTGGGCCGATGCGTGGGAGCGGGCAGGGGGGCAATATTACCCCAAGCTCCAGATCGCCGCGCCGTTCAGCCCGGTGCCGGGCCCGCGCCTGCTGCTCCGCGACCGCGAGCAGGCCCCTGCGCTGATCGCCGCGCTGGAAGCGGTTACCGACCAGAGCGGGCTATCCTCCGCCCACGCCACCTTCATCGACCCCGACGAAGTGGCGCTGTTCGAGGCGGCGGGCTGGCTAATCCGCCAGGGCACGCAGTTCCACTGGAAGAACGAGGGATACGCCAGCTTCGACGACTTCCTCGCCGTCCTCGCCAGCCGCAAGCGCAAGGCGATCCGCAAGGAGCGCGCCGCCGCCGTCGAAGGCCTGACGATCCGCCACCTCGTCGGTACCGAGATCACGCCCGAGCACTGGGACGCGTTCTGGGTTTTCTACCAGGACACCGGCAGCCGCAAATGGGGCCAACCGTACCTCACGCGCGGCTTCTTCGACCAGATCGGCAAGACCATGGGCGACCGCGTGCTGCTCATCCTAGCCGAGCGTGATGGCGTACCGATCGCCGGCGCCCTCAACCTGATCGGCGACGACACGCTCTACGGCCGATACTGGGGCGCGACGGAGGAGGTGCCGTTCCTCCATTTCGAACTCTGCTATTACCAGGCGATCGAGGCGGCCATCGCGCGGGGATTGCAGACCGTCGAGGCCGGCGCGCAGGGCGAACACAAGCTCGCGCGCGGCTATGCCCCCGGTCGCGACCTATTCCGCGCACTACATCCCCGACCCGAGCTTCCGCCGCGCGATCGCCGACTATCTGCTCCGTGAACGCGAAGCCGTCGCCGAGCAGCAGGAATATCTCGGCGAGCTTACTCCGTTCCGGCGGGGCGAGCAGCAGCAGCTCGGTTGACGCGGTACAACAGGCTGGTGCCGTCACGCCGGATGAGCGTCAGGTCGCGGACCAGCTTGGAATCGAACTTCGGCGGGTGGATCAGCCACACGTAATCGAACGCATCGCGCGGGAATTTCTGCAGCGCCACCCCGATCGGCCGCCAGAACTGCCCGCGGCACTTGATATCGCTGACGATCTCCGACGGATCATGCGCAAAGCCCTTCGCCGCCGGATAGTGCGTCGTCATCAACTGCGCGCCGGCCATCGACCACTGGTCGTTGGTGAACGCCAGTCGCCGCTCCAGCAGCAGCGCCGGGACATGCTCAAGCCGCGAATAGGCCCAGTCGTCGCGACACCGCCGCCCGACGAACGACACAACGCGAGACCGCTCTGGCACCGTATCGATCGCTGCGATCGCCTGGTCGTAGCTGCGATCGTACATCAGGTAGCTGACGGTCGTCCCCGCCAGCCGCACGCCAAAGAATGCAAAGCCCAACACCGCCAGCACCGCCGCGCCGCGCAGCGACAGCCCGTGGCGAGGCCGCAACGCGATCACCGCGATCCCGAGCATGAACGGCGCGAGCCGCATGTCCGCATAGGCCGACCCGAACACGATCCGCGGCAACAGGATATACACGATCGCGAGGAACAGCGCCGACAGGCTCAGGTTGCGCGAATACTCGATCGTCTGGTCGCGCACGCCGCGGAACAGTATCACGAACAGCACGGTGACCGACGCGATGTCGAACGTCATCCACCGATCGCGCAGGACCATCGTGATCCAGTTCATCTTCCAGCGCCAGTTGAACCAGTCCTGCGTCTTCCCGCCGACATGATCGCCCGACCGCCAGACCACCATCATCACCATCGGCAGCGCGAGCGGCAGACAATTCAGCCCCGCCTGAATGCACGCCTTGAACCAGCCATGCGCCCAGCTCTTGGGATCGCTGTCGCGGCGAATGTCGTGCTGGCGGATCAGCTCGGCGGAGAAGGCGAGCACGCCCAGCACGCCCCAGCCGAACGTATGGCACAGCCACAACAGGCACGAGACGGGCACGAAGATGATGGTCCGCAGCTGCCGCCGGTCGAGCCGCCCCATCCTTAGCCACAGCGCGAACAGGTTGAGCGCGAGCGCCATGCCGAGCGCGAAATTCACGAATCCGAACTGGAACGGATAGCTGTAGGCGAGCGGGAGCGCGAACAGCGCGGTCGCGGGGATTCTGCCCATGCACCTCGCGCGCGATCCAGAGCAGCCCGGTCACTGTCAGCGCCGGGATCGCCATCACGATCAGCTTCACCGCCAGCTGCAAGCCGAAGATCGGCGCGAGCGGCACGATCAGCAGGTCGATGCCGAGGTTGCCGATCATCTGCCAACGGAAGTTATACCATTGATTCAACCAGGGATTGTCGGCGATCGCCAGCTGGACGCGGTACCGGCCCATATGCCCGGGCAGGTCGACCAGCGGCGGGATTTCGGGCCACAGCAACGGTATGATCGATGCGATCGCAACCGCGGCGACGAATGCGCGCGTCTGCCACCAATGCAGCTTTTCCCCCTGAGTAATCATATCGTCGAACCCTAGGGGCGGGTGGGCGCACTAGACAAGTGCGCGCACGACGAGTTGACGATCTTCCCCGCAAACTTCGGCATAAGACTGAGGTCCGACGGGGAACGGGTTACTGGTCGCCCCTATTGATCGCGCCGTCCGAGCAGGCGCAGGCGTAGTGCGTTCAGCTTGATGAAGCCGGCCGCGTCGCGCTGGTCGTAGGCGCCCTGGTCGTCCTCGAACGTCACGACCTTCTCCGAATACAGCGAGTTCGGCGACTTGCGGCCGACCACGTACACGCCGCCCTTGTAGAGCTTCAGGCGAACGGTGCCCGAGACCTTCTCCTGGCTGTGGTCGATCGCCGCCTGCAGCATCTCGCGCTCGGGGCTGAACCAGAAGCCGTTGTAGATCAGCTCGGCATAGCGCGGCGCCAGCTCGTCCTTCAGGTGCGCGGCGCCGCGATCGAGCGTCAGCTGCTCGATGCCGCGATGCGCGAGGTGATAGATCGTGCCGCCGGGAGTCTCGTACATGCCGCGGCTCTTCATCCCGACGAAGCGGTTCTCGACGAGGTCGAGACGGCCGATGCCGTGACGGCGCCCGTATTCGTTGAGCGTCGAGAGCACAGTGGCCGGGCTCATGCCCTCGCCGTTGATCGCGACGCCGTCGCCGCCCTCGAAATCGATCGTGATGTACTCGGGGACATCGGGCGCGTCCTCTGGGTTTACCGTGCGCGAGTAGACATAGTCGGGGACCTCGTCCCACGGGTTCTCGAGCACGAGGCCTTCGCTCGACGTGTGCAGCATGTTCGCATCGGTCGAGAACGGCGCCTGGCCGCGCTTGTCCTTGCTGACGGGGATCTGGTGCTGCTCGGCGAACTCGATCAGGCGCGTGCGGCTGGTGAGGTCCCACTCACGCCACGGCGCGATGACCTTGATGTCGGGCGACAGCGCGTAATAGCCGAGCTCGAAGCGGACCTGGTCGTTGCCCTTGCCGGTCGCGCCGTGGCTGACCGCGTCGGCACCGACCATCTTGGCGATCTCGATCTGGCGCTTGGCGATGAGCGGCCGGGCGATCGACGTGCCGAGCAGGTACAGCCCCTCGTACAGCGCGTTCGAGCGCATCATCGGGAACACGTAATCCCGCACGAACTCCTCGCGCAGATCGTCGACGAAGATGTGCTCGGGCTTGACGCCCATCATCTCGGCCTTGGCGCGCGCCGGCTCGAGTTCCTCGCCCTGGCCGAGATCGGCGGTGAACGTCACGACTTCGCAGTTATACGTCTGCTGGAGCCATTTCAGGATCACGCTCGTGTCCAGGCCACCGGAATAGGCGAGCACGACCCGATTGATGCCGGCCTCGCCGGCGGGACGATTGATCTGATCGGTCACGGGCAGAATCCTTCGGGCAATATCCAATGCCCGCGCCCCTATGCGCTGGGGGCCCCTCATGCAACCTGTGCATACAACCGCGCGCGTTAATGGCGCGTACAACCGATCCCCCGCTATTCGCGCCGCAAATCCTCTGGAGTTTACCCACCGTGCTACGCCAAAGCCTCACCCTTCTCGTTCTCGCCGGCCTTGCGACTCCGGCGCTCGCGCAGGAAACCCGCGCGTCCGCCTCGGCCAAGTTCAAGGCCGAGTTCGCCGCGTCGGATACCAACAAGGACGGCGTCCTCACGCGCGCCGAAGTACAGGCACGGATCGGCAACATGAAAGTCGGCGGTCAAGGTCGCCCGGATCCGGTTCACGCCAAGCGTCTCGCCGACCTGTGGTTCACCAGCGCGGACAAGAACAAGGACGGCAAGGTCACGCAGGCCGAAGCGCAGGCACTGCTCGCGGCGACCTTCGCGAAATACGATGCGAACCACGACGGCAAGATCGGCGGCGACGAGCGCGCTGCGGCGAAGGCCGACGTCCAGGGTCCGCGATAACATAAAGCGCAACCGATCCCCCTCCCTGAATGGGAGGGGTTAGGGGTGGGTTGGCCTGTTTTGCAGGTGCCGGTCATCCCAAGCAGCAGACCCACCCCCCAGCCCCTCCCCTTACAGGGGAGGGGAGCAGGTCAGGCTCTTCCCTTTCAGGAAAGGGAAGAGCTCAACCTTCGCGCAACGCCCGCTCACCCTCGATCATATAATCCCGCGTCAGCGGCAACGTCATCCGGCTCTTCGACAACTGGATCTGGTAATTGACCATCCCCCCGGTCCGGAACGCCGCCGCGGCACCTGCCAGATAGAACGTCCACATCCGGTAGAACCGCTCGTCATAGAGCGTGACGATCGCGTCCTTCGCGGCCACGGTCCGATCATACCAGAGGTCGATCGTCAGCGCGTAATGGACGCGCAGCACCTCGATATCGGTCGGGAACATCCGCAGCCCCTCATACCCCTTCACGATCTCCGACAGCGCAGGGTTGTACCCACCCGGGAAGATGTATTTCGTCGTAAACGTATCGGTGACGCCCGGACCGCCCATCCGGCCGATCGTGTGGAGCAGCATGACGCCGTCCGCGGTCAGCAGGTCGCGGCACTTGCGGAAGAACGCCTTGTAATGCGCCGGGCCGACATGCTCGAACATCCCGACCGAGACGATCCGGTCGAAACTTCCCGTCAACGCGCGATAGTCTATCAGCTCGAACTTCACCTTGTCGGCGACGCCCGCTTCCTCGGCGCGCCGCCGTGCGACCTTCAACTGCTCCTCGCTCAGCGTCACGCCCAGCACTTCGGCGCCGGTCTTCGCGTGCAGGTACAGCGCCATCCCGCCCCAGCCGCAACCGATGTCGAGCACGCGCATCCCCGGCTGGATCGCAAGCTTGGCGGCGATGTGCGCCTTCTTGTCGTTCTGCGCCTGCTCCAGGCTGTTGCCAGCGCCAGTGAAGTACGCGCACGAATATTGCCGGTCCGCGTCGAGGAACAGGTCGTACAGACGATCGGATAGATCGTAATGATGCGCGACGTTCTTCTTCGAGCGGCGCGCCATGTTCACGCGGTCGACGCGGTGCACCACCTTGTCGAGCAGCTTGATCGGCAGCGACGGATTGAGCCCACCGCCACGCTCCCACGGGCTGTTTCCCTTGAGCAGGTTTACCAGATCGCGAATGTCACCGCGCTCGATCACCAGGCGGCCGTCCATGAACGCCTCCGCCGCGCCGAGCGCCGGATGACGGACGATCGCGCCGGCGACGCCCGGCTGGGTCAGCCGGATCGCGACCGGGTTATACGCAGCATCGGGCTTGCCGAAATGCTTGGTCGTGCCGTCCGCGTGGATGAGCGTGAGTTCGCCGGTTTTAACCTGCCGAGCCAGGAAACGATCGAATAGGGCCATGTCGCGTTAGCTAATGACTGGTACGGAATTGCGCTACCCCTCGGGGCGGCTCAGATGCCTGCGTACCAGTCATAATCCACGTTATCTTCCCAATAGCCGCCCTTGCCCTTGCCGATCCCGGCGAGACTGGCGACCGCGTCGATCGCCATGACGTATTTGGCGTGCTTGTACCCGAGCTGTCGTTCGACCCGCAGACGGACAGGCGCGCCGTGCGCGACGTCGAGCACCTGATCGTTCAGCGCCCAGGCGAGGATCGTCTGCGGATGGAATGCGTCGACCAGATCGACCGACTCGTAATAGTTCGCGCCGCCGAACAAGTCGGCGCAGGTGAACACGATGTAGCGCGCGGACTTCTGCAACCCCGCAGCGGTCAGCAGCGCGCCGAGCTTCGGCCCCTGCCATTTGCCGATCGCGCTCCAGCCCTCGACGCAATCATGCCGCGTGATCTGCGCACGCGACGGCATCTGGCGGAGTTGCGGCAGCGACACCGACAGCGGCCGATCGACCAACCCGCCGACCTTCAGCCGGTAATCCGCGAAATTGTTGGCGACCATCGCGGTATACTCCGCAGTCCCCGGATTGCTCGTGCCGTTCGAGCGGAAGATCGGCGACATCTGCGCGGGGCTGAACTCGGGCGCCAGCGCATTGCGGTTGGTAAGCGCGCGTTGCAGCCCTCGGTTCATGTCCTCGCCCATGAACAGGATCTTCCGTGCCCCGGGGTTCGCGGCGATCTTGTCGCAGCCGGCCAGCAGCGCGCCTGCACCGACGGTCGCGCCCATGACGAGAGAGCGGCGGGTGATCAGCGAGCTCATGCGACGTCCTCCGATGGGTGGGCGGGAACCTTCCAGCGCCCGGTGATCATCGAGCGCACCTCGTTCCACGTCCCCGCGAGGATCACCAGCGCCAGATGCGCGATGATGAACAGCACCAGCCCGGTGGCAGCGATGAAGTGGATCGATCGCGCCGACTGCCGTCCGCCGAACACCTCCAGCAGCCACGGCCATGCCGCGTCCATCCCCGGCGACATCGTCAGCCCGGTCAGGATCATTACCGGGATCAGAACGAAGATCGTCGCCACGTAGGACAGCTTCTGGAGGATGTTGTACGCGCCCGGCTTCTTGGGATCGTGAAAACGGAACGCGAGATGCTCCTTCACGTCATGCACCACTTCGCGCGGCGACAGATCGGCGGCCCGCACGCGCAGATCGCGCTGGAAGTGCTTGTTGATCAGGCTGACGATCATGAAACCGAGCAACGCGAAGGCGAGCACCAGCGCGAACAACAAGTGCCAGCGTCGCGACAGCGCCAGATTATAGCCCGCCGGGATCGTCAGCAGGTTGAGCAGCGACACGAGCCAGCTCGGCCACTGGTCGAGCGTCGTCCACGCGGTATCGAAATTCGCGCCATACCGTCCCCAATACAGCCGCGGATGCGCCTTCAGGATGCCGATGCCGCTGCCGATCATGATGAACATCGTCACCACCGTCACCCAGTGCCAGACGCGCGTCGCCATCCGGTGGCGCTTGATGACAATCGGGGCAGTGGGATCGTTCATGCTCGACCTTAGCTATAGGCAGTCAGACCGTGACATAGCAGGAATACATGTATGACCGAATGGCATTCTTACGAGCCCATAAACGGCCATCGCCTGCCGCACGATCCCCTCAACGCGATCGTCGCGCCGCGGCCGATCGGTTGGGTCAGTACGGTATCCGCCGACGGCGTCGCGAACCTCGCGCCGTACAGCTTCTTCAACCTGTTCAACTACACCCCGCCGATCATCGGCTTTTCGTCGATGGGGTGGAAGGACAGCGTCGCCAATATCGAGGCGACCGGCGAGTTCGTCTGGAACCTCGTCACGCGCGACCTGGGCGAGGCGATGAACGCGACCTCGGCGAGCGTGGCGGCGGACGTCGACGAATTCGCGCTGGCCGGACTGGAGATGGCGGCCTCGACGAAGGTCAAGCCGGCGCGCGTTGCCGCTTCGCGCGCACAGTTCGAGTGCAAGCTGACGCAGCTGATCCGGCTCGAGACCAAGGAAGGCCGCGAGCTCGACCAGTGGCTGGTGCTCGGCGAGGCTGTCGCGATCCACATTGATCCCGCGATGCTGGAGGACGGTGTCTACCAGACCGCCCGCGCGCAACCGATCCTGCGCGGAGGCGGCCCCGCGGATTACTTTGCGATCACGGAAGATTCCTTGTTCAAGATGCGCCGCCCGGGCTGATATAGGTCGATGTTGCGGCGCAGCATGTGGCGCCGCACCGACTTACGAAAGAGATACCCCATGAAACCTGTCGATACGCGCATGGCGCTGCTTGCGCTCGCCGTCGGCGGGTTCGCGATCGGGACCACAGAGTTCGCGGCGATGAGCCTGTTGCCGCAGTTCGCGCGGGGACTTGGTATCGACGAGCCGACCGCGGGGCACGTCATCAGCGCGTATGCGCTAGGCGTCGTCGTCGGTGCGCCGACGATCGCGGTGCTGTCGGCGAAGATCGAGCGGCGAGTGCTGCTGATCGGGTTGATGACGTTCCTCGGGATCGCCAACGGCCTGTCCGCGCTCGCGCCGACCTATCACCTTATGCTGTTGGCCAGGTTCCTGAGCGGATTGCCTCATGGCGCGTATTTCGGCGTCGGATCGCTGGTGGCGGCGTCGATGGTGCCGCGCGAGAAGCGGTCGCGGGCGGTGTCGCGGATGATGCTCGGGCTGACGATCGCAACCATAGCTGGCGTGCCGCTGGCGAACGGCATCGGGCAGTGGTTCGGCTGGCGCTGGGGGTTCGGGATCGTCGCGATCATCGCGGCCGCGACGGTCGCGATGTTGTTCAGGTTCGCGCCGGTCTTGCGCCCCGCCAAGGATGCGAGCCCGCTCGGGGAACTGGCGGCGCTACGTAACGGGCAGGTGTGGCTGACGCTTGCCATCGGTGCGGTCGGGTTCGGCGGGATCTTCTGTGTCTACACCTATCTCGCCTCGACCTTGACCGAGGTCACGGGGGTGTCGTCCGCGTTCACGCCGGTTGCGTTTGCACTGTTCGGCGTCGGCATGACGATCGGGACCTTGGTCTGTGC
Source organism: Sphingomonas sp. H160509 (assembly GCF_024124765.2). Lineage (GTDB taxonomy): Bacteria > Pseudomonadota > Alphaproteobacteria > Sphingomonadales > Sphingomonadaceae > Sphingomonas. The sequence goes on along the minus strand of NZ_JAMXSR020000002.1, from coordinate 2,272,035 downwards.
CAAGGCGGCGGACGTGGCGCTGATGCCGGCGGCGGGGATCACGTTGCTGTTCGGGGCAGGGGCGCTCGCGCTCTACGCGCCGGCGACGCCGCATCTCTGGGCGATGCTACCGGTGGTGGTACTGATCGGGTGCGGGGGCGGGTTGTCGACGATCCTCCAGACGCGGCTGATGGATGTCGCAGAGGAGGCGCAGACCCTGGCCGTGGCGCTCAATCACTCCGCGTTCAATACCGCCAATGCGCTTGGGCCTTGGCTTGGCGGGCTGGCGATTGCGGGTGGGTATGGGTTGCCGTCGACCGGCTGGGTCGGGACGGCGCTGGCGCTTGGCGGGTTTGCGATCTGGGCGGTGTCCTGGGGACTGGATCGCCGGCGGGTTTGAGTGAGTGCCCACCGAGTAGTGTTCTCCCTCGAAGGCGGGAGTCCAGGGTTACAGGCGGTGGCGCTGGGGGCTCCTGGCCCCCGCCTTCGCGGGGGAACCGTTCTGGTGGGGCGCCCGCGCCTTCCTAACCGCCGCCACCCCGGCGAAGGCCGGGGCCCAGTTGGGGGGGCGGTGCCAACTAAGGATAGCGCGTCGTTACCACGACCTTGCCAACTGGGCCCCGGCCGGGGTGGTGCAGATGGGTGTGGGTCGCGTTCGTACCGGAACGGGCGGTGCTAATCGTTCGTGAGGGGGCCGTTCGGTAAGTCCGTCAGCCCCGACCAATCACCGCGCGATGTCGCGCTTGGCGAGCTGCTTGTTCAGACCCAGTGCGATCAGCGTGAACACCGCGCCCGAGAACAGGTACGCGCCGCTTGCCGCCAGACCCAGCTTGCTCGTCAGCAGCAACGCCGCCAGCGGCGCAAACCCTGCACCGAACAGCCACGCCAGATCGGTCGTCAGTGCCGAGCCCGTGTAGCGGTGCTGCGGCGACAGGCTCGACGCGATCGCGCCCGAGGACTGGCCGAACGACAGGCCGAACAGCAGGAAGCCGACGCCCATGAACAGGCGCTCGCCGACGTCGCCGCCATCGAGCAGCTTCGGTGCGGCAATCGCGAACAGAGCGATCAGCACCGCGATCGTGCCGAGCATCGTACGACGCCCGAACCGGTCTGCGAGCAGCCCCGACACCAGCATCGCGCCGATGCCGATCACCGCGCCAATCACTTCGACCACCAGGAAGCGCGCCGGTGCCTCACGCGTGAACAGCACGACCCACGACAGCGGGAACACCGTGACCATGTGGAACAACGCGAAGCTCGCGAGCGGCACGAACGAGCCGAGCCAGATCGCCTTCCACTGCGACTGCACGGTCTCGACGACCGGGGCAGGCTCGAGCTCGCGCTTGGCGTACATTTCTTCGAACTCTGGCGTTACCACCAGGCGAAGGCGCGCGAACAGCGCCACGACGTTGATCGCGAACGCCACGAAGAACGGATAGCGCCAGCCCCAGGAGAAGAAATCCTCGGTTGGCAGCGCGGCGACGAAGAACGCGAACAGGCCGCTGGCGACCAGCAGGCCGATCGGCGCACCGAGCTGCGGCAGCATCGCGTACCAGCCGCGATGCTTTTCCGGCGAGTTCAGCGACAACAGCGAGGCGAGACCATCCCAGGCGCCACCGAGCGCGATGCCCTGGCCGATGCGCAGTAGCGCGAGGATCGCGACCGACCAGTTGCCGACCGAATCATAGCTCGGGATGAAGCCCATCGCGACCGTCGACGTGCCGAGCAGGAAGATCGAGATCGTCAGCTTCACGCTGCGGCCATAGGCGCGATCGACCGCGATGAAGATGACCGTGCCGATCGGCCGGGCGAAGAATGCCAGCGCGAACACCGCGAACGAATAGAGCGTGCCCTGCAATCGGTCGACATACGGGAAGACCAAGGTCGGGAACACGAGCACCGAGGCGATCGCGTACACGAAGAAGTCGAAGAATTCCGAGGTGCGGCCGATCACCACGCCGATCGCGATCACGCCGGGCGTGACGTGCTCGCCGTCGCTGTGGATACTGCGAGCATCGGCTTCGAAGCTCGTCTCGGGGACTGTATTTACACTCATTCTTCAACTCGCTCTTCAGGGCGCGAACCCGATGATACGCTGTTCCGGCGGATGCGGGCAGATATATTCCGCGCCAATCTCCCGCGCCCAATGCGGGCAGGGGTGATCTATAGCTACTCCGGGCGACGATAAAACCATGCCGATGTTGCAGTGCAGCGCCCATTGGACAAATTGTCCACTGTAGCGCAGCGCAACCGAGGCGTAGGGGGACCGAATGACCGTCGTGACACAGCTTTCCCGCACCAAAATCTCGGCTCGAAAATGGTTGGTGGCCATGCCCTTGGCACTGCTCACCAGCGGTTGCGACTGGGTAGTGATGTCGCCATCCGGCGATATCGCAGTGCAGCAGCGCGACCTCGTGCTGATCTCGACCGGGCTGATGCTGCTGATCATCGTGCCGGTGATCTGCCTCACGCTGTTCTTCGCGTTCCGGTATCGCCAGTCGAACAAGGCGGCCAAGTACGAACCCAACTGGGATCACTCGGTCGGCCTCGAGCTGTTGATCTGGGGCATCCCGCTGCTGATCATCATCGCGCTCGGCGCGCTGACCTGGACCAGTACGCATCTGCTCGATCCGTATCGCCCGCTCGGCCGGATCAAGCCGGACACGCCGACGCTCGCGAACAACGTGCCGGTCGGCAACCTGGTCGACAAGCAGCAGGCAGGCAACGGTCCGAACGGCGCCGGCAAACCACTGGAAGTTCAGGTTGTCGCGCTCGATTGGAAGTGGCTCTTCATCTATCCGGAATATGGCATCGCCACGGTCAACGAACTGGCCGCGCCGGTTGATCGGCCGATCCGCTTCCAGATGACCTCGTCATCGGTGATGAACGCGTTCTACATCCCTGCGCTCGCCGGCATGATCTACACGATGCCCGGCATGCAGACGACGCTGAACGCGGTCATCAACAAGCCCGGCAACTATGAGGGCTTCTCGTCCAACTATAGCGGCGCGGGCTTCTCGGGGATGCGCTTCCGCTTCCACGGCGTCAGCGACGCGGGCTTCGATGCCTGGATCAACCAGGTCAAGCAGCGTGGGGGCGGTCTGAACCGCGCCAGCTATCTCCAGCTGGAGAAGCCAAGCGAGAAGGTCCCGGTCCGCTATTACAATGCGGTCGAGCCGAACATGTTCAAGCTGGTCGTCGAACAGTGCGTCCAGCCCGGCAAGGTCTGCATGTCGCAGATGATGCACGGCGGCAAAGGCGGGGGGGGGACTCGCACGCCGGTATGGCGATGCCCGGAGTCAATGGCGGCAAGGGCCCGCAGGACACCGGTCATCCCGAAGGCGCCCTGATGAAGGACGCGAACGAAAAGGGAAGCGGCAACCACTGGACCGCGCCGGCTGACATAAAACAGGACGGCGCCAACAGCGCACCCGGCTCGCAGTCCAACCGCAATCACACGATGCTGACCCCCTCCACCATGCCGGGCACGCGCCCCGTCGCGAACGGCTAGAGAAACCATCATGAACGACACCCTGTTGAAGACTATCTTCGGCCGCCTGACCCTGGAGTCGCTGCCGCTGCACGAACCGATCGTCGTCGCCACCTTCGCGATGGTGGCGATCGGTGGGCTCGGGCTCGTCGCCGCGCTGACCTATTTCAAGGTCTGGGGCTATCTGTGGAACCAGTGGTTCACCAGCGTCGATCACAAGAAGATCGGCATCATGTACATCATCCTGGCGATCGTCATGCTGCTGCGCGGGTTCTCCGACGCGATCATGATGCGCGCGCAGCAGGCGATGGCGTTCAACGGTTCCGAAGGATACCTGACCGCGCATCACTACGACCAGGTGTTCACCGCACATGGCGTGATCATGATCTTCTTCGTGGCGATGCCACTGGTCACGGGCCTGATGAACTACGTCGTCCCGCTCCAGATCGGTGCGCGCGACGTGTCGTTCCCGTTCCTCAACAATTTCAGCTTCTGGATGACCGCGGCGGGTGCCGTGATCGTCATGATGTCGCTGTTCATCGGTGAGTTCGCACGGACCGGCTGGCTCGCGATGCCGCCCCCTCTCAGGGTTGGCGTATTCGCCAGACGTCGGTGTCGATTACTATATCTGGGCGTTGCAGATCGCGGGCATCGGGACGCTGTTGTCCGGCGTCAATCTGGTCGCGACCATCGTCAAGATGCGCGCACCCGGCATGACCATGATGAAGATGCCGATCTTCGTCTGGACGTCGCTGTGCACCAACATCCTGATCGTCGCCGCCTTCCCGGTGCTGACCGCGGTTCTCGCGATGCTGTCGCTCGATCGCTATATCGGCACCGCGTTCTTCACGAACGACTCGGGCGGCAACCCGATGATGTACGTCAACCTGATCTGGATCTGGGGTCACCCGGAGGTCTACATCCTGGTCCTGCCGGCGTTCGGCATCTTCTCGGAGGTCACCTCGACCTTCTCGGGCAAGCGCCTCTTCGGCTACAGTTCGATGGTCTATGCGACGCTCGTCATCACGATCCTCGCCTATCTCGTCTGGCTGCACCACTTCTTCACGATGGGGTCGGGCGCGAGCGTGAACTCGTTCTTCGGCATCACCACGATGATCATCTCGATCCCGACCGGGGCCAAGATCTTCAACTGGCTGTTCACGATGTACAAGGGCCGGATCCGGTTCGAACTGCCGATGATGTGGACGATCGCCTTCATGGTGACCTTCACGATCGGCGGCATGACCGGCGTGCTGCTCGCGGTGCCGCCAGCCGACTTCGTGCTGCACAACTCGTTGTTCCTGGTTGCGCATTTCCATAACGTGATCATCGGCGGCACGCTGTTCGGCATGTTCGCCGGCATCAACTACTGGTTCCCGAAGGCGTTCGGCTTCAAGCTGGACAAGAAGTGGGGCACGGTATCGTTCTGGTGCTGGGTGGTCGGCTTCTACTTCGCCTTCATGCCGCTCTACGTGCTCGGCCTGATGGGCGTGACTCGCCGGATGCGCTATTTCGACGATCCGAACCTACAGATCTGGTTCGTCATCGCCGCCTTCGGTGCAGCGCTGATCGCAGCCGGCATCGGTGCCTTCCTGCTCCAGATCTTCGTCAGCATCCGCAACCGCGAGGCGCTGGCCGATCACGGCGGCGACCCGTGGAACGGTCGCACGCTGGAGTGGGCGACCTCGTCGCCGCCGCCGGAGTACAACTTCGCGTTCACGCCGATCGTCCATGACCTGGACGCCTGGTACGACATGAAGGATCGCAAGCACGAGCGGCCCGTGACCGGCTTCAAGTCGATCCACATGCCGAGCGGCACCGGCACGGGCGTCGTGCTCGCCGGTCTCAGCGTGGCGTTCGGGTTCGCGATGATCTGGTACGTCTGGTGGCTCGCGGGGCTGGCACTCGCCGGCATCTTCGGCACCACCATCTTCCACACGTTCAACTACAAGCGCGACTTCCACATCCCGGTCGAGGACGTGATCGCCACCGAGAACGCGCGCACCCGCCAGCTCGCGACCCAGGGAGCCTGACGCGATGTCCGCAATACCCATGAAGGATGGCCTGAACGAGACCGAGAAGGTCTCGTTCTACGACATCGAGGAGCACGAGCATCCCGACGGCGCCAGCACGATGCTGGGCTTCTGGATGTACTTGATGAGCGACTGCCTCATCTTCGCGGTGCTGTTCGCGGCCTATGCCGTGCTCGGCAACAGCTATGCCGGCGGCCCCAGCCCGAAGGAGATCTTCGAGTTGCCGCTGGTGGCGGTGAACACCGCGATGCTGCTGTTCTCGTCGATCACCTACGGCTTCGCGATGCTGTCGATGGAGGAAGGTCGCCAGCGCGTCATGCAGATGTGGCTGGTCTTCACCGGCCTGTTCGGCTTGGCATTCCTGTCGATCGAAATGTACGAGTTCGCCAACCTCATCCATGAGGGCGCGGGCCCGACCCGCAGCGCGTTCCTGTCGTCGTTCTTCACGCTCGTCGGCACGCACGGCCTTCACGTCACGATGGGTCTGATCTGGCTCGTCACGCTGATGGTCCAGGTCCAGAAGCACGGCCTGATCGCCGCGAACAAGCGGCGTCTGATGTGCCTCAGCATGTTCTGGCATTTCCTCGACGTCATCTGGATCGGCGTCTTCACCTTCGTCTATCTGATGGGCACCCTGCGATGAGCGACCCCCAAGCACCGGCGAACAATCCGCACGCCGATCACGACCATGACAATGGCGCAGCGCACGGCACGCGTGGCAGCTACCTCAAGGGGTTCTTCCTCTCGGTCATTCTGACCGCGATCCCGTTCTGGGCCGTCATGACGGGCGCGTTCAAGGATCCGTCGACCGCAGCGCTCGTCGTGATGGTCTTCGCAGTCGCGCAGATCGTCGTCCACATGATCTACTTCCTGCACATGAGCGGCAAGTCGGAAGGCGGCTGGACGATGATGGCGCTGATCTTCACGATCATCCTCGTCGTCATCACGCTCAGCGGATCGATCTGGGTGATGTACCACATGAACACGAACATGATGCCGATGCAGGCCGCGGCGGACATGTGAGCACGCGGGGCGCGCGACCGGGTCCTGCCGTCTACGTCGCAGGCCTGGTCGCGCTGCTGCTGTTCGCCGGGTTCATGGCGCTCGGCATCTGGCAGGTCGAGCGCCGCACCTGGAAGCTCAACCTGATCGAACAGGTCGCGGCGCGCTCGCACGCCGCGCCGGTCGCCCCGCCCGGACCAGTCTCCTGGAACTCGATCACCGCCACCACCGACGCCTATCGGCGCATCCGCCTCGATGGCATTTTCGATAACAGTCGCGAGACGCTGGTCCGAGCCGCAACCGCGCTCGGCAGCGGCTACTGGGTCGTGACGCCCTTGCGGACCGCGCAAGGCTTCACAGTCCTCGTCAACCGCGGTTACGTCTCGCCCGAGCAGCGTGTCGCGCATACCAAGCCGACCGGCCCGATCACGATCACCGCCTATCTCCGTATCACCGAGCCCGGTGGCGGCTTCCTGCGCCACAACGACCCCGCTGCCGGCAAATGGTATTCGCGCGACGTCGCCGCGATCGCCAAGGCGCGCGGCCTGTCGAACGTCGCGCCCTATTTCGTCGATGCGGACAAGTCCGGCACCGTCGCCCCTGTCGGCGGCCTGACGATCATCGCCTTCCCCAACAACCACCTCGTCTACATGCTGACCTGGTTCGCGCTCGCCGCGATGACGATCGGTGCGTTCGTCGTATTCGTCCGCCAGGACGCGCGGAAACGCCGGGGGGGCGGAATGACCTCGGAGGCGGCACGCCAGGGCTGGCAACGCTGGCTAGCGCTCGCCACCGCGCGCACCGACGCGACCGGCAACGCCAACATGCGCCAGCTGGTGACGCTGCGCTGGATCGCGGTAGCCGGCCAGTTCGTCACCATCTTGTTCGCACGCTTCGGGCTCGGCTTCGACCTTCCGCTCGTGCCGATGATGGCCGCGCTCGCCGCAGCGGTTGGCCTCAACCTCGCCAGCATGCCGCTCTACGGCTGGCGCAAGGGCGCGAACATCCAGCTCCTCCTCGCGCTGCTGTTCGATGTCGGCCTGCTTACCACGCAGCTCTATCTGGCGGGTGGCGCGACCAACCCGTTCATCTCGCTCTACCTGCTTCACGTCGTGCTCGGCGCTGTGCTGCTCGATCGCTGGTCGAGCTGGGCGATCGTCGCCGTCACTGCCGCGTGTTTCGGCGTGCTCACGCTCTATTACCGCCCGCTGATCCTGCCCCCCGATTACAGCGGCGAGTATTTCCTGCTCTACACGATCGGCTCGCTGCTCTGCTTCATGCTGATCGCGACGCTGTTGATGCTCTTCATGACGCGCATCACCGGCAACCTGCGCGCCCGCGACACGCGCCTTGCCGACCTACGCCAGCAGGCCGCGGAGGAGGACCACATCGTCCGCATGGGTCTGCTGGCGTCGGGCGCGGCGCACGAGCTCGGCACGCCACTCGCATCGATAGCCGTGATCCTAGCCGACTGGCGCCGCATGCCGACGCTCGCACAGGACGCCGACCTCCAGGCCGAGATCGTCGAGATGCAATCCGAGGTCCAGCGCTGCAAGGCGATCGTCACCGGCATCCTCCTGTCCGCTGGCGAAGCGCGCGGCGAGGCACCGGAGATCATGCCGCTCCACCAGCTCCTCGACGGGATCGTCGACGAATGGCGCGCGGTGCACCCATCGGTCGATTTCGACTACACCACCCGAGTCGGCGACGATCCCCAGGTCGTGTCCGACCCCGCGCTCAAACAGGTGATCGCCAACGTGCTCGACAACGCCGCCGAAGCCTCGCCGCACTGGGTCGCCTTCCGCGGCGAACGCACCGAGGGCGACCTCGCGCTGATCGTCCGCGACCGCGGCCCTGGCTTCAGCGACGAACGTCTCGCCAGTTTCGGCAAACCCTATCAGTCGAGCAAGCGCGAACCCGGCCACGGCCTCGGCCTGTTCCTCGCGGTCAACGTCATGCGCAAGCTCGGCGGCGGCGTGTCCGTCGTGAACTGTGAAGGCGGCGGCGCGGAAGTCACGATCACCATGCCGCTCTCCGCGATCGCGCTGTCATGACGGACGCCAAGCTCCTCGCCATCGTCGAGGACGACGAGACCTTCGCCCGCACGCTGCGCCGCTCGTTCGAACGCCGCGGCTACGAAGTGATGCAGGCCGCCAGCCACGAGGAACTCGTCGAGCAACTGGCCGAGCGCACGCCCCGCTACGCGGTCGTCGACCTGAAACTTGGCGGCGCGTCCGGCCTTGTCTGCGTCCAGACGCTCCACGCGCACGATCCCGAGATCCTCGTCGTCGTCCTCACCGGTTTCGCGAGCATCGCCACCGCGGTCGAGGCAATCAAGCTCGGCGCTTCGCACTACCTCGTCAAACCCTCGAACACCGACGATATCGAAGCCGCGTTCGACCGCACCGAGGGCAGCGTCGACACCGAATTGTCCGAGCGCCCGACCTCGATCAAGACGCTCGAATGGGAGCGCATCCACACCACGCTCGCCGAAACCGACTTCAACATCTCCGAGACCGCGCGCCGCCTCGGCATGCATCGCCGCACGCTCGCGCGAAAGCTCGAGAAACGCCCGGTAAAATAGCCGCAACGCTTCGCCGAAGGCGCGCGTTATCATCCGATGCCAGCGCCAAAACCCTCACGACTCTGGCAGCCGAAGCGACTGCTAGCGACCCCGTCCGCGCTGACGTGGGACCACGGTGCGGAGATCGCCGCGCGCGCAACAGCGCTGGGCGTCCCGGTCACCACGTTACCGAGCGACCGCCTCAAGCTCGACTTTCCCGACGATTCCCGCCGCGCCTATGTCGAAGCCAAGGCAACGCTGGCGCTCGTCGTCGCGCCACCCTCGAAGCGCAAGCTCCAGCCGATCGCCCCCAGCGCGGACTGGCGGATCGACCTCGCCGAGGGCTGTCCCGCGCATTGCGGCTATTGCTACCTCGCCGGCTCGCTGAAAGGGCCACCCATCACGCGCGTCTACGCGAACCTGCCCGAGATCCTCGCCGAACTCCCCGCGCACCTCGGCCAGGGCACCGTCACGTCGCGCTCGACCGCCCGCGCGCATGAAGGCACGACGTTCGAGGCCTCCTGCTACACCGACCCGCTCGGCATCGAGCACGTCACCGGATCGCTGTCCGCGCTGATCGCGCATTTCGGCGCGTGGGAAGCCGACGTGCAACTCCGCTTCACCACGAAGTTCGCCGCGGTCGGGCCATTGCTGACGCTTGACCACCGCGGCCGCACCCGCATGCGCGCCTCGATCAACCCCGCCGCCTATGCGCGCTTCGAGGGTGGCACCAGCCCGGTCGCAGCCCGGCTTGTCGCCCTGCGGAGGATGGCGGACGCAGGCTACAAGATCGGCCTGACGGTCGCCCCGATCATCGCCGCCGAGGGCTGGCGCGAGGCGTATGGCGACTTGCTGGCGGAGGCGGGCAGGGTGCTCGCCGACATCGCCGACGTGACGATCGAATTGATCACCCACCGCTACACCCCCGGATCGAAGGCAGTGCTCGAAACCTGGTATCCCGGATCGTCGCTCGACCTCAGCATGGCCAACCGCACGGAGAAACGCACCAAGTTCGGCTCGGTCAAATACGTCTACGACGCCGACACGATGCGCGCGCTCCGCAGCTTCTTCCAGGATGAGATCGCCGCCAAGCTTCCGCAGGCCCGCATCCTCTACTGGACCTGACCGCCACGCCCACCGGCAACGCAGCGTTGCCATTCCCGACCTTCCGATCGCCGCGACCGCCGCCTACCTCGAGACTATGACACACACCCGCCAGCCCACGCTCTTCATCCCGCACGGCGGCGGGCCCTGTTTCTTCATGGACGACCCCGCCGGGAACTGGACCGGCATGGCCGCGTACCTCCGGTCGATCGCCGCCTCACTGCCCAAAAAGCCCAAGGCGATCCTGGTCGTATCCGGCCACTGGGAAACGCGCGGCTTCGCCTTCACCGGCGCCGCCACGCCTTCGCTGATCTACGATTACGGCGGCTTCCCCGCGCATACCTACGAGATCCGCTACGACGCGCCCGGCGATCCCGCCTTGGCCGCTCGCGCCGCCGACCTGCTCCGCGAAGCCGGCCTGACCGCCACCGTGGACCCAACCCGCGGCCTCGACCACGGCGTCTTCATCCCGATGAAGGTCGCCTTCCCCGACGCCGACATCCCGGTCGTCGAGATGTCGGTCGACCGCGATCTAGACCCAGCGCTCCACGCCGCCGCCGGCCGCGCACTCGCCCCGCTGCGCGACGAAGGCGTGCTGATCGTTGGCTCGGGCATGAGCTTCCACAACATGCGCGGCTACGGCGACCCGCGTTTCACCGCGCCGTCCGAAGCCTTCGACCAATGGCTGACCGCCGCAGTCGAGTCCGAACCGACCGCTCGAGCAGAGGCGCTAGCCGGCTGGGCCGAAGCCCCCTCCGGCCGCCTCTCGCACCCCCGCGAAGAGCATCTCCTCCCGCTGATGGTCGCCGTCGGCGCTTCCGATCAAGCCGGCACGCAAGATTACAACGAGCGCGTGCTGCAAACCGCAATCTCCGGCTACCGCTTCAATTAAAGGAATTTCCATGGCCCTTCCCGTCCTGCTCGCGATCTCCGGCAGCCTGCGCCGCGGCTCGTACAATACGGCGATCCTGACCACGCTTGGCGAAGCGACCACTGACAAGGCCGCGCTGACGGTCTTCGCGCTGAACGACGTGCCCCTCTACGACCAGGACGCCGACACCGACACGCCGCCCGCCGCTGTCGCAGCCCTGCGTGCGACAATCGGCGCGGCCGACGGGATCGTCATCGCCTCCCCCGAATACAATCACGGCATGTCCGGCGTCCTGAAGAACGCGCTCGACTGGGCCTCACGCCCGCATGGCAAGGCGACGCTCACGGGCAAGCCGGTCTTCACGCTCACCTCGTCACCCGGCGCAGTCGGCGGCGCACGCGCCCACGCGCAACTGAACGAGACGCTGGCCTCGATCGGCGCACGCACCGTCCTGCGTCCACAAGCCGTCGTCGGCGCGGTCCACGAGAAGATCGCCGACGGTCGCCTGACCGACCAGCGCACGCTCGACTTCCTGAAAGGCGGCGTCGACGATCTGCTCGCCGACATCGCGCGGCCCAACACCGCCGACCGCGAGGCCTCCTGACATGCGCCACGTCCTCAACCAGTATCCCGCCCAGCGCGACGACATCGCCGATCTCGTCACCCGCCGCCCGCTACCGGGTCCCGGCCTGTCGCAGGTCGATCCGTTCCTGTTCCTCAACCATCACGGCCCGCAGACCTATCGCCCCGGCAACAACGGCCTGCCGTTCGGCCCGCACCCGCACCGCGGCTTCGAAACGGTCAGCTTCATCCTCGAAGGCGAGATGGCGCATCTCGACAGCGGTGGCCACGAGAGCGTCATTCGCGCGGGCGGCGTCCAGTGGATGACCGCAGGCTCGGGCCTGATCCACGCGGAAATTTCGCCCGCCTCATTCAAGCGCAACGGCGGCCCGCTGGAGATCCTGCAACTCTGGGTCAATCTCCCCGGCCGGCTCAAGATGACCAAGCCCGCCTATACCGGCCTCCAGCGCGAGGACATTCCCGCGATCCCGGTCGATGGCGGCACCGTGAACCTGATCTCCGGCACGTTCGCCGGACGACAGGGCCCGTTCGAATCGCTGACCGATGTCGCGATGATGACGATCGAACTCGAAGCCGGCGCCAAGGTCGACCTGCCAGCCCCAACCGGCCGCGCGGTCTTCTTCTACGTCGTCGCCGGCGCCCCCAACGCCAACGACACACCCATCAAGCCGCATCACTTGGCCACGTTCGGCAACGAAGGCGACGCGATCACCGTCACGACCAAAGCCCCCGCCACAATCCTCTACGGCCATGCCGACCCGATCGGCGAACCCGTTGTCTCCCACGGCCCGTTCGTCATGAACACCCGCGAAGAGATCGTCCGCGCGATCGAGGACTATAACGCGGGCCTGTTCGGCAAGCCGCCCGTCATCCGCTAGGGCGCTTTACGCACCGGGGGCAGCGCGGCACAGATGTCGGCGCCCCCGGCAGGCACCGTGAAGAACGGCCCGGCCCGGTTCTCCCGCGACGCGATCCAGGCCACGAACCGCGCATTGTCCGCCGCCCGATATTCGAAATGCGGTCGCTCGCCGACAGGCAGGTCACTCACGAGGCGAGCGGACACGATCGGGCTACGCTCCCCTTCGGTCTTGTAGAATCCCAAATCCCCCGTCCCGCGCGGCAACGACGAGAGCCACTCGACACCGTCGATCACGCGGCCCACCACCGCGATGTTCCGATCGAGTGCACGCGGCGAATGGCCGATCACGGTATACAGCTCGGCGCCGCTCCCCGTGCTCGGCGCCAGATCGCGCGCGACGCCGACCATGCCATAGCAATGCGGCACCCACTCGGTCGCGCCATTGCCCGCCAGCGGCCACCCGTCGCGACTATACCCCGCCCATTCGGCATAAGGATCGCGCTGCGACAGCCGCGCCACGGTCGTCGACCCGGCATGCGAGTATTCCGCCGGCGGGTTGGCGACGACGCCAGCGACAAGCGGCTTCTTCTCCGTCGCGTCACCCCATTGCGCGACGTAATTGTCTTGAACGCGGTACACGCTCGTCCCCGCATCCCACCAATGCGCACGCGCCAACTTGCGTATGTTCGCGACATGCACCGGAGCATATCGAGGCGCGAGCCGCACCGTGAACCGGTGCCCATTGGCCAGCGTGAACACCATGAGTTCGTCGTCCGGCACCGCGACCCAGTCCGCCGGCACCGGATCTGACGGGAGCGTCGCGGCGGCCGGAACGGCTTGCGCTAGCATGGCAGCGAGAAGGATATTCAACATCCCCGCAGACTGCCCCAGCCGATCACCGCACGCAATTGCTTGCGCGCGGGCGAAACCCGCACTAGCAGACCCGCTTCCAGAGCAATGCGGAGCGGTGGCCGAGTGGTCGAAGGCGCTCGCCTGGAAAGTGAGTATACGTCAAAAGCGTATCGTGGGTTCGAATCCCACCCGCTCCGCCACTGGTTTCCCTACCGAGTCATTCGCGGACATGCGTTGCGAGAAACGATCTTGCAAAGGGCCGGCTCCCTGACCACGGTGCTACTGGACTGGCGACGCGTCTTCGTCGCGCTTATCGGTCGACGGATATAGCGATCGACCAAAAGATTAGCGTCGGCGGAGCTTGGTGCCGGTATTACGAAAGCGATCGTAGCGGGGGCACGAAGGCGCACGGCGACAGCGCAAGGTAGGCCTCATCGACGTCCTTCAGCGGCAGTTGATCCGGTTGGATCAACGAGTGTCGCAAGCCGCTGCCCGGATAGCCAAGCGGCTTCGATCCGCGGCCCGAGGAGCCAGTCGCCGCATGCGCCCAGTTGAATATCTGTGTTCCAGAACGCACCGCGGTCCAGCGCGTTGGTCTTCGCATACTGCCAGCGATGGGCGCTGGTCGCAATGACGTTAGGCGACGCGACGCCGATGTGGTCGGCGAAGGCGGCGAGCAACGCGTGTTCGACCATCTCCGGCGTATCTTCGAGATGCGCGCGCGACCAGTCGGCACTGGCCTGAAGTACCCACGCCTCCGGTCCGGTCCGCCCGGGCTTGGCCGAGTTGCGGACGGCGGAGCCGATCGCTCCCAAATTCGTCACCCGGTCGTATTCGAGTGGCACCGGACCATCGAACGCCGCCATGACGGTCCAGCAGGGATCGGACACCGCGGAGCGGGCCGCATCGGCGAGCGCACCGTCGTGAGTTGCGACCAGGGGTGCGACCTGTTCGGCGGGTACCGCGACGATCGCCGCGTCGAACCGCTCGCCGCCGATCCGCCATTCGCCGTCGTGGTGGAGACTGTCGATCGCCGTGTTCCATCGAACATCCAGGTCGCTCGCCATCGCGCGGACCGGCGCATTCATCGCTGGCGTCCCGACCCAGGCATCGGGGCCAGCAGGCGACCAGCGCGCGACGTGGCCCGCCTGCGCCCAACGATCGACCTGCGCGACGAAGGCGGGATCGCGCGCCGTGAGATATTGCGCGCCGTGATCGAACGCGGCCTCGCCCAGCGGCGCGTCGATCCGGCGCGTCGACATCCTGCCGCCGGGCCCGCGACCCTTGTCGAACAGGACGGGGTGATGACCCATGCCGCGTAGCGCATGCGCACAAGACAGGCCCGCCATCCCCGCGCCGATGATCCCAATCCGCATGATACCCCCTGTGCCGGCGCGCCGCATCCCAGCGTGCAGCGGACCGGACATCCTCAAACGCCAAGACTGTCGATTGGAGCCGGACGAGCGCAGATTTCGTCCCACGTTGCCGGCTTCAGGATGAAGTTTCAGCTTCGGACATCTCCCCCGCCGAAGACGACCTGGTTGCGCACGGCAGGTTGGAACAGGCCGTAGAGAAACGGCAGGTTGCCGCCGCTCACCGCATCGAGCGCGGCACGGTGTTCCGGCGGCAGGCGAAGGCCGAGTGCGGCGACATTGTCGGTCACCTGTTCGGGCCGGCTCACGCCCATCAACGTCGACGCGACCCCCGGCTGCCCGACCACCCAAGACAGTGCGACGCGTGCCGGCGTCTCGCCGATTTCGCCTGCGATGCGCTTGAGTATTTCGAGGATCTGCCAGTTGCGTTCGGTGAACAGCGTGTCGCCGAAGGGATTGTCGCCGTCGAGCCGCTTGTCGTCCGCGGGCCGCGCGGTGTCGTCCGGCCCGGCCTGGTTGGGGACGCCACCCACCCGCTGCGGTCCCGCCTCGACGGTGGCGCGGTCGTACTTGCCGGTCAGCAAGCCATAGGCGAGGGGGCTCCAGGGAACGAGGCCCATGCCCGCCGACCGCGCGAGCGGCACGTGCTCGGCCTCGACCCCACGCTCGACCAGCGAGTAGAAATATTGCAGGCCGATCGGCGCCGGATGACCCTGGACGCGGGCCAGGGTGGCGAGTTCGGCGACATACCACGCTGGCGTATTGGATATGCCCCAATAGCGGATCTTGCCCGCTGCGACGAGCGCGGTCATCGTCCGCAGCAATTCTTCGGCGGGGGTGACGCCGTCCCAGACATGCACCCAGTACAGGTCGATGAAGTCCGTCTTGAGCCGTCGGAGCGAACCCTCGACCGAGGCCATAATGTGGCGTGCACCATTGCCGCCCGCGTGACAGCCGCGGCCGGTAGCGAACCCGGATTTCGTCGCGATGACGATCCGGTCGCGCGACGATTGCGCAGCGACGAAACTTCCGACCATCTCTTCGGATCGTCCCCCCTGCATAGACGTCGGCGGTATCCACGAAATTGCCGCCGAGATCGGTGTAGCGATCGAACACCGCGCGGCTGCCGCGCTCGTCCAGCCCCCGGCGCGGCGTGCCGAAGGTCATCGTGCCGAGCGCCAGCGGGCTGACGAGCAAGCCGGAGCGG
The DNA here is from genome assembly GCF_024124765.2 of Sphingomonas sp. H160509. Classification (GTDB taxonomy): domain Bacteria; phylum Pseudomonadota; class Alphaproteobacteria; order Sphingomonadales; family Sphingomonadaceae; genus Sphingomonas. Next base: position 2,256,120 of record NZ_JAMXSR020000002.1, on the reverse strand, counting down.
CCGAGCGGACGGTAGGTGTCGAGGTTCATGATGGCATCCTGCACTGTGTCGCCTCCAGATGGACGCAGGACCGCCCGAGGATTAGATCGTCTGCGGCGCATGGGTTGCTGAAGGATGTTCACGAATGGATCGCGATCTCTGGTCCGGTCTCGCGGTGTTCGAGACGATCGTCGAGGTCGGCAGTTTTGCACGGGCGGCGACGCGGCTTGGATTGTCCGCCTCTGCCTTGAGCCATGCGATGCGGTCGCTGGAAACGAAACTGGGCGTCCGGCTGCTCGACCGTACCACTCGGTCGCTGGCGCCGACGCCTGCGGGCGAGGAACTGCTGGCGCGGTTGAAGCCGGCGATCGCTTCGGTCGCGGGCGCGCTGGCCGATCTCGACAACGCTCGCGAACGGCCGGCGGGGCGTATCCGGGTCAGCGCGCACCGGGTCGCCGCCATCTACGCGATCCTGCCGCGGCTGACCGACTTTGCGGGCGCCTATCCCGACATCGCCGTCGAACTGGTGGTCGACGACGGGTTCGTCGACATCGTCGCGGACCGCTTCGATTGCGGAGTCCGCCACGCGCAGAGCTTGCAAGCCGACATGATATCGGTCCGGATCAGCGCGCCGGTGCCGCTCGTCTTCGTCGCCGCCCCGTCCTATCTCGCCGGGCGTGCCGCACCGGTCGATCCCGACGATCTCTCGGCGCATCGTTGCCTGTGTTACAGGTACACGTCGTCCGGCGTGGTGCACCGCTGGGAATTCGAACGGGATGGCCGGACGTTGGAACGATCGGTCCGCGGCGACTTCACGACCAACGACATCGACGTGATGCGCGACGCCGCGGTGTCGGGGCTAGGCGTAACCTGCCTGCCGCTGCCGCACGCCGCGCTGCAGCTAGCCGACGGCACGCTGGTCGAGGTGCTCACCGGCTGGGCACCCACGCTGGCACCGAACCATCTCTATTATCCCAGCCGACGCCAGCCCACCGCCGCCTTCCAGGCCTTCGTGACGGCAATGCGCGCCTGATCGCATGCATGCCGAGGTTGGCTCGCGGAGCGACGGATAGTCGAACGTAGGTGTATCAGCGCGCTTGAATCAGGCTGTCGAGCAGGATCGGTGCGAAGTCGTGGCCATCGACGCCGACGTCGAACTGGCGCGGCATCGGTTTCAGCCGACCATGGCTGTGCCCGTGCAGATTGAGCGCGCCGCGGTGCTGCCCGTTCCAGCTTCGGAACGGATAATGACACAGGACAAGCTGTCGGCCATCCAACTCGATCTCCGCATAGTCGCCGACGCTCGCCCATCCGTGCGCCGCCAGCGTCGCATCCGGATCGTTATTGCCGCGCAGCAGGTGCTTGCTCCCGTTCAGTCGGGCGAGCAGTTCGGCGACATCCGTCGGGCGACGTGCCACGTCGCCCAGGTGCCACACCACGTCATCGGGGCCGACGACGGCGTTCCAGCGCTCGACCATCGCCGCATCCATTTCGGCGGTGTTGGCAAACGGTCGTCGCGAGATGTTGATCGTGCGATGATCGCCGAAATGCGTGTCGGCCGTGAAGAATACGCTCATGAGCGCCGCGACGTCCGTTCGTCTGTCATCGCGTAGGAACGAGCACCAGCGTCAAAGGTTCGGCGCGATAGCAATCCGGCGCCTTTACCCGAACGTCTTACAATGCGTCGAACGTGAACTATCTCGCGGCAACGCATGACGACCGACCGACCCTTGATCCTGGCAATAGGTGACAGCCTGATTGCCGGTTACGGCCTGCAGGCTGCCGATAGTTTTCCCGCACGATTGCAGGCATCGCTGCAGACGGCACGTCCCGGCGCCCGCGTGGTGAACGCCGGGGTGTCGGGCGATACCACCGCCGACGTTCTGCGGCGCTTGCCCCGCCTCTTGTCCGCGCTCGACCAGCGGCCCGTACTCGCGATCGTTCAGGTGGGACCGAACGATGTCCTGCGGCAGATCCCGGTGGCGCGTACGCGGGCTAACCTGGAGCAGATTCTGCTGAGCCTGGGTAGCTGTGCCACTCCCGTGTTGCTGACCACCGTCGATCCCCCGGCGTTCATCCGTGACCGCGCTGCGGCGTATCTGGGCATCCACGCGGGGTTGGCTGCCGAGCATGGCGCGACGGTCTGGCCGTTCTTCCCGCCTGGCGTGTTGGGACATTCCGAGATGGTACTGGCGGATCGGGTGCATCCCAACGGCGCGGCGATCGCGGCGGTGGTCGCGGCGATCCTGCCGACCGTAAAGCGGATGCTGTAGTGCCCGTGTTCGAGCGCAACCACGGGCGTTCCCGGATTTCAGCTATGACGCCGAGTGAGTCATGGTGACGGAGCCCAAATGGTTGAAAGCCGCGCGCGCGAAGCTGGGCACGAAGGAAGCTGCTGGATCGGCCAACAGCGCGACGATCCTGGGTTGGGCGAAGCGGCTGGGGACGAAGATCCTCGGGATGGTCTATAATGCCGACAGCGTCCCGTGGTGTGGGGTGTTCGTCGCCTATTGTCTTCAGGAAGACGGTATCGAGCCGGTCGCTATCGCGGTGCGCGCGACGTCATGGTCGACATGGGGATCGGCACTGCGACCGGAGCGGTTGGCTCCCGGCGCCGTGCTGGTGTTCGAGCGTCCGGGGGTGGTCATGTCGGGTTCTATGTCGGCGAAGACGCGACCGCCTATCACGTCCTCGGCGGCAACCAGGGCGATACCGTCAGCGTAGCCCGGATCGCCAAGGACCGTTGCATCGCGCGACGCTGGCCATCTGGCCGTCCCGTCATCGGCAAGCCGGTCCAGTTGGCGGCGAGGAAGCCGATCTCCACCGACGAGGCCTGACGCGTCGGGCAACGGCCTGACGCGCAGCCACCCGGTCGTAACGCGACCCATGACGACCGCGCCGGCAGATCAAATCTGCACCAGCGCGCGCCGTCGCGTCAGCCTACCGGACGCCGAACCCCGCCGTGCTGTTCGCGCCATCGTCGGTTCGCTCGCGACCAGCCAGGACGTTCTCGAGTTCGGCGAGTGAATGCGGCACGTCGATGTGCTGCGCCCCCAGGAACAGGCGTGATCCATCGCCCTCGGGCACCGCGTGGGTCAGCTTGTCGATATCTACCAGCGCCTTGCCCTGCGGCAGGATCTCGATCTGAACAAATCGCATGTCATTTCCCATCTTGCATCTGACGGCTCGATTGCCACGCAGGCGATAACGCACGGCTGGACTACGCAATTTTTGTCTCTGCGTCCTCCGACATCTATTCGGTGCGTTGCAGCAGTTCGGCCAGGTCCTGCTTCCAGAACCGGGCCGCAGTGTGGGTGCCGTGGCCGCGCGTGTCGGTGCTCTCCGGAATCATCCGGAATCGCGCGTTCTTCATGCGGGCGACGGCGCGTTGCGGGTAATCGAGATTGCGTGGGTTGATGAAATCGTCGGCCGAGTTGATCCAGGTCGTCGGGGCGGTGATCGCCTCCAGCCGCGACCAGGGCGCATAGGTCCGCGAGGCATCGAGTTGATACATCAGGTCATTGGCATCCGTCCCATCGATCGAGGCTGCGACCCGCTGCTCGGCAAAGGCCTCGGCGGCATCGCGCCCGGGATATTGTTTCTGGAAGAATAGCGGCGCACCACCAGCAACGAACAGCAGGCTGGCGGCCGTGCGCAGACCCTGTACCGGTGGCGTCCGATACTCGCCGCCCGCCCAGGCCGGATCGGCCTTGATCCCGTCGATCGCGAGCTTGCGCCACATGCGGTTCAGCCCCGCGATCTCGACAGGCTCGCAGGCGAGCGGCATGAGCGCGCGGGCGAACTCGGGGTACGTCTCGCCCCAGACCAGGCTGTGCATGCAGCCCATCGACGTTCCCATGATCAGCCGCATGCGGCGGATGCCCAGGCCATCGTGGAGCAGCCGGTACTGCGCCTCGACCATGTCGTCATAGTCGTAGTGCGGGAACCGCATGTGCAGCCCGTCGGACGGTTTCGAGGATTTGCCGTGCCCGATCCCGTCGGGAAGGATGATCCAGTAGCGCGTGATGTCCAGCGGCTGACCCTGGCCGTAAAGTTCGTCGGCGAACTGCGGGCTGAGGAACTGGCGGCCGGTGCCACCCGTACCGTGCAGGACCATCACCGCATTGTCGATTTCACCCCGCGCATTCCGGTGCGGCTGCCCCAGCATCGTATAGTTGAGACGCAGTTCCGGCAGGGTCTCGCCCGAGCGGAAGCGAAAGCGGCGGACCGTGAACTGCGCGTCGCGTGCCGGCCATTTCGACGTGGACGGGGCGGTCTTGACCGCGGGCGTAAGCGGCGGCGTCTGGGGGACGGCGGCCTGGAGAAGCAGCAGCGAGAGCAGGAACGACATGACCCATCGTTGCGTCTAAGCGGACCGCGCGCAAGTGGCGTCCCGATACACAGGGGCGAACGTTCGGAAGCAGGGCTTGCGGCAAATCCGAGTTCGGGATCCGCATCCAGCGCGGAGACCTCAGTCGTGAAGACCCGCCACGCCAAGCGTCCCCAGGTTCAAGGTAAGCTGCAGGTTCAGCGCATTGTCCATCTGGGCGCGTGCGCCACCGCGCGCGAACCGGTACTGGTTGAGATAGCCGACATCGGCCGTCACCGCCTTGCCGATCGGGAAGGCCAGCCCGACGATGTTGCGCATCCGCTCATACCCGGCGCGCTGGCCCCAGGTCGTACTGTTCGGCAGGAAAAAGCTTTCGTGGCTGACGAACAAGGCCAATCGCTTGGGTCCGAGCGGCAAATTGTACCGGAGCAACGGCCGGACCCGGAAGCCGATCTCGCTACCGTCGGGGTTGAAGCGTTCGTCGAGTCGCAACCGCCCGGCGAAGCGCCCGCTGGTGACCACGATCTGCTGGCGGAGCCGGTCCTCGTCCGGCGCGAGGTTGCGACTGTGAAAGCCGACATGGCGGTAGCCGAATCCGAGCTCGACGCCCTTGGCCAACTGCCAGCCGAGAAGCGCACCGAATTCGGTGGTGTAGATCCCGTCCTGGCGGTCGCTGGTCCGCGCAATCTCTTCCAGCGTCACCCGCAATTTTGGTGCGATGGGAACGACCACGTTCAGCTGCTCCCACGCCTGCGTATCCTGTTGCTGTGCCCAGGCGGGGGCGGCAGCCAGAAGCAGCGACAAAACCGCCAGGGATGAAGCGCGATACATCGCATGGTGTTGGCACGGCTTTGCCAACACAGGCAATGGACTGGCGTCGCCTCGGTCCCTTTCATCGATTGCATGCCTGGCAACAATCGTGTGACGCTACGGTCTTGCTCGGCAGCCGCTAAATCGGTCGCGAGACGATGTGTCTGAAACTGATAAGGCCGGTCCCATGGTTGTGACGCGACATGGTTGAGGGCGGATCGCTGCGAACGGTAAGCGTCGGGATCAGGGAGGTGCTGGGTGCACCCCTGCCTGGCGAACCCGCCAGGGGCGACGTGCGAGCGCTTCTGCTGGGTACGCGTATCGATACCCGCAATTTGCAGGACTTCGCGGAGCCCGAGACCCTCAACCTGTCGGGGGTCGGGGCCGCGTTCGTCTTTCGCTACGGTGTCCTGGTGCTGATCGGGGCGGCGGTCGAAACCGAGCGTCGGTTCATCGAAACCCTGTCCGAGCACATCATCGATCCCTTGGCCACGCCCGAAACGGAAACCGCCTGGATCGAGATTTCCGCAGACCGCGAGGAGACGGTCAGTGCAGACGGACACATACGATTGAGGGAGGCGTCGCGGGAACGCTTGTTGCTGACGGCCACCGTCGTCGCCCGGAGCGTCGTCCTCGCACGGGATGAAGGCCGTATTGCCGAAGCATTCGATCGCGTGGAGCCGCTCATCAACGAACTCCGCATCCACGGTCGTGCGGTGATGCCGATCCGACGCGTCATGCAGAGCATCGGTGACGTTCTCGCGGCGCAGCACCGCGTCGTCGGCCGGGCGCAGATCTCCGAGAAGCCGGACCTGCTCTGGGATCATCCCGAACTCGACCGGCTCTACGGGCGTCTCGAAGCCGAGTTCGAACTCGGCGACCGCGCACGCGCCATGGAGCGCAAGCTCGAGGTCATCGGCGACGCTGCCGAGTGGCTGCTCGACCTGGTCCAGGACAAGCGCTCGTTACGGCTCGAGCTTGCCGTAATCGGGCTGATCGCGTTCGAGGTCATACTGAATATCTACGAATTGTGGCGTCACTGACCACGACGCGCTGTCGGACCGGGCTTTAGTTCGTTCATCGCACCACCTCGCGGGCGATAGCGCGACGAGCACCACAGAACCTGCGGCCCCGCCTCGCATTCAGACGATCGGTTCAGCTCGAGTGTTCGACGACCCAGCCCGCCGGCGTACTCCGCATCGATTTCCTGCAATAGCGGCAGATGCTCGTATCCGCGCCGCGACCTTTGAAGACGGTGTGTCTGCGAGACCGACGATGTATGCCGATCATGCATTTGGCGCGTCCGATAAGTCTTTGAAACATAGCGATCTCCTTGATCGTAAGGTAACGCTCGACGGGACGCCCGCGACTAAATTCGCGGTCATTCAGGTCCCGAAATAGAACATTCGCGCTCGTGATCCACAGGTGGCCGCCGCGTCCAGATTGCCCCCTCTTATTCAGCACCGAGCGAGTTTCTCTTCCCACCCAGCCCGGCCCGCGCTGCGTTATTTCGGATCCGATGCTGCCATTGCCGATCATCCCAAATCGACGGGGATGACCTTGCTTCGGACTGGCGGCCAAACATGCTTCATGGCTTGCTTACCAATCCGCGCTACGAATCACCGCCATGGATCACGACGCTCAGCTTGCCGGTACGGCCGAGACCGACCCTCGTCCGCGGTCGGCGGTCAGTCACGGCGCGGGTCTGTCGGGACTCGTCGGGGTGCTTGTCTGGATCGGGTTTGCGCGACACTACGGCATGGACGGGCCATATTCCGCGCTCGTCAACGTAGTTGCCTGCGGACTGCCGATGATCGCCTGGTCGTTGCTGATCGACAAGGTTCATCGCAATCCCAGTACCGGGATCGACTGGTCGGCCGCCGGGCTCTGGCGCGAAACGCTGGACCTGAGCCTGACGAAGCTCGCCGGGCTGTGGGCGACGTGGGCAGGGATCGCGGTGATCTACGGTGCCGGGCGATTTTATTGGGAAGGCAATTTCGCGTTCGCGATGTGGTGCTTCACCAACGCCGCGCCGATCCTGTTCGTCGCGTCGATTCCCTATGTCCTTTGGATAGACCGCTATCTGGTCGAGCCGCGTGATGGCGCCTGGCATCTCGGCGCGTGGCTGACCGGGCAGGCGGGCGTCGACCGCGAGGCGATCTACGGTCATCTGCGCGCATGGGGGTGAAGACGTTCTTCCTCGCCTTCATGCTTGCGATCGTCCCGCCGGGCTTCGGTAACTTCGTCCGCGGCGACGTCGCGTCGGTGCTGCGTGATCCGGTCGCGCTGTCGGGCTGGCTGGTGACGCTGATGTTCCTGATCGACGTGGCGTTCGCGACGGTCGGCTATCTGCTCACGTTCCGCCCGCTCGATTCGCACATCCGCAGCGCCAATCCGTTCGCCGCGGCCTGGATGCCCGCGCTCATGTGCTATCCGCCGTTTATCCTGATGACGACAGGCGGCCCGCTCGATTATCATCCGGGCACGTCGGACTGGGCCTACTGGTTCCAGGGACACCCGGTCCTGCTGGCGCTGATCGGTGCGATCCTGGTCGGGCTGACCGCGATCTATGCCTGGGCGACGATGGCGTTCGGCTTCCGTTTCTCGAACCTCACCAACCGGGGGATCCTGACGCATGGTCCCTATGCGGTCTCGCGGCATCCGGCGTATCTGTCGAAGAACCTGTTCTGGTGGATTTCGACGATCCCGGTGCTGACGCTCGGCAGCATGGTCGACGCGGCCCGTGCGACGCTGCTGATGGCGGCGGTCAGCGGCGTGTATTACTGGCGCGCGAAGACCGAAGAGCGGCATCTGAAGCTCGACCCGGACTATCGCGTGTATTTCGACTGGATGTCGCGCAACGGCCTGGTACCGCGGCTGTTCGCAAGGTTGCGCGGCTAATCCCCCTCCCGCTTGCGGGAGGGGGTTAGGGAGGGGCTGTTCTACGCCTCTAGCGCGACGTCCGCGGCCAAGCCCTCCCCCGACCCCTCCCGTAAACGGGAGGGGAGCCGTCAGAAGCTGGCCTCGTCGTAGACCTTCGACACGTCGCCATTCCAGGCGCCGTTATAGCGATCGAGCAGCACTTCAGCTGGTACCTTGCCGCTCCGTACGATCTCGCGCAGCGGATCGAGGAAGCCTGTCTCGTTGTCGCCCGCCCGGTTGAACCGCGCCCGTGCCGACAGCCCGGCACCGGCGATGTCGAGCACTTGTCCTGCGATGTCGCGCAGCTTCCCGCCACCCGCGATCGGCGCGTTCAACGCGAGCTTCGGCACCGCATCGCGCAACGCCTGACGCTCGTCGATCGTCCAGTCCTTGACCAGGTCCCACGCCGCATCGAGCGCATCCTGATCGTACAGCAATCCGACCCACAGCGCCGGCAGCGCGCAGATTCTGGTTCCACGGCCCGCCATCGGCACCGCGCATCTCTAGGAACGTCTTCAACCGCACCTCGGGGAACGCGGTCGACAGATGATCGGTCCAGTCGTCGAGCGTCGGCTTCTCGCCCGGCAGCACCGACAATTCGCCCTTCAGGAAGTCACGGAACGAGAGGCCGGCGGCGTCGATATACTTGCCCTCGCGGTAGACGAAGTACATCGGCACATCGAGCGCGTATTCGGCATAGCGCTCGTACCCGAAGCCGTCCTCGAACACGAACGGCAGCATGCCGGTGCGGTGCGGATCGGTGTCGGACCAGATATGGCTGCGATACGACAGCATGCCGTTGGGCCGCCCTTCCGTGAACGGCGAGTTCGCGAACAGCGCGGTCGCCAGCGGCTGGAGCGCGAGCCCCACGCGGAATTTCTTCACCATGTCCGCTTCGGACGCGTAATCCAGGTTCACCTGGATCGTGCAGGTCCGCAGCATCATGTCGAGGCCCATGCTGCCGACGCGTGGCATGTGCCGCAGCATGATCGCATAGCGCCCCTTGGGCATCGTCGGCAGTTCGACACGCGTCTTGTCCGGCCACATGCCGAGCCCGAGAAAGCCGATCCCGAGCTTCTCGCCCGCCGCCTTCACCTGCTCCAGATGGCGCCCGGTCTCGGCGCAGGTCTCGTGCAACGAGTCGAGCGGTGCGCCGGACAGTTCGAACTGGCCCGCGGGCTCCAGGCTGATGCTGCCGTCGGGGCCCGACATGGCGATGGCGTTTCCGCCCTCCATGACCGGCTTCCAGCCATATTGCTCCAGCTCGCCGAGCAACGCGCGGATGCCGCTCGGCTCGTCATAGGACGGCGCATGGTGATCGCCGTTCGCATAGACGAACTTCTCATGCTCGGTGCCGATCCGCCACGCGTCCTTCGGCTTTTCGCCGCCCGCGAAGCTGGCGATCAACTGGTCGCGCGACTCGATCGTCGGGCTAATCTTTTCGGAGCGGGAATCGTCGTCATCGCCGCGCCTTACGCGTCGATGAACGAGGGTGCTAGAGGGTATCCGGACCAATCGGTAGGTATTGCGCCGCAGCCTCGTTATCCGGCCACCTTATCCGTCCCCGCCGCCCGCCTCGTTGCCGCGCCAGTCGCCCGCCGCCGCCATCCACAGCGCGACGGCAGCGCCAGCCGCGGTTTCCGCCCGCAGGATGCGCGGCCCCAACCCGACTCCAACCGCTTGCGGATGCGCGCGGATCACTTCACGCTCGTCGGCATCGAAGCCACCTTCGGGGCCGATCAGGATTGCCGCCGGACCAGGCCGCGCCCGCATCGCTTCAAGGGCAGGCACGCCGCCGGTCTCGTCGGCAAAGAACAGCGCGCGGTCCTCGGGCCAGTCGCGGAGCAGCACGGCGAGCTTCACCGGCTCGGTCACCTCGGGCAGCGCGGTGCGTCCGCATTGCTCCGCCGCCTCGATCATCTGCGTCCGCAGCCGCTCGGTATTGGGCTTGTCGACGATCGTCCGCCGCGTGACCACCGGCACCAGCCGCGCGACGCCAAGCTCGCACGCCTTCTCCGCCATCCAGTCGACCCGCCCCTTCTTGAGCGGCGCGGCGCACAGCCAGAGATCGGGCACATCCTCGCGCGGCCGCAGCAACTCGGTGACGTCGAGCATTAGATCGCGCTTGCCGACGCTCGACGCGATGCCGAGCCATTCCCCAGTCCGGTCGTCGAACAGCTTCACCGGATCGCCGATCTTCATCCGCATTACGCCTGCGAGATAATGCGCCGCCGACCCGTCGACGTGGAGCGGACCGGCCGCGAGCGGCGTATCGACGAAGAGGCGCGGCGTGGACTGCGGCGGCCAAGCTGGGGTTGCAGGCATGGTGGCGTCCTAGCAAATCCTCCCCGGCACGGGGAGGGGGACCAGCGAAGCTGGTGGAGGGGGGCTTCCACGCAAGAAGCGCTTGCGTTCAGCGTCTTCCACCAGGGTTGCGGCGCGTGTTGCGCATTCCGCCAGCAATACGCTCGCGGCGATCCCCCTCCGCCCTTCGCCGATGGCGAACGGTCCCCCCTCCCCGTGCCGGGGAGGATGGCACTCTCGCTCCCCTCCCTGAAAGGGAGGGGGCTGGGGGTGGGTTGGCTCGAATTGCCGGCACGTCCGCCAAGCAGCCGACCCACCCCCGACCCCCTCCCTTCCAGGGAGGGGGAGAAGATTAGCCCCTTCCGGCCCACGCAAAAACTCAGTTCAGCGTTTCCGCCGCGCCCACATTTTTCGCGCGATCACCCAAGCGACAACCAGGACCACAACCCCAAGGATCAACACCCCCGCGACTGCCCCGGCGACGCGAAAAATCCCCCAGAACAACGCCTCGACGAAGCGGCCGACCGCGACCGAAAGGCCGATCATGCTGGAGGGTCCGAACGCGTCACGCCCCACCGGTACCCGGCAAAGGCTTGCGCGCCAAACCCCGTCTTCCTACGCCCCCCAGCATGCAGACCAAGCCGATGCACGACGAAATCGTCCCCGACAGCGAGCACAGGGGTTTAGTCGGCCGCCTCCCGCCAACCCTCCGCGGCTTGGCCCTACTCGCCCGCTTCGACCGCCCGATCGGCTGGTGGCTGCTCTTCTGGCCAGGCGCCTGGGGAGTCGCGCTAGCCGGCGGCGCGGTGCAGCGCTGGGACCTGATCCTCTGGCTCCTGCTCGGCAGCATCGCGATGCGCGGCGCCGGGTGCGTGTTCAACGACATCGTCGACCGCGACCTCGACGCGCAGGTCGCGCGCACCCGCGCCCGCCCGATCCCGAGCGGCCTCGTGTCGATAAAGCTCGCCTGGGTCTGGCTCGTCGCGCTCTGCCTGATCGGCTTTGCGGTCCTCCTGCAACTCACCTTCTTCGCCGCGATCGTCGCGCTCGCCAGCCTCGCGCCCGTCGCCGCCTACCCCTTCATGAAGCGCATCACCTGGTGGCCGCAGGCGTGGCTCGGCATCGTCTTCTCCTGGGCGCTGCTGGTCGGTTGGAGCGATATCGCCGGCGCGCTCGATACGCCGATGTGGCTGCTCTACGCCGGCTCGATCGCGTGGGTGATCGGCTACGACACGATCTACGCGCTGCAGGACCGCGAAGATGACGCGATGATCGGCATCCGCTCGTCCGCGCTCCGCATGGGCGCGCACGTGAAGGCTGGCGTCGGCATCTTCTACGTCGCCGCCGTCGCCTTATGGGCCGCAGCGTTCTGGCAAGTCCGCCCCGACCCGCTCGCGATCGCCGCGCTCGTTCCCGTCGCGCTCCACCTCGCATGGCAGGTCGTAACGTTCAAACCCGACACGCACGAGGGGCGCAGGCACCGCCGCACTCGCCCGCTTCCGCGCGAACCGTTTCGCCGGACTGCTGATGTTCCTCGCCTGCGTGGTTGTCGGCACGAGCCTGCATCCTTAAGTCGCTGATATGCTGACCCCAGACCAAGCCCGCGACCGCGCCCACGACATCGTCCAGCGCGCGAGGGCGGCAGGCGCCGACGCCGCCGACGCAGTCTTCGCCGCCGACGCCGCGCTCGACGTGTCGATCCGCCTCGGCAAGCTCGAGGATATCGGCCGCTCCGAAAGCGAGGATCTTGGCCTGCGCGTGTTCGTCGGCCAGCGTTCCGCGAGCGTCTCCACCTCCGACCTCTCGACCGCCGCGATGGACGCGTTGGTCGAACGCGCGGTGGCGATGGCGCGTGAGGCACCGGAAGATCCTTGGGCAGGTCTGGCCCCCCGCCGACCGCCTCCTCCACGGTATCACGCCCATGCTCGGCCTCGACGATGGTGGCGAAGCCAGCCCCGAGCAACTCCGCGACGCCGCGCTTGAGGCCGAGGACGCCGCGCGCGCCGTCCCCGGCGTCTCGAACAGCGAAGGCGGCGGCGCTAGCGCCTCGCGCAGCGTCTGGGCATTGGCCACCAGCCACGGTTTCGCCGGCGCCTACGCCGCGACCGGCTACGGCGTGTCGGCCAGCGTGCTCGCGGGTGAAGGCGGCGGCATGCAGCGCGACTATGCGCACAGCAGCGCCCGTCTCCGCGCGCATCTCGAATCGCCCGAAGCGATCGGTCGCCGCGCCGGCGAACAAGCCGTCGCGCGCCTCAACCCCGGCCGCCTCGTCAGCGGGCCCACCACGATCGTCTACGATCGCCGCGTCGGCGGGTCACTGGTCGGCCACATGCTCGGCGCGATCTCCGGCCAGGCGATCACCCGGAAGACGAGCTTCCTGCTCGATCTCGCTCGGCAGCCAGGTGTTCGCGCACGGCATCACCATCCGCGACGATCCGCACCGCCCGCACGGCCTGCGTTCGCGACCGTTCGACGGCGAAGGCCTGCCCGTCTCGCCAAGCGACATCATCGAGGATGGCATGCTCGAACGCTGGCTGCTCGATTCCGCCTCGGCACGCCAGCTCGGCCTCGAACCCACCGGCCACGCCGCGCGCGGTGTCGGTGGCGGGCCCGGCGTATCGACCAGCAACGTGTTCATGGAGCCGGGCCACGTACCCCTCGAAACGCTGATCGCCGACATCGAGTCGGGCGTCTACGTCACCGAACTGATGGGCGGCGGCGCGAACGGCGTGACCGGCGATTACAGCCGTGGCGCAGCGGGCTTCCGCATCGAGAACGGCCAGATCACCACGCCGGTCGCGGAGTTCACGATCGCCGGCAACGTCAAGGACATGTTCCTCGCGATGACCCCCGCGAACGACCTTGAATTTCGCTACGGCGTCAACGTGCCGACGCTGCGCGTGGAGGGCATGACGGTGGCGAGTGGCTGAGCGGCGGCGCGGGCCCGAGCGCTCGCCGGCATGGCTGCGCGCTATGGCGGACGCGGTAGCGAGTATCGCCGCAGAGGCTGGCGCAATGGCGCTCGACCGCTTCGACACCGACTTCCAGCGCTGGGAAAAGACCCCCGGCAGTCCGGTCTGCGAACTCGACATCGCGATCGACCGGATGCTGAAGGCGCGGCTGTCGACCCTTCTCCCCGAAGCCGGCTGGCTCTCCGAGGAAACCGCCGACAACGCCGACCGCCTGGCCCACGACCTGCTCTGGGTCGTCGACCCGATCGACGGAACGCGAGACTATATCCGCGCCAGGCCCGGCTGGTGCGTCTCGGTCGCGCTAGTCGACCGTGGCAAGCCGGTGATCGGCATCCTCGAAGCGCCGTCCCGCGACGAACGCTGGCACGCGGTCGCAGGGCAGGGCGCCACGCGCAACGGCATCCCGCTGAAAGCCGGCAACCGAACCGACTTCCCCGGTAGCCGGACCCCGGTGGACGCCCTCCCCAAAGCCGACCGAGACCTCGTCATGGTCCACAAACCCAACTCGATCGCCCTGCGCATAGCCATGGTAGCCGCCGACGAAGCCGACCTCGTAGCCACCCTCCGCTGGGGCAACGAATGGGACATCGCCGCCGCAATCCTCGTCGCGAGCGAAGCGGGTGCGGTGGTGACCGATGCACTCGGTGCACCGCTGATCTTCAACAAACCGCGCCCGCAGGCGTTCGGCGTACTTGTCTCGACACCGGGAATACATGCATCGGCAGTCCAGCGCCTGGCGGACCGGGCCCGCGCGATCAACGGCTAGTGCCGGTCAGCGACTTGCCGTTATCGTCGTATCCGGCAGCGTCAGGTCGAGCACCTCCAGTTCGCCGGGGCCGCCTCGTCTATTGATCAGACTGCCGGTAGGCGTTTGATACGTGCCCCGCAGCGAGAACCGCTCGACCCTGTAGACGCCCCGCGCGCCGGCCGCTCCGTCCGTACCCGTATAGCGGCGCGCGGATACCTGCTTGACCAGATACCCCGCCCACCCCGTCGACCGCGATCCGCGCAGGATCTCGGCATCGTCGGTCTTGCCATCGGGCTTGATCCAGAACCCGATATCGACCCACTGGATCGAGCCGACATCGGACGAACTGGCCGGCACCGGGTTCCTGAGGTCGAATTTGGCGGCTGCGTCCCGTGCCGCCGCCTCTGCCGTTGGTTCATAGGGGAGGGCCCCAGATCAGCACCGGTCGGGTCGAATTGTCGTGGCCGATCTCCCGCACCAACCGGTCGACTTGACTATCATCGGCACGTTGCGCTGCCAGTCGCAAGCGGACCACCCGCGACACCGATCGAAGCGCGGGGTCGGTCGCGGCAGGTCTTGCCTCGGCTTCGGCGAGAAGGCGGGAGGCCCCGGCGGGATCGTTCCGCGCGTTGGCCAGTTCGGCGCGACGCAATGTCGCCAGCATCGCCAACGTCGCGTTGCCGTCGGCAAGCGCCTGCCGTTCGACCGCGCGATAGGAAAGCTCGGCCGTGCGTCCGTCGCGCAGTGCCAGCCACATGTCGCCGGTGGCGAACGCGGCGGCAGTCACCGCGGGATCGTCGTGCGGTAAATTCTCGCGCAGCGTGCGAACTTGGCCGCCTACCGCTCTCTTGAAGACATCCATTTCGCCGTCGTGCAGCGACACCGTCGCATAGGCTTCATATAGCGCCGCGACCGGCTTTGGTGCGATCGCGGCATTCTGCTTGTTGCGCGCAACCGCGGCAGGCGAGCGTCCGCCTGGCCCGCTGATAGGCGCCTTGGCGGAATTGCTGTTCGGCAAACGCGATCGAGACCTGCGCATCGCGAAGCGGCGGGCAACCTTGTTCGACGCAGGCCTGGTATGCTTCGTCCAGACGTTTGCCCGACACGACGATGTCGGGTGTAGCAGCCTGCATCGCCAGCACGAAAAGCAACCCGATCATGGTCCAGCCTCCGGATCTATCCGGCGACATCGTGCATGATTCGGATCAACGATCAAAGTCTAAATTCATCGGGTCTGATTGCAGTTCGTGGCACGCGCTCGCGCTACTGCGCGCCGTCTTTCTCGTATTCGATCTTATTTCCGAAACGCGCGCGTCGCGAGATTGTCGAGGTCGCTCTAATCCAGACGCGCTTATCACTGAAACACCGCTCGAGCGGCGAAATGCCAGCTACCCGAGCACGCGCTTGCCTTTCGTTCGGCTGGTCAGGTGGAACTGTAGGCAGCGGTCGCAGCGATAGGCCCTCAGCGGTACGCGTCCGGTCTGCGCCACAACGAGCGCGTCGGCTTCGGAGACGAAGCGTGCCTTCCTGCGGCAGACGCTAAGCCGGGTGCGTTTCAGCTGCTCAATCCTTGTACTTCATCTCCAGAAAACGGCCGCGGGTCGACAGGTTGTCGAGGTCGCTCTGCGCGAGGCGGGCGGTCATCTCGCCGATCTCCTGTTCGATCAGCTTCAGGCCGTCGACCAGCTCGGCGTCGGGCGAGCGCCCGTTGCGCGGCGTCGTGCGGAGCGACGCCGGCACCTTCTCGTAATCCTTGACGAAGGCGGGGAGCTGTTCGCCGATCAGTTTCCGCACGTCGACCGCTTCCTGCGTGTTCGCGTCGAGCATCGCGAGTTGCGGGGTTAGCGTTTCGAGGCGCAGGCCGATCTTGTCGACCAGCGTCATCGCGGGCGCGGGGAGTGCGGGGCGTTGCGCCTCCAGCCAGCGTTCGGTCTGGGCAGGCAACGCGCGGATGTCGACCGCCGCCAAGCGCTCGGGCGTGGGAGCGCGTTCCGCCGGCCAGACCGCGAACAACACCGTCGCGGCGACCAGCAGCGCCATCACCAGCATCGCGCCGCCGATGCCGAGCGGCACGATCCAGCCGATCACCATCGCCGCGATCAGGATCGACACGTCGGCGACCGCGATCCGGGTCAGCCGCTTGCCGATCGCCTGCGTCTGCCGCGCCCGCCCCCGCGATGGCACGCGCCCGATCACCGTGCCGGTGCGGTCGTCGGAAATGCGCGACCAGGAGGCGCGGGCGCTGGCGATGGCGTCGTCGACTTCGCTCACGAGGGTTACATCGCCTCCAGCTTGAACGGGCTGGCGGAAGGTCCGCCCAACTGCCCCTGCGTCGCGCCTTCAGCCCGCGCGATATACCCACGGGATTTATCGACCTCGTTCGACAGCGCGCCGACGGTGACCTTCATCGAATCGAGCGCCTTCAGCTTGAACACGTCGATCGCGTCCATCGTGTCGTAGATATTCTGGAACGCGCGTTGCAGCGTCTCCAGCGGGATAGTCGCCGACGCCGCCTGTTCGTGGATCTGCGCGGTCTGCGATTTGAGCAGCTTGCCCGTCGAATCGATGATGTTCGCGGTGGTCGTGTTGAGCGCGGTGATCTGCTCCAGCACCAGCTTCTGGTTGGTCAGCGCCTGCGCCACCGTCACCGCGGTCCGCAGCGCCGAGACGGTCGTGGTCGACGCGCGATCGACGCCCTTCACCAGCTCGACATTGTTCTTCTTGACCAGATCGAGCGCGAGATAGCCCTGCACGGTCACCGCCATCTGAGTCAGCAGGTCCTGCGTCCGCTGGCGCGTGTAGAACAGCGCGGTCTCGCGGATCGCCTTCGCCTTGGCGGGATCGCTGTGGTCGAGATCGTTGGCGACGTCCTCCAGCTTGGCGTCCATCGTCTTCGACAGATGGATCATCTGCTCGAGCCGACCCATCGCCGCCCACAGATTCGCGCGCTCGGTATCGATCGCGGCATTGTCCATCAGCAGCTCGTCCTTGCCCGAGCCGAGGCTCTTCAGGATCTGCGCGATGTGCGTCTGCGACGATTTATAGCCGTCGAAATAATTGCGCATCTTGCCACCGAACGGGATGATCCCGAACAGCTTCTGCGGCGCGGTCAGATTGCCCTTCTTGCCGGGATCGAGATCCTCGACGACGCGGCGCAGTTCGGCGAGGTCCTTGCCGACGCCGGTCTCCTGATCCATCGCCTTGACCGGGCGATCGAGGAAGCGGTTCGACTGGCCGGCGGCCTCGCGGATCTCCTTCGCGCCCATCGCGGTGATCGCATCGACTCGCTTGCCGAATTCGGGCGAGTTGACGTCCTGCGCGACGAGATCGGTGACGAAGCCCGACACGCGCTCCTCCAGTTGCGACTTCACGCCGGCATCGACGGGGACGAGGCCGGACGCCTTGGCGGCGGCGACGGTCGGCACCGGATCGGGCGGGGTCAGCACCAGGCCCGGCTCTTCCGTCAGCGTGTTCGGGGTCGTCGCCATGCTCGTGTCTCCGTTCGGTGGGGCATCGTGGCTGCAACCCGCCCCGCGTTCAAGTGGCGTATATAGATAATACACTTAGGCTTGCCAACTGCTCTCCTTGAAACCTGGCGCGCGCGTGGACAGCTTGTCGGCGACATCACAGGAGTTCCAGCATGCGCGCCATCGGCTATACCAAGTCGCTCCCGATCGACGATCCGCAGTCGCTCGTCGACCTCGACCTCCCCAAGCCCGAGGCGTCCGGCCGCGACCTGCTGGTCGAGGTGAAGGCGGTGTCGGTCAACCCGGTCGACACCAAGATCCGCCAGCGTCGCGAAGATCCGGACGGCAAGCCGCAGGTGCTGGGCTGGGACGCATCGGGCGTCGTCGTCGCGATCGGCCCGGACGTGACCGGGTTCAAGGTCGGCGATGACGTGTTCTACGCGGGCGCGATCGATCGGCCCGGTACCAATTCCGAATATCACCTCGTCGACGAACGTATCGTCGGCCACAAGCCGGCGTCGCTCGACTGGGCGCAGGCGGCGGCGCTGCCGCTGACCTCGGTCACCGCGTGGGAGACGCTGTTCGACCGGCTCGACGTGCGTAAGCCCGTTCCCGGTGCGGCGAACGCGATCCTGATCATCGGCGGGGCAGGCGGGGTCGGCTCGATCACGATCCAGCTCGCGCGGCAGCTCACCGACCTGACCGTGATCGCCACCGCGTCGCGCGACGAGACGCGCGGCTGGGTCGAGGAGCTCGGCGCGCATCACGTGATCGACCACCGCAAGCCGCTCGCCGCGCAGATCGAGGCGCTGGGGATCGGCGCACCGGGGTTCGTGTTCTCGACGACGCATACCGACGAGCATATCGCCGAGATCGGCGAGCTGCTGGCGCCGCAGGGTCGGCTGGCGCTGATCGACGATCCGAAGACGCTGGACATCGTGCCGCTGAAGCAGAAGTCGATCTCGGTGCACTGGGAGCTGATGTACACGCGCTCGCTGTTCCAGACCGCGGACATGGGCGAGCAGGGGGTGTTGCTCGACGAGGTCGCGCGGCTGGTGGATGCGGGGACGATCCGGACGACGCTGGCGGAGAATTTCGGGCGGATTGATGCCGCGAACTTGCGGCGGGCGCATGAGCGGATCGAGAGCCACACGGCCAAGGGGAAGATCGTGCTGGAGGGGTTCTAATACCGCGCTCGTCATCCCCGCCCAGACGGGGATCTATACTGGCAGGCCTCGAGATATAGTCGCCAGCCGCTTGAGAATATGGGTCCCCGCCTCCGCAGGGATGACTTGCGGTTGCTCGCACCACCCCGGCGGAGGCCGGGGCCCAGTTGGGGAACGTTGCTAACGGATCGCGGCACGTCATTATTGCCGCCTTTCCAACTGGGCCCCGGCCTTCGCCGGGGTGGAATGGAGGGTGGGGCGTTGCAGGTCGCCGCCTCCTCACGATCCTCCCCCCGCAAGGGGAGGTGGCAGGCTCTTGCCTGACGGAGGGGGAGGCGCGCCCCAACCTCTGTTCCGTGTCCTCCCCCCTCCGTCACCTTCGGCGACACCTCCCCCTGGCGGGGGAGGATCGCAATATCCACTCTGGCGCCCCGGCAAACACGCGATACTCTGCACCATGCTTCGCCCGCTGATCCTCGCGCTCGCCCTCCTCCCCGCGGCAGCCACGAATCGTCCCCCACCAGCCGATCCGCTCACCGCCACGATCCACACCGAAGACGCCGACCGCTTCGCCGCGCTCTTCGCCAAGACCAAGGGCAAGCCAACCGCCGCGCAACTCGAGCGCGACTACCTCGACAAGGGCAGTTTCGGCATCGGCGTCTTCACCCCCCGGCCGGATCGTCGATGCGGACACTCTCACGCGCGCCATCGCCGCCAACCCGACCCGCTACGCGCAGGCGATCAAGACCTGTCTCCCCGCCGCCAAGGCCGCGACCGCCGATCTCCGCGCGATCTATCTCGGCCTCCACGGCGCACTCCCCGACGTGAAGCTCCCGCAAGTCTATATAGTCTTCGGCGCGAACACCTCTGGCGGCACCGCCAAGCCCGGCGCGCAGGTGCTCGGGCTCGAAGTGCTGTGCCGCATGTCGCCGACGCCCGACAAACTCCGCCAGACGCTCCGCCATTTCTTCGCGCACGAGACGGTGCATTCCTTCCAGCAGGACGCCGGCATGACGCTCGCCCGCGATCCCCTGCTCACCGCGATCCTCGTCGAAGGCGCCGCCGACTTCATCGCGCAACTCGTCACCGGCGAGGAGCCCGACGCCGCGCGCGCCGCCTGGGCCACCCCACGCGAGGCCGAACTCTGGCGTCAGATGCAGGCCGACATCGCGCTCACCCGCACGCTCACCGACAAGGACGACCCGGAAGAAGGCTCGCCCGAAGCCAAGGCGTACGCGCGCTGGATCGGCAACTACTCCACGCCGCCCGCCGGCTGGCCGCCCGAACTCGGCTACTGGATGGGGCTGCGGATCTGGCAGCGTTACTATGCCGCCGCGCCCGACAAGCACGCCGCGCTGAGGGCAATGCTAGCGGTCCGCGATCCCCGTGCTATTCTCGCCGCCGGAACATACAAGCGCCGCGGAGGTTCCCTCTAAAGGCGACGAAATGCCGCTGCGTCTTCCCGCGGCGCAACAATTACGCTATGGCGCGCGCCAACCCCGTTCCTCGATCAAGAGAATACATTCATGAGCCTCCGCAACGTGGCGATCATTGCGCACGTCGATCACGGCAAGACGACGCTGGTCGACCAGCTCTTCCGCCAGTCCGGCACCTTCCGCGACAACCAGCGCGTCGAAGAGCGCGCAATGGATTCGAACGACCTCGAAAAAGAGCGTGGCATTACCATTCTCGCCAAGCCGACCTCGGTCGACTGGACCCCTCCCGGCGAGTCCGAGAGCATCCGCATCAACATCGTCGACACGCCCGGCCACGCCGATTTCGGCGGCGAAGTCGAGCGCATCCTGTCGATGGTCGATGGCGTCGTCCTGCTGGTCGATTCGTCGGAAGGCGCGATGCCGCAGACCAAGTTCGTCACCGGTAAGGCGCTGGCGCTCGGCCTGAAGCCGATCGTCGTCGTCAACAAGGTCGATCGCAACGACGCGCGCATCCAGGAAGTGCTCGACGAAGTGTTCGACCTGTTCGTGTCGCTCGACGCGAACGACGACCAGCTCGACTTCCCCGTGCTCTACGCATCGGGTCGCAACGGCTATGCCTCGACCGACATGGACGCGCGCGAAGGCACGCTGATCCCGATGTTCGAGACGATCGTGAAGCACGTGCCCCCGCCCGCCGTGGAAGTCGCCGGCGTGCCGTTCACCTTCCTCGTCACGCTGCTCGACCGCGATCCGTTCCTCGGCCGCGTTCTCACCGGTCGCGTCAATTCGGGTACCGTGAAGACCAACCAGGCGATCCACGCGCTCGATAACGACGGCAAGATCATCGAGACCGGTCGTGCGTCCAAGATCATGTCGTTCCGTGGTCTCGAGCGCGTTCCCGTCGACGAAGCCAAGGCCGGCGACATCATCTCGCTGGCAGGTCTCTCGGTCGCTACGGTTGCCGACACGATCGCCGACATCACGGTGACCGAGCCGCTGCACGCGCAGCCGATCGATCCCCCCACGCTGTCGATGCGTTTTGCCGTGAACGATTCGCCGATGGCGGGTCGCGAGGGCAGCAAGGTGACGAGCCGCATGATCCGCGAGCGCCTGTTCCGCGAAGCCGAGTCGAACGTTGCCGTGAAGGTGACCGAGGCGGCCGACAAGGACAGCTTCGAAGTCGCCGGCCGCGGTGAGCTTCAGCTGGGCGTGCTGATCGAGACGATGCGCCGCGAAGGCTTCGAGCTGGGCATCTCGCGTCCGCGCGTGCTGTTCGGCGAGGACGA
The DNA here is from genome assembly GCF_024124765.2 of Sphingomonas sp. H160509. Taxonomy (GTDB): domain Bacteria; phylum Pseudomonadota; class Alphaproteobacteria; order Sphingomonadales; family Sphingomonadaceae; genus Sphingomonas. The sequence goes on along the minus strand of NZ_JAMXSR020000002.1, from coordinate 2,234,700 downwards.
GAACGGCAAGAAGACCGAGCCGTACGAGACCGTCATCATCGACGTCGACGAGGAGCATTCGGGTACCGTCGTCGAGAAGATGAACACGCGCAAGGCCGAGCTGACCGACATGCGTCCGTCGACCGGCGGCAAGACCCGCATCACCTTCTCGGCGCCGTCGCGCGGGATGATCGGCTATCATGGCGAGTTCCTGTCCGACACGCGCGGCACGGGGATCATGAACCGGCTGTTCGAGAAGTACGGTCCGCACAAGGGCGCGATCGAGGGTCGCAAGAACGGCGTGCTGATCTCGAACGGTTCGGGCGAGGCGAACAACTACGCACTGGGTCCGCTCGAAGAGCGCGGCATCCTGTTCGTGGGCCACGGCGAGGCACTCTATGAGGGCATGATCGTCGGCGAGAACGCCAAGCCGGACGACCTCGAGGTCAACCCGATGAAGACCAAGGCGCTGACCAACTTCCGCGCGAGCGGCGGCAAGGACGACCAGGTCCGCCTGTCCCCGCCGAAGCGCGCGACGCTGGAGCAGGCGATCGCCTACATCGACGACGACGAGATGGTCGAAGTCACGCCGAAGTCGATCCGTCTGCGCAAGCGCTTCCTGGACGCGAACGAGCGCAAGCGCGCTAGCCGGGCTAAGCAGAGCTCGTAAGCCTGGCACGGCGAAGCCGGCCAAGCTTACGAGCTCGGCCGGCCTCGCTTAGGCGAGGTCCGACGACGCGGCTTTGCCGTGTCGCGCTGGGCAAGAGATGCAGAAGGGCCGGGGAAACCTCCGGCCTTTTTCTTTGTGCGCGAAAGTCAGAACAAACCCAATTCTCCCCCCTCCCTGGAAGGGAGGGGCCGGGGGTGGGTCGGCTTCCGCATCATGGCACGGCTGCGGCCAAAGCTGGCCGACCCACCCCCAACCCCTCCCTTCCAGGGAGGTGGGAATGGCGGCCTTCACGGCGATGTGGCGAACTAAACCTAGTCCAGGAAGCTAAAGGATCCCTCTCCCACCGGGGAGGAAGAGACGCCAAAGGCGGCGAAAGGTGAGGGCACGGTGCGCTACCGTAAGGAAATGGCCCCACCCTCAAGCAGCAGTAATCCGCCCACCCCGCGCCAACATCTCCCCCACTCGTAACGATCACCTGATCCCCCAGCTTAACCTGCTCGAAGATCAGCTTCGCAAACGCAGTCGGCACCCCGACGCACCCATGCGTAGCGTACTTCCCATCCATCAACGCGCTGCCGTGGATCGAAACCCCATCGTTAGTCAGCCGCATCATGTACGGCATCGGCGCCCCGTACAGGTTCGACACATGATGCGCGTCTTTCTGAGTGATCTTGAACACGCCGAGCGGGGTAGGCTTCTCGTCGGCACCGTAGATCACCGCCGCCGTCCCGATCTCGTACCCGCTGCGAAAGATCGACAAGGTCTGCGCCACCAGGTCGACCGTGATCACGATCGGCCCCTCCGGCACGCCCGCCGTATCCCAATAATACGCCCCATGCCGCAAAGGCTCCGGCACGTTCAGCACCCGCTTCACGACATACGCATCGGCCGGGTCCTCCGCAGCGACGGCAACGGGCTTCGGCGCCGCTTTCGCAACCGGCGTGGCGATCCGAGCCACCCGAGCAGGCGCCTCGACCGCCCGCACTTTGACTGGCGACCCCGACAAGGCCAGCCCACCGATCAGCACCGCACTCCCGCCGAGCACGGCAAAGGCGATCGCTCGCGTCGTCATCATCCTGCGCATCGCCGCACCCTATCCGATATTCGTAAACATTGCCCAGCAGTGCCGCGCCGCCCGTGTCCCCGCACGGGACCAGCACCGCCAGCTATACCGTGGGTTAACAAGCCGTTCCGAACCAGTTCAGGCCGAATCGCCTAAACCCTGAAACACGGTCGGACACTTATGCGTTTGTCCCAAGCGGACCGGGCGTAACTAGTAACGGAGTTCGGAAGAGATGAACGGATTTTTCAAGAAAGCAGGCCTCGGCGTAGCACTCGCCGCAACGGCTCTGACGGCAGCAGCACCAGCCGACGCGCAGCGTTGGGGGCGCGGCGGCTATGGGCGCGGCTACGGCGGCGGCTGGCACGGCCATCGTGGCGGCGGCAATGCAGCCGGCGCAGCGGTGCTCGGTGGCATCCTCGGCCTCGGCGTAGGTGCGGCGATCGCCAGCAGCAACAACCGCAATCGGTACTACGACCGCGGTTACTACAATGGCGGCTATTACGCGCAGCCACCGGTGGCCTATTACAATCCGCCGGTCCGCACCTACTACCGCGAGGATTACCGCCCGCGGTGCTGGAACGAGTGGCGCGTCGACCCCTATTATGGCGACCGGGTATCGGTTCAGGTTTGCAGCTGATCCGACCATAGATCGTGGAGAGGCGTCGGGAGTAATCCCGGCGCCTCTTTTGCGTCCGGTGCCTTTTTCTGGCGCGTGCCCGGTGCTTGCCGCTAGACGCGCGACCATGACCGACACGCCAAACACCCCCGAGACCGAAGCCGCCACCACCCCGGCCGCAACCGGCGACACGCCCCCCGATCGCCTGTCGATCAACCAGCGCAGCCCGTTCTTCCAGCAGGACCTGCTCGAACGCGGCATCGGCATCCGCTTCAAGGACAAGGTGCGCCACGACGTCGAGGAATATTGCATCTCGGAAGGCTGGATCCGAGTCGCGCTCGGCAAGAAGGTCGACCGCAATGGCAATCCGCTGACGCTGAAGCTGGTCGGGCCGGTCGAGGCGTGGTTCGAGCGGCCGGCAGCGGGAGCGGACACCGACGAGGGCTGACCCGATCTTCCCCCTCCCTGAAAGGGAGGGGGGCTGGGGGTGGGTAGGCCAGCTTGAGTCGCAACCGCCTGAACACGCGGAACCCGACCCACCCCCAACCCCCTCCCTTCCAGGGAGGGGCGTAAGGAGAAGCTTAGGCTTCGACTCCCTCCAAAGCCTCGCTAGCCTCCAGCCACTTCGCCTCGCTAGCCTCGAGCTTCGCATGCACTTCGGCGCGACGCTTGCTCAGATCCCCCATCGACATCCGCGAGAACCGCGGCTCCGCAGTCGCCGGATCGACCATCGCGCGATCCAGAGCATTACGCTCCTTGGTGAACTTCGCAGTCTGCTCCTCGATATCGCGCAGCGCTTTCCGCAGAGCCGCGTCGTTGCTCTTCGCCTCGGCCGCGGCCTTCTTCCCCCGCCTTCTTGTCCGCCTTCGACGCCGCATCGCCCTTGCCGCCATCGCCCTTCAGGACGAACGCGATGTAATCGTCGAGGCTGCCGTCGAATTCCTTCGCCGTCCCGTCGTCGACCAGCACCAGTCGGTCCGCGGTAAGCTCCAGCATGTGCCGATCATGGCTGACCAGCACCACGGCGCCGGTATACGCGTTGAGCGCCTGCACGAGCGCCTCACGCGCATCGACGTCCAGATGGTTGGTAGGCTCATCGAGGATCAGCAGATGCGGCGCATCGCGCGTGATCAGCGCCAGCGCCAGACGCGCCCGCTCGCCACCCGACAGCTTGCCGACCCGGGTCGTCGCCTTGTCGCCCGAGAACCCGAACCGCCCCAATTGCGCGCGCACGGCCGCCGGGGTCGCGCCCTTCATCAGATGCGACATATGCTCGATCGGCGAATCGGTCGGATCGAGTTCCTCGACCTGATACTGCGTGAAATACCCGACCTTCATCTTGCCCGACGACGACATCTCGCCGTCCATCGGCGTCAGCTGCGCCGCCAACAGCCGCGCGAGCGTGGTCTTGCCGTTGCCGTTGCGCCCGAGCAGCGCGACCCGGTCGTCGGGATCGAGCCGCATATTGAGCCGCTTCAGGATCGGCACGTCGGCATAACCCACGGTCGCCATGTCGAGCGTGATCAACGGCGGGCGCAGCTCGGTCGGGTTGGGGAAGCCGAACGACAGCGTCGGATCATTGTAGCTCTCGGCGATCGGCTGCATTTTCGACAGCATCTTCTGCCGCGACTGCGCCTGCTTCGCGGTCGAGGCCCGCGCGGAATTCTTAGCGATATATTCCTGCAGCTTCTCGCGCTGCACCGCCTGGTTGGCGCGTGCCGCCTCGATCTGCGCAAGCCGCTCGGCACGCTGGCGCTCGAACGCGTCGTAGCCGCCCGGATACAGCGTGATCTTGCCGCCCTGCAGATGCAGGATGTGATCGACCACGTTGTTGAGGAAATCGCGCTCGTGGCTGACCACCACGATCGTCGCCTTGTAGCCCTTGAGGGAAGTCCTCGAGCCACATCACCGCCTCGAGATCGAGATGGTTCGAAGGCTCGTCGAGCAACAGCAGGTCCGGCTGCGAGAACAGCAAAGCGGCAAGCGCCACACGCATCTTCCAGCCGCCCGAGAAGCTGTCGAGCGTGCGCGCCTGCATGTCCTCGTCGAACCCGAGCCCGAGCAGGATTTGCGCCGCGCGGGCGGGCGCGGTGTAGGCGTCGATCGCGATCAGCCGCTCGTACACGTCGCCGAGCCGGTCGGGATCCTCGCTCGTCTCGCTCTCGATCATCAGCGCGGCCCGCTCCAGATCGGCTTCGAGCACGGTCTCGAACGGAGTCTTCACGCCGTGTGGCGCTTCCTGCGCGAGGTAGCCGATCCGCGCGCCCTTGGGCATGTCGGCCGAGCCGTCGTCGGGCTCCAGCTGCCCTGCGATCACGCGCACCATCGTCGACTTGCCCGCACCGTTGCGCCCGATCAGCCCGACGCGCGAGCCCGGCGGCAACGCGGCGGTGGCGCCATCGAGGATAACGCGTCCGCCCAGGCGCACCGTGATATTGTTCAGGTTCAGCATGCGCGAGCCGTTAGCAGATGCAGCATGGTTTTGCGAGGGTTGGGGAAGGGGGAGTTTGCCGCCCGGTCCCTAGTCGGTGCGCTCTCGATCCTCCCCCGGCAGGGGGAGGTGGCGCCGAAGGCGACGGAGGGGGGGAGGACCACGCAACAGACGTTTCGCATGCCTCCCCCTTCGTCTGGCAAGCGCCAGCCACCTCCCCCTTGCGGGGGAGGATCAGATTGCCGATCCGTTCTCTATATAAGCCACCACCCCGGCGAAGGCCGGGGCCCAGTTGGAAAGGTGGTCGTAACGAAACGCGGTTCGCAGTTGGCGACGTCCCCCAACTGGGCCCCGGCCTTCGCCGGGGTGGTGCAGGTATTGGAATACGGAGTCTCTAAAACTCCCTCCCCTTCAGGGGAGGGCTGGGTGTGGGGCTTATCCACGAACATGTCGCTCGGGGCAGTGCCCCCCCCCGACCCTCCCCTGAAGGGGAGGGAGCTATCAGGTTTCGTCCGAGACTACCGCACCGTCCCCGGTACCACCGCCGATCACAGCAGCCGCCCGCCCACCAACGTGAACCCGCACCCCCGAAACCAACCGCGTCTGCACAACCGCCGCGCCCGCCATCGCCGAGTCAGAGCGCAACACCCCCCGGTGCACCGTCACCCCATGCAGCGCATCGGCCGGCTCCGCACCCGAGTCCGCAACGTCGTCCCGATTACCATAATGCACCGAAACCCCAGAAACCTGCGCCGCAACCGCCGTCACAACACTACCGGAAAAGCCAACACCCCGAACCCCAGGCTCGACCCCGGCATAAGCCTGCCGAAACGTGAGAGCCCGCTCCAACGCCCCCCTGCCAGCGATAGAACACATGCGCCCCGACCGTCGTGATCCGCGCAAGACTGGAGGCCCACCAAGGCAGGATGCTCGTCGTATGAAACGATGTCGCCGCCCCGACCGGCGCATATACACTCCCCCCCAAGCGCCGCGCTCGCCACCGCCCGCGCCCGATCCCAAGCCCCCGGCTCTCGCGCCCGGTTCATCGAACCGTCGCAGGTAAAGCTGAACTGGCACCCGGTCCGCCGCTCGGCCCCCTGGTACACGACCCCGCAAACGCTGTTCGGAAAGGCCCGATCGCGCACCCGGTTCAACACCACCTGCGCCACCGCCCGCTGCCCATCCTCCGACTGCGACCGCGCCTCGTAATACACCGCCGCAGTCAGGCAGTCGGCGGCACGGCTAGCATCATCAACGGAGTTCGAAGTCAGAAACGGCGGAGCCACGAACGGCGCCGCAGCGGCAAACGATGCATCCGGCGCTGCCGTCGCGATCTTCGCCGAAATGTCGTCGGGCACATGCAACGCCATCCGGCTCAGCAAAGCGCGCGAGTTTCGCTCCGGCTGGACCCGAGCAATCGCCGCCGGCCGATCCGCCGGCACGCACGACGTCGCCATCACCAGAGCGGGCAAGCTGATCAGCGCATGGGGATAAAGGCCGTAACCCGACGTCTTCATCCCCCCCGCTCTAGGCCGCGGGGTTTAGGGACTGGTTAATGGCCACGGGAAACGGAGGAAGCGCTCGCTAAGGGAGCGCACCGCCGTCATCCCGACGAAAGTCGGGACCTCGATCGGCAAGGACACCCTTGGAACGGCGAGGTCCCGGCTTTCGCCGGGATGACGGAAGGCCCTAACTTATCGCGAGCTTGAGATCGTGATGTTCGAACTCAGTGAACGAACCGCGCCACCACATCACGATACGACCGCGACACCTTCACGCTCGCACCCGAATTCAGCACCAGGAAGCATTCCCCATTCGTATGCGGCTTAACCTGCTTGACCAGATCCAGGTTCACGATCGTCGACCGATGCACCCGCTGGAACCGCCGCGGATCGAGCCGCTTCTCCAGATCCTTCATAGTCTCGCGCAAAATCAGCGTATTATCGCCGGTATAGATGCACATGTAATCGCCGGCCGCATCGATCCGCTCGATCGTATCGACATCGACGCGGAAAATCTGCCCGCGATCCTTGATGTTGATGAGCTTCTCGAACCGGTTCGCCGAAACAGCGTCCCCATCCGGCATGTCCGCCGCCGCATCCGGCGCAACATCGGCCAGCACTTCGCGCAACCGATCGACTTCCTCGACCCCGCGCTTCTCCGACAGACGCTGCCGAACCCGCTCGATCGTATCGGCCAGCCGCGATTCCTCGACCGGCTTCATCAGGTAATCGACCGCCTGCGCCTCGAACGCGCGCAACGCGTGGTCCGAATAGGCGGTGACGAACACGAACAAAGGCGGCTCGACCTCCATCAGCCCCTGCACGACGGAGAACCCGTCGAACCCTGGCATCTGGATATCGAGGAAGACCAGGTCGGGCTTGTGCGTCTTGATCGCGCGGATCGCCTCGCGGCCGTTCGAGCATTTTTCGATGATCTCGACGTCTTCATGGGCCTGGAGTCGGAGTTCCAGCCCCTGGATCGCCAGCGGCTCGTCGTCGACGAGAATGGTACGGATGGTCATGCGGCCTCTCTGTTCACGTCTTCAAGCTGATACGGAATCTCGATCTCGACCGAGAAGCCGCCAGCGGGCGTGGAGCGGGTTTCGAAACGGTGGTCGGGCCCATATGCCTGAGCCAACCTGTCTCTAATATTAGCGAGCCCCACGCCTGTGGATTGGCTTGAACCGATCCGGCCCTCGATCAAGCCCGGACCGGTATCGGATACGGCGATCTGCACGCGTTCCCCGGCGAGCCGCACTTCGACGCAGATTTCGGCGCCTTCCTCCTGCGGCGTGACGGCGTATTTGATCGCGTTTTCGACCAGCGGTTGCAGCAGCAGCGACGGCAGCCGCGCCCGTTCGGCACGCGGATCGATGTCGAACTTCGGCCGCATCCGATCCTCGAAGCGCATCTTTTCGATCTCTAGATACAGCTTCAGCTGGTCCACCTCCTGCGCGACGGTGACGTGCGCGGTCGGCTCGTTCGCCAGCGTATAGCGCAGGAATGACGACAACCGGCTCAGCATCGCATTCGCCCGCTCGGTCTGCTTGAGCAGCACCAAGGTCGAGATCGAGTTCAGCGTGTTGAACAGGAAATGCGGGTTGAGCTGATAGCGCAGCATCGCCAGCTGCGCCGACGACGCCTGGTTCTCGAGATGCTCCATCTGGTCGATCTGCTGCTCGACGATCAGGTAGAAGTTGATCCCGAAATACAGCGCCGACCACCCGAACAGCACCGTGAACGTGACATAAACCGACCCCAACAGCCGCGTAAGCGTCACCCCAGGCGTCGCGGTCGCGATGAACGAGAAGGTGAACGCGTCGAGTACCGCATACAGGAACGTCGCCGCCGCCAGCGTCGCGATCGTCAGGAATATCCCGACAAGCCGGTTCATCCGCCGATACTGGCCGTACATCGTCGAGAGCAGCAGCGTGATGCAGTATCCGACGATCGCCTCGACGATCACCGGGATCACCCCGTCGAGCGACAGCCCGTTCGAGATCGACACCACGCCGCGCAGCAGCAGATAGCCGCTCCACCCGACCGCCTGCAGGATCCAGAACGCCCGCGCCTTGTTCTCGAAGAACGGCCGCGCGGTGAAGGGCAGGCGCCGCGTGGAGTTCAAGGCGGACGAGCCGGGGGGCGGGACGGAAGAATTAGCCATTGGCCCACCGTCTTACACGCCGTGCAAGGCACACGCAAAAGCCGAACGGTTTGGTCCGGCGCAAGGCCGCAAAACGAAAAGGCCGCCGCATCCCGAAGGAAGCGGCGGCCAATTCGACCGATCAGGTCGGACGCGCTTTAGAAGGTGAAGCGTGCACCGATACGGATCGAGTAGAGCGACTGGTTCACGTACACCTGGTCAGGCTGCGGCGTGAAGTTCGCGCTGCCGCCGACTGGCGAGTAGCGATACTGGGCGCAAGCCTGTCCGGCATTGGTCGCCACGGCGCCATAGGTGCCACCGGCAGGATTGGCCGCACCTGGCGCGATGCCGGTCGGCACCGCGGTCTGCAGGCACTGCACGCGGACAACCGGCGTGTTGTACGGGAACACGTACTCGCGCTGCTGGCCCCAGTTCTTGTTGAGGAAGTTCGTGAAGTTCTCGATGTCCGCGAACAGCGTGACGCGCGAGCCGCCGACGAAGGTCGGAATTTCCTGCGCGACATGAAGGTCGAGACGCGTGAACCACTTCGAGTTGAAGCCGTTGCGCGGCGCAGTCTTGCCACGATACTTGCCGAGACCCGACGAGTCGATGAACGCGTTGACCGCATCGCGGACTGCGGCGCTGCTGTACGAAACCTTCGCATCGTCCAGTGTCGGCACGTACATCAGGTAACGGTTGCCGCCTGTGGTCGAGTTCGAGCTGACCCCGGTCGTTCCGAACACCGACGCGCGGCCGCTGCCGTTGTTGCCGAAATCCTGGAACGTGTAGCTGAACGGATGACCGATCCGCGATTCGCCGAACAGCGCGAACGTGGTCTTGTAGTCCCCGAAGAAGGCGTGGTCGTAGTTCACGCCGTACTTGAAGAAGTACTTAACCTGGTCGTTCGAGATGCCATAGGCGACGTTGTTGGGATCGACGAACGCACCGTTCGAATAGTTCGACCCTGCGGTCGACGACGTCGCCGGCGCTGCGTCCTTGACGTCCTGGTACGTGAAGCTGCCATTGATGCTCAGCCCCGAATCCCATGCCTTGTCGAGACGCGCGACCGCGATGTAGGCGCGGCCCTTGTTGGTGTTGGTCAGCAGGATGTCGGTGTTGGTGTTGGTGCTCGTCGCACCGCCATCGATCAGGTTCTGGTAACGCTGGCGGCCGTCCGGGGTGAGCGAACCGGCGATCGGCACCGAACGGATGTCGGTGAAATACACCTGGTTGCGAACCTTCGAGTACAGCAGATCGGCACCGAACACCCAGTTGTCGCCGAGCGGGCCGAGGTTTGCGCTATACTCGCCCGTCAGCGTGGCGCGCCACTGCGACGGGATCTTGAAGTTCGGGTCGAGTGCATTGACCGTCGAGTTGGCCGGAACCGAACCACCCGTCAGGAACGTGTTAGCCGCGGCTGGAACCGACGTACCGGTAACGCCGGTCAGAAGGGCCGAGGCGGTGGCTGCCTGCGTGGCAGCCGGGGTGCCGGCCGGGAAGCCGTTGAACCCGGTCGCCGTGCGACTGACGTTGAACGAGTTGGTCAGCACGCCGGTGTTCGAGAAGCTGTTCGACACATAGACGTCGGGGGTGCCGCCGCCGAAGACGCCGCCGCCGCCGCGGATGCTGATACGCTGCGATGGCTTCCAGTCGAAGCCGGCGCGCGGCTGGAACAGGTCGAACCCGGAGATGTTCGCGCTGTTGTTGTTGATGTTGATGCGCTGGCCGTTGACGATCGCACCGTTCGCATAACGGCTGGCGAAGGCAGCGCTGAGCGGCGGATTGTCGTCCATCGCATACAGGTCGTAGCGTGCGCCGAAGCTGACGTTCAGCGTCGGCGTAACCTTCCACGAGTCCATCACGCCGAACGTGTAGCTCTGGTAGCCGAACTGTGCTGCGGCGGCATTGGGATCGAGTGCGGCCAGGCCGTTATTGCCCACGATCGCGTTGCCGTACGCAAACGACCCCGCATTGCGGTTCTGCAGGTCTGCGATCGAGTCGAAATAATAGCTGCCCGCGCTGTTCTGCAGGAACGAGTTGAAGATCGATACGCTCGATACTTCCGTGAAAACGCGAACGTCATGGTCGTTCATGGTCAGGCGCGCCTGGACCAGGCCACCCCATGTCTCGGTGCGCAGTTCGTTGGTCTGGCGCGAGCTGTCAGGACCGAACGACACGGTGCCGGCGTTGTTCTCGCAGGCGGTAGGCGAGACGGTCAGGCCCGCTGTCGCGGCCGTGCTCGTCGGGTTGGTGCAAACACGGAACTGCGCGAAGCCGCGGCCGAGCAACGGATCCTGGATACGCGTGTAGTTCTTGTAGAAGCCACGAACTTCGGTCGAGAAGCTGTCCGACCACTCAGAGTTCAGCTGCGCGACACCGGTGTGCAGGCGGTTGCCCTGGATATAGGCGTTCGACGCCAGGCCCAGACCGGTCGGTGCGGTCGGGAAGGTGTTCTGGAGCAGGTTGATGGCGTCGTTCGCGTAAGTGGAGGTCAACGACAGACGCTGCTTGTCGGTGATGTTCGCGTCGATCTTGGCGACGACGCGGTCGTCCTTGTCGCCGAGGTTACGCAGCACGCCGCCGGTGTCGTAATTATAGACCGACTTCGCGATCGCGCTGATCTGGTCGACCTGCGCCTGGCTGATGCCCAGGATGCTGGTGCCGGCGTTGTTGTCGGTCGGACCTTCGGCGATCGGACGGCCACCGCGAAGGCGCTCGCCGGCGACCATGAAGAACAGCTTGTCCTTGATGATCGGGCCGGACAGTTCGGCGCCGTAGTTCTCGGTCTTGAAGTTGGGGACGCTGACGCGCAGGTCCTTGGTGCGCTTGCCGACGAACTCGTCGCGCGACTGCGAGTAGAAGCCGGTGCCGTGGAAGTCGTTGGTGCCCGACTTCAGCACGATGTTGATCGCGCCGCCCTGGAAGTTGCCCTGGCGCACGTCATATGGTGCGACCTGTGCCTGGAACTGGCCGATCGCATCGAGCGGGATCGGCGAACGGCGGCTGGGCAGGCCATCGCTGTTCAGGCCGAAATTGTCGCTGACCGACACGCCGTCGACGGTGAAGCGGTTATAGCGCGCGTTCTGGCCGGCGAACGAGACCGAACGGCCGCCCGAGGGGCTGTCGTCGAGGCGGGCGAACGGATCGCGACGCTCGAGATCGCGGATGTCGCGGTTGACCGAAGCGATGTTGGCGATCTGGCGCGCGTTGAGGACGGTCGTCGGCCCCTGCGAGATAGACCGCGCGTTGGGCAGGCTGGCGGCGGTCACGACGATCTCGTCGGCGCCACCAGCAGCGTCGGTGGCCAGATCGATCGGAAGATCGAACGCCTGCGCGACGGTGATGTTGACGTCGGTGACCTGCTTGCTGCCATAGCCGGCTGCTGCGACGGCAACGGTGTAGGGGCCGCCGGGACGGAGGCCGTTGACGTTGAACGTGCCCGATGTGTCGGTGGTCGCGGTCGAGCGCGAACCGGTCGAGGGGCTGGTGATCTCGACAGTCGCGCCGTTAACCGGCGCGCCATTCGCGGTCACGGTGCCGCGGATCGAGGAGGTGGTTTCCTGCGCGGACGCAGTCATCGGGGCGATCAGCGCAATCGCTGCCGCACCCAGGAATAGGTTGTTACGCATTGAAGTTCCCCTTTGAGCTTCTGCTCGAGATCCGCGACTTTTCGTTCGGCCTGCCGCGCCCCTGCACGCCGGATATTTCGGTTCTGTGACATTGGCGAGTCGCGAAGTGTCACAGACGCACTCGGTCATGGTGCGTTGCAAAAAAAGCCACGCAATCGAACCCTTTCGGGGCAGCCGGAACCATTGTGGAGAGTATGACGTGCGCCTCAACTTGCTCCGACGATCGCGGCCCATTCGGCTTCGGTGATCACGCGGATGCCGAGGTCGGTGGCTTTCTTGAGCTTCGATCGGGCACCGGGGCCGGCGATGACGAGGGCGGTCTTGCTCGACACCGACGCGGCCACGCGGGCGCCGAGTGCTTCCGCCTGCGCCTTCGCCTCGTCGCGGCTCAGCGTTTCGAGGCTGCCGGTGAAGACCAGGATCTGGCCCGTCACGGGCGACTCGCGGGTTTCGTGGACGACATCCGCGGGCTTCACTTCGCGCAACAGGTCGAACACGACGCGGCGATTGTGCGGCTCGGCGCAGAAGCCGACGAGGGCGCTCGCGACCTCGGGGCCGATCCCCGCGGTCTCGATCGCGCCAACCAGCAGCTTGTCGCGACGGAGGACGAATTTCCGCTCGGGTTCGCCGATGACGGGTTTGATCTGGCTGCGGAGGAACACCGCGTGACGGAGCACCGTGCCGAGCGCGCGCGCGGATACATAGCGTCGCGCAAGGTCGCGCGCGGTAATCTCGCCGACGTGGCGGATGCCGAGCGAGAACAGGAACCGGTCGAGCGGGATCGTCCGCTTGGTCTCGATCGCCGCGATCACCTTGGCCGCCCACACGCGCCCGTCCTTCTTCCGCGCCGCCAACTGCTCCTCGGTCAGCCGGAAGATATCGGCCGGCGATTCGATCAGCCCGTCGCGGAAGAACGCCTCGATCAGCGTCTGGCCGAGGCCGCCGATGTCGAACGCGTGGCGCGAGGCGAAGTGGATCAGCCGCTCGACGCGCTGCGCCGGGCAGATCAGTCCGCCGGTACAACGATAGACGACCTCGCCCTCCTCGCGCTCGGCGGCGGACCCGCATTCGGGGCAGACATGCGGGAAGACATACGCCTCGCGCTCTGCGTCCGGGGTGAGGTTCTCGACGATCTGCGGGATCACGTCGCCGGCGCGCTGGACCAGCACGCGGTCGCCTGGCCGCACGCCGAGCCGCTCGATCTCGTCGGCATTGTGCAGCGTCGCGTTAGTCACGACGACGCCGCCGACGGTGACCGGCGAGAGGCGCGCGACCGGGGTCATCGCGCCGGTGCGGCCAACCTGGATGTCGATCTTTTCGAGCAGCGTTTGCGCGCGCTCGGCGGGGAATTTGTGCGCAATCGCCCAGCGTGGAGCCTTCGCGACCTGACCCAATCGTGCCTGCCAGTCGAGCCGGTCCACCTTGTAGACGACGCCGTCGATGTCGAACGGCAGGTCGGCGCGCTCCGCCTCGATTTTGCGGTACACGGCGAGGGCGGCGTCGGTGCCCTCGACCCGCGCGAACCCGTCGGCGATCGGGAAGCCCCAGCCGCGCAATGTGTCGACGACCTCGGCCTGCGTCTCGCCCGGCACGACGCTCGCCTCGCCCCAGCCATGTGCGAGGAACCTCAGCGTCCGGCTTGCAGTGACGGCGGCGTCCTTCTGGCGCAGCGATCCTGCGGCGGCATTGCGTGGATTGGCGAACTGTCGCGCGTCCTTGCCGGTCTCCTCGGCTTCGGCGAGCAGGCGCGCGTTCAAGGCGGCGAAGTCGTCCTTCGCCATATAGACCTCGCCGCGAACCTCGAAGACTGCGGGCGCTTCGCCGTGCAATTGCTGGGGAATATCGCCGATCGTGCGGACGTTCGCCGTCACGTCCTCGCCGACCTGCCCGTCGCCACGCGTGAGGGCCTGCACCAGCCGCCCATCCTCATAGCGCAGCGAACACGACAGCCCGTCGATCTTCGGCTCCGCGGTCAGCGCGACCGGTTCGTCGTCCGCCAGCTTCAGGAACCGGCGCACGCGCGCGACGAACTCCTCGACCTCCTCGTCCGCGAACGCGTTGTCGAGGCTCATCATCGCCTTCGCATGTGCGACTTTCGCCAAATGCCCCGCAGGCGCCGCGCCCACCGTCCGGCTCGGCGAATCGCCCCGCACCGCCGCCGGAAACGCAGTCTCGATCGCCGCATTGCGCCGCACCAGCGCGTCATACTCGGCATCGCTGATCTCAGGCGCGTCGTCGGTATGATAGCGCGCGTTATGATACGCGATCTGCGCGGCGAGCGTCTCCAGCTCGGCGGCGGCTTCTGTCTCGGTCGCGGGAAGATCGGTCATCGCGCCGGGTTAGGGGAGGGGGCATATTTCGACAAGACCTCGATCAACATGGCGTGAACATTCGCCCGAGTTGCGCGCTGACATCCCAAGGCATTTTCAGGAAAACATGATCATGACAGACACCAGCCGTCGAGACCTCTTCAAGGGCGCCGCCGTCACCGGCCTCGCCGCCGCCGCCGCACCCGCCTTCGCGCAAGGTGCCGCGCCACTCGCCGATCCGAAGACCAAATATCCCTCGCAACCTTTCCCCGAACAGCGCCAGAAATGGCCCGCGCTCCAGCGCAACATGCACCCCGTTCCGGATTGCGGTGAGGCGAGCTACCGCGGCTCGGGCCGCCTAGCGGGACGCAAGGCACTCGTCACCGGCGGCGACTCGGGGATCGGTCGTGCCGCCGTCATCGCGTTCTCGCGCGAAGGCGCCGACGTCGCGATCAACTATTACCCGACCGAGGAACCCGACGCGCAGGATGTCGCCAAGCTGCTCCGCGCGGAAGGGCGCAAAGTCGTCCTGATCCCCGGCGACCTGACCGATGCGAAATTCTGCAACGACCTGATCGCGCGCGCCAATCGCGAACTCGGCGGGCTCGATATCCTCGTCAACAATGCAGCCTACCAGCAGTCGAAGGACTCGATCGCCGAGATCAGCTTCGAGCAGTTCGATCGCACCATGAAGACCAACGTCTACGCGATGTTCCACCTCTGCAAGGCGGCGATCCCGCTGATGAAGCCCGGCGCCTCGATCATCAACACCGCGTCGGTCAACTCGGTCAGCCCGGAAAAGGAGTTGCTCGATTATGCCTCGACCAAGGGCGCGATCCTGATCTTCACCAAGGCGCTGGCGAAACAACTCGCCAAGCAGGGCATCCGCGTCAACGCGGTAGGGCCGGGCCCGATCTGGACGCCGTTGCAGGTCGCAGGCGGGCAATTGCCGGGCAAGATGGGCGAGTTCGGCCAGGATACGCCCCTCGGTCGCGCCGGCCAGCCGGCCGAACTGGCGGGTCTCTACGTTGCGCTGGCGGACCCGAGCGACAGCTACACCACCGGTAGCTTCTTCGGCGCGAACGGCGGCACCGGCGCGTCCTGAATTCGCCCATCACCCCGGCGAAGGTCGGGGCCCAGTTGGCAAGGTCGTTGTAAGGGAGCACCGTGTTCCCCAACTAACTTTGCCAACTGGGTCCCGGCCTTCGCCGGGGTGGAATCGGGGGTGCGATGAAGACAGCAGTTACGATCGTCGCCATAGTCTTTGCTGCCCCCGCCGCCGCCCAGCAGACTCACGTCTCCCCTGAGCCGCCCCCGGCGATCGGCTATGACTGGAACGACGATTCGTCCGCGGACGACCGCGTTCAGCAATCGCTGTGGCCGCGCTCGGACGCCAGTGCCGCCGGGCTCGACGACATGATCCAAACCGAACAGGCACCGGTCCGTGCGGTGATCCACGAAGACGGCGCGTTCGGTAGTCGGGCGCTGCACGGACTGCGCAAAGTCGGCGGCGATTACATCGTCGTGCCAGTGCTGAAGATTCACTTGGGTCACCCGCGGCAGGCGATGCCCTGAGATTAGCCTTTCGCGGCACCGTTCTCCCGCGAACGCGGGAATCTAGGGTTACAGGCGCTGCGGGTGGTATCCTGGATCCCCGCCTCGCAGGGGAATGGTATTGGCTTCGCGAAGTCGAGCCTAGAACCGTAAACCTCAGGCGCGCTCGAGCAACCGCTCCGCCTGAGCCCGCGCCTCATCGGTAATCTGCGCGCCGGACAGCATCCGTGCGATCTCCTCCCGCCGCTCGTCCTCGGACAAAGCGCGCACGCCGGTCCGCGTGACCGTGCCGTCGCTGCTCTTGGCGATCAACAGATGCTTCGCCCCGCGCGCCGCAACCTGCGGGCTGTGCGTCACCACCAGCAGCTGCGTGCTCAGCGCCAGCCGCGCGAGTCGTTCGCCGATCGCGCTCGCCACCGCCCCGCCGACGCCGCGGTCGATCTCGTCGAACACCATCGTCGACGCGCCGCCCTCTTCCGCCAGCGCGACCTTCAGCGCGAGGATGAAGCGCGACAATTCGCCGCCCGACGCGATCTTCGTCAGCGCGGCGAACGGCGCACCGGGATTGGTCGAGATCTCGAACTCGACGCGGTCCTTGCCTGCCGCCGACCAGCCCTCTTCACCCAGCGGCGCAACGACGGTCTGGAACCGAGCCGCATCCAGCTTCAACGGCGCCAACTCACCCGCAACCGCCACGTCGAGGCGTTTCGCTGCCGCCAACCGCCGCTTCGTCAAAGCATCGGCCGCCGCATCGAATGCCTTCCAGAGCCGACGCCACGCGTGCCTCGATCTTCGCGATCCCACCCTCGCCCGCATCCAGCCGTTCCAGCCGCGCGCGCATCTCGTCCGCCAGCGCCGCCAAATCATCCGGCTGCACGCGGTGCTTGCGCGCCATCGCCCGAAGCTCGAACAACCGCGCCTCGTCATCCTCCAGCGCGCGGGGATCATACGCCATCTCCGCCCGAGCATCGCGCAGGCTCTCCTCCGCCACCGAAGCCTCGATCACCGCGCGATCGACCGCCGCCAGCGCATTGCCCAGCGCGACATGATCCTCCGCGATCCGCTCGAGCACGCGCGCGGCCTGGCGAAGCTTCGCCATCCCGCCGTCCTTGCCCTCGAGAAAATCGTCGATCGCCGCCAGGTCGTCCGCGATCTTCTCCGCGCGCTGCATCGACCGCCGCGTATCCGCCAGCGTCTCCTCCTCGCCCGCGACAGGCGCCAGCGCGGTCAGTTCGGCAACCGTATGCTCCAGCCACTCGCGATCCCGCGCCGCCGTTTCGATATCCGCGCGAGCCGCCGCCAACTCCGCTTCGGCCGCCCGAAACGCAGCGTACGCCTTCCCGGTAGCCCCAGGCTCGGTCCGCCCGAAAATATCCAGCAGCGCCCGATGCCCGCGCGCATTCAGCAATCCGCGCTCGTCATGCTGCCCGTGGATCTCGACCAGGTGCGGCGCCATCTCGCGCAGCAGCCCCGCCGACGCCGGCTGGTCGTTGACGAACCCGCGACTGCCGCCGTCCGCCTTGACGATCCGCTTCACGATCAACGGCTCGCCGTGCTCGATCTCCAGCCCGTTCTCGTCGAACAACATCGCGAGCGGCGATTCGGGGGGCAGGGGCATCGAACGTCGCGGTCACGACAGCCTGAGCAGCGCCATGCCGCACCAGCCCGCTGTCGCCACGCCCGCCCAGCGCCAGCCCTAGAGCGTCGAGCAGGATCGACTTGCCCGCGCCGGTCTCGCCGGTCAGCACGCCTAGCCCTTCGCCGAATCCCAGATCCAGCGCCTCGATGAGCACCACGTCGCGAATGGAAAGATCGGTCAGCATCCCGCGCGTCTTAGACGATCCGCACGCGAAGTTGATCCCCCATTGTTCTCACGCCCGGGTTCTCATGGCGTATTCTGCGATCAGTTGCCGGGGCCGGTCCGCGTCGCGCTGCCCGGACCGACGGGTGCGGGGCTGGAAACACTGCCCGCGCCCGTACCACCGGTGTTGCCATTCGCCTTCGGAAGCTCCAGCGCCCCGGTACCCGGCGTGCCTGCGGTTCCCGTCGGCACGACTGGCTCGCCCGGTGCCAGTGGTGCGATCGGCTTCACCGGATGGTCCTGCATCAGCTTGTAGGCGTGATCGTACCAGTCGGTGCCTGGATAGTTGCGGCCCAGCACCGCGGCGGCCTTCTCGGCCTCGATCGGCACGCCGAGCTGCAGATACGTCTCGGTCAGCCGCATCAGCGCCTCGGGCGTGTGCGTGGTCTGCTGGAACTTGTCGATCACGGTGCGGAAGCGGCCGTTCGCTGCGAGCCACTGGCCGCGCGTTTCGTAGAACCGCCCGATCTCCATCTCCTTGCCGGCGAGATGGTCGTTGACCAGATCGATCTTCAGCCGTGCATCCGATGCGTAACGCGTGTTCGGATAGCGACGCATCAGCTCGCCGAGCGAATCGAGCGCTTGGCGCGTGATCTTTTGGTCGCGCGTCACGTCGGTGATCTGCTCGTAATAGCCGAGCGCGATCAGGTAATAGGCGTAGGGTGCGTCGCGGTTACCCGGATGCACCGCGAGGAAACGCTGCGCCGAGCTGATCGACGCGGTGTAGTCCTTGGCGAGGTAATAGCTGAACGCCGACATGATCTGCGCGCGGCGCGCCCAGATCGAATAGGGATGCTGGCGCTCGACCTCGTCGAACAGCTGCGCCGCCTCCTTGTAGCGCCCCTGGTCGAGGCGCGCCTTGGCGGTCGAGTACAGCGTTCCCACGTCGCGCGCGACATAGGGCAAGTCGCCCTTGGCGGAACGACCCGCACAACCGGCCATGGGGAGCGCAAGCGCTGCGATGAGCGTGACAGCAAAGGCACGCGACATGCTCGGAAGGGACTGGGGGATACGCATCGGCGTTGTCCTTAGCGTATGCGGGGCTTCGCGAACAATCCCTTTCGCCACCCCCGTTCGGCGCCTGAATACCGGCTCCGCGGTTGCCGACCATGGGGGTTTCCGTGAGCCGGATCACACGGCAATAGTCGTGCGTTGCCGACCCGTCATTCCAGTCGAGGATATCCCATGCCCGCCACCCTGCTGCATACCCACCGCGTCGAGAAGCCCTGGGGTCGCGACACGCTCTGGCCCGGTTTCGAGGATGCCGCCCCCGGTACGCCGCCGATCGGCGAAGTCTGGTTCCAGGAGCCCGGCAACACCACCCCCCGACCTGCTGATCAAATATCTGTTCACCAGCGAGAAGCTCTCGGTCCAGGTCCATCCCAACGATGAACAGGCACATTCCCGCGGCCTGCCGCGCGGCAAGGATGAGTGCTGGACGGTCCTCGCTGCCGAGCCGACCTCGACGATCGCGGTCGGCACGAAGCAGCCGATCTCGAAGGACGAACTCCGGCAGTCGGCAATCGACGGCACGATCGAGGACAAGCTCGACTGGAAGCCGGTCAAGTCGGGCGACTTCATGTATTGCGCGTCGGACACGATCCACGCGATCGGTGGCGGCCTGACGGTGATCGAGGTCCAGCAGAACTCCGAGACCACTTACCGCCTCTACGATTACGGCAGCGACCGCGAGCTGCACCTCAAGGACGGCATCGAGGTCGCCGACCCCACGCCCTACGTCCCCGTCGCGCCGCCGATCGAAGTCGAGACCGGCCGCACGATCATGGTCGAAGGCCCCAAGTTCGTGCTCGAGCGCTGGAAGGGGCGGCGACCACGTCGTCAACCTGCCCGAAGGCACGACCGGCTGGGTGATCCCGATCACCGGATCGGGCGATGTCGCTGGCGTCGCGTTCAAGGCCGGTGAATGCGCAACGATGACGGGCAGCGAGACGGTCTCGACGAGTGCGGATGCGGACGTTCTGTTCGCGTATCCGCTGGCGAAGCGAATCTGAGGGCACCTTCACGTCCCACCTCCTTGTTCTCCCGCGAAGGCGGGAGCCCAGTCTGAGTCCCCGCCTTCGCGGAGAAACAATGTAATCGAGGGCAACCATTCCTCACATGAACTCCACCCCGGCGAAGGCCGGGGCCCAGGTGGAAAGGTGGCAATAATGGAGAACCACGCTCCGTTAGTTACGTCCCCCAACTGGGCCCCGGCCTCCGCCGGGGTGGAGTCTTGTGAGCAAGTTCGCGTTCCACGACATCGAGCCCCAAACTCACCCCGCATTAACCCACCCCCTGTAACCCCCAGTCCATGCTCCGCATCCTAACCCTCTCCACCCTGTTCCCGGATGCGACCCGCCCCAATTTCGGCGTCTTCGTCGAACGCCAGACGCTCGGCCTCGCCGCGCACCCCGACGTTTCATTGCAAGCGGTAGCACCGATAGGCCTCCCGCCAGGCCCGCTCCGCCGCCTCGGCCACTACGCGACCCTCGCCACGCTCGCGACGCACGAACGCTGGAAGGGCATCGACCTCCACCGCCCGCGCTTCACCGTCCGCCCGTTCCTCCAGGGGCCGCCACCACGCCGCAGCGTTGCAGCGCGCGCTCATCCCCGTCCTCGACACGATCCGCGAAAACTTCGCGTTCGACGTCATCGACGCCTCGTTCTTCTTCCCCGACGGCCCTGCCGCGGTCGCGCTCGGCAAGCGCTACGGCGTCCCCGTCTCGATCAAGGCGCGCGGGTCCGACATCCACATCTGGGGCAACGCACCCGCCACCGCCGCGCAGGTCCGCGCCGCAGGCCGCAACGCCACGGGCATGCTCGCGGTCAGCGCCGCAATGAAGGCCGACATGGTCGCGATGGGCTTGCCGGCCGACCGCATCCGCGTCCACCACACCGGCGTCGACCAGGACCGCTTCCATCCCGTCGATCGCGCCGCCGCCAAGGGAGCCCTCGGCGTCGCCGGCCCATTGGTCGTCTCGGTCGGCGCGCTGATCCCGCGCAAGGGCCACGACATCGTCATCGACGCGGTCGCCGCGCTCCCCGGCGTCACTTTGCTCATCGCAGGACAGGGCCCCGCGCGCGCGACACTGGAAGCGCAGATCGCACGACTCGGCATAGCCAACCGCGTCCGCCTGCTGGGCGCCGTGCCGCACGCCGAAATCCCGAAGCTGATCGCCGCTGCCGATGTCAGCGCGCTTGCCTCCGAGTCCGAAGGCCTCGCCAACGCCTGGGTCGAATCGCTTGCCTGCGGTACACCCATCGTCATCACCGACGCCGGCGGCGCGCATGACGTGGTGACATCGCCGGAAGCAGGCCGAGTCACGATCGGCGACCCGCTAGCGTTCGCCGCCGCGATCGGCGCGCTTCTAGCCGATCCTCCTGCGCCTGAAACCACCCGCGCCACGGTCACCAGCTTCACCTGGGAAGCCAACACCACCGCGCTCTACGAGCACCTCGCAACGCTGGCCGCGGAACACCGAATTTAGAATCCTCCCCCGCCAGGGGGAGGTGGCTGGCCCTTGCCAGACGGAGGGGGAGGAAAGGGAAACGTCGGTTGCGCGTGCTCCTCCTCCGTCACCTACGGCGACAACTCCCAATGGCGGGGGAGGATCGGCAGCCTCAGATCACCCCTCGAGCGGGTACAACGCCGCCACGATCCAGCGACCCTCACCACGCAGAACCGCCCAAGCCCGAGGCGGCAGCCCGGCTATCCATAGCCTCGATCCCGAACCCCCCGTGCCTCGACCGCCTTCTTGAACGCAAGCGGCGGCTGGCGAAGCGCGGAACCGGTACCCAACAACAGGAACTCCGGCGGCGGATCAACCGCCAGCAAGGCCGCCACGTCCGCCTCGCCGAGCGCTTCGAACGCCGGCGGCTCCCAGCCATCCGCACGCTCGGGACTTATCGACAAAGCGGTATAATACCCGTCGTCGACCTTGAACCCGGCCCGACCGATCGCCGAGATCATCGGCCCATCGGTCTTCTCGCGGTCCATCCTCATGATGTGATCAACGCTCGACCTTCGGACCAACCCGCTCGGCGCCGTCCTGCACGCCGCCCTTGCGCGGAGCAGGGTCGGCCCGCAGACCCAGCGTGATCAGCAGCGACGACGACACGTAGATCGACGAGTAGGTCCCGACGACGATACCCAGGATCATCGCCGCGGTGAACCCGCGCAGCACATGGCCGCCGAGCACCAGCATCGCGACCAGCGCGAGCAGGATCGTCACCGAGGTCATCACGGTACGCGGCAGCGTCTCGTTCACCGACAGGTCGATGATCTCGCGCATGTCCATCTTCCGGTACCGGCGCATATTCTCGCGGATACGGTCGTCGATCACGATCTTGTCGTTGATCGAATACGAGATGATCGTCAGCACCGCCGCGACGATGTTCAGGTCGAACTCGAACTGCGTCAGCGCGAAGAAGCCGAGCGTCATCAACAGATCGTGGACGATCGCGACGACGGTCGAGACGCCGAACTGCCACTCGAACCGCACCACCGCGAACAGCGCGATGCCCAGGATCGCGAGGCCGACCGCGAGCAGCCCCTTGCTGATCAGTTCGTCCGAGACCTTGCCCGAGATCGTGTCGTACTTCGAGAAGGTCGCCCCGGGGAACTTCACCGCGAGGTCGTCCGACACCTTCTTGACGAGGCGGTTGGTCGCGCCTTCATCGCCCGCGGGCACGGGCAGGCGGATCGACAGCGTCTTGGGATCGCTGAACGACTGGATCGACGCTTCGCCGACGCCGAGACGGTCGACTTCGGTACGGACCGCGTCGATCGACGGCGGGGTCGCGAACTTCTCCTCGATCAGGACGCCGCCGACGAAGTCGACGCCCATGTTGAGGCCCTTCGTCACGACCAGCCCGATCGCGAGCAGGGACAGTAGCAGGGTCAGCCCGAACGCCCATTTGCGGAGCGAGACGAACTTCAGGTTCGTGTTGTCGGGTACGAGTTTCAGCAGGCGCATGGTAATCTCCCGCCTCAAATATTGATCGTGGTGGGGCGGTTCTTCCGCAGCCACAGCGCGACCATCATCCGCGTGAACGTGACGGCGGTGAACACCGACGTGCAGATCCCGATCAGCAGCACGACCGCGAAGCCCTTCACCGGACCCGAGCCGAGCAGCAGCATGATCACGCCGGTGATGGCGTGCGTCACGTTGGCCTCGAAGATCGTCCGCGATGCTTCCTTGTAGCCGAGCTCGACCGACTGGACGACGCTACGCCCGCGTCGCCGCTCTTCGCGAATACGCTCGTTGATCAGCACGTTGGCATCGACCGCGGTACCGATCGTCAGCACGAACCCGGCGATACCCGGCAGCGTCAGCGTCGCGTTCAGCATCGCCATGACCGCGACGATGACCAGGATGTTGATGACCACCGCGAGGTTCGCATACAGGCCGAACCGGCCATAGGTGACGAACATGAACACGATCACGAGCAGCGCGGCGACGATCGACGCGAGCACGCCAGCGCGGATCGAATCCTTGCCGAGATCGGGGCTGACGGTGCTCTCGGCGATCGTCTTCAAATTGACCGGCAGCTTGCCCGACCGCAGCGAGATCGCCAGTGCATTGGCCGACTCGACGGTGAAGTTGCCCGAGATCGACGCACGACCGCCGAGGATCGGCTCGTTGATGTTGGGCGCAGAGATCACCGAATTGTCGAGGATGATCGCGAACGGCTTGTTGGTGTTCTCGGTCGTCACCTTGGCGAAGCGTCGGCCGCCGACCGCGTCGAACGTGATCGCCACCTGCGGCGCGTTGGTCTGCGGTTCGAACTCCTGGCGCGCATCGGCGAGCTGGTCGCCCGAGATGATCACCGATCGCTTGACCGCGATGAACGGCACGCCGCGCGGGTTGCCCGGATACGGCAGCACCTGGCTGCCGACCGGGGCGATCCCCTTGACCAGGTCAGCCGGGTTCGCGGTCTCGTCGACCAGCTTGAACTCGAGCTTGGCGGTCTTGCCGATCAGCTCCTTCAGCGCCTGCGGGTTCTTTAGCCCCGGCACCTGCACCACGATCCGCGTCGCGCCCTGGCGAACGATCGTCGGCTCCTTGGTGCCGAGCGCGTCGATACGACGACGGACGACTTCGGTCGCGTCCTTCATCGCGGTGTCGACCGCCTGGGTCAGGCCGGCCTGGGTCGGCTTGAGCACGAACCGGCTCGTGTCGACGACGGTGATGTCCCATTCGCGCTGGCCGCTCATCCCGGCGCCACCGCCGGTGATCGCCAGCAGGCGCTCGCGCGCCGCATCGACCTGGCTCGGATCACGCAGCAGGAAGGTCAGCTGGCCGCCCCGCGTCGAAATGTCGCCGATCTCGATCCGCGGCGTCCCGTTGCGCATCGTCCCCGCGACGCTGTCGCGCATCGCCTCGATCCGCGTCGCGGCGAGGTCGGCGGTATCCGCCTCGAGCAGCAGGTAGCTGCCGCCGGCGAGATCGAGCCCGAGGTTGATATGCGGATGCGGAATCCGCCCCCATTGGCTCGTGGTGCTCTCGGGGGAGGAAGCTCGGGATCGCCAGCAGGCACAATGCCGCCAGCAACCCGATGATCGACCCGATTTTCCAGCGCGGGAAGTCGAGCATCAGTCGTTCGCCGGCTTCGTGTTAGGGCTGGTGATGTCGGTCAGCGTCGCCTTGACGACGCGCACGCGGACATTCGGCGCGATCTCGACCTCGACGACATTATCCTCGACCTTGGTCACCTTGCCCAGGATCCCGCCCGAGGTGACGACGCTGTCGTTCTTCTTCACCGCCGCGACCGACGCCTGCAGCGCCTTCATGCGCTTTTGCTGCGGGCGGATCATCAGGAAATAGAACACGACGAACACGAGGAAGAGCGGCGCGAGGCTCAGGAACGAGGCGATCCCGCCTCCCGCCGTCGTGGCGGCGCCGTCTGCGGCCTGGGCGTATGCTGGTGAGATGAACATGGAGTTCCGTATCTGTGAAGGGTGGCTCGGTTCGCGCGCCGCGCGGCCGGTCGCATTGGTCCGCCCGCTATCATCGCTTGATGTCGCGTGCAACTGACGCAGGCGCGGACGGTTCGTGTAGAGACCACGATGAAGTCACGGCGAAACCGGCACGAAACAGGAGAGATGCGATGATTCTGGTGATGGGACATATCAAGCTGGCCGCAGGCGACGGCGCGAAGATCGCCGACACGCTGATCGCGCACATGGCCGCCTGCGCCGCGGAAGACGGCTGCGAGTTCTACAATCTCGCGCTCGACCTGGTCGATCCCGACCTGATCCGGATCTCCGAACGCTGGGCGAGTCCCGAGGCGATCGCCGCGCACGGCCAGGCCGAACACCAGAAGGCCTTTGGTCGCGCCCTGCGCGCGTACACCATCGAGCAGGTTAGCGTGAAGGCCTATGACGGCAGCTTCTGGCGTACGCTGATGGGCGACTGAGGCAATTCTTGCGGGCGAGCGGCGTTGCGACTTGCATCGCGCGCCGACCCTGCGTAGAGCGCGCGGCTCGGGCTGCTATGCGGCCCGTTCGGTCGGAGCGTAGCGCAGCCTGGTAGCGCACCACACTGGGGGTGTGGGGGGTCGCAGGTTCGAATCCTGTCGCTCCGACCATTTTCTTACATCGATGAAAAGACGCGGCGCTGCTGGCCAAGCGGCGTGCGTTGGTTCTTGCGCGACGCTCGCCCTGCCCACAACCGCGCTCCCCTCCCTGAAAGGGAGGGGGCTGGGGGTGGGTAGGCCGGCTCGAGCCCCACCGGTCCGAACAGGCGGAAGCCGACCCGCCCCCAACCCCCCCCTGCCAGGGGGGGGGGCAGAAGAAGGTTTAGGCCGTCTCGCTCACCGTCGCCGCATGACCCACCGCCACTGCGCTGAGGTTCACGATCCCCCGCGCGGTCACGCTAGGCACCATCATCTGCAGCGGCTTGGCAAGCCCCAGCAGCATCGGCCCCAGCGGCAGCGACTCGGTCGATGCCGACAGCAACGACACCGCGATGTTCGCCGCATCGATGTTCGGCATCACCAGCAGGTTCGCCGACCCGGTCAAAGGGCTGTCCGCGACCAACCGCCGCCGCAGCGCCTCGGACAACGCCGCATCGCCGTGCATCTCGCCATCGAACTCGAACTCCGGCGCCGCGTCCTTCAGCAACGCATGCCCGGCGCGCATCTTCTGCGCCGAGGGCGACCGCGACGCACCAAAGCTCGAATGCGACAGCAACGCCGCCTTCGGCTCGATCGCGAACGCCCGTACCGCTTCGGCCGCGAGCAAAGTCATCTCGGCGATTTGCTCGGCGGTCGGATCGACCGTCACATGCGTATCGCAGAAGAAAAGACTGCCGGTGCGCAGGATCACCGCCGACATCGCATACAGGCGCGAGACGCCCGGCATCCGCGGGATCAGCGGCATGACGTAGGTCATCTGCGTCCACCAGTCGCCGATGCCACCACACAAGGCCGCATCGACGCGCCCCCTCGCGCAGCAGCATCGCCGCCGCCACGCTCGGCCGAGTCCGCAGCGCCCGCTCGGCGCTGTCGGGCGGCGATCCGCGACGACCGACCAGCGCGTTATACCCGGCAAGCAGCGGATCGAACACTTCGCGGTCGGTACCCGGATCGAGCACCTCGACGTCGGTGCCGATCGCCATCCGCAGTCCGCTCGACTGGATCTTCTCGGCAATCACCTCGCGCCGCCCGATCAGCACCGGCCGCCCGATCCCTTCGTCGATCACCGTCTGCACCGCGCGCAGCGTGCGGTCGTCCTCGCCCTCGCCATATGCGATCGAGCGCCCCGCCTGCTTGGCGCGCGCGAAGATCGGCCGCATCAGCTGGCCCGAGCGATACACGAACACTTCGAGGTCGCGCAGATACGCGTCGAAATCCTCGATCGGCCGCGTCGCCACGCCCGAATCCATCGCCGCCTTCGCCACCGCCGGCGCGACATGCAGGATCAGCCGCGGATCGAACGGCTTCGGGATGATGTAGGTCGGCCCGAACACCGGCGTCGCGCCACCGTAAGCGGTGACCACCACATCGGAAGCCGTCGCGCGTGCGAGAGCCGCGATCGCGTCGACCGCCGCGACCTTCATCGCCTCGTTGATCTCGGTCGCACCGACGTCGAGCGCCCCGCGGAAGATGAACGGGAAGCACAGCACGTTGTTGACCTGGTTCGGAAAATCCGAGCGGCCCGTGGCGATGATCGCGTCGGGTCGCGTCGCATGCACCAGCGCCGGCTGGATCTCGGGCTCGGGGTTCGCCAGCGCCAGGATCAGCGGATCGGGCGCGAGCAGATGCAGCCATTCCTGCTTCAGCACGCGCGGCGCCGACAGCCCGAGGAAGATGTCCGCCCCCTCCAGAACGTCCGGCAGGGTCCGCGCGTTGGTCGTCCGCGCGTACCGCGCCATGTTCGGCGGCATCACGTCGCCGCGATCCTTGTGCACGACGCCGGCGATATCGGTCAGCGTGACGTTTTCGGGATTGAGCCCCATCGACACCAGCAGGTCGACCGTCGCCAGCGCCGCCGCGCCCGCGCCCGACGTCACCAGCTTCATCTGGTCGAGCCGCTTGCCGCGCAGTTCGAGCACGTTGCGGACCGCCGCCGCACACACGATCGCGGTGCCGTGCTGGTCGTCGTGGAACACCGGGATGTTCATCAGCTCGCGCAGCTTCGTCTCGATCTCGAAGCATTCGGGTGCCTTGATATCCTCGAGATTGATCCCGCCGAAGGTCGGCTCGAGCACGCGGACCGCCTCGATGAACGCCTGCGGGTCGAGCTGGTCGATCTCGATGTCGAAACAGTCGATCCCGGCGAATTTCTTGAAGAGCACCGCCTTGCCCTCCATCACCGGCTTCGACGCGAGCGCACCGATCGCACCGAGCCCGAGCACCGCGGTACCGTTGGTGATGACCGCAACCAGGTTGCCCCGCGCGGTGTAATCCCGCGCCTTGTCCGGATCGGCGGCGATTTCCTCGCACGCGGCAGCCACGCCCGGCGAGTACGCAAGCGCGAGATCGCGCTGCGTCGCCATCCGCTTGGTCGCCTCGACCGAGAGTTTCCCGGGCTTTGGATAGCGGTGATAATCGAGCGCGGCTTTGCGGAAATCGTCTTCCATGGTCTTCCTAACCTGTCGGCCGCGGCGGCGACCGGGTGGGCGCGCAGACAGAGCCCGCGGCGAATGTTCAAGGGAGCGCATAGCCTTAGGCACACCGATCCGCCAACCCCGCGCGGACGTAGCGTCGGTTTGGGTGGCGGGGGGGCACGCTGGCTACCCTGGAACTGGTCATCACCCCAGAGCTGGATGCCACCCGGGAACTGGCCACCACCCCGGCGAAGGCCGGGGCCCAGTTGGAACGTCGGGGGTAACGAAGCGCCGCCCTCCCTCAGCACCGTTCCCCAACTGGACCCCGGCCTCCGCCGGGGAGGTGCGATCTAATCGGATGGGCCGGGCTCCCTTTTCGGTTCTCCCGCGAAAGCGGGAGCCCAGGAATTACGAGCGGCGTCCGCCGTAACCCTGGCCCCCGCCTCCGCGGGGGAACGGTAGAGAGCGGAAGTGAGGGAACGATGCAGGGCATGATCCGCCAAATTCCCCTGTCCTACAACAAACCAATATGGTTCGCTCGCCCCCCAACAAAACCGGGAGCCAGCCATGACCATCGACCACCTCATCGACGCCGTCATCGACCGCGAAGGCGGCTACTCGAACCACCCCGCAGACCGAGGCGGCCCCACCCGCTACGGCATCACGGAAAGCGTAGCCCGCACCAACGGCTACCCCGGAGACATGCGCAACTTCCCCCGCGACCAGGCGGAAACCATCTACCACCGCCTCTACTGGACCCGCCCGGCCTTCGACCAGATCGCCCCCCCGAGCCCCTAAAATCGCCGAAGAACTCTTCGACACGGGCATCAACATGGGCCCCGCAGTCGCCGCCACCTTCCTCCAGCGCGCCCTCAACGCGCTGAACCGCGGCGCCACCGACTACCCGGACATGATCCTGGACGGCCGCATCGGCCCCGCCACGCTCACCGCGCTCGAAGCCTTCCTCGCCCGCCGCAAACCCGGCGGCGAAACCGTGCTCCTGAAAGCGATCGAGGCCCTCCAAGGCGAACGCTATGTCGCGCTCGCCGAGACCCGTCCCGCGAACGAAGCCTTCCTCTACGGCTGGCTCGCGAACCGCGTCTGAGGCCTCTGCGAAAACGCTCCCAGCGTGTGAACTTTGTGCACTTCCAGATTGCCGGAGACAGCCAATGACCCCGCAACCCCTTGATCCAGCACCAGACCCCTGGATCACCCGCGCCCGCCCCACCTTTCTCTACGTGATGTACGCATTGCTGCTCGGCGCGATCCCCGCAGGCCTGATCGCCGCGGTCCGCCCGCAGATGGCTCAGGCGATCGCTGCGGGCATGTCCGCGTACCTCAACGCGATCCCCGAACCGCTCTACGCGCTCTTCGGCACGGGCTATCTCGGCTACACGGTGGCGCGAGAATGGGGGAAGGGGCGATGAAGTGCGCCCGTCCCGGGATGTCATTCGCGAAGAACAAATCGCTCGCACTCCCCACACCCGTTCGTGCCGAGTAGCGACCGAGTAGCCCCCTTGGGCGTATCGAGGGGCGCGTATCGAGGTACAGGTGACACGCGCAACCTCAATCCCTCGATACGCGCTCTCGACAAGCTCGATCGCTACTCGGGACGAACGGAAGTGGGATGGCCGACACGAACGGGAGGTCCGCCGACGAACGGCGCGCGTTCGGGCAGGGGGCGTTGCACCCCCAAAACCAAACCCTACATCGCTGCCATGAGCAACGACCCCACCACGCCATGCCGACATGGCACGGCACCACGATCCTCTCCGGTCCGCCGCGGCGGCAAGGTCGTCGTGATCGGCGACGGCCAGGTCTCGATGGGCCAGACCGTCATGAAACCCAACGCGCGCAAAGTCCGCCGCCTAGGTGACGGCAGCGTCATCGGCGGATTCGCCGGCGCGACCGCCGACGCCTTCACGCTGTTCGAACGCCTCGAACGCAAGCTTGAAGCGCATCAGGGCCAACTCCTGCGCGCCGCGGTCGAGCTCGCCAAGGACTGGCGCACCGACAAGTTCCTCCGCAACCTCGAAGCGATGATGATCGTCGCCGACAAGGACGTCACGCTGATCCTCACCGGCAACGGCGACGTCCTCGAACCCGAGAACGGCGTCGCGGCGATCGGCTCCGGTGGCAACTACGCGCTCGCCGCGGCCCGAGCGCTGGTAGAATACGAGACCGACGCCGAAGTCCTGTGTCGCAAGGCAATGGGCATAGCGTCCGAGCTCTGCGTCTACACCAACGACCGCCTCACGGTCGAAACGATGGATTCGACTAGCTAATTCCCCTCCCGCTTGCGAGAGGGGCTAGGGAAGAGGGGCTGAAATATACCCCCACCCAAGCCTTCCGCTGCGGCCACGCCCTCCCCCGACCCCTCCCGAGCGGGAGGGGAGAAGGTAACAAAATGAACGACCAGCTCACCCCGAAGGCAATCGTCGCCGCGCTCGACGCCCACATCATCGGCCAGGCCGCCGCGAAACGCGCGGTCGCGGTCGCGATGCGCAACCGCTGGCGCCGCCAGCAGCTCAGCGAAGACCTCCGCGACGAGGTCACGCCCAAGAACATCCTGATGATCGGACCGACCGGCTGCGGCAAGACCGAGATCAGCCGCCGTCTGGCCAAGCTCGCCGACGCGCCGTTCGTGAAGGTCGAGGCGACCAAGTTCACCGAGGTCGGCTATGTCGGCCGCGACGTCGAGCAGATCGCCCGCGACCTCGTCGAGGAAGCCATCCGCCTCGAAAAGGAACGGCGCCGCATCGCCGTCAAGGACAAGGCGGAAGAAGCGGCGATGGGTCGCCTGCTCGACGCACTGGTCGGCAAGGATTCGAGCACCGCGACGCGCGAAAGCTTCAAGCAGCGCTTCCTCGACGGTCATCTGAACTCCGCCGAAGTCGAGATCGAGGTCGAGCAGGCGCCGACCACGCCGTTCGAAATTCCCGGCGGCGCGCCGCAGATGATCAATCTCGGCGAGATGATGAAGTCGTTCGGCGGCGGCCAGCAATTGAAGCGCCGGAAGCTCACCGTCCACGCGGCCTGGGACAAGCTCGTCGAGGAAGAGGCCGACAAGCGCCTCGACCAGGACGAGGTCAGCCGCGCGGCGCTGGCCGACGCGGAGGCCAACGGCATCGTCTTCCTCGACGAGATCGACAAGATCGCGGTTTCCGACGGCCGCGGCGGTTCGATCAGCCGCGAAGGCGTCCAGCGTGACCTGCTCCCGCTAATCGAGGGCACGACGGTTGCGACCAAGTATGGCCCGATGAAGACCGACCACATCCTTTTCATCGCCAGCGGCGCGTTCCACGTCGCCAAGCCGAGCGACCTTCTCCCCGAACTTCAGGGCCGGCTGCCGATCCGCGTCGAACTGAAAGGCCTCACCGAAGCCGATTTCGTCGCGATCCTGTCGGACACCAAGGCGTCGCTGCCGCTGCAATACAAGGCGCTCATCGCGACCGAAGGCGTCGGCATCGAGTTCACCGAAAACGGCATCGCCGCGATCGCGCGCATCGCCGCCGAGGTGAACTCGGAGATCGAGAACATCGGCGCGCGGCGTTTGCAGACGGTCATGGAAAAGTTGCTCGAAGAAGTAAGCTACAACGCCGAAGACCGCGGCGGCTCGAACCTCGTTATCGACGGCGCGTACGTCGACAGCCAGCTGAAGGAAATCGCCCGCAACACCGACCTGAGCCGGTTCGTGCTGTGATTGGCAGGCCTAACGTTTTCCTGCGAACGCAGGAATCCAGGGTATAAAAGGGCATCGCTCGTAACCCTGGGTTCCTGCGTACGCAGGAAAACGGAAATGCGTAGGAGAACCCATGGACGTGACCGAAGCCATCGCCGCTCGCCGTTCCGTTCGCGGTTTCCTCGACACGCCGGTCGATCCCGCACTCCTCCACAACATCGCGGTAAAAGCGTCCCGAGCAGCAACCGGCGGCAATCTCCAACCCTGGCACGTTGCCATCGTCCAAGGCGAACCGCTGGTCCGCCTCAAGGCGACGATGGCGGACACGCTCGCCACCGGCGCAACCGAAACCCCAGCCTACGACGTCTACCCGCGAGACCTCGTCGCCCCATACCGAGACCGCCGCTACGCCGTCGGCGAAGCGATGTACGCCCACCTCGGCATCCCCCGCGACGACAAGCCGGCGCGGCAGAAATGGTTCGCCCGAAACTTCGATTTCTTCGGCGCCCCCGCCGCGTATTTCTGCACCGTCGACAAGCGCATGGGCCCGCCGCAATGGTCGGACCTCGGCATGTACCTGCAAAACCTGATGCTGCTCGCGGTCGACGCCGGCCTCGCCACCTGCCCGCAGGAATGCTGGGCGATGTATCCGGCAACGGTCGGCAGGGTCTTGAACATGCCCGAAGACCGCATGCTCTTCTGCGGCATGGCGATCGGCTACGAGGACAAGAGGGCACCTGCCAATGCGTTGCGCACGGAGCGCGCGGACGAAGCGGAATGGCTGACGACGATCAGCTGATTTAAGCCATCGACGCTAACCAAAACACCACTCCGGCGAAGGCCGGGGCCAATTGGGTAACGATGGTAACGGAGCGAAGCGCCTCGTCACGTCGGCCTTGCCAATTGGGCCCCGGCCTCCGCCGGGGTGGTGCACGCACTCGATCTCTTCGGTCGCAAAGCTTGTTCACCCGCGAAGGCGGGTGCCCAGACTGGGTCCCCGCCTTCGCGGGGAAACAAGTTTCTAGAGGACCACCGTCACCGGCTTGGCCCCCTTGATCCCCGCAAGGATCATAGCCTCCCAGACCGCCGGATCACCCGCCGCAGCCATCGCCTTATCCGGCTCGCGCAACGTCTTCAGCACCGCCAGCGCATCGGGAAGATAATCCGCCCAAGCCGCGTCAATCAGCCGCGAAGCCGACTCGGCATCGCCGCCGGCATTCGCGCTGATCCGCTGTCCCGCCAGCACGCGCGCGACGCGTTCGGCGACAGGTGTAGTGGAAACGTCCATGAGCATTCTCCTCGCGGGACCGGTCTACACCAAACCCGCGAGGCTAACGAATGCTCCTTAGCGTGCCGGGCCCGAACCCGCGCCACGTGCAGGACCACGGCCACCGCCACCAGCCGGACGGCCACCGCCGCCCTGGCCGCCGGGACGACCACCGCCCTGCGGACGACCGCCGCCGCCCTGACCGCCGCCGCCACCCTGGCCACCACGGCTAGCACCCGCATAGTTGCGACCGGTCGTACCGGTCGCCCGCGGCGAATGCGTCGCGCGCGGACGTGCCGGATCGCGCGGACGGTCGATCCGGACCTCGGGATCGGCGCCCATCGTCTTCACGCGCGTCTGCTTGATCTGGTTCGACAGGTTGACGAAATCGTCCGGCAGCGACCGGACCTGGACCTTCTGGCGGGTGATCCGCTCGATGTCGCGCAGGTAGGCCTTCTCGTCGTCCGCGCAGAAGGCGACGGCGATGCCGCTGGCGCCCGCACGCGCGGTACGGCCGATGCGGTGGACATACTGCTCGGCGACGTTCGGCAGCTCGAAGTTGATGACGTGCGAAACGCCCGAGACGTCGATGCCGCGTGCGGCGATGTCGGTCGCGATCAGGACCTTGACCTTGCCCTGCTTGAATTCGCCGAGAGCCCGCTCGCGCTGGCCCTGGCTCTTGTTGCCGTGGATCGCGTTCGACGCGATGCCGTTACCCGCCAGCAGCTTCACGACGCGGTCGGCGCCATGCTTGGTGCGCGTGAAGACGAGCGCGCGGTCGATCGCCGGATCGGCCAGCGTGATCGTCAGCAGCGCCTGCTTCTCCGACTGGTTGCAGAAGGTGACATACTGGTCGACGCGCTCGGCGGTCGTCGCAGCCGGCTTCACCGACACCGTCTTCGGGTCGAGCAGGAACTGGCTGGCCAGCTCGCGGATCGCGACCGGCATCGTCGCCGAGAAGAACAAAGTCTGGCGCTTCTTCGGCAGCATGCGGACGATCTTCTTCAGCGCGTGGATGAAGCCGAGATCCATCATCTGGTCGGCTTCGTCGAGCACGAGGATCTCGATCATCGACAGGTTGCAGAAGCCCTGCTCGATCAGGTCGATCAGGCGGCCCGGCGTGGCGACGAGGATGTCGACGCCGCGGCTCAGGTCCTGGCGGTTCTTGTTGATGCTGGTGCCGCCGAACACGGTGGTCACCGACATCTTGCTGAACTGGCCGTAGGCGCGGGCGCTGTCGGCGATCTGGCTGGCGAGTTCGCGCGTCGGCGCGAGCACCAGCATGCGGCAATGCGTCGGCAGGACGCGCTTCTGGGTTTCGGTCAGGCGCTGGATCGACGGCAGCACGAACGCCGCGGTCTTGCCGGTGCCGGTCTGCGCGATGCCGAGCAGATCGCCGCCCTCGAGCAGGATCGGGATCGACTGTGCCTGGATCGGCGTCGGCTCGGTATAGCCCTTGGCTTCGAGCGCACGGACGAGCGGCTCGGCAAGGCCGAGGTTTGCAAATGACATGAATAGTCTCTCAAATAGATGCCGGGCTCGCGAATCCACACAAGGACGCGCGAGGGGCGGTGGTGTTTTGACACCCCGCGTGAAAAGGGAAGCCCGTTGGAAACGACCGAGGCGGAGCTAAGACCGGCTAGGGTCCAATCACGCTGCATTACGCCTCGATAGCGGCCATCTGGCGTATCACGGTCGAAAAGTCAACCTTAGGCCCGTTTTTGCACCCATGGCGGGGTCAGCGGCGGATCTGGCCAAGGTGCAGATAGCGCTCGTTGAACTCGGCGGCATCGCGCAGGCGGGGCCAGTCGATCACGCTCACCTGGCGCTTCTTGCGCGCGATCAGGCCGTCGGTCTCGAGCGATTTCAGCACGCGATTGACGTGTACGGGGGTGAGCCCAAGCGCATCGCCCAACTGCTCCTGCGTCATCGGCAACTCATACGCCATCGCATCGGCGAGCGTCGATTTCTGGAACCGCACCGAAAATTCACACAGCAAATGCGCCAGCCGGCTCCGCGCATTGCGCCGCCCGACATTCAACAGCCACTCGCGGTGGATCGACGACTCGATCAGCGCGTCTATCCACAAGGCCTGGCCCGCCGCCGGACACGCCTCGATGAAGAGCCGCAGCGCCGCGATCGGCACTTCGGCCAGCGTCAGTCGCGTCAGCGCCTGGATGTCATGATCGGATTCATCGAGGAACAGGTTCTGCAGATCGACGAACTCGCCCGGCATCAGGATCGACACGATCTCGCGCTCGCCGTTCGGCGTCAGCTTCTGCCGATAGGCCAGCCCCTCGAGAATGAAAGCGCAGCGCGTCGGGCGCTGGCCTTCGCGCAGCATATAGGTCGACGCATCGATCGTCCGCACCTTGAACGGCAAGGCCGCGATCTGCGCGCGATCGTCCGCACCCATCGCCATCCGCGATTCGAACTTCCGTAACACCTTCTCAGTCACGGTGGAGATATCCACGTGCACTCTCCGCATCCAGTGCAGGAGCACTCGTTTCTCGCTGTCACCCTCTCTGGAATAGCGCGTTGCAACAATACGCACCTTATCCCAGGATTGACCGTGCCGACAAAACCCATGTTATGACATTTATGCGGCGATTGCCGGGACCGCGGCGAAAAACGAGGCCCAGCCGTTCGGCTAGCTCGTTTCGTCGATCGTCACCGTGACCGTGAGCAGAACGCTGCCCGCCTCGTTCCGGACGGCTACGCTGAACCGAGCGCCGTCGCGTGCGATCCCCCGGATGATCGCTGAGATAATCACCTGCGAAGATAACCGCCTGAACGCGTGCTTCCTCGTCGTCCGCCAGATTCGTGCCGTCGTCGTCGTTGACGTGTTTATGGTTGTCGATATCGAAGAAGTATCTGGGCATGCTTACCTTCCTCGACCGTTACGCAAGTTCGAACCTATCAGGTCGACATTGGCTCCGCTCTTACCAAAATCAGGTTTGCTGCACGCGGCATGCTCGACTTGAACTCCGTCACGGGCGTAGGATGCGTACAAACATATAGAGGATCCGCCCCATGAAACTGGCCAGCCTGAAGCATCCCGACACCATCCGTGGACGAGACGGCAAGCTCGTGGTCGTCTCCAACGACCTCGCCTGGTATGCCGATGCGAGCCACATCGCGCCGACGCTGCAGGCCGCGCTCGACGACTGGGACCGGCATTCGATCGACCTCAAGAATTTGTCGACCGATCTCGAGCACGAGATGATCCCGATGCGGCGATTCCACGAGCATGATGCCGAGTCGCCCTTGCCGCGTGCGTATCAATGGGCGGATGGCTCGGCCTACGTGAATCATGTTGCGCTCGTACGACAGGCGCGTGCGGCGGAAATGCCCGACAGTTTCTGGCACGATCCGTTGATGTACCAGGGTGGCTCGGACGGGTTCCTCGGGCCCCGCGATCCGATTCCGCTCGCCGACGAGTCCTGGGGTTGTG
This sequence comes from Sphingomonas sp. H160509, assembly GCF_024124765.2. Classification (GTDB taxonomy): domain Bacteria; phylum Pseudomonadota; class Alphaproteobacteria; order Sphingomonadales; family Sphingomonadaceae; genus Sphingomonas. The sequence goes on along the minus strand of NZ_JAMXSR020000002.1, from coordinate 2,198,488 downwards.
ACATGGAGGGCGAAGTCGTCGTCGTTACCGGCGACGTCCCGCTCGGCGCGAGTCGCGACGAGGCGCTGGCGGCGATCCTGCTGGTCGGGCTGACCAACGACGTCTCCTTGCGCAACCTGATCCCCGGCGAACTCGGCAAGGGCTTCGGCTTCTTCCAGTCGAAGCCGGCCAGCGCGTTCTCGCCCGTCTTCGTCACGCCCGATTCGCTCGGCGACTGGTGGAAGGACGGCAAGCTGCATCGCAAGCTGATGGTCGATCTCAACGGGCAGCCGCTCGGTCGCGCCGAGGCGGGCGAGGACATGACCTTCGATTTCGGCACGCTGGTCGCGCACGCCGCCAAGACCCGGAAGCTGGGCGCGGGAACGATCGTCGGTTCGGGCACCGTCTCGAACCGCGGCCCCGATGGTGGGCCCGGCAAGTCGGTTGCCGAGGGCGGCGTCGGCTATTCCTGTCTCGCTGAAGTCCGGACGATCGAGACGATCCAGGGCGGCAAGCCCGTCACGCCGTTCCTCAAGCAGGGCGATGTCGTGCGGATATGGGCTGAGGACGACAAGCGCCATCCGATCTTCGGGGTCATCGAGCAGACCGTCGGCGGCTGATTCCAACACAGGGGGAGAAAAAATCCGCGCGGCACATCGTGAATGCGCAACTCCCCCCTCGCAATCTGCGTTGAAATTTAATAACAAGCCTCGGTAAGAGTGTTCCGCGGTCACAGCGGCCTCATGGAGATGGAATGACGATGGCAAGCGAGCATCCGCGCGCCAATTTGCAGCCACTTACGCTGCATATCCCCGAGCCGAAGTTCCGCCCCGGCGACGCGGTGGACTTCGCCGAAGTCGACGTGCCGCCCGCTGGCGAGGCACGCCGTCCCGACACCGCGGACAAGGCTTCCGACTTCATCGATCTCGCCTATACGCTGGTCCGCGTGCTCGACGACGACGGCAACGCGGTCGGCCCTTGGGACCCCAAGCTTTCGCCCGACGTGATGCGCCGCATGTTGCGCAGCATGGCGCTGCTCCGTGCGTTCGACGAACGCATGTTCCGCGCGCAGCGGCAGGGCAAGACCAGCTTCTACATGAAGGCGCTGGGCGAAGAGGCGGTCGCGGTCGCGGCGGCGTACGCGCTCGACTACGAGGACATGTGCTTCCCCTCGTACCGCCAGCAGGGGCTGTTGATCGCACGGGGCTGGAGCCTCGTCGACATGATGAACCAGATCTATTCGAACACCGCGGACAGGCTCGGCGGCAAGCAGTTGCCGATCATGTATTCGGTCAAGGAAGCCGGCTTCTTCTCGATCTCCGGCAATCTCACGACACAGTACCCACAAGCCGTCGGCTGGGCGATGGCGTCCGCCGCCAAGGGCGACACGCGGATCGCCGCCACCTGGTGCGGCGAGGGCTCGACCGCGGAGGGCGACTTCCACTCCGCCTGCACGTTCGCCGCGGTCTACCGCGCGCCGGTGATCTTCAACGTCGTCAACAACCAGTGGGCAATCTCGAGCTTCTCCGGTTTCGCTGGCGCGGAGGCGACGACGTTCGCGGCGCGCGCGGTCGGCTACGGGATCGCCGGACTCCGCGTCGACGGCAACGACGCGCTGGCAGTCTATGCCGCGACCGAATGGGCTGCCGAGCGCGCGCGCACCAACCAGGGCCCGACGCTGATCGAGCACTTCACCTACCGCGCGGAAGGCCATTCGACCTCCGACGATCCCGGCCAGTATCGCAGCGAGGGCGAACCCAACGCCTGGCCGCTCGGCGACCCGATCAAGCGCCTCAAGGACCATCTCATCGCGATCGGCGAATGGGACGAGGAGCGCCACGCGGCACAGGACAAGGAGCTCGCCGAGCAGGTCAAGGCTGCGCAGAAGGAAGCCGAGAAGAACGGCATCCTCGGCCACGGCCTGCACCAGCCGCTGGAGTCGCTGTTCGACGGCGTGTTCGAGGAACTGCCGTGGCATCTTAAGGAGCAGCGCCAGCAGATGCTCGATGAAGAAACGGCCAGCGGCCGTCCATGGGATCGCAAGGCATGAGCGACATGATCAAGGGACCCGAGTCCGAGGCCACGGACGCCGAACCCACCACGCGCATGAACATGATCCAGGCGATCAACTCCGCCATGGACATCATGATGGAGCGCGACCCCGACGTGATCGTTATGGGCGAGGACGTCGGCTATTTCGGCGGCGTCTTCCGCGCGACCGCCGGGCTTCAGGCCAAGCACGGCAAGACGCGCGTGTTCGACACCCCGATCACCGAATGCGGCATCATCGGCGTCGCGGTCGGCATGGGCGCCTACGGCCTGCGTCCCGTCCCCGAGATCCAGTTCGCAGACTATATCTACCCGGCGCTCGACCAGCTCGTCTCCGAAGCTGCGCGCCTGCGCTACCGCTCGGCCGGCGAGTTCACCTCGCCGATCACGGTGCGCTCGCCGTTCGGCGGCGGCATCTTCGGCGGCCAGACGCACAGCCAGTCGCCGGAAGGGCTTTTCACCCATATGTCGGGTATCAAGACGGTGATCCCGTCGACGCCCTATGACGCCAAGGGCCTGCTGATCGCCGCGATCGAGGACAATGATCCGACGCTCTTCTTCGAGCCCAAGCGCATCTACAACGGCCCGTTCGACGGATACTGGGATCGCCCGTCGCAGAACTGGTCGAAGCATCCGGCCGGCGAAGTCCCGACCGGCTATTACAAGATCGAACTCGGCAAGGCGAAGATCGTCCGCGCCGGCGAGGCGCTCACCATCCTCGCCTACGGCACGATGGTCCATGTCTGCACGGCCGTCGTCGCCGAGGCCGGGATCGATGCCGAGATCGTCGACCTGCGTACGCTCGTCCCGCTCGATATCGAGACGATCGAGGCGTCGGTGAAGAAGACCGGTCGCTGCATGATCGTCCACGAGGCGACTCGCACCAGCGGCTTCGGCGCGGAGCTGTCGGCGATCGTCCAGGAACGCTGTTTCTACCATCTCGAGGCGCCGATCGAGCGCGTGACCGGGTTCGACACGCCGTACCCGCACAGCCTCGAATGGGCCTATTTCCCGGGGCCGGTCCGCATCGGCGAAGCCCTGAAAAAGATCATGAAGGACGCATAATGGCCCGCTTCACCTTCAAGCTGCCGGACATCGGCGAAGGCATCTCCGAGGCCGAGATCGTCGCGTGGCACGTCGCCATCGGCGACCGCGTCGAGGAGGATTCCCCGATCGCCGACATGATGACCGACAAGGCCACCGTGGAGATGGAGTCGCCGGTAACCGGCGTCGTCGTCGAACTCGCGGGCGAAGTCGGCGATCAGGTGTCGATCGGCGCCGCGCTCGTGGTGATCGAGACGGACGCAGTGGACGCCGCGGACGAAGTCGTCGCCGCGCCGCTGACCTCGGCCCAGGCCGAAACCGCCGAACAATACGAAGCCGAAAACCCGGGCGTCGAAGAGGTAGTCGAGGCAACTCCCTCTCCCCTCCGGGGGAGAGGGTCGGGGTGAGGGGCAGCCCCAAGCGGAAACGCCGGCAACTGCCTCAGCCCCTCACCCCAGCCCTCTCCCCCGCAGGGGAGAGGGAGCAGAAGGGCGCCACTCCGGCAGGCGACACGGAGCAAAAAGGCGCACGCGCTCGCGTCACCCGCGGTACGCGCCCGCGCCCGCGATCTCGGCATCGACCTCGCCTCCGTCAAATCCGACTCCGACCGAGTCCGCCACGCCGACCTCGACGCCTACCTCCGCTACGGCGCCGGCGAAGGCTACCACCCCCCGCACGCCAGCCGCGCCCGCGAAGACCAGCCCATCAAGGTCATCGGCATGCGTCGTCGCATCGCCGAGAACATGGCCGCCTCGAAGCGCGCCATCCCGCACTTCACCTATGTCGACGAGATCGACGTCACCGCGCTGGAGGCGATGCGCGCCGACCTCAATGCCAACCGCGGCGGCCGCCCCAAGCTGACGATGCTGCCGCTGATGATCGTCGCGATCTGCAAGACGATCCCCGACTTCCCGATGCTCAACGCGCGCTACGACGACGAGGCCGGCGTGGTCACGCGGCACGGCGCCATCCATCTCGGCATGGCCGCACAGACCGACGCCGGGCTCACCGTCCCCGTGATCCGCGACGCACAGGACCGCAACGTCTGGCAGCTCGCCACCGAGATCACCCGCCTCGCCGAAGCCGCGCGCGCCGGCAAGCTCGCCCCCCAGCGAGATGGGCGGCGGCACGATCACGGTAACCTCGCTCGGCCCGCTCGGCGGCATCGCCACGACCCCGGTCATCAACCGCCCCGAAGTCGCGATCATCGGCCCCAACAAGATCGTCGAACGCCCCGTCTTCAAGGGCGACGAGGTAGTCCGCGCCAAGCTCATGAACCTGTCGATCAGCTGCGACCACCGCGTCGTCGACGGCTGGGACGCGGCAAGCTTCGTCCAGGGTCTCAAGAAGTACCTCGAAACCCCCGTCCTGCTCTTCGCCGACTGAGCGCGCATGAAGGGCATGCATCGCGGAGACCTGACGATCGAGGGTAAATTCGAGGGCATGCTCGACGGCACCGCGATCGTCCCGGCGGGCGCCACCGCCGAGATCGCCGGGATTATCGACGGCACGCTGATCGTCGAACCCGGCGCGATCGTGCTCGTCAGCGGCATGGTCGACGGCGAGATCGTCGATCATGGCGGTCAGATCACCATAACCGGCATGGTCAGCCGCTAACCGCCGGCCGCCCACGCCTTACCAAGTGAGTGCCAAAACAATCCTTCCCCGCCAGGGGGAGGTGGCAGGCAAAGCCTGACGGAGGGGGCGGCACGCGAGGCCGATGTTCAGGCCCCCTCAACCCGAGTCACCCGCGAGCTTTCTGCAAAGACCCCGCGATACGTCGCGCAATACTCCGCGGCGTAAACCGTATCCCCCGCCGCCATCGCGAAGTTCAGCGCACCGGACACCTTCACCGCGCGGTTTGCGGCCAGCGCCGCCAACCCGTCACGCACCACCGCCGCCGGATCGCTCGCCAATCGCTCGAACAGCGCGGTATCGCCGAGCCCCGCCACATCGGCGAACTCGGTCCGCGTAGGCCCGGGGCACAGCGCCGCCACACGCACGCCCTTGCCCTTCACCTCCTCGTGCAGCGCTTCGGAAAAGCTCAGCACGAACGACTTGCTCGCATAATAGACCGCCATCCACGGCCCCGGCTGGAACGACGCGACCGAGGCGAGGTTGAGGATCCCGCCCGATCCACGCGCGATCATCTGCGGCAGCACGGCATGCGTCAGCGCCACCAGCGCACGGCAATTCAGGTCGATCATGCCCAGTTGCAGCGCGCTATCCAGCTCCGCGAAATCACCCCGCGCACCGAACCCGGCATTGTTGATCAGCACGTCGATCGGCAACGCCGCGGCTGCGATGGCAGCAATGAGCGTGTCCGGACCAGCCTGATCCGCAAGATCGGCGGCCAACACATGCACCGTAACGCCGTGCGCCGCACGCAGTTCGGTCGCCAGCGCCTCCAACCGATCGACCCGACGCGCCGTCAGGATCAGCGCATTGCCCTCGGCCGCAAGCGCCCGCGCAAAGCCTTCGCCCAACCCCGCCGATGCGCCAGTGATCAATGCCGTCGTCATAGCTCGCATCCCCATCCGAGAAGCCACGAACCTGCGCCGCCGCCAATGTCTTGGCAACAACACCCTCTCCCATCGGGGAGAGGGGAAGGGGCCCGCGGCCTCTTCGCCGTGGGAAGGGTGAGGGGCGCCCGCGTCAAACGGTCTCGAACAACCCCGCCGCGCCCATGCCCCCCGCGGTGCACATCGACACCACGACATAGCGCACCCCGCGCTTGCGTCCCTCGATCAGCGCATGCCCGACCAGCCGCGACCCCGTCATGCCGAACGGATGCCCCACCGCGATCGCACCACCGTTGACGTTGTACTTCTCCGGATCGATCCCGAGGAAATCGCGACAATACAGGCACTGCGACGCGAACGCCTCGTTCAGCTCCCACAGCCCGATGTCCCCGACCGACAACCCCGCCCGTTCGAGCAGTTTCGGAATCGCGAAGATCGGCCCGATCCCCATTTCCGCCGGGCTGCACCCCGCCGCCTGGAACCCGCGATAGATCCCCAGGATATCCTTGCCCTCGGCCTCTGCGGTCCTGCGATCCATCAGCAGTTGCGCAGAAGCCCCGTCCGACAACTGGCTCGCATTGCCCGCAGTCACGCTCGACCCCGGCCCCGAGAACTCGCCGCCCGGCCAAACCGTCTTCAGCCCGCGCAATCCATCCAGCGTCGTCCCCGCGCGAATGCCCTCGTCCTGCGACAAGGTGACGCTCTCGATCCCGGCATGCGCGCCCTGCTTGTCGTACAGCGCCTTCTCGACGGTGATCGGCACGATCTCCTCGGCAAATGCCCCGCTCTCCAGTCCCGCGGCGGCTCGCTGCTGGCTCATCGCGGCATAGGCATCCTGCGCTTCACGGCTGATACCGTATTTTTCCGCGACGATCTCCGCGGTCTCGATCATCGGGATATACGCCGCCGGCTCCTTTGCCACGACGCTCGCATTGACGAACCGCGGCGCGTCCTTCGTCACGGTGTAGCTGATCGACTCCATCCCGCCCGCCAGCGCGACATCCGCCTCGTCGCACATGATCGTCCGCGCCGCGAGCGCCACCGCGGTCAGCCCCGACCCGCACTTCCGGTCGAGCGTGAACGCCGGCACCGACTCCGGCAGCCCGCCTGCAAAGATCGCCATCCGCCCAGCGTTGCCGCCCTGCGTGCCCCATTGATTGCCGACACCCCAGAACACCTCGTCGATCCGCGCCGGATCTACCCCTGCGCGCTCGACGACGGCGTTCATCACGTGCCCCGCCAGCACCGGCGCCTCGGTCGCGTTGAACGCACCCCGATACGCCTTGCCGATAGCGGTACGGGCAGTCGAGACGATGGCGGCTTCACGCATGCTGGAACCTTTCGAGGATCGGGTATGCACTCGACCTAGGCGTTCCGGCGCAACGGCGAAACCCCTTAAGGAACGCGCGCGAGCCATCCCCCGGTAAATCCGGCACGGTCCAGCCCGCGTCGGATATGCGGGTTCCGCCGCATCGTGTTCCAGACCAGCCCGGTTCGCCAATTCTCGATCATCGCGACGATCGGCCCCTGGTCGATCCCGAGATAGTCGATGTCGACCCAGCCCACGCCGGGCACGATCCGACCATGCTTGAGCGGTTCGCCCATCTCGGTCAGCGTCGGGTTGAAGGCGTCGAAGAACCCGTATTTGCCGTAGATCCCCCTGCCGTAGCGATCGTGCATCGCGGTGATCGTGGGGATGACGAGATCCGGCGCAAACACGATCGACCCGACCGCAGCGGTAGGTGCGAGCGTACCGTCGTCACGGGCGCCGGGGCCGCGTTCGGAGTAACTGAAGAACTCCCGCGCCCGCCCGCCGATCGTTGCCTTGAAATCGCCCGGCCCGTCGCACGCGGTCAGTCCCCAGATGTCGGGGCCATAGCCTGCGAACCCACCCGCATTGGCGATCGCATAGTCGCGCTGCGCGATCGTCGCGCGCTTGCTGTTCTCGAAATAATCGATCCCCTTGGTCGCGATATACGCGTCGCGGATATCGCGGAAATCGACCCAGACATGGCTGTACTGGTGCACGAACATCGGCGGATAATGGAGATGATCGCCGCGCCACGACGGCTCGAACTTCTCGGTCAGCGCGCCCCAAGTCGACGGCGGCAGCGGATGCGTCGGCGATCCCAGCGCGAGCAGATACATCAGCATCCCCTCGTTGTAGATGTTCCAGTCGCTCGGGATGAAGCCGCTCTCGGGATGCCAGCCCATCGACAGGAACGGCGCACGCGGCGTGATCCACGTCCAGTCGACTGCGCCGTAGATCTGGTCGGCGAGCGCGCGGATCCGCTGTTCCTCGGGGTGATCGCCATCGAACCAGCTCTGCGCGAACAGCATCCCGCCGAGCAGCAACGCGGTATCGATCGTCGACAGTTCCGCGCGGGCGAACCGCTGGCCCTTGGTGATGCCGAGGAAGTGGTAGAAGAATCCCCTTGTACCCGCTGTTGCCGGTCGGCTCGGGGCCCATCGGTGCGATCGCGAAGAACTCCATCGTCGCCAGCGTCCGCTTGCGCGCCTGTTCGCGCGTGATCCAGCCGTTGACGACGCCGATCGGATAGGCGGTCAACGCGAACCCGACCGCGGCGATCGACGAGAAGGACGGCGTCGGCCAGCGATCGAGCGCCAGCCCGGTGACCGGATCGGTCGTATCCCAGAAATACAGGAAAGCCCGCTCCTGCAGATTGTCGATCAGCGGGTTGGCGGACGGCGGCGGTGCAGGCGGCGCCGTGCCTGTAACGCTCTGGATCGCCTTGACCAGCGGCCGCCCGACCGATGTGCATCCCGCGGCAAGTCCACCGAGCGAGATTGCCCCGGTGCCGAGAAACTGCCGTCGATCAAGCATCCGAACTCCTGATCAAGGAACGCCACGACCATGAGGTCAGGCGGGCGACTGGAAGGGTCGCCCGTCCTTAACGCATCAGAACCTGTAACCAACCCTGAACTGGATCCGGCGCGGGAGGGTCAGGAGGTTGGTCGGCGCGTTGGTCGTGCGGTCGAACGAATAGGTCTGGCCAACCCCGAGATAGCCCGCATAGCCGTCGTAGTTCTTGTTGTTGAACGCGTTCAGCAGGTCGACGGCGAGATTGATATTGTGCGTATTGAAGATCTTGACGTTGTTCTGGAGTGTTAAATTGACCTCGCAGAAGCCGAACAGACTGCCGAGGCAGTTCTTGGGGCGATACAGCGACCGGATCACCTGCTGGTTGACGCTGGTACCGGCCGACTGATCCTGCAACTGGAACGCGGTGCCGCTGCCCAGGGTCGTCAGCGTCGAGAACTGGAAGCCGAGCGGGAGATCGGCGATCCCCGACAGGACGATCCGGTGGCGCTCGTCCTGCCCGGCGATCGGCCGCCAGCCATATTGGTCGGGCGTCGCCTTATCGAGGCTGAACAGGTCGCCCCCGTCCTGCTCGGCCTTCGACAGCGTGTAGGCGATGTTGACACCCCAACCCGACGACGGCGTGTAATCCTTGTCGATCGTGACGAGCAGCGCCTTGTAGCGAGTCCGCAGCCCGTCATAGCCGATCAGCACGTTGCCGAAGCCGTTCGCGCGCGGCACGGTGGTATCGCAGCACGACCCGTCGACGTTACGCGTCGCGAACAAATGCGTGTAGCCGTTCTGCCCGCGAACGTACGAGCCCGTCACCGATGCGCGGAAGATGCCGAACTTCTGGCGCAGGCCAAGGCTGAACTGATCGGTCGATGGCGCCTTGGCGTTGTTCTTGACCGCGAACAGATCGGGCTGCCCGGTCTGCGCACTATCGCGTAGCGCCAGAAGGCCGTCGCGGGTCAGGTATTTTGGGTCCCACTTGACCGTCGGCGTGCCGTCGCGCGGCAATCCATCGCGCGAGAAATTGAAGTTGCCGGTCTGGTATTGCAGGCGGAATTGTTCGTCGAGCGTGTTGTTGAAGACGTTGCGATCATAATATTTGCCATAGCCGCCGAACAGCACGGTGCGTTGGTCATCGTTGAAATCATAGCTGAAGCCGATCCGCGGCTGGAACATGTCCTTCCGCGTCGGACGATCGGTGCCGTCGGTGATGTAGTTCGCCGGGTCGAAATACTCGGTCCTCGGAAGGGCGTTCAACGTCGCGACCGCCGCTGCGGGGGTGCGATATTTGTTGTTGAACAGGTTGCTCTCGTAGTCCCAGCGCAGGCCGATGTTGATCTGTAGCTTGTCGGTGACGTCCCAATCGTCCTGAATGTACGCGCCCAGCTGCGAATTGGAGGCGATGATCCGCGGGTTGCCGACACCAAGCTGCGCCTGCGCCGGGAAGCTGAAATCGAGTCCCTTGGTCGCGTCGTTCTGGAAGAAGTAGCGCGGCTGGACGAAGAAGTTCTTGGTGAAATCGTAATCCTGGAATGCGAACCGCAGGCCGCCCTTGATCGCGTGGTTCTGCAGTCCGTTATACGTCAGGTCGTCGCGCAGGACATAGCTCTGCTGGCTGATCCGCTGCGTCGAATCCTTGCCGCCGAAGGTGATGACGCCCCTGATATTCGAAGCTTGGATCGTCGGGGTTCAGCGAGGAAGGATTATATACCGCATCGAGATACGTCAGGTTAGCTTCGTTGACGAAGCTGTCGCCGGTGTACGTCCATTTATAGGTATAGGTGTCGGTCTTGTTGATCTTGTTGACCGCCGCCGAATACGCGATGTTGGCGGAGCCGAAATTGGCGCCGAAGCCCGAGACGTCGGTCTCTTGGCGACGGCTGAACGACAGGTCGAACACCTGGCGCTCGTCGGGGGTGAAGGTCAGCTTGCCGAAGTAGAAATCGCCGCGATACGGGCTGACATAGGTGCCTTCATACTGGCCGAACCGGGCGAGGTTTTCCGGTGTGCGCTGGCCGACCGTCACGCTCGATGCACGGTTCTGGTCGTTGCCTTCGTACGCGCCGAAGAAGAACAGCTTGTCCTTGATGATCGGGCCACCCAGCGAGATGCCGTATTGCTTGCGTTCGAACTTCGGCTTGCCGCGATCGGCACGCTGATCGAGGATGTTGGCCGCGGTCAGGCTGCGATCGGTATATTGGCCGAACGCTTCGCCGTGGAAATCGTTGGTGCCCGACTTGGTGACCGCGGTGATGATCGCCGACCCGGCCTGTTCGTATTCGGCCTTGTAGTTCTGCGTCAGCACGCGGAACTCGCCGACCGCGAGCTGCCCGAACGGGTTGCCGCGGCTGTCGGTCTGGCCGGCGATCCCGCCCAGCGTCTGGCTCTTCAGGCTGGTGCCGTCGATGAAGACGTTGACCTGGCTGGCGGGAGAGGCGCCGGCGGTAATGCCCTTGTTGGTCTCGCTGTCGTTGTAGCGGACGCCGGGCGCGAGGGCCGCGAACGTCAGGAAGTTGCGGTCGCCCTGCGGCAGGATGCGGATCTGGCTCTGGCTGACGTTGGTCGCGACTTCGGACGTTTTCGTCTCGACCAGGCGTCCGGCGGTGACGACGATGTCGCCGCCGTCATTGGCAGCACCGCCGGTGGTCGCGTCCGTCTGCGTGGTGGACGCGGGCGCGGGTGCGGCCAGGACGGCGTCGAGCGTCGCCGATTGTCCGACGCCGACCGAGATCCGTTGCACCGAGACGTCGCCGTTCGGTCCGGTGACCGTGATCGTGTAGGGCGCCGGGCGCAGGCCGTTGAGGATGTAGCTGCCGTTCGCGCTGCTCGTGGCGCGGAAGGTCTGGTTGGTGCTGGTATTCACCGCCACCACGGTAGCGCCGGCCACTGCCGCGCCCGCCGCATCGCGGACCTGTCCGCGGATAGCGGCGGTCGTCGTCTGCGCGGTCGCGGTGGTCGGCAGGGCGACTGCCGATCCAAGAACCGTCGTCGTCACCAGCGCAGCGCGCAGCGCCGCGACCATCATGGTCTTCATGTCGAATAGTCCCCTGTGCTGGACGGGATCGGCAAATGGCTGGGCACAATCGGGGCCGTCCTGCCGATGGCAGTGCCGAATGCTGCTGCTCGCGACGGTCGCGACCCCATGCCCTGGACCTCTCCGGTTGCCGCTCCCGATGAAGACGGCCCCGGCGCCATGATCTTTGTCGCGCTGCCGGGATCGAGGCTCTACGCTCGCTTCTCGAACTCTGCCAATGGCTGGAAGACGTCGGGCGTGGATTCGGCGACGGTCCGTGTCATAATCGCCACAATCCATGTTTGCGGCCCATATTAGCCGCGTTCGACAGTAATGAGGCCGAAGATGACCAATGATCCCTTGGGTTTTTCCGGCGTCGACGTCATCCGAGACGGGCATGTCGCGATCGTCACGTTCGCGCGGCCGCCGCACAACTTTGCCGATCTCGCGCTGATCGAGGCGATCGGCGCCGCGTTCGCCGCCGCGGATGCCGACCGCGACGTGCGCGCGATCGTGCTGCAATCCGAGGGCAAGGTGTTCTGTGCGGGCGCGGACCTCGTCAACGCCAATCCGGTTGCCGCGGAGCGGCCCGAGGGCGAGCGCAACCCGTTCTACGTCGCCGCCGCCAAGCTGTTCGCGGTCGAGACGCCGGTCGTCGCCGCGATCCAGGGTGCCGCGGTCGGGGCAGGGCTCGGCCTCGCGCTCGTCGCCGATTTCCGCGTGGCCTCGCCCGATGTGAAGTTCGTCGCCAACTTCGTCCAGATCGGCTTCCACCCCGGCTTCGGCATCTCCGCAGTACTGGAACGCGTGATCGGTCGCCAGCGCGCGCTGCTGATGACCCTGACCGCGCGCCGTATCCGCGCCGAGCAGGCGGAGGCCTGGGGGCTGGCGGACGCAGTCGTTCCGGCGGACCAGTTGCGGGCGGAAGCGCTGTCCCTCGCAAAGGAGATCGCGGCGGGTGCGCCGCTGGCGGTCGCCTCAACCCGAAAGACGATGCGCGGAGACCTGTTCGCGCTGGTCCAGTCACAGACCGATCACGAACTCGCCGAACAGGCCTGGTTGCAAAAAGACCAACGACTTCGCCGAGGGTGTACGCGCCGTCAGCGAGCGCCGTCCCGGCAATTTCACCGCCACCTGACGTGTTCCCCCGCGAAGGCGGGGGCCCAGACTGGGCTACCGCCTTCGCGGGGGAACACGCTTGAAGCGGGGTCGCCCCCTCACTTCATCAAGACAAGTTCTTCGGCCATCGTCGGATGCAGCGCGACCGTCGCATCAAAATCGGCCTTGGTCAGCCCGGCCTTCACCGCGACCGCAGCCGATTGCAGGATCTCCGGACAGTCCGGCCCGATCATGTGGATGCCAACCACCCGGTCGGTCTCGCCATCGCAGATCATCTTGTACAGCGACCGCTCGTTGCGGCCCGCCAGCACGTTCTTCATCGGCCGGAAGTCGCTCGAATACACCCTTACCGAGCCAAGTGCTTCCCGCGCCTGCGACTCGGTCATGCCGACGCCGGCCATCGGCGGATGGCTGAACACCGCGGCGGGCACGTTGGCATAATCGACCCGCGTCGGCTTGTTGCCATAGAAGGTATCGGCAAACGCCTGCCCCTCGCGGATCGCGACCGGGGTCAGCTGGATCCGGTTGGTGACGTCGCCGACCGCGAAGATCGAAGCGCAGCTCGACTTGTTGTCCTCATCGACGATCACCGCGCCCGCTGCGTCCATCTCGACGCCCGCGGTTTCGAGCCCGAGGCCCTTAGTGTTGGGCAAACGACCGGTCGCGAACATCACGAGGTCGACGACGATCGGTTCGTGCCCGCTCATCTTGACCGTCAGGCAGCCATCCGAGTCCTTCTCGATGCTCTCGAACGCAGCGTTGAACCGAAAATCGATGCCCTTGCTCATCGATATCTGGAGCAGCCGGTCGCGGATCGATCTCGTCATAGCCGCGCAGGATCACGTCGGTCCGGTTGACCAACGTGACGTGCGAGCCGAACTGGTGGAAGATCCCGGCGAACTCGTTGGCGATATAGCCCGCGCCCGCGATCAGCACCCGCTTCGGCACGTCGTCGAGATGGAAGACCTCGTTCGAGGTGATGCCGTGCTCCGAGCCGGGGAACTCCGGGGTCAAGGGATGCGCACCGACCGCGATCAGGATCTTTGCGGCGGTCTTCGTGGTGCCATCGGCGAGCGTGACTTCATTCGGCCCCGATACGATCGCGCGCTGGTGGATGATGTCGACATGATTGTTCTGCAGCGTGGTCGTGTAGGCGCCGTTGATCCGGTCGACCTCCTCCATCACGTTGTCGCGCAACGTCGGCCAGCTGAACGCGCAATTGTCGGGCACCTGCCAGCCGAACCGCTTGGCGTCCTTCAGGTCCTCGGCAAAATGCGCGCCGTAGATCAGCAGCTTCTTCGGCACGCAGCCACGGATAACGCAGGTGCCGCCGACCCGATACTCTTCCGCGACCGCGACGCGTGCCCCGTGCGCGGCGGCGACGCGCGAGGCTCGTGTACCGCCCGAGCCTGCGCCGATGACGAAGAGGTCGTAGTCGAATTGGGTATCGGTCGCGGATGTGGTGTCGGTCACGGGCAGTCCTCGTAAGTCGCGTGCCGCGGGGCGGCTTTGCATGCCATCTGGGGCAGGGGGCGCGGGGCGGCAACCCCAGCGCGGCGATCACGCTGATCGCCTCAGCCTATCGCTGCCCCGCCTTGCGCATCGGCATCGCGTCGATCGTCGCCTCCAGTGCCGTGGCGGGGAAGGGCTTGGCGCTACGCAGTTTCTCGCCGCCGTCCTTGCCGATGAGGATCGCGGTGAAAGTGGCGGGCAGGTGGTATTTGCGGCGAAGCGCTGCTGCTGGGTCTCTCGCGCCACGAACCGTGTCCCCAACGATTTCCACGATAGTGAGATCGCGGGCGGAGGCGTTGGTTTTCCACGCAGCAAGGGTGCGGCGTTGTTCGGCGAGCTCCGCGTCTCCCGCGGTCGCGGCGGAGACAATCAATATCCGCCGTTCCCACTTCATCTGCGCGACGGTGGGTGAGGCTGGGAGCGCGATGGCAAGGAGTAGAGGCATGAGGATGTAACGCCTCAGCCCCTCCAGTTCTCCCGCGCCCTCTAGTTCTCCCGCGAAGGCGGGAGCCCAGGATCACGAGCGCTGTGGCTGGTATCTGGGCCCCCGCCTCCGCGGGGGAACAAGAAAGAGGTTTCCTCCCGGAATTACCCAAAGGCGCGCTTGATCAGGTCGTCCGTCGAAGGATCGAACGTCTGCCCGCCCTTCTCCGCGGCCTTCGCCATTTCCTTCCCCAGCTCGACCCCCGAACTGGTCGAACGAATTGATCCCCAGCAGCACGCCGTTCACGAACACCCGGTGCTCGTAAAACGCGATCAGCGCCCCCAGCGTCCGCGCATCCAGATCATCGAGCAGCAACGTCGAAGACGGCCGATCGCCCGAATAGCTTCGCGCCGGATCCTCGACCTGCTTGCCCGCCATCAACGCAGCACCCTGCGCGAACGCGTTCAGCAGCAGCGCCCGGTGATGCTCTTCCGGCAAAGTATCGCCCGGCTCGATCACCGCGATGAACTCGACCGGCACCAGATGCGTACCCTGGTGGAGCAACTGGAACACCGCATGCTGCGCCTCGGTGCCGACGCCACCCCAGGTGATCGCCGCCGAAGGACGCCCGAGCGGCTGCCCGTCGACCGTCACAGACTTGCCGTTCGACTCCATCTCCAGCTGCTGGAGATAGCTCGGCAGCAACCGCAACCGCTCGTCATACGCGAACGGCGCACGCGTCTCGGCATGGCGGATCTGCGTGTAATACAGGTCCGCAAACGCCGCGAGCGCCGGCGCGTTCTCATGCAGCGCCGACAGCCGGAAATGCCGATCCATCTCAGCCGCACCCTCGAGCAGTTCCTCGAACCGGTCCCACCCCAGCGCGATCGCCGCCGGGAAACCGATCGTCGACCACAGCGAATAGCGCCCACCGACGCTCTCCGCGAACGGCAGGATACGCGTCTCGTCGACACCCCATTCCATCGCCTTTTCGGGCGACGCGGTCAGCGCGATCACGCGGCCATACGGGTCCTCGACATTATGCTCGGTCATCCACTGCAGCACGCTTTCGGCGTTCATCAGCGTCTCGGTCGTGGTAAACGTCTTCGATGCGACCACGAGCAACGTCGCCGCCGGATCGAACTTCGCGAACACGTCCTCCAGCGCGACGCCGTCGACATTGGCGACGATCGCCACGTCATACCGCTTGTCGTCACGCCCCAGCGCATCAACCAGCAACTGCGGCCCCAGCGCCGACCCACCGATCCCGACGTGCAGGATATGCCGCACCGGGCCGAGCGCTTCCGCCTCGATAGCATCGATCAGCGTCCGCATCCGCTGGTGACTCGCCTGCGCGATCGCGACGCTCTCGGGCTTGCCCTCGCCGCGCTCGGCGGTGTGCTCGACCGCGCGGCCCTCGGTGACGTTGACGACCTCGCCCGAGAACAGTGCTTGGCGCTTGCCCGATAGGTCCTGTGCCTTCGCCATCTCCTCGAACGCCGTCACCATGTCCGTCGTCAGGTGCGTCTTCGACCAGTCGAAGTGGATCCCCGCGACATCGAGGCTCAGCTTCGAGAGACGCTCCGAGTCCGCTGCGAACAGGTCGGTCAGCTTGGTGGCGGGCAGGGCTTCGATCTTGGACCAGTCGGCGGTCATGCTACTTCTCCGAATAGACGTGCGCGCCGGTCATGCTGCAAGCGCGAGACCGCGACAACGCTCTTTCGGTGACACGTATCCCGCACACGCTTGACGATAGGCGCAGGTTGAGCAAACCCGCGCGGATGGCAAATGACGTGAAGACCAAACCCGTACGTTCCGAAACGAGCGAAACGTTCCGCTTCCTGCTCAAGCTGGCCGTGATCGTGCTGATCCTGCGCAGCTTCATCTTCGCGCCGTTCAGCATCCCGTCCGAATCGATGCTGCCCCGGCTGCTGATCGGCGACTATCTCTTCGTGTCGAAGTGGAACTACGGCTATTCGCGCTGGTCGCTTCCCGCCGGTATCCCGCTGATCCCCGGTCGCATCTTCGGCAGCACGCCGACCCGCGGCGACGTCGTCGTCTTCCGCGCGCCCGAAGTGCTCGACCACGACGTCATCAAGCGCGTCATCGGCCTCCCCCGGCGAGACCGTCCAGATGCGCCAGGGCACTGTCTACCTCAACGGCAAGGCAATCCCGAAGCTCCGCATCGCCGACTTCACGATCCCGCTGACCGAGAATTTCAACGCTGAGAAATGCGGCGCGCCGTTCGTCGACGTCGTCGCAAACGTCCAGATCTGCCGGTACCCGCGCTTCCGCGAAACCTTGCCCGGCGGCCGCAGCTACGAAGTCCTGGACCAGGCCGAACTCCCCGATCGCGACGACACCGGGCTCTACACGATCCCCGCCGGCCACATCTTCGTGATGGGCGACAACCGCGACGACAGCGGCGACAGTCGGTTCCCCGCGCCGCAGGGCATGGGATACGTCCCGCTCGAAAACGTCGAGGGCAAGGCGGTCGTCAACTTCTTCTCGACCGACGGCGATGCCGAATGGCTGAAGCCCTGGACCTGGGTCAGTGCCGCGCGCTGGAGCCGTATCGGGGAAGGCTTTTGAGCGACCTCGCCGGCTGGCTGAAGACGCTCTTCGGCCGCGCACCGACCAACCTCGCCCCCTATGAGCGCGCGCTGACGCACGGCAGCCAGGCGGCGGCGAACTACGAACGGCTCGAGTTCCTAGGCGACCGCGTCCTCGGCCTGATCATCGCCGAATGGCTCTACGAACTGTTCGCCACAGACCCCGAGGGCTCGCTGTCGAAACGCCTCAACGCGCTCGTCACCGGTCCTGTCTGCGCCGACGTAGCGCGCGAACTCGGCGTCCGCGCGCATCTGAAACTCGGCAAGCAAGCCCGCGACGACGGCGCGAGCGACAGCGACAACGTACTCGGCGACGTAATGGAAGCGCTGATCGGCGCCTGGTACCAGGAAGCCGGCCTAGACGCCGCGCGCAAGTTCGTCCGCGGCGCCTGGGGAGACAGGGTGCAAGCCGGCGCAAAAGCCCCGCAACACCCCAAGTCCGCCCTCCAGGAATGGGCCGCCGCCCACAACCGCAAGCCCCCCGAATACATCATCGTCGAACGCACCGGCCCCGGCCACGCCCCCCAAATTCACGATGCTCGTCTCGGTCGGCAAACTCGCCGAAGCGACCGCGACGGGCTCCAGCAAACAGGAAGCCGAAACCGCGGCGGCCAAGGCATTGCTCGAGAAGCTCGGCTAAGAAGGTTTTGTTCGCGCAGAGGCGCAGAGGACGCGGAGATGGTGCGATCGGGGCAAGGTCGTGCCCGGCAAGACACCGATTATTCGGCGGCGTTTGGTTCAGCGGGTGCGACCCTCATTCACTTCATCTCTGCGTCCTCTGCGCCTCTGCGCGAACAAACTCTTTCTTCTCGGACTGCGCCCGACGCGCTGGCGAGTGAGGCCGCAGTTTGGCGGGAATGACGCGAGGGCGTTTTGTCTGTATGACCGTCCCCCGAATATCCCGATGCCGAAAAGAGCCTAAGTGACCGAACCTACCACGCCGGAAATCTCCACCCCCAAGCATTGCGGCCTCGTCGCCATCGTCGGCGCGCCGAACGCGGGCAAGTCGACGCTCGTCAACGCGCTCGTCGGCCAGAAGGTCGCGATCGTCAGCCCCAAAGCGCAGACCACGCGCGCGAAACTCATGGGCGTCGCGATCGAGGGCGACACGCAGATCCTGCTCGTCGACACCCCCGGCATCTTCGAGCCCAAGCGCCGCTTCGATCGCGCGATGGTCGCCGCTGCCTGGGGTGGCGCGGAAGGGTCGGACATCATCGCGCTGGTGGTCGACGCCAAGGGCGGCATCGGCGGCAAGGTCACCGCGATCGTCGAGTCGCTGGTCGGCCGCACCGAGCCGATCTGGCTGATCCTCAACAAGGTCGATCTCGCCGACAAGACCAAGCTGCTGATCCACGCCGAGAAACTCAACGCACTGCTCCCGTTCGCCGAGACGTTCTTCATCAGCGCCGGCACCGGCGACGGCCTTGCCCACTTCAAGACGCAGCTCGCCAAGGCGATGCCAGAAGGTCCGTGGCACTACCCCCGAAGATCAGGTCTCCGACTCGACCGAGCGTGCGCTCGCGTCCGAAGTGACGCGCGAGCAGCTGTACCTCCAGCTCCACGCTGAACTCCCCTATGCGAGCACGATCGAGACCGAACAGTATATCGAACGCCAGGACGGCTCGTTGGAGATTCACCAGCAGATCCTAGTCGAACGCCCCACCCAGCGCGCGATCGTGCTCGGCAAGGGCGGCGTCCGCATCAAGGAGATCGGCGCCCGCTCCCGCATCGAACTCGCCTCGATCACCGGCAAGCCCGTGCATCTCTACCTGCACGTAAAGGTAAAACCCGGCTGGGACGAAGACCGCGAAGTCTACCGCGACATGGGCCTAGACTGGGTCGACTGACCCTCGTTCAAAAGACTGTTCCCCCGCGAAGGCGGGGGCCCAGACTGGACTCCCGCCTTCGCGGGAGAACAATCTTTCCTACATCGGTCAGCACCAGTCCGCTGCCACCCCCACAACCACCCCGGCGGAGGCCGGGGCCCAGTTGGGGGACGGTCGTCACGACGGACAGCGCTCCGTTACTCAGGCCTTCCCAACTGGGCCCGGCCTCCGCCGGGGTGGATACCAGGTGACTAGCCGAGCACCTCGTCCACCCAAGCCGGCACCAGCACGCCCGCCGCACCGATCCGCGTCTGCTCGAAGAACACGCTCCCCATCGACGGATCGAGGTTCAGCTCCAGCGTCCGCGCGCCATGATACGCCGCGGTTTGCACGAACCCCGCCGCCGGATACACCGCGCCCGAAGTCCCGATCGAAACGAACAGATCGGCCTTCGCCAACGCTGCCTCGATCCGCTCCATCTGGTACGGCATCTCGCCAAAGAACACGATGTCCGGCCGCAACGCCGCCGCCCCGCACGCGCCGCACACCGACCCCTCCGGCAATGCCCCCGACCAAGGCTCACGCGCCCCACAAACGGCACACAGCGCCGACAACAACTCACCATGCATATGCAGCATCCGCGTCGCCCCAGCCCGCTCATGCAGGTCGTCGACATTCTGCGTGACGATCAGCAATTCGCCGTCCCAACCCGCATCCAGCCGCGCCAGCGCATGGTGCGCGACGTTAGGCTCGACCATCGCCAAAGCCGCGCGCCGCAGATCGTAGAACCGGTGCACCAGTCCCGGATCCGCCGCGAGCGCCTCGGGTGTGCACACGTCTTCGATCCTATAGCTTTTTGGAGCCAGATCATTTTCGTAAACATCCCAATAAGTTATGCCGCCTTTAGAGCGAAATGTAGGGACGCCGGACTCGGCGGAAACGCCCGCGCCCGTCAGGATTACAATGTTCTGGATATCGCGCATGGCGACAGAATACGCGAGTGACGGAATGTCGGAAAGTGGTGGAAAGCAGCCTTTCCCCTTTGGAGCGGGGCAATACCAAGTCTCGCCAACTCGACGGCGGCAATAGCCAAGTATTGTCGATAGACCGCAATCAGGATAAGCTGAAAGTATAAAATGTTTAGGGGATGAAGAAATGCGTAGAGTCCTGCTTGGTATGATCGTCTCAATCATCGCATCGGCGGCCGGAGTACAGGCTCAACAAGCGGGCGCGGGAGCGGGGCCGAACAACAGCGGTCCTGGAGACTTAAACCGTCAGCGGGTTTTCGAAGAGTTCCAGGTAGGCGTTGCCGACTCCAATCGATTGACGACGCGGCCTGTTCCGACGCTGCCGGGAGAAATTAGGCAGGGGCTGGACGTTCACGATTCAAAGGGATTGGTGATCGGCAAAGTCGAGTCTGTCGGTAAAAGCTTTGCGACGGTGTCGAGCGCGATCGGTAGCGTCGAGGTAGACTTCACCTCCTTTGCAAAAAACAAGAACGGGCTTTTGATCAATCTTCCCAAGAGCAAGATCGACGTGCTGATGGCGCGGGGGCATCCGGCATCGTGAGGGGCTGATAGGCTCAGCCCCGGCCGTCGCCTCTTCACAGGGCGGAGTGTCCCCCGCCGCGCTCCGCCGCGCCGACGTTCGACTTCGAAAAAGCGGACGGGCCGCAATCGCGTGATCCGATCGGACCGATGCGTCCGGTTTCTCCTGTCGGACGTTGAGCAGCATCGACCACGCCACCGTGGCCGTCCGCGACCCGTTCGCAGGTACCATGTCGGCGTCTAGGCCGGCAGAACTGAAGGATCCGATGCGATGTTGACGAAAAAGCTGATGCTGCTGAGCGGCGTGGTCGCGGTCCTTGGCGGCTGTGGTCAGACGACTTCGACAGACTCGAACACCTCGACCGCCAACATCGCCATGGGCAACACCACCGCGAGTGCGACCCCGGCCGTAAACCGCGTCCGCGGCGTGATCACCGCGATCGGCACCGATGCGCTGACCGTCCAGACCTATGACGGCAAGTCGGCCACCGTGCCGCTCGACCCCAACACCAAGTTCGCCTGGGTGGTGAAGTCCGACCTGTCGACGCTCAAGGATGGCGACTTCATCGGCACCGCGACGACTGGTCCCGACAATGCGTTGCGCGCGGTCGAACTGGTCATCTTCCCCGAGGCGATGCGCGGCACCGGCGAAGGGCACTATCCCTGGGACGTCCCCGGCGCGGTCGCGGCCGCGGGCGGCGGCACGAGCGGGTCAAGCGCAATGACCAACGGCACCGTCGACGGGCAGAGCGCGATGACCAACGGTACGGTCGATGGCCAAAGCGCGATGACGAACGGCACGGTCGCGCAACAGAGCGGCATGACCAACGGCACCGTTACCGGTGGCGCAGGCAAGCCCGGCGAGACCAAGCTGAGCATCTCGTACAAGGGCGGCAAGGCCCAGGTCGTCGTTCCCGTCGGCACGCCGATCGTCCGGTTCGAGCCGGCCGAGCGTACTGTCCTCGCCAAGGGCCAGAAGCTGTTCGCGATCGTTGCGACCGACTCCAAGGGCGCCAAGTCGGTCGCCGTCGGCAAGGACGGCCTGACGCCGCCGATGTAATCGTACTAACACTCTGAGATGACTAGGAAAGGTCGGGGTGGCGCTAAGGCCATCCCGACCTTTCTCGTTTGGTGGCATCGGATACGCGAGGGCACGTTGGTGTGACCTTATCGTAACCTTTGGCCGCTTGCGCCCGGATCACCACGACGGCCCCGTCTTCAAAATTCGCACGATCACCGCTAAGGCGGCTGCAAACCTGTATCCGTAAAGGCGCTGCATGACCGTCATCACCGAAGCCGACCTGATCGAAAGCGTCGCCGACGCACTCCAGTTCATCAGCTACTACCACCCGATGGATTACATCCGCGCGCTGGGCGTCGCGTACGAGGCCGAGCAGAGCCCCGCCGCCAAGGATGCGATCGCGCAGATCCTGACTAACAGCCGGATGTGCGCCGAGGGGCACCGCCCGATCTGCCAGGATACCGGCATCGTCACGATCTTCGTCAAATGGGGCCAGGACTGCCGCCTCGAGTCGACCCGCAGCCTGCAGGAGGTCGTCGACGAAGGCGTGCGGAAGGCGTATCTCAACCCCGAGAACAAGCTGCGCGCGTCGATCCTCGCCGACCCCGCCTTCACCCGCCGCAACACCAAGGACAACACGCCGAGCGTGATGCATGTGGAGATGGTGCCGGGCAACACCGTCTCGATCGACGTCGCGGCGAAGGGTGGCGGCAGCGAGAACAAGTCGAAGTTCAAGATGATGAACCCGAGCGATTCGATCGTCGACTGGGTGCTTGAGATGATCCCGCAGATGGGCGCCGGCTGGTGCCCGCCGGGGATGCTCGGCATCGGCATCGGCGGCACCGCCGAGAAGTCGATGATCCTCGCCAAGCAGTCGCTGATGGGCTCGATCGACATGGCGCAGCTGAAGGCGCGCGGGCCGAAGAACGACATCGAGGCGCTGCGGATCGAGATCTACGACAAGGTCAACGCGCTCGGCATCGGTGCGCAGGGGCTGGGCGGACTGTCCACCATCCTCGACGTGAAGATCTTCGACTGGCCGACGCACGCCGCGTCGAAGCCGGTGGCGATGATCCCGAACTGCGCCGCCACCCGCCACGCGCATTTCGTGCTCGACGGCTCCGGGCCCGGTGTATCTGGAGGCGCCGAAGCTGGAGGAATGGCCCGACGTCAACTGGACGCCCGACAAGGCCGCGATCCGGGTCGATCTCGACACGCTGACGCCGGACGTCGTGCAGACGTGGAAGCATGGCGACCGCCTGCTGCTCAACGGCAAGATGCTGACCGGGCGCGACGCGGCGCACAAGCGGATCAAGGACATGCTCGATGCGGGCGAGCCGCTGCCGGTCGATTTCAAGGGTCGCGTGATCTATTATGTCGGGCCGGTCGATCCGGTCGGCGAGGAAGTCGTCGGACCTGCGGGCCCCACCACGGCAACGCGGATGGACAAGTTCACGCGGATGATGCTCGACCAGGGCCTGCTGGCGATGGTCGGCAAGGCGGAGCGCGGGGGGCGATGCGACCAAGGCAATCGCGGAGGCTAAGTCTGCATACCTGATGGCGGTCGGCGGGGCGGCGTATCTCGTGGCGCGCGCAATCAAGGGATCGAAGGTCGTCGGTTTCGCGGATCTCGGCATGGAAGCGATCTACGAGTTCGAGGTCAGCGACTTCCCGGTGACCGTCGCGGTCGATTCCGCCGGCGAGAACGTCCACCAGCTCGCACCTTTGGTCTGGCGTGATAAGATCGCGCGCGAAGGCTTGCTGACGCCGGCATGACGACGCGCGCAGGCAGAAGGGGGCGGGGGCCCGTCCGGTGGGTCGTGGCCTTCCTCCTTCTGCTTGCCGTCGCGGTCGTCCACGCGCCGCAGTTGCTCGCGTTTCCGTATAAGCAGCACGTCGGCACCGTCACCGTCTATGCCGAGCGTCCGATCGATCCTCGGATCGGCAGCGAGCTGGCGCGTGCCGAGGGCTTGTTGCGCACCAGTCCGCTCTACACCGGTCCGCTCGATCGCTCGCTGTTCCTGACGGACGGTGGCTGGCGGTGGCGCCTTCTGGCGATCCAGTCACCGGGCGCCTTCGCGTTCCGCCGGCCGTTCAGCACGGCGATCGTTTTCAACCGCAGCGACGTCGCCGCCGACCGCGTGACGAACGGTCGTGCGATCGGTGGTACCCGGACGCTGTCCGGCGTGATCGCGCACGAGACGACGCACATCATGATCGCCAACCATCTTAGCGAACTGCGCGGTGCTATGCTCCCGACCTGGCAGCAGGAGGGGTATGCGGATCATGTCGCGCGCGAGAGCAGCCTGACGGACGCGGAGGCCGCCCGCCTTCGACAGACCGATCCGGCCGCGCCGGCGCTGGTCTATTACGATGCTCGCCGACGGGTGGCGGCGGCGTTGGGCGCAAAGCGCGGATCGGTCGACGCGTTCTTCGCGGGCGGCTGAACGAAGCCGAGCCCGGAACGCACCCCGGCCAGTCCTGTTAGTAATACGACCTTATCGGAGCACGCTCATCATGCCCAAGACCGCAATCGCCCTCGTCGCAGCCTTCGCCCTAGCGACCACGGCCTCGGCCCAGACCACCGCGCCGCAATCGGCGTCGACTCAGGGTGGCCTGGGCAGCCTCGGGGGACTCGGCGGTCTGCTAGGTGGCGCGTTGCCGAACGTCGGATCGATCGGCGCGGGCAATGCTGCCGGCCTGCTCGGCTATTGCCTGAAGAACAATCTGCTCGGGCAAGGCGGTGCGCTTGGCGCCTTAACTGGCGGGCGGAATGCAGCGTCACGAGCGGGCAGCGCGAAGGCCCCGGCCACCGGCGCGCAATCGATCCTCCAGCGACTGACTGGACGACAGGGTGTGCAGACGTCGCCGGGCTATGCCGCGGGACAGGAAGGCGAAGTGCAGGCGCCAAACGGCCAGGCGTTTTCACTCGACGCTCTCGGCGGGCAGGTGAAGACGAGGATGTGCAGCATCGTCCTCAACCGGGCGAAGTCGTTCCTGTAGGGGTCGTTACGGACAAAGGGCGCGGCGCGGGCAACACGCGTAGTAGATCGAGGTGCCTACATCAGCAGCCCACTTGGTCCCGTCTCTCCCTCGTCATCCTGACGAAAGTCAGGATCCAGAGTAACCGAATGCAGCCCTTCGCGACCCTGGATCCTGACTTTCGTCAGGATGCGGCGGGAGCGGGGGCATGCATGTGTGCGCTCTCGGCTGCTCAGCGTTGGCCCGTTGCGGGCTCGACTTTGGGTGCTCAACCGTAAAGCTGATTACAGAAAATGACCGGTGCCTAGGGTGAGGCAAGCACCTACTCAGCCACGCCTGCCGACATCGTCAGGTCGGAAGGGCCGGAGTGGTTCGACAACGGCGGACCTGTTCCGCTCACGCAATGTCTCAAAGCACCGGATCGACCAGCGGCCCCAACCCGACACCCCCACAAACGAAAAGAGGCTGCCGGATCGTCTGACGACGAACCGACAGCCTCCTGACATGGTCAGCGGCCGGAGAGCTCCAGCCCGGAGGACCATGCGTACCGCTTATCCTGTGACACACGCGTTGACTGGGAGAGAATACTCCCCACGCATGTCGGCGGCGTTAGCGGTGCGTCCCCCGAACGAACCGAACCGAACTCACTGCTGAACCATGAGACATCGGATCACCTCCTTTCGCTTGTTGAAACAACGCGGCCAAGCCTGACCGCAACGCCAATGTGTGCCGACCGCGCCTGCGATACAAGCCTTGTTTTACGGAAGTTTTCGGGCAATCCTGTGCGACTGCCGGTTCATCGAAATCAGCCGCGGCAATCTTCGGTGACCCGCTCTATTTCGGCCCAGGCGGGCACGACCAGCGGCGGCAGTCCGGCCTGCTGGACAACGAACCGCCCGCGACTGAACCCCATCGCCTCCAGCAACGAATCGTTCGGCATCAGCGCGGCTGCGACATAGGGCGGCGTGCCCCCCGGTCGGTTGTACGGACACGGCGCGCGTCACGCTCGACGTGCGGATTGTGAGCGGCGTCGCCGTGCTCCCCGCGCGCGACAGGTAGACCTGGCGCGCCGCGGTGTCGCACCGCACGGTCAGCGAGGCGTCGGCATTGGCAGGCCCGAACAACGCGATCGAGCCGCGCGCATCGCGGCGATAGACCCAAGTCCCCGGCGAATACGGCCAGTCGCGCCAGTCGGCAGCAATCGGTGTCGGACGCGGCTCCGGGGCAGGGGCCGGGGCCACGGTGCGCGGCGGGGGCGGCGCTTCCGCACGCGGCGGCGGCACGCAACCCGCGATCGACGCAAGCGTCGCCAGACCGGCAAGCCGCGCCAGGACGAGAGGGCGGGCAAGCGATCGCAAGCCGACGAGGTGAGGGGACGGAGTGCGCATCGCATCGCTATGCGGCACGCCCGGCGGTCGCTCAAGTACGACGAAGAGCGCCCGGCGGGAACCGCCGCACGGTGATACCGGTTCAACGACGGAAGAAATCAGGAGAACGTCCATGTCCGATACCGCCGCCCAGACGCCCACCCAGCTGCTCGTCCAGTCGAACATCTCCGGCACGATGAAGGTCGAGAGCCGCGACGGCGACAATGTCGGCTCGGTCCACGCGTTCATGGTCCACAAGGGCACCGGCCGCGTCACCCACGCCGTGCTCAGCCTCGGCGGCTTCCTCGGGATGGGCAAGAGCTTCTACCCGCTGCCGTTCGCGCTCCTCCAGTTCGACGCGGTCCGCGACCTTTACGTGGTCACGATCGACAAGCGCGTCCTCGAAGGCGGCCCGAGCTGGGCGAACAACGCACCCGTCTTCGACCAGGCTTATGCCGATCGCGTCGCAAGCTATTACGGGTCGAGCAGCGAAGACCTCGTCGTCGGCTAAGCTACATTTCGACCGGTGCGGGTAAGTTGCCCGCACCAGTGACGTCCGCGATCACCGCGATCGCGAACCGCCCATCCGCATTTTCTGACTCTTGCCGTAACGCGTTTTGCGCGTGCCGGGCTTGCCCTCGTTGGACCGCCCCATGACAGGCGCTTTCTGCTGGTCGACTGGCAGGCCGAGCTCCCTCGTTCTCCAGCTGGCGGATTTCATCGCGCAGTCGCCCGGCGGTCTCGAACTCCAGATCGCTCGCCGCCTTGCGCATCTGCTTCTCGAGGTCCTCGATATACGCGCGCAGGTTGTGGCCGACCATGTGAGGGCGGTCCTCGTCGATCGGGATCGTCACCTGATCCTGGCTCGCGACGTGCGCGATGATATCGCCGATGTTGCGGCGGATCGTCGTCGGGGTGATCCCGTGCTCGGTGTTGTACGCGACCTGCTTCTCGCGGCGGCGCGACGTCTCGTTCATCGCGCGTTCCATCGATCCGGTGACGCGGTCGGCGTACAGGATCACGCGGCCGTCGACGTTGCGCGCGGCGCGACCGATCGTCTGGATCAGGGACGTCTCGGAACGCAGGAAGCCTTCCTTGTCCGCATCAAGGATCGCGACCAGCCCGCATTCGGGAATGTCCAATCCCTCGCGCAACAGGTTGATGCCGATCAGGACGTCGTAGACGCCGAGACGGAGATCTCTGATAAGTTCGATGCGTTCCAGCGTCTCGACGTCGCTGTGCATGTAGCGGACCTTGATCCCCGCCTCGTGCATGTACTCTGTGAGATCTTCGGCCATCCGCTTGGTCAGCGTGGTGACGAGCGTGCGATAGCCGAGCGCCGTGGTCTTGCCGACCTCGACGATCAGGTCCTGGACCTGCTCCTCGACCGGCTTGATCTCGACGGGCGGATCGATCAGCCCGGTCGGGCGGATGACCTGTTCGGCGAACACGCCGCCGGTCTGTTCCATTTCCCAGCTGCCGGGTGTCGCCGAGACATAGGTCGTCGGCGGGCGCATCGCGTCCCATTCGTTGAAACGTAGCGGACGATTGTCGATCGCGCTCGGAAGGCGGAAGCCGTATTCGGCAAGCGTCAGTTTGCGACGGTGATCGCCGCGCGACATGCCGTTGATCTGGCCGATCGTGACGTGGCTCTCGTCGACGAACAGCAGCGCGTTGTCGGGGAGATATTCGAATAGCGTGGGCGGCGGCTCGCCCGGCATGCGGCCGGTGAGGAAGCGGCTGTAATTCTCGATCCCCGCGCAGGATCCGGTCGCCGCGATCATCTCCAGGTCGAAGTTCGTCCGCTGCTCAAGCCGCTGCGCCTCCAGCAGCTTGCCCTCCAGCACCAGCTCCTTCAGCCGCTCGGCCAGTTCGTGCTTGATCGCCTCGCCCGCCTGCTTGAGCGTCGGGCCGGGCGTCACGTAATGCGAATTCGCGTACACGCGCACCGAGTTCAGCGACGCGACCTTCTTGCCGGTCAGCGGATCGAACTCGATGATCTCCCTCGATATCGTCGCCGAAGAACGAGATGCGCCACGCGCTGTCCTCGTAATGCGACGGGAAGATCTCCAACGTATCGCCCTTCACGCGGAAATTGCCGCGCTGGAACGCCGCGTCGTTGCGCTTGTACTGGAGCGCGACGAGTTTACGCACGATCTCGCGCTGGTCGACCGTCGTGCCCTTCTTGAGGTCGAAGATCATCGCCGAATAGGTCTCGACCGAGCCGATACCGTACAGGCACGACACCGACGCGACGATGATAACGTCGTCGCGTTCGAGCAGCGCGCGGGTGGCCGAATGCCGCATTCGGTCGATCGACTCGTTGGTCGACGATTCCTTCTCGATGTAGGTATCCGAGCGCGCGACATACGCCTCGGGCTGGTAATAATCGTAATAGCTGACGAAATATTCGACCGCGTTGTCGGGGAAGAACGACTTCATCTCGCCGTAGAGCTGTGCGGCCAGGATCTTGTTGGGCGCGAGGATCAGCGCGGGGCGCTGGACGCGGTTGATGACGCTGGCCATCGTGAAGGTCTTGCCCGAGCCGGTGACGCCGAGCAGCACCTGGTCCTTCTCCCCGTCGCCGATCGCGGAGACGAGTTCGGCGATCGCAGTCGGCTGGTCGCCCGCGGGTTCGTATTCGCTGACGAGGTTGAACCGTTTGCCGCCCCTCGACCTTGTCGGGACGCGCGGTCGGGCGGTGCGGGACAAAGCTTTCGCCGGTTTCGGGCTCGGCGAGGCTGGTGCGGATCTGAATGGCCATCGAGGGGGAATATGGGGAACATGGCCTGAGTCGGCAACGGCCAGTGATCACCGGTGATAGCCAACTTCGTTCTCCTGCGAACGCAGGAGTCCAGGGTTGCGGGGTACGCCGTTCGTGATCCTGCGCTCCTGCGTTCGCAGGAGAACGGGGAGATACGATGCGGCGGTTTGGGCAACGCCAAGTTTAGCTGTTGTTGACCCGTCCGGCTCGCGCCCATAATGCGACCGTTTCGCAAGCCATCGATCCGCCAGCGCCCGCGCGTAGGCCAAGGAATAGACGCATGACCGCCCCGACCGTCGAAGCAACCCGCGCGCCCGCGCTGATCCCCGAGACCCCCCGCGTTCCTCAACGCCAAGGTGCTGTGGGTGCGTCACTGGAACGAACATCTGTTCAGCTTCGCGATCGAGCGGCCATCGACTTTCCGCTTCCGCTCGGGCGAGTTCGTGATGATCGGTCTTCCGCAGGAGGGCGGCAAGCCGATCATGCGCGCCTATTCGATCGCGTCCCCGCATTATTCGGAGGAACTCGAGTTCCTGTCGATCAAGGTCGAGGACGGCCCGCTGACCTCGAAGCTCCAGCTGATCCAGCCCGGCGACGAAGTGTATCTCGGCAAGAAGCCGACGGGCACGCTGGTGCTCGACGCGCTGCTGCCGGGGAAGCGGTTGTTCATGTTCTCGACCGGCACCGGCCTCGCGCCATTCCTCAGC
Source organism: Sphingomonas sp. H160509 (assembly GCF_024124765.2). Classification (GTDB taxonomy): domain Bacteria; phylum Pseudomonadota; class Alphaproteobacteria; order Sphingomonadales; family Sphingomonadaceae; genus Sphingomonas. Next base: position 2,169,167 of record NZ_JAMXSR020000002.1, on the reverse strand, counting down.
CTGATGCGCGACCCCGACGTGTACGCGGCGTATGAGCAGGTGATCGTCGTGCACAGCGTGCGCCGCGTGAGCGATCTCGCCTATCACGACGATATGGTAGGCCTGCTGGCGGAGGACCCGCTGATCGCCGACGAAGCGCAGACGCAGTTCCACTACATCCCGACCGTGACGCGCGAGCCGTTCCGCACCACGCGGCGGATCGGTGCGCTGATCGAGGATGCCTCACTGTTCGGCCACCCGGTCCGCGGCGAGCAGAAGCTCAACCCCGAGACCGACCGCGCGATGCTGTGTGGCTCGACCGAGATGATCAAGGAATTCGCGGTGATGCTCGAGGCGAATGGCTTCGAGGAGGGCGCGAATTCTAAGCCGGGCACGTTCGTGATCGAGCGCGCCTTCGTCGGCTGACCCACGACCGCAACGCTAGCTGTTCCCCCGCGAACGCGGGGGCCCAGGGATTACATCACCGTTGAATGCCGGGAGGGTTCGGGCCTGGACCCCCGCCTTCGCGAGGGAGCAGCTAGTTGCGTCCCCCGCGTAACCCGCCGATATCGCTCCTTATTCATAAGAGGAGAGACCCATGATCGGCTACGCGACGCTCGGCACCAACGATATCGATACTGCGCTCACCTTCTACGATGCGCTGTTCGCGACGGTCGGCGGCAAGCGCCTGATGCAGATGCCCGACGCACGCCAGCTCACCTTCTACGGCGCGGGCCCCGACAAGCCGATGCTCGTGATCGGCAAGCCCTATGACGGCGCGGCCGCGACCGCGGGCAACGGCACGATGGTCGCGCTGGCAGCGGACTCGCGCGAGCAGGTCGACCAAGTCTACGCCAAGGCGATCGAACTCGGCGGCGCGGACGAAGGCGCTGCCGGCACGCGTGGACCCGAGGAGATGGGCTTCTACGGCGCATATTTCCGCGATCCGGACGGCAACAAGCTCTGCGTGTTCAAGATGGGGTGAGGTGCGGGCTGTGTTCGGCGCCTATCGCGTCCGAGCGGGTACACCTCCCCGGCGAAGGCCGGGGCTCAGTTGGGGAACGTCGCTAACTTAACGCGGTCTTCCGTTACTGCGACCTTTCCAACTGGGCCCCGGCCTTCGCCGGGGTGGTCGGATGGGGGGCCGGCGTTACGCTTCTCTCTCGTTATTCTCCCGCGAAAGCGGGAGCCGAGTCTGGGTCTCCGCCTTCGCGGGGAAACAGGCTTACTTGGTCACAGGGGATACCCGCCGAACAGTTTCGAGCTGACGGAGAATTTAGCGCAAGTCCCGCACCGTCGGCGTATCGAGACACTGCAACAAAGCCGCCCGAGCCATCGGCGTTACCGTCACCGGCTTCACATACCCCGCAACCTCCACCGGCCGCCCGATCGCAACGGGCGCGAACCCAGTCTGCCCCGTGCACCGCATCGCCGCCGCCAGCAGTTTAGGCGGCGTATCATACCCCCTCGAACGACAGCCGGAACGTCCCCCAGTGGATCGGGATCGCGTGCGCCGCACCGAGCCGGCGATAGACCTCGACCGCGTCGACCGGTCCGATATGGCTACCGGACTCCATCTGGCCATCGACGAACCGAAACGCACCGATCGGGATCAGCGCCAGCCGGATCGGCCCGAGTGCCGCCGCCTCGACCGGCCATTGGCCATCGCCCATCCCGGTATCGCCCGCAAAGAACACGTTCCCGCCCGGCAGCGTGACGGCGAAGCTCGACCACAGCGCGCGATTTCGGTCGGTAAACCAGCGGCTGCCCCAATGATGGTTGCGCGTCACGACGACGTCGACGCCGGGCTTGATCGCCACCCGCTGGCCCCAGTCGAGCGCGGTCGCCTGCGCGCCGGTCTGGCCGATCACGCTGTCATTGCCCAAACTCGTGACGATCCGCGGCCGATCTCGCTCCCACAGCCGCTTCAGCGTCGCCTTGTCGAGATGGTCGTAGTGATTGTGGCTGACCAGCACGACGTCGATCTTCGGCAGCGCATCGAACGCGATCCCCGGCTCGGCGATACGACGTGGCCCCGTGCCCAGCGGCCCGGCCTTCTCCGCCCAGACCGGATCGGTGAGGATGTTGAGCCCCTGCGTCTGGATCAGCACACTGGCATGGCCGACCCACGTCACGACCATCCGCTCGCCCTCGACGCGCGCGGGCGGCGCGATGCGGTTCACCGCGACCGACTTCGGCCACCCAGGCCGGCCATCGCTGCCGGTGAAATACTTCCAGAAGAAGCTCGCACGGCCACCGCCGCTGCCCTTGGGCTGGATCTGCTTGGTATCCGCGTCGCCATCGGGATTGAAGAACCGCGCACCGTCGAAATGGGCCGAAGCCGACCCGCGATAATAGATCCGGTCGAGGAATTGCGGCACGATCGTCACGATCAGCGCACCGATCACGACCACCAACAGGATTGCACCGCCGACGATCTTCAATAGTCTCGTCACGGCGTTCCTGTCTGCATGGGATTGGATGTCGCCCCTAACGCACGCTGGCGATCATCGTTCAGATCAAGCGTGCGATGCGGTCCGCCGCGCGAAATTCCGCCGCGCGAAATTCCATTGCCAGAGCATCAGCAACGGCACGACGATCGTCTCCATGCCCAGACCGAGCACATGGCCCTGCGACGGCACGCCGACCGCGATCAACGATATAAGCCGTGATACGCCCCCGACGAAGATCAGCCCGCCGAGCAGCCGGAACCGCGGTCCCTTGCGCTCGATATTCGGGATGCAGCTGACGAACCCGAGCCCGGTCGCGAAGAATATCCCCGAGATATACCGGAAATGGCTGTCGAGATCCCTCGGCACATCGGCCAGATGCCCGAATGGCGCAGGGCCGTGCAGGACGCCCTGGCCGCCGACGATCAGCGGCAACAGGCACGCCACCGCGATCACGGCCTGCAATAGGCGCTTCTCGATAGAGCCGGTCATGGCAGGGGCCTCAGCAATTCGGGGCGGATACGAAATGCGCGGAGCGAAATCCGCACCTCGAAGATGAACGAGATCAGCGCGGCGATCAGCAGGATCATCGCGAGAATGAAGCACACCGCGACGTAGGTCCCGAAGTGCAGCTTGGCGAGTTCGGCGATGAACAGCAGCGCGATCAGGATGCACGTCATGATCGCACTGGAGACCGCGAGGAACAGCGCAGCGTTGATGATCGTCATCCGGCGGTCGAGTAGGCGCAGTTCCCAGACGAAGCGGACATGCTCCGGCCCGGTGCTGCTCGCGTGGAGATGTTCGAGCTTCCGCGCGCGGTCGATCACCCGTGACAGGCGGCCGGCCAGCACGTTCAGCAACTGGCCGATACCCGCCAGCATGAACACGGGCGCTAGCGAAAGCTGGATCGTCTGGGCGATCGTCGAGACGGCGGGTATCGTCGGCATGCGGGCACCATGTGGTAAAACGCGTTCGATAGGAAGAACGCGCGTACTGCATGGCGCGGCAATTACAGCGGCTTGTCTACTGAAGGGGGCGATCCAACCTCAACGCATCAGCAGGGGGCGGAATCGAGGCTCGATCAGAAGTCCTTGCGCAGCAGCAGCCCGGCATAGCGCTTGTCGTCGCGCGGCACGAACCGCACCGTGCCCGCAAACGTGCCCGCGGTGAGGAACGACGAATAGGAGGTGTTCGTCAGGTTCTTCACATACGCGCGCAGCTGCCAGCCGGACGTATCGCTCAGCACCGCGACGCTCGCATTCCAGATCGCGTAGGACGGCTGGACCGTGCTCGGCGTCTCGGCGAGCGAATATTGCACCTTGCTGCTGAACGTGACGTCGGTCTGGAGTTCCAGCGCCAGCGTATCGGTCAGCCCGAACTTGTACGCCGCATTCTCGTACAGCTTGATCTTCGGCGCATAGGGGAGCGGCTGGCCGTTGATGTTGCAGCTCGTCGGCGCGCCGGTCGGGCAGAGGAAGTTGCGGACCGTCGCGTCGGTATAGGCGGCGGAGATATCGAGCGTCAGGCCCTTGGTCGGGCGCAGGGTCACATCCGCCTCGACCCCGCGCGAGCGGACCGATCCGGCGTTGATCAGCCGGCTGACCTGCGCGCCCGCAACGACGTCGTTGAAGCTCGCCTGATACCCGTCGAAATTGGTCGTGAACGCCGCCAGACTGTAGCTTAGCGCACGGTTCGCGGTGCTGCCCTTCAGCCCGATCTCGTAGGAATTGGACGTTTCCGGGCTCAGCGGCACCTCGTCGAGCGGCGTCGTCGCGTTCAGAGACCGCATGTTGAAATATACGTTGTACGCCGGGCCCTTATAGCCGTGCGAATAGGTGAAATAGGTCTGCGCATGCTCGCCGAGATCATATTGAAGCCCGAGGCGATAGCTGTCGCCGCGCTTGTCGATCCCGCCGGTTGCGTTGTGATAGGCGCGGACGCCGGGCCGATCGAGCGCCGCCGCGCCGGTGCTGAGCGGATCCGCGGTCGAGGTGCGGACGTGGTAGAAATCGAGGCTGTCCCAGGTCGAGCGATAGCCGGCAATACCGCGGAATTTCGGCGTGAAATTGACGTTCGCCTCACCGAACAGCGCGTAATTGTCGTTGGTGATGCCGTAGTTGGCGACGCCCGTCGTCGTGCTTTGCGCGCCACCCGCGGCGAGTGAGGTCAGCGTGCGCTGGTATCGCTCGTCGGTCGCTGCGTGGAGGTAATAGGCGCCGACGACGTAATCGATCAGCCCGCCCTTGGGCGACGTCAGCCGCAGTTCCTCGGAGAATTGCTTGGTATTGACGCTGCCTGCGTCCTGCCCCGACGGGAACGCGGTCGAGAGCGCGGCGACGCTGTCGTAGTCCTGGCGCTGGTTGTTGAGCCATTGCCGCCAACCGGTGATCGAGGTGACGTGGTGACCACCGAGCGCGAGTTCGCCGGTAAACGACCCGCCGTAATTTTCGTCCTTCACGTCGGTGATCGTATTGTTGTTGGTCCGGCGATTGCTTGGTCCCGCGACGATCCCGCTCGCGCCCAGCGCGGCGGCGAGGTCGGGCGAGTTGGTGACGACACCGGTCGGATAGGCGGTGCGGCTGGTGGTGGCATAGACGCTGGTCGGCGTCGTATCGTGCGAGTTGAGATAGTCGCCGATGATCGTGAACTTCAGGTCGTCGGATGGCGTCACGACCAGCTTGCCGCGTGCGCCATAGCGCCGGTATCCGTTGACGTCCTGGTTGCGTGCGACGTTGCGGACGTTGCCCTTATAGTCGTCGTACAGACCGCCGATCAGCGCCTGTACCTTGCCGGGGACGAGCGCGCCCGAGATGCCGGCCTTGATCCGGTATTCCTCGTCGGAGGTGATGCCGGCCTCGCCGAACGCGCGGAACTCGTCGGTCGGGTTGCGGGTGACGATGTTGACCACGCCCGCCGAGGCGTTCTTGCCGAACAACGTGCCCTGCGGTCCGCGCAACACCTCGATCCGCTCGACTTCGCCGAGGTCGAGCGTCGATTGGCCGGGGCGGGTGAGGACGACGCCGTCGAGCACGGTGGATACCGATGGCTCGACGCCGGGCGAGGTCGTGATCGTGCCGACGCCGCGGATGAAGATCGTGCGATCCTTGTTCGACGCGCCGCTGCGGAAGCCGACCGAGGGGATCGTCGCGGCGATGTTCTCGACCGTGTTCAACTGGCGCTCGGCGAGCGACTTGCCGCTGACCGCGGTGATCGCGATCGGCACCGACTGGAGCGTCTCGTTGCGATAGCGTGCGGTGACGATCACTTCGTCGCTCTGCGCCGCCGGGGCGGGCGTGGTGGTCGGCGCAGTCACCGGTGTCGTCGCGGGAATATCCTGCGCAGTCGCCGGAGTGACGAGCGCGACGAGTGCGGTGCCGGCGAACAGCGCGACATGGCGCCGCTGGATGCGTGGATCGATCATGGGTTCCCTCCCCGAAATTGATGCCGCCTTGTAAATCCCATTCGCGCGATGGGTATAAAGAACGATATGCAGGTACGTCGTATCTGCTTTAGCGCGCCTCGATCGGACGCAGCCTCGGCAAGAGCAGCTGGATCCACCCGACCGCGAGCAGGTACGACACGCTCGCGAACAGGAATAACGGGAGATACCCGAGCCCTGCGGTGAGCACGAGCCCCGCGACCTTGGCGATCACCATCCCACCGACGTTGCCGCTGAACGATCCGAACGCCGTCACTTGGCCGAGCTTGTCTTGCGGCACGACGTCGGCGATCAGCGCGAAGAGATTGGTCGAAAATGCCTGATGTGCTGCCAGGGTCAGCGCCATGAGGCCGATCGTGACCGCATAATTGCCCGCGTAGAGCACCAGCGGGATCGGCAGCACGCACAGCGCGGCGACCAGCAAGATGCCTTTGCGGACAGCGTTGACGCTGTAGCCGAGGCTCAGAAGCCGCGTCGAAACCCCGCCGCCGAGCAGCGACCCGACCGCCGCGCCACCATAAGCAATGGCGAGCGGCACGCCGAGTGCGACGCCGGTCAGCCCGTATTGCCGGTGGAAGAAGTCGGGCAGCCAGAACAGCAGCAGCCACCAGGTCGCATCCGACAGGATCTTGGCGACCGCGATCGCCCAGGTCTGGCGGTTGCGCAGGATCGGACCGTACTCGGCGAGGGGAGCGGTATCCGTCTCGACCGGACGGGGCGGGGAGAAAGTCACGCGCCGTGTCGCGACCAGCCATACCGCAGCCCAGACGAGCCCTAGAGCGCCCGCCGCGACGAACGTCCCGCGCCACCCGACCAGCAGCGCTACGCCCGGGATCGCCAGCGGTGCCAGGATCGCGCCGATGCTGTTGGCGGCGTTGGTCGCGCCGAATCCGCTGGATCGCCAGTTCTTGGGCAGCACGGAGGCGATCGTTTTGATCCCGGTCGGCGTCCCCATCGCCTCGGTCGCGCCGAGGCTAACACGGATCATCACGAACTCGGTCATCGACCGCGCCCAACCATGCGCCATCGCCGCGATGCTCCACGCCGCGACGCCGATCGGGTTCGCCCATTTGACGCCGAGCTTGTCGACGATCCACCCGGTGAACAGGAATGCGAACGCCGCGCCGCCCTGGAACCATGCGGCGAGCGTCCCGTAATCGTCGTCGCTCCAGCCGAGATCGGTGGCGATCGTCGGTTTCAGGACGGAGATGATCTGGCGGTCGACGAGGTTGAGGATGCCGGCGGTGACGACGAGCGCGAACAACAGCGCGCGCGCACGAGCGCTGAGTTGCGCGACGGTCTTGGTAGGCTTGGTCATACGAGCCTAACATGGACGAGAGGCGCGCGGTGGCCAGCCAGTTTCTCTTCGCGGAGCCGGTTATTTGGTTGCAGCGGGTGGGGCTCACTCCGGATTGGCTTCGCGGCCATCTCCTTCGAGCACGCTTGTTTCCCCGCGAAGGCGGGGACCCAGACTGGGCTCCCACCTTCGCGGGAGAACAAGGAAGGGGAAGGGGCACCGCCAACCAAACACCACCCCGGCGAAGGCCGGGGCCCAGTTGGGGGACGGTGCCAACTGCGCGCAGTCTTTTGTTACTGCGATCTTTCCAACTGGGCCCCGGCCTCCGCCGGGGTGGTGCTACCGCCCGGGAACTCCCGTAATCAAATCACCAGCGGTCCATGCTCGATCCGCGGCAAGACATGCCGCGCAAACAGATCCGCCTCCGCCGCATGCGGATAGCCGGATAGAATAAACGCATCGATCCCCTCCGCCCGGTAAGCATTCAGCTTAGCCAGTACCTGATCCGGATCGCCAACGATCGCTGCCCCGCACCCAGACCGAGCCCGCCCGATCCCGGTCCACAGGTTCGCCTCGGCATACCCATCATCCGACCCCTCGCGCAACTCGGCCTGACGCCGCACGCCAGCCGACTGCGAGTCCAGCGAGCGCTCCCGGATCGCACGACCCTCGGCATCGTCGAGCTTCGAGAGTAGCAGGTCGGCGGCAACGCGGGCTTCCGCCTCAGTCTCGCGCACGACGACATGCACTCGGTATCCGAACCGCAACGTCCGCCCATACTTTGCCGCCCGCGACCGCAAATCCGCAACGATCGCCCGCACCGCATCCATCGTATCCGGCCACATCAAATACACGTCGGCATTGGTCGCCGCCGCATCGCGCGCCGCCTCCGAAAGCCCCCGAAATACAGCGCCGGACACGTCCCCGTCACCGTCGTCACGCGCGGCGGATCGACCTTCAGCTTCCAGAACTCGCCATCATGATCGAGCGGTTTGCCATCGAGCAACGTCCGCAGGATGTGCATCGCCTCGACCGTGCGCGCATAGCGCGGCGCGCTCTCCAGCTTCTCGCCCGGCAGGTCGCTCGAGATGATGTTGATCGCCAGCCGCCCGCCCAACATCCGGTCGATCGTCGCGATCTGGCGTGCGAGTTGCGGCGGCCAGCTCTCGCCGATCCGTACCGCCATCAGCAGCCGCAACCGCTTGAGCATCGGCGCGATCCCCGCCGCGAACGCGGTCGTGTCGATCCCCAGCGCATAGCCCGACGGCAGCAGGATATTGTCGTAGCCGGCGGTCTCGGCCTGCATCACGATGTCGCGGCAATGCTCCCAGCTCGATTTCAATGCCGCGTCGGGTACGCCGAGAAACTCGTAATCGTCGTCGCACAGCGCGGAGAACCAGCTGATCTCGCAGGGGGGCAGGACGGTCATGGCAGATTCTCACCCATACCGGCCTGCAGCACTGCATACCATTCAGCCCGCGTCCACTCGACCTTGTACGCCTCCGCCGACGCCGCGATCCGCGCCGGATTCTGCGACCCGACAATAGGAATGATTCGCGCGGGATGCGCCATGATCCACGCCAGCGTCGCGGTTGCCGCATCAACGCCGTAGCGCGCGCCATGCTCGGCCAGCAACTTGCCCGCAGGATGATCGCCCTGCGCCAGTCGCCCGCCACCGAGCGGCGACCACGCCATCACTGCCACGTCATGCCGCATCGCCTGATCGAGCGTCCCGTCGAACAGCGGCGCAGTCCGCAACGGCGAGAACTCAGGCTGCGTGCTGACGATCGGCTGGCTCAGGAAAGCCTGCAACGCGTCGAACTCGTCCACGCTGTAGTTCGACACGCCGATGCTGCGGATCTTGCCCGTCTCGACCATCCGGGTCAGCGTTTCGGCCACCTCGTGCGGATGCGTGAGGAAGTCGCGACGGTGGATCTGGTACAGGTCGACTTGCTCGACGCCGATCCGCGTCAGCGACGCGTCGAGCGCATCGGCAAGATACGTCGCGCTCGAATTATACGGGATGCCGGGACGGATGCCCGCCTTGGTCGCGATCACCATTTTCGCACGTAATGACCGGTCTTCGGCCAGCGCACGCCCGAACAGTTCCTCCGCCGAGCCGAACCCGGCGGGCACGTCGCAGCCATAGATATCGGCGGTATCGAAGAAGTTGATCCCGGCCCCCAAGGCCGCCTCAATCATGGCGTGGACCGGGGCGACCTCTCCGGCCAGCCGCCACATGCCCCAGGCTATCGGCGAAACAAGGATTTCGCTCTTGCCGAGCGGGCGAAGGTCGTTGGAAAGGCGGATCGTCGTCATGCAGGCGGCCATGGCATAGGGAATGACAGCTTGGTAGCCACGATCAGATACGGCGTCGTCGGAACGGGTATGATGGGCGTCGAACACCTTCGCAACTTGGCGATCCTGCCGGGCGCGGAGATCGTCGCGATCGCCGATCCGGTCGCGACCTCGATCGACTGGGCGACCGATGCCCTTGGCGACCGCGCCGCCACTGTCGCGCGGTTCGACAGCGTCGAGGCGTTCGCCAAGGGTGCTGACGTCGACGCGATCGTCATCGCCTCGCCCAACAACACGCACCGCGACGTGCTCGAACGACTGTTCGACATGGACGCCGCGATCCTCTGCGAGAAGCCACTGGCGACCACGATCGAGGATGCGCGCTGGATCGTCGAGCGCGCCGCCGCTCATGCGAAGCCGTTCTGGACCGGCATGGAATATCGCTTCATGCCCCCCGCCGCCGCGTTCATCGATCAGGTGCGCGCAGGCCGCGTCGGCCGGCTCCAGATGCTCTCGATCCGCGAACACCGCTTCCCGTTCCTGCCCAAGGTCGGTGACTGGAACCGCTTCTCGGCCAATACCGGCGGCACGATGGTCGAGAAATGCTGCCATTTCTTCGACCTGATGCGTCTCATCGTCGGCTCCGAAGCGGTGCGCGTGTATTGCTCGGGCGCGATGGACGTGAACCATCTCGACGAGCGCTATGACGGCCAGCGCCCCGACATCATCGACAACAGCTTCACCACGGTCGACTTCGCCAACGGGGTGCGCGCGATGCTCGACCTCAGCATGTTCGCCGACGGTGCCGAGAATCAGGAGGGAGATGTCCGCCACCGGCGATGCCGCCCGCCTCGACGTGCTGATCCCCGCGGGCGAACTGGTCTATTCCCCCCGTGTCGGCTTCCTGAACGCGAAGCAGGTCGAGCGTGCCCACGTTGCCGTAGACCCCGCTGCCAAGGCCGCCGGCTCGCACGAAGGCGCGACCTATTACCAGCACGCCGCGTTCGCCGCCGCGGTCCGCGGGGAGGGGCCGGTTCAGGTCACCGCGGAGGATGGCCTGCGCGCCGTCGCGATCGGCACCGCCGCCGAGATCAGTGCCCGCGAGCACCGCGTCGTGACGATGGCTGAGCTAGGGCTCTAGAACGTTCGCGGAAGCGTCAATACAGACCCCGACGGAAGTCGGTGTCCCCGCAGGGGATGCTTGTCACGACGATCAAATGTTGAAAAATGGTGCTGCCGGTGAGGATTGAACTCACGACCTCAGCCTTACCAAGGATGCGCTCTACCACTGAGCTACGGCAGCACTCGCTGGCATCGCTGCCGGCGGAGTGGGGCTAAGAGACGAGGGCGGGACGATTGTCAAGGCGTCCCGCCACAATGTAGGGCGTATTTATGGATGATCGGGATCGAAAGGCGGCGGAGAAGGCCGAACGCATGGCTGCCGCGCTGCGCGAGAACCTGCGGCGGCGTAAGGCGCAGGCGCGTGCCGTCGGGGCAGCGCCTGCGACCAAGGATGAGTCGTCTACCTGAGAGGCGCGCATTTTGCGATGAGCCAGGCACGATCTTCCGCATCGGTCATTTCTGGCGCCAGCACCGCCAGCACCTTTACGTGATAGTCGTCGACCCATTGGCGCTCTTCGGTCGTCAGCAGCGTCGGCTCGATCAGCGTGCGTTCGATCGGGCAGAAGGTGAGCGTCTCGAAGCCGAGCATTGCGCGGTCCGCACCGGGGATCGTGCGGGGTTCGATCAGGATGAGGTTCTCGATGCGGATGCCGTATTCGCCGGCCTTGTAATAGCCGGGCTCGTTGGAGAGCATCATGCCGGCGCGTAGCGGCTCCATCGCGGCTCCGCCGGGGTAGTTGGGCGCGGCGATCCGCTGCGGGCCTTCGTGGACGGCCAGATAGGCGCCGATGCCGTGGCCGGTGCCGTGCGCGAAATCCAGGCCGGCTTTCCAGAGCGGACGGCGCGCGAAGGCGTCGATCTGGCCGCCCATCGTGCCGTCGGGGAAGACCGCGGTGGCGATGCCGATATGCCCCTTCAGGACGCGGGTGAAGCGGTCGCGCATCTCTTCGGTCGGTTCTCCGATCGGCATGACGCGCGTGACGTCGGTGGTGCCGTCCGCATATTGGCCGCCTGAATCGATCAGGTAGAGCTGGCCGGGTTCGATCGGCGCGCTCGATTCCTCGGTGACGTGGTAGTGCGGGATCGCACCGTGCGGACCGGTGGCGGAGATCGTGTCGAACGAGGTGTCCTTGAGGACGCCGGTCTGTTCGCGGAAGGCGAGCAGCTTGGCGGCGGCGCTGAGTTCGGTTTGGCCGCCCTTCACGCACTCGCTCTCGACCCAGCGCAGGAAGCGCGCGAGCGCAGCACCGTCGCGGGCCGAGGCAGCCCGGTGGCCGCTTATCTCGACCGGGTTCTTGATCGCCTTGGCGAGCACGACCGGATCGCGCAGCGGCAGGATCTTGGCGCCGCCCGCCTGCAGCGCCTGCGTGATCGCGGCGACCGCGCGTTCGGGATCGGCGGCGACGCGCTTGCCGGCATAGGTGCCCAGCGCAGCGGCGAACACGGTGCGGTCATGAAGGCGGACCGCGTTGCCCAGATGCTGGCGAACCGCGTCGTCGAGCTTGTCGGGTGCGACGAACAGGTCGGTCGTGCCGTCCGCGCCGACGATCGCATAGGACAGCGCGACGGGCGTGTGATCGACGTCGCCGCCACGGACGTTGAGTGCCCACGCGATCGAATCGAGTGCGGACAGGATGACCGCGTCGGCATTCTGCTCGGACAGCCAGTCGGCGATCTTCGCGCGCTTTTCGGCGGAAGATGCACCGGTGAACTCGTCCGGCTGGACTGTCAGTTTTGCAGGCGAGGGGGCTGGGCGATCGGTCCAGATCGCATCGATCGGGTTGGCGTCGACCGCGACCAGCGTTGCGCCCCGTTCGGCGAGAGCGGTGGTGGCCTCTGCGACCCAGGTCCCGGTATGCAGCCACGGGTCGTAGCCGATCCGACCGCCTTCGGGGGCGTGTTTGCCAAGCCACGCAGCGGGGCTGGTCTGCGGCACGGGCTCATAGTCCCACTGCGCACCATCGACCTGCTCGCGAACCTGGATCGTGTAGCGCCCGTCGGTGAAGATCGCCGCGCGGTCGGCCAGCACAACCGCGGTGCCTGCCGATCCGCCAAAGCCGGTGAGCCAGCCGAGGCGCTGTGCATAGCCGCCGACATATTCGCTCATATGCTCGTCGGTGAGCGGGATCACGAAGCCGTCGAGGTTTTGCGCGGCGAGTTGGGTGCGGAGGGCGGTGAGGCGGTCGGTCAGCGGGGGGCATGTCTTGGGTCTCTCGTTGGGGCCGAAGTTCACAAAGTTCACAGTCTGGCGAGGTTGCGATGCGCGTCCCGTTGGTATTGCAGCGGGGTTTGCCGGGTCATGCCGGGCGTTGTGGCAGAAACGCGGTTTGTAGGACAGCGGCGAGGGGCGACACCTCGCCGGACGCACGTTCGCTAGACGAGCGAACCGATTCTGCCGGCCCCCTTGTTCTCCCCGAAGGCGGGAGCCCAGTCTGGGTCCCGCCTTCGCGGGCAAACAAGCTTGGTGCAGGTTCGCAGGACCAGCCCCCGGCGAAGGCCGGGGCCCAATTGGGGGACGGTGGTAACGAGGGATTGCGCGCCGTTACTGCGACCTTTCCATTTGGGCCCCGGCCTTCGCCGGGGTGGTGGTTGTGGCGGGGATCGGTTCTCCCCGATGCCACGGCGTTTGGCATCCACACCGGGCACGGCTAACACACCGGGATGACCACGCCCCCCATCGCCGAACAGCGCCCGCACAGCTTCACCACGCATGGCGTGACGATCGAGGATCCCTACGCCTGGCTGAAGGATCCGAACTATCCGGAGGTCGATGACGTCGACGTGCTGGCGTATCTCGCTGCCGAGAATGTGTATTTCGAAGAGCGGATGGCGCCGCATAAAGCGCTCACCGATACGATCTACGAAGAGATGAAGGCGCGCATCAAGGAGGACGAATCCTCGGTGCCGCAGAAGGACGGCGACTGGCTCTACTGGACTGCGTACGAGACCGGCGGGCAGTACAAGAAATGGTGGCGCAAGCCGGTTGCGGGCGGTGACGACGAGCTGTTGCTCGACGAACCGGCGCTGGCGGAGGGGCATGAGTATTTCCGGCTCGGGGCGTTCTCGATCAGCAATGACGGGCGCTATCTCGCCTATGCGATCGACGACAATGGGAGCGAGCGGTTCGAGGTTCGGGTCAAGGACCTGGATACCGGCGAGCATCTGCCCGACGTGATCCCGGGGATGCTCAGCGAGATCGTCTGGACCGCGGACGATGCGGGCTTCCTGTACGGGCTGGCGAATGAGCAGTGGCGCACCGACAACGCGCGGTTCCACCGGCTGGGGACGCCGATCTCCGAGGACGTCGTGCTGTTCCACGAGGAAGACGAGGGCTTTCGCGTCGGTGTCGGCGAGACGAGTTCGCGCAAGTGGATCGTGATCGCGACCAGCGACCATGTCACGAGCGAACTGTATCTGCTGCCAGCGCATGAGCCTCTGGCGGTGCCGATCCTCGTTTCGGCGCGGAAGGTGGGCCGCGAATATGATGTCGACGAGCATGACGGGACGCTGTTCATCCATACCAACGACGTCGATCCGAATTTCCGGCTTTGCACTGCGCTGGTCGAGGAGCCGGATGCGTGGAGCGAGCTGATTCCGGCATCGCCGCATTTCTACATGACCGGGGTCGAGTGCTATCAGGACTTCTTCGTCGTCGATGGGCGCGAGGACGGGCTCGATCAGATCGCGATCCACCGGTACGAGACGCCGACCGAGGGCAAGCGGATCGACTTCCCCGAGGCGAGCTATGTCGCAGGGCTGGGGGATAATCCCGAGTACGACATGACGGTGCTGCGGCTTGGGTATGAGTCGATGGTCACGCCTGGCACCGTGTACGACTATGACGTCGATACCGGTGAGCGGACGATGCTCAAGGTGCAGGAGATCCCGAGCGGGTATGACGCGGCGAAATATGCGACCGAGCGGCTCAAGATCGTCGCGCGGGACGGGACGGAGATCCCGGTCTCGATCGTGTATCCGGCCGGGTTCGTTCGCGATGGGTCGGCGCCTTTGTTCCTCTATGCGTATGGCGCGTACGGCTATGCGATCCCGCCGGGCTTCTCGACCGGGCGGATGAGCCTGCTCGATCGCGGGTTTGCCTATGCGATCGCGCATATCCGTGGCGGCGACGATCTCGGCCAGCAATGGTATCTCGATGGCAAGCTGGAGAAGCGCGCGAACACGTTCAACGATTTCGTCGATGTGGCGAAGGCGCTGGTCGATGCGCAGTGGACGTCGGCGGGGAAGATCGCGATCGCCGGACGGTCCGCGGGCGGCGAGCTGATGGGGGCTGTGGTCAATTCCGATCCCGAGCTGTGGGGCGCGGTGATCGCCGACGTGCCGTTCGTCGATGTGCTGAATACGATGCTCGACGAGACCCTGCCGCTGACGCCGGGCGAGTGGCCTGAGTGGGGGAACCCGATCGAGGATAAGGCGGCGTTCGAGCTGATCCGGTCGTATTCGCCGTACGACAACGTGAAGGCGCAGGACTATCCGCCGATGTTCATTTCTGGCGGGCTGAACGATCCGCGCGTGACCTATTGGGAGCCGGCGAAGTGGGCGGCCAAGCTGCGGTTGATGAAGACTGATGATAATGTGCTGCTGCTCAAGACCAACATGGGCGCGGGGCATGGCGGCAAGTCGGGGCGGTTCGAATCGCTGCGGGAGGGCGCGGAGGAGCATGCGTTCGTGCTGTGGCAGCTGGGCGTCGCGGGGTGAGCCGGTTCACGCTCTCGATCACGGCGCAGGACGCGGATATCGACGAGCTTGGGCATGTGAACAATGCGGTCTGGGTGCAGTGGATCCAGGCCATCGCGACTGCGCATTGGGAGGCTGTGGCGCCGGCCGAGCACAAGCTGGCGTATGTGTGGGTCGTGACGCGGCATGAGATCGATTACCGCGGGAGTGTGATCGCGGGGGGAGACGGTTGTCGGCGAGACCTGGGTCGAGGGGGCGCCTAAGGGGGGCTCGGTTCGATCGGCATGTTCGGTTTTTGGGCGGTGACGGGAAGGTGAAGCTCGAGGCGGTTACGACTTGGGCTTTGCTGGATCGCGCGACCGGGCGGTTGATGCGGGTGCGCGAGGATGTGGCTGCGCCGTTCTATCCTCCCCGGAACGGGGAGGGGGACCGCGACGCGTAGCGGCGTGGTGGAGGGGAGCGCCGCAAGCGTTACGGCTGTTTCGGAGCGATACCGGGCGCTGCGATCGGGTAAGGCGAGTCTTACGGCTGGTACTTTTGCCGCCCGCCCCCTCCACCAGCTTCGCTGGTCCCCCCCCCCCGTTCCGGGGAGGATTAGCCGCTGTTTCTTAGCGCGGTGGCGATGGCGTTGATGGATAGGAGGATGCCTTCGCCTATCCGCGGGTCGTCCTCGCCTGCTCGGCGGCGTTTGATTAGCTCGATCTGGAGGAGGTTTAGCGGCTCGATGTAGGGGAGGCGGAGGCGGATCGAGGCGTCTAGGGCGGGGTGCTTTTCTAGCAGGCGGGACTGGCCTGTTACCGTGAGGAGCCCGTCGTGGGTCTGGTGCCAGCCGTCGCGGATCGTGGTGAAGATCTCGCGGAGCTTGTCGTCCTCGACGAGCCCGGCATAGCGTTCGGCGATACCGATGTCGGACTTGGCGAGGACCATCTCGAGGTTCGCCAGCGCGGAGGCGAAGAGCGGCCAGCCTTGCGCCATGTCCTTCAACAGCGCCTTGTCCTCGAAATCGGCGATCGCACGGCCGACCCCGTACCAGCCGGGGAGCATGACGCGCGCCTGCGCCCAGCTGAACACCCAGGGGATCGCGCGGAGGTCCTCGATCCGGTCGGACTTGGTGCGGCTGGCGGGGCGGCTGCCGATCTTGAGGCCGGCGATCTCGGCGATCGGGGTCATCTGGCGGAAGAAGGTGCGGAAGCCTTCCGTACCGTAGACGAGGTCGCGGTAGCTGTGGAAGGCGGTGTCGCTGAGCGTGTCCATTGCCGCAGAGAAGCTGGCGTTGTCGGCGTTTGACAGGCGTTCGGGTTCGAGGCTTGCGAGCAACGTGGCCGACGCGATCGCTTCGAGGTTGGTCATCGCGGCGTCGCGCGTGCCGTATTTGGCGGCGATGACTTCGCCCTGCTCGGTGATGCGGATGCGGCCCTGGACGGTGCCCGAGGGCTGCGCGCGGATCGCGCGGAACGCCGAACCGCCGCCGCGCCCGACCGCGCCGCCCCGGCCGTGGAACAGCTGCATGCCGACGCCGGCGGCGGCGAAGACGGGTTTGAGCGCGGTCGAGGCTTTCGAGAGCTGCCAGGTGGAGGTGAGATATCCCCCGTCCTTGTTGCTGTCCGAATAGCCGATCATCACTTCCTGATGGCCGCGCGCCTTCGAGATGGTCGCGATCTCGGGTAGCGCGAACCAGGCGGTCATGACGGCGGGGGCGGCTTCGAGATCGCCGATCGTCTCGAACAGCGGGACGGCCATGATCGCTGCCGTGGGCGTGTCGCCTGGGCGGTAGAGGCCGACTTCCTTGAGCAGGAGGTTCACTTCGAGCAGGTCGCTGACCGATTGCGCCATCGAGACGATGTAGTTGGTGATGCACGCGGGGCCGTAGGCGGCGTGCGCGTCGGCGGCGGCCTGGACGATCGCGAGTTCGCCCGCGGTCTCGTCGGTGTATTCGGCGAAGCGCGAGGTGAGGGGGCGAGCGTTGGCGAGTTCGCGGCGGAGCAGCGCGACGCGGGCGTCTTCGTCTAGTGCGAGGTAATCGTCTTCTACGCCGGCGACTTTCAGCAGTTCGGCGACGACGCGTTCGTGGACGGCGCTGTTCTGGCGGAGATCCAAGGTGGCGAGGTGGAAGCCGAACGTCTCGACCGCGCGGATCAACCGGCCGAGCGCGCCGCCGGTCTTCAGCGCGATGCCGAGGCCGTGCGCGAGCGTGACGAGGTCGGCGCGGAAGTCGGCGGGGTTGGCATAGGGTTCGCCGACGAGGCGGCCGGGGCGGGGGGCGTGCTTGCCCGTAAGCGCGTCGTGCGTCGCGGACAGGCGGGCGTAGATGCCGGAGAGTGCGCGGCGATAGGGCTCGTCGCTGCGGCTGGCGGCATCGTCGCCGCTGGCGTCGGCGAGCGCCTGCACCGCGGCATCGGCGGGGGCGTGTTCGGTCGAGATCGAGAGCTCGGCGCCGAGTGCGTGCACTGCGTCGCAATAATAGCCGAGCACGGCTTCGCTTGCCTTCGACAGCGCAGTGCGGAGCGAGCCGGCGGTGACGTACGGGTTGCCGTCGCGGTCGCCGCCGATCCAGCTGCCGGGGCGCAGGAAGCTAGGCGTGCGTTCGCCGAGGGCGCGGTCCCAGCGCTGGTAGAGCGCGGGGAGCGCGGGGAGGAACACGTCGCGCAGGTAGCTGAGCGCGGTGTCGACTTCGTCGGTGACGTAGAGGCGGTCGCGGCGCAGGACGCGGGTTTGCCAGAGCAGCGCGATCTGGCGGAGGATCGCGTCGTCGACGCTGTCGCCATCCGGCGTGGTATCGCGGCCGAGATCGCGCAGGCCCATCAGCTCGGCGATGCGGTTGCGGTGGTCGATCATGCTTTTGCGGCGCACTTCGGTCGGGTGCGCGGTGAGCACGGGGGCGATCAGCGCGTGGTCGAGCAGCGTGCGGATCTGGGCGCGGTCGATGCCTTCGGATTCGAGCTGCGCGATCGCGGAGGCGAGGTCGGCGCCGTCCTCCGCGGCGATGCCCTGGCGGTCCTCGGCGAGGTTGGCGAGCATCGAGAAGAGCATGAAGCCGCGGACGAAATCGAGCGTCTCGTCGAGGCTGAGTTTTTCGAGGCTGAGATTGACGGCAGTGTTGTCGGCAGCCTTTCCTTCGGACACGTCGCGGTGGCGCTCGACGGAGGCTTTTCGGATCGTCTCGGTGGCCGCGAACAGACGCTCGCCGCCATAGGCGCGGATGACGTCGCCGAGCAGTTTGCCGAGGAAGCGGATGTCGGAATTGTTCGCGATTGCGGGGAGGCTTGCCATGATTCCCCTGCTGCGCTGCGGCAGGGATCAGGTCAACCTCATGCGGTATATTTGTCGCGTCGAACCGGTCGTCGTCGACACTTAATTGCGCTGATCAGCGCTTGCGCGACTCCGCCCGCTCTTCCGAGGTGACCGTGCCGTCATGGTTCAGGTCCATCCTGTCGAACCAGGCGAGCGTGCCTTCGCTCCATTCGATTGCAGTGATGATACCGTCCTTGTTGCGGTCGAACGCCTTGATCCGTGCATTCGGCGAGGGGAGCTCGTCCTTGGTGATGCGGTCGTCGCCGTTGCGGTCGAGCGTGCGGAAGCGGCGTTCCATGCTCGCGCCGAAATCCAGCCGCGATGTTACCGACGGCGGGACGAAGCCGGCCGCATTGCGATCAGCCTGCGCGCGCGGCGCGTCCTTGTCGCTGCACGCGCACACCAGAATTCCCGTCGCGGCGAGCGCCGCTACCAGTTTCACCTGCATAAAATCTCCCGTCGTGTCGACGCCGTCAGGCCTCGAGCTCGATGTCCCAATAGAGCCAGTCGTGCCACGTGTCGTGCAGGTAGTTGGGGGGAAGCTGCGGCCGTGTTCCTGGAGATGCCAGTTGGTCGGGCGGATCGCCTCGATATGCAGCGGCATCGCCGCCTGTTTCGGCGTGCGCCCGCCCTTTTTAAGGTTGCAGGGCGAGCAGGCGGTAACAACGTTCTCCCACGTGGTCCGACCGCCTTGCGCGCGGGGGACGACATGGTCGAAGGTAAGATCGCGCAACTTGCCGCAATATTGGCAGGTAAACTTGTCGCGCAGGAACAGGTTGAAGCGAGTGAAGGCGGGAAATTGCGACGGTCGGACGAACTGCTTGAGCGCGATCACCGAGGGCAGCTTCAGCGCGAAATTGGCGCTGCGGACTTCGCGTTCATAGGTGGCGACGATGTCGACACGGTCGAGGAAGACAGCCTTGACCGCGGTTTGCCACGGCCAGACGCTGAGCGGATAGTAAGAGAGCGGCGTGTAGTCGGCATTGAGCACGAGCGCCGGACAACCATCCGGGTGACGCATCAGATCGGGGTGAAACACGGCTCCTCCCACTCAGGCTTCGCAGAGCGCCCTATGGACGACAGCGATGACACCGCCATGACAGCACGCCGCGTGGCGGTCGGTCAAGCATGCTGAGCGACGGACCGGTCGTAACGCGGTTCGCGCCGAGCCCGACGGGGCGGCTGCATCTGGGCCACGCGGTGTCCGCGATCCGCGCGCATGACTATGCGCGGGAGCGGGGCGGGCGGTTCCTGCTGCGGATCGAGGATATCGATGGGACGCGGAGTCGGCCTGAGTTCGTGGCGGGGATTTTGGAGGATCTGGCGTGGCTTGGGTTGCGGTGGGATTCGCTGGTGTTCCAGTCGGAGCGGTTGGCGACGTATGATCTTGCGCTGGAGCAGTTGAAGGCACGCGCGCTCGTGTATCCGTGTTTTTGTACGCGGGCGGAGATTGCGGCAAGCGCGTCGGCGCCGCAGGGGGATGTCGGGCCGGTCTATCCGGGGACGTGTCGGCATCTGAGCGCGGAGGAGGTCGCTGCGCGGGGGATTTGGCGCATTGCTGGCGGCTCGATATGGCGAAGGCTGTGGCGGTTACCGGCGTGCTTGCGTGGCATGATGCGATTGCCAGGACCGTCGTGGCGGATCCGTTGGCGCAGGGGGGACGTCGTGCTGGCGCGGAAGGACGCGCCGGCGAGCTATCATCTGGCGGTGACACTGGACGATGCGGCGCAGGGCGTGACGGACGTGGTGCGTGGGGTGGATCTGTTCGCGGCGACCGACGTGCACCGGGTTTTGCAGGCGCTGCTGGGGTTGGGGGTGCCGGCGTATCGTCATCATCCGCTGGTGGTGGATGCGGCGGGGCGGCGGTTGGCCAAGCGGGAAGGGGCAGTGTCGCTGGCTGAGATGCGGGCGGCGGGGGGAGGATGGGGTGGCGTTGGCGGCTCGGGTACGGAGTGGGGTGATCGCGGCTGTCTCGCGGTGCTGATCGTCAACGTCCGAGTCAGCCGCAAGGTGTGCTGAGAAACGGAGCGTAGCCCGTGCCTCCTTGTTCTCCCGCGAAGGCGGGAGCCCAGTCTGGGTCCCCGCGTTCGCGGGGAAACATGGTGGAAGCGCGGTGTCCTCTCAGTACCACCACCCCGGCGAAGGCCGGGGCCCAATTGGGGGACGGTGATAATGAGGCTTATCGCTTAGTACCTCGGCCTTCCCAATTGGGCCCCGGCCTTCGCCGGGGTGGTGCTCTTGCTTGGAGTAGGTGCCCTAAAGCTCGATCCCTAGCCTTGGCGCGGCCCACGTCATCGCGACATACAGCGCGATCGTCAGCACGCACCCTGCCACCAGCGACACCCAGAACAGGGCACCGTGGCGCAGCATCGCCGGGATCAGCAGGAACATCGGCAGCGACGGCAGTACGTACCAGAAGGTCGCGCCGGCGTGTGCGGCCATCGTCCGTGGGTCGGGCTTGTCGTGCCAGAGCCAGATCATGCCGAGCACCGACACCAGCGGCAGCGACGCCACGAGCGCGCCGAAGCCGGGATAGCGCTTGGCGATCTCCGAGGCGGCGGCGATAAGAATGCCGGAAATCAAGGCTTTCAGCGTCAAGTATAACATGCAGCATTTGCGCGCATCACGAAGGGTTCCGCAACACTGCTACGGCCATTGCTAGCAGCATCCGGTGCGCTTACATTCCCTTCATGAACACATTCCTCGTCATCCTCCTGATCGCGGCGATGATCGCGACCGTCGTGGCTCTGGTGCGGGGCGTCGTGTCGTTCCTGCAGGAGGGGACGGCGCAAGTCCGCGACGGCAATGGCCCCAGCGCGGCGTCGCTGAAATCGAACCGCATGATGCAGCAGCGGATATTCTTCCAGGCGCTGGCGATCCTGATCGTGGTGGTGATCCTATTCGCGGCGGGGCGGAACTAGGGTCTAACGCGCTTTCCTAACCACCGTCATCCCAGCGCAAGCTGGGATCTCGACGTTAGGCGGATGTCGCGAGCCACGAGGGATACCCCAGCTTTCGCTGGGGTGACGGACTTGTGGCACTGCATGGTCGGACAGAAGGAATCGACCGATGGTCAAGCTCAACAAGATCTACACGCGAACGGGTGACGACGGCACGACGGGGCTGGTCGACGGCTCGCGGGTGTCGAAGGCCAGCGCGCTGATGCAGGCGATCGGCGATGTCGACGAGGCGAACTCCGCGATCGGCGTAGCGGTGGTGGCGCTTGGCGACGATCCGCTCGCCGCTGCGCTGGAGCGAATCCAGAACGACCTGTTCGATCTCGGTGCCGACCTTGCGACGCCTGCGATCGACAACGGGTTTGCGCCGTCGGAGATGGTGTTGCGGATCGTGCCGGCGCAGGTCGAGCGACTCGAGCGCGAGATCGATGCGATGAACGTGCATCTCGCGCCGTTGCGCAGTTTCATCCTGCCGGGCGGATCGCCGCAAGCCGCCGCGCTGCATCTGGCGCGGGCGATTTCGCGGCGCGCGGAGCGATCCGCGGTCGCGGCGACGCACGATATGCCGCTGAATCCCGCGGCATTAGCGTATGTTAACCGGCTATCTGATTTCCTGTTCGTGGTATCGCGCGCTGTGAACCAAAACGGGGCTGGCGACGTTCTATGGCGACCGGGGGCTACGCGCGCGCAGGCGTGATCGGCGTTCGAGCGTTGCGGTACCGGGCGACGCATTGAAGGATAATCGATGCCGCAGCCTGTTCGTCCTGATCCAAACGCCGCTCCATCATCGGATTTGAGCGAGCGCTTTTCCGCCGTACGTGCGCTGACGCTGGCGCTGGCCGCGCCATTGTCGGATGCCGATGCGACGGTGCAGTCGATGGACGACGCGTCGCCGACCAAGTGGCATCTGGCGCATACGACGTGGTTCTTCGAGACCTTCGTGCTGCGCGATCATGTCGCCGGCTATGCGCTGCACGACGAGCGGTTTCCGTTTTTGTTCAACAGCTATTACGAGGCCGAAGGGCGGCGACACGCGCGCGATCGGCGCGGAATGGTGACGCGGCCGTCGCTCGACGAGGTACGGGCGTACCGCGCGCATGTCGATGCGGCGTTGCTCGACGCGTTGCCCGGGTTGTCGGCGGATGCGCAGGCACTGGTAGCGCTTGGGTGTCATCACGAGGAGCAGCACCAGGAACTGCTGGTTACTGACATTCTCCATATGTTTTCTGAGAACCCGCTGGAGCCCGCGATGTGGCCGGCGCCGCGGAAAGTGCCGGTCGAGATGCCGGGCCCGATCGGCTGGATCGCGCGCGAGAGCGGGATCGTCGAGGTCGGGCATGACGGCGACGGGTTCGCGTTCGATTGCGAGGGACCGCGTCACGCCGCCTTGCTTGTGCCGCATGCGATCGCCGACCGGACCGTGACGAACGGCGAATGGGCGGCGTTCATTGCGGATGGCGGCTACAGCGAAGCGCGGCATTGGCTGGCGGATGGCTGGGCGTGGGTGAAGGCCGAGGGCATCGTCGCGCCGCTGTATTGGGAACAGGGTGAGGCTGGCTGGACGCGGTTCGGTCTCGATGGCCGGCGCGCGATCGATCCGGCGGCGCCGGTGACGCATGTCAGCTTCTTCGAGGCGGATGCGTATGCGAGCTGGGCTGGCGCGCGGTTGCCGACCGAGTTCGAATGGGAGGCGGCGGCAGCGTCGCATGATGCGCGCGGCGGCAACCAGATGGACGTGGCGGGTCCGGTCGAGCCTCGGCCTGCGGCGAATGGCCCGGCGTTCTTCGGCGACGTATGGGAGTGGACCGGCAGCGCGTACCGGCCTTATCCCGGGTTCGTGACCGCGGCCGGCGCCGTCGGCGAATACAACGGCAAGTTCATGAGCTCGCAGTTCATCCTGCGCGGTGGCAGCTGTGCGACGCCACGCGGCCATGCACGCGCGAGCTACCGTAATTTCTTCTATCCGCACCAACGGTGGCAGTTCACTGGCGTGCGTCTCGCGAAAGATATCTGATGTTGAAGCCTGAGATCGAGGACGGCCAGCAGACGCTCGCCGACCCGCAATTCCGTGCCGACGTGCTGGACGGCCTTGCGCGGCGCCCGCGGGCGATCCCGGCACGGTGGTTCTACGACCGGCGCGGCTCGGAGCTGTTCGAGAAGATCACCGATCTGCCCGAATATTATCCGACGCGGACCGAGCGTTCGATCCTTGAGACTGCGTGCCCCGAAGTCGCGACTCTTGCGGGCGCAGGGCGTGCGGTGGTCGAGTTCGGTTCGGGATCGTCGACCAAGACGCCGATCCTGCTCGATGCTGTGGCGCCGTCGGTCTATGTGCCGATCGACATCTCGGGCGATTTCCTGCGGGAGTCGTCGAAGGTGCTGGGCGAGCAGTTTCCTGATCTGCTGGTACTACCGTTCGAGGCGGACTTCATGCGGCCGTTGAGCCTGCCGAAGACCATCGCGGATACGCCCAAGCTCGGCTTCTTTCCGGGGTCGACGATCGGCAACATGATCCCGCTGATGGCGGTCGATCTGCTGCGTGCGATGCGGTCATCGCTCGGCGTCGGCGCGATGCTGTTGATCGGGATGGACCGGATCAAGGGCGAGGACGTGCTGGTGCCCGCGTATGACGATGCGCAGGGCGTGACGGCGGCGTTCAACCTGAACCTGCTAGAGCGGATCAACCGCGAACTGGACGGCGAAATTCCGGTCGACGCGTTCCGCCACAAGGCGGTGTGGAACGATGATCGCGCTCGGATCGAGATGCACCTGGAGGCGGTGCGCGACGTCGCGTTCACCGTCGACGGGCGATCGTTCGAAATGACCGCGGGCGAGACGATCCACACCGAGAACAGCCACAAATACGGCGCGCGCGACGCCCGGATACTGCTGCGGTCGGGCGGATGGACACCGGTAGCGGCATGGACCGATCCCGAAGGTCTGTTCGGCGTGTATCTGGCCGAGGCTCAGGTGGAGCGGCCAGCGCCCTGAAGCAGGGCCTGTTCCGGACGAGTTGCCCGCCGCCTAGGCTCAGCCGGGAATGGCCCAGTTCGCCTCATCGTCAGCCGATGCGGCAGTGCGGACAAGATGCTCGACATAATGCTGGAAAATCGGAACCGTGAAGGTGACCAGCGTCGGCTCGCCCTCCGGTTCCTTGAACGTCAGCACGACGAAACGCTGGCTGTCTTCGTCGAGAATCAGGCCGGCTTCCATCGCGCCGGGGCCGCTCGGGGTAATTACGGTCGTTGCCATGATCGTCTTTCGCTATCGGGTCTCCAGGCGCCCATAACGCTCCGTCGCACCAAGTCCATGACGAGCAGGATATTGACGTGTGTCAGTCTCCCGCGCTCTTGGCCTCGATACGCCGTAGATCCCGGATTTCGTCCCAGGTGATCGGTCGGTCGCGGCCCGCGCACTGGATGATCAGGTCCGCCGCTTCCACGTCGTCATACCCGTCGAACGCCCGGACCATCTCTTGCAGAGATCCGCTGGCGACGGACTTGCCGATGTCCTCTTCGTTCGCCGCATGCTCGCGCACTACCTGTGCGGGCATATTCCACATGGTCTTCAACACGATCACTGACTCCGGCCCCCGGGTGGATCGCCGTCGTGCGGCGTGATGGAGCGCACGTCCATAGTGTCGGCGGGTCGTATGCGATCGCTTCACGCGACGGCACGGTGAACCGATCTCGCGCTCCCGTTGCCCATCGACGAGGTCAGCGCGGTTAATCTTTATCGGATGCGTTGACCGCAGAAGTGCAAGCCTACTGCGCGACCGTGCTTTACTTCCCGCCTTCCCGTCGCGTCAGCGCCGCGACGCAACTCGCACGGTCGATCGTGCTCCCGTCGGGTTCTCGCGCGTCGAGATACGTCACGCGGGGGGGCATCGGACCCCTTGGGGTACAGATACGCGTCGAGCACGCAGATCCCGCTCTGGAACTGAAGCTTCCGTGCGCTGCCCTCGCGAACGTCGGCGTCGGGTTGGCCGAACAGCTTGGTCAGGCCGGCGGCATCCTGGCCCAGCACGCGCTCCAACCCGACACTGGTATAGGGAACGGCCGGGCGGCCGACCGCGGGTTTTGCGACCGGGGCCGCGCAGCCGGCCAATCCGCCGCCCAGCGTCAGCGCGACGGCTATAGTGGTCAATCGCGTCATGGTCGGCCTTTGCGAGAATACTGGCTGTGGAAGTAATGCGTCGCCATCGCGGCCCCTAGAACGGGCGCGGCGATGTTGAGGACCGGAACCACGAACAGCCCGGTGTTCGCAAGCCCCAGCACGAACCGCCCCGGCCGCGTCGTCGCACGCCAGCCCCGCATCGCCGCCGCGTCCATGTGCCGTGCCGCAACCATGTCACCGAGATCGCGCCCCAGCAGCCAGCCATTGACGACGAAGAACGCGGCCGCCGTGCCGACACCGGTGACGAGCAACGCGATATAGATGGGCAGCATCACCAAGTTGACGAGCACCACGCGCGCCGCGGACCGGAGCCCCATCGCGATGCTCCGTGCAAATGGCACCGGTCGGGCGGTGCCCAGCGCTTCGGGATAATGCCGCGCCTCGACCGCCTCCACGACCTCATCCGCGAAGATCCCGACGACCGCGATCGCGACGGCACGGAACAGCAGCCACAGCGCCAGGATCGTGACGAACAGCGCGAACGCGGCCGCGAGTTCGCCGGAATGCCAGTCGAGCCACGCAGCCAGTGCGGCTTGCGTACCCCACCACGTGCCGACACCGAGCAGCGCGAAGACGAGCAGCGTGACGACCATTGACTTGACGAACACCCGGAGCACGGGCGGATCGGTAAGTTGGCCAAGCGAGAGGAGGGAGGGCGCGGAGCATGGCTCGGGATGCCGTGGAGGCAGGCGAAGGTCAACGCGACTCGAGCGGTCACGGGTCGGCCCGTCTGCGGATACCGCTCCTCACCGTTCCCCCGCGGATGCGGGGGCCCAGCTAAACCAAGGCCACCGCCCGAGACCCTGGACCCCCGCGTCCGCGGGGGAACAGGAGAGGACGGTGCGGTTGAAATGTAGGTATTTGTGCCGCGACGACCGTCAGAACCGCGCGAGCCGCTCTAACTGTCCGAACAGTTGTAACCGCTGCCCCCCAACCAAAGCCACTACCCCGGCGAAGGCCGGGGCCCAGTTGGGAAACGACGGTAATAACGGATCACGTTTCATTACAACCACCTTTCCAACTGGGCCCCGGCCTCCGCCGGGGGTACTGCCATCGGAGGGCCTGCCGCCTAACAGCGAGAGCGCATCCCTCGACTCCCACACCAGTTGCACCAATCCCCCCCGCGATTTACGGCAGGGCTTTCCCGCACCCCCGGAGTTTCCCCTTGAGCACACCCACTTACGACGTCGTCGCGATCGGCAACGCCATCGTCGACATCCTCAGCACCGCCGACGACGCGTTCATCACCGAGATCGGCGTCGCCAAAGGCTCGATGCAGCTCATGTTCTCGTCGGAAGAAGCCGATGCGCTCTACGCCAAGATGGGCCCGGGCATGGAAATCTCCGGTGGCTCGGCGGCCAACACCGTCGCCGGCATCGCCGCGCTCGGCGGCAAATGCGGGTTCATCGGCCAGGTCGCCGACGATCAGCTCGGCCAGGTCTTCGCGCATGACGTCCGCAGCATCGGCATCGAGTTCGCCACCCCCGTCCGCGCCGGCGACCCGACCACCGGCCGCTGCCTGATCTTCGTGACTCCCGACGGCCAGCGCACGATGAACACGTTCCTCGGTGCGGGGCAGTTCCTCCCCGCCGCGGCGATCGACACCGCGATGATCGCCGACAGCGCGATCCTGTATCTCGAAGGCTATCTCTGGGATCCCGAAGAGCCGCGCGCCGCGATGCGCGCCGCGATCGACTGCGCACGCGGGGCAGGGCGGAAAGTCGCCTTCACGCTCAGCGACGTGTTCTGCATCTCGCGCCACGGCGGCGATTTCCGCCAGCTGCTGTCGGACGGCCTGATCGACATCCTGTTCGCCAACGAGAGCGAACTCGCCGCGCTCGCCGAGACCGACGACTTCGACGCCGCGGTCGCCAAGATTGCCGCCCAGGTCCCGACCCTGGTCGTCACCCGCGGCGAGCACGGCGCCTGCGCGATCCAGAACGGTGCGCGGGCCGAGGTCAAGGCCGAGCCGATCGCCAAGGTCGTCGACACCACCGGCGCCGGCGATTTGTTCGCGGCGGGGTTCCTCCACGGTCAGGCGCAGGGCTACGACCTGCACGCATCGCTCAAGCTCGGCGCGGTCTGCGCAGCCGAGATCATCAGCCACGTCGGCGCCCGCCCGATGGTCGACATGAAGGCGCTCGCCGCCAAGCACATCGGCTGAGGCACGTGTCCCCGCGAAGGCGGGGACCCAGACTGGGCTCCCGCCTTTGCGGGAGAACAAGCTTGGTGCGAAGGCATAAAGGGCCGCGGGAGTTTCCTCCCGCGGCCCTTTTTCTTGGGCTCGATCAGTGGCTGCCCGGAGGCGTCCGGTCATCCTCGGCTACACCATCGTCGAGCCCCAGCCCGACATGACTGCGCGAGCGGCTATACAAGAAGTATATTGCCAACCCGATCGCGCCCCAACCCGGCAGCACCAGCTTGGCCGTCAGCGGCAGCGACAGATACAGCCCGACGCAACCGATGATCGCGAGCGGTGCAACGATGTACACCGCCGGCGTGCGGAACGGACGCTTGCGGCCGGGATCGGTCTTGCGCAGCACCATCACCGAGATCGCCACCATCATGAACGCGAACAACGTCCCAGCGTTCGAATAATCGGCGAGCTTGCCTACCGGCAGCACAGCCGCCGCGATCGCCGCGGCGATACCCGTCACGACCGTGACGACGTGTGGCGTGCGGAACTTAGGATGGATCGACGCGAGCTTGGCCGGCAACAAACCGTCGCGCGCCATCGTGAAGAACACGCGGGTCTGGCCGAACATCATCATCAGCACGACCGACGGCAGCGCCAGCACCGCGGCGAGGCCGACCAGGCGACCCATGATCGGCCAGTTGATGACCTGAAGCACGTGGACGAGCGCTTCCTTCGAGCAGACCAATGGCTCCATCGCGCCACCGGCGACGATAGCCGCGCAACGTCCGGCCATCTCGGCGGAGCCCGGTGCCAGGATGCCGCCATCGGCGGTCGTCACCGGGTTCGCGCCGATCGCACCGATCGCGCCTGATGCGACCAGCAGGTAGAACAGCGTACAGATGCCGAGGCTGGCGATCAGCCCGATCGGCACGTTGCGCTGCGGGTTCTTGGTTTCCTCGGCCGCGGTCGAGACCGCGTCGAAGCCGACATAGGCGAAGAAGATCGACGCCGCCGCACCCAGCACGCCGACGCCCGACGAGCCAACGGGTTGCCGACGCCGTAGGGCAGGAACGGATGGAAATTATCCGCCTTCAGCACCGGAATCGTCAGCGCGATGAACGCAGTCAGCGCGGCGATCTTGATCAGCACCAGCACCGCATTGACGCGCGCGCTCTCGGTCGTGCCCACCACCAGCAGCCACGTGACGAGTGCGATGACGATCACCGCGGGCAGGTTGATGAACCCACCGACCGTCATCGCGGTCTGCAGATCGGCGTTGGGCGTCGCGCCGAACGCGACCTGGACGTTCGCCATCAGCGCATCGGCGTTGCGCAACCCGTTGGGAATGTGGAAGCCGATCCCGTCGAGCAGCCCGGCCAGATGGTTCGACCACCCGACTGCGACCGCGCTAGCGCCGACCGCATATTCAAGGATCAGTGCCCAGCCGACCATCCACGCGAGCAGCTCACCCGTCACCGCATAGGTATAGGTGTAGGCCGAGCCCGACACCGGCACCATCGACGCGAGTTCGGAATAGCAGAGCGCCGCGACCGCGCAGACGAAGCCCGCGACGACGAAGCTCAGCAACATGCCCGGCCCGGCCTTCTGCGCGGCTTCGGAGGTCAGCACGAAGATACCCGTGCCGATCACCGCGCCGACGCCCAGCAAAGTCAGCTGGAACGCGCTGAGCGTTCGCGCCAGACCCTTTTTCTCTGCCGTCGCCAGAATGGCATCCAGCGATTTTACGCGACCAAAAATCAACGCGGTGTCCCCCGGGGATAGCGAGGGCCGGGTCAAATGGCCCCCTTTGCTCAAGCGCCCGAGCCTAATGGCAATTTTATTACGCGCAATCCTTTAGTGCGGTGAAGCTGGCCTATCGCGCCAGCATCGGCCCGAGCGGGCGCCCGCCGAAGACATGAACATGCAGATGCGGCACCTCCTGGTGTCCGTCCTGCCCGATGTTCGCGAGTAGCCGATAGCCGGGTTCGACGAGTCCCGCAGCGCGTGCGACGGTGCCCACCGCACGGATGAATCCGGCGATCTCGGCGTCTGGCGCACGCGCGGAAAAATCGTCCCAGGACACGTACGCACCCTTGGGGATCACGAGCAGGTGCGTCGGCGCTTGCGGATTGATGTCATGGAAGGCGATCGCGAAGTCGTCGTCATAGACCCGCTTCGACGGGATCTCGCCGCGCAGGATCTTCGCGAAGATGTTCTGGTCGTCATAAGGCTGCGTGGCGTCGATCGGCATATATTCCCCTCCCGCTTGCGGGAGGGGTTAGGGGGGGGGCTTGGCCATCCCGATCCCGGCGGAGCATGTGCGTCATGCCCTCCCCCGACCCCTCCCGCAAGCGGAAGGGGAGCAGGTCAGCCCGTCCGCCCAGCCTTCTCGATCAGTCCGCCGACACCCTCGCGCCGCTCCAGTTCCGCGCGCACGTCGTCGAGGCTCAGCCCCTGCATCCGCCAGCAACACGGCCAGATGGAACATGAGGTCCGCCGCTTCCGGCACGATGCTCGCCTCATCGCCCGAGCACGCCGCGATCACCGTCTCGACGGCTTCCTCGCCGAGCTTCTGCGCGATCTTGGGGCGGCCCTTGGCGAACAGGCTCGCGGTGTACGAGGTGTCGGCGGGCGCATCGCGACGCGCGCGGATGGTCGCCTCGAGGCGGTCGAATACGGGGTCCATGCGCGGCGTGCTGGAGCAGGTGCGCAGGCGGGTCAATCCTCTGCGGGTCGTTTGGTCTTCGCGAACCGCTTCCGCAACGCCCGCCGCACCAGCCACACGCCGATCGCTGCAAACCCGAAGAGTGCGATGTCCGACAGTTCGGGCCCGGTGCGGGGATGAACGATGCCGCTATGCCCCGATTGCACCGCGAGGAAGGGCAGTGCGATCATTAGATCAGGCCGGACGCATCGGCGAGCGCACGGGAATCCCCCGCCGCCGCCAGCGCGGCGTGCGCATCGCCGATCGATGCCTGCCCGAAATGGAAGATCGACGCCGCTAGCACTGCGCTCGCATGCCCGTCGCGGATCCCTGCCACCAGATCGTCGAGCCCACCGACCCCACCGCTCGCCACCACGGGTACGCTCACCCGGTCGGAAATCGCCCGGATCAGGTCGAGGTCGTAACCACTGCGCGTGCCGTCACGGTCCATCGACGTGACGAGCAATTCGCCCGCGCCCAGTTCGGCAAGCTTCAGCGCATGCGTGATCGCATCGATCCCGGTCGCGCGCCGACCGCCATGCGTGAACACTTCCCACCCTTCACCGGAACGCCGCGCATCGACACTCGCGACGCAGCACTGGCTGCCGAACCGCTCCGCGATATCCGCCACCAGTTCCGGCCGCTCCACCGCCGCGGAATTGACCGCCACCTTGTCCGCCCCCGCCAGCAACAGTGCGCGCGCATCGTCCGCCGTCCGTACACCGCCGCCGACCGTCAACGGCATGAAGCACACCGCCGCAGTCCGTCGCACGACGTCGAGGGATCGTCCCCCGACCCTCATGGGAGGCACCGATATCCAGGAAACACAGTTCGTCCGCCCCGGCCGCATCATACGCCCGCGCCTGTTCGACCGGATCGCCCGCATCGCGCAGTTCGACGAAGTTCACGCCCTTCACCACGCGCCCATCGGCAACGTCGAGACACGGAATGACGCGCGCGCGGACCGTCATGCGCTGCGCCGTAGGTTTTGTTCACGCGGAGACGCGGAGACGCGGAGACGCGGCGGAGCCGCTAAGAATGATTCACGCGAAGGCGCAAAGGCGCGAAGAGTAAGAGAGTGAGGCAGACCTACCTTTTGCTCACTCTTCGCGCCTTTGCGCCTTTGCGTGAACAAATCCCTGCCTGCGGCGCCACAAGTCGCTCTGCGTACTCCGCGCCTCTGCGCGAAACCACTATCTCCGCGTCTCCGCGTCTCCGCGTGAACCATCATGCGGCCTTAGCCACGCTCAAAGCCGCCGCGAGATCGAGCCGCCCGTCGTACAACGCCCGCCCGGTAATGACGCCCTCGACACCATCCCGCACATGCAAAGCCAGCACGTGGATCTCAGCAATCCCCTTCACCCCGCCACTAGCGATCACCGGAATGTCCACCGACCGCGCCAGATCGACCGTAGCCTCGACGTTGCACCCCTTCAGCATCCCGTCGCGCCCGACATCGGTGAACAGCAGCGACGCCACCCCCCGCATCCTCGAACCGCCGCGCCAGATCGACCGCGCTCGTGGTCGACACGTCCGCCCAGCCCTTGGTCGCGACCATGCCGTCCTTCGCGTCCACCGCGACGACGATCCCGCCCGGAAAATCCTTCGCCACGCCGCGCACGAACTCGGGGTCCTCCAGCGCCGCCGTCCCGATCACCACGCGAGACACGCCCAGATCGAACCAGCCCTCGACGCTAGCCCGCGTCCGGATGCCGCCGCCAAGCTGCACATGCCCCGGAAATTGCGCCACGATCGACCGCACCGCATCGCCGTTGACCGAAGCTCCCGCAAACGCGCCATCGAGGTCGACCACATGCAGATGCTCCGCGCCCGCCTCGGCGAACAACATCGCCTGCGCCGCCGGATCGTCGCCGTACACGGTCGCCCGGTCCATATCGCCCTCGGCGAGACGCACCACCTGACCCGCCTTGAGGTCGATCGCAGGAAAGATAATCAGGCTCACGGCCGCCACTCCAGGAAACGTTCGAGCAAGGCCAGGCCGTAGCGCTGGCTCTTCTCAGGGTGAAACTGCACACCGATCATCGTGTCGCGGCCGATCGCTGCTGTGACGGGACCGGCATGATCGGTGGTCGCAAGGACGTCGGCGCCTTCGAACGCGAAGCTATGCAGGAAATACGCCTCGCCCGGCTCGATCAGTGGATGCGCGACGGACGGAACGACGTCGTTCCAGCCCATATGCGGCACCTTCGCCTCCATCGTCCCTGGCTCGAGCCTGCGCACGCGCCCCGAAACCCAGCCGAGCCCTGCATGCGTTCCCATCTCTTCCCCCGCATCGGCCATCAACTGCATGCCGACGCAAATGCCGAGAAACGGCGTACCCTCGTCGCGCACCCGTCGGTTCAGCGCCTCGACCATCCCCGGCACAGCACGCAAAGCCGCTGCACAAGCGCCATAAGCCCCGACCCCTGGCAACACGATTCGCTCAGCCTTCGCAACGACATCGGCGTCAGACGTCACGATCAGATCGACACACCCAGCCGTCCGCAACGCGTTCTCGACCGAATGCAGATTCCCCGCACCGTAATCGATCAGCGCGAGCGTCACGCCAGCAACTCCGCAATCCCCGGCAGGACCATGCTCGCGGTGAACGCGGTGATCTCAGGCGTCGCAAGTCCGCCGCTCACGAACGGATCGGTCGCAACCACCGCCTCGACCGCCGCCTTCTCGCCACGGATCAGGATGACGCCGCCGGTACGCGGAATCTGCCTACCCGACGCCAGGAACACGCCTTCCGCATAGCCCTTGGCGAGCCATGCAACGTGCTCCTTCATCTGCGCATCGATCGCGTCCAGTGGCGCGACGTAGGTCAGTACGACCACGCACAACGGCGCGTCGGTCCGCGCAAACGGCTCGCTCACAAGATCCCCTTGGTCGACGGAATCGCGTCGGCCTTGCGCGGATCGATCTCGATCGCGGTCCGCAGCGCGCGCGCGACACCCTTGAACGCCGCCTCGGCGATGTGGTGGTTGTTCGACCCGTACAGCGTCTCGACATGCAGCGTGATCCCCGCCGCCTGCGCAAAGCTGTGGAAGAAATGCTCGAACATCTCCGTATCCATCCCGCCCAGACGCTTCTGCGAGAACAGGTCCTTCCAAACCAGCCAGGGTCGCCCGGAAATATCCAGCGCAACGCGAGTCAGCGTCTCGTCCATCGGCGACAACGCATCGCCGTACCGCGCGATGCCGCGTTTATCGCCAAGCGCCTGCGCGAACGCCTGGCCGATCGCGATGCCGGTATCCTCCACCGTATGGTGCTCGTCGATGTGCAGGTCGCCCTTGGTCCGTACGCGGAGATCGATCAGCGAGTGGCGCGACAATTGTTCGAGCATGTGATCGAAGAAACCGACCCCGGTCTCGACGTCGTACACGCCGGTCCCATCGAGGTTCACGGTGACGTCGATCGCCGTCTCGGCGGTGGAGCGGGTGATCGTGGCGGTGCGCATGCCACCCCCCACAAAACGTCCGCCACGACGCATGCAATCTTGACCGGCATCCGAATGGCGCTACCCAAGGGATATGACCGATGGACTGCCCGATAGCCTGATTCCGTACGACGAGATCGTACAAGAAGCCCTGCGTGCCGTGGTCGGCCGCGTGCTCGGCTCCGTCGCGGAGGCCGGCGGGCTTCCCGGCGAGCATCATTTCTACATCACCTTCAAGACGCAGGCGCCGGGAGTCGACATCCCCAAGCGCCTGATCGAGCGTTTCCCGGACGAGATGACGATCGTCATGCAGAACCGCTACTGGGACCTCATCGTCGACGACGAGCGCTTCTCGATCGGGCTGTCGTTCAATCAGGTCCCGTCGAAGCTGGTGATCCCATACTCGGCGATCACCGCGTTCCAGGATCCCGCGGTAAGCTTCGAACTCCGCTTCCAGGCGCAGGAGGGTGCGGACGACGCGCTCGGCGACCACGACGAAGCTGAGAACGACGGCCCGACCGCGGTGCCGATCGAAGACGGCTCCAACGTCGTAGCCGTGGATTTCAAGCGGAAGAAGTGACCCAAACTCCCTCGCCCCTACGGGGAGAGGGGGAAGGGGCCCGCCGCACTTGCGGTGGGAAGGGAGAGGGGAGTGAGGCTCGGTACGGTTCATCCCAACGGCCCCTCTCCCTTCCGTCGCCTACGGCTCCTCCCTCCCCTCTCCCCCGGAGGGGCGAGGGATCCCACGCAAGCCCCGGAAGGTTGACCCCCCATGACCACCCGCACAGAAACCGACACGATCGGCCCGATCGAAGTCCCCGCCACCGCATACTGGGGCGCCCAAACCGAACGCTCGATCGAGAACTTCCCTTTCGCCACCCGCGAACGCATGCCGATCGAGATCGTCCACGCCCTCGCCCTCGTCAAACAAGCGGCCGCTCGCGTAAACCGGTCGCACGGCCTCGACGAAGCCATCGCCACCGCCATCGACTCCGCCGCGCAGGAAGTCATCGACGGCAAGCTCGACGACCAGTTCCCCCTCGTCATCTGGCAGACCGGCAGCGGCACGCAGTCGAACATGAACGCCAACGAGGTCATCGCCGGCCGCGCCAACGAAGTCCTCACCGGCACCCGCGGCGGCAAGTCCCCCGTCCACCCCAACGACCATGTCAACATGAGCCAGTCGTCCAACGACAGCTTCCCGACCGCGCTCCACATCGCCGCCGCGATCGCCACCACGCATCGCCTGATCCCCGCGCTCGACAAATTGCACGCCGCGCTCGACGCCAAGGCCAACGCCTGGGACGACATCGTCAAGATCGGCCGCACCCATCTCCAGGACGCGACCCCGTTGACGCTCGGTCAGGAATTCTCCGGCTATGCGAACCAGCTCGATCGCTGTCGACACCGGATCGAGCCTGCGATCAGCCACGGCATGGTCATCCTCGCGCAGGGCGGCACCGCGGTCGGCACCGGCCTCAACGCGCCTGCCGGGTTCGGTGACGCGATCGCGCATGAACTCGCGCAGATCACCGTCCTGCCGTTCGTCAGCGCGCGCAACAAGTTCGAGGCGCTCGCGTCGAACGACCCGCTCGTCCACCTGTCGGGCACGCTCAACACGCTGGCGGTCGCGCTGACCAAGATCGCCAACGATATCCGCCTGCTCGGCTCCGGGCCCCCGCTGCGGATTCGGTGAGATCGACCTTCCCGCGAACGAGCCCGGCAGCTCGATCATGCCCGGCAAGGTGAACCCGACGCAGTGCGAGATGCTGACGATGGTCGCCGGCCAGGTGATGGGCAACCACGTCGCGGTGACGGTCGGCGGCATGCAGGGCCATCTCGAACTGAATGTGTTCAAGCCGCTGATCGGCGCCAACGTCCTCCGCTCGATCGACCTGCTGGCGACGGCGATGGAAGGGTTCGCGGAGCGCTGCGTCGACGGCATCGAACCCAACCGAGGCCGCATCGCGGAATTGCTCGACCGCTCGCTGATGCTGGTAACTGCACTAGCACCCGAGATCGGCTACGACGCCGCCGCAAAGATTGCCAAATACGCGCACGCCGAAGGGCTGACGCTTAAGGAAGCCGGGCTCGCGCTGGGCCTGGTCGACGCCGAAACCTTCGACCGCGTCGTCAAACCCGAATCGATGCTCGGCCGCTGACCTTCCGCGCTCATTCCGTCATCCTGACGAAAGTCAGGACCCAGAGCCACGATCGGCCTGCTGGGCAATCCTGGTCCTGACTTTCGTCAGGATGACGGATGGTGGTGGCGCGCGGGAACCCAATCCCTTGTCAAACGCTAAGCCGCCACACGGACAGGAGAAATTACGTGGGCGCAACGACCATAGGCGCGCTGATCGGCGCAGGCATCGACTCGCTCAGCGGCGACGACGGCAACGCGGACGGCGCGATCATCGGTGCGATCACCGCCAACGTACTCAAGATCGTCGTGCCGCTAGCCGTGACATACGCGATCGGCTGGGCAGTGCTGCGCGGTGCAGCGGAACTCAAGGACCAGGTTTTCGGGGAGTCAGAAGCATGATCGGACGTATTATCAGCGCATTGGTCGGCCGCGAGATGGGCCGTCGCGACGGTTCGGGCGGCGCTTCGGGCGCAGTGAAGGGCGTCGTGGCGATGGGCCTGATGCGTCGCATGGGCCCGCTCAGCATGATCCTCGGCGGCGGATATGCGGCCAAGAAGGCGTATGACCGTAACAAGGCCCGCAAGGCCGGCTATTAATCCGCCTTCGTAATACCACGCGCGGGCCGCGCATGGGTTGACGCCCATATGCGGTCCGCGGCAAGGGCGCGCATGCCCCACACACTTCCGTCCGACCCGCATGGTTTCCGTCGTCGCGGAGTCCTGTTCGTCCTGTCCTCACCGTCCGGTGCCGGCAAGTCGACCATCGCGCGCAGATTGCTCGCGGACGAGCACGAACTCGAAATGTCGGTCTCGGTCACCACCCGGTCGGTGCGACCCGGCGAAGTCGATGGGAAAGATTACCATTTCACCGACCTCGAGGGCTTTCGCGACATGGTCGCGAAGGACGAGTTCCTCGAATGGGCGCACGTCTTCAACCACCGCTACGGCACGCCGCGCGCGCAGGTCGAGGAACTACTTGCCGCCGGTAAGGATGTGCTGTTCGACATCGACTGGCAGGGCGCGCAACAGCTGTTCCAGATCGCCGGCGGCGACGTCGTCCGCGTCTTCATCTTCCCGCCCTCGATGGAAGAACTCCACCGCCGCTTGACTAGCCGCGGCACCGACTCGACCGAGGTGATCGAGGCCCGCATGTCGCGCGCGGCCAACGAGGTCAGCCACTGGGACGGCTATGATTACGTGCTGGTCAACGACGACGTCGACAGCTGCATCCGCGGGGTGAAGACGATCCTGGCCGCGGAACGCCTCAAGCGTTCGCGGCAGACCGGGTTGATTGGCTTCATTCGCAGGCTGACCCGCTAGTCTTCACCCCTCCCTGAAAGGGAGGGGCCGGAGGTGGGTCGGCCGCTGGGGGATCGCCGCGTCAGACAACAGGCCAACCCACCCCCAACCCCCTCCCTTTCAGGGAGGGGGGTTAGAGTAGCCCCAGAAACTCTACCCCGACCCCGAACTCCTCGCGCTTCAACTCGCGCAACTGAGTCGCCTGCCAGTCCTCGCCCCACATCTCGACCGACCAGTCCTCGTCGATCCCCGCGGCCGCCCAGGCCGCATCCGCATCGATCTCGCCCTCGATCAACGCCAGCCCGATCACCAGCGACCCGGTCAACGTCACCACCGGCGACAACCCCGCCAACCGAAAATCGTCATACGCCGCCACCGCCTCATGCAGCCGTGCCACCGTCGCGTCCGGTTGCGCGACGTGCATCACGCCCGCCGTCACCGCGAACGTCACGTCGTACCGCCCCCGTGCCCACGTCAGCAGCGGATCCCAGGACGCCGCCTGCCGCTCGACCAGCAGAGGCGGCCCCTCCGCGCGGTAGCAGAGCAGGTCGCTCTCGCCATACGCCGCCAGCCGCGCGGCGAACTGCGCAGGATCGTTCGCGATCGGATCGGTCGCCGCGTTCGCCAAGCCCGTCAGCGGCATCGTCCGCGGATCGATCGTCTCCCCAACCGCGCGCCATTCCGCCGCGACCGCCTCGGCCAACGCATCGCTCGGCAACGCCAGCGGCCGCCGCCCGGGCGTCCGCACCGGCTTGCCATCGAGCGTCACCACCCGATCCGCATCGATCGCGACGTCTTTCCAGAACCGCTTCACGCGTCAGGACTCCGCCAGCGATGCGCCAGACTGCGCGGCACGATCGCGATCATCGCCATCGCCGACAGCACGATCGCCGTCCCGAGGATCTTCGGTCCGAGATCATGTGCGCGCGCGATCAGGATCAGCCCGAGCAGGGCACCCGCAACCCCCGCCAGCCGCA
Organism: Sphingomonas sp. H160509; assembly: GCF_024124765.2. Lineage (GTDB taxonomy): Bacteria > Pseudomonadota > Alphaproteobacteria > Sphingomonadales > Sphingomonadaceae > Sphingomonas. Next base: position 2,130,762 of record NZ_JAMXSR020000002.1, on the reverse strand, counting down.
CTGCGACCAGCACGAACCAGCGTCGCTGTGCCAATTTGTCCGCGTCGGTCATCGTGTAGCCACCATGTGCAGCAGGTCCGGCACCGCCGTCGCGACGACATCCGCCCCCCGCATCGGAAAGCTCGTGCACGTCGTGATACCCCCACGCGACCCCGACGGCGCGCACACCGGCCGCGCGGGCCATCGCCATGTCGAAGCTCGTATCGCCGATCATCGCGGTCGTCTCCACCCTCGCATCAGCCTCCGCGATCGCCGCGAGCAGCATCGCCGGATCGGGCTTCGACGGATGCCGGTCCGCGGTCTGCAACGTCACGAACCGCTCGGTGATCCCGTGCGCGGTAAGGATATGCGCGAGCCCGCGGTCGGACTTCCCCGTCGCCACGCCGAGCGCCCAGCCGTCATTGGCGAGCGTTCCCAGCACTTCGGCGATCCCCTCGAACAGCGGCTCGTCGGCAAGTTCGCCACTCGCCCGCATCGCATGGAACGCGTTCTTGTAGTCGGTGGCGAGCGATCGATGCAGCGCGTCGTCCGCCTCCGGCAGCAACACCTGCATCGCCTCGACGAGGCTAAGCCCGACGATCCGCCGAATGTCCGCGCGCGGCGGCGGGGTCAGCCGGGCCCCCTCGAACGCACGCTCGCATGCGACGCAGATATTGGCCTGGCTGTCGACGAGCGTCCCGTCGCAATCGAACACGGCAAGACGGATCATGAGATTTTCCAACGCATCGCCGCCTCGTAGATCACGCATGCACGCGAGGAAACGCCAAACCGGAACGCGCGCGCCTGCGAACGGTTCGTGTCGGATAGCTCTGGAGACACAACGATGGCGCACGCACCGATCGACACCCCGAACATCTGGGCCGCCGCCGCTGCGGGACTCGTCGCCGGCTTGGCCGCGTCATTGGCGATGGACCTGTTCCAGGCCGGCATTGCCGCGCTGTCCTCATCGGATAGCGATGCGGAACCGGCGACGGAGAAGGCGGCAGACAAGGTGTCGCAGGCGGTGGTCGGCCACGACATCCCCGACGATCGCAAGCCGCTCGCCGGACAGGTCGTGCATTATGCGCTCGGGGCAGGGCTGGGGATCGCCTACGCGGTGGCGGCGGAATACCGGCCTTCGGTGACCGCGGGCTACGGCACCGCGTTCGCCGCGGCGACGACGGCGTTGCTCGACGAGGCGGCGGTGCCGGCGGTGGGGCTTGGCGATGCGCCGTGGAACACTGCGCCGACGACGCATCTCTACAGTGCAGCGTCGCACATCGTGTTCGGGACGGTGACGGAGGGCGTGCGGCGGTTGCTACTGGGCTGGCTGAAGTAGGCTAACTGCGCTCACCTAGTTCCCCGCGAAGGCGGGGGCCCAGGACCAAGCAGCGTTACGGTCGTAGCCCCTGGACCCCCGCCTTCGCGGGGGAACGGTATGTGCTAAGCAGCTACCGCTAACCAACCACCCCCACCCCGGCGAAGGCCGGGGCCCAGTTGGAAAGGTGGCAATAACGGAGCGCCGCCCTTCGTTAGCAACGTCCCCAACTGGGCCCCGGCCTCCGCCGGGGTGGGGCAATGGTTAGGCCTGAGCGCCCAGTCTGACCATTTCTCCCTCTCCCCTCGAGGGAGGGAAGGGGCCCGCGGCCGCTTGGCCGTGGGAAGGGTGAGGGCACGTTAGGCGGCAGTCACCAACTACCGGGTCCCAGGCCCACTCCGCGGACCCGGCTTACCAGTTCCACCCGGACGCCCGCGCCCAGCAGGCTTGGCGCCTTCAACCCGAGGCCCGCTCCGCGGCGCTCCGAACTTCGACCCAGCCCCGGTCCGAGGCCCACCCGTCTTCGGCGCAGGCTTGCCCGTAGCCTTCTCCTCGACAACCCCACGCCCACGCCGCTCACCCTTACGATCTTTCCGCACCGACTTCGCATGCGCCTTGGCCCGCGACTTCATCTGCTCGCGCGTCGGCGCGGTCTTCTCGTCGAGCACCAGATCGTCGCCCAGCTTCTCCTCGAAGCCCAATTGCTTGAGGCTCTCGGCGAAATGCGTCGGCAGCTCGGCCGTAACGTCGATCGATCCGCCATCCGGATGATCCACCTTGATCCGCCGCGCGTGCAGATGCATTTTCCGCGAGATCCCGCCCGTCAGGAACGCAGCGGCCCCACCGTACTTGCCATCGCCAACGATCGGATGCCCGATCGCCGCCATGTGCACGCGCAACTGGTGTGTCCGCCCGGTAAACGGCTGCAACTCGACCCACGCAGCACGGTTGCCCGCACGCTCGATCACCCGGTACCGCGTCCGCGCGGGCGCGCCCTCGGCCTCGTCGACGTGCATCTTCTCGCCGCCGGTGCCCGGCTGCTTGGCGATCGGCAGCTCGATCATGCCGTCCTCGATCGACGGCACGTCTACCACCAGCGCCCAATAGACTTTCCGCGCGGTCCGCCCCGAAAACGCCTTCGCAAAGAACGCCGCCGCGCGCGACGTCCGCGCCACCAGCAAGGCGCCGGAGGTGTCCTTGTCGAGCCGGTGGACCAGCTTCGGCCGCCCCTCATTGTCGTACTGCAATCCGTCGAGCAGCCCGTCGACATGCTGCGTCGTCTTGGTGCCCCCCTGCGTGGCGAGACCCGGCGGCTTGTTCAGCACGAACGCCTGGAAATCCTTGTGGATGACCATGGATTGCGCGAGTTCGGTTTCCTCGTCCGACAGGATCACGCGTTCGCGGACGCGCCTGGGCTTATCCACGTCCGCAGCGGCCTTGTCGGCCTCGGGCGGCGGGACGCGGAGCATCTGGCCCGCCGCGATGCGGTCGCCCGGCGTCGCACGCGCGCCATCGACGCGGAGCTGCCCGGTGCGCGCCCACATCGCCACCGTCGTGAAGCTCGTATCCGGCAGATGCCGCTTGAACCACCGGTCCAGCCGGATGCCGTCATCGTCGAACCCGACGTTGAATTCCCGAAAGCCGGAATCGCTATCGCTTTTGCCCGCAGTCATGCGACGGCCCTTACTGCGGAGAGACCCGCGAACAACGCGGCGACCGAACCGATCACCGACACCAAAACATACCCGAACGCGACGCCGATCGCGCCTCGCTCGATCATCGTGACGACGTCCAGCGAGAACGCCGAAAACGTCGTGAATCCCCCCAATACGCCTACGCCGAGCAACAGCCGCCACGTTTCCGCAGCGGTATTGCGGGCAAGCACGCCAACCAGCACCCCCATCAGCAACCCACCGATCAAATTCACGGCAAGCGTACCAAAGGGATAGTCGGGGCCGAGCAACGACAGCATCGCGCGGCCAGTCAGATAGCGCGCGCCGGATCCGACCGCACCACCGACCATGACATAGAGAAGGGGAAGCATTCTCGCGCCCTAGCGTGAATTGGGCAAAACGGAAAGGTGGGGTTGGAGGTAGGGGTGTGCGCTTCGTCAGGGTTACTTCGAGATCATCGTGCGAGCCTGTCCCAAAGTGTTTCCCCGCGAAGGCGGGGACCCAGTCTGGGCTCCCGCCTTCGCGGGAGAACAAGGAGAGGGAAAACGACGCCACCCCAACACACCACCACCCCGGCGAAGGCCGGGGCCCAATTGGGGGACGTCGCTAACGGAGCACGGCGCTCAATTACATCAGCCTTTCCAATTGGGCCCCGGCCTCCGCCGGGGTGGTGCCTCTAGCTGGCGAACTCACCGCCCGGCGTTGGAAACCAGATCCACATCGCTCCCGCCACCAGCCCGCGCCGTCACATACACCACATAAGCGTCGTTCCCCGAACCCCGCCCAGCACATGCTGCTTGCCGTCCGTGCTATGCCCAGCCGAATACCCCGCCGCGGTCGCCTTCGTAAAATACCAGTCGAGCATCTTCTGCATCGGCGCAGCGCTCGCAAAACTCACCACGCGCAACCGACACCCGTCGCGATCCGCCCCCGCAGCCTCGGTCAGCCGCGCGGCCGGATACAGCGGCAGGTCCGCCGGCAACCGGTTCGCCCACCCCGCCGAATAGCCGATCTTCTGCGCACAGACTCCCGCATTCGGCGTCGTCTGCCGCTCCGCCAATGCCCCCAGCGTCAGCGCACCGTTCGCGGTCTTGCACTCCGGACAGTCGTTCGACGCCGTCGGCGCGCGCTTCAGCGTCCGCGGATCGACCGGATCGGCCTTGAGCGGACCTTCCGGCGGCACTGCGCCACTATCCGGCCGAGGCGGTGGCCGCACCGCATCGGTGTTCGACGACTGCGCCAGCCGCGGATCGACCATGATCTCCCCCCAGCGACGACGTCAGCGCCGGATCGCGCACCGCGCCGTTGGTTAGCTCGGCATCGAGGCTGTTGAGATCCTGCTGGTCGGTCGACGACCGGTCGCACGCGGCCAGCGCAAGCGGCAAAAGGATCAGGGGCGGGGCGCAGGGGGAAAACTCATCACCGCCATCCTATGCGCGAAAGACGGTGAAGAAAGCGTTTTCCGCATGTCCCGAGTCGAGCGCGTGACGCCGATCTTGCCCGAACCCATGCGACTCGCCATGTTCACTCTATGCTGAACATCGTCTCGATCCTCATCGGCCTCGTCACCCTGGTGCTAGGCCTCGTCGCGTTCATCCCGCTGCTCGGCTGGATGAACTGGCTCGTCATCCCGATCGGCATCGTCGGCGCCGCGGTCGGCGCGCTGTCGTCGAGCAGCGGCGGCCGCAATCTCAACATCGTCCTGATCATCATCTTCGCGCTCCGCCTCAGTCTCGGCGGCGGCATCATCTGACGCAAGAAGGGCCCCGGCGTTTCCACCGGGCCCTCCTGATTGCGATAATTACCCGCGGTTATGCGGCGAGATTATGCTCCAGCGTGATCTCGGCGTTGAGTACCTTCGAAACCGGGCAGTTCGCCTTGGCGTCCGCGGCGATCGCCTCGAACTCTTCCTTCGAGATGCCATCGACCTTGGCGTTCAGCGTCAGCGCCGACTTGGTGATCTTGAACCCGTCGCCATCCTTGTCAAGCGTCACCTTGGCGGACGTCTCGAGCGTCCCCGCCTCATACCCCTTGCCGGCGAGCGCGAAGCTCAGCGCCATCGTGAAGCACGATGCATGCGCGGCCGCGATCAGCTCCTCGGGGTTGGTGCCGGGCTCGTTCTCGAACCGCGTGTTGAAGCCGTACGGGCTGTCGGACAGCACGCCCGACTGGGTCGAGACATGGCCCTTGCCGCTCTTGCCGAGGCCTTCATACTTTGCCGAACCGCTGCGTGTGGTCATCGTTTTGATCCTTCATCGGACAAGAAAAAAGGCGCCGCGGTTTCCCACGACGCCCTTCCACAACGCGCAACTACCGAAATAGCGGCATTGATTTAGCCGATGAGTGTCAGCGGCAACGACGGTTGTTGTTGCTCGTGCCCTTGTCGATCGCGCGACCAGCGAGACCGCCGAGGACTGCGCCGCCCAGCGTGCCGACCGTGCGGTCGCCGCGGGTGTCGACCGTGCGACCGAGCAATGCGCCGCCGACGCCGCCGATGATCGTGCCGGTCGTGCCGTTGTTCTTCTTGCAATAGACCCGACCGTCACGACCACGCCATTCGCGACGATCGCGCGCATCGGCGGCCGACACGGGAACGAGGACGGTCGGCAGGACCATTGCGCTGAGGCCCATGGCCAGAACGAACTTACGCATCGTGTAACTCCCTAGTGAATTGATCTGCTGATGTAACGATGTCCCTATACCGCCAGTTGCATGAACCGAAAACAACACCGCGTTCATGCTGGCGTTCATCTTCGCTGCCGGTATTCGAGCCACTGCGTTTTCGGCACGAGCGACGTCATTCCGCGGTCCCGCTTTACGCTGGATGGCAGGCCGGTTACGCCGCCGCGATGTTGCCCGTGCCCTTGCCCGTCGAGATCCTGCCCGTCGCCGCGCCGTGGTTCGACCTCGCGGGCTTGGCCGTGTTCGCCGCTTCAGGTGCGCTGGCGGCCGCCAAGCGAGGCCAGACGTTCGTGACGCTCGTGTTCTTCGGGCTGATCACCGGCGTCGGCGGCGGCACCGTGCGCGACCTGCTGATCGGCGCGCCGGTGTTCTGGGTCCACGACGCGCGGGCGGCGAGCATGTGCCTGGGCGTGGCGCTGCTGATCTGGGTGACGCCCGAGCGCTGGTGGAAGGACGAGGCGCTCGGCTGGTTCGATGCGGTCGGGCTGGCAGCGTATGCGGTGTACGGCGCGGCGAAGGCGCTCGGCTACGGCGTGCCGCCGGTACCGGCGGCGCTGATGGGGGTGATGACGGCGTGCGTCGGCGGTATCATCCGCGACGTGCTCGCGGGAGAGCCGTCGATCCTAATGCGGCCGGAATTGTACGTGACCGCAGCGGCGCTCGCGGCGGCGAGTTATGTCGGGCTGGTGTTGCTGGGCGTGCCGCTTGCCTTGGCGGCGGTGATCGCGGCGAGTGCAGGGTTCACGTTGAGGGCGGCCGCGATTCGCTTTCATCTGGCGCTGCCTGCGTATGGTGGACGCCGCTAACTTCGCGCGCGCTAACAGTTTGTGTCCCCGCGAAGGCGGGGACCCAGTCTGGGCTCCCGCCTTCGCGGGAGAACAAGGAGGGGAGTGCTGGTGGTTGGACTTGAACGGACGACCCGCTCTTACTCGTTCTGATGCTGAGGCTGGTCTCCGTCGGTTGGCAAAGCACTACCCAACACCCCAAACCACCCCGGCGAAGGCCGGGGCCCAGTTGGAAAGGTTGGAGTAACGGAGCGCAGCGCACGTCAGCGACGTTCCCCAACTGGGCCCCGGCCTTCGCCGGGGTGGTGGCCTCCGCCAGGGTTCGCCACTCCGACGACGGTCAATGCCACCCCAAGGAAGGCTTTACCCCCGCACAACCCCAACATCCGCAAACCGCTTCGGCTCCACCGGCGGCACCGCCGGTTCGTTCAACTCACACTGCCAATGCCCGACATCGATCCACTGCCCGTTCTTGTACCCGACCTCGCGGTACACCCCCGCCCGGCGGAACCCGACCGCCTCATGCAGCTTGATCGAAGAATCGTTCGGCAGCGCAATCGCCCCGATCGCCTGCGTAAACCCCTGAGCCCGCAGCGTATCGATCAGCGCCTCGTACAACAGTCGCCCTGCACCCTGTCGCTGCGCCGCGTCCGCGACATACACCGTGGTCTCGCACGCGAACCGGTACGCCTCGCGCTTGTGGAACGCCGAGGCATAGGCGTAGGCCAGCACGCCACCCTCGGTGCCGCCCTCCACCCTGATCGTCGCGACCAGCCACGGGTACAGCCCGTCCGACGCCGCCATCCGCGCGCGCATCTGCCGCGCATCGGGCGCCTCGGTCTCGAACGACACCGTCCCGACCAGCACGTGCGGCGCATAGATCGCCGCGATCGACGCCGCGTCCTCGGGCACCGCCGCCCGGATGACGATCCCGCCGCCGTTGCCAGTTGCGGCGCGAGACGTCGGGACCACCATCAGAACCCGATCCGCGCCAGCAGCAGATCGAGCAGCTTGGCGTCGCCGATGCCCGCGGTCGTGGGGCCCATCCCGCCGCACTCCAGGCAGCGGACCTGGATCGAGCCCGACGTCGCCAGCCGCTTCATGTCGCCCACGGCGCGCGCGAGCATCTGGCGCCGGTCCGCCGCGACATGCGCGAACGCATCGCCACCACCTGCATCATCGTCGCCATCAGTGCCGAAATCCTGCGCGATCGTCGCGAGGAAGCCCGGCTTCTTCTCCAGATACTCGGCATGCACCTTCGCCGGATCGAGCTTGGCGCGCTTGGCGGCCTCGTCGATCGCGTCCTGCAACGTGCCGAACCGGTCGACCAGCCCGATCTGGCGCGCGGTGCCGCCATCCCAGACGCGTCCCTGGCCGATCTCATCCACACGCGCCGGCGTCATTTTCCGCGATGCCGCGACGCGCGAGACGAACTGGCGATAGCCGTTCTCGATCCCTGCCTGCGCGATCGCGTCGAACATCGGCGTGGTGCCGCCGGTGATGTCGGGCTGGCCCGAAAGCGGCGTGGTCTTCACCCCGTCGCTGGTCACGCCGATCTTGGCGAGCGCGTTCTCGAAGGTCGGGATCACCCCGAAAATACCGATCGAGCCGGTGATCGTGCCGGGCTCGGCAAAGATTACGTCGGCCGGCGTCGACACCCAGTAACCGCCGCTAGCCGCGAGTCCGCCCATCGACACGACGACGGGGAGCTTCTGCCGCTTGGCCTCGAGGATCGCGAGCCGGATCTGCTCCGACGCCATCACCGATCCACCGGGCGAATCGACGCGCACCACCAGCGCCTTCAGCGTCTTCTTGGCGAGCCCGTCGAGCACCGCCTTCTCGATCGTCTTGCCCGCCGCCTTGCCGGGGCCGCTCTCGCCATCGACGATCTCGCCGGCGATGGTCAGCACACCGATCGAATCGCCCGCGGTGGGGAGGGGGTTGGCCTTTACCCACGCGTCGTACTTGATCGCGGTGTAGTTGCCCGCCGGCTTGGTGGCGTCGCTGCCAGCATATTCCGCCACGCGCCGCCCGAAGCTGATCCGGTCGCCGAGCTTGTCGACGATGCCCGCGCGCAAATTCGCCTCTGCGATGTTGCCGTTAGACGCGAGGGATCACCTTGTCGGGCGCGGTCATGAACTGCGCGATCTGCGCCTTGGGGCGGGCCTTCGCGACGGCCTCGCGCCACTGCGCGAACAGCGTCCCGTACAGCGCGGTGCTGGCGGCGCGCGCGTCGTCGCTCTGGTCCGCCCGCGTGTAGGGCTCGACGAACGACTTGTAGCGGCCGACGCGATAGACGTGTGCGTTGACGCCGAGCTTGTCGATCAGGCCCTTGTAATAGAGCTGGTTGCCGCCCGGCCCCATGAAGATCGTGCCACCCAGCGGGTTGACCCAGATCTCGCTCGCGTTCGCTGCGAGGCGATAGCCGCCATCGGTGTACGCGGTTGCGTAAGCCAGCACCGGCTTGCCGCTCGCCCGCACCCGCGCCAGCGCATCGCCGACTTCGCCGAGGGCTGCCGGATATGCGCCGCCGAAGCTGTCGAGATCTAGCACGACCACTTTCACACGCGCATCGGTGCGTGCGGTGTCGATCGAGCGGACCACATCGCGCAGGCGAAACTGCCGCGTCCGGCTTTGCCCCGACAGTGCTGCGAACGCGGCCTGTTCCTCGGGCTGCTCGACGATCGAGCCGTTGAGGTCGAGCACCAGCGCGCCGTCCTTGATCGCCGTCGTGCTCTGCCGCGCATTGAGCGCCGCGAAGATCAGCCCGAAGAACAACAGCATCGCGATCAGGACGAGCGCGTCCTTGATCGCGACGAGGAACTTCCACACGCCCCGCACGAGCCGCCATTTCCGCCGCGGCGGGCGGGCAGGGTCGACATAGGAGGGGGGCGTAGGACGGCGCAGCGGTATCGGTCATGGGACGAGAGCTAGAGCAACGGGGCGCACAGGTAAATGCCCTGTATTACGCGTCCAACACAGGAAGCATTCTAGCCCGCCCATCTACCCCAACCACCACGCAGTCCCCCTCCCGCTTGCGGGAGGGGGTTAGGGGAGGGGCGTCCCACAGGCACCCCGCCCGAGAAACCCCCTCCCCCGACCCCTCCCGCAAGCGGAAGGGGAGCAGAAGGGAAAGTTTGCCCAGCCTTGTTCTCCGCGAATGCAAGCGCCCAGGCGCATTCCAATTCCACCACCCCGGCGAAGGCCGGGGCCCAGTTGGGGAACGTCGCTAATGGAGCGATGCGCGCCGTTACTGCAGCCTTGCCACTTGGGCCCCGGCCTCCGCCGGGGTGGTCCTTTGGGTAAACACGCGCAGGTGCCCGAATACCACGCCCGTCCGAAAAAATTTCGCCCCCCCGGAACCTTTGACATGGGCCACCCCGAGGCACATATGCCGTCCGTTGGCACTCGATAACCTCGAGTGCCAGAAATCTGTCACAATCCAAAAGGACATGGACCCCATGAACTTTCGTCCGTTGCATGATCGCGTGCTGGTGAAGCGCCTCGAAGCCGAAGAGAAGACGGCTGGCGGCATCATCATCCCCGACACCGCCAAGGAAAAGCCGCAGGAAGGCGAAGTCGTCGCCATCGGCACCGGCACTCGCGCCGAGAACGGCACGATCACCCCGCTCGACGTCAAGACCGGCGACAAGATCCTGTTCGGCAAATGGTCGGGCACCGAGGTCAAGGTCGACGGTGAGGACCTCCCTCATCATGAAGGAATCGGACATCCTTGGCATCGTTGGCTGACGCCAACGGGCTCGGCATCGTCAGATATTACTGACGTGAACGGGCCAGGGAATGCTGGCGGCGAAAACCGCGCCAGCGTCTGCACTTTGTGAACTTCCACTTTTTGAAAGGGCAGCTGACATGGCTTCCAAGGACGTAAAATTCGGCCGCGACGCGCGTGAGCGCATCCTCCGCGGCGTCGACATCCTCGCCGACGCAGTCAAGGTGACCTTGGGCCCCAAGGGCCGCAACGTCGTCATCGACAAGAGCTTCGGCGCACCGCGCATCACCAAGGACGGCGTCACCGTCGCCAAGGAGATCGAGCTCAAGGACAAGTTCGAGAACATGGGTGCGCAGATGCTGCGCGAAGTGGCCTCGAAGACCAACGACATCGCCGGCGACGGCACGACCACCGCAACGGTTCTGGCGCAGGCCATCGTTCGCGAGGGCATGAAGTCGGTCGCAGCGGGCATGAACCCGATGGATCTGAAGCGCGGCATCGATCTCGCCGTCATCAAGGTCGTCGAGGACGTCAAGGCGCGTTCGAAGCCGGTTTCGGGTTCGAAGGAAGTCGCGCAGGTCGGTATCATCTCGGCCAATGGCGACCGTGAAGTCGGCGAGAAGATCGCCGAAGCCATGGAGAAGGTCGGCAAGGAAGGCGTGATCACCGTCGAGGAAGCGAAGGGTCTCGAATTCGAGCTCGACGTCGTCGAGGGCATGCAGTTCGACCGCGGCTATCTGTCGCCGTACTTCATCACCAACCCCGAGAAGATGACCGTCGAACTTCAGGATCCCTACATCCTGATCCACGAGAAGAAGCTCTCGAACCTGCAGGCGATGCTCCCGATCCTGGAAGCCGTCGTTCAGTCGGGTCGTCCGCTCCTGATCATCGCAGAAGACATCGAGGGTGAGGCTCTGGCCACGCTCGTCGTCAACAAGCTGCGCGGCGGCCTGAAGGTCGCAGCGGTCAAGGCACCGGGCTTCGGCGATCGTCGCAAGGCGATGCTCGAGGACATCGCGATCCTGACCAAGGGCGAGATGATCTCGGAAGACCTAGGCATCAAGCTTGAGACCGTCACGCTCGGCATGCTCGGCACCGCCAAGCGCGTCACGATCGACAAGGACAACACCGTCATCGTCGATGGTGCCGGCGATCATGACACGATCAAGGGCCGCACCGAAGCGATCCGCCAGCAGATCGAGAACACGACCAGCGACTACGACAAGGAGAAGCTCCAGGAGCGTCTCGCCAAGCTTGCCGGCGGCGTTGCCGTGATCAAGGTCGGTGGGTCTTCCGAGGTTGAGGTCAAGGAGCGCAAGGACCGCGTCGACGACGCGCTGCACGCAACCCGCGCAGCCGTCGAAGAAGGCATCGTCCCCGGCGGCGGTACGGCTCTGCTGTACGCGACCAAGGCACTTGACGGTCTCGAGGGTGCGAACGACGACCAGACGCGCGGTATCGACATCGTGCGCAAGTCGCTGACGGCTCTGGTTCGCCAGATCGCGCAGAACGCAGGTCATGACGGTGCGGTGGTTTCGGGCAAGCTGCTCGACGGCAACGACACGTCGATCGGCTTCAACGCCGCGACCGACACCTACGAGAACCTGGTGGAAGCCGGCGTGATCGATCCGACCAAGGTCGTCCGCACCGCGCTGCAGAACGCAGCATCGGTCGCAGGCCTCCTGATCACGACCGAAGCGGCCGTGAGCGAAATGGCCGAAGACAAGCCCGCCATGCCCATGGGCGGCGGCGGCATGGGCGGCATGGGCGGCATGGACTTCTGATCCGAAGGGCGGCCGTAGCCACCCTGGCTACGGACTCGCCGAGGACGGCCGGCGGGTCGGCGGCGCAAGCCACCGATCCCGTTCGACGAAAGCAGCGGCTTCGCCGATGCTCGGTTCCAGGCCAAACACCGATCAAAGCAGAGGGCCGGGGAGCAATCCCCGGCCCTTTGTTTGTCTACCCAACCAGCGTATGTCCCCGACATGGCGAGCGACCCGCACTACCGGCTGCTGACAGCCGAGGAATTCCTCCAGATCGATTTCGGCGCCGACATGAAGGCCGAACTCGACAACGGCGTCATCCGCATGATGGCCGGCGGCACCCGCGAGCATTCTCGGGTGCAAGTGAACCTGACCGCGTTCGTTCGGTCTGCCCTGCGCGGCTCAGGCTGCACACCCTACGGCTCCGACATGGCAGTCCGCACGCAGGACCGGTCGGTGCGCTACCCCGATCTCACCATCGACTGCGGCGCGCCCGGCGACCAGCCCAACGATCTAACCCTGTCTGATCCGCGCGTCATAATCGAGATCCTCTCCCCCCTCGACGCGACACTTCGACCTGACCGTCAAGAGAGACGAATACCGCGCGATCGATTCCATCGACACGCTCGCCTTCGTCGATGTCGATGCCGAAGCGTTGTCGGTTCATCAGCGGATCGAGGGCGGCTGGATCGAGACGTTGTTCTCGACCTCTCTGCACCTCGTCATTCCCTCGCTCGGCCTAACGATCCCCAACAGCGAAATTTTCGCTCGCGACTAAACTCGCTACTTGGCCACCGCCTCCTCCGCCGCAATCTGGTCCAGCGCTCGCCACACCGGCGCGATGTGGCTCAAATCGAAGCTGTGATACGCCTCGCCGTCGATCGGCACGACGATCGCCTTCCCGCCGGCCGCCGCACGCAACCGCTCCGCCGCCGCGAACGGGACGATCTCGTCCTTGCGGCCATGCATTAGCAGCACCGGCACCTTCACGCGCCGGATGGCCGCGGCATTGTCGAACGCATCCGCATACAACCCCCGCGCAACACTCGGCACGAACCGATCGAAAGAGTCGAACGCGCCGAGCGTCACGACTCCGTCGACGCTTGTTCCAGCCGATGGATCCGCGGCCACGTGCAACGCCACTGCGGCACCGAGTCCGTCGCCAAACAGGAAGTGCTTGCCGTCTGGCACCAGCCGTTCCGCCAAATCCACGAACGCGCGGCCATCCTAGTAAAGTCCGCGTTCGTCCGGAACACCCGGATTATCGCCATAGCCTCGATACGACGCGACGAGCACGCCTCGGCCGTCACGGGCGAAGGCCTGCGCGGCCCTCGCTGCGATGTCGCGATTGCCCGCACGTCCTGGGACATAGATCAGCACCGCGCCGTCCGGTGTTTCCGGCGGCCAGAACCAGCCCCTGCAAATGAACTCCGTCAGCCGCGATTGCTTCGATCAGCCTCGGCGTCCGTCCGGTCCATATCGGCGTCGCCGCGAGCGGGGCAGGCTGGTACAGCGAACGGCCAACCGGATTGACGCAACCAGTAAGCATCGTGGACAGTATTGCCGCCGCAATCAGTGGAAATCCGCCCCGCCTCAGTCGTTGCTTTTCCCCCACGCGCAGGCCCAGCCTGGCGTTTGCCGCAGCATCGATCATCGCACCCTCTCTATTTGGGCCGATACTAGGATCTGTCCGTCGACTGGGCTCCAGAAATTCTTTCCAATTCAGAGGTTTGTAATTCAGTTTCTTCCGCTCTCACGCGGAAGGTGCAACCGTCATGGGTTCCCGCTACCATCGCGCCATGACCGCAGGACGCATCGATCAGTTGACCGAAGCCCAACGCGCCTGTCTCCGGCTCGTACTGACCCATCACAACTCGAAGGAGATCGCGCTGATCGTCGGCGTGTCGCCGTCCGCGATCGACAAGCGGATCGAGCGTGCGATCCAGATCCTCGGCGTCGGGACGCGGTTCGAGGCGGCGCGTCGCCTGCAGGAGCACGAGCGCGGTGGGGCCGAAGACGCCCTGCTCGTTCGCGACCGCCTTCCCACCTACCCCGCCGCCCGTGCCGAGCCAGCATCACTTTCCGACCCGGCCGCCGCGTACGAACGGCTACCATCCGAACCACTCGACGTTCCCCCCGGCCCCTCCAAGCCTGCAAGCAGTGATCAGAGCGAGCCGCGGGGGTTTGTTCGCCGCTTCCTCGGGTTATCCGGTGGCAGCGGATTGACGGGGGTGGCGCGCAACCGGTTTTCGATCGGCGACAGGATATTTCGACTGCTCGCACTCATGGGACTGATTGCCTTCACGTCGATGGCGGTCGTCAACATGGCGATGACGTTGACGACGCTGTTACGATCGAACCGAGACCAGAGCGCTCCCGTACACGGCGCCGCAACGTCGGTGCCAAGGGGGAGGAATTTCGATGTTGAGAGAACGCCGCCGCGCTGCCGACAGGGTAGCCAATGACTTTCTCGAGGCAGAGGCGGCAGTCGACAAGGCTGCGATGCTCACAGCCTCGTGTATGGCAACGCTGATGCAGCAACGCGTCGCTGCGAACCTGCCGCTCGGCACCGGCGCCGCGGCGTTGCAGATGGTCTCGCAGGCGTCGTTCGAGATGGTCGCCGTTCGGCAGCGCTTCATTGAAGCGCACCGTGCGCTGGTCGACGTCCGTACCGAGATCGGTCTCGGCCAGTTCTACGGCTACGGCGATACCGCGGAATGCCCGCCGAACGAGGGCGCGCTGCGGGTGGGAGCCGACTTCGACACGCCGTTCCATCTGGCCGCGGTCGCCTGAACGACCGGCTGACGGTCCTGCGGAGGTAAGAGTTGGATCGGGTCTGGGTGTTCTACGCGATACAGTTGACCGCGTCCGGCTACGCGCTCCTGCGGGGCGGGGCACCGGAGCGGTTGACGGGCCTGGCCCTGTTGCTGGCAGCGCTTTCCACCAGCGTCATCCAGCGCGACATCCCGGTATTGTTCGCCGGGATGGAGGTCGGTGTCATGGTCGTCGACCTGATCCTGCTTGTCGTGATGATCATGATCACGTTGCATGCCGATCGCTTCTGGCCAGCCTGGGTCACCGCGCTCCACGCATTGGGGACGGGGGCTCATCTGGCCAAGGCGATCAGCCCCGACGTCATCCGGCTCGTCTACGCCGTCCTCTCTGCCGTCTGGAGTTATCCCATCGTTCTGCTTCTCGTGATCGGGACGGTCAGGCATTCGCGGCGGATCCAGGCCCAGGGCTGGGATCTCGACTGGAGTCGCCAGGACCGCACGATCCGATAAGCGAATTCGGAAGACGTTTATGACTTACGCACTTGCCATGGCGCCGATCAATATCGCCAAGCGCGCGACGCCGTTCGCCGTATCGGATACCGTTCTGGTCGATATGGCCCGGCGGCTGTACGAACTCCGCAAGGTCCGGGATGCGATGCTCGGCGACGCGCTGTTCTCGGAACCTGCCTGGGACATCCTGCTCGACCTGTTCATTTCGGAACACGAGCAGCGCCGGCTGAGCGTCTCGGCGGTCTGCATCGGCGCACGCGCGCCGTCGGCCACCGCGCTACGCTATCTGACGATGTTGCAGGAAGCGGATCTGGTCGAACGCATTCGCGACGCGCGCGACGGCCGCCGATCGCATGTTCAGTTAACCGCGCTCGGTCGACTGCGCATGGCGAACCTGCTGGGTCGCCTGATCGACGCGTAGCCGGGCAGGAGAACGCGAAGGGCAGGTCGCCTTTAAAGAGACGGAACCTGCCCTTCGTCGGGCCCTAGCGTGCCGCCGCCGGCTGGCGCGGCGTCACGATCTTCACCAGCGTATTGACCGCCTGGCGGGTCGGCAGGGGGCCGGACGTGGTCAATGTCTTCTCGGCATCGTTCCAGCGAAGAACAGCGCTGGATCCGCTGCCCTTCTTGTAACCATTGGTCACGCCGTCATCGTCGTACAGCGTGAAGCTCGCGTTACGGCCGGGATAGACCTTGATCGTCTCGAGCGCCTGCTTCGTCGCAGTGCTCGGCACCTGCACGCCCATCGGCACGATCGAACCCGCGCGGACGAACAGCGGAATGCGGTCGATCGGAGTCGCGGCGACGATCGTCTGACCACCGGCAAACCGCTGATCCGTCCAATAATCATACCATTCCGACCCGGCCGGCAGATAGACCTTGCGACTGGTGGCGCCTTGTTCCGTGACCGGCGCGACCAGGAAGGCCGGGCCGAACATATATTCGTCGCCGATCGTTGCGACGGCGGAGTCGTTCGGAAAGTCCATGAACAGCGCGCGCATGAACGGTGCGCCCGTCTTGTAGGTCTGATAGCCGAGCGAATAGAGATACGGGATCAGCGCATATCGCAGCTTCAGAAAGCCTGCGAGCACCGGTTCGGCCGCCGCACCATAATCCCAGATCGCCGTCGCCGGACGCTGGCCGTGAATGCGCAGCGTCGGCGTGAAGCTGTTATACGCGAACCAGCGCGTGAACAGTTCGGGATAGTCGGTGTAGCTCGGTGACATCGCGGTCGCACCCCCCGGATCGAGCAACGGCGCATGCTCCGCCTTCGGCCCGTTCGGATACTGCCAGCCGCCGGTGTCGCTGCTCCAATACGCCATGCCGGTCGCCGTAAAGCCGAGCCCCGCGGGAACCTGGCGGTGCAGCGTTTCCCAGTTCGCCTGCACGTCCGACGACCAGAACAGCGCGCCGTTCCGCTGCGTCCCAAGATAGGCGGCTCGCGCGAGGATCAGGTTGCGGAAGTCGGGCCGGTCGCGCGCGGAGCCTTCCGCGACACTGTTGGTGTGCACCAGCGGATAGAGGTTGTGATACCGGTCGCCCGACCCGATCGAGAAGAAATTGCCGTCCGGCACGAGATCCGGCTCGGTCTCGTCGAGCCAAAACCAGTCGAAGCCCTGGCTCGCGATATTGTCGCGGATCCGGTCCCAGAACCAGCCGCGCGCATCCGGATTGGTCGAATCGAGCAGCGCGCCGGCACGGTCCGAACGGATCGGCAGGCCGTCCACCACGCCGCCGTCCTTGTCCTTCAGCAGCCACCCCTTGGTGCCGAGGAAGTTGAAATAGCGTGATTCCTTCTCGAACCGCGGCCACACGCTGATGATCGAATGCATCCCCATGCTCTTCAGCGTGTCGTTCATGCCCTTGGGATCGGGGAAGTAGGTCCGGTCGATGTCGAGCTGGCCCATTCGCGTCCAGTAGAACCAGTCGAGCACCATCACGTCGAGCGGCAGGCCGCGCTTGCGATAGCCGTTGGCGACTCCGAGCAGTTCGGCCTGCGTCTCGTAGCGCGCCTTCGACTGGATCAGCCCGAATGCGGCCTTTGGCGGCAGCGGCGTCGCGCCGGTCAGCTTGGCATAACCGGCGTAGAGTTCGTCGGTGGTGTTGCCGGTGATGACGAAGAACGACACGCGCTCGCCTACGTTCGACTGCCAATGCGTCGAGTTTGACAGGCCGGGGGAAACGGTGGTCGCCGATGGGTTGTCCCAGACGATGCCGTAGCCCTTGTTGGTGACCATGAACGGCACGCACACCGTTTCGCCCGCAGGCGCGTCGTAATTATGGCGGCAATCGATCGTCCGGCCCTTGAAATCGAGCACGCCTTCCTGGTTCTGGCCGAGCCCGTAATAATGCTCGTTAGGCTGCACGGCGAAGCTCGCACCGACGCGGAACGTCTTCTCGCCATTGACGGTCTGCGGCGACATCTCCCAGCCGGTCATCTCGGCGATCGTCGAACCATCGGCCTTGCGCACGGCGATGGACACGGGTGGCAGCGACGGCGCGAAATAGCGTTGCATCTGCGACGGTGCCTTGGGCCAGGGCTGCGCCTTTACCGTCAACGCCATTGCGCTTGAGGCGAATACGTCGCCGCTTGCATCTGTGCGATGCGCCCAGCCAGTCGCGTCCGACTTGGCGTCGGGGCCTTCGCCCGGTGGCGCATCGGCCAGCGCGCGGTCGAGCGAGATGGTGACCCGGACGATGTTCGGCGCATAGGGCTCGATCGCGACGAGGCTTCCGTTGCGGTCGAGCGTCGCGAGCGGATCGGCCTTTGCATGCGTCATGATTGCCGACGTCAGGCACGTGCCGATCAACAGGAGGCGCGCGGCAGAAGGGAGGGTCGGCATAGTATCGTATCTTCCGTAAGCTCAGGCCGCGCGGGCGCCGTGTTCACCCGCAAGCATGCTCGGCTTGCAGTTGGAATGCCAGATATCACGTGGTCGTAAATCGGCTCGGGATGCGCGACCGGACAGGGGCATTGTGACTGGTTCGGAAGTGGCGATGTCGCTCGGGGGTAGGCTAGGCGCTGTCGATCAGGCATGGCGTCCAGCGTCTAACGAGGTGAGCGAGCAGATGGACGACCGAGCGACGATGCCGCGTATTGCGGGGCCCGAGGATCATGTCGTCGTGGTCGGCGGCGGCTTTTCCGGCGCGCTGTTCGCGGTCAATCTGATGCGACATGAGGGGCCGCGCGTGACGCTGATCGAGCGGCGCGACCGGCAGCTTGCGCGGGGCGTCGCGTATAGCGCGGCGCACCCGGATCACCTGCTCAACGTCCGCGCGGGCAACATGAGCGCGCTGCCCGATGATCCCGATCACTTCGTCCGCTGGCTGGAGGCGCATGGCAAGGGCGACCGCAAGACCTTCGTCCCGCGCACTACTTATGGCGCGTATCTGCGCGAACTGCTCGATGCGGCGATCGCGGAGTCGGACGGCCGGCTGGTGCATGTCGAAGGCGAGGTCTGCGCGATCGATCCGGTCGAAGGCGACGGCGTGACGCTGACGATGGCGGACGGGCGCAGGATCGCGGCCGACACCGCGGTGCTCGCGCTCGGCAACCTGCCACCGCATACCCCGCCGGGACTGAAGCCGGACGCGCTGCCGACCGGTGTCTATTACGCGGACCCCTGGGCGGCCGACCTCGCCGAGGGGCTGGGCGCGGACGATACCGTCGTGCTGGTCGGGACCGGGCTGACCGCGATCGACGCGGCGTTGCTGCTCGATGCGCAGGGGTTCGCCGGACATATCCTGGCGATGTCGCGACGCGGGCTGTCGCCGCGACGGCATGTCGATGGCGCGCCGGCGCACCGCGGTGTCTCAGACAAACCGCAGGGCGGGCTGACCGACCTCGTCCGCCATGTTCGTGCACGCGCTGCGGAGGAAGGTTGGCGCTGTGCAGTCGACGAGCTTCGTCCGGTCACGCAGATGCTGTGGTCGGCGGCTTCGCAGGAGGTGCGCGGGCGCTTTCTTCGCCATCTACGCCCGTATTGGGACGTGCACCGCCACCGGCTCGCACCGGCGGTTGCGGACCGGGTCGAGGCACTCGTCGCGACCGGGCGGCTTACCTTCGCGGCGGGCAAGGTCGTGTCCGCCGACACCGACGGGACGCACGCGAAGCTGACATGGCGACCACGCGGCGAGACCGACCCGGTCGTCACGCGCGCGGCACGGATCGTGAACTGCACCGGGCCGCAGGGTGACCTGCTGCGCTCTGAGGAACCGCTCGTGAAGCACCTGCTGGCAGCGGGTGCGATCCGGCCCGATCCGTTGCGGCTTGGCGTCGACGTCGATGCGCAGTCGCGCGCGATCCGTGCAGACGGGACGCCCGACGACCGCATCCATTGTATCGGGCCGATGACTCGCGGCGGCCTGTGGGAGGTTGTCGCGGTGCCCGATATCCGCGTCCAGAGCTGGGATCTCGCGCGGCGCCTGTCCAACGCGCAATGGGTCGGCGGCGAAGGTCTTTGACCGCGATCCGGCGCTTTTTTCGGGCGAGGCGGCGGGCGCCATCGTGCTGCTCGCGGCGGCGATAGCGGCGCTGATCGTCGCGAACTCACCGCTCGCGCCAACGTACTTCGCGACACTGCACCACGCCGTCGGCGGGATGAGCGTCCATCACTGGATCGACGACGGTTTGATGGCGCTGTTCTTCCTGCTGATCGGGCTGGAAGTGAAGAGCGAGTTCGTCTCGGGGCATCTCTCGACTTGGGGCGAGCGCATTCTCCCCGGTGCGGCGGCGCTCGCGGGCATGGCGGTGCCGGCGGCCCTCTATGTGCTCGTCAACATGGGAACGCCTTCCAATCTGCGCGGCTGGGCGATCCCGGCGGCGACCGACATCGCGTTCGCGCTCGGTATCCTGGCCCTGCTCGGATCGCGCGTCCCGACCTCGTTGAAGGTGCTGCTGACGGCGATCGCGGTGATCGACGACCTGCTCGCGATCCTCGTCATCGCGCTGTTCTACACCGGTCATATCGCGCTGCTGCCGTTGCTTGCGGCGGGCGCCGGGCCTCGGCGTGCTCGTCATCCTGAACCTGTCGGGCGTGCGGTCGCTGGTGCCGTACCTGCTGATCGGTGTCGGCATCTGGTACGGCGTCTTGTTGTCGAGTGTGCACGCGACGCTCGCCGGCGTGGCGGTCGCGTTGACGATTCCGCTGCGGACCGGAGAAGGCCAGCCGCCGCTGAAACGTCTTGAACACGCGCTCCAGCCCTGGTCGAGTTTCCTGATCGTGCCGGCGTTCGGGTTCGCCAATGCGGGCATCGCGTTCGGCGGGATGGTGGCGGCGGACGTGATCTCGCCGCTGCCGGTCGGGATCATGCTCGGGCTGTTCCTCGGCAAGCAGATCGGCATCTTCGCGACAATCCGTGGGCTCGTGACCTTCCGGCTGGCCGAGGCGCCCAGGAACGCAAGCTGGACGCAGGTGTACGGCATGGCGGTGCTGTGCGGGATCGGTTTCACGATGAGCCTGTTCATCGGCGGGCTCGCCTTCGCCGGCGCGCCGCATGCGATGGACGCGGTGAAGGTCGGCGTGTTCGCGGGCTCGATCCTGTCGGGCATCGCGGGCTGGCTGATCCTTCGCCGCACCGCACAGTGAGCCAGTGATGCTGATCGGCGCTGGGCAGGCACCACCCCGGCGGAGGCCGGGGCCCAGTTGGGCGACGTTGCCATCGGCGTGTGCGCTTCGTCACAGCGACCTTATCACCTGGGCCCCGGCCTCCGCCGGGGTGGTGCATCTCGGCCAGTACGGTGGCCGTCGATAATTCCGACAATACTACGCGAAACATATGCTCCGGCACGGCAATCGATCTCGAATTGCTACGTCGCCGGAGCCTAATTGCCAGTCCTCGCGAACCGCCATCCTTCCGGCGGCGCGCGCATGGGGACCGCAATGCACATTCTTCGTTTCACCGCCGCCGCCGGACTTCTCGCCGGTATCGCCACGCCCGCGTTCGCACAGGACACCGCGCCGCCGTCTTCGGTAACCGTCTCCGGTTCGGCGACGCTCGCGACCGATTACCGCCTGCGCGGCGTGTCGCAGTCGGACAAGGACGGCGCGATCCAGGGCGGGCTGACGATCGCGCACCAGAGCGGCATCTACGTCGGCGCATGGGGATCGAACCTGTCGGGCTGGGGGTACGTTCGGCGGCTCGAACATGGAGCTCGACCTGATCGGCGGCTACAAGCACAAGCTCGCGGACAACGCGACGATCGACGTCGGCCTGACCTGGTACACGTATCCGGGCGGCGCCTCGAAGACCGATTACGCCGAGCCCTATGTGAAGCTCAGCGGCACGACCGGCCCGGCGACGCTGACCGCGAGCGCCTTCTATGCGCCGAAGCAGCAGGCGCTTGGCAAATGGTATCGCACCGGCGCCGATGCCGCCGCGGGCGTCTACACCGACGCGGGCGACAAGGAGGACAACCTCTACCTGACCGGCGACGGCGCGTTCGCGATTGCCGGTACGCCAGTCACCGCCAAGGCGCATATCGGCCATAGCTGGGGCAATGACGGCCTCGGCCCCAACGCGACCAGCGCGGCGCCCACCGGCGAATACTGGGATTGGTCGCTCGGTGCGGACACTACGTATAAAAACCTGACGCTGAACGTGAGCTATGTCGACACAGACATCACGCGTCGCAGTGCTGCGTATCTCCAGCCTAGCTTCAGCCGCGGTCAGGACGGAACCGGATCGATCGCCGACGGCACGATCGTCGCCTCGCTCACCGCCGCCTTCTGAAGGATCGACCGATGCAGGATCTACTCTGGATAGCGTTCATGGTCGGACTGGTGGCGGCGACGCTCGCCTATGTCCGCCTGTGCGACAACGCCTGAGCCCATGAGGACACCATCATGACCCTCGACCTCTGGCTCGCCGCGATCGTCGCGCTCGGGCTGCTGTTTTACCTCGTGGCGGTGCTCATCCGCCCCGAACGCTTTTAGGAGCGCGTCCTCATGACATTCGAAGGATGGATCCTCATCCTGGGCTTCGTCGGCATATTGCTGGCGTTGACCAAACCGGTCGGTATGTGGCTGTTCGCCTTGTACGAAGGCCGCCGCACGCCGATCCACGCGATCCTCGGCCCCGTCGAGACCGGCTTCTACAAGCTCAGCGGCATCGATCCGAAGGCGGAGCAGGGCTGGCGCCGTTACGCGCTGCACATGATCATGTTCAACGCGATGCTGATGGCGCTGACCTACGCGGTGTTGCGTCTGCAAGGCGTGCTCCCCGGCAATCCGCAGGGCTTGGCGGGGCTCAGCCCCCATCTCGCGTTCAACACCGCGATCAGCTTCACGACGAACACCAACTGGCAGAGCTACGGTGGCGAATCCACTGTGTCGAACTTCAGCCAAATGTTCGGCCTGGCGATCCACAACTTCCTGTCGGCAGCCACCGGTATCGCGCTCGCGTTCGCACTGTTCCGCGGATTCGCGCGGCGCTCCAGCGCGACGATCGGCAATTTCTGGGCCGATATGACGCGCGTCACGCTGTACCTGCTGCTGCCGATCTGCGTCGTCGTGACGATCTTCTACATCGCCAGCGGCGTGCCGCAGACGATGGCTGGCACGGTCGACATCTCCACGCTCGAAGGGCTCAAGCAGACGCTGGTGCTCGGTCCGGTGGCGAGCCAGGAAGCGATCAAGATGCTCGGCACCAATGGTGGCGGCTTCTTCAACGCGAACTCGGCGCATCCGTTCGAGAACCCCACCGCGCTCGTCAACCTCGTGCAAATGCTGTCGATCTTCCTGATCGGCTTCGGCCTCACCTGGACGTTCGGCAAGGCCGTCGGCAACACCAGGCAGGGCTGGGCGATCCTCTCGGCGATGCTCGTGCTGTTCCTCGCCGGCGTCACCGTCACCTATTGGCAGGAAGCCGCGGGGAACCCGATCCTCCACAATATCGGCGTCGCTGGCGGCAACATGGAAGGCAAGGAGGTCCGCTTCGGGATCGCCGCGTCCGCCTTGTTCTCGGTCGTCACGACGGCGGCATCCTGCGGTGCGGTCAACGGCATGCACGACAGCTTCACTGCGCTCGGCGGCATGATCCCGCTGCTCAACATCCAGCTCGGCGAAGTCGTCATCGGCGGCGTCGGCGCGGGCATCTACGGCTTCCTGCTGTTCGCCATCCTCGCCGTGTTCGTCGCAGGGCTGATGGTCGGCCGCACGCCCGAATATGTCGGCAAGAAGATCGAATCGCGCGAAGTGAAACTGGCGGTGCTGGCGATCGCCATCCTGCCGCTCGTCATCCTCGGCTTCACCGCGCTCAGCGCCGTGCTGCCCGACGGGCTCGCGGGGCCGCTCAACAAGGGGCCGCACGGGTTCAGCGAGATCCTCTACGCGTTCACCAGCGCGGTCGGTAACAACGGGTCGGCCTTTGCCGGTCTGACGGCCAACACGCCCTATTACAACGGCTTGCTGGGCGTCGCGATGTGGCTCGGGCGCTTCTTCATCATCGTGCCGATGCTCGCCATCGCCGGTGGTCTCGCGGCCAAGAAGTACACGCCGGAGAGCTCAGGCTCGTTCCCGACGACGGGCGCACTGTGGGTCGGCCTGCTGGTCGGGATCATCCTGATCGTCGGTGGCCTGACCTTCCTGCCGAGCCTCGCGCTCGGTCCCATCGCCGATCATCTCGCGATGATCAGCGGCAAAACCTTTGACGGGACAAGCCAAAATGGCACGCACCCCTACCAAGTCGCTGTTCACAGCCGACTTGATCGTTCCCGCGATCGGCGACGCTTTCCGCAAGCTCGATCCGCGGCAGTTGATCCGCAACCCGGTGATGTTCGTCACCGCGGTCGTTGCCACGCTGTTGACGATCCTCGTCAATGTCGGCGGCGACGGGCTCTCGGTCGGCTTCAAGATCCAGCTGGTGATCTGGCTGTGGCTGACCGTGCTGTTCGGCACCTTCGCCGAAGCGCTCGCCGAAGGGCGCGGCAAGGCGCAGGCCGCGTCGTTGCGCGCGACCAAGGCCGAGCTGACCGCCCGCCGCATGAAGGGGGACCAGGTCGAGTCCGTCCCCGCCAGCATGCTCCGCGCGGGCGACATCGTCCTGGTGACGATGGGTGACCTGATCCCCGCCGACGGCGAAGTCGTCTGGGGCGTGGCCTCCGTCAACGAAGCGGCAATCACGGGCGAGAGCGCGCCGGTGATCCGCGAGGCGGGCGGCGATCGCTCGGCGGTGACCGCGGGCACGCGCGTCATCTCCGACGAGATCCGCGTGAAGGTCACCGCCAACCCCGGCGAAGGCTTTCTCGACCGCATGATCGCACTCGTCGAGGGCGCCGAGCGGCAGAAGACGCCGAACGAGATCGCGCTGACGTTGCTGCTCGTCGGCCTGACGATCATCTTCCTGATCGCGGTCGGCACGATCCCCCGGTTTCGCCAGCTATGCGGGTGGCCGCGTGCCGGTTGCGATCCTTGCGGCGCTGCTGATCACGCTGATCCCGACGACGATCGCGGCGTTGCTGTCGGCGATCGGGATCGCGGGGATGGATCGGCTGGTGCGCTTCAACGTGCTGGCGAAGTCCGGCCGTGCGGTCGAGGCGGCGGGCGATATCGACGTCCTGCTGCTCGACAAGACCGGCACGATCACGATCGGCGACCGTCA
Organism: Sphingomonas sp. H160509; assembly: GCF_024124765.2. GTDB lineage: Bacteria > Pseudomonadota > Alphaproteobacteria > Sphingomonadales > Sphingomonadaceae > Sphingomonas. The sequence goes on along the minus strand of NZ_JAMXSR020000002.1, from coordinate 2,105,948 downwards.
GGCGAGCGAGTTCCGGAGTGTCGGTGGTACACGCGACGAGGATCTGGCGGAGGCAGCGTTGCTCGCCAGCCTCGCCGACGAAACGCCCGAGGGCCGCTCGATCGTCGTCCTCGCGCGCGAAAAGTTCGGCGTGACGACCAGCGAACTGCCGGGCGATGCGGAGGTCATTCCGTTCACCGCGCAGACGCGTATCTCGGGCGTGATCGTCGGCGGTTCGCTGATCCAGAAGGGGGCCGTGGACTCGATCCTGAAGGCCAATCCGGGGGCAGGGGCAACCGCCGCGGCCACCGAACTGCGCCGTATCACCGATGAGATCGCCCGTGCAGGCGGCACGCCGCTGGCAGTCGCCCGCGATGGCCGGTTGCTCGGTGCGATCTTCCCTCAAGGACGTCGTCAAGGCCGGCATCCGCGAGCGTTTTGGCGAGCTGCGGGCGATGGGCATCCGCACGGTGATGATCACCGGCGACAACCCGCTCACCGCCGCCGCGATCGCTGCCGAGGCTGGCGTGGATGATTTCCTCGCGCAGGCGACACCGGAGGACAAGCTCGACCTGATCCGCAAGGAACAGCAGGGCGGACGTCTGGTCGCGATGTGCGGCGACGGCACCAACGACGCGCCGGCCCTGGCACAGGCGGACGTCGGCGTGGCGATGAACACCGGCACGCAGGCCGCGCGCGAGGCGGGCAACATGGTCGACCTCGACAGCGATCCGACCAAGCTGATCGAGATCGTCGGCCTCGGCAAACAGCTGCTGATGACGCGTGGTGCGCTGACGACTTTCTCGGTGGCGAACGACGTGGCGAAGTATTTCGCGATCATCCCGGCGATGTTCGTCGCGCTCTATCCGGGGCTCGGCGTGCTCAACGTGATGCGGCTGGGTTCGCCAGAAAGCGCGATCCTGTCGGCGATCATCTTCAACGCGATCATCATTCCCATGCTGGTGCCGCTCGCGCTCAAGGGCGTCGCGTACAAGCCGATGGCCGCGGGGCCGCTGCTCGCGCGCAATTTGGCCGTGTATGGCCTGGGTGGGCTGATTGCGCCGTTCGTGGGGATCAAGCTGATAGACATTCTCGTCGGTGCGCTGGGGCTGGCATGATGACCGAGCGGGCAACTTTACAACAAGAGCTTGCACCACCCCGGCGGAGGCCGGGGCCCAGGTGGAAAGGTCGCTGTAACGAAGCGCACCCGCCGTTAGCGACGTTCCCCAGCTGGACCCCGGCCTCCGCCGGGGAAGTGCCTGGCGGGCACGGCCGAGATGCGACGTGTGACCTCACCCCAAAGCAATGTTCACCCGCGAAGGCGGGTGCCCAGACTGTGTCCCCGCCTTCGCAGGGACACATGGAGACGACAGAATGACCTCCGATTTCACCTCCGCCCTCCGCCCGGCGTTCGTCATGACGATCCTGTTCGCGCTGCTGCTCGGGATCGTCTATCCCCTCGCCATGACCGGGATCGGACAGGCCATCTTCCCCAGCCAAGCGAACGGCAGCCTCGTCATGGCCAACGGCAAGGCGATCGGATCGACCGTCGTCGGCCAGGCCTTCACCACCGATCGCTATTTCCAGACGCGCCCCTCCGCCGCCGGCAAGGGCTATGACGGCCTGGCCTCGTCGGGCTCGAATTACGGCCCGACCAGCCAGGCGCTCGTCGATCGCACCAAGGCCGACGTCACGAAACGTCGCGCGGAAGGCGTGACCGGACCGCTGCCGGCCGATCTCGCCACCGCCTCGGGTTCGGGTCTCGACCCCGATCTGTCGCCAGCCTCGGCCTATGCCCAGGTCGCCCGCGTCGCCCGCATCCGCGGCCTCCCCGCCGACAAGGTCCGCGTGCTCGTCACCGCCAACGTCGACGGTCCGCTGCTCGGCATCCTCGGCGAGCCACGCGTGAACGTCCTCGCTCTCAACCGCGCCCTGGACGCAACTGGACAGCAGGCTGCGGGCGCACGTTGAACGACGACACACGACCATCACCCGAGGCCCTTCTGCGACAGGCGTCGCAGGAGGGGGCGCGGCCGTCTGAAGATCTTCCTCGGCGCCGCCCCCCGGTGTCGGCAAGACCTACGAGATGCTCTCCGAAGGCGCCGAACGCCGCCGCGCGGGCGTCGATATTGTCATCGGCGTCGTCGAGACGCACGGCCGCGTCGAAACCGAAGCGCTCACGCGGGGCCATGAGATCGTCCCGCGTAAAGCGATCCCCTACGAAGGCCGCACGCTCGACGAAATGGACCTCGACGCTATCCTAGAGCGCGCGCCGACGCTCGTCCTCGTCGACGAACTCGCCCACACCAACGCCCCCCGGCAGCCGCCACCCCAAACGCTACCAGGATGTCGAGGAACTGCTGGCGGCGGGCATCGACGTCTATTCGACGATCAACATCCAGCACATCGAAAGCCTCAACGACGTCGTCGCCTCGTTCACGCGCGTCCGCGTCCGCGAGACCGTTCCCGACAGCATCGTCGAGGCCGCCGAGATCGAGGTCGTCGACATTCCGCCCGACGAATTGATCGAGCGGCTGAAGGCGGGCAAGGTCTATCTCCCCCCACGAAGCCACGCGAGCGCTCGCGCACTTCTTCTCCAAGTCCAACCTGTCGGCCTTACGCGAACTCGCGCTCCGCCGCGCCGCGCAAGCCGTCGATGCGCAGATGCTCGAACACGTCCGCGCATTGGGAGTCGGCGGCACATGGGCGGGCGGCGAGCGGATCGTCGTCGCGATCAGCGAACTGCCCGGCGCGCTTGGCCTCGTCCGCGCGACCAAGCGGATCGCCGACGCGATGCACGCGCCCTGGACCGCAGTGTATATCGAGACGCCGCGCGCGCAGACCTTCGGCGAGCCCGAGCACCGCCAGCTCGCCGCGGTCTTCAACCTGGCGACCCAACTCGGCGGCGACGTCGCGACCGTCCCCGCGACGTCGGTGGTCGACGGCCTCAAGACCTTCACCGCCGAGGCCCGCGCGACGCAGCTGGTCGTCGGCAAGTCCACCCGCTCGCGCTGGTTCGAACTCCGCCACGGCTCCGTCGTCGACCAGATGGTCCGCGAGTCGCCGGGCATCGCGGTTCACGTCCTGCCGATGGACCCGCCTACCGCGCCCCGTGGCACGCGCGTGCGGACCGGCGGGTGGGGCAGCAAGGCGGGGTACGCTTGGACGACGGCGATGGTCGCGGGTGTCACCGGTGTGGCGAGCGCGCTGTTCCACATCCTCAACCTCGGCAACGTCGCGCTGCTCTATTTGCTGCCGGTGATGGCTGCGGCGAGCCTGTTCGGCCTGCGCACCGGGTTGTTCGCAGGCGTGGTTTCGTCGATCGCGTACAACTTCTTCTTCCTGCCGCCGACGGGCACGCTGACGATCAATAATCCCGAGAACGTGATCTCGATCCTCGTGCTGCTCGGCATCGCGTTCGTGACGAGCCAGCTTACGTCGCGGGTCCGCGCGCAGGCCGACATCGCCGCCGCCAGCGCGCGCACCAACGCAGCACTTGCCGGCTTCCTGCGCCAGCTGACCTCGCTCAACGACCCGGTCGCGCTGGCCCGAGCGATCTGCGAGGAAATTGGCCGGTTGTTCGGCGTGCGCGCGGTCATCCTCGTCGCGGAGGATCCGGGGCTCGCGGTGCAGGCGGCGAACGGTGCGGATTACCGGCTCGAGACGATGGAGATGGCGGCCGCGCAATGGGCCTATGATACGGGCGCACCGGCGGGCCGCGGGTCGAGTACGCTGGCGGCGTCGGAGTGGTTCTTTCAGCCATTGCGCTCGGGCGAGCGGACGCTGGCGGTGCTTGGGCTGGCTCGGGAAGCGGGGGGTGATCCGGTGCGCTCGGACCAGTTGCCGTTGCTGATGAGCCTGGTCGACCAGGCGTCGCTGGTGCTCGAACGCGCGCGGCTCGAGGTCGAGATGCGCGATGTCGATGCGGTGCGCGAGCGTGATCGGTTGCGGCAGGCGTTGCTGTCGTCGGTCAGCCACGACCTGCGCACGCCGCTGACGTCGGTGATGGCGGCGGCGGCGGAATTGCACCGCGGCGTCACGTCCGAGCTGATCGACACGATCGAGACCGAGGCGGCGCGACTCAATCGGTTCGTTGGCAATCTGCTCGACATGGCGCGCGTCGAGGCGGGCGCGCTCCGGTTGCGGCTCGAACCGACCGACCTCACCGATGCGGTGGCGGGCGCGGTGCACGACACGAAGCGTGTACTAGAGGGCCATGCGATTGAACTCGACGTTGCGCCGAACCTGCCGCTGGTTCGCGTTGACCCGCAACTGTTGCATCATTGCCTGCTTAACCTGCTCGACAATGCGGGGCGCTATGCCGACCCCGGCACGCCGATCGTCGTGCGGGCGGAACACCGGTTCGGGCTGCTCAGGCTGTCGGTGATCGACCAGGGACCGGGCCTGCCCCCCAGGCCGCGAGAAGGAGGTGTTCGAGACGTTCCGCCGCCTCGAAGGCTCCGACCGCGCGGTCGGCGGCACCGGGCTCCGGGCTTGCGATCGTGAAAGCGTTCGCCGGAGCGATGGGGATGACCGTCGAAGCCAGCAACCGCGAAGACCTCACGGGCGCGCAATTCAGCCTGTGTTTCCCCATAACCCTGCTCGTCCGCGACACCGATGGAGCGAATCTATGAGCGTGCAGACGGTGCTGATCGTCGACGACGAACTGCACATCCGGCGGCTGTTGAAGAATACGCTGGAGCGTGCGGGATACGGTGTCGACGAGGCGGTCGACGCGCGTGAGGCGCTGCGGATCGCGGGGAGCCGGCCGTTGACTGCGGTGCTGCTGGACCTGGGGTTGCCCGACCGCGATGGGCTGGAACTCGTGCCGTTGCTGAAGAAGCTGGGCGATCCGATCATCCTCGTGGTTTCCGCGCGTGAGGCGACCGACCAGAAGGTCGCTGCGCTCGATCTGGGGGCCGAGGATTATGTGACCAAGCCGTTCGATACGGAGGAGCTGCTCGCGCGCCTCCGCGTCGCGCTGCGTGGCCGCGGAGAGGCGACGTCTCGGCCGACGGTCCTGCGCGCGCATGGGGTGGAGATCGATTTCGAGCATCGTCTCGTCCGGCGCGGGAATGAGGAGGCGCATCTGACGCGGAAAGAGTTCGACGTGCTGTCGGCTCTGGCGGCGCATCCGGGGCGGGTGGTGACGCACCAGCGGATACTGGAGGCAGCGTGGCCGACCGATCATGACCGCCGGATCGAATATCTGCGCATCGTCGTCCGCAACCTGCGGCAGAAGCTGGAGGGGACGGGGGGAGTCGGCACGGTCATCGCGAACGAACTCGGGATCGGCTACCGGCTGCTCGTCGACGCCTGAACCGAGAAGATAGTGTGTCTCCCCGCAACAGGTCGCTCCTGCCGAGCGAGGTCCCGGCTTTCGCCGGGATGAAGGGGTTGCGCACTATGTGAACACTATGGCTCCCCTCGTTATCGATCTCGAACGCATATGCGGCAGGCGATAGCTGACGTGTCGCATGACCGACGCCCGCCACCTCCGTACCGATCTCAGCCTCCGCGCGAGCGGTGTCTTGTCGCTCGCAATTGCCGTTATTGCGATCCACACACTCGCTCGCCTCCACCCGGCAACCGACCCGCTTGCGTTCCTACTCGCCATGACCGGCTTCGTTTGCGCGAGTGCCGGCGCGATGTTGGTGGTCGTTGGCGGACACATCTACGACCCGGTCAGGATCAGCGCCCGCTGGCGACGCGCCGCGCGATAAGGCGCGCCCGCGGCGGGACCTGTCGACGCGCGCGCGTGACGTCACTATGCTACCGCACTGCAGCATGATGACGACAAGGGAGCGCTCTGCATGATCGGTCGACGCGAAGTAGTAACCGCGCTGGGTCTGTTGGGTGTCCTCCCGCAGGCCGCAGCCGCAATGCGTGCAGCGCCCGGCAAGGCCGAGCCGTTCTCTTGGGACACGCTCCAGCAGCGTGCCGCGACGCTTGCCACCAAGCCATACGCCGCTCCCGCCAAGGTCGCCGCCGCCGCCGCGATCGATTACGACAAGGTCGGCAACATCCGCTTCCGCGCCGATAAGACGCTGGCCGGTGGCATCCGCCTGTTCCCGCTGGGCCGCTATGCGCCGATGCCGGTCGCGATCAACGTCGTCGAGGGCGGTCAGGCGCGTCGCATCGAGTTCTCGCGCGACCTGTTCGAGGCCGAAGAGGGGCCACGCCGCCGCGCTGGGCATCGCCGGATTCCGCGCGATGGCACCGGGCGGCACCAGCGACTGGATGGCGTTCCAGGGCGCATCCTATTTCCGCACCGCCGGCGCGCAGGACCAATATGGCCTGTCCGCGCGCGGGCTCGCAATCAATACCGGGCTGCCGGGCCGCGAGGAATTTCCCGACTTCACCGAATTCTGGATCGAGCGGACCGGCGCGGACGCGTACACGATCTACGCGCTGATGGACGGCGCGAGCGTCACCGGCGCGTACCGGTTCCAGTCGCGGCATGTTGCGGGCGCGGGCGTCGAGCAGCAGGTCTCGTCCGTCCTCAACATCCGCCGCGACATCGAGCGGCTCGGCATCGCGCCGGCGACCAGCATGTTCTGGTACGGCGAAGGCAACCGCGCCGCCGCGGTCGACTGGCGTCCCGAGATCCATGATTCGGACGGTCTGGCGCTGCTTACCGGTGCCGGCGAACGCATCTGGCGGCCGCTCAACAACCCGCCGCACGATACGTTGGACAGCTTCGCGGACCAGGCGCCCAAGGGTTTCGGGCTGATCCAGCGCGACCGGAATTTCGATCACTACCAGGATGACGGTGCGTTCTACGATCGCCGGCCAAACCTGTGGGTCCAGCCGCAGGGCGATTGGGGCAAGGGTGCGGTGATGCTCTATGCGTTCCCGACCAACAGCGAGACGGTCGACAATGTCGTCTCGTTCTGGACCCCGGCCGCGCCTGCGAAAGCGGGGCAGCAATTGCAGTTCGATTACTCGCTGTCGTGGAAATCGACCGATCCGACCGCCGTTGCCGCGACGGCGCACGTCGTCGATTGCTGGCAGGGCGTCGCCGGCCGGCCGGGCGCCGAGCCGGTCAAGGGCGCGCGGAAACTCGTGATCGATTTCATCGGCGAGGGTCTTGCCGGGCTCGACCGGCAGAGCGGCGTAACCGCCAAGATCGATGTCGTCCGCGGCAAGGTGCTTGCCAACGCGGCCTATCCCGTCGTGGGCCAGAAGAACCGCTGGCGTGTCACCGCCGACGTGGCCCCCGACGCGCAAGGACCCGCCGATGTCAGGCTGTTCCTTACGCGCGGCGGTCGCGCGCTCAGCGAAACCGTCCTGACCCCGATATTCTGATGCCCGCGCTTCCCATGATGCCGGGCCAAACACCGATCGAGATGCCCCCGCAGCGTTTCGACGGCCCGCCGCCGCCCTGGTCCGCGCCTGAGCCCGGCCCCGGCATGGTCGTATCCTCCGACGACATGCTCGCGCGCCGAATCCTCCTCGTGCTGATGACCGGGCTGCTCGCAACCGCGGCGTCGTCGGCGGTGCAGGAATCGCTGCTTGCCGACGGACTGAGCTTCTGGGACGCGGCGTTGCTCGCGCTGTTCTTCCCGCTGTTCGCGTGGATCGCGTTCGGCTTCATGAACGCCGCGATCGGCTTCGTGCTGTTGATGACCGGCGGGCATCCGGGGTTCGTCCCGACGCCGCGCCAATCCGAACCGCTCGAGGGGCCGCACCGCGATCCTGATGCCGGTCCACAACGAAGACATCGATGCGGTATTCGAGCGGATCGCCTGGATGGCGCGCGCGATCGCCGCGGGCGGTGTCGCCGACCGGTTCGACATCTTCATCCTGAGCGATTCCGGCGAAGCGGCGGAGGCGGCCGAGGTCGCGGCGTGGGAGCGCCTCGCGCCGACGCTCGACTGCGCGCTCTATTACCGTCGCCGGACCGTGAACGTGGGGCGAAAACCGGGCAACGTCGCCGAGTGGATCCGGCGGTTCGGCGGCGGTTATCGCTACATGCTGATGCTCGACGCGGACAGCCTGATGGGCGGCAACACGATCATCGGAATGGCGCAGGTGCTCGAACGGCGGCCCGCGGTCGCGCTGCTCCAGACCGTGCCCGCGGTGATCAACGGCGTGACGTTCTTCCAGCGCTGGATGCAGTTCGCCAGCCGGTTGTATGGTCCGATCTCGACTGCCGGACTCGTATGGTGGTCGGGTTCGGAAGCGACCTTCTGGGGACATAACGCGATGATCCGGATCGAGGCATTCGCTTCGAGTTGCGGGCTTCCCGATCTCCCTGGCCGAGCACCGTTCGGCGGCGTCATCATGAGCCACGACATGGTCGAGGCGGCGCTGCTCCGCAGGCGCGGCTGGCGCGTGCACATGCTGATGACCGAGGAGACGTTCGAGGAATATCCGCCGACGCTGATCGACGCGGCGGTGCGCGATCGGCGCTGGGCGCAGGGTAATATCCAGCATCTCAGCCTGCTGACGTCGTCGGGGTTCCACTGGATCAGCCGGCTGCAACTGCTGATGGGGGCATCGGCGTTCATCACGTCGCCGGTGTGGCTGCTGATGATCGCGACGAGCGTGGTGCAGGCGCTGATAGGCGAGCGCAACATCGTCGAGGCGCAGACCTCGCTGCAGGTGCTGTTCGTCACGTTGCTGCTGCTGTTCGGGCCGAAGCTGCTGAGCGTGATCTGGGCGTTCTCGAATGCAGAGCGGCGTGCGGGGTTCGGCGGGCGGCGCGGGATCGTCAGGTCGGTGCTGGTCGACGTACCGTTCTCGATGCTGTCCGCGCCGGTGATCGCGCTGACGCAGACGATGGACCTCGCGGGGATCCTGATGGGGCGGAAGTCCGGTTGGGCGCCGCAGAACCGCGATGCGCACGAACTGTCGCTGGCGGACGTGATGCCGCGCTATCGCTGGCATGTCGGGGTGGGGGTGGCACTGTTGCTAGTGACGCCGTTCGCGCCGGTCACTGCGGCGTGGCTCGCGCCGGTGACGCTGGGCCTGTTGCTCAGTCCGTTCCTGACAATTTTGACGGCGAGCGAGAAGGCGGGGCGGTGGGCGCTGTCGCACGGCATGTTCGTCGAGCCGGGCGAGCATGTATCGGTGCTCTCGCGGCCTTCGCTGCCAGCGACGCAGGTCTGACGCCGAATACTTCCCCCCTCCCTGGAAGGGAGGGGCCGGGGGTGGGTCGATTTCCGTATCGCCGAACGGTCGCGCCACAAGCTGGCCTACCCACCCCCAACCCCCTCCCCTTTCAGGGAGGGGGGCAGGTTGGTCCTGCTATGCCCGGTGTCCGCTCAACTCCGCACCCGCATCCACCGCGAACCGTCGGTTCCAGATTGTTGCCGACGCCGACACCGCGGTAACCACCAGGAACGCCAGGGTGAAGTCCGTCAGCGCCGGCCGGGTCGCGCCCGTCCCGAGCATCCCGACATGCAGCGACGCTGCACCGACGCAGATGCCGAGCGACAGCATCAGTTGCTGGAACGTCGCGTAGAAGCTGGTCGCGCTGCTCATCCGCGACGACGGAATCTCGTCATACGCGATCGTGTTGTACGCCGAGAACTGGAACGACATGAAGAAGCCGGAGATCATCAGCACGCCGAAGATCACCGGGATCGGCCAGTCGGGGCGGAACAACCCGGCGACCGCATAGCCCGAACTCGCGCAGAGACCGCCGACGATCAGGCTGTTGCGGAACCCGAAGCGCCTGAGCACGCGCGGGGCGAGGCTCTTCATCATCAGCGAGCCGATCGCGCCCGCAATCGTGATCGCGCCGCTAGCCGCCGCGGTCATCCCAAACCCAAGCTGGAGCATCATTGGCAGCAGGAATGGCTGCGCGCCCTGCGTGATGCGGGTCAGCGATCCGCCGATCACCGAAAGGCGGAAGGTCGGGATGCGCATCAGCGAAAGGTCGAGGATCGGATCGCTGCGATGCTTCGCGTGGCGCATATAGGCCACGCCTGCGACCAGCCCGACCGCAATCAGCACGACGGCGCGCGACAATTCGCCGGTGCGGCTGGTCATCTCGAACCCGAACAACAGACAGCCGAGCGACACGCCCGACAGGATGAAGCCGGGCACGTCGAAGCGCGCCGGCTTGTCCTCGCGGACCTCGCCGATGAAGCGCGTCACCAGGATCACGCCGAGCAGGCCGATCGGGACGTTCAGGTAGAAGATCCAGCGCCAGTCGAGATAGGTGACGATCGCGCCGCCGACCGGGGGCCCAGGATCGGGCCGATCAGCGCGGGCATGATGAGCCACGACATCGCCTGGACCATGTCCTCCTTGGCGACGCTGCGGAGCAGGACGAGGCGGCCGATCGGGATCATCATCGCGCCGCCGAGCCCTTGCAGGAAGCGCGCGACCATCATGAAGGGCAGGCTGGTCGCCTGGCCGCACAACATCGAGCCACCCACGAAGATCAGGATCGCCGCGCGGAAGATCGTCCGCGAGCCGAACCGGTCGGCGAGACGCCCGCTCGCGGGAATGAAGATCGCGAGCGCCAGCAGGTATGAGGTCAGCGCCGAACTCATGCTGGTCGCTGGCACGCCGAAATCGCGCGCCATCGTCGGCAGCGCGGTGGCGAGCACGGTCGAGTCCATCTGCTCCATGAACAGCGCGCAGGCGATGATCAGCGCGGTGACGCGGTAGTTGCTTGGCGTGTGCGGCAGCGCGTCCGGGTCCTTGGCGACACGCGCGATGGTGTCAGCGGCGGGCATGATGCCGTCGCGTATTTCGCTGTTGATCGACGCCAGCCCGCGGCGACGCAGCCTCAAGTCTGCCACCCCCCGCCGAGCGCCTTGAAGACGTCGACCTGGCGATCGACCAGCAGCGCGTCGGATGCGGCGAGGTTTGCCTGCGCGGTGGTCAGCGCGGCCTGCGCGGTCAGCAGAGAGAGGGAAATCGGTGCGGCCGAAGCGGTACAGCGTCCCGGCCTGGTCCGCGGCGCGCGCGGCGCTGGACTGCGCGCGTCGGAGGGCTGCGTTGCGGTCGCCTTCGCGGGCATAGGCGGAGAGTGCGGTCTCAGTCTGGCGGAGCGCTTCGAGCGTGGTCGAGTCGAACTGCGCGAGGGCTTGGTCCGCGGTGGCGCCGGCCTGGGCGATCTGCGCGCGAATGACCGGGCGGTTGGGGAAGCTCCAGCTGATCAGCGGCCCCAGCCCGAGGTGGAATGCGTTGGTCGAGCCGAGCGACGAGACCGGCCCGGTGAACCCGGCCGAGCCGCCGAGGCTGACCTGCGGATAGAGGTTGGCGGTTGCCACGCCGATCCGCGCAGTGGCGGCGGCGAGCGACCGTTCGGCCTGGCGGATATCGGGGCGGCGCAGGATCAACGCGGTCCCGTCGCCGATCGGCAGCGGACGGGAGAGCGCGGGTGGCCGCGCGCACGTCGCGACGTCCTTTGGGTAATCGGCGGGGGCGCGGCCCATCAGCGTCGCCAACCGGTACAGCGCGGCGGTTCGTGTCGCGACCTGCGAGGGGATCAGCGCCTCGCTCTGGTCGACCGCGGTTCTTGCCCGGGTCACGTCGAACGCAGTGCCGCGGCCGCCGCGTTGCAGGCGCTGCGTTACGTTCAGTGTCTGGCGTTGCAGTGCGAGAATGCGGTTGTTCGCGGCGAGCACCGAGTTGGCGGTGCAGGCGGTAGCGTAGCTGCGCGCAGTCTCCGCGGCGACGGTGACGCGGACGTTGTCGCGCGCGGCGGCGACGGCCTCGGCGTCGCCTTGTGCCGCCTCGATCGCGCGGCGGATGCGGCCCGACAGGTCGAGCGGGTAGGCTAGCGTGATGCCGAGATTATAGTCCAGCGTGCCGGGGAGGTTGCCGCCGGTCGTGTAGGGGCGGTCGAGCGAGGTGCCGCCGCCGAGGACGGTCGACAGCGTGCGGCCGGCGGCGACCTCGGCGACGACTGCATCGGCGCGGCGGAGGTTGGCGTCGGCGGCGCGGAGATCGGTGTTGGCGGCGAGCGCTTCGGTGACGAACGCGTCGAGGCGGGGGTCGCCGTAGAGTTGCCACCAATGGTCGGGGAGCGGGGCGTTGGCGAACGCCTTCTCGTGGCCGCTGTCGAATGCGCCTTGGGCGGAGGGGGCGGTTGACGACTGCGGACTCGGGGAGGGCGTAGTTCGGGCCTGCCGTCGTGCACGCGGCGAGGGCGAGTGCCAGCGCTACGCTGGTGAAGACGCGTCCACGCCAACCCCCGTCATGCCGGGCTCGTTCCGGCATCCACCGTTCCGCACACCCAAGATTCGTGAGTGCGCGGAGCCGTGGACCCCGGAACAAGCCCGGGGTGACGGAGTGGGTGCGGTGAGCTGAAGCGCGCGTCACGCCGTCGTCCCCGGAGTAGCGCGTGGCACTACCGTCACCGTCGCCGTGCGGCCGACGATCAGCTGCGTCCCCTTCGGCACGCTGGTCAGCTTCACCCGGACCGGGATACGCTGCGCCAGTCGCACCCAGTTGAACGTCGGGTTCACGTTCGGCAGCAGGTTGGTCGTGTTGGTCCGCTCGCTGTCGTTGATCCCGGCGGCGATGCTGTCGACGCGGCCGTGCAGCGCCTGGGGTTCCCCATCAGGTGGACGATCACCGGATCGCCGACGCGGATGCTGCCGAGTTTGGTCTCCTCGAAATAGCCCTCGACGCGGAGCGAGTCGGTGTCGACCAGCGCCATCGCCTGCGCGCCCGTCGCGATGTAATCGCCGGGGTGGAGATCGAGGTTGGTGACGATCCCGTGCACCGTCGCGCGCACCGTCGTTCGTGCGAGGTTCAGCGCCGCGGTCGACCGCGCGCTCTGCGCCTGCGCCAGCGCCGCCGATGCGGTGGCAACGCGCGCGACGTTCTGCTCGTGCGTTTCCTTCGCGACCAGATCGCCGAGCGCGAGATCGCGCTGCGCCTCGCGCCGTGCCTGCAACAGCGTCGCGCGGGCGCTCGCGATCGACGCGTCGGACTGCGCCAGCGTCAGCTGGAAGCGCGGGCGATCGACCACGAACAGCACGTCGCCGGGCTTCACCGCCTGGTTGTCGTGCACCGCGACCTGCGTGACGAGACCCGCGACGTCGGGCGTCACGCGGACGATATCGGCGCGGATATGCCCGTCGCGCGTCCACGGATCGGTCTCGTACCGTTTCCACAGCCACAGCGCGACCAGCACCGCGAGCGCGACGATGATCAGCGTGACGGCCGAGCGACCCAGCGGGGCGAACAGCGATTTGAGGCGGGAAGAGGTCATGCGGAAGGTCCGGTCAGCAGGGCGAGCAGCCCGAGGATGAGGATGAACAGCGCGAGGTCGACGAGCGGTCGATACGTCACGACGCGGTAGGCGCCGGCGAACGCGAGCAGCCGCGTGGCGATGCCGGTCAGGATGACGGCGGCGACCGCGAGCAGCAGGATGCTCGGCAGATAGACGCCGCCGATCGAGATTTCGCCGGTCATGCCGCCACTCCGTAAGCAGGCGCCGCGGGGAACAGATTGCGGCGCAGCGAGGTCAAGGCGAGCACGCCGGTGCGGTGGCGATCGGGCGTGCTGGTCGCGAAACCGGTCATCGCGGCGTCGATGCCGGCGAGCAGGTCGGGTTCGGGTGGGGCGGGCTCATCCGGACGTAACGCACGGTAATGCGCGCCGATACCACGAAGGACCGGCGTGATCACCGCGGCCTCGTCGGGGGAGCCATCGATCCGCAACTGCTTGAGTTCGCCGACCGCGACGCCGACACGCAGGTCGGTCAACGCGTCGAGCAGCGGCTTGCCCGGATCCTCGCCCTGCAACGCGAGGCGCGGCGCGAGCAGGCCGATGCGGTCGAGCATCCGGGCGATCCAGCCGGCGGCGTCGGGACGGCTCATCGAATCGCTGCGCGCCGCCAGTTCGCGCCAGCCTGCGCGGATCAGTCGCCGCGCGCTGGTATCCGCGCCGATCGTCTGGAACAGGCCGACCGTCACCACCGCGAACAGCGTGCCGATCAACTGGGCGATGCCGCCGTTGAGGAACGCGTCGAAGCTTCCGCCGAAGCGGTCGTTGAGGCCCACCGTATTCAGCGCCCCAAGCAACCCGCCGAGCGTCATCAGTAAGGTTGCCGGACGGGCGAGGAACATCCCTCCGATCAGCATCGGCGGTGCGAGCACGGCGGCGAGCGTCACGAAATCGGTCACGCGCGGCAGGATGGCGAAGGCGTAGACGGCGGATATGACCAGCCCGATGATGGTGCCGTAGAAGAACGCCAGGATCGATGGTGCGGGGTCGTCGCTGTTGCCGAACAGCGCGCAGCACACGCCCGCGATCAGCACCGCGCCGGCGCCGTCCGACCAGCCCGTACCGATCCAGAAGACGCAGCCGAGCAAAATGGTCGCGACGGTGCCGGCGGCGGCGCGGAGTGCGATACCCCGGTCGCGGTGGAGTGGTCGCTTGGCGATCCGCGCGAGCAGCCGCGCGACCGCAGGCGTGACCGGCGCGCGCGATGGCGATCGCATCTGGTCGCGCAGGTCGCGTGCGTTGCGGTGCGCATCGACCAGTTCGCCGAGCCGCGCGAGCAGGCTGAGCCGCAAAGCATCGCGCCAGATGAGCGTATCGCCCACCACCGGTTCGAGGACACGCGCCCGTTCGATCAAGGCATCTGCGGTCGGACCGCGATCCGCGACGGCCGGCGGATCGCGCAGCCATTCGCGGACGTCCTCGATCAGCGCGAGCGCTTCGGGGCGGGGCGCATCGGCGCCGCGCTTCAGCTCGACGATCCGGTCGTCGACCGCGCTGGCCAGGGGCAGCAGCATCGACAGTTCGGCCTGAAGCGCGCGTAGGGTGCGCGTGCGGGGAAGCAGGCGCGCGGTGTCGAACGGCAGGTGGATGGACAATTGGTGAAGCTCGTTGATGTCGAGCGCGAGGCGACGGCGATCGCGGTCGAGCGCGGCATCGGATGCTCCTGCCAGCGAATCGCGCGACCAGCGCTCCGCATCGGCCAGGATCGCGTCGATCCGCGCGAGCAGCGTCGCGGTCACGGTCTGCGGGAAGACGAAGCCGTGGATCAGGCTCCCGCACAGGATGCCGATCGTGATCTCCTGCACGCGCAACGCGGCGATCGTGAACACCGCACCTGGGGTCGTCGCCGACGGAAAACCGATGATGCTGGCGGTGTAGCCCGCGAGCAGGAACAGATAGGCGCGCGGCGTCCGGTCGAGCAGCGAGATATACAGGCACAGCCCGAGCCACAGCGCCAGGCCGAGCGAGAGAAGCTCGGGCGCGTTGACCAGATTCGGTACCAGCACCACCGCGGCAGCCGCGCCCAGCACCGTACCGGCGACGCGGAACACCGCCTTCGACAGCACCGCGCCCGCCAGCGGCTGCGCGACGATGTACGACGTCGTCACCGCCCAATAAGGACGCGTCAGGCCGATCCTGAGCGCGATGTAATAGGCGAGGAAAGCAGCGATCAGGCATTTGACCGAGAAGAGCGCTTCCTTCCCGCCGAACCGGGTGAGGTTCATCGTGCCGGGCTCATCGCGCGTGATCCGCCGTGAACCGCGCGCCGAGCCGCTCCGCGACGTGCAATGCGGTGGCGAGATCGTCGTCGGACACGTCGTCGAGCATCCCCGCGCGCAGGCTGGCGAACTTCGCCTCGATCGTGGTGACGAGCGCGCGGCCGTGATCGGTCAGGCGAATACGGC
Source organism: Sphingomonas sp. H160509 (assembly GCF_024124765.2). Taxonomy (GTDB): domain Bacteria; phylum Pseudomonadota; class Alphaproteobacteria; order Sphingomonadales; family Sphingomonadaceae; genus Sphingomonas. The sequence continues at coordinate 2,090,361 of NZ_JAMXSR020000002.1, read as the reverse complement.
TGACGCGTGCGTCGGCGGGGTCGCGGCGACGCTCGACGAGGTTGGCAGCCGACATTTGGTCGATCGAGCGCACCAGCGACGCCTGCGTCACGTCGAGCTGTTGGGCGAGATCGGTCTGGCGGACGTCGTCGCCGAGCCTCCCGACCTGGACGAGCGCCCAGCCGGTCGACGCCGACACGTTCATGTCACGCAACGCCCGATCGGCCGCCCGCCGCCACATCTTCGCAAGCGGTAGAAGGGTGCGGGCGTAGGACGACTCGAGGATGGCACGAGGGGAGGTCATTAGCGTGCTAAGTAATGGCGATTGCGTGCGCTGCAATGCGGAATCGGTTTGTGACGGAAATGTTAGAAACCGGTCCCGCTAATTGGTACCACCCCGGCGGAGGCCGGGGCCCAGTTGGCGAGGCCGACGTAACAGAGAGCAGCTGGTAGTTGGCGACGTTTCCCAACTGGTCCCCGGCCTCCGCCGGGGTGGTGCCGCTCGACGAAGAGGTCTTACTCGACCGCCAGAATCACATGGCTGGCCTTGATCAACGCCAGCGCGCGCGTGCCGATCTGCAGGTCGAGCGCCTCGGCACTTTCCTTGGTCAACGTTGCGGTCAGCGTCTTGCCGAGCGTCAGTTCCAGCGTCACTTCGCTCGAAATCGCGCCGTCCTCGCGGGCGATCACGGTCCCCGCCAGCGTGTTGCGGGCCGATGTTCGCAGGCTCTCGTCACCGCGTGCAAGGATCACGAAGCTCGACTTGATCAGCGCAAGCGCAATTGCGCCCGGCACCAGTCCCAGATCCTCGGCACTGCCGCGCGTGATCGTCGCGACGATCTCCACGCCGTCCGCCACCGCCAGCGTAACCTCGGCATCGATCGTCCCCGGCGTCACGCGCGACACGGTGCCGCGCAAGACGTTGCGTGCGCTCGTCTTCATTCCGATTCCCCACAGCAAAGGCTTCAGCGACAGCCCGTTCGACACGCTCGCCTCGATCCGTGCCATCGCGCTGGCGAGTTCGGCTTCGGCGACCGCATAGCCGTCTAGCACCGCCACGCCCGCCTCGGTGATCGGGCTCGCGCCGCCGTCCTTGCCGCCCGCCGCAGGGAGCACGAGCGGGCGGTCGAACAGATTGTTCATCACCTGCACCGCGTCCCATGCCGCCTTGTAGCTGAGGCCGACGACCTTCGCGGCGCTGGTGATCGAGCCGCCGTCGCGGATCGCGCGGAGCAGCGCGATCCGGTCGGCACCGGCGCGGCCGGTCTGGTCCTTGGCGAGCAGGATCGTGGCGTGGAGGGCGGGGTCCGGCGATAGCGTCATGGCCCCCCCTCATACCTACTGCTTGATGCGGAAGGTAAGCCCGATCGTGCGCGGGTCGCTCGGCGTGGCGAGGATCAGGCCCGAATTGCCCGCCTGGATCGTCACGTTCTGGATGTAATCCTTGTTCAGCAGGTTGCGCGAGAAGACGGCGAGTTCCCAGCCGTCCTTCGAGCGAAAGCCGATGCTGCCGTTGACAATCGTGTAGCCCTGGATGACCGTGAACGCCGACCCCGAGGGATCGCCGAACTGCCGCGTGCGCGTGTTCGAATCGACATGGACGAAGCCGCTGCCGATGTCGGCGATCGGCTGGTTGTAGTCGGCGCCGAGCGTGTACGACCAGCGGGGCAGGCTCGACAGGCGCTGGCCGCTGAGATCGCAGAACGCGGCAGTGTTGAAGATCCGCTCGATCGGGCAGGGGGCCGCCGGGTAGGAATTGAACTTGCCGTCGGCGTAGGCGACGCTGCCGCGCAGCGACAGGTTGCGCGTGACGAGTGCGGTCGCGTCGGCCTCGAAGCCGCGGACGGTGACCTTCGGGATATTGGCGAGATAGGTACGCAAAGCGGCGGCGGCGCGGGTGTCGGTGACGTTCGACTGGAAATCGGTGACGCGCGTATAATAGCCGTCGACGTTGAAGATCAGGCGGTTGTCGAACAGCTGCGTCTTGAGGCCGATCTCGTACGCGGTGTTTTTCTCCGGACGGACGACGGCGGTACCGATGGCGGGCTGGTTCTGGTCATTGAGCGGAAGGCCAGACATGTTGATACCGCCCGATTTCTCGCCGCGCGCGTAGCTGGCGTAGGCGAGGACGTTATCGGTCGCCTGGTACGCGATGTTGCCGCGCCCCGTCAGCGCACCGTCCTTGTCGCTGGCGGCGTAGTTCTGGCCGCGCAGGATCGACAGCTTGGCGGCGTTAAGCGCGGCGTTGGTGGTCTGCAAACCGCCGAAGGTGAAGGTGTCGTACGTGCCCTCCTTCTCCTCATAGGTGTACCGAAGTCCGCCGGTCAGCGTCAGGCGGTCGACCGGCTTCCAGTTCACTTCGCCGAACGCGGCATAGCTGTCCGAGCGGAAATCGGTGCGGCCGTCGGTGCCGTAGCCGTCGAGCAGGTTGCTGGGGACGGCGGTTGCAGCGGCGCCCGTGCCTGTCGACGTCCCGATCAGGTAGCGCGCGGCGGCGGGGCCGTAGATCGAGATCGGGCGGCCGATGACGCGCTGGCGGAAGAAATACAGCCCGCCGACATAGCTCAGTTTGTGGTCGCCGTTCGAGGCGAGGCGGAGTTCCTGGCTATACTGGTCCTGGCGCGAGGGGATGTGCTGTTCGGTCTGGATCGGGATGCCGGTATAGTCGCGATCGTTGTCGGCATCCCAGTTCCAGAAGCGCCACGCGCTGACCGAGGTGAGCGTCGCACCGCCCAGGTTCCAGTCGGCGATGACGCCGACGCCGCCCTCGTTGGTATCGACACCGAGCGCCGCGTCGATGTCGGTCTTGCGGTCGTACGGATTGGTGCTGGGCGGTGCGTAGTTGAACTGTGCGGCGAGGCCGGTCGGGCCGCTGAACTGTCGCGTGGCGGTGCGGAACAGACGGCCGTCGGTGCCGCTACCCGACCGTGTGGCGACGTTGTAATAGACCTGCGTGCAGCAGTTGCTCTGGAAGTTGGTGAAGTCGGCGCTGACCTTCACCTGGAACACCTCAGAGGGACGGAACAGCAATTGTCCGCGGATCGCCTGGTTGCCAATGGTGTTCTGGTCGCGGCCGGTGACGACGTTATCGATCACGCCATCGCGGCGCGTGCTGACCACCGACACGCGGCCGGCGAGCGTATCGCCGATGATCGGGCCGGAGACGGCGCCCTTCACCTGGAGGAAATTATAGCTCGCATAGCTGATCTCGGCCTCACCCTCGGTCGTGAAGGTCGGCGCTCGGGTCGTGATGTTGATCGCGCCGGCGGTGGAGTTCTTGCCGAACAGCGTGCCCTGCGGCCCACGCAATACCTCGACCTGCTCGATGTCGCTGAAGTCGAACGCAGCGGTGGCGGGGCGCGCGTGATAGATCTGGTCGACATAATAGCCGACGCCGGGCTCCAAACCGTCATTGGCCTGGCTGACCGCGACGACGCTGCTGCCGAGCCCGCGGATCGTGAACGCGGTGTTGCGGGGATTGGCCGAGCTGTAGTTCAGCGCGGGGACGAGCTGCGCCAGTTGCTGCGTGTTCACGGTGTACGACCGGTCGAGCAGCGCGCCACCGACGACGGACAGCGAACCGGGGATCTTCTGTGCGTTTTCGGCGCGACGACGGGCGGTGACGATCACCTCCATCGAGGAGTCGGGTTCAGTGCTCGGCTGCGCGTTGCTCTCGGTGCGGGTCTGTTCCGGATTGGCTGCGCTGGTCTGCGCGTCTGCCATGATCGGCAGGCACGTCGTCGCCAGCAACACGGCACTCAGCCGCGCGAAATCATGTCCCCGCATTGTCGTCACCCCCTTCGTTATATAGTCGAGCTACATAACGGGAAGTTTTGAAACGGATAGAGGGTTTTGCGGATGCGCGCGCGCCGACACACGCACCACCCCGGCGAAGGCCGGGGCCCAATTGGGGGACGACGCTTGGCGGGCGTTGCAAGCTGTTACTGCTACTTTTCCACTTGGGCCCCGGCCTTCGCCGAGGTGGTGCCAGCGGCGTTAAGCGAGGAGGGCCACGATCTCGCCGGCAATTTCGGCGGGCAAGCGCGACGCGCCATCGGCCACCGTCGACACGGTCGCCCAGCGCCCCAGCAACCCAGCCTCGGCCATCGCCGTGTAATTCGTCCGCACCCGGTCCTGCAGCCCGGTATCCGCCTCATACGCGTCGAACGCATCGTCGGTGTAGGACCGCTTCCGCTTCTTCAGGATCAGTCCACGCGCGATGTCGGCCGGCGTGTCGAGATACACCGACAGGTCAGGCTTCGGCAGCGCGAACGAGCCCGTCTCCAAATCAGCGATCCACGCCATCATCGCGTCAGCCTCGTCAGCCGGAACCTGCGCCGCCTGATAGGCCATGTTCGAGGCGATATACCGGTCGAACACGACCACATCGTTCGCCGCCATCGTCGCCAGCAGGTGCTCCCGCGACTCCATCCGGTCGAGCGCATACAGCACCGCCGCCGCCCTGGGCGACGTGCCACGCGGCAGGGTGCCCGCCAGCATCGCGCCGAGTGCCCAGCCGCCGACCGTCTCGGTATAGCGCGGGAACGACACGACGTCGGCGGTGCGGCCCGCGGCACGCAACTGCTCGACCACCAATGCCGAGGCGGTGGCCTTGCCCGCGCCGTCGGCGCCTTCGATTGCCAGGAGGAAGCTCATGGCGTCTGCCCTAGCAAGGCTTACCGGCTCACCAAAGCCCGCAAATCGATCAGCCCGCGCAGCAGGGACGTGCCGCCCGGCGAGGCGATGTAGCGAGGCGTCCAGTTCGGGCGGAACTTCTCCTTGTACGCGCGCAGGCCAGCAAACCCGTAGAAGCGCTCGCCGTGGCGGAACAGGAAGGCGGCAACCTTCGACCAGGTCGGTGACAGCCGCCGCGCCTCGATTCCCGACAGCGGCGCGATACCTAGCGAAAAATTGCGATAGCCCTGCTCGTGGCCCCACAGCATCAGCCGCGTGAACAGGAAATCCATGCCACCCTGCGGCATGTCCTCGGCGTGGCGCATCAGGTCGACCGACAGCTCCTGCCTGTTCGGCGTGCCCCAGACGTTGGCGAAGGCGACGAGCCTGCCCTCGATCCGCACCACCGCGCAGTCGAACTTCGCCATATATCCCGGCTCGAACCGACCGACGCTGAAGCTCTTCTCGGCATGATCCTTGTCGGCGAGCCACCAGTCGGAGATCGCTTGCAGTTCTGGAATGATCGCGGGCATTTCGGCGGCCGGCACGACCGCGAACTGGGCGCCCGCCCGCTCGGCGACACGGCTGGCCTTCCGCACGCTGCGCATCTCGGGCGTCTCCAGCGTGAAGCCGTCGAGCTCGACCGTCGCCTCCCTCGCCGTATTTGACCAGCTTCAGCCCCATCTCGATCGCGATCGGCACGATGCGCAGGCCGATCTGGTACAGCAACAGCCGGCCCTGCGCGGCGTCGGCGCGGGCGCGGATGGCCCAGAGCAGTTCGGACCACGCCTCGCTCGGACCGACCGGATCGCCGAGCACGATCCAGCTCGCGCCCTTGACCTGGTACATCAGGAACGCGTCGCCGCTGTCCGAGACCAGGAAGCGCTTGTCGCCAGTAAAAAGCGAGCATCGCGTCGGTGCGGTCGGCATGCGCGAGCGCGGCGGTCGCGACGTCGTTGGGCAGCATGTCGTGGACCATCGGCACGGGTGCCGCGGCGAACAGTCGCCAGATCGCCGCGCCGATCAGCAACAGCCCGACTGCGAGGCTGGTGCGCAGGAAGCGCGAGGCGTTGGCGTTGGTCTCGAACTGCCACCACAGGTCGCTCGAATAGCCGACGCGGCGATAGGCGAAAAAGCCGATCAGCACCGACAGCCCGATCGCGGCGCCAACGCCGACCAGCCACTCAGGCGACAACGGCTCCGCGGTCAGCCGCGTCCGCCGATAGAACGCCGCGCGCGTCCACTGCAGCGCGGCGGCGGTAAGCAGCAAAATCGTCGCTTCCTCGTAATCGAGGCCTTTCGCGATCGACAACAGGGCACCCGCGACGAGCAGGGTCCGCGCCGCCCAGAACGCGCCGTCGAGCCGCCGGTACAGTCCGAGTGCGACCAGCAACAGCATCACGCCGACGAGGCTCGCCGCGACGTGCGCCATCTCGCTGATCGGCAGCGGGAGGATCGTCGCCAGCGTATCCATGCGACCGGGCGCAGCGGGCAGCGCGCCCGATACGAGCAACATCGCGCCGCTCAAGAACACCAGCACGCCTAACAGTAAGGGGGCCAGCGGCAATGCGATGGCGAGCGGGTCGGTGCCTCGACCGCGCCACTGGCGTCCCTCGTGGAACGCCATCAGTACCGCGGCCAGGATCAGCGGCGCGACGTAATAGATGATGCGGTAGGCGAGCAAAGCTGCGAGGACCGTGGCATTGTCCTGCGGCATCGTCGCGATGATCACCGCCTCGAACACGCCCAGCCCGCCCGGCACATGGCTGATCAACGCGACGACGATCGCCACCGCGTAGCCGAGGAACAGCACCGGATAGAGTTCGGGTGAGGCATTGGGGAGCAGCACGAACAACGCCGCACTTGCCGCGGCCAGGTCGACGGTCGAGACCAATAGGAGCGCGAGCGCCTGCCGCCAGTTCGGCAGGGGCAGTCGCCAGCCGAGCAGCCCGATCGATCCACCCCTGCCGGTGACGCAGGACGACCCCCAGCATGACGAGCGGGATGACGATGCCGACACTGCGCTCCAGCAGAGGCGGCATCGTCCACCTCACGATCGGTAGCGTCCCCGGATGGATCGCCATCGACAGGCACGCGACCGTGATTACGCCCGCCCAGAACGTCACGCCGGCTATCAGCACGACGCGTGCCACGGCGGCTTCGTCGAGGCCAGCCCGGCTGTAGACGCGGTAGCGCGCCGAGCCGCCGGTCAGCATGGCCAGCCCGAGATTGTGGCTGATCGTGTAGCTGGTGAACGACGCGACTGCAGCGGTCCGCCACGGCAGCGGATGGCCGATCACTTTCAGTGCAATCGAATCGTAGAAGGTCAGCGCGATATAGCTGACGACGGTCAGCCCGATCGCCACCGAGAGCTGCGGCCAACCGAGCGCGGAGAACGCGGCGCGCACTTCGGACAGACGGATTTCGGCAGTCAGCTTGTGGATCGCAGCAAAGCCAAGCACCGCGACGACCAACACTGCCAGCGCGATTAGCGTGCCCCGGCGATGCGCGATCCAGTCGCGGGTCCGGATGATCAACGGACGAGTCGTCATCGGGTCAACCGCGGTGCCAAGTCTGCGTCTTGCACAGGAACCCGCCGATCAGGCAGCCTTTCACGTCGATCGTATTCGCGTCGACCAGCGTCAGCGTCGACCCGAAGGTGCGGCCCATGTCGGGGACGAAGATCTGGCCCGACCATTTCCTGCGGCCGCTAGGGCGATATTCGCGAAGCAAGGCGGTGCCGATCAGTTTCGGCGTGCCGCCATCGCGCGCGTCGGCCTGCGCCTCATCGCTGGCCCGCACCACCCAGCCGCACAGCCTGTCCCCCGCAGGCGCCGGTCTTCACGGCCACGCTGTTCTTCGGATTGTGCCAGATGCCTTCCACGGGGAAGCAGGGGCCGGGCTGCCCACGGCCATCGCGAGCGCCATCATCACAGGAATCATCGGTCGATCCTCAATCCGCGAAAACGAACCGCGCCAGCACCTCGTAGAGCGCATCGGCGTCGCGGTGAAGCGGGTGTCCGCCCGGCAACGCGATCCGCGTCGCATTGGCCTGGGTCATCAACGGGCACAGGCTGCCAACTTCCTCCACGCCCTGGACGCATAGCAGAGGTGCCCAGGTCAGCTGGCGCGCGGTCGGCATCGCGTCGACGGTCGGGGTCCAGAGATCGAAGACCTCGCTTGGTGACGCGCGGAACTGGACGTTGTCCTCGGGTACGATCAGCGCGACTTTTGCAATCTTCGCGCGGAGTTCGGGGGCAAGGTCGACCAGCCCGACATGCAACATGTCCGCGCCGAACGACTGGCCGATCAGGACCACCCGGTCGGCATGGCCGAGCCGCAACGCGCGCTGTTCGGCGCGCGCGATCAGCGTCGTGATGTCCGCCGGCGTCCGCGTCGTACGCAGATAGGTCAGCGTGTTGACCGCGACCACCGGCACGCCGTCCGCCGCCAGCCGCCGCGCGATCTGCGGCGCCATGCCGATCTTGTAGCCGAGGTCGCCGGTGAGAAGCACGACGGCGAACGGCCGCTGCGGCTTGGTCGGGTAGACATCGGTGAACAACGGCCCACCGAAATAGCCGAGCCAGCCCATGAAGCCGGTCGCGACAATAGCGGCCAGAACCAGCGCGAGCAGGGATCGGTAGAGCCACGTCATCCGCAACCGATTGCACCGCGGCAGGTGATCGGCACGTGGAGCGACAGTGAAGTTTTCTTCACGCACTGCTCCCCTCCCTGACAGGGAGGGGGCTGGGGGTGGGGTGGCTCGCTCGTGCCGTAACGGTCTGATATGCGGAAACCGACCCACCCCCGACCCCTCCCCTTCCAGGGAGGGGGAGAAGAACCCATCTGGCCCCTCAAACCGGATCGTGCGCCAACCGCTCATGATGACGGATCACCTCGTCGATGATGAAGCGCAGGAATTTTTCCGAAAACTCGGGATCGAGCTGCGCTTCCGCCGCCAGATGCCGCAATCGAGCGATTTGGCGCTCCTCACGCCCCGGATCCGCGGCGGGCAGGCCGTGCGTCGCCTTGTGGCGGCCTACCGCCTGCGTCACCTTGAAGCGCTCCGCGAGCATGTGGATCAGTGCCGCATCGATGTTGTCGATGCTCTGCCGGTATCCGGTCAACAGGTCGTCAGCCACCAAAATACCCTTTCGTTGGTTCGGCGCGCCTTTTGCGGTGGTGCAACCGGATCGGCAAGGCGTCGCACGGCAGATCGGGGCGAGCCGGGGCAGCTCGACGCCCGGCAAGGGTTGCTTTGCAGGGGCATAGGCGTCAGAGGCTCGGGAAGATGAGCGCCACCGTCCACCGCCTCGACACCCTTCGTCCCACGCCCGAGTCCCAGCCTTCGCTGGACCCGATGGTCAAGCTTGTCCGTGGCGACATGGACCAGGTCAATGCGGTGATCCGCGGCCGGATGGAGTCGGAAATTCCGCTGATCCCCGAACTCGCGGGGCATTTGATCGCGGGTGGAGGCAAGCGGATGCGGCCGATGCTGACGCTCGCGAGCGCGCAACTGATCGACTATACCGGTACGCAGCATCACCTGCTCGCCGCCGCGGTCGAGTTCATCCACACCGCGACCTTGCTCCACGACGACGTCGTCGATGGCTCCGACCTGCGCCGCGGCAAGCGCACCGCCAACATCATCTGGGGCAACCCTGCCAGCGTACTGGTCGGCGACTTCCTGTTCAGCCGCAGCTTCGAACTGATGGTCGAAGCCGGCAGCCTCAAGGCGCTGAAGATACTGTCCTCAACCAGCGCGGTCATCGCCGAGGGCGAGGTCAACCAGCTCACCGCCGCGCGCCGCGTCGATCTGGGCGAGGAGCGCTATCTCGACATCATCGGCGCGAAGACCGCGGCGTTGTTCGCGGCAGCCTGCCGGATTTCGGCCGTGGTAGCTGAACGACCCGAGGCGGAAGAGGCCGCACTCGACGCCTATGGCCGCAATCTGGGCATCGCATTCCAGTTGGTCGACGATGCGATCGATTACGTCTCCGATGCTGATACGATGGGCAAGGATGCGGGCGACGACTTCCGCGAGGGCAAGATGACTCTGCCGGTGATCCTCGCCTATGCGCGTGGCTCGGACGAGGACCGTGCGTTCTGGAAAGACGCGGTCGAAGGTCGCCGTGACAGCGAGGCCGATCTCCAGAACGCGATCCGCCTGATCCGCTCGACCCGAGCGATCGACGACACGTTCGCGCGCGCGCGGCATTACGGCCAGCGCGCGATCGACTCGATCGCCGGCTTCCCTAATGGCGCCGCCAAGGACGCGATGATCGAAGCCGTCGAGTTCGCGGTCGCCCGCGCATATTGATCGTCTTAGCGGATCGGTGATCCGGCATTCGGCAGCGTCGCCTCGCCGACCGGTGTCGATTTGCCAAACAAGGCGCGGTCCGCGGGGCCGAACGCGTACTTCCACAGAATGTAGAGATAGGTCGCGGCGATCGCGGGTTCGCCGATCGCGAGTTCGACCCATTCGTAGCGTTTGGGCAGCGCGGTGAACCCAGCCCCGACGACGATCGCGGCCAGCGCGGCCCAGATCAGCGGCCAGCGCCACGGTGAGACGCTTGTCCCAAGCAGATGGCCGAGCAGCTTCGACTTGATGATCGAGGTCAGACCCACCGACAGCATCAGCGCGATCGCCGGGCCTGCCGCCTGGTAATTGACGGGGTAGCCCAGTGCCCGGATCGTGAAGATCAGCGCGAAACTGAGGCCGACCTGGAACGCGAGCATTGCCGCGGAGATCATCAAATTGCGGTGGCGGGCGATGTAGACAAGCGCGGATTCGCTGACCGCGCCGGTCGAGGCGAGCACTTCGGCGGTGAGCAGGAACGCAAGCGCGGCGGTGCCGGCGACGAACTGCGGTCCGACCACGCCCATCACCGCTTCGCCGGGGATCGAGCCCATCAGCGCAAGGCCGCCTTGCGCCGCCATGATCCAGAACGCGACTTGGCGGACCTGGTTGGCGATTGCCGCGCGGTCGTTGATCGCGAGGCTGTGGGTGATGACAGGGCCGAGGATCGGGTCGAAGCTGGTCTTGAGCTTCTGCGGCAGGCTGGCGACCTGCTGTGCCATGTAATAGATGCCGACGATCTTGGGCTCGAACATCACGCCGAGGATGAAGCGGTCGACGTTGCGGCTGCCCCATTCGAGGATGTCCGCACCGGCGAGCGGCACGTTGGCGCGGGCGAGCGCGTAAAGCGGACGTAGCTGCGGCTTCCAGCCGCGCGGCACGCCGTAGCTGCGCAGGAACGGCACGAGGCTGGCGATCAGCGCGGCAGTCATCGACGCGACGTAGCTGAGCACGAGGCCGTCGCGGATCGTGAAATATGAGAACGCCCAGGCGGCGATCGAGATCGTCCAAGGCTCGACGACTGCGCGCGCGGTGACCGCTGCCTTGACGTTGAGGCGGTAGGCGAGCGCGGCGAGGCTGACGTCGGACCAGGCGACCGCGACAATGATCAGCGGCAGGAACCGGTCGAGCCCGGTAATCGCGCTGTTCGGATACATGATCTGCGGGAAGGTGCAGAGCACGGCACTGGCGATGAGGGAGGCGACGAACGCGACTGCCATTGCGTCCCAGACTACGTTGGCGTGGGGGCGGTCGGCGCTGCTGAGAGCCTGGGCGAGGCCGCGCTTGAGGCCGAGCGTGGCTAGGAGTGCGGCGAGTTCGACCACCACGACCGCGATCGCGAAGCGGCCGACGAGGTCAGGGCCGTAGATGCGGCCGGCGATGAATAGGAACGGGATACGCGCCGCGAGACGAAGGACGAAGCCGGCGATGTTGGTGCGGCCGCCCTTGGCGAGCGTGTCGATATCCTGCGTGGCCTCGGTCACGCTGCTGCGCCATTCGTGGACCGCCCCGCGGCAAAGCCGCGTCGTCGGTCGGAGCAAAGGCTCCGCCGGCCGCGCTGGTGCGAGTCAGCCGGACATGGCCGGCTGCCGCCCTGCGCGTTCAATGTGCCGCTCCCCAGCTAAGGCCGGTGCCGATTTCAATGCCGAGCGGTACGTCGAGCGTCACCGCAGGTTGCGCGGCGTTCGCCATGACCTGCTCGATGACCGGCTTGGCAGCTTCAACGTCACCTTCCGGCAATTCGAACACGAGTTCGTCGTGGACCTGAAGCAGCATGCGGACATTGGGCAGACCCGCTTCGAGCAACGCCGGCCCCATCCGCACCATTGCGCGCTTGATGATGTCGGCGCTGGTCCCCTGGATCGGCGCGTTGATCGCCGCGCGTTCGGCGCCCTGGCGTTCGTGCTGGATCTTCGAGCGGATGCGGGGGAAGTGGGTCTTTCGGCCGAACAGCGTGGTTGTGAAACCGCTCGCGCGGACGCTTTCGGTGGTCTCGACGATGTAGTTCGAGATGCCGGGGAAGCGGTCGAAATAGCGGTCGATCATCGCTTGCGCTTCGTCCGCCGACACGTCCAAACGCCCGGCGAGGCCCCAGCGCGAGATGCCGTAGAGGATCGCGAAGTTGATCGTCTTCGCGCGGCCTCGGGTGTCGCGGTTGACCTCGCCGAACAGCTCCTGCGCGGTGAGGCTGTGGATGTCGTCGCCGTTCGCGAACGCGGCCTTCAGCGCGGGGACGTTGGCCATGTGCGCGGCCAGCCGTAGCTCGATCTGCGAGTAATCGGCGGCGAGGATGACGTTGCCGGGCTCGGCCACGAACGCGTCGCGGATTTGGCGGCCGATCTCGGTGCGGATGGGGATGTTCTGGAGGTTGGGATCGGTCGACGACAGGCGGCCGGTCTGCGCACCGGTCAGCGAGTAGGACGTGTGGACGCGACCCGTCGCCGGATTGATCTGCGCCTGCAATGCGTCGGTGTAGGTGGATTTGAGCTTCGACAACTGCCGCCAGTCGAGCACCTTCCGCGCGATCACCGCGCCGGGCGAGTCCTTGTCGGCGGCGATCCGTTCGAGTTCGTTGACGTCGGTCGAATAGACGCCCGACTTGCCCTTGCGGCCGCCCTTGATGCCCATCTTCTCGAACAGCACGTCGCCCAATTGCTTTGGGCTGCCGATCGTGAACGGCGCGCCCGCGAGCGCGTGGATCTCGGTCTCCAGGCTCGCCATCTGGCCGGCGAACTCGGTCGAGAGCTTTGACAGTTTGGCGGCGTCGACCTTGATCCCGTGCATCTCCATCTGCGCGATGACGGGGACGAGCGGACGATCGACCATCTCGTAGACGCGCGTCGAGCCTTCCGCGGGCAGGCGGCGTTTGAACCGGCGCCAGAGGCGGAGCGTCACGTCGGCATCCTCGGCGGCGTAGCGCGTCGCGGCCTTGAGGTCGATTTCGTTGAAGGTGCGCTGTGTCTTGCCGGTGCCGACCACATCCTTGAACGCGATGCAGCTGTGCGAGAGATGCGTGGCGGCGAGTTCGTCCATGCCGTGGCCGTGCAGCCCCGCGTCTAGATCGAAGCTCATCACGATCGTGTCGTCGAACGGCGCGATGTTCACGCCGCCGGTGGACGCGTAGGCGCGGCCGAGGACGATCATGTCGTATTTGAGGTTGTGGCCGATCTTCAGGACGCTCGGATCCTCCAGCAACGGCTTCAGTTTCTCCAGCACGAGCGCGCGATCGAGCTGGACCGGGTTTTCTGCGAGCAAATCAGTGCCGCCATGCGCGATAGGTACGTAGCAGGCGAGGTTCGGATGCAGCGCCATGCTCACCCCGACCAGGTCCGCGCGCGTCGCGTCGATGCCGGTGGTCTCGGTGTCGATCGCGATCCAGCCCTGGTGTTTCGCCACGGTGATCCAGCGATCGAGTGCGGCCTCGTCGACGACGGTTTCATAGTCGTCGTGCTTGCAGGGCTCGTCCTCGTCGAACTCGGCTGTGCTCGCGGGCTCGGCGACGGGGGCTTCGGCGACCGCAGAGAGCTTGGCGATCAGTGACTTGAAGCCGTGATGTTCGAGGAACGCGCGCAAGGGCGCGTCGGGGATGCCCTTGAGTTCGAGCTCCTCCAGCGGTTCGGGCAGCGCGACGTCGCATTTGAGCGTGACGAGAACCTTCGACAGCCGCGCCATCTCGGCATGCTCGATCAGGTTGTCGCGCAGCTTGCCTTTCTTCATGCCGTCGGCGGCCGCCAGCACGGATTCGAGATCGCCGTGTTCGAGGATCAGCTTCGCCGCGGTCTTTGGGCCGACGCCGGGGACACCGGGGACGTTGTCGACGCTGTCGCCCATCAGCGCGAGAACGTCGCCGAGCTGCGCGGGGGTGACGCCGTGGAATTTCTCCGCGACATGTTCCGCGCCGAGCCGGCGGTTGTTCATCGTGTCGTACATGTCGAGACCGGGCTCGATCAGCTGCATCAGATCCTTATCGGAACTGACGATCGTGACTTCCCAGCCTTGGGCAAGCGCGGCCTTCGAATAGCAGGCGATGATGTCGTCGGCTTCGAGTCCCTCGGTCTCAATGCACGGCAGCGAGAAGGCACGCGTGGCGTCGCGGATCATCGGGAACTGGGGGACGAGATCTTCGGGCGGCGGCGGACGCTGCGCCTTGTACTTGTCGTAGAGATCGTTGCGGAAAGTCTTCGACGACTTGTCGAGGATGACCGCCATGTGCGTGGGGCCGTCGGCCGCGTGGACCTCGTCGGCGAGCTTCCACAGCATCGTCGTATAGCCGTACACCGCACCGACCGGCTCGCCATGCTTGTTGGTGAGCGGCGGCAGCCGGTGATAGGCGCGGAAGATATAGCCGGAGCCGTCGACGAGATAGAGATGGGGCATCGCGCGCGGTCTAGCGGATGCGGGGGCCCGCACCAATGGGCGAAGCGTGGTTGTTGGGTATCAGGTCTGGAGAAAAGCGGTGGGGTGTTTGGCTGGCTTTTAGCGGTCCCGCGCGGACACCACCCCGGCGAAGGCCGGGGCCCAATTAGAAAGGTGGTCGTAACGGCGCGCTGCGCTTCGTTATCACCGTCCCACAATTGGGCCCCGGCCTCCGCCGGGGTGGAGATGTGATGAAAGATACCTGACCCACCAGGCCCCCACCTTGTTCTCCCGCGAAGGCGGGAGCCCAGTCTGGATCCCCGCCTTCGCGGGAGAACAAGATGCCTCTACTTCTTGATCAGCCCGATCTCGACCAGTCTCTCGTACAGGTAATCATGCGCGGTGATCGGGTTCGGATAGCGGTTCGCGTTGTCCGGCGTGATCGTGCCGGGCAGCGTCTCGATCAGGAAGTCCGGCGCCGGGTGCAGGAAGAACGGCATCGAATAGCGCGAGTGGCCGCGGCGTTCGGGGGGCGGGTTGACGACGCGGTGCGTGGTTGAGGGCAGCACGTTGTTGGTCAGCCGCTGGAGCATGTCCCCGACGTTGACGACCATCGCGCCCTCGGGCGGCTTGATCGACAGCCAGCGGCCGTTCGCGCGGTCGAGCAGTTCGAGCCCGGCTTCCTCGGCGCCGAGCAGCAGCGTGATGAGGTTGATGTCCTCGTGTGCGCCGGCGCGGACGCCCTCGGCGTCGGCGGGGATCGGCGGGTAGTGGAGCAGGCGAAGGATGCTGTTGCCGTCATTGACCGCGGGATCGAACCAGTCGGGCTTGAGCTTCAGGTGGCGGGCGATCGCCGAGAGCAGCTTGTCGCCTGCGCGGTCGAACGCGGCGAACAGTTCCAGGAAGACCGGTTTGAAGCCCTCGGGCCGCGTCGGCCAAACGTTCGGCGCCATCGTGTCCGCGTAGCGATGCACCTCGGGGAGTTCGCGACCGACGTGCCAGAATTCCTTGAGGTCGACGACCTTGGCGTCCTTGGCGATCTCGGTCTTGAACGGCGTGTAGCCGCGTGCGCCGCCGCCGCCGGGGATGTGATAGCCGCGCTTCTCGTCCTCGGGCAGGACGAACAGGAGCTTGGTTTCGGCCCAGGCGCGCTCGATCAGGTCGGCGGGGATGCCGTGGTCGGCGACGATCGCGAAGCCGTAGCGCTCGAACGATTCGCCGAACGCGGCGGCGAAACCGTCGGGGTCGGTGTCCTGCGTGGCAAGGCTGAGCGTCGGGACCTGGGCGGCGGGCGTATCGAGCATGGGGTGCGTGTCCGGTTTGGGGGATGCCCGATATAGGCGATCGGGGGTGGCGTGCCAAATGCCTGGATTAGGGTGGGGCGAGATTTCAATCCTCCCCCTTGGCGAGGGACGATCGTAGACTAGCCGCTGATGACGATCGTGCCGGTCGCCTTGTCCTTGCCGTCGGGAGCGAGTTCGAGGCGGAAGGGTTTGTTCTCGTCGGTTGTGCCGATCAGGTTCGCGCCCTCGGGATGGACCTGGTAGCCGACCTTGCCGAGCCGCCGTGCGAACCAGTCGCGGACGACAGCGGGTGTTGCCGGGCTGGCGAAGGCGACGCGCAACCCGCCGGCCTTGTCGTCGCCGACTATGTTGAGCGTCTTGATCGATGACCCCGGATACAGACGCACGCCGTTGAGATCGAAATTGCCCGTGTCGATCTTGATCTTCGGCAGCTTCACCGAGCCCTGGAAGCCGGGAACGTCGATCTTCATCTCGCCGGTCTCGCCGTTGATCGCGCCGAGGACGTTCCCGCCATCGGCGTTGATCGAGACCGACGCGCCCTCGTTCGAGCGATCGCAGGCGGACAAAGCGAGCACGCTGGTAAGGCCGACAGTGGCGAGAAAGAGCGGACGGATCATGGCTGTCTCCGAAGTGTGTTGTTCTGACAATACAGATAGGGGGCGGCGGCGCATCGCGCAATCATCAGCCCTGCGCTGGTTAGCGGGTTCCGCAAGACCGGCCGAGCGGGTAAAGGCGCACGCATCATGCAGACCCAGGATCCCCAATCCGACGCGCCAGCGATGCGCGGCGCGCCGATCGGTTTCGTCGAGTTCGTCGCGCTTGTCGCCTCGCTGATGTCGCTGACCGCGCTCGGCATCGACTCGATGCTGCCCGCGCTGCCGGCGATCGGCGACTCGCTCGGTGTCACGACCGAGAACGGCCGGCAGTTCGTGGTGACCGCGTTCGTGATCGGTTTCGGCGTGGCGCAGCTCGTCCACGGGCCGCTCGCGGATCGGTTTGGGCGGCGGACGGTGCTGCTCTGGTCGCTCGTCCTGTACATCATCGCCAACGTCGCGTGCGCGACCGCGGGCAGTTTCGCGCTGTTGCTGACGGCGCGCGTGTTTGGTGGCGCGGTGATCGCCGCGGCACGGGTTGCGACGATCGCTTTGGTTCGCGACTGCTATCATGGGCGAGCGATGGCGCGGGTCATGTCGATCGCGTTCATGGTGTTCATGATTGTGCCGATATTGGCGCCGACATTCGGCTGGGCGGTGCTCCAGTTCGGCGACTGGCGTGCGATCTTCTGGACCGTGGCGGTGCTGACGCTGGGGGTGTTGGTCTGGTTCTACCTGCGGATGCCTGAGACGCTGGCGCCCGAGAACGTCCTGCCGATTACGCCGGGGCGGATCCTCAGCGACTGGCGGCAGACGCTCGGCGATCGCAATTCGCTTGGCTATACGCTCGCCTCGACCGCGCTGCTCGGCTCCTTGTACGGCTATCTCAATTCGATCCAGCAGATCATGGCGGACGTGTTCCACAAGCCGTCGCTGCTGGCGCTGATCTTTGCCACCACGTCGGTGACGATGGCGATCTGCAACCTGCTCAACTCGCGGATCGTGATGCGACTGGGGACCCGGCTGATCAGCCATGGTGCGCTGTCGCTGATGATCCTGGTGTCGCTCGTCCACCTGTTTGCGATCGAGGTCGGGTTCGAGACGCTGGTCAGCTTCGCCGTCTTCCAGGCTTTGACGCTTGGGTGTTTCGGGCTGGCGACGTCGAATTTCTCGGCGATGGCGATGGAGAATATGGGGCGGATCGCCGGGACTGCGTCGAGCGTGCAGGGGTTCTTGAGCGTGACCATTGGCGCGGTGTTCGGCGCCTTGATCGGCCAGGCCTTCAACGGCACCACCGTGCCGCTGGTCGGCGGTTTTCTGCTCGCAGGGCTCGCCGCACTCCTGTCGATTCTGGTGACCGAACGCGGGCGGCTGTTCCGGCCCGCATCGACGGCGCCCGTCCGCGCTTGAAGGAACCACCGCACGCGTCCACCGTTCGCATCTGGTAGGCCTGCAAAACGCGGGCGTCCTGGAACGAGGGAGTGTGACCATGGGCGGACATCAGGTGCCGAGTGCCGGATCGGGCGACGACGGCTACGACGAAGAGGGCTATGACGAGAGCCAGCGCGCCGAGATCCTCGAGGCCACGCGCAACGGGCCGAGCGACGGTATCATCCTGACCGACCTCGAACCCGATCTGGGCGAAGACGACACCGACGACGAGTCGATCGACGAGACCAAGATGGATTCGGAAGAAGTCGGCGAGACGGACTCGTCGGTGACGATGGACGAAGCCGACATGGACGAGGACGACGTCCAGGACGAGCTCGACGACGACACGATCGACGACGATGAAGACCTGAAGGACGCCGACGACGTCGCGCTGAAGCCCTGAACTATCCGCGACGCGCCTCTGACAGGCGCGTCGCTCTCAGCCGGCGGCATTCGCGAGGATCGCGAGATCGTCTGCGTTGAATGCAGCACCGGCGGCGTCGGTCGGTCGCTCCACCGTATTACCCGAAGTCGCGTTTGTTGCGGCCGGTTCCGGTGCGTCGCTCGCGACGTCATAGGCCGTCCACACGATTCCCGCCGACCAGAAGAGCGCCGCCCAGCGGCTGCGGAACAGGCGTGAAAACCCCATCGATGCTGCATCGCACACTGGTTGTCACCAGAGGGTAAACGGACGGCGTTAACACCGAGCGCGGCTGCTTTTTGCCGCTTTTCCGCTGTATTCATGCCTAGTCCGCCCCGCCGCGGCCATGGTTCGTTCATCCAAATGACAGGAACCGTTGCTGTAACGCAACACAGCGGAACAGTTCCCGGAATGTGACGTTTTTTGTGCAACCATGTGCTCGCCGACCGGTTTGGCTTGCCTGGACCGAACCGACGCACCGTGCAGTCGGCGATCCACGCAACAACACGGTATAAGGTCAAACTCATGCGTAAGCTTTCCCTGGCAATCGCCCTCGCCGCCGCAACGGTCGCAGTTCCCGCCTTCGCGCAGGACATGTCGGCACCGGCACCTGTCGACAACAGCGCACAGCCCGGCGAAGCAGCAGCGCCCGACGGCTCGAAGGCATTCGGCATCGAGCCGTATTTCGGCGTGATGGGCGGCTGGGAGCAGTTCGACAACGAGCGCGGCCACGGCATTCCGCAGGCGATCAACGCTGACGGTTCGACCCGTCGCAGCTACAAGCCATCGGGCTCGCTGGTCCAGGGCGTGCTCGGCGTGAACGTGCCGCTCGGCCCGGTCTTCGTCGGCGCAGAAGGCAACGTGATCAAGGGCATCGATGGCAACATCGATTGGGAATACGGCGCAGCAGGCCGCTTCGGCTTCCGCGCTGGCGATAGCGGCCTGATCTACGGCAAGGTCGGCTACCAGTGGGTCAACTTCGACCATTTCTCGGGTCGTTCTAACGTCGTCGCAGACACCGGTCGTGACTACAGCGCGATCACCTACGGCATCGGCGCAGAAGTCGGTCCGCAGAACATCGGCCTGAAGGGCATCACCGGCAACGCAGGCTTCCGCATCCGCGCCGAGGTCAACACCTTCGGCGACGCCCAGAGCTTCCGTCCGATGCTCGGCATCATCACGCACTTCTAAGCCTTTGCCTCGCAAGAGGGAAATGCTGGACGCGTAACGGGGGCGGGGAGTGGCTAGGGTCATTTCCCGCCCTTCGTGCGTCTGGAGTCGTTGGGTTTTCGGGCCGAGATCGAGCGGTTCGAACGCTTGCCATCGCGGTGTTGCCGATGCCCGGATTGCGCGGAAGTGCACAAAGTTCACACGCTGGCGCGGTTGTGCACATCGCGCGACAGCGTCGTAATCGGTCGTCCGGATGCGGATGGATGCCATGCTCACGCCGCATCTGATCACGGCTCGGCGATGTAGGACAGCAGCATCGCTCGTGCGGGTGGCGCGGTCGTCGACTGGGGTTGTCGTCCGCATTCGGGTTGCTGAACGCCACCCTGAGGTTGCTCCGCCACGACGCTGGTGCCGCGATGCGCATCGGCTGTCGCACCCGAGACACGTACCTTGCGATGTTCACGATGCGTTCGCCTTATTTCCGACTCCGCCCGTCGCAACCTTCGCCGCCGCGAGGTGACATCGTCGCGCGCGCGCGTACGCGCGAGGGACGATGGAGTATGTGTTTGATTTCATGCGGTTGCTGAGTGGCGATCGCGCTGGCGCCACGCGCCGCGGTGGATCCGGTCGACGCCCGGCGCCCGGAGTCCTGCTGCAACTCCGCCTGGTATTCTACGGCGTGCTGCTCGGGCTGATGGTGCCGGTGATCCGCCAGATCGACTGGGCCGCTTTGGTGCCGCCGGGTTTGAAGGTCGAATGGCCCAGCGGGTTCGGCATCGCCTGGCCCGCCGGTCATTTGCGTGTGCCCGGCGGCTGGAGCAAGGCTGCGGACGCTGCCGCGGCGGACGCGTCGTCCTCGGCAAACGCTGCCGCCGCCGCCGCTTCCACCACCACCGGGGCGCTGGCCACAGCGGCAGGCGTCGCGAGTGCGGCGTCGACCGCCGCTGCCGCCGCCTCCGCGCTGTCGGGCGGCAAGGCGGTATCCGCGCGCTTCACGATATGCGGCCATGCCAAGCGGATTGACTGTATGGTCGACGGCGACACCTTCTGGATGGCAGGTACCAAGATCCGCATCGCCGACATCGACACGCCCGAAACCCATCCGCCCCGTTGCGCGTCCGAAGCCCGCGCCGGCAAGGCCGCCACGCTCAAGATGCAGGCGCTGCTCAACGCCGGCCCCTTCACGCTGGTCCCGATCAAGCGCGACGTCGATCGCTATGGCCGCAAACTGCGCATCGTCGAGCGTGACGGGAAATCGCTCGGCGAGGCGCTGGTACGAACCGGGCTCGCGCGGCGTTATGGTGGGGGGCAAGCGCGCGCCCTGGTGTCGAACCGGCTGGTTCTGACGGGACGGCGCAGCGTCCTCCCGGCGATCATCCTCGTTTGGGTTACCGACGTCGACCTTCGGGAACCGTGGTTTCCCTCTCCTCCGTCCGTCATGGTGCGGACGGCTCGCTTAGTCGAAGTGCTTGCGCTCGATCGTGATCCGCTTGTCCTGACAGAACCCGCAGTCCTTGCCGACGAAGCGTGTGGCGGCGGTGCGATCGTTCTTCAGCCGCCAGTCCAGCCAGGCAGTCACGACTTCCGCCGCGATACCGCCATGCGGTTGCATATAGGTGCCGCCATGACCCACCGGTATGTTGACCAGCGCCGCGGGGATATGGTCGATCCGCTGGAAATCGTCGGTACCGTTCGCGACCGCGATGTCGGTCGGGCCGCCGAGGACGTAGAGGATCGAGCCGTGCAGCCTCTTCAGCAACGCCTTGTCGGACACCACGCCGCCGATCGGGTTCGCGCCCTCGGGAAAGAAGCCGCTGTTCATGATCACCGCGGTCGTCACGCGCGGGTCCTGTGCGGCGGATAGCGCCTGCAAGCCGCCGCAACTCCAGCCAGACGCCGCGATCTCGGTGGTGGCGATCCTGCCCCTTGAATGGACTGTCGGCGCGGGCATTCTCACGTTGTGCCCAGTCGATCGCGTCGGTCAGCGCGCGTGTCAGCGTTGCCGAGGTCAGCTTCGTGCCGGGCGCTGGAGCGGGGGTCTGGGCGGGTTTGGTCGCGGCGTCGGACTTCGGCTTGGGGATCGTGCCCGACGCGATGACGAGGTAACCGTGCGAGGCGATCTCCAGCAGGTGGTTGCGCGAACTCGTACCGTCTGCGCTGCAGCCGCCATTGCCGAAGACGTAGATCCCGAGCTTGGCCCGACCCAGCGCACCAAGATTCGCCGGGCGGTAGACGACATGATCGGGCAGGTCCGCTCGTTCCTCGAAGATCGCGGGGTACGTGCCCGACCCGCGTTCCAGTGGCGCTGATTGCGCCGCCGCGCCGTCAGCGGTCTGCGCGATCGCGGGCGAACCCAGCATCGTGCCGGCAATCAGAAGGGCGAGAGCGCGCATGCTGGATCTCCGTATTGGTAGGCGTGGGGCGTCAGAACGAGAAGCGGACGCCGACACGGTAGATGCGCCCGACGATGTCGTACAAGGCCGGGTTGGCGCTTTGGGGCGACGCGGCCGGGTCGTGATCGAAAACGTTGTCGACCTTGAAATACCCGGACACCTGTTTGGTGATGGTATACGTTCCGCCGACGTCGAGATAGAAGGCGCCGGGCATGAAGTTGCGGTCGATCGTCGGCGCGGTCGTGGTCGATTTGGGGCAGGTTCCGGGCGCGCAGACGACGTACTGATTCCCGTAATTGCCGTCGCTGAACCAGCGTTCCTGCACCGTCAGGCTGAAGCGGTCGTTGCTGAACGCCTGTACCGCGAGCAGCTTCCAGCGCGGGGTGGCGCCGAGGTTGACGCCGGCGCCATCGGTCGGAATCGTCCCCGGCAGGCCGGTATCCGTCACGAACTTCCGGATGTGCGTCGCCAGGCCGCGGAGCGTGAACGTGCCGTCGATGCCGAGCGGGCGCCGCCACCGATAGCTTGCCTCGATATCGAAGCCGTCGGTCTTGATCGAGGCGAGGTTAAATGCCTGCGTGTTGATGAAATTGGGGCCGGCAGTGTTGTTCAAATTATACGTGCTGCACGTTTCGGGCAGGATGTTGCGGAAGCACAGGTCGACGATTTGGGCGGCGCCAAGGCTGGAGATCACGTCGGTGACCTTGATGTTATAGTAATCGACCGAAGCGCTGAACCCCGGCAGCCAGGACGGGTTGGCGTATACCGCGCCGACCTCGGTATTGCGCGCGATCTCGGGCGTGAGCGCCGGGTTGCCGATCGCGTTCTGGATCGCCACGACGTTGACGTTGCGCGCGGGGTCGAGGAAGTTGGGCAGCGTGGTCGTCACCGGAGCGGCGAACAGCTCGGACAGATTGGGTGCGCGAACGTCGCGCGAGGTGACGCCGCGCAGGCGCAGGCCGTTGAGCGGCGTGTCCCATGTCCCGCCGATCTTCCACGTCCAGACACGGCCCGACGTGCTGTAGTCGGTGATGCGGGCCGCGCCGTTGATGTTGGCCCTGCCCATCATGTCCGACTTGAAGAGTGGGACGTCGAGCTCAAGGAACGCCTCCTTGACGTCGTAGGCGCCGGTGCCGTTCTTGTAGTTGCCGGCATACCAGTTGTTGCCCGCGGTTAGCAGGGTCGGGTCGGCAGGGTATTCGCTGGTATAGGGACTGAGCGTGGAAACGCCGGCGCCGTATGCGTCCGCGCGGACCTTGTAGAATTCCTTGCGATATTCGCCGCCGAACGCGACCGACAGGGGACCCGCCCAGAGCTCGACGGGCGTGCCCGAGAAGGCGAGGCTCGCGACGTCCTGCGTCAAGTGGAGGCGCTGGATCGGGCCGTTCTCGGGCTGGGCATACCGGCGTGCCGACTCGGAGGGTGTCGCGCCGCCGATGATGTTGAGCGGGATGCAGCCATTGGCGCGTGCGATCGGATTGGCGCAGACGATGGCGCCGTTGAGCGTGATCGCCTGGATCGCCTGGTTGAAATGCGGCGTGAGGACGATGTCGTCGACGTCGATCGCGGTATCGGTGATGCCGCGCTCGTAATAGGCGTCATAGGTCCAGGGCGACCCACCGATATCGAACTTGCCCTTCAGGCCGCCGACGACACGGTATTGGCGGCGGTCGGTATGGACAATGGTGTTCGGCAGGATCGCGACGCTGGCGCCGAACTGGAAGTCCGTGATCCCCGCCGTCGCGCACGCCGCCTGGATCGACGCCGGGACGAACGGGTTGGCGCACTGCAGCCTAAGGCCGGGTCGGTTGGCGCCGTTGGTCGGCTGGTTGTGGGTCTTCACCTGCCCGACATTGACGCTGACATAGACCTCGTTGTCGGTCGCAAAGTCGTAGCCGATCCGACCATAGCTATCGAGGCGCTGGATCGCCGACTGCAAGGTGCGGCCGGTATCGATGTTGCCCGACAGGTCGCCACCGACGCAGAAGCCGGGCAGGCAGCCCCTGACTGCGCCGGAATTGTCGCGGGCGGGCACGCCATTCGAGCCATATTGGAACTGGAAGGGGCGGCCGCTCTGGTCGAACGCGGTGCCCTGCAGCGGACCGGCGGTGATGAGGCCGTATTTCGTGAAGTTATACGGCTGGGCGAAATCGCGCAGGACATATTGCGGCGATCCGTCGTCGACGACGTTGCGGTTGATCATCGTCGTCTGCGTGAACCAGTCGCGACCCCCGGCGAGATCGGTGCCGAAATCACCGGGGCCGACGCCTGCTTCCTTGGCATATTCGCCGCTGACGACGAGGTGGAGCCGATCGTTCAGGTAGCTCCGTCCCGCGGCAAGCTGGATAAGCCCCTGGCCGTCGTCGCCGTAATTGGTGATGCCGCCCTGAATGTTGCCTTTGAAGCCCTGGAAATGGGTGTCAGTGATGAAGTTGACGACGCCGCCGACCGCGTCCGATCCATAGGATGCGGACGCGCCGCCGTTGACGATGTCGACTCGCTTGATCAGCAATTGCGGGAGCAGGCTGACATCGGTGACGCCGGTATAATAGGCGCCGACGACGCGCTGGCCGTCGACCAGGGTGAGCGTGCGGATCGTGCCCAGGCCGCGGAGCGAGAACGAGCTCAGGCCCTGCTGGCCGCTCGACGTGCTGAACGTGTTGGTCGTCGAGCCGCTCGATCCCTGCAACGACGGCAGCTGCGCGATCGTCGTGAAGACGTTGGGCTGCGCGTTGTTCTGGATGTCGGCTTCGCTGATGACCGTGGTCGGCGTCGGGGCGGTGAAGCCGCTCGACTGGATCCGCGAGCCGGTGACGATGATGTCGGCGGTTCTGACGGCTTCGGGTTCTGCGGGCCTGGGCGTCTCGGCGACCGGCTCTGCGGAGGCGACGGTGTCGGTGGTTTGTGGAGTGGCGACCTGTGCGAAAGACGGCGCTGCGTATAGCGAGAGGATAAGCGCGGCGATGCTGCTCGATCCGGCGATGAGGGTGCGCCGTTGCCGTGTAGTCGGACTGGAAATGGTAGAAATCGAACGTGGCGCTGTTGTTAAACGCGATGTCTCTTGCGCCCAAACGCTGGCGCGGACGTGAGCCGACAGAGTCGTGATTCTGGAAACCATTGCATCCTACCCCCTTTTACGGCGCACCGATTTACCGGCGTTCCCGCAACGTCATCCCGCAACTCGATGTTGCTGTTTGATAACGTTACCACGCAAGAATGCGTCGACATGGCGGAGGAGTCAATACTCATACTATCGATGGAATAGGCGGAGATCGTTGGCGTCCGCAGAAACGGCAGACGGCGTTAAGGCGTGGCGTCGTCCTGCGGGGGGCGACGTCGACTGTCGCTTGACGATTTCGTGGTCCAGCACCCGGTCGGCACGCTTTGCAGGGGTTCTCGGCGGCGTGGCGATCTCCGCGACCAGCAGGCCGAGCGCTTCCGCGGCGAGTCGGCGGACCGGCTGGTGCACCGTCGTCAGCGGCGGCCACAGCATCACGGCGGCGGTGGTATCGTCGAACCCGACGACCGTCAGTTCGCGCGGTACGTCCAGTTGTCGCCGATGTGCGACCGACACGACGGCGGCGGCCATGTCGTCGTTGCTTGCGAAGATCGCGGTGGGGGGCGGATCGGCCTGGAGCAACTGGTCGCCGGCGGCGAGTCCCGAGGCAAAGCTGAAATCGCCCTGAGCGATCGTCGCGCGAACGCCCGGATGTTCGCGGACGGCAGCGTAGAAGCCGTCGAGCCGCTTCAGACTGGCGACCTGGTCTGGGTTGCCGACGACGAACCCGAGCCGACGGTGACCCATCGCGATAAGCTCGCGCGTCATCTCGTACGCGGCGAGGCGATCGTCGATACGGACGCAGATCACGTTGTCGACATCGTGCGCGCCGACCGCCGCCACCGGCACGCGCGCCTTGCGCAACACGTCGAGGACCGCCGCGGATTCGCTCAACGGCGGTGCGCAGATCATGCCTGAGATACCCGACGCGACCAGACTTTCCAGCGCGGCGGGGCTCGGCGGACGGCCGTCCTCGCCCTTCAGCAGGATCAGGCGCGCGCCGCGGATCGAGGCTTCCTCGAACACGCCGGTGAGGAAGTCGCTCATGAACGCCGCGCTCGGGTTGGCGTAGATCACGCCGATCTTGAGTTCGGTGGACGTGACCAGGCTGCGCGCGGCGAGGTTCGGCGTGTAGCCGAGCGCGTCGATCGCGTCCTGAACGCTGGCGCGCGTGGTCGGATCGACGCTGGCGCGGCCGTTGATGACGCGCGACACGGTCATCGGCGATACCCCGGCCTGCGCGGCGACATCGATGATCGTCGGGCTGCGCGAGCGCCGAGCGCGTTCCTTCACACCGATCCCTTCAACCCCGCCCGACGATCGTCACGTCGAGCCTCTCAATACTAACCATACACGACGAAGCGACCTAGACCTTTGGCCCCGCGATGCAAGTTGGTCGGATCTCGACCAAAGTATGCCGACCCGCCGAACACTCATGTTGACGTTATCATTAGTCTGCGTAATCTATCGGGATACGCACTGCGACGTCGGGATCGAACCGGCGCGTCGCGATCATCGCCGCAATGGCGAGCACGCACAAAAGGGGAGAGGTCGATGAAACCGGTCGTCGCAGCGTTCGTCCTGTTCGCGGGTCAAGTCACGGTCACCGGCTCGAGCCAGGCACAAAGGGTGCAGCCGATCGCCGTCCGGATCGACGCAACGGCTCGGTCGGCGCCCGTCACACCCTATGAATACGGCATGTTCATCGAGCCGATCGGCGGACTGGTCGCGCGGACGCTGTGGGCGGAGATGCTCGACGACCGGAAATTCTATTACCCGATAGGTCCTGCGGCGAGTGACGCGCCGCCACCCGTCAACGCCGAAGGGCGGCCCGGTGTCGTCTACCGCAAATGGCGCCCGATCGGCGGCGACGCGGCCGTGACGATGGACACGCAGCATCCGTACGTCGGCACGCAGAGCGCGCGGATCGCAGTGTCCGCCGACCATGTCACCGGCATCGGCCAAAGCGGGATCGAGGTCGTCCGCGGCCGGCGGTATGTCGGCAAGCTTAGACTGAGCGGCGAGCAGGGCGTGGCGGTGACGGTGGCGTTGGTCTGGGGCGATCGGCCGCAGGATCGGCAGGTCGTGCCGCTGCCGACGCCCGGCGCGGACTGGAGCGAGGCCAGCTTTGCGTTCACGCCGACCGCGGCGGCGACCGATGCACGGCTGGAGATCACCGGCACTGGCCCCTCCACCGGTACGGCCGCATTCCGGGTCGGCGTGGTGTCGCTGATGCCGGCGGACAACGTCAACGGCTGGCGTGCGGATACGACTGCGATCGCGAAGTCGCTGAACTCGGGCTTCTGGCGCCTGCCTGGCGGAAACTTCCTGTCCGACTGGGACTGGCACGAGGCGATCGGGCCCCGCGATGCACGCCCGCCGATGTTCGATCACGCCTGGAGCGCGATGCAGCCGAACGATTTAGGCATGGACGAATGGATGGACCTGACGCGTATCCTGGACGTCGAACCCTATGTCACGGTCAATGCCGGGCTGGGCGATGCGAACTCGGCGGCGGAGGAGGTCGAATATCTCAACGGCGCGGCGACCTCCGGATGGGGCGCCAAGCGTGCGGCGAACGGTCATCCCGAGCCATACCGCGTCAAATGGTGGAACATCGGCAACGAACCGTTCGGCTGGTGGCAGATCGGCAAGACCTCGCTCGATTACTTCATGATCAAGCACAACGAATTCGCGAAGGCGATGCGGGCCAAGGACCCGTCGATAACGCTGATCGCATCGGGCGCGATGCCCGACCAGTTGCATCCGAAGGGCGTGCAGCAGAACTCGTCGATCGAGAGCATCCAGGCGAAGTTCGGTACCGAGGAGGACTGGACCGGTGGCTTCTTCGCCAAGGCATGGGGCAATTTCGACGGCATCACCGAGCATTGGTATGATCGCGCGGAGAAACGACCCGATGCGCCGGCCGCCGACGAGCTTATCGAGTTCGTCCGTTCGCCCTCGAACCACGTCCGCATGGAGGCGGAGGAATGGGCGATCTACGAGACGAAGTTCCCGAGAATCCGCGCCGCCAAGACGTTCCTGTCGATCGACGAACACGCGTACATGGCGGGGCCGCCGACGCTGAAATCCTCGCTGGCCTATGCGATGGTATTCCAGGAGATGCTCCGCCACACCGATTTCCTGACGATGTCGGCGTTCACGACCGGCGTTTCGACGATGGACATCTCGCCATCCGCCGCGACCCTCAACGCCACCGGCACCGTGTTCAAGCTATACGGCGAGCATTTCGGCGCCGGGACGGTTCCGCTGAAGGTCGATGGCGATGTACCGCAACCAGAGCCAAAATACCCGGTCGGCCATGCCCATCCCAAGGTGCGCGCGGGCAGCCCGACCTATCCGCTCGACGTGATCGCGGGGCTGTCGCCGGACGGCACCAAACTGCGCCTCGCAGTGGTGAACGCGACGGTCCAGCCGCAGCGACTGAACCTTGCGCTTTCCGGCATGAGGCTGCGCGGCGGCGGCAGGCGCTGGGTCATGACGGGCAAGACGGTGGAGGCGGCGAACACGATCGCCTCCCCGAACGGCGTGACGATCGCCGAAAGCAAGGTGGCGGGGACACGCACCGTGATGGTACCGGCGATTTCCGCAGCGATTTACGAAATGCCGATCGCGGCGGCGCACTGAGCCGGACCGCGACCGCGCCGCGCATGTCTCCAGTAGCTCTCGACCGCATTTCGACGCGTTTTTGCTGCAGCAATGCTTGCCTAAGGCGAGCGTCGGCGGCTACCACGCGATGATAACGTTACCGAGGGGGTGAGGGTGCGGCGCTTCAGGAATATCCGCTGGACCATCATCGGCCTGTTCGTGGTGGCGATGGTTATCAACTATCTCGCACGCAGCGTGCTCGGCGTCGCGGCGCCGGCGATCATGGCCGAGCAGCATATCAGCGCGGCCGAATATTCCTGGATCACCGGCGCATTCCAGATCGGCATCATGTTCCAGCCGCTCGCCGGCTATGTGCTCGACGTGGTCGGGCTGAAGATCGGCTTCACGCTGTTCGTCACGGTCTGGTCGCTGATCACGATGGCGCACGGACTGGCGACCGGCTGGATGGGATTCGCCGGCCTGCGCGGCGCGCTGGGGCTGGTCGAGGGATCGGCGCAGCCCGCGGGTATGAAGCTGGTCGCCGAATGGTTTCCGGCACGAGAGCGCGGTGTCGCGGGCGGCATCTATCAGATCGGGGCCTCGTTCGGCGCGGTGTTCGCGCCGCCGCTGGTGGCCTGGGCGGTGCTCAACCATAGCTGGCGCGCGGCCTTCTTCATCGCCGGCGCGCTCGGGCTGGTGTGGGTGATCGCGTGGCTGTTCTGGTATGCGCCGCCCGCAAAACATCGACGGCTGTCGCCGGCGGAACGCACGCTGATCGTCGAAGGACAGGAGGCATCGCTCGCCACGCATCGCAAGCGTCCGCCGCTCGGCGAACTGCTGCGGCGTCGTAACCTGTGGGCGATCGCGGCGGCGCGGTTCCTCGCCGATCCCGTGTGGGGCATGCTGTCGTTCTGGATGCCGCTATACCTGGTGCAGGTGCGCCATTTCGATCTCGGCCAGATTGCGATGTTCGCGTGGCTGCCGTTCCTGGCGGCGGACCTCGGATGCCTGTTCGGGCCGATCGTGGTGGCGTGGCTGCAACGGCGCGGTGTCGACCTGATCGATGCGCGGCGTGGCGCCTTCACGGTAGGTGCGGTGCTGATGACGGGGATGATGTTCGTCGGCACGGTGACCAGCCCAATCGCAGCGATCGCGCTGCTGTGCCTCGGCGGTTTCGCGCACCAGACGCTTTCGGTGACGGTCATCACTCTGTCGTCGGACCTGTTCCCGCAGGACCAGGTGGCGACCGCGACGGGAATGTCGGGCACCGCCGCCAATCTCGGCGTGCTGATCTTCACGCTGGTGCTCGGCTCGATGGTCGCGGAGGTCGGCTACCAGCCGTTCTTCATCCTGCTCGGACTGCTCGACCTGGTCGGCGCCGCACTCCTCTGGGTCCTGATACGAAAGCCCGCATGACCATTCGCAACCCGATCCTTCCCGGCTTCAATCCGGACCCGTCGATCGTCCGCGTCGGCGACGATTACTACGTCGCGACCTCGACCTTCGAATGGTATCCCGGCGTCCAGATCCACCACTCGCGCGACCTTGCGAACTGGCGGCTGGTGACGCGGCCGCTCAACCGCGCGAGCCAGCTGGACATGCGCGGCAACCCGGATTCGTGCGGAGTATGGGCGCCGGACCTGAGCCATGCGAACGGCCGGTTCCACCTGATCTATACCGACGTGAAGCGCTACGGCCAGACCACGATCGACGGTGCGCGGGGCGCGTCGCTGCGGGATTTCCACAATTACTGGGTCACGGCGGAGCATATCGACGGACCGTGGTCCGATCCCGTCCACCTCAACAGCAGTGGCTTCGACCCGGCGCTGTTTCATGACGATGATGGGCGGAGCTGGCTGCTCAATATGCTGTGGGACCACCGGCCGGGGGGCGTCGCTTTGCCGGGATCGTCGCGCAGGAGATCGATCTCGCGACGGGCGACATGCTCGGCGACCGTCGCATGATCTTCGAGGGTACGTCGCTTGGCTTCACCGAGGGCCCGCACCTCTACAAGCGCGACGGCTGGTATCACCTGTTGGTCGCGGAGGGCGGCACAGAGCGCAACCATGCCGTCGTGATGGCGCGGTCACGGTCGCTGTTTGGCCCGTACGAAGTGCATCCCGATGGCCCGGTACTGACCGCGGCGGGCAAGCAGGGCGTGCAGTTGCAACGAACCGGGCACGGCGATCTGGTCGAAACGCCGACCGGCGAAACCTGGATGGTGTATCTGTGCGGGCGGCCGCTGCCCGTCAGTGATCGGTGCGTGCTGGGCCGCGAGACCGCGATCCAGCCGATGCGCTGGGGCGAGGACGGCTGGCTGCGGACGCTCGATGGCGACGCGAGTCCGGCGCTGATCGTGGAGGATGGCACGGCGTCGGCCGCGCCCGAACCGCGGCGCGAGCGTAGTGTGTTCGATACCGCGACCCTGCCCGAGGCTTTCCAGTGGCTGCGGACCCCGGATGCCGACCGGTTGTTCAGCCTGACCGCGCGTCCCGGCTATCTGCGCCTTTACGGCCGCGAGACGATCGGGAGCTACTTCACGCAGTCGCTGGTTGCGCGCCGGCAGCAGGCGTTCGCCTACGTCGCCGAGACGCTCGTCACGTTCGAACCGCGTCACTTCCAGCAGGCGGCGGGGCTGGTCTGCTACTATAATTCGACCAAGTTCCATTATCTGCACGTCACCGCCGACGACGATGGCCGGCGCGTGCTGCAGGTGCTGTCGGCGATCCCGACTCCCCTCGGCAGCAGCGTGATCACCCAGCCGATCGCGATCGACGCGGGACCGATCGGACTGCGGGTCGAGGTGGATCACGAAAGCCTTCGCTTCGGTTACCGGAGTGCGGGATCGAGCGCGTGGACCTGGCTCGCCGACCGGTTCGACGCGAGTATCCTGTCGGACGAGGCGACTCTGCCGGGCCTGCCCAACTTCACCGGTGCCTTTGTCGGGATGGCGTGCCAGGATATGTCGGGAGCCGGCGAACCGGCCGATTTCAGCTATTTCGAGTATGTCGAAGCTGGTGGAGGCTGAGCGGACTGAACGCGGCGTGATCCGCGTTCAGTCCGTGACCACTGGCCCGGTGTTACGCCGCGATCTTCAAGTCCTGCATCACGTCGGCGGTGATCGAGAGGCTCCGCTTGCGCGCTTCGTGGTCGTAGATCGCGCTGGTCACCATGACCTCGTCGACGCCGGTCCGCTCGACGAACGCCGCGATCCCGCGCGCGACCTTGGCCGGGCTGCCGACTGCCGAGCATTGCAGGACGTGGTCGAGGATCCGGTTGCCCTGCGCACCGAGCGACTCGCGGTAGCCGGCGAGGGGGGGCTTCATCTTGCCGGGGTTGCCGGTGCGGAGCGCGACGAACGACTGTTGCTGCGAGGTGGCGAGCAGTTCCGCCTCCGCATCGGTCTCGGCTGCGAACACGTTGAAGCCGGCCATGACGTGGGGCTTCGACAGGCGCGCAGAAGGACGGAAATCGCGACGGTAGATTGCGAGCGCGGCGTCGAGCGCGTCGGGCGCGAAGTGCGAGGCGAACGCGTAGGGCAGGCCCAGCGCCGCGGCCAATTGCGCGCCGAACGTGCTGGAGCCCAGGATCCACATCTCGACGTCCGCGCCTGCGCCCGGGGTCGCGACGATGCCGGTCTGGCCGTCGTTGGCGAAGTAGCTCTGGAGCTCCATGACGTCCTGCGGGAAGGCGTTGGCGTCGGTTTCGAGCGTGCGACGCATTGCGCGCGCGACGCGCTGGTCGGAACCTGGTGCGCGGCCGAGGCCGAGGTCGATGCGGCCAGGGAACAGCGCGTCGAGCGTGCCGAACTGCTCGGCGATCGTCAGCGGCGCGTGGTTGGGGAGCATGATGCCGCCCGAGCCTACGCGGATGGTCTTCGTGGCGGCGGCGATGTGCGCGATCACGACGGCGGTCGCGGCCGATGCGATACCGGTCATGCCGTGGTGTTCGGCGACCCAATAGCGCTGGAATCCGACGCTCTCGGCGTGCCGCGCGAGGTCGGCCGCGTTGGCGAGCGATTGGGAGACGGTGCCGCCTTCGATGACGGGGACCAGATCGAGCAGGGAATAGCGTGTCATGCGGCAGAGATAGGTACCGAGCGGTAGCTTATCCAGTGTTTGGGTCGAATGGTTTGTTTGGCTTCGGCTCCCCTCCCTGGAAGGGAGGGGGGTTGGGGGTGGGTCGGGTTCCGCATGTTCGCCGGGTAGTGGCTCGATCGGGCCGACCCACCCCCGGCCCCTCCCCTTTCAGGGAGGGGGGAAGGAGTCAGAAGCCCAGGCTGTACCGCATCGCCATGCCGTAGTCGTTCGGGAGCGCGGCGAAGTTGCCGGGGTCACGGCGGTAGAACAGGTTGGTGTCTAGGCCACCGCCGAATGCAGGGATGCCGTAGCGCATCTCGACATCGAGTTCGCGACCTTGTGGGGCGAGGTTGAGGCGTTGCGTGGTCCAGTCGGTGACGGTACCGGACGTGTAGTCGAAATAGGTCGGCAGGCCGAGGTCGATCCCGCCGCGCGCAACTCGCAACGGCTGTGCGATGCGAAGGCCGAGCGTGTCGTGCCCGAAGATGCCGTCCTTGCCGATGTCGGCCGCGAAGGCGTTAGTGCGGACGAGGCCGTCGCCGCTTAGCCCTCCGCGGACGGCTGCTTGTGTCCAGCCCTGGCGCATCGAACCGCCGATGCTCCAGCCGTCGCCAGCATCGAACCGCGTCTTGGTGTCCACGAACCATGTCGCTCCGCGCGCCCCGCCAAGCGCGGCGTCGAAGCGCGCGCCGAGGACGGTGTCGCGCTCGTCCATCCGCGTCGCGGCGACCATCGTCGAGAGCGCGCCGAAGCGTCGGTCGACTGCAAGCGAGACGCGGTTGTAGCCCGAGCGTTGCCATCGGTCGCGCAGGCGGAGATCGCTGTCACGCTGTGTCAGGACGTCGCCATTCTCGATGCCTGCGGTGAACCCGAACCCGCCGACGCTCTGCCGCATGGCGCTGGACGCTCGCGTGGTGCTGTCGAAGCCCAAGCCGCCGGTGTTGGCGATCAGGAAGGCGGGTTCGGACTGGCCCGAGAGCTGTGCGCTGAGGGCGCCCGAGCCTTGCGCGAAGCCGAAGCCGAACGACAAAGTGCTGCCGAGCTTCTGCGTCACCATCCCAGCGATCGCGCGCGCGCTGGTCGCGTCGGCGCTCGACAGCGCGGTGCGATCGAGCGCGACGTCGCCGTTCGCGCGCGGCGCTAGCGTCATCGATACGGTCATGCCGCCCTGCGCCAGCGCGACCGTGCGGAACCGTGACTGGAGCGCGCCGCCGAGCGATCGTTCCGGGCTGCGGCGCGCGATCGTCTTGGCGAGGTCGATCGCGAACGCGCGGCTGTAGCCGTCGAGGATCACCGCGCCGAGTTCGCCTTGGGTTGCGTCGCCCATCGGCGCGGACAGGCTAGCGTTGCCGGTCGTCGAGACGACCGCTTTCGACCCCGCGATCGAGGTCATGCCAAGCGGCTGGAACGCGCGCGTCAGGTCGAGCACGCCGTTGCCGTAGACCGCGTCGACTCCCGGCGCGCCGACATCGCGTGCGCTGCGAAACAGGATGTCGACGATCTGCGCGCCGGTCAGGTTGGGGAAGGCCTGGGCTAGCAGCGCCACAGCCCCGGAAATCTGTGGCGCGGCGAACGACGTGCCCGACCAGAGATAGGCGGTGTCGGTCGCGTCGGGCGCACGGACGCTTTCGCCGACCGCGGTGAGGAAGTGCGCGGCGCCGGTCCCCGCGCGGTCGCTGAAGGTGGATATTGCGTCGCTCGCGCCGACCGAGCCGGCGATGATCACCTGGTTGCGGCCCTGCGCTTCGCCGGCGACGTTGGTGAACGGATCGGGATTGACCGAACCGTCATTGCCCGCGGCGATCACGACGACCAGCCCGGCGGCAGTCGCGCGGCCGATCGCGTCCTTCAGGCTTTGCGGCATCTCGGAGCCGCCGAGCGAGATGTTGACGACTTTCGCACCGGCCGTGCGTGCCGCATCGAGCCCACGCGTGATCGCGTCGGTGCCGAACTTGCAGCCCGAATCCTCGTCGTCCTTGCTGGCGGTGGCGCAAGTACCGGGGCGGTCCGCGCGGAGGACGATCAACGTCGCGTCGAACGCCACGCCGTGCGAGCCCGCGCCATTCCTCCGGCCCGCCAGCGTGAAGGCGACCGCGGTGCCATGGCCGCCTTCGTCGTCGATCGAGCTATTGCCGGCGACGTCCTGCGAGGCGGACGAAACGCGGCTGCCGAACTCCTGGCTTTGCAGGTCGATGCCGCTGTCGATCACGCCGACGCCGATCCCCTTGCCGGTCGCGCCGACATTGTACGCGGCCAGCGCGTTCATCGAGACCGCGCCGACGGTCGCGCGATATTCGCTGGTGTCGTTGCTGGACGGTGTCGGTGTTGGCGCGGGAGTCGGGGCAGGGGTGGGCGCTGGGGTCGGAAGCGGAGTCGGCGTCGGGGTGGAAACCGTGGGAGGGGGGCGGGCGTGCTGCTGACGCCACCACCGCCGCCGCCTCCGCAAGCGGCGAGCAGCAGGCCACTTGCCACCGCCGCCGTTCTCAGCAGCCCCGCCTTCGTGCCGCGCATCCAGTCCGCCCTTTTGTAATTTTCCGTAACATACTGGAATGCAAAGCCTTACGCGATCGTAAACATCGGCCCTGAAGGTCGGCAGTGTCGCACCCCGCTTGTCGCCGCGCGCGGCGGTCCGTAGAGGTTCCGGCCGATGCTTGCCCGCCTTGACCCCCCGCCTCGACCATGTCCGCAACTGGATCTTCGATCTCGACAACACGCTGTACCCGGCGAGCGCGGACCTGTTCGCGCAGGTCGACGCGCGGATGACCGGGTTCATCCAGGACCTGCTCGGGCTCGAGCATGACGAGCGCGCGCGCGTGCAGAAGGGGTATTTCCACAATCACGGCACGACGCTGTCGGGGCTGATGGCCGAGCATCACGTCGATCCGCACGCGTTCCTGGCGCATGTCCACGACATCGAGATGGACGTGTTGGAGCACGACGCGCCCCTGGTCGCCGCGATCGCGAAGCTGCCGGGGCGGAAACTCGTCTTCACCAATGGCGACAAGCCCTATGCGCTGAAAATCCTCGACCGGCTCGGGCTGAGCGAGAGCTTCGAGGCGATCCACGACATCCACGCGATGAACCTGATGCCGAAGCCGCATGCGTCGGCCTATGCAGGGTTCTGCGCTGCGTTCGACATCGATCCGCGAGAGTCGCTGTTCGCGGACGACATGGCGCGCAATTTGACGCCGGCCAAGGCGATCGGGATGACCACAGTCTGGATCGACAACGGCTCCGAGCAGTCGCCCGATGCGGCGCGCGATCACATCGATTTCACCGTGCCGGTGCTTGCGCCATGGCTCGAAACCATCCTGGAGACATCATGACCTTGCAGACCATCATCGACGCCGCCTGGGACGACCGCGCGAACCTTGGCCTGGATACCAAGGGCGAGGTTCGCGACGCCGTCGAGTCCGCGCTGGCGATGCTGGACGCGGGTACGGCCCGTGTTGCCGAGCCGACGGCTGATGGCTGGCAGGTCAACCAGTGGTTGAAGAAGGCCGTGCTGCTCTCGTTCCGGCTCAACGACAACGTCGTGATCGATGGCGGTTCGGCGGGGTCCCCGGGGTTCGACAAGGTGCCGTCGAAGTTCTCGAGCTGGGGCGAGACCGAGTTCCGTACGGCTGGCATCCGCGTCGTGCCCGGTGCGGTCGCTCGCCGCGGGAGCTTCATCGCCAAGGGTGCGATCCTGATGCCGAGTTTCGTCAACATCGGCGCCTATGTCGGCGAGGGGACGATGGTCGACGCCTGGGCGACGGTCGGATCGTGCGCGCAGATCGGCAAGAACGTGCATCTGTCCGGCGGCGCCGGCATCGGTGGCGTGCTCGAGCCATTGCAGGCCGACCCCGTCATCATCGGCGATGGCGCCTTCATCGGCGCGCGCGCTGAAGTGGCGGAGGGCGTCCGCGTCGGCGAGGGTGCGGTGCTGTCGATGGGCGTGTATCTGGGCGCCTCGACCAAGATCGTCGACCGCGCGACCGGCGAAGTGTTCAAGGGCGAAGTGCCGCCCTATTCCGTCGTCGTGCCGGGCTCGATCGGTGGCGGTGACGGTAAGCCAGCCCTGTACTGCGCGGTGATCGTCAAGCGTGTCGATGCGCAAACTCGTTCCAAAACCTCGATCAACGACCTGCTGAGGGACTGATCGGGTCGACAACCCGGCAGGCGCTGCCTATCCGGGTCGAAACATACCGAGGAGATAGACTTTGACCGCTGCCGCCAGCCAGGTTCTCGACCGCGTACTCGTCCTCGAAATGGTCCGCGTGACTGAAGCGGCGGCGATCGCCGCGTCCACGCTCGTCGGGCGCGGTGACGAGAAGGCGGCGGATGCAGCCGCGGTCGAGGCGATGCGCGAGGCGCTCAACTCGCTCTACATGGACGGCACCGTCGTGATCGGCGAGGGCGAGCGCGACGAGGCGCCGATGCTGTTCATCGGCGAGAAGGTCGGCTCGGCAATCGGCAAGGGCCCGAAGATCGACATCGCGCTCGATCCGCTCGAAGGCACGACGATCTGCGCGACCGCGGGGCCGAACAGCCTCGCCGTGCTGGCGATCGCCGAAGAGGGCGGGCTGCTCAATGCGCCCGACGTCTACATGGACAAGATCGCGGTCGGGCCGGGCTATCCCGAGGGCATCATCGATCTCGACAAGACGCCGACCGAGAACATCAACGCCGTCGCCGCCGCCAAGGGCGTGCCCGCGCGCGACCTGATCGTGTGCGTGCTCGATCGGCCGCGTCACGAGGCGCTGATCGCCGAACTGCGCCAGGTCGGTTGCGGGATCATGCTGATCGGTGACGGCGACGTCGCCGGCGTGATCGCGACGTCCGATCCCGAGACCACGGTGGACGTGTATATGGGGTCGGGTGGTGCCCCCGAGGGCGTGCTGGCATGCGCGGCACTGCGCTGTGTCGGTGGGCAGTTCAAGGGACGCTTGCTGTTCCGGAACGACGACGAGCGCGGGCGTGCGGCGAAGTGGGGGATTACGGACCTCGACAAGCAGTATGACCTGTCGGAACTGGCGAAGGGCGACTGCATCTTTGCGGCGACCGGGGTTACTGATGGCTCGTTGCTGGCTGGCGTGAAGCGGAAGAAGGGCAAGATGACCACCGAGAGCGTGGTAATGCGGGCTTCTTCGGGGACGGTGCGTTGGGTCAAGGGTGAGCATCGGACTGATTGATTTGGCCGACTGAGTAGGGGCGCCACCCCGGCGAAGGCCGGGGCCCAGGTGGAAAGGTCGGAGTAACGGAGCGTTGTCCGTAGTTAGCAACGTCCCCCAACTGGGCCCCGGCCTTCGCCGGGGTGGCGCCTTCGGTGGAATGTCGCATCAGCCAACAATGTGTCCCCGCGAAGGCGGGGACCCAGACTGGGCTCCCGCCTTCGCGGGAGAACATAAAGGCCGAGCGGTGGAACGCAGGAAGGGCGAAGTGTCGGCATGATCCTTCCCAACGCCCTCCTCATCGTCACGATCATGAGCCTCGTCTGGTTCCTCAAGGGCGACCTCCTCGGCTACCGCCGTATCAAGCGCCTCCCCGACACCGCGTCGCGCCAGAAGACCTACCGCCTGTGGATCGCCAAGGCAGCGATCGCCTTCGTCCTGCCGGCAGCGATCGGCCTAGCCCTGCTCGGACGCCTTGACGCGCTTGTCACGGTGCCGCCCGAGTTCGATGCCCTCCGCACGTTCCTCCCCAGCTTCGAAGGCGACAGCCGCGTAGAACTGCTCGGCATGATCGGCGGCAGTGCGCTTGGCGGCCTGATCGTCGGCGCGGTGCTCGCGACGCGGGGCAACTGGCGTATCCTCAAGACGATCGGCAATGTCGGCTCGCTGCTCCCGCGCAACCGGCGGGAGATCGCGCATGCCGCCGCCATGTCGATCGCGGCGGGCATCTCCGAGGAGCTCGCTTTTCGCCTGTTCCTGCCGCTGCTGGTCGCGCTCGTCTCCGGCAGCGCGTTCGTCGCGTTCGGCGTCGCGGTGGCGGCGTTCGGCGCGATGCATCTGTATCAGGGGGCGGGCGGGCGTGATCGCGACCACGCTCGTCGGCGCGCTGATGGCGGCGGTGTATCTGATGACCGGGGAGCTGTGGCTGGCGATGGTCCTGCACGCGCTGATCGATCTCAACTCGCTGGTATTGCGCCCGATGTTGACCGGAGCGTGGCGCGCGGCTTGACTTCGCAGGCGCGGGTTCGTCCAATCGTGGCACGGTCTACGAAGGGAATTCCATGTCGCGTAACGCTTTCCTGTTTGCGCTTGCCGTCACCGCAGCTGTCCCGGCCGCCACGCTCGCGCAGTCCGCGCCGCAAACCGCGACCCAATCCCCCTTTACCTTCGAAGAGGTGATGGTGCCGATGCGCGATGGCGCGAAGTTGCAGACGGTCATCATGCGGCCGCGCGGGATGACCGGGCCGCTGCCGATCCTGCTCCAGCGGACTCCCTACGGCGTGCCCGATGCGCCATTCGCCACCGCCGATCGCTTCGGACCGTTGATGAAGGACGGCTATATCTTCGTGTTCCAGTCGATGCGCGGGCGGTTCAAGTCGGACGGCGTCTTCACGCTCTCGACCGCGGTCCACCCGGGCGATCCGAAAGCGGTCGACGAGGCTACGGACGCCTACGACACCGTCGGCTGGCTGGTGAAGAACGTCCCAGCCAACAATGGCAAGGTCGGCATGTGGGGCGTGTCCTATCCGGGGTTCGCCGCCGCCGTAGCGCTGGCGAACCCGCATCCAGCGCTGAAGGCGGTCTCCCCGCAAGCGGCGTGGATCGATTACTGGCAGTCGGACGACCTCCACCGCAACGGCGCGCTGCGGCTGAGCTATGCGACCGACTGGGTGTCGTCGCTGCAACTCGACAAGATGAAGAATTCCGACTTCGCGTATCCGAGCGATACCTACGACTATTTCCTCAAGGTTGGCTCGGCGGAGGCGATCGACAGGAATGTCTTCAAGGGGCGGGTGCCGATGTTCATGGCGCTGCTCGATCATCCCAATCACGATACTTTCTATACCGCGCAGCGCTGGACCGATGCGCTCGGCAAGACGACGGTGCCGACGCT
Organism: Sphingomonas sp. H160509; assembly: GCF_024124765.2. Lineage (GTDB taxonomy): Bacteria > Pseudomonadota > Alphaproteobacteria > Sphingomonadales > Sphingomonadaceae > Sphingomonas. Next base: position 2,050,888 of record NZ_JAMXSR020000002.1, on the reverse strand, counting down.
GAACGTCGCCGGGTTCTGGGATCAGGAGGATCCTTGGGGTTCGTGGCAGATCTACGCGCGGCAGAAACGCAACGATCCGGATCATCTGGCGCAGATGGTCGCGGGGCCGTGGCGGCATGGCGGGTGGCAGGGCGTGGCGGATCATCTCGGGCCGATCCCGCTAGGCACGGCGAGCGGCACGCAGTTCCAGGAGCGAATCCAGGCGCTGTTCTTTGCATACTGGCTGCACGGCAAGGGCCCCCGGCCGGACTTTGCGGCGAAGATGTTCCAGTCGGGGTCGAACGTGTGGAAGACCTATGCCGCCTGGCCTCCGACGGGCGCGAAGACGACCGAGCTTTACCTGCATGCGGACGGCAGCCTGTCATTCACCGCGCCGGCCGCGGGCGAGGGGTGTCGCGATTACGTGTCCGATCCGGCGAACCCGGTGCCGTTTCGCCGGCGCCCGATGTCGGCGACCTATGCCAGCCCTGACTGGGCGTGGTGGGAGGCGGACGACCAGCGCTTCGTCGATCATCGGCCCGATGTGCTGGGGTATGTGTCGGAACCCCTGACCACGGACCTGACCGTGACGGGAGCACTGTCCGCGACGTTGCAGGCTTCGACGAGCGGGACGGACAGCGATTTCGTGGTGAAGCTGATCGACGTGCTGCCCGACGATACCGAGGCGTTCGACAAGTCTCAGGCCCGGCCTGGCGATTACGCGAAGACGTTGAACGGGTACCAGCTGCCGATCGCGATGGAGGTGCGGCGCGGGCGCTTCCTGGCGAGCGATACGGCGCCGCAGCCTCTCGTGCCGGGGAAGGTGGTCGCGTGGGACGTGCCGCTGCGCGACCATGACCATGTGTTCAAGGCGGGGCACCGGATCATGGTGCAAGTGCAGTCGAGCTGGTTCCCGATGATCGACCGCAACCCGCAGTCGTTCGTACCGAATATCGCGCGGGCGAAACCGGCGGATTACGTGAAGGCGACGCAGAGGGTTTGTGCGGGCTCGCGGATCACGTTGCCGGTTATGCGGTAAAAAGCTTGTTCTCCCGCGAAGGCGGGAGCCCAGACTGGGTCCCCGCCTTCGCGGGGAAACATGGTTCTTCGGTCAGTTCTTCATCCGCCAGCCGGTCTTGAAGATCCAGGCGATCGCGATGAGGCATACCGCGAGGAAGCCGGCCGTGACCGCGAGGCTCACCCCGACCGCGACATCACCGACCCCGAAGAAGCTCCAGCGGAAGCCGCTGACCAAATAGACGACCGGGTTGAACAGGCTGAACGTGCGCCACGGCTGGGGCAGCATGTCGATCGAGTAGAACGCGCCGCCGAGGAACGTCAGCGGCGTGATCAGCAGCGCGGGGACGAAGTTCAGCTGCTCGAAGCCGTTGGCCCACACACCGATTATGAACCCGAACAGGCTGAACGCGACCGCGGTCAGGATCAGGAACGCGATCATCGCGAACGGGTGTTCGATCCGCAGCGGCACGAAGAACGATGCGGTGGCGAGGATGATCAGCCCGAGGATCACCGACTTGGTGGTCGCCGCGCCGACATAGCCGATCACCATCTCCATCGCCGAGACGGGCGCCGACAGCAGTTCGTAGATCGTGCCGGTGAACTTGGGGAAGTAGATGCCGATCGACGCGTTCGAGATGCTCTGCGTGAGCAGCGACAGCATGATCAGGCCGGGGACGATGAAGCTGCCATAGCCGACGCCGCCGACCTGCTGCATGCGGCTCCCGATCGCACCGCCGAAAACTATGAAGTAGAGTGACGTCGTTAGGACCGGGGTGACGAGGCTCTGCCACAGGGTGCGCAGCGCGCGCGCCATTTCGAAGCGATAGATCGCCCAGATGCCGTGGGTATTCATGCGCGTTCTCCGACGAGATCGACGAAGATGTCTTCGAGGCTCGATTTGCTGGTTTCGAGGTCCTTGAAGCCGATGCCGAGTTCGCTGAGTTTGCGCAGCAACGACGGGATTCCGGTGTGGTCGGCCTGCGCGTCGAACACGTAGCGCAGGCGCTTACCGTCGTCTTCCAGCGACAGGTCCCAGTCGGCGAGTTCCGGGGGAAGCGCCATCATCGGGTCCTGGAGCGCGATGTCGAGTTCGCGCTTGCCGAGCTTCTTCATCAGCGACGCCTTGTCGTCGACAAGGAGCAGCTTGCCCTTGTCGATGACGCCGACGCGGTCGGCCATTTCCTCGGCTTCCTCGATGTAATGCGTCGTCAGGATGATCGTCGTGCCGCCTTCGCGCAGGCGGTGGACGAGCTTCCACATGTCGCGACGCAATGCGACGTCGACGCCCGCGGTGGGCTCGTCGAGGAACAGGATTTCGGGTTCGTGCGCGAGGGCTTTCGCGATCAGCACGCGGCGCTTCATGCCGCCGGAAAGTTCGCGGATCTTCGCGTCGCGCTTGTCCCAGAGCGAGAGGTCGCGGAGCACCTGTTCGATGTACGCGCTATGCCCCGAGCGGCCGAACAGGCGGCGGCTGAAGGTGACGGTGGCGAGCACCGTCTCGAACATGTCGACGTTGAGTTCCTGCGGCACGAGGCCGATGCGGCTGCGGGCCTGCTTATAATCGCGGATCGCGTCGTAGCCCGCGACCTTGATCGTCCCGGCGGACGGCGTGACGATGCCGCAGATGATGCTGATCAGCGTCGTCTTGCCCGCGCCGTTGGGGCCGAGGAGGGCGAAGATCTCGCCTTTCCGGATGTCGAGGTCGACGGGGTGGAGGGCTGTGGTGCCGCTCTTGTAGGTCTTGGTGACGCCCGCGATGGACAGGATCGGTTCGGTCATTGGCACCCCTTTTTGTGAGGGGAAGATGGGGGTGGCGGGGCGTGAATGATAGGCCTTCCCGCGCCTTCTTGTTCTCCCGCGAAGGCGGGAGCCCAGGCTGGGTCCCCGCCTTCGCGGGGAAACAAGGAGGGGGGCGTCAACCGGCGCGCGCTGCTGCTACGGCTTTTTGCAGGTCCTCTAGCGGCAACGCGCCCGACAGGACTCGGTCGCCGACCACCCAGCTTGGCGTGCCGGTCATGCCGAGTTTCGCGGCGGTTTCCATGTTCTTGGCGATCTCGGCGTCGGCGGTCTTGGTGAAGCTCGCCTGCGTGGTGTCGACCCCGGCCTTGCTCGCAGCGGCGGCGATCGAGGCGTCGCTGACGGGGCCGCCGGCGTAGAGCGCGTCGTGGAAGGTGGCGAACTTGCCTTGTTGTGCGGCCGCCAGGCTGGCGCGCGCGGCGATGCGGCTTTCGGCGCTGAGGATCGGGAGTTCGCGGAAGACGACGCGGACTTTCGGGTCGGCGGCGATCAGCTTGGCGATCATCGGCAGGCTCGCGCGGCAATATCCGCAATTGTAATCAAAATACTCGACGAGCGAGACGTCGCCCTTGGGGTTGCCGGCCCAGGCGCTGCCGAACGGGGTGACGATCGCGTCCCGGTTGGCGGTGACCGTCTTGCCCGACTCGCGGTCGCGCAGTTTCTCCATCGCCTCGGGCAGGATCTCGGGGTGCGCCAGGACATAGTCGTGGACGATCGCTTCGACCTGCGCGCGCTCGACGCCGCCGCCCTGGCGGTCATAGCCCCAGACCGCGAGGCCTCCGATGACGGCGCCCGCGACCGCGATCGCCGGGAATGTAAGTTTGCTCATTTGCGGCGCTTATACTGCTTGGGGTTGTCGTCCATCTCGTTCTGCGCGGCCATCGCGATATCCTGCGCGCGGATCCAGTCGGTGGTGTTCGCCGGGATGTTCGCCAGCGCATATTGCGCGCTCGCCGACGCGGTCCGCATGTCGCCGCCCATGCTCGCGCGCTCGGCGGTGGCGAGCGCGGCGCGCGCGGTATCGCCGGTCAGCTCGTAGACTGTGCCTAGCTGCATCCAGGCGAACGGGTTCTGGTCGTCGCGGCCGACCGCGGTGCGCAGGACCCTGGTCGCCTCGGGGTAGTTCGCCTTGTTCTCGGTCGCGATCAGCGCGTGGCCGAAGGTGGTGGCGATCAGCGGGTTGTTGCGCGAGCCCTCCGTGGCTTCGCGCAGGGGGGACGAGCGAGTCGACCGGCTTGCCCGCTTCGAGCAGGATCTGGCCTTTTATCTCGAGGAAATACGGGTCGGTGGGTTCGGCCTTTACGAGGGCGTTTGCCTCGGCGTCGGCTTTCTCGGGGTAGCCGGATTTGTGATACGCGTAGGCGCGGGCGTAGTGGGCGTAGATCGACTGGTTCGAAGGCGGGAAGGCTTGTAGCGTCTGGTCGGCGGGCATGACGTAGCCGGCGAGCTTGGCCTTCACGCGGCGGAAGCGTTCCTCGAGTGCCGCGTCGGGTTTGTTGGCCCAGGCGGGCGAGGCTTGGAGGTCGGCGGTGAGCGTCGCGACGCGTTCGCCCGAGAGCGGGTGCGACTGCATGAACGGATCGATGTTGGCGGTGCCGAAGCGGTATTCCTGCTGCTGCAACTTCTTGAAGAAGCTGAGCATGCCGCGGCCGGAGATGTTCGCCTCGCGGAGGAATTTCGCGCCGGTCGCGTCGGCTGTCGATTCCTGGACTCGGCTGAACGAGAGGTAGGTGCCCATCGCCGCCTGCTGACCCGCGGCCATGATGCCGGCGCCGGCCTCGCCGCTGCCGGCTGCCATCGCGGCGAGGCCGAGTACCATCGAGAGCAGGTACATGCCCATTGCCGGCTTGGTGCCGCGATCGGCGAGGACGACATGGCCGTCGGCGATGTGGCCGAGCTCGTGCGCGATGACGCCTTGGACTTCGTTGGCATTGTCGGCGGCCTGGATGAGTCCTGAGTGGACGTAGACGGTCTGCCCGCCGGCGACGAACGCGTTGATCGACTCGTCGTTGATGAGCACGACCTTCACGTCGCGCGTCGAGAGCCCGGCCGCCTTGATCAGCGGGTTGGACATCTCCGCGAACATGGTTTCGGTCTCGGCGTCGCGGAGGATCGACTGGGCCTGGAGGGGCGTCGTCCAGAGGAGGAGGGCGGTGGCTGCGGCGGCTACTAGGCGCTTCATTTTACGGGGTATCGTCGATTGGGGGCGGGGGGGCAATGGTCGTGCGGTCGGGCGTGCGGTGGAGTGAAGTATAGGAAGTGCAGACGCCGGGAGCGGCTTTGCGGTTGGTTGGAGTGTGGGTGGCATTGGGGGAGGGGAGCAGGGTTTGGGTGTGTAGGACAGGGGTTTGCGGGGGGCGCTGTGGCGCGGCTCGCTCGTATTTGCCTGCGCTCGCGGGATTCGGGCCGCCATGATGTGGCACCTCCCCGGCGGAGGCCGGGGTCCAGTTGGGACGTCCCTAACTGAGGGTAGCGTTCCGTTATTGCCACCTTTCCAACTGGGCCCCGGCCTTCGCCGGGGTGGTTGGGTGTGAGGGAAAGCCGAAGTGTCTCACTTTGGGCGCTGGAACCCAAACCTTGCGTCGCTCTCGTGTCTTGTTCACCCGCGAAGGCGGGTGCCCAGTCTGGGTCCCCGCCTTCGCGGGGATACAAGCTTTTTGCTGTTCGCCGTTACCACGGGAAGCTTTGGATGGTGACGGATAGCGTGCGGTCTCACGCCCCTCCCGCCCCCTACAAACGAAAACGGGCGCGGCCTTTCGGTCGCGCCCGTTCTTTAGTCACAGCGTGCGGCGTTAGCCGAAGGTGCGCTGCCACCAGCCGCGGCGGGGGGCGCCGTCGGGGTCGTCGTTGGCGCCGTCGTCGGTACGGGGGGTCGCGACGTCCTGGGGCTGGACTTCGGCCTTGGGCGGGGTGGTTGCGATCGGCTCGGCGAGGGGCTCGCTGGTCGGCGCAGCGTCGCCGACTTCGACGATCGGCGTCTTCCGCGGGCGACCGCGGGGCTTGGCGACCTTGACGGGGGCTTCCTCGACGACCGCCTCTTCAACCGCTGGGGCTTCGACCACTGCATCCGACGCCTTGCGACGCGCACGCTTGGGCTTGGGCGCCGACGCTTCGATGGTCTCGGCGGGCGTTGCGCTCACCTCGTCCATCGTCGCCTCTGCAACGGCTTCGCGGCGGCGACGACCGGGCTTCGGTGCAGCCGGCTCGGCCGCGACCGGCTCCGGAGCGATCGGCGCCGGAACCACCGGCTCCGGTGCAACCGTCTCGGATTCCGCCTCGACCGCACGCGGCTTGCGACCACGGCGTGCCTTGGGTGCTGCATCGGCCACCGCCTCGGCGATGTTCGCCGCTGCGGCTGCCGCACGGGCACGTGGACGACGGCGCATCTTCGGACCCTCGGCGACTTCCGCCACCGGGGTTTCCTCGACGACCGGCTCAAACGCGGGCTCGTAAGGCGGCTCGGCATAGGTCGATCTCGACCGGCTCATACGGTTCCGGCTCCGGGAGCCTCGGCGATCAGCTGGGCATCGTCGACGCTGCTGACGGCGACCGACTGGCCGTTCTCGGCACCCTGCTCGTTGCGGCGACCGCCACGACGTCCCCGACGACCGCGACGACGACGGCCTTCGCCCTCGACGCCGTTGGCCTGCTCCGGATGGCGCACCAGCCGAGACCATTTCGCCACCGCCGACTTCGACGATGTCGCCCTCGACCTCGTCGATCTCCTCGACGTTGGTGTCGGCGTCCTCGAACGTGCCGTCCTCGTTGACGCCCTCTGCTGCACCTTCCTCACCGGGACGTGCACGACCGCGACGACCGCGACGACGGCGGCGCTTCTTGCCGCCTTCACCATCCGCATCGCGAGCCTCACGGGGCGCACGCTGCTCGCCATTGCCTTCGCGAGCCTCACGACGGCGCGGCTGCTCAGCCTCGGCCTCCTCGACTTCCTCTTCCTCGATCTCGTCTTCGATCTCCTCGGGGAGGTCGTCTTCGTCTTCCTCTATGATCTGGACGAACTTCGGCGCGTGCGCGGGCGGTGGGCCGCTGGCCTCGACCGTCATGTGCGCGCCTTCCTCGTCCTGGCCGGGGATGATCTCGACGATCACGCCGTAGCGATCCTCGATCTCGGCGATGTCGGCGCGCTTGCGGTTGAGGATGTAGACCGCGGCTTCCTGGCTCGCGCGCAGGGTGAGCAGCGAACCGCGACCACGTGCCGCTTCGTCCTCGATCAGGCGCAATGCGGAGATGCCCGACGACGATGCGGTGCGAACGAGGCCAGTGCCCTCGCAATGCGGGCAGGCGCGCGTCGACGCTTCGAGCACGCCGGTGCGCAGACGCTGGCGGCTCATTTCCATGAGGCCGAACGACGAGATGCGGCCGATCTGGATGCGCGCGCGATCGTTCTTGAGCGCCTCCTTCATCGCCTTCTCGACCTTACGGACGTTGGAATTGTTATCCATGTCGATGAAGTCGATGACGACGAGCCCGGCCATGTCGCGCAGGCGGAGCTGGCGGCCGATTTCCTGGGCTGCTTCCAGGTTGGTCGCGGTCGCGGTCTGCTCGATGCTGTGCTCGCGCGTTGAACGGCCGGAGTTGATGTCGATCGAGACGAGCGCCTCGGTCGGGTTGATGACGAGGTAGCCGCCCGACTTCAGCTGGACGACGGGGTGGTACATCGCGGCGAGCTGATCCTCGACGCCGGCGCGCTGGAACAGCGGCACGGGGTCGGCGTAATGCTTGATGCGCCGCGCGTGCGTCGGCATCAGTAGGCGCATGAACTCGCGCGCCTGGCGATAGCCGTCCTCGCCCTCGACGATGACCTCTTCGATTTCCCTTGTTGTAGATGTCGCGGATCGCGCGCTTGATCAGGTCGCTGTCGCCGTAGACGAGCGCCGGGGCCGACGCGTTCAGCGTGGCTTCGCGGATGCCGTCCCAGAGGCGGGCGAGGTAATCGAAGTCGCGCTTGATCTCGACCTTCGAGCGCTGGAGGCCCGCGGTGCGAACGATGCAGCCCATCGACGGCGGCAGCTGCATGTCGGCCATGATCGTCTTGAGGCGCTTGCGATCGCCCGCGTTCGAGATCTTCCGCGAGATGCCGCCGCCGTGCGACGTGTTCGGCATCAGCACGCAGTAGCGACCGGCGAGGCTCAGGTACGTGGTGAGCGCCGCGCCCTTGTTACCGCGCTCCTCCTTGACGACCTGGACGAGCAGCACCTGGCGGCGATGGATCACGTCCTGGATCTTGTAGCGGCGACGCAGGTTCATGCGACGCTCGCGCAGGTCCTCGACCGCGGCATCGTCGGCGCTCGGCTTGCGCTTGCGACGGGGGGGCTTCGCCCGCTTCGCCGCCTTCGAGTTCCTCGGCGACGTCGGGATCTACCCCGCCATCGTCCTCGAAGCGCTCGATGTCGTCCTCGTCGTCACCCTCTTCGTCGTCCGAATCGTAGTCGGCGCGCAGGGCGGCTTCCTCGGCGGCATGCTCTGCCTCCTCACGGAGCAGCGCGTCGCGATCTTCCTTGGGGATCTGGTAGTAATCGGGGTGGATCTCGCTGAACGCGAGGAAGCCATGGCGATTGCCGCCGTAATCGATGAACGCCGCCTGGAGCGACGGCTCGACCCGCGTGACCTTGGCGAGGTAGATATTGCCCTTGAGCTGCTTGCGTTCGGCACTCTCGAAATCGAATTCCTCGATCCGGTTACCCTTGACGACTGCGATCCGGGTCTCTTCCCGGTGGCGTGCGTCGATCAGCATGCGCGTTGTCATTATAGATTCTCCGCGCGCGCGCCGGGCCTGTCGGCAGCCGTCGCGCGCTTGATGGTGGTGCGGTCGGGCACGGACGCCCGGACTCGCGGATGGTATGCGAAACTGCCTCTGCGCGAAGTGCATGCCGCGGGAACTCTCCCTGCGGCGCCCGCACGACCGCGAGTCCGTCGGCGAAGGCCGGTCGGAGTGCGGGGCGGGGGGGAATGCGTCATTCGAGCGTCAACCTGAATTGCCGCGCCGGCGAGAATCCGCTGGCGGGCGTCGAGACCGGCGCGTCGCTGGTAAAATCCAGGCGACACACGGCTGTACGACAGGACTAGCACTGCATACCCGATCTCGCAACTAGCCCCGGAACCGTCGCTTTCGCGGGCGTTTCGGCTCGAATTAGGGGCGGGGGGACGCAGACTTGCCGGGGCGGCAGAGCCTTGCCGGCCAATACGTGGCAAACGGCAAATTAACCGCACTGCGCAACCGCGTCTTGTGATGCGAAGCGCTATCGCTCGCTCGCAGAGATCGGATGTATCGATCAAAGGGGTGTAGCATGGGTTTTCGCTGGACCGGCGGCAGGGCCGCACGGCAAAGACGCGAGGTGTTGACGGTCATCGCCCTCATCGCCGGCTGGCTGGCGAGCGTTCCCGCGTGGGCAGCGACCGTGCAGAGCGTCGCGATCCGGGACGGGCGGATCGTCATCCGCTTCGACGAGGCGGTCGGCGATGCCGCCAGCCGCGTGCTGACCGGCCCGCGCCAGATCGCGGTCGACGTGTCGGGCGCTACGCCGGGGCGCGAGGTCGCCGCGCGCGGGTTGGTGACCGGCGTCACGCAGATGCGCAGCGGGCGGTCGGGCATGCGGATGGTGTTCGATCTGGCCGAGCCGGCGATCGTCACCGACGGCGGGTTCGACTCCGACGGACGCGAGCTGACGCTGGCGTTGCGCACGGTCGATTACGACCAGTTCGCGGAAGCCGGGATCGCCGGGCCGCTGAACTTCTTCCCGTTCAATTTCGGGGCGGCTTCGCGGCCGAAGTACAGGGTGTCGGTGCCGGTGCCGCCCAAGGCGCGAGGCATGAAACTGCCGCGCGTGCAGGGCGACGATACGCGGCCGCTGGTGGTGATCGATGCGGGGCATGGCGGTGTCGATCCCGGCGCGATCGGGCCGAACGGACTGCGCGAGAAGGACGTGACGCTGAAGGTCGCCAAGGCGATCCGCGACGAGTTGCTCGCATCGGGGCGCGTCCGCGTGGCGCTGACGCGTAACGACGACCGCTACCTGATCTTGCGCGAGCGGTACGGGGTTGCTCGGCGATTGAAGGGTGATCTGTTCATCTCGATCCACTGTGACAGCACGGGATCGGAGAACGCTACCGGCGCGACTGCGTACACGCTGTCCGAGGTGGCGTCGGACAAGGAGGCGGCACGGCTGGCGGCGCGCGAGAACAAGGCGGACGTGATCTCCGGCGTGAACCTCGGCGAGGCGCCGGCGGACGTGTCGTCGATCCTGATCGACTTGACGCAGCGCGAGACGATGAACGCGTCGGCAACGTTTGCGCGGTTGCTGGGGCGCGAGGCCAAGCCGTTGATGCCGTTGAAGGCGAACTTCCACCGGATGGCGTCGTTGATGGTCCTGAAGGCGCCGGACATGCCGTCGATTTTGTTCGAGACGGGGTATATCTCGAACCCGCAGGACGCGGCGTTCCTCGACAGCGAAGAAGGGCGGCACCGGATCGCGGAGAGCGTCACGCGGGCGGTCGAGGTGCATTTCGCGCGGCGGATGGCAACGCGGTAGGGTTCGCTTCCGAGGACGGGTCGGTCCCTTCCTCCCTGTTCTGATACACGAATGGATTCCTCAGCCCTTCGTCACCCCGGACTTGTTCCGGGGTCCACGGTTCCGCGAACTCACGTCTCTCAATCTTGCGGAACGGTGGATGCCGGAACGAGCCCGGCATGACGGAGGGGCGGCGGTAGTTGCGCTACAACAGCTTACGCGGCATTCGGGTACCTGAATTTTCAGGACACATCAGATGACCGACGCGACGCGGGGCGTAACCGAGACGGGCCCCGAGACCAGCATGCGCGAGCTTACGTTTCGCGGGATCGTGCTCGGCGGGATCATCACGCTGCTGTTCACCGCGGCCAACGTCTATCTCGGGCTCAAGATCGGGCTGACGTTCGCGACGTCGATCCCGGCGGCGGTGATCTCGATGGCGGTGCTGCGGCTGTTCAAGGATTCGACGATCCTCGAGAACAACATCGTCCAGACGATCGCGTCCGCCGCGGGCACGCTGGCGGCAATCATCTTCGTGTTGCCAGGCCTGGTGATGATCGGCTGGTGGCAGGGCTTTCCGTTCTTCACGACCGCGGCGATCACGATGTTCGGCGGCGTGCTCGGCGTGCTGTTCTCGGTGCCGCTGCGCCGTGCGCTCGTTGTCGACACCGTGCTGCCGTACCCGGAGGGGCCGCGCGGCCGCCGAGGTTCTGAAGGTCGGCGCGGGCAGTCGCGAAGGCGGCGAGGAAAGCGCGCGCGGGCTCGGCATCATCGTCGCCAACGCGGTCGTCTCGGCCGGGTTCGCGATCCTGACGCAGACCAAGCTCGCCGCCGCGGAGGCCGCGACGTGGTTTCGCGTCGGTGCGGGCGCGACGGGGATCTCGGGCGGGCTGTCGTTCGCGTTGCTCGGCGCGGGGCATCTGGTCGGCATCTCGGTCGGCATGGCGATGTTCGCGGGTGTGGTGATCGGCTGGTGGATATTGCTGCCGATCCTGACCTCAGGCGGCAGCGTCACTGGGACCGCGGAGGTGATCGCCAACACCGTGTTCCGCTCGGACGTCCGCTTCTTCGGCGCTGGCGTGATCGGTGTCGCGGCGATCTGGACGTTGCTCAAGATCGCCGGGCCGGTGGTTGGCGGTGTCCGCTCGGCGCTCGCGGCGTCGGCGGCGAAGCGGGGCGGCGAAGTGCTGGCCCTCGAAGAGCGCGACATTCCGATCGGGATCGTCGGGATCGGTTCGCTGGCGATGCTGGTGCCGATCGGTGTCCTGCTGTGGACCGTGCTTCAGGGTGGTCCGCTGGAGGCGTCGGCGATCGGGCTGATCGCGGGCAGCCTGGTGTTCATCCTCGTCATCGGCCTCGTGATCGCGGCGGTCTGCGGGTACATGGCGGGGCTGATCGGTGCATCGAACTCGCCGGTGTCGGGGATCGGTATCTTGGCCATCCTGGCGGCGTCGATCCTGCTGGTGTCGTGGTTTGGCCGCGCGGTCGAGCCGGGGACGACGCAGGCGTTGGTCGCCTACGGGCTGATAGTCACGGGTATCGTGTTCGGAATCGCGACGATCTCGAATGACAATCTGCAGGATCTGAAGACGGGTCAGCTGGTCGGCGCGACGCCGTGGAAGCAGCAGGTGGCGTTGCTGATCGGCGTGGTGTTCGGGTCGATCGTCGTGCCGCCGGTGCTGAACTTGCTCGGGAGCACGCTGGGGTTTGCGGGTGCGCCGGGGGCGGGGCCGAATGCGCTGGCGGCGCCTCAAGCGGCGTTGATCTCGGCGCTCGCGAAGGGCGTGCTCGGGGGAACCTCAACTGGGCTATGATCGGGTATGGGGCGCTTACCGGTGTGGCCGTGATCGCGGTCGACGAGTTGCTCGGCAAGGCGGGGAAGTTGCGGTTGCCGCCGCTGGGCGTTGGGCTCGGCGTGTATCTGCCGATGTCGGTTACGTTGCCGGTCACGATCGGGGCGGTCGTGGGGTTTGCGTATGATCGCTGGGCGGATCGGGCTCGGGATCCTGAGCTTGCGAAACGGATGGGGGTGCTGACCGCTACCGGAATGATCGTCGGAGAGTCGTTGTGGGGCGTTGGCTTTGCGGGGATCGTGTATTTGACCAACAAGGAGACGCCGTTGGCGCTGGTTGGTGATGGGTTCGCGAGCGTGGCGCTGGTTGGCGGGACGCTGTTGTTCGCCGTGCTGACGTGGGTGATGTACCGGCGGACTATGGCGGCTTCGCGCTAGGCACGTGCCCTCACCCCTTCCCACCCGGCAAGTGCCGGGCGGGGCCCTTCCCTCTCCCCATAGGGGAGAGGGGGTAAGTGAGCGTGTTTCCCCGCAAAGGCGGGGATCCAGACCGGGGTCCCGCCTTCGCGGGATAACCAGACCCCCTCCCGTTCGTGCCGAGTAGCGACCGAGTAGCTTCGAAGAAGCGTATCGAGGGCGCGTATCGAAGCATGCGTTCCGCGCGCCAACCTGTCCTTCGATACGCCCTCTCGATACGCTGCAAGAGCAGCTACTCGATGGCTACTCAGGACGAACGGAAGAGGGGGGAACGAAGAGGGGGACGGAAGAGGAGACGGAACGGAGGACGGGCGCAACGGAGGACGGGTGAGCGCCCGCTCCATTTGAGCCACGCCCTCGCTCACTTCATCGCAGCGAGCATGTCCTTGATCGGCACGAAGGCGAAGCCGACCGAGCTGTCGGCGATCCCGTACGGCATGAAGATCGTATCCCCATGCTTCAACGCACCGCAGCTATAGACGACGTTGGGCACATACCCCTCGCGGTCCTGATCCTTCGCCGCCAAAATCGGCTGGCTCGTTCGGCCGATCACCTTCGACGGATCGTCCTTGTCGAGCAGCACCGCGCCGATCGAGTATTTGCGCATCGCGCCGACGCCGTGGGTCAGCAGCAGCCAGCCCTCGTCGAGTTCGATCGGCGGGCCGCAATTGCCGATCTGCACCAGCTCCCACGGATATTCGGGCGTCAGGATCTTCTCGCCGTCGTCCCAGTCGGTCAGCGTGTCCGACTTTAGCAGGAACAAATTCTCGCCGTCCTGCCGACCGATCATCATGTACTGGCCGTTCACCTTCCGCGGGAACAGCGCCATGCCCTTGTTGCGCGCGGCGGGGCCGGTCATCGGCACGAGGTCGAACGCGCGGAAATCGCGCGTGCGCATCAGTTCGGACTGGATCACCGAGCCGTTGTACGCGGTGTAGGTGCCGATCCACTCATAGTCGCCGTCCTCGTGCTGGAAGCGGACGATGCGCAGATCCTCAAGGCCCTTCGACTGCGCCTGCGTGATCGGGAAGATCACCGTGCCGCTCAGCGTGCTGTCGCGGTGGCGATAGACGGTGACGGGGCCGATCGGCATCTCGTCCTCGCCGCTGCCGACCGCATCGGTCGCAGTCGCAAACGGGGGCTCGGGCGCGAGCTTCATCTGGTTTTCGCAGGTGATGATGCCCTCGCGGAACGCCACTGAGGAGATGTGACCCTCGCCGACCGCACGCAACGACATGAGAATGCGCATCGAGCCCGGCGGCATGCCAGACTGGTCGAAATGCGGCACCGCGCTGGGGTTCATCAGCGCGGCGGCGGCATAGCTGTATTCGTGGCAGAAATACGCGCCGATCAGCTGGCGTTTCTCGTCGCCGATCTCCGCGCCGTTGAGCCCGAGCATGTCCTCGATCTGGTCGTAGCGCGTCATGAACACGCGCCGCGTCTGCCAGTGGCGTGCCTCGAAATCCTTCAGCACGACCTCGAGCTGCGCGCGCGCCTGTGCGGGCGACATTTCCAGGACTTCGCCGACGAGCCGCTCGGTGCGGCTCGGTGCGCCGCCATGACCGCCCCAGGCGATATGGAACGGCCGCACGACGACACGCGAAGGGTCCGCGTGCAGCCGCAGCTGGTGGTTGAACAGATCCATCGTAGCAGTGCCCCGCGTCGTTCCACTCAGCGCACCGTCGCCTGTCAGGCTGTCTCTAGCGTGGCTAGGCGACGACGCGCGCCGCTCCTGCCACGCTTTGCGCTGCCTTTGATACCCCTGAAATCGCACAACTTGCGAGTTGGAGCGCCAAAATCGACTCGGCACCCTGGTTTCGGTTGAGCCCGTTGGGCATCAGGCCGTCATAGCAACCGCCATCCGCGACGCTCGCCAGCGGCAGGTCGAGGTCGTTGACGCCGAGGAACCAGCCGTAGGCGCGCAACGCCTCGTCACGCCAGCGCACGTCGCCGGTCGCGTCATACGCCGCGGCGCACGCATCGACGGTGGCCTGCGCCTCCAGCGGCTGCTGGTCGAACTGCAACGGCTCGGCATAGGGCCGGTTGAAGCTCTCCGACCCGACCGCACGGAAACGACCCTCCGGCGAGGTCTGCTTGGCGACGATCCAGTCGAGCGTGGCGAGGCCGCAGTCGATCAGGTCCTGACGCCCGAGCGCCTGGCCTGCGCGGATCAGCGCCTGCGGGAGGCGCGTATTGTCGTAGGCAAGGACGATCTCGAACCACTGCCATTCCGGACGACGTGCCTTGGCGAGCAGGTCGAGATGGACCTTGGGGAACGCTTCGAGGATCGACAGCGACAGCTGATGACCGGGCTTGGCCTCCAGCATCGCCGCCGCGCCGAGCATCGCGAACGCCTGGGCACGCAAGGAGCCGAGTTCGAGCGCCATGGACGCAGTCGAATCGAACATCGCGGTCGCCCAGTCGCGGTGCTTGGCAGCCTGCGCATCGCGCGCAGTGACGCCGAGCGACCAGAGCGTGCGGCCGTTCGAATCTTCCGAGCCCGAATCCTCGCACCAGGTGCGATCGAAGTTCATGAAGTTGCGGAAGCGGCGCGTGTCCGGGTTCCAAGCGTATTGCACGAACGACGCGTAGATCGTCATCCACTTGTCGCGCGTCACGTCGTCGAGACCCGGCATCGCGCTCATCAACATCAGCGCGCGGCAGTTATCGTCGATGCAGTAGCCGTGGCGCCGATCGGGGATCGAATAGATTGAATGCTGGAGCATGCCGGTCGAATCGCTCATCCGCTCGACCGCGGCAAAATCAGGCGTCAGCTGCTTTAGCGGGGCTGGCACCTTGGCGAGGCGAAAAGGGCGCGCCGCCACGATCGCACGGATCTCCGTCATCATCGCTTCGGCGAGCTTCGGCCAGATCATCGTGCGGCCGCGCGCATAGGCACGCTCGGCCAGACGGTTGCGATCGCGGTCGTTCGACATCAGCGCATCGATCTCGCGCGCGAACGCATCGACATCGCCGAAGGGCACGAGCACACCGTGACCATCCGCGAGGATCTCGGTCGCGTGCACGTACGGCGTCGAGATGACGGGCTTGCCGACGCCGATCGCGTAGCTGAGCGTGCCCGACGTGATCTGCGCGGGGTTTGTGTACGGAGTCACATAGACGTCCGACGCCTGGAGATAATCGAGCAGTTCGCCATGCTCGAGGAAGGCATCGACGAACGAGACGTTGTCGGCGACGCCCTTCTCGGCGGTGAGCGCCTTCAGCTTGTCGCGGTACTTCTCGCCCTCGTACGCGACGAGGTTCGGGTGGGTCGCGCCGAGCACGACGTACAACAGGTCGGGATGCTTCGCGATTACCGCGGGGAGCGCGTTGATGACCGTTTCGATCCCCTTGTTGGGAGCGAGCAGGCCGAACGTCAGCATGACCTTGCGGCCTTCCCAGCCGAACTTGTCCTTCAGCACGGCCGGATCGAGCAGGTCGCGATCGGGCACGCCGTGCGGGATCATGACGATCTGGCGCGAATTGGCGCCGTAGACGCGCTGGAGAATGTCGCGGCCACGCTCGGCCATCACGATCACGCGGGCGGCGCGACGCAGCAGGCCTTCGAGCACGCGACGCTCATCGGCGTTGGGCTTTTCGAGGATCGTGTGCAGCGTGACGATGACCGGCAGAGTGGTGCGATCGAGCAGTGCGAGGATGTGCTCGCCTGCCGGGCCACCGAAGATGCCGTACTCGTGCTGAAGCCAAATCGCCTGTGCGCCGCTGGCCTCGATCTTCCGCGCGGTGTCGATGTATGCCGACAGTTCGGGCTCGGGGATCGTGCCGGTGACTTCGGCCGGATAGTCGTATTTGCCGGGATGATCGTCCATCGCATAGACGTCGACGGCGATCTCGGGGAAGCGCGCGCGCATGGCCGTGAAAACGTCGGTCGTGAAGGTGGCGATGCCACACTGTCTCGGCAGGAAATTACCGATCAGCGCCAGTCGCGCGATATTCCCACCGTCCGCCGGTTTCACCATACCCTGTCCCTCGTTTGAGCGCGCACTTCTGGGAGAACCCGGTCGCGCATCCATTTGAACGGTTCAGGTAGCATAAAGTTTCATCACATACTGCAGTGCAGCACGGGAATACTATCAACCCAGATCAAACCGGTTTTACGCGTGCCTCATCCGCGACCGCGATAGGAGGCGACTCCCTGGTCCGGCAGCCACAGATCTTGCGGCGGTGCACTCGATTGCCAGAACACGTCGATCGGGATTCCGCCGCGCGGATACCAGTAACCGCCGATGCGCAGCCACACCGGTTTCATCTCGTCGAACAGGCGCTCGCCGATGCCGACGGTGCAATCCTCGTGGAACCCGGCATGGTTGCGGAAGCTGCTCAGGAAGAGTTTCAGCGACTTGGATTCGACGATCGTCTCGCCGGGGACGTAGTCGATCACGAGGTGCGCGAAGTCGGGCTGGCCGGTGACGGGGCACAGCGACGTGAACTCGGGCGCCGCGAACCGCACCAGATACGTCCGGCCCGGCCGCGGGTTCGGAACATAATCGAGCACGGCCTCTTCTGGAGAGGCGGGGAGGGGCGCTGTTCCGGCCGAGATGCAATGGGTTCTGGGGAGCGGTCATGTGCCGCCATGTAGGATGCGATGACGCGCAAGAAAACCACACTCGTACCGATCCTCGGCGACCAGCTCACGATCGACCTCGCTTCGTTGCGGGACTGCGACCCGGCGACAACGATCGTGCTGATGATGGAGGTCGACGAGGAGACGACCTACGTCCGTCACCACAAGCGCAAGATCGCGTATATCCTGTCGGCGATGCGGCACCACGCGGAGGCGCTGCGCGAGGCTGGATGGTCAGTCGAATACACGCAGCTCGACGACCCCGACAATGCGGGCAGCTTCACCGGCGAGATCGCGCGCGCGGTCGAGCGGCATGACCCCGAACGGATCGTCGTCACCGAGGGCGGCGAGTGGCGCGTGATGGCGATGCTCGAAAGCTGGGAGACGCTGTTCGGCATTCCCGTCGAGATCCGCAGCGACGACCGCTTCCTCGCCAGCCATGCCGATTTCGAGACCTGGGCGGCGGAGCGGAAGTCGCTGACGATGGAGTGGTTCTATCGCCAGATGCGGACGCGCACCGGTCTGTTGATGACCGCCGGCAAGCCCGAGGGTGATCGCTGGAACTTCGACAAGGAGAACCGGAAGCCCGCGAAGAACGACCTGCTGATGCCGCGTCCGCTGGTGTTCAAGCCGGACGCGATCACGCAAGGTGTGCTGGCGCTGGTGGCGGAGCGGTTCGCGGATCATCCGGGGGAGCCTCGACGGGTTCGAATACGCCGTGACCGCCAAGGATGCGGAGCGGCAGGCGGCGAATTTCTTCAAGCACGCGCTCGCGCAGTTCGGTGACTACGAGGATGCGATGCTCACCGGCGAGCGGCATCTGTGGCACTCGATCCTGTCGCCGTACATCAATTCGGGGCTGCTCGATCCGCTCGATTTGTGCCGGCGCGCGGAGGCGGAATATCGTGCCGGTCGTGCGCCGCTCAACGCGGTCGAGGGCTATATCCGTCAGATCATCGGCTGGCGCGAATATATGCGCGGGATCTACTGGCGCGAGGGACCGGACTATGTCGAGCGCAACTTCCTCGACCACCACCGCGAGCTGCCCGGCTGGTACTGGACCGGCGAGACCGACATGCACTGCCTGCGCGAGGCGATCGGCCAGACGCTGGAGACCGCGCACGCGCACCATATCCAGCGGTTGATGGTGACGGGCAATTTCGCGCTGCTGATCGGCGCGGACCCGGCCAAGGTGCACCTCTGGTATCTTGAGGTGTATGTCGACGCCTACGAGTGGGTCGAGTTGCCTAATACGCTGGGGATGAGCCAGTTCGGCGATGGCGGCTTGTTGGGGTCGAAGCCGTATATCTCGTCGGGCGCGTATATCGACCGGATGTCCGATTATTGCGGGACGTGCCGGTACAACGTGAAGCAGCGGATCGGGCCCGATGCGTGCCCGTTCAACGCGCTGTATTGGGATTTCCTCGCGCGGCACGAGGACAAGCTGGGGCGCAACAACCGGCTGGCGATGCCGTATCGCAACTGGGCGAAACAGTCCGAGGCGGACCGCGAGGCGACGCGTGCGCAGGCCGCGGGGTTCCTCGCCTCCCCTCGACGCGAGCGGCCCGGCTGGCTACTGACCGATCGAGCACAAGGAGCGGCATATGGACGCGTTGGTAAGCACCGAATGGCTGGCGAACGAACTGGGCGCGAGCGATCTGCGGATCGTCGACGCGACCTATGCCGAGGGCCGCGATGCGGCAGCGGAGTATGAGGCGGCGCATATCCCCGGCGCGGTGTTTATGAACCTCAGCGAATTGCGCGATACCGACAGTGACCTCCCCAACACGCTGCCGTCGGCGGAAAAGTTCGCGAGCCGGATGCAGACGCTGGGGCTCGGCGATGGCAGTCGGATCGTGCTGTACGACAGCTCGCCCTGGCATACGGCGGCGCGCGCGTGGTGGTTGCTGCGGCTGTTCGGCGCGCATAACGTCGCGATCCTCGATGGCGGGCTTGCCAAATGGCAGGCCGAGGGGGCGCGAGATCGCGACGGGGAAAGAGACGCCGCGGCATCGTCACTTCACGACCTGGGCGGACCTGAAGGGCGTGCGCGATCTCGACCAGATGAAGGCGAACGTCGCAAGCGGGGCGGAACAGGTGCTCGACGCGCGCTCGGCGACACGCTTCACCGGTGCCGAGGAAGACCCGCGGCCGGGCACGGCACCGGGCCATATTCCGGGCTCGAAGAACCTGCCGCAGGGCGCGGTGTTCAACGCGGACGGGACGTGGAAGACCGGCGACGCGTTGAAGGCGGAGTTCGAGCACGCTGGCATCGACCTTGCGAAGCCGATCGTGATGACCTGCGGCTCGGGCATCACTGCGTCGGTGCTCGCGTTCGGCGCGCACCTGCTCGGTAGCGACGCGGCGCTGTACGATGGCAGCTGGTCCGAATGGGGTGGCGATCCCGAGACACCAAAGGCGACAGGCACGGCATGAGCGACACGAACAAGCCGGTCGGCGACGCGACCAAGGTCGTCCTCGCAGGTCGTCGCCCGGAATGGACTCAAGGTATCGTCAGCCCGCCGGTCTGGCGCGCCTCGACGATCCTCTACGATTCGGTCGGCCACCTCCGCGAAAGCGCAACGCGCGATACGCATCACCGGCTGTTCTACGGGCGCAAGGGAACGCCGACGCAGTGGAGCCTCGCCGACGCGCTGACTTCGCTCGAGCCCGGCGCGGAGGGGACGTTCCTCTATTGCTCGGGCGTCGCGGCGATCGCGGCGGCTCTGCTGTCGGTGCTCTCGCCCGGCGACGAACTGCTGCTGGTCGATAGCGCCTACGATCCGACGCGCGGGATGGCGGGCGGGCTGCTCAAGCGGTTCGGGATTACCACGCGCTATTACGACCCGATGATCGGCGCGGGCATCGCCGACCTGATCGGCGACAAGACGCGCGCCATCTTCATGGAGAGCCCTGGATCGCTGAGCTTCGAGGTCCAGGACGTCCCCGCGATCGTCGCCGCCGCGAAGGCGAGGGGGGTGACCACCCTGCTCGACAACACCTGGGCCACCCCGCTGTTCTTCCCGGCGATCGAGCGCGGCGTCGACCTGACGATCCTCGCTGGCACGAAATACGTCGTCGGCCATTCGGACGTCATGCTCGGCTCGGTCACCGCGGCGCCCGGTCATTTCAAGAAACTGCGCGAGACGAGTTTTCAGCTCGGCCAGGTCGCCAGCCCCGACGATTGCTGGCTTGGTAGCCGCGGCCTGCGCACGATGGCGGTCCGCCTCGCGCAGCATCAGTCGAGCGCGCTGACCATCGCCAAATGGCTGCAGTCGCGGCCCGAAGTCGCGCAGGTGCTCCACCCTGCGCTCCCCGATTGCCCCGGCCACGACCTGTTCGTCCGCGACTTCAAGGGCTCCAGCGGCCTCTTCTCGTTTGTCCTGAACGGCGGTGACGAGACATCGCGCGCCGCCTTGATCGACACGCTGCAATTATTCGGCATCGGCTATAGCTGGGGCGGTTTCGAAAGCCTCGCCATCCCCGCCGACCCGCAGCGCTACCGCAGCGTCACGAAGCGCGACGCCGCAGGCCCGATGGTCCGCCTCCAGATCGGCCTCGAAGACCCGGCCGACCTGATCGCCGATCTCGAAGCCGGGCTCGCGGCCTTCTCTGCCGCGCGGACCTAGGCGATTTCCGGCCAAGGCGCGCGCGCGGGGGCGACTACCGAAGCACCGATCTTCGCGCCAGCGTTTCAAGCCGAACTGGAAACGCTGTTCCGCTGGCGCCGCGATGTCCGGCATTTTCGATGCGACCCGCTGCCGGCCGGGTTGCTCGACCGGTTGCTGGAGATCGCCAACGCCTCGCCGTCGGTCGGGCTCAGCCAGCCGTGGCGGTTCGTCACCGTCGACGACCCCGCCCGCCGCGCCGCGGTCCGCGCGGATTTCGAGGCGTGCAATGCGGCGGCGTTGACGACGGAGGAGGGGGGCGAGGGCCGCTAGCTACGCGCGGCTGAAGCTTGCCGGGCTCGAACGGGCGCCGTGCCATGTCGCGGTGTTCGTCGAACCCGATCCGGATCAAGGCCACGGTCTCGGCCGCCGGACCATGCCCGAAGCCGTCGCCTATTCCGCGGTTATCGCGGTCCATACGCTGTGGCTGGCCGCCCGCGCTCAAGGGGTCGGCCTCGGCTGGGTCTCGATTCTCGACCCCTCGCACATCCGTACGATTCTCGACGTGCCCGAGACCTGGCACCTCGTGGCCTATCTTTGCGTCGGATATCCCGAAATCGAGGCGATTGCGCCGGAACTGGAGCGCGAAGGCTGGGAAAAACGGCGTTCGATCAACATCGTGGTGCGCTGAGGCACGCAAAATAACCGCTTCAACTGTCCGGCGGCACTGTGGCGGTTGCGCAACATGCGTGCTGTCAAAGCCCGATTGTACGCAAGATTCGCTTGTGCGGCGCACCATGGGCTGTCATCGCGGTGTCACCGTTGGAAAGACCGCACTGGGGTTCGGCCCCGAAAGATGCGGCGTCCACGGATGCAGGGCGGACATCGACTTCCGGTATCGAAAGGGAAACGATGCGCTTCACCACACTTCTTCTCGGCGGCATTGCTTTGGCTGCCGTCGCTACGCCAGCGTTCGCACAGGATGCGGCTACGGCGCCTCCCAAGGAGGTCACCGTCTCCGGCTCGGTCGGCCTCACCAACGACTATCGCTTTCGCGGCGTGTCGCAATCGGACGAGAATCTCGCCGTCCAGGGCGGCATCACGATCGCGCACAAGAGCGGCGTGTATATCGGCACCTGGGGGTCGAATCTCGCAGGCTGGGGCACGTTCGGCGGTTCCAACATGGAGCTCGACCTGATCGCCGGCTACAAGACGCCGATCGGTGGCGGCGGCGCGATCGACGTCGGCGCGACCTGGTACATGTATCCGGGCGGCTTCGACAACACTGACTTCATCGAGCCCTATGCCAAGCTGTCGGGCACCGTCGGCCCGGTCGCGTTGCTCGCGGGCGTCGCCTATGCGCCCAAGCAGCAGGCGCTCGGGCCTTGGTATGTCAACGGCACGTCGGCTGCGAACGGGGTGTACGACCGCGTCAACGCCAAGGACGACAATCTGTACCTCTGGGGCGATATCAGCAGCGGGATCCCCAACACCGGGCTGACCGTGAAGGCGCATGTCGGCCATTCGAACGGCAACAAGGGCCTCGGGCCGTTCGCGACCAGCGTGTCGCCGACCGGCGAGTATTGGGACTGGCTGTTCGGTGCGGACTACGTGATCCCGACGACCCCGCTGACGCTGGGCGTGGCGTATGTCGACACCGACATCTCGAAGCGCGAGTCGGCGTATCTCCAGCCGAGCTTCAGCCGTGGCCAGGACGGCACCGGCTCGATTGCTGGCGGCAAGGTGCTGGTGTCGCTGACGGCGGCGTTTTGAACGCCTGAGGAGAGGGGCGCGGCGAGCTTTCCGCGCCCTCCAACATGAAAGCTTGTTTCCCCGCGAAGGCGGGGACCCAGTTTGGACTCCCGCCTTCGCGGGAGAACAAGGAAGGGCGCTCCGAGCTTGCGTCAGGGCCTTCAACTTTTTTGATCGCCCCACCCGACCCGTCATCCTGGGCTCGACCCAGGATCCAGAGCCGCACGCGTCGCGCTCATGGCTTTGGATCCTGACTTTCGTCAGGATGACGGGGGGTGGCAGCGGAACGAGATCGTCAGATACGAAAAAGGGCGGCCCCGCGAGGAGCCGCCCATTTTCGTCAGCCGCTAGGACTCGATCAGTTCGCGGTGGTCTTCGCGTCCTGGCCGTCGCCCTCCGGCGCCGCGACGATGTCGCGCGTGGTCGAACCCTTGTCGACCACCGTCGTGCCGGGATCGCCTGCGCTGGAGCGGATGCCGGGATCGTCGTTGTCGGCGCCCGCATCAGCGACGACACCCGACTCGGCCGGGCTGCGTGCTGCGGCCCCGCCGAACAGCGCGTCGAGCGTCTGCGCGTTGGCCGCGGTGTCCTGCGGACGGGCGGCGCCGGGCTGTGGCGGGACCAGCGCGAAGTCGGGCGGGATCACGAGTGGCGCCTGGCGCGCGACGGCGAACTCGTCCGGGCGTGCACGGTCGAGGCTTCGGCCTGCCCCGCAACCACTGAGCAGCGCGACGCATGTGAGGCCGGCGGCCAGGGGTACGAACTTACGCATGGGAATTCTCCACAGGGGGCTTCTCGCGCACGAGAAGCGCCCGAACAAGCAGGACGAGCACGCCGACAGTAATCGCTGCATCGGCGACATTGAAGACCAAAAACGGACGCCATTCGCCGATATGCAGGTCGCAGAAATCGACCACATAGCCGAGCCGGATCCGGTCGAGGATATTACCGATCGCCCCGCCGAGCACGAAGCCCAAGGCGACTTGATCGGCGGGGTTCTTCTCGCGCGTCATCCACACCGCGACGCCGATCGCGATCGCGCCGGTGAGCAGCACCAGCGCCCAGCGGGTCAGGTGGCCGTCGGCGGGCAGCAGCCCGAGCGAGATGCCGATGTTCGGCACGAAGCGCAGGTCGAAGAACGACGTGATCGTCTGCGACTCGCCGAGCGAATCGATCGCGAGCGGCTTGGTCACCGCCCATTTGCTGAGCTGGTCGGCGAGGAAGAGCGCGATCGCCGCGCCGAACCCGGCTTTTGGCAGGTTACGCATCGGCCACCACCTCGTCGCACCGGTTGCACAGGTCGCCATCGACGCTCACTTCGGGAAGGTGACGCCAGCAGCGGCCGCATTTGCGGAAGTCGGTGCGCGTCACGGTGACCGTGTCGCCGGGCGTAACCTTGGCGACGATGAAGGCCTCGGCCAATTCCGCTGCTTCAGTCGGCGCGAGAGGCGACATCGATCGGATCGTAACCTCTGCCTCCAAACTCGAACGCACGGTCTTTTCGCGACGCATGGGTTCGATGGCTTCGGTAACCGTTTCGCGAAGTGCACGGATTCGCGTCCACTTCTTCCCGACATCGACGCCGTCCTCCACCTCGGGCAGCGACGGCCATTCGAGATAGTGCACCGAGCTGTCGTCGCTCGGAAAGCGCGACTGCCACACTTCCTCGGCGGTGAAGCAGAGCACCGGCGCGGCGTAGCGGATGAGCGCGTGGAACAACACGTCCAGCACCGTGCGGTACGACCGGCGCTTGATGTCGCTCGGCGCGTCGCAATAGAGCGAGTCCTTGCGGATATCGAAGAAGAACGCGGACAGGTCCTCGTTCGCGAAGTCGGTCAGCAGGCGGGTGTAGCGGTTGAACTCGTAGGCTTCCGCCGCCTGGCGCAGTTCGGTGTCGATCATGCCGAGGCGGTGGAGCACGTAGCGCTCGAGCTCGGGCATGTCGGACACGGCGACGCGCTCCGACTCATCGAAGTCTTCGAGCGCGCCGAGCATGTAGCGGAACGTGTTGCGCAGCTTCCGGTATGCGTCGGAGGCGGTGGCGAGCACTTCCTTGCCGATCTTCACGTCGTCGAAATAGTCGGTCGAGGCGACCCACATGCGGAGGATGTCGGCGCCGGATTCGCCGATGATCTTGAGCGGATCGACGACGTTGCCGAGCGACTTCGACATCTTTCGGCCCTGGCCGTCGAGCGCGAAGCCGTGCGTCAGGACCGCGTCATACGGTGCGCGACCGCGCGTGCCGCAGCTTTCGAGCAGCGACGACTGGAACCAGCCGCGATGCTGGTCCGAGCCTTCGAGATACAGGTTCGCGCGCGTTCCTTCGCCGTAGCGTGCTTCGACGGTGAAGACGTGCGTGCAGCCGGAGTCGAACCAGACGTCGAGGATGTCCTTCACGACCTCATAGTCGGCGAGGTCGTAGTCGGGGCCGAGCAGTGCCTGGTGGCCGTCGGCGTACCACGCATCCGCGCCGCTCTCGCGGAAGGCTTCGACGATCCGCGCGTTGACGGCGGGGTCGTTGAGGTACTGGCCGGTGACGCGGTCGACGAACAGCGCGATCGGCACGCCCCAGGCGCGTTGGCGCGAGATGACCCAGTCGGGGCGGCCCTGCACCATCGACGTGATCCGGTTTTCGGAGCGCGCGGGGATCCAGGTGGTGGCGGCGATCGCGTCGAGCGCGATCTCGCGGAGGGTGGCGCCGTTGCTTGACTCCCTCTCCCCGTCGGGGAGAGGGGCTGGGGTGAGGGGCTGTTCCGGGCGCAGCATTGCTGGGCTGCCCCTCACCCCGACCCTCTCCCCCGGAGGGGAGAGGGAGCAGGAGGAGACGAGTCCATCGGGATGAACCATTGCGGGGTCGCGCGGAAGATCACCTTCGCCTTCGAGCGCCACGAATGCGGATAGCTGTGCTTGAAGTCGTCGCTCGCGGCCAGCAACGCGCCAGCTTCGCGCAGGTCGGTGCAGATCAGGCCGTCGGCGCTCACGAACTTCTTGTTGATGACGCTGCCCTGGCCACCGAGCCATGCCCAGTCGGCGCGGTACATCCCGGCGCCGTCGATCGCGAAGACCGGGTCGATGCCGTATTGCTTGCAGAGTTCGAAATCGTCCTCGCCGTGGTCCGGCGCCATATGGACGAGCCCGGTGCCCGCGTCGGTCGTGACGAACTCGCCGGGGAGGAACGGGCGCGGTTTCGCGAAGAACCCGCCGAGTGCGTGCATCGGGTGCCGTGCGGTTGCGCCTTCGAGTTGCGAACCCTGGATGATCGATTCAACGTCCAACGAAACTGAAAAATCGTTTGTTCTGGCGCGCTCTTGGAGCATCTGAACGAGAGGTTGTGCAACGATAACGCGATCAACGTTCCGCCAAGGATGTGATCGCTGTGCTTCCATCACCCGTGGTTCGAGGTTCTCGTCCACGTTGCCAACTAACGAGCCACTGATTGTGACTTTGCACACGGCGTAATCAATCTCAGGACCATAGCTCAGCGCCTGGTTCACCGGGATCGTCCACGGCGTCGTCGTCCAGATCACCGCATAGGCGCCGACCAGTTCGGGCGCGTTCGGCGCGTCCACGATCTCGAACGCCACGTCGATCTGCGTGGAAACGATGTCCTCATACTCGACTTCGGCCTCGGCGAGCGCGGTCTTCTCGACCGGCGACCACATCACTGGCTTGGCGCCGCGGTACAGCTGGCCGCTCTCGGCGAACTTCAGCAGTTCGCCGACGATGGCGGCTTCCGCCTCATATTTCATCGTCAGGTACGGATCCGCCCAGTCGCCCATCACGCCGAGCCGCTCGAACTCGGCCTTCTGCACCGCCACCCATTTCTCGGCATAGGCGCGGCATTCGGCGCGGAACTGATCGACGGGGACGTCGTCCTTGTTGAGCTTCTTCGCGCGGTACGCTTCCTCCACCTTCCACTCGATCGGCAGGCCGTGGCAGTCCCAGCCGGGGACGTACGGCGCGTCCTTGCCCATCAGCGACTGCGAGCGGACGATGATGTCCTTCAGGACCTTGTTCATCGCGTGGCCCATGTGGATGTCGCCGTTCGCGTACGGTGGACCATCGTGCAGGATGAACCGCTCGCGCCCGAGCCGCTGTTCGCGGAGCCGGTCGTAGATGCCGAGCTTGGCCCAGCGCTCCAGGATCGCCGGCTCCTTGGCGGCGAGGCCCGCCTTCATCGGGAAGTCGGTCTTCGGCAGGAAGACGGTGTCGCGGTAATCGCGGGCGGGCGCAGGGGTATCGGTCATAAGTACGGCGCACTTAGCCGACAGGGCCGCACGTTGCCATCCCTCCTCCCTCCGCGAGGAGGATGCGGATCAGACTGGGGCGTAGTTGCTGTGGTGGCTTCTGCTCCCCTCCCTGGAAGGGAGGGGGCCGGGGGTGGGTCGGCTTGAGGCGGGGACGGACATAAGCCAACCGACCGACCCACCCCCAACCCCCTCCCCTTTCAGGGAGGGGGAGGAACCGAGGATCGCCCGGGCTCGCGCGCAGTCGGAGTCCATCTGGGTCGTCAGGGCTTCGAGACTGTCGAACTTCGCTTCCGGCCGAAGATACTCGACCAGCGATACCTCGACGCGACGGCCGTACAGATCCTCCGAGAAGTCGAAAAAATACGGTTCAAGCAATTCCTTCGGCGGATCGAAGCTCGGGCGGATGCCGAGGTTCGCCGCGCCCTTGAGCACGCGGCCGTCATCCAGCCGCCCGGTCGCCGCATAGATCCCGTACGCAGGGCGGAGGTAATTCCCCATGTCGAGATTGGCGGTCGGATAGCCGATCGTGCGGCCGAGCTTGTCGCCGTGCTGCACCACGCCTTCGATCGCGAATGGCCGCGTGAGCAGCCGCGTCGCGGTCGCCATGTCGCCGCGGCGCAACGCGTCGCGGATGCGCGTCGACGAGACGGTCTCGCCGTTCAGCGCGACCGCGCCGACGGTCTCCGCGCGGAACCCGTGGACCGGGCCGCGCGAGGCGAGCGTGTGGACGGTGCCGGCCTTGCCCTTGCCGAAGGTGAAGTCCTCGCCGGTGACAACGCCGCCGACGCGGAGATTGTCCTCGAGCCGCTGGGCGATGAACTCCTCGGCGGTCAGCGCGGCGAGATCGCCGTCGAAATGGAACACCACCATCGCGTCGGCGCCGGCCTCCGCGAAGAGCCGCTCGCGCTGGTCGAGCGTGGTGAGGCGGAATGGCGCGGTGTCGGGGCGGAAATGGCGGACCGGATGGGGATCGAACGTCGCCACCAGCGCAGGGCGACCTTCGGCTCTGGCCCAGGCGATCGCGCGCGCGACCACCGCCTGGTGACCGAGGTGGAATCCATCGAAATTGCCCAGCGCGACGATCCCGTTCGCGAGATGCGAAGGAATGGACGCGCCGCCGTCGAGCCGCTGCATGGAGGCGGGCTATAGGGGGGCGGAAGGGCGGCGCTACACTTCTTGTTCTCCCGCGAAGGCGGGAGTCCAGCCTGGGCTCCCGCCTTCGCGGGAGAACACGTCTCAGGGGCGGGTGAGGGTGACGAAGCTATAAGCGGGCCGTTGCTTTTCGCCTGGGTGGTCCTCGCGGGCGATCTCGCGCCAGCCCTCGAACGCGGGGACCACAGCGTCGCCCTCGGGTTCGTCATGGACTTCGGTCAGTTCGATCCGGTCTGCATGGGGGAGCAACTGCGCATAGATCTGCGCGCCGCCGATCACCGCGACGTCATCGCCCGCCATCTTCAGTGCTTGCTCGACCGAATGCGCGACCTCGGCGCCTGGAGCCGTCCAAGCCCCCCCGCGTCAGGACGATATGCCGACGACCGGGCAGGGGGCTCGGGAAGCTCTCGAATGTCTTGCGCCCCATCACCATCGGCTTGCCCATCGTCAGCGCCTTGAAGCGCTTGAGGTCTGCGGGGATGCGCCAAGGGAGCTGGCCGTTGCGGCCGATGACACCGTTGCTGGCGCGGGCGAGGTAGAAGGTTATCATGGCGGCGGTTATGGGGGATTGGAGGGCGGTGGACTACTCCGTTAATCACGTCCAAACCTAACCCACAGCGCCTCCCCGGCGGAGGCCGGGGCCCAGTTGGGAGACGTCGCTAACTTAGCACTGAGCCCCGTTACTCCCGAACTTCCAACTGGGCCCCGGCCTTCGCTGGGGTGGTAAGCTATCTGGTCAACCCGGCGCATGCTCCTTCACATACGCCTCGGGATCCTTTTCGACGACCTTCACCCCGTTCAG
This sequence comes from Sphingomonas sp. H160509, assembly GCF_024124765.2. Classification (GTDB taxonomy): domain Bacteria; phylum Pseudomonadota; class Alphaproteobacteria; order Sphingomonadales; family Sphingomonadaceae; genus Sphingomonas. The sequence goes on along the minus strand of NZ_JAMXSR020000002.1, from coordinate 2,022,148 downwards.
GTGGTTCGCCTCGAACGCTGCAAACCGCACGCCAAGCTCATGCCGCTCTTCGAGCGTCGCATGCTTGCGGAAGTCGGTCAGGCCCTGGCGTTCTTCCTCCGCCAGGTGATCGCTATTCGCCTTGTTGCACTCGCCGACCGCTGCGAACCATGCGTCCGATCCGACCGGGTGCTTGTCGACCGCTTCGCCCGTCTCGCGGATGTCGTTGTGATCCTCGATCGCATCCTCGGTCTCCTCGGCGGCCGAGTCGGCGTCGTTGCCGCCGGTGCCGATCTTCATCAGCCGCGGGTAGAAGAAGCGCTCCTCCGCCTCGGCATGCGCGTCGAGCAGGTTCTTGAGGCGGGTCCAGAGCGCCGACAGCGCCTCGGTGTCCTTGGCGTCGATCGAATCGATCTGCGCGAACAGTGCGCGCTGCTGCGCGTGTTCGTCGAGAATGAGCTGTGTGATATCCATGCGCATCAGAACCGCGTGCGTTGCCCGGGGTTCCTATTGCGATTCGCTCTCTGTTCAGACCGCGACGGGCGCCTTGATATGCGCTTGCGCGACGTAGTCGTGGAGGACGAAATCCTCATACTCGTACGCGTCGATCGAAGCCGGCTTTCGGAGAATCTCAAGGCGCGGGAGAGGCCCCGGCGACCGCGTCAGTTGCAGTTGCGCCTGCTCCAGGTGGTTCGAATAGAGGTGGCAATCGCCGCCGGTCCAGATGAACTCGCCGACCTCGAGCCCGCATTGCTGCGCGAGGATGTGCGTGAGCAGCGCGTAGCTGGCGATGTTGAACGGCACGCCGAGGAAGATGTCGCCCGAGCGCTGGTAGAGCTGGAGCGAGAGCTTGCCGTTGGCGACGTGCGTCTGGAACAGGCAGTGGCACGGCGCGAGCGCCATCGCGTGGAGGTCGCCGGGATTCCATGCGCTGACGATCTGGCGGCGCGAGGCGGGGTTGGTCTTGATCTGCGCGATCAGCTCGGCGATCTGGTCGATGTGGCGTCCATCCGCGGCGACCCAGTCGCGCCACTGCTTGCCGTAGACCGGGCCGAGGTCGCCATTCTCGTTCGCCCACTCATCCCAGATCGCGACCTTGCGCTCCTGCAACCAGCGGACGTTGGTGTCGCCGCGGAGGAACCACAGGAGTTCGACGATGATCGAGCGGAGGTGGAGCTTCTTGGTGGTGAGCACGGGGAAGCCCTGCGCGAGATCGAACCGCATCTGCGCGCCGAACACGCTGAGCGTGCCGGTGCCGGTGCGGTCCATCGTCTCGACGCCGGTCGAGAGCACGCGGTCCATGAGGTCTAGATATTGGCGCATCGGGTTTGCGTAGCGGTGCGGGGGCGGGGGCTCAAGCGGATGTAGTTGCGCGTGCGGTCGCCGGTGACGTGGGGCAGGCAGGTATGTGCCGCCGTCGCCCGTGCCTTCCCCTCGTATTGCCGACCTCGATGCGGCGCGCGCGCTGTTCGCTGGGCTACGTAATGCCACGGTCGAGACGGTCGCGGTGGCGTATCTTGATCCGAATCGGAGGCTTCTCGGGATGCGGCACGTCGTCGGGGGGCGGGATCAGGTGGTGATCTCGATCCGGACGGTCGCGGTGGATGCACTGGCGTTCGGTGCTCACGGGGTGATCATCGCGCACAACCATCCGAGCGGGGACGCGACGCCGAGCGCGCGGGATGTGGCGTTCACACGGGCGCTGGCCGCTGGGTTGCGGACGTTGGAGGTGATGTTGCTCGATCACCTAGTGATCGCTGGGGAACAGGTGACGAGCCTGCGCACGATGGGGGTGGTTTAGTGTCCTGCGGCCATCCCCATCGGACCTGTGGTCGACATCACCTTATTGAGCGAAGTTTCCCGATGGAGGCAGAGAGTTTGTTTCCTCGCGAAGGCGGGGACTCAGACTGGGCTCCCGCCTTCGCGGGAGAACAAGGAAGTGTGGGCTGCCGTCGGATTGCATACGGCCGGTTTACAAGTCGGCGGCAGTCGGCGTGGTGTGAGGAGCGCTCGCCTCCTAATTTTACCACCCCGGCGCAGGCCGGGGCCCAGTTGGGAGACGTCGCCAACTTAGCGCCGAACGCCGTTACCGCTGCCTTCCCAACTGGGCCCCGGCCTTCGCCGGGGTGGCGTGATTGATTGAGTCATGACCCGAACCAAAGCTCACCCGAGCCGGCACGCCCGGATCGCTTCCGGCGCTGGCCGTGGCCCACTGGCGCGAAACGTCGCGATATAGCCCCCGGCCGAGGGCATGTCGTCGGTATCCACCTGCGTATACCCGACCGCCGCGAACTCGCACTTCAGCAGCGCCGGCGGCGTGCCGTGGTTCTGTGTCGGGCGGTTCGCATCGACCACCACCACCAGCCCGTCGGGCTTCAGCGACGGCCGCAGCCGCCACAGGAACTCGTAGGGCTGCTCGATCTCGTGGTACATGTGGACCATCAGCACCCGGTCGAAGCTCGCCTCGGGCAGCTTCGGATCGTTCGCCTCGCCGAGCTTCACGCTGACGTTCGCCAGATCCTCGCGCGCGACGCGTTCCGCGAGCTGGTCGCGCACCGCCGGGATGATGTCCTCCGCGAGCACACGGCCGTCCTTGCCGACGCGGGCCGCGAGACGGATCGTGTAATAGCCTTCGCCCGCGCCGATATCCGCGACCGTCATGCCCTTGCGGATCTCGCCCTTGTTCATGACCTCGCCGGCCTCGTTCAGCCGGTCGCGCGCTTCCTCGTTCGACCAGCGCGTCGAGACGATCGACGCGACCGGACGGTCGGCGGCGGGGAACACCGGCTCCTTGGGCTCGCGCTTGATCAGCGGCTTGCTGCCGTCGCAAGCCCCCCAGAACGAGTATCGGCAGGACCATCAGGGCAAGGGCACCCCGCAAGCTCAATCGACGTCCTCCACCTCGACGGCCTCGCCGGTCACGCGCTGCGACAGCGCCGCCGCCATGAACATTTCGAGGTCGCCGTCGAGCACGTCCGACGGGCTGGTCGACACCACGCCGGTGCGCAGGTCCTTCACCATCTGGTACGGCTGGAGCACGTAGCTGCGGATCTGGTGACCCCAGCCGATATCGGTCTTGCCCGCGTTCTCGGCGTTCGCCGCAGTCTCGCGGATCGCCAGTTCGCGCTCGTACAGACGCGCGCGAAGCTGGTTGTACGCCTCGGCCTTGTTCTTGTGCTGCGAGCGCTGGTTCTGGCATTGCACGACGATGCCGGTCGGAATGTGCGTGATGCGCACCGCCGAATCGGTCGTGTTGATGTGCTGACCACCCGCGCCCGACGCGCGGTAGGTGTCGATGCGCAGGTCGCTCTCGTTGTATTCGACCTCGATATTGTCGTCGACGACCGGGTACACCCAGACGCTCGCGAACGACGTATGCCGTCGCGCCGCCGAGTCGTACGGGCTGATCCGCACGAGCCGATGCACGCCGCTCTCGGTCTTGGCATAGCCGTACGCGTTTTCGCCCTTGAGCAGCAGCGTGGCGGACTTGATCCCGGCTTGCTCGCCCGAATGCTGGTCGACCAGTTCGACCTTCAGCCCGTGGCGCTCGCCCCAGCGCGAATACATCCGGCTGAGCATGCCCGCCCAGTCCTGGCTTTCGGTCCCGCCGGCGCCGGCGTTGACCTCGATATAGGTGTCGTTCGCGTCGGCTTCGCCCGCGAGCAACGCCTTGATCTTGTCCTTGTCGGCACGCGCGGCGAGTTCGGCGAGCGACGCAACGCCGTCCGCCTCCATCTCGGTATCACCCCTCAGCCTCGGCCATCTCGATCAGCTCAGCGGTGTCCGACAATTCGCTCTGGATCGCGCGCGTCGCGCTGATCGCCTCGTCGAGACGACGACGCTCGCGCATCACCTCCTGCGCGGCCTTGGGATCGGACCAGAGCGCCTGATCCTCGACGCGCGCGTTCAGCTCGTCGAGACGACGCAGCGCGCGGTCCCAGTCGAGGAAGCGGCGCAGCAGCGCCAGCGCGTCGTTGATGGTGTCTACGTGAGCCTGCGCTTCGGCGCGCATGATATTCTCCAAAAATTCCGTCGTCCCAGCGGAGGCCGGGATCGCCGTCCCAAGCGAGCGGGGCGGGTCTCCGGCGGGCGCCGGGATGACGTCTATATAAGCGCGCTAGTAGATTCCGCCTTGTCTTTGCAAGAAATCGCTGTCGCGCGGGGCTTCGGCCTTCTTCACCGCGGTCGTCGTCGTAGCAGTACTGGGGGCGACATCCGAGCGTCGTGCGGCACGCCGCGGTTCGCTCTCGGGCTTGAACGCTTCCCAGATTACCGCGGGCTTCGGATCACTGGTGTCGGGCCACGTGCCATAGACCGGCCGGCCGCTGCCGCGATCGATCCGCACCATGCGAATCCCGGCGGGCGCGCGAAACGGCAGCTTGGGCAAATCCTCATACGCCTTGACCGCGAACTGCTTGAAGATCGGCGCGGCAAGCGTGCCGCCCTGTGCTGCGCCACCGAGGTTCTTTGGCGTGTCGAACCCGATATACAGTCCGCCGACGAACTGCGGCGTGCCCCCGACGAACCACACGTCGGTCGGGCCATTGTTGGTCCCGGTCTTGCCGAACATCGGCCGATCGAGATCGCGCAACGTCACCGCGGTGCCGCGTTGGACGACGCCCTCGGTGATGTGGACCATCTGGTACGCGGTCATCGCGTCGAGCACCTGGCGCTGGCGCGTGATCGGCCGCGGCATCGGCTTGCCGTCCCAGTCGGGCGCGTTGCAGCGATCGCAGGGCCGCCAGTTCTCGGGCCAGATCACCTTGCCGTGACGATCCTGGACGAAGTCGATCAGCGACGGCGGGCCGCCCTTGCCGTTGTTGGCGAGGATCGAATACGCGTTGACCATCCGCCCGACGGTCGTCTCGCCGGCGCCGAGCGCGTAGGAAAGATAGGGCGCGTAATCGCCGACGCCCATCTTCTTGATCGTCGCGACGACCTTCGGCATGCCGGTCTGCGCGGCGGCGCGCACCGTCATCAGGTTGCGCGACTGCTCGATGCCCCAGCGCATCGTGTGCGGGCCGGACCCGCGCGAATTGCCGAAGTTGCGGAAGCATTTCTGGCCCAGCCGCGCGCCCTGATAGACGCAGAACGGCCCGTCGATGATGATCGAGGCGGGCGTCATGCCGTTGTCGAGCGCGGCGGAATAGACGATCGGCTTGATCGTGGAACCCGGCTGGCGCATCGCCTGAGTCGCGCGGTTGAACGCCTGCAACCGGTCGTCGAAGCCGCCCTGCATCGCCAGCACGCGGCCCGATGCCGGCTCCTCGACGACGAACGCGCCCGAGACCTTGGGGATCGCCCGTAACGCGAACGAACCACCGTCCGGTGCCACCGCGATGATGTCGCCGACCTCGATCGCACCGAACGCGTTGCCGCCCTCGCCGCGCACCGGCATCTGCGCAGCATAGCGCGGCAGCGTGCCGGTCTTGCCGGTGCGGAAGCCGAGGCTCCAGGCATTGCCGTCCTTGCCCGTGACGATCGCCGCGACCCAATCGCGGTAATCGAGCGCGATGTTGCTGTTGAGCAACGGCTGGAGCCAGTTGTCGTCCTCGATCTCGACATGACGGATCGGCCCGTTCCACCCGCGCCCGCTGTCGAACCGCACGAGACCGTCACGCAAGGCCTGCTGCGCCAGATCCTGCAACTTCGCGTCGAACGAGGTCCGCACCCACAGCCCGCCCGAATAGACGCTGTAGGGTCCGTCCTTCGCGTTCTCGCCGAACTTCGCCATCAGCTGGCGGCGGACTTCCTCGACGAAATAGCCGCCGACGCTCTCGAACTTTGGCGTCCGCCGCATCACCGCGCCGAGCGGCTCGGCATTGGCCTGGTCATGCTGCGCGCGCGTGATGAAGCCGTTGTCGAGCATCCGGTTGAGCACATAGTTGCGGCGTATCATCGCGCGCTCGGTGTTGCGCACCGGGTCGTAGTTCGACGGACCCTTGGGCAGGATCGCGAGATACGCCATCTGCGCAAGATCGAGCTGGTCGAGCTCCTTGTCGAAATACGCATGGCTCGCCGCCTCGACGCCGAACGCGTTGCGGCCGAGCGCGATCTGGTTCAGGTACAGCTCGAGAATCTGCTCCTTGGTCAGCGTATCCTCGATCTTGTACGCCAGCACCGCCTCGCGCAGTTTTCGCGACGGGGAATAGGCGTTGCCGATCAACAGGTTCTTGGCGACCTGCTGCGTGATCGTCGAGCCGCCCTTGGCGCGCTTGCCGGTGCCGAGCTTGGTCGCATAATCATACACCGCGCCGGCGAGGCCGGGATAATCGACGCCGTGATGCTCGAAGAACGACTTGTCCTCGGCAGCGAGGAACGCCTTCACCAGCAGCGGCGGATATTCGGCGTAGCTCAGTTCGACGCGCCGTTCGCGTGCGTAGGAATGAATCGGCGCGCCATCGATCCCGCGGACGTTGGTCGGCAGCGGCGGCTCGTAGGTGCGCAACGTGTCCACGGAAGGCAGGTCACGCATGACCGCGAACCAGAACGCGAAGATCGCGACGAAGCCAAGCACCACCAGCACCAGCGCCGCCTTGGTCCACCGACTCGCCCAGGCACGCGCGACCCTGCCGCGCAGCCGGTCGGAAGTGCGGCCTGTCGCCGTCGTCGAGGTGGGGGGAGGGATCGGACGCCATGATTACTGGTGGAGCGTCTAGCAGGTTCGCGGGCGCTTGCCAGCCTTCGGTGGGATAGGGGCGGGGGCGGCTGTCGCAACGCGTTCGTCAGCGAAAAACTCGTTCGGTGCCCGATCCGTCCGCATATGCGCACCACCCCGGCGAAGGCCGGGGCCCAATTGGAGAGGTGGCAGTAACGGAGCGCAACGGCCTTCACCGCCGTTTCCCAATTGGACCCCGGCCTTCGCCGGGGCGGTGCCGTTGGCGGTTGGGTAAGCCATCGACTTCCACCGAGCCCAGCGATCCTCCCCCGCCAGGGGGAGGTGGCGCAAGCGACGGAGGGGGAGGATACGAAACATCGGTTTCCCTTACCTCCCCCTCCGTCAGGCAAGTGCCTGCCACCTCCCCAGAGCGGGGGAGGATCGAAAGCGCGCGATCATCGGTTTGAACCCGCACCTTCCCAAGGGACCGCCCAAGCAAAACCTGTCGCCAACCCCGCTACTGTGGCAGCAGGCGTGCATGACGCCGCCGCCGCTCCCGATCCTAGCCGTCCTCCCCGACCTCCTCGCCACCCTCCGCGACCGCACCTCCGCGGTCCTCGTCGCCCCCAGGCGCCGGCAAAACCACCGCAGTAGCGCCGGCTCTCCTTACCGAACCCTGGTGCACCGGCGAGATCCTCCTCCTCTCCCCCCGCCGCCTCGCCGCCCGCGCGGCCGCCGAACGCATGGCCTCCACCGCTGGCGAGCCCGTCGGCCAGACCTTCGGCTACGCCACCCGTATGGACAGCAAGCGCTCTGCCGCAACCCGCGTGACGGTCATCACCGAAGGCATCTTCGTCGCGCGCATCCAGGCCGACCCCGAACTCACCGGCGTATCCGCGGTCCTGTTCGACGAAGTCCACGAACGCAGCCTCGACGGCGACTTTGGCCTCGCGCTGGCGTTGGACGTCCAGGCCGGCTTTCGCCCCGACCTCCGCATCGTCGCGATGTCCGCAACGCTCGACGGCGCACGGTTCGCAGCCTTGATGGACGGCGCCCCCGTCATCGAAAGCGAAGGCCGCAGCTATTCACTCACCCTTCGCCACATCGGTCGCCAAGCCGAACTCCGCATCGAGGACTCGGTCGCTAGCGCCATCCGCCGCGCGCTCGGCGAAGCGGGGGGCGGCGTGCTCGCCTTCCTCCCCGGCGTGGCGGAGATCGAACGCACCGCCGACCGCCTCACCAACCTGTCCGACGACATCGTACTGCATGAGCTCCACGGCAGCCTCGACCCCGCAGCCCAGCGCGCCGCGGTCCTCCCCGAGCCGGATGGTCGGCGCAAAGTCGTGCTCGCCACCAGCATCGCCGAGACCAGCTTGACGCTCGACGGCATCCGCATCGTCGTCGACTCCGGGCTAGCGAGGCGACCGCGCTACGACCGGGCCGCCGGCATGACGCGCCTGGTCACCGAGCGCGCGAGCCAGGCAGCCGTTACCCAACGCGCCGGCCGCGCCGCGCGGCTAGGACCGGGCGTAGCGTATCGCTTGTGGGAGGAAGCGGCGACCGCCGGCCTCCCGCGCTACGACCCGCCGGAAATCTTGGAGGCGGACCTGTCCGCGCTGGTGCTGGCTTGCGCACTCTGGGGCGTCGGCGATCCGCGAGACCTCCGCTGGATCGACCCGCCCCCCCGCCGCCGCGATCGACGAGGCGATGGCGCGGTTGACGACGTTGGAGGCGATCAAGGACGGTCGCCCGACGTCACACGGCCGCGCGATCGCGAAGCTGCCGATGCCGCCGAGACTCGCGCATATGCTGCTGAGGGCGGGGGAACGCGGCTTGGCGAACGTAGCGGCGCAAATCGCGGTTCTGCTCGGCGAGCGCGGCATCGGTGGACAGGACGTCGATCTGGAAACCCGCCTCCGCCGCTGGAAAACCGAACGCGGACCCAAGGCGCAAGCGGCAAGAGCAATGGCCGAAAGGTGGGCACGCCTTGCTCCCTTCCCGCTTGCGGGAGGGGGTCGGGGGAGGGCGCGACATATCCCAAGCGCGCGGCACTGCTGGGTCAGCCCCTCCCCCGACCCCCTCCCGCAAGCGGAAGGGGAGCAGAAGTATGCGTCGCGCTTGGCTTCCCCGACCGCGTCGCGCGCGACGGCGCGACCCGTCCGGCGAAACCTGGGCGTCGGTCGGCGGCCGAGGGTTCAAGCTCGATCCCACCTCGCCACTCGCCCGCTCCGAATGGCTCGCCGTCGCCGACACGCAGGGCTCGGCCGCCGGCGCGCGCATTCTCTCCGCCGTGGCGATCGACCAGGCCGCTATCGAAATCCTCTTCGCCGACCGTATCGAATCCCGCCGTACCGTGGCGTTCGACCCAACCACCGGCGGCATCCAAGCCCTCCGCGAACGCCGCCTTGGCGCGATCCGGCTGTCGAGTGGCCCCGACAGTGGCGCGGACCCCGACGCGATCCTTGCCGCACTCATCGACGGCGTCCGCGAGCATGGCCTCGCGCTGCTACCTTGGAGCGACGGCGCCCAAGCGCTGCGCGACCGCGCCGCCTATGCTGGCGTCCCGCTCGACGACGCCGCCCTGCTCGACCGCGCCGACGAATGGCTTGCGCCCCTGCTAACCGGCAAACGCCGACTCGACACGATCGCCCCCGGCGCGCTTGCCGAAGCGCTGCGCAACCTGCTCGGCTGGGACGCGATGCAGACGATCAACCGCCTGGCCCCGCCCGATTTCACCAGCCCCGCCGGCAGCACGCACGCGATCGACTACGCTGCGGAAGGCGGCCCCCGGGTCGAACTCCGCGCGCAAACCTTGTTCGGCCTCGCGGTCCATCCGACGATCGGCGAGGCGCGCGTACCGCTGGTGCTGAGCCTCACATCGCCTGCGGGCCGCCCGATCCAGACGACGCGCGACCTGCCCGGTTTCTGGGCCGGCAGCTGGACCGCGGTGGCGAAGGAAATGCGCGGCCGCTACCCCAAGCATCCCTGGCCCGACGACCCCGCCGCGGCGTCCGCCACGCTGCGCACGAAAAAGGCGGATGCAAGGGCCGCCGGTTCGCGATAAGGGGGGCTCATGCCAACCGCCCGTATCTTCCAGCGCCCCAAGAACGCCATGCAGTCCGGCAAGCACCGGACCGACGCCTGGCAGCTCGAATTCGAACCGTCGGAGCCCAAGCGGCCCGACCCGCTCACCGGCTGGGCCGGCAGCGGCGACACGCGCGACCAGCTGCGCCTGCTGTTCCCGACCGCCGAAGCGGCGATCGCGCACTGCGAGCGCGAGGGGTTCGGCTACACGGTGGTGCCGGCGCCGCAGAAGACGCTGAAGCTGCAGAGCTACGCGGATAACTTCAAGTAAGCTGGGGAGCGGCGCTAGGCCCTCCCGCACCTCCTTGTTCTCCCGCGAAGGCGGGAGCGCAGTCTGGGTCCCCGCCTTCGCGGGGAAACAGGTCCTGATTAGAGGATCGACCCAGCCAGGATCAGCAGCATCTTGGTGTCGATCGCCACGCCAGCCTTCCGCTTCTCGGCCACGAACGCCGGCACGTCCGCCAGCGGCACCCGGTGCACGGTGATGTTCTCGTCGCCATCGCCGCCGCCATCGCTCACCTTCGTCAGCCCGGTGGCGCGGACCAGCGTGAAGCATTCCGACGTCATCCCCGGCGACGAATAGAACACCCCCAGGTCCTCGATCGCGTCCGCCCGGTAGCCGGTCTCTTCCTCCAGCTCGCGGCCGGCCGCCACCGCGACGCTCTCGCCCGCGGTTTCGTCACCGACCAGCCCGGCCGGCAGTTCGAGACAGGCGCGGCCCAGCGGCACGCGGAACTGCTCGACCAGGATCACGTCGCCGTCGTCGATCGCGATGATCACCGCCGCCGCGATCTCGCCCTGGCGCGCGGCGAATTCCCACGTGCCCTCGGTCTGCACGGTCAGGAATTTCCCGGCCCATACGGTCTTGCTCATAGTTCGATCAGCCTGTCCGGAAGTTCGTTCACCGGCGCACCGGTCCGCGGAAAATGCTCGGCCAGCACCGCGCCGATCTGCGCGACGGCATCCGCCATGCCGTCGGCGGGACGATCGTCGCGGACGCCGGCCAGCACCGCCGCCATCGCCGCACCCCAGGTTTCGTTCGGCACGCGCGAGTGGATCGCATCGTCGGCGATGATCTCCGCACGGTGCTCGGCGAGCGACAGGTACAGCAAGACGCCGGTGGAACCCTTGGTGCGCTTCTCGGCGCCCGCACGGAACAGGAGTAAAGCCCGCCGCCGCACCCGCCGCGCCTTGGTCGCGCCCGGCGTCAGCGCGAGTCGCGCCGGCGTCCATGCCAGCACCAGCCGCACCGCCAGAAACACCAAGGTCACCAGCACGAGCGCGACCACGTACAGCGCACCCTGCGGTGCCGCCTGCCAGGGATCGACCCGCGCGTAGATATGGTCCGCCGCGACCGGGTGGTACGCGAGCAGCGCCAGCGTCAGCAGCATCGCCAGCACGCCCCAGTGCATCGACACGTCGTGATACGCATCCGACTGCCGCGCGACGATCGTGACGATCTCGCCGGTCGTCGCGGTCTCCGCCTGGGTGACTGCCGCCGTAACGCGGTCGTGGTCGGTGTCGCTCAACCGCATGTCACCATCCCCCCGATGCGCCGCCGCCGCCGCCGGATCCACCGCCGCCGCCGCCAAAACCACCGCCGCTCCAGCCGCCACCACCGCTGTCGCCGCCACCACCCCAGCTTCCGCCGCCGCCACCACCGCCGCCACGGGTCATCGCGTCGGCGATGCTCCACAACACGATCGGCAAGGCGCCACTGCCGCCGCTCCGCCTGCCGCCATCGACGTAATGCTTGCCGCCCGCGCGCCGCGAGATCATCGGAATGACGATCGCCGCCAGTACGATCCCGAAGAAGATCAGCCCGATCGGCACGCCGCCGCCACCCGCGTTCGAGCGACGATGCGTCTTGTCATACTCCGCCGCCGCTGCGGTCACCTTCGCGCGCGCCTCCGCATCGGGCAGCGCGAGCTGGTCCGCCACGGCGTTCGTCCCCGCGACGATCCCGCCGGGGATGTCGCCCGCCTTGAAGCGCGGCAGGATCTGCTGGTTGATTACGACGCTGGAGAACGCATCGGTCAGCACCGGCTCCAGGCCATAACCGACCTCGATCCGCACCTTCCGGTCGTTCGGCGCGACCAGCAGGATCGCGCCGTTGTTCGCGTCCTTCAAACCGACTCCCCAGCTTCGGATCAGCCGATTGCCGTAATCCTCGATCGGATAGCCGTCGAGATCGGTCACGGTCGCGACCACCAGCTGGTTGCCGGTCGCCTTTTGCAGATCGTCGAGCCGCTTGGTCAGCGCCGCTTCCTGATCGGGCGGGATCACGTTTGCCGCATCGACGACGAAGCCGGTGAACTTGGGAAGCGCCTGTGCGGTCGCCGCGCTGCTACCGAGCAGCACCGCGAACGCCAGCGTCAGGAGATGGCGGAGCATGATGCCCCGATCAGCTCGCGTTGCCGAAGTTCACCGTCGGTGCGGTCTCGGCGCCGGGCGTGGTCGCCGCAAACGGCACCATCGGCTTGGCGCCGTAGAAGATCTTCGCGCCGACCGCGTCGGGGAAGGTGCGGATCTTGGTATTATACGCCTGCACCGCGCCGTTGTAGTCGCGCCGGGCGATCGTGATGCGGTTCTCGGTGCCCTCCAGCTGGCTCATCAGCGTGGTGTAGTTGCCCTGGCTCTTCAGCTCGGGATACGCCTCCTGCAAGCGCTGCAGCGACAGCCCGACGGCACCCTGGACGCGCTGATACTGCTCCATCTTCGCCGGATCGGAGAGATCGGCGGCCGAAACCTGCACCGAGTTCGCGGCGGAGCGTGCCTGCGTCACCTGGACGAGGATGTCCTTTTCCTGCGCGCCCGCCGCCTTCACGGTCGCGACGAGGTTGGGGATCAGGTCCGCGCGGCGCTGATAATTGTTCTGGACGTCCGCCCAGCGCGCCTTCGCGGTCTCTTCGGCTGTCGGAATGCTGTTGATCCCGCACCCGGCCAGCGCCGATGCGAGAAGGATCGCGGCGGTACCGCGGGCGATTGGGGCACGTGACATCGGGGCTCTCCTAAATACCTGTGTCACCCTCATAGGACAGTCCGCAGGGTTGGCGAAACCGAAATCGATGGTTAGCGTCGGTGGGGCAACAGAGGGGGGCGTAGATGCTCAAGGAATTCAAGGCGTTCATCATGCGCGGCAACGTGCTCGATCTCGCCATCGCGGTGATCATCGGCGCGGCATTCGGCAAGATCGTCACGTCGCTGACCGACGACGTGCTGATGCCGGTGATCGGCAAGATCTTCGGCGGGCTCGATTTCTCCAGCTATTTCTGGCGGATGGGGCCGGTGCCGGCGAACTACGCAGGTTCGCTCAGCGATTACGCGGCGTTGAAGAAGGCCGGCGTGCCGCTGCTCGGCTATGGCGCGTTCGCGACGCAGTTGGTCAATTTCGTGATCGTCGCGGGGATCATCTTCATGATCCTGCGTGTGGTGAACCGGACCGCGGCGCTGATCGAGCGCGAGACGGCAAGGTTGAAGCGCGAGGAAGAGGCGGTTGTCGTCGCACCTGCGCCGGAGCCGGTCGAGATCGCGCTGCTTCGCGAGATCCGCGACGAGCTGAAGGCGCGGGGGTGATCGCTTTGTCCCTCTCCCCGTCGGGGAGAGGGAGGGAGGAGCCGTAGGCGACGGAAGGGTGAGGGGCCTGAGGCTCGGAGCGTCACATCCCAACTCCCCCTCATCCGACGCTACCGCGCCACCTTCTCCCCGGGGGGAGAAGGATAGGGTTACGCGACCTGCTGTCCCTCTCCCCCTGTGCGGAGAGGGAGGGAGGAGCCGTAGGCGACGGAAGGGTGAGGGGCTTGAGGCTCGGGACGTTACATCCCAACTCCCCCTCATCCGACGCTGCCGCGCCACCTTCTCCCCCGAGGGAAGAAGGATAGGGTTACGCCGCTACCAGTTCCTCGGCGTTCGCATCCGCCAAGCTAGTCCCGTCCAGAATCCGCGCGGTCTCGTCCCGCACGCGCATCATCGCAAAGCGGATCGCGCAGTCTGCCTCGCTCTTGCAATCGAGGCATGGGCGGTACGCAGTCCGGCTTACGCACGGTACCAGGGCGAGCGGCCCCTCGATGATCCGGATGATCTCGCCGAGCGAGATCAGATGGCTCGGCCGCGACAGGCGGTACCCGCCCATCTTGCCGCGATGGCTGTGCAACAGGCCGGACTCGCGCAGGTCGGCGAGGATCAGCTCGAGGAATTTGCGGGGCACGTTCGCCTCGGCGGCGATGCGGGTCATCGGGATGGGAGGGCCACCGACGGGGGCGCCGCCAAGGAAGATCATCGCGCGGAGCGCGTAGCGGGAGCGCTGCGTCAACATAATGCAGGTTGCTATGCACGCGCTTTGTGGCGAGCGGAAGGCGGTTTGGCACGCTGTGTGCTGACCCATCGGAGATTTATCCGGGAGGGTGCTGCCATCGCGCCAGTCTTTTCATTCGGCCGGGCTTTTCAGATCGATGCGGCCCCCCCTATATCGCTGATGCCGTCGGGGGGAATCTTCTTTTGGCGGCTATGGCGATAAACCGTGGCGTGTCATAGACACAGCGGACCCGGGGGCAGTACCCGGCGACTCCACCACCGCCCTCTTCGAAAGAGGGGGACGATGACGGGGTCGAACTAGGATCGACGTGTGTTCAACGACGCTATGTTTCGCTCGGAATGGGACCACCGCAACGGCCCATACACAAGTGCCAACGATAACGAAGCACTCGCAATTGCCGCATAACTGACGGTCTAACGACCTAGGTTATACGGACGAAAGCGCGGTTCGGGCCACACCGGGCAACAGAAGTGGACACCGGCGGTACGGGGGGCACCGAGCAACAGAAGCTCCCCACTAACCCGACACTTGGTCTCATCACGCAGCTCCGATCAGGCAGCAAGGCGCTCGACCAGCCGCAGCACCGGCGGGCTCAATCCGAGCGGACCAACCAGCACGTTAGTCACGACCAGCACGCCGCCACCCCAGTAATAGCCCGGATGTATCTTCCCGCGTAGGCGCAGGTCGAAGATCATTGCCATGATGACGAACACCGCCATCGACGCGAACACCGCGAGCGGCGCGAACGGGCCGAGCAGCGGCATCGGCAGGATCCGCCCGAGCGCCGGCGACATGACCAGGATCGTGCCACACAACATCAGTCGCTTGTGCCACGCGGCCTGTTTCCGCAGCGCGATCGCCCAGGCGGTGAGGATACCGAAGCCGATCACACCCAGCACATCTAGCACGAGGAATATCCCAGGCGGAAAGAACGGCGGGACGCGGTGCTGCTGGATCGCTGCAACGGTGGTGACGATGCCCAGCACGACCATCGACGCTGCAATAACAGCGCCGAGTACGCCGAGTTGTCGATGCCAAGTGATCGATCCCCCGAACGACCAGCCAGTTCTGCACGACGTAGAGAATGATCCACGCCAGGAAGGCGGCGGCATGCAGATGAACTTGCAAGGGCAGTTCGAGAAACGTCCAGTTCATCCGCGCGGCATTCAGCGTGAACCCGAAGATCACCGTGACGGCGATCGCTATCGCCATGCCGAGGAAGAAGCGACGCTCGCTCGCGACGACAGTCCGTTGCGCAGGCCGTACACTATTTAACGATGCCATTGGACCGCCCCCCGCGAGTCGATGCTCAAGCGACGGACGATGGCCCTAATACTGATAACGGGCAATACTTATGACGAATGAGGACTGCCTAGACTAGTAGATGTAAGATCCTGAATACTCTTCCAGTCCGTAAACTGCTCAGAGTTGCAGAAGCTTGCTGAGTTGTGCGCCGGTATAGGGCTTCTGCACGAAACGCGCGGCCTTGGGCAACGCGTCAGTGGTGCCGTTGTCGGCGCCCGACGTGACCAGGATCGCAATATCGGGACGTTGCGCATGCACGGCATTGGCAAGGTCGATGCCGTTCAGGTCTCCGGGCATGCGGACATCGGTGAACAGCGCGGCGATATCGGGCCGCTCTTCGAGCTTCGCCAAGGCGTCGGCCGCGTTGCTGGCTTCGACGACTTCATAGCCGGCATCCTCCAGCGCGAGGTTGGAATGGACCCGGACGAGGGCATCGTCATCGACGACGAGAATAACGGACTTCGCAATGGCATTCATACCGGTTCGAACATCCGGCATGCCGCTCCGTTCCAATATAAGTCATGTTCTCAAGGCATAACGGGGCAAAGCGAGCCTGACATGAGAAAGGGGCCCGGTTTCCCGAGCCCCTTCCTCCTTCGCCGCTAGGCCGCAAAGGCTTAGTCGCGATCGCCGGTCAGGAACGCCGGCGCGAACTCCGGCGCCTTGTCGCCGTCGGTGCGTGCAGCGCGCTCGCCGCCGCCGTTTCCGCCGCCATCACGACGCGGACCACGGCCACCGCCGTTGCCGCCTGCGTCACGGCCGCCATCGCCGTCACGACGCGGGCCACGCGAGCCGCGGTCACCCCCATCACGACCGCCGCCGCCTTCGCCGCGGGGACCACGGCCACCGCCGCCGCCGCCGCCATTGCCGCCAGCATCACGACCACCATCGCCGTCACGACGCGGACCGCGCGGACCACGATCACCGCCTTCGCGGGGCTCGCGTGCAGGACGCGTGTCCTCCAGCTCTTCGCCGGTCGTCTGGTCGACGACGCGCATCGACAGGCGAACCTTGCCGCGCGGATCGATCTCGAGAACCTTGACCTTGACCTCCTGGCCTTCGGTCAGGGCGTCCGACACCTTCTCGACGCGCTCGTTCTTGATTTCGGACACGTGGACGAGACCGTCCTTGCCACCCATGAAGTTCACGAACGCCCCGAAATCGACCAGGTTGACGACCTTGCCGTCATAGACCTTGCCGACTTCGGCTTCCTCGACGAGGCCCTTGATCCACTTGATCGCGGCTTCGATCTGCGCGGGGTCGGACGACGACACCTTGATCACGCCCTCGTCGTCGATGTCGACCTTGGCGCCGGTCTGCGCGACGATCTCGCGGATCACCTTGCCGCCGGTGCCGATGACTTCACGGATCTTCGACTTGTCGATCTGGAAGCTCTCGATGCGCGGTGCGTGGGCGCTGAGTTCCTCACGGGTGTGGTCGAGTGCCTTGGCCATCTCGCCCAGGATGTGCGCGCGGCCTTCCTTGGCCTGCGCCAGTGCCTTGCCCATGATCTCTTCGGTGATGCCGGCGATCTTGATGTCCATCTGCATCGTGGTGATGCCCTCGGACGTGCCCGCGACCTTGAAGTCCATGTCGCCGAGGTGATCCTCGTCGCCGAGGATGTCGCTGAGAACCGCGAAGTTCTTGCCCTCGAGGATCAGGCCCATCGCGATGCCCGACACTGGACGCTTCAGCGGAACGCCTGCGTCCATCATGCTCAGCGAACCCCCGCAGACGGTCGCCATCGACGACGAGCCGTTGCTCTCGGTGATGTCCGACAGGACGCGGATCGTGTACGGGAACTCTTCCTTGGTCGGCAGCACCGGGTGCAGCGCGCGCCATGCGAGCTTGCCGTGACCGACCTCGCGACGACCCGGCGCACCGAAGCGACCGACTTCACCAACCGAATAGGGAGGGAAGTTGTAGTGCAGCATGAAGTTTTCGTACGACAGGCCGTTGAGGCCATCGATCATCTGCTCCGCATCGCGCGTGCCGAGCGTGGTGGTGCAGATCGACTGCGTCTCGCCGCGCGTGAACAGGGCCGAGCCATGCGTGCGCGGGAGGAAGTGGACCATCGCCTCGATCGGACGGATCTGCGTGGTGGTGCGGCCATCGATGCGGGTGCCGTCCTTGAGGATGGCGCCGCGGACGATCTCCGCCTCCAGCTTCTTCATCAGCTTGCCGGCTGCCATCTGGTCCTGCGGCGAGGCATCGGCGAATGCCGTCTTGCCCTTCGCACGAGCGGCGTTCAGCAGGTCCGAACGCTTGGACTTGTCGGTCACCTTGTAGGCGGCCGCGATGTCCTTGCCGATCAGCTTCTTCAGCTTGTCCTTGGCGGTCGAGAGGTCGGCCTGCTCGGCCATTTCCCAAGGATCCTTGGCAGCCATCTCGGCCAGATCGATGATCAGGTTCGCGGCTTCGCGGCAGGCCTTGTGGGCGAACTGCACGGCGCCGAGCATGATCTCTTCCGAGAGCTCCTTGGCTTCCGATTCGACCATCATCACGGCCTGGCCGGTGGCGGCGACGACGAGGTCGAGATCGCCAGCCTTGGCTTCCTCGAGAGTCGGGTTGAGGATGTACGCGCCATCGACATAGCCGACGCGTGCCGCGCCGATCGGGCCCATAAACGGTACGCCCGAGATCGTCAGGGCTGCGGAGGCCGCGACCATCGCGAGGACGTCCGGCTCGTTCTCGCCGTCATACGACAGAACCTGACAGATCACGTTGATCTCGTTGTAGAAACCCTCTGGGAAGAGGGGGACGGATCGGGCGATCGATGAGACGGCTGGTCAGCGTCTCCTTTTCGGTCGCGCCACGCTCACGCTTGAAGAAGCCGCCGGGAATGCGGCCGCTTGCGGAGAACTTCTCCTGGTAATGGACGGTGAGCGGGAAGAAATCCTGCCCTTCCTTGACGGTCCGTGCAGCCGTCACGGCGCACAGAACGACGGTCTCGCCGAGGGTGGCGAGCACTGCGCCATTGGCCTGGCGCGCAACGCGGCCGGTCTCGAGCGTCAGCGTCTTGCCGCCCCACTGGGCGCTTACGGTCTTGGTATCGAACATTCTTTTTTCCTTCACTCCGGTCGCCAGATGCGAACGGGGCCGTTGAGGTCTCCATGAAAGTAGTACTTTCATGGAAGCCTGGTGTGCGGGCTTAGCCGGCCCGCGGCGGTGTGGAGCGAGTTGTCGCTCCTTGCCAGTGCACCGAATTGTGTCCTGGCGTTTGCCTCCGCGCGAAATGCGCGGAATCAAAACCCTATATACGAAAACGGCCCCCCGAGGGGAGCCGTCTAAGTTACTTGCGGAGACCGAGCTTCGCGATCAGATCCAGATAGCGCTGGCCGTCCTTGTGACGGAGATAATCCAGCAGCGTCCGGCGCTTGTTGACCATCATGAGAAGACCACGACGCGAGTGGTTGTCCTTCTTGTGGCCCTTGAAATGCTCGGTCAGGTTCTTGATGCGCTCGGTCAGGATCGCGACCTGGACTTCCGGCGAACCGGTGTCACCCTCGGCGCGCGAATGCTCCTTGACGAGCTCGGTCTTGCGTTCAGCGGTAATCGTCATGAATTCATGTCCTCGACATCACAGATTGAAACCGCGAACGACCCGGACGTCTCCGTCCTCGACCTCGACCAGCGCGACCGGGACAGCGTCCAGTTCGGCGAAGTATTGGCCATCGTCTGCGGCGATCCCGGCCAAGATACGCCCCTGTCGGAGCGCCCCTGCCTGGTCGGGGGTGAGGGGAGAGAGCCGGGATGTCGTCCAGCGCCACCCTCAAGGGCAGAAGTACATCTTCAAGCGCGTTGCCTCTAGCGAGTTCGTCCAGTTTGTCCAGCGATATCGCGGATGTGAGGTCGAACGGACCGGCCTTGGTGCGGCGCAACATGGTGACGTGGCCGACGGTGCCGAGGGCGATCGCGATGTCGCGCGCGAGGGAGCGGATGTAGGTGCCCTTCGACACATGCGCGGTGAGAGTGACTTCCTCAAGGGGAGTATGGGGTAGGGGCGCATCCCGCAATTCCTCCCCGGCACGGGGAGGGGGGCCGCCGTCCACTTGGACGGGGGTGGAGGGGGACTCGCCAACAGCGGAACGCTCGCGGAAGCCCCCTCCACCAGCTGCGCTGGTCCCCCCTCCCCGTACCGGGGAGGATAGCGAATGAATCGTCACATCCCGGCTCGCGAGCACCACCTCATGCCCAGCCCGAGCCAGATCATAAGCCCGCTCGCCATCCACCTTCAGCGCGGAATACGCCGGCGGCACCTGTGAAATCGGCCCAGTAAACTGCGCGAGCACAGCCTCGACCGCCGCCAGAGTCGGCCGAACATGGGACGTAGCGATGCCCACGCCTTCAGCATCCAGCGTATCCGTCTGAACCCCGAACATCACCGTGAAATCATAGATCTTGTCGCTATCGAGCATCCGCCCGGCCAGCTTGGTCGCCTCCCCGACGGCAATCGGCAAAACCCCGGTAGCGAGGGGATCGAGCGTCCCCCCCATGCCCCACCTTGAACTTCCCATACCCGCCGCTCCGCAAGGCACGCTTCACCGCCGAAACGCCCTGCGTCGAGCCAAGCCCCAGCGGCTTGTCGAGAATGATCCAGCCATGCATGCGAATAAGTCCTAGAATTCAATTGAGGCGGGAGGGGCCACCCATCTACTCCGTCATCCTGACGAAAGTCAGGATCCAGAGCCATGTCCGCTGCGGTTCGTAACTCTGGATCCTGACTTTTGTCAGGATGACGAGGGTGGGTAAGGGGGCTACCCCAAAGCCTCGCAGAAATGCCGCCGACACAGCGCGACATAGCGATCGTTCCCGCCGATCTCGGTCTGCTGCCCCTCGGCGATCGCCCGCCCGTTCCCGTCGACCCGCAGGTTCATCGTAGCTTTCCGCCCACACCCGCAAACCGACTTGATCTCCACCAGCGAGTCCGCCAGCGCCAGCAACCGCGCCGACCCCGGAAACAGCGCCCCCCTGGAAATCGGTTCGCAATCCGTAAGCCAGCACCGGTATCCCGACCACATCACAGATATGCGCGAGCTGATCCACCTGCGCAGACGTCAGAAACTGCGCCTCGTCCACCAGCACGCACGAAATCGCGTCCTCGCCATGCTGCCGAACCACGCAGGCCCCGATATCCGTCCCCGCATCGAACGCGATCGCCGGCGCCTCCAGCCCGATCCGCGACGTGATCGTCCCCGCCGCGAACCGGTCGTCGATCGCGGCGGTAAACAGCATCGTCCGCATCCCCCGCTCACGATAGTTGAAGTCCGCCTGCAACAGGTTCGTCGACTTCCCCGCGTTCATCGAGGCGTAGTAGAAATACAGCTTGGCCATGGGGGGCAAAGAGCGGGAACGCGGGAGGATGTCCAGAGGAGCGGTGCACTATGGCTTGGAATTCCCAATGCCGCTGCCGCAAGACCACCTCTCACCACCCGCTGCCCAACCACCATCCGTTCGTCCTGAGTAGCTGCTGAGCTTGTCGAAGCGGCGTATCGAAGGATGGGTTGGAGCGGGGGACCTGTGCTTCGATACGAGCCCTCGATACGGCTCTTCGAGCCTACTCGGTCTCTACTCACCACGAACGGGGGGAGGGGGAAGGGCACGAGGAGCGCAGAAGGTTCGGAACGGGATAGGACGTAGGAGGCGCTTCATTCCAATCGCCGCAAAGCCCTTACTGACTGCAAGCGAGGTACTCGCAGCCCCTCAAAATCAATCTTCAGCTAGATCCCGCGCAACATGCGGATCCCGCAACAACTGGTCAATGTGCGTACCCTCGTCGAAGCTCTCGTCTGCGAGGAATTTCAGCTTGGCGGCATACCGCATCTGCACCCGGTTCGCGACTTCGCGCTGGAGGTAGGCGGTGTTGGTGCGGAGCGCCTTCAGCACCTTTTCCTCGTCCTTGCCGAGCAACGGCTTCACGAAGACGGTAGCGTGACGGAGGTCCGGCGACATGCGGACTTCGGTGATCGTCACGAGGTGCTTTTCAAGCACCGGATCGTGGACGTCGCCGCGTGCGAGGATGTCGGACAGCGCATGGCGCGCCTGCTCGCCGACTCGTAGCGAGCGGACGGCTTTTGCTTCTGGGGTATCGGTCTTCATCTTAAGCTCCCTCTCCCCCTCGGGGAGAGGGCGGGTGAGGGGCGCCGCATACGCCAGCGCCTGGGACAGCCCCTCACCCAACCCTCTCCCCGCAGGGGAGAGGGCTTTAGTAGTTACAAAGTACGTTCGCGCATCTCGACTTCGAACGTCTCGAGGACGTCGCCGGCCTTGATGTCGACGAAGTTCGACGTGAACGTCACGCCGCACTCAAGCCCCGCACGGACCTCGGCGACATCATCCTTGAAGCGACGCAGCGATGCGATTTCGCCCTGGTAGATGATGACGTCGTTGCGCGTGATACGTGCCTTGAGCGCCTTGCGGATGTTGCCCTCGGTGACGAGCAGACCCGCCGCCTTGCCGTGCTTGCCCGCCGAGAAGACCTCGCGGATATCGGCACGACCGACGACCGTCTCGAACGCTTCCGGCCCAAGCTCGCCTGCCATCCCGGCCCGGATCTCGTCGATCAGGTCGTAGATCACGTCGTAATATTTGAACGCGACCTTCTGGCGCTCAGCGATCTCGCGTGCCTTCGCGTTCGGACGAACGTTGAAGCCGATGATCGGTGCGCCCGATGCGGCCGCCAACGTGACGTCCGACTCGGTGATGCCGCCGACGCCCGAGCTCAGCACGCGCGCCTTGATCAGGTCGGTGGAGATCTTGTTGATCGCCCCGACGATCGCCTCGACCGTGCCCTGCGTATCCGCCTTCACGACCAGCGGATATTCGATCGCCTGCTTTTCCTTCAGCGCCGAGAACATGCTCTCGAGGCTGGCAGGAACCGATGCGGTCCGCTTGTCGGTCTTCACGCTGCGACGATATTCCGCGACTTCGCGGGCCCGTGCCTCGTTCTCGACGACCTGGAACGGATCGCCCGCCTGCGGAACACCCGACAGACCGAGCACCTCGACCGGCATCGCCGGACCCGCTTCCTTGATCTGCTTGCCCTTGTCGTCGACCAGCGCACGGACCTTGCCGCTCTCGCCACCGACCACGAAGATGTCGCCGACCCGCAGCGTACCGCGGTTGACGAGGATGGTTGCGACCGGACCACGGCCCTTGTCGAGCTTGGCCTCGATCACCGTACCCTCGGCCGCGCGATCCGGATTGGCGCGCAGTTCGAGCAGTTCGGCCTGGAGCTGGATCTTCTCGATCAACGCGTCGAGACCGATCTTCTTGGTCGCGGAGACTTCGACGTCCTGGACGTCGCCGCCCATGTCCTCGACCACGATCTCCTCGCTCAGTAGGCGCTCGCGCACCTTCTGGGCATTGGCGCCTTCCTTGTCGATCTTGTTGATCGCGACGATCATCGGCACGCCCGCCGCCTTGGTGTGGGCGATCGCCTCCACCGTCTGCGGCATGAGGCCGTCGTCCGCCGCCACCACCAGGATGACGATGTCGGTGACGTCCGCGCCACGCGCACGCATCTGCGTGAACGCCTCATGGCCTGGCGTGTCGAGGAAGGTGATCTTCGACTTGTCCTTCAGCGTAACCTGATACGCGCCGATATGCTGGGTGATGCCACCCGCTTCGCCGCGCACCACGTCGGTGCCGCGCAGGGCATCGAGCAGCGACGTCTTGCCGTGATCGACGTGGCCCATGATCGTGACGACCGGGGCACGTGGCTTCAGCGTCTCCTCGGCATCGTCGATCGTGTCGTTGGCCAGATCCTGGTCGACATCGCTGACACGCGTCAGGTTGTGGCCGAACTCGGTGACGAGCAACTCGGCGGTATCCTGGTCGATCGTCTGCGTCATCGTGACGGGCATGCCCATCTTGAACAGCGCCTTGACGAGGTCGGCGCCCTTCTCGGCCATGCGGTTGGCGAGTTCCTGCACCGTGATCGCCTCGGGGACGACGACGTCGCGGATCTGCTTGGCCTGCGCCTCGCGCGGACCACCGGTGCCACGACGCTCCTTCTCGCGGGCACGCTTCAGTGCGGCGAGCGAACGGGCGCGTGCACCATCACCATCGCCGAGCGCGCGGTTGACGGTGAGCTTGCCCGAGGTGCGACGATCGTCACCCTTGCGGTCACGCTGCTGCGGACGTGCTGGCACTGCGTCGCGACGGACGCCACCGGCCGGAGCATTGACACCGGTCGCGCCGGGACGCGCCGCGGTCGTGCCGGCATTCGCAGCCGTGGTCGGCGCTGCGGCAGCGGGTGCTGCGACAGGCTTTGGCGGCGGCGGGGGACGCTCGGGACGCGCCACCGGCGAGAACCGGCGTGGTGCCGGGAACGCCGGATCGCGAGTCAGTTCGATGACGGGTGGCGGTGCCGGCGGAGTAACGGGTGCCGGCGCAGGCTTGGGAGCCGGCGCCGGAGCAGCCACTACCGGAGCCGGCTTCGGTGCAGGCGCAGGTGCCGCGGCAACCGGAGCCGGCGCAGGAGTTGCAGCAACGGGGGCTTCGACCGGAGTCGGCGCAGGCGCTGGCGTGGGAGCCGCGACCGGAGCGGGAGCCGCTTCGACCCCACGGGCCGGTGCGGGCGCAGGGGCTTCGACGGGCTTCGGCGCCTTGGCCTCAGCCTCGGCACGCGCACGATCGGCGACGCGATTACGCTCGTCTTCGATCGCCTTGGCGCGCTCGGCTTCCTGGCGACGACGCCCTTCTTCCAGCGTGTTCATGCGCTGCTCTTCGGCCTCGCGGAGCAGCTTGGCCTGGCGCTCCTGCGGCGACAGATTGCTCTGCTGCTGACGCACGGGGGCAGGCGCAGGCTGCGGTGCGCGCGCCTGCGGTGCCGGGGCTGCGGGCGCAGCCGCCGGGGCGGGCGCGGCAACCGGTGCGGCATCCGCGACCTGCACGTCGGGCTCGCCCGGACGGCGCAGGACGCGCGCGCGCTTGGTTTCCACGATCACCGTATTCGATCGGCCGTGGCTGAAGCTCTGCTTCACCTGGCCGGTCTCGACCGTGCGCTTCACACCCAAAGGTGCGCGCATGCCAAGTTTCGGCTTCTCGTTGTCCGTGTCGCTCACTCAAATTCCTCAGTCATGTCCACGGCCGGGCGTGTTCCGGTCGATCCGGACGCCTGTTGTATCGGTGGCGCCCCATTTTGTGGTGACGCCGATGCGCCCTGCGAGGCCGTTTCGCAAGACACGGAAGAAGGTTCGGGGCCGATAAAATGCAGCCAACGGTCGAGCGCTTCGCTCACCCGCTTTGCTGCAGCGCGGTCGGTCAGGCCAATGTGTACCACATTTTCCCGCCCCAGCGCCAACGCCAATATGGTGCGTGACACAGGGAGTGCCAACCCCCGCAAACCCGAGCCTTCTTCATCGTTGCCGATGCGCCACGCCTGATCGAGCTTGCGGTTGCCGTCCTCGGCGGCGTCGGACGCGTGATACAGCGCCTTCAGCTTGCCCTGGCGCGCGTTCTGCTCGATCCGGTCGGAGCCGATCAGCACCGTCCCCGAGCGCGATTCGAGCCCGAGCCGGTCGAGCGCGTTACGCTCCAGCGCGGCTTCGATCTTGGCGGGAAGCTCGGGATCGATGGTGAACTCGCCGGTCTTGAACGCGCGTGCGAGCGCGCCCTTGAGCTTGCCCTTCTTGATCGCGGCTTCGAGCTCGACTCGCGTGACACCGATCCACGCGCCGCGGCCCGGAGCCTTGGCGCGCACGTCGGGAAGGATTTGGCCATCGGGCGACAACGCGAGTCGCACCAAATGCGGCCGCACATCGCGCTCGCCGGAAAGAATGCACTTGCGAACGGGCTCATTCCCCTCCCGCTCGCGGGAGGGGTCAGGGGGGGGGCTATCCGCAGGGGCGGCAGCCGTGGCTGCCCTCCCCGACCCCTCCCCGCGAGCGGGAGGGGAGTTTAACGGCGCAGTGTCATCGGGAGGGTTCCGCATGTGCGTCCTCCTGCGCCGGAGATTTGGGAGCGTCGCGCTCGACCAGCAGCTGGCCGCCCGCGCCGTAATTCTCGGTCGAGACCTCTTCGATCACGATCTGCACCGCAGCCGGGTTCTTCCCCAGCCGCTGCACGAGCGACTGGGTGACGTCGGCGACGATGCCGGACTTCTGGTCCTTGGTGGCGGACCCCGAGATGCGGATGCTGACGAAGGGCATCAGGCCTTGTCGCCCTCGCTCTTCGTGTCGGTCTTGTCCGCCGCGTCTTCAACCGAAGCGTCCTCGACCGAAGCGTCGTCCGCCGAAGAGTCCTCAGCCACGGCATCGTCGGCCGTCGGCTCTTCAGTTGCAGCCTCCTCGACCGCAGCGTGGTCAGCCGAAGCCTCTTCCACCGGAGTCTCGTCCGCCTCGACTTCGTCAGCCGAAGCCTCGGGAGCCTCGTCCTCGAACCAGTGCGCGCGAGCGGCCATAATGATCTCGTTGCCCTGCTCGTCGCTCAGGCCATATTCCGCGAGAATCCCGCCCTTGGGCTCAGGCCGCTTCGGCGCGTCCTCGTTGCGACGACGTGGCTCGACGCGCTTCTTCTCGACCAGCTCGTCGGTCGCGAGATCGGCGAGGTCGTCGAGCGTCTTGATGCCCGCCTTGCCGAGCGTGACCAGCATCGCCTCGTTGAGATACGGCATGCCAGCCAGCGCGTCCTCGACGCCGAGCGCGGTACGCTCTTCGCGGCTCGCCGCGTCGCGACGCTCCAAAGCCTCGGTCGCGCGGTTCTGCAACTCGCCCGCCAGATCCTCGTCGAAGCCCTCGATGCCGGCGATCTCTTCGACCTCGACATAGGCGACCTCTTCGAGGTTCGTGAACCCTTCGGCAACCAGCAGCTGCGCCAGCGTCTCGTCGACGTCGAGCTCCTTCTCGAACATCGCCGAACGCTCGACGAAGTCCTTCTGGCGCTTCTCCGACGCATCGGCCTCGGTGAGGATGTCGATCGCCTTGCCGGTCAGCTGCGACGCAAGCCGCACGTTCTGGCCACGACGTCCGATCGCCAGCGAAAGCTGATCATCGGGAACGACCACCTCGATGCGCTCTTCTTCCTCGTCGATCACGACGCGCGACACGGATGCCGGCTGCAACGCGTTGACGACGAAGGTCGCGATGTCGGGCGACCAGGGGATGATGTCGATCTTCTCGCCCTGCATTTCCTGCACGACGGCTTGGACGCGCGAGCCCTTCATGCCGACGCATGCGCCGACCGGATCGATGCTCGAATCATGCGAGATGACGCCGATCTTCGCGCGCGAACCCGGATCGCGGGCCGCGGCCTTGATCTCGATGATGCCGTCGTAGATCTCGGGCACTTCCTGCGCGAACAGCTTCTTCATGAAGTCGGGGTGCGCGCGGCTGAGGAAGATCTGCGGCCCGCGGTTCTCGCGGCGGACGTTGAGGATCAGCGAGCGGATGCGGTCGTTGACGCGCACCACTTCGCGGGGGATCTGCGCGTCGCGACGGATGACGCCCTCGGCGCGGCCCAGGTCGACGACGACATGGCCGAACTCGACGCGCTTGACGACGCCGGTGATGATCTCGCCGGCGCGGTCCTTATACTCTTCGAACTGGCGCTCGCGCTCGGCGTCGCGGACCTTCTGGAAGATGACCTGCTTGGCGGCCTGTGCGGCGATGCGGCCGAACTCGATCGGGGGCAAAGGATCGACGATGAAGTCGCCGAGTGCGGCGTCCTTCTGGAGCTTCTGTGCGCCCTTGACGTCGACCTGCTTGAAATAATCGTCGACCGCCTCGACCACTTCGACGACGCGCCACAAGCGCAGATCGCCGGTGTTCGGATCGAGCTTGGCGCGGATGTCGTTCTCGGCGCCGTAGCGCGAGCGGGCGGCGCGCTGGATCGCGTCCTCCATCGCCTCGATCACGATCGCCTTGTCGATCATCTTCTCCGACGCGACCGAATTCGCGATCGCGATCAGTTCCGCGCGGTTTGCGGTGACTGCCGTGGCCATCAATGCTGTCCTTCTTCGGTGTCGGCCTCGTGAGCATCGGGCTCATCGGTGGGCGTATCTTGATAGAAAACCTCGTCCGCGCCTTCGATCGAAAGCGGCGCGGTCGCGGCGATGAGACGGTCGGTCATGACGAGCTTGGCGTCGGCGACTTGGCTGAAGTCGATCGTCATGAGCTTGTGCTTGTTGACGTCGACGGTGATCTTCGTCCCCTCGACGCCCATCAGGTTACCCGAGATCTGCTTGCGGTCCTCGAACGGCTCGACCAGGCGAATGCGTGCCTCCTGGCCTTCCCAGTCTGCAAAGTCCTGGAGCCGGGTCAGAGGGCGATCGATACCGGGGCTCGACACCTCGAGACGATACGCGTCCTCGCCGACCGGATCCTTGCCCTCGGCTTCGAGCGCATCGAACTTGTCCGAGATCCGGCGCGACAGCTCGGCGCAATCCTCGATCACCAGCTGGCGGGTGTCGGGGCGCTCGGCCATCACCTGCAACGTCGGATCGGACTTGCCGCCCTGCATGCGCACGCGCACGAGGCTGAGGCCGAGCGCGGTCGCCTCGGGTTCGATCAGGTCGGTCAGCAGGGCGATATTCGCCATCGAAATTCCAAACAGGGCCAAAGCACAGGTGATTGCCGCCGCGGAGCAAGCCCCGCAGCCTCTTCATCTGGCGATGTAGAGAAGTGGTGCCTCTATACGCGGGGTGGCGCTGCTCCGCAAGCGGGAGCAACCTTCGTTTAGGACGCTGCGTTAGCGCAGGGATTTCCGGGAGAAGATCATGATTCGCAAAACGCTGTTCGCCACTGGGTTGCTGACAACCACGCTGCTCGCTTCGACCGCCTGTTCGGCACAACCGGCCGCGGCGGGCAAGCCGTTCAAGGAAACTGTAGTCGCCGATTTCGAATCGCCCTGGGCTATGACGTTCCTGCCCGACAAGCGCATGCTAGTAACCGAGAAGAAGGGCCAGATGCTGCTAGTCTCCGCGGACGGCAAGTCGCGCCAGACGGTCGCGACGCTCACGGTCGATTCGGCCGGGCAGGGCGGCTTGATGGACGTCGTCCTCGCCCCCGATTTCGCGACCAGCAACCGCGTGTATTTCAGCTATTCGACCGCAGGCGAGGGCGGCAAGGGCGTCGTCCTCGCGCGCGGCCGCCTGCGTCCGGATGGTGGTGGCGGCACGCGTCTCGGCGAGATCGAAGCGCTGTTCAGTGCGCGTCCGTTCGTGGAGGGCAACGGCCACTACTCCGGCCGCATCGCCTTCTCGCCCGACGGCAAATACCTGTTCTTCACCAACGGCGAGCGCCAGAAGTTCACCCCCTGCGCAGGACCCGAAGATGACGCTCGGCAAGGTGCTGCGCCTGACGCTCGACGGGAAACCCGCCCCCGGCAACCCGCTCGTGGCAAAGGGCTTTGCACCCGAAATCTGGAGCTACGGCCACCGCAACCTGCTTGGCATCGCGTTCGATGCGCAGGGCAATCTCTGGGAGCAGGAGATGGGCCCCAAGGGCGGCGACGAGGTCAATCTCATCAAGCCCGGCCTCAACTATGGCTGGCCCAACGCCTCGAACGGCAGCAATTACGACGGCTCGGATATCCCCGATCACAAGCCCGGCGATGGCTACGAACCTCCCAAGGTGTTCTGGAACCCGGTGATCTCGCCCGGCGGCCTGATGATCTATTCGGGCAGCATGTTCCCGGAGTGGAAGGGCGACGCGTTCATCGGCGGTCTGTCCTCGAAGTCCCTCGTCCGCGTCCACCTCACCGGTACCAACGCCGCCAAGGGCGACCAATGGGACATGGGGGCAAGAATCCGTGAAGTCGAACAAGGCCCCGACGGCGCGATCTGGGTCCTCGAAGACGGCGGCGACTCACAAGGCCGCCTGATCAAACTGACCGCGAAGTAACCTAAATTCCCCTCCCGCTTGCGGGAGGGGGTTAGGGGAGGGCGCGACGTACGTACTGGCGTCCGGTCTGTGAGGCACACCCCTCCCCGACCCCTCCCGCTAAGCGGAAGGGGGAGTAGAAGTGCGCTAATCCCGCACGATCAGGTAGTTCATCCGCGCAGCCGCAATCGGTTTGTCGCGCTCGTCCTGCCACGCGGTCGCCTCGACATTGGCCACCCGCGTGCCCAACCGAGTCACCACGCCCGCGGCCCGCGTAGGCTTGTCCCGACCACCCCGCATGAAATCGACGGTAACGTTGACCGGCTTGATCCGCCCGCCACCCTCGGCCTCCAGCGCATGCTGCAAAGCCGCGATCGCCGCCATCTCCAGCAACCCCGAGATCGCGCCGCCGTGCAAAAACCCCGGCCGCCCCAGCACGTCGTCGGCAAACGGCATCAGCAATACCGGCGGCGCGCCGTTCTCGGCTTCGACCGACACGCGGAGAATCTCCGCATAGGGCGGCAGGCCGATCGTCATGCCTCGATCCTCCTGTTGAGACCCATGCCGGCGACATCGCCCACCACCATGAACGTCCCCGCGACATGCGCGAGCGGATCGTTCGGGTCGCCGTCATGCGCCTGCCCGCGCACGAACGCGATCGAGCGCGTGATCCGGTAGCATTCACCGCGCCCGATCACCGTCTTTCCCGGAGTCGCCGGCCGCAGGTAATCGACCCGCAGGTCGAGCGTCGCGTGCGGCACGAACGCGTTGCGCTTGATCCAGATCGCGAGGCTCGTCGCCATGTCCATCATCGTGATGATCGGCCCCGACGCGATCACGCCGCTCGCGCGGTCGCCGATCAGCCGTTCGTCATACGGCAGCGAAAGCTCCGCCCAGTCGTCGCCATGCGCATGATAGCGCATCCCCAGCGCGGCGCCGTGCCCGCCGAACCCGCGCGTCGCAAACCATTGTGGATCAAAACCAGCCATTGCCCGCCTCTACACGCCGGGTGGCCGCGCGCAACATTGCGGGGGAGGGCGGGGCCGGTTAGCGTCCGCGCAAAGATCGAGAGGATCGCCAGAATGAACGACCGGGTCACGATTACCGTCGCCGAGGGCATCGCCGACGTCCGCCTCGCGCGCGCCGACAAGATGAACGCGATCGACCCGGCGATGTTCGAGGGCATCGCCGCCGCGATCGACCGACTCAAGGGGATGACCGAAGTCCGCTGCGTCGTCCTCTCCGGCGAAGGCAAGGCGTTCTGCGCTGGCCTCGACATGGCATCGATGGCGAACGGTGGCTCCGGGTTGGCGCTCGGCGACCGGACCGAGGAGGGTGCCAACCTCGTCCAGCAGGTCGCCTGGGGCTGGCGGACCTTGCCGATGCCGGTGATCGCCGCCGTCCACGGCGTCGCGTTCGGCGGCGGCTTCCAGATCATGTCGGGCGCCGACATCCGCATCGCTCACCCGAGGGCCCGCTTCGCAATCCGCGAAACCTACTGGGGCTTGGTCCCCGACATGGCCGGCATCGCGCTTTGGCGCACGCTCGCCCGCGACGACGTGCTGCGGGAACTCACCTACACCGCCCGCGAGTTCGATGGCGCGGAAGCGCTGCGGCACGGCTTCGTCACGCGCCTGTCCGAAGACCCGCTCGGCGAGGCGATGATGCTCGCCCGCGAGATCGCGGCGAGGAACCCCCCACGCGATCCGCGGGTCGAAAGCGCTCTATAACCTCGCGGCGGATGCGGACGCGGCGGCAGTGCTGCACGCGGAAACCGAAGAGCAACTCAAGGTCATCCGCACGCCGAACCAAGTAGAACAGGTGCGGGCCAACATGGAAAAGCGGGCGGCAGTGTTCGCGGACTGAGCCCACCCTTCCGTCAGGGTGACGAGAGAAGGGCGACGTTCAACCCTACTTCTACCCCCGGCGAAGGCCGGGGCCCAGTTGGAAAGGTCGTTGTAACGGAGCGCTGTCTTACGCCATCAGCGTCCCCCAACTGGGCCCCGGCCTCCGCCGGGGTGGCGAATGTGTAGCGTGGATGCGTCTACTTCACCTTGTCATACGGCGTGAAATCCCGGAACCGGCAATACCCAGACGGAATTGACATACCGACCGACACCGTCCGGAACCGATCGTTTCGGCACAATTGCCCGCCGTAAACATCGACAATCAACGTATCCAATGGCCGCAACGAAGGACACTCGCCGACCGGCCCCGTCTTCCAGATCCGCTTGCCCGACTGCCGATACAGGATCGTCTGCGAGTCGACGATTTCAGGCCCATTGAGCTGCTGAAGGTCGATGCACCGCACCGGCGCCCCCGCAACCCGGCCCTCCAGCGGGTCGGACTTGCCAGCCCCGAGCACCCCCCACCATCAGCAGCGCCACCGCCGCGAGAACCGCCCCGCGCATCACGGCTTCCGATACGGGACGAAGTCGCCGAAGCTGCAACTCCCGGTCGGGAAGCGCGAGGCCTGGTCGAACGTCTGCGCAATGTCGCCGCGGCACAGCTGCCCGCTTGGCGTCCGCGTCACGAGGATATCGCCGCGCGCGATCCCCTCGCACCCGCCGACGGTATCGCTGCGGTACACGAGCCCGCTATTCACCCGGTACAGGATCGTCGCGCCGTAACCCGAACTCTGCTTCTGCGGGAACTGGCTGATGCACGACTCGGGCTTGCCCGGCACGAGCCCAGCGAGTTCCTTCGCCAGCTTCTCCTGCACGCCCGCCTCGCGGACCTGCGCGCGCTCGACTTCCGCCTGGGTCTGCGTACACGTACCCAGCATCAGCGCCGGCAGCATCAAGAGTGGCAGGGTCCGCATACGCATCGCAACGCTCCTCAAAATCCCATCGCCCTTATACGCGCTTCACCCGCGAAACGCATCCTTGGCCGCACGATATCCCGCAAGCTGCTCGACCGACGTCGCCCGCAGGAACGGATTGGTCGCCCGCTCGCGCCCGATCGTCGTCGGCACGGTCGGCTCGCCCTTCGCCCGCGCCGCATCGACCTCGATCATTCGCGCGACGATGTCGGCATTGTCCGGCTCGGCGACCAGCGCATAGCGCCCGTTGCTCTGCGTATATTCATGCCCGCAGAACACCTCGGTCTCGTCCGACAGCGTCGCATAGCGCTGCATGTTCGCGAACATGTCTGCCGGCGTGCCCTCGAACAGCCGCCCACAGCCCATCGCGAACAGCGTGTCGCCGGTGAAGATCGCCGCATCGTCGGCGAAGTGGAACGCGATATGCCCCTGCGTATGCCCCGGCACCGTCATCACACTCGCCTCGTGTACACCAAGACGGACGACATCGCCTTCGCCGACCTGCTCGTCGAGCGTCGGGATCTTGTCCGCCTCCGCCGCCGGCCCGACGACGGTCGCACCATACGCCTTCATCTCGGCATTGCCGCCGGTATGATCGGGATGCCAGTGCGTCGTCCACACCCGGTCGATGCGCCAGTCGCGCTTCTTCGCGGCGGCGATCACCGGCCCCGCCTCGCCCGGATCGACCACCACCGTCTCGCCTGAGACGGTGTCGTGGATCAGCCAGGCGTAGTTGTCAGCCAGCACCGGAACGCGGACGATATCGAGCATCAGCGTGTCACCACTTGCCGGTGTTGGGCATCGACGCCCATGGCTCGGCGGGATCGAGCGCGCCGTCCGCCTGCAACAGCTCGATCGAGATGTTGTCGGGCGTCCGCACGAACGCCATGTGGCCGTCGCGCGGCGGCCGGTTGATCGTCACGCCCGAATCCATCAGCCGCTGGCACGTGTCGTAGATATTGTCGACGCGGTAGGCGAGGTGACCGAAATTGCGGCCCTCGCCATACTCCTCCGGATCCCAATTGTGCGTCAGTTCGACTTCCGCGCCCTCGTCGCCGGGGACCGACAGGAAGATGAGCGTGAACCGCCCCTTCTCGTTCTCCATCCGGCGGACCTCCTTCAGCCCCAGCGTCTCGAAGAACGCGATCGTCTTCGCCGGGTCGGTCACGCGGATCATCGTGTGGAGGTATTTCATGCTTGCTCCGAGGGTTGTTCGGACCAGCAGATAGGGACGGGGGCGGTGGCGTGAAAGGGTACGACCGACCGGCGGCGCCCTATTCCTCCGACCGGATCAGCACCGCCTCGCCGATGAAGAAGAACAGCAGGAACGGCGCCCACGCGGCGAGGAACGGCGGGTAGGCGCCGAGATTGCCCATCGCGAGCGCGAAATTGTCCGCGACGAAGAACGCGAAACCGAGCCCCATGCCGATCACGGCGCGCACGAACAGCTTGCCCGATCGCGCGATCCCGAACGCTGCGACCGCGCCGAGCAACGGCATCAGCACCGACGACAGCGGCCCCGACAGCTTGTGCCACAACGATCCTTCGAGCGCCTTGGTCGGCCGCCCCGCGTCGGACAAGTCGGCGATCGCCGCCTTCAGCGCGCCGAACGACAGTCCGTCCGCATCGACGCTCGCCAGCGTGAACTGGTCCGGCCGCACGTCCTTCGCGATCACCACCGCGCCCAAGGGGCGGACGTTGCCGCTCTTCACGTCGAACCGGGTCGCAGGGCTTACCTCCCAGCCGCTCGCGACGCGCCTGCCATGATCCGCCCGCAGGATCGCGACGAGGTTGCCGCCGGTGCGATCATACAGCGTGATGCCGCCAAGCCGCGTCGCGTCGCCGCGCCCGCGGATCTGCGCGACCTCGATCAGGTCGTCGCCGTCGCGCACCCACACGTTCGCGCGGTCGCCGCGATCGATCGGCAGCTTGCCGTAATTCACTTTCTGCCACTGGTTCAGCGTCGCCGTCGCGCGCGCCACTACGCGGTCGTTGAACACGAAGCTGATCACCGCGACACCGAGGCTCGCGACCAGCAACGGCGCCAGTACCTGGTGCGCGGACAGGCCGGAGCCCTTCAGCGCGACGATCTCGCTGTTCTGGTTCATCGTGATCAGCGTCAGGATGGTGCCGAGCAGGACCGAGAACGGCAGGAACCGCGAGACGATCTGCGGCGCGCGCAGCGACACATATTGCCAGACCTGCGCATCGCCATTGCCGGGAAAGGCGAGGATGTCGCCGGAGTTGCTCAGCAGGTCGAGCGCCTGGAGCACCAGCACGAGCGCGGCGAGCACCGCGAACGTCCGCACCAGGAACATCCGTCCCATGTAGATCGCGACCGTCCGCGACGGGAAGAAGCTGACGATGTTCATGCGGCCTTGCTCTTACGGAAGCCCGGGATACGCTTGGTGATCGCCTTGAACGTCTTCGAGAAGACACGTTCGAGCGCACCGATCGGTTGCCCGCCGGGGACATAGGCGATCGTGTAGTACATCCACAGGATCAGCCCGGCGAAGATCGTGAACGGCACCCACAGCGCGATGATTGGATCGATCCGCCCGAGTTCGCCGACGTCCGCCGCGTATTGGTTCACCTTGTGATAGGTGACGATCATCACGATCGACAGGAACACGCCGAGCGCGGACGAGGATCGCTTGGGCGGCACGCCGAGCGCGAGCGCGAGCAGCGGCAACAGGAACATCGTCGCGACCTCGGCAAGCCGGAAATGGAACTCCGACCGGCTGCCGTCGCGCTGCTCCAGCGTCGCGCCGCGCTGACCCTGCTTGGCGAGTTCAGGCAGCGTATATTCGAGATTGCGCCCCCCGCGACTGCGGAAGCTTTCGAACTTGGGCAGGTTGATGGGCAGATCGTGGCTGCTGAAGGTCAGCACGCGCGGCGTCTTGAACTCGGGCCGGTTGTGGATCAGCGTGCCGTTCGCAAGGCGGAAGATGATGACGTTGGGATCGTCGGTCGCGAGGAACTTGCCCTTCTCCGCGGTCACCCCCAGCCAGTCGCCATTCTGGCTCGACGCATGGACGAAGATCCCGGACAGCTCGCGGCCCTTGTCCTTGCTCTCCTCGATCCGCAGCGTCATGCGGTCGCCGAGATTGGTGAACTCGCCGACCTTGATCGACGCGCCGAGCGCACCCGTGCGCAGCTCGAACCGCAGGCCTTCGTAATAATAGCGCGCGATCGGCTGAACATAGCCGACGATCGCAAGGTTCAGCAGCGCCAGTGCGATCGTATACATGTACGGCACGCGCAGCAGCCGGTTGTAGCTCATGCCGACGCCGCGCAGGACGTCCAGCTCCGACGAGGTCGACAGCCGGCGGAACGCGAGCAGAATGCCGAGCATCAGCCCGATCGGGATACCGAGCCCCAAATATTCGGGCAGCAAATTGGCGAGCATTCGCCACACGACGCTGATCGGCCCGCCTTGCGTCGCGACGAAATTGAACAGCCCGAGCATGCGATCGAGCACGAACAGCATGACGGCGATCAGCAGCGTCGAAAAGAGCGGCACCGCGATCAGCCGGGCCATGTAGCGGTCGATGGATTTCATGCGCGGGTTGGGCTCGGTATGCTGGGTCGCGCGGGTATAGGGGCGCCGGGGCGAGGCGTCATCCTCAATCGCAACGCGTCAGTGAACGATCATTCCGCGGCGATCGGGTGGTTCGTCTCGCGGCGCTCCGTGGCCATCGCCGTCATGACCGCGCGCTCCAGTCCGTTGAGCGTGAACGGTTTACGCAGCACCTCGTGTCCGCCGAACTGCGCGACGTTCACTTCGCCGGCAAAGCCCGTGACGAACAGCACCGCGACGTGCGGGTAGAGCGGCGAGAGCGCGGCGATCATCTCCGGTCCGGTCTGGCGCGGCATCAGCACGTCGGAAATGATCAGCCCGATCCCCGGGTTCGCCGCCAGCAGCGCCGGCGCCGCAAGCGGATCGTCGCACGCTATCGGATGATGCCCGATCTCCTCCAGCGCGCCGGTCGTCGCGGCCAGCACGCGCGGATCGTCCTCGACCACCAGGATCTGCAACGTCTCGGGCATCGTCGGCGCGATCGGCTCGACCATCGCGATCGGGACGGTCGGCAGGGGCGTCGCGACCAGCTCGGCGGCGCGCGGGAAATAGAGCGTGACGGTCGTCCCTTCGCCCGGCGCAGAAACGATGCCGACCTCGCCGTGCAACTGCTGGACCAGCGCAAAGATCTGGCTGAGCCCGAGCCCGGTGCCCTTGCCGACTTCCTTGGTGGTGAAGAACGGCTCGAACACGCGCTCGGCGACGTCGGGCGCCATCCCGCAGCCATCGTCGCCGACCATGATCGTGACGTAATCGCCCGCCGCGCACCGCCCGACCTGCTCCGCTGCCAAAGTTATCGTGCCGGTCGCGACGGTCAGCGTGCCGCGTCCGTTCATCGCGTCGCGCGCGTTGACCGCCAGGTTCAGCACCGCGTTCTCCAGCTGGACGCGGTCGGCGCGGACGCACCCGCCGACCGCATCGTCGCGCACGATAACGGTGATCGCGTCCCCCAGCGTGCGGTCGAGCAGGTCGGACATCCCGGAGACCAGCGCCGCCGCGTCGATCGTCTCGGCCTTCAGCGAATCCTCGCGGCTGAAGGCGAGCAGCCGGCGAGTCAGCGCTGCGGCGCGGTTCGCACCCTCGGTCGCGCTGTCGATATGGCGGCGTACGCTGGCCGGATCGCTCGCGAGATTGCGGCGCGCCAGTTCTAGGCCGCCCAGCACCACCGCCAGCATGTTGTTGAAGTCGTGCGCGATCCCGCCGGTCAGCTGCCCGACCGCCTCCATCTTCTGGATTTGGCGCAGCTTGGCCTCCCTGCACGCGCAGTTCGGCGGTGGCGGCAGCGACCGCGGTGGTCAGCTCGTCCGCGCGCTCGCGTTCCAGCTCCGCATCGGCCAGCGCGGTCGCCCGCTCGCCGACCGCGCGGATCGTGAACCAGCCGAGCAGGATCGCGCCGAGCACGATCAGCACACCGAAGATGGCGAGCACCCCCGCGACCCAGCTCGACCGCTCGACCGACCCCAAGGCCGCCGCCGTCCGGTCGTCGAGCAACGCGCGCTCGCGTGCGATCAGCGTATCGAGCGTCGTGTTGATCTCGATGAGCGTCGGCGCCTTTCGCCCTTGGTAATAGCGTGCGAGCGCCTGGCCGTTCTTGCCGTAGCGCGTGTTGAGCGCCGTCAGCGACAATTCCCGCCCGCGCGCGTCATAGGCGGCACGCAGCCGATCGACTCGCGGCTGCTGCTCGGGATTGTCGTTGGTGATCTGGTCGAGCCGGTCGATCTGCGTCCCCGCGAGCAACCATTCGTCGAAATAGAGCTGCCCCAGTTGCTTGTCGCCGCTGATGACGTACCGCCCCAGCGACGCCTCCGACCGCGCGATCGTCCCGGACAGCGTCCGCGCGAGGATCATCACGTCATAGCTGTGCGCCTGTAGTTCGAGCGCACGGTCGCGCTGGCGATTGGCGTGGCCGAGCGTCACGATCAGCGCAATGAGCACCGCCGCACCGAGCAGGCCCATCACGACCAGCATGGCTATGCGCCATCTCGCCCCGCCTCCCTGGGCCGCCATCTCGACCTCGTCTTGCGTCACGGCCGGCATCCTAACGCGTCGTTGCCCACACGCAATGACCTGGAATGCCGGTACGGATCGAACATTTCACGGATGTTTCCTCCTCCCCGCGGGAGGAGGGAAACCGTCAGCCGATCACGCCGACGGCGCGGCCAGCCGTCTCGAACATGCCGAGGATCGTCGTGATCTGCTCATCGGTATGCTCCGCGCACAGCGAGCACCGCAGCAGGAACGTCCCGGCGGGCGTTGCCGGCGGCCGCGCCATATTGACGTACAGCCCGCCCTCCAGCAGCGACTGCCAGATCGCGATCGCCTGTTGCTGGTCGGTCAGGATCACGGCGATGATCGCCGAGTCGGACGTCTCGGTGCCGAGCTTGAAGCCCATCGCCTTCAGCCCGCCGTGCAGCCGGCGTGCGTTCTTCCAGAGCTGCGCGCGCTTGTCGTGCGCGGTCATCAGCTTGCGGATCGAGGTCGCGGCGGTGGCGACCACCGACGGCGGCAGCGACGCGGTGAAGATGTACGGACGGCATGCGAAGCGCACCATCTCGAACTTCGGGTGGTTCGACACGACGAACCCGCCGACCGTGCCGACCGACTTCGAGAAGGTGCCGACGACGAAATCGACCTCGTCGGTCAGCCCCATCTCCTCGTACACGCCGCGACCGTTGGGGCCGAAGAAGCCCATCGAATGCGCCTCGTCGACCAACACCATGCAGCCATGCTTCTTGGCGACCGCGACCATCTCCTTCAGCGGCGCGATGTCGCCGAGCATCGAATAGACGCCTTCGAGCACTACCAGCTTGCCGGCTTCCTTCGGCAGGCGGCCGAGCCGCTTGTCGAGATCGGTCACGTCATTGTGGCGGAAGCGGACGATCTCGGCATTGCCCTGCTTGCAGCCGTCGTAGATCGACGCGTGGCTGTCGGCGTCGAGGATGACGTATTCGCCCTTGCCGGCGAGCGTCGAGATGATCCCGAGATTGGCCATGTACCCGGTCGAGAACACGATCGCGCCGGTCATGTCGTAGAATTCGCGCAGCGCCTGTTCGACGTCGATGTGGTCGTGGAACGTGCCGTTGAGCATCCGGCTGCCGTTGGTGCCCGACCCGAACGCGTCGAGCGCGTCCTTGCCCGCCTGGATGACGTCGGGATCGAACGTCATGCCCATGTAGTTGTACGTGCCGAGCAGGATCGTGTCCTTGCCGCGGATCACCGCCTGCGTCGGGCCCTTCACCTCGTCCATCACGATCGCGAACGGATTGCGCACGCCACTGGCGATCAGCGCCTCGCGTTCAGCGATCAGCGCGTCGAATTTCGACATCAGGTCGCGTTCGGGGGCGACCTCCGGAGCGTCGACGGGGAGGGCGTGGGCGGTGGTGGCGGCTTCGGTCATTCTATTGATTCCATGAGGTTGGAATGTGTATCCCAACCGTTCGTCCCGAGTAGCCGTCGAGCGTGTCGAGATGGCGTATCGAAGGACATGTACCTCGATACGGGCTCTCGGCTACGCTCGATCCCTACTCGGCACGAACGGCAAGGGGGGTCAGGCCTTCAACTTCGCGACCGCGTCGACCAGCTGGCCGACCGTCTCGATCTCGGCCTGCATGTTCATCGTGATGATGATGTCGAATTCGTCCTCGATCGCGGCGACGAAATCCATGACGGTCAGGCTGTCCCACTCGAGGTCGCCCTGGAACGTCGTCGCATCGGCGAGGGCGACGCCCTTCTTGTTGAACGGCTCGATCTGCGCGGTGACGGTATCGTAGATCTGCTGGCGGTCGCTCATCGTAATCCTTCCGAGTGTCGGCGCAGTCCTGACAGGGAATTGCGGCGGCTTTTCGGCGCTATAGCAGCCCGGCGGCGCGATACCACGCCGCGGTTTGCGCGAGCGCCTGCGGGGTCGGAACGGACGGCGTCCACAGCGCGGCCGGCGGCGGCTTGTGCGAGACCCAGTCGGGGTGGCAGAAATAGCTCACCCGGTCGCGCGTGAGCTTGGCCTTGCCGCGCCGGATGAGCCGGTCGGCGGCGGAGGCGAGCGTCATGATGGCCCGGGGCGTGGAGATCACCTTTATCGGCTTGCCGACCGCGACGCCGATCGCGCGTGCGAAGTCGCGGTTGTCCCAGCCGTTCGGCACCCCGTCGTCGGGCTCCATGATAGACGGCGCGTCAGCACTTTCGGCGAGCGCGAGCAACAGCGTGGTCAGGTCCTCGACATATAGCAGCGAGACGCGCGTGCCTGCCGGGGGCATCGGCAGATACCCCGACCGGGCCGCCTTGAAGAGATCGAGAATATCATGATCGCGCGGACCAAAGATCGCGGGTGGGCGGACGATGGTCCAGTCCAACCCCGATGTCTGGACGCGCGTCTCCGCTTCGGCCTTCGACCAGCCGTAGTTCGACAGCGTCGACTCGCGCGCGGCGAGCGAGGAGACGTGGACGAAGCGGCGAATGCCGGCCGCTCGCGTCGCCTGAAGGATGCCTTCGGTGCCGGCGACGTTGCCCTCGGCAAAGCCCGCACGGTTGGCCGCGTTGACGACACCGGCAACGTGGATCACCACGTCCGCGCCTTCGACCAAGGTCGCGAGGCTCTTGGGACGATCGAGCGCACCTTCGATCCAAGTCACGCCGATGCGCTTGGCCTGTGGCTTCCGCGCGAGCGCACGAACCGTGTGCCCCGTCTCCAGCGCATGATCGATCAAATGGCTGCCGACGAACCCGGTGCCGCCGGTGATTGCCAAGATCATGACGGCGCTCCCGAGGTAGCAGTAGAAGTATGTTCACCCGCGAAGGCGGGTGCCCAGTCTGGGCACCCGCCTTCGCGGGTGAACAAGGTGCGGCCCATCATACGAGCGCTAGGTGATTGCGGTGCACGAGTGCGGATCTTGGAGCGTAGCCGAGGATGGCCGCATGATCGTCGCTATGACGTCCGAGCAGGCGTGCTGTGTCCGCCGCGTCATACTCCGCAAGGCCCCGCGCGACAGTCCCGGCCGGCCCTTCGATCGTCACGAGGTCGCCCCGCGTGAAACCGCCGTCGATCCGTGTCGCGCCCGTGGCGAGCAAACTCCGCCCCCCGTCCAAGCGCAGCCGCGGCTCCCGCATCGACATGAATCGCCCCCCTTCGCGGTCAGCCCCCCCGCCAGCCAAGCCTTCCGTGCAGACGCCGTCCGCTCGGCCGTAAAGATCGTATGACGGGCAGGGGGTGGACAGCGGATGCTCGATCCGCCCCGACGCGATCGCCAGCGGAATACCAGCGCCGGTCGCTATCCGCGCCGCGGCGATCTTCGAGGCCATCCCGCCCGAACCCATCCCCGAGCCCGACCCGTCGTCCGCCATCCCCGCAACCGCATCGATCCGGCCTACGCTAGCAATATGAGTCGCGGACGGATCGACATGCGGATTGGCGGTGTAGAGCCCATCGACGTCGGACAGCAGGATAACGCCCTGCGCGCTGGCGGCTTGCGCCACGCGCGCGGCGAGGCGGTCATTGTCGCCGAACCGGATTTCCGCGGTCGCAACGCTGTCGTTTTCGTTGATGACGGG
The DNA here is from genome assembly GCF_024124765.2 of Sphingomonas sp. H160509. Taxonomy (GTDB): domain Bacteria; phylum Pseudomonadota; class Alphaproteobacteria; order Sphingomonadales; family Sphingomonadaceae; genus Sphingomonas. Next base: position 1,981,099 of record NZ_JAMXSR020000002.1, on the reverse strand, counting down.
CACGACTTTTAGCGACAGCAGCCGGTTGAGCGTGGCCGCGGCGTTGAGATAGCGGCGGCGGTCTTCGAGGTCGTCCAGCGTGACGAGGATCTGCGCCGCGTTAAGCCCCTGCGCGGCGAGCAGTTCGGCCCAGACTTGACTGAGCGCGATCTGGCCCGTGGCCGCCGCAGCCTGCGCGTCTTCAAGACTTGCTCGGCCGCCCTTCGACAAGCCGAGCCGCCGCGCGCCGAGCGCGATCGCACCGGAGGACACGATCGCGACCTGCTGGCCTTCACCAGTCCGGGCGGCAATGTCGGCAACGAGACCGGTCAGCCACTCCCGCCGAACGCTCCCATCACGATCGACCAGCAACGCCGATCCGATCTTCACGATCAGCCGGGGGCAAGACGACGGTGGAAACATCATGCATTCCCCTCCCGCTTGCGGGAGGGGGTTAGGGGAGGGGCGGGCGTGACCTGTCGGCAAGAAAGCCCTCCCCCCGACCCCCTCCCGCAAGCGGGTGGGGAGAAATCGAAAGCCAACCCCTCTCCCCGCGGGGAGAGGGGCCAAGACGGCGCCTACAGCGGCGACCATGCGACCGGCACTTCGCCTTCTTCCAGTTCCTTCGCCGCGCCCGGCGCCGGCCCAATCGCCTCGATCAGCTGGTCCAGCACTGCCTCGATGCCAGCGCCACTCGCCCCCGAAATCGCCATCACCTCGGCACCGCTGGCTTCGGCCAGTTCCGCCGACAGCGCCGCGATCAGTTCCGGATCGAGCATGTCGATCTTGTTCAGCGCGACGATCACCTTCTTGTCGGTGAGCCCCTCGCCGTAATTCTCCAGCTCGTCGCGCACGATCCGGTACGATTCGGCCACGTCACGGTCGTTCGCATCGACCAGATGCAGCAGCACCCGGCACCGCTCGATATGCCCGAGGAACCGGTCGCCGATCCCCGCACCTTCGGCCGCGCCCTGGATCAGCCCCGGAATATCCGCGACCACGAACTCGCGCTGCTTGTGGCGCACCACGCCCAGCTGCGGACGCGTCGTCGTGAAGGCATATTCGCCGACCTTGGCCTGCGCGTTCGTCACCTGGTTGATGAAGGTCGACTTGCCCGCATTCGGCAGCCCCACGAGGCCCGCGTCGGCGAGCAGTTTCAGCCGCAGCCAGACCCACGCCTCGCCGAACGGCCAGCCGGTACCGTGCTGGCGCGGGGTGCGGTTGGTCGAGGTCTTGTAGCTCGCATTGCCGCGCCCGCCGTCGCCGCCGCGGAACAGCACTTCGCGCTGGCCGACCTCGGTGAAGTCGATCAGCACCTCTTCCTTATCCTCGGCCAGCACCTGCGTGCCGAGCGGAACGCGGATGACGAGGTCCTTGCCGCCCGCGCCGGTGCGGTTCGAACCCGACCCGCCCGAGCCGCGCGGCGCGCGGAAATGCTGCGTGTAGCGGAAGTCGATCAGCGTGTTCAGGCCGGCGATGCATTCGAACACGATGTCGCCGCCCTTGCCGCCATTGCCGCCATCGGGGCCGCCATATTCGATATATTTCTCGCGGCGGAAGCTGACGGCACCGGGGCCGCCCTCACCCGAACGTACGTAGATCTTGGCTTGGTCTAGAAAATGCATCGCCGCCCCATAGCGAAATTGGCGAAAATCTCCACCCTCTGCGATTCGGCTCGCGATTTGCCCTCTGGTTCGACCCGCTCAGCAGCGGGGAGGGGCGGCGGCGTCCTTGCTGGCGAGCAGTGCGTCAAGCGCCAGTTCGCGTGCCTTGCCGACCGGCAGCCCGAGCGCGCGCGCCATCGGTGCCCCCATCAGTGCGTCGCCGAGCGCCATCAGCACCAGCGTCAACGTCTGTTCCTGGATAGGCTGGTCGCCGGGCATGTCGCCCTCCGCCAGTTCGTCGACGAGATCGTGGATCGCGGTCAGGATCGGATCGAGCGCGTTGGTATTGCCCGACAGGATCATCCAGCTCGCCAGCGCCCCCGCGCCGCCCTTGCCGAATGCATCGAAGGTCATCTCCACCACCTCGCGCGGGTCGAGCTCGCCCGCCCGCACGCGCAGCACCGCCGCGCCGATCGTCCCGACGATGTCCGCCGCCATCCGCGTGATCAGCGCGGTATGCAGCGCCTCCGCCGAGCCGAAATGATGCAGGAGATTGGCATGCGTCCGCCCGACGCGGCCTGCCACGGCCTTGAGTGTGACGGCGCTGGGACCGCTCTCGACGAGCAGGGCCCGCGCAGCCTCGACGGCAGCTTCACGCGATTCGGTGGGGGAGAGGCGCTTGCGCGGTGTTGACGTCACGGACCGGGAAACCTATTTACATCAATGTAAGTAACGAGTGTTCATTCCTGTTTGGAGGTTTCCGTGGCGAAAGCAACCACGCCTGCCGATCTGACGATCACCCCGCGCGACCGCCGCTTCGGCCGCGGTGCCGCGATTCGCCGTTGGTGGCTGAACGACGATCCCATTGCGACCGCGTTCTACAACGCGCTGTCGGTGACGTTTCCGAAGGGCGAAGGCTATTTCGTCGACAGCGTCCGGAAGTTTCGCGAAGGCACGCCGCCGAAACTCCATGCCGAGATCAACGCCTTCATCAAGCAGGAGGTGATCCACACCCGCGAGCACGTCGCGTTCAACCGGCACGTCACCGACCAGGGCTATGACGTCGCGCCGCTAATCGTGGATGTCGATGCGGCACTGGCGCTGACCAAGGGCCGCCCCGAGATCGCGAGCCTCGCCGCCACCACCGCGCTCGAGCATTTTACCGCGATGCTGGCGCACGAACTGATCGCGAATCCGAAACACCTCGCGGGTGGCGACCAGCAGGCGGCGGCGCTCTGGCTATGGCATGCCGCCGAGGAGATCGAGCACAAGGGTGTCGCCTACGACACATGGCTGCACGCAACTCGCGATTGGCCGCGCTTCACGCGCTGGCGGGTGAAGTCGCTGGTGATGCTGATCACGACGTGGCGCTTCTTCACCGGTCGCGCGAGGGGTATGGCGGAATTGTTGCGGCAGGACGGGCTGACCGGGCCTCGCGTCTGGGCGCGGATGGCGTGGTACGCGTTCGGCAACCCGGGGATGGCGCGCAAGATCGCGGGCGTCTGGGCCGCGTATTTCCTGCCGGGCTTCCATCCGTGGAAGCACGACGACCGCGCGCTGATCGGCTTGGCGGAGAGCGAGTATGAGGCGGCGGTTCTGCCATCGGCGAAGCGGGTGGTCGCGGTGGCCTGAGCCTTGGGCTTCGAATTCTCCCTTCCCTCCTAGTTCTCCCGCGAAGGCGGGAGCCCAGGATACCAAACGACACCGCCTGTGATTCCTGGAGCCCCGCCTTCGCGGGGGGAACAGTTAGTGAAGAGCAACTGCCCGCCTAAACATACACCCCACCCCGGCGAAGGCCGGGGCCCAGTTGGAAAGGTTGCAGTAACGGAGGGATATCCTCTGTTAGAGACGTCCCCCAACTGGGCCCCGGCCTTCGCCGGGGTGGCGTACCTTTAGAGGGTAGCGAATCTCCGACTTACGCCGCCAAAGGCATCGGCGCACATCGGTCGTTATCCAAATCCAGCTCGAACATCACCGCAGGAGCCTCACCCCCACGCCCGCGCGAGGTCCGAGCCTCAACCCGCCCAGTCGGCCGAAACCCGAGCTTAGCCAGCACGCGCCCCGACGCCGGGTTATCGACAAAATGAAACGCATCCAGCCGCCGCAAACCAAGCGCATGCCGCGCCATCGCCACCACGGCTTCACCAGCCTCGGTAGCATACCCGCGGCCCCAGGCATCCGGCGCCAGCCAATAGCCAAGCTCATGCCCCGCATCCGCCGCGCGGATACCGATCCCGCCGACGAGTCGCGGCGTACCCGCTTCCATCGCTTCGATCATGAAATGGGGATCATGTGGCCCACGCGGCTGCGCCAGAAACGCCTCGGCATCCCCCAGCGCATACGGCCAGGGCGCCCGCGCCAGCTTGGCGACCACCGACTCATGGCCGATCGCCCGCGCCAATGCAGGCGCATCTTCCGGCCAACCCGGCCGCAATGTCAGTCTCTTGGTGCGCGCGAACACGGCTCTCTCCTATCGCGTCATTGGCTGCGCGCATGCCACGTCGGGATGACGGGACCGCGACAGCCGCGTGGAGGGAGCAATAAAAAGGGAGCCGGGGTGACCCGTCTCCCTTATTCAGGTTCGCTTTCGCGACCCGGGTCACCCTGGTGGGCAACCCGGATGGTTACCCGATGTTATTCGGCTGCTACCGGCATCTCTGCCGTGTCGTTCGCTGCCAGCTCGACCGAGCAGAACTTGCGACCGAGTTTGCCCTGGCTGAACACGACGCGGCCATCGACCAGCGCGAACAGCGTGTGGTCGGTACCGATGCCGACGTTCGTGCCCGGGTAGAACTTCGTCCCGCGCTGACGCACGAGGATGTTGCCGGCGACGCACGCCTGGCCACCGAACTTCTTGACGCCGAGGCGACGACCGGCCGAATCGCGACCGTTGCGCGAAGAGCCGCCTGCTTTCTTATGTGCCATCTGAAGCTACTCCTTATGCCTGAGCGGCCGGGGCATCAGCCTCGGTCTGCTTGGCGGTCTGGCCACCAACGCTGACGATCTTCAGGATCGTATGCTGCTGGCGATGGCCGTTCTTACGACGATAGTTATGACGACGACGCTTCTTGAAGACGATGACCTTGTCCGCCTTCGCCTGCGCGATGATCTCTGCAGCGACGACGAAGCCCTCGACGGACCGCAGCTCGGAGCCTTCGCCCGCCAGCAAAACGTCACCCAGCGTCACCGACGCACCTGCATCGCCCTCGATCTTCTCGATGACGATCTTATCTCCGGCGGCGACGCGATACTGCTTGCCGCCCGTGCGCACGACTGCGAACATGGCCCTTGTCACTTTCCAAATACGTGTATCCCACGAACGCAGGGTCCGCCGGAAGAAGCCGGGCAGCTAAGCGAGGGGGGGAGAGTTGTCAACCGCGAAGGGGCGGGAAAGAGGGGGCGCGTAGGGTCGTCCACCACAACTGCACAAGATTTTCCCCGCGAAGGCGGGGCCCAGACTGGCCGCCCGTCTTCGCGGGAGAACAAACTTCACTGGATCAAAGTGATTCGCCCTTAGTGCCGATGAACCTGCCGCAGCGCGTACCGACCATCCGCATATTCACTGAACAGCCCATCGATCGCCGGATGGTCGACCGGCTCGTCGCTATCGTCCGGCACCAGGTTCTGCTGGCTCACATAGGCGACGTAGCTCGACTCCATGTTCTCCGCGAGCAGATGGTAGAAAGGCTGGTCCTTGCGCGGACGGATGTCCTCGGGGATCGCCGCATACCATTCGTCGCTGTTCGCAAACACGGGATCGACGTCGAAGATCACCCCGCGAAAATCGAACAGCCGATGCCGCACGACGTCGCCGATCGAGAAATTTGCGTGCGAGATCGGCGGTGCGACCACCTCGGCGGGCACGATCGGGCGGGTGATGTCGTGAGCGATACTGTCGTGTCGGGGCATATCGGCCAATTTAGGGTTTGTTTTGCGCCGCACAAGGAAAACGCGTCGAGCGGCGCTTCGAGCTCCAAAACCCTCTTGCATCGCTGGGGCCCTTTCATTAGAGGCCGCGCTTCGACCGATCGGAGGCGCTGTTCGCAGAGCTTCGGATGACCTGCGGAGAGGTGGCAGAGTGGTCGAACGTACCGCACTCGAAATGCGGCGTACCCGCGAGGGTACCGTGGGTTCGAATCCCACCCTCTCCGCCATTTACCTATTCAAGTACGGCCCTGAAAGGGCGTAGTTCCGTGTGATCGCCAACGGGCGTGCCGTGCAGACTGGGCCGGTCTTTCAAGTGTAGCAGTATTTGCCGGAGTGATCCGCGTGATAAGCGTGACGTTCGTACTCAACCGGTGCGCGCCGACACAGGTAGTGGGCCTACGTCATGCTGGGGACGTCCCGCTGGATCGGTTCGCGCGGCGGCGAGGTACGCGCCGGTGACAAATACGACGCCACCAACGACGTTACCAACGGTCACCAGCAGCAGGTTTCGTGCCGCGCCTACGAGATCGATCGTGGCTGCCGGAACGAAGAGACCAAGGCTCAAGGCCGTCATGTTCGCGACGGAATGCTCGAACCCAGCAGTGACGAACGCGAAGAGCGTCCACGACAGCGCCACCATTTTGGCTGTATCGCCCTCGACCCGCACCGCAGTCCAAAGCGCGAGGCACACGAGCCAATTGCAGAGGATGCCCCTGGCAATGAGCGCCATCGCGCTGGCTTCGACCTTGTGTGCGACATAGGCGTGCAGATTTTCCGCACCCGCCGCAAAGATCGCGCCGCCGCCGCCTGCAGAGAATATGGCCGCGAGGACCAAGGCACCCGCAAGGTTCCCCATCCACACCACTATCATCAGGCGAATTGCATCATTCCAGGAAATGCTGCGTCGTGCGAGGCCGAAGCCTACATACATCACGTAACCCGTGAACAACTCGGCTCCCGCGAATACAGTAAGGGATCAGGCCGATGCCGAACACCGCTCCCATCAGCAGCGGCCGGACGCCCGGCGGGACCCCGGCAGCCGCGCTGAGCGACAAGATCATGGCGATGCCGATATAGCTGCCGGCGAGCATGGCGCCGATGAAAAAGCCGACGGGCGAGCGGTTGAGGCCAGCCGCCTTTTCCTTGGCCAACTCGGCGAAATGGACGATGCTGGGCTGATACATGCTCAAAGATCCTTGCTGACGGTGCGACCCGATACGCCGGCGTGGCCCACTATTCGGTCCGGTTCTTCGGTCCCGGCGGACCGCGTCAGGCGGACAGGCACGGATTTGTAGGACGGCGTCAGGCTTTGCGGATCGCTGTGGTCCAGCGCGATCAGCGGCTGCGTCTCGGGATAATAGGACGCGCAGCATCCGTCGGGCAGAGCATAGCGGACGATCGTGAGATTGCGCACGACCCGGTCAGGTCGGGCATGATCCAGCGCGGTCCAGAGATCGACGACGTCACCCTCGGCGAACCCCAACCGTTCGATGTCCGTCGTGCCCATGAAAAGGATATCGCGACGGCCGAACACCCCGCGATACCGGTCGTCGAGTCCATAGATCGTCGTATTGTACTGATCGTGCGATCGAAGCGTCGTCAGTCGCAGGACGTCGGGTTCCGACACAAGCGCATCTTCCTCCAGTCCGTCGAAGATCAGGAAATTGGCCTTGCCGGTCTTCGTCTTCCACACCCGCATTGCCGCCGAGTTCGGCAGTTGGAACCCACCAGGTGTCCGGATCCGATCGTTGAAGGCCTCGAATTCGGGAAAGACCTTTTCGATGTCCTCCCGGATCAAGGCGTAGTCCCCGGCCAGCGCATCCCAGTCGACCCGTGCTCGCGATCCGACCGTTGCCTTGGCAATCCCGGCGATGATCGCCGGCTCGGAGCGAAGCTGGTCGCCGGCCGGTTTCAGAAACCCGCGCGAGGCATGCACCATCGACATGGAGTCTTCCACCGTCACCGCCTGTGGCCCCGTCGCCTGGAGATCCGCCTCCGTACGACCAAGGCAGGGCAGGATGTAGGTCGCCCGCCCCGTCAGCAGGTGCGTGCGGTTGAGCTTGGTCGTGATGTGGACGGACAGTTCGAGGCGCCTGAACGCCTTGAAGCAGGCTTGAGGATCGGATGCCGCCACCGCCAGATTGCCGCCGAGGCAGACGATCGCCTTGGACCGGCCATCCAGCATGGCCTGGATCGCCTCGACGACCGAATGGCCGTGCCGCCGCGGCGGTTCGAAGTCGAAGACATCGGCCATCCGGTCCAGGAAGGCGGTCGACGGCTTTTCGGTGATGCCGACCGTACGATCGCCTTGCACGTTCGAATGTCCACGAAGCGGACAAATGCCGGCGCCTGCCCGGCCTATATTACCCTTGAGCAGCAGCAGATTGGCGATCTGCTGCACATTTTCAGTACCGGTCCGGTGTTGCGTGATCCCCATGCCGTAGCAGAGAATGGTCGCGTCAGCCTTGGCATAGGCGACGGCGACCATCTCGAGATCGGCGCGACGCAATCCGCTCGCGCGTTCGACCGCTGCCCAGTCTGTCGCCGCGAGATCCGCGGCGTACGTCTCGAATCCCGCTGTATGGCCAGCGATGAAGGCGTGATCGAGAACCGGTGCGGTGTCGTTCGCCCGAGCCGCGATATCCATTGCCACCAGCGCCTTGCAGACGCCCTTCAGTGCTGCGGCATCGCCACCGACCTTCACCTGAAGATATGTCGTCGCGATAGGCGTCGACGAGTATGTCGCCATTTCGATCGGCGATTGCGGTGCCGCGAACCGTTCGAGCGCTCGTTCCTTCAGCGGATTGAAGACCAGGATCGTCGCACCCCTGCGGGACGCATCGCGCAGGGGTGTCATCATCCGCAGATGGTTGGTGCCAGGATTGTGGCCCATCGAGATGATCAGGTCGGCAGCGTCGAAATCCTCGAGCGTGACTGTGGCTTTGCCGATGCCGATCGACTTCGGGAGGCCGACAGACGTCGCCTCGTGACACATGTTCGAGCAGTCGGGGAAGTTGTTCGTACCGTATAGCCGGGCGAACAGCTGGAACAGGAACGCTGCTTCGTTCGATGTCCGTCCCGAGGTATAGAACTCGACTTGGTCCGGATCGCCGACCGCGCTCAGTCCGGCACCGATTTCCGCCAGCGCAGCGTCCCACGATATCGGCAGATAATGGTCGGTCGCGGCATCGTAGCGCATCGGGTGAGTGACGCGGCCCTGATCTTCTAGCCAATGGTCGGACCGCTCCCAGAGTTCGGCGACCGTATGCTCCGCGAAGAAGTCGGGACCGATGCGACGTGCGGTCGACTCCCATGTGACGGCCTTTGCGCCGTTCTCGCAGAATTCGAACGAGGACGTATGCTTGGGGTCGGGCCATGCGCAGCCGGGACAGTCGAAGCCGTTCGGCTGGTTCGCTTTCAGGAGCGTACTGATCCCCTGAACGACGACGTCCTGGTGTCGAAGCGTCTGCGCCAGCGCCCGCACCGATCCCCAGCCGCCGGCCGGCGCATCATACTCTCGGATACCCTCTGGACGGCGTTCGGTCATGGTACATCCTCTGTTTGAAGATGACCTTGAGCCGATGATGTCGTTCAAGACACTATACGAACGTTTGGGTACTTGGTGCGGCACTCTTCCGGTCGGATAAGGAAAAACTCTCGCGTCCCACCAGTTTAGTTCTAATCTCGTGCCGATCAGTTAAAGCACCCAGTATGGAATCCCGCCATCGGTAATGTGCGAACATACCTGCGCGATTGTTTGGCGAAGAAACATTCCGGCGCTGTATGAACTAATTCAACTATACGAAAAGCTGAAGCACGTTCCATGTTTATGGTGTTCGGCACTGCCTATGTAGATCGATCGGGAGATAAATGAAGGAATGGAAATGCGTACATTCAACGGCCTGTTCGCCGCCTTATCCGGTTTGGCGGTTCTGATAGCAACACCAGCGCTGGCCCAGCATGGTGGCGGTGGTTCGCACGGTGGCGGTGGTTCGCACGCGGGGGGAGCGCCGGATGGTGGAGGATTTCACGGCGGCGGTGGTGACGGCCATGGTGGTGGCAATCATGGCTATGGTGGACAGCCCGGCGGTGGAGGATACCACCCTGGGGGTGGCTACGGATTTGCCAACGGGGGGGCATGGATATCATGGTGGGCACGGGTATCGTGATGGCTATGGACGCGGCTATTATCCGGGTTACGGCTATGGTGGATATTCCGGCTATCCGCTGGGTTACGGATTTGGCGTCAACTTGCTCGGGTATGGCGGATATTATCCGTACGGCGACGATCAGAACTGCCCCTATTGGGACCCTGACGATCAGGTCTACGACGACTATTGCGATTGAGGGCCGAGGGGCGTCCGTCCTGGCTCGACATGTCGCGAGATCAACGCGATGCACGCAAAAGTAGTCAGCGTGGGGATGAGCGGCGTCAGTGAGGGGCGCCGCCGTCGTCACCAGAACAGCGGCGATTGCGCCGCAAGGCAAGGCGGCAAGCGGCAGCCATCGGGAGTTCGTCCAGCTAGCATTCCCGTCGACGATATCGTGTACTAAATCCGTCAGGACACCGGTTACATACGTCGTTGGCGGGCCATGCTCGACTCCGCCACGTTTCACAGCAACCGTCTGTAGGGCCATGCCAGCAGCGGACCCAGAAAGCAGAAGGCAAACGAACCCGCGGGTGTGCGGTCCAAACCACCACAACAGGGCTACCATCACATGGCATCCAGCCGCCGCCGTTAGTGCCGCATGGACGGGGTTGCCATGCCGTGAACGGGTGAGCCGAAATCCAATGAAAGGGCAATGGTGAAGCCAGTTGTTGCGGAAAAGGCGTCGATCAAGACCGTGCCATAGTCGGTTGCTCGAACATTGCTTCCAATACGGCGTTGCCAGTCATGTTCGCGGTGAAGATTCCGCCCAACATCGAGAAAGCAAAGGCATCTGCGGCACCCGCCCCGAACGCGAGCAGCGGTAGGGCAACTCTGCTGCGACCAAGAGAGGACCTCGCCTTGGCTGGATCAAGGGGGGCGTCGGTCTGCAGCATCTGGTGGCTTCTCAGCGATCGATCGCATTACCCGCTCAGACTTTCCTGCCATGAAGCAACGGCGTAAATCGTGGTAAGTCTCGACCGCGCTATGGTGCAGCACCAGTATTGCTGCCTGACAAAGAGCGACTTGTACCAAGCGGAATGATGGCAACCGCCAAACTGATTTCGCGAGGAACGTTTTCTCGCTAAGCCACTTATCAAGGCCGGGCGTCGCTCGTCTTCCCTGAAGCGCCTTTCGCGGCCGCTTCGATAACCGCTGCGACTTCGTTTGGTCTAGACTCGTATACCGAGTGGCTGGCGCCCACGAGTGTCGAGGTGTGGCTGTTGGCGCGCCGATAGTAGAATGCTTCCAATTCTGGACTGATGATCTTGTCCGATCCGGCAATGATGCCCCAACTGGGCTTTGATCTCCATGCGGCGGCGGTCATCGGTGTCGTGAAGACGCTTGCCGCCGTCAGAACCTGCGATTGCGCCTCGAAAACGGCCTGTTCGCGCGGCAGGTCGGCAGCGAAGAATGCGGGGAACATCGACCGGGTCAAATACGTGAAGCCGTCCGCAGTCTTTTGCGTGGCTGCCGGCGAGTTCTTCAAGGCACTTGGCGTCTTGGCACCCATCGCGGCCTCGTTCTCGCCGACGTCGGGCGCGTGTGCCGCGACATAGACCAGGCCCACGACGTGCGAGTCCATTCCCGCGACGGTGATAACCGATCCTCCGTAGCTATGCGCGACGAGGATCGTCGGCCCGTCCTGGGCAGCCAGAATGCGCGTGGTTGCGGCGACATCCGCATGAAAGTCCGTCAGCGGTTCTTGAACGATCGTGACGTGATAGCCCTTGCGCGTCAGGATATCGAACACCGGTTTCCATCCCGAGCCATCCGCCCATGCGCCATGGACAAGAACGATGTTCTTGACGGTTTCGGCGCTAGCCACCGCTGGAGTCGTCGCCAGTAAAGCACTGGCTGCAAGCACGAGTTTGGACCGGAATTTCATGGAGGATGATCTTTCTTGGCCAAGTATCGGTTGTGGGTATCACTAGCAAGCGTGTGATTGCGTCCGTTATGCGTGCTAATAGGTTCCATCTATTAGAATGTCCGGGTGCTGCCCAAGTATACAAAGGTATATCAATCAACATATCTGAAAATCTAACCTGTATAGTGATCAGGCAAAATCTATTGATAGGCATGAAAGGGCGATCTCGTGCCGATCGTCGTCGATACGTGTCGTTCGCCTCGGAACGACGCATTTCATTATACGGTCAGCACGATCTTGTATCAGCGTAGGGTTTCCAGCAACGGAACGAGTCCGGTGGGGGTGTACATCTCTCTCGGTGCTCCGTTACTGGAACGGGGGTCGATGCTGCGGTCTCCTCACATGCATGGACTGTTCGTTCAAAGGTGATCGCCGCCGCTGTTCTTGTTGGTGCGCCGGCGCGGGGCGATTGCGGCACCGGCCAAGGCGATCGCCCCACCCAGCAACGTGGCCAGCAGCCTTTCCCGGTCTGCGCCTGGTAAGGCTCCACCCGCCAAAGCGATCATCAGAAGAACGCTGGTCGTGATGGCTGCGCTAAACACGGCATATCGTGCCTGCTGGAGACCGAATGAAACGCTCGCTGTGAGGATTGCAAAGGTTGCCGTCCAGGCGTCGGAGGGTGCGATACGCGTCAGGCCCGACGCAACGATGATCCCTGCGATTGTCCCGGCGATACGTTCCAGTCCCTGGCCGGCGGTATCACGCAGTCCCGGCTTCAGAACGAGCATCGCGGTCATGGGCGCCCAATAGCTGTGGGCGAAGCCAGCCGTTCGGCTTGCTAGGAGTGCGACCGATATGCAGATGGCCGCGCGCAACGCGTGAAATCGGACTTCGACCGTGCTCGAATGATCGGCGGGGCCGGGAATTGTCGGACGGGGTTCGCCAATGAGATGTATCATCGCCATGACGCTGACGCACTGAAGCGCCGCACCTCCGGCAACGATTGCGGCACGAAGCGCCCCATCCGTAACCGTACCTGGGAAGCTTGCGGCCAGCAGAAAGGCGATGATGATCTGCAGGCACGCCCACCAATGGTCTGCGTTACGGCGTGATAGCGCGCCGCAGCACGCGCCCAGTATAGCGGTGGCGGCAAGCTCGACGATCGGGTCATTGCCGACAAGCGTGCCAATGAACGCCACCGCCGTCATACCAGTGCCGGTAAGAACCACTGCGTAGCTACGACTTCGCCAAAATTTCTTGGTTACGCCAAAGCCGACGGAATAGGCTGCGCCCGCCGCAATTCCAGCGGCGATCTGCTCATGGAGCTGGACTCCCCCGAACAGCAGCAGCGCCATACCCGGCAAAGGGATCAAGGCGGCATACGCGTCGAATTGAAGGATCGCGCGCAACTGCGCTGGTACAGTTTTGCTGGGGGGCGGCATCCTTATATCCCGATCCTTGAACCCTGTAATGCGAGGTACGCCGCGGCGTTGTCGCTGGATCTAAACTGCGAGGTCGCAGCGTAAATGCTCCAGCGCGCGATAGCATCGGCAGAGGTGCTTCTCGACGCCGCTCACCGTGATGCCCCGTTCCCGTGCAATTTCGGCGTGGCTGGCACCTTCGATACGATAGCGCTTGAATATGGCGGATGCGCGCGCGCCCATCGTGGTCAGCCAGCCTTCGACAGCGCTGAGTTGCTCGCGGACGATCAAGGTCGTTTCGGCTGATGCTTCGAAACTGCCGATTGCTACTGGTCCAGTACACTCCACCCAGAGGCCATCACGCCGCTGCCGGCGAAGTCTAGTGCGGTAATGATCGGCAACGAGGTTGATAGCCATGCGGTAAAGGAACGCGCGGGGGTCATCGAGAAGAGGTGTCGTCTGGACCCTTGCATCCGTCCAGCGAGCCTTCAACCAGAGTTCCTGGACAATATCTTCCGCTGCTTCGCCGGTACCGCGCGAGCGTATAAATCCGAGTAGCTCGATAATTCTCAAGAAACGAGGTCTCCAGCCGATCGTTCGGGGTCGGTAGCGTGATGTCGGGACGGGTCATCTGTACCTCGCGATGCTGGGACGTGACGTCTCGGAATTTGGCGTTTCTAGGGAATGGCTGTCCGCGCCCTGCGACGACGTTCTGAAAAAAGGGGGGCTGCGACGATCCCGATCAGGGAGCTGCGGCTTCACCGAGGAGCGCGTAAACCTGTTCCCTCAGCGCCGCGACGTGAGCAAGATCCGATGACCGGTCGGCATCGGCGCGCGCCGTGACGTTCGGGCAATCGGCGGCGATGATGACGTCGACGACGTCGTCTGTTGCAATGGTCGGATCCTTCGATCGCATCTGCCGGATCGCCTCGGCGATTGTGTTCTCACGATCCGGTCCGGCAAGGCGTGAGGTCAAATCGCGTATGAATGCCTTCCCGATCGCGGGCGACGCAACGCTGTAGCCGTCACCGCAGCGCGGCAGTTTGCCACCGTCGGCGCAGGACATCAGAAGGAGGGTCGCACTGGCCGCAAAAAGGGCAATTCGCATCGTCCACCTCTTGATCTTGCTGGATATCAATGGCGCAGTCGCCGCCAGGAGGCGGGAGTCCGCTGGGGGCAAAATCACCGTAACGCCCCCCATCTACCGAGGCGGCGTTGAGGGGTGTCGAGCAGTCCGTGGGGGGGAGGGGGAAGACTGCCCGACAAACCGGTAATTATCCAGTTGGGCCGGGTTGGAAAAGTATACTTAGGTGTAGCGTTACCCCGTATAATACTAAGTCGTAAGAAATAAATTCAGTACAGATGGCGCGAAAGTGGCAGCTTATTGATGCTTTGTGCCCACGTGATAACCGAAGTCGCAGCGATATGCGTCTCTGTGCATCGTTGACGTCACGATGGAGCGATCGGCGTTTGTTTGATCGTCGCATGATTTGCCGCACTATTGTAAGGGAGTTCGCAATGCTTGATCGCAGAACGCTTCTCGTAACAGGGGGAGCTGCAATGTTGGCGCCGATACTCGGCGGAACGAGCGCTACTGCATCCTCGGCGGCTGGCATACCGCTATGGCGTAGTCCGCCCGAAGGTGGGGGACCGAGCGGCGCTGAGTTAATCGGTGCGACGGGCGCCGTGACGAATATCGTGATGCCGACGATCGAAATGGTTGCGCCGAGCCGCCCCAACGGCGCAGCGGTGCTGGTCGCCGCCGGTGGAGGCTATAAGCGGATCGAAATGGCAAGCGAGGCAAGGCCGGCAGCAGGTTGGCTGGCAGCCCACGGCATTACCGCGTTCATTCTGCGGTATCGCCTGCCCGGGGAGGGCTGGAATGCAGGACCGTTGGCGCCGCTCCAGGATGCACAACGGGCACTACGAATGATACAGGCGAACGCTGACACGTGGAGGATCGACCCGTCCAGGCTCGGCGTGCTGGGGTTCTCTTCGGGCGGACACCTCATGGGGCTCGCGGCAACCCGCTCCGGCTTTGCCTCCTACCCGCCGGCCGACGCGATCGATGCGTTTTCGGGACGACCGCAGGATGCCGCGCTGATCTATCCGATCATCACGTTGCAACCGCCCTATGATCACACATCGTTGCGCCGCGTGCTGATCGGTTCTAGACCGAGCGCCGCCGAGAGTGCCGAATGGTCGGTCGAGACGCATGTCCGGGCGAAATGTCCGCCGATCTTCCTGGTCCAGGCGGTGGATGATCCGATCTCGAATCCGCAGAACACGATCATTATGGCAGACGCGTGTCGGGCGGCGAACATCCCCGTCGAGCTGCACCGTCTCGCGAGCGGCGGTCACGGGTTCGGTATGGGCTCGCCAAACACGCCGACGGGGGGTGTGGCCTTCCTGGTATTCCGGGTGGCTCCGCACGCGAGGAATGCTCGTTTAGGGACTTACAGCATTGTCTCGGTTGTCCTCGTGGCGCTCAACGCTGCCGTAATTGTCGCCAGCAGTTCGTCCGGATCGACAGGCTTCGTCAGGAACGCGCCAATGCCATCTCTCTGCGCACGTTCGCGTAAGGCGGGGGGTAGGGAAAGCGGTCATGATGATCGTCGGCGGCGGCGATCCGCGTCGCATCAATTCTTCCCGCAGGTCCAGCCCGGATATGCCGGACATGTGCACATCGGTTACCAGGCAATCGAAATGGCTATGTCCAGGCGCTTCGAGAAAGGCTTCGGCGCAATCGAACACCGTGCCGGTCATACCCGCGGACCTGATCAAACTGTCGATACTGCGTAAAATGCCGGGATCGTCATCAACGATCGCGATAGTCGGTAAACCAGACACACCATGCTCCACGGTCAAGATTTTATCGTGTTAGAACATCACGGTTAGCTGACCATCGGCGTCCGTTGAATCATACTCAAGCGTTATACCTGTGAATACTGTCGTCGCGGATGCCGAGCAGCTCCGCCATTCGCACCAGATCGGCCAGGGACTGGGCGTTCATCTTGCGCATCAAACTGCCGCGGTGAATCTTTACCGTGATGTCGGACAGCGTCATACGGGCCGCGATTTGCTTGTTCATCAAGCCCGTGACGACGAAACCCATGACCTCCTGCTCCCGTGGCGTCAGCCCGCGATAGAGGTCAAGCAGCACGGCAGCGCTTGCCGCAACCAAACGACGTGAACGATCCGTTTCGATCGCCTTGGTTACGGCGACAGTCAGGTCTTCGTCCTCGAAGGGCTTTTGCAGAAAATCGATCGCGCCTGCGCGCATGCCACGGACCGTCATCGGAATGTCGCCGTGCCCGGTGATGAGTATGACCGGGATCGTGATCCCGTCGGCTAGCAGGCGATCCTGAAAGTCCAGCCCGCTCTCGCCGCGTAGACGTATATCGAGCACCAGGCATGCGGCAACCGCAGGAACACCTGCTGCCAGAAACGCGTCGGTACTGCCATACAGCGCCACGACGAACCCACTCGAGCGAAGAAGGCTGCCAATCGATCCGCGCAGGCTGTCGTCATCGTCGATCACGCAAACGCATCCAGGAGGAGTGTCAGACATCACGCAGCCTCCCGTCCCTCGGCTTCCGCGATCGGCAGCCGGAACCTGAAGGTGGCCCCGCGGACCAGATTATTGGTCGCCGAAAGAGAACCGCCATGATCTTCGACGATCGAACGACAGATCGAGAGACCCATGCCGAGCCCGTCCGGCTTGGTCGTAAAGAATGGCGAGAACAGATTTTGCGCTGCGTCACCGCTGATCCCGGCGCCGCAATCCGATACTTCTATCAGCACCTTGTCGCGCTCCACCGTGAGTTCGATGCACAAGTCGCGGTGCCCGACCGGAGTCGACCGCATCGCCTGTTCCGCATTCAGCAGGAGGTTCATCAATACCTGTTGGATCTGAACTCGGTCACCCATTACCGCCGGTACGTACGGCGGGGCCGATATGCTGACGGTGACCCCGCTTGCTAACAGGGACCGGCCAAGCAGTGCGATTGTTTCATCCACGAGTGGTTGAAGGCTCATATGCTCGGAGTTCGGCGCGGTCTTCTGTGCAAGCGTCCTCACCCGACTGATGACGTCGGCGGCGCGCTTGCCGTCCTTGGCAATGTGGTCGAGGCAATCGAGTGCTTCTGCCGGGTCCGGTGTATCGCGGACAAGCCAGCGTCGCCCTGATTTCGCATAGTTTATGATGCCTGCCAGCGGCTGGTTGACTTCATGCGCGATCGACGCGGCAAGCTGGCCTAACGTGGTCACGCGCGACACGTGCATCAGTTGAGCCTGCGATTTTTCAAACTTTGCTTGCGCAAGGTTTCGATCCGTCACGTCGATCGCCATTACCAGGATCCGCGTCCATCTTTGCTCTGCAACGGGAACCGAAACACGCAGAACGACGTCGATATGCTCCCTTGCTATGCGTCCTGAACCGGACCTCCTCCTCCATCTGGTTTTGCCCGGTCATCAGGCTGCTGAAAATCCGTGCCAACGCGGCTTCCGCCTCCGGCGTGTGAAAATGCTCCATGCTGCCGCCGACGAGATCCTCTTTGCGGTCGAGACCGAACAGGCGGGCCGCAGCGTCGTTGGCGTCGGTGATCCTCGAGGTTGGCGAAATATCACGGATGAATGCAACCGTCGGTTGATCGGTACCCTTCAGCAGCGAGTGCGCGACCGACCAGTCCGCTTCCCAAATCGGAAAGCCGGCGGCGTTGAAGATTGAGCGATAGCGGGCATCGGACCGAGCACCTGCTTCGGTCATGGTTTGATGACGGGCGGATAGGACGGTTGCGATGCCGATCGCGATCAGGCTCACGCCGAGGCGCATGGCGGGGGAATCGTCGGTCGAGCCCCAATGGCTGATATAATAGCCGACAAGCGAAAGCACGAAGCAGAAGCCGCCGGCGAGGACTATCAGCCGTCGATCGTGACTGCGCGCGGCGACGAGGATGACCGTGGTGTAGAGCACGGCAGCGGCGCCTTGCAGCGGGCTCAGCACGTCGAGCGCAAATATCGCCAAGGCAAGCACCACCGCGGCAATCATGTAAAACTGGCGTGCCAGCCGCCTCGATTGGATATCTCCGCGCAAGTCAGCCTCCCGCCGCGATCAGTATCGTTTGATCGCAATCGGCAGAATGCTACGCCTCTCGACGGACCATGACCAATCATAAGATTAGCGCTCTTAACATATGGTTGGATTCAGCATCCATTGATTACTTGGCCGTGTCTTGTTGCGTTGCGATCTGCAGCGCCTGCGTCGCGTAGTGGCATCACTCATCTTCTTCCTCGATCATACACAGGTATGGATCAATGGAATTGCCGACGAGGCTATGATCATGACGCTGATCGCATCATCGAATGCACCAGCCCAACACCATCTGATTATCGACAGCCGCGCGTCATCGCTCGCAAGCAATGGGAATAGGCCGTGTCATGACGAACAAAATCTTGATTATCGAGGACGATGACGAGACTGCGCGGTATGTGAGCAACGGACTCGATGAACAGAATTTTGTCGTTGATCGCGCTGCTAATGGCCGGGACGGACTATTTCACGCCACCGATGGCAGTTATGACTGCATTGTCCTCGATCGGCTGATGCCAGGCATGGACGGCATGGCAGTACTGGCCGCCTTGCGTGCGGCAGGGGTCGTAACGCCGGTGATCATCTTGTCCGGACGCGGCCTGCCAGAGGGATCGCATCGATGGATTGACCCGAGGTTGCGATGATTATCTGGCCAAGCCATTCTCTTTCGCCGAGTTGCTCGCACGCATTAGGCTCCTGGTCCGCCGAGGTAGTGCCTCGGCGGCAAGTGTCGATACGTCGCGACGGTGCGACGATCTCGAAATCGATCTGCTCACTCGCCGCGTGAAACGCGCCGGACAAGTCGTCGACCTCCAGCCTCGGGAGTTTCGCCTGCTGGAGTTTTTGCTCCGCCACTGCGATCAGGTCGTCACGCGGACGATGCTGCTGGAAGGCGTCTGGGACTATCATTTCGACCCAGGCACGAACGTCATCGACGTCCACCTGAGCCGGCTTCGCAAGAAAGTCGATGCGGGGTCGGCCAAGCCTCTCCTGCATACCGTGCGCGGCGTCGGCTACCGGTTGAGCGCTTCGCCTTGAACTGGCGATCCACCACGATGCGGTTTGCGTCGCTGGTCTTCCTGCTTCAGGTTGCCGCGGGGGTGGGATTGCTGCTCGTGACGCGAACAGTCGTGCATCGACAAATCGAGCAGGCCGAGTCTGCACGCGCCGACGTGCTGCGTGACGATTTGCTGTTCACCTATGCACGGGGCGGGGTGCCAGCACTTCGGGACGCGGTCCAGATGCGCGGGCGGCGCATGATCCCGACGGACGCCGTTCTGTTGCTCGCCGATGCGCAGGGGCGCCCATTGGCAGGCAACCTGACGCACTGGCCCGACGCCGTCACGGTCGGCGACCGGCACGTCATGGTTGCGCTGGTGCGATCGAATCACGTTGCGGTTGAGCGAATGTGGGTTCGCGCGACGTCGCTGCCCACGGGCGAAAGGCTGCTGACGGGCGGCGTTATCGAGAACGAGACGCGCGTATTGGGCTTCCTGAAACGTGCTGCTGCGATCGGGCTGCTACTCGCAGTCCTGTTTGCCGGTGTCGCGGCCTGGCTTGCGGCCTGGATGGTCAGACGCCGGTTGAGGGGGACGGTCGCAACCCTGGTAGCGGTTCGGCAGGGAGATCTTGATCGTCGTGTTCCGGCTGGTCCTGCAAAGGATGCATTTGCCGCCCTGACGGACGCCACCAACCAGACGCTCGACCGGGTCGCACTGCTGGTCAGGGAGTTGAAGATCGTCACGGACAGCTTGGCGCATGATCTCAAATCGCCTTTGACTCGACAGCGCGCGGCGCTCGAACGAGTTGCCATGCTCGTGGAGGAAAAGGCGCAGGGCGATGTACGCATAGCTCTTGTCGAGGGGGAACGCGTCCTGACGATCGTCGATGCGGCACTTCGGATTGCGCGAGCCGAGGCCGGCATTGGTATGGAAACTTTCGTCGAAACCGACCTTTATGACGAACTTCAGGTCATCGCCGAAATCTATGGTCCAATCGTCGAGGAGCAAGGGCGGGTCCTGCGTGTGTCGCCAGCGCCAGCGATACTGACCCCCGTCCACCGGGAACTGCTTGCCCAGTCTGTTGGCAATCTCATCGAGAACTCGTTGAAATACGGTGCTGGGGTTATCACGCTAGCGATCGAGACGGACGGGACCGACGTCATCCTCAGTGTTGCCGATCAGGGGCAGGGTATTCCCCCGGCAAAGCGGACGCTTGCGATGCGCCGTTTCGGTCGTCTCGATCATGCCAATCCGAACAGCGGCACCGGCCTCGGCCTGGCCTTGGTGGCTGCGGTCGCCCGACTTCATGACGGCGATGCAAGCCTGAGTGACGGAAAGCCCGGCCTGATTGCCTCGATGCGTTTGTCGAGGCGGACGACTTCGGGCGGCCAACTACCGATCTGACCCCGCCGCCGGCGCACTAGACGATGCGCCTTGGGCGGTGGCTTGCAAATTGACCAACCCGTGCCCCGATCGGATCGCATATGGCACATAGGCGACGGCCTGTGCTGGCTGACCGACAGGCAGCGAATTTATCAGCTTCTGCTTGACGGTATCGATCACGGCAATCGCATTGCGGTTGCCAAGAGCCACGTACATCAGGCTGCCATCGCCCGACGGCCAGAGACCCTTGGGTATTCCAGTTACCGGCAATGTCGCGACAGTATCGAACGTATCCGTATCGACCACCTTCACGACGCCAAGCCCGCCGACGGACACGTAGGCAAACTGCCCGTCGTCGTTGCTCACGAAGTTCACGGCGTTGCTGCGTGGACCGGTATCGACCGTGCGCAGGACCGCGAATGGCGGTTTTGTTGACAAGGCCACCGCCTGGCCAGCCTCTTTGGCCGTAAACCAGACCTGCCGCCCATTGGGAGAGGATGCTATGCTCGAGCATGAGTTCGAACTGTTGGCTACGCGATCGATAATCGCCCGCTTGCCGGTATCGACGACGATCATGCGTGATCCCGTCATTGCGCAAACATAGGCGTAGCGACCGTTGTTCGAAAAAGTCATCAAACCGGGACCCTCCGGAATGGCAACCCTGGCAAGCTCATCAAGAGTTTTTGCATCGCGGACGGAAATATAGTCTGCGCCGCGAACCGGAATCCACGCCTCTTTGCCGTTTGGCGTGTAGAATGCGCCTGCCGGGATGCCCGCCACGATCACGCTACGCCGCACGCTGTTCGTCCGCGTATCGAGGAATGCGACCGTGCTGGATCGCGCCAGGTTTATTGCAAGCGTCCGCCCGTCTGGCGCGAAGTTCAGCGTCGGTTCGACCACGGCCGATAGACCAACGCCCTTATCGAGCGGAATGAAACCGAGCAGTCTGCCGCGCACAGGGTCCGTCACTGCAACGAAGCTCGACGAAGCATCGACCGAGTAGAGGCGATCCTTCCGACTGACATCGATATCGGATCGCCCCCAAGGCGCCTGACGCGATGTCAGATCGATGGGTTCGTCGTTCGCCGCAGGCTCTGCAAGATTGTTATCTTGCGCTTGAGCCAGGCCGGTATAGCTCGTCAATGCAACTAGTGCCGCGAATAGTTTCGTATAGCGCACAGCAGATACCTCAAAAAAAACAGCAGAACTCATATTTTGAATGTTATCTCATGAGATCTCGGGGCGGCAGCCTGCATCAAGGTATGATTGAAAGCATCATCGATGGGATAAAGGATCGTTGAGGGGCGACATTGGTAAACCGTAATGTTCCCATCACGAAAGGCACCGGATCATTGCTGCATGATCACCGGGTATAATTGCCGGAGTTGAAGCCATCTTCCCTTTCCGCGGATATCTTTATCCTATTGCAACGGTCCAATGTGTGAGGCCTCGATCATGCGCGTCCTGATTGTCGAGGATTGCGTCGTGCTGGCCGAGGGCATGCGCGATGCCTTTGCGCGACGTCATATTCACGCCGATCTGGCGCATAGCGTACTGGATGCCGAAATCATGCTGCGGACGACCGGGTATGTGATGGCGATCCTGGATCTGGGGCTACCCGATGAGGACGGTTTGCACCTGCTGCGGCGACTGCGGGCGGAGCATCGGAG
Source organism: Sphingomonas sp. H160509 (assembly GCF_024124765.2). Taxonomy (GTDB): domain Bacteria; phylum Pseudomonadota; class Alphaproteobacteria; order Sphingomonadales; family Sphingomonadaceae; genus Sphingomonas. The sequence continues at coordinate 1,959,007 of NZ_JAMXSR020000002.1, read as the reverse complement.
CGAGCCCGTCCTGATCGTCAGCGGTCGCAGTGCACTCGAAGCCCGGGTCGAGGGTCTGGCCGCGGGCGCGGATGATTATATCGTGAAGCCGTTCCACTTCGACGAGCTTCACGCGCGGGTGCAGGCGGTGCTCCGTCGGGACACGCGCTCGGATGGGCAGCGGATCGTTGCCGGCAACTTGTCGCTCGATCCAGCCACGCGCGAGTTTCGCACGGGCGACCGCATGCTCGACCTGTCGGTTCGGGAAGGAGAGCTGCTCGAGCTTTTGATGCGCCGGTTCGATCATGTCGTGCCGAAGCGGATGCTGGAGGACCAGCTGTTCGGCTCAGGCGACGTGCTGGGGTCGAATGCTGTCGAGGTGTACGTGCACCGGGTGCGTAAGCGATTGGAAACAGAAGATGTTGCATTAGCCGTACAGACCGTGCGCGGCGTAGGATACATGCTCGGTCGCGCATGATTGCGATGGCCGGCCTACCGGGGCGCCCCTGTATGATGCGCCCCGCTTGTAGCGTTTGCCTACAGCTCGCGCAGCCGTCTTTCGTGTGAGATGGCGTAGGATGGCGAGCGGAACAGGAGGACCGGGTCGTTCGTCGCGGCGATCCCGCCGGACATCATCAACGGGTCATAGTTGATCTTGTAGCTTCCTGCCTGCGGATCGGGCGTCGCGGTCTCCAGAACGAGCGTGCCGGCATTGAACTCGGATCGGCTGGCTGGCCACAGGATCGTCGGATCGTCGAGCGTGTCACCGGGCTCGCCGAGGCTGACGATCATATCCCATTTTATCGCACTGCTCTTCACGCGCTCGAACAATGCCGGGATCAGGAACTCGTCGGACGCCGAGTCGAAGGCGGCTTTGGATAGGTATTTTACGCCATCATGCGGCTGGAACCTGAATCGTACGATCGTCTCCTTGGCGTTCGCATCGATGAACCGGAACGTATGAATGCCGAAGAACGCACAGTTGGCATAGCTTGGTGGTGGGTTGTTCTGATGAAGAAATGCAAACTGAGCATCATTGTCGTGGTGGCTCATCAGGAAACTTTTGAATGCGACCTGATTGGGACCGTGCGTAGCTGGATCGACCTTGAGCGCAATAAATTTGTCGATGAACGTCTTTGGCATCAGGGCGAAGAACATCGGCGTATGCAGCATCGTCATGTGATGTAGTTCGCCGCCAGGCAGCCGGAACTCGAGCCCAATACCGCGCGGGCTCAGGTCCTTGTCTGACACGGTGGGATCCCCCGCCCGCGATCGAGAACCGCGCTACGACTTCTAGCTTGCGTCCTGAGAATAGCGACGATCGCGAATATCGTTGAGCATCGGGATTGCCGATAAAATAGCCAAGTGCGCCAACGCCTTTGGTGTGATTACGCCGCAGACCATGCTGGCGGCCATACGCCCCTTCGAGCGCGTCGATAGCGTCCACGGACATCGTTTCCGTGGCGTGATCGGCCGATTGCGACGCCGGCAAGGGGGCTGGCACGTCAACACTGGCTGCCTCTGCGGCGAATGGGCACAGCGCAGCGCCGATCGAAGCAACTCCTGCGCCGCATAGGATATTGCGCCGGCTCAGGCCTTCAACGATGTTCGTCATGACTGTCTCCGCGTTGCCCAGGGTATTTTACTCCGGGGTAGACGATGTCATGGCCGAACGACTTGAGAGTCGTAATGCAAACCAAGGTATTATCGTACTCTTCCGGGTTATTGATGCGTTTCTAAGAAGTCACGACCTCGCAAACGTCGCTATGCATGAGAGACGTGTAGTACGTGTCTGGTACCCGGCTTCGCATCTTCATGGACAAGCCTGCCATCAAGCCGCACCGCCATGGTTTCAACCAGGCGCTGGCCGAGGCCGCTATTACCGAAGAACGATGCGCCCTTGCCATTGCCGCGGTCTTCGACTTCGAGGCGGTATCCGCGTGACGATCCCGCCAGGCGAACATGGACGTCACCGGGTGCGTCAGGCGCATAGGCGTGTTTGCAGGCATTGGTGACGAGCTCGGATACCAGAATGCCGACGGAGGAGGCATGATCGGGTTTCACAGAGACCGGATCGGCTATAACGCGGATCCTGCGACCTGCGCCGATATTTCCGAAGCTGCCTTCAAGATCGCCGCCTAGTTCCCTCAAGTAGATATCGAGGTTGATCGTCGCGACTGCGGACTGCTGATAGAGTTGGCGGTTGACTCGCGCGATCGCGGCGATGCGACGAACTGTCATGTCGAGGGCCGCCTGAGCCGCGGGATCGGCAACGGTGCGGGCTTCGGCGGAGACCATGGCCGCCAGCAGCTGCAGACTGTTTGCGATGCGGTGGTTGATCTCGTCCGCGGTTGTTGGCGCGCGTTGCGCGGGCAGGATCGCGGTCCTTGGCGCGATGCGGTCCGCGGCATGCAAAGTCGAAGTCATCGTATCGCTCCTGATCCCGGCGTCTCGATACGGCGATGCCCGAAGCACGATGGGGACGGGATCATACAGAGGTTTATTCCGCGCGGACTTCGGGCGGGGGGCATGAACTTTCGCTAATGTTCCGGTCAGCACGCGGTAGTGCGCGGACCCGCAAGGCAGTTCCTGTCGAAAGAAGGATTTGATCATGAGGTTGGCCGCACTGTTGTCCGTGATGCTATGCGGGCCTTGTGTCCTCGGCGCTGCCGTGGCGCAGGATCTACCTGCGCGTGCGGTGGACGATACCGACCTCGGCAAGGACCGGCTCACGATCGCGGTCGGCCCGGCGATAACGCCGCGATATATCGGATCGCGCGACATGACGGTCATACCGGGCGTCGCGGTGCAGGGGCAGGTCGCGGGCTATTCCTTCAGCACGCAGGGTACCTCGCTATCGGTCGATCTCATTCCTGACGACGGCAAGCCGGGATGGAAGCTTCAGGTGGGACCGATCCTGAACGTACGGCTCGATCGAACGTCGCGGATCGGCAACCGGCAGGTCGCAGCGCTGGGCGACCTGAGAACTGCGTGGGAGCCCGGCGTCTGGGCGGGCATCCAGCGGACCGGAGTAGTTACCAGTCCCTACGACACGCTGTCGGCTAACGTCACATGGCAGCACGACATATCGGGGGCATATGGCGGGTCGGTATTCAGCCCCGCGATCAGCTACGCGACTCCACTGTCGCACAAGGACTACGTCAGTCTTTCGGCGGGCGCCGATCACGTCGGTCGTCGTTTCGGCGCCTATTATTACGACGTGACGGCGCCACAAAGCCTCGCCAGCGGGCTTAGGGCGTATGACGGCGCGGGCAAGGCAGGCTGGAAGGACTGGAACCTTGCCTTGCTCGCGGCACACACGCTGCGCGGTACTTTGACGCATGGGTTCGGTGTATTTGGCACAATAGGCTATTCCCGCTTACTCGGCAGTTATGCCCGGTCCCCGATCGTCGCCGATGTTGGCAGGGCCGACCAATGGTCCGGGGCCGTCGGCTTCAGCCTGACATTCTGAATGGAATATCTTCGTAAAGCCCCGCCGCATGCGCGGCATGTGCGCTCGCCCCGGCTTGAGATCCTGTTGGATGAGGAGACGTGCCGGCTGATCTGCCCGATCGCTGCGATGATGGTCGGCGTCTGCCTGACCGGCATCGAACTGCTGCACGTGTCGATCGCGATGGGTGGCAAACAAACGATCGTTGACGATCTGCTCTCGGGCGACGCGCTGCTGTTCCTGATCACCACGCTGGCTTCGTATTTTGCGTTGCGTGGTCCAGTCCCGGGTCCGATTGTACCGGCTGGAACGCTTGGCCGACGGGGCCTTCATCGTCGCGATGCTGCTGCTGACAGCAGCCTGCTTCCTCATCACCTATACCCTGAACTCTTGACCGGACGAGTATGATCGCAATGAGACGCCTTCCAGGATCCCGGTTTCGGCGTAGCGTCACAATAGTGCTGATGGCTTTTAGCCTGCTATCGATCGGCAGCGCGGGCTTCGCCTGGTATCTCGGTTATCTGCACGGCCCAATCTATCTTCTCGTGCCGGCAAGCGCGCCCGCCCCACCGTCCGAGGCCGGCACGGTTGCCGTATTCTTTTCGGGCGACACTGGACTGAACGCTGGGATGGGGCGCTCGATCATGCGGCACGTTGCGGGGCAGGGAATCACCGTGATCGGCGTCAATTCGCTCACCGCATTTTCGCACAGACGTTCACCGGATCAGGTGAGCACCATCGTCCGCCATGCCGTTATTCGAGCGCTCGCGTTGCCCGGGGCAAGGCGGGTCGTCCTTATCGGCCATTCGTTCGGCGCGAACGCATTGTTGGTCGGTCTCCAGACATTGCCGCGCCAATTGCGTGTACGGGTTCCCGTCGTCGAATTGATCGTGCCGAGCAAGACGATGCTGTTGCGCGCAACCCCGGGAGGGATCTTCGAATTCGAGAACGACGGTTCGGCGCTGCCTGCGGCCCGGCGGCTCGATTGGGTGCCAGTCCTATGTATTCGTGGCCACGCCGAAGCAGAGAGTCTCTGCAAAGGCTGGGACAGCGGTAACGTTCATCAGGTCAGCCTGCCCGGGGATCATTTTCTCGATGAAGATACCACTCTTGTCGCGGCAACGTTGCTGAGGGATATTGCCGTCAATTCCTGATCTTCCGACGTTTCATTACCGATTGTTCAGCCGCGGCAAAGGCTGGGGCAAGACGCGTCGCGGTAGCATTCTTCGACAATCAGTCGAGGAGTCTCTCATGAGGTCGTGGATCGTCGTCTTAATGGCTGCTCTTGTGGTCGGCGTACCGTCAACCGCGATGGCGCAAAGCAGTGCTCCGGCTGGCAGTCCCGCCGCTGGCAATCCGTCCGTAGAGGGCATGTGGATCAATCCGATGCGGACCGTCGTGGTCCGGACCGGGCCGTGCGGTGCGAAGCTGTGTGGATGGATCGCTTGGGCCAACCCGCTGGCGCAGTCGGATGCCAGGGATGGCGGTACCGACACGCTTGTCGGAACCGAGTTGCTGGAGAATTACCAGCGGACCGAGTCCGGTGCCTGGTCGGGAACGGTCTTCGTCGTCGACATGGGCAAGCACCTATATTCGAAAATCGTCCAGACGTCGGCGAACGTGTTGCAGATCAAGGGGTGCATCCTCGGCGGGCTGCTCTGCAAATCGCAAATCTGGACGCGGGTCGATCGGATGCCGGGTGCCTGACCTTCGCGCGTGGTTCGTTCGTCACCGGCTCGCTCTGGGCATCGCAGTCGGATGCGTGCTGATCACGCTGAGCTTTGTCTCGCTCGAAAAACTGACGCGCGACATCAGTTTTGCCGATGTCCGGCATGCGGTGCACACGCTTTCGATCACGCAGATCGTTGCCGCGCTGGCCCTGTCTGCCGGTAGTTATCTGGCGCTGACGTTTTACGACGTGCTGGCGCTCCGCGTGGTAGGGCATCCGCAAAGATGGCGGACGGCAGCATTCGCGTCGTTCACCAGCTACGCGCTCAGTCACAATCTCGGAATGCCGCTCTTGACGGGTGGTGCGGTGCGATACCGCGCCTACGTAAGCGCGGGTCTGGATGGCCCCAGCATCGCCAAGGTGATCGGGATCGCGAGTGTGGCGTTCTGGGCCGGCATCGTGACCGTTGCGGCGGTTGCAGCCGCCTTCGATGCGACGCCATTCGTCGTCATAGGACATACATTAGGCGTCACTGGCCTTCGTGGGCTTGGTATTGCGGTATTGCTGCTAGGGGTGGCGACCGTCTGGATATCAGGCAGGGTCCGGCAGCCAGTCCTCGTGTTGGACTTTGAACTGCCCGTGCCGCGGCCAGGACAGTCGTTTGCGCTGATCGGGGTGGCAGTGCTCGACGTGCTGTTCTCCAGCGCGGCATTGCTCGTCCTGATCCCGCATCTATCCCCGTCGCTGCTCCCGCTGTTTCTTCTGGCGTACGCATGCGCGATCGCGGCGGCTGTAGTCGCGCATGTGCCGGGCGGGATTGGCGTGTTCGAGGCGGCGATGCTGGCGCTGTTGCCGATCGACCGGGCACCGTTGTTCGCGGCGCTGATCGCTTACTGGGTCATCTATTATCTCCTGCCGCTGGCGATCGGTATCGCGATGCTGGCGTGGAGCGAGGGGAGGCGGGTGCGGTCTTCGTTGCGCCTGCTTGGCGAAGCGCGCGACGTGGCGAGCGGGTTGGCGCCGATCGTGCTGAGCGCAGCGACGTTCGTCGGTGGCGGGATGCTGCTGTTGTCGGGATCGCTGCCGGCGTTGCGTGATCGCATGGGCGTGCTGTCGTCGCTGCTGCCGCTGCCGTTCATCGAGGCAAGCCATGTCGCGGCAAGCCTGGTGGGGACGGCGTTGTTGCTGCTGTCGCCGGGGCTGTATCGCCGGCTCGACGGGGCTTTCGTCGCGACCCGCGCGCTACTGATAGCGGGCGCGGTGTTTTCGCTCGCGAAGGGCATAGATTACGAAGAGGCGATCATATGCCTCGCGCTCGCCGGTCTGTTGCAGTGGACCCGCCACGGCTTCTACCGCCGAACGACGATGACCAGCCAACCATTTGGGTTCACCTGGTTCGGATCGGTTGCGACTGTCATCGGCCTCGCGACGTGGGCGGGGTTCTTTGCTTACCGCAAAATTCCCTATTCCAACGACCTGTGGTGGCAATTCACGCTCGACGCCGATGCACCACGGTTTCTGCGCGGCCTGCTGGGAGTATCGATCGTGCTCGGGATCGGCGTTGGCTGGAAGCTGCTGGCTCCCACGGCAGTCGGCCGCCTGGATGCTGTCCCGCTCGATGATCTGGCTGCTGCAAGGACGGTGCTCGATCAGGCCTTGCGGAGCGACGCGATGCTCGCGCTGACCGGCGACAAGCGTTTCATCTTGTCCGCGGATCGCGACGCATTCCTGATGTATCAGGTGCAAGGCGCTACCTGGATCGTGATGGGCGATCCCGTGGGACCGCGGGGAGCTTGGGACGATCTGCTATGGCAGATCAGGGACCTCGTCGATCGCGAGCAGGGGCCGCCTCGTGCTCTACGAGATTTCGCCGCCGACGCTCGATCTGGCACTGTCGATGGGATTGAGCGTTGTCAAATATGGTGAGGGAGGCACTGGTCCATCTCCCCGGTTTCTCACTCGATCGGCCGTGCCTTCGCGGAATACGTCGATCGGAACGCACGCTGGTCAAGAAGGGCGCGCAGTTCCGGATCGTGCCTGCGGCTGAGCTGGCGGAGATCTTACCCGAACTTTCGATCATCTCCGATGATTGGCTGCGCGCCAAGGGGCAGCAGGAGAAGGGGTTCAGCCTGGGGCGTTTCGATGCCGCGTATCTGGGCAATTTCGACGTCGGCGTAGTCGAACTCTCGGGGCGGCTCATCGCCTTTGCCAATATCTGGGCGATACCCAACAAAGAAGAAATCTCGATCGACCTCATGCGCCACCGCGATGATGCGCCCTCGGGGACGATGGACTTTTTGTTCGCCAACCTGATGCTGTGGGCGAGGGACCAGCATTATACGAGCTTCTCGCTGGGGGGTGGCGCCGTTATCGGGTATCGAGGACCGTCGGCTGGCACCGGCATGGGCGCGGATCGCCGCCTTCATTTTTCGCCACGGCGAACGCTTCTACGGCTTCCGCGGGTTGCGTGCGTACAAGGACAAATTCGCGCCCGCCTGGGAACCGCGTTACATTGCCGGGCCGCATGGAATCGCCTTGCTCCAGGCCATGCGGGATCTGCTGAGCCTCGTCGGCAGTCCGGTTAACCCAGCGACGCCTAGCCGGTTTCCCGGCTGAAGTGGCGGGGCGGGGGATGTGGGCGACCCTGTTGGGCGGATCGCCCGTACCCGGTTACTGCGCGGCGAACGTTGCGTCGATCTTGCCGCCGGTTGGGGCTTCGCATTGACCCTGACCGCCGCCAGTCATACCATCTGATGGACGTATGAGAACGAACCGACAGCGCATCCGACCGTCGCCGCCCTGCAGGTTCGCGAGCACCTTGCCCGAGTAATGCGTGACGAACTGCTGGCTCGGTCCCCAGTCGTTGAAGCCGCCCCAACCACCCCCGCCCCAACCGCCCCAATTGCCGCGGCCGCCACGGCCGCCCCAGCCGATGCCGCCCCAGCCGAGCCATAATGGCGCGAGGTCGTCGACCTGCGTTTCGCTCGTTACCTGGAAGAACGGGCCGGTGTAGCTCGTGCCGTTGGCGAGTACCGCGGTCATTGTCCCATCGCGTGGGCCTTTTTGCGGTCCAGTTGAAGACCGCGGATTCACCAGGAACCTTGGAATCGCCGACACCCGACCCCATGGTCGTGCATCCTGCGAGCATCGTCGCAGCCAAGGCTGCGACGATGATAGCGTGAGACCCTCACGACGCAGTCGTCGATGATGCAATGTAGGGAGCGGCCGCGTGCTGGTTCGCCGCATGGGTTGGGAGAACCCTTTGCTGGCATTCGTCGACGACCGTCTTCGAACACGGAGGGTAGGCTCTCAGTCCTGCCGCTGAAGCAGGCGAGCCCGAACCGCCGAGCGAGGCGACCAGAATGCCGCCCGAAACCGCGGCGGCGACAATCAGCGCAGCGCTACGGGCTGCAAGTGTGGACAGGGTAACCATGACGTTTCTCTCTCTTCATGCGGGTCTTGATCGAAGGGCGATGCCCCGGCTCACGACCGTTGACGCTACATCGTTGCAGCTATCTAGAGATGAGAAGCGATGCTGACGGATGTCTTACAAAGCCTGATTTATTTTGTGCATCCGCGAAGGAATCTCAGGGGCGAGGGCCCGGCGCAAAGCGGGATCCTCGCAACCATGGCAGCAGGAAGGGGGCATGCGGCGGGGACGTGTCGTTGGGTGTGCCGATGTTGATCTTCCGACGGTTGAACTGCCAATACAGCATCACGCTCAGGATGGCGGCGTAGAAGCACCAAACCGAGGCGAAGGCGTAGCCTTTGACCAGATGGACGATCGTCAGACCGACGACGTTGACGACACCGTACGTCCTGACGACCCGGTGGCTCGACAGCAACAGCGCGCCGCACGTCGCCAGTATGTAGACCACCGATACTATCATGTTGCTGGTCATCGCGTTGCGATATGCGATCGAGAAATGTTCGACGAAGGCATGGATCGGGAACAGGATCAGCCCCGCGATATTCCAGGCGCATACGAACGCGCCGGCTATGGTCAGTCCGACGATCGCGATACGACGCCAGCCAGGCGGTTCCATCAACGCGACCGCTGCTGGCATGAGCGTTGGCAGGACGCCCAGGGCGTACAGCATGAACAGGAGCACGGCATGGTCGAGCGCAACGCGGCCCAGCATGCCATGGAATGCCAGCCAGACCAGCCCCTCGCAGAATTGATGCCCCGCAAACAGCAGCGGTACGGCTGCGAAGAGTAGCGCGCGTGGCTCGCGAACGTGGCGCAGCGTCGCCACACCGATCGTCGCCAGCACGCCTGAAGCGACGAAGCTGGCAGTAGCCGAAAAGCACATGAGCAGTCTTTCTAGCTATTGGCGAGCCAAAGGCCTGCCGTGTTTCCTGCCACAAAGCTAGGAAGGTCTGTTGCTATCAGCGTTAGACCGGCATGACGCCCGGTCCGCCGACGGGAAAATGAGTGATCGTCGACGCGGGAATGTTCAAATGTTGTGCGACGAGGCCCGGCGGCACGTGCGTCAGCCAGTTCGAGAGTGATACCTCCTCGTAGCGATCCGCACGAAATATCTCGAGAAAGACGAGGTCGCCGGTCCCGGTATTCTCGATGTAATGCCCCCTGGCTTTTCTTCACATAGCCGACGTCGCCGGCGTTGAAGTCCATCGTCGTCGCTTTCGGACCATTGTCGAAGATCGTCATGCGTCCTTGGCCTTGCATCCAATATTGCCATTCGTCGGCGTTGGGATGCCAGTGAATCTCTCGCAGGCCGCCCGGCCTAACAGTGACGAGTGCCGCTGCGACGGTTTTTGCAATCGGGAAGTTCTGGCTGTCGGCGATCTGGATCGTGCCACCCGTCGTGGAGTGGCGTGGGCTCGATCGGGAAAGGTGGAAGATGACCGGTGCGGCGCCCGGTACGACGTGCGCGGCGGCACGGTCGGCGGCGAGCGTGCCGGGTTCCTGCCCCTGGAAGATCCATTTGCTGTTCAGCGGGATCGTCTTGAACGCATCTACGGGGACGTTGAAGTTCTTGGCGAGAATGTCTGGTGGGATGTGCGCCATGAACTCGCTGAGCAACAGCGTGTTGTTCTCCGACTGCGCGCCATCGTCGAATGCCAACACGAACTCGCAACCTTCGGGGCCAAGTCCCTGGAGAGAATGCGGCAGTCCTGCGGGAAAATACCAGAGATCGCCTGCTTCGACGTCGTCGACGCTGGCCCGACCTTCCGTATCGATGGTGGTGATCCGGCATCGACCACGCGTCATGATCGACCATTCCGCGGTCAGGTGCCAGTGCAGTTCACGAATGCCACCGGCGGAGAGGTGCATGTTGACGCCGGAGATCGTCGTCGAGATCGCGAAGTCGGCTTGCGTGACCTGACGCGCCCAGCCGCCGTTCTGGATACGTTTGTGGGCGTTGTTGAACGATGCCCAGAACATCGGCAAGGTGTCCACGTCGGTCGCTGGGGGGCTCGACGATGAAGGAAACTGATCCGCTAGCGTCGGGTTCTGGGGTCCGATCACCGTATCGTGGGTCGCAGGGTTCTTGGCGGCGTTCAGGGCGCCTTCGGGTGGCAGGTCGGGATTGCCGTATGTTTGGGCCTGAGCATGTGCAGTAGCGCCGACCGCGACGCCGAGCGCAGTAGCGGCGATCAGGAATTCACGACGTTTCGGATTGTCCATGACGGTGCTCCGGAAGGGGGATTTAACGATTGCGTTTGGTCATCCGTAAGGAACCGGCGGCGTACTGCCGGGACACAACCGATATTCGGCCCCGTCGCGATCGTTGTGGCGTGAGAGGCTTGTCGGCGAATGAAGCGTGAAGACCTGCGTTTCGGACTGCGCGCGTGCTTCGGTTCCGTCGCCCATCGCCGCGCATGTGGTTCGGACGCGATAGGTCGCTCCGTGGCGCGAGATCAGCGTGCTGTGACACTGGCTGGCATGCGGTCCCGACAACGCATGGCCATCATAGGCAAAGATCGCGGCAAGCGATGGGTCGTTGCACGGCGTACCGGCGCGAACATAGGTTCCCGGCGTGATCGGTAGCGGCCCGCGGTGGAACCCGGTGCTGGCAAATGCAGGCGCTGCGACCAATAGCACCGTCAGGGCAAAAGACGTCGGAGTTTGCATGCTCAATTCCTTGTGCTGTCTAAGCGCCACCGTCGGCACCGATGAACTGGTACAGCGCGACGCGGTTTTGCAGGTCGGCGAGGGTGATCGCGATCTGCGTCTGCTGTGACGCGTACAGCGTCCTCTGCGCGATCAGGGCAGCTAGGAACGTCGACGTGCCGATCCTGTATTGTTCGTCTGCAAGCCGATAGCTGGTCGATGCCGCTGCCACGAGCCGCGCCTGGGCCGCGCGTTGCGTGTCGATGGTGCCGAGGCGGGCTAGTTCGTCGGCGACTTCACGGAAGGCGGTCTGGATGGTGTAGCGGTACATCGCCAAGGCGTAGTCGCGTTGCGCTTTGGCGTAGTCGAGGTTGCCGCGGTTTGCCCCACCCAGAATCGGAAGCGTCGCCGCGGAGGCACCGGACGCGCCGAGCGCGCCGCCGGTGAACAACGCGCCGAGCGCGGTGCTGGCAAAACCGAGGATTCCCGTGAGCGAGATCGTCGGGAAGAACGCGGCGCGGGCGGCGCCGATGTTCGCGTTGGCGCTTTCGAGTGCGTGTTCGGCCTGCACGACGTCGGGGCGTTGCAGCAACACCGTCGAGGACAGGCCCGCAGGGACCAGCGCCACCGTACCGTCGAGGTCGCCGAGCGACGTCGGCAGTTGCGTGTCGGTAACCGGCGTCCCGACGAGCAGCGCGAGTGCGTTGCGATCCTGAGCAAGCTGCGTCGTGAATTGCTCCACGTCCGATTGTGCCTGCGCGACGACGGTCTCTGCATCGGCGACATCGGTACCGGCGACCAGCCCCGCGGCATGCAGCGACTGGGTCAGCGCAAGGCTGCGGTTGCCGCTTTTCAACGTCTCCTGCGCTACCCCGAGCAGGTCGCGGTCCGACACAAAGGTCAGATAGGCGCTCGCGGTTTCGGCGATGAGCAGGATGCGGGCCGATCGCATTCCCGCATCGGTCGCGAGATATTGCTGGAACGCTGCCTTGCTGAGATTCTTAAGCCGTCCGAAAAGGTCGATCTCGAAACTGCTGATGCCGACATTGGCGGCGAAGGTCTGCGTGTCGCCGGTGGTATTGGTGATCGACCGATCCACCGTCGCCCCTGGGTTCGCCGACACGGTCGGAAGCTGCGACGATCGCTGCACGCGGTATTGCGCGCGCGCCTCTGCGACGTTCGCGACGGTCGCCGCCAGGTTCTGGTTGTTGGCGAGCGCATGCTCGATCAGCGTCCGTAGTCGTGCGTCGCCTATCACGGTGCGCCAGGGAAGACCGGCGGGCTGGTTCGTCGTCGGCGCGTAGGCAGCGCCGGTCGGCCAGGTCGGCGGCGCATCGATCGCGGGACGCAGATAGTGCGGGGCGAGATCGCAACCCGTGACAAGCAACGGAAGCGCGAACAGGATACGGCGCATCAGGCGGTCCTCTCGATGCTGCCGGGCCTGGGAGCGGGACCGGGACCGGGTTCGGGCGGGGTCGCTGGGTCGCCGTGGAAAATGCGTGCGACCAGGACAAAGAACAGCGGCACGTAGAAGATCGCGAGGAGCGTCGCCGTCAGGATCCCGCCGACCACCGCCGTCCCGATCGCGATGCGGCTGTTCGCGCCGGCGCCGGTGGCGATCGCAAGCGGGAACGTGCCGGCGATGAACGCGATCGAGGTCATGAGGATTGGCCCGGAGTCGCATCTTCGCGGCTTCCACCGCCGCATCGCGGGCATTCCGGCCCTCGGCATGAACGGTGGCCGCGAACTCGACGATCAGGATCGCGTTCTTGGCGGCCAGGCCCATCGTCGTCAGGAGGCCGATCTGGAAATAGATGTTGTTGTCGAGCCCGCGGACCGTCACCGCCAGAACCGCGCCGATCAATCCGAGCGGGACCACGAGCAGGACGGCGAACGGGATCGTCCAGCTTTCGTACAGCGCGGCGAGCGAGAGGAACACGACGAGCAGCGAGAGGCCGTACAGCATCGGCGCTTGGCCGCTCGAGATGTTTTGCTGATACGACAGCGCGCTCCAGGCAAAGCTGGTGCCCGGCGCATATTGCCGCGAAAGCGCCGCCATCCGCAGCATCGCGGTCCCCGAACTGACACCCGCCGCCGGGCTGCCGAGGATTTCATACGAGGACAGCCCGTTGAAGCGGGTGAGCGCGGTCGGCCCCTTTTCCCAGCTGGTCGTCGCGATGCTGGAGAACGGAACCATCGTCGGCGTCGTCGCCGCGGTCGCGATACCACCGTTGCTGACCGCAGAGGTCGAGCGGACGAACCAGCTGGCGAGATCTCCCGGGAGCATGCGGTAGGGTGCGTCGGCCTGCATATAGACCTTCTTCACGCGGCCTCGGTCGATGAAGTCGTTGATGTAGCTGCCACCCCAAGCCGCGCTCAGCGTGGCGGTGGCATCGCTTTCCGCCAGCCCCAGTACGGCGAGCTTCGCCTCGTCGATCGTGACCTTGAGTTGCGACGTATCGGCCAGAGAGTTCGGACGAACGCCGGCGAGCAGCGGATCCTTCCGTGCAGCGCCGATCAGCCGGTCACGCAACGCTTCGAATTTATCGATCGGGACGCCAGCGGAGTTCTGCAGCTCGAAGGTGAACCCGTTAGCCTGCCCCAAGCCGCTGATCGGCGGCGGCGTTAGCACATAGATCTGTGCGTCGCGGATCTTCGCCAGTCCGGCGGTCGCCCGTGCGTTGATCGCATCGACTGTATTGGCGGCACCCGTGCGTTGGTCGAACGGTGCCAACGTCACGAATCCGAGACCCGAATTCTGCGATGAACCGGAGAAATTATAGCCATCGACGGTCAGCACACCCGTCACGTCACGCTTTTCGTTCTGGAGGTAATATTTCTCGATATCCGCGCGCACGCCGTCGGTTCGCGACTGCGCAGCGCCGGTCGGCAGCGTGTATTGAAACAGCGCGATGCCCTGGTCTTCGTTGGGCAAGAAGCCGGTAGGCAGGCGGACGAACAGCAAAGCGAGCACGACGAGGATGCCGGCATAAGCCAGCAGGTACAGCATCGGCCGCGTGATCACGGTACCGACGCCTCCGACATAGCGGTTGGTCGCACGATCGAACCACCGGTTGAAGCGGGCACCGACGCCGTTGCCGTCGGCCTTGGACTGCCCCGCGGGTTTAAGCAGCGTCGCACACAATGCCGGGGTCAGGACCAGCGCGACCAGGACGGACAGGACCATCGCGGACACGATGGTGACTGAGAACTGGCGATAGATAACGCCGGTCGAGCCACCGAAGAACGCCATCGGCAACAACACTGCGGACAAGACCATGGCGATGCCGATCAGCGCCGAACTGATCTCGCGCATCGATTTCGACGTCGCTTCCTTCGGTGACAGCCCGTCCGCCTCCATGATGCGTTCTACGTTCTCGACCACTACGATCGCATCGTCGACGAGCAGTCCGATCGCGAGGACCATGCCGAACAGGGTCAGCGTGTTGATCGAATAGCCGAACATCGCGAGGATACCGAACGTCCCCAGCAGCACGACGGGAACCGCGATCGCCGGGATCAGCGTCGCGCGCCAATCCTGCAGGAAGACGAACATGACGATCACGACCAGCACGATCGCCTCGAACAGGGTCTTGACGACGTCTGCGACCGACAGCTTGATGAAATCCGTCGTGTCGCGCGGGTAGACGATCCTGTAGCCCGCCGGCAGATGCGTGGTGAGCTCTGCGACCCGCAGCTTGACCGCCGCCGCCGTCTTGAGCGCGTCGGCTCCAGGCGTGAGCTGGATTGACAGTCCTGCCGCCGGATGGCCGCTATACTGCGCGTCGGTGATGTAGCTGTCGCTGCCCATCTCGACGCGTGCGACGTCGGACAGTCGCACCACGGTACCGTCGATCGACGTCTTGACGACGATATTGCGAAACTGCTCGGGGTCTGCAGCCGCGACTTGGCATTGACGATCGCGGTCAGCTGCTGGCCGACGACTGCAGGCAATTGGCCGAGCTGGCCCGCGGAAATGTTGACATTCTGCGCCAGGACGGCAGCGCCGATGTCGGACGGCATAAGCTCGACCGCGGCCAGCTTCTGGGGTTGCAGCCAGATCCGCATCGCATACCCCGATCCGAACAACTGGGTTTGACCGACACCGGTGACACGGGAGAGGTCATCTTGGAGGTTGCTGACCATCCAGTCGGCGACGTCGGTTTGCGTGGATTTGTTCGTCGTGTCGTACACCCCGACGATCAGCAGAAAGTCGCTGTTCGACTTGGCAACGGTCACGCCTTCCTGTTGCACGACACTGGGCAGGCGCGAGCTCGCTTGGGTCACCTTGTTCTGGACCTGGACCTGCGCGATGTCTGGATCGGTACCCTTGGCGAAGGTGACCGTGATCGCCGCAGACCCGGCCGAGCTCGACGACGAGGAGAAGTACAGCAAACCGTCGATGCCGGTCAGTTGCTGCTCGATGACTTGGGTGACGCTCGATTGCAGGGTCTGTGCACTGGCGCCGGGATAGTTTGCGCTGATGCTGATCGAGGGTGGGGCGATATCGGGATATTGCGCGATCGGCAGCGTCGTGATGCCGAGGATGCCGGCCATCATGACGCCGATCGCGACAACCCAAGCGAAGATCGGCCGATCGATGAAGAACTGGCTCATGGGTTTTGCACCAGCGTCGGCAGTCGCACCGGGATCGGCCTAACGACCGACCCCGGCACTGCGTTATCGGTGCCATCGACGATCAGTCTGTCGCCACGTTTCAGTCCGCGCGTCACCAGCCATGCCTCGCCGACCGCCTGGGCCGCGATCACGGGCGTGGCGACGACGGTATTGCCGGCGCCGAGTACGAGCGCGGTGGCATTGCCCTTGGGATCGCGCGTAATGCCTTGTTGAGGCGCGAGGATACCGTTGGGCGTCACGCCTTGCGGCGCCGCGACGCGGACGAACATGCCGGGTAACAGCAAGCCCTCCGGGTTGGGAAAGCGTGCGCGCAGCGTGACCGTGCCGGCATTCTCGTCGACTGTGACCTCGGTGAATTCCACGGTGCCGGGATGCGGATAGCTGCTGCCATCCGGCAGTTTCAGCGTCACCGTGGTGCTCGACGGCAGCACGCTTCCCTTCGCCAGCGCACGCCGCAAGGTCAGCAAGGCGTCACTCGACTGGACGAGGTCGACATAGATCGGGTCGAGTTGCTGGATCGTGGCCAAGGCGGTCGCCTGGCTCGCTGTTACGAGCGCGCCCGGCGTAACCGCCGATCGGCTTATCCGGCCGCTGATCGGTGCGCGGATCAGCGTGTAACCAAGATTGATACGTGCGGCTTCCAGCGCGGCCGCGCTCAGGTGGATCGTCGCGCGCGCTTCCCGCGCAGCAGCGACGGTGTTGTCGAACTGTTGCTTGCTAACCGCGTCGGGATCGGTGAGCGATCCGTAGCGACTGGCTTGTGCCTGTGCCGCGGCATAGGTTGCCTGCGAGTTCTCCAGCGTTGCCGCAGCCTGGTCTCGACTGGCGCGGAACTGGCTGGGATCGATCCGGTACAGCGGCTGTCCGGCGCGGACGTAAGTGCCTTCCCGAAATAAACGCGCGAGAATAATGCCGTCGACCTGCGGGCGTACGTCGGACTCGGTGGTCGGATTTGTTCGCCCCGTCAGCTCCTGCGTAGTGGTGACGGGTCCCGACGTCAGTGTGACGATGCCGACCCGGGCCGGGTCGTGGGGGGCAGCGGTCTTGGGCGCGTTCGAGCAACTCGCGAGCAACAGGCCAAAAAGGAGCTGGGCAGGGCGCGTACCGAACCGTGTCACCACGTCCGCTGCCGATCCGACGGCGTTGTGTCACCCTCTCGGTTGACGTTCCAGCAGACGGCGACCTTGTTTGATGTTTCGGTCATGTCGAGTTCCTGTCGATCGAAGGATCGGGACGCTGCATCCCGACGAAGGCTGGATCGCCTGTCCAAGGCCTCGCGCAAATCATACGTTCGTATGAATAGGTTAAACGCGGTGCTTCATTGCCAAGTTCAGGAATGGTTCCGCGAACTTCGGATAAAACGGCAAGACCAAAGTATGGTATCCATCCGCGTATTGTCTGTGGTCATGTCTTCCGTGGAAGTTGTTTACTTATGCGTAGACAGTGATCCGCAAAAAACGCGCCATTGTTGTGCGAAGCCACCAGGAGGTCTTGGAATGTTTGTTCAAAGATTCGCTATGAAAGCGCTTTACGCCGTGCTCGCATCGGCAGCCGTGGTTCCATTGCTTGCAACGCCCGCGACAGCGGAGTCGAAGAAGTCGATCGCCAAAATGGAGAACTCGCTCTCCGCGGCCGGGTTCATCGTGAAGCCGGCGAACTCGCCCGCTCGGCTTGCCATGCTTGCGCGGCTCCCGAAGGACAAGTTCGCGCGGCGGACGAAGGGCGACATCGTCACCTACGTCTACGCCGACCCGAAGGACTGCAATTGCCTCTACGTTGGATCGCAGGCCGCGTACGGTCGATACCAGCAGGCGGACCAGGCAAAGAACATCGTCGATCAGGAACGCATCGCCGCGGAGGATTATGACGATCCGGCGTGGAACTGGGACAGCTGGGGCAGTTGGGGACCCGGGTTCGGTTTCCGGCATCACGGATGGTGATGGCATGGTCAGCGGTGCGGGGCCGTGAAGCCCCGCACCGTTACCATCGGTTTCGCCGCGTCCATTCGGAGATCAGATCATCTCAGTGCCACTGAAGTATCAGGTGCCCTCAACGGTCGTTGCAACGGATCCGGACGCAACGCTCGTCGTCGAACTTGACGGATCGGCCGCCCTTGCGACCGAGCATGGAGCCGGCGTTCCGTCATCGAATGATCGAGCACGGGCGTTACCGGGACAAGACGGTGTCGAACCTGGCGTGGATGAGAATACCGAGGCCGGCGCTTCGGCCGTGCGCAATCAGTCACTTGCCGTTTTTGGTGCTGGTTCGCTGGAGTGGCCATTCGTACTGCCAGTCGTGCCATTACGCGATGCCTATTAGCTGACGCTTACCTCACGGGCGCAAAAAGCCACTGTTCAGCAGGGCGGGCTCACCTTCGATAGCCGCATGACGCTCGGTCCTGCTTGAAAGCAATCCTTTGCAATCACTTGCCTGCCGTGACGCGGCTGAACGCGCGCCAATGGTCGGCGGCTGTCCAAACCCATCCAAGGATGTTTCATCATGCCTTCAGAGATCGCCACGGCCAGCCGCTCGACCGATCCGAACTCGACCGTTCCGCGATCGCTGGTCTGGCTTGTCATCGGGCTATTCTTCATCTGGGGCGGCGCGACCAGCCTGAACGATATCCTGATACCGAAACTGAAGGGCCTGTTCTCGCTGACTTATACTGAGGTCATGCTGACGCAGTTCGCGTTCTTCATGGCATACTTCATCGTATCGGTGCCCGCTGGAACGCTGGTCGCGCGGATCGGCTATGTTCGGGGCCTGGTAGTCGGACTGGCGGTCATGGCGCTCGGCGCGGTCCTGTTCTGGCCCGCCGCCGGATCCGGTACCTATTGGAGCTTCCTGATCGCACTGTTCGTGCTCGCGGGTGGCATCACGATCCTGCAAGTCGCTGCCAATCCGTTGATCGCAGGGCTCGGCGATCCCGCCGGTGCCAGCAGCCGTCTGACCTTTGCGCAGGCGTTCAATTCGCTCGGGACGACGATCGCACCTTATATCGGCGCGCAGTTGATCCTCGGGTCTGCCGCCAAGGTCGATCCGGCCACAATATCCGCCAGTGCGCTCCCCGCCTTTCGTGCGGCCGAAAGCGAGATCGTCGCTCACATCTATCTCGGCATCGCCGTCGTGTTGGCGGTCATTGCCGTGATCTTCTGGACGCAGCGCAAGACGCTGCGTTCGGAACGGCCGGATGAAGTCGGTTTTCGCGACAGCCTCAGGCTCCTGCGCGTGCCGCGCGTACGCTTCGGCGTCATCGCTTTGTTCGCCTATGTCGGTGCCGAGGTTTCGATCGGCAGCGTCCTGGTCAATTACCTCGAGCAGCCGAGCACGCTGGCGCTGAGCGCGCAGTCTGCCGGCGAACGGCTGTCCTTCTATTGGGGCGGCGCAATGGTCGGGAGGTTCATTGGCTCCTGGCTGCTCAACCGGATCGCGCCGGGCAGGCTGCTCGCGGTCTTCGCAGGTATCGCGGCGGCGCTGGTCCTGACGTCGATCGTCAGCACCGGCGGCGTCGCGGGCTGGACGCTGATCGCGGTAGGGTTGTTCAATTCGATCATGTTCCCGACGGTGTTCTCGCTGAGTTTGGAAGGGCTCGGGCGCAAGACTGCGGAGGGATCGGGATTGCTCTGCATGGCGATCGTCGGTGGCGCGATCGTGCCGCTGATCACCGGCAGCATCGCCGACGCGTCGACGATCGCGACCGCGTTGATCGTACCCGTCATCTGCTACGGATTGATCGTCGCCTTCGGGCTGTCGGCATCGCGGAAGGTGGCTCAGTGACCCGCCTCCACACCAGTCTCCTTGCCGCCGGTACGCTGGCCTTGACCATCGGCAGCCAGGCGGATGCCCAGGAAAAGGCGCTCGTTTCCCTAGGCCAGCGCCGCGACCGCACCCGCCGACACGCAGCAGGCCACGGCGCCGGTCCCATTGACGGAAGAACCGCCTGCAGCCCGCCCTTCCACGTTGACGGGGGTGGGGCGGATTGCGCACCAGCCTGCGTAACGACGGCGTAGACCTGACGGCGAGCTATGGATCGGAAACCGCGGCGAACGTTTCGGGCGGGGACCGCCATCTCGTGCGCGAGACCGGCCGGTTCGTCTTCGGTGCAACCCTCGACGCGGAAAAGCTGATTGGCATTAAGGGCGGCACGTTTCAGGCGACGGTGACCTATCGGCGTGGCAAGGATCTGGGCGCGGCTAAGAATCTCGGCGTCTTGCAACAGGTTCGGGAGGTGTATGGCCGCGGCCAGACCTGGCGGCTGAGTCAGTTCTGGTATCAGCAGAGCTTTGCCAACGGTCATGCAGATCTCAAGCTGCGGCGACTAACTCAAGGCGGGACTTTAGCGCGGTCTCGTGCGATTTCATGAACCTCAGCTTTTTGCGGTTCGCCGGTCGGCAATATCGCCGGCGATTACTGCTATACCTGGCCGGCAGTTGGTCCGCCTTCAAGCGCACCGCCATTGCGCGGTCGCGTGTGCATACGGCGATGGCAATACCCTCCGTCGCGGCCTAGACGATAGGCGGTGCGACCGCCGCCGCGTCGCCAGGAAAGATACCGCGCCAAGCCTATGACCGACCAGACTTTGGCAGACCTTGGCTGGACTGCGCATTTTGCGGACCAGCTGACCGAGGACGAGCGTCTCCACGGCCACCCTGTCCGCGTGATGGCCGTGCACCGCGGCAAGATTGCGGTGTCCGGCGCCAAGTCGGACGGTTTTGTCTCGCCCTATATCGCCGGTGCGCAGCCCGAGGACGATCACCCGACGGTCGGCGACTGGCTGCTCGTCGACGATCGTACGCAGGAGGCGACGCGTGTCCTTCGCCGCATGAACCTGTTCAAGCGACGCTCGCCCGCCGATCCGCGGAAAGATCAAATGATCGCCGCCAACGTCGACACCGTCTTCATCGTCGCATCGTGCAACCAGGACTTCAGTATCGCCCGGCTCGAGCGCTATCTCGTGCTGGCGCGCGAGGTGGAGGTGCACCCGGTCGTCGTCCTCACCAAGGCCGACCTGACCGACACGCCCGAGCAGTTCGCCGCCGCGGCGCGCGCGATCGAACCGGGATTGCTCGTCGAAACGGTGGACGGGCGCGACCGGGCGGACGTCAAGCGGCTGGCGGCGTGGTGCGGGCCCGGCAAGACCGTCGCGTTCCTCGGCTCGTCCGGCGTCGGCAAATCCACGCTCGTCAACGCGTTGCGCGGATCGGACAGCATCGGAACGCAGGCGGTGCGGGTCAAGGACGGTACCGGCCGCCACACGACGACGGTGCGCGAGATGCACCGGCTCGACCAGGGCGGCTGGCTGCTCGACCTGCCCGGTATGCGCGAGCTGCAATTGTCGGAGGCCGCGACCGGGCTGGCCGAGGTGTTCGACGATATCGCGCTGCTCGCGCAGGAGTGTCGGTTCGCCGACTGTTCGCACGGGGCGGAGCCGGGGTGCGCGATCCAGGCGGCGATCGCGGCGGGGACGCTGGCGCCGGACCGCTTCGAACGCTGGCGCAAGCTCAACGCGGAGGAAAATGGTGCGGCGTCACGGCTGACGAAGCGCCGGACCCGCTGACGGCCGGGATGCCGTTGGGCATCCCGGCGACGTCCACCGGATAGGAACTTGGACGGATCGACATTCGGCTTGAGGCGCTAGGTCAGCGCTTTTCCTGTCATGCCGGACTGGTCCCGGCATCCACGGTGCCGCAAAATCGATAGCATTTAGCTTGCGGAACGGTGGGCCCCGGAACGAGTCCGGGGTGACTGAGTGGTTTTAGGACCGGCACGCCTCAAGCTGAATATCGATCAGCCCTAAAGACTGTCGTTATTGGCTCGACGGCATGGGGCAGGCAGCAAACGAAGATGTTTCAAAGTATAGATCGCTGCGGTGAACTACGCCAGACAAGTAAACGCCCGGACCGTTGCCGATCCGGGCGCCTGCGTGACGATCGCTCGTCAGCCCCCATTTTTTTGCTCTCGCATCTCGTCTTGCGACGGAGCGGAAAAGCAGTCCCCGAACCACGGCCGTTGCCTGTGTCTCAGCGAGTTTGTTGCTAGTTATGTCCGTGGATTTTGTCACGGTCTTTGCGCGGGGCGGCTCACGATTGAACTGCGCCTGTGGCGATTACGCAACAGACCAATCTAGACACTTCCGGATCGGGACTAACCCGGCCCTGTAGGAGGGGGGCGCCGCACGCCGAGCATGGGCCTGAAGCACGGCCCCGACAGTTGCCTCGCAACGGGCCGCGTCCTAGAGCCGCTGCACTCTATCCCTAACGATCGAACCTGGCCGCCCATGATCCTGTCCCGCTACGAACGGATGATAGCCCGCCGCTATCTGCTGCCGGGCAAGGGCGAGGCGTTCATCTTCCTCGTCGCCTCGATCAGCCTGGTCGCGGTCATGCTCGGCGTCGCCGCGCTGGTGATCGTGATGAGCGTGATGAACGGCTTCCGCGCCGAGCTGTTCGACAAGATCGTCGGGCTCAACGGCCATGCGGTGGTGCAGGGCGTCGGCAACCGGCTCCCCGACTGGCGCGAGATCGTCGCACAGGCGCAGAAGACGCCGGGCGTCACCAGCGCGCTGCCGCTGATCGAACAGCCGCTCGCCGCCACCTATAATGGTCGCGCCGAGGCGGTGCTGGTCCGCGGCATGCGCGTCGACGATATCCGCCGCAATTCGACGATCAGCAACAAGGTCGTGATGGGCTCGCTCCAGTCGATCACGCAAGGCTCCGGCCGGATCGCGATCGGCTCACGCCTCGCCGAATCGCTCGGCGCGCAGGTCGGCTCGGAGATTTCGCTGTTCAGCCCGCAAGGCCAGACGACACCGTTCGGCACCGTCCCGCGGATTGTCAGCTATACGGTCGGCGCGATCTTCGAGATCGGCGTCTATGATTACGACAAGGCGTACATCATCATGCCGATCGAGGATGCGCAGACGCTCCTCCTGATGGGCGACGCGGCCGGCATGGTCGAGCTGAAGACGGTCGACGCGGACCGCGTCGGCGAGATTCTCAAGCCGCTCGCCGACAAGATCGGCGGCAACGCGGTGATCGCCGACTGGCGGACGATGAATGCGCAGCTGTTCGAGGCACTCGCGGTCGAGCGCGTCGCGATGTTCACCGTGCTGTCGATCATCATCCTGGTCGCGGTGTTCAACATCCTCTCGTCGCTGATCATGCTGGTCCGCGCGAAGACGCGCGACATCGCGATCCTGCGGACGATGGGCGCGACGCGTGGCTCGATGATGCGGATCTTCATCGTCGTCGGCACCACCATCGGCGCGCTCGGCACGGTCGCGGGCCTCGTGCTCGGCTTTATCTTCCTGTTCTACCGACAGGGCGTGGTGAACTTCGTCCAGCTCCTCACCGGCCAGAATTTGTGGGATCCGTCGATCCGCTACCTCACCGAACTCCCGTCGAAGACCGACCCCGTCGAGATCGTCGTGATCGCGCTGATGGCGCTCGTTTTCAGCTTCCTCGCGACGCTCTATCCGGCCTGGAAAGCGGCGAGTACCGACCCCGTGCAGGTGCTGCGTTATGAATGAAGGCCTCAAAATCGATCGCCAGATCGAGAAGTTCGACGATTACGTCCTCCAGACCAGCGGGCTGACCAAAAGCTTCACGCAGGGTGACGCGACGATCGACGTGCTGCGCGGCGTCGACCTCGCGATCGCGCCAGGCGAGATCGTCGCATTGCTCGGGCCGTCGGGCTCGGGTAAGTCGACCTTGTTGCAAGCCGTCGGCCTGCTCGAAGGCGGCTTCCAGGGATCGATCAGGATCGCCGGCACCGAGGCGGCCAAGCTCAACGCGCACGAGCGGACCGTGGTGCGCCGCGACAGCCTCGGCTTCGTCTATCAGTTCCATCACCTGCTGCCGGACTTCAACGCGACCGAGAACGTCGTCCTCCCGCAGCTCGTCCACGGCGCGACGCGCGTCGAGGCGGACCGGCGGGCAGCGGAATTGCTGACCCAGCTCGGCCTCGGCCACCGGCTGACGCACCGCCCGAGCCAGCTCTCCGGCGGCGAGCAGCAGCGCGTCGCGGTTGCCCGCGCGCTCGCCAACAAGCCAGCGCTGGTGCTGGCCGACGAGCCGACCGGCAATCTCGACGAACACACCGCCGATATCGTCTTCGCCGAGTTCATCCGCTTGGTCCGCGAACAGGGCACTGCCGCTGTGGTTGCGACCCACAACGAACGGCTCGCGGCGCGCATGGACCGCGTGCTGCGACTGCATGAGGGACGGCTGGCGTGACCTGGGGCGAGACGCCGACGCTCACCGGGCGTCACGTCACGCTCCGGCCTTTGGTCCCCGACGACATGGACGCGCTGGTCGCGGCCGCGTCGGCGGACAACTTGTGGGACACGTTCTACGCCAACGTCGCGATGATGAAGGCGCCCGACCGCTGGCTCGCCGCGGCGTTGCGCGAGCAGGACTTCGGGCGGGCGCGGCTGTTTGCGGTCGTGGCTGGCGGGACCGTCGTCGGCACCACGCGCTTCATGCGGATGAACGAGGGCAACAAGCGGCTGGAGATCGGCGGCACCTTCTACGCCAAGTCCGTGCAGCGCACCGGCGTCAACACCGAAGCCAAGCTGATGTTGCTGACCCACGCGTTCGACGTCCTCGACTGCGAATGCGTCCAGATCCGCACCGACTCACTCAACAAGAACTCCCAGCGCGCGATCGAACGCCTAGGCGCCAAGCGCGACGGCGTGCTCCGCGGGCATCAGGTGATGGCCGACGGCCGCTTGCGCGACACCGTCGTCTACAGCATCCTCCGCCACGAATGGCCCGGCGTGCTGCAGAACCTGGCGTATCTGCTTGCGCGACACCCCGCCTGACTGGAGGACCGCCCATGACCGCAATCACCGACTTCACCGTAAAGAGCGCCGACGGCAGTGCAGCCTCGCTCGAACCCTATCGCGGCAAGGTGCTGTTGATCGTAAACACTGCGTCCAAATGCGGCTTCACTCCCCAATATGACGGACTCGAAGCGCTGCATCGCGATTATGCGGAGCGCGGGTTCGAAGTGCTCGCGTTCCCGTGCAACCAGTTCGGCGGGCAGGAGCCGGGTGACGCAGCCGAGATCGCCAACTTTTGCACGCTGACCTACGACGTGACGTTCCCGGTCTTCGCGAAGGTGGATGTGAACGGGGCAGGGGGCGGACCCGCTGTTCGAGCGGCTGAAGTCGGACGCTCCGGGGGTGCTCGGGTCGAAGGCGATCAAGTGGAACTTCACCAAGTTCCTCATCGGGCGCGATGGGGCCGTGAGGGGATCGCTACGCCCCAACGACGAAGCCCGAAGACATCCGCAAGGATATCGAAAAGCTGCTGTAGCATCGCGGTCTACCACCCCGCACTTTCATTACCACCCCGGCGAAGGCCGGGGCCCAATTGGGGGACGGCGGTGAAGACCGCTGCGCTTAGTTACTGCAACCTCTCCAATTGGGCCCCGGCCTTCGCCGGCGTGGTGGAGCTTTCGGGGCGGCCGCGAAGACCAAGAGTAAGCTTGTTCCCCCGCGAAGGCGGGGGCCCAGACTGGACTCCCGCCTTCGCGGGAGAACAATCCGTTCGCGGGGAAAGTCAGGCGGTCACCGAGAAAGCTGGCGCCTCCTTCTTATGCGCCAACGCTGAAGCAACCGAGGTCACCCCCACCAAACAAGAAGCTGATCCCCAAAACATACCCCGGCAGCGTCAGCGCCGACCAAGGCAGCGTCGCCAACACGATCACCGCCAGCACGACGTTCACCACCCCCAGCGCGATCATCAACCCCTTGCCGCGCCGAAACCGCGCCCCAAGCCCGATCTCCAACGCGCCACGCACACCAAGCCAAACCGCAATCAGCAACGTCAGCGAGATCGCCCCCCGTCGCCGGCTCGAACGCCATGATCAGCCCGATCACCAGCGACACCAGCCCGAACCCGATCGCATAGCCGCGCCCCCTCATGCCCCTTGCCGGCAAACCCCGACACGATCGACACGACCCCGGCCGCAATGAAGAACGCCCCGATTACCAAAGTCGCGGCATAGGTCGCGGAGAACGGCGACGCGAACGCCATCACCCCCAGCACCACCGACAACACGCCATAGGCCAGGATCCACCCCCAGCCGGCACCCGCACGAGGGCGTACCCGCAGCCGTGGTTTCAGTATCGGCAAAGTGCCCGCGTGGATCGGTCATGTAGAATGCTCCCAGAAGTCCCCGCCGCAACGGCTCGTCGTGTCCTCAGTTCCGATCGGACTCATCCCGGCTGGTCGAATCACGCCGCAGCGCCTACCTCCGGTCGATGCATTCCGGTTACGTCCCCCTCCGCGTTTTCTCCTGCTACACCATGCTCGATGGCGCCATCGATCCGAAAGCGATCGCCAAGCAGGCGCGCGCATTGGGCTTCCCCGCCGCCGCGCTGACCGATCGCAACGGGCTCTACGCGGCGATGGCGTATTCGGACGCCGCCAAGAAGGACGGCGTCCAGCCGATCATCGGCGTCATGCTCGGCGTCGGTCGCCCCGACATGCCCGATGGCGTCGCGACGCAGTTCGACTGGCTCGCGCTCTACGCTCAGAACATGACCGGCTACGACAATCTCTGTGCGCTCGTCTCGATGGCACATCTCGACCGCCCGATCGAGATGCCCGCGCATGTCGACTTCGCCGCGCTCGAACGCCACACCGACGGCCTGATCGCGCTGACCGCAGGCGGCGAGGGCGGTCTTGCGCGGCTGTTCGCGGAAGGCCAGCCCGACCGTGCCCGCGCCTATCTCGACCGCCTCCAAGGCCTGTTCGGCGACCGCCTCTACATCGAGCTCTCGCGCCGCAACGACGCGATCGAGACCGCGGCCGAAGCCGACCTCATCGACATCGCCTACGACCGCAATCTCCCGCTGGTCGCGACCAACCCGTGCTGCTTCACCGAGAGCGCATTCGGCGACGCGCACGACGCCATGCTCTGTATCGCGCATTCGACCTATGTCGAAACCGAGGACCGCATCCGCAGCTGCCCCGAGGCCTGGATGAAGCCCGCGCCGGTGATGCACGAGATGTTCGCCGATCTGCCCGAGGCGATCGCCAACACCTTGGTCGTCGCACAGCGCTGCGCGGTGATGGCGCCGTACCGCAAACCGATCCTCCCCCAGCCTCGCGGGCGATATCGAGGGCGAGGCCAAGCTTCTCCGCGACGACGCCGAAGCCGGCCTCGAAGCGCGTCTCGTGCGCATCGCCGAACTTCACGGTGAGGGCGAGGACGGCTGGCGCGATGTGTACCGCAAGCGCCTCGCGTTCGAGGTCGACGTGATCGTCCAGATGGGTTTTCCCGGATACTTCCTGATCGTCGCGGACTTCATCAAATGGGCGAAGGATAATGACATTCCCGTCGGCCCGGGCCGTGGTTCGGGCGCGGGCTCGGTCGTCGCCTGGTCGCTGACGATCACCGATCTCGACCCGATCAAGCTCGGCCTGCTGTTCGAGCGCTTCCTCAACCCGGAACGCGTGTCGATGCCCGATTTCGACATCGATTTCTGCGAAACCCGGCGCGTCGAGGTGATCCGCTACGTCCAGGAGAAATACGGCCGCGATCAGGTCGCGCAGATCATCACCTTCGGAAAACTGAAGGCGCGCGCGGTGCTCAAGGACACCGGGCGCGTGTTGCAGATGAGCTACGGCCAGATCGATCGTCTCGCCAAACTGGTCCCGAACCACCCGACCGATCCCTGGACGCTGGAACGCGCGCTGAACGGCGTCGGCGAGCTGGCGAAGGAATACGCCAACGACAATGGCGTCCGGAAACTGCTCGATCTGGCGATGAAGCTTGAAGGCCTGCCACGCCACTCGTCGACTCACGCGGCCGGCGTAGTGATCGGCGACCGGCCCTTGGCCCAGCTCGTGCCGCTGTACCGCGATCCGCGCTCCGACATGCCCGTCACGCAGTTCGACATGAAATACGTCGAGGGCGCCGGCCTCGTGAAGTTCGATTTTCTCGGACTGAAGACGCTGTCGGTGCTCCAGAAGGCGGTGCAGCTACTCGCCAAGCGCGGCGTGACGGTCGATCTCGAGGCGCTCGAGTGGGATGATGCCGGCGTCTACGCGCTCCTGCAAAAGGGCGACACGGTCGGCGTGTTCCAGCTCGAATCCGAAGGCATGCGCCGCACGCTGTCGGCAGTGCGCCCGTCCAATTTCGGCGACATCATCGCGCTCGTGTCGCTCTATCGACCGGGCCCGATGGACAACATCCCGTCGTTCGGCCGCCGCAAGAACGGCACCGAGGCGATCGACTATCCGCACCCGCTGCTCGAACCGATCCTGTCGGAGACCTACGGCATCTTCGTCTACCAGGAGCAGGTCATGCAGGCCGCCCAGGTGCTGGCGGGCTTCTCGCTCGGTGGCGCCGATCTGCTGCGCCGCGCGATGGGCAAGAAGGTGAAGGCCGAGATGGACGCGCAGCGCGCGGGGCTTCGTCGAGGGCTGTCTCACCGTCAACGGCATCAAGAAGGCCGAGGCCAACGCGCTGTTCGACTTGATCGACAAGTTCGCCGGCTACGGCTTCAACAAGAGCCACGCCGCGGCCTATGCGCTGCTCGCGTACCAGACCGCATGGCTGAAGGCGCACCACCCGCACGAATTCTTCGCGGCCTCGATGTGCTACGATTTGCACCAGACCGATAAGCTCGCGATCTTCACCGACGACATGCGCCGTCTGGGGATCACCCGCGCTGCCGCCCTGCATCAACGCGAGCCAGGCCGAGTTCGATGTCGAGGTTTTGCCCGACGTCGAGGAGAACAACCTCGCGGTCCGCTACGCCCTCGGCGCGCTGAAGTCGGTCGGCGAAGGCGCGATGGAAAAGCTCATCGTCGAGCGCGTCCAGAACGGTCCGTTCGCCGGTCTCGACGATCTCGCCAAGCGCGTCGACCCGCGCCTCCTCAATAAGCGCCAGCTCGAGACGCTCGCCCCCCGCGGGCGCGTTCGACGGCCTCGACCAGAACCGCGCCGGCATCCACGCCACCGCCGAGACGATCCTCGCGATCGCCGCGCGCACGCACGAACAGAAGACCAGCGGGCAGGGCGGCCTGTTCGGCGACGCCGAGCCCGCCGGCGACGCGATCAAGCTGCCGCCATCGGTCCGCTGGACGCTCAGCCAGCGCATGGACCAGGAGAAGGAGGCGTTCGGCTTCTATTTCTCCGCGCACCCGGTCGATCGCCATCGCCACATCGCGGTCAGCCACGGCGCCCGCGCCTACACCGCGCTGTCCGAGCTCAATATCCCCGACGACGGCAGCCGCGCCGGCGCGACGATGGCGGTGCTGGTCGAGGACGCGCGCTACCGCACGTCCGCGCGCGGCAAGCGCTTCATGATGGCGCAATGCTCCGACGCTAGTGGCCAGTTCATGGCGACCTGCTTCGACGACCAGGTCTCGAAGGATCTGGAGGAGGCAGCAAAGGCCGGTGGCTGCGGGCTCATCACTGTCGAGCTCGATCGCAAGCCCGGCGAGGACACGCCCCGCGTCAGCATCAAGCGTATCCAGCCGTTCGAAGGGCTCGCCAACCTCGCGCGTTTCCAGGTGGTCGTGACGATCTCCGACATGACCGCGTTCGCCGGCCTCGCCTCACTGCTTGCCGAACACCGCGGTGCGCGCGGCGAGGTTCGCGTCCGCGCGCAATTGCCCGACGGCGAGGTCTGCATCCTGCTGGGTCGCGACTTCCTGCTCGACGGAGAGCTTGTCGAGCACATCGAGTCGTTGCACGGTGTCGCCAAGGTGGAGATGAAGACCTCGGAAACGAGGCTCGCTCTGGTCGGATAACAGCTTGGGAGAGCATGAATGCTGGGTGGAATGCAGGATTTCGAGCTTCGTGTTCCCCGCTTGATAGACCACGCGGCGAGGGAGCATGGCGCGAGGGAACTCGTCAGCTACTGGGCCGACGGCCGCGAAACCCGCACCAACTGGGCGGGCATTTCCCGAGACGCACGCAAACTCGCGCAAGCGCTGGAAAAGCTCGGCGTAGCGCCCGGTGACCGGGTCGCGACGCTGGCCATGAACCACGCGCACCACCTCGTCGCCTGGTACGGCACGATCGGCATGGGCGGCGTGATCCACACGATCAACCCGCGGCTGTTCGACGAGCAGCTCGTCTACATCGCCAATCACGCCGAAGACCGCGTGATGCTCTACGACAAGGCGTTCCAGCCGCTCGTCGATCGCCTCCGCGCGCAATGGACCAGCATTCGGCATTACGTCTGCTTCGACGATCTCGGCCCCGACGGCTTCCAGGCGCTGCTCGACGCCGAGGACGGTGACTATGAATGGGTCGAAGGCCCCGAGCGCGAGCCTTGCATGCTCTGCTACACCAGCGGCACCACCGGCAATCCGAAGGGCGTGCTCTATACGCACCGCTCGACGCTGATCCACGCGATGGCCGAGGTCGCGCCGTGGGTGTTCGATCTCTCCCCCAACGCCGTCGTGCTCCCGGTCGTGCCGATGTTCCACGCCGCCGCCTGGGGCCTGCCGTTCGCCTGCGCGCTGTCGGGGGCGAAGGTCGTCTATTCCGCGGTCAACGATCCGGCCGCGCTGTGCCGGCTGATGAACGACGAGAAGGTGACGCATTCCGCCGGCGTGCCGACCGTGTGGCTGGCGATGTTCGGTCACATGGACGCGTCCGGCGACGCGCCCCGCCACCTGAGGCAGGTGACGATCGGCGGTTCGGCCGCCCCCCGCGCGATGATCGAGCGGATCATGGGGATGGGCGCCACCGTCAAACACCTCTGGGGCATGACCGAAACCTCCCCGATCGGCACCGCCGGCTTCGCGCCTCCGCACTGGGAGGGCATGAGCCACGAGGAGAAGCTCGACCTCGTCGGCAAGCAGGGCAGCGTCCCGTTCGGCATAGAACTCCGCATCATCGACGACGAGGGCACGGTGCTAGCCCGCGACGGCAAGGTCGCCGGCAGGTTGCAGGTCCGCGGCCCATGGGTGGTCCAACGCTATTTCGGCGCCGACGAGGACGCGGTCGACGCGGACGGCTGGTTCGACACCGGCGACGTCGCAATGCTCCACGCGGACGGCACGATGCACATCACCGACCGCTCGAAGGATGTCATCAAGTCCGGCGGCGAATGGATCAGTTCGGTCGACTTGGAGAACGCGGCCGTCGGCTGTCCGGGCGTCGCGGAGGCGGCGGCAATCGGCATCCACCATCCGAAATGGGACGAGCGCCCATTATTGCTGGTAGTCCGCAAGCCCGGCAGCGCGGTCGACGAGCACGCGATCCTTGATCACCTCGCGAAACACGTCGCCAAATGGTGGTTACCCGACGCGATCGTCTTCGTCGAAGACCTGCCGCACACCGCGACGGGCAAACTGCTCAAGACCGCGCTCCGTGAACGCTTCAAGGATTTCGCGCTGGCGTCAGCCTGACTGGTCTTCAAGCGACTCCCGACGCGGCACTTATGCCGCGCGCGGCGTCCGCTTGGCTTTCCTGATCCGCGGCTCGACGATCATGTCCGCCGCCGCCTTAATCTCCTGCCGAAGCTCGTCGCGCTTCTCGTGGATCGAGGCGATCACCGGCCCCATCGCCACGCCGAGGTCGACAAGCACCGCCTCGGCCAGTTGCAGCGAGCTCTCCAGCGTCTCCGGCACCGCGTCGGTCACACCGGCGCGGTATAGTTCGGCCGCGTGCGCCGTATCGCGCGCGCGCGCGACGATCGGCAGGTCTGGTGCCAAAGCTCGTACCCGCCGCGCAAGCCGAACCGTCAGTACCGGATCGTCCATCGTCAGGATCAGCGCCATGGCGGTATGCAGCTTCAACCGTTCGACCAGTTCGGGACGGGCGACGTCGCCAAACAATACCGGGTGGCCCAGCGCGCGAGCCTCTTCCACCGAATCGATATCCGCCTCGACGGCGACGTATTTCTGCCCGTGGACGGCCAGCATGTCCGCGACCATGCGGCCAACCCGGCCGAAGCCGATGACGACCGTGCCGGGGCCGTCATCATCGATCTCGATATCGCCAGCATCGGCCGTCGAGCGGCTTTCGAGCTGGCGCGAGACGGTGCGGCCGAGCTTGGCCAGCAATGGGGTGATCGTCAGGCCGATCGCCGTAACGGTCTGCCAGAAGGAGGCCGTCGAAGGGAGGATCAGCTGCGCCTGCGCCGCCGTGGCGAGTACGATCAGCGTGGTCTCCGACGGGCTTCCCATCAGCAGGCCCGTTTCGGCCGCGACCCCGCGCCGCGAATTGGCAACGCGTAGGAACAGGAACGTGACGATCGCCTTGGTCGCCACCACGCCGCTTACCGCGAGCAGCAGCGAAGGCCAGTTCTGCGCGATCAGGCGCAGGTCGAGGCTCATCCCGACGGTGATCAGGAACACGCCGAGCGCGAGGCCCTTGAACGGCGCGGTGATGACCTCGACTTCGCTGTGATACTCGGTCTCCGCGATCAACAGCCCGGCCAGCAGCGCACCAACGATAGGCGACAGTCCGGCGGCCGTTGTCGCGACGCTCGCTACGATCACAACCAGCAGCGACGCGGCAAGGAACAACTCGGGGCTCTTGGTCCGCGCAGCCTGTCCGAACAGCCGGGGCAGGACGATGCGTCCTCCGATATACATCGCGACGACGGTCAGCCCGCCGCGTAGCGCGACACCGGCGATGTTCGACCAGCCGTCCGCACTCGCTGTCGGCGCCAGCGCACCGAGCACGAAGATAATCGGGACGAGCGCCAGATCCTCGAACAACAGCATCGCGAACGCTCCCCGGCCGACCGCGCCGGTAGTGCCGACGAGCGGCAGGACGAGCGCTGTGGATGAGAGAGCAAGTGCGAACCCGAGCCCGATCGCGCCCGCCCATTCCTGGCCGATGAAGTGCAGCGCCGTGCCGATGATCAGCGCCGAGCCGATCAGTTCGGCGGCGCCGGTGCCGAACACCAGCCGCTTCATCGACCATAACCGCTTGAACGAGAGTTCGAGGCCGATCGAGAACAACAGCAGGATGATTCCGAACTCGGCGAACGGTTCGATCGATTCCGGGTTCGAGATGGTCAGGTAATAGAGCCACGGCGCGGAGCCGGTGAGCGAGCCCAAGCCTGCGGGACCGACCAACAGGCCGACCAGGATGAAACCGATGACCGGGCTAACCCGGAACCGTGCGAACGCGGGGATGACGAGCCCGGCCGCGCCGAGAATGACGAGCGCGTCGCTGAAACCTTGATTGTCGAGCCGTAGTGCCATGCGTGCGACCTTAGGGGACGCATGACGGAATTGTCACCTGTGGTGACGTGTGCAGCGGGATACGGCTTTGCGTCCGGTTGACCGTCCTCCGTCATCCTGATTTTCGTCAGGATGACGGGAAAGACAAAACCCCGCCTCCGTTTCCGGGAGCGGGGTGCCAGATCAGGCCCAGTTGGCCATTTCGGTCTCGAGGTTCGAGCGGACCTGCTCGAAGAACTGCTCGGTCGTCATCCAGGGCTGGTCAGGGGCCGATCAGGATCGCGAGATCCTTGGTCATGTGGCCATTCTCGACCGTCTGGACGCAGACGCGCTCGAGCGTCTCGGCGAACTTCGTGACGTCGGGCGTATCGTCGAACTTGCCGCGATACTTGAGGCCACCGGTCCATGCGAAGATCGACGCGATCGGGTTGGTCGACGTCGCCTTGCCCTGCTCGTGCATGCGGAAGTGGCGCGTGACGGTGCCGTGCGCCGCCTCGGCCTCGACCGTCTTGCCGTCCGGAGTCAGCAGGATCGAGGTCATCAGGCCGAGCGACCCGAAGCCCTGTGCGACCTGGTCGGACTGGACGTCGCCGTCATAGTTCTTGCAGGCCCAGACGAACTCGCCGTTCCACTTCAGCGCCGATGCGACCATGTCGTCGATCAGGCGATGCTCGTAGACGATGCCGGCTTCCTTGAACTTGTCCTTGAACTCGGCCTCGAACACCTCGGCGAACAGGTCCTTGAAGCGGCCGTCATAGGCCTTGAGGATCGTGTTCTTGGTCGACAGGTACACCGGCCAATTCAGGTTGAGGCCGTAATGCATCGATGCGCGGGCGAAATCGCGGATCGAATCGTCGAGGTTGTACATCGCCATCGCGACGCCCGCCGACGGGAACTGGAACACCTCGCGGTCGATGACCGTGCCGTCGTCGCCTTCGAAGACGAGACGCAGCTTGCCCGGACCCGGGACCAGATAGTCGGTCGCGCGGTACTGATCGCCGAATGCGTGACGGCCGACGACGATCGGGTGCGTCCAGCCTGGGATCAGGCGGGGGACGTTCTTGATCACGATCGGCTCGCGGAAGATGGTGCCGCCGAGGATGTTGCGGATCGTGCCGTTCGGCGACTTCCACATCTTCTTCAGGCCGAACTCGGTGACGCGCTGCTCGTCGGGCGTGATCGTCGCGCACTTCACCGCGACGCCGTGCTTCTGCGTGGCGAGCGCGCTGTCGATCGTGACCTGGTCGTCGGTCGCGTCGCGATGCTCGACGCCGAGATCGTAATAATCGAGCTGGATGTCGAGATACGGCTTGATCAGGCGCTCGCGGATCCATTCCCAGATGATCCGCGTCATCTCGTCGCCGTCGATCTCCACGATCGGATTCTTTACCTTGATCTTCGCCATGTGCGCGTCCTTCGGGGGAGGGGTTTGAGGAGCGTCTAGGGGAGCATGCCGCGGCGATCAACCGCTGGCCAAGCGTTGGCGCTGTAAGGAAAAGCCGGTTCATCGTTGTATCGCGCGTCGTGCACGGATAGACCCGCGGGTTATGGCATCGCTCGACAAGCCGCCCGTCACGACCTCCACGGTCAAATGGCGATTTCCCGCAGTCCATCCGGAGGGCCACAAATACGTCGCGATCGCGGCCGGCATCACGCTGTTGCTGACCATCGTCAGCCACGTGCTGTTCTGGCCGATGGTCGGCGTCGTGATCTGGGTCGCGACGTTCTTCCGCGATCCGATCCGCACCACGCCACAAGGTGAAGGCCTGATCGTCGCCCCCCGCCGACGGGCTGATCACGATGATCCAGCGCGTGCCGATCCCGCGCGAACTCGCCGGCGAGAACGGTCTCGGGGACGCACCGCTGGTCCGCGTGTCGATCTTCATGTCGGTGTTCGACGTGCACATCAATCGCACGCCGATCGCCGGTACGATCCGCCAAGTCGTCTATATCTCGGGCAAGTTCCTGAACGCGGATCTCGACAAGGCGAGCGACGAGAACGAGCGCCAGCATTTCGTGGTCGAGGACCGCAACGGCATGCGGATCGGCTTCACGCAGATCGCCGGCCTGGTCGCGCGCCGCATCCTCGGCTTCGTGAAGGCCGGTGACATGGTCGCGGTCGGCCAGCGCATCGGCCTGATCCGGTTCGGTAGCCGAGTCGACGTGTACCTGCCCGATCATGTCGTTCCGCAGGTGTGCCTCGGCCAGCGTAGCATCGCGGGCGAGACCGTGCTCGGTCGCGTCGGTGGCGTTCCGGTCGGCGGTATCGCCCAGTGATCGATCGCGATGGTTCGACCGATCCGATCGAAGAGCGAGGCCGCGGGCGGTTCGGTCGCACGCGGCGTGCTCCGCGCGGACTTCCGCTTCGCGCGGTAGCCCCCCAACGCCGTCACCGCGCTTGCGTTGTGCTCGGGCCTGAGTGGCGTACGGTTCGCGATCGGCGGTCAATGGGAAAGCGCCGTCGCGATGATCATGGTCGCGGGCGTGCTTGACGGCCTCGATGGTCGGATTGCCCGGATGCTGCACGGTGAGAGCCGGTTCGGTGCCGAGCTCGATCTCGCTGTCCGACGCGATCTCGTTCGGCGTCGCGCCTGCGTTAATCGTCTATCTCTGGTCATTGACGGCTTTGCCGCGCGTCGGCTGGATCTGCTCGTTGATCCTCGCCGTGTTCTGCGCGCTGCGTCTCGCGCGCTTCAACGCCAAGATCGACGAGAGCCACCAACCGCATAAGTCCGCGGGCTTCCTTACTGGCGTTCCGGCTCCCGCCGGCGCGGGACTCGCGCTGATGCCGATGTTCTTCTGGTTCTGGACCGACGAACCCAAATTCGCGTCGCCATATTTCGTGGCGCCGTGGGTCGCGTTCGTCGCACTGCTGATGGTGTCGAGTATCGCGACCTATTCGTGGAGTTCGGTCAAACTCCGCAGCAACATCCGGTTCGAGGCCATTGCGCTCGTCGTATTGCTCGGCGCCGCAATCGTGAGCGCGCCGTGGCATACGCTCAGCATCATTTGCGTGCTGTACCTGCTCTCGATGCCGTTCAGCATCGCGAGTTACGCCAAGATCAGGCGGCAGCGTTCAAGCGGCGGGCGGGCACCGGAGCCGACGTCGAAGCCCAGCGCCTGACCGCAATCCGGCGCTCCGCAACGGCCAGCGTGCGGAGCGGCTGGAACGCGGGTTCGACGTTGCCCATCGCGAGACGGACGATGCGGTCCCACTGCGGCGCGATCGACGAGACGATCATCATGCCCGCGACCGCGAATGCACCAGCAAAAACCATGAAGCTCAGAACCAACATCACGTCCGCCTTCCTATGAGTTGCGAACAAATTCCTAATATCCGCAAACACTTGGTCAGAAACATCGTTCCACTCGTCGCATTTCGAATCCCGTCATGCCGGGGTGATTCCGCGCCGAGTCGAACATCTGTTCCCCCTCTGAGCCCTTTATGTTCTCATTGCGTTCCACGAGTCAAGCGGGCCTTGTGCGATTGCTTTTCGAATAGAGCCACGCTAAGGGCCGCGCCTCTAACCCCCGCATGGGAGGCATCATAGCCCGGTGCGTCACGGTCATTCGGCCACGACGTCATCCGCTTCCCAGAGGCACAACCGGAAGGATATATCCCTATGGCGGCTCCAGTCGTCTCCATGCAGCAGCTCATCGAAACGGGCGCGCATTTCGGCCACCAGACTCATCGGTGGAACCCCAAGATGAAGCCTTACATCTTCGGTGATCGTAACGGCGTCCACATCCTCGACCTTTCGCAGACCGTGCCGCTGTTCGCGCGCGCGCTCGAATTCGTCTCGTCGGCGGTTGCCGGTGGTGGCAAGGTCCTGTTCGTCGGCACCAAGCGCCAGGCGCAGGAGCCCGTCGCTGACGCAGCGCGTCGTTCGGGCCAGCACTTCGTCAACCATCGGTGGTTGGGCGGCATGCTCACCAACTGGAAGACCATCTCGGGTTCGATCAAGCGTCTCAAGACGCTCGAGGAAATGCTGTCGGGCGACACCGTCGGCCTGACCAAGAAGGAAGTCCTTCAGCTCACCCGCGAGAAGGATAAGCTCGAGCTTTCGCTCGGCGGCATTCGCGACATGGGCGGCATTCCCGACGTGATGTTCGTGATCGACGCGAACAAGGAAGAGCTGGCGATCAAGGAAGCGAACACGCTGGGTATTCCCGTCGTCGCGATCCTCGATCTGAACGTGTCGCCGGACGGCATCGCCTTCCCGGTTCCCGCCAACGACGACGCAGCCCGCGCCATCCGCCTGTACTGCGAGGCGATCGCGATCGCAGCGACGCGCGGCGGCCAGGAGCAGCAGCGCCGTACCGGTGCCGACATCGGCGCGATGGTCGAGCCGCCGAAGGAAGAGGCACTGAGCGCAGAGCCGACCGTCGAGGCTACGGCTGACACGGCACAGGCAACTGCGAATGCCGATACCGCTGCAGAATTCGCAGCCGAGGGTGAGCGCCAGATCGACGCATAAGCGTCGTCGCCGAACCGTCATGCGGGCGGGGTAGGGCGAAAGCTCTGCCTCGCCCGCAACCATATTCAGACCTAAAAAGGATTAGAGACATGGCCGATATCACGGCAGCGATGGTCAAGGATCTGCGCGAGAAGAGCGGCGCGGGCATGATGGATTGCAAGAAGGCGCTGAGCGAGAACGCCGGCGATATGGAGCAGGCAATGGATTGGCTGCGTACCAAGGGGCTCGCAGCCGCCGCCAAGAAGTCCAGCCGTACCGCGGCCGAGGGGCTGGTCGGCGTCGCCGTGTCGGGCACCAAGGGTGCAGCAGTCGAAGTCAATTCGGAGACCGATTTCGTCGCCAAGAACGACCAGTTCCAGTCGTTCGTCCGTGACGTCACGCAGATCGCCCTGGCAACCGGCGGCGACATTGAGGCGCTGAAGTCGCAGGCGATGCCATCGGGCAAGACCGTCGAGGAAGTCCTGACGAACAACGTCGCGACGATCGGCGAGAACCAGTCGCTGCGCCGCTCGCGCACGCTGGAAGTCAGCAAGGGTGCGGTCGTTCCGTACATCCACAACGCGGCCGCTCCCGGCCTCGGCAAGATCGGCGTTCTTGTCGCGCTCGAGTCGGAGGCTTCGGACGAGGTTCTCCAGGCGCTCGGCAAGCAACTCGCGATGCACATCGCAGCCGCGTTCCCGAAGGCGCTCAACGAAGCCGACCTCGACGAGTCCGAGATCGAGCGCGAGCGCGCGATCGCGACCGAGAAGGCCGCCGAGTCGGGCAAGCCTGCCGATATCATCGCCAAGATGGTCGAGGGCGGCATCGCCAAGTACCGCAAGGAGCATGCTCTGGTCAGCCAGCTGTTCGTAATGGACGGCAAGACCAAGATCTCCGACGTCGTCGCCAAGGCCGGCAAGGACGCGGGCGCCGAGATCAAGCTGGTGGACTATGTCCGCTTCCAGCTCGGCGAAGGCATCGAGAAGGAGCAGTCCGACTTCGCAGCCGAGGTTGCTGCTGCTTCGGGCGTGCCACAGGCATAAGCCGACTTGCTCCCTCGCCCCTCCGGGGAGAGGGAAGGGGCCCGCCGCGCTTGCGGTGGGAAGGGTGAGGGGAGTGGTGAGGTCTCGAACCTCACGCCCCCTCATCCGGCCCTGCCGGGCCACCTTCTCCCCCGAGGGGAGAAGGATCGCGGAGCAGCCTTGGTGCTGCTCCGTCATCCCCGCGTAGGCTGGGATCCATATACTGATCCATTGGGACGCTAGCCCATATGGGTTCCCGCCTCCGCGGGAATGACGGTGATCACCCGTTGCACGCGTTTCGCGAACGACGATTTTCCGTCTGATCTCCATCCAGTTTCGATGCACGCGCCGCACAGCGCTTCACAACCCGGGCCTCGCCGCCTAAGGTCCGCGCCGCCCCGCCAATCACAATTCGAGATTTATGACGCCTCCGCGCTACAACCGTATCCTGCTGAAACTGTCGGGCGAAGTCCTGATGGGGCCATCGGGTCTTTCGATCGATCCGACCGTCACCGCGCGCGTCGCGCAGGAGATCGCGGACATCAAGGCGAAGGGCTACGAAATCTGCATCGTCGTCGGTGGTGGCAACATCTTCCGCGGCATGGCGGGCGCGGCACGCGGCATGGACCGCGCGACCGGCGATTACATGGGCATGCTCGCGACCGTGATGAATGCGCTGGCCGTGCAGAACGCGCTCGAGCAGATCGGCGTCGACACGCGCGTCCAGTCGGCGATCCCGATGGCGTCGGTGTGCGAGCCGTTCATCCGCCGCCGGGCCGAGCGTCACCTGGAGAAGGGCCGCGTCGTGATCTTCGCGGCGGGCGTCGGCAGCCCCTATTTCACCACCGATTCGGGCGCCGCGCTGCGTGCTGCCGAGATGAAGTGCGATGCGCTGTTCAAGGGCACTTCGGTCGACGGCGTGTACAACGCCGACCCGAAGACGCACCCCGACGCAGTGCGCTACGAAACGGTCACGTACAGCCGCGTGCTGTCCGACGATCTCAAGGTCATGGACGCGAGCGCGATCGCGCTCTGCCGTGACAACAACATCCCGATCGTCGTCTTCAACATCCGCGAACCCGGCAATCTCGCCGCGGTGTTGGCGGGTGATGGCGTGTCGACGATCGTCCAGAACGAGCAGGAGCTTTAAGATGGCCGCATACGACAAGACCGACCTGGAACGGCGCATGGCGGGTGCCGTCGAAGCGCTGAAGAGCGATCTCGCCGGCCTGCGCACGGGGCGCGCGTCGACTGCGTTGCTCGATCCGGTGATGGTGACGGTGTACGGCTCGTCGATGCCGCTGAACCAGGTCGCGACCGTGTCGGCGCCCGAGCCGCGCATGCTGTCGGTGCAGGTCTGGGACAAGTCGAACGTCGGCCCGACCGACAAGGCGATCCGCTCGGCAGGTCTGGGGCTCAACCCGATCGTCGACGGCCAGACGCTGCGCCTGCCGATTCCGGACCTGACCGAGGAGCGCCGCAAGGAGCTCGCCAAGCTCGCCGGCCAGTATGCCGAGAAGGCGCGCATCGCGGTCCGTAACGTCCGCCGCGACGGGATGGATTCGCTCAAGGTCGACGAGAAGAAGGGCGTGTTCGGCGAAGACGAGCGCAAGCGTCACGAGACCGAAGTGCAGAAGCTGACCGACAGCATCATCGCCGAGCTCGATGCGACCGCGACCGCCAAGGAAAAGGAAATCCTGGGCAAGTGAGATTGCAGGCCTCCTCGGCCGCGCCGCTCGCTGCTGTTCCTGTGGGCGCCGTTCCTGCAGGCGGCGCGGTGCCGCGTCATGTCGCGATCATCATGGACGGCAATGGCCGCTGGGCGAAGAAGCGGTTCCTGCCGCGCTTTGCCGGGCACAAGGCTGGCGTCGAGGCTGTGCGCAAGGTCACGCGGGCCGCGCGCGCGATGGGGATCGAGGCGCTGACGCTGTACGCGTTCTCGTCTGAGAACTGGCGGCGTCCGGCCGAGGAGGTCAGCGATTTGATGGGGTTGTTGCGGCATTTCATCCGCAGTGACCTCGACGAACTCGCGCGCGAGAACGTCCGGTTGCGGGTAATTGGCGATTACCACAGCTTTTCGCCCGATCTGGTGGCGATGGTCGATGATGCGATTGCGCGGACTGCGGGGAATACCGGGCCGATTTTGGCGATCGCGCTGAATTACGGCGCGCATGCCGAGTTGGTGACGGCCGCGCGGCGTCTGGCGGAGCGGGCGCGCGATGGTGCGCTGGATCCGGCGAGCATCGACGAGGCGATGATTGAGGCGGAACTCGACACGCACGATCTGCCGCCGCTGGATTTGATGATCCGGACGTCGGGCGAGCAGCGCTTGTCGAACTTCCTGTTGTGGCAGGCGGCGTATGCGGAACTGCTGTTCGTCGACACGCTCTGGCCCGACTTTGACGCGGCCGCGCTCGCCGAAGCGGTCGCGGCGTTTGGTCAGCGTCAGCGCCGCTACGGTGGTCTGTGAACCTCACCGACCCTGAAAAGGCGCCCGATCAGGCGTTGCGCACGCCGTCCAATCTCCAGCTCCGCATGATCGCCAGCGTTGGCATGATCGCGGTGGCGAGTCTTGCGCTGACGCTCGGTGGGATCGCGTTCTGGGTGCTGGGCGTGGTCGCGGCGCTGTTCATGATGGCGGAATGGTCGATGCTCCAGGGCGCCGACGCGAAGACCAAGCGGATGACTCAGTTCGCGCTCTCGGTGCCGCTCGCGCTGATGGCGCCGGCGTCGCTGGTTCTCGTGATCCATGATTTCTTCACGCTGGGGCTGCTTGTGGGGGCGGCGTTCTTCGTCGTCATCACGACTCGCAAACCCAAGCTGGCGCTGGGCATCATCTACTGCGGTCTCCCCGTGTTCGCGTTGATGATCATCCGGCGGCAGGACGAGGGCATTCTCTTCACGCTGTGGGCACTGTCGCTGGTGTGGGCATGCGATATCGGCGCGTTCTTCACCGGGCGCACGCTGGGCGGTCCCAAGCTTGCGCCGGTGATCAGTCCTAACAAGACGTGGTCGGGACTTATTGGCGGTGTCGTGCTCGCGAGCGCGGTCGCGGCGGTGCTGCACACGCAATATGGCCTGCCGATGCGGATGACACTGGCGACGCCGGTACTCGCCGCGCTCGCGCAGATGGGCGATCTCTACGAGAGTTGGTTGAAGAGAGTGGCGGGTGTGAAGGACAGCGGCAATATCCTGCCCGGCCATGGCGGCGTGATGGATCGCCTCGACGGCCTGGTCCCGGTCGCGCCGGTCGCGGCGTTCCTCGTCCTGTTGCCGCACTTCTACGCATGAAGAGCGTCACGATTTTGGGGGCTACCGGCTCGGTCGGCACCTCGACGCTCGACCTGATCGAGCGGGAGCCCGACCGGTTTCGCGTCGTTGCTCTAACCGCGAACTGCGACGTGGCGAAGCTTGCTGCGGCCGCGATACGGACTAAGGCCGAGTTTGCAGTCGTTGCCGATGAGGGGTGTCTCCCCGAACTTCGCGAGGCGCTCGACGGCACGGGTATCCGTGCGGGCGGGGGTGCCGGGGCGATTGCCGAGGCGGCGTCTTCGGGTGCGGACTGGACGATGGGCGCGATCGTCGGCTGCGCGGGGCTGAAGCCCGTGATGGCTGCGATCGAGCAGGGCGGCACCGTGGTCATCGCCAACAAGGAGCCACTAGTATCCGCCGGTGACGTGATCCTCGCCGCTGCCGAGCGGACTGGCGCGACGCTGTTACCGGCAGATTCCGAGCACAACGCCATCTTCCAGTGTTTCGACGCAACCCGTCCAGAACGTGTCCGCCGGATCATCCTGACGTGCAGCGGCGGGCCGTTCCGCGACTGGACGGCCGAGCAGATGCGCGGCGTCACGCTCGAACAGGCGGTCAAACATCCCAACTGGTCGATGGGTGCGAAGATCTCGGTCGATTCGGCGACCTGCATGAACAAGGGCCTCGAACTGATCGAGGCCGCGCGGCTGTTTCCGATTGCGCACGACCGGATCGAGATCGTCATTCATCCGCAGTCGGTGATCCACAGCCTGGTCGATCATGTCGACGGGTCGGTGCTGGCGCAATTGGGGCCCCCTGACATGCGGACGCCGATTGCACATACGCTGGCCTGGCCGGACCGGATGGCGACGCCCATGGCGCCGCTCGATCTCGTCGCGATCGGCCGACTCGACTTCGAGGCACCCGATCCCGTCCGCTTCCCGGCGTTGCGGCTGGCACGCGAGGCGCTCGACGCAGGTGGCGCGCGGCCGGCAATTCTCAATGCCGCCAACGAGGTAGCGGTCGAGGCATTCCTGCAACGCCGGATCGGCTTCCTCGAAATTGCCGCAATCGTCGAACATACGTTGTCGTGTTATGACCCGGCCGCGCCGGACAGCGTCGATGCCGTGCTGGCGATCGATGCCGAGGCGCGGATCTTGGCCGGCGAGCGTGTGAAGGATTACGCGGTTTGATCGAAACACCCGGTGTCCTGCTGACCATATTGTCGTTCGCCGCAGTGATCGGCCCCCTCGTGTTCGTGCACGAGATGGGACATTATCTCGCTGGGCGCATTTTTGGAATCAAGGCGGACGCCTTCGCGATTGGCTTCGGCCACGAGATCGCGGGCTTTACCGATAAGCGCGGCACGCGGTGGAAGTTCGGTTGGCTGCCGCTTGGCGGTTACGTGAAGTTCGCCGGCGACATGAACCCGGCCAGTCAGCCCTCGGCCGAGTGGCTGTCACTACCTGCCGACGAGCGTCAGCGTACGTTCCAATCGAAGCCGGTGTGGCAGCGCGCGATCGTCGTCGCAGCCGGCCCGGTCGTCAATTTCGTCGTCGCGATCCTGATCCTTGCCGGCTTCGCTTTCGCCTATGGCGACATCCGCATGCCGCCGATCGTCGGCGGCACCGTTCCAGGCAGCGCAGCCGCCGCGGCCGGCCTCCAGACTGGCGACCGGATCATTGGCATTGGTGGCCGCTCGGTCGAGACATTCGACGATATGGCGCGCTATGCCCGCATCCGCGCCGGCGAGCGGACCCGGATCGACGCGGTTCGCGGTGACCGGACGCTGTCGCGTGACATCGTCATCGGTACCGAGCTCCAGCGCGATCGTTTCGGTAACGAATATCGAATCGGTCGCTTAGGCATCGCCGGCAGCAAGCCGATCGTCGTCCCCGTCAGCCTGGTCGAGGCGCCGGTCATCGCGGTAAAGCGGACCGGCGAGATCGTCTCCATGATGGTCGAGACGTTGGGGCAGGTCATCACCGGACGCCGTTCGGTCAAGGAACTCGGCGGACCGCTTAGCATCGCCAAGGTCTCGGGCGAGCAGATGTCGTTAGGCCTCGACGCCTATGTCTTCCTGATCGCACTCGTGTCGATCAATCTGGGGTTCATCAATCTGCTGCCAGTGCCGATGCTCGATGGAGGCCATTTGTTCTTCTATGCGATCGAAGCGGTGCGCAGGCGCCCGGTCGAGCCGCAGGTTCAGGAATGGGCGTTTCGTGGCGGTCTTGCGGCAATCCTCGCGCTGATGTTGCTCGTGACCTTCAACGATCT
Organism: Sphingomonas sp. H160509; assembly: GCF_024124765.2. Taxonomy (GTDB): domain Bacteria; phylum Pseudomonadota; class Alphaproteobacteria; order Sphingomonadales; family Sphingomonadaceae; genus Sphingomonas. The sequence goes on along the minus strand of NZ_JAMXSR020000002.1, from coordinate 1,915,012 downwards.
TGGCAATTTTGGGCTCTGGAAGAACTTGGCCGGCTTGATCGGCTGACGACGATAGGGCAGGGCGGGCGCGCCTTGTATGTGCACGTTTTTAAGGTGGGTTTGGTGACAGCGATCAACGGTTACGATTTCGCGCGTAAGGGCGCCCTGCTGCTTGCAGGAACGATCCTGTCGGGCGTTCCCGCCTTCGCGCAGACGGCACCCGCCGCCTCGCCTTCCGCTGGGCCTTCAACTGCGCCCGCCGGAACGGCAACGCGGAACGGTGCGGCGCGAGTCGCTTCGCCGGTTGTAACGCCCGTCGGCGCACCGGTATCCGTGCGGACGATAAAGACTTTGCGCGTCGAGGGATCGCAGCGCATCGAGGGCGAGACAGTGCTCAGCTATACCAAGCTGCGCGTCGGCATCCCCTACACTGCCGAGACGCTCGATCAGGCCCTGAAGGATCTCCAGGCCAGCGACCTGTTCGCGGATTACTCGATCGCTGGTGTCGAGGACGGCAACATCGTTCTCCGCGTGCGCGAGAACCCGATCATCAACCGCGTGATCATCGAGGGCAACAAGGCGCTGAAAAGCGACAAGATCACCAAGGAGATCAAGCTCGCGCCACGCCAGATCTTCACGCGCACCGCCGTCCGCCAGGATATCGCGCGGATCATCGAGCTGTATCGTCGCCAGGGCCGCTTCGCCGCGGTGATCGATCCGAAGATGGTCAACCTCGACCAGAACCGCGTGGATGTGGTGTTCGAGATCAGCGAAGGGCCGAAGTCGAAGGTCCGCCAGATCAACATCCTCGGCAACGAGGTGTTCTCCGACGACCAGATTCGCGGCCAGATGGCAACCAAGCAGTCGCGCCTGTTCCGCCTGCTGTCGTCGGCGACCAGCTACGATCAGGATCGTCTGTCCTACGATCAGCAGAAGCTCCGCCAGTTCTACCTGACGCAGGGCTATGCCGATTTCCGCGTGACGTCGGCTGTCGCCGAGCTGACGCCGGACAAGAAGGACTTCATCATCACGTACGTGGTGGAGGAGGGCAAGCGCTACAAGTTCGGTGATGTCACCGTCGACAGCCAGATCCGCGACTTCGACAACACCAAGCTGGCGGCCACGCTGCCACTGAAGAAGGGCGACTGGTACAACGCCAAGCTGGTCGAGGACTCGGTCGACAACCTTAGCCAGACCGCGGGCCTGTTCGGTTACGCGTTCACCGAGGTGAACCCGGAGTTCCAGAAGGACGCCGAAACGCTGACGATGGGGATTAATTTCAACATCGCCGAAGCCAAGCGTACCTATGTCGAGCGGATCGACATCAACGGCAACACCCAGACGCAGGACAAGGTCGTGCGTCGCGAGATCCGTCTGGCCGAGGGCGACGCGTTCAACAGCTTCCAGGTGAAGCGTTCGCAGGACCGCATCAACTCGTTGGGGTATTTCGCCGACAAGATGGAGATCAAGCAGCTCCCGGGGTCCGCGCCCGACCGCGTGATCCTCGAAACCAACCTCGAAGAGAAGTCGACCGGCGAGCTGCAGCTGTCGGCCGGCTATTCGAGCCTCGAACGCTTCATCATCCAGGCGAACATCACGCAGCGCAACTTCCGCGGCAAGGGCCAGGAACTGCGCGCGGGCGTCAACTATTCGAGCTACTCGAAGTCGATCGAGCTGGGCTTCACCGAGCCGTATCTGTTCGACAAGAACATCGCAGTCGGTGGCGACATCTTCCGCCGCGACTATAACTCGTTCAACTATGTCGGTAACGATCGTCAGACCAACTATTCGCAGGTCTCGACCGGCTTCCAGCTTCGTGCCGGCGTGCCATTGACTGAATTTTGGTCGCTTTCGGCACGCTATGGTCTGTCGTACGACGAGGTTAGCCTCGATAGCCAATATCTGAACGCAAACGGTTCGTGTAACCTCGAAGTGGCGGGTCGATATCTGTGCGAAGCGATCGGTAATCGTTGGACGTCCTCGGTCGGCTACTCGATCAGCCGAGACACGTTGAACAGCCGCCTTCGTCCTACCGCTGGGTCACGTTTTTCGTTCAGCCAGGATTTTGCTGGGCTGGGTGGGGACGTGAAATATCTGCGCACGCGACTCGAGGGCTCGAAATATGCGAACCTCGGGAGCGGTTTTATCGGATCGATCGTCGCAGAAGGCGGGTACATCCATCCTCTCGAGAGCAGCCCAGGCCCCGGTCGGGACCCGATCCGTATCACCGATCGCTTCTATCTCGGTGAGCCACAGTTCCGCGGCTTCGACATTCGAGGCGTAGGCCCCCGTGTGTTGCGCGCCGGCTACGTGATCGCCGCCGATGGCTCGCAGTCGGTCCAGACCGATCGCGACCAGATCCAGGACGATGCACTCGGTGGTCGTGCCTATTACCTTGCGCGTGCCGAAATCGAGATCCCGTTGGGATCCGGTGCACGCGAACTCGGTCTGAGGCCGTCGATCTACGCACAGGTCGGTAGCCTGTTCGGTATCAAGAAGCCGCTTCCGACTTTCAATTATGATCAGGCTAAAAGCGCGGCCGGTGCGTTGCTGTTCAACGCGGATGGTTCACCGACGTTGCTGCAAAACCAGTATAAGGACGGCGGGAATAATCCGCTCTACTTGACGCCGGAGGTTGCGGCGACTGCGACGACGCCGGGCATAGCATCTGTTCAGACGATCTGCCCCGTAGGCGTGATAGCCGCTGGGGCGACGACCTGTTCTGGTACGACCGCCAATGCACGGTATCTCAACCCGAACATCTATCAGGAAACGTTCCTTGGAAATTCGGCCAAGCCGCGTCTCTCGGTAGGTATCGGTGTCAACTGGAACTCGCCATTCGGTCCGCTGCGGATCGATCTCGCCAAAGCCTTGCTCACCCAGAAGGGTGACGACCCCAAGCTTATTACTTTCAACGTAGGGACACAGTTCTGATGACGACGTTCAAGACGCTTCTCCTCGCCGCAGCGCTCGTTGCGCCTGCCGCCATGACCGCAACCGCCGCCGATGCACAGGTTTCGGGCATCGCCGTCGCCGACGCGCAGGGTGCGATCGCCAACTCGAAGGCCTGGAACGCCGCGCGCGCCCAGATCGAGACGACCTACAAGGCCCAGCTCGACCAGGCCGAGACGCGCCGCCAGGCCGTGGCTCGCGAGCTCCAGCCGCTGGTCACCGCGTTCCAGACCGCACAGCGTGCGCCGGGCGCGACCGACGCGTCGCTTCGTCCGCAGGCTCAGGCGATCCAGACGCGTGAGACCGCGGCGAACCAGGAACTCGCTCGCCTGACGCAGCCCGCTCAGCGCGCGCAGCAATACGCGATCGAGCAGATCCAGGCGAAGCTCAGCGACGCCGTGACGGCGGCAGTTCGTGCCAAGAACGTCAGCCTGTTGCTCCGTCCCGAGGCCGCGCTGTTCGCGCAGCCGACTGCCGACATCACGCCTGCGATCACGACCGAACTCGACCGTCTCGTGCCGTCGGTCAGCACCGCAGTGCCGGCAAACTGGCAGCCGAACCAGCAGGGTGGTCAGCAGCAGCAGGGCGCTGCGCCGGCTCCAGCAGGTCGTGCGCCTGCCGCTACCCGCACCCCGCAGGGTCGTTAAGCCACACCGATGACCGAGACTGTGAACGACACGGCCAAGACGAGCTTGGGTCCGCTCGATATCGGGCGCGTCATGGCCGCGTTGCCGCATCGCTATCCGTTGCTGCTGGTCGATCGTGTCGAGGGATCTGATCCTCGACACATCGATCACCGCGATCAAGGCGGTATCGATGAACGAGCAGTTCTTCCAGGGGGCATTTCCCTGGGCGGCCGATCATGCCGGGCGTGCTGATCATCGAGGCGATGGCGCAGGCGGCGGGGATTCTCGCCGTCGAATCGCTGGGTCTCGCGGGCTCGGGCAAGCTCGTCTATTTCATGGCGATCGACGGGGCCAAGTTCCGCAAGCCGGTCGAGCCGGGCGTGTTGCTCAAGCTCGAAGTGACGTTCGTCCAGAAGCGCAGTTCGGTGTGCAAGTTCGCCGGCCGCGCGCTGGTCGACGGACAGTTGGTGGCTGAGGCGAACTTCACGGCGATGATCGCCGACCCGCCGAAAGCCTGATGTGGGGCTTTAGCCTCGCATTGTTGTAAATTCGGGCGCGTCCGTGTACGGGCGCGCCTTCCTTTTCAGGCTGGTCGGAACCAGCCACATACGGAGAATTCCCATGAAGGCCGATACGCACCCCGATTATCACATGATCACCGTCCAGATGACCGATGGCAGCAAGTACCAGACTCGCACCACCTGGGGTAAGGGAAGGCGATGTGATGACGCTCGAGATCGATCCGCTCGCGCATCCCGCATGGACCGGTGGCCGTGGCACGATGCTCGATACGGGCGGCCAGGTGGCGCGCTTCAACAAGCGTTTCGGTGGCGGTCTCACGCTCCGTAAGTAAGCTAAAGCCCCGGAATGGATTGATACTAATTCATTCCGGGGCTTTTTATTAAGACGGCGTTAGGGATCGACGGTTAAATTTGGGCTCGCAAGGACGAGGACCCTATGTTCGCCGCCGACTTCGAACCCGCAGAGCGCAAGTCCCGGCGCAGCGCCCTTCGCGCTCCCGTTTCGCTCGATGTCCGGATCGGCAAGACCGGCCGCACACTTTGCAGAGTGATCGATATCTCGATCCACGGTGCACGACTCCAAACCTATTCGGCGCTCAAGCGCGGCACCAGCATCTGGCTCAACCTTCCGCAAGTCGGGCAGGTCGTCGCCGAAGTGATGTGGGCCGATGACTACACGGCAGGTTGCAAGTTCCACACTCCCCTTCCGGCGACCGTATTCGAAGCGCTGGTCGCTACGGCGTCCTCAAGCTGACGCGTTGCCGAGTGGACGTGCCGCCGTCCGCCGCATTTCTCCTCACGTCTCCTCACGAAACTTTCATTCAGATTGAAGCCCGCCGCTCGATCGGTTTGCCCCGTTGGGGAAGGGGGGCGGCTCGACGCCCTGCTGGTCTGCATTGGCAAGGTCAGCCTTCGTCCGGAACGCGCTCGTGGC
>NZ_JAMXSR020000002.1:85000-1907500 GCF_024124765.2 Sphingomonas sp. H160509 | reverse complement strand
TGACGGGCTCGCGGGCAACGCACCATCAGCCACAACCTAGAGATGAAGAGAAACGGTTCGCCGTGCGAGAGCACGGTGATTGACGGGCACGCCCGTCGTATTTGACATTGTGAATGGGTTTTTTAAAATCGATGCCGTGAGGTGCTCGATTTTGGAGACGAGGATTGCTTCGGCGGTTCGTGAGGCACTTCTGTGCAGCGCGGATTGGACGAGCGGTTCGAGGCTCCAGATATCGACATCATCATAACTAATAATCTGGCTGAGATTATAATCATCCGCACCTGACAAAGGCCAACGCGCACTGCTCTGCCGAGTTGGTGACCTCTTCGGAGGCACCCAGTGATGTCGTTGGTGGTGTGGACTCTCAAGCGTGAGGTAAGGGCAATTCGTGGATGCCTTGGCACATACAGGCGATGAAGGACGTGGCACGCTGCGATAAGCGTCGGTGAGCTGTGAGCAAGCTTTGACCCGACGATTTCCGAATGGGGAAACCCACCTATCCCGATTAATTCTACTTGAGCAGCAATGCTGGGGTAGAGTTAATTAGGTTAGGTATCACTTAGCTGAATACATAGGCTTCGTGAAGCGAACCCGGCGAACTGAAACATCTCAGTAGCTGGAGGAAAAGACATCAACCGAGATTCCGTTAGTAGTGGCGAGCGAACGCGGACCAGGCCAGTGCCTGAATTTCAACTAGTAGAAGTCTCTGGAAAGTGACGCCATAGCGGGTGACAGCCCCGTATACGAAAGTGAGAATTCAGGACTCGAGTAGGGGCGGAACACGTGAAATTCTGTCTGAACATGGGGGGACCACCCTCCAAGCCTAAATACTCGTATGTGACCGATAGCGAACTAGTACCGTGAGGGAAAGGTGAAAAGCACCCCGATGAGGGGAGTGAAACAGTACCTGAAACGGATTGCCTACAAGCAGTTGGAGGGCTTTTATGGCCTGACAGCGTACCTCTTGCATAATGGGTCTGTGACTTAATGTATCAAGCAAGCTTAAGCCGATAGGTGTAGGCGCAGCGAAAGCGAGTCTGAATAGGGCGCCAGAGTTTGATGTATTAGACCCGAAACCCGGCGATCTAGGCATGACCAGGATGAAGGTGCAGTAACATGCACTGGAGGTCCGAACCGATTAACGTTGAAAAGTTACCGGATGAGTTGTGTTTAGGGGTGAAAGGCCAATCAAGCCGGGAAATAGCTGGTTCTCCGCGAAAACTATTGAGGTAGTGCCTCGCACGAACACCTTAGGGGGGTAGAGCACTGGATGGGCTAGGGGGGTCGCGAGATCTACCAAACCTAACCAAACTCCGAATACCTAAGAGTGATATGCGGGAGACAGACGGCGGGTGCTAAGGTCCGTCGTCAAAAGGGAAACAGCCCTGACCTACAGCTAAGGCCCCCAAATCGTATCTAAGTGGGAAAGCATGTGGGACTTCCAAAACAACCAGGAGGTTGGCTTAGAAGCAGCCATCCTTTAAAGAAAGCGTAACAGCTCACTGGTCTAAACAAGAGGTCCTGCGGCGAAGATGTAACGGGGCTCAAGATACGTGCCGAAGCTTAGGGTGTGCCACTTATGTGGTACGCGGTAGCGGAGCGTTCCGTAAGCCTGTGAAGCGATCTGGTAATGGGTCGTGGAGGTATCGGAAGTGCGAATGCAGACATGAGTAGCGATAAAGAGGGTGAGATGCCCTCTCGCCGAAAGACCAAGGGTTCCTGCGCAAGGCTAATCCGCGCAGGGTGAGCCGGCCCCTAAGACGAGCCCGAAGGGGGTAGTCGATGGGAACCACGTTAATATTCGTGGGCCTGGTGGTGTGTGACGGATCATGTGTGTTGTCATCCCTTATCGGATTGGGATGGCTTCGAAATGGTTCCAGGAAATAGCCCCACCGTATAGACCGTACCCGAAACCGACACAGGTGGTCAGGTAGAGTATACCAAGGCGCTTGAGAGAAGTGTCCTGAAGGAACTCGGCAAATTGCCTCCGTACCTTCGGAAGAAGGAGGCCCTCACTATGCGCAAGCACTTTGAGGGGGCACAGGCCAGGGGGTAGCGACTGTTTAGCAAAAACACAGGGCTCTGCTAAGTCGGCTTCAAGACGACGTATAGGGCCTGACGCCTGCCCGGTGCCTGAAGGTTAAGTGGAGGGGTGCAAGCTCTGAAATGAAGCCCAGGTAAACGGCGGCCGTAACTATAACGGTCCTAAGGTAGCGAAATTCCTTGTCGGGTAAGTTCCGACCTGCACGAATGGCGTAACGACTTCCCCACTGTCTCCAGGACATGCTCAGCGAAATTGAATTCTCCGTGAAGATGCGGAGTACCCGCGGTTAGACGGAAAGACCCCGTGCACCTTTACTGCAGCTTCAGAGTGGCATTAGGGAAGAAACTGTGTAGCATAGGTGGGAGGCTTTGAAGCATCGGCGCCAGCTGATGTGGAGCCATAGGTGAAATACCACCCTGTTTGTTTCTGATGTCTAACCTCGTTCCGTAAGCCGGAACAGGGACCCTCTGTGGCGGGTAGTTTGACTGGGGCGGTCGCCTCCCTAAAGAGTAACGGAGGCGCGCAATGGTGGGCTCAGGACGGTCGGAAACCGTCTGTTAGAGTGCAATGGCATAAGCCCGCCTGACTGCGAGACTGACAAGTCGAGCAGAGACGAAAGTCGGTCATAGTGATCCGGTGGTCCCTCGTGGAAGGGCCATCGCTCAACGGATAAAAGGTACGCCGGGGATAACAGGCTGATAACCCCCCAAGAGCTCATATCGACGGGGTTGTTTGGCACCTCGATGTCGGCTCATCACATCCTGGGGCTGGAGCAGGTCCCAAGGGTTTGGCTGTTCGCCAATTAAAGTGGTACGTGAGCTGGGTTCAGAACGTCGCGAGACAGTTTGGTCCCTATCTGCCGTGGGCGTCGAAATTTGAGAGGAGTTGACCCTAGTACGAGAGGACCGGGTTGAACATACCTCTGGTGTACCAGTCGTTCCGCCAGGAGCGCAGCTGGGTAGCTATGTATGGACGGGATAACCGCTGAAAGCATCTAAGCGGGAAGCCTCCCTCGAGATAAGATTTCATAGAGCCGTCGGAGACCACGACGTTGATAGATCGGATGTAGAAGTGCGGTAACGCATGGAGCTAACCGATACTAATTGCTCTATTCGCGCTTGAGAGTCTCACACCATCAATGACAACACTGGGCAACCAGCTAGCCATTCGATAGTGCGGATGATTAAGACGACGCCAGATTGCCAATCCCCTCGCCGTCGAGGGATTGGTCGAATACCACTACAAACCTTGCACGGTATCGATTTTAAAACCCTCAAGCTTCGCAGCAATGCGAAACTTTGAGGGACCCAGATATGAACGCAAACGCATGTCGCACCGGCTCCATTGCCTGGTGGCTATAGCGTCGGTGTCCCACCCGATCCCATTCCGAACTCGGCCGTGAAACCCGACTGCGCCAATGGTACTATCGCTCAAGCGATGGAAGAGTAGGTCGTCGCCAGGCATTGAAGCCCGTGCAACATGCAAACACACACCATATCCAAAACCCATTCACAATTTCTCATACACTCAGTTCCGCACAACGCGGACACTCGGGCCCCATCGAAGTACCACTTCGATGGGATCTCGGCGCGGGGTGGAGCAGCCCGGTAGCTCGTCAGGCTCATAACCTGAAGGTCACAGGTTCAAATCCTGTCCCCGCAACCAACTTCATTTACAACACCTCCAAGGGTTCACCCGCGGAGGCTTTTTGCGTCTCCGCTCCGGCATAAAGCGACAGCATCGAGGCCAGCTCGCCGCGTAGATCAATCGCGAGATCACCCTCTTCCGGCGTCAGCACCACAGCCTCGATAAGCGCGCGCAACCGTTCGAACGCCTGCGTTTTACCGCGTGCTCTCGAACGCCGCGGTAACCCATCCCGCCTTCTTACTATGCAAACGGCTCAGGTTCGGATGCAGCTTGAAGCCAGCGGATTGACTGCCCCGGGTTTGTCGAAACCCAACTCTTGAAACTAAGAGTCATGACGCGCAAAACAACGAACACGTTTGTGCCCGAGGTCGGCGAGCGGACAGGGCGGGCGGTTTTCGATCACGAGCGGGAGTATCCGTTCAGATGGGCGACGCTGGTATCGATTGCCAAAGAACTCTGTCGTGTTCCGTAAACTCGGCATGAAGAGGTCAGAAGGCAGAGGTCGACAGCGGGAAGCGCGTCGGTGTTTCGACTGCGGTCGCTGACGAGACGAAGGTGCTAGAACGCGAGATACGCGAACGGCGGTAGGCCAATGAAATCCTGCGTAAGCCTGTCCTGCTTGCCTGAGGGGCATTCGGGTATTTGCTCAGGTGGAACTCGACTACCCGCCCCGGCGATGATCACGATCTTTGAGGATAACCAGTGTCCATGGGGTCGAGCCGATCTGCCGCATCCTGTTGATCGCCCCATTCACATATCATGAGCGCGTCGCGCAGTGACAGAATTTGCCGCGCCTACCGGCGCCGGCGCGGCAGGATGTGGCCTTTAAGCCTGAGATAGCCTGTACGTTCGCAGAGAACTAAGCGGCCTAAGGTGCGCATAAGGCCGGCTGGCAGATGACGCGGGAGGGCTGCGTAATCTCTCGTTGTACTATGGAACTGCTGATGGGCGAGATCGGCTTGACACGGGTAATTCGCGGCAAGCCAGCGCCCGACCATCAGCGACAAAGCGGCGCCGTGCCCGCGCGATCACGTCAACCGGCAGTTCTACGCCCCAACGCCGAACATGCAGTGGGTGTCGGACTCCACCTACGTTGCGACTGGGGCAGGTTTGTCTACATCGACTCTTCGACAGGTTCAGGACGGGCTTCGTCATCGACAACCACGCCCGCCGGGGCGTCGAATAGCGTGCCGACGGAACGACATTTCACATTCGTCCCAACGCGATCGAGCAAGCCTTTCACGACCGCGGGTCGGTCCCACGTGGCGGCATCTTTCACCACAGGAACTGCGGCTCATGATACGCGGCGATCACGTACGTCGAGCTGTTCGAAGGCCGGGATCGAGCCGTCGGCCGGCACGGTCGGCGACACCCTGCCTCCGAAGCCGAACGCCAATATTATAGTGTCGCAGACAGCATGGATATGGCGGGGTGACCTAAAAAGCCAAGGCCTTTGCCGGACCCCGCGGCTGTTCAAGCCGCGGTTTCGCGTCGACTAACCTAGGACCGTTAATTTCCAGACTACGCGTCTACACGCGGCCGCGGCTATCGAGAACAGGAACAGTTACTTGTCACTGTTCGTAGCGTCTTCGCCAATTATTATTTTTCAAGAGAAGGCAGACCTACCGTCGCTGCTAGGAAACGCGGAGCGCAGGCTGCGATAGCCAGCCAACATCGAACGGATCTCGCAAGATGTTAATTTGAAGTCTGCGGTTTGGTGATACCCCCTTCGAAAGAAGGGGGGTGAGGCTATACCGTTAATCGCGCAACCACTCGGTTGTGATCTCGCCCCCATGCCCGTTCGGCGCCAGCACGACGCGCAGGGTTTCCAGCAAAGGCGGCAGAGCCTGCACGAAGGCGTAGGGCGGGTTGACGATATAAAGGCCTGCGCCATTATAGATGCCGGGCTGATCGCCATCGTACAACCAATGCTCCACCCCCAGCAATTTCGAAATGCCGAGCTTTCGTAACTCTTCCTTCCACTGCCAATGCGTGGCGCGGTCTTTCAGCGGATACCAGATCACCGTGACGCCATGCGACCATTTGCGAGAGGCAGCCGCAAGGGTGGCTGTGATACGGGCGCGTTCATCGGTCTGCTCGTACGGCGGGTCGACCACCACCACGCCCCGCGCGGTTCTGGGTGGCAGCATCGCCAGCCAAAGTTCGTAGGCGTCGCGCTCATGCACAGCAGCGGGTGTGTCGCGCATCACGCCGCGCAGGGTATAGGCGTCCTCGGGATGTTTTTCGTTCAGGATCAGGAAGTCCTGCGGCCGCAGAAGCTGCGCCAATATCCGCGGCGATCCGGGGTACAGATGCGGCTCGGCCCCGACATTCACCGCCTGCACGGCGGCGCGGTAGTCGTTCAGCAAGGGGTTCGGGTCGGCAAAGGCCCGCAGCACGCCCTGCATGGCCTCGCCGGTGCGCCGGGCATCCTCGCTGCCGAGGTCATACAGACCGCAGCCGGCATGAGTGTCGATTAGGGTCAGCGCGCCCTCTTTTTTGTTGCAAGGCCCGGACGAGCGCGATCAATAGGCTGTGCTTCACCACATCGGCGCTGTTGCCGGCATGGAAGGAATGACGATAATTCATTGCGGCCCAAAATCCTGACGATTTACCTTTACGCGTGCTGCTAGGTGGTTGCCGAGCGCGAGGCGACCAAAGTAGCTGATCCGGTGCTAGTATAAAGCCGCGCAAAAACCTTCAACGCAGTTCTGCGCGAGTCCTCACGCCCGCGTTAGCGAAAGGGCAGGGGGCTTCGGGATGAATGTTGGCTTATACACTGCGCCGCGTCGGGCTTCGCGGGTAGCGAGCGCGATCACCAAGGGACCCGTCGTCCGCCGTAACTGGGGCGATAGAGGTTGGCCGCGCGAAGCATTTCCTCCGATGCCTTACGACGCGATTGCAGGGCACGCGCGCTATTGGCAAGAGAAGTTCAGGGGGGAAGAATGCCCGACCCCGCGCACACCGCCTACGCCACTGGGACGACTTCGCTCAGCCGACAGGACGTCAACGGGGTCTATTGTAGGGTGGTGCTAAAGTTTTCGGTCAGGGGCTGGCAAAGATACTGATCACCAAAGTCATAAGGCGGTAGGGGCACTTTTGAGTCACTCGTTGCACGTAGGGCTATTCCGGGTTTGTTTGCGGCCGGTGAGGATGACGTGGGATTGTTCAACCACTCCGTTGATCGATGGCATTGCTCTACGGGCGGAAGCTTGACAGACGCGGCAATGTCACGGTGCGCGTGTTGTCGAAGATCAGGGTCTGACGACCGCTTTGCCGGTGAAGCTTATGGCACAGACAGCGGTCCGGGCAGCTGTCGGGGAAACCATCTCAGGAGGGCATCGGACAGAGCTGCGGCAACAGCCGAGGGTTCGCCTGTTCGTGTGCCGCTAGCGCGCACCGTGGTCGCCTGTCCGGTCCAGACAACGTGATTGTCGCGGCGCAGCGACACGGTCACCTCGAGACGGGTGACGATCAGGCCATGCAACTGATCCTTCCCCGAGGGCAAAGTCAGCGACAGGCATCTGAGCCCGGCCGCCACGCCCGGTCGACCTGATCGGTCATTGCCGGACCGGACGACGCCGCGCTGTGTCTGGGATACCTCGACCTTGGCGACGTAAAGGCTGTGGTTTGCGTCGGGGAGGGGGCAGGAAAGCTGTTCGAAGGAGGGTTCGCTGCACGGCGTCCGTGAACGTTTTCGTGATAGCGGGAGACGTGGTCGGACGATCAGCAGCCACGATCGATATCGTGCCTGGCTTCACCACGGATGCAGCAACTGGCGATTGCACTAGGGCTGCGGCCGCGGCAAAAATAAGAACGTACATCTGATAGGCGCCGATCAATTACAGGGGACCAGGAGCGCTAACGGCATCGTGCCGGCCCTCCGCGGTAAAAGTGGTGGTCGATCTTGATCGAATGACGATCGTGATCGCGCTCTTCCGTTGCGACAGCCTTCTAGTCGAGCTTCTCGACGTGTCGATCGGCCCATTCCTTGCCTTCATCGCCTCCCCCAAAGAAGCCAAGCGATGTAGCCCGCGGACGGATCAGTGTCCGATCCCCACTCGTGCGTTTTGCCGTCTTTATCGACCTCGTGACGAGCGAAGTAGCTGTGCATCGACTTCACATCCTCGGCGGTCACATCGTCCTGTGCTGCCAATTGTTCGGCACGACGAACCCCGACGTCCGTACCGCCTCGTCCGAAATCGTCGCGTAACTTTAGCCCCTTCGTCGCATTGGCGGCGATCTTCGCAGTTGGTTTGAACGTATCGGGCATCATGCTCTCCCTGTGACGAAGTTCAAACGCGTAGATTTTGGAACATATCCATGAGGGCGGAGCGGCGGAATTTGCCTCGGATCCTCCCGGGTGATGCTGGACGAATTGGCCATCGGGGGGCGGGCCGAGACGGTATCCTCCGGGCTCCTGTGTTCCAGCAACAAGCATTTGATTCGTTGAATTGATGGGAAACTAGCTCGGCTCAAATGGTTTTAGAGCGAGCAAAGGAGATCGACATGACGACCGAACAGCCGAACATTGTACCTGACGACGTGAAGCCGGAGCCGGACGACGCGGAGAGCGCTGCGACCGTTTTAGACGATGCGCAGATGACCAAAACGCCGGGCGGCGGGGGTCTAGGTGGTGCCGATGCCGCGGATGGCTTGAGCGGATCGGGGAAACTCAGCGGTGGTGCGACGCCGAACAGTCCCATCGATGTCCCGGTTCCGCACGGCGGGAGTGGAAACCCAACCCGCGAGGCCCAGCTCAGGTCTTTGAACGATGGCCCCAAGGAACCGCATACCAATCCGAACTGATCAACCTGGGATTACTTTCAAGGAACATCGCGCGGGGTTGGGTGGCACCCCAGCGCCTTCGGGACGTTTAGTGTTTATGCATGATGATAAGACAGTTTGTCTAACGCGGCCGCGTTGTCTTCCCGAAGGCGTAAAGGCCGCCGCCTCGAGGATCATCCGATGAGCGCTGATCGTAACCTGGCCGGGCGGCGTGTCGTGATAACCGGTGCATCGAGCGGTATCGGCGCGGCAACGGCGGTGGCTTTCGCCAAAGCGGGAGCGCGGCTTGTCCTGGGGGGCTCGTGGCAAGGACGGGCTGGACGACGTCGCGCAGCGCTGCGTCGAAGCTGGCGGCAGCGCGATCGTCCGTCCAGTCGACTGCACCGATGCAGGCGGAGTGGCCGTGTTCGCTGCCGAGGCGCGCGATCTACTCGGTGGCATCGACCTGTGGTTCAGTTGCGAAGGCGTCGGTGTGCTTGGCCGGTACGAAGACGTCCCGATCGCGGATCATGCCCGCGTCGTCGATGTGAACCTCGTCGCCCACATGAACGACGTACATGCAGTATTGCCGATCTTCCTCGGGCAGGATCACGGCACGTGGGTAAACATGATCTCAGCCGGCGGTTTCGTTGCCACGCCTTACGCTGCGGCGTATTCGGCGAGCAAGTTCGGGTTGCGCGGGTTCAGCGCGGCGTTGCGCGGCGAGGTGTCGAAGCGCCCGCACATTCACATATGCGACGTCTGCCCAACCTTCGTCGACGAACCCGGCGTTGACCACGCCGGTAACTATACTGGCGCACGGCTTTCGTTACCCGCGGGTTCGCTCGCACCAGAGACGGTTGCTAAGGCTGTCGTGCGGCTAGCCATGCACCCCCGTAACCTCACTGCGGTCGGCGCGCCGGCAATCGCCTTCAAACTCGGCGAGTTCGCGGCGCCGAACCTGCTGGCGGCTATCATGAGTGGCTTCCTCGACACCTGGTCGGCCCGGGCAGCCGACGGCAACGACAGCGATGGGGTGTTGTTCGAACCTGGCGTCCCCGCCGGTCCAGATGGTGGCCGGCGCGATCCACACCGGGGGCGCAAGGTGGCAGCCGCGGCGGGCAGTATGGCGGTTCTCGGTCTTGCGGGGGGTCGGTGTCTGGCTCGGCCGTCGCCGGTGATTGAAGACGACCGCTATCTTGTGGTGCGCCCGTGGATACGGTTCCCAACGGACGCTGTGGTCGCGGATACTGGCGGCTTCGCATTGCGGGAGTTCATCGCGTGACCGAAGCGATCGAGTTGGGACTGCCGGCGCATGCCTTCGACCGTCAGGATGATGGCGACGACCTTGGCTTCTACGCACCCCCCGCGTTTAGTCACGCACATCGACGAGGCAGCTGTCGGCGCACTGACCAGCCTGTACCGCGATGCGATCCCCGCTGGCGGGCGGGTGCTCGACCTCATGTCGAGCTGGGTCAGCCACCTGCCGGACGACGTCGCCTATGCCGAGGTCGTCGGCCACGGCATGAACGAAGAGGAACTCGCGGCCAACCCGCGCCTCGATCGCTGGTTCGTCCAGAACCTGAACGATGTGCCTGACTTGTCCGAAGAGGACGCGCGCTACGATGCCGTACTGATCTGTGTCGGCGTTCAATATCTGCAACACCCCCTGGGGGTACTGCGCGAGGTTCGTCGGGTGCTGAAGCCAGGAGGCCGCGTCATCATAAGCTTCTCGAACCGCTGCTTCCCGACCAAGGCCGTGGCGGTCTGGCGTGCTCTTGATACGCAGGGCCACACCTCGCTCGTCCGCCTCTATCTCAAGACGGCGGGTTTTCGCGGAGTCACGGCATCCTTACTTGCCGACGGTCGCCTGGGCGATCCATTGGTCGCGATAACCGGTCGTAGTTGAGGCTGTTGGCATTACATCAGCAATAGGGGCGCTGCCTTCCCGGTTTAGTACCGTCGCGCCTGTTACAGGTATGTATCGGGCGCAACGGCAAGCCCGCGGTCAGGCCTCGACGCTGGCGGTTAAGGGTGGCGTCTGCTGATGTTGGACGACCAGCCAATCGTCGTGTCCCCGCATCCGCAAAGTCGAGGTGCAATGTGCCTCGTACTTCTCGTCGCCGCTTGCGCAGCGCGCGGTGTACGCAACGACGATCAGGCCCTCTTGAGGTCGTGACACTCGTCGATCCGATAGCTCGACCGTATCCCAATCGGGCGTAGCCTTGACCGCATCCTTCGCTTCCTGCCCCTGGAAGACATAAGGCGGACGGGGCAAGACCATGACGATCTCCTCGTCGATCCGCTCCTGGTAATGCTCGTCGCTGGCATCCCATAGGCTTCCTTCGAATTCCCACACACGCTGGTCGTCCATGCCGTCTCTCCTTCATGGCTCAAGCGCGGGAAGATAGGGGGAGGGTTCCGACGTCTCGGCGCCATCGCGCCGATATCCGTCGGCGTGTCAGGCTAAAACGCCTGTGATGTATGGGCTGCCCTGCGTTGGAGCATGACACTGTCAGATACGGTCGAGGCACAGGGGCTAACGGCTCGTCAGGTGGATAGTGACCGGCGCCGTGCGATCACACCTACTGTTCCCGCATCCCCTTCAGGAAGAAGCGGCTCTTCCCAGCCCCAGCCAGCGTCGCGTCTTGGCAATGCGGCGCAGGACAACCCGTTCGACTAAGAGGACGATCACGAGTGTCGTGCCGAACAGCGGCATGTAGACCCCAAGCCCGACGATCGCTGCCACCAACCCGATCCGAAAGCGCGGCCGGTTCTGCGGCAATGGTGCGCCCAGCAAACCCGTCGGTCGCCTCCGCCACCACATGATCCCGCCCGATACGGCGAGGACGGTCAGCAGCAGCGCGGTTAGCGTGCCGAGGATCTGATTGGCGATGCCGAACAGCGCGCCCTCGTGCGCCGCGATGCCGTAGCCGATGACCCGGTCGATCCAATGGCGGTCGGCGAACGCGACACGGCCGACAAGGCGGCCTGTCGCACCATCGACCTGCGCGTCCGATCGCAGTGGGCGATCGGCTGCGTCCGATGACACCGCCCACGGCCCGCCTTCATGCGCGGGGGAGACAGCAGCACAGGCGGTGCAATCCGCAACGGCCGGACCGTAGCGATCACGCGCCCAAGCTCACCGGGCGGGATCGGCGGGGCAGCCATGACCATGCCGTCATGCCCGGCGTGAGCCCCAAGCATCGCGTCCGCTTTCGCCGTCGGCGCCTTGCCGCCGATCGTCCAGTCGACGGGACCCTGCGTCGTGCCCGTGAGCGTGCGGACCTCCCCCAGATAGCTGCCCCAGGCATTTGCCCATGGAAGGCCAGTGAGGATCAGCCCGAGCGCGAACACCGAAACCCAGATGCCGGCAGTCGCGTGGATATCACGCCAGAACACGCGTCGGCCGCGCCCCAGGCGAGGGTAGAGGGACACCCGCGAGGCCCTTCCTGTTGCGCGGCCACCATAGATAAAGCCCGGTCAGGAGCATGACGATCGCCCAGCACGCGGCGATCTCGACGAGGTAGCTGCCCCACACCCCCGCGAGCAATTCGCCGTGAAGGCGCGATACAACGTTGAGCGGCCGGTCTTCCTCGCCGATGACCTTCAGCACCGCAAGCGAGTGCGGATCGACATAGACGCGGTGATCAACGCCATCGGCGGAGACGATCACACGCACGGCGTTTCCCGGATGCTCCGGGAGTACGTATTTATGCAGCGACGATCGTGGCACCGCAGCCAGTGCCACCCGCACCTGCGCGTCGGGTGAGACGGTCCGCCCGGCAACGGGAAGATGATAGTAGGGCTGGTCCAACCATGCTTCCAGCTGCGGTCGCCACAGATAGATCATGCCCGTTAGTGACAACCAGATAATGAATGGGATGCAGAACAGCCCCTGCATAGAAGTGCCAACGCCATACCGCGTTGTACCACCGTGCGCCGGGTTCCCGATGGCCGCCGGGTGGGTTCGTGTTCATCGCTGAAGCGTCCATGCCCGCCATCATAATGCCTGGGTCAGACGTATCCCGACAGTCCGCGGCGGACCGACGAGATAGGAAAAGTAGCTGTTCGCAGTGGTGTTGCCGGGCGACGTCGTGAACTCCTGGCCAAAGACCGGCACGGCGTCGAACAGGTTGGTGACGAACAGGTCGACCCCCCAGGCCGCCATGCATCGTCACCCCCCGCGGAGGCATCGACCAGCGTGTAGGCCGGACGCGGCAGCACCTCGCCTTCGCCGAACCCGCTGTTGGATTCGCCGACGTGGCGCGCCGCGGCGAACAGCGTGCCGGTCAGCCCTTCTGTGAGCGCGGTCTCGTACTCGCCGCGCACATTCCATAGCCAGCGCGGCACATCGAGCACACGCGAGCCTGCCGGCAGCAGCAAGTTGGGCACGTCGTTGCGGTAGGTCGCGTCGGTGAACGATCCGCCCGCGTGAAGATCGAGCCCCCGGACCGGCGACACGGAAACTTCAAGCTCGCCGCCACGGCTACGAACCCGGCCGGCGTTGACAGTGAAGGAGATGGTCATCGCGTTGTTGATCCCGCACGCAGTCTGGAACGCCTGCTGATAGTCCTTCCAGTCGATCGCATAGGCAGCGCCGTTGATCCGCACACGACCACCCCAGAGACTGGTCTTGGCGCCTATCTCGTAATTGTCGGTACGATCGCTGTCGTAAGGTGGCGGTACGTCGGGAATGCCCGCCGCGCGACGTTCCGCGGCAGAGCAGATATCATCGGTCACGGGCGCATTGACGCCCCCGGTGCGGAATCCCTGCGAGTAGCTGGCGTAGAGCGTCGCGGCACGGCTTGGCTCATAGCTCAGCGTGAAGCGCGGTGTGACGCCGTTCTCGCGATTGCGCTCGTCATAATCGTAGGCGAGGTCGCCGCCTGCGACGCCACCAATCCCGTAGCGTCGGCTTGCTTCGCGTTGGCGATAGGCAAACACACGGGCTCCCGCAGCGACCTTCACCTTCGGTACCACGGTATAGGTCAGCTCGCCGAACGCCGCGATCTCCCTCTCACGGAAGCGCACCGTCGTGTCTTGGATGACGGCCGGGCTGCTGGCACCAAGCGGCAGCGGCGCGGTGACGCCGAACAGGTCGGCGACGGTGATGCTGCGACCGGAGCCCTGATGAAGGTCGCGGTAGAGCGCGCCGAACACATATTGCAGCCGCCCCGGGCCATCGGACACCGCGCGCACCTCCTGCGTAAATTGTCTCGTGCGACCGAAATCCACGAGCGGCGTTGGGAACAGCCTGCCCCCGGGACCCGGTCCGACGATGTCCTCGACGATCGGAGAGTCGAATGCGGTGACGTCGAACGACAGCCGGTTGCGCCGGTCGAGCCAGGACGAATTCGACGACAGCGTGAAGCCCCCGAGCGCGTCGAACCGGTTCTCGATCAGCAGCGAGCCGATGACGAACCGGTCCTTGGCATACGTGTCCGCATGCCGCGCCTTCAGCCGAGCGCGCTTGTCGAAGGTCACGTCGCTATGGGGACGGTCCGCGTTGCTATAGGCGTCCTGCCAGACCAACGACGGCGTGATCGTCAGGGTCGGTGTTGTATTCCAGCGCAGAGCGGCGCGAACCGTGCCGGTGCGCGTCCAGTTGACGTCCTTGCGAACGGCCGACGTTCCCGCATTCTCGGTCAGGTCGCCGGTAGTCGGCCGCAGATCGTCGATCCAGCCGCCCTGCCGGACAAACCCGCCCGATATGCGCAGCGCGAGTGTATCGGCGATGATCGGGAAATTGAGCATCGCCTTGGCGTCCCAGCTCGTGCCGCCATCGGTGACGGTCGAAACGCTCGCCTGACTCAGTGCGGCGATCTTGGTCGGGTCGGGCTGGTTGGTCACGATGCGGACCAGGCCGCCCATCGATGACGACCCGAACAACACGCCTTGCGGTCCGCGCAGCACTTCGACCCGAGCGACGTCGAACAGCTGCGGGTCGGGCTGTGAAAAGCCGCGGAGTGCGCGGGTCTGAAGCGGGGTCTCGTCGAGGTAGACGCCCGTGGTCGGCGACTGGACGAACCCCACCCCGCCTATCCCGCGTATGATGTACTGCGAGTTGCCGGGCCCGGTGGTCGCGAAGGCCAAGCCCGGCACGGAGTCCGCGACGCGGGAGAAGTCCTGCGCGTCGAGGCGGCGAAGCAGGTCGGCGGAAAGGATGGTAACGCTTGCCGGCACGTCCTGAAGCGCCTGCGGGCGTTTCAGCGCCGTGACGATGATGTCGCCGGTTTGCGCTGTGTGGAGGTCCTGCGCATTGGTGACTGTCAGGTCGGACTTCGTGATGCGTGCCGCGTCATCCTGAGCGGACGCTGGTACGGCGAGCAGGAGGCAGGGCAGGCACGCCCCTGCCAGCAAGTGAGTTCGGATCATGGATAGGCCTTTGACCGGCCCTCGCGATAGCGCGCGGTCCGTGGACGTGGTTGCTCTCGAAGGAGCAGACGATCAGTCGGTCAAAGGGCGGCCGGGGACCGCGAAGCGGAGGCCGTAGGTAGCCGCGGCGGACCGTCGCCGGTTGGACGGCTGGTGACAGCCCGATCGCTATGACGAAGGCGATCAGGGCGACGAGCTGAACGGGATCGATCGCACCGAGCGATGCGGCTGACAGGCCCGCAAACGCGCACGGCATTTCAGCCTTGCCGTGGTCCTTCGCTTTGCCGTGATCAGGCATCTCGCCGTGCGTCCCCGACATGGTCATCGTCGTGGCGTTGGGGGCAACGCCGGAACATAGCTCGATCGTAATCCGGCCGTGCTCACTGCCGATCATGTACCCGGTCGGTACGAGCAGCTTCAGTAACAACGCTGCCGCGCAGAAAAGCACGGCAAAATAGCGTTGCGCTAAGAGGCGACGAGTCGCGAGCATCGAAGGCAAGGTAGCGCAGCTAGCGGGTGGTGTCTTGGTTGACCTGCCAGAGCGGGCGTACGGCTGTACGGGGCCATTCCCGTTGAACATTTCTGCCACCCTGGTTGGCAATGCCAGCATGGCGAAAGGTTCGGCTAACAGCTCCATGCCGCCGCGCAGTAACAGCTGCCACTTCAGATGCGCCTGATTGCGCGATGATCTCGCGGTCATCGCTGCTCTCTGACGCGCTACTCGATAGCAGGCCCATCCCAAGGGCGAGTGACATAAAGCTCTAGCACCGATTAGAGTGAGCTGTAGCGATGCTGGGAAAAGGTGTCGCGTCGCTCGCCGACGTCGCGCAATCGGCAGGCGTTGTCGATCAGTCCCATCTGACCAGAACCTTCCAGTCTCGTCTCGACATAACTCCTGCCTATTAGGGTAAATCTCGATATGTTGAGCTGATACAAGACGCGAACGCTGCCATGTGGCAGGTACTGGCTGTATCCCTTCAGGAAACCGGCCTATGAAATCAATCAAAACTGCTGTCATCGCGCCCAGCGCCGTCGCGTTGTCCGCTGCTGCCTCTGCGCCGGGTATCGCCTCGCTCTCGAAACGTTCCTCGCGGCGTTCGGTCATGACGAACACTTCGATGTGCGAGCGTAGTTTTGCTTCACAATGGTAGAGTAGTCGCGGAGCGCTATTATGGTGAATTGGCAAACACCGTTCATGACATCCGGTCGGCGAGAAAGAACGTAAACTTCACTGCTCGTCGGCATAGCGATCGACTGGAGCAATTGCACCGCCCAGACGACACGGTTTCCGTCTACTGGCCCGGATCCGCCGCCATAGCGATCGATAATGTTGCCATCGGGATGTCCTAACGATGCGATCGGGGGCTGGCCGCGTTCGTTTAGAATCCACCATCACTGGGTAACGAAGACAACCTCGATGCGGCAGCTCATCCACTGCATTCCCGCCTTAGATTCCCGCGCTAATCGGCCTGGCTTGCGATATCGCCACAATTCGGTCTCTGCCTACACCGGCGATGTCGTCTTCGCGAAAGCAACCGGGCAATTTATGGCTGATTTCGCACGACCGTCACTGTTCCTGCCGTCGCGTATTTGTCGCTGGAAGTGGGTGGCTGATGCTGGCGTCACCAAGGGCCAAGGCCATCGTTCTTTGAAAACACGCGATCTGGCAAAATGGTGCGAGGCGGAGGAGTGTATCGAGGTCGCCGTATTGTCCACATAAAGGTGGATACGCGCCGCACTCTTTCCGAAAGTCGGCATTGCCGATAGCAACCCTTACGCCGACGGCTATGACCATTTCTGGTATTGAGAGATTTAGCAGGTCAGTAGAGTATGGATCCCCGCTTCATTCCTGCCACCGTTCGGGCGGTCGTAAACTCGATTGGATTTGGAGACCGGAAACGCCGTCATAGCGAACCGGCCTTGAGCGATTTCGCCACCGGGAACCCGTATTTCTCCAGCCCCGCGACGACCTTCGGCAACCCCTCGGACTGCGCCCAGAACATCGGCCCGCCGCGGTACACCGGCCAGCCGTACCCGTAGATCCACACCACATCGACGTCCGACGCGCGCTGCGCCTTGCCCTCTTCGAGGATCAGCGCGCCTTCGTTGACCATGGTGTAGAGCGTCCGCACGACGATCTCCTCGTCGCTGATCTCGCGCGGCGTCACGCCCGATTTCTTGCGGAAGTCGTCGATGATCTCCGTGACCCGCGCCGAGTTCGACGGCGTCCGCTTCTCGTCGTAATCGTAGAAGCCCGCCTTGGTCTTCTGGCCCCAGCGGTTCTCCGCCGCCAGCGCATCGCGGATGTTCTCGATCCGGCTCGGATCGCGGTGCCAGCCGATGTCGACGCCCGCCAGATCGCTCATCTGGAACGGCCCCATCGGCATCCCGAACGCCACGTGCACCTTGTCGATCTGCTCCGGGCTCGCGCCTTCGAGCAACAGCTTGGTCGCCTCGACCTGCCGCGGCATCAGCATCCGGTTGCCGATGAAACCGTAGGTGACGCCTGCCACCACAGCGACCTTCTTGATCTTCTTCGCGAGCGCCATGACGGTCGCGAGCACGTCGTCCGCGGTCTTGTCGCCGCGCACGACCTCCAGCAATTTCATCACGTTGGCGGGCGAAAAGAAGTGCATCCCGACCACGTCCTCGGGCCGCTTCGTGCACGCGGCGATCTCGTCGATATCCAGATACGACGTGTTCGACGCCAGGATCGCGCCCGGCTTGGCGATCGCGTCGAGCTTGGTGAAGATCTCCTTCTTCACCTCCATCGTCTCGTACACCGCCTCGATGATCAGATCGCATTCGGCGAGATCGGCGAAGTCGAGCGTCGGCTTCAGCGCGCCCATCGCCTGCTCGACCTGCTCGGGCTTGATCCGGCCTTTGGCGGCGGTCGCTTCGTAGTTCTTGCGTACGACGCCGGTGCCGCGGTCGAGCGCCTCCTGCTGCATCTCGACGATCGTCACCGGGATACCCGCGGACAGGAAGTTCATCGAGATGCCGCCGCCCATCGTGCCCGCGCCAATCACGCCGACGCGCTTGATCTCACGCAGCTTGGTGTCGGCGGGGACGTCGTCGATCTTCGCGGCCTGGCGTTCGGCGAAGAAGATGTGGCGCTGTGCGGCCGACTGCACGCCCATCATGAGCTTCATGAATTCCTGGCGTTCGAACGCGATGCCCTCTTCGAAGCTCGAACCGTCGGCGGCCTTCTCGACGCAGGCAATGTTGGCAGCCGGCGCGTCGAAGTTACGGAAACGGCGCGCATTCTCCTTCTTGAACGCAGCCACGGCATCCGGATCGGCCTGCGCGGTCTTCTCGGACGCACGGGGCAGGGGGCGCTTGGTCGCGATCTCGCGTGCAAAGGCGACGGCATCGGCCTCGAGCGAGTCCTCGCCGACGATCTTGTCGATCAGGCCGGCGTCGAGCGCCTTCTTCGCCGAGATCGGATCGCCCTTCGCGGTCATCTCGAGCGCGAGCTTCACGCCGGCTATGCGCGGGATGCGCTGCGTGCCGCCCGCGCCGGGGAGCAGGCCGAGCTTCACTTCGGGCGTGCCGATCCTCGCCGAGGGAACGGCGACGCGGTAATGGCAGCCGAGCGTCACTTCGCAGCCGCCGCCGAGCGCGCGGTGCCGTGGATCGCCGCGACGACGGGCTTCGACGACGCCTCGATCATGTCGACGACGGTCGGCAGGCCGGGCTCGACCATTTCCTTGCCGAACTCGGTGATGTCGGCACCCGCGAAGAACGTGCGGCCGTCGCAGCGGATCACCATCGCGGTGATGCTGTCGTCGTTGACGCCGTCCTTGATCGCGGCTTCGAGGCCCTGCCGCACCGCAGCACCGAGCGCGTTGACGGGAGGATTGTTCGAGATGATGACGAGCACGTCGTCATGGCGTTCGGTGCGGATCGGGCCAGTGTTCTTCGATGGGGTCATACTATCTCCGGAATTACTGTCGTCCAATGTGGCGCTGGCAGGACAAAAGGGGGCGTCCAACGCGCTCGAACGACAGGCCTGTCATGGATGAACCGGACTTTGGGCGTCGCGCCAGTCGCGCTTGATCTTCTTGGCGAGGCTCCACTTGTGGACTTCGGTGGGGCCGTCGTAGATTCGAAAGGCGCGTACCTCGCGAAAGACTTGCGCGACGATCGTGTCGTCGGTCACGCCGGTGCCGCCCATGACCTGCACGCAACGATCGGCGATGCGCATCAACGCCTCGCTGACCGCAACCTTTGCCATCGAGCTTTCCACGGTACCAAGCGCGCCGGTATCGAGCACGTCGGCGCACCAATCGATCATCAGTTCGGCCTGTCTCAGATCGATCAGATTCTCGGCCAGCATGAAGCCGACCCCTTCGTGATCGACCAGCGGCTTGCCGAACGCGTGGCGGCGGCAGGCATAGTCGGTCGCGATCTCGTTCGCGCGGTCGCAGGCACCCAGCCACCGCATGCAATGGGTAAGCCGCGCGGGCGCCAGCCGAACTTGCGCGAGCTTGAAGCCATCGCCCGGAATGCCGAGCATCTGGTCGGCCGGAATGCGCAGGTTGGTGATAGCGACGACCGAATGACCGCCCGGCATGGAACTGTCGATCGTATCGAGCACGCGTTCGATCGTGATCGCAGGATCGGGCAGGTCGACCAGGAACATCGTCGCGCCTTCGTCGGCTTTCGCCATCACGATGCCGACCTTCGCACCGTCGGCGCCCGTGATGAACGCCTTGCGACCATTGACGACCCAGTGGTTTCCGTCGCGAGCGGCGGTCGTGAGCATCATCGACGGATCCGAGCCTGCGCCCCCATCGGCCGCTGGCTCCGTCATGAAGAAGGCGGATCGCGCCGTGCCGTCCACCAGCGGCGAGAGGAAGCGCGCCTTCTGCTCGGTGCTGGCGACCTTGCCGAGCAGATACATGTTGCCCTCGTCGGGTGCCATGACGTTGACCGCCAATGGCCCGAGCGGCGACAACCCGGCAGCGCGCAGCACCTTAGCCGTATCCCTGTGCGACAGATGGCTACCGTCGGACAGAATATGCGGTGTCAGGACGCCGGCCGCGCGCGCCAGATCGCGCAACTCCTGGACGAGTTCGTCCGAAGGACCGTGCGCGCTACGCCGGGGATCGTGTTCGTACGGCACCACCCGGTCGCGAACGAAGCGTGCCACGGCTGCGGCAATCGTGGCGCCGCTCATCGGGGTGCCATCCGGATCGCACCATCAAGGCGGATCACGTCGCCGTTGAGCATGGGATTGGTCAGGATCGCTTCGACCAGTGCGGCATATTCGTCTGGTTTCCCGAGCCTACTGGGGTGCGGCACCTGCGTTCCCAGCGAATCCTGCGCCGCTTGTGGCAGGCCCATGAGCATCGGCGTCAGGAAGATCCCGGGGGCGATCGTCATCACCCGGATGCGATGCTGCGCAAGGTCGCGAGCGATGGGGAGCGTCATGCCGACGACGCCACCCTTCGAGGCGGCATAGGCTGCCTGGCCTACCTGTCCGTCATAGGCCGCCACCGAGGCGGTGTTGACGATCACGCCGCGTTCCTCACCGATCGGCTCGGCCGCGACCAGTCTCGCCGAGAAGCGGGCAATCATCGCGAAGGTGCCTATCAGGTTGATCTCGACGGCGCGGCGGAAGGCGTCGAGCGGATGCGGAACGTTTTCCTTGCCGACGGTCTTGATCGCGGGCGCCACGCCGGCACAATTGACCAATATGCGGGCGACGCCATGGGCCTGTTCCGCCTCGGCGAGTGCAGCTTCGATGGCGGCATCGTCCGTGACGTCGACGATCGCGGCGCGCCCGCCGATTACGGTGGCGTGAGCCTCTGCGGCGTCACGATCCCGATCTACGATCGTTACCCTGGCCCCTCTGGCCGCGAGCATCGCAGCGGTAGCTCCGCCCAGTCCGGATGCGCCGCCGGTGACGATGGCGGCTATGTCGTTGATCTTCAAGACTGTCTCCTATTGTGCGGTGGATCCGCCATCAACGATCAGTTCGGAGCCCGTCATGTAGCGCGATCCATCTCCGGCCAAGAAAACAATGGCATCGGCTATCTCGTCTGGCGAGGCCTTGCGCCCAAGCGGCGTGTCCGCCAGCAGCGCGCGCTGTCCTTCCTCCGACGCGTGCGCTCCCGCCGTCAGGGGCGTGGCGACGTGTCCGGGGTGAATGGAGTTGGCGCGTACCCCGTTGCCCAAGGCCGCGCATTCGAGTGCAGTGGCCTTGGTGAACATGCGAACGCCGCCCTTTGCCGCACAGTAAGCG
This sequence comes from Sphingomonas sp. H160509, assembly GCF_024124765.2. Taxonomy (GTDB): domain Bacteria; phylum Pseudomonadota; class Alphaproteobacteria; order Sphingomonadales; family Sphingomonadaceae; genus Sphingomonas. The sequence goes on along the minus strand of NZ_JAMXSR020000002.1, from coordinate 1,886,414 downwards.
CCGGTGTTGGCGGCGCCCGCGATGCCGCGGATCGACGACATATTGACGACCGCACCGCCCGTTGGCGACTTCGCGAGCAGCGGCAGGAGATATTTGGTGCTGAGAAAGATACTGTCGAGGTTGACGGCCATGACCATCCGCCAGTGATCGAGCGTAGTATCGGCGATGGAACGGAAGGTCCCGAAGCCAGCGTTGTTCACCAAGATGTCGAGATGCCCGATTTCATCGGTGATGGTCCGCGCCACGTCGATCCAGCCGGCTTCGTCGGTGACGTCGAGCGTGACGGTGCGGTGCGCACCTGCCGGCAGGTCTTCCAGCGCGCCGGGCAAGGCGTCTGCTGTCCGATCGACGAGAATAACGGTCGCACCGTGTTCGGCCATGCGACGGGCGGTAGCGCGCCCGATGCCCGACGCCGCGCCCGTGACCAGGGCGACGCGGTTTTCCAATGCTCTCATCACGTCGATTGCCGGTCGTTCGTCATAGTCTGACATCCTTCTCGATTATCGCCGCCACGAATAATCGACCGTACGGTCGGTCGTCAACTGTTGTCAGCGTCCGGATGGTCGTTAAGAAGGGCGGCACACAGGCCGAACCAAGGCTCATCGGCTTCTGCTTGAAGGAGAAAGACGTGACTCGCGACGCCCCCCAAGCCAATCTGCTCCTTTCAAGCGGGCGACTGCGCTCCAACGCTCCGAAGACCGTTGCGGGTTATGCGCGGTTTCGTAAGGTGGTCGAGGAGGACGGTGCGCTGCCGGCTTCGCTCAAGCGTCTGTTTGTCGCCGCGGCCGCTTGTACGAAGGGCTATGAGGCGATGGCGCGACGGGAATTGGCGCAGGCCGCGACCGCTGGGCTGACGAGCGCGCATGCCGCCGCGGCGATGACGATTTTGTCGAGTTCGCGAGGCGAGGGGGCGGCGCTGCGTTTCGCCGAAGTGCTGAGCGTGACCTATCCCGACGATGCCGTGATCGAGGCCGACGAGCAGCCCGTTGAGGTCGCCGAGGGAGACGCGGAAGGCAATTTCATCAAGTATTTCGGTACGGTGCCGCCATCGCTTCGGCTGTTGCTCGATCTCGTGCCCACCGGCGCCGACGCCTATTATCTCATGCGTGAGGGGACGCTGTCGGGGACCGCATTGGAGCCGGCTCATGCGGAACTCCTGCTCGTGACCGTGCTCGCCGCGGACTATAGTAACTGGGCCGCCGTTCACATCGATGGCGCACGAAAGGCGGGCGCGACCGAGGCCCAGATCGCCGAAGCCATCCTTTGCGCGGTCCCGGTCGCCGGGTTGTCGGCATGGGCGATCGGCGCAACCGCGATGGAAGCGCCAAAGAGCGGATAACAGTCCAAGACTGCGCGGATGCATGGACGCACGCGCTCGAACGGCATACGAACGATAACTGCTAGACAAGAGGATACGACACCGCATGCCGGCAAAGACGACCAAGGTTCGCACGGAAGCGCATGATGAGAAGCGTATTGCGATCATCGAGCATTGCGCCGGCCTGTTCGACAAAGTCGGGTATCACAATACGTCGATGCAGATGCTCGCGGACGAGGTCGGCATGGGAAAGCCGACGCTATACCATTACTTCCCGAGCAAGATTTCCATTCTGTACGCGATCCACGATACGCATATCCAAGCCTTGCTTGCCGGGCTTACGGTGGAGGAGGGCTCCGATCCGGTACCGTCGCTACGCGCGGCGTGCGTCGGCATCCTGACTCAGATCGCCAACCACCCGGGCTATGTTCGTGCCTTCATGGACAATTACGGTGATCTGGAAGGGGAAATGCGCGATGCTATCCGCCAGGCAAGACGCGATTATTTTGCCCGCGTGAAGGGCTTGATCGAAGCGGGCATAGCGAGCGGCGAATTCCGCAGCGTCGATCCGACCATTACGACCTACGGCTTCCTGGGCATGTGCAACTGGGCGTATAAATGGTACCCGCCGCTGGCCCCGACGCAGACGCCGGAGCAAGTCGCGGATGCACTATGCCAACCCTTCTTCGACGGGCTCAAGACCAACGCATCGCAGGGGTAACGCGACGGCGGCGATCCTGTTAGACCCCGTCCATGTACGACCGATCACGACCTGATCCTCACCGTGTTTGTATCTGGACTTCGGGTCCCCCCCGCGCTGCCATGCTGATCGACGACGATATCCTCGACGCGGTACGGATACAGACGTCCGCAGACATACGTCCGGCTGCCGAGGCGCTGCGCGATGCGGTGAGCGAGCGTACCGGGCTTCTCGTCAACATCACGCACAATATCGCCACCTCGACGCCGATGAAGGATGCGGACGGCCGCGTGCTCGCCAGCGATGTCTTTACCCCGGGCGAGGCTGGGGCGTTATGGTGGGAAGTCCCGCTGCTCGGCCTGACGTCGCCTCTGCCCAAGGCGTGTCGGCTGGAGGGGGAACCGTTCTGGTGCAACAGAAGCGGCATTTATTCGCGGTCGCGCAATCGCGCGCTGGAAGCGCTCGACCTCTCCGATTTTGAGGCGCGGGCGTTCACGCGGGCAGCGATCGTGGCGCCGGTGCATCTCCCGTTCGGACAGATCGGCGCTGCAAGTTTCGTCCATCATGATCATGCCGTGGAAGAACTGAGTACGATCTTCGGCGCGCATGACGAGGCACTGGCGCTGCTGGCGAGAATTTTCATCACCAGCTACGTCAAGGCAACAGAACAGCCACGCGAGCAGCTGGCGGGGGGTGGCGCTGACAAAGCGGGAGGTAGAGTGCCTGCGGTGGGCGGGAGCAGGCAAGACCAACGACGATATCGCGATCATCCTTGGCCTGAAGCGCACCACCATTCGCTTTCATATCCGCTCCGCCGCGCAGAAGCTCGATGCCGTCAATCGCGACCAGGCGCTGTTCAAGGCGGCGCAGCTCGGTTTTCTCGGCAAGGTGCGCTGACACAAAGGTCAGCGGCGTATCATTGGCAATGCCGCTAGTCTCTCGAACCAAGGAGAGAGATATGCTGGATGCACCGCTGGAAGATGCGCCCCCTGATCGACGATCGCTTGCTTGTTCGCGATGGGCAGGGCGACGTCGCCTTATTGGCGGGCCGCAATCGCATGACGGGCGCGATCGCCTTTCCGCTACCCGATGACGAGGACCGTTTTGAAACGGTAACCTTGCCCCGCGAAGGCCGTTTATGGTCATGGACGGTGCAGCGTTTCCGTCCCAAGTCGCCGCCCTATGCGGGGCCAGAAGCGTTCGAACCCTATGCCGTCGGCTATGTGGCTCTAGGTGAAGCATTGATCGTCGAGGGTCGGCTGACCGGCGCACCGATCGACCGGTTCGCGATCGACATGCCGATGACGCTGGTGGCGCAGGCCTTCACGCGAATGGATGGAGAGGTTCGTACGACCTTCGCTTTCGCGCCAACGGCGTTGGCGGCATGAGCGACGTCTTCATTATCGGTGCCGGCATCCACCCGTTCGGCCGTACACCGGGCCGCAGCGGCTTGCAGCAGGGAGCGTTCGCGGTGCGCGCGGCACTCGCTGATGCGGGTCTTGCCTGGCCCGACGTGCAGTTCGCCTATGGCGGATCGGACGCCGCGGGCAAAGCCGACACCATGGTCTCCGATCTGGGACTGACTGGCTTGCAGTTCATCAACGTGTCGAACGGTTGCGCGACCGGCGGCTCGGCGATGTTCGGCGCCTATACGACGATCAAGTCGGGCGAGTTCGACTTGGGTATCGCCGTCGGCTTCGACAAGCATCCGCGTGGTGCCTTCGACCCGAAGCCTGCCGAATGGGGCCTGCCCGAATGGTATGGCGAGACTGGCCTGATGCTGACCACGCAGTTCTTCGCGATGAAGATCCAACGGTACATGGCAGCTTACGGCATTACTCCACCGACCCTCGCGGCAGTCGCGGAGAAGGCATTCGCAAATGGTGCGCTGACCGAGCATGCATGGCGGCGCGAACCGGTCGATGCGGACACGATCCTGCAATCGACGATGGTGAGCGACCCGCTGACCAAGTTCATGTTCTGCTCGCCTGGCGAAGGCGCGGTTGCTCTGATCTTCGCGAGTGGCAAGCGCGCACGCGAACTGGGATTGCCGATGGTGCGGCTTCGTGCGGCCGCGGTCCGTAGCCGCCCGCCGGGGTCGTTCGAGGTCTTTTCGCCGGCGCTGGAAATCGATCGTGGGCCATCGCCCACCGAGATCGCCTCGCGCGCTGCATATGAGATGGCAGGGGTCGGTCCTGCCGATATCGGCGTCGCGCAATTGCAGGATACCGAAAGCGGGGCAGAGATCATGCACATGGCCGAGAACGGTTTCTGCGCCGACGGCGAGCAGGAACGGTGGCTGGCGGAGGGACGCACGCGGATTGGCGGTGCGCTGCCGGTCAATACCGATGGCGGTTGCCTCGCGTGCGGGGAGCCGGTCGGCGCCTCGGGGTTGCGGCAGGTGTACGAGAATTACCGCCAGCTGACCGGCCAGGCTGGCGCGCGGCAGGTGCCGGGCAGCCCCCGGTTGGGCTATAGTCACGTCTATGGCGCCCCCGGCGTCTCGGGCGTCGCGATCGTGGAGCGCGCGTGATGGATCTTTCGCTATCCCCAGAACAGCAGGCTTTTCGTACAGAGGTGCGGTCCTTCCTGCAGGACGCGCTGACGCCGGAGATGCGGCGGGGTGCAACCCCTGACGTCGGGCGTATTTGCCGAACCCGACGTTTATCTTGCGTGGCAGGCGGCGTTGAACGCCAAGGGCTGGCTCGTCTATTTCTGGCCTAAAGCAGCTGGTGGTCCCGGATGGGATGCCGTGCGCCGCTGGATATTCGAGACCGAATGCACGGCCGCCGGCGCACCGATCCTGCCCGGTATGGGACTGAAGCTGGTCGGGCCAGTCCTGTATACCTATGGCAGTGATGAACAGCAGGAGCGATTTTTGCCTGCATTGCGCAGCGGCGAACACATCTGGGCACAGGGCTTTTCGGAACCGGGATCAGGCTCCGACCTCGCCTCGCTCCGCACGCGCGCGGTGCGCGAAGGCGACGAGTATATCGTTTCGGGTCAGAAGATCTGGACTACGCAGGCGCAATTCGCGAACTGGATGTTCGCGCTGGTACGCACCGACGCTACCGTCAAGGCGCAGCGCGGCATCTCGTTCCTGCTGATCGACATGGCATCGCCCGGTGTTACCGTGCGACCGATTCTGAGCGCGTCGGGAGACCATGAACTGAACGAGGTCTTTCTCGAAGACGTCCGTGTTCCCGTCGCGAACCTGGTCGGCGAGGAAGGGCAGGGGGTGGACGATCGCCAAGTTCCTGCTCGAGAACGAGCGCGGTGGTACCGGCTATGCGCCGCAATTGCTGGCCGATCTCGATCGTCTGACGCGCGCCACGACGTTGAGGGGTGAACTGGCGGATCGCGCCGTACGGCTGCGGCTGGAGGCGGAAGCGCTCGAGATGACCGAGTTGCGCACGTTGCTGGAGATCGAGCAGGGCAATCCACCGCATGCGCGTAGCCTCGCGGTGAAACTCATCGCCTCCGAAGTGCGCCAGGGGATCGAGGGTCTTGCAATCGACGCGTTCGGCATGGCGAGCTTGCAGCTCCCCGCCGAACGCCCGTTCCACGCCGACGACGCGCCCGCACTGGTCGGCCCGCCCGAGACAGGCTTGGCCGCCGCACGCTATCTCAACGCGCGGGCGTGGTCGATCTTCGGCGGCACCAGCGAAATCCAGCTCACCATCATTGCCAAGGCCGCCGTCGGCCTCTGACCATCGAAGGACCATTTTCATGCCAGAAGCTTTCATCGTATCAGCGAAACGTACTCCCGGTGGCCGTCGCAATGGCAGGCTTGCGGGGATTCACCCGGCGGACCTGGGTGCGACGATACTCGACGCCATCATCGCCGAGACCGGTGTCGATCCAGCGGCGATCGACGACGTCATCATCGGCTGCGTCAGCCAGATCGGCGAGCAGACCTTCGCACTTGGCCGTAACGTCGTCCTTGCGTCGTCGCTGCCCGACAGCGTGCCTGCCGTCACGATCGATCGCCAATGCGGCAGCTCGCAACAGGCGCTGCACTTCGCGGCTCAAGCGGTGATGTCTGGCACGCAGGATCTGGTGATCGCCGGCGGCGTCGAGAGCATGTCCCGCGTCCATATGGGATCGCCCGTGACGCTGGCCGCCAAGGCCGGAATGGGTGGCAGTCCCTTCTCGGCGAAGATCCTGGAACGCTACGGCGTCGAGGGCTTCAGCCAGTTCACCGGTGCACAGATGATCGCCGACAAATACGGTTTCGACCGAGCTGCGATGGACGCCTATGCGCTGGAAAGCCACCGTAAGGCGGTAGCCGCTCGCGCGTCCGGCGCCTTCACTGCCGAGATCGTTCCGGTCACGACGATCGATCCCGATGGCAATTCGGTCGTGCATGATCATGACGAGGGCGTACGTGCCGACGCGTCGCTCGAGTCGATCGGTTCGGTCAAGCTGTTGAGCGAGAAGGGCACGTTGTCCGCGGCGACCGCCAGCCAGATCTGCGACGGCGCCAGCGGTGTCCTAGTCGCCTCGGCCGAAGCGGTTCGGACGCATGGCCTGACGCCGCTCGCGCGCATCCACAACCTTACCGTGACGGCGGGCGATCCCGTCATCATGCTGGAGGAGCCTATCTCCGCGACCCGTCGCGCGCTGCAACGGGCGGGCATGGCGCTGGACCAGATCGATCTGTTCGAGGTAAACGAGGCATTCGCATCGATTCCGATGGCGTGGCTGTCCGCGCTCGGTGCCGATCCAGCGCGGCTCAACGTGAATGGCGGTGCAATCGCACTTGGCCATCCGCTGGGTGCGACGGGCACGAAGCTGATGGCGACCCTCGTTCACGCGCTGCATGCGCGCGGTGGGCGGTACGGCTTGCAGACGATGTGCGAAGGCGGGGGGCATTGCCAACGTCACGATCGTGGAGCGGGTGTGACATGAACATCACCTCCAGCGAGGAACAGGTCCTGTTGCGCGATACCGTCAGCCGTTTTCTGGCGGATCGGACGGACCCTGCAACGGCGGGCGAGGGGCCGATCTCGCAGGATGACTGGCATGCGCTGGGCGAACTGGGACTCTTCGGCTTCCTGTTGCCCGAAGAAGCGGGCGGCCTGGGCGGCGGTCCGCAGGACGTGATGATCGTGGCGGAAGAGTTCGGCCGCGCGCTTGCGATCACGCCATTGGCCGAGGGGATCGTCGGTGCCGCGGATGCGATCGCGCGTGGGGGCGACGCCGCAGCGATCGAGACATGGGTAGCACCGGCGATGACGGGCGATCACGTGCTCGCCGTCGCGGTGGCCGATGTCTCGACCGATGGCGCGCGGCTGACGGGACGCGCGGATTTCATATTGTCCGCAGTCGATGCAGCCGCACTGGTTGTGATAGGCGCCGGTGCGACCTGGCTCGTCGAACGCGACGCCGACGGGCTTTCGATCGAACCGGTCCGGCTGATCGACGGATCGGCTGCAGGCATGGTGCGGTTTGACGGCACGCCCGCTTTGGTCCTGAGGCAAGAGGACGGTGATACGACCTTGGCAATGATTCGCCTTTGCCACGTCGCCGAATTGGTGGGGGGCGATGTCCACGCTGTACGAGCAGACCGTGGAGTATGTACGCCAGCGCCAGCAGTTCGGCGTCGCGATCGGCAGCTTTCAGGTCGTTCAACATAAGTTGGCGCGGATGTTCGTCGCGCTTGAACAGGCGCGATCGCTCATGCTGAAAGCGGCGATCGTCGACCGCGATGATGCAGGGTTCGTGCGCGGTGTGCTGGGCGCCAAGGCCTATGTGGCGGACGCGGCGCAGCGGCTTGCCGAGGAGGCGGTGCACCTTCACGGCGGGATGGGCGTGACCGACGAACTCCCGGTCGGGCGTGGCCTGCGGCGAGTCATGCTGCTGGCACGTCTGTTTGGCAGTGCCAGTGAGGCGCGCGTGGCGCTCGCGGCGTGACGTTCAACCGCAAGTGGACCTTGGCCAAGCGGCCCGACGGGCGTGTCGCGACGAGCGATTTTGCCATGCGGACCGAGCCGTTCACGCCTCCCGCGCTGGACGAAGGCGAAGTGTTGGTCCGCAACCATATCTTCGCCGTGGCCCCGACGATCCGCAACTGGGTGAACGCCGGCCCCGCAAGCTATCGCGGCTCGATCCCGATCGGCGGCACGATCGCCGGCATGACAGCCTGTGAGGTCGTCCAGTCGAATTATCCGGATCATCCCGTTGGCACCCGGATGGTCGCGATGGCGCGGTGGGAGGACTGGAGCGTGCTTCGTCCGAATGCAGCCCCGGTTCCGCCATTTCCGATACCTTCCGACGTGACGTTCATCGAGGCGCTTGGCCTGTATTCACCCAACAGTCTGACGGCCTATTTCGGATTGCTGGACGTCGGACGGCCTTTGGCGGGAGAAACCGTCGTCGTATCAGGTGCGGCAGGATCGGTAGGCTCGCTTGTCTGTCAGATCGCGGGGATCATAGGCTGTCGCGTGATCGGTATCGCAGGGGGCCCCGACAAATGTCGCAAGCTGGTCGAAGAACTCGGTGCGACGGCAGCGATCGATTATCGCAACGATGACGTTCCAGCCCGCTTGGCTGAACTGTGCCCCGGTGGCATCGACGTGTTCTTTGACAATGTCGGTGGCGAGCAGCTCGATGCCGCGGTGAACGCGATGGCGGACCACGGCCGGATCGTCTTATGCGGGCAAATCTCGTCCTACGACCGGGCGGGCGGCGCTCCAGGGCCGCGAGACATGATGAAGCTGGTCTATGGCCGCATCCGCATGGAAGGGTTCGTGGTCGGTGATTTCGTCGGGCGCGCTGCTGTCGCGCGCGCCAAGTTGCGGCACTGGGCTGACGAGGGCCGGCTCACCGTCCGCATCGACCAGCGCGCCGGGTTCGCGCGTCTGCCCGAAGCGTTCGTTGCACTGTTTGACGGAAGCAATGACGGGACGCTGCTGGTCACGGCGTGACGCGTCAGCCCGCAGTTTGGCCGCCATCGATCGTCACGTCCGCACCTGTGATATAGGCGGCCTCGTCGCTCGCGAGAAAGACAATAGCGTCCGCGACTTCCTCCGCAGTCCCGGCGCGACCGAGCGAGATGTCCGCCAATCGCCTGGCAGACGCAGTGGGATCGTTGAACACCGCACGCGATAGCGGGGTGTCGATCAGGCCGGGATTGACCGTGTTGACGCGCACGCCGTTGCGGGGCGCCGCGAATTCCAACGCCGCAGCCTTGCCGAACATGCGCGCCGCACCTTTTGCCGCACCATACGAACCCGATCCCGGCCCCGAGATCATGCCCCGGATCGACGCGACGTTGACGATCGCACCGGATCCCGACGCGGCAAGCATTGGAAGCATGGTACGTGTGCCCAAGAACAGCGCGTCGACGTTGACCGCCCGGATCTCGCGCCACTCGGCAAGGCTGGTATCGGCGAGCATACGGAAATGACCTCGCCCGGCATTGTTGATCAGGACGTCCAACCCGCCGGCCGTGGCGATGCGACTGGCGGCGTCCGCCCAGTCATGTTCGTCCGTGACGTCGAGCACGATGGCGCGATCGCGGCGGGCAAGGGGTAGATCACCGCACGCAGACGCGAGCGCGCGTTCGTCTCGGTCGGCGAGCCAGACATCGGCGCCACGTTCGAGGAAACGACGCGCGGTAGCGAGGCCGATGCCCATTGCCGCACCGGTGATCAGTACGGAGCGGCCGACGAAGCTCATCCGGCCGACGTGACGGCCAATCCGGCATCCTTGCGGCTCATGTCGACGATGCTCTCGAAATGGGGGTTCGTCCGGGAGAGGATCGCATCGGCACGGGCGCGAATTGCGGCATCGAACGCGTCGGTCGTCGTCGCGTAGAAGCGATTCTGTCGGATCGCGTCGAAGGCGATCGTGGCGGTCTGTTCGGCGGTAAGTGCGCCGCGATAGAGATCGTCGCGCATCGCTTCCAGAGCGGCGGACTCGCTGGGTGGGCCGCCTGGCGCCGCCAACGCTTGCGGACGAGACCGCTCGGCATCGTAGATCCGCGTCGCTACCAGGCCGGGCAGGAGCAACGTAACGCCGATCGGAGCGTCCATTTCCTGCAAACCAGCATACAGGGCCTCGGTCGCGCGAACCACGGCGTGCTTCGCCGCACCGTAACAGGCCGATCCCGACCCGCTGACCAGCCCGGCGACCGACGCCGTGTTCATGATATGCGCAGGCGCTTCCGCCGCCAATAGCCGGGGCACGAACACGCGCATGCCGTTCAATACGCCCCCCAAATTGACGCCGAGCGACCATTGCCAGTCGTTTTCGGTATATTCCCACACGCGTCGATGACGCCCACCAGGCACGATCCCCGCGTTGTTGCAGAGCAGGCCGACACGGCCGAACCTGGCTTCCGCGGCATTGGCGAGCGCGGTCACGTCCGCTTCGGAGGACACGTCACAGCGCAGCGCGATCGCACGGTCGGCGCCGATTTCGTCGGCGACGGCCTGCGCCTCTTCGACCGCGATATCCGCGAGCACGACGTTCATGCCCAATGTCGCTGCGTGGCGCGCAAGCGCAGCGCCGATCCCGCTGCCGCCCCCGGTGATGACAGCACAGCCGTTCGACCAATCGCTCATTTTGCCAGATCCTTTTTGTAATAGCGGGCGGCAAGCAGGAAGCACGACCCTGCGAAAATTCCGACGAAGGACATCGCCGCCATTGCATAACGCAACGACTGGTCGCCCATGCCGATGACGTCGCTCAGGACGCCCGTCAGCCATGGCCCAAGGCCGAGCCCGATGAGATTGACCGACAGCAGCAGGATCGACGACGTGAATGCTCGCATCGATGCCGGCACCAGCGTCTGGGTCATCGCGATGATCGGCGCATAGTAAAAGAACAGCAGCATGACCGTCACCGCGCACGCGATCAGCGATACCGTGGTCGATGTCGACAACAGCTGGACGAGTGCGGCAGGCGTGACCGCGATCAGCGCAATTCCGGTCAATACCGGCCGGAGATGAGGCTTGTCGGCGCCGATACGGTCGGTCAGCCACCCTCCCAGGAAAATACCGATCGCCCCGCCAAGGCCTGTCATCAGCGACAGCGCAGTTGCGACGTCACCAAGCGCCATGCCGTGCAGCCGCGTATAGAATGGCGCGTTCCAGTAGAGCGCGACGCTGAGCACGACGTTGTTCAGCGCGCCACCGGCGAACAGCAGCAGCAGGCTCGGCCGTCGTGCCATCAGCGCCAGCCCGTCGCGCCACGGCATGGCGTCGGGGGCGGGCCCGGCATCGTAGCGCCCGCGAACCGGTTCCCGGAGCATCATAAGGACGATCGGTGCCAGCACGACGCCGATCCCTCCGATAATCCACAATGCGGCCCGCCAGTCGATCGCCTGGGCGAGCCAGCCGCCCGACAGATACCCCAGCATCACCCCGATCGGCAGTGCGAGCCCCCAGATGCCGAGTGCCGTCGCTCGGCGCTCCGGCGGATAATAGTCGGCGATCATCGAATGGCTTGCGGGAATGCTCCCCGCCTCTCCCAGCGCCACGCCGATGCGGAAGAAGACAAGCATGGCGAAGCTGCCAGCGAACCCGCTTACCGCAGTCATCGCGCTCCACAACAACAACGATCCGGCAATCACGATCCTGCGACTGTACCGATCGGCCAGCCGCGCGATCGGCACGCCGAGCGTGGAATAGAATAGGGCGAAGGTCAGCCCGGTCAACGCGCCGAGCTGAGCATCGCTGAGGGACAGGTCGCGCTTGATCGGCACCTGCAGGATCGAGATCACCGTCCGATCGAGATAGTTGAACACCGACACCACGATCAACACCAGCAATGCGATCCGTCGTGATGCCGTCGTCGGGGTATCTGCGGCCTGTCCCATCATATCATTTCCCATATCGTATCGTCAGGGTCGCACCGATCGTCCGCGGTGCGCCGACGGTGATCCGTTCAACGTCAAGATTGCCCAAGCCACCTGCAGCGGCCACTTCGGCGCGCGACACATGATAGAAGTTATACTGGAGACCGTTGGTGGCATATTGTTTGTCAAACAGATTGCGCGCCCAGACACGGATATCCCAGTCGGCGGCGGCCGGTTTGAAAGTCAAAGAAGTATTGGCAACATTCTTGCGCTCGGTCAGTCGTACTGCGGGCTGGCCAAGTCCGGTTGAGGTAACTTGGAACGGGCTGGCAAACTTCGTATCGAAGTGAAAAATCACCGAAGCGCCGCTCGCAAGGTCGGCAGTATAATCGAGAAGGGCAGTAAAATCATGCTCTGGCGTGAATGGAGCCTGATTGCCGGTGCAATTCAGACCTGCTGCAGTGCATCCGACGAAACTCGCGTAAAAAAGCATCGGTGTAAGCATAATTGGCGCCGATCGACAGGTTGGACGTGGGACGTAACACTGCCTCGACTTCGACGCCGCGAGACCGAAGCTTCCCTGCATTCGAGTCTTGAAACACGCCGTCCACCTGAGAGCGCACTTGGAGATTGGCCGTGTTGGCGTGGAAGGCAGCGATATTGATGGTGAGAGCACGATTGAAGAGATCGGTCTTCGTGCCGACCTCATAGCTCCATGTCGTTTGGGCGCGCAGCGGTGTAGCGGCAGCCAGCGGCGTTCGGACGTTGAACGACCAGCCGCCACCCTGAAAGCCGCGCGACGCCGATGCGTAAAACAGGCTGCCACGGAATGGGTGATACTCCGCGATGACGCGCGGGGTCCAACCTTTCCAGCTGTCGACCGCATCGTCATTGGCCGGCAGTTGCTGGAAGTAAGGACCGCCCTGGAACGGAGACGATCCGATATGCTGCGTGTAGCCCGTTTTGCGCTCGTAGCTGAAACGAAGGCCGGCGGTCAGCGACAATTTGTCCGTGAACTTGTATTTTCCCTCGGCATACGGTCCGAAGCTGCGATTCTCGATCTGTCCCTCGAACGTCTGACCTGGCGTATATCGACCCGCATTGAGGACCGAGAAGAAGAGGTTCGGATCGCGACCGTCGAAACCGAACGTGATCTTGTGGTTCAAGTCCTCATAGCCGAAATATGCGCCCGCGACGAAATCGAAGGGGCCGCCAAGGTCTGATGTGAACCGGAATTCCTGACTTACCTGCCACTCGTCGTTCGTGTTGAGTGAAGGAAAGTTGACGGGGTTCGGGCCTCCATCGGCGTCTTCCGCCAGCCTCGACTTCAGATATCGGTATCCCGTGATCGAACTGATCTGTCCGATGGCGGTCTCGTAACTCGCATTGAGCAACGCGGTGCCGATCGTACGCCGCGTGAACCCATCGTCATCGAGAAGCACTTTGTGGAGATTGCCGTTCGTTCGTTCTTGTACCGATGCTGCCAGGGCGCCGTCGCCGACGATGGTAGGGCCATCGCCGGACCCAACGCGGCGTAGGTAGGAGCCGCTCGCGACGATGTTCCATTTCTCGTTGGGCCGCCAGCGAACAGACGCCCGATAGGAAGATACCTTGTTATTCGCGAGGTAGTTGTCGGTGATCAAATTGTGCTGATATCCGCCAACCGACTTCACGCTGTAAGCGAAACGTCCGGCGAGAGTTTCCGATATCGGTACGTTGATGAATCCGTCAGCCTCCAACCCGCCACGACCACCTTTATAAGTGACCCCAGTCAACGTCGCGCGGCCGCTGCTGACGCCGATCTCCGCCATGTTGTTGGTGACGACGAGTGCGCCGCCGACGGCATTGCGACCGAAGGTCGTTCCTTGCGGTCCGCGAAGTATCGACACCTGGGATACGTCATAGAGATTGGCGTCGAACGACGCGAGCGTCCCGTAGAATATGTCGTCGATATACACCCCGACCGGACTTTCCAGACCGGGTGAATCATTGATGGTACCCTGACCTCGGATTTGTACCGTAACGACCGATGTACCTTTGACCGGTACGAAGGTGGGGCCAGGTGCGATCTTCACGATCTCGGCGAAATTGTCGACCTTGCGAGCCTGAATTTGCTCTTCCCCCAGCGCGCTGACGGCTATCGGTACATTCTGGAGACGTTCGGAACGCCGCGTCGCGGTGACGATGATGTCGCCGGCGATGCCAGTTGCTGCGGCTGCCTGCGGCGTCGGTACCGTGTTCGTCACGCTGCCGGCCGGGGGGCTGGCGTAGTCGGAATAACGGATTCCTGTTCCGCTGGCGTTGTGGTGCCGGCGGCTTGGGAATAGGCCGTCATCGGAGTAAGCAGGGCCAGCGTCGAAACACCTAGCGCCAACGGAATCATCGATCGCGTCATATAATCCTCTCCTTTATATCGTCCGATCTGTTGTCGGATCTGATGGTCGCTTGTTTCGCTCCGTAGTCAGATGGTCGCTGTGACCCGACGGTAGGTTTCGGGCCGCGAAAGGAAGGTCAGCCTGCTCCGGCTTCGCGCGCTGAATGCCATGCGGCCAAGGCGAGGGGACGGATCCGCTGGATGATTTCGCCTGCATTGGCGGCGGTCTGCACACCGTCTCGCGCGCGCCCGGCGATGCCCTGCAAGATGGCCGCAACCCGGAACAGGTTAAACGCGGTGTAGAAGGGATGCGTGGGGTCGACGTCGAACCCGGTGCGTTCGCAGTACGTCTGGGCATAAGCCTCGGGCGTCGGGATGCCGAGGGCCGTCAGGTCGGCGCCGCGCAACGTTCCGCGCACATCCACCCCCTCGGGGCGAAACCACTCCATCATGTGATAGGTCAGGTCCCCGAGCGGATCCCCCAACGTCGACAGTTCCCAGTCGATCACCGCCGCGACGCGCGGTTCGGTCGGGTGGATCAGAAGATTGTGGAACGAATAGTCACCGTGGATGATGGTCGTGCGTTCGTCGCTAGGCGGAATGGCCCCTGGCAGCCACTCGGCCAGCCAGTCCATTTCTGGTATATCGACCGTCCGTGACGCCTCGTATTGGCGCGTCCAGCGCGAGATTTGACGGACGAAATAATTTCCCGGGCGACCATAGTCGGCGAGACCGAGCGCCGCATAATCCACGCGATGAAGTCGGGCGAGCGTGTCGTTTGCGGAATCGTACACCGCCGCGCGCTCGGCCGGGGACAATTGCGGCATGCGGGGGTCCCAGAAGCCGCGGCCGGGGACATGTCGCATGACGTAGAACATCGTGCCGATGACATCGAGGTCCTCGCACAGCACCAGCGGTTCGGGAACGGGCAGCCCCGCTTCGAACAGCGCGCGCGTGATGCGATATTCGCGATCCACCGCATGCGCCGACGCGAGCAGGACGCCAGCCGGCTTCCGGCGCAATACATATTTGGCATCCGGAGTCGTCAACAGAAAGGTCGGATTGGACTGACCACCTTGAAACTGATCGACGGCCATCGGACCTGAAAATCCAGGTACCGCCCCAACGAGGTAACGCTCCAGCGTCGCCTCGTCGAACTGAGAGCCGGGCACGACTGCCTCGGTCTGCCCGATCGTTGCAGCGGGAGCACTCATGCCGCCAACTCCCCACGGTACTTGTCGAATTCCATGCGTGCGAGCTGACGCTCGTGCACTTCGTCGGGGCCGTCGGTCAGACGGACGATGCGGGTGTTCGCCCACAACTCGGCCAATCCGAAATCGTCACTAACGCCTCCACCGCCATGCGCCTGGATGGCATCGTCGACGATTTGCTGCGCCTTGCGGGGCGCGGCGATCTTGATCATCGCGATCTCCGCGCGGGCGGCCTTGTTGCCCACGGTGTCCATCATGTCGGCCGCCTTCAGGCATAGGAGGCGCGTCATCTCGATCTCGCAACGCGCGCGCGCGATCCGCTCTTCCCACACCGAATGTTCGGCAATCGCCTTGCCGAACGTATGGCGGGTCAGCAGTCGCCGGCACATCTTTTCAAGCGCGACTTCCATCGTCGCGATGTTGCGCATGGTATGATGGATTCGGCCGGGCCCGAGGCGGCCCTGCGCGATTTCGAAGCCGCGTCCCTCGCCGAGCAACATGTTGTCGACGGGCACGCGAACGTCCTCGAGCAATACCTCGAAATGGCCGTGCGGCGCGTGATCGTAACCGAATACCGGCAGGTGGCGCAGCAGAGTCACGCCCGGCGTGTCGCGCGGCACCAGGATCATCGACTGCTGTTTATAGGCCGGCGCGTCGGGATCGGTCTTGCCCATGAGGATGAAGAAGTCGCACTTGGGATGGCCCGCACCGGATGACCACCATTTACGACCGTTGATGACATACTCATCGCCATCGCGGCGGATCGCGGTCTGTATGTTGCGCGCGTCGGACGAGGCGACGGCGGGTTCGGTCATCAGGAACGCAGACCGCGTGATCCCGTCACGCAGCGGCACCATGAAACGCGCCTTTTGTGCAGGCGTACCATACCGGTGAAGGACCTCGAAATTGCCGGTGTCGGGCGCCATGCAATTGAAGACTTCGCTCGCGAACGACACGCGACCCATCAGTTCGGCGATCGGGGCATAATCGAGGTTCGTCAGCCCGGGACTGGTGAAGAACTCATCGTCATGCTCCGACGGGGGCATAAAGAAATTCCACAATCCTTCGTCGCGGGCTTTGTCTTTAAGCTCTTCGAATACTGACGGAATATCTTTCCAACGATCCAGTTTCGCGGCTTGCTCGTGATAAACCGGAACGGCAGGAATAATATGCTCGTCCATGAAGGCGCGGACACGGCCCATCCAGGCCCGCGATCGATCCGAATGCTCGAAATTCATGCGGCTACCCCTGCCTAACAGCTAAATCATTACTCAATCGACCGGTCGGTCGTGTCTTGTCACAGCTATTCGACCGACCGGTCGGCTGTCAACCGGTCTTGTGGCGCCTGGGACGGAACATGGACGCGCCAAATCGCCGGGTTCGGTAGAGATCGATTCGGGAAATCCATTGACCATTTAGACAGGCGACCGTCCGGTCGGACGATGCCTAGATACTGACGTTGGAGTATTGGTTTGGCAGCGTAGTAATCGTGACCACCGAAGAACCAACCAACAAAATAGATTGACGCCCGACCGGACGGTCGACACAATTGGCGGCAAGAGAGGATAGTGCTGATGAGTTCGTCGAACGGGCTGGAAGACGCGGTATTGCTGCGGTCTCACGCCCCTTACACGCTGGCTGGGTACGCGGCCTTTCGCGACGTCATCGATCGAGACGGAGCCGTTCCGGCGCGGTTGAAGGCGTTGTTCGTCGCGGTCACGGCGATCGATCGGCGCTATCCCGATCTTGCTCGCCGCGAACTTGTTCGTGGCGTGGGTCTGGGTCTCACCGTGACGGAGGCAACCGCCGGAATCATCGTCTTGAGCAGCCTGCGCGGTGAAGGTGCGGCGTTGGAATTCGCCCAACTGGTGACCAGCGCCATGGCGTTGGGCGAGTTGCCGAAACCACAGCAGCTACCCGACGCTGCGCCTGGCGAAGCGGTCGCCAATTTCGAGGCGTATTTCGGAACGATTCCGCCGCCACTCGCCCAGTTGCTGCGGCTCGTGCCGCGGGCAGCGGACGCATATTATCTCATGCGTCGGGGCAGTATCGACGCGAACCCGCTGTCGCCCAAACATGGCGAACTGCTGCTGCTGGCGATCCTCGCGGCCGGGTATAGCCCGATGGCGGCAACGCATGTTCGCGGTGCCCGCCGGGCGGGCGCCAGCGACGAGGAAATTGCCGAGGCGGTGCTCTGCGCGATCCCTGCAGCTGGGGTTGCCGCCTGGATGGCCGTTGGCGCGCTGCTGGAACCGGCAGCGGACTGAACTTTCTACAAATATATCCATCACTAAAAACGGAGAGCGACATGGAACTCGAAAAAGACGTCATCCAGTATGAACTGGCGGATAATGGTATCTGCACGATCTGGCTGAACCGGCCTCACAAGCGGAACTGCGTCAGCCCACAGCTACTGCGCGAACTCGAGGTCGCGGTCGATCGCGCCGCTGCCGACAAGAAGGCGTTGGCCGTGGTGTTTCGCGGACGCGGCAACACGTTCTGCTCTGGCGCAGATCTGGATCAGCTGGTCGGTCCGGTGCTGCACGAAAGCACGGTTTCACTACAGCTCGCGATCGACTCGGCGCGGACCTACGACAAGATCTACAACATGTCGAAGCCGACCATCGCCGCAGTCGAAGGCTATGCCGTCGCTGGTGGCTTCGAACTGATGATCTCGTGCGATTTCGCACTGGCTGCATCGGAAGCGAAGATCGGCGATTTCCATATCCGCCGCGCGCTGTTCGGCGGTGCCGGGCCGATTTATCGCCTGCCGCGCTACATCGGCATGCGCAAGTCCAAGGAGCTGATGCTGACCGGCAAGCTGCTGACCGGCGACGAGACGGTCGAGTGGAACCTGTGCAACGCGTCTGCTCCCGCCGACAAGTTCGATGCTTTGATCGCGGACTTCTGCGCGCCGTTGATCGACAAGAGCCCGTTCTGCATGTGGATGACCAAGATGGCGCTGAACCGCGGCATGGACGCCGACACGAACACGCTCATCACGCTTGAGACGATGACGTGTAACGTCGTCCACCATTCCGCCGATGCGAAGGAAGGCGTCGCCGCATTCCTCGAGAAGCGCAAGCCGGTCTGGACGGGCAACTAAGGTGACGAAGGTCAGCATGGTCGTGCTCGCAAGCCGTCCCGACGACTGGACGCAGGTGCGATTCACCGAGTGGTGGCGCGGGCCCCATGCCGATGCCGCTCGGGTGCTGCCTGGTCTCGTCGCGTATCGCCACGGCGTCGTGACGAAGGACTATGACAGTCCCGAAACGCCGGGATGGGACGGGCACGCCGTGCTGACCTTCGCTGATCAGGCCGCGCTCGACGTCGCCTTCGCCTCTCCAGAATGGAAGGCGGCGACTGCCCAGACCCGCGGGATGGGCGGCCGGAGGATTATCCTGATCACCGAGGAAGTCGATCTGCTGGAAGCGCAGGTTCAGTCGAAGGAGTATGGAGATGGGTGAACTCTCTCCTGGCTTTATGGCGCAAGGCTTTCGACTGGACGGCCAGCGTGCGCTCATCACGGGCGGACGCGGCGCACTGGCAGAGGCGATGGCCGCGACCTTGGCGGATCTGGGCTGCGCCGTAGCACTCGCCTCCCGCAACGGCGACGAATGTGTTGCGTTGGCCAACACGATCACCGAGCGCTTTGGCACGCAGGCGATCGGACTGTCCTGCGATATCTCGGATGAGGACTCCGTCGAAGCCGCCGTGACCGAGACGATCGCGCGACTTGGCGGTCTCGATATCCTCGTCAACAATGCCGGTGCCTCGTGGTGGGGGCTCCCACAGGACATTCCGCTCAAGGGCTGGCGCAAGGTCATGGAGGTGAACGTCACCGGCACGTTCCTCGCGTGCCGCCACGCGGCACGTCACATGATCGCGCATGGCGGTGGCGCCATCGTCAACATCGCCTCGGTCGGCGCCTTCATCTCCTACCGCCCTGCGGATGGCCAGGTCGTGCCGTACACGACGAGCAAGGCGGCTATCGTCCATCTGACGAGTGATCTGGCTGCGCAATGGGCTGAACACGGCATACGCGTGAACGCGATCGCGCCCGGATCGATCGAGACCGGCATGACCGAGACGCTTGACCCCACGATTCAGGACAAGACCCGGGCACGCATCCTGATGGGGCGCTTCGGGCGCCCCGACGAAGTCTCCGGTACGCTGGCCCTGCTTGCCTCCCAGGCCGGCAGTTTCATTACCGGCCAGACTTTCCTCGTGGACGGAGGGCAATCCCTTGGCTGACCTGAGCGCGGATGGACTTGTCTGGTCCGACGACCGGCTGTGGCCTCAGTTCGTGGCGAGGGCCGACGAAGATCCAGCCGCGACGGCTCTGGTCGATTGCGATGATCGACGATGGACCCGGGGCAAGCTTCGCGTCGAGGCGGAAGCCCTGCAGGTCCGTCTGCGTGCAGCGGGTGTCGGCGCAGGATCGCGCGTGCTGGTCGCCGGGCACAAGCGTGCGAGCACCTTGGTTGTGGCGCTCGCCGTATCGGCGTGCGAGGCGATCTTCTGCCCCTATTCGCCAAAATTGTCCGACGCCGACCGGACGATGCTAGAGACCCGGCTCGGCCATGCCGCGCACATCTTCGTGGATGCCGACGACGCGATCCGTATCGATCCCGCTCCTTCGATAGTCCGCTCCAACGATTTTCGCAACCGCGACGCCGCGCTGATCGGGTTCACGTCCGGTACTACAGGCGTGCCCAAGGGCGTGATGCACGGGTCGACGGCGTTGAACTACGCGACGCGTGCCTGCGCTGCCAATGCCGGCCTGAAGCCAGGAGACTCGATCCTGGGGATCGTACCGCTCGACAGCGCGCCGGGCTTCACGTTCACCGCGCATTTCGCCCTGTCGCTTGGCCACCCCCTCGTGCTGATCGATCCATGGGACCCCGTGGCAGCGATGCGACGTGCGACCGTTCATGACTGCGGCTGGGCGATCATGGTGCCGACGCACCTGTATACGATGGTGGAGGCGGCGAAGACAGGCGCGTGGTCGGGGCGATTGCCGTTACGCGCCGTGGCCGTTGGCGGCAGCGCGATGACGCCTGAATTGATCGCCGATGCCGATACTCTGTTGGGCCTGAAGGCGCTGCGTATGTTCGGCATGTCGGAATGCATGGGACATTGTTCAACCGTGCCGACAGACACGCTGGTGCGGCGTCAATCGACCGATGGGCGACCCTTCCCGGGAACGCTCGAGGAAGCCTTCGATACGGACGGTCGATCGCTGCCACGCGGTGAGCGTGGACAGGCGGGCGTGCGCGGACCGTCGCTGTTCCTGGGCTATGCCGAGGATCTGGGAGCCGGACAGGAGCGCATGACGCCCGACGGCTATTACCTGACCGGCGACGAGATCGTCCGCGACGATGAGGGCTATGTCCGGGTGGTGGGTCGTATTAAGGACCAGATCATCCGCGGCGGTCTGAACATCGACCCCGCCGAGATCGAAGCCGCACTGCTGCGCCACCCGGCCCTCGCCGAAGTGGCAGTGGTCGGCGTTCCGGAACGCAAGCTTGGCGAGCAGGCTTGCGCAGTGTGCCGGATACGCGATGGGGCGTCGCCGATCAGTTTCGACGAGATGATCGCGCATCTCCAACGCGAAGGAATGTCGCGCAAGAAATGGCCGGAACATCTGGTCTTGGTCGATGAGATGGCGATCGGCGCCACCGGAAAGCTCGATAAGAAGGCCATGGCCGCGCGTGCGGTTGCGGCACTGGTGTCGGCGTGACTGGATTTTCGTTCGATCTGACCGGCCGTGTCGCGCTGGTCACAGGGGCATCCTCGGGACTGGGGCGTCGGTTTGCGAACATATTGGCGGCGAGCGGTGCGAAAGTGGTGATCGGCGCGCGGCGTGCCGAACTGCTCGACACGCTTGCGCAGGAGATAGCGGACAATGGCGGCGAAGCGCTGCCGCTGGCGATGGATGTCACCGACGAGGCCTCGATCATCGCGGCCTATGACGAAGCCGCAGCACGCTTCGGCCCGGTCGATACGGTCATTGCCAACGCCGGACTGAACGTCGCAGGCAGTTCTCTCGGGCTGGAGGCCGACGCCTTCGACCGGATCGTCGCGGTCAATCTGCGCGGTGTGTTCCTGACGGCACGCGAAGGTGCGCGGCGCATGGTGGCAGCCGGATCGCAGGACAGCGAACATGGTCGCATCACGATAATATCGTCGATCACCGCGCATCAGCCGGGGGCGGGCATTGCGCCGTACAGTGCGACAAAGGCTGCCGTCGCCCAGATGGGGCGATCGCTGGCGAAGGACTGGGCGCGCAAGGGCATCAACGTCAACGTGCTTTGCCCCGGCTACATCTCCACCGAAATGAACGAGACGCTTTGGGATCAGCCGGCGGGGCAGGGGCTGCTCGCGTCCTTTCCACGAAAGCGCGTTATGGACAGCGACGCGCTTGACGCGATGATCCTGTATTTCTCGTCCGATGCAAGCCGGAACCTGACCGGTTCGGTGATGACGATCGACGACGGACAGACGCTTTGAGGGTTTGGCATACCAGGGTTGGTCAGTGCCATACCGCGTGTCGCACCGCCGAACTGACGCTGGTTTTCCCGGTGAACGGCTACCGCGGCGCCGCAAGTTGGGGGTCGAGCACGTCATGACGCGGGTCTCCGATGCCAATCTGGGGACCACGCCAGTACGCCCGGGTTTCGAGCTTGACGAAGGCGCGTTGGACACGTGGATGCGCGCGCATGTTGCGGACTATCAGGGGCCGCTGATCGTCACGCAGTTTCGCGGTGGGCAATCCAATCCGACTTACCATCTGGCCACGCCGAAGCGACGTTACGTCCTGCGTCGCAAGCCGCCCGGGCCGTTGCTGAAGGGCGCTCATGCCGTCGACCGCGAAGCTAGGGTGCTGATCGCACTCGAGCGTGCCGGCTTTCCGGTGGCGCACGTTTACGGACTGTCGGTGGACGACACGGTGATCGGCACGATGTTCTACGTCATGGACATGGTCGAAGGGCGCGTCGTCTGGGACGCGACCTTCCCTGACGTACCTGCCGAGGAGCGGGCTGCGTATTTCGATGCGATGAATGCGACGATGGCGCAGCTTCACGGGATCGATCCAGACGCGATCGGGCTCGCGGACTATGGTAGGCCCGGCAATTACTTCGAACGTCAGATCGCGCGTTGGTCGAGCCAGTATCTGTCCGACGATGCCGCAGGGCGGGATCCGTATATGGACCGGCTCGTCGAATGGCTGCCGGCGAACATTCCCCTCGACGACGATGCGTCATCCATCGTGCATGGCGACTTCCGCTGCGACAATCTGATCTTTCATCCCAGCGAACCCCGGATATTGGCCGTACTCGACTGGGAATTGTCGACCCTCGGGCATCCGGGAGCGGACTTCGCCTATCATGCCATGATGTACCGGATGCCGGCACATATCGTCGCCGGGCTTGGTGGCGTGGATCCGGCGTCGCTCCGGATCCCGTCCGAACAAGCGTATCTGCAAGCCTATTGTGCCCGGCGTGGCTTGGCTTCGATGCCCGGATACGACTTCTACATCGCGTTCAACTTCTTCCGCCTCGCCGCGATCTTCCACGGAATAAAAGGCCGCGTGCTGAACGGTACGGCGGCGTCAGCCGAGGCACGCCAGCGCGTCGCGGTGCTGCCCGAATTGATGGCGCTGGCCTGGGCGCAGGCGGAGCGCGCGACGCGTCGCTGATATTTGGAGAGTTGCGTATGTCCGATCCTACCGCATTCCGCTGCGTTGCAGCGCTATTGGCGTTGTCAGCGCCGCCCGCGGCTCTTGCTCAGGTGCCTGCGCGGCCGGTTCCCACCGAACAGACGACACAGCCTGCCACGACGAGCGCGCTGCCAGACGACAGTGTTTTGCCCACGCCCGATCGTTTCAGGCGGTTCGACGATCTTAGTCTGAAGGGCTGGGCGATCTCGTATCCCAAGGTCGCCGATACGATCCTCGCCGATCATCTAGGCGTTCGTGATGCGCTCGCCGATATCGGCATCGGCATTTCGCCGATCAATACGGCCAATTTCCAGTATGACTTCTTGCAGAACGATCGCGGCTATCGTGGACCACAGCTTTATAACGGTCAGCGAATAACACGAACCAATACCACGGCCAGCCTCACCGCGACTTACGATCTCGGCCGTATCGGCCTCAAGGGCGGGCAGATCGCGACGACATTGAGCATCGTCGACAACAGCTTTCCAGCAGTGAACGGTCCGAAGAAAATCCGGATCGGTCGCCTCCACTATTATCAGGATGTGATCGCCGGGGTGTTGGACTTCAAAGCGGGCTACATCGACAACACGCAAGAATTCCTTGGGATCAACGTCGGCGGGAATCTGGCAACCGGAAACCTCGGACCGCAGGCGACGATCCCGTTCCAACTGGGTTTGAGTTATGGCGGGTTCGCCGCGCCCGGTATCAACGTCCGGGTACGATCCAAGACCGGCTTCTATAACAAATTCGGTATTCAGCGCAGCTTGCCACCAGGGGGCGCGACAGCGGAAAACGCTGTAAACCCAGGAGGTTTCCGATTCTCCCCTCCAGGGACTGGCGTATTATTGATCGACGAAATCGGTTTCATTCGGGCATCGGCGCCCGGAACGAAATCTGCCTGGGTACGGTTCGGCGGCATTCATAATTCGACGCGCTACACTCGCTTTTCTGATGGTGCGCAAAAAGATAATTGGGCCGTTTTCGTCGCTGCCGATCGACAGCTGACGCAGACCGATCCGGCGAAACCCTTTCGCGGAATCTATGCCGGAGCGACATTCAACTACGCACCACCCGAACAGAACTTCTTCACTCAATATTACGAAGGCCGAGTCTATGGCGTCGGTCTCATCAAAAGTCGTCCGTTCGATCTGGCATCGTTGGTAACAACGTATAACGTATATAGTCCGGAGGGACTGCTCGCTCGCGTCCCGACAAACCAATCATTCTACAAAGGTACCTCGGCTGCCACGGCCAGCTACGCCTATCGCGCTGCGGCGGGGATCTATATCCAGCCGGGCTTGGGAGTAACGGTGCATCCGATCTTCAGCCCAAGGTTCGGGCCAGCATTGAACGGCTACCTAAGCCTGATCACGCTGTTCTAAGTCCTCCACCAGCGCTGCAAGGGCGATTGCATATCGCCAAGATGCCCATCAATTTCCTGGAGCAATCTGGACCGTCCAAGGGGTGTTCGCCAACGTCCACTTGCCATTCGCAAGGGGCCGATGTCATGGCCGGCTAGTCGCTCATCACGCTATTTCCGCACAGATTTTCCTCGAGTTCGAAAGTGTCGAAACAGCATATTTGGCACCAAGACGAAGGATACGCCAAGCCCGGGTGATGCGATCAGCTTGAGATACTCCAGCCCAGCCGTGCTCCCTTCGATCGCACCCTCGCCCAAGCGCGATCAGCCCCTCCAATCTATCGGAGGGGCTGACCGGTAGCGTTAGGCAGCCGCGCCTCCGTCGATGTTGAGCGTGGTACCCGTAATATAGCTCGCATCGGGACCGGCGAGGAACGAGACCGCACCCGCGATTTCCTCGACCTTGCCGTAGCGGCCAAGCGGAATGAATCCGATCATCTGCTGCGCGAACTCGCCGTTGGCGGGGTTCATGTCTGTGTCGATCGGGCCGGGCTGCACCGTGTTCACCAGAATATTGCGCGATGCGAGATCTTTCGCCCAGCCTCGTGCCAACGCTGCAACGGCCGCCTTGGTCGCGCTGTAGACCGCAGTCGCCGGGAAGGCGAGCTCGCCCGAGACGCTGCCTATCAGGATGATCCGCCCACCATCGTTCAGGTGCGACAGCGCCGCGCGCGTGCCAACGTGGAGGCCCTTCACGTTGACGTCGAACTGGCGATCGAAGGTCTCGTCCGTATCGTCGGCGACGGCAGAGAATTCCGCCACGCCGGCATTGTGGACCAGGATGTCGATCGCGCCGAGCGCGGCGGCGGCCTGCTCGACGCCCGCGCGCTGCGATGCAGGGTCGGCAGCGTCTGCCTGGAATGCGAAGGCAGTGCCGCCGGCACTCTCGATTGCCGCCACGGTAGCGTCGGCGGCAGCCTTGTTGCCGGCGTAGGTGATCGCGACGGCCGCACCGTCGGCAGCCAGTCGCTTGGCGATTGCTGCGCCGATGCCGCGTGATCCACCGGTGACGAGCGCTTTTTTGCCCTGAAGTGACATACCAACTCTCCGAAATGTGGCCCGCGATCACGCCGTCGTGTGCTGTCGGCAAGACGGAACATAAGCTTACGATTCCACAGTTCAACATATCCGAACTATTAAAGAGGAGCCGCTCCATTATATGAGCTCGATGCCCCGTTTCACGCATCCCCGTCTTGAGGACGTTCCGCTCGATCTCGCTCTCCACGCGCTGGCCGATCCCAATCGGCTGGCAATGGTGGCACGGTTGGCCGCGACCGAGCGCCTGAGCTGTACCGACGCGGCACCGTGCGAGTCGATCCCCAAGAGCACGCTGTCCAATCACCTGAAGCTGCTTCGCGCCGCCGGGCTGATCGAGACGACGCAGGCTGGGCGCGAGATGATCAACACGCTGCGACGCTCCGATTTCGACCGGCGTTTCCCGGGCCTGCTCGACGTGGTGCTCGCCAACAGCATTGCCTGACGCATACCGCGACGCAGACAGATCCGGCGCCGTATCGGGACCGAAGCTGGCGGTGCCGCAAGGCAGTCCGAGTGTCCGGAATTGGGCCGGGTTGCCTCGTTCCGCGAAAACCTCGCTGACTTGGTCTGTGGCCTTGGCGCTCTTGGTATCGCGAGAGGATGGTGGAGCCAAAGAGCCGGGCATACTCGTGACTGAATCGCGATACGCTTTCGTACCCGACGGCATAGCCGGCCGCGGCAACGTCGCGGCCGCTGAGGATTAGTCGACGAGCCTCCTGCAATCACAAGCTCTTCTGATACTATAGCGGCTCATCGTCGTTGCCGTTCGAAAATGCCGGTGTAGCGAAGCCGAACTCATGCCTGCCTCATCGGTCAACGCTTCGACGCGTAAAGGCTGGTCGAACTGCTCATGGAGTAGCGTAATTGCGGGGCGTACCTGCGAAAGGCGGCTATCCGCACGCGCGATCTGGCGGACGATGCTCCTTGCTGGCCCTGAAATAGGCAGCAAAGGATTTACGCTCGCAAAGCGGCGCCAATACCGTGATGTCCTGCGGCGCGTCGAGTAGCCGCAGCAGGCGTAGCCAGGCGTCGAGCAGTTCAGTAACAGAAGGGCTGGGCGGCATTTTAGTTTCGTAATGCGTTGTAGGGACCCGACTGCGTGCGGTTCCAGAATATTGAACGGAGCTGCTAACACGGCCGGGGACCATATAGGCAAGACGATGGGGACAGCGCCGGTGTAGTACGTGGGCTACACCGGCGCTGCATTTCGAATTTACAGCACCTCGAACAATCCGGCTGCGCCCATGCCGCCGCCGACGCACATCGTGACCACGACATACTTCGCGCCGCGACGCTTGCCTTCGATCAACGCATGGCCAGTCGCGCGGGCGCCGGTCATGCCGTAGGGGTGGCCGATCGAGATCGCGCCGCCGCTGACGTTGAGCAGCTCGTCGGGGATGCCGAGATGGTCACGGCAATACAGGACCTGCACCGCAAACGCCTCGTTCAGTTCCCACAGGCCGATATCGTCCATCTTGAGGCCGAAGCGCTTGAGTAGCTTGGGGATCGCCACGACCGGGCCGATGCCCATCTCGTCGGGCTCGGTGCCGCCGACCGCCATGCCGACATAGCGACCGAGCGGCTGGAGACCGCGCTGCGAGGCGATCTTCTCTTCCATCAACACCGACGACGACGAGCCGTCCGATAGCTGTGATGCGTTGCCCGCGGTGATCGTGAAGTCGGGACCCATGACTGGCTTGAGCGACTGGAGCCCTTCCAGTGTGGTGTCGGCGCGGTTGCCCTCGTCCTTGGTGATCGTCACATCCTTGTACGTGACTTCCTTCGTTTCCTTGTTGACGATGGCCATGTTGGCATCGACGGGCACGATCTCCGCATCGAAATAGCCGGCGGCCTGCGCGGCGGCCGTGCGCTGCTGCGACTGGAGCGCGTAGGCGTCCATCGCGTCGCGACTGATACCGTAGCGCTTGGCGACGACCTCGGCGGTCTGCAGCATCGGCATGTAGACGTCCTTGTGCATCGCGATCAGCTGGGGATCGGGGGCGACGCGCATCTGCGGGGTCTGGACGAGGCTGATGCTCTCGACGCCGCCGCCGATCGTGATGTCCATGTTGTCGGTGATGATCTGCTTGGCGGCGGTGGCGATCGCCATCAGGCCGGAGGCGCACTGGCGATCGACCGACATGCCCGAGACGGTGACGGGGAGGCCGGCGCGGAGCAACGACGTGCGGGCGATGTTGCCGGCCTGGTGACCTTGCTGGAGGGCGCAGCCGAAGACTACATCGTCAACTTCGGCGCCGTCGATGCCGGCGCGCTCGACCGCGGCCTTGATCGAATGCGACGCCAAAGTCGGGGCGGGGGTGTTGTTGAAGCCGCCGCGGTAGGCGCGGCCGATGGGGGTGCGGGCGGTGGAGACGATGACGGCTGAACGCATGATGTTATCCTTATCTGCTGCCTTCCCGCTTGCGGGAGGGGGTTTGGGGAGGGGTGGCCAGAGCAGCCGGCGCAATCGCGGCTATCTCGGACCCTCCCTGACCCCTCCCGCAAGCGGGAGGGGAATTGGTTTCAAACGAAGACCTGGCTGATCCATTCGGCGATCAGGGCGGGCTTTTCCTGGCCTTCGATCTCGACGGAGAACGAATTGGTCTGCTGCCACTGGCCGGGGCGCTTTTCGTCGAACGAGAGCAGCTTGAAACGGCCGCGTACCTTCGAGCCCGAGCGGACGGGCGTCAGGAAGCGGACCGAGTTGCCGCCGTAGTTGACGCCCATCTTCGCGCCCTCGATGGTCGGCGCGTCGGGGACCTTCGACGATAGCAGCGGCATCAGCGATAGCGTCAGGAAGCCGTGTGCGATCGTGCCGCCGAACGGAGTCTGTGCCGCGCGGACCGGATCGATGTGGATGAACTGGTGGTCGCCGGTCGCGTCGGCGAACTTGTCGATCATTTCTTGCGTGACCTCGACCCAGTCGGAGACCGTCTCGGTGCCGATGCGCTGCTGCATCTGCGCGGTGGTGATCGTCGCCACGGCATTCCCCTCAAAGCTCATTTGGCGCTAAGCGCTGAAATGTCTCTAGGCGTACAGGCAAGCGGATCGCAAGCCTCACCCAACCGGAAGCTGGAAAATGTCGACTGCCGTAACGTCCAATGCCCGTGATATCATGGCGAAGCTGTACCGCGCGAGCGAACCCGATGTTCTAAAACCGTTGCTGGACCGCGCCGCGCTCGATTCGGATTCGCGCGAGCGGGTGATGGGGCACGCGCTGGGACTGCTCGCGGACCTGCGGGCGGCGCAAAGCAAGGGCTGGGTGAACCAGTTCCTCCAGGAATATCGGCTGAATTCGTCGGAAGGCGTCGCGCTGCTGTCGTTGGCGGAGGCGTTCCTGCGCGTGCCCGATCCGGAAACGGCGGATCTGCTGATCGCGGACAAATTGGGCGATGCCGACTGGCGCGCGCATGCGGGCAAGTCGAACTCGAAGCTGGTCAATTCGGCGACCTGGGGTCTGGTGGTCGGCCGCGTGCTGGTCGGCGAGGGATCGACCGGGCCGCTGCGTCGCCTGATCAGCCGCGCAGGCGAGCCGTTCGTGCGGCAGGCGGTCGGCGCGGCGATGAAGATGATGGGCGAGATCTTCGTGATGGGTCGTACCATCGACGAGGCGATGAAGCGGATGCGCCGGCCGGAGAACAAGGGCTTCACGGCGAGCTTCGACATGCTCGGCGAGGCGGCGCGGACGCATACCGACGCGCAGCGATACTTCCAGGCGTATGTCGGTGCGGTCGATGCGGTCGGGCGCGATCCGGCGGCCGGGCACTCGATCTCGGTCAAGCTGTCGGCGCTGCATCCACGGTACGAGGTGGCGCGGTGGAGCGAGTGCGTGCCCGCGCTGACCGAAATGCTGGAGGCGCTGGCGGTGCAGGCGGCGTCGAAGGGCATCGCGCTGACCGTCGACGCGGAGGAATCCGAACGGCTTGAGATGAGCCTGGACATCATCGGCGCGGTCGCGGGTTTGCCGTCGCTGAAGGGCTGGGACGGGTTCGGCATGGCGGTGCAGGCGTATGGCAAGCGCGCGCGGCCGGTGATCGAATGGGCGAACGGGCTGGACCGCGTGATGAACGTGCGGCTGGTGAAGGGCGCGTATTGGGATAGCGAGATCAAGCGGACGCAGGTCGAGGGGCTGGCGGACTACCCGCTGTTCACGCGCAAGGCGGCGACCGACGTGTCGTACCTGGCCGTGGCGAAGGACATGCTGGCCGCGGAGAATATCCGGCCGGCGTTCGCGAGCCACAATGCGCTGACGGTCGCGACGATCATGGAGTGGGCTGGCAACTCGCGCGATTTCGAGTTTCAGCGGCTGCACGGTATGGGCGACGGGCTGTACGAGCGGCTGGTGCAGGAGAACGGCTATCATTGCCGGGTGTATGCGCCGGTTGGCGGACACCGCGACCTGCTGGCGTATCTGGTTCGGCGGTTGCTGGAGAATGGGGCGAATTCCAGTTTCGTGCATCAGTTGGCGGACGAGCGGCTGACCGAGGCGGAGATTCTGGCGGATCCTGTGGCGAAGATCGCTGCGGTGGGGGGGAAGCGGCATCCTAGCATTCCGTTGCCGGTGGATTTGTTCGGGGCTCGGGGGCACCGGAATTCTGCTGGGTTGGATTTGAGTGATGTCGGGACGCTGGAGGCGACGGTTGCTGCCGTTAATGCGCCGTTGTCGCCTAACCTCCACCCCGGCGAAGGCCGGGGCCCAATTGGGGGCGGTGGATTGGCTGAGGACGGCGCGTCGTCACGACAGACTTCCCAATTGGACCCTGGCCTTCGCCGGGGGGTACAGATGGGCTTGGCGGGGGTGCCGTTGCGGCCGCCATTACGCGTGCACATGCGGCGTTTCCGGGTTGGTCCACCACGCCGGTCGACGATCGCGCCGCTTGCCTCGAACGCCTAGCCGACCTGCTCGAGAAGCATCGCGACGAGCTGATGGCGATCTGTGTGCAGGAGGCGTTCAAGACGATTGGCGACGCGATCGGCGAGGTGCGCGAGGCGGCGGACTTCTGTCGCTATTATGCGCAGCAGGCGCGGCTGAACCTGCATCCGATCGAACTGCCGGGGCCGACGGGCGAGCGGAACACGCTGCATATCGAGGGTCGCGGTGTCTGGGCGACGATCGCGCCGTGGAACTTCCCGCTGGCGATCTTCCTTGGTCAGACGGTGGCGGCGCTCGTCACCGGCAACACCGTGGTCGCCAAGCCTGCACCGCAGACGCCGCGGATTGCGGCGCGTGCGGTTGAGCTTGCGCATGAGGCTGGCGTGCCGGTCGATGCGCTGGTGCTCGTGACCGGCGGGCCGGAGGTCGGCGCAGCGCTGACCGCGGACGTGCGGATCCAGGGTGTCGCGTTCACCGGGTCGACCGCGACGTCGCGGAAGATCGCGCGGTCGTTGCTCGACGACGAGACGCGGCCGATCGTGCCGTTGATCGCGGAGACCGGCGGGATCAACGCGATGATCGTCGATTCTACCGCGCTGCCGGAGCAGGTGGTGGCGGACGTTATCGCGTCGTCGTTCCGGTCTGCGGGACAGCGTTGCTCGGCGTTGCGCTTGCTGCTGGTGCAGGAGGATATCGCCGACGGCGTGGTCGAGATGCTGTCGGGGGCGATGGAGACGCTGCGGATCGGGCGCTCGGGCGATCCCGCGACCGATGTCGGGCCGGTGATCGACCAGGCCGCGTATGACCGGCTGATGGCGTATCGCGAGAGCGTGAAGACGAAGATCGTCAAGACGCTCGACGCGCCGGCGGATGGGCTGTTCGTGCCGCCGACTCTGGTGCGGATCGGCGCGATCGAGGATTTGAACCAGGAGTGGTTCGGGCCGATCCTGCACGTCGCGACGTGGGAGGCGGGGAAGCTGAGCGAGACGATCGCTCGGGTCAACGCGAAGGGGTATGGGCTGACGATGGGGCTGCACAGCCGTATCGCGCGGGCGGCCGAGGTGATCGAGGCCGAGGCTGCGGTGGGGAATCTGTATATCAACCGGTCGATGATCGGGGCGGTCGTGGGGTCTCAGCCTTTTGGCGGCGAGGGGTTGTCGGGGACTGGGCCGAAGGCTGGTGGGCCGCGGTATCTGTATCGGTTCTGTGCTGAGCGGGCTGTTTCTGTGGATACGACGAGTGCGGGCGGGAATGCGACTTTGCTGTCGTTGGATGAGGGTGGGATTTGGTTGCCGCCCGACCGAACTCAGCCTTCGTTCGTTTTATAAGGCGAGTCCCCGACATCATAGAGCACCACCCCGGCGGAGGCCGGGGTCCAATGGGGAAACGGTGCTGACAACCGTTGCGCTTCGTTACTGCGACCTTGCCAATTGAGCCCCGGCCTTCGCGGGGGTGGTGTTGGGGCGTCGCGGCGAGTTCTTCACGTCCAGCTTGTCTTAGTAGCTGTGGTTTCGCGTTACCCTAGCAAGCATTGTTTCCCCGCGAAGGCGGGGACCCAGACTGGGCTCCCGCCTTCGCGGGGGAACAAGGTAGGGTAGGGGCTACCCTAACCGGCGCATGCATATCCGAAGGCGAAGGCGAAGGCGAAGGGCGTCGAGCGGCCGGGTAGATAATCAGGCGGGCGTTGCTTCCGCCTCCGTCCGTCGCCCTTCGGGATACGGCATCACCACCGAGCCGTCAGGTGCGGCCAACATATTCACCTGGGTCGGGAAGGCGATCTCGATCTTCTCGTCGTTGAACCGCTTCAGGATCGCAATCCCCACCGCCGTCCGGCCGTCATAGAAGCTCGCGTAATCCGGCCCCTTGCTGTCGAACTGGACCTCGAAATCGAGGCTCGACGCGCCGAAGCCTGTAAAGCCTGCCCGCGTGAAGATCTTGTCGTTGGCTTCGACGATCTCCTTCAGCATCGCAGGGATGCGCGAGCAGACCTCCGGGGGCGTCGAATAGGTGACGCCGATGACGAACTTCGCGCGGCGGTGGTTGCGTTGCGTGTTGTTGAGGATCTCCTTGTTGAGGAGGTTCTTGTTCGAGATCACGCGCTCCTCGCCGTCGATGCCGCGGATACGCGTGGATTTGAGGCCGATCGCCTCGACGCTGCCCGAAGCTGTATCGTAGCTGATCGAGTCGCCGCGGCGGAACGGACGGTCGAAAATGATCGCGAGCGCGGCGAACAGGTCGGCGAAGATGCCTTGTGCCGCCAGACCGATCGCGATGCCGCCGACGCCCAGACCCGCGACGAGGCCGGTGACGTTGACGCCGAGATTGTCGAGCACCACCACCAGCGCGACGGCAAAGACGACGAACGTGACGAGCAGGCGGATCAGGCCCATCGCGGAGAGCAGCGCTTCGCCCGAATAATGTTCGGACTGCGTGCGGTGCTCGATCGCGCCGAGGATGATCTCGCGGACCCAGACGGCCGCTTGGAACACCGCAGCGACGGTGAAGAGGAAGTTGATCGTCGTCGCGACTTCGCCGGGGGCGGCGGAATAGCCGGCGACCAGCTTGGCGGCGAGCATGACGATGAAGAAATTGCCGGTGCGGGCGATCGCCTTGCCGACGACGATGCCCCAGCCGTTCAGCGCACGCGGGCGCTCGCAGAGCTTGCTGCCGAAGCGGCGCGCGGTGTGGAGCGCGACGACGATCACCGCACCGATTCCGAACGCGATCAGGATCTGGAGCCAATAGGCTTGCACCCACGCAAAGCTTGCGGTGACGAAGCCCTGGGCCTGGTCGCCGACGTCGCCCGCGTCGAAGATCGGTTGCTTGGCGGCGGCAGTGGAATTGGTCATGGGAATACTCGTCAGGCCGCTTTTGCCAGTGTCGCAACAGCGGGCGTGCCGGCTTCGAGAAAGGCGATCAGGCCACATTCCTCGCGGCTCATGTAGCGCTTGGCGCGGGGGAGGCGGAGCGCCTTGCGGAAGGTCGATTGCCCGGTCTTCACGAGCGCGATCAGCGACGGGTGGACGTAGCTTTTTCGCGCGATCGCGTGCGTATTGCCGAGCCGGGCGACGACAGGTTCGAGCATCGTCTTGAGGCTGAGGTCCCGCTCGGCCGACGCGAGTGCCTCGAACGCGGCGACGCTGGCAGCCCAGGTCCGAAAATTCTTGGCGGTGAAATCGGTGCCGGTAACGTCGCGGATGTAGCAGTTGACGTCGGTCGAAGTGACCGGGTGCGCGACGCCGGCATCGTCGAGCCACGCGAACAGATGCTGTTCGTCGAGGTCCTGGCATTTCTTGACGAAGCTGCTGAGCGAGCGGTCGGTAATCTTGAGTGTCCGCATCTTGCCGGACTTGCCCTTGTACTGGAGTTTCAGCGTCGAGCCCTTCACTTCGCCGTGGCGCTTGCGCAGCGTGGTGGCGCCGAAGCTCTCGTTCGCCTCGGCATAGGCTTCATTGCCGATGCGGATATGGCCGCCGTCGAGTAGGCGGATGACCGCGGCGACCGCGCGTTCGCGGGTCAGCGAGCGCTTGCGGAGGTCGGCCTCGACCGCCTTGCGGATCTTGGGGAGGGCGTGGCCAAAGTCGGCGCAACGCTCGTACTTGGCGGCCTCCTGCGCTTCGCGGAAACCCAAGTGATACCGGTATTGTTTGCGCCCCTTCTCGTCCCAGCCGACCGCCTGGATATGACCGTTGGGCTTGGGGCAGAACCAGGCGTCGCGGTAGGCGGGGGCAGGCCGACCGCGTTGAGCCGGTCGATCTCGTCGCGGTCGGTGATGCGTTCGCCCTTCGCATCCCAATAGCCCCAGCCGTTCCGCATCTTCTTGCGGGTGATGCCGGGCTTGGAGTCGTCGGAATACACGATCTTGGTGGGCAATGCGGTGGTCCCTTGGGGGCGTCTGATTCTGACTATCTCTGCAAATGTTCGGGAAGGCGCATCGTTCCGGAACGAGGCGGGCTGCGCTTGGTTGAGGGGGCACGGGATTTCACTGGAGACATGACATGGCCGATCTTTCCCAAGCTCGCGTATTGATGCTCGCTGCCGATGGTTTCGAGACCGTCGAACTGTTCGAACCGCGCAAGGCGCTGGAGGCGGCGGGCGCGAAGGTGACGCTCGCGTCGATCAAGACCGACCCGATTCAGGGTATGAAGGGCGACATCAACAAGGCCGAGACGGCGACGCCCGACCTGACGCTCGACGAAGTCGATACCGACGATTACGATGCGCTGGTGCTGCCGGGTGGCGTCGCCAACCCGGACACGATGCGCCTGCAGGAGCGCGCGATCGAGATCATCACCGAGTTCATGGAGGACGGCAAGATCATCGCCGCGATCTGCCATGCCCCGTGGCTGCTCGCCGAGGCGGACGTGATCGACGGTCGCCGCGTGACGAGCTTCCCGTCGATCCGCACGGACTTGGAGAATGCGGGCGCGGACGTGGTGGACGAGGAGGTCGTGGTCGACGGCAACCTGATCACGAGCCGCAAGCCGGACGATATCCCCGCGTTCAACAAGGCGATCATCGCCGCGCTTGAGGAAGAGCTGGCCGACGAGCCGGTGGATTGACCTGTTCCCCTCCCGCTTGCGGGAGGAGTTAGGGGAGGGGAGTGGGCACCGACCTGTTACGGACGCCCCTCCCCCACCCCCTCCCGCGAGCGGGAGGGGAGCCTGTTGAGCCAGTGTTGGGCGGGGCGTTCTATTAGATGATAGAGCGCTATAGAGGTAAGCAGTACCATCACGAGATAGAGCGCGATCCTGGTTGGCGAGACTGCGGTCGCGTCGCTGACGAATGCGAGTTTGAATGCCTTCCAAAGAATGAAGTGGCTGAGATAGGTCGCGTAGCTGATCTCGCCGAGATAATGCGTCCATCTGAGTTCGAACGGATTTCCAGGCCTACCGGCGGTCAGTGCCAGCAAGAGCAGGACCGCTGCGAACAGTGCCGGCACGATCAACGTTTCCGGCGCGCCGGCGATCCAGCCTCCTGCGAAAAGCGCAGCCAACAGTGTCGCCCATACCGGGGCGCGCAAGACGCCACGCCAGCGCAACCATAGCGCGCAGACGATGCTGCCGGTCGTAAACTCTACCAGGCAGCGAAGAAGGCCGTAGCGCGGGATGTCGGTGCCGAGCGTCGGCGCGTCCATCGCCACGTGTAGGCCGACCAGCAAGCCGCCGACGATCGCCAGCAATGCCCAGCTCGGCAAACGCCGCCAGTCCACCGCCATAACCAGCAACGGAAACAGAAGGTACGCACCCAGTTCCGCGCTGATCGACCAGGCCGGGTCGTTCCAGGCAAGATGATGCGTGAAGCCCCAGTTCTGGAGCAGCAGGAAGTGGAGCGGCAATTCCGGGAAGACGAACTGCAGATCGCTGCGGCCGGTCGCGCGGAGCAGCAGGGCCAGTGCGACGGCGCCGCCCAACGTGACAAGATGCAAAGGCCAGATACGGGCGATGCGTTTTTGCAGGAAGCGTGGAATGCTTGTCCCACCGTCATGGGCGCCGCCGATACGAATGCGGTCGGACCAGGTCAGCCAGATCACGAAGCCGGACAGCAGGAAGAAGAAGTCGACCGCCAGATACCCTTTGGCGAAAACGTCGCGCAGGCTGGTAGGTAGTCCCGCGATAGACAGGCGGATGTGGTAGAAGACGACGAACCACGCGGCGATTCCGCGAACGCCGGTGAGCGCGCGCAGTTCGTGGACCGGCGCTCGGTCGATCACGTGGAGGTTACGCCGGTAGCTACAGGTTGGGAGGCAGGGGGCTCACGGCGCATCGGCCGGAACGATTGCTCGCTCCGCTTGCGCGCCAGATAGGTATCGAGGCCGATCTGCGCGCCGATCA
Source organism: Sphingomonas sp. H160509 (assembly GCF_024124765.2). Classification (GTDB taxonomy): domain Bacteria; phylum Pseudomonadota; class Alphaproteobacteria; order Sphingomonadales; family Sphingomonadaceae; genus Sphingomonas. Next base: position 1,850,118 of record NZ_JAMXSR020000002.1, on the reverse strand, counting down.
GCATGTAGATGAACGGCTGGAACGCGATCGCGATGAACCCCGCGCCGAGCAGGTAGACGATGTGTCCGCTCTGGAGTGCGGCGGCGAGCGGGCCGGCCCAGGCGAATTCCCCGTCCGGATCGCGGTAGCGGCGACGGATGAACTCCATGCGGACGATGCCGATCAGGTTGATCGCGAGCCATATCGCCAAGCCTGGATAGCCCTGCTCGCCGAGCATCTCGAAATAGGCGCTGTGATACGCGCGCGCCTTGTCGACTTCGACCTTGGGTGCCTCGGCAGCGCCGGGTGTGGTCTTCAGATCATAGCGGATGTGGTTGCCCAGATACGCGTTGAAGCCCCCGCCGAACGGGTTCGCCTTTGCGTATTCGATCGTCCATTTCCACACCGCGAGCCGCGTCGAGGCGGACTCGTCCGCGTCATAGGTCTTGATGGTGTTCATGCGATTGGTGAAGGTCGAGGGCAGGAACGGGATCGCCGCCAGCCCCAGCACACCCAGCATCGCCAGATACGCGACCTTGCGTTTCACGTTGCGGATCGACAGCAGCGCGAGCAGGCCGATGCACAATAGCCCGGTGCGCGTCGACGTGCCGACCGGGATCAGCAGGCAGGCGAAGACGAGCGCCAGGCAATAGGCCTTCACGCGCCAGTCCGGCCTGAAGATCGTGCCGTGATGCATGAACCAGACGATGATCGGGACGATCGCGATCGCCACCGCGCTGATCGTGCTACCCTCGTACAAGCCTGAATTATTGTCGACCATCAGGTTCAACTGGCCATAGCCGCCACCGCCGCTGGCGATGGTCTTGATGCCGCCGACGACGATGATCGACGACGCGGCGAGGATCATGAACAGCAGCAGCGCCTCGATCCGGACGCGCGTGCGCAGCGTCAGGGGAGGAAGGCCGCGAAAGCGAGCGCCTTCCACACCCAGTCCCATTTCTCCTTGGCCTCGACCGGGAAGTCCGCGGCGATCGTCGTACCCCAGCAATACAGCAGCAGGACGACGATGAGCACCTGCCGCCCACCGACCCGCGTATCGCGCTTGTCGTCGGCGAGGATCCAGCCGCCGACCGCCAGCGCGACCGCGATCAGCGATATCGGCACCGAGTTGAGCAGCAGGTAGGTCAGCCGCTGCGGCGAGACGATGTCGATATAGACATAGACGAGCACGAGCAGGAATGGCCGCTTGAACCCCATTCCGAAGAACGCGAGCAGGAAGGCGATGAACGCGAGATCACGCATCGCGGCGGGGTTTCTCTATCGGCGCGGGCTTCTTTTCAGGCGCGTCGTGCGGGCTCGGCTCGCGATCGAGGTCGGGCCGCTTGAGTAGCAGGAACGCGGCGAGCATCATCAACCCGTGGCTGAGGCCGAGCGCGAGATTGTCGATCATGGTTACGGCCTCCTTCCCGGATATGCGGGCTTCGTGGAATTGTCTGTACGTCTAGTCGGTTGACGCGCCGTTAAGCGATCTGTGGCAGGGGGATAGCACGATGCGTATCCTTCATATCCTCGATCACGGCCTGCCGCTGCAAAGTGGCTACACGTTTCGCACGCGGGCGATCCTCAAGGCGCAGGAGGCGCTCGGCTGGACCGTCGCTGCGGTGACGGGGCCGCGGCACGGTGTCGCGCCTGCTTCGGTGGAGTCGGTCGACGGGCTGACCTTCCACCGTACGGATGCGGGCTTGAAGCCGGGGCCGGTCGGCGAGGTCGTCGGGATCGCGGCGTTTGCCAAGCGGATCGAGGCGGCGGTGGATGCCTTCAAGCCCGACATCCTCCACGCGCATTCGCCGGTGATCGACGCGCTTGCTGCCCTCATTGTCGCGCGGAAACGCAAGCTGCCGTTGGTGTACGAGATCCGAGCGTTCTGGGAGGACGCGGCGGTCGGCAACGGGACTGGAACCGCCACCTCGATGCGGTATCGGGCGACGCGGGCGCTGGAGACGTGGGCCGTGCGGCGTGCCGATGCCGTCGCGGTGATCTGCGAGGGCTTGCGCGATGACCTGATCGCGCGGCGGATCTCGGGTGACAAGATCATGGTCTCGCCCAACGGCGTCGACCTCGACCTGTTCGGCAACGCGCCGCCGCGTGACGATGCGCTTGGGGCTGAGCTGGGGCTTAATGGCGCGGATGTCGTCGGGTTCATCGGCAGCTTCTACGATTACGAAGGGCTCGACGATCTGATCGCGGCGATGCCTGCCCTAGTGGCGTTGCGGCCCAAAGCTCGGCTGCTGATGGTCGGCGGCGGGCCGATGGAGGCGGCTTTGCGCGCGCAGGCGGGGGCATCGCCGGTGGCGGATGCGATCGCCTTCGTTGGGCGCGTGCCGCATCAGGAGGTCGAGCGCTATTACGGGCTGGTCGATATCCTCGCCTACCCACGCAAGCGGATGCGGCTGACCGATCTGGTCACGCCGCTGAAGCCGCTGGAGGCGATGGCGCAGGGTCGGCTGGTCGCGGCCTCGGACGTCGGCGGGCACCGCGAGTTGATCCGCGATGGCGATACCGGAACGCTGTTTCCGCCCGACGATCCGGGCGCGATCGCAGAGGCGCTCGCGGGGATGTTCGCTGATCGCTCGGGGTGGGACGAGCGGCGTGCGCGGGGGCGTGCTTTCGTGCAGGAAGAGCGTAACTGGTCGTCAAACATTCGCCGTTATGCTCCAGTCTATGAACGGCTGATCGCGGCCGCGGTGCGGGAAAATTAATGGCAGAGTTTGCTCTTCGGACTTTGCAGCGCGTCAATCTGAATCGTCTGGTGCCGATCGTCGGTGCGATTGCCGGGGGCGTTATCGCGGCGGCAGGCGTGATGCTGTCGTCGGGCGATGCGCTGGAGGCGCTCGTGTCGGACACGGGGATCGCGGCGCTGATCCCGATGGCGGCACCGCCACTCGGCGCCACTGCGCGCGCGATACTCGCGCTGGGGGCGGGGGCGTTGGTCGCGGCGATCCTGTGGTCCCTCTCTGTATCTGCTGTTCGGGCCGGGTGGGGTGTTCGCCGGAGCACATCCGCGAGAGGACGGCGTGCCGATAATCCGCCGCGCCGACGCACATCCCGACGCACCGCCGCGCAAGCCGATGTCGGCAGCTGATCTCGGTACGCCCTTGATGGAGGTCGGCGTTGCGGGCGCGGCCGACGGGGCCGCGCGCGATGAGCGGGCTATTCCCGCCGATCTCGATCTGCCGCTGGCTGCCTATGATCCGAAGGCGATGCGGCCGGTGCCGATGGAGCCGGCCCGGCCGGTCGCGCCGCTGGCGCAGCCGACGATGGTCGCGCCGGTGATCGAGTCGGCGTCGACCGCCGAGCCGGACACGTTCGTGACCGCGCCTGTGCCGAAGCCGGTTGAGCCGCCGGTCGTCGAAACGTCCGAACCGGTGGAGGAGGTCAGCGCGCCGACGCCGATCGCTCGGCCTTTGCGTGCGCAGGCCAGGCCGAGCCGACTACGCCGCCGACGATCGAAACGCTGCTGCAGCGACTGGAACAGGGCGCGCTTCGTCGCGGGCGGATCGGTTCGCACTGAGGTAGGCGTGCACCGCTCGCTCTGGCGTACCCGAGCCTGCCGAAAGCACTGTTTCTCTCTTCTTGTCTCTGATACCCATAGCTCGAAAACATCGGGAGGGATCATGGCAAACGCCGAAACCGTTATGGGCGAGCCGGAGAAAGGCGCGACCCGCTACGCCTGGTACGTGCTGTCGATCCTGTTCCTCGTCTACGTCCTGAACTTCGTCGACCGGCAGATCATCTCGATTTTGGCGGAGGACATCAAGCGCGACCTGGGGCTCAAGGACCAGGATCTCGGGTTCCTGTACGGCACCGCGTTCGGCGTGTTCTATTCGCTTTTCGGTATTCCGTTGGGGCGGTTGGCGGACAATTGGCACCGCGTCAGGCTGATGACGATCGGGTTGTCGCTGTGGTCGGTGATGACCGCGCTATCGGGCTTTTCGAAGACCGGCGGACATCTTGCCGCCGCGCGGATCGGCGTCGGGATCGGCGAGGCAACCGCGAGTCCGTCGGCGTATTCGATCATCTCCGATTATTTCCCCAAGCGGCTTCGCGCGACGGCTTTGTCGATCTACTCGGCCGGATTGTACGTGGGCGGCGGCTGTTCGTTGTTCATCGGCGGGCTGATCGTACAGGGCTGGAACAAGGCCTATCCCGGCGGGGGGCACTCGGACTGGTCGGCTGGCAGGCGGCGTTCATGGCGGTCGGCGTGCCGGGGCTGTTGCTCGCGGTCTGGATCGCGACGCTGAAGGAGCCGATCCGCGGGATGGTCGAGGGGCTGCCCGAGCCAGAGAAGCATCCGGCGCCGTTCCGCGCGTTCGGTGCGGAGCTGGTGACGATCGTGCCGCCGCTGACGTTGATCGGCGCGGCGATGGGTGGTGCTCGGGCGCTCGGGTATAACCTCGTCGCGCTGGCGGTGGTGGCCGCGGCGGTGTCGGGATTGATCGCAGTCGGCGAGCCCTGGCCGCAATGGGTGGCGATTGGGATCGGCGTGTACGCGGTGTTCTCATGGGCGTCGGCGCTGAAGCGGCGGGATCCGCCGACCTTCGCGCTGATCGTCGGGACGCCGGCGTTCCTCTGCACGGTGGTGGCGTATGGGCTGAACGCATTCCCTCAGCTATGCCGCGAGTTTCTGGGCGGCGCCCCATGCGTTGCGCGAACTGGGTGCGACGCCGGCGTCGGCGGGGTTCATGATCGGCAGCCTTGGCGCGACCGCTGGGTTCCTGGGGCTGACGATCGGCGGCGTGGTGTCGGATCGGTTGCGGCAGGGTAATCCGGCGGGGCGGTTGTGGGTGGTGATCTTCGGCGCGGTAGTGCCGGTGCCGTTCCTGATCCTCGCCTTTACCGCGTCGTCGCCGGCAGCGTTCTACACGGGGATCTTCCTCGCGCAGTTGACCGCGTCGTGTGCGCTCGGGGCGGCGGCGGCGACCACGCAGGACATGGTGTTGCCGCGGATGCGCGGGACGGCGACGGCGACGTTCTTCATCGGGACGACGCTGATCGGGTTGGCGCTGGGGCCGTACATGGCGGGGCGGGTGTCGACGCTGACCGGGAGCTTGTCGATCGGGATGTTGTCGTTGCTGGTGGTGACGCCGATCACACTGGCGTGTGCGGTTGCTGCGTACCGGCTTGCGCCGGGGGCCGAGGCTACGCGAGAGGCTCGGGCGCGGGCCGCGGGAGAGGACATTTAATTCTTCCGTTCGTCCCGAGTAGTCGTCGAGTAGCTGCGTTAGCAGCGTATCGAGACGGCGTATCGAAGGACAGTTTGGTGCACGGAACCTGTGCTTCGATACGAGCCCTCGATATGCCGTCTTCGACGACTACTCGGTCCAGCACGAACGTAAATTATACACGCGAAGGCGCCCCTCCCGACGCGCGGGAGGGGCCACGCACTCACCCCGCCTGGAACACCCCGCAGGCGATCCGCCCACCGCTATTACCGGCCGGGTCGGTCATCAAATCGTCCGGACCCGCATGCACCACGAATGCCGAGCCGTCCGTGTCCATCAGGCCCGCCATCGTCGCGCCGGGGATCGTGATGCCGATCGTGCCGCGGCCGTCGGTGCCGATGACGAGGTTGGGCAGATCGCCTTCATGCGGGCCCTGTGGGTTCATGCTGCCGTGCTTCATGTTGGTCGGGTTCCAGTGACCGCCCGCGGTCGTGAAGTCGGGGGCGTCGCAGCGGCCGACCATGTGGATGTGCGCACCGTGCGTGCCGGGGGGCATCGCCTTGGCGTCGAGCGTGAAGCGGAGGCCGCCCGCGACTTCGGTGGCGGTGGCGCGGCCGACTTCGGTGCCGGTCGCGGTCTGGAGCGTCGCGGTGGCACGCTGGCCGCCGGAGACAGGTGCGCCGGTCTCCATGCCGGTCTTCTCGCAGGCGGTCAGCCCGATCGTCGCGGCGCCGAGCAGTGCCAGTGTCGCAATCCGCATAGTGTCTCTCCCTGTTGTCTCTTGGCGAACCCTTCGCCGTGGCTCAGGTTCCACCCCCCGGTATCGAGCGTCCAGCGTGCGACCGGTTCGTACGTCGCGCCGTCGCGGCCGAGATGGCTCTGGTACAGCACGAGATGCGGTAGCGGGAAGGGGCGCGCTTGTCAGCGCGGCATGCGTCGCAAGCCAGTCCTCGATAGCGAACCCGACGCCCGCCGACCGCGCCAGCCGCGCGACCGTGATGTGCGGGAGATACGCGCGATGTTCGGGTGGGAGGCCGGCACGAACGCAAGCCTGGTCGACCTTGCGGTGGAGCGCGGCGAGCGCCTCGTGCGGCGTCACGCCAGCCCATAGCGTATCGGTCCGCCCACGCTTCTCGAAGCGGCCGACTCCGGTAAGCGCGACGCTCGGGATCGGCGCGACGATCTGGCTCAAAGCGACGGCGACGTCCTCGGCGACCGGTCGTTCGACCGCGCCGATGAAGCGGAGCGTCACGTGCAGTTGCTCCCCGTCCTGCCATCGTGCGGACGGCACGCCCCTCCATTATGTCGAGCAAGGTCTGACGGATAGCGGGCGGCGGGCGGAGGGCGACGAAAAGGCGGATCATGGATTGCGACAGGTTAACCGCGAACCACCATGCCGATGCAACCACTCTGCTTGAAAAGCGTCCTGTAAAAGACGATATTCACCGTAACCGGCACCATGCCGGACAAAGGAGCTGATTTCACCATGGCTAATTGGTCTGACCCCCCGGCCCCGCGCCGCGCCGTTCGGAACGACGGCCACGGGCCAGCGTACCGAGGCCTATGACGCTGGTCTCCGGTCGTACATGCTGTCCGTGTATAACTACATGGGCTCGGCTGTCCTGCTGACGGGCATCGTCGCGATGCTGTTCGCATGGGGCGGCGCAGAGTCGCCTGCCGCACAGGTGTTCATGAGCGGCGGCATCCTGAAGTACGTCATCATGTTCTCGCCGCTCGCGATCGTGTTCGGCATGAGCTACGGCCAGAACAAGATGTCGACCGGCACGATGCAGATGCTCTTCTGGGGCTTTGCCGTCCTGATGGGCCTGTCGATGTCCACCATCTTCCTGGTCTATAGCGGCACGTCGATCGCGGGCGCGTTCTTCGCCACCGCAGCCGGTTTCGCGGGTCTCAGCCTGTACGGCTACACCACCAAGCGCGACCTGTCGGCGTTCGGGACGTTCCTGATCATCGGTGTCGTCGGCCTGCTGGTCGCGAGCCTGATCAACATGTTCCTGCAGTCGGGAGTCATGCAGCTGGTCATCAGCGGTGTCGGCGTGCTGTTGTTCGCGGGCCTCACCGCCTACGACACGCAGCGTACCAAGAGCCTGTATGCGCAGGTCGCTGGCACGGACATGGTCGGCAAGGTCGTCATAATGTCGGCGCTGAGCCTGTACCTCGATTTCATCAACATGTTCATGTTCGTGCTGCGTCTGTTTGGTAGCAGCCGCAACTAACTCCCGCTAAGGGTGTGACGAACGCAGGGCTCGGCGGGACACCGCCGGGCCCTTTTCTTTTGGCCTCGGGACAGGAATGGGACGCGCAATGCGGCTCTCGATCGACGTGCGTCTGGATTACGGGATTACGGGGGATGCCGATGTGCTCCTCCAGATCGAGGCTGCGGCGATGGCCGATCAGACGATCGAGTCCGAGTCTCTCACCTTGTGGTCCGACAGCCCGATCCGGGCAGTGCGCGGCGAGGACGGGATCGGCCAGCGGTGCTGGTCGCGCGGGCATGGGCGGTTCACGGCCGAGTATAAGGTTATCGTCGCGGTCAATCGCGAGCGTGTCCAGCTCGAGCTGTATCCGGCGACGCCGCCGCGGATGCTCGATGGCGAGCTGACGCCGTATCTGATGCCGAGCCGCTATTGTCCGTCGGACCGGTTCGAGGGCTTCGTCGCGCGTGAGTTCGGCGGGCTGGAAGGCGGTCCGCTGGCGGCGGCGCTGACCGAGTGGGTGTACCAGTCGCTCGACTACCGCTGTGGATCGAGCAGCGGCGGAGACGACCGCGCTCGATACGTTCGCGTCGCGCTCGGGGGTGTGTCGGGATTATTCGCATCTGCTCGTGTCGCTCGCGCGAGCGGGCGGGATCCCGGCGCGGTGCGTGTCGGCCTATGCGCCGGGCGTCGATCCGCCTGATTTCCATGCGGTCGCGGAGCTGTGGCTGGCGGGGGGACTGGCGGCTGATCGATGCGACCAAGATGGCGACGTGCAGTGACATCGCGCGCGTTTGTGTGGGGCGCGATGCGACCGATATCGCGTTCATGACGGTGTTCGGGCAGGCATATCTGTGGGAGCAGACGGTGAAGGTGACGCCGCTCGATTGAGCCGCTTCCCGGGGCCCTTCGCGGGGAAACAAAGCGCACTTCGACCGTTGGTCATCGCCAAGATTAAAAAGGGACGTCGCAATGACCGACATAGACAAGAGCGCGTTGGATAGCCTGTCCGTAGCGCCCGACGACAAGGATGCGGAGGGCAAGAGCTCGGGCCGCGATCCGCGTCAGGAGGCGGGCCAGGACAAGTCGATCGGCAAGCGCCTGCAGAAGAATCCCGATAGCGCCGACGCACGGCTCGACAACGGGCTCGACGAGTCGATGGACGGCAGCGATCCGATTTCGGCGACGCAGCCGGGGTCTGGTACCGAGCCGGCGAAGTCGTCGGGCTATGACGAGGATGCCGAGCGCGCGTTGCGCGAAAAGCAGGCGTAATCCTCGCATCTGCTCAACGAACAGGCGTCGGTCGGCAACGACCGGCGCTTTTTGTTGCCCAAACACCTCGCAAGACGATCAAATCGCTTAGTTTCGTTCGGTTCGTCGCAGCCTTGTTGCAGCGCAACAGCTTTCATGGTCGCTTGGTGTTACGGAAAGATGACGCGCGATAGGGTCGTTGTTAACCATCCGAGCGCATAGTCTGCCGGTTCCTTGACGAGAGCGGGGTGACGACATGGCTTCCAGAATGAAACCGGCAAAGGGGTCGATGACCCTCGCGGAGATGAAGGAATTCGCGGCTTTTCCGAGTTCGACGCAGCGGTATATCCGGCGTTCGCTCGACGTGGGCCTGGACCGCGAGGACGCGATGCAGCGCTGGTCACGCGACGTGGTCGAGGCGGCAAGCATCCGGGCGCAGGCGCGGCTGTACAACAACCTTCCCGATCTGCGCGCGATGGTGCCGGACGATAGTGGTCTCGATGCGATCGAGCCGTTCCTGGCGCCGTTGATGACGCTGGTTGCGTTCGACCTGGGGCAGGGACGGCTGACGAGTTTCTCGGCGTTGCGGTTCCTGTACGAGCGGTTGATCGGGGCTGAGGTCCGGCCTTGGCTGCCGTCGGCGTTCTGCGCGGCGGCGGCGTTGCCGCATCTGCATCCCGAACTGCGACGGAAGCTGCTCCAGTCGATCAGCGAGGCGGCTGCGACCGCGTCGGGTTGGTCGAACCGGCAGCCCGCTTTCTTCCCGTATTGGGTCGAGAAGGTGGATTCGGGGACGACCTTGGCGAGCTGAGGTCGGCAATGTACGCGCCCGCTTTACCTTCCGTTCGTGCTGAGCGAAGTCGAAGCACCTGGGTGTGGGACAAGCCCTTCGACTGCGCTCAGAGCGAACGGAAAGGGGCTTGGCGTTACCTGCACGCGCGCCAGCCGCTGGCGCCGCGGTTCGCTTGGTCGAGATGTAGGTGGTCTGCATGCGCGGCGTTGTAGTCGGGGGACAGCGTCGTCGCGAACAGCTGGCAGGCGCCGTCGCGGACGTCGCGGAGGAATGCGGCTTTGGGATCGTCGCCTTTCCAGTCTCGCGCGACGGTGATGCGGGTGCCGTCGGTCAGGCGGAATCCCGCGATGTCGACCGCGTCGGCGGTCGAGTGTTCGCTCCAGTTGTTCGAATGGCTGCCGGCGATGCGGCGGCAACTATAGCTGCCGAAATGATCGATCGTCGCGACGCGTGCGCCGAAGTGACGTTCGGCGGCAGGCTGGACGATGTCCCATTCCCACATCGCCAGCGCCGCTGCGACGGGACAGGCAACGCCTAACCCCTCAGGCGCGAAGGCGATTTTCCGAGCACCGCCGGTTAGACGCACGCCGTCTGCATAGCCGCATTGCCCCTCGCCCTTGAGCGGCGGCAGGACGGTGTAGCGGACGCCGGCGCGGTCGAGCAGCGCGCGGCATTGCGGGAAATCCTCAGTCAGCGCGGTGAGCTTGCGGCCCGTGAACAGGCCGACCGGCTGGCCGAGATCAAGCGGCGCCCAAGGTACGTCCTGCGGCCGTCCCCGCAGGCTAGCCCACAGCATCAGCGCGAGCGTCGCGATGACGACCAGCGCCACCAGCCACCCGATCGTCCTTCGCACCGCGCGCATGTCAGCCGCGCACCGCGTCCGACATCGGCTCCGACGTTATCGGATAACCGAGGTCGTCGGGGATGCAGAGATGCTCGACGCCGTCGCGCATCTCTGACCACGGCGTGACGGTGCGGATGGGATGCGCGCGGGCGTTAGCGACCGCGGCACTGAAATCCGTGAACTGCGCGAGACGTTCGAGATTGCGGCGGGTCGGGAAGATGATCGTCGCGCGTCCGGCGTCGGTCTCGGCGAGAATGTGCGCCGCGGTGGCCCAGAACAGACTGACGTTTTCGGTCTCGTCGACCCGCGCCGCGGGGGCGTCGACGGGCAAGCGCGCCAGATAGAAGCGCGTGTCGAAGATGCGCGCATGGGCGTGTGCTGGTCGCCAGCGGGCGAAATATTCCAGTGCATCGAGATCGAGGGATGTGCCTGCGTCCGCCAATGCTTCGCCGAACGCGGTGCCGGTGTGGAGGGCGGCGCGCAACCGCTCAAAGGCCTGGATTGAGGGCATCGATGACAGGCCGATCGGCAGCCCAGCCTCCTCGATCGTCTCGCGGATCGCGGCGATACGCGCGGCGGTTTCGTCGTTGGGGCGGCCGAGCAAAGCCGCCAGCGCGTGGTCGCCGGGATCGACGCGGCCGCCGGGGAATACCAGTGCGCCGCCCGCGAACGCCATCGCCTTGGCACGCTCGACCATCAGCAGTTCCGGGGGGCCGGCCGGCGTGTCGCGGAAGATGACGAGCGTCGCGGCGGGGATGGCGGGGGAAGCGCGTCGGTCATTGGCTTTGGTAACGCGCGAGGGCGGGATCGGGTAGCGTCGTGGGGTGAAGTGGGTATGCTCCTGCGTCCCAACTTTGCGAAGGCTGGTCTCGTGCGCGCTTGGTTGCTGCGCCGACGGAATTGCTTACCCTCGGAAAGTTCATGATCGTATCGTGAGGCTTGCCGATATGGGTTCCCGCCTCCGCGGGAATGACGGTGGTGGTCAGTCTTCGAGCATCGCCGACAGAGCAGGCGACAGGTACTCCTGCGCAGTGCCGTCGATCTCGGTGATAAGGCGTGCGGCGATGCCGTTGGCGTTTGCGAGCTCGATGCCCTGTAGCGGCCCCAGCACGGTGAGTGCGGTCGCCCAGGCGTCGGCGTCGAGCGCGGTCTCGTGGATGACGCTGGCGGACACGACGCCGGTATCGATCGGGCGTCCGGTGCGTGGATCTAGCGTGTGGGCGCCGCGGCGGTAGTCGCCGGAGGTTGCTACTGCCTGGCCGTGCAGCGCGATCCGGAGCGGGGGGAGTGTCAGGCCGGGCGGGCTTTCGAGGTCGACCCACCAGGGATCGCCGTCCGGCTTGATCCCGTGACCGGCGAGTTCGCCGCCGATCTCGACCAGCGCGTTAGTGATACCGGCGTCGTGCAGCAGGTCGGCGACGGCGTCGACCGCGTGGCCCTTGGCGATGCCCGACAGGTCGAGCTTGGTGCCGCCGGGTTGGCGAAGATGCGCGCCGGTGGGGGCGAACGAGAGTCGGGACCAGCCCGATGTCGCGCGAGCCGTCTCGATTTCGAGTATGCCTGGGGGGCAAGCGACGGGGACGGGGCCGAAACCCCAGGCATCGACGAGCCTGCCGATCGTCGGATCGAACGCGCCGCCGGTTATCTCGGCGATCGCCAGGCCGCGCGTCATGACATGCGCGAAGTCGAGCGGGAGCGTCGTCCAGGTGCCGCCCGGCGACCGGTTGAAGCGGGACAGGAGCGAGTCCGGTGCCCAGTGGCTCATCTCCGCGACGAGCCCGGCCAGCCGCGCGACGATCGCGGACCGGATCGACGACGCGTCGGTACCGGCGGGCGCAGCGAAGCGCACGCTCCACGACGTCCCCATCGTCTCGCCGTGTAGATCGAGCACCACCGCCGACGGATCGCGCGCCGCGAACGCCGCGGCGTCGATCGTCGGTGGCAGCGCGATCCTCATGCCGCCAAACTCATGCCGAACGCCTCAGGGCGTGAGGACTTCGAGCGTCGTGACGTAGCTCATCCGGCGCTCTGTCGCGCGTGGCGAGGTCGCCTTGGCGTCGGTCAGCGTCGCGTTGAGCCAGTACATCCCGGCGGTCGGCCACGAGACGCTCAACACGCCGTCCGCGCCGGTGGTCAACTCGCGCGCGCCCTCGTCGTTGCGATAGCGCTTGCCGCCTGGAATCACTGTCACCTTCAACCCCGCCGCGAGTTTGCCGTCGACCAGGAAGCGGAACTTGGCGGTCTCGCCCGCGACCAGTTCGTCGGGGTGCGTGATCGGTGCGAACTCTAGGCCCTTGCCGGTCGGCTTGAAGACGTTGGTGGTCGGCGCGCCCGCGGTCACGAAGATCTCGTTGCGGCCCGATACCTCGGTGACCTTAACGTCGGTCGCGTTGGCGGGGATGTCGGCGACGGTCAGCGGGGCAGGCGCGTTCGGCTGCGGCGGACCACGACGACCGCCGAGGCGCTTCTCGACGCCATCGACCTTGAAGCTGCCCATGACGGCGGACATTTGCGTGCCGATCTTCCAGGTGCCCGGCTTGTCGAGCTTCACGTCGAACACCGAGCGATAGCGCCCGGTCGCGCCGTTCTGCAGTGCGCCTTCACTACCGTCGGGCTGCCACACCTTCATGCCGTCGAGGCGGAGCGGCTGGTGATCGAAGAAGAACAGGTCGTTCGAGACGGCGGCGTCGACCGTCACCCAGCCGTCGGTCCCTGAGAACACCGTGGCCGACGGCAACAGCCACATGCGGTGCGCCGACAGCGCGGCGGGGATCGACAACAGCGCGGCGGCGGCCATCAGGCGTGCGACAAAAGGCTTCATGCTGTGATCCTTAGCGGGCGGAGATGGCGACGGCGCCGAGCTCGGTCTTACCCGTGGTGCGGGCTCCGGCGGTAAGCGGTACGGAGACGAGTTCGCGACCACCGGTCTCGCGCGCAGCCTCGACATTGAGGACATACTGGCCGGGTTTGACGTCGGCGGGCAGGGGGATGGTGTACTGGCCCGGCGTCCGCGTCGCGCCGCTGACGCCGTCGGCGGGCATCGTCATGCTGCGGCCGCCCTTGCGCCACCATGCGCGCAGGTCCGCGAGCCATTTGGTACCGGGATCGTTGCCGCGCTTCTTGAGGTCGTACCAGACCGCCAGCGTCCGCGGCGCGCCGCCGCCGACCGGCTCCAGCCATACCGCGACATAGGGGCGATGATATTCGGCGACGTCGAGCCGCGGAACCGTGATCGTCACCGCACCGGGCGGCGCTGCAACCGCAGGCGACAACAGGGCAGGCGCGGTGATCGCCCCGCCGAGCAACAGGAACGCGGTAGGACGCATGGCGAAACCCCTCAATGGATGAACAGTATGGCGAGCAAGACGGGAAGCGCGAGTCCGGCCGCGACGATCGGCCAGGTCGAGGGCCGGTGCCGCGCGTGGAGTTGCAGCAGCAGGAGCCCGGTGAGCGTGAAGAGGATGCACGCCCCTGCGAAGACGTCGATGAACCGGAACCACGCCGCGCCCGCGTTTCGACCCTTGTGCAGGTCGTTCAGATACGAGATCCAGCCACGATCGGTGGTTTCCGCGGTGATCGCGCCGGTCGCGCGCGCAATGCTGACCCAGCCGTCGCCGCCGGGGCGGGGCAAGGCGACATAGGCGTCGCTATCGGACCATTCGACGGGCTTGCCGGCGGGATCGAGCCCGACCGCGTTCGCGACCGCCTTGGCGACGGGAACGGGGAGCGGCGCGTCGGCGGTATGCGGTGCGCTGAGCATGTGGAGCAGCGAGCGCGGTAACGTCCCGCTTTTCTCCACGACCACCGGTTTGGCACCGATCGACGCGGCGTGATTGAGCGTGATGCCGGTGATCGCGAACAACAGCATCGCGGTCAGCGACAGCGCCGCGCTGATCCAGTGCCAACTGTGCAATTGCTTGAGCCACCAGCTTCGCCATTTGCGTTTGCGCTTGGCGATCGTCGCGGGCGACGGGGAAGTTTGGGACGCGTTCACGCTGATCCGCCTATCGGCTCGCAACAGGCAGATCAAGGCTATTGAGAATAGTTAGCAGAAAAGGCGGGTGGTGCTTCGACGTTTCGTACGTCGAGGCACCAGCGATCAGCCCCCGCGGCGCGCGCGTTCGGCCATTTCGTTCAACTGCACGACGGCTTCCGGAAAGCGATGATCGGCTTCGGCATTGCGCAACGGCCGAACACGTTCGACGAGTATCTCGTTAGGCGTGGGCTGCTGCGTCCAAAGCGCCATGACCTCATCCGCAAACGCCTCCAGCGGCATGTAGCCGGGGCGCGTTTCCTGCCCGGGGGTAAGACCGGTCTGCACGCCGGGGGGCGCGATCTCGACCACCTCGACCTTGCCGTCCAGGACGCGACGCAAGGACACGGTGTAGGAATGGATCGCCGCCTTGGTCGCCGAATAGGTGGGTGCGGCGGTCAGTGGGACATAGGCAAGCCCGGACGTCAGGTTGACGATCGTGCCGCCGGACTGTGCCGCAAGATGATCGACCAGCGCATTGGTCAGCCGGATCGGACCCAGCAGATTGGTGACGATCGTGGCCTCCGCATCGGTCAGATCACGGCGGGTCGCGGCGTCCTCCAGCTTCATGATGCCGGCATTGTTGACCAGTACGTTGAGTGCGGGATGTTCGGCGACGACGCGCTTGGCAAAGTCCTCGATCGCGGCGGGGTCGTCGATGTCGAGCGTGATCGCACTCATGTTCTCCCGCCCTGCGATCGCCTCGTCGAGCGCTTCCTGACGTCGGCCGGCAACGATCACCGCGTTGCCCGCATCGTGGAGACGCTGCGCCAGCGCGGCGCCAATACCCGACCCGCCGCCGGTGATGAGGATAGTGTTGCCGGTTGGGTTCATGGTGCGTCTCCTGATGATAGCGGCCGTACAACGCAGGCCATGCGCGTTCGGTCCCCATCGATCAGGGGGTCGGCTTCTACATAGCCTCGACCGTGCCCACCGACGCAGGATGGCGGCGACTGTGCGTGGCCTCCCTACGAACGCTGACGACCACCGCGATCAGCCCGAGTGCCGACGAGACGGCACCCGCCATCGCCACCGCCGGATACCCGAACCCTGCCGCGATCACGCCACCGCCGACTGCTGCGCCGATCGCGTTGCCCAGGTTGAACGCGCCGATGTTCATGGCGGATGCGAGGTTGGGCGCGTCCGCCGCGGCATGCATCACGCGGATCTGCAGCGGCGGAACGAGCGCGAAACTCGCAATACCCCAGAGGAAGATCAGAACCGCGGTCGGAATCTTGAATGGCATCAGCAGTGCGAACACGATCAGGATTATCGTTAGCGAGGCGAGTGTGATGATCAACGTCTTGTCGACCGAGCGATCGGCGAAACGGCCGCCGAGCCAGTTGCCGAGCGTCAGCCCCAGGCCGTAGGTCACCAGCATCGCGGTAATGTAGCCGAGCGAGGCGTGGGTCACTTCGCGCAAGATCGGCGTGATGTAGGTGAACACGGTGAACATCGCGCTCGCGCCCACCACGGTCAGGCCCAGCGCGCCGAGCACGGGGCCCCGTGTCAGCACACGCAGTTCCGCCATCGCATCGCTGCCCTCGGGCGCGGGCAGAGCCGGCAAGGTCAGCCGCAGTGCCGCCATCGTCGCCACGCCGAGCGCCGATATGCCCCAGAACGACGCGCGCCAGCCGAGATGGTCGCCTGCCCAGGTCGCGAGCGGCACGCCGACGACGTTCGCGATCGTCAGGCCCATGAACATCGCCGCCACCGCGCCCGCGCGTCGTTCCGCCGGTACGAGGCTGGCCGCCACGATCGACCCGACGCCGAAGAACGCGCCGTGGTTGAACGAGGTCAGGATGCGTGCGGCCATCAGCATGCCGTAGCCGGTCGATACCGCCGCGAGCAAATTGCCGATGGTGAAAATACTGGCGAGTGCGATCAGCAGCGTCCGCCGCGGCACCCGCCCGGTGGTCAACGTCATCAATGGCGCACCAATGACAACGCCGAGCGCATAGGCGCTGATCAGCAATCCCGCGGTCGGGATCGACACGCCGAGATCGGTCGCGATGACCGGAAGCAGCCCCATCGGCGCGAATTCGGTCACGCCGATGCCGAACGCGCCGACGGCGAGGGCCAGCAGGCCGGGATTGAGTTTCATGATGTCATTCCTCAGACCAGCGCAGGGTTTAGCCGGGCGAAACCCTCTTGCTGGCGATAGGGCGTATGGGGGGTAGGGCGGCAGCACATCGCTGGTCGTATCGAGCACAGCGACCTGTGCGGCCGTCAGTTCCCAGCCGACCGCCCCTAGATTGTCGCGCAACTGGGCTTCGTTGCGTGCGCCGATGATGACGGACGATACGGTCGGGCGGCGCAACAGCCAGTTGATCGCGACCTGCGGCACGGTCTTGCCCGTCTCCGCCGCGACCGCCTCGAGCGCGTCGATCACGCGGTAGAGGTGCTCGGCCTCGACCGGCGGTGCGAACTGTTCGGTGTCATGCAGGCGGCTGCCCGCGGGGGATCGGCCGGTCGCGCCCGATCTTGCCGGTCAGGCGACCCCAGCCAAGCGGGCTCCACACCAGCGCGCCGACTCCCTGGTCCGCGCCGACCGGCATCAGGTCCGCCTCGTACGCGCGGCCGATCAGCGAGTAATAGACTTGGTGCGCGACTAGCCGCGGCGAGCCGTTGCGGTCGGCGATGCCTTGCGCCTTCATGAGCTGCCAGCCGGGATAGTTGGACACGCCCACATAGCGGACCTTGCCCGCAGCGATCAGCGTGTCGAGCGCGCCCATCACCTCCTCCGTCGGGGTCGATGCATCGAAGGCGTGAAGCTGGAGAAGGTCGACGTAATCGGTCCCTAACCGCCGCAACGAATCCTCGACCGCGCGGATCAGCCGCGACCGCGACGCGCCCCAGTCCTGCGGGCCGTCACCCATCGGCAGGCCGGTCTTGGTCGAGATCAACACCCGGTCGCGCCGCCCCTTGATCGCCGCGCCGAGCACGGACTCCGAGGCGCCGTTGGAATAGACGTCGGCGGTGTCGAACAATGTCACGCCCGCCTCCAGGCAGACATCGACCAGCCGTCGTGCTTCGGTCTCGTCGCTGCGTCCCCACGCGCCGAACAACGGCCCGGTGCCGCCGAAGGTCGCGGTGCCGAAGCTCAACACGGGAACACGCAAGCCCGATGATCCCAATTGCCGATAGTCCATGTGCGTATCCCCGATGTTCGCGTTGGTGCATAGATGGACGGTATGGTGCCCCCTTATTAGACGATGTGACGGCGAAGGATTTGTGACGTGGACGCAAAGATCGGGATAGGCGCCGACCGGGCTCGTGCGCTGGAGATCTTCGCGACGGTGATGCGCGAGGGCAGTTTCTCGGGTGCTGGGCGCGCGCTGGGGCTGACGCCATCGGCGGTGGCGCGGTCGATCGACCGGATCGAGACGCGGCTTGGCGTGCGGTTGCTGCTGCGCTCGACGCGGGCCCTGACGCCGACCGTCGAGGGGCAGGTCTATCTGCAGACCGCGCGTCGGATCCTCGCCGACCTGGACGACGCGGAACAGCAGATCGCGGATCAGGGCGCGCCGCGCGGGCGGCTGCGGATCAGCGCCGCGCTATCGCATGGGCGGTTGTGCATCGTGCCGCTGCTGGGCGAGTTCGCGCGTTCGTACCCACATATCCTGGTCGATTTCGCGCTGACCGATACGCTCGTCGATGTCGCGGGCGGGCAAGCGGACGTCGCGGTGCGCTTCGGTCCGCTGGCCGACAGCCTGCTGACCGCGCGCAAGCTGGGCGAAAGCGGGCGCGTCATCGTCGCGGCGCCCGACTATCTCGCACGGTGCGGGACGCCGATGGTCCCCGAAGACCTGCACGCGCACAATTGCCTGAACTTCAACTTCCGCCGCGTCGAACCGGTTTGGCCATTCCGCCGCGACGGGCAGGATATCGCGTTGTCGGTGAGGGGGCAATATCGAGGCGAACAACGGCGAAACGCTGGGTCAGCTCGCATGTGCGGCGGTCGGGATCGCGCGTGTCGGGGCTTTCAGCGTCGTCGACGACATCGCCGCGGGACGGCTCGTACCGATACTGGAGGACTTCAATCCAGGCGATGTCGAGCAGATCCACGCGGTGTTCGTCGGCGGCACGAACACGCCGGCGCGCGTGCGCGTGTTCGTCGACTTTCTCGTCGCCCGACTGGCCAGTTAAGCGATCGGACGGTCAGCTCTCGATCGAGAGTATGCGCGCATAGCCTTCCAGTTGCAGCGCGCGGTCTCGCGTCAGGATTGTTCCGGCAGCCGCCTCCATCGGGACGTACATCGTGCCGCTGCGGGTGGCGTAGATAGCAGTTCGCGCCCTGTCCTCGGCATCCCGGAAGGTGATCCAGGCCCTTTGCGATCGGCGCAGGGATTGCGCTGCCGGGGCAGGGAGCCGCCGCAGCAGGGCCGCGTACGCAAGGTTCATGCGCCGATCATAGTCGCGCAGCGCCTTGGTCTCGCATTCGGTCTGGCCGGCGGTGGAGGCGTTTGCTTCGCGCTCCAGGCAACGCGCCAATCTGGCGCGGGTAGGATCGGCCGACGGCATTGCGGCAAGGTGGGCGGGCGATGCCAGCAGCGTCAGGAGAAGCCATGCGCGGGTCATTGGTTCGCCTCGATGCGGGTCGATCCGCGGCAACCTGTTCGATAGAAAAATGGGCCGGTGTTACCCGACCCATTTCACCTAGTTGCTGTCGGAGTTGTTGTCGTCTTCATGGTCGACGATCAGGTACGTCACACCAGCGACGATGCCGACGCCGATGATCAGCGGAACAATGCTCACGCCCGTGAGATTGCTCGCCTTCTTCGACGACGTGCCCGCACGAACCGGCGACGCGACCGAGAGCGACTGTGCCGAATTGGCGACAGGCGCGGCGCTGGCCGCAACTGGCAGGGCAGTCATGGCGACGGCGGACGCGCCGAGAATCAATGTTTTAATCATAAGTCACTCTTCTCATGGAACAGCCGTGGCGGCTGCGGGGCACCAACGATTCCAGGCCGAGTGGGTTCCTGATGATAACATGTCCGGATCGGACAGATAATGGTGTCCTGTATCGACGCGGATTAGTTGCTCACGAGAAGGAGAATTAGACGCTCAAATCCAACTGCTTTGGCTTCAATATACTTGTAATATAGTGCGTATGTGTCGGGAGGCGTCCTAATTACCTGAATTATCTGCATAAGGTCGTCGGTCGGCTCTCCCGTGCGCATCCGCATGGAAGGTGATGGCTTCGCAGAGCGCGTGCGTCGCCAGGATGTCTGCAGCCGGGGTGGGGCGTTTCTCGCGTGCTGCCGTCAGAAAGTCCGCGCACATGGCCTCGAAGCCACGCTGACGGCCGACGGAGGTCCAGTCACCGCGCCGGTGGTGGCACTCCGTACCTGCCGAGCGCACCAGTTCCGCCATGTTCCGCACCGACTGCCGCACGCCGTTCCCGATCACGTCCAGTCGTTCCTCATCCAGTCCGCTATCCCGGTGCATTGTGCCGATGGCCGTAAAGCCGTCACCCGCCAGCATCAGCGTCACCGCCTTGAGCAGTCCATGCTCGACATGAGTCTCGAT
Organism: Sphingomonas sp. H160509; assembly: GCF_024124765.2. Taxonomy (GTDB): domain Bacteria; phylum Pseudomonadota; class Alphaproteobacteria; order Sphingomonadales; family Sphingomonadaceae; genus Sphingomonas. The sequence continues at coordinate 1,830,284 of NZ_JAMXSR020000002.1, read as the reverse complement.
CGTGCGGCGCAGGATGGGGGGCAGGTGCTAGAAACAGCAGCGTATCGACGACATGGATGAAGTCGTCGAACACCACTTTACGCGCGGTGTCGGCCTGGCGGTGACGGTGCTTTTCCATCACGATCAAGCTCGCGCCGGTACCACGAAGCGCGGCATAGTCCGGCGCAAACCGGCGGTTGAACCCGATTGTCAGGAGGGTTTCCTGGCGTTCGGCCAGTGCCACAAGCTGTTGGGTTTCGGCGAGATTGTCGGCGAGCGGCTTGTCGACGAAGGTGGGGATACGCCGCTCCAGCAACAGTCGAACGAGCGCCGGATGCGCCCCGGTCGTGGCGTGGATGAAGGCCGCGTCGAAGGTCGCCGCCGCCAATGCATGCTCTACGCTGGCATGAAGGTGAGGCACGCGGAACGAATGTCCGGCTTCACGGAGAACCCGCTGGTCGCGCGTCGCCAGATGCAGCTCCAGTTCGGGGTTGGCCGCCAGCACCGGCAGATATCCCTTGTGAGCGATGTCGCCCAATCCCGTCACCAATACGCGCATCGCGACCTCCGAACTGTCAATTCCGGTGCGCTAGATACCGCAATCGCGCTTCGTGCCGATACGTCGCTCCCGCGTGGCTGACGATTTACGCAGGCGCCACAGAACCGACCCGGGTTTGCGACGTTGGACAGGGAAAGGAGACCTGAAATGTTGATCCTAGCACTTGCCCCTCACCCTAGCCGGCTCGTCCGATCTCGACCGCTGCCTCAACACCGGGGAGGCCGCACAGGGTATCACCCCAGCGATGGCGGCCTGTTTCGGCGCCGACTACAAGCGGGCCGATGGGCGACTGAACAGGACCTATGCCGCCACCATGAAACGGTTGCCGTCTGCGCGTCGCGCCGCATTGCGCACGTCGCAGCGCGCCTGGATCAAGCAGCGCGACGCTGCCTGCCCGCTCGATCAAGGCGACGGCGTCGGCACGATTGAACGCCTGAACCATCCCGCCTGCCTGACCAAGCAGACCGATCGGCGCACCGCGTGGCTTGCGCGCTACCGCTGATGTGGTCCCTGCCACAGCCGTTTGGAAGCGGAGCGGGGTCGGAGAGGGTCTTGAACCCGGTGAGATCCTCTATCCGGGCAATCCGGTTCTCAATGCGACGCTGTTCCAGTCGACGGCGCGCCGGGACCGGTCCGAACGGCCGGGTCAAGCCGCTAGCATGCTGATGGTGGCGCGGTTGCGGCCGTCACGCTTGGATTGATACAATGCCATGTCCGCCGCCTGGATGAGGGTCGCGCCATCCCGGTCCATGGCGTCGGACCAGGTCGCGATGCCGAACGACATGCTGGTCGAGCCCAGCGTGCGGTTGCCGTGCCGGACTGCCAGTTCCGCTATGGCGCGCCGCACGGTCTCGACGCGACCGGCAAGCGCTTCCGCGGTCGTGCCCGGCGCGATGATCGTGAACTCCTCGCCGCCGAAGCGGCAGATAACATCGCCGTCGCGGAACCGGCTGCGCATCTCCGCCGCGACCATCTGCAGCACTGAGTCGCCGGCATCGTGGCCGAACTCGTCGTTGAATCGCTTGAAATGATCGATGTCGCACATGACGAGGCTGAGCGGAGTTCCCGCGCGCGAGGATCGGGCGATCTCCAGCTTGAGCGTTTCTTCCATGTAGCGACGATTGAACAGGCTGGTGAGCGGATCGCGGATCGTCTGCTCGCGCAGCGATCGCTGCAAGCGGTGGTTGACCAGCGCGGATGCGATGTTCTCGGTCAGCACGTTCATCCGGAAGCGGTTCTCGGCTCCGATCCGGCCCTGGAGATAGAGCACGCCGATGACCTCGCCGCCCGCGAGCAGGGGGTTCGCAATGATATACCTCGTTCTCCGCGACATGCCCGCAGACGATCTCTCGGCTGGGGTCTTCGACGGAGTGGCTCTGGCCGCGACGCAGCGCCCAGCACCGCTCCGGCGCAAAGCCTTCGATCGGCACGGTGATGCCGCCCCAGCTCGCGACGGGGACAAGGCAATTGCGCGAGTTGTTGTGCGCGTACAGCGCGCCGGGGATGTCGGGGAGCACCTGCGGTACGAACACCCGAATGATCTGCGCCAATTCGTCGTCGGTGCGCGCGGCCTGCATGCGATGCGCCATGCCGCCGAGCAGTTCGATCACCTCGCCGCGTTCGCGAAGCGACTTCGTGTTCTGCTCGAGTTCGGTGTTGACGATCTGTAATTGCCGCTCGCTGGTGCCCCTGGTCTGCGACGGCACCCCTTAATCGGTCGGCCATCGCATTGTAGCCGACGGCAAGGCGGGCAAATTCGCGCGATCCCATCGCAGTATCGATGCGGGCGTCCTGTTCGCCGCTGCCTAGCGCGGTCATCGCTCGCATCATGGTCGCCAGCGGGCGGCGGATCGCCCGGACGAGCAGTGCAAAGCTGCCGACGACGACGAGGGCGACGGCGATCGCGCCGAGTATCGCCAATCTCTTGCCGCTCTCCAGCCGCTGAACCGCCGCGTCCTGCCGCGTGGACTGGAGCGCGCGTTCCTCGTCGAGAAAGCCCTGCGCGCGCACGCTGATCGCATCCATCAGTTCGCGGCCGCGGCCACTCGCGATGACCGCGACCGCGCCGGAAAAATCACCCCGGCGGGCAAGATTTAACGGTTGCAGCAAAAAGGCGGAGCGTTCCTTCATCAGCAACGCGATTTCCTTCGCCCGTGCGTGCTGAAGCGGATTGTCGTCGGTCTGTTCAACGACTCGGGCGATGGTTCGGGCAGCGCTATCCACACGTTCGGCGTACGACCGAGCATAGGCTGGATCGCGCGTGATGACGAAGCCACGCTGGCCGGATTCGGCCTCGCGCAGATCGCCCAGCGCCGCCTCGGTCGTCTCGATGATCCCGGCGGAATGCGCGGCCCAGTGAACGCTCTGGCTGGCCTGATACGACGCATCGGCGAGGAGCCCCGCCAAAGACGCCAACGCCAGGAGGACGATGAGTCCGATCGCGGTGATACGCGCTGTCAGCGATACGAACATCGCGGCATGCTTATCCCGAAGAGCTTAGCGTTTGGTTACGCTGCGAGGGACCGGCCTTGTTTCGTCCGCGGGAAAAGGGGCGTGCCTGATAAAATCTGGGCGAACGGCTTGCCTGGAAAAAGGCAAACCGCTGGAGACCGACTCTTAACGGGCTTCCGCTGTGTGTGCGGTCATCCAGTCATAGATCGAAGCTCAACCAAAGCCGCTCAACTGGTCCGCCAAAGCACGCGCGGGGTTGCCATCCCGCACCCCGCATCGGCATAGGCGCGCGTTCATTGAAGGACGACGCGATGCAGACGGACGCTGGCGGCCCCGCTTTGGGGCTGGATTTCGGCACGACCAACAGCGTCGTGGCGCTGGGGACGCGCGGCGGGACGCCCGAACTCGTGACCTTCGCCGCCCCTGCTGAGACGAGCCCGGTATTCCGTTCGGCGCTGTGCTTCTGGCAGGACGACAGCGGCAAGGGGCTCGCGTCGGATGCAGGGCCGTGGGCGATCGCGGAATATATGGAGTACCCGCTCGACAGCCGGTTCATCCAGTCGTTCAAGTCGGTCGCGGCCATGAAGACCTTCGAGCAGGCCTCGGTCTTCGACAAGCGTTATCGCTTCGAGGAGATGGGCCAGCTGTTCCTCGAAAAGCTGATTTCGCACGCCGACGGCAAGCTCGATACGCGGCCGCACCGGATCGTGGTCGGGCGGCCGGTCGAATATGCCGGCGCGCGGCCCGACGAAGCGCTCGCCCGCACGCGCTATGACGCGATGTTCAAGGGCTTCGGCGCGGAGATCCATTACGTCTACGAACCGCTCGGCGCGGCCTACAGCTATGCGACACGGTTGACCGAGCCGGCGACCATTCTGGTGGCCGATTTCGGCGGCGGTACGAGCGACTTTTCGGTGGTGCGCGTGGCCGAACCGGGGGCTGCGCGACGCTGTACGCCGCTCGGGCATGCGGGTGTCGGGATCGCGGGGGGATCGGTTCGATTACCGGATCCTCGACCGGCTGGTGCTCCCGATGCTGGGCAAGGGCGGCGCGTACAAGTCGTTCGGCAAGGAACTGGAAATTCCGCGCGCGTATTTCGCCGATTTCGCGGATTGGTCGCGCCTCGCGCTGATGCGCAACCGCAAGACGATGACCGAGTTGGAGCGGTTGCAGAAGACCGCCGTGGATCCGGATGCGATCGGGCGGATGATCGCGGTGATCGAGAACGAGCTGGGGTACCCGCTGTACGATGCGGTCGGGTCGCTCAAGCGTGCGTTGTCGAGTGGCGAGGATGCGCATTTCCACTTCGCAGGCGCGGGGCTTGAGATCGAGGCGGACGTGACGCGGGCGCAGTTCGAGGGCTGGATCGCCGACGACGTTGTGCGGATCGAGGCGGCGGTCGACCGCGCCTTGGAGGTGGCGAACGTCGGCGGCGATGAGATCGACCGGGTGTTCCTGACCGGCGGATCGTCGCTGATCCCGCGCATCCGGCGGATTTTCGTCGAGCGGTTCGGCGAGGCGGCGATCATGAGCGGTGGTGAACTGACCTCGATCGCGCATGGGCTGGCCTTGATCGGCGAGCAGGACGATATCGCGGCTTGGTCGGCATGATCCCTCGCGTACTCCTTGGAACGGCGCAGGTGCCGGGTGGGGGGTGAGCTCCGGTTGCTCCAGCGTGGTGCCGAGTTCTCGATCATGCTCGGTGCGAACGAGTTGATGAACAGCCGGCTGAGCGGATCGGAAGAGGCGCTGGCGGAGCAGGCTTGCGACCGGATCGGGGGGCGGCCGGGCGTGCGGATGCTGATCGGCGGGCTTGGGATGGGGTTTACCCTTCGCGCGGCGCTGGCTCGGCTTGGGCCTGACGCGGAGGTAGTTGTGGCGGAGATCGTGCCGGCGGTGATCGAATGGGCGCGCGGGCCTATGGCGGCGGTGCATGGCGACAGCCTGACCGATCCGCGGACCCGGATTTTCGAAGGCGATGTCGCCGCGGCGATCGGCGAGGGGCGGGTGGGATGCGATCCTGCTCGACGTCGATAACGGTCCGGACGGAATTTCGCGGCCAGGTAACGATCGGCTTTACGGAGCGCGTGGGTTGTCTCTGGCGCGGGCGGCTTTGCGGCCGGGCGGGGTGCTCGCCGTGTGGTCGTCAGCGCCGAGCAAGCCGTTCGCCACACGCCTTGCGGAAGCGGGTTTCGCAGTCGACGAAGTGATCGCGCGGGCGACGCGGAAGGGCGGCGCGCGGCACACGATCTGGTTCGCCACCAAGCCATGATCTGGCGGTGGGCCGTCTTGATCGCGCTGTCGGCGGTGATCGCGGGGCTGCTGGAGATGGTCAGGGCTGCCCGCCGGGTTGCTGCTCGGGCCGATGATCGCGGCGGTGGTGCTGGCGGTGCGTGGGTGGTCGCTGAGCGTGCCGACGTCTGCGTTTCGGGGCGCACAGGCGGCGGTCGGGACGCTGATCGCGGGGTCGATCACGACGGGGATCGTCGCGACGGTGGCGGATCACTGGCCGGTGTTCCTGATGGTCAATTTCGTCACGCTCGCAGCTAGCAGCGTGCTCGGGTATTTGCTGAGCCGGTGGCAGGTGTTGCCGGGGACCGTCGCGGTATGGGGATCGACGCCCGGCGCGGCGAGCGCGATGGTATTGATGGCGCAGGCGTATGGCGCGGACTCGCGGCTGGTCGCGGTGATGACGTACACGCGGGTCGTGAGCGTGGCGGTGGTCGCGTCGGTGCTGGCGGCGGTAATGGTCGGCGGTGGTAGCGGGCATCATGTTGCGGCCACGTGGTTTGCGGCGGTCGATCCGGTCGCCGTGCTGCGGACGATCGCGATTGCCGGTGTTGGGGCGAGCGTTGGTGTCGTGCTGAAGCTGCCGGCGGGGGCGCTGCTTGGGTCGCTGGTGGCGGGGGCGGCGCTCAACGTCACTGGCGTCGCGCAACCGGTGTTGCCGCAGTGGTTGCTGGCGATCAGCTATGCGGTGGTCGGATGGCGTATCGGGCTGTCGTTCACGCGCGACACGCTGCGGGTGGCGGGGAAGGCTATGCCGCGGATCTTGTTGTCGGTGGCGCTGCTGATCGCATTCTGCGGCGGGATCGCGGCGGCGTTGACGCGCTGGTGGGGGATCGATCCGGTTACCGCGTATCTGGCGACCAGCCCTGGCGGGATGGACTCGGTGGCGATCATCGCTGCGTCGAGCCCGGTGGATGTGCCGTTCGTGATGGCGCTTCAGGTGTTGCGGTTCCTGGGGGTGTTGCTGATCGGGCCGCCGCTCGCGAAGTTCGTGGCCACGCGGCAGGGCGGTGTGCCGCCGCCGGTTATTCCGACTTAGCGCTGCGCTTGCCGCCGGAGCGAACTCGTGATCCTCCCCCGCAAGGGGGAGGTGGCTGGCACTTGCCAGACGGAGGGGGAGGTAAGAGATAACCCCGGTTCCGTGTCCTCCCCCTCCGTCACCTTCGGTGCCACCTCCCCCTGGCGGGGGAGGATCACAAGTCACCCCTTGGTCGGGCGGTAGGCCTCGACGTCGATCTCGTGACGCTTGAGCTTATCGTAGAACGTCTTTCGCGGGATGCCGAGCGCTGCCAGTGCAGACCGCACGTCGCCACTTACCTGTTGCAGCACGGCACGGATCGTCGCTTCCTCAAATTTGTCGACGCGGGCGGGGAGGGGGATGCCGCTGTCTTCGTCGACAGGTTCGTCCGCCTCTACGCGGAGGACAAGGCGTTTGGCGAGGTTGTCGAGTTCGCGGACGTTGCCGGGCCAGTCGTGCTGGCCGAGATACGCTAGCGTGGCGGTGTCGATCGTCGGGACCTCGCGGCCGAACCGTTCTGCCGCCTGGTGGAGCAGGTGGCCGAACAGCAGCGGGATGTCGTCGCGGCGTTCCCTTAGCGGTGGGATGCGCAGGCGTACCGCGTCGAGGCGGAAGAGGAGGTCGGCGCGGAAGCGGCCTTCTTCTACCGCCTGTTCGAGGCCGGGTTTGGCGGCGGCGATCACACGCAGGTCGAGTGCGCGCGGGAGGTCGCCACCGACCGGCATCACCTCACGTTCCTCGAGCACGCGGAGCAGTTTCGCCTGGAACGCAGGCAGCGTGCTCTCGATCTCGTCGAGGAACAGCGTGCCGCGGTTCGAGGCTTCGATCCGGCCGGTGCGCGGCAGGCGGGAGTCGCCGTCGTGGCCGAACAGCTCGATCTCCGCGACCGCCTCGGGCAGCGCGGCGCAGTTGACCGCGACGAACGGACGCGAGCGGCGGTTGCTCCAGCGGTGGAGCAGGACCGCGACGAGTTCCTTGCCGGTGCCGGTCTCGCCTTCGACCAGCACGTCGATGTCGGCCTGGGCGATCTGGCGCATCGTTTCGCGGAGGCGTACCATCACCGGGGTCTCGCCGATCAGCGGTTCGGCGCCGATCGTTTCCTCGGCGGCGGCGCGGAGACGGCGGTTGTCGAGCACGAGGCGGCGCATTTCGAGCGCGCGGCGTGCCCCCCGCGATCAAATGGTCCGTCGCGAAGGGCTTGGGGATGAAGTCGAACGCGCCGTTCTTGAGCGCGGCGACCGCCATCGCGACGTCGCCGTGGCCGGTCATCAGCAGCACCGGGATCTCGTGATCGATCGCGGCGATCCGGCGGAAGAGTTCGAGGCCGTCCATCTTCGGCATGCGGATGTCGGACACCACCGCGCCGTCGAAACCGGCGGTCACGCGGGCCAGCGCGACGGTCGGATCGCGCTCGGCAATCACCGCGATGCCCGCGAGTTCGAATGATTGCTCCAGCGCACCGCGCAGGACGTCGTCGTCGTCGACCAAGAGAACTGCTTGCTCGCTCATGCCTTCACCAGGATCATACGGAATATGGCGCCTTCGGGTGCTGGGACGAGGTCGAGCGTGCCGCCGAACTCGGTCATGATGTCGCGCGCGATGCCGAGGCCGAGGCCGAGGCCGTCCTTTTGCTCGTCGCGAACGGGGTGAAGAGGTGGTCGGCGATGTCGGCCTCGATGCCGGGGCCGTTGTCGGCGACGGTCAGGACGACGTCGCGGCCTTTCCGTCCGACCGTCACGCTCACCCGGGCATCTCGTCGGTCGGCGACCGCGTCGAGGGCGTTCTGGAGGAGATTGACCAGCACCTGCTCCAGGCGGACGCGGCCGGCGATCACCGTCAGTCGCGCCTCGGGACCGTTCGGCAGGTCCAGCGTCACGCCCTTGGCGCGGAAGCGGTCGCCGATCAGCAGGCGGACGCCGTCGATCGCTTCGTCGAGCGCGACGGGGCCGATCGAGCCTGCGCCGCGCCGGGCATAGCGCCTGAGCCCGGCGGTGATCGTGCCGATCCGGCTGGTGAGGTCGACGATCGACTGGAGATTGTTTGCCGCGCGCGCCGGTTCGCCGCGGTCGAGGAACGCCGCGGCATTGTCGGCGAAGGTGCGGATTGCGGCGACGGGCTGGTTGATCTCGTGCGCGACGCTGGCGGTGATCGTGCCGATCGAGCCGACGCGGTTGGCGTGCGCCAGCTCCTCGCGGGCCTGGCGGAACCGCTGGTCGGACGCCTCGCGCTGCTCGACCTCGATCTGGAGGCGGTCGGCGGTGGCGCGGAGCTCGGCGGTGCGGCGTGCGACCTCCGCCTCCAGTTCCGCGCGCGCGCCGACGTTGCGCTTGCGCCGCTCGTACAGCCACCACGCGCCGAGCATCGTCGCGATCGTCAGCATCGCGGCGATCGCGGTCGCCCAGCGCGTGCGCGCAGCGGCGGTGCGCAGGGCAGCGTCGAGCGGCTCCATATGGACCAGCCGCCAGCCCGAGATCGGTACCGGAAGCGACACCGTGATCGCAGGCGATCCGTCGGGCAGCCGTGACACCCCATCGGCGAGTGTCAGTGGAGCGGGGGGCCAGTGGTGACGTCCCGAACTGCCGCGTCTCGACCAGCTCGGCGCGGCGTGAAGGCGAGAGCGGGCGGGTGGCCCGAAATTCGAGCGTCGGATCGCTGGAGATCAGGATTACGCCGTCGGGATCGATGACGAAGGTCGCCATCCGGTCCTGGATCCAGGCGCGTGCGATCTTCTCGAACTCGACCTTGACCACGACCACGCCGAGCGGTCGACCCGCGCGGTCGATCCGTCGTGACAGGTACAGGCCCGGCCGCCCGCTGACGCTGCCGAGCGCAAAGAACTCGGTTGCGCCCGACGCCATCGCCTTGGTGAAATAGTCGCGGAAGCGGTAGTCGTGGCCAAGGAAGCTGTCGGGGCGCCCGGCGTTCGAAGCGGCGATCGCCATGCCCTGCGTGTCGAGTGCGTAGATCACCGGGGCGCCGGTGCGTTCGGCCAGCAGCGCGAGCTTGGTGTTGAGCGCCGGGTCGACCTTGCCCGACGCGAGTGCCGCGCGAACATCGGGGTATTCGCCGAGCATGATCGGCAACAGGCGATAGGTCTGCAACTCGGCTTCGAGCAGGCGAAGGTTGCTCCGCGTCTGCTGGACCGCACGCATTTGCACGCCTGCGCGCGCGTCTTGAGCGGCGCGCTGGCCGTAGATCGAGGCGACTCCCGCGACGATCGTGCCAAGCGCCGCGAACGCCATCAGCACCGTCAACGCCGTGATGAAAAGGGGAGATCGGAGTCGGATCATTTTGTGCGGATTATCACACACGCAGCCGTCACGCTATTACTGAAACACGACATTTTCCACACGTCAGAATAATCGGTATGCCAATAAATGGCTTAAAACCAACGTTTTGCGGGCTTGTGAACCCACTCTTGTAGTCCCCGGTCCGGCCCGGCATTACCGTCGCACACAACGTCCCGCGTGAGTGGACGAGAATACCAGGAGGCGATGTTGACCCTACCCACCCAGACATATGGCGTCGCGGAAACGCCCGCGCGGAAGCGCTGGAGCGGCCAGCTCTATATCCAGGTGCTGATCGCGATCGCGCTCGGCGCGGCGCTCGGGCATTTCTATCCGACGTACGGCGCGGCGCTGAAGCCGCTCGGCGATGCGTTCATCAAGCTGGTGAAGATGATCATCGCACCGGTGATCTTCCTGACGCTCGTTACCGGCATCGCGGGCATGAAGGAGCTCGGTTCGGTCGGCCGCGTCGCGGGCAAGGCGTTCGCCTACTTCCTTTTCTTCTCGACGCTGGCGCTGATCGTCGGGCTCATCGTCGCCAACGTCGTCCAGCCGGGCGCGGGGATGAACATCGACGCCGCCACGCTCGATACCAAGGGCATCGCGGATTACACCGTGAAGGCGCACGAGACGACGATCACCGGGTTTCTGATGAGCATCATCCCGGACACGATGGTCAGCGCGTTCACCGAGGGCAATATCCTCCAGATCCTGCTCGTCGCGATCCTGTTCGGCATCTCGCTCAGCCTGGTCGGCGAGCCTGCCAAGCCGGTGCTGAACTTCCTCGAGCGCCTCAGCCTGATCGTCTTCAAGCTGGTCGGCATCCTGATGCGCGCAGCCCCGCTCGGCGCATTCGGTGCGATCGCGTTCACGATCGGCAAATACGGGATCGGCAGCCTTGCCAATCTCGGTGCCTTGGTCGCGACGTTCTATCTTACCGCGGCGCTGTTCGTGGTCGTCATTCTCGGCACCGTCGCTCGCCTGACCGGCTTCTCGATCTTCAAGCTGATCAAGTATCTGAAGGCCGAGCTGCTGTTGGTGCTCGGGACGTCGTCCTCGGAAGCCGCGCTGCCGAACCTGATCCAGAAGATGGAGGCGGCCGGCTGCGAGAAGTCGGTCGTCGGGCTGGTCGTGCCGACCGGTTATTCGTTCAACCTCGACGGCACCAACATCTACATGACGCTGGCGGCGCTGTTCATCGCGCAGGCGACCAACACGCACCTGACGCTCGGGCAGGAACTGCTGCTGCTGGTCGTCGCGATGATCTCTTCGAAGGGTGCGGCGGGCGTCACCGGCGCGGGCTTCATCACCCTGGCCGCGACGCTGTCGATCGTGCCGACGGTGCCGATCGCGGGCATGGCGCTGATCCTCGGCGTCGACCGCTTCATGAGCGAGTGCCGCAGCCTCACCAACTTCATCGGCAACGCGGTAGCGACGATCGTCGTCGCCCGCTGGGAAGGCGGTCTCGACCGCGACAAGCTTGATGCCGCCTTGTCGGGCAAGCTTCCCGAGTTCGTGCCGGCGGCGATCCCCGCCGCTGCTACCGCCCACTGACGCGTACGGGGCCGGTTCGCCGGTCCCGCGTCCTGTACCGGATATTTGCTTATGACCTCGATGACGATCCGCCGCATGGCGTATGCGGCCGGCTTTGCCGCGTCCGCACTTTCCACCCTGGCCTTTTCGAGCGCGGCGATGGCGCAGGCCGAAGCGCCGCCCTCGCGACAGGCGAATGCCGGCGCCAAGGACGTGTCGAGCACCGCCGAAGCCTCGCCGATCGCCGAGAGCTATCCCAATGCCGCGATCGGCGACGGCGTGACGGCGGGTGGTTACAACCAGTCGCGCTGGGCGGAGGACTGGTCGAAGCTGCGCGACCCGAAGAAGCGCAAGGACATCGTCGACCAGTTGAAGTTCATCTCGATCGCCGGTGACGGTGACGTCTATCTGACGCTGTCAGGCGAGGGCGCGGTTGCGCGTCAACCAGACCACCAACCCCAATCTGCGCGATACCGAGGCACAGCGGCAGGACATTCTCCGCCTGTTCGGTGGTGCCGACCTGCATGTCGGTGAGCATCTCCGCTTCTACGGCGAACTCGCGCACGGCACGCTGGAGGGTCAGAATCTCGGAACCGCGCTGCCCAACCTGCGCAACAAGCTGGCCGTGCAGCAGGCGTTCGTCGATCTGACCGGGACGGTCGCCGATGTCGATGTCGGCGTGCGCTATGGCCGCCAGACGTTCGCCGACGGCCCGAACCTGCTGGTCGTGCCGCGCGACAACAACACGTTGTTCTTTGGTTTCAACGGCTTCCGCGCCTGGGCGCGCACCGCCGGCATCCGCGCCGACGTGTTCGACTTCAAGCCGACCGCGTATGGCAATGGCGGTACACAGGATGACAATGCGGAGAGCGCGCGGCGCTTCTCGGGCATCTCGACGGGCATCGTCGTGCCGGAGACGCTGTTCGGGGGTTCGAAGCTGTACGTCGATCCGTTCCTCTGGCGCCTGCGCAATCGTTCGGCGGTTTGGGGCACGGAAAATGCGCGTGAAGTCCGCAATTTCTATGGCCTGCACGTCTGGGGCGATGCGGGGCCGGTCAATCTCGACTGGACGATCAATTACCAGGGCGGTTCGTACGACAATCGCTCGATCAAGGCGTGGCTGATCCTGCTGGCGCAGACCTACAAGCTCGGCGAGGGCAAGTCCGCGCCGCGCGTCGGTTTCCACGCGGACTATGCGAGCGGCGGCGGCGCGTACGGTAACGGCACGCTGCGCAACTCGTTGGCGCCGTTCGGCAACAACATCTATTACAGCTATCAGCTGTTCGCGACGCCAACCAACCTGGTCGCGCTGGCGCCGAACGTGACGTTCAGCGTGTTCGACAAGCTGCGGCTGACCGCGGAATATCAGCGCTCGTGGCGCGATACGACGAGCGATGCGGTGTACCGCGCGAACGGCTCGGCGTTTGCCGGCACGCAGAATTTCGGGGGCAAGAAGATCGCCGATACGCTCCGGTTCCAGGCGGTGTATCCGTTCACCTCGCGGCTGTCGTTCACCGGGCGCTACGAGCATCTGATCGCGGGGCCTGCGCTGACGAATGCGGGGTACAAGAACTCCGACTTCCTCGCCGGCTGGATCAGCTACCGGTTCTGATTCTGCTCCCCTTCCTGGAAGGGAGGGGGCTGGGGGTGGGTCGGCTTCCGCATACGCACGCGCTCGGCCCAAGCTGGCCGACCCACCCCCGACCCCTCCCCTTTCAGGGAAGGGGGAAGAAGTTGGATACCGTCCAGATTAACCTGCGTCGTTCGACACTGCGTTTTCTTCGTTTCGGACCATACCGGTCCTTCAATTCCGCGATTGACTGTGGCACACGGGCTCGAACATCAGGAGTCACATGGTCATGGATCTCAGCTTCACGCCCGAGGAAGAAGCCTTTCGCGAGGAAGTCCGCGCGTTCTTTCGCGACAAACTCCCAGCGCGTCTTTCTACGCTGGTCCGCGAAGGCAAGCGGCTGCGCAAATCGGACATGGAGGAGTGGCATGCGATCCTCAACGAACGCGGTTGGCTGGCGAACCACTGGCCCGAGGAATGGGGCGGTCCCGGCTGGAGCGTGATCCAGCGGTTCATCTTCGACAATGAATCCGCGCTCGCGCATGCGCCCCGCGTCGTGCCGTTCGGCGTCAACATGCTCGGCCCGGTGCTGATCAAATACGGCTCCGAAGAGCAGAAGAAGCAGTGGCTGCCGCGGATCCTCGACGGCTCCGACTGGTGGTGCCAGGGGGTATTCCGAGCCGGGCGCCGGCTCCGATCTCGCGGGCCTGAAGACGACTGCCGTCCGGAAGGGCGACGTCTATGTCGTCAACGGCCAGAAGACGTGGACGACGCTCGGCCAGCATGCCGACATGATCTTCTGCCTCGTCCGCACCGACGCGACGGCTAAGAAGCAGGAGGGCATCTCGTTCCTGCTCATCGACATGAAGTCGCCCGGCATCGAAGTCCGCCCGATCACGCTGATCGACGGCGAGCAGGAGGTGAACGAGGTGTTCTTCACCGACGTCGAAGTGCCGGTGGCGAACCTTGTTGGCGAAGAGAATATGGGCTGGACTTACGCCAAGTACCTGCTGACCTATGAGCGTACCAACATCGCCGGCGTCGGCTTCTCGATCGCGTCGTTCGAGCGGCTGAAGGAAGTCGCGCAGATGCAGAAGAAAGGCGGGCGCTCGCTGGCGGACGATCCGCTGTTCGCGGCTAGGATGGCGCGGGTCGAGATCGACCTGGCCAACATGCAGACGACCAACCTGCGCGTGCTCGCGGCGGTCGCGGGTGGCGGTGCGCCGGGCGCGGAGAGTTCGATGCTCAAGATCAAGGGCACCGAGATCCGCCAGGAGATAACCTCGCTCACCCGTCGTGCGTACGGCTCCTACGCGGCGCCCTACATACCCGAAGCTCTGGAGGCCGGGTGGAACGGCGAGGATGTCGGGCCGGAGGATGCGGCAATGGCGGCGCCGAGCTATTTCAACAACCGCAAATTGTCGATCTTCGGCGGGTCGAACGAGATCCAGAAGAACATCATCTCCAAAGCCATCCTGGGTCTGTGATACCATGAACTTCGAACACACCGACGACCGCCGCATGCTGGCCGACACGCTCGTGCGGGCGTTGCGCGACGGGTATCCGATCGAGACGCGCAACGCGGGCGCGTATGGCGAGGCGGGGTATGACCCGGCGGTCTGGCAGCAGTTGACCGAGCTTGGCATCGTGTCCGCGCTGTTCGACGAGGCGGCGGGCGGCTTCGGCGGCAGCGGGTTCGACATCATGGTGGTGTTCGAGGCGCTCGGCCGCGCGCTGGTGGTTGAGCCGTTCCTGGGCGCGCTGATGGCCGGGCGTGCGCTGGCCAAGGCTGGCGGGCATGACGAAACGCTCGCCGGAATCGTGTCCGGCGAGACGATCGCCGCGTTCGCGCATGATGACGGCGCGACGCCGGTGACCGTGACGGAGAGCGGCGATGGTTGGACGCTCAATGGGACGAAGGCTGTCGTTTCGCAGGCCGGTGCGGCATCGGTGTTCGTCGTGACCGTCGAGCAGGACGGTGATCCGCTCGTGTTCCTCGTGTCGGCGGATACGGCGGGGGTATCGGTCCGCAGCTTCAACGTCGTCGAAGGCGGCGCGGCCGGTGATGTGACGTTCGAGAACGTTACTGTCGGCGCGGATGCGCGCGTTGGTGGCGAAGGGCAGGGGCAGGCGATCGTCGATGCGGCGGTCGGGGCGGGGTTGCTCGCGCTGTCGGCCGAAGCGGTCGGCGCGATGGAGTTCGTCAAGGAGGCGACGCTCGGCTACCTCCGCGACCGGAAACAGTTCGGCGTGCCGATCGGCAAGTTCCAGGCGCTCCAGCACCGGATGGCGACGGTTCTCTTGGAGATCGAGCAGGCGCACTCGGCGGTGATCAATGCGGCGTCGGCGTTCGACGGCGACGATGCGAAGGCGCGCGACCGGGCTCTGGCTGCGGCGAAGTATACGATCGGGCGGACCGGCGCACTGGTCGCGGAGGAGACGATCCAGCTTCACGGCGGCATCGGCATGACGTGGGAATATGCGGTGTCGCACTACGCCAAGCGGCTGGTGATGATCGACCACCAGTTGGGCGATGAGGATTATCACCTGCAGCGTTACATCGCTCTGGGTTGAGCCGTGTCGGTTGGCTGGCTGGAGCAGACCAAGCCAGCCCGCCTACAACGCGTTCCCCTCCCTGGAAGGGAGGGGGCTAGGGTGGTAGGCTGCTTGGGATGCTCAACGCCAGCCAACCGACCGACCCACCCCAACCCCCTCCCTTCCAGGGAGGGGGGCAGATTAGCGCTCAGGCTCGACGGGAACGCTTTCCACCGGGACAACAGCATCCGACCTGGTCTCCACCTCACCCGTCTTGATCGCAACCCGCTGCGCAATCATCGGCCGCAACCGCACGCCGACACAGATCACCGTCGGCCACAGCAGCGTGTTGACGATGTCCAGCGAGGTATCCTCCCAACGCCAGGACCCGAAGTTAAGCCGGTCCATGATCTCGTTGAACGCCTCTCCGGCGACGACCACCCACCATGGAATGAACGTCCCGAACGACCGCCGCGTGATCAGCCGCGCGATCATCAACAGCGCCATCCCTGCATGAATATGGAGGATGATATCGGGCAGGCCGGTGCCGTCGCCGATCGCGTCGATCATCTGGTGATAGAGTTTGGGGATCAACGCGCTGCTCCAGGCCCGGCGATGCTGCCATGCAACATCGATCTATACGGGCCTCACTCTGGGGCGGCAATCGGCGGGGAAGATGCCCCCAGCATGAGCGGCATCAGATCGGCGATGGTCGAGTCCAGCCAGGCGATGAACCGGTCGATCCGCGCGATTCGGCGGACGTCGCGGTGGACGACGAGCCAGAACGAGCGTTGGATGTCGACCGCGTCGGGCAGCACGCGGACCAGCCCCGGTACACGGTCGCCGATGAAACACGGGAGTATCCCGCATCCCGCCCCCCGCCGCGATCAGTTCGGCCTGCGCGACGATACTCGAACTGCGGATCGACGCATCGAGCCGCCCGTCGATCTCGGCCAGATAGCGCAGTTCGGGGGGCGTAGATCATGTCAGGCACATACCCGATCAGCCGGTGCCGCATCAGGTCCGCGGTGGTCGCGATCGGTCCGGACCGCGCGAGGTGATCGGGATGCGCGTAGAGGCCGAGGTGATAGTCGGTGAGTTTTCGCGCCACCAACGGGCCACTCTTTGGCCGCGCGAGCATCACCGCGATATCCGCCTCTCGCCGCGACGGGTTGAGGAACCCTGTCGACGCGATCAGGTCGACCGCGATCCGAGGATGCTGGTTGGTGAACGACGCGAGACGCGGCGCGAGGATGCGGCTGCCGAAGCCTTCCGAGACGCTCAACCGGATCGGCCCGGCGAGCACGCCTGCGTCGTTGCCGACGACTTCCTGGATGCCAAGCGCGGACGCCTCCATCGTTTCGGCATGGTCGAGCAGCGCCGCGCCGCGTTCGGTCAGCGCGTATCCGGCGACGGTCTGTTCGAACAACGTCGTCTGGAGTCGCCGCTCCAGCCGTTGCAGCCGCCGCGAGACCGTCGTCGCGTCCTGTCCCAGCAGTTTTGCGGCAGGCCCAAGCCGGTGCGTGCGCGCTAAAGCGAGGAAATACCGGACGTCGTCCCAATCCATGAACGCCTCACCCTATGCTGCATATTCGCAGAGCGATTCTGCAAACAACCCTGCTTGGCTGCGAAACGCTTATGCCCGACGGTGCGTGCAACAAGAAGAGGATGCCATGCGGACTATCGAGAATTTCGTTAGCGGTGCGGCCAGCACGGCCGAGCGCTTCGGTGATGTATTCGACCCGAATTCGGGCGATGTGCAGGCGCGCGTGCGATTGTCGGGTGCGACCGATCTGGATGCGGCCGTCGCCGCGGCGCAGAAGGCGCAGCCGGGGTGGGCGGCGACCAATCCGCAGCGTCGCGCGCGCGTGATGTTCGAGTTCAAGCGGCTCGTCGAGGCGAACATGGACGAACTCGCGCGGCTGCTCTCGTCCGAGCACGGCAAGGTGATCGCGGACTCGAAGGGCGACATCCAGCGCGGGCTCGAGGTGATCGAGTTCTGCTGCGGCATCCCGCACATCCTGAAGGGCGAATATACGCAGGGCGCCGGGCCGGGGATCGACGTCTATTCGATGCGCCAGCCGCTTGGCATCGGTGCGGGCATTACGCCGTTCAACTTCCCGGCAATGATCCCGCTGTGGATGTCGGGCGTCGCGATCGCCACCGGCAATGCTTTCATCCTCAAGCCGTCCGAGCGTGATCCGTCGGTGCCGGTGCGGTTGGGCGAATTGTTCGTCGAGGCGGGGCTGCCCGAGGGCATCTTTCAGGTCGTCCACGGCGACAAGGGAAATGGTCGATGCGATCCTCGATCATCCGGCGATCTCGGCGGTCAGCTTCGTCGGATCGTCCGACATCGCGCATTACGTGTACCGCCGTGGCGTCGAGGCGGGCAAGCGCGTCCAGGCCATGGGCGGCGCGAAGAACCACGGCATCGTCATGCCCGACGCTGACCTCGACCAGGTCGTCGCGGACCTGTCGGGCGCGGCGTTTGGCTCGGCCGGCGAGCGTTGCATGGCGCTGCCGGTGGTGGTGCCGGTGGGCGAGAAGACCGCGATTGCCCTCCGCGAGAAGCTGATCCCGGCGATCGCTGCTTTGCGGGTTGGTGTGTCGACGGACAACGACGCGCATTACGGGCCGGTGGTGAACGCGGCACATCGCACCCGCATCGAGAACTGGATCCAGACCGGCGTCGACGAAGGTGCGGAACTGGTGGTCGATGGCCGCGGGTTTGCGTTGCAGGGGCATGAGAAGGGTTTCTTCATCGGGCCGTCGCTGTTCGATCACGTGACGACGGAGATGTCGGCGTACAAGGAGGAGATCTTCGGGCCGCTGCTCCAGATCGTCCGCGCGGCCGATTTCGAGGAGGCGGTGCGGCTGCCGAGCGAGCATCAATACGGCAACGGCGTCGCGATCTTCACGCGCAACGGCCACGCGGCGCGCGAGTTCGCGGCGCGGGTGAATGTGGGCATGGTGGGCATCAACGTGCCGATCCCGGTGCCGGTGGCGTATCATACGTTCGGCGGGTGGAAGCGCTCGGCGTTCGGCGACACCAACCAGCACGGGATGGAAGGCGTGAAGTTCTGGACCAAGGTCAAGACGATCACGCAGCGCTGGCCGGACGGGTCTGCACTGCCGGCGATGGCTGAGGATGGCGGGCCGGCGCGCAATAACGACGCGTTCGTTATCCCGACGATGGGGTGAGGGATGCTGCCCTCCATCTCCCGTCATCCTGGACGTGATCCAGGATCCAGAATTACGAGGCGCTACGCCCGTGGCTCTGGATCCTGACTTTCGTCAGGATGACGGGGGGTGGGCTGGATAGGGGATCAAAACCCCAATCTTCGGCTAGATCGCGCCACGTAGGATTGTCGGTTTCGATCAATTCGATCTTCCACGAGCGCTTCCAGACCTTGAGCTGCTTCTCGCGGGTAATGGCGGCTTCCATCGTGTCGGCCATCGCGAACCACACCAGTTGGTTCACGCCGTATCGTTTTGAGAAACCATCGAATGTCCCCTCGCGGTGCTGAACGATCCGTGCCATCAGGTTGGACGTCACGCCGACGTACAGCGTTCCGTTGCGCCAGCTCGCCATGATATAGACCGCCGGTTGCCTAGCCATACCATTCCCCCCAAGTCGCCATCCTGACGAAAGTCAGGATTCAGAGCCACCAGTTTTGGCGTTCCTGGCTCTGGATGCTGGGTCGAGCCCAGCATGACGGAAGAGAGACCTATGACCAACCAGTTCGACCTCACCGACGACCAGCGCGAGATCCAGGACCTCGCGCGCCGCTTTACCGCCGACCGGATCACCCCGCATGCGGCCGAGTGGGATGAGAAACACATCTTCCCGCGCGAGACGATCAAGGCCGCAGCCGAGCTCGGCTTTGCGGCGATCTACGTCAGCGAGGAGAGCGGCGGGATCGCGCTGGGACGGCTCGAGGCAGCGTTGATCATGGAGGCGATGTCGTACGGCTGCCCGTCGACGTCGGCGTTCATCAGCATCCACAACATGGCTGCGTGGATGATCGACCGGTTCGGATCGGCTGCGGTGAAGGACAAGTATCTTCCCAGCATGGTAACGATGGACCGGCTGAGCAGCTATTGCTTGACCGAGCCGGGGTCGGGTTCCGACGCGGCGGCGTTGAAGACGCGCGCGGTTCGCGATGGCGACGACTGGATCGTGACGGGTTCGAAGCAGTTCATCTCGGGGGCAGGCGAGAACGAGGTGTATGTCACCATGGTCCGCACCGGTGAGGACGGGCCGAAGGGCATCTCGTGCCTGGTGATCGAGAAGGACATGCCGGGCGTGTCGTTCGGCGCGAACGAGAAGAAGCTCGGCTGGCATTCGCAACCGACGCGGCAGGTGATCTTCGACGGCGTCCGCGTGCCGGCGGCGAACATGGTCGGCGGCGAGGGCGAGGGCTTCCGGATCGCCATGATGGGGCTCGACGGCGGGCGGTTGAACATCGGCGCGTGCTCGTTGGGGGCGCGCAGCGGTGTCTCGACGAGGCGATTGGTTATACCAAGGATCGGAAACAGTTCGGGAAGGCGATCGCGGACTTCCAGAACACGCAGTTCATGGTGGCGGACATGGCGACCGAATTGGAGGCGGCGCGCGCGTTGCTTTACATGGCGGCTGCGAAGGTGACAGCGAACGCGCCCGACAAGACCAAGTTTGCGGCGATGGCGAAGCGGCTCGCGACGGATACTGGTTCTTCGGTGGTCGACCGGGCGTTGCAGCTGCATGGCGGCTATGGGTATCTGCAGGACTATCCGATCGAACGCTTCTGGCGCGATCTGCGCGTGCATTCGATCCTCGAGGGGACGAACCAGGTCATGCGGATGATCGTGGGTCGCGAGTTGACGCGGCAGTGAGTCCGCGCAGCTTTGCTCATTCCTTCTGCTCCGCGCCTCCGCGTCTCCGCGTGAATCAAAAATTTTTTTCACGCGGAGACGCGGAGGCGGGGGAGATGGTGCTTTGGAGGTGACCGCGTGACCGATGATCTGATCGTCGAGAGTGAAGGGGCCTGTCGGCCGGATTCGGTTGAACCGTCCGAAAGCCCTTCACGCGCTAAATCTCGATATGTGCGAGGGCGTGCTCGAAGCTCTGGAAGCTTGGCGAGGCGATGCGGCCGTTGAGGCGATCGTGGTCGATCATGCCGAGGGACGTGGGTTCTGCGCTGGCGGCGATATCCGGATGCTCGCCGCGTCCGGTGCGACCGACGGCGTCGAGGCTCGGGCGTTCTTTCATGCCGAGTATCGGATGAACCATCGGTTGTTCACCTATGCCAAGCCGATCGTCGCCTTCATGGACGGGATCACGATGGGCGGCGGCGTCGGGCTTGCGTTACCGTGCCGGTTTCGCGTTGCGACCGGGAACACGAAGTTCGCTATGCCCGAGA
This sequence comes from Sphingomonas sp. H160509, assembly GCF_024124765.2. GTDB lineage: Bacteria > Pseudomonadota > Alphaproteobacteria > Sphingomonadales > Sphingomonadaceae > Sphingomonas. Next base: position 1,809,661 of record NZ_JAMXSR020000002.1, on the reverse strand, counting down.
CCGGGATCGGGCTGTTTCCGGACGTTGGTGGCGGCTGGTATCTGTCGCGGTTGCCGGGGCGGATCGGGCAGTATCTCGCGCTGACCGGGCACCGGCTCGATGGCGCGGAGTGTCTCGCGCTCGGGTTGGCTACGCATTTTCTCGTGAGCGATACGCTCGACACTGCCAAGGCGCGGATTGCGGAGGCGCCGCAGGATATCGCGGGCGTTCTGGAGGCGTTGGCGACGTCAGCACCCGACGCGAAGATCCTTGCGTGGAAAGACGACATCGACCGGCTGTTCGCGTCGGATGTCCTGGAAGAGATCTACGCCGCGCTCGACGCCGATGGTGGGGAGTGGGCTACGCAGACGCTCGCGACGCTGAAGACCAAGTCGCCGCAGACGATGAAGGTTTCGCTCCGCCTGCTCCACGAGGGCGCGGGGATGGCGAGTTTTGCGGACGAGATGCGGCAGGAATACGCGGTTGGTGCGCATGTCGTGCAGCGGCATGACTTCATCGAGGGCGTGCGGGCGGTGATCGTCGACAAGGACAATGCGCCGCGCTGGGATCCGGCGACGCCCGAGGATGTGACCGATCATGTGATCGACCAGATCTTCGCGCCGTTGCCTGAAGCGGAAGCGTGGACGCCGGGCTGACTCGTCATCCTGACGAAAGTCAGGATCCAGGGTTACAGATGACCACATGTGTGGCTCTGGATCCTGGATCGAGTCCAGGATGACGTAGTAATTGGAGAACATGATGGCCGAATACGAAACGATCCTGGTCGAGCAGCGCGGTGGCGTTACGCTCGTCACGCTGAATCGGCCGCAGGCGCTGAATGCGCTCAATTCGCAGGTGCTCGCCGACCTGATCGCCGCGTTTGCCGCGTTCGATGCGGACCCGTCGCAAGGGTGCGCGGTGCTGACCGGCTCGGCCAAGGCGTTCGCGGCGGGGGGCGGACATCAAGGAGATGCAGGCGCAGGGCTTCGCGGAGATGTACGCGAGCAACTTCTTCGCGGGCTGGGAGCATTTCACGCGGACGCGCAAACCGGTGATCGCGGCGGTCTCGGGCTATGCGCTCGGCGGCGGGTGTGAGCTGGCAATGATGTGCGACTTCATCCTCGCCGCGGATACCGCCAAGTTCGGCCAGCCCGAGATCAAGCTCGCGGTGTCGCCCGGCATGGGCGGATCGCAGCGGCTCACGCGCGCGGTCGGCAAAGCCAAGGCTATGGAGATGTGCCTGACCGGTCGTATGATGGACGCCGCCGAAGCCGAGCGCGCGGGCCTCGTCTCGCGGATCGTGCCGGCGGACGAGCTGGTCGAGGAGGCGGTGAAGACCGCGGCGACGATCGCCACGATGGCGCCGCTGGCGGTGCTGGCGAACAAGGAAATGGTCAACGCGGCGTTCGAGACTGGCCTCGCGATGGGCGTCCAGTTCGAGCGGCGGTTGTTCCACGGGCTGTTCGGCACCGCGGACCAGAGCGAAGGCATGGCCGCATTTGTCGAGAAGCGCGCCGGGACCTGGACGGGGAAATAATCTGAATTCCCCCCCGCTTGCGGGAGGGGTCAGGGAGAGGGGCCTGCCGCGACCACGCGCGACATATTTGCGGCACTGCCCTCCCCCAACCCCTCCCGTGAACGGGAGGGGAGTAGAATTGAGGAGAGAGAACATGGCACGGATCGGTTTCATCGGGCTCGGCAACATGGGCGGCGGGATGGCGGCGAACCTCGCCAAGAAGGGGCATGACGTCCGCGCGTTCGATCTGAGTGCGGACGCTCTGGAGAAGGCGAAGGCCGCGGGGTGCCTGCCCGTCGCGTCTGCTGCCGAGGCCGCGGACGGTGCCGAGGCGATCGTGACGATGCTCCCCCGCCGGCAAGCATGTCGCCGAGGTCTATGATGCGCTGTTCGCCGTAGCGTCGCCGTCCGCGATCCTGATCGACTGTTCGACGATCGACGTCGCCACCGCCAAGCAGGTCGCCGCCGCCGCGCAGGCCAAGGGCCTCGTCGCGGTCGACGCGCCCGTCTCTGGCGGGATCGGCGCGGCGAATGCGGGCACGCTGACCTTCATGGTCGGTGGCTCCGGCGGAGGCCTTCGACCGCGCGCGCGTCATCCTCGCCGACATGGGCAAGGCGGTGATCCACGCCGGCGCGAACGGCGCGGGGCAGGCGGCGAAGATCTGCAACAACATGATCCTCGGCGCGACGATGATCGCCACCTGCGAGGCGTTCGTGCTGGCGGAGAAGCTCGGGCTCGATGCGCAGGCGTTTTACGACATCGCGAGCGTGTCGTCGGGGCAGAGCTGGTCGATGACGACCTATGCACCGCTGCCCGGCATCGGTCCCGATACGCCTGCCGATCACGACTATCAGGGTGGTTTCGCGGCGGCGCTGATGCTTAAGGACCTGCGGCTTGCGATGGCGGCGGCAAAGGACACCGGCGCGGATACGCCGATGGGCGCGAAGGCCGCCGAGCGTTACGAGGCGTTTGCCGAGGCTGGTCAGGGTGGGCTCGACTTTTCGGCGATCATCCGAACGCTCTGAGCCTCAGAGGAAGCGGATCAGCATCAGCAGCAGGCCGAGGATCGACACCGTCCAACACAGGCTGCGGACATATTTGATCCCGAACAGGTAGAGCGGGATGTACGCGATCCGCGCACCGAACCAGAGCCAGGCGCCGATCGCACCCAGTCCGCCGGTGCGATCGGTGACCGCCAGCCCGAGCGCGAGCGCGACGAAGACCGGGTAGGTTTCCTGGAAATTCTTGAGCGCACGTTCGGCGCGGCCGGCCATTTCGCCAAGCGGCTTCTGCTCGCCGTCGCGGGGGCTCGCGTTCCAGTCGAGCCCACGGTCGCGCGTCGCGGTCTGCCCCTGGATCATGACGTAGGCGAACAGCAGGACCGTCGACCAGCCGAGCAGCAGCAATTCCGTAGGCAAATGCGTCATGATCGATCTCCGCTAGGGCAGCGGGTGTCGAACGCTGCTAGCGTGCTTGTGTTGCAACCTTGATCTGCTGATCGGCAAGCGATTGGCGGGCATCGTGCTCGCGATGAAATGCGCGGTCGGCATCGTCGATCGCGCCGAGCAATGCGCCGAAGCAGGGGGCATCGTCGATCGGATAGACGCGCGACAGATCGTGGCCCAACGCAAACACGTCGCGTTGCGTGAGAAGTCCGATCGCGACGATACGGTCTGGGTCGGACATGTTAGGCTCCCGTGATGCAATATAAGTTAACGCGCTCTACGCGTTAACGGTACCGGCCTGTCGCGAAAACACGCCCAGCGGAGCGTCAACCAAGGCCGAGCCGCTCGCGCGCCTGCCACCGGGCCATCATCAGCACCGACACCACCGCCAATCCGGTCGCCAGCCCGGTCCAGATACCGACGCCGCCCCAGCCGCGGGCAAAGGCGAGCCACGCGCCGACCCCGATGCCGATCCCCCAATAGCCGATCGCAGCGAAGATCATCGGCACCGTGGTATCCCCCAATCCGCGCAACATGCCCGCGCCGATTACCTGCGCGCCGTCGACCACCTGGAATATCGCAGCAACCGCGAGCAGCGAGATCGCCAGCGCCACCACTGGTGCGTTGGCGGGCGCGTCGACGTCGAGGATGATGCCGATCAGCATTTGTGGGGCGAGGATCAGCAGCGCGGCGGTCAGCACCATGAAGGTCTCCCCGATCGCGAACGCCGCCCAACCTGCACGCCCTATGCCGGCGCGGTCGCCACGCCCTGACGCCAGGCCGACGCGGATCGTCGCCGCCTGCGCGATGCCGAGCGGGACCATGAAGGTGACGCTGGCGATCTGGATCGCGATCGCATGCGCGGCGAGCGGCACGGTGCCGAGCAGCCCCATCAGGAACACCGCGGCGATGAACACGGTGGACTCGAACCCGAGCGTGATCGCGATCGGCAGGCCGAGTTTCCACACGGCACGGTATCGCGGCCAGTCGGCGCGCCAGAACCGGCCGAGCAGGCGGTAGCGGCGGAACGGCCTCGCGTAGACGATGACGGTGGCCATCGCGACGAAGCTGAGGCCGTTGGCGATGCTGCTCGCCATCCCCGAGCCGAGCAAGCCGAGCGCGGGGAGACCGGCGTGGCCGAAGATCAACAGCCAGTTGAGCCCGGCGTTGACGACCAGCAGCCCGACCATCACCACCAGCGACCAGGCTGGCTTCTCGAGTGCGGCGACGAATGCGCGTAGGACGAGGAAGCAGAGGCTGGGCAGCATTCCCCACATCACCGCGCGGACGAACCTTGCGGCTTCGTGCGCGAGCAGCGGATCCTGGTCGAGCAGGTGGACTAGGATCGGCTCGGCGTTCCACAGCACGATCCACGAGGGGATGCAGAGCGTGGCGGCGACCCAGATCGTCTGGCGCACCGTTCGGCGGATATCCCGTACCGCGTGGGGCCGTGCGCCGCGCTCGCGTGCGATCATCGGGACGGCGGCGGTAGTGAGGCCCATCCCGAAGATCAGGAAGACGAGGTAGAGGTTGAGGCCTAGCGTCGCCGCCGCCAGCGTGTCCGACCCGAGCCGCCCGAGCATCGCCACGTCGGTTGCGCCGACCAGCGCCTGGGCGAGGTTGGTCGCAACGAGTGGCCAGGCGAGTTTGAGCGTGGCGGCGAACTCGGTGCGCCAGGGGCGGGGCGGGGTGGACGTCATGCGGTGGCTTTAGCCGGGTTGGGCGGCTTGTCGATTGCTCCCGTCGATCCTCCCCCGGGAGCGGGGGCGTTCGAGACGACGGAGGGGGGAGGAAACGCAACGGATGTCATCCATGCCGCCCCCTCCGTCAGGCGAGTGCCTGCCACCTCCCCCTGGCGGAAGAGGATCGATAGGCACAAATTCGGTGCGAACGGCACGAGTCGAATTGCCCAACGCTTCCCAACCACTCCGTCATCCTGACGAAAGTCAGGATCCAGGGTAACGAACGTCGTCCGGTTTGGCTCTGGGTCCTGACTTTCGTCAGGATGACGGGTGCAGTTTGGCGCACGCTGACGTCCGACCCCACGCTGGTCTCTATTCTACTGCATCAACCCGGCAGCGCGGAGGGCGTTCTCGATCGTCGCCTGGATACCGGCGGGGGGCTTCGGTGCGGGGCTTTGCCGCAGGTTTCGGCGAGACGGGAATGGCGATCTTGGCGACGCGTTCGACCGAGGCCGGCTTGGCCGCAGTTTCCACCCCTCGCCGCCGCTAGCAGGCCCCAGGACTTCGCGATCACCGCCGTGCTCGAAAGTCCGACATCGAGCATGAACGGTCCCGCAACCCCCAAGCGCTCACCACGCAATGGATCGATCGGCGTGCCGTGGCCCATGCCCGGGACGGTCCAGTCCTCGACGACATCGCGCCCTTCCGCGTCCGACCAGATCCGGTGGACGGCGGTGCCTACCCGCTCCGTGCGCATCGCTTTGGCGTCGACGCCGTGAACGCCGCGCCATTGCCGCGCGATCGTGTCCGCGTTCGCCACGCTCACCGTCGCGTCCGCGCCGCCGTGCCAGATCGCGAGCGTCGGCCAGCGTCCGTCGTGGCCACGAGCGCCGCTGCGGACCATGTCGACCAGCGCGGTATCGCTGGTGTCGCCATGCCCGCGCATCCGGTCGAGCGCCTGCGAGACGCCGGTCGCGGTGCCGTAGGCGAGCCCGCCGATCACTGCGCCACCCGCGAACAGGTCCGGGCGCGTGACCAGCATCGCCATCGTCATCGCGCCACCCGCAGACAGGCCGGTGACGTACACGCGGCTGCGGTCGAGGCCGTGGCGGGCGATCATCGTCTCGGTCATCTGCGCGATCGATTCCGCCTCGCCGCCGGCCTGCGCAGTGTCCTCCGAGGCGAACCAGTTGAAGCAGCGGTTGGGATTGTTCGCACGCGTCTGCTCGGGAAGACCAGCGCGAAGCCCGCGCGATCGGCGAGCTTCGACCAGCCTGAACCGTGGTCATACCCGGCTGCGGTCTGCGTGCAGCCGTGGAGGACGACGACCAGTGGTGCGTTCGCCGGCAGGTCGGAGGGAATGTAGCTGAAGCCGAGCAGCGCACCTGGGTTGGTCCCGAACTCGGTCAGCGGCGTCAGGCGGCTCGACGCGGTCTCGCGCGGCGTCGGAGCTCCGGCGTGCGCCATGCGGGCAAGGGTATCAGCGATGTTTCTCACGGTAATCGAGCCTTTCGTCGCCAGCGTACTCGGCCGCGATCTAATCTCAACGTCGCAAGTACATCATTTGTTGCTGCAGTGCAGCAAGAACGTCAGTGTCAATGCCCGATCGTGTCGCATGCTTCGGCGATCGCGGCGTAGATCCGGTCTAGATCGGCGTCATCGATGCAATAGGGGCGGCATGACGTAGACGGTGTTGCCGAGCGGGCGGAGCAGCAGGTCGCGCTCGCCGAAGAACGCGAGCAAGCGCGGGCCGATCTGCGACAAATAGCCGTCCTCGCCGCGGAGTTCGACCGCGGTGATCGTGCCGATCTGGCGCGCGTTGGCGATGCGGGGGTGCCGGGCGAGGGCCTCCAGACGCGAGGCTTGGCGCGCGGCCAGGTCAGCGACCCGCTCGCGCACCGGTTCGTCACGCCAGATCGCTAGGTTCGCATTGGCGGCGGCGCAGGCGATCGGGTTGGCGGTGTAGCTCGACGAGTGGAAGAACATCCGCGCCCGGTCGGTGCCGTAATGCGCCTGGTAGATCGCCTCGGTCGCCATCGTCACCGCGAGCGGGATCGCGCCGCCGGTCAAGCCCTTCGACAGGCACAGGATATCGGGCACGACGCCCGCCTGTTCGCAGGCGAGCAAGGTGCCGGTGCGACCCCAGCCCGTCATCACCTCGTCGGCGATGAACAGGACGTCGTGCGCTGCGCAGATCCGTCGCATCTCGGCGAGGATGTGCGGCGCGTAGATGTGCATTCCGCCGGCGCCGAGCAGCAGTGGCTCGACAATGAACGCGGCGGGATGCTGAGCACAGGCGGCGTCCAGCGCGTCGAGCGTCGCCTGTTCGTGCCCGGCGGCGGGGAAGGGGATCGTGCCGACGTCGAACAGCAACGGCGCATAGGCGCAGTTGTACACGCCGCGCGCGCCGACCGACATCGCGCCGATCGTGTCGCCGTGATAGCCGTGTTCGAGCACCAGGATGCGGTGGCGATCCTCGCCGCGATCGAGCCAGTAACCGAGCGCCATCTTCAGTGCACACTCGACGCTGGTCGAGCCTGAGTCCGAGAAGAAGACTCGCGTAAGGTCCGGCGGCATGATCGCGGTCAGGCCGCGCGCGAGGTCTTCGGCGGGCTGGTGCGTCCAGCCGGCGAAGATGATCTGGTCGAGCTTGCCCGCCTGTTCGGCTATGGCGGCCATGATCTTCGGGTTGGCGTGGCCATGCGTCGTGACCCACCAGGACGAGATCGCATCGACGATCCGCCGTCCGTCCGACGTGTAGAGCGCGGCGCCCTCGGCATGCGTGACGAGCGGTATCGGTTCGCGCAGGCCGTGCTGCGTGAACGGGTGCCAGACGGGGGAGTCCTTCACCGGAACGCCTCCAGGTCGAAGTTCGCAGCGAACGCCTCGGCCAAGGTCGCCGCGTTCAGCAGATCGAGGCGGGGCAGGCGACCTAGCCTCCTGACCTTGCCGAGCGCGGCGATCGTCGCCTCGCTATCCTCGACCGGATCGCCGACGAACGCGATGCCGAAGATCGGTACGCCGCGGCTGCGCAGTGCCTCGATCGAGAGCAAGCTGTGGTTGATCGTGCCGAGCCCGGTGCGCGCGACGAGCACGACCGGCGTGTTCCACCGCGCGAACAGGTCTGCGAAGATCAGGTTTCGTGTGACGGGCACCATCACGCCGCCCGCGCCCTCGACCACCAGAGGGCCATTGACCTCTGGCAGCGCAAGCCGGTCCGGATCGATCGTCACACCGTCGATCTCGGCAGCGAGATGCGGCGAGCACGGCGTCGTCAACCGGTAGGCTTCGGGCAAAACATGGTCCGGAGGAACGCCGAGCGTCACGACCGATGCTGCGTCGCTGCCATCTGCCAGCCCGGCCTGCACCGGCTTCCAGTAGCGTCCGCCGAGTGCCGAGGTGAGCCCGGCGGCGAACACGGTTTTGCCGATATCGGTGTCCGTCCCGGTAACGACGATCGTCATCGCAATGCCTCTTCCATGACAGCTCCCAGAGCTTCGATATCCGCGATCGTCGCGTTGAGCGTCAACGATATCCGCAACCGCGATCCGCCTTCGGGCACGGTCGGCGGCCGTATCCCGCGCACGTCGAACCCCGCCGCCTGGATCGCGCTGGCGACCCGCATCGTTCGCGCGGCGTCTCCCAACGCAAGCGGCAGGATCTGAGAACCCGTCGCCACGACGCCGTATGGTGCAAGCACGCGCTCCGCCGTGGCGACCGACGCCCAGAGCCTCTCCCGGCGCGCCGGTTCGTCCGCAACGATCCGAAGTGCCTCGCCGACCGCTAGCGCCATCAGCGGCGATGGCGCGGTCGAGAAGATGAACCCGCGCCCGCGATTGACGATGAACTCGCGCATCGTCGTGGGGCCGCACAACAGCGCTCCCTCGCATCCCAGTGCCTTGCCGCAGGTTCGCAAGCTGATGACGTTCTCGCGCCCGTCGAGTCCCTCGGCCAGTCCGCGGCCATCGGTGCCGAACACGCCCGTGGCATGCGCTTCGTCGATCAGCAAGATCGCATCGTGTCGATCGGCAATCTCGGCCAAGGCCGCCAGCGGCGCGCGGTCGCCGTCCATGCTGTAGAGGCTCTCGACCGCGATCCAGGCGCGGCCGGTGCCACCCGATCTGCGCCAGTCGACGATCGCATCCTCGAATGCGTTTGCATCGTTATGCGCAGCGGCGGCGAAGGTCGCTCGCGTGAGACGCATGCCCTCATGCGCGCTGGCGTGGATCAGCGCGTCGTGGACGATCAGGTCGCCGCGTTGCGGTAGCGTCGCGAACAATATCGTGTTCGCGACGTAACCGCTGGCGAAGAACAACGCCGTCGCGGTGCCGAAGAAGGTGGCGGCGTCCGCTTCGAGCGCCTCGTGCTCGGGTGCATTGCCACGGAGCAATCGCGCGCCCCCCGGAGCCGACCGGCACGCCGCGTCGCAGGGCATCGACCATGGCGCCGCGCAGTCGGTCCGACCCGGCCAGCCCGAGATAGTCGTTCGAGGCGAAGTCCACGCCCTGTCGCGGGCGAAGCGATCGGTACCGGTCCGCTGCGGTCAGTGCGGCGAGGTCTCGTTCCTGAGCGGCGAACATCATCGCGACGCCCTAACCGCAACGCGCGGCGAAGACGATCCCCGCCATGTGATCGCGTTACCCTGCGTTCAACGCCGTGATGAATCCGGCCGCCCGCGCGCTGACGTCGTCTGCGGTCATGCCCGGCGCATACAGTGCCGAGCCCAGACCGAATCCTGCAGCGCCGGCGGTGCGCCATTCCGCCATGCGTTCGGGCGTTATCCCGCCGACCGGCAACACGCGCGTACCCTTGGGGAGAACCGCGCGCATCGCCTTGAGCACTGCCGGGCTCGCGGCCTCGGCGGGGAACAGCTTCAGCGCGGCGGCGCCGGCCTCAAGCGCGGCGAACGCCTCGGTCGGGGTGGCGATGCCGGGGAGCGCGACATAGCCGCGCTCCGCCGCCGCCGCGATCACGTGCACATTGGCGTTGGGGGCGATGATCAGCGTGCCGCCCGCCGCACCGACGGCCTCGACGTCCTCGACCCGCAAGACCGTGCCTGCGCCGACGATCGCCCGTCCCTCCAGCTTGCGCGCCAGCCGGGCGATGCTGTCGAGCGGATCGGGCGAGTTCATTGGCACTTCGAGGATCGTGAAGCCCGCCTCGACCAAAGCCTCGCCGATCGCCTCGACCTCGTCCGGCTTCACCCCGCGGAGGATCGCGATCAGCGGGCATTTCGCGAAGGCGTCGTCAAAGGCTTGGCGGTTGGTCATGCTGCAAGATCCTGGATGCGAGTGATGCCGGCGACGAACGCGGCCTGACTGTCTATATGGTGCGAGTGGCCGCCGAGCGCATCGATCGCGCTGGCGTACAGCGTGCCGAGGGCGGCGTCGGCAAGGATGTGGACGGTCGTGCCTGGCTCGATCCGCGCCGCGGTATCGGCGCCGATCAGCAGCCCGCTCGCGAACGAGGCAGCGTGCGCATCGTCGGCGATCCCGAGTACGCCGCGCGCGCGGATCGCGAACAGGCTCGCGGCAAGATCGCGTTTCGCGCCCTCCGCGACGCCTTCAAGGAACGCCGCGCCCGGCTCGACCGGATGGCCGAGCTGGCGCGACAGGACGCCGTGTGCGCGGAGCAGGGCGAACAGCTCGCCGGTCATCGCCGTGGTGAACCGCGTGATCCGCCCCTTGTCCAAGGTCGCCCATTTGCAATGCGTGCCCGGCTGGCAGAGCAGTGCGCCGGGCGGCACCAGCCCGGCGGCGACCGCGCCGAGCAATTGCACTTCCTCGCCGCGCATCACGTCGGCGTGCAACCCGTCGCGGTATGACAAGCCGGGCACGATCGCGGTCCGGTCATCGATCCGGTCGAGCGCGGCGGCAACCTCTGCAAGTCCTGCGGGGGGCGGCGACGTAGGGCACGCTACGCCAGCCGATGTTCGATCCGACCATCCCCGCGAGCAGCATCGGCAGGTCGCCCAGCCGTTCGCGGATACCCGCGACCTCGGCGTCGTACTCGTCGGCCGCTACGGCCGCGGCGCCGCGGTCGTCGCGCTCTGTCGCAACGACGGCACCGTCCTCGATCCGGAACGCACGCCGATTTGTGGTGCCCCAGTCGACTGCAATGAAAGGCTGCATAACTCTACCTCGACGTCGTCGCAGGCCCTGGTTTGGCATGCCCGCGGTCCGCGCTATCGCCATTTGTACGATGAATGCGGCATGCCTTCCACCGGATAACGTTCCGACGCGTTGCAAGACGCGTGACACCAGGAGCGCGTTGCGCCAAAACCCGGCCGATGGCGACCGATACGACAGACACCGACGTTCTTCCGGCCACCGCGATCTTGGGCCGTAATCTGACGCATGGGATGCTCGATACGCTCGGGCGGGCGATCGTCACCGGACGCTATGAAAACCGTCCGTTCCCGACCGAAGCGGAGATCGCCAAGACGCATGGCGTGAGCCGATCGGTGACGCGCGAGGCGGTCAAGATGCTGACTGCGAAGGGCCTGGTCAGCGCGCGGCCGCGGCAGGGGACCGTCGTGCAACCCGCAAGTTCCTGGAACCTGTTCGATACCGACGTGCTGCGCTGGACGCTGGAGCGCAAGTTCTCGGTCGAGTTGTTGCGGCACTTCAACCAGTTGCGCGTCGCGATCGAGCCGGAGGCCGCGGCATTGGCGGCGCGGTTCGGCGACGCCGCGGATGAGGCGGCGATCCGCAACGGACTGGCGCAGATGGAAGCGGGCGAGGCGGGAACGACCGATCCGCTCGAGGCCGACATCGCGTTTCACATGGCGATCCTCCGGGCGTCGAAGAACCCGTTCTACGCGCAGTTCCAATCGGTGGTCTCGACCGCGTTGCGGACGTCGATCCGCTTCACCAACCGGATCAAGGGCCGTTCCGCCAATATTCCCGATCACGCCGCGGTGGCGGACGCGATCATCGCACGTGACCCGGCTGCGGCACGGATCGCGATGACGCGGATCATCGGCGACGTGCTGACGCTGATCGGCGACGAGTAAGCACCGTTATACTGTAACTGAGAGGGTTTTAATGGCGACCGAGGCAAAGTCCGCAAAGCCGATCCGGCTGGCGATCATTGGCGTTGGCAAGATCGCACGCGACCAGCATCTGCCGGCGATCGCGAACGATCCGCGATTTGAACTGGTCGCGGCGGTCAGCCGTAATGCGGTGGTCGACGGCGTCGATAACTACCACGACATCGCCGAACTGCTCGCGGCCGGGCATGACCTGGATGCCGTGTCGATCTGCACGCCGCCGGTCGGACGGTCCGCGATCGCGATGGCGGCGCTCGACGCCGGACTGGACGTCATGATGGAGAAGCCCCCCTGCCGCGACGCTGTCCGAGGTCGCGCGGATCGAGGCGCATGCGGTTGCCGCTGGTCGTTCGCTGTTCGCGACCTGGCATTCGCGCGAAGCGGCCGGCGTCGCGCCGGCGCGCGCGTGGCTCGCCGATCGCACGGTCGAGCGCGTCACGATCGCATGGCGCGAGGATATCCGGCGCTGGCACCCTGCTCAGGACTGGATCCTGGAAGCGGGCGGGTTCGGCGTGTTCGATCCCGGCATCAACGCGCTGTCGATCGTGACCGAGATCCTCCCCGGCGACTGGGTCGTGCACCGTGCGGACCTGCACGTGCCGGAAGGCCGGATGTCGCCGCTGGCTGCCGATATCGATCTCACCTGCGGCGACATCCCCGTGACGGCGGCGTTCGACTTCCTCCACGAAGGGCCGCAGCAATGGGACATCGTCGTCGAAACCGATGACGGTACGCTCAAGCTGAGCATGGGCGGCGCGATCCTGGACATCGACGGCACGGTCACCGAGGCCACGGATGCCGAATATCCCGGGCTCTATGCCAAGTTCGCGGCGCTCGTCGGTTCGCGCTCCCGCGACGTGGACGTAACACCGCTGCGGCTCGTGGCTGACGCGTTCCTGGTCGGACGGCGCACGATCGTTCCTGCCTTCGAATGGTGATCGAATACCCTGATCGAGGATAGTATCGCCGGAACGCACGCTGCCGACACCACGTTCATCTTCGAAAGAAGGATGCGTATCGGTGCTTCAGGTCAGTCAAGACGTCGAGAATGCGGATATCGCGCCAGCGATAGCGGCGAAAACTAGCGCGGTAGCGCCGCTGGCGGCGGCGATCGTCGAGCGCTTGTCCGGCGGGAACCTCGTCTACGTCGCGGCGGACGATCAGCGAGCGACGGAGATCGCGACCATCGCGGCGGCGCTCGCGCCAGATGCGTTGGTCGTCCACGTGCCGTCGAGCGATGCGCTGCCGGGCGACGACGCGCCGGCATCGCCTGCCAATGTCGGACGTCGGGTTGCGGCGTTGCGACGGCTGCGCGCGGGATCCGAGAGTAAGGCCGCACCGATCCTGGTCGTCACGACTGCCGAGGCGACTGCGGTACGCTATCCGCCGCCGCCGATGTTCGACGTGGCGCCACCGCGGCTACAGGTCGGCGATCCGATCGATATCGAGGCGTTTGCCGAAATCGCCGAGGAGGTCGGCTACCTCACCGACGATCGGATCGACGAACCCGGCGAGATCGCGGTTCGTGGTGGCGTGATCGACGTGTTCCCCGCCGATCGCGAGACCCCGGTCCGGATCGAATTCGCCGATGGCCGCATCACGGGGTTGCGTGATTACGATCCGGTGTCTCAGCTCGGCTTGGGCGACGTCGACGTCGTCGAGATAGGTCGCGCGACCGAGCCTGTGGTCGAGAAGGGCGTGTCGATCCTCGCGCACCTACCGGATGCGGCGATCGCGTTCGACCGGGATGCGGAAAAGCGGCGCGATCGGTTTCTTGCCATCGCCGCGGATGGCCTACCCCGACGTCGTGCCTCCGCCGATCTGGTCCTCGACAAAGTCTGGGCAACCGAAATCGCGAAACGTGAAACGGCCGCGTTCGACGTCGGCGACGATATGCCCCCGCGATTCATCGAACGGCGCGATCCGGCGCGTGCGTTCGCCCGGTTTGCCAAGGACGCGCTCGCGGATGGGCGTCTGCTCGTCGTGGGATCGCCGCGCGACCTGCGGTTCCTCCAGCCCAGGCTCGAACGAGCGGCGAAGATCACCTTCACGTCGGTCGATCGCTGGACGGACGTCGTGTCGGCCAGGCCCGGCACCGCGATGTTGCTGGTCGCCCCGATCGATCGCGGGTTCGTCGCAAGCGGGACCGCGGTCGTTGCCGGCGCGGACCTGCTCGGTGGGCGCGCGCGTGGAGACGAGATCGCGGGCGGCAGCGCGGGCATGTTGCCGGGACTGACGAGCGAACTGCGATGCGGCGACGTGATCGTCCACGAGGAGTTCGGGATCGGCGTCGTCCGCGGGCTCGAGATGCTGCCGGGGACCGACGGCGACGCGATCGTCCTGGAATATGCCAAGGAAGGCCGCCGCCTGGTGCCGGTGCGCGAGGCCGACCGGATCTGGCGGTATGGCGCGGAGATCGACGCGGTCACGCTCGATTCGCTCGACGGCGCGTCGTGGCAGAAGCGGCGTGGCGCGATCGATGCCGCGATCGCCGAAAGCGCGCGGGATCTGGCCGCGATCGCTGCGGAACGCGACGCACGGACGACCGATCCGATCGAGCCCGACCGTGCCCGGTACGAGAAATTTGCCGCCGGCTTCGCGTTCACTGAGACACCGGACCAAGCGAGGGCGATCGCGACGACGCTGGCGGACCTTGCGAGCGGCCAGCCGATGGACCGGCTGATCATCGGCGATGTCGGCTACGGCAAGACCGAGGTCGCGTTGCGTGCCGCTGCTGCCGTCGCACTGGCCGGGCGCCAGGTGGCGATCGCCGCGCCGACGACGGTGCTGGTCCGCCAGCATATCGAGACGTTCTCGAAGCGGTTCGAAGGGACCGGCGTGGCCGTCGCCGGCCTGTCGCGGCTGTCGAGCACTGCGGAGAAGGCACGGGTTCGGGCGGGGCTTTCGGACGGATCGATCGGCGTCGTGATCGGCACGGGGGCGATCGCCGGCAAGGGCGTCGCATACAAGGATCTCGCGCTCGTCGTGATCGATGAAGAGCAAAGGTTCGGTGCGGCCGACAAGGCCAAGATGCACGCGTTGGGGGCGGGGCATGTCCTGACGCTCAGCGCGACGCCGATCCCGCGGACGCTGCAATCCGCGATGATCGGGCTGCAGGGGCTTGTCGGTCATCGCCACCCCGCCGGCACGTCGCCAGCCGATCCGTACGTCGGTGGCGCAGTTCGACGACGCGACGGTGCGCGCGGCGCTGCGTCGCGAACGTGCGCGAGGCGGACAGAGCTTCGTCGTCGTGCCGCGGATCGACGACATGGCGCCGCTTGCCGCCAAGCTGGCCAAGCTCGTGCCCGAACTCGGGTTGGTGCAGGCGCACGGGAAAATGCCGGCGGGGGAGATCGACGAGGCGATGGTCGCGTTCGCGGCGGGCGACGGCGACGTGCTGCTCGCGACCAACATCATCGAGGCCGGGCTCGACGTGCCGCGCGCGAACACGATGATCGTGCATCATGCGGACCGGTTCGGGCTGTCGCAGCTGCATCAGTTGCGTGGACGCGTCGGTCGCAGTGGACGGCGGGGGGCAGGTGATGCTGCTGACCGACGGCGAGGCGACGATCGCCGAGGCGACGCTCAAGCGGTTGCGCACGCTCCAGGCGTTCGACCGCCTGGGCGCTGGGTTTGCGATCAGTGCGCGCGATCTCGATCTCCGTGGTGCGGGCGATCTGGTCGGCGAGGCACAGGCCGGTCACATGAAGCTGATCGGGATCGACCTGTACCAGCATCTGTTCGGTCGCGCGTTGCGGCTGGCGCGGATCGACCGCGAGGGCGGTGCGCCGATCGACGACTGGATTCCCGAGCTCCACCTCGAACTGGGCGGCAGTCTTCCCGAAGCGTGGATCCCCGAAATGGAGGTGCGGATGTCGCTCTACGGTCGCCTTGCGCGGCTGGAGGACGTCTCGGCGCTCGACCTGTTCGAGGCGGAGCTCGACGATCGGTTCGGCAAGGCGCCCGAGGCGGCACTGCGACTGTTGCAGGTGGCGCGTATCCGGATGATGGCGCGTGAGGCGGGCGTACGACAGATCGACGCCGGTCCCGCGGCGATCGCGTTCACGCCGCACGATCGGACTGCGGCGAAACCGCTCGACGATCTGGTCGAGAAGAACGGGCGCTGGATCGCCGCCGAGGGCATTGCCGACCCGATCACGCGGGCAGGGCGGATCGAGGAACTGCTGGACGCGCTGATCGGCTAGGCGCGTTCGGTCATTCGGCGGCCGCGGCGAGCGGTACGGGCAAGGCCTCGTCGGTGAGCGCCGCCAAGATCGCGCGGACCAGATCGACCACGCGCGCGAAGCCGGCGCCGGGCGCGTGGAGCTTGCGATCGAGATACAGCGTGCGGTCCAGTTCGAACTGGATCGCATGAACGTTCGCGGCCGGGCACGCATGGCGTTCGAGGATATGGCCCCCCGCATAGGGCGCGTTGATCGCTGTAGAGAAACCGCGCGCGACGCACTCGGCTTCGATTCGCGCGATGAAGCGTGGCTCGGCGGAATGCCCGAACCGGTCGCCGATCACGATCCGCGATCCACCCGGCCCGAGCGGCGGCATCGAATGCACGTCGAGCAACACCGCCACGCCGAATCGATCGTGCGCGGCCTTCAACGCCGACGCGAGTGCCGCATGATAAGGACGGTGATCGTTGGCGATCCGCGCGGTGACGTCGGCATCGGTGAACCGGCGCGCCCAGAGGTCGCCTGCCCCCCGATGCGCGGCGCGGGACGAGCCCGAGCCCGCTGCGCAGCTTGGCGGATTGCTGGGCAAGCGGCATCGACTGCGCACCCTCGTCGAGCAGCGGATCGCGTTCGTCCTCGCGCCGGTTGAGATCGATCCAGGCGCGCGCGCGGGTCTGGACGATCGTCGTTTGATCGGTCCGTGCGGCGCGCGCCACCGCGTCGACGAGCCGGTCCTCAAGCGGCAGCAGCCCGGCAAGCGGCACGCGCAACGCCGTCTTGAGCGCGAGCGGATAGTCCCGGCCTGCGTGCGGGACGGACACCACTACCGGGCTCACGGGCGGCATTGCGCCCAGGCGCTCGAAGGAAGAAGACTGCATCGCACCACGCTAGGGGCCAGCACCTGGCATGGGCAATCGACCTGGATATGTTAACCATTTTCAGGGTAGGGCGGCCGCGGAATGTGCGTGTGAAAACGGGACTTTAGATCGATGTTACGAATTCTGCTGGCCGAGGACGATCAGGTCATGCGCGAGTATCTGACTCCGGGCGCTCGAACGCTCCGGCTATGCCGTGACTGCGGTCGACCGCGGGACGGCGGCGATTCCGTTGCTCGAAACCGAGACGTTCGATCTGCTGCTGACCGATATCGTCATGCCCGAGATGGACGGCATCGAACTGGCGCAAAAGGCGGGCGAGATGTGCGCGGACCTGCGCGTGATGTTCATCACCGGCTTTGCGGCGGTCACGTTGAAGGCCGGGCGGGCGATGCCGCAGGCGCGCGTGCTGTCCAAGCCGTTCCACCTGCGCGACCTGGTCGCCGAGGTCGATCGGCTGTTCGAGATGGATAATGTCACGGGCATGCATTGAGGGGCTTGCACGCCGCGAAGAGCGCGGCTAGTGGAGCCCTCCGGCGGGCGTGTAGCTCAGTGGTAGAGCACTGTGTTGACATCGCAGGGGTCGCAAGTTCAATCCTTGCCACGCCCACCATTGAAAACCCCGCTAGTCCCATGGACTAGCGGGGTTTTTATTTGCCCGGAGCGCAAGCGGGGTCCCCGAAGGGACCCTCGTCTTAGGCGGGTATCTGGTCGATTTTCGCGGTGTTTTCGGCCTTGATGCCGTTCTCGCCGTGCCGCAGCTTCGACAGCGCCTGATAGACCTGTAGGCGCGCGCGCATCACCGAACCCAGCGGACGATGCGCCGCGAGTGCGTGCGCGGGGCGGAACGTCATCACGTCGTCGAAATACCGGACGCGGGCGGCGCTATAGGCTTCCTGCCGGGGGATGCGGATCGTTCCGACCGTCAGGTAGCGGCTGTCCTCCTCGGGCCAGTCGACCGACGTATCCTCGATCGGCTGCGTCTCGGCGTTCGCCCAGAGCTGTACGCGCAGTTCGAAGACCGCGGCGTGTTCGCCAAAATAGCGGACGGCGGCATGACGGAAACCGTCCTCATCCTGCTTCGGGTCGAGTTCCCAGTCCTCCAGTGCAGCCTGTTCGGGCGAGGCGGGGAAGGCGCCTAGCTTGGCGACGTAATCGCCGTAGCGGATCGGACATTGGCTGAAATACGGTTCGGCGAGCGGATGGCTGAACGGGTGGCCGAAAAAGTCCGCCTTGGGGCTCTCGGTGCCGACCGCGTGCAGCGCCTTGTTCACGTTGCGTGCGAGGCTGGACACCGCGCTCTTGAAGCCCTCCGGCAGTGGCACTGCCGCACCGATCTTCTTGGCATCGCTCAGGAACCCCTGCGCAGTGCCGGACGGAAACGTCGTGCCCGTCGCGAACACGAAATCCTGCGTGTCGGCATCGTGGCCCGACAGCTTGTCGCCGGGTACGTCGAAGATCTTGATCGCCATGCCGCGGTGCGTCGAGACGCGGTCACCGAGCGTCTCGCCCGGCCCTTGCGCGAAGCGGATCGCGACGGGGTGCATGCCGGGCGTCGCGAACATGCCTTGCGCGAGTTCGGGCGGCAGGCCGGGCGCGATCGTCAGTTCGCCGATCACGCACGCCGAACTCTTCGCGTGGCTCGCGCGGACCGCATGGCCCCTCGCGCTTCTCGACGGTTTGCGTCTGCTGCGACATGCCCTGGATGATGCCGTCGATCGACTCCTGCTCGTCGGGCTGGGTCGTCTCGATGTCGTCGTTATAGCGGAGATAGGTCATGTCGGGCCTCACTTTGCGGGGGGCGAACGAGAACAGCTCGGTCTTGAGCGACGCGGGCGCACCGGGCTTGAACCAGTTGGTGTCCTGGATGTGGCTGGCGGTGACGTAGATGCGGCCATCCGGACCTTCCGAGAACGTATCGGGCCAGCGCAGGCGAGCGTCGGTCAGTACCGGCTCGACATGATCGCCGACCAGCCGGGTGATGCCGTTGTTCACCGGCGACGTCAGGTAGAGCGTACCCGCCTTGCTCATCCACAGGCCGTCGGCGACGTGGGTCTGCGCGACGGTCTTCACGCCCGCGGCCCGCGTCGCCTCGCTGACGCCGTCACGCAGCAGCGTGGTGTCGATCGAGTAGAGCGTCTTGCCGGTGAGTGCCTGGTAATAGAGCGTCTTGCCGTCGTTAGAGATCGCGATGCCATCCGCGGCGAACGCGGGCTGGCGACCGTCGGGGCGAACGAGCGGCTTGCCGTCGGTCATCACCTTCACGGTCTTGTCGATCTGCGTCGAGCCGTGGCCGTCGAGCGCGCGGAAGCCCTTGCCGGTTTCGAGATCGATGACGATGATCGCGCCACGCGTACCGGAATCGGTGATGTAGCCGGTCTTGCCGTCGGGCGAGAAGCGGATGTCGTTGAGGTAGGTGCCCTGCAACGCGACGTCGAGCGGCACCCTGATGACCTTTGTCACGCGGTTGGTGGCGAGGTCGACCTTGACCAGCTTGGGTGCGCCTTCGAGGATCTTCTCGTTACCGGGCGCGCCGGGATCGAGCACCCAGAGGTTGCCGTGGCCGTCGGGGACGATCGACTGCACGCAGACGAAATAGTCGCCGACCGGCATCTCCGCCGACTTGGCGTTGCGCCAGCTGTTCCACTTGGCGTCCGGATAGGCCTTGAGCGAACCGTCCTTCATCACCTCGGCGACCGAGATCGGCGCGTCGTCGGTCCAGCGGGGGAAGTTGACGAAGCGGCGGCCGTCGGCGGTGACGGCGACGCCGGTTGCCTGATGATCGAACTGCGCGACCTGGGTGAGCGGTCGACCGCTGGTCTGCGATGCGGTCTGCGCGCTGGCGACGCCGATCGCCGCGGCGGCGACGACGGCGATCGCGGCAGCGCCAGCGAGGAAGGGCTTGGTCTTGGACATGATAAGGCTCCGGTCGGTGGTGTCGGACAGGTCGGCGGGATTGCCGGTGAAAAGCTGGATGAGATGGCGCGCGACCGCGTCGGGGGCTTCGCGCTGGATGAAATGGCCGACGCCGTTGAGCGTCACGAACGCGAACGGGCCGGTGAACTTGGCGGGTACCGTGGTGCTCGCCGATGGCGGGTTCACGCCGTCGACCGCCCCCTGGAAATACATCGTCGGCAGCGAGAGCGTCTTGGTCGCCTTCACCTTGTCCTCGAGCCACTGGCTGCGCGGATCGGGCTCGACTTCGTTCCAGCGCGCTCGGTAGCTGTGCAGCGTGACGTCGGCCCAGTCGGGGTTCTCGAACGATCGTGCGACGCGGGCGAAGGTCGCCTCGTCGAACCAGCCGGGGGGCGACCAATTGACCCAGTGGATGTGTGCAAAGCCCTTGTGGTCGTCGCGAACGGCCTGCGCACCGCGCGCGGTGGCCATGAACCAGTGATACCATTGGCGCTGCGCCTGCTCGAACGGCGGCGTCGGCATGCCGCCGAGACGGGGCGGCGTCGCGAGCATCGCCATCCGCTCGACGCGGTCGGGCCAGCCGACTGCGAGTGCCTCCGCGGTGTTCGAGCCCCAGTCGTGCCCGGCGACCATGAAACGCCCGATCCCTAGCCCATCCATCAGTGCGATCATATCCATCGCCAGGATCGCGCTGTTGCCGGCGCGCGGTGCATTCCCGACGAACCGGGTTTCGCCGAAGCCGCGCAAGGTCGGCACGATGGTCCGCAACCCGGCCGCATTTAGCGCGGGGACGACGTCGTCCCAGGTCGATGCATCGTCGGGCCAGCCGTGGATCAGCAGGACGGGCTGGCCGTCGCGCGGCCCGGTATCGGCATAGGTGATTTGAAGATCGTCGGTGGTCTGGATTGGCATGATGGTCCTCGTCGGATCGGGGCGTCGGGATTGTGGTGGACGCTCATGGTGGAGCGAGCCGACGCGAAAGGGTCCTGGTATCGAAACAGTCTCGGGAGGCTGCTGTTCCGGCGGCTAAGCCAATGATTCGCAAAGGCGATCGGGCGGCGCGACGTGGTGGGCCGATTTGCGATCCGCGCGTTGTGGACGGCAGAACTTCAGGAGCACGACGATGGATTTAAGTAGGGCGGATTCGCGACGTATGGCCGGCGCGGTCGCAGGTGGCCTGGTGGCCGGGCTGGGCATCACCGCGCTGTTGATGGCGGGCGAGCGCAAGAGCGGCGAACCGTCCGAGATCGTGACGCTGGAACGCAAGACCGCGGAAAAGATGGGCATCGATACGCCGGCCGCGGATGCCCTGCCGTCGTCGCGCGAGCAGGCCGTAACGCAGGGTGGTCACCTCTTGCTGTCTGCGGCGGCGGGTGCGGTCTATGCCGCGACCGTCGACGAGGAAGCGTCGGTCGTTGGATCGGGCCTGATGTTCGGCGCGGCGTTCTATGCGGCGATGCATTGGATCACGGGGCCGTTGCTTGGCGTAAAACCGCCGGAGTGGCAGGCCGATGCGAAGACGATCGGCATGCACAGCGTGAACCACGCGGTGTTCGGGCTGATCACGGCGCTGGGTGCGAAGCTCGCGACCCGGCGCTGAAGAGAAGTCTCGTCAAGACGTGACGGTGTGTCCGTGCGGCACACCGTCACGCGCCATCGTCAGCCTGCCGCGTCGACCTGCGGCAGGTAAGCGGCATACCCGTTGGCTTCCATCTCGGCGCGCGGGACGAACCGCAGCGACGCCGAGTTGATGCAGTAGCGCAGGCCGCCCTTGTCCTGCGGGCCATCCTCGAACACGTGGCCGAGATGGCTGTCGGCACCCGCCGAACGGATCTCGGTGCGGACCATGCCGTGGCTGCGATCGTGGAGTTCGGCGACGTGCTCGGGCGTGATCGGCTTGGTGAAGCTCGGCCAGCCGCAATGCGAATCGAACTTGTCGGCGGATGCGAACAGCGGCTCGCCCGAGACGATGTCGACGTAGAGACCGGGCTCGCGCGTGTTGAGATACTCGCCGGTGCCGGGCCGCTCGGTGCCGCTCTGCTGCGTGACGTGGAACTGCTCGGGGGTGAGCTTGGCGATCGCTTCGTCGGTTTTCTTATAGTCGGTCATGGTGATCCTCTCGCGCTCAGGAGAGCGCCGGTTGGCCGTTCGAGGCGGACAGGCCGCCGTCGACCGGCAGGTTGACCCCGGTTATATAGTGCGCGTCGGCGCTAGCCAAAAACGCGATCGCACCGGCGATGTCTTCGGGCTGTGCGCCGCGTGCCATCGGGATGCGCTCCTCGAACTTCGCGATCAGGTCGGGCTGGTCCTTCATGCCCGCTGTCAGCGCCGTGTAGGTGAGCGACGGATTGACCGCGTTGACGCGGACGCCGTGCTTCGCCTCGTCCATCGCGAGCGCGCGGGTGAAGTTGGTGACGGCGCCCTTGGCGGCGCAGTAGAAGCTGTGGTTCCAGTCGCCGCCGAGGCCCGATACGGACGAGACGTTGACGATGCAGCCCTTGTTCGCGCGCAAGGTGCCGATCGCGGCGCGGCTCATTTGGACGACGCCGTAGAGGTCGGTCTCGATGACCTTGGTGAATTCGGCGAGGTCGCCCTCGTCGAGCTTGCCGAGATGGTCGACGCCGGCATCGTTGACGAGCACGTCGATGCGGCCGAACTTGTCGACCGCGCGGGCGACCAGCGCCTCGCAGGCGGCCATGTCGGAAACGTCGGTTTCGACCGTTTCGACGGTCGTGCCATCGAGGCTGGCGGCGACCTTCGCGAGGCCGTCCGTGTCCTTGTCGCCTAGTACGAGCGTTGCGCCTTCCGCGGCAAAACGGCGTGCGGCGCCTTCGCCGATGCCGGAGGCGGCGCCGGTGATCACTATGATCTTACCATCGAATCTCATCGATCTATGTCCTGAAGCGTTGGGGAGATACCGCGATGAACGACCGACATGCGTACGGGTTTCCTTGCTGAATCAAGGAGATCGCCCGTTCTCCCCATTGGCGGACCCCGGCTGGTCTCGCGCGCGTTAATGCGTTCGAACCTGTTTTTCGGAGATCATCATGCTCGCATCCTTCCTGATGGGCCTCGTCGGTGGCCAGCGCGCGATGACGCCGCTCGCCGCGGTCGCCATCGCCGCCGCTCGCGACGAACTGCCCGCCGACAATGGTGCGCCGAAGCTGTTGGCGCATCCCATCGTCGCGGCGGGTGCGCTGGCGCTCGCGATCGGCGAGATGGCGGGGGACAAGCAGAAGACCGCGCCCGACCGGATCGTCACGATCGGCCTGGCCGCGCGGTTCGTCACGTCGGCGATCGCGGGCGCGTCGCTCGTCCCGCGACGGCAGCGGTGGATCGGTGCCGCGGTCGGCGGACTGACGGCGGTGGCCGCGTCCTATCCGGGCTGGCGTGCGCGGATGGCGGCGATGTCGCAGTACGGCCAGACGCCGACGGGGTTCGTCGAGGATGCGGCGGTTCTGGTGGGTGCGGCGGCGATTGTGCGCAACGCGGCGAAGCTAGGCGCGGCCTGACGTCGGAGGCGTATTCCGGGCGGGCGGAAAAGCTGCCATGCGGCGACGATGATCCGTATCTCGCTCTCTACGCTCGCCTTCGTGTTGATTTCGTCCGGTGGCGCGGTCGCGCAGACGATGGTCGCGCCCGCCGACCAGCAGGCTGACATCGTCGTCACCGGGCGCGGGCTTGCCGATGCGCCCGGCGATCGTGCGTACGACATCGTCACGATCGATCGCGACCGGATCCAGGCGAATGCGAGCAATCGGCTGGAGAGCGTGCTGGCCGACGTCGCGGGGCTCCAGCAGTTTCGCCGATCTGATTCGCGCAGTGCCAACCCGACTAGCCAAGGCATTTCGTTGCGCGGGATCGGCGGCAATGCGTCCAGTCGCGCGCTGCTGATCTTCGACGGTGTGCCGCAGGCGGATCCGTTCGGCGGCTGGGTCGCGTTCCCTGCGTACGCGACGGGGCGGTTCGGGGGCATTCGCGTGACGCGTGGTGGCGGGAGCGGGTATCAGGGGCCGGGGGCGCTGGCGGGGACGGTCGAGCTCGAAAGTGCGACGCCGGATCAGGCGGCGCCTTTCCAGGGCAGTGTCGCGTATGGCAGCCGGGATTCGGTCGATGCTCAGGGGTCGGCTGCACTGGTACGCGGATCGGGGTTTGCGACCCTGTCCGGCGTTTACACGCGGGGGGATGGCTTCACGCCGACCGTCGAGGAGAGTCGGGGGATCGTCGATCGCGCCGCGCCGTACGAGCAGGCGTCGGGGGCGCTGCGGACCGTCGTCGGGATCGGTGCGAAGACCGAATTGCAGATGAACGCGAGCGCGTTCACCGATCGGCGCGACCGAGGGAGCGACTTCACCGACAACAAGAGCGAAGGCGCGGATGCGAGCGTCCGGCTGGTCGGGCGCGGCCGCTGGGGGTATTCAGCGCTGGCGTATCTGCAGACGCGGGCGTTCGCGAGCAGCTTCAACAGCATCAATGCCGCGCGGACGACCGCGATCCAGTCGTTGAACCAGTATAATACGCCCGCCACCGGGCTCGGCGGACGGATCGAGATCGCTCCGCCGCTGGGCGAGAGCATCACGCTGCGGCTGGGGGCGGACGTTCGCGACGTCAGCGGGAAGACGCAGGAGCTGTATACGTTCGTCAACACGGTGCCGACGCGGCGGCGCGAGGCCGGCGGGAGCACGACGACGACGGGTATGTTCGCGGATGGAAGCCTTGTCGCGGGCGACTTCACGTTCAGCCTGGGTGGCCGGGTCGACTGGTGGTCGATCGACGGTGGCTATCTGTCCGAGCGACCGCTGGCGGGCGGAGCTGCGTTGACCAACCTGCGCTATGCGGACCGCGACGGCAGCGAGACGACCGGGCGCGGGGGCGTAGCGTATCAGCCAGTCGAGGCGATCACGTTGCGGGCGGCCGGGTATCGCGGGTGGCGATTGCCGACGCTCAACGAACTGTATCGGCCGTTCCGCGTCGGCAACGATGCGACCGCGGCGAACGCGCTGCTGTCGCCGGAGCGGCTGACGGGGGTCGAGGGCGGAGTGACGCTGACGCCAGCGCCGGGCGTGAGCATCGCCGCGACCTATTTCTACAACCGGTTGAAGGATGCTGTGGCGAACGTCACGACGACCACGCCGCCGCAGGTGTTGCCGGGGGGTGACGACCTACAGGGTTCGCCAGAACCTCGACGCGATCCGCGCGCATGGGTTCGAGCTGGATGCGTCGTATCGGCCGGGGCCGTTCGGCGTTCAGGCGTCGTGGTCGCATACGAATTCGAAGGTCAAGGGATCGGGTATTACGGCTGCTCTCGACGGTTTGCGGCCGGCGCAGACTCCGCGCGATCAGGTGTCGGGGACGGTCGACTGGCGACACGACGCGGCTGCGCTGTCGCTGACGGTGCGGCACATCGGCCGGCAGTTCGACGACGACCAGAATACGCGGGTGCTCGATCCGGCGACGACGCTGGATGCCTATGCGGCGTTGCCGATCATGCGCTCGCTGGTCGCCGAGGTTCGCGGGGAGAATTTGTTCAACGAGCGCGTCGAGGCAGGGATCAGCGGCGCGAACATCGTCGAGCGCGCTACGCCGCGGACGATCTGGGTCGGGCTGCGCTACGGGCTTCGGTAAGAGTCAATCCGCCCGCAGCCAGGGAAAGAAAGACAGCATGTTTCCCCGCGAAGGCGGGGACCCAGTCTGGGCTCCCGCCTTCGCGGGAGAACAAGGGAGGGAAAGCGACGTTCCGACTAACACGCCACCACCCCGGCGGAGGCCGGGGCCCAGTTGGCAAGGTCGAAGTAACGACGGACCGCGCTCAGTTAGCGACGTTTCCCAACTGGGCCCCGGCCTCCGCCGGGGTGGTGCGGTGGACGGTGAGGGAGCTTACGATCCTCCCCCGCCAGGGGGAGGATCAGCAGCCCCCGCGTTGACCCGTGTCTGGCGCGCGACTAATGCCACCCCCCGTGATGGGTTCCCGGCGACGGGATCAAAAGGGAAGTCGGTGCGCGGGCCGGGTCGTCACGATCCAAATCCGCAAGACCGGCGCTGTACCCGCAACTGTGACCGGATAGCGGCCACCCCGATATGCCACTGGGTTTCGACCTGGGAAGGCGGGGTGGGCGCGGCGACCCGGAAGCCAGGAGACCTGCCTCTCACGGTCGATCCACTGCGCGGGCGGGTGTCCGGCGCGGACGAGTGCTCCGGTCCTTCCGGGTTTCCTCGAGCGAGAGACGTCTGGCCGCCCGGCGAATGGTCGCTGGCGGTTCCGTTTAGGACGCAGCCGATGACGAAATTCTTCCTTCTCCTGAGCGCCGCGGCGATCGCATCGCCCGCCTACGCGCAGGACATTCCCGACCCCGACGCTCCCGAAGTCGTCGTCACCGCAACCCGCGCCGCACAACCGCTGAGCGAGATCGGCCAGGCCGTGACCGTGATCGACCGCGCCGAGATCGAGCGCCGCCAGACCACTGTGGTGTCCGATCTGCTCGCGACCACTCCGGGCGTTACGGTGACGCGCAACGGCACGGTCGGCGCGCTGACCAGCGTCCGCATCCGCGGTGCCGAGGCGGACCAGACGCTCGTCGTGATCGACGGCGTGCGCGTCAACGATCCCTCGTCGACCGGCGGCGGCTTCAACTTCGGCAACCTCCTGTCGAGTTCGGTCGAGCGGATCGAAGTGTTACGCGGGCCGAATTCGGTGCCGTGGGGCAGCCAGGCGATCGGCGGCGTCGTCAACATTATCACCGCCGCGCCGACCGAAGGCGTGCAGGCGCGCGCCAACGCCGAATATGGCTATGCCGACAGCGTGTTCGCGAGCGCGGGCGTTTCGGGGAAATCTGGTCCGGTATCCGGATCGCTGACCGGCGGATATTTGCGCACCGATGGCATATCGTCGGCGGCCAGCGGCACCGAGCGCGACGGCTATCGCCAATATGGTGCGACCGGTCGGGTCGGCGTCGAGTTCGCGCCGGGCATCGGCCTCGACCTGCGCGGCTATTTCGCGGACAGCAAGGTCGACATCGACGACGGCTTCGACCCGAATACGTTCGTGGTCGCGGACAGCCCCGCTTACTCCACTACGCAGGAGCTGTACGGCTATGCGGGGCTGCATGCGAACCTCGCGGACGGCCGGTTCAACAACCGCGTGGCGTTTACGATCGCCGACATCAACCGCGACAATTACTCGCAGCCCGGCGGGGACGTGACGTTCATCGGTCGCGGCCGCAGCGAGCGCTATGAGTACCAAGGCGACTTCCGTCCGCTCGATCAGGTTCGCATCGTTGCAGGCGTCGAGCGCGAGAACAGCCGCTTCAACGACGGCGTCACCTTCGCCGATACCGGCATCACCAGCGTTTACGGCCAGCTGATCGTCAAGCCGATCGACATCCTCACGATCACCGGCGGCGTCCGCAACGACGATCACGACGATTTCGGCAGCCACACGACGTTCGGGGCGAACGCCGCACTGGCGTTGCGCACCGGCACCACCGTCCGCGCGAGTTACGGCGAGGGGCTTCAAGGCACCGACCTTGTACCAGCTCTTCTCCGAATACGGGAACGGCTTCCTCGCTCCAGAGACAGCGCGCAATTTCGATATTGGCGTCGAACAGGCTTTCCTTGGTAATCGTGCCCGCGTCGGCGTCACCTATTTCAATCGCCGCACGCGCAACCAGATCGACTTCCGCGATTGCAGCCCGACCGAGCTGGAGACGCCTAATTCGATCTGCGCCAACCGCCCGTTCGGCGTCTACGACAACGTCGCGCGTGCCGAAGCTGATGGCGTCGAATTCGCGCTCGCGCTGCGCCCGGTCGATGCGCTGACGCTGACGGCGAACTACAGCTATATCGATACCGAGAACCGCTCGATCGGGGACAATTTCGGCAATGATCTCGCGCGCCGGCCCAAGCAGACCGCGAGTGTCGATGCCGATTACCGGTTCGCGTTCGGGCTGTCCGTCGGCGGCACCGTGACGATGGTCGGCGACAGCTTCGACGACGCCGCCAACACCACGCGTCTCGATGGCTATGCGCTCGCCGGCGTCCGTGCGGAGCTGCCGATCGGCGAGCGGTTCGCGGTCTATGGCCGCGTCGATAATTTGACCGACACACGGTACGAGACGATCGCCGGCTACGGCAATTACGGCCGGGCGGCCTATGGCGGCGTGCGGTTGCGCCTGAAGTGACGCGCGGGGCGATCCTCCTCGCCCTCCTGCTCGGGGGCTGCGCAAAACCCTCTGGCGCGGGAGTAGGCGGGGGGGATCGTCTCGACCAATCCGTGCGTGGATTCGGTACTCGTCCGCATCCTGCCGCCCGCACGGATCGCCGCGATCAGCCATTATTCGCAAGATCCCTCCGCGACCTCGATCCCGATCGCCGTCGCGCGGCGGTTTCGCGGGATCGCCGGGACCGCAGAGGAGGTGATCGCGCTCCACCCCGATCTGGTCATCGCCAGCACCTACACGCCGCCCGCGACGCAAGCGGCCTACGCGCGCGCCGGGCTGAAGACGCTGCTGGTCGGCATTCCCGACTCGATCGCCGAGAGCCAGGCGCAGGTCACGCAGATCGCCGAAGCCGCGGGAGCACCGATGGGCGGCGCGCGGATCAACGCCGAGATCGACCGCGCAGTGACGCGCTGGAGCCGCAAGGATGGCCCATCGCCGAGCGCGTTGCTCTATATCAGCGGCGATCTCGCCACCGGGGGGAGCACGTTGCTGAACGACATGATGACCCGCGTCGGCTTCCGCAACGCCGCCGCGACCTACGGCCTGACGCATACCGGCACACTGTCCGCCGAGACGATCGTGACGCAGCCGCCCGCCGTCGTGATCGCCTCCGAGCGAGCGAGCCGTGGGACTGCGCTCCGCCACCGCTTGTTGCCGAACACGCCACAAGCCGTCTTCCCCCGTGTCCTGATCAATTGCGGCGGCCCGACCATTCCACCGGCGCTCGAACGTCTCGCCGCGATACGGGCGGGGCTGTGATGCGACACCCATATCAAAACCACCCCGGCGCAGGCCGGGGCCCAGTTGGAATGACCGAAGTAACGGAGTGCCGCGCGCCGTCACAATCGTCCCCCCATTTGGGCCCCGGCCTTCGCCGGGGTGGTGGCGGTGGTTGGTATGGGCGAGAAGGCGCTTCGATGACCCGCACGCTCAAACTCGTCGCGCTGGTCCTGCTGGTGGTCGTGCTGTTCGGCCTGTCGCTCGGCTGCGGGAAAGTCTGGGTACCGCTCGACGCTTGGTTCTCGAGCGACCTGCGCTGGTGGATCATCCTCGAACTCCGCCTGCCGCGCGCGGTACTCGGGCTCGCGCTCGGCGCGACGCTCGGACTGTCGGGGGCGGTGCTGCAAGGCTATCTCCGCAACCCGCTCGCCGACCCGGCCGTCGTCGGGGTATCATCGGTCGCAGCGCTCGCGGCGGTTGCGGCGATCGTGTTTGGGCTCGGCTCGGGCCCCGCGATCTTCGCCGCCGCGATGCTGGGCGCAGGCGGCGCGGTCGCGCTGCTGGCCGCACTGACATGGCGGTCGCCGAGCGCGATCACCTTCATCCTCGCGGGCACGGTGCTGTCGAGCCTCGCCGGCGCGCTGACCGCGTTCCTGATCTCGATCGCGCCGAACCCCTATGCGGTCGCCGAAGTGATCGACTGGATCATGGGCGCGCTGACCGATCGCGGCTGGGACGACGTGACGTTCGCGCTGCCGCCGATGGCGGTCGGTGCTGTGTTGCTGCTGCTCACCGGCCGGTCGCTCGATGCGCTGGCGCTGGGCGAGGCGGCGGCGCGGTCGCTTGGGACACGGATGGGCCGGGTCCGGTTGCTGGTCGTGCTCGGAACCGGCCTAGTCGTCGGCGCAGGCGTCGCGGTGACCGGCGTGATCGGCTTCGTCGGGCTTGTCGTTCCGCATCTTCTGCGCCCGATATTCGGCCACCGTCCCAGCGCCTTGCTGTTGCCCTCGGCGCTCGGCGGCGCAACGCTGGTGCTCGCCGCCGACAGCCTCGTCCGCCTCGCCCCCGGCGCTGGCGAAGTCAGGCTCGGCGTGGCCATGGCAATGATTGGCGCGCCGTTCTTCCTCGGATTGCTGGTCAGGGAACGAGGCCGCGCATGGATCTGATCATCGACTCGCTTGGCGTGAAGCTCGGCAAGCGCATTGTCCTCAGCGACGTGTCCGCGCACCTGAGTCCCGGCCGCGTCACCGCGATCCTCGGCCCCAATGGCGCCGGCAAGAGCACGCTCGTCAAGGCGGCCGCCGCGCTCGTCGAACGCAGCACCGGCTACGTCAGGCTTGACGCACAGGACGTCGCGACGATGGACCCACGCGCCCGAGCCCGCGCGATCGGCTATCTCCCGCAGGATGCGACGGTGCATTGGAACATCGTCGCCCGCGACGTTGTTGCGCTAGGCCGCCTGCCGCACCTCGGCGCGCATGCTGCTCCATCGCTCGAAGATCATGCCGCCGTCGACCGCGCGATGCACGATACCGAAACCGAACATCTCGCGGATCGCCCGGTCGGCGAACTCTCCGGCGGCGAGCGCGCGCGTGTCCTGCTCGCGCGCATGCTGGCGGGCGAACCGCGTTGGCTGCTCGCCGACGAACCACTCGCGAGCCTCGACCCTTCGCACCAGATCGACCTGCTCGCCCGCCTGCGCGGCTATGCGCTCGGCGGGGCAGGGGGTCGCGATCGTCCTCCACGACCTCGTCCAGGCACAGCGCGCGGCCGACGATGCGTTGCTGCTCGCCGATGGCCGCGTCGTCGCGTTTGGTCCCGTGGCCCAGGTCATGAGCGCGGAAACGCTCGGCCATGTATTCGGAGTCCGGGTGGCCGCGTTGGACGACGGCAATCGCCGCCTGCTCGTGCCGGTCGGACGCGCCGGCTCATTCAATGGCGAACCAGCATAGACGGTCGACGCGCCGCGCCCGTGGCACTATCCCGCGCCGGGTGATCGATATTCCTGCCCCCCCTCCGCCTGCGCCTAGACGGCGACGCTCTCGTTCAGAACTGGCGCACACTCGACCGCATGAGTGGCACCGCAGCGTGCGGCGCCGCGGTGAAGGCGAACGGCTACGGCCTCGGCGCGATCGAAGTCGCAAGCCGCCTGGCACACGCAGGCTGCCGCGACTTCTTCGTCTCGAACTGGCAGGAAGCCGCCGAACTCGCGCCGCTGGGCCTGACCGTCTCCGTCCTCCACGGCGTCCGCGAAGAAGACATGCCCGCCGCGGCCGCGGGCTTCGCCCGCCCGGTCCTCAACACCCCGACACAAGTTGCGCGCTGGAAAGCGGCCGGCGGTGGCGCATGCGACGTCATGGTCGACACCGGCATCAACCGCCTCGGCGTGTCGGCGGACGATATCGCGGCCGGTCTGCTCGATGGCCTCCAGATCGAAACGCTGATGAGCCACCTGGCCTGCGCTGACGAGGACTCGCCGATGAACGTAGTGCAGCGCGACCGGTTCGCTGCATTGGCAGGCGCGACGACTGCAAAGCACATGAGTCTCGCCAACTCTGCGGGGATTGCGCTCCAGGGCTATGCGTTCGACCTGACCCGGCCTGGGCTGGCGCTGTATGGGGGCATCCCGCGAGGTGAGTTTAGCGATACGATCGGACAGGTCGTCTGGCCCGAAGCGCAGATACTCCAGGTTCGCAGTGTCGCTGCAGGGGCGACCGTGGGCTACAACGCGACCTGGACTGCACCCCGACGCACGCAAGTCGCGATAATCAACCTGGGCTATGCTGACGGATATGGCCGATCATTTTCTGGACGGGGTGTTGCCCGTACGGGGGACATCGACCTGCCGGTGCTGGGTCGCGTGTCGATGGACCTTCTGGCGATCGACGTCGATTCCACCCCCGGTCTGCAAGAGGGTGATTGGATAGGGCTTGATTATGCATTGGTCGTCGCGGCCGATCAGTCGGGGCGCTCGCAGTATGAATTGTTGACAGGTCTTGGTGCGCGTTTCGATCGTCATTGGGCTTGAACAAAAAGGGGCCGCCTGAGAGGCAGCCCCAAGGATATCTCAAAGCCTAAAGTTCAGAACTTGAATTCCGCACCCGCATAGAAGAATCGACCCGTGTTCGGATAGATTGCATCGCTGCCAGTCCCCGTCAATTCGTACGGCGGCAACTCGTTGGTGAGATTGTCGACGCCGAAGAAGAAGCGGTACTTGTCGTTCGCCCGAACGTTGATGCGTGCATTGTGATAGACGATCGGATCATAATACACGAACGGACGCGCATCGGGATTGAGCGCAGGGCGCCCCTGCGATGCGAAGAAGGTTTCGTACACCAGACCTGAAACGATCTGCTTGCCGACATACCGCGCATTGTAGGACAGTTCGATCGGTCCCGAATGAACCGCAGCATTGAAGGCACCCTGCCAACGCGGATCACCCAGCGTGCTGTCCAGACGATCGTACCGGTTCGGTTCGGTGATGTACGCGTAGTTCAGCCGATCCATGACATAGCTGACCTGGAACCGGACGTTCACGCCCCAGTTTTCGCCGAAGTCCCGCGCATAGCTGGCGTCGAAATCGATACCCCGCGTTTTGAGCTGCGCGAAGTTGAACGGCTGGTTGATGAAGCCGATGCCGGTGCCCGCAGTCGGGAAGGTGAACTGCGCCTGGTCGATCGTCCGCGTGGTCTGGCCGTTGAAGGTCAGGTTGGTCGTGGGATCCCCCGTCGCGCGACGGAAGACGGCAGCGCAGAACGTATTGTCGATGCCGTTCGTATCGTCATAGCAGCGGTTGATGATCGCCTGTCCGGTCAGGCCAGAGATAACGTTCTTCACCCGGATGTTATAATATTCGACCTTGAGGCTCAGACCCGGAACCTGATGCGGGGTGTAGATCGTGCCGACCGTAAAGCTGTAGCCGATTTCAGGGGTCAGGCCGAGATTGCCCTGATTGACGCCAGCGACACCCGATGCCGACTGGTTCGTCCAGGGACGAACCAGCTGCGCGCCGGACTGCGGGTCGGCAAACGTAATCGTCGTTGGGATCCCGGCCGCGGCGCAGTTTGCTGTGCGGTTGGGATTGGCGGTGATGTTGTTTCCCGAGTTGGTGCCGCCGGGCTGATCGCAGGGATCAGTCAGGCCGTTGACGAACGTTGTAGCCGCGGTTGCGTAGAGGTTGGACAGGTTCGGCGCCCGGACCGACCGTGCCAATGTGCCACGGAAACGCAGGTCGCGGAATGGCGCCCAGATACCCCCCGCGTTCCATGCGACGACCGAACCGGTGTTGCCGCCGTAGTCGGAAACGCGTCCGGCGCCCTCGATCGTCAGTTCGTGAATGAACGGAATGTTCGCGAGCAACGGCACGCGAAGCTCGCCGAACAACTCCTTGATGTTGACCGATGGTGGATCGAACGTCGAGGCGGGGTTGAGGAAGGTCGCGCCCGATGCCGTGACCGGATCCTGTCCCGAGAATGCATCCTCGCGGCGATATTCGCCACCGAAGGCGAAGCCGACGGGGCCGCCAGGCAGGCTGAACAAACCGGACGAGTCGCCGGACAGCGAAGCCGTCACGTCGATTTCCTCGGCCCATTGATCGCGGGTCGACGTGTAGAGAGTGTAGCCGAGCGCGCGGCTGTCGTAGCGGTTGGCGCCGAACAGGTTCAGCGGAACGCAGTTGGCATCGTCGTTCGCCGTGTTGGCGTCGGCATTGACGCTGCAGACGACGCGTTGGCCCGCTGCGTTCTGCACGAAGTTGCTGCCGGCATAGTTAGCGGGCGCGACGACGGCATTGATGGCGCGCCCGTAGTTGGCGAGCAGGACGTTACCGCCCGTCCGATATCGGTTTTCGGTGCGACCATAGTTTCCGGCGACTTCGTAGTGAAGGTTGCCGGTCTTGCTGATGTCACCCTCGACGCCGATCACGCCACGATAGGTCTCGCGGTTGTGAAATTCCGAACGCGTGCCGAAGTCGTTGTTGAATCGGTTCAGCGTAAAGCTCGTCGCGCCCGGTGCCAGGATCGAGCTCAGCGTTGCACGGTTCGCGGCGGACAGGAACGGGTTGTTGACGCTGAACGTCGACGACAGCGTACCGCCGGTAAAGGTCGGCTGGGTCGACTGCTGCTCGACATCTACCTTAACGTAGGTCGCTTCGATGAATGGCTTGAAGGCTGGCGAGAAGTTGCCGCTCAAATTGATGTTGGCGACATACCGTTCGTTCTTAGGCAGCAGCATCGCATCCTCGACACCCGTGGCGCCGAAGCCGCCCAGCACGCCGCCGCCGATCGAGCGAAGGTCGGTGATGTTGCTGTCGCGAGCGAGTGAGCCATCGGGCTGGAAGACATAGGTATAGGCGATCGGACCACCGGTAGGCGACAATTGTCCGGTGCAGACATTGGTCCGCTGAGCAAGGTTTGCCGCGGTCGCCGTTGCGGGGCATGACGTGATGACGCTGCCACCGGTCGAGCGATTGCTGAATACGCTGCCGCGCGGAACGAACACCGAGTTCGGTACGCCGTCGAAATTGCGGTTAGGGGCAGCCGTGCTCTGTGACGTGATAAAAGCCGGGGTCCCGCTTAATGCGCCAAGATAGTCGCGATCCTTGTAGAAGACCGAGTTTGCGCGGGAATACTCGCCCGACGCGGTAAGATTGATCTTCCCGTCGAAGAAATTGTGGCCGGCAACGCCGCTGACGAGATAGGTGCCGCGGTCGCCGTACGACGTCACGCCACCCTGTCCGCGAAGTTTCAGGCCTTGGTAATCCTTGCGCAGGCGGAAGTTGACGACGCCGGCGATAGCGTCCGATCCGTAAATTGCCGAGTTGCCACCGGTAACGAGATCGACCGATTCCACGAGATCGTAGGGGATCGTGTTGACGTCGGGCGTATAGCTGCCGGGGACGGCGGTTACGATGCGACGTCCGTTGACCAGGGTCAGCGTACGCGCCGTGCCTAGCCCGCGCAGATCGAGGAGGTTGAGACCTGCAGTACCGATGTTACCCGTCGAGTTTGCCTGGCTGAACGTCGAACGAAGCTGCGGCAATTGGTTGAGGGCGTCACCGAGGGAAACGTCACCACGCGTTCCCAACAACTGTGCTGCCGTGATCGTCGTAACGGGTACCGCCGCATCGATCTTGCGGCTCACGCGGATACGCGATCCGGTGACCGTAATTTCGTCATCGACAGCCGCGGTCTGGTCCGTGGCATCGGACGATTCTTGCTGGCCGACCGTAGACGGCGGCGGCGTTGTCGCGGCGCCGGGTTGTACCGGACCATAGGGTGTTCCGACGCCGTTCGTCTGCGTTTGCGCGGCCGCGAAGGCCGGCAGGAAAAACAAGGTACCGGCCAGCGCAGTTGCGCTCGCTAAGCGAGAAATCACCATTAATAACCCCCCGTTTACAGGTCTTTATGACGCTGAACGGAACCACGGTGCCGCCAAACCTTGCGGGCACGCAATGCTTAATGGCAAGTTATTAAACTTTTTGTCACTTTAATATGTTTCTGTAACATATCCGCAACATAAGGTCAGTTTTCCTACCTTTCCAGGCACATGGCAATTCCCATGCCGCCACCGATGCACAGCGTTGCCAAGCCTTTCTTCGCGTCGCGCTTCTGCATCTCGTAGATCAGCGTGGTCAGGACGCGCGCGCCGCTCGCGCCAATCGGGTGGCCAATCGCGATCGCGCCGCCGTTGACGTTGACCTTGCTCGCGTCCCAGCCGAGTTCCTTGCCGACCGACAGCGCCTGAGCGGCGAAGGCTTCGTTGGCTTCGATCAGGTCGAGGTCGGCGAGCGTCCAGCCTGCCTTTTCCAAGGCGCGCCTGGTGGCGGGGACGGGACCGATGCCCATGATCGAGGGGTCGACGCCGGCCGACGCCCAGCTCTTGATCGTCGCGAGGATCGTCGAGCCGCGGCGTTCGGCTTCGTCGCGGCGCATCATGACGAGCGCGGCGGCACCGTCGTTTAGGCCGCTGGCGTTGGCGGCGGTGACGGTGCCGTCCTTCTTGAAGGCGGGCTTTACGCTGGAGGCGCTCTCGATCGTCGCGCCGGCGCGGATGTATTCGTCGTCGGCCACCACCGTGTCGCCCTTGCGGCCCTTGATCGTGACGGGTGCGATCTCGTCCTTGAAGCGGCCTGAGCCGCGCGCGGCCTCGGCCTTGTTCTGCGAGGCGACCGAGAAGGCGTCCTGTTCGCCGCGCGTGACCTGGTATTGCTCGGCGAGGTTCTCGGCGGTGATGCCCATGTGATAGCCGTTGAAAACGTCGGTCAGGCCGTCGCTGACCATCGTGTCGACGAGGCTGAGGTTGCCCATCTTCTGGCCGCCACGGATCGACTGCGCGTGCGCGGAGAGCGACATCGATTCCTGGCCGCCCGCGACGACGATGGTCGCGTCGCCAGTCTGGATCGCCTGCGCGGCGAGCGCGACCGCGCGCAGGCCGGAGCCGCAGACCTGGTTGACGCCCCAGGCGGGGATTTCCTTTGGCACGCCAGCGGCCATCGAGGCTTGGCGGGCGGGGTTCTGGCCTTGGGCCGCGGTGAGGACTTGGCCGAGGATCACCTCGGAGACGTCTTCGCCAGCCACGCCCGCCTGTTCGAGCGCGGCTTCGATCGCGATGCGGCCGAGTTCGTGCGCGGGTACGCTCGCGAACGCGCCGAGGAAGCTGCCGACGGGGGTGCGCTTGGCGGCGGTGATGACGACGTCGTTCGGGTTCTGGTCGGTCATGTCAGGGTCCTCTTTGTTTGGACCCCATGTAGGTCAGTCGAGTGCGGCGATCCAGTTGGCGAGCGGTTCCCATAGGCGCGCGCGTGCGGAGCGGCCGACGATCATGCCGACATGGCCTGCGCCGAGGTCGCGGCGGTCGGCGAGGCCGATCGCGGTGGCGGCAGGGACGATGCGATCGCTCAGCGAGACAAATTCGACTGTGGGGCAGGCTAGTGTGAGCGGATCGACCGGGGCGCCGGCGATGTCCCAGCGGCCTTTGCCGGGGAGGTCGTTGGCGATGCAGTCCTCGAACAGTGATGCGGCGGCGGCATAGGGGGGGGGCGCGCCGGCGTTTGCCCAGTCCTCGAGTCGGACGAATGCGCGGGCCGCGTCGCTGTCGGGGGAAGGTCGGCGAAGGCTTCGTATTTGGCGATCGTGCGCGCAGGGTCGAGTTGCCAGAAGCCGGCCTGGAGCACTTCCATCGGGAGGAGGCCGAGCATCGCGGCGGCGGGCTGGACCGCAGCCCAGGTCGCGGCGAGCGTGGGGCGGCCCTCGCCATAACCCGCGAAGTGCCAGGGGGCGGCGATCGTCGCGACACCAGCGGTGGGCGTGATCGCAGCGGCGCCCAGCGCGAGCGTGCCGCCGAGGCAATAGCCGACCAGCACCGGAGGCGCGGGGAGTGCCTGGAGCAGCGGGACGAGCAACCGCTCGACATGCGCCGCCAGATCGAGGTCGCGGTCCGCGTTGCCGGGTGATCCCCAGTCGACCAGCCAAACGTGGAATCCTTCCTTGGCGATCCATTGCACCAGCGAAGACTCGAGCGAATGATCGAGGATGTCGGGCGGGTTTATCAATGATGGGACGAACACGACGGGACGCCCCTCGCCGCCATAATCGCGCAACGCGACCCGGCCAACGCGGTGGATCGCAGGCCGCGAAACGGGGCGTTCCTCTCGCGGTGCGCTCTGATAAGCGCGCAATCCCGCTAGCGCGCGGGTCATGCGTTCCGGCGATGCTGCAGTCTCGTTGCGCAGCACGGAAAGGAACAAGGGTAAGGGCCTCGGACCTTGTTGCGGTGCGTCATCAAAGACTGTAGCCTCCGTTTCAAACATAAGACGGGGGATCCATGAAGAAGCAAAAAGGCTGCCGACGGAATCGTCATCATCAAGAAGTACGCCAACCGGCGGCTCTATAACACCGAGTCGTCATCCTACATCACGCTGGATCATCTCGCGACGATGACCCGCGAGGGGGCGCGACTTCAAGGTGGTCGATGCAAAGACCGATGAGGACATCACGCACAACGTCCTGACGCAGATCATCATGGAGGAGGAGAGCCGCGGCGAGACGATGATGCCGGTGAACTTCCTGCGCCAGCTGATCTCGATGTACGGCGATTCGATGCAGACGATGGTGCCGGGGTATCTTGAGGCGTCGATGGACAGCTTCCGTCGCAACCACGACCAGTTCAAGTCCGCGGTCGAAGGCGCGTTCGCGAACTCGCCCTTCGCGGACATTGCCAAGCGCAACCTTGAAATGTTCGACGCCGCGACACAGGCGATGACGCCGCCCGCACCTGCGCCTGCACCCGCCGCCAGCAAGGACGACGAGATCGCTGCGCTGCGCAACGAACTCGCCAAGTTGCAGGAAA
Organism: Sphingomonas sp. H160509; assembly: GCF_024124765.2. Taxonomy (GTDB): domain Bacteria; phylum Pseudomonadota; class Alphaproteobacteria; order Sphingomonadales; family Sphingomonadaceae; genus Sphingomonas. The sequence continues at coordinate 1,771,728 of NZ_JAMXSR020000002.1, read as the reverse complement.
AGGTCGAGAAGCTCGGCTGAACGATGGCCCCGGTTCTGTGGAGTTTGAGCGGAGGTCTCGCCGCGCTTGCTGTTGTGGCGGGGCTAGGCGAACGTAGACGCCGCCGTCGGCGCGATCCGGATTCGGTGGGCTGGGTCGACTGGCCGACCGTCCAGATGCTGGCGCTGATCGGACTCGCGGTGACGATCGGCCTCGCGTTCAAGACTTGAGGTAACCGCGCCTCGTCATCGGGGAGCGTCGGTACGCAGGCGATAGACGCTCTGCGGCAACCCGCCGATCTTCACTGAGCCGACCAATCGATACCGCTTGGCGATCGCGCGCAGTACCAGCGCCTGGGTCGCGAGGTTCGTGGTGGGCTTGGGCGCGCGTACGACGATCACGCCGGGCCCAGCCGCGAGCAACCGCGCGACTTCCACGACCGGATCGATCCCCGTGCCGTGCGATTCGGCCGTCTGGCCCAGGTGACTGCGGAAGATATAGGGCGTCGGCAGGCAGGACCGGGTCAGGAAATAGAGGGATCGGTTCGCTGCCATAGGCGAACATGCAGCCGCGTGGTTGCTGGCCGATCATCTGGACGAGTTGCGCGATCTGGTGCGCATTGCCGCGTCGTCCGATGCGGACGCTGGTCATGATGGTCGCCGCCAGCGCGCCGAACACCAGCACGGCGGCAAGGCGGACCATGGTCGTGCGAACGGTCGGGCCGCTCAGCCCCGTGCCGGCCGCGACCGACAGCGGCAGCGCGAGGGGCAGCAGGTAGAGCAGCTCGAACGTGTGCATGATGAGGATCGCGATCACCGCCGCCGCGAGCCATCCGAGCGCGAAGCTTCCCGTCCGACGGCCACGCCATGCAAGCCAGGCGAGCGGCAGGCTCATGCCCACGCCGCCCAGCAGCTTCAGCAGGTTTGAGCTGAGCGTATCGTCGTCCTGCTGACCGAAGATCGACAGGAAATTGGCAAAGACGAAGGCGTCGCCGTGGCCTGCCGCGGCATAGACGATCCAGGCAAGCGCGGTCGGGAACAGCGCTGCGCCGATCCACAAGGCGGCATCGGCCGTCAGGCGACCAATCGATCGCCCATCTCGATACGCGGCCCACACCAGCGTCAGGCCGAAGAATATCCCTTCGAACATCGCGGTGTATTTGATCTGCATCGCCAGGCCGATCAGCAGCATCGCCCCGGCACCGCGCAAGGAGATATGCCGGTGGCCGCGGGTCGTATCGAGCACCAGCAGCGCGGCGGCCGCCATCAAGGCATTGCCCCATATTGCCGACTGCCCGCCCGCACCGTCGAACACGATGATCCAGACGAGATAGATCAGCGCCGCGCCGACGCTCGCCAACGGGTTCGCATCATCGGAGGACAAGCGGCTGACGATCCGCGCGACCAGGAATGCCGTGGCGGTGGCGACGAGCGTCGCGGCAAGCTGGTACATCAGCACGCCATCGCCGCCGACGCTGCGGATGCCGGCGAAGATCAGGAACAGGCCGACCGGCTTGCGATCGAAAATGTCTACGAACGGCCATGCGCCGTGCAGAAGGCGATCGCCGACCAGCAGGTAAAATTGCTCGTCGCTATGGATCACCGGATTGCCGAAGAACGGACTACGGAGCGCGATGGCGACGAGGAGCAGCAAGATTGCCTGCCCCGATCGGTGACGCAGGCTAAACATGGGCAGTCCTAATAAAAATGCGTCAATTCGAGCTTGCGTATGGTGCCGTCGCACAGTCCGAGCGTCACGACCCGGCCGGGCATGCCCGCCGTCCATGACGCGATCGGGCTCGTCGAATAGCTGCTGGTGACGGGTGTGCCGTCGATCGTGCAGATCAGGTCGCCGTCCTTCCAGCCCGATGCCGCCGCCGGGCCGCCACGCATCACGTGAAGGACTTTCAACCGGTCCTTCTCGATGCCGATGAGCAGGCCACTGGTCGAACGCGGCGGCGGCAGGTCGGCCTTGGGACCTCGGCTGAGCACCATCCGCCGTGCGCCCGGATCGAGCAGGACGCGGTAGTTCTGAAGGAAGCCGGAGCCGATCCGCCCGGCGGTGCCGATCGCCTGCGAGAAGCCGTCTGCGGGTTCGATCCGGACCTCGGCCTCGCGCGCGATCATCTCGCCAACGCGGATCTCGGGAACGATCGCAAGGCCGCTGACTGCCGGGCCGGCGAGCCCGAACGCGATCGCGCTGGTGGTGCGCAACGCCTTCAGGTTTGCCGCCTGCCATCCCGCCGCCGTGACGGTGATCGACGAGCCGTCGCCGGTATCGACTACGATCGGCGCGAGGCGCCGGTCGCCCAGCGTGAGCGCGCTTTCATACACGCTACGCTCGGTGGAGACGCGCAGCGGTGCGCTCTCGCCCTTGAACGGCAGGCGGCCGGAGTGGAGCAGGCGGAAGCGCTTGGCGGCGTAATCGATGTCGAGCGCATGGCCGGCGAGCATGTCGGCACCGACCAGCAGGTCGACCGCGGAGGCGCTGCCGGTGGCGATCGCGGGCAGATCGGCGACGGTCACGCCGCCACCGGTCCGCGCAAGGCCACCGAGCGCGACCGAGCGCGTCGGCATCCAGCCGAGTGCGACCGATCCGCCAATCGCGGTCGCGCTGCCGCCGGCGACCAGCTTGGCGGGATCGACCGCGGGAGAGGCCTTGGCGAGCAGCGTGTAGCTGACGCCGGTGTCGAGGATCGCGGTCACGTCGCGGCCGTCGAGCTGCATCTTGAAGCGGATCTGGTTGCCGGGGGGTGAGGTCGAACGCGATCCAGCGGGCTTCGGCGTCCGCCGCGAGATGGTAGACGCCGCGGTCGCGTGCGGCGGGGGAGGTCGCGGTTGCCGGAGCGGATTTCGAGGGCTCGCGCGCCGAGACGATGAGGACCGCGATCAGCGGGACGAGGGTGAGCAAGGCACGACGCATGTGGCGCTGTCCCCTAGCGAGTCGGGGGACGGGTACAAGCGGGGGCTTCGCCGGGGCGGGACGGAGACGGGGTGGATAGCGATGCGGCGTGCTTGCCTGCGAGACAGTATCCGCTTGGCACGGCGCGCTTTATCTTGATCCAGTTAAGCCTGGTCTGGCGAAACAATAATTGCTCGCCCGCGAACGCGGGAGTCCAGGGTCACAAACGGCGGCGTTCGTGACTCTTGGCCCCCCGCGTTCGCGAGGGAACGGTAGAAGGGGCGTTCGTTGCCTGCGCCAGTCTTGCAATTAGCTCGGCGAACTAGCGTGCCAAGACCAGCCTAGCGAACAGTTCGGGACGCACTAAACGTTCGCAACGGCCACCACCCCGGCGGAGGCCGGGGCCCAGTTGGGGGACGGTGATGACAGCGGACGGTGCTCCGTCATTGCCACCTTTCCAACTGGGCCCCGGCCTTCGCCGGGGTGGCATTGGGTGGTCGGCGACGCGAGAGTTAACCCTACAGGCACGCCTCCAGATACGCTTGGTCGAACCCGAACTGCTTCGCCTTCTCCAGCGTATACGGCCGCAAGCCCATCGACCGGTACTCGCCCAGGATCTTCCCGTCCGCCGACTCGTCCATATACTCGAACTTGAACAGCTCCTGCGTGACGATCACCGGCCCCTCCATGCCGATCACCTCGGTGATGTTGGTCACGCGGCGCGAGCCGTCGCGGAGGCGCTTCACCTGGATGATCAGCTCGACCGAATCGGCGATCTGGCGCGAGATCGCTTCCTTGGGCACCTTGATGTCGGACATCATCACCATGTTCTCCATACGCGCCAGCGCTTCGCGCGGAGAGTTGGCGTGGAGCGTGCACATCGAGCCGTCGTGACCCGTGTTCATCGCCGCCAGCATGTCGAAACACTCGGAGCCACGAATTTCGCCCAGGATGATCCGGTCCGGCCGCATACGCAGCGCGTTCTTGACGAGATCGCGGATCGAGATTTCGCCCTGGCCCTCCAGATTGGCCGGACGCGTTTCGAGCGGGAGCCAGTGCGGCTGTTGCAGGCGAAGCTCGGCGGCATCCTCGATCGTCAGCACGCGCTCGCCGGGGTCGATCATCTTGGACAGCGCGTTGAGCATCGTCGTCTTGCCCGAGCCGGTGCCGCCCGAGATGACGACGTTGAACCGCGAGGCGCCGGCGATTTTCAGTGCGGTCGCCATCTTCGGCGACATCGAGCCGAACCCCGCCATCATGTCGAGCGTGATCGGTTTTGCCGAGAATTTACGAATCGAGATCGCGGTGCCGCGCAAGCTCAGCGGCGGGACGATAACGTTGACGCGCGAGCCGTCCTTCAGGCGCGCATCGGCGAGCGGCGAGGTCTGGTCGACGCGGCGGCCGACCGAATTGACGATCCGCTGCGCGATCTGGAACAGATGCTCCTCGTCACGGAACTGGATCGGCGCGAGTTCGAGCTTGCCCCTTGCGCTCGACATAGGTCTGGTCGGGCCCGTTCACCATGATGTCGGTGATGTTCGGATCGGCCAGCAGCTCCTCCAACGGTCCGAGCCCGAGCAGCTCGTCGACCAGCACTTTTTCCAGTGCGAACTGTTCGCGGCGATTGAGCGTCAGCTTCAGCTCGGCGAGCACTTCGCCGATGATCGGGCGGAATTCCTCGGCCAGCTCGTCCTTGTTGAGCGTCGCCGCGGCCTCCGGATCGACGCGTTCGAGCAGGCGCGGCAGCACCTGTTCCTTGATCTTGTGGATCGACTGTTCGAAGCCCTCGGTCCGGCTGTTGCCCGCTTCCCCGCTCGCATTCTGGCGATCGGACAGGCGCTGCATCGCGTCCAGCTGTCCAGCGGGCATCATGCCCGAGCTGAACCCGTCGGTCTCCCCCGGCATCGGCAGCGAATCGATCGGCGGGAATTGGGCACCGCCCTCGGGTTCCGCGCGCGCCACGGGATTGCTGCCCGAGCTTCCCTGCATCGGACGCGCGACGCCGAATGCGGGACGGGCCGACTGCCCCCCGCTGATGCCATTACGACGCCCGAATGCGCTCATGCCTGTATCCCTGGATGAATGCCGACCGGGTTAGGCGCGAAGGCTTGATAATTTGCTAACCAAAACAGGCTGGTGAAAGCGGCGGTGCCCGCGGTGCGATGGTCAGGGTTGATCGCCGCTGCGAACTCCCCCGAAGGCAGGCACATGATCCGCCTGCTGCTTCTTCTCGCGCTCATCTTCGGGTTGGCGAGCTCCGCGTCTGCGGACGACATCGCCGCCACCGGGCGCGGCGTCGTGCGCGTCGTGACGATCGCGGTGGTCGACGACCAGGTGGTCGGCTTCGGCCACGGCAGCGGTTTCGCGATCGCGCCCAACCGGATCGTCACCAACGCGCACGTCGTCGATCTCGCCGAGCGCTACCCTGACAACGTCGTCGTCGGCATCGTCCCGACCGAGGGCAGCAAATCCTACCAGGGCAAGGTGATCGCGTACGACTCACAGCGCGACCTGGCGCTGATCGAGTTCACCGGCGCGCGCCTGCCGCCGAGCGCACTCTATACCGGGCCGATGACCGAGGGCGATCCGGTGGTGTCGCTCGGCTTCCCCGGTAACGTCGACTTGGCGACGGCGCGATCAGCGGCGGATTACATCCGGCCCATGACGCCGGTGCGGTCGGAGGGCGTGCTTTCCGGGCGCCGCGTACTGAGCAGCGTCGAAGTGTTGCTGCACACGGCGAGTATTGCGCGTGGTAATTCGGGTGGTCCTCTGCTCGATCGGTGCGGGCGGGTGATCGGGGTGAACTCGGCGATCACGCGCGGCGAGGAGGGCGATTCGACGTTCGGTTTCGCGATTGCGGATACCGAACTGGCGGGCTTCCTCCACGATGCGAAACAACCTTACGCGTCGATCGGGACGGGGTGCACCTCGATCGAAGATCGGTTGCGGCAGGACGCCGACGCGGATGCGAAGGCGACCGCCGATGCGGCGTCGGCCAAGCGCGACGCCGCGACGCAGGATGCGATGACTCGTGAGGTCGCGCTGGAAAAGGCGCGGACCGAAGCCGGGCGGGCGCGGGAGAACGTCATGGCGCTTGCCGGGCTGCTACTGGTGGCAGGGGCGCTGGTGATCGGAAGCGCAGGGCTGCTCGAATCGCGCGGGCAGCGGCGGCAGGCGGTGTGGGCGCTGGGTATCGGCGGGCTGAGCGTGCTGGTCGCGATCGTCGTATTCGTGCTGCGGCCTTCGGGTGAGGTCGACGTGCCGCTGTCCGCGCTGCCCAAGACGCGGATATCGACGCCAGATGCGGCGCTCGGCAAGCTGATGTGCACGCTGATCCCGGAGCGCAGCCGGATCACGATCTCGTCGAGCGAGGACGTGTCGATCGACTGGGGCGCGAAGGGGTGTGTGAACGGCAAGACGCAATATGTCGCCGCGAATGGCCGGTGGGACCGCGTGCTGGTGCCCGATGCCGAGCAGACCGTGTCCGTGCTGTCGTTCGATCCGGCGACGCGCGTCTATTCGAACACGCGCTATCTGATGTCGGCGGCGGGGATGGAGGCAGCGCGGACCGCGCGCGGCGTCGTGCCGAACGTGTGCAACATGGATGAGGCGGCGTTGGGTCGGCTTGCAGGGCAGCAGGCTGCGGTGCGTGCGGTGTTGCCGCCGTTGCCGAACGAGAAGCTGGTCTATTCCTGCAAGTCTGCGCGCTGAGCTTCGGAGGCGAGTAGTGCGCGCTTGCGGTCCAGCCCGTAGGCATAGCCGCCGAGCGCGCCGCCGATCCGCTGTGCGCGGTGGCAGGGGATGACGATCGAGACCGGGTTCTGGCCGCACGCGGTGCCGGCGGCGCGGACCGCGGCGGGGCGGCCGGCGAGCGCTGCGAGTTCACTGTAGGTGCGGGTTTCGCCGATCGGGATGGTGCGCAGGGCTTGCCAGATCGCTTCTTGGAACGCTGTGCCGCGGACGTCGAGCGGGAGGTCTTGGTCGCGGTCGGGGGACTCGACGGCCGCGACGACGTGCGCTGCCAGGTCCGCGAGGGCTTCGTCGCCCGGCTCGATCGTTGCGTTTGGGAAGCGGCGGCGGAGTTCGTCGGCGTCTTCGTCGAACGACACGCGACACAGGCCCTTGTCGGTCGCGGCGACGAACAGTGCGCCGAGGCTCGTGTCGGCGGCTGTCCAGCGGATCGTGACGCCTTCGCCGCCGCGCGCCCAGGCGCTGGGCGCCATGCCGAGCCGTTTCGCGTCCGCCTCGTAGAAGCGGCTAGGGGCGGAATAGCCGGCGTCATAGATTGCTTCGGTCACGGTCGAGTCCTCCGATAAGGCGTCGCGCGCCCGCCCGGTGCGCAAAGCGCGGGCATAGGCGGCGGGGGGTAACGCCGGTGGCGCGCTTGAACAGGCGATGGAAATGATGGGGGGCGTAGCCGACTTTTGCGGCGACCTCGTCCAGCGAAAGGCGGTCTTCGGCGGCTTCTAGCAGCGCGACGGCCGCGGCGACGGCGACTCGGTCGCGGCCGACTTCGTCAGGGGTGCAGCGCAGGCACGCGCGGAAGCCGGCGGCGCGGGCGCTTGGCGGGTCTGGGTGAAAAGTGACGTTCTCGCGCTTGGGGTGGCGTGCGGGGCAGCTTGGCTTGCAGTAGATGCCGGTGGTCTTCACGCCGACGACGAATCGCCCGTCCCACGCTCGGTCGCGGCGCTCGAACGCGGTCCAGGCGGTGTCGGTGTCGGCGGCGGTGCTCATTGGATCGGTATAGCCGGTCGCGCGGCGCGTGCATCCCGTGGCTTGCGCTCAAAGCGGAGCCAATCGGTGGCCCGGCCGTTCTTCCGTGCATACCCCCTAACGAAAGATGTCTCATGGCCTCCGACACGCCCGTCTGGTTCATTTCCGGCTGCTCGACCGGTTTCGGTCGCGAACTCGCCAAGCTCGTGCTCGCGCGCGGTTGGCGTGCGGTGGTGACCGCGCGCAATGCTGATCGTGTCGCCGATCTGGCGGAAGGTGCGGGGGGATCATGCACTCGCGCTGTCGCTCGACGTGACGGAGCAGGCGCAGATCGACGATGCCCTGGCGCAGGCCAAGGCCAAGTTCGGGCGGATCGACGTGCTCGTGAACAATGCGGGCTACGGCTATCAGGCATCGGTCGAGGAGGGGCGAGGAGGCCGAAATTCGCGCGCAGTTCGATGCGAACGTGTTCGGGTTGTTCGCGCTGACTCGCGCGGTGCTGCCGATCATGCGGGGGCAGAAGAGCGGGCATGTAATCAACATCACCTCGGTCGCCGGTCAGGTCGGATTCCCGGGGTCGGGCTATTACGCCGCGTCGAAGCATGCGGTCGAGGGATGGTCGGATGCGTTGCTTGCCGAGGTGAAGCCTCTTGGGATCAACGTGACGTGCGTCGAGCCGGGGCCGTTCCGGACGGATTGGGCCGGGCGGTCGCTGAAGCAGACGCCGGTGAAGATTGCCGACTATGCGGAGACGGCTGGGAAGCGCTTGGACGGTACGCGGGAGGTTAGCGGGACTCAAGCAGGCGATCCGGTGCGAGCCGGCGAGGCGATGATTGCGCTGACCGAGGATGCGAACCCTCCGCGGCACCTGGTGCTGGGGGCTTGGGGGGTATGATGCGGTTACGACGAAGCTGGCGGAGCGGTTGAAGGAGATCGAGGCGCATAAGGCTGATAGTCTGGGGGCGGATTTCCCGGGGGAGTGATCTCTCAGGAGCGAAAGAGAGTTGTTTCCCCCGCGAAGGCGGGGACCCAGACTGGGCTCCCGCCTTCGCGGGAGAACAAGGAAGTAAGCGCTACCTTTACTTCTGTAGCGCCAGCCTGCGCCAAGGCCCTTTACCATAGCCACCACCCCGGCGAAGGCCGGGGCCCAGTTGGAAAGGTGGCAATAACGAAGGGCCGTCTTCCTTTAGCAACGTCCCCCAACTGGGCCCCGGCCTTCGCCGGGGTGGCGTTACCAGTTAGTAGGAAAGGTTGGCTCAGCCGCCGTTAGCGCGGAACAGGTCCAGCGTGCGCTGCTTCGCCAAGTCCGCACTCGGCTCATGGTAATCCTTCCGCCGGTCCGAATTGAACCCGTGGCCCGCCTCGTAGACATACACCGTCGCGTTGGGCCAATCCTTCGCGATCACCTGCTCGACGCCCTCCATCGGGATGCCGTGGTCGTGACGACCGAAGTGGAGGATCACCGGCACCTTGGGCTCCTCGTCCGCCGCGGCCGGGATCATACTGCCGTAATAGCCGCTCGCCGCCGCGACGCCGTGCAGCTTGGTCGAGGCGAACCACGCGACCGAACCGCCATAGCAATAGCCGACCACAAACACCGGCCCGGCGGGGGCGAGCGTATCGATGCAGGTCTGGACGTCCTTCAGCGACAGCTCGAACGGGTGGAGCTGCCGCGCCAGTTCGACGCCGCGCGCGAGGCCCTCGCCCGAATAGTCTGCCTCGAAGCCGGGGTGTTCGCGGTCGAACAGCGCGGGGGCCAGCACCTCATAACCGTCGGCGGCATACTCGTCGCAAAGGTCGCGGATGTGGTCGGTTACGCCGAAGATCTCCTGCACCAGCACGAGGCCGCCGCGGCGTTCGCCGGTCGGCTGCGCGTGATAAACCGCGACGCTCGCGCCGTCGGACATCGTCATCGTTTCCATCGTGCCGGTCATTCTCTCGTCCTCGTCGATTGGTCGTAACGTCTGCCCAATACCGTCATTCCCGCGGAGGCGGGAACCCATAGTGGCAGGCCGTGCGGTGAAAGCGCTGGGTCCGGAGGATATGGATCCCCGCCTGCGCGGGGATGACGGGGAGGGGCGGAATCGTAACCTTTCCAACCTTCGATCAATGACAAAACAGTCACAAACCCGCCGCCACGACCCTCCGGCCGGGTTGCCAATCCGCGATCCCGATGCTACCCGCGCCGCGTCCCATGAGAGGTGCTTTCGCGCCCTCTTCCCCCATGGGGCGGCACTATTTTCGGTTTCAGGCGAGGATTCAAAGGTCCGTGGAGACATCCCCCGGTAATGTCGGCGGCGCCATTCAGGCGAGCTTGGGCGGGCGTTATGCGCTGGCCCTGTTCGAACTCGCCCGTGACGCCAAGACGATCGACGCGGTCGAGTCGAGCCTGGCGAACGTGCGCGACGCACTCGCGCAGTCGGAGGACTTCCGCACGCTGACGTCCAGCCCGATGGTGTCGCGTGGCGCGGCCGTGAAGGCGGTCTCAGCGGTGGCCGACGAACTCGGCGTCGATGCGACCACCAAGAGCTTCCTCGGCGTCCTCGCCGAGAACCACCGGCTCGGCGCGCTGCCGAAGATCATCAAGGCATTCCGGACACTTGCCGCGCAGCATCGCGGCGAGATCGCGGCCGAGGTGACGTCCGCGCATCCGCTGACCGACGAGCAGGTGATCGAGCTGAAGCATCAGCTCCGCCAGCGCGTCGGCCGTGAAGTTTCCGTCGACCTCAGCGTCGACCCATCGTTGCTAGGTGGACTCGTCGTCCGCGTCGGCAGCCAGATGATCGATTCGTCGATCAAGACGCGTCTCAACACTCTCGCGCACGCGATGAAGGGCTAAGCTAATGGATATCCGCGCCGCAGAAATCTCGAAGATCATCAAGGATCAGATCGCCAATTTCGGCACCGAGGCCCAGGTCAGCGAGACCGGCCAGGTGTTGAGCGTCGGCGACGGCATCGCGCGCATCTTCGGCCTCGACAACGTCCAGGCCGGCGAGATGGTCGAATTCTCGAACGGCGTGCAGGGCATGGCGCTCAACCTCGAGGCCGATAACGTCGGCGTCGTGATCTTCGGAAGCGATTCCGAGATCAAGGAAGGCGACGTCGTCAAGCGCACCGGCACGATCGTCGACGTGCCGATCGGCAAGGAGCTGCTCGGCCGCGTGGTCGATGGTCTCGGCAACCCGATCGACGGCAAGGGCCCGATCCACACCACCGAACGCAGCCGCGTCGAAGTGAAGGCACCGGGCATCATTCCGCGCCAGTCGGTCAGCGAGCCGGTCCAGACCGGCCTCAAGGCGATCGACGCACTCGTCCCGGTCGGCCGTGGCCAGCGCGAGCTGATCATCGGCGATCGCCAGACCGGCAAGTCCGCCGTCGCGATCGACGCGTTCATCAACCAGAAGATCGCCAACGCCGGCGACGACGAGTCGAAGAAGCTGTATTGCGTCTATGTCGCGATCGGCCAGAAGCGCTCGACCGTCGCACAGCTCGTCAAGACGCTCGAAGAGAACGGCGCGATGGAATACACCATCGTCATCGCCGCGACCGCGTCGGACCCCGCACCGCTCCAGTATCTCGCGCCGTACACCGGCGTCGCGATGGGAGAGTATTTCCGCGATCGCGGCATGCACGCACTGATCTGCTACGACGATCTGTCGAAGCAGGCGGTCGCGTATCGCCAGATGTCGCTGCTGCTGCGTCGTCCTCCGGGCCGTGAGGCGTATCCGGGCGACGTGTTCTATCTCCACAGCCGCCTGCTCGAGCGTGCGGCGAAGATGTCGGACGCGAATGGCGGCGGCTCGCTGACCGCACTGCCGATCATCGAGACGCAGGCGGGCGACGTTTCGGCGTACATCCCGACCAACGTGATCTCGATCACCGACGGCCAGATCTTCCTCGAGACCGACCTGTTCTTCTCGGGCGTGCGCCCGGCGATCAACGTCGGCCTGTCGGTGTCGCGCGTCGGTTCGGCGGCACAGACCAAGGCGATGAAGAAGGTGTCGGGCTCGATCAAGCTCGAGCTGGCGCAGTACCGCGAGATGGCGGCGTTCGCGCAGTTCGGGTCGGATCTCGATGCGTCGACGCAGAAGCTGCTCAACCGTGGTGCGCGACTGACCGAGCTGCTCAAGCAGGCCCAGTTCTCGCCGTTGCCGTTCGAAGAGCAGACGGTGTCGATCTTCGCCGGTACCAGCGGCTATCTCGACAAGGTGCCGGTCGCCGACGTGACCCGCTACGAGCAGGCGCTGCTGGCCGACATGCGTGCGAACCATGCCGACGTGCTGAAGCTGATCCGCGATACCCGCGACCTGGGTAACGAGGCGAAGGACAAGCTGAAGGCAGCGCTCGAAGCGTTCGCGAAGACTTTCGCCTGAGCTGCGTAGAAAACGACATACACACACCGTCACCCCGGACTTGTTCCGGGGTCCACCGTGCCTCAGATCCCGTAGGACTGGTGGAGGAGTGGATGCCGGAACAAGTCCGGCATGACGGTTTAGGGACGGTGACGAACTAGAATGGCATCACTTAAGGCCCTCAAGATCCGCATCGGCTCGGTGAAGTCGACGCAGAAGATCACCAAGGCGATGAAGATGGTCGCCGCTGCGAAGCTGCGCCGTGCGCAGGACGCGGCGGTTGCCGGGCGTCCGTATGCCGAGCGTCTCGAAGCGGTGATGGCGAGCCTCGCGGGGCGCGTCGGCATCGCGCCGGGCGCGTCGCCGCTGCTCGCGGGCACTGGCAAGGACCAGGTCCACCTGATCGTCATCGCGACGTCGGAGCGCGGCCTCGCGGGTGCGTTCAACACCAACATCGTCCGCGCGGCACGCCGCAAGGCGGAGGAGCTTATCGCGGCGGGCAAGACCGTGAAGTTCTACGTCGCTGGCAAGAAGGGGCGCGTGATCAAGCGCTTCTTCCCGAACGACATCCTCGCCGATCACGAGATGGGCCAGATCAAGCGGCTCGCATTCAGCGACGCGCAGGAGATCTCCGAAGACCTGATCAAGCGCTTCGGCGAAGGCCAGTTCGATGTCGCGCATCTGTTCTACGCGAAGTTCGTCTCGGCGCTGGTGCAGGTCCCGACCGGCATCCAGATCATCCCGATTCCCCTGTCGGCGATCCCGGGCGCGGAAGCAAAGCCGGGTGCTCCCGCCGAAGCCGTGGTCGAGTACGAGCCCGACGAGGAAGCGATCCTCGCCGATCTCCTGCCGCGCAACGTCGCGATCCAGATTTTCCGTGCGCTGCTCGAAAATGCGGCGTCGGAGCAGGGCTCGCGCATGAACGCGATGGACAACGCCACGCGTAATGCCGGCGACATGATCACGCGTCTCTCGATCCAGTATAACCGTACCCGCCAAGCCGCGATCACGACCGAGCTGGTCGAAATCATCTCGGGCGCCGAAGCGCTCGAAGTACCAAGGAAGCAGACAATGGCAACCGCCCCAGAGACCCTCGGAACCACGCTCGCCCCCAAGGCCACCAACAACACCGGCCGCATCTCGCAGGTCATCGGTGCGGTCGTCGACGTGCACTTCCCCGACAATTTGCCCGCCATTCTGTCGGCGCTCGAAACCGACAATAACGGCAACCGGCTCGTCCTCGAAGTCGCGCAGCATCTCGGCGAGAACACCGTCCGCACGATCGCGATGGACGCTACCGAGGGTCTGACCCGCGGCCAGACCGTCACCGACACCGGCTCGCAGATCCGCGTGCCGGTCGGCCCGAAGACGCTCGGCCGCATCCTCAACGTCATCGGCGAGCCGATCGACGAGCGTGGTCCGGTCGGCGCAGAGACGACCGCCCCGATCCACGCGTCGGCGCCTTTGTTCGTCGACCAGTCGACCGAGAGCGCGATCCTGGTCACCGGCATCAAGGTCATCGATCTGCTCGCACCCTATGCGAAGGGCGGCAAGATCGGCCTGTTCGGCGGCGCCGGCGTCGGCAAGACCGTGCTGATCCAGGAGCTGATCAACAACATCGCCAAGGGCCACGGCGGCACCTCGGTGTTCGCCGGCGTCGGCGAGCGTACCCGCGAGGGTAACGATCTGTACCACGAGTTCCTCGACGCGGGCGTCATCGCCAAGGATGCCGACGGCAATCCGCAGTCGGAGGGCTCGAAGGTCGCGCTGGTGTTCGGGCAGATGAACGAGCCGCCAGGCGCGCGTGCCCGCGTCGCGCTGTCGGGCCTGACGATCGCCGAGTATTTCCGCGATGTCGAAGGCCAGGACGTGCTGTTCTTCGTCGACAACATCTTCCGCTTCACGCAGGCGGGCGCAGAGGTTTCGGCACTGCTCGGCCGTATCCCGTCGGCGGTGGGCTATCAGCCGACGCTGTCGACCGACATGGGCGCGCTGCAGGAGCGCATCACGTCGACCAACAAGGGGTCGATCACCTCGGTGCAGGCCGTGTACGTTCCCGCAGACGATCTTACCGATCCGGCACCGGCGACGTCGTTCGCGCATCTCGACGCGACGACCAACCTCAACCGTGCGATCTCGGAGCTGGGCATCTACCCGGCGGTCGATCCGCTCGATCTCGACCTCGCGTCTGCTCGAGCCCCGCGTCGTCGGCCAGGAGCATTACGACACCGCACGTGCCGTCCAGTCGACGCTGCAGAAGTACAAGTCGTTGCAGGACATCATCGCGATTCTCGGCATGGACGAGCTGAGCGAAGAGGATAAGCTCACCGTCCAGCGTGCGCGGAAGATCCAGAAGTTCCTGAGCCAGCCGTTCCACGTGGCCGAGGTCTTCACCGGCATCAGCGGCAAGTTCGTCCAGCTCGAGGATACGGTCCGGTCGTTCAAGGCCGTGGTCGAGGGCGAGTATGACCACTTGCCAGAGGCGGCGTTCTACATGGTCGGCGGCATCGACGAAGCCGTCGCCAAGGCCGAGAAGATGGCCGCGGAAGCTTAAGCCTTTCTAGCTCCCTCTCCCTCCCCCCGGGGAGAGGGTTGGGGTGAGGGGCCGCCACAAGCGCCTTCGCCCGGTACTGCCCCTCACCCCGACCCTCTCCCCCGCAGGGGAGAGAGGGAGAAGGCGAACAAGATGCTGCATTTCGAACTCGTCACGCCAGAAAAGCTCGTCCGCTCGGAGGAGGTCTACATGGTCGTCGTCCCCGGCACCGAAGGCGATTTCGGCGTCCTCGAAGGCCACGCCCCCTTCATGTCGACGGTCCGCGACGGCGGTGTCCAGATCTTCCGCACGCAGAATGGCACCCCCGAGATCATCGCGATCAAGGGCGGTTTCGCCGAGGTCAACGCCAAGGGCCTGACCGTCCTCGCCGAACACGCTGGCGAGTAACGCCTGTCAGGCGAGCGCCGGTGCTCGCCCGATCGATACCGACGGCCGACGCTGCAACCGCGCCAGCAGCGGCCGCTCGATCCACCGATGCACCGCCAATCCCAGCATCGTCGATGCGACGATGAACGCCAGCGCGAACAGATAGGGTGACATGGTTGGGGCATAGCCTCCGACCATCCACAGCAGCGCGATCAGGCAGGGGATGGGTCAGGTACGTCGAATAGGACGCATCGCCCACGCGCGCGACGATCCGTTCGAACCGTCCGTCCGCCGATGTGTCGATCACCCCGACTACCACCAGTGCCCAGGGAATGCCCCACGTCCAGGTCCGCGCGAGGCCCGAGGTACCGGCAACGGCAACCTCGATCTGAAGCGATAGCGGCACGCCCAGTCCGAAGGCGATCCCGACCACCAGCAGCACGGTCCCGATGACGAGCGCAGGCGTCGCATAGCGTGCGCTGATCCCGCTGCGCCAAGCCATCCACACGCCCACGCCGAGCGCAAATTCGAGCAGGAGCGGGTTCAGCAGCAGCCTCAAAGGCGCCCAGCCGGGATGAACAACGCTGCCGATCAGCGCCACCGCCACCGTGAGGGCCAGCAGCGTTTCGACACGGCGCTGCGGCGCCCGCATGGCAACCGCCACGATGACATAGAACGCGAATTCGAACCCGAGCGTCCAGCCCGGATACAGCGCGGGAACATGATAGCCCGCTCCGTCGAGAACGGGCAGCACAGTAATAGACATCCACGCTGCCGGAACGGTCAAAGGGTCGTGCATGATCAGCATGTAGACTGCGCTGACGCACGCGAACAACGGTACGATCCGCAACCATCGCTTCGCCAGGAACCGCCACGATTCAGCGTCCGTGGTCGCCAGCGACTGCGCCATGACGAACCCGCTGATGACGAAGAACAGGTCGACCCCGCTCGCACCGAACATCGAGAGATTGGGGACAGACGGTACGAACTTGCCGGTCAGCGCGACCGGTCCGGAATCGATCATGTCGGACGCGTGCATCAGCAACACGAGCGTGGCTGCGAGTGCGCGAAGCCACTGGATGGGTGCGATGCGGGACGGCGTCATCCGGCACGCATACCGGGCCGAGCGTTAAGGCCGCGTTGCCCGCACGATCAGAGGAAATTATACGGGTCGACGTCCACCGTCACCCGCGCCTTGGATGGCCATTCCAGCTTTCCCAGCCAGTCCCGTATAACGTCCTGCACGTCCAGCGCGCGCCGCGCATGGACGAGCAGTCGGTAGCGATGCCGGCCGCGCAGCATCGCCAGCGGGGCGGGGGGCGGGGCCGTAGACGTGCATGCCGTCGACTTCGGGGCGCACTACGGCCGACGAGTTTGGCGGTCTCGTGCGCGCAGGACTGGTCCTCCGACGACACGACGATCGCCGCGTACCGACCGAACGGCGGCGCACCTGCATCCTTTCGCGCGTCCGTCTCCGCGGCGTAGAACGCGTCGGCATCGCCGGTGATGAGCGCCTGCATCACCTGTGCGCCGGGGCTATGCGTCTGGATGAACACGTGCCCCGGCTTTTCGCCACGCCCGGCGCGTCCCGACACCTGCCGGATCTGCTGGAACGTACGCTCCGCAGCCCGCAGATCGCCGCCGTCTAGCCCCAGATCCGCATCGACCACACCGACCAGGGTGAGGTTCGGAAAGTGATAGCCCTTGGTCACCAGCTGCGTGCCGACGACGATGTCGATATCGCCGGCCTCCATCCGTCCGACGAACTCTGCCGCCTTGGCCGGGGACCAGATCGTGTCGGACGTGACGACGGCCGTTTTCGCCTCGGGGAACAACGCCGTCACCTCGTCGGCGATGCGTTCGACCCCCGGCCCGCAGGCGACCAGCGTGTCCTCGCCCTTGCACTCGGGGCAGACGCGCGGCGTTGGTTCGGCATGGCCGCAATGGTGGCACGCCAAGCGGCGCGTGAGGCGGTGCTCGACCATCCAGGCGGTGCAGTTCGGACATTGAAACCGGTGCCCGCACGTCCGGCACAGGGTCAGCGGCGCATAGCCCCGCCGGTTGAGGAACAGCAGCGACTGCTCGCGCCGTTCCAGCGTCTCCTGCATCGCCTTGACGAGGCGCGGGGACAGCCAGCGGCCGCGTTCAGGCGGTTCCTTGATCAGGTCGATCGGCTCGATCGTCGGCATCTCCGCCGCACCGAACCGGCCGGGCAGCTTCAGCTCTGCGTAGCGCCCGGTCGCGACTTGTTGCCTGGTCTCGATCGCCGGCGTGGCGGAGGCGAGGATGACCGGACATCCCTCGAACTTGCCGCGCATCACCGCCACGTCGCGGGCGTGATAATGTACGCCCTCTTCCTGCTTAAAGCTGGTCTCGTGCGCCTCGTCGACGACGATCAGGCCCAGGTCGCGGTAGGGCAGGAACAAGGCCGAGCGCGCGCCGACCGTCACCAGCGCCTCGCCGCTCGCGATCGCGCGCCACGCGCGCCGCCGCTGGGTCGAGCGCAATCCCGAATGCCACGCGATCGGCTCGCAGCCGAAGCGGTCGTGAAAGCGCTTCAGGAACGGCTCGGTCAGCGCGATTTCGGGGAGCAGGACGAGCGTCTGGCGGCCGTCGCGGATCGCCTGGGCCACCGCCTCGAAATACACCTCGGTCTTCCCGAGCCCGTAACGCCGTCGAGCAACGTCGGGTGGAACGCGTGCTCTGCGACGCCAGCGACCAGGACATCGGCTGCTGCCCGCTGGTCCTCTGACAAAGTCGGCTCATGATGCTGCGGATCGGGCACGGGGTAGGGGACGTCGATGCTGACCTCGACCGCCTCGATCGCGCCGACCTTCACCAACCCGCGGATCACCGCGTCGCTGACCTCTGCCAGCGTTGCCAGTTCGCGGATGAGGCCTTGGCGGTCACCGATCCGCTCCAGCGCCTGCTCGCGCTGGGGGTGAGCCGCGGTGGCACGACCCCGGTAGAACGATACTCGACAGCGGTTCGCGCGCCCTCCAATGCAGACGTCGATGCCAGCGTCATCCGCAACACCGACGCCGCGGGCGCGAGGTAATAGTCCGCGGTCCACTCGACCAGCCGCCGCAACGGCGCCCCCAGCGGCGGCACGTCGGCGACCGCGAGCAGATTGCGCAACCGGTTGTCGCCCACCTCCGCATCGGACGGCATCCGCTCCGCCTCCCACACCACGCCGAGCAACTGCCGGGGCCCCAGCGGCGCGACCACGATCGAGCCCGGTCCGACCTCCATGCCGGCGGGCACGCGGTAGTCGAGCGGCCCGAGGGCGGCGTTGAGGATCAGGACACGGGCACGGGACGACATCGTGTTCGTATATGGGGACAGATCGACTCCGCGTGAACCGCTTACGTCGGGTTGGTCGATGCCGCCTTACGCGGCGTCGCGGTTCGGACGGCGTCGCTCGCCGACGCGCGCGCGCTTCGCCTGGTACAGGATCGTATCGGCGCGGTGGATGAAATCGCGCACCGAAAGGCAGTCGCGGTCGAGTGCGGTGATGCCGACCGTGCCTGCGCTGACCATCGCGAGGCCGTTCAGCGCGATCGGAAAGCGCAACGCTTCCTCCAGCCGGGCAGAGATATAGCCGGGGTTCGCGGCCATGCCCGGGTCCTCGATCAGGATCGCGAATTCGTCACCACCGACGCGGGCGGCAAAGCTGTTCTTGAGCCAGGGCGCTTTCAGAATCCGGCCGACGCCGCGCAACACGTCGTCGCCCGCGGTATGGCCAAGTGTGTCGTTGATCGCCTTGAAGCCGTCGAGATCGACCAGCGCGAGCAACAACGGCGTGCCGTCGGCATGCGACCGCGTCATTGCTGCATCGAGCGTACGGTCGAACGCAGCCCGATTGGCGATGCCGGTCAGCGAGTCGGTATTCGCCGAGCGCCGCAAATTGACCTCAAGCGCGTGGCGTTCCGTCACGTCCTGGAAGACGCCGACCAACGCTATGGTCTCGCCGTCGACGGTCTCGCACTCGCCCAGCACGCGGACACGGCGCTGTTCACCTTGCGCGTTCTTGAAATCGACCTCGATATCGAACGGCGCACCGGTTTCGATCGTCCGCCGAAGCGATGCGTTCATCTCGTCGCGAGCATGCGGCGGATAGAATTCCATCGCCACCGGCATCTCGGGCAGGTCGCCGATCGGCAGGCCGTGAATGTGATAGACGCCGTCCGACCATTGCAGCTTGTCGTCGGCCAGCGACACGCGCCACGATCCGATCGCCGCCATCCGTTCCGCCTGTCGGAAGACGCGGTCCTGACGGGCCAGCGCAGCCGCTTGGCGATCCGCAGTCGTCGCAATCGCGATGGCCTCGCGTGCAGCGGACCGCGCGGCGATCATCGCCTCGGCCAGGGTCGCGAGATGGGTCAGCGCCTTGCGCCCGGCGTCGTTCAGCGAGCGCGGTACAGTATCGACGACGCAGATCGAGCCGATCGCATAATATTCACCGCTCGCGTCGCGCGCATTGACCGGCGCGCCAGCGTAAAATCGAATACCGTCAGGCGGTTGCGTCCGAGGATTGGACACGAATCGTAAATCGCTCGACACGTCTTCGATGACCATCGGTTCTTTGCCGAGGATCGTGTAATTGCACATGCCGATTTCGCGGGAGATCTCACCGCGTTCGCCGTCGCTCGCAGCCTTGATCCAGAGCCGATTGCTGTCGACGAGTGTTAGCAAGGCGTTAGGGCAACCCAGCATTTCTGCGGCCAATGCCACCAATGCGTCGAATTCGCGCTCGGGTTCGCTATCGAGCAACGCCAAGGCCTGAAGCGCAGCCACGCGTCGTGCTTCGTCTGAAAAGTTGTCTGTGATGAGATCGACAGGCGACATGAAACTCGAATATAGCGGCTGGGTTAATTTTCTTTTGCCTGTTCGGGGCGTTACTGTCCACACATGCCCACCGATAAAGACCAGACGCTGGAAATTCTGCCGCCGTCGATGCTCTGGGCGGAGCATCTCGAGCGCGATCGCCGGCGATCGGTGCACACGGTGCGTGCCTACCAGGCATCGGCGGAGCGGCTGACGGCGTTCCTGGTCGGGCATTGGGGCGAGCGGATCACGCGTGGGGCGCTGGCGCGGGTGACGGCGACGGACCTGCGAGCGTATCTGGCGCAACGCCGAGAAGCCGGGTTGGGTAACGCGTCGGCGGCGCGGGAACTGTCCGCGGTGCGCGGGTTTCTCGCCTGGGCGAACGAAGGTGCGGAGCAGCCGCGGATGCGGGGGCCGCGCGTGAAGGCGGGCGTGCCGCGACCGATCTCGCCGGCCGAAGCGGTCGCGCTGGCTGAGGAGGTGGCCGACGATGCCGCCGAGCCGTGGATCGGCGCGCGCGACTGGGCAGTGTTGATGCTGCTGTACGGCGCAGGTCTGCGCATAGGCGAGGCGCTGACGTTGCGGGGTGATATCCTGCCGCTGGGCGAGACGATTCGGGTGACGGGCAAGCGTGCCAAGACGCGCGTGGTGCCTTTGCTGCCGCAGGTTCGCACGGCGATCGACGCGTATGTCGCGCAAACGCCTTGGCCTGTCGCGCGCGACGAACCGTTGTTCCGTGGGGCGAAGGGCGGGGCATTGTCGCCGGTGATGATCCGCCGGGCGGTGCAGTCGGCGCGGGCGCGGTTGGGGCTGGGCGATCGGACGACGCCGCATGCGCTGCGTCACAGTTTCGCGACGCATCTGCTGGGGCGGGGGGGCGGACCTGCGCGCGCTACAGGAGTTGCTCGGTCATGCGAGCCTGAGTTCGACGCAAGTCTATACGCAAGTCGATGCGGCGCATTTGATGGACGTCTATCGCAACGCCCACCCGCATGGCGGCGTCTCAGCCCTTCGGCTTCCAGGTCAGCACGCGCCAGCCATAGCCGATGATAATCACCACGAACGTCGCCACTGCGACCGGCCCGACATAGCGGTCGAGTTCCTCGAAATGCGAGCCGAGCAGGATACCCGCATAGGTGAGCACGGTGTTCCAGATCGCGCTGCCCGCCGCGGTCCAGATCACGAACTGCCAGATCGGCATGCGCGTCATGCCCGCGGGCAGCGAGATGACCGTGCGGAAGGTCGGCATGAACCGGAACACGAAGATCACCCAGCCGCCGCGCTTCATGAAGAAACGGTGGATCTTCTCGACGTCCGACCATTCCATCGTCAGCCAGCGGCCGTTGCGCTCGATGAACGGGCGGAAGCGCTCGTAGCCGATGTTGCAACCGATATAATACCAAAAGTAGTTGCCGACGATCGAGCCCGCGGTACCCCAGGCGATCAGCGGCACGACGCTCATGTCGCCGCGCGCGACCGCCATGCCGCCCAGGCCCATGATGACTTCGGATGGCACCGGGGGGACGATATTCTCGAGCGCCATCAGCAGGAAGATACCGAAATATCCGCCCCAGGCGATGAGATCGAGGATGAATTCGGTCATGGGTATCACATACTGCCGGGATGCCGGATGTGTTCCGCGAGGCTTCTATTCAGCAAGCGAACGAACGGGTGCCCCACCCCGGCGGAGGCCGGGGCCCAGTTGGGAAACGTCGATAACGAAGGGCAACGCTCCGTTACTGGAACCTTGCCAACTGGGCCCCGGCCTCCGCCGGGGTGGTGGCCTTCTGGCGGTTGGGCGTACCAGTTCCAACGCGCGCCGAAACTACCGCGCCGCGACTTTCGCTTCGATCGCATCCCAGATCATGCCGGCCAAATCCGTCCCATCGAAGTTCGAGATCGCGACGATCCCGGTCGGCGAGGTCACGTTGATCTCGGTCAGCCACGTCCCGCCGATCACGTCGATCCCGACGAACAGCAACCCGCGCTTCTTCAGTTCCGGCCCCAACACCGCGCAGATCTCGCGCTCCTTGTCGGTCAGCACCGACTTCTCCGCCGAGCCGCCGACCGCGAGGTTCGAGCGGATCTCGCCTTCGCCCGGCAGGCGGTTGATCGCGCCCGCGACCTCGCCGTCGATCAGCACGATCCGCTTGTCGCCCTTCGCGACGTCGGGGAGGAACGCCTGGACCATGTGCGGCTCGCGCCACGTCATGTTGAAGACCTCCATCAGGGCCGACAGGTTCGCGCCGTCCGACTCGACCTTGAAGATCGCCTTGCCGCCATTGCCGTGCAGCGGCTTGATGACGATCGCGCCGTGCTCCGCGAGGAATTTGCGTGCTTCGTCGAGCGAGCGGGTGACGAGCGTCGGCGGCATGAACTGCGGATAATCGAGGACGAACACCTTCTCGGGCGCGTTCCGCACCTGAGCCGGGTCGTTCACGACGAGCGTCTTGTCGGCGATCCGCTCGAGCAGGTGCGTCGCGGTGATGTAGCCGAGGTCGAACGGCGGATCCTGCCGCATCAGGACCACATCTGCCTCGTCGCCGAGGTCGAGGTTCACGGGCTCGCCGACGCTGAAGTGATCGCCGACCACGCGCTGCACGGTGACAGGGTGTGCCTTCGCCCAGACCTTGCCATCGCGGTAGTTCAGGTCCTCGGCCGAGTAATGGAAGAGCGTATGGCCACGGTCCTGCGCCGACAACATCAGCGCGAAGGTCGAATCGCCGGCGATGTTGATGCTGTCGAGCGGGTCCATCTGGACGGCGACGGTGAGGCTCATGCGTCTTCCTTCTGTTCGGTCGAGCGCATGTAGGCGCGGGCGGGCGCGAAGTCACCGGGCGGCGTCACCCGATCCAGGCATTCTCGATATGGCGCGGGCGCGTGCCGGGGGCGAGCAGGATCACATCGACGCGGATATCGTCGCCGGGTCCGGCATAGCGCGGCATCAGGTATTCCGCCGCCGCGGCGACGCGGGCGAGGCGGCGCTCGTCGATCGCGAAGTCGAGTTCGGCGGCGGTCGCGCGGGTTTTCACTTCGACGAACGCGATCAGATTGCCTTTCCGGGCGACGAGGTCGACCTCGCCGGCAGGAGTCCTCACCCGGCGATCGAGGATGCTCCAGCCCTTGAGGCGCAGCCACCAGCCGGCCAAGCGCTCGCCGCGCCGACCCGTCGCTTCCGCAACCTGGCGGTCGAGCGTGTTCCCCTTCCGCTTGCGGGAGGGGGCTAGGGAGGGCGGGGGGCGGCACGTCCATGGCATGCCCTTCCCCGACCCCTCCCGCAAGCGGGAGGGGAGAATGGCGCGCCTCCGCAAGCGCGAGGGGAGATCAGGGCTTGGGCTTCAACTCCAGTGCCCGAGCGTAGAGCGCCTTGCGGTCTAGGCCGAGCTTCTTCGCCACCTCACTCGCAGCCTGCCCGGTCGACAATCGCGTTAGCGCTTCGACCAATGCCGCATCCCCGTCCTCCGCACTCGCCGGCGGCGCCTCGCCCGGCGGTGCGACGACGATCACGATCTCTCCCCGCGGCGGCGCATCCGCATAACGCGCCGCTAGGGTCGAGAGCGTGCCGGTCACCGCCTCCTCGAACTTCTTGCTGATCTCGCGCGTCACCGCCGCCTCTCGGTCGCCGAGCCCTTCGAGCAGCGCCGCCAGACACGCCCCCAACCGCGGCCCGGACTCATACATCACCAGAGTCGCGCGGATCGTCGCGACTTCGGCGATCGCCTCCGCCCGCGCGTGCAGCTTCGACGGCAGGAATCCGACGAACAGGAACCGGTCGGTCGGCAACCCCGCCAGCGTCAGCGCCGCCACCGCCGCACACGGCCCCGGGATCGTCACCACCAGATGCCCGGCCGCGCGCGCGTCGCGCACCAGTTTGAACCCGGGATCGGAAATCAACGGCGTCCCCGCATCCGACACCAGCGCCACCGCCTGCGTCGCCATCCGCGCGATCAACGCGGGGCGCACGCCTTCCGCGCTGTGGTCGTGATACGGCACCATTGGCGTCGTGGTGCCGATATGGCGGAGCAGGCCGGCGGTGACGCGGCTGTCCTCGACCGCGATCACGTCGGCGCGGCGGAGGATGTCGGCGGCGCGCGGCGAGAGATCGCCAAGATTGCCGATCGGGGTCGCGACGATGTAGAGGCCGGGATCGAGAAGAGTTTCAGGGTTCATGGGGACGGTCATGGCAGACGCGACGACGATAGGGCAATCCGCACGTACCATCGGGCGATGGGCGATACTTGCCGCGGCGGGCCTCCTCGGCGCGTGCCAGACGATCGTCCCGCGTGGTCCAGTCGAGCCCTCGCAGCAGCGCCCGACCGCGCGCGCCGTCGATCGCCCGGAAATCGGCGTCGAGACCGGCATCCCGCGCGATGCTGAGCGCAACCGCGTTGCGCTGCTCGTGCCGCTGTCGGGTAGCAACGCGGGCGTCGGCACCTCGATCGCCAACGCGACGATGCTGGCGCTGCTCGATACGCAGAACCAGCGCGTCCGCATCACCAACTACGACACCGCGACCGGTGCCGCCGCCGCCGCGCAGCGCGCGATCGCCGAGGGGGCACAGCTGATCCTCGGCCCGTTGCTCGCCGACGACGTCCGCGCAGTGGCGCCGATCGCGCGCGCCGCGAACATTCCGGTGCTCAGCTTCTCCAACGATCTCGGCGTCGCGGGCAACGGCGCGTACCTGATGGGCTATGTCCCGACCCAGTCGATCGCGCGCGTCGTCGATTTCGCGAAGGAGCGCGGCGTCAGCAACTTCGCCGGCCTCGTCCCCAACGGCCTGTACGGCGAGCGTGCGTCCACCGCGTTCCTTCGCGCAGTCGAAGGCGCGGGCGGGCAAGTCGTCTCGCTCCAGACCTACGCACGCGGTCCCGGGGGCGTTTCCGGTGCGGTCACGCGGCTTGCGGCGAAAGCCCCCTATGATGCGGTCCTGATCGCCGACGGCGGCGCCACCGCAGCTTCGGCCGCAGCGATGGTCAAGCGCGGCAGCGGCGCTTCGACGCGCATCCTCGGCACCGAACTCTGGAACTCCGACACCGCGATCGCCGCCAAGGCAGCGCTCAACGGCGCCTGGTATGCGAGCGTTTCAGACACGCTGTACCGCCAATACGCGGCCAAATACCGCGCGCGCTTCGGGGCAGGGCCGTACCGCCTGTCGAGCCTCGGTTATGATTCGGTGCTGCTGACCGTCCGCATCGCGCGCGACTGGAAGCCCGGGACGCCGTTCCCGGTGAACCGCCTGCGCGACGGCGATGGCTTCGCCGGCATCGACGGCGCGTTCCGCTTCGGCAAGGACAACGTCGCCGAGCGCGCGCTCGAGGTTAAGGAAATCCGCGGCGGCACGACCACGGTGGTCTCGCCCGCACCAGCCGGGTTCGGGAAGTAAACTTGTTCACCCGCGAAGGCGGGTGCCCAGTCTGGGCACCCGCCTTCGCAGGTGAACAAATTAGGCAGTTACGATCTCAGGCAGTATCGCGTCGAGGAGTAGGGCGCCCGCCTCGGTAACCCGCAGGCGCCCCGGTGAGTGCACGATCAGCCCCAGCGCCTCCAGCCGAGCCACCGCAGCCAGATCGACCGGTATCACGCCCGCGTTCAGCACGGTGATCCGGTCCAGATCCACGCCTTCCGCCAACCGTAACCCCATCAGCAACGCCTCGGTCGCGCGCGTCGACGGCGTCAGCGGATCCTCGACCTCCATCCCGTGGCCGTTGCGCTCGATCGCCGCCAGCCAGTTCTCCGGCTTCTTCCGCCGCACCGTCGCCAGTCCGCTGCGACGCCCGTGCGCCCCCGGCCCGATCCCTGCGTAATCCTGGTACCGCCAGTAAGCGAGGTTGTGGCGGCTCTCCGACCCCGGCCGTGCATGGTTCGACGTCTCGTACGCTGGCAACCCCGCCGCGGCGGTATCCGCACGCGTCGCCTCGAATAGATCGGCTGCCGAGTCGCCGTCCGGGATCACGATCCGCCCCGCCAGCGCCTCGGTCGCGAACCGTGTGCCGGCCTCGATCGTCAACTGGTACAACGAGAGATGTTCCGTCCCCAGGCTCAGCGCGCGCGCCAGTTCGGCACGCCAATCGTCGAGCCGCTGGCCGGGGAGGGCATAGATCAGGTCAAAACTGACGCGGGGGAAGACACTCTGCGCGGTCGCAAGTGCGGCTTGCCCCTCGTTCACGTCATGCGCACGTCCTAAAAACTTCAGCGCCTGATCGTCGAGCGATTGCAGCCCCAGCGACACCCGGTTCACCCCGGCGCGCGCCAGATCGGCAAACCGCGCCGCCTCGACCGAAGACGGATTAGCCTCCAGCGTGATCTCGATTCCCTCCGCGAACCCCCAGGCCTTTTCCGCTGCATTGAGAACCGCCGCGACAGTCGACGGCGGCATCAGCGACGGCGTGCCGCCCCCGAAGAAGATCGACTGCAACTTGCGCCCCGGCAACACCCGCGCCTCATGCGCGAGGTCGGTCAGCAGCGCATCCCGCCACGCCGCCTGGTCCACCTCCTCGCGAACATGGCTGTTGAAGTCGCAATACGGGCATTTCGACACGCAGAACGGCCAGTGGACGTAGAGCGCAAGGTCGCCGGGGGAATCGGAGCGGGGGCTTGGTGTTTCGAAGACGGGCATTATCTCGCGCATATGGTCGCACGGGGCGGCCGAAGGAAGCGCAATGACGGCACGGATGGGTTTGGCGATCGCCGGGGCGCTTTTGCTGGCAGGCTGCGCGCAGGGCCCCGAGCGTGTCGTCGAGCGCCGCGATACCATGGCGCCGGCACCGCGCGGTGCGAGCCTGCTCAAGACCGCGATGATGGACGGGCACAACGCCGCGCGCGCCGCCGTCGGCGTGGCGCCGCTCACCTGGAGCGATACGCTGGCAACGACCGCGCGCGCCTATGCCGAGGAACTGGCGCGGACCGGCAAATTCGCGCACGCCCCGCAACCCCAGGGCATGTCGCGCGAAGGCGAGAATCTCTGGACCGGCACGCGCTATGCCTATGCCTACAGCGAAATGATGGGGCACTGGGTCGCCGAGAAACGCGATTTCATCAACCAGCCGACCCCCGGGTTCAGCCGCACCGGCAAGTTCGAGGACGTCGCGCACTATACGCAGATCGTCTGGCGCGGCTCGACCCAGGTCGGTTGCGCGATGGCGAGCAACAAGACCGACGACTATCTGGTGTGCCGCTACTCGCCCCCCGGCAACGTCTTCGGCGAGCGCGCCTATTGATCTAGGTCAAGCGGTTAGCCCCAAAGTGGTGGCACTTTCTTAAGCGGTCGTCGCTTAATCTGGTTGAATGATACCAGTATCCAAACCTGATGGCTCTCGGCCCACTGGCTGCGTCGGATGCCGGGACGGCGCCGGCCTGTCCTTTGCCTTCTCGATGGCGTTCCAGCCGATCGTCGACGTCGAGACCGAGACCGTCTTCGCCTACGAAGCGCTCGTGCGTGGTCCCGAAGGCCAATCGGCGGCAAGCGTGCTGGCTCAGGTCGATGCCAAGAATCTCTACGCGTTCGACCAGCAATGCCGGGTGCGCGCGATCGAGGCGTCAGTGAAGGCCGGGCTGCTAGACACGCCCGCGCGGCTGTCGATCAATTTTCTCCCGAACGCGGTGTATTCGCCGGCGGCGTGCATCCAGTTGACGCTGAAGACCGCGGCGGCGGTGGGGATGCCGACGGATCGGTTGATCTTCGAGTTCACCGAGAACGAGGAGATGCTGGATCCAGCGCATGTCGCGAACATCATCGCGACGTATCAGAAGATGGGTTTCGGCACCGCGCTCGACGATTTCGGTGCGGGGCATGCCGGGCTCAACCTGCTCGCGCGGTTCCAGCCGGGCATCATCAAGCTCGACATGGAGCTGATTCGCGACATCGACACGAGCCTGCCGCGGCGGATGATCGTCGAGGGGATGCTGCGGATGTGCACGGCGCTGGGGATTACGGTGATCGCCGAGGGGGTCGAGACGCAGGGCGAGTTCGAGGCGCTGCGGGGGGCTCGGCGTGCGGTACATCCAGGGGTATCTGCTGGCAAAACCCGCGTTCGAAGCGCTGCCTACGGTGACGTGGCCGGTGAAGCAGGCGATCGCGGTTTAGACCGGGTCGGTCCCTGCTGTTCTCCCGCGAAGGCGGGAGCCCAGGGTCAAGAGCGTAACATTCGTGGCTCCTGGACCCCCGCTTTCGCGGGGGAACGGGAAGTAAGTCTCTCAGAACACTGCCGCTTCGAGCAACTTGAACGCCTCGTTCCGATGGCTGATCGCGTTCTTCGTCTCGTGCGGCAGTTCGGCATAGGTCTGGTCGTAGCCCAGCGGCACGAACACCGGGTCGTACCCGAACCCGACATCCCCGCGCGGCGGCCAGACGAGCGTCCCCTCGGCACGCCCCTCGAACCATTCGACATGACCATCCGGCCACGCCAGCGCCAGCACGCTGACGAAATGCGCGCCGCGCGTCGCGTCCGGACCCTTGGCGACGACCGCGTCCTCGACCTTCTGCATCGCCATCATCCAGTCGCGACCGTTCGGCGTCTCCGCCCAATCCGCCGTGTAGACGCCCGGATCACCGTTCAGCGCGTCGACGCACAGCCCGCTATCGTCCGCGAGCGCGGGATAGCCCGACAGGTCGGCGGCCGAGCGTGCCTTCAGCTCGGCGTTCGCGAAGAAGGTCGTGCCCGTCTCGACGGGCTCCGGCAGATCGAGCTCGGCGGCGGAGACGACTTCCAGCCCGCGCCCTTCGAGTAACGCGGCGATCTCGCGCACCTTGCCCTTGTTGTGGCTGGCGATGACCAACTTGCCCGGCTGGAGCTTGCGGATCGCCTGCGGTTCCTTGCCCTCGCCGCTCACTTGGCGACGGCTTTCGCCTGTGCTGCGAAGATATCCGTGCAACCGATCCGCGCGAGACGGAGCAGGCGGAGCAGCGCCTCCTCGTCATAGGTCGCGCCTTCAGCGGTCGCCTGCGCCTCGGCGATGTTGCCGTTTTCGAGCAGCACGAAGTTCGCATCCGCATCCGCGCCCGAATCCTCGATATAGTCGAGGTCGAGCACAGGATTGCCCTGGTAGATGCCGCAGCTGATCGCGGCGACCTTCTGCGTCAGCGGGTCGACGGTGAGCTTGCCGCTCGCGAGCAGACCGTCGATGGCGAGCCGCAGCGCGACCCAGCCGCCCGAGATCGAGGCGGTGCGCGTGCCGCCATCCGCCTGGATCACGTCGCAGTCGATCACGATCTGGCGCTCGCCGAGCAGCTTCAGATCGACCACTGCGCGAAGCGAACGCCCGATCAGCCGCTGAATTTCCTGCGTGCGGCCCGACTGCTTGCCCTTGGCGGCCTCGCGGTTGTTGCGGGTGTTGGTAGCGCGCGGGAGCATGCCGTATTCCGCGGTCACCCAGCCTTCGCCCTTGCCGCGCATGAACGGCGGCACCTTCTCCTCGACGCTGGCGGTGACGAGCACCTTGGTGTCGCCGAAGCCGATCAGGACGGAGCCCTCGGCATGCTTGGTGAAGCGCGGCTCGATCGTGATCGCACGCATCTGGTCTGGGGCGCGGCCGGATGGGCGCATAGTCTTATCCTAACGGGAGTGAGTGGTTGCCCGCTGCCTAGCCTTTCGTTTGGTCGCTCGCCAGCCCAACCACCGCCGTCATCCTGACGAAAGTCAGGACCCAGAGCCACGCACGACACCGTTCGGTTACCCTGGGTCCTGACTTTCGTCAGGATGACGGGTGGATAGGTGCATTCCTCTTTGTACGCCCGTCGATCAGCCCTAGATCAAACGTATGGCCACGCCCCCCGTCACCGAACTGACCGATCGCGCGCGCGACATTTTTCGCGCCGTCGTCGACAGCTACCTTGCCAGCGGCACGCCGGTCGGGTCGAAGACGATCGCGCAGCTGACCGGCCTCAGCCTCTCGCCCGCCTCGATTCGCGGCGTCATGGGCGAGTTGGAAGGTCTTGGCCTGCTCGCCAGCCCGCATACCAGTGCCGGTCGCATGCCGACCGACCGGGGCCTCCGCCTGTTCGTCGACGGCATGATGCAGGCGATGGAACCGTCGTTCGAGGAGCGCCAGACGATCGAGGCCCGCGCCGGTGTCGGTGGCCCGGTCGAGGAGGCGCTCGCCGCGACCACGCTTGCGCTCTCCGGGCTGTCGGCCTGCGCCGGGCTGGTCATGGTCCCCAAGCGCGAACTGAAGCTCCGCCAGATCGCGTTCGTCGCGCTGTCGCCCGAGCAGGCGCTCGCGGTGCTGGTCAGCGAGGACGGCTCGGTCGAGAACCGCGTGATCGCGCTGCCGAAGGGCATGTCGCCGTCCGCGCTGATCGAGGCGGGCAATTACATGTCGGCAACGCTCGGGGGCCTGACGCTGGCCGAAGCGCGCGGCCGGATCGAACGCGAGCTGGCGGACGGGCAGGCGGCGCTCGATGGTGCAGCGCGGACGCTGGTCGAGCGCGGCATCGCGGTGTGGAGCGAGGATGCGGATCGCCGCCCGGTGCTGATCGTGCGCGGGCAGGGGCGGTTGATCGATGCCGCCGCCGCCGCCGATCTCGACCGGGTCCGCGACCTGCTCGACGATCTCGAGGGAAAGCAGGAAGTCGCGTCGCTTTTGGACAGCGCGCGCGCCGGCGATTCGACACGGATTTTCATCGGCGCGGAGACCAAATTGTTCGCGTTATCAGGGTCTTCGGTCATCGCGCGACCGTTCCGCGGGCTGGACGGCCGGGTGGTCGGCGTGGTCGGCGTCATCGGCCCGACGCGGTTGAACTATGCGCGCGTCGTGCCCATGGTGGATTTCACGGCTGCAACGCTCGCCCGGTTGATGGGTTGAGCCGGCCCAAATTATAGGGAAAACCATGTCCGACATCGATCAGAACACGCCTGCAGACCTGCGCGAAGAGACCGCCGAAGCCGCGCCTGAGGTGGCCTCGAACGACCGCGTCGCCGAGCTCGAGAACCAGCTCGCCGAAGCCAAGCAGAACGTCCTGTATGCGCAGGCCGAGATCCAGAACGTCCGCCGCCGCGCCGAGAAGGAAGCGCAGGACGCTCGCGCCTATGCCGCGACCGCGTTCGCGCGCGACGTACTGTCGGTTGCCGACAACCTCTCGCGTGGGCTTTCGGCGATCCCGGCCGAGCTGCGGTCGGATGAGAAGATGAAGGGGCTCGTCACGGGTCTGGAAGCGACCGGTCGCGAGCTGGAGAGCGTGTTCCAGCGCCATGGCATCACCAAGATCGCCGCAGAGGGCCAGATGCTCGATCCGAACAAGCACCAGGCCATGCTCGAAGTCCCGAGCGACCAGCCTGCCGGGACTATCGTCCAGGAAATGCAGGCGGGCTACATGATCAAGGACCGCCTGCTGCGCCCGGCGATGGTCGGCGTCGCCAAAGCCGGCTGAATCCGCCCCGGAACGGGGAGGGGGGACCGCCACGCGCTTGCGTGGTGGTGGAGGGGGCTCACCTCCCGCGTACCATCTGCGGCCGGGGGCCCGCGTAGAGCGTTACGAACGCGGCACGCCCCCTCCACCAGCTGCGCTGGTCCCCCTCCCCCTTGCAGGGGAGGATTTGAAAGTCAGTTCATGAACCAGAACCTCACGACCGATCGCCAGACCTTCGTCACGCATCTCGAATGCTCGATCACCGGCGAGCGGTATGAGGCGGACCAGCTTCATGGGCTGTCGCGCGCCGGACGACCATTGCTTGTCCGCTACGACCTCGACGCGGTGCGGTCGTCGGTTTCGCGCGACACGATCGAGGCGCGGCCGACCGACTTGTGGCGCTGGCGCGAACTGCTCCCCGTCCGCCACACGTCCAACATCGTCAGCCTCGGCGAGATCGAGACGCCGCTGGTGCCGCTGACCAAGTCCGGCGGCCCCAACGTGTTGGTCAAGGACGAAGGCCGCCTCCCGACCGGCAGCTTCAAGGCGCGCGGGCTGGTCATGGCCGTCGCGATGGCCAAGGAACTCGGCGTCACGAAGATCGCGATGCCGACCAACGGCAATGCCGGTGCGGCGCTGGCCGCCTACGCCACGCGCTGCGGGATCGAAACGATCGTGTTCTGCCCGGACGACACCCCCGAGATCAACGTCCGCGAGATCGCGATGCAGGGCGCGCGCGTCTGGCGGGTCAACGGGCTGATCGACGATTGCGGCGCGATCGTCGGCAAGGGCGCCGCAGAGGGGCGGCTGGTTCGATTTCTCGACGTTGAAGGAGCCCTATCGAATCGAGGGCAAGAAGACGATGGGGCTCGAACTCGCCGCGCAGTTCGGCTGGAAACTGCCGGATGCGATCTTCTACCCAACCGGCGGCGGCACCGGATTGATCGGGATGTGGAAGGCGTTCGACGAACTCGAGACGCTCGGCTGGATCGGGTCGGAGCGCCCGAAGATGTTCGCGGTGCAGGCAAGTGGCTGCGCGCCG
Source organism: Sphingomonas sp. H160509 (assembly GCF_024124765.2). Lineage (GTDB taxonomy): Bacteria > Pseudomonadota > Alphaproteobacteria > Sphingomonadales > Sphingomonadaceae > Sphingomonas. The sequence goes on along the minus strand of NZ_JAMXSR020000002.1, from coordinate 1,739,650 downwards.
ATCGTCCGCGCGTTCGAAGCGGGCGAGGAGCATGCCGAGCGTTGGGAAGATGCGAGCACGGTCGCCGCTGGCATCCGCGTGCCGAAAGCGGTCGGCGACTTCATGATCCTCCGCGCAGTTCGCGAAAGCGGCGGGCAGGCATTGGCGGTTGGCGATCCGGCGATCCTGAAGGCGGTCAATGCGGCCGCGAAGCAGGATGGGTTGCTGCTATGCCCCGAGGGCGGTGCGACGCTGGCGGCGTATCATCAGGCGCTGAACACCGGGTTGGTCGACGAGGACGACAGGGTCGTACTTTTCAACTGCGCGACCGGACTGAAATATCCGATGCCCGAGGCGCCGCAAGCGCTTGATAGAACACGACCTATCGATTTCGACGCGCTGTAAACCGCGGATTTCTGCCGGTCGGGTGGGTCTCGATCTACCAGATCGGTGGTTGAAATTGATCCATGTTGGCTGCAACGGGGCGCCCTTATTTACAAAAGGGGTTCCCGATGCAGAAAATCGTCCAGGTCGTTTGCGTCGTGCTCATCGCGGCTGCGGTGATGTTCGGCGGGCGTTGGTACATGTACGTTGCGCGCGGCGAGAGCCCGTATGACGAGGTCGGCATCGCGCTGAACGGCTATGCGCCCGGGCCGATCCGGGCCTGGGGTTGCCACAAGATGCAGGCGCGGTTTCCGGGGCAGTTGCCGCCTTATGGGTGTGGTGGTGCGGATGGTCGTAGCTGGCTCTGACGCCGCAGAGGTTTGACCCTCTTCGTCATGCCGGGCTTGTTCCGGCATCCACCGTTCCGCATCCTCATCGGTCTTTGGGTTCTCGGAACGGTGGACCCCGGAACAAGTCCGGGGTGACGGGGTGGTTTTGGCCTAGTCCCAATTATAACTGCGATCCGGCTAGGCCGACACTAACGGCGTGAACGGCAGCACCGTCTCGTATTGTTCAAGCGGCGGCGCGCCCGCCACCTTCGCCCCCCGCACGCAGTAGGAAGGCATGGCGCACGATCTCCCCCTGCTGCTCGATGCCGTAGCGATGCAGCGCCACCCCCGGCCGGAACGCATAGTCGTACCGACACCACGGATGCCGCGCCAAGGGCAGGAACACGCCGCGCTGGTGTTGCCAGATGTGCGTCATCTCGTGGACGAACAGTCCCTGCAACGTCAGGTTCGCATGCGCGAAGTCGTCGCACCACAGGTCGCCCTTGGGGTGGAAGTGGATACAGCCGCGGGGTGCCATCACCGTATCGCGCGGCTGGAAGAACGCCCATTTGCCGCGTACCAGACTTACCTGGGAATACTCGATCGCGCCCCCCGAACACCGATGCCGCGAGCGCCGTCTCTCCCTCGGTAAGTCCGCGCCTTGAGACTGCTCCGGTCACTTCCCTACCGGGGTTCCCGCCGCGACCACGGTCGCGTTGTTTATGATGCGCGTCCCGTCTGCGAACGCGAACGTGAGCGTCACGCGATCGGCGGGCTTGATCCCCGAATTCATGTCGAACAGCATCACATGCCGCCCGCCCGGCGCGAACGCCACATCCTTGTTCGCCGGGATCTCCACGCGGGTTAGCGGCGTCATCGTCGACATGCCGCCCTTGTCCATCGTCTCGTGCATTTCCGACTTGATCGCGACGTCGGTGGTGGCCGAGATCAGCGTCGCCGGCGCAGGCCCGCCATGCACCGTGAAATACGCCGCCGCGGGCCGTCCGGTGACCGCGCCAAGCCGCACCCACGCCCCGTCGACGGACAGTTCCTTGGGCGGCGCGCACGACGCCAGTGCCATCGCGGCAACACCCAGTCCGAAAACGATACGCATAGGTTACTTTTCTCCGGGCCCGACCACTTGCGCATCCTATGACGGGTACAATCTTGCGGCAAGCGCGAGGCCACCTATATCGCGCCCATCATCAGAAAGGTTCCACTGCCGTAACGGGGTGGAACCGGTTTCGTATTTTCGTTTCAAGTGAGGGGCTAATCAGAACTCATGGCTAAAGTAATCGGTATCGATCTCGGCACGACCAACAGCTGCGTTTCCGTCATGGAAGGCGGCAAGCCCAAGGTCATCGAGAATTCCGAGGGCGCGCGCACGACGCCGTCGATCGTCGCGTTCGCCAAGGATGGTGAGCGACTGGTCGGCCAGCCGGCCAAGCGCCAGGCAGTGACGAACGGCGACAACACCATCTTCGCGGTGAAGCGCCTGATCGGCCGTCGCTTTGACGATCCGATCACCAAGAAGGACACCGAGCTGGTCCCGTACAAGATCTCGCGCGGCCCGAACGGCGACGCATGGGTCTCGGCGGGCGGCAAGGATTACTCGCCGTCGCAGATCTCGGCGTTCACGCTGCAGAAGATGAAGGAAACCGCTGAGTCGTATCTCGGCGAGACGGTCACGCAGGCGGTCATCACCGTGCCGGCGTACTTCAACGACGCACAGCGCCAGGCGACCAAGGACGCCGGGCAGATCGCCGGCCTCGAAGTGCTGCGCATCATCAACGAGCCGACTGCGGCGGCGCTGGCCTACGGCCTCGACAAGCAGGACGGCAAGACGATCGCGGTCTACGATCTCGGCGGCGGTACGTTCGACATCTCGGTGCTCGAGATCGGTGACGGCGTGTTCGAGGTGAAGGCCACGAACGGCGACACCTTCCTCGGCGGTGAGGATTTCGACAACAAGATCGTCCAGTACCTCGCCGACGAGTTCAAGAAGGCCGAGGGCATCGACCTCGCCAAGGACAAGCTCGCGCTGCAGCGTCTGAAGGAAGCCGCTGAGAAGGCGAAGATCGAGCTCAGCTCGGCGCAGTCGACCGAGGTCAACCTGCCCTTCATCACCGCGGACCAGAACGGTCCGAAGCATCTGGTGAAGTCGATCACCCGCGCCGACCTGGAGCGGATGGTCGAGGACCTGGTCAAGCGTACGCTCGAGCCGTGCCGCAAGGCGCTTGCAGATGGCGGCCTGAAGCCCGAGGACATCTCGGAAGTCGTGCTGGTCGGCGGCATGACGCGCATGCCGCGCGTGCGTGAAGTCGTGAAGCAGTTCTTCGGCAAGGAGCCGCACACCGGCGTCAACCCGGACGAGGTCGTCGCGATGGGCGCCGCGATCCAGGCCGGCGTGCTGCAAGGCGACGTCAAGGACGTGCTGCTGCTCGACGTGACGCCGCTGTCGCTCGGCATCGAGACGCTGGGTGGCGTGTTCACCCGGATGATCGATCGCAACACGACGATCCCGACCAAGAAGTCGCAGACCTATTCGACCGCGGACGACAACCAGGGCGCGGTGACGATCCGCGTGTTCCAGGGCGAGCGCGAGATGGCGGCCGACAACAAGATGCTCGGCAATTTCGATCTGGTCGGCATCCCGCCCGCACCGCGCGGCGTGCCGCAGATCGAGGTCACGTTCGACATCGATGCGAACGGCCTCGTCAGCGTCTCGGCCAAGGACAAGGGCACCGGCAAGGAGCAGCAGATCCGCATCCAGGCGTCGGGTGGCCTGTCGGACAACGACATCGACCAGATGGTCCGCGATGCCGAGACCTTCGCCGAGGAGGACAAGAAACGTCGTGCGGGCGCCGAGGCGAAGAACAACGCCGAGTCGCTGGTCCACACCACCGAGCGTCAGCTGGCGGATAACGGCGACAAGGTCGACGAGTCGCTGAAGACCGAGATCCAGGCCGCGATCGACGCGACCAAGGCTGCGGTCGAGAGCGGCGATGCGGATGCGATGACCGAGAAGAGCACCGCGCTCGCCCAGGTCGCGATGAAGCTCGGCCAGGCGATCTACGAGAAGCAGGCCCAGGCGGACGCTTCGCCGTCGGCTGACGGCGACGGCGCGAAGAAGGACGACGACGTCGTCGACGCCGAGTTCTCGGAAGTCGACGACAACCCGAAGGCGTAAACTACTTCCCCCTCTCCCCTGCGGGGAGAGGGTCGGGGTGAGGGGCAGTACCGAGAGGGGCCGCGTGTGGCGCCCCTCTCCCAACCCTCTCCCCGGAGGGGAGAGGGCTTGAGATCATGAGTACCCAGACAGATTATTACGAACTGCTCGAATGCGAGCGGACCGCGGATGCGGGGACGATAAAGTCGTCCTACCGCAAGCTCGCGATGAAGTATCACCCGGACAAGAACGCCGGCTGCAAGGATTCCGAAGCGCAGTTCAAGGCGGTCAGCGAGGCGTACGAATGCCTCAAGGACCCGCAGAAGCGCGCGGCCTATGATCGTTTCGGCCACGCCGCGTTCCAGAACGGCGGCGGCGGCGGTCACGGTGGCGGCGCGCAGGATTTCGGCGGCTTCAGCGATATCTTCGAAAGCGTCTTTGGCGAATTCATGGGCGGCGCGCAGCGCGGCGGTGGCCGTTCGGCGGCACGGCGCGGTGCGGACCTGCGCTACGACATGGAAGTCAGCCTGGAGGAAGCGTTCCACGGCAAGACGACCGAGATCACGATCGACGTCTCCGCGCTCTGCGACACCTGCGATGGCTCGGGGGGCGAAGGCCGGTACGCGCGCGAAGACCTGCCAGCATTGCGGCGGTCACGGTAAAGTCCGCGCGCAGCAGGGCTTCTTCGTGGTCGAGCGCGCTTGCCCGGTCTGCAACGGCGCGGGCGAGGTCATCGCCGACCCGTGCCCCGATTGCCGCGGCGAAGGTCGTGTCGAGAAGACCAAGACGCTGTCGATCAACGTCCCCCCGGGCGTCGACGAGGGTACGCGAATCCGCATGTCGGGCGAAGGCGAGGCGGGTGCCCGCGGTGCGCCGTCCGGCGACCTCTACATCTTTCTCCACGTCACCAAGCACAATCTGTTCGAGCGCGAAGGCACCACGCTGTTTGCGCGCGCACCGATCAGCTTCACGGTCGCGTCGCTCGGCGGATCGCTGTCGATCCCCGGCCTCGACGGTCGCACGCACGAAGTGAAGATCCCCGCCGGCATCCAGTCTGGCAAGCAGCTTCGCCAACGCGGCGCCGGCATGCCGGTGTTGCAAGGCCGTGGCCACGGCGACCTCGTCGTCCAGATCGACGTCGAAACCCCCCACGCGCCTCAGCAACCGCCAGAAGGAACTGCTCGAGATGTTCCGCGAGACGGAAACGGGCGACGAATGCCCGGCGAGCCAAGGCTTCTTCGCCAAGCTGAAGGGCGTGTTCGCCGGGGAATAAACCCGGATACATACTGAACTAAAGGGGGGCGCAATGCTGGCATGTCTTTTCACCGCGATCACCTGTTGGCTGGTCATGGCCACTGCCCCCCCAGACGCCGATCGGCAAGGCACTGCGCCGAGTGCTGATCGACAAGCCTGCGGCGCGGCTGGCACGGTTCACCCGAGGCGATGCCGCCGTCATGGTCCTGCTGATGCTGACGGCCGCGATGGTCACGCTTGTCGGCGAAGGCGATGGTATCAGGCTGCTCACGCTGACCGCCCCCGATGTCGCGATCTGGATCACGACATTCGAGGTTTCGGCCTATGTCGACATTCTCATGGCGTTGGCCGCTGCAGCATCCAGCCTGTGTGTTCGGACTTTCATGACGCGCTGGCTCGGCGACTTCACTCGCCGCCCGGCTGCAAAAGCGCACAAGCGTGCGATCCGCTCGCGGAAAAAGCGGTCCACGAATGCAGACAACGATGACGACAGACATTGGCGTCAAACCGCGCTCGCAGCCTGACGTGGGGAATGAGTTCGGGCTTGCCTCACCCGCATCATCCGCCAGAATGAAGCTCGAACACCGAGGAATGATATGCGCGGACAGGTTTTAGGCGTCGATCCCCGCACGGGCGAGGGGCTTGTCGCAGGGCAGGACGGACAACGTTACCGGTTCGCGCGCGAGGACTGGGCGCATCGCGGAGAACCCGCGATCGGTCTGGAAGTAGATTTCGAGGCTGCCAACGATCGCGCGCTCAGCGTCTTCCCGATGCCGACCGTGCCGGGCCCGAGGCGCGCCGTGCCGCCCGAGGCACTCCCGACCAACGATCGCAACAAATACGTCGCGGCGGTGATGGCGTTCGTGATCGGCACGCTCGGCATTCACCGCTTCTACCTCGGGCGGACCGGCTCCGGAATCATCATGCTGGTGCTGAGCATCACCGTGATCGGGTTGATCATCAGCGCACCCTGGGCGCTGATCGACATGATCTCGCTACCTGATGATGTCCGACGAGGAATTCGCCGCGCGCTATCCGCGCAAGCGGTAGTCCTTCGCGGGTCTTGAAACTGCCGGCCTAGCCGCGCCCCCTCGGAAGGGGGCGGGCGGGCCGATGGATCAGAAGGCGGTGATGACCACCCCGACCACCAGCGCTTGAGCCGCGATCGCCAGCATAGTGCTGGTCACGGTTTCGAACATGCGCATGGGTAGGTCTCCGATGCCGGAACAATATCCGGCAAGCGGGATATGGACTTAGTTGCGCGTTGTCGCAATTTTGTAACACGTAATCGCAATTGCGTTGCGTGCACTTTGAGGCGTTTTGGACGTTACATCCGCCGATCCGCGACGGTCTCCCCTCCCTGAAAGGGAGGGGGCAGGGGGTGGGTCGGCTTCCGCAAGCGCCAGACGGGTGTGGCTCGAGCCAGCCGACCCAGCCCCAACCCCCTCCCTTTCAGGGAGGGGAGCAACCTTTGCCTAGTCCTCAGGCCGCGCCGAACACCCGCGCGAAGATCGTGTCGACGTGCTTCAGGTGATAGCCAAGGTCGAACTTGTCCTCGAGCTCGGCATCCGACAGCGTCACTTCCGGATCCGCCTTCAGCAACTCCAGCAGCGACAGCGCGCCATCCGAATCCCACACCTTCATCGCATTGCGCTGCACCAGCCGATATGCGTCCTCGCGGCTCACGCCCGCCTGCGTCAGCGCCAACAGCACGCGCTGCGAATGGACCAATCCGCCCATCTTGTTGAGGTTCTTCAACATCCGCTCGGGGTACACGACCAGCTTGTCCATCACCCCGGTCAGCCGCGCGAGCGCGAAGTCGAGCGTGATCGTCGCATCCGGCCCGATATACCGCTCGACCGACGAATGCGAGATGTCGCGCTCATGCCACAGCGCGACGTTCTCCATCGCCGGCGTCACATACCCGCGCACCATTCGAGCGAGACCGGTGAGGTTCTCGGTCAGCACCGGGTTGCGCTTGTGCGGCATCGCCGACGAACCCTTCTGGCCGGGCGAAAAGAACTCCTCCGCCTCGAGCACTTCGGTGCGCTGCAGATGGCGCACTTCGGTCGCGAGCCGCTCGATCGAGCTGGCGATCACGCCCAAGGTCGCAAAGAACATCGCGTGACGATCGCGCGGGATCACCTGCGTCGAGACGGGCTCGACCGACAGCCCGAGCTTGCCCGCGACATACTCCTCCACGAACGGATCGATGTTGGCGAACGTACCCACCGCCCCCCGAGATCGCGCAAGTCGCGACGTCCTCGCGCGCCGCCACCAGCCGCGCGCGGTTGCGCGCGAACTCGGCATGCGCCTGCGCGAGCTTCAGCCCGAACGTCACCGGCTCGGCGTGGATGCCGTGGCTGCGGCCGATCGTCGGCGTCATCTTGTGCTCGCGCGCACGGCGTTCGAGCACCACCAGCAGCGCGTCGAGATCGGCGATCAGGATGTCGCTCGCCTTGGCCAACTGCACCGCGAGGCACGTGTCGAGCACGTCCGACGAGGTCATGCCCTGATGCATGAAGCGTGCTTCGGGGCCGACATGCTCGGCGACGTTGGTCAGGAAGGCGATGACGTCGTGCCTGGTCTCGCGCTCGATCTCGTCGATCCGGTCGACCTCGAACGCGCCCTTTTTCCAGATCGCGGCGGCGGCTTCCTTGGGGACTACGCCCAGTTCGGCGAGCGCGTCGGTGGCGTGCGCCTCGATCTCGAACCAGATCTTGAAGCGCGCTTCGGGCGTCCAGATCGCGACCATGTCGGGGCGGGAATAGCGGGGGACCATCGGGTTTCCTCGGGAGCGTGAAGGGTAGGGCGCGTCGCGTGCCGTTCGGCCCGCGGTTGCCCGCGAAACGCGGTAGCAGGACGCAGGAGAAGGTTCAAACACCCGTCGCGAGGTATAAATCGGGCAACGTGGCGAGTATAGAGTGAGCAAGCGGTTCGCTATGTCGAGTATATATCGGGCATGGTCGTAAAATCGCTTAGTAGACGCGTAGAACACTACCGGAGAGACGCAATGTTGAAATATGCTATGCTGGCCGGTGCGGCACTGGTTGCTGAACCCGTATTGGCGCAGACGACTACGACATCCCCGCAGACTTCGGCGCCGGGCGGTGCTGCTGTCGGCCAGGCCGCCCCATCTGGCACGCCAACCGATGCGGTCCCGATGCAACCCGCCGCGCGCGAGCAGCCTGCGACCGGCAGCCAGGTCGCACAGGTCGTCGACACCGAGTTCCCGACCTACGACAAGAACGGCGACGGCAAGCTAAGCGCGACCGAGTTCGGCGGCTGGATGGTCGCGCTGAAGAGCAAGACCGATCCGTCGACGAAGCCCGACGCCCCCGAGACCAAGAAATGGGTCTCCGCCGCCTTTGCGCAGGCAGACACCGACAAGAGCAAGTCGCTGACGAAGACCGAGGTCACCAGCTTCCTGTCGCAGGGCTGACGGCAACGGCACGTCCGCAAAGTACCATCGCACGGATCAAGGTCGTCGGGTTCGGGCCCGGCGGCCTTTGTTACGTCAGCCGTCCAGCGAACCCGTCGCCATCAACGCGAGGAAGGGATCGCGCACCCGCTGCGACGCGCCGTTGAGCAGGCGCCGCATGCGCGCATCATACGCATCGACGGGATCGTCAGCGCGCCGGTGCGCCATCGTCCAGGCACCGAACTGCCGTTCATGGATCGAGATATTGTGCTGGAGCGACAGATCGTAATGACGATCGTCCTTAGTAATGCGGCCGAAGGTCGCGTCGACGAAAGCGGTCGGTCCCTCGATCACCTGCAAAAAATGCGTGCCGTCCGACCACAACAACCCAGTGATGTCATGCAGCGCATTATTGTGCCGGGACTGCTGCGATATTCCCACGAGATCGGCCTTGTCGCCGGCTATGGTGCTCGAACTCATGTATAAGATTTGGCGCATCGCGTCTCCGGTCGATAGTCACGCATATCGCTACTATAGATCGGAGAGCTACGACTTGCGGTAGATCAGTCGGCTTTGCGCACCCGATCTTTCGCAACGCGGGTCTCCGCCAGGATCTGCCCCTGCGCCTCGACAGCGGCATTGAGCAGCCGATCGGAAGTTTCGGCCGCGGCGTCGGGCGTCAATGATACCGCGACCCCGTCCGGCCCGTCGACCATGACCTGACCGTGCTCGGCGGTTACCTCTGAGGCTTCGTCGTGCAACTTGTTATCCACATGCAATTCCTTTGCCGTGACAACGAAGATACGGATGAAAAGGCACGAGGAGTTTCGGATGTTTCTCCTTTATCTGATTGCGTCAGATCAACCCTTGCGCGCGCAGGCTGACATGGCCGCCTGTGCCCATCACGATATGGTCGTGCACGGTGATACCGAGCCGCTTGCCCGCCTCCGCGATCGTCCGCGTGACGTCGATGTCAGCGCGGCTGGGGGAGGGGTCCCCGCTCGGGTGATTGTGGACGAGGATGATCGACGCGGAGCCTAGGTCGATCGCGCGGCGGATGACTTCGCGGACGTACACCGCGGCCTGGTCGATCGAGCCCTTGCTCATCACCTCGTCGCGAATCAGCATGTTCTTGGTGTTGAGGTGCAGCACGCGGAAGCGTTCGATCGCGTGGTGCGCCATGTCGGCACGGAGATAATCGAGCAGCGCCTGCCAGTTGGCGAGCACCGGACGGTCGCTGACGTGCGATTGCAGCAGGCGGATCGCGGCGGCGTGCGCGATCTTGATCGCCGCGGTAGAGATTTCGCCCATGCCCTTCACCCGGCCGAGCGCCTCGGCATCCGCGGTCAGCACCCCGCCAATCCCGCCGAACTCACGCATCAGGGCCTTGGCGAGCGCCTTGGTATCGCCGCGGGGTATGGCGATCGCGAGCAGGTATTCGATGAGTTCATGGTCGAGCAGCGCGTCGCTGCCGCCTTCGAACAGGCGTTTGCGGAGGCGGCCGCGATGGCCCTTCAGATCGTCCCCCGGACGTCAGCGTCTTCGTCCGGTTCGGCCATTTTGCGATGCTAGCACATCCCTGGGCAATTGCATGACGCCCTCGCTCCCGCCTATGCAGAGACCTCGAATATGGCGGAGTGCGTTGGTGAGCGAGACGAGCGAGACGGGGGCCGACCCCGGGGCCCATCCTCGCCGTCCTGCGACTGCCCGCCGCGTTACGCTGGGGGATCGCGCTGCTGCTGATCGCAGGGCTGGTCGTGCTGTGGCTGGTAAGGAAGCCAATCGCCGAGGGGTTCATCGACCGCGAACTCGCCAAAGCCGGCGTACCCGCGCGCTACGACATCGCGGACCTCGCGCTGGGTGGCCAACGGTTGACCAACGTTGTGCTTGGCGATCCGGCGCATCCCGATCTGGTCGCCGACTGGGTCGAGACGCGGACTGGCGTCGGGTTGTCCGGGCCGTATCTGGAGGGCGTGCGCGCGGGGAAGGTCCGGCTGCGCGGGCGGCTGGTCGACGGCAAGGTCTCGCTTGGCGCGATCGACAGGTTGCTGCCGGCGCCGTCGGGGAAGCCGTTCGCGTTGCCGGCGCTCGACGTATCGGTCGCCGATGGGCGGATGCGGCTGGAGACCCCGCAGGGAATCGTCGGGTTGAAGCTGGCGGGTTCCGGCAAGCTCGACGACGGGTTCCGCGGTACGTTGGCAGCGATCAGCGAGCGGCTTGATCTCGGCGGATGCGTGATCGATCGGCTCGCGGCGACGGTGAAGCTGCGGATCGACGCGGCGAAACCGACGATCACTGGGCCGGTGCGCGTGTCGCGGCTTGCCTGCGGCACGACGCAGGCGGAGCGGATCGTGGCCGATCTGGACCTTGGCCTCTCCGCCGCGCTTGATCGCTGGCAGGGCAAGGCGACGCTGAAGACGGGCGCGGCGCAGACGCCGGGCGCGACCTTGGCTGGTGTTGGGGGCACGGTCGACTTCACGGGAAACGCGGCGGCGACCGGCGGCAAGGTGGACATCGCCGCCGACACGGTTCGCACCACCGAGGGCGGCGCGCGGCGGGTTTCGTCCGCGGGCACCTACCGGATCGGGCAGCAGATCGCGTTCGACGGGCGTGTCCAGGCGAGCGGGGCGGCAGTGGCGCAGAAGCGACTCGCGGGGCTGGCGGGTATCGGCGGTGCGGCCGCGGGGACGCCCGTCGCGCCGTTGGCTAAAGCGGTAACACAGGCGGTCCAGAAGGCCGGCCGCGGATTTGCCGCGGACGCCGACCTTCGCGTGCGGATCGACGGCGGGCACGGCAGGGCCGAGCTGTCGCGTCTGGCGCTGGCCTCCGCCAGTGGTGCGCGCGTGGCGCTTGGCGGCGGGAGCGGGGTTGCGTTCGGCTGGCCGAACGGCGGGGTGCGGCTCGACACGGTTCTCGCGATGCGCGGCGGCGGCTTGCCCGAGGCGCGCGTGTCGCTGGCGCAGGCGAAACCGGGCGCGGCGATCCGCGGTGTCGCCACCATCGCGCCTTATGCGGCGGGTGGCGCGCGACTGGCGCTGACGCCCGTCACGTTCAGCGCGACGCCGGGCGGGGCAACCTCGATCGCGACTCGCGTTACGCTTGGGGGACCGGTCGGCGCTGGCGGTACCGGCAACCGGGTCGATGGCCTGTCGATGCCGGTTGCGGCGCTTTGGGACGGTCGCGGGCGGCTGGTCGTCAACACCGGTTGCGTGCCTTTGGCAGTCCAGCGCTTTGCGATCTCCGGCCTCGTGCTCGATCCGTCACGGCTGACCTTGTGCCCGATTGATGGCGCGCTGGTGCAGATCAACGGCGCGCGGGTCAGCGGCGGCGCGAAGATCGCCGCGGCCAAGCTGGGTGGGCGGCTCGGCACTACCCCGATCACACTTGCGACCGCGGGAGCGACCGTGCGGCTGGCGGATCGCGGCTTCGCGATCGACGGCGTGCAGACCCGGATCGGCGCGCCCGAACGCGTCACGCGGCTCGATTTCGGCACGATCACCGGTCGCATGACCGGGCAGGGCGTGGCGGGCGCGTTCACCGGCGGCTCGGGACAGATCGCCAACGTGCCGCTGTTGCTTGGCGAAGCCGCCGGTGACTGGACGCTTGTCAATGGCGCGCTCAACCTCACCGGCGCGATGGGGGTATCCGATGCCGCGCCGACGCCACGGTTCAAGCCGCTCGCCGCACGCACCGTGACCCTCGCGCTGGTCAACGGCACGATCACCGCGGCGGGCACGCTGTTCGAACCAACCACGAATACCAAGGTCGCCGACGTCACGCTGACCCACGCGCTCGGTGCCGGCGCAGGCAAGGCCGACCTCAACGTTCCCGCGATCGCCTTCGCCAAGGACAAGCTGCAACCCGACGCGCTCACTCCGCTGACCTTCGGCGTGATCGCCGACGTCAACGGATCGGTCAGCGGCGAGGGGCATATCGCCTGGAACCCCGACGGCGTGACCAGCACCGGCGTGTTCCGCACCGCCGGGACCGATCTCGCTGCCGCATTCGGCCCAGTCACGGGAATCGCCACCGAGATCCGCTTCACCGACTTGCTCAACCTCCAGAGCGCACCGGGGCAAGTGGCGACGATCCGTACCCTCAACCCCGGCATCCCGGTCACCGACGGCACGATCCGCTACCAGACGCTCCCGGGTGCGCGCGTGCGCGTTGAGGGCGGGCGGTGGCCGTTCGCGGGGGGATCGCTGACGCTTGACCCGACGCTGCTCGATTTCTCCGCGCAGTCTGAGCGGCGAATGACGTTCCACGTCGCCAACATGGTGGCGGACCAGTTCTTGCAACAGTTCGATTTCAAGAATCTCGACGCGACCGGGATCTTCGACGGCGTGCTGCCGATGATCTTCGACGAGACCGGCGGCCGGATCGAGGGCGGCGACCTGCGCGTCCGGCCGGGCGGCGGCACGCTCGCCTATGTCGGCGACCTCAGCCAGAAGGATCTCGGCGTCTGGGCGAACATCGCGTTCCAGGCGCTGAAGTCGCTCCGCTACCAGTCGTTGCGAGTCGGCATGAACGGGCCGCTCGCGGGCGAAATGGTCACTGACGTGCGGTTCGCCGGGATCAGTCAGGGTGAGGGGGCAAAGGCGAACTTCATCGTCCGTCGCCTGCAGAAACTGCCGTTCATCTTCAATATCCGCATCAAGGCGCCGTTCCGCGGGCTGCTCGACTCGGCACAGAGCTTCTACGATCCGAAGCGGCTCATCCAGCGCAACCTGCCGGCGTTGCTGCAACAGCAAGCCGCGCCGCCGCCTCCTAAACCTCCAACCATTCAGCCTCCCGCAAGCAGGATCGTGCCATGACCGAAACAGGATTGAAGAAGCTGGAGCAAAGGCCGATCTTGCGTAGGATGACGAGGACGATCGCTATTATCGGGCTGACGGCGGCCTTGTCGGGCTGCATCAACGTGTCGGCGCCCGACAAGCCGATCGAGATCAACCTCAACATCAACGTCACGCAGGAAGTGGTCTATCGTCTCGATGGCGAGGCGAAATCGTTGATCCAGCAGAATCCGGGGATATTCTAAGATGAAGAAGGTCATTGTCATGATTGCCGCAGCCGCGGTTCTCGGCGGCCTTTCGGTGGCGGCGTCGGCGCAGCGCGATCCGGCCTACGCCGCGGCGCGTGCCGGGGGCGAGGTTGGCGAGCAGCCCGACGGGTATCTCGGCCTGGTCGGTGCGGCGAGCGGCGATCTTCGCGCGCTGGTCAACAACATCAATATCCAGCGCAAGTCGGCGTACACGCAGAAGGCGCAGGCGAGCGGCGCGACGGTCGAGCAACTCGCGTTCACGAGTGGCTGCAACCTGATCATGCAGACCAACCCCGGCGAGAAGTACAAGACGCCGAACGGTGTCTGGAAGACCCGAACCGCCGGTGCCCCCGAACGCGATTCGCGCTGCGTTTGAACCTCCGTCATGCCGGGCTCGTTCTGGCATCCACGGTTCCGTATATTCGATAGTCGTGAGCGTGCGGAACCGTGGACCCCGGAACAAGTCCGGGGTGACGAAGAGGGGAACTCCCCCACGGCGCGAGGTCCGGGCTTTCGCCGAGATGACGAAGAGCGCGGCCGTTCCGACGCTCCGCACTAAAATCCTCCCCCGCCAGGGGGAGGTGGCTGGCCCTTGCCAGACGGAGGGGGAGGCACGCGAAACGTAGGTTCCGTGTCCTCCCCCTCCGTCGCCTTCGGCGACACCTCCCCCTGGCGGGGGGAGGATCGAACGCCCCATTAATGACACCCCTGTCACACCGGTTGACTTGCACCCCCTTTTCTAAACGGACCGCGCCTTGGCGGGATCGCTCGTCGCTGCTTGCTTCCTCCCCGATGCGAAATCAGGTGGAGGAACGTGCGTGGCGGAGATCGAACCCGGACAGGACCCCCAGGGTGTTGAAGATCCGCGACTTTCCGCGCTCGATGAGCGATTGCGAGAGGCGCAGCATCGGGAAACGCTCGCAAAGGGGCAGAAGGGGGGCGGATGCCGAGCGGGGTTACTCGCAAGGCAATCGCGTCATTTCTGCTCTCATCGGGAGTCTCGTCGGCAGTGCGCTGATCGGGTGGTTGATAGACCATTGGTTCGGCACTGGCCCTTGGGGGGCTGATCGTGCTGCTGTTCCTCGGGATAGCGGTCGCGTTCAGGCAGATCATTCGAATTTCAGGCGAACGCCCGGAGTAACCGGGCGTTTGTCGTATCAAGACGGCAGGGATTCCACGTGGCGGCAGAACAGGGCGGCAAGATCGATCCGATGCACCAGTTCCTGATCGAGCCGGCGTTCGGCTCGCACTGGATCGTAGGTGGCTATGACCTGTCGTTCACCAACTCCGCATTGTGGATGGTGGTGACGCTGGTCGCGCTTTGGGCGTTCATGATCGGTGGCATGAAGCGCGAGCTCGTGCCCGGTCGCTGGCAGATGGCGGTCGAGGGCTTCACCGGCTTCATCTCGGGTATGCTCGAGCAGAATGTCGGCCCCGGCGGCAAGCGCTTCGTGCCTTACGTCTTCTCGCTGTTCATGTTCATCCTGTTCGCGAACATCATCGGGCTCCTGCCATTCGGCATCGTCCCGGGCGTGCACCCGTTCACCGTGACCAGCCACATGACCGTCACCGGCGTGTTGGCGCTGATCAGCTTCGCGATCGTGCTGCTCGTCGGCTTCGGCAAGCACGGCTTCCACTTCTTCTCGCTGTTCGTGCCGAGCGGCACGCCGGCGCTGATGATCCCGCTGATCTTCGTGGTCGAGCTGATGTCGTTCCTGGTGCGTCCGTTCTCGCTCGGTCTGCGACTGTTCGTGGCGATGACCGCGGGGCATATCCTGCTCAAGGTGCTGGCCGCATTCGTGATCAACGGCCTGAACCTCGGCGGGATGTATATCGGTCTGGTGAGCGCGCCGAGCATGCTGCTGATGATCGGCATCACGCTGCTCGAGCTGCTGGTCGCCGCGATCCAGGCATACGTGTTCGCGTTGCTGACGTCGGTCTATCTGAACGACGCGGTTAACCTTCACTAAGTTTTCTATTTACCAACTGATTTTCAAAGGGAATTTACCATGGACGCACAAGCAGCAAAGATGATCGGTGCCGGCCTCGCAGCGATCGGCATGGGCCTCGCAGCACTCGGCGTGGGCAACGTGTTCGCCCAGTTCCTCGCCGGCGCTCTCCGCAATCCGGGCGCAGCCGACAGCCAGCAGGGCCGTCTGTTCATCGGTTTCGCAGCAGCAGAGCTTCTCGGTCTGCTCGCCTTCGTCACGATGATCATCCTCGTGTTCGTCGCCTAACAACTCGCTGAATTGGCCGGGCGACCGTGCCCGGCCGTTTCACGAAGGACCGACATGCCCCAGATTTCCCAGATAGCCGCTACCTACGCCTCGCAGATCTTCTGGCTGCTCCTCACCTTCGGCATCCTGTATTTCGGGATCGGCAAGGGAATGGTGCCAAAGATCGTGTCCAACGTGGACTCGCGCGAAGGCCGAATCGCGGGCGATCTGGCGGCAGCGCTCGCTGCCCGTACGCAGGCCGATACGGTCCAGGCGAACTGGCAGGCCGAAATGGACGCGGCCCGCGTTGCGGCGCAGGCCGAGACGGCTGCCGCTGCGAAGCGTGCGGCGACCGCATTCGAGCAGCAGGTCCACGCGGCCGACGCCGAACTCGCCGAGCGTCTGGGTCATCACGATCTGGCGGTCGCGAACGCTAAGGCCGAGGCGCTCTCGAACTTGCAGGGCGTCGCCGCCGAAGCAGCACAGCAATTGACCGCCAAGGTCGCCGGCCTCCAGGTCAGCCTGGACGCGGCGACCGACGCGGTACGCAGGACGACGGCGCATGGCTAATCCAGATTCGGCCGCAAAGGTCATCCACGGCGAGGGCATGGCGCCCGAGGGTGCGATCGACAGCCAGGGCCTCCAGGGGCACACGGCCGCACCCGGCGGCGTCGAGCATGTGCCCGATCCCACCGCGCTCGGCCTAACCTCGACCGGCTGGGTCGCGGTGGCGATGATCGTCGTCATCCTGCTGATGATCTGGAAGAAGGTTCCGGGGATGATCGGCAAGATGCTCGACAAGCGCATCACCGGCATCCGTACACAGCTCGACGAAGCCAAGGCGCTCCGTGCCGAAGCCGAAGCGATCCGCACCGAGTACGAGGCAAAGGCCAAGACCGCGCACGTCGAAGCCGAAGCCATGAAGGCCCACGCGCATCACGAAGCCGCGGCGATCATCGCCAAGGCGAAGGCTGGTGCCGAGGACCTCATGACCCGTCGCGCGAAGATGGCCGAGGACAAGATCGCTGCCGCCGAGCGCGCTGCGATTGCCGAAGTCCGCGCGCGGGCTGCCGATGCCGCGGCGAAGGCTGCCGGTATCCTGATTGCCGAGCACCACGACGCTGCCGCCGACCGCATGATGGTCGACCGCGCGATCTCCGGTCTCGCCCGCCTGAACTAATCTGGGGCGGCGCCAGATGCGCTGCCGTTCCCCCGCGAAGGCGGGGGCCCAGGATCTCATCGGACAGCGCCCGCAACCCTGGACCCCCGCCTCCGCGGGGAACGGTAGTTCGCTCGGCGCTTTTCCTGTTTTGCACAGACGGCCGTCTCTTCCCGGGTTTCCGGCGGCCGAGTCTCCAATCTGAGCCCGTTGGAGAACAACTATGTCCTGGCTCATCCTCGCGGTCGCCGTCGTCACCGAAATCTGTTGGGCGCTCAGTCTCAAATGGGCCGCCACCCTCGCCACGTGGCAGGCCTCCAGCGTCCCGATCATCCTCAGCTTCGTCAACATGGGCCTGCTCGCGCTCGCCATGCGCGGCCTCCCCGCGGGCACTGCCTACGCGATCTGGACAGGCGCCGGCGCGATCGGCGTCATCATCGGCGGCGTCATCCTGTTCGGCGACAAGGTCAGCGGCATCCAGGCCTGCTTCATGGCACTGACCGTCGTCGGCATCGTCGGCACCAAGGTCTTCGCCCAAACCTGACCGCTGCCTTCGCCCGTAGGGCATCGAGAAGGTTGTTTCACGCGAAGGCGCAAAGGCGCGAAGAGAAGGAAGATTGGTTCGCGCAGAGGCGCAGAGAGCGCGGAGGAGTTGCGCTCTGGACTGTTCTTCGGATTGCTAAAGGGATCTTGAGCCTTCGGCGGTTTGAGAACGGACGCTAATTCCGATCGACCCTTCTCTCAGCGTCCTCTGCGCCTCTGCGCGAAATCGATCTTCTCTTTGCGCCTTTGCGCCTTCGCGTGAAAATCACTTCTCCAGCGCCAAAGGCGACCGCTGGCATAACCCCCTCGCACTCCCTAGATTCCTCAACGATGTCCTCCCCCCAATTCCCCCGACCGGTTCAACGAAGACAAGTCCACGTTCGCCGTCCGCGGTGGTGGTGAAGCGCCAGACCTCGCGGCAGGCGTAGCGGCGATCCGCAACGTGCTAGACACGCTGCCGATCCGCCCCGGCGTCTACCGGATGCAGGACGCGCGCGGCGACGTGCTGTACGTCGGCAAGGCGCGCGCGCTTCGGAACCGCGTGGCGAACTACGTCCAGGTCGAGCGGCTGACCAAGCGCCTCCAGCGGATGGTGTCGCAGACCCGCTCGATGACGATCGTCACCACGAACAACGAAGCCGAGGCGCTGCTGCTCGAATCGCAACTCATCAAGCGCTATCGCCCCGCCTACAACGTGCTGCTGCGCGACGATAAGAGCTTCCCGTTCATCCTCCTGCGCGACGACCACGCCTTCCCGCGCGTCCAGAAGCACCGCGGTGCACGGCGCGCGAAGGGCAATTACTACGGGCCGTTCGCCAGCGCCGGGTCGGTCAACAATACGCTCAACGCGCTCCAGAAGCTGTTCCTCCTGCGCAGTTGTACCGACAGCTTCTTCAAGACCCGCGACCGACCGTGTCTGTTGTATCAGATCAAGCGCTGCTCGGCGCCGTGCGTCGGCCGGATCGACGAGGCCGCGTATCGGGAACTGACGGAGGATGCGAAGGCCTTCCTCGGCGGCAAGTCGACCGGCGTGCAGGCGAAGCTCGGCGCGCAGATGCAGGCCGCCGCGGAGAACATGGACTTCGAACTCGCGGCGCTGCTCCGCGATCGCCTCCGCGCGCTCACCTTCATCCAGGGCACGCAGGCGATCAACGCAGAGGGCGTCGGCGACGCCGACATCTTCGCGATGGCGTGCAAGGACGGGCTGATCGGCATCCAGGCGTTCTTCATCCGCGGTGGCCAGAACTGGGGGCATCGCAGCTTCTTCCCGCAACACACCAACGACGTCCCCGAGGACGAGGTGCTGACCAGCTTCCTCGGCCAGTTCTACGAGGGAGGTCCCGCCGCCCAAGCAGATCCTGCTCGACCGCGAACTGACGGAAGGCGCGCTGCTCGCCGAAGCACTAGGCGAACGCGCCGGCTACAAGATCACGCTGCAGGTCCCGCAGCGCGGCGATCGCCGTCGCCTGATGGACCAGGCCAAGCGCAACGCGATCGAGGCGATCGAGCGACGCCAGGCCGAATCGACCACGCAGGCCAAGCTGCTGCGCGAAGTCGCCGATCTGTTCGACCTCGCCGAGCCGCCCGAACGCATCGAGATCTACGACAACAGCCACATCCAGGGCACCGCCGCGACCGGCGCGATGGTCGTCGCGGGGCCCGAGGGCTTCCGCAAGGGCCAGTATCGAAAGTTCAACATCAAGAACAAGGATACCGCGCCGGGCGACGATTTCGCGATGATGCGTGAGGTCTTCACCCGCCGGTTCTCGCGTGCGCAGGCCGAGGACCCCGATCGCGATTCGGGCGACTGGCCGGATCTCGTCTTGATCGACGGCGGCAAGGGCCAGCTTAACACGGTGAAAGCCGCGCTCGAGGAGATCGGCGTCGAGGACGTGTGCTTGGTCGGGATCGCCAAGGGACCGGAACACGGCCGCGATGGCCGCGAGGTGTTCCACATGCTCGACGGCCGCGAGTTCCAGCTCCCGGTCAACGCCCCGGTGCTATTTTACCTCCAGCGGCTGCGCGACGAGGTCCATCGGTTCGCTATCGGCGTCCACCGCGACAAGCGCAGCAAAGCGATCGGCGCCAGCCCGCTCGACGAGGTGCCCGGCATCGGCCCGGCGCGAAAGAAGGCGCTGCTGATGCACTTCGGCACCGGCCGCGCGGTGCGCAACGCGAGCTTGCAGGACCTGCAACAGGCGCCGGGTGTTTCGGCAGGCGTAGCCCAGCAAGTCTACGACTTTTATCATTCGCGGTAGCGAGCAGATTTTTCTGGCGATGCGGAGCTAGCGTTTCGCCGTGCGTGCAAAAGAATGATGACGTCCCGGATCGGGAAAAAAATATAACTCAAATCAAGGTGATTTGTATAAAATCACAACGCCATTTTCACTACTGATTGTTACATACTAATCCGTGACTACGCCTGTTTTCCTGACCATCGATACCGAGTTCGCGTGGCGCCACCATGCCGCCGGTCTGGATTGCGACGCGATCTATGCGCGGTCGCTGGAACCGGCCGGGGTAGGGCTGGGCTATCAACTGGCAGAGCTGGCCCGGCACAATCTGAAGGCGTGTTTCTTCGTCGACCCGATGCCCGCGATCACGTTCGGACCGGCGCCGATCCGCCGCATGATCGAGACGATCCTGGACGCAGGCCAGGAGGTCCAGCTCCACCTCCACCCCAACTGGACCAGCGCGCGAGCGGGCGATCGCGGAGTCGCGCACGACCGGTTCCAACTTTACACGTACAGCCTTGCCGAGCAGATCGACCTGCTCGTTCGCGCGACCGAATTGCTGGTCGAGGCCGGCGCGCCGCACCCGATCGCGTTTCGCGCAGGCAGCTATGCCGCGAACGACGACACGCTGACGGCACTCGAAAGCCTGGGCTTCGCCTATGACAGCAGCCACAACGGCTCGGAGGCGCCGCACACCAGCCGTATCTCGCTCCCGGCACGCCAGATCGCCCCGGTCCGCCGCGCGAACGGCACCGGCATCACCGAAGTCCCGGTGACGGTGATCGAGGACCTCCGCGGCCGGATCCGCACCTTCCAGCTCTGCGCCTTGTCGGCGGGCGAAAGCTACGACGCGCTCGAACATGCGGCGGTGTCGCATCATTCCGCGGTGACGATCGTCAGCCACGGCTTCGAACTCGCCAACCGCCGCGGCACGCGCGCCAACGCGGTCCATGTCCGCCGCTTCCAGGCGTTGTGCACCATGCTCGCCGAGATGCGCGACGTGTTGCCGACCACGCATTTCACCGATCGCCCGGTGCTCGAACTCGACCGTGGCGACGTCCCGCTTGGCCCCGACCCGGTGCGCACGCGCTGGCGACAGGCGGAGCAGCTGTGGTCGAACTGGATTTCGGAACGCCCCCCGGTCGCGGCGCACCTGACACGCCTCGGTCGTGGCACAGAGGGTTCGGTTCGGCTTGCGAACGCTTGCCATGGCCGAGACGATCTGCGGCTAAATCTCTCCTCTCCTTCGAGCGAGAGCGGTACAAGGTAACCCATGCATCTCCGCGCCTCCGCCATCGTCGTCGCCGTTCGCCAGCATGGCGAACACGGCGCGATCGTGCGTGCGCTCACCCGTAGCGATGGCGTTCAGCCCGGCTACGTCCGCGGTGGACGGTCGCGCGCGATGCGACCGGTGCTGCTCCAGGCGAACGTGATCCAGGGCGAGTGGCGTGCGCGGACCGGCGAACAACTCGCCTCGCTGACCGCCGAGCTGGTCCACAGCCGCGCGACGCTGCACGGCGAACCGCTCGCCGCAGGTGCGCTCGAATGGGCCACCGCGCTGGCCGCCGCCGCTCTCCCCCGAAGCACAGCCCTATCCGCAGATCCACGACGCGCTCGACGGCGTGCTGGGTGCGATCGAGAGCGCGCCATCTGCGCGTGGCTGGGCGGCGGCACTGGTCCGGTACGAATTACTGGTGCTGGCGGAACTGGGGTTCGGACTCGATCTCGACCGCTGCGTCGCGACCGGAACGGAGGACGATCTTGGCTTCGTGTCGCCCAAGAGCGGCGCAGCCGTCTCGCGTGGGGCGGCGTTCGGGTATGAAAGCAAG
Source organism: Sphingomonas sp. H160509 (assembly GCF_024124765.2). GTDB lineage: Bacteria > Pseudomonadota > Alphaproteobacteria > Sphingomonadales > Sphingomonadaceae > Sphingomonas. The sequence continues at coordinate 1,718,092 of NZ_JAMXSR020000002.1, read as the reverse complement.
CTCCTGCGATTACCCGACTTCCTGCTGGCAGGCGGCGAAGCGGCATGGCCGGACATCTTCGACGGCCTGCGGTTGACCGGTCACTTCCTCGCCCGCGACATCCTCGTCGACCGTCGCGCCGATCCGTTGGCGGCGCGCGACCGGCTGGTCGATCGCCTCAAAAGGGCGGTTGCGTGAGCGCGCACCGCCCGGCAAGGGGCCGCGCAGGAGAAACGCACATGCCCTTGATCGCGATACTGGCCGGCGACGGCATCGGACCCGAAGTCACGGCGGAGGCGCGTCGCGTGCTCGATCCGCTCGGTCTCGACCTGACCTATGAGGAAGGCCTCGTCGGCGGTGCCGCGTACAAGGCGGTCGGCCATCCGCTGCCGCCCGAGACGCTCGATCTCGCCCGCCGCGCCGATGCTATCCTGTTCGGTGCGGTCGGCGATCCCGACTGCGATGCGCTCGAACGCCAGTTCCGCCCCGAGCAAGCCATCCTCGGCCTGCGCAAGGAGCTCGGCCTGTTCGCCAACCTGCGTCCCGCCAAGCTGTTCGCGGGCCTGGAGGACGCCTCCGCACTCCGCCCCGAGATCGCCCGGTCGATTGACATGGTGATCGTCCGCGAACTGACCGGCGACGTGTATTTCGGTGCGAAGGGTATCCGCACCACCGCCGACGGCCTGCGTGAAGGCCATGACGAGATGCGCTACGACGAGGCCGAGATCGCGCGCATCGCCCGCGTCGGCTTCGAGACAGCGCGCACTCGCAAGGGCAAGCTGCTCTCGGTAGACAAGGCCAACGTGCTCGAGACTTCGCAGCTCTGGCGCGACGTCGTCATCGAGATCTCGGCTGACTATCCCGACGTCGCGCTCAGCCACATGTACGTCGACAACGCGGCGATGCAGATGGTGCGTAATCCAGGCCAGTTCGACGTGATCGTCACCGGGAATCTGTTCGGCGATATCCTTTCGGACGAGGCGTCGATGTGCGCGGGCTCGATCGGAATGCTCCCGTCTGCCGCGCTCAACGGCTCGAACAAGGGCATGTACGAGCCGATCCACGGCAGCGCGCCCGACATCGCCGGCCAGGGCAAGGCCAATCCGTGCGCCGCGATCCTGTCTGCGGCGATGATGTTGCGCCACTCGCTCGACCTGCCCGAAGCCGCGGACCGCATCGAAGCGGCCGTCGCTGCCGCGATCCTCGGCGGCGTGCGCACGCCCGATCTGGGCGGCACGCTGTCGACCCGCGACATGGGCGATGCAGTGCTGGCTAACCTCGTTTGACCGCCCAGTGATCGGTGACCTGCTGCAACTCGCGGTCGTCATCCCGACGTTCAACGAGAAGTCCAATGTCGCGACGTTGATCGCCAAGCTCGACCAGGCACTGGTCGGGCTGAACTGGGAAGCGATCTTCGTCGACGACGACAGTCCCGACGGCACAGCCGACGCCGCGCGCGAAATTGCCCGGCTCGACAAGCGGGTGCGCGTGATCCAGCGGATCGGCCGGCGGGGGCTGTCGTCGGCATGCATCGAGGGCATGTGCGCGACCGCCGCGCCGGTCGTCGCGGTGATCGACGGCGATCTCCAGCATGACGAGGCATTGCTGCCGGCGATGCTCGACCTGTTGAAGGACGGCGATACCGACGTGGTGATCGGTTCGCGTTTCGTCAGCGGCGGCGGCACCGGCGAGTGGGACAGCGACCGCGTCGCCAAGTCGGCGCTCGCCACAAAGCTGTCACGCCGCGTGCTGAAATGCGATCTCAACGATCCGATGAGCGGTTTCTTCATGATCCGCACCGACATCGTCCGCCACCTCTCGCCGTCGCTGTCGGCGATCGGCTTCAAGATCCTGCTCGACCTGCTCACCGCCTCGCCGACGCCGCTGCGCTTCGTCGAAGTGCCCTACACCTTCCGGTGCCGGACCGAGGGCGAGAGCAAGCTCGATCACGTCGTGGCGATGGAATATCTGATCGCGATCTACGACCGGATGTTCGGGCGGGTCGTGCCGGTGCGGTTCGCGATGTTCTCGGCGATCGGCGTGTTCGGCGTCGGCATCCACATGGCGGTGCTGACCGCGCTGTTCGTCGGGTTCGGCACGCACTTCCTGGTCGGCGAGATCGTCGCGACGCTGGCGGCGCTTACCTTCAACTTCTTCCTCAACAACGCGCTGACGTATCGTGATCGGCGGTTGAAGGGGTGGCGGCAACTGGTCGACGGCTGGGTGTCGTTCGCGGTGATCTGCTCGGTCGGCGCGGTCGCCAACGTCGGCATCGCCGCGTTCCTGTACGAGATGAGGGACGGGGCCTGGGCGGCCTCGGCACTGATCGGCGTGCTGGTCGGCGCAGTCTGGAACTACGCGCTGTCGTCGAAATTCACCTGGGGCCGGTACTAGTCGGATCTTTGATCCTCCCCCGCAAGGGGGAGGTGGCTGGCGCTTGCCAGACGGAGGGGGAGGAAAGGGTAACCGCGGTTGTGTGGTCCTCCCCCCTCCGTCGCCTTCGGCGCTACCTCCCCCTGGCGGGGGAGGATCGAGATACTCCGCACCCCTCTTCACACCCGCAAGGCTTGTCCCCGGGCTTGTCATCGCGGCTCCCCCGGCAAAGCGGCGCGCATGAAGCGCAAGACCGGCCAGGATCGTTCGATCACTCAGAATTGGCGTCCCGCTACGCGCGCCATCCGCGGCGGCACCGCCCGCAGCGAATATGGCGAGACGTCGGAGGCGTTGTTCCTTACCTCGGGCTATTGCTACGACAAGGCGGGCGACGCCGCGGCGCGCTTTGCCGGCGAGCAGGAGGGGGATGACCTACTCCCGGCTGCAGAACCCGACCGTGCAGATGCTCGAGGAGCGTATCGCGCTGCTGGAAGGCGCCGAGGCGTGCCGGACGATGGCAACGGGCATGGCGGCGATGACCGCATCGCTGCTGTGCCAGCTCCAGACCGGCGATCACCTCGTGGGCGGCCGCGCGGCGTTCGGATCGTGCCGCTGGCTCACGGACACGCTGCTGCCGAAGTTCGGGATCGCCACGACGATCGTCGATGCGCGCGATCCGCAGGCGTTCCTCGACGCGGTCCGCCCCGAGACGAAGGTGTTCTTTTTCGAGACGCCCGCCAACCCGACGATGGATATCGCCGACCTGAAGGCGATCTGCGACATCGCGCGCGAACGCGGCATCACGACGGTGGTCGACAACGCCTTCGCCACGCCGGCCTTGCAGCGCCCGATGGAGTTCGGTGCGGACGTCACCGCGTACAGCGCGACCAAGATGATGGACGGGCAGGGCCGTGTGCTCGCCGGTGCAGTCTGTGGCACCGAGGATTTCATCACCAACACGCTGCTGCCGTTCACCCGCAACACCGGCCCGACGCTGTCACCGTTCAACGCGTGGGTTGTGCTAAAGGGCCTCGAGACGCTCGACCTGCGTATCCACCGCCAGTCCGAGAACGCGATGAAGGTCGGCGAATTCCTCGAAGGCCGCGTCCCCCGCGTGCTGCATCCCTTTCTGCCGAGCCATCCCCAGCACGAACTGGCCAAGCGCCAGATGGACGCCTGCGGCCCGATCTTCGCGTTCGAGGTCGAGGGGCGCGAACAGGCGCACGCATTGCTCGACGCGCTCGAACTGGTCGATATCTCGAACAACATCGGCGACTCGCGCTCGCTGATGACGCATCCCGCCTCGACCACGCACGCGAGCGTGTCGCCCGACAAGCAGATCGAGATGGGCGTGACCGAGGGTCTGTTGCGGATCAACGTCGGGCTCGAGGATGCGCAAGACGTGATCGACGATCTCGATCAGGCGCTTAGGCAGGCGGGTTTATGAAGGCGCTGTTCCCCAACGCGGCGACGACCGATGGGGTGACGGTGCGCGTGTCGGTCAGCTATCTGCCCGAACAGTCCGAGCCCGAGCGGGGCCGCTGGTTCTGGGCCTATCACATCCGCCTCGAGAACGAGGGCACCGAGACCGTCCAGCTGCTCACCCGCCATTGGGTGATCACCGACGGTCGCGGCGCGCGTCATTCGGTCGAGGGCGAAGGCGTGGTCGGCGAACAGCCGGTGATCGAACCGGGCGCGAGCTTCGACTACGTCTCGGGTTGCCCACTCGCGACCCCGTCGGGTGCGATGCAGGGGAGCTACCAGATGGTTCGCGAAGACGGCGCCGTGTTCGCGGTCGAGATTCCCCGCTTCTCGCTGTTCGCGCCCGCGGTGCTCAATTGAAGCGCACGCATCTCCCGCTCAACGGTCTGCGCGTGCTCGACGCGGCGGCGCGGCATCTGTCGTTCACGCGCGCTGCGGACGAGCTGGCGGTGACGCCGGCGGCGGTTGGTCAGCAGATTCGCGCGCTGGAGGATACGCTCGGTGTCGTGCTGTTCCGTCGCACCACGCGCGGGCTGGAACTGACCCCCCGAGGCGGAAGCGGGCCTCGGTGCGCTCCGCGGCGGGTTTCTCCAGTTCGAGGAGGCCGTCCGCGCGATGCAGGCAGGCCAATCCTCCAAATCGCTAACGATCGCGGCGCCGCGCGACCTGACCGAGAAGTGGCTGATGCCGCGGCTCGCGCAGATCGCCGAGGCCGATCCCGAACTGCGGTTCGTGCTGATCACCGCGGACGAGAATGTCGACTTCACCGAAGCCAATCTCGATCTCGCGATCCGCTGGGGCGATGGTCCGGGCGAGCATGAGGGTGAGGCGCTCGAATCGGAGGGCATGGTGACGATCGCCAAGCCCGGCACCGACACTGAGGCGTCGATCGCATGGTCGGGTGAGGACGGCGTCGCGCTGGTCCGCGTCACCGACGCCGGGCTCGCGATCGACGCGGCGGCGGCTGGTCTTGGTCGCGCGACGGTGCCGGAACTGCTCGCCCGCCGCGATCTCGCGCAGGCCCGCGTCCGTCTCATCGGCGAGTCGCAGCCTTCGAAGGGGGGCTATTGGCTGGTCGCCCCGCTCCCGCAGTGGCGCCAGAAGAAAGTCCGCGCGCTCGTGGATGCCCTGACCGCGTGAGGCAACCCGGGCGCCGACCCCGTCGCGCTGGCGTGTCGCCGGTGCTGAAGACGCGACGGCTGCGCTTGCGCCCGCTGGTCGAGGGCGACGCGACCGCGTTGCACCCGATGCTCGCCGACGCGGAGCTGATGGCCTATTCCGCCGACGGGCCCTTGGGCTCGGTCGACGACGTCCGCACCTACCTCGCCGAAGAGGCCGCGCCGGGCAACCAGCGCACCTGGGCGATCACCCGCACCGGCGACGACCGCGCGATCGGTTGGGTCTCGGGGAGCGAGGCGGACGGGGCAGGGGTGACGGAGATCGGTTTCATCCTCGCGCGAGAAGCGTGGGGGCGAGGGATCGCGCGCGAGGCCGTGTCGGCAGTGATCGATCGCCTGTTCGCCGAAGGCCGCAGCCGCGTGTTCGCCGACGCGGACACCGAGAATACTGCGTCGATCACCTTGCTGGAACGTCTCGGTTTCCGTCGTGAACGGCTGTTGCGCGACGAGTGGGAAACGCATCTGGGGTTGCGCGACAGCCTGATCTACGGGCTCTGCGCCGATAGCTGGCAGGCGGCCGGGCGGGCTTAGTCACCGTCGCTTTTCCCACCTATAACACCACCCCGGCGAAGGCCGGGGCCCAGTTGGAAAGGTGGTCGTAACGGCGCTCGGCCCTCAGTTGGCTCCGTCCCCCCAACTGGCCCCGGCCTTCGCCGGGGTGGTGGCCTTTAAGACGGGGCAGGGTAGCGAACCTTATCGCGCAGCCAGCAATGCCAGCGCCCGCCCCATCAGCCCCGCAAACCGAACCTCGTTCACGCCGTCATCAGTCCGGTGCCAGTTCCCGGTCGCCGCATACCAGCGCCCGTCCTTCGCCTGCACCACATAGTTCAAGGCTAGCACCCCCGGCTCGCCACCACCCTTGAACCCGACATACCCAAACCGCTTCGCGATCGCCGGATCGACCCCCCGCATTCACCGCCAGCACCGCCCGAGTCGTAGCATCCGCCCCCCGCAACCGAGCGAGCAGCCCCGCCATTGCCGAAGGACTCGCAAACCATTCGACGCTGTCGATCGCCACCGGCTTCCCGGCGAACACGGTAGGATCGAGCTTGGCTGTCGAAATCTTCACCGCATTGTCGACCAGCAGCGCCCGCCGCTCCTCCACCGACCCCGCCGCCCAAGCCTTCGTCAGCGCGGGGTCGCCCTTCAACGCGAACATCTCGCGCGTCGTCATTACCGGCACGGTGCCGCCAGCAGCCTCCGCCATCGCATCCACCTTCGCGCGTCCGAGGCGTCGTCAGCAGCGTATCCGTCGCGGTGTTGTCGCTGATCGAGATCATCATCGTCGCGAGCGTCTGCACCGTCACCGGCGACCCGGCGGGCCAGGTCTGCAACACGCCAGACGGCAAGGACGGTGGCCCGACCTTCACGACGTCTTCCCAATGCCGTTCGCCCGCCGCAATTTGACGCGCCAGTTCCGCCAGCACCCACAGCTTGAACGCCGACCCCAGCGGTGCAGCGACATCGGCACGGTATTCGAGGGATCGGCTCGGGCTTACCCTCGCCGAGCGCGTAAAGCCCGAACCCGCTAGCCCCCGGCAGCGCACGAAACTCCGCCTCGACCTTCGCCAGGCTATCGTCGCGCGCCCCCCGTGCCGGTGATCAGCAACCCGGTCGCAGCATGCGGCGGCGCGGGGTCGATCACCAGCCGAACGCTCGCCGTTCCCCGCGCATAGCCAACGACCAGATCCGCGGACCACGCCGAAGTCGCTGTCAGCGACTCGATCTTCTGCGGTGCGCCCAGCGTCGCCTTCAGCTTCTCGCCGATCGACGCAAACTCCGCCTTGGGCACCTTCTCGCGGAAGCTCGCGGCGAAATACGCGTCATATGCGCCGCGCCCGTCAAGGATCGCGACCAGCGCATCGGCCTTCGCCCGCAACGCCGGATCCGCCACCGCACCCTGCGCCACCGCCCCGACCGGCAGCAAGGCCACCGCCAACGCCACCAGCCAGAGCGCGAGTCTGTACATCAGTTCTTCAGCTTCCAACCGCTCTTCAGCAACCGGTAGCAGAGCGTCGCCAGCACCAGGTCGATCACCAGAATCACGATCCCGCCGATCATCACTGGTGAGTCGGCAATCCCGAGGAACCCGTATCGGAATCCCGAGATGATGTAGAAGAACGGGTTGGCATGGCTGAACGCGCGGAACGCCGGTGCGAGCTTATCGACCGAGTAGAACGTCCCCGACAGCAGCGACAGCGGCGCGATCACGAAGTTGGTGACCGCAGCCGCATGATCGAACTTGTCCGCCCAGATCGACGTCAGCACGCCCAACAGCGCGAGGAACGTCGCACCGAGCAACCCGAACCAGATGATCGCGAGTGGCGCATGCGGCGTCACGTGCACGCCCGGATAGAGCGCCATCGCCGCCCACACGACGATCCCGACGATCACCGCGCGAGTTACCGCGCCGGCTACCAACGCGCCCAGCAACTCACCGGTCGACAGTGGCGGCTGGAGGTAATCGACGATCGTGCCCTGCATCTTGCCGACGAGCAGCGAGAAGCTCGCATTGGCGAACGCCGGGCCCATCATGCCCTGCGCGATGATCAGCCCCGGTGCGATGAAATCGGCGAACGCGACGATCTGGCCATCGACCGGAACCGGGCTCTTTGCGCCCGTCGCGATCGTGAATACGATCAGAAACAGCAGCGTCGTGATCGCCGGCGCCCACACCGTCTGAAGCTGCACCTTGAAGAACCGGCGCACCTCCTTGATATAGAGGGTTCGCAATCCCTCCCAGTTCACGCTCTTTATGACGGGAACGCCGGGGGCGGAATGCACCGCCGAATGGATTTCACCGATTGGGGGCTGGCTGCTCATAGGCGTTGCGGGTAATCGCTGCCGCTGCCGCCCGCAACCCGGCTGAGCAAGACTAAGGAACGAACATGTCCTGGACCGACGAGCGCATCGCGACGCTCAAGACGATGTGGGAGGCCGGCCAGACCGCCAGCCAGATCGCCGAAGCACTGGGTGGCGTCAGCCGCAACGCCGTCATCGGCAAGGCCCACCGCCTCGAGCTGCAAGCGCGCCCGTCGCCGGTGAAGCCGAACGATCCCGAGGCGAAGGCGGCTGCTGCTGCCGAAGCATCGGCGTCGGCTGCTGCGGCGTCGCCCGAGCCGGTCGTGGCACCGGAGCCCGTCAAGGTCGAGGCCCCCAAGCCCGCCCCGGTCGCACCGCCCGTCGTGGCGGCGGCGCCGGTCGAGCCCGAGCCGGTCGCCGACGAGCCTGAGGACGAAGAGGACGAAGACGAGGACGAGGCTCCGGCCGTCGTCGCCCCCGTTCGAGCGCCCCAGCCGATCCTGCGCTCGGTCGGTCCCGGCGGCTTCCTCCGCCAGGCACCCGGCGAGCAGCAGCCACCGAGCACGCCCGCCCCGCCGCGTCGCCTCGTGCCTGCCAAGCCGTCGGCCGAGATGGCGAACAAGACGAGCCTGCTCGAACTGAACGACCGCATCTGCAAATGGCCGCTCGGCCATCCTGGCGAGCCCGACTTCCACTTCTGCGGCAAGGCGGTGAACCCCGGTTTTCCGTATTGCGTCGATCACTGCGGCCACGCGTACCAGGCACAGTTGCCCCGTCGCGATCGTCGTCCCACGCCGCCGCTGCCGTTTGGTGGTCCGCGACCAAGATAACATTCTAATTTGATGGCAAACGGCTCTTCCAAGAGGTGCCACCCCGGCGAAGGCCGGGGCCCAATTGGGAAGGTCGCGGTAACTGAGCGCCGCCCGCGTTTAACAACGTTGCGCAACTGGGCCCCGGCCTCCGCCGGGGTGGGGCACATGGAGGGGGTGGCACCCTTCCTTGTTCTCCCGCGAAGGCGGGAGCCCAGACTGGGTCCCCGCCTTCGCGGGGAAACACGCTTGCGGCTGGCAACTGGCTATCGAATGGCGGAAGCTACAGCGAGCAACGAAAGGGCCGCTTCCCCGTGTGAGGAAGCGGCCTTTTTCATATCACGCTAGCCATGGGCAAAGCCCATGTCGTCGGCCGCGGCGAGCCGCGCCGGCCGGGCTTGGGCGAGTCCTGCTCCAGCTTGGAGCAGGCCGCCCTGCGCCTCAAAACCGAAACGCCACCGTGCCGCGCAGGCTGTGCCAACGGAAGTTGTCATCCGAGCGCTTGAACGCGGTGCCGGCCGTGTTCGGCGCGAGCACGAACGGGTTGTTCGCAGGCTGCGTGCCGCGCGTCACGAGGACGCGCGCGTCGTCGTCCTGATACTGATGGAACATGTATTCCATGCCGACCGAGATGTTCTTGCCGAGCTTCTGCTCGATGCCACCGCCGCCGGTGATGCCGAACTGGTTCTTCTTGCCGCTCTGCGCATAGGCATTCGCGGTGTTGCTCGAGTAGAAATCGCGGTTGATGCGTGCATAGCCCGCACCGAACGTGCCGTAGAAGAGCGTCGTGTTGACCGCGTAGCCGGCGCGGCCGCGGATCGAGGCTTCCCAGTCGAGGTCGCGCGTCATCGTGTAGAAGGCGGGCGTGGTCGAGAAGGCGGTGACGCTGTCGCGGATGTTCGACTTGCCGAACTCGCCGACGACGCCGACGACGATGTTGCCGCGCTGCTGGTCGATGCCGACGCGCGCGTAATAGGCGGTGTTGTCCTTGTCGTTGCGGCAGCCACGGCCACCGACGGCAGGAGCCGTGCTGCTCCGTGCGGCGCCGTTGCAGAAACCGGGCGAGAACGCGTTGGCGCCAGCGGCGGTCGTGACAGCATCGCCGAAGCGGCCATCGAGATTGCGGTCGAACAGGATCGACGAACCTTCGTCGTTCGGCTGCACGTCATAGCCACCGGCCGCACCGAAATAGATGCCGCTGAACGGTGCGTCTTCGGTGATCTCCTGCGCCGCGACAGGCATTGCAGCAAAACCCAGCGTAGCGGCGCCAGCGAGCGCCACCATCATCGTCTTAGTCATATTCACTCCCGAAAACTTCATGACAGGTTTTTCATAAACGGCCGGTTCCGCAAAATTTATCCCCGCACTGCAACAATCTAAATCAATGTGGCTTTTCGATCACAGGGAGAACAAACGGAGCCTGTGGCTTTGTCCGGCGCCTGCGGCTACGTTCCCGTCATGGCTGAAGATCTGTTCGCGTCCCCCTCGACGCCCGGCGCCGGCAAAACCGCCGCCAACACCTATGACGCGTCGTCGATCGAGGTGCTCGAAGGCCTCGAACCCGTACGTCGCCGCCCCGGCATGTATGTCGGCGGCACCGACGAACGCGCGCTGCATCACCTCGCCGCCGAAGTGCTCGACAACGCGATGGACGAGGCGGTCGCCGGCCACGCGACGCGCATCGAGGTCACGCTGGAGGCGAACAACCGGCTGACGATCGTCGACAACGGCCGCGGGATTCCGGTCGACCCGCACCCGAAGTTCCCCGACAAGTCCGCGCTGGAGGTGATCCTCTCGACGCTGCACTCGGGCGGCAAGTTCGCTGGCAAAGCCTATGCGACATCGGGCGGCCTGCACGGTGTCGGCATCAGCGTGGTCAACGCGCTGTCGTCCGACACCGTCGTCGAGGTCGCGCGCGATCGGCAGTTGTATCGCCAGCGCTTCGCCAAGGGCCTGACGCTCGGCCCGATCGAGCATCTCGGGGCCACGCCCAACCGTCGCGGGACCAGCGTCGCGTTCACGCCCGATACCGAGATCTTCGGCAACGAGCTGAACTTCAAGCCGCAGCGCCTCTACAAGCTCGTCCGCTCCAAGGCGTACCTGTTCGCGGGCGTCGAGATTCGCTGGCACTGCGCGCCCGATCTGATCGGCGACGACACGCCCGCGCAGGCCGTGTTCCAGTTCCCCGGCGGCCTTGCCGATCACCTCCGCGACCAGATCGCCGGCCGCGAGTGCGCGACCTCCGACTTCTTCTCGGGCTCGCAGGATTTCCCGAGCGCGAACGGCGAAACCCAGGGTCGCGTCGAATGGGCGGTCGCGTGGCCGTTGTGGAGCGACGGCTCGTACAGCTGGTATTGCAACACCATCCCGACCCCCGACGGCGGCACGCACGAACAGGGTCTCCGCCAGGCACTGGTCCGCGGCCTGCGCGCGTTCGGCGATCTCGTCGGCAACAAGAAAACCAAGGATATCAGCGCGGACGACGTCATGGTCGGCAGCGAACTGATGCTGTCGGTCTTCATCCGCGAGCCGCAATTCCAAAGCCAGACCAAGGATCGCCTCACCAGCCCCGAAGCCGCCGGCCTCGTCGAGAAGGCGGTACGCGATCATTTCGACCATTTCCTCAGCCACAACATGGAGCGCGGCAAGGCGCTGCTGAACTATGTGCTGGAGCGGATGGACGAACGCCTGCGCCGCAAGCAGGAACGCGACGTCAAGCGCAAGACCGCCACGTCCGCGCGGAAACTGCGCCTCCCCGGCAAGCTCACCGACTGCTCGGCCAACTCGCCCGAGGGCACCGAACTCTTCATCGTCGAGGGTGATTCGGCAGGTGGCTCGGCGAAACAGGCGCGCGATCGGAAAACGCAGGCGATCCTCCCGATCCGCGGCAAGATCCTCAACGTCGCGTCGGCCACTAGCGCCAAGATCTTCGCCAACCAGGAAATCGCCGACCTCACCCTCGCGCTGGGCTGCGGTACGCGGAAGGACTGCACGCCGGACACGCTCCGCTACGAACGCATCGTCATCATGACAGACGCCGACGTCGACGGCGCACACATCGCGACTCTGCTGATGACGTTCTTCTTCCAGGAGATGCCCGAGCTCGTCCGCCGCGGGCATCTCTACCTCGCGCAACCGCCGCTCTACCGCCTCACCGTCGGCACCAAGAGCGTGTATGCTCGCGACGACGCGCACCGCGCCGAACTCGAACGCACCGTGTTCAAGGGCAAGAAGGTGGATGTCGGCCGCTTCAAGGGTCTCGGCGAGATGAACCCGAGCCAGCTCCGCGAAACCACGATGGACCCAGCAACACGCGGCATGCTCCGCATCACGCTTCCGCAGGAATACGAGGAGCGCGCACAGGTGAAGGACCTCGTCGACCGCCTGATGGGCAACAATCCCGCGCACCGTTTCGCGTTCATCCAGGAGAATGCGGGTCGGATGGACGAGGAGGCGATCGACGCGTGAGGTAATGGTGCCGTGTGTCGGGAACGGGTGGGGGCATCGCAACCCTCCGAAAACGCCACGGAGGCGGCCCGAGTTCGCTAAGCTCGCCACCCCCATTGTGTTCACCCGCGAAGGCCGGTGCCCAGCCCGGCCTCCCGCCTTCGCGGGAGTACGACCTAGCTGGGCACCGTCATGGCTCTCAAACGATCACCTACTGCTTGTAGGCGACCAGCGTCGACGTCTTCCCACGTTTGATGTCGTTGACGTCGATCCTCATCGTCTTGCCGTCGGGCGAGACCGTCATGAGGAATTTGCCGGTCACCTTGCCTTCGAACATATCGGTCTCGTGCAACGTGCGGGCACTGGGCTGCGTCAGGGACACGGTCGTCCAGCCCGGATCGCCCGTCACCGGCACTGCCGGACCGCCGATCGTCGCGGCGAACGAGATGCCGATCGGCGTCGAATAGGTCACGACCTTGCCGACCTGCGCGAACGTGAACGTCAGCCCGCTGTCGGACACCTGCGCATCCTTGGTCTGGCGCCATGAGCCCGACGTGGCATGCGCGCCGGCAGGGGCGGGGGCAACGCGATCGCTGACCGACGTGCCGGTGATCGGAACTCCGGTCGTGCCCACCGTCTCGCTGAATGCCGTCGCAATCGATTTTCCGTCGGCCGACAGCGTTTCGGTCGCTTCGCTGACGATCTTGCCGCCCTTCTTCGTCGCGTACTTCACGACCGCCGGATCGACGACGGTTACCGACATCTCGTCATAGTAAGGCTGTCCGGCCACCGCATGCCAGCCACCGTCGGCGACGACCTTCACGACCGGCTTGCACGTGGCGCAGGTATATAGGCCCTTGTCTATCAACGTGCTGGAAGGTTTGGTGGACAATTGACTGGCACTGATATCGCCCTTCCAAGTACCCGACAGGACGTCTTGCGCGACTACCGGCGATATCGCGGTCGATATCAATGCTACGCCGATCGTAAGTTTGATCATGATTATCTCCCCTGTACTTCGACGAGGTCATTCGAATCGAATCAAAGCACACAGGATCCTGGCGCCGCGTCTTCCGATGCATGCGCTTGTTTAGGGTGATGCGACAGGGCGACGGCGATATAATCTCGGTCAGCTTTGGTGGGTGATGCAAGTGGTGTTGCTCCCGGCGTCGCGCGCTCGTATCAGGCGGTTCGGGCGGCCGATAAGGGTCGCCCTCGCTGTTTGAAGGAGCTTGCCGTCGTGACCATCACCCCGCTCATGCCCGTCTACCCGCGGTGTGGCGTGCGTCCGGTCCGAGGCGAGGGCGCGTACCTCTTCGGCGAGGACGGCCAGCAGTATCTCGATTTCGCCAGCGGCATCGCTGTCAACGCGCTCGGCCACGGCCACCCGCATCTGACCAAGGCGATCGCCGAGCAGGCGGCGACGCTGATGCACGTGTCGAACCTGTACGGGTCGCCGCAGGGCGAGCATCTCGCGCAGCGCCTCGTCGACAACAGTTTCGCGGACACCGTGTTTTTCACCAATTCGGGTGCGGAAGCGGTCGAGTGTGCGATCAAGACCGCGCGCCGCTATCATTTCGCCAACGGCAATCCGCAGCGCCACACGCTGATCACGTTCGACACCGCGTTCCACGGGCGTACGCTCGGCGCGATCTCGGCGACCAATCAGGCGAAGATGCGTGACGGGTTCGAGCCGCTGTTGCCGGGGTTCGCCTATGCGAAGTTCAACGATCTCGAAGGTGCGCTGGCGCTGATCGACGACAACACCGCGGGCTTCCTGGTCGAGCCGATCCAGGGCGAGGGCGGTATCCGCCAGGCGAGCCATGAGTTCCTCACCGGCCTGCGGAAAGCGTGCGACGAGCACGGCCTGTTGCTGGTGCTGGACGAGGTCCAGTGCGGCTATGGGCGCACCGGCAAGTTCTTCGCGCACGAGCTGTACGGCATCACGCCGGACATCATGGCGGTCGCCAAGGGTATCGGCGGCGGCTTCCCGCTGGGCGCGTGCCTTGCGACTGAGGAGGCGGCCAAGGGCATGGTCGCGGGTACGCACGGCTCGACCTATGGCGGCAACCCGCTGGCGATGGCGGCGGGCGAGGCGATCCTCGACGTGATGCTCGAGGACGGCTTCCTCGACAACGTCACGGCGATGGGCGACCGGTTGCGGCAGGGGCTCGAGCAGATGATCCCCAACCACGATCATCTGTTCGACAGCGTCCGCGGTACCGGGCTGATGCTCGGGCTGAAGCTGAAGAGCGACAGCCGGGCGTTCGTCGCATTCGCGCGCGACCACCACAATCTGCTGCTGGTATCGGCGGGCGAGAACGTCGTTCGCATCCTGCCGCCGCTGGTGATCGACGAGAGCCACATCGCCGAGTGCATCGACAAGCTGTCGACCGCCGCGCGAGTCTACGTACCCGCTGCCGACGATTGACTTAAATCCTCCCCGATACGGGGAGGGGGACCATGCGAAGCATGGTGGAGGGGGATCGCCCCGAAGTGTCGCGTTCGTGGGGGCCCCCCTCCACCATTCGCTATGCGAACGGTCCCCCCTCCCCACGCCGGGGAGGATATTATGACCCGCCATTTCCTGAATCTCACCGACGCCGGAGCCGACGGCATCGCCGCGATGCTGGCCGACGCACTCGACCGCAAGGCGGCCCGCGCCGGCTTCCCCAAGGGCCGCGCCGACACCGACGCGCCGCTCGCCGGGCACACGCTCGCGATGGTGTTCGAGAAGAGTTCCACCCGCACGCGCTTCTCGTTCGATATGGCGATCCGCCAGCTCGGCGGCACCTCGATCGTGTCCGACGGCGGCTCGATGCAGCTCGGCCGCGGCGAGTCGATCGCCGACACCGCGCGCATCCTGTCGGGCTATGTCGACGCGATCATGATCCGCACCGACGATCACGCCAAGATCGAGGAGATGGCGCACTACGCCTCGGTCCCGGTCATCAACGGGCTGACCGACGCGTCGCATCCGTGCCAGATCATGGCCGACCTGCTGACGATCATCGAGAGTGGCAAGACGCTGCCCGGCCTCAAGATCGCGTGGCTCGGGGACGGCAACAACGTGCTCGCCTCGATCGTCGAGGCCGCCGGGCTGATGCAGTTCGACGTCGTCGCGGCCTGCCCGCAGGGGTTCCAACCAGAGGAAGAGGCCATCACGCGGTCGTCGGGTCGGGCGCGCGTCGTGGCCGACCCGCGCGAGGCAGTCGAAGGCGCTGACATCGTCGTCACCGACACCTGGATCTCGATGGGGCAGGCGCACGCCGAGGCTAAGCTGAAGGCGCTCACCCCATATCAGGTCGACGCCGCGCTGATGGCGCTCGCCAAGCCCGATGCGAAGTTCCTCCACTGCCTGCCCGCGCACCGCGGCGAGGAAGTCACGCCCGACGTGATCGACGGCCCGCAGTCGTTGATCTGGCAGGAAGCGGAGAACCGCCTTCACGCGCAGAAGTCGGTCCTGCGCTGGTGCTTCGGGCAGATCGGTTGACCTGAACGGGCAGGGTCACCATTTGGCGGACGATGAACGATACGCCAAAATTCGACCCCAACGTGACCGATCTCGACCGTGCGCTGGCTTTCGCGATCCCGACGCGCAGTGCACGCGGCCGGATTGTGCGGCTCGGCACCGCGCTCGACGAAGTGCTTGCCGCGCATGCCTATCCGCCCGCGATCGAGAAGCTGCTCGCCGAAGCCCTTACGCTTGCCGCGCTGATCGGTTCGACGCTCAAGGATTCGAGCGGCCAGCTGACGATGCAGACGCGCACCGACAACGGCGTCGTCCAGCTCCTCGTCTGCGACTATCGCGGCGGCGAAGTGCGCGGCTATATCGAATATGACGCGGACAAGCTCGCCGAGGCCCCCCGCCGAACCATCGCTGTTCGCGTTGTTCGGTGCCGGCTATCTCGCGATCACGTTCGACATGGCGACCAGCAACGAACGCTATCAGGGCATCGTCCCCCTCGACGGCGATACGCTGTCGCAGTCCGCGCAGAGCTATTTCACGCAGTCCGAGCAGATTCCGACGATGATCCGCACCGGCATGGCGAAAGGCCCCGACGGTCGCTGTATCTCGGGCGGGCTGTTCCTCCAGCACCTCCCGGAGGGCGAGGGACGGGCGCGAGCGCCTGCATACCAAGCTCGATCATCCGGAATGGGAGCATGTCGCCACGCTCGGCAACACGATGGGCGTCGATGAACTCACCGATGCGACGTTGCCGCTGGAAACGCTGGTGTGGCGCCTGTTCAACGAAGAGGAAGACGTCCGCATCCTGGCGGATATCCCGATCATGCGCGGGTGCCGCTGCGATCCGGATTATATCCGGGGCGTGATTTCGAAATTTCCCTTGGAGGAGCGCCAGTCGATGGCGGACGAGACCGGCTTCATCATCGTCGACTGTGCGTTCTGCGCGAAGAAATTCCCGGTGCCGGTGGAGGAATAAAACCCTCTCCCTGCAGGGGAGAGGGAAGGGCCCGCGCGAAGCGTGGGAGGGTGAGGGGCGTGAGGCTCAGGACACCAGACCCAACCACCCCTCACCCTTCCGTAGCCTACGGCTCCTCCTTCCCTCTCCCCCCGGAGGGGAGAGGGGGCGAGCATTAACCGCAATTTTACGCCTCACCCTTACCACTGGTCACGTGCTCTTATTCAGCACGTTTCTCCCCTTTGGCGCGTGTCCGCGCCAAACTCGGGGCCGCTCCCCGGGCGGCCCCTTTCTTTTTGCGCTCGCTGGCCTAGCGAACACGCATCATGACATCCCCTGCTCCCTTTGCGGTCGCCCTCGTCTCGGGCGGGCTCGACTCGATGGTATCCGCCGCGCTTGCGCGCGAAGCCGGCCAGCGCGTGCTCGCGCTCTCGTTCGATTATAATCAGCGCCACCGGATCGAACTCGATGCCGCGCGCCGCGTCGCCAGCGCGCTCGGTGCCGACCGCCACATCGTGCTGCCGATGGACCTCTCCGCGTTCGGCGGCTCCGCGCTGACCGCCGATATCGACGTGCCGAAGGACGGCGCGGGTACCGAAGACGGCGGCGGCATTCCCGTCACCTACGTCCCCGCGCGCAACACGATCTTCCTCAGCCTCGCGCTCGGATGGGCCGAAGCGGCGGGCGCACGCGACATCTATATCGGCGTCAACGCGCTCGATTACTCCGGCTATCCCGATTGCCGGCCGGAGTTCATCGCCGCCTTCGAAGGCCTCGCCGAACTCGCGACAAAGGCCGGCGTCGAAGGCGAACCGTTCCGCATCCAGGCACCGCTCCAGATGATGACCAAGGCGGACATCGTTCGCGAAGGTACGCGGCTCGGCCTCGACCTAGGCCTCAGCTGGTCATGCTACGATCCGACACCCGCCGGTGAGCATTGCGGCGAGTGCGACAGCTGCCGCCTGCGTTCTCGCGGCTTCGACGAGGCGGGGATCGCCGACCCGACGCGCTACGCCGTCAAGCCGGCCTGACATGAGCTACGCCGTCAAGGAAATGTTCCTCACGTTGCAGGGTGAGGGGCGTCAACGCCGGTCGCCGCGCGGTGTTCGTCCGGTTCGCTGGGTGCAACCTATGGTCGGGCCGTGAACAGGACCGCGCGACCGCGGTGTGCAAGTTCTGCGATACCGAGTTCGTCGGCACCGACGGGCTCGGCGGCGGCAAGTTTGCCGATGCGCAGGCTTTGGCGTCAGCGGTAGCGGGCTTTTTGGGGAGAAGGGGTGCGCGATCGATTCGTCGTCCTGACCGGTGGCGAGCCGATGCTCCAGATCGACGACGCTATCGTCGATGCGCTGCATGCGCAGGGTTTCCAGATCGCGATGGAGAGCAACGGTACGATCCCGGCGCATCCGGGAATCGACTGGATCTGCATCAGCCCCAAGGCCGGCAGCATCGTCGTCCAGCGCGCCGGGCACGAGCTGAAGCTCGTCTGGCCGCAGCCGGGCAGTGACATCGACGAGGTAGAGACCTGGGATTTCGAGAACTTCCTGCTCCAGCCCCTCGACGATCCCCGGGCGGATGCGAACCGAGAGGCGTGCGTGGACTTGGTCATGGAACGCCCGCAGTGGCGACTGTCGCTCCAGACGCACAAGCTGCTCGGTCTGCGCTAATCCTAGCCTCACGCACCACTCCAGCTCTCGCGTGGGTATTGCGTAACGCTAGGTGATCAGGATGTTGAACAAAGGGAAGGCCCGGCGGCCGGTTGCCAGGTGCGAAGGGTGAGGACTGGGAGGTACTTTTCCAGATCACTCAACCCCCGAGCCAACCCTCTCAGCGAGTCGCCATCCCCAAACCGACCGGCGGCCAGTTCTGCGCGCCGCACTTCTTCACGACCCATTCGCCCTTCTTGTTCCAGCAGATCGGATCGAGGCGGATCATCATCGGTGCCCCCCCGTTCGCGACCGATGTACCGGGGAAAGCGCTGCTCGCCCCACGGGATCAGGCTGTTGCGCAACTCACGCGAGCGCGCCAGTGCGACGTCGGCGAAATGCCCACGAGGTGCGAACACCGCATCACGCCCGATCGACCCTGCGGTCTGGCAAAAGCCGTACTGCGCGGCCACGGTGGCAAAGCTCGAATAGGTCCGCGTTCCGAACTGGTCGAGCGCGGTCTGGCCAGCCTTGGGGCCCGCCGCCTTGTTCACGCGCACGAAGTATTTGGTCAACGTGTCGAACGCCCCCTTCAGCTCCTCGCCGTGGTCGGCCAGGATCGAGTTGTAGTTCGGCACGGTCAACAGTGTCGGTTCGAACTGGCACTGCAACGCCGCGACGTTGAGCGCCGCACGCATGTGCCACACCAGCGCCGCCCGCATTTCCGCCGACGTCGCGCCGGGCAGGGCCTGGCCAAGGTCGGATTCTTCACCGGTGACGGCTGCGCCCGAGAAATCGCGCGACTGTAAAAAAGAACTGCGCCGACGCCGACTGCGCCACAGCGAGCCCGCTCGACGCCACGCAAAGCGCGAGCGCGGTACGCAACACCTTCATTCCAACCTCCCCAGGGCATTCCAAGTGATCGAATCTAAAGCGTTTCCGTGAAACTCCCAAGCGATTTTAACCTTTTCGACCCGTCGTCCGACGCCGTTGTCGGGTGGGAACGTCAGAAATCCGTCGGCGCCGAAACGATCGTTCGACAGAGGGGGCTAAAGGGGTGCCGCCGCACGCGCTTCGATCGCCGAAACCCATCGGACATCGCCAATAACGAAAAGGGCCGCCCGGTTGCCCGGGCGGCCCTCCACAACGTCGTAGTTTCCTTGCGGAAATTACATTGCGTTGGTGGTCATCGCGTTGTTCGTCATCATGGTATCGTTCGACATCATCGTGTCGTTCGCCATCATGGTGTCGTTGGCCATCATGCCACCGTTCGACGCGCCGTCGACTGCGGTCATGTTGTCGGACATCGTGTCCATGCCCTCAGTGGCGTTCATGTCGGTGACCATCGTGTTGTCGGTCGTGGTCTCGGTCTTGGGACCGCAAGCCGAAACAGCGAGTGCTGCGCTGGCGATCAGCGAACCGGTCAGAACCTTGGAAATGAGTGCACGCATGTGGAAGCTCCCTAGATAGAGGATTTGGCTGGCTGCTCGCCCTTAATACCCAAATCGTAGTGGACATTAATCCGATAACGCTTTGCCCTCAAGCCTCGTTTTCTCAAGGACAAGAAACTGTTTCAAGGAAAGCATCGGCCGTCAACGCCAGGGCCGCGTCGAAAGTTGCAAGGTCGGCCGGAATGCCGAGCGATTGCAGGCTGGTAACGCCGTATTCCGGCAGGCCGCAGGGCACGATACCACCAAAGTGCGACAGGTCGGGGTCGACGTTGACCGAGAAGCCGTGAAGCGTCACCCACCGCTTAACCCGCACCCCGATCGCCCCGATCTTCGCCTCTCGACCCCGATCGAGCGTCCAGATGCCAACCCGGCCATCGACCGCGAACGCCTCGACGCCGAGCTCGCCCAGCGCTGCGATCACCCAGGATTCGAGCGCGTGGACGTAGCACCGCACGTCGCGCCCGCGCTTGGTCAGGTCGAGCACGACATAGCCGATCCGCTGCCCCGGCCCATGATAGGTGTATTTCCCGCCGCGCCCGGTCGGAATCACCGGAAAGCGCGCGTCGATCAGGTCGCCCGGCTCGGCGCTGGTGCCCGCGGTGTAGACCGGCGGATGTTCGAGCATCCACAGCAGTTCGCGCGCCTCACCGGTGCCGACGGCGACCGCGCGCGCCTCCATTTCGGCCAGCGCATCCGCATAGGGGGTAAGGCCGGCGCTGGTCCGCCATTCGATATCGGAGAGGGGAGGGGGTGATCACCGATCCCAATTGCGCACCCGTGCCGCAAGTTGCAACCGCGACGAGCCCTTCAACCATGTGGTCAAGCGCGAGGGCTTGGGCTACCTCGCGCAGGAACGGGAATGGCGGGAGCACAGGCATGGCGACGACAGGCGCGACGACGGGTATAGTCAACGCACGCGTGAAGATGGGAACGGTCTGGGATCGCACGATTGAGGTGCTGAACGGGCGCACCGACATGATCGCACCGATCGCGCTGCTTGGCATAGCGCTGCCGAGCGTGCTCCGCGATGGCTTCGCCGCCTTCTCGACGCCGGGCACGCTGACGTTCGCGCTGGTCGGCGCCACGTTGGCGATCGCCGCACTGGTCGCGGTGATCTGGGCACAGTTGGCGATCGTCGCGATCGCGACGGATCCCGCCACCAACGCCGCCGAAGCGCGTCGCGTGGCGGGCAAGCGCGTGCTCCCGGCGCTCGGCATCACGATGTTGCTGACGTTTGTCGCAGCGCTGTTCGTGGTGCCGCCGGTGATCGTCCTGCTCAATTCGGGGTTCGATTTCGCGGCTGCGGCCAGCGGATCGAGCGTCCAGATGACCCCGCCCAGCGCGAATGCGGCGGCATTCGTGGCGCTGTACGGGCTTGCCTTTCTGCTGGTGGCGATCTGGATCGGCGCCCGACTGGTGTTGCTCAACCCCGTCATCCTCAACGAACGTCGCGGGATCGGTGCGATCCGCCGTTCGGTCCAGCTCACCAAGGGGCTGACGTGGCGGATCATCGGCGTGTTGATCCTGTTCGCGATCGTCATGCTCGTGTCCACCTGGGCCGCGCAGTCGGTGACCGGGATCATCTTCCGCCTCGCGCTCGGCGCCGACGGAATCGCCACCGCGACCTTCCTGTCGGGCGTCGTCGCGACGATCGTCACCACCGTCTTCACCGCGCTCGCCGCGGTCTTCACCGCGCAACTCTACGTCGCGGTCAGAGAGAAACTTCCCCCAGGAATGAAATCCCCGATGAAGCTCGATTTCGCGACCGTTCTCACCGACGCCTGGACGCTGTTCAAGCGCGACCGCGACCTGTTGCTGCGGATCGCCGCACCGTTCCTGTTCCTGCCTGCCTTCGCGCTCGCGTTGGTCGTGCCCGATCCGCCGATGCCGGACGCGGCGGCGGGCAATAATGAGGCGCAGGCGATGGTCTGGGCCGATGCGGTGCAGACTTGGGCGGCGGCGCATGGCGGCTGGTACCTGCTCGCCTATGTGATGAGCTTCTTCGGCACGTCCTTGTTCTACGCGCTGTATCTGGATCGTGAGCATCTCGACCTGCGGCAGGCGTTGACGCGCTGCCTCCGGATATTCCCGCGCTTCCTGCTGGCGATGGTGATCGTGTCGCTGCCGGCGGGGGCGGGGCTGCTGCTGTACGCGATCCCGGGGCTCTACATCCTCGGCCGGACGATGCTGACCGGCCCGGCGCTGTTCGCCGAAGCCCCGCTCGGTGCGCTGGCTGCGATCCGTCGCAGTCTCGTACTCAGCCGTGGTTCGGGGCTACCGCTGATGGGGCTGGCGGCGTTCAGCTACATCAGCGGCTGGCTCGTCGGCGCGCCGTTCATGATGGCCGACCGAGCCCTCCGCGAAGGCGGACAGGCCAACCCGGTAGCACTCGCGATCGTCGATGCCGGCGCCGCGGTGGCGGCCATGGCGGCCGGTATAGCGATGGCCCTGATCGCGATCTCCGCTTACCGGCGTTTGGCAAGGTAAGGGGCCGTCCGCCAAGTAGAACAGCACCTCCCCGGCGGAGGCCGGGGCCCAGTTGGAGAGGTCGCAGTAACGACGCGCCACCTTCGTTAGCACCGTCCCCCAACTGGACCCCGGCCTGCGCCGGGGGAGTAAAGCTGGGCTGGGCGTGATCGAGTGCGTTAGTCCTCAGGACTCTTCCCCAGATACGGGATCTGCGGCGCCGTCTCCTGCGGCAGCAACCCAGACGCCCGCGGGTCCGGAAACGTCTCGATCGTCCGCTTCACCACCACGAACCCCTGCGCCCGATAAAACCCCAACGCGCTCGGATGATCGAGCGTGCAGGTATGCAGCCAGACCCGCTCCACCCCCTTCGCCCAGGCCCGCGCGCAAGCCTCGGCCATCAGCCACCGCCCATGACCTTGCCCCGCCAACTCCGGGATCAACCCAAAATACGAAATCTCGCACGCCCCCGCCTCGCGGAAATCGAGTTCGAGCATTCCGACCTCGATCCCCGCCGGATCGATCACCGCATACACCGCGATCCCCGGATCATGCACGATCGCCGACAGCGCATCGTCCGCCATCACCAGCCGCGAGAACCACAGCCACGGGCTCCCGACCCGCCGGAACAGCGCGCGATACTTCTCCAGCGCGGGCCGCTCCCACTTCACCAGCCGCAACCGCGATCCGGGGCTCGGCCGCAGCGGCGGTCGCTTGCGCATTTCCAGCGTCGTGACGATCGTCGCAAGGACGTCGTCGGCAACCGGGATCAGCGCCACTGGATCACGACCATGTCGCGCGAGGCGGCAGGCTCATCAGGATCGCATCGATGTTGCCGCCGGTCTTCAGCCCGAACAGCGTCCCGCGGTCATAGACGAGGTTGAACTCGGCATAGCGCCCGCGCCACTCGAGCATCCGCGCCTCGTCGGCCGCATCGAACGGCGTATCTATCCGCCGCCGCACGATCCGCGGATAGGCGTCGAGAAACGCCTCGCCGACGTCGCGCGTGAACGCGAAATTGCTCTCGAAATCGCCATCGAGATGATCGAAGAAAATCCCACCAACGCCCCGGCCGACCTTCCGGTGAGGGATGTAGAAATAGGTCTCCGCCCACTCCCTGAACCGCTCGTAGTGCGCGGGATCATGCGCGTCGCACGCCGCCTTCATCGTCGCGTGAAAGTCCGCCGTGTCCTCCTCGATCGGCAAGGGCGGGTTGAGATCGCCGCCGCCGCCGAACCAGCGCTTCGTTGTGTTGAGGAAGCGGCAGTTCATGTGCACCGCCGGCACGTGCGGGTTAGTCATGTGCGCGACCAGGCTGATCCCGGTCGCGAAGAACCGCGGGTCTTCGCCCGCACCGTGGATCGACTTGGCGAAGTCACCCTCGAACGTGCCCTCGACGGTCGAGACGTTGACGCCGACCTTCTCGAAGACCTTGCCCTTCATGACGCTGCGGACACCGCCACCGCCGGGCTCTCCCGACGGATCGATCCGGTCCCAGGGCGTGTATTCGAACGACGCGTCGGAGCCCGCCTCCCGCTCGATCGCCTCGAACTCCGCACAGATGCGATCGCGCAGGGATTCGAACCAGTGGCGGGCGGCGGCTTGCTGGGGGGTCGAGTTCGGTCATGCGGGGGTCTTACCGCCAGCAAGCGACGCGTGAAAGGGGATACGCCGCTTCTGGCAAGAGGCTCCTCCTTCTGGCTTCCCTCCCTGGAAGGGGAGGGGCTGGGGGTGGGTCGGTTTCAGCAGTGTGGGACGCTGGCGGCACAAGCTGGCCTACCCACCCCCAACCCCTCCCTTCCAGGGAGGGGCGCAGAAGGCAGGATCAGCTTGGCCAGCCGTCCGTCTGCCGTAGCGCCTCCGCCGCAACGATTCCCGTCGCCACCGAGATATTCATTGACCGCAACCCCGGCCGCATCGGGATCAGCACCCGCACATCGGCGCGCGCGTGCACCTCCTCAGGCACCCCAGTCCCTTCGCTCCCCATCAGCAACACATCGTCCTCGCGGAACTCGGCAACATCCAGCCGCACCGCGCCCTTCGTCGTCAGCAACACGATCCGCCCGCTCACCTGTGCCAGGAACGCATCCCAATCGACATGCCGCACCACGTCGACCGCCCCCCACATAATCCATCCCCGAGCGCGCCACCGCCTTCTCGCTCCAGGTGAATCCCATCGGTTCGATCAGGTCGACGCCGATCCCCATGCACGCGGCGGTCCGCAGGATCGCGCCGACATTTCCGGCGATATCGGGCTGATAGAGGGCAATTCTCATGCCCGATCCCCTAGCAAGGCGGTAACCCAAAGCAAATTGCAGTTGGCAAACCCGCGCCCCGCCGTCTATCAAAGCGCAGCCTCCGTGGGGACGGTCGGGCAGGGTGGGCAACGGTTCGTCGAAACCGGAAGCCCCGCCAGGCCACGAAAAAAATAACGTGCAAGGGCGAGATGAATGGCGACAGTCGACGACATGGTTCCCCCGGCGAATCGCCAGAGCCGTTTCACGAAGAGGCCCATGATCCTCGCCGCCGTGATTTCATCAACATCGCCGCGGTCTCCTTTGCAGGGGTAGGCGCGGTCGCGATCGTCCTGCCGCTGATCAACCAGATGAACCCGAGCGCAGACGTGCTCGCACAGTCGACCACCGAGATCGACTTGTCGAAGATCCTGCCGGGCCAGGCGATCAAGACCTCGTTCCGCAAGCAGCCGCTATTTGTGCGCAACCTGACGCCGAAGGAAATCTCGGAAGCCGACGCGGTCGACATCTCGACGCTGCGCGATCCGCAGACGCTGGAGCAGCGCACCAAGGCGGGCAAGAAGAACTGGCTGATCACGCTGGGCGTCTGCACCCACCTCGGCTGCGTCCCGCTCGGCGCGGGCGCGGGTGAGAACAAGGGGCCGTTCGGTGGCTATTTCTGCCCGTGTCACGGCTCGGCCTACGACACCGCCGCGCGCATCCGCAAAGGCCCCGCTCCGTCGAACCTCCACGTTCCGGACTATGCCTTCAACTCCGACACCGTCGTCACGGTAGGCTGAGGAAAACGACATGAGCTTTCCCTGGGCCAAGCAATACGAACCGAAGCTGCCGCTGACGCGGTGGCTGGATGAGCGGCTTCCCGTTCCCCGGCTCGTCTATAATTCACTCGGCGGCGGCTATCCCGTCCCGCGCAACCTCAATTACTTCTGGAACTTCGGCGTGCTCGCCGGTGCCGCACTGGCGATCCAGATCATCACGGGCATCGTCCTGGCGATGCACTACGCCGCCAACGGCGCGGTCGCATTCGACTCGGTCGAGAGCATCATGCGCGACGTCAATGCGGGCTGGTTCCTGCGCTATGCGCACGCCAACGGCGCCTCGATGTTCTTCATCGTCGTCTACACGCACATCTTCCGCGGGCTCTATTACGGCTCGTACAAGGCGCCGCGCGAGATGGTCTGGCTGCTCGGCGTCGTCATCTTCCTGCTGATGATGGCGACCGCGTTCATGGGCTACGTGCTTCCCTGGGGCCAGATGAGCTTCTGGGGGGCCCAGGTCATCACCGGGTTCTTCTCGGCGATCCCGCTGGTCGGCGACACCATCCGCATCTGGCTGCTGGGCGGATTCGCGCCCGACAACGCCGCGCTCAACCGCTTCTTCTCGCTGCATTACCTGCTGCCGTTCGTCATCGCGGGCGTCATCATCCTGCACATCTGGGCGCTGCACATCCCCGGCTCGAACAATCCGACCGGCGTCGACGTGAAGGGCGAGCAGGACACCGTTCCGTTCCACCCCTACTACACCGCGAAGGACGGCTTCGGGCTCGGCATCTTCATGCTGATCTTCGCCAGCCTGCTGTTCTTCTTCCCGAATTATCTCGGCCACCCGGACAATTACATCCCGGCGAACCCGCTCTCGACGCCCGCGCACATCGTCCCCGAATGGTATTTCTGGCCATTCTACGCGATCCTGCGTGCCTTCACCGCGGACTTCATTCTGCCGGCGAAGCTGTGGGGCGTGCTGGCGATGTTCGGCTCGATCCTGCTGCTGTTCTTCCTGCCCTGGCTCGACAGCTCGCCGGTTCGTTCGATGAACTATCGTCCCAAGGCGCGGATCGCGTTCTGGGTGCTGGTCGCGGACATCTTCGTGCTCGGCTATTGCGGTGGTGCGCCGGCGAACGCGTTCTACGTGATCCTCAGCCAGATCTGCGCGGCCTATTATTTCGCGCATTTCCTGATCATCCTGCCGCTGATCTCGCGGTCCGAGCGTCCGCGGCCGCTGCCCAACTCGATCACCGAAGCGGTGCTGAACAAGCATGGCGGCACGAGCCCGGCCCACACAGCGCTGTCGACGGCGCCCACGTCGCATGGCGTGCCCTCCGCGCCGCACGCCGCGCACTGATACGAACTCGAGGACACACACATGGTTCGTCTCATCGCATCCTTCGTCGGCGCGGCCTTCGTGCTGGTGCTCGGCATCGCGCTGTTCGGCAGCGTCTACGGGGCCATCACCGACCCCGTCGCACCGACCGCGGAGAGCGTCGCGCACAAGCACCCCAAGGAACTCGAGCTCGCCTCCAACGGCGTGTTCGGCAAGTTCGACCGTCGCCAGCTGCAGCGCGGGTTCCAGGTCTACAAGGAGGTCTGCTCGGCCTGCCACTCGCTCCGGCTGGTGTCGTTCCGCGACCTGACCAAGATCGGCTATACCGACCCTGAGGTTAAGGCGATCGCCAACCAGTGGGTGATCGAGCAGCCGTCGATCAACCCCGAGACCGGCGAGCCCGCGACGCGCAAGAATATCCCGTCGGATCACTTCCCGTCGCCGTTCGCCAACGAGATCGCCGCGCGCGCCGCGAACAACAACGCGCTGCCGCCCGATCTCTCGCTGATCACCAAGGCGCGCGAGGAGGGCACCGCCTATGTCCATTCGCTGCTGACCGGCTACACGACGCAGCCCGCCGCGCTGTTGAAGGAATTCCCGGATATCAAGACGCCGACCGGGCTCCACTACAATCCGTATTTCGCGAACCTCAACATCGCGATGCCGCCACCGCTGACGTCGGACGGTCAGGTCGCTTACGCGGACGGCACCAAGGCGACGAAGGAGCAAATGTCGACCGACGTCGCGGCGTTCCTGACCTGGACCGCCGAGCCCAATCTCGAGGCACGCCATGCTGCCGGGTTCGCATCGATCATCTTCATCCTGATCTTCTGCGGCCTCGCCTGGGGCGCGTACCAGAACGTCTGGCGCGACGTTAAGCATTGATGACGGCCGGGCTCCCGCGATAAGGGCGCACGGATAGAGGGAGCGGCGGACGGGCAAACAGCCTGATCCGCCGCTTTCGTTTTGGCCGTCGCGCAGCACCGCGATACGGCCGCCGCTTAGCGCGAAGAAGGGAACGTCCATGTCCGAGACCACCGAGCGCAACGCCGACTTGAAGGCTTTGATCCGCACCATCCCGGACTTCCCCAAGCCCGGCATCCAGTTCCGCGACATCACCACCTTGCTGCTCGATCCGCACGGCTGGGCGACCGCGATCGAGCGGATGGTCGCGGCGGTCTCCGGCCCCGTCGACCTGGTCGCCGGTATCGAAGCCCGCGGTTTCCTCTTCGCCGCCGCGTTGGCCGCGCCACTGAAGGCCGGCGTCCTGCTGATCCGAAAGGACGGCAAGCTCCCCCGGCGTCACGATCGCCGAAGACTACGCGCTCGAATACGGAACCGACCGCATCGCGATCCACGCCGATGCGTTTGCCCCCCGGCGCCCGCGTTTTGCTGGTCGACGACCTGATAGCCACCGGCGGCACCGCCCGCGCCGCCGTCCGCCTGCTCCACAAAGCCGGCGCGGTCGTCACGCAAGCCCAGTTCCTGGTCGACCTCGCCGACCTCGGCGGCGCGGAAGCACTGCGCACAGACGGCATCGAAGCAACCGCCCTGATCCACTTCCCCGGCCACTGACTGTCCGAAAACATAGTATCATAACTGTTCCCCCCGCGGACGCGGGGGCCCAGCTAAATACCGTAGTGCACCGCTACCCTGGACCCCCGCGTTCGCGAGGGAACAGCAAAGGGAGAGCGCCTCGCCCGCGCAGGCGCTCCACTCGCCACCCCCAAACCCGTCAGACCCCATTCATGGAACTTGCGACATACCGACTCCGTTATGCGATGAATGGCGGCGCGTTGTGTCCGCTCTCCACGTATGGGAGAACTTCCATGTTTATGAAGCGCTTCGGCATTATCGGCCTAGCCCTGGGTCTCGGACTAGGCGTCGCAGGCTGCACTGATGGTTACGGCTATGGCGGCGCGGGCGTCGGCTATGCCAGCGATCCCTATTACGGTGGTGGCTACGGCGACGGCTATTATGGCGCAGGCTACGGCGGCGGCTATGATGGCTTCGCAGGCTATGGCGGCCTGAACTCCTACTACGGCTGGAGCGGCGATTATTATTATCCCGGCTCGGGCGTGTACGTCTACGACCGCTACCGTCGCCCGCACCGCTGGAACGGCAACCAGCAGCGCTATTGGCAGGGCCGCCAGCAGTATCGGGGCAACCACAACGACGGCGGTCGCGGCAACTGGGGCGGATTCGGCAACCGCGGCAATGGCGGCCGAGACGGCGGCTGGCGTGGCAACCGTCCGGGCTACCAGGGTAATCCGGGTACACCCGGTCAGGGCCAGTTCGGCAACGGCCGTCCCGGGCGAGGTCCCGGCCAAGGTTGGGGTCGCGGCCGTGGTCCCGATCGCGGCCA
This sequence comes from Sphingomonas sp. H160509, assembly GCF_024124765.2. Lineage (GTDB taxonomy): Bacteria > Pseudomonadota > Alphaproteobacteria > Sphingomonadales > Sphingomonadaceae > Sphingomonas. The sequence goes on along the minus strand of NZ_JAMXSR020000002.1, from coordinate 1,689,315 downwards.
GTTCGGTCAACCCGGCCAGCCCGCACAGCCCGGCCAGGTCACCAACCCGCAGCAGCCCCAGGCTCAAGGCGGCTTCCGCGGCAATCGCGGCGACGGCGCATTCCGAGGCAATCGCGGCGGCGGCGGCCAGCGTTTCGGCGGCGGACAGCGCTTCGGTGGCGGACGTCAGGGCGGTGGCAACCGCGGCGGCGGTCGTCCGGCGCAGTAACTCGAGCAGATTGGTTCACGCGAAGGCGCACAGAGAAAGATTGGTTTTCACGCGGAGACGCGGAGACGCGGAGAGTAGTTCAGGAACAGCGCGGTCCACTCATCGCGACAGTGAAGCCCACGACGAAGCTCTGCCATCCTAAATCTCTCCGCGCCTCCGCGTCTCCGCGTGAACAAATCTTCTCTTAGCGCCTTCGCGCCTTCGCGTGAAAAACACCAACGTCAGACGAAGAGCCGGATTACGTGAGGGGCGATCGACCGCCAATCAACCGGTCGGCGTGCCAGCAGGGCGGGTAGCCACTAACCCATTAGACACGAACGTCATCACCATCACGTCGTCCTGATTGAACACCCGCATCCGGCTCTTGAAGATCCCCATCTCCGGCCGACTCGCCGAAACCCGCTTCTCCAGAATCTCGGTCTCGCACCGCAAGGTGTCCCCCGGATACACCGGCTTCACCCACTTCAAATCGTCGATCCCCGGCGACCCGAGCCCCGCCTGCTGGTTCTCCTTCAGGTTCGCGACCACCATCGACATCACCATCGCGCACGTGTGCCAGCCGCTCGCCGACAACCGCCCGAAGTGCGTCTGCGCGGCCGCCTCGTCGGACAGATGAAACGGCTGCGGATCGTATTTCGCGGCGAAGTCCATCACCTCCTCGCGCGTGACCGCGTAGGAACCGAACGACGCGGTCCGACCGACCTCGATATCCTCGAAATACTGCACAACCTCTCCTCTTATCGTTGCAGTACCTTCTGGAAGGGTGCGTCGGTGCCGTCCAGCCCCGCTTCGGCCGGCAACCCGATCAGGTCGCGCAGCAAAGGCTCGATCGCAACGTTGTCGAAGCTCGCAATCGTCTTGCCGCGCGCAAACGCCGGCCCGTTGGCGATGAACAGCGCGCGCATCTCCGGCGCCATGTTGTCGTACCCATGCATCCCGCCGACCGAAGCCTTGGTCGGCGCACTCGGATCGACCCGCCAGCCGACATCGGCGAGGCACAGATAGCTCGGCACCCGCGGGTTGCGCCCGTAATGGAACCGCGCCGGGATCTCCCCCTTCCGCCAGCATTGCAGCTGATCGTGCGGCTTCAGCAACCGCGCCTCCAGTGCCGCCTCATGCCCCGGCACCGCGAACAGAGTCGCGTACGGCCCCGTCTCGACGGTGCGATAATCCGCCTTATCTGCGATCGTATCCAGCGCCACGACTCGCGTACTGTTCGTCGCCGCCATGCCGTGGTCGGCGACGATCACCAGGTTCGCCCGCTGCCCCAGCGCGGCAAGCCCATCGACCAGCATGCCGATGCTAGCGTCGACATCCGCCACCGCCTGGGTCACGCCAGCGCTGTCCGGCCCCCCAGCATGACCCGCACTGTCGACCTTATCGAAATACAGAGTCACCAGCTTCGGCCGGATCGCCGCAGGCCGCCGCATCCAGTCGAGCACCGCGTTGACGCGCTGTGTCCCCGAAACCTGCTGGTTGAATTGCTGCCAGTCCTCCGGCCGCGTACCCCCCGTCGATCGCGCCATGGCTGTCGGGCTTAACCTTGCCGCCCACCGCGACGTTCGCGCCCGGCCAGAACATCGTCGCTGTCCGGATCCCCCGCCTTCTCCGCGTCGACCCAGATCGGCGAGCTCTCGCTCCACCAGAATGGATCGTCCGTCGCCATCGTGAACGTCTCGCCCGGCCGCGCGGGATCCTCCATCTTGTTGCCGACGATCCCGCTGCGATCGGGCCGAAGCCCCGTCACCAGCGTCCAGTGATTGGGAAAGGTGATGCTCGGAAACGACGGCCGCATGCTCGCGAACACCCCGCCGGCGCGCAGCCGGTTGAGATTGGGTGTCACGCCACGATCGAGATAATCCGGCCGAAAGCCGTCGATCGACACGAGAATCGTGACCGGCGCCCGAGCCTCGCCCGGCATCGCAGCCGCCGCCGTCGTGGTCGGAGCAGGTGCAGTAATCGGCGCAAGGGCAGGGGGTGTATACGGATACGCACACCCAGTGAGTGCCAGCCCAAGTGCAGAACCGAGGAGAGCCAGCGCGTTCTTCATCATAACCGTTCGTCCCGAGCAAGTGGCGACTTCGCGCGGTCCTTACTCGGCACGAACGACGAGAGAAAGCGATCCGTGCGAGGCGAACTTATCCTCGCTTGTTTCCCCGCGAAGGCGGGGACCCAGACTGGGCTCCCGCCTTCGCGGGAGAACAACAGGTGCCGTCCGATGTTATGCAGCCTACAACCCCACCGCCAGCTTGCTGAACAACGTCCAGCTCACCGGCGTCTTCCCATACGCCGCCTCCAGCGCCGCCGGCTTGGCATACGCCGCCACCGTCCCGCCGAGCGCCAACCCAAGTGGCCCGACGATCGGCACCCGGTACGCGTACCCGACCTCCGCCTTCGTCACCCGGAACTTGGTATCGTGCAAAGGATCGCCCTCGTCGGGAAACAGCTCGTCGTTCGCCACGTTCTCGAGCCTGCCGAACACCGCATGCCGCGGCGTCAGCTCATACGTAGCCTCCGCCAGGAACGCGCTCAGCTTCTCCCCCGGCACGCGGTCCTTGAGGCTGTACGCGAACGTCGTCGCCAGCCCGCCCCGCGCATATTGCACGCTGGCCGTCGAGCGATTCTCGTCCTCGCCCGGATGCTGCGCCTCAGGCTCCTTCAGCCGTCCATGGCTCACCTGCACCGCCCAGAACGGCGACGGCGTCCACGTCCCCCGCACGCTCCACGAATCGAGCCGCGGCGTCTCGATATTCCAGCGATGCTCGTCCGGCTCGCGCCCCTTGAACGCCGACGCCTCCAGCTGGAACGCGGGCGTCGCATACCCCGCCGTCACCACGCCGTAGGTGATGTGCGTCGAATCGAACCAGTGATGCGTGATCGGCGACATCGGCTGATACCGCGCCGACCCCCGGTGCATGAACGCGCTCGGCCCCAGCGCCGGCTCGCCCACCGGCCCGCCATACAGGAACACGGTATTCCCGTTCCCCAGCCGGTAATCGACCTTCGCGGCAAGCTCCATGAACAGGTCGTGCGGATGCTGCCGATCGACCAGCGGCCGGTCGTTCGCCAACTCCCCGGTCGCGAACAAGTTCGTATAGCCCCGCGCACCCATCAGCGGCTCGAGGCTGTTCATCGTCCGCAGCTGGATATGAAACCGGTCGCCCAGATCGCGATCCGCCATCAGCATCGCCATCGACTGCACGAACGCCTCGGTCTTGCCGCGCGGGCCCCCTGGTCGGTCGCGACGCCCCACGCATAGCCATGCGCCATCAGCATCCACTCGCCGACCTGCGCCATATACCCGCGCATCGGCCCCTCGGCCGCCGGCAACCGCGACGTCCCGCTGCCCTGGCTATAGAACCCGGCCGACGTCCCCATCGCCATCCCCGCCATCGCCGAGCCCGCCGGCATCTTCGCCAACGCCGCATCGGACGCCGCGCGATAAGTGGGGTCGACGATCATCGCGTGCCCCATCGCGCTATGGTCCATCGCCATCCCAGGCATCGCCGAGTGATCCATCTGTGCATGATCCATGCCGGGCATAGCCTCGGGCATCGCAGACGGTGTGGCCGAAGTCGGAGGAGCGACCGGAGCAGGGTGGCCCATCGCCGAATGGTCCATCGTCGAATGATCGACAGCATTCCCCGGCTGCAACGTGTGAGCCGACGGAGCAGCCGAACGCACACCCGAACGCTTAACCACCGGCCGCGACTTGGCCTTCTTCACCGTCTTCCTGGGAACTGCATCCGGCATCGTCATGCCCGGCATGGACATGGCATGTTGCGCCACCGCGCCAACTGGCAGCACCGCCCCCCTCGACACCGCCCGCAAGCAGCATCGCCCTCACGGCCCCAGCCGCGAGAAACCTCGATCGAGTCATCACTATATCCTTGGAAAAGCCTGAAAATCACGGTGCCTCGGCACTCGACGATCAAGCCTCTCGCGGAGGCCGCAAAACCGGCGCGACGCCAGCTCCAAGATCCAGCACCGCCACCCGCTCGGTCACCATAACCGGATCCCGCAACGCCACGCCGAGCACCCGGGCGGCATTCCAGTTCGAAGGCGGCACGCACCCGATGCACCCATGCAGCGGCGTAGCCTTCCGATCGGGCGCCTCGTGATCCGGCCGATGGCCCGATATCGCCTCATGCGTCCCGCCCATCGCCGCCATGTCCATGACGACGGCAGACCCCCGCGAAGCAGACGCGTCATGACACGCCGCCGGCGCCACCGCAGGAAGCGCAAACGCTGCAAGGAGCAAAGCCAGGATCAGGCGCGCGATCATGCCGCCGGTCTAACTCCGCGCACGACCCGCGACAACCTCGCAGTCTTTCGTAGAATCCGGCAACGCCGCAGCCGCGCCAAATCGCCGACTTGCCCGAAAGCCGCGAAAGGTTCAGCCTCGGCCCATGAAGACCCCAACGCACCCCGACCGAACGGAAACCCGCCAAGCCCCCGCCGCCAAAGTCTCGATTCGGGTCGGCAAGCGCACGACGTTCGACGCCTCGGTAACGACCGTCGGCCTGCTATCGGTCGGCGCCCTCGTATCCAGCATCCTCCTGTCCAGCGCCGTCATAGTCGCCGCGGCAGGTCGCAAAGCCGCAAGACGACCATTGGCATTGCCTGATCTTACCAAGAGCAACGGCTAACGGCTGATAGTGGACGGTTGATGGATGTGCTTGGATACCTGATGGACAGATCGAGATCCGCGACAACTATGCTTACCATGTTGGCGGTTATGTCGCTTCTCAGTGGTTGCAACCGGCCCATTTCCGATGCCAACAAACTTGAGGCGATTCGAGCCGGGGCTCAGGCGCTGATGAAAAAATACCCGGCGGAACGACCAAAAAACTGGAGAAAAATCTCGAAGGGAAAATGGCCCGCGGCTATCGCCGACCTCTACCCTGAAGATGTAACGGTCCACACCTGGGGCGTGGATATCACGACCAAAGCATATTTCGATGGTGGCTATGGCTACGATGTGCCGGTCAGCAAAGCGAACCTTCCGATGTCCGCAGCTTGCTACTCGGAACCAAGCCGCGGTGTGTTCTGGCATGGTCCGTGCTGAACCGGGGCTAATCTGCCGCAATGGAAATCGTGTAATCTACTGTCTCGGCAGTTGAGGCAGCAACCATCGATAAATATTCGTCAACCAGTACGCCCGTATGGTGGCGTATGGAGCGTTCCTTTATCGCGGTCACGGCGATCGCCTCGACATTGATGTTTGCCGGTGTCTGGAAAGCCACTGAGCCGCAGCCGATTCCTGCCCCGGCTATCGTCGATACCAAGGCGGTCCCCGATATGGTGATTGCCGCGCCGCCGGTGGTGCGGCGGCACGCCGTCGCGCCTGCACGACGCGTAGCAGACGCCGAGCCCTACAACGTCGTTCGACCGGCTTTTGGATCATCGCCACCGGCCCGCCCCTTCAACCAGCTCCCAGTCGGAAAGCTCGGTATTCTACCGCGGGTGCCGCGAAGTGCGGGCGGCGGGGGGCCGCACCGCTACATCGTGGCCAGCCAGGCTATCGTGCCGGCATGGACGGCGATGGCGACGGGATAGCCTGCGAAAACTATCGCTGACCCGCCGCCGCCAAATTCGTCAGCTATGCAGGAAGTGCATCACGTCGCCGTCGTGCACGACGTACGCCTTGCCTTCCGCGCGCAGCTTGCCCGCCTCGCGCGCCTTCGACTCGCCACCCAGCGCGATGAAGTCGTCGAACGCGATCGTCTCGGCGCGGATGAAGCCCTTTTCGAAATCGCCATGGATCTCGCCGGCCGCCTGTGGTGCGGTCGCGCCCTCGTGGACGGTCCAGGCGCGCGCTTCCTTCGGGCCGACCGTGAAGAACGTCAGCAGGTGCAGCAGCTTGTACCCGGCGGTGATGACGCGCGCGAGGCCGGTCTCCTCCAGCCCCAGTTCGCCCAGGAACTCGCCGCGATCCTCGGCGGGCATCGTCGCGATTTCCGCCTCGATCGCCGCCGACACCACGACCGCCTCGGCGCCCTCGGCCTTGGCCTTCTCGAACACCCGCGCCGACAGCGCATTGCCGTTCGCCGCATCGCCCTCGTCGACGTTGCACACGTACAGGACAGGCTTCGCGGTCAGCAACTGCGCCTGCGCGAACACGCGCGCCTCGTCCTCGTCCTTCGGCACGGTCAGCCGCGCGGGCTTGCCTTCGCGGAGCAGTTCGAGCGCCTGGCCGAGCACGGCGGCGCCGATCTTGGCTTCCTTGTCGCCCTGCATGCCCTTCTTGGCGAGGTTCGGCACGCGCTTCTCGAGGCTTTCGAGATCGCTCAGCATCAGCTCGGTGTCGACCGTCTCGGCGTCGGCGATCGGATCGACCTTGTTGTCGACATGCGTCACGTCGCCGTCCTCGAAACAGCGCAGCACGTGGACGATCGCGTCGACCTCGCGGATGTTGCCGAGGAACTGGTTGCCGAGCCCTTCGCCCTTCGACGCGCCGCGCACGAGGCCGGCGATGTCGACGAAGCCGAGCTGGGTCTCGATGATCTTCTGCGATCCGGCAATCTTGGCGAGCGCGTCGAGCCGCTTGTCGGGCACGCCGACGTTACCGACGTTCGGCTCGATCGTGCAGAACGGATAGTTCGCCGCCTGCGCCGCGGCCGTCTCGGTCAGCGCGTTGAAGAGAGTGGACTTGCCGACGTTCGGCAGCCCCACGATGCCGCAGCGAAAACCCATGATATGCCCTTGGTATAAGAATGTGCGGGCGCTTTAGGGCAGGGCGGTGCGGAAGGCCAGCAAGGACGCCATTCCCTTGATCCTCCCCCGCAAGGGGAGGTGACAGGCACTTGCCTGACGGAGGGGGAGGCCAGCGCAACCGATGTCGCGTGTTCCTCCCCCCTCCGTCGCTGCGCGCCACCTCCCCCTGGCGGGGGAGGATCAGCGAGAGCAGCCCTGATCGACCCACTCGATTGCCGCAGTGCAGCAAAATAATCATACCGGTCGGTAGTTATCATATGGGCGACGCTTATATCCCGACTCCAGCTTGAGATAGATCAGGAACTACATGACCACGACCGCCAACGGCTACGCCGCGCAATCCCCCGAAACCCCACTCGCACCGTTCTCGTTCGAGCGCCGCGAGCCCGGCAAGACCGACGTCGCGATCGACATCGCGTTCTGCGGCGTCTGTCATTCCGACCTCCACACCGCCAAGGGCGAGTGGGAAGGCACGCTTTACCCCTGCGTCCCCGGCCACGAGATCGTCGGCCACGTCACCGCCGTCGGCAGCGACGTCACCAAGTTCAAGGTCGGCGACGTCGTAGGTGTCGGCTGCATGGTCGACAGCTGCGGCGAATGCCCGTCGTGCAAGGACGGCGAGGAGCAATATTGCGAGACGACCGGCTTCGTCGGCACCTATAACGGCCCCGATCCCGTGCTCGGCGGCCACACCTTCGGCGGCTATTCGGACAAGATCGTCGTCGACGAAGGCTTCGTGCTGAAGGTCTCGCATCCCGAGGCTGACCTCGCTGCGGTCGCGCCGTTGCTCTGCGCCGGCATCACGACGTACTCGCCGCTCAAGCACTGGAAGGTCGGCCCCGGCCAGAAGGTCGGCATCGTCGGTCTCGGCGGTCTCGGCCACATGGGCGTCAAGATCGCCAATGCGATGGGTGCCGAGGTCTATGTCTTCTCGACCTCGCCGAACAAGCGCGACGATGCCAAGCGTCTCGGCGCGAAGGACCTGATCGTCTCGAAGGACGAGGCCGCGATGGCCGAACACGCCAACAGCTTCGACTTCATCCTGAACACCGTCGCGGCGAGCCACAACCTCGACACGTTCACCGCGTTGCTCAAGCGCGACGGCACGATGACGCTGGTCGGTGTCCCCGAGCATGCGCATCCGTCGCCCTCGGTCGGCAACCTGATCTTCAAACGCCGCGCGATCGCCGGCTCGCTGATCGGCGGCATCGCCGAGACGCAGGAGATGCTCGATTTCTGCAACGAGCACGGGCTGGTGTCGGACATCGAGATGATCCGCATGGACGAGATCGAACCCTCGTATCAGCGCATGGTGAAGAGCGATGTGAAATACCGCTTCGTCATCGACATGGCGTCGATGAAGACGGCGTAATTTGGCAGGGGGGCGGTGCCAGCTGAGTGTGCCGCCCCAAACTCCCTCCCCCTGAAGGGGAGGGGGTAAGAAGTGCCGAACGCTTCCCCAAACACTACCACCCCGGCGCAGGCCGGGGCCCAGGTGGGAAGGCCAGTGTCATGAAGGGCAGTCCTTCGTTAGCGACGTTTCCCAACTGGGCCCCGGCCTCCGCCGGGGTGGGGCCATCTACCGCACCGGACTGCGCTCTACCTCACCACCGATAGTTAAAACTGATACTGATCCGCTCGCCCTTGGCGGCATTCGGCACGACCTCATGCCGCAACCAGCTCTCCCACAGAAAAACACTCCCCCGGCTTAGGCTCGGCATAAACGAACGTCCGCAGATCCTCCGCCGCATCCTCCAGCCGCGTCGGCGCCGCCATCATCATCGGCAGCCGCGGATCCTCCAGCTTCAGCGCGCCGGCCCCTTCCGGAATCGCCACGTACATCGTCCCCGACACGACGCTATGCGGATGGATATGCCCCGAATGCGCGCCCCCAGGCTTCAGTACGTTCACCCAAAGGCTATCCAGCTTCAACTTCCGCCCGCCCAGATCGAACGCACAGTCCTTCGCGAACTGCGCGACATGCTTGTTTAGCAACCGCACCAGATCCCCGAACCGCGGATCGCGCAGCGGCAGGTCGTTCAGCGACGCATACGACGTATACCCGCGATACCCATGCGCCTTCGACCAGGCGACACCCGCGCGATCGGCCTTCGCCAGTTCGAGCGCGGCATCCTCGAGTTCCTCGACCAGATCGGCGTCGCCGAGATCGGCCTCGTAGAACCGCGTGGCAAACAAAGAGCGGGTGGTCATGGCTGCATCCTCAACGCGACATCGTTCATGAAGCGGACGTCGTCACCTTCCGCCAGCCACTTGGCCTCCGCCGCGACTGCGCCGAGCATGTCGCTCAACGGCTCGATCTCGGCCTTCGCATAATTGCCGAGCACATAGCTGGTCACGCGATCCTTGTGCCCCGGATGCCCGATCCCCAGCCGCACGCGCCGAAACTCCGGCCCCAGATGCTGGTCGGTCGAGCGCAGCCCGTTATGCCCCGCAGTCCCGCCGCCGGTCTTCACCTTCACGCGGAACGGCGCGATGTCGAGTTCGTCGTGGAACACCGTCAGCGCCTCGACGTCGAGCTTGTAGAAGCGCAACGCCTCGCCGATCGCGCGCCCGCTCTCGTTCATGAAGGTCGCGGGCTTCAGCAGCAGGATTCGCTCGGAGCCGATCCGCCCCCTCCTGGGTCCAGCCCTGGAACTGCTTCTTCACCGCGCCGAAGCCGTGCACCTCGGCGATCGCGTCGGCGACCATGAACCCGACATTGTGCCGGTGCATCGCATATTGCGCCCCCGGATTGCCGAGTCCCGCCCAGATCTGCATCTCAATTCCCAGTCATAAACATGTCCGTCACCCCGGCGGAGGCCGGGGCCCACCGTTCCGCACGCTCAGCTCTGTCGAGTTTGCGGACGGGTGGATGCCGGAACAAGCCCGGCATGACGGTAGTACGAAAACGGGCGGGAAAGCCCTAGCTTTCCCGCCCGCCAGATCATCCTAAGACGAAGGGCTGAACCCTCAGTCCTTCTTCTGCGGCGTGATCTTGTCGTCGTCGTTGTCATCGTCGTTAGGCTCAACGACCGGCTCTTCGTCCGAAGCAGCCTCGGCAGCCTGTGCTTCGGCGACTTCAGCCTCGAGCTCTTCGTCCTCGACGGTCGGCACGGTCGGCGGCACGATCGTGGCGATCGCGAAGTCGCGGTCGTCGATCGCGGGCGTCGCGCCCTTGGGCAGCTTCACGTCGCTGATGTGGATCGAATCACCGATCTCCAGACCGGCGAGCGAAATCACGATCTCGCTCGGGATGTCCGAAGCGTCGACGACCAGCTCGATCTCGTGGCGCGTGATGTTGAGGACGCCCTTGCCCTTCTTGATGCCCGGTGCGTCGTCCTCGTCGGTGAACGCGATCGGCACCGCGACGGTGACGGTCGAATGCTCGCCGATGCGCAGGAAGTCGACGTGGATCGGGCGATCCGAAACCGGGTGGAACGACACGTCCTTCGGCAGCGTGCGCACGCCGTTGACCATCACGACGGAATTCATGAAGTGGCCGGTCATCAGCGCCTTCATCAGCGCCTTTTCCTCGAGGTGAACCGAGGTTGGTTCCTGGTTCAGGCCGTAGATCACGGCAGGCACGCGGCCATCACGACGCAGCGCCCGGGAGGCTCCCTTGCCAACCCGGTCACGCGTCTCGGCTGCGAGCGTCAACTGGTCGCTCATCTGTATTCTCCGAAACTCGTTTGTTGTCCTTCCCGCCCACGCCTCCAGGGATGACCATGGACCGGAAGCGCGGGCGCATAGCGGAAGTGGGGGATTTAATCAACTAAACCTGAACCCTCGCCCCCCGGGGAGAGGGAGGGGCCCGCGTGCGCTTGCACGTGGGAGGGTGAGGGGCGGTGAGGCTCGGCGCGATTATCCCAACTCCCCCTCACCCTTCCGTCGCAAGGGCTCCTCCCCCTCCTCTCCCCGAGGGGGAGAGGGACTCGGCGCCTCAATACTTGACCCGCTCGGCCTTCACCCCAAGCTTAGCCAACTGTGCCTGCACACTATCCTTACCCGCGAGGTGCCCAGCACCGACCGCGACGAACACAGTCCCCGGCGTCCCGAGTCGAGTCTTCACCCACTCCGCCCACCGCGCATTGCGGTCCACCAGCAACACCTTCGCTACCTCGGGCGAGTCCTTCAAACTATCGTTCATCTCGCGCGCCAAAGCCTCAGGATCCCCCTTCGCCCACTCGTCCACCATAGTCGCCATCGTGCTCTCGAGCTTAGGCAACTCGTCGATCGTGCTCCCCAGAAACTGGATCTGCGCCGTCTGCGACAGCCCCCCCGAAATACCCCAGCTGCTGCTCCGCCGTCTCAAGCCCGATCACCGGCTTCCCCGCAGCCTTCGCCGCCGCGGTAATCACCTGCTCCGGCCCGTTCGCCGAGTCGTACCCAAGCTTCGACAGCGGAGCGATCGACAGGTTGGTCGCCGCCAGCCAAGGCTTGAACCGATCGAACGCATTCGCCGGCAAGCCAAGGTCGGTCACCGCCTTCGCATACGCCGCACGCTTGTCCGCGGGCAGTTGCTCGGTCAGCGTCGGGCCGTCCTTCGACACGCCGGTCGCCATTACCAGCGACTGCATCTTCGCAGGGTCCGGCATCACCAGTTCCAGCACCACCTGGTTCGAGCGATCGAACGCGGTCTTCACCGCCTCGTCGAACCACGTCATGCCGGGCTTCAACACATGGATCGTCCCGAACAGGTAGATCGTCGTGTCCTTGTCCTTCACCACCCATAAGGCCGGATCGGCATCGTTCGCGGCTTGCACAGGCTTCGGCGCGACCTGCGCACAGGCGGGCAAAGCGAACGCCATGGCGATGGCGGACAGCGCGGATCGGAACGAAACGATCTTCGAAAACAGCTTCAAGGTGACGGCATCCTTATCGTTGGTGCAGCCCATGTAGGACGCCGCAGCTTAACGCACCACTTGCCTCCCGCACCCCCATCCGCCAAAGCCCGCGCGTGACCCAATCCGTGACAAAGCCTCTTAGCTTCCAGCGCATGATCCTCACGCTCCACGATTACTGGAGCGAACACGGATGCCTGATCCTGCAGCCCTACGACATGGAAATGGGCGCGGGCACCTTCCACACCGCCACGACGCTCCGCGCGCTCGGGCCGAAGCCGTGGAACGCCGCGTTCGTGCAGCCCCTGCCGCCGCCCGACCGACGGTCGCTACGGCGAGAACCCCAACCGGCTCCAGCATTACTACCAGTATCAGGTCATCCTGAAGCCGAGCCCCGCCAACCTCCAGGAACTCTACCTCGGCAGCCTCGCGGCGATCGGCATCGACATGCTGAAGCACGACATCCGCTTCGTCGAGGACGACTGGGAAAGCCCCACGCTCGGCGCCTGGGGTCTCGGCTGGGAGGTCTGGTGCGACGGCATGGAGGTGACGCAGTTCACCTATTTCCAGCAGATGGGCGGCTTCGACATGAAGCCCGTCGCCGGCGAACTCACCTACGGGTTGGAGCGCCTCGCGATGTACATCCAGGACAAGGACTCGGTCTACGACCTGGCGTTCAACGACGCCGGCGTGACCTACGGCGACGTCTTCCTGGAGAACGAGCAGGAGATGTCGAAGTGGAACTTCGAGATCGCCGACACGGACTCGCTCTTCGACCAGTTCCGCAAGCACGTCGCCGAATGCGAGAACAGCCTGTCCGCCAAACTCCCGATCCCGGCCTACGAGCAGGCGATCAAAGCCAGCCACATCTTCAACCTGTTGCAAGCCCGCGGCGTAATCTCCGTAGCCGAACGCCAAGCCTATATGGGCCGCGTCCGAGACCTCGCGAAAGGCGCCTGCGCCGCCTGGATGGACAAGCACGGATGGGCGGCATGATGCGCGCTATCGCCATTCCTCCCCCGGAACGGGGAGGGGGACCATGCGCAGCATGGTGGAGGGGGCGTGCCACATACGCTCCGTTCGCGGCCTGCCCCCTCCACCGTCCTTTGGACGGTCCCCCCTCCCCGTGCCGGGGAGGATTTGAGAGTCCCATGACCGACTTCCTCCTAGAACTCCGCTCCGAAGAAATTCCCGCCCGGATGCAGTCCAAGGCGCGTGAAGACCTCGCCAGGCTGTTCACCGCCGAGCTCGCCAAGGCCGGCATCGCCACCAGCGACATCGTCACCTACGCGACACCGCGCCGCCTGACGCTGATCGCGCGCGACCTGCCGCTGGAGACCGCCGCCGTCTCCGAGGAAACCAAGGGTCCCAAGACCTCCGCCCCCCGCAGGCGCTCGAAGGCTTCCTCCGCAAGACCGGCCTCACGCGCGAGCAACTCGTCGACCGCAACGGCACGCTGTTCGCAGTCACCGAAAAGCCCGGCCGCGCCACCGCCGCCGTGCTCGCAGAGGCGATCCCCGCGATCGTCCGCGCGTTCCCGTGGCCGAAGTCGATGCGCTGGGGCGACGCCTCCGCCAGCACCGAGTCGCTCCGCTGGGTCCGCCCGCTGCAAGGCATCGTCGCGTTGCTCGGCGAAGAGATCGTGCCGTTCGAGATCGCCGGGATCGCCAGCGGCGCCGCGACGCTCGGCCACCGCTTTCACCACCCGTACCAGATCACGATCGGCGGCGCGCACGACTATGTCGAGAAGCTGCGCGCCTGCCACGTCATCGTCGACCACGACGAACGCGCCACGCTGATCCGCGACCACGCCCGCGAAGCCGCGATGCAGGCCGGTCTCGAACTGATCGAGGACGAGGGCCTCGTCGCGGAGAATGCCGGGCTGACGGAATGGCCGATTCCCCTGCTAGGCCAGTTCGACTCCGCGTTTCTCGACGTACCGCCCGAGGTGATCCAGCTCACGGCACGCGTGAACCAGAAATATTTCGTCTGCCGCAGCGCCGACGGAAAACTGGCGAACGCATTCGTCTGTACCGCTAACATCGCCGCGCACGACGGCGGCGCGAAGATCGTCGAGGGCAACCGCAAGGTGCTCGCCGCGCGCCTGTCGGACGCGAAGTTCTTCTACGACACCGACTTGAAGGTCCCGCTCGAAGAGCAGGCGGACAAGCTGTCGAAGATCGTCTTCCACGAAAAGCTCGGCACGGTAGCCGACAAGGTCGACCGCGTCGCGAAGCTCGCCCGCTGGCTGGTAGAAGAGGGCATCGTCACTTCTGCTCCCTCTCCCCCCCGGGGAGAGGGCCGGGGTGAGGGGCTGCCAAGCAGCGCCACCCCCGGAACAGCCCCCTCACCCCAACCCTCTCCCCCGCAGGGGGAGAGGGAGCAGTTGGCCGACCTCGCAGACCGCGCAGCCCGCCTCGCAAAGGCAGACCTCGTCACCGGCATGGTCGGCGAGTTCCCCGAACTGCAAGGCCTGATGGGCGGCTACTACGCCGCCGCGCAGGGCGAGCACCCCGCAGTCGCCACCGCCATCCGCGACCACTACAAGCCGGTCGGCCAAGGCGACGACGTCCCCACCGACCCGGTAACGGTGGCCGTAAGCTTGGCGGACAAACTGGATACGTTGATCGAATTCTTTTGCCGTCGACATGGCCCCGACTGGTTCCAAAGACCCATTTGCGTTGCGTCGAGCGGCTCTCGGCGTCATCGCAACTCTGATCGAAGCGAAAATACGTTTGCCGCTTTCGGCAGCATTTCGAGCGTCGCGAACAGTTATGGGGACTATCGAGCGGACAACCGCACGGCAGAACCTGATTACGTTCTTCGCCGACCGCCTGAAAGTCCAGCAACGCGAAGCCGGCGTCCGGCACGACCTGATCGACGCGGTGTTCGCGCTCGGCGGCGAGGACGATCTCGTCCGCCTGCTTGCGCGCGTCCATGCGCTCCAGGCGTTCGTGACCACCGAGGACGGCGCGAACCTGCTCGCCGGCTACAAGCGCGCCGCCAATATTTTGAAGAAGGAAGCGCCTTCTGCTCCCTCTCCCCTCCGGGGGAGAGGGTAGGGGTGAGGGGCTGCCAAGCAGTGCAGCGCCCGGAACAGCCCCTCTCCCCGGGGGAGAGCGAGAAGGTGCTGTCCTACACCCCCCGAACCGGCAGAGACTGCGCTGATGACCGCGCTCGACTCCGCCGAACCCCGCGCAACGGCCGCGATCGAACGCGAAGACTTCGCCGCCGCCATGGCCGCACTCGCGTCTTTGCGCGCGCCGATCGACGCATTCTTTGATAGCGTTATCGTCAACGATTCCGACCCCGCCAAGCGATCCGCTCGTCTCGCGCTACTTGAGCGAGTCCGCGCCGCAGTGCACAACGTCGCAGATTTCTCGAAGATCGAGGGGTGATTTGAGGCGAAGTGCAGATGCTCCCAGCGTCTGCACTTTGTGCACTTCCGCGCCGTCTTGCGGGTAAAAACAAACACTTAGAGGACCGACCATGACCCAATATGTGTACCGCTTCGGCGGCGGTGTTTCGGATGGCGGCAAGGGCGACAAGAACCTGCTCGGCGGCAAGGGCGCGAACCTCGCCGAGATGGCGTCGATCGGCCTGCCGGTCCCGCCGGGCTTCACGATCTCGACCGATTTCTGCGCGGTCTATTACGACGAAGGCGGCCAGTTCCCGCAAGGCCTGCGCGACGAGGTCGCCACCGGCCTCGCGCACATCGAGGGCGTCACGGGCAAGACATTCGGCGACCCCGCCGACCCGCTGCTCGTCTCGGTCCGCTCCGGCGCCCGCGCGTCGATGCCGGGAATGATGGACACCGTCCTTAACCTCGGCCTCAACGACCAGACCGTCGAAGGCCTCGCCGCCAAGTCCGAGGATGCGCGCTTCGCCTGGGACAGCTATCGCCGCTTCATCCAGATGTACGCCGACGTCGTCCTCGAACTCGATCACGGCGCGTTCGAGGAAGCGCTGGAGATCGCCAAGGAAGACCAGGGCTTCACGCTCGACACCGAACTCTCCGCCGACGATCTCCGGAAACTCGTCGCCGAATATAAGGGTCTCGTCGAGAAGCTCTGGGGCAAGCCCTTCCCGCAGGACGTTCACGACCAGCTATGGGGCGCGGTCGGCGCGGTGTTCGGCTCGTGGCAGTCGGAGCGTGCGAAAGTCTATCGCCGCCTCAATGATATCCCCGGCGGCTGGGGCACCGCGGTCAACATCCAGGCGATGGTGTTCGGCAACATGGGCGACACCTCGGCGACCGGCGTCGCGTTCACGCGCGACCCGTCCAAGGGCGACCGCGCCTATTACGGCGAGTTCCTGATCAACGCGCAGGGCGAGGACGTCGTCGCCGGCATCCGCACGCCGCAATACCTCACCAAGACCGCGCGCGAAGACGCCGGCGCCAAGCCCGCCTCGATGGAAGAGGCGATGCCCGAGGTCTACAACCAGCTCGCCGACGTGTTCGACACGCTCGAAAACCACTATCGCGACATGCAGGACATTGAGTTCACGGTCGAGAAGACCAAGCTCTGGATGCTCCAGACGCGTGCCGGCAAGCGCACCGCCAAGGCCGCGCTCAAGATCGCGGTCGACATGGCGAACGAAGGTCTCATCACCCGCGAGGAGGCGATCCTGCGCATCGAGCCGATGGCGCTCGACCAGCTGCTCCACCCGACGCTCGATCCCAAGGCTCACCGTGATGTGCTCACCAAGGGCCTCCCCGCATCGCCGGGTGCAGCCTCGGGTGCGGTCGTGTTCGACGCCGATGCCGCCGAGAAGAAGGCCGCTGACGGCGTCGCGGTGATCCTCGTCCGGACCGAGACCTCGCCCGACGACATCCACGGCATGCACGCCGCCAAGGGCATCCTGACCGCACGCGGCGGGATGACATCGCATGCTGCAGTCGTGGCGCGCGGCATGGGACGCCCCTGCGTTTCCGGTGCCGGCACGCTTTCCATCGACGCCAAGGCGAAGATCATGCGCTGCGGCGGCCGCGAGGTGAAGGAGGGGCGACCTGCTCACCATCGACGGCACCACCGGCGAAGTGATGATCGGCGCGGTCGCGACCGTGCAGCCCGAACTGTCGGGCGATTTCGCCACGCTGATGGTCTGGGCCGACGAGGTCCGTCGTCTGAAAGTCCGCGCCAACGCCGAGACTCCCGAGGATTGCCGCGTCGCGCGCGAGTTCGGCGCCGAGGGTGTCGGCCTCTGCCGCACCGAGCATATGTTCTTCGAGAGCAGCCGCATCACCAACGTCCGCCAGATGATCCTGGCATCGGACGAGAAGGGGGCGCCGCGTCGCACTCGAAAAGCTGCTCCCCGAACAGCGCAAGGATTTCACCGAGATCCTCGAGGTCATGGCCGGCCTGCCGGTGACGATCCGCCTGCTCGATCCGCCGCTCCATGAATTCTTGCCCCACGAGGAATCCGAATTCGCCGAAGTCGCGACCGCGGCGGGCGTCGACGTCGACACCTTGAAGCGCCGCGCGGCGGAGTTGCACGAGTTCAACCCGATGCTCGGCCACCGCGGCTGCCGCCTCGGTGTGACCTATCCCGAAATCTACGAGATGCAGGCACGTGCCATCTTCGAGGCGGCGGTCGACGTCGCCGAGAAGTCCGGCGCCGCCCCGATTCCCGAAGTCATGATCCCGCTCGTAGCCACCCGCCGCGAGCTGGAACTGATGAAGGCGGTCGTCGACAAGGCTGCCCAGGCGGTGTTCGCCGAAAAGGGCCGGACGATCGAGTATCTCGTCGGCACGATGATCGAACTCCCCCGCGCAGCCCTCCGCGCCGGTGAGATCGCGGAAGTCGGCGAGTTCTTCTCGTTCGGCACCAACGACCTGACGCAAACGACGCTTGGCGTCAGCCGAGACGACGCCTCGCGCTTCCTCGGCGCCTATGTCGAGCAGGGCATCTACGCCAAGGACCCGTTCGTCAGCATCGACGTCGAAGGCGTCGGCGAACTGATCGAAATCGCCGCCGAACGTGGGCGCAAGACCCGCGCCGGCATCAAGCTCGGTATCTGCGGCGAGCACGGCGGCGACCCCGCCAGCATCGCGTTCTGCGAAAAGGTCGGCCTCGATTACGTCTCCGCCAGCCCCTACCGCGTCCCGATCGCTCGCCTCGCCGCGGCGCAGGCAGCTCTCAACGAGAAGTGACGTGAAACCCCTCTCTCCCGACCCGCGGGAGAGAGGGGGCGGCAATCAGCTACAAAGCCCCGCCAGCGGACCGGCCAGCGCGGGCAGGGCAGGCGGGCCGGCAAGCGACGGCGTCGGTCCCGGCAGCGAAAGTTCGACCGCCGGCGCATAATAGGGATCGGCTTCGGCGTCGGGCAGCGTCACGAAACGGAACCCCATCTCGCGGTACAGCGCGAGCAGCTTCGGCAACATTCGCGCATCGAACGCCCCGACATGCATCAGCAGGACATAGGGAATATCCCGTCCCACCTGAGCCTTGGCCCGCGCCCGTGCCGCCAAGGCCGCAGCCCGCGCATCGCCGAGAAAGCTCGCCTCCAGCCTGGCGATCGCCCCCCGCATCCCGCTTGATCGAACAGGCGGCATAGACCGGGTTCCAGCTGAAATCGTTGAAGCTCATCGTCACCGCCGCAACCCGATAGCCCCGAGCCCTGAGGTCGGCACGAGCCGCGTCGCGAACCGCCGGTGTGCTACCCTCAGAAAGGAACGGATACCGAAACCAATGCCAGTCGGTTCCCTTGGCTGCAGCAGCAAGCGGCGCTTCGTTCCGCACCACATCGGCGGAAAACGCAGCCGCGCCCACCTTGTCGAGATTGGCATGCGAATAAGTGTGGTTGCCAAGCGGCAGTCCGGCAGCACGCCAAGCCGCGATCGCCCCAGCAGCATCGTCCGGCGCATCCAGCCCGAAACCCGCGTTCAAAAACCCGAACGCCGGCGCCTTGGCAGCAGCCAGCGCCCCGGTAATCGCCCGGATCACATCGACCCGAGTCTGCCCCGGCACTAGCGGACCATGGGCAGGAATATCGTCGAAGGTGATCGCGATGGCAGGCCCCTTGGCCACGCCGCGCTCGGAAGGACCGACCGGCACCGGAGCCGTAGCGCCAATCACCGATCGCGACCGGGCCGACGCACGCGAGTCGCCGAACAGGCTTAGCGGTACGGCTTCGCCCATCGTCTTATAGCCAGCTTCGGACGGGTGCAGGTGGTCACCCGAGTCATACGCAGGAGACAGCCGATCGGGATGCGCCGGGTCGCGCATCAACCGGTCGAAATCGATGACGGCGTCGAACACCCCGGACGTGCGAATGAAGCTGTTGACGGCCTGCCGATCCGCCTCGTTCTCCGCGATGGGATGATAATAAGTGTTGCCGCCGAACGGCATCACCGTCCCGCCGATTACCTTGATCCCGTGAGCATGCGCCCGCGCGACGACCTGCGCGAAGCCCGCCGTGATTTGCGCGACGATCGCGGCATGTTGCGCAGGCGTGGCGGGTGCTTCGCGCGTTAGCACGCCAAGGTCGTTGATGCCCTCCAGTACGATTGCCCAGCGCACGCCGCTGCGTGCGATAACGTCGCGATCGAAACGCGCGAGGAGATTTGGGCCAAGTCCGTCGAGCAGAACGCGATTGCCGCCGATCCCCGCATTGACGACGCCGATCGCGCGTTTTGCCGTAGTTCCGCGAAGCCTCTGCGCGAGCACGTCGGTCCAGCGAGTGTTGCGTTCGGGCTTCACGCCGTAACCGTCGGTGATCGAGTCGCCGATCGCCACGATCGTACCCGCCGTCGGGGTGGCAGCGACCTCCACATCCGCGAGTGCATACCAATGCGTCGTCGGCGTCGCGCCCGCCAACGTCCCGTCCGCCACCGCGTTGCCGGCCAGCGTGAAACTCGTCGCGCGCGAGCCGGGGTGGCCGGTCTGCGGGCTAGCAGCGTCTGGCAAATAAAGGCTGATGGCAAGATCGGCACCGGCCGCGATATGCAACGCGACGGGGTCGCTATACATTTCCGCGCCGGGCGGGATTACCGCGTCGCTTCGGCCGGAGAAGGTCAGCCGCGCGCCGCCTTCAATCCGCGGCGTACCGGGGGGCGGCCGACCGGGCGACGTGCGCACCGCCGATCGCCAGTGGGCGCGTGCCGAACGCGTTGGAAAGCCGGATGCGCACGCGTTCACCGCCGGCCGAAACCCGCACCACTTGGCGTAGCGTGATCGCACCGGCCCGATCGGCAGGGAGCGCATTGTCCCCCCTCGGCGATCATCTGCGACGATCCCCAGGTCGCGATCC
The DNA here is from genome assembly GCF_024124765.2 of Sphingomonas sp. H160509. Taxonomy (GTDB): domain Bacteria; phylum Pseudomonadota; class Alphaproteobacteria; order Sphingomonadales; family Sphingomonadaceae; genus Sphingomonas. The sequence continues at coordinate 1,669,295 of NZ_JAMXSR020000002.1, read as the reverse complement.
AATGCGCGTCTCGAGTCGGCGCGGTGTCCCGTGCGCCCGCGCCCGTCACGATCAGAGCGCTCAACACCAGCGCTACCGGCCACCGTCTCATCATCGTGTCTCGTCCTCCTATTTAGTGTCAGCGCGCAGCTATTGCGGGTTGCCGGGCGCGTACGGAAAGCGCTGCGCCTTGTACCATGCCAGGTCGTGCGCTGGCGTCGCGGCCCCTACCGGGAGCGGCAGGCCGTTGACCGACATCCAATAGGCAAGGCTGGCATCGCGCCACCAGCGCGCCTCGCGCTCCTGGACTGCGAGATACGTCGCGGTCTTCGCCCAGCGCTCGGCATCGACCTCGGTCTTCACGCCGTCCCACTGCCGACGCATGCCGGCCACGTAGCCCACGCCCGCATCGTAATCATGGATCATCTCCGCCCACACCGATCGCCCTGAGTTCGTCCGGTACGTCCAAGGCACATGGTGGAACCACAACAGGTCGCGCTCCGGCGTCGTTGCAGGGGCGGCCAGCTTGCGGGCAAGCTCGGGCGCGTATTGCGCAACCGCGTTGCTTCCCGTCTTGGTACGATCGAAGCCGATCCCGCCCTTGTCGGCACGGTGGTAATAGACGGGGTTCCATTCGGGGCGCTTGAGGTCGGCCACCCACGGGCCGGGGCCGTAGTGATGCCCCGTCGCCATGACGTGCGCGAGGCCCAGCGGGGTCATGTAGTCGACTACCGCCTCGCGCGATCCCATCATCATCGCGACCGCGGGATCGACGACGGCGGGGGAGGGTGCGAACGTCATCGCCGCCCATTCGCGCGCGACCGGGGCTGCGCCGAGTGAGGGATCCCACGCCATCCGGCCGAACGCGTACCAGTTCGCCTGGTTGAACGTCGAGCCCGCCCAGTCGCGGTCGCGGCCGATATTTGCCACGCCCGCCATGCCGGTAAGTCTATGACCTTCCACCGAACCGTCGACGACATTCGCCACGGTTTCACCGGGCGTCCGCATCGTCTCGCTGCTAAGCGTTTCGGCGAACAGCGGCCCGAGATAGGCGAGGTGCGTCGCGAAGCCGAGATACTCCTTGGTGATCTGGAACTCGATCATCAGCGGGGTCTTGGGCATCGCGCCGAACAGCGGGTGGAACGGCTCGCGCGGCTGAAAGTCGATCGCACCGTTCTTGACCTGAACGATGACGTTCGGCGCGAACTTGCCGTCGAGCGGCTTGAATTCGGTATACGCCTGCTTCGCGCGGTCATCGGGGTCGGTCTCGGCATAGACGAACGCGCGCCACATCACGATCCCGCCATGCGGTGCAACCGCGGCGGCGAGCATGTTAGCGCCGTCCGCATGGCTGCGGTGATAGTCGCGCGGGCCCGGCTGGCCCTCGCTGTTCGCCTTGACCAGGAAGCCGCCGAAATCGGGAATGCTGCGATAGATTTCGTCGGTCTTCGCTTTCCACCACGCAGCGACTTGCGGATCGAGCGGGTCGGCGGTCTTCATCCCGCCGAGTTCGATCGGGGCCGAGAACCGTGCCGACAGATATACCTTTATCCCGTACGGCCGGAATACGTCGGCAAGCGCAGCAGCCTTGGCGATATACGGCGCGGTCAGACTCTCCGCTTTCGCGTTGACGTTGTTCAGGACGGTCCCGTTGATCCCGATCGAGGCGTTGGCGCGCGCGTAGTCGGTGTAGCGCGGGTCGCGGAAATCGGGGAGCGTCCACCAGTCCCACAGCGACGCGCCGGCATAACCACGCTCGACCACGCCATCCAGATTGTCCCAGTGATTGAGCACGCGCAGCTTCACGCGCGGGGTCGAGGTCAGGTCAATTCGGTCGACGCTGCCGCCGGTCTGGAGATGACGCAGCAACGCGAAGCTGCCATAGAGTACGCCGCGATCGGTGTTGGCGGTGACGAGCAGCACGCGGCGGGACCCGAGCGTGACTGGTCCAACGCGGTACCCCTCATCGCCGAGCGCTGCCAGCGGAAGGCGGAGTGCTGCGACGTCGGGATCGTTGGTGGTGGCCAGCAGTATCGGCAGCGTGCTCGTCCCGAACAAACCTACGCCGCGGCGTAATTCCGCCGCGGCCACCTTCAGCGTAGGTGTATCGCCGCGTGCCTCGATCGTAGGTGCGCCGCGCGCGCCTGTCGTCGCCGAAGCCGGATATCGCAGCCAGAGATCATAGCCGTCTTCAGCTTGCGCCGGTCCGGTCAAACCAATTACCGCTCCGAACAGAAGCACGAACTTACCGATCCACCGGCCGAATATCATCATAATCCTCTCCCGCCGTTCCGCACCACATTGACAGGATCGCGGATGATCAGCCATGTTATCGCTATCACGACGACGGCTTCGACAGCAATGCCGCGTTTCACATTAGGAGATAATCTTGGCCGGTACGAAGACAGCAGGGAACGCGCCGACCATGATGCCGACCCGGCGTGACCTTTTCGGCCTGCTCGGTTCGGTCTCCATCACAGGGCTTATCCCCGGCGTTGCGTACGCTGCGACCCCGTCACCCACCTACCGCGATCCCCGCGCGCCGGTCGATCTTCGGGTCCGCGACCTGATGGCGCGGATGACGCTGGAGGAGAAAGTTGGCCAGACCATTTCCTTGTGGGCGACCAAGGCTGACGTTATGGTGTCGGGCGGGCTCAATTTCGATCCGGCGCGCGCGACCGCGGCGTATCCGGCGGGGTTCGGGCAGGTCACGCGGCCGTCCGACAAGCGCGGCGGGCCGTCGGTCGCAGTGACGGCCGGCGGCACCGGGGCCGCGTGGCGCGGGACGGCTTCGACGATCGCGTTCGTCAACGCGGTTCAGCGCTGGGCACGGGGCACGCGGCTCGGCATCCCGGTGATCTTCCACGAGGAATCGTTGCACGGCTATATGGCGCCCAACGCAACGATGTTCCCGCAGGCGATCGGCATGGCTGGCGCGTTCGACCGCGATCTGATGCGACGCGCGCAAGTGATCATCGGTCGCGAGGTGCGCGCGCATGGCAGTCACCTCTCGCTGTCGCCGGTCGTCGATATCGCGCGCGACCCGCGCTGGGGACGGATCGAGGAGACGTTCGGCGAGGACCCCTATCTGTGCGGCGAGATGGGGGTTGCCGCAGTCGAGGGGCTGCAGGGCGATAGCACGACGCTGGCGCCGGGCAAGGTCTTCGCGACGTTGAAGCACATGACCGGCCACGGCCAGCCCCAGGCCGGCAACAATATCGGCCCCGCACCGATCGGCGAGCGCGAACTGCGCGAGAGCTTCTTCCCGCCGTTCCGCGCGGTCGTGACGCGGACCGGGATCGGCGCGGTGATGCCATCGTATAACGAGATCGATGGCGTACCGAGCCATGCGAACCACTGGCTGCTCGGCGACGTGCTGCGCGGCGAATGGGGATTTTCGGGCGCGATCGTCAGCGATTACGGCGCGATCGAGGAGCTCGACACGATCCACCACGTCGCGCGTGACCTGAACGGGGCGGCGAAACTCGCGCTGGCGGCCGGCGTCGACAGCGCGCTGCCCGACGGTCTGGCCTACCGCACGCTCCCCGCCCAGGTGCGCGCGGGGACGGTGCCAATCGCGCAGGTCGACGCCGCCTGCGCACGGATGTTGGCATTGAAGTTCCGCGCCGGCCTGTTCGAGGAGCCGCCGGTCGATCCCCGCGCCGCCGCTCGTCTGACCGGTAACGCGGAAGCGCGCGGCGTTGCGCTGGAGGCCGCGCGCAAATCGATGTGCCTGCTGACCAACGACGGCACGCTGCCGCTCGCGCCCAAGGGCAGGATCGCGGTGATCGGGCCGAATGCGGCGATCGCGCGGCTCGGCGGCTATTCCGCGCCGCCGCGCCAGACGGTGTCGCTGCTCGACGGCGTGCGTGCATTAATCGGCGGCGCGGCGACGATCGTCCATGCGCAGGGCGTGTTCATCACGCAGAGCGAGGACCGGTCTCAGGACGCGGTGCTGCTCGCCGATCCCGCCAAGAACCGCGCGCTGATCGCCGAGGCGGTCGAGGTCGCGCGCGGGGCGGACACGATCATCCTCGCGATCGGCGATACCGAGCAGACCAGCCGCGAGGGGTTCTCGGCCAATCATCTCGGCGACCGCACCATGCTGGACCTGCTCGGCGAGCAGAACGCGCTGTTCGACGCGCTGCATGCGCTGGGCAAGCCGATCGTGATCGCGGCGATCAACGGGCGTCCGCCGAGCTGGCCGGGCGTGATGGCGAAAGCGAACGCGGTGCTCGAATGCTGGTATCCGGGGCAGGAGGGCGGCACCGCAATGGCCGAGGCGCTGTTCGGGCGGATCAATCCGGGTGCCAAGCTGCCCGTGACGGTGGTGCGCGAAGTCGGCCAGGTGCCGTTCTATTACAACCGCAAGCCATCGACGCAGCGCGGCTACCTGTTCGCGGATACGGCACCGTTGTTCCCCTTCGGCCACGGGCTTAGCTACACGCGCTTCGACGTCAGCGCACCGCGGCTGTCGGCGGCGAAGATCGGCATCGCCGGCAGTGTCGTCGTCGAGGTCGACGTCGCCAATATCGGCCAGCGTGCCGGCGACGAGGTCGTGCAGGTGTATGTGCGCGATCAGGTTTCGTCGGTGGCGCGGCCGGTGATGGAGTTGAAGGGGTTCGAACGCGTGACGCTCGCGCCCGGCGAGCGGCGGACGTTGCGCTTCACGCTCGGCCCCGACGCGTTCGCGCTGTGGGACGTCGACATGCGCGAGGTCGTCGAGCCCGGGCTGTTCACGATCATGGCCGGACCGAGTTCGGCACAGCTCAAATCCGCCATCCTCGAAATCGCCTGAAGGACCCGCGATGCCCAAGATCGTTTCCGCCCGCGTCATCGTCACCTGTCCGGGCCGCAACTTCGTCACGCTGAAGATCGAATGCGACGATGGTACCACCGGGCTCGGTGATGCCACGCTCAACGGCCGCGAGTTGAGCGTCGCCAGCTACCTGACCGATCACGTCGTGCCGTGCCTGATCGGTCGCGACGCGCACCGGATCGAGGACGTCTGGCAGTATCTCTACAAGGGCGCGTATTGGCGGCGCGGCCCGGTGACGATGGCGGCGATCGCTGCGGTCGACACCGCGCTCTGGGACATCAAGGGCAAGCTTGCGGGCATGCCGGTGTACCAGTTGCTCGGCGGCGCGGCGCGCGATGCGTGCATGGTCTACGCGCACGCCAACGGCACCACGATCGAGGACACGATCGCGGTCGCAAAGGCCGAGCAGGCGAAGGGCTACAAGGCGATCCGGCTGCAATGCGGCGTGCCGGGGCTCGCCTCGACCTACGGTGTCGCCAAGCATGGCGCACGCTACGAGCCCGCCGATGCCGACCTGCCGAGCGAGAGCGTGTGGTCGACCGAGAAATACCTCCGCGTCGTCCCCGAATTGTTCAAGGTGGCGCGCGAGGCAATGGGCTGGGACGTGCATTTGCTCCACGATATCCACCACCGGCTGACGCCGATCGAGGCGGGGCGGCTGGGCAAGGCGCTCGAGCCGTATAATCTGTTCTGGATCGAGGATCCGACGCCGGCCGAGAACCAGGAGGCGTTCAAGCTGATCCGCCACCACACGACGACGCCGATCGCGGTGGGCGAGGTGTTCAATTCGATCTGGGACGCGAAGGACCTGATCCAGAACCAGCTGATCGACTATATCCGCGCGACCGTCGTGCATGCCGGCGGGATCACGCATCTGCGCCGGATCGCTTCGCTTGCGGATTTGTATCAGGTGCGGACCGGGTGCCACGGCGCGACCGACCTGTCGCCGGTCGCGATGGCGGCGGCGCTGCATTTCGGGCTGTCGGTGCCCAATTTTGGCGTGCAGGAGCATATGCCGCACACCGACGAGACCGATGCGGTCTTCCCGCACGCGTACAGCTTCGACGACGGCATGATGCATCCGGGGAGGCGCCGGGGCTTGGTGTCGACATCGACGAGGAGCTTGCCGCGACCTACGACTATAAGCGCGCGTATCTCCCGGTCGCGCGTCTCGAGGATGGCACGCTGTGCAACTGGTGACCGCCGCCACCACGATCGAGAAGCCGCGCGGCAAAGTGCGGTGGATCGTCTGTGCATTGCTCTTCGCTGCCGTCGCGCTGAGCTATATCGACCGGCTCGTGCTGCCGGTGCTGAAACCCGAACTCCAGGCGCGCTATAACTGGAGCGAGCAGGGGCTATGCCGATCTCGCGATCGCATTCCAGGCGGCGTACGGCATTGCCTATGTGCTGTTCGGGCGGTTCGTCGACCGGGTAGGCGCGAAGATCGGCTATGCGGTCGCGGTGACGCTGTGGACGATCGGGCATGTCGCGCACGCGCTGTTCACGAGCGCGGGCATGATGATCTTCGCGCGCATCCCGCTTGCGATTGGCGAGGCTGGTGCGTTTCCCGCCGCGCTGGCGGCTGCGAACGAATGGTTTCCGCAACGCGAGCGTGCGCTGGCGATCGGCATTTTCAACGCCGGCTCGAACGTCGGCGCGATCCTCACGCCGTTGATCGTGCCCATGATCGCGGTGACGTTCGGCTGGCGGATGGCGTTCATCGCGACCGGCGCGCTGACCGTGATCTGGTTGGTCGCCTGGCTCGCCTTCTATCGATCGCCGCGCAAGCACCCGCGCGTGACACCTGAGGAGCTGGCGTGGATTGAGGCCGACCCGGTGCCCGCCGCCAAGCCGGTCCGCTGGCGCACGCTGCTGCGGTTGCGACAGACCTGGGCCTATATGCTCGGTCGGTTCCTAATCGATCCGGTGTGGTGGACCTTCCTGTTCTGGCTGCCCGACTTCTTCAACCGGCAATACGGCGTGAAGATGCTCGATTTTGGCCCGCCGCTGGTCGCTGTGTACGTGCTGGCGGATGTCGGATCGGTCGCGGGCGGCTGGTTCTCGTCGCGGCTGCTGGCATGCGGCCAGACGCCGAACCGCGCGCGAAAGACGGCGTTGTTCGCCTGCGCATTGTTCGCTCTGCCGATCATCTTCGCCGCGCAGGCTCCCGGGCTATGGTGGGCAGTCGCTGCGATTGGATTAGCGTGCGCGTGTCACCAGGGCTTCTCCGCCAACGTGTACGCAATCCCCGGCGACCTGTTTCCGCGCGGCATGGGCGGATCGGTGATCGGTCTCGGCGGGCTCGCGGGCGCATTCGGCGGCATGCTGATGGCCAAGTTCGCGGGCACGATCCTCGCCGGCGTCGGCAGCTATGGCCCGATCTTCGTGGTCGCCGGATGCGCCTATTTCGTCGCGTTGCTGGTTATCCACCTGCTCGTACCGCATTATACTCCCGTCGATCCGGAACGCCTCGCATGACCCATCCGCTACGTCTCCACCCCGACCGCCTGTTTCCCAGCGAAGGCCGCACCCGCGACATCGCCCGCGCGCTACATGCCGGGGTCAAGGACCTGCCGATCGTCAGCCCGCACGGCCATACCGATCCGGCTTGGTTCGCGGGGAACGAGGCGTTCAGCGATCCCGCCTCGCTGCTGATCGTCCCCGATCATTATGTGTTCCGGATGCTCTACAGCCAGGGCGTGCCGCTCGAAGCGCTCGGTGTGCCGACGGTAGATGGCAGTCCGACCGAGAGCGATCCGCGCGCGATCTGGAAGATCTTCGCGGCGAACTACCATCTGTTCCGCGGCACGCCATCGCGGATGTGGCTCGACTGGGTGTTCGCCGAGGCGTTCGGCATCGACGTCCGCCTCGAACCCGCGACTGCGGACCTGTATTTCGACACGATCGATGCCGCGCTGAAGACGCCCGAGTTCCGCCCGCGCGCGCTGTTCGACCGGTTCGGGATCGAACTGATCGCAACCACCGAAAGCCCGCTCGACCCGCTGGAGCATCACGCCGCGATCCGCGCGAGCGATTGGAACGGCCGCGTCGTCACGGCGTATCGCCCCGATCCGGTCGTCGATCCCGACACGCCGGGCTTTGCCGCCAACGTCCGCCGCTTCGGCGAGACTGCGGGCGAAGACGTCGGCAGCTACGCGGGCTATCTTGCGGCGCACCGCTTCCACCGCGCGCGCTTCCGCGATGCCGGCGCGACCTCGACCGATCACGGTCACCCGTCGGCCGCGACGGCGGACCTGACGCCCGCCGAAGCCGAGGCGCTCTATGCGCGCGTCATGGCGCAGCCGACCGCCGCAGACGCCGAACTCTTCCGCGCGCAGATGCTGACCGAGATGGCGGCGATGTCGGTCGAGGACGGCATGGTGATGCAGCTCCACCCCGCCGTCTCGCGCAGCCACAACGCCTCGGTGCTCGCGCGCTTCGGTCGCGACAAGGGTGGCGACATTCCGCTTCCAGGCGAGTTCGTCCGCGCATTGAAACCGCTGCTCGACCGGTTCGGCAATGACCCCCGCCTGACGCTGATCCTGTTCACGCTGGACGAGGACACCTATTCCCGCGAACTCGCGCCGCTCGCCGGCCATTACCCGTCGCTGCGGCTCGGCCCGCCCTGGTGGTTCCACGACAGTCCGGAGGGGATGCGCCGCTTCCGCGAGCGGGCGACGGAGACTGCCGGCTTCTACAACACGGTCGGCTTCAACGACGACACGCGCGCCTTCCTATCGATCCCCGCGCGGCACGACGTCGCGCGCCGGATGGACTGTGCCTTCCTGGCGAAACTCGTCGCCGAACACCGGCTCGAAGAGGATGAAGCGCACGAGGTTGCCCGAGCGCTCGCCTACGATCTGGTCAAGCAGGCCTATCGACTATGAAACAGATCGGCCTCGAGCGTCGCGCGAAGGGCACGTTCCGGCCGGGACGTCGCGACATCCTGTTCGGAGCGATGGCGATGGTCGCCGCGCCTGCTTTTGGTGCTGGCCCCGCCGCCGAGCCGCGTATCCAGCGGATATCGCCGGCGTTCGACCGGATGGTCGCGCCTGGCACGCGGGTCGAGACGATCGCGACCGGCATTCGCTGGGCGGAGGGGCCGGTATGGGTGGAAGCCGGCCAATATCTGCTGTTCTCCGACCCCCCGGCCAATATCGTTCGTCGCTGGCGCAAGGGTGGACCGGCCATGCCGTTCCTCGATCCGTCGGGAGCAGCGGGCACCGATCCGAAGTTCATCCGCGAGCCGGGTGCGAACGGACTGACGCTCGACCACGCAGGCCGGCTACTGATCGCGAACAGTGGTGGGCGTTCGATCGACCGGGTCGATCTGGTTACGCGGCGACGCGAGGTGGCGATCGACCGGTATCAGGGCAAGCGGTTCAACAGCCCGAACGACATGCACGTCGCGCGCGACGGGACGATCTACTTCACCGATCCGCCTTACGGCTTGACCGAAGGCGATACCTCGCCGCTGAAGGAAATGTCGGTGAACGGCGTCTATCGGCTGCGTCCCGGTGGCGTGGTCGAACTGCTGGAGGGAAGCCTGACGCGACCGAATGGTATCGCGCTGTCCCCCGACGAGACGCGACTCTACGTATCGGTGTCGGACGAAACCGCACCCCCGGATCATGGTCTACGACCTCGATGCCAAGGGCGTGCGCAATGCCCGGGTGCTGCTCGATGCCAAGGTGATGAAGGCGCGGGGCGGGGCTGGATTGCCCGACGGCATGAAGGTCGCGCGGGATGGAACGCTCGTGTGCTCGGTGCCCGGCGGGATGATGTTCATGACGCCCGATGCAGAGCCGCTCGCGCTGGTGACGACCGGCGCGCCGATCGCCAACTGCGCGTTCGGGGAACGGGGGCGGGCGTTGTTCATGACCGCGAACGACCGCGTCCTGCGCCTGCCGCTCCGTGCGGGTTGGCAAAGCGAGGGCTGATCCGTCTTCGTTCGACACGGGTCGTTTGCCCATCGGTCACGTTGGCACGGTCTTGGGACGCTCCCCGATAGCAACCGCTACCGGGGACAGGTCGATCAGAACCGGGCGCGGACGCCCAGGCGGTAGAAGCGGCCGAGCGTGTCGTACAGGGCCGGGTTCACGTCCAGGCCGGTATTGGTCTGCGGCGCGGGCTCTGGGTCGTGATCGAACAGATTGTCGACCTTGAAGAACATGCTGACCTGCTTGGTCAGGTTCACCGAACCGCCGAGGTCGAAATAGAAGGCACCCTTCATCGTGTTATAGTCGATGGTCGGGTGGTTGGCGGTCGAGACCGGGCAAGCGCTGGTGCACACGACATATTGATTGCCGAACACGCCGTCCGAGAACCAGCGCTCCTGCAGGTTGAGGCTGAAGACGTCGTTGTCGTAGCTCTGCGTCGCCAACCACTTCCAATCCGGCGTCGCGCCGTTGTTGGCCCCGGCCTGGTCGACCACGTCAACACCGGCGATCCCGGCGTCGACGAGGAACTCCTTCACATGCGTACCCAGCACGCGGAGCGTGAAGTTGCCGGGGATGCCGAGTGGCTTCTTCCACTGATAGCTCGCCTCGATGTCGAACCCGCTGGTCTTCCACGATGCCAGATTGAACGGCTGGACGTTGATGAAATTGCCGCCCTGGGTCGGGCTGTTCAGCACGAAGCCGCCGCAGAACGCTTGATTGCCCTCGAAGCAGAAGCGGACGATCTGATCGGGCGACAGTGTCGAGACGACGCCGTCTAGCTTGATCTTGTAATAGTCGAACGACAGACCGAGACCCGGTGCCCATGACGGGTGTGACAGGACGATACCGACCTCGGTATTGCGCGCGATTTCCGGCTTCAGATCTGGGTTACCGACGGTGTTCTGGAACGCCTGCACGCCGCTACCGGAAAACGGATTGGTAAAGTTCGGCAGCGTGGTGACGGTCGGTGCGGCGAACAGTTCGGACAGGTTCGGCGCACGGACGTCGCGTGACGTGACGGCGCGCAACCGGATGCCGTCGAGCGGCGTATCCCAGGTGCCGCCGGCCTTCCACGCCCAGACCGTGCCCGACGTGCTGTAATGCGTCACGCGGCCCGCGCCGTTGAGGTTTGCGCGGCCGATCTTTTCGCTGTTGAACAACGGCAGGTTGAGTTCGAGGAATCCCTCATACACCTCGTACTTGCCGCGGCCGTTCTTGTAGTTGCCGGCTGCCCAGTTGCTGCCCAGCGCGGAATTCAGCAGCGGATCGGCGGGATAGGCTGTGCTGTTCGGACTGAGTGCGGTGACGCCCGCACCATAGGGGTCGCCGTGAACGCGGTAGAATTCACGACGATACTCGCCACCGAAGGCAACCGACAACGGCCCGGCCCACAGGTTGAGCGGCTCGCCGGAGAAGTTGAGGCTGGCGACGTCCTGCGTCAGCTTGGTGCGCTGGAGTGGGCCATTGGCAGGCGTTACATAGGCGAGCGCCGATGCCGACGGCACCGCACCGCCGAAGATGTTGATCGGCTGGCATCCGGCGGCACGCGCGACCGGATCGGCGCAGACGATCGCGCCGTTTAGCGTGATCGCGTTGGTCGCGGCGACGTAGCGCGGCTGCAACACGGTATTGTCGACGTCGATCGCCGCCAGGGTGATGCCGTGTTCGTAATACGTGTCGTAGTTCCAGGGCGTACCGCCGATCTCGAACTTGCCCTTCAGGCCGCCGACGAAGCGGTACTGGCGCCGGTCCGTCTGGACCAAAGGATCGGGGAAGTTGCCGTTGCTGGTACCGAAGTTGAACTGAGTGATCCCTGGAGTACCGGTAGCGGGATTGATCGCCGTCGCACACCGATCCCGCACCAACTGCGGCAGGAAGGGGGTTGGCGCACTGCACGGTCAGGTTCGGGCGGTTATACCCCCGGGCTAGGCTGGTTGCTGGTCTTCACCTGCGCAAGGTTGACCGTCACATAGGCCTCGTTGTTCTCGGCGAAGTCGAAGCCGATCCGCCCGAAGCCGTTGAGCCGTTCCAGCGAGGATTGGAGCGATGCGCCCGAGCCCGGCGCGCCCGATAGGTCGCCGCCGACGCAGAAGCTGTTGGCGGGGAAGCAGTTGGTGACGCCGCCGGTGCCGGTCGGACGACCGTTCGATCCATAACTGAAATTATACGGCGCGCCGCTCTGATCGAACGCAATGCCCTGCAACGGGCCGTTGTTGATCAGGCCGTAGCGCGCATATTGATAAGGCTGTGCATAGTCGCGGTAGTTGAACTGCGGCAGGCCATTGTTGGTTTGTCCGGTGTTGACGAGCGTAGTGGCGCGGTACCAGTCGCGACCCTTGGCGAGGTCTGTGCCGAAATCGCCCGGGCCGACGCCGTCCTCGTCGTCATATTCGCCGCTGACGATCAGGTGCAGCTTATCGCCGAACAGCGACGTGCCGAATGCCGCCTGGACCAGGCCCCTGCTTGTCGTCGCCATAGTTGGTGATGCCGCCCTGGACGTTCGCCTTGAAGCCCTTGAAGCGCGTATCGGTGATGAAGTTGACCACGCCGCCGACTGCGTCCGAGCCGTAGGAGGCCGATGCGCCACCGGTGACGACGTCGACGCGCTTGACCAGCAACTGCGGGAACATGCTGATGTCGGGCACGCCGGAGACGTTGGCGCCGACGACGCGCTGGCCATCGAGCAGGGTCAGCGTACGGATCGGGCCAAGGCCGCGCAACGAGAACGAGCTCAGTCCTTGCGTACCGCTCGACGTGCTGAACGTGCCGGTGGAGGCACCGGTCGAGCCTTGCAGCGACGGCAACTGCGCGACCGCGTTGAAGATGTTGGGCTGCGCGTTCTTGAGTATCTGGTCCTCGCCGATCACGGTCGTCGGTGTTGGCGCGTTATAGCCACTCGAGACGATGCGAGACCCCGTGACGACGATGTCCTTGTCCGGCGCGGCCTGCTCTTCTGCGGCGGTCTGCGGCGTCAGCGTCTGGGGCGGCGCTGCCGGATCGGCCGATTGAGTCGAAGCGGGCAGGTCGGACGGCGGGGCAACGGTCTGGGCTGCGGCAGGGGCGCAGAGCAACGCGGTGGCCAGCACGATCATGCTGGTTGCGTTAACATTGAAAGATCCGACTGAGCGTCGACCGCGCGTAACCTTGTTCATCCGTCTATCCCCTTGTCGCACGTGGCGCGTGCCGTGGTCCGGCCTGGCGACGTGTCATTCTTGTCGTTCTCTACGATATACTGGGCGCGGTATCATCTACGACCATGGTCGCAGGTGCGGCGCGTGAGCCGAAGCCTGACGCGTCAGGGCATCAGGCGCTTGCGGCCTTGCGAGAGATGCCAGCGCATCGCCAGCGCCGCGCCGTCCGCATCCTGCGCACGGATGGCTTCGACGATCGCGTCGTGCTCGTCCATCATGGCCTTGATCACTTCCGGCGCGCGCGACCGCGAGATGTCGACACCGGCCCGGAGAATACGCATCACCGCGTCCTGGAGATGATCGAAGACCGGCAGGAACGCAGCGTTGGCAGTCGCCTCGGCGATCGCGCGGTGCAGCACCCAGTCCTCGTCATGCGCGGGCGCGTTCGACAGCAACGCGGTGCGCAATGCCTCCAACGCGTGTTCGATCGCGTCCATCTGGTGATGCGACCGGCGCTGTGCCGCGAGCCGCGCCGCCTCCGCCTCCAGTACGAAGCGCACTTCGTAGGTGCCGAGCGTCGCCGCGATGTCGGCCATCGGCATGTGCGACCCGAGCCGCTCGGACGGGCGCCGCTTGACGTAGGATCCCGCGCCGCGCCGCGCCTGCGTGATGCCGTCGGACGCGAGCCTCGCCAGCGCCTCGCGGACGATCGTGCGCGACATGCCGAACATCGTGGCGAGTTTGTCCTCGGCGGGAAGCCGATCGCCGACCGCGAGCCGGTCGTCGAGGATGATCTGGACGATCGCGGTATAGGCGCGGTCCGCCAGCCTTATGCCGTTCGCGGCGGGCTTGTCCGGAACGATCGGCGGCGGGGTGCTCGGAGTTTCAGACGACATGGCTGAGCGCCAGAACGAACGCGAGGCCGACTATCGAGATCGACGTTTCCAGCATCGACCAGGTGCGGAACGTGTCCGCGGTGCTGGTGCCGACATAGCTTTTGACGAGCCAGAAGCCGGGATCGTTGACGTGACTGAAGAACACCGACCCCGCGCCGATCGCGAGCACGACGAGTTCGGGCGACACGCCCGAGCTTGCGACGACGCCTGGCATGATGCCTACCGCCGTGATCGTCGCTACGGTGGCCGAGCCAGCCGCAAGGCGTATGCCGACCGCGACCAGCCAGCCGAGCAGCAGTGGCGAGATCGAATACATCAGTACGGTTCGCGCGAGCAGATCGGACAGGCCAGCGGTCACCAGCACCTGCTTCAACGCGCCGCCCGCGCCGATCGCGAGCAGGATCGCGCCCGCGGCCCCCATCGTCTCGTGCCACACCGCGTTCTGAATCGCAGCCTCACGCAGGCGGCGGCCGAATAGCAGCGGGAGCGCGATGAGGTTTGTCAGCAGCAGCGCGACGACAGGGTTGCTCGCGGCGACGAGCCATGCGGTTCCTTTCATACCCGGGATCATTTGGCCCAGCTCGCCGGTCGCGATCATCAGCACCGGCAGGAGCACGATCAACAGCGACCACAGCCGCGGCGGCGGGGCGATGCCGAGCCCCGGATCATGCAACACCGGCGCTTCCAGCCGCACGCCGCGCGTCGTAAACTTCGCGAGCAGCGGCCCCGAGATGATCGCCGTCGGAATGGCGATCGCGATGCCGTAGAGCATCGTCTTGCCGAGGTTGGCGCCCAACGCCTCGACCGCGAGCAGGGGGGCCGGGATGCGGAGGCACGAGTGCATGAACCACGCCGAGCCCCGCCAGCGCCGGCATGATCAGCCTCAGCTTGGCGGCATCGCGTTCTGCGCCGTCCTTGCCGGTCATTTCCTCGGCGGCCGCGACGACGATCGGCAGCAGCAGGACGAGGCCGGTCTCGAAGAACAGCGGAAGCCCGACGATGATCGCGATGCCCAGCGTCGCCCATGGTGCCGCTTGCTTGCCGGTCAGCTGCAACGCGCCCTTTGCAAGCGACGCCGCCGCACCCGACAGATGCAGCATCGCGCCGAGCGACAGGCCGAGTGCGACGACCAGCCCCGTGCCGCCGATGATGTCGCCTACCCCCCTTCTGCACCGCCTTGGCGACATCGGGGAGGGGGAGTCCGGCGAGCAGGCCGACGGTGAACGCGCCGCACAACAGGCCGATAAAGGGGTGGAGTCGACCGCGAACGATCATCAGGACGGCAAGGAATATCCCCGCGAGCGCGGCGATCACGAGTCGCATGTCGGGGCTGATCATCAATGTACAGGCCGCAGTCGCGCGCGCTCGTCCAGTGCTCGTGACATCACGCCCCTCCCGTTGGTCGGCGGCGCCTTCGCCTGCCGAGATGATTGCATATCTGTACGACAGGTCTTTTCGATCTGACAACAAAAAAGGCTTGATTGCGTCCGATAGCGCGGCCCATAGTCAAAACCTGTCCAACCGAATCCGCGTAACGGATCACTGGATCAACAGCGACAGCCACCGCGTCTCGGCCCTAGGTCGCTGCGATTTCGGCCGGCGCACAGGGAGGGATGACCATGGAACGGCCTGGATACCATACGCACCAACCTTCGGTCGCGACCGCTGCTGCCTCTTGCGCCGCGTCGCCGCGGCTGACCCCAACGCAGATCAGGGTCCTTCGCGGCGTCCATTCGGGCCTGCTTAACAAGCAGATCGCGTTCGATCTCGGCATCGCCGAGGCTACCGTGAAGGTCCACATGACCGCCCTGATGCGCAAGCTGAACGTCCGCAACCGGACGCAGGCTGCGATCGTCGCGCAGACGCTGGCGATCTGACACTTAGCTTCGGCCTCCTTCTGGTGGGGGAGGATCGGAGGGCTCCGAATACGACCTTCGTCGCAGATGAAGCGGGCCTCCACGAACGGTAGGACTGCTGTCCTGATAACGGGAGACGGACGATGGTTGCGAAATGGCTGCTCTGCGGAACGGCGCTTCTTGTCGCCAGCCCGGCCGTTGCGAAGACTTCGGCGCCAACCCGGTCGGTCTCGGTCTATCTCAGCCAACCCAACGATCCGCAGGCGGTAACCGTGAAAGGCGTCGGCGACGGCCGCGCGGACGATAGCGCGGCGATCCAGCAGGCGATCGACGCGGCGGCGGCTGGCGGTCATGGCGGCGTCGTGTTCCTGCCATCGGGACGCTACCGGATCACCCGCACGATCTTCATCCGGTCCGCCGTCCGCGTGTTCGGCGTCGGCACGACTCGTCCGGAAATCGTCCTCGCAGACAACAGCGCGGGTTTCGGGTCCGGCGTGGCGGCGATGGTCAGCTTCACCGGCGAGGACCAGTACCGCGTCGGCAAGGCACCCGTACCACCGCGTACCAGCGTCCCGTTCGATCCGGCGATCTTCGATGCGACCTCGAGCACTTTCTATTCCACGCTGTCCAACGTCGATTTCCGGATCGGCGATGGCAATGCCGGCGCGGTCGCGGTGCGCTTCCGCGTCGCGCAGCACGGCTATCTGCGACACATCGACTTCCATATCGGCTCGGGTCTTGCCGGCGTCTATCAGGCGGGCAACGAGTTCGAGAATCTGCGCTTCTTCGGCGGTCGCTACGGCATCATGTCGGAGAAGACCTCGCCAGCTTGGCAGTTCACGCTGCTTGATTCGGAGTTCCAGGGGCAGCGCGACGCGGCGATCCGCGAGCACGAGGTCGACCTGACCCTCGTCAACGTCGCGATCCGCGATACGCCGATCGGGATCGAGATCGACCGCGGCTATTCGGATTCCTTCTGGGGCAAGGACGTCCGGTTCGAGAACGTATCGCAGGCGGGCATCGTCGTTTCCGCCGAGAACAGCGTCTTCACGCAGATCGGCTTCGACAATGCGGTCGCGAGCAACACACCGACCTTTGCGCGCTTCCGCGATAGCGGTAAGACCGTCGCAGCCGCGGGGCCGACCTACCGGGTCGCCGACTTTTCCTACGGTCTGAAGCTCGCGGGCCTCGGCACGATCGGCGAATATGCGACCGACGTTTCGATCGTGCGGCTGTCTCGATTGCCCGCTCGACGCGCGCCGGCGATCCGGGCCATGCCGGCGGTGCGCGAATGGGCGAACGTGCGTGATTTGGGCGTCAAAGGTGACGATACCACCGACGATACCGCAGCCTTGCAGCGCGCGATCAACACGCACCGCGTGCTGTATCTCCCGGTCGGTCGCTACCGCGTCACCGACACGCTGAAGCTACGGCCTGACAGCGTGCTGATCTCGCTGCACCCGAGCCTCACGCATCTCTATCTCCCCGACGAGACGCCCGCGTACATGGGCGTCGGCGGTCCGAAGGCGCTGTTGGAGAGTGCGAAGGGTGGCAACGCGATCGTCTCCGGCCTCGGGCTCTGGACCGGCGGCGTGAACCCGCGCGCGACGGCGTTGCTCTGGAAGGCGGGCGAGGCGTCTATGATCAATGACGTCAAGATCCAGGGCGGCGGCGGCACCGTGCTGACCAAGGGCAGCCCGATCGGGTTCGGCGATCCGCGTGCGCGCTTCGATGGCCAGCATCCGAGCATCTGGGTGACCGATGGCGGCGGCGGTACCTTCGCGGCGATCTGGTCGCCGAACACGTTGGCCTCGGCCGGCTTCCACGTCTCGAACACCAAGACTCCCGGCCACGTCTACGAACTCTCCGCCGAGCATCATTACCGTGCCGAGATCGTCCTCGACAACGTCGAGAACTGGGAATTTCTCGCGCCGCAGACCGAGCAGGAGGTGCGCGACGGTGTCGACGCGATTTCCACCGAGATCCGCAATTCGCGCAACATCCTGTTCGCCAATTATCACAGCTACCGCGTCACGCGGTCGATCAAGCCGATGGACGCGGCGGTAAAGCTCTACGACTCCGGCGATATCCGTTTCCGCAACGTCCACGTGAACGCCGAAAGCGGGTTTGCGAGCTGCGACGCGAAGGGCTGCGGCAAGTATCTGCGCGCGAGCAAGTTCCCGTTCGAGAACGCCATCAAGGACATGACGCGCGGCCAGGAAGTGCGTGAACTCGAATTCGCCAAGCTCGACGTGCCGGCAGCTTCGGCCACGGCAGCCCGAACCCCGATACCCGCAACCCCCGGTGTCGAGAAACTGGCCGACGGTTTCTATTCGATCGCCGGCGGCGCGGTCGATGCGCAGGGCAAGCTGTACTTCATCGATCGCCGCTTCCAGCGGATCCATGGCTGGTCGAAGACCGAAGGCCTGTCGATCGTCGCGGAAGCGCCGCTCGACGCGGTCAACCTCGCGGTCGCCAAGTCCGGCGATCTGCTGGTGCTGTCGTCGGCCGGGCAAGACGGGACCGTCTACAGCATCGATCCGACCAAGCCGGCTGACGTTCGAGTCATCGCACCGACCCCCGCCAAGGCGAGACGCGGTGCGGCGACGGTGCTGCCCGTCAACCTCTGGGCGAACGGCGAGTTCGCCGACCGGATCGATCCTACGACGTACCAATATCCACCGCTCGCCGATTTCTTCACCGGCAAGATGGGCGAGGCGAAGGCGCAGGAATATGTCTCGCCCGACGGTTCGCTGGTGCTGCCGGCGTTCCGCGTGTGGAATCAGGGGCCGGACGATCATCAGGGTTGGCGCTGGTCCGATACGCTCGACTCCTATGGGTTCGTCACGGCGCCCCCCGGCGAGCGGGTGGTGCTGACCAACGGATCGGAGAACCGCACGTATAGCGGTCTGGTCGGCGACAATGGCCGGGTGACGGACCTAAAGGTCGTCGCACCGCGCGGCGGCGAGAGCGCGACGCGCGATGCGGCCGGCAACCTGTACGTCGCCAATGGACAGGTGTTCGTCTACCGGCCGGACGGCACGCTGTTACGCCGTATCGACGTACCGGAACGTCCGCTGCAACTCGTCATCGGTGGCGCCGATCGTCGTACGCTGTTCATTCTGGCGCACCACGCACTCTACTCTATCGGACTGTAAGCGCGCCGGGCGGTCGGTCAGATCGCCCGCTTGCGCCGAACCAGGCTGACCGTCTGGATCAGCGTCGCCAGTGCGGTCAGCACGATGCCGAGCATGACCACGCCGGACCAGCCGGCCGCGGCCCAGGCCTGCGTCGCCGCGGCGGACCCGACCGCGCCGCCCAGGAACATGCCGCCCATGAAGATCGTGTTGAGCCGCGCCCTCGCTTGGGGGCGCAGCGCGTAGACGATGTGCTGGTTGGAGACGAGCGCGCTCTGGACGGCGAAATCGAGCACGATGACACCGACGACCATGCCCGCGATCGACGTCCACACGCCGAACAGGATCCACGATACCAGCGTCAGCGCGGCGCCGAGCGCGATTACCAAATGCGGGCCCTTTCGATCCGCGTACCGACCGGCGATCGGTGCGGCGAAGATGCCGACTGCGCCGACGATGCCGAACAGGCCCGCGACGTCGGCACCCATCGCATAGCGCGGCTCCTGAAGTCTGAGCGCGAGGATGGTCCAGAACGCGGTGAATGCGGCGAAGATCAGCGACTGGGTGACGGTCGCCAGCCGCAAGGCACCGAACTCGCGCCACAGCCCGACGAGCGAGCGGAGGAGGCCGCCATAGGACAGTGCGGCGGCGGGCTGGCTGCGGGGCAGCTTGATCGCCATCCAGAGGCCGACGGCGAGCGCCATCGGCACGCCGAGCCAGAACATCTCGCGCCAACCGGCATGCGTGGCGACGAAGCCGGCGAGAGTTCGGCTCAGCAATATCCCACATAACAGGCCCGACATGACCGTGCCGACGGTTGCCCCGCGTCGGTCCGGCGCGGCGAGGTTGGCGGCTAGCGGAACGATCTGCTGCGCGACCGTGGAGGCGATACCGACCAGCAGCGATGCAGCCACGACGAGCCCAGCGGTGGGCGCGACTGCGGCGGCGACCAGCGAGGCGGCGAGGACCGCGAACTGGATCACGATCAGGCGTTTGCGCTCGATCAAGTCGCCGAGCGGCACGAGGAAGAACAGGCCTGCGGCATACCCCAATTGCGTCGCGGTGGGGATCAGCGTGGACAGCTTGCCCGGCAGATCCTTCTCGATCACGCCGAGCATCGGCTGGTTGTAATAGATGTTGGCGACCGCGACGCCGGCAGCGGCGGCCATCGCGAACGTCACGCTGCTGGTCAGGACATAGCCCGTCGTACGAGGTTCCGGGCGGTCTTGCGCAGTCGATGTCATGGTCAATTCCGGTGTACGGCGCTGCGCCTGACGGGCGCGCCATGCTTGCAGTTGAATGGGTTGGGCTGTCGGTAGCGCGCGGCGACGCGCGCTCGGGTTAGATGGGCAGTGCGCCCGTAAGGTAAAGTGCGGACGGTAGGCTCGACGGCAGCGTAGGTTCGGGCGCGGCACGCGTTGCGGCGGCGTGAAGCCACTCCGGGCCACCGTCGCGGTGTCGGGTCGAGCCGTCCGACCGCGTCGGCACCTTGCCGTAGATCGGCGGCCCGTCGCGACCGGGCGATCCTGCACCGAACGACGCCGCGATGTTGCCGTAGGTCGACGGATCGCGCCCGTCGAGACTGAGCCGGTCGTTCAGGTAGCAGGCGGTCGCCCATGCCGTCTCGGGATCGGGCGTCAGGGCGATGATCCGCTTGGCCCAGTACATCCGCAGATTATTGTGCATCCAGCCATCGACCAGGAACTGGCGCTGGCAGGCGTTCCAGGTCTCGTCGCGGGTGGTTCCGTTGAGCAGGTCGGCGAGCGTTTCCACTTCCGGACGCGGATCGGAAGCGTGAGCGGCCAGCGTTTCGCGGGCCCATTCCGAAACGCGGTCGTAGCGTTCGGGCGAGCGAAGCGCGCGAGCCTGGTAGTGGAACCATTCGCGCCATGTCAGCAGTTCGTCGGCGAATTTGGTCTTGGCGGCGGCGGGCGCATCGGCGGCTTCGACGGTGGCCATGACTTCGCGCGGGCCGATCACGCCGAAATGCAGATAGGGCGAGAGCATGCTCGCACCGACCGGCTTGGTCGCATCGTTGCGGGTCGTCGCATAGGTCGGCAGCACAATGTCCATCAGCCGTTCAAGCTTGCTTAGCGCGCCCTCGCGACCGGCCGGGAAGTCCGGACTGAGCGCAAGCGAATGATCGATCGCCGCGTTCTCGACCAGCCGGTCCAGGTCGGCGTCGCTGCAGGATTCGAGACGATCGGACGTGAAGGGCAGGGGGGCCGTCATACGCGGCGATGTCCGCCTGAAGGTCGTCGGTCGCCAGCCAATCCGCACGCACGGCTTCGTGTCGGCGCCGGAACGCGGTGGTCGAGCCGATGCCGTCGCCGAGCAGCGCGGGGGGTACCAGGCATGCGGCGTTGACCGCGAACATCGCGACTTCGGTGCGGGCGGCGACACGGTCCGACTGCCAGCGCGCGACAAAGGTCGGCTGGTCCTCGACGAACACCGCGGCGCTGTCGGCTGCCAGACGATAGACCAGGCCTTTCTCGCGCGCGTCGTCGCGGTCGACATGCTGGACGCAGGCGAGGCCGCGCTGGCGACAGTCTCGCGCCAGATCGCGGCTTGCGCCGAGAATGAACCGGTGCAGGCGATCGGACGCGTAGGGGAAGTCTTCGCGCAGCCCGTGATAGACGAGGACCGGCAGCCCGAGATCGTTGCCGAGGCGGATCGCTGCGTCGATCACCGGATTGTCGCGGGCACGCAACGCCTGTTGCAGCCAGCAAAGGACGTAGCGCCCCGTTGGTCGGACTTCTGCCGCGTTCATTCGGCGTATGCGAACTGCCTCAGCCCAGGAATCCAGCGATTCTACAGTCGAAGGTTGCGAGAGCGACGTTACCATGATGGCCCAACTCGCGGGGCTGGCGCGACGATCCCTTCAGGGGCGGACGTATGCCAAAGCGTCGAGTGCCTCGGAGATCAACGCGGCGACGACCGTCTGGCCGAGCGCATCCGCCTCCGCCAGCGCATCCTCGAGATGCTCGCGAAGCCGTTGGTCGGGATTGAGCATCCGTTGGGGCATGTCTGAGTTATATCGCCGCAAACGTTTGGTGATACAAGTCGGTCCCTCGACTAGTCGCAAAAATCTCACGACCTGCCCGCTTAATTCCACGAGAACTGATGTCGGTAGTAAACATCAAGGGCAATGCCGCGACTCAGAGGTCTCGGTAGTAGAAGATTTCCGCTTCGTCTGCAGGGCGTAAGCCAACGATCTGCCCGGCTGGTTGCCAATTGGTGCGTGTCAAAAGTCCCACAGCGGCGCTGTTATCGACACCGGTCGAGATGAAGACTCTGCCACTCAAGACAGATTTCAGTTCGGCTATCAACGATTGGGCGATCCCGTGGCGACGATAGTCGGGATCGACGACCAGTTTGTTCACATAGTCCTTGCCGATGCATCCGCCGGTCTGCCACGCGATATAGCCTGCGATGACGCCGTCCACTTCGGCTACCAGCATGCGGCGCTCGACGATCTCCGCGATCCGGTCTCCGGGGAAGGAATCGAACGCCATCAACCGGGACAGGTCATAGGGTTCGGCGGCTCGGATCGCGGTCATGGTCTCTCCCTGCTGCTACCGATCGCTGGGTCCAGGTCGGCGGCTTGAAAGGCAGAACGGACGTTCCGGCTGGAAGTCTCACGAGTTGCTTTAGATTATAGAGATTCCTGGTACGTTCTCGCTTCGGGTAGCGGCCGTGCGCGAACGAGTTGCCTGGACCGTGTTCGCGCGGATAAGCTGGCGGAATGGAAAACACCGCACCGCAGCTCGACCTGTTCACCCGCCTCGAAATCGCGATCGAGGAGCGCAACGAGGCCGCCGAAGCCTTCGACGTCTTCAAGCAGGATGCCGTGATGGCACACGCTCCGGCTGCTGGAGCAGAGCCGGCCGTGACGAGCGAAGACGCCGCCGATGCCGCCGCGGGCGAAGTCGACGACTTCAACGCCGAGGTGAACGCGCTGTTGCAGGGCGCGACGGACGCACAGCTTGCAGGTGCGTACGACCAGTCGGGTGGCGAGGTCGGCAACCCGGTGGCCGAGGCGCTGCTGGGCGAGATCAAGCGCCGCGAGGGTCGCGCCTGACCGTGCGACGCCGCCGTTAGCCGAGACATTTTGTGATACGGTGAGTCTTTATGCCGCGTTGCAACGTAACTGTCACACCGCCGCGGTGTTGGCGTTCCCTTGCCGACCCTGGTGGTGCTCGTCGATCGAGCAGTAGAGGCGGTCGGCCTACCTTGTTTTCACAGCATGTTTTCTGGGTAGGCCGGCCGCTGCGCGCCATTCTTGGGGAGGGGCTTGAGGTTCGCCGGTGCACCGCGTGCGGCACTCCAGCCAGATCAACGCGATAGCCCTTTCCACCACTCGCCCAACCGCCTAAGCGAAACGCATCCCCGGGGGGCCGCTGATGTGCGGCTGAGAGGTGGGCAACAGCCCATGACCCGCTGAACCTGATCCGGCTTATACCGGCGTAGGGAGGGTCTGC
Source organism: Sphingomonas sp. H160509 (assembly GCF_024124765.2). GTDB lineage: Bacteria > Pseudomonadota > Alphaproteobacteria > Sphingomonadales > Sphingomonadaceae > Sphingomonas. The sequence continues at coordinate 1,646,056 of NZ_JAMXSR020000002.1, read as the reverse complement.
GGCTGGCCCGTCGTCCCTCCGATTGGAGTGGACGTGACGTTTTTTATTGCTGGTTTTTCGTTGTGACGCGCGCGTTGATAGCGCGTGGCCGCCCAGCTTTCCGGGTAGCGCTGACCCTCTCGGCGAGCCTTGCCGCATCCTCTGCAAGCGCGCAGGTCGCGTCCGAGCCTGTCGAACCCGCTGAATTCCGGGTGGTCGGCAAGCAGGACCCGGCGGGTTTGCTCCCCGACCAGAAGGTGCCGCGCGCGCAGAGTGCGATCTCCGCCGACTTCATCGTCAAGCAGGCGCCGACGCTCAACGCGTTTCAGCTCGTCACGCTGCTACCCGGCGCGAACGTCGCATCGAGCGACCCGTACGGCCTGTCGACGAGTTCGAGCCTCACGCTGCGCGGACTCGGCCAGGACGAGATCGGCGTGCTGATGGAAGGCGCGCCGCAGAACGACATCGGCTACTATTTCGCCTATCCGTCGCAGTTCGCCGACCCCGAGAACCTCAAGCGCATCTCGCTGGCCCAAGGTTCGGTCGATATCGATTCACCGACGCTCGGCGGGGCAGGCGGTCTGTTGTCGCTGTCGCTCGACGATCCCAAGGCTCGCCCCGGTGCGCTCGTCGACCTGTCGCTCGGCAGCTACGCGGCGCGGCGCGGGTTCTTCCGGATCGATAGCGGGACGATCGGCAAGACCGGACTGAAGGCCTTCATCTCCTATTCGAACACCCGCGCGGACAATTGGCGGGGCGCGGGCTACGACACGCGCCAGCACATCGACGCCAAGATCCTGAACGAATGGGGCGCGGGCAACCGCGCCAGTCTCGCGCTGTCGTACAACGATGCGAACTCGTCGAGCTACCCGGAGCCCGACACTTGCCGAGTGGAACGCCCAGGGTCGCGGCTTCAACTACGACAGAAGCTACACCGCCGGGAACACCAACTATTGGCGCCTGTACCGCGCGCCGTTCCGCAACCTCTACGCCTCCGCACCGGTGCACCTCGTGCTGAACGATCGGCTGGCGCTCGACACCACCACCTATCTTCAGTTCGGCTACGGCAATTCGCCCCTACGGGACGCAGTTGACCACGGAAGGGAATTTCCTCGGCACCGAGGAACTGGCACAGCCGATCGCGCTGCCCGGTGCGGTCGACGGCGTCGCGACCGTGCTCGGCAATTACACCGGCGACCAAATGAGGACCGGCAACGTCAGCAAGCTGACCTTCAGGACCGGCGCGCACACGCTCACGGCGGGGCTCTGGTTCGACTACGGCACCGACCGCGTCACGCAGTCCTACACCTCGATCGACGCAGACGGGCAGCCGACCGATCGCTGGGGCTATCGCGCGAAGGCGATCCGCACCTCCGACGGGCGCCTGCTCGCCTATGAGAACCAGCGCACCGTGACGGTGACGAAGGGCTTCTTTGTCGCCGACAGCATCGCGCTGACGCCGCGGCTGACGATCGATGCCGGGTTCAAGGGCGTCAACGTCCTGCGCAATGGCCGCAATTACCTGCCCGGACCGCAGGACAAGGTGCGCAACGACAGCTTCGCCGCCTTGCCGCGTGCCGCGATCCACTACCGGATCGACGATCGCCAGCAGGTGTTCGCCAACATCACCACCAACTTCCGCACGCCCAACGAGTTCACGCTCTACAACAGCTATTATGGCGGCGACGTGGTCGTGCAGGGGACGAACGCGCTCAAGAACGAATATTCGGTCTCGCAGGAGATCGGCTATCGCTTCATCGGCGAACAGCTCTCCGCGTCGGTGACCGGCTTCCACTACAAGTTCCGCAACCGACAGTTGGCTACCGTGATCGACCAGGGCGGCGCGCAGGTCAACGCGACGCTCAACGCCGGCGGCCAGACTTCGTACGGGGTGGATGCGGAGATCGACTATCGCCCGGTCGCGGGTGTCAGCCTGTACCTTTCCGGCGAGTATTTGCGCGCGCGGATCGACGACGATCTTCCGGTCGGCGCGGACTTCCTGCCGACCAGGGGCAAGCACGCAGTATCCAGCCCGACCGTCCAGTTCGGCGCCGGCGGGATCTACGACGATGGCCGGTTCTTCGGCAGCGTCGCGTCGAAATATATCGGCCGGCAATATGCGAGCTTCATGAACGACGAGAGGATCAAGGGCTATGCGACGCTCGATCTGTCGGTCGGCATGCACCTCGCAGACTGGCTTGACGGCAAGCGCACCGACCTTCGCGTCAACGCGATCAACGTCACCGATCCCCACGTCCTCGCCGGCGTCCAGTCGGTCAGTACCAATGCGCAGGACACGATCGGCCGCAACGGCACGGTGATCGCCGGTTCGCCGCCTACCTATTACATCGGCAGTGGCGCGGCGGTCATGGCGACGATCTCGCGGGCGTTCTGAGGTGGCGTCGCAGCTGAAGCACCTCGTCCACGGCATGGGAACTGCGATGGAGGCGCCGACCTGGCCCGCCATAGCTGCGGACGAGGCCGAGGCGGTGCTGGCGCATTTTCCGGCGGCGGGGCGGATGACCGGGCTACACTGGCATTCCCCGCGACCCTTCTCCGCCGCGACCCTGGTGCATACGACCAACGGCGCGTTCCTGTTGAAGCGCCACCATCACCGAGTCCGCACGGTCGAAGGGCTTGCCGAGGAACACGCATTCATCGTGCATCTCGCCGGTGCGGGCGTGTCGGTGCCCGAAGTGATGGCGACCGCACAAGGGGCGCGCGGCGTCGCGATCGGTCCGTGGTCGTACGAACTGCACCGCCAGGCGCCGGGGGAGGATTTGTATCGCGACCGGCTGTCGTGGACGCCGTTCCTGTCGCTCGACCATGCCCATGCCGCCGGCGTGGCGCTGGCGGAGCTGCACGTCGCGGCGCGCGGGTTCGATGCGCCAGCGCGACGCCGACAACCTTTGGTTTCGAGTTTCACGATACTCCCTGCCGCCGATCCGCTGATCGCTACGCGCGCGTATGTCGCCTCCCGCCCTGCGCTGGCCGCGTTCCTCGCGGACCGGCCGTGGCAGGCGCAACTCGCGCGATTGTTCGAGCAGGCCGATAGCGACCTGTCGTCGCTTCTCGCGAAACAGCCGTTGTTGTGGACGCACAACGACTGGCATCCTTCCAATCTTCTCTGGACGCGAGAGGGGCGCGGTGCGGACCGTGTTCGACTTCGGGTTGGCGGATCGCACCAATGCCGTTCACGACATCGCGACGGCGATCGAGCGGACGGCGGTGCGCTGGCTGGATCTGGGGAAGGGGGGCGGACGATGCGATCGCCGATCCCGAGACGGCGCTAGCGCTGTTGGGGGGCTATGCCGAAGTCCTACCACTGAGCCATGAGGAGATCGCCGCGATCGTGTCCTTGTTGCCGTTGGTCCATGTCGAATTCGCGCTGTCGGAGGCCGATTACTTCACCGCTGTCGTGGCGGACACCGCGTCCACCGCCATGGCTTGGGATGATTATCTGATCGACCATGCGGCGTGGTTCTTCTCGCGTCCGGGCCAGGACTTTCTACGCTGGATCGCGCCGTCATGACGCCGCTGGAGATCGTTGCGGTCGTCGTCAGTTTCGCCGGGATATGGCTGACCGCGAAGCGCAACATGCTGTGCTGGCCAATCAATTTCATCGCCTGTGCGCTCTACTTCAAGCTGTTCCTCGACGTGCGGTTGTACGCGGACATGGTGCTCCAGGCGCTGTTCGCGATCGCCATCGTCTATGGCTGGCAGGCTTGGGCGCGCGGCACGAACGATAGCGGCGATGTCGTCGTCGAGCCGTTGCGGCCATCGCGTGCGGTTGCGGGTCTCGGCGCGGGAGCGGTCGGGGCGTTCGTGATCGGCTGGTTCATGAGCCGTTACACCGACGCGGCATTGCCCTGGGCCGACGCAACGCTCAGCAGTTTCAGTCTGGTCGCGCAATATTGGGTCGCGCGACGTCATGCGGCGAACTGGCTGCTGTGGATCGCCGTGGACGTCCTGTATGTCGGGATGTTCGCGTATAAGGGGCTCATGCTCACGGCTGGCCTGTACGCGGCGATGGTCGTGCTGGCCGTGATCGGATATCGGCGCTGGCGGGCACGCTCTATTGGCTAGCGCGCGAAACGGAGATCGGGCGTTGGCGGACAAAAAAGGACTGGGACGGCGATGCGGTCCGCAAATGGCTGGACGCACGGGGGATTGCCGCACGCTCCGAACAGGTTGTGGCCGAGCGTGGCGGCCGTGAATTGCAGGATGACTGCGACAAGGCATCAGCCGAGGAAATGGTCTGTGCGCTGATGAGCCGGAGGGGCGTAGCGGACAGCCAAGCCGCGTTTGCCGCCGCGCTTGCTGCGCTGTTGGACCGCGACGAGTATATCTGGCGCGGCGTCTACAACGATACGCGCTTCGACCGGCACGTGCGGTCCTACGCTAGAAAGCTGGTTAAGATGGCGAAGACGAACACCGAGTTTGAGAATGTCGCACATTACCAATAGGCGTCGATAAGGCGGCCCGCTCGGCAGCGAGCGGACCGCCTTTAGCTCCTAGCGACGGTCGAAGTCGAACCAGCCGCGCTTGGTGCCATCATTATTGTAGGCCGGGCGGGCAGACGACGCGGCTATGGGACGCGTGTCAGGCGACACGAAGATCGAGCGATCCTCTACCGGCGCACGCGTCGTCGTCACGGGGGCGACTGGCGCCACCGGCGTGGCCTTTACGAGGCGCGCATTCTCGTGCTCGGCCTCGACCGCACGCTTTTCGGCGGCGGCGGCGCGGATGTCGGCGTCCTTCTTGGCGACCGCGTGCGCGTCACGCTCGGCGTGATAGCGCGCCTTCCACTTCTTGCCGCCGGGATGGCTCGCCAATCCGAACAGCCAGCCGGCGACGAAGATAAGTGCGAGCGCGGCGAATTGCGTAGGCGTGGAAAACAACGGCATCGAAAAACCCTCCTGTTACGGGGGCTCAACGATCCGTTGGCGTTGCGGTTGCTTACCCCTTCAGCAGCGCGTCGGAGATCGAGCAGGCGGCTGGCCCGAGGATGACGACGAACAGCACCGGCAGGATGAACAGGATCAGCGGCACGGTCATGATCGCGGGCAGACGTGCCGCTTTCTCCTCGGCACGCATCATGCGTTCGTTGCGGAACTCGCCCGACAGGACGCGAAGCGCGGAGGCGAGCGGCGTGCCGTATTTCTCGGTCTGAATCATCGTCGTGACGACGCCCTTCACCGCGTCGAGCTTCACGCGCAACGCGAAGTTCTCGAACGCGCTGCGGCGGTCGGTCAGGAAGCCCAGTTCGATCGCGGTGAGGGTGAATTCCTCGCCCAGTTCGGGATAGGCGCGGCCGAGTTCGCGCGCGACGCGGTGAAACGCGGCATCGACGGTCAGGCCCGCTTCGGCGCAGATCACGAGCAGGTCGAGCGCGTCGGGAAGGCCTTTGCGGATCGCATCCGAGCGCTTCTTGATCTTGTTGTCGAGATACAGGTCCGGCGCCTTGTAGCTCAGGATGAAGCTCATCGCGACGAGCCCGTATTTCTTGAGCGGACCCCAGGTCGCGAAACCGTCGGTGCCATAGACCCAGTAGAGCATCGCCCCGCCGATCACGATCGGCAGCACAAGCCGTCCGAAGATCACCGCCGGCGCCCATTCCTTCGAACGGATACCGGCCTGCATCAGCTTGACCTGGACCGCCTTGACCTGGCTGTCCTGCAGCACTTTCATCGACGACAGGATGCCGCGCATCCGGTCCGCGGTGTCGTTGCGCGTGACCAGTTTCGCACGGCGCTTGGTCGAGGCGGTGATGCCGGCCTTCAACTGTTCGCGCCGGTCGTTCAGCGCCTTGACGCGCTTAGCCATCGGATCGTGAACCGTCGTCACCGCATAGATCGCGATCATCACGGCGAACGCGGCGACCCCCGACAGGATCGTCGCGACCCAGAGTACGTCGACCCCGAGCAGGGTAGGTCCGGCGGTCTCGCCCATCGTCAGTCCCTCAGATCTCGAAGTTGATCATCTTGGCCATGATGAAGGCGCCGATCGCCATCCACATCATGCCGCCCATGCCGATCGCCATCAGCCGTTCGTCGACGAAGAACCGCTGCATGTAGGTCCCGTTGATGAACCAGATCAGCGCGAACACGATGAACGGCAGCGCGCCGATGATGTACGCGGACGCCTTCGATTCCGACGACATCGCCTTGATCTTCAGCTTCATCTGGCCGCGCATGCGCAGCACGTTGGCGAGATTGGCCAGGGTCTCGGCAAGGTTGCCGCCGGTCTCGCGCTGGATCGCGATGGTGATGACGAAGAACTGGAATTCGGGCGTGCCGAGCCGGTCCGCGGTCTCCTGGAGCGCGGCGTCCATCGTCCGCCCGATCTTCATCTTGTCGCTGACCGAGCGGAATTCCTCGCCGACCGGGCCGTCGAGCTCGTGGCCGACGACGCCGATCGTCTCGCTGATCGGCAGGCCGGAGCGCAGACCGCGGACGAGAAGCTCGATCGCGTCGGGAAACTTCGCGGTAAACTTGCCGACGCGGCGGTTGATCGTCTTGCCGACGACCAGATGTGGCAGGCCGATGCCGACGAACAGGCCGAACAGCAACGCGAGCAGGATCGGCATGCCCTTGAACAGCATGAGCGCCGCGACGACCAATGCTATCCCGGCAGTCGCCATGCCGTATTGGCCGACCGTCCAGTCCTTGCCCGTCATCGCGAGCCGCTTCGCGAGCTGCACCGGATTGGGCAGGATACGACCGAACGCCAGATCCATCCTGGTATCGCGCGCATGCGATATGCGCCGCATGTGTGCGTCCGCCACGGTGATCTCGTCGCCGTGCCGCTCGCGCAACGCCACCAGTCGCCGCGATTTCGCCCGGCCCGGAGAGGGGCCCGGCGAATGCGAACACGATCATCCCCAGCACGATGCTCGCGCCGACCATCACGAGCAGGAGCGGCGCCATGCCGGTCATCGCGCGACGCTCGTCATGCGGGTGCGACCATGCGCGATCATTTCGCTTTTGCCGGCTTCAGCGTGCGCTTGGTCATCAGCCCGCGGAGTTCGCCGAACTTGCCCATCAGCGACCGGCCCCTGGACGCCTTGGCACCGTCGATGCCGCAGTCCGCGACCGCGGCGGCGAGCGCGCTGGCGAGTGCGACGATCGGCGCGATGGTCTTGCTGGTCTTGCCGACCTCGACGATCGGCTTGCCGAGCTTGGCCGACTGCGCCGCGAGCTTCTGGTCGAACGATACGAGGTAATCGATCTTGCGTTCGATCGAGCCCTCGAAATCCTTGCGGCTTATCTCGAGCTGACCGCCGGTGTGCACTCGGTTGGCGACCACGAACAGCTCGATCTGCGGCGCATTCGTCTTCAACCACGACAGGATACGGATCGTATCGCGCGCGGCCGCCAGCGTCAGGTCGGTGACGATCACCGCGAGCTTCACGTCGCTGATCAGATGCGGGTGCTGGATCATCATCGCCCGCGGCAGGTCGACGACGGTGCATTCGAACGCAGCGCGCATTTCCTCCTGCAACTGGTAGAAGGCGGAGCCATCGGTGACCACCGGCGAGCTGATCGGGGCTTCCGCGCTGAGCACCGACAGGTTCTCTGTCGCCTTGACCATAGCGCGTTCGATGAACAGCCCATCGATGCGGCTTGGGTTCTCGATTGCATCGGTGAGGCCGCGTCCGGGCTCGAGATCGAGGCTGAGCGCGCCCGTGCCGAAATGCACGTCGAGGTCGAGCAGTGCGGTCGATCGCTTTTCCTTGTCGGCGAGCAGCCACGCGATCGAGGTCGCGATCGTCGATGCGCCGACGCCACCGCGCGTGCCGATCACGCCGACCGAGCAATGCGGACGCTCCGGCGACAGATCGACGGGCTTCGGTGCATTGAGCATCACCTGCGCATGGACGAACGCCTCGCGCAGCATGTCGGGATGGAGCGGTTTCAGGAGGTAATCCTGAATGCCGCTCGCGACGAGGTCACGGTACAGGCGGACGTCGTTAACTTGGCCAGCGGCGATCACGACCGTGCCGGGTTCGCAGACTTCGGCGAGAGCGTGGATGTCGTTCAGCGGATCGCCTGACTCCGCGAGGTCGACGAACAGGATCTGCGGGGGATGCGGACACCGACAGTGACTGGATCGCGTTGCGCAGTCCGCCCTTGTAGATCTTGTCGACCGACCAGCCGAGTTCGGTCGCGATCGGGCGCAATGCCGCCGCGGTCGTCTCGTCGCAGACATAGGCGGTGAAGGGATCGCGACTGGCGGTGCCAGCGGGCTTCCACGGAGCGTTCATCACTTGCCTCCCGGCGTAGCTGCGGCGAGCGAACCGGCACCGGTCGGCGCTTTCTTACGGTACGTGTCGATAGCCTTGTACGAGGCGGCGGTATCGGTGGTCTCCGCCCCTTCCTTGCCGCGCACCAGGTCGGCCGGGTTGGCGATCATCGCCGCGAGGTTGCTGTTGATCGCGCAGCCGAAGTTGGACGACGTGTTGGATTCGAACTCGTTGGTCGCGTTACGCGACCAGTCCGGGCAGTGCGGCACCTGCGCGCGCATCCGGCTGACGACCACCCGGATCGATCCCGGCGTGACCGAAGCCGGGGTGACCGGCGCGTCGTCGCTCAGCAACAGGCCATAGCTCGCGACCACCGCGGCGACGTCGCCGTGCGCGGCGGGGCCTTCGCCCGCGGGATCGTCGATGGCTACGCGGTCGCCATAGCCGAGCCGCATCGCGTTCATCCAGCCGGCAAGCCGTTGCTGTTCGCCCGGCGCCAGGGCACCGCCCGACACGCCGAGATCGAGCGCGTAGTCGGAGCGGCTGACGACCGGTTGGTGGACCGATTCAAGACCGCGATTCTCGGTACCCATGCACCCGCCGAGCAACAGCGCGGGGACGAGGGACGCTAACAGGATCGACTTGGTGATCATCGGAAATCCTTGATGCGGTGGTCGCGAGCGGCGGGGCAGGGGCCGGCTCAATTCGAGAAACCCGGCGCGGGCACGGCGCCCTTCTTGGTCTTGGCGCCATTCCCGTTGGCAGGGCGCGCGGCGATATCGTCCTCGTTGCGGCGGACGTCGCTACGCGGCATCGGCATGACCGGGGCGGCGGCGCCGATCGCCGGGGAACATAGGACGGTCGCGCGATCGTCGGCACCGGCCGCTTGCTGCCCCCGGTGGCGCTCAGCGTCCCCAACAGCACGCGGTCGATATCGGTCGGCGCGCGCGCGCCGTCGGTCGGCAGCACGATGTCGCTGGCGTTGTTGACCGGCTTCACCAGATACGGCGTGATGACGATCACGAGTTCCGTCTCGTTGCGCTGGAAGGCGTTCGAGCGGAACAGCGCGCCGATGATCGGCAGGTTCGCCAGCCCCGGCGTCTTGTCGTAGCTGTTGTTGTTGTTGTTCGACAGCAGGCCGCTGATCATCATACTCTGGCCCGAGCCGAGTTCGACCGTCGTCTCGGTTCGACGCGTCGTCAGGCCGGGCACGCGCGTGCCGCTGAGCGTGATCGCGTTGGCGTAATCGAGCTGCGACACTTCGGGGCGTACCCGAAGCGAGATCCGACCGTCCGACAAGACCGTGGGCGTGTAGGCGAGGCTGATGCCGTATTGCTTGTACTCTACCGAGATCGTGCCGAGCGCCTGCGCCAGCGGGATCGGTATCTCGCCGCCGGCGAGGAACGTGCCCGTCTCGCCCGACAGCGCGGTCAGGTTGGGGTTGGCGAGCATCGTTACCTGACCCAGCGTTTCACCGAGATCAATCGCGCCGAGCAGGTCCATGCCGAGCAGGCGCCCCGCCAAGCCGACGGTCGAGCCGATCGCGGCCTTGGCGGGAAAGCCGAAGAGCGTGTTGCCCGGGAAGGCGCCATTGGCGTCGATGGGTGCATTGGGAGCATTGATGACGCCGGGCACGGTCGTGATGGTGCCCTGGCGACCCTGGGCGATGTTGAAGAGGAAGTTACCCGAACTCCGGCTCGTCAGGTTCACACCGATATTCTTGACGAAGTTCCGCGTGACTTCGGCGACGCGCACTTGGAGATTCACCTGCAGAGGCGTCGCCGTCTTCAGTCGCGACAGGACCTTGGTCGAATCACCGACGAACGCCTGCACCAGCCGCTCGGCTTCGGCGGCATCCTCGGGTGCGGCGACCGTACCCGTGAGCAGGATCAACCCGTTCATCGGCGTTGCGACGACCTGTGCTTCGGGCATCGCGAGCCCGAGCATCTGCTGTACCGAATCGAGGTTGTTGCCGACGCGGATGGTCGAGGCGTAGACGACGCCGCCGCCCTTCGCGGTTGCCGAGATCGTCGTCTCGCCGGTCTTCTTGCCGAACACGTAGAGCTGCGTCGGCGAGCGGACCTGAACGTCGGCGATGGTGTCGTCGGCGACGAACAGGTCGCTCATCGGCCGCGCCAGCGTGACGAGACGTCCGCGACCGGTATTGACCTGCACGACGGGCAGTCCCGAGGGGGCGGCCTGCGTACGAGCCTGAGTCCGCTGGGCATGCTGGGCGAGCGCGGGGACGGATGGTGCGGCGGTGGCGGCGGCAAGGGCGACCGCGAGCGGCCAACCCATCTGCCGTCCGACCGGGCGCGTCATGGCGATACGCATCTTAATTCTTCCCCCCGACCGGAACCATGGTCACCGCATTGCCGCGGGCGACCCGTACGGCCGGACCCTGCACCACGACCGGTGCCCCGCCACCGGACTGCGGTGCACTCATCATCGGCATAGGGCGACCGTCTTCGCCGCTGGATGCCTTGCCGGGCACCGTGCTGCGCTGGTACCGCGAGACGTCGGCGCCGGTCTGATAGCTACCCGCGCCGGAACTCGGCTGGCTGGCGACACGCACCAACATCGCCTTCTCCGCCTTCGGATCGGTACCGTCGGGCACCTTAACCGCGCCGGACGCGATCGCTTCCTCGAGCTCGGCGGAGTTGTCGGCAATCGACCGCAGCGACAGCGACAGCGAGCCGAGCGTCTGCGCGAGCGCGACCTGCTCGGCCATCTTCGGCGTAGCCTCGATCGTCACGTTGGAGAACGTCTTGACCTCCGTCTTGCCGTCCGCACCGACCAGATTGTCAGTCCGCTGATCGGTCGCCAGCACGCGGATGTTGCGCATGATCGTCTCGGACACCTTCAATGGATCACCGTCGCCACCGCCCCTGACCGCCTGAGTCAGCACGAGGTCGATTCGGTCGCCGGGAAACACGAACCCGGCGACGGCCGCCTGTGCCGAGACGGGGACAGTGACCGCGCGCATGCCGGGCCCGAGTGCCGCGGCGAGGAACCCGCGATCGCCGGGCTTCACCAGCGCGCCCTGCGTCACCGGCTGCCCGGCAGTGATGATGCTGCGCACCACCGTGCCCTGGAGCGATTTCAGGTCGGTCTTGTCGCGAAGGTAATAGGCGTTGTCGACCAGCTCCTTCGGCCAGGGCTGGAACTTCAGCGCCGTGGCGTCGAGGATCGTGCCGACCGGGAGCGAGCGGGTCGCGACCAGGACTTCGGGGCCGTCGATGACCGGTGCGGCGATGGCGGTCGCGCCAGCTTGCGGCGCCGAACTGCCGGCGATCAGCGTTCGGGCGAAGAAGGCCGTGACGGCTGCGACTATAAGCGCGCCGACCAGCAAAATGATCTTGCGTGTATCCATGACTAGATCGTGCCTTTCAGGCGCCGCGAATGTATTTCGACGTTAATCATCACTGAAACTGGTTAAGGAGTGGTTCGCGCAGCGCGAGAAGGCCTGCGATTGCTATTGCCACGCCGTAGGGGACCTCGATCTGTCCGGCGTTCTTCTTCGCACGATGCTCGATCATCATCACGAGCGTGACGAGGCCGCCGACGATCGACATCACCATCAGCATCGACAGGAACGCCGGGAACGGCAGCCACAGCGAGAGCGCGACGATCAGCTTCACGTCGCCGCCGCCCATCATGCCGAAGTGGAAGGCAAGCAGGAACAGCGCGAAGACGATGAGCGCGACGCCGATCTGCAGCGCCATGTCGGGCCACGGATCGAGTCCGTTCGCATACCACCACAGCGGCGCCAGCAGAGCGACCGCCGCGGTCTTCCAGTTCGCGATCTCTCGCGTCCGCGCATCCTGGATACCGGCCGAGACCAGCAGGCCGCCGAGCACCAGAATCAAAATTGGAAGAGCAATGTTCCATCCCATCGGCTAGTCCCTAACGGACATGGCTTTCGAAAAAGTAACCGTGCTTGGAGGAATTTCGAATGATGCCACGGGTTTGCGCATGACGACCGATCCGTCAGCGGCGCGTCGGACGATTCCCGACGAGGCGCGCATCGGCTATTGGACCGCACCCGACGGCTGGAAGCTGCGCCGATTCGACTGGCCCGCACAGGCACCGCGAGGGCGGATGCTGTTCCAGACCGGGCGCGGCGATATCGTCGAGAAGTATCTCGAGACGTTCGCGCACCTGCATGCGCAGGGGCTGGTCGGTGACTGCATTCGACTGGCGCGGACAGGGCGGTTCCGGGCGCTTGTCGAGCGATCCGCATGTCGGCCACGCGAGCGACTATCGTGTCTTCGATGCCGACCTAGCTGCGTTCTGGTCCGACTGGAGCGCGGAGGAGGTCGGTGGTGGACCACCGCGCGTGATACTCGGTCATTCAATGGGCGGGATGATGGTGATGCGCGCGCTTGCCGATCGCACGATCGCGCCCGATGCGGCGATCCTGGTTGCGCCGATGATCGGGTTGAAGGCGCCGTTCGGGGCGGCGTTCAGCGCAGCGATTGCGCGGTGGATTGCCGGTCGCGGCGACCCTGCGCGGGCGGCATGGCGCAGCAACGAGCGGCCGGGATCGGTCGCCTCGCGCCAGTCGCTGCTGACGCACGACGCCAATCGCTACAGCGACGAGGGATGGTGGCAGGCGGCGCATCCCGAACTCGTGCTGGGTCCGCCGAGTTGGGCGTGGCTCGCGCAGGGGTTCGCGGGCGCTGCGGCGCTGGCGAGCGATCCGCGGGTCGAGTCGATTGCGGCGCCCGTGCTGATACTCGTGGCGGAGGCCGACAAGCTGGTCGATCCGCGCGCTGCGCTCCGACTCGCGGCGCGGTTGCGCAATGCGCAGGTCGTTCGTTTCGGGTCGGAGTCCGCGCATGAGATCCTGCGTGAGGCGGATGGGGTGCGAGATCGGGCGTTGTCGGCGATCGATCTCGTTCCCTGGCTGCGTGCGTGGCCTGACAGTGACGGGCGTGTACGACATCGCGATCGTCGGCGCGGGCATGGCGGGGGCGAGCCTCGCCGCGGCGATCGGGTCGCAGGCGCGGGTGCTCGTCTTGGAGGCAGAGGACACGCCGGGCTACCACGCGACGGGGCGCTCGGCCGCCTTCTGGTCGGAAACTTACGGCGGGCCGGATATCCAGCCGCTGACCACGGCATCCGGCCCGTTGCTGCGTGCAGCCGGCCATCTCGCTCCGCTCGGTTCGCTGCATATCGGCCGCGCTGAGGACGAGGCGGCGATGGACACGTTCCTTGCCGAGTTTGCCGATAGCGAGGTGCGTCTGGACCGGGTCGATCCTGCTGCTTTCGTGCCCGGACTGCGTTCCGAATGGACGCTCGGCGTACAGGAGGCGACCTGTGCCTATATCGACGTTGCCGCGCTTCATGCCGAAAGTATTGCCACGGCGCGCCGCGCCGGGGCGGACTTCGTCACCGATGCCACGTTTGCCGGAGCGACGCGCGCTGGCGGGATCTGGACGATCGAGACGACGGCCGGCACGTTCCAGGCGCGGACGATCGTCGACGCAGCGGGCGCCTGGGCCGATGACGTCGCAGTACGCGCGGGCGTCCGTCCGCTCGGGTTGCAGGCCTATCGCCGGACAGTGGTACAACTCCGCACCGATCCCGGCGCGCCTGACGGGATGCCGCACGTCGCCGACCTCGGCGGTCGCTTCTATTTCAAGCCCGAGCCCGGCGGTCGGCTGTGGCTGAGCCCGCATGACGAAACGCCGACGAAACCGTGCGACGCCGCTCCCGAGGAGATCGACGTCGCGATCGCGATCGATCGGTTCGAGCAGGTCGTCGACTGGCGAGTCGCGGCGGTCGAGCGACGCTGGGCGGGCCTGCGCACTTTCGCGCCCGATCGCCTGCCTATCTATGGGTTCGACCGCGACGTGCCCGGCTTCTTCTGGTGTGCGGGGCAGGGCGGCTTCGGTATCCAGACCGCGCCCGCGGCCGCGTTGCTCGCCGCCAGCCTGCTGCTCGGCGTCAGTCCGGACCCCGCGGTCGCAGCAATCGGCGCCGCACGGTATTCGCCCGAGCGGTTCTAGCTTCTACTTACGCCCGGCAGCGACCGCGGCATCGCTCGCCAGCTTGTCGGCGCGTTCGTTTTCCGGGTGGCCGGCGTGACCCTTGACCCACTGCCACTCGATCTTGTGTCGCGCCACCGCCGCGAGCAGCGCGTGCCATAGTTCGGCGTTCTTTACCGGCTTCTTGTCGGCGGTCTTCCAGCCGTTGCGCTGCCAGCCCTTCACCCATTTGGTGAGGCCGTCCATCACGTATTTGCTGTCGGTGTACAGCGTCACCGCACACGGTCGGGTCAGCGCATTGAGCGCCTCGATCGCCGCGGTCATCTCCATCCGATTGTTGGTCGTCGGCGTCTCGCCGCCCGACAATTCCTTCTCATGCGCGCCCATGCGGATCACCGCGCCCCAGCCGCCGGGACCCGGATTGCCCTTGCACGCGCCGTCGGTGAAGATCTCGACCTTGGTGATGGAAACGGGAGCTTCGTCAGTCATGCAAACAGGTCGTCCTTGAGATACGTCTCGAGCCGCCGCCAATAGGCCAGCGGATCCTTGCGCGTCACCAGCGCATCCGCAGGCGTGTTGAGCCAGTCCCACGCGCGCGTCAGCAGGAACCGCAGGCATGCGCCGCGCGCCAGGATCGGCAGCGCGGCGCGTTCCGCATCGGACAGCGGGAAGCGGCTGGCATAGCCGTCGATCAACGCCTTGCCGATCGCTGGGTCGTAATTCTCGCCATCGCCGTCGAACGCCCATGACGTGTGCATCACCGCCAGATCATAGGAGCGAATGTCGGTGCAGGCGAAATAGAAGTCGATCACCCCGGTCACGCGGTCGCCGAGCATCAGCACGTTGTCGGGAAACAGATCCGAATGGATCGCCGCCATCGGCAGGTCGCGCGGCCATTCCGC
The DNA here is from genome assembly GCF_024124765.2 of Sphingomonas sp. H160509. Lineage (GTDB taxonomy): Bacteria > Pseudomonadota > Alphaproteobacteria > Sphingomonadales > Sphingomonadaceae > Sphingomonas. Next base: position 1,630,937 of record NZ_JAMXSR020000002.1, on the reverse strand, counting down.
CAGTACCGCCGTCAATGCCGCCTCGGTCCGGTAGAACAGCCCCGGTTCAATCGTGTCGATGTCGCGGCCGCAACGTTCCAGGAACGGTCGCCACGTATCCGCGCCGAGCGGGTTGGCGCGGACTTGGTCGAACCCCTGCGAGGCTCGTGTGCATCTGCCCCATCGCCGCACCCGCCGCAAACGCCTGCGCCGCGGTTGGATACGATACCGAAACGCCGGTCAGAAACTCGATCAGGCATGCCGATCGTCCGGCGAGCTGCTGGATTGCCACGCCGTCACGATCGGGCAATGCGCGCGGTACCGGATTGCCGTCGGCCGCGAGATGATCGAGCATGTCGAGGAAGAACGGCAGGTCGTCGGTCGACGTCCGTTCCTCGTACAGCGTCAGGATGAAGCGGTCGGCGGTCGTCTCGACGAGGTAGTTGCTGTTCTGCACGCCCTCCGCAATGCCCTTGGCGGACAGGAGTTCGCCCCGATCGTAGCGCGCGAGGAACGCGCCCAGCGCCTCCGCCGACACCTGCGTGTAGACCGCCATGCTAGGCGGCCGCCTCCAGTCCGCGTGGCAGCTTGAACGCGATCGTCTCGCGGTTCGTCTCGACCTCGCGCTCCGACACCGTGAAACGCTCCGACAGCCGGTCGACCAGTTCGCGGACCAGCAATTCAGGTGCCGACGCTCCCGCCGTGATCCCCAGCGTGCCGACGCCGGCAAGGAAGTCCCAGTCCAGTTCGCTCGCGCGCTGAATCAGCATCGCCGGCGTACCCTCGCGCTCGGCGACCTCGACCAGCCGCACCGAGTTGGAAGAGTTTGGCGCACCGATCACCAGCACCGCGTCGACGCTGTGCGCGATCGCCTTGACCGCAGTCTGGCGGTTCGAGGTGGCGTAGCAGATGTCCTCACCGCGCGCGGCGGCAACATCTGCGGGAAGCGGCGCTGCAACGTCGCCACCACCGCGGCGGTATCGTCGACCGACAGAGTCGTCTGCGTCAGGAAGGCGAGGTTGGTATGATCGATCGGCATGAACACCTCGGCGTCCTCTACCGTCTCGATCAGCGACATCGCGCCTGCCGGAACCTGTCCGAACGTGCCGATCACCTCAGGATGCCCGGCATGGCCGATAAACACGATATGCCGTCCCTGCGCGACCAGCCGCTCAGCCTGGCGGTGGACCTTCGATACCAGCGGGCAGGTCGCGTCGAGATATTCCAGCCCGCGATTCTGCGCGTCGAGCGGCACCGACTTGGGTACGCCGTGCGCGGAGAACACGACCGGGGCGCCATCGGGCACCTCGTCCAGTTCCTCGACGAAGATCGCGCCTTGCGCCTTCAGCGTGTCGACGACGAACTTGTTGTGGACGATCTCGTGGCGAACATAGACCGGCGCGCCGTGTTTCTCGATCGCCAGTTCGACGATCCGGATCGCGCGGTCGACGCCTGCGCAAAAGCCTCGGGGTGCTGCGATCAACAGTTCGAGCGGCGGCTTGTCGATTGGGCTCATGATGCCACGCCTCTACGCGATTGCTTGCCTGGACGATAGCCGGTTCCTATGGTGCGCCGCGACAGGGGCCGCTTGCGACATGCGGTGGCCCTTTCGCTCGTTCGAGAAGGTAAGCGTCGCCGTGAAAGCCCCTATCCTAGCCGTTTCTGCGTGTGCGATCTTGTTGAGCGGGTGCGCCGGCAAGGGCGAAGTCGATGCGACCGGCGGCATTTCCGCAGTCCGCTCGGTCTGCCCGCCCGTGGCGATCCCGGCTGCAACCGGTGACATCACGCTGTTCGATCCCGTGACCAGCCGCGACCAGTCGGCGATCGACGTCGCCGGCTTCATGACCAACGTCCGATCGACCTGCGCGGATGCGACTGACCAGGTCGTGACCAACGTGACCTTCGACATCCGCGCTCGCCGGACGCGTACCGACGCCGCGCGCGACGTGACGTTGCCGTATTTCATCACCGTCGTGCGCGGCGGCAGCGCGGTCGTCGCCAAGCGCATCGGCCGGGTGACGTTGCACTTCGCCGCCGGACAGGCGCTGGCATCGGCGTCGGCCACGACGACGGCAACCGTGTCACGCGCTGCGGCCACCTTGCCGGAAGACGTTCGGGAAAAGCTGACCCGCAAGCGCAAGGCAGGCGATCAGGACGCTGCGGTCGATCCGCTGAGCACGCCGGAAGTTCGCCAGGCCGTGCTGCGTGCGAGCTTCGAGGCGCTGGTCGGGTTCCAGCTAACCGACGATCAGTTGAAGTATAACGCCACGCGCTAAACACGCCGTGCGGCTGTCGCCCACGGCATTGCCGGAACGAAAGTACGGCCCCCTCTTCGCATGAAGAGGGGGCCGTAATCTTACTTGTCGCTGCGGACCAGTTCGGTCGCGGCGAGGTGTTCCGCAAGGAACCACACCTGCGGTTCGTGCGTGCGAATGATGTTGCTCACCAGCAGATCGTTGGTGCCGTCGTCGCCCGACTCGTCGGCGGCTTCCGCCCCTTCATGCGCCTGACGCAGGATGATCTCATGCGCTTCGAGCAGGCGCGCAAGCTGGGTCGGGACGTCCTCGCGACCCTTGGGCGGGCGGGGGATCGTCGTCATTTCGGCAACGTCGGGCGCCATCGCGATGCTGATACCGCCAAGCGCCATGATGCGTTCGGCGACGAGATCGACGAGTGCTGCCTGCTCTTCGTAATGCTTGTCGAGCAGCAGATGCAGTTGGTAAAACGTTGCGCCCGACATCTGCCAGTGATGCTTCTTGTACATGTCGCGGATCGTCATCGTGTCCGCGAGCACCTGGTTCAGCGTCGCGACGCTCTGGGCGCGGGCATTGTCCTCAAGTGCGATCGGGAGTTTCTTCAGCGTCCCATAAGGCTGGATCTCGCGATATTCGACCTTGTACTGTGGCTGTGCCTCGACCGAAACATCGGTGTCCGCCTTGATCAGCTTCGCGGGTTTCTTTGCCATTCGGAATTCCTGTCTGTTCGGGTGAACTCGACCGGCATAACGCACGAACGGACGGATCGACAGCAGATCAAATCCTCGTTCAGCGTGATCGTCAGAACCGACCTGCTCTTGACTGGACGGCGTCGGCGAAGGAAGCGGGCGCGGTAAACGTGTTGGGAGTTGAGGATGACGGAAGCACCGCTGGTCGCAGGTATCGAACTTGGCGGCACCAAATGCATCTGCATTCTTGCGCGCGGACCCGACCAGATCGAGGAAACCGTGCGGATCCCGACGACCCGCCCCGAAGAGACGCTGGCCGCGATCGAGGCGGTGCTCGACCGCTGGAGCGGCTTCGTGGCGATCGGTATCGCGAGCTTCGGCCCGGTCTCGATCGATCGCCATTCGAGCGATTACGGCCATATCACCTCGACGCCGAAGCCGGGCTGGGCTGGGACCGATATCGCTGGACGGCTGAGCCGGCGCTACGGTGTGCCGACTGGTTTTCACAGCGACGTGGTCGGCGCGGCGCTGGCCGAGGCGTTCTGGGGCGCGGCCAAGGGCCTGCCGGACATCGCCTATGTCACGGTCGGCACGGGCGTGGGCGCTGGCATGATCGCGGGCAACCGTCCGGTCGATGGCCTCACGCACTCCGAACTCGGCCATATCCGCCCCGCTCGGTTCCAGGGTGACGACTGGGTCGGCAATTGCCCGTTCCACGGTGCCTGCATTGAGGGACTGGTCGCGGGACCCGCGATCGCGGCACGGATCGGCTTTCCGGCGGACGAAGCGCCTGCCGAGCATCCGGTTTGGGATAACGTCGCCGATGCGCTCGGGCAGCTTTGCCACACGCTCGTGCTGACCGGCATCCCACGCCGCATCGTGATGGGCGGCGGCGTGATGGGGGCATCGCACCTGTTCCCGCGGGTCCGGGCGGCGATGACGCGGAGCCTTGGCGGATACATCACGCTGCCCGAGGTCGCGCTGGTCGACACGTTCATCGTGCCGCCCGCGTTAGGCAACAACGCCGGGCCGCTTGGCGCAATCGTGTTGGGCGCTCAAGCACTTGGACATAAGTTACAAACATCGTTCACAGCGTCTTAACTGTTTTAGGGTTACTATCCTTCGTAACGATGAAGGCACTTGGCGTACCGCAAGGCACGGATGCGGTGGCCAGTGAGGAACTGTATCGATGCGCATTCTGATCGTGGACGACGAGCCAGCGATGCATGACAGCTACCGGCGCAGCTTCGCCGGTCAGCGATCGGAGGGCGGCGAGGCGCTCGGCGCGATGGCGGCGGACCTGTTTGGCGGGAACGCCAGTGAGCTCCGGCGCGGGGACATCGCCGGCTTCGCGCTGACGCATGCGCATCAAGGGCTGGATGCGGTCGCGGACGTCGCGCGGGCGTTGGCGGACGGCGAACCGTTCGCGGTCGCATTCATCGATATCCGCATGCCGCCCGGTATCGACGGGCGCGAGACGGCGCAGCGCATCCGGGCGCTCGACCCGGAGATCAACCTCGTCATCGTTACCGGATTTTCCGATTTTTCGCCGATCGAAATCAGCAAGGTTGCAGGACCCGCCGACAAGATCTTCTACATCGCCAAGCCGTTCGAGGTCGCCGAAGTCACGCAGACCGCGACGGCGCTTGCGAAACGGTGGGAAATCGATCGCGAGTTGAAGGCGGCCCGCGTCACGCTGGCCGCGCAGGTTGTTCAACTCGAAGAGCAGAGCGCTGAGCTTGCGGCGAACGAGAGTCGCGCGGTGCATATGGCGACGCATGACTCGCTGACCGACGCGCCGAACCGGCTCGCGTTCCTGCGCGCCCTTGCCGAGCGGACGCGTGCGGCGGGACTGTTCGCGACGGTCATGGTCGATCTGGATCGCTTCAAGCTGGTCAACGATACGCTTGGTCATCTGGCAGGCGACGCGCTGATCCGTGAGATCTGCACGATCCTGCAACGATCGGCGCCGGAGGGAGCATTGGTGGCCCGGCTCGGCGGGGATGAGTTCGGCATCCTGTTCGAGACGTCCGGCGAGGCGGCGGGCGTCATGGCGTGCGAGCGTGTCGTCGCGGCGTGCTCGGTCAGCCTGCAGGTGTTCGGCAATTCGGTGCAGGGCGGTGCGTCGGCGGGCGTGGTCGTCAGCGAAGGCGGGCAGGGCCGCGATCCGGTCGATGTCATGCGACGGTCCGATCTCGCGCTTAACGACGCCAAGCGCGGCGGTCGCGGCATCGTTCGCCTGTTCGACGAGAGCATGGACGAAGGCATCCGTTTTCGCCGGCGGGTCGAGGGTGGGCTGAGCCAGGCGATCGCGAAAGGCGAACTAAGTCTGGTCTATCAACCGATCGTGTCGCGCGACGCGGTCGAGGTGATCGGTTTCGAGGCGCTCATCCGCTGGAACACCGACGAATATGGCGCGATGAGCCCGAGCACGTTCATCCCGATCGCCGAGGAATCGAACCTGATCCACGAATTGGGCGACTGGGTACTGGGCGAAGCGCTGCACGTCCTGAAGCAATGGCCTGGCCAGTATGTCTCGGTCAATTTCTCACCGCGCCAGTTCCGCCGCCACAATTTCGTCGGGCACATCATGGAGAGTGTCGAGCGCGCCGGGATCGAGCCTGCGCGATTGCAGATCGAGATTACCGAGACCGCGATCTTCGACGATGCCGAACGCGCCGCGGAGACGCTCTACAGGCTGCGCCAGATGGGGTTTCGGATCGCGCTCGACGATTTCGGGACGGGCTATTCGAGCCTGTACAACATCCGCAAGTTCGCGCTCGATTGCCTGAAGATCGACCGCTCGTTCATCGATGGGATGGGTCGGGAGCGTGAAAGCGCGGCGATCGTGCATTCGATCATCCATCTCGGTCGCGCGCTGGGGTTGGGCGTGATTGCCGAGGGGGTCGAGACCGACGCTCAGGTCCAGGCGCTCAAGCTGGCTGGAGCGAGCCATTTCCAGGGGTATTTCTACTCGCGCCCGGTTGCCGCGGACGTTGCGCTGGACATGGCAAACGCGCGCTATCTCGGCGGTGAAGACGATATTGCTGGCGACGGACCGACGGCACCGCGGCAATTGGGCAACGGAATGTTGAACTGATGCCGACGGTCGGGATGGGTCGCGTTCCGGCCACGCTCGGCCGGCAATTCGGCAAGATGCGGCGGCCTGCGTCGCTCGGTGCGAAACTCGTGCTGATCATGACGGGCGTGGCGCTGTGCGGGACGGTCGCGATCACGGTGTTGCTGGCGTCGATCATCACGCCGAGCTTTACCAAGCTGGAAGACGCGGCGATTGCGGGGCAAGTCGAACGGACACGTGCGGTGCTGTCGAAATACGGTGCCGGGGTCCAGGCGGAGGCGCGAGACCGCCGCGATGCAGCGGGGCTGTCCGAGGCAAGGCTTGCGCCTGGTAGTCGCGCTACGCCTGCGACCCGATCACTCCCTGCCGATGGCGTTGCCGAGATCGCAGCAAACGGCCGTATTGCTCGCGCGCGCTGGAACGGCCCGCCGGGTTCGACCTCGTCGCAACAATGGGCTGATTTGCTCGATCGTACGGACTTCGCGCACGTGCTTGGCCGGCGTCGGTCGGCGCGGTTCTATGCGCGGCTGGGGAATAATATTGCAGCGGTAGGTGTCACGCGGATGGCGGCGGCGAGCGGCGCGGATACCGGGCAGCGCTATATCGCGGTCGCGCGCGTAATAACCGCCAAGCAGATTTCCGAAGCTTTGGGTGTCGATGCGACGTTAGACGTCGGTTCCAGCAGTTCGGGGGGTGGCGACCTATCGAGGGTCGAGAGCGGCAATTGCCGTGCCCCTAATCGGAGCCGACGGACGCGCCGTGGCGACGATCCGGTTTGCCGTGCCAAGTGACGCAACGCGGCTCGGCAGGCGCGTGCTGGTGTTTGCGATCGCAGGATCGATCGTGCTTCTGCTGTTCGTCCTCATCGTGCTGCGTCGTCTCATTGCGCAACTCGTCCTGCGTCCGTTGCTGCGCATCGAAAATCATATGCGGCGGGTTCGCGCGTCGGGATCGCTCACGCTGCTCGAAGAGGATGAGCGGCGCGACGAGATTGGTTCGCTCGGGCGCAACTTCAACGCGATGTTGCAGCAATTGAAGGATCTGCGCGAACAGATCGGCGTGCAGTCGTTCGATCTCGGGCGGAGCGAAAGTGCGGTGGCGGTGATGCACAACGTCCGCAACGCGCTGAACCCGATCAGCACGATCCTCAGCCGCGAGATCGCGCAGGTGCCGCCGATCGACCGCGCCACGCTCGCCCGGGCGATCGAGGAACTCGCGCGAGGCGATGTTTCCGACGAACGCCGCGCAAAGCTTGCCGCGTTCGTCTCCGCAGCCATCGACGCGGACGCCACCAACCGCGAATCCACCCGTCACGAACTCAGCATCGGCCGGGAGGCGATGGGTCATGTGCTGGAGATCATCGGCCAGCAGCAGCAGGGCGTACACGAACGTCCGGCGCTGGAGATATGCGACGTCACCGCGATCATCGCGCGCAACGCGACGATCGTCCGCTATCTGGACGGCGCTTCGATCGCGTTTGGATTTCCTGCGGGACCCAAACTGGTCATGGCGAACCGGCTGATCCTGAGCCAGGTGATCGGCAATCTGTTCGCCAATGCAGCCGAGTCTATCGTCGCGCGGGGAACCGGCAGCGGATCGATCGTTACCGCCATCGAGCAGGTGGACGGCCGCGTGACGATCGAGATTCGGGACGACGGCGAGGGGATCACGCCTGAGGTCGCGGCGACGCTGTTCCACCGGGGCTTCTCTACGCGTGCGCACAAGTCTGGCGGGCTGGGGCTGCACTGGTGCGCCAATTCGGTGAACGCGATGCAGGGTTCGCTGCGTCTGGAGAGCGAAGGGCCGGGGCAAGGCGCGGTCGCGATCCTGACGCTGCTGGCGCCCGATGCAGGGGGCGCCGACGCCAGTTAAACCTACAACAGGCTTGGCTGTATTTCGTCGTCTTCGCCCATGATGCCGGACAATGTCAGCCCGAGGAGGCGCACGCCGTCCGGCACGGGCAGTTGCGCCATCAGCAGGTCGAGGCCTGCCGAGAGGAATGCGGCCTTGTCGGTCACCGGTGCCTGTGACGATCGTGCACGCGTGATCGTGCGGAAGTCGGCGTGGCGCAGCTTGAGCGTGACCGTGCGACCACGCGTACCGTGCCGTTCGATCCGCACCCAAGCCGCATCCGCCACCCGGTGCAGCGCCGCGCGCAGATCCTCCGCGGTCGTCAGGTTCGTCTCGAACGTCCGTTCCGCACCGACCGACTTCGCGGCCCGGTTGACGCGCACGGGCCGATGATCGATGCCGCGCGCCGCACCGTAGAGATAGTCCGCATAGCTGCCGAAATGCGCCTGGAGGAACGCGAGCGTCATACCGTATAGGTCTGCGCCGGTGAGGATGCCGAGCCGTTCCATCTTCTGCGCGGTCACTGGCCCTACACCATGGAAGCGCTTCACCGGCAGTGACTGGACGAACGCGGCGCCGCGCTTCGGCGTGATGATGCAGATGCCGTCGGGCTTGTTCTGGTCCGAGGCGAGCTTGGCGATGAACTTGTTGTAGCTCACTCCGGCGGATGCGGTGAGGCCGGTATCCGCCCTGATCCGCGCGCGGATTTCCTCCGCGATCGCGGCCGCGGTGCCTAGCCCGCGGATATCCTCGGTCACGTCGAGATACGCCTCGTCGAGCGACAGCGGCTCGATCAGGTCGGTATAGTCGGCGAATATCGCGCGGATCCGGTCCGAGACTTCGCGGTACACGTCGAACCGAGGGGGGCACGAACACGAGGTCGGGACATTTTCGGATCGCGGTGACCGACGGCATCGCGCTGCGAACGCCGAACGCGCGCGCCTCGTAGCTCGCGGCCGCCACCACGCCCCGCGCACGCGATCCGCCGACTGCCACCGGCCGGCCCTTGAGCGAGGGATCGTCGCGCTGTTCGACCGACGCGTAGAAGGCGTCCATGTCGACATGGATCACCTTGCGCTGCGCCGGCGGCTGGGTAGGAGGAGCGGCCATCGTCATCCCAGATAGGGCGGCCGGGCGCGACGATACAGGGCATTCACGCAACCAAACCGCACGCCACGCATATCAGTCGGCAACGGACGAAGGGATACCGATGCAGGTTGGGACGGAGTGCTGGCGGATCGAACGCGCCGAACGGATGGCGGTGATCGTCGATGCGGCGGACTATTTCCGGACGGCGCGCGTCGCGATGCTGGGGGCCAAACGCCGCATCCTGCTGATCGGCTGGGACTTCGATGCGCGTATTTTGCTCGAGCCGGGCGTCGATCGGCCGGGCGAACCCAAGACGCTGGGCGCGTTCATGCACTGGCTGGTCGAGCGCGAACCCGAACTCGAGATCTTCGTGTTGCGCTGGGATACCGGGGCGATCAAGTCGCTGTTCCGCGGATCGACGCTGTTCACGATGATCAAGTGGATGCGACACAAGCGGATCCATACCAAGCTCGACGGGCATCACCCGACCGCGGCGTCGCATCACCAGAAGATCGTCATCATCGACGACGCGCTGGCGTTCTGCGGCGGGATCGACATGACCGGCGACCGCTGGGACGCGCGCGAGCACCGCGACGGCGATCCGCACCGCGTCCAGCCATCGGGTAAGCCTTACAAGCCTTGGCACGACGCGATCAGCGCGGTGCAGGGCCCTGTCGCGCATGCGCTGGGCGAACTGTTCCGCCGTCGCTGGCAATTGGCGGGGGGCAAGCCGATGGCGGCGGGCGTGCCGGGCGGGACGTTCTGGCCGGAGGCGCTTGCGGTGGATTTCCGCGATGTCGATGTCGGCATCGCGCGGACCGAACCGGAGATGTCGGACCAGGTGCCGGTGTACGAGAGCGAGGCGCTGTTCCTGGGGCAGATCGCCCGCGCGAAGAAGCATCTGTATATCGAAAGCCAGTATTTCGCGTCGCGTAAGGTGGCGGAGGCGGTGGCGCGGCGGCTCGACGAGGCGGAGGGGCCGGAGATTGTCATCATCAACCCGACCGTGGCGCAGGGGTGGCTGGAGCCGCTGGCGATGGACACGGCGCGGGCGCGGTTGATGGAGGCGCTGCACCGGCGGGACACGCACCGGCGGCTGCGGATGTATCATCCGTACACCAAGGACGGCGCGCCGATCTATTGCCACGCCAAGATCCTGATCGCGGACGACGACGTGTTCCGGTTGGGGTCTTCCAACGTCAACAATCGGTCGTTGCGGCTTGATACTGAGTGTGACCTGGCGATCCGGGCTACCGACGCTGCGACCTCGAAGGCTGTTGCGGCGATCCGGGACGGGTTGATGGCGGAGCATCTAGGCGTCGCGGTGGAGGTGGTCAGTGCGATGATCGCAGAGACGGGGTCGTTGATCGCTACCATTGAGCGGTTGCGGCAGGAGCGGGTCGGCATGAGCAAGACGTTGCGCTGTTACGAGGTGCCCGACCTGACTGCGGTCGAGGCTTGGCTGGCGGATAACGAGGTGCTCGATCCGGAAGGTCCTCAGGAGATGTTCGAGTCGCTCAGCAAACGCGGGTTGTTCCGGCGGTGGCGGCGCAAGATTTAGGACGGATCGATATTCGTGTCAGGGGCGCGCCGGCCCTGGAGATCATTCCGTCACCCCGGACTCGTTCCGGGGTCCACCGTTCCGCACGCCAAATTCCATCGAATGTGCGGCACCGTGGATGCCGGAACCAGTCCGGCATGACGAGAAATAAAGCTCATCTAGCGCCCCAAACTCGATGCCGATCGGCCCTGGGTGGATTTTAGTATCCTCCCCCGCAAGGGGGAGGTGGCGCCGTAGGCGACGGAGGGGGGAGGACGAGGAACAGCGGTTATACCTTTCCTCCCCCTCCGTCTGGCAACGGCCAGCCACCTCCCCGCAAGGGGAGGATGAGAGGGGCAGCTTGGCACCCCATACGTAGGAATAAATAGGAAAGGCCGCGGCACCCCCGATGCCGCGGCCTTCGTGCTCCCGAAAACTGGGGAGTTACGCGACCTGGGATTCGAGCACTTCGTCGGGTTCGCGCAGGACGTAGCCACGACCCCAGACGGTCTCGATGTAATTCTCGCCGTCGCACGCGAGGCTGAGCTTCTTGCGCAGCTTGCAGATGAAGACGTCGATGATCTTCAGCTCCGGCTCGTCCATCCCGCCGTAGAGGTGGTTGAGGAACATTTCCTTGGTCAAGGTCGTGCCCCTTGCGGAGCGAGAGCAGCTCCAGCATCGCATATTCCTTGCCGGTCAGGTGAACGCGGCTGCCGTTGACCTCGACCGTCTTCGCATCGAGATTGACGGCCAGCTTGCCGGTGCGGATGACCGACTGGCTGTGCCCCTTCGAGCGGCGGACGACGGCGTGGATGCGCGCGATCAGTTCCTCGCGGTGGAACGGCTTGGTGACATAGTCGTCGGCACCGAAACCGAAGCTCCGGACTTTCGAGTCCATCTCGTTGACGCCTGACAGGATCAGCACCGGCGTCGCGACACGGGCGACACGCAGGCGTTTCAGCACGTCATAGCCGTGCATGTCGGGCAGGTTGAGGTCGAGCAGGATGATGTCGTAATCATACAGCTTGCCCAGATCGAGGCCTTCTTCCCCGAGATCGGTGATGTAGACGTTGAACCCTTCGGTCGTCAGCATCAGCTCGATAGCCTTGGCCGTCGTCGGCTCGTCCTCGATCAGCAGCACTCGCATGCGTCGTCCCCTGTTCGCGAGACCGCCCGACACCCCATGTCAGCAGCTCGACTTCCATTCATTAACCACACAACATCTGAAGGCAAAAGGTTAATTTCGAACTAAGGTTGACGCGGCGAATCGGTCGGATCACTGCCGAGCAGTTGAATTCTTTACAAATCTTCGCTCGGAGGGCTCGGCGTCAGGTCGGGGCCGAGCAACGTCCGGTGGACCGTCTTCGGGATATCCTCGCCGAGAACCTCGCGCAGATACAGGCTGCGGACAAGCGTGAAGATCACCACCAGCAGCGCTGCGGAGAAGAACAATCCGAACAGGCCGAAGATCGTGCCGATGCCGATGATCGCGAACACCGTGATCGCGGGGGAATCGAGATCACCCGGTTCTGGACGTACGGCGTGATGAAATTGGTCTGGACGAGCCGCACGACGGCATAGGTGACGAGCGTGCCGACGATCGACGAGGTCCCTTGCGTCGCGGCGAGGCCGAGCGCCGGGATCATCGCCGCGGTGGGGCCGATATAGGGGATGAACTCGGACAATCCGGCGAGCAGGCCGAGCGCGGCAGCGCTGGGGACGCCCGATAGCCAGAGCCCGATGCCGACCAGGATTCCCATCGTCGTCATCAGGATCAGCGACGAGCCGAGCCACAGCCGGAGCGTCGAGCCGACGTCGAACAGCGCATCCTCGACCGCGGCCCGCTTCGAGCGCGGGATCAGCAACAGGAAGCCGCGCTCGTACACCTTGGGATCGGCGGCGAAGAACAGCGCGCCGACCAGCAGCAACAGGCAGTTGAGCACGAGCTCGCCAGCGCCCGTCACGAGTCCGCCGACGTCCTGTGCGACCTTCGACCCGGCATAGGCCTGTTGCACGGCGTCGACGAGCTTCGCGCCGACCGCGCTTTGCGAAAGATACGCGGCGAGCTGGTCGAGCAGCGCCGGCGTCTGGGCGATCAGGACGTTGACCTGGCTGCGGAACTGCACGCCGAACAACCAGACCAGGAAGGCGATGACGCCGAGCACGGTGGCGATGCCGAGGCCGAGCGCGGGCTTGCGCGGAACGCGGAGATGGTCGCGGTAGAGATCGGCGATAGCGTGGATGACGATCGCACCCAGGATCGATCCGAAGGCGAGGATGAGCAGGTCGCCCGCCTTGTAGAGCGCGGCGACTATCGCGACGATCACGATGGTCAGGATGACGCGGCGGATGAAGCGCGAATCGTCTGCATCGGGGGCCAGGCGGTTCATGCTGCGGCCCGCCGAAAAGCCGGAAGTTCACAAAGTGCACACGCTGGCGCGGTTTGCGCGGAGTGTGCACTTCCGGTTTTTGGAGCCGATCCTTGGCCGGATTGGTGGTGGTTTTGCGAGAAGGGCGGGGCGATCATCTTGCGACCGTGGCAGATCGTCGCAGCGTAGGACAGCCGTTCCAAGGACTTAAGGTGGGTTCCGGAAACGACACTCGCTGATCCTCCCCCGCGAGGGGGAGGTGTCGCCGAAGGTGACGGAGGGGGAGGACACGCAACGGCAGTCATCGCCTGCCTCCCCCTCCGTCTGGCAAGGTGCCAGCCACCTCCCCCTGGCGGGGGAGGATTGTAGAATGGACGTCGGTTTAACTTACAGCGCGAGGTCGGGGCTGCGGTCTGGCTTTACGCGCATGGCCGCGGGGCGTGGGCCGGCTGCGACGCCGACCGTGGGCGAGGGGATGGCGAGTTGCAGCGTGTCGGCGGTCGAGGCCCAATGCTCGGCGAGGACGTCCGGTGTCTCGTTGAGCATCACGCCGTAGGTCGGCACGATCTCGCGGATCTTGGCCTGCCACCCGGCGGTGGCGAGATGGTTCGGGAACACCTTCTTCAACAGGTTGAGCATGATCGACGGCGCGGTCGAGGCGCCGGGCGAGGCGCCCAGCAGCGCGGCGATCGAGCCGTCCTTCGACGCGACGATCTCGGTGCCGAGCCGCAGCACGCCGCCCTTCTCGGGATCGCGCTTGATGATCTGGACGCGCTGACCAGCCTGCCACAGGCGCCAGTCGGCGTCCTTCGCACCCGGGAAATACTCGCGCAGGGCATCCATCCGGTCGCTGTCCGACATGATGAGCTGGCCTGCGAGATATTCGACGAGGTCGAAATCATCCCAGCCAACCGCGAGCATCGGCCGGAAATTGTCGAGCGTGACCGACGCCGGAAGATCGAAATACGAGCCTTCCTTGAGGAACTTGGTCGAGAAGGTCGCGAACGGGCCGAACAGCAGCGCCTGCTTGCCGTCGAGGAACCGCGTGTCGAGATGCGGCACGGACATCGGCGGCGAGCCGACCGCCGCCTTGCCGTAGACCTTGGCGAGATGGCGGTACGTGACCTCGGGCTTGTCCGCGACCAGGAACGAGCCGCCGACCGGGAAGCCGGCATAATCGTCGGCCTCGGGAATGCCAGACTTCTGCAGGATCGGCAGCGCGCCGCCGCCGGCGCCCGCAAACACGAAGCGCGCCTTGATGACCTGCTTCTCGTCGGTCTTCATGTCGCGTGCGGTGACACGCCAGCGCGCCTTCTTGCCGCCGATCGTCTCGCGTTCGAGCGAGCGGACCTCGTGGCCCGTGGTCAGCGTGAAATTGTCCTGCTTGGCGAGCGAGCCGATGTACTGGCGCGTGACCTCGCCCCAGTCGCAGTCGGTGCCGAGCGGCGAGCGCGTCGCGGCGAGCTTGGTGCCGGGCGCACGGCCCTCCATCATCACCGGCACCCACTGCGCAATCTGCTTCGGGTCGGTGGTGAATTCCATCCCCGAGAACAGCGGGCTCGCCTGGAGCGCGGCGTGGCGCTTTTGCAGGAAGGCGACGTTGGCATCGCCCCACACCAGATTCATGTGCGGCGTCGAATTGATGAACGAGCGCGGGTTGGCGAGGATGCCGGTATCGACCTGGTGGCTGAGGAACTGGCGCGTGACCTGGAACTGCTCGTTGATCTCGACCGCCTTGGCGATCTCGACCTTGCCGTCGGCCTTGTTGACCGGCGTGTAGTTGAGTTCGCACAGCGCGGAGTGGCCGGTGCCGGCGTTGTTCCAGCCGTTGGAGCTCTCGTCCGCGACCTTGTCGAGGCGTTCGACCATCTCGATCGTCCAGGTCGGCTCGAGCTCGCGCAACAGGACGGCGAGCGTCGCGCTCATGATGCCGCCGCCGATCAGCAGGACGTCGACGGTGCGCTCGGTGGTCGCGGCGTCGGCGTGCGCGATCGGCAACGCCGCTGCGCCGCCGGCGACGATCGCCGAACCGAGCAGGTTGCGACGGGTCACGCCGGTCTTGGATTTTGGGGAGATCGTGTCGTTAGCGTCTGGCCGCATGGTCATGCCTTTTCGTTTCGGCATGGTCCGCTGTCCCGACACAGGCCGAAGACGACGAGAATCCATGACCGGATTATCGGGTCAGCCACGCGGAAATCACGAAATCGATACACATACTACCGACTGAGCGCGGCCGCTGCTCAAAGTCCTCATCCCGGTATCGGGTGTCGTTGGGATCGCGCTGGGTTGCAAACTCGAGCGTCTATCCAGCCTCTTACATGGCATCCGGCCCGGTTTTGCGCAAGGTCGCCGCTTTACGCTTGCCCTGCGTTCGGGTCGCGGAGGCGGGCTGCGAGGAAGTCTATCAGTGCCTCGACGCGGGCCGGGCGGAGCGGGCTTGGCGGGGTGAGGAGATGGAGTCCGATCTTCGCAGGCGCCCAGTCTTCGAGGATCATGACGAGTGCGCCAGACGCGATATGCCGGTCGACGATGAAGTCGGGGAGGCGCGCGATTCCGAGGCCGGCGATCAGCGCTGGGACGATCGCCTCGCCGCTGTTGGCGGTGAGCTGGCCTTGCAGGCGGACCGAGACGTCGGCGCCGCCGGGGCCGTGGAAGCGCCACGGGCCGACGACGTTCGAATATCCGACCAGCTGGTGCTCGCCGAGCTGTGCCGGGTGCGTCGGGGTGCCGTGCTTCGCAAGGTAGCTGGGTGCGGCGACGGTGTGCGCCTGGATGCTACACAGGCGGCGCGCGCGGAGCGAGCTGTCGGGGAGCTCGGCGATCCGCAGCGCGACGTCGAAGCCTTCGGCGACGATGTCGACGCGCGCATCGGACAAGTGGAAATCGACCTCGATACCGGGGTGCGCGACGAGGAACTCGGCAAGGATCGGCGCAACGTTGGTCACGCCGAAGCTCATTGGTGCGGCAAGGCGGACGCGGCCGGTATGCGCGCTGGCGGCGTCGTGCGCGGATTCCTCGGCGGCGCGGGCTTCGGCGAGGATCCGCGCGGCGTGTTCGGCGAGGGGTTTGCCGGCTTCGGTGAGCGCGAGGCGGCGCGAGGTGCGGTGGAAGAGCGATTGGCCGAGATGCGCTTCGAGACGGGTGATCGCCTTCGACACGGTCGCCTTGCTGAGCCCGACCGCGTCGGCGGCGGCGCTGAACGAGCGGTGCTCGACGACGCTGGCGAAGATCGCCCAGGCTTCGAGATCGGGCAGGCGCATGGGGGTCTCCGATATTAGAGCCGTACTGGATTTACCACCCCGGCGGAGGCCGGGGCCCAGTTGGAAAGGTGGTCGTAACGACGGACCGCACTTCGTTACCAACGTTCCCCAACTGGGCCCCGGCCTCCGCCGGGGTGGTGCACTCTATGGGTGCTCTACTTTGAGGCCGCGTTACCAACCGAAACGATCGGTTTCCAGCGTTTCTATTTACGTCATGATCGCAGCGCCTATCTTGGGATCAACCAGTGGAGACCTATCATGACGACCACGACCCTTTCCAAAGTAGACGGCCGCCCCTTCGACAGCCTTGGCCATGCCGATCACGGCTGGCTGAATGCGCGCCATCATTTCTCGTTCGCGAGCTATTACGATCCGGCCCGCATGGGCTGGGGCGCGATCCGTGTGTGGAACGACGACCAGATCGCCGCGAACTCGGGCTTCCCGCCGCATCCGCATCAGGACATGGAGATCATAACCTATGTCCGCAGCGGCGCGATCACGCACCAGGACTCGCTCGGCAACAAGGGCCGTACCGAGGCTGGCGACGTCCAGGTGATGAGCGCGGGGACCGGGGTTCGGCATGCCGAGTATAATCTCGAGCCCGAGACGACGACGATCTTCCAGATTTGGATCGAGCCTTCGCGTAAAGGCGGCGCGCCGAGCTGGGGTGCCAAGCCGTTTCCGAAGGGCGAGCGGTCGGGCCAGTTCGTGACCTTGGCCAGCGGGTTCGAGGGTGACGGCGATGCGTTGCCCATCAGGGCGAATGCTCGCGTGCTGGCGGCGACGTTGAAGGCTGGCGACAGCGTCGACTATGCGGTCGGCGAGGGACGCCACGTGTATCTGGTGCCAGCGACCGGTGCGATCACGATCGGCGACGACGCCTTTGGGGCGCGCGACGGAGTGGCGCTGTTGGGCGGCCAGACGGTGACGATCACGGCTCAAGAGGACGCCGAGATCGTTCTGGTAGACTCGGAGTAAAACTCCCCTCCCGATTGCGGGAGGGGTCGGGGGAGGGGTTTCCTCCCGCGATCCCGCCCGGAACTGCCCTCCCCCTAACCCCCTTCCGCAAGCGGGAGGGGAATTCGAAGGAAATGCCCATGACCAAGGTTCTCGTGCTCTATTACTCGTCCTACGGCCATATCGAGCAGATGGCGGATGCCGTCGCCGAGGGCGCGCGCGCCGGTGGGGCCGAGGTGGACATCCGTCGCGTCGCAGAAACCGCACCGCAGGCGGTGATCGAGGCCGCGCACTTCAAGACCGACACCGCGCACGCCGAGATCGAAGGCCCCGCCGCGCTCGAGCAGTATGATGCGATCATCGTCGGTGCGCCGACTCGGTTCGGCCGGATGCCCGCGCAGATGGCGCAGTTCTGGGATACGACCGGCGGGCAGTGGTTCTCGGGCGCGCTGATCGGCAAGGTCGGCGGTGCGTTCACCTCGACGGCCAGCCAGCATGGCGGTCAGGAAACGACGTTGTTCTCGATCATCACCAACCTGATCCATCACGGCATGACGATCGTCGGGCTCGACTATGGCTTCCAGGCGCAGATGGGCGTCGACGTGGTCAAGGGCGGCTCGCCCTACGGCGCGACGACGATCTCGGATGGCGACGGCAGCCGCATGCCGAGCAAGGACGAGCTCGATGGCGCGCGATATCAGGGCAAGCGGATCGCCGAGACGGCGGCCAAGCTGAAGGGCTGATCCCCCGAGGCTCCGGTGGCTGGAGAGACGAAACTTACCCCGCGGTAAGGGCGTTTCCCCACCACCGGAGCATTTCGCTTCGCGTGCACCAGCTATGCGAGGATATGATCATGGGCTTGTTTTCCAAGGACATCGCGACGTTCGAAGACCTGTTCCTGCACCAGTTGCAGGACGTGTATTACGCCGAGCACCAGATCACCAAGGCACTGCCGAAGATGACCGACAAGGCGACGGCACCGAGTCTAAAGGCCGGGTTCGAAACGCACTTGCGCGAGACCGAGGGACAGATCGTTCGGCTCGAGCGGATCTTCGAGCTGCTCGGCGAGAAGGCCAAGGCCGTAACCTGCCCGGCGATCGACGGGATCATCAAGGAAGCGAACGAAGTCGCGGGCGAGATTGCCGACAAGGCGGTGCTCGATGCAGCGCTGATCGCGTCGGCGCAGGCGGTCGAGCATTACGAGATCACGCGCTACGGTACGCTGATCGCGTGGGCGAACCAGCTTGGTCGCAGCGAGATCGCGGCGATCCTGAAGGAAACGCTCGACGAGGAATATGCGACCGACAACAAGCTGACTGCGATGGCGACGTCGAAGGTCAATCCGAAGGCCGAGGCGGTTACCGCCTGAGACTTTCGCGACGTAAGTAAGGAAAAGGGCCGGCGATCCTGCGATCGCCGGCCCTTTTTTCGTTCAGGCCTTCTTGCGCGCGCGCTTTGGAGCCGCGGCTGCCGCGACGTCCTCTTCCTCGTCGGGCGCGTCCTCACCGGCTTCGGTCAGCGCTTCGCCGAGTGCCTTCAGCTTGTCCTGCGACTTGTCGGCCTTGTCGGCGATCTTGGTGGTCGCGGTGCCGAGGCGGTGGAGCAGCGCGTGGACGCGGTCGGCGTCGGGCGTGTCCTTCTCCAACTGCTTGCGCAACGAACCGAGGTCGCGAAGGATGCCCTTGGCGCCGGAGACTTCGGTATCGGCCAATGCGGCTTCCCAATCCTCGACCATGTCGGCACCCTTGGTGGGCTTGGTCACGTCGAGCCCGCGATTGATCGCGTTCATCGTTCCTGCAAATTTAATGGCCATGTGATCTCTCTCCGCATGCCTTTGTGGCAATCGTCAACGCGACGTGTCGGCGGAAATGTCCCCTCGATCGTATCGACTTCGATCAGTATCGGGGCCCAAGTTAACGCAGGATATCGGGCCCCCTGCGCTTGCCGGATGGCGTCGGCGAGCGCCGCGTTCGGCACGCGGTCGGCGAAATCCGGCGAGCAGGCGAGCAGGCCGTTGGGGCAGTAGCGATCGTCGTCCCAACCGGGGTGGTCTAGGATCGGGTAGAGGCAAACGCCCTCGATCGGTACGCCGAGCGATTGCGCGATCTTCACCTCGCGCAGGATCATGCGGAGCCAGGCGGGGCGGGCGATGCCTTCGATGCCGGTTTCGGCGATGAAGGTCGGGCGGCCGTAGCGGGCGTAGGCGTCGGCTAGGATCGCGTGGAGCGGGCGGCTCAAGGGGTGGTCGTAGGCAAGCGGTGGGCCGCCGTGGATCCACTGGTTGTTGTGGTAGAAATTGACGCCGACGATATCCAGCAATGGCGCGCGGCCACCGATCTGCGGCCACGCTTTCCCTGCGATCATGTCCCACGCCTGGTATTGCGCGAGGCGGTGGCCTTCGGCGGCGGGGGCATCGTTCGGGCGGGCGGGGTCGGTGATGACGTTGATGACCGGGTCGGCATGGACGAACCTTGCGGCGGGATCGACCGCCAGGATCGCTTCCATCGCGGCGATCGACGCGCGGGCGAGTTGGACCTTCAGTTCGTATCCGCGGCCTCGGGCGTACGGGTTGAGATAGGCTGCGTCGCCGCCGCCCCAGGCGAAGAACGAGATCTCGTTGACGGGGGCGTAGAAGCGGGTCTCGCCGGGAGCAGCGGGCCCGATGTGACGCGCGGCGGCGGCGGCGAAGGCGGCGAAGCGCGTGACGAAGGCGGGCGTCCAGATGTCGATGTCGTCGGGCCAGCCGTAATGCAGCAGATCCCAGATGACTTCGGTGCCGATCGCCTTGGCGGCGTCTAGCTGGCGGTCGAGACTGGACCAGTCGTAGCGGCCGGGTTCGCGTTCGATCAGATGCCAGCGCAGGCCGTCGCGGACCGTCAGTATGCCGAGCTTGGCGAGTTCGCCGTAATCATGTGCGGCGAGGATGTCGTGGTGGCTGGCGGCGATGACGTCGACGCGCTTGCGGTCGTGCGCGCGGCGGTGCGTGGAGGATTCGAAGCCGCCTTGCAGGAAGCTCCGGAACAGGCCGGTTGGGCGGGGAAGAGGCGGTCGGTTCGACAGGACTTCGGCGAACAGCGCTTCCCAGCGGGGGACGACGGCGGCGACGGCGTACTCGCTGTCGACCTTGGCGCGGAGGGCGGTGCCGAGGCGGGTTCGGAGTGCCGGGTCTTCGAGCAGTTTCGTGATCGCCGCGGCGACTGAAGGCGGGTCTTCGTGGGGCACGAATAGGCCGCTGACCCCGTCGACGATCTGTTGTTCGGAGCCGTTGTCGCGCGTCGCTATGACCGGGAGGCGTGCGGCGCCGGCTTCGGCGATGACGTGCGGCATGCCTTCGCCACGCGAGAGCCAGACGAAGATGTCGAGCGCGGCGAGCAGGTCGGGCACGTCGTCGCGGTCGCCGAGGAAGGTCAGGGCGGTGTCGAGGCCGAGCTCATGCGCGCGGCTTTGGAGTGCCGCGGCATATTCGGGGATGAAGGCGTCCGGTCCGCCGATCACGACGAAGCGTGCGCGGGGTTGGCGGGCATGGACGAGCGCGGCGGCTTCGATGAAGTCCTCGACGCGCTTCTTGGGGTCGAGCCTGCCTAGCCAGCCAACCAGCGGTACGTCTTCGGCGATCCCTACCGTCGCACGGACTGGCGCGCGGCTGGCGGGGTCGAAGGCGCGCGTGTCGACCATCGACGGGATCTCGACGGCGTGGTGTTCGCGGCCGGGCATGCGGCTGGCGGCGGCGTCGCGGATCGAGGCGCAGACGCCGACATAGCGCGCGGTGAAATGCTTGGGGCCGGCGAGCGCTTCGGAGACGAGGCCGCCATGTTCGATCAACGGCGGGCGGAGGTGCATGCGTTCGAGCGCGGGATAGATGTCGGCGACGTTCTGGCACGAGACGACGACGTCGTACGCGGGCAGCTTGCTCGCGAGATAGGCGACGGTCTCGTCGAAACCGAGCGCGTAGGGCGTGCGGTCGACGGCGACGCCGATCGCTTCCAATTGCGCATGAGTCTGCTCCGGGCATGCCGTCTTTTCGGAAGCAGGCGACGACCTCGATCCGGTAGCGGGTCGGGTCGAGCGCCTGGGCGAGCAGGCGCACCTCCGTCTCTTCGCCGCCGACGACGAGCCAGGCGAAGACGAACAGGATGCGGATCGGGCGGGCGTCGGCAGTGAGTGCGGTGCTCAATCGCCGACCTTGAAGACGATCTGGAGGAATTCGGGTCGCTCGCCGACCAGCTTTGCGATGAACTTGGGAGCGTCGTCATAGGGGACGACGTGCGTGATGAGCTGCGCGCGGATCTCGGGGCCGCGGGCGAGGAGGAGCTTCACTGTCTCGTTGGCGAGGCGGCGGCGGTCCCACTGGAAACCGAGCCCGCGCGGGACGCGGTTGATCTGGGCGCAGCGGAGGTTGAGGCCGTTGTGGTGAAACTCCTCGCCGAGCCGGAGCCGGTCGGCGCCGCCCTGGTAGAAGGCGAGGTCGATCACAGTGCCTTGTGGTCTCAGCGCGCGCATCGCGGCGTGGAGGCTGGCGGCGTCGGCGCGGGTCTGGAACACGACGTCCGCGCCGCGATCGTCGCCGCCGTGGATCCAGCGTGCCTTGGCATACGCCCAGGCCTGATCCTCGGTCATCGCGGTGATGCCGAGGCATTCGGCGCGCAGGCGGCGGAAGGGGGACGGGTCGGCGATCACGACTTCGCTCGCGCCGGCGGCTTGCGCAAACAGGGCGGTGAGCATGCCGACGATGCCTGCGCCGATCACCAGCGCGGGGCGGCCGCGGATGCCGTCACCGAGGTTGACGACGTTGGGGCCGAGTAGTTCGGCGTCCGCGTGAAGAATGCCGTTGGCGGCGATCGGGCCCATCTGGCCGATATAGATGCCGAGGATCGGATCGAGCTCGGGCGGGAGCTTGGTCAACAGGTCGTTGAACGGGTCTGCGGTGTGGCCGGTCTTGTGTCCGAAGACGGTGCCGACGACGTCGCCGTTGGCGAAATCGTCGACCCGGCTGTCGCTGACGCGCGCGCATTCCATGTAGCCGAGGAACGGCACCGGATAGTGCGCGCCCGGTTCGCCGGGGACGAACACGCCGCGGCCTGCGTCCCAGCGCGAGTGGAGATACGGGTTGCTGTTCTTGACGAAGGTGAGCTCGGTCCCGGCGGAAAACCCGGTGTAGAGCAGGTCGAGGCGAACCTGGCCGTCGCCCGGAGGCGCTTCGTCATAGCCGAAGAAATAGGCCTGGCCGGGGCGTTCGACGCCGAGCGAGCGGACGTGGCGCCACTCAGACATGGATCACCTCCCGCTCGCGGACGTCGATCGCGCGGCCTTCGACGGCGGAGCGTTCGATCGCTAGCGTGAGGCGGAGCGTTTCGAGCGCGGCGGGGTAGGGGGCAGCGGATCCGGTTCTCGCCCCCCACGGACCGCGTCGATGAAGTCGCGATCCTCCAGCACGACCGGATCGCTGCCGGTGCCGCGGACCGGACGGCCTCGGCCGATGTCGATCATCACGTCGCGGTCGGTGAGTTCGATCGCGAGGCCTTCGCCGAACAGGTGCAGGCCGACGCGGTGGTTCCAGTTGAGCAGGCAGGTGGACGCGAAATTGGCGATCGCGCCGCTGGCGAAGGTGAGCATCGCAGTGCTGGTGGTGGCGACGTCGAGGCCGGGGAAGGCGGCGCGGTCGATGTGGCCCGACTGGCCGTAGACGCGGACGACGTCGCCGACGAGATAGCGCGCGAGATCGACGAGATGCGTCGTCTGTTCGAGCATCTGGCCCCCCGATGCGTCCTTCTTCCACCACCAGCGCGGGGGCGGCGTGGAGTCGAGCCAATAGCCGGAGAGGAGGCGGGCGGGGGTCGCGGAAAGCAGCGCCTTCACCTCGTCCACCGTGTCGAGATAGCGCCAGTGATAGCCGACTGCGGTGACGAGGCCGAGCCGGTCGACTGCGGCGGCGACGTCCTCCGCGGTGCCGAGGTCGAGCGCGACGGGCTTCTCGACAAAGAACGGCAACTTGTGCTCGATCGCCAAGCGTTCGGGTTCGCCGTGCGCGAACGGCGGCACGCAGATGTAGAGCGCGTCGAGCTCGACCGCGGCCAGCATCGCCGCGGCATCGTCGAACGCGCGCGCGCCGAAGCGGGCGGCGGCTTCGGTCGCGCGCGCCATGTCGACGTCGGCGACCGCGACGATCGCGACGTCGTCGAACTGCTCCAGCACGCCGAAATGGCGATTGGCGATGCCGCCTGCGCCGATGAACCCGATCCGTGTCCGCTCCACGCCGTCTCCCTTTGTGTTTTGGTCTTGCACCGCGGCGTAGACCGCGCGCGTGTCGGCGATCATGCGATCGGCCGAGAATAGGTCCTGCTGGCGCTCGATCGCGGCGCTGGCCATTGTTTTCAGGCTGTCGCGGTCGGCTAGCAGCGTGACGATCGCATCGGCGAAACTGGCCGGGTCCGCGGCGGTCAGGCGACCGGTGACGCCGTCCTCGATCGCTTCGGCATTGCCGGGCGCGACGGTGGCGACGACGGGGAGCCCGGCGGCCATTGCCTCGAGCGCGACCAGTGGGAGACCTTCGAATGCCGAGGGGAGGACGAGCAGGTCGGCCAGTGTCATCAGGTCGGCGACATCGCTGCGGGTGCCGAGCATTCGGACGGTGCCGGCCAGGCCTTTGGCGGCGATGGCGCGTGCGGTCTGGGTGAGGAGGGGGCCTTCGCCGGCGAGCAGCACGATCACGTCCGGTTGTGCGGCGCGGATTGCTGGCAGCGCATCGAGCAGGAGCGCGTGGCCCTTTTGCTCGGCGAAGCGCGCGACCATGAGCAGGACGGGGGCATCGGCGACGCCCCATTCGCCGCGGAGGGCTTCGCGAGAGCGCGATGGTCTATGCGCGCCGACTCCGTTGTGGATCGTCGCGACCAGTGTCGGATCGACACCGGCTGCGCGGTGGCTGTCGCCGACCGCGTCCGAGACGCAAATCAGGCGTGCGAGCGCGGCCGATGTGTCGCGGTGTTCGTCGCGCTGCGCGGTGTCGGTGAGGAGATAGGGGAGATGCTCGGTTCGGATCACCGGCACGCCCGCCGCGTGCGCGGCGCGGACGGCGGCGTGGCCTTCCCAGCCGATGCCGGCATGGACGTGGACGATGTCGGGCGCGGCGCGGTCGAGCCAGCGCGCGAGATTTGCATCGTCGTCGAGCGCTTTCACCGCATAACCCTTGGCGGCGGCGTGTTCGAGCAGGCCGGTGCCGGGGCGCGCGGCGACGACGATCTCGTCTCCGCCCAATCCTTCGGCGAGCGTCATCATGTGCGCGCCGACGCCTGACGGGGCGAGGCTGTCGGTCAGCAGGCAGATGCGGGTCATTCGGCGGCCATCACGGGGGTTTCGAGGACCGCGGATTTCGCGACCATGCGGCGATAGGTGGCGAGCGCTTGCCCCACGACCTGGTCCATATTGTAGTAGCGATACGTCGCAAGCCGGCCGACGAAGGTAACGCCGTCCTCCGCATCGGCGAGCGCCTCGTAGCGTTTGAACAGGGCTTGGTTCTCGGGGCGGGGGATCGGGTAATAAGGATCGCCCTCCGCGCTCGGGAATTCGTAGCTGATGCTCGTCTTCGCGTGGAGTTGGCCGGTGAGGTGCTTGTATTCGGTGATGCGCGTTTGCGGCACGGTTTCGTCGGGATAGTTGACGACCGCGACCGGCTGGAACTGTGCGACGTCGTGCGTCTCGTGGCGGAACTGGAGGCTGCGATAGGGGAGCTTGCCGAAGCGGAAGTCGAAATATTCGTCGATCGGGCCGGTGAAGACGATGTGGTCGACGTCGACGCGGTCGATCACGTCGCGATATTCGACGCCGAGATCGAGCGTGATGCCGGGGTGGTCGAGCATCGCCTCGAACATCCGGGTGTAGCCGTTTGTCGGCATCGCCTGGAAGGTATCGGTGAAATAGCGATCGTCGGTCGAGGTGCGGGTCGGCACGCGCGCGGTAACCGTGCGGTCGAGCTCGGACGGGTCGAGGCCCCATTGCTTCCGCGTGTAGCCGCGGAAGAACGTCTCGTAGAGATCGCGACCGACTGCGGCGACGACGACGTCCTCGGACGTGCGGATGTCCTCGACCGATTCCGCGCGGCTGGCGAGGAAGGCGGCGGCTTCCGCGTCGTCCTCGAGCGACAGGCCGTAGAGGTCGTTGAGCGTGGTGCGGTTGATCGGCATCGGCACGAGCTTGTCGTCGACGCTGGCAAGGACGCGGTGTTCGTACGCGCGCCACTCGGTGAAGCGCGACAGATAGTCGAACACGTCGGCGGAGTTGGTGTGAAAGATGTGCGGGCCATAGCGGTGGATCAGCACACCGGCCTCGTCATGCTCGTCATAGGCGTTGCCGCCGATGTGCGGGCGGCGGTCGACGACGAGGACGCGCTGGCAGCTGTCTGCCGCAAGACGCTCGGCGAGGACGGCGCCGGCGAACCCTGCGCCGACGATCAGCGTGTCGTAGCGTTCGCGTTTTGGCGCGGGGCGGAAGGTTCGTTTCGCGTGGAGGACGCGGTCGATCTCGGTGGCCATGGCGGTTTGCGTGCGGTCCCAGGATTGCGTGGCGAGCAGGCGGTCGGCTTCGTCGCGCCATGCGCCTTCGCGGGGAAGCGCGAGCGCGGCTTCGCAGGCAGCGACGAACGCGGGCGCGTCGGCAGCGATCGAGACGGCCGCCGCGTCGCCGTAGTGGCGGATCACGTCGACGATCGGTGTCGAGACGACGGGCAGGCCGCCGGCGAGATATTCGGGGGTCTTGGTCGGGCTGATGAAGCGCGTCGCAGCGTTGATCGCGAACGGCATCAGCGCGACGTCCCAGCCAGAGAGATAGGCGGGGGAGTTCGTTGTAGCCGCGTCCGCCGAGCCAGTGGATGTTGGCGCGGCGTGGCAGGTGCGCGGGATCGATCTTCACGACCGGGCCGATCATCACGAACGACCAACCGGGTTGCTGAGCGGCGACCGTGTCGAGCAATGCAAGGTCGATGCGTTCGTCGATGACGCCGAAGAAACCGAGCTTCGGGCCGGGGATGTGGCGCTGGTCTTCGGGTTCGATATTGCCGGTCCGCGCTTGTGCAAAGTGCGCGACGTCGACGGCTGAGGGGAAGGCGTGGACGTCGCGGTGGCGGTCGCGCTTGGCTTCGTACAGGCTGTAGCCGCCGGTGAAGACGAGGTCGGCGCGCGCCAGCAAGCGGGCTTCGCGGTCGAGCAGGGCGGGGTCGGCGAAGCGGAACGCGGACAGTTCGTCCATGCAGTCGTAGACGACCGCGGCGGCATCGAGATGCTCGGCGAACGGGAGCATCATTGGGGTGTAGAACCACAGCACCGGCTTGGTCCGGATGCTCGTCGCGACAAGCATGTCGAGAAGTTGCCGCAAGCCCGTCTCGACCTGTTCGACATTCCACCAATGCGGCAAGCGCGGGCGCAGTGCGATCACGTTGTCGGCGGGAAACGGGTGGTGTTCGAGGAAGGGCAACGGATGGTCGCAAGGGATGTGTTCTTCCCAGACGAACACGCTCTGGGCTTGCGCGAACCGCTTCATCAGATGCTGCGGGCGCTGCGTCACGAAATCCCAGCGGAGATGCGAGAAGCAGATCAGCGGCGGCGGCGGGCTCGTATCGTCGATCGTGGCGAGGGTGGGAGTAGGTCCGATACCGTGCACGCTCTTCCAATCCGCGAATCCGCGGTCATCCGCGTTGTTGATCGAACCTAAGCCCACGCCTCAGACCTGACTATGCAAATGTAATTGCTTTGCATCATGTATTTGCTGGATAATCGCACCCAAACGCACAACGCTATGCTGCCAAGTCCAACGCTCCAATACAGCGTCGCGGGGCCGGAAATTGGCGTAGGTTTCGCGCATTGTAAGGATCGCATCGGCAAACCCGGTCGTCGAAGCGGTCATGCCGGTCTCGGGCAGGATGAACTGCAATCCACAGCGTAATTCCACGTTGGCGAGTACGGGCAGGCCGGCGAGCATGTATTCGGTAATGATGGCGGGCGCGCCGTCGTCGATGCCGCAGACGACGCCGAACCTGGCGCGGTTCATCAGGCGGTTGACCTCGTCTATTGGCACGCCCGGTGGTCCGACGAACTCGATCGAGAGATTCTGGTCACGCGCGCGTTGGCGGAGTGCGTCGGCGTCCTCGCCGTATCCGAACACGCAGAGCGCGCGCACGTCGCGCGGGAGTTGTGCGAGCGCGTCGAATAGGATGTCGTGGCGCTTATACGGTTGCGCGGCGGCGACGTAGATCAGGTCGACATCCTTGGGTGTGCCGAGTGGACGGAACTGGTCGATCGCGGCGAATTCGGGGCCGATTGGCAGGATCGCGGTGCGAACGCCGGGGTGGCGGGCCTCGACCTCGTCCGACTGCCACTGCGCGCCGGTGATGACGAGATCGAAATGTTCGCTGACTTCGGGCGGCACGCGCAACGAGGGCGCGTCGATCGAATTGTAGAGGATGATGCTGTTCGCACAGAGCGCGAGGAGTTCGGGCGCGACGCCGAGACCCAGCACGACGAGGATGTGTGGCGCGCCAAAAGTCCGCACGAAGTCGATCATCTCGGTAGACGCGAACGGCGCGTGGTCGTGGTCGAGGCGGAAGGCGCGGCGGGCGAGCACCGGGCTGTCGCGGTGGAATGGCGGGTCGCCTTCGCCGCGCCAGTGATGCCAGATCTCGGCCTGCTCGACGATGCCGGCCGCGACGAGCGCGAGCGGAAGGCGTTCGAGATACCCGCCGGTAACAGACTCGCGGTGGTCGGCGGCACCCGTCCAAGGTCGGCTCGCGGGATCGAGCGCGCGCCATGCCGATCCGTCGCGAGGAGGCAATGCGGTGGAGGGATCCGCAGGAGGCCAGCCGTCGACCCAGTCGCTGATGACGACGACCGATCGTCGTTCGCTCAACGCCACCATGCACGCGTCCCCTGCATCGGTATCTCCCCTGGCCCTGCACCCTTTCGTTGCAGGGCAGGCACTTAACGGGCGAAATCGAGAAACGGGATCATGCAGCTTAAATTTAGTCGGCGCGCGTATTCGCAATCACGCTCGACCGCCGGCGGGGCTTGCGCCATGTTAGTGCAAAGACGTCCATGAGTAGGTGGGGCGATGACTAGGCGAGGGGCAGCGCGGACGATGCTAATCTGGATGGCGATAGTCGGTGCTTTGCTCGGCTGGGTGCTCGGAAGCTTTTCAGAAACCGCTTTATTCTTGGGCGGAGCGGTTGGGTTGTGCATCGGCTGGGCGTTGCGGCGGGCGATGCGGATCGAGATCGTGCGCGAGACGGCGGTACTGAGCGCCGAGGTCGCCTTGTTGCGGGCCCACGTCAACGAGCTGATGGACGTGCCGCGTTATCGTGGGGACGGGGTCGCCGATGTGGAGGTCCGCACTACGCCGCGCTCGATCGAGCCGTTGGTCGCCGAGCCGTCGACCGCGACGGTCGCGCCGGAGGTCGTATCGCAACGTGAAGCACTAACCGATTTCGATACCGCGGCGGGAAGCCGCTGGGGTTCGCCGCCTTCGGGTGACCGCGCGGCGTCTGTACCTGCGCCCGCCGAACCGCGTGAGCCGGGCTGGTTGGCGAGCGGCGTTGCGGCGGCGCGCGGCTGGCTGTTCGGCGGCAACACGATCGTCCGACTCGGGCTCGTCATCCTGTTCGTCGGACTGTCGTTCCTCGCCAGCTATGCGGCGGCGGCGGGGCTGTTCCCGATCGAGTTCCGTCTCGCGGTGGTCGGCCTGTTCGGCATCGCGCTGCTCGGCATCGGCTTTCGGACGCGGACCAAGCGTCCGGATTTCGCGCTGGCGTTGCAAGGCGGCGGCGTCGCGATCATCTATCTGACGCTGTTCGGGGCGGCGCGCTTCTACGACCTTGTACCGCTGTCCGCGGCGTTCGTGCTGATGATCGCGGTCTGCGCGCTCGGCTGTGCGCTGGCGCTGTTGCAGCGATCGCAAGCGTTGGCGGTGACGGCGTTCGCAGGCGGGTTCGCGGTGCCGTTGCTGCTGGGCGGTGAGGGCGGCAATACGCTCGGCCTGTTCGGGTACGGGACGATCCTGAACCTCGCGATCCTGTTCATCGCACGCGCGCGGACATGGCGCGTGCTGAACCTGGTCGGGTTCTTCGCGACGTTCGGGATTGCGAGCCTGTGGGGCGCGACCGCGTATCGGCCCGAGCATTTCCTGATCGCGCAGATATTTCTGATCGTCTCGGTGCTGATCTACGTCGTCACCGCCGTGCTTTATACGCGGGCGACCCCGGGCAAGTTCGGCAACGCGGTCGATACGACGTTGTTGTTCGGGCCGGCGCTGGCGGGGTTCGGGCTCGAGGTCGCGCTGATCGGCGAGCGGCCGTTCGGCAGCGCGTTCGCGGCACTGGGCTTTGCGGCGCTGTATCTGGGTGTCTCGCTGGTGGCGCGGCGCCGACAGGAGGAGGGGGCTGCGCGTGATGAACGAGGCCATGCTGGCGATCGGCATCGGCTTCGTCACGATGGCGATCCCGCTTGCGCTGGGCGCGCGCTGGACCTCGGCGGCGTGGGCGCTGGAAGGCGCGGGCGCGTTCTGGGTCGGGATGCGACAGGCGCGCTGGATGCCGCGGCTGTTCGGGCTGGCGCTGCAGGTCGTCGCGACCTTGCTGTACCTCGGGACGCTCGACGACAATTTCGCGGCGCTGCCGTTCGCCAATCCGGCGTTCGTCGGTGCGATCCTGGTGGCGCTCGGCTGGTTCGCGACGGCATGGTTCGCACGCGAGAAGATCGCACCCGGCGAGACGCGGCTTGCGCGGGCTTATGCGCGGGGTGAGGCGGTGATCGCGACGCCGGCGTTCCTGACCGGGTTTGCGGCGTGGTGGATCGGCTGGCTGATGGAGGCTACGCGGCTTCATCCCGCGGTCGAGCGATCGTTGGCGCCGGTGCCGGTGTTCTCGACGAACGTGCAGATCCTGTTGGCGATGCTGGCGTATCTGGTCAGCGCAGCGGCGTTCCAGACGATCGCGCGGCGTCGCGACTGGCCGGTCGCGGCGTGGCCGGCGCGCGTGAGTGTGGGCGCGTTGTGGATCGGCTTCGTCGGGCAGGCCGATCGTGGCGGCACGGTGCTGTCGTCGCCCGGCTGTTTCCTGTGGATCGTTGCGCTCGCGGTGCATGGCTGGATGCTGTTCCGCAGCGATCGTGACGGCGTCGAGACACCGGGTACGCGGGCGGTGGCGTCGGCAAGCCATGTCGCGGGCGTCTGGCTGGCGGTGGTCCTACTCGCCGACATGCTGTGGTTCGGGATCGATCGCGCGGCACTGTGGTCGACCGCGTGGAACGAGGTGACGTTCCTGGCCGGCGCGGTGGCGGTGCTTGCGGGCCTTACGCTGTGGGCGGGGCCAGGGTTGCGCGGCGAGCGGGCAGGGCGGCGGTGGCCGCTCGATCGCCATGCGCTGGACTATGCCTGGACGGCGGCGGTGCCGATCGCGCTGGGCATCTTCAGTGGCGCTGCGGCAATCGCGCTGTTTTCGTCGGGCGATACCGCGCCGTTGCCGTTCGTGCCGGTGCTCAACCCGGTCGACGTGATGGTCGCGCTGGCGGCGGGCGTGCTGTTGCTGTGGCGGCGGGCGGTACTGGCCGCGGATATCGTGCCGGCGGGCGCCGCGCTGTTGGCGAGCAAGCGCATCTGGCTGCCGATCGCAGCGCTTGGTTTCGTCGCGGCGAACGGCGCATGGCTGCGGACGGCGCATCATCTGGCGGGTGTCGCATGGGAGGCGGATACGCTGCTCGGCAATGCGCTGGTAGAGACCGGGATCGCGATCCTGTGGACGGTGATCGCACTGACGCTGATGGTCGTCGCGCACCGGCGTGCGACGCGCAGCTTGTGGCTGGCGGGAGCTAGCCTGTTGGGGGCGACCGTCGTCAAGCTTTTGGTGGTCGACCTGTACGCGACCGGCGGCGGCGCGCGGATCATCGCCTTCATCGCGGTCGGGATGCTGATGCTGCTGGTCGGGTATCTCGCGCCGCTGCCACCCAAGGTCGCGTCGGATGATACGAAACGCGGGGCGGTGGCATGAGCGGGGTTCGGTGGCGGTTGGGCGCACTGGTCGGCGTCGTGCTGTTGGTCGCTGCGGCACCGGCGGGATCGGATGGCGAGCCGGACGGCTATGCGCTTCGCCTGCCGCTATCGGTGGAGGCGGGTGCGAAGGTCCAGCGGCTGGCGTTGCCGGCCGCGGTGCTGGCAGGATTGCAGACTCGCGACGGGCATGATTTGCGCGTGTTCGATGCGAAGGGGCGGGCGATGCCGATCGCTCGCGCAGGCGCGTCCGCGGCGGTTGGCCATGTGTCGTTCGATCCGATGCCGATCCTGGGCGCGCCCGATGCGCTGAAGGTGTCCGGCGTGTCGCTTAGGCTCGACGGGCGCGGTGCGGCGCAGGTTGCGGAAGTGCGCGGCGAGCCGGTTGCGGCTGGCGGCGCGCCCGTGCTGCTGGGCGTGCTGCTCGATGCGCGGCAGGTTTCGGGCGAGCTTGAGCGGGTTGCGGTTGCCGCGGACTTGCCTGTCGGCCAGCCGGTGACGTTGACGGTCGAGGCGAGTGGCGACCTCCGCGAGTGGCGACGGTTGGGCGAGGCGACGGTCTATCGGCGCGCGGGCGAGGCGGTGCGGTCTTCGATCGTCGCGTTGGACGATGCCGCCGTGGCGCGGGAGTATCTGCGGATCACGTGGAGCGCGGGGTCGCGGTTGCTGGCGCCGGTCGCGATCCGTGCTGCCGTGCTCGACGTGCGGCCGGACGGTGCGGCGGCGTCGGAAACGGTCGAGGCGCAGGCGCCCGCGCCGGCGTCCGGGAATGCGCGCGTCGTCGATTTCGCGGTGCCGTTCGCGACACCGATGGCGAGCTTGCGGGTGATACCGGTCGAGGGCGATGGCGTCGTACCGGTTCGCATATTGGGGCAGGACGATCGTGAGCAGCCCTGGGCCTTGCTGGGGCAAGGGGTCGCGCGCAGCGATGGCGGGCGCGACATCATGCTGTCCGGCGACGCACCGCGTGCGATCCGGATCGAGGCCGATGCCCGCAGTGCGGGGTTCACCGTCGCGCCGCGCTTGCGGATCGGCTTTGCGGACCGCGGCGTGATCTTCCTCGCCAGCGGCACCGCGCCGTTCACGCTGGCGGCCGGGCGCGCTGCGGCAAAGGACGTGTTCCTGTCGTCCGCCGATCTTGCCGATGGACAGGGCAGGCCGGGGGAAGCGCGGCTGGTGTCGGTGCCGTCCGCGACGGTGACGCTGTCGCCGCTCGGCGATGCGGGGGCGCCGACGCGCAATATCGTGCTGTGGGCGGTGCTGCTCGCGGCGACGGCATTGCTGGCCGGGTTGGCGTGGGTGCTGTGGCGGCAACAGGCGGCGCAAGCGCCGCGTGATCCGAGCTGACGCTCAGGGTCTGAAGTATCGGCCCGCAGCGGGATTCAGATTACGCTGCGGGCCGATCGTGGCGGGTGTTCAGCTCTTCACGAACGCCAGCAGATCGGGGTTGAGGACCTCGGCGTGCGTCGTCAGCATGCCGTGCGGAAAGCCCTTGTAGATCTTCAGCGTGGCGTTCTTCAGCAATTTCGCCTGCACGAGCGAGGCGTCTTCATAGGGGACGATCTGGTCGTCATCGCCTTGCAGCACCAGCATCGGCACGGTGATCGCCTCCAGATCCGCGGTCTGGTCGGTCTCCGAAAACGCCTTGATGCCGTCGTAATGCGCGAGCGCGCTGCCCATCATGCCCTGCCGCCACCAATTCCGGATGACGCCGTCCGAGACGACGGCGTTCGGGCGGTTGAAGCCGTAGAATGGCCCCGATGCGACATCGAGGAAGAACTGCGCGCGGTTCTCGGCGAGCGCCTTGCGGAACCCGTCGAACACCGCGATCGGCGTGCCGCCGGGATTGGCGTCGGTCTTGAGCATCAGCGGCGGGACTGCGCTGACGAGGACGGCCTTGGCGACGCGGCCCTGGGGCTGGCCGAACTGCGCGACATAGCGCGCGACTTCGCCGCCGCCGGTCGAATGGCCGATATGCACCGCGTTGGTCAGGTCGAGATGCTCGGCGACGGCGGAGGCGTCGGCGGCGTAATGATCCATGTCGTTGCCGGTGTCGGCCTGCGACGAGCGGCCATGCCCGCGGCGATCATGCGCGACGACGCGGTAGCCCTCGGCGAGGAAGAACAGCATCTGCGTGTCCCAGTCGTCCGACGACAAGGGCCAGCCGTGGTGGAACACGATCGGCTGCGCGTCCTTCGGTCCCCAATCCTTGTAGAAGATGTCGACGCCGTCTTCGGTCTTGATGAAGCCGCTGCTCATTTCGGTAACTCCGTCTTGTCATGGAAGTGCAAGGAAGCGTGCGATTCAGGGTCAAGCCTCTCCGAACACAGGTTTTCCTGATCTGCCGCGCGTTTATCACGTCTACTATTGGCAAACAGAAACTGCGTCGTCAGGGGAATGACACGCCCCGACGCGATGTAAAAGCCCGGATCGGACTGGGATAGATCGGTTGATCGTATATAAGTCATAGTATCGCAACGGCCGAGACAGATCCGGTTTATTGCAAGATACTGAGTTCACATTTCTTATTGTGGCCAAGCTCACGGTGAGAGTTGGCGGGGAGCGACTATGAGCGGACGAAGACTGGGGCCGGGGAGAGTCGAGGCCTTCACCGACGGCGTGGTCGCGATCATCATCACGATCATGGTGCTGGAACTGAAGGTGCCGGAAACGGGCGACCTGCACGCGTTGATCGGCAGCGCGCCGGTGCTGCTGGCGTATGTGTTGAGCTTCGTGAACGTCGGGCTGTTCTGGAACAATCACCACCACATGTTTTCCGCGGTTGAGCGCGTCGACGGGCGTGTGATGTGGGCGAACCTGTTCCTGCTGTTCTGGCTGAGCCTGGTACCGTTCGTGATCCGCTGGCTCGACGAGAGCGCGTTCGCGGCGGGGGCGACGGCAGCCTATGGCATCGTCCTGGGCCTCGCGGCGATCGGCTATTCGCTGACCGAACGCGCGATCATCGCCTGCAACGGCAAGGAGTCGGCGGTCGCGCGCGCGATCGGTTCCGACTGGAAGGGGTGGGGCAGCATCGCGCTGTATTTCACCGGCGTGCCGCTCGCGTTCGTCAGCCGCTGGTTCGCGATCGCGTTGTACGTGGCGGTGGTTGCGCTGTGGCTGATCCCCGACCGACGGATCGTGCGCGCGTTCGAGGGTGAGCTTCGAGGCTGAGTCCTCCTCCCCCGAGCGGGGAGGATTTGCGGGTTACTTCTTGGCGCGGAGGCCCCACAGCATCGTCCCGATCAGCGCGATGCCGGCCGCGGTGCCGCCGACCGCGACCGCGGCCATGACCGGCGAGATGCTGCCGTCGGCGCGGTGGAGGTGGGGGCGCAGGTTCTTGAGCAGCGGCTTGCGGCCCGACAGTCCCTCGAACATCTCGCCCGGACCCTCGGGATCGAGGATCTTGTTGTCGGCCAGCCATTCGCGGACGGAGTCGAGTTCGGGAACCTCGTAGGGGCGGAGCGAGCGGCCGTCGCCGCGCAGCCTTTCGATGGTTTCGATCAGCGAGCCGGTTTCGGCGATCGACGTCTCGATCGTCGCGACGTCGGTGTCGAGATGTTCGGCGAGCAGGCCGTTGCGGATGCTGGCGATCGTGTCGCGTTCACCGGCGTTGTGATCGCGCGCGGCATCGATGACGACGTCGCATTCGCTGTCGAGCCGCAGCGAACGGTTGTTGAAATTGGACGAGCCGACGCGGAGTACCTCGTCGTCGACCACCGTCACCTTGGCGTGGACGTAGATCGGCTGCCCGCCCGCGGTGAACGGGTGGTAGAGGCGTAGGCGCTTGTGCGGGTCCTGTTCGTGCAAAGCCTCGACCAGCCGGGCGCGCGCGGAGTCCATCGCGATCGGTTCGAGCCAGCCCTCCGCGGTGGTCGGGTGAACGATGACGAATTCGGGACCGTCGGGTTCTCGCAGCCGCTTGCCGATCGCCTCGGCCACCTTGCGCGACGCGAAATACTGGCTTTCGGCGTAGAAGAAGCGCTTCGTTCGCGCGATCAGGTCGACATACAGGGCTTCGATGTCGTGGCGGGGCTCCTGCTCGGCCATTTCAGGAATCGTGAGCGCGATGCCGACTTCGACGTCGGTGAAGTCGGCCTTCACATGATCGGGCCAGCAGTCGGCGCCGTCGGTCACCGGCTCCAGCGCGCCGCCGCCGGACACTTCCCAACGGC
Source organism: Sphingomonas sp. H160509 (assembly GCF_024124765.2). Lineage (GTDB taxonomy): Bacteria > Pseudomonadota > Alphaproteobacteria > Sphingomonadales > Sphingomonadaceae > Sphingomonas. The sequence continues at coordinate 1,595,678 of NZ_JAMXSR020000002.1, read as the reverse complement.
CACGGCACATGTCGCCGAGTGCGCGCGCGACCGGGCCTTGCAGGATCGTGGTCGCGTCGTGCCACGGACCGTAGGGCGAGCCGTCGGGTTCGATCCGGCGCGGTTCGTCGTCGGCATGCGCGCGCGTGTCCCAGCGGTCGACGGTCATGTCGATCCCGCCGCAGAACGCGACATCGTCGTCGATCACGACCACTTTCTGGTGATGCGAGCCGGCGGGGGGATGATGGCCGTCGAGCCGCAGGTGGACCTGTGGGTCGCGGATCCACTTGGCGATGCGCAACAGCGTCTGGCCGTGGAACAGCGTCTTGATCGCGCCGGTATCCCAGCGGAGGATATGGATGTTGAGCCCCGGCGTGCGGCGCGCGAGCCAGGTGACGAACTCGCCGACGCGCTCGGGACCGCCATCGTCATCGTCGCCTCCACCGAAGCGGATGCGCGCGTCGAAATCCCAGCCGACGAGCAGGATCTGCTTCTTGGCCTTCATCATCACCGCGCGGGCGGCTTTGAAATAATCGTCGGCGTCGACGATGACGGTGGCCTGCCTGGCGGGTTCGATCCGCCAGCAGTTGCGACCGGGCTCGAGCAGTGTTCCGTGAGAATTCATGATGCTGCCATCGCAGGCTTGGCGCGATCAGCCAACCCACGGAGGCGCGTTTTGCCGCTCAATGGACGAACGGCCGACGGCATTCATTATAAAATGTTCGTGGCGCGCACGCACCATGGGTATCTTATTCGGACAGCTCGTTCTCGGCTGCGTCGAGCGCCTGCGCCAGCAAGGCCGCCACGAGATGGTCGTCCTGGGCGTCGGCAAGTTGCAACGCGCGGACGATGGCAATGCGAAGCGAACGGCGATCCTGTTGCGACGTGGTCATCTCGGTACCCTTGGATTTCTATCAGGTCCTCGCCGCGGGTCCTTACCCGGTCGGCAGCGACGATGTAACCTGTTTGACGAACGAACGGCCGCGCGATTGCGCGGCCGTTCGCCGAATGGGATGCCGTCCCGTTACGCGGACGGCGCCCGTTACACGAACCGATCGGCCGTATCAGACGGCGTCGGTGTAAACGCGACGGCGGGCGGCGGTGGTGGCACCGAAGCCTGCTGCGGCAGCGCCGATGAGCAGCGCGATCACGATCATGAACGACGTACCTGCGGCTGCACCGGCGGCGGTGTCGGTCGCCGACTTGGCGGTCTCGATCGTCTTGTTCTTGGTCTGGACGAACTGTGCCTTGGCGCGCGTCACCTGGGCCTGGGCCTCCGGACGGCTGATCTTGCGCTGTGCAGCGACGATGTCGACGATGCGGCTTTCAGCCTGTGCGCCGTCCTGGCCACCCTTTGCGAGCGCGGGCAGTTCCTTGGCGATTTCCTTCTGCGCCTGCTCCGGCGTCATCTGCGCGGGATCCGACGGTGCGTCCGACAGATACTGAGCAGCTTCGGCGCGAACGTCGGTGACGTCGACATTGGCGACATCGGCAACCTTCGGGGCTGCTGCGCCGATGCCGGTGCCGGCTGCCGATGCGACCGAACCGACGGTGCGGAATGCGCCGCCGATGATGCCGCCGACGGCCGAGGTCAGCAGGTACATGGTGAGGGATCAGGGTGACGCCCCAGACGACCAGGCCGTGGATCAGGCCGTCGAACCGGTCATGCACGCCGGCGCCGCGTGCTGCGGCATAGCCGCCGGCACCCAGCGCGATGATCGTCGTGATGATCCAGTAGATCCCTGCGCCGATGCCGAAGCCGGTCGCGCCGGGGGTCGTGCCCTCGACCGGATCGACCAGGCTGAGGCCGATGCCGGTGCCGAGGATGCCGAGCACCAGCTGGATCGCGATCGCGATCACGACGCCGGCGAAGATTGCGCCCCACGAGATGCGGGTCGGGGTCTTCACGCGACGGAAGTCGTCCGTCGGCAGGACGCCGGGATTTACATGGTTAGCCATAATTCACTCCTGTTATTCACGATATTGGTATTCACGAGATTCTGGGAACGGCGTCAGTCTTTGCCGTGCCTATCGATGGGTGTGTCGATCTGTTTTTCGGCCTTCGCGGTTCCGGCCTTCGAGGCTTTGCCGGCCTTCGAGGCTTCGTCGGCCTTGGCTTGGCGCGCGCCGGCTTCGCTTTCCTGCGAGCCGCGCTGCTCGATCGCGGCATTGCCGATGATCTTGCCGATCGCCTCCTGGATAGAGCCCTTCGCCTGGCGGATGCGGGCGTCGTCCTGGTCCGGCTTGTCCTTGTCGCGCGTCATGCGGCGATCTCCTTCGAGGGCGCCTTGAGGTGGAGCGCTTGCGGGATGGAATCGCCGTCGAAGCCGCGCGCGCGCGCCCAGGCGGCGGCGGCGTTGCGACGGTTGACGCCGATCTTCGAATAGATCCGCGCGACATGGTTGCGCACGGTGTTGCTGGAGACGTCGAGCGTGCGCGCGATCGACTTGTCGTCGAGCCCGCGACAGATCAGCGCCAGCACCTCGCGCTCGCGCTGCGTCAGTTCGTCGAGCCCGACGCCGACCGGCTCGGCGTTCGGCGTGCGGATCCGCGCCAGCTTTTCCATGATCGACCGGCTGAGCCAGCTCGTGTCCTTCATCACCGCCTCGATCGCGTTGACGAGTTCGCGCTCGGACGCTTTTCGCGTGCTGATGTCGCGCATTGCCCACAGCACGCAGGCTTCGTCGTCGAGCTGGATCGGCTCGGTTGAGACGATGCAGTCGATGATGTCGCCGTCCTTGCCGCGGATGCGAACTTCGCGGTCGCGGATCGGGAGGCCAGCGTCGATATCGGCCTCAATCGCGTGGCGCAGCGCGGGTGTTTCCCACAGGTCGACATCGCCGAGCGGGCGACCGATGATCTCCGCCGACGAATAACCGGTGAGGCTGGTGAAAGCCTCGTTGACGTCGCACAGCCGGTGACCATCGCGCGCGCCGATCGCGAGCGCGACGGGGGCGAGCGAGAAGGTCCGCATAAAGCGCTCCTCGCTATGGCGCAGCTGCGTCTCGGCTTTCCGGCGCGGTTCGAGGTCAGCGAAGGTGAACAGCATGCAGGGCTGATCGCCCATGTCGATCGGCTGGCCGGCGACGATCACGAGCTTGGTCTCGCCGTCGGGAAGGCTGAGCTCCGCCTCCATCTGCGGGATGGTGCGGCCCTCGGCGAGGCGCTGCTTGCCAAGATCGCGCTTTTCGCCGCGTTCGAGGACATCGATATCGTAGACCGTGCGCGACAGGATGGCATCGCGGTCGTGCCCAGTCATGTCGATGAAGCCCTGGTTGACCTTCACGAAGCGAAGGTCGCACAGGCGACAGATGACCGCGGGCGCGGGGTTCGCATTGAACGACTGTTCGAAGCGATCCTCGGCCTCGAACTGTGCCGACACGTCCTGGATGATCATGACGAGGCATTCGGGTTCGTCGTCGTCGTTGGTCAGGACGAGGCTGCGCACCTGATGCACCCAGCGGGGTTCGTCCTCGCCGGCGACCGCGACCTCGACCACCACCTCTGAGAAGGCCTCGCCCGACACGACGCGTTCGATAGGGTAATCCGCGTCGTTGAGCTTGTGGTTGTTCCGGTAGCGCAGCTGGAAACGCTGGCGATAATCGTCGACCGTGGCACCGAGATCCTCGACCGAGTCGACCCCGTGCATCCCGAGTGCGGCCGTATTGGCCCACAGGATGTCCTGATCGGGATCGACGAGGATGACGCCTTCGTCCAGCCCCGCGATGATCTGGCGCAGGTGGCGCAGATCGGGGGAGTCACGAAGCGACTTGAGGGGGCGGCGCCACGGTCATGCGATCAGTCGCGATTGCCGTGGACGAGCCAGGCAAGGCCGTAGCCGACCGCAGCGGCGCCGAGTGCCCAAAGGACGGGGGCATCCTTGGCCGATGCCTGCGCGGTCGAGGCGGCGCGACGAGCGGCGTCGGCGGCACGATCGCCGGCTTCGCGCGCTTCGCTGCCGATCTTGTCGGCGAGTTCGGGGGCACCGTCGACGGCGTCCTCGATCGCCGATTTGGCGCGACCGTACAGGTTCTGCGCGCCGCCGGCGACCTGGTCGACGACGCCGTCGACCTGCCAGTCGCGGCTGTTCACGGTGTCGCCGACGGCCTTCTCGACCTTGCCGCCGACATAGCGGGCGCCGCCCTGGAATTCGTCCTTGTTCATGTCAGATCCTTACGTTTGGAATTGGGTGGGAAAGGCCCCGCGTTACGGCAGCACGCCGCAGCCCGCGGCGGCCTTGCCGACTTCGAGCGCGATCTTCGGATCGCGGAGCTCGGAGGCGACGCGGATAAGATCGGACGGGGTGAGCACGCCGGGCGTGGTGTCGCCCTGGCGGTACGCCGCGGCGGCCTTGCCCAGACGCTGCAACTGGCCAAGCGAGAGGTTCGCCTGAAGCCGACCGCCGACGCAATCGGAGCGCGACTGATCGAGCCCATAGCGCTGGAGCCCAGACGAGATGCGCGTCGCGGGCGCGGCGCAACCGGCAATGGGCGCCAGCAGGGCCAGGGCCCCGGTGGCGGACGTTATGCGCTTCATGTGAGCAGCTCCAGTATCTTGCCGCACGCGGGGTATCGCGACGGGACTGGACGCATAAACCTACCGGTAACCTCTTGGTTCCTGGTAGTTTTGTGTCAGAATACTAGCTGTAATGTACCATATCAGGACGTCGCGCGCGCCGCATAGAGCCGCGCGAACCGCAGATGCAGCGACCGCGTGCTCGAATCCTCGGCGACTTCGGCGCGGCCTTCATGCCACTCGGCTCGACGCTGAAAATAGGTCGAATCGTCGTTGTCGTCGGCGGGAAAGTGGCTGTCGTCTTGAACCTTCGTCATCGCATTGCCCTTGGTAACCTGCGCCTTCAGTACGAAATTGCAGGCGGCCGCGCGTGATCGGAAACGACTAGGCGATGCGGTAGTATGATCAGTCTGGCGTCGAGGGAGTAATGACGCTGCGGGGACGCCGCCGCGGCCGAGCTGGCCGGGCGACGATGCCGTCCTTATGTCGGCCTGGTTCGATCGATTACTTGGCCATTGCCGCGGACTGGTCGAGCGGGACGACCGGCAACCAGACCGCGCTCGCCGATGCGCCGCCGCGGACGATCGTCACCGTTGCCGGCTTATAGTCCGCTTTTTTCGCGAGGAAGATGTTGGGCACGAACGTCTGCGGGTTGCGATCGTAGAGCGGGAACAGGCTCGACTGGACCTGGATCATGATCTTGTGGCCCGGCTGGAACACGTGGTTCACGGTCGGCAGGCGGAACTTGTATTCCTGCACCTTGCCCGCCGGGATCGCGGTCGGCTTGGCGAAGCTCTGACGGTAGCGGCCGCGGAAGATGTCGAGGCTGATCGGCAGTTCATAGCCGCTCATCTTCGGATCGGTCGCGTTCTCGGCCGGGTAGACGTCGATCACCTTGACGACGAAATCGCCGTCGGTGCCGGTCGTTTTCGCGAAGATGTCGGCGATCGGCGCACCCGACACGCGCACCGGCGTGGTCAGCGCTTCGGTGGTGTAGGTCATCACATCGGGACGGCCATCGACGCCGCGCTGGTCGCTGACGAGCCAGTCGCCCCAGCGGCCATCGCCGAAGTTCACCGGGCGGGGTAGGTGCGGGACGGGCTTCGACGGATCGGAGACATAGCTGTCACCGCCGGTCGTCGCCTTGCCGAACCCGAGCGTGCCGCCTTCCTGCAGGTAGATCGGCTTGAGCGGCGAGGTGCATCCCGTCTCGCACGCGAGCGGCCAGGTGGCGAACTTGTCCCAGTGGTTCTCACCAGTGTTGTAGATCGCGGCGGAGGGCAGCGTGACGGCCGGGCCGTCCTTCAGATACTGATTGAAATAGGGGAGCAGCATATCCTCGCGGAATTGCTGGGCGGTGTCGCCATTCCACTGGAACGGCCCGAGGCTGCGGCCTTCGCGGTTGATCTGGCTGTGGCGCCACGGACCCATCACGAGGTGGTTGTTGCCGAGCTTGCCCTTCGCCTTGAGCGCCTCCCACGCGGTGATCGCGCCGTACATGTCCTCCTGATCCCACAGCCCCTGTTCCCAGATCGTCGGCACGTTCGACGGGTTGGCGGCGAGCAGCTTGTCAAGCGCCTGGCCTTGCCAGAAGCCGTCATAGGCGGGGTGCGACACCATCCGCTGCCAATAGGGAAGCTGGTCGTAGCCGGACTTCTTCGCCCAGTCGCCGGCCGAGCCGACCTCGCGGAAATTCTCGTAATCGTCGTAGCCGCCGGTGGGTGGCGCCTTGCCCGCGCCCTTGTAGCCGGTCTGGCTGCCGAGCCACGCGATGTTGGCGAGGCGGAATGCGCCGTAGTGGAACCAGTCGTCGCCCATCCAGCCGTCGATCATCGGGCTCTCGGGCGCGGCGACCTTCAGCGCGGGGTGCGGGGCGAGCAGCGCCATCGCGACCGTGAAGCCTTCGTAGGACGAGCCGATCATGCCGACGCGGCCGTTGCTCTCGGGGAGGTTCGCCTTGTTCACCAGCCAGTCGATCGTGTCGTACGCGTCGGTGACGTGATCGACCTTGGTCGGGTTGAGCGGGCCGATAATGGGGCGCGTGACGACGTATTCGCCCTCCGAGCCGTATTTGCCGCGGATGTCCTGGTAGACGCGGATATAGCCCGCCTTGACGAACATCTCGTCGGCGAGCGGCAGCGTGGCGAGGATGCTCGCACTGTCGGAGCGGTTCGCGCGACCCTTTGCGTTGTAGGGCGTGCGGGTGAGGACGATCGGCGCGTTGGTGACGCCCTTGGGATAGACGATGACGGTGTAGAGCTTGGTCCCGTCGCGCATCGGGATCATCACCTCGCGCTTCACGTAATCCTGCGCGGCGGTCGGCGGCACGAACTTGGCGGGGATGTCGCCGCCGACGGGTGCGGTCTTGTCCTGCGCGATTGCGGTGGTGGCGAGGGCGATCGAGGCGAGCAGGACGAATTTGACAGTCATGGGGACGTGCTCCGGAAGCGTTGGGGCGAAGCTAGGCGCAACCGGGGCGCGGGGGCAATCGGTCTGATGGTCTTTAGTCGTGCGGTATGGTCGTTGACGCGGTTGAGGACGAGAACGGGCGGGCCTTCGCGCCCTTGCCCCAGAGTTTGTTGGGTTTTGCGCCCATCACGAAGCGGAGTTCGCCGCCCTGGCGAATCTCGTCATCGCGCAGATAGCTGCGGGTGAGGGGCGTGCCGTTGAGCGTGACGGAGCGGATATAGGGGTTGGCGTCCGACAGATTGTCCGTCCGGATCGCGAACTGCTTCCCGCCGGGCAGCGCTAGCGTCGCCTGCGACAGGAACGGGCGGCCGATGACATATTCGTTCGATCCCGGCGCGACCGGGTAGAAGCCGAGCGCGGTGAAGATGAGCCATGCGGACATCTGGCCGAGATCGTCGTTGCCGCTCAGTCCCTCAGGCTTGGCGCCATATTGGCTCCGCACGATCTGGCCGAGCCGCTCCTGCGTCCGCCATGGTGCGCCGGCGTAACTGTAGAGATAGGCGACGTGGTGGCTCGGTTCGTTGCCGTGGATATACTGGCCGATCAGCCCGGCGATATCCTCCGCGTGGCTGTAATCGACCTTCGATTTGTCGAAGTCGAACATCGCGTCGAGCTTCTTCACGGTCTTTGCATCGCCGCCGAGCAGCCGGAACAGCCCCGCCTGATCCTGCGGCACGAACCAGCTATATTGCCACGCATTGCCCTCCGTATAATCGGAGCCATAGTTGATCGCGGTCGGATCGAAGGGGGTGCGGAAACTCCCGTTCGCGAGCCTTGCGCGCAGCCAGCCGGACTTCGCATCGAAGCTGTTGCGCCAGTTGCCCGCGCGCTTCTCGAACCGCTCGGCGATGTCGGTCTTGCCCATGCGCCGCGCCATCCGCGCGATCGTCCAGTCGTCATAGGCATATTCGACCGTCTTCGACGCGGCCTCCGGCTCCTTGTCGATCGGGACGTAGCCGCGCTGGATATACTCGCCGAGCCCGCCATAGGAGGCGTGGTCGGCGCTCGCGACCATCGCCTGCAACGCCGCGTCCGCATCGAAGCCGCGAATGCCTTTCATATACGCGTCGGCGATAACGGGGACGGCGTGATAGCCGATCATCGTCCACGTCTCGCGTCCGGCGAATTGCCAGACCGGGAGGATGCCGTCGGGGCTGTGCTGCTGGCTGGCGATCAGCGAGCGGACGATGTCACTATTGGTCTTCTCGGGCTGGATCAGCGTCAGCAGCGGATGTTCGGCGCGGAACGTGTCCCATAGCGAGAAGGTCGAGCGGACGGTGAAGCCGGTGGCCTGATGGACCTGGTCGTCGGGGCCGCGGTAGCGCCCGTCGCTGTCGCTCCACACGCTGGGGGCGAGCAGGCTGTGGTAGAGCGCGGTCGCGAAGATGCGGCGCATCGGTGCGGGCGCCTCGAACTTGACGGCGCCGAGCGCGGTGTCCCAATCGCCTTGCGTCTTGGCGCGGACCGCGTCGAAGCCGCCGGGCTCGCTGTCGAGATTGGCGAGCGCCCCCGCTTCGTCGACGCCGGAGATCCCGACCTTCACCTCAAGTGGGTTATCGAGCGGGCCGAAATCGAGCCGCGCTTCCAGTGCCTGACCGAGCTTCTCCGCCAGCGCATCGCTGCCGCGGCCGGGGCCCCTGGAACCCCTTGTACGCGATATCCTTCTCGCGGTTGACCAGCGCGTGGCCGACCAGCGGCGCGGAGAACCGCATCGCGAAGTAGAGCTTGCGGCCGGGCGCCCAGCCGCGCGTCTCGCGGAAGCCGGTGAGCACGCCGTCATCGCGCAAATGCAGCCCCGACCAGAGGATCTTGCCGGGGTAATTGTAGAGCGACGACCGGAGATCGACGACGAGGTGCGCGGCCTTGCCCTTGGGGAAGCTGTAGCGGTGCACGCCGATCCGCGTCCCCGCCGTCATCTCCGCACGCACGCCGGGACCGTCGAGCGTGACGGCGTAATAGCCCGGCTTGGCGACTTCGGTGCCGTGTGAAAAGCGCGAGCGATAGCCAGGGGTAGCGGGCGTGCCGGGGTCCATCGGCACGGTGTCGCCCGACACCGGCATGACGAGGATGTCGCCGAGATCGGAATGCCCCGCGCCCGAGAAATGCGTGTGGCTGAACCCCCTCGATCGTCGGGTCGTCGTAGCGATAGCCGGCGGCGTGGCCGTAGCAGGTGCGGATCACGCACGAGGTATCGGTATCCGGCGACAACTGGACCATGCCGAACGGCGCGACCGCGCCGGGGAAGGTGTGCCCTTCGCCGCCGGCGCCGATGAACGGATCGACCGCATCGCTCGGTTTGGCGGCGTCCTGCGCGAACGCAGGGCCGGCGAGGATCGTGGTGAACAGCGCACCAGCGAGGCACGATCGCGTGAGAATGGACATCGAGGTCACCCGTTCGGAGGGAAGTAGGCGGGGAGCTTGCCGGGTGCCAGGTGAACCATGTCGCGCACATCCCCTCTATTCGTTCGGTCGCCAGACTGGCTTCATCGCCAGCTCTTGCGCAACCGCAGAAGTGGATTAGAACATCAAATTGGATAATTCAAACGAACAGTTTGAAAGCGGGGGATGCAGAAGATGGTCTTCAGACCGGGCCGATATGCCGCGCGTTCATTGAACGCCAATAGTGTGCGCTTGCCAAGCCTTCGCAATCGCGGGATCACTTCGTCGCCAACGCTGAAATCGCTACGGTGCAGTGCAGAGCGGCTTCGTCTTCTGTTCTCCAGCCTGGATGATCGGTCCGCATGACTCTTCAAACGCCGCCGCGTCTGTCGGGGACGAACCTCGAGCGCGCCGCCGACCATAACCAGCGCGTGACGCTGCATGCCATTCGCCTCGGCGGATCGCTGACGCGGATCGACCTTGCGCGGATCACCGGGCTGACCGGGCCGGCGATCGCCAACATCACGCGGCGGCTGTTGCAGGAAGGGATGATCGAGGAGGCGGGGCAGCGTCGCGGTGGGCGCGGCCAGCCGCCGACCAAACTCGTCGTCCGGGCCGACGCGTGCTATTCGATCGGCGTCAATATCGACCGCGACCATATCACGATCGTGCTGGTCGATTTCCTCGCGCAGATCCTCGCGCGCAAGTCGATCGAGATCAGCTTTGCGCTGCCCGACGACGTCCGCGATCTGTTCCGTCGCTCGGTCCGCGCGATGCTGAAAAGCGCAAAGGTCGATCCCGCCAAGCTGGTCGGCATCGGCGTCGCGCGGCCGGACGACCTCGCATTGGTCGCGATGCCGGGCCGTCCGGCCGCCTATGCGGCGTGGGACGGAATCGACATGGCGACGCTGTTCGACAAGCCGCTGTCGCTGCCGGTGTTCGTCGAGAACGATGCCGCCGCTGCCGCGATGGGCGAGATGCAGTTGGGCTTCGGACAGAATTACAGCAGTTTCTTCTACATCCTCGTGTCGTCGGGGCTGGGCGGTGGCTTCGTTGCGGATGGCGCGTATGTTCGCGGCACGCACGGGCGCAGCGGCGAGCTGGGGTTCATGGCGGCCGGCGGCGGCAAGCGGGGACGCGAGACCGTGCAGAAACTGGTATCGCTATCCGGACTTGCCGAGCATCTGGCAAATTCAAGTTTCGAGATCGGGCAGGTTCTGCATCAGGCCGATTGGGCGCCGGACGTCGAGCTTTGCCTGGAGGAATGGGTCGAGAGGGCGGCGCACACGCTCTGCACGCCCCTCGACGCGATCAACTGCCTGATCGATCCGGCGGTGATCCTGATCGGCGGGCGCCTGCCAAGCCGGTTGGTGGAACGGGTGGCAGAGCGCGTCAACGCGTTGATCCGGGACGCGACCGATGCGCCCGCTATCGCGCCGGTCCGCCGTGCCGCGCTGTCGGAAGATGCGCCTGCCGTTGGTGCGGCGATCCTGCCGTTCAGTCATTTCCTGCTGCCCAAGGCCGCTGCGCTCTGGAAGGATTCCGGCGCGGCAGCCGACTGACGCCGGTAATCGGTTTCGGTACCGCTATCCCGGCATGAAGGGACTCCGCGCGCCTGGCGTTGCGGAGCGCATGCTGCTGTCGTTGTACGTGTGCGACTACGCGAAGGCAGAGGTGAATCGTGGCGGTGTCTTCGCTCAGACTATCGGCCCGTCAAAGGGTATTCGGCGAGTTACGTCCACAACGGGCCAAAACTAGCGCAACAATCTATTTGACAATTTGCTTTTACAATTGGCAAATAGATGGGTCGAGACTGCACGCCGACAGGATCCGATTCAACCGGACAGCCCAACCGAAAACGGGGGGCAGGCGCGCTATTCGCAGGGGTAAGTGAGGGGGGCGCAGGCATCCTCACGAGGAAGAGGAAAGTCTGATGACCGCAAGCATAGAATCGTGCTCGATCGTGGCGCGTCGCCATCGTCCGTTGTCGTTCCTGTTGGCCACGGTCAGTCTTACTGCGGCGTTGGCCGGTGCTGCCCAGGCTCAACAGGCCGCGCCTTCCCCTGCGCCTCCCCAGAACGCGACCCCGACCGACCAGGCGCAGCCCGCTTCGACCGCTACGGCGGAGTCCGGGCAAACCGCCGGCACGACACAGCCGGATGGGTCGACGCAGGACACTGGCGACATCGTCGTTACCGGGTATCGGCGCTCGATCGAGAAGAGCCTCACCCAGAAGCGCGAGGCGAACGCGTTCGTCGACGTGATCACCGCCGAAGACGTCGGCAAGTTCCCCGACAAGAACGTCGCCGATGCGTTGCAGCGCGTGCCGGGCGTGGTCATCACCCGCGACGGCGGCGAAGGTAGCCGGGTCAGTATCCGCGGCCTTCAGTCGGGCCTGACGCTCACCTTGCTCAACGGCAATTTCCTTGCCGGCGCCGACAGCGGCGAGCCGCAGCGATCGTTCAACTACGTCCTGCTGCCGTCGACCTTCATCGCCAGCACCGAGGTCTATAAGTCGCCCGAAGCGCGGCTCGAAGAAGGCGGCGTCGGCGGCACGATCATCCTCAACACGCGGCGGCCGTTCGACGTGCCGGCGTGGTCGGGTTTCGTCTCCGCCGAGGGGACGTATTCGGACACGACCGAGAAGTACGAACCGCAGCTTGGCGGGCAGGTGTCGTGGAAGAACAAGGAGGAGACGTTCGGCCTGCTGGTCGGCGGCGTCTGGCAGAAGCGCACCAACCGCGAGCTGCGCAGCTCGTCCGAGAGTTGGCTGTGGTGGAGCGACCGCGACGCGCAGGGCAACGTCCTGAAGCCCGCGACCGATGTCGACGGCAAGACCTTCGCGAACAACGACGCGATCTCCTACTGGCCGGGGCAGGGCACGACTGCGCGCGATGGCACGCATTATTCGGGCTATTGGGCACCGCAGTCGGTCAACGCCGAAGTCTTCGACCAGGAACGCGAGCGGTACGGCATCCAGGCGACCGCGCAGTTCAAGCCGTTCGAGGCGGTCACGGTCACCGCGAACTATTTCCGGTTCGGCTATAGCAGCAATTATACCTCGAACGTGCTGAAGATCCCGGAATGGGGTTACGACAATTTCTTCACCGGCGCGACGTTCGACAAGAGCGGGACGATCTTCCAGTCGGCCAATTTCGCGGTGCCGGCGGCGGGAACGGGCTGTCTCGCGCGCCCGACCCCGTGCACGATGGAAACGCCGCAGATTGCCGGCACGTACAGCCGCGAGAAGCAGGTTTCGAACACCTTCGAGACCGAGGTCAAATACAGTCAGGATCGCTTCGACGCCGTCCTGAAACTGGGCAAGACCAAGTCGAGCGGTGGCCCGTCGGTGCGCTTCAGCGTCGCCGCCAAGCCCCGCCTGACGACGCCGGGCCGGGAGCAGAACGGCAATCTGGTCAGCAACTGGAACATCTCGGACGGCATCGCCAATTTCGAGTTCTCGCCCGAGCTGCAGAACAACATCCGCAACGGGATCGCGCAGATCGACGTGGGCTCGACCAACTCGAGCTTCGTCAACAGCGACCTCGGCCAGCGTTATGCGCAGCTCGACCTGACAAGGCGGTTCGACGGCTTCCTGAAGTCGGTGCAGATCGGCGGCAAATGGCGCGACCTGAAGATCGGCCGCGAGACCGGTCGCAACGACTGGTATGCCGATCCGGCGACGCTGCTGCGTTACCAGGATACCGCCGCTGGCGCTGTCGCGCGGCCCGAATTCTTCTACGCGAACCAGATCGGCAACATCAACGGCGGCTTCAACGCGAACGTCGTGCCGGGCATCAATTTCGACGAATATCTGAAGTATCTGAATTCGACCTACGGCCAGGCGGTGAGGGTGTACGAACCCGACTTCGTCTATGCGCTGGGGGAGCGGGTCTTCGCCGGTTACGCGCAGGTGAACTTCGGGACCGGTGGTCTTCGCGGTAACGTCGGCCTCCGCATGGCGAACACGAAACAGTCGGGCAATACCTCCGACCGCCTGCAATATCTCAACGACTATTGCGTCAACGGACCCGGCGGGGCGGCCGATCCCAACCGTCCGCTCGGCCCCGATGGCAACTGCCAGGTCCTGCCGCTCAGCGTGCGCGAAACGATCGTCAACACGCGTGCCTACCAGTCGAAGACCTACACGGACTGGCTGCCGAGCTTCAACGTGTCGTACGAGGTCACGCCCGATCTCCTCGTCCGTGGCGCGGTCGCGAAGGTGATCGCGCGGCCGTCATTCGAGAATCTGGGGTCGCAGCGGTCGCTCACGTTCCGCTCGGATGCGTATGCGTTCGATCGCGGCCAGTTCGGCGAGTTTGCCGGCTGGTCGGGCAGCGGTGGCAATTCCGACCTGAACCCGTTCTCGGCGTGGCAATACGACCTAGGCATCGAATGGTATTTCCACCGCGGTTCGGTGCTCGGCGCGACCTTCTTCCGCAAGGATGTGTCGGACTTCGTGGTGCCGTTGGTGCTCAACGTCACGCGCGACGTCAACGGAACGCAGCAGCTGATCCAGCCTTACTCGACGGTCGCGAACGGATCGAATGCGCGGTCGCAGGGTGTCGAACTGTACGCGCAGCACACGCTGCCTTTCGGTCTCGGCGCGCAGGTCAACTTCACCTACAACGACACCTCGGTGGCGGACGTCACGCTCGACGGGCAGAAGGTCGGCTCGTCCGCCCTGGTCGGCAGCGCCAAGACGCAGGTCAACGCCTCGGTCTTCTACGAACACGGCAAGGTGCTGATGCGTGCCTCGTACAACCGGCGGGGCGAAGTCGTCGGCGGGTTGCAGTCGGGACTGAACGAATACACCGATCCCTATGCACAGGTCGATCTCAATGCGGCCTATGCGCTGACCGACCGGCTGAACCTCACAGCCTCGGTGATCAACCTCACCAAGGCCGAGGAAAGCCGCCATCTCGGCAATGATACGAAGGATCGCTTCACCTACCGGAATTACTTTGGGCGGCGGGCCTATATAGGCGTGTCGTTCAACTTCTGATGACCTGGTTTGATCGGCTTGTCTGTCGGGTGGCGCCTTCGCGGCGTTACCCCTCCCTTTTCTCGCAGCGTCGCGTCGCACGGCGTTGGCGAAACGCGTAGGCGGCGCGGGGTTCGGATTGCGCTGACCGCGTCCGCGCTGATGATGTGCGGGCTGGCGAGTGCGTCGAACCCGATCGTTCCCGGCTGGTATGCCGACCCCGAGATCCGCGTGTTCGCCGGGCGCTACTGGATCTATCCGACCTATTCGGATCACTATGGCAAGCCCGACGTCACCAGCCGCTTCTCGGCCGCGCAAAAGCTCGCGCGGCAACGCAAGACGGTGCGGCCGTCCTACGAGATGCAGACCTTCTTCAACGCGTTTTCGTCACCCGACCTGGTGCACTGGACCAAGCACGACCACGTGTTCGACGTGCGGAACGCCGCGTGGGCGGCCTATGCGATCTGGGCGCCATCGGTGATCCAGGCGAACGGGCACTATTACATGTTCTTCAGCGCCAACGACATTCAGAGCGATGCGGAGCTTGGCGGGATCGGCCTCGCGGTCAGCGAGCGGCCCGATGGTCCGTTCAAGGACGCGATCGGCAAGCCGCTGGTCGGCGCGTTCCACAACGGCGCGCAACCGATCGACCCGTTCGCGTTTCGCGATCGCGATGGCCAGGTCTATCTGTTCTACGGCGGCTGGAAGCATTGCAACGTCGTCCGGCTCAGCGCCGACATCAAGCGCATCCTGCCGTTCGCCGATGGCTCGACCTACAAGGAAGTGACGCCACCCGGCTATGTCGAGGGCTCTTTCATGATCGAGCGCAAGGGCGTCTATTATCTGATGTGGTCGGAGGGCGGCTGGACGGGGCCGGACTATAGCGTCGCCTATGCGACCGGGCCGGGGCCGACCGGTCCGTTCACGCCGCGCGGCAAGATCCTGTCGCAGGACCTGCGCATCGCGCGCGGCGCGGGGCATCATTCGGTGGTCAACGTGCCGGGTACCGACGACTGGTACATCGCGTATCACCGCCGTCCGCTCGACACCGATCGCGGCGAACACCGCCAGATCGCGATCGACAGGATGGTCTTTGCCGCCGATGGTCGGATCGAGCCGGTGATGATGACCGATGCGGGCGTGAAGCCGCGACCGATCGGCGTGCAGAAGCCGACACGAAATTCAGGGAGAGCGATGTGAGAAACAGGGCGATCGCCAATTTGCGCGGCACGGTAGCGGCGGTCGCGTCGCTTGCCCTCGTCGCGCCCGCGCCGATTCTGGCGCAGACCAAGGCGACGGCCGCCGCGTCGGCCAACGGCGCGGTGCAGCCGCAGGACCAGCCTTCGGTTGATCTGGTCAACCCGCTGATGGGGACCGATTCCGACTACACCTTGTCCTACGGCAACACCTATCCCGCGGTGGCGGTGCCGTGGGGGATGAACTTCTGGACGCCGGTCACCGGCAAGACGAACAGCGGCTGGGGCTACACCTACGACGCGAACAAGATCAACGGGATCAAGCAGACGCACCAGCCCAGTCCGTGGATGAACGACTACGCCGCGTTCTCGCTGATGGCGACGACCGGCGCGCTGAAGGTGAAGGAGGACGAACGTGCGTCCTGGTACAGCCACAAGGCGGAGGAGAGCCGGCCGTACAGCTACAAGGTCTATCTCGCCGATTACGACGTGACCGCGGAGGTCGCGCCGACCAACCGCGCCGCGCAGTTCCGCTTCACCTTCCCGCAGAGCAACGACGCGCACATCATCCTCGACGGCTATGCCGGCGGCTCGATGGTCTCGATCGACAAGGCCAAGCGCCGCATCACCGGCTATGTCCGCAACAACCACGGCGGCGTGCCCGACAATTTCCACAATTACTTCGTCGCCGAATTCGACCACGACTTCACCGTCAGCCAGACCTGGGACGGCAAGGGCCAGGTCACCGCGACGTCGACGCGCGAGGGCGATCATGTCGGCGCGGTCGTCAGCTTCAAGACTCGCAAGGGCGAGCAGGTCGGCGTCAAGGTCGCCTCGTCGTTCATCAGTCTCGAGCAGGCCGAGCGCAACCTGCGCGGCGAGATCGGCGGCGACGGGTTCGAGCAGACCAAGACGAAGGCCAAGGCGATCTGGCAACGCGAGTTCGACCGCGTCCAAGTCACCGATCCCAACCTCGACAACCGCCGGATCTTCTATTCCGCGCTGTACCGCATGCTGCAGTTCCCGCGGATGTTCCACGAGGTCGATGCCAAGGGCCAGACCGTCCACTACAGCCCGTATGACGGCAAGGTGCACCCGGGCTTCCTCTACACGGATAACGGTTTCTGGGACACGTGGCGCGCGGTCTTCCCGTTCTTCGCGCTGATGTATCCCGAGCGCGACAGCGAGATCATGCAGGGGCTGGTCAACACCTACAAGGAGTCCGGCTGGCTGCCCGAATGGGCCAGTCCCGGCCACCGCGACGTGATGATCGGATCGAATTCGGCCAACCTGATCGCCGACGCGTATTTGAACGGCGTGCGCGGGTTCGACGTCGAAACCTTGTATGAGGCGATGGTCAAGAACGCGACGACGTCGCAGGGCCGCCCGGTCGACAAGAAGGGCAAGGTCGTCGGCGCGGTCGGGCGCGAGGGCGTCGAATACTACAACCGGCTCGGCTATGTGCCGTATGACGTCGGCATCAACGAGAATGCCGCGCGCACGCTCGAATACGCCACCGCGGACTTCTCGATCTCGCGGCTCGCGGCGGCACTCGGCAAGACCGAGGACGCCAAGCTCTACGCCACGCGCGCGCAGAATTACCGCAAGCTCTACGATACGCAGAGCGGCTGGATGCGCGGCCGCAAAAAGGATGGCAGCTGGTCGACGCCGTTCAGCCCGTACAAATGGGGCGACGCGTTCACCGAGGGGAATGCGCTGCATTACAGCTGGTCGGTGATGCAGGACGTGCAGGGGCTTGCCGACCTGATGGGCGGGCGCGAGGCGTTCGTGAAGCGGCTCGATTCAATCTTCACCACGCCGCCGATCTTCGACGACAGCTATTACGGGCAGACCATCCACGAGATCCGCGAGATGCAGATCGTCGACATGGGGCAATATGCGCACGGCAACCAGCCGATCCAGCACATGACCTATCTCTACGACTGGGCCGGCGCACCGTGGAAGACGCAATATCACGTCCGCGACGTGATGAAGAAGCTCTACTCGCCCGCGCCCGACGGCTATCCCGGTGACGAGGACAATGGCCAGACCTCGGCGTGGTACGTGTTCTCCGCGCTCGGCTTCTACCCGGTCACGCCTGCGGTTGGGCAATATGCGATCGGCAGCCCGCTGTTCCAGACCGTGAAGCTGACGATGCCGGGCGGCAAGACGCTGACGATCGAGGCGGCGAACAACGGCCCGGGCAATGTCTACATCCAGTCGGCGAGCTTCAACGGTACCCCGCACGACAAGCCCTGGCTGACCCGCGCGGCGTTGCAGCAGGGCGGCACGCTGCGGTTCGTGATGGGGCCGACGCCGAACACCGCCTGGGGTGCGGCAAAGGCGGATGCGCCGTTCTCGATGAGCGCACCGGTGGCGGGACGATGACCATGGAGACCGGAATGCGCCTTCGTCGACGCGATGTGATGACGGGCGCCGCCGCGCTGGCCGTAACCGCCGGCCTCCCGCGCGCTGCGTCCGCCGGTGCCGCTGCGCCACTCGTGAGCAAGCGACCGCCACGCGGCCAGCGCCGCTTCGTCAGTCCCGCGGTCGAGGCCGAGATCGCCCGCGTCAAGGCGAAGATCGCCGACCCCGAACTCGCCTGGCTGTTCGAGAATTGCTATCCGAACACGCTCGACACCACGGTCAAAATCGGCACGGTGGACGGCAAGCGCGGTGGCAAGCCAGATGCGTTCGTCATCACCGGCGATATCGAAGCGCTGTGGCTGCGCGACAGTTCGGCGCAGATGCAGACCTATGTGCACCTCGCGCCGAAGGATGCTGCCTTGCGCCGCGTGTTCACCGGGCTGATCGCGCGGCAGGCGCGGTGCATCCTGATCGACCCCTACGCCAACGCGTTCATGGAGGATCCGACCGCCAAGTCGAACCTCGGCGCGCGGACCGACCAGACCGAGATGAAGCCGGGTGTTGCCGAGCGGAAGTGGGAGATCGACTCGCTCTGCTATCCGATGCGGCTTGCGCACGGCTATTGGACCGCGACGCGCGACAAGACGCCGTTCGACGATCTGTGGGCGAAGGCGATGCGCCGCGCGGTCGCGACCTTCCGCGAACAGCAACGCAAGGACGGCAAGGGCCCGTATCATTTCCAGCGCTTGAACGTCTCGCCGACCGAGACGCTGATGTTCGAGGGTTACGGTGCCCCGACGCGGAAGGTCGGCCTGATCCATTCGATGTTCCGCCCATCGGACGATGCGTGCCTCTATCCGTTCCTGATCCCGTCGAACCTGTTCGCGGTGTCGGCGTTGCGCATGCTGGCGACGGTCCAGCGCGAGGCGCGCGGCGATATGGCAGGCGCGGCGGATAGCGAGGCGCTGGCGACCGAGATCGAGGCGGCGCTCCGCGCGCATGGCCGGATGCCGGACGGGCAGGGCGGCGAGGTCTGGGCGTACGAGGTCGACGGCTTCGGCAACGCGATCTTCATGGACGACGCCAACGTGCCGAGCCTGTCGGGCCTGCCGCTGCTCGGCGCGGCGGACCGCAGCGACCCGCTGTTCCGCCGCACCGCCGCGCTCGCGTGGAGCGATCGCAACCCGTATTTCTTCACCGGTACCGCCGCGCGCGGGATCGGCGGCCCGCATATCGGGCTCGACATGATCTGGCCGATGTCGATCATCACGCACGCGATGAACAGCGACGACGACGCCGTGATCCGCCAGTGCCTCGCCTGGCTCAAGACCACGCATGGCGGCACCGGGTTCATGCACGAATCCTTCCACAAGGACAATCCGGCCAAGTTCACGCGCAACTGGTTCGCATGGGCCAATGGATTGTTCGGCGAGCTGATCCTCGACCTCGAGCGCCGCAAGCCTGCCTTGCTGGCCGCCCGCTACTGATATGAATTCCGGGAGATACACATGACCACCGCCAACCGCCGCCAGGTGCTCGCCGGCACCGGGCTCGCGGGCCTCGCCGCCGCGTTGCCCGTCACCAATGCCGCGGCCGCGCAGGCGCCGGTCGCGGGCAAGCCAGACCTGTTCGTCGGTACCGGCGGGCACGGCCATACCTATCCCGGCCCGTCGCTGCCGTTCGGGATGGTCCAGCTCGGCCCCGACACCGACAATAGTCGCTGGGATGCGTGCTCGGGCTATCACCAGGACGATGGCTCGATCATGGGCTTCAGTCACACGCATCTGTCGGGGACCGGGATCGGAGACATGCTCGACGTGCTGGTCGTGCCGACGCGCGGGCCGTTGCAGCTGAAACCCGGCGCGCTCGGCAAACCCGAACAGGGGTATCGCCAGCGTTTCACCGACGAACTCGCCGAGCCGGGCTATTACCGCGTGAAGCTCGAATCGGGCGTGCTCGCCGAACTGACCGTCACCGAGCGGACCGGCCACCATCGCTACAGCTTCCCGCAGGGGCCGGGGCACATCCTGGTCGACTTCGCGCACATGATCCTCGACGTCTGGGACAAGGGCACGTTGATCGACGAGGCTTCGCTGGCGCTGTCCGCTGACGGGATGCTGACGGGCAGCCGCCGCGTCCACCGCTGGGCGAAGGGCCGGCGCATCCATTTCGCGATGCAGCTGTCGCGCAAGCCCGACCGCGTCCAGTTCTTTGGCGACGACGACGCGCCTGCACTCGCGGGCGCTAAGGGCGTCACTGGCAACCGCCTGAAGGTCGCGTTGTTCTTCGACCAGGCGGGCGGCGCGCCGATCCTGATCAAGACCGGCATCTCCGCGGTCGACGTCGCCGGCGCAAAGGCGGCGCTCGACGGTGAGGCGGCAGGGTGGCAGTTCGACGCGGTGCGACGCTCGGCGGCGCGCACGTGGCAGGCCGAACTCGACCGCATTCGCGTCGATGGCGGCACGCCTGAACAGCGCACGATCATGGCGAGCGCGCTGTATCACGCGTTCCTGTCGCCGACGCTCTTCACCGACCGAGACGGCCGCTATGTCGGGCTCGACCGCAAGGTGCACCAGACGACCGCCGCCGAACCCGCGTTCAGCACCTATTCGATGTGGGACACCTACCGCGCGCTGCATCCGCTGCTCACCCTCGTCCAGCCCGACAAGGCGGCGCAGTTCACCCGCGATCTCGTTCGCCAGACGGTGCAGAGCCCGACCGGATCGCCGGTCTGGCCGCTGCAGGGCGTCGAGACCGCGTGCATGATCGGCTGGCATTCGGTGTCGGTGCTCGCCGAAGCGTGCGCCAAGGGGATCAAGGCGGATTACGCCGCGGCGTGGCCGCAGATCCGCAGCCGTGCGTTCGATCGCAATTTTCCCGACGTCGACAGCACGCTCGGCCGCGGCTTCTATTACGACCTCGGCTTCGTGCCTGCGGACAAGACCTGGGAGTCGGTCAGCCGCACGCAGGAATACGCCTATGACGACTGGGCGATGGCGGTGCTCGCCGACGCGGCTGGCGCCAAGGCCGACGCCGCCGCGCTCCGCAAGCGCAGCCTCAACTACCGCAACGTCATCGATCCCAAGATCGGCTTCGCCCGGCCGCGCTTCGCCGATGGCAGCTGGTGGGCCGATTACGATCCGATCCAGCTTGGCCACAAGCCCGAGAAACAGCGCGACTATACCGAGGCGAACGGATGGCAGGCGACGTTCCTCAACCAGCACGACGTCTATGGCCTGATCGCGCTGTTCGGCGGCGATGCGGGGTTCGTGACGAAGCTCGATGCGCTGTTCACCGCGCCGTCGACGCTCCCCAAGAATGCGCCGCCCGACATCACCGGGCTGGTCGGCCAATATGCGCACGGCAACGAGCCGGACCAGCACGCCGCCTATCTCTACGCCTATGCGGGCGCGCCGTGGAAGACGCAGGCGATGGTCCGTCGCCTGCTGACCGAGATGTACAAGGCCGAGCCCGACGGCGTCATCGGCAACGACGATTGCGGCCAGATGAGCGCGTGGTTCATCCTCTCCGCGCTCGGCTTCTACCCGGTCGATCCAGTCAGCGGCGTCTATGTCTTCGGCTCGCCGCCGCTGTTCGACGCGGCGCAAGTCGATCTCGGCCAGGGCCGCACGTTGCGCGTCGTCGCGAAGGGCAATGCGCCAGCCAGCCCCTATGTCCAATCGGTCCGCTGGAACGGCAAGCCCTGGACGCGGAACTGGATCGCGCATGCCGACCTGGCACGCGGTGGTGAACTCGAATTCACGATGGGACCGAAGCCGTCGTCGTTCGGCACCGCCAAGGCGGATCGCCCGCCGTCGTTCGGATCCCAGCCGCGATAGAGGTGCCGCGCCGGGCGCAGGCAGGAGACGTCGGCGTCCGGTCAGCCGTCGAGCCCGTACCGCGCCGCGCGTTTGGCGACGTTCGGGTTGATCGCGAGCGCGGCCTTGCGGTCGGCGTCCGCCGCTTCGGTCTTGCCCGCGCGTCGTTCGGCGATCGCGCGGGTGTAGAGCGACCAGGCGTTGCGCGGGTTGGCTTTGACCGCGGCGTCATAGTCGACAAGCGCGGCGTCGAGCTTGCCGAGACGCAGGTTCACCAGCGCGCGGCTGTCCAGATAGGCGGCATAGCCGGGGCGGAGCTTCAGGGCCACGTTGCAGTCGGACATCGCACGATCGAGCTCGCGGTTCAGCAGCGCGCGCGCCCAGCATCGGCCATTAAACGCGGTGGAGCGGGCGGCGTCCTCGGGATGCATCTTCAGCCACGCATCGTAATTCACGATCGCGAGCTCGGGCTGGTCGAGATTTTCGTACAGGCCGGCAAGCTGGAGCCGGCGATCCGACCCGGCCGGCAGCGCGCGATCGGCGACCTTGGCATCTTCGCCCGCGCCATCCGGATCGCGGCTCATCAAGCGGAGGCGTGCGCGCAACAGGCGGACGTCGGTGTCGTCCGGCATGAGCGTCACGGCCTTGTCGAGATCGGCCGCGGCAAGCAGGAGCTGGCCGTGCGCGAGCCGGGCCTGCGCGCGCTGATACACATAGCGGCCTTCGGTCGGCGCCATCGCCACCGCTTTGTCGAGATCGGCGAGCCCCTCCTCGATCCGGCGCTTCGACAGGAACACCGCGGCGCGTCGGCTGAACCCCTCGGCATCGGTCGGCACGGCGGCGGTGTCGGTCAGGTCGAGCTTTTCGCCCGCGGTGGTACGCGCGCCGCTCGGCGTCAGCCCGAAGACCGGGCCGCCTTCATAGGTCATGTAGAGAAGGTGGTTCGCGTTCGACACGAAGATGCGGTGCGTCAGGAAGAAATCGAACCCGATCAGCATGTCGCCGTCGATCCGGATGTCGGCGATCTGGAATTTCGGGTGCGGCACGGTCTCGCCGCCGAGGTCGATCGTATCGAACGGAGCGCGCCAGGTCGCGAGCTGCTTCGAGCCGATGCCCGAGTTCAACCCGACCGCGGTCACGCCGGGACTGGTCGGTGTGATGCCTGCCCGCTTGGCCGCGGCGAGCGTCATGACGGTGGTCTGCGCGCCTGAATCGAACACCGCGCGCATCTTGACGCCGTTGACCAGGACGGTGCCGATCGTGTGCGGCTTGAACGGTCCGGTGCCGCCGCGTTCGAGCGGGATCGTCGAAAACGGTTTTCCCGCGGCCCAATAGGCGAGCCCGACATTGCCGCAGCCATCGACCCGGATCAGCCGCACTGCGCTGTGCGGCAGGTCGTATTCGACATCGGCGAGACCGAGGATGTTCTGGCCGAGCAGACCGGCCGTCCCCGTGTCGGTGCCGCCGACGATGAAGCTCACGCGCGGGATCGGCAGGCCGGCGAGCGAGAAATCCTTTGCACTGGCGACCGCTGCGGACGTGTCGCCGTTGACGCCGCGCAGCCGGAACCAGGGGAGAGCCGGTTCGCTCGACAGCCCGAACTCCGCGGCCGACGCGCGCGACACCGTACTGTAGAACGCGCCGCTATCGACGATGAACCGCGTGTCGTGCGTGCCGAACTTCGCATCGACCATCGCGCGGCGACCGGTGAGGGTCACGGGCAGTTCGGCGATCTTGCTGACCTTGCACGCGGCCACCGCCGGGCCAGCCGCCGTCAGGCCCAACAGCGCGAGCACACCCAACCGAACCCGTCCGCGCATGCCCGTCTCCCGATCCCGACTCTCGATTCCAGGCGGAAGACTATCGGAGCGACTGTCACGAGCAAGTGACGACGGTGTCACGCGGAGCATTTGGATGATCGAGTAGAAACCGGATTTCGGCATGAAGTTTTTGTTAAGGAGCAGCCGTACTGGTAGTCGTGCGTTGCGGCGAAGGGGACCCTGGAGCATCACGCTGTGGGATGGCTTCTTTACGGAGCCGGCGCGAAACCGTTCCTGGGCGCGGGCGGTGCGACAAGGGGGCCAGGTGTTCGTTCGATTGAAGTGGAGTCTATCGCGGTTGGCGCCGCTCTCGATCCTGATGGGGCTAGGGGGGCTGCACGGCGCTGTCGCACGGCTTCTTCAACCCGCAGGGGCCGGTGGCAGGGCACGAGCGCGACCTGTTCGTCACCGTGTCGATCGTGCTGCTGTTCGTCGCGGGGCCGGTGCTTCTGCTCACGCCGCTGTTCGCGTGGCATTACAGGCTGTCCAACCGCGGCGACGCGTACCGGCCGAAGTGGAATTTCTCCTGGTGGGTGGAAGGGTTGATCTGGATCCCGCCGGCGGGGATCGTCGTCGGGCTTGCGGTACTGTTGTGGCACTGGACGCAGATCGACGATCCGTATCGGCGGTTGCCGGGCGCGGCGCCGGTCGAGGTGCAGGCGATCGCGCTCGATTGGAAATTTGTGTTCGTCTATCCCAACCTCGGCGTCGCGTCGGTCGATCGGCTGACCATTCCCGCCGGGCGCCCGGTACATATCAAGCTGACCAGCGGCACGGTGATGCAGTCGATGCTGATCCCGCAACTCGCCGGGCAGATCTATGCGATGGGCGGGATGACGACCGAGCTGAATATCCAGGCGCACAGGCCGGGACGGTTCCGCGGCGAGAACACGCAGTATAACGGCGCCGGCTTCCAGCAGCAGAAGTTCGAGGTCGTTGCGGTGTCGCCGGCGGACTACGGTCGCTGGGCGGCGGCTGCACGAAGCGGCAAACGCACGCTCGACGCACAAACGTGGCGGCGGCTGTCCGCGCGGTCGATTATCACGCATCCCGTCGAGTTCGCGCATGTCACGCCACACCTTTTCGACCATGTCGTCGCCGCGACCGGCGGCATGACCCATTCTTCTCCGAAAGCCGTTCGATGACCGTTTCCGTTCCCCTCTGGCCCGTGGTGCTCGGCCGGTTCGGCTGGCAGGACCTGCCGTTCGTGCGCGCTTGGGAGAACCCGACGATCAGCGAGATCATCGGTGCATTCGCGGGCGCGCTGGTGGTGGTCGGCGCGGTCGTCGTCGCGGTGCTGCTGACGCGCTATGGCAAGTGGCGGTATCTGTGGACCGAGTGGCTCACCAGCCTCGATCACAAGAAGATCGGCATCATGTATATCGTCGTCGCGTTCGTGATGCTGTCGCGGGCGCTGGTCGAGGCGGTGCTGATGCGGATGCAGCAGGCGGTCGCGATCGAGAATCCCGGCTTCCTGTCGCCCGATCATTTCGGCCAGCTGTTCTCGACGCATGGCTCGATCATGATCTTCTTCATGGCGATGCCGTTCCTGACGGGGATGATCAACTATGTCCTGCCGCTCCAGATCGGCGCGCGCGACATGGCGTTTCCCTGGGCCAACTCGATCGCGCTGTGGCTGACGATCGGCGCTGCCGGCCTGATGATGGCGAGCCTCGTCGTCGGCGAATTCTCGACCGGTGGATGGAGCGGCTACCCACCTTATACCGAGCGCACGTTCAGCCCCGGCGTCGGTGTCGACTATTGGATCTGGGCGGTGACATTGGGGTCGATCGGCTCGACGATGGCGGGGATCAACATCGCCTGTACCGTCTACAAGCTGCGCGCGCCCGGGATGCGGTTCATGCGGATGCAGATGTTCGCATGGACCAGCCTGTGCACGTCGATCCTGATGATCTTCGCGATGCCGCCGCTGACCGTCGCCACGCTGCTGCTCGCGCTCGACCGCTATATGGGGTTCCACTTCTTCACCAACGACCTCGGCGGCAACATGATGAACTACGCCAACATGTTCTGGCTGTTCGGCCATCCCGAGGTCTACATACTGATCCTGCCCGCGTTCGGCGTGTATTCGGAGGTCGTGTCGACCTTCTCGACCAAGGACCTCTACGGCTACACCTCGCTGGTGATCGCGACGATGGCGATCGCGGTGCTGAGCTTCACCGTGTGGGTCCATCATTTCTTCACGATGGGGCAGTCGGCCAACGTCAACGCGGCGTTCGGGATCGCGACGATGACGATCGGCGTGCCGACCGGCGTGAAGATTTACGACTGGATCTGGACGATGTTTCGCGGCGAGGTGCGCTTTACCGTGCCAATGCTCTACGCGCTCGCGTTCATGATGACGTTCGTGCTGGGCGGCTTCACCGGCATCATCCTGGCGATGCCGCCGCTCGATTATCTGGTCCACAACACGCTGTTCCTGGTCGCGCATTTCCACAACATGCTGATCCCAGGGCTGCTGTACGGGATGCTCGCGGGCTATCATTACTGGTTCCCCAAGGCGTTCGGGTTCCGCCTCGACGAGCGCTGGGGCCGGATCGCGTTCACTTGCTGGGTGGTCGGCTTCTACCTCGCCTTCTTCCCGCTGTACGTGCTCGGCGCGAGCGGGATGGCGCGGCGGACGCAGGCGATCTTCGAACCGTCGTTCCGGCCCTGGCTGTACGTCGCCGGCGTCGGCGCGTTCGTCCTGCTGGCGGCACTGACGTCGCTTGGTATCCAGTTGTGGGTGAGCATCCGCGACCGTGCCAAGACACGCGTGGAAGCGGGCGACCCGTGGGATGGCCGCGGGCTCGAATGGTCGGTCAGTGCGCCGCCGCCCGAATATAACTTCGCGGTGCTGCCGCTGATCGACGGACGCAACCCGTTCTACGATCACAAGCATGACGAGGGCCAGCCTGATCCTTACGCGTCGCCACTAGCCTACGAGGACATCGTCGTGCCGAAGGGCAGCGCGACCAGCGTCGTGATCGGGCTTACCGCCGCGGTGGCCGCGTTCGGCCTGATCTGGGAGATCTGGGGGGCTGACGATCGTCGCGCTCCAGGTGATCGTTGCGGCGGTCGTGATACGCAGCTTCGGTCGCGACCAGCATCGCACCATTCCCGCGGCGGAGGTCGCGCGCGCGCATGAGGCCTGGCTCACGCGCGTCCGGGCGACGCCCGCGATCCCGCGGCAACTGGAGACCGCCGCGGTCAATCGTGGCCTTGCGGAGATCGTGGCGTGAGCGAACCCGAACTGGCGCATGCCGGCCTCAACCTAGGCGACACCGGCGCCCTGACGCAGGACCAGGCGGAGAACGCGATCTTCGGCTTCTGGATATTCCTGATGAGCGACGCAGTGATCTTCGCGCTGCTGTTCGCGACCTACGGCACGATGATCGCCAGTACCGTCGGCGGCCCGACGCCGGCCTCAGAATTCAAGCTGCTGCCCGCGTTTGTCGAGACGCTGCTGTTGCTGACGAGCAGCGCGACGTTCGGCCGCGCGACGATCGCCATGAAGTACGACGAACCGCGCCGCGTGTTGTTCGGCTGGCTCGGCGCGACGCTGGGATTGGGGCTCGTCTTCCTCGCGCTCGAGGCGAACGACTTCGCGACGATGTTCGCGCACGGCGCCTATCCGATGCGCAGCGGCTTCCTGTCGTCGTTCTTCGCGCTGGTCGGGCTGCACGGGCTGCACGTCGCGGTCGCGTGCTTCTGGCTGGTCGTGATGGTCGGCCAGGTCTGCGCCTATGGCCTGGATGCGCGGGTGAGGATCAACCTGTTGCGGCTGGGGCTGTTCTGGCACCTGCTCGACATCGTCTGGATCGCGATCTTCTCGGTCGTCTATCTGCAAGGGAATATCGGATGAGCGACCGGACCCGCGAACTCAGAACCTATGCGGTCGGCTATGGCCTGTCGCTCGGTCTGACGGTGGCCGCTTTTGCGATGGTCCGCTGGCCGTCGTTCGGTGCGCGCGCGATCTTCGGCACCGTGCTGGCGCTGGGTCTCGTCCAGATGGCGGTGCAGTTCCGCTGTTTCCTCCACATCAGCCTCAAGCGTTCCTCGCGCCACGACCTGCAACTGATCCTCTTCTCCGCGCTCATCATCGCGCTGATGGTGTCGGGAACGCTGGTGATCCTGTTCAACCTGCGCGGGCGGATGATGGGGTGAGGGCGGGCGACTGCGTAGCGGGGTGAACCGAACGAGGGCCCGCAGCGTTTGAACGGCAGCCGACACGCGCGACGTGCCCGGCGCAGTAGGAGAGTAGAGCGTGGCGCAATCACCGTTCCTGAACGATCCGCGGGAACAACTGGCCAGGCATATCGCTGCGGCGGTCACCTCACCGATCACCGAAGTCCGCGCCATGCACATCCGGGCGGCGGAGCATCTCTCCGAACTGGCGAAAGAGAACCGCCTGCCGGCGCGCTCGGGCAAGACCAAGACGGCGAAAGACGCCTAGAGGTTTCGGACCGTATCGACCCGTCGGCGAATCGACGAGGATGACATCGATTGGCTGGATGCCGGCGGCTCGCCAAGCCTGCCGGAATTTTCGCGCCGCGACCGCCGGTTCGCGCAACGCCA
This sequence comes from Sphingomonas sp. H160509, assembly GCF_024124765.2. GTDB lineage: Bacteria > Pseudomonadota > Alphaproteobacteria > Sphingomonadales > Sphingomonadaceae > Sphingomonas. The sequence goes on along the minus strand of NZ_JAMXSR020000002.1, from coordinate 1,567,573 downwards.
AGCACTCCGTCTATATCGTGCTGTTGCATGACTCGCGGTTCCCGGAGCGCTGGGGACTGTATGTCGGGCAGACGTCGCGCGATCCGGACTGGCGGTTCGATCAGCACAAGCTGGGGTACAAGGCTAGCGGTGCGGTCAGGAGGTTCGGGGTGCATCTGCTGCCCGAGCTCGTCGAGCATCTGAACCCTATGCAGCAATGGGAGTCGCTGGAACTCGAAGCCGCGCTCGCCGATGCGTTTCGGGGGCGGGCGTTCCGTGGGTCGAGGGCGGCCATTAGCGTGCGATCGGCATCGGTGCGGAGAGTATCGTTCGATGCAGTGATCGACCTAGTCGTTGGCGCGGAGAAATAATATGCGGCGTAACTGCATGGAAACGCCTCGCTTCTTGGGATACGCGCTATCCTGATCAACGGGAATGGCACGCGCATGACGACAATCGGGACAGTAATCGACGAGACCGGGATGCTGCTTCGCGATGGCGGTGCATTCTATCTACGTCGGGATATCGGCGGTCGTTATCAGCTCGAGCTGCACCGCGTACCGGTCGATCTGGTCGAGAAGCGGGTCCGCGTGCGCGGTACGCTTGTCGGCACCGATCTGGTCAACGCGGACGGTGTCGCCCCGGAATAGACGCGCCAAGGTATGGATGGCGGCGCGAGGCCTAGGGCGGAGCCAGGACGGGCTCAACTGCCAAGCCTTAAGGCAGTCGCCATCGTCAGCAGCGATGATGCTGCTGTGAACTCACAGTTACGTCGGCAGGATGTCGGGATCGAGTGGATACGCGATGTCGCGAATCAATCGGCCAGTGCCGAATGCGCCCTTCCGGAACGGCGCATGATGTCGGACCTGGCCTTACACGACCATTATCGTGCAAGACCCGGTCCGGGAGCGATCAGTTATCGCGCTCGGCGCGCTTGCGATCGGCCTTGCGTGCACGGCTGACGGCGGCAGCATGCTCGCGTGCACGCTTCTCCGACGGCTTCTCGTAATGACGACGAAGCTTCATCTCGCGGTACACGCCTTCGCGCTGCAGCTTCTTCTTCAAGGCGCGGAGGGCCTGGTCGACGTTATTGTCGCGAACGATTATTTGCATGCTATCTAGGGCTCTCGGCTATCGTGACGGTCTTTCGAATCAACGCCCGCTTTATGAGCGCCGCGACAGGAAGCCAAGTCCCTATCGGCCTGGCCGACCACGCGGCCGTCGTTGAAGGAGATTTTTCGCCTGTTTGGGTCGATCGTCACAGCTTGAAGTTGACGCCGAACGTCACCGTGCGACCGATCCGGGTCTGGAACAGTGTGTCCTGGCGGACGCTGTCGGTATAAAGCCGGTTCTGCTCGTCGGTCAGGTTGGTCCCCTCGAGGATGAGCTTCACGGTGTCCGTCACCGCAAACGACGCGGACGCATCGACGAACAGCGTGCTGTCATTCCCCTGGAGATCGCTGCCGGGGGAAGCGGGGATGCCACGGATGAAGCCGTCGCGGTAATTGGCGGTGCCGCGGATGCTGAACTTGCTGTCCTCGTAATAGAGCGTGCCCGATGCGGTGTTCTTCGACAGGCCGATCAGGTTGGCGGTGGTCGTGACGGTCGGCACGCCGTTCACGCTGGCAAGAATATAGTCGATCCGCGAGGTGACGTGCGTGTAGTTCGCCAGCGCGCCGAAGTTTCTGAGGAACCCCGGCAGGAAGGTGAAGGGCACCTGCGCGTTGACCTCGACGCCCTTCAACGGGCCACCGGGCGTGTTGAGCGGCTGCGCGATCGTGAAGAGTTCGCTCGGCAACGTGTTGCTGCCCGCGAGAAGTTCGTTCGGCAGGCCCAGATCGCTGAACGGGATGAGCGTGTTGACGCTCTGCACGTAGGATTTCAGATCCTTGTAGAAGAACGCGGCGGACAGCAGCGCGCCCGGGCGGAAATACCATTCGATCGCCGCATCGAAGGTGTTGGCACGGATCGGATCGAGTTGCGGGTTCTGGACGCTGCCGTTGCGCGTGATCGCGTTGACGCCGCTGGTGGGGGTCAGCACGCCGAGCTCCGGTCGGGCGAGCACCTTCGCGCCCGAGAAGCGGAACAGCAGGTCCTCGATCGGTTCGATCACGAGGTTACCGGAGGGCAGCCAGTCGCTGTAGCGCTTGTTCGCGGTGGCGAACCGACCGGTCACGCCTGTCGGCGAGCCTGCGAGCGCGACCGAGATGAAGCCCGACGACAGCTGGTCGGTGTGGACGAAGCGGACGCCCGCGTCGCCGCGGACACCGATGCCGCCGAGCCGGTCGCCGAGATCGAACGCCGCCATCGCATAGGCCGACGAGACTTCCTCGAGTACCCGGCTGGACTGTGCGCCGCATTCGGTGCCGCAATAGCGCACCGCGTCCAGGTTGAACGTGCTGATCAACTTGTCGGGATCGAGCGATGCCCAGCTCGACGGCGCGCCATTGCCCCAGAGATTGCCGACTCCGCTGATCTGGTGCGTGATGTCGGCGAGCGTGGTGCCGGCGGGCAGCGCTCTGGTGAGCGTATCCGCAGTGTACGGGATGACGTTGCGCAACGTGAAATCGCTGCGGCGATATTGGCCGCCCGCCTTGAGCGTCAGCACGTCGGCGACCTTCCAATGCAGGTTCGTTTCCGCGGTCAGTCCGTTGTTGGTGTTGGTCGAGGGACGCGCCTGGAAGCTGTAGCCGCCGCGCACGGTGCCGTCGGCAAGCGCAGGTCCGTAGTTGAAGCGGGTCGGATCGGACACGTCGAAACCGAAGCCGAGCTTCGGCGTATCATTGCCGTCGCGGTAGTCGATCGAGAAATTGGGTGTGTCGATCGCATCCATGAAATACTGGAAGCGCCGTTTGCCGAACGCCTTGGCCTGGTTGAGCCCGAACAGCGCGGTGATCCCGAAGCTGTCGGTGAAGTCGTGCTTGATGTTGAGATTGGCCTGCTTGAACGTCGACGTGAAATCGTCGACCAGCCCTTCGGAGCGAACGTCGACGCCGTCGAACAGGCCGTAGATCAGGCCGCCTTGCGGTGTCAGCTGGACGTCCTTGATCGACATCACCGGCTGGCCGTTGTTCGCGGCCGAGCGCGCGAACGAAATCGCTTCGATGTAATTGTCCCGGCGCACGACGTGGAAACGCGAATAGAGCAGGTCGAGCGAAATATCGGTCGCCGCGTCGGGCTGGAACTGGAAGCTGAGCGTCCCGCCGAGCCGCTTCTGCTTCTGTTCCGAATTCAGGTAGCGCGGGATGCGCGGGAAGAACGCGCCACTGCCGGCGGTGTTGGGCAGGTCGGGGCGGCGCGCGGCGAGCACCGTGTTGAACGCTGCCGCCGTGCTGGTACGCGGCGTGCCGGGATAGCAGTTCGCGGCATCGGCCCCCTTGCTGCCGATCGCCGGCGTGGCGGGCGCGAAGCCGACCGGAGAACAGAACAGCCCGTTGGTATTGGCGGACAGGATGTCGACGGCGGAATAGCCGACTTCGCGGATGTCGCGCTCCTGATAGGCGACCGAGCCGAGGACGCCGAACCGTCCGTCGTCGAATTTCTTCGCGATCAGCAGCGAGGCGCGTGGGTTCACCTTCTTGGCGAGTTCGCTGTAGACGCCGCGGACGGTCGCGCTGAGCGTGAAGTCCTGCTTGCCGGCCAGTGGCTTCGGTGCGGAGAGGTCGACGGTCGCGCCGAGCGAGCCTTCCTCGACATCGGCCGAGGGCGTCTTGCGAACCGCGAGCGACGAGAAGATCTCGGTCGGGAAGACGTTGAAATCGAAACTGCGGCCGTTGTTGCCGCCGCCATAGATGTCGGACGATCCGGTCTGCGATGTGCCTTCCATGCCGTTGATGCGGACGCGGGTGAACGCCGCGCCCAGCCCGCGGACCGAAATGTTGCGGCCTTCGCCACCGTCGCCGCGGGCGAGCGCGACGCCGGGAATGCGCTGCATCGATTCGGCCAGGTTCGAGTCCGGGAACTTGCCGATGTCCTCCGCGACGATGCTGTCGATGGCGGCGGTTTCGTTGCGCTTCTGGTTGATCGCGGTGGTGAGCGACGCGCGGAAACCCGTGACGATGATGTCGTCGGTCTGGATTGCATCGGCTGGCGTCGCGGGTTCGGGGGGCGTCTCCGCAGTTGTCGTCGTCGGCGGGGATGCCTGCTGAGCCGTGGCGGTAGTCGCAACCCCGGCAGAGAGCAGCGCGAGCATCGACGTGCCGCTACGAATGCAGGCCGTGAGACGTAAACCGTTCATTGGTATCCCCCCTTTGCGCAGAACCACTCTTCGGTGATTTACCACATTGTAAGATGACTGATCACATATCATTAATTTATGGCCGTGTCAGGCCTTTTCCGCGGGGTGGTCGGATGCGAGCCCGTCCACAGGCTGCACGAGGGATTCCCAGCATCAGCGCAAGTCTGCGTTTGACGCGAACATTCTCATCAAGTAATCATTCGTCTCACAAAATGAGATGATGAAAATCGTCGAGTGAGACGTGAATGTGCTGCGTTGCCGGGTCGAAGCAGACCGGGCGGGCAGGACGCGGACATCGTTCGATGGTGTGACGCGCCTCCGGTGGGGCGCGGGGGATGAGGAGCGTTGAGCGTGGCGATTGTGACTTTGCCGAAGATCAAGCACGTCCGGGCGTTCGTCGTCCGTGGTGGCGGTGCCGATTATCACGACCAGGGCGCGGGGCACTGGATCGATGACCACATCGCGACGCCGATGAGCCGCTATCCCGAATACCGCCAGTCGCGCCAGAGCTTCGGGATCAACGTGCTCGGCACGCTGGTCGTCGAGATCGAGGCGGAGGACGGCACGGTCGGCTTCGCGGTCACCACTGGTGGCGAGCCCGCAGCGTTCATCGTCGAGAAGCACCTCGCGCGCTTCCTCGAAGGACGCTCGCCGACCGAGTACGAGAAGATCTGGGACCAGATGTACTTCTCGACGCAATATTACGGCCGCAAGGGGCTGGTCGTGAACGCGATCTCCGGGGTCGATCTCGCGCTGTGGGATCTCCTCGGCAAGCTGCGCCAGGAGCCGGTCTATCACCTGCTCGGCGGTGCGGTGCGCGACGAACTGCAATTCTACGCGACCGGCGCGCGGCCCGACGTCGCCAAGGAGCTCGGCTTCATCGGTGGCAAGATGCCGCTCCACCACGGCCCCGCCGAGGGCGCCGAGGGCATGAAGAGGAACATCGCGATGATCGCCGACATGCGCGAGAAATGCGGCCCCGATTTCTGGCTGATGCTCGATTGCTGGATGGCGCTCGACGTCGACTATGCCACGCGGCTCGCGATCGCCGCGCACGAGCATGGCCTGAAGTGGATCGAGGAGGCGATCAGCCCCGACGATTACTGGGGCTATGCCGAGCTGAAGCGCAACGTGCCCAAGGGCATGCTGGTCACCACCGGCGAGCACGAGGCGACGCGCTGGGGCTTCCGGATGCTGCTCGAGATGGACTGTTGCGACATCATCCAGCCGGATGTCGGCTGGTGCGGCGGCGTCACCGAACTGCTCAAGATCAGCGCGCTGGCCGATGCGCACGGCAAGATGGTCGTGCCGCACGGGTCGTCGGTCTACAGCTACCACTTCGTCATCACGCGCCACAATTCGCCGTTTGCCGAGTTCCTGATGATGCATCCGGGACCGACCGAAGTGGTGCCAATGTTCCATCCGCAGCTGCTTGGCGAGCCCGTGCCGCAGAACGGCCGGATGAAGGCGAGCGCGCTCTATGCGCCGGGGTTCGGCGTCACGCTCAACCCCGAGATCGCGATGCACCGCCCCTACACGCATTGATCCAGTCTCTCTTTTCGCCATTCTCTTTTCCGAAAGTCCCCTCATGAAACTCTGCCGCTACGGCCAACCCGGCCAGGAAAAGCCCGGCATCGTCGATGCCGACGGTGCGATCCGCGACCTGTCGGGCGTGATCGACGATCTCAGCGTCGCAACGCTGGCGCAGGCGCTCGCGGCCGATCCCGCGTCGCTGCCGGTCGTCGACGGTAAGCCGCGCTACGGCGTGCCGATCAAGGGCATCGGCAAGATCGTCGCGATCGGCCTCAACTACCGCGATCACGCGATCGAATCCGGCCTGCCGATCCCGACCGAACCGATGATGTTCATGAAGCCGCTGTCCAGCCTCAGCGGCCCGAACGACGACGTCGTCCTGCCGCGCGGTTCGACGCATGGCGACTGGGAGGTCGAGCTCGGCGTCATCATCGGCAAGACCTGCCGCTACGTCGCGGAGGACGAGGCGCTCGACAAGGTCGCGGGCTATGTGCTCGCCAACGACGTGTCGGAGCGGTTCAACCAGAAGCAGCGCGGGTCGCAGTGGAGCAAGGGCAAGGGCCACGACACCTTCTGTCCGGTCGGCCCGTGGGTGGTGACGCCGGACGAAATCGGCGACGCGCAGGACCTCGACATGCACCTCGACGTCAACGGCACGCGGATGCAGACCGGCAATACGAAGACGATGATCTTCAATCTGAAGCAGCTGATCGCGTACGTCAGCGAATATATCACGCTCTATCCCGGCGACCTGCTGATCACCGGCACGCCGCCGGGCGTGGGCGAGGGCAAGAAGCCCGAGTCGATCTTCCTGAAGCCCGGCGACGTGATGGAACTGGGCATCGCCGGGCTCGGGACGCAGCGTCAGTCGGTCGTCGAATGGCGCCATCTGGGTGAAGGTTCGATCGCATGACGATCTATGGGGGGCGGTTTGCCGGTCGCTGCGCGATCGTCACCGGCGGCGCGTCGGGACTCGGCAAGGATGTCGCCAAGCGGATCGTCGCGGAGGGCGGCAGCGTCGTGCTGTGGGATCTCGACGCAGCCAAGCTCGCGGTCGCGAAGGACGAGGTTGGCGCGGCGCATGTCGTTGCGCTCGACGTGTCCGACGTCGACGCGGTCGTCGCGGCAGCGGACGAGAGCGCGGCCGTGCTCGGCAAGGTCGACATCCTGATCTGTTCGGCCGGAATCACGGGGGCGACCGCGCCGGTCCAAGACTACCCGCTCGACAGCTGGAAGCGCGTCGTCGACATCAATTTGAACGGGTTGTTCTATTGCTGCCGGACGGTCGTGCCGCTGATGTTGGCGAACGGTTATGGCCGCATCGTCAACGTGTCGTCGGTGGCGGGCAAGGAGGGCAATCCCAACGCGTCCGCCTATTCGGCGACCAAGGCGGCGGTGATCGGCCTGACCAAGAGCCTCGGCAAGGAACTCGCGGGTAAGGGCATCATCGCCAACGCGCTGACCCCGGCGACGTTCGAGAGCCCGATCCTGGAGCAGCTTCCGGCGAGCCAGGTCGAGTATATGCGCTCGAAGATCCCGATGGGGCGGCTCGGCGAAATCCCGGAATCGACCGCGATGGTGTGCTTCATGGCGTCCGAGGAATGTAGTTTCACGACGGCGTCGACGTTCGACACGTCGGGGGGACGGACGACGTTCTAAGGGGACTTTTGTATGCTCCCCCGCCAGGGGGAGGTGGCTGGCACTTGCCAGACGGAGGGGGAGGTAAGGGTAACCTCTGTTCCGTATCCTCCCCCTCCGTCGCCTTTGGCGCCACCTCCCCCTGGCGGGGGAGGATCGTTCGGACCGTAATCGCAAATCCCCCAGCAAAGCTGCCCGACACGAGGCGGCACGCCAGCAATATCCCAGGAGAGAAGGCGATGATCTCGTTCGTCGACGCGCATATCCACCTGTGGGACCTGAGCCACATCCGTTATCCGTGGCTGTCGCCGCCCTTCGCCGATGATGGCCCCAATGGCAGCGTCGAGCCGATCGCGCGCGACTTCGGAATCGCCGAGTACCGCGCGGCGCTCGCGCGGTGGAATGTCGTTGGCGCGGTGCATGTCGACGCGGGTGCGGACCCGGTGCACGCGCTCGACGAGACGCGCTGGCTGGAGGGAATCGCCGCCGAGCACGGCTTGCCGAACGCGATCGTCGCCTACGCACCGCTGGACGATCCCGACGTCGAGACGCACCTCGCTGCGCAGGCTGCGTTCCCCCATGTTCGGGGCATCCGCCAGATCGTCAACTGGCACGCCGATCCGGCTCGCAGCTACACGGCGCGCGACCTCACGCAGGATGCCCAGTGGCAGGCGGGCTACGCGCTGCTGCGTACGCACGCGCTCTCGTTCGACCTGCAATGCTACCCCGCGCAAATGCCGGGCGTCGCGCCGCTGATCGCGCGTCATCCAGATATCCCGGTCATCATCAACCACCTCGGCATGCCGGTGCTCACCGATCCCGATGGCATAACGGAATGGCGCGAGGGCCTGCGCGTGCTCGCCGCGCTGCCGCATGTCGCGATCAAGCTGTCGGGGCTCGGCTTCATCGCGCGCGACTGGACGCCGGAGAACGTGCGGCCCTTCCTCCCTCGAAGCGATCGACCTGTACGGCACCGATCGCTGCCTGTTCGCCAGCGACGCGCCCACCGACACACTGTTCGCGCCGATCGATCGCTACCTCGAGACCTATCACGTGCTGGTCGCCGACTTCGCCGAGGACGAACGCCGCGCGCTGTTCGGCGGCAATGCGAACCGGATCTACCGGCTGGGTCTCGACCTTTGAACCCGCTGCTCGGAGTACTGTATCACTGGCTCGGCGGGCTCGCGTCGGCCAGCTTCTACGTCCCCTATCGCGGGGTGAAGCGATGGTCGTGGGAGATCTACTGGCTGACGGGCGGCGTCGTATCGTGGCTGGTCGCGCCGTGGTTCTCCGCCAGCCTCCAGACGCACGACCTGCTCGGCGTGCTCGGGCGCGCGCCGTCGACCGCGTTCTGGTGGCCGATGGTGTTCGGCGTGTTGTGGGGGTTCGGTGGGCTCGGATACGGGCTCGTCATGCGCTATCTCGGGCTGTCGCTCGGCATGGCCGTCGTGCTCGGGCTGTGTACCGTGTTCGGCACGCTGATCCCGCCGGCCTTTACGGGTGAGTTCCACGAGAAGCTGATCGCGACCACCTCCGGCAACATCGTCCTCGCCGGCATCGGCCTGACGCTCGCCGGCATCGTCGTCGTCGCGATCGCGGGCGCGATGAAGGATGCGCTGCTGACGCCGGAGCAAAAGCTGGCGGTCGTCGCCGAGTTCGATTTTCGAAAGGGCATCGTCGTCGCGATCGGTGCCGGGATCATGTCCGCGTGCTTCGCGTTCGGGCTGGCTGCGGGCGAACCGATCAAGGCGCTGTCGGCGATCGCGGGCACTGGGCCGCTCTGGACCGGGCTTCCCGTACTGTGCCTGATCATGGCCGGCGGCCTCGTCACCAACGGTGTTTGGTGCGGCTGGCTGATCGTGAAGAACCGCAGCGCAAAGCAATGGCTCGGCCGCACGACCGACGGCGCCCGCCCGCCGCTTCTGCGCAACTACGCACTGAGCGCACTCGCGGGCGTCACCTGGTATTTTCAGTTCTTCTTCTACACGATGGGGGAGAGCCAGATGGGCCGTCTTGGCTTCTCGAGCTGGACGCTGCACATGGCGAGCATCATCATTTTCGGCACGCTGTGGGGCTTCGCGTTTCGCGAATGGAAGGACGCCGGCGCGCGGATCAAGGCTGTGGTCTGGGCGGGCGTCGCACTGCTGCTGATCGCGACCGTGGTGATCGGCTATGGCAACAGCATCGCGGTGGAGACCGTCGCATGACCCGGATCGCGCACCTGATCGTCGCCAGCCTGTTTGCACTCGCGGGGGCCGCACCCGCAACCCCCGCCGCGCGAGCCCGACGCGCCGTTGGTGATGACCGCGATGCACCTCCACGATCCGTGGGTCGTCGCCGACAAGGCCAGTCGTACCTATTACCTCTTCACCCGCAACGAGGTCGCGATGACCGGCGACCCGCGGCTGGGTACGATGATGTATGCGAGCCGCGACCTGAAGCACTGGACCAGGCCCAAGCTGGTGTTCGTGTTGCCCGGCGACGTCTGGGCCAAGGCGGGAAGCTGGGCGCCGGAAGTGCACCGCTGGAAGAACCGCTGGTATCTCTTCGCGACGTTCCACGATCCGGCCTCGCCGCTGACGCCCAACGGCAAGCGCGCGACCTATCGCCGCGGCACCGTCCTCGCGGTCGCGGACAAGATCGACGGGCATTACGCACTGGTTCGGGGTGGCGAGCCGATCGTGTCGAAGGACCAGATGTCGCTCGACGGCACGCTGTACGTCGACCCGAAAGGCAAGCCGTGGCTCGTCTACGCGCATGAATGGTGGCAGACGACGATCGGCACGATGGAAGCCGTGCCGCTGAACGACGACCTGTCCGCGGCGGGCTCGGCGAAGCGGCTGTTCAGTGCCAATGACGCGGCATGGGTGGTCGGCCAGAAACAGCCCGATGGCGACACGGTCTATGTCACCGACGGCCCTGAATTGTATCGCAGCAAGACCGGTGCACTGCTGATGCTGTGGTCGAGCTATGGCAAGAAGGGCTATGTCGAGGGGCAGGCGCGATCGCGATCGGGCGGCATCGAAGGTCCGTGGGAGCAACTTGGCCCGCTCGTCGAACGCGACAGCGGCCACGGCATGCTGTTCCGCGCGTTCGATGGCCGGCTGATGATGATCCTCCACCGGCCGTTCAACTTCGCGCTCGGCAAGTTGTACGAGATGCGTGACGAGGGCGACCGGCTGGCGGTGGTACGCGAGGCGACCGAACTCGACGGCGAGGCGTATCCGACGCATCCCTGCACGCCGGGGCACTCGTCGTTCGACAACGCTAAACCGGGGTGTTCGTGATGCTGGGTGCAGATGACGTGTGGCCGCTGTGGGCGGACGAGCCCGCAGTGACGTTAGAGGATCCTTCGGTCGCGGCCGACGTCGCGGTCGTGACGGCGGTCGACCAACCGGTGCTGCTCGGGTTCCGTGCCGCCAAGCCCAATGGCCGGGCGATGCTCGTGCTTGGCGGCGGCGGCTACACGCAGTTGATGGCGGGCAGGGAAGGGGTGCAGGTCGCCGCCTGGCTGACCGCGCTCGGCTATCACGCGTTCGTCCTGATCCACCGCTTTCCCGATGCTGCCAACGGCATCGCCGCACCGCTCAACGACGCGCGCGAGGCTATGCGGTTGATCCGTGGAAGCGGTCTCGCACCGGCGGGGCTCGGCGTGGTCGGACTATCGTCGGGCGGTCATCTGGCTGCCTGCCTCTCCGCGGCGTATCCCGACGAGTGGACGGCGCCGGTATCGCGTCATCCCGGCGCGCCGACGCGGCCCGACGTGATGGTTATTGGCTATGCCCCGATCTCCACCAACGCGGCGGGACGGACGATCATTGTCGACAAGCCGCCTCTGCCGCCGGTCGAGAAGCAGGCGATGTACGATCGGCTGCAACCCGATGCGCAACTTCTGCCGTCGCCGCCGCCTGCGTTCATCGTCTATGCCGGCAACGATCCCGTCGTCCCGGTCGAGAATGCCCGCCGGCTCCACACGGCGTGGCAGGACTCAGGCGGTGCGGCGGAACTCCACGTCTTCGCCGACGCGCCGCATGGCTTCGCGCTGGATAGGCAGGGGCTGCCTGTCTCGATCTGGCCGACGCTGTGCGAAGCGTGGCTACGGCAGGTCGGCTTTCTCGATTAGCGGCGCGCGAGCCGGATCACGGTCGGCGCGTCGCGGTCGACCGTGAGGATACCGTCGTTTTCCTTCAGTTCGGCGATCTGCAGCACGCTGCGGCGATGCCATTCGGGATCGCGCGCGGACTGTGGTTCGCCGGACTGCTGAACGAAATAGACTATGTACGCACGATCACCCGCGACGATCACGTCGGGATGTTGCCCCTTGGCGCGATCGGTCTCGTCGCGGCCCGGCGTTGCGAGCAGGTAGCCCGGTTGCCGCGTCCAGTGCTCCCCATCCGCCGAGCGCATCGCGAGCAATCCCTTCCACGCATCGGAGATAAGCCACCAGCGTCCCTTCCAGCGGAACGCCTTCGGTCCCTCGCCGGGCGTATCGACGATCGTGCCCTTCACGCGCCAGTGCACCAGATCGTCGCTGTCGGCGTAGCGGATCGCCTTGTTCAGCCGCTCGTCGTTGTACCAAAGTCGATAGCCGCCACCGGGCAGCGCCGCGACGCTCGCGTCGATCACCCGGTCGGAGCCGAGCGACAGCCGCTCGCCGCAAGTCCAGCGCTTCAGGTCGCGCGAGGTCAGGTGGACGATGAACCGCGGCGCGTTCCAGTCGCGGAAGACGCCCGGCACGACGGTCAGCCACATGTGCCATCGGCCCGCGAGATACTGCACTTCGGGCGCCCACAACGTCGCGCCGGTGCAGGATGCGGGGATCGCCGCGGTGCCGCCGTAACGCCAGTGCACGCCATCCCACGAGCGGGCGGTGCCGATCGCGGTACCGTGCACCCAGCGCACGTCCTTCGCGTCGGCCATCGGCAGGTCGGCGCGGCGATTGGTGTAGAACATCACCCATTCGCGGCGGGCGGGATCGTAGACAGTCGAGGGATCGGCGGCGCCGTCGTGTACCGGATCGCGGAACAGAGGTTTCGGCGCAACCGGCGCGCCGGCGAGCAACGCGGCGGCGAACAGGATCACCGCGTGCCCGCCGCCGCGACGGGGTTGTTGCCCCACAGCTTATCGTAGGACCAGCCCGACAGATCCTCGACCACGCGCGCGTTGTCCGGCGTCGATGGCGTCCGCTCGCCACGCCGCAGATGCTCGATCTCCTCCAGCAGGATCGCATGCGTGACGGGCGTCAGCCGGAACCGCGTCGACACGAGCACGCCGAAGATGAGCATCGCGATCGTCCCGGCGCCCAGCACTGCGACGATCGCGTAGATCGCCTGCGGGCTCTGCGCGGTCGCCTTCGAGACGAAGCCCGACGCCTGCATCACCTGCCCGACGAGGATCACCGCCAGCGCCTGGCTCATCTTGCGCACGAACGTCATCACGCCGGCGAACGCGCCTTCGCGCCGGCGCCCGGTGACGATCTCGTCGACGTCCGCCATGTAGTTGTACGTCGCCCAGGGGATGTAGTTCAGCGCGCCGCGGCCGAGCCCGGCGAACACCACCGGCAGCCAGAACAGCGCCGACGTCGCGGTATAGCCCGCCGCGTACATCGCGAGGAAGATCACCACGCCGATCGCGAAGCTCAGCGCCGCGAACCGGTAGGCGGCAGCCGGCGACAGGCGCAACGCGAAGTTGATTGCCAGCACCACTGCAACGAGCTGGACGATGTACGTAACGCCGACCAGGTTCGCGACGATCGCGGTCGATCCGGCGAGCGCGAAGATCACGAAATAGGTGAACGCCGCATTGTAGATGTCCTGGCTGATGTACCCGCCCAGATACATGCCGAGATGCAGTCGGAACGCGCGGATCCGCAACGTCGAGAACAGGTTGCGGTACAGCGCCTTGAACGCCGCGCCGAGCGACGCCTTCTCGACGGCCTGGACCTCGTCGAGCCCCTCCGGCCGCTGCCGCTCCCAGCTGAACGCGTACAGCAATCCCGCGGCACCCATGAACAGCACCGAGAAGATCATGCCCATATACAGATACGTGTCGGGCGAATCCGGGCCGAGATACGCGATCAGCCAGCCCGGCAGGAACGCCGCCGCGATCGCCGAGCACTGGCCGCACAGGATGCGCGCGCCGGCGAATTTGGCCTTGGTGCGGTAATCGGTCGCCATCTCCGACGCGAGCGTCTCGTACGGGATGATCTCCATCGCGTAGACCATCTCGAACAGCACGTACGTCACGAGATAATACCAGAAGCCCTGGCCTGCGACCCACATGATCGCGAACGACGGCAGCAGCGGGATCGCGGCGAGAATGAAGAACCGCCGCCGTCCGAACTTGCGCCCCAGCCAGCTTCGCCCGAGATTGTCCGACAGGTGGCCGATCGTCGGGCTGGTAAACGCATCGAGCACGCGCGCGACGCCGAAGATGATCGTCGCCTGCGCCGCGGACAGTCCGCAGAAGCTGGTGTAGAAAATCAGGATCCACGTGCTGATGACCGCCATCGACCCCGCGCCGAGCACGTCGTTCGATCCGTAGGCGAGCAGATTATACCAGCGTACCGGACGGGCAGGCGCGAGCGGCAGGGCCGGACGGGCGGCGATCGGATCAGTGGCCATGCGAGAGTCCTTGGGTACCGGCGTTGGCTGGAGATGAAGTGGAAGCGGGAAGTGGATCGAAGCGCAGCGCGTCGAACACGATCGCGGGGTCGTCGATCCCGATCGTCACACTGTGCCGTCCGGCCGCGAGCGGTGTCGGCAGCGCGAGGTCGAAACGGTTGTCGAGCACCGCGAGCGCCCATGCGCTGTCGCCGGTCTTGCGCGGAACACCGACGCGAACGGGCGGCCTGCCGTCGATCGCGACCGATACCGCGAGGTCAGCGCCTTCGATCGTCGGGTAGGTCGGCAACATTTCCGCTGAGAGTTGCCAGCGACCGGGCGGGAGCGTGACAGTGTACGACAGCGTCGCCGGTACGCTGGTCGCTACCGCCGCACCGTTGCGGCCGAGGCCGTCGACCACGCGCCAGCCGGTGCGTGGACCTTCTGCCTCTTCCGCCTCGATCACGATCATTGCCGTTGGCAAAACCTCCCGGTTCCCCGGCGAAGGCCGGGGCCCAGTTAGCACGGTCGAGGTAACGGAGGGCGGCGCGATCTCACCAGGGACCTTCCAACTGGGCCCCGGCCTCCGCCGGGGAGGTGCAGTTGGGGCGGGCAGGATTGGAACCGACAAGCGGTAACGGCGCCATTGCCCGTCGGCGGGTTCGACTGCCATCATTCCCCGCCACTTTCCACCAGCGACCTCGGTATTGTAGCGGCTCGTCAGCGCGGTGATTTCAGCGTCCGCTGCACGCGATCGCTCGCCAGCTACCGTCGCACTAACCGGATCGGTATCGCGCAGGCGGTCATGCGCCTCGGCATCGAACACGCGCGTGTTGGCAAGTGCCGCCGCGGTCACCGGATAGTCGACCAGCTCGAAGAACGCGTCGCGTCGGTCGGGCACAATGCGCTGCACGATCGAGCGGACGCGCGCGCGCAACGTATCGAAGGCGGCAAGGCGGGTTGCGATCTCGGCAGGGGCAAGCGGGCTCGGCTTCGAGAGTTCACCGGGCAGCCACCATTGCAGATGCTCGGGCCGGCGCTGGAAATTAAGCCGGTGATGCTCGGCCATGATCGCGCCGATCTCCGGCGCGACATCAGCGCCGACCGTGCCGGCCGCCCAGTCCGTGACGACGGTATCGATCGGTTTGCCGCGCGTGCCCGGTACGTCCCACGCAAGCTGCAGGAAATAATCGGTCGCGAGTTCCGCAGGCTTGAGGTCACCGACATTGGCGACCCACATCCGCCGTGCACCCGCGTCCCAAGCCCGCCCAAGTTCCTCGCGGATCAGCGCGGGCGGGGTGGTCGACAGCCAGAGATACGACAGCGGCGCGCCGAGATAGGACAAGTGATAATAGATGCCCGATCCGCCCGACCGCGCGCGCTCGGCGGCGTCGGGGACGTGGCGGATATAGCCGAAATTATCGTCGGGCCACATCAGCGTGACGTCGTCGGGTACCTTCAGCCCGCCGCGATATACGTCGAGCACTTCCTTGTACGGCGTGAAGACCTGCGAGACGCGCGTCAGATCCCGATTCACGCCGCGCGCCAGCATCGCGCGCTGATCGGTGAATATGCGTTCGAGCAACGATCGGCGCGCATCGTCGGTGGTCGGGCCGACGATCCCGCTGTCGTGGATGCCGCGCATCCCGAGCGTCCAGACGCTCTCGTACTGGCCGTTCGCTCGGACGCGCGTGCGCCAATAGTCGGCCACGCCGGCGGGGTTGGTCACATAGTTGAACTCTGTCGCCGGCGCCGTCCATTCGCCGACATTGTTGCGCAGCATCGGCTCGGCATGGCTCGATCCCATGACGATCGCATAGCGGTCGGCGAGGCGCGCATTCTCCGGGTTCGCGTTGAACGGCGCGGTGACTTTGTGCATCGCCGGCCAGACCATGTTCGCCTTCAGCCGCAGCATGAGCTCGAACAGTTTGGCATAGGTCTTCGGCCCGATCGTGCCGGCCTCGGGCTCGAACGTGCTGGCAGCCCAGGGTTGCAGCCCCCAGTCCTCGTCGTTGAGGAAAATCCCGCGATACTGGACCGACGGCGGCCCGAAGCGGTGGAGACCGGTCGCCGCATAAATCGCGGCGTGATGCTCGGGCGTGGCGTCGGCCCACCAATGCCACGGCGACACACCGATCGCGCGTGACAGCTCGTACGCGCCGAACGCGGTCCCGCGACGATCGCTGCCGACGATCACCAGCGCTGCCGGGATACCGGGTGCGGGGTTGGCGACGGTGGCGATCACGAAGCTCTCCCACGCGCCGCGCAGTTTCGAGACGTCGAGCGTGCCCCGCCGGACCAGCCGGTCGATCGCGGGGTTGCGACCGAGCGTGCCGAGCCAGATCTGCGTGCCGTTGGCAGTCGTGGCACCGGTCACGCGGCGGAGGTCGCTCGTCAGGTCGGCGGCGGCGATCCGGACGACCTCGTGGTCACCCGGCGCGGTCACCACGCGCGCGATGCCTTGCGCGTCCGCCAGTGCGAGACCCGCCCCGGGCGCGAACGACACGAGACGTGCGACCGGCTCGGCCGAGGCTGGTGCCCCGAGCCACAGCGCGGCCGCAAGCAAGGCACGCCGCAGGGTCAGATATAGGTCCGCAGGAACTCGGCGAGCGCGACCATCGCGAGGCTCTGGCCGTAAGGCATCGAGGTGAGCGCGATATCCTTGTAGAATTGCTGCGTGTCGCCCATCGCTGTGCCGAAGCTGACCTGCTTCAGTTCGCCGGCCTCGTCGATATTGGCGAGCACGCCCTGCACGGCCTTGATCCCGACCGTCTCATAGTGGCGCGGCAGATAGCCCTTCCGGACGCCCTTCAGGATGCCGTAGGCGAAGCCCGCGGTCGCCGACGCCTCGAGATAGCTGGTCGGGTCCATCACCAGCGTGTGCCACAGGCCGCTCTCGTCCTGCGTCTCGGCGAGCGTCTTCACCTGCGCTGCGAGCGTATCGGTCAGGAAGGTGCGGAACGCGTCGCCCACCGGCAGGTCGAGGATCTCGATGATCTCCGGGATCGCGATCGTCACCCAGCAATTGCCGCGGGCCCACAGCGCCTCCGCGAAATTGTGCCGCCCGTTGAAGTCCCAGCCGTGGAACCAGAGCCCGGTCTTCTTGTCGAACAGGTATTTGATATGGACGAGGAACTGCCGCTTGGCCTCCTCGACATAGTGCGGGCGGTTGAGCAGCAGGCCGATCTTGGCGAGCGGCAACACCGACATCATCAGCGTGTCGTCCCACATCTCGCCCGGATTCTCGTCGTTATAGACGATATGCTGGAACCCGCCCTCCTCGGTCTTGGGCAATCCGTCCGGTGCCATCAGCCACTCGGCCCAGGTGTCGAGATAGGGGATGTAGCGCGGATCCGGCTCGCGCTCGTAGAGATAGGCGAGCGTGATGAACGGCGCGACGGTGTTGATGTTCTTGGTCGGCGTGCCCTCGGCGAAACGATCCTCGAACCACTGCTTGATGATCGCCAGCGCGCCCGCGTCGCCGGTCTGCTCGTAATAGCGCCACATCCCGAACAGGCCGACGCCGTGGGTCCATTCCCAGCCCGCCCAGCCCTTGGTGTCGATGACCCGGCCGTCTTCGAGGCGCAGCAGGAACTCGCCGGTCTCGTCCTTGATGTTGACGAGGTTGTCCATCAGCTTGGCGATCGCGGCGGTCACGTCCGCGCGCGGCACGTTATGGGTGAGGGCAGCCACTTATAGTCTCCTGTTGGGACGCGCAGGGCTGAGCCCGTAGTCGCGCGCCATCGTCCGATAGAGGGTGAGAAATTCGGGGTCCGCTTCGTAGCGGCCGCCATGACCGGTCGACGGCGTCGTGCCGTTCGGTGGCGTCGGCACGATTGGTGTCGTCACGGCGCCGGGCGCTTCGGCGGCGTTGATCCCCTGCGAGAGGAGGTCGGGCTTGGGCCCTTCGCCGGCGGGCGTGCCATTATGCGTGAAGATCGCTTCCTGGTGCCGCGTCGGCTCCCAAATAAAGCTGCCCCAGCCGTGCGGTTGTGCGTGGACAAGGTCGTTCACGTAGCGTTTGCGCGACGAATATTCGAGCGCGAGGAAGCCATGTTCGGGATAGGCCTTGGCGAACTCGGTAAAGGTTCGCGCCCAGTCGCCCTGCGCCTGTTGCTGGTAACAGGAGAAGCCGGTGGCATCGAATTTGACGCCGCGCTGAAGGAGATTGTCCATCCAGTAGCGGACGATCGGCCAATGCCGCCCGAGATGATTGTGCACCGCCACCCGCGCCTCGGGCGTCGCTTCGCGCGCGCCTGCAATCCCGGCTTTCAACAGCATCGCGAACCGGTCGTACCCGCCTGCGCCGGGCACGTTCATGTGCACCGCATCGGTCTGCGGATTGCCGGTAGGGATGGTCAGCGGCACGCGTCCGTCGGGCCAGAGCATGCCGAAGGTCGTCTCGTTGCCGATCACGACCAGATCGGGTGCGGCGCCTGCGCGCTTCATCGCCGACAGCGCGTCGACGGTATGGCGGTGGACTGCCTCGACCAGTTGGGGAAAGGTGAGCGCAGCCCAGGCGGCGGGCTTGTCCTGATGCTGCGGGTCGGCCCAAGTGTCTGAATAATGCAGCGTCAGCGACAGGTGGAAACCGGCGGCCTTGATCCGCTTGGCGAACGCGATCGTGCGCGGCAGGTCGCACCACGGCCCGCCCGGCTTGCCGCTCGAATACCCCTTAGCAGGATCGACGAACAGCCGCAGCTTGATCGCGTTGAACCCCGCATCGCGCAGGATTGCGAGCGGGTCCTTGGCGACACCGTTCTCAAAATACGTCGCGCCGGCGAACTCGTCCTCCGGGATCCACGAGACGTCCGCGCCGGTCAGATAGGGCCATGGCCTTGTGCCGCGTGCGACCGTTGCAGCTGGTGCGATGCTGGCGAGACAGGCTGCCCCAGCGCCCGCACCAAATGTTCTGCGCGTGATCATTTGGCGGCGCCGAGCCGGTCGGGTGCCGCGACCATCCGCACCGGCACGCCGCCCTTGACGGTGCGCATCGTCACCAGGCGGACCTGCTCGATCGCATCGCCGGGCGCGCCGTCGGACGTGACCGCGAGCGCGACGGTGTTCGCGCCGTGGTGGTTGATGATGCCCTCGGGGATCGGGAACACGCGCTGCGGTCCGACATGCGCGATGAACTGCCCCATGTTCCAGCCGTTGACGAACAGCAGCGCACGGTAGCGGGCGACCGAGCGCGGGGTCGTCGTGTCGCCGAATGCGAGGGCGATCGTCGTGTCCTGGCCCTTCGGCACGGCGAGATCGAACCGCGTACGATACCAGGTCGTGCCGGGCGTCGCCGTGGTGGCGGGGATGGTCGCTGCGACCCAGGCCTTGTCGTCGAAGCCCGGCAGGTGCCAGCCGAACCGTTCGCCATATTGGCCGCCGTTGTTGGCGGGGCCGCGCGCCGGATCGGGGAGCTCCTCGCCGCCGAGCTTGCCCTGGATCTTCCACGCGATCGGTACGCCGAAGCTGCGCCCGCCCGGCGCCTCGATCGATGCGGAAACCAGCCCGCGCGCTTCCTTGTGATAATCGTCGGAATCGAGGTCCCAATTATGCCCGTTGTTGCGCACCATGACGCTGACGACATGCTCGCCGTTCGACTGTGCGGAGGCGGGCAAGTCGAACCGCGCGAGCCCGGTCGTGATCGGCCGCGGCAGGCCGCTCGGCAGCTCATTCTGGCCAACGAACTGGTCATCGACCCAGACCTGTACCATCCCCGACCCCCCGCGCCGTAAAACAGCGCGATCTGCTTCGCATCGGGCGTGCCGGTGAAGCGGCCGCGATACCAGACGTCGCCGTCGTGGAAGCCGTAGGAGTCCATCGTCAGGTTCGGTTGGCCATCGGGTTTTGCGGTCGTCGTCGCACTGCCGCGTCCGTCGATCGCCTGCCAGCTGCTGTCGTCGGAATCCGGGTGTGGCTTCGGGCGAACCCTGCGCCATCCGCCAATTGGTCAGCGCCGGGAGTACGACCGGGGCGGGACCGGGCAATGCCGCCGTCGCGGTTCGGCTGCCGATCACCGTCGCTTTCGTAGCAACCGCGGTGCCGTTCCATTGCGCGGACCGAAGCGCGGTAGGAGCCCAGATTTCGAGCGGAGTCGTGTCGGCAGTATCGCCGGTCAGCGCCAGCGTGCCGCCGGTCGCCTTGGTCGAGCGCAGCAACGCGGGCCCACGCACGAGCACCGCGTCGCTGCCCCGCCAATAGCGTACCGCCTCGGCCTCGTCGGCGATGATCAGCGTGAGGGCAGGGCGCCCGCCACCGGTAATTCGCACTACCGCGCGCCCGGCATGCGTATAATCGAGCCGGAGATCGCCCTTCGCTGCGTCGAACGCGCTGGTGGCGGTGCCTTCGAGCAGTGTCACCGTCGGTGCGGACGCATAGCGCAACACCGTCTCGCCGGTCTCTCCAGCGCGACCGTACAGCAGCATCACGTCGCCGCGATCGATCGTCAGCGCGGCTTGCAATTCGGACGTCGAATAGACCAGCCGTTGCCCGCCGAGATTAACCCCCCGCAACCAGCCATTTCGCGTCGAACCCGTTCAGCCGCATCGGCTCGGCCTGCGGGAAGGTGTAGCGCCCGTCGGGCAGGTCGGCGGTGATCGTGAAGCGGTCGTCGGTCTGGCCGTTGGACGGCTTGTGCGTCACCATCAGGAAGCGCGCATCGCTCTCCGGGCTGCGGTTGTGATACGCCTGCACGTTCGGCGACGACACCTGCAGCGGCGCGGCGGGGACCATGCCCGCTAGGTCAGGCACCGCGGCGATCAGCCCGCCGAGCTGTTTCATCTCCTCCGCCTTGCTGCGCACCTCGCGCGCTTCGGAGATCGCCGCGCCGTAATCGTAGCTCGTGAACACGACCGGGGCGGGGAGCCAGCCCCAGCTCGTCCCGCCATAGCCCATGTAGAAGCTCTGGATGTCGATGCCGTTGGCGAGATTGGTGCCGTAGAACACGCGCTGGAATCGCTTGCCGCGCTGGATGGCGTTGCATTCGTAGCCGCCGTTCGAGCCCCAGTAATCGAACCAGCCGCCACCGAACTCGGCGAGGAAGGCCGGCGTGTCGGGCGAGGCGGACGCGCCGCCCTTTGCGCCGCCGGGACCGTAGAACCCCCAGTCGGGTGCCGCGACGCCGCGCGTCGGCGTGCCCGCGACGGTGCAGGTGCCACCTGGATAGCCGTCGAACGCGTAGAGATCGCCCGGCCCCTTCACGACGTTCGCGACGGTCGAGCTTTCGGGCACCCAGTATCCGTTGCGGCCCTGGTCGTTGTGGAACAGCGGCACGGTGATGCCGTCGGCGCGTGCCTTGGCGTAGAGATGGTCCATGTAGCGGCGCTGCGCGGGCGTGGTCAGCGCCAGTTCGTTCTCGATCTGGTGGAGGATGACGCTGCCGCTATGGCCCTTGCCGTCGCCGTTGATCTGGTGCCGCGCGATGATCGCGTTGACGTGGCCGAGCCACTCATCGACCGCCGCGAGGTAGGCCGGATCGTCGGTCCTCGCGCGGGCCTTCTGGTTGACCAGCCAGCCCGGAAACCCGCCGCGCGACAATTCCGCATTCACATACGGCCCGGCGCGGGTGATGACGTAGAGCCCTTCTTCCTGCGCCATCGCCAGCACGCGCTTGACGTCGCGGATGCCGGTGAAGTCGTACACGCCCTGTTTCGGGCTGTGATATCCCCAGTCGAAATACAGCGCGACGGTGTTGAACCCGCTCGCCTTCATCTTCTGCAGGATGTCGCGCCACAGATCGGGGCTGGGCAGGCGGAACGGGTGAAATTCGCTCGACCAGATCACCTGACGCTTGCCATCGATCATCAGCGACCGTGCATCGTACGACACGCGGCCGAATGTCTTGACCGGCGCGGCGAGATTCTGCGTTGGGCGTGCGACCTGCGCCGTCGCGGCGACCGGCGTCAGCGCGGTGGCGAGTGCCAGCCCGATCAGGCGTGTACGATCAAGCATGATGGAAGATCAGCGGCAACGACCATTCCTTCGGGCGGTTGTTATCCTCAACCTCCATCAGCGGCGCCATGTGGTCCCACCAGCGTTTCATCACCGGGTGATCGGGGGAGGGCATCGCGGGTGTTCGGTTCGGCGAGCTTCAGGACGGCGAACAGCGCCAGCGTCGCCTCGTCGAGGAAGATCGAATAGTCATGGATGCCGCTTTCGGTCAGCAAGGCGGACAGTTCGGGCCAGATCTCGTCGTGGCGCTTGCGGTATTCATCGACCACGCCGGGCTTCAGCTGCATCCTGAACGCATGGATCGACATCGCACCCTCCCAATCCACTATGTGGTATTGCTATGTACGATTTGGTAAAGGCGTTCCGGGCTCAGGTCAAACGCTAACCGCGCCAGAGCGGCGTCCGCGTTATTGAAAGTCCGGTCGCATTCTCGGTTGCGAAGGGCGGGCGCGCATCGGGCGAAGTCTTGGCGAGGTCGAGGCGGTCGATCACGAGGCCCTTCGCATGCCGGACCCACAAGCCCCAGGCGGGCAGTACGCCGAACATGCTCGGCTCCGGGTAGGCGCCGGCGAGGTCTTCAGGCCTGCGTGCGGCATCCTCGGGCGTGCCGCCGCCACGATAGGACAGATGGATGCGGGATAACGTGATGTCCTCGACCGGATGGCCGGGCAGCCCGGCGATCGCCGCGGCGAAGCGGTGATCGATCCCCGTGGCGTCGATGTCGTTTAGCTTTACCCGCCGGATCGCACCTACCTGCGTTCCGGCTGGACCGCGGCGTCGGTCGCCGATCCGCAGGAACAGCGGCGCGGTCGTCACGTCGCGCATCGTGATGCGGCGTGCGACGACGTCCTCCATCAACCCGCCATCCACCGTTTCCAGCGCGAGCCCGCGGCAGTGGGTGAAGCTGCAATCCTCGATCAGGATGCGTCGGTATCCCCCCGTTGCTTTCGGTCCCGAGCTTGATCCGCCCTGTCACGCGGTCGCGGTCGGGCGCGAGTTGCTGCGTCGTTCTTCGCGTGCCATCAAGCATCGTGCCGAGATCATAGCCCGAGACGGCGCAATGCCGCACGGTCACGTCCTCCGAAGCGACCGCGCGGCCGAGCGCGAAACTGCTCTTGATGACGATCGCGTCGTCGTTCGGCGTGTTGACCCGGCATCGCTCGACGATCGAGCGCTGGACGCAATCGAGGTCGATGCCGTCGCGATCCGTGTCGATCGTCAGGTCGTGGATGTGCAGGTCGCGCGTGCCCGTTGCGAGGATGGCGAAATGCCCGCATTTGAGCATCGAAAAGCCGGACAGTCGGATATTGCGGCCGTTCCTGAACGCGATAGCCTTGTTGCCGAGACCGTTCATGCGCGCAGCATCGGGTTCGAGCCGGGCGATTTCGGTCGCACTCATCTGGCGCATCGACAGCGGCCGCTCGCCGGTCTGCACCTTCCACCGCGCACCGGGACCGTCGCGTGTCAGCCCGAGCCCGTGGATCAGGCCGGGGCCGACAATCGCGACGTTCTCGACATCGTCGCCCCAGAACAGGCTGTTACGCCAATGGCTGTGGCCGAAATCCTGGTATAGTTGCTCGCCATTGTCCTCAGGCAGGCCGTAGCGTCCGGCATGCCGCGCGGGATCCGCCGCCTCGATTACCGCGCCCTTGGCAAGCTGGATCGTCACATGGCTTTTGAGCCGGATCGAGAAGCAGAGATAGCGGCCCGCGGGGATGGTCACGGTGCCCCCGCCGGCCTTGGCGGCGGCGGCAATAGCGCCGTTGATCGCGGTGCTGTCGATCGTCCGCCCATTGCCGCGCGCACCGAGTTTGCGCACGTCGATCACCATCGCGGCATGCAAAGGGAAGGGAAGCAGCGCCGCGCCGATCCCCAACCCGACGTCGCGGCGAGTCATGTGCGAGGCGTCGAACGCGCCTATTGCAGGTTCACGTACATGCCGCCGTCGACCAGCAACGAGGCGCCGGTGACGTATTGCGCGAGATCGGACGCCAGGAACACGGTAGGCCCAACCAGATCGTCGGGCTTGCCAAGCCGACCCAGCGGGATGCGTTTTTCCATGTACGACCGCTTGGCCTCGTCGGCGAGATCGTCCTTGTTGATGTCCGTCAGGATCGTCCCCGGGAACAGCGAGTTGCAGCGGATCCCGTGCTTGCCGAGCGCGATCGCGACCGACTGCATCAGCGAATGCAGGCCAGCCTTGGTCGGGGTGTAATGCGTCTGATACTCGCCGCCGACCAAAGCCGAGATCGACGACATCGCGATGATCGAGCCCCCATCGCCCTGCTTGACCATCTGGTTAGCCGCCGCCTGGACCATGTAATACGCGCCATGCAGGTTGACGCGCATGGTCCGCTCGAACGTCTCGACCGGCATGTCGAGGAATGCGTGGAACGGACAGATCCCGGCGTTGTTGACGAACACGTCGACCCGCCCGAGCGCCGCTACGGCCTTGTCGATGAAGTCGCGCGCGGTATCCGGATCGGCGGCGTCGCCCTGGATCGCGACGGCTTTCCGCCCGAGCGCCTCGATCTCGGCCACGGCGCTCTCGGCACACGCCACGTCACGCGCGAAATTCAGCGCGACGTCGGCGCCGTGTCGCGCACAACCGATCGCCACCGCGCGGCCGATTCCTGCCGATGCGCCGGTCACCAGCACGGTCTTGCCTTCGAGCAACATTATTTTCTCCCAGTTAGTCGGTTGGCGGCTCGAACCCGAGTTCGCGACTGATCGCGCCCGCGGTGCCGCGAACCTCGTCGGTCAGCGTCGTCATGCGGTCGTCGCTCATATACTGTGCAGCGCTCGACACGCTGATCGCGCCGACGATCTTGCCCGCGGCATCGCGGATCGGGGCGGCGACGCAGCGGATCTGATCCTCGTTCTCCTCCAGATCGAACGCACGACCGCATGTCGCATAGCCTTGCATCCGCTCGCGCCACACTTTCGCGTCGGCCCTGGGCGCACCCGCCGCCTGGTCCGCGTCGAAGCGCTCCTGCCAATACTTGGGCGAGGAATCGATCATCAGCGCCTTGCCGAGCCCGGTCGAGCTCAGCGGCTGGCGATCGCCGACCCGGCTGGAGATCGTGATCCGCCGCCGCCCCGGCACCTTGTCGAGATACAGCGCGAAGTCACCGTCGAACACGCCGAGATGCACGGTGTCCTCGGTGGAGGCGGCCAGCTCCTCCAGATAGGGTCGTGCGACCTGCACCAGATCGGCCTGCGCCTGCGCAAGCGTACCGAGCAACAATAATTTGGGTCCGAGCCGGTATCCGGAGCGCGGTGTGAAGGCGAGATACCCGCGATCGACCAGCGCACTCAGCAGCCGGTGCGTCGTGCTCTTGGTCAGGTCGAGCTTCGCCGCGAGTTCGCTCAGCGTCAGTACCTCGTGGCTGACCGCCTCGATCAGGTCGAGTCCGCGCATGAGCGTCTGGCTGCCGGCACCGACGCCGTTTCCGGCCGACTCCGACTTGTCGATATTCGTCGTGGAAGTGTTCATGCCCACTCCATAAGACGGCCTCCTATATGCTGGCAATCGGCGAATCTTGCGTCGATTCCGGCCCCGCTACACGATTGGAAAACCGAGAAAAAATGGCCGATCGTCTTGCGGCGGTCGGCCGAGGAGGGAGCGCTCTAGAATTTTAGCTGGAGACCGGCGAAGAACCGCTGGCCGGCGTAATAATATTCCACCGGCCGAGCCTTGTCGATGTAGCTCGCCGACGACTCCTTGTTGATGTTCTGGATCTCCATGAACAACTGGGTATGCTGCTCGGGGAATCGGAACGTCACCTTGGCATCGAAATAGCCTTCGCCGCGACGATAGATCGGGCTGTTGTCGAAGTTGACGTCGGACACGACCGCCAGCCAGTTCGACCGGTAATTGTAGTTGACGCGGATGTTGAGCCAATCCTTGTCGTAGAAGATGCTCGCATTCGCGGTCCACTTCGACAGGCCGGGATAGTCGTTGAGCGGTTGACCGGTGGCGACGTTGGTCAGGTTGGTCCGGATCGCGCGTGCATAGGTGAAGTTGCCGCTGGCCCCGAGACCATCGAACGGTGCGGGGAGGAACGTGAAGGCGGTTTGTACGCTGCCTTCGATCCCGTCCAGCAACGCGCCGAACCCGTTGACCGGCTGGCGCACCGTGAACAGCGAGCCGTCCTGGAAGAGATCGACATCGCCGCGCGTCACGTTCGAGATGACGAAGCTCTTCTCGTATTTCTTGAAATACCCGATGCTGACCGCGGTGTCCTTGTTCGGGAACCAGCCGAGGTTCACTTCCCATTGATCGGCGCGATACGGCACGAGGTCGGGATTGCCCGCGGTGCAGGCGTCCTGCAGCCCGGTAATATCGGTCGAGTCATCGAGACAATTGACGTTGGGGACCAGATCGGTCGGCTTGGGACGGGCGAGATTGCGAGCCCAGTTTGCGCGGAAGGTCAGGTTCGGCGTGATTTCCAGCGCGCCGTTGAACGCGGGAAGCCAGTCGGTGTAGCTGTTCTTCAACGACAGCGAGTTTGCCGCAAGCGTGACCGTTTCGATCATTGCGGGAATACCGGGCACGCCCGTGCCGGGACGGATCCGCGTCTGCCGGCTGATGTTGGTGCCGGTGCCCTTGTCGGTCGTCTTGATATAGCGAACGCCGGCATTGCCGCTGAACCGCATGCCGAGGACGTCCTGCTCGAAATTACCCTTCAGATATGCGGCGGCAACGGTTTCCTTGATGAAAACGGTCGGGATCTGCGACTGGCCATCGGCGTTGCGCACCAGATCCTGATCGAAGCCCGAGAGGTCATAAATCTGGCCCAGTCGGTCGAAGTCGATCGTCGGGACGGACAGTTGCGAAGGCAGGCCCGCCGGCGCACCCTTGAGCCCAGTGAACAGGCCCGCCCCCGGCAGGCCGCCGGTATTGGCCGCGATGAACTGTGCGTACTGGGCCTGCGTCATGTAATAGGTGTTCGCGGCGCGTACGGCCGGCGGCGTATCGGTGACGACGGTGGTGTACGAAACGTTGGCACTCGTCTGATACACGGCAGGGACGGCCGCGGCGCCGGTTGACGGATTCGCCGAAACCGCTGGCGTCAGCAGGCGCGAGCCGCCGCCGTTGTAGTTCTCATACTCCTGCCAGCGGAACTGCCCGCCATATTCGATGCTCGTCAGGAACGGCAGGTTGGTGTTCCAGTCCGCGTCGAGCTTGAGTTGGTCTTCCTTGTTGTTCTTGTCCTCCGGGCGGTACTGGACGGTCGGTCCAGCCTGCCGTCCGGGCGCGTTGATCGTGCCGGGGCGGACATAGGCGCCGGTCGAATTCGGGTCGAAGTTCTCGGGGAACACGAACACCGGAATGCCGAGGTCGTTGCGGCGGTCGACGGTGATCCCGCCGATGCCGGTCGAATAGGCGAGCAGGTTGGTATTGTTGACGGTTCGGCCCGTCGAATGCGACGCGAGCGCCTTGATCTTGAGATCGTCGAAGGTCCAGTCGAACCCGGTCAGGTAGTATCGAGTGCGCTGGTCGTAGGTGAAATCGCGACGCTGGACGCCCAGAATGTTGCTGGCGCCGTTCCAGACCGGTGCAGCGGCGGTGCCGACATTGACCGAATTGAGCGCGGTCAGCGCGCTGGTGACGACGTGGTTCTCGCTGGTCGAGGTGCCCGCGGTGATCTGCGGACGCGACGTCCCGCCGTTCAGTCCAACCGGCAGCGCGGCGTCGTAGTTGAAGCGCTCGAAACGGCCGAGATCGAGCGAGTAGTTGACGTCGTTGAACTGCTGCTTGCGGTTGGTGATGATCGCTTCGGCAAATGCGCGGAAGTTCGGCGCGAATTCATACTGGACCTGGAGATCGGCGGACAGCCGCTGGTCGTCGATCCGGCGCTGGCGCAGGCGCGGCACGGTCGGGACCCAGTCGAAGAACTGCGTCTCGCAGGCCAGTCGCCGCGTCGTCGCCGCTGCCGCATTCGCTCCGCCGACGCCTGCGCAACTGCCATAGCTGTTGAAATTGGCGTAGGCTGGGTTGGCGACGGTCTTCTCGTCCGAGCGATCGAAATCCGCGATCCGCTTCCAGTTGGTGTTGCTGATATAGTCCTGGCGGAGCTGTTTCTTCTCGTAGTTGACGGTGCCCAGAATGCCGAGGCCATCGAGCAGGAAATGCGGCGTTCCGAAGATGCCGGTGAGGCGGGGACGCCATTTCTGTGCAGTGTCGAGATGTTGCGCGGAGGCCACTGCGCTGAGAAGTGGCTTTGCCAGTTCGAGCGGGCGGCGCGTTTCGACGCTGACCGTGCCGCCGAGACCGCCTTCGGTCAGGTCGGCGCTATAGCCCTTGTAGACGTCGATCGACTTGACGAGTTCGGTCGCGAGATCGCGCAGATCGCCCGAGCGGCTGCCATCGGCGCTGGCCTGGGTGACGCCGTTGATCTCGATGCGGTTCAGATCGGGTTCGACGCCGCGGATCGAAATCTTGGTGCCTTCGCCGAAGTCGCGATCGAGCTGCACGCCGGTGACGCGGGCCAGCGAGTCGCCGAGGTTCTTGTCGGGAAAGCTGGCGATGTCGTCGGCGACGATGGAGTCGACAACGGTACCGGCCTTGCGCTTGCGGGCGATCGCCGATTGCAGCGACGCGCGCGTGCCGACGACGAGGATGTCTTCAGAGGTCGCGCCGTCCGGCAGGCTCGCGTCGGGCGCGGGCTTCTGTGCGGGTTGCGCAACGTCCGTCGCGGGCGCCGTAGGTGCAGTTGTCTGGGCGGTAGCGGCGGTCGCCGAGCCCAGCATCAGCGCCAGTGCAGACGTCGTGATCGCCAGATTGCGCACCGAACAAGTGTGAAGTGTCATCATATTTCCCCCGAAAGACGTTCCGGGCGGCGACGCATGCGGTAGCCGGCCCATCGTGAATTCACCATGCTAGGTGGCTGGGCTAGCCGGCTGGGCGCGTAGACAAGGCACGGGCGCGGCAGGCCTTGCGGCATGTTGCGCGATCGATTTCTGTGCTGGGTCCAGTCATCATCATCCCCTCGTCTCGGCGCGGTCGTTACCGTCGCCAATGCCGGTACCATGACCGACGAAAAACCATATTGTGAAGCTCTGTCCCGTTTATTAGTTTGCCATTTCCTGAAGGGCAATCATAATAATTGGGATAAGTGCGATAATTGGCACGCCGCGATGGAGATGATGATGACGATAGGCAGCCGCGCGTTCCTGGCGCTCATGGTCGGTGTTGCGACGCCCGCGCTGGCCGCAGCGCCGTCCCATGCGGTAGAGCGGCTCGATCGCGGCGTCGTCGCCACGCCCGCGAAGGACGGCGGCTGGCTCGTCAGCTGGCGGCTGTTGCGGGACGATCCGTCCGCGACCCGCTTCGACGTCTATCGCGACGGCCGCAAGATCACATCGCAGCCGGTCGCCGACGCGACGTCGTTCGTAGATCGCGAGGGCAACGATCGCGCACGCTATACAATTCGCTCTATCGTCGGCGGCAAGACGGCGGCGCCGAGCGCGCCTGCGCTAATGGCACCGAACGGATATCTCTCGATCCCGCTCGTGCCCCCGCCCGGCGGGACGACGCCCGATGGCGAGGCGTTCTCCTATACCGCCAACGATGCCAGCGTCGGCGATCTCGATGGCGACGGGCGTTACGAGCTGATCCTGAAATGGGACCCGACCAACAGCCACGACAACAGCCAAGCGGGTTATACCGGCAACGTTTTCGTCGACGCCTATACGCTCGCCGGCAAGCGGCTCTGGCGGATCGACCTCGGCCGCAACATCCGTGCGGGAGCGCACTACACACAGTTCCAGGTCGCCGATTACGATGGCGACGGCCGCGCCGAAGTCGCGATGAAGACCGCGGACGGCACCGTCGACGGCACCGGAGTCACGATCGGCGATGCGAAGGCGGACTGGCGCGGTCGCGACGGGGAAGTCCCGCAACCCGACAAGACCGGCGCGAAGGTGCTCGCGGACGGCACCAAGGTCGCTCCGCTCGTCGGACGTATTATGAAAGGCCCGGAATATCTGACGGTGTTCGACGGCCGCTCCGGCAAGGCGCTCGCCACCGCGGCCTATGATCCGCCGCGCTTTCCCGGCGGCAATCCGAGCTTCGAGCAGATGCGCGAGACCTGGGGCGATGGCTATGCCAACCGCTCCGACCGGTTCCTCGCGGGCACGGCCTATCTGGATGGACGGCATCCCAGCATGATCTTCGGCCGCGGCTATTATGCGCGCACCGCGATCGCCGCCTGGGATTATCGCGGCGGCAAGCTGACCAAGCGCTGGCTGTTCGACAGCGCGGCGCCGGGTAACGCCGACTATGCCGACCGCGGCAACCACCAGCTGAGCATCGCCGATCTCGATCCGCTGCGTCCGGGGCTCGAAAAATGGGGCGTGCACGAACAGGTGAAGACCAATGGCGGGATCGGCTCGGCATTGCTTGACGCGCGCACCGGCTCGATCCTGTGGACCAAGCCAGCCGATACCGATACCGGCCGCGGGCTCGCCGCGGATATCGATCCGCGCCATGTCGGGGCCGAGCTGTGGGGCTCGAACAGCCGCGACCTGTTCGACGTGAAGGGCAACGCGATCGGTCCGGCGCCGCGCCAGACCAACTTCGCGCTCTATTGGGACGGCGACCTGCTCCAGGAACTGCTCGACGGGACGACGATCAGCAAATGGAACTGGAAGACGGGCACCGCTACGCCGTTGCTGCATCCGACCGACGTCGCATCGAATAACGGCACCAAATCCAACCCCTGCGCTACAGGCGGACATTCTCGGCGACTGGCGCGAGGGAGGTGGTGTGGCGCTCGGCCGACAACCGCGAACTGCGCATCTACGTGACGCCGTACCCAACCAGGCACCGCCTCGTGACGCTGATGCAGGACCCGGTCTACCGCGCGGGCGTCGCGTGGCAGAACACCGCCTATAACCAGCCGCCACATCTCGGCTATTTTCCGGGCAGCCTCAGGCCGTCGAACGACGCCGACTGAG
Organism: Sphingomonas sp. H160509; assembly: GCF_024124765.2. Classification (GTDB taxonomy): domain Bacteria; phylum Pseudomonadota; class Alphaproteobacteria; order Sphingomonadales; family Sphingomonadaceae; genus Sphingomonas. Next base: position 1,536,673 of record NZ_JAMXSR020000002.1, on the reverse strand, counting down.
GCTGCCGCCGTCAGGGTCCGGGCTTGGCGGTCTCCACTGCGTAGATCGCCGCCTTGCCCTCGATGTTCGCGCGGAAGATCAGCCATTTCCCGTCTGGCGAAAAGCGCGCGTTAGGCTCGAGTTTGTAATCCTGCTTGCCCATGTCGACGAGTTTCTCTGCGGCGAAGGTCCCTGCTTCGATCAGGCTGTCGGCATTGTCGGCGCGGATCCCGGCGACGTCGGGCACGGGCTTCGGACGGAAGAGGTACATCCACTTCCCGTCGGGGGCGTGCGCGACCATCTCGCTGTCGCCGCCGTCGCCCGAGAACAGTTTCTGGTCCGCCGAGACGTTGTAGTGGACCGACCATTCGTTGCGCTCGAGATGATACCAACGGCGCTTGGCGGTGGCGACGTCGTAGCCGGCGAGCCAGAAATCCTCGCCGCGCGGTGTCTGCAGATCGTACCAGATCGTCTTGCCGTCGGGCGACCAGAATTCATGGCCGGCGATCTCCATGTTCATCGTCCGCGCGTGGACCTTGGTCATCTGGCTGCCATCGGTGCGAATGGTCCAGATTCGATCGACGCGGTGCCACGGTCCCTCATGGCAATACATCAGCAGCGTCGGGTCGGTCGGCGAGAATTGCAGGTGGTTGAGCCAGTCGGTCGCCTTCACCACGCTGCGCCGCTGCCCGGTCGTCACGTCGACGGTGAAGATCTCCATCGGGATCTCGGCGTCGAGCCGCTGGTTCAGCCGGAACTCCTTGGCGTCGGCATAGACCATCGGCCGGCCGTCGGGCCAGTTCGCCGCGTAGGCCGTCTGTCCGGTCTTGATATCGACCCCCCGCCGCGTTGGGCTGGAGCGGAATGTCGCGCGATGCGACCTGTCCGGCGAGCAACGTCTCGTCGGCGTTGAGCGTATCGATGCGGCTGCCCTTCGGCACCACCGCGATCTTGCGGACCTTGGCCGTATCGATGTCGGCGGCATAAATCGTGATCAGCGCGTCGTCGCCACCCTTGGCCTGTTCGGAGAAATACGCGGTGCGTGTCTTGTGACCGGCGAACAGCAGGTGAGCGCCCGGCCGGTGCAGCAAGGATCTGACCGCCCATGTCTTCGTATCCGCCACCGAGATACCGTCGGCATTCTGGAATATCATCAGGTCGCCCTGCGGCGTGTAGGCGTTGTAGTTGAAATACAGCGCGTAATTGCCGGGCGCGTCGGACAGGCGGAGGATCTTGTGACCGGTCTTGGCATCGATCCACGACGCGGGCGCCGCCGCGATCGAGGGCGCGGCGACGGCGAGCGCGATGCTCAGCCCGAATACACTGTTTCGCATCGTCAGATCCTTGTCGTCACGCGGGCCAGCCATGGTCGCGCGACCAGGCCAGGAAAAGGTCCATCCACGGTATCGACGTGCCGTCGCGGTGCGGGGCAGGAGGGCCATGGCCGCCTTTTTCGAACACCAGCAGTTCGGTGGGAATTTCGGCGGCATGCAGCGCTTCGTACAGCAGGATACTGTTGCGCGCCGGCACCGCGGGATCGTCGGCGTTCGCCATCACGAAGCTCGGCGGCATGTCGACCGGGAGATCCAGCTGCGTCGAATAGCGGCGCTGCCAGGCTGGATCGGCGGCGTGCGGACCCAGCAATTCGCGACGCGATTGCGCATGCACGCCGTCGTCGAGCATCGTCACGACGGGAAAGAACAGCCCCGCGATCGCTGGTTTTGCGGACAGGCGGTCGGCCGCGTCGATCGGCGTGTAGCTCGGCGTACCCGACCGGGACGCCAGCCGTGCCGCGAGATGCCCGCCAGCGGAGAAGCCTGTGACGGCAACGCGCGCCGGGTCGACTGTCCAGCGCGTGCCCGCCCCCGTACGGATCACGCGCATCGCCCGCTGCGCATCCTGCAACGGCGCATCAGGACCCGCCGCCCAGCCATCGTGCGGCAGGCGATAGAGCAGCTCGAACGCGGTGATGCCGCGCGCCGCGAAGTCGCGTGCGATACCGCCGCCGGTCCGGCCGACCGCTACGCGTGCGTAACCGCCGCCGGGACAGATCAGCACCGCGGCGCCGTTGGGCTTGGCCGGTCGCACCACCGTCAGCATCGGCGTCGCGACATGCGGCCAGGCGATGTCGTCCGCCGCGCCGGTCGGCGAACGCTTGACCCACTGGTCGACGACCGCCGGTATCGGGGCTCCGGGTGCCGCACCAGGCCAGAGCGCGAACCGCTCCACCGCCAGCGTCGTGCCCTGTGCGAAAGCGCGAAGCGGCAGCAGGCTCGTCAGTCCGCTGGCGAGACCACCGGCCAGGATTGTACGTCGCGTGGTCATCTCAGTTTCCGTCCGGTCGCGTGGAGTCATGCGCCACGCTCGGCGCAAGCCGGAACGTGGCAGGATCGGGCGGATGGCCCGCATCGAATGCTGTCAGGTCCGGCTTCAGATGCTCGGCGAGCGGCAGTTTCGCGGTAGCAATGCCCGCCGCGACCGCGCGCGCAAGCATCCACGCGCCGTAATTGTCGTGATGCGTCGCGTCCTTGCCGCCATCGTTGAACGCGAGCGGCGCGCGCGTCGGTCCGAGCGCTTCGTAGAAGCGGATGCTCGCGGCATTCAGGTCGATCACCGGCACGCGCAATTCCGCGCCGACCGCCTTCACCGCCGCGGCATACTCCGCGAGAGTCGGGCGGATCTTCTCGCCCGCCCACATCCGCCGCTCTGGCGAGGTCACGAGCACAGGCTCGACGCCCCGTCGACGAAACTCTGCGATCCACGCGCGGAGATAATCACGATAGGTCGTCTCGGCCGCGGCGTAGGTCTGCGGCCACTGCGCTTTCTGGTCGTTATGCCCGAACTGGATCAGCGCCCAATCGCCCGGCTTCGCGGACTCCAGCACCTTGGCGAAACGCAACTCGGTCATGAAGGATTTCATCGTCTCACCCGATTCCGCGTGATTGGCGACGGCGATGTCCGGACGGAAGAACGCGGGGAGCATCTGCCCCCCAACTGGCGGCAGGCTCGGCCGGCTGGTCGGTGACGGTGGAATCGCCGAGCAGGAATATCGTCGGCACCGTGATCGGCTCGATCGTGATCTCAGTCACGCCGGGCTTCGTCCCAAGCATCTCCAGCGTCAGCCGGTCGTCCCAACTGAACGAACCGCGCTCGCGTGGCTTGAGCAGCACCGCGGTCCCACCCGGCGCGTTCAGCGGCGGCGGGGTGAGTGCGGCGTTGCGGACGTTGACGACGAAGCTCTGCGTGATCGATCGCCCCGCCGGCACGACGACCGCGTCGAGCATCAATCGCCGCGACTCCGCCTTGATACTGGTGTCGGTACGCATCTTGGGAAGGCCGAGGGTCACCGTAACCCGGTAATTGCCCGGCGGCGCCGCGACCGAGAACAACGCTGGATTGCCGCCCTCAAAACCGAAGCCGTCCGCATAGACGCGCCCGGCCGCCACCGACACTGCGTCTTTCGGGGCCGAGCCACCACCGAACACGAACCGTCGTACCTGCGCTTCGGCTGCGGTACTCGTTAACGTAAGTCCCAGAGCCAGCGCGCCGATCAGCCGCACGACGGGCCACCCGCCGGCGTCGCGCGTGTCAGGGCAGGAGTCCCAGGCGTCACGTACCGCGCGATCGGCAGCTTCAGACGGTGGAGCCCGGTTGCCACCAGATCGGCAACCCGCCGTGCGCCGATTTCGCTGAAATGCGTGTCGTCGGCCACGCCGGTGGGATAGCCGGGCGCTCCTGCTGCGCCGGTGTAATGCAAATAATAGCCCTTTGCCGCGTCGGCCCCGGCCGCCTGCACCCAGGCCTGTGACGTCTTGCCGAGATCGATCAGCGGAGTCCGCGTCTCATGCGCCACCTGTCGCGCCGCGTCGGCATAGGTCGGAAAGCTCGGCTGCTCGACCCCGTCCTTGAAATCGCGTCGCGCGACCGGGGTCAGGATCACCGCCTTCGCACCCGCATGGCTGGCGACGTCGAGAAAGCGGCGGAGGTTCGCGCGATACTGCTCGATAGTCGTGAAGCGTTCGGGCTTGTCGACACTCGCATCGTTGTGACCGAACTGGATCAGCAGCGTGTCGCCTTTCCGCAGGTCCGCGGCGATCTTGTCGAGCCGGCCCCTCACGGATGAAGCTGTTGGTGCTGCGCCCGCCAATCGCGCGGTTCTCGATGCTGACGTTTGGCGCCACGGCACAACGCAGCATCGTTCCCCAACCCGACTGCGGATAGCGATCCGCCTTGTAGTCCTGCGCGGTCGAGTCGCTGGCGATGAAGATCCGCATCGGGGCAGGGGGCGGCTCCGACCAACGCAGGCGCACCCAGAGCGATGGCTATCAACCGGCCGTTCTTCACCCACACTCTCCCGTGTCTTCTTTCCCGCATGATGCGACGCCGTTCCGAAAAGAGCAACCGGCATCTCGATGACATAACCATCATGTGGAATGCCTAACTAATATTCGGCACGAACTTGGCGGCGGCGATTTCGCGGCCTATGCAATGGCGGAGCGCGATGACAGCGCATGGGGAGGGCAGCATGCGCTTGAATGCACGGCTTCACATCGCAGCGGGTATCCTCGCCAGCGTGCCGTCGATGTCGATCGCCCGCCAGCCGCTCGCCGATTGGGTCGTCGAGGCCGAGGACCCCGCGGCGCGAGTCACCGAACGCGGCGGGATCATCGACATCGATACCGCGAAGGGCCTGACGCTCTGGTGGCGCAAGCCGGTCGCGGGACTGGTCGTCATTCGGTTCGAAGCGTTGGCGGTATCGCAGGGTGGCGCAAACGACAAAGTCAGCGACCTCAACGCGTTCTGGATGGCCCGTGAAGACGACGGGAGTTCCGTTCTCGTCCACCGCCGCAGCGGCGCCTTCGCGGACTATGACAGCCTGCGCACCTATTATGTCGGTATCGGAGGCAACCGGAACACGACGACCCGCTTCCGCCGCTATGTCGGCCGCGTCGGGGATCGCCCGCTGCTGCCCCAGCACGACAGGCGCGACACCGCCGACATGCTTCAGCCCAATCGCTGGACGACGATCCGGCTGATCGCGGACGGGCGGACGGTCGCGGTCGAGCGCGACGGGCGGCGGGTGTTCACGCTCGACGATCCCGAACCCTATGCGTCCGGCCAGTTCGGGCTGCGGACCACGTGGAGCCACCTGCGCATTCGCCACCTGTCGATCACGCGCCGCTGATGGAGACGATCATGACCCCAATGAACCCTACGCGGCGCGATACGCTGAAGGTCGCACTGCTCGGCGGTGCGACCGCGTTGCTGCCGGTCCGGCTCGATGCCGCGCCCGCGCGCGTGTTCCAGCCCGCGCCGATCCGCTGGATCGACGGGACTGCGCCGACGATGCACTTGGGGCAGACGTTCGGCATCGCCTGGCCGCGCGGCGTCTTGAAGCGCAACACCGCGCTTGCGGTTCGCACCGCCGATGGTGCCGACATACCCGCGCAGACCTGGACCACCGCGACCTGGCCCGACGGTTCGATCAAGTGGACCGCCCACGCGATACCCGCCGATGTCGCGCCCGCTGGCCTGATCGTCACGCGCGGTCGGGCGACGACACCGGCGCGCGCGGTGAAGGTCACCGAGACGACCGATGCCGTGCTCATCGACGTCGGCGACCTGCGCTGGGAGATCGGTCGCACCGGCCCCGCATTGGTCCGCTCGGCGAGCCAGTCCGGGCGGCCCGTGCTCGGCGCCGTTTCTCTAGTCGGTTCGGTAAAGTCCGACCCGCTCCACGGCGAACCCGTGTCGTTCGCCGGCGAGATCGAAAAGGTCAGCATCGAGCAACGCGGACCCGTCCGCGCGGTCGTCAAGATCGAGGGGCGGCACGCGATGGCCGATCGTCGCTGGCTCCCCTTTACGGTGCGGCTCTATGCCTATGCCGGATCGGCGGCGTTGCGGATCGTCCACAGCTTCGTGTTCGACGGCAATGCGGGCCATGACTTTCTCGCGAGCCTGGGCGTGCAGGCGTCCGTGCCGATGCGTGGCGCGCTCCACGATCGCCACGTCCGCATCGCCACCGACGGCCAGATGTTCGCCGAGGGTGTCCGACCGCTCACCGGCCTGCGTCGCGATCCTGGCCGTGCGTTCCGCGAGGCGCAGATCGCTGGCCACGCTACGCCGCCGCTCGCAACGATGGCGCCAGCGGTGCGCGACACGCTGGAACGAATCCCCGCCTGGGGCGACTTCCGTCTCGAACAGCCCAACGCCAATGGCTGGCAACTGACCAAGCGGACCGCGCCGGGGCAGGGGCTGGATCGACGCCGATGAGGGGCGCGCGGGTGCCTGGGCTCGCCTATGTCGGCGGTCCCGACGGCGGCGTCGCAATCGGCCAACGCTATTTCTGGCAGCGTCATCCTACCGCACTTCACATCGACGGGGCGGATCGCAATGCCGCGCGGCTGACCGCGTGGTTGTGGTCGCCCGAAGCACCGGCGATGGATCTGCGCCCCTATCACGGCGCGATGGGGATGGAGGGATACGCCGCACAGAACGAGGGGCTGTCCGTCACCTATGAGGATTACGAGCCCGGCTGGGACGATGCGTCGGGCATCGCGCGTACCAGCGAGCTGACGCTCTGGGCGTTGCCCGCGACGCCCGACACCGCGACGCTCGCGCAGATGGCGAAGGCTCAAGCGACACCGCCGCAGTTGATGGCGAGCCCCGAACACCTCCACGCCGCGCACGTGTTCGGCGACTGGGGCCTGCCCGATCGCTCGACGCCGAACCGCACCGCGATCGAGAACCAGCTCGACAATTTGATCGACTTCTACGCGGGCGAGGTCGACCGCCGATCCTGGTACGGGTTCTGGAACCACGGCGATATCATGCACACGTACGACAGCGACCGGCATCGCTGGCGGTACGATATCGGCGGGTTCGCATGGGACAACAGCGAACTCTCGCCCGATCTCTGGCTCTGGTATTCGGTCCTGCGCACCGGCAACGCGCAGGCGTTCCGCTTTGCCGAGGCGATGACGCGGCACACCGGCGAGGTCGACGTGTATCATGGCGGTCGCTTCGCCGGCATGGGCACGCGCCACGGCGTCCAGCACTGGAGCGACAGCTCGAAACAGCCACGCGTCAGCAACGCCAGCTATCGCCGCATCTTCTATTACCTGACCGCCGACGAGCGCGTCGGCGACCTGATGCGCGACCTGCTGACCTCGGACCAGACGCTTCAACAGGTCGAGATCGGGCGCAAGGTGCCGGGCGCGAAGAAGCCGATCCTGCCGGCCGGCACGATCGAGATGACGTTCGGCACGACCTGGTGCCCGCTCGCGGCGGCATGGCTGACAGAATGGGAGCGGACCGGCGATACGCGCTGGCACGACCGGATCGTCGCCGGGCTCGACAGCATCGGCCGCCTGCCGCACGGCTGGATGACCGGCAGCGCGCCGTTCGATCTCGCCTCGGGACGGTTCGTCGACCAGAACCGCGGTATCCGGCTCTCGCATCTGAACGCGGTATTCGGCGCTGTCGAGGTGAGTTCCGAACTGATCCGCCTGCTCGATGTGCCGCGCTATCGGACCGCCTGGCTCGACTATTGTCGCTGGTACAACGCGCCCCAAGCCGACTATCTCGCGAAATTCGGCGCACCGTTTGGCCCGCGCAACCTCCGTGAGGCTCATTCGCGGCTCACCGCGTACGTCGCGCACGAAACGCAGGATGCGACACTCGCTGCCCGAGCGGCGGGCGAGTTCCTGTCGGGCGATGCAGGGCTTGGCACATGGCCGAGCGATCCGCGGCATACCGAAGGGCACGTCACCGAATGGCCCGGCGTCTCGACCAACGCGTCCGCGCAATGGGGTCTCGCCGCAATCCAGTGTCTGACGTTGATCCCCGAGGCGCTCGACCGTTCGACCATCCAATCGCCGGAGGAGTTGGGCAAACGCCGTCTTGGCGACGCCGGTCGCGATTGATTTGAAAATCCCGTATTGTGGTCACTTGCGCCAAAATATGCGGAGCGGTATCGGTTCTATCAACTGAGGTGTCGCTTCCGGCATCCATCTCTCGGCCATCGGAGTCCCGCATGTACGACCGCACCTACTACGCCACGCACCCCGACATGATGGAGTGCGTCTCCAACGACGAACTGCGCGACCGGTACCTGATCCAGGACCTGTTCCGCGACGGTGAGTGCGTGCTCAACTACACTCATGCCGAACGCTTCGTGATCGGCGGCGTCGCCGTCGCTAGCGGCTCGGTGAAGCTGCCCGACCAGGCCGAGCCGGCATCGGCGGCAGGGCACCCGTTCCTGGAGCGTCGCGAACTCGCGGTCGTCAACGTCGGCAAGGTCACGGGCACCGTCACGGTCGACGGCGAGACGTTCACGCTTGGCAACAAGGATTGCCTGTACGTGACGATGGGCGCGAAGGACGTGCAGTTTTCCGGCGACGGCGCACGCTTTTATCTGGCATCGTGCCCGGCGCACAAGGCGTTCACGACGCGGGTGATCTCGGTCGGTGATGCGACCACGCTGGAGCGCGGCAGCCTCGAGGACTCGAACGAGCGCACGATCTACCAGATGGTCATCCCCGGCATCTGCGACAGCGCGCAGCTCGTCATGGGCCTGACCGTCCTGAAGCCCGGCTCCGTCTGGAACACGATGCCGCCGCATATCCATGAGCGTCGCAGCGAGATCTATTTCTACTTCGAGCTCGACGATCTCGAGAAGGACCGCGTGTTCCACTACATGGGCGAGGGCGAGGCGACCCGGCATATCGTGATGGCGAACGAGGAAGCGGTGATCAGCCCGCCCTGGTCGATCCACATGGGTTCGGGCACCAAGGCCTATGCGTTCATCTGGGCGATGGCGGGTGAGAACCAGGATTATACCGACATGAACGTCCTGGATATCTGCCAGCTGGCGTAAATCTTCCCCCCCTCCCGTTCACGGGAGGGGTCGGGGGAGGGCGTGTCCACGAGCGTTGGCCCTCATTTCCCCTCCCCTAGCCCCTCCCGCAGGCGGGAGGGGGAATGAGAGAGAAAGCATGACAAATCCCTTCGATCTCACCGGCAAGGTTGCCATCGTCACCGGCGCGAACACCGGCATCGGCCAGGCCATCGCCCTCGCGCTCGCGACCGCCGGCGCGGACGTGGCCTGTGTCGGCCGCACGCCTGCCGAGGATACCGTCGCGCAGATTCGCGCTCTCGGGCGGAACGCGGAGATCGTGTCGGCCGACTTGTCGACGATCGAACCGGTCCAGCGCGTCGTCGACGAGACGGTGGCCAAGCTCGGCGGTCTTGACATCCTGATCAACAACGCCGGCATCATCCGCCGCGCCGACGCGGTCGACTTCACCGAAGCGGACTGGGACGCGGTGATCGACACCAACCTCAAGTCGGTGTTCTTCCTGTGCCAGGCCGCCGGCCGCCACATGATCGCGCAAGGCTCGGGCAAGATCGTCAACATCGCCTCGATGCTGACCTTCCAGGGCGGCATCCGCGTGCCGAGCTACACTGCGTCCAAGTCGGGGATCGGCGGGCTGACCAAGCTGCTCGCGAACGAATGGGCGGCCAAGGGCATCAACGTCAACGCGATCGCACCGGGATACATCGCGACGAACAACACCGCTGCACTCCAGGCGGACGAGACCCGCAACCGCTCGATCCTCGACCGCATCCCGGCAGGGAAATGGGGCGACGCGAGCGATCTTGGCGGTGCGGCCGTGTTCCTGTCGTCGGCGGCAGCCAACTACGTGCAAGGCCACATCCTCGCCGTCGATGGCGGCTGGCTCGCTCGGTGATCCTCACGTCGTCGTCGAGAATTGTGAGACTTCAGCGTTCCCGAGCCTTTGCCGAAAACTATAAAATTTAGCGCAAAATTGCTCATACGAACTGCGCCGTGAGTTAAGGCATCTGCGTAACTTTAATTGGGTCGATGAGCTTTACCAGGAACCTGTCAAAATCGGCTTCTCTGGTTGGCGCTGTCACGATCACGCGATCCGTCTGTCTACCGCCGAAACGGGTGACTTTGGGCGTTCCTGAAGTGGCGTGACGAATGCGATCATCTTCGCGAAGATCTGATAACCGGCGCTTTCGCAGACCGTCTCGTGTACGTGTGTAACGCAATAGCCCCAGAGACGAGCGAGGGGCGGGTACCGTGTAATTGCCTATGAACTACATAGGCCAGTCATAGCTAAGCCGTGGTGTTCCGGAACATTGTCCGAACCACCACGGCTTATATTCATGTCACCGAAGCTCAGGTCGCCTGGTTGGACGAGACAGGCTTGGCCGTGACGTCGAAACGGTCGGCGTTCATGACCTTGACCCATGCCTTGACGAAGTCGCGAACGAACTTCTGCTCGTGGCCGTTCTCGGCATAGACTTCGGCCGTCGCGCGCAGCTGCGAGTTCGACCCGAAGACGAGGTCGGTACGGGTCGCCTGCCACTTCTTCTCGCGACCACCACGATCGTAGCCGATGAACTTCTCGTCGCTCGACGTGTCGACCAGATCCCAGAACGTGTCGTTGTCGAGCAGGTTGACGAAGAAGTCGTTAGTCAGCTGACCCTTACGCTCGGTGAGGACGCCCTCGGGCGCGTCGCCGAAGTTCGCGCCGAGCACGCGCAGGCCACCGACCAGCACGGTCATCTCCGGCGCGGACAGGCCGAGCAGCGACGCCTTGTCGAGCAACAGCTCCTCGGTCTTCACCGGATGACGCGTCTTCAGGTAGTTGCGGAAGCCATCGGCCTGCGGCTCCATCCACACGAAGCTCTCGACATCGGTCCACTCCTGCGTCGCATCGCCGCGACCGCCGAGGAACGGCACCGAAACGTCGTGGCCGGCATCGCGCGCGGCCTTCTCGACCGCAGCCGATCCGGCCAGCACGATCGCATCGGCCAGCGACATGTCGCCGCGCAGTTCGTTGAGCTTGGCCAGGACCTTGCTCAGCTGCTCCGGGCTCGTTGACCGGCCAGTCCTTCTGCGGCGCGAGCGCGATGCGCGCACCGTTCGCACCACCGCGGTGGTCCGACCGGCGATAGCTCGATGCCGACGCCCAGGCGGTCTTGACCAGCTCGCCGATCGTCAGCCCGCTCGACAGCACGGCGTCCTTGAACGCAGCGGCGTCGGCGTCCGACGGCGCGGTGCCCTCGGGAACCGGATCCTGCCAGATCAGCGTCTCTTCCGGAACCTCAGGCCCGAGATAGCGAACCCGAGGACCCATGTCGCGGTGCGTCAGCTTGAACCAGGCGCGTGCGAACGCGTCGTCGAGTGCCGACTGATCTTCACGGAAACGCAGCGCGATCTCGCGGAACTCGGGGTCCATCTTCAGTGCCATGTCGGCGGTGGTCATCATGGTCGGCACGCGCTTGTTGGGATCGCGTGCGTCGGGTGCCATGTCCTCGGGTGCCGGGTTGACCGGCTGCCACTGCTTTGCGCCGGCCGGGCTCTCGGTTAGCTCATAGTCGTACTTGAACAGCAGGCGCAGGTAATCGCCGGTCCACTTCGTCGGGTTGTTAGACCACGCGCCCTCGATGCCCGAGGTCGTGATGTGACCCAGGCCAATTTCCTCGCTGTCGGTCATCCAGCCAAGACCCTGCATATGCACGGATTCGGAAGACGGAGCCTTGAAATGCGGGGCAGGCTTGGCACCATGCGACTTGCCGAACGCGTGGCCGCCGGCGGTCAGCGCGACGGTTTCCTCGGAGTTCATCGCCATCCGCAAGAAGGTCGCCTTCATGTCGCGTGCCGACAGGAGCGGGTTCGGATCACCGCCCGGACCCTCCGGATTGACGTAGATGAGACCCATCTGGATCGCGGCAAGCGGGCCTTCGAGCTCGGGCATGTCTTCGCTGATGCGCGTCTGAGCACCCTCGTTGACCCACAGCTCCTCGGCGCCCCAGAACGTGTCGCCCTCGGAGGCGAAGACGTCCTTGCGGCCGCCAGCGAAACCGAAGATCGGACCGCCCATGCTCTCGATCGCGACGTTGCCGGCGAGGATGAACAGATCGGCCCAGCTGATGTTCTTGCCGTACTTCTGTTTCAGCGGCCACAACAGGCGACGTGCCTTGTCGAGGTTGCCGTTGTCCGGCCACGAATTGAGCGGCTCGAAGCGCTGCTGACCCGACGACGACCCGCCGCGACCATCGGTCACGCGGTAGGTGCCGGCGGCGTGCCATGCCATGCGGATCATGAAGGGGCCGTAGTGACCGTAATCGGCCGGCCACCAGGACTTGCTGTCGGTCATCAGCGCGGTCAGGTCCGCCTTCAATGCGGCATAGTCGAGCTGCTGGAACGACTCGGCATAGTCAAACTCTTCGCCCATCGGGTCGGGGAGACGCCGTGCTGGTGCAGCATGTCGATCGGCAGCGCATCCGGCCACCAATCCTTGTTCGTGCGACCCAGCAGCGAGCGGGCCTTGACCTCGCCGCCGCCATTGGGGCCCATCGGGCAACCGCTGCTCTTGGGCTGTTCGTAATCGGCCATGTCGGCGTCCTCTCTCAATCAGTGTTACCTGCGTGATCGGAAGATGCAGGATATGACCGACATTTGTCCAATCGATTATTCGGATACGATTGATGACAGCAGTCGATCACCAACGCTGGCCGAGTGTCGCGTTGCGGAGCGCAGGGGAGCCGTGTGTCTGCCACGGGCTTCGAAACGCTAACCCCTTAGAAAGCAGCAAGATTGCGTTGTCCCGGTTGGTCGCTGCGCTTAGACGCGTTGGCTGGCTTATCTGACCCCGGGGGAAATATGGCAACCAAGGCCGCGAGGGGCATCGTCGAGCGCATGTTCGCGCGCAAATCCATTGCGCAGGTGCAACGCGAAACCGCGGCGAGCGAGCTGAAGCGAACGCTGGGCAAATGGAACCTGCTGATGCTGGGCATCGGCTGCATTATCGGCGCGGGCATCTTCGTGCGCACCGGCTCGGCGGCCGCGCTGCACGCCGGGCCGGCGGTGCTGTTGTCGTTCGTCGTGGCGGGTATCGTCTGCGCGTTTGCCGGGCTGTGCTATGCCGAGCTGTCGTCGACGTTGCCGGTGTCCGGATCGGCGTACACCTATGGCTACACGACGCTCGGCGAGTTCGTCGCGTGGATGATGGGCGCGCTGCTGATGCTCGAATACGGGCTGGCGGCGTCGGTGGTGGCGGTCGGCTGGTCGGGCTATGTGGTAAGCCTGCTAGGCGATTTGGGCTTGCACATTCCGCCGCAGTTCACCGGGCCGGCCGGGTACCCACTGATGCGGGGCGGCGTGCCGGTGCTCGTCGACGGCCAGCCGGTGACGACGATCTTCAACCTGCCGGCGTTCCTGATCTGCCTCGCCCTCGCCGCGTTGCTCGTGCGCGGGGTGGCGGAATCGGCCAAGGTCAACACGATCATCGTCGCGATCAAGGTCGGCGTGCTGGTCGCCTTCATCGCGGTCGGCGGCGCGATCGTGCTGTCGCACTTTAACGAACTGGTCGCACGCAACTGGACGCCGTTCATCCCCGCCAGCCAGGGCGACGGCAAGTTCGGCGTGGACGGCGTGATGCGCGCCGCCTCGATCGTGTTCTTCGCGTATGTCGGCTTCGAGGCGATATCGACGGCGGGGCAGGAGGCGAAGGATCCGAAGAAGGACATGCCGTTCGGGATCATCGGAGCGCTGGTCGTCTGTACGCTGATCTACATGCTCGTTGCCGCGATCATGACGCTGCTGGTGCCCTATACCGCGCTCAACGTGCCCGATCCGGTCGCCGTGGTGGTCGACAGTTTCGGCCCGACCTGGAGCTGGCTCGCCAAGCTCATCAAGATCGGCGCGATCATCGGCCTGACGTCGGTGGTGCTGGTGCTGATGTACGGCCAGACCCGGATCTTCTACACGATGGCACGCGACGGCCTGTTGCCGCGGGTGTTCGCGACCGTGCACCCGACGTTCAAGACGCCGTATGTCAACACGGTGCTGGTCGGCGTCATCACCGCGGTGGCGGCGGGGTTCTTCGACATCAACGTGCTCGGCGACATGACCTCGGTCGGGACGCTGTCGGCGTTCTCGATCGTCTGCCTGTCGGTCATCTATCTGCGCCGTGCCGCGCCAGACTTGCCACGCGGCTTCACCGTACCGCTCTATCCGGTGGTGCCCCTGCTGGGCATCGCGTCGTGCGTCTACCTGATCACCACGGTGCCGATGAAGGTGCTGGTGTTCTTCCTCTGGTACATGGCGGGCGGGGTGGTGCTGTATTTCGCGTACGGCATCCGCCATTCGAACCTGCAGCGTGGCGAGCCGCAGGACGATGCGCCCGACATGGGCGAGTATGTCGCCCCGGTCGGGGAACAGCCCTGAGCTTATTCAGGGGGCTGTCTTCAGAGTGTTTGGCGTCCGACCTGGACGAAAGCGCGGGGCAGGGGCCGACAGGTGCGGACGATCTGGCCGGGCTGTTGATATATCAGCCTGTCGGTCGTGGGAGCGAGAACACTTGACCGTGATGGCTGCCAAATGTGTAGGGCGCGTGACCACCTTGAACCGGTCGCGGACGCGCCCACTCCTCCTTCGTCTTGAACCGTCGCAACCACCACGTCGTGTAGGTGTTGTTTGTGAAGAGACGCGAAGATCGGAGTGCCGTGGGGTGATCGATCATGACGAAGCTGCCGATCTGGCGGCGTTCATGCTGGCCTTCCGGCGCAGCCGTACCGAGGAACTTCCCTCATCGCTGTTCGGCGAACCCAGCTGGGACTTTCTTCTCGAGCTGTTCATTGCCGACGCGCGCAGTGCCCGCATGACCGGGCGAGACATCAGCGAGTTGCACCGCATTCCAACCGCAGTAGCATCCCGCTGGCTCCTGCATCTGACCGCCGAGGGTCTGATCGTCGGCGATGGTACGGGTGATCTCGACGATCCGCTGACGTTGTCGGGGGGCAGCGATAGGGAAAATGGAACGTCTTCTGTACAAGGCCAGCATGCTGAAACACCGCGTATCCGAATAGCGGCATACGCGGCAAAGTCGCCAAGCCACAGCTCGAACCCGCCCGTGGTCGGGCGCGTTATGGAGCGATCGGAGCACCTCAATTGCGTGGGGAATCAGGTGCGATTTGCACTGTGTTCGGCAGTTGGTAAATGGCTGAAATAGATCGCCGCGCTAAGGACGTTATGACAGATCGGACCGAGAACGCGGTTAGCGTCGAACAGCGCTTGCGCGAGAGTGAAGCCCGCCTCCGCCTCCTGACCGAAGCGAGTTCGGACGTCCTCTACCGGATGAGTCCGGACTGGGGAGAGATGAAGGAGCTCGACGGCGGCGGCTTCCTGCCGAGCACGTCTTCGTCGAAGCCGAACCGTTCGTGGTTGCTGTCCTATATTCCCGAGACCGATCAAGCCGCGGTGACCGCAGCCATCGATGACGCCATCCGGCTCAAGGCGACGTTCGATCTCGAACATCGCGTGGTCCGTTCGGACGGCACTGTCGGCTGGACGCAGTCGCGTGCCGTACCGCTGCTGAGCCCGGCCGGCGAGATCATCGAATGGTTCGGAGCGGCAAGCGACATCAGCGCCCGGCGCGATGCAGAGGCGGCTCTTCAAGAGAGCGAGGCGAAGTTGCGTAAGCTGAACGCGACGCTCGAGCGGCAGGTCAATGAGCGTACGGCCGAGCGGGACCGCATGTGGGATACCTCGCCCGATCTTCTCGTGGCGGTCGACTTCAACGGTATGTTCCGCCGGGTCAATCCGGCCTGGACCACGGTTCTTGGCTATGAGCCCGACGAGCTGATTGGACACCATGTCAACGAATTCGTCGTCCCGACCGATCATGACAAGACGGTCGACGCCTATGAGACGGCCGCGGCGGGGAACCAGCTGAGAATCGAAAACCGGTATAGGCACAAGGATGGCTCGAACCGCACGATCTCATGGGTCGCCGCACCGGCTGGTGACATCACCTACGCTACCGGCCGCGACGTCACGGGCGAGCGCGAGATGGAGGCGAGGCTGCACGACGAGCAGGATTTCGCGCGCCTCGCCCTGTCGGCCGTGGGGGGCGTCGGCGTGTGGACCTATGACGTCGCCACCGATCTCTTCTTTTTGCGACGCGGCGGTCTCGGCGTTGTACGCACTGGACCCCGAGCGCGGTGCCGCCGGCCTGCCTCGCGAGGAGTTTCTCGCCAACGTTCATCCGCAGGATCGTATTTCGCTGCAGAAGACAATGTCTGGCGGTCTGCAACGCTCGGGAGATCTGGAGCTAGAATATCGATTGGTTCATCCGGACGGATCGATCCGATGGGTGCTCTCCCGTGGGCACACCTATTTCGACGACAACGGCAAACCTGTCCGGCGAACCGGCGTCGGCGTCGATATGACCGGGCAGCGGCAAATCGAAGATCAGCTACGCCAGGCGCAGAAGATGGAAGCGGTCGGCCAGCTTACCGGTGGTCTGGCGCATGACTTCAACAACCTCCTTACCGGCATGATGGGCAACCTGGAGTTGCTCCAGTTGCGCCTGGAACGTGGCAAGCTCGACGACGCCGAGCGCTTCATCAACGCCGCCCAAGGTGCCGGACGGCGGGCCGCTTCCCTGACGCAGCGGCTGCTCGCGTTTTCGCGTCGGCAGACGCTCGATCCCAAGCCAACCGACGTCAATCGCCTGGTCGCGGGAATGGAGGACCTGCTGCGCCGGACGGTCGGGTCGACCGCCGATATCGAGGTGGTGGGCGCGGCCGGGCTGTGGCCCGCGATGATCGACGCGACGCAACTCGAAAGCGCCATTCTCAATCTCTGCATAAACGCACGGGACGCCATGCCCGAAGGCGGACGGATCACGATCGAGACGGCGAACACATCGCTGGACGATCGCGCGGCTCTGGAGCGCGACCTGCCGCCCGGCCAATATCTGTCGGTCTGCGTCACCGACACCGGCACGGGCATGTCGCCGGCAACGATCGAGCGCGCCTTCGAGCCCTTCTATACGACCAAGCCGATTGGTCAGGGCACCGGGCTCGGTCTTTCGATGATTTACGGTTTCGCCCGCCAGTCGGGTGGACAGGTGAGGATCTCCTCCGAGCTGGGGCAGGGAACCACGATCTGCATCTATCTTCCTCGCTATGCGGGCGATGCCTTGCCGAGTGATCAGGAAGAGGCGATCGCATCCGCTGCCTTGGCTAGCGGCGAGACGATCCTGGTGGTCGATGACGAAGCGACGATCCGACATCTCATCGACGAGGTGCTCGAAGAACAGGGATATACCGTGATTGGCGCAGCGGATGGCGCAGCAGGCATCAAGGTATTGCAATCGGGTGCCAAGATCGAGCTGCTGATCACCGACGTCGGCTTACCCAACGGCATGAACGGGCGGCAGGTCGCTGACGCGGCGCGTTCTCTCCGACCCGACCTGAAGGTGCTCTTCATTACCGGCTATGCGGAGAATGCCGCGGTCGGCAACGGGCATCTAGAACCCGGGATGGCGTTGCTCACCAAGCCTTTCACGATGCAGGGGCTGGCAGCCAAGGTTGCGGAGATGATCGGTAGTTCCCCGTCATCAGCCTAGTTGAGCAGGCGAAGTCCATCAGGCGCGCGCCTTGCTCCCGTAGACAAGCTCGAACAGGGGGCATGATCAAGTCCATCAAAGCCTGCGCGTTTTCTAGCGTCCCCACCGCCATAGCGAAGAAGTGGGGAAAGCGACTGCGGCGGAGATATCCCGGCATCCGGACGTCTACGTGCCGGCCTATGTAGCAGCGTAATGCATCCACGATTGGGACCGATCAGAGTGCAGCTTGATGCTGACTTACCTCTTTAGATAGGCAGCGAGTTCTTCTGGTGCTGCCCGCGGGAAGGAGTTTCTCAGAAAATCCAGGAAGGCGGATACGCGAGCGTTAAGCAGCCGCCGCGTCGGGTAGAGCGCCCATAACGCAATCTCAGATTTCGCAACGTTGCCCCAAGGCGCCAGCCGCCCGCAGTCGATGTCGTCGCTGACGAGCGATAACGGCAGCTTGGCCACGCCGACCCCGGTACGCACTGCATCGCGGATCATGATCAGCGATGACAGGCGCAGCACAGGATTGACCGCTATCTCGATAGGGCCGTCCGGCGTGTCGACGGTCCAGCTTCGCTCAGGGTCGTTGCCGCGCACCACGGCGGGCATGATCCCCTCTGCCAACCGCACCATGCCGGGACCAGCCACCACCACCAGTCGGTCGTGCAGGAAAGGACGACCGACCAGCGTATCGTCTGGTGCGGGATTGACGCGAATGACGAGATCGTAGCCCTCTTCTATCATGTCCACCATTCGGTCGTCCGTGGTCACTTCCAGGCGAACATCCGGGTAACGGCGGATGAATTCCGCGGCCAGCCGACCCATGGCCGTCTGCGAGAACAATAGCGGCGCGCTGATCCGCAGCCGCCCGCGCGGCGTCTCGCCACCCGAACTGATCGCGACGGCAGTCTCCTCCAGTTCGGCGAGCAATGGGCCAGTACGGGCGAACAGCGCCCGGCCTTCTTCGGTCAGCTTCAATGTTCGTGCACCACGCTCGAACAGGCGCACGTCGAGCGCGGCTTCAAGTTCTGCCACGCGCCGCGACAACGTCGCCTTGGGGCGGTGGCTCGCGCGTGCCGCTTTTCCGAACCCCTCATGGCGGGCGACAAGAGTAAAGTCGGCTAGCGCAAGCAGATCCATGAGTGTTCCACTGCTGAGACAGTGCGTCCAGATTGCACGTCTATTCGTCTGCGGATGGATCACGCATCTTTGGCTCGTCAGCAAGACAAATCGAAGGAGTAACCCAATGACCATTCTCGTGATCGGTGCCACCGGCCGTGTCGGCCGCCATGTCGTCGACCAGCTCGTGAACCGCGACGCCCGTGTTCGTGTCCTGACGCGCGATACTGCGAAGGCGGATTTCCCGGCCGACGTCGAGGTCGTCCAGGGAGACCTGCTCGACATCGATGGGCTGCGTGCCGCTTTCGCCGGCGTCCGCACGCTGTTCCTGCTCAATGCCGTGACCGGCGACGAGTTTACCCAGGCGTTGGTAACCCTCAACGTTGCGCATGAGGCGGGTGTCGAGCGGATCGTGTACCTGTCGGTCTTCGACGCTGACCGGGCGGTCAACGTACCGCACTTCGCGGTGAAGTACGGTGCCGAGCGGATGCTCGAAGCAATGAACTTCAGCGCGACCATTTTGCGCCCGACCTATTTTATCGACAACGAGATCATGGTGAAGGACGTGATCTTGCAGCACGGCGTCTATCCAATACCGATCGGCGGCAAGGGCGTCGCCATGGTCGACGCGCGCGACATAGCCGAGGTGGCCGCGCTGGAGCTGATCCGTCGGGATCAGGCGCCGGGCAAACTGCCGATGACAACGATCAACGTCGTCGGCCCGGAGACGCTCACCGGCGAGCAGATCGCCGCGATCTGGTCCGACGTGCTCGGCCGGCCCGTGGTGTACGGCGGTGACGATCCGAGCGGGTTCGAGTCCAACATGGCGACCTTCATGCCCAAGTGGAGCGCCTACGAAATGCGCCTGATGGCCGAGCGCTACGTCAGCGACGGCATGATCCCGAAGGAAGACGACGTCGAGCGTCTCACGACACTGCTGGGCCGTCGACTGCACACCTATCGCGAGACTGCCGAGGCACTTGCTGCTGGCTAGCAGCGGGCATTCCTCGAACCTGGCAATGAGCCTTTTTGTGCAAACGCGCGGTCACCGTTGCGCGGTTGGACTAGGAAAAGGCCATCGCCCGGTTTCAAGGTAGGCGACAAACGCGCCATGTTCGCGGCACCGACCGCGTCAACGACAAGCTCCGCATCGTCGATAGCATCCTTGGCCGCACCCTTGGTAGAGTCGACGAAGCGGTAGCAGCTGGTGCATCAGCTCCGCGTCCTTGGCCGATACGACGGCGACCACCTGCGTCCCCTGCCATCTGGCAAGCTGGACGAGGCGGTCGCCGACCCCATCGCGGGTGCCGTCACTACCCCCCGTCTTGCCTTCGACCGGCACGGCTCCTGGTGAAACGCATGGAATGGATCGGGTGCGTCGTGTCTTGCCTCGGTCAGGACTTCCAAGCGGTCAGCAGGGATACAGGTGTGGCCGCGGTGTCGACGTGATCGATACCCACGAGCTTGTGGGTCAGCGCTGTAGCTCACGCCCTGAAATACTGAGGATGTGTAACGCTGCCTTTCATCAGGTCTTTCTGGCAGCGCACCATAGAGAACACCTCGTCCCGATCTTGAACGCCGCCACCTCGTCAGCGATCGCCAGGACGATGCTCAGCACAACGGTGCCATTCATGATGCGAACATAGGATGCGGCTGCCACTTCGCCGGTAGCGCTCGATAACGGACCAGTGGGCAGGGCCCGGGTGAGCGAGATTGTCGTCCATCGCACCGACGGGGATGGGCTGCCGGTCCGGGCACGGAGCGGGTTGGTCGAGCCGATCGATGCCCGCGTCACGCGGTTGCTGGCACTTGCGCTGGGGGGTGAAGCTGGCCCTGTCAGTGAATTGGTTTCGCACCACAGTTGGCTGATGGACGGCTCGTTCGGGTAAACGGGTTTCGCCTCTGCGCAACTTCGTGTCGATGCCTTCTACGTCGATCCCATACTCGCAACTGCGCGGTTGATGTTTCGTATGAAACCCGAATGATGTTTCTCCGCCAAACCCGCGGACCTAAGCAATCTGGCAGGTCAAGGTAACGCGGGAAAGTACGATGGCGAACATGCGCGATCCTGGCCCTTCAACGTTGCGCACGCGCAGACAGTATGTTCTTGACCTCTTCGATCGAACGAGGGGCGATATCGTCGAGGATCTCGATGAAATCGAGCGGGATCCACGTCTTCGCGCGTTCCAGCAGGAGAGGAATGGGGCTCGATGGCTCCTGTCGGCGATAGAAATCGATCACCAGGTCGAGCGCCTTGGCGACGTCGGCGCGACCGTTCAGGACATCGGGGAGGGCGCTGCTGCCGGGTGCCGCGACAATCGTTTCCGTGTCGGCATCGTCGCGCAGTTCCGCCGGCAGCAGCGCGTTCGCCGCAGCCCGGATCGCGCGGATCGCAACGTAGACAGGCGCGAAATTGCTGCCGGTATCGCCCTCGGCGAAGGCAACCAGCGTTGCGTCCACCTCCCTGAGCGCCTCGGCGAGCACGTCGAGATGGGCGATGGCTGCAATCAGGCTCTCCGGGCCGATCGCCGTATCGTCGAGCGCGGCACGAAACGCACCATAATCGTCCTCGTTGGCACCGCCACGCGCAAAACGGATCAGATCAGCGCCGTCGAAGCGTCCGAAACGTTCATGCTCGATCAGCGCGATACCTTGGAGCGGACTGACGAACGCGGTGAAGTTGGCGAGCGTGTCGCAGGCGCCGCGGCGGCCGGGAAAGCCGTAATCCTCGAGCCGGGGGTGGACCGTATCCCAGAAGCGATTGGTGAGCCCGGCGAGCGCCTGTACGCCAGCAACGGTCACGTCCAGGCGTCCCGACCTGGCACCGGCGCGGGCGAGATAGATGGCAAGCCAGATATCCTTGGTGCGATCCGCCTGGTCGACGATCAGCGCGGTGATCTCGCGCCAGTCGACCGAAGTGGCGGGAGCATCCGTCGATCCATCGCTTCCGGACGGCATGTCGAACGCCTGTTCGATACGGAAACGGTCGGGGTCGTAGGCGAGGTCCGGGCCGGCGGGATCGTCGCCGGATATCGGGGCGAGGAAGCGTTCGAGATCGATCGTCATGCAGGCCGCTCCGTGTCGGTCGTGACGCCACGATGGCGGCGATGCGGGCTAACCCGTCAGTCGGCGTGCAGCAATCGCCGCAATGATGTCGAACGTAACGCAAGAGCGGTCGCATGAAGCGGCAGGCAGAGATCGATGTGGCGCTGGGATCCAGGGCCCGGTTGATCGGCTTCCATTCGGCCGAGCGGCTGAGCCAGCCTTTCCAGATCGAAGCGGAAGTCGTGCTGGAGGACCGGGTCGACATCCTGCCTGCGCTGGGCAAGCCCGCCTGCATCACGGTCTACGAGGTGGACGCGCCGGTCCGGTATTTCCATGGATTGGTGATCGAGGCGCATCACCTGCGACAGACCGACGAGGGGCATCATTACGCATTGGTGCTGCGGCCTTGGCTGCACCTGCTCGACAGCAATCGTGCGTATCGGATCTTCGAGCAGAAGACCGTAGTGCAGATGCTGCGCGATGTGCTCGCGCCCCATAGTAGACATATCGACTATGGCGGGCTGACCGAGACCTATCGGCCCTGGCCTTACTGTGCGCAGTACCGCGAGAGCGACCTGTCGTTCGTCATGCGCCTGATGGAGCGAGAGGGGATCTATTTCTACTTTCGCCACGATAAGGGTGAGCACACGATGGTGCTGTGCGACAGTCGGGCCGCTCACAAGCCCTCGCCCCGCGCCGCGACCGTGAAGCTTCGTCCCGACCTCGTCGGCGGTCATGGTACCGAGGACTCGCTGTGGGAGTGGCACGAGCATGTACGGAGCGGCGGCGAACGGCGCGTGCTGATCCAGAGCTTCGACTATGAGAAGACCCTGGTCCGCGATGGACGCGCGGACGGCAGTACGCGCGGCCCGGCCGATACGCAGGAAATCCACGACTATACTGGGGACTTCGTCGATCCGACGCTGGCCAAGCATTGGGCGCAGGTGCGGCTGGAGGCGTCGCGCGCCGACCAACGGGTCTATACGGGATCGGGCGACACGATCGGCATCGCCTGCGGGGGGCTGTTCAAGCTCGACTCCGCCGACGCCTTTGATCGTGGCCGCGAGTTCATCGTGATCACGCTCGACTATGCCATGGACGCGGAACCGTGGCGCAGCGACGGCGACATGACACGGCGCGAGGTCTCGATCGAGGCGATCACCAGCCAGACGAAGTGGCGCGCGCCCATCGTGACGCCGGCGCCGTTCGCGGGGCCGGAGACCGCGATCGTCATCGAGGGTGGTGCCGACGACAGCCGCGTCGACCGCATGGGCCGGGTAAGGGTTCGCTTCCTCTGGAAGAAATCCGACGAGGCCGACATAAAGGCGCGGTCCTGCTGGCTGCGCGTTTCGCATCCGTCGGCGGGGGGCGAGCTTCGGCCACGTGACGCTGCCGCGGCTCGACGAGGAGGTGATCGTCGATTTCCTCAACGGCAACCCCGATCGCCCGATCGTGACCGGCCGCGTCTATAATTCACGTCACCAACATGCTTACGCGCTGCCCGCCAATCGGACGCGGTCGCTGTACCGGTCGAATACGATCGGCAAGATGGGCAGCTATGCGGGGGCCGAGACCAGGCCGCGCGCGCCGGCGTTCAACGAACTCAGCTTCGACGACAAGGGCGGGGCCGAAGAAATCTATCTGCGTGCGCAGCGCAATCGCCGCACCGACGTGCTGTACGACGACGCGGAAACCGTGAACCGCGACCAGGCGAACCGGGTCGGCCGCGACCGCGAGACCGCCGTCCGACGCAACGACAGCACCACGGTCGAGACCGGCAACCACAGCCTGACGATCACCCGCGGCGCGTCGACCGTGCAGGCACGCCAGCGCATCATGCTGCGCGTCGGCACGAGCCGCGTGTTGATGACCCCTGCGACCATAACCGTTGCACAGGGGACGTCGCGGATCACGATGACGTCGACCGGCATCACGCTCGCGGTCGGCCCCAATATGATCAGCCTGACGCCCGCCGGGATCACGTTGAACGGCACGACCATCACCGGCAACGCTCTGTCCGCGCTCACCTGGGAAGGCACCGTCAGCACGCTCCACGGCAAGGCGGCTGTGAACGTGCTCGGCGGCGCGGTGGTCATTGCATGAGCGGGCCCCTGGCATGGATCGGTATGGACCGAGGCGGGGCAGGTGCGGTCGCTGCTGGAGTGGCCGGCGGGTGCCGACGACCGGCTGGCACCCGATGATTGCTTCGCGCGACTGCGGGCACGACGCAGGGGGGCGGACGCGGCCTGTTTCCTCGCGGTGGCGATGCCGCGCTACGAGGCGGTGCTGTGGGCGGCACGGGGCGTGTACGATCTCGTGCGCCAGCCCGACGCGGATGCGATGGCGACCGTCACGGCCTGGTTGCGCGACCCGTCGGAAGCGCGCCGTCGCGACGCCGAAGCGATCGCGCGGACCATGCGCACGCCGACACCCGAGCGACTATGCGCCTGGGCGGCGTTCATGGCGGGCGGATCCGTAGCCCCCCGAAGGTTCCGCGCCGTTCCTCGCGCCGCGCGATGCGACCGGTCGCTTTGCCGCGGCCGCGGTGATCCTGGCGGCGGCACCGCACGGCGATGCCGGGCTGGACGCGATCCTCGACGCCGGTGCGCGGATGGCCGAAACGATGGAGTGCGCTGCATGACGCTGGTTTTGTCGATACAGGGCATGGACACGCTCGAGAATGGTGCGCCGACGATGCTGAGGCTGGTACGGCACGGCGCCATCGTCGGGCGGTCGGTCCATGCCGACTGGAGTTTGCCGGACCGCAAGAACCACCTGTCGTCGCGCCACTGCGAGATCAGCTACCGCGACGGGACCTATGTACTGACCGACCGCAGCACCAACGGGACGTTCGTCAACGGCGCGACCGAGGCGGCTGACGGCGCCGCACCGGATTGCGAACGGCGACCGGATCGTGATCGGCGCTTACGAGGTGCTGGCGGAATGTGCCGGCGCGGCATCGCCACCCGCCGCGGTCGTCGGCTCAGGATGGAGCGAATGGAACGAGGTCGCGCCGGCACCGTCATCCCGGTCGGCTTCACCGACCGCCAACACGAACGAGGAGGCGGTACCGCTGCCGTTCGACGGGGGTGGATGGGACACGCCGGCGCCGCTCTCGGTCTCGGCATGGGCGAGCGAACCGTCGGAACAGTCGTCGCCGTCCGCCGCTCAGCTCTGGGGAGAATTGGCGGAGCGCGGCCCGAAAGCGGTCGATGCGGTCCTTCCGCCGCCGCCCGCGGTCACGCGTGGCTGGGGCGCGTTGGAGGATGTCCCGACGCACGGTACCGAACCGCGAAACGACAGCACGGAACCGCGCGATCCCGAGCCGGACGTCACCGTTCCGCCCCGCACCGATCTGATGCTGCGGATGCTGGGTGGCCTGGCCGCGCTGGTCGAGGCACGGGCGCGAGCCAAGGCGGATCTCGGCGTCGTGTCGACGACGATCGAGCTCGACGGCAACAATCCGATCAAGTTCATTCGGTCGCCCGAGCGGATGTTGGATACGCTGTTGCAGCCGCCGCAGCCGGGTTTCATGCCGGCGGAGCTGGCGATCGACGATGCGTTCCGCGATATCCAGCTGCACGAGATGGCGACGGCGGCGGCGATGCGTGCGGCGATCGAGCAGACGATCAAGCGGTTCTCGCCCGCCGCGATCCGCGCGCGGCGGCGGGGTGGCGGCTGGTTGGCGAAGCTGCTGCCGCAAGCGCGCGCCGCGGCGTTGTGGCACGCCTATGAAGACGAGTTCGAGGGCGTGGTGCGCGATGCCGACGAAGCATTCATGGACCTGTTCAGCAAGGCCTTCCGCACCGAATACGCGCGCTGCCTGGATGCTGCGGCGGTTGCTCGCCCACGTCGATAGGGAGCAGATCGGCGCGGGTCGCCAACGCAAAAGGGGGAACGATCGTCACGGCGCCGTTCCCACGCCATCAGATTTCGAGCAGCAGCGCGCCGATCTGTGTCGCCTGTTCGCAGCCGATGATCGTCACCGTCACATTGTCCTGCGCGCCACGTTCGAGGGGCGCGATCGAGCAGCAGTTGCGCGACCCGGTCGGGTGATGCGGATACGAGTGCACGGCGAATTTCACGATCGTCGACCATTCCGCTCAACCCGTCGCTGCATAGCAGGAACACGTCGCCCCCCCGCGAGCGATCCCTCGATCCGGTCGAGCAGCAGGGCCTCGGACGTACCGACCGACCGCGCAAGCACGTTGCGAAACGGATGGTCCGCGGCATCCCGGCGATCGAGCAGCCCCCGCGCGATCATCCGTTCCACCTCGGTGTGATCGGTGGTGAGCTGGGTCAGCGTACCCGCCCGGTGGCGATAGACGCGACTGTCGCCGGCCCACAACACGACATAGCGGTCGTCACGGATCAGCAATATCGCCACGGTCGATCCGATCGGTGCGCCGCTCTTGCGGGTCGCGGCCCAGATCGTCGCGTTCGCAGCCTTCAGCGCCTCCGTCACGGCATCGGCCGCGCCCTCTATCGCGAGCGGAAGCGCGATGTGCTCCAGGGCGTCGGCGATCGTGCGCGAGGCCCATTGGCCGCGTTCGTGCCCCTCCCATCCCGTCGGCAATGGCCCATAGCCCGGCTTGCAGACGGACCACGCCTGCATCCTCGTTGACCGCACGCACCGTCCCCGGATGAGTTCGATATGCCTGCTCGAGACGGAGGGCTGCCGGCGATCGCATCGTCATAACGTCCAGTCCGCCTGCCATTCCCGCATCGGCGGGGAGGCGATCTCGGCCTTGGGAGGGATATTGGCCAGCGCGTTGACGGCATCGTCGAGGATCGCGGCGGCATCACGCTGCTGGAGGAACGCGTCGTACAGGCAGCGTTCGAGGCTCGGCGCCATCCATTCGCCGTCGTCGCGCAGTCCGCGACCGCCGACCACGCCCAGTACGAACAGGAACGGCCGGCCGACCCGGTCGCACGAAAAGGCCGCGCACCCCACTTGCCAATAGGCTTCGCCGCGTCCCGGCTCCAGCACGAAGCCACGGGGCGTCGTCGTCTCGAGGATGCGGTCGAACGCCTCGCCGCCGCGCGCGCGTGTCGTGGCTAGCGTGTCGATGCAGCGCCGGTCCCAGATACGCTGCGCCTCCAGCGTCAGGCCGCGGCACAGGAAGTCGCCGAATGCGGGCAGTTTGCCGAACAGGAAGGGGGCGGGTTTCGCTCATAACCGCTCCGGGCAGCGGAAGGAGAAGGGGCCGTTGCGCGCGAACGGGTTGTCGGCCGATGCGTAGGTCACGCGTAATGCGGTGCGATGGGGTGCGTCGCCGAACCAGACGACGATCGCCTGCGCGCCGGCATTCTGCATGCGTTCGGCGGCGGCGATCAACCGAAACAGCGCGAAGCTCCCCTGCCGGTCGATCCGCGACAGCGTCTGCGTGCCGTTCATCAGCGCGAGCGACGCCTGCGGCAGCGTCGTCGGTGTCCAGACGATCGGGTACGAGGCCGGATCGCGCGCCGCCAGCGCGTAACGGGTGTTGCCGACCGAGAGGTCGACGGTCGTGACATCGGCACCCGCGGTCTGGAGCGAGACCTGCAGGACCAGCCCGCCGGCCGTTAGGTCGCGGATCGCCGCGGCCTTGCGGAACGAGTCGGCACTCGACGGCGAGAACCGGCTGGCGACCGTATCGTTCGTCCGCCAGCGCCACCGCTCCGGTGCCTGGACGAGCAGCGGCTGCAGGTTGCCGCGGACGAACCCGTCGATTTCGCCGTTGTTGCCATAGACGCGTTGCAGTTCGGCCGGCGACACCTCGGTCGTGGCGGCGGCGTCGAACGGGAAGCGGCGATTCGTGGTCGTGCGACAACTGGCGAGGATCGTCGCGCTGTATTGGTCGTTCAGCATGGTCTCCGTCGTCCTGGCGGCGGCACCGCGACCGTTGCGGCCGATACCGCCGACGAAGGATTGCAACTGTGGTGGGGCGGACACGCCGGCGGTGGAGAGATCGCCCAGCGCCGAGGCGAACTGGCCACGCAGCGCATCACCGCCGACGTTCGCGCCTGGCATGGCGCCTGCCGACGCGGCTGACGCAGCCTGCCGGACCGCCTGGACGAGCGCGTCGACCGGCGGCGGTGCTCCGGCCTCACCGCGCGTGAAGGCCGCCGCTGGCCGGAAATGCGCCTGGATCGCGGTTCCCGCGTCGAACCGCGCACTCGATGCTTGCGACGTCCCGAGCGTGGTGTTCCTAACGGTCTGATCGAGCAGCGTCCGCAGCGGCGATTGCGTCCGCGTGAAGCTGCCGAGCGCCTGGCGGTCGCCGAAATAATCAGCCGGCTGTGGCGTTGCCAGCACGTGATCCCACGCGGCGATATAGTCCTGTGCGTAGCTGCGCGCGACGGTATCGTTGATCGCGGGCAACTGATCGCGAACCGACACCTTGGCCCCGTCGGACCCCAATACCCACAGGTCGCGGTCGAGTTCCGCGCCGATGTCGGCGAGCCCCGGACCGAACGCGCGTTTATAGCCATCCCGGGTGAAGAACCACGGCACCGACAGCGCCATGACCGTGTCGCCGTTGCGGAATGCGCGGCCATCGCTTTCGGCCATCACCGCGCTTGCCAGCCAGTCGGGATGCCCGGAGGCGGCGGCACGCTGGCGCAACATCGCATAGGCACGGTCGGCGAGCGGCAGCCCGATTACCGCCGCTCTCGACTGGGCGAGCAACCGGCCATCGAGCGGTGCCCGACGGTTCGCCCACACCCGTCCGAGATCGTCGTCGGCAAGCAGCGCATCGAGATGTACCGCCAGGCGGTGTCGGACATCCTCCCGGTCCGCGCCCGGCAAGGCGGTTGTCGCCCAGTCGTTCCGTACCCAGGCGCCCACGGCACGCGTGTCGATCGGGCCGTAGCCACCCAGCATCAGATAGGTCGTGAGCGGATCGTACAGTCGGATGGGCGTCTGCGCGTCGGTCCGAAGCGCCTGTTCGAGTTCGAGCAACAGGCGGGGCAGCATGATCCGTTGCAGCGACTCCAGATACGTCGCGCGTGCCGCCTGCGCATGGCCGGACTGGTAGAGGCCGAGCCGCATTCGCCACGACGGCCGTCCCGACAGTTGCGCGGCATAGCCGCCCGGTAGTGCCCGCAGCCGATCGAGCACGGGCAGCATCTGTTCCAGGTCGGGATCGTCGGCACGCACCTCCGCCAGGTCGGCGCCGCTGGCAGTGATTGCCGCCGCTGCCGCTCGCGCGCCCGACAGGTCGGCCGCCTGCAAGCCCTTGTTGGCCTGGAACGAGCCATCCCACAGGAACAGCATCACGATCGCAACCGCGGCGAATGCGGCGATACCGCCGATATTGGCGAGGTGCCGGCGTCGCTGCACGACGGGCTCCGGTTCGACCAGCCCGGCCTCCGGAAACATGACCTCGGCGAACAGGCGGTTCAGGAAGAACGCTCGCGTTCGCGTGGTGGCCGCCGGACTGGCAATGCCGTCATACGAGGTGGCGAGCGATGCCAGCAGCCGGTCGATCGGCGACCCCTCCTGCTTGCTGCTGGCGAAATAAAAGCCGCGGAGTCGATGGCCCGGCGCGTCGTCCTCGGGCAGCATGCCGCCCACCAGCCGGGCAAACCGTTCGCGCAGCGACAGCAATTGCGCGGAAAAACCGATGATCCGGCTACGGCGCTGGCGATCGGGCTCGTCCTGCAGGCGCTTGGCGGTTCGTGCGTCGATCGCCTCGACCATCCGATCGAACGCCGCGGTCATGGTCGCGGCGGTGACGGGCTCGTCGATCGCCAGCGTGCCACCCAGCACCGCGCGGCGGCCATCGGCGGCGAGATCTGCGAAAAAGTCTCCAAAGCCTTCGAGCAGGTCGGTCTTTGTCAGCAGCAAATAGACCGGTGCGGCAATCCGGAGCGTGGACCGAAGTTCCTGGAGCCGACGCCGTATCGCTGCGGCGTGCGCGTCGATCCGCTCGCGATCCTCCGATACCAGCATGTCGACACCGATCGTGACGATGATGCCGTTGACGGGTTCGAGCGGGCGTGTCCGGCGCAGCAGCGTCAGGAATCGCTCCCACCCCTTGGCATCGCCGCGCGGGTCGGAGTCCTGCGTCGTGTAGCGGCCGGCGGTATCGACCAGCACGGCATCGTCGGTGAACCAGAAATCGAGATTGCGGGTGCCGCCTTCCCCCTTCAGCGCACCGTCGGCATAGGGAAAGCGCAGCCCGGAATTGAGGAAGGCGCTGGTTTTGCCGGAGCCGGGCGGGCCGATGATCACGTACCACGGCTTGGCGTAGAGATAGTTCTTGCGGCGCCCGGACGCCTTGCGCAACTCGGCCAAGGCCTCGCGCAGCCGCGTCGAAACCGCCGCCGCGTCTGCCTCGCCCCGGTCGGGTGTGGCGATGCCCTCGGCGATCGCGCCGGCGTTGCGGCGCCCCCGCCACGCGCGCCACCCCGCGACCGCGCCGAACACGACGACCACCGCGATGATCAGCCCGAACCGGAAGCGCGAGCTGTTGAGTGCGGGAAACAGCATCGGCAGGCCGACCGAGCCCAGCAGTGCAATGATGACGCCCGCGGGCACGATCATCACGTACCAGTTGCGCTGCAGTTTTTCGATTCCGCTCATCGTCTACTCCCGTGCGCGGCACGACGATTTCGACGCGGCGGTTGAGTGCTTTCCCCGCTGCGGTGGCGTTGGTGGCGATGGGGCGGGTTGCCCCGAACCCTTGCGATGACACCCGCTTAGGATCGGGGAGCAACCCGCGGAACACCGTCGCAACCGCCTGTGCGCGTGCGTCCGACAGCGCCTGATTGTCCGGGAAGGCCAGGCTGGTCACCGGATCGCTGTCGGCATGACCCTCGATCCGGATCGCGCCACGCTCCTGCGCGACGGCGCGCGCGATCCTCTCGAACAGTGCCTGCCGCCCGGGTTCGAGCACGTCGGAGCCCGAACGGAAGAGCTGACCGATCGTGGTCCGTACGCGCACGCTGTTCGCATCCTCGTCGAGCGTGACGAGATGTTGGGCGATTTCCGGTGCGAGAAGCCCGGCGATTCGCGATTGCTGGGCACTCGTCGGCTGGGCGGCGGCATCGGCGCGGCGCGACAGGCGCAGCGGGGTCTGGGGATTGATCGCTGCCATCGCCGCCAGCGCGGGCTGGCCGGTCTGCCCCAGGATAAGCCGCAGCACGAGCAGCAGCACAAGCAGCCCCCCGGCAAGTACGCTGGCGGCCAGCAACAGCGGCGCCCATGCCCCGGCGGTACGGCGCGGCGTGGGGCGGCCGCGCCACGCCGGCACGAGTTCGGTCTCCGACACGGCGCGGACATGCGGCAAAGCGGCATAGGCGTCGGCCATCGTCCGGTTGAGGTCGGCGCTGCCGGTGTTGCCGACCCGGTGGCGGCCGTGGAACCCCGCGGCTAGGCAGGCGTGGTAAAGCTCGATCAGGTCGGCATGACCGGCGGGATGCGCGAGCATGTCCGCCAGCAGCATCCAGAACCGGTCGCCGCCGATATTCTCGCCGAAACCGCGGACCACCATGCTGCGCCGCGCCCATTCGACGCCTTCCGCGCCGCGCCCCGGCAGTGTCTGCGCGACATCGTCGACGGTGGCATAGACCGCATAGCGCGCGCGCCGCTGTTCCTCGACGTCGAGGCCGATTTGCAGCAACGCCTGGTCGAACCGCGCGGCGGCGGCACTGGCGCGGCGATGAAGCTCGGGCAGCGGCAGGTCTATCCGCCCGGACCGCACCGCGGAGATCAGCGCGAGCAGCGGGGTCGCCGCCTCGCGCACCGGATTGCGCGCCGTCCGTGCTACCCCGGGATCGGGGAAGTCCTCGTCGATCGACGGGGGCAGGGACGAAGGGTGCAAGGGCGGCAGGGAGTCGTGCGTAGCACCCGGCGGCGCATCATTCCGATCCGACGATACAAACAGCGTCGCGCCCTGTTGCCGCGCGCGCAACTCCTGCAGCGGGCTCGGCCGAAAGATCGTCTGCTCGCTCTCGTCGCCGCGCCGGCTCACCGCCTCGGCCCCCCGCTTGACGCACCACAATTCGATCTGCAGCTCGGGCCAGTCGCCCGACAGATGCAGGCCGAGCGCAGGCGAGGTCGCGAGCGCCGCGAAGTCGGGCGATTGTCGGTCGAGCTCGAAATAGGCGTAGCCGGGCAGCGTTCGGATCTGCGGGGGGCGCGGTCGGCACGTGACGCAGGGGGTACGCCGGCCAGCGCGGACTCGACGATCTGCTGCATCTTGCCGACCGGGCCGATCTTGGCGGTCGCAGGGAAGCGTGTGCGAACGTCTTCCAGCGGCATCCGGGCGCTTACCGCGATGTAGAGGAAGCCCGACACATAAGGCGCAGGGTCCGTTATGCGCGACGTGTACGCACCGGGGCCCGCCTGTTCGAGCGGCAGCTGGAAGGCGGCACGGTCGAAGATCGCGGACAAGGCGGCCTGGATCGACTCCACCACCGGCTCGAAACTGTCCGCGAGTCGCTCGTGATCGTAACTCGGGAACGTCGGCGGACGCCGGTCGACATGCGTCAACGTGGTGATCTCGCCCGCCATGCCCAGCAACATTTCGTACAGCCGTTCCGGGTGCACCATCGGCAGCGCGGTAAGATGCGCCAGTTGCGCGTGCCAGCGGTTGAGCGTCTGCAGCAGGAGGAAGTTGACGAAGGTCTCGGCGCCGCCCTCGGTCGCCTCCACCGCGCGCAGTGCCAGTTCGTCGATACGTTGCGCGGCGCGGCCGAGAATGTCGCGCAGCATCGCCGACACGCGGTCGCTCGCCCGGATGTCGAGCACCGGCGGGACATAGCGCGCGTCGAACTGCACCGCACCGTTGACGGTCTCGCGTACCCGCGCCAGCCCCAGGATCACGCGTCCATAGGTCTGGTCGCGGGAAACGCCGAAACTGAGGTTGGGTCGAGCGAGTTCGACCGCCTCGGCGCTGCGATCTTCGGAGAACGTGTCGATCACTTCGTCCTCCACCACCACGAACCGAGTCGTGTGCGCGGCGGGATGCGCGTCGTTGCGAAACGCGACCGCACCGGGCTGGTTCGCGGGCAAGGTAAGGAAGACGATCGCGTCGCGCGCATCGGCCGGCATGTCCATCGGGGCTGGCGGCGGCAGATCGTCGGGAATCGCGAAATACGTTCCATCGGGCATCACGCCACGCAGATGTTCGATCGCGAACTTGCCCAGCCCGGCGAGCTCGCGGTCGATCACCAGCTCGGTCACGCCCCAGCGGT
This sequence comes from Sphingomonas sp. H160509, assembly GCF_024124765.2. Classification (GTDB taxonomy): domain Bacteria; phylum Pseudomonadota; class Alphaproteobacteria; order Sphingomonadales; family Sphingomonadaceae; genus Sphingomonas. Next base: position 1,503,908 of record NZ_JAMXSR020000002.1, on the reverse strand, counting down.
ACGGTCCGGCATTGCGTCCCTGCGCGGCGATCGCCGCGTCGAGATGCCGATCCTGCTGCTGGAAATGCTGCTGGCGCAGGAACAGGCCCCTCACGCCATGCGACCCGGCTGCGGCTTACCATGACTGCGACCTGCGGGCGTCGTCGGGCGGAACGTCGAGGGGCGAAACGATGGACATGGCCACCGTCTTGCGGCGTTCCGGTTTCAACGCCGTGTCGAGGACTGCACGGCGGGTTACGGTTGAAACATGACCCCGTTCCTACCGTCTGGACGTTCATCTGCCAGTAAGGTTTAAAGTTCGACTACGTAGGTATTGTAAGAATGTGCTTAACAATTCAGTATTAAGTCTATGCTGATGTTTGTGACATTTTTCTTACGGTAATAACAAGGCGTTCGCTTAAAAAGGGCGTCGAGCTGTCGGAGCGGTACCGCATGTCGTTTATCGAAGCGATTTCAACGAACAATTCGTTTCATTCCGCGCGAGTTTTGGTCGTCGATGACGAAGATTCAATGCGACGCTCAGTGGTTAATTATTTGAACGAGCATAACCTCCGTGCGTCTGCCGTTCCGGGTCGCCAGGGGCTGTTCCATACCCTCGCGGTGCGCGAACCCGACCTGATCGTCATGGATATCCATCTGGGCGAAGAGGACGGCCTGGATCTCCTGCGTGAGATTCGCGGCAAGAGTGTCGTGCCGGTTATTCTGATGACAGGGCATTTGCGCGATGAGATCGACCGGGTCGTGGGCCTGGAGCTGGGTGCCGACGATTATCTGCTGAAGCCCTTCGACATGCGCGAGTTGCTTGCCCGGATTCGTTCGAACCTCCGCCGCCGAACGATGGATCGCAGTGCGCCTGCGCGGCATGCCGAGCTCGATTACGCGTTCGCAGGCTGGCGTTTCGAACAGCGGACGCGGCGGCTGATCAGCCCGACGGGCGAGACGGTCACGCTTACCAAGAATGAATTTGCGCTGCTCAGCGCTTTTGTCACTGCGCCTCGCCGGCCGCTCAGCCGCGAGCATTTGTTGCAGGCGACCCGTCTGCACGAGGACGTGTTCGATCGTAGCATCGACGTCCAGATTTTACGTCTGCGTCGCAAGCTGGAGATCGATCCGCGTTCGCCCAGACTGATCAGAACCGAGCGCGGCCTCGGCTATCTTCTTGACGCCGATGTAACGATCCACTGAGCGGCGTGAGATCCGTTCATGCTCGAGCACGCCGACACGTGGACGAGCGGGCACGATGTGTTGCGCCGCCGCTTCCCATGGCGTCGCATAGGGTCCAGGCGCGATTGCTGCCGGTAGAACCAAGTAGACCGACTTGATGGCAACACATTTGCCGAGCGAGGCAGGTCCGGCAATCATCTTGCTGGGCTTGGCTGTTGCAATGGCCGTGGTCTGGTGCCTCCACCGGCGGGCACATGACCGTCGTTTGCGTCTGGAAGCGATGCACTCGACCGTATTCACGCTGTTGCTGGACGGGCCGTCATCGGAACTCGGTCTGCGGATCGAGGATGCGCTTGCCGACCTTGGCTCGATCATCGGTGTGGATCAGGTATGGCTTCTGGTCGGTGGGGATGCCGATGTCGACGCATTCTACGGCTGGTCCGCAGACGGGTCTCACCAGGCTCTCACTCAGCTGGACGCGGAGGCGCGAACCGCCAGGATCGTTGATCGCTTTCCTTGGGACGAAAATACGATCCTGGTCGAACCGGGCGCGCGGTCGGTAGCTTCCTGGAACCAGGTCATGACCCGAAAGCGCGGCACTTGGGCGACGACATTGATGATGCGCTCGCGAGAGCATCAGGACCTCGTGCTGCTGTGCTTGACCGCGCGCAATCGATGGGTCGTCTATCCCGAGACGATCCACGGGCTCGCCTCCGCGCTGCAAACCGCGTTGCAACTCGAGCAGCGTCACCGGCTGGAGACCGAACGGCTGGTCATCGACCAGAAAATGGCGCTCGGTCGTCGAATGGAGGCGATCGGCGCACTGGCCAGCGGGCTATCGCATAACCTCAACAATATTCTGACCGCGATCGACGGGTTTCGCGCGACCGCCGCGTTGCACGTGCCAGCGAACGGCGTGGTATCCGCCAACCTCGTTGAAATCGGGCAGGCGGTAAAACGCGCGAGCGGCCTCGTGTCGGACGTGCTTCATTTCGGCCGCCGGGTCGAAGGGCCGGCGGAGACGGTTTCGCTGGCCGCACTGCTTGCCGAAACGCACAAACTCGTCACGGCGGCTTTGCCAAGCGGCGTGACGCTGGACTGGCAACCTGCCGAGGAGCCGATGCACGTCGAGGGCGATTTCGGGCAATTGCAGCAGGTACTGCTCAACCTGTGCAGCAATGCCGACAACGCCATGGCGGGCGGCGGCGCGATCACCTGTCAGTCGACGTTTCGTTTGCTCGACGATCCGATAAAGTTGAGCCACAACGTGCTGCGCCGAGGGCGCTACGCGACCATCGCGGTCTCCGACGAAGGGCGCGGGATTCCCGCCGAGGCGATCCCGCACATCTTCGATGCCTTCTATACCACGCGGCAGGGGGGCACCGGCCTGGGTCTGTCGACGGCCCGCGAGATCATCGAGGCTGCTGGCGGCGCGATCGACATCGACAGTATCGTCGGCGTTGGCAGCCGTTTCACGGTCTGGATCCCGCTGGCTGCGGACGGCGACGCTCCGCTGGCGGGCGACGTCAACAGGGGGTACGGGCGAAACGGTGCTGATCGTGAACACAGACGGGCAACGGCTGTCCAACGACGAGGAATTGTTCGCCGCGCTGGGCTATGAGCCGATTGGCATCACCAGTCCCGAGACGCTCGACGCTATCGAGGGGGACATCGACGTTGCGGTCGTAGCAAGCTTCGATCCGCGGTTGGCGGATGAACTTGCCGCGCGTCTGCGGATCGCGGGCATTACGGCGCCCTTGCTGGTCGCGGTGCCGCAACCCGAGTTTCTTGGGCAGGTGGTACAGGGGGGAGCGGTCGTCCGCTACCCATTCCAGCCCGCGAACCTTGCCCATGCGCTTGCCCTGAGCCTGATTCCAAACACCCCCGAAGGTACTTCGACCCACCCGCGGGTGTCGTCGAATGTGACAATCGTAGCATAGAACGCCCGATCTGAAATCCGGGTGAAGCCCGGCAGCCGCATCTCTGGCGCAGGCGGCACCGGCATGGTGCCCGCAGCAACCGGCGAGGCCAAACATGCTGATGGACAAGAGCGGACAGCGCTTCATCCGCGAAAACCGGAAACCACGCGTCCACATCGAATATGAGGTGGAGACCTACGGGTCCCGACAGAAGATCGAACTGCCTTTCGTGATGGGCGTAATGTCGGATCTGTCGGGCAAGAGCGACGTGGAGAAGAAGCCCTTCGAACAGCGCGACTTCCTCGAGTTCGACATGGACAACTTCGAGGAGCGGATGGACTCGATCGCCCCCCCGTGCCGCATTTGCGGTGGAGAACAGCCTGACCGGTGAAGGCCGGCTTGGCGTCGACATCACGTTCAGGACGCTCGAGGATTTTTCGCCCGGCAGGATCGCGCGCACCGTTCCAGCGCTCGCCAAGCTGTTGGAAGCACGCGAGCAACTCAACGACCTCATGCTGTACATGGACGGCAAGGCGGGTGCGCAGGACCTGCTCGACCGTGTGCTGAAGGATCCTGCGCTGATGCAGGCGCTCGCTGAAGAGCGTGCACGAGAGGATGCGGCCGCAGCATCCGACGCCGTGTCCGCCATCGACCCCGACGGCACCGAGAAGTGACCGCGAACTAGCAAACTGGAGACAGGTGATGGCCGAACAGATGGTGCAGGACCACGCGTTGCAGCCGACCGTGCAGGACGCCGTGGTCGACGATTTTACCGCGTTGCTGCAACGCGAATTCAAATCCGGCTCGGACGCCAAGCAGGCGCGGATCGAGCAGGCGGTCAAGACGATGGCGCAACAGGCGCTGGCGGATACCGCGGTGATCGGCGAGGACGTCTACCTCACGGTCGACGCGCTGAAGGCGGCAATCGATCGGAAACTTACCGCGCAGATCAACCTGATCCTGCACCATCCCGATTTTCAGGCGCTCGAATCGGCGTGGCGCGGGCTCTGGTATCTGGTTGGCAACACGTCGACCGGGCGCGATCTCAAGATCCGCGTGCTCAACATCTCGAAGGAAGAGACGCGGCGGCAGTTGCGGCAATATCGCGACGCTGCCTGGGATCAGAGCCCGTTGTTCAAGAAGCTGTACGAGCAGGAGTTCGGACAGCTTGGCGGCCAGCCCTACGGTGCGGTGATCTGCGACTACCAGTTCGATCACTATGGCCCGGACCTGGAAGTGATGAAGGGCCTGAGCAAGATCGGCGCGGCGGCGCACGCCCCGTTCATCGCTGCGGCGGCCCCGCAGTTGATCGGCATGGACAGCTGGCGACAACTCGCCAATCCACGCGACATCGCCAAGCAGTTCGATGCGACGGATTACATGGCGTGGCGATCGTTCCGCGCCTCGCATGACAGCCGCTATCTCGCGCTGACCCTGCCACGGTTCCTCGGTCGCCCGTTGTACGGTGCCTTGACCGAACCGGTCGCCGATTTCTCGTTCGAGGAAGAGGTCGATGGCAACCACGATAATTACCTCTGGCTCAACGCGTCCTATGCGTTGGGGGTAAGGATTACCGAGGCGTTCAAGACCTATGGCTGGTGCACCCGCATCCGCGGCGTGGAATCCGGCGGCACGGTCGAGGATCTGCCGGTATCGCTGTTCCCGACCGACGAGGGCGGCGTCGATGTCAAATGCCCGACCGAGATCGCGATCTCGGACCGTCGTGAGGCCGAGCTGTCCAAGGCGGGGCTGATGGCGCTGATCCACCGCAAGAACACCGACCACGCGACCTTCATCGGCGCGCAGACGGTGCACGAGCCCAAGGCCTACGAAGATCCGGACGCCACCGCCAACGCAAACCTGTCGGCGCGGCTTCCGTACATCTTCGCCAGCTGCCGCTTCGGCCATTACCTGAAATGCATGGTCCGAGACTGGATTGGCGGCACCCGCGAGGCACCGCAGCTCGAACGCGACCTGCAGAGCTGGATCATGCAGTATGTCGATCTGCAGCCCGAGCATTCGAACGAGAACACCAAGGCCAGGAAGCCGCTCAAGCAGGCTAACGTCCAGGTGCTGCCGGACCCGGAGAACCCGGGCTATTACCGCGGCATCTTCCAGATGGTGCCGCACTACCAGCTGGAAGGCATGGACGTGACGCTGAGCATGGTCTCGCGCCTCCCCAAGTCGAACTGATCCACAACGTCCTGTTCCCGTTTTTTTACTGTCTAGGAGATCATCATGGCCGTCGAAATGTTCCTCGATCTCGATGCGTGCAAAGGCGAATCGATTGCGAATGGTCACGAGAACCAGGTCGACATCCTCGCCTGGAACTGGGGTGTCGCCAACCAGGGCTCCGGCCATCTGGGCGGCGGCTCCGGCACTGGCAAGGCGAGCTTCCACGATCTGACGATCACCAAATACGTCGACAAGGCGACCAGCACGATCCTCGAGAACTGCGCCAAGGGCAAGCATTTCACCAAGGCGACGCTGTTCTGCCGCAAGGTCGGTGGCGACGCGCCGCTCGAATATCTGGAAATCGAGATGGACCAGGTGTTCGTATCCGGCGTCCAGCATGGCGGCAGCCTCGGCGACGAGCTGACCACCGAGACGGTCACGCTCAACTTCGAGAAGGTGAACGTCAAGTACAAGCCGCAGTCCGCCACCGGCGGTTCGGCTGGTGACATTCCGTTCAAATGGGACATCCGCAAGAATCAGGCCGCCTGATCCCCGCCATGGATACGATCGCCGCCGGAGCTTGGGCCCGCGGCGACCACGACGTTTTGACCAGCGGAGTCGAGGAATGTCGATCTTCTCATCGAATACGACCTATCCGCTGGTCGTGTTTCGCGGCACGACGGCGACGCTGCTCCGGGCCGGCGGCGGCGCGGCACCGCCCGGCTTGCAGGCGGAGGATGTCGTCTACACGGCAGTGCTCGACCGTGCATCGTACAAGCTAGTCGTGCGGTCGCCTCTTCTTCACACCGAAATCCTGCTCGCGGTAGGGCGTCAGATGTCGACCAGGATCGCGCCCGAATTCGCTGCCGAATTCAAGCGGACCGGTACGCTGAGCGCCAACAGCCCGATCCTCAAAAAGGCGGCCAGCGATGTGCCGTTATGGGTACAGCAGGCGGGACAGGGCCAGAAGGGCGGCCTGCGACGCTGGCGTAAGGCGAAGGTCGAAAACGCGCTCACCTGCGCCAAGTGCGTGATGGGCCTGGTATCGTCCGGCGCGGGACTGGCCAGTGCCGCCGCATCGTTCGGCGCGACGTCCATTCCCGCCATATTCGGCGCATGGTCGGCGGTCGCGACGACGATAGGCGCGCTCGCCGGCGCGTGGCGAGACGTCCAGACGTCCGAGGCGAACGTCATGCGGCACGTGCGCAAGATGGGCGAGGCGTATGGCAGCCAGTTGCACGGCGCTCAGTCGAACCGCGGCATGGCGAAGAACGCTGCGCTCGGCGGGAAGGCCGTTGCAAACATCATGGCCACCAACCTGAAGCTGAACCAGCTTCCCTTCGCCAACGGACGATCGCTGGGGCCATCGGTATCGGGCTTTCAAAGTGCGATCGCCGAATATGAAGTCAAACTGTCGCACCTCGTCAAGGAGGCGAACGCACTCACCGCGATCCTCATGGACCTTCTGGACGTCGACGAGGAGCTCGCGATGTCGACCGACCCCAACGACAGGGCGAAGCTTGCGACCAACGAGGCGCTCGCCGTGCGGATCATCAGCGACGAGCGCGGTACGGCCGGCGTCTCGCGCAAGCGAGACGGATTTCGCGGCCAGGTGTCGATCCTCTGGCTGAAGACCTATTACGATGTCGGGCGCGTGATCGCACAGAAGATGCGGACGCAGGTCCAGCAGTTTCAGCGCGAAACCACGATGAACCGGTTGGATGCGGCCGAGCAGGGCGGCGCACTCGTCTTCGGAGTCGGGATGTGGTTCGCCGGCCAGACCGAAGCATTGACGAGTGGATCGCTGATGGGGTTCGCCAGCAAGGTCGGTATCGTCACGGACAGCGAGGTCCCGAACGTGACGGGCATCATCGGTGTTGCCACCACCCTCAACGAATGGCGCGCCTCGGCCGGCGGTGTGATCAACGCGCTGCGGCACGACTATCCCGAGGAAGCGAAGTCTTCGATCTCGGAGGATTGCAAGGTCGAGTATCTCGCGACGTCGAAGGAATTCGGCCTGGGCGCGCTGGACGCCTACAGCGCGGTGAAGGGTGCGGTTGCGGCATGATCGCGCCGCTGAAAGATTTCGCATGACGCGTTCGACCCTGGCTGGCCCCGAGATCGAGGCCGTTGTCCGCGCCGGCGACCTGTCCGGCGCGGTGGCCGCGTTGGCGTCGCGTCTGCGTGCCGCACCCGGCGATCGCGATACCCGCATGGTCCTGTTCCAGGTCCTCTGCGTCGGCGCGGACTGGGACCGCGCACAGGCGCAGCTCCGCGTGCTGGGCGGTCAATCTCCCGATCTACAGATGCTCGCACGCGCGTATGCGCAAGCGATCGAGGCGATGAAGGCGCGCGACGGCGAGATCGTGGAAGCCGATTTCACCGACGCGCCGGACACGCCGGGCGAGGCTGACGGCCAGCGGTTCGATTTCCTGTTCGACGGCGACACGCGGTTCGGCCCGAATCTCGAGGCGATCATCGGTGGTACGAGGAGGCTGATCCCGTTCGCGACCATCCTCTCGATCGACACCGAGGGCCCCGTCGACCTGCGCGACCTAGTCTGGTTGCCCGCGCAGATCCGGTTGCGCGACGGCAGCGCGCTCGCCGCGCTGCTGCCCGTGACCTACCCCGGCACCGCCGCCGAAGCGGATACCATGCTGCGGCTGGCTCGACGCACCGAATGGCGCGAACATGGTGGCGGCATCCACGGGGTCGGCCAGCGGATCTGGACGACCTCGACCGGACATGACGTGCCGATCCTCGAGTTTCGCCACCTCAGCTTTGAGAACACCGCGTGAGTGGTCCGCAACCGACGCTGTTCGACAAGCTGGTGGGCGATCTCGCGCTCGACGGCCTACGCGACGATTCCGACGTCGAGAATCTCGACCGCGCGCTCCGGCATTATGCCGTGCCACGGCTCGATCGGTTCGGTGACAAGGCGTTGCGGGCCACACTGCTGCGCGAGCTGAACTGGTTGCTGAACACCACCAATCTGGCCGCCGTCGCCGACCTTTCCGCGTATCCCGAAGTCGCGCTGTCGACGCTCAACTACGGTCTCGGCGACCTGACCGGCAAGATGCTCTACCGCCAGGAACTGCAGCAGCGCGCGCGCGACATGCGCGAGGCGATCGGCCGGTTCGAGCCGCGGATCGATCATGGTAGCCTGGACGTCGAGGTCGACGTCGATCCGGATCGTCCCAACAGCGTCGGCTTCGTCATCCGCGGGGACCTTGCGGACATGGTGCCGGTCGAACTGCGCACCGAGGTCGAGATCGACACCGGCAGCGTATCGTTGAGGGTCGGCTGATGGATCCGCGTCTTCTCCAGGCCTATAACGACGAACTCGTCTACCTGCGCGAGGCCGCGCGCGAGTTCGGAGAAGAGCATCAGACGGTCGCGGGCCGGCTGGGCCTGCAGTCCCCCGCCGAAGTCGACCCCCATGTCGAGCGACTGCTGGAGGGCGTCGCGTTTCTCGGTGCGCGCGTGCAACTCAAGCTGCGCGACCAGTTTCCCGATTTCACCCAGCATCTGCTGCACGCGCTCCAGCCCAATTACCTCGCGCCGACGCCGTCGATGTGCGTGGTGGCGTTCGAACCGCGGGAGAATGACGGCGCGCTGGCCGATGGCATCGACATCCCGCGGCTGAGTCACCTCAATGCGCTCGCAGGCGAACGGGACGGCGCGACCGTGACGTTCCGGACCGGGCACGACGTGACGCTCTGGCCGTTGCAACTGACCCAGGCGGAGTATCTTCCGTCGCGCGCGTCGCTGGCACCGTTCCTTGGCAAAAACGCTGGGGGCAAGGACGCTGGGGGCAGGGACGCAGGAGGCAGGGGCGCCGGGGGAGGGTGCCGAGGCCGGGCTTCGGATCCGCCTGACCGCGACGGGCGGCGCGAAATTGTCGGAGCTCGCGCCCGGTCCGCTACCGCTCTACCTCGATGGGTCACAGGCGATCCCGGGCGAGCTGTACCGGCAACTGGTGGCGGATGCGGTGTCGGTCGTATTGCGCCCCTGCCGACAGCGTCGGGACTCCTTCGGCGGATTTGCCCTTGCCGCGTGCCCATGGCTTCGAGGAGGAGTGCGCGCTGATCCCTAGCGACGGGCGGACGCATCGCGGTTACCGTCTCCTGTCCGAATATTTCGCCTGTCCCGAACGGTTCCTGTTCATTGCGCTCGACGGACTGGCTCGCCGCTTCGCCGCGTGCGGCGAGGCGACCGAATGCGACGTGGTCATCCTGTTCCGCCGCCGCGCCGCCGCGCTCGTCGGATCGGTGACCGACGCCAACCTGCGGCTGTACGCGACCCCGGCGGTCAACCTGTTCGAGAAGCAGCTCGACCGGGTCGCCGTCACTGCATTCGATCATGAGCGGCTGACGATCGCCGATCGCACGCGCCCGCTCGATTTCGAGGTCAACCGGCTGCTCGACGTCCGAGCACATCGACGTGACGGTGGTACTGTGCCGGTGGTGCCGATGCACGATTTTGCCGGGTTGTCGTATGATTGGAGCGACACCTTGTTCTACGCCACGCGCCTGACGCCGCGACGTCTCCCCGCACGCGAGCGCCGGGCGAATGGACGGTCCGATTATGTCGGCACGGAAACGTGGATCAGCGTATCTGCACCTGCCCGCGCGAACAGGACGGAGGACATTCACGAACTGTCGATCCGTGCACTGGTCACCAACCGCGATCTGCCCGAACGGATGGGCCGCGGTCGCGGCACCGCCTTCTCGATCGACGGCGTGGCGGTCAGCGGCATCACCATGCTCCGGCCGCCGACGCCGCCGCGTGCGCCGCTCGGGTTGAACGACGGGGCGTGGCGGGTGATCGCGCATCTGACACCCAACCAGTTCGGCTTTGCCGGCCGCGGCACGGACGAATGCGACGCGGGCGCACTGCGCCATCATCTGGCGCTGTATGCGCGGCCTGAGGACGCCGTCGCCCGGCGCCAGGTCGAGGCGGTCAAGACGGTACGTGCCGAACCGGTATCGCGGCGCGCTCCGGGTGCGGGACCCAGCGCGTTCGTGCGAGGCCAGCGCCTGCATCTGGGTCTCGACGAGGCCGGGTTCGACAATGGCCGGATGGTGCTGTTCGGGGCGGTGATCGATCGGTTCCTTGCCGAGTTCGCCTCGATCAACAGCTTCACGGAAACCGCACTCGAAACCACGGGAAGGGAGGGCGTGACGCAATGGCCAGCAAGGCTCGGTCGTCGACCGACCATCTGACGTACCTGCGTCTTGGCGCCCAGCGCGTGCAGGCACTCGCCCCGTTCGAGCTGCTGCGCGGTGCAGAGGCGCGGGCGGGCGCGCTGCCGCGGATCGGTACCGCGCGGCTGCCGCAGCAAGACGTCGTCGAGATTGCCCAGACGCCGTCGCTGGCCTTTCCTGCCGCAACTATCGAAGGCATCGCAGTGGACGACGAGCGCGCGCGCGTCGAGGGGCACTGGCTTGGCCTGACCGGGCCGATGGCGCCGTTACCGCTGCACATCAGCGAGTTCGCGTCGTATGAACGGCGCTACTCGAAGCAGCGCCCGTTCAACGGCTTTCTCGACGTCATTGCCGGACGGATGCTCCAGCTATTCTATCGCGCCTGGGCAAGCACGTCGCCCACCGCGAGCGGCGATCGCCCCGATGACGATTACGCCGCCGACCGGATCGCGGCGCTGTCGGGCGCGCAGGACGGCGCAACCGACGATTCCGCCTTCCCGGCGCGCGCGCGGCTCCGATATGCGCCGGTGTTCATCACGCCGCGCAGCCCGGCGGGTATCGCAGACGCACTGTCCGATCTGATGCGGATGCCGGTTCGTCTCACCGAATTCATGCCGCGCTGGCGCGACCTCGAGCCGGAGGATCGTTCCACGCTTGGCGGTGGCATGATGGTGCTCGGTCGCGAGGCGCTGGCAGGCGGACGTGTCCGCACGGTCGCCGACGCGTTTCGCGTGACGGTCACCGCCGGGAGTCATCGCGAGGTGATCGCGCTGTTGCCGGGCGGCGGTCGCCACCGGTTGCTGGAGGAGGCGATCGCGGCCTTCGTGCCGACGCATCTCGATTGGGACGTCGAAATCGAGACCTTGCCTGCCGCGATGCGGCCCGCTCGGCTCGGCAGCGGCTCCCGGCCCGGTTGGACCGGGTGGCTCGGATCGCGATCGAAGACCGGCTCGCGCGCCGATATCCGGCTCGGCGCCGGCGCGCGGACGATGACGCAATCGCAACGGAAGGAACCGGCATGACGGATATCAGACGGCAGGTGCTGTTCGGGAAGCTTGGCCCCGCCGCGACCCGTGCGATCGAGAGCGCAACCGGGTTCTGTCGCCTGCGCGGCAACCCGTACGTCGAACTCGTCCATTGGCTGCATATGCTGGTGAAGGATCGCGATACCGACGTGGCGGCGTTGATCCAGACATGTGGCCTCGACGAGGCGCGTCTGTCCGCGGATATCGTGACGGCGCTCGATCGATTGCCATCAGGTGCCACGGCGGTCAGCGACTTCGCACCGCAGATCGAGGATACGATCGAGCGTGGCTGGCTCTACGCGTCGCTGCTGTTCGGCGCGGGCGAGGTGCGTACCGGGCATCTCCTCGTCGCGATCCTGAAGACCCCGCGGCTGCGCGAGCATCTGTTCGCGATCTCGGAGACCTTCCGGCGCCTCTCCGCCGATACGGTCGTCGACCGGTTCGAGACGCTGGTCCAGGGAAGCGCGGAGCGGACGATGCCGGCAGCCGCTGCGGATAGCGCGACAACTGGCGGCACCGCTGCGGCGCCGACCGCGGGCGGCGAGGCACTCGCGCGCTATGCGGTCGATCTGACCGCCCGCGCCCGCGCCGGCGAGATTGATCGGATCGTCGGGCGCGACCCGGAAATCCGCCAGATGATCGACATCCTGCTGCGTCGTCGCCAGAACAACCCGATCCTCACGGGCGAAGCGGGCGTCGGCAAGACCGCGATCGTCGAGGGTCTCGCGCGCCGTATCGCCGATGGCGACGTGCCGCCCGCGCTCGCCGAAGTGTCGCTCCACGCGCTCGACCTCGGCCTCCTGCAGGCGGGGGCGGGGGTCAAGGGCGAGTTCGAAAGCGGCTGCGGCAGGTCATCGACGAGGTCGAGACCGCCGCCAAGCCGGTGATCCTGTTCGTGGACGAGGCGCATACGCTGATCGGCGCTGGAGGGCAGGCAGGCACCGGCGACGCGGCGAACCTGCTCAAGCCAGCGCTCGCCCGCGGTCGCCTGCGGACGATCGCGGCGACGACCTGGGCCGAATACCGCCAATATGTCGAGAAAGACCCCGCGCTCAGCCGCCGGTTCCAGCCGGTCGCGGTCGGCGAACCCGACGACGAGACGGCGGTGGCGATGCTCCGCTCGGTGCGCGAACCGATGGAGCGGCATCACGGCGTGACCATTCTCGACGAGGCGCTGGACGCGGCGGTGCGGCTGTCACAGCGCTACATCCCCGCGCGCCAGCTTCCCGACAAGGCCGTGAGCCTGCTCGACACCGCCGCGGCACGGGTCGGCGTGTCGCAGCACGCGACGCCCGCGCGGGTCGAGGACGCCCGCAGCCGGATCGCCCGTGTCGAGGCGGCGCTGGAGGCGGCCGAACGCGAACAGCGCCAGCGCTACGCCGACGGCGCGGCGGCGGCACCGCTCGCCGAGACACTCGAACTCGCCCGCGCGACGCTCGTCGAGACAGAGGCGCAATGGCGCGCCGAGCGCGATGCCGTCGCGGCGATCCACGCGGCGAGGGACGCACTCGGGGACGACGAAGCCACCGGCACAGCGCTGGACCATGCCATCGCCGCATCGCGCGGGTTGCGCAGCGATCAGCCGATGGTCTTCGGCGAGGTCGATGCCGACACCATCGCAGCGGTCGTCGCCGACTGGACCGGCGTCCCCGTCGGCCGCATGGTCAAGGACGATATCGCCGCCGCGCTGGTGATCGAAGACCGCCTGAAGGAGCGCGTCGTCGGCCAGGACGCGGCGCTCGATGCGATCGCGCGGCGCATCCGGATCAGCCGCGCCCGGCTCGACGATCCGGTCAAGCCGGTCGGCGTGTTCCTGCTCTGCGGACCATCCGGCGTCGGCAAGACCGAGACCGCCCATGCGCTTGCCGAACTTCTCTATTCCGGCGACGACAGCCTGATCACGATCAACATGAGCGAGTTCCAGGAAGCACATACCGTCTCGACCTTGAAGGGGCGCGCCGGCCGGTTATGTCGGCTTCGGCCAGGGCGGCGTGCTGACCGAAGCGGTGCGGCGGCGGCCCTACGCGGTCGTCCTGCTCGACGAGATCGAGAAGGCGCACCCGGACGTCCACGAGATGTTCTTCCAGGTGTTCGACAAGGGCTATATGGAGGATGCGGAAGGGCGGTTCATCGACTTCCGCAATACGTTGATCCTCCTCACTTCGAACATCGGCACCGACACGATCGCGGCGTTGTGTGCGGACGATCTCACTGCGCCGGACGGGCCGGGGCTGGCCGACGCGATCCGCGACGACCTTTTGCAGACCTTTCCGCCAGCCCTGCTCGGTCGGCTCAAGGTACTCGCCTATCGGCCGCTTGATGCTGCCACCCTGACCGCGATCGTCCGCCTCCAGCTTGGGCGGATTGCCCGGCGGATGGCCGACAATCACGTGATCCGGCTGCGCTGGGACGAGGCGGTCGTCGACCTGATCGTGTCGCGCTGTCGCGTATCGGCATCGGGGGGCGCATGATCGATGCGATCCTGACGGGTGACGTCTTGCCGGAACTGTCGACGATGGTGCTCCGTGCGCAGGCGCTGGGCGAACTTCCTGCCGAGATCGCGCTGTGGGTCGACGACGACGAACTCGCCTTCCGCGCGATCGAGACGGCCGGACCGCAGATCGTCCGAGCGGAAGCGGCCGAATAGATGGACACCGGGATTTGCGATCCGCATGAGAGTTCGCCGGCGATCGCGGCAGCGTTCGGGTTGAGCGCGGGCACCATCCTGAACGGTATCTACCGGATCGACCGGTTCCTGACGCGTGGCGGCATGGGCGACGTCTATCTCGGCAGCAATGTCGAGACCGAGGAGCTGGTGGCGATCAAGGTCATGTTGCCGCGGCTCTCCGAAGACCCGAAGATCCTGTCGCTGTTCCGCAGCGAGGCGCGACTGCTGATCCGCGTCGCCCACCCGGCAGTCGCTCAGTACCGCGTGTTCGCGCGCGATGCGACGCTCGGCGTGCATTATCTCGTCACCGACTTCATCGACGGCGACGCGCTGTCCGCGCGCTTGCACGGCGAGGTTCCGGGGCCAGACGAAGTCGCGCGATTAATCCGGCGGCTGGCGGGCGGACTGCGAGTCACGCACGAGCTCGGCGCCGTCCACCGCGACATGTCGCCCGACAACATCCTGCTTCCCGGGGGGGCGGATCGACGAGGCCAAGATCATCGATTTCGGCATCGCCAAATATGTCGAGCCCGATGATCGGACCGTCGTGATCGAGGGGTTCGCCGGCAAGCTCGGCTATGTCGCCCCCGAGCAGTTCGGCCTGTACGGCAACCGCATCGGTCCGTGGACCGACATCTACAGCACCGCGCTCGTCCTGCTCGCCTTCGCGCGGTCCGAACCCATCGACATGGGACGGACCATGTCCGAGGCGATGGAGCGCCGATCCAGCGTGCCCGATCTGTCCGCGCTGCCCGATAGTCTGCATCCGCTGTTCCGCGCCATGTTGCAGCCGGACCCGGCCGAGCGTCCCGCATCGATGGATGCGGTAGTCGGAGCACTCGATACTGCACCGATCGTCCGGGCCGCGACGTCTGCCGCGTCGCCCGCCGCTCCACCTGCCCTCCGGCCGGCCGCACCGTCGACCAAGCCGCCAGCCGGCCCGACGGTCGCGCCGCCCGCCACGCCGAAACGCGCAGGCCGCCCTAAGTCCAGGCCGGCTCGATCGGTCGACAAGAGACTAGTCGTCGCGCTCGTCACGGTCGTCGTCGCGTCGGTGCTGGTATGGCTGGCGTGGCCCGGCACGGGCTCGCAGCCGTCTCGTCCCAAGCCGGCGCCTGCCATTCCCGCATCACGGCCTGCAATTGCGTCGGTTCGATCGACGCCGCCCGCAACGCCCTCTGCAACGCCGCCGCAGTCCTCCTCACCGGCTGCGCAATCCCCGCCGATCGGCAGTGCGCTTCCACCCTTGTCGATCGTTGCGGCTACCAGCGCCGACCGGCGCCGGGGAACCGCTCTGTGCCGGAGGAACGGCGGCACGACGATCACCGCGACGATCGACGGCATGGTCGACGCGCGTACGGCAACGCTGGTGTTTGTCTCGCCGTCGGGCAAGCCGCGGACACTCGTTTCGGGCAGCGCGGAGCAATGGGCACGATCCGCGGATCGGCGTGGGACGGTTCGACAGGATGGTGCGGGACGATACCGCGTACGGTTTTGCGCGAACGAACCGGGGAACGCGGTCCTGGCGGTTCTCGATGGCGCGTCCTCGTTGCCGGTATTGCCGGCGGCGTCGGCGGGAGCCAGCATCGAACGCTACCGCAGCCTTGCCGTTCGGAAGAACTGGCCCGTGATCGTATCCTGGATCGTCCTTCCAGCCATTGCCCAGACACGAATTGGTCGGGGATTACCCGGCACGTCCTCGAGGCCGATCGCCGACGGTTACCCGGTGCAGGGGGCGACCTCCGTCGGAACGGAAACATCTTCGGTTTCCCCGCCGACCAAGACATCCGCGTTTTGTCGCCGCTACAGAGAGGGGGCGCTGGCAGGATGTCGGGGTACGCAGCCGCGACGCCTGCATTTCCGCCGCGCTCAAGCGTGGGTTCTCGGGCTATGCGCAATACGGCTTTACGTTGCTGCGGCGGTATGACGGTCACGTCGAAACCAAGGTAAACGGGCAGTGGGCGCGTCTCGACGCTCGGACCGACGGCCGTCCGGCGGCATCGTCGCGGTAGGCGGGACATGGCGGGCTATCCTCATGTCACGATCGGCGGAGCGGTCGGCCGTGGCGGCGTCAATCGGTCGACGGATGTGCGCGCGATCCAGCAATTGCTCAACATCCGGCGATCCGCTTGGTCGTCGCGGCCTTTGCGCGTGGACGGGATGTGCGGGACCCAAACGCTTCGTGCGATCGCCGAGGCGCAGCACCGCCTCGTCGGTCGACCGCGCTCCGACGGACGCATCGACCCGAATGGCCCCACCTTGCGATTGCTCAACGCCATGCGCCCCGTGCCGCGCGCTGCACCCCGCGCGACCTCGACGCCGCCGCCGGTGTTACCGCGTGCTGTCCTACCACCCACGCCGCGACCGGTATCGCACGCCGTACCGGCCCGGCGTGCTAGCCGCGAGCCCCCCATCGAGGTGATCGATGCAGCCCGACAGTCGGAACAGCGCTGGCACGTTCCCGCCTCGATCAGCATTGCCCAATGGATACTCGAAAGCGGCGAGGGCCGGCATATGCCGCCCGGCTCGAACAACCCGTTCGGGATCAAGGCGGCGGCGGGGCAGCCGTCAGTTACCGTGCGCACGCGCGAGGAGACGCGCAGCGGCCGATCCTTCCACATCCGCGCACCGTTCCGAAAGTTCGCAACCCTGGCCGAGGCGTTCGAAGCGCATGGCCGGCTGCTCGCCACGCACCGAGCCTATGGCGAAGCGCGCCGCCATGCCGATAATCCGGACGCCTATGCCGACGCACTGACCGGGCGCTACGCTACCGACACCCACTACGGAACATTGCTCAAGACGATCATGCGCAGCCGGGACTTGTACCGCTACAACGCGCCGGCAGCAGGCTCGCGATAGCCTATTTCAGCATGGAGAAACATGCGCCCATCCGGGCAGCGATCGACTGATACCGGTTGGCCGTCTTCGGGTATCGCAACTGGAAGATTGCCAACTGGTCGCCGCGTTGCAGCACCTTGCCGTAAAATATCGTTCCGGCTCTATCGGCACCCGACACGACGCGCCAATTGCCACGTCCCGCAGCATAGGTCGTTCGACCTCCTCGACCGGCAAGATCAGCTGCGACCTCCTTTGCGGTAGCGTCGATCCCGGCGTTCAGCACGTCGTTGCGGCCGAAAACGGTGAGCGTCGCACCATCCGCGCCACGAAATACACGGCCGTCGCCGTTTGGCGCTTCTGCCTGCGCCTTCAACACTGCCGGGTAGCAGATTTGGAATCGATACCGATTGTTTACATAGCGACCCCATGTATGTTCGGCGTTGGCGATGCCAGCGTTGAAACCTGCCGCCAAACCAAAGGCCAGTACCACGGATCGCATAACGAGTTTCATTAGAATACTATCCCGCTCTCAGCGCAAAGCTATAATCCTTTGGAAATGAAAAATAAGTGTCCTCGACCCGATTTAGTAGCGTTGTCATTGGAGCACTAGGATTAGAAAGTGATAACGGCGCGATCGACGTCGGCAGCACCGATCGACGCTGATGCCGCCGTACCGGCAGACGGCGCGAGTCGCTACGAGAGCGAGACGGTGCTGATCGTCAACACCGACGCCCGGCGAATGTCGAGCGACGAGGAGCTGCTTGCGGTGCTCGGGCACTAGCCGATCGGCGTCGCCGACACAGGCTCGCTCGGTGCGGTCCACAGGGACGTCGATATGGCATCGTCGCGAGCATCGTTCCGCGCCACGTCGACGTGCTCGCCGAGACGGTCCTCCGGACGGGCATCGCCGCGCCGCTGCTGGTGGCGGCGCTCTAGCCCGCGGCCGACGCGATGATGCTGCGCTATACTTTACATCCGGCGGCGCTTGCGCCCGGCAGCGACTCGCTCGGTCCCCCGCCGCCTCCGACCGACGCGTCCGCCGAATATGTCATTCGTAGCGTAGAACGGCTCATTTGAAATCCTGCTGAAGCGCACCGAAAGCCATTGTCGTCTTCGTAACCCCGGGCGCGACGATCCCGTCGCCACCGTCCAGGAGAGGAGACGGGATCGTGCCAGCAGGCCCGCCGCGCGAAAAGATCAAAGTGTACACTCACACGCTCGGCGGCGCCCTGCGCGGAGCGGGTAAGCACGAGTTCGACGATCGCTTCGACGCAATCCCACTGGTTGTCATCGCCGAGGTGCCGAACCGCGTCGCCGCCGACCTCAACAAGCACGGGCAACTCTACCAGCACGTGGTGGCCCACGTGTCGAAGACAATGCAGGCCATGATTCGAGACAAAGATCGCGCCGAAGATAAATCCGTCCCGGCCTGTGGACGATATCCTGCGGGCAAGCGTCAGCAAGATCTTGGCGGATAATAGCCCGGGTGTTGGAAAAGCGATCGAAGCACAGATCGCCCAGCACTACAGCACTCTTGGCGAGTGGCATGCCGTCCGCAAGCACACCGCGATAGACGGCGCCATCGTCACCGTCACGCTTTCACTCAGCGCCGCGGCGTTCGGCCTCTCCGGCTTTACCATGGGGGGTGAGCGGCGCGGCGGCGATCATCGGGCTGGTGCGCGGCATCATCGACGGGATGGAGAAGCTCGTACAATGCTGGAAGACCGTCGACGAATGGGGCGTCCGCATCGACAACGACGTGAAGTCGCTCGATCGGGCCTATGATCAGGGGGCTCGCCGCTGGGCGAGCCACCCAGATCGGGGGCGGCGTTCTTCGGAGCAGTGGCTTGGGCAAGGCCGCGACGCTCGTCAGCGGTCGCGATTTGACGCCGTCGATCGCATCGATCGAGGGCAACATCGCCGTGTATCGCGGCAAGGTCGCCCATCTTTACGCGTTCCTCGATCGGATGACGATGCGGCTGGTGGAACTGCTCGATCAGCAGCAAGTGCAGGACAACGAGCGCGTAGCCCGAAGCATCTCGGCGCTACTCGAGGGACGCGGCACGGCGCGCGGACGTTTTGTCGGCTTTCGGGGGCGTTACACGATCCCCGTCGGCATCGCTATGTGCGCCGAGCGCACGAAGACGGCCGAGACGTATGCGACGAAGCTGCGTGATCTGCGCGCACGTGACGGCCGCGCCGGGCTTGTCGCGATGGCAGTACAGGCAGCGGAGGTAACGACCAACGCAGGCTTTGCCGCGATAAACTACCCCGCGATCTTCAACGGGGCCGGTGGCGGGTCCGCGGCAGCGACCTTCGCGGTGGATGGCGAAGGATCGGCGGTTACCGCTGCGGCGTTCGGAATGTTCAACGATGCGATCGGGACGCTTAAGGATGCGTTCGGGATCATGAAAGGCGCGCTTCCGGACGATCCCGGCACCGCGGCCAGGGAACGCGAGGTGCGGCTGGAATTCGCGGCGTTGCCGGGCGCGCCCCCACGCGCCGCGCCCACGCGCCGGCACTCGGCCTGAAATCGATATGCGAGAGCCAGGCGCTTTGGCTCGATCATCAACCGCAGCGGGTGTCGCATCCATCGCGTCCGCGTCGGATGGCGCGATCGGTCGCGAACGCGTGACGCCGGCCAGACGCTACGCCGCGATCCTCTCGACCACCAGCCGCGGCTGTTCGGCAAGTTCGATACGTTCTTTTCAGATTTTGCCCCGTCGCCCGTTGTCAAAAAGCGCTAGGGCAGAAGTCAGTTGCTATCTACTTTACCAAACTCGGTCGCTTCGTTCTCGAGAGCTAAAATTGCGTCCTGCCAAGCGGGATTGCCTGGGTTTAGGGCCGACCACAGGTATGCCCAAACCATGCGTTGCGTGACGCCGAGGCGGTCGGGATCTTCGTCGTCCGTCTCCTTCGCGTCGTAGCCGGCGATGCCGCCAAGCCCATGCTTGGCTCCCGCCAAGGTCAGCAAGCTGTCGGCCCCCGGGGCATCGGAAAAGGCATCTGCATGCCAGTCAGCACCGCGGGTCGTCAGGTGCGGATTAACATCGGCGTCCCCCGATACGACCAGGGTCTTGGTGGTGAGGGTGGAAAAATCGAGCCTGAGCGCGGGGTAGCGCGAGCCCATAGGTCCGTCGAGGTCTTCGCCGCGACCTAGCCCAGCAAGCAACACGCCCACCTTTACCCGGGGGTCACGCATGTCGACGTCACGAGCGGCCTCGTTTCGGTCGCTGAGGCGGGCACCTAGCAGCACGCTTACGGTGTGGCTGCCCAGCGAGTGGCCGACAGCCGCGATCCGATCGTGATCAATTCGGCCGGTAAGGGCTGGAACCGATGCGTCGATAGTTTCCATCTGATCGAGGATGCAGGTCAGTTCCTGGACGCGTTCCTGCCAGAACAGGGGGGCCGCCTGGTCCGTCAGGTGCCAGGCCTCCCGCCCTCGAATTTGCGTGCGTGGGCTGGATGACGACGAAGCCGTGCTCCGCCAGGAAGTTCGCAAGCGGTGCGTAACCGTCCTTCGACGATATGTAGAGCGAGGGACCGTGTCCGTGCGAAAGCAGGATGATCGGGAGGTCGCGACCGCTCATCGGCGCGGTAATACGGAGTTCGAGTTCCCGCTCGTGATCCGGGATCGACAGAGTTACCGGGCTGATCGAGATGGTGGTGACTGCCGCATTCACGGGAAGCCGCCGAGCTTTGTCGATAAGATTGTTCACGTCATATCTCGTTTCATATGTTTGCAAGCCAACGTCGGTTGGCTATTCCGCGCTAGCTGGAGCATTGCTCCGTATATACTTATGCGGAGCAATGCTCCGTATGACAAGCCGTTTATGTTGGATGGTACTTTGACGGAACGTGAGAAGACCGCGACTAGCGCGGAAGGAACACCAAAGCGGCGCGTTCGCGCTGATGCGCAACGCAGTGAAGACGCTGTGTTGGAGGCGGCCAAAGCTCTCTTTGCGGAGGCGGGCGTCGATGCGACGGTGAGGCAGATCGCAGATCGGGCCGGTGTTGGTATGGGCACGCTCTACCGTCGCTTTCCAAAGCGATCGGACCTTATTGCCGCGGTATTTCGCCGCGAAGTCGATGCCTGCGCTGCGGAAGCGGCAACACTGGCGACACGCTACACGCCTGGAGAGGCACTGGAGCGTTGGCTGAAACGGTACGCGCAATTCCTTGGCACGAAGAAGGGCCTCGCAGTCGCTCTCCACTCTGGCGACCCGGCGTTCGACGAGCTGCCAGCCTATTTTCGAGCGCATTTCGAGCCTGCGCTTGCTTCCCTACTCGATGCGGCAGCAGCGACGAAGGAAGTACGGGACGACGTCGAGCCTTACGACCTGCTGCGAGCGATTGGGAATCTCGGAGTGGCGACAGGCGAGGATGGCGCTGCACATGCCGGGCGCATCCTGAACCTGCTGATCGATGGATTACGCCACCGGCAGTCACATTCGTGAGCGGATCAGGCAGCCCACATGCGCCCACCCCATCGGCTACTCTTTTTCCTCTTCGCTCACCAAACAGGATTTTGGAAGCGTCGTATGTTTATAATAACCAGCATCGTCGTCAGGAGCCGGCCCGCCAAGCTAATCTGACGAGCAAAAGCGGTGGCACGATCGCCAATGTCTATCGCTCAATTATATTGCATCCAGTCCGATATCCACCTGGAGATAGGTATGTTGTCCCCTACAGCACTCGCGGCTGCGTTCGATAGAGTAACCGACTATTGGTCGCCGAAGGTGATCGGCCGGGTCAACAACCAGTTGCTAAAGGCTGCAAAGCTGAAGGGCGAGTTGGTCTGGCACGCCCATGACGGGCAAGACGAGCTGTTCTATATTGTCAAAGGTTCCCTGCGGATCGAGTTCGAAGATTGTGCGGTTGAGCTCGAAAAAGGGGATTTTTTGACAGTGCCAAGCGGCATTCGGCATAATCCCGTGGCACTGGATGAGTGTTGGGTCTTGTTGATCGAGCCGGCCGAAACCAAGCATACCGGCGATGAGATGACCTTGCGTACTCGCAGCCTGAAAGAGCAGCTAAGCTGACCCTCTCCATCCGCGTCTCTTTAGGAGAACGTCCGCTGCTTCCAAATGACGTCGTTCGTAAGCCAGTAGCCGAACGTCAGAGCGGTAAATTCGCCAAGATGAACGAGCGTCCGAATCTGGGAAGTAGGAGAGGGGCGTCTGAGTATCTGGAATGGGTCTTTCCATCCCGGCCAACGGCGCACGAAGTTCAGGTTGCGCGCTGCCCCATCAGTTCGCCCAAGCGCACATTCCGTTCGGGCACCCAGTCTTCGTTGAACGCAATGGCGCCCCGCTTCCACAACATCACGATCGTTGAGCCAAGGAGAAAGCGGCCCATTTCCTCGCCTTTTTTCAGCACGATGTCCTGGTCGGTATATGCCCACTCCGACGTCCTGTTGATGCGCGTAGGATTGACTACACCGTGCCACACAGTCGCCATGCTTCCAACGATGGTGGCTCCCACCAGCACCATGACGAATAAGCCGTGCTCTACCGATTCAAAGACGCAAACTACTCGCTCGTTGCGCGCAAACAGGTTCGGCACGCCGCGTGCTGTGACAGGGTTTACTGAAAAAAGCTTACCAGGCACGTAGATCATGCGGGTGAGCTTGCCATCGCAGGGCATGTGCAGGCGGTGGTAGTCTCTGGGGGATAGGTACAGGTTTGCGAAGCTGCCGTGGCGAAACTGACTGGCCAGTGCGGCGTCGCCGCCAACAAGCTGCGTCGTGGTGAACCGATGCCCCTTTGCTTGTAGAATGTGATGGTCATCAATCGAGCCGAACTGGCTGATTGCGCCGTCGACTGGGCAGACAAAGTCGGCAGCCGCGATAGGGCGTGACCCCGCTTTCAGGGGACGGGTGAAGAATTCGTTGAAGCTCTTGTAGCTCCGAATGTCCGCATCCGCGGCTTCGTTCATATCGACGGAATATTTGCCAACGAACCAGCGGATGAGCCGCGTTGTCATCGCACCCCCACGCGCCCTGGCGATGTGACCTGCCAGCGCGGTGAGGCGCTGCTTAGGCAATATGTATTGGAGTAGGACCGGCAGGCGATCAGACATCAGAACCTCAGAGCGTCGATACCATCCTCGTAGGGCTATGAACGGTCAGGCCGACCTACGCAATTCGCGTTCAAGCGACGAGGCATCCTGATCGCCGGAAGTAGACCGGCTTGGCGCCGAGACCATCACTTCCCAAGCGGAACGAATGGCTGAAGTCGGGCAGCGGGGAGGGGGTGCGTAAATGCCTGCCCGTAGATCCCTTACGAAGCCCCACACTGCCTGGTAGTTCGCCCACACCCGGACGTCCGGAGTGCGGATCCGGGGACTGATAGCGGCCATTCATTGAGCGCGATCTTTCCCGTTTCTCAGGCAAGATAGACGATTTCGGGAATGAGCAATCGACGGAAGCCGACACGCAGGGCCCTGTCCTTACCTTCGATGATACGTCAGGCGCGGTGATCGACCTCGACCTTCGAGGCACTGCGGCGGAGATCGTTACGCGATTTACAGACCATGGCGAACTCGAGGCGCTTGCGACAGCGCGGCGCGAACTGGCAGATAGCTCGATCAGATCGAGAGGCCGACCAAAACTTGGCGTGGTTGCGCGCGAAGTGACGCTGCTGCCGCGTCATTGGGAATGGCTCGCAACGCAGCCGGGGGAGCCTCGCGGGCGTTGCGCCGCCTTGTTGACGAAGCGCGTCGTGCAGATGGCGGCCAGACCGATCGCAAAGCCGCACATGAGCGCACGCATCGCTTCCTGTCTGGGCTGACCGGCGATTTTCCCGGCTACGAGGAAGCGATCCGTGCCTTGTTTGCTGGTGCGCATCAAGCGTTTGCGGGCCGGATGGCGACGTGGCCGCCAGACGTTCGGGACTATGCCCTGCGTTAGCCCAACCCAATCCGAAAACCGAAGGATCGTTAGGATTGTCGCCTGCGCACGCAGCGGCCCGCTGCAAACCACCGATCGAGAGAACGTCGTCAACGCCGCAACCGGGGAGCACCCGGTAGCGTCATGTTCCAAAGTCCGCGGTCGATCTCCAGGCGAGCCAGGAGAAGGCGTTCCGTGCCATCCAATCCACCTGCATCGCGCTGGGGGGCCTTGAAAGTACGTAGCGATCATGTCGCGAGCCCGATCACGCTGTGAAGGAAGTGGTTCGCCAGTTGCCTTGATCGGAACCCGGATCTTCTCGAACTGCTGCTTCAAAGCCGCGTTGGCTTGAAGGAACAGAATATGGGCTGCTGCGGCCCACTTCGTGTTGAGCGAAACCTTTCATAGTGCCTTACCGCCGAAGGCTGGGCGCATCTTTGCCGGTATCTGCCAACGCAAATAATAAAAATCGGTAGTCGGGTGCTTCTAGGGCGTCGCCATGCGAGCCATTTCCGTGCTCTCTGCACCAGGTTGCTGTACCAGCAGAGAAGAAAGAATGGCTTAATCGCACGTTTCAGCCACGAATGTGGCGAATGGTGACCCCTACGGGAATCGAACCCGTGCTTCAGCCGTGAAAGGGCCGCGTCCTAACCGCTAGACGAAGGGGCCTGCGTGGTTGGAGGCGCCTAAAAGGAAGCCGCCGATGCGTCAACCCCTCAATCGGCCCAGGCGGCATCTTCGACGTGTAATTCCGCGGACGGCCGCGAGGACCAGTCGTCGATCTTCGCACGGCCGGCGAGCCAGAGCTTGCGGTGAGGGGCGGCGCCCAGCAGCGCTTGGCCTAGCGCGCTTTCGGCCGAGCGGAAGGCCATGGCCTTGATGCTGCGGCCGTCGTCGCCCGCGACGATCGTGCGGACGTGGCCGTTGCCGACCACGTCCGCCTTGATGACGCGGACCGGGCCCATCGCGACGCGAGGGGCTGGCCAGCCCATGCCGTAGGGGCCGCCGGCTGCCATCGACTCGACGAGGCCGGGGTTTACACCACCTGCCGCGAGGACCGCGTCGAGCAGGAGCGCGCGGTCGCCGTTCGAGCGTTCGACCGCGACGGCTAGGCGCTCTTCGAGGAAGTCGGTAAAGGCGGGGGATCGCCGCCTCGCTGATCGTCAGGCCAGCGGCCATCGCGTGGCCTCCGCCCGCCACGAGCAGGCCGTGTTCGCGGGCAGCCATCACCGCGGCGCCGAGATCAACGCCGGGGATCGAGCGGCCGGAGCCCTTGCCGATGCCGTTCTCGTCGATCGCGATGACGATTGCGGGGCGGCCGAGTTTCTCCTTTGAGGCGGCCGGCGACGATGCCGATCACGCCGGGGTGCCAGCCGTGCCCAGCGACCACGGCGACGGCACGGTCGCGGCTGGAGAGGAGGTCGGCGGCCTCCTGCACCGCGGTCTCGATCGCGCGGCGTTCTTCGTTGAGGCGGTCGAGTTCGGTGGCGATCGCGCGGGCTTCGTCGGGGTCTTGCGTGGTGAGCAGGCGGACACCAAGATCGGCGCGCCCGACGCGGCCGCCGGCGTTGATGCGCGGGCCGAGCGCGAAGCCGAGGTCGGTGCAGGTCGGGTTGCGCGTCAGCCGCGACGCTTCGATCAGCGCGGCGACGCCGATATTCTTGCGCGCACCCATGACCTTGAGGCCCTGCGACACGAACGCGCGGTTGATGCCGCGAAGCTGCGCGACGTCGGCGACGGTGCCGAGCGCGACGATGTCTAGCAGGTCGATCAGTTTCGGCTCGGCGCGGTCCTTGAAGAAGCCGCGCGTGCGGAGCGTGCGGACGAGCGCGGCGGCGGCGAGGAAGCACATGCCGACCGCGGCGAGATGGCCATGCGCGGCGCCTTCGGTCTCGTCGAGGCGGTTGGGGTTTACCAGCGCGAGCGCGTGCGGGAGCGCGGTCGAGCATTTGTGGTGGTCGATGACGATCACGTCGACCTGCGCGTCGCGGGCGACGTCCAGCGCGTCGAACGCCTGCGCGCCGCAGTCGACCGTGACGATCAGCGTGGCGCCTTCGCCGGCGAGGCGGACGAGTGCTTCGCCCGAGGGGCCGTAGCCTTCGAGCAGGCGGTCGGGGATGTAGGGGCGCGCTTCGATGCCAAGGTCGCGCAGGACTAGGACCATCAGCGCGGCTGAGGTGGCGCCGTCGACGTCGTAATCGCCGAAGATCGCGACCTGTTCGCCGGCTTGCACGGCGTCGGCGAGGCGGTCGGCGGCGCGGTCCATGTCGCGGAAGATCGACGGGTCGGGCATGAATGCGCGGATCGAGGGGGTGCGGTGCGCGTCGAGGCCTTCGCGCGGGCAGCCTCGGGCGAGGAGGAGTTGGGTGACGAGGTCGTCTCCCGAGCCGTTGATCCCGAAACCGTCCCGGCCGTCTGCGGCAAGCGCGCGCCAGCGCCAGGGTTGGCCGAGGATGGAGGAGGTTACGCCAAGAACTGTCATGCCTCGGACGTAGTGGCTGCGGGGGGATTGTCGAGCGGGGAGGGACGCGTGGTCAGGGCGATCTGGCAACCGCGTGCACCACTTGCGTCTTGTTCTGCCGCGAAGGCGGGAGTCCAGTCTGGGTCCCCGCCTTCGCGGGGAAACGGTTTTGCGCGGACTGGCGGAATGTAAACTCTCCCCCGCTCGTGCTGAGTAGCGACCGAGTAGCTTCGTAGAAGCGTATCGAGGGCGCGTATCGAAGCAGGGTTTCGTGCGCCAACTGTCCTTCGATACGCCGTCTCGATACGCCGCCTGCGGCGGCTACTCGACGGCTACTCAGGACGAACGGGGAGGGGGGCGCGACCGTAGCTCGGCAACGGAGGCGGGCAGGTGACATTATGCTCTGCTCAAGCCCCTTCACTTCATCCATGGTCGCTCGCGAAACCACTTCGTCACGATATACTTCACGCCCTCCACCACCGGCATGCCCTCATGCAGCGTCAGCCCGTTCGGGCTCCCATCCGGGTTCATGTTGTTCCATGCGAGCAGCATGCCGCGCTTCGGCGCGATCTTCACGCCGGCCTGCGGAAACCACGTCGCGCCGCCTTCGGGGACGTCGTTGAGGAACACCATCGCGGTCCAGGTGCGCTGGCCGCCTTGCTCCTGCATCTTCGCCCAATAGCTCTCGGATTCGTGGAAGTAATCATGGTGCGCGCGAAATTGCTGGCCGGGGGCGTAGCGCTGGCCCTGCATCGTCTCGCCGTGGAGCAGGTCGATCCGGAGCAAGGTCGCGATTGCCTCGTCGGTCGGCTGCACGTCGGGCGACCAGCGGTCCATGTCGCAGCTCTCGCTGGTCCGGAAATTGCTGTTCGGGCGATCGGACAGCAGCGTCGACGGCCGCCGCTTCGAATCGATCACCGCGATCAGCCGCTTGCAGGTCGCGGGATCGAGGAACTTGTCCTGATAATAGAACTGCACCGTGTCCATCGCGATGCGCTGCACCGCGGGATTGGCGTCGAGGCGCGCGGCGACCTGCGATCCGAAGGCCTGGCGAAGCGCCATGGCCGGATCGACCTTCTTGGCTTTTGAAAAGATACCCACGCCGCAGGATTTGGCGAAACGCCTTCAAAACGCAAGAGCCCCGCGGTGATCTTCACCACCGCGGGGCTCCCCCTGTTACTGCGTGACGGCAGGCCGCAATTCTCAGAAAGGGCCTACCAGAAGATGTCGTACACCGTGTCGACCACGCGGCCGCTGTCGAGGTCGACCAGCAACGCGTCGTTGTAATAGCGCACCCAGCGATACGGGCCGTACGCCTCGGGCAGGCGGTAGGTGTACGGATCCTGGATCCAATAATTCTGGTTGTAGAGGATGCTGTTCAGCGAGAAGCCGACGCCGAAGCGACGATAGCCCGACCCCCAGCCGCTCGGCGCGTAGTAGCGTGGGAGGCGGTAGGCGCCGCGATTCTGATGCGCGGTAATTGCTCCAGGCATAGCGGTTGTCGTTACGCCAGCCACGGTTCCATGCGCCGCCCTGGTTGTAATGGCCCTGGTTGTAGCCGCCGCGACCATAGCCCTGGACGTTGCCGTAGGCGCGGTTGGGCTGGCGGTTCTGGTAGCCATCGCGGCCGCCGTTGCGCCAGTCGCCGCGGTTGTCGCCCCGATTGTCATTGCGCCCGTCGTTACGCCAATCGCCGCGTCCACCGTTGCGGTCGAACTGGCCGCGATCCGCTTGCTGGTTACCGCGATCGAAACCGGGGCGTCCCTGGTCGCGGTTCCAGTCGGGGCGGTTCTGGCCGGCTTGCGGGTCGGGACGGGTCTGGCCGTTCCAGCCTTGGCCGGCGCCGCGCTGGCCGTTCCAAGCATTACGGTCGCCGCGCTGCCCGTTCCAGTCGGGATGGCCTTGCCCGTCGGGACGGTCGCCGCGGACCTGCCGCTGCGTGCCGAGATCGGCGCGTTGCGGGCGCTGGCCTTGGTCGGGCACGGTGGGGCGGTCGGGGCGCTGCTGCTGGAAGGGTTGTCCGTCCGGACGTGGGCCCCGATCGCCACGATCCTGACGCTGGCCCCGGTCGGGACGCTGGCCCTGGTCACCGCGGTCCTGGTCGACCTGTTGCGCGGTCGCGGTCGTTGCCATCATGGTTGCAGGCACCAACGCGGAAGCCGCCATCAAGAGTTTGAGAAACTTGCCCGTCATCGCCGTCGTCCTCGACTGCCGGCGCACGAGCCGGCTCCCCATGATGTGTCGGGTCTAGTCGATCTCGTGTGTGGAGAGGCTGAATGGGTTCGTCAGCGATTAGACAGGTTTAGTTGCGGGGCGGGCGGAAGTTGATGTCGGCTAGTCTTCGTAGCGGATGCATGAAACTTATCTTCCAAACAGCCACCGGCCCGGCGGAGGCCGGGGCCCAGTTGGGGATGGTGGGTGACTGAGTGCGGCGATGCATTACTCTGGACGTTCCAACTGGGCCCCGGCCTCCGCCGGGGAGGTGAAGAACGGGGGGGCGCCGGTTTTTCCGAGCCTTACGGGGCGTTAGGCTACGGTTTGTTTCCCCCACCTTGTTCTCCCGCGAAGGCGGGAGCCCAGACTGGACTCCCGCCTTCGCGGGAGAACAAGCTTTGGCTGGGACTGAAGCGTACCCTATCGCGCCGGCGGCGGCACCAGCGCCGGCACCAGCCGCGCGGAGTCCGCCGGGTCGATCCCCGGCCTCGGCCCTGCAGGAATAACCTCTTCCCCGCGCATTGCCCGCCCCGCGCGCTGCACCGCCTCGACCACCCGCGGATACACCCCGCATCGGCACAGGTTCGTGATCTGCTCGCGGATCAGCGCTTCGCTCGGGTCGGCATTGCGCTTCAGCAAAGCTGCGGCGGCCATGATCATCCCCGGGATGCAGAACCCGCACTGCGGCACCGACTCCGCGATAAACGCCAGCTGCACCGGATGGTTACGCTCGCGCGACAGCCCCTCGATCGTCGTGACGTACGCGCCTTCGATCGAGCCGATCGGCACCCGACAGCTCCGCACCGCGCGCCCGTCGACATCGACCGTGCACGCGCCGCACTGCCCCGTGCCGCATCCATATTTCGTCCCCGTTAGGTTCGACGCATCGCGCAACGCCCACAGCAGCGGCGTAGCATTGTCGAGCTTGTATTCGATCGGTTCGTTGTTGACGGTGAAGCGGCTCATGCCCGCCGTCCTAGCTCGCCGGGACGGATCGCACCACGCGGCATTGCCACGCGCCGTCGCCCCGGCTTATGTCGCGCAGATAATACCGCGAGGGGGCGCACCACGATGCACGTCGATACCAAATCCACACCAGCGGCCGGGGGCGATGCCAGCCACGGCTACGACGCGCCCGACCTGCGCGTGTTCGTGTTCGCGCTGTTCTTCATCTTCGGCGGCATCACCTCGCTGAACGACATCATCATCCCCAAGATGAAGGAGCTCTTCACGCTCGACCACGCGACCGCGATGCTGGTCCAGTCGGCGTTCTTCCTCGCCTATGCGCTGTTCTCGATCCCCGCCGCTGCGATCGTGCGCAAAGCGGGCTATATGCGGACAGCGTCGATCGGCCTCGTGACGATGACCGCGGGCTGCCTGTTGTTCATCCCCGCCGCAGGGCAGGCGAGCTTCGGCATGTTCCTGTTCGCACTGTTCGTGCTCGGCGCCGGCATCACCGTGGTGCAGGTCGTCGCCAACCCGCTGATCTCGGCGCTCGGCCATCCCAAGTCGGCGTCGAGCCGTCTGACCTTCGCGCAGGCGTTCAACTCGCTCGGCACCACGATCTTCCCGTATGTCGGCTCCGCGCTGATCCTCGGTGGGCTGGCGACGGTCGACTCCTCGACCCTCACCGGCGCCGCGCTCGACGCCTACCGGACGGAATCGTCGCGGACCGTCGTCCACACCTATATCGGCCTCGCGATCGCGCTGCTGATCGTCGCCGCGGTGGTGTGGACCCGCCGCAACCGGCTCAACGAGGAGCAGGACCAGACCGGCAGCATCTTCCACGCGTTCACGCTGCTGAAGCGCCCGCGCTTCGCGATGGGGACGGCGTGCATCTTCCTGTACGTCGGCGCGGAGGTCGCGGTCGGCTCGCTGATCGTCAATTACCTGATGCAGCCGAGCGTCATGGGCCTGAGCGACGTCGCGGCGGGCAAGCACGTGCCGTTCTACTGGGGCGGCGCGCTGGTCGGCCGGTTCATCGGCGCGTACGTGCTGAACAAGGTGTCGCCGGGCAAGGTGCTTGCGGGCGTCGCGACGGGCACGCTGGCGCTGATCCTGATCTCGGCGAACACCGAGGGTGCATTGTCGGGCTGGGCACTGCTCGCGATCGGCCTGATGAACGCGGTGATGTTCCCGACGATCTTCTCGCTGGCCTCCGAAGGTCTCGGCAAGCGCGCGGCGGAAGGCTCGGGCGTGATCGCCACGGCGATCGTCGGCGGCGCGATCGTCCCGTATCTGACGGGAATGCTGGCGGACAAGTCGGGCAGCCTGCACTTCGCGCTGCTGCTCCCGGCGATCTGCTACGCGCTGATCCTGGCGTACGGGTTGTATGCCCGCAAGCCGGTAGTCGAAGCGGCCTACTGAGCGTGTTCCCCCGCGAAGGCGGGGGCCCAGACTGGGTCCCCGCCTTCGCGGGGACACATGCTTAGTCGGTAGAGCCAAGCATCGGCGCCGCCCGCCCGGTCGCAAGATCGGCCTCCGAAAACCGGATTGGCGTACGCAGCCCCGGAACCAGAGACCCATCAGGCCGCGCGACTTCTATCGCCATTCCCCGCGCGACGACCTGCGGATCCTCGAAAGCCTGCGCCACCGTATTGATCGGCCCGGCCGGCACACCCACCGCCTCCAGCCGCGCCAGCAACTCGAGCTTAGGCACCAGAGACGTCGCCGCCTCGATCCCTGTGAACAGCAAATCCTTGAACGCCAACCGCCCGGCATTGGTCGCGAACCGCGGATCGTCGCGCATCTCGGGCAAGCCCATCGCATCGCAGAACCGCCGGAACTGCCCGTCATTCCCGACCGCCAGTATGAACCACCTATCGGCACACGAAAACACCGCATACGGACACACGTTCATATGCGCATTCCCGACCCGCGTCGGCGACACGCCGCTCGCAAACCAGTTCATTGCCTGGTTGGCGAGCACCCCCGTCATCGTATCGAGCAACGCCATGTCGATCTGCTGACCCTTGCCGGTCCGCTCGCGCATCGCCAGCGCCGCCTGGATCGCGATCACGGAATACAGCCCGGTCATGATGTCGGCGAACGCGACACCGATCTTCTGCGGCGCGCCGTCCGGCTCGCCGGTCAGGTCCATGATCCCGCTCATGCCCTGGACGATAAAGTCGTAACCCGCACGAGGAGCGTAGGGGCCCGTCCTGGCCGAACCCCCGTAATCGAGCAATAGACCAGCCGCGGGTTGATCGCGGACAGCGCGGCATAGTCGAGCCCGTATTTGGCGAGCCCGCCGACCTTGAAATTCTCGATCACGACGTCGGCGTCGGCGATCAGGTCGCGGACGATCGCCTGTCCTTCAGGGGTGGTAAAGTCGGCGACGACCGACCGCTTGCCCCGATTGGCGGCATGGAAATACGCGGCGTCGCGCGTGCCGTCAGGGTTGTCGATGAACGGCGGACCCCAGGTTCGCGTGTCGTCACCGGCCGGGCTTTCGATCTTGACCACGTCCGCGCCGAGATCGGCGAGCACCTGTCCCGCCCAAGGCCCTGCAAGAATCCGAGCAAGTTCGACGACCTTCAGGCCGGTGAGGGGGGGAAGGTTTGCGTTCCTCCGTCATAACACCACCCCGGCGAAGGCCGGGGCCCAATTGGCAAGGTTGGAGTAACGACACGCAGCGTTAGCCAATATGCGTCCCCCAATTGGGCCCCGGCCTCCGCCGGGGTGGAAGGACGTAGGGGGGTGAACTCAAAACGCAGCAATACCCGTGATCGCCCGGCCCAAGATCAAAGCATGAACATCATGCGCACCCTCATACGTGTTGACCGTTTCCAGGTTCATCAAATGGCGCATCACCTGATACTCCCCCAGAAATCCCATTCCCGCCATGCATGTCGCGAGACATCCGCGCAATATCGAGCGCCTTGCCTACGTTGTTCCGCTTCACGATCGAGACCATTTCCGGCGCGAACCGGCCCTCGTCCATCAACCGCCCGACGCGTAACGACGCCTGCAACCCGAGCGCGATCTCGGTCTCCATGTCCGCCAGCTTCTTCTGGAAAAGCTGCCGCCCCGCCAAGGGTGTTCCGAACTGGTTGCGATCGAGCCCGTACTGCCGCGCGGCATGGAAACAAAACTCCGCCGCGCCGAGCGCACCCCATGAAATCCCGTACCGCGCGCGATTGAGGCAGCCGAACGGGCCCTTCAACCCCTGCACGTCGGGCAGCAGCGCGCCCTCGCCAACCTCGACCTCATCCATCATCACCATGCCGGTGATCGACGCGCGCAACGACAGCTTGCCCTCGATCTTCGGCGTCTCCAGTCCCTTCATCCCGCGCTCCAGGATAAAGCCGCGGATGCCGCCGCCATGCTCGTCGGACTTCGCCCAGATCACGAACACGTCGGCAATCGGTGAGTTCGAGATCCACGTCTTCGCGCCCGAGATCACATAGCCGTTGGCCGTCTTCTTTGCGCGCGTCGTCATCCCGCCGGGATCGGACCCCGCATCCGGCTCGGTCAGCCCAAAGCAGCCGATCCACTCGCCGCTCGCAAGCTTGGGCAGGTATTTGCGCTTCTGCGCCTCGGAGCCGAACGCGTTGATCGGATACATCACCAGGCTCGACTGCACCGACATCATCGAGCGATAGCCTGAGTCGATCCGCTCCACCTCGCGCGCAACCAGTCCGTAGGCGACATAGGACGCACCGACGCCGCCATATTCCTCGGGGATCGTCGGCCCAAGCAGCCCAAGCGCACCCATCTCGCGGAAAATCGCGGGATCGGTATGCTCGTGCTGGAATGCGTCGATGATCCTGGGCGCGAGCTTGTCGTCGGCATAGGCCTTCGCGCTGTCGCGGATCATCCGCTCGTCCTCGCTCAACTGATCGTCGAGCAGGAACGGATCCGCCCAGTCGAACTTGCCCATCCCGGCCATATGAATCTCCTTCGTTGACCGCCGACTTCGTGGTTCGGCCGTCGAAAGTCCACCCCTGTCGAGACGTTTACGCGTCGATCAGCGTCAGCACCGCGATCGTCACATGCTCGCGGTCGCCGATCGACTCGATGCGGTCGACCACCAGATCGGCGACGATATGCCCGCGCATCGCGAACTCCGCTTCGGGCAACGCGTCGATCCAGTCTCGAAGACCGGGTACGGGCATTGCCGCGATCGTCAGCCGGTGCAGCGTGCCGACGAAGGTCGCGCTTGCCCAGGGCGTGCACGCGATCGACTCGACGTGCATCGTCAGGCCTGTCGCCGCCGCATGGCCGCGAACCGCGCGGATCAACAGCGTGCCCGCATCGGGGCCACGGATCGCGTCCATCCTCACGCGCCGTGCCGTTCTATGAAGGTTTCGATCCGCGCCACCATCGGCGCGCGCGGCTGGCGACCGAGTCGGAGATCGTGGACCAACCGCGGATCGCCGACCGCCAGTCGGCCGAATTTCGACGTCGGCATGCCGGTCTGCCGCAGATATCGGTCGATCTTGATGAGAACGGACATGGTCGCTCCTTCCTGTTCCTAGCCCAAGACCCCGCCCGAGTCTTTGCCTTCGTTCTTGATCTGTTCCGGCAAATCCTACTTGTCTAGGAAAATTCCTACGCTACGGTTCGGGCGTGGCTAGAACCGTGTCCGATCCCGATCCAAGAACCGCGCTGGCAACGCTGGCCGCCGCGCGTGGCGACAGTCTTGCAGCGCTGTCGGCGATGCTGGGGCGCAACGCGGCCTATCTTCAGCAATATGTTCGGCGTGGATCGCCGCGGGTGCTGGGCGAACGCGACCGCCGCTTGCTGTCGGACTATCTGGGGGTGAGCGAAGCAACGCTGGGCGCGCCCGCCGACCGGCCGGCAGGGTTCCGCATCCGCAAGCTCGACGTCGCGGCGTCGGCGGGGCCGGGCGCGCTGGTCGATGGCGAGATCGTGCTCGGCACCGACACGCTGGACCCCGGCCTCGCGCGGAAACTCGGGCTAAGGGACGGGCAGGCGGCGATCATCCGCGTGCGCGGCAATTCGATGGAGCCGGGCCTGTTCGACGGCGATCACATCGTGGTCGACACCGCCGACCGTACGCCGCGCGCAAAGGGCGGGGTGTACGTCATCCGGATCGACGATGCGGTGATGGTGAAGCGTGTAGCTCTGGTACGCGGTGCGCTAGTGGCGACGAGCGATAATCCGGACGCGGCGGCTGTGCCGGACGGAGCGATCGCCGTCAACGGCCGCGTAGTCTGGCAAATGCGCGAACCGCGCTGAGGGCTAGCAGTTTTCCCGAACCAATCCCGTTCTCCCGCGAAAGCGGGAGCCCAGGGTTACAGGTTACACCCTTTGTGGTCCTGGGCCCCCGCTTTCGCGGGGGAACGGTAGGAAATATTCTAGCCCGCCATGTGGGGCAAGTGCTCAGCGCCCTTGAAGCTTGCTCAGGATGGTCATCGACTGTTCCGAGCCTGACTGCGGGACGATCTCACCAGTCCGGTCGATGATCGAGTCCCAGTGCGCCGCGACACCCTCGACCGACAGGTCGTCGCCGGTCAGCAATATGCCCTGCGTCAGCGTCACATACGCCGCCTGGAACACACCGGCGCCGGCCCCGACGATCATGTTGGTAGGCGCGTCCTCCGACACGAGGAACACCGCGGCGGGCGCGACCTTGTCGGGGAAAAGGCCTTGAACGCTTCCTCGGGGAAAATGTCCTGAGTCATCCGCGTACCCGCGGTCGGCGCGATCGTGTTGACCTTGATGTTGTTCTTGGCGCCCTCGATCGCAAGCGTCTTGGTCAAGCCGGCGAGCCCAAGCTTGGCGGCGCCGTAGTTCGCCTGGCCGAAATTGCCGAAGAGGCCGGTCGACGACGCGGTCATCAGGATGCGGCCGTAATTCTGGCCGCGCATCGTGTCCCACACCGCCTTGGTGGCGTTGGCCGAGCCGTTGAGGTGGACGTCGACGACGAACTTGAAATCGGCGGGCTCCATCTTGGCGAAGCTCTTGTCGCGCAACACGCCGGCGTTGTTGATGAGGATGTGGACGCCGCCCCATTTCTCGGAAGCGCGGGCGACCATCTCGACCATCTGGTCGTAGTCGGTGACGCTGCCGCCGTTCGACATCGCTTCGCCGCCGGCCGCTTCGATTTCCTCGACGACTTTCAGCGCGGCGTCGGAATGGCCGGTACCGTCGCGCGACGCACCCAGATCGTTGACCACGACCTTCGCGCCGCGGCGGGCGAGTTCGAGCGCATATTCGCGCCCCAAGCCGCCACCCGCACCGGTCACGATGGCAACCCGGCCGTCAAAGCGAATAGACATGGAAAAGGCGCTCCTCTCTTATCGTTGGAGCGCCTTTCCTAGAACGTAAAGCTAGCCGTGCAAGCGGCGGATAGATCCGCCACCTACGCAGACGTCAGTTACTTGCCGCCGCGGTTGCGGCAGCCGTCCTTGACCGTCTTCGAGCACACCGGATACGTCGCCGGTGCTGGCGTCGGCGGCGTTACCGTCGGCTGGCCGAACGTCACGCGACCTGCGCCAGGCGCCATCGGTGCGCCTGCCATCGGTGCGGCTGGTGCCGCTGCCGGATCGGCAGGAGCAGCCATTGCCTGATCCGCCGGTGCAGCAGGCGCTGCGGGGTCAGCAGGGGCAGCCTGATCGGCGGGTGCCGTCTGCATCGCGGGATCGGCCGGTGCGGTCTGCGCGGCGGGGTCTGCCGGCGGCGTCGTCTGGGCGATCACGGGCGACGCGAGAAGAGCGGCAGCGGCGAGAAGGATGGACTTCATGTGAATCTCCTAAATGGGTGCACCATTTTGGTAGCGCGACGTCTGAACGCACTAAGTCGTGCTTGGGTCCTTCGTTTCGCATCCGATTCCATTCGCCCCACCGCGGGACAGTCTCGTTACCCCCCGTATCGAGCGAATAGCCCGCCGAACGAACGGTGCGGATGATGTCCGGACGCTCGCCGACGTTGATCGCTTTCCGGAGCCGACGGATGTGCACGTCGACCGTGCGGCTTTCGATATCGCTGTCATGCCCCCAGACCGCATCGAGCAGCCGTTCGCGCGAGAACACCCAGCCCGGATGCTCGAGGAAATGCTTCAGCAGGCGGAACTCGGTCGGTCCGAGCGACACGACTTCGCCCGAGCGGCGAACCTTGTGGCCGACCGTATCCATCTCGATGTCGGCATAGCTGAGCGCTTCGCCGGCGAGGGCAGGGCGGACACGGCGCAGCACGGCCCCGACGCGTGCGACGAGTTCGCGCGGCGAGAAGGGCTTGGTCACGTAATCGTCTGCGCCGGTTTCGAGGCCACGCACGCGATCCTCTTCCTCACCGCGCGCGGTCAGCATGATGATCGGCACGTTCTGCGTCTCGGGTGCGCGGCGCAGGCGACGACACACCTCGATCCCCGACAGCCCCTCGACCATCCAGTCGAGCAGGACGATGTCGGGCACCTTCTCCTTGGCGAGCAGCAAGGCTTCCTCGCCATCGGGGGTATGCGCGATCTCGAAATCCTCGCGCTTGAAATGCCAGACCAGCAATTCGGCCAGCGCAGCGTCGTCCTCGACCAACAGCATTTTTGCGCGTGCCATTATGCCTGCTCCTTCTTTATACCGCGTTCGCGATCGACCATCTGCGTGCCGGTAGCGGCGAAATAGACCATCTCGGCGACGTTGGTGGCGTGATCGCCGATCCGCTCGAGGTTCTTCGCGACGAACAGCAGATGCGCGACCTGGCCGATCGTCCTGGGGTTCTCGACCATGTAGGTGACGAGCGTGCGGAAGATGCTGTCGTAGAAATCGTCGAGCGCATTGTCGCATTCGACGACGCGGACGGCTTCCTCGGGATCGCGCGCGGCGAACGCGTCGAGCACGTCGTGGACCATCTCGCTTGCCATTCGGCCCATCGCCGGCAGGATCGAGATCGGCTCGATCCGGTGCTCGCTCTCGATCATCGGCACGCGCTTGGCGATGTTCTTCGCGTAATCGCCAATCCGCTCGACGACGCCCGCGATCTTCAGCGCGGCGACCACTTCGCGGAGATCGACCGCCATCGGCGCGCGCAGGGCGATGATCCGCACCGCCAGTCGCTCGACCTCCGCCTCGATGACGTCGATCTGCTTGTCGGCGACGCGCACCTGTTCCGCGAGCGCGAGGTCGTTGCGTTGCAGCGCCTGCATCGCCTTGTCGATCGCGTCCTCGGCGAGCCCGCCCATCTGCGAGATCAACCCGCGGAGCTCGCCGATGTCGTTGTCGAAGGCCTTGACCGTATGCGTGTTCATGGTCGTTTCCCGACTCAGCCGTAACGGCCGGTGATGTAATCCTTGGTCCGCTCTTCGCGGGGATTGGTGAAGATGTCCGAGGTGTTGCCGTATTCGACCAGCGTGCCGAGGTGGAAGAACGCGGTCTTCTGACTGACGCGCGCGGCCTGCTGCATGTTATGCGTGACGATCACCATGGCGTAGCGGCCGCGAAGTTCGTGGATCAGTTCTTCGATCTTGGCGGTCGCAATCGGATCGAGTGCCGAACACGGCTCGTCCATCAGGATGACCTCGGGATCGACCGCGATCGCGCGCGCGATGCAGAGCCGCTGCTGCTGTCCGCCCGACAGCGCGGTGCCGCTGTCGCTCAGCCGATCCTTGACCTCGTCCCACAAGCCCGCACGCCGCAGCGACTTCTCGACGATCCGGTCGAGATCCGCCTTCGCGCCCGCGAGACCGTGGATGCGGGGGCCGTAGGCGACGTTCTCGTAGATCGATTTCGGGAACGGGTTGGGCTTCTGGAACACCATGCCGACGCGGGCGCGGAGCTGCACCACGTCCATGTCGGGCGAATAGATGTCCTGGCCGTCGAGCTTGATCTCGCCGGTCACGCGCGCACTGGCGACGGTGTCGTTCATGCGGTTCAAGGTGCGCAGGAAGGTGGATTTGCCGCAGCCCGACGGGCCGATGAACGCGACCACCTCGTCCTGGTCGACGTCGATCGAGACGTCGTTGATCGCGATCTTGCTGCCATAGGCGACGGAGACGTTGCGCGCCGTCATCTTGAGGATGGGAGGCTTAGAATGTTTTGGCATCACCAGCGGGTCTCGAATCGGTTGCGGAGGTAGATCGCGACGCCGTTCATCGCGAGCAGGAACACGAGCAGGACGATGATCGCGGCGGAGGTCTTCTCGACGAAGCCGCGGCTGACCTGATCGGACCAGAGGAAGATCTGGACGGGCAGCACGGTCGCGGGATCGCTTA
The DNA here is from genome assembly GCF_024124765.2 of Sphingomonas sp. H160509. Lineage (GTDB taxonomy): Bacteria > Pseudomonadota > Alphaproteobacteria > Sphingomonadales > Sphingomonadaceae > Sphingomonas. The sequence continues at coordinate 1,465,177 of NZ_JAMXSR020000002.1, read as the reverse complement.
GCCCGGACGGCGGGGCTGCAATGAACGCGCGCATGCCGATCATCAGCAACGGCGCAGTCTCGCCGAGTGCGCGCGCCATGCCGATGATCGTGCCGGTGAGGATGCCGGGCAAAGCGAGCGGCAGGACGTGGTGGAAGACGACCTGCACCGGCGATGCGCCGATACCGAGCGCGGCATCGCGGATCGACGGCGGGACGGCCTTGATCGCGTTGCGGCCGGCGATGACGATCACGGGCATGGTCATCAGCGCGAGGGTTAGGCCCCCCACTATAGGCGCCGAACGCGGCATACCGAACGTCCCGAGGAACACCGCGAGACCAAGCAGACCGAAGATGATCGACGGGACCGCGGCGAGGTTGTTGATCGACACCTCGATCAGGTCGGTCCAGCGGTTCTTAGGCGCATATTCCTCGAGATACAGCGCGGACAGCACGCCGATCGGGAACGCCAGCAACAGCGTGACGATCATCGTCAGTAGCGACCCCTTGAACGCCCCCCAGATCCCGACTCGGGTGGCATCGGTCGAGTCCGCCGAGGTGAGGAAGCCCGCGTTGAACCCACGGGTCAGCGCGCCGCTCGCCTTCAGCCGTGCCACGACCGCTTCGGCGTCGCGCGTGCCGTTGCCCTTGGCGGCGACGTCGATCGGGCTGGAGACGGGGACTTCGAACACGGTCTTGCGCTGGAGCAGCGACGGATCGGCCTTGATCGCATCGCGCACCACCGCCCAGGCGCCGTCGGAAAGCAGGTCGGTGCCGTCCTTGCCGAACGCCTTCGTCGCGGCGAGGTCGACCGTGCCTTCCAGCCCTGCACCGGCGAGCGCGAGATCGGCGCCGCGACCGACGAGGCGGGCGGGCTCGATCGGCAGCTTGGCGGCGGCAAGATCGACCGGGAGCGACACGCGCGTCTCGACGAACCCGCTCGCGCCCTGCATCACCATCGTGATCAGCAGATAGGCGAGGAACGCGGCGGACAGCCACACCGCGGCGAGCCCGGCGAAGCGGAACCGGCGTTCGGACGCATAACGACGGCGGATGCGCGATTGCATCGCCTGCGTCGTCCAGTCGGTCGGCACGCGGCGCACCGGCTCGGCATTGGTCACCGGAAGTTGGGGCACGAGCGTGTCACTCATAGGCTTCGCGGTACCGTTTGACGACGCGCAGCGCGACGATGTTGAGAAGGAGCGTGACCACGAACAGCGTCAGGCCGAGCGCAAATGCGGCGAGCGTCTTGGGGCTATCGAACTCGGCCTCGCCGGTGAGCAGGTCGACGATCTGTTTGGTGACCGTGGTGGTGCTGGCGAACGGGTTGAGCGTCAGCGTCGCGACGCCGGAGGCGGCCATCACGACGATCATCGTCTCGCCGATCGCGCGGCTGACCGCGAGCAGCACGCCGCCGACCACACCGGGGAGGGCGGCCGGAAGCAGCACGCGGCGGATCGTCTCGGACGAGGTCGCGCCCATCGCGAGGCTGCCGTCGCGCATCGACGAGGGGACGGCGGCGATCGAATCGTCCGCCATCGACGACACGAACGGGATGATCATGATGCCCATCACGAGCCCCGCGGCGAGCGCGCTTTCCGACGATGCCCAGCTGATCCCGACCGACACGGCGAGGTCACGCACCGCGGGCGCGACGGTCAGCGCGGCGAAATAGCCGTAGACGACGGTCGGCACGCCCGCGAGCACCTCGAGGATCGGCTTCATCCACTTGCGCGTGTTCGGCGCTGCATATTGCGTGAGGTAGATCGCGCTCATCAGCCCGAACGGAATCGCGACGATCATCGCGATCACCGCGCCGATGAAGAACGTCCCCCAGAACAACGGCACCGCGCCGAGCGACGCGCCCGGGTCGCGCGCGTCGATCACCTGCGGGCTCCAGTGCGTCCCGAACAGGAAATCGGTGATCGGCACGACCGAGAAGAACCGTGCGGATTCGTACAGCAGCGACGCGACGATACCGACCGTGGTCAGGATCGCGATCTGTGACGCGCCGAGCAGCATCAGCATCACGACCCGCTCGACCTGAGTCCGCGCGCCGAACCCGGGTTTGACGCGGGTGAAGGCGAACGCGCCGCCGGCAAAGGCGAGCAACAGCGCGGCGGCGGTCGCGATCCAGTCGTAGCGAGATTGCGCCGCGGCGTAGGACGGGGCGAGCGTGCGGGCGAGTCCGTGGAACGCACCGAAGCTGCGACCTTCCGCGAGGCTCCGCGCTTCGGACAGGATCGAGGCGCGGTCGAAGCCGGGCGGCGGGAGCTGGATCGCGGCGGGGGTCGCAAGCACCGCATCGGTGACTAGCGCGGGCGCGGTCATCGACCAGATCACGAGGAAGACCAGCGGCGGGATCGCGGTCCACAGCGCGACGTACCAGCCGTGATGCGAGGGGAGCGAACTGAACCGCACGGTGCTGCCGGCACGGAAGCGCGTGGCGCGGACTCGGGCGGTGAGCCAGCCGATCAGGCCTAAGCCGAGGACTAGGAAGAGGAGGGCGATGGGGGACATTATAGTTCTCGCCCGTGGCGTTTGGTCGCGCGCGCACGCGCCATCCCACCAACCACCACCCCGGCGAAGGCCGGGGCCCAGTTGGAAAGGTCCGGGTAACGGAGCGCAGCGCCCACCAATGCAACGCAGCCCAACTGGGCCCCGGCCTCCGCCGGGGTGGTGTCCCCGTTACGTGATGTTGCCGACGCCAAGCCGCCGTTCCCCCGCGGACGCGGGGGCAGCTAAGTTCCGATCGCGCGCTCGGCTCATGGGCCCCCGCGTTCGCGGGGGAACTAGCAAGGGCGTGCAGTTGAACGGAAGTGGCATCACGACAAAACCGCCGGATCCAGCACAGTCTCGTTCGCAATAATCGCCGCAGACCGCGCCTGAATCGCCGCCGGCGAAGCAATCAACCCCCCGCTTAACCAAAGGCCCCGTCGCCCCCCCAATTCGCCGCATACAGCTTCAACAAGTTCCGCAGTCCCGGAATCGCGGTCAGATGCGCCTTCTTCACGTAGATATATAGCGGCCGGGACCCCGGATACGCATTGTCCGCGATCGTTGCATAGGTCGGCGCCACGCCCGAGATCGACACCCCGTTCACGTCGTCCTTGTTCTCTTCGAGATAGCTGTACCCAAAGACGCCGATCGCATTCGGGTTCGACTGCAATTTCTGGACGATCAGATTGTCGTTCTCGCCGGCATCGACATACACGCCGTCCTCGCGCACCCGCGTGCACAGCGCCTTGTGCGCCTCGGCATCCGACTTCGCGAGCGCCTTGGCCGAAGGATCGCTTGCCTCGCACCCCTTGGTCAGGATCAGCTCGGCCAGTGCATCGCGCGTGCCACTCGTCGCCGGCGGGCCGTAAACCTGGATCGGCACAGCCGGCAGCGCCGGGTTCACGTCGTGCCAGACGCGTGCCGTATTCACCTTGCCCCCTGGGTTGGCGGCGAGAGCCTTGTAGAGATCGGTCGGCGTCAGCTGCATCTTGGGGCCGTTCTTCGCCTCGGCAAAGGCGATGCCGTCGATCCCGACCTGAATCTCGATCACGTCGCGCACGCCGTTCTTCGCGCACGTCGCATACTCGCTCGCCTTCATCCGCCGCGATGCGTCCTCGATATCGGGATGCGCCGCGCCGACGCCTGCGCAGAACAGCTTCATTCCCGCGCCGGTCCCGGTCGATTCGATCACCGGCGCCTTCGCATCGGGATCGTTCGCGACAAGCTGTTCTGCGATCATCGTCGTGAACGGATAGACCGTCGACGACCCGACCGCGGTGATCTGGTCGCGCGATCCCGCACCACCGCCATTCGCCTGATCGACGCACGCGGCCAGAGCCCCCAACACTCCAAGAAAAACGAACCGCTGCACCAGAATTCCCGTCATGCACCGGCCTTAGCGGTACCTAAGACGATCCTGTGTGACAGTTGGGTTACCCTTTTATGACAGCGCCTTTGGTAGCGCCGCCGCTCGGGGGCAGGATGACCGAAACCACCGTCCCGACGCCGACCTGACTTGCGATATCGAGACGGCCACGGTGTCGCTCGACGATATGCTTGACGATGGCGAGCCCAAGACCCGTACCGCCCAGCGACCGGCTGCGCCCTGCATCGGCGCGATAGAAGCGCTCGGTCAGCCGCGGAATGTGCACCGCCGCGATCCCGTCGCCCTCGTCGCGGATCGACAAGCGGATCATCCCGGCATCGTCGCGCTTCAGTTCGATCGTCACCGGCGTCCCCGCACGCCCGTACTTCATCGCATTGCCTATGAGGTTGTGGAGCATCTGCGACAGCTGCACCCGATCCCCCGACACCGAGGAGAGGTTCGGATCGATCGTCGCGACCAGATCATGTCCCCGATCGCCCGCCGCATCGGCCAGTTCCTCGCGCGTGTCCTCGACCAGCTGCGCGAAATCGACCGCTTGGTCGGGCAGGCGAAACTTCTCCGCCTCGATGCGCGACAGCGAGATCAGGTCCTCGACCAGCCGCTGCATCCGCCGCGCCTCGTCGTCCATCACTTTGAGGAAGCGCGCGCGGACCTCCGCATCTTCGCCAGCCTCGTCACGCAGAGTCTCGATGAAGCCAAGAATAGACGCCAGGGGCGTGCGCAATTCGTGGCTCGCATTGGCGACAAAATCGATCCGCATCCGCTCGGCGGCGTAGTTGCCGGTTTGGTCGACGAGGTGGACGATCCGCTGGCCCTCCGACGTCTCGCTGAGCAGCATTTCCCAGCGCTGATCCCGCGTGCCGAGCCCGACCAGCTCGATCGGTCGCTCGCCGTCGATCGGCCCCGGCGTCCCGAGGCGCTCTGCCGCCGCAGGATGGCGGATCGCAACGCGCGCGTCCTCGCCAAGGATATGCGCGCCGAGCAACGTCCGCGCGGCACGATTGGCGACCACTACGCGGCCGTCCTCGACCAGCATCACCGGCGCGACGATCGCATCGAGAACGTCGTCGAGCACCGACGGCGACACGCTCGTCGCGTCATCCATGGCAGGCGTCTCGTCCCCGGTGCCGGCGGCGACCAGCGCGGCGGCGATCCCACCGACCAGCGCGACGATCGCGCCCTGCACGTCATGCGTAAGCGCGAACACCGCCACGGCGGCGATCACGACCACGACGATCGCCCAAAACGTACGCAGGCCAAATCCGGAAAGCATTGCGGTCTCCTGGGACGGAATCGACGTCCATGCGCAGCGCCATACAGCGGCACGGTGCAAACCGGTATCGTCTGTTGGCGCCGCCGACTTCCCGACCGCGGAATCGAACGGCGTGCGAAGTCGTCCTACTCCGGCACGCTCTCCCAAGCGTCGATACGGCGATGTTGTCAGCGCTTCAGGATTATGAAAGGGCTGTGGTCTAGCAGGGGCATCATGGACGACATCGAACTCAACCAAGATCCGGTCGCAACCGCGGAGACCGACACCGGCGTTCCATCGCGTCGCCGCGTGCTGGCGCTCGGAGCGGTGACCGCAGGCATGGTGGTGTCGATTCGCCCGGCGCTCGCGCAGACCGCGGGTTCGGTGTTGAACTGCGAGATTCCGGTGCCCGATCCGGGCCGCGCCGGCAGCTATATTGATGCGAACGGCGGCGTCGTACCGGCGCGTACCAAGGGCGCATTCCCACCCTCGACGCGCGCGTTCAAGGGCGAAGAGGTCAAGCGCGCGATGGCGAGCGGCAGCACGCTGCCCGGCACCGATTCGGACCGCAGCCGCGCGTACGTCAAATATATCCGCCGGTTGCAGCGCGGCCAGGGCGGCTTCACCTGCTTCGCATCGTTGCAGATGCCGCGCGGCTGAAGCCGTGTCGGAAACGATCTTTCGGGGCCCGCCCGACGGGGGGCCTGCTGATCGCGCCGCTCGATGAATTCACCGCGGTCTATCATCGCGCGTCGGGGATCACGCACTTACTGACCGAACCCGCGCCGCAGATTCTGGCGGTGTTAGGCGAAGGAGCATCGTCGCTGGACGTCCTCCTGGAGCGGCTTGGACGGGACTATGATCTCGACGACGGTACGCGTGAGGCTTTGGCGGCACGGCTTGAAGAACTCGTCGAAGCCGGACTGATCGAGCGGGCATGAGGCACGCTTTTTCCGTCCGCATCGGGCCGGTCGGTTTCCGCATCGGCTCCGACTGGCGCGCGCCTATCGCCGAACTCCGAAGCTTGTACCGCGATTACCCTAAGCCGCACGACGGCGTGCCGGACTTCACCGTGCGCCTGTTTGCGCGGCGTCCGTGGCGACGGTTAATCCGCCCGTCCGTCGAGATCGGTGGCGACTACATGCTCCCTGAAGCTGCACCTTTGCCGCTCCGCCAAGGATTGCTCGCAGCCGAGATGGCGATGAATCTGCAGATGGCGCTGGGCGCCCGCCGCTATCTGCTGCTCCATGCGTCCGCAGTCGAGCGCGATGGTCGCGCGCTGTTGATGACCGGCATTTCGGGCGCGGGGAAGTCAACGCTGGCGACGTTGCTCGCGGCGAAGGGTTGGCGGTTCATGGGGGACGAGTTCGCGTTGCTCGATCCTGCGACCGGGCTAATCCACGCGTTCCCGCGATTGATCAGTCTCAAGAACGAAGCGATCGCTGCGGCCGAATCGGCGTGGCCGGATGCGCGGATGGGGCCGTTGATGCCGGCGACGCCGAAAGGCGACATCCGCCACATGGTCCCCGACGCGCGTGCGATCGCGGCGATGGACATGCCCGCTTTGCCGGCACTGCTTGTCTTCCCGCGCTACGGTTTCGAGCCGGAGACGCGACCGGTGCCGCCGGCCGAGGCGTTCGTGCGAATGACACAGGCCTCGACGAATTACGTCGCGCTGGGCGAGGCCGGCTTTCGCGCTTTGACGTGCCTGATCGCCGACGTCCCTTCGGTCGCGATCGATTATCCGGACGGGGCAAGCGCGATCGAGCAGGTCGAGGCGCTATGGTCCGCCCTGTGAACGATGCCCACATCCTTGCTCGCGCGCTCGCCGATCCGGCCAGCATCGTCGGGCTCGATTGGGACGGCTGGACCGCACTGCTGACGATGGCGCGAGCGGAGCAGTTGATCGGTACGCTGGCGATGCGTCTCGACGGCCTGCCGATGCCGGATAGCGTGAAGGCCATCCTGGCCGACGCCCGCGCCACCGCCGAACACGGCCGCCGTGCCGCGCTATGGGAGGCGGAGTTGGCGCGGCGTGCGCTGGCCGCGGTCGATTGCCCCGTCATTCTGCTGAAGGGCACCGCGTTCGTCGCGGCGGGATTGTCGGCGGGGCAGGGGCGGTCGATCGGCGATCTGGACATTCTTGTGCCGCGTGCATCGCTCGATGCGGCCGAGGCGGCGCTGCTCGCGGCTGGATGGGAATGGGTGAAGCCCGACCCGTATGACGATGTCTATTATCGCCGCTGGATGCATGAGCTCCCGCCGCTGATCCACCGCGACCGCGACCGGATGATCGACGTTCACCACACGATCCTGCCGCTTACTGCGCGGATCACGCCGGATGCGGCGGCGCTGATTGCCGGGAGTTTCACACTGGAGAACGGCCTGCGTACGCTTTCCCCCAACGGCATGTTGGTTCATGCCGCAGCGCATTTGTTCGCCGATGGAGATCTCGCCGGTGGACTCCGCAACCTGTGGGACATCCGCTGTCTGGTCGGGGAGTTCGGCACCGACGGGCTCGATATGGAGGCGAAACGTCACGGCCTATCCCGCCAAGTGGCCCGGTGCTTGCGCCTCGTCGATGCGCTTTTCGCCGAAGGGACCGGGCGCGGGGCCGATCGTCTCTACATTCGCCGCATCACCGCGCGAGACGGCTGGGGCAGGCCGACCCGACCGATCACGCGGCTCGCCTTCTACGTCCGATCGCACTGGTTGCGCATGCCGCCAGTGATGCTTGCCCGCCACCTCTGGACGAAGTGGCGCAAGGCTTAGTTCAGACGTGCTCCACGTTTGCGCCGGACGGCCCAGACGATCAGCAACACGACCGTGATCGCAAACGTATCGGCGATCCAGTCGTAGATGTCGCAATCGCGGTGGAGCGACGGGATCGCCTGCAGGACCTCGATCATCGCACCGAGGAACGATAGCCGCTCGCCGATCCGGAACAGCCGCGCGGTCGGAAACGACAGCGCCGCCAGCAGCGCCATCGTCGCGAAGGCGAGCATATGCCCGAACTTGTCCCCGAACTGGTCGATCGGCATGTGCGGCGGCTTCGGCAGCAGCGCCATCGTCACTGCGAACACGATCGCCATGACCAGCGCGATGCGCGTGAGCGTCGTCCGGTTCATGCGCGGAGCCTTTCGAGCGTCGGGACGAGTTCGTCGAAACCGTCGATCACCGCGTCGGCGCCAAGCTCTGCTACGGGCTGCATCAGGAAGCCGAAGCTGCACGCGATCGTCGGCAACCCCGCCGCTTGCCCGGCTTGGATATCAAAGATCGAATCGCCGACGAACGCGGCACGTCCTCCGCCACACATTTTCACCATCTCGTGGATCGGCATTGGCGATGGCTTCGACTCTGCCATCGTATCGCCGCCGAGGATGCACGCAAAACGATCGGTCAGCCCGAGCTCGCCCAGCACGGTCCGCGCGAACCGTTCGATCTTGTTGGTGACGATCCCGAGCGTCACGCCCTTCGCCGCCAGCGCGTCGAGCGCGTCGATCACCCCCGGATACGGCTTTGTCAGCACGCAGATATTCGCCTCGTAATAGGCGAGCAGCGCGGCGTGCAGCGCATCGAGCATCGGCTCGTCATAACCGCCGGTCGCGGTCAGGCCCTGCTTGAGCATGTGCCGGGCGCCGCCGCCGATCATCGGCTTGACCTGCGCGACGGTAAGCGGTGGGCGATCGACCGAAGCAAGCGCGTGGTTGACCGCGGCGGCTAGGTCGCCGCTCGTGTCCAGCAACGTGCCGTCGAGGTCGAACCCGACGATATCGAATAAAAAATGCGTCATTGGGTGCGGGCCTGCCAGCGAGACTATGGAATTGGCAAGGCTTTCGTGGCAGCGATCCTTCCATGACGACGCATTCCATCGACCAACCGATTCCAGCCCACCCCATCGCAGTCGTGATCCTCGCTGCCGGCAAGGGTACGCGGATGAAATCTGATCTTCACAAGGTGCTTCACCCGATCGCCGGCCGACCGATGCTGCTGCATCTCGTCGCAAGCGCGGCGGCGTTGCAGCCGGCGAAGACCGTCGTCGTGACGGGGGCGGGGCGTGAACAGGTCGAGGCGGCGGTGGCGCCGCTTGGGATCGCCACTGCGCTCCAGGCGGAGCAACTCGGCACCGGCCACGCGGTCGCGCAGGCCCGCGACGCGCTGGCCGGGTTCGAGGGCGACGTCCTGATCCCTCTACGGCGACGTTCCGCTCGTCACCGCCACGACGATGCAGCGGATGATCGACCGGTTGCACGCCGACGACACGCCCGCCGTCGTCGTGCTCGGCTTTCGCCCTGAAAATCCCGGGGCCTATGGTCGCGTGATCGCTAATGCCGCGGGCCGGATGGACCGGATCGTCGAGTATAAGGACGCGTCGGAGGCGGAACGCGCCGTGACGCTGTGCAATTCCGGGCTGATGGCGGTACGATCGACCGATCTGTTCGCGTTGCTCAACCGGCTCGGCAACGACAATGCGGCGGGCGAATATTACCTTACCGACATCGTCGAGCTTGCCGCAGCCGCCGGCCGATCGTCCGCGGTCATCGAAACCGGCGCGGACGAAGTCGCCGGCGTCAACAGTCGCGGTGAACTCGCCAGCGTTGAAGGGGCATGGCAGGCAACGCGACGCGCGCAGGTGATGGCCGACGGCGTCACGTTGATCGCGCCCGACACGGTCTGGTTCTCGCACGACACGGTCCTCGGCCGCGACGTCGTGATCGAGCCCAACGTCGTGTTCGGCCCCGGCGCGCGCATCGCTGATGGCGCGACGATCCACGCGTTCAGCCACGTCGAGGGCGCCTCGGTCGGCAAGGGAGCGAACGTCGGTCCGTTCGCCCGCCTCCGTCCCGGCGCGGATCTGCATGCGGATGCCAAGGTCGGCAATTTCGTCGAGATAAAAAAGGCGATCATCGGCGAAGGGGCGAAAGTCAGCCACCTCACCTATATCGGCGACGCGGACATCGGCGCGGGCGCGAATATTGGCGCGGGGACGATCACCTGCAACTACGACGGTTACTTCAAATACCGCACCGTGATCGGCGAGGGCGCGTTCATCGGTTCGAACTCCGCACTGGTCGCGCCTGTCACGATCGGCGCAGGTGCCATCGTCGCCGCGGGATCGGTCGTGACTCAGGACGTCGAGGCCGATGCGCTGGCACTGGTCCGCCCGCCGCAAATCGCGAGGCCCGGCTGGGCCAGGCGCTTTCGCGACGGCATGATCGCGCGTAAGGCCGCCCAAGCAAGCGGCAAGTAAGACCCGTTCCACGGAGTATGATGTAAATGTGTGGTATCGTTGGAATCCTGAGCGGCGAAGATGTTGCCGGTCGTCTCCTGGATGGCCTGAAGCGGCTCGAATATCGCGGCTATGATTCGGCCGGCATCGCGACCGACAATGACGGCGCGATCGAGCGGCGGCGGGCGTCGGGCAAGCTGGTCAATCTGGCGAACGAACTCGCCGCGCATCCGCTGCCCGGCAAGACCGGTATCGCGCATACGCGTTGGGCGACCCATGGCGGCCCGACGACCAACAACGCGCACCCCCATGCCACCGGCGAGGTCGCGGTTGTCCACAACGGCATCATCGAGAACTTCAAGCCGCTGCGCGACGAACTGATCGCGCGCGGCCGCGTGTTCACCAGCGAGACCGACACCGAAGTCGTCGCGCATCTGGTGAGCGAAAAAGTCGAGGCGGGGATGGACCCCGTGTCGGCGGTCCGCGAGATCCTGCCGCGCCTTCACGGTGCGTTCGCGCTCGCCATCCTGTTCCGCCAGCATCCCGATCTCCTGATCGGCGCGCGGCTAGGTTCGCCGCTGGTCGTCGGCCACGGCGAGGGCGAAATGTATCTCGGCTCCGACGCACTAGCGCTCGCCCCGTTGACGCAGCGTATCGCCTACCTCGACGAGGGCGACTGGGTCGTCCTGACCCGCGACGGCGCGCAGGTCTATGACCGCGACAACGCGCCTGTCGAACGCGCGATCACGATCTCGGGCATTACCGGCGACGTGATCTCGAAGGGCAACCACAAGCATTACATGCTCAAGGAGATTTACGAGCAGCCGATCGTCGTGGCTCAGACGCTGCGCTCGTATCTGAAGCGGATGGAAGGCGAGATCACGCTGCCGATCCCCGAGTTCGATCTATCGAGCATCAAACGCGTGACGATCGTCGCGTGCGGGACGAGCTTTTACGCCGGTATGGTCGCCAAATATTGGTTCGAACAGTTTGCGCGCGTCCCCGTCGACCTCGATGTCGCGTCCGAGTTCCGCTACCGCGAACCGGTGATGGAAGAGGGCGGCCTTGCTCTCTTTATCTCTCAGTCGGGCGAGACCGCGGACACGCTCGCGGCGCTGCGCCACGCCAAGGCCGAAGGCCAGAAGATCGCGGTCGTCGTCAACGTGCCGACCAGCACGATGGCGCGCGAGGCCGACCTGCTGTTGCCGACTCATGCGGGGCCTGAAATCGGCGTGGCGTCGACCAAGGCGTTCACCTGCCAGCTCGCGGTTCTTGCGGCACTCGCGGCCAATCTGGCGCATGCCAAGGGTCTGCTGACCAAAGACCAAGAACGTGAAATCGTCCGCCACCTCGCCGAGGCGCCTGCTGCGCTCAACGGCGCGCTGGCGTATGACGAGGCGATCGAGGCGATGGCGCACAAGATCGCTGGCGCGCGCGACGTGCTGTACCTCGGGCGTGGGACCGATTACCCACTGGCGCTCGAGGGCGCGCTGAAGTTGAAGGAAATCAGCTACATCCACGCCGAGGGCTATGCCGCCGGCGAGATGAAGCACGGTCCGATCGCGCTGATCGACGAGCACGTGCCCGTCATCGTCATCGCGCCGTCGGGCCCGCTGTTCGACAAGACCGTCAGCAACATGCAGGAAGTCATGGCGCGCGGCGGCAAGGTCGTGCTGATCTCGGACTACGACGGCATCCAGGCGGCCGGCGAAGGCTGCATGGCGACGATCACCATGCCCAAGGTCCACCCGCTGATCGCGCCTTTGGTCTATGCGGTGCCGGTACAGTTGCTGGCGTATCACGTCGCGGTGCTGAAGGGCACGGACGTCGACCAGCCGCGTAACCTCGCGAAGTCGGTGACGGTCGAATAATCTGTTCCCCACCCCCATAACACCACCCCGGCGAAGGCCGGGGCCCAATTGGGGGGAGGGGGTAACCGAGGCGCGGTCCTCCGTTACAGCGACCTTTCCAATTGGGCCCCGGCCTTCGCCGGGGTGGTGCGTCTGGTAGGCGGCGAACGCCAATTTCTTTCCGCCGCGCGCAACCCTCGATTGACTAAGATTGTGCGCCGCGTCACAACTCGCGGCGTCGATGTCGGGCAACCGGCATGGCACCGCGCGGGAGAGCGTTTCCGGTCCTTTCAGGGCTGATGGAACCGCCGAAGGAGCAACCACCCCGGAATCTCTCAGGCACCAGAGACCGCGCGAGGCTGATCGACACTCTGGAAAGCGTCCTGACGTGAGTCGAGGGCCACCGAAGGGGTAAGCGCTGGACATATCCGGCGCGAAAGCTCTCAGGTCCCGTGACAGAGGGGGGTTCGGATCGTTGCACCCATTGGTGCCGCGCGCCCCTTCGACGGAGACGACCATGAGCGACCCAGAACTGCGCGATTACGCCAGCATCATCGACCAGGCCGACGATTACGTCGAGCCCGAGATCCTGCCATTGCCGCTCGACGCATGGCACCGGGCGCACGGCGCGCGGATGGTCGAGTTCGCCGGCTACGAGATGCCGATCCAGTATGAAGGCATCATGGCCGAGCACGCCTGGACGCGCGACTCGGCGGGCCTGTTCGACGTCAGCCACATGGGCCAGCTCGTCTTCTCCGGCGAAGGCGTCGCGCACGCGCTCGAAACCGTCCTGCCGGGCGACATCGCCGGGCTCGGCGAGGGCAAGATGCGCTATTCGCTGCTGCTCGCACAGGACGGCGGTATCCTCGACGACCTGATGGCCACGCGCCTCTCCGACGACCAGCCGTCGCCGTTCTCGGCGCAGGACGTCGAGCCCGAGGCGTACGACCCGCTCCACCCGTCGCCGACCGCAAGCGGCAGCTTCTACGTCGTCGTCAACGGCGCGACCAAGTATGACGACATCAGCTATCTGATTGAGCACCTGCCCGACGACGTCACGATCAACATTCTCGAAGACCAGGCGCTGCTCGCGGTGCAGGGGCCGAAGGCGGTCGAGGCGGTCGCGCGGATCGTCCCTGGTATCGACGGCCTCGTATTCATGACCGCCGGCGCGTTCCACTGGAACGACGTGCCGCTCTGGATCAGTCGCTCGGGCTACACCGGCGAGGACGGCGTCGAGATCTCTCTCCCCGCCGAACACGCGGTCGCGTTCGCCGACGCGCTGCTCGCGCTCCCCGAGATCAAGCCGATCGGCCTCGGCGCACGCGACTCGCTGCGTCTCGAAGCCGGCCTGCCGCTCTACGGCCACGACCTCGATCCCGAGATCACGCCGGTCATGGCCGACCTCGGTTTCGCGCTGTCGAAGCGTCGCCGCGAGGCCGCCGACTTCCCCGGTGCCGAGCGTATCCTCACCCAGCGCGAGCACGGCCCCGCCACCAAGCGCGTCGGCCTGATCGTCGAGGGCCGCCAGCCCGCGCGTGAAGGCGCCGAAGTGATCGACAACACCGGTGCGACGATCGGCCGCCTCACCAGCGGTGGCTTCGCACCCACCCTCGGGAAGCCGATCGCGATGGCCTATGTGCCGCTCGCGCTCGCCGCCCCCGGCACCCGCATCGAAATCGCGCAACGCGGCAAGGTCCACACCGCCACCGTCACCGTGATGCCCTTCATTCCCCACCGCTACGTCCGCGCAGGAGCCAAGTGATATGAGCCGTTACTTCACGCAGGATCATGAATGGGTCGATGTCGACGGTGACGTCGGCACCGTCGGCATCTCGGAATACGCGCAGAGCCAGCTCGGCGACGTCGTGTTCGTCGATGTCCCCGAAGCCGGCAAGACGCTGAGCAAGGGCGACGAAGCCGCGGTCGTCGAGTCGGTCAAGGCCGCGTCGGACGTGTACTCGCCGGTCTCGGGCACCGTCACGGAGGGCAACGCCGCTTTGACCGACGATTCCAGCTTGGTGAACTCTGACGCCGAAGCCGCGGGCTGGTTCTTCAAGCTGACGCTCAGCGACCCGAGCGAACTCGACAGCTTGATGGATGAAGCCGCCTACGCGACGTTCGTCGAAGGGCTTTAAGTCACTGCTCCCCTCCCGCCTGCGGGAGGGGTCGGGGGGGGGGGCTGGTACAGTCGTTCCCCGTCTCATTCCCTCCCCCGACCCCTCCCGTGAACGGGAGGGGAGGAGACTAGAATGCGCTACCTTCCCTGACCCAGCCCGACCGCGCGGAAATGCTCGCCGTCATCGGCGCCTCGACCATCGACGACCTCTTCGTCGACGTCCCCGAAGTCGCGCGCCTCGACGGCCCGGTCCGCGACCTGCCGATGCACGCCTCCGAAATGGCGGTCGAACGCCACATGTCGGCACTCGCCAAGAAGAACCTCACCGCCGGCGAAGCACCGTTCTTCCTCGGCTGCGGCGCGTACAAGCATCACGTTCCCGCGTCGGTCGATCACCTGATCCAGCGCGGCGAGTTCCTCACCGCCTACACGCCGTACCAGCCCGAAATCGCGCAGGGCACGCTGCAGATGCTGTTCGAGTTCCAGACGCAGGTCGCGCGGCTGCTCGGCACCGACGTCGCCAACGCCTCGATGTACGACGGCTCGACCGCGTGCTGGGAAGCGATCGTGATGGCGCGTCGCATCACCAAGCGGGGCAAGGCGATCCTGTCGTCGGGTCTCCACCCGCATTACGTCTCGGTCGCGAACACGATGGCCAAGTTCACCGGCGACGTGCTCGACACGACGGCACCCGAACTGGTCGCCGACATGGACCTCGACCAGCTGATCGCGAAGATCGACGACGATACGTCGTGCGTCGTCGTCCAGTACCCCGACATCCTCGGCCGCATCGCGGACCTGCGCCCGCTCGCGGATGCGTGCCATGCGAAGAAGGCGCTGCTGATCGCGGTCGTCACCGAGCCGGTCGCCTTGGGCGCGATCACGTCGCCCGGCGAGATGGATGCGGACATCGTCGTCGGCGAAGGCCAGTCGCTCGGCGTCGGCCTCCAGTTCGGCGGACCTTATGTCGGCCTGTTCGGCTGCAAGGACAAATACGTCCGCCAGATGCCCGGCCGCCTTTGCGGCGAGACCGTCGACGCGGACGGCCGCCGCGGTTTCGTCCTCACGCTGTCGACCCGCGAGCAGCACATCCGCCGCGAAAAGGCGACGTCGAACATCTGCACCAACTCGGGCCTGTGTGCGCTGGCCTTCTCGATCCACATGACGCTGCTCGGCGAAGCCGGCCTGCGCGAATTGGCCGAGGTGAACCACGCAGGCGCGGTATTGGCCGCCGAGCGCCTGTCGCAGATCCCCGGCGTGGAACTGGTCAACGACAGCTTTTTCAACGAGTTCACGCTGAAGCTTCCGACCGAAGCCCGCCCCGTCGTCCGCACGCTGGCAGATCGTGGCATTCTCGCCGGCGTATCGCTCGGGCGCTTGTACCCCGGCCAGGACGCCCTCGCGAACGGCCTCGTCGTTGCCGTGACGGAAACGACCACCGCGGAGGACGTCGAAACGCTTGCGTCCGCACTCCAGGAGATACTGGCATGAGCATCAACCAGAGCGGCTGGCGCCCGACCTCGCCCGAACAGAACACGGGTAACGTCCCAGCATCAGTAACCGGCAACAAGGCCCTGATGCTGGAAGAAGCGCTGATCTTCGAGATCGGCGATACGCACACCACCGGCGTAGATTTCGCTGCTCCCTCTCCCCCGCCGGGGAGAGGGGCCGGGGTGAGGGGCAGCCCAGCAATGCTGCGCCCGGTACGACCCCTCACCCAACCCCTCTCACCGGAGGGGAGAGGGGCTAAGCCGCTTGGGGAACCTGTCGCGCACCGCGCCGATCGGCCTCCCCGGTCTCTCCGAACCGGAAACTGTCCGTCACTACACCCGCCTCTCACGCCAGAACTACGGCATCGACCTCGGCTTCTTCCCGCTCGGCAGTTGCACCATGAAGCACAACCCGCGCCTCAACGAGAAGATGGCGCGGCTTCCCGGTTTCTCCGATGTCCATCCGCTCCAGCCGGTCGACACGGTGCAGGGCGCATTGGAAGTCATCCACCAGCTCGCGCATTGGCTCGTCACGCTCACCGGCATGACCTCGGTCGCGATGAGCCCCAAGGCCGGCGCACACGGCGAGCTCTGCGGCATCCTCGCGATCCGCGCCGCACTCGAAGCCAAGGGCGAAGGCGCGCGGAAGATCATCCTCGTCCCCGAGAGCGCACACGGTACCAACCCCGCCACTGCCGCGTTCGCCGGCTATAGCGTCGAGGACATCCCCGCCACCACCGAAGGCCGCGTCGACACCGCCGCGCTGAAGGCCCGGCTAGGCCCCGACGTCGCCGGCGTGATGATCACCAACCCCAACACGTGCGGCCTGTTCGAGGCGCGACATGCGCGAGATCTCCGACGCGGTGCACGCGGCGGGCGGCTTCGTCTATTGCGACGGCGCGAACTTCAACGCGATCGTCGGCCGCGTACGGCCGGGCGATCTCGGCATCGATGCGATGCACATCAACCTACACAAGACCTTCTCGACACCCCACGGCGGCGGCGGTCCGGGTTCCGGTCCGGTCGTGTTCTCGGAAGCTTTGACCCCCCACCGCACCGCTCCCGTTCGTCGAGAACCAGGACGACCAGTTCGTCCTGGTCGAGGAGGAAACCGCAGGCGAGCACCATGCCGGCAGCTTCGGCCGCATGGTCGCGTTCCACGGCCAGATGGGCATGTTCACGCGCGCACTGACCTACATCCTGAGCCACGGCGCGGACGGCCTGCGCCAGGTGTCCGAGGACGCGGTGCTCAACGCGAACTACATCCTGCGCAGCCTCGACGACACGCTCGACGCACCGTTCGGCCCCTCGGGTCCGTGCATGCACGAGGCGTTGTTCTCGGATTCCGGGCTCGCCGCGGGTTTCTCGACGATCGACATCGCCAAGGGCCTGATCGACGAGGGCTTCCACCCGATGACGATGTATTTCCCGCTCGTCGTCCACGGCGCGATGCTGGTCGAACCGACCGAGACCGAATCGAAGGCGGCGCTCGACCAGTTCATCGCCGCGCTCCGCTCGGTCGCCGAACGCGCGAAAGCCGGCGACCCCAGTCTCAAGACCGCCCCGCACTTCGCCCCCCGCGCGCGCCTCGACGAGACGCTCGCGGCACGGAAACCGGTTTTGGTCTGGAAGGACCCCGCTCCGCTGGCGCAGGCGGCGGAGTAAGGGAAGCAGGTGATCTTCGGGGTGTGACGCTTCCACCCGAAGAATACTACCACCCCGGCGAAGGCCGGGGTCCAATTGGGCGACGCTACTGAGGGACGGCGGTGTGTCGTTATTGCCACCTCTCCAATTGGGCCCCGGCCTCCGCCGGGGGCAGTTCAAATGTGTCGCCGCCTCTTTACCTCGGCTGTATTGCTGCCATGCTACACCAATTGAAGGTGATGGCGTGGGGGACGCAATGCAGGCGCACGAATCACAAGGCTGGATCAGTTACGCGATCACCGCGGTCGTCATCGGCATAGTCTTCGCGATCCGCTGGCGCCGCATGAGCGTGGTGAAACCTTTAAAGCTCGAACGCCTCTGGATCTTCCCCGCGCTGTATGCCGCCGTCACGCTCTATATGTTCGTGATGTACCCGCCGCACGGCCTTGCGTGGCTGTTCTGCGCGCTGGCCCTGGTCATGGGCGCAGCGCTCGGCTGGCAACGCGGCAAGCTCATGCGGATCACGATCGACCCCGACAGCCATGCACTCAACACGACGTCCTCCCCGGCAGCGGTCCTGTTCATCGTCGCGATCGTCGCAGTCCGCACCGGCGCCCGCGCCATGATCGGCGACGGCCACGCCCTCCACCTCGACGCCTTCGCCATCACCGACATGCTGGTCGCGCTCGCGCTAGGCTTGTTCACCACCCAACGCATCGAAATGTACCTCCGCGCCAAGCGGATGCTCGAAACGGCACGCGTCCGCTAACCCGCCGCTACCGCACGATCCTCCCCCGCCAGGGGAGGTGGCTGGCGCTTGCCAGACGGAGGGGGGGAGGGAAGGAGAACCGATGGTGTCGCGTCCTCCCCCTCCGTCACCTTCGGCGCCACCTCCCCTTGGCGGGGGAGGATTAAGAGGTGGCCTCAAGCAATCGCCTGCTCGGTCTCTTCCCGCCGCCGGACATGCTCCCGCCAAACGATATACAACCCGCTCGCCACGATAACAGGTGCCCCGACCCACGTCGCCTCCGCCGGCAGCGTGTCGAACACCAGCCACCCCAGCAACGTCGCCCACAACAGGCTCGAATAATCCATCGGCACCACGACCGACACCGGCCCGAGCCGCAACGACGTCGTCATCGCGATCTGCGCCAGCCCGCCAAAGATCCCGATGCTCGCCAGACACACCCACGCGACCATATCATGCGACTGTGCCGCCTGCGTGTAGAACACCGACAGCGGGATCAACGACAGTGCCGAGAACCAGAATACCGTCGTCAGCGCGCTCTCGGTCTTGCCGATCTGCCGCAACAGGATCGACACGCTCGCCGTCCCGAACGCCCCCGCCAGCGCACACCCCGCACCCCATAACGGAAAGTGATCCCCGCCCGGTTGCGCGACGATCAACACGCCCGCAAACCCCGCGGCTACCGCCGCCCAGCGATGCCACCCGGTAGGCTCGCGCAACACCAGCGCCCCCAGGATCGTCGCGAACACCGGCACCGTGAACCCGATCGTCGTCGCCTCCGCGAGCGGCAACGCGACGATCCCGTTGAAGGTAAATGCCATCGCCGAAAGCCCGACGATCGCGCGGACGATGTGCGCGGGCAGCCGCTTTGTAGCGACCGACGGCAGGCCGGGTCCGGCTAGGATTACGCCCGACACCAGCAGGCACGCTCCGAACTGACGAAAGAACAGGATCTCTGACACGCTCGCGCCGTGCCGCTCGGCAAGCTTGATCGCGGTGTTCATCAGCGCGAAGATCACGACCGACAGCAACCGCATGCCGATGGCGGGAAGGATGCGGTCGGTGGGCATGCGCGACCCCTACGCAAACCACCGCCGCGTCGCCACCCCGCAACTCACACGTGACGAACACCCGCGTACCCGCTATCCGCACCCCATGATAAAGCGCGCACTCCCCGTCA
This sequence comes from Sphingomonas sp. H160509, assembly GCF_024124765.2. Classification (GTDB taxonomy): domain Bacteria; phylum Pseudomonadota; class Alphaproteobacteria; order Sphingomonadales; family Sphingomonadaceae; genus Sphingomonas. The sequence goes on along the minus strand of NZ_JAMXSR020000002.1, from coordinate 1,445,800 downwards.
CCCGCGAGGCGGATTTCTCCGCCTGGTACCAGGCCGTCATCTCCGAGGCCGATCTCGCCGAGGAATCCGGCGTCCGCGGCTGCATGGTCATCCGCCCCTGGGGCTATGGCATCTGGGAGCGCATCCAGCGCCTGCTCGACGACCGGATCAAGGCGACCGGTCACGAGAACTGCTATTTCCCGCTCTTCATCCCGCTCTCCTACTTCGAGAAGGAGGCCGAGCATGTCGACGGCTTCGCCAAGGAAATGGCCGTGGTCACGCACCACCGCCTCAAGGCCGACGGTTACGGCCGCCTGATCCCCGATCCCGACGCCAAGCTCGAGGAGCCGCTCGTCGTCCGCCCGACTTCCGAAATGGTCATCGGCGCCGCCTTCGCGCGCTGGGTCCAGTCGTGGCGCGACCTGCCCGTGTTGATCAACCAATGGGCCAACGTCGTCCGCTGGGAAATGCGTACCCGCATGTTCCTGCGCACCAGCGAGTTCCTCTGGCAGGAAGGCCACACCGCGCACGCCACCGCTGACGAAGCGCGCGACGAGACGCTCAAGATGCTCGAAGTCTATCGCGATTTCGCGGAGGAATGCCTCGGCGTCCACGTCATCGCCGGCGAGAAGCCCGAGAACGAGCGCTTCCCCGGCGCTGTCGCGACCTATTCGATCGAGGCGATGATGCAGGACGGCAAGGCGCTGCAAGCCGGCACCTCGCACTTCCTCGGCACCAACTTCGCGTCGGCGCAGAACATCCGCTTCCAGAACGCGGGCGGCGAGTTCGAGCTGTGCAACACCACGAGCTGGGGCGTGTCGACGCGGATGATCGGCGCGGTCATCATGGTCCACGGCGACGATGACGGGCTGCGCGTGCCGCCGATGATCGCCCCGTGGCAGGTCGTGATCGTGCCGATGCTGCGGGACGTTCCCGAGGACGCCGCGATCGTCGAATACTGCAAGTCGCTTCAGGCCGAGCTCGCCAAGCAGTCCGCGCTCGGCGAACCGGTCCGCGCGCTGCTCGACCTGAAGCCCGCCAAGGCCGCGACCAAGCGCTGGGGCTGGGTCAAGAAGGGCGCCCCGATCGTGATCGAGGTCGGCGGCCGCGACATGGCCGGCGGCAACGTCACCGTGATCCGCCGCGACCGCCTGTACCGCGAGGGACGGTAAGCTCGACAGCATCGCCACGCCGCGCGACGCGTTCGTCGGCGACGTCTCGGGGATGCTGGCCGAAGTGCAGGCGACGCTCCACGTCGAGTCGATGAACCGCGTGAAGGGTAACATCGTCCCCGCCAACGACTTCGCCGCAGTCGAGGCGCATTTTGCCGACGGCGTGAAGAACCCCGGCTGGGTCGATGTCCGCTGGTCGAAGCCGACGGGGGCGGCGCTCGACAAGGTGGTGGAGCGGTTGAAGGCGCTCAAGCTCACGATCCGCAACGCGCCGATGGGGCAGACGGGCTGCGACGACGGCGCTTGCATCTTCACCGGCGAACCCGCGGTGGAACGCATCCTGATCGGCCGCGCCTACTAGGCCCTGACAAGCTGGGACCGGCGTCACGTCCACGGCTGCTTACCGGCGCTGTGCCGGGAGTAGCCTGGATACCCGATGCCCTAGAGCAACCGAAACGGACCGGTCTGTAGGCTGTGTCGCCATGCTCCGTCTGCTATCATCACCGCGGCTTTGGCGGGGCGACATTAGGGGGCGGCTATGGGCGTGACCGGGATCGGCGGCTTCTTCTTCCGGGCAAAGGACCCGGAGGCGATACGCGCTTGGTATGTCGAGCACCTCGGCGTCGGATCGGTGCCGTATGGATCGTGGGAGACGCAGGCAGGTCCCAGCGTCTTCGCGCCGTTTGCCGTCGACGCCGATTATTTCCCCACAGATCGCCCGTGGATGCTCAACCTGCGCGTCGACGACCTCGACGGCCTGATCGCGACGCTCCGCGCGGCCGGGATTGCGGTGATCACCAATCCCGAGTGGGACATGCCCGGCTTCGGCCGTTTCGCCCGCATCCACGATCCGGAAGGCAACCCGATCGAACTCTGGCAACCCGAGGGCGCTGCATGAGGACGATGAGCGCTAAGTTGGTCTGACGAGCTGCCGGGTTCGTGGCGTACTAGAACTCGACCGAGCGAGCGCCAAGACTTCCCCCTCCCTTGAAGGGAGGGGGCCGGGGTGGGTTGGCCCAATTGAGCCATGACGGTTCGGACGCGCGGAAGCTGACCCACCCCCACCCCCCCCTTCCAGGGAGGGGAGCAGAACGGCAGGTCTGACCCGCGTGGGGGATAGCGCGGGGATCGCCCGCCGAGCCATCCACCGCGCCACCCGCCAAGCCTCCGCTCAAAACAACTCTCCCTGCGGCCCTCGCGGCGCGCGGAACAAGTCGCTCCGCAAAGCAACGCGTTCCCGGTTCAACCCGTGCTTTGCGCACGCAATCCGGAACCGCGTCCCAAGCAGGTCCGCCCAAGGCCCTTGCCCTTGCATCCGCGTGAAGAAGTTCGGATCGTTATCCTTTCCCCCGCGCAGCGACGCAATCGTCGCCATCACCTTCCCCGCGCGATCCGGAAAATGCTCGTCGAGCCAAGCTCGGAACAGCGGTGCCACCTCGTGCGGCAGCCTGACCGGGATGAAGAACGCCCGCGTCGCCCCGGCTTCCGCCGCCCGCGCGATCAGATGCTCGATCTCGTGATCGGTGATTGCCGGGATGACCGGCGCGATCGAAACGTAGACCGGCACCCCCGCATCGGCGAGTTTGCGAACTGCCGCCAGCCGCCGCTCCGGATGCGGTGCACGCGGTTCGACGGTCAACGCCACCTTCGGATCGAGCGACGTGATCGACATCGCCACCGCCGCCAGCCCCTTCGCCGCCATCGGTGCCAGCAGGTCGATATCGCGCACCACACGGTCCGACTTGGTCGTGATCGTCAGCGGATGATCGGTCTCGGCGAGCACCTCGATAATGCCGCGCGTGATCCGCCAGTCGTTCTCGATCGGTTGATAGGGATCGGTGTTCGTCCCCAGCGCCATCGGCGCGCAGGCGTATCCCGGCTTGCCGAGCTCGGCCCGCAACAGCGCTGCCGCGGATGGTTTCGCGAACAGTTTGCTCTCGAAATCCAGTCCCGGCGACAGGTCATGAAACGCATGGCTCGGTCGCGCGAAGCAATAGATGCAGCCGTGCTCGCACCCGCGGTACGGGTTAATCGAACGGTCGAACGGTACGTCGGGCGACGCGTTGCGGCTGATGATCGTCCGCGGCGTCTCGACCGTCACCGTCGTGCGCAGTTTCGGCGCCACTCCGTCGATCCCCTCGCGCATGTCGAGCCAGTCGCCATCCGCCTCGGTTTGCGGCAGGTTGAACCGCTGGCTCTCGCTATTTAGCGTCGCACCACGAACCGGACGGGCCTGTTTCATGCACCGAAACTAAGCGCCGTCCGAGAACATAGCAAGAACAATCAGAAGCGAACGCCGAGCCCTGCAACTACCTGATGCCGGCTGAAATCCAGGCTCGCCTTGTCGGTGCCGTCGGTGATCTCGTAGCCGTTATAGTCGGTGTAGACATATTCGAGCTTGCCGTAGAAATTGCGTCCGAACGCGGTCTGCACGCCTGCACCGGCATGGAAACCGCTCAGATTGTCCGACACGCGGAAATTATCCTGGGGAAAGTCACGGTCCGAATAGCCGATGCGGATCTGGCCGTTCGAATAGCCGCCCTTGATGTACAACACCGTGTTGGGGTTCAGCAGGAAGCCGCCGCGTACGCCTGCCGTCAGGTTGCGGCCGGGGGTAAGGCACGTTTCCGTCCCGTTGCCAGGGAAGCACTGCTCGACGCTCGATCCCTCGATGCCGCCATAGACGCCTAGCATCATGTCGGTGTTCACGACCATGTCGTAGCCGAGTTCGCCACCATAAGTGACGCCGCTCTTGCCCTCGCGTACGCTCGCCGAGTCGTCCGCGGTCTCGACGTTCAATTCGGTGATCACGCGGTCGTACCCGATGCGCGGCTCGGCACGGAAGCCGCTGACGCCGTCGGTTGCGCCGTAGCCCGGTCCGGCATCGCGACCGAAATCCCGCCCGGTGTCGGACTGTGCGAACGCAGGCGCCACCGGCGTTGCGGCGAGTGCCGCGATAAGCATGAACTTGTACATTCGACGATGTCCCCTTTGGACCGGCCCCCAGCCGATCCCACGCCGGGTTCATGGATTCGACGTGCCTACCAGACGGTTAATTCGGTGGTGAAACATTCGTTTTCGATCTGTTTGCACCGGTGCGAATGATCGCTCGCAGAGGTGCGGCAGAGCGCCTAGGGCAGAGAAATGACGGAACAGATCACAACGGTGGAGCGCGCCTTCGAGTTAGCAAGATCGGGTGCGTGCAACTCGGTCAACGACTTGCGCCAACGACTGCGGCGCGAGGGGTATGACGCGGTGCATCTCCATCTGCACGGGGCTTCGATCAACAAACAGCTCGTCGACCTGATCCACGCCGCCAAGGGCTGACCGTCTGGTCGTGCATACGCCGCGACGCGGCCCGCCACCCGGCGAGCCGCGCAACGCCGGTCACTTCTGTGCAAGCTCGATCGACTTCGGCAATTTCAATCCGGCTTCTGACCATTGCGCGGCGGTCTGGCAGGTTTTTCGTCCGATCAGGCTTCCGGTCGCAGCGGGTTCGGTCAGGCAATATTGGTGGGTCTTCGCATCGTATTTGAGGACCGTCTGCTGCGGGCGGGCAGGTGCTGCAACGGCGGGCGCGCTGGCGACGAGTACGGTAGCGAGGGCCAGGCTCTTCAGGATCATCGAGGTCATGGTAGCGTCCTTCAGTAGGTGAGACGCGCCCGGCTGGGCGGTATCTCGACTACTGCATCGACCGTGCCAGTTGGGTAATACAGCAGTACACAGCGGTGAAGGTGTTCAGTCAGCAAGATATTTTCGCCAGTTCCTGACGCAGTTCCTGTCCGTCCTGACTGGTGGGATGCGCCACAACTTGGCAAAAATTGCAGCAGATTGGGAAGGGCGGTATTTGGTACTCGTCGCTCTTTCGCACGCCAGGCAGGGGGCGCAGCAGCTAGCCGGGGACGGGAAGGCAGGGGGAGTTACCAGAGCCCCTCAAACAAAAGGTTCAGCGCTCCAGCAGCCGCGGCATCAGTTCGACGAAGTTGCAGGGGCGGTGACGGCTGTCGAGCTGGTCGCGAAGGATGCCGTCCCAGCCGTCCTTCACCGCGCCGGTCGAGCCGGGCAGCGCGAATATGTAGGTGCCGTGCGACACGCAGGCGCACGCGCGCGACTGGACGGTCGAGGTGCCGATCGTCTGATAGCTCAGCATGCGGAAGAGTTCGCCGAAGCCCGGGATCATCTTCTCCGCGACCTGTTCCACAGCCTCCGGGGTAACGTCGCGGCCTGTAACGCCGGTGCCGCCTGTGGTGATGATGCAGTCGACCTCAGGGTCACCGATCCACGCGTGCAGGCGCGAAACTATCGTCTCGACATCGTCCTTCTCGATCCGGCGGTCGGCGAGAACGTGACCCGCCTCGGTCAGCCGCGCGACCAGCGTATCGCCAGAGCGATCTTCGGCAAGCCCACGCGTATCCGACACCGTCAGCACGGCAATCCGCACCGGCAGGAAAATCCGGCTTTCATCGATCGGCATGAAGCTCAGTCCGCACGCGTGACGGTGGTAGACTGCGGACCGACGCTGGCATTCACCGCGACGGTGGCATTCAACGGCGCCGTGCTGGCCCGGTACTGCGTGTACGGCTTGGCCGCCATCCGCACCGCGGTTGCACCCGGCAGACCGGGGAAGCGCGGCCACATGCCCTGCGCCAGCGCGTTGCGGCTGGTCGACGCCTTCTTGCCGCCCTGCGCCTCGTACATCCAGTAGTTGCGCAGCACGGTGGTGACGTAGCCGCGCGTCTCCCAATACGGGATGCTCTCGATATACATCAGCGGATCGCCGTTATCGTGGACGATCGCGTTCCAGTCGCCGACCGGGCGCGGGCCTGCGTTATACGCCGCGATCACCTTGGGCAGCAGCCCGCCGGTGACGCCTGCCATGTCGCGCAGCCGCTCGAGATGGCGCTGGCCGACATCCATGTTGGTGCTGGGCTTGGTCAGCGCTTTCACGTCGATCGAGGTGCCACGCTCACGCGCGAAGTCGGTCGCGGCGGCGGGCATGATCTGCATGAGGCCATACGCGCCGGCCGGGCTCTTGATCGTGTTGCGGAACCGCGATTCCTCGAGCGTGTGCGCATAGACCAGCGCCTTGTCGATGTGCCAGCCGCTGTCCGGCGTCCAGTTCGGCGTCGGATAGCGTGCCTCGGCGGTCGACGTGACCCCCTGCGGGCAGTTGTGCGCAAGCCACACGGTCGTCGCAGGCAAGCTCAGCGCTTCCGCCACGCGGACCAGGTTGGCGAACTCGCGCGGATCCCCGATCTTCGCCTGCTGGCGGATCACGGTATCGGCCAGGTCGGTCTCGCCGACTTCAACTAGGGCGGCGGCGACGCGGACGTTAGGACGCTTGCCGACGACCTTCCAGTCGCTGGCCACGAGCCCGCCGACGGACGTGCCCTTGTCCTTCATCGCAAGCTGCTGGCGCGCAAGCTGGCCGTAGAAGCTCTCGCCGAACTGGGCCGCAGCCTTCAGTCGACCCTCTATCTTGTCGGGGCGCGAGCACACCATGTCCGCACGCGACGCCCAGTACAAAGCCGCCGCGCGGAGATCGACATCGCCGGCCCGTGCCGCAACACCCTCGAACCCGGTCTCGGCATTCGCGCAGTCGTTCTGCCGCCATGCCGAAAGAGCGCCGACCCAGCGGCCCTGGACCGCCCAGTCGCCGACGCCGTCCTGTGCCTTTGCCGCCATCACGCGCGCGTTCACGTCGTCGCCCTGGAGGAAATAGATCCACGCGATCTTCTGCTGCCATTCGGTCAGCGCCTCTGGGGTGAGGCCGGGCGTGCTGTCCAGCAGCGACTGCGCTTCGCGACCCATGTCCGCCTTGACGTAAGGCTGCATCTTCAGCGCAAGGTCGGCGGCGATCATGTCGCCCTGCAGGCTTTTCGCACGGACGCGACGCGGCGCGCCGTCCTGCCAGATAAGCCGCTGTGCCGTGGGGGGGGGGCAGGTCGACCGCGCCCCGTGTCATCGCAAGGCGCGAGATCTGTGCGGCTTCGGGGAGTTCGGGCGCTTCGTTGAGCAGCGCGACCAGCGGCTCCATCTCGACGCGGGGCGAGCCCTTTGCCGTATACATCTCGGCGCGCGCGATCGCGTGCAGCGGACCGGGCTTCATCGTGTCGAGCCCGATCTGTGCGTCGGTCCACTTGCCGTCGCGGATCGCCGCGAACACGGTCCTGTAGGCCTCGCGCTGGCTCGCATCGAGCTGGTCGGGGATCTGCTCGATCGTCGGTGCGCCGATCAACTGCGTCGTGCCGAGCCGCGCGTCGCCAGCGGGCTCGCCGGCAACGGTCGCCGCGAGTGCTGGGAAGGGGGAGGGCGCTGAGCCCCAGAACGATAGCTAGAGTCCGAATCATCTCACACCCTCTTGCGACGTCAGTCCGCGCATCAGCATCTGCAAATCCTTCCAGGCCTCGGCCTTGGCCGCGGGCTTCTCGATCAGAAACCGGGGGTGAAAGCTCGCGACCACGCCGGTCTCGTCGGAAGCTTTGCCAGACGCCGAACCGGACCCCGGTTCTCCGGTCTTATGGTTAAATCCGTGTAAACGCCCGCGTGCCGCCTGTAATTCCGTCCCGAGGATCGCACGGCTCGCCGCATTGCCCAGCAGCAGCAACCGCTTGGGCGCAACCAACCCAATGTGATGCTTGGCGATTTCCGACAGCCGAGCCTCGACCTCGCTCTGGATCCGCCCCGCTGTCGGCCGCTTTGCGCAGACCGCCGCGAGATGCACTTCGTCGCGCGTCAGACCGATCGCCGCGAGCATCTTGTCGAGCAGCCGTCCCGATGCGCCACTCAGCAACGCGCCAGCATCGCCATCATCGCGGTCGGGGCAATCGACAAGCACCATGACCGTAGCGTCAGCCGGACCTACGGCAGCGAGGGAAACTCCGCTCCACTCCGCCTCGGGAACCTCCGCGCTGCTCCGCCAGGCCAGGAAATCGGCCAGCAAATGGGGCATTGCAAACGGTGCGACGACTGGTGCAGCAGGCGCAGCGGCGGGTACGACAAGCGGTTCGGGCGTCGCGAACCAGTCGCGCGGGACGTCGTCGACCAGCGTGTCGACGCCAGCCTCATGCCACCAGTCGAGCGCGCTCGCCGCTGTATTTCGCCAGTCGATGGTTTGGTCCGCCCCCCACGCGGTAACCTATGCTGCACGGTTGACGTGGCGGTCAACTCGCGCAATCGCCATATTGGACAAGATGGTGCCCGCCCAAGCCCGAACGAAGGGTGGGGCGCAATGCTGAAGGCAAGAGGGGACATCCCCCGGGAGACGATGATGACGACACGTGAATCGATGCCGTACGACGTGGTGATCGTTGGCGCTGGCCCGGCCGGTCTCTCGGCAGCGATCCGCCTGAAACAGCTGGCCGCCGCGAAGGACGCCGAGATCAGCGTCTGCGTGCTCGAAAAGGGCTCCGAGGTCGGCGCGCATATCCTGTCCGGCGCGGTCATCGATCCCAAGAGCCTTGACGAACTGCTGCCGAACTGGCGCGAGGACGGCTGCCCGCTCGCCGAAGTGCCGGTGACCGAGAACCATCACTGGATCCTGACCAAGACGAAGAAGAGCGAGATGCCGCACTTCGTCACGCCCTCGTTCATGCACAACAAGGGTACGTACACCGGGTCGCTCGGCAATCTCTGCCGCTGGCTCGCGGGCAAGGCGGAGGAACTCGGCGTCGAGATCTTCCCGGGGTTCGCCGCGGCGGAAATCCTGTTCAACGAGGACGGCTCGGTAAAGGGCGTCGCCACCGGCGACATGGGCGTCGCGCGCGACGGCACGCACAAGGGCGACTACACCCCTGGCCTTGAACTCCACGCCAAATACACCTTCTTTTCGGAAGGGTGCCGCGGTCACCTTACCAAGGAACTGATCCGGACGTTCGCACTCGACAAGGACAGTGATCCGCAGGTGTACGGCCTCGGCATCAAGGAGCTGTGGGACATCGATCCCGAACTCCACGTCCCCGGCCGCGTCATCCACACGCAGGGTTGGCCGTTGTCCGAAACCGACGGCTCGAACGGTGGCGGCTGGATCTATCATCAGGCGAACGGCCAGGTCTCGATCGGCTTCGTCACGTGGCTGAACTACACCAACCCGTATCTCTCGCCGTTCAGCGAGATGCAGCGCTGGAAGACGCATCCCGAGATCGCCGCGCTGCTGAAGGGCGCCAAGCGCGTCAGCTACGGCGCGCGCGCGATCAGCGACGGCGGTTTGCAGTCGATCCCCAAGCTCGTGATGCCCGGTGCCGCCCTCATCGGCGACAGTGCCGGCTTCCTCAACGTGCCGCGGATCAAGGGTACGCATACCGCGATGAAGTCCGGCATGATGGCCGCCGAGGCCGCGGTCGAGGCGATCGTCTCGCAGCGCGGCCATGACGAGCTCGCCGCCTATCCCGAGGCGTTCGAGAAGTCGTGGGTCAAGAAGGAGCTGTCGGTCGTCCGCAACGTCGTGCCGCTGGTCAAGAAGTTCGGCGACCTCGTCGGCTCGGGCCTCGCCGGCGTGACGATGTGGGCGGAGCATCTCGGCATCAAGGTGCCTTTCACGATGCACCATCACCCCGACAATGAGAGCCTGTGGCGCAAGGATCTCGTCAAGCCGATCGTCTATCCGAAGCCCGACGGCGTCCTGACGTTCGATCGCCTCTCGTCGGTGTTCGTCTCGAACACCAACCACGAGGAGGACCAGCCGGTCCACCTGACGCTCAAGGACGCGAGCGTGCCGATCGCCTACAACCTGCCGATGTACGACGAGCCCGCGCAACGCTATTGCCCGGCCGGCGTTTACGAAGTCGTCGGCGAAGACACGGCCGATCCGAAGTTCGTCATCAACGCGCAGAACTGCGTCCACTGCAAGACCTGCGACATCAAGGACCCCACCCAGAATATCAACTGGGTCGTACCCGAGGGCGGCGGAGGCCCCAATTATCCCAACATGTAAGTGTCTGTTTTTAGCCCTAGGTCTTGCCGTGGCGGCGCCTGCCACGGCTGCGCCGGCTGATCTCTCGGCCTATCTGAAGGCCCGCGTCGCCGACGCCGCCGGCCAGCCGGACCTCGCAGCGGCCAGCTACGCCAAGGTGCTGGCGGCATCGCCCGACGATCCCGTCGTCGCGATCCGCGCCTATCGCGAGGCGCTGGAGGCCGGCGACGTGCCGCTCGCCACCCGCGCCGCCGCGGTGCTGAACAAGGCCGGCGTAGCCCCCGCCGACGCCGCGCTGATCCCGCTCGCCGATGCCGCCCGCCGCAACGATGCGAAGGCCGCAAGCGCAGCGATCGTCACGTTGTCGAGCGGCCCCCTCGTGGTTCTCGCGCCCTCGCTCTACGCGTGGGTCGCACATGCCGAGGGCCGCGACCCCGAACCATCGCTAGCGACCGCAGCAAAAGACCCCGTCGCCAACCGCTTCGCCACCGAAACGCGTGCGCTGATCGCCGCGGCACCGCGCAGGCAAACGCTGTCGATCGGCGTCTCGCGCCTGCTCGCCCGCCTCGCCAGCGACCTCAGCGCAGGCGAACCCTCGCCACTCTCGATCGCACTGACCCAGGCAGCCCTGCGCGCCGACCCGAGTTACGACGCGGCGCGCGTCCTCCTCGCCGATGCGCTCGCCCGCAACAAGCTGGTCGACCGCGCGCTCGTCGTGCTCGACGGCGTCGACGCCGAGAGCCCTTCCGCACCGGCCGCCGCCGCCGAACGCATCGACATCCTCGCCACCGCCGACCGCAACGGCGAAGCGCTCGCCGCCGCCAAAAACCGCGTCGACCAGAAGGGTTCGGAGCCCGCCGACTGGCAACGCTACGCCGACCTGCTGCTGACCACCGGCAACCCCGCCGAAGCGGCGACCTGGTACCAACGTATCATCGCCGCCGACGGCGCGAAGGGTGGCAGCTGGGGCAATTGGCTGCAATATGGCGGCGCGCTCGACCAGGCCGGTCGCTGGCCCGAAGCGCGCGATGCACTGGAAAAAGCCGTCGCCCGCGGCCCCGCGCAACCACTCGCACTCAACTATCTCGGCTTCGCGCAAGTCGAACACGGCGACGACATCCCCGCCTCGATCAAACTGCTCGAACGCGCCAGCCGGATCGATCCCACCAACGCGTCGATCACCGACTCGCTCGGCTGGGCCTATCACCTCTCCGGCGACACCGCCCGAGCGCCTCCCCCTGCTCGAAACCGCCGCACAGGCCGAACCCACCAACGCCGAGATCGCCGACCACCTCGGCGACTCCTATTGGAGCGTCGGCCGAAACTACGAAGCGCGCTACGCCTGGCGCGCCGCGCTCCTGACCGCCGAACCCGGAGACACGGCGCGCATAACCGCCAAGATCGCCAACGGCCTCCCACCCAAAGCCAGCCGCTAAAATCCCTTTTCCGCCGGGGAGGGAAGGGCCACGCAAGTGTGGGAAGGGGTGAGGACAAGGCGAGCCACGGCGAAGGGGCCGCTTCGCGAGATCACAATTAATTCTGAGTGGCGGACGAGCCGCGGAAGCGATCGCGACAACGCCCCCAACTGGCGAGGTGCACGGCATCTCAGGTCCGCCGTCATCCTGACAAAAGTCACGATCCAGAGCCAAGCACGGCACCATTCGTTACCCTGGATCCTGACTTTCGTCAGGACGACGCGCTTAAACCCGCAGACATCACGCGTATTACGCTAAGCTGCGCTGGAACCCTTCGCCGCCAAACCCCGAGACCGACAATGCCCGCCATCACCGAACCCGCCCCCGCCAAGATCAACCTGGCCCTCCACGTCCGCCGCCGCCGCCCCGACGGCTACCACGACCTCGAAACCCTCTTCGCCTTCGCCACCGACGGCGACCTGGTCACGGTGGAACCCGCCCAAACCAACAGCTTCACCATAACCGGCCCCTTCGCCGCAGCACTCCTCCCCGTCCAGAGCATTACCCCGACCTCGAACACCACCCCGGCGAAGGCCGGGGCCCAATTGGGGGTGAACAATGACGAAGCACCCCGCTCGTCCAGCACCACTCCAAGCGCCGCCCCCCTGGCATGGCAACTTGGTAACCGCCGCAGCAGACGCCTTCACCACCGCGTTCGCCCCCCGAGGCCTACCACTCCATAACCCTAGAAAAGCACCTCCCCATCGCCTCGGGCATAGGCGGAGGCTCGGCCGACGCCGCCGCCACGCTCCGCGCGCTGGCCCGGCTCCACGGCATAGCCCCAACCGACCCCCGCCTCCACGAAATCGCCGCAAAGCTCGGCGCCGACGTCCCCGCCTGCCTCGCCAACCGCACCACGCTCGGCACCGGCAAGGGCGACACCCTCACCAATCTCGAAGGCCTGTCCGGCACCCCGCTCCTGCTCGTGAACCCAGGCGTCGCGGTCTCCACCGCAGCCGTCTTCAAGACCTGGGACGGCCACGATCGAGGCCCGATTCCCGAAGGCAATCTCCTCGACCGCGCCCTCGGAGGCCGCAACGACCTAGAACCCCCCGCACTGGCGCTTGCCGCCGTAATCGCCGAAGTCCGCGCGCTCTTGGACGCAGCCCAAGGCGTCCTCCTGTCCAGAATGTCCGGCTCCGGCGCTACCTGCTTCGCCCTGTTCGAAACCCCCGAAGCCAGAGACACCGCCACCGCCGCCGCGCAAGCCAAAGGCTGGTGGACCCTCGCAACGAAGCTCGCCTGATCGATCGATAGGCGGCGGCACCTTCGAAGCTGGCCGCCGCCTCGCCGCCACCGCCCGTCATCCTGACGAAAGTCAGGATCCAGAGCCGCAAACGAAACCGCCCGTCCCAGACATCCTTCAGAATCGCGATCCGTTGGCTGTCCAAACCCCGCGTCCAAACAACCCGAACCGATCTCGACCTAGATCTCGACCTAAACGCCCACACCGCGGATCCCGCCCCTCGTCGGTCATCCCGAACATGTCCGGCATTATACCCCCCCAACCAGAGCACCTCCCCGGCGAAGGCCGGGGCCCAGTTGGGAAACGCTCCTGACGACAGACGCACGCCGTCACGCCAACCTCTCCACTTGGACCCCGGCCCCGGCGGGGAGGGTGCACTTGTCCGAATCGTGTCCGCATCGAACGTCTTCCAACGCCTGCAACTCAATGAACTCACGACTCCGTGGGCCTGAAGCTTCGAGCATGCAGACCGGCGGATGCCAGACTGACGCCGTCCCCTTACCCAACGGGCCCTGCACGACCCCACCGCCGCAAATTTCCCCAACAAACCTATCGTTCCCCACTTGTTCCAAAAAGAACAAAGAGAATACATGCTGTTTGACGCGTTGAATGGCACGCGCGCTTGCTTTAGCGATGGGAGCATATTCGATGGCCGCTAATCTGAAAGTGATCGACACCGGCATGGCAACCGCAACCAACGACCGGCAGAAGGCGCTCGACGCCGCGCTCGCGCAGATCGACCGCGCCTTCGGCAAGGGCTCGGCGATGCGCCTGGGCTCAAAGGAAACCATGCAGGTCGAGGTCATCTCGACCGGCTCGCTCGGGCTCGACATCGCACTCGGCGTCGGCGGCCTGCCGCGCGGCCGCGTGATCGAGATCTACGGTCCGGAAAGCTCGGGCAAGACCACGCTCGCGCTCCACGTGATCGCCGAAGCGCAGAAGGGCGGCGGCACCGCGGCGTTCGTCGATGCCGAGCACGCGCTCGACCCGGTCTATGCCAAGAAGCTTGGCGTCAACATCGACGAGCTGATTGTGTCGCAGCCCGACACCGGCGAGCAGGCACTCGAGATCGTCGACACGCTGGTCCGTTCGAACGCGATCGACGTGCTCGTCGTTGATTCGGTCGCAGCGCTAGTGCCGCGTGCTGAAATCGAAGGCGAGATGGGCGACAGCCATGTCGGCCTCCAGGCCCGCCTGATGTCGCAGTCGCTGCGGAAACTGACCGGCTCGATCAGCCGCTCGCGCTGCATGGTGATCTTCATCAACCAGCTCCGCATGAAGATCGGCGTCATGTACGGCAACCCCGAGACGACGACCGGCGGCAACGCGCTGAAGTTCTACGCCTCGGTCCGCCTCGACATCCGCCGCATCGGCGCGATCAAGGCCGGTGAAGAGGTCACGGGCAACCAGACCCGCGTTAAGGTCGTCAAGAACAAGGTCGCCCCGCCGTTCAAGCAGGTCGAGTTCGACATCATGTACGGGCAGGGCGTCTCCAAGCTCGGCGAGATCCTCGATCTCGGCGTGAAGGCGGGCCTCGTCGAGAAGTCGGGCGCGTGGTTCAGCTATGACAGCGTCCGCCTCGGTCAGGGTCGCGAGAACTCGAAGACGTTCCTCAAGGACAACCCCGAAACCGCCGACCGCCTCGAAAAGCAGATCCGCGCGCGCACCGACAAGGTCGCCGAAGAAATGATGGCCGGCCCCGAAGAAGGCGACGACGCGTAACCCTACTTTCCCTCTCCCTCAGGGGAGAGGGAGGGACCCATTGCCTTCGCAATGGGAGGGTGAGGGCACGCGGTGGCGGCACGCTTCATGGCTTACGGCTCAAGCTGCCAAGGATGCGCGCGGCCCACAGTTCAGCGAGTGGCGAAATGGCACCCCGCTAACCCATCCTCAGCACCACCCCGGCGAAGGCCGGGGCCCAGTTGGCACGACCCTGCAAATAAATCCCGCGCTCAACCAAGCTCTTTAGGGCAATGACTCCAAATTCTTAAACGAGCCCGCGCGCCGCATTTTCTCCCCGCGAAGGCGGGAGCCCAGTCTGAATCCCCGTCTTCGCAGGAAAACAACGCTACTGATGTCAGTATGCTCGCCTACATCGGACCGCAAAACACCGCTTCACAAATGCTGCGCCAGCGTCTGCACTTTGTGCACTTTGTGCACTTTGTGCACTTCGGACCCAATGTACCGATTATATAAGACCCTATAGACCGTCTAATCGTCCCCCCCGCCCGAGCATGAAACGGATCAGCGATTGACCACCGCCTACGACTGGACCGGCAGAATAGGCGATGTCTGGGCCGAGGAATGGCACCGAACCGACCGCAGCTTCACCAACCTAACCCCGTATCTAAACGCCGCGATTCTGTCCGCCGCCACCCCCCAAACCCGAAAGATCATCGACATTGGCTGCGGCGCTGGCGCCACCACGCTAGCCACCGCGCAAGCTCTGCCCAACGCGACCGTAACCGGCATCGATCTCTCACCAAACCTGATCGAGATCGCCAAACACCGCGCCAAAACCGCATTCAACGCCCGCTTCGAGTGCGCAGACATCACCGCCGCCGCCCCGAACCACGCCCCAATCGACCTCTACGTCTCCCGCCACGGCGTAATGTTCTTCGCAGACCCCGTCGCCGCTTTCACCACTTTGGCCGAAGCCGCCGCCCCAGACGCAACGCTCGTCTTCTCCTGCTTCGCCGACCGTGCCGCCAACCGCTGGGCCACCGAAATCATCACCGCGACCGGCGGCAATGCAGACACCTCCAGCCACCACCGCACCCGGGCCCTTCGCTTTCGCCGACCCGACCTACGTCGCGAGCATCCTCGAAAAATCCGGCTGGCATGTCGCGTCACCCGAGCGTGTCGAATTCGCCTACCGGGCAGGGGAGGGGCGCCGACCCCGTAGCCGACGCCGTCGACTATTTCAGCCGCATCGGCCCAGCCGCCTCCGCCATCCGCGACGCCGCCCCCGAGGAACGCGAGCGCCACATCGCGCGTCTCACTCAGGTCTGCGACCGGTACCGAAGCGGCGACACGGTGGAATTCCACGCGGCCGCCTGGATCTGGACCGCGCGCAAATCGTCCGAATAAAAAACAGGGGGTTCAGCATGATCATCGTCCACCACCTCGAAAACTCGCGATCGCAGCGGATCCTGTGGATGCTCGAGGAACTCGGCCTTCCCTACGAGATCAAGCGCTACGAGCGGAACAAGGCAACGATGCTCGCCCCGCCCGAACTCAAGAAGGTCCACCCGCTCGGCAAGTCGCCGGTGATCGAGGATGACGGCCAGGTGGTGGCCGAGACCGGCGCGATCGTCGAATATCTCGTCGACAAGGCGGACGACAAGCTCGGCGCCCCCGCCAACCGCGCAGACGCGCTGCGTTACCGCTTCTGGCTCCACTATGCGGAAGGCTCGATGATGCCGCCGCTGCTCCTGAAGCTCGTCCTCGCGCGCATCCCGATCCTGGGCAAGGCGGCGACCAAGAAGATCCAGCCGATGATCGACGTCCACCTCGACTATGTCGAATCCGAACTGTCGCAGCGCCCCTGGTTCGCCGGCGCCGAGATGACCGCCGCCGACATCATGATGAGCTTTCCTTTGGAAGCCGCGCGCAGCCGCGGCGGTCTCAACGAGTCCCGTCCCGCGACGATCGCTTGGCTGGCAAAGGTCCACGCACGCCCCGCGTATCAAGCAGGGCTAAAAAAAGGCGGCCCCTACGCTTACGCCTGACCCGCCGCGATAGGGTCTGAAGGTACCTGAACCCCTCCGTCATCCTGGGCTCGACCCAGGATCCAGAGCCACAGACACCGGCGCTCGTGGCTCTGGATCCCAGCGTTCGCTGGGATGACGGAACAGTGGTGCGACGCTCGGTGCAAGCGTCGATCCTAAACCTGTCCCGGCCCAATCTTCTCGTAGCTGTCCACATCCACCTTCGGCCCATGCCCGGTCGGCGCATGCGGGAAATCCCGATCGGCAGGCTCCCGCTCGTCGAGCCCGCCCTCCCATTTCGCGACCACGGTCGCCGCCACCGCATTCCCGATCACGTTCGTCGCCGAGCGCCCCATGTCGAGGAAATGATCCACTGCCAGAATCAACAGGATCCCCGCCTCCGGGATCTTGAACATCGACAGCGTCCCCGCGATCACCACCAGCGATGCGCGCGGCACGCCCGCGATGCCCTTCGACGTCACCATCAGCACCAGCAGCATCGCGATCTGCTGCCCGATCGGCATGTGGATGCCGTACGCCTGCGCGATGAACAGCGACGCGAACGTCATGTACATCATCGACCCGTCGAGATTGAACGAATAGCCCAGCGGCAGCACGAAGCTGGCGATCCGCGGGGGGCACGCCGAACCGGTCGAGCGCCTCCAGCGTCCGCGGATATGCCGCCTCGGACGATGCCGCGGAGAAGGCGAGGATCAACGGATCGCGAATATAGCGCACCAGCAACCGCGTCCGCGGACCGATCAGCAGGAACGCGATCCCGATCAGCATCGCCCACAGCAGCGCAAGGCCGATATAGAAGCTCAACATGAAATAGCCGAGCTGACCAAGGATGGTCGGCCCCCGCTCGGCGAGCGTCGCGGTCACGGCGGCGAACACCGCGAACGGCGCGAACCGCATCACGTAGTTGGTGATCTGCAGCATCACCGCAACAAGTGCCTCGATCGCCTTGACCAGCGGCGCGGCCTTCTCGCCGACCGCGGTGATCGCGACGCCGACGAACACCGAGAACACGACGATCTGGAGGATCTCGTTGCCCGCCATCGCCGCGATCATCGAATCGGGGACGATATGCGTGATGAACTTGGCGAGATCGAACGTAGCGCGGTCGACGCCGCTCGACGCGGTCGCCGGCGGGATCGCGAGCGCGAGGCCGACGCCCGGCTGCAACACGTTGACGAGGATCAGGCCCAGAGTAAGCGACAATAGGCTCGCGCAGATGAACCAGCCGAGGCTGCGCAACCCGACCCGCCCAAGCGCACCGGTATCGCCCATATGCGCGATGCCCACGACCAGCGTCGAGAACACCAGCGGCGCGATGATCATCTTGATCAGCCGGAGGAACAGCGTCGTCACGATCGAGAAATAGCCGGCGATGTCCTTCAGCCGTTCGGCGGACTCGGCCGTGCCATTGTCGATCGACGCGTTCAGGATCCAGCCGACGACCATACCCGCGACGAGGCCGAACAAGATGTAATAGGTTAGCCGCTTGGCCATTAATCGCTCCCGAGAAGTGCGAACAGGGAAGGGGATTGCGGCGCCCGGGTCAAGGACCCTATCGTCCGACGATGTCGACCGCACGCCACAAGCCCGCCTTCAGCCCCTCGCGTCGCGACCTGCTGAGCCTCGCCATCGCGGCGCCGTTGCTGTCGACCAGTGCGATCCTCCGCGCCGCCGAGCCGGACCTGTCGGCGCTGTCCGACATCACCGGCACGACCCGGCCGATCGACGCCACCGAACGCGCCGCGCGGCTGGTCCGCGCGCAATCGCTGATGAAGGCGGCGGGCATCGGCGCAGTGCTGATCGAGCCGGGATCGTCGATGATCTACTTCACCGGCGTCCGCTGGCACACGAGCGAGCGGCTGACGCTGGCGATCCTCCCGGTCGAGGGCGAACCGTGCATCGTCACGCCGTTCTTCGAGGAGCCGTCGGTGCGCGAGACGCTCGCCGTCCCCGCCGAGGTGCGCGTCTGGCAGGAGGACGAGAACCCGCTCGTCGTGGCCGCCGGCTTCCTTCGCGACCGCAAGCTCGCCGCGCGGCCAATCGGGCTTGAGGCGGAGGTACGCTATTTCGCCTATGCAGGCCTTCAGCTCGTGTTGCCGGAAGCAAAGATCGTATCCGCCGACCCGGTCGTCCGCGCCTGCCGGATGATCAAGACCCCCCGCCGAGATCGCGCTGATGCAGACCGCGACCGAGGTCACGCTCGCCGCCTATCGCTGGACCAAGCCGCGCGTCGAGAAGGGCATGACCGGCACCGAGATCGGCGCGCTGATGAACGCCGCGACGAAGAAACTCGGCGGCGCGCCCGAGTTCGCACTCGCACTGATCGGCGAGGCGTCTGCCTATCCGCACGGCAGCCGCGAAATTCACCGCGTCGCCGACGACCAGGTCGTGCTGATGGACTGCGGCTGTGCGGTGCAGGGCTATCAGTCCGACATCTCGCGCACCTGGGTGCACGGCGCGGCAACTGTCGACCAACGCAAGACGTGGGACCAGGTCGCCCGCGGCCAACAGATCGCATTCGCCGCCGCGAAGATCGGTGCACCCGCCGGCAGCGTCGACGACGCGGTCCGTCGGCATTACGAGACGCTTGGCTATGGGCCGGGGTACAAGCTCCCCGGCCTGTCGCACCGCACCGGCCACGGCATCGGCATGGACGGCCATGAACCCGTCAACCTCGTCCACGGCGAGACAACGAAGCTGGCGGCGGGGATGTGCTTCTCCGACGAGCCGGGGATCTACATTCCCGGGAGGTTCGGCGTGCGGATCGAGGATTGCTTCCACATGACCGATGCGGGCCCCTAAATGGTTCAGCGAGCCGCCTAAGTCGATCGATGCGCCGTTGGGGTAGGGGACCTTCACGATAGCGCCACCACCCCGGCGAAGGCCGGGGCCCAGTTGGAAAGGTGGTAATAATCGAGCGCAGTCCTTCGTTAGCCACGTTCCCCAACTGGGCCCCGGCCTTCGCCGGGGTGGTGTTGCTCTTGTTGAATTGCAGCGCTTTCTTGTTCTCCCGCGAAGGCGGGAGCCCAGTCTGGATCCCCACCTTCGCGGGGAAACAAGCTCTCTTCGTTTCAGTCGGATGCGTGCAGCGCCGGCGTCCGCCGACACCCTCTCTACTGCATGGCCCTTACACACCTCCACTTGAGCGAACCGCCCCGCTCGCCTAAGTCCCCGGCATGACATCGACGAACGACATCCGCCGCGGCTTCCTCGACTATTTCGGATCGCAGGGGCACCAGATCGTGCCCTCCGCACCGCTCGTGCCGCAGAACGACCCGACGCTGATGTTCGTCAACGCCGGGATGGTGCCGTTCAAGAACGTCTTCACCGGCCTCGAATCGCGCCCCTACACCACCGCGACATCGTCGCAGAAATGCGTTCGCGCCGGTGGCAAGCACAACGATCTCGACAATGTCGGCTACACCGCGCGCCACCACACCTTCTTCGAAATGCTCGGCAATTTCTCGTTCGGCGACTATTTCAAGGAACAGGCGATCGTTCACGCCTGGACGTTGCTCACCCGCGAATGGGGCCTGTCGCCCGATAAACTGACCGCCACCGTCTACCACACCGACGACGAGGCGTTCGATCTCTGGGAGAAGGTTGCCGGCCTCCCCGATCACCGCATCATCCGCATCCCGACCAAGGATAATTTCTGGTCGATGGGCGACAACGGGCCGTGCGGGCCGTGCTCCGAGATCTTCTACGACCACGGCGATCACATCTTCGGCGGCCCTCCCGGCAGCCCCGACGAAGATGGCGATCGTTTCGTCGAGATCTGGAACCTCGTGTTCATGCAATACGAGCAGGAGAACGCCGAGATCGTCGGCAACCTGCCCAAGCCCTCGATCGACACCGGCATGGGGCTCGAGCGCATCGCTGCGGTCATGCAGGGCGTCACTGACAATTACGACACCGACACGTTCAAGGCGCTGATCGCGGCGTCGGGCGCGCTGACGCACACCGCGACAGACGGCGCCAACACCGCCAGCCACCGCGTGATCGCCGATCACCTGCGCACCGCCGGTTTCCTGATCGCCGACGGCGTGCTGCCCGCGAGCGAGGGCCGCGGCTACGTCCTGCGCCCGAATCATGCGCCGCGCGATGCGCCATGCGCACATCCTCGGTGCCAAGCAGCCGTTGATGCACCGGCTCGTCCCCGCGCTCGTCACCGAGATGGGCGCCGCCTATCCCGAACTTTCTCGCGCACGCCCGCTGATCGAGGCAACGTTGCAGCAGGAGGAAACGCGCTTCCGCCAGACGCTCGACAAGGGGCTGAAGCTGCTCGACGAGGCGACCACCGGGATGACAGACGGCACGCTGGCGGGCGACGTCGCGTTCAAGCTCTACGACACCTACGGCTTCCCGTACGACCTGACCGAGGACGCGCTGCGCGAACGCAACATCGCGGTCGACCGCGAAGGCTTCGACACCGCGATGGCCGAGCAGAAGCGCGCCGCCCGCGCCGCCTGGAAGGGATCGGGCGCGAAGGCTTCGGACGACATCTGGTTCGACATCGTCGAGCAGACCGGCGGCACCGAATTTCTCGGCTACGCATCGGATACAGGCGAGGGGCGAAGTCGTCGCACTGGTCAAGGACGGCGCGCGCGTCGACCACGCGACCACCGGCGACGCCATCGCGATCGTCGTCAACCAGACGCCGTTCTATGGCGAGAGCGGCGGACAGGTCGGCGATGCCGGTCACATCTCGAACGACACCGGCCTGCACGCGAACGTCACCGAGACGTCGAAGCAGCTCGGCCGCGTGTTCGTGCATCACGCGATCGTCGAGTCCGGCGAGATCAAGGTCGGCGATCCGGTCAAGCTCCGGATCGACGTCGCGCGCCGCGCACAGATCCGTGCCAACCACTCCGCGACGCATCTCCTCCACGAGGCCCTCCGCGAGCGTCTTGGCACGCACGTCGCGCAGAAGGGCAGCCTCGTCGCGCCCGACCGCCTGCGCTTCGACTTCTCGCAGCCGGTCGCGATGACCCCCCGCCGACATCGCGCAGGTCGAGGCCGACGTGAACGCGCAGGTCCGCGGCAACGGCGCGGTGACGACGCTGCTGATGACCCCCGACGACGCGATCGCGATGGGCGCGATGGCGCTGTTCGGTGAGAAATACGGCGACGAAGTCCGAGTCGTGTCGATGGGCTCGACCGAGGATGGCACCTACTCGATCGAATTGTGCGGCGGCACGCACGTCAACGCGCTCGGCGACATCGGCTTGTTCAAGGTCGTCGGCGAAGGTGCGGTCTCGAGCGGCATCCGCCGTGTCGAAGCGCTCACGGGCGAAGCGGCGCGCGCGTACTTGACCAGCCGTGACGACCGCCTGCGCGAGACGGCGGCAGTGCTGAAATCGACCCCCCGACGAGGTCCCGGCGCGCGTCGCATCGCTGCTCGAAGACCGCCGCCGCCTCGAACGCGAACTCGCCGACGCGAAGAAGGCGCTCGCGCTCGGCGGTGGTGGATCGGGCGAAGCGGCTGGGCCGGAACAGGTCGGCGGCGTCGCGTTCATCGGGCAGGTGCTTAACGACTTCGAGGCGAAGGGCCTGCGCGGCGCGGTCGACGAAGCCAAGCAGCGCCTGGGTTCCGGCATCGCGGTGATGGTAGCGATCAACGATGGTCGCGCTTCGGTCGCGGTCGGTGTGACAGCGGACTTGGTCGCCAGCCACAACGCCGTCGACCTGCTCAAGATCGCGGTCTCGACGCTAGGCGGGCAGGGCGGTGGCGGCCGTCCCGACATGGCGCAGGGCGGTGGGCCTGATGGCAACAAGGCTGCGGAAGCAGTTGCGGCGGTGCGCGCAAAGCTGGAGGCGGCGGGGGGTCTAAAACTCGCCGACGTCGCACCCAACTCCAAGCAATGTTCCCTCGCGCACGCGGGGGAACAGCTAAGTACCGCTAGCTGCCCTGACTCATGGACCCCCGCCTCCGCGGGGGCAACGGCGGCCGCTCTGATGAAGTCATCCGCTAAAAATAAGCACCACCCCGGCGAAGGCCGGGGCCCAGTTGGAAAGGTGGCAATAACGGAGCGCTGTCCTTCGTTACTACCGTCGCCCAACTGGACCCCGGCCTCCGCCGGGGTGGTTCTTCCTTCGGTTACTAAGCGCCGGCGTGAAACGAGGCTCAGCCCCCACGCACCTTCGCCAGCGTAGTCCCAGCGGTAATCGCCTCGATATCCGTCACTAAGTGCAACATCCGCACCCCGCCCCGCGACATCGCCCGATCCAGCGCCCCCGCAAAATCCTCAGTCCGCTCGACGGTTTCTGCCCAACACCCATAAGCCCGCCCCAGCGCGGCAAAGTCCGGGTTCCGCAGCGCCGTCCCCGAAACCCGCCCGGGATACTCGCGCTCCTGATGCATGCGGATCGTCCCATACCCGCCATTATCCACGACCAGCACCAGCATGTCCGCGCCGTGCGCGACCGCGGTTGCCAGTTCTTGGCCGTTCATCAGGAAACACCCGTCCCCCGCGAGCGCGACCACAGTCCGCTCCGGATGCCGCAACGACGCCGCGACCGCGGCCGGGACCCCGTACCCCATAGCTCCGGCAGTCGGGGCAAGCTGAGTCCCCGGCCCGGCATAGGCCCAATACCGATGCCACCAGCCCGAGTAATTTCCTGCGCCGTTGCAGATGATCGCATCCGCCGGCAGCCGCTCGCGCATCGCCGCCACGCAAGGTCCCAGGTCCATCCCCAGATCGCGCGGCGCCGGCGTCGACCAGTCGAGCCACTCCGCATGCGCCTCCTGTCCAGCAGTCCGCGGCGGCAGGTCGACCACCAGCAGAGCCTCGGCAAACTCTTCCATCCCCGCACATACCGCGACATCGGCGCGGTACGCCCGATGCAACTCGTCGGGATCGGGATGGACGTGGATCAGCCGCTGCCCCGGATGATCGGGCGTGATGAGCGCATAACCATCGGTCGTCGCCTCCCCCAGCCGCGGCCCGACAACCAGCAGCAGATCCGCTGCCTTCACCCGCTCGACCAGCTTCGGATTGGGCCCATACCCCAAATTCCCGGCCCAAACCGGGCAGTCGTTCGGAACAGCATCCTGCCGCCGAAACGCCGCCGCCACCGGGATGCCGTTACGATCCGCCCAGGTCGAGAACGCCCCCGACGCCGCTACATCCCAGCCCGCACCCCCGACGATCGCCACCGGCCGCTCCGCCGTCGTCAGCAGATCGGCAAGCAAGTCCATCGTGTCGACGTCGCAGCCTTGCGCCACCCGCTCTACCCGCGGCCGATCGACGGCATCTACCACATCGAGCAGCATGTCCTCGGGCAGCGCGAGCACCACCGGCCCAGGCCGCCCCGACATCGCGGTCGCATAGGCGCGCGCGACATATTCCGGGATCCGCCGCGCATCGTCGATCCGCGCCGCCCATTTCGCGATGGGCGCAAACATCGCCTGAAAATCGATCTCCTGGAACGCCTCGCGGTCGCGCGTGCCGCGGTCGATATCGCCCACGAACAGGATCATCGGCTGCGAATCCTGCATCGCCACATGGACGCCGATCGACGCGTTGGCCGCACCCGGCCCGCGCGTCACGAACGCCACTCCCGGCCGATGCGTCAGCGTCCCGTCCGCGCACGCCATGAACCCGACACCGCCCTCCTGCCGACACACCACGAGGTCGATCGCCGGCGTATCGTGCAACGCGTCGAGCACGGCGAGGAAGCTCTCCCCCGGCACGGTAAATATTCGGTCGCAGCGCTGTGCGACGAGTTGGTCGACCAGGATGCGGCCGCCGGTGCGTGGTGTGATCATCGCTGCATCCTGCCGTCCGTTGCGCGCGAAGTCGAGACGCGGTTACGCTGGCATCGAAGCCGGGACCAACCCGACTCGCCCGGAGAGGATCATGACCGACTTCACCACCATCGCCAGTGGCTTGCGCTTTCCCGAAGGTCCCGTCGTGATGCCCGACGGCAGCGTCATCCTCGTCGAGATCGAAGCCGGTCGCATCGCCCGCATCGCTCCCGACGGTACCAAGTCCACGGTTGCAGAACCCGGCGGCGGCCCCAACGGCCTCGCGGTCGGCCCGGACGGCAAGCTTTATTGCTGCAACAATGGCGGCTTCGCGTGGCGCGAGGCGAACGGCTTCCTCACCCCGCACGGCCAGCCCGACGACTATTCGGGCGGCCGGATCGAACGGATCGATATCGCCACCGGCGCGGTCGAGATCCTCTACAAGGACGGCGATTTCGGCTGCTCGCTGCGCGGCCCCAACGACATCGTCTTCGATTCGCACGGCGGCTTCTGGTTCACCGACCACGGCAAATCGCGCGACCGCGCCCGCGACATCACCGGCATCTTCTACGCGAAAGCCGACGGCAGCCATTTGGAAGAAGTCATCTTCCCGAGCGAAAATCCCAACGGTATCGGCCTCTCGCCGGACGGCACGCAGCTCTACGCGGCGGAGACGTTCACCTGCCGCCTGATGGCGTTCGACATCGTCGCGCCCGGCAAGGTCGCCAGCGCCTCGGGCACGCCGCTCTATCGCCCCGCCGACTACAAGTTCTTCGACTCGCTCGGCGTCGAGGCATGCGGCAACATCTGCGTCGCGACGATCGGCGAATGCGGGATCAGTGTGATCTCGCCCGCCGGGGAGCTGGTCGAATTCGTCGCGACCGACGACGTGTTCACGACGAACATCTGCTGGGGCGGCACGGACGGCATGGATGCGTACATCACCTGCTCAGGCAGCGGCCGGCTGGTGAAGACGCGGTGGAAGCGGCCGGGGTTGAAGCTGGCGTACTGAAGCTACTGTATCCTCCCCCGCCAGGGGGAGGTGGCTGGCGCTTGCCAGACGGAGGGGGAGGCACGCGAAACCTCTGTTCCGTATCCTCCCCCTCCGTCACCTTCGGCGCCACCTCCCCCTGGCGGGGGGCGGATCGTAAGATGTCGATCTAGTCGAAGTTGCCGACCGAGCATCGCCGCCGTATGCGAGGCCAAAGACCATAGGAGAATGCATGGCGAACAAGCGCTACACCGATGCGGCGACGGCACTCGAAGGCGTGCTGTTCGACGGCATGACGATCTGTGCGGGCGGGTTCGGGCTGTGCGGCATCCCCGAGCGGCTGATCGACGCGATCGAGGCGTCGGGCGTGAAGGACCTGACGATCGCCAGCAACAATGCCGGGATCGACGGGCAGGGCTTGGGCAAACTGCTCCGCTCTCGCCAGGTGAAGAAGATGATCTCGTCCTATGTCGGCGAGAACAAGGAATTCGAGCGGCAATATCTCAGCGGCGAACTCGAGGTCGAGTTCTGCCCGCAGGGGACGCTCGCCGAACGCTGCCGGGCAGGGGGGCGGGCATCCCCGGCTTTTACACCAAGACCGGCGTCGGCACGCAGGTCGCCGAGGGCAAGGAGACGAAGGTCTTCGACGGCCAGGAATACATCCTCGAACGCGGCATCCGCGCCGATCTGAGCATCATCAAGGGCTGGAAGGCCGACGAGAGTGGCAACCTCATCTTCCGCAAGACCGCGCGCAACTTCAACCAGCCGATGGCGACCGCGGGGAAGATCTGCGTCGCCGAGGTCGAGGAGATCGTCCCCGTCGGCAGCCTCGATCCCGACACGATCCACCTGCCGGGCATCTACTTGAAGCGGATGATCGTCGGCGCGCCTTACGACAAGCAGATCGAGTTCCGCACCGTCCGCGAGCGGGTCTCCGCGTGAACCACCCTCGGTTCTCCTGCGCACGCAGGAGCCCAGGGTCGCGCGCGCTGCGGATGGTATCGTGGACCCCTGCGTTCGCAGGGGCACTGGCGCTTCAAGGCTGCGTCAGCGTGTCCGCGCCGACCTCGATCGCCGCCACGTCGACTGTCTCCGCACCCGTCACGGTCGACGGCGTCCCCGCCGGCATGCAATATCTCTACGCCTCGGGCGAAGCCGCCGCGGTCAGCATCCAGGCCTGGAACGCGCTCGTCGGCTATGTCCGCGCGCAGCGCACCCCAACCTCAGTCATCCTCGCCCAAGGTGCCACGCTCGCCGCCCCCGCCTGGACGTCCTGCGGTACCAAGCCGAAAGCCGCGGTGTTCGACGTCGACGAGACCGTCCTTCTCAACCTCGGCTTCGAATACGACGCGTCCTCCGGCCAGCCTTGGTCCGATCCCCGCTGGCAGGACTGGGAGCGCACCGGCGTCAAGCAGGTCGCCCCCGTCCCCGGCGCGCTGAATGCGCTTACGCAACTCCGCGCGATGGGCGTCACCGTGATCTTCAACACCAACCGCTCCGCCGCCAACGCCGTCGAGACGCAAGCCACGATCGAAGCCGCCGGCCTCGGCCCTGCGCGCCACGGCGAAACACTCTTCCTCGCCGGCGACGACGCGATGGGTTCGAAGAAGGACGGCCGCCGCGCGATGATCGCCGCGAAATACTGCGTCGTCGCGATGGGCGGCGACCAGCTCGGCGACTTCAGCGACCTGTTCAACGTAGGCCTTACTCCAGCCACACGACGCGCCGCGGTCCAGTCGCCCGCGATCGCGGCCAGGTGGGGGGCAGGGTGGTTCGTCCTGCCCAACCCCGTCTACGGCACCGCGCTGAAAGGCAACCGTGACGAGGTATTCCCGCCAGCAGTCCGCTGGGCCCCGACTGGAGGCGTACGCTAATGGCCGACCATCCCAACGCGATCGCGCTCGACAAGGGCGCGCAACTCACCGGCGAATCGGTCGAGGTCGCGCGCATCTGGATCACCAACGGCGCCGGCAGCAACGTGCTGATCGACGCGGGCATCCTTGAGGATCCGACCGTGTTCGGCTACCTTCTCGCCGACACGATCCGCCACGCCGCGCGCGCCTATGCGGGCACCTGGGGCCTCGACGAGGATGCCGCGTTGCAGGCGATCGTCGACGGCGTCGGTACCGAACTCCGCGAACAATTCACGACCATCACCACCATCCAGGAAGGAATGCACTGATGCCCTGGGATCGTAACCAGATGGCCGCGCGCGCGGCGCAGGAACTGAAGGACGGCTATTACGTCAACCTCGGCATCGGTATCCCGACGCTCGTCGCGAACAACATCCCCGAGGGGATGACCGTCACGCTCCAGTCTGAGAACGGCATGCTCGGGATCGGCCCGTTCCCGTACGCGGGCGAGGAGGACGCCGACCTGATCAACGCCGGCAAGCAGACGATCAGCGAACTCCCTTCGTCGGTCTATTTCAGCTCGTCGGACAGCTTCGCGATGATCCGCGGCGGCCATATCGACCTCACGGTGCTCGGCGCGATGGAGGTCAGCGAAGGCGGCGACATCGCCAACTGGATGATCCCCGGCAAGATGATCAAGGGCATGGGCGGCGCGATGGACCTCGTCGCGGGCGTCAAGCAGATCATCGTCGTGATGGACCACACCGCCAAGGACGGCACGCCGAAGTTCATCCCGTCCTGCACGCTGCCGCTGACCGGCAAGAACGTCGTCGACATGATCGTCACCGACCTCGCCGTGTTCCAGCGCCCCGATCACGACAGCCCGTTCAAGCTGGTCGAGATGGCGCCGGGCGTCACCGCGGACGAGATCGCCGCGAAGACCACCGCGCGCTACACCGTCTGATGGGTTACACCCTCGTCACCGCGAACCGCAATTACTCGAGCTGGTCGCTGCGCCCCTGGGTCCTGATGAAGGGGCTCGGCATCGACTTCGAGGACCGGATCGAGCCGTTCCTGGAGCCGGTGAATTACGAAGCGTTCCGCGCCTTCTCACCGACCGGGCAGGTGCCGGTGCTGATCGACGGCGAGCGAACCGTGTGGGATTCGCTCGGCATCGTCCTCTACCTTGCGGAACGCCACGACGCTGTCTGGCCGGTCGATGCCGAGGCACGCGCGTGGGCGATCTGCGCGACGGCGGAAATGCATGGCGGGTTCTCCGCGCTCCGTAACGAGCGGACGATGAACGTCGGCGTCCGAGTCGACGCCGCCCCCGGCAGCGATGCGCTCGACCGCGATGTCGCGCGGATCGCCGAACTCTGGAGCGAGGGACTCGACCGGTTCGGTGGGCCATGGCTCGCTGGTGTCGACTTCACCGCGGTCGATGCGTTCTATGCGCCGGTCGCGTTCCGAGTCCGAACCTACGGAATCGACGTCGGTGCGGCAGGTCTCGCCTGGGTCGAGCGGATCATCGCCCACCCGGCGATGCGCGAATGGGAAGCGACCGCGCTCGCCGAGACATGGCGCGAGGAAAGCCACGAGGCCGACCTCCTCACCTGCGGGTCGATCACCGCGGATTTCCGCCGCTAATGCGCCGCGCCGCGATCGTCGTAGCGCTGATCGTGATCCTGATCGCAGGCACCGCGTTCACCGCAGGCCCCGGCACGCTCAGCGTTCTCGATGGCGTGATGGGCGGCGGTCGCGGTACGGCACGCATCCGCGAAGGCGTTCCGTTCGGCACGCACGGGCAGAAGCTCGACGTCTGGCGCCCGTCCGGCGGCGCCAAGACCGGGCTGCCAGTCCTGATCTTCTGGTATGGCGGCGGCTGGGTCCACGGCTCGCGCGGCGACTATGCGTTCGCCGCCCGCGCCTATGCGAAGGCGGGTTACGTCGTCGTCATGCCCGACTACCGCAAAGTGCCGGACGTCCGCTTTCCCGCCTTCCTCCAGGACGGCGCCGAAGCGGTGAAATGGACCCGCGACCACATCGCCGAGGCTGGCGGCGACCCGAACCGGATCGCCGTCGCCGGCCATTCCGCGGGCGCCTACACCGTCGCGATGCTCACGCTCGACGAGCGCTGGCTGAAGGCGGAAGGCGTCGACCCGCACATCATCAGGGCCGCGGTCGGGCTGTGCGGTCCGTATGATTTCTACCCCTTCACCGCCAAGCGCGCGATCGACGCGATGCAGGGGCGCCGCCGACCCGGTGATGACCCAGCCGATCCACTTCGCGCGGCCGGACGCCCCGCCGATGCTGCTGATCACCGCCGGCGACGACACGCAGGTCAAGCCGCACAACGCGATCAACCTCACCGCGCGCCTGAAGGCGCTCGGGGCGCCGGTGACGCACATCGATTATCCGGGTTTGAGCCACGAGAACGTCGCGATGGCGCTATCGAAACCCTTCCGCGGGAAAGCGCCGGTACTGGCCGATAGCGTCGCGTTCCTGAACAAGGCGATGCCTCCCCTCCCGTCATCCTGACGAAAGTCAGGACCCAGGATACCAAGCGCCGCCCTCCGTAACTCTGGATCCTGACTTTCGTCAGGATGACGGGGCAGGGGGCGATCCCTCCTTGTTTCCCCGCGAAGGCGGGGACCCAGGCTGGGCTCCCGCCTTCGCGGGAGAACAAACTTCCTCTGAGCGTGACCCCGCCTCCTTCCAACGACCGAAAATTACATACAACCTTGGCGCAGCACGCCTTTTCTGTTAACGCGCGCTCCATCATGGCCACTCCCCAAACGCTGTACGAAAAGATCTGGGCGGCGCACGTCGTCGAACGCCGCGACGACGGCACCTGCCTGATCTATATCGACCGCCACCTCGTCCACGAAGTCACCAGCCCGCAAGCCTTCGAAGGCCTCCGCGTGGCAGGTCGCAAGGTACGTCGCCCCGATCTGACGCTCGCCGTCCCCGATCACAACCTCCCGACCACCGCGCGCAAAGATGCCGCCGGCCGCGTTCTGCCGATCGCCGATCCCGAAAGCGCGCAGCAACTCCACGCGCTCCGCCGCAACACCACCGAGTTCGGCATCGACTATATCGACGCGACCGCCGCCGAGCAGGGCATCGTCCACGTCGTCGGCCCCGAGCAGGGCTTTACGCTCCCCGGCACCACGCTGGTTTGTGGCGACAGCCATACGTCGGCGCACGGCGCACTCGGCGCTTTGGCGTTCGGGATCGGCACCAGCGAGGTCGAGCACGTCCTCGCCACGCAGACGTTGCTGTTGTCGCAGGCCAAGACGATGGAAGTCCGCGTCGACGGCGAACTCGGTTTCGGCGTCTCCCCGAAGGACGTCATCCTCGCGATCATCGGCAAGATCGGCGCTGCGGGCGGCACCGGCCACGTCATCGAATTCACCGGCTGCGTGATCCGCAACATGTCGATCGAGGGCCGCCTGACGATCGCCAACATGTCGATCGAGGCGGGCGCGCGCGCCGGCCTGATCGCGCCCGACGACACCACCTTCGCCTATCTGAAGGGCCGCCCGATGGCCCCGACCGGCGAGAACTGGGACAAGGCCGTCACTTGGTGGCGCAGCCTCGCAACCGATCCCGGCGCGCGTTACGACAAGTCGGTCACGCTCGACGCCGCCGATATCGCCCCCGGCCTCACCTGGGGCACCAGCCCCGAGGACGTCGTCCCGATCACCGGGTTCGTCCCCGAACCGTCGAGCTTCGCCGATCCCGCCAAGCAGGCCGCCGCACAGAAATCGCTCGATTACATGGGCCTCACCGCCGGCACGGCGATGCGCGACGTCACGATCCAGCACGTCTTCATCGGCAGCTGTACCAACAGCCGCATCGAGGATCTCCGCGCCGCCGCCGCGATCGCCGACGGTCGCCATGTCGCCACCGGTGTCCGCGCGCTCGTCGTCCCCGGCTCCGGGCCTCGTCAAGCGCCAGGCCGAGGCCGAAGGGCTCGACCGGATCTTCATCGCCGCCGGATTCGAATGGCGCGAACCGGGGTGTTCGATGTGTCTCGCGATGAACCCGGACAAAGTCCCTGCGGGGGAGCGTTGCGCTTCCACCTCGAACCGTAATTTCGTCGGCAGACAGGGTCCCGGAGCGCGCACGCATCTGGTATCACCCGCGATGGCGGCGGCGGCGGCGGTGACCGGTAAGCTGAGCGACGTCAGAGAGTTGATGGGGGAAAAAGCATGAAGAAGGTTTTCGTATTGCTGGCGGCTGGGGCAATGCTCAGCGGCGTCGCGGCCTATGTCGCATCGGCGCGTGTCGTTCCGGAGCGCACGGAACAGCGATGACTCCCGTCACGACCGTCTCGGGCCGCGCCTATCCCTGGGGCGCGAAGAACATCGACACCGACGTCATCATCCCGGCGCACTGGCTGAAGACGATCACGCGCACCGGCCTCGGCCGTGGCGCGTTCGAGACGGTCCGTGCGCAACCCGGCAACATCTTCAACGACCCGCGCTATGCCGGGTCGCCGATCCTGATCGCCGGCGATAATTTCGGCTGCGGCTCCAGCCGCGAGCATGCCGCCTGGGCGCTCGCCGACATGGGTATCACCGCGGTAATCGCGCCGAGCTTCTCCGACATTTTCTCGGGCAACGCGTTCAAGAACGGCATCGTCCCCGTCGTGCTGCCCCAGGAGGCGATCGACCGCCTGCTCGAGGTCGCCAAGGACCAGATCGTCACCGTCGATCTCGAGACGATGACCGTCACTACCCCGTTCCAGGACCGCTTCACCTTCGAACTCGACGCATTCCGTCGCCAGTGTCTCATGGAAGGGCTGGACGAAGTCGGCCTGACGCTGGCAAGGGATACCCAGATTTCGAAATTCGAGGAGGCGGTCGCATCGAATCGCCCCTGGACGACGGTGGAGAGCGGGTATGCGAGCATTGGTGTCGAAGGCAGTCGGCGGACCTGAAACTCTGGAAATGGTCGAGCTGCCCGATCTGGTAGCCGGCCCCGGCCAGGTCGTCGTCGCGGTCAAGGTCTGCGCGATCAACTTCCCCGACGTCCTGATCATCGAGGACAAATACCAGTTCAAGCCGCAGCGCCCGTTCGCACCGGGCGGCGAGATCGCCGGCACGATCGCCTCGATCGGCGAAGGCGTGACGGGCTGGGCAGTCGGCGACCGCGTCATCGCGATGCTCGGTCACGGCGGGCTTTGCGAAAAGGTGATTGCCGACCCCGCCAAGCTCTACCGCCTCCCCGAAGGCCGCAGCTTCGCCGAGGGCGCCTCGCTGATCCTCACCTACGGCACGACGATCCACGCGCTGCTCGACCGCGGCCATATCAAGGCGGGCCAGACGCTGCTCGTGCTCGGCGCGGCCGGCGGGGTAGGGCTTGCCGCGATCGAACTCGGCAAGGCGTTCGGCGCGAAGGTCGTCGCCGCGGTCTCGTCCGAGGAAAAGGCCGCCGCTGCCAAGTCCGCCGGTGCCGACGAAACGTTGATCTACGCCCGCGCGCCGTTCGACAAGGACCAGTCGAAGGCGCTCGCCGAGCAGTTCAAGGCCGCGGTCGGTCGCGATGGCGCACACGTGATCTACGATCCGGTCGGTGGCGACTATGCCGAGCCCGCGCTGCGATCGATCGCCTGGGAGGGCAAGTATCTCGTCGTCGGCTTCCCCGCCGGCATCCCGAAACTCCCGCTCAACCTCACGCTACTCAAAAGCTGCGACGTCTGCGGCGTATTCTGGGGCGCGTTCGCGGCGCGTGATCCGAAGGCGAACCAGGCGCACATCGAAACGCTGTTCGATTTATGGGAAGCCGGAAAGATCGCGCCGCGTGTAACCGAAACATTCGCGTTCGAGGACGGCGGCAAGGCCATCGCGAAGATGGCGGCTCGCGGTGCTATAGGGAAACTCGTCGTAGAGGTCGGCTGAGTACAGCCGCCTCTACAGGGGGTTCAAAACACGTTACGCAACGGTGGCGATCGCCCCCCCACATCGCTATCGACGCGAAACTTCCGTAGGCAAGCCCGTGCACGACCGGCGGTGTAGCGCGCGTCTTGGCCACGGAAACGGATGTCGGCTGGGATAGCGTCGTCATATCACTCTCCTATCCGTGCACTGTGTCACGTGATCGACGTATATATCGTTACAACCAGACCATAGTTCCAGTAGTTTTTGTACGTTTCTGTCGATTGTTGCGCGGGGGCGTTGTGCGACCTATCTCGGGGCCCACGACGAGACTGAACGGGGACCCGCGACATGACCACTTTCGACGACCGCGAACGCGCCAGCGAGGCGAATTTCGCGCGCGAGGAAGAGATGGCCTTCCGGATAACGGCCCGTCGCAATCGCCTGCTCGGGGGATGGGCGGCGCAGGAAATGCAGCTGACCCCTGAAGAGACGGACGCCTATGCGACCGCGCTCGTGCATGCCGACATGGAAGGCGGCGGCGACGACGACGTCGTGCGGAAACTGGTCGGCGACCTGACCGCCGCGGGGCTCGACCATGACGAGGCTACCGTCCGCCGCGCGCTGGCGCAGCAGATGATCGAGGCACGTCGCCAATTGCTGGAGTCGCATTGATATGCCGATGGCTGCCAACGATATCGAAGCGATGATCAAGGACGCGATCCCCGATGCCCAGGTCGAGATCACCGATCTCGCGGGCGACGGCGATCACTATGCTGCCAAGGTCACCGCCGCCAGCTTTGCCGGGATGAGCCGGGTGAAGCAGCACCAGGCCGTCTACGCCGCGCTCGGCGGCCGGATGGGCGGCGTCCTGCACGCACTACAGCTTACGACCGCAATCTCCTGAGGACCGAAGACATGACCGACGATTCCAACGCCCGCATCGACGCCCTGGTAAAAGCCAGCCCGGTAGTCCTGTTCATGAAGGGCAGCCCGCTGTTCCCGCAGTGCGGCTTTTCCAGCCGCGCGATCGCGATCCTCAACCATCTCGAGGTTGAGTTCGAGAGCGTCGACGTGTTGCAGGACCAGGGTATCCGCCACGGCATCAAGAGCTATTCCGACTGGCCGACCATCCCGCAGCTTTACGTCGATGGCGAATTCGTCGGCGGCTCCGACATCATGATGGAAATGTATGAGAGCGGCGAGCTGGCGCAGTTGTTCGAGACGCAGAAGGCCAACTGACCAAGGCACCGGGTGGGTGGATCGACGCGAGACCGGAAGGAAAAGCGGTCGATCCACCCTGTGAACGCGAACGCGTTCGGTGACGGCACACTAGTTGCATGGCCCATGCCAGAACCTGCCGTTCGCAGTTTTGGCGACGTTCGATAGTTAACTCAGGTTTGTCCCGACGTCGGCCTGTAAGAGTTTCCGACAGCTCTCCGCGACTAACGAGGTCTTGCCATCGCCGCGTCGAGCCGCCATTTCGCATCCATGGCTGAGCATCCGACCGGTATCCCGATCCAGCTCGAGCCGCTCGTCGTTCGCGTGCTCGCGCCCAACGCCTCTCCCTACACCTATACGGGTACGCAAACGCATATCGTTGGCACGACCGATCTTGCCGTGATCGATCCAGGCCCCGACGATCCCGCGCACATGGATGCGTTGCTGCGCGCGATCGATGGCCGCCCGGTCGAGGCGATCGTCGTCACGCATCACCACCGCGACCACAGCCCCGCCACGCGTCCGCTCCAGTCGCTGACCGGCGCCCCGATCGTCGGCGCTGCGCCGTTCGATCTTGCCGACGTGGGCGCGCGCGCAGACGCGTCATTCGATGCCGCGTACGCACCCGACCGCGTTCTTTCCGAGGGTGATAGTGTGACCGGTGATGGCTGGACGCTGGAGGCGATCGCGACGCCCGGTCACACTTCGAACAACCTCGCCTTCGCGCTGCCGGAGACGAAGGCGCTGTTTTCCGGCGATCACGTCATGGGCTGGTCGACGACGATCGTCTCGCCGCCCGATGGCAATATGACGGCGTACATGGCCAGCCTCGAAAAGTTGATGGGGCGCGACGACCGCATCTATTATCCCGGCCACGGCGAGGCGATCGACAAGCCCCAGCGGCTCGTCCGCGGCATGCTCGGTCACCGCAAGCAGCGCGAGGGGCCAGATCCTTCGCTTGCTTGGCAAGGGCGCGTTGGCGATCCCGGCGATGGTCGAGCGCATGTATGTCGGTCTCGGCCCGCAGCTCGTGCCCGCTGCGGCACGATCGGTGCTGGCGCATCTGTACGACCTGCAAACCCGCGGACTGGTTATCGAGGAAGGCGAGACATGGCGAACGACAGCGTGACCGAACCCGTACGCAAGAGCGGCGTGGCCCCGTTCCTGGCCAAGGCCGTCGGAATCGTCTTGATCCTCGTCCTCGCTGGGCTGCTCGTGCTCTGGGGCGTGCAGCGCTACGTCAGCGACCGCCTCACGCCCGATCCGACCACGATCGCCAGCGCCAGCCTCGAAGGACTGCGCGAGCAGAACCGCCTGTCGGCGTTCGCCGCGCGCTACGTCGCGGTCGTCACCTCGAAACAGTCGCAGCTCGGCTTCACGACCGAGAAGACGCTAATCATGCCCGGCATGGTCCGGTACGAAGTCGACATGGCCAAGCTGACCCAGTCGGATGTCGCGTGGGATGGCACTTCGAAGACGCTGTCCGTGCGCCTTCCCGCCGTCGAAGCCGATGGCCCGCAGGTCGATCTCAACGCGGTCCGCGAATATGGTTCGGGCGGCGTGCTGACCACGTTCACCGATGCCGAAAAGCGCCTCGACGCCGCCAATCGCCGTGCGGGCCAGATCGAACTGATCCGCCAGGCGCGCGAACCCGCGATGATCAAGCTCGCGCGCGACGCCACCCGTCGTGCGGTCGAACGCAGTTTCGCGATGCCGCTGCGGGCTGCCGGAATCGACGCGACCGTCGCAGTGCGCTTTGCCGACGAGCCGACCGCGAATACCGAGCGCTGGGACACCTCGCGCTCGCTGCAGGACGTGCTAGGGAATCGTCGCTAGAAGACGGGCGCTAAACTCGGGATACGACCATGGAATTGAAGCAGAACTTCGCCGGCATCGACATACGCGCCGAGATCGAGCGCCTCCGCAAGGAGAAGAACGCGGTCATCCTCGCGCATTATTATCAGAAGCCGGAACTTCAGGATCTGGCCGATTTCGTCGGCGACAGTCTCGACCTGTCGCGCAAGGCCGCCGCGACCGATGCCGACGTGATCGCATTCTGCGGCGTGCGGTTCATGGCCGAGACCGCCAAGATCCTGTCGCCCGACAAGATCGTCATCCTGCCCGACATGGATGCCGGGTGCAGCCTGGAGGACAGCTGCCCGCCCGAGCAGTTCGCGGCGTTCCGCGCGAAGCATCCCGATCACATCGCGCTGACGTACATCAACTGCTCGACCGAGGTGAAGGCGCTCTCCGACATCATCGTCACGAGCTCGTCGGCAGATGCGATCCTTGCGCAGATCCCCCCCGAGCAGAAGATAATCTTCGGCCCTGACCGCAATCTCGGCGGTTACCTCGCGCGGAAGACCGGCCGCGACATGCTGCTTTGGCCGGGCGTCTGCATCGTCCACGAGGCGTTCAGCGAGACCGAGCTGATGAAGCTGAAGGCGCAGCACCCTGGTGCGCCCGTCGTCGCGCATCCCGAATGCCCGCCGATCATTCTCGATCACGCGGATTACGTCGGCTCGACGCGCGGCATTCTCGATTACGCGCTCGCGATGCCCGGCGACACGCTGATCGTTGCGACCGAGCCGCACATCATCCACCAGATGGAAAAGGCGCTGCCGAACAAGCGCTTCATCGGCGCGCCGGGTGCGGACGGCAACTGCAACTGCAATATCTGTCCGTACATGGCGCTCAACACGCTCGAAAAACTGTACGTCGCGCTACGCGACCTGTCGCCGCGGATCGAGATCGAGGAAGGGCTGCGGCTCCAGGCGAAGAAGAGCCTCGACCGCATGCTGTCGATGGCATCGAATACCGTGGGGAAGGGTGATCTCGGGCCGAAGTAACGGCCCGTTTCAATTGGCCGCCGTTCGGGCTGGATTATTCCAGCCCGGCGCGGTCACATCACGAAGCGTTCAGATCAGGGGGGCTCAGAGCGCCGGGACGTCTGCACCGCTCAACTGGGCAAGCGCCTGGTCGATATGGATAGCGGCCAGCGGCAGCTGCAGCGTGTCGGCCAGCGTAAGAGCTTCGTCCAGCAGGGCATGCAGGCGTGCGGTATCGGCCATCGTGGTGGTGGGCATAAGAATATCCTCGGTAGTGATCGGCAAACCCTCGACGTCTCGAATGGTTCCTATACCGGAAAAATAATTCGATGAGTCGAATGAACCGCGAAGTCACTGTTCCGACCGTCTCTTTTTTTGGCACCGCGCGCCGAGCATATTTTCGACGAACAATCCGGAGACGCCAGGTGAAGACAGCATTGCCCGAGTCGTTCGATATCGACGCCTTCGTCGCGGCGACGCTGGCCGAGGATCTCGGCACGATTGGCGACATAACGTCCACCGCAGTGATCCCCGCGAACGCGCGATTCACCGGGGTCATGGACAGCCGCGATCCGATCGTCGTAGCCGGGCTCGATCTCGCCGAAGCGTTCTTCCGTGCGCTGGACCCGGGCGTGCGGATCGAACGCCTCGTCCACGACGGGCAGCAGGTGGCCGCCGGCACGGAACTCATGCGGCTCGAAGGGGCAGGGCGCGCGATGCTGACGGCAGAGCGGTCCGCGCTCAACACCGTCCAGCATCTGTCGGGAATCGCGACGATGACGCGCGCGTATGTCGACGCGATCGAGGGCACGGGCGCGATCCTGCTCGACACGCGCAAGACGATCCCGGGCCTGCGCGTGCTGGAGAAATACGCGACCCGGATGGGTGGAGCTCAGAACCACCGCATGGGTCTGTGGGATGCGGCGATGATCAAGGACAATCACGTCGCGGTCGCGGGCGGTGTCGCCGAGGCGGTTCGTCGCGCAAAGGCCGCAGGGATCGCGCAGATCATCGTCGAGGTCGACCGGATCGACCAGATCGAGCCGGCGCTGGAAGCTGGCGCGACGCACCTGCTGCTCGACAACATGCCGCCGACGATGTTGCGCGAAGCGGTGGCGCTCGTCGCCGGTCGTGTCCCCACCGAAGCATCGGGCGGTGTCAATCTCGACACGATCCGCGCGATTGCCGAATCGGGCGTGACCTATGTG
Source organism: Sphingomonas sp. H160509 (assembly GCF_024124765.2). Classification (GTDB taxonomy): domain Bacteria; phylum Pseudomonadota; class Alphaproteobacteria; order Sphingomonadales; family Sphingomonadaceae; genus Sphingomonas. The sequence goes on along the minus strand of NZ_JAMXSR020000002.1, from coordinate 1,407,553 downwards.
TCGGTCGGCCGCTTGACGCAGTCGGCGCCCGCAGCAGATATAGGGCTGGACTTCGCGACCGTCGAATAGCTCCGCCAGATCCGGCGCGGGCCTTCGGCTGGCCAGGTCAGGGAGTAGGACCATGATCAGGCCGGTTGCCATCGTTCGCTACGAGCGCCTCTATTGGGCGGCGTTCATCCTGGATTCGATCGTCGCGGCGATGACCTGGTCGCAGCGCGAGGCGATTGTCACCGCCTATCCGGTACTCGCCAAGGCGACGTGGATTTTGCCGACGTTCCAGGCGATCGGGATCGCGGTGACGGTGCTGCTCTGGTACTTCACCGCGCGCGCGCCGAGCGTCGTCGCGAAGTGGGTGGTCGTGATCCTCGCCGCCTTGTCGACCTGGGCCGCCGTTCAGGCGCTTGCGACGCTCGCGACGGGTAGCGCGATCGTCGGCACGGCATCGATCCTCTCACTCATCGCAGAAGCACTCTACGTCGCCGCCGCCGTCCACCTCTTCCGGCCCGGCAGCAAAGCCTGGTTCGGTCAGGACGACGACGCCGATTTCGATACGGATACCGATAGAGGGAACGTCGCATGATCTCCAAGCTTACCCTCGCCGCCGTCGCGATCGCACTGCCGAGCGTCGTGCAGGCGCAGGCTTATCAATGCTCGACTCCCACGTCGGTCGAGCGCGTCCGCCCGGACCTGCCGTCGGAAAGCCAGCCGAAGCGGGATATCCCGATCGGCAGCTACACGCTCGCGATCACCTGGGCGCCGCAATATTGCCGTGAGAATGGCGATCGCACCGGGTCGACCTTCCAGTGCGGCGCGGGGAACCGGTTCGGCTTCACGCTGCATGGGCTCTGGCCGGACGGCGTCGGCAAGGACTGGCCACAATATTGTCATGACGCCGAGTTCGTACCGCCGCCGGTGATCCGCGCGCATCTCTGCACGACGCCGTCCGCGCAGTTGCTCCAGCATGAGTGGGCCAAGCACGGCACCTGCATGCCCGGATACCGTCCTGCCAAGTATTTCAACCAGTCGGCCGGGCTGTACGGCAAGCTCCGCTATCCGGACATGGACGCGTTGTCGCGAGCACCGCTGACGGCGGGCCGGTTCGCTGCGGCGATGGCAGGCGTGAATCCCGGCCTGAAGGAAGACATGATGCGCGTCACCGCCACCAAGCAGGGGCTGGCTCGACGAGGTCTGGATCTGCCTGGATCGCCGCTTCCGCTACCGCCGCTGCCCGGTGCATCAGGGCGGACTGAACCCGAACGCACCGCTTCAGATCTGGCGCGGTAGTCGATAGGCGGTAGGTAGTCGCTAAATCAGCACGGTACGGGGCCCCACGCCACATCCCGTTCGTGCTGAGTAGAGGCCGAGTAGCTCCGCAAGGAGCGTATCGAGGGCTCGTATCGAAGCATGGGTTCCGCGTCCCAACCTGTCCTTCGATACGCCATCTCGATACGCTCCGATGGAGCTACTCGACGGCTACTCGGGACGAACGGGAGATGGGAGGGCGAACGCCCTCTACCGCCGGTCCTTCAACCAAACCAGTACCGCCGCCAGCACGCCGATCCCAGTCCCGACCAGAAACCCCGGCGTAGCCTGCCCGATCGCAAACCCCACCCCCGCACCGCCCAGCATGCCAAGCGCGACGAGGAACCCGCCCGCAGCGCTCGGATCCTTGGGGGGGCAGGGTGTCGCGAGAAGTCGGATCGGCCATCGCCATGTCCTGCCACGTGCCGCCGCCAGATGCCACCCAAACGCCACACCTGATCCCGCACCCGGACGAAACGTGGCGGAAATACGGCGTTAGATACTGTTCCGCAACGACAAGCCCGGCTAGGAGCCGGACATGGTGTTCCGCGTCGGGCGAGCCGGGCCGGCCGCCGCCTTTTTCGTTCTGACGACAGCGGGTGCCCTACCTTGCGCGGGCATACGTGCCGCAGGAGCACAAACCGCGCCTGTGCCGACACAAACGCAAGCAAGCCCGACCGCCGACACACCGATGTCGCTCGACCCCAATTCGCCGCTCGCGCCGCTGCCCGACATCGGCGTCGCCTGGCCCGATCTCGCGACGTCGCCGATGGACCCGGCCGCCACGGTCGCCGCGGTCGATGCCAACGCGGAGAGCCGCTACGCCTGGCGGATCGACGGCATAGACGGGATCAACGACGCGCTGCTCCGCCAACGGTTCGCCGCACTTTCGACGCTCGACGCGAACGATCACCAGGCCGCCAACGCCGCGCAACTCGATCGCCGCGCCCGCGAAGATGCCGATTTGCTCAACAGCCTGCTCCGCGCGGAAGGCTATTACGACGCCAACGTTGTCACCCGCGTCGAGCCGGGTGCAAAGCCGATGGTCGTGCTCTCGGCCACGCCCGGCACGCTCTACACATTCAAGGGCGTGACGATCGACGGCATCGCCGCCGCGGGTGACAAGGCGCCAGGGCTGACGACTGCGTTCGGCATCAAGCCCGAAGATCCGGTCAATTCCGACGCGATCGTCGCGGGGCAGGCCAAACTGACGACCCAGATCGGCCGCGAGGGCTTCCCGTTCGCCAAGGTCGGCGATCCGGCGATCGTCGTCGACCACGCCACGCGCACCGCGACGCTCGATCTGTCCGTTCAACCCGGCGGCGCGCGCAAGTTCGGGCAAGTCGTCGCACTCCCCGGCAACCGCGTGTTCGGCGCGGACCATGTCGCGGAGATCGCGCGCTTCTCGCCCGGCGACCTGTACGATGCCGCCAAGCTCGACGACCTGCGCCGTGCACTGATCCAAACTAGCCTTGTCTCAGCGGTCGACTTGAAGCCGGTGCAGGGCGCGACGCCGGATACCGTCGACATTGCCGTAAAGCTCGACCGCGCACCGCCGCATACCGTTGCGGGCGAACTCGGCTACGGCACCGGCGAAGGCGCGCGTGCGGAACTCAGCTGGACGCACCGCAACCTGTTCCCACCCGAAGGCGCGCTCACGCTACGCGGCGTGCTCGGGACGCAGGAACAGCTCGGCTCGATCGTCTTCCGCCGCAACAACTTCAAGGCACGCGACCGGGTGCTGACGCTCCAGGCGTCGGCCGCGCATACCAACCGCGACGCGTATGACGCAAAGACCTATTCGCTCGCCGGCACGCTGGAGCGCCAGACCAACATTTTCTTCCAGAAGACCTGGACATGGTCGGTCGGCGCCGAACTGCTCGCGTCGGACGAGCAGGACGTGATCCTCTCGACCGGCGCACCACGCCGCCGCACCTTCTTCATCGGCGCGCTGCCGACGAGCCTCAACTACGACGGATCGGATGATCTGCTCAACCCGACCAGGGGCTTCCGCCTAGGCGGCCGCATCAGTCCGGAAGTGTCGCTGCAAGGCTCGGTGTTCGGCTATGCGCGCACCCAGTTCGACGGCAGCGTGTATCAACCGTTCGGCAGTCGGGTCGTGCTCGCCGCGCGCACCCGACTCGGCACCATTGTCGGCGCCCCGCGCGATCAGGTCGCGCCGTCACGCCGCTTCTACGCCGGCGGCGGCGCGTCGGTGCGCGGTTACGGCTACCAGTCGATCGGCCCGCGCGATCCCAACAACGACCCGATCGGCGGCCGCAGCCTGACCGAATTCTCGATCGAGGCGCGCGTCCGCGTCCTTGGCAGCTTCGGGATCGTGCCGTTCCTCGACGCGGGCAATATCTACACCTCGCCGCTGCCGAAGTTCACCGGGCTGCAATACGGCACTGGCATCGGCGTGCGCTATTATTCGAACTTCGGCCCGATCCGCCTCGATGTCGGCACCCCGATCAACCCGCAGCCCGGCGACAGCCGCATCGCCGTGTACGTCTCGCTGGGGCAGGCGTTTTGACCGAAGAGGTCACTCTTCTGGAACGCCGCCCAAAGCACCGGATCGCCTGGTGGCGCTGGATCGTCAGCGCGGTCATGGCGCTGCTCGTGATTGTCGGTACCGCGTTGCTGATCGTCGACACCGACATCGGCCACCGCTTCGTCGCGGACCGGATCGCGGCGATCAAGACCGCCAATGGCCTGCGCTTCACGGTCGGGCGGATCGACGGCTCGCTGTACGGCGACACGCGGCTGGTCGATCTGCGCGTGTACGATCTCGAGGGGCTGGTATTCCAGGCGCCCAACGTCACGCTCGACTGGTCGCCGTTCGACTGGTTCTCGAACCGGCTGGAAATCCGCCGGCTGATCGTCGATCGCGCGATCCTGACACACACCCCGCGCACACGCCCGTCGAAGAGCCGTGGCCCGATCCTGCCCGATTTCGACATCCATATCGGCAAGCTCTCGGTCGGCCGCCTCGCGCTGGCCAAGCGCGTGCTCGGGACCGAAAGGATCGGGACACTCGAAGGCCGCGCGGACATTCGCTCCGGCCGAGCACTGGTCGACCTCAAGGCCCGCGTCGCCGGCAGCGACGACCTGAAGCTCCGGATCGATGCCGAGCCGGCGCGCGACCGCTTCGACCTCGACGTAGCCGCGAAGGGCGCCGCAGGCGGCGTGCTCGCTCGGATGGTGAAGGCGAAGGGCCCGGTCGCGCTCGCGGTCACCGGCGACGGCAGCTGGGCGAAGTGGAACGGCCGCGCGAACGGCATCGTCGGCACGACGCGCGTCGTCGATCTCGCGCTCGCGCAGGTCGCCGGGCGCTACACGCTGTCGGGCACGCTCGCGCCGTCGTCGCTGCTCAAGGGGGCGGCTGCAACGGCTGACGGCACCGCGCATCCTCGTCAACGGCAGTGCGGCGTTCGCCAACCGCCGGCTGGACGGGGAGCTTTCGCTCCGAACGCCCGCGCTGGCGATCGACACGACCGGCATCGTCGATCTCGGTGCGAACGCGTATCGTGACGTCCGGATCAAGGCGCGGCTGCTTCGCCCGCCCGCGTTGTTCGACAACATGACCGGCAACATGGTCGAGCTTCGCGCGATCCTCGACGGCCCGTTCGCGACCGCGGCGTTCGACTATCGTCTCGACGCCAGCCGCTTCGCGTTCGACCAGACCGGGTTCGAGAACGCCCACGCCGCCGGCAAGGGCAGGCTGTCCGCCGCGCCCGTCACCGTCCCGATCCGCTTCACAGCTGCCCGCGTTACCGGCGTCGGCACAGTCGCAGGCGGCATCTTGCGCAACCTGTCGGTCGACGGTCTGCTCCGCGTGACGCCGACGCTGCTGACCGGCGACGCGCTCAAGCTCCGCTCCGACAAGCTCACCGGCAGCATCAATCTCGCGGTCGACCTGCGCAACGGCCAGTTCGAGGTCGGCATCAACGGCGGGCTCGGCCGCTATCTGATCCCCGGTCTCGGCATCGTCGACGTGAAGTCTACGCTGCGCGTGGTCCCCGGCCCGAACCGCCACGGCACGCGCGTCATCGGGCAGGGCAGCGCGCAGATGGTGCGGCTCGACAACGCCTTCTTCCGCAGCCTCGCAGGCGGGCTGCCCCGCATCACCACCAACCTCGAACGCACCACCGACGGCGTGCTGCACTTCACCAACCTCGTGCTGACCGCACCGCAGATCCGGCTGACCGGCAACGGCTATCGCAGCCGCGACGGCACCTTCCATTTCGAGGGCGGCGGGCGCCAGCAGACCTATGGCCCGGTGACGCTGAAACTCGACGGCCAGATCGAGAAGCCGACGCTCGACCTCGTCTTCGCCAGCCCCAACGCGACACTCGGGCTGTCGAACGTCCGCGCGCATCTCGATCCGACGGCGCAGGGATTCGCGTTCACTGCGGCGGGCGGATCGGGGCTCGGGCCGTTCACCACCAACGGCGCGATCCTGTTGCCGCCGGGCGCCGGCGCGACGATCGCGATCGCCGCGCTGAATGTCGCCGGCACCAAGGCGAGCGGCAATGTCGCGGTCGTCGATGGCGGCTTCAACGGCGCGCTCGCCGTCGCAGGCGGCGGCATCTCGGGCGAACTCCTGTTCCGCCCGGTCGGCCAGATCCAGCGCATCGAAGGGCATCTCGCCGCAAAGGCCGCGACGCTCGACGGCATCGCGCTCCGCCAGGGCAAGCTCGATTTCGTCACGTTGCTCGATCCCGCGGGCACCTCGATCGAAGCCAGCGCAACCGGCCTCGGCCTGCGTCGCGGCACGTTCAGCCTCGCCCGGTTCAACGGGGCCGCATCGCTGCGCGGCGGCGTCGGCACGATCAAGGCATCGATCGCCGGCTCCCGCGGCCGCGCGTTCGATATCCAGAGCGTCACGCAGGTGACCGCCAACAGCTACGCGATCGCCGCGCAAGGTACGCTCGACGGCCGCCCGCTCAAGCTGCTCACCCCCCGCGGTCGTCACCCAGGCAGAAGACGGCTGGCACCTCGCACCGACCAAGCTCAGCTTCTCGGGCGGCGAGGCCCAGGTCGGCGGCCGCTTCACTGCCGCCAGCACCGCGATCGACGCCAGCCTGACGCGCATGCCGCTCGCCATCCTCGACATCGCTTATCCCGGGCTCGGTCTCAGTGGCAGCGCCTCGGGAAGCTTCACGATCGCGACCGCAAATGGTGCGGCCCCGACCGGCAAGGCGAACGTGACGATCCGCGGCCTCAGCCGCGCCGGCCTCGTCCTCTCGTCGCGGCCGATCGACGTCGGCGTCGCGGCGGTGCTCTCCCCGACAAGCTCGGCCTGCGCGCGGTGATCGCGTCCGCCGGCAAGACGATCGGCCGCGCCCAGGCCCAACTCGCGCCGCTGGGGCAGGGGGACTTGGCCTCGCGGATCAGCAACGCCCGCCTGTTCGGACAACTCCGCTACAGCGGCCCGGCCGACACGCTCTGGCGGCTCACCGGGGTCGAACTGTTCGACCTCTCAGGCCCGGTTGCGATCGGCGCGGACGTCGTCGGCACGCTCGCCAACCCGACCCTGCGCGGCGTCGTCCAGGCGAACGGCGCACGGATCGAAAGTGCGACCACTGGCACCGTCCTCACCAACGTCCAGGCGACCGGCCGGTTCGGCGGCTCGCGGCTCGTGATCGACCGGTTCGGCGCGGACGCGGGCAAGGGCGGCCGCGTCACCGGCACCGGCCAGTTCGAATTCGCCGCCGTCGCCGGGATCGGCCTCGACCTCGCATTGCAGGCCGACAAGGCGGTGATGATCAACCGCGACGATATCGGCGCGACCGTCTCCGGGCCGCTGACGTTCAAGTCGAACGGATCGGGCGGCACGATCGCCGGCGACGTCATACTCGACAAGAGCCGCTATCGCCTCGGCCAGGCCACCGCGGCCAGCGCGGTGCCGCAGCTCAACATCCGCGAGATCAACCTGCCCGACGGCGGCGAGGAAATCGCGACCCCGACCAAGCCCTGGACGCTGGCGATCAAGGCCCGCGCGCCGAACCAGGTCATGGTCAGCGGCCTCGGTCTTACCAGTGAATGGTCCGCCAACCTCCAGATCGCCGGCCAGCCCGAGAACCCGGCGATCACCGGCCGCGCGACGCTGATCCGCGGCGACTACGAGTTTGCCGGGCGGCAGTTCGAGTTGGCGCGCGGCGTGATCCGCTTCGACGGCCAGGTGCCCGCGAACCCTGCACTCGATATCGAGGCAAACGCGGATTCGACGGGCCTCAGCGCATCGATCCGCGTCACCGGCTACGCGCTCAAACCCGAGATCGGCTTCACCAGCACGCCCGCGCTACCCGAGGACGAACTCCTCTCGCGGTTGTTGTTCGGCACCTCGATAACCAATCTGTCCGCGCCCGAAGCCCTTCAGTTGGCAGCAGCAGTCGCGGCGTTGCAGGGCGGCGGCAGCGGCCTCAACCCGATCAACGCGGTGCGCCGCGCCGCCGGACTCGATCGCCTCCGCATCCTCCCCCGCCGATCCGCAGACCGGGCAGGGCACCTCGATCGCGGCGGGCAAATACGTCACCCGGCGCCTGTATGCGGAGATCGTCACCGACGGGCAGGGCTATTCCGCCACGCAGGTCGAGTTCCAGGTCACCCGCTGGCTGTCGCTGTTGTCGAGCATCTCCACGCTAGGCCGCCAGAGCGCCAACGTCCGCGTGTCGAAGGATTATTGACGGATGATCGCGCACGCCGGTTTCGCTAGGAAGAACGCATGAAGCCCGTCATCTTCGGCCTGTCCGGCCCCGTCCTCACCCCCCGCCGAACACGCGTTCTTCGCCGAGTGCGAGCCCGCCGGCTACATCCTGTTCAAGCGCAACATCGTCGATCGCCACCAAGTCCGTGCGCTGACGGACTCGCTCCGCGCGCTGGCCGGACGCCAGGACCTGGCGATCCTGATCGACCAGGAGGGCGGCCGCGTCGCGCGGATGGGACCACCCGAATGGCCCGCATTCCCCGCTGGCCCGGTGTTCGATGCAGCCTACGAACGCGCGCCGATGACCGCGATCCAGGCGGCGCGAGCGAATGCGCAGGCGCTTGGCGTGATGCTCAGCGAGGTCGGGATCACCGTCGACTGTCTCCCGCTGCTCGACGTGTCGCAGCCCGATACCACCGAAGCCGTGGCCTCACGCACGTTCGGCTCCGACCCCATGCGCGTCGCGGCGCTCGGCCGCGCAACGCCTCGAAGGGCTGGCGGAAGGCGGCGTGGTCGGTGTCGTCAAGCACATGCCCGGCCACGGCCGCGCGAAGGTCGACACGCACCATCACCTCCCGACCGTCACCGCGACCGACGCCGAGCTCGAGGTCGATCTCGAACCCTTCCGCACGCTCAACCAGGCGCCGATGGGGATGACCTCGCACATCGTCTTCGACGCGTGGGACGCCGACCGCCCCGCGACGCTGTCGCCGATCGTGATCGACGAGATCATCCGTCGACGGATCGGCTTCGACGGTCTGCTGATGACCGACGACATCGACATGAAGGCGCTGTCCGGCACCGCCGGCGACAAGGCAGTGGGCGCGATCGCGGCTGGATGCGATCTGGTGCTCGATTGCTGGGCGCGGATGGACGAGATGGTCGAGATCGCAGGGCGGCTGGGGAGATTTCGGAAGCGTCGCGCGCGAGGCTCGATCGGGCGATGGCGTCGGTTGGCGGGGCGAAGGGCGACTTCGCGGAACTGATCGCGACGCGAGACGCGCTGTTGGCGCGGGCCTGACGCTAGCCCATCATCCACCACCCCGGCGAAGGCCGGGGCCCAGTTGGAAAGATCGCAGTAACGGAGCGCCGTCCTCAATCATCGACGTCCCCCAACTGGGCCCCGGCCTTCGCCGGGGTGGTGGGCTCTGTGCAAAGCACACCATCCGTTCGTCCTGAGTAGCTGCTGAGCTTGTCGAAGCGACGTATGGAAGGACAGGTGGGCGTGCGGAACCCATGCTTCGATACGCGCCTTCGATACGGCTCTCGCGAGCCTACTCAGTCGCTACTCAGCACGACCGGAATTGATTTGAACGGTTGCGACCGCCTCAATCACGCTCACCCCAAATCACCCCACCCCCGAGCCCGCTCGTCCCCCCGCAACGTCAGCACCTCGACCCCGCCGCTGGTCACCGCCACCGTATGCTCGAACTGCGCCGAAAGCTTGCCGTCGTCGGTCACCACGGTCCACCCATCATCCTCGGTCGACACCTTGCGCGTTCCCTGGTTGATCATCGGCTCGATCGTGAACACCATCCCCTCGCGCAGCGTCATGCCGGTCCCCGCGCGCCCGAAATTGAGCACCTGCGGCTCCTCGTGCATCTCGCGACCGATGCCGTGCCCGCAATAGTCGCGCACCACCGCATAGCCGTGCTTCTTCGCGTGCCGCTCGATCGTGAAGCCGATATCGCCGAGATGCGCGCCAGCCCGGACCTGTCGGATACCCTGCCACATCGCCTCCTGCGCGACCCGCACGAGGCGCTTTGCAGCGGGCGAAACGGTGCCCACCATGTACGTCTTGCTTGAATCGGCGATGAAGCCGTTCTTCTCCAGCGTGATGTCCAGATTGACGATGTCGCCGTCGCGGATGATATCGCGCGGGTTCGGCACGCCGTGGCAGACGACGTGGTTGATCGAGCTGTTCAGGACAAACTCGAAGCCATATTGCCCCTTGCTCGCGGGGCGGGCGGCGAGGTCGTCGGTGATGTAGCGGTCGACCATGTCGTTGACCTGCAACGTCGACAGCCCCGCCAGCTCCTGCTCGTCGAGCATCTCGAACACCGACGCCAGCAAAGCGCCCGATACGCGCATCAGCGCCAGTTCTGCCGGCGTCTTCACCATCTCAGGCTGCCGTTTTGTCGGCGACGCGCACCGACGCGGCAGCGAGTTGCGCAGTGACGATGTCGTTGAACGACAGCGTCGGGTTGGCCTCGGCGAGCATGCCGATCTTCATCCAGAACTCCGCCTGCGCATTGATCGACCGGCACAGCACCTGGCTCGCCCGCCGCGCGTCCTCGTGCAGCGCGTCGTCGATCTTCACGATACCCATTCAAGCCTCACATTCATTCTGACCATACGAAGCGTGTACGGTTCATATGGTCGTGGGTCAAACGTGGGGTGGATGCTTGGCAGCGTGCACTGTAGCGTCCGGCGATGGACGACGCGCAACTGACCCTGGATCTCGACGGATGGGAGGGGGCCGCTCGATCTGCTGCTGTCGCTCGCGCGCGGGCAGAAGGTCGATCTGCGGAAGATCTCGATCCTCGCACTGGTCGAGCAGTATCTGGCGTACGTCGATTCCGCGCGCGCGCTGAAGCTCGAACTCGCCGCCGACTATCTCGTGATGGCGGCATGGCTCGCCTATCTGAAGTCGGCGTTGCTCCTGCCGCGCGATCCGCTCGCCGAGCCCGATCCGGAGGAACTGGCGCTGCGGCTTCAACTGAGGCTCGAACGGTTGAGTGCGATGCGTGAGGCCGGTGCGCGGCTGATGGCGCGGGATCGCACCGGGCGCGACGTGTTCCTGCGCGGCGCGCCCGAGGGGCTACGGACGGTGCGCAAGGCCGCGTGGCAAGCCGAGATCTTCGACCTGATCGCCGCGTACGGCCGCATTTCCGCGCGGACGCGGCCGGTGATGCACGTGGTCGCCGACCGCGAAGTGATGACGCTAGAGGCGGCGCTCGAGCGCGTGTCGATGCTGGTCGGCGAACGGATAGACTGGAGCGTGATCGAAAGCTTCCTCCCCGACGCGGGCGAGCGTCTCCGGCGGTCGGCGCTGGCATCGAGCTTCGTCGCGGCGCTCGAACTCGCACGGCAGGGCAGGATCGAACTGCGCCAGGCGTCGCCCTTCGCGCCGCTGTATCTGAGAACCCGCGCGTGACCCCGCCCGACGACTTCACGCGCGCTGTCGAGGCAGTGCTGTTCGCGGCCGAGACCCCGCTGACGCTCGACGCGATTCGCGCGCATGTCGGCAACGGTGACGTCCGAGCGGCGCTCGACCAACTGACCACCGACTATGCCGGTCGTGGCATCGCCATCGTTCGACGCGGCGAGCGCTGGCAGTTCCAGACTGCGCCGGACATGGCGCACATGCTCCGTCGCGACCGCGAGGAACCGCGCAAGCTTAGCCGCGCAGGAATCGAGACGCTCGCGATCATCGCCTACCACGAGCCCGTGACCCGCGCGGAAATCGAGGCGATTCGGGGGTGCAGATCTCGAAGGGGACGCTCGACGTCCTGATGGAGGCGGGCTGGGTGAAGCCGGCTGGACGACGCGAAGTACCGGGACGCCCGCTGATGTTTGCGACGTCCCCTGCGTTCCTCGTCCATTTTGGCCTCCAGAGCCGCCGCGACTTGCCCGGAATCGACGATCTGCGTGCCGCGGGGCTGCTCGATCCGGTCGATCTGGCGTTCGATCGGCTCGAAGATGGCGAAGACGACCGGGAAGATGGCGAGGTGGCTGGCAAAGCGTCAGGATGAGGCTTAGATAGGGTTCAGTTTCCAGGAGAATTGCCATGGGCGGTTTTAGCCCGATTCACTTGCTCGTTCTCGCGGTCGTCGCGATCCTCCTTCTCGGCGGTGGCCGATTCTCGAACCTGATGGGCGACGTCGCCAAGGGCGTGAAGAATTTCAAGAAGGGCATGTCCGAGAACGACGACGAGACGCCGGCCAAGCCATCGGCCCGGATCGAAGCGCAGAAGACTGCCGATCCCGCGTTCGATCGCGACGGCAATCGCGTCCGTGACGACCGTCCTGCCTGAAGCCGGCAGAGTTGACGACCCTAGATAGGCGCGGCTGAATGTTCGATATCGCGCCCTCCGAGTTTCTGCTCGTGGCTTTCGTCGCGCTCGTCGTGATCGGTCCGAAGGACCTGCCCAAGGCGATGCGCGTGGTCGGCTATTGGGTCGGCAAGGCGCGCGGCGTCGCGCGGCAGTTTCGTTCGGGCTTCGATTCGATGGTCCGCGAGGCAGAACTCGAAGAGATGGAAAAGCGCTGGGCGTCAGAAAACGAACGCATCATGCGCGAGCATCCGCAGACGGGCACGGACTCGACGGCCGAAACCACGCAGGTGGTGCACTCGCCGGAGACGGAGGAGCACCGCCGCGATTATCGGTCCGTCGATCATACCGACGAGCCGGTGATGGTCGAGAAGCCCGTGGTGGCTGCTGCTTCGGAGCATGCTTCGCCGGTACCGGCCGAGCAGGAGCATAAGCCATTGGCGGATCGCGGTCCGGACCTGTTCGACGGGCCGCTGGATACGCCGGCCGCGACCGCGCCCCATCCTGACGACAAGACCGGTAAGTCCGAGGTGGCGTCATCGTGAACGCGGCGGTCGTGACTACCCACCATAACGCCGAAAGCCAGACATGAGCGAGATCGACGAAAGCCGGGCGCCGTTGCTCGACCATCTGATCGAGCTGCGGCGGCGGTTGCTCTATTGCATCGCCGCGCTGGTCGTGACGTTCGCGGTGGCGATGTATTTCGCCGAGAACATCTTCGGCTTCCTGGTTCACCCGCTGCTCGCAGCCGGCCAGAACAAGGTCATCTACACCGAGATCTTCGAGGCGTTCTTCGTCCAGATCAAGGTGGCGTTCTTCGCCGCGATGATGCTGTCATTCCCCGTGATCGCGAACCAGGTGTGGCAGTTCGTCGCGCCCGGCCTGTACAAGAAGGAACGCGGCGCGCTGCTGCCGTTCATCCTCGCGACGCCCGTCCTGTTCCTTACCGGCGCGGCGATGGCCTATTACGTTGCGATTCCGATGGCGCTGCACTTCCTGCTCGGCTTCGACGGGATGGTCGGCGGGATCCACCGCGAGGCGCTGCCTGCGATCGGCAACTACCTGTCGTTTACGATGCAGTTCCTGTTCGGCTTCGGTATCTCGTTCCTGCTGCCGGTCCTGCTGATGCTGCTGGAGCGGGCAGGGATCGTCACGCGCAAGCAACTGATCGGCGCGCGGCGCTATGCGATCGTCGCGGCGTTCGCGATTGCAGCGGTGCTGACGCCGCCGGATATCGGCTCGCAGCTGCTGCTCGCGATCCCGCTGGTGATCCTGTACGAACTCGCGCTGATCGGGATCTGGTTCACCGAGCGCAGCCGGGCGAAGGCCAAGGCGGTCGAGGGCGAGTCCACCGACATCGTCGAGAGCTGACCCGAGCCACGGCGCTTAGACAAATAGCAGTGCCGATATGAAAACGGGGCCCGGTGCATGTGCACCGGGCCCCGTTTCATTATCATAAGCGCAAAGGCTTACTTGGCGTTGTCCGCGGTCTTCGCGACGGTCTTGCCCGCCGAAGCCACGTCCTTGCCTGCGCCCTCGACCGTGTTGCATGCCGACACCATCAAAGCGCTGGCTACAATCGCCAGTCCAACCAACTTACGCATGATACTTCCTCCTAGAAGGGCTTAAATGCCACGGGAGGGGGAATGTTCGGGGGCGCCATTCGTTCCGCCGCTGGAACCAACGCCCGGCAGGAAAAGACTATTTCTGGAATAAAGGCCCGGCAGCATCACCAGGGGGGAGGGTGTGCTACCGGGCCTGTGTTCTGGACAGCGAGAGCGGGGGGCATAAAGTCGCTATCCGAAGTGTAGAACGGCAACGGCGATGGTCGGTTCCCGATTTTCTTCGAATCTATCCAATTAAATGCGGCGTTTGATATGGATCAGCCGACGTTGCAGAAAAGGCCTAGTCGCGCCCCGTAATGGCGAAGGCGATCTCGTACGCGCCGACGAGAGGATCGTGGTGCAGAGGCGACCGCAACTGGCGCGACAGGCCTTCCATGACGCGACCATAGCGCGACAGGGCCTCTCGGAACGCATCGCTCTCGACCAGCGCACGCGAAACGACGCGGACAACCGCCCGGTCCGGTTTGTCGGCAAGCTTGTCGGCCGGCTTGACCACGATCCTGATCTGAGCCGCCGGATCGCAGCTCATCGCCAGTTCGATCGTCTCCGTCACCAGGAACGCCAGCGCGACCGCGACGTCCTGGTTGACCAGATACGGATCGATATCGAGCGTGATGCCCAAGCCGTGCGAGCGATCCGACGCGGTCGCGCGAATATTGGCGGAAAGTTCGCCGATCATCGTCCGCAGGTTCAGCCCACGGTTTTCCTCGAGCTCGGCAAAATGGTTGCGGTGAACTACGGCCAGCGCATCGACGCGACGCTGGATCGACGAATAGGCTGCGGTGGCGTCAGGGCTGGGTGCGCTGCGGGCATGAAAGTTGATCAGGCTCGAGATGACCTGAAGATTGTTCTTCACGCGGTGGTGCACCTCGCGCGTAAGCTTGGTCTGGCGCACCAGTCCTTCGGCAAGGCCGGCCTCGTGCAGCGCAACGGTCCGGCTGATCGACTGGAACGTTTCGCCGAGTTCGCGAATCTCCTGGGCAGGCAAAGTGTGGACGGTGCCGAAGTCGAGTTCCTCGCCGGGCGTGAAGGCGGCCACTGCACCGCGTAGACGGCGGAGCGGGCGGATCAGAAGCCGGTCGACCACGAACCACGCTATGCTCGCCGCGGCGATCCACATCAGCAGCGGCAACAGCATTGCCACGATCAGCGACGACGTCACCGGCGCACTGCGGATGCTGGTCCGCAAGGCAAGCCCGGCGACGCCGAGTTCGGTACGCATCGTTTCCATGCGATCAAGCGGGCGCTCGTCGGCAATCGTCTCGAGGTGAAGCGCGTCCTCGTCGAGTACGATCGCGCTGCTGAATGCCGACGCTCGAGTCGAGGGACGTCCGATCTTCTCCAGGAACGCGCGTGGGAAGAAGGCGCGGGCGGACGTGTCGCCGCTGGGTCCGGAAATCGCGAGGGATCAGCCCATTGTCGGGGACGATCGCTGCCGCAACCGGCATGTTGTCCTGCCGCACGGTCACCGGGTTGGGCAGCGGAACGCCGCACAGGACATGGCCTGCACGGTCGGTGATGATGAAGCGCGTGCCGGCCGACGACTGCTGCGCGAACACGCCCTGGGCGCGTGCGCAACTCGGTGCATCAGCAGGGTCCGTCCCGAGCGCGTTCACCGCAACCCGAAGCGCGGTCATGTCGCCGACGAGTTCGATTGCGATGGCGCGCGCACTTTCGTCCGCCGTCACGCGCAACCGAGCACGCGCCTCTGCATCGGCCAGTCGCGTAGTCTGCAACGTGGCAAACACCGCGATCAAGGCCAACGGCAAGAGCGCCGCACTGATGATCAGGAAAAGTTTGGCGCCGGTGGGTAAACTGCCCATCGCGGACAGCAGACGGCGATCATTTAGCGGCGCTGGCTCCGGGGAGGTCGTATCTGGAGCGGTCGCTATGGGCTCGCGGCCCACCGTCAGTCCAGCTTGCCGAGGAGTTCGAGAAGGTCGTCCGGGATCGTCTCGTCCACGGTCTTCTGATACACCGAACGCAGCGCCGAACCCATTTGTTGGTCCTTATCAGGGACCTTGGCGGGCTTCGTTGCAGGCACTGTCTTCTCCGTGTCGTGGCCCAAACTCAAAACTTCCCCCTGCACGACGCAAACCAATATGTGATGACGAGCAAAACTGCGCCCATGGGCACCGGACTACATACTCGCGAAAGATGTTCGTGAAACCAAATAGCGTCTGGATGGTTCCACACCCGAGCGAAAAATACGCATCTCCGCTCGATCGCGGCCGATACTTGGCGGCGATGGCGTGGACACGGGGCATTTTCGACCGACACCATTGCAATGACGCGAGCCACCCGACACATGAGGGGCCGCGTAGGATCAGGGAGTATTCGTTACCCATGTCTCTTGGACAGCAACTTGCACCGCACCTTCCATTTTTGCGGCGCTACGGCCGGGCCCTGACCGGCAGCCAGATGCACGGCGACAAATATGTGCGCGCCACGCTCGAGGCGATCGTCGCCGCGCCTGAGGAATTCCCCCGCGACGTCGATCCCCGTCTCGGCCTGTACCGGATGTTCCAGGCGATCTGGAACTCGGCGAACTTCGACGAAGTCGCTGACGAGACTGCGACCGATTCCGAAGGTCACGAAGCCGTCGCCCGCGCTCGCCTCGCCCGGATGACCCCGCTTTCGCGTCAGGCGCTGCTGCTGACCGCGATGGAAGGCTTCACGCCGGAGGACGCGGCGTATCTGATCGAGGTCGATACCAGCGAAGTCGACGATCTGGTCGCGGATGCGTTGTCCGAGATCGAAAACCAGACCCGCGCCAAGGTTCTCATCATCGAGGACGAACCGATCATCGCGATGGATATCGAGACGATCGTCCGCGATCTTGGCCACGACGTCACCGGCGTTGCGGTCACGCGTGACGAAGCCGTCGCGCTGGCGATGGAAACGCGTCCCGGCCTCGTCCTCGCGGACATCCAGCTTGCCGACGACAGCTCGGGCATCGACGCGGTCAAGGATATCCTGGCTGAATTCGAGGTTCCGGTGATCTTCATCACCGCGTTCCCCGAGCGTTTGCTGACCGGCGAGCGTCCCGAGCCGACGTTCCTGATCACCAAGCCGTTCCAGCGGTCGACCGTGAAGGCCGCGATCAGCCAGGCCCTGTTCTTCGACCAGGCGACCGTCCCGACTGCCTGAAGCGGCGGCGCGTATCGGGTTCGTGACCGCAAGACGGTTACGGACCCAAAACGTTTTTCGCGAGTTTGGTGATTATGGCTGATCCGAACGAACCAATTCATATCGATACCGAGGATGCACGGGCTGGCGCCACGCCGCACATGACCCGGTACATCCTGGCGATCTCCCTCGTCTTGGTCATTGTTATCTTTGGCTTTATAATCCTGCGCTGAGCCGGATTATGAGCAGGTCGCTGGTATTTCCCGCGACCTGTGCCTATGTCTGTCGTCCGCGTACGGCAGTGTTTTATCGGGATTGATCGGATTACCATGACCCAGCCTGCTTCGCCCGTGGACGACGAAATCGAGAACGTTGTCGAGCCGGTCGAGCATGTCTCCTTGTCGGATGCCGAGTTCAAGGTTCAGCTTGCTCAGGTAATCCCGCATTTGCGTGCGTTCGGTCGCTCGTTGTCGGGTAGCCGCGATCTTGCCGACGATCTCGTGCAGGAAACGCTGCTCAAGGCTTGGGCCGCGCGTCTTCGGTTCCAGGCTGGGACGAACATGCGCGCGTGGACGTTCATCATCCTCCGAAACCTGTATTTGTCCCAGATGCGTCGTGCACGCTTCAAGGGCGAATGGGACGATCTGGTCGCCGACCGCATTCTTGCCGCGCCTGCGAGCCAGGATCGCCATGTCGAACTCGGCGACATGCAGCGTGCGTTGATGCATCTGCCTCAGCCGCAGCGTGAAGCGCTGATCCTAGTTGGTGCTGGCGGCTTTGCGTACGAAGAGGCTGCTGAAATCTGCAGCGTCGCAGTCGGTACGATCAAAAGCCGCGTGGCGCGTGGACGCGTTGCCCTCGAAACGATCCTCACCGATGGTTCGCTACCATCGCGACGTGATCATGATACAGATACGAGCAAGACGGCGCTTGATTCGATCATGGGCGATGTCGAAGAACTCAGCCGCGGTCGCTGAACCCAACTGACGAATGCCGTATCGCTCAGTTCAAGCGATGCGGCATCGCGTCCAGTCGGCGCAACATCATCATCATATCGTCGGGTACCGAGTGCGTGTCGTCGAACGCGCCACGTAGTGCGTGACCGATCACGTCGGTCGCGCGGGGGCGGCGCACGACCTGCTGGCCGTTCTCTTCGCGCCTGATCGTGAGGAATGCGTAAGTCATGTTCGCTATAACGGGCCAATAGCGGTTTCGTTGCTTTATCGTGACACGCGTCGGCAGCGGATTATAGCGATGTCGTATGGCTTTAGTCTCACCTGAACAGGCGATAAACGCCGCGCTGGATCGCGCAAGACTTTGGTCCCCATTCCTGGCGATGGTCCTCAACCGTGAGCCGGACTTGGCGCGATCGCTGGCGGCTGGCAAGCTGGACCTCTCCTTGTCGAGCGCCGAGGCCGATATGCCGGTCGCGCGTCGCCTG
Organism: Sphingomonas sp. H160509; assembly: GCF_024124765.2. Classification (GTDB taxonomy): domain Bacteria; phylum Pseudomonadota; class Alphaproteobacteria; order Sphingomonadales; family Sphingomonadaceae; genus Sphingomonas. Next base: position 1,389,293 of record NZ_JAMXSR020000002.1, on the reverse strand, counting down.
CGCGTCGAACGGCGCGCGATGGCGCTCAACGTCGCGATCGGCGACCTGGCCGGCGTTCTCGATCTCACCGCCGTGACCGGCGCGCTGACCCGCTTTGCCGACTATGCGCTCGACACCGCGATCCGCACCGCGATTGAGGAGCGGACCCCTGGTGCCGAACCGCTTGGCTTCGTCGCCATCGCGCTCGGCAAGCAGGGGAGTGGCGAACTCAATTATTCGTCGGACATCGATCCGATCCTGTTGTTCGATCCGGCGACGCTGCCCCGGCGTCTGCGCGAGGAGCCTGAAGAGGCGGCGGTCCGGATCGGCAAGCGCGTCGTCGAACTGCTCCAGGCGCGCGACGGCGACGGCTATGTCCTGCGCGTCGACCTTCGCCTGCGCCCATCGCCCGAGATCACGCCGATCGCGCTGCCGGTCGATGCGGCGATCGGCTATTACGAAGCACAGGCGCTGCCGTGGGAGCGCGCCGCGTTCATTCGGGCGCGCGCAGCCGCCGGTGACATCGCGCTCGGCCAGCGGTTCCTCGACGCTATCCGCCCGTTCGTGTGGCGTCGCGCGCTCGATTTTGGCGCGATCGGCGAAATCCGCGGCATCTCCGCGCGGATCCGCGATCATCATTCGCAAGGTCAGGCGTTCGGCCCCGGCTATGACCTGAAGCGCGGCCGTGGCGGCATCCGCGAGGCCGAGTTCTTCGCGCAGATCCACCAGCTGATCCACGGCGGCCGCGATCCCGCCCTGCGCGCGCCCGCAACCCGCGATGCCCTCACCAGGCTGGCCGAGGCAGGTTGGATCGGCACAGATGAATCGACTGCGTTGATCGACGGCTACACGCTGCTTCGAACGATCGAGCACCGCGTCCAGATGATCGACGACCGCCAGACGCACGCCTTGCCGACCGGCGATGCGCTCGACCGCGTGGCGAAACTGCACGGGCTGGACGATTCGGGTGCGTTATTGGCGTTGCTCGAACCGCGCGTCACGGCGACCGGCCGGATCTACGACGCGCTCGACGATGCCGTCCGGCCGGCCTTCTCGCATGACGCGGTGACTCTGGAAGCCGATCTTGCCGCAGCGGGGTTCGACGAGCCCGAATCGGCACGTCGGCGGATCGAGGCGTGGCGGGGCGGCGCCTATCCCGCGCTGCGCAGTCCGGCCGCGCGTGAGGCACTGGAGGCGGTGTTGCCGACGCTCGTCCCCGCGCTGGCGGCTGCTCCTGTCCCACAGGCCGCGCTGCTCCGATTGGACGCATTGCTCGAACGCCTGCCGAGCGCGATCAACATCTTCCGCTTGTTGGAGGCGCGACCGGGCCTGGCCACATTGCTCGCTGCCATCCTGAGCCATGCGCCCACGCTCGCGGACGATCTCGGCCGCCGTCCCGATCTGCTCGACGGGCTGATCGACGCGACCGCGTTCGAACCAGTCAGCGACGTCGCCATGCTCGAAGCGATCATGCGCGCGGGCGAGGCGGGCGGCGACTATCAGTCCAGGCTCGACCATGTCCGCCGCGTCGTCGGCGAGCTTCGATTCTGCGCTCGGGACACAGATTGTCGCCGGTGCGTCCGATCCGCTCGATGTCGCGGCAGGGTATGCACGCGTCGCGGAGGCGGCGATCGGCGTCCTCGCCTGCGCCACGATCGAGGAATTCGCGAAGGTCCATGGCCGCGTGCCGGACAGCGAACTCGTGGTGCTGGCGCTAGGTCGCATGGGTGGCGCGATGCTGACCCACGCGTCCGATCTCGATCTCATCTATCTGTTTACGGGCGATTTCGCCGCCGAGTCCGACGGCCCGAAGCCGCTCGGCGCAACGCTCTATTACAATCGTCTCGCACAGAGGCTGACCGGCGCTCTGTCGGTCGCGACCGCCGCCGGGCCGCTGTACCAGATCGACACCCGGTTGCGGCCATCTGGCGGGCAGGGGCCACTGGTCGTCACGCTCGACCGCTTCGCCCGTTACCAGCGCGAGGATGCCTGGACCTGGGAGCACATGGCGCTCACCCGCGCTCGCCCGGTGTTCGGATCGACCGAGGCTCGGGGATGCGGTAGCGGCGATCGTTCGCGGCGTGCTCGAGGGCGACCGACCGGCGCGCGACGTGATCACCGACGCACGGACGATGCGCAGCGACATGGCCGCGCACAAACCGCCCAAGGGGGCACTCGACGCCAAGCTGCTGCCCGGCGGCCTAGTCGATCTCGAATTCGCGACCCATGTCGTCCAGCTCGTGAACAGGGCCGGCTTCGATCCTAATCTGGGAACCGCGATCGACGCGCTGATCCGGCAAGGCCTGATCCCGCCGTCACTTCGACCGGCGCACGACGTCCTCACGCGTTTGCTCGTGACGTTGCGGCTTGTCGCGCCCGATGCCGCGCCGCCGGGGCATGCCACGGAGGACCTCATCGCGCGCGCGATTGGGGTGGCGGACTGGGCAGCGGTGGTTGCCACGCTGGAAACGACGCGGCAGGAGGTCCGCCGGTTCTGGGCGCAGGTGACGGGAGAGCAGGATGGATGAAGGTTCGAAGATCCCCGACGTGTCGGTGACGATCGACGACGCGGTGGTTTCGCTCGCGAGCCTCGGCGCCGCGCTGGTGGTGTATTTCTACCCGAAGGACGACACAGCCGGTTGCACCACCGAGGCGAAGGACTTCTCCGCACTTTCCGACGCTTTCGCAGAGGCGGGCGTTACTGTCGTCGGCGTGTCCAAAGACAGTGCAGCGTCGCACGCAAAATTCACGGCAAAACATGGGCTTGCGGTTCGGCTTGCCAGCGATGTCGAAGGTGTTGCCTGCGAGGCTTTCGGCGTGTGGGTCGAGAAGGCGATGTACGGTCGCAAGTACATGGGCATCGAGCGCGCGACGTTCCTGTTCGGCGCCGACGGCACGCTGGCCAAGGCGTGGCACAAGGTCCGCGTAGCGGGGCATGCCGAAGCGGTTCTGGCCGCCGCCAAGGCGCTCTGAACAGCCCGCAGTAACGTTCGGAGATTCGCCGACATTTCACGTTCGATGTCGTCGTCGGCTTCCTGTTCCCTTGCAATCGTCTCGATTTGCATCAACTCGCCGCATCAACCTGCCGCTCCGCCGCGCCGACCGCGCGGGGCTATTGCCCGGAACGGCGGTATCCGGCCTAACCCAGACTGTCTGGTGCGCGGAGGGGCTGCGAGTCAGGACAGAGTTTCGGAGCCGTCCGCCTTGAAGCGAACGGCCCTGCATTTTTGTGTCGGGGACCAATGGTCGAATTTACCGCAGCAGCCATCGTGACGCGCGTTAAGGCCGTGTCGATGGTGTCCAAGTCGTTCACGTTTCGCCGTTTGGCGGTCGCCGCAACAGTAATGGGGATGGCCACGGTCGGTGCCACTGCCCAGGCTCAGGTCGTCGCCTCCAAGGTAGCGCACCACGTTGCTGCAACCGGTGGTCCGATGATCGCCGCGAACACCGAGGAAGCCACCGCCGATCTCCGCGCCGACGCGCAGTTTCGCACGCTGTTCCAGACCTGGAAGAAGCTCGACGCGACGCAGCAGGGTGTGATCGCGATCCCGTCGGTCCAGCCGGTCCACTCGCTTTCGTTCACCAGCAATTTCGGCATCCGCTCCGATCCTTTTCGCGGCACCGCGGCGATGCATGCCGGCGTCGACATTCCCGGCCCGGTCGGCACGCCGATCTACGCCACCGCCGACGGCATCATCGCGCACGCCGGTCGCCAGGGCGGCTACGGCAACATGGTCGAGATCAGCCACGGCAAGGGCATCGCGACCCGCTACGGCCATCTGTCGAAGATCCTCGTCGGCGATAACGCCCGCGTCGTTCGCGGCCAGCTGATCGCACTGATGGGCTCGACCGGCCGCTCGACCGGCTCGCATCTTCACTATGAAGTCCGCATCGATGGCCACGCGGTCAACCCGGTGCCGTTCCTGACCACCGCGGATTACCTGCTCGCCGCACAGGACCGCTCGGTAAACGCGATCCCGGTTTCGACGAGCGGCCCCGCCGCGCAGGACTGATCAACCCCAAGGTTGCCGCGGATAGCGCAACCCCCTATCTCCAGCTCATGGCAACGCTGGTTCAAGACATCATCCTAACCCCCTCCGCTGCGGCGCGCGTCGCGGCGATCGCCGTCAAGCAGGGGAAGCCGGCGATCCTGCGTCTCTCGGTCGACGGCGGCGGCTGTTCCGGGTTCCAGTACAAGTTCGGGTTCGCCGATTCGGTCGAGTTCGATGACGTGATCGCCGAGCATGACGGCGTGAAGCTCGTCGTCGACAGCGTCAGCATCGACCTCGTCCGTGGCTGTGCGGTCGATTACGTTGAGTCGCTCGCCGGCGCCGCATTCAAGGTCGAGAACCCCAACGCCGCGTCGGGTTGCGGCTGCGGTTCCAGCTTCTCGGTCTGAGACTGCCATGAAAATCGTCACGTACAACGTCAACGGCATCAAGGCGCGGTTGCCGCGACTGATCGAGTATCTCACCGAAGACCAGCCCGACATCGTCTGTCTACAGGAACTGAAGTCGAGCGACGACACCTTCCCGATCGCCGACATCGAAGCCGCCGGATACGGGGCAGTCTGGCACGGCCAGAAGGCCTGGAACGGCGTCGCGATCCTCGCGAAGAGCGGCACGCCCGTCGTCCGCCAGCGCGGTCTCGAAGGCGAACCAGAGGGACGAGCACAGCCGCTACATCGAGGCGGAGATCGACGGCCTGATCGTCGCCGCTCTCTACCTCCCCAACGGCAACCCGCAGCCCGGCCCCAAATTCGACTACAAGCTCCGCTGGATGGACCGCCTCGCCGCCCGTGCGCGCGTCCTGCATGCGGAGGAAAAGCCGGCCATCCTCGCCGGCGACTACAACGTCATCGCCAACGACGACGATACCTTCTCCGTCCGCGCGATGCAGGACGACGCGCTTATGCAGCCCGAAAGTCGCGAGCATTACCGCGCGCTCGTCGCACAGGGCTGGACCGACGCGCTCCGCACGCAATTCCCCAAGGGTGGCGTATGGACGTTCTGGGATTACCAAGCGGGCGCATGGCAGCGTGACGCCGGGTTCCGCATCGACCACCTCCTGCTCAGCCCGCAGGCCGCCGACCGAATGATCGATGCCGGCGTCGACAAGGCCTATCGCGGGCGGGAAAAGGCCAGCGACCACGCGCCGACCTGGGTCCGCCTGCGATGAAACGGCTACTGATCGGTATCGCCCTGGCGAGCCTGTCCGGCGCGGCGATGGCGCAGGACCGCGAATATTGCCCTGATCGTCCTGGCATCGATACGCCCGCCTGCACGATGGCGCCCGGCAAGATCTCGGTCGAGACGTCGATCGCCGACTGGACGCGCGACGACCAACCGGGCTCGCGAGAGGACAACATCCTGTTCGGCGACACGCTAGTTCGCGTCGGCGTCAGCGACTCGATGGAGGCGCGGATCGGTTGGACGCCATTCGGGCACGACCGGATGCGCGATTCGACCCGCGTCGATACGGTGAACGGTGTCGGCGACGTGTCGCTCGGGATGAAGGCGAACCTCCACAATCCCGACGGCGCCGGCTTGTCGGTATCGGTGCTGCCGTTCGTGACTTTGCCGGTTGGCCGTTCGTCGATCGGCGCCGGTGATTGGGGCGCAGGGTTCCTCGTCCCCGTGACCTACGAGATATCCGACACGGTCTCGCTCGACCTGACGCCGGAAATCGATGCGGCGGTCGATCAGGACGGCAATGGCCGGCATCTCGCCTATAGTTCGACCGCCGGCCTGGCCGTGAAGCTCGACAAGGCGTTCACGTTGACCGGCGAGATGCAGGCGCTCCGCGACGACGATCCGCAGGAGCATGAGACGCAGGCCGTCGCGGCGCTGTCGCTCGCATGGATGGCGAACGACAATCTGCAGTTCGACCTATTCGGTGCGGCGGGGTTGAACGCCAATACGCCGGATGCGCGGCTATATGCTGGCATATCCCGGCGCTTCTAGATGCTGGCCGGCCTGCTCCTGCTTCAAGCGGTTGCCGGGCCGCCGCTTCCACCTGAATTGCGCAAGCGGCCTGCTAGGCCGACGATGCCGTGTCCGGTCCAGACCGACCCCGATGGCGAGATCGTCGTCTGTGCGCGTTCGACCGACCAAAGGCTGGCGACGCTAGCGGCGCCGGTCCAGCCGCCGCGGGGTGACCCGCTGTCGTTCCGGCTGCCGGGTGGCGGCAAGGGGAATGTCCACGCGATCCGAACGCAGCTACCCGGCGCAAGCGGGCAGGGGGGCCGCAGTGACGCTGAAAATGCCGTTCGGTAAGGGGGAGCGGGAGTAGGGGCGGCGCGACAATGCCGAGCCGTCCTCGCCTCCTTGTTCCCCCGCGAAGGCGGGAGCCCAGACTGGGCCCCCGCCTTCGCGGGAGAACACGCTATCTCAGGCCGAGAACGCTTCCCGCTCTTACCTAAAGCACCCGCTCGTACACCTGGTACACCTTGTTCACCCGGCTCTCGATCGTCTCGGCGATCGACCGCATCCCCTGGTTGTCATCCAGGATCCAGCCGATCTCCGCGCGCTGCGCACCGTATTTATCGACCGAGGCGCGGCGGATATATTCGATCATCATGAAAGCCAGCTGGCTCGCCATCCGCGACGCCTGCAGTTCCTTCACCACCCCCATCAGCGGCACGCGCACCGTCCGCACCTTGGGTTTGCGCAGCCACCACAACAGCTTCGCCCAACCGAACGGCAACAGGCTCCCGTTGAGCGGCTTGATCGCCTCGTTGAGGTCCGGCAGCGTGATCATGAACGCGACCGGCCTGCCGTCCAGCTCGGCGATACGGATCAGGTCGTTGAAGACGATCGGCTTGAGCTTCACGCCGACATCCTTGATCTCCGGCGGGGTCAGCGGCACGAAGCCCCAATTGTCGCGCCACGCGTCGTTGAGGATCGACAGGATGATCGCCGCCTCCTCCTCGAACTTGGTCTTGTCGACGTTGCGGACGCTGATCCGCGGGTTCTTCTCACCCGATTTGATGATCCGCTGGACGATCGGCGGGAACTGCTTCGTGACGTCGACCTCATAGGTCATCAGCTGCTTGATCGGGCGGTACTGCGCCCATTCGATCCAGCCGCGATATTCGCGCTTGGCGTGCCCCATCATGATCGTCGGCGGATGGTCGTATCCGTCGATCAGCAGGCCCGGTTCCTCCCAGATCGACATGCTGATCGGCCCGAGCGCCCGCGTCATGCCCTGCTCGCGCAGCCACGTCTCGGCGCGCTCCAGCAGCGCCTGGAACACGTCCTGCCGCTCCGCTTCCATCAAGCCCCATTGGCCGACGCCGGGCCCGAACCCCCTGCTCGGCGGGCATCGTCAGCGCGAGCGTATCGATATGCGCCGAGATGCGCCCGACCACGCGGCCGTCTTCCTCGGCCAGGAACAGTTGCGCCTTGGCATGGCTGAACCAGCCGTTCTTCTCGGGCGTGATCAGTCCCAGCGCTTCCGATTTTAAAGGCGGCACCCAATTGGGATCGTCGGCATAGAGACGGAACGGCAGATCGATGAAGATCTTGCGGTCCTTCTTGGTCTCGACCGGTCGAATGATGAGCTTGGCCATGTCGTGTTCCCGAATACGCAGTTGCGCGTGTCTACCCAGCGAAGCGAATAAAGGCGAGTGACACCTGCGTCATCGCAAGACCCTGTCAGAGTGATCGGGTTTCCTCCGGCACGGCGGCATCCGCGCGGCCTGTAAATGCCACGGTACCGCCACTATCTTCGGGCAATGGATATGCCCATGGACACATCGCTCAGCCTCGCTCGCGGCACGGCCGCTCCAGCTTCCATTCCCGCAGTTTCGCCCCGTGTCGGAGGGATGGAGCGCGTTGCCGACGACAAGGCGATGCTGCGTGCAGCCGCAGACCTGACGCGCGATCTGGTGAAGCCGCGCCCGGCGATCTACTGGGCCGACCTCATCGCATCGATGGTTGTCGGCTATGGCGCGCTGGCAGTGGCGGCCACCTTGACGTCGACGCCGGTGGTGATCGTCGCCGGCATAATGGCGATGCTGGGCCTCTATCGCGGGCTGAGCTTTATCCACGAAGTCAGCCACATGAAGCATGCCTCCGTCCCGAACTTCCGGCTAGGCTGGAACGTGCTCGTCGGCGTGCCGCTGATGACCCCGTCCTTCATGTACGAGGGCGTCCACAACCTCCATCACGCCAAGACCCGCTACGGCACGGTCGAAGATCCCGAATATTTGCCGCTCGCGCTCATGAAGCCGTGGACGCTGCCGCTGTTCATCGTCGTATCGGCGCTCGCACCGATCGCGCTGCTGATCCGGTTCGCGATCCTGTCGCCGATCTCGCTGCTGTCGCCGAAGCTGCGGACGATGATCGTCGAGCGCTATTCGGCCCTTGCGATCAATCCGCAGTTCCGCCGTCGGACCCCCGAAGGCGAGGCAAAAGCTTATTGGGATCGGCTCGAGATGGCCGCGAGCCTGTGGGCAATCACGCTGATCGCGATCACCGTGACCGGTGTCTTGCCTTTGCGCGCGTTCGTGACGATCTTCGCGGTCGCCTCTGCATTCGCGGTCCTCAACCAGGTCCGTACGCTGGTTGCGCATCTGTGGGAGAATGACGGCGAGCCGATGACCGTCACCGCGCAGTATCTTGATACCGTCAACGTCCCGCCGCCGGCGTTGCTGCCCGCGCTCTGGGCACCCGTGGGTCTGCGCTACCACGCGCTACACCACCTGTTGCCCGGACTGCCCTATCATGCGCTGGGCGAGGCGCATCGTCGCATCACGGCCGAACTCGATGCCGTCTCGCCGTATCACAAGGCGAGCTATCCAGGGTTGCCCGGTCTGGTGAGCAAGATCGCACGCAGCACGATGGTCCGCCGCTGATCAGAATGCCGGGCCGGTCGCGAACGACTGGCCTAGCATTCCAGATTATTTCGCAGCGTCGAACTGCTTGAGCGCCATAACCGCGTTGCGTCCGACATCGGTCGTCGGCGCCAATTTTGCAGCCGTTCCCCATGCCTCCCGTGCAGCCGCTTCGTCGCCAGCCGACGCCGCGATGTTCCCCGCTTCCAGCTGAACCGACGCATCGTCGGCCGAGCGCTTCAACGCCTGTGCGATATCTGCTTTGGCGCGCGGAATGTTGCTCATCCGACGGGCTAGCGTCGCCGACAACAGCCACGCAAGCGGGTCGGCGCCGGCGGTGGTTAGCGCCAGATCGAGATCGCTCCGCGCCGCATCAAGCTCGCCCGCCGCGACCAGCGCGCGTGCATGATCCAGTTGCGCTTCACCCAGCGGCAGTCCCGTCAGCGATCCCGCGGTAAGCGCGGAATCGAGCGCGACACGCGCCTTGGCGGGCTGCCCCGAGGCGAGCCATGCATTGCCAGCCTGTGCCCAATAATTGGCTGCTCGCGTGTCCTTCGCGATCTGAGCCTCCCGCGCCGCTTCCTCGAATTCGGCTGCTGCCGACGGCCAATTCTTTTCGGCGGCGAAGGCGAGCCCGGCGCATTGCCGCGCGAAATACCGTCCCCCGCTGATTCGCCAGCGACCCGCTTCGGCGCGTGCGGCGGCGGGGTCGCTTTGCGTAAGGGCGGCGCAGCGAGCGAACCGACCACCTTGCACATCGACGGGTCCGGCAGCAGGGGCGGCGGCTGGACTGGGGGCGGCGGCCTGCGCAGCGGCAAGCAACACTATCAGGATCATAAGGCGGCGATCACATCCTCGACCGCCCGGATGATGAGGGAGATGTCGCTGTCACGCGACAGGCGGTGGTCGCCGTCCTTGACCAGCCACGTCTGCACGTCGGCTGAACGCAACAGCTCGGCAAGGCGCGCGGTACGGTGCCACGGCACGTCCGGATCGCGCTGCCCCTGGACCAGCCGTACCGGACCGTCGAACGCGATCTCGCCGAACATCAGCCGGTTGGCCTCGCCCGACGACCAGAACGCGCGGGTATAGACGGTCGGCTCGGGGCCATAGGGGTTCTTGCGCTCGATCCGGCCGTTGCTGAGCAGCGCCATCTTCTCGTCGGTGGTGAAGCCCCAGTCGGTGAAGTCGGGTGCCGGCGCGATCCCGACCAGACCTTTGACCAGATCGGGCCGCATCTTCGCCGCCAGCAGCATCAGCCAGCCGCCCATCGACGATCCAACGAGGATCGCCGAATCCTCCACCAGCGCATCGATCATCGCCAGCACGTCGTCGCGCCAGTCGACCAGGGTCTGGTCCTCGAACGCGCCTTCGCTTTGCCCGCAGCCACCATAGTCGAACCGCAGGAACGCGCGCCCCTCGGACTTCGCCCACGCCTCCAGCGTCACGGCCTTGGTCCCCATCATGTCGGACGCATAGCCCGACAGGAACACGATCGTCGGTCCCGTCACGCCCTCGGCCGCGGGCGTGTGATGATAGGCGAGGCGAGGGGGCGCTCCTTGGCGGGCGGCGTCGGTGCAGGCGGGGTGGCGGTATCGGTCATGCCGACACCTTAGCCGCCCCTCAGTCACGGAGAAAGGCGTCGAGTGCAGCCTGGAACGCGGCAGGCTGATCCAGCATCACGAAATGCGCCGCGTCGCCGATATCGACGAAGGTCACGTGCGGTGCCGTCGCGTAGGCCTTCCGATAGAGCGCATCGGCGACGGGCTTGGTCGGCCCCGCCGCGTTCCACGGATAGACGAGCGTAATCGGCGCTGCGATCGACGCCATGTCGGGACGCAGGTCGGTCGTCAGGTCCTCGTACATCGCCTGCGCCGAGACGCGCACATCCGCGTTGGCCGCCCAATCGGCAACCGCCGCGCGCGACGCGGGCTTCAGTGCCATGCGCGCAGCAAGCGCCTCGTTCGCCGCCGGGTTCGCCGGCTTGCCGTACGCCGCCGCCATGCCGGCGCGCATCGCCTTGGCCTGTGGTTCGAGCGCCGCAACCGTCGCACCAGGCGCGAATATCTCGCCGATATACGGCAGCGAATCGACGATCATCAGCTTGCCGACGTCCTCGGGATGCGCCTTGGCCAGCATCAGCGCGACCAGTCCACCCATCGAATGCCCGACGATGGCCGGCTTGCCGAGCTTCGACTGGGCGATCAGCGTGTGCAGGTCGGCGACGATCCCATCGAGGATGCCAGGCGACAGGTTCGCGCGCGGATCGTCGCCGCCGAAGCCGTTGGCCTGCACGACATACACCCGGTGCGACTTTGCTAGGGTAGGAACGACGCCCGCCCATACCGCGCGCGGCGACGACAGCCCTGGAACGAGGATCACCGGCGTGCCCTTGCCGATGGTCTGCACGGAGATGTGCGGCATCTGCGTCTCGACGGCGTCGACCTTCGGTGCGGCGGCGGTCGCAGCCTGCGCGTGGCTCGCGGCGGGATTCAGGACGATCATCAGCGTCACGGCGGTAGCGGCGAGACGGGTTTTGAGATGTGAAATCATGTCGCTGACTCCTTCGACGGGCTCGTGAAAATGTCTTCAATGCTGAGGTCGAACAGTTCGGCGATCTTAAACGCGAGCGGCAGCGACGGATCATAGCGCCCCGTCTCGATCGCGTTGACGCTCTGCCGCGACACGTCGAGACGGTCGGCGAGGTCGCCCTGGCTCCAGTCCCGCTCGGCGCGCAACACCTTGAGGCGGTTCTTCATGAGCGACCGGTCTTCACCGCGAAGATATTGACACAACCACCCAGCATTAGTCCGGCAAACCACAGGATACCGGCCGCATAGGCGGGGATGTGCACAGCCAAGCCGAAGCTTTCTAGAAATCCCCAGATCGTCGTCGCCGAAAGCATGAAGCCAGTCGCTATCAGCGTCTGTCGGATCGTGAGCATTCGGATATATTCGTCCGGCTCGTCAGTGAGATAGCGACCCCAGGCCAGAAAAATTCCGACCAGTGGCAGCGCCGGTAGGATGGCGGCGGCATACGCGAGGGCCCCGTGGGGCGGACGGGTCCTGAACAGAGCAACGATGCCAAACAGCGCGCCCATGTAAGCGAGGCTGAGGCCCAACACAGTGTAATTGTAACGGCGGAGAGCGGGACTCTTATGCATGGTCAAGTGTCCTTTCGAATCAGTAAAGGAAACTTGTCATGCCATGATAAGCAAGTCAATGTCGCTTTACACGAGCTTGCCTAATTGTTGGTAGGGGAGCGCCCAGCTGGCGCAGGGGCACGCGGCCTCAACCCGGCCGCGAACGCGTCCTGGGTGTGACTTTATCCTAACCTTTGGAAACCGGCGGGCTTCCGAAGCATCGTCAGATGATGAATTCGACCGTCTTCATCTGCGTCTGATCGGCGGCGACCGCGCCGCGCTTTAGCACCATCTGGCGGTGGAGTTCGGCGACCGTGTCGCTCCCGCGGGTCTTGCACAGCGCCGGTACGAAGGCGTGGACCAGCGCGCCGAGGCCGCCCTTGATCATCGTCATGCCGAAGCGCCCGGCGACGCCGAAATGCTCGACATAGCTCTCGCCGACGGTGGCGGGGTGGTCAAGGAACAGGCGGCGGAACATGGGCAGTCTCCTGTCTTGTATTGTATCAGGTAGCGGCCAAGGCGTCGACCATTCCCGCCGCCAGCACGCTCAGCGTGTCGTCGCGCGCGCCCATCACCACGATCCGGTCGCCCGGCCGCGCCTCCGCGACCAGCGCCGCTGCGGCCTCGGCACGGTCGGCGACGTGCCGTGCGTCCCGACCACCCTCGACGATGTGCGCGACGATGTCCGCACTGGTGACATCCCGCGTGACCGTCCCGCCGTAATAGGCGGGGTCGGGCAGAACTAGCACGTCGTCCTCCGCCATCCGCTCGACGAACGTAGCGACCAGCTCGCGCCCCATGACCTTCAACGGCCCATAGCCATGCGGCTGGAAGAACAGGAGTAGCCGCCCCGGAAACGCATGGAGCGTATCGAGCGTGGCGGCGATCTTGTCCGGGTTGTGCCCGAAATCGTCGATCACCGCGACCCCGCCAGCCTCTCCCACGAGGTCGAAGCGACGACGCAAGCCCGTGAACCCGGCAATCGCGTTCACCGCATCGGCCAACGATACGTCCGCAGCCATCGCCGCCCCGATCGCCGCGAGTGCATTCGACACGTTATGCTGCCCAGGCACGGCCAGCTTCACCGGCGTCCGCACGCCGCGTGAGACGATGTCGAAGCGGATCGCGAACGGCTCCGGCTTGAGGTTCTCGGCACGCAGGTCGGCCGACGCATCGATCGCAAAGGTGGTGATCTGACCGCGCGGCAGCCGCGAGGCCAGTGCCGCCGCATCGGGATCGTTCGCGTTCACCACCGCCGTCTCGGCCTTCGCGATGAAGTCCCCGAACAGCACGCGCAGTTCCTCCAACGACTTGTGGTCGAGACTGACATTGTTCAGCACCGCGATCTTCGGCGCATAGCCTGCGATCGATCCGTCGCTCTCGTCCACCTCGCTGACGAACGCCTCGCCTTCGCCGACCAGCGCGCTGGCGAACGGGGCGTCCGGGGTGGCGAAGTTCTTCATCACCGCCCCGTTCATGACGGTCGGATCGCGACCCACGGCATGCAGAATCCAGCCGATCATCCCAGTTACAGTCGACTTGCCGCTTGTCCCCGCTACCCCGATCGGCAGGCCGCTGTCGTTGAACAGCGACGCCAGCATCGCCGCACGGGTCGAGCGGGTACAGCCGAGCGCATCCGCGGCGATCAAGTCCGGCACGGTCGACTCGATCGCCGCGGAAGCGATGACGAGCTGGTCGGCCGATACGATCCCGCTGCCATCCTGCGGGAACAGCGCGACGCCCTTGGCGGCGAGGTCGTCGAACTTCGCAGGCACGCGGCCCTGGTCGAGGTTTCGGTCCGAGCCGGCAACGGTCGCGCCGCGGCCGGCGAGGATCATCGCGAGCGGCATCATGCCGCTGCCGCCGATGCCGACGAAGAAACAGGGTTTGCTGATATCCATCGGCCCGCGATATGGGCGGTTTGGTAACGGGGCAAGGTCGGGAACACGAACAATGCGCATCGGTGTCCTCGCCGCGTCGAGCCGGACCAATCCCGCGGCGATCGCTAAGATCACCGCCTACGCGGCCACTGCGTTCCCGGAGGTCGAACTCGTCTTCCACCCGCAGTGCCTGGAGACCGACGGCCACTTCGCCGGTTCCGATTTCCGCAGGGCGGCCGCATTCCTCGAATATGCCAACGATCCGGCGTTCGATGCGATCTGGTTCCTACGCGGTGGCTATGGCTCGAACCGGATCCTGGCGATGGTCATGCCCGAGCTCGGCCGCGCGGCGCGCCACAAGACGTATCTCGGCTATTCCGACGTCGGATTCCTGCTCGGCGCGCTCTACGCCCGGCGGATCGGGCGGCCGGTGCACGGCCCGATGGTCAGCGACGTCAACCGGCATGATGGCGAGGCGACGGTCGCGCGGTCGCTAGGCTGGATGGTACGCGGCGATCGGGCAGGGCTTGAGCCGGGACTCGACGGGAGGCCGTCAGCGGCATTCAACCTCAGCATCCTGACCTCGCTGATCGGCACACCGTGGCTGCCCGACCTGACCGACCACGTCCTAATCGTCGAAGAGGTGTCGGAGCCGATGTACGCGATCGACCGCATGCTCTTCAAAGTCGCCAACGCCACGCAGTTGAAGGGCATCGCCGGACTGCGCCTCGGCGCCGTGACCGCGGTGCAGGAGAACGATCCGCCCTGGGGCGAGACGCTCGATTACATGATGGTGCGGTGGAGCCGCGACATGGGCGTGCCGTATCTTGGCCGCGCCGAGGTCGGCCACACGCAGGCAAACCATGTCGTCCCGTTCGGGGTAGCGTGACGTTCGACGCCGGCTTGCCTATATAGGGTGTGCGACTGCATAAGCCGCGCCTCTTCCAACACCAGAAAGTCCTCCATGTCCGCCATGTTCCGAATCACGCTGCCCGACGGTTCCGTCCGCGAGGTTGCGCCCGGGACTACCCCCGCGGATGTCGCCGCTGCGATTGGGCCGGGCCTCGCCAAGGCGGCGCTCGCCGCGCGCATCGACGGGCAGGTGCGCGATCTCAACCGGCCGTTCGAGGGCGACACCGCACTCGCGCTGGTGACCGCACGCGATGAGGCGGATGCGCTGGAGCTCGTCCGTCACGATCTCGCGCACGTTATGGCCGAAGCGGTCCAGCACCTCTTCCCCCGGTACGCAGATCACTTTCGGTCCCGCGACCGACGACGGCTTCTATTACGACTTCGCGCCGAAGGACCGCCCCTTCACCGAGGAAGACCTGCCTGCGATCGAAGCCGAGATGCGCGCGATCATCGCCCGGAATGAGCCGTTCCTGCGCGAGGTCTGGACGCGCCAGCAGTTGATCGATCGCTGGACGCAGCAGGGCGAGAGCTTCAAGGCCGAATGGGCCGCCGAGCTCCCCGAGGGCGAGGAACTGACGATCTATCGCCAGGGCGAGTGGCTCGACATGTGCCGCGGGCCCCACATGGCGTCGACCGGGAAGCTCGACCCGGCCGCGTTCAAGCTGACGCGCGTGTCGGGCGCGTATTGGCGCGGCGACCAGAAGAACGCGATGCTGTCACGCATCTACGGCACCGGCTGGCTCAACAAGAAGCAGCTCGACCAGCATCTCTTCCGCCTCGAAGAAGCCGCCAAGCGCGATCACCGCAAGATCGGCGCGGAGATGGACCTGTTCCACCTCCAGTCCGAGGCGCAGGGGTCGGTGTTCTGGCACCCCAACGGCTTCGTGCTCTGGCGCCAGCTGGAGGCGTATATGCGCCGTCGCCTCGACGCTGCCGACTATGCCGAGGTCAAGACCCCGCAGCTGATGGACGCCAAGCAGTGGGAGCAGTCGGGCCACTGGGGCAAGTACCGCGAGAACATGTTCGTCGTCCCCGACGAGATCCCGAACGGCGAGGATGAGGGGCGCAGTCCTGTCCGGCGAGGGCGAGCTGATGGCGCTCAAGCCGATGAACTGCCCGGCTCACGTGCTGATCTTCAAGCAGGGGATCAAATCCTACCGCGACCTGCCGATCCGGATGGCCGAGTTCGGCTGCTGCCACCGCAACGAGCCGCACGGCGCGCTGCACGGGATCATGCGCGTCCGCCAGTTCACGCAGGACGACGCGCATATCTTCGTCCGCGAAGACCAGCTGGTCGAGGAAGTGCGCAAGTTCTGCGAGCTGCTCAACAGCGTCTACAAGGACCTGGGCTTCGAAGACTATGCGGTGAAGCTCGCACTGCGCCCCGAGAAGCGGTTCGGCGAAGATTCGATGTGGGATAAGGCCGAGGCGGAACTGCGCGAGGCGGTGATGCAGTCGGGCCTGAGCGACACGATCAAGGCGAACTTCGAGGAACTGCCGGGTGAGGGCGCGTTCTATGCGCCGAAGCTCGAATTCCACCTGACCGACGCGATCGGCCGGACGTGGCAGGTCGGCACGATCCAGTCGGACCGCGTGCTGCCCGAGCGACTCGACGCGTCGTATGTTGGCGCGGACGGCGAGCGGCACCGCCCGGTCATGCTCCACCGCGCGATCCTCGGTACGTTCGAGCGCTTCATCGGCATCCTGATCGAGCATCATGCT
Source organism: Sphingomonas sp. H160509 (assembly GCF_024124765.2). Lineage (GTDB taxonomy): Bacteria > Pseudomonadota > Alphaproteobacteria > Sphingomonadales > Sphingomonadaceae > Sphingomonas. Next base: position 1,372,822 of record NZ_JAMXSR020000002.1, on the reverse strand, counting down.
GGCCGATTCCCGCTCTGGCTGGCGCCGGTACAGGCGGTCGTGGCGACGATCGTGTCGGATGCGGACGACTATGCACTTGAGGTTGCGGCGAAGCTGAAGGCGGCGGGCATCCGCGTCGAAACGGACCTGCGCAACGAGAAGATCAACTACAAGGTGCGCGAGCACAGCCTGGCGAAGGTGCCGAACCTGCTGGTCGTCGGCAAGCGCGAGGCCGAGGAGGGCAAGGTCGCACTCCGCACGCTCGGCAGCCAGGCGCAGACCATCCTGACGCTCGACGAAGCGATCGCGCGTCTTGCGGACGAGGCTCGCGCACCCGATATGTGATCCAACGGGGCCGGCTTTCCGAGCGCGGGTTTCTGCGCTATAAGCCGGCCCAAATATTGTCAGAAACTTCAGGAGCAAACCCCATACGTCCTCCCACGATGCGCCGGCCGATGCAGACGCCCGCAATGAACGGCCCGCGATTCAACGAATTCATCCAGAGCCAGAAGGTCCGCGTGATCGATCACGAGGGCGAGAATCTGGGCGTGATGTACACGCGCGAAGCGATCGAGCAGGCAGCCGAGCATGGGCTCGACCTGGTCGAAGTGTCGCCTAACGCGGATCCGCCCGTCGCCAAGTTCCTCGATGTCGGCAAGTTCAAGTACGAGGCGCAGAAGAAGGCGAACCTCGCACGCAAGTCGCAGAAGACGCAGGAGATCAAGGAGATCAAGATGCGCCCAAACATCGACGATCATGACTACGACACGAAGATGAAGAAGGTGAACGACTTCATCGGTGAAGGCGACAAGGTCAAGATCACGCTGCGCTTTCGCGGTCGCGAACTCAGCCACGGCCAGCTCGGCATGAACCTGTTGAAGCGCGTTCAGGACGACGTCGCGGAGATCGCCAAGATCGAGGCGTATCCCCGCATGGAAGGCCGCCAGATGCTGATGGTGCTCGCACCGAAGTAAGTGGCGTAGCGGCTTCGGTCGCTACCACGAGATTTGAGGCTGGCCAGTCCTGAAGGACTGGCCAGCCTTTTTGTTTGTCGGTACTGGACGTCTGGTTGCTTGCATCTAGCCCCGGAGTTCCGGCTGATGTGAGATTCCGGCGGCCGTATGCATTGGTTCTAACGGGGCGTGCGGGCCTCCCTCCTACCGGTGAGGCGGTATGCCAGACGCGCAACCTGAGAAGCCTCGTTCGATAGGCCGGAATTGCTCAAATTCCCTTTCCAAGTAGCCGACGGATGGTTCGTATCCACGGCTGGTGCTCAGAATGCAGCGCGATTTTCTGTCTTCCAGCCGAACCCAGCACTCCCGGGTCGCGCGGCCCCATGGCAACCAAGTTGCAATTTGAAACTAGGGTTTGCTGTTTGTACTATGTGGCGGTTTGGAGACACAATGTTCAAAAATAGACTTCCGTATGCGGAAATCGCTAGACGTGAAGGGTGGAATATCTCTACCTAACGGCCAAACCATAAGTTCGAAAACATTCGAACACGTCAGGGAGAGAATGCCGATGCGTATGACCGCATATCTGTTGTCCGCCGTCGCGACTGCGGCCATCGTCACGCCGGCATTCGCGCAACAGGCGACGTCCACCGTTGAAGCGCAGGCGTCGCCCTCGCAGGGTACCGCCAACGCATCGGTTGCGGGCCAGACCAACGCTGCAACGGACGCCGACACCACGCGGGCGGCAAGTGCCAACGCCGGGATTCAGGGTAACGCCAGCGACATCGTCATCACTGCGACGCGCCGTTCCGAGCGTCTGTCGAACGTGCCAATCGCGGTTTCGGCAGTCGGTCAGGAAGCACTGCAGAATTCGGGCGGCAGCGACATCCGCTCGCTCAACCAGCTTGCGCCGTCGTTGCTGATCTCTTCGACCGGTAACGAATCGAACGCGTCCGCGCGTATTCGCGGAATCGGTACGGTCGGCGACAATCCCGGCCTCGAAAGCTCGGTCGCGGTGTTCATCGACGGTGTCTATCGCAGCCGTACTGGCGTCGGCCTCAACGAACTAGGCGAGATCGACCGGGTTGAAGTTCTTCGCGGACCGCAGGGCACATTGTTCGGGCGCAACGCTTCTGCAGGTCTCATCAATATCATCACACGGTCGCCGGAGTTCGACTGGCATGGCAACGCCGAGGCGACTTACGGCAATTACGACCAGAAGCGGCTTGCAGGCGGCATCACCGGCCCGTTGATCGCCGACAAGCTCGCCTTCCGGGTCGACGGCGTCTACGTGAATCGCAACGGCTTCTACAAGAACGTCACGGCAGCCAACGGCAGCGAGAGCCGCGTCAACGACCGCGATCGCTATTTCGTCCGCGGCCAGTTGCTGTTCAAGCCGACCGATACCTTGAGCTTCCGCCTGATCGGCGACTATTCGCACCGCAAGGAAAGCTGCTGCGGCGCGGTCTATTACAACCAGGTCGAGACGACCGATCCCACGCCGAACGCAGCCGGCGTCGCGCCGTTCTTCGCCACGGTCAACGCCGATGGCGCAGTCACGAACAACACGACGAACCGCATCGTCGACATCCTGCGTCGCCAGGGCGCAGTGTTCCCGCTGGCCGGCAACACGCCAGATCCGTTCAGCCGCGACGTCGCGATCACGCCCGGCCAGACCTTCCGGAATACGACCAAGGATTACGGCGGCTCGCTGCAGGCCGACTGGGATCTTGGTGGCGCGACGTTGACGTCGATCACTGCGTATCGCCAGTACAAGTCGGGCAACGCGGGCGATGTCGACTATACCAACATCGATCTCACGCATCGCGCGGCGGACGGCAATGCCTACCGCCAGTTCAAGACTTTCACGCAGGAAGCGCGCCTCCAGGGTTCGCTGTTCAACGACAAGCTCGACTGGCTGGTCGGTGGCTTCTACTCGAACGAGAAGCTCAAGCTGGTCGATAACGTCGTCTTCGGCGCGCAATACGGGCAGTTCGCGGCCTGCCGCCTCGTCGCCACAGTCAGCCCGAACGCCGTGCTGCAGAACCAGAACAACCCAGGCTGCATGAGCGCGGCCGGACGCGCGACAATCGCCGGCGCCTTTGGCCCGGCTGGCGGCCTGATCACGTCGGCGCTCGACCGCCTCACCGGTGGGGTCGGTCTCGGTGGCGGGGTCAACAACGTCGGCGACTCCGGCTCGATCTACCGCCAGAAGAGCGAGAACTACGCGTTCTTCACACACAACATCCTGCATCTGACCGACACGTTGTCGCTGACCGGCGGTCTTCGCTACACGCACGAAACGAAGAAGTTCAACGCGAAGTTCAACAACAACAACACGGTCTGCCCAATCCAGCAGGCGGCTCTCGCTCCCCCTCACGCAGTCGCAGAGTGGCGCCACGGCGTTCGCGCAGGGCATCGTGACGTTGACCTGCACCGGCAACTCCAGCCCGGCGTTGAACGCGCTCAGCCTCAACGACAGCTTCGGCGACGGCGAGTTCACCGGCACGGCGGTCCTGTCGTGGAAGCCGTTCACCAAGCTGCTGACCTACGCGTCGTTCGCCAAGGGCTACAAGGCGGGCGGCTACAACCTCGACCGTTCGGATCTCGGCGGGGTAAACGGCGTGCTGACGCCGCGGACCAATGCCGATGCACCGGGCCTGCGCTTCAACGCCGAGAAGGTGAACAATTACGAGCTCGGGGCGAAATTCAACACGCGCGGCTTCACGTTCAACGTCGCCGCGTTCCGCGAGGAGTTCACCGACTTCCAGCTCAACACCTTCAACGGCTCGATCTTCGTCGTGCAGAACATCGAAGCGTGTAAGGACAGCCTGGGGGGCCTCGATAGCGACAACGGGTTCAATCCGGTCACCGGTGCGCAGACCGGAGGGTGCCCGACCAACCGTTCGAAGAAGCCGGGCGTGATCTCGCAGGGCGTCGAGCTGGAAGCGACGATGTCGCCGATCAAGCAGGTCACGTTCACGGCCGGCTATACCTATGCGGATACCCATTTCCGCAAGAACCTGATCGGCAGCTCGACCACCGGCGAGCCGCTCGACCGCGCACTCTTCCTGCTGCCGGGCAGCCAGTTGTCGAACGCTCCCAAGAACGTCGTCACGACGTCGTTCGCTTGGACGCCAGATCTCGGCTCGAACGGCATGTCGGGTCTGATCTATGTCGATAGCCGCCTGTCGTCGGACTATAATACCGGTTCCGATCTGGCGCCGGAGAAGAAGCAGGACGGCTTCGCCGTGGTGAATGCCCGCGTTGGCCTGCGCGGCAAGGACCAGGCTTGGGCACTCGAGTTCTGGGCACAGAATGTGTTCAACAAGAACTACATCCAGGTCGCGTTCAACACGCCGTTCCAGGGTGCCGGGTCTTCGGCCAACGTCGCAGCCTATGGCGGCACCGGCAACGCGCTCTACTCGGCATTCCTCGCCGAGCCACGCACTTACGGCCTGACCCTGCGCTCGCGCTTCTGATCGGGTGATTGAATGGAAAGCCGGCCCGCAGTTCGCTGCGGGCCGGCTTTTCCGTGCGCGGGTCTGTGCTCGGGCAATCCTGCTGAACACGCGCTGTTCTCCTGCGAACGCAGGAGTCCAGGTTTCCAAGCGCTACGCTCTGTTACCCTGGGCTCCCGCTTTCGCGGGAGAACACAGTAGCGCTAAGCCGCTAGATCGATCTCTTCGCCTGCCGCCGCCGCCAGTAGACGCCGCTCCAGCGTCCTCAACCGCGCGGGCTGGGTGATCCGATCGCCGGTCAGGTCGGTGACGTAGAAGGTATCCACGGCCCGCTCGCCATAGGTCGCGACGTGCGCGGAGTGGATCGTCACCTTCGACTGGAACAGCGCATTGGCGAGTTGGTTGAGCAGCGCCGGCCGATCTCGCGCGTTGACCTCGACCACGGTGAACCGGTTCGACGCCTTGTTGTCGACCAGCGCATTCGGTACGATATCGAATGCCTCCGCACGCGTGCGCGGCAGCGGCTTCGCGACGAGGCGGTCGGCAAGCTTGCCGCGGTTGGCGAGCGCGTCCTCGATTGCGGTCTTGAGGCGTGAAAGCTGCCCGGACTCGTCGAACGGCCGCCCGAACGGATCCTGCACGAGGAAGTTGTCCACGGCCATCCCGTCGCGCGTGGTATGGATGCGCGCGTCGATGATGTTGCCGCCGGCGACGTGGATCGCGCCTGCGATGCGGTAGAACAACCCGGGATGATCGGCAGCGTAGATCGTCACCAAGGTCGCCCCGCGCCCGGGATAGACATGTGCGTCGATCGCGAGCTGCGCGTCGCCCGTGGTCGCCAGGAAGCGGGCGTTGTGCGCCAGCACGTCTTCAGGTTCGGCAATCCAATAGGCTTCGGGGAGCCGGTGAACGAGCGTCGCGAACGTCTCCTCGCTCCATCCTAGCGCGTCCCGCAGATGCTGCTGCTTAGCCGCAATCCGCTCGGCGCGACCCTTTTGCTTATGACCCAACCGCAGGACTTCCTCGGCCGATTCGTAAAGGTCCCCGAGCAACTGGCGTTTCCAGCCGTTCCACACGCCCGGCCCGACGGCGCGGATGTCGACGATCGTCAGCGTAAGCAGTAGGCGGAGGCGCTCCGGGCTCTGCACCACGTCGCAGAAATCGAGGATCGTCTTGAAGTCGCTGAGGTCGCGCTTGAACGCGGTGGCGGACATCAGAAGGTGCCAGCGCACCAGCCAGGCGACGGTTTCGGTCTCGGCAGGCGTCAGGCCGAAGCGCGGGCACAGGCGCTGCGCCACCTCCGCCCCGAGGATCGAATGGTCGCCGCCGCGACCCTTGGCGATGTCGTGAAGCAAGACCGCAACGTACAGCGCGCGCCGCGACACGATCTGTTCGAAGATCGCACTGGCGAGTGGGTGGTCCTCCTTCAGCGTGCCGTTCTCGATCCGCGCGAGGAGACCGATGGCGCGGATGGTATGCTCGTCGACGGTGTAGTGATGGTACATGTCGAACTGCATCTGCGCGACGACGCGCGCGAAATCGGGCACGAAGCGGCCGAACACTCCAGCCTCGTTCATCCAGCGCAGCACCAGTTCGGGATCGCGGGGTGAGGTCAGCACGTCGAGGAACAGCGCGTTCGCCGTCGGGCTGTTGCGGACGTCGTCGACCAGCTTGGCATCCCGCGCGGCGGCGCGCATGGCAAGCGGGTGGATCTCTACGCCGTGCTTGTCGGCGAGCTGGAAGATCTCGATCAGGCGTTCGGGATCGGCCCGGAAAAAGTCGTCGCTGGGCAATGCGAGCCGCCCGCGATCGAGCACGAAGCCGTTGAGCTTGCGTGGAGAGCGTCGGATCGTCGGCAACCCGAAACGCCGGCCCCGCGCCGCGAACTTCTCGTCGAGATGCGCGAGGAAGACGCCGCTGAGTGTGCCGACGGTCTTGGCCTGCAGGAAATAGAATTGCATGAAGCGCTCGACCTTCGATTTGCCGGGTCGGTCGGAGAACCGCATCCGGTCGGCGATCTCGCGTTGCAGGTCGAACGTCAGCCTATCTTCGGCGCGGCCGGTGATGCTGTGCAGGTGGCAGCGCACCGCCTGAAAGAAATTGTCTGCGCGATGAAATAGGCGATATTCGGCCTTGGTGAACAGCCCGACCTCGACCAGTTCGGCGGCGCGCTGGACGTCGTAGATGTATTTGCCGATCCAGAAGAGCGCGTGGAGGTCGCGCAGACCGCCCTTGCCCTCCTTGACGTTGGGTTCGACGACGTAGCGCGTATCGCCCATCTTGCGATGGCGTGCATCGCGTTCGGCGAGCTTGTCCGCGATGAAGGTGCGTGCGGTGTCGGCCTGGACCTCGGTCTTGAAGCGGTGTGAGGCCTGTTCGTACAGATCGGTGTCGCCGCAGACGTAGCGCGCCTCGAGCAGCGCGGTGCGGACGGTGACGTCGCTCTTGGCCTGGCGGACCATTTCGTCGAGCGAGCGGCTGGATTGGCCGAGCTTCAGCCCGAGATCCCACAGCGCGTAGAGCATCGATTCTGATCACTCGCTCGGCCCAGGGCGTCTGCTTGCCGGGGGTCAGGAAGCCGATATCGACGTCCGAATGCGGCGCCATTTCCGCGCGGCCATACCCACCGACCGCGATCACCGTCAGGCGCTCGCCGATCGTCGGGTTGGGCAGGGGGTAGAGCCGCTGTGTCGTGAAATCGAACAGGATGCGGAGCAGCGCGTCGATCAAATATGCTTGCGCACTCGATGCTTCCAACCCGCGCGATGGGTGTTCGACGAGACGGCGTTCGACTTCTACCCGGCCTTTCTCCAGCGCTGCCTTTAGCAGCGTCGTCGCGTCGCGGCGGAGCGCGGTCGGGTCGACGCCCTCCAACGCGGCGATGGTTTCGGCGACGGCGCGGCGATCGATGATCGTGCGACGGTTGGGGAGGTGATCGAAGCGGCCGGACATGAGGTCCAGATAGGGGCGCCGGGCGCGTGCGTCATCAGGATTGCGCAAAACGTCCGCGAAACGTAACCGGACGCGCGAGTGGAGGACGAAAATGAGCGAACCATTGCGCGTGGCCCTTGCGGGTCTGGGGACCGTTGGCAGCGGTGTTATCCGATTGCTGGATGCGAACCGCGAGTTGATTGCGCGGCGGGCCGGGCGCGAGATCGAGATCGTTGCGGTTTCCGCGCGTGATCGGGGCAAGGATCGCGGCGTCGATCTGTCGCGGTTTGCGTGGGTCGACGATACGACCGCGCTGGCGAAACAGCCGGGGGCGGATGTCGTGGTCGAGCTGATCGGGGGATCCGACGGACCGGCGCTGACGCTCGCGCGGAGCACACTGGGGGCGGGGCGGAGTTTCGTTACCGCGAACAAGGCGATGATCGCGCATCACGGGCTCGAACTCGCGCAGGCGGCCGAAGGGGCAGGCGTCGCGCTGAAATTCGAGGCGGCGGTCGCGGGCGGCATTCCGGTCATCAAGGGGTTGCGGGAAGGTGCTGCGGCGAACGAGATCGCCCGCGTTTATGGGATCCTCAACGGTACGTGCAATTTCATCCTGTCGAAGATGGAATCGGAAGGCCGCGACTTTGCCGAGGTGCTGGCAGAAGCGCAGGCCTTGGGGTTTGCGGAATCCGATCCGAGCTTCGACATCGACGGCGTCGATGCGGCGCACAAGCTGTCGATCCTGGCGGCGGTCGCGTTCGGGACGCAGCCGGCGTTCGACGACGTTGCGATCAGCGGTATCCGGCATCTGTTGGGTGCGGACATCGCCGAGGCGGCGGCTTTGGGATATCGCGTGCGGCTGCTCGGGTTGGCGGAAGCGGGCGCGGACGGACTGTTCCAGCGCGTCCATCCGCATCTGGTGCCGATCGATCACCCGCTGGCGCACGTCACCGGGTCGCTGAACGCGGTCGTGGCGGAGGGCAACTTCGTCGGTCGCCTGTTGTTCCAGGGTGCGGGTGCGGGCGATGGTCCGACCGCGAGCGCGGTGGTCGCCGACCTGATCGACATCGCGCGCGGCGAGTTCGGCCCGCCGTTCGCGATGCCGGTGGTGTCGCTTACGGCAGCGCCCAAGGCGGACAGCGGCGAGCGGCGGGGGCGTGCGTATCTGCGCTTCACCGTTGCGGACCGGGTCGGGGTGCTGGCCGAGATCGCCGCGGCGATGCGGGACGCGGGTGTCTCGATCGAGAGCTTGATCCAGCGCGGGGCGATTGCGGATGGCAGCGTTCTCGTCGCGATCGTGACGCACGAGAGCCCGGAACGCTCGATCGCGCAGGCGCTGGAGAAGCTACGGGGGTCGCAGAGTCTCGTGGGCCAGCCAATGTGGATGCATATTCTGGATTGAGGGTCCGCCAGTCCTCGAACACCACCACCCCGGCGGAGGCCGGGGCCCAATTGGAGAGGTCTCAGTACCGATACGCGTGCTTCGTTAGCGACGTCCCCCAATTGGGCCCCGGCCTTCGCCGGGGTGATGGACAGCAAAGCTACCTCCCCCTTGTTCTCCCGCGAAGGCGGGAAGCCAGACTGGGTCCTCGCCCTCGCAGGGAAACAAGGGGAGGGCGATCGTGCTGAAGTGAGGCGCCGAGCTACCTTACTCCACCGACTCATTCGCCTAGTTCACTGAGCCGACGGGTCCATCGAGATCGATCGGCACGCGGCCGCGTTTGTCGGGTTTCTTCGCGAGGGCGCTTTTGATCAACCCTACCGCGGCCTTCGCGATCGGGGCGATTGGCGGGCCGAAGCCAACCTGGCATCCGCCCTGTCGCGCCGCACACGGTGTATCCGACAATTCCAGAGCGCGGACGGCGCTGAGGTTGGGGTTGGAGGCAACCGCGTGGTCGGACGGGCCGCGATCGTCGCGCATCGGCAGGCGTGGGGTGGTCGTCGCGGATTTGCCGCAGACGACGACCTCGTTTCCGTCCTTCGTCTGCGTCGCGCACGGGTCGACGAGGATCGAAAAGCGCTCCGGCACCGGCGGTGCCGCAGGCGCAGCGGTAGTGGCGGACGCCTGGAGCAGCGCGGACAGGATGATTGCGAACATGCTCAGATCCTTATGGCGCGGGCTTGCGGAACGACATGCCGCCTTCGCTGCCGACCGTCATGGTGACGCCTGCCATCCCACCGCCAACCTGGAACGGGCTGAGATCGGCGAGCGGCGAGGTGCGGTTGAGCAGGCGAGTACGTTCGTTGCGGACGCTCTCGTGCTTGGGGTCGCCGGCGTCATGTACCACTAATGGAACGCGGAACCGGTCGGCGGTTCGCAGTCCACAGACCGTGATGTCTGTCTCGTCGGCGCTCTGGATGCAGGGTTGCTCGGCGGCCATGCGGGCCCTGGCGGTTGCCATTAGCGGGTCTTCGATCAGTATCGACAGCAGCATCGCGAGCATCGGCGCCTCCCGGACAGACACGCAGACTGGCCGCGATCGTCGGGGAGGGCAAGCGTCATTGCTCGATCTTGGCTACCCCGAGCCGGGGAATGTCGATCGCCGGGCAGCGGTCCATCACGACTTGGAGGCCGGCGGCTTCGGCGCGTGCCGCGGCCTCTTCGTTGACCACGCCTAGCTGCATCCAGACGGCCTTCGCACCTGCTGCGATTGCCTGATCGACCGCTTCGCCAGCAGCAGCCGAGTTGCGGAAGATGTCGACGATGTCGATCGGGTCGCCGAGTTGCGACAGGTCTCGGAAGACGAACTCGCCGTGGACGTGCTCGCCGGTGATCTGCGGGTTGACTGGGATCACGCGATAGCCGTGCGCCTGGAGCTTGGCCATCACGCCGTAGGAGGGGCGATCGGGGCGGTCGGAGGCGCCGATCATGGCGATCGTGCGCGCGTTTTCGAGCAGCGTCTTGATATCGGCATCGGCGGTCAACGGCATCGATGCCTCCTGCAAGAAGAAACCTGGTCCGCTCGTACCGCGACTCTACGCGTCGGGTACGACCGGTAATCACACAACGTGGATCAGGCCTGCGGGTTTCACAGTTTTCCCAGCCATGCGACGACCTGAGCCGCGATCGGCATGAAAATCATATCGTCCGGGTTCGAGGCGGGCGGCGTGCCGGCATCGGACGCGGTGCGGATCGAGATCGTCAGCGGGACGCGGCCGAGGAACGGGATGCCGAGTTCGCGCGCCGCCGCCTCTGCCCCACCATTGCCGAACGGGTCCGACGCCTCGCCGCAATGCGGGCAGATATAGCCGGCCATGTTCTCGACGAGGCCGATGATCGGGATGCCGGCCTTTTCGAACAGGTCGATCGCGCGGCGGGCGTCGATCAGCGCGAGATCCTGCGGGGTCGAGACGATCACTGCGCCTGCGGGACGGTATTTCTGAACCATCGTCAGCTGGACGTCGCCGGTGCCGGGGGAGATCGAGCACCAGCGTATCGGTCACACCCCAGTCCGCCTCGACCAGCTGGCCGAGCGCGCCCGCCGCCATCGGCCCGCGCCACGCGATCGCCTTGCCCGGTTCGACGAGCTGGCCCATCGACAATAGCGGTACGCCGTACGGGGTGGGGACGGGGTCGAGCACCTTGTCCTTCGCGGTCGGTCGCGTGCCCTCGACGTTCATCAGGCGTGGCTGCGACGGGCCGTAGATATCGGCGTCGACCAGCCCGACGCGGCGCCCCGCACGCGACATCGCGATGGCGAGATTGGCAGCGAGCGTGGATTTGCCGACGCCACCCTTGCCGCTGGCGACCGCGATCAGCCGGCGGGTCGAGCGTTCCGCGGTCACCGCGATCCGCACCTCAGACACACCGGGTTGCGTCGCGGCCATCCGTACGGTTGCCTCCAGCGCATCGCGTGCCTGCGGGTCGAGCCCGGTCGCATCGATGATGATGCCCGCTCGCGTCCCTTCCATCCGGACGGTCGCCCGCTTGCCCGCTACCGCAGCAACCGCCGCCTTTACGCCTTCGATGTCGATCATCCGCGCCAGATAGGACCGCTAAGGCCGCTTGGCACTGTTTTTCCGCCAGCGCACACCTATAAAGGTTGGTATGACGATCTTCTCGCGCTGGTTCCGGCGCCCCGATATCCTCGCCACCGAAACACCGAAAGGCCCCTGGGGCGGCTCGGGCGACGACGGTAACAGCGGCCCGCGCAATCCCTGGGCGCAACCTCCAGGTGGCCGCAAGCCTGCCGCCAAGCCGACCGCGCTCGACGAGTTCCTGCGTAAAGCGCGCGGCTCGGGCGGCGGCGGTGGCGGCACGGGTGGCTTCGGCGGCCTGCCCTCGGGCGCCAACGCCCGCGCACTCTGGGCGATCGGCGTCGCGATCATCGCGGTCGTCTGGATCCTGTTCACATCGGTCCACCAGATCGGTCCCCAGCAACGCGGCGTCGTCACCTATTTCGGTAAATACGCCGGCACGCTCGATCCGGGCGTTCGCCTGACGATGCCCGCGCCGATCGCCGACGTGACGGTGGTCGACGTGCAGAAGATCCGCACCGACAACTTCCCCGTCGGTGACGGCGAGAACCTGACGCTGACGGGTGACCAGAACATCATCGATCTGGCGTATTCGGTCCGCTGGGATATCTCGGACCCCCCGCGATTACGTGTTCCAGCTTGCCGAGCCGAACGACACCGTCCGTGCCGCTGCCGAGAGCGCGATGCGCGCGGTGGTTGCGACGACGACGCTAGACCAGGCGATCGGCACGGGTCGTACCGTAATCGAGCAGCGCGTCGCTGAACTCACGCAGCAGATCCTCAACGACTATAAGTCGGGCGTGCGTATTCAGGGCGTCGCGATCAAGCAAGCCGCTGCACCTGCGCGGATCGTCGAGGACTTCAACGCCGTTACCGCCGCGCAGCAGGAGGCGATCGCCAACCTTAACCAGTCGCGCTCCTACGCGCAGCAGGTCGTGGCGCGCGCGCAGGGCGAGGCTGCGTCGTTCGACAAGGTGTACGAGCAGTATAAGCTTGCGCCGGAAGTGACGCGTCGCCGCATGTATTACGAGACGATGGAGGCAGTACTCGCCAAGAGCGACAAGACGATCGTCGAGACGCCGGGAGGGGTGGTGCCGTATCTGCCGCTGTCGAATGCCAAGCGCCTGCCGAACCCCGAGGCTGTTCAGTCGACACCAGCGCCGGCCGCGGCAGCGGCTGCCCCCCAGCCTGGAGCTGCCCAGTGAACGCCGTGAGTTTCCGCAACCCGATTGTCGCCGGGATCATCGCGCTATTGCTCGTGATCCTTGCCGCATCGACGTTCGCGATCGTCCCCGAGACCAAGCAGGCGGTGATCCTGCGCTTCGGCCAGCCGATCCGCACGGTCAACGCATGGCAGCCGAATACGCCGTTCGGCCAGACCGGTGCGGGCTTGATCGCGCGCATTCCGTTCGTCGACCGGATCGTCTGGATCGACAAGCGCGTGCAGGATCTGGAGCTGGACAACACGCTGGTGCTGTCGACCGACCAGTTGCGGCTCGAAGTCGATGCCTATGCGCGCTACCGGATCGTCGATCCGCGCAAGATGCGCAATGCGGTCGGCAGCGAGGACCGCATTCCCGATCAGCTTCGCCCGATCCTCGGCTCGGCGCTGCGCAACGAACTTGGCAAGCGGCGCTTCGTCGAGTTGCTGAGCCCGGAGCGTTCGGAGCTGATGGACAACATCCAGAAGGGGCTCCAGCGCGTCGCCAGCCAATACGGCGTCGAGATCGTCGATGTCCGTATCAAGCAGGCGAACCTCCCCGTCGGCCTGCCACTCGAAAGCGCGCTTAAGCGTATGTCGAGCGCGCGCCAGCAGGAGGCGATCACGATCCGTGCCGAGGGTCAGAAGCAGGCGCAGATTGTTCGTGCGCAGGCCGATGCGGACTCCGCGAAGATCTATGCCGAGAGCTTTGGCAAGGACGCTGATTTCTACGACTTCTACCGTGCGATGCAGTCGTACCGGCACACGTTCGGTGCCGACGGTGGCCCGGCACCGGAAGGATCGACCTCGATCATTCTGTCGCCGAACAACAGTTACCTGAGGGAATTCGAGGGCCGCGGGCGTTGAGCCTGCGGAACCTTTGAACGCCGAGCCATATTCAAGACGATATTCAAGCATCATTCAGGACGGCGTCCCTACGGGGTACCTGTTTCGATTGATGAAACGAGAGGACAACATCTAGTGCGTTACGCCTACGCCATTACCAGTGCTCTTCTTCTCGGCGGTGCGACCGCGACGCTCGCGCTTCAGCCGAGCGGCGCGCAGGTCGCGCAGAACGAACCCGGTGCGATCCAGGCGGTCTCGCCGAAACCTGGCGCGCCGATGAGCTTCGCCGACATGGTTGCGCGCCTCCAGCCCGCGGTCGTCAACATCTCGACCAAGCAGACAATCGTCCAGAAGCAGCAGGCCAATCCGTTCGCGGGCACGCCGTTCGGCGACCTGTTCGGCGGCATGGGCGGCGGCGGCGGCCAGGGTGGCGCGCCGGTGAAGCGTGAAGGCGCCTCGCTCGGTTCGGGCTTCCTGATCTCGCCCGACGGCTATGTCGTCACGAATAACCACGTGATCTCGCCGGGGGCGCAGGGCGCGACGGTCGATTCGATCACCGTGACGCTCAGCGACAAGAAGGAATACGTCGCCAAGGTCATCGGCAAGGATCAGGAGTCCGATCTCGCGCTGCTGAAGATCGATGCGGCCAACCTGCCGTTCGTGAAGTTCGGCGATTCGAACGGCGCGCGCGTCGGCGACTGGGTCGTCGCGATCGGCGAACCATTCGGTCTCGGCGGCACCGTCACGGCGGGTATCGTCTCGGCGATCAACCGCGTCACGGGTCAGGGCGGCGCGTACGACCGCTTCATCCAGACCGACGCGTCGATCAACCAGGGCAACTCGGGTGGCCCGATGTTCGATCTCAACGGCAACGTGATCGGCGTAAATTCGCAGATCTTCAGCCAGTCGGGCGGCAATATCGGCATCGGCTTCGCAATCCCTGCGGCCGTCGCCAAGCCGATCATCGCGACCTTCATGAAGGGCGGCACGATCGAGCGCGGCTATATCGGCGTCCAGCTGCAGCCGGGCGGTACGATCAACGAGGATACCGCCGCGGCACTCGGCATCGCCAAGAACCAGGGTGAGCTGATCAACGACGTGACGGCCGGCGGCCCGGCGGCGAAGGCCGGCGTGCGCGCGGGCGACGTCGTGACCAAGGTGAACGGTCAGGCCGTGACGGTCGACCAGTCGCTGTCCTACCTCGTCTCGAACGTGAAGCCGGGTGCGACGGCTCGCCTCGACATCCTGCGCAACGGCAAGCCGGTAGTCGCCAATGTGGTCGTCGTGCCGCGTCCAAGTGCGGACAAGCTGGCGGCGGTGGTCGGCGGTGATGCCCAGGGCTTCGGCAGCGACGACGGCGATGACGGCGACGATTCTGGCTACTCCCGCTGCACCGACCGCGGGCGCTGCGCTCGGCATCGGTGTGCAGCCGCTGACCCCGGCGATCGCGCAGGCGGTCGGCGTCGAGGCCAGCACGCAGGGCGTCGTCATCGCCGTGGTCGCGCAGACCAGCGATGCGTATGGCAAGCTCAAGCGCGGCGACGTCATCATCTCGGTCAACGGCACGCCCGTTCGCACCGCGGTCGACGTCCAGAACGCGGTTAACGTCGCCAAGGCAGCCGGTCGCCCGCAGGTCCTGTTGCAGGTCAAGCGCGGCCGTAGCCCCGCAACGTTCCTGCCGGTCAAGATCAAGTAATCTACGACCGACACGATCGACACGAAAGGACCGTCGCTCCCCGAGCGGCGGTCCTTTTTCTTTGCGGCCGGCGGGGTTAGGGGTCGGCGCCGGATACAGAGGACGACAAGCATGAGCGACGACATCTTCATCGGCGCGAGCGTGGACGGCAAACCGCAGACGCTAGAGCTGAAGCGCGCGAACCGTCACGGCCTGATCGCGGGCGCGACCGGTACCGGCAAGACCGTGACGCTGCAGGGGATCATCGAGGGCTTCTCCGCGAACGGCGTGCCGTGCTTCGTCGCCGACGTGAAGGGCGACCTGTCGGGGCTAGCGATGGCCGGATCGCCGACCGCGAAGACGCACGCCACCTTTGCCGAGCGCGCGAAGGCGATCGGCGACGATGGCTGGGCCTATGCCGACAACCCGGTGCAGTTCTGGGATCTGTTTGGCGAGCAGGGCCATCCGATCCGCACGACGATCAGCGAGATGGGGCCGCTGCTGCTGTCGCGGCTGATGGACTTGAACGAGGTGCAGGAGGGCGTGCTGACGATCGCCTTCCATGTCGCCGACAAGGAGGGGGCTGCTGCTGATCGACCTCGACGATCTGCAGGCGATGCTGAGCGAATGCGCTGGCCGCGCGGACGAGCTGACGGTGACGTACGGCAACGTCTCGAAACAGTCGATCGGCGCGATCCAGCGCTCGCTGCTCCAGTTGCGGACGCAGGGTGCGGAAAATTTCTTCGGCGAGCCCGCGCTTGAGATGAACGACTTCATCGGGGTGGACGACAAGGGGCGGGGGATCGTCAACATCCTCGCCGCCGACAAGCTGATGGCCTCGCCGAAGCTGTACGCGACGTTCCTGCTGTGGCTGATGAGCGAGCTGTTCGAGCATCTCCCCGAGATCGGCGATCCCGACAAGCCGGTGCTGTGCTTCTTCTTCGACGAGGCGCATCTGCTGTTCGACGAGGCCCCGAAGGCGCTGCTGGAGAAGATCGAACAGGTCGTCCGGCTGATCCGCTCGAAGGGGGTGGGCGTGTACTTCATCACGCAGAACCCGATCGACATTCCCGATACCGTCGCAGGACAGCTCGGCAACCGTGTCCAGCACGCGTTGCGCGCGTTTACCCCGCGCGATCAGGCTGCGGTGCGCTCGGCGGCGGAGACGTTCCGGGCGAACCCCGGCGTCGACGTCGCGACGATCATTACCGAGCTGAAGGTCGGTGAGGCGCTGGTGTCGCTGCTCCAGGCGGATGGCGCACCGACCCCGGTCGAGCGGACGCTGATCAAGCCGGCCGCCTCGCGCGTGGGGCCGATCACGCCGGCCGAGCGGAAGGTGATGATCGAGACCGATGCGATCGGGGCGAAGTACGACACGCTGGTCGATCGGGAGTCGGCGGAGGAATTGCTGGCCGCGAAGACCCAGGAGGCGAGAGCGGCTGCTGCCGAGGCGAAGGCGACGACCGAGGCGGAGAAGGCTGCGGCCACGCAGGCGAAGCTCGATGCCAAGGCGGCGAAAGAGGCCGAGCGCGCTCGGGTTGCCGAGCAGCGCGAAGCGGATCGCCAACAGCGCGAAGCTGATCGCGAGGCGGCGAATTCGCCTTGGACGAAGATGGCGTCTTCGGCGACGAGGGGCCGCGAGCTCGTCGATCGGTCGGCAGGTGGCCAACGAGATCGGCAAGCAGGTGTTCGGGACGAAGTCGCGCCGGTCGTCGTCGAGCGGCGGCTTGGTCGGTACGGTACTGCGCGGGGTTTTAGGCGGCCTCTTCCGGGGATAGACTGCCTCAGCGATCGGGGGCTGGCTGCCCCACACAAACGCCACCCCGGCGAAGGCCGGGGCCCAGTTGGCAAGGTCGATGTAACGGGGCGCCGTCCGCCGTTACTGCTGTTCCCCAACTGGGCCCCGGCCTTCGCCGGGGTGGGGCCCAAATGCTAAACAGGAGTTCCCGATGTCCCTCGATTTCGAATCCACCACCGACTGGGCCCCGACCGACTGGACCGCCGTAGGTGAAGACAGTCTCGACGACGCGATCACACTCCGGCGGGCGATCCACGCCGATCCCGAAGTCGGCCTCCACTGCCCGCGTACCTCGGATAAGGTGAAGGCTGCGCTCGCCGGCCTCCCGCTCGAGTTTCGTGAAGGCACCTCGACCACCGGCTTCGTCGCGATCCTCCGCGGCGGCCGTGGTGGCGCCGCTGGCGGCAACGGGCGGACGGTACTGCTCCGCGGCGACATGGACGCGTTGCCGATGCAGGAGGAAACCGGCCTGCCGTTCGCCTCCAAGATCGACGGCGCGATGCATGCCTGCGGGCACGATCTCGCATACCGCGATGCTGGTCGGCGCGGCGAAGGCGCTGTGCGCGCGCCGCGACGAACTGCCCGGTACGGTCGTGTTCATGTTCCAGCCCGGTGAGGAGGGGGCATCACGGCGCGCGCCACATGATCGCCGACGGCTTGCTCGACTCGCCGCTCCCCGAGGCGGGCTTCGCGCTGCACATCTCGCCGAACATGCCGATGGGCCATGTCGTCAGCCGCGCCGGCACGTTGATGGCGTCGACAGACACGCTGCGTGCGACGATCACCGGCCGCGGCGGCCACGCCGCGATGCCACACGACTGCCTCGATCCGCTGCCGATCGCCTGCGAGATCGTCACCGCACTCCAGACTTATCTCGCTCGTCAGGTGGCGGTCACCGACCCCGCGGTGCTGTCGATCACAAAGCTCAACGCCGGCAGCGCGCACAACGTCATCCCGTCGACCGTCGAGATGCTCGGCACGATGCGGACGCTGTCGGAGCGCACCCGCGAGCAGGTGCGTGCGGCGTTCATCCGCATGGTCGAGGGTATCGCCGCCGCGCACGGCGCGGTTGGTACGCCGACGATCGAGGAGGGCTATCCGGTCACGGTCAACGACGAGCGCGCAACCGATTTGATGAAGGCGTGTGCGACCGCGATCGGTGGCGAGGGCGCGTATCAGGTGATGCCGCCGATGATGGGCGCGGAGGACTTCTCGTACGTGCTCCAGAAGCTGCCCGGCGCGATGGCGTTTATCGGTGCCGCGCCCGAGGGTAGCGATCCGCGTACAAACCCGCCGCTGCACAACACGAAGATGACGATCGACGAACGCGTGATGGCGCACGGGATCGCGATGCACTGCGCGGTGGCGGAGCGGTTCCTGACGAACGGGTTCGACTAAGAGCGCCTGCTGCTCCCCCTCCCTAGAAGGGAGGGGCATGGGCTGGGTCGGCTTCCGCATTTCCAGACGTTGATGGCTCGAACCGGCCGACCCACCCCCGACCCCTCCCTTTCAGGGAGGGGAGCAGAAGCTCAGCCTCTCGGCCGCGTTGTCTCGGCGTAGTTCGCTACCGCCGCCGCGGCCGCCTGGATCAGTTTCTGGCGTTCGGGCATCGGCCGGATAGTGTCGCCGATCATCACTGCGATTCCATACCGACGTCCATCGGGGGCGGTGAGGAGGCCGACGTCGTTGAAGCCGGCGTTGCGGCGGCCGAGGTCCTGGCCGGTGCCGGTCTTGTGCGCGATCTCCCAGCCGCCGGGCAGCGCCGCGCGCAGGCGAGCGCGGCCGGTGACCGAGCGACCCATCGTGTCGAGCAGGATCTTGGTCGAGGTCTCCGACAACAGGTCGCCCTTAGCCAGCCGGGCAATCGCATCGGCGATCGCGA
The DNA here is from genome assembly GCF_024124765.2 of Sphingomonas sp. H160509. Classification (GTDB taxonomy): domain Bacteria; phylum Pseudomonadota; class Alphaproteobacteria; order Sphingomonadales; family Sphingomonadaceae; genus Sphingomonas. Next base: position 1,354,118 of record NZ_JAMXSR020000002.1, on the reverse strand, counting down.
TCGGCGCGGCGCCATCGGGCGGATTGCGCACATACGCGTTCAGTGCAGCCTCGCGCACCGCGGGCGACAGCCGGTTGCGTGCCGTCATGAAACCGCCATTGACCGCGTAGGACGGCTGCCAGACCAGCCCCGCCGTGCCGCTCTGCAACAGCCGCTCGCCCGGCCCGAAGCGGATCGCGCCGAGTTGTTTGCGCGCGATCATCGACCGCACCGCGGACGGTCCACCGACACGCGTAAGCAACCGGTCGTTCGCGGTATTGTCGCTGTGCGTCAGTGCGCGCGTGAGCAGGTCGTTGATCGTGGTGTGATAGCCGTCGCCTTTCACCAGCATCGCGATCGGCTGGTGGAACAGCGTCAGATCCTGCGGCCGCACGACGATCGGTTCGTCGAGACGCAGCTTGCCCTGGTCGCGCAGGTCCATCACGGTCATCGCGACCCAAAGCTTGCTGACCGATTGCTGCGGCAGTAACTGACGCCCGCCGGCCTCGACCGTCCAGCCATCGTCGACCGCACGCACCGCGATGCCAGCCTTGCCCTGGAAGCCGCTCTGCAATTCGGAGATCGCGTTGACGAGACCGGCGGGCGCGGGGCGCGGCGTACGTGGCAGCGGCGGCGGCACCGGGATCGAGACGAACCCCTCTTCCTGATGCACGGGCGTGACCGCCGGCGGGGTGGGCCGCGATGCCGATCCGCATCCGGCGAGCGCTGCGCCAAAAGCGTGGTCGCCAGAAGGCGCTGGAATGCACTCGCCGATGTCATGATGGATTGAACGCCCTGAACTGAAGCATCGATCCTTATCCGTTGATCGGCCACGTGAAACTGCGGCGGCACGTCGCTGCGACGAAGCGCGCCGACGATGCGCCGAGCCGCCATCATGCTATGGAACGAGAACCGTATCGACCGCCTCCCGCAGCGTCTCGGGGTAATCGAGCGTGAAATGCAGCCCGCGGCTCTCGTGCCGATGCAGCGCGGATCGCACGATCAGTTCGGCGGTCTGAAGCAGGTTGCGCAGCTCGATCAGATCAGGCGTGACGCGGAAATGCTGGTAATATTCCGCGACCTCGTCGTTGAGCAGTTCGATGCGGTGCTTGGCGCGTTCGAGTCGCTTGGTGGTGCGGACGATGCCCACGTAATTCCACATGAAGCGGCGGATCTCGGTCCAGGTCTGCTTGATCACGACCTCTTCGTCGGAATCGGTGACGCGGCTTTCGTCCCAGGGGCGGATTGGCGGGGGCGGGGGGCAGTGAGTCCCACGCGGCTGCGATGCTGTCCGCCGCCGCTTCGCCGAACACGAAGCATTCGAGCAGTGAGTTGGACGCGAGGCGGTTGGCGCCGTGCAGGCCGGACTCGGTGCACTCGCCTGCCGCATACAGGCCGGGCAGATCGGTCTTGCCGTGTTCATCGATTACGATGCCGCCGCACGTGTAATGTTGCGCGGGGACGACCGGGATCGGCTGCGTCGTCATGTCAATGCCGAGACCGAGCAGCTTCTCGTGGATGTTGGGGAAGTGATGGCGGATGAACTCGGCGGGCATGTGGCTGATGTCGAGATGGACGTAGTCGAGCCCATAACGCTTGATCTCGGCATCGATCGCGCGCGCGACGATATCGCGGGGGGCGAGTTCCATCCGCGCGGGGTCGTAATAGGTCATGAAGCGCTTGCCGGTCGACGGGTTGATCAACCGCCCGCCTTCGCCGCGGACCGCTTCCGTGATCAGGAAATTCTTGACCTCCAGATTGTAGAGGCAGGTCGGGTGGAACTGCATCATCTCCATGTTGGAGACGCGCGCGCCCGCGCGCCACGCCATCGCGATGCCGTCGCCGGTCGCGCCGCGGGGGGCGGTCGAGAACAGGTAGGTGCGGCCCGCGCCGCCAGTTGCGAGGATCGTCGCTCGCGCGGTGTAAAGTGCGACGCGCTCGGTATTGCGATCGACCGCGTAGACGCCCCAGACGTTGCCAGAGCCCGAATAGCGTTCCTCGTGACGGCCTGTGGCGAGGTCGATCGCGATCTGATCGGGCACCAGCGTGATGTTCGGATGTGCTTCGGCGGCTTTCTGGAGCGCTTCCTGCACCGCCCAGCCGGTCGCGTCGGCGACGTGGACGATGCGGCGATGGCTGTGGCCGCCCTCGCGCGTCAGGTGCAGCGCGTTGCCCTCGGTCTCGAACGGCACGCCGAGATGCGTGAGGCGTTCGATCGCGGCGGGGGCACCCTCTACGACCATCTCGACAATTGCGCGGTCGTTGAGGCCGGCGCCGGCGACCATCGTGTCCTCGACATGGTTCTCGAACGTGTCGCCGGGTTCGAGCACGGCGGCGATCCCGCCCTGCGCCCAGGCGGTCGAGCCTTCGTTGAGCGCGCCCCTTCGCTAACACCGTGATCTTGAAGCGGTCGGCAAGGTTGAGTGCCGCGGTTAGACCTGCGGCACCCGAGCCGACGATCAGGATGTCGCTCGTCATGCGTTGGCGGCGCGAGTCAGGCTGAGGAAGACGTCCTCGAGATCGGGCTCCTTGGTCGAGACGTCGACGATGCCGAAGCCGCTGCCTTGGATCGCGGCGAGGACTTCGCCGGCGTTCACGCGGTCCTTCTTGTAGGTGATTTCGAGGGTGCGATTGCCCTTGAGCGTGATCTTCTGGAAGCAGGCGTTGGCGGGGATGTCGGTCACGTCGCGATCGACGGTGACGGCGACGATCTTCTCCTGCGCCTTGCCGACCAGTTCGCGCGTGGGTTCATTCGCGATCAGGCGACCGTTGTTGATGATCGCGATCCGGTCGCAGAGTTCCTCGGCTTCCTCGAGGTAATGCGTGGTAAGGACCACCGTTACGCCGGCCTGGTTGAGGCTGCGGACATAGGTCCAGAGTTGTTGCCGGAGTTCGATGTCGACGCCCGCGGTCGGCTCGTCGAGGACAAGGACAGGGGGCGAGTGGACCATCGCTTTCGCCACCATCAGGCGACGCTTCATGCCGCCCGACAGCGTGCGGGCGTAGGCGTGCGCCTTGTCCTCCAGATGCACCGCGCGGAGCAGTTCCATCGTGCGGCGCTTCGCCTTGGGGACGCCGTAGAGTCCGGCCTGGATCTCCAGCGTCTCGAAGGGCGAGAAGAAGGGGTCGAACAGGATCTCCTGGTTGACGATGCCGATCGACGCCTTGGCGTTGCGCGGATGTTCGTCGATGTCGAACCCCCCAGATCGCCGCGCTGCCGTCGGTCTTGTTGACCAGCCCGGCGAGGATGTTGATCAGCGTGGACTTGCCCGCACCGTTGGGGCCCAGCAGCCCGAAGATCTGACCGCGGGGGACGTCGAACGTCACGTCGTCGAGCGCGCGCTTGGGCGGCGCGGTGCCGACGGGCGCGTAGGTCTTGCTGAGGTTTTTGATGGCGATCGCGGCTTCGGTCATGGCTGCGGCATAGCGGGGCCGGCGGGGCTGGTCATCCCCTTCGGGCGTTGCAAAGAAGATTTGTTCACGCGGAGGCGCGGAGACGCGGAGGTGCTGCGCTTGTCGCGTAGCAACCGCTCGATCACCTACCTGCGGAACAGATCATGAGGTCTCCCGACCAACAGGCTGGATGCCACACCTCCGAGTCTCCGCGCCTCCGCGTGAACCCATTCTTCCTTCTTGCCCCCGCCGAAGAACCAATTGCCCGGGTCGCGCGCGCTTGCTATCGCCCCCTCATGCATCCGCCGCTCGAAACCACCCGCGTCACCCACGCCCGCGTCGCCTGCGATGGCGCCACCGACATCCCCGGCGGCGCAGCGCTTGGCCATCCGCGCGTCTGGTTGCAGATCGACGAGACCGGATACGTCGATTGCGGCTATTGCGACCGCCGCTTCATCCTTGTCGGCGGCGCCGCCGATGGCGCGGACCAGTCGACTTTGCGCGATCACGGGGATGGCGCAGGGCGCTAAGCCTCTTATATCTATCGGATGACGATAGCAGCAGACCCCCGTTCGTTCCTCTACCGCGATACCCTGGACCCCGAACAGGCGCAGGCGCTGACCGCCAAGGCGCTCGGCAAGGCCGATGACGGCGAGCTGTATCTCCAGTATCGCAAGGCCGAGGCGTTCGGGTTCGACGACGGTCGGCTGAAGACCGCATCCTACGACACCAGCTCGGGGTTCGGCCTGCGCGCGGTGTCGGGCGAAATGACCGCGTTCGCGCATTCGAACGAGATGACCCCCGCCGCGATCCGTCGTGCCGCCGAGACGATGGCGCTGATCGAACCAGGTGTCGCCGCAAAGGCCGGCCCGCCGCAGGGCACCAACCAGCGCCGCTACACCGCCGCCGATCCGCTCGATCTCGTGCCGTTCGCCGACAAGGTGAATTTGTGCCAAACAATCGACGCTGCAGCGCGGGCGCGTGATCCTCGCGTGGCGCAGGTGTCGGTCAGCCTTTCCGGGACATGGTCGGTGGTCGAGATCGTCCGCGCGGATGGCTTCGTTGCGACCGATGTCCGGCCGTTGGTCCGACTCAACGTTTCGATCGTCGCCGAACAGAACGGGCGTCGCGAGACGGGCAGCTACGGGATCGGAGGACGTTATCTCTACAACGACCTGTTCGAACCCGCGACGTACAACCGCGCGATCGACGAGGCATTATCGCAGGCGCTGGTGAACCTCGACTCGATAGCTGCGCCCGCGGGCGAGATGACCGTGCTGCTCGGCAATGGCTGGCCCGGTATCCTGCTGCACGAGGCGATCGGCCACGGGCTCGAGGGCGATTTCAACCGCAAGGGCACCTCGGCCTTCTCGGGTCGCATCGGCGAGCGCGTTGCGGCCGAGGGCGTGACGGTGGTCGACGACGGCTCGCTCCAGGATCGCCGCGGGTCGCTGACCATCGACGACGAGGGCACGCCGACGCGCGAAACCGTGTTGATCGAGGACGGTATCCTCAAGGGCTATATGCAGGACCGCCTCAACGCACGGCTGATGGGCGTCGAGGCAACCGGCAACGGCCGTCGCGAAAGCTACGCGCACGCACCGATGCCGCGGATGACGAACACCTTCATGAAGGCGGGCAACGACGACCCCGCCGAGCTTTTGTCGCGCGTTAAGAAGGGCATCTTCGCCAAGGCGTTTGGCGGCGGGCAGGTCGACATCGTGTCGGGCAAGTTCGTGTTTAGCTGCACCGAGGCGTATCTGATCGAAGACGGCAAGCTCGGCGCCCCGATCAAGGGCGCGACGCTGATCGGCGACGGCCCAAGTTCGCTGACCAAGGTCCGCGGCATCGGCAACGATTTCGCGCTCGACGAGGGTATCGGGATTTGCGGCAAGGGCGGGCAGTCGGTGCCGGCAGGTGTGGGCCAGCCGACGTTGCTTGTGGACGGGCTGACGGTCGGCGGGACGGCGGCCTAGCTTCAGTAGCTGCCCGTCAGCATGTCGATCGCGCTGCCGATGTGGTATTCATGCTCGATGAGTGACGTGGTTGGTTCGGACAGCAGTTTTGCGGAGATCGCGGCTGCTAGATGCGTTTGCATGACGTATTCGGTGCCGTGGATTGCGAACACCGGGTTTAGCCGTCGATCACCCCCTGGCATATCGGCGTACAGCCTGAGCGGTACGATGAAACGACTGTTGAGGTCCGACAGCAAATTGGACTGGCAGTCGAGCCAATACCCCCCTTCGAGCGCGGGGTAGACGTCGAATCGCGCCATCAGGCCAGTCGATATCGATCGAGCGGCAGACCATTCTCTTCGATCCAGGCATTGTTTGCCGTGATCCAGTCGCGATGCTCCTCCCGCCATTTTTCTTCCTGGACGCGTTTTGCTGCCGCGCGGATCGCGATTTCGCTGACCTGCGAAAGGTTAATCCCGGCCTCGCGTGCCGCTGCGACGATACCGGTATCGAGCGACAAGTTCACCGATTTGCGCTTGCCGGTGGCGATAGGATCATGTCTCATGCGCACAGAGTATGCGCGTCCATTGAGCGCGTCAATTCGGAGCCGACCGATGGACTTCTTCCCCGCGCTAACCGACGATCATCGCGCGTTCGTGATGCGGCAACCGGTATTCTTCGTTGCTACCGCTGCCGCAAACGCGCGGATCAATCTCAGTCCCAAGGGCATGGACAGCTTTCGCGTACTCGATCCGAAGACGGTCGCGTATCTCGACGTCGGTGGGTCGGGGAACGAGACGAACGCGCATCTGGGCGCGGACGGGCGCATCACGATTATGTTCTGCGCGTTCGACCAGCCAGCGCTGATCTTCCGCATTTACGGCAAGGGCCGGGCGGTGCTCCCGCAGGACGATGGCTGGGCTGACCTCTACGCGCAGTTTGCACCGTTGCCGGGCACGCGGCAGATCTTCGTGATCGCGGTCGACGAGGTGCAGACGAGTTGCGGATGGGGCGTGCCGTTTATGACGCTCGACCGTGAACGCCAGACCTTGTCGAAATATCACGCCAGGCAGTCCGACGCCGAACGGAACGAGGAATTGGCGGGGCCAGTCGCGAGCATCGACGGGTTGCCGGTGCGGCTCGGCACCGTCCTGCCGGACCGCGTCGGCGCATGAGCCTGGTCGAACTCGGGCGGTACGGGCGCAACGAGGCTCACATCATCGTCGGGCGGCTGGAGAGCGAGGACATCCCCGCGATCGCATTTGATGGCGGGATGTCGATCATGGAAGGGAGTTGGTTGCTGATCCCGGTTCGGGTCATGGTCGACGAGGATGACTTGGACGAGGCTAGGGGGATTTTGGCGGGCTGAACGGGTGCGTTAGGCATTGGCAGTAAACCGCTGTCCGGTCCCCGGGATCGTCATTCCCGCGCAGGCGGGAAGCCATACTGGCAAAGTTCGCGAGTTAATCGACAACCCTTGAGTTTATGGATCCCCGCCTGCGCGGGCATGACGAGAAGTTGGTAATCGTACGAGCTGAATCCCGACAATATTAGAGGGCGGAGTTTTGGTCCGCCCTCCGAAGATCAGCCCCCAGCGCTGACCCGCCAGATCGCGTTGCCCACGTCGTCTGCGACTAGCAGTCCGCCGGTCTTGTCGGTGATGACGCCGACCGGGCGACCCTGCGCGTCGCCGTCCTTGTTCAGGAACCCGCCGAGCACATCGACCGGCTTCGCGCTCGCCGCCGGGAAGCCGGTGTCGCCGAAGGGTACGTAGACGACCTTGTAGCCCGACACCGGTTTGCGGTTCCACGAGCCGTGCTCGCCGACGAACGCGCCGTTGGCGAACTTCGCGCCGAGCTTCGCGTCTGCGGAGAAGGTCAGGCCGAGCGCGGCGACGTGCGGTCCGAGCGCATAGTCGGGGCGCTTGGCGTATTGCTGGAGCGCTTGGTTCTTCGGCTCTACGCGGCTGTCGGGATAGCCGCCCCAATAATACCAGGGCCAGCCGAAGTGATCGCCGAATTCGACCTGAGTCAGATAGTCGGGCGCCAGGTCGGAGCCGAGCATGTCGCGCTCGTTGACGACGGTCCACAGCCCGCCCGACTTGGGGTTGATCGCCATGCCGTTGGGATTGCGCAGGCCGGCGGCGTAGATCCGCCAGTTCTTGTCCTTCGGCCAGACCTGCAGGATGTTGGCGCGGTATTTCTCGGCGTCCATGCCGTTCTCGGCGATGTTGGTCGAGGAGCCGACGCCGACGTACAGCGTCTTGCCGTCGGCTGCGGCGATGACGTTGCGGGCCCAATGATTGCCACCCGGGTTGAGCTTGATGACGAGCTCGGGCTTGGCAGTGATCTTGGTCGCGCCATCGGTGTACGGCACGCGGACGAGCGCGTCAGTGTTGCCAATGTAGAGCTGGCCATCGAGCAATGTCATGCCGAACGGCGAGTTGAGACCGGTCATGAACACCGACTTCCTTTCCGCCACGCCGTCGCCGTTCGCGTCGCGCAGCAGCGTGATGCGGTTGGCCGACGGCACGCCGGCACCGGCGCGGCCCATCAGCACCTTCATAACCCAGCCGGTGATCCCGCCGCCCTCGCGCGGTGGCGAGTTGGTCTCGGCGACCAGCACGTCCCCGTTGGGGAGGCGGTACATCCAGCGCGGGTGGTCGAGCCCGGTCGCGAACGGCTGGACCTTCAGTCCGGCGGCAGGCGTCGGCATCGCGCCGTTCTGCCAGCCGACGACCTTGGCGACCTTGACGGTCGGGATCGTCTGAATGCGCGGATCGGTGATTTTGGGCAGCTTGCCGGCGACCTGGTCGACCGACAATTCCGCCGTGTCGGGCCAGGCTAGATAGGTGACGCCCGCGGCGATCACGAGCAGGATCAGGCCCAGGACGATGAGGATGTGTTTGCGCATGAAGGGAAGTTAGAACGGAGGCAGGGCCGGGGCAATGGATCATGGGTAAAAGGCCCGTCGATCCATTGCAGAGGCTGTATCAGTCGTCGTCCTCGACCGGCACCACCGGCGGATGCAGGCGCAACCGGTTAATACGGCGTTCGTCGGCGTCGATAATCTCGAGCTTCCAGCCACTTGGATGATCGACGCATTCGCCGATCTGTGGGACGTGCCCCGCCAGAAGCGCCGCCAAGCCGCCCAGCGTGTCGATATCGCCGTCGACCTCCGCCAGACGCGGATCGATCAGTTCTGCGGCATCCTCCAGTTCGGCGCGCGCGTCGGCATCCCAGGCGCCGCCTTCGATCGGCGTCATCAGCACTTGGGGCGCCTCGTCATGCTCGTCCTCGACTTCGCCGACGATCTCCTCGATCAGGTCCTCGAACGTGACCAGGCCTTCGGTGCCGGAATACTCGTCGAGCACGATCGTCAAATGGACGTGCTTCTGCCGCATGTCCGCGAGCAGATCGAGCGCACCGCGCGACATCGGCGCGTAGAGCGGTTCGCGGATCAGTCCGGCGATCGACGTCGGATGCTCGGCACCGGTCGCGAGGATGTTGAAGACGTCCTTGATGTGGACCATGCCGATGATCGTATCGAGGTTGTCGCGGTAGACCGGCAGGCGGCTATGACCGGCTTCGGCGAACAGCTTGACGAGATCGGCGAACGGCGTCTCCTCCTCGACCGCGATGATGTCGGCGCGCGGCACGCCGACGTCGCCCGCGTCACGCTCGCTGAAGTGGAGCAGGTTGCGGACCATCTGGCGCTCGAGCGGGGTCAGATCGCCCTTCGCATCGGGGGCGGGATCGCCCCTCATGCCGGTCGATCGCATCCTCGAGCTGGTCGCGGAGGGATTCGTCTTGAGCACCGAAGATCAGGCCCTTGAGCCCGCGCCAGATACTGTCGCTACTATCGCCGTTACCGGCATTGGGGCCATCGGCCATCGTGGTCGTCAGTCCTCTGTTATCAGATAGGGGTCGTGGAGGCCCAAGGCGGCGAGCGCGTCGCGTTCGATCTGCTCCATGCCCTCAGCCTCGTCGTCGTCGATATGGTCATAGCCTAGCAGATGCAGCGTGCCGTGCACCATCAGATGCATCGCATGATCCTCGACCGAGATACCGCGCTCGGCCGCTTCCGCGACGCAGACACCGTGCGCGAGGATGATGTCGCCGAGGAGGACTTCGCCATCGTCCGAATTCTGGCTGACGGTGGCAAGCAGGTCGGGTTGGACCATCGGGAAGGACAGGACGTTGGTCGGCTTGTCCTTCTGGCGGTACTGCTTGTTGAGTGTGTGGACCTCGTCGTCCGACGCGAGGCGGATCGAGATTTCGACCGTGGCTTTGCTGGTCAGAAGTTCGCCGTGCGGAGTCCGCTCGATCGCTGCCGTTGCTGCGCGCACGGCGAGGGCGTCCCAATCCTGCTCAGGCCAGGGGGCGTCGGAGGAAAGCGCGATTTCGAGCATGCAGGTCCTTCAGGCGAGATCGGTCAGGGGCGAAATCATTACCCTTGTAGAGAAGTTCCGCACCATGGGTTTTCGCGCAGGCGTACGCGAAGCAATCGCCCATGTTGAGCTTGGCGGGGTGGCGGCCCTTGCCGTAGATTTGATAGGCGTCGAGGGCCGTAGATAATTCGCTCTCTCCAATTGCGATAAGGCGAAGAGCCAACACCTGAGCGGTGTTTTCCACTTCACTGCGAGCCACATCGATATCAAACCGATAGGAGCTACGAAGAGCGGACACCGTCTCCCAGCATGACATCGCCGACCACAGGGCATTTCCGTCATGTTCGACACGAGTGATGAAAGCATCGCGCTCCGGTTCACCTGTAATAATCGCTACAAGCGCGGATGCATCGACGAACACGGTCAATCCGGTTCCTCGCCCCATAATTCGTCGAAAAACGCCTTATCGGCTTTCAGGCCAGTCGGCTCACCTAGGGGGTGAGCCTTGCGCCATGCGTCCAGGCGTTCGCGCATGCTCGGCACCGAAATCGACGGTGTCAATTCTGCCTTCTGGCGACGTAGCAAATCACGAACGACCTCCGTCTTGGTGACGCCCAGACGCGCCGCAAGCTCAGCCGCGAGTTCGGCGGTTTCGTTGTCCTTGATGTAGAGAGACGCCATCGTCATCCTCCTGGGATATCCCGGATATACTCCGGGATATCCCGAGGATCAACCATCGGTTCCTTCATAGGCCTCGACGACGCGGCCGACGATCGGGTGGCGGACGACGTCGCCGACGGTGAAGCGGCACATCGAGATGCTCTCTACGCCTTCCAGCCGTCGGACTGCATCCGCCAAGCCGGACGCCGCGACGCCACCGGGGATGTCGACCTGCTTCGGATCGCCGCAGATCACCATGCGGCTGTTCTGGCCGAAGCGGGTGAGGAACATCTTCATCTGGGCGGGCGTGGTGTTCTGCGCTTCGTCGAGGATCACGAAGGCATCCGCAAGGGTGCGGCCGCGCATGAAGGCGATCGGGGCGACCTCGATCTCGCCGCTAGCGATGCGGCGTTCGACCTGCTCGGCGGGGAGGCAGTCGTAGAGCGCATCGTAGAGTGGGCGGAGATACGGATCGACCTTTTCCTTCATATCGCCGGGCAGGAAGCCGAGGCGTTCGCCGGCTTCGACCGCGGGACGCGAGAGGATCAGTCGCTGGACGCTGCCGTTGATGAGCTGCTGCACCGCCTGCGCGACCGCGACATAGGTCTTGCCCGTGCCTGCCGGCCCGAGCGCGAAGATCATGTCGTTGTTGGCGAGCTCGCGCATGTAGTGCGCCTGCGCCGGCGTGCGCGGCACGATCGTCTTCTTCCGCGTGCGGATCATGATCGGCGGGGCACCGCCGCCACCGGCATCGGCGCGGATGATGCCTTCGAGCACGGGCTCGTCCGCCATCGCTATCGACGCGTCGACCAAGCCTGCGTCGACATCTTCGCCACGCTGGATGCGGGCGTAGAGATCGTGAAGCACGTCGCGCGCCTTGGCGACCTGTTCGGCGGTGCCCTCCAGGCCGATCTTGTTCCCTCGCGCGGTGATGTAGACGCCGAGGCGATTTTCGAGCGCTACCAGATTCTGGTCGTACTGGCCGAACAGCCGGACGAGCAATTGGGGCTTGTCGAACAGCAGCTCGACTCGGGCGCGGTCACCGGACTGGGCGGGAACGGGTTTACGGCTCATACGGTCCTTTCAGGGTGTCAAAGGTTACGCCTAGAAGCGTCGAACCGTAACCTTTGAAAGGAAGATGAGCACGCCAAGCGACGCGTTCAAGCCGCGCCGGAGCGCTGGCCGAGAGATGGTTCGAGTCGCGTGGGCGAAGCTGCATCGGGGGCGAGTGTGACAGGCGATCCGGATGTAGGACAGCGAAATCGCGGGGGGTGGTTTCGAGGCCCGCGCGTTTTGCTTTGATGCCTCAGGGACGCCGTTGCGATCCTCCCCCGCAAGGGGGAGGTGTCGGAGGGGGAGGACACGGATCCATGCGTTGGCGCTTGCCTCCCCCTTCGTCAGGCAAGTGCCTGCCACCTCCCCCTTGCGGGGGAGGATCAGATTGGGGCTCAGGCTGCCTCGGCGATCCGTTCGATCCCGGTGAGGGAGTTCGGGCCAGCCGCCGCCAGCGTCACTTCCACCAGATCGCCGATCGCGTGGTTGCCGATCAGGTGGACCGATTGCAGCCAGGGGGACTTGCCAATCAACTGGCCGGGGAGTTTCCCCGCGCGCTCCAGCAGGACGGAACAGGTGCGGCCGACGGTGGCGGCGTTGAAGGCGTGCTGGTCGCGGTTTAGCGCTGCCTGGAGGCGTTGGAGGCGCTCGTCCATGACCGATTCCGGGACCTGCTCGACGATCGACGCCGCGGGGGTGCCGGGGCGGGGGCTGTATTTGAAGCTGTACGCCTGCGCGTAGCCTACCGCGTCGACCAGGCTCAGCGTGTCTTCGAACTCGGCATCGGTCTCGCCGGGGAAGCCGACGATGAAGTCGCCCGAGAGTGCGATGTCGGGACGGACTTCGCGGACGCGGTCGAGCAGGCGGAGGTAGGAGTCGCGGGTGTGGCTGCGGTTCATCGCCTTCAGCACGCGGTCGCTGCCGGCCTGCACGGGGAGGTGGAGGAATGGCATCAGGCTCTCGATGTCGCGGTGCGCGTCGATCAGGCCTTGTGTCATGTCGTTGGGGTGGCTGGTGGTGTAGCGGATGCGCGCGAGGCCGGAGATGCGGTCGAGGTCGCGGATCAGGTCGTGGAGACCGCGCTCATTCTCCGACCAGGCGTTGACGTTCTGGCCGAGCAGCGTGATCTCGCGTGCGCCGGCGTCGACCAGCGCCTTGGCTTCGTCGACGATCGCGGCGAACGGGCGGCTGATTTCTGCGCCCCGTGTGTACGGGACGACGCAGTAGGTGCAGAATTTGTCGCAGCCTTCCTGCACGGTGAGGAATGCCGATGGGGCGACCTTCCGGCGGGCGGGGAGCGCGCCGAACTTCGACAGCAGCGGCATGTCGGTGTCGAGCGAGGGCGTGCCGGCGGCGGCCTTCGCGACGAGGTCGGGGAGGTTGTGATAGGCTTGCGGGCCGACGACGATATCGACCTTGGCGCGGGTGAAGATCTCCTCGCCCTCGGCTTGCGCGACGCAGCCGGCGACCGCGATCATGGGCGTCTTGCCGGACTTGCGGCGCTGGTCCTTCCGTAGGCGGCCGATGTCCGAATAGACCTTCTCGGTGGCGCGTTCGCGGATGTGGCACGTGTTGAGGACGACTACGTCGGCGTCGACCGCGTCGGCCTGGGTGAGGCCTTGGGCGGCCATCAGCTCGGCCATGCGCTCGCCGTCGTAGACGTTCATCTGGCAGCCGAAGGATTTTACGTGGAAGGTTCTGGGGGGAGACATGCGGGGGCGTGTAGCGGATTTGTGGGGGGTTGGGGGAGGGGGCGTCGGTCCTGCCTTTCACACGGAGCTAACTCTGGAAAGGGGCGCCACCCCGGCGGAGGCCGGGGCCCAGTTGGGGGACGTTGCTGACTAAGGTCTGCCGTCCGTTACAGCGACCTTTCCAACTGGGCCCGGGCCTCCGCCGGGGTGGTGTTCCTCAGTCGGAGAAGAGTGGAGCTTCCCTCCCTTGTTCTCCCGCGAAGGCGGGAGTCCAGACTGGGCCCCCGCCCTCGCGGGGGAACACTCTCTTACTATGACTTACAGCGCTTCCATGCGGCGGCGGGCTTCGGCGGCTATGGCTTTTCGGTCGCCGTATTCTGCCGGGTCGAACGGGTCGGCGAAGTGCAGCGTCGCGACGAATGTGCCCCGTCGCTTCAGGACGCGGGCGGCGTGGTGTTGGCCGGGCTCGTCGCCGACCCAGGCGAGTTCGTCGGTGGCCGCGCCATAATCGATGCGGACCGGTTGGACCTTCACACCGGGCGGGGGCGGGTCGAGGGGCTGCCAGCAGCGCGGCCTTGAAGGGGAGGAGGGTGGTGCCGTCTCCGGTCGTACCTTCGGGGAACAGGGTGACGGGCCAGTCTGCCGCCAACGCGTCGCGGATCTGGGCGATCTGGGCGGTTACGGCCATGCGGTCGGCGCGGCTTACGAAGATCGTGTGGTTCAGCGTGCAGAGCCAGCCGACCAGTGGGGCGCTGCGGAGTTCGGATTTCGCCACGAACGCGCTGCCGGTCGCACCGGACAGGAGGGAGGATGTCGATCCAGCTCAGATGGTTCGAGACGAAGACGACGTCGTGGCGAAGCGGCGTGCCGACGACGCGGGGGCGGGCGCCGACTATGCGCGCAACCAGTCCCAGGAACCGCGGCGGCCAAGGCGACTTACGGCCGAACAGCCGCCACAGACCATGCAATGGCAGCGCCAGGACCAGCGCGACCAGCAGCGCCGCCAACCGCGCGCCAAAGCGGGTTCGGCCGATCGCGTCAGTCCTTGCGGGTGAGCGCGACGCCGTAGAGTTCCATGCGGTGATCGACCAGACGGAAGCCCAGCTTCTCCGCGATCGCCTTCTGCAACTGTTCGAGTTCGGGATCGACGAATTCGATCACCTTGCCGCTCTCGACGTCGATCAGATGATCGTGATGCGCTTCAGGCGCAGGCTCATAGCGCGCGCGACCGTCGCCAAAATCATGGCGGTCGAGGATACCGGCTTCCTCGAACAGGCGAACCGTGCGGTACACCGTCGCGATCGAGATGCCGGGGTCGATCTGCGATGCGCGCTCATAGACCTTCTCGACGTCGGGATGGTCGTCAGCCTCGGACAGCACGCGCGCGATGACGCGGCGCTGCTCGGTGATGCGCAGGCCTTTCTCGTTGCAGAGTGCTTCCAGATCGATTTTGCGCGGCATGTGTCGTTCCCTCGTTGAGTGCCATGTAGGGCCTCCGCGCTGTTGCGAAAAGGGATAGTGACTCGCAATAAGCCTTAACTGTTGATATCTTTCGAATATGTATGTGCGTCATACGCTACACCGGTCTTGCCGCGGTAGTAGGCGCGGCGTTCGCCGACTTTTGTAAATCCGTGCGCGTCGTACATCTTGACCGCGTCGTTACCGGCACGGACTTCGAGATGGAGTTTGGCGATGCCGCCGACCGAGCAATCGGCAATCGCCGCGCGGATCAGCGCGGTGCCGACGCCGCGGCGGCGATAGTCGGGCGCGACCGCGATCAGGAGGAGTTCGGCCTCGTCGGCGACCGACCGCGTCATCGTGAACCCGGCGGGGAAGTCATCGACGAAGGCGATGGTGAGGTGGACGCCGGTCAGTGCGAGCACGCCGAGGCACTGGCTGCGCGTCCACGCCTCGCCGTAGCGTGGGTCGAACGCCTCGGTCATCAGCGCGTCGACGATCGCGAGATCGCGCGCGTCGCCGGTGCGGAGCGTGACGGTGCGCGTGGCGGCCTGGCGCGTGGCCATTATTTCGGGACCGACGGCTTGGCGTCGGGGGCACGGCCGTAGATCGGGCTTGGCGCTAGCGCGGTCAGTGCTGCCGGCAGCAGGATCGCGGCGGCTGCGTCGGGGAGTGCTTCGGTGAGGTCCAACCTGTCGTCGAGTGCGGCGAGCCAGCGGATGCCGTTGCCGACTGCGCGCCGTCCTGCCAGCGCGGCGAGCGCGGCGTCGGGCTTCAGCGATACCATGTCGGATCGCGGCGACAGATCGGCGGAGAACGCTTGCATGAAGACCTCGCCATGCCCGCCTTCCATGATCACCGCAATATCGTCGGTTAAGCGGTCGGCGAAACCGGCGGCGGCGATGAGCGGAAGCGAGGAAAAACCGGCAATTTCCGCGCCCCAGCCGAGCGCGAGGCCACGGGCTGCGGCGATCCCGACGCGGACGCCAGTGAAGCTGCCGGGGCCGCAATCGACTATGATGCGGTCTGCTCGGCCACCTTCGGGCAACTCGGCGATCATCGGAATGAGGCGCTCGGCGTGGCCGCGGCCGACGACTTCGTGCGCGCGGGCGATGACGGCGCCGTCTTCGATGAGGGCGACCGAGCAGGCGGTGGTGGATGTTTCGATGACTAAAGTGCGCATTACTTCTTACCCTCTCCCCTCAGGGGGAGGGCAGGGTGAGGGGCGCCGCAAGCGCTGCCCTTCCCAACTGCCCCTCACCCCGACCCTCTCCCCGCAGGGGAGAGGGAGCAGGTCCCGCCTCAAGCGATGCTGTTGAACTTCGCGAAGTCGGGGCGGGGCGAGCGGGCGTAGATCGTCGCGGGATCGCCGTGGCCGAGCGTCGAGATGAAGTTGGTCCGCACCGCCGGCGTTTCATGGAAGAACGCCGCATCGACCTTGCCCGCGTCGAAGCCCGACATCGGCCCGGTATCGAGCCCGAGCATCCGCGCGGCGATGATGAAATACGCACCCTGGAGCGTCGAGTTGCGGAAGGCCGAGGCCTCGCGCAGTTCGGCGTTGCCGTCGAACCAGGATTTCGCATCGGCATGCGGGAACAGCTCGGGCAAATGCTCGTGAAAATTGGTGTCCATGCCGATGATGACCGACACGGGGGCGTTGAGGATCTTCGGCTGGTTCTGCGCGCTGCACGCATCGGCGAGCTTCTGCTTGGCCTCGTCGCTGGTGACCCAGATCAGGCGCGCGGGGAGCTGGTTGGCCGACGTCGGGCCCCACTTCATCAGGTCCCAGATCGCGTGCAGCTCGGACTCGGCGACCGGCTGGTCGGTGTAGCCGTTATAGCTGCGGGCATCGCGGAAGACGGCGTCGAGGACGGTGTCGTCGAGTTTCTGACGCATCAGACGGCTCTCACTTCGGTGACTTCGGGGACGTAGTATTTCAGCAGCTGCTCGATGCCGTTCTTGAGCGTGGCGCTCGACGACGGGCAACCGGCGCAGGCGCCCTGGAGCTGGAGGAACACCTTGCCCTTGTCGAAGCCGCGATAGACGATGTCGCCGCCGTCGTTGGCGACCGCGGGCCGCACGCGCGTGTCGATCAGTTCGCGGATCTGCGCGACGATGTCGGCATCGGCGGGATCGTCGGACAGAGCCGGTTCGTCCGACGGCACCGAGAAGCCGGCGCGCGAGGGCTTGAACAGCGGCATCGCGGCGGAGAAATGATCGAGCAGGATCGCGAGCACGTCGGGCTTCAGGTCCGACCAGGCGGTGCCGGGCGCGGCGGTGACCGAGACGAAATCGCGGCCGAAGAACACGCCGGTGACGTCGCCGAGGCCGAATATCGCATCGGCGAGCGAACTCACCTCGGCTTCCTCGGGGGTGGCGAAGTCGCGCGTGCCGGCTTCCATGACGGTGCGTCCCGGCAGGAACTTCAACGTCGACGGGTTGGGAGTGGATTCCGTTTCGATGAGCATGAGGGGCATGTGGCCCGAAGGGGGGCGGGGGGATCAAGCGCGGAACGGGAAACGGTTTCTTTCGGGGGGTGAGGGCATTCCGGCTAACTCGTTCGCGCCGGTACTGCGCTGTAGCTGTCGGGCAACGCGACCCATGTAAATTGCGTCAGGGACTTACGCCGCGAACGGTAGCGGCGGACCTCACCGCGTGGTCCGTAGCTTGTCGACCCAGCGAGTAAGCACGGCATCGTTGGCGACGATCCAGTCCTCGGCCAGCGTGGTAAGAGCGGCGAGATACGCGGCACTTGAATTGTCCAGTCCGCCATCGCCAGAGGGCAACGCGAAATCGGCGCGGTCATATGCGGCGATGTCCAGCCGCCGGGCCTGATAGGAGATCGTACTGGAACCGGCCTGCATCAGGATCGAGAAGATCGGCACGCCCCGGAACGGGTTCACCCAGCCGAGGAACGACCAGTTCCGCGCGGAGGGATAGGGGCGATCGGACCGGCCCGTACCCAGCGACAGGATCTCTATGTCGCCGAGATGCCAGCCGAGCTTGCGCCCCTCGATGATGGCCGCGATCGTCGGATCATTGGCGAACACGCCGCCATCGACCATCAGCAGATCCGGTTCCAATTTGGTGGGATCGTCGATCGCGGCCGGCTTGAAGAACGTCGGGGCCGCCGATGTCGCGCGTGCGGCGATATGTAGTGGGAAAACCCGCTCGGGGATGCCGAGCTTACGGTTATAATCGGGGCCGCCGGCCATGAACACCGCCTTGCGCGCCAGCAGGTTATACGCCGGAATGACGATGTTCGTCAGCGCGTCGCGCGTCGTCACGCGTGTGCCGATCCGCGCTGCCAGGATCCGTTCGAGCGGCCGGGCGCTATAGGGCCAGCCCGGTACGCGAAGGGGTATGCCGAAGATGTGCGGGAAGATCCGCTTGCTCTCGTTGCGGTAGAGATCGACGAGGTCGCTCGCCGTGCAGGCGGCCCGTTTCGGATCCGCTTCGCTGGGTGCGGTGAGGCCGGCGGCGATGATTCCACCGGTCGACGTACCGGTGATCAGATCGAAACACTCGTGCAGTGGCCGGCCGATCCGGCGTTCCAGCTCGGCGAGGATCAGCGCGGGGATCAGTCCGCGCGTCCCGCCGCCATCGATCGTCAGGATGTATCTCGGTTTCGTACGATCACTGTCCACGGCGCCTTCTCCCACTGCTGGGCCGAGCGTATCAGTAGACGACCACGACGACGTCTGGAGATCGGTCCGGATCGGTGCAACCTCTCACGCGGGATCGCTCAGACGTCGAGTTGCTTCACTGCCGCGTTCCAGCTGCCGATGTTGCGGACCGCGTCCTGGACGAAGGCGGAGCGGCGGACGACGCCGAGGAACAGGTCGGCGATCCACTTGCCGGGGTTGCGCAGGGGGCGTTCGAACTGGATCAGCAACACGACGCGGGTGCCGGTCGTGTCGTTCCAGACCTCGTGTTGATAGGTGTCGTCGAACACCAGCGTCTCGCCTTCCGCCCAGCGGACGGTGCGATCGTGCACGCGCATGCGGACGTCGCCGTCGCGCGGGACGATCAGGCCGAGGTGGCAGGTGATGAGGCCCTTCGTCACGCCGCGATGCTCGGGGATGTGGGTGCCCGGCGCGAGGATCGAGAAGAACGCGCTGTTGAGGCCGGGGATGCGCGCAACGGCGGCTGCCGTGTCCGGGCAGCGTGCTAGGCTCTCCTCGATCGGGTAGCCGTAGCCGTAGAGGAAGAACGAGCGCCACTTGTCGACCTCGGCAATCGAGCGGTGATCGGGTGAGATCGTCGCGAGGCTGGGCGACGCTTCGCCTTGCAGCGCGACGCGGACCGCCTCATCGCGGATCGCGGCCCAGTTCTCGCGCAGGCCTGCCGTCCAGGCGAAGTCGCGGACGTCGAGCACCGGATCGTTGGCGACCAGCGAGGACGACGCGATCATGCGGTCGAACACGCCGCGCAAATGCTTGCCGACGCGGATGATCAGCGGGCGGTTGGCCTCGGCGACCATCGGCGCGCCGGGTTTGGGCGCGCCGGATATGACGTTCAGATCGGGCACGCGGGTGCTGCGGCGTACTGCCGGCTCGCCCGAATCCCGCCACAATGAACACTGCCCCAGTTGGTGGCCCAGTTCGTGCCCCCCGTTCGGCTTCGACCGTCATCTCTACCCTGCATCCAGGCGCGCGGTGGCGCCGATCCCCCTTGTTCGGACACGATATACCGGCAGTGTTGGACGAAATGATGGCACCGCGCGCCCGGTGCGGAGGCAGGGCACTGGCGAGCGACGCCCGCGACCGCTACAGGTGAACCATGGTGTCCTTTTCGCGCTTGTACCGCGCTCCCGTCCTCATCCCCGTCATCCTCGGCCTCGCCATTCCGGCGAGCGGCCAGATGGCGACGCAGCAGGCCGTATCTACCCCTGCAAAGGAAGCGCCGACGCTTCCCGAGCTGCCGGGAATCGATACGACCGCGTGGCTCTACAAGGGCAGCGATCTCACGCGGGATCCCGAGTGGAAGTTCGGCACGTTGCCCAACGGCATGCGCTTTGCGGTGCGCAAGAACGGCGTGCCACCGGGCCAGGTGTCGGTGCGCGTGCGGATCGATGCGGGGTCGCTGAACGAGACCGACAGCGAGCGGGGTTTCGCGCATTTCATCGAGCATCTGTCGTTCCGCGGCTCGGAATACGTGCCGGATGGCGAGGCCAAGCGGGTGTGGCAGCGGTTCGGGGCGACCTTCGGGTCTGATACCAACGCGCAGACGACGCCGACTTCGACCACCTTCAAGCTCGATCTTCCGTCGGCGACCGAGTCCGGCCTGGATGAGAGCCTGAAGATCATGTCGGGGATGATGGAGAAGCCGGTCATTACCGATGCCTCCGTGACCGCCGAGCGGCCGGTCGTGCTGGCCGAACAGCGCGAGCAGCCGGGGCCGCAGGTGCGGTTCGGCGATGCGATCCGCGCGACGTTCTTCGCCGGGCAGCCGCTCGCGGATCGCTCGCCGATCGGCAATATCAAGACGCTGGAGGCGGCTACTGGTGCGACCGTGAAGGCGTTCCACGATCGCTGGTATCGGCCGGAGAACACCGTCGTCATCATCTCGGGCGACATGGACCCGGCGTTGTTCGGGCGGCTGATCGTCAAGAACTTCGCGGCCTGGAAGGGTATCGGCCCGTTCGTGCCCTCGCCCGATTTCGGCAAGCCCGATCCGAAGGCGCCGGTCTCCGCGACGATCGCCGAGCCGGCTATACCGGCTGTGGTGACGCTCGGTGTGGTGCGTCCGTGGGAGTATAAGGACGACACCGCGATCATGAACCAGAAGCGGCTGGTCGACGTGCTGGCTACCCGGCTCATCAGTCGTCGTCTGGAAACGCGCGCGCGGGCGGGCGGGAGCTACCTGCAAGCCGGCGTGTCGATCGACGATGTGTCGCGCTCGGCGAACCTGACCAGCGTCAACATCGTGCCGATCGGGACCGACTGGGAAGCGGCGTTGAAGGACGTCCGCGCGGTGATCGCCGACGCGCAGGTCAACGCGCCGAGCCAGGCCGAAGTCGACCGCGAATATGCCGATTTCGACACGATCATGCGCACTAGCGTGGAGACAGCGAAGGTCGAGGCGGGGTCGAAGCAGGCGGACGACATGGTCGGCGCGCTCGACATTCGCGAGACGGTCGCCGGGCCCGAGACGTCGTACAAGATATTGCAGGACGCAAAAGCGAAGGGCATGTTCACGCCCGCCACGCTGCTCGCATCGAGCAAGGCGATCTTCGAGGGCACGGCTACGCGCGCCCTCGTCAATACGCAGACTCCTGATGCGGGCGCTGCGGCTAAGCTGGCGACCGCTTTGAAGGCGGACGTTTCGGGTCTTGCCGGCAAGCGTCGCGCGCAGGCTGCGGTCGACTTCTCGAAGCTGCCGTCGCTCGGCAAGCCGGGCGTCGTCGCGAGCCGCGAGAAGATCGCCGCGTTCGATATGGAGCAGGTGAACTTCGCCAACGGGACGCGCGTGTTGCTGTTCCCGAACGCGGGCGAGACCGGGCGCGTGTATGTGCGCGTGCGGTTCGGTGGCGGTTATACCGCGATCCCGTCGAACCGGCCTACGCCGGCCTGGGCGGGTGATCTTGCGCTGGTCGCCGGGGGAATCGGCAAGCTCGACCAGGGCGATCTCGACCAGCTGACGGCGGGTCGGCGGATCGGTCTCGACTTCGGGATCGACGACGATGCGTTCACGCTGAGCGCGATCACCTCGCCGGCGGATTATGCCGATCAGCTGCGGTTGATGGCGTCGAAGCTGGCGTTCCCGGCCTGGGATCCTGCACCGGTGGCGCGTGCTCGGGTGGCGGCGCTGGCGGGGTTCGCCGGGTATGACTCGTCGCCCGACGGCGTGTTGTCGCGGGACCTCGAAGGTCTGCTGCGGGCTGGCGATCCGCGCTGGGGGACGCCGTCGAAGCCGACGGTCGAAGCGCTGAATGCGAAGGACTTCCGCGCGTTCTGGGAGCCTATCCTGAAGACCGGACCGGTCGAGGTCTCGATCTTCGGCGACGTGAAGACCGAAGATGCGATCGCCGCGGTGGCGAAGTCGTTCGGGGCGATGAAGCCGCGGACGGCAGTGCCGACGGTGGGGGCGCCGGTCGGCTTCCCCGCGCACAACGCGACGCCGGTGATGCGGGCGCATACCGGCCCGGAGAACCAGGCGGCGGCGGTGATCGCCTGGCCGACGGGTGGCGGGATCGACAATATCGTCGAAGCGCGGCGTCTCGACGTACTGGCGCAGGTGTTCAGCGACCGGCTGTTCGAGCGGCTGCGGCAGGCGGCGGGCGCGAGCTACAGCCCCAACGTGTCGAGCCAGTGGCCGGTGGGCATGAACACCGGCGGCCGGATGGTCGCGATCGGTCAGGTCGCGCCGGACAAGGTGTCGTTCTTCTTCCAGATCGCGCGACAGATCGCGGCGGAACTCGTGTCGACGCCGATCGCGGCGGACGAGCTGGACCGGATCAAGAAGCCGATGGGGCAGTATATCCTGCGCGCCTCGACCGGCAATCAGTTCTGGTTGCAGCAGCTCGGCGGCGCGACGTTCGATCCGCGGCGCATCGCGGCGACGCAGCGGATCGCGAGCGATCTGGTGGCCACCACGCCGGTGGAGTTGCAGGCGACGGCGGCGAAGTACCTGCGGCCGGAGAAGGACTGGACGATGGCCGTGGTGCCGGCGGCGGCGTCCGCGAAGAAGTGATCGCCTTAGTCCCTCCCCCCGACGGGGAGGGAGGGAGGGAGGAGCCACTTGGCGACGGAAGGGTGAGGGGCTTTGGCGGAGGCGTTGCGAGCCTCACGCCCCTCACCCTCCCACGCGCAAGGGCGCGCGGGCCTCCCCCCTCTCCCCCGTGGGGGAGAGGGTTATTTGTAGAGCGCGTCCAGGCGTTCGCCGTAGGCCTGTTTCAGAACGTGGCGGCGGATCTTCAGGCTGGGCGTCAGTTGCTCGTTCTCGATCGTGAACGGGCCGTCGGCTAGGACGAACCGCCGTACGCGCTCAGTTACGGTCAGGTCCTTGTTCACCCGTTCGACCGCATGGCCGATCGCCGTGCGGAACTCGCTGTTCTCCGCCAGCCGGGTGAAGCTGCACGCGTCGCCGTTCTTCGCACACCATTCCTGCGTCCATTCCGGATCGGGCACGATCAGCGCCACCATGTACGGCCGCTTGTCGCCGGCGATCATCGCCTGCGCGATCTCGGGCTGGAGCGTCAGCATCCCCTCGACCTTCTGGGGGGGCGACGTTCTCGCCCTTGTCGTTGATGATCAGGTCTTTCTTGCGATCGGTGATGCGGATGCGGCCGCGATCGTCGATCTCGCCGATGTCGCCGGTGTGGAGCCAGCCGTCCTTCAGCACCTTCGCGGTCTCGGCATCGTTGCGCCAATAGCCGTGCATGACGAGTTCGCCGCGGACCAGGATCTCGCCGTCCTCGGCGATCCGGACCTCGGTGTCGATGAGCGCGGGGCCGACCGAGTCCATCCGGACGCCGGCCTTGGGGCGGTTGCACGAGATGACGGGGGCGGCTTCGGTCTGGCCATAGCCTTGCAGGAAGGTGAGGCCGAGCGCCTCGAAGAACAGGCCGACTTCGGGGTTGAGCGGGGCGCCGCCCGAGATCATCGCCTTCAGCCGGCCGCCGAACTTCTTGGAGATTTTGGGCTTGAAGAGGGTGGCGACGGCGGCCTGCATGGGGCGGTCGATCAGGCGGAGACGGCCGGCGTAGCGCTTGCCGCCGATGTCGAGGGCTTGGCGCAGGAGGTAGGCGGAGGCTCCACCCTGTTTCTCGATCGTCTTGGAGATGCGCGTGCGGAGGACTTCGAAGAGGCGGGGGACGACGAACATGATCGTCGGGCGCGTTTCTTCGATGTTCGCGGCAAGCTTTTCCAGGCCTTCCGCGTAGTAGATCTGGCCGCCGAGCGAGATCGGGAAATGCTGGCCGCCGGTGTGTTCGTAGGCGTGGCTGAGGGGCAGGAACGACAGGAAGACCTCGTCGTCCCAGCCGAAATCCTCCGAGATGACGGATGCGCAGCCGGCGCAATTGTGGAGGATCGCGCCGTGGTGCTGCATCACGCCACGTGGCGCGCCGCCGGTGCCCGAGGTGTAGATGATGCAGGCGAGGTCTTCGCGATCGAAGTCGGCACGGGCGGCGGCGGATTCGGGCGCGGTCTGGTGTGCGGCGATCAGCGCGTGCCAGTTGTGGAAGTCGATTCCCGCGGGGACCTTCATGTCCTCGAACCCGATCACGGTCTGCGCCTGGTTCGAGCGGATGACCGCGGGGAGCAGCGTCTTCGCCAGCTTGGCGGTCGAG
Organism: Sphingomonas sp. H160509; assembly: GCF_024124765.2. Lineage (GTDB taxonomy): Bacteria > Pseudomonadota > Alphaproteobacteria > Sphingomonadales > Sphingomonadaceae > Sphingomonas. The sequence continues at coordinate 1,330,244 of NZ_JAMXSR020000002.1, read as the reverse complement.
ACGATGATCGCGCACGCGCCGGCGTTCTCGATGATGTGAAGGTGATCGCGCTCGGTGTTGGTGACGTAGGTCGGCACCGTGATGCACCCCGCGGCCATGATCGCGAGGTCGCTGAGGCACCATTCGGGGCGGTTTTCGGCGACCAGCATGACGCGGTCGCCGCGTTTCAGGCCTATCGCGGTTAGCGCGGTGGCGAGGCTGGCTACCTGGCGCGCGGCTTCGGCCCAGCTGGTGGCGACCCAAGTGCCGCTCGTCTTGGTCCACAGGAACGGGGCGTCGCCTTTCTCGGCGGCGCGCGCGAAGAACATCGTGACGAGGTTCGGGAAGCGTTCGAGCTGGCGGGCCATTGTCTCTCCCTGGGCGCTGTGCCGTTGCGCCTTGTACGACGCGATTCTGAGCGTTGGACGGTTAGTGCGTCATAACCGGCGAGGGCTCAACCCCAACCTCTGCCATGGACTCGGCACCTCCCCGGCGGAGGCCGGGGTCCAGTTGGAAAGGTCGCAGTACCGACGCGCGAACGTCAATTAGCAAAGTTTCCCACCTGGACCCCGGCCTCCGCCGGGGAGGTGGAGTTTGTCGTTATTCCGGTGCGCGCTGAAGGGCGCCGACGCGCTGGATCTTGGTGACGATACCGTCCTCTGCGATCGCGACACCTTCGCTCCGAGGGTCTGCGGCGCCAACCCATTTGCCGCCGACGCGTTCGATAGCGTTTGCCTTCAGGCCGAGCGCTGCCACTTGGACGGTCTCACCTAGCGCCTGCAACGCGGGGACCATCGCCTCGCGTTCGGTGCCCTTCTCCCGCCGCGGCGACGTGACCGGGGGCGTAGAGCAGCCCGAGGGCGATCGAGTCCTGCGCGGACAATTTCCAGTCGACCACGCCGATGATCGCCTTGGCCACCTGCGCGATGATCGTCGAGCCGCCGGCTGCGCCGACTGCGAGGCGGACTTTCCCGTCGGGGCCGTAGACGATCGTCGGCGACATCGAGCTGCGCGGGCGCTTGCCGCCTTCGACGCGGTTGGCGACGAGGGCGCCATCCTTGACGGGGACGATGTCGAAGTCGGTGAGCTGGTTGTTCAGGACCGTACCGTCGACGGTGATGCCGGAGCCGAAATAGCCCTCTACGGTGGTGGTCACCTCGACAACGTTGCCGCGGGCGTCGACCGTCGCGATGTCGGTGGTGCCGGGGACTTCGCTGACCGGGGCGCGGGTGCGTGCGGGGGCTCCGGGAGGTGACCCGGCGGTGACGGTCGCCATCGTCTTCGCCGGGGAGATCAGCGCCGAGCGCAACGCGAGATACTTCGCGTCGAGCATGCCCCTGCACCGGCACGCGGACGAAATCGGGATCGCCGACGTACAGGTCGCGATCGGCATAGGCGAGGCGCGAGGATTCGGCGAACAGGTGCCAGGCCTGCGCGCTGTCCTTGCCGAGTTTCCCCATGTCGAAGCGTTCGAGCTGCTTCAGGATCATCAATACGGTGATGCCGCCGGACGAGGGCGGGCCCATCCCGCAGACGCGGTAGACGCGGTATTTGACGCAGACCGGCGGGCGCGACTTGGCGTCGTAGCTGGCGAGATCGCCGAGCGTCATCTTCGACGGATTGCGCGCGGCGGTGTTGACTGCGGTGACGATCTTCTGCGCCTCGGGGCCGACGTAGAAGCTGTCGGGGCCTTGGGTCGCGACGCGCTGGAGGAGGGGCGGCTTGCTGCGGGTTCTTGATGACCGCGCCGATCGCGACGGGCGAGCCGTCGGGCGCGGAGAAGAGCTTTCGCGTCTCGGGCGTGATGTGGTCGCCATAGGCGGTCATGCCGTTGACGAGGCGGGGGGAGGCCTGGAAGCCGTTCGTCGCGAGGCGGATCGCGGGGGCGAAGAGTTGCGCCCAGGGGAGCTTGCCCGAGGCGCGGTGCGCGAGCGCCATGCCGCGGAGCGCGCCGGGGATGCCGACGCTGCGACCGCCGGGGACTGCGTCGCTGTGCCTCAGCGGTGTGCCGTCGGGGGCGTAGAACCAGCGGGCGTCGGCCGCGGCGGGGGCCTCTTCGCGCGCGTCGATCGTGCTAAGGGGCGCCGCCGGCCGCGTGGGAAATCCAGAAGCTGCCGCCGCCGATGCCCGAGCTTTGTGGTTCGACGACGTTGAGGGCGAGCATGGTGGCGATCGCGGCGTCAGTGGCGCTGCCGCCGGCGCGGAGGATCTCGACGCCGGCGGCGGCTGCGCGGGGGTCTGCGGCGCTGACCATGCCCTGGTCTTTGGCCGGGGCGGGGGGCGGGTTGGCGCGCTTCTGCGGCGGTGGGGACGAGGAGGGGCGAGCGCTAGGAGAGAGGTCTTCATCGAGCGCGAGCCTAGCGTGGTTCGAATACTAGGCAACCCGTCTCGCAACCTTGCGATCCTCCCCCACCAGGGGGAGGTGGCGCCGTAGGCGACGGAGGGGGAGGACACGAAGCAGAGGTTGCCCTTTCCGCCCCCTCCGTCTGGCAAGAGCCAGCCACCTCCCCCTGGCGGGGAGGATCGTTAGGTGTCCGTGCCCACCGCGTCGGCGACTGTCGCGAAGCCGTCGCGGGTCAGCAGCGCGTCGAGTTCGCGGAGGATGCGGGCGGGGAGGCCGGGGCCTTCGTAGACCAGCGCGGTGTAGAGCTGGACGAAGCTCGCGCCGGCGCGGAGGCGGGCATAGGCTTCGGCGCCGCTGTCCACGCCGCCGACCGAGATCAGGGGAATCGCTGCGCCGGTCGCCTTGCGGAAATCCGACAGGCGTTGGCGGGCCAGCGGGGCGAGCGGCGCTCCGGACAGGCCGCCGGTTTCCTTTGAGTTGGCCGAGCGCAGGCCGGGGCGGGAGATCGTCGTGTTGTTGACGATCAGCGCGTCGATGCGGTTGTCGAGTGCGGCGCGAGCGATGTCGTCGATGTCGGCGGGTTCGAGGTCGGGGGCGACCTTTGAGGAAGATCGGCGTGCTGCCCTTGGCGGCGGTGCAGGCGGCGAGGAGATCGCGCAGGGCCGCACCGTGCTGGAGGTCGCGCAGGCCGGGGGTGTTGGGGGAGCTGATGTTGATGGTGATGTAATCGGCGTGGGGCGCGGCTCGGGTTACGCCGTGGACGTAGTCAGCGGTGCGGTCAGTCGCGTCCTTGTTCGCGCCGACGTTGATTCCGAGAACGCCGTTCCGCTTTGCGCTCTGTGCCCGGGGGAAGCGCGCCATCGAGGCCGCCATTGTTGAATCCCAAACGGTTGATCACCGCACGGTCTTCGGGGAGGCGGAAGATGCGGGGTTTGGGATTGCCGGGCTGCGCGAGCGGTGTGAGCGTGCCGATCTCGACGCTGCCGAAGCCCAACCCAAAGAAACCGTCGATCGCGCGGCCGTCCTTGTCGACGCCTGCCGCCAAGCCGACCGGGTTGGGAAACGCGATCCCCGCCACGGTCGTCGCGAGCCGCGGTACGCTGGGGGCGAGTGGCGTGCCGGCCTTCCCCCATGCGCCGAGCGCGGCGATGGTGAGGGTATGCGCGCACTCGGCGTCGAGACGGAAGAGGATCGGGTGGTAGAAGGCCATGCGCGCTCTTAGGCATATCGGCTGGGGCGGCCAAACCCTTCTTCCGTCATTCCCGCGAAGGCGGGGATCCAACCATCCGCAGGCGCGAAAGGCGAAGTGGATTCCCGCCTTCGCGGGAATGACGGGGAAGGGCTCAGTTGCGAGTCGTTAGCACCCCCTCGCCGGGTTGACGATGCACTGCACAAAGCCCATTTGACCAATCGGATCATATCGGTCCGATTGGACTCCGAAGCCACCATGCGTCTTTCCAGCCTAGCCGACTATGCGGTCGTGATGATGAGCGCCGCGGCGCGTCATTGCGGCGGTATCGCGCGGCTGAACGCGACGCTGCTCGCCGAGGAGACCGGCGTACCGCTGCCGACCGTGCAGAAGCTGGTGAGCCGACTGTCCGCGGCCGGGCTAATCGAGAGCACGCGCGGCACCGGTGGCGGGTTTCGTTTGTCGCGGCCGCCCGCGATGATCTCGCTCGCCGACATCATTGAAGCGGTCGAAGGCCCGATCGCACTGACGTCGTGTGTCGATGGTGCATCGCAGGATTGCTGCGTGGAGCAGACGTGCAAGGTCAAGCCGCACTGGAACGCCGTCAACGGCGCGGTCCGTGGTGCGCTCGCCGGCGTGTCGCTCGCCAGTCTTTCGCAAACCCCGGTTTTACACCCCCCTCTTTCACAGGTGCCCGCATGACGCGCGCAGCGCCTTACCTCCCTTCCTCCGCGCTCTCTGCGCCTCTTCGCGCAAAGAATCTTGTTCGCGCAGAGACGCAGAGATCGCCGAGTTTTTAGAGAGCCGCGCCGCGGCGGAGATGGAATGATGGCTACCCGGAACGCAGAGGCATACGCCGCCGCGAACAAGACGTACGAGTGGGGCTTCTCCTCGGACATCGAACAGGAATTCGCGCCGAAAGGTCTGTCGGAAGATACGGTGCGCTTCATTTCCGCCAAGAAGGGCGAGCCGCAGTGGATGCTCGACTGGCGGCTGAAGGCGTTCGCGTTGTGGCAGACGATGGAGGCGCCCGACTGGTCGAAGCTCAACGTGCCGCCGATCGATTACCAGGACGCGTATTATTACGCGGAGCCCAAGGCGAAGCCGAAGCTCGGGTCGCTCGACGAGGTCGATCCGGAGATCCTGCGCGTCTACGAGAAGCTCGGCATCCCGATCGGCGAGCAGAAGATGCTGGCGGGCGTGGTCGAGGATCCGCTGAACGAGGACGGCACGCCCAAGCGTCGCGTCGCGGTGGATGCGGTGTTCGACAGCGTCTCGGTCGCGACCACGTTCCGCAAGGAGCTCGAGGCCGCGGGCGTGATCTTCCGTTCGATCTCCGAGGCGATCAAGGAATATCCCGATCTCGTCCGGAAGTGGCTCGGCAAGGTCGTGCCGCAGCGCGATAACTATTTCGCGACGCTGAACTCGGCGGTCTTCTCCGACGGCACGTTCGTCTACATCCCGGAGGGCGTGCGCTGCCCGATGGAGCTGTCGACGTACTTCCGCATCAACGCCGAGAATACCGGACAGTTCGAGCGCACGCTGATCGTCGCCGACAAGGGTTCGTACGTCTCGTATCTCGAAGGCTGCACCGCGCCGATGCGCGACGAGAACCAGCTGCATGCCGCGGTGGTCGAGCTGGTCGTGCTCGACGATGCCGAGATCAAGTATTCGACCGTGCAGAACTGGTATCCGGGCGACGAGAACGGCGTCGGCGGGATCTACAACTTCGTCACCAAGCGCGCGCTGTGCCAGGGCAAGAACTCGAAGGTCAGCTGGACCCAGGTCGAGACCGGCAGCGCGATCACGTGGAAATATCCGTCGTGCGTGCTGCTCGGCGATGGCTCGGTCGGCGAGTTCTATTCGGTCGCGGTGACGAACAATCGCCAGCAGGCCGATACCGGCACGAAGATGATCCACCTCGGCAAGAACACGCGCTCGACGATCGTGTCGAAGGGGATTTCGGCAGGGCGTTCGGACAACACGTACCGCGGGCTGGTGCGCGTCGCGCCGACCGCGGAAGGCGTGCGGAACTTCACGCAGTGCGACAGCCTGCTGCTGGGCGACCAGTGCGGCGCGCATACCGTGCCGTATATCGAGGTCCGCAACCCGTCCGCGCAGATCGAGCACGAGGCGACGACGTCGAAGATTTCCGAAGACCAGCTGTTCTACGCGATGTCGCGCGGGCTGGATCAGGAGGCGGCGGTGGCGCTGATCGTCAATGGCTTTGCGCGGGAAGTGCTGCAGCAGTTGCCGATGGAGTTCGCGGTGGAAGCGCAGAAGCTGCTGGGGATTTCGTTGGAAGGCTCCGTGGGGTGAGCGCTTCGTCATCTGCCGTTAAGCGCTCAGTAGAGCGACTGCCGCTTTTAGTGGCTCTCCTGGCTGTCGGCGCGTGTACCCGCTCCGAGACTTCTGGTGTTCCAACTTGTGCCGCGGTGAAGCAGCGGCATGAGCGAGATTTGGCCCATGTCGCCGCTCGCGTCAGGGAAATCCAGTCGTCGACAAGCCACGCGGCACCGCAAAGTACGCAAGAAATCCAGATTTTGATGAACCAACGAGAAAATTCCGAAAATCGCTTTCGCGTCGGAATGAAAGATTGCGAGGCACAAAATGCTAAAAATTGAAAACCTCCACGCCGAGATCGACGGCAAGGAAATCCTCAAGGGCCTGTCGCTCGAAGTGAACGCGGGCGAGGTGCACGCGATCATGGGGCCGAACGGCGCGGGCAAGTCGACGCTGGGTTATGTGCTCGGCGGGCGGCCCGGTTATGAGGTCACCGCGGGCTCGGTGACGTTCGACGGCGTCGACCTGCTCGAACTCGAGGCGCATGAACGTGCCGCGGCGGGCGTGTTCCTCGGCTTCCAGTATCCGGTCGAGATCCCCGGCGTGTCGAACGTCCAGTTCCTTCGCGAGGCGTTGAACGCGCAGCGCGCGACACGTGACGAGAAGCCTTTGTCCGGCGGCGAGTTCCTCAAGCTCGCGCGCGGGCAGGCGGATCTGCTCGGCATGGACTACGACATGCTCAAGCGGCCGGTGAACGTCGGCTTTTCGGGCGGCGAGAAGAAGCGCAACGAGATGGTCCAGATGGGCATCGTCAACCCGAAGTTCGCGATCCTCGACGAGACCGACTCGGGGCTGGACATCGATGCGCTGCGCGTCGTCGGCGACGGCATCAACCGCATCATGCGCGCGCCCGACAAGGCGGTGCTGCTGATCACGCACTACCAGCGGCTGCTCGATTACGTGGAGCCGGACTTCGTCCACGTGCTGGCGGACGGCAAGATCGTCCGCTCGGGCGGCAAGGACCTCGCCAAGCAGCTCGAGAGCGAAGGCTATGTGGGGATCGCCGCATGAGTGTTCTTCGCGCTGAAGGCGCCTCCAACTCTCCCCTTACTCTCCGCGGCTCCGCGTCTCCGCGTGAGAAAATTTTGTTCACGCGGAGACGCGGAGACGCGGAGGAGTTGCGCTCGTGATGACGCTTACTCTTCCTTCGACGCGCGAGGAGTCCTGGCGTTGGGGTGATCCGACGGCTATTGCGGCGGCGGCTGAACTGCCGCGCGGCGTTGCGCTGGATGCTGGCGAGTGGTTTCTTGACTTGCCGGGTGCGCGGGCGGTGTTCGTCGATGGCGTGCTCGACGATGGGCGCAGCGATCTGCGGCACGTCACGATCGTCCCGATCGACGGCGGATCGCACGCGCTGGGGCGTCGGACCACCGGTATGGGCTGGTCTTTGCGCGTCGAGGCGGATGCGACGGCCGAACTGATCCAGATCGTCCACATCGCCACGGGTGGCGACAATCAACTGCCGGCGGAGATCGTTCTCGTCGCCGGAGCGAGCGCGTCGGTGGTCGAAACCTATGTCGGGGCCGGCTGGTCGAACCGGTCGACGCGGATGATGCTCGGCAAGGGCGCTAAGCTGACGCGCGCGGTGCGGTTGCTTCAGTCCGGTGGTTTCGTGTCGTTGCGCGACGAGGTCGAGGTAGGTGCCGAGGCGAGCCTGATCGTCACTGTGTTGGGCGCGGGCGATGCCGGGACGCGGATCGATGGGGCGATCACGGTGACGGGTGACGATGCGTTTGCCGAATATGGCGGCGCGTTGCTGACGCGGAACGACCAGCGGCAGGAGTGCGCGGTGTCGGTGCGACATGCGGCGCTGAACGGGCAGAGCAAGCAGATCTGGCGTGCGGTCGCGGCCGACAAGTCGACGGCCAGCCTTGCGGCGCGGGTCGAGGTCGCGCGCGATGCGCAGAAGACCGACGGGGTGCAGTCGCTCCGCGGGTTGCTGTTGCAGCGCACCGCGACGGTGAACCTGAAGCCCGAGCTGGAGATCTTCGCCGACGACGTGAAGTGCGCGCACGGCGCGACGGTCGGCGAACTCGACCAGCGCGCGCTGTTCTACATGCAGAGCCGCGGGATCCCGCATGCCAAGGCGCAGGCGCTGCTCACGCGCGCGTTCGTCGGCGATGCGTTCGTCCAGATCGCGGACGAGACGGTGCGCGAGGCTTTCGTGGCGGATGCGGACGCGTGGCTGGAGCGGGCGTTGTGAGTGTGATCGCCGACGTTCGTCCCTTGGATCGCCTGTCGGACTTCCCCGCGATCCCCGAGGGCTGGGCGTATCTCGATACCGCTGCGACGGCGCAGAAGCCGCAGGTCGTGGTCGACGCGATTACGCGCGCCTATGGCGAGACCTATGCGACGGTGCATCGCGGCGTGTACCAGCGGTCCGCCGATATGACGGTCGCGTACGAGGCGGCGCGTAAGGCCGTGGCGCGGTTCATCGGCGCGGGTTCGCCTGATGAGATCGTGTTCGTGCGCGGGGCAACCGAGGCTATCAATTTGGTTGCGACCTGCTGGGCCGGAACGCAGTTGAAGGCTGGCGATCGCATCCTGCTCTCCATGCTCGAGCATCACTCGAACATCGTGCCTTGGCAGATGATCGCCGAACGCCTGGGCGTCGCGATCGACGTGTTGCCGCTCACCCCCCGACCACCGCATCGATCTCGACGCGATGGAGCGGATGATCACGCCGGCGCACAAGCTGGTCGCGCTCGGGCATGTCTCGAACGTGCTCGGCTCGGTGCTTAATGCCAAGCGCGCGACTGAGATCGCGCATTCCGTCGGGGCGAAGATCCTGCTCGACGGGTGTCAGTCGGTGCCGCGGATCACGGTCGACGTGAAGGCGATCGGCTGTGATTTCTACGTGTTCTCCGGGCACAAGCTGTACGGGCCGACCGGGATCGGCGTGCTGTGGGCCAAGCCTGAATTGCTCGACGCGATGCCGCCGTACCAAGGCGGTGGGTCGATGATCGACAAGGTGTCGTTCGCGAAGACCACTTACGCGCCGCCGCCGGGACGGTTCGAGGCGGGGACGCCGCATATCGTCGGCGCGCTCGGGCTGCATGCGGCGATCGACTATGTCGAGAGCATCGGGCTCGACGCGATCCACGCGCACGAGACCGCGCTGGTGACGGCGACGCGTGACGCGCTGTCGGGGATCAATTCGGTGCGCCTGTATGGCCCGGTGGGCTCGGCGGGGATTGTCTCCTTCACGATCGAGGGGGTTCATCCGCACGACATCGGCACCATATTGGACGAGGAACGCGTCGCGATCCGTGCCGGCCATCATGTGCGCAGCCGCTGATGGAGGCGCTGGGCGTCGAGGCGACGGCACGCGCGAGTTTCGGCGTGTATAACGGGCCGGCGGACGTCGAGGCGCTGGTGCGCGGTATCGAGCGAGTAACGAGGATCTTCAAATGAGCGATCGGTTCGAGATCGAGGGAAGTGGATGCCGTCGCATCGCCGCCCAAGGCGCGCGTCGTGATGGAGACGGACTCCGACGCGGAGCGGAAACGCGATTATCTCGCGGGATTCCTGGCGCAGAAGCCGCAGGTGGATTCGCCCGGCGAGCCCGGTGGCGCGGTGTACGATGCGATCATCGACGCGCTGAAGGAGATCTACGATCCCGAGATCCCGGTGAACATCTACGACCTGGGGCTTATCTACGGCGTCGAGGTGACCGAGGACGGGCATGCGGTGGTGGCGATGACGCTGACGACGCCGAACTGCCCGGTCGCGGAGTCGATGCCGGCGGAGGTCGAGATGCGCGTCGGGTCGGTGCCGGGGGTCGGGTTTGCGGAAGTGAACCTTGTCTGGGATCCGCCTTGGGATCCGCAGAAGATGTCGGATGAGGCGAAGTTAGAGCTGGGCATGCTGTAATCATTCCCCTCCCGCTTGCGGGAGGGGGTTAGGGGAGGGGAGAGCGGAACGCTGCTGTTCAAGCCCTCCCCCAACCCCTCCCGCAGGCGGGAGGGGAGCAGAAGGAATTGGTGATGGCGACGACATTGCGAGCACGGCCGGCGGCGCTGAACCTCACGGAGACGGCGCATGCGCGGATCGCCGACCTGATGGCGCGGGCTCCGGAGGATGCGATCGGGGTGAAGCTGTCGACGCCTAAGCGTGGGTGTTCGGGGCTGGCCTATTCGGTGGACTACGTCACCGAAGCCAAGCCGTTCGACGAGCGGATCGATACGCCGGGGGGACCTTGTTCGTCGATGGCGGCTCGATTTTGTACCTGATCGGGTCGACGATGGACTGGGTCGAGGATGATTTCACCGCTGGTTTCGTGTTCCAGAACCCGAACGCCAAGGGTGCTTGCGGGTGTGGGGAAAGCTTCACGGTCTGAGAGTTGCCTTAAGGTAGCGTGTTTCCCCGCGAAGGCGGGGACCCATACTGGGCTCCCGCCTTCGCGGGAGAACAAGGACTAGCGGACTGCCGTTCGATCTTGGCTCCTCTTATACCACCCCTGGCGAAGGCCGGGGCCTAATTGAGAAACGCTGCTGACATTGCGCTGCGCATCGTCACGATGACCTTGCCAACTGGACCCCGGCCTCCGCCGGGGAGGATATCGATGCTCGGGTAAGTGGTTGGCCGCTGGCCTTGCCCCCCGGTCCCGTCCTGTGCCACTTCCCGCGCAACAAAAGGGGGATATCCGTGGCCAGTCTGTTTCGCCGAAAAATCGTCACCGAACAGCCGCCGGAGCATCAGCTCGCGCGCACCCTGTCGTGGCCGCACCTCGTCGCGATGGGCGTCGGGGGCATCGTCGGCACCGGGATCCTGACGCTGATCGGCGTCGGCGCAGGGCTCGCGGGCCCCGCCGTCATCCTGTCCTTCATCATCGCCGGCGGGATCTGTGCCTGCGCGGCGCTCGCCTATGCCGAGATGGCGACGATGATCCCCGCCTCGGGTAGCGCGTACACCTATAGCTATGTCGTGCTTGGCGAGCTGATAGCCTGGGTGATCGGCTGGTCGCTGATCCTCGAATATTCCCTCGTGGTGTCGACCGTCGCGGTCGGCTGGTCGGGCTATGCCGCGCCGTTGCTGCGCGGCGCGTTCGGATTTCCCGAGGCACTGACACTCAGCCCCGAACTCGGCGGCATCCTCAACGTGCCGGCGATCTTCATCATCGCGGTCGTCGCCGGCGTGCTGTCGTTCGGCACGCGTGAGAGTGCGACGTTGAACGCGGTGCTGGTCGGCGTGAAGATGATCGCGCTTGCCGTGTTCGTGTTCATCGCGCTGCATTATTTCAACAGCGCCAACCTGCACCCGTTCATGCCGTACGGCTTCCCCAAGGCGGTCCAGCCCGACGGTGCCGAGCGCGGCGTCATGGCGGCAGCGGCGATCATCTTCTTCGCGTTCTACGGCTTCGACGCGATCTCCACCGCGGCCGAGGAGACCAAGAACCCCGGGCGCGATCTCGCAATCGGGATCGTCGGGTCGATGGTCGCGTGCATCGCGATCTACATCCTAGTCGCGGTCGCTGCCGTCGGCGCGCTGTCCTACACCCGGTTTGCCGGCAGCGCAGAGCCGCTTGCGCTGATCCTGCGCGAGATCGGCCGGCCAGGGTTCGCGACATTCCTTGGTGCTTCCGCTGTCATCGCGTTGCCGACGGTGTTGCTCGCGTTCCTGTTCGGGCAGAGCCGGATCTTCTTCACGATGGCGCGTGACGGGTTGCTGCCGTTGAGCCTCGCCAAGGTCTCGAAGCGCGGCGCGCCGGTGCGGATCACGTGGATCACCGCGGCGATCGTCGCGGTGATCGCAGGGCTGTTGCCGCTCGCGGAGATCGCCGCGTTGGCCAATGCTGGCACGCTCGCGGCGTTCGTTGCGGTGTGTGCGTGCATGCTGGTGATGCGTCGCCGGGCGCCCGACGCGGTGCGGACATTCCGGGCGCCGGCGGCGACGCTGGTCGGGACGATCGGTATTCTCGGCTGCCTGTATCTCTTCTTCAGCCTCCCCTCGAAGACGCAACTGTATTTCGGACTTTGGAACCTGCTCGGGCTGGTGATCTACTTCGTTTACGCACGCCCGAGAGCGCTCGCCGAATGAGCGGCTGGACGATCGGGATCATCGGCGGCTCGGGGTTGTACGCGGTCGACGGAATCGAGGACGGGCGCTGGCAGACGGTGGAGACGCCTTGGGGCGAGCCGTCCGATGCGATCTATACCGGGCGCGTCGGGCATGTCGGGGGTGGCGTTCCTGCCGCGGCATGGGCGGGGGCATCGGATATCCCCCTCCGACCTCAACGCGCGCGCCAATATCGACGCGCTGAAGCGGCTCGGCGTGACGGACGTGCTGGCGGTGTCGTCGGTCGGATCGCTCGTCGAGCAGCGCCCGCCCGGCAGTTTCACCGTCGTCGACCAGTTCGTCGATCGTACCAAGGGGCGGCCGTCGAGCTTCTTCGGCACCGGCCTCGTCGCGCATGTGTCGATGGCGGATCCGGTTTGTCCGCGGCTGTCACGCTATGCCGCCGACGCCGCGCGTGAGGCGGGTGCGCAGGTCGACGATCGCGGCACCTATCTCGCGATGGAAGGCCCGCAATTCTCGACGCGGGCGGAAAGCCGGCTCTACCGCCAATGGGGCTGCGACGTGATCGGGATGACCGCGATGCCCGAGGCGAAGCTCGCGCGGGAGGCGGAGCTTCCGTACGCGCTGGTCGGGATGGTGACCGATTACGATTGCTGGCGTGAGGACGAGGCGGGCGTCGATGTCGCGCAGGTCGTGGCGCAGCTTGGCGCGAATGCGGCGAAGGCTCGGGCGATGGTGATGGCGTTGCTGCGCGCATTGCCGGTGGAGCGGGATGCTTCGCCGATCGATACGTGCCTCGATAGCGCGATCATCACGGCGCGGGAGGCTCGCGATCCGGCGTTGGTGGCGAAGCTGGATGCCGTGGCGGGGCGGGCATTCGGATTTTGATCTCGATCCTCCCCCGCCAGGGGGCGCCGAAGGTGACGGAGGGGAGGACACGCACCCGGCGTTATCGTTTCCTCCCCCTCCGTCAGGCTGGCGCCTGCCACCTCCCCCTGGCGGGGGAGGATTGCGACAGCGCGTGTACCTTCGAATTCCATCAGGTGAAAAGTTCGTCATTCGCCGTGTTCGACATATCCCTGCAACATATCGGCGCGAAGGGGAGTGCGTCGCCGCTCCCTCTCCCCCTGTGGACGGCGACTTGACCGGGTCTCCCCTGTCCCGGTCTTCTCCCTGAACTACGGGGCGATCCTTGCGATCGCCCCGCCTTTTTTTGTCCTGGAAGCGCGGGGAATCGCGACGCGGGGCGCGCGGCAATAGCTTGAGATTTTGGAAGTCTATCGATCCTCCCCCGCAAGGGGGAAGTGGCAGGCGCTTGTCTGACGGAGGGGGAGGTAAGGGCAACCTCTGTTCCGTGTCTTCCCCCGTCGCCTACGGCGTCACCTCCCCCTTGCGGGGGGAGGATCGTAGCGCAGTCTTACGCGGCCAGCTTGCGCAGGACGTAGTGGAGAATGCCGCCGTTGAGGAAATATTCCAGCTCGTTGACGGTATCGATCCGGCACTTGGTCTGGAACGTCTCGCTCGACCCGTCGGCGCGGGTCATCTTGACCGTGACGTCCTGACGCGGGCGGATGCTCGCCACGTCGAGGATCGTGAACGTCTCCGAACCGTCGAGGCCGAGCGTCTTGCGATCGGTCCCCTCGGCGAACTGCAGCGGCAGCACGCCCATGCCGACCAGGTTCGAGCGGTGGATGCGCTCGAAGCTTTCGGTGATGACCGCGCGGACGCCGAGCAGGTTGGTGCCCTTCGCCGCCCAGTCGCGCGACGAGCCGGTGCCGTATTCCTTGCCGGCGACGATCACGAGCGGGGTGCCGTCCTGCTTGAAGCGCATGGCGGCGTCGTAGATCGCCATGACTTCGCCGTCGTACTTCGACATGCCGCCCTCGATGCCGGGGACCATCTCGTTCTTGATGCGGATGTTGGCGAAGGTGCCGCGCATCATCACGTCATGGTTGCCGCGGCGTGCGCCATAGCTGTTGAAGTCGGCCTTGCTGACCTGATGCTCCTGCAGGAAGCGACCAGCGGGGCTGTCGGCCTTGATTGAACCGGCCGGCGAGATGTGATCGGTGGTGATCGAATCGCCGAGGATCGCGAGCGGCTTGGCGTCGATGATGTCCTGCACCGGGGCGGGGGGTCATCGACAGGCCGTCGAAGTAGGGCGGGTTGGCGACATATGTCGAGCCCGCACGCCACTGGTACGTGTCCGAGCCCGTGACGTCGATCTCGCGCCACTTGGCGTCGCCCGCATAGACATCGCCGTAGCGCGCACCGAACATGCCGGCGTCGATGTTGGCGTCCATCGTCGTGCGGACTTCCTCGTTGGTCGGCCAGATATCGCGCAGATACACGTCCTGCCCGTCCGAACCCTGACCCAGCGGCGTCTCGATCATGTCGGTCGTGACGGTGCCCCTTGATCGCATAGGCGACGACGAGCGGGGGCGAGGCGAGGAAGTTGGCGCGGACGTCGGGCGAGACGCGGCCCTCGAAGTTGCGGTTGCCCGACAGCACCGACGCGGCGACGAGGTCGTTCTCGTTGATCGCAGCCGAGATCGCAGGCGCCAGCGGGCCCGAGTTGCCGATGCAGGTGGTGCAGCCATAGCCGACGAGGTTGAACCCGAGCGCATTCAGGTCGGCGGTAAGGCCAGCCTTGTCGAGATAGTCGGTGACGACCTGCGAACCGGGGGCGAGCGAGGTCTTCACCCACGGCTTCGACTTGAGGCCGAGTGCGTTCGCTTTCCGCGCGACGAGCCCTGCGGCGACCAGCACCGACGGGTTCGACGTGTTGGTGCAGCTGGTGATCGCGGCGATCACGACGTCGCCGTCGCCGATGTCATGCTCGCGACCTTCGACCGCGACGCGGGCGGGCTGCTCCCTTGTGGTACAGCTTGTGGAGGTCGCTGTTGAACACCTCGTCGACCTTGTTGAGGCTGACGCGGTCCTGCGGGCGCTTCGGGCCGGCGAGCGATGCGACGACGGTGCCCATGTCGAGTTCGAGCGTGTCGGTGAAGACGGGGTCTTCCGCGTTCTCGTCGCGCCAGAAGCCGTTGGCCTTAGCATAGGCCTCGACCAGCTCGACATTCTCGTCGGACCGTGCCGTGAGGCGCATGTAATCGAGCGTCTTGTCGTCGATCGGGAAGAAGCCGCAGGTTGCGCCGTACTCAGGCGCCATGTTGGCGATCGTCGCGCGATCGGCGAGCGTCATCGACGACAGGCCGGGGCCGAAGAACTCGACGAAGCGGCCGACCACGCCCTTGGCGCGCAGCATCTGCGTGACGGTGAGCACGAGATCGGTGGCGGTGATGCCCTCGTTCAGCTTGCCGAGCAGCTTGAAGCCAACGACTTCGGGGATCAGCATCGAGACGGGCTGGCCGAGCATCGCGGCCTCGGCCTCGATCCCGCCGACGCCCCAGCCGAGTACGCCCAGGCCGTTGATCATTGTCGTGTGGCTGTCGGTGCCGACCAGCGTGTCGGGATATGCGATCATCGTACCGTCGCCGTGGTCACCCGACGACGCCGACGACCAGACGGCCTGGCCGATATATTCGAGGTTCACCTGGTGGCAGATGCCGGTGCCGGGGGGACGACCTGGAAATTGTCGAGCGCCTTGCTGCCCCACTTCAGGAACTCATAGCGCTCGATGTTGCGCTCGTATTCGAGGTCGACATTGTCATGGAACGCCTGCGGGGTGCCGAACTCGTCGACCATCACCGAGTGATCGATGACGAGGTGGACGGGAACCTGCGGGTTAATCTTCTCGGGGTTGCCGCCGAGCTTGGTCATCGCGTCGCGCATTGCGGCGAGGTCGACCACGCAGGGAACACCGGTGAAATCCTGCATAAGTACGCGGGCGGGGCGATACTGGATCTCGCGGTCGCTGCGACGCTCCTTCTGCCAGTCGACGATCGCCTGGATATCCTCGCGCGTGACCGTCACGCCGTCCTCGAAGCGGAGCAGGTTCTCGAGAAGGACCTTCATCGAGAACGGTAGGCGGCTGATGTCGCCGAGCTGTTCCGACGCCTTGGCGAGGCTGTAATAGTCGTACGACTTGCCGCCGGTGGAGAGGCTGGTGCGGGTCTTGAGGGTGTCCTGGCCGATGGCAGTCATAGGGGTCCTTCCCGTGGGCGTCGGGCCGCCGGGCGCCGAGGGGAAAGCAGCCGTATAGGCCACGCGGGCGCGTCGGGGACCGAGCGAAAAATGCTGTTACCGGAGGGGCCTTAGCAAGGGGGAGCGCATCGGGGAAGGGCGCGGGAGTGCCGTGGGCCGGTTATTCCGCCTGCGCGTTGCCGAGTGGACGAGTGCACTGGCGCGTCAGGCGGGACCATCGCTTTCGTGGACGCCGGCCGCGCGTCGCAGGAACATGTTCATGCGATCGACCGCGGAACGGGTGAGCGTTATAGTGCCGCCGTCCGAATAGGGCTCGATCTGCGCATCCGCGACGAGATGGGCGAGCCAGCGCTGGCCCACCGCCGGCGGCGTCTTCGTGAGCGCCATCAGGTCGGGTGCGGTAATGGCTTCATCGCTGGCTTCGGCGACGAACAGCCGCAACAGCATGTTCCATGCGTGTTCGTCGAAGATTTCGCTGGGAAATATGTCCCCCGCGCATGTCGCGTACCGTGAGGAGGTTTTCCGCGGTGCGGGCCGAGTCGGTGTCGATTGCCATACGCTAACATGACAGATCGCGGTTGCGACGCGCTAGCAAAAATCATGTCATTCTAAAGACTAACTCAGGTTGGTAACGGCGAGGATAACCTCTCACATTGCGCGGCGTCGCATCATACCCGAACACAGGGCATGGGCGACAATACCGACGACACCCAGATTCTCCGTGACGCAATCGAAAACGCGTTGGCGATTGCCGACGGTCAGCAGCGATACCTGATGGCAGCGTTGCTCGCGCATTGTCTCGACGAACTGGCGGACACTCCTCCGGCGAGCGCCTGACAATACCCAATTCTGAGCCAACCGAGGGAGCAGTAACGCTCGCGGCGCGGTGAAACATCGAATGGCCCAGAACGGCCTCGCGGTGACAATTTTACAACGTTCGCGACGGAATATTACAATAGCGTGAACGAAGCGTAGTCATTGATTGCGTTCCCAAAATGGTCTGCATACCCTCGTCACATTGGCGTACGCCCCACAGCGGGCGGCGCGGACAAGGGGATGAATGTGACGACTATCGCTACCTCGCGCACGCGCGGCGCACGCACCGGATCGCGCCATGCACGCGCGGCCTTGCTGACCTCGACGGCGTTGCTCGCCGCGGCGGCGCTGCCGTCGATCGCGGCCGCGCAGGATCGCCTGCCGCGGCCTGAATCGATCGCCTATTCAAGCGCGCTGAACCCCGCCGACCTCGTGTCCGAACCGAACATCGTGATTTCGGCGCCCGGCACGCCGACGACCGCGCAGGATCCCGGCAACGGCGTCAACGGCGTAGGCCAGATGACGATCTCGACGGGCGGCGGCGGCGTCGGCCTGTGCACGGGGACGCTGATCAATCCGCGCACGGTGATCTTCGCCGCGCACTGCGTGAACGAGAACGCCGCCGGCACCGGCGCGCAGAACCCCTGGGGCTATGGTGCGCAGGGCGGTGGCATCCCGATCGCGTTCGGTTTCCAGCAGAACAACCGTCCGGCCCTGCTCGACTGGTTCCTGCCGACGACCGCGACCGGCGCAGTCAACACGCAGCAGTACAAGACCAACACCGCCAACTTCCTCTATAACGTCAACCAGGTCGTCTATAACGCCGACTCGCTGAAGCTCGGGCTCTCGCAGAACTTCCTGCAGGGCGACGTCGCGATCGCGACGCTGGATACGCCGGCGGCCAACGTGCCGACCTGGGCGCTGCTGCTGTCGGCACTGCCCGCGCCTGCGTCGATCGGCGACACCACCGGAACCGGCTATCACGTCACGATCACCGGCTATGGTCGCAGCGGTCAGGGCGGCACGCTGGTCGGCGACACCAACGGCATCGATTACCGCCGCCGCATCGCCGAGAACACGATCGGTATCCTCGGCTCGTTCGATGACCTGAACGGGTTCCTCTATGGCTCCATCGATGGCATGCCGCAGAACCTGTACCAGCTCGATTTCGACGATCCCCGCCATGGCACCGCTGCTGCAAGCCCGTATGATTTCAACGTGTTCAAGGACGCGCCGCTGGCCAAGGAAGGCACGACGGCGGGTGGTGATTCGGGCGGTCCGCTGATCCTCGATCGGACGTTCGCCAAACAGGTCGTGATCGGCGTGCTGTCGGGCGGCAATCGCTTTTTCAACGAACAGCCATTCGGCGCCTATGGCACGGCGAGCTTTTACCAGCCGCTATACCTGTTCTCGGACTATATCGCGGCGAACAATCCTTACCGCTATGCA
The DNA here is from genome assembly GCF_024124765.2 of Sphingomonas sp. H160509. Lineage (GTDB taxonomy): Bacteria > Pseudomonadota > Alphaproteobacteria > Sphingomonadales > Sphingomonadaceae > Sphingomonas. The sequence continues at coordinate 1,312,002 of NZ_JAMXSR020000002.1, read as the reverse complement.
CAGACGAAGACTGGCGACGGGCTGTGGACCGATGCGTCGCATTGGGTGACGGCGCTCGATCCGAATTACCAGATCATCGTCGACGGCAAGCTTGTGAACGGCGTGCCGACCACGACCGGGGCCGGGATAGCAGGAGACGCGAACAAGTTCGGACAGATTTGCGATCAGGAGCCTGGTTTCGGCATCGACGTCTGTTTAGACATCAAGACCAACGTCACCTATGTCGACGGCAAGCCGGTTGCGACCAATGGCGCAACGACATCGGCTGCGGCTGGTGTTGCCGTTGCGTCGAAGGGCGCACCGGGTACGGTCGGCGAAGGCAAGATCGTCGAGTCGATTGCGCAGAAGACCAGCGTGGATATCGCGACGCTCGGCGGTAGCGCCGAGAGCATCGCGCAGGCGGGTACCACCGGCGCTGGTGGCGATGCAGTAGCACTGGCGGTCCTGTCGCCGACGCTCGCCAACGGCCTGCCGGGTGCGAGCAATTTCGTGCCGAACAACATCGACCCCGATCGCACGACGCAGCGCAGCGCACGCTATTACGACGTCACGCTGTCGGCTGCGGGCACGACCACGCTGAACTCGGCGGTGACGGTCGACAAGTTCACCGTCGCGGGCAGCACGGCGAAGCTGGCGGTGACGTCGGCCGGGTCGCTCACCAGCCTGATGGCGATCAACCAGGTGACCGGCGTCGTCCAGAACGACGGCGTGATCTCGACGCCCGGCGATTACTTCATGCTGTCGGGCATGCTGACCGGTTCGGGGCGGATCAACACGCCGTTCTTCACCAGCGTCGCCGGGATGATCGCACCCGGCACGACGGGGACGATCGGCACGCTGACGATCGGCGGCAACGGCGTGCTCGCCTCGAGCACCAACCTGCTGGTCGATCTCGGCCCGAACGGCACCTCGGACAAGCTCGCCTTCGCGGCGACGACGTTCAATGCGGCAGGGGCCGCGACCAACGGCATCATCAGCCTCAGCGGTCGCGTCGGGTTCGCGCCGGTCGCCGGCTATACCGTGCGGTATAACGATCTCTACACGATCCTGACCGCACAGGGCGGCATCACGGGCGCGTTCGGTGCGGCGACCCCGCTGAGCGCGGTCCTGACACCGAGCTATGTCTACAGTGCCAACGCGGTGCAGGTGCGGATCCTCGCGGGTCAGTATCGCAACGTCGTCGATGCAACGCCGGTCCAGTCGGCCTATGCCGGGCTGCTCGACCAGAACCGGTCCAACTATGCGGCGCTGAGCAACGTCTATGGCTCGCTCGACCTGCAGAACGCGGCGACGATCCGCTCGACGCTGGAGGGCCTTGCGCCGCGGGCCGAAACGCTCAAGTCGAACCTCGGCGTCGCGTCGATCGACACGATGTCGCGCTTCTACCGTGATCACATTGCGCAGATCGATACGCGTGGCGGGCTCGGCGGTACGCTGGCGCTGATCGGCAAGCCGGTCCAGGTCGCCTCGCTGATGGCGAGCGACCTTCCCGGCGGGCAGGACACGATGAGCGATTCGAGCGGCACCGTGCTGCAGCAGGGTCGTCTGCCCGACGACATGAGCGGCTTCATCGCGGGCGGCTATATCGACGGCAAGAGCCGGTCGATGCCGGGGACCAATCCGTTCGGCGGGCATGACAAGTTCGACGGCTATTTCGCGGCTGTGGGCGTTGAGAAGCAGGCAGGCGAGGGCGGCGTGATCGGCTTCTCGTTCTCGTACACCAACACCGACGGCACCACCGGCGGGATCGCGCAGCGCGCGAAGGGCGAGCTGTTCCAGGGCACGCTGTACGGCAAGCTGGAGACGGCATCGGGGATCGTCCTCGATACGCAGTTCAGCGCAGGCGCGTTCGTCGCCAAGACCGATCGCAATGTCGGCTTCGTCGGCACCAGCTATCGTCTGCGCGGCACCGACAACGCGTTGACCGTCGTCAGCGAGGTCGGGCTCGGCAAGGCGTTCGACCTGTCGATGCTCAAGGTCGGCCCGCGCGTGTCGATGCGTGCAAGCCATATCGGCTTCGGCAAGTCGATCGAGAATGGCGGCGGACCGGCTCTGTTCGTCGATCGCGACAGTTTCGACAGCCTGCAGGGTCGCGCCGGGCTGACGCTCAGCGGCGGCACCTCGATCCGGCCGTATGCTGCGGCGAACTACGTCCACGACTTCCAGTCGACGCCGGGCGTGTTCGGTGCGAACTTCGTCGGCGGGATCGGTCCGAACGCACTGTTCGCGCTGGTTGGGCAGGACAAGAACTGGGGCGAGATCAGCGCGAGGCTGACGCTGGTCGGTGACAGCGTCGACATCTCGGTCGGTGCGGACACCACCGTCGAGCGCAAGGACGTGTCGAACCAGTCGTACAAGGGCTCGATCAAGATCCGCTTCTGATCGGGGGCAGTTCCAGATCGTTGGAATGGCGAAAGGGTCATCCGCTCGTGCGGGTGGCCCTTTTCGTATTCGCGGCCAAGCCTGCCTGAGATCCGGGGGACCGAGCGCTTTCGAGTCGCGGCCATCCACCAGTCCGCCGTCATCACCTCACATGCAAAACGCGCAATTGACTGCCTGGGCAATGGTTGCCATGGCAACGAAATGGCGTTTTACACCAAATCGGAATTCGGACCGGACTGCTCGCTCGGCTACCTCGCGCGGCGGATCCATCAGATCGGGCAGAGCCTGATCGAGCCGGTGTTCGCGGCGGAGGGTCTGTCCGGGACGCAGTGGTCGGCGCTCATGTCCATCCTCGCAGGCCGGGCGGCGACGTGTGCCGACCTCGCGCGGGATCTGTCGCACGACAAGGGTGCGACGACGCGGCTGGTCGACGCGATGGAGCAGAACGGGTGGGTCACGCGGTCGCGGGCGAGCGACGACCGGCGGGTGCTCAATCTCGAGCTGACGCCCGACGGTGAGGCGGTCGCGATCCGGTGTCGCGATAAGATCATAGAATACTGGAATAGTCTGCTGACGGGCTGGGACCGGGCCGAAATCGAGAAGTTGATCGAACTGATGCAGAAACTCCGCACGACGCTGGACGACGCTCTGACCGAAGGACGCCGCGCATGAAAATTGGCACTGCCCTAGCCCCGATCACGGTGGCGGGGCTGCTCGCGGGATGCGCGATCCCGGCGTCGAAGACCGTCGTGGAGCCGGTATCGACCACGGCGCTGGGGTTGTCTCCGGACGCCGCGCCGGTGATCGCCGCCGACTGGTGGCGGTCGTTCGGCGATCCGCAACTCGATCGGCTGGTGCGCGATGCGGTCGCGGGCAGCCCGTCGCTCGATGCGGCGCTGGCACGGGTCGCGCAGGCGCAGGCCGTGCTCTCGACGCGGCGGGCGGACAACGGCCCCGACGTGACGCTCGATGCGCAGGAGCAATTGGCGCGACTGAGCGGGCGCTACACGATCCCGCCGCCCTATGCGGGGTCGACGCGGTTCGTCGGGTCGACCGCGGCGAACCTCAGCTGGAACCTCGATCTGTTCGGACGTCAGAAGGCTGCGATCGAGGGTGCTCGGGCGTCGGTGCGTGCGGCTTCGCTCGACGTCGCGGCGGCGCGGATGGCGCTGTCGGGGGCGGTGGTGCAGACCTATATCGATCTCGAACGCGCCGAGGCGCAGGCTGGTATTGCCCAGCGTACGATCGCGACGCGGCAGAATTCGCTTCGGCTCGTGAACGTGCGGATCCGCAACAACCTTGCGAGCAAGCTCGACGCGCAGGCCGCGACGACGTTGCTGGCGCAGGCACGGCAGGCGTTGCTGCGTGCGCAGGCGGCGCAGGTGCTCGCGAAGAATGCGCTGGCGGCGCTGGCCGGGCGTGGTGCGGATTATCCTGCGACGATTGGCGTGACCGCGTTGCGGCTCGATGCAGCGCTGCCGTTGCCCAAGACCGTACCCGCCGACCTGCTCGCGCGGCGTGCCGATATCGCGGCGGCGCAGGCGCGAATCGAGGCCGCGGCCGCCGGGCGTCAGGTTGCGCGGAAGGCGTTTTATCCGAACGTCAATCTGGCGGCGCTGGCGGGGTTCCAGGCGGTCGGGCTGGGCAATCTGTTCTCGCTCGATGCCGGCACGGTCGGCGTCGGGCCGGCGATCCATCTGCCGATCTTCGACAATGGCCGGTTGAAGGCGGATCTCGCGGGCGCGACCGCGGCGCTCGATCTGGCGACCGCGGATTATAACGACCGGGTGATCGGTGCGGTGCGCGAGGCGGGGGACGCGGTGGCGCGGATCGGGGCGCTAGATGCGGACCGGCAGCGACAGCGCGAGGTGGTGCGCGGCTATGCCGAGACCGGGCGGCTGAACGCGATCCGCGTGTCGAGCGGCCTCGATAGCCGGCTCGACCTCGTCGACAACGACGTCCGTACGCTGGCCGCCGAACAGGCCGATGCCGACCTCGCCGCCGATGCCGCGCAACAGCGCGTGCAGCTCGTGCTGGCGGTGGGTGGTGGTTATGATTTTCAGGGGATGACGCGATGACCGATACGCAAACGCCGGCGCCTGCCGCGGCTCCGACCGGCAATCCGCGCGCCCGCAAGCGCGCGTTGACGATCCTCGGCGTGGTCGTCGTGATCGGCGCGATCGTGTGGGCGGTGTTCCACTTCCTGCTCGCTGCGCCCGAGCAGGAGACCGATGACGCCTATGTCGCGGGCGACGTGGTGGCGATCACCGCGCGCGATCCGGGGCAGGTGACCGCGATCCATGCGGACAATACGCAAGTCGTGAAGGCGGGCCAGCCGCTGATCGACCTCGACGCCGCGACCGCCGATGTCGGCGTTGCGTCGGCGGAGGCGGAACTCGCACGGGCGGTGCGCGCGACGCGGTCGGACTTCTCGAAGGTGAACGAGACCGGGGCCGCGGTCGTGCAGGCGGAGGCTGAACTGGCACGGGCGCGGAACGATCTTGGGCGTCGTCGTGGTGCGGCCGCGGAGGGCGCGATCTCGGGCGAGGAACTCAGCCACGCGGCGGACCAGGTGAAGGTCGCGAGCGCGACGCTGCAACTCGCGCGGAGCCAGCAGGCGCAGTCGCGCAACGGGGTGGTCGGCACCACGGTGTCGAACAACCCGGCAGTGTTGGCGGCGATCGCGGCCTATCGACGCGCGGCGATCACGCGCAGCCACATGCACGTCGTCGCGCCGATCGACGGCGTTGTCGCGCAACGCACCGTGCAGCTTGGGCAGCAGGTTTCGGCGGGGATGCCGCTGATGGCCGTCGTGCCGCTCGATCGGGTCTGGGTCGATGCGAACTTCCGCGAGACACAGTTGCGCGATCTGCGGATCGGGCAGGCAGCGACGGTCACGGCGGACATGTACGGCGATGATTTGGTCTATCACGGCCATGTCGTCGGGCTGGGCGCGGGTAGCGGGAACGCGTTCGCGCTGCTGCCGCCGCAGAACGCGAGCGGGAACTGGATCAAGATTACCCAGCGCGTGCCGGTGCGTATCGCGCTCGACAAGGGTGAGCTGCGGCGCAATCCGCTGCGGGTTGGGCTGTCGGTGAACGCGATCGTCGATACCGCGGACAAGTCGGGCACGATGGTCGGGCGGCCTGCGGTGGCGGCGTATAAGGGGGCTGGCGACAGGGCAGGGGGATGCCGCGGTCGATGCGAAGATCCGCCAGATCATCGCGGCTAACCGGTGATGGTTTTGCGGTGGCCGCTAGTAGGGTCCGGTCCCTTCCTCTTTGTTCTCCCGCGAAGGCGGGAGTCCAGTCTGAGTCGCCGCCTTCGCGGGGAAACAAGGAACGGGCCGTCCGCTATGTCAGGGGCCACCACCCCGGCGGAGGCCGGGGCCCAGTTGGAGAGGTGGTCGTAACGGCGCGCTGTCTTTCGGCACCAGCGTCCTCCAACTGGGCCCCGGCCTTCGCCGGGGTGGTGGTTTTGGGGTGGTCATCCCCTCTCAGGCGAGTGCCGTATAATGGCAGCCCCCTCCGGTCCCGGTCCCGCCCCTCTCGTCGGCGGCTCGCTCGCGCTCACCGCATTCGCGCTCGCGCTCGGCACCTTCATGCAGGTGCTCGATACGACGATCGCCAACGTCTCGCTCCCCACCATCGCCGGCAATCTCGGCGTTTCCAGCGACAACTCCACCTGGATCGTCACCGCGTTCGCGGTCGCCAACGGCGTCGCGGTGCCACTGACCGGGTGGTTGATGGGGCGGTTCGGCGTGGTGCGGACGTTCTGCGTTTCCGTCTTCCTGTTCACGATCGCGTCGTTCCTGTGCGGGATCGCTTGGGACCTGCCGTCGCTGATCGGCTTCCGCATCCTCCAGGGCGCGGTATCCGGACCGATGATCCCCGGCAGCCAGGCGCTGCTGATCGCGATCTTCCCCGTCCACAAGCGCTCCACCGCGCTCGGCATCTGGTCGATGACCACGCTGGTCGCGCCGATCATGGGGCCGATCCTGGGCGGCTACATCTCCGACAATTATCATTGGAGCTGGATTTTCCTGATCAACGTGCCGTTCGGGATGTTCTGCGCGTTCGTGTGCTGGAACAAGCTGGGCAAGCGCGACACGCCGACGCGGAAGCTGCCGATCGACCAGGTCGGGCTGATCCTGCTGGTGATCTGGGTCGGCGCGCTGCAGATCGTGCTCGATCTCGGCAAGAACGACGACTGGTTCGCCGCCGACCGCATCGTCATCGCCGCGGTCGTCGCCGCGATCGGCTTTGTCGGCTGGATTATCTGGGGAGCTGACCGACGCCAACCCGGCGGTGAACCTGTCGCTGTTCAAGAGCCGCAACTTCACGATCGGGACGATCGCGTTCTGCCTCGGCTATGCGGTGTTCTTCGCCAACACGCTGCTGCTGCCGCTCTGGTTGCAGACGCAGCTCGGCTACACCGCGACCTGGGCGGGGCTGGTCGCCGCACCATCGGGCGCGGTGGCAGTGATCCTGACGCCGTTCGTGGCCCGACTGAGCGGCAAGATCGACGCGCGCATCCTCGCCACGGTGGCATTCGCGTCGTTCGGCTACTCCTATTATCTCCGCTCGGGCTACACGACGGGCGCGAGCTTCTACGACCTGATGCTGCCGCTGATGGTGCAGGGGATCGCGATGAGCACGTTCTTCCTCGCGATGCTGACGATCTCGCTCGACCGTATCCCGGCTGAGCGGTTGCCGTCGGCGACGGGCATCTCGAACTTCGCGCGCATCACCTCGGGCAGCTTCGCCGCGTCGATCATCACCACCGCCTGGGATCGTCGCGAGACACTGCACCAGAGCCGGTTGTCGGAAGCGATCGGGACCGGTTCGCCCCTACCAGATGGCGCAGGGTGCGCTGACCCGGATCGGGCTGACCGACGTGCAGGCGGCCGGCGCGATCACGCGGCAGATGGTGGCGCAGGCGTATCTGCTCGCGTCGACCGACCTGTTCCGTATCTCGGCCTGGCTGTGCCTCGCGATGGTGATCATCGTCTGGTTCACGCGACGCGCGAGCCCCTCCCCAAGGACCGATCGCCGCGGATTGATCGCTCCGGTTGTCGTTTTCTTACCACCGGCGGGCCGTCGTACGATTGCCCGCCGATTGAAACGTTATCGCAACCACTTGGCCCCTAACGGTCGCTTTACCAGATACGAACTGCCTGTGGGGGGCCAGCTACCATGATGACCAAGAACACCGTTTTGCGGATCGCAGCCGCATGCCTTTTGTCTAGCGCCGCGCCAGTCTGGGCCGGTACGCCGACGACCTGCATCCAATCGATCAGCACGCCGCGCCTGGTCTGCGACGAAGGGGCGTGCGTGCGCGTCTCGGTCAAGGATCTGTGCGACGCGGTGCGCGCGTCCTATCCCGTCAAGCGCCGTGCGGTGAAGCCGATCCGCATCGACGACAACCCGGTCCGTACCGAGCTCACTCTGCTGATCGCCAGCGTCAGCTAGGCGATGAATGCGAACGCGGCGCCGGGAACGTGCACCGCGAAGTCGGTTGGGGCGAGCGTTCCGTCCGGCAGGATATCGAGCATCGTCACGCGCTGATCGCGTTCGTGGACGACGATCATTCGGTTTTCCACTTCCAACACCATGAAGAAGCGCGGCGATGCGCCTCCGCTGGCGATATGCTGGAGGAGGGGTGGGATCGCCGTCTTCGTTCAGCGCGAAGACCGCGATGCTGTCGTGGCCGCGGTTGGAGACGTACAGCCTGTCACCCGCGGCATTGGCACCGATGTGCGCGACGATGTTTGCGCCGTGCCAGTCTGCGGGGAGGGTGGATACGGACGCACGACGTTGCAAATCGCGACCCTGAACGTCGAGCGCGAGAAGCGTGCTGTCGAGTTCGCAGATAAGATACGCCGATCGCGGGTGCTGCTCGTGGAAAAACAGGTGGCGCGGTCCTGATCCGGGCACGGCCTTAAGCGCAGTGTACGGCTCTCCAAGTGTTGCCCGTTCCGCGTCGAGAGAGAAGGCGATCACTTCGTCGGTACCGAGATCCGCGGCATACAAAAACCGGTTGTCGAGACCGAAGCCGACCCAGTGCGCGTGCGGCGATTGCTGGCGTTCGGGGTTTGGCCCGCTGCCGCTATTGGGGTGCACCGTTGGCTGGCCGATCGGCAGGCCAATCCGTGGATCCAGCCAAAACATCGAGACGCTCCCGCTCGCATAGTTCGCGACCGCGACGCAGGATTGCGTGCGATCCAGCGCGACGTGGCACGGTGCTGCGCCACCGACCGGGACATGCGCTAGCCGGACCCAGCCCGAGGCGGTGCGACGGTATACGCCGAGCGCACCGTCGTCCTGCTCGTCGACCAGATAGTGAAGATCGAACCGCGACGAATAGGTGCCGAACGATGCGTTGCGTGCGTCCGCGTAGGGCGCGGCGAGCGTGCCAATTTGATCAAGCGGATAGATGCCCATACCGCCTCCGCCGGCATAGGTGCCGATCCAGAGGAATTTTGCGGTGTTGGGGTGGGGGTCGGAACAGGTCATCCGTCGGCTTCTAACCGCGGTCGGTGCTGCATCGCATCCCAATTCAGATCAGCGCTCGATCAGCGCGACCAACTGCTCGCGGTACAGCAACGCGAGTTCTTCGTGCATCCGCGCGATGATCGCGTTCGGCGCCTGAATCGCGAGCACGGACTGGTCGTCCATCCTGCGTTCGATCACGGAAGGGTGTGGGAGAAAATCCATTACCATGCTTTTGGCCGCACGATATTGCGGCCGGATTTCGCAACACGGTTAATCTCGAAATCCTCCCCCCGGAAGGAGTGTGTTGCGGCAAAATTTCCAGAGACTGGTATTGGCGTCGGCGTTGCCCTACCGCGGCGTCATGGGCGATCTGGATAGACTGGTACCTTCGGGGATAATCGAGCAATGGGTCTATCACCTGCGACGACAGCGTTCGCGGGCGAGCGACGCGATCTGGCTGATAGACCAAGGGTTCACGCTGCATGACGGGCAGGATGGTATCCCGTCGCACGACGCCACCGCGCGCTGGCGGGCTGAGCAGGAGACCGTGGTCGAGGAAGTGACCGCGTTGCTTGCGCTCTACGACAAGATCAACCTGGGCAAGGCCGACATCGCCTGACATTCCCGGTCGGATAGGCTGCTATCCGGCATCACCGTAACTCCGGCGGATCAGGTCGCCGGTCTGCTCCAGCGACGAGCTTTGCGGTGGTTCGGCATCCGGCATTTCGGCGACCAGTTCGGCGGTCGCCGCGAGTTGAAGATGTCGCTCGCTGAGTACCCGATGCGCGGTGTAGGCCGCGTCCGAGCGCGCGGAAACGGCAAGTACCCGTTCCTGCGCAGCCCGGTCTTCATGATACGTGGCCCGATCACGCCACGCTGCGGCGTTCGTATCCGTCTGTGCGATGTCGTCGGTCATACTGCATTCCGCCAGATGTCAAACTTGATCTATCTTAGTCGCTCCTTACACCATTATGTTTGTTAACGTATCGTTTCTGGCTGCATCTACCTCATGCGGCGGGGCGACTTGGCGCCTGCCAGCCACCACCCAGCGCACGGAACAGGTCGACTTGCGCCCCCCGCGATCCGCGAGTCGGCGGCGGCGAGGTCCGTGTCCGTGTCGGCTAGCGTACGTTCGGCATCAAGGACGTCGAGGAAATCGATCTGGCCTTCGCGCTGGCGAGCGCGGGTGATGCGGGCGGCGGTGGCGGCGTTGTCGTGCGCGGACTGGAGTTGAGTCCGGCGATCGAGTTCGCGGGCGTAGTTCGACAGCGCGGTTTCGGTTTCCTCGAGCGCGGTGAGGACGCTGCCGTCGAAATTGGCGAGCGCGCCGCGTGAGTCCGCCTCGGCACCGGCAATGCGGGCGCGGGCGGCGGACTGGTTGAGCGACCAGTTCAGCAGGGGCCCGAGCAGCCAACGGATCGGGCCGCCTGTGAAGATGTCGCCGACGCTGAGTGCGGTCGAGCCGATCGAACCGCCGAGCGAGATCTGCGGATAGAGCTGCGAGGTCTGGACGCCGATCCGTGCGGTCGCTGCCGCGAGGCGGCGTTCGGCGGCGTGGACATCGGGGCGACGGGCGAGCAACGCGGCGCCGTCGCCGATCGGGATCGGCTGGTCGAGGCGCGGCGTGGTGGTGCGCGCGCCGGCGGTTGCGGGCAGATCCTGCGGGGTGCGGCCGGTGAGCGTGGCAAGGCGGAACAATGCCGCCTGGCGCTCGGCTTCGATCTGCGGGATGTTGGCGGCGCGCTGGTCGCGCAGGGCGGCGATCCGGACCTGGTCGAGGCGGGCTGCGCGACCGGCGTCGACGCGCTTGCCGGTCAGCGTGTTCGACTTGTCGAGCAGGTCGACGATCCGCCGGGCGACCGCGAGGCGTTCGGCGGACGAGGCTGCGTCGACATAGGCACGCGTGGTGGCGGCGACGATCGAGACGCGGACGGCATCCGCATCGGCCTGCGCGGCGCCGACGTCACCGCGGGCTGCTTCGACGTTGCGGCGAACTCGGCCGGCGAGATCGACCTCGTAGCTGACGTCCAGGCCTACGTCATAGGTAGCACGCTCGCGGTCGAGGCCGGGCAGGTTCTGTAGCTGCGAAGTGCGCGCGTAATTACCGCTCGCGCCCGCGTTCACCTGGGGTTCGCGGTCGGTCTTCGCGCCGCGCAGGGACGCGCGCGCGCTGTCGAGCCGGGCGACGGCGACGCGGAGGTCGGTGTTCGCCGCGAGCGCATCCGCGACGAGGCCGTCGAGGACCGGGTCGCGGTACATCCGCCACCAGTCGTTGTCGGGCGCGGTCGTGACGGTCGCGGCGTTGGCGGTGACGAACGACGCCGCTGCCTTGGGTGGGGTGATCGGCGCGACATAGTCGGGGCCGGCGGCGCACGCGGCGAGCGTCAGCGCCGAGAGGCTCGCGAGGAGGGGCGGACTTCATGATGCTGGTCCTATTCGGCTGGCTGAAGGGTCGCGGCGGGTGCGGCGGGACGGCGGCGTTCGAACCGCAGCGCCAGCGCCCGTGCGACGACATAGAAGGTGGGGGGTGAAGAGCAGGCCGAACCCGGTCACGCCGATCATCCCGAAGAACACCGCGGTCCCGAGCGCCTGGCGGAGTTCCGCACCGGCACCCGTCGCGATCACCAGCGGTACAGCGCCGAGAATGAACGCGAAGCTCGTCATCAGGATCGGCCGCAACCGGTCCTTCGCCGCGCGTACCGCCGCCTCGACGGGGGTGAGGCCGTCCTGTTCCTCGGCCTGCTTGGCGAACTCGACCACGAGGATCGCGTTCTTCGCGGCGAGCGCAATCAGCACGACCAGGCCGATCTGCGTGAGGACGTTGTTGTCCATACCTCGCAGGTTCACGCCGGTCATCGCTGCGAGCAGGCAACATCGGCACGATCAGGATGATCGCGAGCGGCAACGTCAGGCTCTCATATTGCGCGGCGAGCACGAGGAAGACGAACACCACCGCCATGCCGAAGACGAGTGCGGCGGTGCTGCCGGCTGCCTTCTGCTGATAGGCGATTCCGGTCCATTCATGCGCGTAGCCGGCGGGCAGCGACGCATCGGCGAGCTTCTCCATCGCGACCAGCGACTGGCCCGACGAATAGCCCTTGGCGGTGTCGCCATCGACCTCGACCGCGGGGAAGAGGTTGTAGCGGACCACGCGGTACGGGCCGGTCTTGTCCTTGAACGTCGAGACCGAGCCGACCGGGACCATCTGGCCCGAGTTGGAGCGCGTCTTCAGGTTGGCGATGTCCGCGGTGGTGTTGCGGAACGGTGCGTCGGCCTGCGCGGTGACGCGGTAAGTCCGGCCCAGCAGGTTGAAGTCGTTGACGAATGCCGAGCCGAGATAGACCTGCAGCGCCTCGAACACGCGCTCAGGTGGAACGCCGAGAAGGTTGGCCTTGGCGCGGTCGACGTCGGCGAAGATGCGCGGCGTGGCGGTGTCGAAGAACGTGTAGATCTGGGCGAGACCCTTGGTCTGGTTCGCCTGGCCGATCAGTGCGTAACTCGTCTTGCCGAGGTCGGCGTAACCGTGGCCGCCCTGGTCCTGCACCATCAGGCGATAGCCGCCGGCGGAACCGATGCCCTGGATCAGCGGCGGCGGGACGATCAGCAGGCGCGCTTCGGTGATGTCGCCGGTCGCCTTCTGCGATTCCGCCATAATGCTGGCGAGCGTGACGCCGAGCTTCTTGCGTTCCTCGAAGCTTTTCAGCGGGATGTACGCGGCGGCCGAGTTGGGGGCGAGCGTCTGCGAGGGGCCGTCGAAGCCCGCGAGCATCACCGCGCCCTTGACGCCGGCAAGCGGCAGGATGCGTTTCGCGACCTTCTGCATGACCGCGTCGGTGCGCTCGACCGACGAGCCGGGCGGAAGCTGGATGACGGTCAGGAAGTAGCCCTGGTCCTGCGCGGGGACGAAGCCCGACGGGGTGATCGTGAACACGCCGACCGTGACCGCGATCAACGCGGCATAGGCGATCATCATCCGGCGCGGCGCGGTGACCAGGCGCGCGGTGAGGCGGGCATAGCTGTCGCTCATCCGCTCGAACCCGCGGTTGAAGGCATCGCCGGCGCGGCGGACCGTACGGGTCAGGCGGTTGCCGGAATCGGCGGGGGCGGTCGGCTTGAGCAGCATTGCGGCAAGTGCCGGCGATAGCGTCAGCGAGATGAGCAGCGAGATGATCGTCGCAGTCGAGATCGTCACCGCGAACTGGCGGTAGAACGCGCCCGACAGCCCGGTGAGGAACACGGTCGGGATGAACACCGCGCACAGCACGAGCACGATCGCGACCAGCGCGCCCGACACTTCGTCCATCGACGTGCGCGCCGCTTCCAAGGGGGACAGCCCGTGTTCGAGGTTGCGCTCGACATTCTCGACCACGACGATCGCATCATCGACGACGATGCCGATCGCGAGGACGAGGCCGAACAGCGAGAGGTTGTTGAGGCTGTACCCGGCGGCGGCGAGCACCGCGAAGGTGCCGATCAGCGAGACCGGGATCGCCACGATCGGGATGATCGCCGCGCGCCACTTCTGCAGGAAGACGAGGATGACGAGTACCACGAGGACCATCGCCTCGAAGAGCGTATGCTTCACCGCGTCGATCGACTGGGCGATGAACTCGGTCGGGTTGTAGATGACCTTGTATTCGAGGCCCTTGGGGAAGCGCTTCGACATGCTTTCCATCTCGGCGGTGACGGCTTGTGCCGCGCCGAGCGCGTTCGAGCCGGGACGCTGGAAGACCGCGGCGATGACCGTCGGCTTGCCGCTGAGATAGGTGTTGGCGCCGTAATCCTGCGCGCCGAGTTCGACGCGCGCGACGTCCGAGACGCGGACCTGGCGGCCTTGCGCGTCGGTGCGGATGACGACGTCGGCGAACTGCTTGGGATCGGTCAGGCGGCCCTGCGTCTCGACATTGAGCTGGAACGCACTGTTGCCCTTGTCATAGGGCGGCTGGCCGAGCGTGCCGGCGGCGACCTGGACGTTCTGCGCGCGCAAGGCCGCGACGATCTCGCCGGCGGTGAGGTCGAGCGCGGCGGCGCGGCCGGGATCGATCCACACGCGCATTGAATAATCGCGCGCGCCGAACAGCTGCACGTCGCCGACGCCGTCGATACGGCTGAGGCGATCGCGGACCTGCGTCAGCGCGTAGTTGGAGATGTAGCCGCGATCGAGCGAGTTGTCGGGCGAGACGAGGTTCACCACCATCAGGAAGTCGGGCGACGTCTTGCGCGTCACCACGCCGAGACGCTGGACGTCTTCGGGCAGGCGCGGGACAGCGACCGCGACGCGGTTCTGGACGAGCACCTGCGCGGCGTCGAGGTTGGTACCGATCTTGAAGGTGACGGTGATCGTCACCTTGCCGTCGCCGGTCGATTGCGACGACTGGTACAGCATGTTGTCGACGCCGTTGATCTCCTGCTCGATCAGCGCGGCGACGGTCTCGGCGACCGTCTCGGCAGAGGCGCCGGGATAGGTCGCGCTGACGGTGACGGTGGGGGGGACGATGTCGGGATATTGCGACACCGGCAGCGTCATGTAGGCGATCGCGCCGACGATCGTGATGATCACCGCGATCACGCCCGCGAAGATCGGCCGGGTGATGAAGAAGCGCGAGAAGCGCATGGTTTGTGTCCTCGAAAGAAGAGCGACGGACACGCCCCAACACCACCCCGGCGGCGGGGCCCCATCGAAGTATTACTTCGATGGGAACCCAGGCCGGGGCTCAGTTGGGCGAACCGCAATAATTACATCGAAACGCTATCCCACCTGAGCCCCGGCCTTCGCCGGGGTGGTGGTTACTTGGCGAGCGTGGCCTCGCCCGAGATCGGCTGGACCGAGGCTGGCGCCGTCGCACCCGAGGCCACCACGATCCGGCCGACCTTCGGCGCAACCGTGGCACCCGGCATCGCCATCTGAGTCCCCTGGATGATGATCCGGTCGTTCGGCCCGATCCCCGAGCGCACGATGCGGAGGCCATCGACCACCGGGCCGAGTTCGACCGGCTTCTGGCTCACGACGTTCTTCGCATCGATCGTCAGCAGGACCTTCCGCGCCTGATCGGTCTGCACCGCATCGTCCGGCACCAGCAGGGCCTGCCGCGTTCCCGCACTGGCGAGGCGCATGTTGCCGAACATCCCCGGCGTCAGGAAATACCTCGGGTTGGCGAGCACCGCGCGGCCACGGATCGTGCCCGAGCGCTGGTCGAGGCCGTTGTCGGTGAAGTCGAGCTTGCCCTTCCAGCGATGCTCGGTCTCGTCCTGCAACTGGATCTCGACCGCGGCCGGCGTCGCGCCGGGCTGCCGTGCGCGCTGCGTCTTGAGGTACAGCGCTTCCGACCCATCGAACGTGAAGTATATCGGGTCGAGCGCGTTGATCGTCGTCAGCACCGTGCCGCCGGTGCCTTCGCCGCCCGCGACCTGGTTGCCCGCATCGACGCGCCGATCGGAAATCCGACCGCTGATCGGTGCGCGAACCTGCGTGAAGCCGACGTCCAAGGCGCGGGCGCGTTCGCGAGCCTGCGCCGCAGCGAGTGCGGCCTGCGCTGCTTCGAGCCGCCCGCGGAGGGCGTCGACTTCGCCTGCGGAGACCGCTTCGTCAGCGACGAGTCGCTGTGCGCGACCCAGATCGGTACGGGCCAGCGACAAGGCGCTGCGGGCGCTCGCGACGTTGGCATGTGCCTCGGCCAGAGCAGCAGCGAACGGGCGGGAGTCGATCGTGAAGAGCAACTGGCCCTTGCTGACGATCTCGCCGTCGCGGAAATGGATGCCGGTGACTTCGCCAGCGACGCGCGGACGGATCTCGACCGTCCGGCTCGGTGCGAAGCGGCCGACATAATCGTCCCATTCGCTGACCTGCCGCACCAGCGGCGACGCCACCGTGACGGAGGCGGGCGGGGGTGCCGCCATCGCCGCGTCGGGATGATCGAACAGCTTCACGCCGACCGCGCCGAGCAGCGCGATCGGCACGAGCACCATTGCGCCGCGCTGCCATGCCGGCCGTCGATGGCGGTCCGCAGGCGGCGACGCGACGACGTCGGCGTCGTTCGCGGCCGTGATCGTGGTAAGTTGGTTCACGCTGCGATGCTCCGCTTCTGCTGGATGCCGACGCGCATGCCGGTCACGCTCTCGACGAGCGTTTCGATCTGTGCCTCGGCAAAGCCGGCGGCGAGGAAGCCCTGGATCTCGGCCATCGGCAGCGCGAAGCCGCGACGCCAGGCGTACACGGCCATCCGCCGCAACGCCTCGAGCCGGGGGTCGGCGAGCCGCGACGCGGTGCTCAGCCCGAACAGGCTGCCCATCGCCCGCGACATACGGCTCGGGCCGGACAGGCTGCGCAGCGTGTCGCGCTTGGCGAGGGCGATGACGCTCCATTCCAGCGCGGAAAAGCCGGTCGGGGCAGGAGCCGTCACGGCCTGGGCGCGGCTGGTGACGGGCGAAGCGAACATGTTGTCGAGGTCGAGATAAGCCATGGGATTGTCCCCCTTTTGATCTTGGGCAAGCGCTGGCCTTCGTGGGTGGACGGTCCACCGACGTCAGCTGGTCGCGAGGCGTGCGCGGTCATTGCCGGCACATCACCGTGCCGCGCTTGCCCGCTTGGAATTTTCGAAAATCAGGCCGAAGCCGTCTTAGGTTTGAACCGTGGTCATGGGTTGGTGTCCCCGGGTGCCCCATCCGAAGTAGGAGAGAGCTTCGATACCAGTCGGTATATAAACCTGGCGTTCATCTAGTCAACAAGACTTTTGTACCGGCCGGTATTTTTTCCCGCGGCGCGGTAGAAAGCGTGTCTATTCGGTTGGCCACATGAGCATGCTCGTCTCGACGAGCTGCTGGAGCTCAATGCAGCTAGCGCCCGAGCCGGCCTGGATCGACAGCCCCTGCATGATCGCAAAAAAGGTAACGCATCAGCGCGTGCGACTCGAGACCGTCGGGGAACTCGCCCGCCGCCTTGGCTTCGTCGAACCGCTTCATCAGCGCGGCTTCGGACGACGCGCGACGCTTGGCGACCTCGGCCTTGATCGGCTCGGCTTCGGCACTGCACGCGACGCTGCTGATGACACTGAGACACCCCTTGGGATCGCAGGTGCTCATCTGCATCTGCAACGCACCGCGGAGCAGGTTTTCCGCTACGGCACGTGCAGTCGGCGCGTCGAGCGCGGACGTCATATAGGCCAGCTTCTCGCGCTCGTAGAGGTCGAGCGCCTTGTGGAACAGCGCCTCCCTTATTGCCGAACGCGGCGTAGAGGCTGGGCTTGGTGATCTTCATCTCGGCGGTCAGTTCCGCCATCGATGCGCCCTCGTAGCCGTTGCGCCAGAACACGCGCAACGCACCCGCCAGCGCTTCGTCGAGATCGAACTCGCGGGGGGCGGCCCTTGGGGGGCGGTGAGCGTGCAAAGCCTATTCATACCGTTCGGTATATAGTGAGAGCGCGCAAAAGGTCCAGTGACTGGAATATGTTGCCGGGGACGCTCACCGACCGACGGCGGTGTAGGCGAACCCGGCCTGCTCGACGTCGGCGCGCTGATAGACGTTGCGCAGGTCGACCATCACCGGCCCGGCCATCACGCGCTTCAACCGTGCGAGATCGAGCGCGCGATAGGCATCCCATTCGGTCACGATCACGACCGCGTCGGCACCCTCGGCCGCGTCATAGGCGTCGGTGCAGTAGACGAGGTCGGGCATCATCGCCTTCGCGGGCGCCATCCCTTCGGGATCGTGCGTGCGGACCGTCACGCCGGCGTCCGCAAGCGCGGTCGCGATCGCGAGACTGGGGGGCGTCGCGCATGTCGTCGGTGTTCGGCTTGAACGTTAGGCCGAGCAGCGCGACGGTCTTGCCACGCGGATTGTCGCCCAGCGCGTGCAGGACCTTCCGCCCCATCGCGCGCTTGCGGCTGTCGTTCACCTTCACGACGGCTTCGACGATGTGTACCGGGGTGTCGTAATCCTCGGCGGTCTTGAGCAGCGCCAGCGTGTCCTTGGGGAAGCACGAGCCGCCATAGCCCGGCCCGGCGTGGAGGAATTTCTTGCCGATCCGGTTGTCGAGCCCGATCCCGCGCGACACGTCCTGCACGTCGGCGCCGACCGCCTCGCACAGGTCCGCGATCTCGTTTATGAAGGTGATCTTGGTCGCGAGGAACGCGTTGGCCGCGTATTTGATCAGCTCCGACGTGCGACGTCCGACGAACAGGATCGGCGATTCGTTGAGGTAGAGCGGACGATAGACGTCGCGCATGACCTGCTTGGCGCGCTCGTCCTCGGTGCCGATGACGATGCGGTCGGGGCGCTTGAAGTCGCCGATCGCGGCGCCTTCGCGCAGGAATTCGGGGTTCGAGACGACCGCGACGTCAATGTCGGGACGCTTCTCGCGCAGGATCGCCTCGACTCGGTCACCGGTGCCGACGGGGACGGTCGACTTGGTCACGACCACGGTCGGGCCGGTGACCGCGGCGGCGATCTCTTCGGTGGCGGCGAACACGTAGCTGAGGTCGGCATGGCCGTCGCCGCGCCGCGATGGCGTGCCGACCGCGATGAAGATCGCGTCGGCGCCGGCGACCGCGCTGGCGAGATCGGTGGTGAAGGTCAGCCGCCCCGCGGCAACGTTCGACGCGACGAGCTGATCGAGGCCGGGCTCGAAGATCGGCATGCGGCCGGCATGCAGCGCATCGATCTTCGACTGGTCCTTGTCGACGCAGATCACGTCATGGCCGAAATCCGAAAAGCAGGCGCCGGACACCAGGCCGACATAGCCAGAACCGATCATCGTGATGCGCATGGACGTTCCCCGTAAAAGCCGCGCGACCTATCGAGACTAATGCGCGCGGGTGCAAGCTGGCGGGCGCAACCAAAGCGGAGCATACCGGTTGAAACTTCGACCAAATGGCAGCGCAACACAGGAGAGAGACGATGGCTGACGACTTCAAGCAGGCAGTCGATGACGGTGCGAA
Source organism: Sphingomonas sp. H160509 (assembly GCF_024124765.2). Classification (GTDB taxonomy): domain Bacteria; phylum Pseudomonadota; class Alphaproteobacteria; order Sphingomonadales; family Sphingomonadaceae; genus Sphingomonas. The sequence continues at coordinate 1,293,193 of NZ_JAMXSR020000002.1, read as the reverse complement.
CGCAAGCAAGGCGGCAACCGACCGCGCGGCGGATGCGGCCAAGGGCGCGGCGGACGCGATGCGCGAGAATGCCGGGAAGGCGCGCGATGCGTTCTCGGAGAAGGTCGTCGATCCGGCGCGGCGTGCAGGCGAGGCGATGAAGGAGTCCGGCGGCAAGATCGCCGAGGGTGGCGCGACGATCGGCAAGGCGATGATCGACCAGGCCGAGCAGAATGCGCGCGAGGCCTTCGCGGCGATGCGCGAAGCGGCGAGCGCCAGCGACCTGACCCAGGTGATGAAGATCCAGGGCGATTATCTGCGCGAGCAGAGCCAGCGGAGCATGAGCCAGGCACGCGAGATCGGCGAGCTGATCATGAAGTTCGGCAAGGACGCGGTCGCACCATTGCAGGGCGGCGGAATCAAGTAAGCCGACCGGCCAATACGCCGCTCTTCGTTTCGGGTGGAGCGGCGTACGGACGAGCAAGAACGCCGCCGCTCCGACACTATGACGGAGCGGCGGCGGACCAGCCTCAACTAATTCGCGCTTAGACGAACAGTCCCACCAGCCAGTACGTGCCAGCACCGATCAGCCCTGCCGCGGGCAGCGTCAGGGTCCATGCCACCACGATGTTGCTTGCGACGTTCCAACGGACGGCGGACAGGCGCCGCGCCGCGCCGACGCCGACGATCGAGCCGGTGATGGTATGCGTCGACGATACGGGGATGCCCCAGAAGGTCGCCGCAAACAGCGTGATCGCGCCGCCGGTCTCTGCGCAGAAGCCTTGTGCCGGGGTAAGACGGGTGATCTTCGAGCCCATCGTGTGGACGATCCGCCAGCCGCCCGACAGCGTGCCGAGCGCCATCGCCGCCTGGCAGGACAGCACGACCCAGAGCGGGACGTGGAACTCACCGCCGAGCATCTTTTGCGAATATAGCAGCACGGCGATGATCCCCATCGTCTTCTGCGCGTCGTTGCCGCCGTGGCCGAGCGAGTAGAGCGCGGCCGAGATCAGCTGGAGCTTGCGGAAACGCTTGTCGACGCCGAGCGGGGTGAGCTTGAGGCTGGTCCACGCGACGGCGAGCACCAGTACCAGCGCGAGCATCAGGCCGATCGCGGGCGACGCGAAGATCGCGAGAACGGTCTTGATGACGCCGCTCCAGACGATCGCGCCGAAGCCGACCTTGGCGATGCCGGCGCCCAAGAGCCCGCCGATCAGCGCATGGCTGCTGCTCGACGGGATGCCGAGCACCCAGGTGATGACGTTCCACGCGATCGCGCCCATCAGCGCGGCGAAGATCACCTGAGCGTCGATGACGTGCGCCTGGACGATGCCGGTGCCGACGGTCTGCGCGACGTGGAGGCCGAACACCGCGAACGCGATGAAGTTGAAGAACGCGGCCCACAGGACGGCGTATTGGGGTTTCAGCACGCGGGTGGAGACGACGGTGGCGATCGAGTTCGCCGCGTCGTGGAGGCCGTTCAGGAAGTCGAACAGCAGCGCGATGCCGATGAGACCGATGAGGAAGGGAAGGGAGAGGATCATGCGGTTGCCCCCCTATCCGCTACCGCTTCACCCCCGGCGAAGGCCGGGGTCCAATTGGAAGGGTTGCAGCAACGGAACGTCGCCCTTCGTTATTGCCGTCCCCCAATTGGGCCCCGGCCTTCGCCGGGGGAGCTTCGTGGAAGCTCTCGGACTCAAACACATCAAGCATGGTCGATGACCAGCCCCTGGATCTCGTTCGCGACATCCTCGAAGCGGTCGACGATCTTTTCCAGGCTGCTGTAGATTTCGCGGTTGATGATGAACGTCATCGGGTCCGCGCTGATCTTCGAGGCCTGGAACAGCGCGCGCAGGCCCGTGTCGTGAATATCGTCGGCATGACCCTCGATCTGGATCAGTCGCGCGGTCAGGTCGTGCAACCGGCCTGCGTTGGTGCCGAGCGACCGCAGCAGCGGAATCGCCTCTGCCGTAATCCGTGCGGCCTCGACGATGATCCCCGCCATGTCGCGCATCTGCGGCGAGAATTCGGTGACCTCGTACAGCGCGATCGCGTTGGCGGTACCGTTCATCTGGTCGATCGCGTCGTCCATCACGCCGATCAAATCCGTGATCGCGCTGCGGTCGAATGGCGTGACGAACACCCGGCGCACGTCCTGCAACACCTCCCGCGTGATATCGTCGGCCTCGTGCTCGCGCTTGACGATCTCGGCGATCTGGCCCTCGATCGAGCCTTCGCCGTGGAGCAGCCGTGCGAGCGCATCGGCGCCGGCGACCAAAGTCGCGGCATGCGCGTCGAACAGTTCGAAGAACCGTCCCTGCTTCGGCATCAGCGACTGGAACCAGCCCAGCATCGGAATTCTCCTTTTCGCACTCGTGCGCACGACGGGTAAGATACGTTGCGCGAGCGACGCCGGGATCGGCGGCTCACGGAAAGCAGCGATCAGCGCCTTCAGGCCGGGCTCATTGACAGCCTCCGCCGCGCGATCAAGCGTAAACCAGCGTGTGTCGCGTTGATGACGCTCAGGCCAGTCCTCCACCTGCTCGACGAATGCGAGCGGAAACACGGTGACGATCATGTCGCGGTAGCGGCCGGTGCGGCGGCGTTTGCGATAGGCGAATTGTCCCACGGGCGAGGGGCAGGGGATGCCGCGGATGCCGGCTTCCTCATACGCTTCCTGCGCGGCCGCCTCGTGGCTGGCGAGGCCGACAATGGGGTTACCTTTGGGGATCACCCAGCGCCCGGTGTCGCGCGAGGTGATCAGCATCACGCGGGCGTGGCCGGCTTCGTCGATCACATAGGGAAGTGCGCCGATCTGCTCGATGGTCCGAGTCCTCGCACCCGCAGAATCGCGGGGAAAGTCGGGAGCTTATACTCGGTTCTTACGCAAGGATAGCGGCGCGGCGGAGAGTTTTCGAACCATCCCCGCGGGTCCATTTCTGTCCCATTGCCGGACGCCGCTACCTTTAACCACCTTTGTCACTGGTCGAATTGGTAAACGCGCCGTTAACGTTTGCATCATGACCAGACGCCTAGTCCTCACCAACGAAGCCGCCCGCCATCCGATGCGCCGTTCGCTGCCGCCACCGGTCATCGCGAGCGCAAGGAACGACGATCAGGATGTGAAGCTTTTCCTGCTCAGCTTCGCCGCGTTCTTCACGTGCTTCTACAGCTTCATTTTCTGAGATTGAACTGTCGATCCTCCCCCGTCAGGGGGAGGTGGCTGGCTTGCCAGACGGAGGGGGGGAGGAAAGGAAAACATGCGTCCCGTGTCCTCCCCCTCCGTCACCTTCGGCGACACCTCCCCCTGGCGGGGGGATTTTCAGTGTCGAAGCGTCGGCAAACACCCGATCGCGTCGTCGTCGCAGGCCCGGTGCAGCTTCTGCGCGAGCCACGCCGAGACGAGGCACATCGCCGCGACGAGAAACAGCATGTCCTCGGGCGTGACACCCATCGCGGTGATGCCGATAACGAGGATCGAGCCGATCGTCATCGCGCCCGAGTTGACGACGTTGTTCGCCGCCACGGTGCGCGCCGTCTGGTCCTTCTCGACGGTGGTCGTGAGGAACGCATAGAGCGGCACGACGAACATCCCGCCGGTGATCGCGATCGCCAGCAGCGTCGCGAGCACGGGGATCGCACCCGGCTGATGGATGAAACCGGCCCAGTCGTAATAATGCCCCGGAGCCGCGGGCGTCCAGTTGCGCGCGAGGAACGAGAACAGCACGACGAACCCGCCCATCGCGATCACCGACGCAGGCGAGAACTTCGCGGAAATCCGCCCGCGCAGCATCGAGTTGATCACCACCGAGCCGATCGCAACCCCGACCGAGAACACCGCGATGACGAAGCTCGCGACTCGCTCGTCGGCGGTCAGCACGTTCTTTACCAGTGGTGGGAAGACGATGATCAGCACCGCGCCGATCGTCCAGAAGAAGCTGATCGCGACGATCGCGAGGAACAGGCGGGGGATATGCAGCGTCGCGCTGATCAGCCGCCACGACGCTGTGAACGGGTTGTAGTCGAGCTTCAGCGGCGGGCCTTCGCGCGGTGCTGGGGGCACCTGCCGGCCGGAGAACCAGCCGATCACGGCAACGATCAAAACGCTGGCAGCCGCACCCTCGATCGGGATCCAGCCGGCGGTGACCGTGCCCAGCAGGATCGCGAGATACGTCCCGGCCTCGACCAGCCCAGTGCCGCCGAGCACGTCGCACGGTTTCAAATGCTGCGGCAGGATCGCGTATTTGATCGGTCCGAAGAAGGTCGAGTGCACGCCGAGGCACAGCACCGCGCCGAGCATCAGCCCGATCCCCAGCGACGGATGCCCTGCGCGTGCGACCATCAGGCCGGTCGCGCCGAGCAGCATGATGCCGATCTCGACCGTCTTCACGATCCTGATGATCCGCGCCTTGTCTTCGCTGTCCGCTAACTGCCCGGCGAGCGCGGACAGCAGGAAGAACGGCAGGATGCCGAGTCCCGTCGCCAACGCGTTGAAATTGGCCTCCATCTTCGGATCGTTGAAGACGGCATAGGTAGCGAACAGGACCATCGAGGTCTTGAACAAATTATCGTTGAACGCGCCGAGAAACTGCGTGGTGAACAGGGGCAGGAAGCGACGTTGCTTCAGCAACCCGAGGGCATTGAGCATGACGGGAAATAGCCCTGATCGTTGCGGTAATGTGTCGAACCCTTAGCGGAGCGTCATCCGCACGCCAACGTTAAACCGGTTTCGCCCCGCGACCGACCGGTATAGGGGTGGTGGGTGCTGAGCTTGCCTAACCTCCTGACATTGTCGCGGATCGTCGCGGTGCCCCTGCTGGTCTGGTTCCTGTGGTGGCCCGACTGGGAGGCAGGGTACGGCATCGCCTTCGTGCTGTACTGCCTGATGGGCATCACCGATTATTTCGACGGGTATCTCGCGCGGTCGAGCGGCGCCGTGTCGCGATTGGGGATTTTCCTCGATCCGATCGCGGACAAGATCATGGTCGCCGCGGTGATCCTGATCCTGGTCGGCACGCGCGATATTGCCGGCATCCATGTTATCGCCGCGCTGGTGATCCTGTTGCGCGAGATTGCGGTGTCGGGATTGCGCGAGTTCCTGGCGCAGGTGCAGGTGTCCGTGCCGGTTTCGCAGTTGGCGAAGTGGAAAACGACGTTGCAACTCGTGTCGCTCGGCGGAATCATCCTTGGCGGTTCGGTGCCCGAAATGGTCTGGGTCCATACCGTCGGCATCGTTTCGCTTTGGGGCGCGGCCGTCCTTACGTTGCTGACCGGGTGGGATTATCTCCGCGTCGGCCTGAAGCACATGGACTGAAAATGACGGTACGGATGGTGTATTTCGCCTGGGTGCGTGAGCGTATCGGCATGGGCGAAGAGTCGGTCGAGCCGCCGGCAAGCGTCGTGACGGTGGCGGATCTGGTCGACTGGCTGGCCGAGACCAGCCCGGCGCATGCGGGAGCTTTCGAGAACCGTTCGCGGTTGCGTGCCGCGATCGATCAGGATTTCGTGCCGCTCGATACGCGGATCGGTCACGCACAGGAGATCGCAATCTTCCCACCGGTGACGGGCGGATGATCCATATCTCGGTCCAGCAATTGCCGATCGATATCGCTGGGGAGATGACGCGCGCGGAAGCGGCAGGGGCGGGCGCGGTGGCGACGTTCACCGGGCTGGTGCGTGCCGACGACGGGGTGGGGACGCTCGAGCTCGAACATTATCCCGGCGCGACCGAGGCGGCGTTGCTCAAGGTTGCGGAGGGTGCGATCGAGCGTTGGTCGCTGAGTGCGGCGATCATCGTACACCGCGTCGGGCCGATGCATCCGGGCGAACGGATCGTGTTCGTCGCTGCGACGGCGGAACATCGCGGCGCCGCGCTCGAGGCCTGCGCGTATCTGATCGACCGGCTGAAGACCGATGCGCCGTTCTGGAAGCGCGAGACGCGCGGTATCGAAGCTAGCTGGGTCGAAGCACGTGATGGCGACCATGCCGCCGCGGCACGCTGGGATATGTCGAAGGGCTAACCCAAAGCGTGTTCTCCCGCGAAGGCGGGAGCCCAGACTGGATCCCCGCCTTCGCGGGCAAACAAAGTAGTGCGGGCCGCGCTCCCGGATGGGATAGCGGCCCGCCGTCACATCAGCCGAGCTTCGGAACGCTCATGCCGTTGGTGAGATGAACGACGCCGTTCGTCTCCTTGATGTCCGCCGTATCGACGTACGACTTGATACCAGCCGTGTCGGTCAACTCGATGTTGCCGTTCGGCCCAAGCCCTGCGATCAGCGGCTGGCCTGCCAGCGTCGTCAGCGTGGCCTTGCCACCGCCCGCGGTGATCTGGGCCTTCAACTGGTCCGCGGTCAGCGCGCCGGCGACCACGTGATACTTGATGATCGTCGCCAGCGTCGGTGCCGACTCAGGCTTCAATAGCGTGTCGAGCGCACCGGCGGGCAGGCGCGTGAAGGCCTCGTCGCTCGGTGCGAACAGCGTGTACGGGCCAGGACCTGCGAGCGTCGCTTGCAGCTTCGCGGCGGTCACCAGCTTTGCCAACGTTGCGCGGTTCGGCAGCGTCGGCAGTGCAGCGGCGATCGTCGTCGTTGCCGCAGCAGTCGGGGCGACAGGCGCGCCGGGCTGTTGCGGAGCAACCGCGGTACCGGGTGCCGCCGGAGTGGTTGGCGTCGCCGGCATCGCCGTCTGCAGTGCGATCGGTGCCGCAGTCCGCGGCGCGGTCGGCGCTGCCGTCTGGGCAGTCGCACCGGTTGCAATAAACAGGCTCGTTGCCGCAGCAATCATAAGGTGGATCTTAACAGTCATCTGCAACTCCAGAGATTGTGATTGGGACGGATGAAACTCGAACGATGGAATTTGGGGATAGAGGCGGCGATCTCAACTATTTCACCGACAGACCGTACCGACTATACGATGAACCGAGCCTGGCTAACTCAGATTTAGCTCAGTTTAGGGACGATCACGCCATTTACGACGTGCACGACGCCGTTCGACTGGCGGACATCTGCCGTCTCGACATAACTCTTGTTACCGTTGACGTCGGTCAACGCGATGACCGCGCCCACCATGGTCGCAGTGATCGGGTCACCCTCAACCGTGGTCAACGTCGCGGTACCGCCACCGGCCGCGATGCGCTGGCGCAGATCGTCGGCAGTGATGACGCCCGGCACGACGTGATACGTCAACACCTTGGTCAACGAGGCCTTATTCTCTGGCTTCAGCAACGTGTCGACCATGCCCGGTGCGAGCCGTCCGAACGCATCGTTGGTCGGGGCGAATACGGTGAAGGGGCCGGGGCCGGACAGCGTGCCGACCAGGTCCGCGGCCTTCACCGCGGCAACCAGTGTCGACAGGTTAGGCGCCGCCGAGGCGTTGTCGACGATCGTCCGCGTCGCCATCATCGGCACGCCGCCGACGGTCGGATTGGCGACTGCGGGCGGCCCGTTCGGTACCGCCAGCGCAGGATTCGCGGGCGTCGTAGAGGCGCTGGCCACGTCGTCCTTGGATTTGCCGCTGCACGCGGCGAGTGCCAGCGCGCTGGTCATCAGCAGCAGTGGAAGCGTCTTCGACATCGTTCGATCTCCAGCGGGAACTGGGAAACATACGATCGAAGGCCGAGTTGGTTGCGCAAGCGTGTCGATCTCGGGATGGGGTGAAGACCGAGCGCGCCCAGTTCGCAACGGTCTCCCATCCCTGAAAGGGAGGGGCAGGGGGTGGGTCGGCTTCCGCATCTTGGACCGTCAGCAACACAAGCTGGCCGACCCACCCCCAACCCCCTCCCTTTCAGGGATGGGGGCAGAAGCAAGGGCGGGGCGCTACGACAGTGCAGTTACTGAACGTCCGCCAGTGCCTTCGCCATCAACCGAAAGTCCTTCTCTCGCGGACTCGCGCGGCGCCAGACCAGCGCGATCTTGCGTACGGCATTGATCTCGTCGAGCGGACGCGCGGTTATGCTAGTGTTGTCGAGGATGCCCGCCTTGATTGCCATTTCAGGCAGCATCGTGATGCCAAGGCCGTTATCGACCATCTGCACGATCGTATGCAGCGACGTGCCCAGCATGGTCGCCTCCGCGCGAAGCTCGGGCCGGTTGCACGCGCCGAGCGCATGATCCTTCAAACAATGCCCGTCCTCGAGCAGCAGCAGCCGCGTCTCGTCGATCGCCGACGCCGGAATTGCGGGCAGTGCGGTGGGTTGCTCGCCCGACGGATAGGCAACGAACAGCCGGTCCTCAAACAGCGTCTCCGACGTAACCTCGCCGCAGGCATAAGGGAGGGCGAGCAGCACGCAGTCGGTCCGGCCATTGTGCAACCCCTCGCACGCCGGGCCACTCGGCTCCTCGCGCAGGAACAGCTTCAGATCCGGATAATCCTTCCGCAACCGCGGCAGGATACGGGGCAGCATGAACGGCGCGATCGTCGGGATGACGCTCATCCGCATGTCGCCGGACAAGGGCTGGCCGGCGGCACGCGCCATGTCGCCCAGTTCCTCCGCCTCGCGCAGCACGCGCCGTGCCTTGTCGGCGATCCCGTCGCCCAGCGGCGTGAACCGCACGACTCGCCGGGTGCGCTCGACCAACACCACGCCGATCAGCGTTTCCAGCTCGCGCAGGCCCGCCGACAGCGTCGATTGCGTCACGAAACACGCTTCCGCGGCGCGTCCGAAATGGCCGTGGTCCTTCAGCGCAACAAGATATTGCAACTGTTTCAACGTGGGTAGGTAGGTCGCAGCCATTAATCGCCTCTATCGATCATCAGATGATAAATAGAGCGTTGGATCGATTACACCAGCCCCCATATACCGCATCGCACAACGACCGAGCGGGACAACCGCCGCGCTTGAGGATGCCTGGAGCCAAGTTTATTTCCAGGAGGCTTCCATCATGTTGACCATCGGCGACCAGTTCCCATCGATGACCATTCCCGTCCAGCAGGGCATTGCAGCGCTGCCCGCCGGCGAGACGCTCGACCTGACGACGGCATATCCCGGCAAGTGGAAGGTGCTGTTCTACTGGCCGAAGGACTTCACCTTCGTGTGCCCGACCGAGATCGTCGGCTACAGCGACATCCGCGGCGATTTCGAGGACCGCGACGCTGTCCTGATCGGCGCGTCGACCGACACCGCGCACGTCCACCTCGCCTGGCGCAAGTCGGACGCGGACCTTGCCGCCACGGACTTCCCATGGCTCGCGGATAACGGCGCCAAGCTCGCCGACGCGCTCGGCATCGTCGACAAGAACGAGCATGTCGCGTTCCGTGCGACGTTCATCATCGATCCGGACAACGTCATCCAGGCGGTCCAGGTCAACGGCCTGAACGTCGGCCGCAACCCCGCCGAGACGCTCCGCGTGCTCGACGCGCTGCAGACCGACGAGCTCTGCCCGTGCAACTGGAACAAGGGCGACGACGTCCTCCAGCTCGCCGCGTAACTAAAACTCCCCTCCCCGCTTGCGGGAGGGGTTGGGGGAGGGCGTGTCCACACGGACCGCCCTCTCTTTTTTGTCTCCAGTCCCTCCCCCGACCCCTCCCGCAGGCGGAAGGGGAGCAGAAGGAAGTAAGATATGTCGCTCAAGGAATTCGCCGGGACACTCCCGGACTACGCCAAGGACATCCGCCTCAACGTCGGCTCGCTGCTGAACGAGACGCACCTCACCGATCAGCGCAAATACGGCCTGCTGCTCACCTGCGCGCACGGCTCGGGATACAAGCCGCTGGTCGAAGCCGCCGAGGCCGAATGCGCCCCGAAGCTCTCGCCCGAGGCCGCCAACGCAGCGCGCGCGGCGGCTGCGGTGATGGCGATGAACAACGTCTATTACCGGTTCACGCACCTCGCCGGGAACCAGGAATACCGCAACATGCCCGCCAAGCTGCGCATGAACGTGATCGGCCAGCCGGGCATCGACAAGGTCGATTTCGAGCTGTTCAGCCTGGCCGTGTCGGCGATGAACGGCTGCGGCATGTGCATCGACAGCCACGAGCAGATTTTGAAGAAGGCCGGCGTTACGGCCGAGGCGATCCAGACGTCGGTACGGATCGGCGCGGTGATGGCGGCGGTTGCGACGGTCCACGCGACGTTGTGACTTCTGTTCCCCTCCCGCAAGCGGGAGGGGAGTTTGTCAGTGCCAGATCGCCCGGTACAGCCCAAACAAGCTCGTGATCGTCAGGATCACGCCGACCAAGACCATCAACGTCTTCGCTGGCACGCGCTTCGCCAGCATCGCCCCGAACGGGGCTGCCAGCACGCCACCAATCAGCAGCCCGACCGTCGCCTGCGTAAACGCCGCCCAGCCGAGCTGCGTGATGAACGTCGCCGAGATCGTCGCGGTCAGGAAGAATTCCGCGGTGTTCACCGTACCGATCGTCGTGCGCGGCGATGCGCCCTGCACCAGCAGGTTCGACGTCACCACCGGCCCCCAGCCGCCACCGCCCGCGGCATCGAGAAACCCGCCGACCAGCCCGAGCGGCTCGACGATCTTCGGCTCCTTCTGCTTCGGCGGATAGCGAAGCCCGCGGTACAGCAGGTACACGCCGATCGACGTCAGATACGCCAGGATGAACGGTTTCGCCGTGCTCGCATCGATGTTCGACAGCACGTACGCGCCCAGCACGCCGCCGATCACGCCCGGGATCATCAGCCGCAGGAACAGCGCCCAGTTGACGTTCTTGTGCAGCACATGGCTGATCCCCGACACCGCCGTCGTGAAGGTCTCGACGGTGTGCACGCCCGCCGATGCCGCAGCTGGTGGCACGCCGACCCACAGCAGCAACGTGTTCGAAATCACCCCGAACGCCATCCCCAGCGCGCCATCGACGATCTGCGCGGCGAACCCGACCAGGATGAAGGGCAATAGCGTTTCGAAGCTCAAGGTCGTCAGGTCGAACATCGGCATCCCCTCAATATCGTGCGCAGAGTGCAACGCGCGGGCTTATCCCACAACAAAGATAGGCTTTACCCCGATCCCGATGCGTTGAGGCGGCCCTTGCGTGCGGTTCTGGAAATCGGCGGTTCGATACCCTAGATACGGAAATCGCGAAGGGGACTGCGGATGTCGAGCGGATTACTGGCCTATCTGGATTCGATCCGCGCCCGCGATCCCGCCCCGCATTCGCGCGCAGAAATCATGCTGTACCCCGGCGTCTGGGCGCTCGGCTATCACCGGATCGCGCACCGCCTGTACAAGGCGAAACTCTATTTCCTCGCGCGGTGCGTCAACCACTGGTCGCGCTTCGCCACCGCGATCGACATCCATCCGGGCGCGACGATCGGCCGCAATTTCTTCATCGACCACGGCTTCGTGGTGATCGGCGAGACCGCGGAGATCGGCGACGACGTCACGATCTACCAGTGCGTCACGCTGGGCGGCACCAGTCCGGACAACGGTGTGCAGGGCAAGCGCCACCCGACCATCTCCGACGGCGCGATCATTGGCTCGGGTGCGCAGGTGCTGGGCCCAATCACGCTCGGCAAGCGCTCGCGGGTCGGCGCCAACGCGGTGGTGACGCGTGACGTGCCGGCGGGCACGACGGTGGTCGGCATCCCCGCGCGCGCGACGACGATCGAGGGCGGCAACGCGCCCGAGGTGCCACGCTTCGTGCCCTACGGTACGCCGTGCAGCGAGATGTTCGATCCCGCGACGCAGAAGATGGAGATCATGCGCTGCGAGCTGGAGACGATGCGCAAGCGGCTCGACGCGCTGCTCGCCGAAGATCATCCAGAGGACCGCCGCGACCGCGCATGATGGTGAGTAACTGATGGGCGTCGTACCTTTTCCCACACCGTCCAAGGCGACGCAGGTCGGCTTCGAACGCCTCGAACTGAACCGGATCCTGGATCTCTACGGGCGGATGGTCGCGGCAGGTCATTGGCGCGACTATGCGATCGATCTCGGCAAGGATGCCGCGGTGTTCGCCGCCTTTTGCCGCGCCGCCGAACGGCCGGAGTTCAGGATCGAGAAACGGCCTTCGCTGCGTAACAAGCAGGGGATGTGGGCGCTGATCGGCGAGGGCGGCGCGGTGGTAAAGCGCGGGCACGAACTGGGGCCGGTGCTAGCCCCGGTCGAGCGCCGTTTCATGAAGTTGGTCGAGGACTGAGCAAACCCAACGATCCTCCCCCGCCAGGGGGGGTGGCTGGCCCTTGCCAGACGGAGGGGGAGGAAAGGGAAACGTAGGTTCCGTATCCTCCCCCCTCCGTCGCTTCGCGCCACCTCCCCCTGGCGGGGAGGATCGATTTGCCTGCCCACTCACAATGAGCGGACCGGCATCTCATAAGATCAAAGCCCCCACGACAGTCGGATATACCCGAACTGCCCCGGCACGTCGTACGTGCTCGGGTCGTAGTTCGGCCCGGTGCAGCTGAAGCACGCCGGCGGGTCCTGATTGAAGACGTTGTTCACGCCGATCGTCAGCCCCAAGCGATTCTCCAGCCAGCCCGGCGACAGCGTAACCTGCACGTCACCGTAGAAGGTGTTGTCGAGTTTCTTGCCGTCCGCTTCCTTCACGCTCTTGATGTAGCGGCCGGTGAACGACGCGCGCGCCATGCCGATGTCCCAGTCGACGACCGCATTGCCCTTGAACTTCGGATAGGACTGCTCGGGCGAGCCACGCGTCGTACCCTGGTAATTGGTGGTGGTGAAGCCGACGGTCGCCGGGAAGCTCTCGGCGTATTTCAACAGGATGTTGCCGTTGAGCGAGAGCCCGAACGTGCCCGCCGAGGTCTGCGGCGAGCGATAGACCGCGGTCACGTCGACGCCGCGGGTGCGGATGCCGCCGATGTTCTGCAACTGCGCGTTGATCCGCGAGATGATCCCGTTGGGCGTGCGGGAGATCGCCGCACAGCTAAGGGCGTCCGCCGCCTGCGAACAGCGGCTGAGCGTCAGCGTCGCGTCGGTCGCCGCGATCGCGTCGTCGACCTTGATGTCGTAATAATTGCCCTCGATGCTCAGCTGGCTGGCGATCCCGCTGGTCCGGGCCCAGCTCGGCGCATACACCGCGCCGAACAGCCATGTCCGCGACGTCTCGGGCTTCAACGCCTCATTGCCGCCGGTCAGCACGCTCAGCTGTCCGCCATTCGGCTCCTGATAGCTGCCGTTCGCGGGTACGCCGTTGGCGATGCAGTTGGCGCGGACGGTCGCGGACGACTGGAACGGCGATCCGGCGACGTTGGTGCAGGGGTCGTCAATCGCGGCGTCGGACCGCGATGCCGCGCCGAACAATTCGCCGATGCTCGGTGCGCGGAAGCCCTGCGCATAGGAGGCGCGCAACAGCAGGTCGCTGAACGGCTTCCACAGGCCGCTGCCGGTATAGGTCGTGTTGCTGCCGCTGATCGAATAGTTCGAATGCCGCACCGCGCCGCCGATTTCGAGCGACTGGATGAGCGGCGTGTTGTGGATCAGCGGTACCCGCAACTCGGCATAGACTTCGTCCGAGTTGAAGTGCCCACGCGCCGGTTGCGCCGGGATATCCGCGCCGAGCCCTGCGGTGATCAGCGGATCGGGCGTGAAGCTGCCATATTGGACGCGGTGCTCATAGCCCGCGGCGAGACCAACGGCGCCGGCGGGAAGGTCGAACAGGTCGCCCGAGATATTGGCGGTATAGTCCTCCAGGCTCTGCGAACTGCGCGCACGCTCATCGAACGCGATGTAACCGAGCATCGCCGGCGTGACCGATCCTGCGCCACCGAAGATGTTGAACGGTACGCATGCCCCGGTGCAGTTTGCGACCGGGCCTAGTGCCTGGGCCAGATTGGCCGCGTTGATGTTGCCCGTGAACAGCTGCTTGGCGTCGTTGAAGCCGAGGACCGCATTCACGTCCCAGTAGAATTTGTGGCTGCCGACGTTGAACGAGCCATCGAGCGTGGCGGTCGCCGACATCGTGTCGACAGTCTGCGAATAGGTCCGCTGGCCAGCCTCGACGAGGCGACGACGCACCGTCGAATAGTTCGCCGGACCATTGCCCGCGCCGCCCGCCGACAGCGTGTAGCCGAACGGATTATACGGGTTGGTGGCATCGACCGAGATCGTGTCGAGCAGGTTGCCGTTGCCAGCGTCCGGCCCGATCACGAGCGGCAGGAACGCCGCCTGATTCTGCGAATTGCGTCGCGTGTAGTTCATCTTCACGCGCAGGTTCACGTTGTCGGTGAGTTCCTGCTTGGCGCTGACGAAGAAGCCGTAGCGCTCGGACGGGGTCAGGAAATAGTTAAACGGCGAGAAGTTGAAGCGGTCGGCGGACGTGAATTCCTTGAAATCGCTGTTCGGGCCGGTCGGATTGGCGGCGTCGTAGCGTGGCCGACCGAGGATGGGGGGCGGACTTCAGCGTCAGGTTCCGGCCACCGACCTGGAAGAATCCGTTGGGGGTAGCGCCCGAACAACCACCAATGACGTCCGAGCAACTTGTCTGGCCAGGGTTGGGGAACTGCGAAATCTTTCGATCGCGCGTGCTGACCGACTCCTGCTTCACGTAGCTGCCGCCGAACACCACGCTCGTCCGCGGCGCCTGGATGCCGTAGCTGACGTTATAGTCCTGGGTATGGCCGTCGCCCTGCCGGAACGTGCCGAACTGCGCGGAGGCCTTGAGGCCCTTCTGCTGCGATTTGGTGATGATGTTGACGACGCCGGCCAGCGCGTCCGATCCGTAAAGCGGCGACTGGCCCGACTGGAGGATTTCGATCCGCTCGATCGAGCCGACCTGGATCGTGTTGAGATCGACCGTCGAGGGAATGCCGCTCGCCGATGCGCCGTTGACGAAGCGAAGCCCGTCGACCAGCACCAGCGTCCGCTTGGCCGTCAGATAGCGCAGGTCGATCTCGGCCGACCCTGCACCGACGCCACCGCCGTCGGGCGGATTGCCGATGTTACCCGAATTGTTGACCTTCGAATTGAGCCCGCCGGCCGCGCTTGGCAGCCGCTGGAGAACGTCGGCGACCGACGAAAGCCCGGTGCGCTGGATCGACTGCGCATCGACCGTGACGACGGGGGAGGGCTGGTCGAGCGGACTGCGGCGAATGCGCGATCCGGTCACGACGATCTCATCTCCGCCAGCCTGGTCTACGGATGGATCGGCGGCCTGCACGCCCTCGGCGGTCGGTGTCGTCACCGATTGTGCGAAGGCCGGCATCGCTGTCAGCATCGCCACCAATGCCAACCCGCTGGCGCCGGCATATTTGCTCGCGCCCGTGAACGTCTTGAACCCACGCTTCAACATTTTTCCCCTTGTCCGCGCCCCAGCAAACATCCGCTCTCTTATCTTATGTGTGCGAATGATGGCTCACGGGCGTAACGAAGCAAGGGAAGATTGCGCGATACGACAATTTTGTTGCGATATGTGTCCTGCGTGTTGCGCGCAGGACACGCAGGTGATCAGACTAAAACGGGTGCCGCGGCGCGATCCGCTTCCCCGAACACCCGCAGGTACCGCGCGATCTCCGTGGGTTCGCCCGTCGCCTTCGCCGGATTGTCGGACAGTTTTACCGCCGGGCGGCCATTCGCGGCGATCACCTTGCAGACCAGCGAGATCGGCTCCAGTGCCGCCGCGCCATCGGGATCGCAGCCGCGGAAGTCGTTGGTCAGGTTGGTCCCCCAGCCAAAGCTCATCCGCACGCGGCCGTGAAAATGGCGATACGTCTGCTCGATCGTGTCGATGTCCATCCCGTCGGAGAAGATCAGCAGCTTGGTCTTGGGATCGACACCCTGCTGCTCCCACCAGCGGATGATCTGCTCGCCGCCCGCGATCGGCGGCGCGCTGTCGGGACGGAAGCCGGTCCACTCCGCCAGCCAGTGCGGTGCGTTGCGCAGGAACGCGGTCGTCCCGAACGCGTCGGGGAGGGCGATCAGCAGATTGCCGTTATAATGTTGCCGCCAATGCTCGAGCACGCGGTACGGCGCTTCGGCGAGGTCTGCGTCGCTGTTCGCCAGCGCGGCGGTGACCATCGGCAGCTCGTGCGCGTTCGTGCCGATCGCCTCCAGGTCGGCGTCCATCGCCAGCAGCACGTTCGACGTACCGATGAACCGGTCGCCGAGCCCTTCCTTCAGCGCCTCGACGCACCAGCGCTGCCACAGGAACCCGTGCCGCCGCCGCGTGCCGAAGTCCGACAGCACGAGGTCGGGCAACTCGCGCAGCCGCTCGACCTTCTCCCACAATTTGGCCTTGGCGCGCGCGTAGACGATGTCGAGCGCGAACCGGCCGCGATCACGCAGGGCGGCGCGGGACTTCAGTTCGTTGATGATCGTCAGCGCGGGGATTTCCCACATCGTCGTGTGGCTCCACGGCCCTTCGAAATGCAGTTCATACTGCCCGTCGACCTTGCGCAGATCGTATGCCGGCAGCTGGAACTCCGCGAGCCACGCCAGGAACTCCGGCCCGAACATCTTCTGCTTGCCGTAGAAGCTGTTGCCCGCGAGCCAGATCAGCTCCTTCTTCGCGAACCGCAGCGTGCGCGCGTGATCGAGCTGCGCACGCAGTTCGGCCTCGTCGACGATCTCCGCCAGCCGCACCGTTTTGGTCCGGTTGATCAGCGCGAAGGTGGCGTTGACGTCGGGATAGGCCTGCCGGATCATCTGCAACATCAACAGCTTGTAGAAATCGGTATCGAGCAGGCTGCGGACGATCGGATCGAGCCGGAAATTGTGGTTGTACGTCCGGGTGGCGATATCGGTCACGGCCATGCGCATGGGCTCCTGCGTTGCGTAGGGGCCGGGTGTCCGAGAAGACGCGTTTGTGTCAAGCAGCGGGCAAGGGAGATGGGCGATGGCGCGGTTCGTGGTCGTGGTGGATACGCAGTGGGATTTCATGGCGGGCGAGGGCGCGCTGAGCGTGGCGGGGGCGGCGGATTTGGTCGCGCCGATGCAGGCGTGGCTATCGGCTCTCACGCCTGACGAAGTTGCCGGTGTCCTGTTCACGTTCGACACGCATTTCGCCGAGACCTACGCCGCGTCGCCCGAGGCGCAGATGTTTCCGATCCACTGCGTGCGGGGGACGCGAGGGTGGGGCAACATGCTCGACGTCGCGCTGGTCGACCCGGCGATCCCGGCGTGGCGGATCGAGAAGGGGGTGTTCGATATGTGGGCCGAACCGGGTCTGGCGATCGAGGATGCGCGGGATGCCGAGAGGCCGACTATTGAGCGCGAGGCGTTTTTCGCGGCGTTGGCGGCAAGTGGCGTTACCGAGGTCACGGTAATCGGTGTCGCGGCGGATTACTGCGTCCGTTGGGCGGTCGATGGACTACTCGCGCGGGGTTTCGTGGTGACCGTGCCGGCGGGCCTCACGCGCGGTATCGAGCGACAGATCGACGCGGTTGCCGCGGAAGATTTTGCAGGGGGCGGGGCTGATCGTCGAACGGGCCAGTACGCCGAACGCAGCGTAAGATTGTTCTCCCGCGAAGGCGGGAGCCCAGGCTGGGTCCCCGCCTTCGCGGGGAAACATGCTAGTGCCGACTGCCGGTCGGCTCGCCTTCACGCCATCGCCGCGAGCAGCCGCCCGACATCCACCGTCGCGAACGAGGCGAAATTGTCGGCCACCCCGAACGGCAGCAACAGCGTGCGATCATGGACGATTCCGCCGCAGCTATACACGACGTTCGGCACATAACCGTCGCGTTCGGCCGGGCTCGGCACGATCAGCGGATCGGTCATCCGCGCGAGCAATTTGGTCGGGTCGGCCTTGTCGAGCAGGCATGCGCCGATGCAGTAATTACGGACGCTGCCGACGCCGTGGGTCAGCACCAGCCAGCCCTCGTCGATCTCGATCGGTGAGCCGCAATTGCCCATCTGGATGAATTCCCACGGCCATTTCGGCTCGACGATCTTGGTGCCACCGTCCCAGGTCAGCAGGTCGTCCGAGGTCAGGTACCAGATGTTCTCGTTATCCTGCCGCCCGAGCATCGCATAGCGCCCGTCGATCTTGCGTGGGAACAGCGCCATGCCCTTGGTCGCCGCGACCGCGCCGCGCATCGGTTGCATCTCGAACGTCTTGAAGTCCTCGCCGCGGAGCAGTTCGCAGCGCGCTTCCGAGCCGCTGAACGCGGTATAAGTGCCGAGATACTGCACCTTGCCAGCGTCCTCGAAACGGACGAGCCGCAGGTCCTCGATCCCCTGATGTTGGCTTGGCAGGATCGGAAAGATCACCGTCTCCGACAATTCGCGACTGCCACCGCATTCCAGTCGGGTGGGACCGCCATCGGTCGCACCCTGATCCGTCGGTGTGACCCGCGGCGGCACCGCGGTCTGGCTCGCGGGATCGACCGAGAAACCGTCGTCGGGCGACCAGCTTCCGGTGCGGAACGTGACCGACGAGACATGACCTTCGCCGATCCCGCGTAGCGACAGGATGAAGCGCAGGCCGCCTTCGGGGGCGTTGGCTTGATCGGGGTCGAGCACCATGCTCGGGTTGAACAGCGCGGCCGCCTCGAACGAATATTCACCGCTGAGATAGGCGCCGATCAGCAGTTTCTGGTCGGTGTCGATCTCGCGCGGGTCCTTCAGCACCGCCATGATCTCGCCGAAGCGGTGCAGGAGAAGCTCGTCGACATCGCGATGGCGTTCGTCGAGCGACTCCATCACGCGACGACGCTCGGCGCGGAGTTCGTCGGGCGAGAGCGACAGAACGCGGTCGATCACGCGGACGGCGCGGGGGTGGCCATCGACCTTGAACGCGCCGGGATATTCGATGTTGAACGGCCGGATGACGGTCCGCGATGGGTCTGGCCGCAACTGAATATTGGAAAAGGCGACGAGTTCGGCTTCGGCCATGGTCGGCTCCAGGTGACGCGCTGTCGTCGCGTCGAAATGGACGCCACGACACCGCGAGGGGTGCCCGGCACTGAACGCCGAAACCGCCGCCATGGCTACATGAATTCCCCGTCACGCGCGGCTGCCGAAACACCGCGGAAAACTTCGCCTGTCACACCGCCAGCTCGATCATTCGACGACCGATGCACGAAGGACGCGGTATGCAGGCTCAACCATCACGACCCGGCAATTGTGCGATCGGCCGCCACATGCCGCGATCCCGGCACCGCGACGTGAAGAGCGAGCCGATCCAGCGCTCCGCCTGCCGGTGCTGCGGCGCGGCGATCGTCAAGTCCGCGGTCAGTCGTCGCTGGATCGTGTCGGGCATGCTTGGCTGAACCGAATGCCGCGCCGATGGCGTCAGGGCTCGCGACGTTCCGGAGGCGGGGCGGTCGGTTCGTCCGAGCCGTTGCGCCACGTCTCGCCGCCCGCGCGTGGGAGTTCGCCGTGGGTCAGCGCGCCGTCATGGTTCCGGTCGAGCGCGGCGAAGCGCGTTGCCGCAGCCTTGGCAAACTCGCCTGAATCGATGCCGCGGTTCAGGTCCGCATCGGCGGCGATCACCGGCTCCGGCAAGTCGAAGAAGCCGTAGCGCGCGGCGCCGATGCGTTCGTGGACGGCGGTGGCGCCCTTCTTGCTGTCGCCGTTGCCGAACTGCATGCCCTGACCGCCGGACCCGCCGCCACCTCTTCCGCGGCCGCCACGACTTCGCCCGCCACCTTCGGACCTTGGCCCGCGTCCGCCCGATGCCACGCGAATCTCGGGGGCCAGGACGTTTTCGTAATAGGCGATGTCGTCGGGATCGATCTCGCCGTCCTTGCCGCGATCGAGCACCGCGAAGAAACGAGTGGCGTCATGCTGGAATTCGGCCATCGTGATCCTCCCGTCGCCATCGGTATCGGCGCCCGCGAACCACAGGTCCTGTGCCGCGCCCGGCTTGAGTGACGCGCGGAACGGTTCGCCCATCGGACTGATGAACAACTGGCCGCGGCCCCGTGCCGGACCATAACCGCCCTGTGGGTGCGGCGTCTGGGATGAGCATCCGGCCAATGCGGCGGCGATGCCAAGGTAAAGGACGTTACGCATGCAATCTCCCGAGATGCCGTGATATTCGTCTGACACGGCGATCGTTGCCGCGATGTTTCGGCTGACCGCTCGCGCAGTTCAGATCGGCAACGTCACCCGCGCGAGCAACCCGACGCCCGGGCGGTTCTCGATCGTCGCATCGCCGCCATGCGCGCGCGCCACCGCGCGGACGCTGGCGAGGCCAAGCCCGCTGCCGCCGGTGTCGCGATTGCGCGATTGCTCGGCGCGGAAGAACGGCTCGAACGCGCGGGCGAGATCCGCTGGCGCCATGCCCGGCCCTGAATCGCACACCTCGACGATCGCGACCCCGCCCTCGCTGCGCACTTCCACTTCGGCATGGCCGGCATATTTGACCGCGTTGCCGACCAGGTTCGCGATCAGCGCCTTCAACGACGGCGCATCGCCCTCCAGCGTGAGCGGGTCACCCGGAAGCAAAGCCACCGCATCGCCGCGATCGGCAAAATCATCCGCGACGCTCTCGGCAAGCGAGCGGAGATCGAGCCGCTGGCGGCGGACATGCCGGGTCATGTCGCGGACGAACGCCATCGCCGAACCGATCCGCTCGCTCATCTCCTGGATGTCGCCCTCGCTTGCCGCACGGATATCGTCGGGCGCCTTTTCGAGGCGCAGCGACAACCGCATCAACGGCGTCCTCAGATCATGCGCGACCGCGGCGATCAGAGTCGTCCGATCCTCGACATAGCGATTCAGCCGCTCCTGCATCAAGTTGAACGCGGTGGCCGCTTCGGCGATCTCCGGCGGGCCGACGATCGGCAGCGGTTCGGCGCGGGGATCGCGACCGAGACGCTCGGCGGCGGCGGCAAAAAGCGCAATCGGCTTTACGACGCGCCGCGCCATCACCCATGCCACCGCGGCCGCAACCACCATTGCAACCAGGAACCACAGCACGATCCGCATACGCCAAGGGCCGATCGTGGTGTGCGTCGGCCGGATCACGTGCCACCGGCCGTTCGGCATCTCGATCGACACGACGAACGGGCCGAACAGCGCATTATCGAACGATTGCGGCAGATGCCCCGAACGGCCCATGCCGAGCGGCAGCGGCGGCCGGAGTGCGCCTGCGAACAGCGGCATCGCCGATCGTTCGGTCTCGACGGTCACCTTGGTTCGCGCCAGTCCGAGATCGGCGGCAATCGATTCGGCGAGCCGAGCGTCGCGCGGATTGTCGGTCGGATGGGGCGGGCCGGTGGCAATCTCGACCTTCAACTGACCGGTCGGATCGCGCCCTGTCCGCGCCACCGCAGCGACGCGGTTGGCCGTGAAGATCTGCGGCCGAGGCGGCGGCATCAGCAGCACGATCGCAAAGTTCAGGATCTGGACCAGCAGCACGGTCGTCAGCCCCAGCACGAAGATGCGCAGGAACATCGGCCAGGACCGCTGCGGGGTACGCCGTATCGGCTGGTCGATCTTGCCGGCTGTCGTCATCGGGTGGCGCATCACAGGCGCACCACGCGGGGAACGAAGAAATAGCCCTCGTTGCGGATCGTCCGGATGATCTCGTCGTCGTGCGAGCGCAGCTTGCGGCGCAAGCGGCTGACCTGGACGTCGATCGCGCGATCGAAGGCGTCGGTGTCGGGGCCTCGCGCCGCTTCCAGCAACGCGTCGCGTGCCAGCACGCGCCGTGGTCGCTCGACGAACGCGCGCAACACCGCGAACTCGCCGTCGGTCAGGTCGATCAGCGTGCCGTCGGGATCGAACAGCTCGTGCGCCGCGAAATCGACGCGCCAGCCGAGGAACCCGAACGCGCGGCTGTCCCCAGCATCCTGCATCTCGCGCGCCCGCAATGCGGCACGAACGGTCGCCAGGATCTCGCGCGGGCTGCACGGCTTGGACAGATAATGGCTCGCACCGATCTCCAGCCCCAGGATCCGGTCGGGCTCGTCGCCCAGCGCGCTCAGCATCACAACCGGCGGTGCCCCCGTCCGCGCCAAGCGACGACACACCGATAGCCCGTCCTCGCCGGGCATCATCACGTCGAGCAGGATCAGCGACACCGCACACCGCGCGAGCACGCCGTCCATCTCCTGCGCGTTCGTCGCGGTCTCGACCTGATAGCCGTGCATGCCGAGGCTCTCCGCCAGCAGCGTGCGGATCATGTGGTCGTCATCGACCACCAGCAGCACGGGTTTCGCAAGGTCGGGCACGGAAGCAGGGATCATGCCGCCGTCCTGCAAGGCAAGTGTGTTCGGCATATTTCTGTTGGTCGATCGAGGCCGCTCATGGCTGCCCGCGTCGGGCTGCAACGAAATCGATGAACGCGCGCAGTGGTGCCGGGAGATACCGCCGTCCCGAATAATAGAGGAACGGACCGGAGAAGCGCTGCCACCACGGTTCCAGCACCGGCACCAGCGCGCCGCCGTCGAGATGCGGTCGGAGCCAATCCTCGAACAGGTGGATGATTCCAGTCCCCGCCAGCGCCGCATCGACCGCGAGATCGGTGGCCGCGCCGACGCGCACGATCAGCGGTCCGCCGGGCTCGACCTTGACGATCTCGCCGTCGCGCTCGAACTCCCAGGGCATCATCGAGCCGCTGGAGAACTGACCGCGGATACAGGCGTGGTCGAGCAGATCGCGGGGATGCACGGGCGTGCCCCGGCGCGCGAGATAGTCAGGGGACGCCGCGGTCGCGAACCGTTGCTCGCGCGGACCGATCGGTATCGCGATCATGTCCAGTTCGAGCCGTTCGTCGTAGCGGATACCGGCGTCGCACCCCGCGGCGAGCATGTCGACGAAGCTGTCCTCGGCGATCACCTCCAGCCGGATATCGGGATAGGCGGCAAGGAACGCCGGGACGATCGCGGGCAGGACCAACCGCGCGGCGCTGACCGGTACGTTCAGCCGCAACGGTCCCGCCGGCAAGTCGCGATAGCCGTTGACGACGTCCAGCGCCGCCTCGACTTCGGCGAGCGCAGGGCCGAGCCGGTCGAGCAGCCGCGCCCCGGCTTCGGTCGGCGCCACGCTGCGCGTCGTCCGGTTGAGCAACCGCACGCCGAGCCGCGCCTCCAGTCGGCGTACCGCCTCGCTCAGCCCCGACGCACTGCCGCCGCTGATCCGTGCGCCGTCGCGAAATCCGCCCGCCCGCGCGACCGTGACGAACGCGGAGAGATCGCCTGCGTCGACTGCCATTGTGCGTACTCCCGTACAGCCCGTGCCGATACTGCCGCGTTATCGTAACAGCCAAGGCGGTCCATATGAAGGTCACACTTCGAAAGGACCGGATCATGACCACGCACGGCATCACCATCACCGCCCCGCTCGCAGGCCGCACCGTCAACCGTCTCGGCTACGGCGCCATGCAGCTCGCCGGCCCCGGCGTGTTCGGGCCTCCCAAGGATCACGACGCGGCACTCGCGGTCCTGCGCGCGGCGGTCGAGGCATGCGTGAATCATATCGACACGAGCGACTTCTACGGCCCCCACGTCACCAATCGCCTGATCCGCGAGGCGCTGCATCCGTATCCGGACGACCTCGTGATCGTCACGAAGATCGGTGCGCGGCGGGGACCTGAGGGCTCATGGGATCCTGCCTTCTCGGCCGCGGAGCTGACCAGCGCGGTCCACGACAATCTGCGTAATCTCGGGCTGGAAGCGCTCGACATCGTCAATCTGCGCGCGATGTTCGATGCGCATGGACCCGCCGAGGGCTCGATCGCCGAGCCGCTCGCGACGCTCGTCGATCTCCAGCGGCAGGGTCTGGTCCGTCATATCGGGCTCAGCAACGTCACGCCGACGCAGGTCGCGGAAGGGCGCGCGATGGCGACGATCGCCTGCGTGCAGAACCAGTATAATCTCGCGCACCGCGACGACGATGCGCTGATCGACGACCTTGCCGAGGCGGGGATCGCGTATGTGCCGTTCTTCCCGCTCGGTGGGTTCTCGCCGTTGCAGTCGACTGCGCTGTCCGATGTCGCGCGCGATCTGGACGCGACTCCGATGCAGGTCGCGCTCGCGTGGCTGTTACAGCGTTCGCCAAACATCCTGCTGATCCCCGGCACGTCGTCGGTCGGTCATTTGCGCGAGAATCTTGCGGCGGGGGAGATCATGTTGCCAGCCGATGCGATCGCGACACTCGATCGCATCGGGAAGGACGCCGCTAGCGAGTAAGCATTTCCGTCCGGGCGGCGGACGGCTAACGGCAGCGTCATGGCCAAGAAACGCTACCTCACCGCGACGCTGCCCGACGGCTATGTGAAGACGATCGGCCCGACCGCGACGCCGTTCACGCATTACTGGCGGATCGTCGCGGTGCTGGCCAACGGCAAGACCGAGATCTTCTGGGGCCACACCAAATCGCTGGCCGAGGCGAAGAAGAAGCGCAACGCACTTGCCGAGGCCGCGGTGCAACGCGGGTGGCAGCGCTATGACTTCGAGTTCGTCGAGCTGGTGCCCTCCGACGGCTGATACCGCCCGCCCGCTCAGGCGGGGGGAGCGCC
This sequence comes from Sphingomonas sp. H160509, assembly GCF_024124765.2. Lineage (GTDB taxonomy): Bacteria > Pseudomonadota > Alphaproteobacteria > Sphingomonadales > Sphingomonadaceae > Sphingomonas. The sequence goes on along the minus strand of NZ_JAMXSR020000002.1, from coordinate 1,268,902 downwards.
TTCACCAGGTCGAGCACCTGCGCCGCCAGTTCCATCCGACAGATCAGCAGGTCGGGCAGATACGGATCCGCGCAGTTATAGACGAGCGGCGATCCGTCGACGCGGCTGACATGGAGCCCGGCCGCCTGCGCGACCGCGATCGGTGCGCAATTGTCCCACTCATACTGCCCGCCGGTGTGGAGATAGATGTCGGCCTGGCCGCGCACCACCGCCATCGCCTTCGCCCCCGCCGAGCCCATCGGCACGAGCGTCGCCCCCAACGTCTCGGCGACCGCGACCGCCTCGCGTGCGGGCCGGCTGCGACTGACCAGCATGCGGAGCGGATCGCCCGCGGGTTCCAGCGGCTTCGGCGAACCCGAGGTCAGCGTCATCCCGAGTCCCGGCAGCGCCACGGCGCCCACGACGGCGACGCCGTCGATCGCGAGCGCGACGTGCACCGCCCAGTCGGTCCGCCCTTCGCCATATTCGCGCGTGCCGTCGAGCGGATCGACGATCCAAGCGCGGCGCACCGAACAGCGATCGCCGGTATCCTTCTCTTCCTCGGACAGGATCGCGTCGTCGGGCCGCGCCGCGCGCAGCATCCGCATCAAGAAGGTGTTGGCCTGCTCGTCGCCCGCCTTGCCAAGATCCTTGCCGGTCAGCCCGCTGCTTTTCTGCAACGCGAGCAATATCTCCCCCGCCTCGGTGGCGACGCGTTCGGCGAGACGGACGTCGCTTTCCATGACCGTCACTTAAGCGGCATGATCTGGCGGACGATGAACGCGGCGGCTTCGACCGGCGTCATCTCGACCGTATTGACGCGAATCTCCGCGTTCAGCGGCGCCTCGTAAGGGCTGTCGATCCCGGTAAAGTTCTTCAAATCGCCTGCCCGTGCTTTCTTGTAGAGGCCCTTCACGTCGCGACCTTCCGCCACATCGAGCGGCGTGTCGACGAAGATCTCGATGAATTCGCCCGCCGGCAGCATCGCGCGCACCATGTCGCGCTCGGCACGGAACGGCGAGATGAACGCGGTGAGCACGATCAGCCCGGCGTCCGCCATCAGCTTGGCTACTTCGCCGACACGCCGGATATTCTCGATCCGGTCAGCCTCGGTGAACCCCAGATCCTTGTTCAGGCCGTGACGGATGTTGTCGCCGTCGAGCAGGAAGGTGTGCCGGTTCATCAGGTTGAGCTGTTTCTCGACCTCGTTGGCGATCGTCGACTTGCCCGCGCCCGACAGCCCGGTGAACCACAGCACCGCCTGTTTCTGGTTCTTCAGCCCGGCATGCGCCTCGCGGCCGATATCGGTCGCCTGCCAATGGACGTTCTGCGAGCGGCGCAGGCTGAAATGGACCATGCCCGCCGCGACCGTCGCATTGGTGATCTTGTCGATCAGGATGAACCCGCCGAGCACCTTGTTCGGCGCGGCACCTTCCTGCGCATAGGCCTCGAACACGATCGCGCGGTCCGTCGTGATCTCCGCCACGCCGATCGCGTTCAGCTCGAGCGTCTTGGTCGCGAGCCGCTCCATCGTGTTGACGTTGACCTGATATTTCGGCTCGCGCACCGTCGCCGACATCATCTGCGTGCCGAGCTTCAGCCAATAGGAGCGACCGACGATCAGCGGCTCGTCGTCCATCCAGACGATCGTCGTCTCGAACTGGTCGGCGGTTTCGGGCGGCGCGTCCGACGCGGCGATGACGTTGCCGCGCGAGCAGTCGATCTCGTCGGTGAACGACAGCGTGACGGACTGCCCCGCGACCGCCTCGTCGAGGTCGCCGTCGAGCGTCGTGATCCGGATGATCGTCGAGGTCTTGCCGCCGGGCAGCACGCGGATCGCGTCGCCGGGCCTAACCGTACCGGCGGCGATCTGGCCCGAGAAACCGCGGAAATCGAGGTTGGGTCGGTTGACCCACTGCACGCTCATGCGGAACGGCTTGGCCTGGTCGTCGTCGACATCGACATCGACCGCTTCGAGATGCTCCATCAGCGTCGGGCCATCGTACCACGGCATGGTTTCGGACCTGAGGGAGATGTTGTCGCCCTTGAACCCCGAGATCGGCATCGGCGTGAACGCGGTGATGCCGATGCTCTTCGCGAACGCCGCATAGTCCCCGACGATCTCGTCATAGCGCGCCTGGTCGTAGCCGATCAGGTCCATCTTGTTGACGGCGAGCACGAGGTTCCGGATGCCGATCAGGTGCGCCAGATAGCTGTGGCGCTTGGTCTGGGTCAGTACGCCCTTGCGCGCATCGACCAGGATCACGGCAAGGTCGGCGGTCGATGCGCCGGTCACCATGTTGCGGGTGTATTGCTCGTGACCGGGCGTATCCGCGACGATGAACTTGCGCTTTTCGGTCGAGAAGAAGCGATAGGCGACGTCGATCGTGATGCCCTGTTCGCGCTCGGCGGCGAGCCCGTCGACGAGCAGCGCAAAGTCGATCTCGCCACCTTGCGTGCCAACGCGCTTGCTGTCCGCCTCGAGCGCCGCGAGCTGATCCTCGAAGATCATCTTCGAATCGTACAGCAGCCGGCCGATCAGCGTCGATTTGCCATCATCGACCGAACCGCAGGTGATGAAGCGCAGCATCGTCTTGTTGCGATGCTGGTCGAGATACGCGTCGATATCCTCCGCGATCAGCGCGTCGGTCTGGTAGGCAGACTCCTGCGTGGCGATGTCGCTCATCAGAAATACCCCTCCTGCTTCTTCTTCTTCCCATGCCAGCGCCGCCGGCATCCTTGTCGATCGCGCGGCCTTGGCGCTCGCTGGTGGTGGTCAGCAGCGTTTCCTGGATGATCTCGGACAGCGTCGACGCCGTGCTCTCGACCGCACCCGTCAGCGGATAGCAACCGAGCGTGCGGAAACGAATCGAACGGTCGACCGGGACTTCGCCGGGTTCGAGACGGAAGCGGTCGTCGTCGACCATCAGCAGCATGCCGTCGCGCTCGACCGTGGGGCGCACGCCAGCATAGTAGAGAGGCACGATCGGCACGTCGTTGAGCTGGATGTATTGCCAGACGTCGAGCTCCGTCCAGTTCGAGATCGGGAACACGCGGATGCTCTCGCCCTTCGATTTCCGCGCATTGTAGAGGTTCCACAATTCCGGGGCGCTGGTTCTTCGGGTCCCAGCCATGCGTCGCGGTGCGGAACGAAATGATGCGTTCCTTCGCACGCGATTTCTCCTCGTCGCGCCGCGCACCACCGAATGCCGCGTCGAACCCGTGCAGGTTGAGCGCCTGCTTCAAGCCCTCGGTCTTCCACATGTCGGTGTGGAGCGCACCGTGATCGAACGGATTGATCCCACGCGCGGCAGCTTCGGGATTCTGGTAGACGAGCAGTTCCATGCCGCTTTCCGCCGCCATCCGGTCGCGCAACTTGTACATTTCCTGGAATTTCCAAGTCGTGTCGACGTGCAGCAGCGGGAAGGGCGGGGGCGACGGGTAGAAGGCTTTCCGCGCGAGGTGCAGCATCACCGCCGAATCCTTGCCGACCGAATACAGCATCACCGGCTTGTCGGCCTCGGCGACGACTTCGCGCAGGATGTGGATCGCCTCCGCCTCGAGCCGTTCCAGATGGGTGAGTGTCTTCGCCATGATGTGTCTCCGCGGCGCCGTTTGCCCCGCGCAGGGCGGTGTCGGCAATCAATGCATTCTTCGGTCGGGGAACGCTTCGCTATCTCATGCCGCCAATGACGGCACCGCGCACCATGCACGATTTCGCGGCGAACCCTGCGCTGCAGTTGCCCGCTCGCGATCGACGCCGTACGCAACGCACCTGTTTCGATCCGTCTGGGACCATGCCGCCATGTCCGTTGCATCGTTGAAAATGCGTTCCTGGTTGTTCGCGCCGGGGGACAGCGAGCGCAAGATGACCAAGGCGATCGAAGGTAGCGCCGACATCGTCCTGTTCGACCTCGAAGACGCGGTGACGACCGAGAACAAGCCGCTCGCCCGCCAGACCGTCCACGACGTGCTGGCCGCGCACGTCGCACACCGCGCGCGGATGTGGGTGCGGGTCAATCCGCTCGACGGACCATATACCCTGACCGATCTCGCTGCGATCATGCCGGCGCGTCCGGGCGGGATCATGCTGCCGAAAGTTACGGGTCGGCAGGATGTCGAACGGCTCGATCATTACCTGTCCGCGTTCGAAGCGGCGAACGGCATCGCGATCGGGTCGACCCCGGTGATCGTGCTGATCACCGAGACGGCGGAAGCGATGTTCCACACGGGCGACTATAAGGGCGCGCCTCGGGTGGTCGCGCTGACTTGGGGCGCGGAAGACCTGGCGGACTCGATCGGCGCTAGCGCGAACTGCAATCCCGATGGCAGCTACCGCTTCACCTACGAATTGGCGCGGTCGATGTGCCTGCTGGGGGCCGCGGCGGCAGGCGTTACCGCGATCGAGACGATCCAGGGCGACTTCCGCGACCTCGACACGCTGAAGACGCGCGCAGAGCAGGTCCGGCGTGACGGTTACCGCGGGATGCTTGCGATCCATCCGGCGCAGGTCGACGTGATCAACGCAGCCTTCACGCCGACCGAGGCGGAGATTGCCAAGGCGCAGGCGATCGTCGATCTGTTCGCGGCGAACCCCGGCGTCGGCACAATCGGTTACAAGGGCGGCATGCTCGACCGACCGCATCTGTCGCGTGCGGAGCATCTGTTGCGGCAGGTCGGGCGCGCGTGATCCGGGCGTTCTAGCCGACCCCCAATCCGCCAGAAGTGCGGCGCCGTCGGAGGTAGGGGCGATCCGTCCCGGCGTGCGGGACAGCCGCGGGGCCGGGGCCGCCTGCCAGATGCCGTCGATGACGACACCGCGATCCGCCATGTGACGATGCGTCGGCACCTCGTCGAGTTCCAGCACCGGCGCAAAGCAGGTGTCGGTGCCTTCCAGCGCGTCGCACCAATCGTCCCTCGACCTGGTCACGAACACTGTGGCGAAGCGTCGCGCGGTTTCGGGCCAGCGCTCGACGACCATCTGGTCCGCCGCGAGGTCGGCGGGGAGCCCCAGCCGATCGAGCAGTTCCGCGTAGAATTTCGGCTCGATCGCGCCGACCGAGACGTACCGCCCATCGGCGCAGGTGTAACAGCGGTAGAACGGCGCCGCGCCGCCGAGTAGATTGCGGTCGCGGTCCATCGACATCACCCCGGCCGGGACCATTCCCGCGAACAGCGCCATCATCGACGAAACACCGTCGACGATCGCCGCATCGACGACTTGGCCCAGTCCCGATCGCGCGCGTTCGAGTAGCGCCGCGAGGATACCGGTAACGAGATACAGCGACCCGCCGCCGAAATCGCCGATCAGGTTGAGCGGCGGCGGCGGCGGCGTTCCCGGCGCGCCGATCGCCGCGAGTGCGCCGCTGAGTGCGATGTAATTGAGATCGTGGCCCGCAACCTGCGCGAGCGGTCCGGTCTGTCCCCAACCGGTCATCCGCCCATAGACAAGCCGAGGGTTGCGTTCGAGCATCACCTCCGGACCCAGGCCGAGCCGCTCCATCACGCCCGGTCTCAACCCCCTCGATCACGACGTCGGCGCGGTCCGTGATCGCCAACGCCCGATCTCGCCCTTCCGGCGTGCGGATATCGAGCGCAAGCCGGGCGCGGCCGCGGTCGAGCACGGGATTGCGAAAACCACCGCCGACCCGCTCGATCCGCAGCACCTCCGCACCGAGATCGGACAACAGCATCACCGCATGCGGGCCCGGCCCGATGCTGGCGAACTCGACGACCCGCAGGCCCGCCAGCGCCGTCATGCGCCGATACTCATCATTGCCATGCGATCCGATATCCGCGCTGTTCGGCTGCAAGGTGCGACCGATGCCGAACCGGAGTCAAGAAAGCGTCGGCGGGTCCAGCGGCACCATGTCCTTCAGCATGACGCCGGGGTCGGCGAGGATGGCCCGGTCGATCACAGCGCCGGCTTCCACCAGCTTGCGCCCCTGGACGTAATCCTTGACCGCTCCCACGCAGTCGAGCGCGATGACGCGGCGATCGCGCAGGTACACGACCGAGAATTTGCGCGCCGCCGGATCGCCGCGCAGGACCGCCTCGTCATAGCCGATCGACAGTCCGACGGTCTGCAGCTTCAGGTCATACTGGTTCGACCAGAACCACGGCACCGCGTCATACACCGCCGGCTGGCCGACGATGTCCTTCGCCACGACGGCGGCCTGGTCGTTCGCATTCTGCACCGATTCGACACGCACCGCCGCCCCACCGGCAAACCGGTTGGCGTGCAACGCGCAGTCGCCGATCGCATACACGTCCGGCACGCTCGTCCGGCATACGCCATCGACGGCCACGCCGTTGCCACCCGCCGCACCAGCGTCGATCAGGGGCGCGACTTCGGGAAGGATGCCGATGCCGACGATCACCATGTCGGCGGCGATGACGGTGCCGTCCCCCCAGCCGGACCCCGGTGACGCGGTCATCGCCCAGAATGCAGTCGACCGACTGCCCCAGCCGCACGTCGACGCCGTGCGCGCGGTGCTCCGCCTCGAAGAACCGCGACAGGTCTTCGCCCGCCACCCGCGCGAGTACCCGGTCGAGCGCCTCGATCAGGATGACGGACTTGCCGAACTTGCGCAGCACCGCGGCGGCTTCGAGCCCGATATACCCGCCGCCGATCACGACCGCGGTCCCGACATCCGGCAGTTCGGCGATCATCCGGTCGGCGTCGGCGCGGTCGCGCACGGTGTGGACACCGGTGAGATGATGGCCAGCGCAGGTCAGTCGTCTGGGCGTCCCGCCCGTCGCCCAGACCAGCCGGCCATAGCCGATCGTCGTACCGTCCTCGGTCGTTGCGCTGTGGCCGACCGGATCGACCGATACGATGCGCGATCCGAGCCGCAGATCGATGCGCTGTTCGGTCCAGAACGCCGCCTGTCGGATCAGGATACGGCCGAAGACCTTCTCGCCCGACAGATACTCCTTCGACAAGGTCGGCCGTTCATAGGGAAGCTCGGCCTCCTTGCCGACGATCAGGATCGATCCCTCGAAACCGGTCTTGCGCAGCGCGATCGCACATGCCGCACCGCCGTGCCCGCCGCCGACGATGACGACATCGGCGAACACAGTCGTGTCCCGCGGCGCATCGCCTGTGATGCTGTCCATATCGCTACCCTCGTCCACCTGGTGCCCGGTCGAGTAGCACGCCGATCTGCCCTCGTGGTGCGCATTTCTATTGGCGATGTCGGATGACCTCAACTGCGGCCGCATACCGTCGAGCGCGGTGAACACCGCCACTTGTGCGAAGTTACCGTAAAGCGCGCGCGATGTGTATTAGGCATCGTGGCCGGGCTCTGCGCTCGGACGGGGATTGCCGAAGTGATTGCAGACGGAACTGCCGAAATACCCAAGGCTCATGCGTGGGACTCCGACCATCTGCGGCTTGCGGTCACCGCCGCGGGTGTCGCCCTGTGGGCATGGAACGTCGACACCGACGCCTTCACGATGGACGAGCGTGGCTTCGAGCTTTGGGGCCTCCCGTGGCGCGCCGAAGTCACGTTCGAGGAATTGTCGGCGCATATCCATCCGTCCGATCGCGACCGCGTCCACTCCGCTTTCGCCGCCACCCGCGCGGTGCTCGGCAGCTATGAGACCGATTTCCGGATCATGATCGGCGAGGAGGTCCGCTGGATCTCGGCACGCGGGCAGGGCGAGGATGTCGGGATCGTCGGACGGACGATGTTCGGCATCTTCCTCGACGTCACCGGTCGCAAGCAGGCCGAGGAGGGCAACGAACTGCTCGCCGGTGAAATGAGCCACCGCGTCAAGAATTTGCTGGCGATCGCGAGCGGCCTGACCGCGATCACCTCGCGCACTGCGCCCAATACGCAGGACATGGCGCGCGAACTGACCGAACGGTTGAGCGCGCTGGGGCGGGCGCACGATCTCGTCCGTCCGCTGCCGGGCGGGCAGGGCGACGCGGCGTTGCTGGGCGATTTGCTCTCGGTGTTGCTGGCCCCCTATGACGACATGGGCGCCTTCAAGGGCCGCATCCGCGTCGCGGTCGAGCGCATGGGCGTCGGGGAAAATGCCGCGACCGGACTTGGGCTGATCATCCACGAACTCGCGACCAACTCGATGAAATACGGCGCGTTGTCGGCACCGACCGGGACGCTCGACCTGTCCAGCACCGCGACCGACGACGAAGTGATCCTGACCTGGCTCGAACGCGGCGGTCCGGAAGTGGAAAGCCCGAATGCCGGAGAAGGCTTCGGCAGCAAGCTCGTCCGCCGTACCGTTGCCGGGCAGCTGGGGGGCTCGATCGCCTATGAATGGTCGACGGGCGGGGTGATCATCACACTGAAGATGCGGCGGGACCGGCTTTCATCTTGACTGGCCTTCAACGCTCGGCCGCGATCACCAGGATAGTAGTTTAGTACCTGATTCGGGTGCAGGAATACTGCGGAAACATCCGCGGTCCGATGGGTTATGTCTCTGGGCAATATGAGTTTCGGGTCTGCCGGAGCGCGAACTCCTTTGCCCGTGCGACCCCTATCGTTTTCACCAGCGCGGAGCAGCGCGGGATATTCCCGCCGGCTTCGTCGTTTGAAGCCCCATCATCCACGTATCCAAGGAGATCATTCATGAACACCGACACCCTCAGCGGCGCAGCAACGGACGTCAGCGGCAAGGTCAAGGGAAACCCTTGGCGGCGCAATCGGCGACAAGTCGCTGCAGAGCGAAGGCGCAGCGGATCAGCTGACCGGTACCGTCCAGAAGACGGTCGGCCAGGCCAAGGACGTCGTCGAAGAGAACATCCGTCCGCTGGTCGACTATGTCCGCCAGTTCTCGAAGGAACGTCCGTTCACCGCCGCAGCACTTGCCGGTGTACTGGGTATCGCCCTGATCAACACGCTCCGCGGCAAGTAAGCCACGGCGCGTCGCGGCGGGGGCGCATGATCGCTCCCGCCGCTATACCTTCACTCGCGTTACCGAAGACGTACGACACCAAGCGCACTCGATCGTTGCGCTACCGATAAACACGCCGCGGCTGGTCGATCGAATATCCGACGACCTCATCGCGAACCACGCACACCAACGCGCTGCAATTGCGGACCGTGATCCACGGTCGCGCTGCTGAAGCGCTATGTCGATCGGACGTCGGAGAGGAGGACCGCATGACGGATCATACGGATTACGAAACCGATTACGATTCCAACCTCGTCGTGGGACACCGCGAGCAGCGATCCGACGACGACTGGGACAAGGTCTGGAATACCGACGATCGCAACCGCGATACGCTTCGCAAGATCGAGTTCGGGCTGGCGGTGATCGCTGCAGGCGTAGCACTCGTCATGGTCCGCGGCGGATGGCTACGGATGACCGCTCGTCCGAACCATGTCGTGCCCTCGGCGGCCGATATTCACGTCCAGATGCCGCCGCCGCGCTAAACCGGGCGCTCGAATACATAGCCCCCGAATAAAGAACGACTGCCAGCACTTGGGCTGGCAGTCGTCATTCCCGTTACGCGGCGGAGCGTTCCGCCTGCTTGTCTTCGAGACGATCGCCGCTGCGATCATTGGCTGCGGCGCCGGTGATCTCGATCCGGCGCGGCTTCATCGCCTCGGGAATTTCGCGTTTCAGCGCGATGCGCAGCAGGCCGTTGTCGAAGCTCGCATTCTGGACCTGCACGAAGTCGGCAAGCTGGAAGCGGCGCTCGAACGCACGGGTCGCGATCCCGCGGTGGACGAAGCGGCCGTCGTCGCGTTCGTCGGGCTTGCGCCCGCTGACCGTCAACTGGTTGTTCTGCGCGACGACCTCGATGTCGTCGGGGCGAAACCCGGCGACGGCGAGCGTGATCTGATAGCTGTCCTCGCTCTCGCGTTCGATATCGAACGGCGGGTAGCCATCGACTGTATCGGTCCGCGCGGTCGCTTCCAGCAAGTCGAACAGCCGGTCGAAACCGACCGTGGAACGGCGGTAAGGCGTAAAGTCGAAGTTCGTCCTCATATCCAAATCCTCCCTCATGAGCAATCTGAGCACGAGGAGCACCGGTAAAGCCGGTGCCCTCAGTCGCCGGACCGATCGACGCGTCCGGCGACCGGGGAAATAATTTCGCGTGCCAAGGCGTCAAGATTGCCGAACGAAATTTTTGCACCGGTCGCGAGCGGCGGCGATCCGCTACTTGATGCGCTTCCACGCCTGCGTCTTGCAGCCGAACCCCGCGAACATGCAGCCTTCGCCGACCAACGTGCGGGAATCGATCTGCGTGATCGTGCCGGACACGGTCTGGCCGACATCGGGAATGAAGACCTCGCCGCTCCATCGACCAGGCTCGTCCTCGACGAAATCGCGGAACAGTTCCTCGCCGACGAGCTGGTCGACGCCGCCGCGCTGCGCGTCGTCGATCGCAGTGCGGCTCGCCCACACGACCGTCCCGCATATCGCATCCCGACAGCGCTTGAAGGTCACGTGGACGGTGTTGTGCGGGTTGGCCCAGATCCCGGCGGGCGGCGGGGTCCGTGCCGCGGCGGGCGCGGCGACTAGCGAGAGTGCCAGAATTGCGGCCGAATATTTGAAAAGCATGTCATCCTCTCGAACTTCCTGCCGGATCGAACGTGCCAAACCTCGCTTCGAGCCCTGTCGAAAAGGTAAAACCGGATTTTCGATTGCCACCTATGCGGCTGATTTGGCTCAGTATCTAATGGTCGGCGTTGCGATGATTTGGTCGCTACCCTAGATACCGGGATTGGTGATCATCGATGAGTAAACTGTTTTGACTGATATCATCGACAGCGCCGCCGAAAGCGCCCCGAAGATGACGGCGGATGCCGAGCGGATCGCGGCCGAGCTGATCGCGCAGGACGTCGGCACCGATCCGTTCGTCGCGGCTGTGCGGGCCACGCGGATGCCGATGATCATCACCAATCCCCGGTTGCCCGACAATCCGGTCGTTTTCACCAACGACGCGTTCTGCCGGTTGAGCGGGTATAGCCGGGCGGAGATCCTCGGCCGTAATTGTCGGTTCCTGCAGGGGCCGGAGACAGATCCCGCGACCGTCGTTAAAATCCGCGAGGCGGTGCGGCAGGTCCGGCCGATCGAGATCGACATCCAGAACCACCGCAAGGACGGGGAGCTGTTCTGGAACCGCCTGTTGCTGGCGCCGGTCTACGATACCGAAGGCGTGCTCGCCTATTTCTTCGCGAGCCAGGTCGATGTGACGCTCGAGCGCGAACGGCTGCAAGGTCTGGAATCGAGCAACGCCGCGCTTCTGGCCGAGCTGACCGACCGGTTGCGGATGCAGCAGGAGCAGGAGCGCGAGCTGGCCTTCACGTTGAAGGCTGCGCGCTTCGGAACCTGGAGCCTGGAGATAGCCAGCAAGCAGCTGACTGCCTCCGATACGTGCAAGGAAATTTTCGGCCGCCCCAGCCACGAGCCCTTCACCTACGAGGACCGGCTCGAGGCGATCCATCCCGAGGATAGAGCGAAAAGCGTTGCCGAAGTCCGTCGCTGCGTCGCGGAGGGCACCGACTATGACGTGATCTACCGCATCTATCGCCGCGATGGAGAACTGCGCTGGCTCGCCTCGCGCGGCCAGCCCTTCTTCAACACCGAGGGCGAGGCGTTGCGGATCGCCGGCGTCTCGACCGACATTACCGACCAGCGTCGCAGCGAGATCATGCGCGCGGCGCTCGTCGAACTGGGCGACGTGTTTCGCGACACGGACGAACCGGATGATATCTCCTTCGCGGCTGCGCGGATCATCGGCCAAACGGTCGGGGCGGACCGAGCGGGCTATGGCGAGATCGACGCCGACACGCTCACGATCATGCGCGACTGGAGTGCGCCGCGCGTCGCGCCCCCTTTTTGGCAGCTTCGATCTACGCAGCTTCGGAACGTACATCGACGATCTGAAAAATGGCGACGAGGTGTGTATCGAAGACGCGCACACCGATCCGCGGACGCGATCGACGGTCGCCGCGCTCGAGGCGATTTCCGTCCGCGCGATCGTCAACATGCCGATCATGGAAAACGGACGGCTGGTCGCGATGCTCTACCTCGGCAGCGGCCGTGCACGGCAATGGCGCGCGGACGAGGTGGCGTTCGTTCGCGAGGTCGCCGAGCGGACGCGCATCGCGACCGAGCGGCGGCGCACGGAGCAGGAGCTTGCAGCTCTCGCCGCGTCGCTCGAACAGCAGGTCGTGGCGCGGACCGGCGAGCTCCAGCATGCCGAGGACGCGCTGCGCCAGTCGCAAAAAATGGAAGCGGTCGGCCAGCTCACCGGCGGCGTCGCGCATGATTTCAACAATCTGCTGACCGTCATCCGGTCGGCGACCGATCTGCTGAAGCGTCCGGACCTCAGCGCGGAACGGCGCGAACGCTATATCGACGCGATCTCCGATACGGCCGATCGTGCCGCGAAACTCACGGGGCAGCTGCTCGCCTTCGCGCGGCGACAGGCGCTCCAGCCCGAGGTGATCGACGTCGGGCATAGCCTGCGCGTCATCGCCGATATGCTGGGCACGCTGACGGGCTCGCGGATCGTCATCGACATCGACGTGCCCGAGACGCCGCTGTTCACCAACGTCGATCCGAGCCAGCTCGATACCGCGCTGGTGAACATGGCGGTCAACGCGCGTGACGCGATGGACGGCGCGGGTCATATCCTTATCGCGGTGCGGCCCGCATCGTTCATACCCGCCGTTCGCTCGCACCCGGCCGTGCCTGGGCGCTATGTCGCGATCTCGATGACCGACAGCGGCACCGGCATCGAACCCGAGAAACTGGAACGGATCTTCGAGCCGTTCTTCACGACCAAGGGGGTCGGGCAGGGGACCGGCCTCGGGCTCAGCCAGGTGTTCGGGTTCGCCAAACAGTCCGAGGGCGACATCGTCGTCGAAAGCCCGCCGGGCGAGGGCGCGACGTTCACCTTGTATCTGCCACAGGTCGACGAGAGCGACCGTCTCGCCGAGGACGACACCGTCCAGACGCTGGCCGACGGTCACGGAACCTGCGTGCTGGTCGTCGAGGATAACAGGGAAGTCGGGACGTTCACCACCCAGTCGCTGGCCGAGCTTGGCTATGTGACGGTGTGGGCGGCCAATGCGCAGGAGGCGCTGGCGGAGCTGGGCAAGGATGCCTCGCGCTTCGATATCGTCTTTTCGGACGTGGTGATGCCGGGGATGAACGGCATCGAACTCGGCAAGGCTATCCGCGCCGACCATCCGAGCCTGCCGGTCGTGCTGACGTCGGGGTACAGCAATATCCTCGCGCAGGACGGTACGCACGGGTTCGAGCTGCTCCACAAGCCGTATTCGGTCGAGCAATTGTCGCGCGTACTGCGCAAGGCGGCGGGCTGGGGAAGCGCCGACAGGAGTTCGGACGGCTCGGCGGAATAACGGAGAGGCTGCCGATCCGCGGGCGAAGGGCTCAGGCGGTCGGCGCCATCAACGACCGGATACGCTGCGCCGTTTCCGGGGAGGCGGGATTGTAGACGATCATCCCGAGGTCCGGCCGACCGTCGACCGCAAACGCCGAGAATTCGAGTTCGAGCAAACCGTGTACCGGATGGTGAAGCCGCTTCAGGCCGTCAGCATGCCGGGCAACGTTGTTGTCGCGCCATAACGCGTCGAATTCGGGACTGAGCCGCGACAGTTCCTCGACCAGTTGCGCGATCTCCGCGCCCGCACCGGCACGCGCTGCATCCGCGCGAAACGTACCGACGACATAGCGGGCGACGTTGAGCCAGTCCTCCTGCGCCGCCTTGATGCTCGCATTGGTGAACATCAGGCGCAGGATGTTGCGCTGGTCGCGGGGCAACGTTGAATAGTCGGTTAGCAGCGTTGCCGCCGCCGCGTTCCACGCGACCACGTCCCAGGTCGGCGTCTTGACGATCGCCGGGCTGAATTCCAGCGCATCCAGCACCCGCTGCAGCCGCGGCGTGACTTCGTCGGAGGCGCGATAGGTCGCTTCGGGCGGATGGCCGAGACCAAGCACGAACAGGTGTTCGCGCTCCGGCTCGGTCAGCATCAGGCCGCCGGCGATGCGGTTGAGGACGTCGGCCGACGGCGCGCCGCCGCGGCCCTGTTCGAGCCAGGTGTACCAGGTCGCTGAGATGTTAGCGCGCTGGGCGACTTCCTCGCGGCGCAGGCCGGGCGTCCGGCGCCGGCCGCCACTGAACCCGAACGCCGCGGCGTCCATGCGTGCCCGGCGATCGCGCAGGAACGTGCCGAGCGCATTGTCAGTCTCGATAGACATCGACATCCTGTTGAAGATTATACCATGATAAGGTCACTACTTTTACGGGTGTCGAAGTACGCCCAAGTCTTGCTCCGGACAATATCGGAGAGTTTGGATGCGTGTATTTTTGACGGGTGCGACGGGGTTCATCGGGTCGCGTATCGTGCCGGAACTGCTGAGTGCGGGTCATCAGGTCTTGGGTCTTACCCGGTCGGATGCCGGCGCGCGGTCGCTGGTAGAGGCTGGCGCCGAGGTACATCGCGGTGATCTCGTCGATCTCGACAGCCTGCGCAGCGGAGCAGAGCAGGCCGATGCGGTGATCCACACCGCGTTCGATCACGAGTTCACCAACTTCGTAGCAAACTGCGAGAAGGACCGTCGCGTGATCGGCGCGATGGGGGAGGTGCTCAAGGGGAGCGACCGTCCCTTGATCATCACGTCGGGTACCGGGATCGGCGATACTGGCCCGGGCAAGCCTGCGCTCGAGTCCGCGTTCAACCCCGATTATCCCAACCCGCGGATCGCGTCGGAAAAGGCGGGGCATGTGCTGCTGGAAGCCGGCCTGGACGTCCGTGTCATGCGCCTTCCGCAGGTCCACGATACCGTGAAGCAGGGACTGATCACGCCCTATGTCGATATCGCGCGCGAGAAGGGCGTGGTGGCCTATGTCGGTGACGGCGCCAATCGCTGGCCCGCGGCGCACGTGCTGGACGTGGCGAAACTCTACGCGCTCGTGCTCGACAAGGGCGAGAAGGGCGCGCGGTACAATGCAGTTGCGGAGGAAGGCGTCAGCGCGCGGGCGATCGCCGAGGTGGTAGCGGCTGGACTGGGCCTGCCGACGCTATCGTTGACGCAGGACCAGGCGAACGACCATTTCGGCTGGTTCGGCATGTTCGCCTCGCTCGACATGCTTGCCTCCAGCGACTGGACGCGCGCGCAACTCGGCTGGAACCCGACCGGCCCGGGGTTGATCGCCGATCTGGAAGCGACGGACTATGCGCCGGGCCTAGTCGCCGCCTGACCGGGCATCCCGCTGGCGGCAATTTATAGTTTGCCGTCAGCGGGATACGCGTCGAGCAGATGCCGCTTGCATCGGTGCGCGGCTCGGGACCATCCTGCGACATTGTATACGGGGGTCTCATGCGTCGTCTCATCACTGCGGTACTGCTCGCCTGCGTCGCCACGCCTGTTCTCGCCAAGACGGTGGTCGTCGAAGAAGTGTCGCTCGATCGGTTGAGGACTCTGATGAACGACGGCTCGGCCAACAGCGTCGACATCACCCAGGCCTATCTCGCGCGGATCGCCGCGATGGATCGCAAGGGGCCGGCGCTGCACAGCGTCATCGCGGTCAATCCCGATGCCCTCGCGCAGGCCCGGGCGCTCGATGCCGAACGCAAGGCAGGGCATGTGCGCGGTCCGCTGCACGGCATTCCGATCCTCATAAAGGCGACAATATCGAGACCGCGGATCCGCTGCCGACGACCGCGGGCAGCCTCGCTTTGCGCGACAACATGACGCGCCGGGACGCGCCGATGGTCGCGTACCTGCGGCGCGCGGGTGCGGTGATCCTCGGCAAGACCAACTTGTCGGAGTGGGCGAACATACGCTCGACCCACTCCATGAGTGGTTGGAGCGCGGTCGGCGGGCTTGTGCGTAATCCCTATGCGCTGGACCGGACCGCGTGCGGCTCCTCGTCAGGATCGGGAGCCGCGGTCGCGGCGAGTTTCGCCGCCGCGGCTATCGGAACCGAGACCGACGGTTCGGTCGTATGCCCGTCGTCGCTCAACGGTCTGGTCGGTTTCAAGCCTTCGATCGGTCTGGTCAGCCGGACGCATGTCGTGCCGATCAGCCATAGCCAGGATACGCCGGGGCCGATGGCGCGCAGCGTCACCGACGTCGCGATCCTGTTGTCGGGCATGGTCGGTGCGGATCCCGCGGACCGCGTGACGGCGGCGGCGGTGACCAAGGATTATGCCGCGGGACTCTCAGCCAGCGCGTTGTCCGGTATGCGGATCGGAGTCGTCAGGCCCGACGGTGTACGTCCGCGGATCTCGTCGTCCGCTACAATGCGGCGCTGAACGTCCTGCGCGCAGCGGGTGCCGTGCTGGTCGAGGTCAAGACGCCGAAGCTCGACGGACTGGGCGAAGCGGAACTGATGGTCCTGAAAACCGAACTCAAGGCGGACCTGAACACCTATCTCGCGACCACGCCACCCGCGGTCCAGACGAAGACGCTGGGCGCGGTGATCGCCTTCAACCGCGCGAACGCCGCGACCGAGATGCCGTTCTTCACGCAGGAACTGTTCGAGGATGCGGACAAGACCAAGGGGGCTCGACGATCCCGCCTACAAGGCCGCGCGCGCGACATCGCTGCGGCTGGCGGGTGCGCAGGGGATCGACGCGATGCTGCGCGCGGCGGGCGCGCAGATCCTGGTCGAGCCCACCTACGACGCGGCGTGGCTGACCGATCCGGTCTACGGCGATACCTACGCCGGCCCCTCCGCCGCGACGTTGCCCGCGGTCGCCGGTTATCCACACCTGACCGTACCGATGGGTCTCGTACGCGGATTGCCCGTCGGCCTGTCGTTCATCGCCACGAAGGACGCCGACCAGACCGTGCTGCGCGCCGGCTATGCCTATGAACAACGTGCCAAGGCCCGGTCGGCGCCGCGGTATTTACCGACCATCGCCGTCGACCGGTGAGGCGAGGGGGGGCTTACCCTGCCTTCTGCTTCGTCTCGGGCATCGCGAAGAAATAGAGCATGAAGCCGGCGCCAGCGACGACGGCCAGGGTCAGGAAGCTCACGCCGTAGCCAGCCCACACGATGATCGCACCGGCCAGTGTCGCAGACAAGGCCGCGCCCAAGCCCTGCGCGCTCGCCACTGCACCTTGGCTGACGTTGAAGCGTCCCGTCCCCTTGGTCAGGTCGGCGATCACGACCGGGAACAGCGCGCCGAAGATACCCGCGCCGATCCCGTCCAGTGCCTGCACGCCGACCAGCCACCACGGATTGTCCGACACGGTATACAGTGCGCCGCGCGCAGCGAGAAACCCGAAGGCGACGAGGAACAGCGGCTTGGTGCCCCATTTGTCGGTGTTGCGGCCGACCACGATCGCGACCGGTACCATCACCAGCTGCGCCGCGACGATGCACGCGGCGGTCAGCGACGTCGCCTGATCCTTGCCGACGGTGCGCGCGAGCAACTGGCTGACCGACGTCAGCATCGCCGCGTTGGCGAGGTGGAACAGGAACGCCGTCCCCGCGAAGATCATCAGCGGCTTGTTCTCGACCAGCGCCTTCCACCCGCTCGGCTCCTCGCAATCGTCCTCCGGCTCGCAATCGAGACCACGCGCGACCGCGTTGTCGATGTCGTCGTTCCTGATCCGCGACGCGGTCACGATGCTCGCAACCGTCAGCGCGCCCATCAGGTAGAAGACGACGACCGGTCCGAACTTCCACGCGAGCACGCCCGCAAGCGCCGCCGACACGGCGTTGCCCGCGTGGTTGAATGCTTCGTTGCGACCGACGCGCTTGGCGAACAGTTTCGGGCCGACGAGACCGAGCGTGATGGCCGAAATCGCCGGCGCGAATACAGCACCAGCGACTGCCGCGATCGACTGGGTGACCGCAACTGCGGTAAAGCCACTGACGATCGGCAGCGATACGCTGCTGAGCGTCACGAGCAGTGCGGCGATCATCACGATACGCGGCTTGTTCCTGCTGCGATCGATCAGCCCGCCCGCCGGCGTCTGCGAGATCAGGCCGACGATCCCGGCGATCGTGAGGATCATGCCCACCGTCGCCTCGTTCCAGCCATGCGCAGGCCCACGGACCGCGACGAGATAGATCGCCAGATAAGGCCCGAGCCCATCGCGAACGTCGGCGAGGAAGAAGTTCAGCGCGTCGAGCGTCTTCTTCGGCGCGGATTTGCCGTCCGACCCGCCCTTGGCCTTGCCGTTGTTGGCGGATGCCGTGTCCGTCGTGGCCATGAGAATTCCCTGAAATATCGGTGTCGTCGAAACCGGTGCCGCACGGGAAACCCGCGCGACGTCGGAGCGCTAAAGCTGCGGCACCGGGCAAAGTTTCCACGCCGCTGAAATATTGTTCGGCTTGATTTTATCCAGTGATGTCAAAAGCTAAACCGAAACTGAACGAGCCGGTTAAGTCTCAAATCATGAAGTTATTGTCACGGAACGATGAACCCTCAGCCTCGCTATGGGCAGCATCGGCGGATCATCTGCCAGACGACTGGAAAGTGCTTTAATGACAGGATGCCTGACCTGGATTCACTTTGGCGATCTGCATGTCGACGAGGCCGATGGGTATGAAGGACTGTCTCGGTTTCGCACGCTGATCGCGAGCGCCGAGGCGAATCTGGGCGACGCGGTCGACTTCGCGCTATTGCCTGGCGACAATGCCAATCACGGTACCGACGACCAGTACGCGCGGATCGCGAACGCGATGACGGGGCTGTCGCTGCCGTGGCACGTGCTGGCGGGCGATCATGATTTCGAACCCGGCGACCTGACCGCGATGCGCGCGATCACGGCGAAGATGGCGCCCTATGCGGAGACGATCGCGGGTTATCGCTGCCTGTTCCTCGATATCGTCTCGGCGGGGAAGGGTGGTCCCGACTTCCGGATCGACCCGGCCCAGCGCGCCTGGATCGAACGCGAACTGAGCGCCGCCGCGGTCGCTGGCGAACCGGTCGCGGCGTTCATGCATGCCTACCCCGGCGACTTGCGCGATGATCCCGACGGGATCGCCGGCCTGTTCGCTGCGCACCGCGTCGCGTTCGTCGACACCGGGCACACGCATTACAACGAGCTGCTCAACGACGGCCGCGTTATCTATGGCGCGACCCGCTCGACAGGCCAGATCGAGGAGGGCGCCCCCGGTTTCTCGATCGTCACGCTCGACGACGGCGTGCCCAGTTGGCGGTTCCAGGCGATCGACGATCCCTGGCCACTCGTCCAGATCACCAGCCCCGCCGACCGCCGCCTGATCACCGACCCGGCGCGCGCCGACAACGTGCCCGGCAGCGCCTTCACGGTCCGCGCGAAGGTGTTCGGCAGCGCAGACACGGTGTCGCTGCACGTCGATGACGGCCAGGCCGTCCCGATGACGCGCGTCGACGGCGTGCCCTCGCTCTGGAGCGCCTCGGTCGATGGCGTAGCTGATGGCCTCCACCATCTCGCCATCCGCTGTGACAGGAGCGAGGACCGCATCGAGATCCTCGTTCGCAACGCCGGCCCGCGACCGAAGCGCAATCCTCCAGTAGCGCTCGGCCGCGATGTGAACGCGATCGGTGCCTGGCCCGATCGTGGTATCGACGGCGCGCAACGCGGCCCCAACAAGAACGGACTCGATTGGTGAATACCGTAACGATGACGATGGTCCGGCGTATCGACTCGCGGATGCCCGCGGCATGACTCTCCACACCTACGCGATCTGGGCGATCTGCTTCGTCGCGACCTTCGGCGTGATCACGCGTCCGTTCAAGCTACCCGAAGCGGTCTGGGCGGTCGCTGGCGCTGCAGTGTTGCTCGTGTTCGGACTGATGTCGCCCGGTGCAGCATGGGCCGCGGTGCTGAAGGGTGGCGACGTCTATCTGTTCCTGATCGGCATGATGCTGCTGTCCGAGGTCGCCCGAGAGCAGGGGCTGTTCGACTGGGTCGCCGAGCACGCGGTGCGGCTCGCAAAGGGATCGACCAGTCGCCTGTTCGCGCTCGTCTTCGGCGTCGGCATCGTCGTCACGACCTTCCTCTCGAACGACGCGACCGCAGTGGTGTTGACCCCCCGCCGTCTACGCCGCGGCGAAGAAGGCGAAGGCCGACCCGCTGCCGATGCTGTTCGCCTGCGCGCTGATCGCCAACGCGGCGAGCTTCGTCCTGCCGATCTCGAACCCCGCGAACCTCGTGCTGTACGGCGGTGAGATGCCGTCGCTCGGCGCGTGGATGGCGTCGTTCGCGCTGCCATCGCTGTTGTCGATCGCCGTGACCTTTCTGATGCTGCGCTGGGTCGAGCGCGAGCGGCTCACCGACCGGTGCGAGACCGTCGTCGAGACCGGCACGCTGTCGCGTGGCGGCAAGATCGCGCTCGGCGGGATCATCGTGACCGCAGTTCTGCTGATCGCCGCGTCGGCGCAGGGGTATCAGTTAGGACTGCCGACCTGCCTGGCCGGTATCGCGACGATGGCCGCAATATGCATTGGGGAGCGCAAGTCGCCGCTTACGACGCTCGGCTCGGTATCCTGGGCGGTGCTGCCGCTGGTCGCGGGCCTGTTCGTGCTGGTCGAGGCACTGGCGAGCACGGGCGTGATCACGATGTTGGCGCGCTGGCTCGCGGCGGGGGCAGCGCAGTCGCCATCGACGACCGCCGGGGTTGCGGGCACGATCCTGGCATTCGGTTCGAACCTGATGAACAATCTCCCGGCCGGATTGATAGCCAGCACCACGCTACAACAAGCACACGTTCCGCAGATCGTCACCGACGGCCTGCTGATAGGCGTCGACCTCGGCCCGAACCTGTCGATCACCGGCTCGCTCGCCACCATATTGTGGCTGACCGCGATCCGCCGTGAGGGTGAAGACGTCGGGTTCTGGCGGTTCCTGAAGGTGGGCGCGGTCGTGATGCCGCCAGCGCTGTTCGCGGCGCTCGGCGCGCGCATGCTCATCGGCTGAGCGCGCGCCGAGTGGCAGCCAATCAGATGCCGGCAGCAGGCGTCTTCGCGACCGTCCCGCGGTGCATGACGAACTCGGCGTGTTCCAGCCGCGTTACGTCCTGCAGCGGAGACCCCGCCACGGCGATGATGTCCGCGGTCTTGCCAGGTGCGAGCGTGCCGATGTCGTCGCGCCCGAGCAGGTCTGCGGCCCCCACCGTGGCGGCGGCGATCGCCTGGGTCGGGGGTGAGCCCGTTCCTGACCATCAGCGCGAACTCGGTGGCGTTGTCGCCGTGCTTCGACACGCCGGTATCGGTGCCGAACGCGACCTTCACCCCCCGCGGCATAGGCGCGGCGGTGACTAGCCGCCATCGCCGCGGCCGCCGCCTCGGCCTTGACGATCGTCGCCGGCGGCAATGCACCGCCGCGCGCCTGCGCCAGCGCCGCGACGGGTGCGATCTCGGTCGGCACCAGATAGGCGCCCTTGGTCTTGAACAGCCGGATCGTCTCGTCGTCGAGGAACGTGCCGTGCTCGATCGAGTCCACGCCGGCCTCCAGCGCGGCCTTCGTGCCCTCGGCGGCATGGCTGTGCGCGGCGACCTTGCGACCGAGCGCGTGCGCGGTCTCGATGATCGCGCGCATTTCCTCGGGCGTCATCGCACGGCCGAGGCCACCGCTGACGTTCGACAGCACGCCACCGGTCGCCGCGAATTTGATGACGCGCGCGCCCAGCGCGACCTGCGCGCGCACCGCGCGGCGGCAATCGTCGGGGCCGTCGCACAGGTTCATTTCCTTCGCGTGCACCATGTCCGCGAACTCTTCCGCGAGCCCGTTGCCGCCGTCGCCGTGCCCGCCCGTCACCGAGATCATTTCGCCGGCATTGGTGATGCTCGGCCCTTCGACGGTGCCGGCATCGATCGCATCGCGCAGTGCCCGAATACCGCGCGGGTCGCCGCCCAGGTCACGAACCGAGGTGAAGCCTGCCGCCAGCGTCGTGCGCGCATTGGCGACCGCGGTCATCTCGTCGTCGAACCGGTCGCGGTTGAGCGCTTCCAGTCGCGCGCGCATCGGATCACCGCCGATGCCCCAGAGATGGACGTGCATGTCGACCATCCCGGGCAGTACGAACGCGGTACGCAGGTCGATCAGCCTCGCCCCCTGTTCCGGCGCGACGAAGCCATCGCGCAGCTCGACGATCTTCCCGTCGCGGACGATGATCGTGGTGTTGCCGCGCGGCGCCTGGCCGGGCCGGTCGAGCACCGTGCCCGCCTGGATATAGGTCGTGGTCGATGGCTTGCCCTGCGCCAGTACCGGTGCCGCGACGATTGCCGTCAGCCCGATCATCCATGCCTTGATCATCACATTCTCCCCCTTTGATGCGTGATGCTCGCCGATGCGCGACGCGGCGGCAAGAGGGCATCGATCTATCTTCACGATCGCTCCGCCAGACGCTTGGCAGACCCCGCTGATCGCGACTATACCGCTCGGTACTGAAATACGGATTCGGCGGTCGCAACGACACCGTCGGCTCAACAGGAGAGTGGCGATGTCGATACTTATCAACGGGTCAGCGGTGGCGCTGCCCGACGATCCCCGTGTCTCGCTGCTCGATCTGTTGCGCGAAGGGCTGCATCTGGCTGGCACCAAGAAGGGGTGCAATCAAGGCGCGTGCGGCGCCTGCACGGTGCTCGTCGATGGCGAGCGAATCGTGTCCTGCCTCGCGCTCGCGGTGCAGTATGACGGGCGACAGGTGACGACGATCGAAGGCTTGGCCGACGGCGACGCGCTGCATCCGTTGCAGCAGGCGTTCATCGATCACGATGGCTTCCAGTGCGGCTATTGCACGCCGGGCCAGATCTGTTCGGCGATCGGCATGGCGGCGGAGGCGAAGCGGGGCGTGCCGAGCCATGTCAGCGCCGATCTCACCGCCGACGTGACGCTGACCCGCGAGGAATTGCAGGAGCGGATGAGCGGCAATCTGTGCCGCTGCGGTGCGCATAACGGGATCATCGACGCGATCCGCGAAACCGTGGCAGCGGGGATGGCGGCATGACCCCGTTCACCTACGCGCGCGCCGAGAACGCCGCAGACGCCCTCCGGCTCCGGGCAGGCGAACGCGACGGCCTATCTCGGCGGGGGGTACCAACCTGGTCGACCTGATCCGCGAGACGGTCGCTAGGCCAAGCGCGCTGGTCGATGTGACCGGGCTGTCGACCGAGATCGAGGAGACCGAGGGCGGCGGGCTGATGATCGGCGCCGCGGTCCGCAATACGGCGCTTGCCGAGCATCTGGCTGTGCGGACGCGCTATCCGGTCTTGTCGCGGGCGATCCTGGCGGGGGGCGTCGGCGCAGATCCGCAACATGGCGACGGTCGGCGGCAATCTGCTCCAGCGAACCCGGTGCACCTATTTCTACGACACCGACGGATCGCGCTGCAACAAGCGCGCACCGGGGTCGGGCTGCGACGCGATCGAGGGTTTCACGCGGGGACACGCCATTCTCGGTGCGTCGTCGGCGTGCGTCGCGACGCATCCGTCGGACATGTGCGTGGCGCTCGCCGCGCTCGACGCGGTCGTACATCTGCACGGGCGGGGCGGGGCCAGGACGCTGCCGTTTACCGAGCTTCACCGCCTGCCGGGCGATCATCCCGAGTTCGATACCGTGCTGGAACCGGGCGAACTCATCACCGCGATCGAACTGCCGCCGCTGAGTTTCGCGGCCAACTCGACCTATCGCAAGGTGCGCGACCGGGCGAGCTACGCCTTCGCGCTCGTCTCGATCGCAGCCGCGCTGGAGATCGATGGCGGCGTCATCAAGGACGTGCGGATCGCGCTCGGCGGGGTCGCGCACAAGCCGTGGCGCGCGTCGAAGGCGGAGGCGGCCTTGCGTGGTGGTCCTGCGACCGAGGAGGCGTTCCTCGCCGCCGCCGTCGCCGAGATGGCGGACGCCGTGCCGCTGCGCGACAACGGTTTCAAGATCGCACTGACCAAGCGCACCCTCGTCGCCGTGCTTGGCGACCTTGCCGGAGCATCAGCATGAGCATCGTCGATACGGTCAAGGAAACCGCACAGGGCCTGGTCCAGGGTGCGATGAGCAAGCTGGTGCCGCTTGCCCCCCGACAGCTGGATCCCGGGCGGCGTGCCCGATCCGCTGATCCGTCAGCAGCATGGACTGATCGGTACGTCGGTCTCGCGGCTCGATGGTCCGCTAAAGGTGCGCGGCGCAGCAACCTTCGCGGCCGAGTTCCCGCTGGAGGGCATGGTCTACGCCGCGCTCGCCTATGCGACGATTCCCGCGCGGGCGCATTACAGCAATCGATACGGCGGCCGCGGAGGCTGCGCCGGGCGTCGTGGTAGTGATGACGCACCTGAACGCGCCCCGGATGAACCCGCCTGCAGTGTTCGGCTCTTCGCCCACCGCGGCGGGGCCTGCCGACCTGCCGGTCATGCAGGACGACCGCGTCCACTGGAACGGCCAGCCGATCGCGGTGGTGCTCGCCGAGACGCAGGAGCAGGCCGATCACGCCAAGTCGCTGATCGTCGCGACCTACGCGGCCGAGCCTTCGACCACGTCGCTCGCCGCGGCCAAGGCTGAAGGACCCAAGCAGGGCCTGTTCATGGGCCAGCCGTTGCTGAACGAAACCGGCGACGCGGACGCGATGCTGGCAGCGGCGCCGCACAAGGTCGATCAAGTCTATCGGACGCCGCGCCACAACCACAACGCGATCGAGCCGCATGCCGCGACGATCGCGTGGGTCGGCGACGAATTGATCGTCCACGACGCGACGCAGCTCGTCACCGCGGAGGCGCAGACGATCGCCGACGTGTTCGACCTGAAGGCGGCGCAGGTCCGCGTCACCTCGCCGTTCGTCGGTGGCGGGTTCGGCGGGAAGTGCTTGTGGGATCACCAGATTCTCGGTGCCGCGGCTGCCAAGCTTGCCGGGCGACCGGTCCGGATCGCGTTGTCGCGCGAGGGCGTGTACCGCGTCGTCGGCGGCCGTACGCTGACCGAGCAGCGGGTCGCGATCGGCGCCGACGTGGATGGCCGCTTCAAGGCGCTGGTCCACACCGGCATCGCCGCGATGACGCCGCACAACAACATGCCCGAGCCGTTCATCCTCGGCACGCGCGGCGGCTATGCGGCGGACAGCTTCAAGCTGTCGGTCGAGACGGTCACGATGAACATGCTCGCCAACACCTTCATGCGCGCGCCCGGCGAGGCGGTCGGCACGTTCGCGCTGGAGTCGGCGATCGACGAGCTCGCGGTCGAACTCGACATGGACCCGATCGCGCTGCGCATTCGTAACGAGCCGGACAAGGATCCGACCTCGGGCCTGCCATTCTCGTCGCGGCATATCGTCGAGGCATGGCGCAGCGGTGCGGAGCGGTTCGGCTGGAGCGAGCGGAGCGCGGAGCCGGGTACGCGTCGCGAAGGCGAGTGGCTGATCGGCATGGGCTGCGCGACCGGGACCTATCCCTATTACCGTATGCCGGGCGCCGCCGCACGGATCACGCTGCGCCGTGACGGGCATGCCCTCGTCGAGATCGCCGCGCATGAGATGGGCATGGGGACGTCGACAACGACCGCTATGGTCGCCGCCGATCGCCTCGGGCTACCGCTCGACCGCGTCTCGGTCGGTTATGGCGATCTCGATCATCCCCGGCGCGATCCTGGCCGGTGGATCGCAGCAGACCGCGGCGATCGGCGCTGCGGTGATCGCCGCGCATCATGCGCTGGTCGCCGAACTGCTGAAACTCGCGGGCAATGATTCGCCACTCGCAGGCCTGTCGCCCGACGAGGTCGGCAGCGAGGATGGCGGACTGGCCAAGCTCGACGATCCGTCGCGACGCGAAAGCTATGTCTCGATCCTCGATCGGGCACAGCGCGAAAGCGTGGTCGTCAGCGAAGAGGCGTCGCAGCCGCTCGAACTGATGCACTGGTCGATGCATTCGCACAGCGCGCTGTTCTGCGAGGTGCGCGTCAACGCGGTAACCGGCGAGACCCGCGTCAGTCGGTTCCTCGGCGCATTCGATTGCGGTCGTATCCTCAATCCCAAGACCGCGCGCAGCCAGTTCCGCGGCGGGATCGTCATGGGCCTCGGCATGGCGCTGATGGAGGAAACGCAGTTCGACGAGCGTAATGGCCGCATCATGAACCCGAGCCTTGCCGAATATCACGTGCCCGTGCACCTCGACGTGCCCGAGATCGACGTGATCTGGACCGACATCGCCGACCCGCACACGCCGATGGGCGCGCACGGCGTGGGCGAGATCGGCATCACCGGCGTCGCCGCGGCGGTAGCGAACGCGATCTACAACGCCACCGGCAAGCGCGTGCGCGACCTGCCGATCACGCTGGACAAGGTGCTGATCTGATCGGAGAGCGTATTGTGAGGCCTGCCGGAGATCGCCTGCATGGACTGGCATAAATGGCGTACCGATCTGGCGGGGAAGAGTTGCACGATGGCCTTTCGTTTCGTCTCGGTCAGCTGTCTTGTCGCGCTGCTTTCCATGTCGACGCCCGTCGCGGTCTCGGCACAGGACGCGACGGCCAGGCGGCTCGTCCTGATCGATGATGACGTCGTCGGTCTGAACGGCGCGCCCGCGTTGCTGCTCCAGGCACCGGACGTCGAGGTGCTGGGGATCACCACGACCAGTGGTTCGGTCTGGCGCGATACCGCCACCGCCTATGCGCTGCGGACCGTCGAGATCCTCGGGCGCACCGACGTGCCGGTGGTGCCGGGTGCGACCTACCCGCTGGTGAACAGCGAGGCGGCGACCAAGCGGTGGGAAGGGCTGTACGGTCGGCTCGAGTTCAAGGGGCCGTGGACGGAGCCTGCGTCCGCCGGCGCGGGCCAGTCCACCCCGGGGACACCGTCGCCTTCGGTCGTGCCTAGCCTGCCGATCGGCGATCCCGTCACCAAGCCGTCCGGCGAGATCGCCGCCGCGTTCCTCGTCCGGATGGTCCGCGCGCACCCGCACCAGGTCACGCTGTTCGCCACCGGCCCGATGACCAACATCGCGATCGCGCAAAGCCTCGACCCGAGCTTCGCCGCGAATGTGAAAGAGCTCGTCTACATGGGCGGCAGCCTCAATCCGCAGCAGTCGATCGACACGCCGACAGCTGCCGCGTTCGCACGCGAGTTCGTCAATACGCCCCGGCGCGAGTTCAACATCCGCTGGGATCCCGAAGCGGCGCGGATCATGGCGCACGGCGCGTGGCCGAAGGTGACGATGGTCCCGATCGACCCTTCGACGGGCACGCAGTGGACGCGCGGCTTCCTCGACAGCCTCAAGTCAGCCTACACGGCGCTGACCGACACACTTCAGACCGGGCTCGAACCGGGATTTCCGATGTGGGACGAGATCGCGGCGATGGCTTGGCTGGAGCCCGCCATCGTCACGCGCGCCGAGACGCTCTACATCGATTTCGACACCAGCCAGACCGCGGGATACGGCGATACCCTATCGTGGCACGACGCATACCGCCCGCATCTCGGCGAACGCGCGCAGACCGTCGTACTTCGCGTCGACCGCGAGAAGATGGAGGCGGCAATGCGCGCGCTCTACACAAGGCCGCTGAAGCATGGACCGTCATCACAGTAGCCACGTCGACCCTACAAGGACATTCGCCCCCTAGGGCGTCCCCCGGACGGAACATACGCAACTATCGACGCCCTACGTCAGAAATCCGCGTGCAGTACTCACTCTTGAGACGCCCGCCACCGACGCACGGCTTCCTCATACGCCTGCTTTTGCCCCCTCAGCGCGTCTTCCGCAGCCTCGATGCTGGAGGAGCGAGCCTGCTCTAACGCGCGACGATCCCGCGCAAGCGCAGCCTCCCGTTCGGCGAGATCTTTCTTCTTCCGGTCAAATTCTGCTCGTAACGACGTCAAAGCCTCCTCAGCCGCATCAAGCTCGTCGCGTTTCGGCCGCGGCTTGGGTTTGGGTTTAGCTTGAGGTTTCGCTCGCGGTTTCGCGGTAGGTTTCGGATCGGTATCGCTATCGCGCGGCGCGGCAGGCGCCCGCTGTTCGGGCAGTGCCGCAATCTGTTCCGCCGTCGTCCCACGCGAATGCTTCACGACCGTGCCGGGGAGGCCAGCGGTTCCGCCATCAACGCCGGATCCGTGACCTCTTCGGCAATGCCCCGCGCAAACAAGTCGCGGTCGCTACCCCACGCCGCCAGTGCCGCCTTCTGACTCGGCGCAGCGACATACGCATCGTAGAAACCCGCTACGGTCCGGTACACCTTCAACTTTTGGACACGCGCCATGCCAACCGATAGCGCGGCGCGCCGCGCGGCGAAAGTTGCCTGATACAGGTGACTTGCCGATGCGACCAATCGGTGCCGGTATCTAACGCTATAAGAGAATGGTGGACGCACTTGGGCTCGAACCAAGGACCCGCTGATTAAGAGTCAGCTGCTCTACCAACTGAGCTATGCGTCCATTCCGGGGCGGTTTTGAGTGGCGCCCTGGTGTGGCGCCCCGCTGCTGGAGGCGCGCTGTTAGCAGACTCATCGGGGGCCGCAACCCCCTTTTCGTCGATCCGAGTCCGTTTTCGTCGATCGCGCCGCTTTTTCGCGAATTAAGTGGGTTTTTCGCCCTACCAACCGACCGTCTTGCGGTTCTGGCGGTCGATCGACATCAGGATGCCAAGGCACAGCAGCACGGTCATCTGCGCGGAGCTGCCGAAGCTCACCAGCGGCAATGGGATGCCGACCACGGGGGCGAGGCCCATCACCATCATCAGGTTGATCGCGACGTAGAAGAAGATTGTCGTCGACAGCCCGGCGGCGGTCAGCCGGCCGAAGCGGGTCTGCGCGCGCTGGCCGACCTCGATGCCCCAGCGGATCACCAGCAGGAAGGCAAGGATCAGCAGGCAGCCGCCGACCAGGCCCCATTCCTCCGCCATCGTCGCGAAGACGAAGTCGGTATGCCCCTCGGGGAGATAGTCGAGGTGGCTCTGCGTGCCCTGGAGGAAGCCCTTGCCCCAGATCCCGCCCGAGCCGATCGCGATCTTCGACTGGCTGATGTGATAGCCGGTGCCGAGCGGATCGCTCTCGGGGTCGAGGAAGATAAGGATGCGGTTGCGCTGGTAATCGTGCAGCGCGAAATTGATCGCGAGCGGGATCGCCACCGCGGCGGTGATCGCGCCGCCGACGAACAGGCGCAGCGGTATGCCTGCGAGAAACATCACCGTCGCGCCGCCAGCGCAGATCATCAGCGCAGTGCCGAGATCGGGCTGCTTCATGACGATCGCCGCGGGGACGCCGATCAGTAGCGCGGCGGGCCAGACCGCGCTGAACCGTCGCGTCTCGCCGGGCGGAAGCATGTCGTAGAATTTCGCGCAGGCGAGCACGATCGCGGGCTTCATGAATTCGGACGGTTGCAGGCGGATGAAGCCGAGGTCGAGCCAGCGCTGCGACCCGCCCGAGACCTTGCCGAGGATCTCGACCGCGACCAGCGACGCGACGATCAGCGCATAGGTCGGCAGCGAGCCCGCCTTCCACGTCCGCTCGGGGACGTAGGAGAGGGCGATCGCACCGGCGAGCAGGACGAAAAAGCGGATGCCCTGCGACAGCGCCCAGGGCTTGAGCGAGCCGCCGGCCGCGGAATACAGCACGACCTGGCCGAAACAGCCGATCGCGACCACCAGCAGCAGGACGCGCCACGGCAGCTTGGCGAGCGGTTCGGGGACGATGCGGTTCATCGCTGACGCTCGGTACGGTTCACGGCTGGCGGTCCCTTGAATCATCTTCGGCGACCGTTGCGCCGGGGGCGGTCAGCGCTTCCTGCGTCGCGTTGGCCATGTCGGTGGCGTTCTCGACTGCGGGGGCGTCGCTGGGCACGATTGCGTCGGTCTTGGTGGCGATCGCAGCAGGCGGCGCGGACTGCGCCTTCCGGTACGTCTCCGCGGTCGCCGCCATGCGCGCGCGGATATCGCCACCCCAGGTCGGTTCGACCTCGGCGAGCGACTTCAACGCACGCTCGCGGTCGAGCATGTAGGTCATGATGTCGCGACCGATCATCGGCGTGTCGAGATTGCGCACCGTGTGGCCGTTATGCTCGAGCACGACCGCCAGCGCATAGCGCGGGTTGTCGGCGGGCGCGAAGCCGATGAAGAGCGCATGGTCGCGCATCTTGAACGGCAGTTGCCCGTTCTTGAGCACGCCCGAGCGCCGCTCCGCCATCGTGATACGGCGGACCTGCGCGGTGCCGGTCTTGCCCGCGATCGCGACGCCGGGGATCAGCAGTTTCGCCGCGCCGCCGGTGCCGCCCTGGTTGATCACCCCGAACATCGCGTCGCGGACGCGCGCGAGATGCTCGGAGTCGATCGCGAGGGCAGGGGAATCGCGGTGGACATGGCTCGCGAGAATGCTCGGCTGCAACGCACGGCCGGACGCGATCCGCGCCGCCATCACCGCAAGCTGCAACGGGTTCGCCAGCACATAGCCTTGGCCGATCGACGCATTCAGCGAATCCGCGACGGTCCAGTCGTGCTTGTACTTCTTCAGCTTCCACGCCGGGTCGGGCACCGTGCCGTAGCGTTGCGTCGAGAAGGGCAGGTCGAACTTCTGCCCCATGCCGAGCGTCCGCGCCATCGGCGCGATCGCGTTGTAGCCGACCCGCCGCGCCATCTCGTAGAAATAGATGTCGCAGCTCTGCATGATCGCGTTCTTGAGATCGAGCGGACCATGGCCGCTCTTCTTGTGGCAATGGAACACGCTAGTCCCGAGCCGCATCGCCCCCCGAACAATTGACGCGGGTCGACGGATCGACGCCCGCGTTCATCAGCGCGAGGCCGTTCATCGGCTTCACGGTCGAGCCCGGCGGATACAGCCCCTGCGTGACCTTGTTCATCAGCGGCACGTGATCGTCGTCGCTCAGCATCTGCCATTCGAGATGGCTGATCCCGTCCGAAAAGCTGTTCGGATCATAGGCCGGCATCGACACCATCGCGAGCATCTCGCCGGTGCGGGTGTCGAGCACGACGACCGACCCGGAGTTGGTGCCGAGCCGCCTTGCGGCATATTCCTGAAGCCCGACGTCGATCGTCAGCCGCGCAGTCTTGCCGGGGACGTCGGGCTTGGTCGCGAGTTCGGCGACCAGCTTGCCGCGCGCGGTGACCTCGACGCGCTTGGCACCGGCGACGCCGCGGAGTTCGGCCTCGAGCATCTTCTCGAGCCCGTCCCTGCCAAGCTTGAAGCCGGGCGTGACGAGCAACGGGTCGTGCGTCTTCTTGTACTGTTCGGCGTTCGGCACGCCGACATAGCCGGTCAGGTGCGCGACCGCGGCGCCCGCGGGATAGCTGCGCGCGAACCCGCGCGTCGGCGCGACGCCGGGCAGTTCTGGCAGCCGGACGCTGACCGCCGCGAACCGCTCCCAGTCGAGATTCTCCGCGACCTGCACGGGCTGGAACCCGGCGGCGTGTTCGAGGTCGATCGCGATCCGCTCGACTTCCTCGGGCGGCAATTGGAGGATGCGGCCGAGCAGCGGCAGCACGCGCCTCCTTGTCGCGGAGGCGGTCGGGGATGATGTCGACGCGGAAATCGGTGCGGTTGTTGGCGATCGGCACGCCGTGGCGGTCGACGATCCAGCCCCGCCGCGGCGGCAACAGCGTCATGTTGACGCGGTTGCTCTCGGACATTTGCGTGTAGCGTTCGTTCTGCGCGATCGACAGCCACGCCATCCGCCCGGCGAGCAGCAAGCCAACGCCGCCTTGCGCCGCGCCCAGCATCCACGCGCGGCGCGAGAAGCTGTAGGCCTGCGACATCTCGGTGACGATCCGCGGGGTATTCCTCACTCGGCACCGCGCTTGTTCTGGATCGCCGCGACGATGCGGGCGGCCAGCGGGAACATCAGGATCGTGACCGCGATCTGCGCGATCAGGATGGTGTCGACATGCGCGCCGACCGGCACCGCGATGAAGCGCCCGACCAGGATGCACGCGGCAATCAGCCCGCCGGCGATCAGCCAATCCTGCCAATAGTCGCGAAACGCGAGGCGCTGTTCGATCATGTCGATCGCGACGAACGCGAGCGACCACATCAGCACAGCACTGCCGAGCGGCTGGCCGCTGACGAGGTCGTCGAAAAAACCAAGCGGCGCGGCGGCCCAGGGCTTGAACGCGAACCGCGCGAGCAGCCGCCACGCGAGCAGCATGACGAACCCGAACGGCGGCAGCAGCGGGATCGTCGCGACCACCGGGATGATCGTGATCAGCGATCCCGCCATCACCGTTGCCCAAGGGATCGCACGCGACCGGCCTGCCGGGATCTTGGTCTCGAACGGCTTGTAGTCGACGCTGTCGACGACGCGAGCGCGACTCATTGCTGCGCTACCGGGCGGGGCGGTGGCACGGGCATGAACATCCGCTCGACGAGCGCGAAATCGAGCGTGTCGGGATCGGCGAAGCCGCGCGCCATCACCGAGTCCGACCCCGCCTTAGTGACGCGTGCAACGGGCACGCCGGGCGCGTAGATCCCGCCGGTGCCGGTCGTCACGAACAGGTCGCCCGCATTGAACCGGACGTTGGTCGCGTTGACCGAGCGGATGTCGATCATCCCATCGCCACGCCCCGCCGCGATCGCGGGCATGCCGTCGCGCGTGCGGCGGACCGGCACGATGCTGTCGCCATCGCTCAGCAACAGGATCCTCGCCGCGTTGGGGCCAGTCTCGACCACGCGACCGATCAGGCCGTCGGGGCCGCGCACCGGCATGCCTGGCAGCACGCCGTTCCAGCGCCCCGCGTTGAGCAACGCATAGCGCCGGCCGCTCGACGCGCTCGAACTCACCAGCCGCGCGGTCACGACCGACGCAGTCGAGCGCTCGCGGATCGCGAGCAGGCTGCGCAACCGGCGATTGTCATACGCGATCGTCCGCGCGCGCATCAGCAACGCCCGCGTTCGCTCGCGATCGGCGCGCAACGCGACGTTCTCCTGCTTCACGAAGAAATAATTCCCGATCGCGTCGGGGATGCCCGAGATCGACGATCCGACCGTGGCGAGCCCGGTCGACACCGGCGTCGTCACCCCCCGCCACGCCCATCCGCAGCGCCGAAAACGCCGGCGGATTGAAGGTCGACGCGACGAGCAGCACCAGGCCCACCACCGCACCAGCGACGGCGAGCACATAGCCCATGAACACACCATATTGCCGACGCCGGGAAAACCCCGTGCGCCGGTCGCGGGCTGGCGCCATGCGCCTGTCCCCTGTCTCGGGCGCCGCCGAACCGCGAGGGCCAGATCCCCCGCGAATCGGACGACGCGATTTCGTGTCCGTGTGTCTTAAAGCAAAAACAAACTCTTAGCCGCTCATCAGCACGCCGCGGAACAGCGGGTCCTCGAGCGCGCGACCGGTCCCGAGCGCGACGCAGGTCAGCGGATCCTCGGCGACCGTCACCGGCAGCCCGGTCTCGTCGCGCAGCACTTCGTCCAGCCCCTGCAGCAGCGCGCCGCCACCGGTGAGCACGATGCCCTGATCGACGATGTCCGCGGCCAGTTCCGGCGCGGTGTTCTCGAGCGCGACACGGACGCCCTCGACGATCGTCGCGACCGGCTCGCTGAGCGCTTCGGCGATCTGGCCCTGGTTGATCTGGATCTCCTTGGGCACGCCGTTGACGAGATCGCGGCCCTTGATCTGGATGATCATGCCGATGCCGTCGACCGGCGGCTTGGCGATCCCGACTTCCTTCTTGATCCGCTCCGCCGTCGCTTCGCCGATCAGCAGGTTATGGTTGCGGCGCACATAGGAGACGATCGCCTCGTCCATCTTGTCGCCACCGACGCGCACCGAGGTCGTGTAGGCGAGGCCACGCAGCGACAGCACCGCAACTTCGGTCGTGCCGCCGCCGATGTCGACGACCATCGAACCGATCGGCTCGGTGACCGGCATGTCCGCGCCGATCGCGGCGGCCATCGGCTCCTCGATCAGCCAGACCTGCGACGCACCCGCGTTCGACGCGGCATCGCGGATCGCGCGGCGCTCGACCTTGGTGGAGCCCGACGGCACGCAGATCACGATCTCTGGCCAGCGCGCGAACTTGCGGGGCCCGTGGACCTTCTGGATGAAATACTTGATCATCTGCTCGGCGACGTCGATGTCCGCGATCACGCCGTCGCGCAAAGGCCGGATCGCCTCGATGTTGCCCGGCGTCTTGCCCATCATCATCTTGGCGTCGTCGCCGACCGCCTTGACGCGCTTGATGCCGTTGATCGTCTCGACCGCGACCACCGACGGCTCGTTCAGGACGATGCCGCGGCCACGGACGTAGACGACGGTGTTCGCGGTGCCGAGGTCGATCGCCATGTCGTGCGACATGAACTTGAAGAAACGCGAGTAGAAGGCCATTCAATCAGGGTCCCGTAATCCTGGCCGCCGGACGGGCGGCACATCGCACACATCATCTCGCGTGACCCGCCGGTGATGTCGAGCACCGGGTGCCTGTTTAAATGGCGTTTGCGGGTCGCGGGATGCCGTCGCTTGGTCTAGACGCAAACCCATGTCAATACGGCGTCTCCCCGAGCATCTGGTCAATCGCATCGCCGCCGGTGAAGTGGTGGAAAGACCCGCCAGCGCGTTGAAGGAGTTAGTCGAAAATGCCATCGACGCAGGGGCAGGACGCATCGCGATTCTCCTCGTTGAGGGGCGGCACGTCGCGGATCGAAGTCGCCGATGACGGCTGCGGCATGACCCCCGCGGACATGGCCTTGGCACTCGAACGCCACGCGACCTCCAAGCTGCCCGACGAGTTCATCGAATCGGTCGTGACGCTCGGTTTTCGGGGCGAGGCGTTGCCCTCGATCGCGAGCGTCGCACGGCTGACGATCGAAAGCCGGATCCGCGGCGCCGAAGGCTGGGCGCGCACCGTCGACAACGGGAAGGTCGAGCGCGAAGGCCCCGCCGCGCTGCCGCCCGGAACGCGCGTCGTCGTCGAAGACCTGTTCGCGCGCGTCCCCGCGCGCCGCAAGTTCCTCCGTTCCCCCGCGCCGAATACGCCGCCTGTCTCGACGTCGTCCGCCGGCTCGCGATGGCGCGGCCCGACATTGGCTTCACGCTGGAGCATGACGGGCGCCGCGCGCTGTCGGCGATGCAGGTCGAGGACCGGCCGGGCAGGGTGGCCACGCTCACCGACCGCGCACTCGCCGACAATTCGGTCGCGATCGACCTGGAACGCGAAGGATTGGTCCTCGGCGGCGTCGCGAGCCTGCCGACCTATAATCGCGGCATCGCCGACCACCAGTATCTCTTCGTCAACGGCCGCCCGGTAAAGGACCGCCTGCTGATGGGCGCGATCCGCGGCGCCTATGCCGAGATGCTCCCCCCGCGACCGCCACGCGGTGGTGGCGCTGTTCCTCGACATCCCCACCGACCAGGTCGACGTCAACGTCCACCCCGCCAAGACCGAAGTCCGCTTCCGCGACCCCGCAATGGTAAGAGGCCTGATCGTCTCGGGCTTGCGCCGAGCCCCTCGACGCCGCCGGCCACCGCAGCCAACGCGCCAGCGAGTCCGCCCCTCTCGATGTGGCAACCGGAAAACATCTCCCTCTCCCCACGGGGAGAGGGAAGGGGCCCGTCCGCAAAGCGGATGGGAAGGTGAGGGTACGCCCCAAAGGCTTCCCCTCGAAAGCCGAAGCTACAGCACCGTTAACGAAGCTCGGCCCACGTTCTTCGCAGCACCCCCGCAGGCGCGCGCCGAACCCGCCTGGACACCCCCGCCCCAAACCACCGCCTTCCCGATGGGCGTAGCAAGAGGCCAGGTCGCAAAAACCTACATAGTAGCCGAAGCCGAAGACGGCCTCGTCCTCGTCGACCAGCACGCCGCCCACGAACGCCTCGTCCTCGAACGCATGCGCGCAGCCCTGATCGGCGGCACGATCGCCAGCCAGGCTCTCTTGATCCCCGGAGTCGTAGAACTCGACGAATCCGCCTGCGACCGCCTCGAATCCCGCGCCGAAGAACTCTCCGAATTCGGCCTCGACCTCGAACGCTTCGGCCCCCACGCCATGCTGGTCCGCGCAACCCCTGCACTGCTCGGCCAAAGCGATCCCAAAGGCCTGGTAACAGACCTAGCCGACGAACTCGCCGCCTTCGACGAAGCACTCTCCCCAAAGGAGCGCCTCGACGCAGTAGCCGGCACGATGGCCTGCCACGGCTCCGTCCGCGCCGGCCGGATCCTGTCGGTCCCCGAAATGAACGCGCTTCTTCGCGAAATGGAAGTCACCCCGCACTCCGGCCAATGCAACCACGGCCGCCCAACCTGGGTGAAGCTCGCGCATTCGGACATCGAGAAGCTCTTCGGGCGTAAGTGAACGGCTTACGAATTTTGCTCTATGGTCATGGTGAAGGTCCCGGAACCGCCATGGAACGACCGCTTCCGCCCATAAGCGGACATTGCTAACGAGCAAGGAAGCAACCCACGGCGTCGCCCCTCGGTCCGGCGAGCACCAAGTTTTGAACGCTTCCAACTGCCAGAGCAAAATCACCACCTTCGCTCGGATCGTAAACGACCAAGCTCCCCAACTCATCGTTAGCAACGACAAATACCGCGCGGCTCTCTCCAGCATCGTCAGTCACTTGGACGCGATATGGGACTACCAACGCGGAACGCATGAAATGGAGTTGTTCTGATATCCACGCACGTTCGGGTGCGCTGCCAAGGCTGAGGTTTGGAGAAGACGGCGCAGCGTAGTCGTCGATCTCCTCTACGATACGTCGTGTCAGAAGGATCAAGTCGGTCATTAGGCGACCTTAACACGAACGTCAGCTAACCTCCCCATCTCGGACATTCACCGTCAGAACCCATGGTTGCGATTGTGACCTTGGACCGGGTGAAACTTACGCGCGGCCACATCGGAATGCTGTCCGGCCGTAAACGCCCGGCGCGCGCAAGATGCTCAGGGCAAATTCGGCGAGCAAATGCAGGCTTTCGCTCCTACCGTTGCGCCGACGGAACAACCTGTTCTTCCGGGTGTTTTCCGGACAGTAACAGGGAGAGTATAATGTCAGATTACCGCACCACCGATACCGTCGTCGTGAAACGCCGCGGCCCGGGTACGACGATCGCCATCGTCTTGCTCGTCATCGTCGTGATCGTCGGTCTGCTGTTCGCCACCGGCTTCTGGAGTGCCAACGTCACCAAGAGTGGCGCGCTTCCCGAGGTCTCGGTCAAGGGCGGGGCATTGCCCAAGGTCGACATGGACTCGAAGGAAGTCGTCGTCGGAACATCGAAGACCAAGGTCGAAGTCCCGAAGGTCAAGACCGAGACGGAAACCGTCGACGTTCCGACGATCGGCGTGAAGGACAATGGCGAGAAGTAAATCGCGCCTCGTGTAATGCAAAGAGGCCTCTGTCGGTTGGCGGAGGCCTTTTTCGTAGATGCGTCAATTCGATCGCTATAGCGTGGCGCCGCTCTACTTCCCGTGGTGAATGGCGGGGGAGGGCATGGCGCTTTTTTCCTAATGGGGGCACAGCGTCGCAAATGGACGCACTCTCCCTATTCGGCCTAGCCGCGGTATCCTTCACCCTGCTATGCTACGCCAAGGAAGCTGGCTCGCACTGGTGGACGCTCGGTTTCGCATTCGGGTGCGTGCTGGGCTCGATCTACGGCTTCTTGCAGGGCGCGTGGCCTTTCGGGGTGGTCGAGCTGATCTGGACGGTCGTCTCGTTCCGTCGCTGGCTGAAGATGCGCCAAGCCGTACCGCCCGCCGTGGAACCGCTCGCTTGACACTGCGTTCGCCCGCGCCTAGTTGAACTCTCCCCGACACGACGGTTCCGGCGGCGCTTGTTTGCGTTCGTCGCTATCGTGCGTTTCGGTTCATCGCTAAGAGATGAGGTCTGTGCAGCCATGCCGGACCTCGTGGAGCAGGAGAACCAAGTTCATGGCACGTATCGCGGGTGTTAATATCCCGACCAACAAGCGCGTGGTGATCGCGCTGACCTATATTCACGGCATCGGTTCGACCAAGGCCAAGGAAATCGTCGCGAAGCTCGGCATCGCCGACACCGCTCGCGTCCAGGACCTGACCGACCAGGAAGTCCTGCACATCCGCGAGACGATCGACGCCGATCACACCGTCGAGGGCGATCTGCGCCGCCAGACCTCGATGAACATCAAGCGCCTGATGGATCTCGCCTGCTATCGCGGCCTGCGTCATCGCAAGGGCCTCCCGGTCCGCGGCCAGCGCACGCATACCAATGCGCGCACCCGCAAGGGCAAGGCCAAGCCGATCGCCGGCAAGAAGAAGTAATCCACTTTTTCAATGGATTACTCCGCCGGCGCTGGTCCCAACGGGCCGCCCGGCGTCACGCAGATACAGGTCAGGAAATACACCATGGCACGCGAACCTCAGCGCATTAAGCGGCGCGAGCGCAAGAACATCACCTCTGGCGTCGCTCACGTGAATGCCAGTTTCAACAACACCATGATCACGATCACCGATGCCCAGGGCAACGCGATCTCGTGGTCGTCGGCGGGCGCAATGGGCTTCAAGGGCTCGCGCAAGTCGACTCCGTACGCGGCCCAGGTCGCAGCGGAAGACGCCGGCAAGAAGGCCGCCGAGCACGGCGTCCGCACGATCGAAGTCGAGGTCAAGGGCCCCGGCTCGGGTCGCGAATCGGCACTGCGCGCGCTTCAGGCAGTCGGTTTCCAGATCACGTCGATCCGCGACGTGACCTCGATCCCGCACAACGGCGTGCGCCCTTCGAAGCGTCGTCGCGTCTGATTCTCCGCCTCCCGTGCGCGGTTGATCGCGCCGCACGGGTGTATTTTATTGGTCGGCGGACACACCCGTTCGCCGGCCCCCAAATTAGGGGAAGCATGTGTCTGTCAACGCAAAGAACTGGCAGGAACTCAAGAAGCCCAGCGGCCTGGAGAAAAAGGCCGGTGGCGACACCAAGCGCAAGGCGACCTTCATCGCCGAACCGCTCGAGCGTGGCTTCGGCCTGACGCTCGGCAACGCGCTGCGTCGCGTGTTGCTCTCGTCGCTGCAGGGCGCGGCCGTCACCTCGATCAAGATCGAGAACGTGCTGCATGAGTTCTCGTCTCTGGCCGGCGTCCGCGAGGACGTGACCGACATCGTCCTCAACGTGAAGCAGATCGCGATCCGCATGCAGGGCGAGGGGGCCCAAGCGCCTCCAGCTCTCGGCAACGGGTCCGGGCGAAGTCAAGGCCGGCGACATCGCCGTCTCGGGCGACATCGAGATCATGAACAAGGATCTCGTGATCTGCCACCTCGATGAGGGTGCGACGCTCAACATGGAGCTGACCGCCGACATCGGTAAGGGTTACGTGCCCGCGACCGCAAACCGCCCGGCCGACGCGCCGATCGGTCTGATCCCGGTCGATGCGCTGTACTCGCCGGTACGTCAGGTTTCGTACAAGGTCGACCCGACCCGCGTCGGTCAGGACCTGGATTACGACAAGCTGACGCTGACGATCGAAACCGACGGCACGATTACCCCGGAAGAC
This sequence comes from Sphingomonas sp. H160509, assembly GCF_024124765.2. Classification (GTDB taxonomy): domain Bacteria; phylum Pseudomonadota; class Alphaproteobacteria; order Sphingomonadales; family Sphingomonadaceae; genus Sphingomonas. The sequence goes on along the minus strand of NZ_JAMXSR020000002.1, from coordinate 1,229,597 downwards.
GCAGTCGGCTATGCCGGTCGCATACTCCAGGACCAGCTCGCGCTGTTCGTCCACTTCGACGATTCGTCGGTCACGCGTTCGTCGGCGCCGATCGGCCAGGCAGCCCCCCGCTGCCGGTGGTGCGGAGCCAGCAGGCGACACCCAGCAGATCAACCGTTACCTTCTCAAGAAGGTCGACGAGTTGGAACTGTCGGTGCGGTCTGCGAACTGCCTCAAGAACGACAACATCATCTACATCGGCGATCTGGTCGGCAAGACCGAAGCCGAGATGCTGCGTACGCCTAACTTCGGCCGCAAGTCCTTGAACGAGATCAAGGAAGTGCTGTCGTCGATGGGTCTTCGCCTGGGCATGGAAATCCCCGGCTGGCCACCTGAGAACATCGAAGAGATGGCCAAGAAGCTCGAGCAAGAGATAATGGGCTGATTTCGCACCGGGGCAAGCAAGCTTGCCTCGGAGACGAAACAGCCCGGCCGGCGGGTCGGTTTCGACCGACCCGTTCGACGACACGGCTTCGCCGGGTCGCCACCCGGCTGGAGACGAAGGGAAAGGCTAAGTGGGCGTCCTAGGCGTGATCTTATCCCAACCTTTGAACGAAAGGCGATCGGTGGCAGCCCTAAATGCCACCAGCTCCCGGGTACCTCACACGGCCCCTGAACGAACGAAAAGGTATTAAACATGCGCCATCGCGTAGGCGGCCGTAAGCTTCAGCGGACCTCGGCCCACCGTCTTGCTCTGTTCCGCAACATGAGCGCCGCGCTCATCAAGCACGAGCAGATCACCACCACCGTCGCCAAGGCAAAGGAACTGCGTCCTTACGTCGAGAAGCTGATCACGCTTGCGAAGAAGGGTGGCCTGTCCAACCGTCGTCTCGCGCACGGCAAGCTGCTCGACGATGCGCAGCTGATCAAGCTGTTCGACACGCTCGCGACCCGTTACGCGGATCGCAACGGCGGCTACACCCGCGTCATCAAGGCCGGCATCCGCATGTCGGACGCCTCGCCGATGGCCGTCATCGAGTTCGTCGACCGCGACGTCTCGGCGAAGGGCCAGGATTCGGGTCCGGTGATGTCCAACGAGGATTACAACGAAGCGGCATAATCCCCGCCTAGTCTTATTCGAATTGCAGGCCGCGTTTCCCATCCGGGAGGCGCGGCCTCTTTCGTTACGGGTCCCATCCGGCTATGCGCCCGACATGGAGCACCCAGACAGCATTCTCATCGTCGATTTCGGCAGCCAGGTAACCCAGCTGATCGCCCGCCGCGTGCGCGAGGCTGGCGTCTATAGCGAGATCGCCCCCCTTCCAGTCCGCCGAGGCCGCGTTCGACCGGATGCAACCCAAGGGCATCATCCTGTCCGGCGGCCCTGCCTCAGTCACCACCGAGAACTCCCCGCGCGTGCCGCAGCGCTTCTTCGAGGCGGGCATCCCGATCCTCGGCATCTGCTACGGCCAGCAGGTCATGTCCGCACAGCTCGGCGGCAACGTGATCGTCTCGGGTGATGGCGGCGAGTTCGGCAGCGCCTTCATCGAGGTCAAGTCCAACTGCGCGCTGTTCGACGGCCTTTGGGCGGAGGGCGAGCGCCACCAGGTCTGGATGAGCCACGGCGACAAGGTCGACGCGATCCCGCCCGGCTTCACCCCCCGTCGCCACCTCGACCGGCGCGCCCTACGCGATCGTCGCCGACGAGGCGCGGCGCTTCTACGGCGTGCAGTTCCACCCCGAGGTCGTCCACACCCCCGATGGCGGCAAGCTGATCGCCAACTTCGCGCGCCATGTCTGCGGGCTGAGCGGCGACTGGACGATGGCCGAGTTCCGCGAGACCAAGATCGCCGAGATCCGCGCTCAGGTCGGCAAGGGCCGCGTCATCTGTGGCCTGTCGGGTGGCGTCGACTCGGCAGTCGCCGCCGTTCTGATCCACGAGGCGATCGGCGAGCAGCTCACCTGCGTCTACGTCGACCACGGCCTGATGCGCGCGGGCGAGAGCGAGCAGGTCGTCAGCCTCTTCCGCGGCGCCTACAACATCCCGCTGATCCACGTGAAAGTCGAGGAGCTGTTCCTCAGCGGTCTCGCCGGGATCACCGACCCCGAGCTGAAGCGCAAGTTCATCGGCAAGACCTTCATCGACGTATTCGACACCGAGGCCAAGAAACTCGGCGGCGCGGAGTTCCTCGCACAGGGCACGCTGTACCCGGACGTGATCGAGAGCGTCAGCTTCACCGGCGGCCCGTCGGTGACGATCAAGAGCCACCACAATGTCGGTGGTCTGCCAGAGCGCATGAACATGAAGCTCGTCGAGCCGTTGCGCGAGCTGTTCAAGGACGAAGTCCGCGTGCTCGGTCGCGAACTCGGGCTGCCCGAGATTTTCGTCGGCCGTCACCCGTTCCCCGGACCCGGCCTGGCGATCCGCATCCCCGGCGAAGTCACCAAGGAACGCTGCGACATTCTGCGGAAAGCGGATGCGATCTATCTCGAGGAGATCCGCGCGGCGGGGCTCTACGACACGATCTGGCAGGCGTTCGCGGTACTGCTCCCGGTCCGCAGCGTCGGCGTGATGGGCGACGGCCGCACCTACGACAACGTGCTGGCGTTGCGCGCGGTAACTTCCACCGACGGCATGACCGCACAGGCGTTCCAGTTCCCCGGCGACTTCCTGCCGCGCGTCGCGACCCGCATCATCAACGAGGTCAAGGGCATCAATCGCGTGACCTACGACTACACCTCGAAGCCACCCGGCACGATCGAGTGGGAATAAGTCGAAGCATGTAATCCTCCCCCCGCAAGGGGGGTGGCTGGCACTCGCAGACGGAGGGGGAGGATAAGATGCAGAGGTTACCGCTGACCGCCCCCTCCGTCAGGCTACGCCTGCCACCTCCCCCTTGCGGGGGAGGATCGCTACGTCGCACCAAACCACTGGTCAGCGCAGTGGCGATCGCGGCTACCGCTCCGCTCCTGCTGGGCGCGGCTGATCCGCCCGCATGGACTCGCCCGCAAGCGCCTTTCCCGATCGCCGGCCCGATCACCTATGTCGGCAGCGGAGGTATCGCCGCCTACCTCATCAAGACCAGCGCCGGCGCGATCCTGATCGACGGTACGCTCGCAGAGAATGCGGGCATGATCGAACGCAACATCGCCAACGCCGGAGTCCGTCCCCGCGACGTAAAGCTTATCCTCGTCACGCACGCACACTTCGATCACGCCGCCGGCGTTGCCGCGCTGAAGCGTGCGACCGGCGCTCGCGTAGTCGCCGGCGCTCGCGATGTCCGCGCGCTTGAAACCGGCGTGCCACCGGGCGAGACCAGCTACGGCGTCATCCGTTTCCCGCCGGTCCATGTCGACCGCGGCGTACGTGACGGCGACAAGGTAACGCTCGGCAACGTCACGCTGACGGCCCGCGCGACACCAGGCCACACGCCCGGCTGCACGACCTGGACGATGCAAATCCCTGCCAAGCCGCGCCCGCTCGACGTCGTGTTCCCGTGCAGCGTAAGCGTCGCGGGCAACCGCCTGATCGGCAACCGCGCCTATCCCGGCATCGTCGCCGACTACCGCCGCAGCATCGCCATGCTCGGCACGTTGAACGCCGACATCGTCCTGCCATCGCACCCCGAACTCGCCGACGTCATCGCCAAGGGCAAACGTCGCCAAGCCGGCGACACGACCGCCTTCGTCGATCCGACGTTGTTCCCGAAGATCGTCGCGAAGGCCAAGGTCGCGTTCGACGCCGATCTCGCCAAGCAGGCACGCTAGACGGCATGCTGGTCCTTTGCGGCATCGCGGTGATCGTCGCGGGCTTCCTGCTCCGGTTCAATCCGCTGCTCGTCGTCGCGGTCTCCGCACTCATTACCGGCCTTGCCGCCGGGATAGCCCCGCTCGCGATCCTCGCCGCGTTCGGGAAGGCATTCAACGAGAACCGCTACGTTACCGTGATCTACATCGTGTTGCCGGTGATCGGGATGCTCGAACGCCACGGTCTCCAGGAACGCGCCCGGCTCGCGATCGGCAAGCTCCGCGGTGCGACGGTGGGGCGGCTACTGATCGGCTATTTGCTGTTCCGCCAGCTCTCCGCAGCCCTCGGCCTGACCTCGATCGCCGGCCCCGCACAAAGCGTCCGCCCCCTGGTAGCACCGATGGCTGAAGCCGCCGCCGAAGCACAGGGTCTTCCACCCGGCGGCGACCGCATCCCCGCAATGGCCGCTGCAACCGACAATATCGGGCTCTTCTTCGGCGAGGACATCTTCATCGCGATCGGCTCGATCCTGCTGATGAAGGGGGTGCTCGAAGGCTACGGCATCGTCATCCAGCCGCTCCACCTCTCGATGTGGGCGATCCCGACCGCGATCGCGGCGTTCCTGATTCACGGCTTCCGCCTCTGGCTGCTCGACCGCCGACTGGCGCGCGGCCGATGATCGGCATGATCGGCACCGGCTTCATCTACGGCATCGCCGGCCTGATGTTCGCGGCATTCGCGATCCTGAGCGCAACTGACCGCACCAACCCGAAGCGCTTCGGCAACGCGGCCTTCTACGCGGTGCTGGCGATCAGCTTCCTGCTGGGTGGAAAGCTCGGTGATGTCGGCAACGGCGTTCTCGTCTTGGCGCTCGTCACGATCGCCGGCTCGGGCGCGATGGGCCGCGGCGGGCGTGCTACGACTGCGCTCTACGAGCGTCGCACCGAAGCCACCCGGCTCGGCAACCGGATATTCCTTCCCGCGCTGATCATCCCGGCCGCAGCACTCGGCGGAACCGTTCTGTTCCGCGCCGTCCCCAGCCTCGTCGACCCCAAGCAGGCAACCCTCGTAGCCCTAACCTGCGGCGTTCTAATCGCACTGATCGCGATGCACCTATGGTTCCGCCCCCGCATCGCCACGCCGCTCGCCGAGGGTGTCAGGCTGATGGACGCGATCGGCTGGGCCGCCGTGCTCCCGCAGATGCTGGCGAGCCTCGGCGCAGTCTTCGCACTTGCTGGCGTCGGCGACGTCGTCGGCGGTCTGGCCGGTCACGCGATCCCCGAGGGCAGCCTGATCGGCGCCGTGCTCGCCTATACGCTCGGCATGGCGCTGTTCACGATGATCATGGGCAACGCGTTCGCGGCGTTCCCGGTAATGGCGGCCGCGATCGGCATCCCGTTGCTCGTGCGCCACTATGGCGGCGACCCCGCGGTAGTCGCGGCGATCGGTATGCTAAGCGGGTTCTGCGGCACGCTGATGACGCCGATGGCGGCGAACTTCAATCTCGTCCCCGCCGCGTTGCTCGACCTCAAGGACAAGAACGCCGTCATCCGCGCGCAGATACCGACCGCGCTACCGTTGCTCGCGGTCAATATCGGCTTGCTTTACTGGCTCGGTTTCCGCTGACCTGACGTCCTGATCTTCGTCCCAAGCATCACCAGCTTGCCATCGATGCCGAACCAATGCGGCGTGCCTGCCGGGATCAGGAACACGTCGCCGACCGCAAGCTTCCGCGTCGTCCCACCCTCGATCCGATCGCCTTCGACCAGCCCCGGAAAGCGCAGCTTCGGCGCGACCAGCGTACCGCCCGAGACGAGCGTCCCCGATCCCGCCATCACGGTCGCGTATTCGGCCTCGTCGGGATGCACCGCGGGCTTGCCCGGCGCCTTCCAATATTCGAGCGAGGCGCTCGTCCCGTCCGCCTGCACCAGCGGCGCCATGGCGAACCCCTGGCCCGCCTTCATCGTCTTCTCGAGCGCAACGATCCGCGCGCGCACGTCGGCCGATCCGGCAAAGCTCGTCGGATCCCCTGCAGTCTGTGCGGGCAGGGATGAGGTCGCGCCAATAGCTAGCACGACCGCAATCAACGGCCGCATCACAGCTTCACCGTCCGACCTTCGCGCACGGACCGATAGATTGCCTCGACGATCCGCATGTCGCGCAAGCCCTCTTCGCCCGAGACGATCGGTTCGCGCCCGTCCAGAATACATTCCGCCAGATGATCGAGCTGCCCCGCGAACTGCGTCTTGCCAGGGCCGGGCGGAGGGCTGGTGATCGCATTCTCGCGACCATCACGGCCGGTCCACATCTTGTTGCCGTCGTAGCGCGTCGCCGGCTCCAGCTCGATGCGGCCCTTGTCGCCCATCAGCAGGACGTGGTTCTGGTTGGCGCTGTACATCGACTGGCACCCGGCGATCGCACCCGACGGGAATTCGAGCGTCCATTCGATCATGTCCTCGACCTCGCGAAAACGCGGATCGCGGCGATCGGTGGATTCGCGCGCGGTGACCGCGATCGGCTCCTCGCCGGTCATGTAGCGCGCCGCCTGCAGGCTGTAGATGCCCATGTCCATCAGCGACCCGCCGCCCGACAGTGCGCGCTTCAGTCGCCACTTGTTCGGGTCGCCCTGGACGAAACCATGCTCCGAACGGACGTAGCGGATTTTGCCCGCCGCACCCGATTTGGCGAGCCGCATCGCTTCCAGGTTGAACGGCTCGAAATGGCAGCGATAGCCGATCATCAGCTTCTTGCCCGCGGTCTTGCACGCCCGGATCATCGCCTCGCATTCGTCGACCGAGATCGCCATCGGCTTCTCGCACATGACGTGCTTGCCGGCCTTCGCCGCGCGAATGGTGTATTCGGCATGCATCGAATTGGGCAGGCAGACATAGACGATGTCGACGTCCGGATTGTCGCGGATGCGGTCGAAATCGGCGTAGGTATAGATCGACCGCTCGGGCACGCCGTATTTCGCCGCGGTCGCGAGCGCCTTGGTCCGGTCTCCGCTAACCAGCGCAGTTACGCGCGAATGCTCGCAATTGACGAACTGCGGCATGATCGTCTGCAACCCGTAATATCCGAGTCCGACGATCGCATAGCCAAGCTTCCGATCGGGGGCCGCACGCGCCATGCCGCTCGATGTGGCGGCCAGCGTTGCCGCGGCGACCAGGAGATCACGCCTGCCGAATTCCATCAGGGTTCCTTTCGAGAAACTGGAAGCATCTTTGCCGATCCGCGCGGAATGAGCCAGCCGCCATCGGCGAGCCAGTCCGCCAGTCGATCGGGCCAGTGCTGGATCGAGATGCGCTCCGACCGCGTGCCGAGATTGAACGCATGATCGGTGTCCGCGTACAGATGCAACTCCGCCGAAACGCCCGCCGCGCGGAGCTGCGGAATACAGCGTCATCGCCGATGTCGCGCAGCACTGGTCGAGCGACCCCGCGACAAGGAATGCCGGCGGCGCGTTTACGACGGCCTTGGCCGGCGTGCCAAGCGGCCCCGGATAGACGAGCACCTGGAAGTCCGGCCGCGCACTCACCCGGTCGACCGAGTCCGTCGGCGTTTGTGCCGGCGCAGGGTTGTCGGCGACGAGTGATACGAGTTCGCCGCCTGCCGAAAAGCCCATCACGCCGATCCGGGCAGGATCGATCGCGTAGTCGCTCGCATGCGCGCGGACCCACCGGACCGCACGCCGCAGATCGGCTGCCGCGTCGCGTTCGATATCGTACGATGAGCCGACATCGCGCGCGAGGCGGTATTTCAGGACGAACGTCGTGACGCCGTAGCGGTTAAGCGCCTTCGCGGGCACCTCGCCCTCGTTGATCCACACCAGCATGCGGTGGCCGCCACCGGGCGCGATGATCACCGCGGCACCGTTGGCATGGCTCGGGGCGGGGCGGTGGATCGTCAGTGTCGGGTTGTGGACGTTGCTGACATAGCTGTCCTTGACCGTCTCGGCCTCGGTCCGGCGCGCTTCCGATCCGGGCGCGCCGTTCGGCCAGAGCGCCACGACGGGGGCCTGCTGTGCAGCGGCGGGCGCTGCAACTAGCATGAGGGCGAAAGCAACGCGTAGCGACATCAACGACCCTCGACCGCACTCCTGCGCGAGTACTGCTATCGAGTGTCGGCCTTGTCGGCCGGCTTGGCTATTACGACCTTCGTCGTGCGTTCTCAGCCGCGCCGGACATCTCGCGTCCGATCCACGCAAGCGCTTCGGCGCAAAGCCGATCGGGCGCGTCCTCCGCATCGAGCGTGACGGCGCGCTCGTCGAGACCGAGTGCTTCCAACGTATCGAGCTGGCTCGCGAGCAGGCTGGCGGGCATGTAATGGTCCGCACGGTGGACCAGCCGTCGAGCGAGTTCGCCGCTGTCTTTCGTATCGAGGAACACGAACAGCAACGGCATGCCGACGGCGTGGGCTAGTCGATCGCGATAAGCCCGCTTCAACGCCGAACACGCCGCGACCGCAGTACCATCCGTCCGGGCGGCATCTTGCAATCCGGCTGCGATCCGGTCGAGCCAGGGCCAGCGATCCTGGTCGTCGAGCGGCTGCCCCGATCGCATCTTCGCGATGCTGTCGGCACTGTGAAAGGCATCGCCTTCGAGGAAATCGCAGCGCAGACGGCGCGCAAGTTCGGCACCCAGCGTGGACTTGCCGCTGCCGCTGACGCCCATCACGATGATGGCATAGGGTAGCGCGTCGGCCGGATTGGGGATCGTTTCGGAGGAAGGAGGCACTGGCTCTCCATAAGCTGCGCGCGGTCGGTTCGTCACCGTCTATCGTCCGTGCGTGCGGGATCGGCTACTACGACCTTGGTCGTGATCGCCTATGGTCGCATGCGCCACTACCTGCGGTGCAGACTGGCGGACATCGTCCGGCGCGTCCCACAACAATCTCGGGTGAGCCTGTGAAACTGACACTAGCGATCGCGCTTCTCGGGACGACCGTTCCAGCGTTTGCAGCCCCCCCGTTCGGCCTCTCCGTCTCAATCGGCATTTCTCACCGCACCGGCAGATCCACGCGCGGTGACGGTTCGGGGCCGTGGTGACGGCCGGACCGACGATACCGCCGCGATCCAGGCCGCGATCGACAGCGCGGCGAGCGCGAAAGGCGGCGAGGGCATCGTCTTCCTGCCCGCCGGCCGCTATCGTATCTCGCGGACGATCTTCGTTTGGCCCGGCGTGCGCGTGTTCGGCACGGGCAAGACGCGCCCAGTCATCACGCTCGGCGCGGCAACCCCTGGGTTCCAAACCGGCGTGGCGAACATGCTGTTCTTCACCGGTTCGCGCGCCGACACTCGCGCCGCACCGCCAAAGGTGCCGGTGCCACCGCCGACCAGCGTACCGTTCGACGCCACCATCGCCGACGCCAATTCGGGGACGTTCTACTCCGCGCTCAGCAACGTCGATTTCGAGATCGGCGACGGCAATCCCGCGGCGACCGCGGTGCGGTTCCACCTGGCGCAGCACGCGTATCTCAGCCATGTCGACTTCCACATCGGCTCCGGGTTGGCCGGTATCTACCAGGTCGGCAATGTCGGGCAGGACCTGCGCTTCTTCGGCGGACGCTACGGCATCCTCAGCGAAAAGACCTCGCCCGCATGGCAGTACACGCTGCTGGATTCGTCGTTCGAGGGCCAGCGCGACGCCGCGATCCGCGAGCACGAGGCGGGGCTGACACTCGTCAACACCAGCATCCGCAACGTCCCCGTCGGGATCGAGATCGACCGCGGCTATGGCGACTGGCTATGGGGCCGCGACGTGCGGTTCGAGAACGTCTCGGACGCCGCCGTCGTCATCAGCAACGAGGACAATGTCTACACGCAGATAGGCTTCCAGGACGCCACGGCCAGCGCCGTGCCGATCTTCGCGCGGTTCCGTGACAGCGGGAAGACCGTGGCCGGGCAGGGCGCGCGATACCGCATAAAAGCGTTCACCTATGGCCTGACGCTGCCGGGGCTCGGCGCGACGGGCAAGTACGAGACGCGCGTCGATGCCGCGACGATCCCGACAATGCCGAAGCGGATACCGCCCGCGATCCGCTCGCTGCCGCCTGTCGCGCAGTGGTTCGACGTGCGGAGCGCGGGCGCAAAGGGCGACGACGCGACTGACGATACCGCGGCGATCCAGCGCGCGATCGATACGCACCGCGTGGTCTTCTTCCCGACCGGCTTCTACCGCGTGTCGGGTACGCTCCAGCTTCGACCCGACACGGTGCTGATCGGCCTGCACCCGGACATGACCCAGATCGTGCTCGCCGACGACACGCCTGCCTTTCGCGGCATCGGCCCGGCCAAGGGCCTGATCGAAAGCGCGAAGGGTGGCACCGCGATCGTCTCCGGCATCGGCCTGACCACCGGCGGCATCAACCCGCGGGCGACCGCGTTGCTGTGGAAGGCGGGCGCGGACTCGCTGGTCGACGACGTCCGCTTCCACGGCGGTCATGGTACCAGCCGCGCCGATGGCAGTCGGATCGATCCGTACAACGCCGACCACACCGGCGACGCCGATCCCGCGCAAGCGCTGGGACGGGCAATATGCGAGCCTCTCGGTAACCGATGGCGGCGGCGGCACGTTCAACAATCTGTGGACGCCCAACACCTTCGCCGCCGCCGGCCTCCATGTCTCGAACACCAGCACGCCGGGCCATGTGTACGAGATGTCCGCCGAGCATCACGCGCGCGCCGAGATCGTCCTCGACGGCGTCAAGAACTGGGAGTTCCTCGCACCGCAAACCGAGGAAGAGGCGGGCGAGAGCCGCAACTCGCTGTCTCTCGATGTCCGCAATTCGAGCAACATCCTGTTCGCGAACTATCACGCCTATCGCGTGACGCGGTCGCTCCAACCGGCGCCATCGGCGGTACGGATCTACAATTCTGACGATATCCGCTTCCGCAACGTGCATGTGAACGGCGAGAGCGGGCTGGCGTTCTGCGATGCGGAGGGCTGCGGCACGGACCTGCGTGCGAGCAAGTTCCCGTACGAGAACGCGATCCAGGACATGACCTCTGGGCTGGAGGTGCGCGAACGCGAGTTCGCGGTGCTGGACGTGAAGCGCGGTGCCACGCCGGTCGCGACGACCACTGGTCCGGCCGTTCGCAAGCTGGAAGACGGGTTCTACTCGATCGCCGGCGCGGCGGTGGATGCGAAGGGCAAGCTCTACTTCGTCGAGCATAATACACACCGCATCTATGGCTGGACGGCGAGCGAGGGGCTGTCGGTCGCCGCCGACGCGCCCGTTGATCCGGTCAATCTCGCGGTCGATCGTTCGGGTAACCTCATGGTGCTGTCGTCCGATGGCGCGGCAGGGACGGTCTACAGCATCAAGCCCGGTGATCCCGATAGCATCGCTGTGATCCCCCCGACGCCGGTCACTCCGCACCGCGATGCGCGCGTCGCGCTACCCGGCAATTTCTGGGTGAACGGCGAGTTCAAGGATCAGATCAATCCGACGACCTACCAGTTCACGACGCTCGGCGAGATGTTCGCGCGCGACATGGCCGTGCCCAAACCCCGCGAATATGTCTCGCCCGACGGCTCGCTGGTCCTGCCCGCGTATCGCACTGTCCAGCAGGGGCCGCCCAACCACCTCGGCTGGCGCTTCTCGGACGCACTCGACACCTACGGCTTCGTGAAGGCCAAGCTCGGCGAACGCGTGTTCGTCAGCAACGGATCCGAAGCCAGGACCTATAGCGGGCTGGTCGGCGCCGGCGGCAGTGTCACCGATCTGAAGCCGTTCGCCAATCGCGGCGGTGAGAGCGTCGCGGTCGGGCCGGACGGCCGCGTCTATCTCGCCAACGGCCAGGTGTTCGTCCACGACGCGGATGGACGCGAGTCCGGACGGATCGACGTGCCCGAGCGGCCGTTGCAACTGATCTTCGGCGGTGCGAATGGGCGGACGCTGTTCATCCTGACGCACCACGCGCTCTACGCTGTCGAAACCTGAGCGGCGTTCGTTGCCTCGGCGGCACCGCTGACGCATGACACCCGCCGATAGCTGCAAAGGAACGGGCATGACCGACTGGACCACGACACGACGGTCGGCCCTGACCGCGATGGCGGCCACGATCGCCTTCCCGGCGGCCGCGGCCGGTGGCGGCAAGCGGCGGGTACGGTTGATCGCCGGCACCTACGCGCGCGAAGGCGGCAAGGGCGTGTATCCGATCTCGTTCGACCCGGATCGCGACACATGGCAAGTCGGTGCGCCAATATCGGTGATCGACGACGCCTCGTTCGGCGTCGGCGGCGGCCCGGGCGGTGCGTATTACTTCGTCCGCGAGAAGGCGGCGGGCAAGATCGCTGCCTACGCGCCGGACTGGTCGCACCGCGGCAACGCCCCCACGGCAGGCGCCGATCCGTGTTACGTCGCGATCGACCGCGCCAGTGCCTGCCTCGCGGTCGCCAATTATTCGAGCGGCAGCGTGGCGTTCCACCGCCTCGACCCGCGCACCGGCGTGCCAGGCGAGCCAGTCGTGTTTCGCCATACGGGGCATGGCCCGAACACGGCCCGGCAGGAGGCATCGCATGCGCACTGGGTCGGCTTCAGCCCGGATCGCCGCTGGCTGCATTCGGTCGACCTGGGGACGGACACTATCTTCGCCTATCGCTTCGGCTCACGTGCGCGTTCACTGGCCGAGCCAGTCGCGGCATGGCGTGCGCCGCCGGGCGCGGGGCCGCGCCATCTCGTCCACCATCCCCGCCGCCCGCTCGCCTACGTGGTATGCGAACTGTCCAATACGGTCATCATGCTCGACGCGCGCGCAGGTGGCAGTTTCGCGACCCGCCACACGGTCTCGACGCTGCCGAGCGGGTACGAGGGGCGCGTCGCAGGCCGCGCATATCGCGATCGACCAGGCCGGGCGGCGGCTCTACGTCTCGAACCGCGGCCATGACAGCGTCGCCGTCTTCGCGCTCGATGCGTCAGGCGTGCCGAGCCTGCTCCAGCATATCCCCCAGCGGCGGCACGTGGCCGCGTTTCCTGCTGGTTCTCGAAGCGCAGCGCAGTGTCCTCGTCGGCAACGAGCGATCAGGCACGCTGGCGATCTTCAGGATCGAACCCGATGGCCGACTGACCGCAACCGGACAGACGCTGCCGGTGCCCGGCGTGGTCTTCGTCGGCCAGATCTAGCACGGGTCCGCTAGTTCAGGGCACCCGCCGTTCGAGCAACGGTGTCGCCGCGACATAGCGAGCCTGCTCGACGAACGGTTCCGAGCGCGTCTGCACGTCGACGATCTGGCGCGGAATGACGCCCCCCGCGGACGGTGCAGGCGACCAGTTCGGCAGCCCGGCAGCGTTCGGGTTGCCGGTCTTGATGAACGCGGCGAAATACCCCTGGAACACCGTCGAGATCCGGCGATCGTCCGCGGTCCAGGCATAAGCCGGGTTCGTGTCGAGGTTGCCCAGCGCGTATTCGATCTCCGCGCTGTGCACCGCCCCGATCGGCGGTACGTCGGGGTTGGTCAGCGGCGGCAGCGCAGCCGGGCGGGGATGCGCGAAATGATAATAATAGGTCGGCTGTCGCGTCCGGCGGTGCAGGTCGAACCACTGCCACGTCGAGGCGCCGAGAAACGCATCGCTTGCCAGCGCGGTCGCCGCGACGGGCACGTCGGCATCCGACTTCGCCGGGTATAAGGCGAGCAGCGCATCCGGATCGGTACAGAGCTTCGCGACGCCCGCGCGATAATTCGCCACCGTCGGCGGTTGCCCGGCAAGAATGCTCGTCCAGCTTCCCTCCTGCGAGTTCGCACCGACCAATAACGGCACGCGCGCCACGCGCCCCGCCGTGTAGGTATCGATCGGCGGCTCCGTCAGGAACTGCCCGTCGACGATGAAGTCCGCGCGGAACCGCTGCGTACCCTGCGCAGCAAGCAAAGCCTCGGCCGGTATCGCCCGAAGTACGTCGAGCGACGACGCACCCGCCGCGACCGCGAACGCATCGCCGTCCTTCGTCGCCACCGCGAGAGGCTTGGGGCGGAAGGTCGGCGGCAGCACGCCACCGCTCTCGCCGATTGCTCCTACGAACTGCGTGCGGGTGAGTGGCGAGGTCATCAGCACGCTGACCGACATCGATCCCGCGCTCTCGCCGCCGATCGTGATCCGCGCCGGATCGCCCCCCGAACGCGGCGGCGTTGCGCCGGACCCACGCCAGCGCCGCAGCTTGATCCAGCAGGCCGTAATTTCCTGCGGAATGCGTCGGCGACTCCGCTGCCAACGCGCTGGTCGCGAGGAACCCGAACGCACCGAGCCGGTAATTGATCGTCACGACGACGATTCCCTTCTGCGCCATCGCCGCGCCGTCATAGCGCAGTTCCGACCCGTCACCTGCGATCGCGCCGCCACCGTGGATGTAGAACAGCACGGGCAGCCGCGCGCCCGGTTTCGTGCCCGCCGGCGTCCAGACGTTGAGCGTCAGGCAATCCTCGCTGATACCGGGCGAACGGAACTTCATGTCGGCGAACAGCGGCTGCTGCATGCAGCGCGCACCGAAGCGGTCGGCTTTGCGTACACCGATCCACTGCGCAGCGGGTCGCGGTGGCTGCCACCGCAACGGGCCGATCGGTGCTTCCGCATAGGGGATGCCGAGATACGCATCGATCGGCGTCGCGGCGGTCGAAACGTGCGTGCCCTCAATCGCGCCGCTCGCGACCTGCGCGCGTTGCGCCGTCGCCGGTGCGGCCAGCAAGCCGACCGCCATTCCCCAAGTCGCCAACCGCATATCGCCCTCCGCTATCGCTTTGGAACAATGGTCGCACCCCATCTGGCGTTTGCCAAGGCGGACGGTCGCTAAGCCTTCACCTTGCCGGCAGCACGCGCCTGCTCAGGCTGCCGTAAAGCTGGCCGCGATAGCCGGCAGATCGAGCTCGACCTCGGAGACCACGCGGATCGTTCCGCCGAGCCGCCGATACTGCTCTGCCCGGCGATACCCGCCGCTGTTGCGCACCGAATAGCAGAACGGCGCACGCCCGGTGATGACCAGCATCGTCGTCGTGTTGCCGACCGCTGACACGATCCGCCCGCCAAGCGCGGCAATCGCGCACGCAAGCCGGCCGTCGCGAGGCTCACCGAGGATCGCGATACGTTCGCCGCTGAGCGGTCCGGTTGGTGCAGGGCGCGGCGCAGGGCCGGGCTTGCGCGGCGGTTTCAGCCACTCGTCGAGCGCGATGCCGGTATGGTCTATCGCCTTGACGATCACCCAGCCGGCGGCGCGCGCATCGCTCAGCGCGTCGTGATGCTTGTGCGCGATCCCGAGATATTGCGCGAGGCCGCCCAGCCGGTGGCTCGCCAGATCGGGCCAGGCGCGCTGCGCCACGCGGACGCTGTCGAGCCAGACCGTCTCGATCGGGGGACGGTCATGGATACGGCACGCCGCGGCGAGTGCGCCCCTTGTCGAAATAGGAATGCGCCACCGTCGTCCGGCCCGACAAATGGCCATCGACGATGCCGTGGATGTCGCCGAAGCACGGTTTGCCGGTGACGTGCTGTTCGGTGATCCCGTGGATCCGGGTATTGAACATGTTGAACTCGTCGCGCGGATCGACCAGCGTCTCGTATTCGAAGATCTCGCGGCCGTCGCGAAACCCGACGATTCCGACCTGGCAGATGCTGCTGACGCGCGAGCATGCCGTCTCGACGTCGATGACGACGAAATCCGGTGTGAGCATATCGGCGACGTCGGTCTGGCTGGCGGGCGCTGGGTCGAGCATTGCACGTCCATATGTGGCGCCGGGTGCCGTAAGCAACCATTGCCGCCGGAACGTTCGCTAGCGCCTGCCTTACTTCGCCTGCTGCGCCAGGTCGGGATAGCGGTCGAGGATCGCGCTGGTCACGCCGTTGGTCCAGCCGAAGCCGTCCTGCACCGGATATTCGCCGCCACCACCCGGCGTACGCTGCTCGATATTGTATTTCTCCAGCATCTTGCCCGTTTCGGCATAGGCCGCGCCGACCGTCCCGAGCCAGCGCGTGGCGATGTCCTTCGCAAGCGCCGGTTCGCCGTTCCGCGCCAGCCCGGCGATCGCCACCCATTGCAGCGGCGCCCAGCCATTGGGTTCGTCCCATTGCTGCCCCGTGTTTAGCGTCGTCGTCCGCAAGCCGCCCTCGGCCACCAGTGATCTACGCACCGTCGCGGCAATGGCCTTTGCCTGCGCTTGCGAGGCGAGACCGACGAACAGCGGGTGCAGCATCGCCGCATTGATGCTCGCGGTGGGCTTGCGCGTCGACAGGTCCCAGTCGGCATAGCGCGCGGTCGTCGCTTGCCAGAGATAGCGGTCTATCGCGGCCTTACGCTTCGCCGCGAGCGTCGTGAACGCAGTCGCGCACGGCGCGTCGCCCACAGTTTGGCAGCGCTCGGCGATGCGGCGTTCCATCGCCCACGAAAGACTGTTGAGATCGACCGGCACGATGTCGGTGGTGTGGACCGTCGCGAGCGACTGCGGATCACGCAGCCAGCGTGAACTGAAATCCCACCCGCTTTCCGCACCCGCCCGCAGGTTGCGCTGCGTGTCGGCAACGGGTCGGGGCGCCGCCTTCGCCGCGGTGGCGACGTCCTCGACATAGGATTCGTCACGCGGCGTACCGCGGTCGTCGTAATAGCGGTTCAGCACGCTCCCGTCGGGCATCCGCACCACGCGTAGACAGGCGGGCTTGCCGTCGACGCACGCGGTGCCCTTCATCCAGAACGCATATTCCGCCCGCAGCGCCGCCAGCCGCCGCTTGGCTACCGCCGGATCGGTGTCGGTCGAAAGGTCGAGCATCAGCGCATAATAAGGCGGCTGCGACCGGCTGAGATAATAGGTCCGCGTCCCGTTCGGGATATGCCCATACCGCTCGATCAAACTGGTGAAATCCTCGAGCATCGACTCCACCAGCGGCTGCTGGCCATCGACCTTCAGCCCGAGCATCGTGAAATAGCTGTCCCAGTAATAGATCTCGCGGAAGCGCCCGCCCGGCACGACATAGGGGGCAGGGAGCGGCAGCGCGGAACTGCCCGCGACCGGCGCGACCGGCTGGCGCACGAGTTGCGGCCAGAGCGTGCGGACGTGCGTCCTGAGATCGCCCGAGCCCCGATCATTCTCCCCCGGCACCACGAAATTGGCGAGCACGAACGCCTTGAGGGCCGGGCCGGCAGGTTTGGTCCGCACATAGTCGGCCATGATCGCCTCGGCCGCACGCTTCGGCACCGCGTCGACGAACGTCTTCCCGTCCGCGAAAACATGGCGTTGCTGCACAGCCCGAAACAGTGGCCCGTAAACGTCGGCCGGAGACTGGACCGCTATGGGGGAGGGGGCCGTCTGCGCGGATGCCATCGTGGCGACCGAGGCCAGCACGGCGAAACGGCAAAGTGTTCTGATCACGTACGAATTCCCGATCCGGTGGGCGACTCGAATGCAATGGAAGGATCGCCTGCACGAGGCAAGTGTCACGCGCCCCGTCCATTCCGGTTGGCGCAGGGCTTTGTACCACTCGTCGCTGGCAGCGCACATCATCAGCAGGCTAAGACGCACTGCATTCTCCAAGGCAGCCGACCCGAACCCATGAAAAACCTCCCCTCCCGTTTCCGACGTCTCGACGGCGCGCTCGCCGACCTTCCACTCGAGGAGCCGATGCTGCTCACCGAACTCGACGGCTTTCTGACAGGCTTGGTGGTAGGCCCCGATACGATCCCGCAGAGCGAGTGGCTCCAGAGCATCTGGGGCTCGGACGATAGCGTCGACCCGCCGTTCGACGATCCCGGCGACGTCCAGTGGTTCGTCGATGCGGTGATGGCACGCTACGCCGAGATCGTTCGCGACCTGACCCGCGGCAAGCCCCAGCCGATCTTCGACACTGACGACCGCAATGGCGAGGTCCTCTGGGAAGCCTGGATCGACGGTTTCGCCGAAGCGGTGGCGCTCAGGCCGGAAAGCTGGACCGCGTTGGGTGACGGCACCGATCCCGATACCGCCAACGCCGTGGCGCAGATCATGTCCCTGATCGCCGTCGTCACCAACGAGACCGAACTCGACAGCGTCGAGGTCAATGCTCTCGACGAGCACGCCCCCGCGCAGATCGTCGCCGCGGTCCCTGAAACTCCATGCAGCGCATTCCCAAAGCGCGGGTGCATCATCAGGCACACCGGTGGTTACCACGCCGACGAAGATCGGCCGAAACGATCCATGCCCATGCGGTTCGGGAAAGAAATCCAAACGCTGCTGCGGATAAACGTGCCGGCCTTCCGGCGTCTGGATGCCACCAAAGCGGCAGCGGCCTACTGCGGAAAAGTTGGTGCCCCCGGCGAGATTTGAACACGCGGCCTACGGTTTAGGAATATGCTGAAATCAGTCACAATGAACTCGGATGGTACAGTGTGTTACGTTTCCCTTCGCTCGATTGCTGAAAAACCGCATTTTAAGCTAATTTAGACGTTACGTTGTGACTCCAAGTAACGAGCTACCGTACCCCAGCTGTACCCCAGACGTGGTATATACGGCCCTAGGTGGGGTAGCACCGTGGCCTACTGCTTTTTGAACCGTGGCTCTTGTAGCCACGTGCGACACTGAAGGGGGGCTATTCGCTGGCATAGCGCAGGCCTAGTCCGCAGCGTGAAATTGCACCTACAAGCGGCACGCCGCTACCGTAAGCGTGGTCTGAAGGTCGCCTTGTAGGCGGAGCGTTCGACGGGTTGATGGCGGCTCTTTGAACGGGGCCGTGATGTCAGACGAGACTATCGAACCAGCCGCAGATGTAGCGAGTAGTCATACGACCGGTCGTATGAGTGGTCGTATCGAGATTGTCGGTCGGGTGTCGGGTCGACGCCGCTGGACGGTCGAGCAGAAGCTGGCGATCCTACGCGATGCGTTTGGGCCGGATGGGTCGGTCCGGGCGGCGGTCGAGCGTCACGAGGTCGGCAGCGGCGCGATCTACACGTGGCGGCGTCAAGCTATGTCGGGTGCACTGAGTGGAGTGCCGGCCCGGCCCCAGACCGCATTTGCTGAAGTCCGGATCAGCGAGCCGCCCGTGATGCTGTCGGCGCCGCCCGTCGAGGTGGCAGCGGACGCCCGGACCACGGGGCAGATCGGCATCGAGCTGCCTTCGGGTGTCCGACTGACCGTCGACGGCACGGTCGACGCCGAGGCGCTGTCGCGCGTGATCAGCGTGCTGGCGCGATGATCCCGCAGCCGACATCGACGCGGATATTCCTGGCGTGCGGCGTCACCGACATGCGCAAGGGCTTCGATGGCCTGGCGGTATTGGTGCAGCAGGTGCTCCGGGAGAAACCACATTCCGGTGCGCTGTTCGCGTTCCGCGGCAGGCGCGGCGACCTGATCAAGTTGCTATGGTTCGACGGTCAGGGACTTTGCCTGTTTTCGAAGCGGATGGACCGGGGCCGTTTTGTCTGGCCGGTGACCGCGACCGGCACAGTGGCGCTGACATCGGCGCAGGTCTCGATGCTTCTGGAGGGCATCGACTGGCGCCGCCCCGAGCGGACTTGGTCACCAACATTGGCAGGCTAAAAACATAGCTTTTCTGCCATTTTTGCTCGTGTGAGAGTGGGCGAACTGCTATGAAAATGAGGTGTCGCAAGCCCCTCTTGCCCCATCTGATGCCGAGGCCCGGATTGCCGTGCTGGAGGCGTCGCTCGCCCGGGCCAATGCAGCACTTGCCGCTCGCGACCTGCTCATCGAGACACTGCGTGGTCAGATCGCCCGGCTGCGGCGGATGCAGTTCGGCGCATCCTCCGAGAAGCTGACGCGCGAGATTGCTCAGCTCGAACTTGCGCTCGAGGAACTGGAAACCGAGAGCGCAGTCCCGGAGACCGGCGCAGCCTTGTCAGACACGCCCGGGCGACCGGCATCAGTCCGTGCGTTGCCCGACCACCTGCCACGCGAGGAGGTCGTCCACGAACCCGCCTCCGGCGCCTGCACATGCCCGGACTGCGGCGGTACGCTACGCCGTCTCGGGCAGGACGCCCATGAGATGCTCGACGTCCTGCCGGTGCACTGGCGCGTGGTGCGGAACGTCCGACCGAAATACAGCTGCCGGACGTGTGAGAAGATCGTCCAGGCGGCTGCCCCGGTGAAGGCAGTCGCACGCGGAAAGGCGACATTCGCAACGCTGGCCCATGTCGTCGTCTCGAAGTTCGAACATCACCTGCCGCTTTATCGGCAGTCCGAGATGATGGCGGCCCAAGGCTTGGACATCGACCGCTCGACGCTGGCGGGCTGGGTCGGTCATGCAGCCGCGCTGCTTGACCCCATCGTCAGTCGCATCCGCGAGGAAGTGCTGAAAGGCGACAAGATCCACGCGGACGACACGCCAGTCCCGGTGCTCGACCCAGGCCGCGGACGCACCGCGACCGGGCGACTATGGGTCTATGCAGTCGATGACCGCGCCTCCGGTAACACGGCTCCGCCAGCGACATGGTATCGCTTCACGACCGACCGTACCGGTGCACATCCGCAAGCCCATCTCGCCGGATTTCGAGGCTTCCTCCAGGCCGACGCCTATGCCGGTTACGACGGGCTCTATCGAAGCGGCGTCACAGAAGTCGCGTGCTGGGCCCATTTCAGGCGCAAGGTGTTCGACCTGCACGAGCGGGTTGCCACGCCGCTGACCACCGAGATTCTTGAACGCATCGGTGCCTTGTACAGCATAGAGGCCGAGGTCCGCGGCAGGCCGCCTGACGTGCGGCTGGCGGCGCGGCAGAACCGGACGAAGCCGCTAGTCGATGCGCTGCGCGAGGCACTGGACGCAGCACTGCGCCGCCTGTCGCCAAAGTCCGACATGGCCAAGGCTATCGCCTATGGCACGAAGCGATGGCTCGCACTGTGTCGCTTCCTCGATGACGGGCGCCTGGAGATCGACAACAACATCGCCGAACGCGCGTTGCGCGGCGTTGCCGTCGGACGGCGAAACTGGCTGTTCGCTGGTTCGAAAACGGGCGGCGAGCGCGCCGCGGCGATCTACACCGTCATCCAGACCTGCAAGGCCAACGGCGTCGACCCGCAGGCCTACATCGCCGACGTCACTGGGAAGATCGCAGCGGATTGGCCGGCCGCGCGATGGGACGAACTCATGCCCTGGAACTGGTCCGCGCAAACCGCAGAGCCAGTGGCGCAAGCCGCGTAATCTGCGGTCTGCCGGCCACGCTTACCCGCTACCCGCCGAAGCGCAACCTAAAGTTGGCCTCGGCCAGGGTGAGATCGATGACGACGTTCCGTTTCAATAATTTGAGCTCATCACGCAGGTAGGAAGCGAAAGTGTAGATCCTTTCGAGCATTACCCTTTGCGTGGCAGGATTGAGAAATATGGAAGCTGAAGGTTGGTAAGGACTGGAACGTCAAGCTCGTCAAACTCATCTGGCAACCGGGCGAGCGAGCGGCTCAGGTAACGTTCGGCAAAAACGAGCGTGAATCCGTAGATGAATGAGTTGAAGTTCGTCGTCTGGTCGCGCGTGTCGTCGATCAACTGCTTGATCGCTTCGGCAGTGTCAGCGGTGCCAGCTAAGTTTCTGAGGGTTTCGTATTGAAGCACTTCGGTGGTGTAGAAAAGTGTGTTGCCCACGCGCTCGTGGAGGTAGTCGCCGAGATCGTCATCGACATCGAGGGACGCAAACGCCGCAGCGACATGCCGTTCATCGTGATGGAACGCGGCCACGTCACGCACCCGCCAAATGAGGCTTCCGGGCTTGGGGTGGTCGAAATAAGCAAATAGCGCCTTGAGCCCCTCGCGTGCCTCGCTGGAGAGATCGCCTTCGTAGTGCTTCTCGATCATGTCCTTATTCTTGCGGACTACCTTCCAAGCCTCGTTGAGCCGCCCCGCTATCAGCCGTAATATCAGGAAGCCGTAAGCTGAGTTGCCTTGGTTGATGATCCGGTGATTGCCCTCAGCGGTTTGGAGGATGATGGCGAGTGTCTTGTTAAGCGCCTGAGTATCGTTCGCCACGCTGGTAGCCATGAGGAAAAAGGTGCGCTCAGCGGCAGGCACGGCTTCGAGGTCGGCTTTCGAATAGATCAGGGGTGTGAAGCCTGAGCTTGGTCACGAGTAGGGTGTCGACCAAAAAGCCCACTAACGCAAACAAACCTGTGATGACGGTCGCCGTGATTATGGCGAAAAGGGTGTCGTTCGATACGCTTGGGCCGCGTGCTCGTCGATTGTAGGGGCCGCGCGATTTGCTGGTAAACATATGGCGATTATGTACTTTACAAACCTAACGAGCAGCTCGGCGCTGAAACAGGACAACTGATAGTTTCAGCGCCGCTTCGGACAACGGAGCGAGCGGGTGGGCAGCGCAGTAATTATCAACCCACGCGTTGGCGCCGGGAATGTCGGAGCCCTCAAGAATATTCGTTATGGAATTGGTTGCCGACAGCACGGCGTTCTGTCCGGAGATAAACCCGGCCAGCCAAGTCTGCATTGTCGCGTTATCGATGCCGCCGTCGCGACGCACCTGTGTCCAGTGACCGCAGGATTGGACACCGGGACCGTAGGCCATCCAAGGCTTCGGCTGAACGCTCACCTGCAACGCAAACGCCAGCGCGAGCCCGATCACTCCGGCTTCTCCACCGGTTTATACTTCACCAGCTTCCCTAGCCTATCCTTGAAGCGCTCGGGGTCGTCGTCGGTTTCCAAGATCGCGCGCGGCTTCCTTGAACTTGTCTAGCTGGGAACGAGGGGTTGTGTTCATTGGACTGTCGCCCACTGTGAAACCATATTTGCTGCATCTGAGAATCGCACCAAAGAGCCGACCTCCTGCATAAGAAGTGCGTCGCCGGGTGGGAATGTCTTGCTGTCGTCTAATACAGCGACACGCTCAATCCCTGCATAGCTCTCGTTCAAGCTTATGTCGTAAAACTCCTTGAACTTTCTCGGCAAAGCCGATGGGTCGGCAATAGGTTCTACGAAGGCAATTGGGCGACCGTTTGATTGACTTAGTACGGCAAACGCAATTTTATAACGGCTGCCTAAGTGGCCAGTAACATCGCGGTTAGGTTCAATCCGGTCGGCACCAATAAGGCCCGTCACTTTGCCCAGCAGCTTTGCCTTGAAGTCGAACAGGGGTGCACGATCTACCGCCAACGCCTGATCAGCAATAAGGCGCGAAGCGCAGCCCACCAATGTTAGGGAAATAGCCACTTCATCGAGTGTGGAGCAGCGCCGCACCACACGCATGTTCACAACCTCGCAGCCATACGCCTCTACTCCTGCCGCAACCTCACGCGTCAAAGATGCAGCCCTTACGGTGCCGCTACGCTCTAGGAGCATCGCAGCATACGAGTTGTCGTGAACCACGAAGCCGCCAGCTTCCGCAGCTACGGTGACGGCCACCACGTTACCGCTGGCGTAAACTTGCGGCAGCGTCACCTCATAGCCTTGCGAAGTGGCTATGACCTCGGTCTGCTCGCAAATCGCGGCCTTCAAGAATCGCTCGGAAAGAGAAACGATCATACCCCCTAGCCCAATCTGCTCAGGGAGATATGGCGGATGGTCATACCTGCCTCGGAACGAGATATTCGCCTCTAAGAGGAAGTGATTGAACCATTGTTGATGCCCTAACTCGCGCTTGTCACGCTCCGCTGTATGGCACGGCCATCGGGTCCAATGCGTCCCTCGAATGACCTCTCTTTTGCCGTTTACGCGGTTGGTATGAGTCAACCCAGGGTTCACGTCCAGAGAGAAAATTCTTTCCCCAAATATCAAGGTAAACGTCGATTTCATCGGCAGTTTGCGAACGTGAACGAGCAGGTCGAGGCGCAGCCGGAAATGTGGTTTTTCGGGTGAAAAAACCGGCAACCGGCATGTGACGTAGTCGGGGTTGTTTTTATCAATTCAGCTGATGGAATCGGTAATGACCTTCGGAGTACGAAGCACGTCATTGACGTAGCGCGCGAACTCGTGGTCGGTCAGACAGCGTGAGGTGGCCCCCTAAATGACCTGACAGGGCCCCGCTCTTAGATAAGAGTGAGGCATATGACTGACGGTACGACCAGGCGTTACAACGATGGCGAGGTTCTCTCCGGTGTTCAGCGCCGGAGGCGGTGGACACCGGAGGAAAAGGTCCGGATCGTCGAGGAGACGTATCTACCGGGGATGAGCGTGTCGCTCGTCGCCCGCCGGCACGGCATCGGCGGCAATCAGATCTTCACCTGGCGGCGCCTGATGGCCCAGGGTGCGCTGACCGCCGCAGCAGCTGGCGAGGAAGTGGTGCCGGCGTCCGAGTACCGTGCGCTCGAGGCGCAGGTGCGCGAACTACACCGGCTGCTCGGCAAGAAGGCCATGGAGAACGAGCTACTCCGCGAGGCCGTGTCCCGGGCCGCAGGCCCAAAAAAACTGCTGTTGCGCTCGACCTCGTTGCCACGGGATGGACGGTGAGCGCGGTCGCCGAGGCGGTCGGCATTGCTCGCCCACACCTGTCCGCAATGCGCCATCGCCCAGCGCCCCGGCCACGCGGACGACCACCACTGCCGGATGCTGAGCTGGTCCACGACATCCGCGCGCTCGTCGCCGATCTGCCAACCTATGGCTATCGCCGCGTTCATGCTCTGCTGCGCCGGAAGGCCGAGAAGACCGGGCGCGAAGCGCCCAATCCGAAACGCGTCTACCGCGTCATGAAGGTGCACGGGCTGCTCCTACAGCGAGGTGGCGAACGCCGTGAGGAACGTCGTCACGACGGCCGGGTCGCCGTCGACCTCCGCAACACCCGCTGGTGTTCCGACGGGTTGGAGATCACCTGCGACAATGGCGAGAAGGTGCGTGTCGCATTCGCGCTCGACTGCTGCGACCGTGAAGCCATGGGACACGTGGCGACGACGGGCGGCATCACCGCCGAGGACGTCCAGGACCTGATGGTCGCCACGGTCGAGCATCGCTACGGCCAGGTGAACCGCGTGCCCGAACCGATCGAGTGGCTCACCGATAACGGCAGCTGCTACACCGCTCGCAACACACGTGCGTTCGCCCGGGGCATTGGGCTGATACCGCGCACGACCCCGGTCAGCAGCCCTCAATCGAATGGCATGGCTGAGGCGTTCGTTCGCACCCTCAAGCGCGATTATGTCCGTGTGAACCCCAGGCCAAATGCGCAAAGCGTCATTGACCAACTGCCTGGCTGGTTCGCCCACTATAACGAGGTGCATCCGCACCGCGCTTTGCGCTATCGATCACCCCGCGAGTTCATCGCGCAAACCTGCGAGGCCCTGTCAGGCCTTTAGGGGGCAACAACACAGCGTTCCTACTTAAATCGCGACGTCAGGCCCCTTATAGGTCAGTCGCTTGCCGATGATACCTTTCAGACCTTCGACCGTGCGCGCCTTATCGTCAACGCCGTTCGCGATGCGGTAATTATAGCGGAACTCATATACGGCTAAGTAGCGATGCAGGTGCTGCTCGCCGCAATGCTGATAAACGCCCTTTATGCCGCGCTTGAAGATGCTGAAATACCCCTAGACCGTGATGCTGTGGATGCGACGGTCGATCAGCTCGACGTACTGAGGGTGCCATGACCTGCTCCCCGTTTTCAGGCCGCTGATAACTTAGCTTCGGTTTCCATATGCCCCTGGCGGGGGCGGTTCGTAAACTCGGCGGGAGCCATCCCGCCAAGACTGCTGTGCGGACGCACGGTGTTGTAGTCCGTCCGCCATGCCTCGATGATCCGTCTCGCCGCAGCCAGCGAGGGGAACAGGTGTTCGTTCAGACACTCGTCGCGCAAGCGACCATTGAACGATTCCACAAAGCCATTCTGCTGCGGCTTCCCCGGGGCGATGTAGTGCCACTCGACCCCGGTGTCCTGACACCAGGCGAGGACGGCATGACTGGTCAGCTCGGTGCCGTTGTCGCTGACCACCATGCACGGCAGCCCGCGACGCTCGGCGATGGCGCTCAGCTCGCGAACGACCCGCCGACCCGACAGCGAGGTGTCGACGATGCATCCCAGGCATTCCCGGCTGTAGTCGTCGATGACGTTGAGCATGCGGAACCGCCGGCCGCAGGCCAACGAGTCCGATACGAAGTCGAGCGACCAGCGCTGGTTGGGTTCTTGCGGGATCGCCATCGGCGCCCGCGTGCCCAGCGCGCGCTTGCGACCGCCACGTTTGCGCACCGTCAGTCGCTCCTCGCGATACAGCCGATACACCTTCTTCAGGTTCATGCCCTTGCCCTCTCGCTTGAGCAGGATCGCCAGCCGTCGATAGCCGAAGCGACGACGTTCGTTCGCGATCTCGCGCATCCGCTCGCGGACAGCATCGTCCTTCCCGCGAAGCGGCTCATATTGCCACGCCGACCGGTTGACCCCGATCAGCCTGCAGGCGCGACGCTCGGAGAAGCTGTGGTCGGCCATCAGCTTCTCCACCGCAGCGTAGCGATCTCCAGACCGGGTCAGTTTTTTCCCAGCAGATCCTTCAGCGCCGACACGTCGAGCATCGACTCCGCCAGCAGCTTCTTCAGCCGGCGGTTCTCGTCCTCGAGCGCTCGCAACCGCGCCGCCTCCGACACGGTCATCCCGCCGTACTTCGCCTTCCAGTTGTAGAACGTCGCGTCACTGATTCCATGCTTCCGGCACAGCTCGGCGGTCTTCACGCCAACCTCATGCTCGCGCAGCACGCCAATGATCTGATCCTCGGTAAATCGGCCTCGCCGCATCACTCGTCTCCATCTGACGAGCTAACTTACCAATGGCATGAATTCTGGGGAGCAGGTCAGCCATTGTCCCCCTTGGCTGGTTGTGATGCCCTGAGCGTTGAGGTGGGCGGCTATGGCTGTTAGGCTCGTGGCACCATCGGCTCGGTAGGTAGCTTCCCTAAGTTCGTTGACCCAATCATTTGCCGACTGTACCCGTATGGCCCCGCTGAGTTTCCCCTAAGCGATGTAGTTGGCCTAAACCGCAACGACCGGCACCTTAGGATCGATTAAGCTTTCTTGGCGCGCGATAGCGGTGACATACGCTTCCCGTCGGGCAAAGCCATCGCGCGTGAAGCCTAATAGGTCGCCCACATCGTAGCGCCGTTCCAACCTTTGGCGCGCGTGGTTGAGCATGGCTTCCGCCACTTCGAATGTGATGCAAAGCCGAACGGTATCGGATTGGAGCGTGCGCCGTAGGTCGTGGAACCCCCAGCGATCTATTGGACGCCCTGCAATCCTTCCATCCGGGCATGGACGCGATCTCGGACCCGATACCAGTTGCGCGGATCTACCAGTCCGCCGCCGCCGTCTGGTGTCTACCATACTCCCGTGGCCTGCTTAAATACGTCGCGCCCCCACGGACCAAGCGGGATGACGTGCGCCTGCGCGTTTCAGCGAGATTTGAATACGCGGCCTACGGTTTTATGAACCGTTGGCCCATCAGCTTCTTTATAGTGTTCAGATCGGTGCTGATGGCCTACGGTTATCTCAGCCGTTGGCCAAGGGTACGCGAACACGCTTCCTATCGAAAAGTGGCCGAGTTCAATGGATTTACGCCGCACCGTCAATTTTTGACTGCGCAGTCGTCTTCGCTGAAATGTTCCCAAACCCCATTCGTTCAGTGTGTTAGGGAAAATGTACCCCGAAACGTACCCCAGGTGTACCCCGGCACGATAAAGTGTTTTCCGGGTCGCGGAATAAAAACTAAGAAAATCAATGACTTATGGTGCCCCCGGCGAGATTTGAACACGCGGCCTACGGTTTAGGGAAGACGTGGCGTGGCATCTTGGGAAGCGGTGCAAAAAGGGCAGAAACGCGCAGTTTCATTAGGCGATCGCGGCCTCGAACCGTGGGGAGTGTGCCCCGCGTTGTGCCGTCGTCGATTTTGCGCTCTTCACCTGGTCGGGCGTCAGGAACGCCAGATAGCGCTCGGTGACAGTAATCGTGCTGTGCCCCAATTCGCCTTGCAGGTCGTAGATCGAGCCACGTCCAGAACGCAGGTATTCGACGGCGAACAGGTGACGAAAGTCGTGGTGGCTGAAGCGATGAAACTCCAGTCCCTCGCGTGCCGCTTTCTGTGCCACCCGGCGCGTCAGATCGCCGAGCCGCGAAGACACGTCCATCAGGCGCTGCCCCTTGTCCTTCCAGAACACCCAGGGCTTGCCGATATATCGCGGCTGCCGATCAATGATCGCTTCCGCAGCCTTCGTCAGTGGAACGACGCGTAGCTTGTCGCCCTTGCCCTTCTCGACGGTGATCGTGCGCTCTTTGCGGTCGATCGCCGCGTGACCCAGACCGGTTACTTCATCTAGACGCAGGCCAGTCTCGCGCGTGAATTCGCACAGATCCCTTACGCGAGGGACGAGGCGAGGAAAGACCATCGCGATCGAAGCCTCTTGAGGCAGGACGATACGCTCGGTGCGCTCCGGCACAATGCGGCGTCGATTCAGACCAACTGCAGGATTGTCAGCGATCCACCCCTCGTCCGCTGCATTGTCGAGGACACTTGAGACCGCCGTAAGATCGCGACGGATCGTGGCATTCTTCACCCCGGCGCGACGGCGGGCCTTGATCAAGTCCTTCAGAACCTCCGCAGAGATCTGCTGCACGGACAGCTGGTCGAAATGGCCGCGGACCTGGCGCAAGCTACAAAGATAGCGGGTATAGGTCTGCGCGCCGACTGCTGTGGATATGCGCTCGCTCCAGCTCACCACTGCGTCTGCCCAACTAACGGGGCCTGCAACGCCGAAGACTGACTCGTCTTCGACCTGCTCGCGCAAGAGTGCACACCTCTTCACCGCGACCCGCTCAGAACGCGTTCGTAGGCTTTCGCGGTATTCGACGCCCCCGACCTTGAAGCGCGCCCAGTAGATGCCCGCGCGGATGTATATGTTTTTCGGCATGAAGGCCTCTTCGTTGTTCGAGTGACCCAAGCGCGGAGTTCGGCGACGGCGAAGAGCCAGCGCCCTGCCGGCTTGCTCGCGCCGGGAATCGATGGCGCGAGCTCCTGCAGCGTGCGGCGGGATATTCCGGTGATCAATACCGCGCCCGCGATACCGACGCGCTCTGGAGCGTGCGCGCTCATGGACGTGCTTCCTTTGCAGCCTCGTAGGCTGTGCTAAGGGAGGCGCAACCCGGCGCGTCTCCTGAACTGGCGGACGCAATCATGTCCTCGATGTCGATCTGACGATCGTCCGGCGCGGCTCTGCCGTATCGACTCCTTGCGTCGATATCGCACCAGGTTTCATGACCCGTTCGATCGTGGTGCTGCACCGCTAGGGCCTGGGCATTCGCCGTCGTCCAATGGACCTTTTCGCCCCAACACACGGAGCAGCCGGCACGGTATTCGCGCTCGGTTTTGCCGTTCCGATTGTGAGCGAGCGGCGGTTTCATTCCGGCGCGACCTTGCTCTCGATCAGTGCCACGGCCTGCCCGAACGACTTAACGCTGGTCAGCTCGTCGTCGGCGATCTCGATCTTGAAGTGGTCTTCGGCTGTCATGAAAATCTCGAGGAAGTCGAGACTGTCGGCGCCAAGGTCGCGCTCAAGCTCCGCGCTGTCCGTGACCTTGGCCGGATCGCAGCCGAGAATGCTGACCGTCGATTCCTCGAGCCATTGACGGGCGATCACGAAACGATGCCGATCGTCGCGAGCAGGGCGGCTGCGGCACCGGTCGGATCGATCGCGAACATGATCGCGGACCCGACAGCCGCACCGAGGCAGGCGAGCTTGCCCATATCCGTTGCGGTCAGCCGGTCGGGATCGCTGGGCACGTACGGCGCGCAGGCGGCGCAGTCGCAATCCAGCTCATGGATCTCGAAGACGCGTACGTGCGGCTCGTTAAGACGGTAGGCGCGCTCGATCTTAGGCTGACGAGTCATGACCTGTTCTCCGGACGGGACTGGTGGGCGACGCGGAGCTGCTCGAGGCTCCACGTCAGCAGGATGGTGACGATCGCCAGCACAGCGATGCCGCTTCGGATCGATCCGAACAGGACCAAGGCGAGCGCTATGCCGCTCAAGATGACGGCGATCGCGTGAATGGTGCGCAGGCCACTCATGCCGCACCGCCCTGCTCGGCCGCGGCATCGGCGATGATCGCAATGCGGTCGTCGGGCTCGAGGACGAAGCATCTGCTGCAGAGGTTGTCGTTGACCCAGCTGCAAGGGCCGGTGTGCCCCATGCAGGCATTGAAGTCGCTGCACGCGCAAACGCTGCACAGCCGCGGAAGCGTGATTGGAGCGGCGAGGGCGAACGCGGCCAGCTCCGTCAACACTGCTAGGTCGAAGCTGTATGCTCGGCGGAGCGCGACGATCGTGTTGAACGACGCCGGCATGATGTCCGCCTCGATCAGCTCGATCCACTCGCCTCGCGCGTGCCTCGGCTAGGTGCGGTTCGGTGGAGAGCACGGCGGCAACGTCAGTGATCGCGAGGCCCGCAGCCATGCGGCGACGCTGGAGGTAAGTGCCCGGCGTCATGCGCTTGGCTGCACGTCGAAGTTCGCCAACGTCACGACGTCGACGCGATCGATCGCATCGAGCAACCGTCGCATGCCCTCCGGAATGTCATGGTCGCTGGGCAGGTTAAACGCCTGCAGCTTCAATGCCTCTCCGCGTAGGGCGGCTGCGCTATTTTTCAGGGCTTCGCGTTGGTCGGGCATGCAAATCGTCCAGGCAGCAGTTTCCCGCCCCGTTGATCGCGTTGATCAGCGGGCGGGCGCGGTTGGCGGCGATGTCAATCGGTTGGCGGCGTCAGCCGTCGGGCGGGGTTGGGGCCGTCGCGCGCGCGGCGAATCCGCGCCTGCAAGTGTGCGATCACGGTTGCCGAGGCGTTGTCCGCCTGCTCGACTTCACGAAGGGCTGTCCGCAGGGTCTTGAGCGAGGCACCGGGGAGTTGTGCGGCGATCAGCGCGCAGGATGCCTCTCCGGTCTCTTTGACGAAATCCAACGTCAGGCGACCGGTCGCATGCTCCTCGGCGAACTTTGCTTCCGCAGCCGACTCGACGATGCGGGTATAGGTGTCGAGCAGCGGATAGCCCTCACGGCCGCCAGCTCGGTACTCAAGATCGAGCGCGATCGCGTCGTCGATCGTAAGCCGCTCGCGCTTATCGGGATCCGATAGCGCACGAAGGTAGCTTTCGGCGCGGCCCGTCACTTCGGCCGCGCGCTCGATCGTCAGCGTCCCGAGCACCCGGTAGAGGGTGTTCTCGATCGTCACGGCTTCGCGGAGCTTTGTCATGCGACGGCTGCCCGAAGAACTGGCGACGATCGTTGCAGACGATCGCCGCCAGCTCCCTCATGCGCCTTGGGTGGCAGCAGACTGAGGGGGGCACTCACGCCGAGCTCGGGAGATCCGGCGCGAGGGTTCCGACCGGTCTGCCAGCGGCCGAAAGGGTGGAATGGTGACGTCGACGACATACAGGGAGACAATGAAAGGCGTCGACGCTCGCCGCCAGGCTGGCGGTCAAGGGAAACTGTTCCGACCGACGTCATCGCGTTGGCTCGAGGTTGGCGGGCGACACGGCATGCGACGTAACAGGCGCCGGGAAATCTTTCAGGCCCAGCTTGATTGCGACCCGGTGTCCTACGCCAGAAGAGGCTGCGCGTTTACCGCTCAGAACTTTGTACACGCTCGACGCCTCTTCGCCAATTTCGGCAGCGAGTGCGGCAACCGTTTGGCCCCTAGCTAACATGCTAGCGCGCAGTGCTTCGATCCGCGCCGGGTCCGGACGCGGCGCGACCGGGCGGCCTCGACGTTCCTCATCCTTGGCGACTGCCGAAACCATGCTATGCCCGCTCTATTGGTCAATACCGTCCACAGTTGGACGATTATTCGAACAGGGTCAAGTAGATTTGATCGATTCTTCGTCCACTCTTGTCGAGATTGGGGCGCGCCTGAAGCAAGAGCGCGAACGTAGCGGCATGAATCAGTCTGATTTTGGTGTAGTTGGCGGCGTTAAGCGCGGCAGCCAGCTAGAATACGAATCGGGAAAGCGCCCATTCGACATTCAGTACCTCCTCAGACTGACCGAGGTGGGCGTCGACGGTTATTTCATTCTGACCGGGAAGCGCCAGGCTCCGAGCCATGACGAGAGGTCTGCGCATCTCTTGCGAGCTTTTGCTGCGATGGGTCCAGTCGACCAGGCCGCCATGCTTCGGCTGGCTTGTACATTGGGGGGCTGGCGGCACCTTCCGCCGCTCTTAGCCTTCCGAGCACAGCCGCGTTGACTGATGCTTTCTGTGGCTTGCTTGAAGGGTCTCCGGGTTTGGCCGGGGACGCGCTCGCTCGTGAGCTCGCCACGCGGCTACCCACAATTCTTCGAGCTGCAGAAGATGAGATCGCGACGTCTCAGTCTGTATCGCGCGATGATCTCGTCGAGCGTCGAGCAGGTCGCGATGGCGATCGTCGCGCAGCTCAGCCAGGGCAGCGCATTTGATGACACATGGCGAACACCCTTGGATGCACCCCGACGTACCTCGGAAAACTGAACCCTGCGCTCTAACTCGTGCCTCCTGTTCTATTTTTGTTCCATATCAGGACGTCGGTCGAGACGCGAGTCTGTAAGCAGCAAAATGCATCCGAAAATCAACCGAGGTAACTGATGGCAGCGACTGAAAGTCTTCATCTGCCACCCACGTATCCGGACGACGTTGCTGCCTCGGTATCGATGATGGAATCGTGCTTCGCTGCGTATGCCAGTTCGAACCTAGAGGGACTAACCGAGCAGCAGGCCCACGTCCTTTTAAGCTACAGAGATTTTGCCCGGGCTGTCGTCATGCAACACGGACCTACCCTCCGATACTCCGAAGCTCGCGTGCCGATCGAGGCTGTGGCGTCTTTCATATCGCGCAGAAGAGGAATGGCTGAAGGAGTCGTCGCAATGCTGAACCGCCGGTTCAGTTCTGGAGCTTCGCCAGACGGTCTTGGACGAGCTGTCCAAAAATTCGAGTATTTCGTTCGCATCGACGCGTACTGTCAGAGCATTCTCGACAACTGGTCTGGCCCCTCGAGAGAATGGCGGAAACGATAAGCACGGTCGGCCTTGGGGTATCGCCGGGGTACATCATTAATCGGCGAAGTAGAAAACCGCCGGTTTCTGCGAGTTTGGAGAGGCCACGGCGGATGGGGTACCCTCCGCCGGATGAATGTCCGGAACAGGAAGATTTGTGTTGGAACGGCGGCAGGTTGTTTAGGCGACGACACTGATGTCATTCGACCGCTACGGTATGTGAGCGATACAGTGAACGGTTAGATGCGGCGGACCGGTTTGTGAGGAATAATTTAAACTATGCCCTACCGAGCTAGGTATCGCTTCAAATTGTTATCACCTCTGACGGTCGACGTAAGCGGCGATATTGCAATATCTATTCCAGGCCTGCCCGTAGCTAACCTTGAAATCGGCGCAAATGCATATCCGTTTGGACAATGGGCTATCCTAAAGATGTCAGATTTTGCGACAGAGAAAGAAGCACGAGTGGCAGGCGAGCGATTGGGCGATATCCTCTTAGTTGCCGGCGCAGTGACCATGACTGGGATTGATATCGGCTTTAGCCAAACTACGCTCCAATTCAGCCAAGATATTCACGATGCGGTAAAGGCGGTTGATGGTAAAATTCTTCGTGCGGAAACGCATGGATTGATAGTCTATAAGGAGAACACTGTAAAGATTGTCGGTATCGATGCGCGAGGCAGCGCATTAATCGCTTCAGACGCTTTGGAGCGACGTCTCGAAATGTCGGCATCTTTGGTGACTGGCATGACGGACCGTCAACGCAATTGCGCCGCGCTTCTGAACGACTCGTTCTTCGTTCCGCAAACAGAAGGGCAATTTGTTCTTCGTGTTTCGGCTGTTGAGGCGCTCTGCGATCAGAACGACGTGGGGAGTGAGTACCAGTCGGCAATTTCAAAAATCGAGGCTTTTGTCGAGAAGCAAGATTTTCCAAGCGACGTGAAAACGACAATTAATCGGTCGCTTTCGTTCCAAAAAGAAGCAGTCACTGCGGCAATCTTATATGTCGAAATTTCGACATTTGCTTTCCGAAAGCGACGCTAGGGCTTTTGATGAGTTGTACCAAAAGCGGAGCAAATTGGTTCATGATGGACGGGGACGGGGTAATCTTCTCGAAGCATCGAACAAGGTACTGAATTTAGCAGTATCCGCTCTTGAGGCGGATTTAATTTATCGAGGGAAACGGTAGTCTGTGTCATCTCTGATATGTACATTGAGCATAAGCGATATTCGTGCCTAACGTTAAAGTCTGCTAAGCCAAAGGTAACGAACGTGCGCTATTGGAATCCGGCGAGTTCTGCGTAATGTCCGATTGTGGGCGAGAGCAGGCGGGCGTGGAGACATGATCCCTTTTCGATCGAGACCGTCGATAACGCTGTGGGGTTGGGGTATCGCTGGGGGTACAACGCTCAGTTGCCTTCTCACAAACCGCGGTTTCAGGCGGGGCGTGATCGCCTGCGGCGGAGGGTATATCCGCCGCACTGAAACGATTTCAAAGGGGTCGACTGATATGTGGACAGGAGAGACGAGGTGACAAAAACCGATCTTATCCAACGCATCGCTCAACAACATCCAGACCTTAAAGAAGCAGACTGTCGGAGGCTTATTGACGCGTTTTTTAACGCGATGATTGACCAACTGTCGCAGGATGGGACTATAGAATTACGCGGTTTCGGTAGTTTTGCTATTAAGCGCTATCATGAGCGAATTGTTCGTAATCCACGGACAGGTGCAACTACCGGCAAGAGCGATATTTTCAGTGTAAGGTTTCGGACGGGCAGATCGCTCGTGGCGTTGATTAATAGTACCTAGCTTCGCAACTGCGTGCGGCGGAGGGTGTATCCGCCGCATAAGGACGTTGGGAGATCTACATGACGTTCGTTTCAATGCTCATCGCGATCCAAGCTCTCGAGCCGTCGTTCCTCGACCTCGGGATCAGGCCGCCCCGCAGTGAGGATGTGCGTGCGGCAGAAACGCGCGCGCGTAAGCAGGTGCCAGTAATCGCGCGGATCTGTCGCACCGCGCTTCAGAGCGGCGACCAAGACAAATACATTCGGTCTTTCGCCGATCGTAATGGGCTTTCCAGTTACAGCCGGGTGAGGCTTGCGACGGATTGCCTCCTCTATCAACAAGCCGTCACCGACAGCACGCGTCGGAGCAAGCCATGATCGCGGGGGAGGGGGTTCTCCGCCGCTAAGACGGAGGTGACATGATCCACGACGAAATCCTTATCGCTGGAGCGATGGGAATACAGGCCACCTTGGAAGACAAACTCAGCGACATGTCTACCGACACGATCGAACTGTCGCGTGCGCAGGCGATCTTGGTGACGGGTATGATTCGCGCTTTGGTCGGCCTGATTTCAGATGATGAGAGTCATAGGCCGTTGAATTAGCGGGTACTTCCGCCGCACGGACTGCCGAATAACGAGCGCTGATGTCCGTTAGATTGCTCCATAATGAACCCTTTTAGGCAGTAGATTTCTACAATTGGTTATAGATTAGTTAGACAATTGTCAGCCGGCCCTGCAAGAGTTTCGGGAGACTAGATCGCGAATCGCCTCGACAAGGAGCGCTGCGTACAAGCAGTTTCCAAACGGCTTGGGCGAAACGCGTCCCTGCCAAAAATGGCGAGTAAAGCATAATCCCGGGGGGGGTATAATGAAGTCCACAACACAGAACCGACTGGCGGATTTTTCGAGCGTCATCGAACGATGCTCCGGCATGCTGCCGCCAACTGTGTATCAGAAAATCTATGAGGTCGGCCAACGAGGCGGAATGATCGTCGAAATCGGAACTGCGCTCGGCGCAGGTACAGTCGCTTTAGCGCTCGGCCTGAAAGACTCGGGGCTTCCCGGTCACGTTTACACTTTCGACCCTATGTTAGGCGGGCCACGACGGCAAATCTCTGCCGCCGATGATCGCGTTGCGCATATCCAGGACAGCCTCGCTCACTACGGCGTGCTCGACCGTGTCACTATCATCCCTCGAGCCCTGACCGACGGGATCGCCCTCTTGCCAACGGACCAAGAGGTAAACGTTCTCATGATCGATGCTGACGGGCGCATCGATCGCGATCTGATCCTCCTAAAGGATCGCCTGTCTGCTGATTGCCAACTAATCATCGACGACGTGGACGATCAGGTCCGGGTTCGCGGCAGCGGCGCGCGTTACTTCGTTGATAGCAAGATGCGGCTGTCGTTTCTGTTGGTTGGATTCCTGCAGCGCGCAAACGTAATCTCGACAGGTCACCAAATCAAAGACACCTATTTCGGCGCTTGGCTTGGTGATCCGAACGCAGTCCTCAGTCCGTCGCCGGTGCTTGACGTCTACCGCGATATGATCTTCCAGCACGCTTCGCGCGACCACTTCAAACAGTGGCGTAGCGACGTGATTTGGCGTCTCGGAGAGCGGTTTCCGAAGGCGATCGGATCATTGCGGAAGATGTACCGGCAACGTCAGTTCGGCATGCCGGCATAGGCTCAAGTGGTGCGGCGGAGCAGTTCTCCGCCGCTATCGCTTCACCTGGCGCGCACCGGAGCGGTGCAGCTGATGAACTATCCCGTTGAATGACGCGGTCACGGTCTGCGCGCGGCCGATCTCGTGCGTGCCGTTGATGCCATCCCAGAATTGCGTCAGCGGCCATCGCTCCGGACAATGGGGCAGGAGCACACGTAGCGCGAGCCGGATCGCGGTGGACGGCTGTTGCTCTTTCTCCGGCGCTTCAGCCACCTCGCGCAGCACGGTCACCACCAGGTCGACGATGTAGCGTTCGTAGTCACTCATGACGGCCTGTGTAGCGGCGTAGAATACTTTCCTACAGATTCGAGTTCAGGCTATGTTCTGCCTCCCGGGGGTAGGGGTCACATAGTGCAGGACGAATACCGGCTGACGCCAGGAATGACGTCACGAAAGCTGCAGGTTGTCAGCTTCGTGAAGCAATACATCAGCCGCTGGGGACAATGGCCCAGCTACGGCGAAATCGGTGGGGCGATGGGTATCCATTCGTCCACTGCTCGCGATGCCGTAAGACGTGCGGTCAAGGACGGCATGCTCTATCGTGAGCCGGGATCTCGTAAGGGAGTTGCGCGGGCATCCGACACGCCGGCGCGGCTTTGCCCAAACGAAGCTGCAGAGATGATCGAGCGACTTCGTGAGGCCGGCGTGATCGTGATGGAGACTAAGCCTAGTTCGACCACACCCACATTTTACCCACTGCCGATCTCGCCTCCTTTTAGGCATTTGCCCGACATCGAATAGTCGGGGCGAGCATGATCGACGTTGCGCAGTACAAGGCAGAAATAGCGGCGATCCCGGGCGATAGCCTGATCATTCCGCGGTCGCAGATCAACGAGCTGCTCACCGAACTCGAGAACGGGCAGATCGCGAAGCGCACGCTGCGCCGTATCCATACGATCGCCGCGATGTCGTCGTCTGTCCTGGCACTCGCAGCATGAGCGACAAGCCGCATCCCGCCGCGATCGACGTCGCCGGCGCCTGGTATCTGAGCGACGCCAAGGCCAGCTTGGTCCCGATCGCCATGGTGAAGGCCGAGGATCTGCTCATGGACGAGCTGGTCCGTTCGGTTGTCGGCAAAGCCAACGAGCTTTCGGCCGCGCTGACAGCGTTCAAGCTTCACGCCTTCGAAAGCGTGGGCGAGCTTCAAGCGCTCCTAGCCCAACAGTACGACGCCAAGCTCGGCGGCAAGAAGGGCAACGTCACCCTGACGTCGTACGACGGCTGTAAGAAGATCCAGGTTGCGGTGTCGGACTTGGTCGAGCTGGGGCCTGAACTTCAGATCGCCAAGTCGCTGATCGACGAGTGCCTCCGGGAATGGTCGGCCGACAGCCGTGACGAGATCCGCGCGCTGGTCGACCGCGTCTTTGCCGTCGATAAGGAAGGCCAGATCAGCCATGCCGGCCTGTTCATGCTGCTGCGCGTCGGCATCACCGACGAGCGCTGGTTGCGCGGGATGGCGGCAATCCGCGACAGCATCCGGATCATTGGCTCGAAGACGTACGTACGCTTCTACGGCCGGCCGACGCCGGATGCCGCTTGGACGCCTGTCTCGATGGACCTCGCCTCGGCATGACCCGGTGGGTGATCCTGCGTACCAGCGGTGGCCAGACACTACCGCTGATGCGATCCTTGCGTGACGCTGGGTTCGACGTCTGGTCACCGGCGAAGCCTATCCGCCGCGTGATCAAGGCGAAGACGCCGTCCGGGACCAGGCTGATCGACACCGAGGTGCCGATCCTGCCCACGTTCGTGTTCGCTAGTGAGGTCGACCTTCCCAAGCTGGGCGACATCGTCGAGGATATGATGAGCGGCCGCGGGTGCCTGCATCCCGCCTTCTCGATCTTCCGATATGGTGGCCGCATCCCGATCATTGGCGATGCAGAGGTGAAGGGGCTCCGCGAGGAGGAAGCACGGACGATCGCCGTTCTTCAGGCTATCCGTGATGCCGAGACCTATGCCGAGGCGGAGGCTATCCGCATCGCTGCGATGCAGTCCGAGGCAGCGCGACGTAGGGCCACGAAGGAACTCGAGCGGCAGCAGCGTGCTGCCATCAAGGAAGCAGAGGCCACGCAACGCGCGATACTTCGGTCTCAGCGCATCACGTTCGAACCCGGCACCGTCGTGGCGGTAGCCGAGATGGACGCGATGGTAGGGGTGGCCGGCGTGGTGGAGGCCAGCGATGGCGTCCACGCTTGGGTACGCTTTGGTTCGTGTTCATGGAAAATTGAGGGTTGGCGGGTATCTCCGTCCGACTCAACCACATCGGCCGCATTGGGCCTCGCCGCTTAAGCGGCTCTCGGGACAGACGATCTGGGGCTCCGGCCCTTGCGCGCCCGCCATTACTTCCCCGCGATGCGTCGCGGAGGAAGTCGTAAGCATGTCAAACTCCCGGAGGTGGCTATGGCCGCACCAACCCGATCCGTAGCCGAGCAGCTGCGCGGATGCCGGCGACCAGCTCTTCCGCTTGGCAGACCTAGCAGAGACGCCGCGAAGCGCTCACTCAGCTACTGACCGCCTTCGTGACGAGATCGAGACCGTCGCCGGCGACGTCCGGTCGATCGTCCGCGGCCGCGGCTTCCGCTGACCCTGCGGTGGGCATGATCCGCATCAACGGCGTCATGACCACCAACTTCCGCCGGCTTCAGCCGCTGCTGGTGGGCGTCATGGAGCGACAGGCTCTCAGCGTTACGGCGCAGACGCAGGCATCCCTGCCCCCTCGCGGACCCGTCAGAATGGCGCACGAATGTTGCGCCACGGCGCACGATCCCATCGGTTTCCGGCCTCGACCTCTCGATTTCCGCCCCTGACGTACGATTGTTGCGCGACGACGCATCGATCGGTCGCCACCCCCCCAACCTTTGGGTCCTCCCGGACCAGGACGGTATGCGGGGGGCCAATGGCGCATGAGTTTCCTAGGTACAGGCAAAATCGTCACTTCATCATCATTGGAGTGAAAACCCATGGATTTGGCGGGTTACAGGCCCACGCTGGGTGAAGTCGCAGCGTTATTTGGCAAATCGAGCCGGTGGATTTCGGACCTTCGCGCTAAAGGCGAGATGCCGCCCGACGGTGCAACGCTCGGTGAATTCCTGGCCGCTTGGGGCAGCCTCTCCGCTGCGGGCGGTGGCGGTATCAAGGGCAAACCTATCGACCTGGCGAAAGCGCGTAGCGCGAATGCGAGAGCAGACCAGGACGAGATCAAGACGGCAGCGCTGAAGGGCGCGTTCCTGCCCCGCGATGGCGTCATCGACGCCGTCCAGGGCGCATTCGCCCGGGTGAGGGCGAAGCTCCTCGCACTACCGAGCAAGTGCGCGCCGGCGATCTCCGCGATGAAGTCGCCGGTCGCCATTCAGGAGAAGCTGACGGAGCTTGTGCATGAAGCGCTTGCCGAGCTCGCGAGCACTGTCGTCGGGAGCGAGCACGTCAGCGCTGACGGTGTCGCACATGGTGGCGACAGCGATGGCGACGCCGCACATGGTGGCGAGTCAGGAGATCGCGGAGACGGCGAAAACGTGGTGGCCGGTGTTCGCACCACCGCCGCGGCTGACGGTGAGCCAGTGGGCGGACGATCCGAAGATCGGCCGCCAGCTAAGCCCCGAAGCAAGCGCCGAGCCCGGACAGTGGGACACGAGCCGGGCTGAATTCCAGCGCGGCATCATGGACGCGGTCAGCGACCCGCTGATCGAGGAAGTCGTGGTGATGAAGTCTGCCCAGGTCGGGTGGACGGAGATCATCAACAACATCGCCGCCTACTTCATCGTGCACGACCCGTGCCCGATCATGGTGATGCAGCCGACCCTTGAGATGGCAGAGGGCTGGTCGACCGATCGCCTCGCACCGATGGTGCGCGACACCCCGTCGCTCCGGGCGAAGATCTCCGACGCCAAGTCGCGCGACAGCGGCAACAAGCTGCTGCAGAAGCGCTTCGCTGGCGGCTAGCTGGTGATTGTCGGTGCGAACAGCCCGGCATCGCTCGCCTCGCGCCCTATGCGCGTGATTCTGGCGGACGAGGTCGACCGCTATCCGGCCAGCGCCGGCGTCGAGGGCGACCCGCTGACGCTGGCGTACAAGCGGACGAACAATTTCTGGAACCGGCGCAAGCTCGCAGGATCTACGCCGACGATCGCCGGCTCCAGCCGCATCGAGGCCAAGTTCGAGGAGTCCGACAAGCGCTTCTTCTTCGTGCCGTGCGGGCAGTGCGACGAGTTTCAGGTGCTCAAGTGGGAGCAGGTTCGCTGGGACAAGACGAAGTCAGGAGCGCACCGCGCCGACACCGCGTACTACGTCTGCGAGCATAACGGGTGCCGATGGGACGACGCCGATCGCTGGGCCGCGGTGCTCAAGGGCGAATGGCGCGCGACCGAGCCGTTCAACGGCATCGCCGGCTTCCATATCTGGGAGGCCTATTCGTCCTGGGTGAAGCTGTCGGCGACGGTCGCGGCCTTCCTGCTCGCGAAGAAGACACCCGAGACGTACAAGGTCTGGACGAACACCGCGCTCGGCCTGACATGGGTCGAGAAGGGCGAAGCGCCCGACTGGCAGCGTCTCTACGAACGGCGATCGCAGGATCTCCGGCTAGGCGAAGCTCCCGAATGGGTTGCCCGCATCACCGTCGGGACTGACGTACAGCGCAACCGCATCGAAGCCAGCATTTGGGGCTGGGGCGAGGGGATGCGCAGCGTCCTGATCGATCACCGGGTGTTCATGGGCGACCCGGCCGCGGAAGAAGTCTGGGACGAGCTGACGGCCTTCCTGCGCGAAGAATGGGAAACGCCCAGCGGTCGCCGGCTGCGCATGACGAAGCTGGCGATCGACACCGGCGACGGTCACTCGACCACGCAGGTTTATAACTGGGCCCGTAAGCATCCGCGCGAAGTCATGGCGATCAAGGGCGTCGGGAAGTTCGATGCGTCGCAGCCCGTCATCGGCCCCACCTGGGTCGACGTCACCGTTCGCGGCCGAAAGGTTCAGCGTGGCGTCCAGCTTTATACGATCGCCGTCTCGGTCTTTAAGTCGGAGACATACGGCTGGTTGCGCCTCGATCAGCCGCTCGACGGTCAGCCGTTCCCCAACGGCTACATCTTCCTGCCGATGGGCGTCGATGAGGAGTGGTTGCAGCAGCTCGTCGCCGAGCAGCTCGTCACCGTGAAGAACAAGAGGACGGGCTTCTCCCGACAGGTTTGGGAAAAGACCCGACCGCGCAACGAAGCGATTGACTGCCGGGTGTACGCTCGCGCCGCTGCCTATGCGCTAGGCCTCGATCGCTGGTCATCGGTCAAATGGGCCCGGGCAATCGGCGCCACGGTACCTGAACGTGCCCCGGCGCCGACGCCTTCAGGTACCTCGACGCCGCGATCGGCGCGACCGGCGCGACCGGCCGCACCGGCGAAGCCGAAGCCACCCAAGATCAACCCGCTGACCGGGAAACCCCGCGGCAGCCATTTGAAAGGGAGACGTTGATGCTCAACGACAACCAGCTCGACGCCGCGATCGCCGCTACGCCAGCCCCCCGCGTCACCGACGACCACATCGATAGCGTCATCGTCGATCGCATGTTTCGCCGCCTGACAGCGACGTTGCTCATCTGCGTTTTGACTTTGCGCAATGGCTTCACCGTGACCGGCGAGAGCGCATGTGCCTCGCCCGCAAACTATGTTCAGGCGATCGGCGAGCGCATCGCATTCGACAATGCGCGCGACAAGATCTGGCTTCTAGAAGGCTACCTTCTCCGTGAGCGCCAGTATCAGCTCAACAAGACCATTGCGGCGACCGAGCGCGCCTGATGGCCTTCGGACAGACTGATCTCGAGGCGATCCAGACGGCGATCGGCAGCGGCGTCCTGCGCGTCCGCTACGCCGACGGCCGCGAGGTCACATATCAGTCGCTCGACGATCTGCTGAAGGCGGAGAAACGGATCCTCGGCGCGCTTGCCGTTGTGCCCGGCCGTCGCAACCGCCGGAGCTATCCCGGCTATCGGAACGGCTGCTGATGTCGAGCTTCCTCTCCCGCGCACTGGCGTCCGTTGCGCCTAGCTACGCCACCGCACGTGCCCAGGCTCGCCTCCGCTTCGAACAGGTCGAGACGCAGCGCGCGTCCCTTCGCGGCATCCGTGCGCAGTATGACGGCGCGACGCACTCGCGCCGATCGCAGGGCTGGCGCCGCACCGGCCGGGACGCAAACTCGGAACTCGCCGGCGCCGCGCATATCCTTGCGCAGACCGCGCGCGATATGGTGCGCAACAACCCGTACGCCGAGCGCGCTGTCTCAGCGATCTCCAGCGACCTGGTCGGTACCGGCATCACTTTCGAGGTCCAGCGCAACGGCGAGCCCGACGCGGAGATGACCGCTCTGGCGAAAGCGCACTTCGAGACCACCGCCTGCGATGCCGACGGCCGCAGCAACCTTTACGGCCTACAGCTGCTCGCTGCCCGGACCGTTGTCGAAAGCGGATCCGTCCTGGCTCGGAACCGCCCGCGGTTCGCTCGTGATGGATACGTCGTACCTTTCCAGCTGCAGCTGCTCGAGCCGGATCATCTCGACGCCAACCGCAACGGCATTTTCACGGGTGGCGCGTACATTTCGGGCATCCAGCTCGACATGCTCGGCAACCGGCAGAGCTACTGGCTGTATCCAGAGCATCCCGGGGCAATGAACGCCCGGTCGCTGCAGCCGACGCCGGTACCAGCCATCGACGTGCTGCACGTGTTCCGTCAGGATCGGCCCGGCCAGATGCATGGTGCCAGCTGGTTCGCACCAGTCATTTTGGCGATGCGTGAGTTCGCCGATTACCAGGATGCGCAGCTGCTGCGCCAAAAGATCGCCGCCAGTTACGCGATATTCCGGACCGGCATGGAAGGCGAAGACGGCGACGTCGATCCCGACGTCGATTATGCCGACTTCATCGAACCGGGCATGATCGAGACGTTGCCGTTCGGTGCCGACGTCAAGTTCGCAGACCCGCCCGGCGTCGATGGCTATGTCGACTTCGCCAAGATCTCGATCCGTACCTTCGCGACCGGCATGAACCTCCCGTATGACATCTTCGGCGATCTCGAGGCGGTCAACTTCTCCAGCGGCCGCATCGGTCGCATCGCCTACAACCGCCAGCTCGATAGCTGGACGTGGAATATGCTTATTCCGCAGTTCTGCGAGCCGGCCGGTCTCTGGTTTCTGCGCGCCGCAGCGCTGACCGGCAAGGACGTCACCGGTTGTAAGTTCGTCTGGACCCCGCCGCGCCGCGAGATGCTCGATCTCGCGACCGAAGGCCCAGCAATCCGGGACATGGTACGCTCGGGCCTCATGGATCCGGAGACGGCGATCCGCGAGCGCGGCGAAAACCCCGACACCGTGATCGCCGCTTGGGCGCGGTGGGCCAAGAAGGTCGACGACGCGGGCCTCATCTTCGACTGCGATCCGCGCCACGTCACGCAGGTCGGCAATGCGACCCAGAACGGCGCGACAGCCCCCCGCGACGTCGCCAGCGCCACCTCCCAAGAAGGGCTAAATCATGGAAATTCTGGTTTATGGCGTCGTCGGCGATAGCTGCGACGGCCTTGAAGCGTCGTGGCTTGTTGAGCGCATCAGCCACGCGCCCGATGATATCAGCGTCCGGATCAACAGCCTTGGCGGCCTCGTTTTCGATGGCTTTGCGATCTACAACGCGCTGAAGCAGTCGGCCCGCCGCGTTACTGTCCACATCGACGGCGTCGCCGGCTCGATCGCGAGCATCATCGCAATGGCCGGCGACGAGATCATCATGGCCGAGAACGCGGTGATGATGATCCACAAGCCGTCCGACGGCACGTACGGCGTCGCGACCGAGCTGCGGTCGACCGCCGATCGCCTCGACATGCTGCAGGCGCAGCTGGTCAACATCTACGCCCAGCGGACCGGCATGTCGGCCGACGAGCTTAATCCGCTCCTCGACGCCGAGACGTGGCTGACCGCGGCCGAGGCGCTCGATCTCAAGTTCATCGACAGCATCGCCGGCGCATCGACCGCGACGAACATGCTCGATCCCTCGAAGTTCGGGTTCCGCAAGGTCCCCGCGCATCCGCTCATCACCAACCAGGTGAGACCCCCGGCGCCAGCCGCCATCAACCCGGAGAATCCCATGCCCGATCCGATCGCGCCGGCGCTGAACCCCGCGCCAGCTCCCGTCCTCAATCCGACGCCGCCCGCACCGCCTGCACCGGTGAACATCGCCGACCAAGTGAATGCCGGCATCGCTGCCGAGCGCGCGCGCGCCTCGACCATCCGCAACGAAGTGAGCCGCGCTCGCCTCGAGCGTTCGTTCGGCGACACCCTCGTCGACGAAGGCGTGACCGTCGACACCGCGCGCCAGCGCATTATCGATCACATTGCGACCGCTGCGCCGACGATCACGAACTACTCGCCGGCGACGATC
The DNA here is from genome assembly GCF_024124765.2 of Sphingomonas sp. H160509. Taxonomy (GTDB): domain Bacteria; phylum Pseudomonadota; class Alphaproteobacteria; order Sphingomonadales; family Sphingomonadaceae; genus Sphingomonas. Next base: position 1,185,068 of record NZ_JAMXSR020000002.1, on the reverse strand, counting down.
CCGCTCGCGCAGTTCCAGGCACGCGCCGACGCCATGAGTTCGGCGATCGCGCACCGCGCCAACCCGCGCAACCAGCTGATTGAAGGCGCGGATGCGTTCGCCGGTCGCCGCCTGGTTGTGCTCGCGCGCGACTTCCTCGAGTCGACCGGCGTCAGCACGCGAAACATGGGCGACGTCCAGGTCGCACAGGCGGTGTTCCGCTACCAGCAACCGCAGAACGCCAGCCAGCACACCACCGCCGACTTCCCGGCGCTGATGGGCAACACCGTCGGTCGCACCCTGCGCAAGGCCTATGAGCTGGCGCCGCAGACGTTCAAGCCGTTCGTCCGCCCCGCGACCGTCCCCGACTTCCGCCCGGTCAGCCGCGTCGCACTGTCCGACATCTCCAAGATGCAGGCTGTCGCCGAGGGAGCCGAGTACCAGTACGCAACGGTCGGTGATCTCGTCCGAGCAGTACGTCGTCGGCAAGTGGGGCCAGATCATCTCCATCACATGGGAGACGATCATCAACGACGATCTGAACGCGTTCGATCGTATCCCCATGGCGATGGGCCAGGAAGCCGCCCAGGTCGAGAGCGACGTCGTTTGGGCGATCATGCTCAGCAACCCGCTCATGAATGACGGCAAGACGCTGTTCCATGCAGATCACGGCAACCTCGGTGCTGCTGCCGACATGACAATCGACTCGCTTCAGGCCGGCCGCACCCGCATGCGTACGCAGAAGACTGCGAACGGCCGCTTCCTCAATAACGCGCCAAGCTTCCTGATCGCAGGGCCGCTGAAGGAGCAGAAGGCAAACCAGTTCACTTCGTCGAATTACGTCGCGACGAAGAACGGCGACATCAACCCGGAATATAACCGGACGCTGACGCCGATCATCGAAGGCCGCATCGTCGACAACAGCTGGTTCCTGTCGGCCGATCCGAATGCGCAGTCGATCGACACGATCGAGGCAGCGCACCTTGCCGGCCATGAAGGTCTGCAGACCGAGCAGCGCCAGGGCTTCGTCACCGACGGTGTCGAGATCAAGGGTCGCCTCGTGTTCGGCGCCAAGGCCATCGACTGGCGCGGCATGGACAAGAACCCGGGCGCGTAAGCGCGTCCGCCAACCCGACAACCATCATCGAAGCGCGTATCGGGCGGCCGTGAGGTCGCCCGGAGCCCGTTTTGCGGAGACCTTTCATGAAGAATTTCCTCGGTCATTCGAATGACCAGATGCTCACTGCGCCGGTTGCCGTCGCATCCGGTGGCGGTGCCCTGGTCGGCGCCATCTTCGGCGTCGCCAAGACCAACATCGCCCAGGGCGCGCGCGGACCGTTCTGCCTCACCGGCAAGTTCGAGATGCCCAAGGATACCAACGCGATCGCCGAAGGTTCGCGCGTCTACTGGGACAACACGAACAAGGTCGTGACGGCCACGGCCAACGGCAACACCCTGATTGGTGCCGCCACCCTCGCAGCGCTGGCGGCCATCACGACCGTCCACGTCCGCCTCAACGCGTCGTTCTGACGCACCCTGCGCCGACGCGGCTTCGCCCGGCCGGCTTGTAAGGAACGCACTACATGAAGAAAGTCATTCTGCTGCTCAGTGCAGCCTATCTGAACGGCAACGCATTCGTCGACGCCGGCGCAACCGTCGGCATCGGCACCGACAAGCACGAGATCACCGAAGAGCGTGCCGTCGACATCGAGAAGGGCCTGCGCGGCGAGATTTCGGAAGTCGAAGATGCAGACGATACCGACGGTGACGATGACAGCGACGGCTTCGGCGCGTTCACCGTCAAAGAGCTGAAGAAGTACGCTACCGACGAGAACATCGATCTCGGTACCGCGACGACCAAGGCCGACATCCTGGCCGCCATTCGCGCACCCCGCGGCTGATGGTCGATCCGTTCAAGGCGGCAGCGCCCGTGTTCTTCAAGGCGTTCGCCGACCTTGAACGGATCATCTACACGCAAGACGGTGTCGTCCTCGAGCCGATCCGCGCGATCTGGACCGACGACGCCGCAGCCGGTTTCCCCGGCGCCGGCAGCACGCTGCGCAAACTGACCTACGAGATCCAGCAGAGCGACCTGCCGAAGCGTCCGTCAAAGACGCGGGACAGCTTCATGCACAAGGGCCGGCGCTGGGAGATCTCCGACGTGACCCAGCGTGACGATATCGGCGCCTGGTGGTTGGTCGTCGTCGACGCGGGAGCGGCAGTATGACCGTGCGCGACCAGATCCTTGCCGCGATCGAGGCGGCGATCGTCGACCTGGCTGTCGAGGTCGAAGTCGAGCCCGCCGGCGACCCTAGCGAGTTTCCCGCCCTTGGCATCACCGACGCCGGGCATTCCGTGCTCGAGCATGAAGTCAGCCTGACTCGCCGCTCGATGACGGTGACGATCGACGGTTTCGTCGACGGCGCCGGCGGCAAGGCACCGACGGCCGCGCGCAACGCGCTGCTGGCCTCTGTCGTAGCCGCGCTGATGGTCGATGAGACCCTCGGCAATACTGTCGAGCTGATCGAGGACGGCGACCTCCGCCTGTTCACCGCCACGCTCGCGAGCGTGCGCCGCCTCGGGTTCGCCCAGGATTTCGAGATCCAGTTTTCCACTTCGCGGGCCGACCCCGCTCTACCCGCCTGAAGGAGGCCCCACATGGACCAGACCATTCGCCCGGCGAACGTCGCCGTGCTGTTCAAGCTCGAAGGCGTCGAAGGCGTCGACGCCAACCCCGATGCCACGGTCGACGCGCTGCCGGTTGAAGCCGACAGCGTCACCTATGGCACGCCCTGGACGATGGAAGACGCGAACGAGGCGACCGGTTCGCTCGTCGCCGGCGCACCGCTGATCATCGGCCAGGTGACCCCGATCAGCTTCAAGTCGCGTATCAAGGGCGCCGGCCCGGGTGCGGTCTACTCGCCAACCGTAAAGCCCCCCGCTGCATCAGCCCCCTGCAGGCATGCGGCTGGCGCGGCCAGTTCACCGCGGCGATCGCTGCCGCGGCCGCTACTGCCGGTACCGCCACCAGCCTGACGCTGCCGGCGGGTTTTCCCGCCGTCTCGCGCGCCGTACTCGGTATGATCCTGCTGCTGACCGGCGGTGCCGGTGCCGGCGCGCAGCCGGCCGTCGTCGAATACACCGCCGGCCGCGTCGCCACGCTTGCCGACACGTTCACGCCACCGCTCGACGCGACGACGCAGGTCTCGATGCCGGCGAATTGGTGGGCTATGCTCAGACGTCGCCAAGCGACACGGCCTCGCGCCTGACCGACCAGCCGTCGGGCACGTGCTACATCTTCGAAGACGGTCGCCTGATGAGGTTCGTCGGCTGCCGCGGCACGTTCACGCCGGACGGCAAGAGCGCTCGGCCTGGTTACGGGACGTTCAACATGACCGGCATCTACGCCGGCCGCGTTGACGCACCGATCCCTGCCAACCTCGTGATCGCCGGCCATTCGGCACCAGTGCTGGTCCAGGGCGCAGGCGTGTCCCCGTCGGCAAGCCTGAACCGTAAGGCCACCACGATCTCGACCTGGTCGGTGGATCCGGGCAGCCAGATCGAGAATATTGACGATCCGAACACGCCGTATGGCTTCGGTTCGGGGCAGATCGTCGACCGCAAGAAGATGCTGAAGATCGATCCATTGGCAACGCTGGTCGCCAACCGCGACACGATCGCTGATATTGGCAACGGTGTGCAGATGCCCGGCGTACTGCGTCACGGCAGCCAGACGGGCAACCGTTGGGCACTTGTGATGCCGTCAACGCAGCCCGTCATGCTCGACAACGCCATGCGCGGAAAGCTGCGCTCGGATGACGTCACTCTGCAGGTCCGCTCGATCGGTAAGGACGGCTACGTCCGCGATTCCGACGGCTACCTCGTCTTCTACTGAGGGCCGCTAGATGATCCTGACCAGCAAGGGCGCGACGACGCGCTATACGCCGCCCTGGATGTGTGACGACGCCGGCAACTCGAAGCCAGGTGCGCCAGTCCTCTTCCTCCGCGCCGGTGACGTCATCGAGCGCGGCCAGATGGAAGCAGAACTGTCGGGCCCGCACCGTTCCGGGCAGGTCTGGGGTTTCGAACTTCGCCAGGCGATCCGCGCCGGCGTCGTCGCGCTGCTGGCGGACGATCCGGATCTCGATCGACTGCTTGGTCTGATCGAGGCGGAAGGTGAGGGCGAAACAGAAACGCTCAGCGCTGACGATCGCGCGCTGCTCGCCGGCGTCCGCGGGGTGTTGGGTGAATGCTGTCCGGACTACCGCGACCTTGTCGCGCAGCTCGAGCGCCGGCGCGCGATCGCGCCGATCGTCGCGCTCAAGCGCTACTGCGTCGGCATGGAGATCGAAGGCGTCACCTTCGAGCTCGGCCGCGACGGGCAGGTCAGTGACGCGACCATGTCGCAGCTCGAGCCGTTTCTGATCAGCGTCGCCGGCAACCGCGCGTATGAGCTGCAGCAGCCGCGAGGGCTGGAGGGAAACTCGCCGCGGCCGTCGCCGTCAGACGTCAGCCCGAAGCGTTCCGGTTCGGCCTCACGGTCGAAGGCGGGTGGGAAATCGCCGGCACGCGCTGGGCGCAAAACCCGCGTCTCGCGCTCCCGGCGTGGATCTGGGCCGTCGTCGACCTCTGGTTCCACTGCCGACGCTTCGCCTCTCCCCTGATGCCGCAAGTGCTGCCTTGCCCGGGAAGTCCCGGTGAGCAGCCAGCGGCGCTGATGGACGCGTTTGCGATCATCGACGATCTGGAGAAGCCGAGTGGCGACTGATGGCGCAGATCTGTCGCTCGATACCGCGGCGCTTGCTCGCGACGGTGATCGGCTTGTTCGCCGTCATCTGGCAGCGGGTACCTCTGCCGTTGCGTCGACCACACGTCGCCTCGAGCAACGGCTCGAGGCGGCAACCCAGTCAGCGGTACCCGGGCGCCTATGGCGTGCGTGGCAGTCGACGACGTTCCCGAAGAGCGGGCCAGCGCGCAATCCGTCAGGCACGATTTGGATCAAGGGTGGCGCGCGTACGCGTGCCGCCATCGCGTTCTGGACCACGCCGGGCACGATCCGGGGACGGCAAGGTCAGTATCTTGCCATCCCGCTGCCGGCAGCTGGCAACAAGCCCGGTACCGGCCGCGGCCGTGACGCACGACCGACCCCGGTCGAATGGGAAGCGATGCACAACCAGGAGCTGACGTTCGTCGCGCGGCCTGGTCGTGCAGCGTTGCTCGTCGCCGAAGATGCTGTCCTGTCCGGACGTAAGCAAATCGCCAAACCCAATACCGGCCGGCGGATTGCTGCCGGCCGCGGTTCGGCGACCATCCCGATCTTCGTGCTGCTGCCCGTCGTGCAGTTCCGCAACGCCTTTGCGATCGGGCCGATGATCACCGCCAGCGAGGGCGAGATCGCCCGCGAGTTCTTCGCCGCCATCCGCGGCACAGCAGCAGGGAGGGGATAGCATGGCGGGTTCATCGCAATTCGATATCGTCGCCCGCCTGCAGCTGCGCGCCGAACAGTTCAGCAGCGAAGGCGGCCGATCGTTCGCCGACCTGGCGACGAAGGCGCGCTCGTCCGCAGCCGGGATCCGCGACAGCTTCGGCCAGAGCTTTGCCGAGGTGCAGAAGCTTGCCGAGCAGTCGCTGAAGCTGCCGCGCACGACGTCGGGCTCGCTCGATCTGTCCGGCGAGATCTCGTCGCTGCGCCAGTCCGCAGCCGCGGCCGATCAGAAGGCGGCCGTCGCGCGCGAGTTGAGCGCGGCGATGCTTGCTGCCTCGTCCAGCTCGCGCACCGTCACCGAGTCGATGCGCCTCGAAGCAGATGCCGCGATGGTTGCCGCCCGGGGTGAAGAGGCCGACGCCGGCGCCATTCGCCAACGGATCCTTGCGCTCGAGGCCGTCCAGGTCCAGCTCAACAAGACGGCATCGGCAACGATGCTCGGTACCCGCGCGGCGAACGACAACAAGGTCTCGGCCGAGCAGCAGCGCCAGTCGACGATCATGCTCGGGCAGCAGCTGCAGGACTTCTCGGTCCAGGTCGGATCCGGGCAAAGCGTAGCCACCGCGTTTGCGCAGCAGATCGGCCAGGCATCGTTCGCGCTGCAGGGCATGGGCGGCAAGCTTGCCGGCGTCGCCGCGTTCCTGACGACGCCGTGGGGCATTGCTGCCACGATCGGCCTGACGGTGCTTGCCCCGCTCGTCGGCAAGATCCTCGATCATAACAACGCACTCGAAGACGCGACGGCGAAGCTCAAGAAGACCGCGATCGAGTCGGAAGCGACGGCGAAAGCGCAGGACATCTTTGCCCGTTCGGCCGAGGGCGTGTCGCAGGCGATCCGCGACCAGACCAAGGCACTCGACGACGGCGACAAGGCACTGCGCAGCCGCGCCGAGCAGGCCAACATTGAGGCCAAGCAGAACCTCGCTCGGGAAGTCAGCATTCGGCGCGTGACGCTTGCCATGATCGAGCAGGCACAGGCGCAGGCTGATTCAACGATATCGCCGATCACTGGCGGTGGTGGTCCGGTCAACCTGGCGCAGGCGAATGCCGCCAGTCGTGTGCTCGAGCTGAAGGCGAAGGCGAAAGAGCAGCAGGACAAGATTGCGGCCGCTGAACTGAACGTGCAGCGCACCCGCGTCGATCTAGCAGCGGAAGCGGCCAAGCGGTCGGCCGATCCCATGGAGCGGATCAAGAAGCTCTATGACGACCAGGTGGCCGCGGCTCAGCGTGCTGCATCGGCAGAGGCTGCACGCGGGAAGCAGGTCGATGCGTCCCTGACGCGCGAACTGGCGGCAATCGAGAAGAAGCGCCAGGCCGACGTAAAGGCGGAGCGCGATCGTCAGTCGGCCGCCAACCGCAAGCCGACCCGCGATCCTGATCTTGCCACGCCGGCGTCGATCTCGAAGCTGCTGCGCGATGCGATCCCCGGCGTGCAGATCACCAGCACGACCGGCGGGAAGCACGTCTCGAACTCCGATCACTATCGCAGTGCCGCGGTCGACTTCGTGCCGAAGGGCGGCATGGCATCGATGACGAAGGACGATATCCGCGCCATCTTTGAAAAGGCCGGCGTCTCGATCCGGCGCAACGCTGGCGGCGTCGAGCAGCTGTTCGGCCCGGGCGATAAAGGCCACTCCGATCACTTCCATGTCGCATGGGAGAAGGGCAAGCTCGCCGTCGACAACTACCGCGCGTCTGTAAAGGAAACCGCGAAGGCGGAGCGCGAGGCGGCAGCCGAGCAGAAGAAGCTCGACACCACGCTCGATCAGATCCTCGGCAAGTTCGACCCTGCAGCCGATGCCGCGCGCAAATACCGCGAAGAGCTGGAGGAGATCGACAAGCTGGCAAAGGCCGGCAAGATCACGCCCGACCAGCAGATCACATACGTCGGCAACGCCAAGCGCGACTTCTCGGCCGCGCAGACCGCGAACGCCGCTAACAATTTTCGGGTCATCATGGGCCCCGAGGAAGTCGACGACGCGATCAACGCCTGGCAGGCCGGCATCGCCGCTGCCGGCGAGCAGATGCAGGTCGACGCCGAGGCTGCCGGCATCGCGTTCACCGACCAGGTGCGTGACGGCATCGCCGGCGCAGCCGATCTGCTCGGGATCCGCATCAACGGCCCCGCGCGCAACCTGCTTCAGCCAGGCGGCGTCGAGAAGCCCGCCGGCGACGCGGCAAAGTCGCTGATTGACGGCCTGCGCAATTCGCCGCTGAAGATCAGCAGTGAATCGCTCGATCGTCTCGAGAAGGGCATCGGCAGCGTTCTAAGCGGCGCATCGTACGGGCAGATCGGCGGCTCGCTGTTTGCTTCGATCACCGGTGGCAAACAGAACCAGCTCGGCAGTGCCGTTGGTGGTGCGCTCGGCAAGGTTGCCGGCGACGCACTCGGCAAGACCGTCGCGTCGACGATCGGCGGGACGCTCGGCAAAACGCTGGGCGGCGCGGCCGGACCGCTCGGCGCGATCGCCGGCGGCATTCTTGGCAGCGTCGTTGGTGGCCTGTTCAAGAAGACCAAGGAAGGTTCGTCGACGCTGACGTTCGGCAGCGACGGCCTCGCGGCCGGTACCGCCAAAGGCAACGGCACGGCCGAGAAGGCGGCAGCGTCCGCATCGGCAACGAGCGTTGCCGGTTCACTCAGCCGCATCGCCGAGGCGTTGGGCGGTACCGTGACGGGCGCAGGATCCGTGTCGATAGGCTACCGCCCCGGCCATAAGGCGGGCGCGTACCGCGTCGATACGACCGGGCAGGGCAAGCTCACTGGCGTCGACGCCTATGCGACCGAGGAAGAGGCGGTGCGCGCGGCGATTGCCGACGCTCTGTCGGATGGCGTGATCGGCGGGATCTCGGCTGCATCGAAAAGGATCCTGGCGGCGGGCGGCGACCTCGAGAAGGCGCTGTCGAAGGCGCTGATGATCGAAGCGGTGCCCAAGGATCTAAAGGCGATGCTCGATCCCGTCGGTGCGGCGATCGACGAACTGAACGCCAAGTTCATGAAGACGGTCGACGCTCTGAAGGAGGGCGGCGCAACCGCCGAACAGATGACGCAGGCGCAGCAGCTGTACGATCTGCAGCTCGCCCAGGTGAAGAACAGCACCGCGACCGCCAGCGCCAGCCTCAAGGACTTCCTCGCCAGCCTCAAGATGGGCTCCAACTCGCCCTACTCGCTGCGCGACCAGGAGCAGGCCGCGAAGTCGGCGCTGGCACCGTATCTCGCACAGATCGCCGGCGGGAAGTCGATCGACCAGGGCAAGTACCAGGCCGCGGCGCAGACCTATCTCGACATCGAGCGTCAGCTTTACGGCTCGACCAAGGCGTATTTCGACGCGCTCGATGCCGTCCAGGCCGCGACCAACAAGGCGATCAGCACGATCGACAACGCAACGCCGATCGGCACGGCGACTGAATCGCCCTTTGCCAAGGCGACGGCTGCAAGCGCGGCCACGACCGCGACCAATACGCAGACCACCAACGAGCTGCTCGATCAGATGAGCCAGCAGGCGGCGGTCACCAACGATCTGTTGGCGCGGCTCACCGCGGCCGCGGCGAACGACAGCAACTTCATCGGCAGCGGCCGGTCTTTCGTAGCGGCGGGGTAAGACATGGCGAATGCGATCATCGTCAAGCCGCTCGCCTTCGCCGGCGTGACGGCCAGCTCCGCTGCGGCCGGTCACGATCCGGCGTATGTCGGCAACGACTATCTCGGCGTGACCTGGCAGTCGGCTGCCGGCACGGCTTCGCAGAGCCTGGTCGTGGATCTCGGCGCCGATCGGCCGCTCGACTTTGCAGCGCTGCTCGGCTGCGACGGCGCAACCGGGGCCTGGACGCTCACCGTCGAGGTCGCGACTGCAGGGCAGGGGTCCGGTTTCCCGGCCGGCACCTTTTCGACTGGTGTGCTGCCGTTCCTCGCCGGGGCTGCGGCATGGGAAAGCGGCCGCGGTATCGGCTGGTGGTCGGGTGCGTCGATCGTCGGCCGCTATGTCCGCCTGACGATCGCCGGGCTCGGCAATGCGGCCGCGACCGTCGGCCGCCTGGTGCTCGGCGCGAAGCTGCAGTTGCACCGCAATTTCGGGTTCGGTGGCAAGTTCGGCGTCAAGGATCTCGGCAGCTACGACCTGTCCTCGCGGGGGTGCCGCTGAAGCGCGACGGCGTGAAGCTGCCGACGATCGCGATCGAGTTCAACGCGGTGCATAAGGACGAGGTCGAGTCGGCTGTACGGCCGCTGATCGAGCGCGTCGGCAACACCGGCGAAGTGTTCGTCTGCACCGACCCGACGCCGGACGTCCAGCGTCAGCGCCGCTGCTATTACGGCACGCTCGTCGGTGACCTGACCGCCATCCAGCGCCGCGCGGCCGGTTGGGGCTGGCAGATCAACCAGGTCAGCTTGATCCGATGAAGGGCGTCTTGATCGAGATCGTCGCGCGTGTTGCCGGCACGCTGGCGCCTGTGACCCTGCGCATGGCCAGCGTCGACGAAAGCAGCGTCTGCCATCTGAATGATACCGTGTGGTGGCCAGCGATCGCGAAGCTGCCCAAGCTGTCCTACGATCTGTTCTCCGGCGAGTTCGACGGGCAGGTCGGTACGCCGGCGTCGAACCTGTCGTTCTCGTGCGTGCCGTTCAAGGACGCGCCAGCGCTGCGCTACGCCGGCGCCCCGGTGCGGATCTGGACCGGCGACGTCGGTGCACCGTTCGCGAGCTGGACGCAGCGTTTCGAGGGCCGCGTAAAGGCGCAGCCGTCGATCGATGCCGGCATCGCTACCGCCTCGATCGCAGTCGACGACGCCTGGCTCGATCAGCCAGTGCTCGGCACCTATGCCGGCACCGGCGGAGCGGAAGGTCCGGCCGACCTGAAGGGTACGGCTAAGCCGCTAGCGCTGGGCGCTCCGCGCTATGCGACCGGCGTTCTCGTCGACGTCGCCAATTCCGTTGTGCAGATCTCCGGCGCCGGCCCGATCTACGCGGTCGAAGCCGCGCTCGATGAGCTTTCGCGCTTTCCCGCGGCGATCGCCGATTATGCCGATCACGCGGCGCTGGTTGCCGCGACGATCCCGGCCGGACGGTTCGCAACCTGTCTGGCCGAGGGCAAGGTCCGCCACGGTGCGCCGCCTGAAGGAACGCTCAGCTACCTGGTCAAGGGCGACACCGGCGGCCAGTCAGGCAGCTACCCGCGCTACCCGGGCGAGCTGATCCGTCGTATCGCCGATATCGTCGGCGCTGGCGATCGCGTCGACCAGGCATCGCTTAACGCGCTCGACGCATTTCGGCCGATGCCGCTGTCGATCCAGGTTACGTCCCAGACCACTGCGCGCGAGTTGATTCAGCGCATCGCGCAGAGCGTCAACGCCGTCGCCGGCGTCAGCTGGCTGGGCAAGCTGTTCGTCGCGCGTGTCGGCGCGATCGGCGACGTGATGGCAACGCTGCAGGCGGACGGCTCGGCGCTGCCGCCCGTATCGTCGGTAAAGCAGATCGAGAACGGCACGCCGTGGTGGCGCGTCGATATCAAGGCGCAGCCGACCTGGACCGTGCATGCGCTGTCCGACATCGCCTTCGAAGCGCCGCTCACACCGCGCGGTCTCTACGTCGCCACGATGACGTACCGCGAAGGCGATATCGTCGACCTCGCCGACGGTTCACGCTGGTTGTATATTTCGACGACGCCCGGGACGGCCGCGCTGCCCGGGCCCAGCTGGTACCAGATGAACCCGGCGATCCAGGCGACCTACGCCGACGGCTCGCCGATCGACGAATGGAAGCCGGCCGAGCTTGGTTCGGACATCACGAAGAGCCTCGACCTTTCCGACACCGTCATCAACATTTCGACCGACGCATCGGGTGCGATCGTCGCCGGTCAGTTGCCCGTCTCGGTCAAGGCGACCCGACGTCGCGGTGGTGCTGACGTATCCGCGCAGACCGACTTCGCGATCGTCATCTCCGGGTCGATCGCTGCCTCGATCGACAACGATCCGGCGTCGATCGCACGCGGTACGCTGACGATCACCGGCGTGATGACGTCGGGCACGATCCAGATCGTCTCCAAGCTGGCGGATGCCGTGTTGCCCGGTACCGTGACGATTAACCTGCCCGACGCAGTCGCACCGCCTCCAACCGACAGCAGCGCATCGCTGACAACCTTCCCGACGATCAAGAGCCGTGCGCCGACCTATCCAGCGGCACCGACATCATTCGTCTCGGCCAAGGCGGACAGCGCCGGCAGGATCTCGATGGTGATGGACGTCACCTACTACTTCCGCAACGAGGGCTCGCCCGCGTTCGACTACGGTGTGCTCACGGCAGCAACCCGCCTGCAGTATCGTCCGGCTGGCGGCTCGAGCTGGACCGACGCGGCTGCCGAGATCGTCGGCACCGATGCTTACCGCCAGGGCAACACCACGACGGGCAAGATCGATGTCGTGCAGGGGCGGCTCAATACGGGTGTCATCACCGTATCCGGCCTGACGCCGGGTGCGACGTATGATGCTGCGCCGCTCCTCCGCGCGCTCCCCGTTGCCGGCACGAGCAAAGGGCAGGGCGATCCCGCCGGCGCATTCACCGTGAGGACTGGACTGTGAAGCAGTGGGTTATCCTCTTAAGCACCGGCGATGTTCAGGCGCAGGTCTATTCGGACGTCCATCCGAGCATGAACGCAACGCGGTCCTGGAATGCCACCTGGACCGCTTACGAGGTGCCGCGGTTCGGCGATCTCGCGCGCGAGAAGTACGTGCCGGTCACCGGATGGGTACCCGACATGGCCCTGGTCAAGGCACGGTTGCTCGCCCAGATCGATGACGAACGCGAGACGCGGCAGATGACGCTGCTGACCACCGGTGGCGCTAAGAAGTACATCTACAGCCGCAAGAGCGTCGAAGTTGACCGTTCCGCCGGCATTGTCGCCACAGTGCTCGATGCTCTGTCGCTGACCGATCGCAAGGCGAAGTATCCGTATGCGGCCGCTGAAGCTGCGCTGACCGGCGAAAAGCTCTCGGCGGTGCTGAAGCGGTTTGCCGATGGCATTACTTCGTCGGGCAGTGCCGAGCTTATCGAGGCAAAAGCGCAGATCGCCAAGCGAGCTGTCAAGGCCGCGGCGTCCGAAACCGACGCGGTGAAGGCGGCGACCGTCATCTGGAAGACATCTTGAGCGCGCTCCCTAACGACATCGCCGCGGCGACGCGCGAAGCGATCATCGAGCGCTACGAGAACACCGCGGTGCGCGATGCGCTTACCGGTGCCCGCGACGGCTCGCTGCAACCAGCGGAAGGGTTCTTCGATCTCCTGGCCAACGCCAAGACTGTCGTCGACGAGCGCGGCCTGGTGCTCGCCGGCGATCCGCGTTTCTCGGTCAGCGTCGCGGCCCTGGTATGGTCCGACCCATCGGTCGCGACGCCGGCCGTTCGCCTGGTCGACGTCGAACAGGCGGTCGATGCCAGGCTGTGCTGCTCGCGCATCGAGCTCGACCTGGAGGAGGAGGTCACCAGCTTCGAACTGTTCTACGCGCCCGACGTCGACCAGACGCCTCCGGCGACCGGTCCCATGCCGCTGTGGATATCACCGAACGGCAACGGTGACCTGTCAGGCTCCGACGTCGCAAACGCTGGCCGCTTATCGCAGCTCAACACTTTCATTTCGCGAGCGGCGATCACCGGCGCCGAGGTCTGGATCCGCGCAGACGCGGGCAGCTACAATTTCACCTCGACCCTGACGATCACCAACGGCGGCGCTACCGTTCGCGGCGTCGACGTGAACGGCAATCCGATGATGGCGGAGTTTGTCGGCAAGCGGCTGGTCGATCCGGACCGCAGCCACATGTGGAACGCAAAGAACGATGCCGCGGCCGGGATCTACGGGATCGAGGTGTTCCGTCTCAATCGCGGCGCCGACAACCTTACCTTCAGGCATCTGGCGTTTCGCAATCTGGGCCGGGGCTGTTTCCGTGCGCGGCAGTCGCTGAGCAACCTGACGATCACCGACATGCTCGCGACCAACGTGGCCGCGTTCTTCGTCAACGACGCTGCCGTCGCTACCGATCCGGCCGACATCACCGGCCTCACGATGCAGCGTGTAACGGTCAACGGTTTCTCGAAGTTCTTTGCCAAGATCCAGTGGAACAGCACGAACATCCTGCTCGAAGACTGCATCGGCGACAGCGAGAAGCAGGACGGTGATAACTTCGCCAGCGGTATCGTGTTCGACGATAACGCACGCGACATCGTCATGCGTCGCTGCACGATGGGCAACGTCGTCGACAGCCTGCACGCCTACCAGAACGGCGACGGCTACTCCGGCGAACGCGGCAACATCAACATCGTGATGGAAGACTGCGTCGCGCATAACTGCACCGATGGCGGCGTTGATTTCAAAGGAGACAACATCGTCCTGCGGCGCTGTGTCATGCGCGAGAACCACCGCAACTACCGCCTGTGGGGCTTCGTCGATCTGTACGATTGCGAAGGATACGACCAGCGCGCGGACAACGCGGCACCGCGGCCCCCCAAAGCCGTTCTCCAAGGCGCAGCTGTCCGTGTTCTACGGTTCGCTGGTGCGGGCCTATAACTGCCGCTTCGAACAGAAGACCGGCATCACCGGGGAGCCGTTTCGCGCTGAGCAGGGCGGCATCCTCGTGCTCGACCAGGCGACCGTGTCGAACACGAAGGTACCTAGCGGCCAGGCGCTCTACATCGCGGAAGCTGCAGGAGAGGGGAACCCGGCCGGATCGATCACGACCATGTCGACTGCTGCCGACACCACGTCGCCTGTGATCCAGACCGCGACCGACTTCGCCATCAACGAGAATGTGACCGCCGGCTGGATCATCACGGCGAACGAACCGGCACAGCTCCGCATCCTGCCTGGAAAGAACCGCGACAAGTTTTCGACCTACGGCTGGCGGCTCAACATTTTCCGGCAGGATTATGAGAAGCTCGCCAGCCCGACGGTCTCGTGCGACATCGTGATGTACGATCTCAAGCGGAACCCCTCGGCGGTCCGCACGGTCAACGTGACGATCAACAACGTTGCCGACGATCCGATCGCGGCGAACGACCTGTTCAATAAGGGCACCTACACAGAGACCGGCGCATACCGCCCGCCCGCAACCGCCGGAGCGTGGCTCACGATCGAGCCCGGCTTCATCTGGCAGGACTATGAAATGACGATCCCGGCGATCAATCCCGGGGGATCCGATTGCCGCGATCACTGACCAGTCGGGCAAGGGCAAGCACGCGCGGCAGGCTGATCCAACCTTTGTCCCGGCGCTGAAGATCATCGACGGCGCGTACATGGCCTACATGGACAACTGCTACTGGGATGTCGGCCAGCCGGGCGACATGAACTTCGCGCAAGTAACCGCTGTTCTGATGCAGCGCCGCGACCCGCAGGAAATTCAGAACCAGTCGTCGGTCAACAAGATCCTGCTGCACACGCCGCGGTCGCTGAGTACTGCGACCACCTTCAACGGCGCGTGGTGGATGTCTGTTCAAGGCGGCGCGACCTACGCGATCCGCCTTCGAGGCGGTACCAGCGGCAACACGCAGGCGGCCAACATCGGCACCCGGTGCGTGCTCACGCTTCAGACGGTGCCAGGGTACGGTCGCGTGAACGCTGGCGAACCGCCGCAGATCGATATCGTCGATAGTCCGACCCACCCTTACCCGGTCGCAGGGCAGTGCCGCATCGGTGCCGATTTCAACGGCCAGAACGCAATGTTCGGCGATTTTTACGGCTGCGTCATCACCAACCGCGACGAGCAGACCGAAGAGCGGTTCCGCATCGAACGCCAGCTCGCCGCCATGGCCGGCGTGACGCTCTAAGGTCCAGGAGACGATCATGAATAACGTTCGCCTCGCGGCCCGCGCAGTCGCGCGGACCGGTCCCCTATGAGCGCCTCTGTCGCGCCGCCTCGCTGGCTAGCCTGGGTCCCTGTCATCACCGCTGCTGGTCTGATCATCGGCGCACTGCTGACGATCGGCGGGGTCATCAACCAGGTGCGTGAGCAGGACCGCCGCATCACGGTGCTCGAGCAACGCGACGAGCAGCTCCGGGCGATCGACGCGCGCACGACCCGGATCGAGGCAAAGCTCGAGGTCTTGGCAGTACCAAACTCGACAGGGAGCAAAGCGCCATGATCGACGGTGGCCTGGTCATGATCGTCGTCAGTACGTTGTTCATGCTCGTACCGGCTGCGGCGAGCCGCACGCGGCGCGATGCCGGATCCCTGAAGGCTGTTCTCAACACGGCCTACCCGCCGATCGCGCCGACCCCGGCGATCATTATCCTGATCGGGCAGGCCGAAGCTGCGCTCGATCGCGACGGTCTGCTGCGCGGCGTCCGCGCGCTTTCGTCGACCTACGACCAGGTCTGAACGCCGCGGCCGATCGCCGCCACCCACCGGAGACCATCATGAAACTGATCGACAACTGGCGCCATGCCTGGCGCCTGTGGTCCGTACGCTTGTCTGCGTTCGGCGCCCTGCTGACTGCGCTGGCCGCAGCTGCTCCCGATACCTTGCTGCAAATCTGGAACGGCCTGCCCGAAGACGTGCGCAGCCTTCTTCCCGAGTCCGTCGCACACGTCATCCCGACGCTGTTGTTCGTTGCGACGATCGTCGCCCGGCTGATTCCGCAGAAGCCCGCGGCCGAGCGTCAGAGCCTGTGGAATTCGATCAGCGGCAAGGTCGCGCCGAAGGCAGCCGGGGGCATCGCAGCCGCGGCGCTGGCGATGATCGCAAGCGTGATCGCTGTTGAAGGCGGCTACGTGAATCATCCGGCAGACCCCGGCGGTGAGACGCACATGGGCATCACCAAGGTGGTTGCCATCCAAAACGGCTACACCGGGCCCATGCGGACGCTACCCCGCGAGGTGGCCGAAAGCATCTACTACCGCCGGTACCTGATTGACCCTGGCTACGCGGCACTTGTGCCGATCGACGCCGCAGTCACCGAGGAGTTGTTCGACACCACCGTGAACATGGGTTCCGCGCGGCCGTCGCGGTGGTTCCAGGCCTCGACCAATGCGGTGTGTGGTACCACGCTGACGGTCGACGGACGCGTCGGCCCGGGCACGATCGCAGCGTACCGCGCGTGCCAGTCGCGGATTGGCGCGGCAAACCTCTGCGCCGTTACACTCGACCAGCTCGATGCGGCGCAGGGGTTCGAATATGCGCGCCTGGTCTGCGTGAACCCGAAGCTGAAGGTCTTCTACAAGGGCTGGATCGCGCACCGGGTCGGCAACGTCGATCGCGCCAAGTGCCAGGCGGTGGTCACATGACGCGGATCCGCATCATCATCGCCGTCGGTCTACTGCTGGCGATCGTCGCCGGCGTCGCGCTGATCCGCCACAACGGCGAGACGGCTGGCGCGGCGAAGGTCACCGCGAAGACCGAGCGCGCGCACTCTGCCGGCGTTGCCGAAGCGCGCACCGACGAGCGCTCCGCCTCCGACACCACCGCCGCGATCGCGCGCAGCGTCAGCCGCTCCGACGACCTGGCCGATGCCCTCGTCAAAACCACGATCAAGGATCTCCGCGATGCTCTCGATGCCGTTCCGGCCGCTGCTCCTAGCGTGCCTCTGCCTGCCGCTCCTGTCGACCGCCTGCGCGACAGCATCAACGCCGGCATCGATCGCGCGAACCGAGCGGCCGAAGTTGCCGACGCTGCCCCCTGAACTGACGAAAGCCGAACGCCTGACGCCACTCAGCGCCAAGCCGACCGGCGAGCTGGTGGCGATCGACAAGGGCGTCCTGGCCGAACTGTACGAGCGCTTTGCCGAGGCCATCGCCGCTGTCTTGCGAGGCAACACCCGCGCTGCTGCCGTGAAGCTCGAACGCCGCTGCACGTCGGCAATCCTTTCGACCGGCCATGCGCCCGCCGACTGTCCGCCTACGAACTGAGGATCTGACCATGAAGACCATTCTTCTCTGGGACCCTCGGTTCCCAGATCGCCGCCCCGCGCGCCTTACTCTTGAAGATACCGTCGCGTCGGCTGCTGTTCGGTCGGGCATTGCCACGGCCGCGAACCCGCTGGAGGCCGGCGTCTTGTCGGCAGGCGGCGCTCTCGATCCGACGATGCTGACGGAAGTCGTAATCCAGCATGGCTATGCGGGTGCGACCCGGCGGGTCTTCCTTCCGTACAGCGTCGTCATGATTGGGGCGCTGGCCGGCATCCTCGCCGCGATCGGCACGCCCATCGCTGGCGGAGTCTCTCCGGCTCCGAGCCCTACGCCGACGCCGACGCCGACGCCGACACCCTCCCCGGAAACGTCGCTACGGATCAGTAATTTCGCGATGTCCGCTCCGTCGATGACCCGAACATCGGGGGTCGGCTCACCTGCCGGCGAAATCGCTCCGAGCATGGCTCAACGCCTCAAGACCTTCGTCATCACAGCAAATCAGATCAGCCGTACCGCCCTAGTGGGCAGCGGCGCAGGAGTAATCGCATGACCGATTATAAGCTTATCGACTCCGCCATCGCTCCTGCCGGCCAGAACCTTCCGAAGGTGTTCACCGACGGGTCGACCTTCTTTTCCCTCGACGGTACGACCCGCAAGGTAAAGGGCGCATTCGGACGTCGTCTATACCTTCTTTCCACCGTGCGTGCAGTCGACGACTTCGGCTGGTCGCTTAGCCGCGCTGTTGTCGATGCTTTGGTTGACACCGATGTTGCAGCGCAGGCGGTGCAGATTACCAGCCCTGCTCAGATCGTAGGCGGAAACGAAGTCGGGCAGACCGTCATGTGCATCGACGGTCGCGTAACCGGTTTCCCGTCGCCGTACAATCTCTACCAGTGGAAGCGTAATGGCGCCGACATTCCCGGCGCGTTCCGGGAAGTGTATACCCGCCAGGCGGCGGACATTGGAACTGCGCTGACCTGCGAGCAGCGCTGGTTCAATTCCTGCATCTCCTCAGGGCGTTCCAACGGTAGCGACCGCAGCGCCTACGATTGCGCGCGGTATGGCGCCGACCGCCGGCACAGTAGTTCGCGTCGCCAACGTTGCCCGTGGCACCGGTGACGGCACCAGCTGGTCGAACGCAATGGCATTCTCTGAACTGACCCGTGCGATCGTTGCGGCAGGGCCAGGCGGCACCGTTCACGTCGAGGCCCAGAACGGCCCAATCACTGCCTATGCAAACGTGCGGGCAGGTGGCCTTGAGAACCAGCCCGTCCTCATCTGCGGTGTGAACAGCGCGACCGGCGAGAACTGGAAGGCAGTGCATGACGGAGGCCGTGGGCCGCTCATTGACGCCGGAAAAAGCTTCGCCCGGCCTCTGACCGTCGGCGGTGGTATGATGCGGATGCATCACGCCTATTCGGCCTTTACCGTCAATCCGGCCAACGACATCTTCACCCTGCCGACCACCGAGACATGGCATGCCTTGGTTACCGGGTCTCGAGTGCGGCTTACCACGACGGGCATATTGCCGGGCGGGTCCGCAGCTAACACCGACTATTTTGTCATCAAACTGGCGAACGCACAGCAGGCCAAACTAGCCACGTCGCCGGCGAATGCGGCCGCGGGTGTCGCAATCGATGTCACGGACGCGGGGACCGGCGTTCATACGCTTACCGCGATTGCTGCGACGCGGACATTTACCGCCAATGCAGCAGACGAGACTATCACTGTCGACCCGATAACTTATGCGGAGGTGCGTACCGGACAGATCGTTTATCTCAGTAATACCGGAGGCGCGCTGCCGGCAAACTATACCGCCGATCGCCCTTACTGTGTCATAAAGACAGCAACGCCCAACGTGTTGCGTCTCTCGGGAAGTACGCGAGGCGCGAACATGGTGGCTCGGATCGCATTCGATCCAGCGACCGACCAGCTCACCTTCCCCGGAACCAACAGCAAGTTCGCCCGGTGGTTCGTGACCGGAGAGCCGGGTATTCTGCGGAGCAATGGAACGCTGCCCGCCAACCTTACTCAGGGCCAGACTGTTTACGCAGTGCGCAGTGGCGCCAACGGTAAGCAGGGCGGAACCTTCAAGATTTCTGCCACCCCTAATGGTGCTGCGATCGATATCGTGGACGCCGGCACGGGCATCCATACGATCGAGGCGCCGTCTGCCGTTATCAAGATCAGCGACGCCGGCAGTGGTGCTCACGGCATTCGCCTCGGACACGTCGAGGTTGGCCCAAACTTTCTGACCTTCAAAAACCTGATTGTTCAGAACGGTGGCCCTGGCGGATCGATCAACTTCGCGACGACCAGTAAAGGCGTGACGTTCGAGGACATCGATGCAGAAAACCTGTACCGCTTGATTGAGAATTCTGGGTATCTCGGCACCAGCTCGGGCGATGCGTCGATCCTCGATCTGGTCGTTCGAAACTGCCATCTCTACGGGACAGAACGGAGCTTCAGCCGGCTGCGCTACAGCAGCCTCGACGCCGTGTTCGAGAACGTGTCTGGCGACAGTCGGCGCGTGTTCGGCGATCCGTTCGCCTCGCTGTTCTCGCTTGAACCCACCTCGTTCACTGCTGTCGCAGGCGCGTCAAACGCTTGCGGGCCTTGTCGGGTAACCTACTCGCGCGTCAAGATTTCACGAGCCTACCAGGATGGTGGAACCGCCTATTGGAACGGTGATGGCGGCGAAGACAACGGCGCCAGTTACGGCAATATGTACCGGTTCGTCGAGAGCGATTGGCACACGGACGGATCGTTCGACTGCAAAGGTACCTGCAACGAATACCTCATTGTTTATGGCGGCTTCAGCAAACGGATTGCTCGTATCTGGGGCAAGGGTGTCTACATCGCCGACAGCCTGTTCGCGCAGTTCCAGCGCGTCGGGGAGCAGTATGGCGAGAACGGCAGCGGTGCGCTGATCTGGGTCGGCTCCGTCGCGTATCCAGAAGAGGGCAGCTACAATGCCACCGTCGAGATGGAGAACGTCACGCTGGAGGAGTTCACCGGCGCGCC
This sequence comes from Sphingomonas sp. H160509, assembly GCF_024124765.2. Classification (GTDB taxonomy): domain Bacteria; phylum Pseudomonadota; class Alphaproteobacteria; order Sphingomonadales; family Sphingomonadaceae; genus Sphingomonas. Next base: position 1,164,699 of record NZ_JAMXSR020000002.1, on the reverse strand, counting down.
TCTAATTATCGGAGGTGCTGATTTCACTGCGCCTTATCCGATGCTTATCACCAACCATACGATCAGGCGGCGTCCGAACAGTCCGATCCTAGAAAAGATCGATCCGAACAGCGCCTTTTTCGATCCGCCGATCGCCACGCAGGGACCACAGCTGACTTCGCCAAGCAGCTTCGTCATCGAGAAGACCGGCTCGCTAAACACGACGCTGACGTTCGTGGTGCCGAACTCGACGCTTCAGAATGTCGTTATCGAGGGCGGAGACGATGTTGACGACTTCGCCTTGGCCGGGCTTGTGTTGACGACCGGTACGCTGAATATCGCGGCCCCGGCGGACAGTGATAAGGACAACGTTTACCGGATCGTGCTGCGTGCTACCGCCGCAAACGGTAACTATACCCTGGTTCCAATTACCGTCTCGGTAGTTGCGGTCTTACCAACGATCAGGGATTTCAATTACGACGATGGAAATCTGAACGCGACCGGATCAGCCGACTTCGAACTGGTATCGGGCCTGGCGGGGGCAATCCAAGTTCAGGATGGCCATATCAACTGCGTTACGACAAGCTCCGGTGGTGGTATAGTTCGGGACAAGAAGGTTCTTGCAAGCAGCAACCTTTATCACGGCATCACTGACATTGGCATGGCCAACTGGGGCTCGCTTGTCTGCGTACGGATGGTTGGTTCGGATTATCTCGGGTTCCGGTGGCAGTCGAACATCAACGAGACCGGCACCATCCAAATCTTCCGCTACATCAATGGCATCCTAACCCTGGTTGTCGCGACGCCAAACCCCGTGCCCCGTCCTCTCAATAATGAAACAATTATTGAGGCTCGCCTGAACCCGGTGAGCAACATCGACGAATGTCGCGTGCTCATGAACGGTGACGAAGTCATCCAGTGGACCCCAACCGGGCTGACGGGGGCAATGCTGACCTCGACCCGCGTTGGCTATCATGGGCGCAGCGCATTGACCGTTCCGTGGATCGACAACGCCAAGATCGGCATCCTTTCCTAAACAACCTTGGAGATATCGCATGGCTTACATGATCAAGATTGTTGACAGCGGTGGAGGGTCCGTGCGCGAATACGGCCCCTTCGAAGATCGCGATGCTGCGGTCGAAGTCCTAAACAACGCGGTGTTCGGCACCTTCATAGTCAACGCAGAGCTGTGGACAGTTCAGTACGATGCTGACGGCCAATGGCATCAGCAAGAGATGATCGAGAGCCGCCCATGATCCGTCACCTCATCGCCGCGATCGGCATGCTGTGCTGCGCGACCGTTTTTTGCGCAAACTGCCCCGCGGGCAGTCGGTCCCATGCCAGATGCCAAGGTATATAACTGGATCGACGCGCAACCTAAAAAGGGCATGCATAAGTACGACGACTTCACGGCGAAGGACGTAAATCGAACCTATACGAACATAGGTGTGCGTATCCAGGACGAGTCCGAGCGGGTCACGATTGACGGAGGGACATGGCGCGATGCGGGCAGCCCTGATTCGATTGGCGCCGCCTTCTCGCTGGTCGCGGGGAGCATGACGATCCGCAACGTGACGGCGATCGGCAACTACTTAACGAGCGTCAAGCCAAAGGCCGCGTTCCCGAACCGCGATGGTATCATGGCGGCGCAGCGCACTTTCCTTACGATCAACGGGGGCACGTTTAAGCGCTTCTGGGACGCCGGTATCGACACGAAGGCCACAACGACCATGACGGGAACCGTCACGGTTGAGGACAGCCGAGTAAGCCTCAAGGTATGGGGGCCGCTGGTCGGCGATACGCTGGTGAGCCGCAACGCACGTGATGGCGACGTGGCGGCTTTGCAGTCGCCGGTGGTGACCGGGAACATCCATCTTCGGAAGCTGGTTGTTTGGAACGAAGACCCCAACGGGCTGCTCGTTGGGTTTCAAGGTGACGGTGGCATTGTGCGGATTGATGAGTGCGAGCTTCATGTTCCACCCTCGTATCGCGTCTCGTGGATCAAGCCGGGATCGAAGAACACGAAGCTGATCCTGGGGCCGACGTGCGTCCAGGGCGGTAAGGTGGTGGTCGCGCCGATAAAGGCTACTGCTCCGACCGGGCAACTCGTCGACGCGGGGCAACTGCTGCCGGACGGTTCTAAGGACGGCCTGATCACACTCGGCGCAAAATGGGCGGCGAAGCTCAAGCTCAAGACGAATACCGTCGTCCGTCATTGGGACGGGTTTCGGTATGAGGTGGTGCCGTAACGATTAAGTTTTTACAAAAGGCATCATCGTCCCAATTGTGCACAGGATTGAAACCTTAAAGTTACCCCTTTCCGCTTTGACCTTATAAGGCGGTGTGCAGGGGGATAATATGCGCATAGTCGATACGTTGATGCCGGAGTTTCCAAAGATCGCCGAACTAGACGGCGTCAGAGCAATCGCGGTTCTGATCGTTTTTGCTAGCCACCTGGGACCGCTTCATAACCTTGTTCCCGGAGGTCTCGGCGTAACGGTATTCTTTTTCCTCAGCGGCTACCTCATCACATCACTGCTTCGAGTAGAGGCCGGAAATACCGGTAAGATTGACCTGATAGCCTTCTACGTGCGTCGTTCGTTCCGTATATTTCCGCCCCTGTACATAACCTTAGCAGTAAGCGGTCTGCTTTTGTCGCTCGGGTTGTTGACGGTCCAGCGCCTGGATATCGGCAGCGTGCTGTCGCAAATCGGGTTTCTATCGAACTATGAGCGCCTTTGGGGGCCGCATGCGGGCCTTCCAGGCCCTCCGCTATGGTCGTTGGCAGTCGAGGAACACTTCTACCTAATATTCCCCTTCGTGTTCGGTCTCGCGCTGATGCGCCTTACTTCGCGCACTGCGGCAATTGCCTGTGCCGCTGCCTGCCTCATCCCCCCTGTTGGCTCGCATCGGGCATATGGCGGTCGGGCACGATATCACACTGAACTACTTTTTCAGTCATACGCGCGCTGACTCGATACTGGCCGGGTGCGCGCTGGCACTATTCAAGAACCCCGTCCTCGATGCAGATGGCTGGCGACCGTCCATTTGGCAGTTTGGCTTGGGCTTAGCACTCATTCTCGGCGCTGCGCTGGTCCGCAATCCTATCTTTGCCGAGGTGTTCCGGTACACTGTCCAGGGCGTTGGTCTTTACATCGTGTTCGCCTTTATTCTAACGCCAAACCGCGTCACGTCCCCGGTCTTGCTGATGCCTTGGCTTCAGTGGATTGGTCGGGTTTCCTACAGCGTATACCTGTTCCAGATCATCGCTATAAAACTTGCTGAGAGGTTCTTTCCTGGCCAGCATTTCATCGTCATCGCGTTCGTCGCGGCAGGTTTAACGCTGGTGTATGCTTGGATAATGAATATTGGAGTAGAGAAGCCACTCTACAGGTTTCGGAAGTCTCGCGAGGCAAACCACCAAAGTAGGTTGGCGACGACCCAGTTTGCTGCCGAAAATCAGCTTCGCTAAGACCTGTTGCAACACCTGGTCGATGGACGGCGAGGGTTCTCGGACCGGTCCGACAGCAGTCTGACGGTTAATGACTCAAGCGCGATCGGGGCCTCGTGCTTTTAGTTACCGGGTCGACTAATCCGTCGACCGCTAGGCTCGTGCTTTGACTCGGAAAACCCCTGCGACGTTCGTGCTATCGAGTATCAAATACGCGGCGATCGTCGGGGTATCACGCCCCCAAAACCGGGGTACATCACCGGTGTAAACCCGCAGAGAACCGTTGCTGCGGCGGAGGGTGTCTCCGCCGCATTTTCCATTAGATCTCAGTTTCGAACCGCCAGCTCGACCAGCTTCAGCTTGCCATCCTCAAATAACAGTCTGGAGCGAACGTTGGGGGGCTGGTCTACGACGACGTGACAGATTGGTCCGCCATTCTCGAGTACGACCGAAGCTTTTCGGACAGACGGCTCGATGCGGTACTCCTCGAATAGGCGGTAAATCGTGCTCCGCCCAATCTCGAGCTTCGCGGCGGTCGCCGCGACATTGTAGTCACAATCTTGGAGAGCCGATACGATCGCGCTGCGTTTCGCATGGGCGAGAGTACCTACACGTTCCCAGGAATGAAGAGATACCTCAGAGGCATCGCCTCCCAGTTTGTGACCATTCGGGCCCTCAACCGTTATTTGCTCATTCGCAATTAGCCGATCATAGTTTGGCATCTTCGATACATTATGCATACTTTTGCACTCCAAGCCTCGGCGACGGGAGGTACGGATGTTGCGATGAACGTCAGGCTACAGAGACCAGCTATTGTTACCGGTGTTCAACGCGGCGTCGTATTCAAGACGAAATAAACGCAAGTATGCGGTTCGAGTCAATATGGATCAATATTCGAAAGGATTGTGACAGTTTGCCAATCCTGCCGTTGGTCACCTGGCACTATTGGATATGGTATAGGCAGGCCAAAATTCGATGACGATGCAATGCGTCGGAAAAGACGTCGATCTTACCGGAGACGTCCTTCGGCGCGGGCTCGGTTAACTGAGTCGTAGCGTCCGCCTGCACGGACGACCCTGCTTTCCAGATACCCAACCGTATATCCAGGCGCGCCTCAGGTTTGGAGCGAGCCATTCATCGTACGGGCAGTCGTCTTGAGTGCCATCAGCCGTCCGGCTGTTGATCAATCCCGCCTCGAAGGTTCGCTCCGTTATGCGCTCGATACCTTGCATGCGACGTTTCATAGATCGCGCACCGATCCCTGCAAAAATCTTTATCAGGATTGTAAGAATTGCAGACAGCGCGGCTGTGGGTACCGTGTGCTCGAAACGGGGTACCGACGCCGCTTCGAACTCGGGATAACCGCATTTGCGGCGGAGGATGTCACCCCGCAATCAGGGGCAGGGAAGATTGAGTTCCGCTTCTACTGACCCTTCGGTCAGCGAGAGTGCAGTCGCTAAATGCGTAGCGATGAGGTTTTGTTCGAGATCGTCGGCGATCTGGAGTGCCCACGCAACGGCTGCTCGTAATGTATCGAGACGCTGAGCGTTCACCGATGGGATAGCCATGATTTTCGAATCCGTCGATCGTCAGGTCCAACTGGCTTTTAGCCCCCACTTTGACTCGATCAAGGTCTAGTGGGGCACAAAGCGCCGATTGTAAGAACGCACTAAAATGACGGTTCCGTCCGCGGTTCGTGGGGTATTCAACCTCAAAAGGTGGGGTGTGGCTGAGTTTCAAGCTGCGGGAATGCGTCGTCGCGGCGGAGAACGTCTCCGCCGCAGTGACGCTTTAATTTGCACGCCTTAGACGCTTGAGGGTGCTGCGCCACGATGTAGGCGGCGCAAGGGCGGGGATAGACCGAACTCGGATGGCCTCCCGCAGCGTAGTAAGCACCGGAACAAACCCGTCCGTCAGCGTATCCTCAAATGCGAAAAGCTCATCGCATACCGCCTGGAAGCGGGGATCACCTCGGTCGCGGTAAGTATCCAAGCGGCGGTTTAGCTCCTGCCACTTGTAGATCTGCTGCAGGAATCGCTCGACGGCAGCCTTTTCTTTATCATCGAAAACCAGTTCCGCAATGCGAAGAGCTTCACTTACCTTTGCAGCGGAATCCTGCCGGGCCGCGCCTGCGATCCAAAATTCGTTCACTGCAAATTGAACGTTTTCCAGCGCAACCAGGCGTCGATCGAGAAGCGCCAAGCGGAACTTCTGATCTTCGACTGCAGCCGTTCTACGTGCGAGTCCATTCGCCCACTTTGTCTGAGAGCGGTTCGTCAAAAACACCGCGACCGCAACAGCTAGCGGACCGAGCTTCCCGACAACGTCGATCGATTCTTGTATCATTTAACCACCCCTGAAAGGCATCCTATGCTGACCAACGCTGCGGTGAAAGCCGCGCGGCCGCGCGCGGCCGCCTACAAACTGTTCGATCAGGGCGGCCTACACCTCTACGTCGCGCCGACTGGCCGGAAGTCGTTCCGGATCAAGTGCCGCTTCAACGGCAAGGAGCTGCTGCTGACGATCGGTGCTGTTCCCGAAGTGTCGCTAGATGCTGCCCGGGGCCGGTGCGACCAGGTGCGCGAGCAGCTCGGCCGCGGCGAGGATCCTCGGACATGCGAAGTTGCGCAATCCGGCAAGGCTCGTGCTTTCGAAAACGTCGCGCGCCAGTGGCACGCGCACATGCGCCGGCGCTGGACCGACGTGCATGCTGCCGACGTCCTGGCGAGCCTCGAACGCGACGTGTTCCCGGCGATCGGCGCGATGCCAATCAGCGCGGTCACCGTGCCTGTCATTCTGAACGCGCTACGCGTTATCGAGGAGCGCGGCAGCTTGGTCACGGCGAGCCGAGTCCGGCAGCGGATCTCGGCCGTATTTGCGTACGCAATGGCGGAGGATCTGGTCGACCAGGATCCCGCGGCGATCGTTAGCCGCGCGCTCATCCCGCCGGCGCCGGCGCAGCATCATCCGGCGTTGCTCGAGATCAAGGACGCGCGCGAACTGCTCGCCGCGGCCGAGCTGGTCGACGTCGCGCCGGCGGTGAAACTTGCCTCGCGGTTCCTGGCACTGACCGCTGTACGGTTCGCCGCGGTCCGCGGCGCGCGCTGGGAGGAGATCGACGATCTCGACGGGGCTGCGCCGCTCTGGCGGGTACCGGCCGCCCGGATGAAACTGGCGGCAGCGAAAAAGCTCGATGCTAAGAACGACCACTTAGTGCCGCTGTCGCGCCAGGCGGTCGCGTTGCTGCGCGAGGTTCGTGTCAATTTGCATCCGGAGGATGCAAATTTGCACGGTCTGATCTTCGATCGGTCGGCCGGCGCCGGCAACCCGATTGGGGAGAAGTCGATCGGCGCGTTGTATGATCGCGCCGGTTTCGCGGGGCGCCATGTCCCTCACGGCTGGCGCGCTACGTTCTCGACGCTGATGAACGAGCGATCGGAAGGGGCAGACCGCGACGTTATCGAGAAGGCCCTGGCACATACGCCTAAGGACAAGGTGAGGGATCGCTTACGATCGTAGCGCTCAGCTTCAGCGCCTCCGCGATCTGTTCCAGGAGTGGGCGGATCTGTTGGTCAGTCTATGATCCAGCGCCGCATACGCGACGCAAGAAAAGAACAACGACTTTCGCACACTTCCCCCATCGACAGCCCGGGGCGGCGCAAGCCGCCTCGTTCCGACAGCCGGGTCTTGGCGGTCGGGTCCTTGGAGGCATGCCGTTTCGGCCTTGGGGGAAATCAAACTAGCGCCGGCTCCGCGTTCAGCGGAGACGTTCTTTCTGATCTATAAACCTATATGCTTCATACTCGGCCAAGATGTCCGTCTGAGCTAAAGAGGGAAGCGCCGAGGCTGGCGATCGCACTGCGTTGTGCGGCGACTTCCTTGCTTGGGGGCGGCGGTGGTGCCTGGACAGGCTCAGCGACAGTCGACCGGCCGAACCTACGCTCACGACGCTCGCGCAGCTGCAGGAAGCGCTGATAGACGCGCTCGGCCATCCGCTTCTTCAGATCGAGGAAATATGCGTGGCTGGTTTGCACCCGCTGCTTCAGCGCAGGATCGCTCCGCCGAGACTTAGTAGTGCTGCGGCTAATCCATGCGAGCAGGCCGTGATGCCCGAGGCGGCGTAACGCTCGGCCGACGCTCTTCTCACAGCATCGAGCGGCCTGCGCGATCTTACCCCATGACGGAAACCAGCGTCCCGAACCCGCGAAGCAAAGGAAGTTGAAAACCGCCTCGTACACCGCGACGTCGGTGCGGGTAATCCCGAGCGAGTGCTTCTTGAGATCGACCTCGATGGCGTCCAGCGCGATCCGGATGGTGGCGGGCCGTCCGACTGGACGATCCGCGACGGGGCGGCCCATCAGTTCCTTCAGCTCGGCCGACAGCACCTCGTGATCGTGCTCGAGCTGCAGCTTCCGGCCCCGCGGGAATTCCGCAGCATGTTCTGCCTGCAGCTCCTTCGCGACCGCCACCAGCGATTCAACGGTCGAGATCCGTTCGGCGGTCGACCCGAACCGGTTGCGGTCCCAAGGCTGCGCGGCTGGCGCGGCCTCGTCGACGCAGCCGCGGCGAACCTGCGCGTCGGGTCCGCGATCTCGGACGGATCCGTCTGCAGCTTTGGCGATGGTGCCTGCGATCTGGCCGAAGCCCCGGAGCGTAGGTGTGGAAGAGAAGATAAGCGACATCGTGTCGGCTCCCGGTGGGAAGTCGATGGGCGCACGAAAGCGCCAGCTGAATCGGTGTGTTCAGCCGCGCGGACGTGTTTTGGGGTGAAAAGCGCCGGTAAGTGCAGGCGCGGAAGCCTCTACAGGCTAGGTGTCGGGGGGCGGCGCACGCGCAATTTGACGCCGACAAAACGTGGTTCGTCGGCGGAACGGGCGCGGAACAGATTGTGCCGCTTGCTGTGTCGGGGTGAACCGTGGGTTTTCGCGCGTTTCGCGCTTTGTGCAGTGCCAGTTTTCGGCGGATTTCCGCGGAAAAGCTGGTGCCCCCGGCGAGATTTGAACACGCGGCCTACGGTTTAGGAAACCGTCGCTCTATCCGGCTGAGCTACGGGGGCATTGGCTGGCGCATTACGCCGGTCGGGTGGGACGATCAAGCGCGGGGCTAGCGTCCGATCGTGCGCGGTAACGTTCGAGCCACTACGATAATCTCGATGTTACGAACCCTCGACGGGGTTAGATCAAGGGGCGACGGGTATCGCTCACGATGCCCCGTCGCCGCTTGCCGTGCAGTGCTGGCGGTTAGGCCTTGACGTGCTGCGAGATGTACTTGTTCATCTCGAACATCGTGCACTTGTCACGCCCGAAGACCTTCTTCAGCTTCTCGTCAGCCAGAATCTCGCGCTTGTTCTCGGGGTTCTGGAGGTTGTGTGCCTTGATGTAGACCCACACCTTGCTGATCACTTCGCTGCGCGGCAGCTTGTCGTTGCCGACGATCTCGCCGAGCTCGGGAGAGGGCTGGACGGGGGCGTGGATGCCGCCGGTCTTGGGAGCTGTAGCCATAAGCATTCCTTCCTGTTGCGCGCGTGCGTTGGGCACTGCGCGCGTGGTCACGCCTTGGTGAGCGCGTCCGCCTTGTGCGCTGCCTTGCCGCCCTTGTCACTCTTTACGATGAACTGCGGCTCCTCCTTGGACGCCTTGACGGTGTGGCTCTTGATCTTCGTATCGGTGGTCTGCTTCTTCTCGACCGTACCGTGCGCCTCGCCGCCGTGCGATTTCCAAGTGACCTCGTCGCCCTTCTTCGGATCCTTCATCGCGCCATCTCCTTGATTTGAAAGGATCAAGCGCGGCAACGCGGCAATGGTTGCATCGCCTGCGGGTTGCGGAGACGTGGCGCGAGGGCCATCAGGGCGGCAATCAAGGAGACCCACTCATGAAGACCCGCGCCGCCGTAGCCTTCGAGGCAAAAAAACCGCTCGAGATCGTCGAACTGGACCTTGAAGGGCCGAAATTCGGCGAAGTCCTCGTTGAAATCATGGCGACGGGCATCTGCCATACCGACGCGTACACGCTCGACGGGCTTGATTCGGAAGGCTTGTTTCCGAGCGTGCTTGGGCATGAAGGCGCGGGCATCGTCCGCGAAGTGGGCGCGGGCGTGACCAGCGTCGCGGTCGGCGATCACGTGATCCCGCTTTACACCCCCGAGTGCCGCCAGTGTAAGTCGTGCCTCAGCGGCAAGACCAACCTGTGCACCGCGATCCGCGCGACGCAGGGCAAGGGGCTGATGCCCGACGGGACGACGCGGTTCAGCTACAAGGGCCAGCCGATCTTCCATTACATGGGCTGCTCGACCTTCTCCAATTTTACCGTGTTGCCGGAGATTGCGGTGGCGAAGATCCGCGAGGACGCGCCGTTCGATACCTCGTGCTACGTCGGTTGCGGCGTGACGACCGGCGTCGGCGCGGTGGTGCACACGGCGAAGGTGCAGCCGGGTGACACGGTTGTCGTGTTCGGGCTCGGCGGGATCGGGTTGAACGTGATCCAGGGCGCGCGGCTTGCCGGTGCAGGGATGATCGTCGGTGTCGACATCAACCCCGACCGTGAGGAATGGGGCCGTCGCTTCGGCATGACGCACTTTGCCAACCCGAAGGATGTGGGTGACATCGTCGCACACATCGTCGCGCTGACCGATGGCGGCGCGGACTATACGTTCGACGCGACCGGCAACACGACGGTGATGCGGCAGGCACTCGAGGCGTGCCATCGCGGCTGGGGCACCTCGATCGTGATCGGCGTGGCCGAGGCGGGCAAGGAGATCTCGACGCGGCCGTTCCAGCTGGTCACCGGGCGCAACTGGCGCGGCACCGCGTTCGGCGGCGCGCGCGGACGGACCGATACGCCGAAGATCGTCGACTGGTACATGAACGGGATGATCGAGATCGACCCGATGATCACCCACCGCCTGACGCTCGACGAGATCAACAAGGGCTTCGACCTGATGCACGCTGGCGAGAGCATCCGCTCCGTCGTAATCTACTGAGAGGCGGGGCCATGTTCAGTCACATCATGCTCGGCGCCGACGATATCGCCGCGTCGAAGGCGTTCTACGACGCGGCTTTGGGCGCGCTCGGCGTGCCCGAGGGCGTGGTCGATGAATGGGGCCGGGTGGTCTACGCCCACGCCGGCGGCCGTTTCCTGCTGACCAAGCCGATCGACGGGCAGCCGGCGAGCCATGGCAACGGCAGCACGATGGGCTTCGTCGCCGCGTCGCCCGAGGCTGCCGATGCGTGGCACGCCGCGGGCCTCGCAAACGGCGGCACTGCCTGCGAGAACCCGCCCGGTATCCGCCAGGGTACCGCCAGTCGCACGATGTATCTGGCATATCTGCGCGACCCGTCGGGCAACAAGCTTTGCGCATTGCACCGGATCGCGTGATGGAAACCGTATCCACCAGCAAGGCGTATGGCGGCACGCAGGGCGTCTACCGCCACGCCTCGACCGCGACCGGCACCCACATGACCTTCGCGGTCTACGTGCCGCCGCATGACGAGGGGCGCGCGGTTGCCGGTGCTGTGGTTCCTGTCGGGGCTCACCTGCACGCACGCCAACGTCATGGACAAGGGCGAGTATCGCCGCGCGTGTTCAGAACTTGGCGTGATCCTGGTCGCACCGGATACCTCGCCCCGTGGCGACGACGTGCCGGATGACGAGGCGTACGACTTCGGCAAGGGCGCGGGCTTCTACGTCGATGCGACCGAGGAGCCCTGGGCGAAGAATTTCCGCATGCGGACCTATGTCGAGGACGAACTCCCCGCCCTGTTCGCGGCGGCATTTCCGATGGCGGATATGGCGCGGCAGGGGATCTTCGGCCACTCGATGGGCGGCCATGGCGCGCTGACGATCGCGCTGCGCAATCCGGAGCGCTTCCGGAGTGTGTCGGCCTTCGCCCCGATCGTCGCGCCGTTGCAGTGTGCTTGGGGCGAGAAGGCGCTCGGCGGGTATCTCGGGGAGGACCGCATGGCGTGGCGCCCCTATGATGCTTGTGCGCTGATCGAAGATGGCGCGCGGGTGGAGGACATCCTGGTCGACCAGGGCGAAGCCGATGGCTTCATGGTCGAACAGTTGAAGCCTGAGTTGCTGGCAGACGCGTGCACGGCGGCGGGGATCGATCTGACGCTACGGATGCAGCCTGGGTATGACCACAGCTACAACTTCATCTCGACGTTCATGCCGGATCATGTCGCGTGGCACGCCAAGCGCCTGAAGTGATCGTCTTTCCTCTTCGGTGAGGACGAGCATCTGCTATCTTCCCCCCTCCCTGAAAGGGAGGGGCCGGGGGTGGGTAGGCTGCTTGGTGAACACCGCGGCCAATCCAGACCGACCCACCCCCAACCCCTCCCTTCCAGGGAGGGGAGCAATGCGGTGGCTATCCTTCGAAAGCTCAAGTCTGTGCCGTACGGCAGGCACCTTGCTCCGGTTCCGTCACGCCGCCGGGAGACCGGTTAGTGTCCCCGCCATTGCGAGGCGGGGGAGGGTTTGAAATCCTCCCCCGCAAGGGGGAGGTGGCTGGCACTTGCCAGACGGAGGGGAGGCACGCACCGCCCTCTGCTCCATGTCCTCCCCCTTCGTAACCTTCGCCGCCACCTCCCCCTGGCGGGGGAGGATCGCTCCAGTCCCCCCCTCAGAACTTGAACCCAGCCGCAATCCCATACCGGCGCGGGTCGATCGTGAAGATATTCGTGAATAGCCCCGACGACTGATCGCCGACCGCCTGACCCGTGATCGAGTCATTGTTCGTCAAATTCTGCACGAAGCCGCGCAGGAACCAGCGGTCTTCGGCGCCGTTCAGCTGCACCTGCGCATTGATCACCTCGTAGCCCTGCACGCGGTCGACCAGCTGGTTGAAGATCGATGCGGTAAAGCCGCCGGTGTAGTTGAGGTCCACGCGCGGCACGATCGACATGCCGTTGCCGAACCCGATCGTGTACTGCGCGCCCGCCGAGAATTTGTAGGTCGGTGCCTGGGGCAGCTTGCCGCCGCGGATGTTGACGCCGACGCCGTCGATGACGCTGTACGGCAGAGCACCGGTCGGGACGCCGAACAGCGCGCGCAGCGCCGCTGGAGGATTGGCTGCAGTGGAGGCCAGCACCGAGCACAGGCTGTACGCGCCGGTGGTGTTGGTCGTCTGGATCGCCACGGGTGCGCGCAAGCCGAGACCTGAGTTCACCGCGCCGACATAGGTGTTCACCCCGACGATATTGCCCGCGGTGGTCGGCACGACCGCGCAGTTCGCGGCGCTCTGCAGATCCTTGATGATCACCGCGTCGGAGCGGCCGCCCGACGGATCGCGCGGATTGACCAGGAACTTGTCCGCCGACACCTCGCTGTGAAGGTAGCTCGCGTTCATGTTGACGACGAACGCCGGGATCGGGCTGAGGATCGCTTCCGCCTCGACGCCGTAGACATTGGCGTCGACATTGTCGTTGACCGCGGTCCGCGCGACGATCCGGCTCAGCTGCAACTGCTTGTACTTGTAGTAGAAGCCCGTGACGTTGAGCCGCAGCGCGCCGTTACCGAAGGTATTCTTCGAGCCGATCTCGAACGAGTCGATCTTCTCGGGCGTGAACGTCGTCGGCACCGAGAAGGTCGCGGGCAGTGGCGGATTGATGCCGCCCGACTTGTAGCCGCGCGAATAGGACACGTAGATCAGATTGTCGGGCGAGATCTTGTAGTCGATCACCGCACGGCCGGTGAGCCGCGAGAAGCTGACCTTGTCGAGCGCATATTCCTGCACCCCGGCACGCGTGGAGTCGAAATCGGTGGTGGTGTAGTTCAGCCCCTGCGTCATGTTCGTCGCGCCGATCGGGGTGAGCACGTTCAGCGTGATGTTGCGCGCCTTCACGTCCTTCTCGTCGTGATTGTAGCGCAGGCCGAGCGTCAGCTTCAGCTTGTCGTTGAACTCGAAATAGGTCTCGCCAAAGATACCGTAGGATTTCAGGCGGAAATCGTCTCCGTCGTTGCGGTAGAACGGCGTCGCGAGGAACGCGTTGCCGTTGACGCCCGGGATCGCCGCCGAGCTGGCCGCGCCGAGCACGCCCGATGCGTAATCCAGCCCGAACGCGTTGACGAAATAGTCGGTGTTTTGGCTGCGCGAGTCGACATAGATGCCGCCGAGCAGGAAATTGAACATGCCGTCGAACGAGCTGTCGATATGCGCCTCGGCCGAATATTGCCGGTTCACCTGGCGCGAGCGATCGACGTCGAGGCTCTGCGCATAACAGCCGATGCCGTTGCCGCCGAACACGCCGACATTGTTCGGATCGGCACCCGACTGGCACGCGCCGCCGGCCGGGCCATTGGGGATCAGCACGGAACGGACGCCATTGAGATAGCCGGTATTGACCAGCGCGCCGCCGGGAAGCGGGATCACCACGCCGGGGCGGCCGATCGCGTTCAGCGTGTTCAGGCCGACATTGGCCGCGAGGGGATTCTCGACCGCGAGGTTGAAATCGGTCGTGCTGTCGACGGTGTTGCGCGAGAACCCGCCCGTGAAGTTGAACGAAACCGGACCGAAATCATGGAAGATCTTGGCGGTGTACTGCTCTTCCTCGGCGAAATAGGTTGGGTTTGAGTCGATCCGGACGGTGCGGACGTCGCCGGGATTGACCACCCCGGCATAGGTGTCGGTCGCATACAGGTTCTGCAGGCCGATCGCGGCAATCTCGGGATGCCCGAGCTGCGTGCCGGCGATCCCGAAATACTGAGTCGAGGCAAGCGTCGCGGCCAGCGTCGAGTTGCCGTTCGGCGTCTCGTTCGCGAGCCGGTCGGGAAGACAGCCCAGGATGCCGGTCGGATCGCGGTGGCAGAGCTGCTTCTGGATACGGCTGCGATTGTCCTTCTCGCGGAAATAATAGCCGATCAGGTCGACGCGGGTATCGCTGGTCGGCTCCCACGACAACGTGCCGCGGATCGAATACAGGTCGCGCCCATCGATCTTTGAATTGTCATAGGTGTTCTTGGTATAGCCGTCGCGGTTGAGATACGTGCCCGCGACGCGGATGCCGAGCGTGTCGGTGAAGGGCAGGTTGATCATAGCCCGCGCGCGCTTCGAATCATAATTGCCGTATTCGGCCTCGGCGGCGGCGTGGATCCCCGACAGGTCCGGCTTGGCGGTGATGAAGTTGACCACGCCCGAGGTCGCGTTACGGCCGAACAGCGTACCCTGCGGGCCGCGCAGGACCTCGATCCGCTCGAGATCGAAGAACTCGCTTTCGAACAGTCGCGTGGTGACCAGCGGCATGTCGTTGACGTGGATCGCGGTCGCCTGGTCGCAGGTCGCGCCGACGCAGAGATCGCCGATGCCGCGGATCGTGAAGCTCGACGTGGTGAAATTGGTCTTGGTGAAGGTGACGTTGGGCAACGTCTGCTGGAGCGCACTCGGGTTGACGATCTGCTGCTTCGAGATCGTGTCCGCGGTAAAAGCGCTCACTGCAATCGGAACATCCTGCAAACGTTGCGATTGGCGTTGCGCGGTAACCACGATATCCTGCGACGCATAGGCGCTGGCCGCGGTATCGGCGGGGGTGGTCTGGGTCGATGTGCTGGGCGTCGACGGCGCTTCCTGCCCGGGGCCATTGGTGGGGCCGGCATTTCCAGCCGATGTGGTGGCCGTCTGGGCCATTGCCGGCGCAATCGACAGGAGTATCATCGCCGAGGCGGCGAGCAATTCGAACTTGGCCATGTCAGTCCTCTCCCCCGATCGTGCCGGTCTGTGCCGATTCACGATTTAGTTTTTCAGGTATGGCGAAGTAACGACGAAAACGATCTAGCGTCAACGCATTTTGAGCCCCGGATTACTGGGATTTATGGCGCGTTGCTGAAATGAAACAGTTGCAAAAGAGGACCCATGTTCCGATGTTTGGGTATGCTGACAAAGGGTGTTGCGATGCGGGATGAACTGAACGGGTCCGAGGGGCGGCCAGCTGGGGGCGATGTACTGGGTCCCGACGGCAAGGTGATTGTGCCCGAAGACGTAGCGTCGGCGATCCGTACGCTGATCCGCTGGGCGGGCGACGATCCGACCCGCGAGGGGCTGCTCGATACACCGCGCCGTGTTGCACGTGCGTGGAAGGAATATTGCGCGGGCTATGGCGACGATCCTGCGAAACACCTCGAACGCGTGTTCGAGGAAGTCGGCGGGTACGACGAGATCGTGCTGCTCAAGGACATCCCGTTCCAGTCCCACTGCGAGCATCACATGGCGCCGATCATCGGCAAGGCGCACATCGCGTACCTGCCGCGCAATCATGTCGTCGGCATCTCGAAGCTCGCGCGCGTGCTGCACGGGTTCGCGCGGCGGCTGCAGGTGCAGGAGCGGCTGACCGCGGAAGTGGCGGACTGCATCTGGGACAACCTAAAGCCGCAGGGCGTCGCGGTGGTGATCGAGGCGAGCCATGCCTGCATGACCGCGCGCGGCGTCCGCACGCCGGGGGTGACGATGGTCACCAGCCGGATGATGGGCGTGTTCCGCGACGACGAGCGCAGCCGCAAGGAAGTGCTGGCCTTGATGGGGCGTGGCGTTTGATGCGAACCGTCCTGGTGACGGGCGGGGCGAAGCGGCTGGGTGCGGCGATCGTCCGGCGGCTGGCTGCGGACGGGCATGCCGTGGTCGTGCATCAGGGACACTCGCCCGACGAGGCGGCCGCGCTGGTGGCGGAGATCGTCGACGGGGGAGGGCATGCTGCTTCGATAGCGGGTGACCTGAGCGATCTGGGCACGATCGGCGACCTGTTCGCGGCGGCACGCTCGGCGATTGGCGGGCCGATCGACGGGCTGGTGAACTGCGCGTCGAAGTTCGAATTCGACCGACCGCCGACCGTCGATCCGATGCTGTTCGCCGAGCTTGGCGCGATCAATTGTGGCGCTCCCGTGCTGCTGGCCTCTGCGCTGGCGTCGCAGGACGATGTCACCGATGGCGCGGTGGTCAATGTGCTCGACCAGAAGGTGGCCAACCTCAACCCGGACTTCTTCTCGTATAGCTGCGGCAAGATCGCGCTGGAGGGGGGCGACGACGATGCTGGCACAGGCGCTCGGCCCGCGCATCGCGGTCAACGCGGTATCGCCGGGTCTGACCTTGCCGAGCGGAGACCAGAGCGAGGGAGGAGTTCGCGGCCGTAGCGAGTGACAATCTGCTCCAGCGACCGGTCGGCGCCGAAGCGGTTGCGGACGCGGTTGCGTGGCTGCTGACCGCAAAAGGCGTGACGGGGCAGAATGTGTTCGTCGATTGCGGGCAGCGGTTTCTTCGCCGCGATGGCGACGTGATGTTTGAGGGACGACATGGCTGAGTTCACGACGATCCTCGACGGGCTTGAGGTCATGATGCGGCTGGGCATCCACCCGCACGAGGTCGCGCCGCAACGCGTAGTCGTCTCGGTGGAGATGACGGTCGTGTATCCAGGCCCGCTCGGCGAGGATGCGATCGGGGAAGTGCTCGATTACGACTTCGTCCGCGCAGGAATCCTGGCGATGGTGGAGGAGCGCCCGTTCAAGTTGCAGGAGACGCTCTGTGAGGCGATCGCCGCGCTTTGCCTGAGTGACGAACGGGTCAGGCGGGTCGAGATCGAGACGATGAAGACCGACGTCTACCCCGATGCCGCGATCGGGTGTCGGATCGTACGGGATCGCCTGATCTAGCTGGAGATTGATCAGCGTTTGGGAAAGACTTGTTTCCCCGCGAAGGCGGGGATCCAGCCTGGGCTCCCGCCTTCGCGGGAGAACAAGGAGGGGCATGGCGTCGTATGATTGCCGACCGGCCCTGCCCAAGGCGATAGTCCCACGTTCGGGCGCATTTCGTTTCATATGCGTAAGGCGCCGATCCTAGTGCCGGGTCGTTCTCTCCCCGTAATCCCCGATCCGGAGACCAAAGTTGAAAATTCTCGTCGTCCTCACCTCGCATGCCGATCTCGGCGATACCGGCCGCAAGACCGGCTTCTGGCTCGAGGAACTCGCCGCGCCGTATTACGTGTTCAAGGATGCGCGTGCTGACATCACGCTCGCGTCGCCGGCCGGTGGCCAGCCGCCGCTCGATCCAAGCAGCGCCAAGCCCGAAGCGCAGACCGATGCGACGCGGCGGTTCGACGCCGATGCGGAGGCCACCGCGGCGCTCGCCGATACGCGCGTACTGTCCGACATGCAGATCGCCGACTACGACGCAGTATTCTATCCCGGTGGGCACGGGCCGCTCTGGGATCTCGCCAACGATCCGGCATCGATCGCGTTGATCGAGACCGCGATCGGCGCAGGCAAGCCCGTCGCGCTGGTCTGTCACGCACCCGGCGTGCTGCGCGACGTGAGGGCCGCCGATGGCGCGCCGCTCGTGAAGGGCAAAACGGTCACCGGCTTCACCAACAGCGAAGAGGCGGCCGTTGGGCTTAGCGATGTCGTGCCGTTCCTCGTCGAGGACATGCTGCAGCAGAAGGGCGGCACCTATTCCAAGACCGCCGACTGGGGCGTGTACGTGGTCGAGGACGGCCTGCTGATCACCGGCCAGAACCCCGCCTCGTCAGCAAAGGCGGCACAGGCGTTGCTGGCAAAGCTGGCGTAAGGAGAAACGGCCACCGGTTCACCCGGTGGCCGTCTTTATGACGTCAGGCGCGGTTGGCGGCGCTCAGGACCGCACGGACCGAGGCAGTGGCAATGTCGGTATCCATGCCGACGCCGAACACGGTCCGACCCTCGGCAGTCCGGCATTCGACATACGCCGCCGCCTGCGCGTCCGCCCCGTGGCCGATCGCGTGCTCGTTGTAATCGACGACGTCGAGCGTAGGCCCGGTCGACTCCGCGATCGCCGCGATCACGCCGGAGATCAGGCCGTTGCCGCGCCCCGAGATCGACCGCTCTTCGCCATCGATCGCGACGCGGCCGATGAACACCCGCTGCCCCGAGGCGCCGCTCTCCTCGTAATCGCGCAGTTCTACCCGGTCGTCCGCCTGCGGCATGTAGGTCCGCTCGAACAGGGTCCAGATATCGCCTGCGTTCAGCTCGCGGCTGGTCTCATCGGCATAGGCCTGGACATGCCGGCTGAAGTCCGCCTGCAACCGTTTGGGCAGCTTCAGCCCCTTGTCCTGCTCGATCACCCAGGCGACGCCGCCCTTGCCCGACTGCGAGTTGACGCGGATCACCGCCTCGTAGCTGCGGCCGAGATCGGCGGGGTCGATCGGCAGATAGGGCACCTCCCACAGCGTGTCGTTCTTCGCCTCCTGCGCCGCGAAGCCCTTCTTGATCGCGTCCTGATGCGAGCCCGAGAAGGCGGTGAAGACCAGGTCGCCGGCATAGGGCGTGCGCGGGTGGACGGGGATGTTGGTGCAGTAATTGACCGTGTTCACGACCCCGTCGATGTCCGACAGGTCGAGCTTCGGATCGACGCCCTGCGTGTACATGTTGAGCGCGACGGTCACGAGATCGCAATTGCCGGTGCGCTCGCCATTGCCGAGCAGGCAGCCCTCGACGCGGTCCGCGCCCGCCATCATGCCGAGCTCCGCCGCCGCGACGCCGGTGCCGCGGTCGTTATGCGTGTGCAGCGATATCGCCACCGCCTCACGGTTGCGAATGTTGCGGCCGAACCATTCGATCTGGTCGGCATAGATGTTCGGCGTCGCGCACTCGACGGTCGCGGGCAGGTTGAAGATGATCGGATTGTCGGACGTTGGCATCAGCACGTCCATCACCGCCTCGCAAACTTCCAGCGAGAAATCGAGTTCGGCGGTCGAGAACGTCTCCGGGCTGTATTCGAACTGCCAGCGGACGTTAGGCTGCTTGGCGGCTTCGTCGCGCAACACCTTCGCGCCATCCACGGCGATCTGCTTCACCTGCGCACGGTCCATGCCGAACACGATCTTGCGCCACGCCGGCGACACCGCGTTGTAGAGATGGACGATCGCGGTCTTCGCGCCGACCAGGCTGGCAAAGCTCGTCTCTATCAGGTCGCGGCGCGACTGGGTCAGCACCTGGATCGATACGTCGTCGGGGATCCGCCCGGTCTTCACGAGGCCCGAGATGAAGTCGAATTCGGTCGCGCCCGCGCTCGGGAAACCGACCTCGATCTCCTTCAGGCCGACCTTGCAGAGCAGGTCGAAGAAACGCGTCTTCTTCTCCGCGTCCATCGGATCGATCAGCGCCTGGTTGCCGTCGCGCAGATCGGTGGAGAGCCAGCGCGGCGGTTTGACGATCGTCTTCGACGGCCATTGGCGGTCGGGCAGGTCGACTTGCGGGAAGGGTCGGTATTTGGTCGATGGGTCGCGCAGCATGGCTCGTGTCTCTCGTCGTCGGGAGCGTTCGGGTCAGCCCTTAGGCGCGAGGCGCGGGGCATGGCCACCGCGCAAACGATCGGCGCGCCTAAGGGCGCGTAAGTCGAAGCAGCAGGAGGCGGCCATACGTCATTAACGTCGTCCTATCGCGCGGACACAGTCCGTGTCCAGCGCGATAGAAAATTCGACAGATTATTGCGCCGAGAACGCAGCGTTGATCGTCAGGTCGACCTTGTCCGACACGACCGGGGCGTAGGCGCCGAGATTGAAGTCGCTGCGCTTGATCGAGGTCGTCGCGCGGAAGCCGAAGTTGAGCTTCTTGTTCATCGGGTTCGCGCCCGCGCCGATGAAGGTTGCCTGGAGCACGACCGGCTTGGTGACGCCCTTGAGCGTGAGGTCGCCGGTGATCGTCGCCTTGTCGCCGGTCGCGACGACCTTGGTCGAGACGAACTTGGCGGTCGGGTAGGTCGCGGCGTCGAAGAAATCCTTCGACTTCAGATGACCGGCGAACGGTGCCGCGGTGACCGAGAGCTGGTCGATCGCGAAGTTCACCTCGACCTTGGTCGCGTTCGGCTTGGCGGGATCGATCGTGATGCTGCCACCCGACGCGCCGAGCTGCCCTTCGAGCATCGAGAAGCCCATGTGGTTAACCTGCCACGTGACCTGCGTGTGGTTGGGATCGACCGCGTAGGTGCCGGCGGCGACGCGCGCCTTGACGGGGGCGCCGGGGACGCCTGCGGTCTGCGCGAGAACGGGCGCGGCGGTGAGGGCGAGAATGGTGGCTAGGACTAGGCGCATGCGGGGTCTCCTGTTTGACGCGCGATGCTGGCCGAGCGGGGCGAGCGCGTCAAACGACGTTATGCCAACGCTGTGTTTCGGAATTGAGTCGGTGGGGAGGGGGCGGAGAGGGGCACCGCTCGTTCTTGTTCCCCCCGCGGACGCGGGGGCCCAACTAAACCACGATTACCGCCCGAGATCCTGGACCCCCGCGTTCGCGAGGGAACAGAAAGGGGAGACTGCTCCCACCTTATAATAATAATACCACCCCGGCGAAGGCCGGGGCCCAATGGGGGGGCGTCGCTAACGGAAGACAGCGTTCCGTTACTCGAACCTTCCCAACTGGGCCCCGGCCTTCGCCGGGGTGGTGGCACGCGCGGGAACGCCAACCCGTCGGACCCGGCGAAGCCGTGCCCTATGGGCAGGCTCCGTCGTGCCGGCCGCGCTCACGCGCTGTCGCGCGCTCGCGTCAGTTCTTGGCCTTATCAACGAGAGCATTCTTACCAATCCAAGGCATCATCCCACGCAACTCCGACCCGATCTTCTCGATCGGATGCGCCAGCGCCTGCTTGCGCGCCGCCTTCAGCTCAGGCTGCCCAGCACGGTTGTCGAGGATGAAGTTCTTCACGAACCGGCCCGACTGGATGTCCGCCAGCACGCGCTTCATCTCGGCCTTGGTCTCCGCCGTGATGATCCGCGGACCCGTCGTGATGTCGCCATATTCGGCGGTGTTCGAGATCGAATAGCGCATGTTGGCGATGCCGCCCTCGTACAGCAGGTCGACGATCAGCTTGGTCTCGTGGAGGCACTCGAAATACGCCATTTCGGGCGCGTAGCCGGCTTCGACCAGCGTCTCGAACCCGGCCTGGATCAGGTGGGTGATGCCGCCGCACAGCACGGCCTGCTCACCGAACAGGTCGGTCTCGCATTCCTCGCGGAAGTTGGTCTCGATGATACCCGAACGCCCGCCGCCGACGCCGCTGGCATAGGCGAGGGCGATGTCATGCGCGTTGCCCGACTTGTCCTGGTCGATCGCGATCAGGCAGGGAACGCCGCCGCCGCGGACATATTCGCTGCGCACGGTGTGGCCGGGGCCCTTGGGCGCGATCATGATGACGTCGAGATCGGCGCGCGGCTCGATCAGGCCGAAATGCACGTTGAGGCCGTGGGCGAACGCGATCGTCGCGCCTTGCTTGAGGTTGTCGTGCAAGTCGGCAGCGTAGATCGCCGCCTGATGCTCGTCAGGCGCGAGGATCATGACGATGTCGGCCCAGACTGCAGCTTCCTTGTTCGACTTGACCGCGAAGCCTGCCTCGATCGCCTTCTTGGCGGTCGCCGAGCCCTCGCGGAGCGCGATCGCGACGTCCTTGACGCCCGAATCGCGGAGGTTCTGCGCGTGGGCGTGACCCTGCGAACCGTACCCGACGATCGCGATCTTCTTGTCGGTGATGAGGTTCAGGTCGGCGTCGCGATCGTAATAGACACGCATTGGAATGGTCCTTTCGATAAGGTGTGTCCCTCCGCGAAGGCGGAGGTCCAGGCTGGGCTCCCGCCTTCGGACGCCCTTCAAAGTATTACTTTGAAGGAAAGCCCTTCGCGGGAGAACAAAACTTTAAAAGCGGAGAAGTGTTACGCCGGCTCTTTGCCGCGGGCGATCGCGACGATGCCGGTTCGGGCGACTTCGATCAGACCGACTTCACCCATGAGTTCGACGAACTTGTCGATCTTGTCGATGCCGCCGGTGACCTCAAACACGAAGCTCGACGTCGTCGCATCGACCACGCGCGCCCGGTAGACGTCGGCGAGGCGCAGCGCCTCGATCCGGTGGTCGCCGGTGCCGCGGACCTTCACCAGCGCGAGCTCGCGCTCGACATGCGCGCCCTGTGCGGTGAGGTCGGTGACCTTGTGCACCGGCACCAGCCGGTCGAGCTGGGCGATGATCTGCTCCATCGTCGCCGGCGACGCGCTGGTGACGATCGTGATGCGGCTGACCGACTTGTCGGCGGTGATCTCGCTCACCGTCAGGCTCTCGATATTATATCCGCGCGCGGTGAACAGACCGGCGATCCGGGCGAGGATGCCCGGTTCGTTGTCGACGATGACGGCGAGCGTGTGCCGCTCGGCCTTTTCCTGGGAAATGTGCATGGTTCTTTACTCTCCCCTTCCGTTTGCGGGAGGGGTTGGGGGAGGGGAGGCGAGGGGCTGCCGACGGCATGGTCATCAGGCCCTCCCCTAACCCCTCCCGCAGGCGGAAGGGGAATTCGGTGGCGATCTGGGCTGCCATCACACCAGCGCCTTCGCTTCGTCGTCCATCGTGCCGGACACTTCGTTCGCCTGCAGGATCATGTCGGTATGCGCGGCGCCCGACGGGATCATCGGGAAGCAGTTGGTCAGCTGCGACACGCGGCAATCGACGATCACCGGGCCGTCATATGCCAGCATCTCGGCGATCCCGCTGTCGAGCTGATCGCGCGTCTCGATCAGGATGCCCTTCCAGCCATACGCCTCACCTAGCTTGACGAAATCGGGCAGCGAATCCGAATAGCTCTCGGCATAGCGGCTCTCATAGGTGAGCTCCTGCCACTGGCGGACCATGCCCATATACTGGTTGTTGAGGATGAAGATCTTCACCGGCAACCGGTATTGCGACGCGGTCGCCAGCTCCTGGATGTTCATCTGGATCGACGCTTCGCCGGCGATGTCGATCACCAGCGCGTTCGGGTTGCCGAGCTGCGCGCCGATCGCCGCGGGCAGGCCGTAGCCCATCGTCCCGAGACCACCACTGGTCAGCCACTTGTTCGGCTTCTCGAACCCGAAATGCTGTGCCGCCCACATCTGGTGCTGGCCGACCTCGGTCGTGATGATCGGCGAGCGCGCGTGCGTGGCGTCGAACAGCGCCCGGATCGCGCGTTGCGGCATGATCTCGGTCGGATCGTTCTCGGGGAAATCGAGACACTTCACCGCACGCCAGCCGGCGATCCGCCGCTGCCAGTCGGTCGTGTCGGGCTTGGGATGCTGGCGGCTCTTCCAGATCCGGACCATGTCCTCGAGCGCATGACCGACGTCCGCGATGATGCCGAGATCGACGCGCACCGTCTTGTTCACCGACGAGCGATCGATGTCGATATGCACTTTCCGCGAGTTCGGGCTGAACGCATCCAGCCGCCCCGTCACGCGGTCGTCGAAGCGCGAGCCGAGCGCGACGACGAGGTCGGCCTGGTTCATCGCCATGTTGGCCTCGTACGTGCCGTGCATCCCGAGCATGCCGAGCCACTGCGGGCCGGACGCGGGATAGGCGCCGAGGCCCATCAGCGTCGACGTCACCGGCGCGCCGGTGATGCGGACGAGTTCGCACAGCAACTGGCTCGCGGCGGGGCCGGAATTGATGATGCCGCCGCCGGTATACAGGATCGGACGTTCGGCCGCGGCGAGCATGTCGACCAGCTGCTCGATCTGCGACTGGTCGGCCTTCACCTGCGGGCGATAGGTCTTGTGCTGGATCGGGCCCGGCTTCTTGTACCTAGCCGTCGCGACCTGCACGTCCTTGGGAATGTCGACGACCACCGGCCCCGGACGCCCCGAGGTGGCGATGTGGAACGCCTCGTGGATCACGTCGCCAAGCTTGGCGGGATCCTTCACGAGGTAGTTGTGCTTCGAGCAGTGGCGCGTGATGCCGACGGTATCGGCCTCCTGGAACGCGTCGGTGCCGATCAGCGCCGTCGGCACCTGGCCGGTGATCACGACCATCGGGATCGAATCCATCAGCGCGTCGGTGATGCCGGTGACCGCGTTGGTCGCGCCGGGGCCCGAGGTGACGAGCACCACGCCGGGCTTGCCGGTCGAGCGGGCATAGCCTTCCGCCGCATGCGTCGCGGCCTGTTCGTGGCGCACCAAAATGTGCTTGATCCGGCCGCTGCGGAACAGCGCATCGTAGATCGGCAGCACGGCACCACCCGGATAGCCGAAGACGACCTCCACGCCGAGATCGCACAGCGCCTCGATCAGGATATCGGCTCCACTCTTCTCGGTCATTTCATATCATCCTTTGCGGGAACGCAGCCTTTAGCGTCTCGTGGAGGGGCCGGCTATCGATATAAAAGATGCGTGTCAAACATCATTTGAGCAATATAGTTTCAAATTGCTGCAGGCGCGTTGAGAGATCGAGGGCTTCGGTGCGGGTCCAGATGGGCGGCGGCTGGTGCCGGAGCCACGTATATTGCCGCTTGGCATAGCGCCGCGTGGCGAGCGATCCGGCGGCGATGGCATCGGGTTTCGAGGTCTCGCCGCGGACGAGCTCGGCGATTTCGGGCACACCGATCGCGCGGCGGATCGGGGCGTCCGGCGGGATATCGGTGCGCGCGAGCAGCGCGGTGATTTCCTCGCGGCTGGTGTCGGCCATCTCGGCGAAGCGCTGGTCGATGCGCGCGTTGAGCCAGTCGCGGTCGGGGATCAGGATGAGCGCGCGGATATCGATCGTCTCGCCGATCCCGCCGACCTTCTCGGTCTGCCAGTCGGCGAGCGTCCGGCCGGTGGCGCGGATGACTTCGAGCGCGCGAGCGACGCGGGTGGTGTCGGCTGCGTTGAGCTTGGCGGCGGCCTGCGGGTCAAGTTGCGCGAGCGCGGTGTGTGCTTCGGCGACAGGGAGGGCACGGACTTGCTTGCGAAGGGCCGGGTCGATCTCGGGTACGGGAGCGATACCTTCGAGCAAGGTGCGGATATAGAGCCCCGTGCCACCCACCAAAATCGGCAGCTTCCCCTCCGCGAGCGTATGGTGGATCGCCACCGTCGCCTCGGCGGCCCAGCGCGCGGCGGAGTAGCTCGCATCGGCGGCATCCACATGGCCGAACAGCCGGTGCGGGGCGCTTGCTTCGTCTTCCGCCGAAGGTCGCGCGGTGAGGATGCGGAGGTCGGCATAGACCTGCGCGGAGTCGGCGTTGATGACGACGCCATCGTGGCGCGCGGCGATGGCCAGCGCGAGCGCGGACTTGCCGCTCGCGGTCGGCCCTGCGATGAGCGCGACCTTCGGGAGATGTTCAATGTTCACGGCAACGCTTATAGCCTCGGGCACGCTGACCGCAGGCGATATTTCGACCGCGATGGACCGCCTGCGCGACGCCGGCTGCGCACCGGGCGCGAGCGGCTGGATCGACGATGGCGATGCCGCCGACCTGATCTTCGGGATGGCGCCGGATGCGGCTCGGGTTGCGCTCGAGGGGGCGTTTGCTGCGACGGACGTCGTCGTGCAGTCGAGCCTGACGCGCACCAAGACGTTGATCGTCGCCGACATGGATTCCACCGTGATCACCGTCGAATGCATCGACGAACTCGCGGATTACGCTGGCATCAAGCCGCAGATCGCGGAGATCACAGAGCGCGCGATGCGCGGTGAACTCGATTTCGAAGCGGCGCTCGATGCTCGCGTGGCCCTCCTAAAGGGGCTGGCCGAAAGCGACATCGAACGCTGTCTGACCGAACGCGTGAAGATCATGCCCGGCGCGAAAGCGTTGGTGCGGACGATGCGCTCGCGGGGGGGCTCTCGCGGTGCTGGTGTCGGGCGGTTTCACGCGGTTTGCGGAACCGGTGGCGAAGGAGATCGGGTTCGATCGCGCGATCGCCAACGTGCTGGAGATCGAGGGTGGCGTGCTGACGGGAACGGTGACCAAGCCGATCGTCGGGTCGAACACGAAGCTTACCACGCTACGGGCGGCGATCGCCGAGCAGGGGATCGTAGTCGAAGATTCGCTCGCAGTCGGCGACGGTGCGAACGACCTTGCGATGATCGAGGCGGCGGGTCTGGGAGTGGCCTACCACGCCAAGCCGATCGTCGCGGCCGCTGCGGCGGCGCGGATCGATCACGGCGACCTGACGGCACTACTCTACGCGCAGGGTATCGCGCGGCACGATTGGGTGATGGACTAGGTTCTTACCCCTCCCTGGAAGGGAGGGGCAGGGGGTGGGTCGGTTTCCGCGAGTTCGGACCGTCGTGGCTCGAGCCGGCCAACCCACCCCCAACCCCTCCCTTCCAGGGAGGGTAGCAGAAGTGAAGCTGGAGTGAGGTTTACCCCTTCGCCAACGGCGTACCGCTCGCGTTGCACACATACGTCGCGAGTTCCTCACGCAACGGCAAACCCTTGATCGGGCGCAGCGGGCCATCATGCGCCACATTGGTCTCGACCAGCGCGCGGTTCGGACCGACCCCCAGCACATGGAACAACCGCTTGCCGCAATCCGTCTCGGTACGCGCATAGGCGACCTTACCATCATGCTCCTGCCGCAGGATCGCGATGATCGTACCGCTGGCCGCCTTCCGCTCGCGCAACAGGAAATGCCGCGACGTAGGATCGGACGGGGTCGGGATAAGCCGCCCCTTCACGGTCAGTTGCTCGGGCTTGGGCACCGCCACCTCGGTCTCGGCAAGGTTGCGCAACGACACGCCATTATCCACCATCGCGTCGTTGCTCATAGTCGTCGCAGGCTGCTCGCCAGAACACGCGGCCAACAGCGTTGCGCCGGCAACTGCCAGCGCCAAGGTCTTCGAAATCATGCATCTAGCTCCCGGTCGATGTCGAAACGAAACGACCGGTCCGGCTATTTGATCCCTGCCGCACCCGATCGCTCATCCGCCGGGCAAAGGCACGATCACTCAGCGCGCCCTCTTGTCAGCCACCCGGTGCACCCGCGCGACGGACTTCGGCGGAACGGCAGGGTCGCAGATGCGACGCGTCGGTTGGCACGCAATCCCGACCGTCGAACACCCTTTGACGCTACCCGCGGAAGGACACGCGCGGCACTGTTGCTTGACCTCGGTGCAGGTCGATGGCGCCGACAACAGCGCCAAGGTCAGAAAGAACATTCGCACATCCTCGTCATGAGTATCGTAGCGGCCGGGCTCATTCGCTCAGGGGCGCGACGATCACACACGCCACGCCAGACGCCGAGCAAGCCCGCGTCGCATCCGCCTTCGACGCAAAGCCACCCGCCTGGAGCCGCGTCACGCTGCCGGCCTTCGCGTAGAAGGGCTGAGCACCACGTAGCTTGCCGCGGACCTTGTTCCACTGCGTCTCGGCATTGCCCTGGTCGCGGAACGCGCCGAGCTGGACGCGCCAATTGCCCGTCGCACGCACGGGCGCGGGCTTGGCCGCTATAGCTTTTGCCGGAGCAGGTTTCGTCGGCGCAGGCTTGGGCGGTTTCACCTGCGCCTGCCTGACCGGTGTCGGCTCGCGCGTCGGTGTCGGTTCCCGCGTAGGGGCCGGTTCGCGGGTCGGCCCGGGAATGCGCGCAGGAAGCGAACTCGGCGGCAGCTTCGACGGACGCGGCGCGCTGGCGATACGCGACGGCGCCACCGGCGTTTGCCCGACCGTAGCACGCGAAGGCCCCGGCGGCGGGGACTGTAACGCATATTGCTGCGCCAGCGCGGTGCCCTTCTCGCGGTCGGTGGGCGAGATATACTGGTCCATCTGCGCCAGCGTCTGCGAGGCCGACTGCAATCCCGAAGCCGAGGCCCGCGTCATCATTGCATACGCCCGCGGGAAATCGCGCGGTATGCCATCGCCGTTGAACAGCATCGTCCCGAGCACGAGTTGCGCCCGCGGCTCACCATGCGCGACCGACTTCTGCAGCCACGGCAGCGCATCCGTCTTCTTGCCGGCCTGGAACAGCGCGAGCCCATAATTATCGGCGGCCTGCACATGCCCTTGCATCGCCGCCTTCCGGAACCAGCTCTCGGCCAGCACCGGATCAAGCGGTACGCCGCGCCCGAGCTTGTACGCCTGCGCCAGGTTGAACTGCGCGTCCGCATCGCCTGCTACCGCTAGTGGGCGCCACTCGGTGATCGCACGCGGATAATCGCCCTTCGCCCAGGCATCGACGCCGGCCTTCACATCCGCAAACGCGGGGGCGGCGGCCAGCATTCCGCTCAACGCGATCGCACCCACCAAAAGCTTACGCCGAACCGTCATCGCCATCCCTCATACCGTCTCGCCGCCACCATGCCGCCGTTCGTCGCGCAAGGCAAAGGGCGACCGTTCCCGATCCCCAACATCGCGCCTCCGTAAGTCATTATGAAGTCGCGTTAACCGCTTCTTTAAACCGATATGGCACTCCGTACGCGAATACCGGGAGTGGGAACTATGTGCGGTCTAGCGTTTGCCATGAAACAGGGATTGCCCCGATGACCACGCGCGCCCTCCTCCTCGGCGGCATCTCCGCCCTACTGCTCGGCGGTACGATGGTCGGCTGTGCCGCGAACGGGGGCGGCATCGCCTCGGCCAGCGACCGCAATGCGGCCCTCGCGACAAAGGCCGCGGCCGGCACGGCGGGGCAGGCGCAGGCGGCACTTGCGCGCAACGATGGTCCCATCGCGATCGGCTATGCGGAGGGTGCGGTGGCGCTGATGCCGCAGCAGGCGGACTACCGGATGCTGCTCGGCCAGAGCTATCTCAAGGGCGGGCGGTTCGCCTCGGCCTCGCACGCGTTCGCCGACGCGCTGCAACTGTCGCCGACCAACGGCAGGGGCGGCGCTCAACCTCGCGCTGTCGCAGATCGCGACCGGAGACTGGCAGTCGGCACGCCACAGCCTCGAAGCAAACGCTGCGATCATCCCGGCGGTCGATCGCGGCCTTGCTCTTTCTTTGGCGGGCGACACCGCCGGCGGGATCGCGGTCCTGACCGAAGCCGCCCGTTCGCCCGCGTCGAGCGCGAAGGTGCGCCAGAACCTCGCGCTGAGCTTCGCGCTGGCGGGACGCTGGCAGGAAGCACGCGTCGTTGCCGCGGCGGACATGGCACCAGCAGACGTCGACGCCCGGCTCGAGCAATGGGCGCTATTCGCCCAGCCGGCCAAGGCGTCGGACCAGGTGGCGAGCCTGCTCGGCGTTCGCGCAGTGGCGGATGCGGGACAGCCGGTCGCGCTGGCGTTGAACGCGCCTGCGCCGGGTGTTCCGGAACAGGCCTTGGCTGCAGCGGATCCGGTCATCGCGCCGACCGAAGCTGCGCCTGTGCAGCTCGCTTCGGTATCAGCAGCTGGCGTCTCGAGAATCGCGTTCGGACCGCGACAGGAAGTCGTCCAGGCGTTGCCGACGATGATGCTCCGTCCGGCCGGCGGCCCGATCAAGGTCGCGTCCGCGCCCATGTCGTCGGGTCGCGCCATGGCGACTGCGGCGTATCAGGTGAAGGCGCCGGCAACCGGCAACTGGTACGTCCAGCTTGGCGCCTTCGAGAGCGCGGGGGTCGCAAGAGACGGCTGGGCCCGCGCCGCACGCCGGTTCGCGGTACTCGCCAGCTATTCGCCGAACGGCATGACGTTCAAAGCGAAGGGCGAGGATGTCTATCGCCTCTCGGTCGGCGGGTTCAGCAAGTCGGCGGCGAATGCGATGTGCCGCCAGTATCACGCCAAGGGCGGCGCCTGTTTCGTCCGCCAAGGCGCGGGCGACGTCATGGCGCAGTGGTTGCGCAAGCCCGGCATGCAGATGGCGTCGCGATAGGAGGGGGCGCCTCGGCCAGAGCAACGACCACCCCGGCGAAGGCCGGGGCCCAGTTGGGAGGTAGGCGTAACGGAGCGCTGTCCTCAGTTTGCGACGTCCCCCAACTGGGCCCCGGCCTCCGCCGGGGCGCTTAAGTATACAGTCGACGCGACGGACTCACAGAACCTCGCGCCCACCCTTCCACAACCGCAACACGCGCCCCTGCACCGGCAAGCCATCGAACGGCGTATTCCCCGCCTCCGCCAGAAACTCTTCCCCGACGATCTGCCAAGGCGCGAGCCGGTCGAACAGCATCAGGTCCGCGGGCTTGCCGACCTCCAAAGTCCCCGTATCCAGCCCCAGCACCCGCGCCGGATTGCTGGCGAGCAACGCGAACAGCCGCTCCAGCGTCAGCAGTTCGTCACGCACCAGCATCAGCGCGAGCGGCAACAGCGTCTCCGCCCCCCGCCATCCCACTGCTCGAATCGGTAAACGGCAGCCGCTTTTCCTCGGGCCCC
This sequence comes from Sphingomonas sp. H160509, assembly GCF_024124765.2. GTDB lineage: Bacteria > Pseudomonadota > Alphaproteobacteria > Sphingomonadales > Sphingomonadaceae > Sphingomonas. The sequence continues at coordinate 1,134,273 of NZ_JAMXSR020000002.1, read as the reverse complement.
CCGCGGCTCATGTCCCGAACACAGCACGTCGATCGTGCCGTCTGCGATCGCCTCGAGCGCCGCCCGCCGGTCACTCTCCGCGCGCAAAGGCGGCGATAGCAAAGCGAACGACCGGAAATCACTGACCGCGATCTCCGACAGATGCAGATGGGCCGGCGTAATCCCGCAGGTTACCGAGACGCCGCGACGCTTCGCCGCCCGGATCAGGTCGAATCCGGCAGCCGTCGTAACCTGGCGAATATGGATCCGAGCCCCAGTATCCTCGGCCAGCATCAGGTCGCGCGCGATCGCCAGCGCCTCCGCCACCGCGGGCGCAGCAGGCAGGCCAAGCCGCGTCGCCGTCTCGCCCTCGGTCGCGACCGCCCCGGCGGTCAGTCCGCCATCCTCGGCATGCGCGATCACCGTCACGTCGAGATCACGCGCATAGGCCAGCGCGCGCCGCATCACGCCACTATCGGCGATCCAGTGCTTGCCCGTGCCCACCGCCTTCGCACCAGCCGAAAGACAGATCGCCATCTCTGCAAGGTCGTGGCCTTCGAGCCCGCGCGTGGCGGCGGCGATCGGGTGGATCCAGAGGTCTGGCTTGCCGATCAACGCGGCGCGCTGGACGATACCGGGGTCGTCCAGCACCGGCGACTGGTCGGGCATCAATCCGATCCGCACGATCCCGCCAGCGCGGAAGGCGGCACGGTCGACGTTCGCCACGCCGAGATCGACGATCCCGGGCGCGACCGTCTTGCCGCCACAGTCGACGATGTCCGCATCGGCCGGAATATCGACGATCCCGGTCGCGACGATCACACCGTCGCGAACCAGCACATTACCCTTCGTCACGCCGCCAACCGGGCAGGCGAGCGTCGCGTTGGTGAGTGCGAGGATCATGCCCACCCCTCCACGCCGCGCGCTCTTCGCGTCAGCACGTCAAGGCACGCCATCCGGACGGCGACCCCCATCTCGACCTGCTCGGTAATCGCCGATCGCGCATGATCCGCCACCGCGGAGTCGATTTCCACACCCCGGTTCATCGGGCCGGGATGCATCACCAGCGCGTCCGGCGCCGCCTTCGCCAACCGGTCGAGCGTCAGGCCGTAGCGTAGTCGGTATTCGCGCGTGGAGGGGACATAAGCGCCATCCATCCGCTCGTTCTGCAATCGCAGCATCATCACCACGTCCGCACCCTCCAACGCTTTGTCGAAATCGGTAAACGCACGCACGCCCATCCGCTCGATCATCGGTGGCATCAGCGTCGACGGCGCACAAACGCGGACCTCGGCTGCAAGCGCGGTGAGCGCCAGGATGTTGGATCGCGCGACCCGGCTGTGCAGCAGATCGCCACAGATAACCACGCGCTGCCCCGCGATCGAGCCCTTCCGCCGCCGGATCGTCAGCGCATCGAGCAGCGCCTGGGTCGGATGCTCATGCCGCCCATCGCCCGCGTTCAGCACCGGACAGTCGACCTTGTCCGCAATCAGCCGCACTGCGCCGCTCGACATGTGCCGGATCACGATCACGTCCGCGCGCATCGCGTTCAACGTCATCGCCGTATCGATCAGGGTCTCGCCCTTCTTCACGCTCGACTGCGCGGCGTGCATGTTGACGACATCCGCGCCGAGCCGCTTGCCCGCGATCTCGAACGACAGCAGCGTCCGCGTCGAGTTCTCGAAGAACGCGTTGATCTGGGTGAGCCCCGCGAGCCGCTTGTCGGGCGTCGCGTGCGTCCGGTTCGCGCCGACCCACGTCTCCGCCTCGTCGAGCAGGAACGCGATCTCGTGTGGCTGGAGCCCGTCGATACCGGTGAGATGCCGGTGCGGGAATACGGCGCCGCCTTCGATGAGGGCGGCGGGGCGGTGATCTGAGGTTCGCATTAAAAGCGCGGGATAGTGTCCGCGGGGGGCAGGGGGCAAGCGTCGCGCGACGCCTCGCTGCATCCGCATGGTTAACCGCATTTTAGCGCGGGCATGGGATGGCGATGGCGAACGGGGGGAATATGCAGGACGCAGCGGCACGGACGATGGGGCGATGGTGGGAAACGCGGTGGTTCGCGCTGGCACTCGTCCTGGCGTCCGCGGTGCCGTTGCTATGGCCCGCGCTGCCCCCGCTCGGCGACCTGCCCGGCCATATGGGCCGCTGGCATATCGCCATGGCGCTGCCGACCTCGCCCGATCTCCAACGCTATTACGCGTACCACTGGGCGCTGATCCCCAATCTGGGCATGGACCTGCTCGTACCAGCGTTGTCGCACCTGTTCCCCTTCGAGGTCGCAACCAAGCTGGCGGTGATCGCGATCCCGATGCTGACCGCCACCGGACTGTTATGGGCCGCGCGAGAGGCGCATGGGCGCATACCGCCGACCGCGATGTTCGCGTTGCCGCTCGCCTATGCGTGGCCGTTCCAGTTCGGCTTCGTCAACTTCGCGCTGTCGCAGGCGCTGGCGTTCTGCGCACTGGCACTGTGGATCCGGCTAGGGCGACAGGATCGCCTGATCATGCGCGCGCTGCTCTTCGTACCCATCGCATGCGTAATATGGATTTCGCACAGCTTCGGCTGGGGGCTGCTGGGGCTGATGGCGGCAGGCGCGGACATCGCGCGGCTCCGCACCGCAGGCCGTGGCTGGCCGGCGGCGCTCGTCGGTGCGGCGATCCAGTGTCTGTCGATGACGGTCCCGCTCCTCGTCATGCTGGCGTCTATCGGGGCCGGGACGGGCGCGGCAGCGGGCGGACTCGGTGGGGGAGGGCTGGTTCGACGCACCGGTGAAGCTGGTATGGCTCGTTTCGCTGTTTCGCGACCACTGGCCATGGTTCGATCTCCTCTCGCTGCTGCCGTTGATCGCCATCCTGTATGCGGGAATGCGGAGCGCTCGCCTCGGGTTCTTGCCGCTGCTGGGCATCCCCGCGCTGTTGTGCCTCGCAGCGTTCGTCGTCCTCCCACGATTGCTGATGGGGGGCGCCTATGTCGACATGCGGATGGCACCCGCCGCGGTAATGCTGGGGTTGATCGCGATCGCGCCGCGCGATTCGCGAATGGCACGCACGCTGGCCGTGATGGCCACCGCATTCCTGGTCCTGCGCCTGGCAGGCACGACGCTGAGCTTTGTCGAACGCTCCAGCGAACAACAACGCGAACTCGCGGCTGTTGCAGCCATCCCGCACGGCGCTGCGGTACTCTCGTTAGTCGAGTTGCCATGCGGAGGCGCGTGGGACGACGCACGGCGAAATCACCTTCCAGCCCTCGCGATCGTCCGCCGCGACGCATTCACCAACGAGCAATGGGCGATCGAAGGACAGCAATCGCTGCACATCCGCTACGCGATCGCCGCACCCTATACCGGGGACCCGACCCAGAGCGTCTTTCCGTCGATCTGTTCGACCGTCGGCTCCAACTTCGCCAAGACGATCGCACGGTTTCCCCGTGCCGCGTTCACACACGTCTGGACGATCGGTTTCCCGCCAGGGGCTGCAAAGGCCGCCGACCTGCACGTCATATGGACCGACGGCCAGTCCACCCTCTACCAGGTCGCGCGCTAGATCTGCGCCGTCACCAGTGCATCGATCGCACCCTGGAGGATGTAGGCGGCGGCCATCTTGTCGACGAGTTCGGCGCGTTTGGCGCGGCTGGCGTCCTGTTCGATCAGCGTGCGGGTGACCGCGACGGTCGACCAGCGCTCGTCCTGGAGCAGGATGGGCAGGCCCATGTCCTTGAGGTTCTGCGCGAACGCCCGCGTCGATTGCGACCGCGGGCTCTCGCTACCGTCGAGGTTGATTGGCAGGCCGATGACGAGCCCGACGACCGCCTGCGCCTTGATGATCTCGGCAAGCGCGGCTTTGTCCTTTTGGAACTTGGTGCGGCGGATCAGGAGGGCAGGGCTCGCGAACGACCAGCCTGCGTCGCAGAGTGCGGTGCCGATCGTCTTGGTGCCGACGTCGAGGCCGATCAGCCGGCCGCCGTTCGGGAGCGCGTCGCGGAACTGCGCGGCGGAGAGCGTAATCATTTAAAGGCCTTCAGGCGGCGGTTGGCGTCGGCGCGGATGTTTGCCCAGAACAGGCTGTAGTCGTAGACGTGGTAGTTGTTGCCGGGCAGCACGTACGGCCCGAGGTTCGGGCCCTCACCGATCAGCAGGAAGCCGCGGTCGGCACAGCGCGCGGGGACGCTGCCGATCGCAATGGTCGCGGTCTTGAGGTCGGCGGACGGTACCAGCGTGCCTAGGTTGGCGGTGGCGGGCGCGGTCGCGTCGGCGGTGCCGGTCAGCGGGTTGGTGCAGACCATCGGAGTGGCCTTTCGCGGCTGGCCGTTGAAGCCGGTGGTCTGATCGTAGGCATCGACAATCAGCGACGGATCCGCAGGTTCGGCAAAGCTCTCCCACGACAGGATACAGCCGGTCTGGTCGGCGGCGCGGCACTCTGAGAGGCCCATGCGGGGCAGGTCGGTCGCGCGCGACACGGGCCAGCCGACGACATACGCCGCGACGATCCGCGCCTTCAGCTTCGGGTCGTTCGCAACGCGGTCGCGGAGCAATCGGGTGAGGTGCAATGCGCCCTGGCTATGCCCGGCAAGGATGATCGGGCGGGTCGGGCCGGCTTCCTTGAGGAATCGGTCGAACGCCGCAGACACATCGCCGTAAGCGAGCGCCAGTGCGCGTTCACTATCCGCAACGCTGGTCAGGAACGCGCCGAACGTCGCCTGGCGATACCGCGGCGCCCAGATGTCGCCCGCTTCGTTGAACGCGCTCGCTTGGCCGCGCAGGAACAGTTCCGCTCGCGCATTGGTCTCGGGGTCGTCGATCGGCGCGTTCCAGTGGTCGCGGTTGATGTACGACGTCGGGTGGATGAAGAAGATCGCCGCACCCTTGCCGCGCTCGCCAGCCGTGTAACCGGGCGGCGTCCACAGCGCGGGATTACCCGGCGCATCGGGGCGGGCGAGCCACATGATTTTCCGCGCATAGATGTTCCGCGGGGCTTCGCGCTGCGCCTGGAAAGTCTCGCTTGGCACCATCACCGCGCGCATCAGCTGCGTGCCGAACAGGCGGTAGGCGAGCAGGGCGGCGATCGCGAGGACGATCATCGCGGCGACGAAATAGAGAAACTTGCGGGCCAAGCGGGACCTTCCGTGCAGGCGTTGAGGCTCCCGTGCCGGAAGCGAGGGAAGGTTGCAATCGGTGCGTTCTTATTGGGGAAACTGGCGGCGGCGCGGAAATGCCTCGTTCCCCCGCGGAGGCGGGGGCCCAGGATCTCGGGCGGTATCGTTGGTAATCCTGGGCCTCCGCCTCCGCGGGGGAACCAGAACAAGACGCGGCGCTAGAAGGGTGTTGCGCGCCCGCGCCACGCGGTGCTAGCCGCACGGCATGTCCGTAGATACTGCAACCGTGAAGCGGATCGCGAGCCTTGCGCGCATCGCGATCACCGACGAGGACGCCGCCCGCATGGCGCCGGAACTCGGAAACATCCTTGGCTGGATCGAGATGCTCGAAGAGGTCGACACGACCGGTATCGAGCCGATGACCGCCGTCATCCCCAACACGCTGCGGCTGCGCGACGACGTCGTCAATGCCGACCCGCTGACCGGCGGCGGCATCCGCGAGCAGGTTCTCGCCAACGCGCCCGTGGCCGAACACGGGTTCTTCGCCGTGCCCAAGGTGATCGAATAATGACCGACCTTACAGACCTCGGGATCGCAGGCATCCGCGACGGCGTCCGCGATGGTTCCTTCAAGGCGCGCGAAATCGCCGATGCGTTCATCGTAAAGGTGAGCCGGGCCAAGGCGTTGAACGCGTTTCTTGTCGAGACGCCTGAGCACGCGATCGCCGCCGCAACCGCCGCCGATACCGCGCGCCAGGCCGGAGAGACGCTCAAGCCGCTGGCCGGCGTGCCGATCGGCATGAAGGACCTGTTCTGCACCAAGGGCGTCACCACGACCGCGGCGAGCCATATCCTCGAAGGCTTCACGCCGACTTACGAATCGACCGTCTCGCAGAATCTGTGGGACGCGGGCGCGGGAATGCTCGGCAAGCTGAACATGGACCAGTTCGCGATGGGCTCGTCGAACGAGACCTCCGCGTTCGGCAACGTGATCTCGCCTTGGAAGCGCAACGACGGCGGTAACGCCTCGCTCGCCCCCGGCGGCTCGTCGGGCGGTTCGTCGTCGGCAGTCGCCGCGCGGCTCTGCCCCGGCGCGACCGGCACCGACACCGGCGGCTCGATCCGCCAGCCCGCCGCCTTTACCGGCATCTCGGGGATCAAGCCGACTTATGGCCGCTGCTCGCGCTGGGGGACGATCGCGTTCGCGTCGTCGCTCGACCAGGCCGGGTCGATGGCACGCGACGTCAAGGATTGCGCGATCCTGCTCGAGGCGATGGCCGGGTTTGACGCCAAGGACGGCACTTCGTTGCAGCTCGATGTGCCGAAGTGGGAAGCGGGTTTGTCCGGCAATCTCAACGGCCTGCGCGTCGGCATTCCCAAGGAGTATCGCGTCGACGGAATGCCTGAGGAGATCGAGGCGCTCTGGCAGCAGGGCATCGACTGGCTGAAGGATGCCGGCGCGACGATCGTCGAGGTCTCGCTCCCGCACACCAAATACGCGCTGCCCGCCTATTACATTATCGCGCCCGCCGAAGCGTCGTCGAACCTCGCGCGCTATGACGGCGTCCGCTACGGTATCCGCGACCTGCCGACCGGCGCCGGCTTGCAGGACATGTACGCCGCGACGCGTGCGGATGGCTTCGGTCCCGAGGTTAAGCGCCGCATCATGATCGGCACCTATGTGCTGTCGGCCGGTTTCTACGACGCGTATTACACGCAGGCGCAGAAGGTCCGGACGCTGATCGCGCGCGATTTCGAGCGGGCTTGGGAGACGTGCGACGTGCTGCTCACCCCGACCGCACCGTCGGCAGCGTTCGCGCTCGGCGAGAAGTCGGCCGATCCGATCGCGATGTATTTGAACGACGTCTTCACCGTGCCGTCGTCGCTCGCAGGGCTGCCGGCGATGTCGGTACCGGGTGGTCTCGACAAGCAGGGTCTGCCGCTCCGGGCTGCAGATCATCGGCAAGCCACTCGACGAACAAGGCGTGCTGAACGCAGGGCTCGCGATCGAACAGCGAGCAGGATTTACCGCGCGACCAGAGGCTTGGTGGTAACATGAGCGATTACAGAATCCAGGGCGAAACCGGCGAGTGGGAGGTCGTGGTCGGCCTCGAAGTGCACGCGCAGGTGACGTCGAACGCCAAGCTCTTCTCGGGCGCGGCGACCGCGTTCGGCGCGGAGCCCAATACGCAGGTGTCGCTGGTCGACGCCGCGATGCCGGGGATGCTGCCGGTGCCGAACCGCGAGTGCATCCGCCAGGCGGTCCGCACCGGCATGGCGATCGAGGCGCAGATCAACAAATGGTCGCGGTTCGACCGGAAGAACTATTTCTACGCCGATCTGCCGCAGGGCTATCAGATCAGTCAGCTCTATCATCCGATCGTCGGCGAAGGCGCGATCGACATCAGCCTCGACGAGAAGAATCCGGATGCCGCGGGCAAGCGGATCGGCGTCGAGCGCATCCATGTCGAGCAGGATGCGGGCAAGCTGATGCACGACCAGCATCCGACCCAGTCGTACGTCGATCTCAACCGGTCGGGCGTCGCGCTGATGGAGATCGTGTCGAAGCCCGATCTCGCTTCGCCAGCGGAAACAGGGGCTTACCTGCGGAAGCTGCGATCGATCCTGCGCTATGTCGGATCGTGCGACGGCAACATGGAAGAGGGCTCGATGCGCGCCGACGTCAACGTCAGCGTGCGCAAGCCCGGCGACGAGCTGGGCACGCGGACCGAGACGAAGAACGTCAATTCGGTGCGCTTCGTGATGGCGGTGGTCGAGCAGGAGGCCAGGCGTCAGGTCGAGGTGCTCGAGGCCGGCGGCAAGATCCAGCAGGAAACGCGACTCTACGATCCCGATCGCAACGAGACGCGATCGATGCGGTCGAAGGAAGACGCGCATGATTACCGCTACTTCCCCGATCCCGACCTGTTGCCGCTGGTGCTCGACGACGCGTTCCTGGCCGAGTGCCGTGCGTCGTTGCCGGAGCTGCCGGATGCGAAGCGCGCGCGGTACGAGGCGCTCGGGATCACCGCGTATCAGGCGACGGTGCTGACCGCCGAGGTCGAGGCGGCGCGGTGGTTCGATGCGTTGCTCGATGCTGGCGTGAAGCCCGCGGCGGCGGCGAACTGGACGACGTCGGAGCTGTTCGGCGCGCTCAACCGGACCGGCAAGGACATCGAGAATTCGCCGGTGTCGCCGGCGCAGGCGGCGGAACTGCTGGGGCTAATCGCGGACGGCACGCTGTCGGGGAGCCTCGCCAAGCAGGTGTTCGAGGTGATGCTCGAAACCGGCGACGGCGCGGCGAAGGTGGTCGAGGATCGCGGGTTGAAGCAGACCAGCGATACCGGCGCTATCGAGGCCGTGATCGCCGAGGTGATGGCGGCGAATGCGGACAAGGTCGCGGATTATCGTGGCGGCAAGGACAAGCTGTTCGGGTTCTTTGTGGGCCAGACGATGAAGGCGATGGGGGGAAGGCTAACCCTGCTGTGGTGAACGAGGTTCTGAAAGGGATGCTTGGGGAGTCGGCGGCTTCGTAAAGCTACCGACTTTCGCGCTCTCCTGCACCTACCGGTTTTCCGCCCATGTCCGTTCTCCCGCGAAGGCGGGAGTCCAGGGTAACGGAGCGCAGCGCTGCTTGATTCCTGAGCCCCCGCGTTCGCGAGGGAACTAGCAGAAGTGAAGTTCGGTCGCTTTACCAACCCCACCCCGGCGAAGGCCGGGGCCCAGTTGGGGGACGGCGCGAATTGAACGCTGCGCTTCGTTACTGCGACCTTTCCACCTGGGCCCCGGCCTTCGCCGGGGTGGCGGTAGTTGGGTGGGTTGGATTGAAGGCGAGGGCAGGACGGAAGAGCGTTACCCGTCCACCTTCTGCGGATGATGCGGCACCAGGATCAGCGTGTTCTCCTCCACCCGCCACGACGCCAATCGCGACAGGAAGTTCATCCCCAGCACGTTGGTCTCGCCAAACGCCGGCGACACCACCACCTGCAAATCCCGCGCGACGATCGCACCGAGACGCAAACTCGCGATCTTCCCCGTCTTCGCCGCGATAGACCCATTGGCCGTCTGCAAAACGATCGGCACCACGCCGACCCGTGCCTCAACCCCCGCAGTCTCCGCCGTCTTCTCCGAAATCGCTGTAATCGTCGCGCCGCTGTCGATCAGCAGCCGCTGGCTCACCCCGTCGATCGTCGCACGTGCCCAGAAGTGCCCATCCGGCGACATGCGGATGCGAACCTCGCCGCCGACCACCTGCCGGTCCTCGATCTTCAGGAACCGCGCGATCTTGCCGACATAGGGATCAAACTGGCGCCGTTGATCGACCGCGACGAACAGCAGTCCGACGAGGACAAGCGTCATCGCCAGATTCACGAGCGTGCGGATGATGGGGATGCGTTGCGCCAGGATCAGCAGCAATATGGCGAGTCCGAGCGCGATATAGAGGCTCTGGTGCTCGGCGAAGGTGGGAATCGTGGAGATTATCGGGTCCTGATCAGCGGGGATGGCATCGTATATATAGCCACCCCCGCCTGTATGGTTGCTGACGCAAGCTTACTGCGCGTCGTTGTCCTGGTTCTTCACGACGCCACCGGTACCACCGACGCCATCGGGCATGCCGGTATCCGTGAACGTCTCGGGCTCGTCGCCGCCTTCGCCACGCTCGGCCGCGTCGGACCGCGTCTCAACCGCCTGTTCGATGTCGCTGCGGGTGTCCTCGTCACGATCCTCGGGGAGCGTTTCGGGGGTTCGTGCCGGAATGCGGATCACTCATGCTCAAAACTCCGGCTGGACGGGTGCGGGATCGTTCGACGGCCTTCCCGGCGCGGGAAAATCGACGTCCGGTGCGGGCGGATTGAACTCGGGCGGCGGCGCGGTCGGCTCGACGGGCGACGTCGGGGTCGGAAATTCTGCCGGGGGTTGGGTAGCCATGATGTCTCTCCTTCTGGATGTTCAACGCCCGTAATCACCGGGAGTTGCCTATCTGCTTGCCCCCGCATGCAACGTTGGTATAGACGCGCCCGCTACGGCGATGTCCTGTGCGGGCGTGGCGGAACTGGTAGACGCGCTTGGTTTAGGTCCAAGTATCGCAAGATGTGGGGGTTCGAGTCCCTTCGCCCGCACCAGCCCGCCGCGCAGGCGAGGCGACCGCCCGAAGAATTATCCTGAATGCTCTTTTAGACAAAGGCCGGACATGCAGACTGTCGAGACGTTGAACGAGGGCCTCAAGCGCGCCTTTACGCTCACCATCACCGCGAAGGATATCGATGCCAAGGTCGATGTCGAGCTGAAGCGCCTCGCGCCGCAGATGAAGATGCCGGGCTTCCGTCCGGGCAAGGTGCCGGCGAACCTCATCCGCAAGATGCACGGCCCGGCGCTGACGCAGGACGCGCTGAACGCGGCGATCCAGGAGAGCGTCCAGACGCTCGTCGCCGAGAAGCAGCTTCGCCCCGCGATGCAGCCTTCGGTCGAGCTCGAAGACGGCTATGACCTCGGCAAGGACGCCGTGGTCAAGGTCGAGATGGAGGTCCTCCCGCAGGTCCCCGCACCCGCGATCGACGGCCTGAAGCTCGAGCGCCTGACCGTGCCCGTCGCCGACGACGCGGTCACCGAGCAGCTCCAGAAGTTTGCCGACCAGCAGAAGAAGTGGGACGACGCGGCTGACGATTACGTCGCGGCAATGGGCGATCTCGTCACCGTCGATTTCGTCGGCAAGACCGCCGACGGCGTCGCGTTCGAGGGCGGCACGGGCACCGACATGGGCGTCGAGCTCGGTTCGGGTCGTCTCATCCCAGGCTTCGAGGATCAGCTCGTCGGCGTGAAGACCGGCGACGACAAGGTCCTCAACGTGACTTTCCCCGAGGAGTATCAGGAGAAGTCGCTCGCAGGGCAGCCGGCGACGTTCGACATCACCGTCAAGTCGGTGAAGACCGCGGGCGAGAGCAAGATCGACGAGGATCTGGCGAAGTCGCTCGGTCTCGAGAGCCTCGAGCAGCTCACGGGGCTGTTGAAGGGTCAGATCGAGCAGGAGCATAACGGTCTCACGCGCACGCACATGAAGCGCAAGCTGCTCGACCAGCTCGCCGAGGGTCATGACTTCGAAGTGCCGCCGTCGATGGTCGAAGCCGAGTTCAACCAGATCTGGTCGCAGCTCCAGCACGAAGCCACGCACGAGGCCGATCCCGAGGCGGCGATGGCCGAGATGGAAGGCGAGCGCGACGATTACCGCAAGATTGCCGAGCGTCGCGTGCGCCTCGGCCTGCTCCTGTCCGAAATCGGCCAGGCGAACGGCGTCGAGGTTTCGAACCAGGAAATGCAGCGTCTGCTGGCACAGGCAGCGCAGCAGTATCCCGCCGAGCAGCGCCAGCAGTTCATGCAGTACGTCCAGCAGGAGCCGATGGCGGCCGCCCAGCTGCGCGCGCCGCTGTATGAGGACAAGGTCGTCGACTTCCTGTTCGAGAAGGCCGAGATCACCGACCGCGAAGCCACGCGCGAGGAGCTGGAAGCCGCGATCGAGAGCGAGGACGGTTTCGCCAGCGGCACGCACACGCATGACCACGACAATCACAAGCCGAAGAAGAAGGCCGCGGCCAAGAAGGCCAAGCCAGCTTCGGACGAGGGCTGCTTCGGATGACGCCGTGACGGACGAGGCACCGGCTTCGGACGCAGCGGACGAGGCTAAGCCTGCGAAGAAGGCGCCTGCCAAGAAGAAGGCGGCTCCTGTCGAAGCGGAGACCGCCGTGACGGAATCGTCGCCGGTCGCTGCCGAGAACGCAGAGGGCACCGAAGCCGCCGACGCACCGGTGAAGAAGCCGCGCGCGAAGAAGGCTCCGACCAAGACCGAGGCGTAAAACTATCTGAGTGCCTCATGATTGAGGCACTCAACCCATAATCGGGTCACCTCCCCGGCGGAGGCCGGGGTCCAGTTGGAAAGGTAGCTGTAACGGCGCGCAAAGCTCCGTTATGGACCTTCCCCAACTGGGCCCCGGCCTCCGCCGGGGAAGTGCGTTTTGGGATGGTTCGGTGACTGACGTTTCGACTGCTGCTCGATCTCCGATCCCGTCTATCAACTTCGCAGGGCAGGCCATGACCGAACCAAGAATCGCCGTCCTGCTCCCGTGCTACAACGAGGAAGCCGCGATCGCGCAGACGATCGCCGGCTTCCGCGAGGCGCTGCCCGGCGCCACCATCTACGTTTACGACAACAACAGCGCCGACCGCACGATAGAGGTCGCGCGCGCCGCCGGAGCTGTCGTCCGAACCGAGCGCATCCAGGGCAAGGGGCGCCGTCGTCCGCCGCATGTTCGCCGACATCGACGCCGACATCTACGTCATGGCCGACGGCGACGCGACCTACGACGCCGCCTCCGCCCCGAACTTGGTAAAGCGCGTATTCGACGAGCAGCTCGACATGGTCGTCGGCTCACGCATCAGCCAGGTCCAGGAAAGCTACCGCCGCGGCCACCGTTTCGGCAACGCGCTGCTCACCGGTATGCTCGCCCGCCTGTTCGGCCGCAGCTTCACCGACATCCTCTCGGGCTACCGCGTCTTCTCGCGCCGGTTCGTGAAGAGCTTCCCGTCGCTGTCCGCCGGGTTCGAGATCGAGACCGAGATCAGCGTCCACGCGCTCGAATTGAAGATGCCGATCGGCGAGGTCGAGACGCCCTATTACGCGCGTCCCGAAGGCTCCGAATCGAAGCTCAGCACGTACGGCGACGGCTGGCGCATCCTCCGCACGATCATGACGCTCTACCGGATCGAGCGCCCGCTCTGGTTTTTCGGCGCGATCGGCAGCGTGTTCGGCCTGCTCGCGCTGATCCTCGGCATCCCGCTGGTGCTGACGTATATCGAGATTCACCAGGTCCCGCGCTTCCCGACCGCGATCCTGATCACCGGCCTCGGTATCTTCGCCGCGCTCAACGTCTTCACCGGCCTGATCCTGGACACGGTCGTAAGAGGCCGCCGAGAAGTCCGCCGCCTCGCCTACCTCGCCTACCCCGCCCCAGGCATCTAACTCCCTCGCCCCTCCGGGGGAGAGGGAAGGAGGAGCCACTCGGCGACGGGAGGGAGAGGGGAAGTTGGGATCCGCCAACCTCCCCGCACGCTCCTACGCACAAGCGCATGCGTGCCCTCCCTTTCCCCAAAGCCCCCAGCGGCAGGCAGGGCTTGAACTCCCCTCTCGGACCGCCGATGTTAGCGGTTCACTGGGGCATAAGAGAGATTTCCATGCACAATCCGTTCGAGACCGGCGATTTCGCGAGCCCGTTGGCCAGCGCCGGGCTCGGCCTGCAGCAGACGCAAGCAGGCCTGGTTCCCATCGTCATCGAGCAGTCGAACCGCGGCGAGCGTTCGTTCGACATCTTCTCGCGCCTGCTCCGCGAGCGCATCATCTTCGTGACCGGTGGCGTCGAGGACGGCATGGCCTCGCTGATCACTGCGCAGCTGCTCTTCCTCGAGTCCGAGAACCCGAAGAAGGACATCTTCATGTACATCAACTCGCCGGGCGGTGTCGTCACGGCGGGCATGGCGATCCACGACACGATGCGGTACATCCGTCCGCGCGTCGGCACCGTCTGCATCGGCCAAGCCGCGTCGATGGGCAGCTTCCTGCTCGCGAGCGGCGAGCCCGGCATGCGCGTCGCGATGACCAACGCACGCATCATGATCCATCAGCCATCGGGTGGTGCACAGGGCATGGCCAGCGACATCGAGATCCAGGCACGCGAGATCCTGCGTATCCGCAAGCGCATGAACGAACTGTATTCGCAGTATACCGGCCAGCCGATCGAAGAGATCGAGCGCCGGATGGACCGCGATACGTTCCTCGAAGCGAACGAAGCGAAGGATTTCGGGCTGATCGACGAGGTGTTCGACAAGCGTCCGGCGGTATCCGAGGATGGTGCGAAACCCGCTTAAGCGACACTGGCATGGGGCGAATCGTAGACCCCGCCGGTTTATTTGATTGTAGGAACTCCGGGGTGCGTTACGGTAGCGGCCCCGGAAACGGCACGTGCACCGACATGCGCGAGAGGTGATTGAATGACGAAGCTGAGCGGTGGCGACTCGAAGAGCACCCTCTATTGCTCGTTCTGCGGGAAGTCGCAGCACGAGGTCCGCAAGTTGATCGCCGGGCCGACGGTCTTCATCTGCGACGAGTGCGTCGAGCTATGCAACGACATCATCCGTGAGGAGACGAAGTCGGCGCTGGTGTCCAAGAAGGACGGCGGCGTGCCGACTCCGCAGGAGATCTGCGATGTCCTCGACGATTACGTGATCGGCCAGAAGCGCGCCAAGCGCGTCCTGTCGGTGGCGGTGCACAATCACTACAAGCGGCTCAACCATGGCGCCAAGGGTGCCGATGTCGAGCTGTCCAAGTCGAACATCCTGCTCGTCGGGCCGACCGGTTGCGGCAAAACGCTGCTCGCGCAGACGCTCGCCCGCATCCTCGACGTGCCGTTCACGATGGCCGATGCGACGACGCTCACCGAAGCGGGGTACGTCGGCGAGGACGTCGAGAACATCATCCTCAAGCTGCTCCAGGCGTCCGACTACAACGTCGAGCGGGCGCAGCGCGGGATCGTCTATATCGACGAGATCGACAAGATTTCGCGCAAGGCTGAGAACCCCTCGATCACGCGCGACGTGTCGGGCGAAGGCGTGCAGCAGGCGTTGCTCAAGCTGATGGAAGGCACCACCGCGTCGGTGCCGCCGCAGGGTGGGCGGAAACATCCGCAGCAGGAATTCCTGCAGGTGGATACGACCAACATCCTGTTCATCTGTGGCGGTGCGTTTTCGGGTCTTGAGAAGATCATCGGGGATCGCCTCCAGGGCAAGTCGATCGGTTTCGGCGCGTATGTCGCCGGGCCGGACGAGCGCAAGACGGGCGAGACGCTGAAGTCGGTCGAGCCCGAGGATCTGCTGAAGTTCGGGCTTATCCCCGAGTTCGTCGGCCGTCTGCCGGTAATCGCGACGCTCGAGGATCTCGACGTCGACGCGCTGGTGAAGATCCTGAAGGAGCCGAAGAACGCACTGGTCAAGCAGTACCAGAAGCTGTTCGAGATGGAGGACGTCGCGCTCGGCTTCACCGACGACGCGCTGGTGTCGGTCGCCAAGAAGGGCATCGAACGCAAGACCGGCGCGCGCGGGCTTCGCTCGATCCTGGAGAGCATCCTGCTCGACACGATGTTCGACTTGCCCGGGATGGACGGCGTCGACGAAGTGATGATCGACAAGGACGTGATCGAAGGCCGCAAGGAACCGATCCGCGTCTATGCCGAGAAGAAGAAGACCGGCGACGCTGCTTAAGGCGAAGTTGGTTGAGATACGGAGAGGGGCGTCGAGCGATCGGCGCGCTTTTTCGTTTGGGGCAGAGCGCGGGCTGCTCTTCTGACTGTTCCCCCGCGATGGCGGGGGGTCCAGGGTACCAGGCTGTAGCGGTAGTGTCTCCTGGACCCCCGCTTTCGCGGGGGAACGACAGGATGTGACCTGACCCAGAGAGAACGGACGATATGCCCCGTCTTCACCCACTACACCATTGGCGTTCCTTCTATCTTGGGGGACATTGTAGGGTTCGCGGCGACGACGTCGGGACCCGCGTGCGGCCGGCGCCGCCACTACGGTCCTCAGGTCAAAAGCCGAGCCCGCTCCAAGTCCTTGGGACGTCCGAACAGCCTGAGCATCTCGGCCAGTTCAGCACGATCAGGCACATAAACGACGGACCCTCCGACGAGGACAGGCACGCGCGTCCGAGGCAGTACCCCCGCCCAACCCGCGCTTGTCGCAACATGAAACCCCGCCATGATCTCGACGACCAAAGGCGGCGTCTCCCACCGCCCGAACAGCATCGACCGGAAGAGAGCGCTTGCACCGTCCTCAATGGGCACGACCCCGAGCTGGTCCATCGCCTGTTGGGCATCCACCACGCTCATCAACACATCGACATCGCCGACCTCGATCGGCACCACCCCGTGAAGCGCTACCGCAGCGCTGGAAATGACCCACCACGGGTCTTGAGCATCCCGTATCGCATCGACGGTTATGACGAGCGTTTCGAGGAGATCGGAAGCCAGCATCGCCGTAACCTAGCCGATCCTGATCGCCCCGCAATCGCCCCGACTCGGACCCTTATCGGCCTTCACGCATTCGTTGACCAAGTGGAACGAGGGAGCATGCATGGCGATCGAAGTGGCCGACCGACCGAGTGAACACGTGGTGGAGACGATGCCGGACCGTCTGGCGCTCCCGATCTGGACGCTGATCGCACCGGGCCTGGGACTGCTCGCCGTCCTTGTCGGGCTCGCCAAGATGGGCACGCTCGGCACCGCCGCCGCCGTGATCGTGCTGATCGGCAGCGTGCTCGCCGCGGTTCATCATGCCGAGGTCATCGCGCACAAGGTGGGCGAGCCGTTCGGGACGCTTGTCCTCGCGATCGCGGTCACCGTGATCGAGGTGTCGCTGATCGTCTCGCTGATGCTCTCCAACGCCGGCGACGCCACCACGCTCGCGCGCGACACGGTGTTCGCGGCGATCATGATCATCCTCAATTTCATCATCGGCATCTGCCTGCTCGCGGGCGCGGTGCGGCATCATGAGCAGCGCTTCACGCTGAAGGGCATGACTGCGGCGCTTGGCGTGCTTGCTGCGATGGCGGTGCTGTCGCTGATCCTGCCGAACTATACCTCGTCGACGCAGGGCCCGACCTACGCGTCGTCGCAGTTGATCTTCGTCGCGGTCGTGTCGCTGATCCTCTACGGGACGTTTGTGCTGGTGCAGACGGTGCGCCACCGCGATTATTTCCTGCCGTCGACCGACGACAAGGATGACCACGCCGCGCCGCCATCGGGGCGCGCGACGGGAATCGCCTTCGCCGCGCTGCTGGTTGCGCTGGTGTCGGTGGTGCTACTCGCGAAGACGCTGTCGCCGACGATCGAGGCGGCGGTGCTCGGTGCCGGCCTGCCGCTGACCGTGGTGGGCGTGGTGATCGCAGCGCTGGTGCTCGCGCCGGAAAGCCTTGCAGCCTACAAGTCGGCGCGGCGTAATCGGTTGCAGACCAGCCTCAACCTCGCGCTCGGCTCGGCATTGGCGACGATCGGGCTGACTATCCCGAGCGTGGCGATCGTGTCGCTGGCGCTCGACCTGCCGCTTGCGCTCGGCATCGACGCGAAGAGCATGACGCTGTTGGCGCTGTCTCTGTTCGTCGCCACGCTATCACTCGGCACCGGGCGGACGACGGTGTTGCAGGGCGTCGTTCACCTCGTGATCTTCGCCGCCTATCTGTTCACGACGGTGGTGCCGTAAGCTCAGGGACCTTGTGTCGAAAGGTAGGCGATGACGTCGGCGCGATCCTTCGAGTCGGGCAAACCTGCGAACGCCATCGTCGTGCCGGGCACCATGCTCCGCGGGTTGGTGAGCCAGGCGTCCATGCGCTTGGCATCCCAGTTCCCGCCCAGCGACTTCAACCCAGCGGTGTACGAGAAGCGTGTGCGCCGCTCGCCAATTGGGCCGCCCATAACGCCGTAGAGGTTCGGCCCATCGGTATCGCCCGCATATTGCCCGATCGTGTGGCAGGCGGTGCAGCGGCGAAAGATGCGCTCGCCGCTGGCGATCTGGCTGGTCGTGCCGGCATCAGGGCTCGAACCGCAGCCGGCGAGCGCCAGTGCCAGCAGGGGCCACCGCGGCAGGGTCATCGCTTTTGGCGCGCAGCCAAGGCGAGACCGGCGGCGATCTGCACGACGGCGTAGAGGCGACGGCGGCCGGGCCGGTCGACGAAGGGCTTCACCAGTTTCTCGGTGCCAAGCGCATCGTCTTTCCAGAGATCGACGTGGCGGCTGGGTTGGAGCAAGCCGATCAACCCGTCCCCAACCATGAAGATGGCAGCCATCTCTGCCGCGCGCGATCCCCAGATGTTCTCCTGCGCACGCAGGAGTCCAGGAGTTACGGGCATCGTCTCCGGGGACCCTGGGCCCCCGCCTTCGCGGGGGAACGGTGGAAAGGTCATTGGGGCTTGGCCTTCGCAGCTTGCGCGGCTTTCCAGGCAGCCACGTCCTCCAATGCGATACTCCGACGCAATACCAGCGCGTCCGGGTCGACCACGACATGCGCGCCCGCGGGGACCGACAAGCTCGCCTTCCCGCCAGTCATCGGCAAAGTTCGCGTCTTGCCGTCGATCTGTACCTGCACCGGAAGTGGGAAGGGGCCGTTACCCGGCACTTTCCAGGCCAAACCCAGCATATTCCCCGTCCGCGTTTCCACTAGCTCGGGCAGCGCCGCCTGCCTGAGATAGACGTCGAAGAACCATGCATAGTCCTGCCCCGTCACCTTCCGGACGAGCGCCTCATATTCCTTGGTCGACCCGAACCGCGGCGCGAAATTGCCCGGTTTCGGATCCGCGCGCCCATACACCGCCAGCCGCGTGACGTTGAAGAACGCCTTGTCGCCGATGAGCGCCCGGAGCGTGTGGAGCATCCACGAGCCTTTGTAGTAGATGTCCTGCCCAGCACCGCCCTTGTCGAGTTCGTACACCTCCTCCTCGGTGGTGATGCGCTGCTGCGTGATCGGCTTGAGGTTCATGATCGACGCGCGCTCGGTCTGCATGATCGTCGCGTACCGCGCACGCCCCTCGCGCCACTGGCCATAGAGCGGCTGCATGTACGTGCCATACCCCTCGTGCAGCCAGTAATCGTCCCAGTTCGCGGCGGTCAGCTGATTGCCGAACCACTCATGCGCGAACTCGTGCTGGAACAGCCAGTCGAACCCCTCCGGCGCCTTGGCATATTCGTTGCCGTACGCGTTGATCGTCTGGTGCTCCATGCCTTTGTGCGGCGTCTCGACCACGCCGACCTTCTCGTCGCCGAACGGGTAGGGCCCGATCATGCTCTCGAAGAAATCGAGCGTCGGCGCGAACTCGGCGAACAGCTTCTCCGCCTGCACCTTCTCGCCCGGCAAATACCAGTAATACATCGGAATGCTGTTGCCGAAGCGGCTCTTGTAGGTGCCGCTGATCTCCTCATACGGCCCGACGTTGAGCGCGATCCCGTAGGTGTTGGGATGCTTGGCGCGCCAGTTCCACGTCGTCCGCCCGTCGGCCAGCATATCGACCCCGAGCAGCACGCCGTTCGACGGTGCCTTCAGACCCTTGGGCACGGTGATGTGCAGCGTCACCAGCGCGGGTTCGCCGGTCGGAAAGTCGAGGCACGGCCAGAACAGGTCGCAGCCATAGCCCTCCGCGGTCGTCGCGAACCAGGTGCGGCCATCAGGCGTCTTCGACCAGACCATCCCGTCGTCCCACGGCGCCTTCACCGCGACGTGCGGCGTGCCGCCATAGGTGATCTTCGCGGTGACCTTGCTGCCCGCCGCGACCGGCTTGGGCAGCGTGATCGTCAGCCGTCCCTCGGGATTGCTCCACGCCGACGGAGCGAGCGGGACGCCGTCGATCGCGATCGCGCTGACCGGAAGATTGCGGTCGAGGTCGATCGGCAGGCGGGTGAGGGGGCCTTCGCCGTAAAGACCAATGTCGCCACGCCATTCAGGCTTTCCGTCTCCGGCAGCACTTCGAACGCCAGGTCCGCGCTGTCGAACCGAAGCGCGGTCTGCTCGGGCGTTAACACACCACCCGAACGCTGCGTCTGCGCGGTAATCGCAGGCTCGCCCTTCTTCGGGAGCGGGGCGGCGGCGAGAAGCGCGGTGGCACTGGCGGCGAGTAATAAGCGCGAAATCATGCCGCGTTCTCGCGCCTGGGCGGCTCGCGCACAAGTGCGATCCGGCACCTTCGGTTCTCCTGCGAACGCAGGAGCCCAGGATCACGAATACCGCCGCCCGTTACCCTGGACTCCTGCGTTCGCAGGGGAACGGCCGGCGCTTGGCAACGCGCGAAAACCCCCTAACCACCGCCAACCAATTGATGGACGGTTCATCCTCACCATATAAGCTGTAGATTATGCCCCCCATGCAGGCACCCACCGGAGCGTTCATGACCCAGTACCCCGTCCTTCCCCTTCGCGACATCGTCGTGTTCCCGCACATGATCGTGCCGCTGTTCGTCGGCCGCGATAAGTCCGTTGCCGCGCTCGAAGCGGCCATGGCGGCGGACAAGGAGATCTATCTCGTCGCGCAGGTCGATCCCGCAGAGGACGATCCCTCGCGCGACGACCTGTATTCGATGGGCGTCACCGCGACCGTGCTCCAGCTTCTGAAGCTGCCCGACGGCACCGTCCGCGTGCTGGTCGAGGGCAAGGGCCGCGCGACTTTGGAAACGCTCGACGAAAGCGGCGACTTCCTCACCGCAACGGTCGAGCCGGTCGCCGACGCCGAGGTCGAAGGACCGGAACTCATCGCGCTGATGCGCTCGGTGGTCGACCAGTTCGAGAACTACGCCAAGCTCAACCGCAAGCTCTCGTCGGAAACGTCGGTGCAGCTTTCGGAGATCGAGGACGCGTCGAAGCTTTCCGACGCGGTAATCGCAAACGTCCAGATCAAGGTCGCCGAGAAGCAGGCGATCCTGCTCGAAACCAATCCGTCGAAGCGTCTCGAAATGGCGTTCGCGGCGATGGAGGGCGAGCTGGGCGTCCTTCAGGTCGAGAAGAAGATCAAGAGCCGCGTCAAGCGCCAGATGGAGAAGACGCAGCGCGAATATTACCCTCAACGAGCAGTTGAAGGCGATCCAGCGCGAACTCGGCAACGAGGACGGCGAGGGCGAAGGCGACGAGATTGCCGAGCTGACGCAGAAGATCGCGACGCTCAAGATGAGCAAGGAAGCGCGCGGCAAGGCGACGTCGGAGCTGAAGAAGCTCAAGACGATGGCGCCGATGAGCGCCGAGGCGACCGTCGTACGCAATTATCTCGACGTGCTGCTCGGCCTCCCCTGGGGCAAGAAGTCGAAGATCAAGAAGGACATCGCCGCCGCACAGGTGACGCTGGACGAGGATCACTATGCGCTCGAGAAGGTCAAGGACCGGATCGTCGAGTATCTCGCCGTGCAGGCGCGTACCAACAAGCTGAAGGGGCCGATCCTGTGCCTCGTCGGCCCTCCGGGCGTCGGCAAGACCTCGCTCGGCAAGTCGATCGCCAAGGCGACCGGGCGCGAGTTCATCCGCCAGTCGCTGGGCGGCGTGCGTGACGAAGCCGAGATTCGCGGGCATCGCCGCACCTATATCGGCTCGCTGCCGGGCAAGATCGTGACGAACCTCAAAAAGGCCGGCACGTCGAACCCGCTGTTCCTGCTCGACGAGATCGACAAGCTCGGCCAGGACTTCCGCGGCGACCCCGCCTCGGCGCTGCTTGAGGTGCTCGATCCGGAACAGAACGGCAAATTCCAGGACCATTATCTGGAGGTCGACATAGACCTGTCGGACGTGATGTTCGTCTGCACGGCCAACTCGCTCAACCTGCCGCAGGCGCTGCTCGATCGCATGGAGATCATCCGTCTGGAGGGGTATACCGAGGACGAGAAGGTCGAGATCGCCGAGCGTCATCTGGTCGATAAGCAGATCGAGGCGCACGGCCTGAAGCCGGGCGAGTTCACGTTGACGCAGGAGGGGCTTCGTACGCTCATCCAGCAGTACACGCGTGAAGCCGGCGTGCGTACGCTGGAGCGCGAGATCGCCAAGCTGTGCCGCAAGGCGCTGCGCCAGATCCTCGAGAACAAGACCACCAGCGTCACGATCACGCCCGAGAACATCGGCGAATATGCCGGCGTGCAGAAGTACCGCCACGGGCTCGGCGAGACCGAGAATCAGATCGGTGCGGTCACCGGCCTCGCCTGGACCGAAGTCGGCGGCGAATTGCTGACGATCGAGAGCGTGACGGTCGCGGGTAAGGGGCAGGCCAAGCTCACCGGTACGCTCGGCGACGTGATGAAGGAGTCGATCGAGACCGCGTTCAGCTATGTGAAGGCGCGTGCGCCGAGCTACGGGATCAAGCCGAGCCTGTTCGCGCGCAAGGATATTCACATCCATCTGCCCGAGGGTGCGGTGCCGAAGGATGGTCCGTCGGCGGGTATCGGCATGGTCACGTCGATCGTTTCGACGCTGACCGGCGTGCCGATCCGGCGCGAGGTGGCGATGACCGGCGAGGTGACGCTGCGCGGTCGCGTGCTGCCGATCGGTGGCCTCAAGGAGAAGCTGCTCGCCGCGCTCCGTGGCGGGATCGAGACGGTGCTGATCCCGGCCGAGAACGAGAAGGATCTCGCGGAGATTCCGGCGAACATCAAGGCGGGGCTGAAGATCATCCCCGTTTCGCATGTCGACGAGGTGCTTCGTCTGGCGCTCACGGAGCCGCTCGAAGCGATCGAGTGGACCGATGCGGACGAGTTGGCGGCACTGCCGCCGGCACCGATCGCGCCGGTCGGGGGTGGTCTTCACCACTGATCCATGTTTGGATCGTAAGCGGCAATACGGCGGTTTCGTTTGACAGCAGACGGGGCCGCCGCATTATTGCGCGCTGATTGCGGTCGCGAGTCCATCGTGGCCGATCCGAGTTTTTCCCCGGGGGATTATATGAACAAGCAGGAGCTGATCGCGACGGTTGCCGACACGTCCGGGCTGGTAAAAGCCGACGCGGTCAAGGCGGTCGAGGCGGTGTTCGACGCGATCGAGGCATCGTTGAAGAAGGGCGACGAGGTTCGCCTGGTCGGTTTCGGCACGTTCTCGATCTCGAAGCGCAAGGCGTCGACCGGCCGCAATCCCCGTACCGGCGAGCCGATGACGATCAAGGCCTCGACGCAGCCCAAGTTCAAGGCCGGCAAGGGCCTGAAGGACGCGGTCAACTAGGACCGGTGTCGATAGGGCTGGACAGGTGGACGGGGTCTGCCTAAAGGCCCGCTTCCGAACGAGTTTCGGGCGCGTAGCTCAGTGGTAGAGCACACCCTTCACACGGGTGGGGTCGCTGGTTCAATCCCAGCCGCGCCCACCAGATTTACGCCGGTTCCTTCGCACGAAGGGGCCGGCGTTGCTGTTTCTGGCGCTGCAGGCAACATTATCTGGCGGCATGCTTCGCCCCCAAAGATCCGTCATCCTGACGAAAGTCAGGATCCAGGGTAACGAGCGTCGCACCCCATGGCTCTGGATCCTGATTTTCGTCAGGATGACGGGCGCGCGGGGAAAGGCCGCGTGACCTGCTGATCACTCCTCCACACAACATGACGCTTTCTTCATTAGGCTGGTTCGTTCGATCGAACTAAACGCCCCCCGTGCTCCAATCCCGACTCCTCGACATCGCGATCAGCGAATTCGGCACCAAGGGGCTGGAGGGGGGCGAGCACGCGCGGCATTGCCGCGGCGGCCGGCACCGCGATGTCGTCGATCACCTATCACTACGGCGGCAAGGAGGGCTTGTACCTCGCCGCCGCCGACCGGATCGCCGACCGCATGTCCGCCGTGATGGGCGACCCGTCCGAGCTGTCGCACGACGTAGCAGCGGACGACGCCAGCGAAGCCCGCGCCCAGATCCACCGCATCTTCGGCCGGCTTGCGGACAAGATGGCCAGCAACGAGAGCGCCGACTGGACGCTGTTCGTCCTCCGCGAACAGATGAAGCCGGGCGAGGCGTTCGAGCGCATCTATGGCGGCGTGATGGGCCAGATGGTGCGCAGGCTCAGCGACCTTGTCTGCATCGCCACCGGTTGCGCCGAGATCCGCACCGGCAGGATCGCGACGATCACCTTGATGGGGCAGGTGATCACGCTGCGGGCGAACCGCGCGACCTGCCTCAAGCTGCTCGAGCGCGACACGCTCGAACCCAACGACATCCTCGATATTAAGGCGCGTATCGACGCCAATATCGACGCCATTCTCGATTCGATGCGTGCTGAAGAACAGGGCCAGGCATGACCGACCAGACGAACCACTCCGACGCCAACCACGACGATGAGGATCGCAAGGACGATCCGAACGGCAAGGATCAGCAGTCCGACACCGAACAGCAGGACGAGTCCGACGACAAGGCCGAGGGCGACGACAAGAAGCCGTCGGTCTTCAAGAAGCCGCTCTTCTGGATCATCCTCGTCATTGTCGTCGGCGGGCTGATCATCGGCGGCGTGCTTTACTGGCTTCACGCGCGCCAGTTCGAGTCGACAGACGATGCGTTCGTCGACACGCACATCGTCCGTCTCGCGCCACAGGTCGCGGGCACGCTGGTCCAGGTCGCCGACATCGACAACCGCCACGTCGAAGCGGGCCGCCTGCTCGCGGTCATCAAGGCATCCGGCCGCGACGCGCAGGTCGCCGAGGCGCAGGCAAACGAATCGCAGGCCCGCGCACAGTTCGCGCAGGCACAAGCGCAGGTCACCGCCGCCGAAGCACAGCGCCAGCAGGCCGCCGCACAGGCGCGCGTCCCGATGGCGGCCGCGGTAAAGGCCCAGCAGGATCTCGCGCGCTACGAGGCGTTGCTTCGGCTCGATGCGAGCGCGGTCGCCGGTCAACAGCTCGATCAGGCGCGCGCCACCGCTCGCCAGACCGCCGCCGATGCCGCCGCCGCGCGCGAGCAGATCGACACAGCCACCGCGCAGATCAGCGTCGCCAGGAAGCAGGTCGGCGCGGCCAAGTCGGTGATCGACGCCCGCCGCGCGCAGGTCGATCAGGCGAACGTCACGATCGGCGATCTCCGCCTGACCGCGCCGGTCGCAGGCCAGGTCGTCAACCGCTCGGTCAACGTCGGCTCCTATGTCGCGCCCGGCACGCAGTTGATGGCTATCGTCCCCGACACAATGTGGGTCACGGCGAACTTCAAGGAAACGCAGCTCACGCTGATGAAGATCGGCCAGCCCGTCGACATCCATGTCGATGCGTATCCGGGCGTCGACTTCAAGGGTCATGTCGACTCGATCCAGCGCGGTGCTGGCCAGGCGTTCGCCCTGCTGCCCCCGCAGAACGCGACCGGCAACTATGTGAAGGTCGTCCAGCGCGTCCCCGTCCGTATCGTGTTCGATGCGAAGAACGGCCCCGATCCGAAGCGCTATCCGATCGGCCCCGGCATGTCGGTGGTGCCGACCGTCAAGGTTCGCTGAAGTGGCAAAGGCGCCCGCTCAAAAAACTGGGGCGAAAGCTGATGCGGGCGGCGGTCACACGTGGTCGCCGAGCCGGTCGGCGGCGGGCAAGTACAGCCCGTGGCTGATCGTCGCGATCATCTCGATCCCGACCTTCATGGAGGTGCTCGACACCTCGATCGCCAACGTCGCGCTCGATCACATCTCGGGCGGGCTGTCGATCACCACCGACCAGGCAACCTGGGTGCTGACCAGCTACCTCGTCGCCAACGCGATCGTCATCCCGATCTCGGGCTGGCTGTCGGACGCGATCGGTCGAAAGCGGTATTTCCTGCTGTCGATCGCCCTGTTCACGCTTGCTTCGCTGATGTGCGGCCTTGCGCCCAATATCGCTACGCTCGTCGTCGCCCGCGTGCTGCAAGGCATAGGCGGCGGCGGTCTGGCGCCGGTTGAGCAGTCGATCCTCGCCGACACCTTCCCGCCGAAACAACGCGGGATGGCGTTCGCCGCGTTCGCGATCGTGGTCGTCGTCGGCCCCGTGCTCGGGCCGACGCTGGGCGGCTACATCGTCGAATATTCGAGCTGGCACTGGGTGTTCCTGATCAACGTGCCGGTCGGCATCGCTGCATGGTTCCTGGTCGAGACCTTCGTCGACGAGCCGGACCAGGTGAAGAAGGACCGTGACGAGCGCTTCAAGAACGGCCTGACGATCGACTATGTCGGTGTCGCGCTGGTCGCGCTCGGGCTCGGCTTCCTGGAGCTCACCTTCGATCGCGGCGAGCGCGAGGATTGGTTTTCGAGCGGCTTCATCGTCATGTCGGCGATCATCGCCGCGGTATCGCTGGTCACGCTGGTTATCTGGGAGCTCAACCACAAGGACCCGGTGATCGACCTCAAGTTGCTGAAGAACCGCAACTTCGCGCTGACGATCGGCGTGATGGGCGTCACCGGCATGATCCTGTTCGGCACCACGCAGCTGATCCCACAGATGCTGCAACAGGTGCTCGGCTACAGTTCGCTCGATGCCGGCCTCGCGCTGACCGCTGGCGGTCTCGCGACGCTCGTCATGGTCCCGTTCGCGGGGCGGCTGAGCGGGTTGGTCGACGTCCGTTTCCTGCTGTTCCCGGCGTTGCTGGTGCAGGCGTTCGCGCTGTGGAACATGAGCCACCTGACCGCCGACATCGCGTTCTCCGACGCGGCGTTCGCGCGGCTGTTCCAGGCGATGGCGCTGCCCTTCCTGTTCGTGCCGATCAACGCGATCGCCTATGTCGGGCTCAAGCAGACGCAGACCGCGCAGGCGTCGAGCCTGCTCAACGTCTCGCGCAATCTCGGCGGGACGATCGGCATCTGCTTCGCGCAGACGCAACTCGCAGGCGGGTTGCAGCGGCACCAGTCGGAACTGACGCAGACGCTCAATCCGCTCGATCCGAATTATAACGACTGGATGCAGAAGGCGACGAGCGTGTTCGGCGGGCAGGGCGATGCGACGACACCTTTGGCGGTTCTCTACAGCCAGATGCAGCGGCAGGCGACGATGCTCGCGTTCCTCGACGTGTTCCGCGCGATGATGGTGGTCGTGCTGTGCGTCGCGCCACTGGTTCTATTCATGCGCTCCGGCAAGACCGGCGGCGCGCCCTCGGGAGGGATGCATTGATGCGTGCGCGGTTCATGGTGGTTGCGGTTGCGGCCCTGCTCGCGGGGTGCACCGTCGGCCCGAATTACGTCGCCCCCGAGATGGCAGTGCCGCCGGCGTTCGTGGGTCCGCAGGCCACAGTTGGGACGACGGTCGATCCAGCGCGCTGGTGGTCGGCATTCGGCGATCCGCAGCTGGACGGCCTCGTCGAGCGCGCGCTTAAGGGCAATCCCGACATCGCGATCGCCGCCTCGCGCGTGCGCCAGGCGCGGTTGCAGGAGATCGTCGCGCGCTCGCAAGGGTTACCGAGCGTCAACGCCAGCGCCAGCCCGAGCCATATCGAGTTCAGCAAGAATGCCGGCCTCTCGTCGATCGCACGCGCGTTCAGCGGCGGTACGGGGGCAGGGGGGCACCGGCTCGACCGGAGGCATCGCATTACCCGGCAGCGGGATCACGACCTATTCCGTCGGCTTCGATGCCAGCTGGGAGCTCGACCTGTTCGGCGGCGTCCGGCGCAGCACCGAAGGCGCGCGGGCACGGACGGAAGCGGCGGTTTGGTCGAAGCGAGACGCGGCGGTGACGCTCGCGGCCGAAGTCGCGCAGGCGTATTTCGCGCTCCGGCTCGACCAGGCGCAGATCGCGACGATCGAGGGCGAGATCGTCCGCCAGCGTCGCGCGCTGGAGATCGCGGGAAACACGGCCAAGGTGGGCCTCGTTCCGCCGATCGACGTCACGCGTCAGCGCGCCTCGATCACCTCGACCGAAGCGCGCGCCGAGCCGGTCCGTGCCGATGTCGATGTCCGCATGCACGCACTGGCGATCCTGCTCGGCGAGCCGCCCGCGACACTGATGTCCGAACTCGCAGCACCTTCGGTCGCACCGCTCGGCGTGCCGACGATCCCGGCGGGGTTGCCGTCGGAGCTGTTGCGTCGTCGCCCCGACATCCGCGCGGCCGAACGCGATCTCGCGGCTTCGACTGCGGATATCGGCGTTGCGGTGGCGGACATGTATCCGAAGTTCAGCCTGACCGGCATGAGCCAGCTGATCTCGACCGCGCTCGGCAATCTCTTCTCGGGTGACAGCCTCCAACTGACCGCATCGGGCGCTGCGCAGTTCCCGTTGCTCGACTGGGGCCGGCGCAAGTCGACCGTGAAGTCACGCGAGGAGGATCGCGAGCAGGCGTATCTGCGCTATCGCTCGACGGTGTTGCAGGCGTTACGCGACGTCGAGGATCCACTCGCACAGATCGCAGCCGAACGACGCCGGAACGCGGCTTTGCAGCGCGCGGTGGTCGACGCGCAGAGCAGCGCGAAGGCGGCGGAGTCGCAGTACCGGACCGGCTTCGTGGCGCAGACGACGCTGCTGAACGCCGAGACGGACGTGTTGACCGCGCGCGAACAGCTGGTGTCGAGCGATGCGCAGTTGCGGCAGCTGACGGTGGCGTTGTTCAAGGCGCTGGGGGCGGCTGGGAGCAGGCGGAGTAGGGGCGCGCGCTTCAAATCGGTCCGTTACACCGCACTTCGTGTTCTCCCGCGAAGGCGGGAGCCCAGACTGGGCTCCCGCCTTCGCGGGAGAACAAGCTAGTTGATGGGGTTCGGCCATTCCTTAGCCACCACCCCGGCGAAGGCCGGGGCCCAGTTGGGGGACGTTGCCAACGGTGGACTGCGCTTAGTTACCTCGACCTTTCCAACTAGGCCCCGGCCTTCGCCGGGGTGGTAACTCTTGGCCTGAAAAGTCAATCAGTCGCGCAGGTAAAGAATGGGCGGCCAAACGACCGCCCAAAAATCACTTCTTCTTGTTCTTCCGCGCCGCATACTTAGCGTCACGAATCGCCTTCTTCTCGGCGTCGGTCAATTCGACCTTAGCCTCGGCCTCGCGCTTCTTAGCAGCAGCAGCCTCGGCCTCAGCCTTCTTCGCAGCCTTGGCTTCGTCCTCTGCAGCACGCTTCGCAGCACGCTTCTCGCGCTCGGCCAATTCCTTGGCCTCGCGCGCGGCAAGGCGCTCGGCTACGACGGCTTCGTCGATCGGCGGCTTGGCACGCAGCGCTTCGAGCGCCTTCTGCTTGGCGGCGGCTGCGCTGCTCGTACGGTCCTGGAAGCTGGGGTCCTTGAAAGAGGCCATTGTCGTCGAATAATCCTGTAATATCGGTCTGACCGTCCGGACGCAGGATTGCGCCAGAGGTCTTGGGAGCAGTGACTCTGGCAGCGCCTGTAAATCATCGCGCGCCGGATCGGAAGAGATGTGTTCGATAGCGCGGTTTTCAACCCCGCAGGCCAGCGGTGCCCCAATCGACAGTCATCGAACCGTCATATCATAGTCATGCAAGCGTCATCGAAATCGCATCGCGGCGTCATCTGGCCAGCCTAACCGCCATGTCACGGTCGGCAGGGGGAGCCTGGGTCGATCCGAACAATCAACGGTACGACTCGGGAGTCCTTCGCATGACCAGCTTTACTCGCCTCGGCACGATCCTGCTGACCGGCACGGCCTGCCTCGCACTCACCGCTTGCGGCGGTGCCGACGACGTCGCTTCGCCGGGCGCAGGCACGGTGATCATCACCCCGCCAGCCACGCCGACCCCGACGCCGTCCACCCCGACGCCGACCCCATCGGCGATCACGGCCGCGCAGTTCGCCTCGACCTCGGGCGGCCGCTCGGACGGCACGATCACGATCAGCGCCGATGAGCAGCTTGCGATCGTCAACGCCGGCACCAACAACAACGTCAGCGGCACCAACGTCCTGACCGGCGTGTACCCGATCGCCGCGACGTCCGCCACGACCGCGACCGACCCGTCGTCGATCAACCCGTTCTTCGCCAGCACCAACTTCGTCGGCGCGCTCAACGGCCCGACCGACACCGCGTTCCAGGGCTGGACCTGCGCCTCCACGTCGGCCGAGTTCGGCGGCAGCACGACCGCGCGCTGCACCGCGGTTCCTGCCGTCGGCGCTGGCGGTTCGGCCGCAGCGTGCCCGACCGGCACGATCGACGACGGGTTGGTCCAAACGTTCCGCGCCTGCCGCCTGCCGACCAACATCACGTCCAGCCTGACGCTGCCGAAGATCGCCGGCGTGTTCTACCGCCTGCGCGGCCAGACCGAAGTCGGCGCCGATGTCGGCACGACCGGTGCCGATACTGGCGTGACGCTGACGATCGCACCGGGCGTCGTCGTCGCCGCGGACTCGACCGAAGTCACCGCCGATCTCCTGCTCGTCAATCGCGGGTCGAAGATCAGCGCCGTCGGTACGCGCGACGCGCCGATCATCTTCACCTCGCAGCAGAACCTGACCGCCAACGGCGTCAGCGATGCGACGCAGGGCCAGTGGGGCGGGATCATCCTGCTCGGCCGCGCGCCCGTCGCGGTCTGCGCCACGGGTACCGGTCCGAACAACGCCGGCGGCACGAGCACGACCTGCCAGCAGGCGATCGAAGGCGTCACCGGTCGCTTTTACGGTGGCCCGACGGCGGCCGACAACAGCGGCACGATGCAGTATGTCCAGATCCGCTACAGCGGCATCGCCATCAGTGACGGCAACGAGCTGCAGGGCCTGACGCTTGGCGGCACCGGGTCGGGCACGACGATCGATCACGTCCAGAGCCACAACTCGGCCGATGACGGCATCGAGATCTTCGGCGGCACCACGAACATCAAGTATTTCGCGGTAACCGGCGCAGACGACGACGGCTACGATATCGACAACGGCTATCGCGGCTTCATGCAGTTCATCATCGCCGCACAGCGTCTGCTGGGTGCGACCGCCGACTCGTTTTCGACCGAGATCGACTCGAACGGTGCCGAGGACCTGCTGCCCCGTACCTTCGGTCAGTATTCGAACTTCACGTTCGTGCAGACCGCGCTTGCGCCGGCCGCGATCCGCCAGCGTGGTGGTTCGGACATGCGCTTCATCAACGGTATCGTGAAGTCGCCGGCGACCGTCGCCTGCCTCAACCTGATCGCGCAGGAGACCAGCCAGGCCGATCGCTCGACGATCCGCGCGGCCGATGCCTCGAAGCAGGACCAGGGGCCCGCCGATCTTCACCTCGGTCTACTTCGACTGCAACGGCCGGTAACGCTTCCGGTCGGCTCTCCGCAGTCGATGATGTGAGCAGCGATGCCGGGGTGGTTCCAAAGACCACCCCGGCATTCGCCCATAGACCCCTGATCTGGATATTCGGCCATGCAAACGCGCTTCGGCTATGCCACCTTACTTCTCCTGACCTCGCAGCTGGTCGCGCCCGCGGTGCTCGCCCAGACCGGCGGCGCTGCACCCGCTCCAGCCACCTCGCCACCCGCCTCGACGACACAAACCGGTCCGACCTCGACGCCGGTGGATACCTCCGCGCCCCAAGCTGCCGGTGCAGAGTCCGCCGGAGCGCAGGCCGAAGTGTCGACGCCGGGCTATGATCCCAATGGCGGCGAGGACATCGTCGTCGTCGGTCGCAACATTCCCAATTTCGTCCGCGCGACTCCGCAGGTCGTCTCGATCCTGTCGACCGAAGACATCGCACGCACCGGCGAAGGTGACATTGCCGGCGCGCTGTCGCGCGTCACCGGTCTCAGCATCGTCGGCAACGGCTTCGTCTATGTCCGTGGTCTCGGCGATCGCTACTCGTCGTCGCTGCTGAATGGCTCGCCACTGCCGAGCCCCGAGCCGCTGCGCCGTTCGGTCCCGCTCGACATCTTCCCGACCACGATCGTCGGCTCCGCGCTGGTCCAGAAGACCTATTCGGTGAACTATCCCGGTGAATTCGGCGGTGGCGTGATCAACCTCACGACCAAGGCGATCCCGGACAAGAACTTCCTGTCGTTCGGCGGCTCGATCTCGGCCGACACCGCGACGACCAGCGAACTCGGCTACACCTATTATGGTGGCGATGCCGACTGGATCGGCTTCGACGACGGCACGCGCAAGGTGCCAAGCTTCATCAAGAACGCGCCTAGCGGCACCGGCAACATCTCGGCCGCGCAGGCCGCGACGCTCAGCAACGCCTCGACCTCGCTGCTCCAGCGCAACAACCAGCTCCCCGCCAATTTCTCGGGCGAGATCAGCGGCGGCTCGGTGTTCGACATCGGTTCGGGCCGGCTCGGCGTGATCGCGTCGGTCAGCGCGAGCAACACCTTCCGCACCCGCAGCATCACGCAGCAGGATTCGGTCACCAACGAAGGTCTGCTCCGCAACGATTTCCAGACCCTGCTGACCGACAACCGGATCGTCGCCAACGCGCTGATCGGCGTCGGCTACGAGTTCGGCGAGAACAGCATCAAGCTGACCAACGTCTATATCCACGACACGCTGAAGCAGGCGCGTGGGTCGGCGGCGACCACCTATAACAACTCGAGCGGTCTTCGTTTCCAGCAGAACACCAACTGGTTCGAACGCCAGCTGTTCGAGAGCCAGCTGGTCGGCGCGTTCAAACCAGTCGACGCGCTGACGCTCGACGTCCGCGGCGCCTATGCCAATTCGAAGCGCAATGCGCCGTACGAGCGGCAGTTCGACTATCTCTGCTCGAACACCACCACGACCGGCCAGCCGATCACGGTGCAGGATCCGAACGGGACCGGCGGTGCGCAGTGCAACGGCGCCTACCAGGTGACGCAGCGCTTCTCGCCGTTCGCGTCGATCATCTTCAGCGAACTGAAGGAAGACCTCTACAGCGGCCAGGCGGACGCCGCGTACAAGCTGTCGACCGATCGGCCGATGACGTTGTCGACCGGCTATTTCTACTCGGATACGAAGCGCACGTCGTCGCGTCTCCAGTTCAATTACCAGACGCCGCGCGGCGGTGGCACCGCGCCGGGCTATCCGTACAATCTGCTCCGTCCGGACTACCTGCTGGCGATCGATACCAACGATCCGCTCAACTCGCTCGAATTGCAGTTCAACACCCCGCTCGGTGCGTATCAATATGACGCGTCGCTGCGGATTCATGCGGGCTACGTCCAGGCCGAGGCCGAGGCGACCGACGGCGTCCGCGCGACGATCGGCGTACGCTACGAGACGGCGGACGAGCGGGTTACCCCGATCGGTGCGACCACGACGCGTCTGAAGAACGATTACTTCTTGCCGGCCTCGACGCTGACCTGGAATTTCGCGCCAGACATGCAGCTTCGCGCCAGCGCCTCGAAGACGATCTCGCGCCCGCAGTTCCGCGAGCTCGCGCCTCAGCAGTTCCGTGATCCCGAATCGGATCGCCTGTTCTTCGGTAACCCGCTGTTGCAGGATACCAAGCTCTACAATCTCGACGCGCGCTACGAGTGGTTCTTCGCGCGTGACCAGCGCTTTACGCTGGGGGGCGTTCTACAAGCGGATCGACAAGCCGATCGAGCAGGTCGGTTTCTACACCGGCGCCGACGATCGTCTCCAGACCGGCTTTACTAACCTGCCCAAGGCCAAGCTGTACGGCGGCGAGGTTGAGTTCCAGAAATACGTGCCGCTCGACACGCTCGGCAGCGATTTCTTCGCGACGCGCCGCCTGCTGTTCATCGCCAACTACACCTATACGCAGTCGTCGATCACCGTGGACGGCAGCTGCGTCCCGGAACGTGGTGGACCAGACGACCAAGGTCGCGGGCTGCCAGACCGGGTTCGCGCCCGCCACGGGTAACTTCCGCGACGGCGCGCCGCTCACCGGCCAGTCGGACCACCTCGTCAACGTCCAGCTCGGGCTGGAGGACACCAAGCGGCTGTCGCAGATCACGTTGTTGTTCAACTACGCCAGCGACCGCGTAACCAACCGCGGCCCGTCGAACCTCGGCGGAACGGGCTTCCTGCCCGACATCATCGAGAAGCCCGGCATCCGCCTCGACCTCGTCGCCCGTCAGGGTGTCGAACTGCGCGGCGCCAAGTTCGAGGTGAAGGCCGAGGCCCGCAACCTCACCAAGACGCGCTTCACCGAGGGCCAGACGTTCGAGAACGGCAACAAGGTGTACATCAACCGGTATAACCTGGGTCAGGTGTTCACGCTGGGGATCAGCACGACGTTCTGAGGAAGGGGCGGTCGTTCGGGTTCCGCTCCAGTGGCGAGCGCAGTCGGAGCGACCGACCTCCCAAGAAGATGACCTCCCCGGCGAAGGCCGGGGCCCAGTTGGGGAGGTCGGCGTAACGTAGCACCGTCCTCCGTCAGCAACGTGCCCAACTGGACCCCGGCCTTCGCCGGGGAGGTGCATTGAGAGTGCTAGGTGCTGAGGCGCAGGAGTCGCCGCTGCGCCAATCCGTCCGTTCTCGCCTTACTAATTATGGCCCCAGACCAAGCCTAACCCCAGGGCTTCTCCCGAAACCATTTGGTTATCACATACTTGACCCCCGCACGCACCTTCATCCCGTGATGCAGCGTCGCCGGGTTCATGCTCCCATCGGCACGCCGGTTGTTCCAAGCGAGCAGCTTGCCCGTTTCCGGCTGCACGATCTTGTCGATCGCCTTGAACCGCGTCGCGCCGCCGGCTTCGGGCTGGTTGAGATAGATCATGACGGTCCACGTCCGATTGCCCGCGACCCCGCAATAACGCTGATAATCGATGCCGTTCGGCTCGAAATAGTCGGTGTGTCCCTTGAACTCCTGCCCGACCGCATAGCGCTGCCCCTGGAGCGGTTCGCCGTACACCGGGTCGAGTCCGGTCAGCGCGGCGATCCGGCGCTCGACCTCGATCGCGACCGGATCGAGCGGCGACAGATCGCCCGTCTCGCTCGTCCGATAGTTCGCATCCCCGTTCGAATCGGAGATCGTCGACGGCCGCCGCACCGCGTCGATCCGCTCGATCAGCGTCGCGCACAGGTCCGGCGGCAGGAAGTCGCGCCGCACGAACAGGTCGAGCTTCGGGCTCGGTACGCGCTGCACGCCGGGCACGGAGAGCCGCGCGATGATCGCTTCGGGAGGCAGGCCGGAGCCGCTGGACGGGAGAGGATCGGACATGAGCGTCTTCTGCCCATCGCCGACGCGAAGCGCTACCCCATCAGAATCGAAGCAACCAACGCGCAAGCCATTGACGCGGAATTGTAACATGGCATGCCTACGCGACGAAGAGAGCGGGAAATTGGGGTGGGTCGCGGATGCGATTGAAGCTGGACGCGCGGGCGCGCCGTATCTTGCGGCGTATGCCGGTCGTGAATGTCTATAGTGTCGTCGAACTCGCGCTGCTGGCCGGGCTGGCGGTGCAGTGCGCGCGGTTGGCGTGGACGATCGTGACACCGATTACGCCGCTCGGCGACTGGCGCCCGGCCGCGCCGATGGTGGTCGGTTCGCCCGCCGATATCCTGCGCGGGTTCGATCCGTTTTTCCGCCTCGGTGGCGCGGCGGGCGCGCCCGCCACCGTCACGTCGCTTCAGTTGACCCTGTTCGGCACGCGGATCGATGAAGCGATGGGCCGCAGCTCCGCGATCATCGCCGGTCCCGACGGCGTCCAGCAGAGCGTCGCGGTCGGCGACGAGATCCAGCCCGGCGTGCGTCTCAAGGCGGTCGCGTTCGATCACGTCACGATCGACCGCGGCGGTGCCGACGAGGATCTGTTCCTCGACCAATCGGGCGCCGTCACGCCGGTCGTCCCCGGCGCGGCGCCAGCCGGTGCGCCCGGTGCCGTTGCCCCCGTCGTTGGCATCCCCGTCGGCGCAGTTGCGCAGCGAGATCGGCTTCATCCCCCGCATCGACGGCGGCCGCATCAGTGGGCTCACCGTCCGTTCGCAAGGCTCGGGCAACGCGTTCCGCTCGGCCGGGCTCAAGGACGGCGACGTCGTCACCTCGATCGGCGGGCGTCCCGTTTCCGGTCCCGGCGACCTCGACCGCATCGCCAAGGATTTCGCGGGCGGCGGCAACGTCCCCATCACCGTAGAACGCGGCCAGGATACCCTGCCGCTCGCCATCACGATCGCGCCCCCCCCAATGAAAAAACTGTTTCTCGGCCCCGTCGTGGCTCTCGCACTGGCGGCCAGCGTTCATGCCCAGACCACGCTAAACGTCCGCGATGCCGATATCCGCGCGTTCATTGCGGACGCCGCCAAGGTCACTGGGCGCACGTTCATCATCGACAACCGCGTCGCCGGTAAGGTGACGGTGGTCACCGATCGCCCGCTGTCTCGCTCCGAATATTTCGAGATTTTCCTCTCGACTTTGCGCGCCAACGGCCTCGTCGCGGTACCGACCTCGGGCGGTGCGTTCCGCGTCCAGCCGCTCGACAACGCCGCCTCGCAGCCGAGCCGGATCGGCGTCGCAGGCGCCGCACGCAACAGCTACGTCACCGAGATCATCCGCCTCCGCGCGATCGATGCGCAGTCCGCTGTAGAGACCGTCCGTCCGCTGGTCAGCGCGCAGGGCTCCGTCAGCGCGAACCGTGGCGGCAACAGCCTCGTCGTGGTCGATTTCGCCGACAACATCCGCCGCATCCGCGAAGTCCTTCGCCGGATCGACACCGACACCTCCTCCACCCGCGTCGTCGCGTTGAAGAATGCGAGTGCGAAGGAAATCGCGACTGCGCTCCAGGGGGCTGATCGGAGCCGGCACCGGCGGCGGACAGGGCGGGCAGGGCGGTGGTGCCGCCGCCGGCCCGAGCGCATCTGTGGTCGCAGTCGAAGGCTCGAACGCGGTCGCACTCCGCGGCGACCCGACCACCGTCGCCCGCCTCGCACAGGTCGCCGCCGACCTCGACCAGAAGGCGCGCAACGGCACCGAGATCAAGGTCGTCTTCCTTGAGAACGCCGATGCCGAACAGTTGCTACCAGTGTTGCAGGAACTCGTCGGCCAGACCCCGACGCAGCCGGTGCAGACGGCATTGTCGCGCTCGAACTTCGGATCGAGCAGCACCAACGGCGCGTCCGGCGGCCAGTCGAACTTCTCGCAACCACAAATCCCGCAATCCGGACCGTCGCCGAGCGGCGCGTCCAGCTCTGGCCAGGCCGCGATCACGTCTGCTGGCCGGTCGGCCGTGGTCGTCACGCGCTTTGCCGGCGCCAACGCGATCGTCATTGCCGCGCCTGCCGAGATCCAGCGCCAGCTGAACGAAGTCGTCCGCCAGCTCGATACGCGCCGCGAACAGGTGCTGGTCGAGGCGATCGTCGCCGAGGTCTCCGATCTCGACCGCGCGCACGCTTGGCGCACAGTTCATCGTCGGCGACCCGAGCGGCGGCGCGTTCGGCGCGTCGACCTTCTCGAATTCCGCGCCCAACATTCTGCAGATCGCGGGCGCGATCGGCGCGCGCTCGATCGGCGGCAACGGCACGACGGTCGTCGCGCCCGATGGCACGCGCACCGAAACGAACACCCCCAATGCCGCGGCGGACGCGCTGCAGCAGTCGGCGATCGCGTCGATCCTCGCGGCCACCGGCGGCTTTGGCGGGTTCGGCGGCAAGATCGGCAGCACGTTCTTCGGCGCGATCATCAACGCGGTGAAGAGCGACACGACCTCGAACCTGCTCCAGGTCCCGCACCTCGTCACGCTTGACAACCAGGAGGCGCACAGCCTCGTCGGGCAGGAGATCCCGATCACCACGGGGCAGGCGCTCAGCACCAATTTCGACAACGCCTTCCGCACCACGCAGCGCCAGAATGTCGGTATCGAGCTGACCGTGCGGCCACAGGTGAACTCGTCGGGCACGGTGAAGCTCAACCTGCGCCTGGAGGTCAGCTCGATCGCTGGGCCGGTGTCGAGCGACAACAGCGACCTGATCCTCAACAAACGCGAGGTCGAGACCGTCCGCACCGTCGACGACGGTCAGATTGCGGTCATCAGCGGCTTGCTCGACGATAACGAGCGTCGCACGATCGAGAAGATCCCGCTGCTCGGCGACATCCCCGTGCTCGGTCATCTGTTCACCTCGAAGGCGAAACAGCGGTCGAAGACCAATCTGATGATCTTCATCCGCCCGACGATCCTGCGCACCGCAGAGGACAGCCGCAAGCTGACCGAGCAGCGCTACGGCTATGTCCGCCTGCAACAGGGCTTGCAGGAGCCGGGCGCCGAGCCGTCGATCGACCAGCTCGTCCGCGATTACATGGGCGCCGCGCCGCCGATCCCGAGCGCACCGATCCCCGGTAACATCGAAGACCCGCGCATCGCGGTGCCGGTCCGCACCTCGACGATGGTCGTGCGGCCGAAGAAATGATTATCCGCGAAGGCCACGAGATCGACGCTTCTGCTCCCCCTCCCGCTCGCGGGAGGGGTCGGGGGAGGGCCTGTCTTACTCCCGGACGACGCGATCGAGGGGGTATGTCATTCCCTCCCCCAACCCCCTCCCGCGAGCGGGAGGGGAGCAGTGACCTCCCCCAGATCACCATCCCCTACGCCTTCGCCCGAAAATTCGGCGTCGTCGTCGACCACACCGACACCGACTCCCACCTCACCATCGCCATGCGCGCCGGCGCAGACCCGAAAGTCCTGCTCGAACTTCGCCGCTATCTCGCACGCCCGTTCGACGTGACCTTTGTCGAACAGATCGCGTTCGATCGCCTCCTCTCGAACGTCTACGCGATGGACGGCCAGGCCAACGCGCTCGCCGCAGTCGGCATGGGCGACGAACTCGACCTGCTCGCGGGCGACATGCCGACCGCGGAGGATCTGCTCGACACCGCCGACGACGCCCCCCGCGATTCGCCTCATCAACGGCATCATCGCCGACGCCGCACGTAACGGCGTGTCCGACATCCACATCGAGCCGTACGAGAGCGGCTTGGTCGTCCGTATGCGCATCGACGGTGTGCTCCGCGAAACGCTGCGGATGCCGCCCAACGTCGCCCCAGTCGTCGTCAGCCGCATCAAGGTCATGGCGCGGCTCGACATCGCCGAGCGTCGCGTCCCGCAGGACGGCCGCATGGGGCTGACGTTAGGCGGCAAGCTACTCGACGTCCGCGTCTCGACGCTGCCGAGCCGCGCGGGCGAACGCGTGGTGCTGCGTATCCTCGACAAGGAAAACGCCGGCATCGACTTGGAGGCGCTCGGCCTGCCGCCCGCACTGTTCGCACTGCTCAACGAAGCGTTGAGCGAGCCCAACGGCATCATCCTCGTCACCGGCCCGACCGGCTCGGGCAAGACCACGTCGCTCTACGCTGCGCTCCGCCTGCTCAACGACGGCAGCCGTAACATCCTCACCGTCGAGGACCCGGTCGAGTACGCGGTCGACGGCGTCGGCCAGACCCAGGTCAACCCGAAGGTCGGCCTGACCTTCGCGGCAGGCTTGCGCGCGATCCTCCGCCAGGATCCCGACGTCGTCATGGTCGGCGAAATCCGCGACCGCGAGACCGCCGAGATCGCGGTACAGGCGTCGCTCACCGGCCATCTCGTGTTGTCGACGGTCCACACCAACGACGCGATCGGCGCGATCACCCGCATGCGCGACATGAAGGTCGAGAGCTTCCTCCTCGCCTCGACGCTCCGCGCGGTGATCGCCCAGCGCCTCGTGCGCCGGCTGTGCCCGACGTGCCGCAAGGCGGTACCCGCGTCGGATACGGTAGCCCCGCTGCTCGGCATCGCCTCCGACGCGGTCGTCTACGTCGCGCAAGGCTGCGAAGACTGCAACCAGACCGGCTACAAGGGGCGTATAGGAGTCTTCGAAGCGGTCCGCATCGACGACACGATCCGCCGGTTGATCAATACCGATGGGCACGAATCGGAGATCACTGCGCACGCGTTCGCAAAGTCCCCGAACCTCGCCCAATCCGCCCGTGATCTGGTTCTCTCCGGCCAGACCACAGCCGAAGAAGCGGTAAGAGTATCCCGCCGCGACACGACCGAAGTTGTCGAGGATACAGTAGTTGCGTAGCGCGCGCCAATTCCTCCCCGGAACGGGGAGGGGGACCAGCGAAGCTGGTGGAGGGGGCTCACCAAGCTCGCACCGCCAGTCGGACGTGACCAGGTTCCCGCGCGCACCATCACCACAACCGCAACGTTCGCGGCACGCCCCCTCCACCACCGCTGCGCGGCGGTCCCCCTCCCCCTTGCAGGGGAGGATGATGGCTGATTTCGACTACATCGCGATCGACACCAAGGGCGCCGAACGCCGCGGCCACGTCGCCGCGTCGGACATAGACGTCGCGCGCGCCACCCTCGACGCGCGTAAATTCTACGTCGTAAAGATCACCCCCCGGCGCGCCGCCACAGGCCTCGAAAGGCCGCCCGCTCTTCGGCCTACAGCTCGGCACGCCGAAGATGTCGGGCAAGAACCTCACCCTCTTCACCCGCCAGCTAGCTACGTTGAACCGCGTCTCCCCGCTGGAGGAATCCCTCCGCACGATCACGCGCCAGACTGAACAGGACAGTGTCCGCACGATAGTCCAGCACGTCCACGCCGGCGTCGTCGAAGGCCGTCGCCTCGCCGACGCAATGGCGCGAGAGCCGAAAAGCTTCCCACCGCTCTACCGCGCGATGGTCTCCGCTGGCGAAAGCTCAGGCTCGCTTCCGACCATCCTCGACCGGCTCGCCGCCCTGCTCGAACGCCAGGCCGAGATCCGCGGCAAGCTCATCACCGCGCTCGCCTACCCCTCGATCCTAGCGCTCGTCGCGTTCGGCGTCGTCACCGCGCTGATGATGTTCGTCGTGCCGCAGGTCGTCGAACAGTTCGACACGGTCGGCCAGCAACTCCCGCTGCTTACGCGGATGGTCATGGCGTTCTCGGCGTTCCTCGTCGGATACTGGTGGGTGATGCTACTGATCGTCGTCGGTGGCGGCCTGGCCGGATGGCGCGCGCTCAAGGACCCGACGCTCCGGCTCGCGTTCGACGGCTGGCTGCTTCGCATTCCGCTACTCGGCCGCCTGATCCGCGACCTTCACGCGGCCCGCATGGCGCGCACGCTCGGCACGATGGTGGCCAGCCGCCTGCCGTTGCTCGACGGCCTGAACCTCACCGCCAGCACGATCCACAATCGCCGCCTCCGCCTCGCCTCCGACCAGATCGTCGACGCGATCCGCGGCGGTGGTTCGCTCTCCGCCGCGATGCGCCGCGCCGGCGTCTTCCCCCCGCTGCTGACCTATCTCGCGGCGAGCGGGGAAGCGGCGGGTCGTCTCGACGAGATGCTGGAGCGCGCCGCGGACTATCTCGAACGCGAGTTCGACCGTTTCACCGCCACCGCGTTGTCGTTGCTCGAACCGCTAATCATCGTCGTGATGGGCGGCATCGTCGCGACGATCGTGCTATCCATCCTGCTCCCGATCCTCCAGCTCAACACGCTGGCCGGACAATGAGGTTGTTCATGCGTCCCGAAGATAAAAAAGAAGCGCCGCGAGGCCGGCTTTACCCTCGTCGAGCTGATGGTGGTGATCGTCATCATCGGCCTGTTGGCGACGATCGTCGCGCTCAACGTGCTGCCCTCGGGCGACACCGCGCGGATCCAGAAGGCGAAGGCCGACATCGCGCAGATCGAGGGGCGGGCTGGAGCTATACAAGCTTCAGAATATGACCTTCCCCAACACCACGCAGGGGTTGAACGCGCTCGTCTCGGCACCCGCGGGTCTCGCCGATCCGTCGCGCTATCAGCGTGGCGGGTATCTGAAAAAGCTGCCGAACGATCCCTGGGGTCGCCCGTATCTCTATGCCTCGCCCGGCGCACACGGCGAGGCCGACGTCTGGACCTTCGGCGCCGACGGCAAGGAAGGCGGCGAGGGGATCGATGCCGATATCGGCAGCTGGCAATAAGCGGGACGCTGGCTTCACGCTCGTCGAACTGATGGTCGTCGTGACGATCATCGGCTTGGCCTCCGCTGTGGCCGTGCTAGTCATGCCGGACCCTCGCGGCCGCGTGCTCGACGAGGCGACGCGCTTCGCCCTGCGCACCCGCGCCGCGCACGATTCCGCGATCGTCGAAGCACGTCCGGTGAGCGTCTGGATAAGCGGTGGCGGCTACGGCTTCGACCGGCGGCTCGCGGGCGGCTGGACGCCGATCGCGGAGAAACCGATGCGCGTCGAACGCTGGAACGAAGGCACCAGAGCCAGCATCGGCGACACCAGCGGCCGGATGCGCGTGACGTTCGACCCGACCGGCCTCGTCGATCGTCCGGCGGAGATCCGCCTCGATCGCGGTGGCGTCGCGGCGACCGTCCACATCGACGCCGACGGTAGTGTAAGAGCCGATGCGGGCTGAGCGCGGCTTCACGCTTCGTCGACGTTACGCCGAATACGGCTTCACGTTGATAGAAATAATGGTCGCGCTGGCAGTGTTCAGCCTTGCGGCGATGGCGCTCGTGCGTCTGGAAAGCGCGACGATCCGCGGCGCCTCGATCCTCGACGAAACGCTCGTCGCGCAGATGGTCGCGCGCAATGTCGCGATCGACGCGGTCACCAGCGCGCAGCCACCGACCGCAGGCCGCGTCACCGGCGTCGAGACGAACGGCGGGCAACCCTGGACGTGGACGCGACAGGTCAGCGCGCTCGGCGGATCGAGCGTGTTGCGGATCGACGTGGCGGTCGCCGACCGGACCGGCACGCAACTCGGCCGTCTGACTATGGTGCGACCCGCGCCGCGGATGGTGATGTGACGCATCCGAAAACCGAGGCCGGCTTCACGCTCATCGAAGTCATGGTGTCGCTCATGATCTTCGGCATGATCGCCGCGGCGGGCGTCGCGATCCTGTCGTTCAGCGTCAAGGCGCAGAGCTCGACCGGCGCGAAGCTCGACGACATCAGCGCGCTCACCCGGACGATGTCGATCCTGTCCGCCGATCTCGCCCAGGCCACCAACCGCGCTACCCGCGACGAGGCCGGCACCAGCGTTCCCGCGTTCATCGGCGAGAGCGGGTCGGGCGTCACGCCGATGCTGCGTTTGGTCCGCGCCGGCTGGAGCAATATCGACGGTACGGCCCGGTCCAGCATGCAGAAGGTCGCCTACCGCGTCGATGGGGGCGTGTTCCAGCGGATCGCCTATCCGATGGTCGACGGTGCGCAACCGTTGCCGCCTGCCGCGTTGCTCACCAAAGTTCGTCAGGTCGGACTGCGCTATCGTATCTCCGGTGCGTGGAGCGATCGTTGGGATGGCGCGAGCGGCAGGCCGTTGCCAGATGCAATGGAGCTCACCGTCCAGCGCGATGACGGGACGCAGTTCCGCCAGATGTTTCTCGTCGGCACCAGCTACGTGCCCGCGCGCTCCGACTTAACCGGTCCGGAGACCACGCCGCCACCCGTCACCCCTCCGAGACAGGAGACGCCCGGTGCGCGAACCTGATCTCGGCATTCGACGCGGGCAAGAACGGGGCGCAGCGTTGCTCACCGTGCTAATGCTCGTCGCGATCATCGCAGTGATGGCCGGCGCGGCGCTGGAAAAACTCCGGCTGTCGACCCGGCTCGCGAGCAACGCCGCGACCGGCGAGCAGGCACGCGCCTATGCACTCGCGGCGGAGACGATGGCGCTGACCCGCGTCTCCAACCTGCTCGCGCCAAAGCCTACGCGGGTCACGCTGGCCGGCGGCTGGAGCAACACCCCGTTCGGCCTGCCGGTACCCGGAGGCTTCGCAACCGCGCGCGTCCGCGACGGCGCGAACTGCTTCAACCTGAACTCTCTCGTCGGCATGACGACCCCGGGCGTATACGTCGCGCGTGGTGACGTCCGGCCGCAGTTCGTCCGCCTGATGCGGCTGCTCGACGTGCCGGTGCAGGTCGCGGAACAGGTCGCGGCGGGCACGACCGACTGGATCGACAGCGATCAGGACCAGTCACCGATGGGGGCCGAGGACGGCGCGTATCTCGGTCGCGTGCCGTCGTACCGCACTGCCGGCACGCTGATGAGCGACCCCAGCGAACTGCGCGCGATCGCGGGAATGACGCCTGAGATCTACACGAAGATCCGCCCGTGGATCTGCACGCTGCCCTTCGCCAGGCCCTCGCCGATCAACGTCAACACGCTGCTGCCCGAACAGAGCGTGCTGCTGGCGATGATGTATCCCGATACGTTGTCGGTCGGTGCCGCCCAGCAACTGCTGCTGCGGCGACCGGTGCAGGGCTATGCGACCTTCGACGAATTGCAGAAGGGCGCGTCGTTGCTCGGCGCCGCCAATATCGCGCCCGGCGTGGACGCGCAGGTGCTGTCGAAATGGTTCACGCTCGATATCGACGTGACGCTCGGCACGACACAAATGCAGGAACGTGCGCTGATCGACGCGAACCGGCTTCCCGCGCAGCTCGTATCGCGGCAATGGGGCGAGCCATCATGACCACTTTGCTGTTCCTTCCCGCCGGCGAGACCGGATTTCGCTGGATGCGTGTCGCGGACGCGCGCGTGGTCGGGGGGGGGAGGGGATCCCCGATGCGATCGACGACGAGACGATCGCGGTGGCGCCTGCCGATGCGGTGACGCTGCACTGGGCGGAACTGCCGTCGCGGTCTGCGGCGCAGGCGACAGCGGCCGCGCGTATCCTGGCGAGCGAGGCGAGCGCGTCGCCGCTCGCCGAACTCCACGTCGCGGTCGGTGACGAAGGCGCGACCGACCGACCGATCGGGGTCGTCGGTGCCGCGACGATGCGCGACTGGCTGCTGATGCTG
Source organism: Sphingomonas sp. H160509 (assembly GCF_024124765.2). Taxonomy (GTDB): domain Bacteria; phylum Pseudomonadota; class Alphaproteobacteria; order Sphingomonadales; family Sphingomonadaceae; genus Sphingomonas. Next base: position 1,090,146 of record NZ_JAMXSR020000002.1, on the reverse strand, counting down.
GCGGAGGCAGGCGTCGATCCGGTCGCGGTCATTCCCGCACCCATGCTCCTTCCGCGACCCGAAGAGGGGTACGCGCGGGCGGAACTCGCTGGCAGCGGTGTCGTACGTGGCACGTCCAGCGGGTTCGCCGACGAGGCGCGGCTGACGGAGCTGGTAACCGGCGGCACCGCGCCCGCGACTGTCGACCGTGATACGCTGGAAGCAGCGATCGTTGCCGCCGTCGCGTCGCCACCGCTCGACCTACGCCAGGGGCCGTTCGCGCGGCGGCGACGGTTCGCCATCGACTGGGGGGCTGATCCGCCGGCTCGCGCTGTTGTCGCTGACGATCCTGGCCGTGACGCTGGCGATCTCGCTGGTCCGCATCGCCAAGTACAGCTTCGGCGCGGATGCGTTGGAGGCGGAGGCCAATACGGTGGCGGTCACTGGCTTGCCGCGCGGCGAGACGGTGGTCGACGCCAGCCGCCAGCTTGATGAGCGCCTGTCGCGCGTGCGGGGACCGGGGCTAGGGTTCACCAGCACGACCGCGGCGGTCTTCGCGGCAGTGCGTGCGACGCCCGGCACCGAAGTCACCGCACTCGATTTCCAGGCGAACGGCGACCTGCGCCTGTCGGTGGCCGTCGAACGCGAAGCCTTGGCGACCGACCTGAAGCGCGCGCTCGAATTCGCCGGCTTCTCCGTCCGCGCGGGCGTGTTCCAGGCCGCCGCCGGCCGCGTGACGGGTGAACTCACGATAAGCCCGGAGAGCGGACGATGACCGGACTGAAGACGTGGTTCGAAGGACGCTCGCTTCGGGAGCGGCGGCTGTTACTCGTAATGGCGGGGCTCGCGGTCCTCACGTTGCTCTGGGCGCTGATCATCCGCCCGGTCGGCGACGGCCTGTCGAGCGCGCGCGAGCGTCACGCCGACGCCGTCACCCGGCTCGGCGAAACGCGCGCGCAAGTCGCGACGTTGCGCGATATCCAGCGGACCCGCGCCACCCCGCTGACCGGCACGCTCGCCGACGCGGTGCGCGCCGAAGCGGACCAGGCAGGCTTTGCGCTCGCCTCGCTCGATCAGGATGGGGCGAGCCGAGTACGGGTCGGCATCCAGTCGGCGCGTCCTGCTGCACTTGTCGCATGGCTCGCGCGGCTCGAACGGCTCGGCATCCTTGTCGATCTCGGTGGCGATGACCGACAAGGGGGACAAGACCGTCGGCGTCGCGCTCACGTTGAAGGCACGCGCGGCATGAGGCGGATCCGTTTGCGTACCGGCCCCGCCGCGCTGTTCGGCGGGATGCTGCTGATCGCGATGATCGTCTTCCTGCCGATGCGCGCGGTGCTCGGTTGGGTCGGCGTCGGCGACGAAGGGCTGGTCGCGCGGCGCGTGTCGGGGACGATCTGGGGGCGCGACGCTGACCGAGGCGCGGTTCGGCGATCTCGCGCTCGGCGATCTGCACGCTCGGCTGTCGCCCCTGCCGCTGCTGGTCGGTCGTGCGACGATCGTCTTTGCCGGTCCCGAATCGGTGTCGACCAAGCCGTTGCGTGGGTCGGCGAGCGTCAGTCGCCACGGCTTCGGCGTCGACCACATGACCGCTACGGTCGCGACCGGCCGGCTGTTCGCGCCGGTGCCCGTCTCCGCGCTCGACCTTGACGACGTCTCGGTTCGCTTCCGCGATGGCCAGTGCGAAGCCGCCGAGGGCCGCGTCCGCGCGACGCTCGCGGGTGACGTCGGCGGGATCACCTTGCCGCAGTCGGTGAGCGGCACCGCACGGTGCGACGGCACGGCACTGCTGTTGCCGCTGGCGAGCCAATCCGGGACCGAGAGCATCGCGCTCCGGATCGAGGGGGGCGGGGACCTACCGCGCCGAGCTGTCGCTGCGTCCGTCCGATCCGCTGGCGGTCCAGAAGCTCGAACAGGCGGGCTTCGTGAGCGGCCCGAACGGGTACAAGCTCGCCATCGAAGGACGTTTTTGACGTCTTTTTGGCAAGTCGACGGTTGACGCCGCCCGGCGACCCCCGCTAGGGGGCGATGCCTACGCGGCGGTCGTAGTTCAATTGGTTAGAGCGTCGGCTTGTGATGCCGGATGTTGCGGGTTCAAGTCCCGTCGGTCGCCCCATTTTCCCATTATTTTACCGAGCCTCCCCAACTTGAGCGCTTTGGGCTGGTAAAACCGGCCGGAAAATAATATTTCGCCTCCCGGTAATTTTATTCTCCTCAGGAGCCGGCGATGACAGCGGTTTGGGACCTTCCCGATTTCGACGACCACGAGGGCGTTCATGCCTTCACCGATCCCGAATCGGGCCTGCACGCGGTGATCGCGGTGCACTCGACCAAGCTCGGGCCGGCAGCCGGCGGCGCACGCTTCTGGCATTATGCCGACAACGGCCGTGCGGTGACCGACGCGTTGCGCCTGTCGCGCGGCATGAGCTTCAAGAACGCGATGGCGGGCCTGGAGCTTGGCGGCGGCAAGGGCGTGGTCCTCGCGGCCAAGCCCGGCGACGTCATCACGACCGCCCAGCTCGAGGCGTTCGGCCGCGCGGTCGATCTCGCTCGGCGGGCGCTATGTGACGGCCGAGGACGTCGGCATGTCCGAAGACCGCATGAAGGTGATCGCCAGCCAGACGCGCTACGTTTCCGGCCTGCCGGTCGCGAGCGGCGCTGCGGGTGGCGATCCGGGGCCGTACACCGCGCTCGGCATCTATCTCGGCGTGAAGGCGGCGGCGCAACGCGGGCTCGGCACGACCGACATGAAGGGCGTACGCGTCGCGATCCAGGGCGTCGGTTCGGTTGGCGGCGGGCTTGCTCGGTTGCTGGCCAAGGACGGCGCGGTGCTGACGCTGGCGGACGTCGACGAGGGCCGGGCGCAGAAACTGGCCGGCGAACTCGGCGCGACCGCGGTGGCGGCAGAGGCGATCCTGACGACCGAGGCGGATATCTTCAGCCCGAACGCGCTGGGCGCGATCCTGACCGAGATGTCGATCGCCGCATTGAAGGCGAAGGTCGTGGCCGGTGGCGCGAACAACCAGCTGAGCGTCCGCGAGGACGGTGCTCGGCTGCATGCTCGCGGGATCCTGTACGCGCCGGATTACGTCATCAACGCAGGCGGGATCATCAATGTCGGGCTGGAGTATCTGGGTCACGGCGATGAGGCCGAGGTTAAGGCACGGATCGCGCGTATCCCCGAGCGCCTGATTGAGGTCTGGAACGAGAGCGACCGCACCGGCCAGCCGGCCTCCGACGTGTCGGACTCGATCGCAAAGCGCCTGATCGGCCGGTAACGGTCCTTCTCCCCTCCGGGGGAGAAGGTGGCACGCAGTGCCGGATGAGGGGTTGTTGGGGTAAACGACCCGAGCCTCACGCCCCTCACCCTCCGACCGCAAGTGCGGCGGGCGCCTACCTCTCCCCGATGGAGAGATGGCCTCAAGTCCAAGGTGACAGCCTCGTATTGTTGCCATAATGGCTGTCCCTAGTGGCCACCCTACACGCCTTCGCAAACCCTGCGCGCTTCCTGAAGATCGCCAAGCCGTTGACGCCGGCGCTCTTCTGGGCCGGCGTCGTGCTCATCATCGTCGGTTGCTGGGCAGGCCTTACGCAGACCCCGCCGGATTACCTCCAGGGCGAGACGGTCCGAATCCTCTACATCCACGTCCCCGCCGCGTGGCTCGGCATGGGCGGGTGGAGCGGGATCGCGATCTTCAGCATCATGTTCCTCGTCTGGCGTCACCCGCTCGCCAGCGTCGCGGCGCGTGCGATCGCGCTGCCGGGTGCGGTGTTTGCGGCTCTATGTCTCATGACCGGCTCGATCTGGGGACGGCCGACCTGGGGGACGTGGTGGCAATGGGATGGCCGGCTGACCTCGATGCTGCTGCTGTTCTTCGTCTATCTCGGCTACATGGCGCTCGCGAAAGCCGACGCGGATCGTGGCGGCGACGGGCGCGTGCCGGCGCTCTACGGGATCGCCGGGTCGGTGCTGCTGCCGATCATTCGATACTCAGTGGTGTGGTGGAACACGCTGCACCAGGGGCCCAGCATCGGGCTGACCAAGTCCACGATCGATGCCTCGATCCCGTGGCCGCTGCCGATCATGCTGGCCGGCTTTACGTTCGTGTTCGCGGGGATAGTATTGATGCGGATGCGGACGATGCTGGCCGTCGCAAAATCCGAAGCCCGCATGCGTCGGATGGCGCGAGCATGAACCCTTGGCCGTTCGTGACTGCCGCGTATGTCGTGACGCTGGGCGGCGGCGCGATCATCGCGTTGTTGAGCTACCTCGCGATGCGTAGGGCCGAGCGATGAAGGCCAAGCATCAACGCCTGACGCTGGCACTGCTGGCGCTTGGTGCGGTCGTCGTCGCTGGCCTGCTCGCGCTGTCGGCACTCAAGGACCAGGCCGCGTTCTTCTACGCGCCGTCCGACGTGCGTCGCGACGGCCTGCCGCTCGGTCGCGCAGTCCGGCTCGGTGGGATGGTCGAGGGCGGTTCGGTGAAGCGCGCCGCCGACGGCATCACCGTGCATTTCACCGTCACCGACGGTCAGGCGACCACCCCCGTCGTCTTCCTCGGCATCGTCCCCGACCTGTTTCGCGAGAAATCGGGCGTCGTCGCCGAAGGCCAGTTCCAGCCCAACGGCAGCTTCGTCGCGTCGAACCTGCTCGCCAAGCACGACGAGAAATACATGCCGCCGCAGATGGCCGGCAAGATGCACGAGACCAAGACGCTCGAACCGGACGCCAAGCAATGATCGCCGAAGCAGGCCTCGCCGCGCTATGGTTCGCAGGGGCGCTGGCGGCGTTGCAGCTCGTGATGGCGGCGATCGGTATCGCGCGCGATCGTGACGACGTCGCGGCGGCGGTGCGGCCGGTGGCGATCGTCCAGGGGCTGCTCGCATTGCTGGCTATGGCGCTGCTGATCGAGTTGTTTCTCGATTCCGACATGTCCGTGAAGCTGGTCGTCGAAAACAGTCATTCGGCCAAACCGTGGCTCTACAAGTTCGCCGGTGCGTGGGGAAATCACGAAGGCTCGATGCTGCTCTGGGTGACGATCCTCGGGCTGGCCGGTGGCGCGGTGGCGATCTTCGAGCGCTCGCTGCCCGAACGCACGCTGACGGCGACGCTGGGCGCACAGGCGACGATCGCGCTCGGCTTCTACGCGTTCCTGCTGTTCTCCTCGAACCCGTTCGCGCGATTGAGCCCCGCCGCGGCCGATGGCCTCGGGCTCAACCCGCTGTTGCAGGACCCCGGCTTGGCGTTCCACCCGCCGACGCTCTACACCGGTTATGTCGGCCTCTCGGTCGCGTTCTCGTTCGCGGTCGGCGCACTGGTCACGCGCGACGTCGGGCCGGCGTTCGCGAAAGCGATGCGCCCCTGGGTGCTGATCGCCTGGATATTCCTGACGCTCGGCATCACCGCCGGATCGTATTGGGCCTATTACGAGCTCGGCTGGGGCGGGTGGTGGTTCTGGGATCCGGTCGAGAACGCCTCGTTGATGCCGTGGCTCGCCGCCACCGCCTTGCTCCATTCGGTGACGGTGCTCGCGACGCGCGACGGCCTGCGCGCGTGGACGATCATGCTAGCGGTCGTCGCATTCTCAATGTCGATGATCGGCACGTTCCTGGTGCGCTCAGGCATTCTCACGAGCGTGCACGCGTTCGCGGTCGATCCGGAGCGCGGCGCGTTTATCCTCGCGTTACTCGCGATCTACATCGGCGGTGCGCTCGCGTTGTTCGCCGCGCGGATCGGCACCGTCCGCGCGGGCACGACCTTCGATCCGGTCAGCCGCGAGGGGCGGGCTGGTCGCGAACAATTTGCTGTTGTCGGTGATCCTCGGGATCGTCCTGATCGGCACGCTCTACCCGATCGTCGCCGCGAGCTTCGGCTTGCAGCTGTCGGTGGGGCCGCCGTTCTTCAATAAGGCGGCGGGGCCGATCGCATTGCTGCTGGTCGCAGTGATGGCGGTCGGGCCGCTGCTTCGCTGGCGACGGGACGATGCGAAAGCGGTGCTGCGCCGCGTGATGTTGCCGATCGGCGCGACGCTGGTGGCGGCAATCGCGTTGCTGTTCGTCTGGCCGGGCGTGCTCCCTTGGGCCGGGCTTTCGCTGGCCGCCGGGCTCGCCGTCGCCAGCGTCGCGCCTTTGTGGAAGCGCAATCTGAGGCGCACGCCGCTGTTCACCTACGGCATGGTCATCGCGCATCTCGGCATCGCGGTCAGCCTTGCCGGGATGGCGTCGGACAGTGCCTTCACCAAGGAAACGCTGGTCGCGGTGCGGACGGGCGAGCCGGCTAGGGTCGGTCCGTACACCGTGACACTCGACGGCATTTCGCCCGTTATCGGCGAGAACTGGTCGGCCCTGGAAGCCCGCCTGACCGCGACGCGTGGCGGTAGCGGAAGCGGAAGCATCCTGCGCCCGCAGCTCCGCTTCTTCGCCAACCCGCCGACGAGCACGAACGAGTCCGCGATCCTGACCGTGCTCGATGGCCAGCTCTATACCGTGCTCGGCCAGCCGGACGGGCGGGGGCGCTGGCAGCTCCGCCTCTGGTGGAAGCCGTTCGTGACGCTGATCTGGTTCGGCGGCGTGCTGATCGCGCTCGGCGGCATGCTGTCGCTTCTCGGCCGGGTGCGGCGCGCGCGACGCGCTACGATACGGGCTGAGTGGGCATGAAGCGGTTCGCACTCTGGGCACCGCTGGCGATCTTCGCCCTGCTGTTCGCGGTGGTGGCGAGCGGGCTGTTCCGACCCGCCGAGAAGGTGGTGCGGTCGGCGATGGTCGGCAAACCGCTCCCCGATTTCGCACTGCCGGCGATGGTCCCCGGCAAGCCGGGCCTGACCAGCGCGTCGTTCCGGCAGGGCAAGCCGCGGTTGCTGAACGTCTTCGCGAGCTGGTGCATCCCGTGCATCGCCGAGGCGCCACAATTGATGCGCCTTAAGGCGATGGGCGTGCCGATCGATGCGATCGCGATCCGCGATACCGCGCCGGCGATTGCCGGGTTCCTGCGCCGTAACGGCGATCCGTACGAGCGGATCGGCAGCGATCGCGCCAGCCAGGTGCAGTTGGCGCTGGGCTCGTCGGGCGTGCCGGAGACGTTCGTGATCGACGGCCGCGGGATCGTCGTGAAGCAGATCATCGGCGATATCCGGCCTGAAAATGTGCCCGAGATCGTGCAAGCCGTGAAGGACGCGCGGTGAGCGTGCGCAACCAAGTTCCCCCTCCCGCTTGCGGGAGGGGGTTAGGGAGGGGCTTCTCGTGTCTCACCAAGCACCCGCGCGGGTCCGGCCCTCCCCGACCCCTCCCGCGAGCGGGAGGGGAGGTTCTCGCGGCGCTGTTGCTCTGCATCGCGCCAGCCGCCGCCCAGCCGGTCACTCCGCCAGCGCATTACGCCAACGTGCAACTCGCCGACCCCGCCAAGGAAGCCTCCGCCCGAGCGCTCATGGAAACGCTGCGCTGCCTTGTCTGCCAAGGCCAGTCGATCGCCGACAGCGATGCCGATATGGCGGCCGACATGCGCGCGCTCGTCCGCGAGCGGATCGAGCGCGGCGAAAAGCCTGCCTCGATCCGAGACTGGCTGATCGCACGCTACGGCGACTACGTGACGTACGATCCGCCGTTATCGGGGCTCACATGGCCGTTGTGGCTAGCGCCGATCCTGCTGCTTGGCATCGGCGGCTGGATCGCGCGGTCGAGCTTCCGGCGGAGAACACGCTGATGGGGTACGTCTGGCTGGCCGCGATCGGAGCCGGTGCGTTTGCGCTGCTCGCAGTATTGAAGGTGAACCGCGTCCTGTGGACGATGGTCGCGGCGTCGCTCATGCTCGGTGCGGCGGGGTATGCGTGGCAGGGGCAGCCAGGGCTTGCCGGCCATGAAGCGTCGCTCGGGCTTGCCGCAACGCCGGACGACAGCGCCATGCTCGAACTGCGCGACCAGATGCTCGAGCGGTATACGGGCGCCGCAGCGTACCTGGTTGCCGCAGACGCGATGACGCGGATCGGCGACCGTCGCGCGGCTGTGCAGGTATTGCTCGGGGGCTCAGGATCGCCCCAAAGAGCGTGGTGATGTGGACCGGGCTCGCCAACGCGCTGGCGGCGCACGATGCCAACCAGGTTTCGCCGCCCGCGCTGTTCGCCTTCCAGCAAGCAATGCGATTGGCGCCGAAACATCCCGCTCCGCCGTTCTTCCTGGGGCTGGCGTATGTGCGTGCGGGAGAATTCGCGACGGCTCGGCCATATTGGGCAAAGGCGCTGGCGCTGACGCCGGCCAACATCTCATACCGAGGCGAGATCGCTAGTCGGTTGGCATTGCTGGATCGGTTTCTGGCTATGCAGGATACGCCGAATGCAGGCCCAAAATAATCCCGCCACCCCGGGTCAAACCCAGGATGACGGGATGATGGCTTACTGCCCGCGGCCGGTCTTCGACTGCAATTCGTCGATCTTCTTCGACGCATCCGCCTTGGTCAGCGTCTCGTCGAATTCCTCATGCGCTTCCTCGGACAGCGTCTTGAGGTAGCTCGCCTGCGCACCGGTCATCTTCTCGTCGCCGGTGGTCCAGTCGTCCGGGTCCTTCTCGGCGTTCGAGAACGGTTCGGACTTGGGGTTCGGGGTGTCGGACATTGGAAATTCCTTTCCCCTGTCCAACACCCATGTTCCGTATCCGTTCCCGAGTCAGCCAGCCCATGCTTCGTAAGGTAAACCTAGATCATCGGCGACCGCCTTGTACGCGATCTTGCCCTTGTAGACGTTCAGCCCGTTGGCGAGATGCGGATCAGCCTTCATCGCCGCCTCAGCGCCGAGATTCGCTAGCTTCAGCGCGAACGGCAGCGTCGCGTTGTTCAGCGCGAACGCCGAGGTGCGCGCGACTGCGCCTGGCATGTTGGCGACGCAATAGTGGATCACGCCGTCGACCTCGAACACCGGATCCTCGTGCGTCGTGGCGTGCGACGTCTCGAAGCACCCGCCCTGGTCGATCGCGATATCGACCAGCACCGAGCCGCGCTTCATCGTCTTCAGCATCTCGCGCGTGACAAGCTTTGGCGCAGCGGCTCCCGGTACCAGCACCGCGCCGATCACGAGATGCGCATTCTTCACCGCCGCGGCGATCGCGGCCTTCGAGGCGTAGGCGGTCTTGATCTGGCTGGAGAAGAACATGTCGAGTTCGGCAAGACGATCGTTCGAGATGTCGTAGATCGTCACGTCGGCGCGCATGCCGACCGCCATCTGCGCGGCGTTGACGCCGGAGACGCCGCCGCCGAGGATCGCGACCTTCGCCGGCGCGACACCGGGCACGCCGCCGAGCAGCACGCCACGGCCGCCCTGCTCCTTCTCGAGGTAATGCGCGCCGACCTGCACCGACATGCGGCCCGCGACCTCGGACATCGGCTTGAGCAACGGCAGGCCGCGACGGTTGTCGGTGACGGTCTCGTACGCGATGCAGGTCGCGCCGGACTTCATCAGCCCCTCGGCCTGCGGCTTGTCGGCGGCAAGATGGAGATAGGTGAACAGCAGATGGCGCGGCTCGAGCATCGCGATCTCGCTCGGCTGCGGCTCCTTGACCTTCACGATCATGTCGGCGCCGGCGAACACGGCGGCGGCGGTCGGCAGGATCGTCGCGCCCGCGTCGACATAGTCCTGGTCCTCGAAATCGATGCCCGATCCGGCCTGCGTCTCGACGACGACCTCGTGGCCCGCGGCGACCAGTTCGGCGACCGACGGCGGGGTCAGGCCGACGCGATATTCGTGGTTCTTGATTTCCTTGGGGACACCGACGCGCATTGATTCCACTCCATTATCGTTTGCGCCATACTAGCGCGCCTTGGACGGGAAGGGTTCGCAAACTGGTCGCGATACGATACCGCATCTGCAAGATGATTGCATCCTTTGCCCTCGAAACGGGATAATCTTGAGCATCACGATCGAACGCAGGATTCTGGAGCTGCTCGCCGCCAATTCCGACCTCACCAGCGCCGAGCTTGGTGACGCGGTCGGGCTGTCGGCGAGCGCCGTGCATCGCCGGGTCGCGCAATTACGGGAAAGTGGCGCGATCACCGGCTATCGTGCGGTGCTGTCGCAAACGGCGCGCGGCGACCCCAGCATCGTGCTCGTCAACGTCACGCTGCGGGATCAGCGCAAGGGAAACGATGGCGGCGTTCGAGGCAGAGATCGTCGAGTGTCCGCAGGTTGTCCAATGCTTCCTGATGAGCGGGGAGGCGGATTACATGCTCCACGTCGAGATCCGTCACGGCGAGACGTTTGAACGCATCCATCGCGAGACACTGTCGCAATTGCCGGGGGTGACGCGGCTGGCGTCGCATTTCGTCATCCGCGAGGTGATCAGGCGATAGCGCTTTCCTGCGAACGCAGGAATCCAGGGTCAAGAACACCAGCGCCTGTTACCCTGGGCTCCTGCGTTCGCAGGAGAACCGGAGTGTTCTCACCTCAAGTGCCGGTCCGATCAGCCCCAGTTAATCCACGTTGCCCGCCTCGCCGTTGCCGCCTTCCGGCCCTCATGCTAAATGCGCGCGCTTGGGGCACAGGGTGAAATCGGAAATTCGATGAAGATTGCTGCACTTCCGGGTCGATTCACCGTCCAGTGAGCGTCGACCAGACCGCCGCGGCCTCGACCGTGCCACCCGCCAATCTCGATCTCGAGACGGGGCATCACAACTCCGACGGCATGCTGAAGCTCGCCTTCGGTGCGATCGGCATCGTCTTCGGCGATATCGGCACCAGCCCGCTCTACGCCTTCCGCGAGACCTTCGCCGGCCACCACAAGCTTGCGCTCGACGCGGCGCACATCATGGGCGTCATCAGCCTGATGTTCTGGTCGATGATGATCGTCGTGACGGTCAAGTACGTCATCATCATCATGCGCGCGGACAACAAGGGCGAAGGCGGCAGTTTGGCGCTGCTCGCACTCGTTTCGGGCAAGACCAAGACCAAGCGCTGGAGCAAGGGCATCATCCTGCTCGGCGTGTTCGCGACGGCGCTGTTCTACGGCGACAGCATGATCACGCCCGCCGTCTCGGTATTGTCCGCGGTCGAAGGCCTGGCCGTCGCCGCGCCCGCTTTCGGCGGCCTCGTGCTGCCGATCGTGATCGTCATCCTGATCGGACTGTTCTGGGTGCAGAAGAGCGGCACCGCGCGCATCGGCCTCGTGTTCGGGCCGATCATGCTAGTGTATTTCAGCGTCATCGCGGTGCTCGGTATCCTCAGCATCGTCCAGACCCCCCGAAGTGCTCTGGGCGCTGTCGCCACACTACGCAGTCGAGTTCTTCATCATCGACCCGGAGCGGGCGTTCCTTGCACTCGGCTCGGTCGTCCTCGCGGTCACCGGCGCGGAAGCGCTGTACGCGGACATGGGGCATTTCGGGCGCAAGCCGATCGGCCTGTCGTGGCTGTTCTTCGTGCTCCCCGCGTTGATCCTCAACTATATGGGGCAGGGCGCTTTGCTGTTTCGTGATGGTCGCGAGGCGCTCGTTAGCCCGTTCTACAATCTCGCGCCCGAAAGCCTCCAGCTCCCGCTCGTCATCCTCGCGACGATGGCGGCGGTGATCGCGTCGCAGGCGGTGATCTCCGGCGCGTTCTCGGTGACGCAGCAGGCGATCCAGCTCGGCTTCATCCCGCGTCTGCGCATCGAGCATACCAGTGCCTCGACCGCCGGCCAGATCTACATCCCGCTCGTCAACGGTGCGCTGATGGTGATGGTGATCCTGCTCGTGCTGTTCTTCCGCACCTCGTCGAACCTGACGAGCGCGTACGGCATCGCGGTGACCGGCGCGATGTTCATCGACACGTGCCTGCTCGGGGTGGTGCTGTTCCGCCTCTGGAACTGGCCGAAGATCGCGGCGATCCCGCTGCTGGCGATCTTCTTCACAGTCGATGGCGCCTATTTCGCGGCCAATCTGACCAAGGTGCCGGCCGGTGGCTGGTTCCCGCTGCTGGTCGGCTTCATCATCTTCACCTTCCTGACGACCTGGTCGAAGGGGCGGCAGTTGATGATCGACCGGATGCACGAGGCGGCAATGCCGATAAAGGTGTTCATCGGCTCGGCCGCGAGTTCGGCATCGCGCGTGCCGGGCACCGCGGTGTTCATGACCTCGACCGCGGACGGCGTGCCGCATGCGCTGCTCCACAACCTCAAGCACAACAAGGTGCTGCACGAGCGCGTCATCCTGCTAACCGTCAAGATCGTCGGCCAGCCCTATTGGCCCGCGCACGACCGTGCGGTGCGCGAGGAGCTTGGCGACGGCTTCCACCGCCTCGTGCTGCGCTACGGCTTCATGGAGGACGCCGACGTGCCCGCCGCGCTGCGCCAGGTCCATAATTGCGGCGCGGACTTCAAGATGATGGACACTAGCTTCTTCCTGTCGCGCCAGACGCTGCTCGCGTCGGACAAACCCGGCATGATGATCTGGCGCGAAAAGCTGTTCGCGTGGATGCTGCGCAACGCGGAAAGCGCGATGGAATTCTTCCGCCTGCCGACGAATCGCGTGGTCGAGCTCGGTAGCCAGGTCGAGATTTGATGGCTTACCCCATACGCTCCGCCAAAGTCGCACCGCCCCGGCGGAGGCCGGGGTCCAGTCGGAAAGGTTGCAGTAACGAAACGCCACGTCCGTCATCGACGTTTCCCAACTGGACCCCGGCCTTCGCCGGGGCGGTGTTTTCCCGATGACCGGCCCCACCGAAGTAGCCCCGATCATCGTCACGGCCCTGTTCGGTCGCCAGGACACCGCGTTCTTCGATGCAATGCGCCGCGAGCATTTCCCGCCCGAGCGCAACCAGCTCGATGCGCACCTGACGCTGTTCCACCATCTGCCGCCCTCGGGCCTCGACGAGCTCAAGCACCGCCTCAACCAGGAAACGCGTGGCATCCGTGCCCCACAGGCCCGTGTGGGCGGCCTGATGTCGCTCGGCCGCGGTGTGGCCTACCGGATCGAGTCCCCGAGCTCGTCGGCATCCGCGCGCGCCTCGCCGACGCGTTCACCGGCATGCTGACGCCGCAGGACGCCGGCGGCTGGCGTCCGCACGTCACGATCCAGAACAAGGTCAGCCCGCAAGTCGCCAAGCTCCTGCTCGGCAATCTGCAGCGCGATTTCACCCCCGAAGGACGTCGAAATCGCCGGTCTGGGCGCGTGGTGGTATCGCGGCGGACCATGGGAAGCGATTTCCCGGCACATGTTCGCTTGACCGCCTGGAAACCGCTTCCTATAGGCCGCGCCTCGCAGGGAAGAACGCTTCCCTGACGGACGGTACGGCGAAGTAGCTCAGTTGGTTAGAGCACGGGAATCATAATCCTGGGGTCGGGGGTTCAAGTCCCTCCTTCGCTACCATTTCGGATCTGGCGCGCGCCGCCGCCGGCACATCCCCGCAGACCGACGCAAGCGATCACCAACTGCGGGAAACTCGTCTTCGCAATCGCAAAATGCGCTTCTATTGCCTTGGGTTAATGGTCAGCCAGTGTGCCGCATCTCGGGCGCACGCGTCGGCCCGACCGTTCGGGAGATACGAGTATGCGCGACAAACGCCCTGATGGGATCGCCGATTATACGGGTCCGGCCGGCGGCTGGGGTGCGCTGAAGGCGGTTGCCGTCTCGCTTAAGGCGCAGCAGATCGTCGTCCGCGGCGGCCAGACGCTCCTGAAGTCGAACCAGCCCGACGGCTTCGATTGCCCGAGCTGCGCGTGGCCCGACCCGAAACACACCTCCTCGTTCGAATTCTGCGAGAACGGCGCGAAGGCCGTCGCGTGGGAATCCACCGCCAAGACGATCGGCGCCGACTTCTTCGCCGCGCACAGCGTGTCCGACATCTGGAAGCAGAGCGATCACTGGATCGAGGACCAGGGCCGCGTCACCGAGCCGCTCCGCTACAATGCCGCCACCGATCACTATGAAGTCGTGAGCTGGGCGGACGCGATGCGCGAGATCGGCGCAGGCCTCGCCGCTGTCCCCGATCCGAACCAGGCCGAGTTCTACACCTCGGGCCGCTGCTCGAACGAGGCGGCGTTCCTGTTCCAGCTGTTCGTGCGGCTCTACGGCACCAACAACTTCCCCGACTGCTCGAACATGTGCCACGAGGCGACCTCGGTCGGGCTGCCGAAGTCGATCGGCATCGGCAAGGGCACCGTCAGCCTCGAGGATTTCGACCACGCCGACCTGATCCTGTCGATCGGCCACAACCCCGGCACCAACCACCCGCGAATGATGGCGACGCTGCGTGAAGTATCGAAGCGCGGCGGCAAGATCATCGTCTTCAACCCACTCAAGGAACGCTCGCTCGAACGCTTCGAATCGCCGCAGTCGGTGGTCGAGATGGCGACGATGTCGGCCACCCCGATCGCGAGCAGCTATTATCAGGTGAAGGTCGGCGGCGACGCAGCCGCGCTGAAGGGAATTGCTAAGGCGCTCGTCGCGCTCGACGAAGCTGCCAAGGTCTCCGGCACCGAGCCCGCGCTCGATCACGCGTTCATCGCCGAGCATACCGCGGGCCTCGACGAGTATATCGCCGATCTCGCGACGACGGAATGGGCGGATATCGAGCGCTCCAGCGGGCTTTCGCGTAAGGACCTCGAAGAGGTCGCGCTGGCGTATTCGAAGTCGAAGTCGACGATCTGCTGCTACGGCATGGGCGTCACGCAGCACCGCACCGGCACGACCAACGTCCAGCAGATCGCGAACCTGCTTCTCCTGCGCGGCAACATGGGCCGGCCAGGCGCAGGCATCTGCCCGCTGCGGGGCCACAGCAACGTTCAGGGCGACCGCACCGTCGGCATCACCGAGCGGCCAATGCCTCTGCTGCTCGACAACATGCGCGACGTGTTCGGGTTCGAGCCGCCACGCGATCACGGTCATTCGGTGGTCGAGAGCATCGCCTCGATGCGCGACGGCCATGCCAAGGCGATCGTCTGCCTCGGCGGCAACCTCGCGATCGCCTCGTCCGATCCGCAGGCGTGTGCGGAGGGCTTCCGCAACCTCGACCTCGCGGTCCACATCACCACGAAGCTCAACCGCACGCAGTTGCTGATGGCGAAGGCCACGTACGTCCTGCCGTGCCTCGGCCGGACCGAACTCGACATGCAGGCGACTGGCCAGCAATCGGTGACGGTCGAGGATTCGATGTCGATGGTCCACGCCTCGCGCGGCTTCCTGATGCCGCCGGGTGAGAACGTTAAGTCGGAGATCTGGATCGTCGGCGAGATCGCCAAAGCGACCTTTGCCGCCAAGGGCCGCGCGCCGGTCGAGATCGACTGGGACGCCTATGTCGGCGACTACAGCCTGATCCGCGACAAGATCGAGGCGGTGTTCCCAGCGTTCGCCGACTACAACGCACGTATCCGCAAGCCGGGCGGCTTTCACCTGCCGAACTCGGCAGCGATGCGCGAGTGGAAGACGGACAGCGGCAAGGCGAACTTCCTCGTCGCCAAGGGTGTCGAGGAGGACGAAAGCGCGGGAGATCCGACCGTTTTGCGTCTGACGACGCTGCGGGCGCACGACCAGTACAACACCACCGTCTACAGCCTCGACGATCGCTATCGCGGTGTGTTCGGGCGCCGCGACATCCTGTTCATAAACGAGCGCGACATGGCCCGGCTGGGGCACAAGGAGGGCGACGTCGTCGACATCGCCACCGCGCTGCAGTTCGCGCGGCCCGACCGCGTCGTGCAGAAGCTGATGCTGGTCCGCTACGCGCTGCCCGATGGCTGCGTCGCCTCCTATTACCCCGAGACGCAGCCACTGATCGCGCTCGAGGATCACGATCCGCAGAGCTTCACCCCTTCCTACAAATCCATCCCGGTGACCGTCCGTCCCGCCGCCGCCGACATGGGTTCGGATCGCGGCGTGGTGCGCGCGGGGATCGTCGGGCACGAGAGTAAAGTACACGCATGAGCACCGGCTATTCGTCGACGATCGACACCTATGCGACCCTAGCGGCGACCAAGGCGGAGGCGTTGCGGCGTTCTCCCGCGGGGTTCTTCGCGGGCGCGATCCTTGCGGGCACGTATATCGGCATCGCGATGATCCTCGCGCTCAGCACGGGCTCGGGGCTCGAACCCGGCGTGCGACCATTGGTGATGGGCGCGACCTTCGGGCTCGGGCTCATCCTGACGGTGTTCGCCGGCGCCGAGCTGTTTACCGGCTACGTGATGTATCTCGGCTTCGGCCTCGCGCGCCGGACGATCACGATCGGAGACGCGCTCAAGCTCGCCGTCGTCGTGTGGATCGGCAACCTCGTCGGCGGCGTCGTTCTGTCGCTGGTGTTCGCGGCAGGCGGCGGCGGGGCGATCTTCGCCAACGCCGATACGATGTTCCACGCGTACGTCCTGCACAAGGTGTCGGTCGACGCGACCGCGCTGATGGCCCGCGCGATCCTGTGCAACTGGCTCGTCTGCCTCGCGATCTGGACCGCGGCGCGGATGACTGGCGACACCGCCAAGTGCATCGCGATGGCCTGGATCCTGCTCGCGTTCGTCGCCGCCGGGTTCGAGCATTCGGTCGCCAACATGACCGCGCTGACGCTCGGCCTGCTGGTGCCCAACTCGTCGATCGGCCTCGCCGGCATGATCCGCAATCTCGCGATCGTCACCGTCGGCAACACGATCGGTGCGTTGGTCTTCGTCGTCGGCGGCTATCTGGTCGCGTCGAAGACGGACGCGGTACAGGCCGCCAAGTAACAGCGGTGTCGCGTAGCAGCAGCGGGTCTGCTGCTACGCGAACACGTCCCACGGATCGTTGACGACCAAGATCGCGTCGCTGCGGGCGAGCGCGAGCAGCGTCAGGCCGTGCTCGCGCGCATGATCGATCGCCAGGCTGGTCGGTGCGGATATTCCCACCAGCATCGGCGCACCGGCAATCAGCGCCTTGTCGACCATCTCGAAACTGATCCGCGACGTGACGAGAATGAAGCCATCGATCGGCTGCCCCGTGATCGCGATGCCGCCGACGAGCTTGTCGAGCGCGTTGTGACGGCCGACGTCCTCATACGCCGCAACGATCCGACCCTCGCGATCGCACGCGGCCGCGGCATGGATCGCGCCCGTAGCCGCGTTAAGAGGCTGGTGAGCGCGCAGGCCACCAAGAGCGGCAAACAGCGCGTCGACAGGCGTGTCGGGCTTTGGCGGCGTCCTCGGGACCGGTTTGCGAAGCTGTTCGAGCCCGGAGATGCCGCACAGCCCGCAACTCGTGTCGCTGGTCCGGTGGCGGACGCGGTCGTGGATGCGGCCCTTGCAACGATCGGACAGCCCGACGCGAACGATCCAGCCCGCCTCAGCTTCGAAGATGTCGATGTCGCGCACGTCGTCCGCGCTGTCCGCGAGCCGCTCCGTCAAAAGGAAGCCGGTCGTAAATTCAGCCAAATCGGCGGGCGTCATCATCATCACCGCATAACCAAGCCCGTCGATCTCGATCGCGACAGGAACTTCGACCGCGATGGCGCGCTCGCCCGCGGTAATCGAGTCAGGCCGCAGGATCTTGATCGCTTGGTTGCGCGACGTGGTCATAAGGTATCGAGGTCCTGCGGCGTGTTGACGTTCGGGATAGGCGCACCCGCCGGGATCGGGATAGCCCCGATCGCCTCCGCCCACTCGCGAACCGATCGCCGCGGCACGGCCTCGATATGGGAAAGCAAATTGCCGAGCAAACCCGTCTCCCAATGCCCGAGCACCGGAGCGTCGGGACAATAGGCGGAGGCGCCTCGGGACAGCGCCGTCAGCAGTTCGTCCGGCAACCATGGCATGTCGCACGCGATTGTCAGCACCGACGTGAACCCGCGCTGGGCTGCGTAACCGAGCGCGCCTGCGATGCCCCCCAATGGCCCGACATCCGCCCTCGGCAGGTCAGGGGATCGCCCCATCGCGTCCCGCGATCACCGCGGCCTCGACATGAGGCAACAGCAGCGCCCGCGCATGCTCAGCCAGCACGCGTCCGTCCAACACTGCCATCGCCTTGTCGGACCCGAAGCGAGACGACCGCCCGCCCGCCAGTACGACGCCGAGAATACGCCGCTCGGTCAGCGCGTCTTCTCGATCCGCACAGGTACCGATTTGGCTGCCGGAACATGGCTTTCGCGAGCATGGTGGGCGACCGGTATGAGCAGATTGCCTTCGGGGTAATAGGCACCGATGCAGCCTTCGGGGATCGCATATTCGACCACGCGCAGTTTGTTCAGGCGGCGATCCGAATTATCGCCTGCGTCACCGACCAGATCGACATCGTCGCCATCGTTGATCCCCATTCGGATCATGTCGCTGCGATTCATGAAGACGATGTCGCGCGTGCCCTTCACGCCGCGGAAGCGGTCGTGATAGCCATAGACCGTCGTATTGAACTGGTCGTTCGACCGCAGCGTCATCAGCCGGAAGCGGCCCTCCGCCTCCTCGAACCCGGTGACGTTCAGCGCCTGCGGCACGTTGATCTCCGCCTTGCCGCTCTTCGTCTTCCACTCGCGGTGTGCCGCCGGCACGCCCTTCCAGAAGCCGCCGGGCGTGAACATCTGGTCGTTGAAGTTCTTGAACAGGTCCGGATACGTCACCTCGATCGCATCGCGAACGCGCGCATAATCGCGCACCCATGCGTCCCAATCGAGCTTCGGATTTGGCGCGAGCGTCGCCTTGGCGATCCCCGCGACGATCGCAGGCTCGGACAGCAACGTCTCGGAAGCCGGCGTCGCCTTGCCCTTCGAACCGTAGATCTGGCTGAACGAATCCTCGATCGACACGCTCTGCGGCCCGGTGCCCTGCATGTCGGTCTCGATCCGGCCCAAGCAGGGGAGCAAATACGACGTCTCGCCGGGCAGCAGGTGAGAGCGGTTGAGCTTGGTCGCGATATGCACCGTCAGGTCGAGCGCGCGCCACTTTGGCTCCATCCGCGCATGATCCGGGATCGCACGGACGAAGTTGCCGCCAAGCCCGACGAACGCCTGCGCGCTGCCGTCGAGGACCGCCTCGCACGCCTCGACCGTATCCCAGCCCTTCTCGCGCGGCGGCTCGAACCCGTATTGCTCGGCAAGCTTGTCGAGCGGGGCGAGCTCGGGCTTCTCGGTGATCCCGACGGTGCGCTGGCCCTGGACGTTCGAGTGACCACGAACCGGACCCATGCCCGCACCCGGCTTGCCGATATTGCCGCGGAGCAGCATCAGATTGACGACCATGTGGACGTTGTCGATCCCGCCGACATGCTGCGTCAGCCCCATGCCGTACACCGCGATGACCGCCTTCGACTTGGCATAGACCTTCGCCGCCGCCTCGATCTCGGTCCGGGGCAGGCCGCTCTCATGCTCGATCGTCGCCCATTCGGTCGCGCGCGCGACATCGGCGAACGCTTCGAAGCCGATCGTGTGCTCGGCGAGGAACGCGTGATCGAGCACCGGCAGGCCGTTGATCCGCTTGGCGTTGTCGTCGGCCTCGATCAGATATTTGCACATCCCCATGATCGCGCCGACGTCGCCACCGGTCTTCAGCTGATGGTATTGAGAGGCGATCGGCGTCGACTTGCCAGTCACCATTTCGATCGGGTTCTGCGGATCCTGGAATTTCTCCAGACCGCGCTCCTTGAGCGGATTGAACACGACGATCTCGACCCCGCGCTTCGCACAATCGCGCAGCGGATGCAGGAACCGCGGGCTGTTCACCCCAGGGTTCTGCCCGAAGTAGAAGATCGCGTCGCACTTCTCATAGTCCGACAGGTGGATCGTGCCGACCGCCGAACCGATCGCCGACTTCAGCCCGACCGAGGTCGTCTCATGGCACATGTTCGAGCTGTCGGGCAGGTTCTGGCTGCCATACATCCGCGCGAGCAGGCTATACATGTACGACGTCTCGAGGCTTGCGCGACCCGACGCGTAGAAGATAACCTTGGTCGGATCATACGTCTTCAGCTTGGCGCCGATGCCGGCAAACGCCTCGTCCCAGCTGCATGCCGCATACTTGTCGGTCGCGGCATCATACTTCAGCGGATGCGTGAGCCGCCCGGCCTGTTCGAGATCGTAGTCCTTCCAGCCGATCAGTTCGCCGACCGTATGCTGCTCGAAGAACGCAGGCGTCACCCGGAACGAAGTCAGCTCCCAGGCGGTCGCCTTCGCCCCGTTCTCGCAGAACTCGGCAACATGCGGATGCGCCGGCTTGCCCCACGCGCAACTCACGCAAGCGAAGCCATCCGGCTTGTTCTGCCGGGCCAGTTCGCGGATCACCTCAGGCCCGACCTTCTCGCGCGCGGAAATCTCGACGAGCGACTTCATCGACCCCCAGCCGCCAGCTGGTGCGGTGTAATCCTCGATCTCTACGGTCCGGTCGTCGCTCATGCTCATCTCCGCTTTTGTCCTTCAACGCAGTGGCAAAGCTTTCGATGCAGGCGCGACAGATTTACCGGCGGTTCAAATCCGCCCGCGCATCCCCTAGATGCAGTCTCGAATCTCCAAGGAACTCCGATGACGACGCACACGACCCGCATGCTTATCCTCGGCTCGGGCCCAGCCGGGCTCTCCGCCGCGATCTATGGCGCGCGTGCCGGGATGGCGCCGATCGTCGTGCAGGGCATCCAGCCCGGCGGCCAGCTGACCACGACCACCGATGTCGAGAATTATCCCGGCTTCAAGGACGTGATCCAGGGGCCGTGGCTGATGGAGCAGATGCAGGCACAGGCTGAGCATGTCGGCACGCGGATGATGTGGGACACCGTCACGCAGGTCGACCTGACCAGCCGCCCGTTCCGCCTGATCGGCGACAGCGGCGACGTGTATGAGGGCGACACGCTGGTGATCGCGACCGGTGCGCAGGCCAAGTGGCTCGGGATCGACAGCGAGGAGCCGATGAAGGGCAAGGGCGTCAGCGCCTGCGCGACCTGCGACGGCTTCTTCTACCGCGGCAAGAAGGTCGCCGTGATCGGTGGTGGCAACACCGCGGTCGAGGAGGCGCTGTACCTCACCAACCATTCGCCCGACGTGACGCTGATCCACCGCCGCGATTCGCTCCGTTCGGAGAAGATCCTCCAGGAACGCCTGTTCGCGCACAAGGGCGTGACGGTGCTCTGGAACAAGGAGGTTCGCGAGTTCGTCGATGGCGGCGGCAATGCGGGTCTGGTCGCGCTGGAGCTCGAGGACACGGTGACCGGCGAGCGCTCGCGGCTTGCGGTCGATGGCGGGTTCGTGGCGATCGGGCATCACCCGGCGACCGAGCTGTTCCGCGGTCATATCGACCTCGATTCGGACGGGTATATCTCGGTCGAGACCGGTTCGACCCGTACCAGCGTCGAGGGCGTGTTCGCGTGTGGCGATGTCGCGGACAAGGTGTACCGGCAGGCGGTGACGGCGGCGGGCACGGGCTGCATGGCGGCGCTGGATGCCGAGCGTTTCCTCGCGGCGGCCGAGTTTGCGGAGCTGGCCGAAGCCGCGGAATAACGCCCGCGTCCTTCGTCATCGTCATCGTCATCCTGACGAAAGTCAGGATCCAGGTTTCCAAACGATAGCGGTTATGGCGCTGGTCCTGCGTTCATCAGGACCAGAGTAGCTACTCCTGCTCGATCCCGTCGACGATCGCGGCGTGGAGCGCTGCGGCGTTCTCCGCCCCGGCAAAGCTATGTGACGCCGTGTCGAACCGCTTCACTTGCGCGCCACCGCGGTACCGTGCGGCAAAGGCGATCGCGGTCGCGTCGGCCGTCGCAAGGACGATGGCGGCGTCGTCGTGCCAGCCGTCAAGTGCGGCCAAGACGTTAGTCGTTAGTGAAGCACGCTCTTCAGCCTTGGCGGTCACAATCCTTTTCAAGCCTCTGAGAAGCTTGGTAAACCTGACCTTTCCTTCCAGCGCACGCCGCCACGTCGCGGGGTCGCGAAGCGCGCTCTGATAGCGGGCCCGGATCGCGTCGGCGGGGGGCAGGTCGTCGATCGGTTGCACGACCCAGGGGTTGGCGACGATGATCCGGTCGATCCCCGCCGATCGTCCGAACAGCGCAAGCGTGCTGGCCGCGTCGCAATTGCCGAAGCCGACCAGTCGAGTGACTCTGGGTGCCGCGCGGCGGAACGCGGCGGCGGCTGCGATCAGGTCAGGTTCGGCGCTGAGGAAGCCCTCATTGTCGCCCGTCGAATCGCCAACGCCGCGGCGGTCGTAACGGAACACGGGTATGCCAGCGGCGGCCAGTCGATGCGCCAGCATCGCCATGCCGCGATGGGCGCCGCTGCGAATCTCATTGCCGCCGGACACGACGAGCAGTCCTGTAGACCCCTCTGCCTCGTCCAGCGTTGCTGCAAGGCTTTCGCCTTCGCAAGCGAACGCGATCAGCTTTCGCACGATGCGATCCAGTGTGAGATGTCGTCGGCAAGTATCTGAGCCAGCGCGGTATCGTTGTCTGGCTCTGAGCGGCGCCACAGGGGCGATGCTGCATATTTCACGTCTGCGTCCCGCGGATCGGATTCGAGCCTGACACCTCGCAGGCGGCCATCTCCAGCATAGGGTGTGGCGTCGCGTAGGTCGGCCAACATTTCGCGGGACAGCGTGTTGCCCGCATACTCGGTTTCGTTAGCGGGAGCGGACCGGGACGTCGTTCGCGTGCGATCCAACTCGCGCAACAGATCTTCGCCGGTTTGCGCGGATAGCTGCCACCGGCCGGCAAGCGCCGCGTCGGTATCGAAGAGCGCACCGCTTCTTATCGAAATGCCGTAAGTGTTCCGGCCAAGTCGCTGAGCAAGCTCGGTATAGGCTGTCCGCTGGTCGCGGAGCCGCGCTTCGCCGGTGACGACGATGCTCTCGCCGGTGCCGGGCAGATCGGGAAGCACGCTGCCGATCCCATGATCAGCAAGTTTGCGTAAAATCGTGACGAGGAACTGGCGGGTCCGATTCGCTTCTTCGAACAGCGGGAGGGCGGCGATAACGACAGGGCCCGTATCGGGGCCGAACCGCAGCATCGCTTCGCGGCCACCGCTCCAGTCATAGGTATCGAAGCGCAGGGCGGTCATCACGGGTGAGGCTAGACCGCCCGTTAAGGCTAGACCAGTGCCTTGCTCGCGGCAAACTGGACGAGCGCGCCGAACGTCTCGAGCATCTCGCCGTCGATCTCGTCGTCCTCGATGAGGATACCGAGGCGGTCCTCGAGTTCGGTCAGCACGCTCGCCACCGCCATCGAATCGAGTTCGGGCAGCGCGCCGAACAGCGGTGTGTCGGCGGTGAACGCGGCGACGCGATCGGCGCTGAGGCCGAGAATATCGGCGAGGACGGCGCGTACCGTCGTTTCGACTTGGGAAGTGCCTTCGAAGATCACGAGCATCGCCTGAACGGTTAGGAACCCGGCTCCGCTAGCGTGTGGGGGGTGAATTCGGCAACGGGTTCGCGCTAACGGGGCTTGGCGCTATTAGGGGCGCATGATCGCGCTCGACCCCAAGCCGTACCCCATCGACCACATCGCGCTGCGTGGTGCGCCGGATGCCGTCGCGCTGGTCGACAAGGCGGGCACGATGACGTTTGCCGAGCTTGAGGCAGGGGGTCTGTGCACTGGCGGGGTGGCTCGCTGCCCGGGGGCTGTCGGCGGGCGACCGCGTCGCGACGTGGCTACCGAAGACGCGCATCGCCTGCCTGATGCCGCTCGCGACGGCGCGAGCAGGGCTGGTGCATGTCCCGGTCAACCCACTGCTCCGGCGAGCGCAGGTCGCGCATATTCTGGGGGACGGCGGCGCTCGCTTACTGGTGACCCAAAGCGCGAGGGCCGGGACGCTAGACGATGGCGACGTACCGGACGGCTGCGCGATCGTGGACGAGACGGAGCTACTCTCGTTCCCCCGCGAACGCGGGGGCCCAGGATTGCAGAGCGCGACGCCAGTGATTCCTGGCCCCCTGCCTTTGCGAGGGAACGGAATGTTGGGTCCCTCCGACGCCGATCCCGATACCCTGGCCGCGATCCTCTACACGTCCGGCTCCACCGGCCGCCCGAAAGGCGTGATGCTAAGCCACGCCAACCTGTGGCTCGGCGCGATCTCCGTCGCGCACTATCTGAAGCTGACGCCTGAAGACCGCGTGCTCGGCGTACTCCCCTTGTCGTTCGACTACGGCCAGAATCAGCTATTCTCCACATGGGCAGCCGGCGCGTCGATAGCGCCGCTCGACTACCTCGTCGCACGCGACGTGGTGAAGGCGGTCGAGCGGGTCGAGGCGACGACGCTGGCAGGTGTGCCGCCCTTGTGGGTTCAGCTACTGGAAGCAGAGTGGCCGGTGGAAACCGCCGCGCGGCTGAAGCGCCTGACTAACTCGGGCGGCGCGCTGACGCCGCGACTCGTGCAGGGCCTGCGCGAGCGGTTCCCGACGGCGGAAGTGTATGCAATGTACGGGCTGACCGAGGCGTTCCGGTCGACCTATCTCGACCCGGCGCTGATCGATACGCATCCCGATGCGATGGGGCGGGCTATTCCGTTTGCCGAGGTCTCAGTGGTGAAGCCCGACGGCACGCGCGCTGCGCCGGGGGCGGCGGGGGAACTCGTGCATGCGGGCCCACTCGTAGCGCAAGGCTATTGGCAGGACGAAGCGCGGACGGCGCAGCGGTTCCGGCCGGCGCCCGATGGTAACGGTATGGCGGTCTGGTCCGGGGATACCGTCGTCGAGGGCGAGGACGGTCTGCTCCGATTCGTCGGTCGCGATGACGAGATGATCAAGAGCGCAGGCAACCGTATCAGTCCGCTCGAAATCGAGGAGGCGGTGCTGGCAGGCGGCGAGGCGCGCGAGGCAGTCGCGATCGGTGTGCCGGACGAGCGGCTGGGGCAGGCGATCGTCGTGATGCTGGCCGGGGATGCGAGCGAGGAGCCGGCGTTGCGGTTGCGACTGCGGACAACTTTGCCAAGCTTCATGCAGCCGGGGATATACCTTTGGCGGGACGAATTACCGCGCAATGCCAATGGGAAGCTGGACCGGTCTGCCATCGCGTCGGAGGTAAAAGCTTGTTCTCCCGCGGAAGCGGGAGTCCAGTCTGGGCCCCCGCCTTCGCGGGGGAACATGGAGGGGAGCGCGTCATGAAGCCGATGGGTGCTCTTCCTCTGGAGTTCGCACAGCAAAATGGCCTGCTGAAGATCGGCGGACGGACGGCCGACAACTGGGCCGCGCGCACTGCCGACACGCCGCTGTTCGTGTACGACATGGCGATCGTCGTTGCCCGCATCGCGCGGTTTCGTGCGGCGATGCCGGCGATCGACCTCCATTACGCCATCAAGGCCAATCCGCACGCCGACCTGCTGACCGCGATCGCGCCGCTGGTCGACGGGCTCGACGTCGCTTCCTCGGGTGAACTCGCGAAGGCTATGATCGTCAAACCCGCCGCCTCGATCAGTTTCGCAGGTCCCGGCAAGCGCGACGACGAACTCTCCGCCGCGATCACCGCCGGCGCCACGCTCAACGTCGAATCGGAAGGCGAGGCGGCGCGGGCGTTCGCGATCGGCGACCGCCTCGGGCAAACACCGCGCATGGCGGTCCGCGTAAACCCCGACATCGAGCTCCGCGGCTCCGGGCATGCGGATGGGCGGTCGCGCCTCGCCGTTCGGGGTCGACGCGGTGCGGGCGGCAGCGCTCGTAAAGGCGATCGTCGCAGCGGGCGCGGACTGGCGCGGGTTCCATATCTACGCCGGCAGCCAAGCGCTCGATGCCGGAGCGATCATCGAGACGCAGGCCGCGACGATCGCACTCGCGGCGCGATTGGCAGAGGAGGCCGGCGTCGCCCCCCGCTCGTCAACCTCGGCGGCGGTTTCGGCGTGCCGTATTTCGCCAGCGACGCGGCGCTCGACATCGAACGGGTCGGCGAGGCGCTGGCCGAAGCGCTCGCATCCCGCCCCGCGATCCTCGCCGAAACACGATTCGCGATCGAACTCGGTCGCTGGCTCGTGGCCGAAGCCGGCGTCTACCTCACCCGCGTCATCGACATAAAGCAAAGCCAGGGCGAGACCTTCGTCGTCGTCGACGGCGGCCTCAACCACCAGCTCGCCGCCAGCGGTAATTTCGGCACCGTCGTTCGCCGCAACTACCCGATCGCGGTCGCCGCGCGGATGGGCCACGCCCCGGCCGAAACCGTCTCCGTCGTCGGCCCGCTCTGCACCCCGCTCGACCGGCTCGGCGACAAGGTCGCGCTGCCCCCCGTCCACGTCGGCGACCTCATCGCGATCTTCATGGCCGGCGCCTACGGGGCGAGCGCCAGCCCGACTGCGTTTCTCGGGCATCCACCGGCGTCCGAGATCGTTTCTGGTATATAAGGCGCAGTTGCAGTGCCTTGGCGGGGCATGGTTACGGGGCGCTCCTAACGCTATCTTCACCTGTTACTTGCATAGCGAAGGCTGAGTTAGCCGCCCGTCGGGCAACCGATGGACGGCGCGGCGCCAGGAGAAAGTTACCCATGCGTTCCGGATCTGTATCGAAATCCCTGCTGACCCTAGGCCTCGCCGCGACCACGCTCGGCGCGTGCACGACCGGCAGCACGCCGCCCGCACTGCCGCCCGCCTCGTTCGTCGCGAAGCAGGAATTGCCGGGCGAGGAATATGTGATCGGCCCGCTCGATCAGCTCAACATCTTCGTCTGGCGCAATCCCGAGCTGTCGTCGAAGGTACAGGTGCGTCCCGACGGCCGGATCACGACGCCGCTGATCAACGACCTGCCCGCGGTCGGCAAGACGCCCGCGATGCTCAGCGACGACATCAAGAAGGCGCTCGGGGCCTATATCAAGGACCCGATCGTCTCGGTGATCGTCGAGAATTTCAGCGGCACCTACAGCCAGCAGGTCCGCATCGTCGGCGCGACCGAGAAGCCCGCGTCGATCCCGTACCGCGCCAACATGACGTTGCTCGATGCGATGATCGCGGTCGGCGGGCTCAGCCAATATGCGGCGGGCAACAAGGCGCGGCTGGTGCGCTACGATCGCGCGACCGGCAAGCAGACCGAGTTCGGGTTGCAGATCAACAATTTGCTGAAGAAGGGCGATTCGTCGGCCAACGTCCGGCTCGCGCCGGGCGACGTGATCATCATCCCCGAATCGATGTTCTGAGGCGATCGGGATGAACGGGATCTATGACGAGGTGCGGATCGCGCTCCATGCGATCTGGACGCGGCGCTGGCTGGCGCTGGCGGTGGCGTGGGGCGTGTGCGTGCTCGGTTGGCTGGTCGTGTCGCAGATCCCGAGCCGCTACGATTCGACCGCGCGCGTCTTCGTGCAGATGCAGACGATCCTGCCCTCGGGCATGGACGGCGTGCCACAGGTCGCGCCGATGACGGTCGACACGATCCGCACGACGCTGATCTCCGCGGTAAACCTCGAAAAGGTCGTGCGCGGCACCGATCTCGCGAACACCGTGTCGAGCGACCGCGACGTCGCCGACCGAGTCGCGGCGCTGGCCCCGAACATCAAGATCGTGTCGCAACAGGATAATCTGTTCCAGATCACGACGAGCGCCGCGACCCCGAAGCTCGCACGCCAGATCACGCAGAAGCTGATCGACCTGTTCGTCGAGCAGAACCTCGCCGGCGATCGCTCGAAGACGACGCAGAGCCTGACCTTCCTCGACCAGCAGCTTGCCTCGCGCCAGAAGCAGCTCGCCGATGCCGAGGCCAAGCGCGCCGACTTCCAGAACCGCTATCTCGGCGCTCTGCCCGGCACGGGTTCGGTCAGCGACCGGATCAGCGCCGCGCGGTCGCAGATGTCGCAAGTCGACGGCGATCTCGCCGCCGCGCAGTCCAGCCTCGCCGCGGTCCAGGGCCAGATGGCCGGGACGCCGGCAACGGTCGCGGGGACGGGGGGGCGTCGCTGGCGCGGCCGGGCCGGCGCGCGCACGGCTCCAGGCGATCCAGGGTCAGCTCGCCGACGCTCGCGCGCGCGGCTATACCGAGAACCACCCCGACGTGATCGCGCTGAAGAGCCAGCTCGCATCGGCCACCGCGGCCGCGCGCAGCGAGCCGCTGTCAGGCGGCAGTGCAGGGGGCAGCGCGCAGAACCCGCTCTACGCGTCGCTCCAGTCGATGGTCGCGGATCGCACCGCCACCGTCGCCTCGCTGCGGATGCGGCGGAGCCAGTTGCAGGGCGACCTCGACCTGCTCAATTCGAAGCTGTCGGGCGATCCGGAAGTCGCCGCCGAACAGGGCTCGATCGATCGCGATTATCAGGTGCTGAAGGACCAGTACGACGCGCTGCTCAAACAGCGCGAACAGACCGCGATCGTCGGCCAGGCGCAGTCGCAGAGCGATCACGTAAAGTTCAGCGTGATCGATCCGCCGACGATGCCGAGCAAGCCGAGCGCGCCGAACAGATTGCTGCTACTCACGGGGGGTTCTGATCGCGGGACTCGCGGCGGGGATCGGCGCGGCCTTTGCGATGGGGCAGCTGCGATCCACGTTCGCAACGACCGCGCGGCTCGAAAAGGCGGCGGGCATGCCGGTGATCGGGTCGATCGGCGAAGTGGTGACGCGCGTGCAATCCGGCCAGCGTCGGCACAAGTTGAAGATGTTCCTGGGCGGTACGGCCGCACTGGGCGTCGCCTATGTCTTGTTGCTGGGGGTAGAGATCCTCCAGCGCGGACTGGCGGCATAGGGGGGATGACCGTGACGAAGCCTGATCGCGAACCCTCGCTGCTCGAACGAGCGGCCAAGGTGTATGATTTCAACGCGCACGCCCGGCTGCGCGGTACCGTTGTGCCGACTCCGCCGCAGGTCGACGCGCCCCCCGGTTGCGCCCCCGGTCGCGCCCCCGGTCGCGCCCGTGGTCCCCCCGTCGTCGAGGTGCCGGAAACCGAGTCGCCGAAGCTCGAAACGCAGGTCGAAGAAACGCCTGTTGCGGCGTCTGCGCCGGTATCCGAGGCCGAGCCGCCGCACGAATTCGTCGACCCCACCTTCCTAGCGATCCCGGAAGAACTGCGCGCACCGGTCGGTGACGAGCTTCCCGACGAATTCTACCTACCCGACGAAGCATCCGACACCGTGCGGATCGATCGCGGCATGCTGGCCGCGAACGGCATGATCGTCCCCGGTGCGCCCGTCGGCCCGCTTGCCGAGGAGTTCCGCCTGATCAAGCGGCAGTTGCTGATCACCGGGGCGCGTATCGCGGAGAGCGGGAGCGCCGACAAGGCGCGCATGATCCTGGTCTGCTCGGCGCGCCCCGGCGACGGCAAGACGTTCTGCGCGATCAACCTCGCGCTCTCGATCGCCGCCGAGCGTGACACCGAAGTGCTGCTGGTCGATGCCGACGTCGCAAAGCCCGATGTCGTCGCGCAGCTCGGCCTCACCGATGGCCCCGGACTGCTCGATGCGCTGGGCGATACCCGGATCGACGTCGAGGATCTCGTCATCCAGACCGACGTGCCGCATCTCTCGATCCTGCCTGCCGGGTCCAAGACCAGCATGGATACCGAACTGCTCGCCAGCGCGCGGACCAAGTCGGTGATCGCGCGCCTGCTCGAGGCCAATCCGCGCCGTGTCGTGATCTTCGATTCACCCCCTGCGCTGGCGGCGTCGCCGGCATCGGTGCTGGCGATGCGGGTAGGGCAGGTGATGCTCGTCGTCCGCGCCGACCACACCCCCGAGAACGAACTGCGGGCGGCAGTGAACCTGCTCGACGGGTGCGAGCATATCCAGCTCGTGCTGAATGCCGTGTCGTTCGTCCAGGGCGGCGCACGCTTCGGTAGCTATTACGGACATGCGGCGTGATGCGGACACTGCACACTAGGCGTATGGCCCTGAAGCTGGCGTTGATCGCCGGCGGTTGCGTGCTCGCCGCACTGCCCGCCACGCCGGTCGTCGCGCAGGCCGATCTGCCGACGCAGCCCGCGCAATCGTCGCGCCGCATCACGATCAATCCGTATGTCGAGGCAAACCAGACGCTGTCCGCCGATCTCAACGGTGGCGATGTGCTGACCTATACCAGCCTCGCCGCCGGCGTCGACGCGGCGGTCCAGACCCAGCGTATCTCGGGCCAAGTCAGCTATCGGTACGAGCATCGATTCGGCTGGGGCGATCGTCTCGGCGACGACGATATCCATTCGGGCCTCGCGCGCGTCGATGCCCGCGTCACGCCGAACCTCACGCTTGAGGCCGCCGGTATCGCCACCCGGTCGCGCTCGGATATCCGCGGCGCGGCGCCGGGCGTCCTCGTCGGCAATGTCAGCAACGTCAGTCAGATCTATTCGGTCTATGCCGGCCCCAGCTTCACCAGCAACGCCGGCCCGGTGACGCTGAACGCGAACTACCGGCTCGGCTATACCAAGGTCGACACGCCGACGTTCGGCGATGCCGGCCTGGGTGGGCAGCGGCTCGATTATTACGACGATCTCGATCGGCAACACCGTGACCGCCAGCGCCTCGGTGCGCCCCGGTGCGATCGCGCCGTTCGGGCTCACGGTCAGCGGTGCTTACGACCGCGAGACCGCCAGCCAGTTGAAGCAGCGTTACGAGGGCTATTACGGCCGCGGCGACATACTCCAGCCGATCTCGCCCTATGTCGCGCTCACCGCCGGCGTCGGTTACGAGAAGATCGAGACGAGCCAGAAGGATCCGGTCGTCGACGCGACCGGCACGCCCGTACTCGATCGCGACGGTCGCTTCGTCACCAACGAGGCATCGCCGCGCCGCGTCGCCTATCGCACCGACGGCATCTATTATGACGCCGGTGTCGTCTGGCGGCCCAATCGCCGGACCTCGGTGGAGGGGCATGTCGGGCGCCGCTACGGATCGCTCAGCTACACCGGCACAGCGACCTATCAGGCATCGGACTCCGTCGGCCTCGCGGTCAACGTGTATGACGGCGTGCAGACCTTCGGCCGTCAGCTCCGGACCGGTATCGGCAATTTGCCGACCAGCTTCCTGAGCGGCAACCAGCAGGGTTTTGGCCAGCAGTTCAATGGCTGCGTGTTCGGCTCCACCGGTGCGCAACCCGGCGGCTGCCTCAACGACGTGTTCCAGTCGATCTCGACCGCCAGCTACCGCGCACGCGGGATCGACGGCGTGATCTCCGCCACGCGCGGGCGCTCCACCTGGGGCGCGGGCATCGGCTACGCCAATCGCAAGCTCTATGCGCCGCGGCTCGCGCCCGGCTTGGTCGTCGCGGGTCTCGATGACGAAAGCTATTACGGCCAGCTCTTCTACACGCGCAGGCTGACCCCGGTTTCCGGCGTCAACGCCGACCTGTTCGTCAATTATTACGACAGCGGCGTCGACGACATCACCGGCGATACCGGCGTGTGGTCTTACGGCGGGACGGGGACATATTTTCACAATTTCGGGCGTCTCGGCACCACCGCGTCGCTCGGGCTTTACAGCTTCAAGGTCGGCGACCTCGACAGCGACTGGTCGGCGCAGGCGCTGATCGGTGCGCGGTACCAGTTCTGAAGGCGAGCAGCTTATGTACGATCAACATTATGGACTGACGGGTCGGCCTTTCCAGCTCACCCCCGATCCCAAATTCTGGTTCGAGACCGCCACCCACCGCAAGGCGATGGCGTATCTCGGCTATGGTCTGGCGCAGGGCGAGGGCTTCATCGTCATCACTGGCGATATCGGCGCGGGCAAGACGACGCTCGTCGGTCACCTGATGGACACGATCGACCTACAGCGCCTGAACGCGATCAAGCTCGTCTCGACCGCGATCGAGGCGGACGACCTGCTGCGGATCGTCGCCACCGACCTGCACGTCGATCCGGCCGGGCTGAGCAAGGCCGAGCTTCTCACCGCGATCGAGCGCGGGCTGCACGCGGTCGCGCGCACCGGCAAGCGGACGCTGCTGATCGTCGACGAGGCGCAGGCCTTGCCCGTCGATGCGCTCGAAGAACTGCGGATGCTGTCGAACTTCCAGGCCGGCGGCCACGCGCTGCTGCAGATCGTCCTGCTCGGCCAGCCCGAGTTCCGCGACCGCCTCCACGGCTCGGAGCGTCTCGAACAGCTCCGCCAGCGCGTGATCGCGATCCACCATCTCGATCCGATGGAGGAGCATGAGGTCTCCGAGTATCTCGCGCACCGCCTGACGGTGGTCGGCTGGACGGGGAATCCCGACTTTACCGAGGATGCGTTCGCGGCGTTCTTCAACGGGTCGGCTGGTGTGCCGCGTCGTTTGAACCAGCTTGCGGGGCGCGTGATGCTCCATGCGGCGATCGACGACCTCACGGTGATCGACGGCGATACGGTGCGGGCGGTGCAACGTGACCTTGAGGGCGACCTGCCAATGATCGCGCAGGACCGGGGAAAAGGTGCGCATAACGCGCACGAACCGCGCGAACCCGTCTCCACGCCGCGTGTCGACACGCCTATCGCCGATCCTGCGGTCGAGGAGCGGCTCGCTGAACTCGAGGCGCGGGTGGACATGCAGGACAAGGCGCTACGTCGCGTGCTGACGCTGCTGGTCGACTGGGTCGAGGGCGACGATACCAAGCCGGAATACGCGCCCGTCCGCGGTGTGGCCGCTTGGCACGATGCTGCCTGAAATGCCTGTTCTCAATGGCATGTCGGTCGATGTTGAGGACTGGTTCCAGGTCGGCGCGTTCGAGAAGGTGATCGACAAGGCCGACTGGGACTCGCTCCAGCCGCGCGTCGAGGCCAACACCGACGCGGTCCTGGCCCTATTTGCCGAGCGCGACACGAAGGCAACGTTCTTCACTTTAGGCTGGGTAGCCCACCGCTACCCCGCCCTGATCCGCCGCATCGTCAACGCCGGACATGAGGTTGCCAGTCACGGCTGGGACCACCAACGCGTCTTTACCATGACGCCGGACGTGTTTCGCGCCGACCTCGCACGTGCTCGGACTGCGATCGAGGACGCGGCGGGGACGAGGGTCACGGGGTATCGCGCGCCGAGCTTCTCGATCGATCAGCGGACGCCTTGGGCGCACGTCGAACTTGCCGAGGCAGGCTATGCCTATTCCTCCAGCGTCGCTCCAGTGAAGCACGATCATTACGGCTGGCTCGATGCGCCGCGCTACGGGTTCAAGCCGCTCGCGGACAGCGCCTTGATCGAAGTCCCAGTGACGGTCGCCAAGTTCGGCGAGCGCAAGCTGGCGACGGGCGGCGGATTCTTCCGGCTGCTTCCGGCGGCGATCACCGATCTCGCGGTGCGCCAGGTCAATCGCGAAGACCGCCCGGCGATGTTCTACTTTCACCCGTGGGAGATCGATCCGTCGCAGCCTCGGGTCGACGCGGCACCGATGCGTTCGAAGATCCGCCATTATTCGCGCCTCGGCGCGATGGCCGGCAAGCTGCGTGGGTTGCTCGGGCGCCACGCATGGGGCCGTGTCGATACGGTCGTCGCACGCGAAGCGGCCCGGCTGGCGTGACCGCTCCGATGCCTGTCGGTGTGCGTGAAGTCGACCTTCGCGATACGGTCGAGTGCGCGCGGATCACGGCGTTCGTCGAGGCTAGCGACGGTGCCACGCCGTTTCATCTGCCCGCCTGGAGCCTCGCGGTGCAGGACGGTTGCGGCCAGCGCGCGCACTATCTGGTTTCGGAGAGCGGAGGCGCGATCGACGGCGTGCTGCCGTTGACCGAGATGCGCTCGCCGCTGTTCGGGCGTGCGCTGGTGTCGACCGGGTTTGGCGTAGATGGCGGCGCTTTGGGTGACGCGGTCGAAGCGCTGTCGGCGGGGGGCTTGGAACCTTGCGCTGCGGATCGGCTGCCCTTCGATAGAATTGCGCGGCGGTCCTGCACCGATCGGCTGGGATAGCGATGACACCAGCTATCTCGGCTTCGTTCGAGATCTAGCCGCGGACGACGATGCGGAACTGCTCGCGATTCCCCGAAAGCAGCGCGCCGAAGTCCGCCGTGCGCTCGGCTTCGACCTTGAGATCGTCATCGGCAATGATCGGAAACTGCTTGCCGAGCACTATCAGGTTTATGCGGAGTCGGTTCGCAATCTCGGCACACCGGTTTTTCCCGCCAAGCTTTTCCGCAGCGTTGCGAGCGTGATGGATGCCGATGTTCTCACCGTTCGACACAAAGGCCGCGCGGTCGCCAGCGTCTTGAGCCTGTATTTCGACGGCACGGTCTATCCCTATTGGGGCGGCGGGACTGAAGCCGCGCGCGGATTGCGCGCCAACGACCGGATGTATTTCGCGCTGATGGCGCATGCGCGCGCGCGGGGCTGCACGCGGTTCGATTTCGGCCGTTCGAAGACCGGCACCGGGGCGGCGGCGTTCAAGAAGAACTGGGGCTTCACGCCCGAACCGCGGCTCTATGCCAAGCGCAGCAACGGTCCGGCGCGCGAGGTGAACCCGCTGAACCCGAAATACGCGCTGATGGTGCGGACGTGGAAGAAGCTTCCGCTATGGGCGGCCAACGCAGCAGGACCGTGGATTTCCCGAGGCCTGGGGTGAGCCTGCTCTTCCTCGCGCACCGCGTCCCCTTTCCGCCCGACCGTGGCGACAAGATCCGCAGTTTCCATGTCCTCCAGTATCTGGCGAAGCGAACGCCGGTGCATCTGGTGGCGTTTGCCGACGACGAGGCGGACTTCGATCCGCCGGCGGTATTCACCGATATGCTGGCGAGTTGCACGATCTTGCCCCGTCGGAAGTCGCAGAAGCGTGCCGCGATCGAGGCGCTCGCGACCGGTAAGCCGGTTTCGTTGACCGCCTTTGCGAGCGCCGCGATGCAGGATGCCGTCGATCGCGTTTTGCCCGGAATAAGTACCGTCTACTGCTTCTCGGGTCAGATGGCGCAGTATCTGCCGGTTGGCGGTCCGCCGGTCGTGATGGATTTCGTCGACGTCGACTCCGCCAAGTTCGCTGGTTTTGCTGACGATGCGCGAGGCCCGATGCGTTGGATAATGCGCCGCGAGGCTCGGCTGCTCGGTATGTTCGAGCGCGAGGTGGCGAGCAGGGTGTCGGCCAGCCTGTTCGTCAGCGAGGCTGAAGCTGGGTTGTTCCGGGAGGGTGGAGCGACCGGGCGGATCATTGCGGTCGAGAACGGGATCGACTCGGCGAAGTTCGATCCGGCAGCCAGAGACGCCCGCCGATCTTCCCCCCTCCCCTGAAAGGGAGGGGGCCGGGGGTGGGTCGGCTTCCCAGGCGCAACCGGGCGTAACCCAAGCAGGCCGACCCACCCCAACCCCTCCCTTCCAGGGAGGGGGGCAGAAGCGTTGATCGTCTTCACGGGCCAGATGGACTACCGGCCCAACATCGACGCGGTGACGTGGTTCGCGCGCGACATCCTCCCGCTCGTCCGCCAGCGCCACCCCGCCCACTTCGCGATCGTCGGCCGCGCGCCGACCGTCGC
Source organism: Sphingomonas sp. H160509 (assembly GCF_024124765.2). Taxonomy (GTDB): domain Bacteria; phylum Pseudomonadota; class Alphaproteobacteria; order Sphingomonadales; family Sphingomonadaceae; genus Sphingomonas. The sequence continues at coordinate 1,055,002 of NZ_JAMXSR020000002.1, read as the reverse complement.
CGTCCAGGCGCTCGCGAGCGATCACGTCACCGTCACCGGCGCGGTCGACGACGTCCGTGGCTGGCTGGCGGCTGCGGACGTCTGCGTCGCCCCGCTGAAACTCGCGCGCGGCATCCAGAACAAGGTGCTCGAGGCATTGGCGATGTCGCGCCCCGTCGTCGCCTCGACGGCCGCGGCCGAGGGCATCGATCATGCCGGCACGATCCGGATTGCCGCGACCGCGCAGGCGTTTGCGGACCGTATCTGCGACCTGCTCGAAGCGCCAGACACCGCGGCAACGCTCGGCCAGTCCGCCCGCGCGCAAGTCATCCGCCGCTACGGCTGGGACGCCCGCCTCGCGCCGCTCGACGCGCTGCTCGGCCTCCCGGCATGACCGCATGGCGTCGTCACGGCATCGCGCTCGCGGTCGTCGCGGTGCTGATACTCCTGACGTTCCGAAGCGACGTCGCCGATCTCGCGCATATCTGGTGGACCAGCACTACCTTCGGCCACTGCCTCTTCATCGGCCCGGTAATCGCATGGCTCGTCTGGCAACGCCGCGCCGAGCTGGCGCAATTGACCCCGACCGGTTGGTGGCCCGGCCTAGCACTCGTCGCGATCGGCGGGTTCGGCTGGCTGATGGGCGATGCAGCTTCGGTCGGGTTCGCGCGCCAGTTGGGGCTCATCATGATGCTGCAAGGTGCGGTCGTGACGATCCTCGGCCCCAACGTCGCGCGAGGGTTGCTCTTCCCGCTCGCCTACGCGTTCTTCCTCGTACCGTTCGGCGAGGGTCTCGAACCGCCGCTGCAGACCGTGACGGTCGCGATCGTCATGCCGCTGCTGCATTTCGTTGGCGTGCCCGCGGTGGTCGACGGCGTGCTGATCCACGCCGGGCGCTATTATTTCGAGGTGGCCGAGGCCTGTTCGGGCTCAAAGTTCGTCATCGCGATGGTCGCGTTCGGCGTGCTCGTCGCCAACCTCTGTTTCGTGACGTGGCAGCGCCGCACGGTGTTCCTCGTGGTCTCGGTCGTGGTGCCGGTCATCGCCAACGGCTTTCGCGCGTTCGGCACGATCTGGGCGGCGGACCTCACCTCGGTCGAGGCGGCGACGGGGATCGATCATATCGTCTATGGCTGGGTGTTCTTCGCGCTGGTCATGGCAGGCGTGTTGGCGATCGGCTGGCGCTGGTTCGACCGCGCACCGGATGATTCCGCGTTCGATCCGGCGAAGCTCCAGGTCACACCCCGTCACCGGACCGATCTTGCCATCGCGACGGCGTTAGCCTTAGCCACGGTTGCAGCGTTCCCGGCGTGGAGCGCAGCGATCGCCAGCCGCGCGCAGCCACTCCCCCGCGCATATCGACCTTCCCGAGATCCCCGGCTGGCATCGCGTTCCCGTTAGCACGCGCGCGCCGTGGACGCCCTATTACCCCGGCGCAGACCATTATCTGTTCGGCCGCTACGCCGACGCGACCGGTGCGCTGGTCGACATGAGCGTCGCGGTGTTCGGCAGCCAGCAAGAGGGCAAGGAACTGATCGCCTACGGGACCGGCGTGTTGCGCGAGGAAGATCGCTGGGTCCGCGTCGCCGATTTGCCGGATATCGAAGGCGGCAGCGTCATGCGGATCACGGCACCCGGACCCGTAGAGCGGATCGTCGCGACGTGGTACCGGGTCGGCGACACGACCACGCAGGACGAAACGCTGGTGAAGATCGAGACGATGAAGGCGCGGTTGCTCGGGGGGCCGCAACGCGCGGTGGCGATCCACCTGTCGGTCGAGGGCGCCGATGCGCGTCCGATCGCGCGCTTCCTGGCCGCGCTCGGACCGATCGCACCGGTCGCCGATCACGCCGCGGGGATGCGCTAGATGTGCGGCATCGCCGGGATCTTCCACCCCGGCACGCCCAAGCCGGTCGACCCGAACCGCGTCCACGCGATGATCGCGGCGCTGTCGCATCGCGGCCCCGACGGCGACGGCATCTGGACTGCGCCCGGCGTCGGTCTCGGCCATCGCCGGCTGTCGATCATCGACCTCGAAGGCTCGCCGCAGCCGATGTCCGATGGCAGCCTGACGATCACCTACAATGGCGAGGTCTATAACTTCGCCGAACTGCGCGACGAACTGGCCGCCAAGGGCGCGATTTTCCGGACGTCCGGCGATACCGAAGTCCTGCTGCACGCGTGGCGCGCCTGGGGGGCCGTCGATGCTCGACCGGCTGAACGGCATGTTCGCCTTCGCGATCCACGATACCGCTGCGCACACGCTGTTCCTCGCGCGCGACCGGATGGGCGTGAAGCCGCTCCACTATGTCGAACTGGCGGACGGGTCGCTGGCGTTCGCGTCCGAATTGAAGGGTCTGCTCGCGCATCCACAACTCCGCCGAGTACCCGATCTGGGCGCGGTCGAGGACTACCTGGCGTTCGGGTACGTCCCCGATGACTCCTGCATGGTCGCGGGCGTCAAGAAGCTCGCGGCTGGGCATTTCCTGCTGGTCGAGCGTGGCAAGTCAGTGCCGCAGCCGCGCAAATGGTGGGACATCGATTTCTCCAACCGCGCGACCAGCTCTGCCAAGGCGCTAGGCGAGGAACTGGTCGACCGGATGCGTGCGGGCGTGCGGTCGCGGATGGTCGCCGACGTGCCGCTGGGTGCGTTCCTGTCGGGCGGGGTGGACAGCTCCGCGGTCGTCGCGTTGATGGCCGAGGCGAGCCCCAAGGCGGTCCGCACCTGCACGATCGGGTTCGACGAGGCCGGGCATGACGAACGCAGCTATGCCGACACCGTCGCGCGCCGCTTCGCCACCGATCACCGCGAGCGCGTCGTCGAGTCGGGCGATTTCGGACTGATCGACACGCTGGTCGCGAGTTTCGACGAGCCCTTTGCGGACGCCTCCGCGCTCGCCACCTACCAGGTCTGCGCACTCGCCCGCGAGAGCGTTACCGTCGCGCTGTCTGGAGACGGCGCGGATGAAGCGCTGGCCGGATATCGGCGCTACAAGTTTCAGTCGGTCGAGGAGCGCATCCGCGGCTTGCTGCCGTCGCATCTCCGCGCCGACGTCTTCGGGACGCTCGGCCGCTGGTATCCGAAGGCCGACTGGGCGCCGCGGCCGCTTCGCGCAAAGTCGACGCTGCTTGCGCTCGCACAAGGTGGCGGCGAGGCTTATGCCCGATCGGTCGGCGTCACCACACCCGAACTCCGCGCGCAGTTGTTCAACGCCGGCGCTCGCGCGAAGCTCGGCGGGTACCGCGCCGAGGACCGCTATGTCGCGACGATGGCGAACGCGCCCGCGCGCGACGCGATCGACCGCGCGCAATATGCCGACGTCAAGCATTGGCTGCCCGGCGACATCCTGACCAAGGTCGACCGGACCAGCATGGCGGTCGGCCTCGAAGCGCGCGAACCGCTGCTCGACCACCGCCTGATCGAGTTCTGCGCGACGCTGCCGGCGACCATGCGGTTGCGGCACGGCGAGGGCAAATGGCTGATGAAGAAAGCGATGGAGCCGTATCTGCCGCGCGACATCCTCTATCGCCAAAAGATGGGCTTCGTGACGCCGATCAGCGCTTGGTTCCGTGGTGCGCTGGCGGGGGAAGCGTCGGCGCTCGCCAAGTCGCGCACGCTAGGCGAGACGGGGTGGTTCGACATGGCGACGATCGCGCGGATCGCCGACGAGCACCGGATGGGGCGTGCTGAGCACGGTCGCACGTTGTGGCAGTTCGTGATGCTCGAGCGGTCGATGAAGCGGATGTTCGGGTAGCAATCATGCAATCCTCCCCCTGGCGGGGGAGGATTGAGACTTAGAACAGCCCTTCGATCAGCCCATCGTCATTCAACCGGATCGCCTCGGCGGCCGGCACGCGCGGCAGGCCCGGCATCGTCATGATCTCCCCGCAAATCGCGACCACGAACCCGGCACCCGCCGCGAGCCGGACTTCACGCACCGGCACGATGTGCCCGGTCGGCGCGCCAAGCAGGGCAGGGTCCGTCGAGAAGCTGTATTGCGTCTTGGCAAGGCAGACGGGCAGATGGCCGTAGCCCGCATCCTCCCAGCGCTTCAACTGCGCCAGCACGCTCGGCTCGGCGACGGCGTGCTCGGCGCGGTAGATGCGGCGTGCCACGGTATCGATCTTGTCGAACAGCGACAGCTCGTCGCCGTAGATCGGCGCGAACCCGCCCCCGTGCCCGTCGCAAAGCTCGGCGACCGCATCGGCCAGTTCGACCGCGCCGGCGCCACCCTCGGCCCAATGCCGGCAGAGGATCGCGCGCGAGCCGTGGTGTGCGGCGGCCTCGACGATCGCGGCGATCTCCGCGTCGCTGTCGGTGTAGAAATGATTGATCGCGACGACCGCAGGCACGCCGAACTGGCGGATGTTCTCGATATGCCGCACGAGATTGACCGCGCCGCGGCGGACCGCGTCGACGTCCTCACGCCCCAGATCGGCCTTGGCGACGCCACCGTTCATCTTCAGCGCACGGGCGGTCGCGACAATCACGACCGCGTCGGGGGCCAGCCCCGCCTGGCGGCATTTGATGTCGAAGAACTTTTCCGCGCCGAGATCCGCGCCGAAGCCCGCCTCGGTCACCACGTAGTCGCCGAGCGACAGCGCTGCCCGTGTCGCGATCACCGAGTTGCAACCATGCGCGATGTTGGCGAACGGCCCGCCGTGGAGGAACGCTGGCGTCCCCTCCAACGACTGGACGAGGTTCGGCTTGATCGCCTCCGCCAGCAGCACCGCCATCGCGCCGTCCGCCTTCAGGTCGCGCGCGGTGATCGGCGTGCGGTCGCGCGTATAGGCGACGACGATATCGCCCAGCCGTCGCTCCATGTCCGCGAGCCCGTCGGCGAGGCACAGGATCGCCATCACCTCCGACGCGACCGTGATGTCGAAACCCGATTCTGCGCGGATAGCCGTTGGCGATGCCACCGATCGACTGGACGATATCGCGCAGCGCCCGGTCGTTCATGTCGAGCACGCGCCGCCAGACCACGCGCCGCACGTCGATCTGGAGCGCGTTGCCCCAGTGAATGTGATTGTCGATCATCGCCGCGAGCAGGTTATGCGCCGCGGTGATTGCGTGGAAATCGCCGGTGAAGTGGAGGTTGATGTCCTCCATCGGCGCGACCTGCGCACGACCGCCGCCCGTAGCGCCGCCCTTGGTGCCGAAACAGGGCCCGAGCGAGGGCTCGCGAAGGGCAAGGACGGCCTTGCGCCCGGTATGGCGGAGCGCATCGGCGAGCCCGATCGAGGTCGTGGTCTTGCCCTCGCCTGCCGGGGTCGGGTTGATCGCGGTGACGAGGATGAGCTTGCCGTTCGCTGAAGACTTGGGTGCGTTCAGCCATTCGAGCGAGATCTTCGCCTTGTACCGGCCGTAAGGTTCGATCGCGTCGTCGGGAATGTGCAGGCTCTCGGCGATGGCGGCGATAGGGCGCAGGGCGACGCTGCGAGCGATGGCGATATCGGTTTCCATGGCGCTGACCTAGCGGGGCCGGGGATGGCTTTCCAGACGATTAGGAGTTCCGAATGCAGAACGGCGCCCGCTTTGTGAAGCGAGCGCCGTCTGTAATCCGCCGTCGATAGGACGCCGTATGATTACATCGTCTGCAGTTCGGTGATGTGCGACTGGACGACCGGTACGATCCCGGCTGCAACAGTCTTCAGGCCCGCCACGGTGCCCTTGTCGGCATAGCCCTGCTGCAACGTCAACGCCTTGGCATGCGCCGCCTTCTGCTGCGTCACGTACAGCCGGTCGCGCGCCGTGCCCTTCGCCGCGCGAAGTGCAGCGACGTTCTTGGCACCCATCGGATCGAGCTTGGGCGGTGCGACCTTTACATGCGCCGCCATCGCCGCGGCTTTCACGTCCTCGGTGCTCTTGGTGTGATCGGTGATCATCATCTGCGCGAAGCTCTTGAGCTTCGGATTGGTGGTCGTCTCGAGCAGGATCTGGCTCGACGTCTTCTCGTACAGGTCGCCGGCACCGGCCTTCATCACATAGGTCGATGCGGGCATCGGCGCCTGTGCGGAGACGGCAGCGATTGGCAGCGCGATCAGCGCGGCGGCAGTCAGAAATCGTGTCATGGTCTTCTCTCTCCTGTTGAAACTGTCGTTCAATCGTTCGCGGTGCCGGGCTCGGCCATCTTGCGGTGCATCTCGGCGAGCACGGCGTTGGGCGTGACGTTGGCGATCGCCGACTGGACCTTGTTCTTCCAGCCCGAGACGACCGCCGCCTTGCCGGACATCAGCGCGTCCCAGCCGTCCTTCGCCACGTCCGCGGGATCGCTTTTCTTGGGATCGGTCCCGACATCGGTGTCCATCATGTGCGCACGGTCGAAGAATTCGGTATCGACCGGGCCGGGCATCAGGTTGGTGAGTGTGACGCCGTCCGCATCCTTGATCTCGTTCTGGATCGCCGCGACGAAGCTGTCGACGAAGCTCTTCGTACCGTTATACACGGCCTGGAACGCACCGGGGATGTAGCCTGCGATCGATCCGGTCACGAGCACCTTGCCTGCGTTTCGCGCAACCATCGGCGGCAGGGTTTTCTGCAATAGATACGCCGTGCCGATCACGTTGGTGTCGACGACCTTGCGCCACTCGGCCAGATCTTGGTCGAGGAACGCCTTGCCGAGCCCGCGCCCGGCATTCGCGCAGACCAGATCGATCGTCCGGCCGTTCGTGGCCGCAAGCAACTGGTCGACGCCTTCGATCGTCGAGAGGTCGGCCTGGAGCGACTGAACATCGGTGCCGAACTGCTTGAAGTCCTGCGCGGCGGCGTCGATCAACGCCTCGTCGGCTACGACCAGTATGTCGTAGCCGTCCTTCGCCGCCAGGGTCGCCAGTTCGAAGCCGATGCCCGTCGAGGCGCCGGTGATGATCGCGAATTTATCAGCCATTGTCAGTCATCCTCAGTTGAAGCCGGGCTTGAGCACGACCTTCGTCACTTCGTTCTGGTTGTTCTTGAACATGTCGTAGCCCTTGGGGGCGTCCTCCAGGTCCATGCGGTGCGAGATCAGGAAGGTGGTGTCGATCTTGCCCTCCATGATCGCGTTGAGCAGCGCGGGCATGTAATGCTGGACATGCGTCTGGCCGGTCTTGAGCGTCAGCCCCTTCTCCATGAAGGCGCCGAGCGGGAACTTGTCGACGAACCCGCCGTACACCGCCGGCATCGACACCCGCCCACCCTTGCGACACGCGATGATCGCCTGGCGGATCGAATGCGTCCGATCGGTGCCGAGAAATGTCGACGCCTTGATCTGATCGACGACGTTGTCGACGAAGAAGCCGTGTGCCTCCAGCCCGACGCTGTCGATGACGGCGTCGGGACCGATGCCGCCGGTCATCACCATCAGCGCCTCGTAGACCGCGCTTTCCTCGTAGTTGATCGTCTGGGCGCCGAACTTCTTGGCAAGCTCCAGTCGGTGGGGGAAGTGGTCGATCGCGATGACTCGTTCGGCGCCCATCAGGAACGCCGACTGCACCGCGAACAGCCCGACCGGACCGCAACCCCAGACCGCGACCGTGTCGCCGGGTTCGATCTGCGCATTCTCCGCCGCCATCCAGCCGGTCGGCAGGATATCGGAGAGGAACAGCACCTTCTCGTCGTCGACGCCGTCGGGAATGACGATCGGGCCGACGTCGCTGAACGGCACGCGGACATATTCCGCCTGGCCGCCGGCATAGCCGCCCGTCATGTGACTATAGCCGAACAACCCGGACATGGGTTGACCGTAAATCTCCTGCGCGATGTCCTGGTTGTCGGCAGGGGAGGCCGTTGTCGCACGCCGAATACTGGTGCTTGCCGCAATGGTAGCAACTGCCGCAGGCGATCGTGAACGGGACGACGACCTTCTGGCCCTTCTTCAGCGTCGACTTGGCGCCGACCTCGACGACTTCGCCCATGAATTCGTGGCCGAGGATGTCGCCGGCCTGCATCGTCGGGATATAGCCGTCGTACAAATGCAGGTCGGAGCCGCAGATCGCAGTCGCAGTGACCTTGATGATGCAGTCACGCTGGTTGACGATTTCGGGATCGTCGACCGTATCAACGCGAACGTCGTGCTTACCGTGCCATGCCAGAGCGCGCATTAGGCGAGTTCCTCTTCATGCTGCTTGCGGTTCATCGCGGCAGTCGCGATCTCGCCGGTTTCCATCAACTGCTTGAAACGGCGTAGGTCCCGGCGCGCCTGGATCGCAGGCTCGCGCTGGAACATCTTGGCGATCAACTTGCCGATCACGCCACCCGGCGGATCGTACAGGATGGTCGCAACGACCACCGTGCCGCGCGCGCCCGCATCCCGAAACTCGACGCGGCCGCTGTTAGGCACATCCGCGCCATCCTCCGACGACCATGCGATGAAGCTGTCCTGCGCTTCGTCGGTAATCGCCGACGTCCATTCATAGGATTTGCCCGCCGGACCCTTGACCACCCAATGCGAGCGGCGCTGGCCGAGGACGTCGATACGCTCGACATTCTCCATGAAGGTCGGAAGGTTCGCGAAATCGCGGAAATAGGCGAACAGTTCGCCGACCGGGCGATTGATCGTAACCGCACGGGCAACGATGCTGCTGCCCTTGCCGTCCGCAAGGTCGCGCGTAGCGTCCGCTACGGCGTCGCTTCGCTTGGACGTGCTTAGTGGGGCGTCATCTCTTGGATCGCTTTCAGTCATCACCGTCTCCTGGCTGCGAAGTCCTTCCAACAGTGTCCGAAGTCCTATGTTCCGCCGCCTTGGTCTTGAATTTGCAAGACTTGATATCGATCAGGACATTCGGCCCCGCGCAAAATCCGCCCAGTGTCACAAAGTTTACATCGTCACATTCGGGAAGCGGCGTTCGTTACACGCGCACGCCAATCTCGGGGCAATTTGGCCACTTAATCATGTAAATATACCTACACGTCGATCATCGCAGCAGACGAGGATCGCCCGTGACCTACCAGACGCACATTGCCCAGTTGACCAACCTCATCGCCGACCAAAACGGCACGTGGGACGCGATCTCGCCCGAGTCCGTCGCGCGGATGCGGTTGCAGAACCGGTTCACCACGGGTCTCGACATCGCGCGCTATACCGCGGCGATCATGCGCAAGGACATGGCAGCCTATGACGCAGATCCGGCGAACTACACGCAGTCGCTCGGTTGCTGGCACGGGTTCATCGCGCAGCAGAAGATGATCAGCATCAAGAAGCATTTCGGCACCACCGACCGCCGCTATCTCTACCTCTCCGGTTGGATGGTCGCGGCGATGCGGAGCGAGTTCGGCCCCTTGCCTGACCAGTCGATGCACGAGAAGACCAGTGTCCCCGCGTTGATCGAGGAACTCTACACCTTCCTCCGCCAGGCCGACGCGCGCGAACTCGGCATGATGTTCCGCGACGTCGATGCCGCGCGCGCCGCGGGGAACGCGATCGAGGAACAGCGCCTGCTCAACGCGATCGAGAACCACCAGACGCACGTCGTGCCGATCATCGCCGACATCGACGCGGGCTTCGGCAACGCGGAGGCGACGTATCTGCTCGCGCGGAAGATGATCGAGGCGGGGGGCCTGCGCGCTCCAGATCGAGAACCAGGTCAGCGACGAGAAGCAGTGCGGCCATCAGGACGGCAAGGTCACCGTGCCGCACGAGGACTTCTTGGCCAAGGTCCGCGCCTGCCGCTACGCGTTTCTCGAACTCGGCGTCGAGGACGGCATCATCGTCACGCGCACCGACTCGCTCGGCGCCGGCCTGACCAAGCAGATCGCGGTCAGCAAGGAAGTGGGCGACTTGGGCGACCAGTATAACTCGTACCTCGATTGCGAGGAGATCGACCCGGCGACCGCGCAGAACGGCGACGTCATCCTCAACCGGGACGGCAAGCTGCTCCGTCCCAAGCGCCTGCCCTCGAACCTGTTCCAGTTCCGCGCGGGGACCGGCGAGGATCGCTGCGTTATGGACTGCATCGCGTCGCTACAGAACGGCGCGGACCTGCTGTGGATCGAGACCGAGAAGCCGCATATCGAGCAGATCGCCGGCATGGTGGATCGCATCCGCGAGGTCGTGCCGAACGCAAAGCTCGTCTATAATAACTCGCCGAGCTTCAACTGGACGCTGAACTTCCGCCAGCAGGTGTTCAATGCGTGGTCGGCTGCGGGTGAGGACGTCTCCGCCTATGAGCGCGCGCGGCTGATGAGCGTCGATTACGATGGCACGGCTTTGGCCGACGAAGCTGACGAACGTATCCGCACCTTCCAAGCGGATTCGGCCAAACGCGCGGGCATCTTCCACCATTTGATCACGCTGCCGACGTATCACACGGCGGCGCTTTCGACCGACAATCTCGCGAAAGAGTATTTTGGCGACGCGGGGATGCTTGGTTATGTGAAGGGCGTCCAGCGCAAGGAAATCCGTGAGGGCATTGCCTGCGTGAAGCACCAGAACATGTCGGGCTCCGATCTTGGCGATGACCATAAAGAGTATTTCGCGGGTGAGGCGGCTCTGAAGGCGGGGGGGCGCGCATAATACGATGAATCAATTTGCGGCGTGATGCAGCAGGCGGAGCGCAAGCTCCGCCGCGACCGCATCACGCCCGGCCGGCGGGGCCAAGAGCCCCGTCCGACGACGCGGCTTTGCCGCGGCGCCTGTTTGGCGCAAGACCCGGGTGTAGAAATGTGAAGCTATTTCCAGCGGAATAGCCGATCGAAACGGTCAGCGTAACTACGCACCACCTCAGTTGGTAACGTTCCCCAACTGGGCCCCGGCCTTCGCCGGGGGTGGTTAGTTGGTGTGGTTCGACCCACTCCACCATTGAGGCTGCCAACGGCTCAAGACGGGGGGATGCAGACCGATCGTCCGTCTCACGATCCTCCCCCGCCAGGAGGAGGTGTCGCCGAAAGTGACGGAGGGGAGGAACACGCAACATCGGTGCACCTGCCTCCCCCTCCGTCAGGCAAGTGCCCGCCACCTCCCCCTTGCGGGGGAGGATCGTTAGGCTGGCGCGTAAGTCACGCCGACCGGCTTTACTCCGCCGAGTCCACCCGGTCCGCCGCGAGCGGTTCCACCAGCGCCGTCTCCCCCAGCGATGCCAGCACCGCCGCCGTCAGCGCGTCGAGCCCGTACGGCTTCCCCAGCATGATCGCGTCCGTATCGCCCTCGACCGACGCGGTATCGCCGCTCGCGAACACAATCCCCACACCCGGTCGCAGCGCGCGCGCGGTGCGGGCGAAGTCCGGTCCCGACACGCCGGGGAGGTTGATGTCGGTCACCAGCGCGTCGATCGGCACGGTCTGAAGCGCAGTCATCGCGTCCTCCGCGCTCGCCGCGTCGACCACCACGAAGCCACTCCCCTTGCAGCATCTCGGCAGTGTTCGCGCGGATCATCTCGTCGTCCTCGACCAACAGGACGGTGCGCCGTGCCGACGCGTCCAGCCGTCGCTCCGCCTCGATCCGCGCATCGCGCGCGACCTTGGCAGCAGGCGAGTCGCCGCGCTGCCGATTGGCCAGCACTTCGCGAAATTTCCGTGCCAGCGCCTCGCGCGAATACGGCTTCGACAACAGGTCGACGCCGGCATCGAGCTTGCCGCCGTGCACGATCGAGTTCTCGGTATAGCCCGATGTGAACAGCACCACGAGATTGGGCAGCCGTTCCTTCGCCTTGCGCGCGAGTTCGGGGCTTTTCAACGTTCCGGGCATCACCACGTCAGTAAACAGGATGTCGATCGGCACGCCGCTCTCGACCACGTTGAGCGCGCTGGCCGCGTCGACCGACTTCAGCACGCTGTAGCCGAGGTCGGTCAGCAGCTCGACCACGGTGGTGCGGACCTCGTCGTCATCCTCGACCACCAGCACCGTCTCCGTGCCGCCGCAGATTGGCCCTGCATCGGCGACGACCTCGAAATCCTCGCTCTCCATCGCGCGCGGCAGATAGAGCTTGATCGTGGTGCCTTCGCCGACCTCAGAATAAATCTTCACGTGGCCGCCGGACTGTTTGACGAAGCCGTAGACCATCGACAGGCCGAGACCCGACCCCCTTGCCTTCGCTCTTGGTCGAGAAGAACGGTTCGAACACCTTCTCGATGATTTCCGGGCTCATGCCGCTGCCGGTGTCGGACACCGCGAGCAGGACGTATTGCCCGGCTTCGACCTCCTCGTGGCTGCGGGCATAGGCATCGTCGAGATGCGCGTTGCCGAGTTCGATGGTGAGCTTGCCCTGGCCCTCCATTGCGTCGCGCGCGTTGATCGCGAGGTTCAGGAGTGCGTTCTCGATCTGCGCGGGGTCGATGAACGTGTTCCAGAGGCCACCGCCGACCACCGTCTCGATCTCGACGCCTTCGCCGATCGCGCGGCGCAGCATGTCGTCCATCCCGCGCACGAACCGCGTGACGTTGACGACCTTGGGCTCGAGCGCCTGGCGACGTCCGAACGCAAGCAACTGCGACGCGAGCTTCGAGCCGCGTGTGACGCCAGCCATCGCGTTGGCGACCCAGCGCTCCGCACGCTCGTTGCCGGCGAGGTTCTTGCCGAGCAGCTGGAGATTGCCCGAGACGACCTGGAGCAGATTGTTGAAGTCGTGCGCGACGCCGCCGGTGAGCTTGCCGACGGTCTCCATCTTCTGCGATTGCGCCAGCTTGGCTTCGGCCTCGCGGCGCTCGCCGATCTCGGCGATGACGCGCGCCTCCAGCGTCTCGTTGAGCTGGCGGAGCTGATCCTCGGCGCGCTCGCGGTGGCGGACCTGACGGGCAAGCGCTTCGGCCTGTTCGCGCAAGGCGGCCTCGGCGGCGCGCTGATGCGTGATGTCGGTGTGGACGCCGACCCATTCGATGACTTCGCCGCCTGAGTCGAGGATCGGCAGGCTCCGGACCGCGAACGTGCGCCATGCCCCGCAATGGCGGCGGACGCGGTGTTCGAACACGAACATCGACTTGTTCAGGACCGCGGCGGTCCACGCCTTGATCGTCGATGCGACGTCGTCGGGGTGGATCGCGTCGGCCCAGCCGAAATTCTGGTATTCGTCGATCGACTGGCCGGTGAGCGTGGCCCAGCCGGGTTGCTCGCCAATCATCCGGCCGTCCGGGCTGTTGGTCCAGAGCACGCCGTGGACCGCGTCCATCGCGGTGCGGAAGCGGCCGTTGCTGATGCCGAGTGCGGCCTCGCGTTCGGCACGGTCCTCGACGTCGATGCCGAGCACGTAGATACCGGCGACCGCGCCGTCCGCCTGGACATGCGGAACATAGCGGAATTCAGAGCGGCGCGGACGGCCGTCGCGGTGCGGGAAAACGGTCTGCGCGATGAAGCTCTCGCCGGCGAGCGCACGCTCGAACGACGGGCGGCGATCCTGGTAAACCGCGTCGCCGAGCACGTCGCGAACGGACTTGCCGATCATCGTTTCGGGCGCGACGCCGAGCCATTCGTCATATTGCGCGTTGGCGAGGCGGTAGACGTGATCGCGGTCGATGTACGAGATCAGCATCGGCACGGCGTCGGTGACACGGCGCAACTCGGCTTCGCTGGCGGCGAGGCGGTGCTCGGCTTCGACGCGGCCGCTATTGTCGACCATCGTGCACAGGACGCCGCCGACTGTGCCACCGGCGCAATAGACGGGCGTATAGAACAGGTCGAGCGTTAGCGTCTCGAGGCCTTCGGGGCGCTGGAACAGGATCGGCTGGTCACGGTAGGCGACGGTCTCGCCGCGGAAGCCTGCTTCGAGGACCGCGCGGTTCCAGTCCCACACCTCGGGGAACGCGGTCGCGACCGGGCTGCCAAGTGCGGCGGGGTGGCGGTCTCCTGCGACGGCGCGGTAGCTGTCGTTGTAGAGCATGATGTGCTCGGGCCCCCACATCACGACCTTGGCGACGGGCGAGTTGAGGATGTTGGCGAGCGTGACGCGGAGTTCGGCGGGCCACGAGTCGATCGGGCCGAGCGAGGTCGCGCTCCAATCGCGCTGGCGGACGAGCATCCCGCATTCGCCGCCGCCGATCAGGATTTCCGCTGGTGCGGCCGAGGCAGCGTCGCGGTCGCGCATCTGTTGGAGCGCGGTGCGGACGATGGCGGCGGCGTCGCCATGCCCTCCGCCGGTCAATTCGTCGATATAGCTGCCGAGGTCTGCGGGCAGGGAAATGGTGCGCGACGAGTCAGGCGTTGTCATGCCGGACTAGTGGGTATGCGGCGCGCGCGTGTCAATGATTAGGGGTGTTTGGGAAGCTCTGCCCCTCCCTCATACCACCCCGGCGAAGGCCGGGGCCCAATTGGAAAGGTCGCAGTAACGAAGGGTGACGCTAAATTGACAACTTCACCCAATTGGGCCCCGGCCTTCGCCGGGGTGGTGCCGGTGAGGGGTAGCCGAACTCAACCCTGTTTCCCCGCGAAGGCGGGGACTCAGACTGGGCTCCCGCCTTCGCGGGAGAACAAGGAAGAGGGGGGCCGCCCTGCGATGGCGCCACCTCCCCTCGTACTCTCGAGTCGATCAGCCCTCAGTGCGTGGCAAGCCCAGCGGGTTGTCGTGCTTGACCGCCTTCGGCAGCAACGCATCCGGCAGGTCCTGGTAGCAGACCGGGCGCAGGAAGCGCTCGATCGCCGCGGTACCGACCGAAGTCGTGCGCGGGTCCGACGTCGCGGGGAAAGGCCCGCCATGCACCATCGCAGGAGCAACCTCGACGCCGGTCGGCCAGCCGTTCGCGAGAATGCGACCGGCCTTCCGCTCAAGCACCGGCACCAGCGTCGCAGCGTCGGCATAATCACCTTCGTCGATCTGCAGGGTGATCGTCAGCTGACCCTCGACCTGTTCGAGAACCTGACGGACCTCGGCGAGGTCGGCGCAGCGGACGATGATCGAGGCAGCCCCGAACACTTCATGCGACAGCGCAGCGTCGGCAACGAACGCCTTCCCGGTGGTCGAGAACAACGCCGCACGACCGCGGTTTGCGCCTTCGGCTTCGGTGCCGCGAGCGAGCGTCTCGACCGCGTCGTGACCGGCAAGCGCGGCGACGCCCTTGTCGTAGCTGGCGTGGATGCCGGGGGTCAGCATTACCTGCGGCGCGGCCTCGCCAAGCGCAGCGGAGGCGGCTTCGACGAAGGTGTCGAGGTCAGGACCGTCGACCGCGATAACGATGCCGGGGTTGGTGCAGAACTGGCCCGAGCCCATCGTCAGCGAGCCGACATAGGCCTTGCCAAGCGCTTCACCGCGCGCCGCAAGGGCCGCGGGGAACAGGATCACCGGGTTGACGCTGCTCATTTCGGCATAGACCGGGATCGGCTCGGGGCGGGCTGCGGCGAGTGCCACCAGGGCCAAGCCACCGCCGCGCGAGCCGGTGAAGCCGACCGCCTTGATGCGCGCGTCCTTGACGAGCGCCGCACCGAGTTCGTTCGCCGGACCCTGGACCAGCGAGAAAACGCCTTCGGGCAGGCCGCACTTGGCGACCGCGGCCTGAATCGCCTTGCCGACCATCACCGACGTGCCGGGGTGCGCGGGGTGGCCCTTGACCACGACCGGGCAACCGGCGGCGAGTGCGGAGGCGGTGTCGCCGCCCGCGACCGAGAAGGCGAGCGGGAAGTTCGACGCACCGAACACCGCGACCGGGCCGACCGCGATGCGGCGCTGGCGCAGGTCCGCGCGGGGAGCGGGCTTACGATCGGGCTGTGCTTCGTCGATGATGACCGAGGCCCAGGTGCCGGCGCGGAGATGCTTGGCGAACAGGCGCAGCTGGCCGGTGGTACGGCCGCGCTCGCCTTCGAGGCGTGGGCGGGGCAGGCCGCTTTCCTGGATCGCACGGGCGACCAGCGGCTCGTGGATCGCCTCGATCTCGTCGGCGATCGTCTCGAGGAATTTTGCACGCGTTTCGGGATCGGTTTCGCGGAAAGTATCGAACGCTGCTTCGGCGAGCTTGCAGGCTTCCGCGACGTCTTCCTCGCTCGAAACGGCAAAGGCGGGCTCGATCTTTGCATCGGTCGACGGGTCGATCGCGAGGAAGGTGACGTCGCTGTCTACGGCGCGCGCGCCGATCGGGAAGGTACCGTCCATGTCAGTTCTCCAAATCAAATCGAGGGACGCACCGACCGGAACGGCGGTGCGCCGGGAAATCGTCGGCCAAGATGCGCCGAGGCCACAAAGGTCGCGCTATCACTCTCGGCTACCTGCTCCAATGTGGTGCGAAGGCGAACCATGTTCCAGTGCGTAGCAGCAGTCGCGGACGGCAATGTGACACCGAGGCCATGGCTTGGGGTAGAGTGTACGGATCAGATCGTATCGCACGCACACTCCCCGTCCGTCCCCCTGTGTGCTTACTGCCCGGTAAGGCAAAACCCGATTGTCCGACTAATCTTGGGAGCGATAACACGCAAGAGCGAACGGCCACGGCGCGATGTTCTCTGAGTATACGACCACGGTAACTCAGATTACATGCTGATAATATTGCAATCACCTGCTAAAAAGCGGGGCATGAGCCTCGCCACGCGCAAGCCGCGCAACACTTCGGGCCGCAGAAGCGGCGCACCCACCATTTCCGACGTCGCGGTTCTCGCAGGCGTCTCACCGATGACAGTCTCGCGCGTCATCAACGGGGGAAGCGAAGGTCAGGGAGGCGACACGCGAGGCCGTCAACGTCGCGATCGATACGCTCCGATACGCGCCCAACCGCGCCGCGCGCAGCCTGGCCGGTGGTGGGCAGATGCGGATCGGCCTACTCTACAGCAATCCGAGCGCGGCGTATCTGAGCGAATTCCTGGTCGGCAGCTTGGAACAGGCGAGCCGCAGCGACGTGCAGTTGATCGTCGAGAAATGCGACATCGGCGACCATGAGATCGAGGTTGCGCGGCACATGATCGAAAGCGGGATCGACGGCGTCATCCTGCCGCCGCCGCTGTGCGATTCGCGCGCGGTGCTCGACGTGCTGACGGAGGCCGGCGTGCCGACCGTGGTCGTCGCGACCGGTTCCCCACCGGAAGGATCGGCAGCGGTCACGATCGACGATTTCGAAGCGGCCCGCGCGATGACCGAACACCTTGTTAAACTTGGTCATTCGCGAATCGGATTCATTATCGGCAACCCGAACCAGACCGCGAGCCGGCTTCGTCACGAGGGGTATCTCGCGGCGATCGCTGATGCCGGTCTGGCGCCGGATGAGTCGCTGGTGGTGGGCGGCCTGTTTACCTATCGCTCCGGTCTCGACGGTGCCGAGCAATTGCTCGACGCGAAGGATGCGCCCACCGCGATCTTCGCCAGCAACGACGACATGGCGGCGGCGACCGTCGCGGTCGCGCATCGCCGCGGTCTGGACGTACCGGGCGACCTGACGGTGTGCGGGTTCGACGACAGCGCGCTCGCGACGACGATCTGGCCCGAACTGACGACGATCCACCAGCCGATCGCCGACATGTCGCGCGCGGCGGTCGAACTGCTCGTCTCGGCGATCTTCAATCGTCGCAGCGGCGGCAAGGATGCGAACGGCCACGTCGTGCTCGATTATACGCTGGTGCGCCGTCAGTCAGATGCCGCGCCGCGCCGCCGACCACCATCGCGCGTTCACGCATAGCATCGACTGGCGCTTGACCGACCGACGACCGTCGCGGTAGCGCTCCCATGAGATAATCGACCGCGTTCAGGAGAGTTTGCAGTGGACCGTGTACCGGTGAAGCCGTTCCGATCGCGCGACTGGTTCGCCGATCCCGCCCGCTCGGGACATGACCGCGCTCTATCTCGAACGCTTCATGAATTACGGGCTGACCCCGGCGGAGTTGCGCTCGGGAAGGCCGATCATCGGCATCGCGCAGTCGGGCAGCGACCTTTCGCCGTGCAACCGCATCCATCTGGAACTCGCCAAGCGAACGCGCGACGGCATTCGTGACGCAGGCGGCATTACGATGGAGTTTCCGGTCCATCCGATCTTCGAGAATTGCCGGCGGCCGACTGCGGCGCTCGATCGTAACCTCGCCTATCTCGGTCTGGTCGAGACGCTGTACGGTTATCCGATCGATGCCGTCGTTCTCACGACCGGGTGCGACAAGACCACGCCGTCGGGCATCATGGCCGCGTCGACCGTCGATATCCCCGCCATCGTGCTGTCGGGCGGGCCGATGCTCGACGGCTGGCATGACGGCGAGCTGGTCGGATCGGGAACGGTGATCTGGCGCAGCCGGCGCAAGCTGGCCGCGGGCGAGATCGACGAGGAAGAATTCCTCAACCGCGCCACCGACAGTGCGCCGTCCGCCGGGCATTGCAACACGATGGGCACGGCCTCGACGATGAACGCGGTCGCCGAGGCGCTCGGGCTGTCGTTGACGGGTTGCGCGGCGATTCCCGCGCCGTACCGCGAGCGCGGGCAGATGGCGTACGAGACCGGACGGCGGATCGTCGAGATGGCCTATGAGGATTTGCGCCCCTCGAAGATCCTCACGCGCGACAGCTTCCTCAACGCGATCCGCGTGGTCAGCGCGATCGGCGGGTCGAGCAACGCGCAGCCGCACATCATGGCGATGGCGCAGCATGCCGGCGTGACGCTGTATCCGGAGGACTGGTCGGATCACGGCTATGACCTGCCGTTGCTGGTCAACATGCAGCCGGCGGGCAAGTATCTCGGCGAGCGCTTCCACCGGGCGGGCGGTGTGCCGGCGGTGCTTCACGAACTGATCGCAGGCGGTAAGCTCGACACGAGCTGCCTGACCGTCACGGGGCGGTCGATCGGCGAGAACATCGCTGGCCGCGAGACGCGCGATCGCGAGATGATCAAGCCGTTCGACGCGCCGATGATGGAGCGCGCCGGCTTCCTGGTGCTGAAGGGCAATCTGTTCGATTTCGGGATCATGAAGACCTCGGTGATCTCGCCGGCGTTCCGCGCGCGCTATCTCTCGACGCCAGGCGCGGAAGATCGGTTCGAGGCGCGGGCGATCGTGTTCGAGGGTTCAGACGATTATCACCACCGGATCAACGATCCTGCGCTCGACATCGACGAGGGGCTGCATCCTGGTGATCCGCGGGGCGGGGCCGATCGGTTGGCCGGGCTCGGCGGAAGTCGTCAACATGCAGCCGCCCGACGCGCTGATCCAGCGCGGCGTGCTGGCGCTGCCGACGCTTGGCGACGGGCGGCAGTCTGGGACGTCGGACAGTCCGTCGATCCTGAACGTGTCGCCCGAGAGCGCGGTCGGCGGCGGCTTGTCGTGGATCCGGACGGGCGATGTAGTACGAATCGATTTGATTGCAGGTAGGTGCGATGCGCTGGTCGAGCCCGACGAGATCGCGCGACGCAAGGGCGAGGGGCTGCCGCCGGTACCCGAGAGCAATACGCCGTGGGAGGAACTATACCGCGAGAAGACCGGGCAGCTTGCCGAGGGCGGCGTGCTCGATTTCGCGGTGAAGTATCGCGGAATTTCGGCGAAGACGCCTCGGCATAATCACTGAGGCGTGAGGCCTGAGGGCGGGGCTCGGTGTCCCGCCCCCATCTTTACGCGACTGATCATCTTCAGCGTCGAAAATGCATACTGGCTGACCTTTGCAATAAATGCGCAAGGGTCAGCCAATATGGTTTCGCGCGCCCGCTGGAGTGACCGAGGGAGGCGGTTAAGCGGCTAAAAAAACGCGGTATTATGAACCGAAGTCGTCCTTCAAAAGCACCTCCCCGGCGAAGGCCGGGGCCCAGTTGGGGGACGTTGCTAACGGAGGAAGGCGTGCCGTTATCTCGGCCTCGCCAACTGGGCCCCGGCCTCCGCCGGGATAGTGCTATCGTGGGAAGGACAATGGCGGTCTGACACGACCACGCTAAGTCGAACCCCGAGATGACCCGTACCTACCCGGACCGCAACCCAAGCCGCGGTCCGGTACTCGGCTTCACCCCACCATATCTTCCAGCTCGCGGCCGCGGGTTTCCGAAACCATCTTCCAGACGAAGAAGAACGAGACGAACGCGGACAGGGCGTAGAAGCCGTAGGTGAGCGACAGGCCGAGCGAGATCGCCATCGTGGGGAAGCTCACCGAGATCGCGAAGTTGGCGAACCACTGCGCAAAGCCCGCGACCGCCAAACCCGAACCACGGATCTGCGTCGGGAACATCTCGCCAAGCATCACCCACATGATCGGGCCCCAGCTCAGGTTGAAGAACACGACATACGCATTGGCGGCGATCAGTGCGATCAAGCCGTTGCGATCCGACAGGTGCAGCGAACCCTCGACGATCGCGCCGCTGGCGAAGCAGATCGCGACGATCGCCAGCGCGACGGTCATGCCGGCCGAACCGATCAGCAGGAGCGGCTTGCGCCCGACCTTGTCGACCAGCGCGACGGTGAGCAGGCAGGCGATGATCGACAGCGAGCCTGACAGGATGTTGATGAGCAGCGCGTCGCTCTCGCTAAAGCCAACCGACTGCCACAGCACCGAGCCATAATAGAACACGATGTTGATGCCGACGAACTGCTGGAAGATCGCGAGGCCGATGCCGGTCCAGACGATCGGGCGGATCTTGCCGCTCGCCTTGTCGATCAGGTCGGACAGCTTGGGGCGATGCGCATCGACTGACAGCGAGCCGCGGATCTCGGCGACCTTGCGCGTCGCCTCGGCGGCACCAAACAGGCGCGTGAGAACGACCTGCGCCTCGTCGTAGCGTCCCTTGAGCACCAGGAAGCGCGGGCTTTCGGGGATCAGGAACAGCGTCGCGAGATAGATCGCGGCGGGTATGACCTGCATCCAGAACATCCAGCGCCATGCCGGATAGTCGAGCCAGAACAACGCGGTCGAGGACCCGGCGATGCGGGCGAGATACCAGTTAGCGACGAACGCGCCGGTCAGGCCGGTGATGATCATGATCTGCTGCACGCTCGAAAGCCGGCCGCGGACGTTCGCAGGGACGACTTCGGAGATGTAGACCGGCGCGAGCACGCTGGCGGCGCCGATGCCGAGACCGCCGACGATGCGGGCGAGCACGAACATCGTCGCCGACGTTGCCGCACCCGCAGCGAGTGCGCTGACGATGAATAGCACCGCGGCGATCATCATCACGTTGCGGCGACCGAGATTGTCGGCAAGCCGCCCGGCCATGAACGCTCCGACCGACGAGCCGATCAGGATCGCGCCGACGGTGAAGCCGGTGCCGAGCGACGACAGCGCGAACGTGCTCTCGAGCCCCGCCTGCGTGCCGTTGATGACGCCCGAGTCATAGCCGAACATGAACCCGCCGATGGTCGCGACGATGACGATCATCGCAATCAGGGCTCGGTTCACTTGGGGCGCGGATTCTGCCGCTATAGTCATTGGTTTTCCTCTCCGTGACGGCGCTCTAACGGCGACGCTTATCGTGAATGGGGTGTCGTAAAATGGGGTGCACTAAAGTGGGACGGGTTCGACCGGGACGCCGGGAATGGCGACGCGGAAGGTGAACAGGTTTCCGGCCAGCGGCTGGGCGGCGAGCGCTTCGTCGTCGAGGCCCTTCGCGGCGGTCGTCGCATAGGCGGTGCGACCGTCGGGGCCGCCGAGCGCGATCTTGGTGATGTTCGCGACGGGGAAGCGGACAATGTCGGTGCAGGTGCCGTCCGGCGCGAACCGGCGTGCCGCCCAGCCGCCGAAGAACCCGACCCAGACGCCACCTTCGGAATCGCAGATCGCCCCGTCGGGGTGACCATCGTCGGGGCCGATCGTCAGGAAAAGGCGTGGCTCGCCGACATTACCGTCCGCGCCGATCGGGTAGGCGTCGATCCGCTTGCCGAGCGTGTCGACCGCATACAGCGTGCGGCCGTCGGGCGAGATCGCGGGGCCATTGGTGATCGCGACGGGCGGGATCTCCGTCTTGGTCAGTTCACCGTCATGCCAATGATAGACGTGGCCAGTGTCCTCGGACTCGGCATTGTCCATCGTCCCGAACCATACGCGCCCGGTGGGATCGCGCGCGGCATCGTTGAGACGATTGCCGGGAGTCTCGGCATGGACGACCGCAATCTCCTCGAACGCGCCGGTGGCGGGATC
The DNA here is from genome assembly GCF_024124765.2 of Sphingomonas sp. H160509. Classification (GTDB taxonomy): domain Bacteria; phylum Pseudomonadota; class Alphaproteobacteria; order Sphingomonadales; family Sphingomonadaceae; genus Sphingomonas. Next base: position 1,033,114 of record NZ_JAMXSR020000002.1, on the reverse strand, counting down.
GAACCGGTGGAGGGCGCCACGGACGCCGGCGAGAAACCCGCCATCGTCTGCCGGAATGATCCAGCCGATCTGGTCTGGCGCCTTCCAGGTGTCGAGCGCTCCCGTCGCCGGATCGAACCGGTGCACGCACGGCGATTTGATGTCGACGAACCAGAGCGCTGCGTCGCGCGCGATCCAGATCGGGCCCTCGCCGAGCGTCGCGCCGACGTCACAAATGCTTTCCGCAGTCGTTTCGACGGGAACCGCGCCGCTCATCTCAACGCCACCCGGCATCGACGAAATAGTCGTGGCCGGTGCACATCCGCGCATCGTCCGACGCGAGGAACAGCACCAGCGCCGCGACGTCCGCGGGCTGGACGCGGGTCTTGAGGCACTGCGCCGCAATGATCTCGGCCTCACCCTCGGGCGTGTACCATTTCAGCTGGCGTGGCGTCTCGACGTTGCCGGGGACGATCGTGTTGACGCGGATGCCGTCGCCACCGAGATCGCGCGCCATCGCGCGCGTCATGCCCTCAATACCTGCCTTGGCGGTCTGGTAGATCAGCAGTTCGGGCAGCGCGAGATGCCACGAGATCGAGCCGAAATTGAGGATCACGCCGCCGCCGGCCCGCTTCATCGACGGCACCACGGCCTGCCCTGCGAAGAACAAATGGCGCAAATTGGTCGCCATCCGCTCGTCCCAATAGGCGGGCGTGATCTCTTCGATCGTGTGGCGATCGTCGTTCGCGGCGTTGTTGATGAGCACGTCGATCCCGCCGAGCCGGTCCTCGATCGTCGCGACGGTCGTCTTCAGCGCATCGACGTCACGCAGGTCGAGCGGCAGGAATATCGGTGCGGTCGCGACGTCGGGCGTCAGCGTCTCGATCAGCGCTTCCGCGGCGTCCTTGGCCATGTCGACGAACGCGACATGCGCCCCTGACGCGCGAACGCCTCGACCAGACCGGCGCCGATCCCCGACGCGCCGCCAGTGATCAGGACGCGCTTGCCCTTCAGGCTCGGATAGATCGCCGTCTGGTCGGCCATTTCGGTCTTCTGCAACACGCGCTTACGCCCCTTGATTCTTGGTATGGCCGAGCAGCCCCCGGCTCGCGAGATTGCGCATCAGGTCGCCGATTCCATAATTCCACGGCGCCGCATCCTTCGACGTCGTCACCGGATTGACCAACGCGCCGAGCTTCGGGTTCGAGATCGTGACGACGTCGCCGACCGCATGCGTGAAGCCGCGGCCGGGCTCGTCGCGGTCCTGCGTCGGTGCGAACAACGTGCCGAGGAACAACACGAAGCCGTCGGGATACTGATGCTCGCTCATCGCCTGACGGACGAGTTCCTCGGGATCACGGCTGATCTGGTCCATCGAGCTGCTGCCGTCGAGCCGGTAGCCGTCCGCGCCCTCGATCGTCAGCGCGATCTGCGCGGCGCGGACGTCGTCCATGCCGAAATTCTCGTCGAACAGCCGGATGAACGGCCCGATCGAGCACGACGCGTTATTGTCCTTGGCCTTGCCGAGCAGGAGCGCCGAGCGCCCCTCGAAATCGCGCAGGTTGACGTCGTTGCCAAGCGCCGCGCCGACCGTCTTGCCGGTGCGATCGACGACCAGCACGACTTCCGGTTCGGGGTTGTTCCAAGTGGAATCAGAGCGGATGCCGATCTCGCCACCCCAGCCGATCGTCGACAACGTCGGACCCTTGGTGAAGATCTCAGCATCGGGGCCGATCGCGACTTCGAGATATTGCGACCACATGCCGTCCTCGATCAGCGCGGCCTTCAGCGCAGCGGCTTCGGGCGAGCCAGGGACGACCGAGCGGATGCTGCCGCCGACGCGCTCTTCGAGACGGGCGCGCACAGCGGTCGCGGCCGAGGCGTCACCGCGAGCACGTTCCTCGATCACGCGTTCGAGCGCGGATACGGCGAAGGTTACACCCGATGCCTTGACGACCTGCAGATCGATAGGGCTGAGCAATTGGGTCCTAGCACCTGCTTCCGGCGAGAGGCCCAAATCGTCTAGGGCGCCAAGATCGGCGCCGGCATCGGTATCGAAATTCCCATCCGCGATCAAATCGGCGACTGTGGGTGCGACGGCGGACATGTCATACACGCGGCCACCGCGAACGATCACGGGCGTAGGACCGTCGCCAAGGTCGATACGACCGAGCAACGCCGCCTGTTCCCAGTCGACGGGCAAAGCCCCCGCCGACGTGAATGCGATCTCCACGATGTTATCCCCTCCGTTTTTGTTAGCGGTACCGTATGCTGCGCAGCGTCAGCGTCAAGTCCCCAATCCTGACGTCACGTCGGTGACCCGTCCCAGACGAAACGACGATTCAAGTAAACGCGACCGATTAATCGCACAATTAAAATATGAGAAGGCGGTGTTCGGCAGCCGATTACTGCGTACAGAAAACCTCAGAGGCGCTGCAAAACCGTGGTATCGATATCATAGCGCCCAGCCTGGCAATCATCCGCAAGGTCCCATGGTTGCTTAAAGCGCGGCGTGGGCGGCTTGCGAGTTGGCGCGCCCGGAGGGGTTCGAACCCCCCGACCGAGGAGGTAGAAGCTCCTTGCTCTATCCAGCTGAGCTACGGGCGCGCGCTGCGGCGACGACTAGCGCGGATTGTGCAGGCTTGGAACCTCGATCATAACGCCGGGCATGGAAATTGGAACGGATCAGGCGCCCGGGCTCGAACCGGTCGACGCGAATGCAGTCGGTAGGGTGCAGTTTCGGTATTTCGACTTCGTAATGGCGGCGTTCGTCACGATCCTGCTGCTGTCGAACGTGATCGGCGCGGGCAAGCGCGCGGTGATCGACCTGCCGTTCATCGGCGCGTGGCCGTTCGGCGCGGGCATTCTCTTCTTTCCGGTCAGCTATGTGATCGGCGACGTCCTGACCGAGGTCTACGGCTATGCGTATGCGCGGCGCTGCATCTGGGCGGGGTTCGGCGCGATGCTGTTCATGGTGTTCATGTCGGCGGTCGTCGTTGCGCTGCCGCCCGATGCCGGATGGACCGGGCAGGCTGCGTACGAGTCCGTGTTCGGCCAAGTGCCGCGGATCGTCTTCGCGTCGATCTGCGCGTTCTGGGTGGGGGGAGTTCGCCAACAGCTTCGTGCTCGCGCGGATGAAGGTCTGGACGCAGGGGCGGATGCTGTGGACGCGGACGATCGGCAGCACCGTGGTGGGGCAGGCGTTCGACAGCCTGATCTTCTACCCGCTCGCCTTCTACGGCGCGCCGGACTGGCCCGTGGAGGCGATGCTGATGGTGATGGTCAGCCAGTTCTTGCTGAAGGTGTCGTGGGAGGTGCTGCTGACGCCGCTGACGTATATGGCGGTGGGGTGGCTGAAGCGGCGCGAGGGGGTCGATGTGTACGACCGGGGGACGGACTTCTCGCCGTTTCGGACTCGAGTTTGACGCCTCGACCTTGACTGTTCTCCCGCGCACGCGGGGGCCCAGGGTCACAGTCGATGTGAGTGGTATCCTGGGCCCCCGCTTTCGCGGGGGAACAAGGGTTAAGCGCTGACGGCTTCCAGCAGGCCCTCAAACAAACGCCGGCCATCCGTGCCGCCGTGCGCCGCTTCGATACGACGCTCCGGATGCGGCATCATGCCAAGCACGTTGCCCTTGTCGTTCAGCAGCCCCGCGATGTTGCGCGCGGAACCGTTGACGCTCTCCGCATAACGGAACGCTACGCGGCCTTCACCTTCGAGGCGGTCGAGTGTCTCGGTATTAGCGAAATAATTGCCGTCATGATGCGCGACCGGGAAGGACACGCGCTCACCGGCTGAGTAGCCCGAGGTGAACGTCGAGCTCGCCGTCTCGACCGTCAGCGCAACGTCGCGGCAGACGAAGTTCAGCCCTTCGTTGCGCATCAGCGCGCCAGGCAGGAGCCCCGCCTCGGTCAACACCTGGAAGCCGTTGCAGACACCAAGCACGGGCAAGCCCTTGCCAGCCTGCTCGACGACCGCGCGCATGATCGGCGACCGTGCCGCGATCGCGCCCGAGCGTAGGTAGTCGCCATACGAAAACCCACCGGGGACCGCGACCAGGCCGACATCCGACGGCAGGTCCGCATCACCGTGCCAGACCATGAGCGGCTTGACGCCGGTCACCGCCTCCAGCGCGACGGCGATGTCGCGGTCGCAATTGGAGCCGGGGAAGACGATGACCGCAGTTTTCATGCGCGCTCGACCCGGTAGTTCTCGATCACCGTGTTGGCGAGCAGCTTGCGGCACATGCCGTCTATGGTCTCGTCGTCGTCGGTATCGTCGGCGACTTCCAGTTCGATCAGCTTGCCCTGGCGGACGTCTTGCACGCCGTCGAAGCCGAGGCTGCCGAGCGCGTGGTGGATCGCCCGGCCCTGCGGATCGAGCACGCCGGGCTTCAATGTCACGAAAACCTTGAGTTTCATTTACTTGCCCCGGTTCTTGCGATGCTTTTCGAGGTCGAGGACGGCGTTGTCCGCTCCCTCGGGCAGCAGGCCAAGACGGCGTGCAACCTCTTGATACGCTTCGACTTCGCCGCCGAGATCGCGACGGAAGCGATCCTTGTCCATCTTCTCGTTGGTTTCCATGTCCCACAGGCGGCAGCCATCGGGGCTGATCTCGTCGGCGAGAATGATCCGACCGAAGTCGTTGTCGAAGATGCGGCCGAATTCGAGCTTGAAGTCGACCAGGCGGATGCCGACGCCGGCGAACAGCCCGCACAGGAAATCGTTCACGCGGATCGCCAGGTCGGCGATGTCGTGCATCTCCTCCTGGCTCGCCCAGCCGAACGCGGCGATGTGTTCGTCGGAGATCATCGGATCGCCGAGCGCATCGTCCTTGTAGTAATATTCGATGATCGTGCGGGGCAGCTTGGTGCCCTCCTCGATCCCGAGGCGCGTCGAGATCGAGCCCGCGGCGACATTGCGCACGACGACTTCGATCGGGACGATCTCGACCTGGCGGATCAGCTGCTCGCGCATGTTGAGCCGGCGGATGAAGTGCGTCGGCACACCGATATGGTCGAGCAGCGTGAAGATGTGCTCGGAAATCCGATTGTTCAGCACGCCCTTGCCGTTGATCGTACCCTTTTTCTGGGCATTGAACGCGGTCGCGTCGTCCTTGAAATACTGGATCAGCGTGCCCGGCTCCGGGACCCTCGTAGAGGATCTTGGCCTTGCCTTCGTAGATCTGGCGGCGGCGAGCCATGCGCGGTCCCCTGGAAATCGAGCGATGAAAATCGAGCGGCCCCAGCCCACGCGCTATGTACCGCGAAGCCGAGGCCGGAATAGGCCGCGCCTATAGGCGAAGGGTGCGGGGGTGCAATCGCGGCGCATGACTGCCCCCGGAATACTGCCCGACGTCATCGCAAGGGCGGGGACGACGTGTCGTGGGCAGTCGCGAGCGGTCGGCTGGTTCGACGATCGATGCGGGCCATCAACTCTGTCCACCAACGCTGGATCCAGCGTCGCCAGACCAGGAAGACCAGCAAGATCACCAGCAGCGGCGGGCCGAGTGCCGCCAATACCCATAGCAGCGCCGTGACCGTCAATCCGATCGAGCCGAGCGCAGTGTCGCCAGCGTCCTGCAGCCGATCGACCAGGCCAGTCCCGCGGCCGGTCGTATAGTCGAACGACATCGGCGTATTGGCGAGACTTTCGCGCTGTTCGGATGCCGTCGCGGCGGCTGCCGTGGCTTGGCCCTGCGCGACCGCCTGCTGCTGGCGGAGCTCGGTACGTTCGCGCGGGGACAGATCGACACGGGCCAGTTCGCGGTCGATCCGAGCGCGTTCGGCAGCGACGTCGGTCCGTTCGGTCGCGGTCGCCGCGGCAGCCGTGGCGACATCGGTGCCGCTGATATCGGCCCCCCGTCAGCGTCGCGCCGACGCTCTCGGCCTGCTTCACCCCGGCCCGGCCGAAGGCACGCGCTAGGGGGGGCGGCAATCTTGACCGACAGGCTTGCGCTGACGTCGCCTTGTTGCCCAACCGTGTAGCGCAATCCCGTTATACGGCAGCGTGTTGCCCCGAGCCGTTCGCAGGCCCGCGCATGCTCTTCCTGAAGATCCGAGATCCGGGACGAGGGAAGCGTTAGGTCATAGCTATAGTCGAAGGCCACGCCGGCAACCGAGTTGCCGGCAATATCGGGCTCCCCGGCGCTACTTTCCGGAGCCTTGCTGCAACCGGCGAGGGACAACGCGATAGCGCCACTAACAACCCACTTCATGGACAGTCTCCCGTGATCGATCGAAACACCATCGATTAACTGGGATATGCCGTCAAGCGTGCTCAGGTCACGACGAGCCGTTGTGAATATGCCGGGTCGCGCCAGCTTTCGGTCTCCACCGTATCCCGCAATATCTTGCCTGCGCGCCAGACGTCTTCATGGCTGAGGTACAAGGGTGTCAGGCCCAATCGGAGGATGTCGGGATCGCGGAAGTCACCGATGACGCCGCAGGCTATGAGCGCTTGAGTGATTTCATAGGCGTGCGGATGGCGGAAGCTGATGTGGCTGCCGCGTTTGGCGGGGTCTCGTGGGCTGACGCAGTCGAGGCCTAGTGCGTCGCCGGCGGCGGCGAGGATGTCGAACAGTTGGGCGCTCTTGCTCGCGACGGCGTGCTGGTCGATGCCAGCCCAGAGATCGAGCGCGGTTTCCAGCGCACCGGTCGAGAGCATCGCAGGCGTGCCGGCAAGCCAGCGCTTCATGCCGAGGGCGGGGCGGTAGGTGTCCTCGAACGCGAAGGGCGCGGCGTGGCCCATCCAGCCGGAGAGCGGGCTGGCGAGCGCGTCCTGCCAGCGCTTGGCGACGTAGAGGAACGCGGGCGCGCCGGGGCCGCCGTTGAGGTATTTGTAGGTGCACCCGACGGCGAGGTCGGCGTTCGCGCCGTTGAGGTCGATCGGGACCGCGCCGACGCTGTGGCTCAGGTCCCAGAGCATCAACGCGCCGGCATCTCGCGCGCGGGCAGTCCAGGCGGCCATGTCGAAGCGGTCGCTGGTCTTGTAGTGCACGTGGGTGAGCAGCAGCACCGCGGTGTCGTCGTCGAGTGCGGCGGCAAGGTTCTCGCGGGCGACGACCTTCAACCGCGCGCCGGGGACGCAGGCGACTGCACCCTCGGCGATGTGCAGGTCGGTGGGGAAGTTGCCGGCCTCGCTGATGACGGTGTGGCGGTCGGGGTTGCTGCGAAGACCTGCAACCAAGGCCTTAAAGAGGTGCGTCGAGGTGGTGTCGCCGATGATAACCTCGTCCGGTGCAGCGCCGATCAGGGGAGCAATCTTCGCACCGATCCGCTGGGGGGCCTCGATCCAGCCTTCGTTCCAGCTCCGGATGAGGCGGTTACCCCATTGGCGGGTGGCGACATCGGCGAGCGCTGCGGGCGTGGCCTTGGGCAGCGCACCGAGCGAGTTACCGTCGAGGTAGATCACGTCCTCGGGGAGCGCGAACTTGTCGCGGTAGGCGGCGAGCGGATCGGTCGCGTCGAGTGCGCGGGCGTCTTCGAGTGTCACTGGCTCTTTCCGAAATAGGACAGGATCAGGCGTTTGGCCTCGGCCCATGCAGGCGTTTCCGGCGCGATCAGTTCGACATGGCCGGTCGCCGGGATGGTGTGGAGCGTGGCGGTGTCGCCGGCCGCAGTTGCCTTGGCGACATAGTCGGTGGCCATGACGAAGGGGATGATCCGGTCTTCGCGGCCGTTGATCAGGTCCTGCTTCACGCCGAGCGGCAGCACGCGCGGGACCGAGGTGTCGGCATAGACGTCCGGATGCTGCGGCGTGGGCGTGCCGACTAGTTTCGCGACGACTTCGGTGCCGCAGCCATTGTCGGCGTTAGTCGCGGTGGCTTCGAGATCGGGCAGGCCGCCGAGGCTGATGACATGGCGGATGCGGAGCGGATGCGCGGTACGGAGGGGGCTCGACGCAGGGATCTTAGGGCGGGCGGCTAGCCAGAGCGCGAGGTGACCACCGGCGGAGTGACCGATCGCGAGCACGCGGCGCGTGTCCAGGTTGAACGTCTTGGCGCTTACCCTGAGCTGATCCGCCGCCGTCGCAGCATCCGCAAAGGTGCCGGGATAGCCGCCGCCGGTGCGGTCGACACCGCGATAGTCGATGTTCCAGACTGCGACACCGGTGTTCCGGAGGTCGTCTGCGATCCAGTTCATCAGGCTGCGATCGGCGATGCTCGCCGTCCAGCAGCCGCCATGGACCATCACGACCACGGGGAACGGCCCCTTGGCCTTGCCCTTAGGAAGCCAGACGTCGACCTTCTGCATCTCGTCGGTGCCATAGCCGATAGTCGCGTCGGGCGTCGGTTTTGGCCGCTTGGTCAGGTCGGGCCACGTCAGCAGCTTGGCCGGTGGGGGAGCAGGCGTTTGCGCCATGACGGGTGAGGAAATTGCGGCGAGCGCTAGAAAGGCATTGCGGATCATGGGGTTGGTGTAGCGGGCTCGATCGAGCGCGTCATGCGGGCATATCATCGTGATCGAACGCGCAGGCCGCTTCGTACGTTCATGCTTTGATCGTTTCGTTCCCGGCTGCTATCGCTGCGCGCAATGGCCACCGATTTCAAAGATCCGTTCGACTCCATCGTCGACGCCCCCTTCGACAGCGCGCTGTCTGAGCGGTATCTCGTCTATGCCTTGTCGACGATCACCGCGCGGTCGCTGCCCGACGTGCGCGACGGGATGAAGCCGGTGCATCGGCGTCTGCTCTGGGCGATGCGGCTGCTCAAGCTCGATCCGGCGCAGGGGGTACAAGAAGTGCGCGCGCGTCGTCGGCGACGTGATCGGCAAATATCATCCGCACGGCGACCAGTCGGTCTACGACGCGATGGTCCGCTTGGCGCAGTCGTTCGCGATGCGCTATCCGCTGGTCGACGGGCAGGGCAATTTCGGCAATATCGACGGCGATAACGCGGCAGCCTACCGCTACACCGAGGCGCGGCTGACGCAGGTCGCGATCGACCTGATGGACGGGCTCGACGAGGACGCGGTCGCGTATCGCCCGACGTATAATGGCGAGGATCACGAGCCCGAGCTGTTCCCGGGGCTGTTCCCGAACCTGCTGGCGAACGGCGCGAGCGGGATCGCAGTCGGCATGGCGACGAGCATCCCGCCGCACAACGCCGCCGAACTGCTTGAGGCGGCGATCGTCCTGATCGATACGCCCGACGCGGACGATGCGGCGATATTGGAGCATGTGAAGGGTCCCGATTTCCCGACCGGCGGGCTGGTGGTCGATCCGCCCGCCGTCATCCGCGAATCCTATGCGACCGGGCGGGGCGGGTTCCGAGTCCGTGCGCGCTGGGAGATCGAGCGCGAGAAGGGTGGCGGCTGGCAGTTGATCGTCACCGAGATCCCGTACGGCGTGCAGAAGGGCAAGCTGATCGAGCAGATCGCCGACCTGATCAACGCCAAGCGCCTGCCGATCCTCGCCGACGTGCGCGACGAATCGGACACCGAGATCCGCATCGTGCTCGAACCGCGCAGCCGCACGGTCGATCCGCAGATCCTGATGGACGGGCTGTTCCGGCTGACCGATCTCGAGACGCGGATCAGCCTCAACCTCAACGTGCTCGACAAGGATCGCACACCGCGCGTGATGTCTCTGCGTGAGGCGCTGGCGGCATGGGTCGATCACCAGTTCGTCGTGTTGCGCCGGCGTACCGAGCACCGGCTGGCGAAGATCGCCGACCGGGTCGAGCTGCTCGACGGGTATCTGATCGCGTATCTCAATCTCGACCGCGTGATCGAGATCATCCGCACCGAGGACGAGCCCAAAAAGGTGATGATCGCCGAGTTCGCGCTGACCGATCGTCAGGCCGAGGCGATCCTCAACATGCGGCTGCGCAGCTTGCGGCGGCTCGAAGAGTTCGAGATCAAGACCGAGCGCGACAAGCTCGACAAGGAGCAGGCGACGCTCGCCGCGCTGCTCGCCGATCCGAAGAAGCAGCGCGCGCGGATGAAGCGCGACATGGCGAAGATCCGCGATCGCTATGGGCTGGAAACGGTGCTCGGCAAACGTCGGACGACGATCGAGGAACATGCACCGACGCGCGATATCCCGCTCGAGGCGATGATCGAGCGCGAGCCGATCACCGTGATTCTGTCGCAGCGCGGCTGGATCCGCGCGATGAAGGGGGCACAACGATCTGGCGAGCCCGGAAGCGCTGAAGTTCAAGGAGGGCGACGGCCCGGCCTATGCGTTCCACGCGCAGACCACCGACAAGCTGTTGCTCGCCGCCGAGAACGGGCGGTTCTACACCTTGGCGGCGGACAAGTTGCCGGGCGGACGCGGATTCGGCGAGCCGGTGCGCGCGATGATCGATCTCGACGGCAGCATCGGGATCGTCGCGTTGCTGCCGGCGAGCAAGCATCCCAAGCTCCTGGTGGTGGCAACCGACGGGCGTGGCTTCTCGGTGAGTTCGGCGGAGGTGATCGCCGAGACCCGCAAGGGCAAGACGGTGATGACGCCGCGCCCGGGTGCGCAATTAAAGATCGTCCGGCCGATCGGCCCCAATGACGATTATGTCGCGGCGATCGGCGACAATCGGAAGATGCTGGTGTTCCCGCTCGCCGAACTGGTCGAAATGACGCGCGGGCAGGGGCTCCAGTTGCAGCGTTACCGCGACGGTGGGCTGGCGGATGCGATCACGTTCACGTTCGCCGAGGGCCTCAGCTGGGCGATGGGCGGCGGCACCGGCCGCACTCGGACCGAATCGGACCTTGGGCCCTGGCGCGCTGCCCGCGGAGCCGCCGGGCGGATGCCGCCAACGGGCTTTCCGCGCGATAATCGGTTCGGATAATGGATGAGAAAGGCCCCATTCAGGGTCCTTCAGAGCCTCTTAACGAACCCGCGGTACCGGGGAGCATGCCATCGACCGCCCTCGAACAGACTGCAAAGCCGATTGTGACGAGTGATATGGTCGCACGCGGGCTTGAACTCGTGCCGATCCCCGCGGTTCATATCGTCCTGAACGCGGGGCAACTCGAGCTGTTCGCGATGAATCGCGCGTATCGTCTGGCGGGGTTCGGCGTCGTTGCGGAACGTTCGCCGATGATCGCCGAGCTCGGCGACCGGATCCGGGCGTTTCTCGGGTCGGAGCAGATCAGGTCCGACTTCGACTGGGTCCTGGGCGACGAGATTGACTGCCGCCATTACCGCGTCACGATCGCACGTTCCGATCCCATATTCCGCGAACGGTGTACGATCAGTTTCATCGACCTGACGTCGCAGGTCCAGACCGAGCGCAGTCTGCGTCGCGAGATGACGACCGACAGCCTGACGGGACTGTTGAACCGGGAAGGGTTCGCGGACCTGATCGAGGAGCTCGAAGACCATACGGTCAGGGCCGTACTCGCGATCGATCTCGATCGGTTCGGCCGGCTGAACTCGTGCCTTGGCTCGCTGGCGGGTGACGAATTGCTGATCACGGTGGCGCGTCGGATCAAGGGCGCGTTGCGCGCGCGCGACACGCTGGCGCGGATTGGCGGGAATCAATTCGGTATCCTGATATTGATCGATCAGGATCGTGAGGAGGCGCAGGCGCTTGCCGAGCGGATCCACCGGACGTTGCAAACGCCGTTCCGGTTGACCGATTACGAGATCAACGTCGAGTGCTCGGTCGGAATCGCCTTTGGTGCCGATGAGTCCGGCGACAATGTCGATCTGGTCCGCCACGCGCAGTTTGCGGTCAAACGCGCCAAAGTCAGTGGTCGCGCCGAGTTCTACCAGGTCCAGGATTTCGCGATCGCGCGCGCGCAATTCGGTATGGAGACCGCGCTCCGCCGTGCGATCGAGCACCGCGACCTGCGGCTGGCGTATCAGCCGATCTGTGACTTGGCGACCGGCCGGATCGTGTCGTTCGAAGCGCTGGCGCGCTGGACCGATAAGGATGGCCGCGAACATTCGCCCACCGAATTCATCGCGGTCGCCGAGGAATCGGGGTTGATCGTGCCGCTGGGGCGATGGGCGATCGAGGAAGCGGCGCAGACGCTGGCGCGCTGGGACACTGCGAATGGCGGACCGTGCGGCGTGAGGCTCGCCGTCAACCTGTCGGCGATCCAGTTGCAGCGCGATGCGATCGCCCCGGTGCTGCAGGCGGCGTTGGACTCGACAGGGCTGTCGGGAGATCGGTTCACGCTCGAACTGACCGAGAGCGCGATCGTCTCGGATCCCGACCGGATCGCGGGGACGATGCACGCGCTGAAAGCGCTCGGGACGAACCTGGCGATGGACGATTTCGGGACGGGGTATTCGAACCTCGCCTATCTCCAGAAGCTGCCGATCGACATTCTCAAGATCGACCGAAGCTTCGTAACGGGCATGCTCGCGGACCGCGACAAGGTGTCGATCGTCCGCGCTATCCTCAGTCTTGCGCAGGCACTGGGGATGCGGACGACGGCCGAGGGGGTCGAAACGCATGAATTGTCCCAGACGCTCGCGGCGTTGGGGTGCACGTACGGGCAGGGGCTATTTCTACGCACGACCGCTGGAGCCGGATGCGGCGTATGCGATGATCAACTCTATAACTGCTACGAACTGACTGGCGCCCACGCCGGCTCAAAACGAGTTAGGCGGAAACCTCCGCCACCAGTCCGTCGGCGATGACCGCCACGCGCTCGGCGCCCGGAAACCCTTCCGAGATCCACTGCGTCTCGACCCGGCGCAGCATCGCAGCCACGTCCGGCCCCTTGCGAAGTCCGCGCTCGACCAGAGCCCCGCCGGAGAACGGGAACGCAGGCGGCGTCCAGTCCTTGATTGCGGACACGTCTTCGCCAGCGATAAGCAGACGGTCGACCGCGCCCGACACGCCGACGCGATAGGCCAAGGCTAGCGGGCCTTCCTCACCGGGTCCCGCAGTGGCAGCCATCAGGCGCTTGCGGTCGACGTTTGACAGCTTCAGCCTCGCTCCGACGGCTTCGGCGGCGGCAGGCGCGATCGCCACGGCGAGGCGGCGGATCGGGTCCGGTGCGATGCCAGCGTCCGTCTCTCGCTCGGCCAGCACGCCCAAACGCGCCGCTCCCCGGCGTCGATCTCGGGCAGTACCGCGCGAAAAATGCCGCGCTCGACCATCAGCGCGACGACCGCCACGGCGTTGGCCGCCACCAGCAGCTTCAACACTTCGCTCGCGATACGTTCACGGGAGAGCGCCATCAGGTCGTTGGCGCGCGCGGTGCAGGCATCGAGACCGGCTTGGTCGATCGTAGTGCCGAACCGCGCGTGGAAGCGGAAGAAGCGGAGGATGCGCAGGTGATCCTCGGCGATCCGCTGCAACGGGTCGCCGATGAAGCGCACGCGCCGGGCCGCAAGGTCGTCGAGACCACCGAAATAATCGAAGATCTCGCCGGTCGCCGGATCGGCGTAGAGCGCGTTCATCGTGAAATCGCGGCGCGCCGCGTCTTCGCGCCAGTCGTCGGTATAGGCGATGATCGCGTGGCGACCGTCGGTCGAAACGTCGCGGCGCAGCGTCGTAACTTCGACCGGACCCGCGGGGGGTGACTGCCGTGATCGTACCGTGCGCCAGGCCGGTCGGGACCGCCTTGATCCGCGCATCCTGGAGTCGTTCGATCACCTCCTGCGGGGGCAAGCGCGTGGCAATGTCGACATCGGCGACGTCGATCCCGAGCAGCGTGTCGCGCACCGCGCCACCGACGAAGCGCGACTCGCCCTCCGCCGCGCCGAGAACCTTGGTCAGTGCGTCCAGGCCGTCCCGTTCGCGCCACGGCGCCGCCGGGAGTATCAAGACCACCTCAGGCGGCGGGCAAGGTTGACGATCATCGCGGCGGTCGCACCCCAGATGCGCCGCTCGTTCCACATGATCTCATAGTAATGCCGGTCGTGGCCCTGCCATTCGAGCGTCGCCTCGACATGGTTCGCCTCGTCGAGCAGGAACGCGAGCGGAACTTCGAAGACGCTCGCGACTTCCGCTTCGCTGGGTGTGAAGACCAGGTCGGGCGGGATGATGCCGATCACCGGCGTCACCTGGAAGCCGGTCACGGTGCGGTAGCTGTCGGCCTCGCCGATCACGCGGACCTTGTCGCGGGGGAGGGCGATCTCCTCCTCGGCCTCGCGCAGCGCGGCGGTGACGACGTCCTCGCCGGGATCGATCCGACCGCCGGGGAACGCGATCTGGCCAGGGTGGCGGCTCATCGTGTCGGTACGCTGCGTCAGGATCACGCCGGGATCGGCGCGGTCGGTCACCACGATCAGCACCGCGGCGGGCAGCAACGTGTCGGCGGCGGTCAGGTCGCCGTCATGCTGGTCGCCGGTAAGCAGGATCATGTGCGACCCGGCGCCCTTCGCCAGCGCCGCGGTCATCCGTTCCGTCAGGCTCATGCAGCGGGCTCCAGCGGGAAGAACGCGCCATCGCTCCACAGCCCGGCGGGCGTCGCGTCGTCGGCAATCGCGCGCTCGGCGAGTTCGTAATAGACCGAGCGGACCACCAGCGCCTCCATCCCGCCGCGGACGGCGAGATACGGGCGTGGGCCGCCATCTCCGTCGGTCGTGTCCTCGACGAAGCGCAGCGGATGCTCGGGACCCGCCGTAACGAGGTCGCCGGTGTTGAGCCGGAAGGCGAGCTTCGCATCGCGACCGCTGCCCTCGGCCTTCATCTCGACCGCGATGAAGGCCGCGTCCTCGACCTCGATATCGAGCTTCTCGACCGGCGTGACGAGGACGTGGCTGCCGTCGGGCTCACGGCGCAGGATCGTCGAGAACAGCCGAACCATCGCCGGGCGGCCGATCGGCGAGCCCTGGTGATACCAGGTGCCGTCGCGCGCGATCCGCATCTCGCTGTCGCCGCAGTGTGTCGGGTTCCATTTCTCGACCGGCGGGAGCTTCGCCTCTTCGACGAGCTTCGCGATTTCGGCGAGACTGAGCGAGGCGATATCGGGGATGGCATCCATGGGCATGGCGGCGGACTAGGCGGGCAGGGGGGCGGAGGTAAAGCGGTGGCTTATGCGGATGCGGCGACCGGCATGGTCTCGGCAACGCGGGGACCGAGCATGCCGGTGCTGTCCGGCACCGCATCGCCGCGGGCGAGCAGGCGGTGGCGCTCGACTGGGCCGGGGGCGGCCCAGCGTGCGGTGCGCTCGGCGGAGAAGCCGAAGAAGCGGCCGTAATAGTCGGGGTCGCCGATCAGCATGAGCGCATCGTCGAGCCCAGTGACGGCGGCCGCATCGAGCGCCTGCGTCATCAGGCGGCGACCGATGCCATCGCCTTGATGGTCGGGTACTACGGCGACCGGGCCGACCATAATCAGCGGAAACAGTCCGTTGTCGTCGATCAGCGCAATCGGCCAGCACTGGATCGAGCCAACCAACACGCCATCCTCGACCGCGGCGAAGCTGAGCGCGGCGACCGGCTTCGTGCCACCGCGGATCGTGTACGCGGTTCGCGTGAACCGATCCGGGCCGAAAGCGGCATCAAGCAGCATCTCGACCGCTGTCGGGTTGATGCTGGCCAGGGGAACGAGAGTGATCAACGGCATCTCCGGCCCGGACTGCGCCGCGTACACGCGGGAAGGGCAGCGCGCTTTAGCCTTGGCGACGCTGAACGCAAGGATAACCGGATCGACGCTCGGGCGACCCGGCGCGCGAACGGTGTGACTTTCATCTTGCGGTGCGTCTGCTAGAGGCGCGCAGATGGAAGACAGTCTCCAACTCGAAGTCCACGATCTCGAAGTGCAGGTCCTGACCGGTATCTACTCGGAGGAGACGCACCTGCCGCAGCCGCTGCGGATCTCGCTGACTGTGGACATGGTCTGCCCGAGACACTTCGCGCCGGATACGCCGTTGTCGGCATCCAAGAACTATCTCGACCTCAAGAACGCCGCGACCACCGCGCTGCCGCCCGGCGTGCATTTCACGCTGATCGAAGGCGTCGCGGATCATATCTGCGAGACGTTGTTCCTGCAGGACGCGCGCGTGCTGCGGGTAAAGGTCAAGATCGTGAAGCTCGCGATCGCCGAGGCCGACGAGGCGATCGGCGTGACCCTCGTCCGACATCGCCGCTGATCGCATGCTACTGACGCTGGAGCCGGGCGGGGACATCGCGGCGCTCGTCCGTGACGCGATCGGCGAATCGCGGGTCGTGTTGATCCCCGCGAACCTCGATCCGCTGACGATGGCGCAGGCGAGGGCGGCGATCGGCCCCCTCGCGATCGAATTGGCGCCAGCGGTTCGCGTGAATGCGGTGGTGCCGGCCGAGGCGGCTCGACGCGCCGATGTAGACGCCGCGGTCGCGTTTCTCGAGCAGGCGCGCTCCACGACCGGACAATTGCTGGTCGTCGGCTAGCCTGCGCGCTTCCCAGGGTAGTTCAGCTTTTCCGAGTCCGTCCGCACGGCCCCAACGCGGCCAGGACGAACGCGTAATCCTCGCGTGCGATCGTCGCATCGGCGGCCTCCAGCGATCCCGTGCTGCGGTCCGGCAAGGCCTGCGGCAAGGCGCAGCTCAGCCGGTACCACAGCAGCGTCTCCGCCGCAGGCGGTGCGGCCGACTCGTCGACGATCTCGCTAAGCGCAACCGCCCAGCGTGGCTGTTCGCCGGGACGACGCAGCACCGACAGCGACACCGGGCGTTGGTCCGCGGTCGTCAGGAAGATCTGCGTCTCGCCTTCACCGGGTAGCGCGCCCGGCACGTGAAACGCGTTGCCGATGCCGGTGATGACCGGCGGCGCATCGCTCGCCAGTGCATCGCGGGCGATCTTCCGTGCGCGTGCATCTGCGGTCGGCGTCCAATCGAGCTGCGCGTCGGGCGCGACCAGCTGGACCTGATTCACCGCGCCGGGCACGGGTCTAGCGAAGATCAGCACGCGCGCCTTCTTGAATTTCGGCACCCGGCCGGCTGCGTCGGGCATCACGTCGAGCAGATACCCGATTCGCGGTGGCAGCCCGTCGGCGCCGCGGATCAGCGCGGTGACGTCGACCTCGACATATAGTCTGACATGACCCGCCGCGAGATTCGGCGCCTCGGCCGGCTTGATCTTGGTCGTCGATCGGACGGTCGCGTCGGCGATCACGGGGGCGGAAAGCACCAGGTCGGCGATGTCGGAATATCCAATCCCGCCAGCCGCTTCTCGCTGCACCGCACCCTGCGGCGCACCCGCGCTATCGGCAAAAACCCGGGGTGCGGCCGGGGTTTCCTGAGCGCTGACAGGAGTTGCTGCGATGATGACGGCGAGGGCCGAAGCCGTAACGTGAAAGAGAAGATTCATGTCTTCAGGCTACGCTACGCAAGCTGAACGATACAGAAATAATTCTGCCATCCTATGGTTGTACGTTTGTTGCGTCCGACAAAGCGTTTGCGTGTCGCAGAACGTGGCGATAGGACTTGCTCACTGCCCCGTGGTTATTCCGGCCAACGGCAGACGCATGTGCCGCGTACCCATTGCGGGCACGTGCGTACGGAGCAGGCAGATTAAGGGAGTGTCGTTTCTGAATGGCCTATACTGACCAAAAGATGTCCGGAGGCAAAATCGTCGCGATCGTGATCGTCGCGCTGATTCATGCGGCCTTGGGCTATGCTTTCGTCACTGGCCTCGCGTACCAGTACGTGAAAAAGGCCCAGGAAAAGATGACGACGTTCGACGTGGAGCCGCCACCGCCGCCGCCTCCGCCCGACGAGCCCCCGCCGCCGCCACCCGACCAGCCAAACCTGCCGCCGCCACCGACCACGGTCGTGACGCCGCCGCCAGTCGTGGTAACGCCGCAGCCAGCGCCCGCGCTGACGACGTCGAGCATCATTCCTCGGTTCCAGCCGACGGCACCGCCGTCGCCGCCCGCACCACCAGCGCCGCCGGCACCGCCGCCGACGCCACGGGTCTCGCAGGCTGCTGGTCTCAAGGGTAACCCAGGGCAGTATTTCGGCGCGGACAATTATCCGCCGTCGGCACAGCGCGAGGGTGCTCAGGGTCGCGTTTCCGCGAAGCTGACGATCGGTACGGATGGTCGCGTGACCGACTGTTCGGTGACGTCGTCCAGCGGCAACACGACGCTGGATGATGCGACCTGCCGGATCTCCAAGGCGAGGGTGCGTTTCACGCCTGCCAAGGACGAGAACGGCAATGCCGTCGGGTCGTCGTACCAGCTGAACATCAGGTGGGTCCTGCCTCAGGAATGATCCATCCTACGTCAACCGCACCAGATAAAATTCAGTCAGAGGGACTAAGCGAACATGATCACCACCATTCTTGCAGCGGCAGCGCCCGCCGCAGCCGACGCCAACCCGTACGGCCTGCAAGCCGCACTTCGAGAAGGCGGCCTGATTTCGCAGACCGTGTTCGGCATTCTCGTGCTGATGTCGGTCGTGTCGTTCTACATCCTGTTCTCGAAGCTGTTCGAGCAGCAGAAGATCATCGGTCAGGGCAAGCGCGTCCGTCAGGCCTTCTGGTCGTCGAACAGCCTTCGCGAAGGTTCGGCCAAGCTCGAGAAGAACTCGGCCTACAAGCAGATCGTCGACGACGGTCTGGCCGCTCAGGATCAGCATTCGAAGCTGACCGATCCGGTCGAGGCGCATGACTGGCTGCACGGTTCGCTGGCTCGCTCGGAAGCAGCGATCAACTCGAAGCTGGGTGGCGGTCTCGCCTTCCTCGCAACGGTCGGTTCGGTTTCGCCGTTCATTGGTCTGTTCGGTACGGTTATCGGCATCTACCGCGCACTCGTGAAGATCGGCGCTTCGGGTCAGGCATCGATCGACAAGGTCGCAGGGCCGGTCGGTGAAGCACTGATCATGACCGCCCTCGGTCTGGTCGTCGCGGTTCCTGCCGTTCTGTCGTACAACTGGCTGCAGCGCCGCAACAAGTCGATCGCAGAGGACCTGTCGGCCTTCTCGAACGACGTGCTCGGCTTCCTGGCTTCGAACGGCGCAGTGCGTCCGTCGATCGCAACGGCTGCCAAGCCGGTTTCGGCCAAGCCTGCCACGACGACCACGACTGCCGGCCAGACCGGTGGCGTACCGCGCGCCAACTAAGACGCGAAAGGCGGGGCTGCTGTTCGCAGCCGCCCCGCTTCATTGCCGCCGGCGGTTCCGGTGGCGATTATATGGATAGGATAGTTCGCACATGGCGATGAGTGTTGGTGGCGATTCCACCGAGAGTTCGATATCGGACATCAATACGACGCCGCTGGTCGACGTCATGCTCGTGCTCCTGATCATCTTCCTGGTGACGACGACCGTCGCGGTCCAGGCTGTGCAGCTGAAGCTGCCGGATGTTCGGTTCGATCCGACGATGACCAAGCCTGAGAACGTCTCGCTGTCGGTAACGTCGGCTGGCGGACAGTGCCAGGTGTACTGGGGTCTTTCGCCGGTGACTCACGAAGAGTTGCTGCAGCGTGCCGTCGACAAGCTGAAGGCTGAGATCGCACGTCAGGGCGGTGTCAACGCGGCTGGTCTCGAATTGCCCGAGGCTCACATCCGCGGCGACGTGAACGCACCGTATCGCTGCATCGGCGCGACGATCTACACGATGCAGCAGGCTGGGTTCGCCCGCGTCGGCTTCATCTCCGAACCGCCTCCCGGCGGCACCACCGAACGTTGATGGCGAACGCTGATGCCGAACGCTGATGATCGCTCGGACGTATTTAGGAGTAGTATAAGATGGCAATGAGCGGCGGCAAAGAAGATGGCGCGCCGATGATGGAAATGAACATGACGCCGTTGATCGACGTCCTGCTCGTTCTCCTCATCATGTTCATCATCACGATCCCCATTCAGACGCATGCGGTGAAGGTCGACCTTCCGGTCAACAGCAAGAACCAGCCGCAGAACCCGGTCGATCCGCAGAAGAACAAGATCTCGATCGATCCCGCCGGTACGGTTGCGTGGAACGGTTCGCCGGTCGACGAGGTGACGCTGCGCCAGTATCTGGACCAGTCCGCCGGCATGACGCCCGAGCCCGAACTCCACTTCCAGCCCGATCCCGAGTCGAAGTATGAAGTGGTCGATCGCACGCTGGCCGTCATCAAGCGGTCTGCGATCACCAAGCTCGGCTTCATCGGCAACGAGCAGTATCGCAACGCCTTCTAGGTCCTGCTGCGTACAGTATCGAACGTCCAAAGGGCGGTCCTCCGGGACCGCCCTTTTTTGTCGTGCGGTCGGCACCGGACGTCGGACGAACGGAAGCGGCGGAACGCGTCGTGGTGCATCGAATAGAGATAATCCGCTCGCGGGACCGAACTTGATCAATGTACTTGTATGACAGTCATCGAAGTGACACACCGTTGTCACAAAAATGAAACCTTCCGATACGCGAAGGTCAGTGGAGATGGATGATGCGCAAGACCGTCCTGTTCGTTCTAGCAACCTTGGGTTCAGCCACGCCGGCGTTGGCGGACCAGTCCGCGTCGACTGATCGCACTGGCTACGTCGCGATCGCAGCTGGCGACCTGTCGACGGCGGAACAGCGCATCGTCGCCGAGCGGAAGATCTTCCCACAGCGCCCCGAACTGATGCTCAACCTGGCGTCGGTCTATCATCGCACCGGTCGCGAGTCGGAGGCACGCGCGCTGTATGCGGCGGTGCTCGACCGCCCAGCGGTCGCGATGGACCTGCCATCGGGCGCAGTGGCCTCGTCGCACGATCTGGCTAGCCGTGCATTGGCGCGACAATCGCAGCAGATTGCGACTCGCTGAGTACCGCGCGACGATCACCACTCTCTGTTCGTCAGAGCGGGGTGATCTGAAAGCCGGCTTGCTACCTTGTTCTCCCGCGAAGGCGGGAGCCCAGTCTGGGTTCCCGCCTTCGCGGGGAAACAAGCTGAAACAGGTAGATAGGATCTGTATCTGCCGGGCGGCGAGCTATTATCTGCTGTAAAGCACTACGCCATATGGACGTGCCGTCTTGGCAGCAGGCGAGTCGTCCGCTGTTGGGTTGCATGCAGACGACGATGTGTCATTTTTGTCCGCGGGTGTGCGCTTCCTAAGCGATCGTACCGTTGTCGATACCCGTAAACATCGTCGACCAACAAAAGCACGGCACTACCCCGGCGAAGGCCGGGGCCCAATTGGGGACGCTGTCAATTGAACGGTGAGCGCCGTAACCGAGACATTGCTACTGAGGCCCAGGCCTCCGCTGGGGAGGTCGGGTGCGGGGACGTGTGATCCGCTTGTTGCCTCGAGGTTCGCGGTAGCCGCCTGACTCAGTTTCTCCCAAGCCCAAGCCCAAGCCCAAGCCCAACCCTAAAGCCGCGGCAGCGTCACCCCGCGCTGGCCCATGTATTTCCCCGCGCGATCCGCATAGCTCACCTCGCAAGGCTCGTTCCCCTTGAGGAACAGGAACTGGCACGCGCCTTCGTTCGCATAAATCTTGGCCGGCAACGGCGTGGTGTTGGAGAATTCCAGTGTCACATGCCCCTCCCATTCCGGCTCCAGCGGGGTCACGTTGACGATGATCCCGCACCGCGCATAGGTCGACTTGCCGAGGCAGATCACCAGCACGTCGCGCGGCACGCGGAAATATTCGACGGTGCGGGCCAGCGCGAAGCTGTTCGGCGGGATGATGCAGACGTCGGTCTTGCGGTCGACGAAGCTGTTCGCCGCGAAGTCCTTCGGGTCGACGATTGCGCTGTCGACGTTGGTGAAGATCTTGAATTCGTCGGCAACGCGCGCGTCGTAGCCATAGGACGACAGCCCGTACGAGATGCAGCCGTCGCGGCGCTGCGCTTCGTGGAACGGTTCGATCATCGCATCGCCCAGCGCGCGCTCGCGGATCCAGCGGTCGGACATCACGGACATGGCAACTCCCTTTTCGGGAGCGGCTTTCGCCCGGAAGCGGGCCGACGGCAAGAGGGACGCGCCAAATGACGTGTAGCCCCGTCCGCGCGCGCCTCACGAAGCGTCTGCTTACGCGCGTAGGCTATTGATGCGGTCGAGCGGTGGCGTCACAATGCAACGTCACGATCATCGCGGTCGAGACTGCGCCATCGGTGCTGGCCCGTTGGCAAAAAGGGAAGCTGGCTTGAAGTTCATCGAGACCCCGTCACCCAATTTCGACGATCGTTCGCTGCCCATCACGATGATCGTGCTGCATTATACCGGCATGAAGGACGGCGCGTCGGCGATCGCGCGTTTGCGCGATCCCGAGGCGAAGGTGTCGTCGCATTACTTGGTCGAAGAGGACGGGACGGTCCTGCGGATGGTCGCGGAGGACAAGCGCGCCTGGCATGCCGGCAAGTCGCACTGGCGCGACGTCGACGACGTCAACTCCGCGAGCATCGGCATCGAGATCGTCAATCCCGGTCACGAGTTCGGCTATCGTCCGTTCCCGCCCGAGCAGATCGCATCGGTCGTGCAGCTGGTCGCCGAGATCAAGGATCGCCACGAGATCACGCGCGGCAACATCGTCGGCCATTCGGACATCGCACCGGTGCGCAAGCGCGATCCCGGCGAGCTGTTCCCGTGGCACGAACTCGCGCGGCGCCGGCTGGCGCTGCCGCGGCCGACCAAGAATCTGATGGACCCGGGCTGGACCGAGGGGCGGCTTCTGCCTCGCACTCGAACGCTTCGGCTATGATGTCGAGAACCGCATGGCGGCGACGATGGCGTTCCAGCGGCGATTCCGTCCCGAACTGGTCGACGGCGAAGTCGATGCGGAGTGCCGGTGTATTCTTCTTGCGTTGTTGCTGCCCAAGCCGATGGGCGACGACTAATCCTCATCCTCCCCCGCCAGGGGGGAGGTGGCTGGCACTTGCCAGACGGAGGGGGAGGCATGCGAAACATCTGCTCCGTATCCGCCCCCCTCCGTCGCCTTCGGCGCCACCTCCCCCCCCTTGCGGGGGAGGATCGCAAAATACGCCAACGAAAACGGTGGTGCATCGCCCGCACCCGCGCTAGGGCTCGCCTCGCCAGAGGGTCGGGCGGCCGCGGGTGTTTTCGGACACGCGAGGAAAGTCCGGGCTCCGCGAAACGACGGTGCCGGGTAACGCCCGGCGAGGGTGACCTCAGGGAAAGTGCCACAGAGAGCAGACGGCCAACCCTCGGCTTTGGTCGGGGCGGTCAGAGTGAAAGGGTGCGGTAAGAGCGCACCGCGCGCCTGGTAACAGGGGCGGCACGGCAAACCCCACCGGGAGCAAGATCGAATAGGGGGTGGCACATGGGCTTCGTTTCAGCTCGTCACCCGGGTTGATTGCTTGAGGCGGCGGGCAACCGTCGTCCTAGAGGAATGGTCGCCTAACTTCCGTATCGAAGGATCGGAAATGGACAGAACCCGGCTTACAGACCCTCTGGCATCCTTCCCCGAACCATTGCAGACTGCGGCGGAATAGCGCTGGGCTGCGACGTGGGGAATGTGATGCGTATCAAGACGATCGCGCTGTTGGGTGCAGGCGTGTTGGCGATGGCGGGTGGGCTAGTTCCCGTTGGCGCTCAGACGCCGCCGCCAACGACGATCCAGCAAGATTTCGATGCGGCAACGGCGCTGGATGCGAAGGCCGATCGTGCGGCGTCGCTTGCTGCCTGGGAGAAACTGGAAACGCGGACCAAGTCCGGGTCACGCAGCCGCGGTATCGTGCTGGTCCGCAAGGCGCCGACACTGTTCGCCCTGAACCGCGCCGACGAATCGGTTAAGGCTGCACGGGCCGGGCTCGCCTTGCTGCCGGCGGACGATGCCAGTCTTGCAGAAGACCGGACGCGCGCCTTCCTGATCCTCGGCCAAGTCGCGACCGACACGCTCGATTATGCGGGCGCCGTGACCGCGCTCCAGCAGGCGGAGGCGAGCGCGATCAGTACCGCCGACAAGCTGGGTGCGATGCTGTCGCTGGTGACCGCGCAGATCTTCATCGATCCCACCGCCGCGGCGGCGACGTTGGCACGCAGCGACGCGTTGATCGGCACGGTGAAGCTCGAGAAGAGCGTCGCCGCGTGGTTCGCGCGTGAGCGGACGCTCCTGAAGCTCAACACCGGGGACATCGCCGGCGCCCGCGCCAGCGCCTTGCAGGCGATCCGGCTTCTCGGCGGCCTCGAAACGGACAAGGTCGATATCATGGACGCATCGGCGCGGTCCGATGCCGCGATCGCGTACCTGCTGAGCGGGAACGCGGACGAGGCACGGCGGTACATGGCCTATACCGGTGCGGGACGCATGGTGAAGGGATCGTTCGACCCTGCCGCGGAGATGCGCTCGCCGGATTGTGGCGGCGATGCCGGTCTCAAGCCGCAGGACGTTGCGGTGGTCGAATTCAACATCGCGTCCGACGGTACGATCGACCAGGCGGCACCGATCTATGCCGCGGGTGGCGGCCAGGTCGCGCTGGAGTTCGCGCGGGCGGTCAAGGGTTGGTCGTGGCCTGCCGAAAAGGTCCAGGCGATCCCCGCCTTTTATCGCTATCACGTGCGGGTCGAGATGCGCTGTTCGACCGCGTTCGAGCGGCCGTCGATCGACGACGGACTAGACGACGTCCTGGAACAGTGGCTTTCCAGCAAGGGCATCACGGTCGCCCCTGCACCGACCGGTTCGCAGGCGGCCGCACTCGCCGGACAGCGCGCCGAACTCGCATCGGCGACCGCCCAGTCGCCTAATGGTTTGCGTACGCTCGCCGCAATCTACCGCCTGACGAACAATCCTACCGTAGCGCGGGAAGAGCGTGCGGCCTTGGCTGCGCGGGGTCTGGCGATCGCGGTCGCAAACGATGCACCGCCTAGTGCGCGGCTGACGTTCGACCTGCCGGGACGCGTCGATGCGGTGACCGACATCTGGCGGCCAGGGGGTATTCGAACGGACGCTGACGCCGATGGTATCGGAACCCGTCTATGCGAACGACCCCCAGGCGCGGGCGGCGATCCGGTTGATGATGGTCGACGGCGCCGTGGCTCGGACGCGAAAATCCGAGAAGAACGACACGGCGATCGTCACGCTTCGGCAGGTGGCGGACGACAAAGCCTTGAAGCCGAACGATCCGCTGCGCGTCGGCGCGCTGATCCGCATCGCATCGATCGAGGAGCGCAACGGCGAGATCGACGCGGCGCGGGCGACATTCGCGTCGAGTGGTCTGACCGCGAACCAGTGCGCGATCATGGATGCGCCACCGAAGATGGTATCCCAGCCGGGATCGGAAGCATTCCCGATGGAAGCGATGCGTTGGGGTTTCGAAGGCTGGACCCAGGTTCAGTTCGACATCGGCGCGGACGGCAACGTCATCAACCAGCGTGCGCTGTTGAGCTATCCCCCGTTCATCTTCTCCGAGGCGGGGACCAAGTTCTTCACCAAGGCCAAATACGCCAAGACGTATCGTCCCGACGGGGGGCTCGGTTGCGGCGCCACGACGACCCGTATCAAGTTCATGCTGCCAGACTCCGCGCGGCGCGGCTCGTAAGCGAAAGATAGCCCCTTCCCACGGCTAAGGTGGGAAGGGGGGAACGCCTTACACCAGCACCTTGTCCGGCCGACCGACCTCTTCGAGCACGGTCGTCGAATCGATCTCCATCATCGGTTTGATCAGCCCGTCGCGGATGTCGTAGACCCAGCCGTGGAGCAGCACTTCCTGGCCGCGCGCGAACGCTCCCTGGATCGTCTTGGTACGCGCGAGGCGGACTAGCTGGTCGCGGACGTTCACCTCGACCAGCCGGTTGACCTTCTGCTCGCGATCGGGCTGCGCGTCGATCTCGTCGGCATGGTCGTGCAGCACGCAGCGTGCGGTCGAGAGCCAGTCGTCGACGGGGCCGGTGGTGCCGCCGTCCAGCGTCGCGCGGATCCCGCCGCATGCATAATGCCCGCAGATGATGATGTGCCGCACGCCGAGCACGTCGATCGCATATTGCAGCACCGACATCAGGTTCATGTCGTCGTCGTTGACGAGATTGGCGATGTTGCGGTGGATGAACATGTTGCCGGGCGGCGTCATGGTCATCTGCTCGGGCCCTACGCGGCTGTCCGAACAGCCGATCCACAGGAACTCCGGGTTCTGGCCGACCAGCTGGCGCTGGAAGAAGTCGGCGCTCTCCTCAATGATCTCGGCCGCCCACGCCTTGTTGGCGAGCAAGAGCTGCTTGTACTGCCTCATGCGAAACGGACCTCGGTCTGGGGGGCGTTGATCAGCTTGACCGTGCGCATCGCGAGATCGCCGCGGATAAGCACGGTGATGCCGCGATACTGCGCGCCCTTGATGAACGCGTTGATGATGTCGACATTATCGAGATCGACATAGCTGGTCGACGACAGGTCGATCAGCAGGTTCGCATTGTCGGGCACCTTGGCGAGCGACTTCTGCAATTCATACTTGTGGATGAAGTACAGGTTGCGTCGCGCGCGGACGAGGCAGTCCCTCGTCGTCGCAGGCAAACGTGATCGCGGTGCGGAAGTTGCGCGCGACGACGAACACGAAGCCGACCGCAAGGCCGATGACGATGCCTTCGAGCAGGTCGGTGAACAGGATCGCAGCCACCGTGACGACGAACGGAATGAACTGCGTCCAGCCCTGCTTGAAGCGCTCGGTATACAGCTTGGGCTTGGTCAGCTTGTAGCCGGTCGCGATCAGCACCGCGGCGAGCGCCGACAGCGGGATAAGGTTCAGCACTGCGGGGATCAGCGCGACGCTGACCAGCAGCCAGAAGCCGTGCAGGATCGTCGACAGCTTGCTCTCGGCCTTGGCATCGACGTTCGCCGACGAGCGGACGATCACCGAGGTGACGGGCAGGCCGCCGATCAGGCCCGACAGTATGTTGCCGCCGCCCTGTGCCATCAGCTCCCAGTTCTTGTCGGTCGAGCGACGGCGCGGATCGATCTCGTCGACCGCCTTGACGCTCAACAGCGATTCGAGGCTGGCGACGATCGCGAGCGTGACGGCGCTACTCCAGACGATACCCATCGTGATCCCGGAGAAGTCGGGGAAGGTGAACAGCGAAGGGAATTGCGACAACGTCTGCGTGATCGGCACCTGCACCAGATGCGTCGCCTGAAGCTGCCAGTCGGGCTTCACGACACCGAGCAGCATGTTGCCGAAGATGCCGATCAGCACGACGACGAGCGGGCCGGGGACGAAGCGCAACGGGCCGTCCTTGGGCTTGGCGCCATCCCACCAGAACAGGAAGGCGAGACTGACCGAAGCGATCAGGATCGCGCCCGGCGTCACGGCCGCGCTGAGGCTGTCTAGGATGCGCGAGAAGGTATTGATGCCGTTCGCGGTGGTGAATTCGAAGATACCCTCGGCCTCACGGTCGAAGCCGACAGCGTGCGGGATCTGCTTGAGGATCAGGATGAGGCCAATCGCCGCGAGCATGCCGGTGATGACCGACGACGGCACGAATTCGCTGAGGATGCCGGCACGGGTCAGCGAGAAGCAAATCTGGAGAACGCCCGCCAAGACGACGGCCATCAGGAACATCTGATAGCTCGGCATGCTCTCGATCGCGGTCAGCACGATCACCGTCAGGCCGGCGGCGGGGCCGCTAACCGACAGCGGCGATTTGGAGAACAGGCCGACCGCGATACCGCCGACAATGCCTGAGATGATGCCGGCGAACAGTGGCGCCCCGGAGGCGAGCGCCACGCCGAGACAGAGGGGCAGCGCGACGAGCGCGACGACGATGGAAGCGGGAAGATCCGCGCGCCATGTGGTAAGCTTTGGAATGAGAGTCGGCACCAGGGCTCCTGTCCTTAAGGTGTCGGCCGGGAATACGTCCGCACCGGACGCATCTATCCATGCCACATGACAAATAGTTCATGTTCAGTAATCGATGAACGGTGTCTGACTCAAGGCGGAATGTTGCGGTGCGGAAGATAGGCGAATCCGAGGAGTTTCGGCCGGCCTTGCCGCGTATGGTTGCGTTGTCCGCGGGGACGCCTATCTCGGACCGCTATGGCTCGAAGCACGACACGATCTTCCGACTGGGGTTTCCCGCGCTGGCGCGAGTATGGCGCGAGCACCGAGGCGGTGACCGTCCGGCTGTGCGATCGGCATGGCTGCAACGAGCCCGGCAACTGCCCGGCGCCGAAATCGCCCAACAGTCCCGACCGCTGGTATTTCTGCATGAACCACGCAGGCGAGTATAATCGCGGCTGGAATTATTTCGAAGGCTTGAGCGCGGAGGAGGCGGCGGAGCGCGAGGCGGCGGAAACGCGTACCGCGGACGGCTACACCGATCCCAAGCATTACGCCTGGGCCGGCTCGGGCGACGGCAGCCGCTCGCGCGACGAGATGCGCGCGTTGGAGGTGCTCGACCTCGAGCCCGACGCGACGTTCGAGGACGTCCGCGCGGCGTGGCGCCGGATGGCGAAGGCGAACCATCCGGACGTGCGGCCGAACGACAAGGACGCGGCCAAGCGGTTCCAGGGCGTTCAGGCAGCGTACGAGGTTCTGAAGGTGGCCGAAGACCAGCGGACCTGGAAACCGGCGTGATCCGGGTCCTCGCCAGTCGCTGGCAAGGTAGCGTTCTGGTCTGCGGCAAATGCTCGAAGAAGCTGGACGGTGGGTTTGGCGAAAAGGGCCGGACACCGCTGGTGAAGTTGCTTCGTCAGGCACTCGGCGTGAAGAAGGGCCGCAAGGCGGATCGCGGCGTGGTCGAGGTCAAGTGCCTCGGGGTTTGCCCGAAGAACGCAGTGGTGATGGTCGATGGCGCTCGGCCGGATCGGTGGATGCTCGTCCCGGCTGGTGCGGACTTGACCGAGGTCGTTGCGAACCTCACCGAATACGCAGCAACCTGACGATCCTCCCCCCGCCAGGGGAGGGTGGCTGGCCCTTGCCAGACGGAGGGGGAGGAAGGGGTAACCTCCGTTGCGTGTTCCTCCCCCTCCGTCACCTCGGCGACACCTCCCCCTGGCGGGGGAGGATCGAAAGGTTCAGCCGGCGTACCGCTCCGCCGTCTCGCGAATCAAAGCGATCATATTCGGAATCCCCTGAGTCCGGTTCGAGCTCAGCTGCTTGCTCAGGTCGAACGGCGCCAGTTCCGCCTTGATATCTGTCGCGACGATCGCATCCGGCACCTGATCCTGCACCGTCAGCAATACCAGAGCGATGATCCCCTTGGTGATCGCCGCATTCGAATCCGCCAGGAAGTGCAGCCGGCCATCATCGGTCGTGGTCGGATACACCCACACCGAAGCCGAACATCCCCGCACCAACGTCGCATCGGTCTTCAGCGCATCCGGCATCGGTTCGAGCTCTTTACCGAGGTCGATCAGCAGGCGATAGCGGTCGTCGGGTTCGAGGAAGTCGTATTCCTCGAGAATGTCGGTGAGAGTGGCCATGCCGTGGGCGGTAGCGGGTCGGCCTTAGCGCCACAACTACAGTGTTCCCCCGCGAAGGCGGGGGCCCAGTCTGGACCCCCCGCCTTCGCGGGGAACATGCTTGCGGGGCGAGCCCTAAAGATCCACCCCGGCTGCGATCGCCTCGAGCTTCTTGATCCGCTCCTTCAAGTCCGCGATCTCGATCCGCGAGCCGGTCGACACCGCGACCGGCATGCGGCCGTCCTGCATGTGATCCAGTTCCATCCGCCGCAGCGAGAGCCATTCGCGCCATCCGGCCAATCCACCGGCGACGATCATCGCCAGTCCCGCAAGGCTCGCCAGCGCCAGGGTGATATAGACGTTCGGTTCGATCATGTCCGCCTCCTAGCGGTCGCGGAGCCGTTCGATCTCTCGGTCGAGATCGACGCTCTTGTGGTTGTCGGTGATCACGCGCTCCAGCACCTGGATGCGCTCCTTCATCTGCTGCACCTCGTCGCGCAGCCGCAGCGTATCGATGCTGTCGGCCGGCTTGGCCGGGGCGTCGCCCATCGCGCGGTAGCGCGCGGTCAGCACCTTGGCGGCCATCACGATCAGCACGATGCAGACGACCATCGAAAAGGGGTTCATCGTGTTTCTCCTTCAACGAGGCTCGGGTGGCGGGCCGTCAGCGCGATCGGTGGGGATGCGGGTGACAGTACCGCCTGGGATGGGGTTGGTTCGACCCGGAGCCGTTCAATCTCGTCGGCGACGCCGGTGCCGCGATCGGTGGCGATCCGTTCCAGCACGCGGACGCGCTGTTCGAGACGTTCGGTGTGGGCGGCATATTGCGCCGCCTTCTCCGCGGTCTGCGCGTTCAGCGCGGTGGCCATCGTCTCCTTGTGCCGCAACCAGCTCTTGAACATCTCGCTGCCGATCCCGAGCGTGACGGGGGCGCCGACGCAGACGATCGCGAGCATGAAAACCGTAAATCCGTCCATGATCGATGTCCCTCAGCGATCGCGGAGTGCTTCGATCTCGCGAGCGGTACGCTCGGCGGGATCGGTGGCGATGCGCTCGAGGACCGCGATCCGTTCCTCGAGGCGGGAGACCTGCCCGGTCAGGCGCTCGTTCTCGTTGCTGAGCAGCAATACCTGGCGCTCACCGTCGACATCGCCGTCCCGCCCGCGCCTGCGGCGGCGCGCTTCTGGCTCGAAGCCATGCTTTGCGCGCACCCAGTTGTTCGCAACCCAGGCAACCGGTCCGATCGAAATCGCCACGATCGGTATGATCAAACCCCAATCCATCGTCTGTCTCCCTGTTGACGCCGCGTCTCAGCGCAGGCTGTCGATCTCTGCCGCGAGGCTGTTGCTTGAGCGGCTGGTATAGTGCGTCTCGATGTCGGCGAGGCGGCGGTCGATGTCGCGGAACTTGCTGCGGACCTCGGCGGTCGAGCGCTTCGGGTTCGACCGGACGCCCTGCCAGAACTTCGCGTCGTCGGGCGTCTCGTACAGGCCGATCGGCTTGGCATGCCCCATCCAGGCGACCATCCAATAGGCCAGCAGCGTCCAGGGAAAGCCCCCCGCAAGTGTCAGGACGACCATGCCGACACGGACGAAGAGCGCATCGACGCCGGTATAGTCGGCGATCCCGGCGCAGACGCCCTTCCACTTGGCGTTCTGCTTATCGAGGTAAAACTGTGTGCGGCTGCCGGACATTTCAGTTCCTCCGATCAGAAGTGCGGTCGGACTGAAGGTCCGACAGATACGGCGATTGCGTGGTACCGAGACCCGGCTTCCAGTCGGGATTGTCGGCGGCGATGATCCGTTCGACGGTCATCACGCGGTCTTCGAGGCGGCGGGCCAAGGCCTGCATCTCGTCGAGCAGCTTTTCGTCTTCCTCGGTAATCCGCGGCGCCTGCTTCCACTTGGTGATGTAGTGCAGGATCACCCACGGCAGCCCGAT
Source organism: Sphingomonas sp. H160509 (assembly GCF_024124765.2). GTDB lineage: Bacteria > Pseudomonadota > Alphaproteobacteria > Sphingomonadales > Sphingomonadaceae > Sphingomonas. Next base: position 1,002,058 of record NZ_JAMXSR020000002.1, on the reverse strand, counting down.
GAAGAGGACCGCGCAGACGAGAACGGGGGTCAGGTCATCCATCTCAGTCGTCCTTCTTCATGCGCGCCTTGAGCGCGGCGAGCTGGGCGTTGACCTTGTCGTCGCTGCGCAGCTCGGCGATTTCCTCTTCGAGCGTCTTGACGACCCCGAGCCCCATCGCGTCCGCGCGGCCCTCGGCCTCGTCGACGCGGCGGTCGAGGATGTCGAAGCGGCTGAACGCTTCGTGCGTCTTCGGCCCGTTGTACATCTCGCGCAGCCGGGTGCGATTGTTCGCGCTCTCAAGCCGGGTCTGCACCGCGTTCTGCTTGGTGCGTGCCTCGCGGAGCTTGGTTTGGAGCTTGGCGATGTCCTCTTCGGAAGCCCGAAGTGCGTCGTCGAGCACGCCGACTTCGGCCTTCAGCTGCTCGGCCATGTCGAACGCCTTCTGGCGCTCGACCAGCGCAGCCTTGGCGAGGTCCTCGCGGTCCTTGCTCAGCGCCAGTTCGGCCTTCTCGGTCCAGTTGTCCTGAAGCTGCTCCAGCTTCGAGATATGGCGGCGCATCTCCTTCTGGTCGGCGATGGTGCGCGCGGCGGAGGCGCGAACCTCGACCAGCGTTTCCTCCATCTCGAGGATGATCATGCGGATCATCTTCGACGGGTCTTCGGCCTTCTCGATGAGATCGGCGAAGTTGGCGGCGACGATGTCGCGGGTGCGGGAAAAGATGCCCATGTAAATCCTACTCCAGGGGTCGGCCCGATGCTCTCGGCGAGCGTCGGGAGTCTTATGCCACGATTGCGGTGGTTGCCGCGATAGGCGTCATGTTGGTTGCTGTCGCAGGTCCTACCGCGCCGATGACGCAGGTTGCGCTGGCGACGATGGTGCAGAGGGCGGCGACGACGGTGCGGGCGATATTGGTGTTGAACATGGTGGGTCCCCTTTGAGGATGGTCGGTTCCGCTATTCGGCGGGTTGCCTGAAGCACTGCATCTGTCGTGCCAGTTTCGAAAATGGCGGAATTGCAGGGGGTTTGCGTGATTTCAGGTGTTTGGGCTGTGGCGGAAGCTTGCCAAGAGTTGGGAATCCGCGCCACATCTTCGCCATGGAACGAACAACCCAGGTCATCGGCGAATCCGGCACGTTCATGGCCGCGCTCGAACGCGCGTCGCGGGCGGCCGCCTTGGACCGGCCCGTGCTGGTGATCGGCGAGCGCGGCACGGGCAAGGAACTGGTCGCCGAACGCCTTCACCGCCTGTCGCCGCGGTGGGATCAGCCGCTGGTGATCATGAACTGCGCGGCGTTGCCCGAGACGCTGATCGAGGCGGAATTGTTCGGGCATGAAGCGGGCGCGTTCACCGGCGCGACCAAGGCGCGGGTAGGGCGGTTCGAGGAGGCCGATGGCGGCACGCTGTTCCTCGACGAACTCGGTACGCTGTCGATGGCGGCGCAGGACCGGCTGTTGCGCGCGGTCGAATATGGCGAGATCACGCGGATCGGCTCGTCTCGGCCGATGCGCGTCGACGTGCGGATCGTCGCTGCGACCAACGAGCATCTCCCCGACAAGGTGGACCGCCACGAATTCCGCGCAGATCTGCTCGACCGGTTGTCATTCGAGGTGGTGACGTTGCCGCCTCTGCGCGCGCGGACCGGCGACGTGGTGGTACTTGCGGAACATTTCGGCCGACGCATGGCGTCCGAGCTGGGGCGCGAACGCTGGGAGGGGTTCGGCCCGGCGGCGATGGATGCGCTGATCGCCTACCGCTGGCCCGGCAACGTCCGCGAACTCCGCAACGTCGTCGAGCGCGCGGTGTATCGCTGGGAGCAGGCGGGACCGATCGACGCGATCGAGATCGACCCGTTCCAGTCGCCACACCGCCCCGGCGGGTCGACTGCGCCGAAGCCTGTGGTTGTGGCGCCGCGCGCTGCCGAACCGGACGAAGGCGAGGACCCGGTCGTCGCGTGCGAGGAAGGCCCCTCGGACTTCAAATCCCGCGTCTCCCGCTTCGAGCGCGACCTGCTCTCGCGCGCGTTGTCGGAACACCGCTTCAACCAGCGCGCCACCGCCGAAGCGCTAGGCCTAAGCTACGATCAACTCCGCCACGCCCTGAAACGCCACGACCTGCTTAACGCGGGCGGCTAAGCCTACTTCCCCCTCCCTGAAAGGGGGGCGGGGGGTGGGTAGGCTTCCGCATCGGGCAAAGTCGGCGGCACGAGCAGGCCGACCCACCCCCAACCCCTCCCTTCCAGGGAGGGGGGAAGAAAACGTCACCCGCTCTTCCCCACCAACCCCACCAGCTTCTTCAACTTCGGCGCAACCACCGGCACCGTCAGCATCGTGCTCGCCAGCGCCATCAGCAGCAGCGCCGTGAACGTCTCATTCGTAATGATCTTCTTATCCAGCAGGATGTTGACGAAGATGATCATGATCAACGCCTTGGTCTGGAGCAGCCAGCCGATCGCCGAAGCCTCGCCCGGCCGCCATTTCAGGATCCGCCCGGCGGCGTGAACCCCGGCCAGCTTGCCGCCGACCGACGCGACCAGCAGCAGCGCCGCCGCACCGAACACCGCGTAACCGCCGACCGCCCATTGCGTCTTCAGCCCCGTAGACAGGAAGAACACCGGCATCACCGCGAGCAGCACGAAGTGGCGGAACTGGTCCATCTTCGCGGTCGTGAACCACTTCGAATCGAGCACCGCGCCCGACAGGAACGCGCCGACCATGAAGTGCAGCCCCGCCCAATCCGCCGCGAACCCGCAGCCGGCCAGCCAGATCAGGCTGACATACCAGCGATCGTGCTCCTCGATCCGCGCCATCAACTTGCGCACGAGCAACGTGGCAATCGCGAACCCGACCAGGAAGCCGCCCTGACGACCGACACGCTCCCAATCGAGCAGGATCATCGCCAGCACGCCCCAGATCGCGATGTCGTCGAGGCTCGCATAACGCAGGATCCGCTGGCCGATCGGCTGGCGGAGCACGTCGAGCTTCTCGAGGAACAGCACCAGGATCGGTAGCGCGGTCACGGCACAGGCCATGCCGATGCCAAGCACCACCTGCCACGTCGCGCCGTCCGGCCCCCGCCAACCGGGATAACGCAACATCAGCACCGCGGCGATGCTGCCGGTAATCAGCGGCACTGCGAGCGCTAACCCCGCCGTCACGCCGGTCTCGCCGCGGCGTTTCCAGGCCTCGCCGAGATCGAGTTCGATCCCGGCGACCCACACGAACATCATCACCGCCCACCACGCGATGCCGTTGAGCGAGCCCAAGGTCGCGGGCGTGAAGACCGTCGCGTAATAATCGGGATACGCCGCGCCGAGCACGCCCGGCCCGAGCAGGATGCCGCCGAAGATCTGCACCACCACCAGCGGCGCCCAGTAATCGGTCCGCCCGAGCCGCCACACCAGATACGGCACGGTAAAGATGATGAGTATCGCGAGGAGGAAGACCTCCGTCGGCGTCATGGCGTGCATGTGGATCCCCCGCGCCGGACGGTTCCCCCCGCCGGCCTTGTTACGGTAGCGGTATTATGCGTTCGACGCGGTCACGACAATATGCGGCCGCCGGGATCGGCCCAGGCCGGTTCATTCTTTCCAATGCTTCATAACGGGACAGGCGTCGCCAAAGCGGGGCGAACGGACTGGTCGAAGCGCGACGTTCCGTGCGATCACGCAGCCCATATCGTCGGTGGGCAACCGCCGCGGAACGAAGAGGATTTCGGATGAAACGATCGTTGCTGGCACTCGCGCTGTTCGCCGCTCCCGCGTTTGCGCAGAACTCCGCGCCGTTCACGATCAACGGGCAGGGGTTCGCGACGTTGCAGGAGGCGGTCTCGTCGATCCGGCTGGGCACCGCGACGATCCTGATCGCGCCCGGCACCTACCGGCAATGCGCAGTCCAGGCCGGCGGCCACATCACCTTCAAGGCGGTCAAGCCCGGCACCGCGATCTTCGAGAAGGTCGCCTGCGAGGACAAGGCGGCGCTGGTCCTGCGCGGGCAGGGTTCGGTCGTCGACGGCCTCGTCTTCCGCGGTTACCGCGTGTCGGACGGCAACGGCGCCGGCATCCGCACCGAGATGGGCGACCTGACCGTCACCAACGCGATGTTCCTCGACAGCCAGGAGGGGTATCCTCGGCGGCGAACCGACCGGTCAGAAGATCCTGATCGACCATTCCACCTTCGCCGGGCTCGGCCAGTGCGACGAATCGCCCGGCTGTTCGCACGCGATCTACCTCGCCAACAAGGGCAGCGTGACGATCACCAACTCGCGGTTCGAGCGCGGGACGGGCGGGCATTACGTCAAGCTCCGCGTGCCTAATGTGTCGATCACCGACAACAGCTTCGACGATACCGCTGGGAAGAAGACCAACTACATGATCGACCTCCCCCGAAGGGGCGACCGGGCTGATCGCGCGCAACACCTTCGTGCAGGGGCGCAACAAGGAGAACCACACCGGTCTAATTGTGGTTGCGGCAGAGGCGCAGACGTACCGATCGACAGGGTTGCGGGTCGAGGGGAACGACGCGCGGCTGTCACCTGGGGACAGCAGCAGCCCGGCGTTCTTGGCGGACTACAGCCACGACAAGCTCGCACTCGGCGCGAACCGGCTGGGCACCGGGTTGCGGCCGTTCGAGACGCGGTGAGCGTTCGTACCCTCGCCACCCCGTCTCCGTCATCCTGACGAAAGTCAGGATCCAGAGTAACGGGCGAGGGGGCGCCATACTCGTCTAGTATGTTCTCCCGCCTTCGCGGGAGAACAAACCTTCTCGGGGAGACGCGGCGCTCAGCCTGGGCATGTACTCGCAGCCCCCGGATCGAGATCCAGACACCGCCCGTCCAATCCACTCACAGGCAAACCGATCGTCGCCGCCAAGGTCGGAACGATATCCACCGTCTCCACCGACAACGGCTGCTCGAATCCCGTCATCCCCTTGCGCCAGAACAGGATCGGCACGCGGCGGTCGTAATCCCACGGCGACCCATGCGTCTCCACATAGCCCCCCGCCGGCGACACGATCGTCGTCACGCGCGGCTTGAGCAGCACCACCATCTGCCCCGACCGCTCCGGATAGAACGACGCCCGCGCGCGCTCGATCAGCGTCCACGTCTCGGGCGGAGACTTCGCCATCGGCGTCGCCATGATCTCGGCGGCGGAGTAGGCGCCCGCGATCTGCGGCATCGCCCGATAGCGACGCAGCGCCTCGGCAAGCACCTTGGCCTGCGTCTTGGCCGGCAGCGTGTCGTCGATATACACGTCGCCTTCGGTCCCGAGCAGCACACTACCCGGCAGCCCCATGTCCTTGGCGATCGCGGTGCCGACCTGCTTGGCGAGCACGTTCTCGTCCATGTGCGCCTCCATCGGCATCGCGCGCTGCTGCTGGCGCTCGGTCGCGTCATGCGCGCCGTGATCCGCGGTCAGTACGACCTCGTAATCGACGCCGGTCTCGTCCATCACCGCGAAGAAATCGCCCAGCGTCTTGTCGAGCTCGGCCATCTGGATGCACATTTCCGTGCCCTGCGTGCCGTAGGTATGCCCGACATAATCGGTCGCCGATGCGCCGATATCGATGATGTCGGTCTGCGGCCCTTTGCCGAGCTTCATGTCCTGCACCAGCGCCGCCGCCATCGCGAACACCGCCGCATCCGAAGCCGGCGACACGCGGAAGCCCTTCGCGTCGCCAGCCTCGCGCTCGAAGCGCCCCTGGCCGTACGTCTTGCCCGCGATCACGATCGGATGGTTCACGCCCGCGCAATAGCCGGGCAGCGGCAGCGCCGCCTGCGGCTTGGCGATCAGCGCGGCGACCGCGTCGCGCGTCCGCTGCACCGCCGGCGGCACCGCGCGACCAGCATATGAAACGTAAGTCTTGCCGTCCCACCACCAGAGCTCGTCGACCTTGTGGCCGCCCATCATCACCGCCGCGCGATCCTTCCCTGCGACCGATACCGAGCGCGTCCGCGGATCGCGCGCCTTCATCATCTCGCCGAGCGTCGGCACTTTCAGATGCATGTCGGACACGGTGTAGCTGTCGTGTGTGCTGCCCGTAACGCGCTCGTCCTCCGAGCAGTAGACGACCTTGTCGGGCCGCCCCGCGCGCTGGTCGATCCAGTTGTTGGCGATGATGCCGGTATGCGCAGGCCGCATGCCGGTCAGGATCGTCGAGTGGCCAGGGCACGTCTCGGTCGCGGCATGGCTCTGATACCCGCTCGGAAACACCGCGCCGTTCAGCAGTCGGGTGAAGCCGCCGGTATAATGGTTGCGATATTGCTGGAACAGGTCGGCGGCGAACTGGTCGACCGAAATCGCGACGATCAGTTTCGGCGGGGTCTTCGGAGTCGCCGCGGGAGGCGGTGCCGTCTGGGCGGAGACCGAAGCGGCCGAAGTCAGCAGGAGCGCGGCGATAAGTGCTTTCACGAACAGTCCTTTAGCAAGCGACCACCATCGAGCGAGGCCGTCGCTTTGAAGTGCAATACGACAAGGTCACCGCTATGGCTTTGCGCGATGAACGAAACAAGGATGGCCATGCGCGGATTACGTTGCGTCCTCATGACGGTCTTGCTGGCCGTCTGCGGGCTGGCGAGTGCGCCCGCGCTTGCAGAGTCGCTGAACGGTTCCAGCCAGCATCTGATGATGAAGCTGGTCGCCGAAAGCGATCACCCGAAGGCCGGCGCGCCACTGACGATCGCGCTCGCGACGACGCCCGAGACCGGCTGGCACGGCTATTGGCGCAACCCGGGCGATGCGGGCTTTCCGGCGACGTTCGACTGGACGCTGCCGACGGGCGCGAAGGCGGGTGAGCCGGAATGGCCGGTGCCGACGACGCTGCTGATCGCGGGCCTGATGAACTATGTCTATGAGGCGCCCTATGCGCCGCTCGTGACGATCCAGGTCCCGGCGGGGCTCGCGGCAGGCACGAGATTCCCGATCCGCCTGAAGACAAGCTATCTCGTCTGCTCGGCGACGATCTGCGTACCCGAAGAGAAGGCGCTCTCGCTCGACCTCACGATCGGTGACGGCGCGTCATCGCAGGCCGCCGCGTTCGCCGGCTGGCGTCAGGCGATTCCCAAGCCGCTCGATGCCGGCGCGACCTACGCGACAAGCAACGGCACGATGCGCATCGCGGTGCCGTTCCCCGCAGGCGCGAAGATCGACAAGGCGTATTTCTTCCCCGTCACCACCGGCGCGATCGAGAATGGCGCAGCGCAGACGGTCACGCGCGACGGCGACCGTTTGACGATCAGCACCAAGGTCGCGGCGAACGCCAAGGTTGGCGGACCGATCGAGGGCGTGCTGCGGATCGGCGACGGGCAGGGGCTCGGCGTCAAGGCGACGCCCGGCGCGGTGGCCGAAGCAGCCGGCGGTGACGCGACCAACGCCAGCGGCGAAAGCCTCTGGCTTACCGCGCTGATCGCATTCGCTGGCGCAGTGCTCGGCGGGCTGATCCCTCAACATCATGCCCTGCGTGTTCCCGATCCTTAGCCTCAAGGCACTCAGCCTCGCCCGCGGTGGCGCAAGCGAGAAGGACGCACGGGGCGAGGCCTTGGCTTACACCGCAGGCGTCGTCCTGGTGTGTCTCGGCCTCGGCGGCGCGATCCTGGCGCTGCGCGCAGGCGGGTCCGCGGTCGGCTGGGCGTTCCAGTTGCAGCATCCCGGCGCGATCGTCGCGCTGCTGCTGCTGAGCACCGCGATCGCGTTCAACCTCGCCGGGCTGTTCGAGGTCCCGACACCGCGGTTTGCCGGCGAGAGTGGCGCGAGCGGCGCGTTCGCGACCGGTGCACTCGCTGCGTTCATCGCGACGCCGTGCACCGGGCCGTTTATGGGCGCGGCGCTCGGCGCGGCACTGGTGCTGCCGTGGCCCGCGGCGCTCGCCGTGTTCGGCGGGCTCGGCATCGGCTTGTCGCTCCCGTTCCTCGCGATCGGGTTCATCCCCTCGTGGCGGCGCTGGCTGCCAAAGCCCGGCGCGTGGATGGAGACGTTCCGCCACATCCTGTCGGTGCCGATGTTCCTCACCGCGATCGCACTCGGCTGGGTGCTCGGGCGCCAGACCGGCGTGGATACGCTGACGCTCGCGCTGGTCGCGGTGCTGGCAGTCGGCGCGGTGCTGTGGATCGGCGGCTCGCGCCAGCGCAAGGGCAAGTCGTTCGGCGCGGTCGCGCAGGTTCTGTTGCTCGTCTTGTTCGTTGGCAGCGCGGTATTGATCTCACGCGCACCGCCGGTCGCCGCCAAGACCGCCACCGCGGGCGACGAAGCGTTCACCGAGGCCAAGCTCGCCTCGCTGCGCGCCGAGAAGCGTCCGGTATTCGTGTACTTCACGGCCGACTGGTGCCTGACGTGCAAGGTCAACGAGAAAGCGGCGATCGACACGACCGGCGTCCGCGACGCCTTCGCCAAGCACAAGGTCGCGGCGCTGATCGGCGACTGGACCGACGGCGACCCGGTCATGGGCCGCTTCATCCAAGCCCACAACCGCGCCGGCGTGCCGCTGTACCTATACTATGCGCCGGGCGCAGCCGAACCCATGGTCCTCCCACAGGTCCTTACCCCCCGGCCTACTGGAAGGCTTGGGAGCCTAAGAGGATTCCCTTCCCTGAAAGGGAGGGGTTAGGGGTGGGTAGGTCCATTGGCTGGCGCAGTACCTGCCTCACGCCGACCCACCCCCCCAAGCCCCTCGCTTCCAGGGAGGGGAGCAAATACACATTCAGACCTTGTGCAGCGCAGCGATGCGTTGCAGCATGGAACCGCAACGCTTGATGGGGAATTGACCGTTTCGATGGGGAAACAAGCGTTCGACGAGATCATGGGCACCCCGGGCGACACGACCGCCCGGCCCGAACTGGCGGCTCTCGGCAAGTGGATCGAGGGATACGCCCGACGCCGAGCTGCGACGCCGGCAGGAAGCCGCCGAAACGACGTTCAGGCAACTCGGCATCACCTTCGCGGTCTACGGCGAGAACGAGGCCGCCGAGCGGATCATCCCGTTCGACATTGTCCCGCGCGTATTCCTGCACGACGAGTGGACCCGGCTGTCCGAAGGACTCGTCCAGCGCGTCGAGGCAATCAACGCGTTCCTCGACGACATTTACGGCGAACGACGCATCCTGAAGGAGGGAATCCTCCCCGAAGACCTCGTGCTCGGCAACGCGCAGTTCCGGCCCGAGATCGCCGGTATCCGCCCGCCGCACGGCGTCTGGGCGCATATTTGCGGCATCGATCTCGTCCGCACCGGCCCCGACGACTTCTTCGTGCTCGAAGACAACGCCCGCACCCCGTCGGGCGTCAGCTACATGCTTGAAAACCGCGAGGCGATGCTCCGTCTTTGCCCCGAACTCTTCCGCGAGTTCCGTGTCGCGGCAGTCGACAGCTATCCGGACCTGCTACTTGAGACGATGAAGTCGGTAGCCCCGCACGGCACGGGCTCGAACCCTACCTGCGTGCTGCTGACCCCCGGCCACTACAACTCGGCCTATTACGAGCACAGTTTCCTGGCTGATTCGATGGGTATAGAGCTCGTCGAAGCCGCCGATCTGGTGGTCGACGACGACATCGTCTGGATGCGGACGATCGCGGGTCGCGTGAAGGTAGACGTGATCTATCGCCGGATCGACGATGACTATCTGGACCCGCTTGTGTTCCGTCCCGACTCCGCGCTGGGCGTCCCCGGTCTGATCGCAGCCTATGCGGCCGGCAACGTTGCGATCATGAACGCGCCGGGCAATGGCATCGCCGACGACAAGGCGATCTACAGCTACATGCCCGACATCGTGAAGTTCTACTCGGGCGGCGAGTGCAAGCTGCGTAACGTCGAGACCTGGCGCTGCCGGGAACCGCAGGCGCTGAAGTTCGTCCTCGACAACCTCGAAGACGTCGTCGTCAAGCTGGTCGACGGTTCGGGCGGCTACGGCATGCTGGTCGGCCCGACCGCCTCGAAACAGGAAATCGAGGATTTTCGCGCCGCGCTCATTGCGGAGCCACACCGCTACATTGCGCAACCGACACTTGCCCTGTCGACCGTCCCGACGATGGCACAAGGCGGCCTCAGCCCCCGTCACGTCGACTTCCGCCCCTTCGTGCTGAGCGGGTCGAAGGGCGTGCAGGTCGTTCCCGGCGGCCTAACCCGCGTTGCGCTCAAGGAGGGATCGCTGGTGGTCAATTCGAGCCAGGGCGGCGGCACCAAGGACAGCTTCGTCCTCATGGCCGATCAATCGCAGCGGATGAACGCCGGCGGGATGACCCAAACTATGGGCGGCATGACGCAGATGCTCGGTGCACAGACATCGCGCGCACAGACGTCGGGCGGGACCGCCTGATGCTGTCGCGCACCGCATCCCTCGCTCTACTGGCTCGGCCGATATTTCGAGCGGGCCGACTTCATCGCCCGGCTCGTCGAAGCCACCGTCCGCCTCGACGTGCTCTCGTCGCAACCCTCGGGCGACGCCGCCTGGGCATCCGCTTTGGCCGTCACCGAGACCGACGAGGCCTTCGCCGCGACCGGCGTCGAGATCGGGCAGCGCGACGTCGTCCGGTTCCTGACGCTGGATTCAAGCCATCCAGGATCGATCGTCCGCTGCCTCGACATGGCGCGCAACAATGCCAAGGCGGTCCGCACCGCGCTGACCCGTGAGGCCTGGACCGCGATCAACCGCGCATGGCTGCTGTTCGAGAACCGCGCGACGCCGGGGAGCACGACCTCGCAGCTGAACCTCGTCGAGGCGGTCAAGAACGAGACCCGCGGCTTCGAAGGCGCGGTCCACCGCATGCTCCGCAACCAGACGACGTGGTTCATCCGGCTCGGCCAGGCGGTTGAGCGCGCGGACAACACCGCGCGTCTGCTCGACGTCAAATACCACATCCTGCTGCCCGAGGGCGAACGGCTCGGCGGTGCGATCGACCGTGACCAGTGGACGACGATCCTCCAGACCGTGTCGGCGGTCACGGCCTATCGCTGGCTCTACAATGACGGGCTGCGTCCTGCCGACGTCATCGACCTGCTGCTCGCACGGTCCGAACTGCCGCGCAGTCTCGCCGCGTCAGTGGAGGAGACGGTCGACGTGCTCAACCTGCTCGCCAAGCGGACCGGGAATCACGGCGAGGCCGACCGGATGGCGCGGATGCGTGCGTCGCGGATGGCAAAGACGCGATCGGGCGAGGTCATCGCCTCCGGGCTGCACCAGTATCTCCAGGCGTTCATCGCCGAGAACGCGCTGCTGCACGGCGCGATCGGCCGTCAGTTCAAGTTCCTCTGATGCGCCTCTCGATCGACCATCACACGATCTACCGCTTCGCGCAGCCGCAGGGCCGCTTGGTGCAGATGCTCCGTCTCACTCCCGAGAACACCCACGATCAGACCGTGGCGTCATGGCGGATCGACGTCGATTGTGATGCGCGATTGCGCCCCGGTCGCGACGGCTTCGGTAACGCAGTGACCATGCTCTACGCCGAAGGGCCGGTCGACGGGATCGAGATCACCGTCAAAGGCGAGGTCCTGACCAGCCATTCCGACGGCGTCCTGCACGGCGTTCACGAAACGCTGCCGCCAGCGCTGTACCTTCGGTCCACCGAGGCGACCGCCCTCGATACGGCAATCGCCAAGTTCGCGGTCAATGCCGCCGAGGGCGCCCGCGATCGGATCGGCGCGTTGCATCGTTTGAACCGAGCGCTCCACAAGCGGTTCGCGTTCTACGCCGGGCGTCCCGAACCGGGGCGCACGGCCGCCGCCGCGTTTCGCATGGACAGCGCCACGCCGCGCGACATGGCGCAGATGTTCGCCGTTGCCGCACGGTCGCTCGGCGCGCCGCGGCGCGGTACGTGTCGGGGTATCATCACAACGATCACGAGGTCGTGCATCTGCCGACGCCGCATGGCTGGGCGGAGGCATTCGTCGACGGGCTCGGCTGGGTCGGGTTCGATCCGTGCACGGGGATGTCGCCGGAGGAGCATTACGTCCGCGTCGCGATGGCGCTCGATGCGGCGGGCGCTGCGCCGGTGGCGGGCTCGCGACTGGGCGAGGGTGGCGAGGAACTCGACGTCGATGTGGTCGTGCAGCGCGAGGACTGAGACTGTTTCCCCGCGAAGGCGGGGATCCAGACTGGGCTCCCGCCTTCGCGGGAGAACAAGGGGACAGGGGGTTCTATTGTTCGACAGTCGACGGCAACCACTGAGGAACCACCACCCCGGCGGAGGCCGGGGCCCAGTTGGAAAGGTGGAAGTAACGAACCTCGGACCTTAATCGGCAACGTTCCCCAACTGGGCCCCGGCCTCCGCCGGGGAGGTAGCCTTCGGGGAATCTGTACAACTCAACCAAAGCCATCGGCTTAAGCGCCAACTTCAAACCAACGCCGCAACCCGCGCAGCCTGAGTCACCACATCAGCATCCTCCAGCCGCCGCCACCCCGCCGGCCCCAGCACTTCCAGCGGCCGGTACCGCGTCTTGTACTCCATCCGCGGCGAGCCCTTCACCCAGTATCCAAGATACACGTACGGCAGCCCCGCATCGCGCGCGCGCAGGATGTGGTCCATGATGATGAAATTGCCGAACCCCGGCCGCGCGGTGTCGTCGGCCGCGAAGAAGCTGTAGACCATCGACAACCCGTCCGCCTGCCGATCGGTCAGGCACGCGCCAATCAGCGCGCCCTGCACACCGTCGACCGACGGCTCGCGGTACTCGACGATCACCGAATTGACCGGCGAATGCTCGATCATGTCCGCGTAATCATCCTCGTCCATCCCCGCCATGCCGCCGCCCGGATGCCGCGTCCCGAGGTAACGGCGCAGCAACTGGAACTGCTCGTCGGTCGCCCACGCCTTACACGCGGTCACTTCGATGTCGCCGAGCCGCTTCAGCAACTTTCGCTGCGTCGCGTTGGGCACGAACTCGTCGGTCACCACGCGGACCGAGACGCAGGCGATGCACCCCGCGCACGACGGCCGATACGCCACACCCTGGCTGCGACGAAAGCCGATCCGCCCGAGCGCATCGTTCAGCTCGTTCGCATGCGGCCCGGTCAGTTCGGTGAACACCTTGCGCTCCTGCCGATCCGGCAGATACGGGCACGGCGCAGGGCTGGTGACGAAAAAAGCGCGGGAAACGGAAAGGCGCGGTCACCGAGCGAAAAGTCCTTCAGGCAGGCGCGATCAGCCGCGTCGCCCCGTATATGGCCGCCCTGCGGCAACGTGCAATCGGTTTACCACGAATGTCGGTTAACGCGGTAAATCACCGTATCAGAATGGGATTATGCCAGCTCGACGGTCGACGTTTCGTACCCGCCAGCCCGCAAAGCCCCCACCAGCCGATCGAGATGCGCACGGTCGCGAAGCTCGCATTCGATGTCGGTGATGAGGCCCTTCGCCGGCAACGTCGTGAAGACGCGCTGGTGATAGATCTCGATGATATTGACGCGTTCCTGGTCGAAAATCCGCGCGACATGGAACAGCGCGCCCGGCTTGTCCTGCAACCGGATCCGCAGCCGCGCGAGCCGCCCCGACCGCGCCAGATCGCGCAACAGAACGTTGGCGAGCAGCCGCGTATCGATATTGCCGCCGCACAGCACGATGCCGACGGTCTTCCCCGCAAACCGCTCGGGATGCGACAGCAGCGCGGCGAGCCCGGCAGCGCCAGCCCCCTCGACCACCGTCTTCTCGATCTGGAGCAACAGGCTGACGGACTCTTCCAGGCTCCGTTCGCTGACGAGGACGATGTCGTCGACCAGTTCGGCAACGATCTTCGAGGTGATGGCGCCCGGCTCCTTGACCGCGATACCCTCGGCCAGCGTGTCGCCGGCGCACGCCATGTCGGTGCCGTTGATCCGGTTATACATCGACGGGAACAGCTCGGCCTGCACCCCGACCACCTCGATCGGATGACCGCCGGGCGCTTCGCTCAACGCCCGCGCGACCGTCGACATGCCCGAGATCAGACCGCCGCCACCGATCGGGATGACCAGAGTATCGAGCTGTGGCACGTCCTCCAGCATCTCGATCGCGACAGTGCCTTGGCCGGCAATGACGCGGGGATCGTCAAACGGGTGGACGAAGGTGAAGCCGCACTCGCCCTCCAGGATGCGCGCGTGCGCATAGGCCGCATCGAACGTCTCGCCGTGCAGCACGACGTTGGCGCCGTGCCCTTCGGTCTGCATGACCTTCACGGTCGGCGTGTTGGTCGGCATCACGATCGTCGTCGGGATGCCGAGCCGGTTGGCATGATAGGCGAGGCCTTGCGCATGATTGCCCGCCGACGCAGCGATGACGCCCTTCGCGCGCGCCTCGGCCGACAGCTGCAACAGCGTGTTGAGCGCGCCGCGCTCCTTGTACGCCGCGGTGAACTGCAGGTTCTCGAACTTCAGATACACCGTCGCGCCGGTCATCTTGCTCAGCGTCTTGCTGATCAGCGTCGGCGTGCGGACGATCGAGTCGCGGATCCGGTCATGCGCGACGCGGACGTCGTCGATCGAGACGGGGAGGGTGGGTGCCGCTACGGCAGCGTGGGTAGCCATGCCCGACCCGCTAGACCATCTGGCGCGCATGGGAAACACCGCTTATGCGCGGACGCTATGGCAAAACTGGCATTCATCGGAACCGGCGTCATGGGCGCGCCGATGGCGGGACACCTCGCCGCGGCAGGGAACGACGTCACCGTCTATAATCGGACACAGGCCAAGGCGTTGGCATGGGCCGATAAATATGGCGGCAAGGTCGCCGACACGCCGGCCGCCGCGGCGAAGGACGCCGATGCGGTATTCGCCTGCGTCGGCAACGACGACGATCTGGCCTCGGTGACTCTGGGCGAAGACGGCGCGTTCGCGGCAATGCGCGACGACGCGGTGTTCGTCGATCACACCACCGTCTCGGCCTCGATCGCGCGACGCCTCGCGGGCGAGCGCACGCTGGTAGTCGACGCACCGGTGTCGGGCGGACAGGCTGGCGCGGAGAACGGCAAGCTCTCGATCATGTGCGGCGGTTCGGCCGAGGCGATGGCGAAGGCCGAACCCTTCATGCAGGCCTATGCCGCACGCATCGTCCACGTCGGCGAGGCGGGCGCGGGCCAGACCACCAAGATGTGCAACCAGATCGCGATCGCTGGCGTGATCCAGGGCGTCGCCGAATCGCTGCGGTTCGCGCAAAACTCCGGGCTCGATCTCGACAAGGTGTTCGAGGCGATCTCGGGCGGCGCGGCGCAGAGCTGGCAGATGGTCAATCGCTGGCCGACGATGGCAAAAGACGAGTTCGACTTCGGCTTTGCGGTCGACTGGATGCGCAAGGACCTAGGCCTCGCGCTCGACGAAGCACGACGCAACGGCGCGGTCCTGCCGGTCGCGGCGCTGGTCGATCAATTCTACGCCGATGTTCAGGCAATGGGCGGCGCCCGCCAGGACACGAGCGCGCTGGTACGGAGATTGCCGAAGTGATCAAGCGCAACACCACAGCACTGCTTCCCTTCATCGAGAATGCCTCCGTCACTGCAACACTGCTCCCCTCCCTGGAAGGGAGGGGCCGGGGGTGGGTTGGCCCGTCGTTCAGGCGGCACGTTGCCCCAACCAGCCGAGCCACCCCCAACCCCTCCCTTTCAGGGAGGGGAGCAATGTTGGCGCTTTCGGCGCTACTCCTCCCGACCCCCGCGCTTGCCGACGGGATCGTCGACAACGTCAACGGTGTCACGATTGCTGACGGCGGACGCGTGATCCACTTCAAGGCGATCCTGGTCGACAAGGATGGTCGCGTCACGCGTCTCGTCCCCCCCGGCGAGGAAGCACCGAAGCTGAGCCGCAAGGAACTCAAGAAGAACGCTGGCAAGCCGCTCTACGACTGGCGCGTCGACATGGGGGGCAAGACAGTGTTGCCGGGCTTCATTGACGCACACGGCCACGTTCTCGAAATGGGCTTCGGCGCCCTGTCGCTCGACCTGTCGATGACCAAGTCGCTCGATGAGGCGAAGTCGCGGATCGCCGCCTACATCGCCGGCAATCCCGATCGCAAATGGGTCCTGGGCCGCGGCTGGAACCAGGAGGCGTGGGGGCTGGGTCGTTTCCCGACCGCCGCCGACCTTGAGTCGGTTTCCGGCGGCCACCCGATCTGGCTGTCGCGCGCGGACGGGCATGCCGGCTGGGCGAACCGCGAGGCAATGCGCGAGGCCGGCGTCACCGGCTCGACCGTATCGCCGGCGGGCGGGCGGATCGAGAAGACCGGCGGCGCGCCCGCGGGTGTGTTCGTCGACGGCGCGCAAGGACTGATCGAGAAGGTCGTGCCGCAACCGCTTCCCAAGGAGCGCGATGCCGCCTTCCTCACCGCGCAACGCATCCTCCTCGGCTACGGCGTCACCGCGGTCGCCGACATGGGCACGACGCTCGACGACTGGCTCACCTATCGTCGGATGGCGGACATCGGCGGGTTGCGCGTCCGCATCATGAGCTATGCGATGGGCGTCGAGACCGCGAGCCGGATCGGCGGCAAGGGGCCGACGCCGTGGCTGTACAATGAT
Source organism: Sphingomonas sp. H160509 (assembly GCF_024124765.2). Lineage (GTDB taxonomy): Bacteria > Pseudomonadota > Alphaproteobacteria > Sphingomonadales > Sphingomonadaceae > Sphingomonas. The sequence goes on along the minus strand of NZ_JAMXSR020000002.1, from coordinate 985,611 downwards.
CACCTGCGGATGGGCGGCGTGAAGCTCTACGCTGACGGCGCGCTCGGCTCGCGCGGTGCGTGGTTGCTGAAGCCCTATACCGATGCGCCCGGCCAGTCGGGGCTCGGCTTCCTGACCGACGACCAGCTCCAGAATCAGATGAGCCGCGCGGCGATGGACGGGTTCCAGGTCGCGGTCCATGCGATCGGCGACAAGGCGAACCGGGAAGTGCTCGACGCGATCCAGGTCGAGAGCGAGACCTATACCGGCGATCGCCGCTGGCGGATCGAGCATGCGCAGATCGTCGATCCGACCGACCTGCCGCGCTTCGGCAAGTTCGGCACGATCGCCTCGATGCAGCCCACGCACGAAACCAGCGACCGGACGATGGCGGAGGCACGGCTCGGCCCGAACCGGCTGGCCGGTGCCTATGCGTGGAAATCGATGCTGACCAACGGCGCGAAGCTCGCCTTCGGGACCGACTTTCCGGTCGAGAAGCCCGATCCGTTCGCGACCTGGGCGGCGGCGTTCACGCGCCAGGACGCCGATGGGCAACCACAAGGTGGCTGGCAGCCGCAGGAACTCGTCACGCGCGAACAGGCGTGGTGGGCGATGACCGGCGCCGCGGCCTATGCCGGGTTCGCGGAGAAGCAGTTCGGTGCGCTCGCCCCGGGCCAGCGTGCGGACTTCATCGTCGTCGACCGCGACCCGACAATGGCCTCGCCGACCGACCTACGCGCGACCAAGGTCAGCGAGACGTGGATCGGCGGCGAAAAGGTCTGGGTGCGCAAGTAACCGCGCGGGTTATTGCCGCATCCGGATCAGCCCTTCCTGCGCAACGCTGGCGACTAGTCGGCCGTCGCGCGAGAAGATGCGCCCGCGGTTGAACCCGCGGGCATGCCCGGACCACGGTGCGTCGCACGCATAGAGCAGCCAGTCGTCGGCGCGAAAATCCTCGTGCAGCCACAGCGAATGGTCGAGGCTCGCGGTCTGCAGCCCCGGCGTGATCCAGTTGACGCCGTGCGGCAGCAGCGCGGTACCGAGCAACGCCATGTCCGACGCATAGGACAGGATCGCGCGGTGCATCGCTGGGTCGTCGCCGATCGGTGCGACCAGCCGGAACCAGTTGGCGTGGGCCGCGGGTTGCGGAACGGGCTCGATCCAGCTGCGCGGGTTGACCGGACGGATCTCGATCGGGCGCTGGCGCAGCATGTGCGCGCGGAACTTCTCGGGGATGCCGTCGATGCTCTCCAGGCGCAGTTCGCGATCGGAGCGCAGGTCTTCGGGCGGGGCGACATCGGGCATCGCGTCCTGATGATGGAGGCCGTCCTCCGGCGTCTGGAACGACGCCGCCATGTTGAGGATCGGCTGCCCCTTCTGCATCGCGATCACGCGCCGGGTTGCGAAACTCCGCCCCTCGAAGTCGCGGACCACGCGGAAGACGATCGGATAATCCTCGTTCCCCGGCCGCATGAAATACGCATGCAGCGAATGCGCGGCCTTGGGGCTTTCGGTCGAGCGTTGCGCGGCTTGGAGCGCCTGCGCGATCACCTGCCCCCCGAACACACGACCGACCCCGCCCGGCTGGCGCTTGCCGACGTAGAGATCGGTATCGACCTCCCTCGATTTCGAGCAGATCGACGAGCCCCTGCGCGAGAGCTTCGGGCGACGTATCGGCAGTATCCAAGCTCATCTGACCTCCGTGTTCTCCCGCGAAGGCGGGAGCCCAGACTGGGCCCCGCCTTCGCGGGGGCGCACCCTACGGTCAATACCCCGCGGCTACGGCCAGCCGATCCGCGTGGAAGTTCGCATCCCCGAACATCTCCGCCAGCACCCGCGCGCGCTTCATGTAGAAGCCGATGTCGTACTCATCGGTCATGCCGATGCCGCCATGCATCTGCACGCCCTCCTGCACGCTGAGCGTCGTCGCCAGCGCGGTCATCGCCTTGGCCACCGACACTGCCTCGTCCGCCCGATCGCTGCCCTGATCGAGCAACTGCTGCGCCTTGAGCACGGCGGCCCGCGCCACCTCCATCTCCGAATACAGGTGCGCGGCACGGTGCTGGAGCGCCTGGAAGCTGCCGATCAGCATCCCGAACTGCTTGCGCTCCTTCATGTAGCCGATCGTCATGTCCATCGCGCCACCGCCGACGCCGAGCAGTTCCGCGGACGCACCGGTTCGCCCTGCGCGGAGCAGGCGGTCGAGAGGCGTGCGACCCGCATCGACCTCGCCGATTACCGCGTCAGCATCGACCTCGACACCCTCGAACTCAAGCCGCGCGGCCAAGCTCGAATCAGCCAACCGCTCGGCGTTCGCAGTCAGTCCCGCAGCGTCCTTCGGCACTGCAAAAAGCGTGATACCGTCCTTGTCGTCGGCGCTACCACCGGTCCGCGCGGCGACTATGATCAGGTCGGCGGTGTGGCCATGCGTCACGAACCGCTTCGCGCCGGTCAGCTTGAACCCGTTGCCCGAGCGTTCGGCGGTCATCGCCACGGTGTCGCGGTGCTTGGCGCCCTCGTCGATCGCCAACGCCGCAACTGTCTCGCCCGCGATGATGCTGGGGAACCAGCGCTCAGCCTGACCCGTGCCCTTGAGCGCCTCGACCGCCGCAACCGCAGTGGACAGGAACGGCGAAGGCGACAGGTTCCGCCCAATCTCCTCCAGCACCACGCCAGCCTCTACGTGGCCGAGCCCGAGCCCGCCCTGGTCCTCGCCGATCAGGATACCGGTAAAGCCCATCTCCGCGAACTGCTTCCACAGGTCGCGCGAAAAACCGGTCTTGTCGTCGGCATCGCGCAACGCCCGCATGTGGCTCACGGGCGCGTGCTCCGCGACGAAATCGCGGATGGTGTCCTGAAGGACGGTCTGGTCGTCGTCTAGATACAGTGGCATGTTTTCGTCCTTCTGCTCCCTCGCCCCTTCGGGGAGAGGGGTCGGGGAGAGGCTCTGTTGGGTCGGATCGTCCGAGCCTCACTGCCCCCTCTCCCGCCTGCGCTTCGCTGCGGTACCCTCTTCCCGAAGGGGGCGAGGGAATTACGCCGGTAATTCCAAGATCCGCTTGGCGATGATGTTGAGCTGGATCTCGCTCGTCCCGCCCTCGATCGAGTTCGCCTTGGTGCGCAGCCACGACCGTGGGATCGCCCCGCCGCGCGACCGATCGCTGTCCCATTCGAGCGCATCCGGAGCCGCCCGCCGCCATCATCAATTCGTACCGGCCCTTGTTCAGCTCGGTCCCGTAATATTTCATCATGCTCGGCTGGGCCGGGTGCGCCTTGCCCGCCTTCAGCTCGTCGATGAACCGCTCGGACATCGCCCCGAACGCCTTCGCGCGCACCTCGAACAACGCGATCGACGCGCGCAGCAACGGATCCGCCAGCCGCCCGTCATGCCCGAGCCCGACGGTCGCGATCGCCCCGTCGATCAGCGGATTGCCGCCGCTCGACGCCAGCCCCATCCCCGAGATCATCTCGCGCTCATGCCCGAGCAGATACTTCGCGACGTCCCAGCCCTTGTTCTCCTCGTAGACGCGGTTGACCTTGGGCACCTCGACATTATCGAAGAAAGTCTCGCAGAACGGCGAATTGCCGCTGATCAGCAGGATCGGCTTGGTCGACACGCCCGGCGAGGCCATGTCGAACAGCACGAAGCTGATCCCGCCCTGCTTCGAGGTCTTGTCGGTGCGGACGAGGCAGAAAATCCAGTCGGCCTTGTCGGCGTAGGAGGTCCACACCTTCTGCCCGTTGACGAGATAATGGTCGCCCTTGTCCTCCGCCGAGGTCGCGAGCCCGGCAAGGTCGGACCCTGCATTGGGCTCCGAATACCCTTGGCACCAGCGGATTTCGCCGCGTGCGATCTTGGTCAGGTGATCGAGCTTCTGCTCCTCAGTGCCGTATTTGAGCAATGCCGGCCCGAGCATCGAAATCCCGAACGAATTGAGCGGGTTGCGCGCCTTTATTGCCGCCATTTCTTCACGCAGGATCTTGGTCTCGGCGGGCGACAAACCGCCGCCGCCATAGGCCTTGGGCCAATCGGGCACGGTCCAACCCTTGGCGGCCATCTTGTCGAGCCACTCCTTCTGCGCCAGCGACGACGGCTTGAACTGGCGCCCGCCCCAGCAGACGTCGTCCTCCGAGCGCACCGGCTTGCGCATCTCGGGCGGGCAATTCTCCGCGAGCCACGCACGCGTTTCGGACCGGAAAGTATCGAGGTCGGACATCGGATCAGCTCCTGCTTAGTCGATTGCACAGCGCGGCGACGGCGATCGCGTCGTGGTCGCGGTAACGGTTGGTGATGACCTGCACGCCGATCGGCAGGCCGCGCGGGTCGATCCCGACGGGCACGCTGGTCGCGGGCAGATTGGGGAAGGTGGCGAGGCCCGCCCAGGCGAACTGGACGCCGAACGGGGCGTCCTCGCCGTCGATCGACAGCGTGCGCCGCGCGACGTTGCGCTCGGCGATGTGCGGGAAGGCGTTCACGCCGCTGGCCGGCGCGATCACCGCGTCGAACTGCTCGAACAGCGCACCCCAGGCGCGTTGCAACCGCGCCTGCGAATCGAGTAGGTCGAACCAGTGCGACAGCGTCGCGACCTTGCCGTCGCGCGCGGGTCCGCCACGGGTCATCGCGATGCCGAGCATCCGCATATAGTCGGCATGCTGAGCAGCGAGGTCGATCGGCGGGGGTGCGCTTGAAATGATGGCGCCGGCCGCGGCGAGGGGCTTCACCGACGCGCCCGATCGCGCCGACGATCGACGAATCGACGCGTGCCGAGGGATGCGCGGTCAGCAACAGGATGCGCGGCCGGGAAAGGTCGACGCTCGGGCGAGACAGCGGAAGATCGGCTAGGACGTCGAGCGCAACGGCCAGATCCTCCGGATTGCGCGCCAACGGCCCAATTACGCCGAGAGCCGCGCTCGCCCCATCGGTGCCGGGCACGCGGTGGCCGATATCGGACAAGGCGCCATAGGTCGGCTTGTGCCCCCCATACGCCACAGAACGCGGCCGGCACGCGGATCGAGCCGCCGATATCGGAGCCGAGCTCGAGCGGCACCATCCCCGAAGCGAGCGCAGCCGCGGCACCACCCGACGATCCGCCGGGTGTCAGCGTCGGATCGATGGGATGATTCGTCCGGCCATGGATCGGGTTGTCCGCCTGCCAGTCGCTTAACCGCACCGGCACGTTGGTCTTGCCGAGGATCACCGCACCCGCCGCCTTTAGCCGGGTGACGGCGACGGCATCGCGGTCGACGATGTTGTCACGGTGGACGCCGACGCCCCAGCTGGTCGGCAAGCCGGCGACGTCGAACGATTCCTTCACCGTCATTGGCACGCCGAACAGCGGCCGGTCGTCCGGACCCTCCGCATCGAGCGCCCGCGCCGCCTCACGCGCACGCGCGAAATTGCGCACAACGACGGCGTTGATCGCACCGTCGCGTGCCTCGATCCGCGCGATCGCCGCATCGCACTCGGCGAGCGCGGTCGTCTCGCCCGCACGAATCGCCGCCGCCGTCTGGAGCGCAGACCGCTCCATCAGCGATCGACTACCGGCAAGAAACGACCGCAACCGATCACTTCAGTCGACCACCCGATGCCGCCGCGTCCTTCAGCGACTTCGCCACCGGGAACCCGTATTTCTCCAGCCCCGCGACGACCTTCGGCAACCCCTCGGACTGCGCCCAGAACATCGGCCCGCCGCGGTACACCGGCCAGCCGTACCCGTAGATCCACACCACATCGACGTCCGACGCGCGCTGCGCCTTGCCCTCTTCGAGGATCAGCGCGCCTTCGTTGACCATGGTGTAGAGCGTCCGCACGACGATCTCCTCGTCGCTGATCTCGCGCGGCGTCACGCCCGATTTCTTGCGGAAGTCGTCGATGATCTCCGTGACCCGCGCCGAGTTCGACGGCGTCCGCTTCTCGTCGTAATCGTAGAAGCCCGCCTTGGTCTTCTGGCCCCAGCGGTTCTCCGCCGCCAGCGCATCGCGGATGTTCTCGATCCGGCTCGGATCGCGGTGCCAGCCGATGTCGACGCCCGCCAGATCGCTCATCTGGAACGGCCCCATCGGCATCCCGAACGCCACGTGCACCTTGTCGATCTGCTCCGGGCTCGCGCCTTCGAGCAACAGCTTGGTCGCCTCGACCTGCCGCGGCATCAGCATCCGGTTGCCGATGAAACCGTAGGTGACGCCTGCCACCACAGCGACCTTCTTGATCTTCTTCGCGAGCGCCATGACGGTCGCGAGCACGTCGTCCGCGGTCTTGTCGCCGCGCACGACCTCCAGCAATTTCATCACGTTGGCGGGCGAAAAGAAGTGCATCCCGACCACGTCCTCGGGCCGCTTCGTGCACGCGGCGATCTCGTCGATATCCAGATACGACGTGTTCGACGCCAGGATCGCGCCCGGCTTGGCGATCGCGTCGAGCTTGGTGAAGATCTCCTTCTTCACCTCCATCGTCTCGTACACCGCCTCGATGATCAGATCGCATTCGGCGAGATCGGCGAAGTCGAGCGTCGGCTTCAGCGCGCCCATCGCCTGCTCGACCTGCTCGGGCTTGATCCGGCCTTTGGCGGCGGTCGCTTCGTAGTTCTTGCGTACGACGCCGGTGCCGCGGTCGAGCGCCTCCTGCTGCATCTCGACGATCGTCACCGGGATACCCGCGGACAGGAAGTTCATCGAGATGCCGCCGCCCATCGTGCCCGCGCCAATCACGCCGACGCGCTTGATCTCACGCAGCTTGGTGTCGGCGGGGACGTCGTCGATCTTCGCGGCCTGGCGTTCGGCGAAGAAGATGTGGCGCTGTGCGGCCGACTGCACGCCCATCATGAGCTTCATGAATTCCTGGCGTTCGAACGCGATGCCCTCTTCGAAGCTCGAACCGTCGGCGGCCTTCTCGACGCAGGCAATGTTGGCAGCCGGCGCGTCGAAGTTACGGAAACGGCGCGCATTCTCCTTCTTGAACGCAGCCACGGCATCCGGATCGGCCTGCGCGGTCTTCTCGGACGCACGGGGCAGGGGGCGCTTGGTCGCGATCTCGCGTGCAAAGGCGACGGCATCGGCCTCGAGCGAGTCCTCGCCGACGATCTTGTCGATCAGGCCGGCGTCGAGCGCCTTCTTCGCCGAGATCGGATCGCCCTTCGCGGTCATCTCGAGCGCGAGCTTCACGCCGGCTATGCGCGGGATGCGCTGCGTGCCGCCCGCGCCGGGGAGCAGGCCGAGCTTCACTTCGGGCGTGCCGATCCTCGCCGAGGGAACGGCGACGCGGTAATGGCAGCCGAGCGTCACTTCGCAGCCGCCGCCGAGCGCGGTGCCGTGGATCGCCGCGACGACGGGCTTCGACGACGCCTCGATCATGTCGACGACGGTCGGCAGGCCGGGCTCGACCATTTCCCTTGCCGAACTCGGTGATGTCGGCACCCGCGAAGAACGTGCGGCCGTCGCAGCGGATCACCATCGCGGTGATGCTGTCGTCGTTGACGCCGTCCTTGATCGCGGCTTCGAGGCCCTGCCGCACCGCAGCACCGAGCGCGTTGACGGGAGGATTGTTCGAGATGATGACGAGCACGTCGTCATGGCGTTCGGTGCGGATCGGGTTGGTCATTCTAGTCTCCTGGTGCCGGCCCCGTCATCCCGGCGAACGCCGGGACCCAGAGCCAAATTCGGTGTGCGTGCGGCCCTGGGTCCCGGCGTCCGCCGGGATGACGGCCGTTGGGGGATCAGGTCATCGCCGCGTAGATCATCGTCTTCAGCTCGCGACGGATGGGATAGAAACTGCTCGGCGAAAGCTGCGTCATGAACACCATCGACAGGCGTTCGACGGGGTCGACGAAGAACGCGGTCGAGAACATCCCGCCCCAGTAGAATTCGCCCTTCGACCCCGGCACCATCGTCTTCGCGACGTCGTCCGTGATCGCGAACCCGAGCCCGAAGCCGGTACCCGCGTTCGACGCCTCGCTGAACAGCGACTTCGACATCGCCGCGAGATCCGATTTTCCGGGGAGATGATTCTGCGTCATCAAATCAAGCGTCTTGCGCCCAAGGATGCGCGCGCCGTCGAGTTCGCCACCGTTCAGCAGCATCGTATTGAACCGGTGATAATCGAGCGCGGTCGAGACGAGCCCCCCGCCGCCGGAAACGAGCTTCGGCTGCCGGCTCCACGCACTCTCCGCACCGGGATCGTACATCACGCGGCTCTTGCCCGGCGCCAGCGTGTAGCAGTCGGTCAACCGGTCGAGCTTGTCGGCAGGGACCTGGAAGAAGGTGTCGTCCATCTTCAGCGGCGCGAAGATGCGTGTCTTGAAGAACTGGTCGAGCGGCAGGCCCGACACGCGCCGCACGACCGCGCCCAGGACGTCGGTCGCAACCGAATAATTCCATGCGGTGCCGGGCGAGAACTCGAGCGGGATCTTCGCCAGCGCGCCGATGAAGCCGTCGAGGTCATGGCCGCCATGCCAACCCTCGATCTTGCCGTCGCGGTACGCGGCATCGACGTTCGAGCGGTTCTGGAAGCTATACGTCAGCCCCGAGGTATGGCGAAGCAGGTCGACCATCCGCATCGGCTCGGCCGTCGGCCTGGTCACGAACGGCACGCCGCCGCCACCGCCGTCATAGACGCCGATATCCTTGAACTCGGGCAGCACGTGGTGGACCGGCGTATCGACCGCGACGAGGCCCTGCTCGACCAGCATCATGAACGCGACCGAGGTGATCGGCTTGGTCATCGACGCGATCCGGAACAGCGATCCTTCGTCGACGCTCTTGCCGCCCCTCACGCGCCGCGCCCGCGTTCGAGAAATGGACGATCTCGCCGTCCCGCGCGATCAGCAATTGCGCATTCGGCAGCTTGCCCGAATCGATATAGCGCGTCCGGAGCAGCGTATCGATCGCCGCCAATCGGCTCGCATCGAAGCCGTGCGCGGCAGGTTCAGCGATTTTCACGATTCGACCGTCCGTGCCATGACCCGCTCCATACCCCCTAGTTCGAACTTGCTGCCTCTATTGCCTTGAGTGCGGCAGGAATCAACTATAACCTGTCTTCGAACAGGCGATAAGCCAAACCCGAAATTCAACTCTGGAGTCAAACGGTCTTGGCAAGCGAACCGATCATCGCACTCGATCCCTCCTGGCCCGCGATGTCGCTCGCCGATGCCGAGCGAATGCTGACCGCGCCCGGCGCGAAGTTCGAGATGGAGATGCTGACGATCGACGGCATCGAGACGCGCATCTGGAAGAACGCGCCACCGTCGTTGCGCTGGCTGGCCGAGGCGGCGCGCGCGCATGGCGAACGGGTCTTCACGGCCTATGAGGACGAGCGCGTCACCTACGAGGCGAACTTTCGGGCGATCGCGGTGCTGGCGCACCGGTTGCGCGAGATGGGGATCGGCCCCGGCGACCGCGTCGCGCTGGCGATGCGCAACCTGCCCGAATGGCCGGTCGCGTTCTTTGCGGGTGCGAGCATCGGCGCGATCATGGTGCCGCTCAACGCGTGGTGGACCGGCGCGGAGCTGGAATACGGCTTAGCCGATTCGGGCGCGCGCGTGCTGATCACCGACGACGAGCGGCATCACCGGCTGGAGGCGGCGTATGCGACGCTGCCGGCGCTGGAGCACGTGTTCGTCGCGCGCGCCGCGGAGCCGCTGACCGGGATCGTGACGCGGCTGGAGGACGTGATCGGCACCCCGCACGACTGGGCTGCGTTGCCCGATGTCGGCCTGCCCGAAGCGACGATCGCACCCGACGACGATGCAACGATCTTCTACACCAGCGGCACCACCGGCGCACCGAAGGGGGCGCTCGGCACGCACCGCAACATGATGTCGAACATCATGTCCGGCGGCTATTCCTCCGCCCGCTCCTTCCTGCGCCGCGGCGAGGCACCGCCCGAACCGACGCCGCGCGTGACGCTGACGGTGATCCCGCTGTTCCATGTCACCGCCTGCTCGGCGGGGATGATGGGGGGTGATCGCGACGGGCAGTACGATGATATTCATGCGGAAATGGGACACGATCCGCGCGATGGAGATCATCGAGCGCGAGAAGGTCAACATCACCGGCGGCGTGCCGACCATTGCCTGGCAGCTGCTCGAGCATCCCGACCGCGAGAAATACGACCTCTCGTCGCTCGAATCGATCGCTTATGGCGGCGCGCCGGCCGCACCCGAACTCGTGAAGCGCATCTATGCCGAGTTCGGCGCGATGCCCGGCAATGGCTGGGGCATGACCGAGACGATGGCGACCGTCACGCATCACGGCGGCGAGGATTACCTCAATCGGCCGACCAGTGCGGGGCCACCGGTCGCGGCTGCCGACCTGAAGATCATGGCGGACGACGGCGTGACCGAGATGCCTCTGGGCGAGGTCGGCGAACTCTGGGCGCGCGGGCCGATGATCGTGAAGGGATACTGGAACAAGCCGGATGCGAGCGCCGCGACGTTCGTCGACGGCTGGGTCCGCACTGGCGATCTAGCGCGGCTGGACGACGAGGGGTTCTGCTACATCGTCGACCGCGCCAAGGACATGATCATCCGCGGCGGCGAAAACATCTACTCCAGTGAGGTCGAGAACGTCCTCTACGCGCATCCCGCGGTGACCGACGCGGCGCTGATCGGCATTCCGCACCGGATTCTCGGCGAGGAGCCGGCGGCGGTGGTCCACCTCGCGCCGGGTGCAGTGACGACCGAGGCGGAGTTGCAGGGCTGGGTGCGGCAGCATCTTGCGGCGTTCAAGACGCCGGTCGCGGTGCGCTTCGTGCACGAGACGTTGCCGCGGAATGCGAACGGGAAAATCTTGAAGAAGGATTTGCAGGTGCTGTTCGCGGATCGAGGCGGAAAAGACGGGTGAACCTTCTGCTCCCCCTCCCTGGAAGGGAGGGCTGGGGGGGGTGGGTTGCCGCAAAACCGAACCGTTGTGCCCCAAACCGGCCGACCCACCCCCAACCCCTCCCTTTCAGGGATGGGGGGCATGTTGCGCTTTCGCAGCGGCCGGCAGCTACCACGGTATCCACGGCTGCCTTCCATCCCGCCAGCCGCGCCTGTCGCTCGTCCTCTTCCAGCGACGGCGTGAACGTCTCCACCTCGCCGCGCATCGCCGTCGCCTGCTCCAGCCCTGCGAACAGCCCGGCACCGACGCCCGCCAGCATGGCGGCCCCCCAGTGCGGTCGTCTCCGCGAACCTCGGCCGCTCCACCTCGATCCCCAGCAGGTCCGCCATGTCCTGCGCCATCCAGTCGTTGGCGACCATGCCGCCGTCGATCCGCAGGCTGTGCCAGTCGATGCCGTCGGCGGCGAAGGCGGTCTTCAGGTCGTGCGCCTGGTATGCCATCGCCTCAAGCGCCGCGCGTGCCACGTGGGCCTTGCCGGTGGCGAAGCTCAGCCCCGAGATGCTCGCGCGCGCGTCCGGCTCCCACCACGGCGCACCCAAGCCACTCAGCGCTGGCACCAGGTACACGCCGCCGGTGTCGGGCACGCTGCGGGCCAGTGCTTCGGTTTCGGCGGCCGTGCCGATCAGGCCGAGCGTGTCGCGGAGCCACTGGATGAGGCTGCCGGCGACGAACACCGAGCCTTCCAACGCATAAGCTCGCTCGCCGTCCAACTGCCACGCGACCGTCGAAAGCATCCGGTGCCCCGATATCGGCGGCGTCGCGCCGGCATGCGTGAGGATGAACGCGCCTGTCCCGTACGTCGCCTTGGTCTGGCCGGGCGCGAGGCAGGCTTGGCCGATCGCCGCGGCCTGCTGGTCGCCGGCGATGCCGCAGATCGGAATCGCCGCGCCGAACGCGGTCGTCCCCCCCGAATTGTCCGGCGCAATTGACGATCTCGGGCAGCGCTGCGCGGGGCACGCCGAACAGCGCGCAGAGCCCGTCGTCCCAGCCGCCGCTGTGCACGTCCATCAAGGCGGTGCGCGAGGCGTTGGTCGCGTCGGTCACGTGCAACCCGCCGGTCAGTTTCCAGATCAGCCAGCTGTCGACCGTGCCGATTGCAAGGCGCGCGCCGGCGTCCGCGAGATGCGGCCATTCACGCATGGCCCAGCCGATCTTCGAGGCGGAGAAATAGGGATCGAGCAACAGGCCGGTCTTGGCCTGGACCTCGGCTTCGTGGCCTTGGTCACGCAGGTCCCGGCAGGTTTCGGCGGTACGCCTGTCCTGCCAGACGATCGCGGGCGCGAGCGGTTCGCCGGTCTCGCGGTCCCAGAAGACGATCGTCTCGCGCTGGTTGGTGATGCCGATCCCCGCGATCCGGTGTGCGCCGCCGGCTTGCGCGACCATCGCCGCGGTTACCCGGAGAGTCTTGCGCCAGATCTCTGCGGCGTCATGCTCTACCCAGCCCGCGCGGGGGTATTTCTGGTCGAGTGCCCGAGCTTCGCTAGCGACGCAGCAGCCGTCGGTCGCAAACAGTATGGCGCGGGTGGACGTGGTGCCCTCGTCGATGACGAGAATTAGATCTTTGGCGTCGTTCGGCATGCTTGAATGCTAGCCACGATTACGGGATGGAGGAACAAAGGAATTGCCATGACGGATGAGGGTCTTCGCCACGAAACGCACCAGCCGGGGGCGGGGACGGCGTCGTTGCGGAAGGTCCACCGGCCGAGAGCGCGTTCGGGTTGCCGATCGCGGTCGGGGTCGAGGATGCGATGCGGATCGCCCAGCGGCGCGATCGGTTGCTCGCGGCACTGACGCTGACCGCGGGTGTCGGGCTGATCCCTCGCTACGCCGTTTGCGTTGAAATCTGGGGCGGAGTTCTTTCTGCCACTGACCATCGCGCTGGTGATTTCGGTCGCGCTCGTGCCGGTGCTGGAATGGCTCGAGCGGCGGCATGTTCCTTCGCCGCTTGCCGCGATCCTGTGCATTCTCGTCTTCCTCATCGCGGCGAACATCGCGATCGCTGCGATCCTCGTACCTGCGACCGATTTCTTCCGGTTGCTGCCGACGCGATTGGACCGAATTCAGAACAATCTCGCACCGTTGCTCGACCTGTATTCGAGCCTCGAGAAATACGTGAACAAGACGCTGCGGCAGGTCGCGTCGACGCCGATTAAGCAGCCGGCGACCGCGGGGGTTGCGGCACCAGGGTCGATCCTCGAACTTGCCGCGACGTCGGCGCCAGCCGTGATCGTGCAGTTCCTGTTCGGTATCCTGATCGTGTTCTTCTTTCTGTCGGGGTGGACGCGGATGCGGCGGCAGACGATCACCGGGCGGACCAGCTTCGACGGGGCGATGGCGACGGCGCGCGTCATCCAGGACATCGTCGACGACGTGTCCGCCTATCTTGGCACGATCACGCTTATCAATATCGTTCTCGGGATCATTACCGGGGTAGCGCTGTGGTTCATCGGCATGCCGTATCCGGCGATGTGGGGGCGGGATCGTCGCGTTGCTCAATTACATCCCGTATTTCGGGCCGGTGATCGGTGCGTTCCTGCTCGCGTTGGGCGGGCTGATGACGTTCTCGGACATCTGGATGGCGATGCTCCCGCCGGCGCTGATGTACGGGCTGCATCTGGTCGAGGCGAATGCGATCACGCCGTTCGTGGTCGGGCACCGGCTGACGATCAGCCCGTTGCTGATCCTGATCTCGCTGAGCTTCTGGGGATGGGTGTGGGGCACGTCGGGCGCGTTGCTCGCGGTGCCACTGCTGATCATCATCCAGACGATCGTGAAGGCCGCTGGCAAGCCTGATATCGCCGGGTTCCTGTTCGAGCACGGGACGCTGGTGCAGCCCAAGACCGGGCGAAATCGCCGTCGTGGCGACCCGCCCGAGGCGCAACGTGAAACTGGCGGATAATTTGGGTTGACGGTATCCGAACCCTCGCCTAGTTGCCGCCTCCACGCTGTTTCAGCGGGTGTAGCTCAGTTGGTTAGAGCGCCGGCCTGTCACGCCGGAGGTCGCGGGTTCGAGTCCCGTCACTCGCGCCATCGTTTGCCCTGACCGGGTAGATGGTTCGAGATAGTGGTGAGGTTTTTGACGAGCCTTCCCGCGTGTCCCTTGGGACGCTAGGGTTCGTCATTGGGAATGCGGGTGTAGCTCAGTTGGTTAGAGCGCCGGCCTGTCACGCCGGAGGTCGCGGGTTCGAGTCCCGTCACTCGCGCCACCCTAATGGGGTGGCCGAAATCCTTTTTAGATTTTGGGTGCTGCGAGCATCCCGTCCAACCTCCGAGGTCTGGATCATCCCCCCATTCCGTTCGTGCCGAGTAGAGACCGAGTAGCTTCGAAGAAGCGTATCGAGGGTTCGTATCGAAGCATGGGTTCCCCGCGCCAACCTGTCCTTCGATACGCCCTCTCTATACGCCGCTGTGCGGCTACTCGATGGCTACTCAGGACGAACGGTAGGGGGACGGAGCGCGGCGGCTCAGGGAGGCGGTAGTGGGGGGCGGAACGCATCCGCTCAGGGAGCCGATCAAGGAGCCGACAGGCGGGGCTGGGTTACCGCCCGAGCTCCATCCATCGCAGGACCGGCTTCAGCGGTGCTATCCAGATCAGGCCGGTGAACAGGTAGAACACCAGTTGCCCCAGCCAGTGCCAGCTGCCCACGATGTTCGACAAGCTGACGATGGCTACGCACCACACCAGGATCAGGAGCAAGATGCCGAGCATGCCGACGGGTTTGCGCCAGGTTGGCGTCATGGCGTGATCCAGTCTGATTCGGTGGCGATGGCGTGGAGCGGGACGTCCCACGGGTCTGGGGTCAGCGTGTCGACTTCCTGCACCGACAACGCAACCCCGACGCGCCACGCGTTCGGGTGCGCGAGGAAGGCGCGGTCGTAGTAGCCGGCGCCCTGGCCGATCCGGTTGCCGCTGCGGTCGAAGCCGACGAGCGGCGTGAGGATGATGTCGGGTTCGAGTTCGGCCGCGTCCTCTGCAGGCTGGTGCAGCCCGAACGGTCCGGCGATCAGCGCCGCCTCGGTCGCCCAGGACAGGAAACGCATCGGCAGCGAGCGGCGGATGACATGGGGCAGGGCGATGACGCATCCGGCTTCGACGGCGGCGCGCGCAAAGGGCGAGGGGTCCGCTTCGCCCCCCGAACGGGACGTAGGACGCGACCGTAAGTCCGGGTTTCAGCCGTGCAAGGAACGCCGACGGCACAGGAAGCTCGACCGGCGGGCGCGCTTCCCGCGCGGCGCGGAGCGAGGCTCTCAGCGCGCTCTTGTCGGTCATGCGCTTGCGACCCTGAGATAGGGAGAAGATGGTGGTGTGGCGGGCCCACCATGGCCGTGTGCCGGGTTATCCACTGACGCACGGTACGTCAGGTGGGGACCATGTGCTTCGGACCAGGATCCTAACAGGGACAGCCCCCTATGGATGATGAATAGCCTCAGGGATAATAAAGGCTCGTACCGGGCAGAACCCGCCACAGCCAATCTAGGCGTTCGGAGGGCTTAGCTCAAGGGCTTGTGCAAGCCCTTCGAGACGATCGGCGATCCGGGTAAGTGCGATCTCGCTGACCGCCGAACCTTCGGGTGGGCGATGCGCGGCTTCGTCGAGGTCGTCGGCGAGCATCAGCGCGACGAACAGCATCGCGCGCTCGGCGCTGAGACCGCCTGCGGCACGGTCCGCGGTAGCCCAGCGCTCGGCGACCATCGCACCCAGCAGGCGCACGCGCGACTCTTCGCCGTCACGGCAGGCGACGGCGTGGGGGCGGCCGCCGATATCAAGCATGACCTGGGCCATTAGTTGGGGCTCCCGCGCGTGATGACGTCGTCGAGCGCGGCGACGGCTTCGGCCATCCGCGCCTTGAGGGCGGCGTGGCGCTTGGCGAGCGCGTCGCCGGCTTCGGTGCGGGCTGCAATGGCGGATTCGATCCGTGCGATCGCGGCGTCGATCCGTTCGACGGCAGTTGGTCCGTCGGGAAGTGTTTCTGACATGCCATGCGAGATAGCATGGACGGGGGGTGCGACAAGTCGGTTTAGGCGAAACCCATCACCATCCACGGTGTTGACAGGGCGCCCCACCGCCCCGCAAAGGCTGCGCGCCCGGAACGGACTCGCGGGCGTAGCGGAGAGACAGCAATGACGGTCAAGGTTGCGATCAACGGTTTCGGGCGCATCGGCCGTCTCGTCGCCCGTGCGGTACTCGAACAGTCGAACGGCGCACTCGAACTCGTCGCGATCAACGATCTCGGCGATGCCAAGTCGAACGCCTGGCTGTTCAAGCGCGACAGCGTGCACGGCAAGTATCCGGGTGAGGTTTCGGCCGAGGGCAACGAGCTGGTCGTGGACGGCAAGCGCATCCGCGTCACCGCCGAGCGTGATCCCGCCAACTTGCCGCACGGCGAGTTGGGCGTCGACATCGTCCTCGAGTGCACCGGCTTCTTCACCGACAAGGCGAGCTGCCAGAAGCATCTCGATGCGGGTGCCAAGAAGGTACTGATCTCGGCACCGGGCAAGAACGTCGACCTGACCGTGGTCTACGGCGTCAACCACGACAAGCTGACCGCCGAGCACACGATCGTCTCGAACGCGTCGTGCACCACCAACTGCCTCGCGCCCGTCGCCAAGGTGCTGAACGATGCGATCGGCATCGAGCGCGGCCTGATGACGACGGTGCATGCGTATACCAACGACCAGAAGATCCTCGACCAGATCCATCCGGATCTCCGTCGCGCGCGTGCTGCGGCGATGTCGATGATACCGACCACGACGGGTGCCGCGCGTGCGGTTGCCGAAGTGTTGCCGGAGCTCAAGGGCAAACTCGACGGTTCGGCGATCCGCGTGCCGGTGCCGGACGTTTCGTTGATCGACCTGACCTTCACGCCGTCGCGCGATACGACGCGTGAAGAGGTGAATGCGGTGCTGAAGGCAGCCTCCGAGAGCGGCCCGCTGGTCGGCGTGCTCGACTGGTCGGACGAGCCGCTGGTGTCGATCGATCTGCAGCATACCCCGGCGTCGTCGACGATCGACAGCCTGGAGACCGCGGTGATCGACGGCAAGCTGGTCCGCGTCGTCAGCTGGTACGACAATGAGTGGGGCTTCTCGAACCGCATGGTCGATACGGCAACCGCGATGGCGAAGTTCATCTGAGGTAGACGGACGCTGCGTTCCTACAACTTCCGGTCCGACCAAAACCGTCATCCCAGCGAAAGCTGGGATCTCCCCATTCGGGTCGCAGCGCCCGCCAATCGGGAGACCCCAGTTTGCGCTGGGGTGACGTGATGATGGCAGTTGGCACGCTCGCCGGGATCGCTCGCCACGCCCGCGCCAAAGCCCCGATGGAGGTCATCGACGATGTCGAGATCACCATCGAGGCTGGCCTGCACGGCGACTTCCGCGGTCGCGTGAAACCCGGTGGCAACGGGCGGCGGCAGGTCACGTTGCTCGAACGTGGCGACTGGGACGCGGCGATGGCCGAAGTCGGGCGCGATATTCCGTGGTACGAACGGCGTGCCAATCTGCTGGTCGACGGCTTCGACCTTCCCCAGACAGCCGGCACGCGGCTCCGCATCGGCGCGGACGTCGTGCTGGAGGTGACGCGCCACACCGATCCGTGCGACCGCATGGATGCACTGGCGCCAGGATTGTTCGCCGCGCTGACGCCGGACTGGCGGGGCGGGGCGTGCGCCCGAGTTTTGATGGGCGGCAGGATCGCCGTCGGTGATGAGATCAGGATCGAAGAACCATGACCAAGCCATTCAAGACGCTCGACGATATGGGCGACATCCAGGGCAAGCGCGTGCTCGTGCGCGAAGACCTCAACGTGCCAATGGCCGAGGGTCGCGTCACCGACGACACCCGCCTGCGCGCAACCGTAGCGACCGTTGGCGAGCTTGCCGACAAGGGCGCGATCGTCCTCGTCCTCGCGCATTTCGGTCGTCCCAAGGGCGTGCCGAGCCCCGAATTTTCGCTGTCGCAAGTCGTGAAGCCGTACAGCGAAGTGCTCGGCCGCGAAGTCCGCTACATCGATTGGGAAGGGGGCGGATGGCGCTGTCGCGACGCTGGAGCCCGGCGACATCGCGGTGCTGGAGAACACGCGCTTCTTCGGCGGCGAGGAGACGAACGACGCGGCGGTGGTGACCCGGTTCGCGAGCCTCGGTGACCTGTACGTCAACGACGCCTTCTCCGCCGCACACCGCGCACATGCTTCGACCGAAGGCCTTGCCCACGTTCTTCCCGCCTTTGCGGGCCGCGCGATGGAAGCCGAACTCGATGCGCTCCAGAAAGCACTCGGCGCGCCCGAGCATCCGGTCGCGGCGGTCGTCGGCGGCGCGAAGGTGTCGTCGAAGCTCGACGTGCTGCGGCATCTCGTCACCAAGGTAGATCATCTGATTATCGGCGGCGGCATGGCGAACACCTTCCTGGCGGCACGCGGCGTCGATGTCGGTAAAAGCCTTTGCGAGCATGAGCTTGCGAGCGTTTGCGAACAGATCATGGAAGCTGCCGACAAGGCGAACTGCACGGTTCACCTGCCGTACGACGTCGTGGTCGCCAAGGAGTTCAAGCCGAACCCCGCCACCCGTACGGTCAACGTGCACGAAGTCGCCGCCGACGAGATGATCCTCGACGTCGGCCCGGCCGCGGTCGAATCGCTCGGCGACGTGCTGAAGAACTGCCGCACCTTGGTGTGGAACGGCCCGCTCGGCGCGTTCGAGACGCCGCCGTTCGACAAGGCGACCGTGGCGCTCGCCAAGACCGCTGCGGCACTCACCGAAGGCGGATCGCTCGTCTCGGTCGCCGGCGGTGGCGATACGGTTGCGGCGCTCAATCACGCCGGCGTCGCGGACGCGTTCACGTTCGTCTCGACCGCAGGCGGCGCGTTTCTTGAGTGGATGGAAGGCAAGACGCTTCCCGGGGTCGCCGCGCTCCACGGTTGAAATACGTGTGCATCCGAGCTATGTTTAACATGTTAAACGGAGACTCGGATGCTCGGCGTCAGGCTCGATAGCGAACTCGAAGAGCGACTCGCGGCGGTTGCGCGCACCCAAGGGCGCAGCAAGAGCGATATCGCACGTGAAGCAGTGCGTCGGTATGTCGAGCGCCACGACGAGGCTTTTCTGGCGGAGGCGAAGCGGCAGTCGCTCGCGGCGGCGGCACTTGGCTGGACCGAAGAAGACGATGCATGGGAGCGGTTGGGTGTTGCCTGGGATGATCCGGAGCCTGCCAGCAATCGCCGTGATGCCGCCGAATGAAACGCGGTGATATTGTCACTATTGCCGACGCCAGCGCGGGGGACTTTGCCAGCAAGCCGCGCCCGGCACTCGTCGTTCAGACCGACGCGTTCCTGCGGGACCACGACAGCGTTACGGTGTGTTTGATTACCAGCCAGCTTGCCGGCCTCGGCATGTTCCGCATTCCGATCGTTGCAAACCCCGACACGGGGCTCTTTAAGCCGAGCGAGGTCAGTATCGACAAGGTGCAGTCAGTCTGGCGGCATCGGATCGGTCGACGGGTCGGTGCTGCTTCCAACGAAACCATGTTTGCGGTCGATCAGGCACTGCGCCGATGGCTGGAACTTTAAAATACTGAAAGAGGATTTACCCATGACATCCACGATCACTCCTCAAGTCAAAACCATTCTCGACAATTACGAAGCCACCAGTTCGGCGATGAAGGCGAACCTCGCGCGCATACTGATGCAGGGCAAGCTTGGCGGCACCGGCAAGCTTGTGATCCTACCGGTCGACCAGGGCTTCGAGCATGGCCCGGCGCGCAGCTTCTCGGTCAATCCGGCGGCGTATGACCCGCACTACCACTATCAGCTGGCGATCGACGCGGGGCTTAGTGCCTATGCCGCGCCGCTCGGCATGCTCGAAGCGGGAGCGGATACGTTTGCCGGGCAGATCCCGACGATCCTGAAGTGCAACAGCTCGAACAGCTGGGCGACGACAATCGACCAGGCTGTGACGGCGACGGTGTCGGACGCGGTGCGGCTCGGGTCGGCGGCGATCGGCTTCACGATCTATCCGGGGGGCGGACCAGTTCTTCGACCTCGTCGAGGAAATCCGTGAGCTCAGCGAAGAGGCGAAGTCGGTCGGGATCGCGACGGTGATCTGGTCGTACCCGCGCGGTGGCGAGCTGACCAAGGACGGCGAACTCGCCTTGGACGTCGGCGCCTATGCCGCGCACATCGCGGCGCTGCTCGGGGCGCACATCATCAAGACCAAGCTGCCGACCGCGCATATCGAGCAGAAGGAAGCCAAGCCGCTCTACGCGAACACCGACTGGTCGAAGCAGTCGGACCGCGTGAAGCACGTCGTCCAGTCGAGCTTTGCCGGACGTCGCATCAACGTCTTCTCGGGCGGCGCGTCGAAGGGCGAGGACGCGATCTTCCAGGATGCGCGCGACATTCGCGACGGCGGCGGCAACGGCTCGATCATCGGCCGCAACACCTTCCAGCGCCCGCGCGACGAAGCGCTGGCGATGCTCGACCGGATCATCCGGATCTACAAGAACGAAGAGTAAGCCTCGGTTTGCCTGCACGTCACCTCGGTTATGCGCCGGGGTGACGTGGCGGGTATGAGCGGCTAGGGGGCGGACATGAACGAATTCGAAGATCCGCTGGGGGCGCTCGATCCCAATTTCGCCGAGAATTTCCGCCGCGACATGGGTCGGCCGGCTTGCCAGCTTTACCTGGTGTCGCCGCTGGACGTCGGGGGCGACTTTCCGGAGCGTCTCGCGCGAGCGCTTGACGCTGGGCCGGTCGCCGCATTCCAGTTTCGCGTAAAGGATATCGACCAGCATGCGGCGGCCGCGCTCGGCGAGCCGTTGCGCGCGATCTGTGCCGAGCGTGATGTCGCGTTCGTCGTCAATGACGATATTGGGCTGGCGAAGCGGCTCGATGCGGACGGCGTGCATCTTGGGCAGGACGATGGCGATCCGCGCGAGGCGCGCGCGCAGCTCGGCCCCAATGCGCAGATCGGCGTGAGCTGTCACGGCAGTCGTCATCTGGCGATGGAAGCGGGCGAGGCGGGGGCCGATTACGTCGCGTTCGGGGCGTTCTATCCGACGACGACGAAGGTCGCTACGCATACCGCCGAGCCGGTGATCCTGTCCTGGTGGTCGACCTTGTTCGAGATGCCTTGCGTCGCGATCGGTGGCATCACGCCGGAAAACGCCGCGCCGCTCGTGGCGGCTGGCGCGGACTTCATTGCGGTGTCGGGCGCCGTCTGGGGCGGCGACGAGGTCGCGGCCATCAAGGCCTTCGGCGAGGTTCTCGCCCGGCGCTGAGATCGCGCTGAACCGTTGGAAACAACCGTCGTCCCGACCGTTTGATGCACGAGCGTAACGGTTTGGGATGACGGGCATGACGGCATTTGTGACGAAAGCTTCGGTTCTTGCGGCGTGCCTGTTCGGGGGCGCGTCGCCCGCGTTGGCGCAGACAGAGCCGACCAAGCCCGTACCGATCGATCGCAATATCCTGCACGTGCAGGTGATCCTCGACCATCTCGGCTTCGGGCCGGGCGTACTGGACGGTCGCGGCGGGCAGTCGTTGGTCGCCGCGCTGAAGGGGTTCCAGGAGGCGAAGGGGCTGCCAGTTACCGGCAAGTCTGACGCGCGGACGTTGCAGGCGCTGTATCCGTACCGCGCCGCGCGGCCGACCGTGACGGTCGCGCTGACGCCGGAGATGCTGGCGGGGCCGTTCGTCAATCCGTTCCCGAAGGATCCCGCCAAGCAGGCCGAACTCCCCGCGCTCGGCTACAAGAATGTCATGGAGAAGCTCGGCGAGATGTTCCACACGACGCCGGCGGTGATCGTTGCTCTGAACTCGCCGACCACGAAACTGTCGCCGGGCACCAAGGTGGTGTTCCCGAATGCGCTGCCGACCTCGCGCGCCTATGATCCGAAGCTGAAGCCGGACTGGATCGCGACGCTGACCATGCTCAACGTCGATGCGAACCAGCCCAGGGCGGATCACGTTGTCGTCGACAAGTCGGACGGCGTGCTGCGCGTCCTCGATGCTAACGACAAGCTGATCGCGCAGTTCTCCGCGACGATGGGGTCGAGCCATGACCCGCTGCCGCTTGGTACGTGGACGATCAAGGGCTCCGACTACAATCCGAAGTTCCACTTCAATCCGGCGCTGTTCTGGGATGCGAAGAAGGGGCAGCAGAAGGAGATGCTGCCGCCGGGGCCGAACGGTCCGGTCGGCGTCGTCTGGATGGACCTGTCGAAGGAGCATTACGGCATTCACGGTACGCCCAACCCCGAGACGATCGGGCGTGCGGAGAGTCATGGCTGCATCCGCCTGACCAACTGGGATGCGGCGCGATTGTCGATGATGATCAAGCCGGGAACCAAGGCCGTGTTCCAGGCCTGAAGCGATGACGCGGACGTTCTGGATCATTCTCGGGCTGATCGTGGTGGCAGTCGGCGCGTTCGCCTCGATGGTGTCGTTCGGCAGCAGTGGTAGCGGCATCGAGCGGCGGATACCTTGGCGCAAGCCGGTGCCCGCCGCGGAGGGTCCGACTGTTTCGGTGACGCTGGGAGCGCTGGCCGTTCCGGTGGCTGGCGTGTCGCGGAAAGCGATTGCCGATAGCTGGAACGATGCGCGGGGCGGCGGTCTACGCGGCCATCACGGGACGGACATCATGGCACCGGGTGGCACGCCCGTCGTCGCGGCTGCGCCGGGGCAGGTTGAGAAACTGTTCCAGAGCGGGCTTGGCGGGATCACGCTGTACGTCCGTTCGCCCGACCGCCGCTGGACCTATTATTACGCGCACCTTGCGGGGTATGCGACTGGCATCCGCGAGGGGATGGCAGTCAAGGCGGGCGACACGCTGGGCTATGTCGGCGATACCGGCGATGCGGGGGCAGGCAATTACCACCTGCATTTCGGGCTAACCAAGATGCGGCCGGGTGAGCGCTGGTGGCAGGGCGAGAACGTGAACCCGTACCCGCTGCTTGCCGGAACGGGGTCGTCCCGCTAAAGCCCGCCGCTTCGGGTTTCCGCAGAGTCATGCCCTAGGGTCATGCTTCGCGGACGGCCCCTAGCTCTTTCCAGCAGGAATAGGTCATGAAGATCAACGCGGTCGAGATTCGTCCCGGCAACATTCTTGAATATGAGGGCGGCATCTGGCGCGCCGTCAAGATTCAGCACACCCAGCCCGGCAAGGGCGGTGCCTATATGCAGGTCGAGATGAAGAACCTCATCGACGGCCGCAAGAACAATATCCGCTTCCGTTCCGCCGAGAGCGTCGAGAAGGTGCGGCTCGAGACCGTCGACTTCCAGTTCCTGTTCCGCGAGGGCGACATGCTCACCTTCATGGACAAGATCAATTACGAGCAGATCTCGCTCGACGCCGACATCCTGGGCGACGCCGCGGCGTTCCTGCAGGACGGCATGGACGTGGTGATGGAGCTCTGGGAAGAGCGGCCGATCTCGGTCCAGCTGCCCGACACGATCGAGGCGCTGATCGTCGAGGCGGATGCTGTTGTTAAGGGGGCAGACCGCCTCGTCGAGCTACAAGCCTGCCGTGCTCGAGAACGGCGTGCGCGTGATGGTGCCACCGCATATCGGCGCGGGCACGCGGATCGTGGTCGATGTTTACGAGCAGACCTACGTGCGTCGCGCGGACTGACAACTGCTCCCCCTCCCGCAAGCGGGAGGGGGCCGGGGTGGGCGCCCGCCCTCCATTTTACGCGACGATACTGGCGCGAACAATTTCGATGCCGCGCGACGCTTATAGCGCGAGCCCACCCCGGCCCCTCCCGCTTGCGGGAGGGGGGGAGATAGAATACAATGCCTAGCCATTCCGGCATCATGACCGTCATCGAGCGCGCCGCCCGCAAGGCCGCGCCGCGCCTGCGCCGCGACTTCAACGAGGTCCAGCAGTTGCAGGTGAGCCGCAAGGGGCCGGCCGACTTCGTGAGCCAAGCCGACCAGCGCGCCGAGCAGACGATCTTCGAAGAGCTCAGCCACGCCCGTCCCGACTGGGGCATGCTTATGGAAGAGCGCGGCGAGGTCGAGGGTGATCCCAACAAGCCGCGCTTCATCGTCGACCCGCTGGATGGGACGTCGAACTTCCTCCACGGCATTCCGCATTTCTGCATCTCGATCGCGGTCGAGGAGCCGATGCCGAACGGCAAGCGCGAGGTCACCACCGCGCTGGTGTATCAGCCGCTGACCGACGAGAGCTTCTGGGCCGAGAAGGGCCGGGGGGCTTGGCTCACCGACCAGCGTCTCCGCGTGTCGTCGCGGCGTGATCTGTCCGGAATCGCTGATCGCGACGGGGATTCCGTTCCTGGGGCATGGCGACTTCGCGCAGTGGAGCCGGATTTTCGGCGCGGTTGCACCTGAGGTTGCGGGGATCCGTCGTTTGGGCGCTGCTGCGCTCGATCTGGCATGGCTTGCAGCGGGCCGGTTCGACGGGTTCTGGGAATCGAACCTGAAGCCTTGGGACGTTGCGGCGGGCATGCTGCTGGTGAAGGAAGCCGGCGGCTTCGTCACCGACTTCCGCGGCGGCGATCGCGCTATGGAGCGCAACGAATTCCTGGCTGCGAACGATGCGCTTCACTCGCGGTTGCATAAGCTGGTGGCCGGCGCGTTGCGCTAAGGCAGGCGGATCGTAACGGCAGTTCCGCAGCGGATCGGCACTCTTCTCCCGTCATCCTGACGAAAGTCAGGACCCAGGGTTTCAAGCGATAGCCTGGATGGCTCTGGATCCTGACTTTCGTCAGGATGACGCGCGCGGGGGAGGATCGTGAGGGCGGAGAGCAATCCGTCCACCCGGGTGAACGTGGTACTGCCACCCTATCCGTCACCCCAGCGAAAGCTGGGGTATCCCGTGATAGCCGGCGCGCTCGCCAACCATGATACCCCAGCTTTCGCTGGGGTGACGGGTAGGTGGGGGGCGGAGTGGGTTGCGGTGCGGACTTCATTCAAGTCCGTCATGCCGGGCTCGTTCCGGCATCCACCGTTCCGCAACCTCTCCCACCGTTGATTTGCGGCATCGTGGACTCCGGAACCAGTCCGGGGTGACGGACAGAGTTTGGCGATGTTGCGCTATTTGCAGCAGTCCCAGCTGTAGCCGGGCACAAAGTACAGCCGAGCACGCCGAGTAACGCATGTTTCCCACCACCCACGCCCCTCCACTTGCGAGTGATTCTCACACCCTCCACGCCTTGCCCATCACCACCCATCGGCCTAAAGCGGCCCCGTTCCGTTCGCACTTGCGAGAAGCAATTTGGTCGACCTGTCGCACTATCTTCCGATCCTCCTGTTCCTCGGGATCGCCATCGCATTGTCGAGCACGTTCGTGTTCCTGCCGATGGCCGTCTCGCGCCTCACGGGGTCACACAAGCCTACGCCTGAGAAGCTCAGCGAATACGAGTGCGGCTTTCCCGCATTCGAGGATCCGCGGAGCCAGTTCGACGTACGCTTCTACCTGATCGCCATCCTTTTCATCATCTTCGATCTTGAGGCCGCGTTCCTGTATCCCTGGGCCGTCTCGGTCTTCACGCTCGGCTGGACCGCGTGGATTTCGATGATGATCTTTATCGGCGAATTGGCCCTTGGCCTCGTCTACGCATGGAAGAAGGGAGCACTCGATTGGGAGTAGAGCTTCAGCCCGCGGGCGGCGCATCCAGTTCGCTGGTGCCACCCGACCAGGGCTTTTTCGACGGTTTGAACGGTGAACTGACGGACAAGGGTTTCCTCGTCACGTCGACCGAAGAGTTGTTCCAGTGGGCCCGTACCGGCTCGCTGTGGTGGATGACGTTCGGGCTCGCTTGCTGTGCGGTCGAGATGATCCACGTCAACATGCCGCGTTACGATCTGGAGCGCTTCGGCGCCGCACCGCGCGCGTCCCCGCGTCAGTCGGATGTGATGATTGTTGCCGGCACGCTGTGCAATAAGATGGCCCCTGCATTGCGCAAGGTCTACGACCAGATGTCGGAGCCGAAGTACGTGATCTCGATGGGATCGTGTGCGAACGGCGGCGGCTATTATCATTACAGCTACAGCGTCGTGCGTGGCTGCGATCGGATCGTGCCGGTCGACATCTACGTCCCCGGGTGCCCGCCGACGGCTGAGGCGCTGCTCTACGGCATCATGCAGTTGCAGCGGAAGATCCGGCGGTCCGGGAGCATCGAGCGTTGAGGGCTCCCGCACCAGCGTACACGTCGAACGACGGCGTGATCGACAGCGCCCGCGCGGCGCTCGGCGGCATGCTGCTCGACGCGGTCGATCATGTCGGTGAGGTCGCGCTGCACGTCCGTCGCGAAGACCTGTACGACGCGATGAGCGCGCTACGCGATACACCGGGGCTTGCCTACCAGCAGCTTATGGAGATCGCCGGCGTCGACTATCCGGATCGCGCGGAGCGGTTCGAGGTGGTGTATTGCATGTTGTCGCTGACGCGGAATCACCGTCTGCGCGTGCATGTCGCGACCGACGAGGAAAAGTCGGTGCCGTCGGTGACAGACATCTGGCCGGTCGCCGGCTGGCTCGAGCGCGAAGTGTACGACATGTACGGCGTGCTGTTCAGCGGCAATCCGGACCTGCGCCGCATCCTGACCGATTATGGCTTCCGCGGTCATCCGCAGCGGAAAGACTTCCCGCTGACCGGGTATGTCGAGCTACGCTACTCGGAAGAGTCGAAGCGCGTCGTGTACGAGCCGGTGCAGCTTGCGCAGGACTTCCGTACGTTCGATTTCATGAGCCCATGGGAGGGCACGAATTACGTGCTCCCCGGCGACGAGAAGGGCGCTTTGCCCCAGGCCAAGGGCGCGCAGACGCCGTTGTCGGCGGACACGATCGTCAAGGCCAATGCGGCGCAGTCGCCGACGCAGGCGCCGACCGAACCCAAGAGCACCGAGTCGACCGCGCAGACGGGCGCCGGCAAGTCGGAGTCCGATGCGACGCCGAAGCCTGCGAACCCCGACGTGGTCCCGACCAAGGGTGGAGGACAGAACCAGTGAGTCTGTATGTCGAAGAGCTTCTGGGCGAAGCGGACGCAGCCGATCCCACGACCGGCGACGTCACGATCCAGAACTACACGATCAACTTCGGTCCGCAGCATCCGGCCGCGCACGGCGTGTTGCGCCTCGTCATGGAACTCGACGGCGAGATCGTCGAACGCGTCGATCCGCATGTCGGCCTGCTCCACCGCGGCACCGAGAAGCTGATCGAGTACAAGACCTACACGCAGGCGCTGCCGTATTTCGATCGTCTCGATTACTGCTCGCCCCTGTGCATGGAGCACAGCTGGGTGCTGGCGGTCGAGAAGCTTCTCGACCTCGAAGTGCCCGAGCGCGCGCAGTATCTGCGGGTGTTCTTCGCCGAGCTGACGCGCATCTCGAACCACATGCTTAATCTGGGTTCGCACGTCATGGACGTCGGCGCGATGACGCCGAACCTGTGGCTGTTCGAAATCCGCGAAGACTGCATGAACTTTTTCGAGCGTGTCTCGGGCGCGCGCATGCATTCGAACTATTTTCGTCCAGGTGGCGTGCATCAGGATGCACCGCTCAAGCTGCTCGCCGACATCGGCGACTGGCTCGACACGCGCCTGCCGCGGCTGTTCGAGGATGCAATCTCGCTCGTCGCGGATAACCGCATCTTCAAGCAGCGCAACGTCGACATCGCCGTGGTCAGCCGCGACGACGCGATCAAGTGGGGCTTCTCCGGTCCGATGATCCGCGGTTCGGGCATCGCCTGGGATCTGCGCAAGTCGCAGCCCTATGACGCCTATGCCAAGATGGACTTCGAGGTGCCGGTCGGCACGCGCGGCGATTGCTATGACCGGTTCATGGTGCGCGTCGAGGAAGTGCGTCAGTCGGCGCGGATTATGAAGCAGTGCCTGCGCGACATGCCCGAGGGCCCGATCGCGTCGCTCGATCGCAAGGTCGTGCCGCCCAAGCGCGGTGAGATGAAGCAATCGATGGAAGCGCTGATCCATCACTTCAAGCTTTACACCGAGGGCTTCCACGTGCCTGCCGGCGACGTCTATGTGGCGACCGAAAGCCCCAAGGGCGAGTTCGGCGTGTATCTGGTCGCCGATGGCTCCAACAAGCCGTACCGCTGCAAGATCCGCCCCACCGCGTTCTCGCATCTGCAAGCGATGGACTTCATGGCGAAGGGCCACATGCTGGCGGATACGACCGCGATCCTCGGCGCGATGGATATCGTGTTCGGCGAGTGCGACCGATGACCCCCGCACAGAACGGCGCAGTCACCAACGAGCTGATCTATTCGGTTCTGCAGAAGATGCAGGGCGATATGTCCGAGATGAAATTCGACGTCCGCGATCTGAAGACGCGGATGACGATGGTCGAGGAGCATCTCGGCAGTTCGATCATCGCGATTTCCGGCGTCAATTCGCGGCTCGATCGGATGTCCGATCGTGTCGAGCGGATCGAACGCCGCCTAGAACTTACGGATCACGGCTGATGGCTGAAGCACCCAAAATTCCCGACGAGGCCGAGACTCGCGCACGCTGGGGTTCGTTCGCGTGGACGGACGAGAACCAGGTGAAAGCGAACGAGATCCTCGGACGCTATCCCAAGGGGGCGCGAGCAGTCTGCTTCGATCCCGTTGCTCGATCTGGCTCAGCGCCAGGTCGGTGCGGAAACGCAGACGCAGGGCTGGTTGCCGGTGCCGGTGATCGAGTTCGTCGCGCGTCAGATCAGCGTGCCGTACATGCGTGTGTATGAGGTCGTGACCTTCTACACGATGTTCAATCTGGCGCCGGTCGGTCGCTTCCATGTCCAGGTCTGCGGCACCACGCCGTGCATGCTGCGTGGGTCGGACGACGTTCTGGCCGCGTGCAAGAACCGCGGGCTGGTCAAGGGCGGCACGACACCGGACGGCATGTTCACGCTGACCGAGGTCGAGTGCTTGGGCACGTGCGCGAACGCGCCGATGGTGCAGATCAACGACGATAACTTCGAAGACCTCGATTACGACAAGACGACCGAGATACTGGAGGCGCTGGCCAATGGCGGGCACCCGACGCCGGGTCCGCAATTCGGTCGTCGCGCAAGCTGCCCCGAAGGCGGCCCGACCTCGCTGAAGGCGATGGTCGACGCGAACCACGATTACCGGGGGAGTGGGCCTGATGCTCGCCGACAAGGACCGCATCTTCACTAACGTCTACGGCTTCCAGCCGTGGGCCATCGACGCGGCGATCATGCGCGGCGATTGGGACAATACCAAGGACTTGATGGCGCTCGGCCAGGACGCGATCATCGACGTGATGAAGGCGTCTGGTCTGCGTGGCCGTGGCGGTGCGGGCTTCCCGACCGGCACCAAATGGTCGTTCATGCCGAAGGAGCCGAAGCCCGATCGGCCGAATTTCCCTCGTCATCAACGCCGATGAATCCGGAGCCCGGCAGCTGCAAGGATCGCGAGATCATCCGCCACGATCCGCACAAGCTGATCGAAGGCGCGCTGATCGCCGGGTTCGCGATGCGTGCACGTGCGGCGTACATCTACATCCGCGGCGAATATATCCGCGAGGCCGAGACGCTGTTCGCAGCCGTCACAGAGGCATATGACCGCGGCTTCATCGGCAAGAATGCGTGCGGGTCGGGCTACGACTTCGACGTGTTCGTGCATCGTGGTGCCGGCGCGTACATCTGCGGCGAAGAGACCGCGATGTTGGAGAGCCTCGAGGGCAAGAAGGGCCAGCCGCGGCTGAAGCCACCTTTCCCGGCAGGGGCCGGTCTTTATGGCTGCCCGACGACGGTCAACAACGTCGAATCGATCGCGGTTGCGCCGACGATCCTGCGGCGTGGCGCGGCGTGGTTCTCCAGCTTCGGCGCGGAGAACAACCGCGGCACGAAGCTGTTCCAGATCAGCGGCCATGTGAACAAGCCGTGCGTGGTCGAGGAGGAGATGAGCATCTCGTTCCGCGACCTGATCGAGACGCATTGCGGCGGTATCCGTGGCGGCTGGGATAATCTGCTCGCGGTGATCCCCGGTGGCTCTTCGGTGCCGCTCGTGCCTGCCGCGCAGATCATGGACTGCGCGATGGACTTCGATGGCCTGAAGGCGGTCGGCTCGGGCCTCGGCACCGCGGCGATCATCGTCATGGACAAGTCGACCGACATCGTCCGCGCGATCAGCCGCATCTCGTACTTCTACAAGCATGAGAGCTGTGGCCAGTGCACGCCGTGCCGCGAGGGCACCGGCTGGATGTGGCGCGTGATGGAGCGGATGCGCACCGGCGACGCCGAGCTGTCCGAGATCGACATGCTCCAGCAGGTCACCAAGCAGGTCGAGGGTCACTCGATCTGCGCGCTCGGCGACGCAGCCGCATGGCCGATCCAGGGCCTGATCAAGCATTTCCGCCCCGAGATGGAGCGCCGTATCCGTGAGCGCGGTGGCGACACCGCGCCGATGATGGAAGCCGCAGAGTAATGCCCTTAGTCAAAGTCGATGGCGTAGAGATCGAGGTGCCCCAGGGCGCCACCGTGCTGCAGGCGTGCGAGCTTGCCGGCAAGGAGATCCCGCGTTTCTGTTATCATGAGCGGCTGAGCATCGCCGGCAATTGCCGGATGTGCCTGGTCGAGGTGAAGCCTGGTCCGCCCAAGCCACAGGCGTCGTGCGCGCTGCCGGCGGCGGACAAGCAGGAGATCTTCACCAACTCGCCGATGGTGAAGAATGCCCGCGAGGGCATCATGGAATTCCTGCTGATCAACCACCCGCTCGATTGCCCGATCTGCGATCAGGGCGGCGAGTGCGATCTTCAGGACCAGTCGGTCGCGTACGGTCGCGGTCATTCGCGCTATGACGAGAACAAGCGAGCGGTCACCGAGAAGTATATGGGTCCGATCGTCAAGACGGTCATGACCCGCTGCATCCAGTGCACGCGCTGCATCCGGTTCGCCGAGGAAGTGTCCGGCGTCGAGGAGATCGGTGCGATCTTCCGCGGCGAGGACATGCAGATCACTTCGTATCTGGAGAATGCGGTCAAGAGCGAGCTCTCCGGCAACGTCGTCGATCTGTGCCCGGTCGGCGCGCTGACGTCGAAGCCGTATGCGTTCGAGGCGCGTCCTTGGGAATTGCGCAAGACGCTCACTATCGACGTGATGGACGCGGTCGGCACCAACATCCGGCTCGACAGCCGTGGTCGTCAGGTGCTGCGTTGTGTACCGCGGATCAACGAGGACGTGAACGAGGAATGGGCGACCGACAAGACGCGCCACGCGATCGACGGCCTCGTGCGTCGCCGTCTCGACAAGCCTTATGTCCGCGTGAACGGCAAGCTCCAGCCCGCTACCTGGGACGAGGCTTTCGCGGCGATCAAGGCGGTCAACGCCGGGTCGAGCGTTGCGGCTGTCGCTGGCGATCTGGTCGATTGCGAGACGATGTACGCGGCCAAGGCGCTGCTCGCGAAGATGGGTTCGAGCTTGCTCGAAGGCCGTCAGACCGGCATGGATTATGACGCGACGAGCATCGCCGCGGTCAATTTCAACACGACGATCGCCGGCACCGAGCGCGCCGATGCGATCCTGCTGGTGGGTACCAACCTGCGCTGGGAAGCGCCGCTGGTGAACACGCGGGTGCGGAAAGCGATCAAGAAGGGCGCGAAGGTCTTCGCGATCGGGCCGGAGACGGACCTGACGTACAAGGTCGAGTGGCTCGGCGACGATCTGGCGTTGCTCGGCAATCTGCCCGAGGCGGTAACCGAGGCGTTCGGCAAGGCCGAGCGTCCGATGGTTATCGTCGGTGGCGGCGCGCTGAAGGGTGGCCATGCGGCTGCGCTGAAGCTGGTCGATACGCTTGGTCTCGTGAAGGCGGACTGGAACGGCTTCAACGTCGTCCACATGGCGGCTTCGCGGATGGGCGGGCTCATGCTCGGTTATGCGCAGAAGGGCGGAATCGCCGACGTGATGGGGGGCGAAGCTCGGCTTCTTCCTCGGCGCGGACGAGGTCGACTATTCGAAGTTCGCTGGCTTCAAGGTGTTCGTGGGCCATCACGGCGACAAGGGTGCGGCGGCTGCCGACGTCATCCTGCCGGGTGTCACCTATGCCGAGAAGTCGGGCACGTGGGTCAATCTCGAGGGCCGCGTACAGCGCGGCGAGCGCGCGGTTTTCGCACCGGGCGACGCGCGTGACGACTGGTCGATCTTCCGCGCGCTGTCCGATACGCTCGGCCACACGCTGCCGTTCGACAGCTTCGAGGGGCTGCGCGAGGAAATGTACGCGGACGTCCCTGCACTGCGTCATCAGGCGCTCGCGCCGTTCGAGTGGAACCCGCCTTCGCTCAACGGTGCAGCTGAGGGCGTCCTTGCCGGCTATCCGATCAAGGACTTCTACCTGACCAACGCAATCTGCCGTGCGTCGCCGACGATGCAGCGCTGCTCGGCCGAACTTCTCCACGGGGAAGACTACGCGGAGGCAGCCGAATGATCTCTTGGTTCGAATCCTCGCTCGGTTACGACTGGGCGTTCTTCCTCGCGACGATCATCGACATCCTCGTGATCGCACTGCCGCTGATGCTGGCGGTGGCGATGATCATCTATGCCGACCGCAAGATCTGGGCGGCGATGGCGCTGCGTCGCGGTCCCAACGTCGTCGGTCCGTTTGGTCTGTTGCAGAGCTTTGCCGACGGCCTGAAGGTGTTCCTGCAGGAGACGATCGTCCCCGCAGCCGCCAACCGGACGCTGTTCCTGCTGGCACCGATCATCACCTTCACGGTCGCGCTGATCGTCTGGGCGGTGGTGCCGTTCGGGGTCGGCGTCGTGCTTGCGGACATCAACGTCGGGCTGCTCTACGTGCTCGCGGCCTCGTCGCTCGGCGTCTACGGGATCATCCTGTCGGGTTGGGCGTCGAACTCGAAATACCCGTTCTATTCGGCGCTTCGTGCAGCCGCGCAGATGGTGTCGTATGAGGTCGCGATCGGCTTCATCCTGATTTCGGTCGTGCTGTGGACCGGCAGCTTCAACCTGTCGGCGATCGTGATGGCGCAGAAGTCGCACGTCTGGTTCTTCAACGGGTACATCCTGAACCCGCTGATGTTCCCGATGGCGGTGATGTTCTTCATCTCGTCGCTGGCCGAGACGCAGCGCGCACCGTTCGATCTGACCGAGGCGGAGAGCGAGCTCGTCGCCGGGTACCAGACCGAATATTCGTCGATGTCGTTCGCGCTGTTCTGGCTCGGCGAGTACGCCAACGTGCTGCTGATGTGCGCGCTCAACGCGACGCTGTTCTGGGGCGGGTGGCTGCCCCCGGTCGACTGGGCGCCGCTGTACTACGTGCCGGGGATCATCTGGCTGTTCGCCAAGATCCTGTTCTTCTTTTTCCTGTTCAGCTGGGTGAAGGCGACTGTGCCGCGTTATCGCTACGATCAGCTGATGCGGCTCGGCTGGAAGGTCTTCCTTCCCGTCTCGCTGTTCTGGGTTTTCCTCGTGTCGGGCTATCTCATGCTGACGCGCGTTGGAGTGGGTTCATGAGCGTCGCTCAGATCATCAAGTCGTTTACCCTGTGGGAATTCGTGAAGGCGCACGCGTTGACGCTTCGCTATTTCTTCAAGGAAAAGGCGACGATCAATTATCCGTACGAGCGTAACCCGGTGTCGCCGCGGTTCCGTGGCGAGCATGCGTTGCGTCGCTATCCGAACGGCGAAGAGCGCTGCATCGCGTGCAAGCTGTGCGAGGCGGTGTGTCCTGCGCAGGCGATCACGATCGAAGCCGAGCCGCGTGACGACGGTTCGCGCCGTACGACGCGCTACGACATCGACATGACCAAGTGCATTTACTGCGGCCTGTGTGCCGAGGCGTGCCCGGTCGATGCGATCGTCGAGGGTCCGAACTACGAATTTTCGACCGAGACGCGCGAAGAGCTGATCTACGACAAGTCGAAGCTGCTCGATAATGGCGACCGATGGGAAAGCGCGATCGCGGCGAACCTTGCCGCCGATGCGCCGTACCGTTAAGCGAGCGCCGCGATGACACAGATTAACTCCGTCGTCCCAGCGCAGGCTGGGATCTCGCGCCGCACGGGCGCACCCACCAACGTGAAGACCCCAGCGTTCGCTGGGGCGACGGGGAGGGTGATCGCGTGATCCAGGCCTTGGCTTTTTACCTCTTCGCCTTTGTCGTCGTCCTGTCGGGCGCGCTGACGATCGCGTCGCGTAACCCGGTCCATTCGGTGATGTGGCTGATCCTCGCGTTCTTCAACGCGGCCGGCCTCATGATCCTTGTCGGTGCCGAGTTCATCGCGATGCTGCTCGTCATCGTCTATGTCGGTGCGGTCGCGGTGCTGTTCCTGTTCGTGGTCATGATGCTCGATATCGACTTCACCGAACTGCGTGCAGGCGTCGCCCGGTATTTCGGGATTGGCCTCGCGCTCGCCGTCGCACTCGCCGCCGAGGTGATGATCGCGATCGGCGCCTGGAGCACGGGTCCGATCCAGCTCGCACGTCGTGCCGCGCCGATCGACGATACCGTGCCCAACATCCAGGCGATCGGTAACCTGCTCTACACGCGCTATCTGTTCGTGTTCGAAGGTGCCGGCCTGGTGCTGCTGGTCGCGATGATCGGGGCGATCGTGCTGACCCATCGCCAGCGTGGCGGCGTCAAGGCGCAGAACATCAGCCGCCAGAACGCGCGCCGTCCGCAGGACGCCACGCGCAACACGAGCCCGGTCGTCGGGCAGGGAGTCGAACTGTGACGATCGGTCTCGTCCATTATCTGGTCGTCGCGGCGATCCTGTTCACGATGGGGGTGCTCGGCATCTTCCTGAACCGCAAGAACCTCATCGTCATCCTAATGGCGATCGAGCTGATCCTGCTGGCGGTGAACATCAATCTCGTCGCGTTCTCGGCGTTCCTCCACGATCTCGTCGGACAGGTGTTCGCGATGTTCGTGCTGACGGTCGCCGCGGGTGAAGCCGCGATCGGCCTCGCCATTCTCGTGATCTATTTCCGCGGTCGCGGCACCATCGCGGTCGACGACGTCAACCGGATGAAGGGGTAATACGGTTGATCCAGCTTATCGTCTTCCTGCCGTTACTGGCCGCGATCGTTGCCGGGTTCGGCAATCGCGCGATCGGCAACGTGCCGGCGAAACTCGTCACCACGGCTGCGCTGTTCGCATCGTGCCTGTTGTCCTGGCCGATTTTCATCGGCTTCCTTTCGGGCACCAGCACGGCCACCGTCGCGCCGCTGCTCGACTTCATCCACTCGGGCGACATGAACGTCGCGTGGTCGTTGCGCGTCGATGCGCTGACCGCGGTGATGCTCGTGGTCGTGACGTCGGTATCGGCGCTCGTGCACCTGTATAGCTGGGGCTATATGGACGAGGATCCCGACCAGCCGCGGTTCTTCGCGTATCTGTCGCTGTTCACCTTCGCGATGCTGATGCTCGTGACCGCGAACAATCTCGTCCAGATGTTCTTCGGCTGGGAAGGCGTGGGCCTCGCGTCCTACCTCCTGATCGGGTTCTGGTTCCGCAAGCCGTCGGCAAGTGCAGCCGCGATCAAGGCGTTCGTCGTCAACCGCGTCGGCGATCTTGGGTTCATGCTCGGAATCTTCGGCACCTTCCTGGTGTTCGGCACGGTCTCGATCCCCGAGATCCTCGCCGCGGCCCCCGGCATGGCGGGCTCGACGCTTGGCTTCCTCGGCTACCGTTTCGACACGATGACCGTGCTCTGCCTGCTGCTGTTCGTCGGTGCGATGGGCAAGTCGGCACAGCTCGGCCTGCACACCTGGTTGCCCGACGCGATGGAAGGCCCGACCCCGGTGTCGGCGCTGATCCACGCGGCGACGATGGTCACCGCCGGCGTGTTCATGGTCTGCCGCCTGTCGCCGATGTTCGAGATGAGCCCGGTCGCGCTGACCGTCGTCACCTCGGTCGGTGCCGCGACCTGCCTGTTCGCCGCCACCTGCGGCCTCGTGCAGACCGACATCAAGCGCGTGATCGCGTATTCGACCTGTTCGCAGCTCGGCTACATGTTCTTCGCGGCCGGTGTCGGCGCGTACGGCGCGGCGATGTTCCACCTCTTCACGCACGCGTTCTTCAAGGCGCTGCTGTTCCTTGGCGCCGGCTCGGTCATCCATGCGATGCACCACGAGCAGGACATGCGGTACTATGGCGGCCTGCGTAAGAAGATCCCGGTGACGTTCTGGGCGATGATGGCGGGTACGCTCGCGATCACCGGCGTCGGTATCCCCGGTATCTTCGGCAACACGGCGATCGGGTTTGCAGGCTTCCATTCGAAGGATGCGATCATCGAGGCGAGCTGGGCTGCGGGCCAGCCGGGCGTGTGGTTCGTCGGCGTGCTCGTCGCGTTGCTGACCAGCTTCTATTCGTGGCGCGTGATGTTCCTGACCTTCTGGGGCAAGCCGCGCTGGGCCGCATCGGAGCACATCCAGCATGCGCTCCATGACGCGCATGGCCATGACCACGGTGATGCGCATCGTGTCGACGATCATCATGCGAACCCGGCTCAGGCCGAGGACGCAGGCCACGCGCCGCACGATCATCACGACGCAGCGCATGCGCCGGCCGAAGGCGATGGTGGGTATCACCCGCACGAGAGCCCGCTGCCGATGCTGATCCCGCTGATCGTCCTGTCGATCGGTGCTGTTCTCGCCGGCTTCGTGTTCCACGGCTTCTTCATCGAACCGACCGCAGGCGAGGAGTTCTGGAAGGGCGCACTCGCGTTCCGCGAACATCTGATGCACGAGATGCACGGCGTCCCGTTGCTGATCAAACTGTCGGCGACGATCGCGATGCTGCTCGGCCTGCTGACCGCCTGGTACGCCTATATCAAGGCACCCACGTTCCCGGCCAAGGTCGTCGAACAATTCGGCGTGCTCTACGACTTTCTGCTGCATAAGTGGTATTTTGACGAGCTGTACGACCTGATCTTTGTTCGCCCGGCGTTCGCGATCGGCCGCTTCCTGTGGCATCGCGGTGACGAGAAGACGATCAACCGGTTCGGGCCCGACGGCGCGACCTGGGTCGTCCAGATCGGTAGCCGCGTGGCCAACCGCTTCCAGACGGGATACCTCTACACCTATGCCTTCGTCATGCTGATCGGGCTGACCGCAGCCGTAACCTGGGCGATCGGACTGTAATGACCGGCTTTCCTATCCTTTCCGTCCTGATCGCGGTCCCGATGATCGCGGCTGTCGTGTGCCTGTTCGTCTCGGCGAACACGGCGCGGATGCTGGCGCTGGCGGCAACGCTGATCGACTTCGTTCTCGGCATCATGCTGTGGATGAACTACGATATCGGCGGCGCGCAGTGGCAGTTCGTCGAGCATGCCCCCCGGCATTTTCGGCCCGTTCGGCTGGTCTCTCGGCATCGACGGCTTCGCGCTGATGCTGATCATGCTCAGCGTGTTCCTGATGCCGATCTGCATCGGTGCCAGCTGGCGCTCGATCACGACCCGCGTGCCGGAATACATGGCGGCGTTCCTGTTCACCGAAGTGCTGATGATCGGCACGTTCGCGGCGCAGGACCTGTTCCTGTTCTACGTGTTCTTCGAAGCCGGCCTGATCCCGATGTACCTGATCATCGGCATCTGGGGCGGTGCGAACCGGATCTACGCGTCGTACAAGTTCTTCCTGTACACGCTGCTCGGCTCGGTCCTGATGTTCATCGCGATGCTGTACATGGCGAAGACTGCGGGCACGACCAGCATCCCGGCGCTGATGAACTACGACTTCCCCGCGCACGTCCAGACGTGGCTGTGGCTGGCGTTCTTCGCGTCGTTCGCAGTCAAGATGCCGATGTGGCCGGTCCACACCTGGTTGCCCGACGCGCACGTCCAGGCGCCGACCGCAGGCTCGGTCATCCTGGCGGGCGTGCTGCTGAAGCTTGGCGGATACGGCTTCCTGCGCTTCCTGCTGCCGATGTTCCCCGAAGCCTCGGGCCAGCTGACCTGGCTGATCTTCGGCCTGTCGGCGGTCGCGGTGATCTACACGTCGCTTGTCGCGCTCGTTCAGTCGGACATGAAGAAGCTGATCGCCTATTCGTCGGTCGCGCACATGGCGATCGTCACGATCGGGCTCTTTGCCTTCAACCGGCAGGGCATCGAAGGCGCGATGATCATGATGCTGAGCCACGGCCTGGTATCGGGTGCGTTGTTCTTGTGCGTCGGTGTGATCTACGACCAGCTCCATACCCGCGAGATCTCGCGCTATGGCGGCCTCGCGATCAACATGCCGAAGTATGCGATCTTCTTCCTGTTCTTCACGATGGCGTCGATCGGCCTGCCAGGCACCAGCGGCTTCGTCGCCGAGTTCCTGTCGCTGATGGGCACGTATCAGGTCTCGACCTGGACTGCGCTGCTCTGCACGACGAGCATCATCCTCGGCGCCGCTTACATGCTATTCCTGTACCGTCGCGTCGTGTTCGGCGAGATCAAGTCGGACGACGTCCGTGCGATGGTCGACCTGTCGGGCCGCGAGATGTGGCTGCTCGCACCGATCGCAGCCGTCGTGCTGTGGATGGGCGTGTATCCCGAGAGCTTCCTGGCACCGATGCGCAAGGACGTGGGCGTGCTTCTCGCTCGTGTCGACCGCGCCAAGCCGGCCAGCGATTCCAACCCAACTGCGGGGAAGCCCGCCGCAACCGTCCATAGTGCCGCGCACGGGGAGGCACACTGATGGATTACGCCGCTAACATCGCAATGACGCTGCCCGAACTGGTGCTGGCGTTGGGTGCGATCGCCCTGATGCTCGTCTCGGCCTGGGGCGGGGACAAGTCCACGCGTGCCGTCTCGATTGCCGCCGTGTTCGTCCTCGTTGGGGCAGGGATCGCATTGGTCGGTCCGGCGTCGTCGGGCGGCTATGCGTTCGATGGACTGTACCGCGCAGACGCGTTCGGCGCGTTCGCCAAGGTGCTGATCTACATCGCCTCGGCGGTCGCGATCGTGATGGCGCCGCGCTTCTTCGCCCGCACGCACGGCGACGATCTGCGTCCGGAATATCCGGTGCTGATCCTGCTGTCGGCCTGCGGCATGGGCATCATGGTCTCGGCCACCGACATGCTGACGCTGTATGTCGGTCTCGAGCTCCAGAGCCTTGCAGCCTATGTCCTCGCCAGCTTCATGCGGCGCGACGGGCGTTCGGCGGAAGCGGGCCTGAAGTATTTCGTGCTCGGCGCCCTCGCCAGCGGCATCCTGCTGTACGGCATCTCGCTGGTTTACGGGTTCAGCGGCACGACGTTGTTCTCGGGTATCTCGGAAGCCTATGCGGGCACCAAGTCGCTCGGCCTGCTGTTCGGTCTGGTGTTTGTGTTCGCAGGGCTCGCCTTCAAGATCAGCGCCGTGCCGTTCCATATGTGGACGCCCGACGTGTACGAGGGGCGCACCGACCCCGGTCACCGCGTTCTTCGCATCCGCCCCGAAGGTCGCGGCGCTAGCGCTCAGCGTCCGCGTGGCGGTCGATGCGATGGGCCCGGCGACCGACCAGTGGCGCCAGATCGTGATCTTCGCGGCACTCGCCTCGATCATCCTCGGTGCGGTCGCGGCGATCGGCCAGACCAACATCAAGCGGCTGCTCGCTTACTCGTCGATCAACAACGTCGGCTTCGCGCTGATCGGTCTTGCTGCCGGGACGCCGGAAGGCGTGTCGGGCGTGCTGATGTACCTGACGATCTACGTCGCGATGACGCTGGGGTCTTTCCTGGTGGTGTTGCAGATGCGCGGTGACGACGGCCAGCCGGTCGAGACGATCGACAGCCTCGCCGGCATGTCACGGACGCGGCCTGCCTTGGCGGCGGCGCTTGCGATTTTCATGTTCAGCCTCGCCGGCATCCCGCCGCTGTTCGGCTTCTACGCGAAGTTCGCGGTGTTCAGCGCAGCGGTCGACGCCGGGCTGTTCCCGCTGGCAGTAGTCGGCATCGCCGCCTCCGTGATCGGCGCGTATTATTACCTGCGCGTGGTCAAGACGATGTACTTCGACGATCCGGCCCCCGCGTTTGCGCCGATGGAGAGCAAGGTCGAGGGTGGCCTGATCGCTGTCGCCGCCGTGTTCGTGTCGCCAGCCGGCTACCTCCCTCATCCCCGTGCTCGGCGCGTGGACGATGGCGGCCGCACGGGCGTTGTTCTGAGCATCATCCGCACCGTCGCGGAAACAGGATCGACCAACGCCGACCTGCTGGAGCTTGCACGCGGCGGTGCCGAGGACGGTCTTTGGCTGCGCGCTGTCCGGCAGACGGCGGGGCGGGGGCGGCTCGGGCGCGAATGGTCGTCGCCCGAGGGTAACCTCTACGCGAGCACGTTGGTCCGGTTGCGGCCGAACGATCCGCCGGCTGCCAGCCTCGCGCTGGTTGCCGCAGTTGCCTTGCAGGAAACCGTGTCGACGTTCCTCGTCGCCGGGATCTGCCAGGGCACGACCGACGCGAGCGAGACGCTGGTCCTGAAATGGCCGAACGACCTGTTGCTCGCGGACGCCAAGCTATCGGGTATCCTGCTCGAACGCGCCGACAATGCAGTGATCGTCGGCTATGGCGTCAATATCGCGCATCATCCGGATCTGCCCGACCGTGCGACGACCGATCTCGCCGCGCACGGCGTGCTGATCGATCCGGCGATGTTCCTCGACATCCTCGCGGACAGTTTCGCGCGCTGGATCGGCCGCTGGCGGACCGAGGGTGTCGCACCGGTTCGCGAGCGCTGGGTCGATTGCGCCCACCCTGCCGGGACCGCGCTGACCGCTCGCCTCCCCGACGGCAGCGGGATCGACGGCCTGTTCGTCGGGCTCGACAGCGACGGCGCGCTGATCCTCCGCTTGGCGTCTGGCGAGCGTCGTGTCATTCACGCTGCCGACGTCTTCCTGCTTTGAGGCCCCGCTGATGCTGCTCGCGATCGATGCCGGCAATACCAATGTCGTGTTCGCGCTTGTCGAGAGCGGCGAGATCATTGCGCGCTGGCGGATCGCGACCGACCCGCGGCGCACGGCGGACGAGTATGCGGTGTGGCTGAGCCAGTTGATGCAGCTTGGCGGGCATGATCGTACTGCGGTCGAGGGGCGTCATCGTCGCCACCGTCGTCCCGCGCGCGCTCCACAATCTGCAGGTACTCGCGTCGAAATACTTCAACACCGACGCGCTGATCGCCGGCCATGCGCCGGTCGAATGGGGCATCGCAATCGACGTCGACGAGCCGGCTTCGCTTGGCGCCGATCGTGCGGTCAACACGATCGCCGCGCATGCGCTGCATCCGGGCGACTTGATCGTCATCGATTTCGGCACCGCGACCACGTTCGACGTCGTCGACTATAGCGGCGCGTACAAGGGCGGGATCATCGCGCCCGGGATCAACCTGTCGCTCGACGCGCTCGTGACCGCCGCCGCGAAACTGCCGCGGATCGCGATCGAGGCGCCAACGGATACCAGCGTCATCGGGCTCAACACCGTCTCGCAGATGCACATCGGCATTTATTGGGGCTATGTCGCGATGATCGAGGGGGCTGGTCGCGCGGATGAAACGCGAGATCGGCCGTCCCGTTAAGGTCGTCGCCACTGGCGGCCTCGCCACATTATTCGAGAAACAGACCGACGTGTTCGACGTCATCGAAGCCGACCTGACGATCCAGGGGCTGGCGATGATGTGGGATCGTCACCATATCTAGGGCCATTGGGCTCGCGCCGACCGGCCTGCGGGCCATATTCCTGTATAATCCTGAAAGTAATCAATGACTCCGAAGAACGAACTCCTTTTCTGTGGCCTTGGCGGCTCCGGCGAAATCGGCATGAACGTCAACCTGTACGGCTGTCAGGGCAAGTGGGTGATGGTCGATCTCGGCATCACCTTCGCCGACCCGCAATATCCCGGTGTCGACGTCATCCTGCCAGACCTGTCCTTTATCGAGGACCGGATCGACGATCTGCTCGGCATCGTCATCACGCACGGTCATGAAGATCATATCGGCTCGCTGCCGTATCTCGCCGAAGACCTCGGCGTGCCGATCTACGCGACGCCGTTCACGATGGGCCTGATCCGCGGCAAGCTCGAGGAAGAGGGCATCGCCAACCGCGTGAAGCTCAAGATGATCCCGATGGGTGGCAATTTCCAGCTCGGGCCGTTTGGCTTCACCTTCGTCGAGATGTCGCATTCGATCCCGGAAGCTAACGCGCTGCTGATCGACACGCCTTATGGTCGCGTGTTCCACACCGGCGACTGGAAGCTCGACAAGAACCCGGTGATCGGCAATCCGACCACGCCCGAGGGCTTCATGGCGATCGGCGACAAGGGCGTCGACGTCCTCGTCTGCGATCTCGACCAACATCTTCAACGCCACCGCGTCGGGTAGCGAAAGCACCGTGCGGAAAGGTCTGTTCGAGGAGGTCAGCAAGGCCAAGGGCCGCGTGATGATCACCAGCTTCGCGTCGAACGCCGCGCGGCTGCACACGTTCGGCGAAGTCGCGAAGGAAACCGGGCGCAAGCTGTGCGTGACCGGGCGTTCGCTCGACCGGATCATCAAGGTGGCGCGCGCGACGGGCTATCTGAAGGACTTCCCCGACACGATCAGCCCCGACGAAGCGATGCGCCTGCCCAAGAACAAGGTGCTGATTATCGCCACCGGTGGCCAGGGTGAAGAGCGCGCGGCGCTGGCGCGTGTCGCCAATGGCCAGCACACGATCACGCTCGACGCCGACGACACGGTGATCTTCTCGTCGAAGCAGATCCCGGGCAACGAGGTGCAGATCGGTCGCATCCAGAACACGCTGGCGGCCAAGGGCATCCGCATGATCACCGAGCGCCAGGCGCACGTCCATGTCTCAGGCCATCCGGGTCAGCCGGAACTCGCGCAGATGTACGACTGGCTGCGGCCGGAGGTGCTCGTGCCGACGCATGGCGAGATGCGCCACATGATGGAGCATGCGCGCTTCGGTCTCGAGCAGGGCATTCCGCGCGCGATAGTGCAGAGCAATGGCGACATCATCCGTTTGGCGCCCAAGGGCCCGGCGAAGATCGGCAATGCGACGGTCGGGCGTCTCGTGCTCGACGGCGACGTGATCCTGCCGGCGGACGGCGCGACGCTGAGCGAGCGGCGGAAGCTGGCGATCAACGGCCAGATTTCGGTTGGTGTCGCGCTCGGCAAGGACGGCCGGATGGTTGGCCAGCCGCAGGTCCGCGTGCAGGGCGTGCCGGTCGAGGAAGATCGCGCGGCGTTCATTACCGATGCGGTCCAGGCGGCCGCGGACACGGTACGTGGTGGCAAGCGCGAGAGCGAGAAGATGCGCGAGCAGATCCGTCTCGCGGTGCGCAAGGTCGCCAAGCGCTGGACCGGCAAGCAGCCGATCGTCGACGTCCTGCTGATCGAGGGCTGACCCGATGCGCTGGACCTCGGCACTCGCGATCTACGTCCTGTTCTGGTCGTTCTCGGTGTTCCTGGTCCTGCCGTTCGGCGTGAAGACGACGCGCGAGGTCGGGGGCGAGCACGTCCCCGGCCAGGCGGAAAGCGCGCCGCATGAGTTTCGTTCGGGGCGAACGGCGTGGCGGGTGACGGTCGTGGCGACGGTATTGTTCGTGCTGTTCCAGCTGAATTATTCGTACGGGTGGATCACGCCGCAGTCGGTCGATCTGTTCGACCGCGGGAATATGGTCACGCGCTGAGGGGCCTTAACGATCCTCCCCCGCTGGGGGAGGTGGCTGGCCTTGGCCAGACGGAGGGGGGAGGCATGCGCCAAACTTTCTTCCGTGTCCTCCCCCTCCGTCACCTCGGTGACACCTCCCCCTTACGGGGGTGGATCGTAAGGGGCGTTACCCCGGTGACGCGGCAGAGCCCGCCAGCAAACCGCCATCGATGTTGATCTCCGTCCCCGTAATATACGTCGCCTCGTCCGACGCGAGCATGACCGCGACCGCGGCAACCTCGTCCGGCATCCCGAACCGCTTCAACGGCGTATCCGCCACCAGCGCCGCCATCCGCGCCTCCCGGTCCGCACCATCCCCGAGCATCGGCTCCCAGATCGGCGTCAGGATCGCCGCGGGATGCACCGAGTTGCAGCGGATCTTCCACCCCTGCTGCGCGCAGTACAGCGCCACCGTCTTGCTGTGATTGCGGACCGCCGCCTTTGAGGAAGCATAGGCCGCGGCAAGCGGGATGCCGACAAGCCCGGATCTCGACGAGATGTTGATGATCGAGCCCGTGCCCGCCGTTTTCATCGCACCGATCGCATAGCGGCAGCCGAGGAACGTGCCGTCGAGGTTGACCGCATGGACCGCGCGCCAACCCGACAAGGTTGCATGCTCGGGATCATGCGCGACCATGCCTTGCTCGAAACCCGTTACGCCCGCATTGTTCACGAGC
Source organism: Sphingomonas sp. H160509 (assembly GCF_024124765.2). Lineage (GTDB taxonomy): Bacteria > Pseudomonadota > Alphaproteobacteria > Sphingomonadales > Sphingomonadaceae > Sphingomonas. Next base: position 941,494 of record NZ_JAMXSR020000002.1, on the reverse strand, counting down.
ACGTCGACCACCGGAACGATCTCCGCCAAGCGCTGCCAATCCGTCTCTTCGCGGACGTCGAGCCTTTCGAACCGGCAGTCTATCGCCGCCGCAGTCTCGGCGCCGGCGGCTTCATCGATGTCGGTGAGGATGACGATGGCGCCATCGTCATGGAAGCGCTCGGCGATCACGCGGCCGATGCCACGTGCTGCGCCGGTTATGACGCAGATCTTGGTGTTCAGTCTGGGCATGTGAGCCTCGAAATATGAGTCCGGTGGCGGATTGGTCCGCTGGCTAGGGCCGCGTTAGCGGGGGCGCTGGACCATTTCGGGAGCTTCGTTCAGCGTAGGCGTTCGATCGCTTGTGCCAGTGCGACGTACAGCTTGCCCATGTCGGATGACAGCAACGTCACGCCGAGCGGCGAGCCGTCGCGTTGCGTCAGGATCGTGCGGAGCATTGCTTCGAAGTCGTGGATGTAGCGGTTGACCATCTCGCGGAAGGTCTCGTCCTCGTCGTACAGACCGGCGATCTCGCGGACTTCGCTGGCGTCTAGGATACGGACTGCACGTCGCGTGAAGACACCGCGATCGCCCTTGAGATATGCGCCCCAGGCGCTGTCGGAGATTTCGGGGGGCGATCGCCTTGGTAATGTCGATCGACGCTGAATTGAGCGATCTCGATCAGCAGAGAGACGCGGCGCGCGAAGGTGTCCTGGTCTGCATCCTCGCGCTCGGTTCGCGCTTCCTGGAGCCGCGTTTCGACGATCGCGGTCTGGTCGACGATCGCCTGGACTTCGCGCGCGAGGCGTTCGGTCGCGCCGGTGGCGGCGTCGACTGCGGCGCCGGTGGCATCGGTAAGCGCCTTGACCTGCCGTTCGACGGTGTCGTTGGTCGCGCGGCGCATGGCGTCGGCGCTGGCGGCTTCGAGTGCGGCTGCGGCTTCGGGAATGACCTTCGACAGCGTCTCGCGCGCCTTGTCGGCGGCGACCGCGGCGGTCTCGCGCACGCGGTGGAGCGCCTCGATCAACTGCGGCGCGGCGTCTTCGGCGAAATGCTGCGTCCGGCCGATCGCCTCGTCGACCATGTGACCGAGCGCATCGGCCTTCGCGCGGCCGGTGTTGAGCGTGTTGAGCAGGTCGGTCGAGAGCGTGTCGAGCACATGGCGCTGTTCGCCGATCACCCCGGCGATCGCCTCGATCGCGTCGTGCGTGCTCTCCGCGGCAGTGACGAGCGCGAGCAGTTCGGGGCGTGCCGAAACGACGATGCTCTTGCTGGCGAGGACCTGCGTATCGAGGCGGCCGAGTGCGGCTGGCATCGTTTCGTCGATCTCGCGCGCGGCAGAGTCGAGGGCGACGAGCAGTGTTTCGGTCGTCGCGATCGTCCGATGCGCCATGTCGTCGCCGGCCCGCAGCGCTTCGGTCATCGCGTCGGCGGAGCCACCGAGCGCGCTGATCGATACCGCGAGATCCTGGGTGCGCTCGGTGCCGTGGCGGTGGAGCAATTCGATCCGTGCCTCGACTTCGCCGAGCCCGGTGTGGAGATCGTCGACGATCCGGTCGCCCGCGCTGCGTTGCAGGTCGAGGCGGATCGCGACGCGTTCGATCGCGTCCTCGACGCTGGCGATCCGCTTGGCGAGCGCTTCGGCGCTGTCGCGAGCGGCGCTGTCGAGTGCGGCCTGGTTCGCGCCGACCATCGCCAGCATCGCGTCACCCTGCGCGGCGATGCCGCGACGCGACAGGTCGACCGCGTCTGCGGTGCGGTTGAGCAGCGCGTCGACTGCTGCGGACATGCCGTCGGTGACAGATTCGAGATGCGCGCCGGCGGTCTGGCTGGTCGCCTCCATCCGGACAATGTGCGCGGCGAGGCGCTGTGCAGCACCGCTGGCCATCGCGTCGGCGTCGCGGCCGCGTTCGGCCAGCGCGACGATCTGCGCGTCGAGGGCAGCGGCATGTTCGCTCGCTGACAGGCCTGTGCGTTCGAGGCGCTTGGCGACGTCGTCGATATCCGCCTGCGCGCGGGGGAGGGTGGCGATCAGGACGCCGAGGCTCGTCTGCGCGCCGGCGGTCGAGGTGGCGAGGTTGCGCGCATGGGCTGCAGCCTGATCGATTTCGGAGACCATGCCGCGACCGATCGCTGCGAGTTGCTCGGTTGCGCCGCCGCCCATCGCCATCAACGCGTTCAATTGTTCGGCGAGTTGCTGGCGGTTGGCGTCGATCGTGTTCGACAGGGCGGCGACGGTCCGCTCGAGGCTGGCGGCCTCGTCGCGCATCGCCTGCGCGGTGATGCCGAACCGGTGCGCCTCGCTACGGCTGGTGCGCATCGCGAGCAGCCAGACGATGCCGATCAGCGCGGGGACGACGCAGAGCGCAGCGACGAACTGGACTAAGGCAACCGGCTCGATGGTCGCGAGCGAACCGCGCGCGAGCCACAGCATCGCAGCCAGCCAGATAACCACCACGGTGACCGCGACACCCACGTAAAGGTGTCCGCGGTCCGGCGCAGGCTCTTGATAAACCTCGTCGAAGCCCGTTTCTGTGACGGTGTCGGACATGTTTTCTATCACCGGATCCATCACGATATCCGCGCGAATGGGATGGGCATTGCCTGCCGACGCGCGAAACCCGATCATTGACGAACCCCCCGTTCATGAACTGCGGAAGTATCATGAATTGCAGCGGGACAAAACGGATGATGCGATCTTCGCGCGTTCATCCGTCCGGTAAGCAGGGCGGCACGGCGTACGATCCGGCGACCATAAGGTCGGCGACCCTTGATCGACGGAACGCGCGAGAATTCGAGTATCGATCGGGGTGCGGTTTCGTGCCTGTAACGCCGAACCGAGCCTTGGCGCAGGGCGGTTCGGCCGAACGCGGGCTTTGCAGGACGGCGCGTACCGCCTAACAGCCTGCGATGCTTGCCGGCCTATTATTTGCAATTCATGACGCCGACGATCGCCCCGATCGTCTTGCTGCGACCTTGCCCTTCAGCGGCGTGACGTTAATCGAGTATCAGGCGCGGTTGCTGATCGCCGCCGGCGTTTCGCAGATCATCATCGTGGTCGCGCGCATGACCCCCGAATTGCTCGGGGCGATCAACCGTATCGGACGACGCGGCGTGAGCGTCGATACGGTACGATCCGCAATGGAAGCTGGCGAGAAACTTCACCCGCTGGCACCGGTGCTCATGCTCGGCGACGGGCTCGTCACCACCGATGCGATCGTCAAGGCGATGGCGATCGAAGACGGCGATTGCCTGCTCGTCGTGCCCGAAAGCGATGCGGGGCCGGGGTTCGAGCGTGTCGGCGGGCAGATGGCGTGGGCCGGCGTCGCTCGGCTGAGTTCGAGCCGGATCGCCGAAGTCGCGGGCTTGCCGCAGGATTACGATCTCCAGTCGTCGCTGTTGCGGTTCGCAGTGCAATCGCGCGCGACGCACGTACTGTTGCCGACCGATGCGGTGCGCGGTGGGCACGGGATCGAGCGTCAGGCGCGGACGCTGGAAGAGCGCGGGCGCGCGGTACTGATGACGATCGTGTCGGGGCGGCGGGGCTGGTTCGATCGCTTCGTTCTTGCACCGATCGCGCGGCTCGCGTTGCCGCTGCTGGTCGATCGTGGTGCGGCGGGCACCACGGTTGGAGCCGCTGGCGCGGCGCTGGGCGTGGCCGGATTGGTGACGATCGGCTTCGGGCTGCCGTCGATCGGTCTGGTATTGTCCCTCGTCGGATGCATAGCCTTGGCACTCGGCTCGGTGCTCAGCGGACTGCGCGACGATGCGCCGATGGCCCGTGGGCAGACCCTGGCGATCGGCGGCGTGGCGGCGGCATCGATCCTGGTCTTCGCGTTTTTCGTCAGCGGCTATGCGGGGAACAACACTGCATTGGCGATCGGTACCGCGCTCGTCGCGATGGGCGCGCTGGCCGAACGCGCCATCCTCGAGCGCGAACGGCAGATGTGGTGGGGAAGTCCGGCGGCCTATCTGCTGATCGTCGCGCTGTTCGCGATCCTGGGGTTCCCGGTGTTCGGGCTCGGCCTGACCGCGGCGTATGCGACCGCGACGCTGGCGGTCGTCATCGAGCGACTTCGCCGTACGCCTTAGGCGGACCTTAACGTCCGGAGGCTAAGCACGGGATCATGTCGGTCGGTCCAGACCCAGTGCGTGACGTCGTGTCGCCCTATGATCCCGTTGCGCGAGCCGAGGATGCACGCCTGCGCGCGGACGCGCGGCTGACTGGAACGATCGCGGATTTCTTTCTCGACGCCGACGCACGGCTCGACGACCGAACGCGGCTGATGCTCGCGCAAGTGCTCGGCGCGATCGTCGGAGCGATCGAATGGGACATCCGCCGACATGCCGCGCGACTGCTGGCGGGTGGCGGCGCGACGCAGGCCGGCGAGGCGATGTTGAAGGCCGGGGCGGGCGGCGTTCTTGATCGTCTTACGCGGGCGGGATTGCTTCGCGACGAAGAATTGATGGACGAACTGATCGCGCGCGTACGCCATGACCTGATCGCCGCGTCGTTGCCGGTGGAGGTCGCGGAACCCGACGAAGCGAGCTTGCTGGTACGGCTGGCCGGGGTGCCGGACAGCGTGGTGGCATCGGCGGCGTCTGCATTTCTGGCAGCGGAAAGCCGGCGGCGGGTGGCGAACGAGCAGGGATCGGTCGGCGGCAGCGAGTTGCCCGCCGAACTGCATCATCGGCTCGTCTGGTGGGTGGCGGCGGCCGTGCGCGATGGCTTGAAGTCCGTCACGCGCGAGAGCGACCGGGCGATCACCGATGCGGCACAGCGCAGTCTCGCGGCACATGACGAAGGCGAGCGGCCCGATGCGGTGGCGACGCGGCTCGCCGGTGCGCTCGATGCGCGACCGAATGAATTGCCCGCGGTACTGGTCGAATCGATCGGCGACCGGCGACTGTCGTTGTTCGTCGCGGTGCTGGCGCATGCGATCGGCATCGCGTTCGATCAGGCGCGGGCCATCACGCTGGACCCGGAGGGCGATCGGCTGTGGTTGGCGTTGCGTGCGATCGATCTCGATCGGCCAACGATCGCACGGATCGGGCTGGCGCTGTCGGAGGCGGATCCGCGGCGCGATATCGAGGCGTTTGCAGATGCGCTCGACGCGATCGTGTCGGTCGGGGTCGAGGATGCGCGTGCGTCGCTTGCACCGTTGGCACTGAACCGCGATTTTCGGATGGCGTTGCGCGCGCTGGCGCGTACGGATCGGCGATGAGCGTGTTCGACCCTTCGATCGAAAGCCCGATTGCACACGCGATCGTCGCGCCCGACGGCTCGCTGTCGTTTGCGGACCCGGCGCTGGTTGCGCTCAACCAGCGGGCGGGCGGGATGCGCGGTGCGCCACTCGCGGTGCCGCAGCTTGCGACGATCGCCCGGCTCGCACGTCGGCTCGGGATCGTCGTGTCGCGCGGCGTGGTCGTCGCCGACGACGAAACGGATGTAGATCTTTGGGTGCGGGCTCAGCCTGATGGTGAGAACGTACGGCTGACGGTGAGCGGCTGGCGCGAGATCGCGGCGTGGCGGCCGGCGCGACCGTCGCCCGATACGCAGGACGATTTCCACGGCAGCGATACGGATTGGCGGTGGGAGACGGATTCCGCGCTACGGCTGACGTTCGTCACGCTCGATGCAGGGCCGAAGCACGGGTTCGACGCCTTCGCGTTGCTGGGCCAGCCGCTGACGGCGATGTTTTCGCTGGATGCCGGTGCGGATGGGGCTTTGCCGATCCTCGATTCTCTCGCCCGGCGACGCCCGATGACGGCGCAGCCGGCACGGCTGCGGAGTTCCGGACGCGCGGTGACGTTGACGGCGAATGTTCGACACGATGCGGCGGGCGACTTTGCCGGGTTCGTTGGCGCTGCACGCATGGTAGTCGAAGACGCGCCGTCCCCCTGCTGCCTCGACCGAGACACTGTCGCCGACCTTTACGAGCGGCCTCGACAAGGCGTTGCGGGTTCCGCTCGCGCGTATCGTCGCCAATGCCGACAGCATCAATGCGCAGGCGGATGGTCCGGTGCAGGGCGATTACGCGGATTACGCCGCGGATATCGCCAGTGCCGGACGGCATCTGCTCGAACTGGTCGATGACCTCGTCGATCTCCAGGCCGTCGAGCGGCCCGATTTTTCACTCGTGCCCGAGCCGATCGACCTTGCCGATGTAGCGCGACGGGCGGCTGGGCTGTTGTCGGTGCGCGCGGCGAACGCAGGCGTCACGATCACGCGCCCGGCGCTGGACGTGCGTGTTCCGGCGCTCGGCGATTTCCGCCGCGTGTTGCAGGTCCTGGTCAATCTCGTCGGCAACGCGGTGCGCTATTCGCCGCGTGGTGCGCAGGTGATCGTCACGGTGACGCGGACGCAGACCCACGCGGTCGTCGTGGTCGCGGACAAGGGCAAGGGCGTCGCGCCTGAGGATCAGGTGCGGATTTTCGAGAAGTTCGAGCGAGTCGATCCATCTGAGGCTGGCGGCAACGGGCTCGGCCTATACATTGCACGGCGTCTCGCGCGGGCGATGCAGGGGGATCTCACGGTCGAGAGCGCACCCGGCGAAGGCGCGCGGTTCGTGCTGACGTTACCGGCGGATCCGGCGCGCCACCAGGATCAGCGCTAGGCCGAACGCCGCGAGGAATGCGCCGCGATCCGCCCATGGCCGCTGGTCGAGCATGAAGCTCGACTGCGGCCAGTGGACGTATCCCAGCCCCTGGCCGATCCAGAGCAGACCCATCAGCGCGCAGAGCACGCCGACGACCATCAGGATCGGCCGGAGCGTCTTCATCAGCGTGACGCCATCGGGACGTAGTCACGCGCGGTCGGGCCGCTGTAGAGCTGGCGCGGACGGCCGATCTTCTGGTCGGGATCGGTGATCATCTCGTTCCACTGCGCGACCCAGCCGACCGTGCGGGCGAGCGCGAAGAGGACGGTAAACATCGACGTCGGGAAGCCGATCGCCGAGAGGATCACGCCCGAATAGAAATCGACGTTCGGGAAGAGCTTCTTTTCGATGAAGTACGGATCGCTCAGCGCCAGACGCTCGAGCTCGATCGCGACGTCGAACACGGGGTCGGTGACGCCCAGCTCGCCGAGCACTTCCTTGACGGTCGTCTGCATGACCGCCGCGCGGGGATCGTAGTTCTTGTAGACGCGGTGACCGAAGCCCATCAGGCGGAACGGATCGTTCTTGTCCTTGGCGCGGGCGATGTACTCGGGGATGCGGTCGACGGTGCCGATCTCATGCAGCATGTTGAGCGCGGCTTCGTTCGCGCCGCCATGCGCGGGGCCCCACAGGCAGGCGATGCCAGCGGCGATGCACGCGAACGGGTTAGCGCCCGACGAACCGGCGAGTCGGACGGTCGAGGTCGACGCGTTCTGCTCGTGATCGGCGTGGAGGATGAAGATGCGGTCCATCGCCTTTTCGACGATCGGGTTCACGACATACTTCTCGGCGGGGACGCCGAACGTCATCTTCAGGGAAATTGCCGGTGTAGCTCAGCGTGTTGTCCGGATAGACGAACGGCTGACCGACGCTGTACTTGTACGCCATCGCGGCGATCGTCGGCATCTTGGCGATCAGGCGATGCGACGCGATCACGCGCTGTGCCGGATCGTGGATGTCGGTCGAATCGTGATAGAACGCCGACAGCGCGCCAACGACGCCGCACAGGATCGCCATCGGATGCGCATCGCGGCGGAAGCCACGGAAGAACTGCGCGAGCTGCTCATGCACCATCGTGTGGCGCGTGATCGTGTTCGAGAAGTTCGCCAGCTCGTCTTCGCTCGGCAGTTCGCCGTTGAGGAGCAGATAGGCGACTTCCATGAAGTTCGACTGCTCGGCCAGTTCGCCGATCGTGTAGCCGCGGTGCAGCAGCGTGCCCGCGTCACCATCGATATAGGTCAGCTTCGACTGGCACGACGCCGTCGAGGTGAAGCCCGGATCATAGGTGAAATTGTCCGTCTGCGCGTACAGCTTGCGGATATCGATGACATCGGGTCCGACCGTACCGGACATCACCGGATACTCGAAATCCTTGCCGTCGACCTTGAGGGTTGCGGTCTCGCTCATGCTTGTATCCTTCCTCGAAATCTTATCAGCTAGCCATCCGGTCGGCGATCCGTCCCAGGCTCTCGTCGCGCCCGAGCAGGTCGAGCACATCGAAGATCCCCGGTGACGTCTTGCGTCCCGTCAGCGCGGCGCGAAGCGGCTGTGCGACCTGGCCGAGCTTGACGCCCCGCGCTTCGGCCACGCGCCGTACCGCGCCTTCGAGCGCCTCCGTATCCCACGTGGCGAGCGCGTCAAGTTCGGCATGGACATTGACCAAAATCGCACTCGCTTCACCCTGTAAAAGGCTCGCCGCGGCGTCGTCCATCGCCAAGGGCCGCTGGCTGAACAAGAAATTCGACCCTTCGGCCAACTCGTTCAGGTTTGCGGCACGTGGTTTCAGGACGGGCATTGCGCGAGTCAGAAGATCGAGTCCGCCGGTCGGCAGGTCGTGGCCGAGGCGATCGGCGGCGAGTTGCGCAAGGCGCGCGTCGTCGGCTTCGCGGATGTAGTGGCCGTTCAGGTTCTCAAGCTTCTTCAGGTCGAAGCGCGACGGCGACTTGCCGACGCCCGACAGGTCGAACCATTCGACCGCCTGTTCGCGGCTGATGATTTCGTCGTCGCCGTGACCCCAGCCGAGGCGGAGCAAGTAGTTGTCGAACGCCTCGGGCAGGATCCCCATCTCGTCGCGGTAGGCCTCGATGCCGACGGCGCCGTGACGCTTCGACAGCTTGGCGCCATCGGGGCCGTGGATCAGCGGAATGTGCGCGTAGATCGGCTCGGGCCAGCCCATCGCGCGGTAGATCGGCAGCTGGCGGAACGCGTTGTTGAGGTGATCGTCGCCGCGGATGACGTGCGTGACGCCCATGTCGTGATCGTCGACGACGACGGCCAGCATGTAGGTCGGCGTGCCGTCCGAGCGGAGCAGGACGAGGTCGTCGATCTCTTCGTTCTTGACCGTGACGGCGCCTTGCACGCGGTCCTCGATCGTGACGGCGCCTTCCTGCGGCGCGCGCAGGCGGACGACGTGGGGGAGGTTCGGCGCCTCGCTCTCCGGCCGATCGCGCCAGGGGCTGCGGATGCGGAGCGGCTTCTTCGCGGCTTGTGCCTCGGCGCGCATCGCGGCGATTTCGTCGTTGGTCATGTAGCAGCGATAGGCGTGCCCGTTCGCGACCATCTCGTGCGCGACCTGCGCATGACGCTCAGCACCCGCGAACTGCATGACGACGTCGCCGTCCCAGTCGAGCCCGAGCCAGCGCATCCCGTCGATGATCGCGTCGATCGCCGGCTGGGTCGAGCGGACCCGGTCGGTATCCTCGATCCGCAGCAGGAACTTGCCGCCATTCGCCTTGGCGAACAGCCAGTTGAACAGCGCGGTGCGCGCGCCGCCAAGATGCAGGAACCCCGTCGGCGACGGAGCGAAACGGGTAACCACGGGTGCGGCCGAATTGGCGGTGCCCGTATCAGATATTGCGCCCAACCGCGGGTGCTCCCAGACTGATGAAACGATGGAGAAACGATGGCCATGACAGCCGTCGCCGCCCCTAGCATGCGTCCTTGGCGTCGACAAATGGGCGTGCCGCGATGGGGGGCTGTCGTCGGGCTTGCCGTGGAACGCTGGCTTGAGGCGGAGCGCGACCAGCTGGTGTTGTGGCTGCCGGTAATGCTGGGCGGCGGGATCGCGCTGTGGTTCGCGTTGCCGGACCCGGCGGCGTGGTCCGTGGCGATGCTGCTGTTGGTGGCGAGCGGGTTGGCATGTCTGGCGGTCGGGCAGGGTGGCCGTGCGGCGCGGTCGCTCGCGATTGGGTTGCTGACTGCGGCGCTGGGGCTGGCGTTGATCTGGGCGCGATCGGAGTCGGTGGCGCGACCAGTGCTGGGCGGACCGACGATCGCGAGTTTCTCGGCCAAGGTGGAGGCGATCGAACCGCTGGTCGCGCGGAAGCTGGTCCGGCTGACGCTGCTGCCGATCGGGAAAGGCGCGGAGACCGACGGGCAACCGGTTGCCCTGCCATACCGCGTCCGCGTCAATCTGGCGGAGGCGGATGCGCCTAAGCTGTTGGGGCCTGGGGCGGTCGTGCATCTGCGAGCCCGGCTGATGCCGCCGCCACTGCCTGCGGTGCCCGGCGCCTACGACTTCGCCCGGGTCGCGTGGTTCGGCGAGATCGGTGCGACGGGGCGGGGCTTCGCACCAATAGTCGTGACGACGCGAAGCGAATCGGGAGCCGGTATCCGTGTCGCGTTGTCGCACCATATTGTGTCGCGACTGGACGGCAGCGCAGGCGGTATCGCTGCAGCGCTCGCAACCGGCGACGTCGGTGCGATCAGCGAGGAGGATTCGGAAGCGATGCGCCGCGCCGGACTCGCGCATCTGCTGTCGGTGAGCGGATTGCACATCACCGCGGCGGTGGCGGCGACGATGTTGATCGTGCTGCGGCTGCTGGCGCTGAGCCCGTGGTTGGCGCTACATGCGCGCTTGCCTTTGATCGCTGCGTTGGCGGGAGCGGCGGCAGCGATCGGCTATACGTTGTTGACCGGTAGCCAGGTCCCGACGATCCGGTCGTGCGTGGCGGCATTGCTTGTGCTGGCGGCGCTCGCAATGGGGCGTGAGGCGATGACCTTGCGCCTCGTCGCGGCGGGGGCGGCGTGCGTCATGCTCGTGCTGCCCGAATCGGCGGCGGGACCGAGCTTCCAGCTTTCGTTTGCGGCAATCACCGCAATCATGGCGCTGCACGAACATCCAGCGATTCGCGTATTCTTCGGGCCACACGAGGAGGGGCCGACCGCGCCGTCTCGCTCGTGGGGTAGTATCGCTGTTGCTCACCGGCCTGCTCGTCGAGTTCGCGCTCATGCCGATCGCGGTCTATCATTTCCACAAGGCCGGGCTCTACGGCGCGTTCGCCAACATCGTCGCCATTCCCTTGACGACCTTCGTCGTTATGCCGCTGGAAGCTTTGGCGTTGCTGCTCGATGCGGCCGGGCTCGGGGCGCCGATATGGTGGCTGGTGCAGCGATCGCTCGATGCGCTGCTGTGGCTGGCACACGGTGTTGCCATCGCACCAGGTTCGGTGCGGTCCTTGCCCGCAATGCCGACGGCGGCGTTCGCGCTGATGATCGTCGGGGGAATTTGGATCGCACTGTGGCGGACACGGTGGCGACGACTTGGGCTGGTCCCGCTGGTGATCGGTGCAGCCTGGGCGCTGACGACGCCAGCCCCGGACGTTCTAGTGACGGGAGACGGGCGCCACGTTGCGGTACGAACCGCGGCGGGGCTGGCGATGTTGCGCGACCGGGCGGGGGACTATACGCGCGACATGCTGGCCGAGAACGGCGGGCAGGATGGCGAGCCGTTGCTGCTGGCGGACCAACCCGATGCGCGGTGCAGCCGCGATCTCTGCGTCACCGATATCGCTGGACAAGGACGGATGTGGCGCATTCTCGCGACCCGCAGCGCCTATATGGTCCCGATTGCTGAGTTCATCGCCGCCTGTCACGGCGCCGATGTCGTCGTCAGCGAACGCGGTCTGCCGAAACGGTGTGTACCGCGGTGGCTGAAACTGGATCGTCGTGTACTCCGGCGTACGGGCGGCGTCGCGCTGACCTTGGGGAGCGGGACAGTCGTGACCATCCTGAACGCAGGCGATCGTCACCCCTGGCGCGATCCGCCTCTCCTCGAACGCACCGCGTACTCGTTCAGGCCGCTCCACGACCGGTTTCACGGTACTGCGTCGGCGTTTCGCGCCAGCCGAGGCCGTCAAAAATAGAACTGTTCACGCGAAGGCGCAAAGGCGCGAAGGTGATGCGACTTGGGAGGCCTTACACCTTCATGCACGATAAGCCGACATCAGTTTCTTGCCGCCAGCGAAAGCTGGTAGGCGCTGATCCAGGCACCATATCTTCGCGCCTTTGCGCCTTCGCGTGAACAAAATCTTCCGTCGTGTCATACGGTCACAGCAATAAGAACTGGTTCACGCGGAGACGCGGAGACGCGGAGACGCGGAGAAGGTTCTGGTATGATGGGGTGGCTTGGGCTGGGGACTGCTTTGTCTTCCTTCCGAAGACGTTTGGAGGTGCTTCGTTTTCCCTAAGCGCAACACCTCCGCGTCTCCGCGCGAACCAATTCTTCGGCAGAGCTGGAGATTGACGACGAGATGTTCGCGCAGAGGCGCTGAGGCGCAGAGATTAAGCGTTCAAACCGAGGCCGCGCTTCTGCGCCGGACCGCGGGATGGTCTTCCGGACGCTTGGAGGGGACTGGCTTGGCGTCCAAAAATCTAGCCGCGTTTTAGACAGACCAGTGCATCTAGCTAAATTTGCCGACAAGATCCCGTCGCTGTTGTCGGCCGGAAGAGCAACTTGGCTTAGGGGCTTGGCTGACGCTTTTCCTGAGCAAACAGAAACCGAGACCCACCTGCGTCGTGATGACGCCGGTCGGTCCCGGCAGTTCAGTCGTAGCGGCGGAGGATGCCGGAGAGTTTGCCTTGGACGCGGACTTGGGCGGGGGCGTAGCGTTGGGGGTCGTAGGCTCGGTTCGCCGGGTCGAGGCGGACCATCGCACCTTCGCGACGGAAGTATTTGAGGGTGGCTTCGCTGTCTTCGATCAGCGCGACGACGATCTCGCCGTCTCGGGCGGTCTCGGTGCGGCGGATCAGGGCGTAGTCGCCGTCGAGGATGCCGGCTTCGACCATCGAGTCGCCCGAGACTTCGAGCGCGTAGTGTTCGCCGGTGCCTAGCAACGCGGCGGGGACGGCGAGCATGGTGCTGCCTTCGAACGCCTCGATCGGGACGCCGGCGGCGATGCGGCCATGCAAGGGGATCTCGATGACGTCGTTGGCCGGTTGCGGCGTCGCGGCGGCGGGGGCTGCCTTGACGTTCGACGGCTTGGCCGGCGTCTTCTTTCCGCACGCTCGGGCATGCGCAGCACTTCGAGCGCGCGCGCGCGGTTCGGCAGGCGGCGGATGAAGTTGCGCTCCTCGAGCGCGCTGATCAGACGATGAACGCCCGACTTCGACTTGAGGTCGAGTGCGTCCTTCATCTCCTCGAACGACGGCGAGACGCCGGTTTCGTTGAGGCGATCGTTGATGAAGCAGACGAGTTCGTGCTGCTTGCGCGTGAGCATGGCGGTTCTCCGTCCGGAACAGACTGGGAACTTCTATGGAACATAATTAACGCCGTCAAGCGTCCGTATCACGCGATCACGAGGATTTCCGCCGATCTCGCCTGTCTTTGCTACGGGCGCGTTGCCGGGACGGACGATCAGGCAGGTCGAGCGGGCGAGCGTGAGCAGCATCGAGCTGTCTTGGATCGTCGAGGCATAGGCTTTGCCGTCGCGCAGTTCGGCGCGGAGATAGTCGGTGCGGGCGTTGTTCGCGGGCAGGTCTTCGCCGAGTAGCGCGTGGGTCGACTGGGGGAGCGGATCGCGTGCGCCGGCCATGTGCGCGACGACGGGTTTGACGAACAACGTCGCGGTGACGAACGCGGAGACCGGATTGCCCGGGAGGCCGAGCACCATCATCTCGCCGATCCGGCCGGCCATCATCGGCTTGCCGGGGCGCAGCGCGATCCGCCAGAAATCGATGGTGCCGCCGGCGGCTTCGATCGCCGGGCGGACGAGGTCGTGGTCGCCTACCGATGCGCCGCCGGTGGTGACGAGCAGGTCTGCCTGCACGCTGGCGAAGGCTTCGCGGAGGACTTCGAGATTGTCGGGGAGGATGCCGAGATCGATGATGTCGACGGGCATGTCGGCGAGCATTGCGCCGAGCATGATCCCGTTCGATTCGGGGGAGCGCGACGCCGTCGGTGGTCGAGCCGGGGGGAACGAGTTCGTCGCCGGTGGCGGCGACGGCGACGCGCACGCGGCGGTTGACGGTGAGGCTGCCGTGGCCGCCGGTCGCGGCGACGGCGATGCGCGCCGGGCTGAGGCGGTCGCCGGCGGCGATCAGGCGGGTGCCGGTGGAGAAATCGAGGCCCTTGCGGCGGGTGTTGCGGCCGAGCGTCGGGGGCCTTCGCCGGCCAGGATCAGGGTCTCGCCGTCTCGCTCGGCTTCTTCTTGGACCATCACCGTGTCGGCGCCTTCGGGCATGGCGGCTCCGGTGAAGATGCGGGTGGCCTCGTTGGAGGCGACGTGGCCTGCGAAGGGGCGGCCGGCGGCGCTTTCGCCGATGACTTTCCAGGGGCCGGGGAGGTCGGCGTAGCGGATCGCATAGCCGTCCATCGCGGAGAGGTCTGCGGCGGGCTGCGTGCGGCGGGCGAGGATGTCCTCGGCGGCCCAGCGGCCGGCGGCTTCGCGTAGCGTCACGGTCTCGTGGCCGACGAGGGGCGCCATGGTGAAGAGGCGGGTCTGAGCTTCGGCGACAGGGACTAGGGTCATGCGTAAGGCTCTGTTTCTGGGCGGCTCTCCTGCTGGAAGTGCAGGAAGTTCACACGCTGGGAGACATTTGGCGGGTGCGGTTCTGGGGGGTCAGGTTTGGAACGGTCTCGTCCGGTAGAAGGTCCGGCGGGAGGGGAGTTTTGGCGTGTCTGGCGCTTTGCCATGGGTTTGGGACGTAGGACAGGTGTTGTTGGGGTTTCGGAGGGCGGCGGGGCGGTCCGGCGCGGCTGGTGCACCCTTGTTCTCCCGCGAAGGCGGGAGTCCAGTCTGGGTCCCCGCCTTCGCGGGGAAACATGGGTTTGGCGGAGCGGTCGCTACGGATTACTTCGGCTTTCCCAACTGGGCCCCGGCCTTCGCCGGGGTGGTGCTGATAGTGTTCCGCTGTTTTTCTCCGCGGCCCGACAAGGAGTTCGGGCTAGTCGGCATCGTCTTCTCCAAACGCTCGGCCAGCGCCGGTTCATCCTGAACGGGGCTTTGTTTGGGGAAAGAGACACCAGATCAGTATGATGACACGCAATCAGCCTCGGGCGAGAGACAGGATCGGGGCGGCGGTGGGTGCTGTCCTGTTGCCGGGGGTGCTTGGCTATGCGCTGCTTAATGGGCTGGTGGTGACGATGCCGGCGGCGGTGAGCGATGCGTTGAAGGTGTTCGATGCGGCGCCGCCTCCGCCACCGCCTCCCGAAGAGAAGGTGAGGCCTCGGCCTTCGCCTAGTCGCAAGCCGGAGGGGGCGGCGTCACCGCCTAATCTGAAGTCGAAGGCGACCGAGGTGGTGGCGCCGCCGCCGGTGGTGCCGGTTGTGGTGCCGCCGCCTGTCGTCGTTGCGGAGAAGGCTGGGGTGGGCGCGCAGGCGACGGCTGGCGCTTCGGATGTTCGCGGACCGGGGACCGGGAGTGGGGGGATTGGTAATGGCACCGGCAGCGGTGGGTATGGCGACGGCGATGGCGGTGGTGGCGAGGAGACTCCGCCGCGGTGGCGCAGGGGGCGGTTGAAGGACTCCGATTACCCGCGCGAGGCGGCTGAGACGGGGATCCGGGGGCGGGTTTCCGTGCGGTATCTGGTCCAGACCGATGGGCGGGTTTCGCGGTGCCGGGTGACCCGGTCGAGCGGGAGCCGGGAGCTGGATACGCTTACGTGCCGGTTGATCGAGGAGCGGTTTCGGTATGAGCCTTCGCTCGATGCGGCGGGGCGGCCGGTGGAGTCGACGATCGTTGAGGATCATGAATGGGCTATGGGTGGGGATTGAGGGGCTTTAGCTAGGCGCGTTCTGCTTGGCTTGCCCTCACCCTCGACGCCTTTGGCGTCTTTCCCTCTCCCCTTTGGGGAGAGGGGTGCCTTGTTACGCGGTCCAGTTGCCGGATTTGCCGCCGGACTTTGCGCGGACGCGGATGTCGGTGAGGACCATCGTCTTGTCGATCGCTTTGGCCATGTCGTAGATCGTCAGGAGCGTTACCGTGGCGGCCGTCAGGGCTTCCATCTCTACGCCGGTCTTGCCTTCGGTCGAGGCGGTGGCGGTGGCGGTTACGCCGGTTTCGTCCACCACGAGGTCGATTTCCACCTTCGTGAGCGGGAGCGGGTGGCAAAGCGGGATCAGGTCGCTGGTGCGCTTGGCGGCCATGATGCCGGCGACGCGGGCGACGGCGAGGACGTCGCCCTTTTTCGCGGTGCCGGCGCCGATCGCCGCGGCGGCTTCGGCGGACATGGAGATGCGGCCGGAGGCAATGGCTTCGCGGGCGGTGACCGCCTTACCGCCGACGTCGACCATTCTTGCCGCGCCGGCTTCGTCGATGTGGGTGAGGCCGGTCATCCGACGAGCGCCCGGGTGGCGGCTTCGACGTCGTCCTGGCGCATGAGCGCTTCGCCGATCAGGAAGCAGTGGATGTCGTGTTCGGCCATCGCGTCGAGTTCGGCGCGCGTCGTGAGCCCGCTTTCGGCGACGAAGGTGCAGTCCTTGGGGGCCTTGCCGACAAGGTCGTAGGTGCGCTGGAAATCGACCGAGAAGTCGCGCAGGTCGCGGTTGTTGACGCCGATCAGGCGCGACTTTAGCCTGAGCGCGCGCTCCATCTCGTGCGCGTCGTGGACCTCGACCAGGACGTCCATGCCGCATTCGAGCGCGGAGGCCTCGATCTCGGCCATCTGGATGTCGTCGAGCGCGGCGACGATGATCAGGATGCAGTCGGCACCGATCGCGCGTGCCTCGGTCGACTGCCATGGGTCGACCATGAAGTCCTTCCGCAGGACCGGGATCGAGACGGCGTCGCGCGCCGCGGTGAGATAGGCGTCGGAGCCCTGGAACCACTTTTCGTCGGTCAGCACCGAGAGGCAGGCGGCGCCGCCGGCTTCGTAGGCTCGGGCGTGGGCGACGGGATCGAAGTCGGCGCGGATCAGGCCTTTCGAGGGACTGGCTTTCTTGACCTCGGCGACCAGCGCGTAGCCGGTTTTGGCGTCCAGCGCGGCGCGGAAGCCGCGCGGCTTCGACATGCGGGCGATGCCCGCGTCGATGTCGGCGAGCGAGGTCGTTGCCTTGCGCGCGGCGACTTCGGCGCGCTTGGTCTCGAGGATACGGTCGAGCATGGTCATGTCAGTAGGCGATCCAGCGGGCGAGCAGCGCGTCGGCGCTGCCGGTGTCGAGGGCGGCTGCGGCTTTGGCTGCGCCGTCGACAAGATTGGGGACGGTGCCGGCGACCATCAAGGCGGCGGCGGCGTTGAGGAGGACGGCGTCACGGTAAGCGCCGGCCTCGCCCCTTGAGCAGGCGGCGGAGTGCGTCGGCGTTGTGGGCCGCGTCGCCGCCGCGGATGTCGGTAATGGCGTGGCGGGTGAGGCCTGCGTCTTCGGGGGCGACTTTGGCGGGGAGCGCGACGGTGCCGACCGAGGCGACGATGCTGGGGCCGGCGCCCGACAGTTCGTCGAGGCCTTCTTCGCCCGAGACGACGAGCGCGGCTTGCGTGCCAAGCTGTTCGAGTGCTTCGGCGTAGAGCGTGACGTAGTCGGGGCGGGCGATGCCGATGAGCTGGCGGGTGGTGCCGGCCGGGTTGGCGAGCGGGCCCATCAGGTTGAAGATCGTCCGTTTGCCGATGCGTTGGCGGATCGGGGTAATGCGCTTCATCGCCGGATGGTGGTTGGCGGCGAACAGGAAGGCGATGCCGATCTCGTTGAGGCTTGCCTCCGCGGTGGCGCCGGCGCGGTCCATGTCGAGGCCAAGAACCTCCAGCGTGTCGGCGGCGCCGGCCTTGCTCGAGGCGGCGCGGTTGCCGTGCTTGGCGACGGGGACTCCGCACGCTGCGACGACCAGCGCGACGGCGGTCGACACGTTCAAGGTGTGGTGTCCGTCGCCGCCGGTGCCGCAGACGTCGATCGCGCCGGCGGGGGCGTCGATCGGGATCATCCGGTTGCGCAGTGCGCGTGCGGCTTCGGCGATCTCGATGCTGGTTTCGCCGCGGGTCGCCAGATCGGTGAGGAAGGTGGCGATCGCGTCGTCGCTGGCGCGGGCGTCGAGGATGTCGGCGAATGCCTCGCGCGCTGATTCGCGGGAGAGGGGGGAGCTGGGGTCGGGCAGGAGCGTGGTGGTGGTCACATTCCCCTCCCGCTTGCGGGAGGGGGTTAGGGGAGGGGCTACTTCCTTCGCAGACGTCGTAAATGCGGCGCGGCCCTCCCCGACCCCTCCCGCAGGCGCGAGGGGAGTTGGTGGGGGATGTTCGCCATCTTGAGGAAATTGGCCAGCATTTCGTGGCCATGTTCGGTCGCGATGCTCTCCGGGTGGAACTGGACGCCGTGGATCGGCAGTGTCTTGTGGCGGAAGCCCATCACCGTGCCGTCCTGCGCAGTCGCGTTCACCACCAGAGTGTCGGGGACCGCGTTGACGATCAGCGAGTGATAGCGCGTGGCGATGAACGGCGAGGGCAGGCCGGCGTACAGCCCGGTGTCGTCGTGGACGACGGGCGAGGTCTTGCCGTGCATCAGGCCACCGCGCTCGACCTTGCCGCCGAAATGCTGGCCGATCGCCTGATGGCCGAGGCACACGCCGAGCAGCGGCTTGCCCGCATCCGCGCAGGCCGCGACGAGGTCGAGGCTTACGCCCGCCTCGGTGGGCGTGCAGGGGCCGGGGAAATGAGGAACGCGTCCGCGCCCGACGACAGAGCCTGCCCGGCGGAGATCGCATCGTTGCGGACGACTTCGACCTCGACACCCAGTTCCATTAGATAATGGACGAGGTTCCAGGTGAAGCTGTCGTAATTGTCGACGACGAGGATCATGGCGTCGCCATAGCCGATGCGGGGCGCGGTGCAACAGCGCTCGGCCGGGACGGTTCGGCGCTAATTGTCCTTGGCAAGGTCGCGAACGGCGATGGCGGTTCCTATATCGCCCGGGCAGGCGACCATCATTCAGTGCGGAGCAATGCTGCATGACGGACGTTATTCGCTCAAAGGAGCCTGATCCATGTTTCGTACCGCCGTCCTCGCCGCACTGATCGCATTCCCCGCTATGGCGTACGCGCAGGAGGCGCAGGTGGACACGCCGCCGCAGCGCATTCGCAGCGTCACGCTGACCGGGGACCAGGCGTGCCCGAAGTCGACGGCCGGCGAAGTCGTGGTGTGTTCGACGCTCGACCAGCCGTATCGCATCCCGAAGCAGTTGCGCGACGACAAGCCGATCGCGGCGCAGAACCAGAGCTGGGTCAATCGTGCGGCGTCGATGGATCAGCTCGGGCGTGTTGCCGGCGGGTTGCCGGATACGTGCTCGGCGGTCGGGACTGGTGGCCAGTCGGGCTGCTTCCTGGCGCGGAACAATGCCTATGCCCAGGAGCGTCGGGCGCCGGCTAGCGAGACGAATACGACGCCGTAAGCAAAACATGTAAGGGCGGAAGATCTTGTTCTCCCGCGAAGGCGGGAGCCCAGTCTGGGTCCCCGCCTTCGCGGGGAAACATTCTCTCTAACGCCGGATTATTGACCGAAGCCCGGCGCCTTAGCTCGGCTGACGGCTTCCCGCGCTGCCGCCAAGATTGCGCCAGCCTTCGCTTCGCATTCTCTCTGTTCGTATTCGGGGATGCTGTCGGCGACGATGCCGGCACCGGCTTGCACGTGGATCGTGCCGTCCTTCACCACCGCCGTCCTCAGCACGATGCAGGAGTCCATTGAGCCGTCGGGCGAGAAATAACCAACGCCGCCTGCATACGCACCGCGGCGTTCGGGCTCCAGTTCGGCGATGATCTGGCAGGCGCGGACTTTTGGCGCGCCGCTGACGGTGCCGGCGGGGGAAGCCGGCGAACAGCGCGTCGAGTGCGTCCTTGTCGGGGGACAGCGTGCCGACGACGTTCGAGACGATGTGCATAACGTGGCTATAGAATTCCACGCCGTAGCTGGCGGTCACCTTCACCGACCCCGGCGCCGCAGCGCGGCCGACATCGTTGCGGCCGAGATCGAGCAGCATCAGGTGTTCCGCGCGCTCCTTCGGGTCGGCGAGTAGGCTGACGCGATTGGCCTCGTCCTCGGCCGCGGTCTTGCCGCGTGGGCGCGTGCCAGCGATCGGGCGGATCGTCACTTCGTCGTCGCGGACGCGAACGAGGATCTCCGGGCTCGAGCCGATCAGCGCGAAGCCGGGGAGGTCGAGGTGATACAGGAACGGCGACGGGTTGATGCGACGTAGCGAGCGGTAGAGCTCGAACGGCGGCAGTGCGAACGGCGTGCTGAAGCGCTGCGCGAGCACGACCTGGAAGATGTCGCCGGCGAGGATGTAGTCTTTCGCGGTGGCGACCATCTCCCCCGTAGCGGCCTTCGGGCAGCGCGGGCGTGTATTCGGGCTCGGCGACGTCGGCGCGGATCGGTGCGGGGACGGGCGTGCTGGCGAGCTTGGCGGCGACCGCGTCGAGACGATCTTCGGCATCGGTGACTATCGCGTCGGCATTGCGTGCCGGATCGGGCCAGGCCGGTGCGACGAGGTACAGTGCGTCGGTCAGGCGGTCGAATACCAGGATGACGGTCGGCCGTACGAAGATCATATCGGGCAGGCCGAGCGGATCGACCGGCGGCTGTGGCAGGGTCTCGACCAGTCCGATCGTCTCATAGCCAAAATAGCCGACCAGGCAGGCGAGCGCGCGGGGGAGTTCGGCGGGGACCTCCGCGCGACATTCCGCAACGAGCGCGCGCAACGCATCGAGCGTGGGCACCGGGCATGGCTCGAACGTCTCGCGATCGGTTGCCCAGTGGCGGTTGATCTCGGCGCTGTGGCCATGCGCGCGGAACAGCAGGTCGGGGGCGAGGCCGATCAGGCTATGGCGGCCGCGGGTCTCGCCGCCCTCGACCGATTCGAGCAGGAAGTCGCCGCGCCCGGGCTCGATGAGCTTCAGCGCGGCGGCGACCGGCGTTTCGGTGTCGGCGACCTGACGACGCCAGACGAGCGCGGGACGCCCTTCGGCCAAGGCTTCACGCGCGCTCGTCATACGATCAGTTCCCGGCGCCGCCCTGGCCGAGCAGGTCGGCACGGACGCGCGCGAGTGCGGACGGGTTGGTCTTCACGCCGACATCGGCACGGACCGCCTTGGCGAACTGCTCGACATATTCGCGACCGACCGAGCGGGCGATGTTGCCGCGCGCTGCCTTGATCGCCGCGTCGTTGCCAGCCGCGTTGCCGCTCTGGACGTTGTCGAGCTTGATGACGAACCAGCCGCTGTCGTCGGGGGCGGCGAGCGTCTTAGCGGTGTTCGGCGCCATGCTGAACATCAGCGCGAGTGCGGGCGGTGCACCGCGCGGATCGGCGGCGAGCTGCGCACGGGCAGCGGTCAGCGTACGCGCGGGCGGCATCGGCAGCTTGGTCTGCGCCAGCGACTGCTGGATCGGCATACCCTTGTTGATGCGCGCGAGCACTTCGCCGGCGACGCGACGGGCGGCCTGGCGAGCGCGATCGGCGGTCACGTCCTTGAGCACCGCGGCGCGAACCTGTGCCAGCGGACGCGGGGCGGAATGGACGACGCGGCCGAGCGCGACGACGGCGAAACCGCCATCGGTGCCGACCTGGACCAGCTGCGGGCCGTCGCCATCGGCCGCCTGGAACGCTGCGGCGACGAGTGGCGTCAGCGCAGGGTCTGGCTTGCTGGCGGGATCGTCGGGATTGATGCCGCTGGCGATCAGCGCGGGCGTGGTGACGGCCGCGAGCTTCTGGTCGGCGATGACTTCGTCGAACGTCGCATTCTTCGACAGCGAATCGTCGATCTTGTCGTGGATAGCCGACAACGCTTCGGCCGACTTGCGGATACCGAGCGCGGCAGCGATCTCGCCACGGACCTGATCGAGCGAACGCGCCGCGACCTTTTCGATCTTGTCGACCTTGGCGACGGTCCAGCCGAGTGGCGTGCGGACCGGGCCGATCACTGCACCGCTGGCGGCCGCGAAGACGGCATCGGCGACCTGCGCGGACGTCGTTCCGGCATAGGCAGCCTTCTCGACACCGGTCTGGGTCGAGGCTTCGAGACCGGCACCGCGAGCGGCGTCGGCGAGGCTGGTGCCACCCTTCACCTTGGCGGCGATCGCGGCGGCACCGGCTTGGTCGGCGACGACGACCTGCGTGATGTCACGCTTCTCGGTCGCGGCGTAGCGTGCGCTGTCCTGCTGGTAGGTCTTGGCGATCTCGGCGTCGGTCGGGACGGCCTGTGCCTTGACGGCCTCGGGCGTGATCATCGCGTAGCGGACGACGCGGCGCTCGGGGACGGTATAGCGGGCGATGTTGCGCTGATAGAAGGTGTTGAGGTCCGTATCGCTTGGCGCTGGGCCGGCGGGGACCACGGCGGCGGGGATGAAGCCGATCGTGCCGGTGCGCTTTTCGAGCAGCAGCGACGCGTAGGGGGAGCGCGAGCTGGCTGGCGACCTGAGTCGCGCCGTTCGAGGGCAGAGTCAGCTGCTGCGCGAAAGTATCACGCTCGATATCGCTGCGGATCTGCGCGTCGGTCAGCTTCCGCTGGGCGAGCACCTGGCGGTAGAGATTCTCGTCGAACTTGCCGGTCGGGCCCTGCAAGGCGGGGATGCTGGCGATCTGGCCATCGATCGCGCGCTTGCTGACGACCATGCCCTGCGCACGGCCGAACTGCTCGAGCGCCATGCTGGAGATGATCCGGTCGAGCGTGCCATCGAAGCCGCCCTGGTTGACGAAGGTCGCCATGTCGAGCGTCGGCTGCTGCTGGCGGAAGCCCTCCATCTCGGTCTGCGCCTGCGTCTTGAGCTGGTTCGCGGTGACGTCCGCCTTGCCGACCTTGGCGACGTCGCCGCCGGTGATCCCGGCACCGCCGGTCATCGAGCTGAGCCCGGTGACGTCCCCCGCCGCGAACGCGAGCGCGATCACGCCGAGTACCAGAAACGTGATGATCACGCCGACCTTCGAATGGGTAAGGCGGCGGAAGAAAGCGAGCATGGACAGCCGATCGACAGGGATGGGAACGCGGTTGCTTTACGGGGGCGAGGGGCGGCTCTTCAAGTCGGGCGCGCAACGTTGCTTGGGGTTGTGTGGGGGTTGTGCGGGGCGGGTGCGGCGCTATCGCTGGGCAAAACACGCGGGAGATGACGATGCGGCGTAAGCTTGTAGCCGGAAACTGGAAGATGAACGGGTCGCGCGCGGCGCTGGCCGAGCTCGATACGATCGCTGCGGCAGCGGCTGCGGCGCCGGGCGTTGATGTCGCGGTGGCGGTGCCGTTCACGCTGATCGACGCGGCGTCGCAGCGCGTGCCGGGGTTGGCGATCGGCGCGGAGGATGTGCACGAGGCGGATTCGGGCGCGCATACCGGATGCGTGTCGGCATCGATGGTCAAGGAAGTCGGCGCGAGCTTCACGATCGTCGGCCATTCCGAGCGTCGCGCGGACCAGCATGAGACGAGCCATGACGCCTGGGCGAAGGCGGCGGCGGCGCGGCGGCAGGGGCTGAAGGTGATCCTGTGCTGCGGCGAGACCGAGGCGGAACGCGATGCGGACCGTGCAGAGCGAGTCGTGCAGGCGCAGATCGAGAAGTCGGTGCCGGACAATGCGGACGGAAGCTGGTTCACGCTCGCTTACGAGCCGCGCTGGGCGATCGGGACGGGACGCACGCCGACGCTGGACGAAATCGCGGCGATCCACGCGATTGCGCGCGCGAAACTGCGCATGCTGATCGGTGATGCGGCGGCCGGGGTGCGTATCCTGTACGGCGGGTCGGTGACGGGGGGCGAATGCGGCGTCGATTCTGGATACGCCGAACGTCGACGGGGCGCTGGTCGGTGGTGCTAGCCTGACCGCGGAGAAGTTCGTGCCGATCATCGAGGCTGCGGCGGGACTGTGACGGGCGGTCCGGTCGATCTTGATCCTGATCTGGACGTTTCTGATCTGGATCTCGGGTAGAGCGTGTTAAGTCTCGATAAACATGGCGGTCTTATGGTCCGTGACACGATTCTGACGGCCGAGTTTCGGGCCGGGGCGTTGATCGGATAACTTCGGTGCGAGGGTTGATATGGCCAGGTGGTTCCCCGGTTGCGTGAGTGCCTCGCTGATCGCGAGCGCCGTCCTGTGTCCGATCGCTGCGCGTGCCGAGACGCCGCGTGAGTTGCTGACGCAGGCCGGGTTCGTCGACCGCGATCGCAATGTCGCGCTGGCGCGGATCGACCGGGCGGCGGCAGCGGCGGGGCAGGCGCTGAGCCGTTCGCCGAACGACGCCGAGGCCGCGATCATGCAGGCGATGGCGAAGGGGTATCGCGCCAAGCTGCTCGGCAACCGAAGCGAGGCGATCGCCGCGCGGAAGCAATATGAGGCGCTAGTCGTCCGTTATCCGCGCAATGCCGAGGCGCAGGCGGCGCTGGGCGCGTGGCATGTCGGGGTGATCGCGAAGCTCGGGCGGTTCGTCGGGCGGGCTGTCGCGGGCGCGCAGAAGGCGACCGGGTTCGAGGCTTTGGATCGGTCGGTGGCACTGGGTGGCAACCGCGCGATGTTCGCCGGACTGGCCGGGTTGTTGCGGCTGGAGCTGGATCCGAACGATGCTCGGGGACGGGCGCTGGTGGAGACGGCTAGCAAGGCGCCGACGCCGACCGCTATCGACGGGTATGTGCGCAAGGCTGCGGTGGCGGTGCTGGTGCCGTTGCGGGCTGGTGACGCGAATGCGACGAAGGCTCTGGCGGACAAGCTGCTGCCGTTCGGGCAGTTTGCCACGGGTTGACGTCGTCTTCGCTTTCGCTGTCCTAAGCATCAGCTTGTTCCCCCGCGGAGGCGGGGGCCCAGGATCTCACAGGCTGACGTTCGTGACCCTGGACCCCCGCCTCCGCGGGGGAACGGCTAGGCGCCGTACCGCTTCGCCAACATCGCGAAGGCAGCGCGGAGAGCGTAAGCCTCGCCACCCTTCGGACGCCCCGGTTTGGCGGATGGCCGCCACGCGAACACGTCGAGATGCGCCCACGCGGCGGTCTTTGGCACGAACCGGCGCAGGAAGAGCGCAGCGGTGATCGCGCCCGCGAACCCACCATCGGGGGCGTTGACCATGTCGGCAATGTCGGACTTGAGCATCTCGTCGTAACCGTTCCAGAGCGGCAGACGCCACATCTGGTCGTTCTGTCCCAGCCCGGCCGCGAGCAGGTCCACCGCGAGCGACTCGTCGTCGGTGAACATCGGCGGCAGGTCGGGGCCGAGTGCGACGCGCGCCGCGCCGGTGAGGGGTGGCGAAGTCGAGGATCAGTTCCGGATTGCTCTCGCCCGCCTTGGTCAGCGCGTCGCCGAGCACGAGACGCCCTTCGGCATCGGTATTGGTGTTCTCGACGGTCAGGCCCTTGCGCGTGGCGAGCACGTCGCCGGGGCGGAAGGCGTTGCCGGCGATCGAGTTTTCCACCGCGGGGATGAGCAAATGGAGGCGGACCGGAAGCTTCGCGGCCATCACGAGGCTCGCGAGCGCCAGGGCATGCGCCGCGCCGCCCATGTCCTTCTTCATCAGCCGCATGCCGGCGGAGGGCTTGATGTCGAGCCCGCCGGTGTCGAAGGTAACACCCTTGCCGACCAGCGCGATGCGGGGATGCGATGGGTCGCCCCATTCGAGTTCGATCAGCCGCGGCGCGCGGTCCTTGCTTGCCGCCTGGCCGACCGCGTGGATCATCGGGTAGCCGGTCGCTAGCGCATCGCCGCGCGTGGTCGTGACGGTCGCGCTGTGGCGTTTGGCGAGCGTCTCGGTGGCGGCTTCGATGTCGGCGGGGCCCATGTCGAAGGCACCGGTGTTGACGAGGTCGCGGACGAGCGCGGTGGCTTCGGCTAGGCGAACCGTCTCGTCGATGTGCGCGGCGTCCGCGGTCAGGAGCACGCGCGGGCCGGTCGCGTCGGGCTTCACGTACCGCGTGAACTGGTGCTGGGCGAGCATCCAGCCGAGCCCGGCCGCGCCGACTGGTCCTTCTGCGAGGCGATACGTTCCGGCGGGGAGCGAGGCGCCGAGCGAGGCGATCCGCCAGGGGGACGTCACCGCTTCGTTGCAGACCAGCAGCATCGACCAGTCGTCCGCGGTCTCGCCGGGCAGCACCGCGTGGTCGCCGGGCTTGCCGATCAGGCGGTGCGCGGCAACCGTCGTGCGGACGCGCTGCGACTGCTTGGCGAGCCAGCCTTCATAGGCGTCGGGGTGGACGACGTGGATCGTCCGTGCGGGCTGGCCGCGGTCGGGTTGGAGCATCGAAGCGAAGTCGGTCATTGAGCGGGCGCCACCAGGAGTTGTTCGTATCGGCCGTTCGCGCCGGGCTCGGCATAGGTGCTGAGCGAGAGCGTGCGGTCGGGATAGGTGATGCGGTAGGTGCGGTTGACGAAGCCGCCGCGCAAGCGGGTCTTACCGGTTTGTGCGAACGCGGTGGGCTCGCCGAGCGCGCTGAGGCTGCTCTTGTAGTCCGCGAGCGCGACCGGCTTGAAGTAATAGTTGGCGTCTTCGGTCAGGCCCTTGCGGTCGAGCGTACCGGTGCGGAGCTGGTCGTAGACGGCGCGGGCGCGGGCGAGTGCGGCCGTGTCCTCCGCGCTGGCGGCGGCGGGCGGCAGGACGATCTTGGCGACGCCGGCGGCGATGCGGCCCGTTGCGTCGCTGAACCAGCTGTTGGTGAGGACGACGATGGCCGCCTTGTCGTCGGGATAGACGGTGTTCTCGGACAGGAAGCCGACCGCCTCGCCGCTGTGCTCGACATAGCGGCGGCCGTTCGCGCTGCCGGTGAAGACGCCGAGGCCGTAGCCGTTGCTCGATCCGTCGGCGAGCTTCACCGGCGTTTCCTGCGCGGCCCAGTCGTCGGCGGGGGAGCGTGGTGCGGTTGAGGCGGGCGACGTCCCATTTGGCGAGGTCTTCGGCGCTCATCGAGAGTTCGCCGGCGGCGTAGAGCCAGCCTTCCGCGCTCGGCGTTTCGGGGCGGACGGGGCCGAGCGCGAAGCGGCCATAGCCTTGCGGGTAGGCCTTGCCTATCGCCTTGTCCTGGTCGAGCGCGCGGATGTCTAGCGGCTGGAAGATGCGCTGCTGGAGGAAGCTCAACAGCGGCTGGTGCGCGACCTTTTCGACGATCAAGCCGGCGACGACATAGCCTGTGTTGGAATATTGCCACTGTGTGCCGGGCTGGAAATCGAGCGGCTTCTTGGCCCAACGGTCGACGATCTGCTGCGGCGTGACGGGCTTGGCCATCGCCGCGAAGCTGTAGTCCTGCGGCCAGTAATCCTGAAGGCCCGAGGTATGGCTGAGCAACTGGCGGATCGTGATGCGGTCGCCGCCGGTGATGCCGGGAATGTATTTCGCGACGCTGTCGTCGAGTGACAGCTTGCCCTCGTCCTCGAGCAGCAGGATCGCGGCGGCGGTGAACTGCTTCGAGATCGAGGCGATCTGGTAGGGGAGCTTCGGGTGTGCCTTGGCGATCGCCTCGGAAGGTTTGCCATACGCCTTGGCGAACACGATCCGCCCGCCGCGGACCACCGCGATCGAGGCGGACGGCACGCCGGTATCGCCGAGCGCGCCGGTGACCAGCGTGTCGATCTGCGTGGTTTCGGCGGGGGTGAGCGATTGCGCGATGGCGGGGGGCTGGGAGGAGCGCGGCGACGGCGAGGAGGCGGAGGATCATGCGCGCAACGAAGCAGAACCGGCGTGCGCGCGCAACGCCGTGATTTTTATTCCGTGGCGGTTGAAGGAGTTAGGCTAGGGCAGAAATGTTGACGGAACACGCCGTGTTACACGCACGTTTCATCGTCCGACCGGGAGCCTTTTCACGTCTTAGGGGACACAACCATGTTGTACACCATCGCCGTCATCCTGCTGATCCTCTGGCTGGCAGGCTTCGCCTTCCATGTCGCAGGCGGACTGATCCACATCCTGCTGGTGATCGCGGTAATCGTCGTTCTGGTGAAGCTGTTCACGGGTCGCAACGTCGTCTGAATGTAGTTCTCCTGCGAACGCAGGAGCCCAGGGTTACGGGCGATATCGCTCGGTATCCTGGGCTCCCGCTTTCGCGGGAGAACGATTAGGCGACGGGGACGCCGTAGAGGTCGTGATCGTCGGCGTCTTCGATCGTGACCGGGACGATGTCGCCCACCGTCAGGTGGCCGGCGTCACGGAGGAAGACTTCGCCGTCGATTTCTGGCGCATCGGCCTTCGAGCGACCGGTGGCGCCTTCGTCGTCGACCGCGTCGATGATCACGTCGAGCGTTCGGCCGATCTTGGCCTGCAACTTGGCCGCGGAGATCGCCGCGGTCTTTTCCATGATGCGGGCGTAGCGCTCTTCCTTGAGTTCTTCGGGCACGTGGTCGGGCAACAGGTTCGCCGCCGCCCCTTCCACCGGCTCGAAGCGGAACGCGCCGACACGGTCGAGCTGCGCTTCGTCGAGCCAATCTAGCAGATACTGGAAATCTTCCTCCGTCTCGCCGGGGGAAGCCGACGACGAAGGTCGAGCGGATCGTGATGTCGGGCGCGATCGTCCGCCAGTTGTGGATGCGCTGGAGCACCTTCGCATCGTTGCCGGGGCGCTTCATCCGGCGCAGCACCGACGGCGCGGCGTGCTGGAACGGGATGTCGAGATACGGCAGCACGAGGCCTTCCGCCATCAGCGGGATGACGTGATCAACGTGCGGGTACGGATAGACGTAGTGGAGGCGGACCCAGGGCGCGATCTTGCCGAGTTCGCGCGACAGGTCGGTCATGTGCGCGCGGACCTCGCGAGCTTCGCCGCGTGCCATAGGGCCGCCGGTCTTCACCGGCCAACTCGCGTGGCGGAGGTCGACGCCGTACGCCGAGGTGTCCTGGCTGATGACCAGCAGTTCCTTGGTGCCGGCTTCGACGAGCTTCTCCGCCTCGCGCAGGATCGCGTCGGGGCGGCGGCTGACGAGGTCGCCGCGCAGGCTCGGGATGATGCAGAACGAACAGCGGTGGTTGCAGCCTTCCGAGATCTTCAGATAGCTGTAGTGGCGCGGGGTCAGCTTCAGGCCGGCGTCGGGGATCAGGTTCAGGAATGCCGACGGCGGCATCGGGGCGGCCTCGTGGACCGCGCCGACGACCTGCTCGTATTCGTGTGCGCCGGTGATCGCGAGCACCTGCGGGAAGCGCGCGCGGATCGCGTCGGCTTCCTTGCCCATGCAGCCGGTGACAATGACCCGGCCATTCTCGGCGATGGCTTCGCCGATCGCCTCGAGGCTTTCCTCCTTGGCGGAATCGAGGAAGCCGCAGGTGTTGACGAGCACGATGTCGGCGCCGGCGTAATCCGGCGACATCTGATAGCCGTCGCCGCGGAGCTGCGTGAGGATCCGTTCGCTGTCGACGAGGTTCTTCGGACAGCCGAGCGAGACCATGCCGATCTTCGGCGGGGAGGGGAGTGTTGTTGCCATGAAGCCCGCGCACATAGGCGCAAAGTTCGGTTTTTTCTAGGCGGGCGAATTTGCTTCGGCCATGGATGGGCGGATTGCGCGGGAAGGAACCGATATGCTGGCGATTGGACTGATGTCGGGGACGTCGCTCGACGGGATCGATGCCGCGTTGATCGAGACCGACGGCGAGGCGTTCGTGCGGCCGATCGCGTTTCGTGGCGAACCGTATTCGGATGCGGCGCGGGCGCAGCTGGCGGAGGCGACGCGGATGGCGCTGACGTTCGAGCGGCCGCGTGCCAGTCCGCCGGTAGTCGCGGCGGGGGGAGCTGATCACGCGGGCGCACGTGTTTGCGGTGCACAAGTTGCTGGCGGATGCGGGGGTTGCGGCGGCGGAGGTCGATGTGATCGGCTTTCACGGGCAGACGATCGCGCATCGGCCGGATCGGCGCTGGACTTGGCAGATCGGCGACGGGGCGGCGGTGGCGCGGGCGACCGGGATCACGACGGTGTCGGACTTTCGGTCTGCTGATGTCGCGGCTGGTGGGCAGGGCGCGCCGTTGCTGCCGGTGTATCATGCGGCATTGGCGGCGGGGCTCGAGGGGCCGGTTGCGGTGCTGAACCTTGGTGGGGTGGGGAACATCACCTTCATTCCCGGTGGGCGGGACATGCACGATTCTGCGCGAGATGTCGCCGGAGCGGGCGCAGATGACGGACCGCGATGGGCTGGTAGCGTTCGATACCGGGCCGGCGAATGGATTGATCGATAGCTGGGTCGAGGCGGAGACGGGTGCCCGGTATGATGCCGGGGGGCGTTGGCGGCGTCTGGGCGGGTGGATGAGACTGTGTTGACGGCGATGCTCGATCATCCGTTTTTCGATGCGCCTCCGCCTAAGTCTCTGGATCGGAATGACTTTACGATCCAGCCGGCGCGGGGGCTGTCGGCGGCTGATGGGGCGGCGACTTTGACCGCGTTTACGGCGGCGACGGTGGCGGAGGCCTTGCGGCATTTGCCGGGTCGGCCGGTTCGGTTGCTGGTGGCGGGGGGTGGTCGGCATAATCCGACGATGCTGGCGATGATTGCCGAGCGGACCGGGTTGGTGGTGGAGCCTACCGATGTGCTCGGGTGGAACGGCGATGCGCTGGAGGCCGAGGGGTTCGCGTATATGGCGGTTCGGACGTTGAAGGGGCTGGCGATCAGTTTTCCGGGGACGACTGGGGTTCCGGTGGCGATGGCTGGTGGGGTTGTGGATCGGGTTTAGTTTGCCGGCCAGTGCGGAAACGCCTGTTCTCCCGCGAAGGCGGGAGCCCAGTCTGGGCTCCCGCCTTCGCGGGAGAACAAGGAAGTGCAAGCCGTCCAGTGTTGGATCTCCACCCCGGCGGCGGCCGGGGCCCAGTTGGGGGACGTTGCTAACTGAGGCTGCAACTCACCACTGCGACCTTTCCAACTGGGCCCCGGCCTTCGCCGGGGTGGTGCAGGGTGGGGTGGGCGGCAGCCCCGTATTCTCGTATTAACGTATCAGTGCGGCTTCTTCGCCTTGGCCGGCTTCTTCGGATCGGGCTTCTTCGGGGGTGCCTTCTTGTCCGCCGCATCCTTCGCGCGCAACGCAGGCGCTGCGATCGCTGCTGCAATACCCGCGATCACCGTCGCACCAACCGCGATCGCGGTCTTCGGGTGCGACTTCACCGCATCCGTTGCCGTCGCGAGGCCAGCCTTTGCCGCGTCGGTCGCGTCCTCGACCCAATCGCTGGTCGCCGCAGTCTTCTTCGCGTCGGGCTTCGGCTTGTGGTCGTCGTCGTGATGGACCTTGGCGTGCGGCATGGCGGAGTTGGGGATCGACGACATAGGGCTTGTCCTTCGGTAAGGGATGATGCCCGATAAACCGATCGCGTCCGTGACGGTTCCGTTACGGTCAGCGGCTTACCGTGCCGAAGTCACCGTTTGCGTGTCAGCTCGCGCATCGCATCGTCGAGCCCGGCGAGGCTCAGCGGGTACATCCGGTCGGTCATCAGCTCGCGGATGATCCGCACCGACTGCGAATAGCCCCATTGCGCCTCGGGCACCGGGTTGAGCCACGCCGCCGCCGGGTAGGTATTCGTCAGCCGCTGCATCCACACCGCGCCCGGCTCCTCGTTGAAATGCTCGACCGAGCCGCCGGGGTGGGTGATCTCGTACGGGCTCATCGACGCGTCGCCGACGAAGATCAGCTTGTAGTCGTGGCCGTATTTGTGGAGCAAGTCCCACATCGGCGTGCGCTCGGCGAAGCGCCGCGTGTTGTCCTTCCACACGCCTTCGTACGGGCAATTGTGGAAGTAGAAGAATTCGAGGTTCTTGAACTCGGTGGTCGCGGCCGAGAACAGTTCCTCGCAGAGCTTGACGAACGGGTCCATCGAGCCGCCGACGTCGAGGAACAGCAGCAGTTTTACCGCATTGCGACGCTCGGCGCGCATGACGATATCGAGATAGCCCTGGCGCGCGGTGCCGGCGATCGTGCCGTCGATGTCGAGTTCGTCGGCAGCGCCGTCGCGGGCGAAGCGGCGGAGGCGGCGGAGCGCGACCTTGATGTTGCGGGTGCCGAGTTCCTTGGTGTTGTCGAGGTTGCGGAACTCGCGCTGGTCCCAGACTTTCAGCGCGCGCTTGTGCGTGCTTTCGCCGCCGATGCGGACGCCTTCGGGGTTGTAGCCGCCATTGCCATACGGGCTCGTGCCGCCGGTGCCGACCCATTTGTTGCCGCCCTGGTGGCGTTCCTTCTGCTCCTCCAGGCGTTTCTTGAGAGTCTCCATGATCTCGTCCCACGAGCCGAGCGACTTGATCGCGGCCATCTCCTCGGGGGGTCAGGAATTTCTCGGCGACCGCCTTCAGCCAGTCCTCGGGGACGTCGCCGGCGGGCGTGCCGTAGCTGGTGGCGAGGCCGCGGAAGACCTTGGCGAAGACCTGGTCGAACTTGTCGAGCAGCCCCTCGTCCTTCACGTACACCGCGCGGGACAAATAGTAGAAATCCTCCGGCGTCCGCTCGATCACCTCGGCGTCGAGCGCCTCGAGCAGGATGAGGTGCTCCTTGAGGCTGGCGGGGATGCCGGCGCTGCGGAGTTCGTCGAGGAAGTTCAGGAACATGGGCTCACGTCCTCACTTGGTAGCCGCGATCGGCAGTTCGATCGCGCTGGGCTGCGCGGTCGAGTGGAAGACGCTGATCGTGGCCTTGCGGTAGTCGGCGGGCTTCGCGTCGAAGATGTTGGGGACATAGGTCTGCGGGTTGCGGTCGTAGAGCGGGAACCAGCTCGACTGGACCTGGACCATGATGCGGTGGCCGGGGAGGAAGACGTGGCTGGCGTTGGGTAGCACGACGCGGAAATGCGTCGGCTGGCCAGCGACGATCGGGGCCGGCTTCTCGAAGCTATCTCGGTAGCGGCCGCGCAAAATGTCCATCGAGACGGCGAGTTGGTAGCCGCCCATCTCGGGCTTGTCGGAATATTCGGCGGGGTAGACGTCGATCAGCTTCACTACGAAATCGCCATCGGTGCCGGTGGTGCTGGCGATCAGGTCGGCGACGGGCGCGCCGGCGATCGCGACCGGGCTGGTCAGCGGCGGCGTCTGGTAGGTCAGGACGTCGGTGCGATCGGAGAAGGGGCGCTGATCGTCGACCAGCCATTGCCGCCACGTCGAGCCGGTCGCGTAGGTCGGGCGGATCGGGCGGAGGCGGTAGGGGATCGGCTTCGCGGGGTCGGAGATATAGTCGTCGTGGCCGTCCTGCGCGGGGGCGGTGGTGCCGAGGCCGCTGGCGGGCTGGAAATAGAGTTTCTGCGTAGCGGACGCGTTCGGCCAGCCGGCTAGGGTCTGCCACTGATTGGTGCCGGTCTGGAACGCGGTGACGGGGGGCGAGCGGTGCGGGGCTACCGCCGGTCTTCAGCGCGCCGTTCAGGAACGGCAGCAGCACGTTCTTGCGGAACCAGAGCGCGGTGTCGGAATCGAAGCGGATCGCGCCGAGCGTCGAGCCGTCGCCGTTCGCGCCGCCATGCGCCCAGGGGCCCAGCGCGAGGTGGTTGACGTGGTTGGGGTCGACCTTCGACACGGCCTCATACGCCGCGACCGCGCCGTAGATGTCCTCCTGGTCCCATTGGCTGGCGACCCAGAGCGTCTGCACGGTCTGTGGTTGCTTGGGCAGGATCGTCTCGAGTGCCTGGCCTTGCCAGAACGCATCGTAGGTCGGGTGATCGTGGAGGCGGTTGACGAACGGCAACTGCTCTAGCCCGCGACTCTTCACGAACGCGCTGGCGGACCCGGCGCGCAGGAACGTGTCGTAATCGTCGTACGCGTCGCGCCACAGGTCGCCGGCTTCGCCCTTAGCGGCGTCCTGCGTGTAGTAATAGTCGTAGCCGATCTGGCGGAACGCGCCGCCGTGGAAGTCGTCGTCGCCCTTCCAGGTGTTGATCACCGGGTTCATCGGGACGGCGGCCTTCAGCGCGGGGTGCGGGTTCACGAGCGCCATCGCGGCCATCATGCCGTCGTAGCTGCCACCCATGATGCCGACGCGGCCGTTGCTGTTTTCGAGGTTCTTCACGAGCCAGTCGATCGTGTCGTACGCGTCGGTGGAGTGGTCGACCTTGGTCCTGTTGAGCGGGCCGATCAGCGGGCGTTCGTTGATGTACGCGCCGTTCGAGCCGTTCTTGCCGCGGACGTCTTCGAACACGCGGATGTAGCCGGCATCGAAGAACATCGCGTCGGATGCGCGCAAGTTCATCGCGCCGCTCGGGCTGGACGATCGGCTGGCGACGCTCTCGGCGTTGTAGGGGGGTGCGCTGGAGCAGGATCGGCGCGTCGGTGACGCCCTTGCGCTGGACGATGACCGCGTGGAGCGTGACACCGTCGCGCATCGGGATGTCAACCTCGCGGCGGTCGAAGTCGAAGCTGGCGTTGGCGGGGACGAACTTGGCGGGGATGTCGCCACCGGGCGGCGGGGACTTTTCCTTCTGCGCCAGCGCGGACGTTGTGAGCAGCGCAAGGGTGATCGTCGTAAGAGCCTTGAACCGCATTGTTATCCTCACCGTCTTTTCGGCTACGGTGGTGGCACGGTTTCGAGGGTGGCGGCAATGCTTAGTATTGAAGCGTGCGGGTCTTCTGGCTCCCCCCCCTGGAAGGGAGGGGGCTTGGGGGTGGGTAGGCCAGCTTGAGCCACTCCCGTTCGGATGTGCGGAAGCCGACCCACCCCCGACCCCTCCCTTTCAGGGGAGGGGGCGAAGTCAGCGGGCGATCGGTTCGCCGCTTACGGGCACATACGCATCGATCAGCGCGCCGACATAATCAGGGTTCCGGCTCGTCAGTTCGGCAGCCGCATGCGCGTGGCCATAGATGAAGCCGTACACTGGATACACCCCGCCGCCGAGGCCATCGACGTCCTTGTACCAGACCTTCACGTCGCTCCAGTCGTTGTTGCGCGAGACGTCGAACAGCGTGACGTCCTGCTCGGCATGGCCGCGCTCACCGTTCTGGCGTGACCAGTTGGCGTGGGTGAGCATGACGACGCGCTTCTCGACCACCCGGCTGACGACCGCGACGTGGCCGAACGGCAGGCGCGGGGTCTTGGCGAAGACGATGACCGCGCCTTCCTTGGGCTTGTGCGTGCGTTCGTACTTGCCGTCGGCCTGCTCCCACCAGGTCCAGGCGTTGCCGTAGATCTGGATGCCCGACGCGGCGCGCGCGAAGGGGACGCACTGGCCGACATAGTCGAGCAGAGAGGCGGATGCGGGGGGCGGCCATGCCGATTGCCAGCAGTGCCGGCGCCCAACGACGGAAAGCATACAATCTCATGCCGTCACCTTGCCGGACAGGTATGGCATTATTGTTGCCGCAGATGGTTAATGTGCATCAATATCTATTCCGTCGGACTTCGCCGCGATCGGCTCGCCAATCGCCGTGACCGTCTCGACGAATTGCGGTCACAATGGCGCCGAATAGCTGAACGGCCGGTGACGTCGATCCTGTTGATTCAAATACGTATAGTTCTCGAACACGGCCCACGAAAACTGCGGCGTCGTGCAATAACTCCGAAGTGGTCGCGTATCGACGGACCGATCCCGGGATTTGCGTTCAAAGAGACTACGTGGTTCCCCGATCGGAATACTTCGCTTGTCCGACTGAGTGATCACCGTTTCACCATAAAAGGATTGTGATCATGTCGGTCGATATCAGCGATACAATCGATGCAGTTGCGGCAGAAGCGTTGCTCACCAGTGCCGTGAACTGGAAGCAGTATGACGGGCTCCGCGTCGCGGCGCACACGACGAGTGCGATCTATCTGGTCATGTGGGGCGAGCTTCACTGGATTCCCGATCCCGCTACCTTCAACAGCCTTTTCAAGGACTGGAGCGGAATCATCAACAGCGACTATATCGTCGACAACATGCCGAAGGGACTGGCGCTCGCCGCGGGCTCGTTCATCGCGATCAGCGGAGCGTCACCCGCCTGGTATTTCGTGACGCTTGGCAAGAAGCTGCACATCCCCGATCCGGCGACGGTGAACCGCTTCAACTTCCGCAGCCCGATCTCGCTGCCGCATCTGGCGCTGGACTATATCCCGACGGGTCCGAACGTCACGTAACGCTCGAAATATCGGACCGGCGGCGGTGCTCATGCACGGCCGCCGGTTCCTCTAGAGTTTACCCCCTGGTTCTTCTGGCGCTTCGCCATGAAGGCGAGGCGTTCGAACAGCATGACGTCCTGTTCGTTCTTCAGCAGCGCGCCGTGGAGCGGCGGGATCGCCTTGGTCGGGTCGCGGTTCTGGAGGATGTCGAGCGGCATGTCTTCGTGGAGCAGCAGCTTCAGCCAGTCGAGCAACTCGCTGGTCGACGGTTTCTTCTTCAGGCCCGGCACGTCGCGGACGTCGTAGAACAGGTCCATCGCCTTGCTGACCAGGATCTTCTGGATGCCGGGGAAATGGACGTCGACGATCGCCTGCATTGTCTGGCGATCGGGGAACTTGATGTAGTGGAAGAAGCAGCGGCGCAGGAACGCGTCGGGCAGTTCTTTTTCGTTGTTGCTGGTGATGATGACGATCGGGCGCTCGACCGCGCGCACGGTTTCCTTGGTCTCGTAGACGTGGAATTCCATCCGATCGAGTTCCTGCAACAGGTCGTTGGGGAACTCGATATCGGCCTTGTCGATCTCGTCGATCAGCAGGACGGGCGGCGCGGGCTGGGTGAACGCCTCCCACAGCTTGCCCTTGCGGATATAGTTGCCGATGTCGTGGACGCGCGCGTCGCCAAGCTGGCCGTCGCGCAGGCGGGCGACCGCGTCATATTCGTACAGGCCCTGCTGCGCCTTGGTGGTCGACTTGATGTTCCACTCGATCAGCGGCGCGCCGAGTGCCTTGGCGATCTCGTAGGCGAGCACGGTCTTGCCGGTGCCGGGCTCGCCCTTGATCAGCAGCGGGCGGCGCAGCGTGACGGCGGCGTTGACCGCGACTTTCAAATCGTCGGTCGCGACGTAGCTCTGGGTGCCCTCGAAGCGCTTCATGCGATGTCCCGTCCGGTTCTGAATACCCGGTATGGATAGAGGGGAAGCGTCGGTCAGCGCAAGCGGTCAGAGGTCGCCGCGGGCACTCGATCGCGCTTCGAGCAGCGACCACAGGCCGCGGTGCTGTGCAAAAAAGTTGCTCCGCGCCGAACAGGATTGCGCGCTGGCAACCGGGCGATGCACCGAGTTCCGCGACGAGCGCGGCGGTGTCGGTCTCGGACGGAAGCGTGATCGCGGGGACGGCTACTCCGAACCGCTCGGCGGCGACATCGAGGACGCGGCGGATCGCGCGCCAGTCATGGAGCAGCGCAGCCACCGCCCCGGTCGCACATCCACGACGCTCCGAACGGGCGAGCATTTCGAGTGCGTGACGTTCGCCGACCAGCGCCGACTCGCTCTCCGCCTGGCCTGGGGTCGAGGGTAGGGGGCCGACCGCGGCGGTGAGGTGTGCGAGATAGGTGCGCTCGTCCGCGAAGCCACTGGCGGCGGCGGCGAGCCAGTCCGATGCCTCGGGCTGGATCGCGCGGGCGAGCACGTCGACGATTAGGCCGGGATGGTCGCCGTGGACCGCGCACAGCGCGTGGACCGCGTCGGAGAGGTTGCGCTGGCCCGGACCGCCGGCGATCAGGCGCGCATGATGCGGATGCGCTGCGCTGCCGTCCGCGTCGGCGAGCGCGACGAACGCATCCCATGCGCTCCGCTCGCTCGGCTCCCCGTCCTGTATGCCCGCGTTCGAAACCATCATTCCCCGGCCGTGCTGCACCACGGAAATCTCGATCCGCGACGATGTCCCGCTTGCCATAAACGAAGGACGTAAAGACGGAGTTTACGGAGCGTTCATTATGCCGTGTTGGAGGGAAATGACGCTGATGCGAGTCGGGGTCGTTTCGGTTCGCTCGGCATCACGATGCGCCCTTTACGGCAGAGCATGCCGCCGCGATAACGCGCGACCGAACATTTTCGGGTCCGTCGGGCGGTATCCGGCGGGGTGATCCCACGGAGACTACAGGATGCGCACATGGTTGCTCGGGCTTGCACTTGCTTCGGTCGGAACCGCCGCGATGGCCGCTGATCAGGTCACGCCGCCGGCCGCGCCTGCTGCACCCGCTCCTGCACCGATACGTCCGGTCGAAGCCGCCAAGCCCGGCGACCTGACGATGGCGCGCGTGTTCGGCAATCCGGACCTGTCGGGATCGCAGCCGAAAGCGGTCCGCCTGTCGCCCGACGGCACGCTGCTGACGAGCTTGCGCAACCGCGCCGACGAGAAGGAGCGCTTCGATCTCTGGGCGGTCGATACCGCGACGGGCCAAGCGCGAATGCTGGTCGATTCGAAGACCGTCGGCAGCGGCGCGGAACTGACCGAGGCCGAGAAGATGCAGCGCGAGCGGGCGCGGATCGGCGGCCAGAAGGGCATCGTCGCGTACGACTGGGCACCCGATGGCAAATCGATCCTCGTGCCCCTCGACGGCGACCTGTATCTCGCCGGCCTCGACGGCAAGGTGAAGCGGCTGACCAACACGCCCGGCGGCGAGCTGAACCCGGTGGTCAGCCCCATGGGCAGCTTCGTCTCGTTCGTCCGCGACCAGAACGTCTTCGTGCAGCCGCTCGCCGGCGGCGACGCGCGCGCTGGTGACGACGGGCGGCGGCGGCACCGTGCATTTCGGCGAGGCGGAGTTCGTCGCGCAGGAGGAAATGGATCGCCGCACGGGCTATTGGTGGTCGCCCGACGAGCAATATGTCGCGGTGGAGCGTTTCGACGAGGCGCCGGTCCATACCGCGACGCGCGCGTCGATCGGCGCGACCGGGACCAAGGTTTACGAACAGCGCTATCCGGCTGCCGGTACGCCCAACGTGCTGGTCGACCTGTACATCATGAAGCCCGATGGCTCGGGTCAGGCGAAGGTCGATCTCGGCACCAACCCCGATATCTATCTCGCGCGCGTAGACTGGACGCCGGATGGCCGGATGCTGCTCGTCCAGCGCCAGAGCCGTGACCAGAAACTGCTGGAGATGCTTCGCGTCGATCCGGCGACGGGCAAGTCCACGGTGCTGTTCACCGAGAAGTCGGGCGTGAAGAGCTGGCTCAACCTGTCGGATGCATATCACGTGCTCAAGGACGGGAGCCTGATCTGGCGGTCGGAGCGGAGCGGTTACGGCCAACTCTACCGGTTCGCGTCGGGCAAGTGGACGCAGCTGACCAAGGGCGACTGGGTCGTCACCGATCTGGTCGGCGTGGACGAAACCAAGGGGCGTCTGTTCTTCCTCGGCAACAAGCACGATGTGCTCGAGCAGCAGCTCTATTCGGTCGACGTCGCCAAGCCGAACGTCATCACCAAGCTGACCGAAACCGGCTGGTGGAACAGCGCGACGATGGACGCCGCCGCGAGCCGGTTCATCATCTCGCGCTCGAATCCCAAGCAGCCGACGCAGGTCTATCTGGCGGATGCGACCGGCAAGCGGCTCTCGTGGATCAACGAGAATGCGGTGGTCGAGGGGCATCCCTATTATCCGTATCTCGCCAGCCATCAGGAGACCAAGTTCGGCACGCTGAAGGCGAAGAACGGCATGACGCTCCACTGGGAGATGATCACGCCGCCGCTGGAGCCGGGCAAGAAATACCCGGTGTTCTTCGAGCATTATGGCGGACCAGGCACCGGCCAGGTCGTCACGCGCGGTTGGCAGGGGGCGCTGCCGCAATATCTGGTTGATCGCGGGTGGATCTATTTCAAGATCGACAATCGCGGTTCGTACAACCGCGGCAAGGCGTTCGAGGACCAGATCTATCACGCGATGGGCACGGTCGAGGTCGAGGACCAGCTGTCGGGTGCGAACTATCTGAAATCGCTGCCGTTCGTCGAACCCAGCAAGATCGCGACTTATGGCTGGTCCTATGGCGGCTACATGTCGCTGAAGATGCTGGAGAAGACGCCGGGCGTGTATGCGGCCGCGGTCTCGGCGCGCGCCGGTCACCGACTGGCAGCTGTACGACACGCATTATACCGAGCGGTATCTCGGCGATCCGGCGAAGGACCCGGCGAGCTATGCGACGTCGGCGGCGGTCGAGGAGGCCAACAAGATCGTCGATCCGTTGCTGCTGATCCACGGCATGGCGGACGATAACGTGTTCCTCGACAATTCGACCAAGGTGGCCGCGCGGATGCAGGCGACCGCGACGCCGTTCGAGATGATGTTCTACCCCGGCTATACGCACCGCGTGGCGGGGCCGGGGATCAGTGAGCATGTCTGGGGGACGATCCTGAACTTCCTCGACCGGACGGTGAAGGACAAGCCGGTGCCTGAGGCGGCTGCGGCGCCGGCTAAGTAATTTCCGATGCGGTTCGTCGAGACGTTTCACCTGTGGCCGTTCCTCGACACGGTGGTGAGCTATATCGCCGCGTTCGTGTTCGGGACGCTGATCGGGGCGGAACGGCAATATCGCCAGCGAACCGCGGGGTTGCGGACGAACACGCTGGTCGCGCTCGGGTCGGCGGCGTTCGTCGATCTCGGGCAACGGCTGGGCGGCGACGTCGAGTCGATCCGGATCATCGCCTATGTCGTGTCGGGGATCGGCTTCCTCGGCGCGGGCGTGATCATGAAGGAGGGGATGAACGTTCGCGGGCTGAACACTGCGGCGACGCTCTGGTGCTCGGCGGCGGTGGGGTCGTGCGCGGGCAGCGACATGATCGCAGAGGCGGGGTTGCTCACCTTCGTCGTGCTGCTGGCGAACACCGCGCTGCGGCCACTGGTCGACGGGATCAACCGAATCCCGACCGAGGGGCGGACGATCGAGGCTACGTATAGCGTGATGGTGACGGTGGCGGCGGCGGATGCGGGGCCGATCGGCGATCTGGTGGTCGAGCATCTGGAGGCGGCGCAGTTGCAGGTGGCGGAGCTGGACGTGACCGAGCGGGGGGAGGACCGGGTGGAGATTGCGGCGACGCTGGTGGCGACGAACGTGCCGGCGGAAGAGCTGGATGCGATCACGGATCACCTCGCGAAGGTGCACGGGATCGAGCATGCGACGTGGCAGGCGCGTACGCACGATTGAGGCGGGGGGCGGATCTAGCTGTGCACCTTCCCCAACACACCACCCCGGCGAAGGCCGGGGCCCAGTTGGAAAGGTCGCAGTAATGGACCGCAGCGCTCAATTAGCAACGTCCCCCAACTGGGCCCCGGCCTCCGCCGGGGTGGTGCTACTGCTGGACAGGTGCTGATCCATTTTGCCGAGCACTAGCTTGTTCCCCCGCGAAGGCGGGGGCCCAGACTGGGCTCCCGCCTTCGCGGGAGAACACGGAAGGGAGGGGTGCCGTCTCCCAGGTCCGGCCAAACCTCGACTACCCCCAAACTCCCCTATCCGCGCAACAAGTCGAAAGCCGTTGGACCTCGCCGCGCAACGTCGGTACTGCCCGCCCAAGTCCAATCGGAGTTAAGACATGGGTTATCGGGTGGTGGTCGCAGGTGCGACCGGCAATGTCGGGCGTGAGATCCTCAACATCCTGGCGGAGCGCCAGTTTCCGGCGGACGAGATCGCCTGCGTCGCGTCGTCGCGCAGCCAGGGGTTGATGGTCGATTACGGCGACACCGGCAAGCAGATCAAATGCACGAACATCGAGCATTTCGACTGGAACGGCTGGGACATGGCGCTGTTCGCGATCGGCTCCGAGGGTTCGGCGATCTACGCGCCGATCGCGGCGGCTGCCGGCTGCGTCGTGATCGACAATTCGTCGCTCTACCGCATGGACCCCGACGTGCCGCTGATCGTGCCCGAGGTAAATCCCGAGGCGATCGACGGCTACAAGGTCCGCAACATCATCGCCAACCCGAACTGCTCGACCGCGCAGATGGTCGTCGCGCTGAAGCCGTTGCACGACGCGGCGAAGATCCTGCGCGTGGTCGTCTCGACCTACCAGTCGGTCTCCGGCGCGGGCAAGGCGGGCATGGACGAGCTGTTCGAGCAGAGCCGCAACATCTTCGTCGGCGATCCCGCAGAGCCCAAGCTGTTCACCAAGCAGATCGCGTTCAACGTGATCCCGCATATCGACAGCTTCCTCGACGACGGCTCGACCAAGGAAGAGTGGAAGATGGTGGTCGAGACCAAGAAGATCCTCGACAAGAAGATCAAGGTCACCGCGACCTGCGTCCGCGTACCCGTGTTCGTCGGCCATTCGGAATCGATCAACATCGAGTTCGAGAACGAGATCTCGGCCGAGGAAGCGCAGAACATCCTCCGCGAGGCGCCCGGCATCATGCTGGTCGATAAGCGCGAGGACGGCGGCTACATTACGCCGATCGAGTGCGTCGGCGACTTCGCGACCTACATCAGCCGCGTGCGCGAGGATCCGACCGTCGAGAACGGCCTGAACCTGTGGTGCGTCAGCGACAACCTTCGCAAGGGGGCGGCACTGAACGCGGTGCAGATCGCGGAGTTGCTCGGGCGCCGGCATCTGCAGAGGGCGTAGTCGGGCGGGGCCATCGCGCCTCCAGCACGCTCCAAAAGACCGATCGAAACCGCGTCGTCACCTCGTGTGACGGCGCGGTTTTGCGATCCGCGTCCCATGACGAGTGCGAGCGACCGAAGTCACCGATCGAACCGAATTGCGGTGATTTTGCTGGGGCGGTTGGATAGCGACCAATTTGGATGTGATCATTAACGATCCGAAATACCGGATACAGCAACAGTCTGGTCGCAAACGCGATCTATGCAACAAGAACGGTTTTATCTTCCGATCGATATGGATTTAAGTTGTGTAGAATAACGATAACTTGCTTTGTCTGTTCCGTATCTATGCTTATTTATTACGGTAACAGACTGTTAGTATTACAGGGGTGAACATCCTCCCGTTCCGATAGTCGAATCTAGAGTTCGACGATGCGGAAAATCAGGGCTGCTGTTGCAGTCGTCAGTGGAGG
Organism: Sphingomonas sp. H160509; assembly: GCF_024124765.2. Lineage (GTDB taxonomy): Bacteria > Pseudomonadota > Alphaproteobacteria > Sphingomonadales > Sphingomonadaceae > Sphingomonas. Next base: position 898,907 of record NZ_JAMXSR020000002.1, on the reverse strand, counting down.
TTGTTTGATGTCCAACGCGTTTGTTCGCCCGCAGAATCGAGACGCCGTGACGCCGACTGGCGCCAAGACGTTCGCTTCGCATCCTGCAAAGTCGCCCACCTTTACCCGCACGCTGCGCCGCCTGCGCGATGGCGCTTCGTTGATCGGGCTGGCGACCACGTCGCTGTTCGCGGCGCAGTCGGCGTCGGCGCAGACGACGCCCGCGCCGAACATCGTTGGAGCCTGCTCGGGGTCAGCCTACCGCGTTCGGTAGTCACGGACATCCTCAGCCCGGTCGTTACCGGCATCGCAACCCCGGTCCAGAGCACCGTCAACCCGATCCTCAGCAACGTGAAGAGCATCTCCGGGGTACTGACGGTGTCCGTTCTCGGTCTGCCGCCGCTCGTTGCCAACCTGCCGAGCGTGCCGACCCCGGCGCTCAGCATCGACGTTGCCGGTATCCTGAACGATGCGGCGAACAATGCGCCGCTCACGTTGTCGGTGCTCAACTCCAATGGCGTCGCGGTCGGCCCGAACGACTCCTGCGTCACCCAGGCGGACGGGTTCACCTTGCGTAATCCGGCCGGTATCGCGATCGGCGGCAATCGGATCACCGGCCTCGGGGCGAACGGATTCGAGGCCTTCGCAGCCGATCCCAATGCCATCGCGTTCGGCAACTCCGCTCGGACCGGAGCGGGCGCGGTTGGCGCGATCGCATTCGGCGGCCAGGCGCAGGTCGCCGACAATGCAACCGGCGCGATCGCTCTCGGCACCGGTGCCAGTGCGACCGCAGCGAACGGCGTCGCGCTAGGCGCGGGCAGCGTATCCTCGCGGGCGGCCGCAACCGGCTATACCGCGATCGGGCTCGCTTTTCCCCAGAACTCGGCCGGCGAAGTCTCGGTCGGCGCGGCGGGTGCCGAACGCCAGATCACCAACGTCGCGGCGGGCACCGCGGCAACCGATGCGGTCAACGTCGCCCAGCTCACCGGCGTCCAGGCGCAGATCGGCACGCTCGCAAGCGGTGCGGTCCAATATGACGGTGCGACCCGTACCAGCGTGACGCTGGGGGAGCCGGTACCGGCGCGCCGGCGGTGGCGCTGCGCAACGTTGCGGCAGGCACGCTCGGCGCGACCTCGACCGATGCGGTCAACGGCAGCCAGCTGTTCGCGACCAACGCCAACGTCACGAACCTGACGACCAACATCAGCAACGGCGCGATCGGCGCGCTGCAATATTCCAACGCCGCGACGCCGACCGTTCCGAATGGCGGCGTTCCCTCCAACGACGCTGCCCTGGTCGGTGTCGCGGCGGGCCCGGTCGGGCTGCACAATGTCGCCAATGGCGTCGTTGCCGCCGGATCGACCGACGCGGTCAACGGCGGACAATTGTCGACCGTGACGGATCAGGTCGGCACGCTGGCCGGGCTCGCCGTCCAGTATGACGACGCGACGCGGACGCGGGCGACGTTGGGCGGTGTCGGGACTGGCGCGGCGCCCGTCGCGTTGACCAACGTCGCGGCAGGTGCGCTCGGTGCGACCTCGACCGATGCGGTGAACGGCAGCCAGTTGTTCGCGACCAACACCAACGTCACCAACACCAACACCGCGCTGACGAACCTGACCACCAACATCAGCAATGGTGGCATCGGCGCCGTCCAGTATTCGAACGCCGCGACGCCGACCGTGCCGAATGGCGGCGTGCCGAGCAACGACGTCGCGCTGGTCGGTGCGGCTGCAGGACCGGTCGGGCTGCACAATGTCGCCGCGGGTGTCGTCGCGACGGGATCGACCGATGCCGTCAACGGCGGTCAGCTGTCGACGGTCGTCGATCAGGTGGGCACGCTCAACACACTGGCGGTCCAGTATGACGATGCGACCCGCGCCCGCGTGACTTTGGGCGGCTTCGGTGCGGCACCGGTCGGGCTCGGCAACGTCGCGGCAGGTGCGCTCGGCGCGACCTCCACGGATGCGGTCAACGGCAGTCAGCTGTTCGCGACCAACACCAACGTCACCAACCTGACGACCAACATCGCCAACGGCGCGATCGGTGCGCTGCAATATTCCAGCGCGGGTGCACCGACCACGCCGAACGGTGGCGTGCCGTCGAACGACGCCACGCTGGTGGGCGGTGCCGCCGGCGCGGTCGCTCTGCACAATGTCGCGGATGGCGCGGTCGCGGTGGGTTCGACCGACGCGGTCAATGGCGGTCAGCTTGCCCTGGTCTCGGGGCAGGTCGGCACACTGAACGGTTTGGCGGTGCAGTATGACGACCTCAGCCGGTCGCGCGTGACCTTCGGCGGGGCTGGTGCCGCACCCGTCGTGCTCGGCAACGTCGCGGCGGGGACGCTGGGCGCAACCTCGACCGAAGCAGTGAACGGCAGCCAGCTGTTCGCGACCAATACCAACGTCACCAACACCAACACCGCGCTGACCAACCTGACCACCAACATCAGCAATGGCGGCATCGGCGCGGTGCAATATTCCAACGCCGCGACGCCGACCACGCCCAATGGCGGCGTGCCGAGCAACGACGTCGCGCTGGTCGGTGCGGCGGCTGGCCCGGTCGGATTGCACAATGTCGCGAATGGCAATGTCGCGGTGGGATCGACCGATGCGGTCAACGGTGGTCAGCTCGCCAGTGTCTCCGGACAAGTCAGCGGCCTGTCGGCACTCGCGGTGCAGTATGACGATGTCGGCCGCTCGCGGATCACGCTTGGCGGCGTCAGTACGGGCGCAGCTCCCGTCGTGATCGGCAACGTCGCGGCAGGCGCGCTCGGTGCGACCTCGACCGAGGCGGTCAACGGCAGCCAGCTGTTCGCCACCAATACCAACGTCTCGAACTTGACGACGAACATCGCGAATGGCGCGATCGGTGCGCTCCAATATTCGAGCGCAGGTGCACCGACCACGCCGAATGGCGGCGTACCGTCGAACGACGTGACGCTCGTCGGAGGTGCGGCTGGTGCCGTCGCCTTGCACAATGTCGGCAACGGCGTGGTGGCGGCCGGCTCGACCGATGCGGTCAACGGTGGCCAGCTGGCAACCGTTGCCGGCCAGGTCGGCAATCTCGCCGCGCTGTCGGTGCAGTATGACGATCCGACCCGGACGCGCGTAACGCTGGGTGGGGCAGGCAACGCGCCGGTCGTGCTCGGCAACGTCGCAGCGGGAACGCTTGCGGCAGGGTCGACCGAAGCGGTCAACGGCGGGCAGCTCGTCGGGCTCGGCACCAGCGTCGCGGCAGGCCTGGGTGGACTGTCGAGCTACGACGCGGCCACCAACCGCGTACTCGCCTCGATCGGGTTCGGCGGGGTGCAATATGGCAACGTCCAGTCGGTCTTCGACGCGGTCGATGGTGCGATCAACGGCGGTGCGGGCATCCGGTATTTCCGGGTTCTCTCGACCCGCGGCGACAGCGTCGTGACGGGTACCGACAGCATCGCGATCGGGCCGGAAGCGACCGCCACCGCGGACAACAGCGTTGCCATCGGCACCGGCTCCTCGGCGCTTCGTGGCGGTACGCTCGGCTACGCCGCGCTGGGGCTCGCGGGCTTGCAGAACTCGGTCGGTGAAGTGTCGGTCGGGTCGGCCGGTGGCGCTCGCCAGATCACCAACGTTGCGGCAGGCACCGCGGCGACCGATGCCGCCAACGTCGGCCAGGTCGCAGGGGTCGCGGCGCAGGTCGCGGCACTGGGCACCACCACCGTCCAGTACGACAACGGCACGAAGAACTCGATCACGCTCGGCGGTGCCGGCGGGACGGTCATCACCAACGTCGCGGCGGGCAACGTTGCCGCCGGGTCGACCGACGCGGTCAACGGCGCGCAGCTTGCGGCGACCAACACGCAGGTGGCGAACAATACGACCGCGATCACCAACCTGGGCAACCAGATCAGCAACGGTGCGACCGGGCCGGTGCAATACTCCAACCCCGGCAGCGCCACCACGCCGAACGGCGGCACGAAGACCAACGACCTGACGCTGGTCGGTGCGGCGGCTGGCCCCGTCGGCCTGCACAACGTCGCGGGCGGCTCGATCGCGGCGGGTTCGACCGACGCGGTCAATGGCGGGCAGGTCTATGCCCTGGCGCTGACGGCGGTGAACGCAGTGTCGTACAACACCGATGCCAACGGCGTGCGGACCAACACCGTGACGCTGGCGGGCGGCAATGCGGCGGCGCCGGTGACGATCGCCAACGTGGCCGCAGGTACGGTCGCGGCGGGGTCTGCCGAAGCGGTGAACGGTGGGCAGCTCTACACCACCAACCAGGCGGTCGCGACAGCACAGGGCACCGCGAACAGTGCGCTCGCGCTGGGTAGCAACTCGGTGCAATACGGTCCTTCGCGTACCAACGTGACGTTCAACGCAGGCGGTCAGGCAACCGTGCTGAGCAACGTCGCGGCGGGCGTGTCGACCACCGACGCGGTCAACGTCGGGCAGCTGAACTCGGGCATCAACTCTGCGGTGACGCAGGCGAACGCCTATACCGACGGACGGATCGCGGCGCTCGACTTCGATCTGCGCAACCTCCGCCGGGACAGCTTCGCCGGGACCTCCAACGCGCTGGCAGCAGCCGGACTCCCGCAGGCGTATGAAGCGGGCAAGGGGATGATCGCGATGGGTGGCGGCACCTATGCCGGCCAGTCGGCGGTCGCGGTCGGGATGTCGAAGGCGTTCAGCGATGGCCACACGGTCGTCAAGCTGAGCGGCACCTATGACTCGCAGGGCCGTGCCGGTGCATCGGGCGGGATCGGGTATCAGTTCTGATCCTGTCTTTGGAAGTTGGGAACGGGCGGCCTTCGGGTCGCCCGTTTTCGTTTGGGGCTCCAGGCTCGCTCGACGTTGGAAGCCGCGGAAGACGAGGGCGCGGGTTGACTTGGGCGGCGGCGGCTACGAATTGGCGGCGAACCAATGCAGGATATGACCGTGGCCAGCACCCCGACCGAGACGCAGTTTTTCGAGAGCTTCGACGGCACGCGGATCGCGTGGCGGGAGGTAGGCGAGGGGCGGCCGGTGGTGTTGATCCACGGCTATTTCTCCAACGCGAAGACCAACTGGATCCGCTATGGCCATGCCGCCAAGATCGCCGCCAAGGGCTTTCGTGTGATCATGCCGGACCTGCGCGCGCACGGCGAAACCGCCAAGCCGCACGGGCTCGAAGCGTATCCGGCGGATGCGCTGACGGAGGATGGCCACGCGCTGGTCGCGCATCTTGGGCTGACGGACTATGACCTTGGCGGGTATTCGCTGGGTGCGCGGACGACCTCGCGGATGCTGGCGACGGGCGCGACGCCGCGGCGCTTGATCTTCTCGGGCATGGGTCTCGAAGGGCTCACCCAGACGTCGCGTCGCGCCGGGCATTTCCGGAATATCCTGACCAAGCTGGGGCAGCATGTGCAGGGTACGCCGGAGTGGCTGGCGGAGGCGTTTCTGAAGACGACGGGCGGCGATCCGGTCGCGTTGCTCGGTATCCTCGAGACGTTCGTCGATACGCCGCTCGAGTCCGTGAAGGCTATCCAGCAGCCGACGTTGGTCGTGTGCGGAGGCGAGGATCAGGATAATGGTTCGGCACCGGACCTGGCGGCGGCATTGCCGAACGGGACGTATGTCGAGACTCCGGGCGGTCATATGAGCGCGGTGGTAAAGCCCGAACTCGGCCAGGCGATCGCGGACTTCCTTGCAGGCTGACGCCCTGTCCTCGATCCTCCCCCGCCAGGGGGGAGGTGGCTGGCGCTTGCCAGACGGAGGGGGAGGTAAGCGACCACCTCCGTTGCGCGTTCCTCCCCCCTCCGTTGCCTTTGGCGCCACCTTCCCCTGGCGGGGGAGGATCGCAAGGCTGGCGAGAGACTGTTGACCAGGCGACGGCGGAGTATCACTCTGGAGGCATAATCCAGGGGAAGATCATGATCCGTACCGTCTCTCTGATCGCGCTTGCGTGCGCGATTGCCGCGCCCGTGTCCGCGCAGACCCAAACCACACCCGTCGCAACCGGTAAGCCCACCGTAGCGCAGGCGGACGCGTTCGTCGCCGAGGCGGAGAAGGCGATGGCCGCGGCCTCGCTGGATGCCAACCGCGTCGCGTGGGTCAACGCGACGTACATCACCGACGATACCGATGCGCTGGCGGCGAAGTCGGGCGCCGAAATGACCGATCTCGGGGTGAAGTATGCGCTCGGCGCGGCGCGGTATGCGTCATTGCCGGGGCTGTCGTTCGATACGAAGCGCAAGCTCGACTTGCTGCGCGGCGGGCTGACGCTACCGGCGCCGACGCGGGCAGGGGCTTCCGAGGAACTGTCGACGCTGACCACCAAGATGTCGTCCTCCTACGGCAAGGGAATGGGGACGCTCGACGGCAAGCCGATCAACGGGTCGGATATCGAGGCGGCGATGGGCTCGACGCGCGATCCGGCCAAGCTGACCGAGATGTGGACGAGCTGGAACGACAAGGTCGGCGCGCCGATGCGCGGCGACTATGCGAAGATGACCGCGATCTCTAACGAGGGCGCGCGCGAGCTGGGCTACAAGGATGTCGGTGCGTTGTGGCGCTCGGGCTACGACATGACGCCCGAACAGTTTGCCGCGCTGACCGACAAGATCTGGAAGCAGGTCGAGCCGCTCTACATGGCGCTCCACACCTACACGCGGTGGAAGCTGAACGAGAAATACGGCGACGTGGTGCAGGCGAAGACCGGGCCGATCCGCAGCGACCTGCTCGGCAACATGTGGGCGCAGGAATGGGGCAATATCTACGACATCGTCGCGCCGAAGGGCGCGGGGGATCTGGGTTTCGACACCGGCGATCTGCTCAAGGCGAAGGGCTATGATCCGCTCAGGATGGTGAAGCAGGGCGAGGGCTTCTATTCGTCGCTCGGCTTCGCACCGCTGCCGGAGACGTTCTGGAAGCGGTCGCAGATCACCAAGCCTGCCGACCGCGACGTGATCTGTCATGCGTCGGCGTGGGATATCGACGCCAAGGACGATATCCGGATCAAGATGTGCACGAAGGTGAATGCCGACGACTTCGTCACGATCCACCACGAACTTGGCCACAATTACTATCAGCGCGCGTACAAGGCACAGCCGTTCCTCTATGCGAACGGTGCGAACGACGGCTTCCACGAGGCGATCGGCGATACCGTCGCGCTGTCGATCACGCCGGATTATCTGGTGAAAATCGGCCTGCTCGACCAGGCGAAGGTGCCGACCGCGGACAAGGACATCGGGCTGCTGCTGCGTCAGGCGATGGACAAGGTCGCGTTCCTGCCGTTCGGGCTGCTGATCGACAAATGGCGCTGGGGCGTGTTCTCAGGCGCGATCCCGACGACCGGATATCAGGCGGCGTGGGATCAGTTGCGGCTTCAGTATCAGGGGATCAAGCCGCCGGTCGCACGTGACGAGACCAGATTCGATGCGGGCGCGAAATACCATATCCCGGCAGCGGTGCCGTACACGCGCTACTTCCTGGCGCGGGTGTTGCAGTTCCAGTTCTACAAGGCGGCGTGCGACCAGTCCGGCTGGAAGGGGCCGCTGCATCGTTGCTCGTTCTACGACAACAAGGCGGTGGGCACGAAGCTGAACGCGATGCTGAGCATGGGGCAATCGAAGCCTTGGCCGGATGCGTTGCAGGTGTTCACTGGCAGCCGGGAGATGTCGGGCGCGGCGCTGGTCGAGTATTTCGCGCCGTTGAAGGCTTGGCTGGACGTGCAGAACAAGGGGAAGCCGACTGGGTGGTGAGGGGGCCGGGTATCTGACCCCTAATGCTTCCTCCTAGTTCCCCCGCGAAGGCGGGGGCCCGGGGTTACGAACGCTTCCGTGGCTTTAGCTGGGCCCTCGCCTCCGCGGGGGAACATCAACAACGAGGGCGACACCTACAACGCACCACCCCGGCGAAGGCCGGGGTCCAGTTGGGAAACGTTGCTAACGGAGCGATGAGCTTCGTTACGCAAGACGTTCCAACTGGGCCCCGGCCTTCGCCGGGGTGGAGTATCTTGGGGATACTTACTCCGGGACCGTCCCTGGATCGGCGATGCCCGCGTCGAACGACTTCGACGAGTCCGTGCCGTCCGCTTGATGCGCGTGCGTACCCTTCGGCTTGGGCGCTGACTGAGCCTTCGGCGTGCTGCCGCGCAAGGTCAGCAACGCGCCAACCGCGGCACCAGCAACCGCTACTCCACTGAAGATCGCAGCAGCCCCCCATTTCCCCCGGGTCTTCTCCGGTGGCTTGGCGACCGGAACAGGCGTCGCCGTGTTTCGTGCAGGCACCGGGCGGGGCGTGCTGCGCTTGGTCGAGCGGGGCTTTGGCGTCGGCTTGGCCACTGGTTTCGACGACGCGGCGGTGACAGGCTTGTCCGCAACCGGCACGGGCTTGGGCGCGACCGGCTTGGCGGACGACGTCGCTGCCGGAGCAGCCTTCGGCGCGCTCGTCTTGCGCGGCGCGCGACGGCGGGCGGCGGGCTTCTTTGCTTCCGTATCGGGCGTGTCGGTGTCGGCCACTTCTATCTTCCCTCAGCAATGATTCCGGAAGCGTAACGCATTCCCGTCCGATCCGCTCCGGTTTTTAGCGGAACGGCGGCTCGTCGAACGCGCGGAGCTTGCGGCTGTGGAGCTTCGAGCCCTCGAGGCGGAGCTGTTCGCAGGTCTCGATCCCGATCCGCAGATGCTCGCTGATCGCGCGCTCGTAGAAGCGGTTGGCCTGGCCCGGCAGCTTCAGTTCGCCGTGGAGCGGCTTGTCCGAGACGCATAGCAGCGTGCCGTAGGGGACGCGGAACCGGTAGCCCTGCGCAGCGATCGTCGCGGACTCCATGTCGATGCCAACCGCGCGGCTAAGCGAAAAGCGGAGTGCCGACTTCGAGTAACGAAGCTCCCAGTTGCGGTCGTCGGTGGTGACGATCGTGCCGGTGCGGAGGCGGCGCTTGAGTTCCTCGCCCGACTGACCCGAGACGATCTCCGCCGCCTTGGCCATCGCGAGCTGGACTTCGGCGATCGCGGGGATCGGGATTTCGGGGGGCAGGACGTCGTCGAGGACATGGTCGTCGCGCAGATACGCGTGCGCGAGGACATAGTCGCCGATCCGCTGGCTGGGCCGCAAGCCGCCGCAATGGCCGATCATCAGCCAGGCCTCGGGACGAAGCACCGCGAGGTGGTCGCAGATCGTCTTCGCGTTCGACGGCCCGACGCCGATGTTGACCAGCGTGATGCCGGTGCGGTCGTCTGCCATCAAATGATAGGCGGGCATCTGGTGACGGCGCCATGCGCTGTCGGAGATGATCTTGTCGATATCGTCACCCGACGAGATCGTGATCCCGCCCGCGCCCGACAGGCTGGTGAAGCGCGAGCCTTCGCCCAACTGCGTGCCGGCCCAGCGGACGAACTCGTCGACATAGCGGTGATAGTTGGTGAACAGCACGAAGCGCTGCGCATGTTCGGCGGGCGTGCCCATGTAATGGCGCAGGCGGGCAAGGCTGAAATCGGTACGCAGGCCGTCGAACAGCGCGAGCGGGCGCGTCTCGTCCTGCGCGATCCACAGGCCGTCGGCGATCTCGTCGCCGATATGCGCGAGCCTCGGTCGCGGGGAAGTGGCGCGACAATTCAGTGGCGGAGACCTCGTCGAGGCTCAGCGCGTGGCCGGGCTCGATCACATAGGGGAACGGGATTTCCTGGCGACCCTCGACCGCCTCGACGGTGACATCGTAATCCTCGATCAGCAACGTCAGCTGTTCGGTCAGGTATTCGGCGAAGATCGCGGGCTTGGTGACGCTGATGCGGTATTCGCCCGCGTTGACCAGACGACCGAACGAGCGGAGCGGGGTGGGCCGGTCGACGCCGCCCTTATAGGTCAACCGGATCTCGGGATAGGCGAACGAGCCGTCGGTGCGGCTGACCGGATCGGGCGTCGTGCCGTCGGCGATATACGCGCTCATGGCGGCTTGGAGGCGCTCGACGGAGGCGCGGTAGAGGCGGTCGAGTTCGGCGACGAGGTCGGATGCGATTGTCATCGGGCAGTGTTAGGTGGCGGACGTTACGGTGGCAAGACCACCTCAATCCTCCCCGTGTCGGGAGGCGGCAGCCCACTCGGGCTGACGGAGGGGGCGCTCCGCGACCGTAACGCTCGCGGTGAGCCCCCCTCCACCCTTCGGCAAAGGTGCCGAACGGTCCCCCCCCCCCGTGCCGGGGAGGATTAGATCTCGCTGAGCAGATGCTCGGCCGAGCTGACCTTAAATTCTCCAGGAGCCTCGACGTTCAGCTGCTCGACCACGCCGTCGTTGACCAGCATCGAATAACGCTGGCTACGCGTGCCCATGCCGAAGCCCGACCCGTCCATCGTCAGCCCGATCGCCTTGGCGAAATCGCCATTGCCGTCCGCCAGCATCGTGATGTCGCCAGCGCCCGCCGACTTGCCCCACGCGCCCATCACGAACGCGTCGTTGACCGAAACGCACGCGACCTCGTCTATGCCCTTGGCCTTCAGTTCGGCTTCCTTCTCGACGAAACCGGGAAGATGCTTGGCCGAGCAGGTCGGCGTAAACGCGCCCGGGACCGCGAACAGCGCTACCTTGCGGCCCTTGAAGAAGCTGTCGGTATCGACCTGGTCGGGGCCGTCTGCGGTCGCCTTGACGAGGTTGGTGGTGGGAAGCCGGTCGCCGACGCTGATCGTCATCTGAAATCTCCTGTCGCCGCGCGTTCGTCGCGGGCGAGCGGTACCTTGGACGTGGGCGTAGGTATTTCAAGCGTGGCGAGGGAGCCCGTGCGGCGCTATGCTCCAACGCATGGACAAGACGCCCTTTCTTTCCGGACAATTCCTGCTCGCGATGCCGGGGATGAGCGACCCGCGGTTCGCCCGCGCCGTGATCGCGATGTGCAGCCATGACGAGAATGGCGCGATCGGCATCGGGATCGGCGCGACCATCGACGGTTTGGGCTTTCACGACCTGCTCGAACAATTCGGGATCGAGCCGGGCGACGCGCCCAACGCGCCGGTGCATTTCGGTGGCCCGGTCGAGCCTCGGCGCGGGTTCGTGGTGCATTCGTCCGACTGGGGCGGGCAGGATTCGGTTGATGTCGCCGGGCGGTGGAAGCTGTCGAGCACGGTCGACGTGCTGCGTGCGATCGCCGACGGGAAGGGCCCTTCGGAGTGGGTGGTGGCGCTCGGCTATGCCGGTTGGGATGGCGGACAGCTCGAGGGTGAGCTGTCGCGGCCGGGGTGGTTCAACGTGGCCGGGGATGCCGAACTGCTGTTTGAGACCGTGGCGGAGGATCGCTGGACGATGGCGTTTGCGCAGGCCGGCGTGGATCCCCGGTTGCTCGTTGCTGAGACGGGGCGGGCCTGACTTCTGCTCCCCTCCCTGGAAGGGAGGGGGCTGGGGGTTGGTCGGCCGGTTGGCTGGCTCTGCACACGCCTCAAACCGACCCACCCCAACCCCCCCTTCCAGGGAGGGGAGTCGAAGAAGGGCGATGCAGCTAACGCCAACGGCATCCCCGAGCATCATATAAAGATATCTTTATATTTGATTTGAGCCCCCTGATCCCCTAAGTGGCACGGCATCCGGCACGGGCATGAGGCTCGCCGATCACAGAATTTCCAGGAGACCCATCGTGGCCACCACCCTCGCCCCCGCGCAGTCCGGCACTGCGACCGACTACGTCGTCGCCGACATCAGCCTCGCCGATTTCGGCCGCGCCGAGATCAACATCGCCGAGACCGAAATGCCCGGCCTGATGTCGCTGCGCACCGAATTCGGCGCTTCGCAGCCGCTCAAGGGCGCGCGGATCACCGGCTCGCTGCACATGACGATCCAGACCGCAGTGCTGATCGAGACGCTGACCGCGCTCGGCGCCGACGTCCGCTGGGCGACCTGCAACATCTTCTCGACGCAGGACCATGCCGCAGCCGCGATCGCCGCGACCGGCGTGCCGGTGTTCGCGATCAAGGGCGAGAGCCTCGCGGATTACTGGAACTATGTCGGCGACATCTTCTCGTGGGATCGCGACGTAGAGGGCCAGACCGCCAACATCATCCTCGATGACGGCGGCGACGCGACGATGTTCGCGCTCTGGGGCGCCAAGCTCGAAGCCGGCCACACGATGCCTGAGCCCGAGAACGAGGAAGAGGTCGAGATGCAGCGCGCGCTCAAGGCGTACGTCGCGAAGAACCCCGGCTATTTGACCGAGACCGTCAAGAACCTGAAGGGCGTCTCGGAAGAGACCACCACGGGTGTCCACCGCCTGTACGAGATCGCCAAGAAGGGCGAACTGCCGTTCCCCGCGATCAACGTCAACGACTCGGTCACCAAGTCGAAGTTCGACAACCTCTATGGCTGCAAGGAATCGCTGGTCGACGCGATCCGTCGCGCGACCGACGTCATGCTCGCCGGCAAGGTTGCCTGCGTCGCCGGCTTCGGTGACGTCGGCAAGGGCTCGGCACAGTCGCTTCGCAACGGCGGCGCGCGCGTGATGGTCACCGAAGTCGATCCGATCTGCGCACTGCAGGCGGCGATGGAGGGCTTCGAGGTCGTGACGATGGAAGAGGCCGTCAAGCGCGCCGACATCTTCTGCACCGCGACTGGCAATGCCGACGTCATCACCGCCGATCACATGAAGGCGATGAAGCCGATGTCGATCGTCTGCAACATCGGTCACTTTGACTCGGAGATCCAGATCGCCGCGCTGTCGAACTACGACTGGACCGAAGTGAAGCCCGGCACCGATCTGGTGAAGTTCCCGGACGGCAAGCAGATCATCATCCTGGCGAAGGGTCGCCTGGTGAACCTGGGTTGCGCCACCGGCCACCCGTCGTTCGTGATGTCGGCCTCGTTCACCAACCAGACGCTCGCGCAGATCGAACTCTGGACCAAGGGCGAGAACTACAAGAACGAAGTCTACGTCCTGCCGAAGCACCTCGACGAGAAGGTCGCGATGCTCCACCTCGAGAAGCTCGGCGTGAAGCTGTCGAAGCTCTCGGACAAGCAGGCCGGCTACATCGGCGTGCCGGTCGAAGGGCCGTTCAAGCCGGATCACTACCGCTACTGATCTTTAGGATTTAGTAAGGTTTTCGAAAAGCCGCGTTCGCCATCAGGCGGGCGCGGCTTTTTCGTTACGCATCCGTGTTGCGTGGATGTCACATAACCGCAATGTTTCGTTGTAAGGATTGAAAAATAGACAGAAAAGGTGTCCTTCTGGGCTCAGTATAAAGCTTAGGTTCAGAGGGTTACTCAGTATGGTTGGCATCTCGATCCGGAAGTCCGGATTGTTCGTAACTGCGTCCACGGTCGCATTCGTATTGGCCTCTGCAATTCCGGCAGCAGCGCAGACAGCGACGCCGGTAGACGCGCAGACACAGGCACCCGGCACCGATCCGGCCGCTCCCGTAGGTTCGGATACCACGACGGGCGCGGTTGCGCAGACTGTTGCGCCGGAGGCCAATGCCGGCAGTGAAATCGTCGTGACCGGTTCGCGTATTGCGCGTCCCACACTCGACTCGCCTGCTCCGGTCACCACGCTGACGATTGCCGATCTCACGCGCACCGGTGCGATCACGGTCGGCGACGTTTTGAACGATCTTCCGTCGTTGCGCTCGACCTACAGCCAAGCCAGCTCGACGCAGTTCATCGGCACTTCGGGCCTGAACTTCCTAGATATGCGCGGTCTCGGCGTTACCCGCACGCTGGTGCTGGTCAACGGCCGTCGGCACATCACCTCGTCCGAAGGTGATTTCCTGGTCGATACCAACACTATCCCGACCGATCTGATCGAACGCGTCGATGCGGTCACTGGCGGCCAGTCCGCGGTCTACGGTTCGGACGCGATGGCGGGCGTCGTCAACTTCGTGCTCAAGCGGAACTTCGAGGGGCCTCACGCTCAACGCGCAGAGCGGGTTGAGCGACAAGGGCGATCACGGCACGTATCGTCTCAGTGGTACCTACGGCCAGAACTTCGCCGACGGCCGCGGCAACATCGCGCTGAACCTCGAATATAACCAGTCCGACCTCGTCACCTATGCCGATCGGCCAGGTCTGACCGGTGCGTATACCGGACGTCGACAATTCTAGCTGGTGGACAGCCCGGCGCTCGACAACACGGTTCCGAACCGCACCTTCCTCAACAATGTTCATAGTTTCGGTTACGACAATGGCGGCAATTTCATCGCCTATAACGGCTCCGGGATCGGCAGCTGCGCGAATGGCACCGTGGCGGCAGGCTGCCTCGCCAACGGCTATCCCCGCGTGTTCGGTTTCAACTCCGGCGGATCGCTGTACGAGTATAACTACGGTACCGACTTCCGCCCGGCGGGCTCGAACAACAACAATGGCGGCGACGGCGGCATCCTCAACGACCGCGGCACGCTTCAGCCGGCGTTGAAGCGCTACGTCGCCAACCTGCTCGGCCACTTCGACGTGTCCGACGCCTTCAAGCCGTTCATCGAAGCGAAGTTCGTTCGCGTCGAGAGCTTCAACCAAGGCACGCCGACCTTTGCCCAGGGCGGCGAGCAAGGCACCGTCGCGGACGAGGACGCAGACGGGAATCCCTTCACGCGCGCGGCCGTTGGCGGGTTTAGCCGGCAGACGATCGGCATTCCGATCTCGTTCGATAACCCATATCTGCAGCCCGGCGATGCCGCGACGATCCGTTCGCTGCTGCCGGCTGGCGCACAGTTCTTCCGCTTGAACCGCAATAACAACGATTTCCGGGACACGCGACGAATTCGACCGCCGTGATACCTATCGGATCGTTGGCGGCGCGGAAGGAACGTTCAACACTGACTGGAAGTATGATTTTTCGGTCAACTATGGCGAGTTCCGGACCCGCTCGTCGTTCTTCAACAACCGCATCAACCAGAACTTCTACAATGCGGTAGATACGGTTCGGAACGGCGCGGGTACCATCGTGTGCCGGATCAACCAGACCAGCGTCACCGATCCGAACTGCGTGCCGTTGAACGTGCTCGGTAATGGCGCCCCCAGCCAGGCGGCCCTCAATTACATCAACACGACTTCGCAGCGTACCGGCAAGGCGACCGAGTTCGACGTGACGGCAAATATCGTCGGCGACAGTTCGCAGCTGTTCGAACTCCCCCGGCGGTCCGGTCCAGTTCGCACTCGGCGGCGAATATCGCCGTGAGACTGCTTCGTATTCGTATGACGACCAGGTGAAGTCGGGCGCGACCTTCCTCAATGCCATTCCCGATTTTGCTCCGCCATCGTTTGCGGTCAAAGAAGCATATGGCGAGATCAACCTGCCACTGCTCAAGGGCACGCGTTTTGCCGAGGAACTGTCGGCGAATGCTGCCGTTCGCGTTGCGGACTATAAGGGCTCGGCGGGTACCGTCTGGACCTGGAATGCAGGGGCGCTGTATGCGCCGGTTCGCGATATCAAGTTCCGCGTAAGCTACGCCAAGGCCGTGCGCGCGCCGACGCTGAGCGACCTCTACTCGTCGCCGTCGCAGAACTTCGACATTCTGAACGATCCCTGCGACATCAACTTCATCAAGACTGGTCGCTCGACGCGCGCCGCCAACTGCGCCGCAGCTGGCGTTCCCGTCAACTTCATCAACAATGCGGCACGCGGCGGCAGCACCGAGTTCCTGTCGGGCGGCAACCCCAACCTCGAGGCGGAGACGTCGCGGAGCTGGACGTACGGCGTCATCCTCCAGCCGTCGTTCATTCCCGGCCTCGCGATCACGGCTGATTATTACGACATCAAGATCAGCAACGTCATCGCCGCAGTCGGCGCGCAGACCATCCTCGACGCCTGCTACGACGCAGCGTCGCTGGACAACCAGTTCTGCGGCCTGATCAATCCGCGCCAGTCGAGTGGTGAGTTCGCCCAGACTGCACTGCTCCAGAGCACGGTCAACTTCGCAGCGCTGCGGGCCAAGGGCATCGACGTGGATGTGTCGTATAACCGCCGCATCTTCGCCGATGACAAGATCGCACTGCGGTTCGTCGGTACCTGGGTTCGCGACCGCACGGATTATCCGTACCTCGACAACCCTGGCCAGAAGGAGCGCGTCAAGGGCGAGCTGGGCGACCCGGTCTACAATTTCAACGTCTCGGCCGATTATACGCATGGTCCAGTCACGTTCGGCTACCAGCTCCGCTACATCGGTCGCCAGTCGATTACAGATTGGGAAGCGCAGCACGAAACGAATGGCGTGGCCGCACTCGATCCGTACTATGCTGATCGCGTCTATTACCCGTCGGTCGTCTATCATGCGCTGCGTGCATCGGTTGACGTCGACAAGCGCTTCACCTTCTATGGTGGCGTCGACAACCTGACCGACAAGAAGCCGCCCTACGGCCAGCTGGGTGTTGCAGACGGTGCGATTTTCGATAACGTCGGCCGCTCCATGTACGTTGGCGCGCGTGTGAAGCTCTAAACCGCATCCTCCAGCGCTGAAGGTCGATAGACCGCGAAGGGCGGGTCCGTATGTCGGGCCTGCCCTTTTCCTTGTCTCGTGGCTTTCCCCGGGGGACGGTTTGGCCTACATGGTCGAATGATATCGCGATGCGCTCCCTAAACATGATCATCGGGACCGGAGTCGCCGTGACGATCGGAGCAATACTCCTTCTGCTAATCCTCGCCGGATTGGCGTTGATTTACGTCGGTCTGCGTGCCCGTACGGGGGCGGTGGAAGCAGTCGAGGCGAACGCGCAGTTGCAGACGATCCTCGACGGGTCGCCGGCGATCGTGACGGTGATCCGCTCGGGCGGGCGGATCGAGATGACGCAGCGGATGGCGGACTGGCTGGGGCTCGACGCGCCACCGCGGTCGATCGCTGAGCTTGCTGCCGGGGGGCGGGGCTGTCCGCCGACGACGCGGCGCGGCTGATTGCCGACGTCACGGCGGCGCAGCGGTCGGGGCGGGCGTTCGTGCGCTCGGTGCGGTTGCAGGGCTCGACGCGAGCGATCACGTTTCGCGGTGGGCGTGCGCCGGGCGAGATGGGGGCGACCGGGGCGGTATTGCTCTGGGCGTTCGATGCGACCGACAGCGAGGCGGAGATCGCGCGACTTGGTTCCGAGACTGCGCGACTCGGTGAGGCGTATGAGTCGCTGACGGGGCTGATCGAGGCGGCGCCGATGCCGATGTGGTATCGCGCGACCGATTTGCGGCTGGCGATGGTGAACTCGGCCTATGTCGACGCGGTCGAGGGGCGCGATGCCGCGGATGTCGTGGCGCGTGGACTAGAATTGGTCGAGGGCTCGGGGCGGGGTGGGCCTCTTGCTGGCGCGGCGGTTGCGCGGGAGCAAGGGCGTCCGCATCAACAGGTTCTTCCCGCGACGATCGACGGCGCAAGGCGCTCGTTGCAGATCTACGACGTGCCGCTGCCGAGCGGCGGCGTGGCCGGGTTCGCGATCGACATCGAGGAACTGGAGCAGGCGCGGTCTGGCGCCAAGCGCTTTGCCGAGGCTCAGCGCGCGATGCTCGACCGGTTGTCGGCGGGCGTCGCGCAGTTCGGTGGCGACCGTTCGCTCGTGTTCTGCAACCAGCCGTTCCGCCGGATGTTCGCGATGCGGAGCGAATGGCTTGCCGATCGCCCCGAGTTCGACCGGGTGCTGGAGCGGATGCGCGAGGCGAACCGGCTGCCTGAAGTCCGCGATTTCCCGAGCTGGAAGGCGGAGCGTCGCGACTGGTTCATGCAGACTGGATCGGCCCAGGGCGGCGGTGCGATGGAGGAGAATTGGCATCTGCGCGGCGGCACGCATCTCCGCGTGGTCGCGCAGCCGCTCCCCCGATGGCGGCCTGTTGCTGATCTTCGAGGATCGCACCGAGCAGGTCCAGCTCGCCAGCGCGCGAGACACGTTGCTGCGGGTGCGGACCGCGACGTTCGACAACCTGTTCGAGGCGCTCGGCGTGTTTGCCGCAGACGGCCGGTTGCAGCTTTGGAACAATCGGTTTCGCGCGCTGTGGGGCCTGGAGGAAGAATTCCTCGCTTCGCACCCCCGCGTTGACGCTTTTGCCGAAGCGGCGGGGGCCAAGCTCGCCACTCCTGGCCGGTCGGCACTGATCCCGGATCTGGTGCGGTCGGCGACGGTCGGGCGTCAGCAGCGCGGTGGTCGCGTGGCGTTCGCCGACGGGCGGCATTTCGAGTTTGCCGGCGTGCCGTTGCCCGACGGTAACGCGCTGTTCACGATGCTCGACATCACCGACAGCCGCCGCGCGGAGCAGGCGTTGCGCGACCGTGCGGACGCGCTCGAGGCGACCGACAAGGTAAAGACCGCGTTCGTCGCGAACATGAGCTATGAGCTGCGCACCCCGCTCACCTCTATCAGCGGGTTCGCGGAAATGCTGCATGGCGGATATGCCGGCGCGCTGACGCCGCAAGCCGAGGGCTATGTCGGAGCGATCCTCGAGTCCGTCGAACGGCTGGGGCTGCTGGTCGATGACGTGCTCGACCTGACGCGCGCGGAGAGCGACCGGGCGGAAACCGACCGCAGCGACGTCGATCTGGCCACTACCGTGCGTGCGGCGGCGGAGACGATCCTGCCGTCGGCCAAGCGGCGGAAACTCGATTTCGCGATCGAGGTCGCGCGGTCGACTGGGCGGGTGAACGGCAATCCGAAGCGACTAAAGGAAGTCGTCGAGCATCTGCTGCGGCATGCGGCCGCGGCGACGCCCGATGGTGGGCGCGTGCTGCTGCACACCGACGGCAACGCTACGACCGCGCGGATCGTGGTGTCGGACGATGGCGTCGGGATGGATGCGGAGGCGGTGGCGCATGCTTTCGACCGGTTTGCGGAATCGAAGCCTATGGGAGATCGGGCTTTGGGTCTCGGACTGCCGTTGGCGAAGCAGTTCGTCGAGGCGCATGGCGGGACGATCGCGCTGATGTCGGAGCCGGGAGCGGGCACGCTGATCACCGTCGAATTGCCGCGGCGATGAACGGGCATCTGCTGCTCCCTCTCCCCTCCGGGGAGAGGGTCGGGGTGAGGGGTCGCCAAGCAGTGCAGCGCTTGGAACAGCCCCTCACCCAATCCTCTCCCCGAGGGGGAGAGGGCTAATGGGTGCAATCCTCCTACCCGATCCCCAAGCGACCGAAGCGTTTGGGGCTATGCTTGCCGACTTGGTTCGCCCGGGCGACGTCGTCACCCTCGAAGGCACGCTCGGCGCGGGCAAGACCAGCGTCGCCCGCGGTCTCCTAGCAGCACTCGGCCTCGCCGGCGAAGCGCCATCCCCCCAGCTTCGCCATCGTCCAGCCCTACGAGCCGCCCGAAGTGCGTTTTCCCGTGGTTCACGTCGATCTCTACCGCATCGACGACCCCGCCGAGATCGAGGAACTCGCGCTCGACGACGCGCGCTACGATTCGCTGCTCCTCGTCGAATGGCCGGAGCGCGCAGGCCCGGATTACTGGCCGGATGCGCTTCGGCTCAGCCTGACGATCGAGCCGGACGGCACGCGCGGCTTGACTATCGGCGTGCCGGAAGCTTGGAGGTCGCGATGGCCGACATGACCCCGCCGCCCGGCGCCGCCGCTTTTCTCGACGCCCATGGCTGGGGTGGGGCACAGATCCTCCCGGTCGCCGGCGACGCCTCATTCCGGCGCTATTTCCGCGCGATCGAAGCGGGGCGGCAAGCGATCCTCATGGACGCGCCACCGCCGCACGAGGATCCCCGCCCGTTCATCGCGGTCGCCGAGTGGCTTGTCGAACGTGACTTCGCCGCTCCCGCTATTCTGGCTTGTGACCTCGACCAAGGGCTCGTGCTGATCGAAGATTTCGGCGACGATCGGCTGCGCGAGGCGGTCGATGCTTCACCGGAGGAGGAACTGTCGCTGTATGCGCCCGCGATCGACCTGCTGGTGCGGCTGCGCGCCGAGCCGGCTGGGCCGGTCCCCCCTATGATCGCGCCGTGCTGAAGCGCGAGGCGGGGCTATTCATCGAATGGTACTGCTCGGCGGTCGGGATCGAGCGAGATCTCGCGGGCTGGGACGCGGCTTGGGAGTCGGTGTTCGACCACGCCATCGCCGAGACGCCGGTCACGGTGCTCCGCGATTATCATGCCGAGAACCTGATGCTCGTCGGGCCTGAACGCTCGCTCGGCCTGCTCGATTTCCAGGACGCCCTGGCGGGGCATCCGGCCTATGATCTGGTGTCGCTGTTGCAGGACGCGCGGCGGACGGTCGATCCGGCGGTCGAGGCCGCGATGCTGGCGCGATATCTTGCGGCGGCGGACGCGGGGCCAGAGACTGATGATGCCTTCATGAACGCGTATCACGTGCTCGGCGCGCAGCGGAATGCGAAGATCCTCGGCATCTTCACGCGGCTGTGGAAGCGCGACGGCAAGCCGCATTACGCGACGATGTGTCCTCGCGTCTGGACGTATCTGGAGCGCGATCTTGCGCAGCCGGTGATGGCGCCGGTCGCGGCGTGGTTCGCGGTGAACGTGCCGCCCGCGCTGCGCGGCGATCCGCTGGCACTGGGCGCGTGACCCGCCAGCAGACGATCCGCCCTGTCCCGCGCGGGATCGTGCCCGAGACGGCGATGGTGATGGCGGCGGGACTGGGCAAGCGGATGCGCCCGCTGACGGCGACGCGACCCAAGCCGCTGGTTCAGGTCGCGGGCAAGCCGCTGATCGACCACGTCTTCGAACGCTTGCAGGCGGCAGGGATCAAGCGCGCGGTTGTCAACGTGCATTACCTAGCGGACACGCTGGAGGCTCACGTCACAGACCGGTTCGCGGGGATCGACGTCATAATCTCCGACGAGCGAAAAATGCTGATGGAGACGGGCGGGGGCCTCGTCCAGGCGCGGCATCTGCTCGGCGCCGCGCCGGTGCTGGTGGTCAACAGCGACAATCTCTGGATCGACGGGCCGGTCGACGCGATCAGGCTGCTGGCATCGCGCTGGGACGACGCGAAGATGGATGCGCTGCTGCTGATGGTGCCGCTCGCGCGTGCCAACAATCACGGCGGGATGGGCGATTTTTACCTTGGCAGCGACGGGCGGATCGTCGGCCGCCGCAAGCCCGGCCGGGTCGCGCCGTTCGCCTATACCGGCATCCAGATTCTCCACCCGCGATTGATCGCCGACTGGCCGGAGGGGCCGTTCTCGACCAACATCTTCTGGAACCGCGCGATCGACGCCGGTCGCGCCTACGGCCAGGTCCACCAGGGTCTCTGGTTCGACGTCGGCACGCCCGCCGCGATCCCGAGGACCGAGGCGATCCTCGCGGATGGCTGATCTTGCCACGGCGGATCGCCCGACGCTCTATACGATCCCCGCGCATCGCGCGTTTGCGGACGCGCTGGTCGCCGGGCTGACCCGGCGGGCGGGGCGCGATCCGCTGGCGCTCGCCCGCGCGCTGGTCGTGTTGCCGAACAACCGCGCGGTGAAGGCGGTTACCGAGGCGTTCGTGCGCGCGAGTGGCAGCGGGCTTGTCTTGCCGCGACTGGTGGCGCTGGGCGATCCGGAGATGGGCGAGGCGGTTGGCGCCGCGCTCGATCCGGCGGACGACATCGATCCGCCGCTGCCCGCGGTACCGCCCTATCAGCGGCGCATGATCCTCGCGCGATTGGTGTCCGAAGAGCGCGCGCGCGAAGGCCATCCGGTCGATGCAGCGGAGGCCGTGCGGCTCGCGGGGGGAACTTGCGCGGACGCTTGATCAGTTGCTGGTCGAGGAAGTGCCACCGACAAGGTTGCGCGATATCGAGCTTGGGCCCGAGCTGACCGAACATTGGCGGCGGGCGCTGGCGACGTTCGAGATCGTGCTGCAACGCTGGCCCGGCGAACTCGCGCGGCTTGAGCGGATCGATGCGGCTCCAAGGCGCTCGGCGTTGCTCGACCGGCTCGCCCAGCGTTGGCGGAATGCACCGCCCGCCGGTATCGTCTGCGCGGCGGGCGTAACCGATTCCCGCGCCAGCGGTAGCGCGGCTGCTCCGCTGCATCGCCGACATGCCGCAGGGCATGGTAGTATTCGCCGGCCTCGACCTCGCGCTGCCCGACGAGGAATGGGACGCGCTCGGCCCGCACGATCCGAACCCGGTCACCGGCGTCACGCGTCGCTCGATCGAGACGCATCCGCAGTTCGATGCGAAGCTGATGCTCCTGCGCATGGCCGTCGCCCGCGGCGAAGTGCAGACCTGGCGCGAAGGTGGCGGGCACGACGCCGACCCCGCACGCGGCCGGGCAATCGCCAACGCCCTGGCCCCCGCGGATTTCACCGGCAAATGGACGCAGATCGCGGCGGAGGATCGCCGCCTGAAAGGTGTGACGGCCGCTGAACTCGCGACGCCAGCAGAGGAGGCGCAAGCGATCGCGCTCGTGTTGCGCGAGGCGCTGGAGGTGCCGGAGCGGACCGCCGCGCTCGTCACGCCGGATCGTGCCTTAGCACGGAGGGTGGCGGCGCATCTCGGACGTTGGAATATCGGCATCGACGACAGCGCGGGGCGGCCCTTGTCGATCCTGCCGCCGGGGACGTTGCTGCTCGCGCTGGCCGAAGCGGCGGCGCAGCGCTTCTCGCCGCTCGCGTTGCTGGCATTGCTGAAGCACCCGCTGGTCCGCGCGGGCGAGGATCGCTTGCTATGGCTCGACGGCGCCCGCGCGCTCGACCGGCGGTTGCGCGGGCCAAGGCCGGCGGCGGGGCTCGACGGGATCGCCGGACATCTGGAGGAGCGTAAAGGCACGGCATCGACATGGTGGGCGGACGTTCAGCCGTTGCTGACGCCACTGGCGAACGCGTTCGATCAGGGGCCTCAGCCTCTGGCGTCGGTGCTCGCTTGCCTGCGCGAGACGGCGCAGTCCTTGTGCGGGGACAATCTCTGGTCGGGGCTCGCAGGGCGTGCGGCAGCGGAGTTCCTTGCCGATCTAGAGGCCGAAGCGCCCGCCGGACCGCCGCGGATCGATCCACGCGAATTGCCACAGCTGTTGCGCACGTTGCTCGACGAAGTCGCGGTGCGTCCGGCGCCGGGAGGCCACCCACGGCTCGCGATCTACGGCCTGATCGAAGCGCGATTACAGACCGCCGACGTCATGGTGCTCGGCGGGCTGAACGAAGGCGTGTGGCCGGGTCGTCCTGCGCCCGACCCTTGGCTCGCGCCGCGCATCCGCATGGAGCTTGGCCTACCGGGTCTGGAACGGCGCGTCGGCACGGCGGCGCATGATTTTGCGCAGGCGTTAGGCGCACCTCGCGCGGTCGTCACGCGGGCACGCAGGGATGCGAAGTCGCCGGCTTTGGCGTCGCGTCTCTGGTTGCGATTGCAGGCGCTCGCGGGGGGATCGGTTCGAGCGGGCATCGGCGCTGGAAGGCTGGACGCGCGCGCTCGACGATCCGGGCGAACATCTCCCCGCCGACCGTCCTGCGCCGTCGCCGCCCGCGCTACTGCGTCCGAAGGCGATTTCCGTCACCGAGGTGGATCGCCTCAAGGCCGACCCCTACGCCTTCTACGCACGCCGTGTTCTCGGCCTGATGCCGCTCGATCCGGTCGATGCAGACCCCAGCGCGGCGTGGCGCGGGACGGCAGTCCACGACATCCTCGAGCAATGGTGGAAGCAAGATAACTGCACCGTCGACACGCTTCGGACGCGCGCGAAGGCGATGCTCGACGACGAGCGCACGCATCCGATGATGCGCGCGCTGTGGCAACCGCGGTTGCTCGAAGCGATCGACTGGATCGCGGGCGCTATCGTCGCGCAGGGCGAAGACGGCCGGACGGTCGCCAGTGCCGAGGGCAAGGGCAAGATCGAGATCGCCGGGGTGACGCTATCGGGCCGCTACGACCGGATCGACAAGTTGCCCGACGGGCGCCTCGGGGTGATCGACTACAAGACCGGCAAGCCGCCTTCGCCGACCGCGGTGCGCGCAGGCTACAGCCTCCAGCTCGGGCTGCTCGGCCTGATCGCCGAACGCGGCGGGTTCGAGGACGTGCGCGGCACCGCGGGCGCGTTCGAATATTGGTCGCTAGGCAAGAAACGCGACGCGTTCGGCTATATCGAGAGCCCGGTCGATCCCGAGGGTAAGCGCGACAAGATCCCGACCGCCGAATTCACGTCGATCGCTGCGCACAACTTCACCGAAGTCGTCGGCGAATGGCTCACCGGCAGCGCCGCGTTCACCGCCAAGCTCGTCCCCCGAATACGCCCCCCTATGCCGAGTATGACCAGCTGATGCGACGCGACGAATGGTATGGCCGTGAGCGGTGATACGCTCGCCACGCTGCCCCGGCTGAGAGGCGCGCAGGCCGATGCGAGCAACCCGGCCTCGCACGTCTGGCTGTCCGCGTCGGCGGGCACGGGCAAGACGCAGGTGCTGGCCGCCCGCGTGTTCCGACTGCTGTTGCGCGGCGTAGATCCCGGCGCGATCCTGTGCCTGACCTTCACCAAGGCGGGCGCGGCGGAGATGGCACAGCGCATCAACGGCCGCCTCGCGGCCTGGGTGCGGATGCCCGCGCCGGCGCTCGCGGCGGACCTGATCGCGCTCGGCGAGAGCCCGGTCCAGACGCTGCAGGATCGCGCGCGCACCCTATTCGCCAAGGTGCTAGACGCGCCGGGCGGGGGCTTGCGCATTCAAACGATCCACGGCTTCTGCCAGGGATTGTTGGCCGCGTTCCCGGTCGAGGCCGGGCTGACGCCGGGCTTCCGACCGCTGGAAGCACGCGAAGAGGCGGGGCTCGCGCGCGAGGCTCTGGCGTCGATGCTGTCGGATGCCGAGCGCGAGGGACGCGAACGTCCGGTCGAGATCGTGGGACGCTTGTCGCTGCGAATGGGCGAGGGCGGGGCGGAGGCGTTCCTGCTCGCCTGCGCCCGCGCGCTGCCCGCTCTGGAGGCGCTCCCGGTCGGCATCCAGCCTTGGCTGCGGCGCGAACTCGGATTGCCATCCGGAGATATCGACGAAGCGATCGCGGAATGGTGCGACGCGCTCGACCTGGACGCGATAGCGCGAATTGCCGCGGCCAATCGCGCCTGGGGGACCGCCACCGGGCTGGCCGCAGCGGCCACCGTACAGCGCTGGCTCGACTCGGAGGATCGCGCGGCGACGTTGGACGAACTCGCCAGCGTCGTGCTGACCGGCACGGGCACGCAGCGCAAAGCCTCGAAGAAACTGATCGATGCCGAGCCGGATTACGAAATCCTCGCGCGGGACCTGGGCGAGGCGTGCACCGACGTGCTGTCGATGGTCCAGCGCGCGACCTATTGCGACCTGCTCGCCGACGGGCTTGAGGTCGGGCGCGATTACGCGCGGGGGTACGCGCTGGCCAAGCGGCGCGCGGGGGCGGTCGATTTCGACGACCTGATCGCGACGACGGTGGCGCTGCTCGACCAGCCGGGGATCGGCGAATGGGTGCGCTACAAGCTCGACCAGGCGACCGAACACCTGCTCATCGACGAGGCACAGGACACCAACGGCCATCAATGGCGGATCGTGCGCGCGCTGGCGGACGAGTTCTTCGTCGGCCGCGGTATCTATGCGCCGTCGACGCGGACGCTGTTCACGGTCGGCGATTACAAGCAGGCGATCTTCGGGTTCCAGGGCACCGATCCGCTCAATTTCCAGGCCGCCGAGCAGTATTTCGGCGGCCGTGCGAGCGAGGCCGAGGGCGACGACGACTGGCCCGAGGAGGAGCGAGGGCTTCCGTTGGCGCGGCTGTCGTTGCGGCATTCGTTCCGGTCGACCCGGACCGTGCTGGAGTTCGTCGATGCGGCGATCGACGCGATCGGTGAGCCGGGGCTAGGCATCGCCGGCGAGGTCGAACAGCACGCCAGCGAGGTCGCCGGTCCGGGCACCGTGACCTTGTGGCCGCCGGTGTCCGCGGGCGGCAGCGAGGACGACGAAGAAGGCTGGGTCGACGACGCGGTGCGCAAACTCGCCAGCGATATCGCGCGCGCGGTGAAGGGCTGGCTCGCGCCCGACACGGGGGCTCATGCTGGAGAGCAAGGGGCGGCGGCTGCGGCCCGAGGACGTCATGATCCTCGTCAAGCGACGCGGCGATCTCGCCTCGCTAATCGTCGCGCGGCTCTATGCCGAGGGCGTGCCGGTGGCGGGCGTCGATCGCCTGCGGCTGAACGCGCCGCTGGCGGTGCAGGATCTGCTGGCCACGATCCGCTTCGTGTTGCAGCCGGAGGACGATCTTAGCGTCGCGGCGCTCCTCGTGTCGCCGCTGATCGGCTGGACGCAGGACGAACTGATGGCCGCCGCACCGCGCGAGGCCGGGCCGCTCTGGCGTCACCTGCAACGCACGCAACCCGCGACGCGGCTCGCGCCTCTGCTGGCGATGCTGGCGCGCGCCGATATCGCTACGCCCTACCAGTTCCTGGAGGAACTGCTGTCGGGCCCGCTCGATGGACGCCGGAAACTGATCCGCCGGCTGGGGACCGAGGCGCGCGATCCGATCGAGGAACTGCTCAACGCCGCGCTGACGTTCGAGAGCACGACGACGCCTTCGCTACAGCGCTTCCTCGACTGGTTCGATCGGGGCGATGTCGAGATCGTCCGCGATCCGTCGGCCCCGCTCGACGCGGTCCGGGTGATGACCGCACACGGCGCGAAGGGGTTGCAGGCGCCGCTGGTGATCCTCGCGGACGCGACGGCAGACCCGTCGGCGGCACCGCGCTCGATCCTGAAATGGGCGCCCGAGCCGGGGGCAGCGCCGATCCCGGTATTCCGGCCGCGGTCGAGCGAGCGCGGCGGGCCGCTGGATGCGGTCGTGTCGGCGGCCGAGCAACGCGAACTGGAGGAGCATTGGCGGCTGTTCTACGTCGCCGCCACGCGCGCCGAAGAGCGGCTGGTGATCGCCGGTGCGCTCGGGCCACGCGCGAAGGGCGTGCCGCCGGAGAACAGCTGGTACGCGGCGTCCGATCGCGCACTGACGGCGCTTGAGGTGCCGGTCGGCGAGGGGGCGCGGACGTTCGCCGGGGTCGAGCCTCAGCCTGCGGTGATCGCCAAGGCTTCGGCTTCGGTCGAGATTGCGGCCAATGCACAGCTACCGGCCTGGGCACATCAACCCGCACCGCAAGAAGCGCGTCCGCCTCGTCCGCTGTCACCGTCTGCTCTGGGTGACGACGCGGTGTCCGATCCACCGCCGACGCCCGCGATGCGCGTCGCAGCGGAGCGGGGCCGACTGATCCATGCGCTGTTCGAGCGGCTGCCGGCGGTTGCCGCCCCCGACCGCGCGACGGCAGCCGATCGCTGGCTTGCAAAAGCAGGCGGCGTCGACGATCCCGCAGCACGGTCCGAAATCGTGCAGAGCGTGGTCGCCGTGCTCGACGATCCGCGCTTTGCCGAGCTTTTCAGCGCGGATACGTTGGCCGAAGCGCCGATCGCCGCGACCCTCGCGAACGGCATGGTCGTGTCGGGGACGGTTGATCGCCTGCTGATCGAGCCCGACCGCGTACGGGTCGTCGACTTCAAGACCGGGCGGCGCGCACCGCGCAGCCTCGACGACGTGCCGGACTACCATCTGAAGCAGATGGCAGCCTATGCCGAAGCCTTGAGCGTGATCTTTCCAGGGCGGTCGGTCGAGGCGGCATTGCTGTACACGGCCGGACCGCGGCTGATCGTGCTGAACGACGAGACGCTGGCCGCGAACAAGCCGCACTATCGGCCCACGGAGCAAAGCTAGCGCCCCGGTGGTTGAGCGCACACGCGAGCGACCTTAGATACGACTCAACCAAGGAGAATTCACGATGGCGACCAAGCAGATCACCGATGCCAGCTTCGATGCGGACGTACTGAACGCAGACGGCCCCGTGCTCGTCGATTTCTGGGCGGAATGGTGCGGCCCTTGCAAGATGATCGGGCCGTCGCTCGAGGAGATTTCCGGAAGAACTCGGCGAGAAGGTGACGATCGCCAAGCTCAACATCGACGAAAACCCCGACGCGCCGGGCAAGTACGGCGTCCGCGGTATTCCGACGATGATCCTGTTCAAGGGCGGCGCCCCGGCAGCGACCAAGGTCGGCGCCGAGCCCAAGGGCCGGCTGAAGGCTTGGCTCGAAGGCGAACTGGCCTGATGCTACTGACGGCGCTGTTGCTTCTGGCGGCGGCGCCGTCATCGTCTGATCTATCCACCTCGGCAGCGTGCAAGGCAGCGCATCAACATCAAGACCGCGCTGCGATGATTGGGGCGTGCATCCCGTTGAAGCCGCGTCGGGTGTATGAAGGGGGTTTGGTACGACACGTTCGAAGGGCAGCAGTTTTTGACCGGGCCATGACGGCGGCGGTCGTTTCCGCACCGCATTCGCGTGTCTGGCTGGAGATAGATCGAAGGGACGCCCTTGCCCTAGCCAATTTGCCGGAGCGCATTCTAGAGATCAGGACGCCACGGTCCTACAGGGTGCGCTTCGTTGGAGCCGAGACGCTGGACATGAACTGCCATGAGCGCGACTCTTTCGGATGGCCCTCGTGCTATGGGCACGAGGGCGCCTTTCCGGGCATGGTGGTAGTGGAGCGAACGCTCTCGATCGATGCGCTATAGCGTGCCGGTGTAATTACGACCGATAGTCGGCGTTGATCGAGATATATCCATGCGTGAGGTCGCAGGTCCACACCGTGGCCTTGCCTTCGCCTAGCGCCAGATCGACGCCAATCTCGATCTCGTGGCCCTTGAGGTGCGCAGCGACCGGCGCCTCGTCGTAGCCGCTCAGCGCCAAGCCACCTTCGGCAACCTGCGTATTTCCGAAGCGGATCGACAGCGTGTCGCGATCGGCTGGTTCGCCGGCCTTGCCGACCGCCATGACCACGCGCCCCCCAGTTCGCGTCCTCGCCGGCAATCGCGGTCTTTACCAGCGGCGAGTTGGCAATGCTCATTGCGATGCGGTGCGCGCTGCGATCGCTCTCCGCACCGGTCACCTGAATCTCGATCAGTTTCTGCGCGCCTTCGCCGTCGCGAACCACGAGCATCGCGAGTTGGTGGCACAGGTCTGCCAGCGCTGCGCGGAAGGCGTCCGCCCCCCACGCTGTCATCATCCGATAGCGCGACATTACCTGCCTTGCCCGTCGCGAAGGCAAGTACCGTATCGCTGGTCGAAGTATCGCTATCCACGGTGATGCACGAGAAGCTCGGCGCATTCGCCTTAGATAGCGCGGCTTGCAGGAACTCCGGCTCGACCGCCGCGTCGGTGAAGATGAAGCCAAGCATCGTCGCCATATCCGGCGCGATCATCCCCGAGCCCTTGATGATCCCGACGAGGCTCACGGTGCGATCCCCGATCACAGCGGTCGTCACCGCGCCCTTGGTGAAGGTGTCGGTCGTCATAATCGTCGCGGCGGCATCCTCCCAGCCGCACGGCGCGGCGGCGAACGCGGCGTCCAGCCCGGCCTCCGCCTTGTCGATCGGCAATGGCACGCCGATTACGCCCGTCGAGGACACGAACACGTCCGAAGGCTGACAGCCGAGGTGCGCCGCCGTCCGCGCCGCGATCGCCTTCGACCGCCGCACGTCCCCGCGAGCCGGTGAAGGCGTTCGAATTACCCGCATTTACGACAAGCGCCCGCGCCTGACCAAGCGTCAGCGCCGCGCGGCACCACTCCACCTCGGGCGAGGGGCATTTGCTCGTCGTGAGCACGCCCGCAACCACCGTCCTCGGATCGAGCGTCACGAACGTCAGGTCGCACCGATCCCAAGTCTTGTACTGCGCCCGCGCGATATGCAGCGCGACTCCGTCGATCGAAGGGGGCGGCGGGGGAAGGGCAAGGCGAGGGGCGAGGTCTGCATGACGCCTTCATAGTCTCTGCCGGGCGGGCGGCAAGACGACGCGCGCGGGGATCGCTCGGGCGGACGCTCTCCGCCACGTCCGCCGGGTGCTCTGTTGAGACGAACGGTAGATTTATCGCACGGGCTCGCATACAGCCGGTTCCGCATGAACCTGCTGCTACTCCTCTCCGCACTCTTGTCCGCGCTGACCGGCGCGGTGCCGGGCGGGCGTGGTCAATCAGCACAGGCCGTAGCACAAGGCAGCGTCTGCTCGCAGTCGATAGCGGCAACGCCGGCCAAGGTCTTGATAAGTCCCGTATCTGGCCTTCCCACACTACTTCGGGTTGCGGTCGCAACCACGTTGCGCACCATCGCAATCATCTCGCTACCGCTATGGGCAGAGCGCCGCCGCGAATAGCGTCTTGGTGTGACCTTATCGTAACCTTTGGATCCGAGCGATCCGCTTCCGCGTGCGCCCACCGTGTGCCGCCGCGTCTCAAATTCAGGAAATCAGCCCATGTTCGGTGGCCTCGCCAAATCCTTGTTCGGTTCGTCCAACGACCGCTACGTCAAGTCGCTCAATCCGATCCTCGCCAAGATCGCCTCGTTCGAGCCGTCGCTCCAGGCGATGTCCGACGAGGAACTCTCCGCGCAGACCGTCAAGTTCCGCGCCCGGCTCGCGGAGGGCGAGAAGCTCGACGGCCTGCTCCCCGAGGCGTTCGCGACCGTCCGTGAAGCGGCCAAGCGCGTGCTCGGCCAGCGCCATTACGACGTCCAGATGGTCGGCGGCATCGTCCTCCACCGCGGCGAGATCGCCGAGATGCGCACCGGCGAGGGCAAGACGCTCGTCGCGACGCTCGCAACCTATCTCAACGCGCTCCCTGGTGATGGCGTCCACGTCGTCACCGTCAACGATTACCTCGCGGCGCGCGACGCGGAGTGGATGGGGCAGGTCTACACCTTCCTCGGCATGACGATCGGCGTCATCATCCCGAATCTGTCGGACGAGGAACGCCGCGCCGCGTACGCAGCCGACATCACCTACGGCACCAACAACGAGTTCGGCTTCGACTATCTGCGCGACAACATGAAGTACGAGCGCAGCGCGATGACGCAGCGCGCGTTCAACTTCGCGGTGGTCGACGAGGTCGATTCGGTGCTGATCGACGAAGCGCGCACGCCGCTGATCATCTCAGGCCCGACCGACGACAAGTCCGAGCTGTACATGCAGGTCGACGCGGTCGTGAAGCAGCTCGATCCGATCGATTACGACAAGGACGAGAAGCAGAAGACGATCATCCTCACCGAGGACGGCACCGAGAAGGTTGAGCGGATGCTCGAAGCGGCCGGGCTGCTCGAGGGGGCAGAACCTGTACGACTTCGAGAACACGCAGGTCGTGCATCACCTCAATCAGGCGCTGCGTGCGATCGTGATGTTCAAGTCCGACATCGACTACATCGTCAAGGACGGCAAGGTCATCATCATCGACGAGTTCACCGGTCGCATGATGGACGGCCGGCGCTGGTCGGACGGCCTGCACCAGGCGGTCGAGGCCAAGGAGGGCGTCCAGATCGAGCCCGAGAACCAGACGATGGCCTCGATCACGTTCCAGAACTATTTCCGCATGTACCCCAAGATCGGCGGCATGACCGGCACCGCGGCGACCGAGGCGGCCGAGTTCTACGACATCTACAAGATCAACGTCGTCAGCATCCCGACCAACGTCGAGGTCAAGCGCGTCGACGAGGAAGACGAGTTCTACAAGGACACCAAGGACAAGTTCGCGGCGATCGCCAAGAAGATCAAGCATCACGCGGACCTGGGCCAGCCGGTGCTGGTCGGCACCGTGTCGATCGAGAAGTCCGAGATGCTGAGCGAGTTCCTGGTCGGCGAGAACGTCGACCACAAGGTCCTCAACGCGCGCTTCCACGAGATGGAGGCGCACATCGTCGCGCAGGCCGGGCGCAAGTCCGCGGTGACGATCGCGACCAACATGGCGGGCCGCGGCACCGACATCAAACTCGGCGGCAACCTCGAATTCCGCATGCTCGACGAGCATCCCGGAGCTGGTCGAAGGCACGCCCGAGTACGACGAGGCGGCGGCGCGGATCACGATCGAGATCGAGGCCGAGAAGCAGGCGGTGCTCGCCGCGGGCGGCCTGTTCGTGCTCGGCACCGAGCGGCACGAGAGCCGGCGCATCGACAACCAGCTGCGCGGGCGTTCGGGTCGCCAGGGCGATCCGGGGCTGTCGCGCTTCTATCTCAGCCTCGACGACGATCTGCTGCGAATCTTCGGGCCGGACACGCTGTTCGCCAAGATGATGCGCAACAACATCGAGGACGGCGAGGCGATCGGCAGCAAGTGGCTGTCGAAGGCGATCGAGACCGCGCAGAAGAAGGTCGAGGCGCGCAACTACGACATCCGCAAGCAGGTCGTCGAGTACGATGACGTGATGAACGAGCAGCGGAAAGTGATCTACGAGCAGCGCGCGGACATCATGGACGCGGACACCGTCGGCGACGTGGTGACCGACATGCGTGCGGAGACGGTCAACGTGATCGTCGGCGATGCGTGCCCGCCCAACTCGTATCCCGAGCAGTGGGACGTCGCGGGGATGAAGACGCGGCTCGCCGAGGTGATGAACCTCGAGCCGCAGATCGACGCTTGGCTGCTGGAGGAGTCGGTCGACCCCGAGGTGATCGAGGAGCGCGTCCGCGCGATGGCGGACGAGGCGATCGCGCAGAAGTCGGCGGATCTCGATGCGGAGACGTGGACGTCGGTCGAGAAGTCGATCCTGTTGCAGAATCTCGACCATCACTGGAAGGGAGCATCTCGCGACGCTCGACGCGTTGCGCCAGGTCGTCCATCTGCGCGCGTATGCGCAGAAGACGCCGATCAACGAATACAAGCAGGAGGCGTTCTCGCTGTTCCAGCGGATGCTCGAAACGATCCGCGAGGACGTGACCAAGACGATCGCGCACGCGCAGTTCCAGATGCAGGCGCCGGTCGGGCTGCCTGAACTGCCAGACTTCATCACGACGCATTTCGACCCGTTCACGGGGGAGGGATGACTCGAACGATTTCGATGCGGGGACGCGTGGCCACATCACGTCGACGATGCCGCCGTTGCAGATCCCTCAGCCGCAGGAGGCCGATATCGGCGAGGATCCTGCGAACTGGGAGGGTGTGGTTAGCCGTAATGCGCCTTGCCCTTGCGGGTCGGGGCGCAAGTATAAGCAGTGCCACGGGGCTGTTTGATATTTGCATGAACTAACGAGACTCTCTCGATCTACTACCACCCCGGCGAAGGCCGGGGCCCAGTTGGAAAGGTCGAGGTAAACGAAGCGCACCGGCAGTTAGCAACGTCCCCCAACTGGGCCCCGGCCTCCGCCGGGGTGGGGCAATACTCGGTCGGCATGCATATACTATATGACGCACCCTCCGGTTCTCCTGCGAAGGCGGGAGCCCAGGCGATCCGCGACGGCCTATGGGACTCCTGGACCCCCCGCCTTCGCGGGGGAACGGTTACTCTCGGGGAACGGGACACGGAGCAAGCCCCGCGACCGATCGTTAGGACCCCATGCGCCAAGCCACCACGATCCTAACCATCGACACCACCCGCCAAGGCCTCGTCGACGTCAGCGACCAGATTACCCGCTGGACCCGCGACCAACGCATGTCGGAGGGCCTGCTGACGGTCTTCTGCCGCCACACCTCAGCGTCCCTCCTGATCCAGGAGAACGCGGCGCCCGAAGTCCGCACCGACCTCGAAGCCTATTTCGCCCGCATCGCTCCGGAGTCGCGCGAGTATCTCCACGACGACGAAGGCCCGGACGACATGCCCGCGCATCTCCGCACTGCGCTCACGCAGGTCCAGCTCTCGATCCCCCTGATCGACGGCCGACTCGCCCTCGGTACATGGCAAGGCATCTACCTGTTCGAGCATCGCCGCCGCCCGCATCGCCGCACATTGGCGCTGCACTTGATCGGCGTTTAGACGAAACGTGAAAAATGAGTCAGTAAGGTGGCGCATTGGAGCGAACCCGTTCATCAACCGTTCCACCACTGACGGCTAATAAGAGGCGTTTCGCCGCACTCGCCGCGAACGGAGACATACCATGTTCATGAAACCTGGTCGCAAGGTCGCATTGGCAGCGCTCGCAACGGGCGCTCTATTGCTGGCCGGTTGCGCGACCGAGACCACCTATCGGCCGGCGACGGGCCAGGGGTTCAGCCGCACCGGCTATAGCGACCGGCAGGTAGAGCCGGGCCGCTTCCTCGTCAGCTTCGCCGGTAACAGCGTTACGTCGCGTGATACGGTCGAGCGTTACCTGTTCTTCCGCGCCGCCGAACTGACGTTGCAGAACGGCTATGACTATTACCTGATGGCCGACCGCGACACCAACCTTCAGTCGCGTACCTACTCGACGCCGGGTATCGGTGGCGGGTTCGGCTATGGCGGCTTCGGCGGCTATTGGGGTCCGTCTTGGCGCTATTACGGTCGCGGTTTCGGCTGGCGCAACTGGAGCCCGTATGGCGGCTTCGGTGGTGGTTTCGGCGGCGGCTATGGCGGTTTCGGTGGTGGCCCATGGGGCAACGACTTCGATATCCGCACGATCGATCGCTATGAGGCGACCGCGGAGATCGTGATGCGCAAGGGCCCGATCCCGCGCGACAATATCCGCGCGTTCGATGCGCGCAAGGTTGTGGACAGCATCGGACCGAGTGTCGTGTTGCCGAAGTAAGCGCTTCTTTGCGAACGAAAAAAGGCCGAGCTACCTTCACAGGTAGTCCGGCCTTTTTGTTACGCTGCTCCCTCTCCCCTTCGGGGAGAGGGGCCCGGGGAGAGGGGCAGTTGGGAAGCGCAGCGCTCGCGGCGCCCCTCACCCAACCCTCTCCCCCGAAGGGGAGAGGGCTAAGACATTACCCCGCCGCCTTCGCCAGCCCCTTCGACAGCTGCAGCGCGCCATGCAGCCGAGCCTTCGGGTCGCCCCAGGCCCGTTGCAGCACCAGCTTGCTGTCCGGCCGCAACCGCGCGACGCCGTTCAGCCGCTCGACATACGCCAGCAGCTTGTCGATGTTCGGCGGCTTGTCGTCGTGGAACGACACCAGCACGCCCTTCGGCCCGACGTCGATCTTCGATACGCACGCACGCTTGGCGTTCAGCTTGATCTCGATGACTTTGATCAGATTCTCGGTCGCATCCGGCAGCGGGCCGAAGCGATCGATCATCTCGGCCGCGAACGCCTCGATCTCCTGGCCCTCGTCGAGATCGTTGAGGCGACGATACAGCCCCATCCGCAGGTCGAGATCGGGCACGTAATCCTCGGGGATGAGGATCGGCGCATCGACCGTGATCTGCGGCGAGAAATCGCGCGGCCGCGACGAGGTCATGCCGCCGGCCTTGGCGTCCATGATCGCCTCTTCGAGCATCGCCTGGTAGAGTTCGAAGCCGACCTCCTTGATGTGCCCGGTCTGCTCGTCGCCGAGCATGTTGCCAGCACCACGGATATCGAGATCGTGGCTCGCCAGCTGGAAGCCGGCCCCCAGCGAATCGAGATCCGACAGTACCTTCAGGCGCTTCTCCGCGGTCACGGTCATCTGCCGCTCGGGTGGCGTCACCAGATACGCGTACGCGCGCGTCTTCGACCGGCCGACGCGCCCACGCAGCTGGTACAGCTGGGCGAGGCCGAAGCGGTCAGCACGGTGGACGATCATCGTGTTGGCGGACGCGATGTCGATCCCGCTCTCGATGATCGTGGTCGAGACGAGCACCTCGAACTTCTTGTCGTAGAACGCCGACATCCGCTCCTCGACCTCGGTCGGCGACATCTGGCCATGCGCGACGACGAAACGGATCTCGGGCACCTGTTCGCGCAGGAAATCCTCGATCTCGGGCAGGTCCGCAACGCGCGGTGTAACGACGAAGCTCTGCCCGCCGCGGTAATGCTCGCGGAGCAACGCCTCGCGTAGCACGACCGGGTCGAACGGCATGATGTACGTCCGCACCGCCAAGCGATCGACCGGCGGGGTCTGGATCACCGACAGCTCGCGGATGCCCGACATCGCCATCTGCAGCGTGCGCGGGATCGGCGTCGCCGTGAGCGTCAGCATGTGGACGTCGGCCCGCAGCGCCTTCAGCCGCTCCTTGTGCGTCACGCCGAAGCGCTGTTCCTCGTCGACCACCACCAGCCCGAGTCGCTTGAAGTCGATGTTCTTCGCCAGCAGCGCATGCGTGCCGATGACGACGTCGATCGTGCCGTTCGCGAGCCCCTCTTTGGTCGCCTTCGCCTCGCTCGCAGTGACGAGCCGCGACAGGCGTCCCATGTTCATCGGAAAGCCTTCGAAGCGGGCCACGAAGTTGTTGTAGTGCTGGCGCGCGAGCAGCGTCGTCGGACATACGATCGCGACCTGCTTGCCACCCATCGCCGCGACGAATGCCGCGCGCAACGCGACCTCGGTCTTGCCGAAGCCGACGTCGCCGACCACCAGCCGGTCCATCGGTTTGCCCGCGGCGAGATCGCCGAGCACGTCCTCGATCGCGCGATCCTGGTCCTCGGTCTCCTCGTACGGGAAGCGATCGACGAAGCTCGGATAGCCGCTCGCATCGGGTTCGAGCACGTCGCCCGGATGCAGCGCGCGTTCGGCGGCGGTCGCGATGAGTTCGCCGGCAATCTCGCGGATCCGCTCCTTCATCTTCGATTTGCGGCGTTGCCAGCCTTCACCGCCGAGCCGGTCGAGCGTCGCGCCTTCCTCGGACGAGCCGTAGCGCGAGAGGACGTCGATATTCTCGACCGGCACGTACAGCTTGTCGCCGCCGGCATAGCTCAGCGCGACGCAATCGTGTGGGCTCTGGCCAACCGGAATCGAGGTAAGGCCCTCGTAGCGGCCGATGCCGTGCTCGGTGTGGACGACCAGATCACCCGGCGTCAGCGTGGCCAGTTCGGCGAGGAATGCGTCGGCGGATTTCTTGCGCTTCTTGCGATGGACGAGGCGGTCACCGAGCATGTCCTGCTCGGTGAGCACCGCGATCCCCGGTGCGGTGAAGCCGTGGTCGAGCGGCAGGACGATCAGCGCGACGCCGAAGCTGCGCGCAGTATCGGCGATGCCGAGCGCGTCCTGCCACGTCTCGGCGTGCTTGCCCCCCTTCATGCCGTGGTCGGCGAGCAGGCTCCCCAGGCGTTCACGCGCGCCGATCGAGTAGCTGGCGAGGATCGGTTTCCGACCCTGCTTCCGCAGTTTCTCGACGTGGTCGGCGACGGCTTCGTAGATATTCGCCTGCGCCGCGCGCTCGGGTCCGAAATCGCGCGGGCCGTCGACGTCGAAGTCGAGCACGGTGTCGCTCGGCGGTTCGTGGAAGGGCGACGTGATATGCGCGGCGAACGCCCTCGACGCCGCCCGACCATTCCTGCGCGTCGAGATACAGTGCCTTGGCGGGCATCGGCCGATAGCTGCCGGGCTGGGCCGCCTCGGCGCGCTTGCGGTTCTCGTAATAGTCGGCGATCGATTCGAGCCGGCTTTCGACCGCCGCCGCGACGCCGTTGTCGCGCACCACCACGTCGTCGGCGCCGAGATGGTCGAACAGCGTCGCCATCTTCTCCTCGAACAGCGGCAGCCAATGCTCCATGCCTGCGATGCGGCGGCCTTCGGAGATCGCCTGGTACATCGGATCGCCGGTCGCGGTCGCGCCGAACGCGTCGCGGTAGCGGGTGCGGAAGCGCTTGATCGAGTCTTCGTCGAGCAGGGCTTCGGAGGCGGGCAGCAGGACGAAGCCGTCGATCCGGCCGGTGGTGCGCTGATCCGCCGCGTCGAAGGTGCGGACGCTCTCGATCTCGTCGCCGAAGAAATCGAGGCGGAGCGCGTGGTCTTCGCCCGACGGATAGAGATCGACGATCCCGCCGCGCACCGCATACTCGCCCTGGTCGTGGACGGTATCGGTGCGGACATAGCCGTTCGCCTGGAGCAGCATGGCGAGCTTGTCGCGGCCGATCCGTTCGCCGGGCGCAAGCCGCGCGACGAGTTGGCGGATGCGGAACGGGGTGAGGACGCGCTGGGTCGCGGCGTTGGCGGTGGTGAGGAGGAGCTGCGGGCCCTTGGGCTTGCCTTGCAGGCGTTGCAGCGCCGCGACACGCTCGGCCATGATGCGGAGCGTCGGCGAGGCGCGGTCGTAGGGGAGGCAGTCCCAGGCGGGGAAGCTCAGCACTTCGAGATCGGGCGCGAAATACGCCGCGGTTGAGGCGACTGCGCGCATCGCCGCATCGTCCGGCGCGATGAACACTGCACGCGTCTTCGCGGCGCGTGCGAGGTCGGCGAGCAGCGACGGCTGGAAGCCGGACGGCACGCCCGAGAGGATCAGCGGGGTTTTCGCGGAAAGGATCGTCTTGAGGTCTGGCATTGTTTTCCTAAAGCCCTCTCCCTGTCGGGGAGAGGGGTTGGGTGAGGGGCTGTTCTAGGGCGCTGCGCTGCTTGGCTGCCCCTCACCCCGACCCTCTCCCCGGAGGGGAGGGGGAGTGCGTTACTTCACGACCGTCACGTAATTAATGTCGCGCATCGCCTGCATCATCGGGCCGTCCCATTCGGGCGGGCACACGATCGAGCCGATCGCCCAGCCCATGATGTCGACGTCCTGTTCCTCGAGCAGCGCCTCGAACCAGTCGAGCTGCTCGGGCGTCCAGGTGCGGCCATAGGTCGCGAAGAAGCCGCCGATCATCATGTCGGCTTCGCGCGTGCCGCGGTGCGAGCTGCGGAAGCCCAGGCGCTTGAGGCGGGTCTCGTGGTCCATCGTATCTCCAAACACGAAGAGCCGGCGACCCGCTGGTAGCGAGCGTCGGCTAGGCTATAGAGGCCAGATAGTCATGCGACCCGAAATCCTCAATCCGCTGTTCGCCGAAACCCTCGTCCTGAAGGGGGTGGGGCCCGCGCTCGCCAAGCCGCTCGACCGGCTCGGGCTCGCGCGCGTCGTCGACGTCGCCTTCCATCTGCCGACCGGTTACGTCGATCGCCTGCCACGCACCGAGCTGATGTCGAGCGATGCCGGGCGGATCATCACGATCACGCTGACCCCGCGCGACTACAAGATCAGCGCGGGCCGGGGGCCGACGCGGGTGCAGGCAACCGACGAGCTGGGCAATTACGTCAGTCTCGTCTTCTTCGGCGGGAGTTCCGGTTGGGCGAAGAAGCTGCTGCCGATCGGTGAGGCCAAGCGCGTCTCGGGCCGGCTCGACGAATACGGCCAGGAATTGCAGATCGTGCATCCCGACATCGTCGAGCCCGACGAGGAGCTGCGCGAGCGCGAGCCGATCTATCCGCTGTCGGAAGGCCTCACCTCGCGGCGGCTGGCGGCGCTGACCACGCAGGCGGTCGCGCGCGCGCCGGACCTGCCCGAGTGGATCGAGCCAGGGCTGAAGGCGAAACGAGAATGGCCCGGCTGGCACGAATCGCTGGAGCGCATCCACGCCGACCCGTCTGATGCGAAGGCACGCGAACGGCTGGCGTATGACGAGGTGTTCGCGAACCAATTGGCGATGACGATCGTCCGCGCGGATACCCGCAAGCGGCGGGGGCGGGCGCTGCAGGGCGACGGACGGCTGCGCGACCTGCTGAAGCTGCCCTACACGCTGACCGGCGCGCAATCGCGGACCGTCGGCGAGATCGAGGGCGACCTCGCGCAGACCGCGCCGATGCTGAGGCTGCTGCAAGGCGATGTTGGCTCGGGCAAGACGCTGGTCGCGGCTATGGCGATGCTGATCGCGGTTGAGGCCGGTGCGCAGGCGGCGATGCTCGCTCCCACCGAGATCCTCGCGCGTCAGCATTACGAGACGCTCCGGAAAACGCTCGCCGGGCTACCGATCGAGATCGGTGTGCTCACCGGTCGCGACAAGGGCCGCGTGCGCGAGGCAACGCTGATGGCGCTGGCGGGCGGCGAGATCGACATTCTCGTCGGCACGCATGCGATCTTCCAGGACGCGGTAGGCTACAAGGACCTGGGACTCGTCGTGGTGGACGAGCAGCACCGTTTCGGCGTCGCGCAACGCATGACGTTGCAGGCCAAAGGGTGTCACGCCGCCGCATTTGCTGGCGATGACCGCGACGCCGATCCCGCGCACGCTGACGCTCGCGCAATACGGCGAGATGGACGTCAGCCGCCTCGACGAGATGCCGCCGGGCCGCCAGCCGATCGAGACGCGCGTTATTTCCGAGGACCGCCTAGGCGACGTGGTCAACGCGCTCGGCCGGCATCTGGCGGATGGTGGGCAGGCATACTGCCGGGTGTGCCCGCTGGTCGAGGAAAGCGAGAAGAGCGACCTCGCCGCCGCCGAAATGCGTGCGGAAACGCTCCGCGCCCGCTTCGGCGACAAGGTTGCGCTCGTCCACGGCCGGATGAAACCCGCGGAGAAGGACGCGGTGATGGCCGAGTTCTCCGCCGCCCGCACGGCCGTCCTCGTCGCCACCACCGTGATCGAGGTCGGTGTCGACGTCCCCAACGCGACGCTAATCGTAATCGAGCACGCCGATCGTTTCGGCCTCGCTCAGCTCCATCAGCTCCGCGGGCGAGTAGGGGCGCGGTACCGGGCGGTCGATCTGCCTGCTGATGCGCGGCTCCTCGCTCAGTGAAACATCGCGCGCGCGCCTCGCCCTGATGCGCGAGACCAACGACGGTTTCCGCATCGCTGAGGAGGATCTGCGCCTCCGCGGTGCGGGCGAACTGCTCGGTACCAAGCAGTCGGGTGAGATGGCGTTCCGGCTCGCGACGCCCGACATGATGGCCGACCTGCTGCAATGCGCGCACGACGACGCGCGCCTGCTGATCGATCGTGATGGCGGACTGGAGGGGCCGCGAGGGCAGGCGGCGAGGACGG
The DNA here is from genome assembly GCF_024124765.2 of Sphingomonas sp. H160509. Lineage (GTDB taxonomy): Bacteria > Pseudomonadota > Alphaproteobacteria > Sphingomonadales > Sphingomonadaceae > Sphingomonas. Next base: position 858,454 of record NZ_JAMXSR020000002.1, on the reverse strand, counting down.
CCCCTCTACCTGTTCGATCGCGACGCCGGCGTGGCGCTGCTCCGCTCAGGCTGAGCCGTCAGCTGTTGCGGATCATCACCGTCAGCATCGTGTAATATTCGGCGAGCGGGATCGTCCGTTCGAGCTCGCAGCCGACCCGCCCGCCAAGCGACCAGCGTACGACCGCGTCGACATAGCCGAAGATCGGCAGGCGAATCCGCAATCGCTCACCCGCGGCGGGATCGCCGTCACACCGTGCCATCAGGCCATTGGCGGACATGTTGACCAGCACCAGCTTGACCATGCGGTCGTCGCCGTCGAGCGCATGCGTGCGGTGCATCACTTCGTCGCGGGGCTCGCCGCGCGCATCGCGAACGGCCATTGCGTAGCGTGGCATCGATCGCTCCCCTGGAATAACCATCCCGCCTGTGTACGGCGCACGGCATGAACCCGATACGAACGGTGATACTTAACGCGACGTTCTTCGAAACGAGAATGCCTCTATTACGAGGGGGTTAGCATCCCATGTCGTTTCTTGCCAAGGCTGAGCCGGACAGGCGATGCGACGTCGATGCTCGTGGTCGGCTCGCGGACGGCCTCGCCATCGACACGCACCGCGCCCTCGGCGATCTTCCGGCGGGCCTCGCCGTTGGAGGCGACGAAGCCTAGTCCCACCAGCGCCTCGACGACACCGATCGAGCCACCGGAAACGGCGTAGCTCGGCAGCGAGTCGCCCGACGCGCCTTCCTCGAACGTCTTCCGCGCAGTCTCGGCGGCCTGTTCGGCGGCATCGCGTCCGCGGCACATCGCGGTCGCTTCGTTCGCGAGGACGATCTTGGCGGCGTTGATCTCCGCGCCTTCGAGCGCCTCGAGACGTGCGATCTCGTCGAGTGGGAGGTCGGTGAACAGCTTCAGGAAGCGGCCGACGTCGCGGTCGTCGGTGTTCCGCCAGAACTGCCAGTAGTCGAAGTGCGGCAACTGGTCCTCGTGCAGCCAGACCGCGCCCGACATCGTCTTGCCCATCTTGCCGCCGTCCGCGGTCGTGATCAGCGGCGTGGTGACGCCGTAGACCTCGGTCGAGTCCATCCGGCGCGCGAGTTCGATGCCGTTGACGATGTTGCCCCATTGATCCGAGCCGCCCATCTGCAGGCGGCAGCCAGCGCGACGCGACAGTTCGAGAAAGTCGTACGCCTGGAGGATCATGTAGTTGAATTCGAGGAAGCTCAGCGACTGTTCGCGGTCGAGGCGGAGCTTGACCGAATCGAACGCGAGCATCCGGTTGACCGAGAAATGCTGGCCGACGTCGCGCAGGAACGGGATGTATTCGAGAGCGTCTAGCCACTCGGCATTGTCGAGCATGACTGCGTCGGTCGGGCCGTCACCGAAGGTCAGGAAGCGTTCGAAGATGCGCCGGATCGACGCGACGTTGGCCTTGATCCCGTCTTCGCCAAGCAGCTTTCGCGCTTCGTCCTTGAAGCTCGGGTCGCCGATCTTGCCGGTGCCGCCGCCCATCAGGACGATCGGCTTGTGCCCGGTCTGCTGGAGCCGGCGGAGCAGCATGATCTGCACCAGGCTGCCGACGTGGAGCGACGGCGCGGTCGGATCGAAGCCGATATAGCCGGGCACCACCTGCTTGCCCGCAAGCGCGTCTAGCGCGGCGGCATCGGTCATTTGGTGGACATAGCCGCGCGAGGTCAGCGTGGTGAGCAGGTCGGACTGGTAGGTCATGGTGCGTCTCGTTCCCCTTCCGCTTGCGGGAGGGGGTTAGGGAGGGGCTTCCTCGCCCCCATGCCCTCCCCCGACCCCTCCCGCAAGCGGGAGGGGAGAATCACGTTCGTGGCAGTTGCGACGTGGGATCGACGGGCGTCCGCCCCTTGCGCAGTTCGAAGTGCAGTTCGGGGCGATCCGCGAACCCGGTATCCCCCGACAGCGCGATCGTCTGGCCGCGCTTCACGCTCTGGCCGCGTTGCACGAGCAGCTTGGACGCGTGGCCATAGACGCTCGTCCAGCCGCCGCCATGCTTGATGATCACCAGCCCGCCGAGCGCGGCGATACCGTCGCCGACATACGCGACGACGCCGTCCGCGGCCGCGTGGATCGGCGTCGAGACCGGTACGGCGATCTTGATGCCGTCGTTGCGTTCGCCGCTCGCACCGTGGCCGAAGCGTTTCACGACCTTGCCGTCGACCGGCCAGAGGAACCCGCCGCTCGCGAGACGCGCCGGCGCGGTGACGACCGCGTTCGAGGGCAGCACGCGGCGCGGTGTCGCGATCGGTCGTGCAGGCGCTTGATTGCTGGCGAGCGCGGGTTCGCCGCCAGTCAGGATGTCGTCGATGTCGAGTGAGAAGGCGCGCGCGCGTTCCGATGCGCTTGCAGTGCCGCCGCTCGACTCGCCAGGGATCTGGATCCGCTGGTCGGCACGCAGCACGTAGGGTTCGACGAGCGCGTTGGCAGCGACGATCCGCGACCATTCGACCCCATACGCGCGGGCGATCGCGATGCCCGTCTCGCCGCGTCGTACTTGGTGATAGCGGCCGCCGGGGATCTGCAACCGTTGACCGGCTTGGATCGAATAGGGCGATGCGAGATCGTTCGCGCGCGCGATCGCTTCGAGGCTCGCACCGCTGCGATCGACCACGCGGCTTAGCGTATCGCCGGGGCGGACCACATAGGTCGTGTCGGGGATCGTCTTCGCATCCGCGCTGACCGGCCGCGCCTCCCAGGCGGGGCGCGGGGCGGGCAGGGTGGTGACCTCGCCAGTGTCGCGTCCGGGAATGTCCTGCGGTGGCCGGTCGTCGCGCGGCGAATCGTTACGGGGACGCGGCGGATCGTCGCGGTGGGGCGGCGGATCGCGGTACGGACGCTGTGGCGGGTTACCGTAGCCGGCGGGGCGATCGACATGCGGAATGCACGCGGTCAGCGCAAGCGTCGCCAGCGAAACCAGGACGCCCGCACGCCGCATCAACGATAGGCCTGCGTCAGCATGTCCATCGATTCGAAATGCGTGAGGTCGAGGTGCAGCGGCGTGACCGAAACGTATCCTGCCGCGGTCGCTTCGAGATCGGTCGCGGGCGCGGGCGTCTCGACGGTCCGGCCAAGCGCGAACCAGTGATACTCGTAGCCGCGCGGATCGGTGTTGCTGACGATCTGCAACCGGCCATAATCGCGGAAACCCTGGCCGACGACCCGCACGCCCTTCACCGCTTCGGCCGGGCCGGCGGGAAAGTTGATGTTGACCAGCGTCCGCGGGGCCAAGGGTGCGTCGACCAGTGGTCGCAACACGCGTTCGCCCCAAGCCGCGGCGGCCTCGAACGGCATGCTGTCGCCCATGCCCTCGCGGCTGTAGATCTGGCTGAGCGCGATCGACCGGATGCCGCCCAATGCGCCCTCCATCGCCGCCGAGACGGTGCCCGAATAGGTCACGTCCTCGGCCAAGTTCGCGCCCCGGTTGACGCCCGACAGGATCAGGTCGGGCGGGCAATCCTTCATGATCTTGGCGAGCGCCATCATCACGGCATCGGTCGGCGTGCCCGCGACGGCGTACCGCTTCTCACCGTGCTTACGCACGCGGATCGGCCGCGAAAGCGTGAGCGAATGCCCAGCGCCCGACTGTTCCTCGGCCGGCGCAACGATCCAGACGTCGTCGGACAGCGTCCGTGCGATCGTCTCGAGCACCTTCAGACCGGGCGCATGATAACCGTCGTCATTGGTGAGCAGGATCCGCATCAGCGCTTGGGCTCCAGAACCGTCAGCCCGCCAAGATACGGCTGGAGCACCGCCGGCACGGCCACCGAGCCGTCCTCCTGCTGGTAGTTTTCCAGCACCGCGACCAGCGTCCGACCGACCGCGAGCGCGGAGCCGTTGAGCGTGTGAACGAACCGCGTGCCCTTCTCGCCCTCTGGTCGATAGCGCGCGTTCATGCGGCGCGCCTGGAAATCGGTGCAGGTCGAGACGCTGCTGATCTCGCGATAGCGCGCCTGGCCCGGCAACCAGACTTCGAGATCGTAGGTGCGTGCCGCGGTGAAACCCATATCGCCGGTGCATAGGAGCATCCTCCTGAACGGTAGCTGCAACGCATCGAGCACGCCTTCCGCGCATGCCGTCATGCGCTCATGCTCGGCCTCGGACATGTCGGGGGTGACGATCGAAACCATCTCGACCTTGTCGAACTGATGCTGGCGGATGTAGCCGCGCGTATCGCGCCCCGCAGCGCCCGCCTCGGAGCGGAAGCACGGCGTCAGCGCGGTAAAGCGCAGCGGCAGTTCGGTTTCGCTCAGGATCTGTTCGCGGACGATGTTGGTGAGGCTCACCTCCGCGGTCGGGATCAGCCAGCGGCCGTCAGTCGTCCGGAAAAGATCTTCCGAGAACTTGGGCAACTGGCCGGTGCCGAACACCGCCTCGTCGCGGACCAGCAACGGCGGCGAGACCTGCTCGAAGCCTGCCTCGGCGACATGATCGAGCATGAATTGCCCGAGCGCGCGTTGCAGCTTGGCGGCCGGCCCACGGACCAGCGTGAAGCGCGCGCCCGACATCGCCGCACCAGTCTCGAAGTCGAGGCCAAGAGCAGGGCCGATCGCGTCGTGCTCGCGCGCCGTGAAGGCGAAGGTGGTCGGCGTGCCGCGCGTGTGGACGAGCGCATTGTCGTCCTCGCCGCCACCTTCCGGTACGTCCGCCGCTGGCAGGTTGGGGATCGCGGCCAGCATGTCGCCGAGTTCGGCGTTCAGCCGGGCCTCGTCGGTCTCCAGCGCCGGTAGTGCTTCCTTCAGGCTCGCGACCTCGGCCATCAGCGCCTGCGCCTTGGCCTCGTCCTTCTGCGCCTTGGCCTGGCCGATCGCCTTCGACAGTTCGTTGCGGCGGGTCTGCGCGGTCTGCGAGTCCGCGATCGTCGCGCGGCGCTGCTCGTCGAGCGTCACCAGCGAGGCGGACTGCGGTGCGACACCCCGCTTGGCGAGGGCGGCGTCGAAGGCGGCGGGATCGTCGCGGATCAGGCGTATGTCGTGCATGACTGGGCTATGCCGACCGGCGGGGGGCGTACGCAAGGCGGCGCAACCTCCCCGGTAGGCGGCGCGTTCACCCCGCATACGCATAGCGAAAAGGAGAGACACGCATGCATCTTCCCCACAACTCCGTCGTGCTCGTCGCGGACGGCCGGAAAATGCTGTTCCTGCGCAACGAGGGGGACGCCGAGTTCCCCAATCTCGTCGTCGAGAAGGCTCAGGAGCAGGACAATCCGGCGACGCGCGACCAGGCGACAGATTCCGCTGGCCGTGCCTCGTCGCCACAGGGCGGTGTGCAGAGTTCGGTAGAGCCGACCGATTTCCACCAGATCGAGGAAGACCGCTTTGCCGCCGACGCGGCCGACTTTCTGAAGACCGGTGCGCTGAAGAACAAATATGACTCGCTGATCGTGATCGCGCCGCCGAAGACGCTCGGCGAACTGCGCAAGCACTACCACAAAGAAGTCACCAGCCGCCTCAAGGGCGAGCTAGACAAGGACCTGACCGGGCACCCGATCAAGGACATCGAGAAGGCCCTCATGAACGCCTGATCGCAGATCAAGAAAAAGGCCCCGTCGGAGGATCTCCGGCGGGGCCTTTCTATGCGAAGTTCCAGAGGTTAAGCTGCAACCGCCTTCGTTTTGGCAAAACGCTTGCGCGCGACGAGCGCTGCCGCTGCCGCACCGAACAGCAACACCATCGGCGGAGCGGGAACGGGTGCCGGCGGACCGCCGCTCGATCCCGTGCTGCCGCTCGAACTTGCGCTGCTCGCGCTCGACGCACTGCTGGCACTGCTTGCGCTCGAACCACTCGATCCGCTCGCGGACGAGCCACTGCTTCCCGACGATCCGGAGCTGCCGGACGATCCGTTCGAGCTCCAGCCGCCGGTCGAGTTCCAGCCGCCGCTGGATCCCCAACCCTTGCTGCTCGATCCATACCCCGACGAACTGCCGCTGCTAGCCGACGACGCGGAGGAGGCCGACGACGCCGACGATGCGCTGCTGGTCGAGGACGACACGTCGCCACTCGATCCGCCCGAGGCCGAAGAGACGTTGCCGCTTGAGCCACCCGATGCGGACGATACGTTGCCGCTCGAGCCACCGGTCGACGAGGTGCTGGAAATGGTCGCGCCACCCGTGCTGGTCGACGATCCGCCGCTCGATGTCGAAGACCCGCCGCTGCTGGTCGACGATCCGCCGGTCGAGGTCGATCCGCCGCTCGACGTCGAGGGAGATGACGATGCTCCCGCTCGATCCGCCGCTGCCACCGAAGCCGCCGCCAAAGCCACCACCGAACCCGCCGCCGAATCCGCCGGGCGTACCGAAGAACCCGCCGCTGCCGCCAACTGCGATCGGGTCCGGACCCGCGCCGCCGCCGCCAATGTAACCGGTGCCGACCGGAACCGGGACGGGCGCCGCGTTCGCGACCGTTACAACGGTCGGCGCACACGTCTGGCGAGTCGTGGTGACGACGCGGCGGACGCGCGGCCGAGTCACGGCTGCAATCTGTGGCCGCGCGACTCGCTTGACCAGGACTCGCTTGGTATTGGCGGTTCGCTGCGGGCGCTCGGCGATATGCACCGCGCCGCCGCCGATCAAAGCGCCACCGCACGCGCACGCGCACAATTTCGCCAGGGCCATCCTCACCGACATATCGTCACTCTTTCGTTGCCGGCACCCTCGTGTTGCCGGATCCCTGTACGCAGTATTCGGAACTGCTATCCGACTAACTGCAAAACAAAGCGTTAAGCGCAAGTGGCTTAACCACATTCCGGATGGTTAAACGAGGATTTACTTATGCGGAAACCAGTGCGTCATCGTTAACGTGCCGGGCTGGGACAAAGTATAGCCCAGGCATCCCGCGAATCCGTCCCGTGCCGAAAAACGCTGACGCGACATCCGCAATCCGGGCGCCGCAATAAAATGTCGGTTTCGGGGCAGAATGCGCAAGCCCTGTCGCTTGTGGTCCCATGCCCCTGAGACTATAGGCGCTTTCACCATTTGGGGGCGGTCCTTGGAAATCAGCGAGGCTGATGCGACGGGGCCAGAGGGAGAGTGGTATGGCGACCGTAATGAATCGTGTGGACGATACCGGGAATTCCAGTCGAGAGGCCGCCAACGACAGCGGTGAAGATGGTTATCGTCCAGACGCGGACGAGCCGTTCATGAGCTTGAAGCAGCAGGCGTATTTCCGCCGCAAGCTTCAGGAGTGGAAGGAATCGATCCTTCGGGAGTCGCAGGAAACGCTGTCGCAGTTGCAGGTCGATTCGCTGCGTGAGGCGGATCTCACCGATCGTGCATCGAGCGAAACCGACTGGTCGATCGAACTGCGCACGCGCGACCGTCAACGCAAACTCGTCTCGAAGATCGAAGCCGCGATCCGGCGGATCGACGAAGGCGAATATGGCTATTGCGAAGTCACCGGCGAGCCTATCAGCCTTGCGCGGCTTGAGGCACGACCGATCGCGACGATGACGGTCGAGGCGCAGGAACGGCACGAGCGTAACGAGAAGGTGTCGCGCGAGTATTGATCGCGCCCACCGACGGGGAAGAGAAAGCTGTGTTCGATCATGGTAAAATCGGTCGCGGCATGAGCATCGACACCGGGTCGCCCGGCGGCAACGAGAACCGCCGGCAGCGGGAGCGGGACAGCTTGCTGCTGGTGGCGCAGGTGCGGATCGGCGACGAGACGACTGCCCGCGAGGCGAGGGTTCGTAATCTGTCCGAGACGGGTTTGATGGCCGAGCTCGCCAAGGTCGTCGATGTCGGGACGCCGGTCACGGTGACGTTGCGTGGAATCGGTGAGGTCGCGGGCACGGTCGCGTGGTGCACCGAGGGGCGGATGGGCATATCGCTTAACGCGCCGATCGATCCCCTGCATGTGCGCAAGCCATCGGGTGCGGCCAAATCCGTGTCGTCATCATATACGGTCAAGGCGTCAGACAGCGCGTACGCCTTGCGCAATCCGAAGCCACTGTAACTCCGGCAAGTAGCTCCCCCGGATCGACCCGGGGAGCGGTATCGGCGACCGTTATACGCTGACGATCTCTTCCTTCAGTCGCAGCTTCTGCTTCTTCAGGCTCGCCAACAGGTTGGCGTCGGGTAGCGGACGGTGCGTTTCGTCGGCGATCCGCTGCTCCAGCACGGCATGCTTGGTTTCCAGGGCTGTCTGATGAGTCGTCTGCACGGTGGGTTGCCTCCTGCATTCGGGTTGGGGAACGGAGTAAACCACTCCGTCATCAAAATGTCTTCATCGGAAACCGACCAAATCGATTGGTCGAACGATTTGGCGCGACGGACCGAACGTGCGCGGTGGGGTCGCGATTCGTCTTGAAGTACGTTTTCGACCCCGGTCCGCCTTGCAGGGACGGTTTCGCACTCGCGCACTGCGCTGCGTTTGCTAAGGGCACCGGATACGACGGCAGCCATCGGGGGACGAGTGGACGACGCGCAGACCAGAGTTCGACTTGATTCATTGCGGATCGAGCATCGCGATCTCGACGACGCGATCGCCGCCCTCGCGCTGGCATCGACGCCCGACCAGTTGCAGATGGCGCGGCTCAAGAAGCGCAAATTGCGGCTTCGCGACGAAATTGCCTCGCTGGAAGACCTGCTGATCCCGGATATTATCGCGTGATTGCAACGTCCTAAACTGGAACGCGCACGTACTGGCGCATTTTGGGACAGGTGATGGTTAGCGGATCGTTAACCTCTCTGGATGACGTCTGGCCGGTGTGCCATTTGTCCAATCGATGACCCACGCCGGCTATGAATCGCGGATGCAGCGCCGCCTGATCGACGCTCTGTATAGCGAGGCGATGCTGCTGGCCGACGAGGCACGGACCTATTTCGACGAAGCCGGTCGGGTGGAACGCGAGGCGCTCGATCCGCTGATCCGGGTCAGCTTCAGTTGCGAGTCGCTCAAGGTGACAACCCGGCTGATGCACGTCATCGCGTGGCTGCTGACGCAACGCGCGGTCCAGGCGGGGGAGTTGCGCCCCCCGCGACGCGCTCGATCCCGCGCGACGCCTGGGCGATGCGCCGATCACCGATGCGGCGCTACTTGCGATGCTGCCGACGCGGGCGCGTGAGATGATCGGGGCAAGCACCGACCTGCATCGACGCGTGGCCCTGATGGATGAGGCGCAGGATATGCCGGCGGTGATCGCGAGCCCCGTTCGGTCGATGCAAAAGCGGATCGCCAGCGCGTTCTAGCACGCTGGGTTTTGTCTCGGCGGCAGGGCGCCCGCTGGGCGGTGCGCGCTTACATCATCACGGAGAGTTTGGTTCGGGGAGGGGGCAAACTCACCCCAATAAAATTGGCAATGGTCGGGGCGATAGGATTCGAACCTACGACCCCTGGACCCCGAGACCAGTGCGCTACCAGACTGCGCCACGCCCCGACAACATTGCCGGTGAGCGCCCTAGCCGCGACATCCCGAACGTTCAAGACAATTATGGAGTGTGTCCGCGATCTATCGCGCACGCGGTGTCGCTGCTAGGAGCGCGCCATGACTCCGCTCGACCGCATCCGCAATTTTTCCATCATCGCCCATATCGACCATGGCAAGTCGACGCTCGCCGACCGGCTGATCCAGGAAACTGGCGGCCTGACCGCGCGCGAAATGTCCGAGCAGGTGCTCGACAACATGGACATCGAGAAAGAGCGTGGGATCACGATCAAGGCGCAGACCGTGCGTCTCGCGTACAAAGCCAAGGACGGTCTCGATTACGTCCTCAACCTTATGGATACGCCGGGACACGTCGACTTCGCCTACGAGGTAAGCCGCAGCCTGGCCGCGTGCGAAGGCGCTCTGCTGGTGGTCGATGCGGCGCAGGGCGTCGAGGCGCAGACGCTCGCCAACGTCTACCAGTCGATCGAGCACGACCACGAGATCGTGCCCGTCATCAACAAGATCGATCTGCCCGCCGCCGAGCCCGAGAAGGTACGCAAGGAAATCGAGGACGTGATCGGCATCGACGCGTCCGAGGCGGTGCTCGCGTCGGCCAAGTCCGGGATCGGCATCGTCGAGATCCTCGAGGCGATCGTCACCAAGATCCCGCCGCCCAGCGGCGACCCGGAGGCGCCGCTGAAGGCGATGCTCGTCGACAGCTGGTACGATCCGTATCTCGGCGTCGTCATCCTGGTGCGCGTGATCGACGGCGTCCTGAAGAAGGGCCAGCAGATCAAGTTCATGCAGACCGGGACAATGCACCTGGTCGACCGCGTCGGCTGTTTCCGTCCGAAGATCGAGCAGCTGACCGAGCTCGGCACCGGCGAGATGGGCTTCATCACCGCGCAGATCAAAGAGGTCGCGCAGACCCGCGTCGGCGACACGATCACCGATGCCAAGCGGCCTGCGCTCGAAGCGCTCGCGGGCTTCAAGGAAGTCCAGCCGGTCGTGTTCTGCGGGATGTTCCCGGTCGATGCCGCAGAGTTCGAGAAGCTGCGCGAGAGCATCTCGAAGCTGCGCCTTAACGATGCGAGCTTCTCGTTCGAGATGGAGACATCGGCCGCACTGGGCTTCGGCTTCCGTTGCGGGTTCCTCGGGCTGCTCCATCTGGAGATCATCCAGGAGCGCCTGACCCGCGAATACGACGTCGACCTGATCACCACCGCGCCGTCCGTCGTATACGAGATCGAGCTGACCCACCCCGATCCGTCCGGCACGACGCATATCGAGCTGCACAACCCCGCCGACATGCCCGAGCCGAACAAGATCGCGACGATCAGCGAGCCGTGGATCGAGGCGACGATCTACGTCCCCGACGAGTATCTCGGCAGCGTCCTGAAGCTCTGTCAGGACCGCCGCGGCATCCAGAAGAACCTGACCTATGTCGGCGGTCGCGCGCAGGCGACCTACGAGCTGCCGCTGAACGAAGTCGTGTTCGATTTCTACGATCGGTTGAAGTCGATGTCCAAGGGCTATGCCAGCTTCGATTATCACCAGATCGGCTACCGCGAGGGCCACCTCGTCAAGATGGGCATCCTCGTCAACGAGGAGCCGGTCGACGCGCTGAGCATGATCGTCCACCGCGGCACCGCCGAAGTGCGCGGCCGCGGCATGGTCGAGCGGCTGAAGGAGCTGATCCCGCGCCATCTGTTCAAGATCCCGATCCAGGCGGCGATCGGCGGCAAGGTGATCGCGCGCGAGACGATCAGCGCGATGCGCAAGGACGTAACCGCGAAGTGTTACGGTGGCGACGCTAGCCGCAAGAAGAAGCTTCTGGAAAAGCAGAAGAAGGGCAAGCTGAAGATGCGCGAATACGGCTCGGTCAGCATCCCGCAGGAGGCGTTCATTGCCGCGCTGAGGATGGGCGACGACGCGTAGGCGTCCGAGGCTAAACGGCGCAGCAGCTTAGCCGTGGTCCATCGCCAAGCCGGACGGCGACAGACCAAGCGTGTACTCGGTCATGTCGTTCGATTACGCGGCTTTGCCGTGGCGCAGCTTAGGCTGAGTTCGAAAGCCAGTTCGCTCTTCCTTGTTCTTCCGCGAAGGCGGGAGCCCAGTCTGGGTCCCCGCCTTCGCGGGGAAACATGCTACCACTGTGTGCGGCGATCGACGTCGAACCTTTCCGCCGTGGAGGAGCGACGACGTTGAAACACTCGTCAACCCAAACCCCGAATGCCTACCCGCGCTGGAACGGCGCATCACCGCGGTCGCCGTCACTCGTACGTCGCGACCCCAAACGCGATGTAGCCGATGCACAGGATAATCCGCGTTAGCCACGCCGCTTCGCCGTGCAGTACGACACTCGCTGCAATCGCGGCGATAAATGCCGCCATGATCGCCCAAGCCTGCCAGGCAAAAGGGAACGGGAAGATGCCGCCCGTCGCACTGGGCTCGAACCAACCCGAACGCCGAATGGTCAGCCAAAATCGCATCACGAAGTCCATAGGGCGAAGCTAGCATGGCGTTTCCGCTTCCTGCCATCGGCAAAAATATCGCACCGTGTCGCAAACCTGCAATCACCCAAAACGCCGTAACCAACTGTCATCATACCAACACATTCCCGGCCTAACCGCCCAACCGGGGAGTGAGCGTCGCGAGGCGTCGTCGGGCCGTCCGGGGAGGGCGGTCGATGGCGCGTAGCGACGTTGCGTATTGGGATGTGCGGCCGGTCGTCAGGGACGCCGCCGCACTATTGGGGAATATCATCTTGAAGATTTCGGTCGTTAAGTCGGCGTTGATGCTCGGCGTCGCGTTTGGTTCGGTTGTGGGTGGCTCGGCTGCGTTCGCACAGGCCGCGCCGGTCCAGGATGAGGCCCAGGCTGGGCAGGCCGCTCCCGAGGAAGGCTTGGACGATATCGTCGTCACCGCCGAGCGCCGCTCGGAAAACCTCCAGAAGGTGCCGCTCTCGGTCGGCGTCGCGTCGGGCGATGCACTGCGCGCCTATACCGCAGGCGGCGACGACACGCTGCTCGCGCTGTCGGGTCGCGTCCCCGGCCTGTACGTTGAATCGACCACCGGCCGTATCTTCCCGCGCTTCTATATCCGCGGCCTCGGCAATATCGATTTCTACCTCGGTGCATCGCAGCCGGTCACGATCATCCAGGACGACGTGATCCTCGAGCATGTCGTGCTGAAGTCGAACCCGGTGTTCGACGTCCGCCAAGTCGAAGTCCTGCGTGGTCCGCAAGGGTCGCTGTTCGGGCGCAACACCACCGCCGGCATCATCAAGTTCGACACGAACAAGCCGACCAACGACTTCGAGAGCCGCGCATCGGCCTCGGTCGGCAGCTATGGCAGCGTCAGCCTCGATGCGGGCGTTGGCGGTCCGCTGATCAAGGACCTCCCTCTCGATCCGCTTGTCGACGCTGCTCCAGCACCGCTCGGATTACATCGATAACGCCTATGCCGGTGTAAGCCAGGACAGCACCGCGACGCCGCGCAAGGACGCGATGGGTGGCTTCGACGATCGCAACGTCCGCGTACAGCTTGCGCTGACACCGGGCGAGCGCTTCACCCTCGACCTGTCGGGCCACGCGCGCTGGTATGACGGCACCTCGACGTTGTTCCACCGCGGCGCGCTCAAGAAGGGTTCGAACGACGTCTCCGCCGAGCCGCGCAATACCGTGTCGCTCGACGAGGGTAACGACAACCCGCAGAGCTACAACACCTATGGCGGCTCGGCGCGTGCGTCGTATGACTTCGGTCCGGCCACGTTGACCTCGATCACCGCATACGAGACCACGTCCGGGTTCAGCCGCGGCGATACCGATGGTGGTGCGGGCGCGAACTTCCCGGTCCGCGGCGTCGCCAACGGCTTCGGCCAGTCGCAGGGCCAGATCCGCGATCTCGATCAATGGTCGCAGGAAGTGCGCGTTGCCGGCACCCCCGGTGGCCGTTTCAACTGGCAGCTCGGAGGCTTGTACTTCGACAACCGCGACATCACCGACTTCTATCAGCGGACGTTCTTCCTGACGACGGCGGCGCGCAATCCCAACAACTGGGTGCGGTTGCATGACGTCAACACCTCGTGGGCGGGCTTCGGCCAGGTCAGCTACGAGCTGATGGACAAGTTGACGGTAACGCTTGGCGGCCGCATCACCGAGGACAAGAAGCGTACGCAGTTGCTGAAGACCGTGCAGAATGCGGCTGGCGTCAATCAGTATCCGACCAACTTCCGCCGCGACGTCACGCTCAAGTCGACCAAGCCGAGCTGGGATGCGAGCATCCTGTACCAGGCGAACCCCGACATCAGCCTGTATTCGCGCGTCGCCCAGGGCTTCCGCGGACCGACGATCCAGGGTCGTTCGGCGGTGTTCAACTCCGACTTCTCGACCGCGAACTCGGAGACGATCCTGTCGTGGGAGACGGGGATCAAGACGCGTCTGCTCGACAATACGCTGACGCTCAACGCCACGGTGTTCGGCTACCGCGTCAACGATATCCAGCTCAACGGCAACGACGTCAACGGCAACGGCATCTTGTTCAACGGCAACAAGGCCGAGGCGTACGGCATGGAAGCCGAGGCCAATTGGAAGCCGGTACCGAACCTCACGCTGGGCGCCGGCCTTAGCCTGTTGCACAGCGCGATCCGCGACAAGACGACCGAGGTGCAGATCTGCGCGCTCAACAACGTCGTGGTCTGCACGCCCTCGGCGCCGGTGCGCGCGGTTCCCGGCGCTTTCGGTACGACGTATCTGGTCAAGATCGACGGCGAGCCGCTGCCGAATGCGCCGGAATACAATGTCGACCTGACCGCGCGCTACGATCAGCCGCTCGGCAATGGCGGTCGCGCGTTCATCGCGGGTGACTTCAACATCCAGGGCTACACGCAGTTCGTGCTGTACAAGACCAAGGAGTTCACCGCGAACGGCAACTTCGAGGGGCGGCCTGAAGATCGGTTATGCGGCGCCGGACGATGCCTATGAGCTGGCGGTATTCGCCCGTAACATCACCGGCGAGAAGAACCTCAAGGGCGTGATCGAGAACTACATGGCGGCGGTATTCAACGAACCGCGGATCATCGGTGTGTCGCTCAGCGGTAAGTTCCGTTGATCTGACCTCCCCCCCTCCCGCAAGCGGGAGGGGGCGGGGTGCGCTCGCGCTATCGTCAAGCGCAGCAGGTGTTAGGGCGGGGCGCCCACCCCTCGGTCCCCTCCCGCACGGGGAGGGGATGCAGGGAGTTCGACGTCGCTACCTAACGCCCGCGTGACGCATTTTTCAGCAGCGTGGGCGCAAATGGCATTGTAGCGCAACGTTGCGGCGAGTTGCCGTTTGCCTTCGGCCGGTTGATACTCGCTCCATGTCGCTCAATCCCGTATTCTATGATGCAAGCGGCCGTCGTCGTCGGCGGTTCACCTTTGGCGTCGCGGCGTTCATCGCGCTGCTGCTGCTGTCGATCGCGATGTTCGCCGTCTCGATCGGCGCGGTACCGACTGCGCCGCTGCTCCCGATAGAGCCCGAGCATCCCGCGCTCCACAAGCTGCCCGCACCGCGCGGCGGCATCCTCCGCGAGACTAGGCGCGACCTGAATTACTACGCCAAGCAACTGTTCGGGACGAGCGCGGCCAAGCCCGGTGTCGGCAACGGCGCCAACCCGCCGCTCGCGATCGCCTTCCACGCGCCGTGGGACGAGGCGAGCACGGCGAGCCTCGCGCGGCACGTCGAACAGCTTGACTGGCTGATTCCCGGCTGGGTCTCGATCACCGGCAAGGATCACCACATCACCGTGTTTCGCGACCAGGCCGGGCGCGACATCCTCAACAAGGCGGTCCACCGGCCGATGATCCTGCCGATGGTGCAAAACGCGGTCGACGGAAACTGGGACGGCGCTGGTAGTGCCGCGCTGTTCGCCGATCCGAAGGCGCGTGCGGCTTTTCTCGACAAGCTGGTGCCGTTCCTCAGCGCGAACCATGCCGGCGGCGTGTTCTACGATTTCGAGGACCTGCCCGCATCGGCGCAGCCGAATTACCGCGCCTTCCTCGCCGAAACGCGCGCGCGGTTCGCGCCGCGCGGTTGGGTCGTCGCGATCGCAGCCCCGGTTGCCAACCCCGACTGGAGCCTGCCCGCCTACGCCAAGGTGACCGACAAGGTCTTCCTGATGGCCTATGACGAGCACGAGACGAGCGGCGCACCCGGCCCGATCGCGTCGCAACGCTGGTTCGCGCGCATGGTCGCCGACGCTGCGCGTGGCATCCCCCCCGCCAAGTTGGTCGTGGCGATCGGCTCCTACGCGTATGACTGGCACGCAGGCGCGGATAGCGGCAACGGCGATGCGCTCGATGTCGAGGAGGCATGGCAGGCCGCGGCGGACTCGGGGACGGTCCCGACCTTCGACAAGACCAGCGGCAACAGCAGTTTCGCCTATTCCGAGGGCGGGGTGCAGCATCAGGTCTGGCTGCTCGACGCGGCGTCGGCGTACAACCAGATCGCGTTCCTGCAAAAGGCGGGCCTGGGCAGCGTCGCGCTGTGGCGTCTCGGCTCGGAGGACCCGGGGCTCTGGTCGATCTGGGGCCGCGATCATCGCAAACTGCCGATCCCCGATGCCATCGATAACATGCCGGCCGGGACCAATGTCGATATCGAGGGCAGCGGCGAAATCCTCAAGATCGCCGCCGAACCCGTCACCGGTATCCGCGACGCGGTGCCGGCGAAGGACGGCACGATCGCCGACGTCAATTTCACGCGGATGCCGTCGCCGTACGTCGTCGTGCGGACCGGCTATCGCCCGAAACAGCTGGCGCTGACGTTCGACGACGGCCCCGATCCCGAATGGACGCCGCAAATCCTCGACGTGCTAAAGCGCGAGCACGCGCCCGCGACGTTCTTCGTCATCGGTGAGAACGCGCTCACCGAACGGCCGCTTCTCCAGCGGATGGTCGACGAAGGCCATGAGATCGGCAGCCACACCTACACGCATCCCAACCTCGCCAACGTATCGCAGCGGCAGGTGAAGTACGAGCTGAACACCACGCAGCGGCTGTTCCAGGCGTTCACCGGGCGCTCGCTCCGGCTGTTCCGCGCACCCTATTTCGGCGATGCCGAGCCGAGCACCGCGGACGAGATCCTGCCCGCGCTCGAGGCGCAGCAGCGCGGCTATATCTCGGTCGGTCTTCACGTCGATCCCGACGACTGGAAGCGGCCCGGTGTGCAGGCGATCATCGACCGGACCATTGCGGGCGTCGAGGCGGGCAATCCCGAGCGCAGCGGCAACGTCATCCTGCTCCACGACGCCGGTGGCAACCGCGCGCAGACCGTCGCCGCACTTCCGATCATCATCGAGCGGTTGCGGGCGATGGGCTACAGCTTCGTCCCCGTCTCTACCCTCGCCGGGCTGTCGCGCAACCAGTCGATGCCGGTGATCTCGTCGAGCGACCGTGTTGCCGCGGTGGCCGACCTCGCGCTGTTCAGCACGCTCGGCGGCATCGTCGTCGCGCTCCGCTGGATCTTCGGCATCGCGATCACGATCGGCATTTTGCGCGCCCTGGCACTTTCCGCGCTGGCGCTGATCCAGGCACGTCGCGAGTTGAAGACGGTGTTCCCGGCGATCGATCCGTCGCGGTTCGTGACGGTAATGATCCCGGCATTCAACGAGGAGCGCGTGATCGTCCGCGCCGTGGAGGGCGTGCTGGCGTCGAACGATGTCGCGATCGAGGTGATCGTCATAGACGACGGATCGAGCGACGGCACCAGCCGCGTGGTCGCCGAGGCGTTCGCCGGCGACGACCGCGTTCGCCTGCTGACGCTGGAGAATGGCGGCAAGGCGCGCGCGCTCAACCGCGGGCTCGAACTGGCGCGCGGCGAGATCGTGATTGCGCTCGACGCCGATACGCAGTTCGAACCGATGACGATCGCCCGTCTTGCGCGCTGGTTCGATGATCCGAAGCTCGGCGCGGTCGCGGGTAACGCGAAGGTAGGCAACCGCGTCAATCTGATCACCAAATGGCAGGCGCTCGAATACATCACCGCGCAGAATCTCGAACGCCGCGCGCTCGCGCGACTGAACGCAATGACCGTCGTGCCGGGCGCGGTCGGCGCATGGCGGCTGGAGGCGGTCCGCAGCGTTGGCGGCTATCCCGACGATACGCTCGCCGAGGACCAGGACCTCACGATTGCGATCCAGCGCCATGGTTGGAAGGTGCAATACGATCAGTTCGCGATCGCCTGGACCGAGGCGCCCGAGACGATGCGTGCACTTGCCAAACAGCGCTTCCGCTGGGCGTTCGGGACGTTGCAGTGTCTCTACAAGCACCGCTCGGCGATCGGCCGGTCGCAGCCGCGTGGGCTTGGCTGGGTCGGTTTGCCGCAGGCGATCGTGTTCCAGATCGTGCTCGCGTCGATCTCGCCGATCATCGATCTCGCGCTGCTAGTCAGCTTCGCGTCAACGTATCTTGCGGTGCAGGCGCATGGCTGGGAGCAGACGAGCCACGACGTCTATACGATGCTCGCCTATTGGCTGATCTTCACCGCGATCGACCTGCTCGCCGCCACGATCGCGCTTTGCCTTGGAGCGCAAGGAGCGCTGGCGGCTGCTCTGGCTGCTGATCCCGCAGCGGATCGGCTACCGTCAGGTGATGTACTACGTCGTCCTGAAGGCGATCGCGCAGGCGTTGCGCGGACCGCTGGTCGGCTGGGGTAAGCTGGCGCGCACCGGGCGGGTCACGGCGAACTAGGCGCGCAACGTATCGAACCGGCTGGCGTTATGGCCCGGCGCTATATATCGGTACGCGCAGAGATCGAGGGGTAGGTGGCATGCGGTATCTGACGTCGGCGGTGGTGATGGCGGCAAGTCTCGGGGCGACGGGTGCCCAGGCACAAAAACGTCCGCCGCTGTTGCTCGCTGCCGCGTCGTTGCAGGAGTCGCTGACTGCCGCCGCCGATGCATGGGCGAAGAAGGGGCACGTGAAGCCGACGATCTCGTTCGCGGCATCGTCGGCACTCGCGCGGCAGGTCGAATCCGGTGCGCCGGCGGATTTGTTCGTGTCGGCGGACGAGGACTGGATGAACGAACTCGCGGCGAAGAACCTGATCGTCACCAGCACCCGCGTCACGTTCCTCGGCAACCGCCTCGTCGTCGCGGCTCCAGCGGGTAGCAAGGTGCGGATCCCGGTGCGCCCGCCGGCTGCGCTCGTTCGCGTACTGACCGCCGGGCCGTTGGCCATTGCGGATACCGCCGTGCCCGCCGGAAAATACGGGCAGGCATCGCTGGAAAAGCTCGGCGTCTGGGCGCAGGTGTCGCCGAAGGTGGTGCGCGCTGAGAATGTACGCGCGACGCTGGCGCTGGTCGAGCGTGGCGCGGCGCCGCTCGCGATTGTCTACGCCACCGATGCCAAGGCGTCGCCCAAGGTTCGGATCGCCGGGGTGTTCCCGGAAGCAACGCACCCTGCGATCACCTATCCGATCGCGCGGCTGAAGACGTCGACGAACCCGGAGGCCGAGGGTTTCCGCCGCTTCCTCGTCTCGCCCGCGGGCAAGGCGATCTTCGTCCGCTACGGGTTCTCCGCGCGCTAGTGCTCGACGCGACCGAATGGGGGATCGTCGCGCTGTCGTTGAAGGTCGGCGGCGTCGCGATGGCGGTGACTTTGCCGATCGCGTTCGCGCTGGCGTGGCTACTCGCGCGCGTCCGCTTTCCGGGGAAAGTCGTCGTCGATGCGGCGATCCATCTACCGTTGGTCGTGCCGCCGGTCGTCACCGGTTGGCTGCTGTTGCTGGCGTTCGGTCCCAATGGTCCGATCGGCGCGTGGCTGCAGGACTGGTTCGGGGTGACGGTCCTGTTCCGCTGGACGGGCGCGGCAATTGCGGCGGGCGTCATGGCGCTGCCGTTGATGGTCCGTGCGATGCGGATCTCCATCGAAGCGGTCGACCGACGGCTCGAGAATGCGGCGCGTACGCTGGGTGCGGGGCCGTGGCGCGTGTTCTGGACGCTGACGTTGCCGCTCAGCATCCCCGGCGTGCTGGCCGGCGCGGTGCTCGGCTTCGCGCGATCGATCGGCGAGTTCGGCGCGACGATCACCTTCGTTTCCAACGTACCCGGCGAGACGCAGACCTTGCCGCTAGCGATCTACTCCGCGCTCCAGCAACCCGGTGCCGATGCCCTTGTGTGGCGATTGTCGTGTGTATCCGTGGGCTTGTCGCTGATGGCTCTGATCGCGTCGGAGCTGTTGACGCGCCGTGCAGGCCGGGGTCTCCATGTCCTTTGAGATCGATATAGAGAAGCGCCTCGGCGATACGCAGGTATCGCTGACGCTGGAGGCCGGCCAGGGCGCAACGGTGCTGTTCGGCCCGTCGGGCGCCGGCAAGTCGAGCGTGCTCAACATGGTCGCCGGGCTACTCCGCCCCGACCGCGGTCGAATCGCGGTCGATGGCGAAACGCTGTTCGGTGACGGCGTGGACGTACCACCCGAGCGCCGGAAAGCCGGATATGTCTTTCAGGAAGCTCGATTATTCCCGCACATGCGCGTGCGCGCGAACTTGCTGTACGGCGTCCGCGGCGAAGCGGAGCGGTTCGAGGATATAATCGGTTTTCTTGGCATCGATCACCTGCTCGATCGCTGGCCGCGCACGCTCTCCGGCGGCGAAGCGCAGCGAGTGGCGATCGGCCGGGCGCTGCTCAGCCAACCGCGCTTCCTGTTGCTCGACGAACCGCTGTCGTCGCTCGATCGTGCGCGCCGCGAGGAGATCATGCTGGCGATCGAGCATGTTCGCGACGTGCTCAAGCTTCCGATCCTGATGGTCACGCACGACCCTGAAGAGGCCGAGCGGATCGGAAACAGGGTCGTGCGGATGTAGCTTCGCGGACGAGCAAGGTTATACGAGTTCGAAGCTCTGTTTCTCGCCATCGACCGAACTCGTCGCAACCCACAGGTCGAACAGGCCCGGCTCGATCACCCAATCGCCGTCACCCCAGAAGTGCAGGTCTTCGCGCTTCAAGGTCAGTGTCACGCGCTTCGATGCGCCCGGCGCCAGTGAGACGCGCGTGAACCCCTTGAGTTCGCGGACCGGTCGGGTGCGGCTGGCGACCCGGTCGTGGATGTAGAGCTGCACCACTTCGTCGCCGGCTTGGGCACCGGTATTCGTCACGATGGCGGTCACCGTGAGCGCACTGGTCATCCGCGCTGGCACGACTACGTTCGAGACCGAAAAGCTGGTGTAGCTCAGGCCGTGACCGAACGGATAGAGCGCCTCGTTCTTGGTCTCGCGGTAGCGCGACTTGTATTCCCTGGCTGCCCGTATTCGGCGCCGGGCGGCCAGTGTTCTTGTGATTGTAGAAATAGGGTTCCTGCCCGCTCTCGTTGGGGAAGCTGGCGGACAGCTTGGCGGAAGGGTTGACGTCGCCGAACAGCACGTCGGCGATCGCATGACCGCTTTCGGAACCGAGAAACCACGTCGCGAGGATGGCTGGTGCGGTTTTCACTGCGCCATGCAGGGCAAGAGCGCGGCCGTGGCGGAGGAGGACAATCATTGGCTTGCCGGTCTTCGCGATGGCTTCGGCGAGTGCCATCTGTGATGCGGGGATCGTGATTTCGGTACGCGATTGCGCTTCGCCCGACATGAGCTGCGATTCCCCGACCGCGAGCAGGACGATGTCCGCGTTTTGCGCAGCGGCGACGGCCGCGGCGATCCCACCGGGCAGGGGGGCTTCGATTTCCGATCCCGGCGCCGTCGTGACCGTCAGTCCGCGAGCGCGGAGGCCCTGCGCGATCGAGACGTTGAGTTTTTCATCAGCCATGAACGCCCAGGTGCCTACGACGTTTTTGCGATCCTCCGCGAACGGGCCAATCAACGCGATACGGCCTGGGTTCTTCTTCAAGGGCAGCAGGTTACCGTCGTTCTTCAGCAATACGATCGAACGCGCCCCGGCCTCGCGGCTGAGCTTCAGCATGGCGGGCGTCGAAATGCTGGTGCGTTCCGCCTTCTGGCTGACCGAGCGATAGGGGTTGTCGAACAGGCCGATCGCGTCCTTCAGGTGCAACACGCGCCGAACGCCTTCGTCGAGCCGCGCGAGCGGGACCTCGCCCTTCTCGACTAGGTCAGGGAGCCACAGATTGAACAGGTTGGATTGCATGTCCATGTCCATGCCCGCCATGAATGCCTTCTTCGCGGCGTCGCGGCCATCGGCGGCATAGCCATGCGCGATCAGTTCCTCGTCCGCGGTATAGTCGCCGACGACCATCCCGCGGAACCGCCATTCGCCGCGCAGCAGGTCGGTCATCAGCCAGTGATTGCCGCTGGAAGGAACGCCGTCGATGTCGTTGAACGCGCTCATCAAAGTCGCCACGCCAGCATCGACCGCCGCCTTGAACGGCGCGAGATGGACTTCGTGCAGCGTGGCGGGCGAAATTTCGGTGAAGTTGTAATCCTGGCCACCGGAAACCGCTCCGTACGCGGCGAAATGCTTGGCGCAGGCGGCAACGCGCGTGGGGTCGCGAAGATCGTTGCCCTGGAAGCCGCGGACGCGTGCTTTGGCGAGTTCCATGCCGAGATACGGGTCTTCACCAGAGCCTTCCGCGACACGACCCCAGCGTTGATCGCGCGCGACGTCGACCATCGGCGCGAAGGTCCAGTGGATGCCGAGCGCCGTGGTCTCAAGCGCGGCCTCACGTGCGGTGCGCATCGCCAGATCGGGGTCGAACGCGCAGGCCTCTGCGATTGGCAGCGGGTAGGCGGTTCGCAGGCCGTGGATGACGTCGCCGGCGAAGATCAGGGGAATCTTCAAGCGGGTCGCGAGCGCGGCGTCCTGCGCCGCCTTGGCACCGGCATAGCCGACACCGTTGAAGAGCATGCCGATCTGCCCGGTCTTGATCCGAGCGAGCTGCTCTGCTGCGCCGCCGGTCGCGAGGCCGGGGTTGAAGGGGACGCCGATCGGGCGGATCTGATCCGAGAAGCAACTGAGCTGGCCCGCTTTTTCGGCGGGTGTCATCTTGGCGATCAGGCTCTCGATCCGGTCGCTTTGCGCAAACACGGCGGTCGAGCTGAGCGACAGGCCAGCGATGGCTGCGCCGCCGGTCAGCATCTGGCGACGGTCTAGAATGGGCGACATATCCTGCTCCTCAGTCTTTGGAACGGGGTATTCGCTGGACCGCGGTTCCGCAAACCTGCGAAACCGCGGTCGGGGCGGTTAGCTCAGCGCGCGCGTGAACAGTCGCGTCAGGCGAGCGGAGAATGCCCGGGCATCGATCGGGCGCTCCCCGTCGGCGATCTGCGCCTCGTCGAACAACAGGTGCGCCGCGTCCTCCCGCAGGGCCGTCTCGTCCTCGCCGAGCGCTGCCAACTTGGCGATCAATGCCGAGCGCGGGTTGATCTCCAGCACCGGCTTGGCCGCCGGCATCGCCTGACCGCTCGCCGCGAGGATGCGTTCGAGCTGGCGGTCCATGCCGCTGTCTGCTGCTACGAGGCAGACCGCGCTGTCGGTGAGGCGCTCGGACGCGCGGACTTCCGAAACGGCATCTGCGAGCGTCGTCTTCACGAATGCAATGAAGTCGGCGACCGCCGGCGTCGCATCGGCGGTCGGTTGCTCGGCACCGTCGACGAGCGGAATCAGGCCGAGATCGGCAGCGCCCTGTGTGACCGACTTGAACGGCTTGCCGTCATGATCGATGCCCGCCGTCACCCAGAAGCCGTCGACCGAGTCCGGCAGCAACAGCACTTCGATCCCACGCGCGCGGAACCCCTCGAGCTGTGGCGAGGCTTCGAGGCGGTCGAGATCGGTACCGACCGCGTAATAGATCGCGGTCTGGTTGTCCTTCATCGCCGCGACATAGTCAGCAACCGAACGCCAAGCACCGCCGGACGTCGTGGTCTTGAACCGGGCGAGCTTCAGCAGCGCCTCGCGCCGTTCGAAATCCTCGTACAGCCCCTCCTTCAGGACCGCGCCGAAATTCTCCCAGATTTTCGCATACGCTTCAGGATCGCGGGTCGTGAGCTTGTCGAGTTCGGACAGTACGCGGCCGGTCACGCCCTTGCGGATCGCCGAGAGCATCGGGCTTTCCTGGATCATCTCGCGCGAGACGTTCAGCGGCAGGTCGGACGAATCCACCAATCCGCGCATGAAACGAAGATAGCGCGGCAGGACCTCGGCGTCGTCGGTGATGAAGACGCGTTTGACGTACAGCTTCATACGGCCGTTGCGGTCGGGATCGAACAGGTCGAACGGCTTGGCACCCGGCACATAGGCGAGCACCGAATATTCGTGCAGCCCCTCGGCGCGGTAGTGGAGCGTCAGCGCGGGCTCGTCATACTGGCCGGAGACGCTGCGGTAGAAATCGGCATAATCCTCCGCGGAAATATCCGCCTTCGGCTTGGTCCACAGCGCGGCACCGTCCGCGACATCGACCGGCTCGGCATCGGGCTTTTCGCGCAGCGTGATCGCCACGGGTACGTGGCCCGACTGGTCCTTGATCAGGCGCTCGACGGTGAAACGGTCGGTGTAGGTGGTCGCGTCGTCGAGCAGGTGCAGCACGACGCGGGTGCCGCGGGCAGGGGCGTCCGCGGTCGGCACGTCGGCGATCGTGTAGGTGCCGAGGCCGTCCGACGACCAAAGCGAGGCGATGTCTGCGCCAGCGCGCCGCGAGATCACGTCGACCTTCGATGCGACCATGAACGCGGAATAGAAGCCGACGCCGAACTGGCCGATCAACTGCGCGCCATCCGAACCGCTCGACGCGGCGATCCGATCCATGAACGCCTTGGTGCCCGAGCGCGCGATCGTGCCGAGCGCTTCGCCCATGTCCTCGGCGGTCATGCCGATGCCGTTGTCCTCGATCGTCAGCGTCTTGGCGTCGGGATCGAGCGTGATCGCGATCGCCAGCCGGGTCTCGTCCCCAAGCAACTCGGGCGTGCTCAACGCCTCATACCGCAGCTTTTCACACGCATCGGCGGCGTTCGAGATCAGTTCGCGCAGGAATACGGTCTTATCCGAATAGACCGAATGCACCATCATGTGGAGCAGCCGCGCGACGTCCGCCTCGAAGGCATGGGTTTCGGGCGCGGACGTTTCAGGTGCGGAGGCGGTTTCAGTGGTCATAGGATGTGACAGGTCTCTTGGTGAAAGGATCAGTCCGAGAATTGGCTGGAGGTCGAGCGGAATTCAAGACCTGTAGGTCCGCCGGATAAGTCGTGGATCGGCAACGACGGTCGAGTTCCGCAGCAAGAAAGATTTCATTTGCGTTACATGCTGAAGCAATGTTCAATCCGAATCGGTCAGTCAAAAGATGCAACGTGTCGGATTACCGAACGGAAGCGAACTATGTGTTCTTTTCCGTTCCTGATCTGACGTCCATCGGGATTGATCGGGGGATGATGATCCTGCGAGGCCGCTGACGGGTTCGACCCAGCGGTGTTCTGACGTTCGGCAAGCCATGGGAAGGCTTGTCGCCTCGGGGGCCTCGATGACTATACACGCCGCGATTACACGCAGGACGATATTGCGACGACTTGGCCTGATGGGAGGGCTGAGCGCGACACTCGGTGCGATGCAGGCGCTGGGATTGACCGAAGGATTGATCGGCACGTCGCATGCCGAAGCGCTCGCCACGCTGACGCCAAATTTGGGCAAGGGAACGCACGTCGTCGTGCTCGGAGCCGGGATCGCCGGGCTGACGGCTGCCTACGAGCTCGAACAGGCTGGTTTCCGTGTCACGTTGCTCGAAGCGCGCGAGCGTGTCTGCGGCCGCGCCTGGACGGTGCGCGACGGCGACAGGATCGAGATGATCGGCGAGCAGACGCAAACTGCCAAATTTTCCGACGGAATCTACTTCAACGCGGGGCCTGCGCGTATCCCGAGCTTCCACCAGGGCCTGATCGGGTACGCTAAGAAGTTCGGCGTGCCGCTGGAGGTCGAGGTCAATTCGAGCCGCTCCGCCTATGTCATGGGCGAGAACGGCAGCAAGATCCGTATGCGGACCGCGATCAACGACATGCGCGGTCACATCGCCGAACTGTTGGCGAAGGCGATCAACCAGGGTGCGCTCGATCAGTCGGTGACGGCGGCGGACAAGCAGAAACTCCTGCCGTTCCTCAAGGCATATGGCGATCTCGGCACCGACTATGCGTTTGCGGGTACCGAGCGATCGGGGTTCGGGACTGCGCCGGGTGCGGGCGTCGCCTTCTCGTCGGCAGGCAGCGCAGTGCCGATGGACCAGCTGCTGGCGAACGAACGGCTGCCGATGACGCTGTTCGAGGACAATCTCTACATGCAGGCGACGATGTTCGAGCCGGTGGGCGGCATGGACCGGATCCATGCCGGGTTCGATCGCAACCTGCGCCGCCCCGCGATCCGCGGCGCCGAAGTCACCAGGATCCGCCATACCGCGCGCGGCGTCGACGTGACCTACCGCGACAAGGCGAGCGGCGTGGTCGACACCGTGACGGCGGATTACATCATCTGCACGATCCCGTTCCCGGTGCTCGCGACGATCGATACCGACTTCTCGCCCGCGCTGAAGACGACGATCGCCGGGGTGGTCTACGATCATTCGAACAAGGTCGCGTTCGAAAGCCCGCGCTTCTGGGAACGCGAACAGATCTATGGCGGCATCTCGTTCGTCGGCGGCCCTACCAGGCTGATTTGGTATCCTTCGGCGGGACTGCATTCCGCGCGCGGCATGATTCTCGGCTGTTATTCGTCGGGCCCCAACGCCGCCGAGTTCGCCAAGCGGCCGATCGCCGAGCAGATCGCGTTCTCGCGCGGGGTAATCGACCGGCTGCACCCGGGGCATGGCGGCGATCTGGTCGACGGCATCGCGGTGAACTGGCACAAGATCCCGTACAGCCTGGGGCCGTGGCCCGACTGGAATGCGGGCAGCGCGAACGGGCGGCAGGAGGGGCATATCGACACGCCCGAGTTCCGCCTGCTCCAGAAGCCTGACGGCCGCGTCTATTTCGCATCCGCCGCGCTCAGCCAGACTCCGGGCTGGCAGGAAGGCGGCATCCAGTCCGCCCACGGCCAGGTCATGGCGCTGGCCAGGCGGGTTGCGGCGCAAGGCGCTAACCGGGCCGCATTGGGGGCGGACCGTTCGCGACGCGCGGCATGACGTGGACGTCCGGCCCGACAGGATCGAAGGGTGAGTATCCCGCCCGCGAGACCGTCAGCTTCGAAGAGATCGGGCGCGGCGGCACACCGCGCCGCGCCCGAACCATTCGCATCCGCAACTGGGAAAGAAACACATGACGATCAAGACGAACTCCATCGCGCTGGCCGTGGCGATCTGCGCAATGCTCGCCTTGCCTGGCTTGGCGATGGCCGCAGATGGCAAGTCGACGATCGTCCGGCACGCCAACACGCCGCCCGGGCTGATCCTTCAGGGCGTCACCGTGCCGGCAGGTGCGAAGATGCTGTTGGCGGCTCCCATCGATCCGGCGAGCAAGACACCGCCGGCACAACTGACGACCGCCGATTTCGGCGATACCAAGACGCAGACGATCAGCGTCTTCAGCAAGATCAAGGCGATACTCGCGGCGCAGGGCTATGCGATGAGCGACATCATCAAGCTCACCGTGTTCGTCGCGGGCGATCCGAAGCTTGGCGGCAAGATGGATTTTGCGGGCATGAACGACGCGTTCAAGATGTATTTCGGGACGGCGGAGAACCCCAACACCGTCGCGCGATCGACCGTCCAGGTCGCGGCCCTTGCAGGGCCGGCGTTCCTGGTCGAGATCGAGGCGACTGCGGCGAAATAATTTCGAGCGAAAATGGCCTCGTGTTCGCTTTCGATATCAGGTGCTTGGTCCGGTCGGGTGGTTGGCTGAAGGTAACTCGCGAATGGATCGAGGCCAGATCGGATGCGTAACGAATTGACGCTCGGGGCGGTGCGTGGGACGATGTCGAACACACCGGATCGGAGACCGCCATGCTCGTCCCCCAGATCGTTCACGGACTGATCCTCGCCTTCGTCATCGGCATCGTCGCCGGTTTGCGCGCGATGCTGGCGCCGGCTGCGATCGCCTGGGTTGCGAGCAAGGGTATGCTGCCGTTGCAGGGGACATGGCTCGCGTTCCTCGGCTACCGGTTCACGCCGTGGATCTTCACGCTGCTCGCGGCCACCGAACTCGTCACCGATCAGTTGCCGTCCACGCCCAGCCGCAAGGTGCCGCCTCAGTTCGTCGCGCGGCTGCTCACGGGCGGGGTATCGGGTGCGGCCGTCGGCTACGGCATCGGCGTGCCGTTGCCGGGGATCGTTCTCGGGATCGTCGGTGCGGTCTTCGGAATTTATGGCGGCGCGGCTTTGCGCGCGCGACTGGCGGCAACGTTCGGCAGCGATCGACCGGCCGCGCTGATCGAGGATGCGGTCGCGATCCTCCTGGCGGTGTTGGTGGTGCTGTCGATCTGATGCGGAATTTCGACGCGATCATCATCGGTGCCGGGCAGGCCGGGCCACCGCTGGCAGGCCGCCTTACCGCCGCGGGCATGACGGTCGCGCTGATCGAGCGGAAGCTGGTCGGCGGAACCTGTGTCAATACCGGCTGCATGCCGACCAAGACGCTGGTGGCGAGTGCCTATGCCGCGTACCTCGCACGACGCGCGGCGGATTTCGGGATCGCGACCGGTGACGTCACGGTCGACATGCCCGCCGTCGCGGCGCGCGCGCGCAAGGTCGTGATGGATGCGCGATCGGGCAACGAGCGCTGGCTCGAGAATATGGTGGGCCTCACGTTCCTGCGCGGCCACGCCCGCTTCACCGGACCGCGGACGATCGCCGTCGACGGCGAGGAGATGACCGCGCCGCGCATCTTCCTCAATGTCGGCGGCCGCGCGAGCGTGCCGGACATGCCCGGTGTCGGCGACGTGCCGCATCTCGACAATACCGACATGGTCGCGCTGGAGCAGATTCCCGCGCATCTCGTCGTCGTCGGCGGAAGCTATGTCGGGCTCGAGTTCGCGCAGATGTATCGGCGGTTCGGCGCCGCGGTGACGGTGGTGGAGCGCGGCGAACGGCTGATCGCGCACGAGGATGCCGACGTGTCGGACGCCGTGCGGGGCATATTGGAAGACGAGGGGATCACCGTGCGAACCGGCGCGAACTGCATCGCGTTCGCGCGCCATGCGGACGGCGTCGCGGTATCGGTCGATTGCCAGGCGGGCGATCCGAAGGTGATCGGGAGCCATGTGCTGCTGGCGGTCGGCCGGCGCCCCAATACCGACGACCTCGGGCTCGATCTCGCGGGGATCGCGACGGACGAGAGGGGTTATGTCACCGTCGACGACATGCTGCAGACCAACGTGCCGGGCGTATGGGCGCTGGGCGATTGCAACGGGCGCGGCGCATTCACGCATACCGCGTATAACGATTTCGAGATCGCCGCGGCGAACCTGCTCGATCATGACGACCGGACGCTGAGCGAGCGGCTGGTTGGCTATGCGCTCTACACCGATCCGCCGCTCGCCCGCGTCGGGCTGACGCAGGCGCAGGCAGAGAAGACGGGGCGGCTGATCCTGGTCTCGAAACGGCCGATGACCCGCGTCGGGCGCGCGGTCGAAAAAGGCGAGACGAAGGGGTTCATGAAGATCGTGGCGGATGCGGATACACAACGGATTTTGGGGGCGGCGATCCTCGGCACCGGCGGCGACGAGGCGATCCACGGGATCCTCGACATGATGAACGCCGACCAGCCGGTGTCCGCGTTGCGTTGGGCGGTGCCGATCCATCCGACCGTGTCCGAATTGATCCCGACGCTGTTGCTCGGGCTCGAACCAGTGGCGCAGACATGAGCGATCTCGGCGCGCGCGATCACCAGATGTTCCCGGTGCTCAACGCGGAACAGCTTCAGACGGCAAAGCGCTTTGCGAGCGGTCCAGCGCGCGTGTTTGCTCCGGGCGAGCAGGTCTATGCGATCGGCGAGCACGGCGTCGCGGCATGGCTCGTGCTCGAAGGAACGATCGACGTCGTCCGTCGCGACGGGCTCAGTCACGAGGCACCGATTACCTCGCACGGCCCGGGGCAGTTGACGGGCGAGGTCAACCAGCTCGCCGGACGCCCGACGATCGCGGGCGGCACCGCTGGCCCCCAAGGGTGTACCGCGCTGCCGTTCGATCCGGCGCACCTGCGCGCGCTAATGGTCGGCTCCGCGGACGTCGGCGAGATCGTGATGCGCGCACTGATCCTGCGCCGCGTCGGCTTGATCGAGCAGGGCAGCGGGGGGACGGTGATCGTCGGCCTGCCGGACAGTCCCGACGTCGTTCGACTACAGGGGTTTCTCACGCGATCGGGCTATCCGAACATCGTCCTCGATGCGGCATCCGACGACGAAGGGCGTGCACTGGTCGAGCGGACCGGTGTCGCGTCGAGCGATCTGCCGCTGGTCGTTTGTCCCAACGGTACTGTGCTGAAACGGCCGTCGGATATCGAGGTCGCCGCGTGCCTCGGGATCACGCCGGAGCTTGATCCGAACACCGTGTATGACGTCGCGATCGTCGGTGCGGGGCCGGCGGGGCTGGCGGCGGCGGTGTATGCGGCGTCCGAAGGTCTGTCGGTGATCGTGCTCGACGAGCGTGCGATCGGCGGGCAGGCGGGGGGCATCGGCGCGGATCGAGAATTACCTGGGCTTCCCGACCGGCATTTCGGGGCAGGCGTTGGCCGGGCGCGCATTCAACCAGGCGCTCAAGTTCGGCGCGGAGATCGCGATCCCGCTGACCGTCGAGCATCTCGATTGCGACGAGGATCGGCCCGCGGGCGACCCGCTTGCGCTCGAACTGCCCGGCGATCGACGCGTCCAGTCGCGGACCGTGATCGTCGCGTCTGGCGCGCGGTATCGGCGGCCCGACATCCCGGACCTTGCAGAGTTCGAGGGGCGCCGGCGTGTCCTATTGGGCATCGCCGATCGAGGCGCGGTTGTGCGAGGGTGAGGAGGTCGCGCTGGTCGGCGGCGGCAACTCGGCCGGGCAGGCGGTGGTGTTCCTCGCGCCGCGCGTGAAGCACCTGCACCTGATCGTCCGCCGCCCGCTGGCCGCGACGATGTCGAAATATTTGATCGATCGGATCGCCGCGCTGCCCAACGTGACGATCCGCGTCGGCACCGAGATCGTCGGGCTGGAGGGCGAGCGCGCGACAGGGCTAACCGGGGCAATCTTCCGCCAACGCAGCGACGGCGCCGAGACGCGGTGCGCGATGCGACACCTGTTCCTGTTCATCGGCGCGGACCCCAATGCGGGTTGGCTGAAGGGCTGTGTCGATACCGACGAGAAGGGGTTCATCGTCACCGGCGCCGCCGCGCTGCCGTTGCAGACGAGCCGCGCGGGTGTGTTCGCGATCGGCGACGTGCGCGCCGGATCGACCAAGCGCGTCGCGGCGGCGGTTGGCGAAGGCGCGGCGGTGGTCGCGCAGATCCATACGGTTTTGGCAGACATGGCGGAAAGGCACGCGGAATGAGCTACGGCTGCACGCACATGGAGACGATCCGCGACGTAACGCCGAGCGCGAAGGGGTGCGAGGAGTGCCTCCGGATCGGCAGCGAATGGGTGCATCTGCGGCTGTGCCGCGAATGCGGTCATGTCGGCTGTTGCGACGACTCCCCGCACCGCCACGCGACCGCACACTTCCACGCGACGCGGCATCCGATCATCGAGGGCTGTGACCCGCCGGAGGGCTGGGGCTGGTGTTTCGTGGACGAGACGATGGTGGACCTGCCGGACCAGACGCCGCAGGTGGGGCCGATCCCGCGCTATGTTTGAGGGGGCAGGGGGGCGGTCGTAGCGGTGTGATTCGGCTCTACGAGCTACCCTGCGCGCAAGAAGGTTTAAGACGAATTGCCCACAGGTACACCACCCCGGCGAAGGCCGGGGCCCAGTTGGCATGGCCTGAGTGACAAAGCGCAAACCTACATCACCGACGTTTCCCAACTGGGCCCCGGCCTCCGCCGGGGAGGTGCCTACTCGGAAGAATGGAACTAAGCCGAAGCGCTCGCTGGTGCATGCTGAGCGGTGCAAAACTGACGTTGGTACCAACGGTGATAACCGGTTTACTCCACGTCACTAGATATCCCCCCCGCGCTTGCCTCGCCGCAAACGGACAGGTAGCCGCCGCCAATCGGTAAAGGCGTGGGTGATCGAAATGCGACGTTTGATGATCGGCTTCGTAGCCATTGCGGCCTTGGCGACGGCAGGAACGGCGCAGCCGGCAAGGCGGGCGGTACAGCGCGCCGAACCGGGACCGAAGCCGGGCCTTGTTCGCGTGCGCCTAGTCACGTCGGAGGGGCCGATCCTGCTGGCGCTCGACGCCCGCCATGCGCCGAAGACCACCGCGAATTTCCTCGCCTATGTCGATGACGGCCGGTTCGACGGCACGGACTTCTACCGAGCGAGCCGCCAGAAGTCCGCGCCGAAGCTCGGCTTCATACAGGCGGGCATCCGAACCGATGCACGGCGGATCCTGCCGCCGTTTCCGCTCGAGACTACCGCAATGACCGGGATTAAGCATCTCGACGCGACGATCTCGATGGCGCGCGGGATGACGCCGGCATCGGCGGGCGGGAATTTCTTCATCACGATCGGGCCCGCCCCGGCGATGGACGCGCGCGCGGGGGTATCCGGGCTATGCGGCGTTCGGGCATGTCGTCGCGGGGATGGACGTGGTGAAGCGGATCCTCGCCAAGCCGACCGGCGGCGGGATGGACGCGTTCAAGGACCAGATGATCCTGAAGCGGGTCGCGCTGGTGAGTGCGCGGCGGTTGGATGGGGTGGTCAAGCCGACCGGGCTG
The DNA here is from genome assembly GCF_024124765.2 of Sphingomonas sp. H160509. GTDB lineage: Bacteria > Pseudomonadota > Alphaproteobacteria > Sphingomonadales > Sphingomonadaceae > Sphingomonas. The sequence goes on along the minus strand of NZ_JAMXSR020000002.1, from coordinate 826,339 downwards.
CCACGAGCATGGTTGATCGAGACGGGGCCGCAACGGCGGAAGTGAGGGGGTGGGGGGCGAGCTTTTATTTTAAGCGCACCGGGAGCACCACGGTTCTTGCCCGCGAACGACTTAGCAGCCTTCGAATACAATCGTCGTCCCGCCCACGCACCTCCCCGGCGAAGGCCGGGGCCCAGTTGGGAAAGCTTAGTAAGCGAACGCTTCGCGCAGTCACGGCTGTCCCCCAACTGGACCCCGGCCTCCGCCGGGGAGGTGCCCTGAAGTCGTCCTGACAATCAGGCCTGAAACCTCAGTGTCGCAGCCTTATCTGATCTCCCGCGAAGGCGGGAGCCCAGGGTTACGGACGTCGGCGTTTGTGGTTCCTGGACCCCCCGCCTTCGCGGGGGAACAAGGAATGTCCGAGTTACGCCACCAGGCTAAGCGCAACCGCTTCCGCGACCTTGATCCCGTCAACCGCCGCGGACAGGATCCCGCCAGCATAGCCTGCGCCTTCACCTGCCGGGAACAGGCCAACCGTGTTGAGGCTGACGAAATCATCGCCGCGCGTGATCCTGACCGGCGATGACGTCCGCGTCTCGACCCCTGTGAGCACCGCATCAGGATGATCGTAACCCGAAATCTCACGCCCGAACGCCGGCAACGCCTCGCGCAGCGCAGTGATCGCGAACTCTGGCAGGCACTCCGACAGGTCGGTCATGTGCACGCCCGGCTTGTACGACGGGATCACCGACCCGAGCGCAGTCGACGCGCGCCCTGCGAGCAGGTCGCCGATGCGTTGCGCGGGCGCCTTGTAGTTCGAGCCGCCGGCGACATACGCCCGCGATTCCCAGTGGCGTTGGAGTTCGATCCCGGCGAGCGGGTGGCCGGGATAGTCGCGCTCGGGGTCGATGCCGATCACGATCCCCGAGTTCGCGTTGCGTTCGTTGCGCGAATATTGGCTCATGCCGTTGGTCGCGACGCGCCCTTCCTCGGAGGTCGCGGCGACGACGGTGCCGCCCGGACACATGCAGAAGCTGTAGACCGTCCGCCCGTTCTTGCAGTGGTGCGACAGGCTGTACGCCGCCGCGCCGAGATCGGGATGGCCCGCGCATGGCCCGAACCGTGCTTCGTCGATCCAGGACTGCGGATGCTCGATGCGCACGCCGATCGAGAACGGCTTGGCTTCGACGTATACGCCCTTCGCATGCAGCATTTCGAACGTGTCGCGGGCGCTATGGCCGACCGCGAAGACGACGTGGTTGGCTTCGAGATAGTCGCCGGTGCTCAGGTGCAGGCCGCGGAGTTGACGGGTGCCTGCCTCCTCGACGATGTCGAGACCGTCGACGCGCGTCGAGAAGCGGTATTCACCGCCGAGCGCTTCGATCGTCTCGCGCATGCTCTCGACCATCGTGACGAGGCGGAAGGTGCCGATGTGCGGGTGCGCTTCGGTCAGGATTTCGGGTGGGGCGCCAGCTTTGACGAACTCGGTCAGGACTTTGCGGCCGAGGTGACGCGGGTCCTTGATCTGGCTCCAGAGTTTGCCGTCGGAGAAGGTACCGGCACCGCCTTCGCCGAACTGGACGTTGGATTCGGGGTTGAGGACGCTCTTGCGCCAGAGCCCCCACGTGTCCTTGGTGCGCTCGCGGACGACTTTGCCGCGGTCGAGGATGATCGGGCGGAAGCCCATCTGCGCCAGGATGAGCCCGGCGAACAGGCCGCAGGGGCCTGCGCCGACGACGACCGGGCGGGGGCCGGTGTAGCTCGCGCCGCCCTTGGTGACGAAGCGATATCCCGTGTCCGGCGTGCGCTGGACGTGGCGATCCTTGCGGAAGCGCGTGAGGACGGTGTCCTCGTTCTTCAGCGTGACATCGACCGAATAGACGAGCTGGATGTCCATCTTGTCGCGGGCATCGTGCGCGCGTCTGGCGATGGTGTAGCGGATCAGGTCGCGCGGGGTGACGCGAAGACGATCGCGGATCGCGGCGGGGAGCGCTTCGTCGGCGTGGTTGAGCGGCAGCTTGAGGTCGGTAATGCGGAGCATGTCGGTCGCTCTAGCGCCGCGCGGCGCGATCCGCCATCGGGAGCGCGAGAGGACATGATCATGCGGACCGACGACGAGCAGAATGCCAAGAGCGCCAAGCGCAAGGAGGTCCACGACCGGATCGTCGCCAGCAAGACGATCGAGAAGGGGCTGGTCATCGTCCACACCGGCAAGGGCAAGGGCAAGTCGACCGCCGCGTTCGGCATGGCGGTGCGGATGATCGGGCATGGCCGCAAGGTCGGCGTGGTGCAGTTCGTCAAGGGCGCGATGGCGACCGGCGAGAAGACGATCTTCGATGCGTTCCCCGCGCTGTGCGAGTTCAAGCCGATGGGAGAGGGCTTCACCTGGGACACGCAGGATCGCGCGCGCGACATCGCGGTGGCGCGCGAGGCTTGGGACGAGGTGAAGCGGATGATCGCGGATCCGTCCTATGCGATGGTGGTCGCGGACGAGCTGAACATCGTTTTGCGGTATGAGTATCTGCCGGTCGACGAGGTTCTCGCCGTGTTGGCGGCGAAGCCGGAGATGACGCATGTCGTGGTGACCGGGCGGAACGCGCCGGACGCGCTGATCGAGGTGGCGGACCTGGTGACCGAGATGACGCAGGTGAAGCATCCGTTCCGGTCGGGGGTGAAGGCGCAGGCGGGCGTGGAGTTCTGACTTCTTGATCCTCCCCCTTGCAGGGGAGGTGGCTGGCACTTGCCAGACGGAGGGGTGTTGCGATCTCGATGGCGGGTCACCCCTCCGTCAGCCCAAATGGGCTGCCACCTCCCCTGCAAGGGGAGGATTAGAGGCTGCTTGTCTACGGTCGATCGTACGCGTATCGCTCCCCCCCGCGACAGGTTCTCCCGATGCTCACGCCGAGGGGGATGAAAATGGGAACGGGAAACACCCGGCTGCCCCTGCAACTGTACGCGGCGAGCCATCGTGCCTCATGCCATTGGGATGTTCCCGAGAAGGCGGCGCGGACGGCGTTGACCCGCGAGCCAGGAGACCTGCCCGTCGCGGTCGTCTTTCGTCCGGCCAGGGTGCGCCGAACGGACGGGTAACACCCCGAGCGACGACATCGCTTCGCGTCGCGCGGAGGCTGGAGGCGTGCGCCTCTCGCCCTTTGCGCGGTGCGGGACCGACTGTCCGAAGGGGTTCCTATGCCAAGTACACATCATTCCAAGATCGTCCGGGAACGGACATGCTGAAGCCGGTCGAGGACGGCGTCGCGGTGGTCGCGTGCAACACGTGCCGCCATTCCGCCGACGCGCGCGACGACGAGCAGGGCCAGCGTGGCGGCGCGCGGCTGGTCAGTGCGCTGAAGGCGGTGCAGGCGAGCGATCCCGCCTATGCCGACGTAGCCGTGCAGGAGATGCCGTGCCTGTTCGCGTGCCAGGATTTCTGCACGATCCATCTGCGCGCACCCGCCAAGGTCGGCTATGTGCTCGGCCGGTTCGAGCCAACCGAAGACGCTGCCCGTGCGATCCTCGATTACGCGAAGCTCTACGGTGAAAGTGCGTTCGGACAGGTGCCGTTCAAGCAATGGCCGCAGGGGGTGAAGGGCCACTTCATCACCCGCACGCCGCCTGCTGGGTTCGTCGTGGAATGACCTTTTTTCCGACGGCCGGGGCATTTCTATCATCCTTGAGCGCGTTGCCGCAGCCGGACGAAGCCGCTCGATCGGCAGCGGTGGCGCGCCAGGGGCAACTGACCAAGCCGCCGGGCTCGCTCGGGCGGTTGGAGGAGATTGCCGTCTTCATGGCCGGCTGGCAGGGCCATGAACGCCCGCGGCTCGATCGCGGCCGGACGGTGATCTTTGCGGGTAATCACGGCATCGTCGATCGCGGCGTCAGTGCGTTTCCGGCCTCCGTCACCGCGCAGATGGTGGCCAATTTCGAACATGGCGGCGCGGCGATCAACGCGCTGTCGCGCGCGGCGGGGCTCGACCTCAGAGTCGTCCCGCTCGATCTCGACCAGCCGACGATCGATTTCACCGTCGCCCCGGCGATGTCGGAGGAGGAATGCCTCGCGGCGATCAACGCGGGCGCCGCCGTCGTTGCGGACGCGCCCGATCTGATCGTGCTCGGCGAGATGGGGATCGGCAACTCGACCTCGGCCGCCGCGCTGTGCCTCGCCAGCTTCGATGGATCGGCACGCGACTGGGTCGGGCCCGGTACCGGAGTCGACGACGACGGCATGGCCCGCAAGATCGCGACCGTCGAGGCCGGGCTGGCGGTGCACCGGGATGCACTAACCACCCCGTTCGAGACGCTACGCAGGCTGGGCGGGCGCGAACTCGCGGCGATCGCAGGCGCGGTCATCGCGGCGCGTCTCGCTGGCGTGCCCGTCATGCTCGATGGCTTCATATGCTGTGCCGCGGTCGCGCCGATCGCCGCTGCGTGCCCGGATATCCTCGCGCATTGTCTTGCCGGCCACGTGTCGGCCGAGCCGGGTCATGCGCGCCTGTTGCGAGCATTGGGGCTCGATCCGCTGCTGTCGCTAGGCATGCGGCTCGGCGAGGGAAGCGGCGCAGCGACTGCGACCTTGCTCGTTCGCGCGGCGCTGGCGGCGCATGACGAGATGGCGACCTTTGCCGAGGCGGGGGTCTCGGTCGCGTGACCGGCTCGCACATGCTGTACCTGATGCGGCATGGCGCTCCCGTCCGCGAAGGCCTGTTGCTGGGGCGCACCGACGATCCGGTGACGGAGGCCGGCGTTGCGGCATGCGTCCAGCGCGCCGCAGGATTGGAGGTCGCCGCGATCGTGTCGTCAGACCTGAAGCGTACACGCGATTGCGCGACGGCGATCGGCAGCGTGCGGGGCATCGTCGGTCAGGCCGATCGACGGTGGCGTGAACTCGACTTCGGAGTGTGGGATGGAATGCGTCCAGCCGATATCGATCCGGAGGCCTTCGCGCGGTTCCACGACGATCCGGACGCGGCTTCGCCGCTGGACGGTGAGCGATGGTCGTTGTTGCTGGACCGGGTCGGCAATGCCTTGGCGGTACTTCCGCCGGTGCCGACCTTGGTCGTCACGCACGGTGGCGCGATCCGGGCGGCGCTCGCGGACCTGTGTGGGTTCGACCGGCGGCAGACATGGGCGTTCGACCTGCCTTATGCCGCGCTCGTGTCGTTGCGGATCTGGCCTGGGCCGGATCGGACTGTTCAGATCGTCGGACTTTCGACGTGAAGCGGCTGGTCGTCGCTTTCGGTTTCCTGACGCGCCTGCCGATGCCGCGCGTCGAGGCCGGGGCGAACGACTTTGCCGCGGCGATCCGGTGCTATCCGCTGGTTGGACTGGCGATCGGCGCGCTTGTCGCCGGAGCCGGACGGGCAGGCGCATCGATCGACCCCTGGACCGGCGCGTGCGCCGCATTGCTGACGTGGATCGCCGTCACGGGCGCATTGCACCTCGACGGGCTGGCCGATCTGGCCGATGGGCTGGGTGCGGCGCATGGCGACAGGACGCGGTTGCTCGCGGTGATGGCCGATCCGCATATCGGCAGCTTCGGTGTCGTCGCGATCGTCGCCCAGATGCTCGCCAAACTCGTTCTGCTGCACGCGGTCGGGCTGACGGCGTGGTGGTTGGTCATCCTGGTACCGTTTGCGGCGCGCATGGGGCCGCTAGCCTGGGCAGTGCTGTTGCCGCCGTTGCGGGCGACGGGATTGGGCGCCGCGGTCGCCGGCGCAGTCCGATCGCGCGACCTGGTCGGCTGGGGGCTCCTGCTGGCGCTGGCTGCCGTCGCGGCTCCCGCGCTGTTGGCGGTTCCACTCCTGATACTGGCCGTCGCCGCGTGGTTGCGGCGTAAACTGGGAGGCGTCACCGGAGACGCGCACGGGGCGGGGATCGAGCTTGTCGAGACGGGCGTCCTGCTCGCTTTTGCGATCGCCGGTGCGTCAGCCGGCGCGCTGCGCTAGGTCGAGCATCGCATCGAGATCGAGGTGACGTTCGAGCGTCGCCGCGATCGCGTCGAGCGCCGCATCGATCGAGGCCGCATGGTCAGGTCCGACCGCGTCGACGCCGAGCCGGGCCAGCCACGCCGCGCGTTGCTCGGCAAGCCCGAATAGGCCGTGGACGTAACTCCCGTGGACCAGTCCGTCGGCGCTTGTCGCACCCTCCGCGCTGCCGTCGGCGCGGTGACCGACGGGGCGGTTCAGGTCGCCGCCGGTCGTCGCGCCCATGTGCATCTCATAGCCTTCGAAGCGCGCGCCCTTGGCGATCCCCTCGATCCGCTCGAGCGTCTTGGTCGGTGTGAGCACCGTGTCGATATCGAGTAGCCCCAGCCCCGCGACCGTCGTCGCCGCGCCTTCGATACCGTGCGGATCGGCGATGCTGCGACCCAGCATTTGGAAACCACCGCAGAGGCCCAGCACCGGCTTTCCCCGGCGGTGATGCGCAAGGATATCGATGTCCCAGCCTTGCGCGCGCAAGAAGGCGAGATCGGGGATCGTGGCTTTCGAGCCCGCAAGCACGATCATGTCCGCCTCGGGGATCGGCGTGCCGGGCGGGACCATCACCAGCGCGACGCCTTGTTCGAGGCGTAGCGGATCTAGGTCGTCGAAATTAGCGATCCGCGGCGTAATCGGGCACGCGATCGTTACGCGACGGTCGACCAACGCGGAGCGGCGTTCGAGGATCACGGCGTCTTCACTGGGCAGGCGCGCGGCGTCCGTTAGCCAGGGTACGACGCCGTAGCCGCGCCATCCGCTGCGCGCCTCGATCGCGCGATAGCCATCGTCGAACAGTGCGGGATCGCCGCGGAACTTGTTAACGAGGAAGCCGTGGATCATCGCCGCGTCGGCAGGGTCGATCACCGCGCGCGTGCCAACGATCGAGGCGATGACACCGCCGCGGTCGATATCGCCGACCAGAATCACGGGGACATTGGCGGCGCGGGCGAACCCCATGTTGGCGATGTCGCTCGCGCGCAGGTTGATCTCCGCCGGGCTGCCCGCGCCCCTCGACGATGACGAGGTCGCAGCTCGCCGACAGTCGTGTGAAACTGTCGAGCACGTCGACCAGCAGCCCTTCGCGCCCCTCGCGCCAGCGCGCGGCGGCGAGCGTACCGCGGACCTGCCCGCGGACGATCAGCTGCGACGTGCGATCGCCCTGCGGCTTGAGCAGCACCGGGTTCATGTCGACGCTGGGCTCGACTCGGCACGCGATCGCCTGCGTGGCTTGCGCGCGGCCGATCTCGCCGCCATCGGCGGTTACGGCGGCGTTGTTCGACATGTTCTGCGGCTTGAACGGTCGGACCGACAGGCCACGGTTCGCAAATGCGCGGCACAGTCCCGCGACGAGTACCGACTTGCCGACGTCGGAGCCGGTGCCCTGCAGCATCAGAGCCGCCATGCGAGTACTCCGGCAATGACGAGGAGAAGGATGCAGGCCCGGCGATAGATGCCCAGCGCCGCGCGGAGGTCCGTGGCGGTTACGTCGGTGCGACCGTCACCGATATAGGGCTTGGCGTTGATAACGCCGTCATAGGCGATCGGACCCGCAAGTTTCAGCGCAAGCGCACCGGCCATTGCCGCCTCAGGCCAACCCGCGTTGGGCGAGGCATGGTTGCCGGCATCGCGCCACATCGTCCGCCATCCACCCAATCCGGCAAGGCAGAGCACAACGCCGCTGATCCGCGCGGAGATGAGGTTGGCGACGTCGTCGGTCCGCGCCGCCGCCCAGCCGAATGCGCGCCATCGTGCCTCGCGGTGTCCGATCAGGCTGTCCGCGGTGTTGATCGCCTTGTACGCCCATAGGCCGGGCAGGCCGGCGACCAGTAGCCAGAACAGCGGCGCGACGACGCCGTCGCAGACGCTTTCCGCGAGGCTTTCGATCGCGGCGCGCGCGACGCCGGCTTCGTCGAGTGTCGCGACGTCCCGACCGACGATCATCGCGACGCGGGCGCGTGCGGCTTCCAAGTTACCGGTTTCGAGGGCGCGCGCGACCGGCACCACATGGTCGTACAGGCTACGGATCGCGAGGCCGGGCGCCGCCACCACGCCGATCGCGATCCAGGCCATGGGACCAAGAACGAGCCGCGCGAGGGAAGTCGCAGCGAGCGCGACGCCGACCGCCACAGCGATGAGTGAAACGATCGTGACGACACCGGCGGCACGGCGGAACGTGTCCGATAGCGTAGGGCGGTTCCAGCGCGTCTCGGCCCAGCCGATCATCCGCGCGAAGCCACCAACCGGATGACCGATCCGCGCATAGAGCGGCGCCGGCCAGCCGACCGCGGCGTCGATGATGATCGCCAGCACGGCGACCGGCTCAACCACCGCCAAGTGCCTCGTCGAGCCGTGCAAAGGCTTGGTCGCTGCCCGGGACGCCCATACGAAGCCAGCGCGGCGAATGATCGAAGGTTCGAGTCAGGATGCCGACTTGTGCAAGCCGTTCGAACAGCGCCGGTGCTGCATCGGTCTCGATCAGCCGGAACAACGCGCATTCGCCGCGGGCGTAGAGGCCACGACGTGCCAACATCGCGTTAAGTCTGGCTGCGCGTTCGACGATCGAGACCCGCGCGGTGGCGATCCACGCGGCGTCTCGGTAGGCGGCGATACCATAGGCTACGGCATGCGCCGATATCGGCCAGCTGCCGAGCCGTTGTCGCATCTCGGCGACGTACTCCGGCGGCCCGATCATGAACCCGAGCCGCACGCCGGGCAGGCCGAAGAATTTGCCGAACGACCGAAACACGATCGCGCGATCGTCGGGGCGGAGCAGTGGGATGAGGCTAGATTCGGGCGCGACGTCAGCGAACGCTTCGTCCACGATCAGGAAGGCACCGCTGCGGGCGATCGTCAGCAGGCGTTGCGGCGTGTCCCGATGGCCGTCGGGGTTGTTGGGGTTGGCCAGCAATAGCGTGCCGTCCGCTACCGTCTCGCTGGTGGCCCGCGCTATCGGAACGGCACCGTCGATCGCTTCGGCATGCGTGGCGTAACTCGGCACGACGAACCGGACGGGGCTAGGCAGGTCCAGTGCAGCCAGCATCCGAAGACCGAGTTCGGTACCGGGCAGCGCGACGACCCGGTCTGCGGTCGTACCGAACACCGCAGCAGCGGAGGCTTCCAAATCGGCGATCGCTGCGGGCGAGGGAAGGCTGTGCAGATCGACCGTCGGGACGCTCTCGGTCGGCCACGCGTAGGGATTGATGCCGGTCGACAGGTCGAGCCAGGGCCGAGGCGCATCCGGATAGTGGACGGCGGCGAGATCGATCCGTCCACCGTGGATGCGCAGGGCGTTCATACCGTCTTTCATTCAGGCCCGCGGGCTTTCGCTTGATCTTCCGGGCGTCATCGTCATTCCGGGCCCGTCGAGCAAGCGCGAAGGAAACGGTAGGATGCAATCGGTCGGGACGCCGTTCGGAAAAAGCCTGTTCGTACTGGGCGGCGCGCGTTCGGGGAAAAGCCGCCACGCGCAAGGCTTGGCCGAAGCCGCGGCGACGGACCACGCGACGCGGCTCGTCTATATCGCGACCGCGCAGGCATTCGACGGCGAGATGGAGGATCGGATCGCGCGCCATCGTGCCGACCGTGACGATCGGTGGCGGACCGTCGAGGCTCCGCTGGCGCTTGGCGAGGCACTGAAGAGCGAAGACGGCCCTGACGTCGTGATGCTGGTCGATTGCCTGACGCTGTGGGTGTCGAACCTGCTGCTGGCCGACGAGGCTGTCGCCGCGCGCGTGGACGATTTGGTTGAGATGATTGCCCGGTTGGAAGGCCGCGTCATCCTTGTGTCGAACGAAGTCGGATTGGGTATCGTCCCGGACAATGTGTTGGCCCGGCGTTTCCGGGATGCGGCAGGGTTGCTGCATCAGCGGATCGCCGCGGAGGTCGATTCCGTCGACATCGTCATGGCCGGGTTGGTCCAGCGCTGGAAGACCCCGAACGCGGATTAGAGATCTCAGAACGACTAGCGAACACCTTTTTCGCGATGAGCAAGTATTCGCCGTGCCCGGAAGCGATCATTTGTGTGATATAAAAAACTGATCTGGTTTTTAGTATCTCGAATTTCGGCAATATGATCGGCAGATCGTGAAACCGATATTTTTAATTTTATTTGCGCGACTCCAAAATTAATTGGAGCAGATCGGTCCACTCAAACATTAATTAAAACATTTCCGTTCGAGCTATGTTAAAAGAGCTTATCGCCAGCCGATTTTTGGGCCCTGACGACCGAGAGATGCATGTGCTCCCGCCCCGAATTTTGCGGGATTACTCTCATGGCTACGACGCTCAGCCCCTTGGCGCTGATGGTTCGGAAGTTGGAAACGCACGCTGTGCTGGACGACGGCGACCGCAAGGCGCTGCTCGCGCTGCCATATACCCTTCGCACGTTCGAGCCGTCCTCCTACCTCGTGCGCGAAGGCGATGCGCCGGATCAATGCGCGGTACTGTTGTCGGGGTTCGCGTATCGCCAGAAGCTGACCGGCGCGGGCATGCGGCAGATCGTGTCGCTGCACATTCCCGGTGAGCCGCTCGACTTCCAGCATCTGTTCCTCGACGTTGCGGACCACAACGTTCAGACGCTGACCCGCGCCGAGGTTGCGACGATCCCGCGGTCGGCGCTGCGCGAACTGGCGCGGAACCGTGCGGCCATCAGCAACGCGATCTTCGTCAATACGCTGGTCGAGGGATCGATATTTCGCGAATGGATACTCAATATCGGTCGCCGTGATGCGCGGTCGCGGCTGGCGCATTTCCTGTGCGAATTCGCGATCCGTCTCGACATGCAGGGGCTGACTGGCGCCGATGGCTATGAATTGCCGATGAGCCAGGAGCAGCTCGGCGACGCACTCGGATTGACGGCGGTGCATGTGAACCGCACGATAAAGTCGCTCGAGGCGGACGGTCTGATCGGTCGCAATCGTCGCCGGATCAGCTTTCCGCAATGGGATGCACTGCGTGAACTCGCAGACTTTTCGAGCCGCTACCTCCACCTCGCGCAACAGACCAGCTAGTCGCTTCTATCGTTGATGCGCGTGATCGACCGAATCGATGATCCGCCCCCCAGCCATGAAGACGGCGATCGGGCAGGCGGCGAACAACAGCCAGCCGCCATATCCGGGATATTGCTGGAGATAATGCATCCCGCGTTCGACCGCGCCAACGCCTAGGCCGTAGATGACGAGGAAGGCCTCGAACTTGGTCTTGATGATGAAGAGGCGAGCAAACCGGGTCCACATGGTGGACGTCTGAGCAAGATGCGTACCAGTGGCTGATATGCGCGATTCTGACGCTAGAAAATATGGTTACCTGTAAATTAACTCGACGTTTTACGTTGGATTGCGGCGGTCAGATGCGAGCGACGTGCGTGACCCGGTCGGCTTCGCCGACGCCCAACGACCGCGCGCAATCCTCGGCCAGCATAACGCCGTCCTCAGTCTCGCGGACCTTGCCGAACGCCGCGCGGAAGTCGGCGAGGTTGCCCGTCGCGACCAGGGCGTCTTTGCCGTCGTCGCCACCGATCCCGACCACGCTGCTCTCGCGCGCGTCGGCGATCGAGCGGACCTGATCGGTGCGGGCGGTCATCGTCGGGCCGCCGTCGAAGATGTCGACATAGTTCTCGAACGCGAACCCCTCGTTCTCGAGCATCCGCATCGCAGCGCGGCCCGAGGGATGCGGCAGGCCGATCGCGGCGCGCGCGGTTTCGGTCAGCATCGCGGTGTAGATCGGGTGCTTAGGCATCAAATCAGCAATGAACTGGTGCCCGTTGATGGCATTAAACTGGTCAGCGTCCTGGAAATTCATTCCGAAGAAGCGGCCTGCGAGGCCGTCCCAGAACGGCGAGCCGCCCGCTTCGTCGATGACGCCGCGCAGTTCGGCGAGGATCCGGTCGGCAAAACGCGCGCGGTGCATCTTGATGAAGAGGTAGCGGCTGCGCGCGAGCAACAGGCCGAGGCCGCCGGCGCGTTCGCCGGGATGAAGGAACAGCCCGCCGACTTCGCTCGCGCCTTCGAGATCGGTCGCGAGCGTCAGCATGTCGGCGCGGAAGGTGCGGTTCAGCTCACGGCTGTGCTGCGTGAGCTGGCCGATCCGGTAGCTGTAGAACGGGTAGCTCTGGCCGACCTGCGTGAAGATCTGGCAGGTGCCGCGGACTTCCTTCGTCTCGATGTTCTCGAGGATGAGTACGAACAGCTCGTCCTGGACCGGGCCGTCGGTGCGCGCGAAGGCCGCGTGGCTGCGTTCGAGCTTGGCGGTGAGCGCGCGACGATCGGGCGGCAAATTGGTGAAGCCGCCGCCGGTCAGCTTGGCCATCTCGTAAAGGTGCTGGAGGTCGTCGTCGACCGCGGCCCGGATCCTGAAGCTCACAAGCGGCCCTCCGCGATACGCAATATGGTGACCGCCGACAGCGCCGCACGTTCGGCGAGACTGTCGGGGATCATGAATTCGTCGGTCGAATGGATCGCGCCGCCGCGAACGCCCATCGTGTCGACGACCGGCACGCCGGCGGCGGCGATGTTGTTGCCGTCGCAGACGCCGCCGGTGGCTTTCCAGGCGATGTCGAGACCGAGGTCCGCGCCGGATGCCTTGACCAGATCGAACAGCCGCGCAGCGCCGTCGTCGATCGGCTTCGGCGGGCGGTTGAAGCTGCCATGGACCTCGATTCGGACGTCGTGCTCGGCAGCGACCATCGCGACCGCGGAGTCGATATGAGATTGCGCCCGCGCGATGTCGTCGAGCGTGGCGGGGCGGAAGTTGATGCGGAGGATGGCGAGTTCGGGGACGACGTTGTTCGGGCCACCGCCCTCGATCCGCGCCGGGTTCACCGCGAGACGGGGGCCGCGGACTTTCGACAAGCGCACCGCGATGTCGGCGGCTGCGACGAGCGCGTTGCGGCCGTCCTCGGGGTTGCGACCGGCGTGCGCGCTGCGACCGTGGACGATGATCGAGAAGTTGCCCGTGCCGCCGCGTGCGCCGGCGAGCGTGCCGTCGGCGAGCGCGGGTTCGTAGGTCAGCGCGGCGACCTTTCCGTGCGCGGCGCGAGCGAGCAGCGCGGCGGAGGAGAAGGAGCCGGTTTCCTCGTCCGAATTGATGACGACGTCATAGCCGATCCGCGCGGCGAGGGGGCTGGCGTCGACCGCCCGAAGCGCGGCAAGCATCACCGCCAGCCCGCCTTTCATGTCCGCGACGCCGGGGCCGTTCAGCCGGCCGTCATCGAGCCATTGCAGCGATTGGAACGCGTGATCGACCGGGTAGACCGTGTCCATATGGCCCGTGAACAGCATGCGGACGGGCGCGGCGGGCCGCACGACGAGGTGCAGGTGCTTGCCGTGCTCGATAGCAGAGACCACGCCGTCCGCGCCGACATTGTCGACGGGCGTCGGCTCGACAAGCGTGATCTCGCCCGGCAGGCTCGCGAACGCGTCGCCGAGCAATCCGGCCATCGTCGCCAGCCCGGCAAGGTTGCGCGTGCCGCTGTTGACGGCCGCCCATGCCTCGACCTGCGCCAGCATCGGTGTAGCGCCCGCCGTATCGACGGCATCGCGCTCTATCGGTGTAAGTCCCCTCATCACGCGACCCCTAGCGAAGCCGGGCGCACGTGGGAACAGCGTCAGAAGCTGTAGACCAGCGACGCGCGGCTGGTGGTGTCGGTCGAGACCGAGCCGACCGGCGGTTCGCTTTCATACTGGACGCTGTACGACAAAGCTGCGGACAGCGGCCCGATCAGCTTAGCGTTGAGCGACGTCGTGCCGCTGAGCGTGCTATTGTAGCGCTGGACATAGGCGGAGGCGACCTGGCTGATCGACAGGCCGCTCAGAATTCGCACGCTGAAATTCGCCGTGCCACGCGCGGCGATGCTGCTCTGCTCGGTATCGTCAGTAAATTCGGTGTAGCGATACGCTGGCCCGAGTTCGAGATCGAGCTTGGTCCCCGCGGTCTTGATGACGCTGTAGCCTGCACCGACCGACGTCGAGTAGCGGTTGAAATAGCCGAGGAACCGATCGCCTTCATATTGCGCGACGCCGTAGATATAGGCGCGGTCGTCGATCTTGTAGTTGGGTTCGTACGAGGCGAGATAATGCTCGCGCGTCGTGATGTTCTGGTTCGACTGATAGTCCGCCTGAGCGTGGAATTTCTGGCGCCAGCGAAGGCCTTCGCGGTTGAGGTCTAGCACCGCGGTGCCGCCGGCCGTGTCGGAATTGCCGGTGGTTAGATAGCCGCCGACTTCCGCCTTGCCGCTCCACAGATCGAGGAAGCTGGCCTGGCGGATCACCTGCGTACGTTGTGCCGCGCGGTCGGCTTTCCACTTTTCGGCGATCGCCAGCACCGCGTCGCCGCTGAGGGGATCGGCGGCGCGTGCGTATTTGGCGATCGTGTTGACGTCCGCTTCGTTCCCTGCCTCCAGCGCCGCGTCGAGCATCGCGCGGATCGTCTCGGGGATCATCACCGATTGCGGATCGGGCGCGTTCGCCAGCAGCAGCGGGGCGAGCAGAAGAGGGGCTAAGCGGCGCACAGCCGTTCCGTAACGGCAGCGTGACGGAATGGGAACTGCTCAGCGTGTCGAGGTTGCGCCGAGATGTGGCGCGAAGGCGGCGAGTACCTGTTCGTAAAGCGCCTTCTTGAACGGGACGATCAGCCGCGGCAGGTCGGCGGGATCGCTCCAGCGCCATGCACGGAACTCCTCGTGGTCGGTGGCGATGTTCACGTCCGCATCGGTGCCGAGGAAGCGGTACAGGAACCAGCGCTGCGTCTGGCCGCGCCATTTGCCCTTCCACACTTTGCCGAGCAGCTCGGGGGGAGGTCGTAGACGAACTCGCCGGGTGCTTCCGCGATGAGTTCGACGTGCTCGGGCATGACTCCGGTTTCCTCGCCAAGCTCGCGCAGTGCGGCGGCTTCGGCGTCCTCGCCAGGGTCGATCCCACCCTGCGGCATCTGCCATGCCTCCAGCGGCGAATCGTTGCGCTGGCCGACGAAGATCTTGCCGTCCGCGTTCATGAGAATGATGCCGGCGCAGGGGGCGGTAGGGCAGGGTCGAAACGTCGGTCAAAATAATCTCCGCAACGCAGGTGCTTGGGGCTCGGGCAACTTGGGGGTCGGCAGGCGCGCTCCTACCTACGGAGCATGATCCATGTCGTCCACCATCCCGACTATGTCACTCCAGCGCCGGCGCGGTCGACCTATCGCTGGAATAAGAATGGGCTAATCCGCGACCTGCTGCTCGAAAAGGGCGATGCGGTCGCGTGGCACCGGGCCGAGACGACGCCGACCGCGTGGTTGGAGGCGGTGCATGACGAGGATTATGTTGCCGAAGTTCTCCGTGCGGACGTGCCGAAGGAGAAGGAGCGACGGATCGGTTTTCCGGTGACCGCAGCGGTGGCGTCGCGCGCGGCGATCGTACCGCACGGGACTTGGCTCGCGGCGTGCCTCGCGCTGGAGCACGGGTTCGCGGCGAACACCGCGGGTGGGAGCCATCATGCGCTGGCTAATACAGGTGCGGGGTTCTGCGTGTTCAACGACTTGGCGGTAGCGGCGGCACGGCTGATCGACGAGGGGCGGGTGGCGCGCGTGCTCGTCGTCGATTGCGACGTGCATCAGGGCGACGGGACCGCAGCGCTACTTGCGGGGCGGCCGGAGATCGCGACCTATTCGATCCATGCGGAGAAGAACTTTCCGGTGCGGAAGGCGCGTTCGACGGTCGACGTGCCGTTGCCGGACAAGGTGGGCGACGAGGCGTATCTGGAGATGCTGGAGGCGACCCTGGTGCCTTTGCTCGACGAGTTCCGGCCCGAGTTGATCCTGTACCAGGCGGGGGGTTGACCCGTTCGAGGGCGATCGGCTTGGGCGGTTGGCGCTGACACTGGACGGTCTAGCGCGGCGGGAACGGCTCGTCGCTAGCCTCGCGATCAGGCGAGGTCTTCCGCTCGCGAGTACGGTCGGCGGGGGGCTACGGCGACGATGCGCTCGCGATCGCGGAGCGGCACGTGGCGGCAATCTTGACGCTGGGGGAAACTTTCGCAGCGGCGTGATGCTGGATCGCGGGTTGCTGCGTTGGGCAAGCGATGACGACACCTGTGCTTCTCTGGCTCCGCCAGGACCTCCGCCTTCACGATCACCCCGCGCTGATTGCCGCCGCGCATGCCGGGCCGGTGATCCCGGTCTATGTGCTCGACGACGACGCGCCGGGGAAATGGACAATGGGCGGCGCCCAGCGCTGGTGGCTGCACCACACGCTAGATTCGTTCGACAAGTCCTTGGCGGACAAGGGGTCGAAGCTGATCCTGCGACGCGGGGATGTGGTCGAGGTGCTGAAGGCGCTGATGGAGGAGACCGGTGCCGAGCAAGTCTATGCGATTCGGCATTACGAGCCGTGGTGGCGCAAGGCCGAGGCGGCGCTTGGCGATAGACTGTGCCTGCATGACGGCAACCACCTCGCTCGCGTCGAGGACGTGAGGACGGGATCGGGCGGGCAGTTCAAGGTGTATTCGTCGTTCTGGAAGGCGCTGAACCAGATGATGCCGCCGGGCGACCCCGAGCCTGCGCCGCGGACGATCCCCGCGCCGTCGAAATGGCCGAAGAGCGATACGCTGGCGGACTGGGATCTGCTGCCGACCAAGCCGGACTGGTCGGCGGGGTTCGGCGACTGGACGCCGGGCGAGGCGCAGGCGTTGGAGAACGCGAAAGCGATGGCGCCGATCGTCGAGGCGTATGACGTCGATCGCAACATGCCGTCGATCGAGGGCACTTCGCGCCTGTCGCCGCACCTGCATTTCGGCGAGATCTCGCCGCGTACGGTGTGGCATGCGGTCGATGGTCACGGCGACGCGACGACGTTCCGCAAGGAACTGGCGTGGCGCGATTTCACCGATGGCGTCGTGCTGACGATGCCGGACTACGGCGATACGAACGGCCGGCCCAAGTTCGACAAGCTGCCGTGGCGGTCGGGCAAGGACGCCGAGGCGGACCTGAAGGCGTGGCAGGAGGGCAAGACCGGCTATCCGATCGTCGATGCGGGGATGCGTCAGCTCTGGGCGACCGGGTGGATGCACAACCGCGTGCGGATGATCACGGCGAGTTTCCTGGTGAAGCATCTGCTGATCGACTGGCGCGAGGGCGAGCGCTGGTTCTGGGACTGCCTGGTCGATGCGGATTACGGGAATAATTCGGTGAACTGGCAATGGGTCTCGGGGACCGGGGTGGATTCTGAACATGTTCGGGCGGATCATGGCGCCGCTGACGCAGTCGGAGAAGTTCGATGCGGGGGGACTATATCCGCGAGTGGGTGCCGGAACTAGCGAAGGTGACCGGCGACGCGATCCATGATCCGGAGGAGTCCGGCTGCCGCCCTAAGGCGTACCCGGCGAAGGTCGTCGGACATCGCGAAGGCCGTGAGCGAGCGCTCGAGGCTGGGCGACACGCACGCTAGGGTCGCATCTGCTCCCCCTCCCTGGAAGGGGAGGGGGTTGGGGGTGGGTCGGGTTCCGCTCGGTCGACCGTCAGTGGCTCGAACCCGCCAAACCACCCCGGCCCCTCCCTTCCAGGGAGGGGAGTGCGTTGTGGCCTTGAATTACGTTCCAGCCGTTTCCGCGCGGACAACTCTTTCCTAGCCGCCGCCCGTGTTGCATGGAGCGCCGCGATGACCGCCGTTCCCGCTTTCGATGATGTGCCCGCCGCGCAGGTTTCCCCGGTTGCGCGCATCGTCGCGCCGGTGTTTCACCGTCTGCTCGACCGGATCGACGCGGGGCTGGAGACAGGCGGCATAGACGCGCACCTGCCCGACGGCACGCGACGGCTGATCGGCGGACGGGCTCCGGGGCCTTTGCCCGTCGTGACTTTGCACCGCTGGCGCGCGCTGGTCCGTCTGGCGACCGCGGGATCGGTCGGCTGGTACGAGGGCTGGGCGGCAGGCGACTGGTCGAGCCCGGACCCGGTACCGCTGTTCGACCTGTTCATGCGCAACCGGCGCTCGCTCGGGAGTTCGGCGCGGTCGGGTGGCGTGGTGCGGCTGGCAGCACGCGCGTGGCACCGGATGCGGCGGAACGACCTCACCGGATCGCGCAAGAACATTGCCGCGCATTACGACCTTGGGAACGACTTCTACGAGACGTGGCTCGACCAGAGCCTGACCTATTCGAGCGCCATATTCGCCGAGCCGTTCAACGATGCCGAACCGCATGAGGCGGCGCAGGGGACCAAGCTGCGTGCGATCCTCGACCGGACCGGGGCGCGGGCTGGTGATACGATCCCAGAGATCGGCTGTGGCTGGGGATCGTTCGCCGAGATGGCTGCGCGCGCGGGGGTCGGCGTGCACGCGCTGACGCTGTCGACCGAGCAGAAGCGGCAGGTCGACGAGCGGATCGCGGCGGCGGGGCTCGACGGGGTGCAGGTGGCGCTGACCGATTACCGCGACGTCACCGGCACCTATGACGCGGTCGCGAGCATCGAGATGGTCGAGGCGGTCGGCGAGGAATATTGGCCGGTGTATCTCGACGTCATCGCGCGGGCGTTGAAGCCCGGTGGCCGCGCGGCGTTGCAGTATATCTCGATCGACGATGCGATCTTCGATTCCTATTCGCGGAGTGTCGACTTCATCCAGCGCTACGTGTTTCCGGGCGGGATGCTGTTGTCGGAGCCGCGGTTTCGGGCGCTGGCAGAGGCGCGCGGGCTGGCGTGTGAAGACCGGCGCGGGTTCGGGCTGCATTATGCCGAGACGTTGCGGCGATGGCGGGGCGCGTTCGATGCCGCGGTTGCGGAAGGGCGGTTGCCGGCGCGGTTCGATGCGCGGTTCGTGGCGTTGTGGCGCTACTATCTGATGTATTGCGAGGGCGGGTTCCTCGGCGGTGGGATCGATGTCGCGCAGGTTACGCTAGTGAAGCGGTAGTGTTTTCCTGCGAACGCAGGAATCCAGGGTAACGGGCCGTGGCGATTGTGACCCTGGGCTCCTGCGTTCGCAGGAGAACGGTTAGCCGACCCGCTCGAAGTGACCAGCTTCGAAGCCTTCGATCGCCAGCGCGACGATGCGGTCGGCCACGACTGTCGGCTCCTTGACCGAGTTCGGGTCCTCGCCCGGATACGCCCGCGCCCGCATCTTGGTCCGCGTCGCGCCGGGATCGACGATCGCGGTGCGGATTGCGCTGATCTCGGCCATCTCGTCGCCGTACGCGCCGAGCAGCGTCTCGAACGCGGCTTTCGATGCGCCGTAAAGGCCCCAATACGCGCGAGGCTTGCGGCCAACGCTGGAGGTCACGCCGATCACTCTGGCCGATATGGCCTTCTTCAGCATCGTGTCGAACGCAGCGATTATGGCGGCCTGCGCGCTGACGTTGAGCGTCAGGACTTGCGCCATTTCCTTCGGGTCGATCGCCGGGACCGACGACAGCGAACCGAGCATGCCCGCGTTGAGGACGAGGATGTCGAGCGCATCCCAGCGATCGCCGATCGCCGTCGCCAGCCGGGCGATGGCTTCGCTCTCGGCAAGATCCAGCGGGGCGATCGTCGCGGAGCCGCCCGCCGCGTGGATCGTCGCCTCGACCTCTTCGAGGCCACCAGGCGTGCGCGCCGTCAGGACGACGTGCGCGCCCTTCGCCGCCAGCGCAATCGCGGTCGCGGCACCGATGCCGCGGCTGGCACCGGTGACTAGGGCCAGCCGGCCTTCGAGAGGCTTGTCCGTCATATCAGCTCCGGGATGATCAGATGACGCGTTCGGCGAGCATCGCGAACTGGTCGACTTCCGAGCCTTCGTCATGGTCGGTCAGCGTGGTCGGATAGTCGCCGGTGAAGCACGCATCGCAATATTTCGGGCGGACATCCGCGCGCTTCGCCTCGCCGAGCGCTTTGTAGAGCCCGTCGATCGAGATGAAGTTGAGGCTGTCGGCATGGATGAAGCCGGTCATGCCGCCGAGATCGAGCTTGGCCGCAAGCAGCTTCTCGCGCTCTGGCGTATCGACGCCGTAGAAGCATGAATGCCGCGTCGGCGGGCTGGCGATCCTCATGTGGACTTCGGCGGCACCTGCCTCGCGCATCATCTCCACGATCTTGAGCGAGGTCGTGCCGCGGACGATCGAGTCGTCGACGAGGATGACGCGCTTGCCCTTGATCAGCGCGCGGTTGGCGTTGTGCTTCAGCTTCACGCCGAGGTGGCGGACCTTGTCGCCGGGCGAGATGAACGTGCGGCCGACATAATGCGAGCGGATGATGCCGAGCTCGAACGGGATGCCCGATTGCTGGGCATAGCCGATCGCGGCCGGCGTGCCCGAATCGGGGACCGGGATGACGAGATCGGCATCGACCGGCGATCCGATCGCGAGCTGCGCGCCGATCGCTTTGCGGACGGAATAGATTGAGTGATCGTCGACGATCGAATCGGGGCGCGAGAAATACACCCATTCGAAGATGCACGGCCGCGCCGCCATCGGCGCGAATGGGCGGATCGAGCGAATCTCCGAACCCTGGACGATGACCAGTTCGCCGGGCTCGATCGCGCGGACAAAAGTGGCACCGACGACGTCGAGCGCGACCGTCTCCGACGCGAAGATCACCGCGTCGCCGAGCTTGCCCATGACGAGGGGGGCGTATGCCGAGCGGATCGCGGCAGGCGATCATGCCCTCGGGCGTCATCACGATCAGCGAATACGCGCCTTCGATTTGCTTCAGCGCATCGATGAAGCGGTCGAGCAGCGTGCGGTAGTTCGAGGTCGCGACGAGGTGAATGATCGTCTCGGTATCGCTGGTCGACTGGAAGATCGACCCGCGGCGGACGAGCTCGCGTCGCAGACGCATCGCATTCGAGATGTTGCCGTTATGCGCGATCGCGAAGCCGCCGGTCGACAACTCGGCATAGAGCGGCTGGACGTTGCGCAGCGCCGTCTCGCCGGTCGTCGAATAGCGGACATGGCCGCAGGCAACGGTGCCCGGCAGCGACCGGATAACGTCGTCGCGGTCGAAGTTCCCGGCGACGTGTCCCATCGCGCGGTGCGTGTGGAAATGCGCACCGTCGAAGGTCGTAATGCCGGCAGCTTCCTGCCCGCGGTGCTGCAACGCGTGCAGCCCCAAGGCTACGAGCGCGGCTGCGCCATCGGTGGCCGAAACGCCAAACACCCCGCATTCTTCGCGGAGTTTGTCGTCATCATAAGGGTTTGTCGTCAGCATGCCGGTTCTCACGTCGTGCGGAAGCTGCCCTATACGAGCGGATCGCCGGCTTGTCGCCTGTTTGTAATAACATTGCGCGTCGCTGGTCGCATCGCGGCGGGTTTCGGGTATATCTAGGCCATGACAAACAGCCGCGACACGGGCCTGACGCTCGATCCGAAATTCGATTCCGCCGGGCTCCTAACTGCGGTCGTCACCGATCGCGTATCGGGCGACGTGCTGATGGTCGCGCATATGAATGCGGAGGCGCTGGCGGAAACGCAGGCGACCGGCGAGGCGCATTTCTGGTCGCGGAGCCGGGAGAAGCTCTGGAAGAAGGGCGAGACGTCGGGGAACGTGCTGCGCGTCGCCGAGTTGCGGATCGACTGCGATCAGGATGCGGTATGGGTGATCGTCGATGCCGCGGGGCCGGCGTGCCATACCGGCGAGCGCACCTGCTTCTTCCGGCGGATCGAGGGGGGGCAAGCTGGTGCCGGCCGAATGAAGCGGGTTCTGCTGCTCGCGCTGATGCTCAGCGGGTGCGGGCGGGAGCCGGCGACTGCTGTGGCGGACAGCGCGGGGGCTCGGCTCGAAGCTGCGGCCGAGACGGCGGGGATCGTGCCCGACCCGAACGCGCCGCTGCAAGGATCTTGGGCGCGTGATACTGACCGGGTCTGCGTGGTTGGTACGGAAAAGACTGCCCGGATCGGCGTCAGCGTCGACTATGGCGAGGACCAGTCATGCGCCGGATCGGGAACCGTCGAGCGCTCGGGCGATGCGCTGAAACTCGCGTTCGGCGCCTGCAAGTTCGACGCGCGCTTCGACGGCGATCGGATCGTGTTTCCCGCCGAAGTCCCCGAAGCCTGCGAGTCCCTCTGCACCGGCCGCGCCTCGCTAGCGGCACTGACCGTCGACCGGCTCAGCGAATCGCGATCGGAGGCCGCGACGCTACGGTCGACTAAGGGAAAGTTGCTTTGCGGCAATTGACGTTGACGTAAACGAGAGTTATTTCTCCGGGGATGGCGACACAAGCATCCCCTCGAGTGCAGGCGACCCCGCAGTCCTACGCGGTGATCGAGCCGCGGCATGATCGCGAAAGTTTCACGATCTCCGATCTCTCCGCAGAGTTCGACGTCACCGCGCGAGCGCTGCGGTTCTACGAGGACGAGGGCCTGATCGCGCCCGAGCGTCGTGGCACGCAACGCATCTACTCGCACCGTGATCGCGCGCGTCTCGCCTGGATCCTGCGCGGCAAGCGCGTCGGGTTCAGCCTTGGCGAAATCCGCGAGATGATCGACCTCTACGATCTCGGCGATGGTCGCCGTGCGCAGCGCCAGGTCGTGATCGAGCGCAGCCAGGCGCGGATCGCGCTGCTCACCGCGCAGAAGCGCGACATCGATCTCGCGATCGACGAACTTACCAGTTTCGTGGCCCTCCTCGAAGTGAGCCGCGCCCAAGACAACCAAGGATAAACCATGCCCCAGTATACGCCCCCCGTCCGCGACACGCGTTTCGTCCTCGAGCATGTCGTCGGTCTCGATCGCTATAATAACCTCCCCGGCTTCGATGCGGCCTCGCCCGACGTCGTCGATGCGGTGCT
Source organism: Sphingomonas sp. H160509 (assembly GCF_024124765.2). Classification (GTDB taxonomy): domain Bacteria; phylum Pseudomonadota; class Alphaproteobacteria; order Sphingomonadales; family Sphingomonadaceae; genus Sphingomonas. The sequence continues at coordinate 803,665 of NZ_JAMXSR020000002.1, read as the reverse complement.
CGAAGAGGGCGGCAAGTTCGTCGCCGAAGTGCTGTTCCCGCTCAACCTGTCGGGCGACCAGCAGGGCTGCACACGCCACGAGGACGGCTCGGTGACGACGCCGGACGGCTTCAAGGAAGCGTACAAGCAGTATGTCGAGAGCGGCTGGGCGACGCTCGGCAACCAGCCCGAATATGGCGGGCAGGGCAGCTCCGCACGTCGTGTCGACCGCGTTCCAGGAATACATGATCTCGTCGAACATGGCGTTCGCGATGTATCCGGGGCTCACGCACGGCGCGATCGCCGCGCTGATCGCCAAGGGTTCGGACGCGCAGAAGGCGATGTACGTGCCGAAGATGGTGTCGGGCGAATGGGGCGGGACGATGAACCTGACCGAGCCGCAGTGCGGCACCGATCTCGGCCTGATCCGTACCAAGGCCGAGCCGCAGGCGGATGGCTCGTACGCGATCACCGGCACGAAGATCTTTATCTCGTCTGGCGAGCATGACCTGACCGAGAACATCATCCACCTCGTTCTGGCGAAGACGCCGGGCGCGCCGGACAGCTCGAAGGGCATCTCGCTGTTCGTCGTGCCGAAGTTCCTCGTCGAGGAAGACGGTTCGCTCGGCGCGCGCAATGGCGTCACCTGCGGCTCGATCGAGCACAAGATGGGCATCCACGCGAACTCGACCTGCGTGATGAACTATGATTCGGCGACCGGCTGGCTGGTCGGCGAGGAGATGAAGGGCCTCGCCGCGATGTTCATCATGATGAACGCGGCGCGTCTCGGCGTCGGCCTCCAGGGGCTCGGCGTGGCCGAAGTCGCGTATCAGAACGCCGTCCAGTACGCGCACGACCGTCGCCAGGGTCGCGCGCTGACCGGGCCGAAGGAGCCGCAGGAGAAGGCGGACACGCTGTTCGTCCATCCCGACATCCGCCGCATGCTGATGGAGGGCAAGTCGCTGACCGAGGGCCTGCGCGCGCTGATCCTGTGGACCGCGCTCCAGGCCGATCTCGAGCATCATGCCGAGACCGAGGAAGAGCGCCAGGTCGCTGGCGACATCATCAGCCTGCTGACCCCGGTCATCAAGGGCTACGGCACGGACATGGGCTATGCGATCTCGACCAACGCGCAGCAGGTGTACGGCGGCCACGGCTACATCGCTGAGTGGGGCATGGAACAATATGTCCGCGATGCCCGGATCGCGATGATCTATGAAGGCACCAACGGCGTACAGGCGATGGACCTGGTCGGCCGCAAGCTCGCACAGAATGGCGGGCGCGGGATCCAGGCGTTCTTCAAGCTGGTGGCGGACGACGTCGCCGCGGCGAAGGCCGATCCGGCGACCGCAGCGTTCGCCGAGGCGCTCGAGAAGGCGAACGGCCAGCTTCAGGCGGCGACGATGTGGTTCATGGCGAACGGCATGAAGAACCCGGAGAACGTCGGCGCGGGTGCGGTCAGCTACATGCATCTGATGGGGATCGTCGCGGTCGGCACGATGTGGCTGCGGATGGCGGTCGCTGCGACCAAGCTGAAGGCGGCGGGCGAGGGTGAGACTGCGTTCCTCGACGCCAAGCTGGTGACGGCGCGGTTCTATGCCGAGCGGATCCTGCCGGATGCGGGTGCGCTGCGTCGGAAGATCGAGGGTGGCGCGGAGTCGCTGATGGCACTGCCGCCCGAGATGTTCATGGCGGCTTAATTGCGGGTGGGGCGGCTTGTCGGAGCGGTCCGCCGCCTGTCCTGAATAAGTGATACCAAACTCACCCGTTCGTCCCGAGTAGCGATCGAGCTTGTCGAGAGCGCGTATTGAAGGACTTGACCGTGCGGTGATTGTACCTCGATACGAGCCCTCGATACGCCCTGCGGGCTACTCGGTCTCTACTCGGCACGAACGGGGTTTGGCGGCTATTTGGGCCCAGCGGCGACTGGTGTCTGCGCAACCGTAGTCGTAGGAGGCGAAGTGGTTGCGGTGGGCTTGCGCCGTACGCCGTTCAGTTCGACCGTCGCGGGAACCGAGCCCGGCGGGGCAACAACCGGTACTGGCACCGCAGTCAACGTCGCCTGGACCTTCACGCACTGAGCGGGGTCGGCGCGCTTGAACTGGCGGCAGTTCCAGAGCGACTTCTCGTAGCCGCTGGCTCGATCCCGCAGATAACTGAAACTGAGCGCGGCGGTCTGGGCGGGTGCCAGCGGGAGCGATGTCGCCGCCTTGCTGCCGTCGGTCCACGCCATGTACCGGCAGAACTGCTTGTCTCCACACGCTTGAGCCGCAAGCGTAGTGAGTCCGTCGGCGGTCTGACCACGGGGCAGGGCCACGAGGATCGTATCGGCATCGACGGGCACCGCGGGAGCAGGTGTCGTTTCCGCAACGGGTCCGAACCCCATCGCGATCGACGCCTCCGCAAGCGCGGCATCCGCCTCAGCCAACGCAGCGCCGGTTTTGTGCGCATCCGACAACTCGGCGAGCTGCGCGATGACCGGCTCGACGGTCTCCGGGCGACGACCGAACGCAGGCGGGGTGCCCCACCAGCCCGACCAGCGGAAGAACAAATGTGTGTTCACCGCGGTGATCTTGTCCAGGCTCGACTGCCAGTACGGCACGACCCAGTCGGTATGGTAATGCGTGGCATAGCCGACCTGCTTGAACACCGCGCCGGACAACGAAGCGGCCGCGACTTCGCGTGCGCGGCGCCAAGCGTCGTCGGTCGGATGCCAGCGAGTTAGCGCGCCGTCGCAGCTGAAGCTAAACTGGCAGCCGGTCGAACGGTCCTGCCCCCTCGAACACCACGCCACACACGGTCTTCGGAAAGGCCGGGTGGCGCAGGCGGTTGAGCACGACCTGCGCCACCGCGCGTTCGCCAAGCGTGTCGTCGCCAGCCTCGTATAGGATACCCGCCGCCATGCAGTCCGTTGCGCGCGCCAGATCCTCCGGACCGCCGGCGAAGCGGAACGGCCGCGCTGCCGGATTCGGATCGGTCGAGAACGGCACGGTCGCATTGAACGCACGCGCATCTTCAGGGCTGAGATCGACGAACTTGACCGGCTCGACCTCGGGCACTTCGGCTTGCGGCACGACCCGGCCCGCGGGCAGCTTCACCCGCTTCGAGGCGTGGACGATCGTGGGCGGGTTGGCGACGACCAACGCAGGCCCGACGATCGCCAGCGCGGAGATGCCGATGAGAGTGGCGCGCAGCACGTTCGTGCCGCGCGCGGGAAAGCTCTGCTGTCACTGTTCGGGCAGGAAGTCCGGGACCGACAGATAGCGCTCGCCGGTGTCGTAGTTGAACCCGAGAACCCGAACGTTGTCAGGCAGATCGGGAAGCTTCTGAAGGATCGCCGCGAGCGTCGCGCCCGAGCTGATGCCGACCAGCATGCCCTCTTCGGTCGCCGAGCGCCGCGCCATGTCCTTGGCCACCGCGGCATCGACCTCGATCACGCCGTCGAGCGCCTGGGTGTGCAGGTTGACCGGGATGAAGCCAGCACCGATGCCCTGGATCGGGTGCGGTCCCGGCTGGCCGCCAGCGATAACCGGCGACGCGGCGGGCTCGACAGCGTAGACCTTGAGCGACGGCCATTCCTTCTTTAGCGCCTCGGCGACGCCGGTGATGTGGCCGCCGGTGCCGACGCCGGTGATGATCACGTCGATCGGCGTATCGCGGAAGTCGGCGAGGATTTCCTGCGCGGTCGTAGCGACATGCACCGCGATGTTCGCAGGGTTTTCGAACTGCTGCGGCATCCACGAGCCCGGCATCTGCTCGACCAGTTCCTTCGCACGCTCGATCGCGCCCCTTCATGCCCTTCTCGCGCGGGGGTCAGGTCGAAGGTCGCGCCGTATGCGAGCATCAGGCGACGGCGTTCGATCGACATGCTCTCGGGCATGACGAGGACGATCTTGTACCCCTTCACCGCGGCGACGAGCGCCAGGCCGATGCCGGTGTTGCCGCTGGTCGGCTCGATGATCGTGCCGCCGGGCTGGAGGTGGCCGTCCTTCTCGGCAGCCTCGATCATCGCGAGCGCGATGCGGTCCTTGATCGACCCGCCGGGGTTCGAACGCTCGGACTTCACCCAGACTTCGGATTCGGGGAACAGCTTCGACAGGCGGACGTGCGGCGTGTTGCCGATCGTATCGAGGATCGAGTTGGCCTTCATGGCTTGGCTTCTCCGTGTTCGGGTTCGGTCTCTAGGATCTCTGGGGGATCAAAGGTTTTCGCGCGGCCTAGTTCCGGGAACAGTCGCGCCCAGCCGATCGTGATCGCAATAGCACCGACGCCGCCGAACACCACCGCGCCGACCGGGCCGAGCAACGATGCCATCACCCCGCTCTCGAATTCGCCCAGTTCGTTTGAGGCCGAAATCGTGAGCTGCGACACCGCACTGACGCGGCCGCGCATCGCGTCGGGCGTGTGGAGCTGGATCAGTGACTGGCGGACATAGACCGAGATCATGTCCGCGCCGCCCGCGACGATCAGCGCGACGAGGCTGAGGACGAAGGCAGGCTGGACGGGGATGCCGGCTATGGTGCCGGGTGCGATGCCGAGCAGGTTTACGATGGGCGTGGCGACGCCGAAAGTCAGGATCGCGAGGCCGAACACGACGACGGCGATCAGCATCTTTACGCCGACATTGGTGCTCATCGGGCGGACCGAGAACCAGATTGCCGTCACCGCCGCGCCGATCCCCATGCCCGCCGCGAGGACGCCTAGCCCCTGCGAGCCGACGTGGAGGATGTCGCGCGAATAGACCGGGAGAAGCGACGTCGCCCCGGCTAGCAGCACCGCGAACAAATCGAGCGTGATGGTCGCGAGGACGAGGCGGTTGCGGCGGACATAGGTGAAGCCCTCGATGATGCGGGCGAGGGGGGCGGTGATCGGTCTGCGCGGCGGGCTGCGGCACCGGGCCGATCAGGAACATGAAGAGCAGCGCAACGACGAACAGGATCGTCGCGACGCCGTACGCGACCTCCGGGTGGATCGCGTAGAGGAGCCCGCCGACGCTGGGGCCCGCGATCGTGCCGACCTGCCAAGCGATCGAGCTGATCGCGATCGCGGTGGGGAGGACCGCGCGGGGGACGAGGTTGGGGGCGAGCGCGGAATAGGCCGGGCCGGAGAAGGCGCGTGCGACGCCGAACGCGACCGCGGCGACGAACAGCACGCCGAGCGTGAGGTGGCCGGTCCAGGTCAGCAACCACAGCGTCGCGGCGGTTAGCACCAGCAGCGCGGTCGTGCCGCGGACGATCCAGCGGCGGTCGAAGCTGTCGGCGACGAGGCCGGTGATTGGGGTGAGGAGGAACAACGGCACGAACTGTGCGAACCCGATCATGCCGAGCATGAAGGCGGCCTGGCGGATGTCCATCGTTTCGCGGGCGATGTTGTAGACCTGCCACCCGATCACGATCGACATTGCGCTGACGGCTATGGTGCCGGTGAAGCGGGACAGCCAATAAGCGCGGAAATTGGCGATCCGTAAGGGATGCTGGTGGGGGGTCTGCGGTGGAGTCCATCGCGACTGGCTTTAGGCGGTGGCGAGAGGGAAGGGCAACCGGAGCTTTGCTTGGGGTGGGGATAGAGGACTGGCCGAGGATGCTTAACCGAAGAAGTCTTGTTTCCCCGCGAAGGCGGGGACCCAGAATGGGCTCCCGCCTTCGCGGGAGAACAAGGAGGGGGAGCGGGTGCACGTTGTGACAGGCGTGCCCGTGCGATCACTCGTCCATCATATCAGCACCACCCCGGCGAAGGCCGGGGCCCAATTGGGGGACGGCGCCAACTGAGCGATGCACGTCGTTACTGCGACCTCTCCAATTGGGCCCCGGCCTTCGCCGGGGTGGTTTGCTCGCGCGGTAGGGCTCGCGCGACCTGTCGAGCGCCCCATCCCACACCCCGAAAACTAACATACCCCAGACGGGAATTGATGTTCCGCCCCGTCCGCGCCTATAGGCTCCCTCAACTCCCCTACGGAAAACGAGGTTTCCCACATCGTGGCCAAGACCCCCCCCACCAGCACGCGCAATCGCCGAACCGCCGATTACGAACCGCGAACGACCGGCCGAACCAAAGCCGTACGAGGCGTCGAAGGACGAACTGCTCGAAATGTATCGGCAGATGCTGCTGATCCGCCGTTTCGAGGAAAAAGCGGGCCAGCTCTATGGCTTGGGTCTGATCGGTGGTTTTTGCCATCTGTATATCGGCCAGGAAGCGGTTGCCGTCGGCCTTCAGTCCGCGCTCAACGGCGAGACCGATTCGGTGATCACCGGCTACCGAGATCACGGCCACATGCTCGCCTACGGGATCGACCCGAAGGTGATCATGGCCGAGCTGACCGGACGCAATTCGGGGATCTCGAAGGGCAAGGGCGGGTCGATGCACATGTTCTCGACCGAGCATAAATTCTACGGCGGCCACGGTATCGTCGGTGCGCAGGTGTCGCTCGGCACCGGCCTCGCGTTCAAGCATAAATACTCGAACGACGGCGGCATCTGCATGGCCTATTTCGGCGACGGCGCCGCGAACCAGGGCCAGGTGTACGAGAGCTTCAACATGGCCGAGCTGTGGAAGCTGCCGATCATCTTCGTGATCGAGAACAACCAGTACGCAATGGGCACCAGCGTCAATCGCGCTTCGGCCGAGGACCAGCTGTATCGCCGCGGCGAGAGCTTCCGCATTCCCGGCATCCAGGTCGACGGCATGGACGTGCTCGCCTGCCGCGGTGCCGCCGAGGAAGCGCTGGCGTGGGTCCGCGCGGGCAAGGGCCCCGTCATCCTCGAGATGAAGACCTATCGCTACCGTGGCCATTCGATGTCCGATCCGGCCAAGTACCGCACGCGCGACGAGGTCCAGGCGGTTCGCGACAAGTCGGATCCGATCGATCACATGAAGAAGCTGCTCGACGCGCAGGGCGTGACCGAGGCGGACCTCAAGTCCCTTGAACAGGAAATCAGGAAAATCGTGAACGAAGCCGCCGATTTCGCCGAGCAGACCCCGGAGCCGGATGCTGCCGAGCTCTACACCGATGTTCTGGTGGAGAAGTACTGATGGCGATCGAGATCAAGATGCCCGCGCTCTCCCCGACGATGGAAGAGGGCACGCTGGCCAAGTGGCTCGTCAAGGAAGGCGACAGCGTCAAGTCGGGCGATATCCTCGCGGAGATCGAGACCGACAAGGCGACGATGGAGTTCGAGGCGATCGACGAAGGCACGATCGGTTCGATCAGCGTCGCCGAGGGCACCGACAACGTGAAGGTCGGCACCGTCATCGCGACGATCCTCGAAGAGGGCGAGAGCGCGAGCGACCAGAAGCCCGCCGAGGTACGCTCGGGCTATGCGGCCAACGCCGCGCCGAAGGAAACGCCGTCGGACGACAAGGCTCCACCGGTTCCCGAAGGCGCGTCGCCCGCCAAGGCCGAGAGCGGCACGCAACAGCTCGTCGCATCGGCCGAGAAGGTCGGCATCTCCGACCCGGCGATTCCCGAGGGCACCGAGATGGTCAAGACGACCGTCCGCGAAGCCCTTCGTGACGCGATGGCCGAGGAAATGCGCGAGGACGACCGCGTCTTCGTGATGGGCGAGGAAGTCGCGCAGTATCAGGGCGCATATAAGGTCACGCAGGGGCTGCTCGACGAGTTCGGCGACCGTCGCGTGATCGACACGCCGATCACCGAATACGGCTTTGCCGGCATCGGTGCAGGCGCGGCGATGGGCGGCCTTCGCCCGATCGTCGAGTTCATGACCTTCAACTTCGCGTTGCAGGCGATCGACCACATCATCAACTCGGCCGCCAAGACCAACTACATGTCGGGTGGCCAGATGCGCTGCCCGATAGTGTTCCGTGGTCCGAACGGCGCGGCGTCGCGCGTGGGAGCACAGCATTCGCACAACTTCGCGGCGTGGTATGCGAGCGTCCCCGGCCTGATCGTGATTGCGCCGTATGATGCGGCGGACGCGAAGGGCCTGCTCAAGGCTGCGATCCGCACCGAGGATCCCGTCGTGTTCCTCGAGAACGAGCTGATGTACGGCCGCAGCTTCGACGTTCCCAAGCTGGACAACCACGTCCTGCCGATCGGCAAGGCGCGGATCGTCCGCGAGGGCAAGGACGTGACGATCGTCAGCTACTCGATCGGCGTCGGCATTTCCTTGGAAGCTGCCGAGAAGCTCGCCGAGGAGGGCATCGACGCGGAGGTCATCGACCTGCGCACGTTGCGCCCGCTCGACACCGAGACGGTCCTGAAGAGCCTCGCCAAGACCAACCGCATGATCATCGTCGAAGAGAATTGGGCAACCTGCTCGATCGCCTCGGAGATTGTCTCGGTGGTGATGGAGCACGGCTTCGACGACCTCGACGCACCGGTACTCCGCGTGACGAACGAAGACGTACCGATGCCGTATGCGGCGAACCTGGAAAAGCTGATGCTGGTCGACGTGGCTAAGGTCGTGACGGCGGTGAAGAAGGTTACATACAAGTAATCGCGTAAGGGTCGCGGCCATTTGCCGCGACCCTGTCTTCGCCAGTTCAAACTTAGACGGTGTATTTGTCGCAGGTCGAGGCGGTTGCGGTCGGGTTTGGGTTATAGATTTGCGTGAAGTCGCGGTTATCGCGAACAATGAACGATGCGATGTAATGAAGTCGTGTCGGCCCGATCAGCCAGTTGGGGGCGATCGGCTGATACTGATAATTCACTTCGACGAACATCACGCCTGAATTGGGCGGTGCTGTAACCTTCGCACCATTGTCGCCCATGCCCGAATCGGTACTCGTTGTCGTGTCGGTGCCTCTGTTGGTTGCCGAACCGTCGGTGCCGTCCGCGACCTTGGTCGTGCCGTAGCTCGAGTCGTAGCTCGTCCCCTTCATCAGGCCGAAGCATCGCTGCCAATGAATGCGCTGTGTGCCCGACATGTTCTCCAGGCTGGAGACAATGACCCGTCCATACTTGGATAGATTGATTCTGGTCCCCTGGATGCGTGCCGCCTGCAGCACGTCGTTCATGTCGACTTCGCGAAGTTGGACTGTGGTCAAGTTGCTAGCGATTCCGACACGCGAAGCGTTGTCGGCGAGGTTCATCGCGACCTGGCTTACGCGGAGGTTGGCAAGCGCCAAGTTCGCTGTTTCCACGCCATAAAGTCCGAGCGACAGCACCAGCGGGAGACCGAGCGCGAACTCGAGCAGAGCGAGGCCACTATGGTCCCCGCGCAGTTCGCGTAGCAACCGGCCGGATACGATCGAAGGTGCGGAGCGGAGAGTACGGCGCGGTATCATGTGCAGGTCTTCGGGGCAGGGGGGGCACGCGTTGCGAATCATAGGGCTGGTTCTTGAGCAGCGTGGTCGCGGCGATGTTCATCGTGGGCGGCAAGCCCATCAAGCCCGCGACGGGAAACAATCGCTGATAGGTGATGGTCATGGTGTATTGCGTCACGTCCTCGGCGCCACCCTGGCCCGTCAGTCCGGGGTCGGCATCCCATGTACCGTTACCGTTGATATCCGTGAAAGACTCACCTTTGTTGCAAATCCGATCCCCGTTCTTGTCGGTGAAGTCCTCGGGCTTGAGGCCCTGGAACGTCGAATAGCTCTTTCGCGTGGCCTTATATGTTGCGCCGGGCGCGACGATCTTGACCATGTTCCACACCTGTTTGTCGAACATGTCGGCATTCGCGGCGCCGCCTTCGATCGCCGAATCACGCGCCGCCTTTTGCAGCGCGCCATCGAGAATCGACTGCACGTAGATCTGGTGGAGCAGATCGAACAATCCCATCAGTAGAATCATCAGTACCGGAATGACCATCGCGAATTCGATGATCGTGGCGCCGCGACGATCGGCAGCGATCCTGCGGCCCAAAAGGATATCGTACCGACGAGACCTATTCATTTGGACAGTCGCAACCTGGCGACCTGCTTGGCGATGCGAACGAAGGCCGCGGAAAGATCGGCGCCGCTGGTCGTGAACAATGCCTGGTCCGACGTCGTCGCACACTGTGTCATTTCCGCGGTCGCACTCGGCGCGATCGATACGGTCCAGACGTCGATGTGCATGTCCTGAGCTTTCGCACATTCCGCAAGCAGACGCGCGTTGTGGTATTGTTTTTGACGATCGTTCGCGCTCGCCCAGTCACCGTCGGTGACCCGTCCGTCATAATATTCCATGCCGTAAAGCCCGTAGGAATAGGGCGATGGCGACATATCGCCGTCGGTAAGGAAGACGATAACCTTGTTGGTTGCCCCGCGACCGCCCCATGCGGCATTGTCGTTCGAGAAAATCCCGTCCGTCGACAGCATGCGGGTGCCCCAGATCATACCGACGTCGTGATAGGTGCCGCCGAGCGGCACGAAGTCCACGGCATTGACGTACGAATCGACCTGCGCCTGCGTCATCGTCGTCAGGCGTTGCACGGGTTTGCCGCAGGCGACGAAACCGGCCTGTTGCTTGGCGACCGAGTTCATGTTGGTAGCAGGAGTTGGTGACGCGTTGTCGTTCGCAACGACGGTGTTGGTCGTATAGCTCGACTGGTTGTACCGGTTCAGAGTGAAGCGTTCATATTCGACGTCCGGCCAAAGAGGGCGCCAACGCGTGTCGTCGCTGTTCGGAACCAGATCCGGATCCAGATCCGCCGGGAGATCGTCGGTGTCGAACGTCATCGCCCTCGCGGTCGTTGCCCGTTCTTCGATGCAGCCGAGCCACGACGATGTTGCGCCGTTGATTTCGGTGGGGTCGGGGGGCCGCTGCACCGGCGACATAGCTGGTTACGTCCCACGGCCATTGCTTGTAGGTCCAGACCGCACCGACACGCTGGGTCGACGTCGTGCACCGCCTCGCCCCGCTGTCCCAATATTGCGTAGCGATTGACGCACGCTGCGTCCCGGTGTTGTACGCATAGGGGGTGTTCGTCGTGCCAGCCGGTGTCCGGACTGTCGTCGACGGGCAGTTCTGCGATGTCCGGTTGTCATAGGTGAGGACCGGGTTGCCGTCGTTGAAGTCGTTCGTCACCTTGCGAGACTGATAGCTCCAGGTCGATCCAGCGCCCGAACCGCCCAGCATATAGCTCGACGATTTCGCTTGGATGGCCGCGCCGACGTTCGCACTGGAACTGTACGTCACGAAACCATAGCGCACATGCGTAGTCGCCTGGACGTTCGCGTCCATCGTCTTGTAAAAATCGACGACGGCTTGGCGCAACGCCGCGATGCGTGACCCGTTTTTTCCGGAACGGCGTATCCCGTCGTGCCAGCATAGCCGTTGGTCTGGTCTGGGAGCCCCGAATAGCCTGAGGAGGGAGTCCGCGCTTACCTGTGCAGGACGCTTGTAACTCCTGATCTGGTTGTTGTTGAGCATGCTGCTGACATATGCGTTGCAGACGCTGTCGCTATCCGCGGGCAGGCAGGCCATGGATCCGGTCGTGTCGAGGACAAACAGGATGTCGGTGTCCGCAACGTCGTAGCGGGCTTCGCAAGCGACATTTAGGGTGATGTCGGGCGCTGCGAACATCTTCATGATCGTCATCGGGACGAGCACCTTCGCCGTGCCTGCGACTCGGTTCTCGCTGGTCTTCGTCGGTACGAAGCTAATGCTCTTCGTGCCCATCCAACCTGAACGAAGGTTGTTGTTGAAGAACACCTTGGCCTGATCCGACGCAGTCTTGTCCAGCGTGGCATCGTTGCCGTCGGTCATGAACTTGCGACCGGCGAGCACGCCCGCATCGCAGGCCTGTTGCATCCTGCTCTTGACGACATACAGTCGCGCCATGTCGATCGCGGACCCGGCAATCGCACACATCGGAATCAACGCCGCTGCCATGATTGCCAGCGTATTGCCTCCGGTGTCGCGGCGCAGGCGTGCAAGAAAAGTGCCTGTCGCCGCCGCTCTACTTCGCATCGTCGGTTTCCGTATCCGATCAGGGGTTGATCTGTGACAGGCTTTGAACTGCAAGCCCGTAAGTCGAACTCAAGAGACATGGTTAATGGTCAAATAACTACCGTAGTGGTTGTCGGACATGACTTATCTCGCCTGATACAGTGGGCTATCGCGTCGGCATGAACCGCGACACCGCTGCATTCGCCCCTCGCATTGAGTTACGCGTCACCCTCCGCGCGCGACGGGATAACGGCCCTGTTCACGCTGGACGATACGCTAGCCGCAATCGTCAGATCGACGCGTGAGCCGCTGGTCGGTCAGATGCGGTTGACCTGGTGGCATGAGGCGTTGACACGCCTCGACTCGGTACCCGCACCGCAGGAACCAGTGTTGCAAGCGATCACTTGTTCGGTGTTGCCCAGCGGCGTATTGGGGACGTCACTTGCTTCAATGACCGACGGTTGGGAGATGCTTCTTCAGGCGGAGGTCGGTCCAGCTACGATCGAAGCGTTTGCTACGGAACGGGGCGGTCGACTGTTCGAAGCGGCGTTGAAAGTCCTCGGAGTGGAGGATCGAAATATCGGCGCGGCGGGGGAAGGATGGGCGCTCGCGGATCTTGCTTGCAGCGTAACGGATGCGTCGTTGGCCGATCTCGCGCGGTCGTTGGCCAAAGCACGGTTTGACACGGCGTTCGGGACGCGCTGGCCACGCGCTGCCCGCGCGTTGGGCGCGGTTGCGTTGATAGCGAGGTTCGATATCGCCGTTGAATCGGATGCTTTGCCGAGCCCTGCTCGGCGCGTGGCGCGGTTGGCGTGGCATAGATTGACCGGATACTGACCAATCGGATGGGGATCGTCTGCGGTCAGGCCTAGCGTGCAGGCTGGGCAATGGGGGCGGCGGCGATGAGGCGGTATTTGGCGGGTGGGGCGGCGGTGATCGCGTTGATCGCTGCGGGGTTCATGTTTTTTAGCGGGAAGGCGCGGCCGGGGCCGCTGCTACCGCCTCAGCCGATGGCACAGGTGAGTGGCGGCACGGGCGCGTCCGATCCGCTACCTGATGCCGCGCCCGAGGCGACCGACAAGACGCGCGAGCAAAAGCGGTTCGATCGCTACGACAAGGATCGGGATGCGAAGATCACGCGCGAGGAATATCTGGTCCAGCGGCGCAAGGCTTACGCGCGGCTGGACGTGGACGGCGATGGCAAGCTGTCGTTCGACGAATGGGCGGTGAAGGCGACAACCAAGTTCGCCGACGCCGACCGTGACAAATCCGGCGCGATGACCGCCCCGGAATTTGCCACGACGGCGGTCAAGCGGAAGGGGCCAGCTCGGGCGAATTGTCCGCCAGTTCAGCCTGTGGCCGAGGAGAGTTGAGCCATTCCGCGAGCGCCGCTCGACCGCGATCCGTGTACATCCGCTTGCGATCCGCCTTCTTTGTGCGGCCCGTGATCGGCGGGAACAGCCCGAAGTTCACGTTCATCGGCTGATACGTCTCGACCTCGGCGCCGCCTGTGATGTGGCCGAGCAACGCGCCGAGAGCAGTCGCGTAGGGCGGGGGCGTTAGAGTCTTGCCAGTGAGTTCGGCCGCCGCGAACAGTCCCGCGAGCATGCCGATCCCGCAGCTCTCGATATACCCTTCGCAGCCAGTGATCTGCCCGGCGAAACGGATGTGCGGGCGAGACTTCAGTCGCAGCGTCTCGTCCAGCAATTCTGGCGAGCGGATAAACGTGTTGCGGTGCAGACCGCCCAGCCTGGCGAACTCAGCGTTCTCCAGGCCGGGGATCGTGCGGAAGAGGCGGACCTGGTCGGCATGCTTCATCTTGGTCTGAAAGCCGACGATGTTCCACAGGGTGCCCTGCGCATTGTCCTGGCGAAGCTGGACGACGGCGTGCGGCCAGCGCCCGGTCTTCGGGTTGTCGAGCCCGACGGGCTTCATCGGGCCGTAGCGCAGCGTGTCGACGCCGCGCTCCGCCATCACCTCGATCGGCATGCAGCCGTCGAAATAGGGCGTGTCCTTCTCCCATTCCTTGAACGGGGTCTTCTCGCCATCGATCAGGCCCTGGTGGAAGGCCAGATACTGGTCCTTGTCCATCGGGCAGTTGATGTAGTCCTTGCCGCCCCCTTCAACATCGGCGCCCTTGTCCCAGCGCGACGCGAACCACGCGGTGTCCATGTCGATCGAGTCGCGGTGGACGATCGGCGCGAGCGCGTCGAAGAACGCCAGCGCCTCGCGGCCGGTCTCGGCGCCGATCCCCGCGGCGAGCGAGGCGGCGGTCAGCGGACCGGTGGCGATGATCGTCGGGCCATCGGGCAGTGCGTCGATGCGTTCGCGGACGAGCGTGATGTTCGGATGCTGGTCGATCGCCTCCGTCACGCTGGCCGAGAAATTGTCGCGGTCGACGGCGAGTGCGGAGCCGGCCGGAACGCGGTGGATGTCAGCCTGCCGCATGATCAGCGAGCCGAGCGTACGGAGTTCCTGGTGGAGCAACCCGACCGCGTTGGCTTCGGCATCGTCCGACCGGAAGCTGTTCGAGCAGACGAGTTCGGCGAGGCCGTCGGTCTGGTGCGCAGGCGTCTCTTCGCCGCTGCCGCGCATTTCGGACAGGCGGACCTTGAGGCCGGCTTCAGCGAGTTGCCAGGCGGCTTCGGAACCGGCGAGCCCGCCGCCGATGACATGGATATCGTGGGTCATTCGGGTCAGATAGCGACGGACGCTTGCCGTGTCAGGTCCGCAATACCACTTCGCCTGCATGACAGACCCGACGAAGATCTTCACGATCGGCTATGAGGCCACGACGATGGCCGATTTCCTCGCGGCATTGAAGGCGGCGGGGGTCGAGCGGGTGATCGACGTCCGGGCGCTTCCGTTGTCGCGGCGACCAGGGGTTTTCGAAGACCTCGCTCGCCGCGTCGCTGCGTGAGGTCGAGATCGATTACGTGCACCTGAAGGCGCTCGGGACGCCGAAGCGCGGGCGCGATGCGGCCAAGAAGGGCGACGTCGCGACCCTGACCGCGGTCTATGACGAACAGCTCGAGCTTCCCGAGGCTCAGGCTGCTGCGGCGATCATGCTCCGGGGCTGGCAGCCGAGAAGCCGAGCGCGCTGCTCTGCTACGAGCGCGACCCTTGCCACTGCCACCGCACCTTGCTGCTGCAGGCGGTGGGTGAGGGGGCCGAAGTGGTGGATCTGTTTACCTAGGAAAGGTCGAACTCGCTTCAAACGCTTCGTCAGGATGACGTGCAGGGGTTCATGGCCGAAAGTTGCATCGAGCCCCAGTCGCCGCTAACGAGCACCCATTCGCCCTGGACCCGGTGCAATTCCGGGTGGCTATTCCGGCCGCCGATCCGCCGGACAACGCAACGACGCCTCTGAAGTGAACCGCCTGCCAAGACAGCGCTGCGGTTCGTGCGTCCTATGCGGATAAATCCATGACATCCTTATCTCTTTCTCGTTACCGCGCCGAATGGTTTAGCGGCCCGACCGCCGCACGCCGCGACGTGCTCGCCGGCATGGTCGGCACGTTCGCGCTTATCCCCGAGGTGATCGCCTTCTCGTTCGTCGCCGGAATCGATCCCGAAGTCGGCCTGTTCGCGTCGTTCGTGATCGGCATCGTCATCGCGTTCGCCGGCGGTCGCCCCGCGATGATCTCGGGCGCAGCCGGCTCCGTCGCACTCGTCGCGGCCGCGTTGGTTCACGCCCATGGCCTGCAATACCTGCTCATCGCGACGATGCTCGCAGGTGCACTCCAGATCGCGTTCGGGCTCGCCAAGCTCGACGTGCTGATGCGGTTCGTCTCGAAGTCGGTCCGCACCGGGTTCGTCAACGCACTCGCAATCCTGATCTTCTCCGCGCAGGTGCCGCAGATGGTCGGCGTCAGTTGGCAGGCCTATGCGATGATCGCCGGTGGTCTCGCGATCATCTACCTCATGCCGCGCATCTCGAACGCCATCCCGTCGCCGCTGATCTGCATCGTCGTGCTGACCGCGATCGCGATGTGGGTGCCGATGCCGCTGAAGACAGTCGGCGATCTCGGCAAGCTGCCCTCCACGCTGCCGTCGTTCGGGCTTCCCGACGTGCCGTTCACCTGGGACATGCTGCGGATCGTTGCTCCCTATGCGCTCGCCATGGCGGCGGTTGGGCTGCTCGAGTCGATGATGACCGCCAGTGTGGTCGACGACCTGACCGAGACGACCAGTTCGAAGGCGCGCGAGTGCACCGGGCTCGGGCTCGCCAACATCGCCGCGGGTGCGTTCGGCGGTATCGCCGGGTGCGGGATGATCGGGCAAACCGTCGGCAACGTCCGCTATGGCGGGCGCGGGCGGCTGTCGACGCTGGTCGCCGGCGTGTTCCTGCTCGTCGTGATGGTGCCGCTGAGGCCGTGGGTCGCGCAGGTGCCGGTCGCGGCGCTGGTCGCGATCATGATCATGGTGTCAATCAGCACCTTCTCCTGGGGCTCGATCCGCGACCTTGCGCGGCATCCCAAGATGTCGAGCGTGGTGATGGTCGCAACCGTTATCGTCACCGTTGCGACGCACGACCTGTCGCTCGGCGTCGGTGTCGGCGTGCTGCTCAGCGGCGTGTTCTTCGCATGGAAGGTCACGCGGCTGATGGACGTCACGGTCGAGCACGACGCGGCGGGCGACACGCGGATCTACCGTGTCGGCGGTCAGGTGTTCTTCGCCAGCGCCGATATCTTCGCGGACCGCTTCGATCTTCGCGAGACCGCGCGTGCGGTGCGGATCGACCTGACGAGAGCACATCTATGGGATGTCACCGCCGTCGCCGCGCTGGAAGACGTAGTGGCCAAGCTGCGGCGTCACGGCACGATCGTCGAAGTCGTCGGGCTCAACGCAGCGAGCGAAACGCTGGTCGATCGCCACGCGCCCTTGCTGCTCGACTAACGTCTAACAGCGTACAGGCTTGGCAGCTCCACCGAGGTAACGCTGCCAAGCCGCTGTTGTAGAATAGTTTTGCTTACTGCTGAGGAACGGTGTCGTTCTCGACCGGCGCTTCGTCGCGCGTCACGCGTGCCGTCATACCCGTCGCATCGGCGTCGTCGCGCATCTGCTCGTCGGGCGCGACCGGCGGTTCGCGTTCCGGCTCGACGGCGTTCACCGTCGGGGGAGTCTCGACCGGTGCAGTCTCGACCGGCGCCGGCGCGGGCGTCGGCGCCGCTTCGGACTCGGTGACGCCGGTATCCTCGACCATATTGGTATCGGTCGGCGGCTGATCGGGCTCCGAGCGCGAGCAGCCGGCCATGGTCATTGCGGCAAGCAGGCCGCCGGCAATGGCGGTACGCGTGCGGTTGGAAATCGTCATGTCTGGTCCTCTCAACGAGCGGCGATCGTCTGGCGAGCCGTGCGCGCCTCGATCTTGGAAGCGAGGGTGCCGTCCCAGTTATAGGGATCGGCGCGGAAGTTCATCTGGCCGTTGCCGCTGGCAAATGCGGTCCAGTAGAGCAGATACACCGACACCGGCTTGGTCAGGCGAGCACGGACCGTGTCACCCTTGGCGACTGCGGCATCGACCATCTCGGGCGTCCAGGCAGGATCACCCTTGAGCAGCAGGTCGGCGAGTTCCTCAGGCTTTTCAAGGCGAACGCAGCCATGGCTCGCAAGCCGGCTGAAGCTCGCGAACTTCGCACGGCTCGGCGTATCGTGGAGATAGACCGAATAGTCGTTGGCGAAATCGAACTTGAACCGGCCCAGTGCGCTCTGGTCACCGGCCTGCTGCTGCAACCGCGTGCCGTCGATCACCTTGATGCCGTTGCGCTTGAAATAGCCCGGGTTGGCGCGCTCCTTCGGCCATAGCTCCTTGGTCGCGATCGACGTCGGCACGTTCCACGGCGGATTGATCACGATGCTGTGGATCGTCGAGGACAGCATCGGCGTCTCGTCGCCCGGACGGCCTGTGACTGCGCGCATCGATTGCACGGGGGTATCGCCGTCAAACACCGTCAGCACGGCCGCGGCAATGTTCACCTGGATACGGTCGCGCGGCAGGTCCTGCGGCAGCCAGCGCCAGCGCTCCATGTTCGCCATGATCTGGCGCACGCGGCCGCCGGCGGTGACGTTGAGCGCGGCGAGCGTCTGCGTCGACACGATCCCGCTGGGGTTGAGGCCATAGCGACGCTGGGCACGGCGTACTGCTTCGACCAGCGGCGCGTCGAACCGGTCGCCGCTGGTCGAGACGTCCTTGTCCTCCGCCGCGAGACGCTTGCGCAGCGCGATCACGCGAGGACCGGTCGCGCCGATCGTGAAGTCGGGACCGGACGCGAGCGGTGCCCACCCCCCAGCAGACGCGATCGAGCGATAGTTCTGGAGGCCCTTCCGCAGGCCGTCATACCCTGCATAAGGCGGTGGCAATGATGCGAACCACGCCGCGATCCGGTCTAGACGCACGGCGTCGGCAAAGGCAGGCGTCGGATCATAGGCCGGTGGACGCAGGCCCCAATCCCGCTGGAAGTCGGCTTCGCTCAGCCGCCCGGCATGCACCGCGCGCGCATGATCGAGTGCCGCGCGGACGAGTTCGTCCTTGCTCGGCGCGGTGGTCGACGCGGTTGCGGCCGACTTCAGGCCCTGCGCGACGATGTCGCCATTGAGCAGCCTGTCGAGCAGCGCGGCCTGCGGGTCGCTCAACGGCGGCACGGTGATTACCGGCGGCGCGAGCGTCGGCGTAGGCATTGCAGCGGGCGTGGTCGGAACGACCGGCGGCGGCGTAACCTGCGCGAACGACGCGGTCGCCATCAACAGCGGTGTTGCCGCGAGCACCGACCGGATCACGCCAGTCTTCATTCGTCCATCATCGAAACCGCGAGCCATAATCGTCCTGTCTTGTATCTGGTCGATGCTTTCGCACGACGTAGCTCTCCCTTAGCTGAACCGGACTCGCTAAGCATCGCCAATCGGGCAAAATTAACGGTTCAGGCCAGGAGAGCAGGTTTTTCCTGCCGGGCTAGCACTTCATAGGCCATCACGGCGGTCGCGACGGCGGCATTGAGGCTGTCTGCCTTGCCGAGCATCGGGATCTTGACCAGCACGTCGCACGCCTTGGCCATCTCGGGCGGCATGCCCTGCGCTTCGTTGCCCGTGAGCAGGAAGGTCGGGCCGGTATAGGTCGCCGCCCGGTAATCGGTGTCGGTATCGAGGCTGAGACCAACCAGTTGGCCGGGGCCGGTGCGCAACCAGGTGTGGAATAGCTCCCACTCCGTCTTCACGACAGGAATCGTGAACAGCGCACCCATGCTCGCGCGGACCGCCTCGACCGAAAAGGGGTCGACCGACTCGCCGATCAGGATCAGTCCGCCCGCGCCGACCGCATCGCCGGTACGCAGGATCGTGCCGAGATTGCCCGGATCGCGCAGCCGTTCGGCGACCAGCCAGATGCCGGAGGTGGTGCGATCGACGTCTTCGAGCGTCGCGTCGAACTCGTCGAAAACACCGACGACCGCCTGCGGGTTGTCCTTGCCGGACAGCTTCGAGAGAATATCCGGCGTGGTCTGAATCGAATCACCGCCGGCATCCTCGACGTCCATCGACAGCGCGTGGACGAGGGGATGGTTCGCACTCGCCGCTGCGTAGAACAGCGTGCGGGGCAGGCGGCCGGTTTCTCGCGCTTCGGTGAGGATGCGCAGGCCCTCAGCGAGAAACTGCTTGGCCGCACGCCGATGCCGCTTGTCGCGCAGGTCGCGGACGTACTTGATCAGCGGGTTCGAAAAGGCGGTTATCTCGCGGGGCATCTAGCGCCCCTTCCGCTTGCGGGAGGGGTGGGGGAGGGGTTTGTAAACACGCCGTCGCTCATGCCCTCCCCCGACCCCTCCCGCAAGCGGGAGGGGGAAGATCGTCAATCCTCGCCGAACTTCGCCTCGACCAGTTCGGCGAGCGCGGCGACGGTATGTTCCGCGCCATCGCCGCTCGCGCTGATCGTGATCGCGTCGCCCATCGCCGCACCCAGCATCATCAATCCCATGATCGAGGTGCCGGTGACGTGATCCGACCCGTCCTTGGTCACGCTGACCTCGACCGGATGCGACGAGGCCAGCGTCACGAACTTGGCACTCGCACGCGCGTGCAGCCCACGACGGTTGGTGATCTGGACGGTGCGCGAGACCTCGCTCACGCCGCGGCCTCGCCGAGAACCTCGGAGGCTACCGAAATGTATTTGCGCCCGGCCTCACGCGCTGCAGCAACCGCCGCGACGACGGTCATCGACTTTCGCGCCGACCCGAGCCGGATCAGCATCGGCAGGTTCATGCCCGCGATCACTTCGATCCGCCCGCGCTCCATGAGCGAGATGGCAAGATTGGACGGGGTGCCGCCGAACAGGTCCGTCAGCACGATCACGCCGCGCCCGACATCTACCGCCTGGATGGCGGCGGCGATATCCGCGCGGCGCTCCTCCATGTCGTCGTCGGGACCGATCGCGATCGGCGCGACGCGCTCCTGCGGGCCGACGACATGGATCATCGCGCGAACGAATTCCTCGGCCAGTCGACCGTGCGTTACCAGAACAAGGCCGATCATGTCAGCGTTTCATACTCATAAGACGACCGGTGATCCTTCGAGCGCATCTTGTGGAGCGGCCCCCCAGGTCGCGGTGTGCGATACTGGGCGAAAATCCCGCGTCGCGCAACCGTCGCGCCACGCGGTCAGCGACGTGGACCGACCGGTGTCTCCCTCCGGTACACCCGAACGCGACGGTGACATAGGACTTGCCTTCCGCCCTGTAGCGCGGAAGCAACAGTATCAGTAGCTCCTCGATCCGACTTACCGCGGCTTCATAGGCGGGGTCGTCCATGATGTAGGCGGACACGTCCGCATCCAGCCCGGTGCCGGGGCGCAACTTCGGGTCCCAGTGCGGATTGCGGAGGAAGCGCATGTCGAACACGAGGTCGGCGTTGCGGGGCAGGCCGCGGGCGAAACCGAACGAGCGGATCGACAGCGTCGGCGCGCCGAGTTCCCCGCTCGCAAAGCTCGCGCGGATCTGTTGCGCGAGTTCGTTGGCGGCCATGTCGGTCGTATCGATCAGGCGGTTCGCCCAGTCGCGAAGTGGCGCGAGCAGCTCGCGCTCGCGGCTGATCCCGTCGTTTGCGGGACGGTCTAGTGCGAGTGGATGGCGGCGTCGGGTCTCGGAATAACGCCGCTCGAGTTCGGCGCCCGAGCAGTCGAGGAACAGCATTCCGATCTCGAGCCCATGACGGTCGCGGAGATCACGGATGCGGCCGACGATCCGTTCGGGGTCGAAGTCGCGCGTGCGGGCGCCGATGCCGATCGCGAGCGGCTGCGAGTCGTTGGTCGATCCTTCGGGGAGCGGCGCGTCGAGTAGGCGGTCGAGCAGCAACAGCGGAAGATTGTCGACCACTTCCCAGCCGAGATCCTCCAGCGTCTTGAGGACGGTGGACTTGCCCGCCCCGGACATGCCGGTGACGAGCAGGATGTCCTTGGGACGCGTCATTCTATGGGCTCCGGATTGCGCAATGCGAGTTCGACTTTGATCGGGGCGGAGGCTTCAAAGGGGGCGATCGCGACCTCGCGGACGTCGACCCCGGCGATTTTCCGCGCGCGGCGGTCGGGCATCCGTTCGGTCGCGCCACCGAGGTGGACGAGCAGGGCGACCGGTACGTCCTCTACATAGGGCATGGCAAGGATGCCGATTCCGCGGACTTCGATCCGTCCTGCGATCGTCATCGGTGCACGCGCGAGCAAGGTTTCGCCGTCGCGGACCACTAGCGTCTGGTCGTCGCTGACGAGGATCGCGCCACGGTCGATCAGGCGCAGCGCGAGGTCGGACTTGCCCGATCCCGATGCGCCTTCGATCAACACGGCCATGCCGTCGATGGCGACCGTGGTGGCGTGGAGCCTGTCGGAGGAGGGGACGACCACGCGGCGTCCTTACTCCGTCAATTCGGCGAGCGGTAGCCTTACGACAAAGCGCGCGCCATCAAGCCTGTCCTCACGCGATTCGACGAAGATCGCTCCCTGGTGTCCGTCGACGATGGTGCGCGCGATTGCGAGGCCGAGGCCGGAATGCTGCCCGAATGTTTCGCTGTCGGGGCGGACCGAGTGGAACCGCTTGAATACGTCCTCGCGCGCGTCCTCGGGAACGCCGGGGCCTTCGTCCTCGACGCGGATGACCAGATCCTCGCCTTCCCGGATCGCGGAGATGGCGATCAGGCCGGCGTCGGGCGAGAAGGAGAGTGCGTTGTCGATCAGGTTCTCGAACACGCGTTCAAGCCGCGCGCCTTCGCCGAGTATGATCGTTCGGTCGTCGGGGTTGCGATCGAACCGGAGGCGGATGCCGCGCTCGACCCCACGCGCGTCGCGTTGCGCGACCAGGCCGTCGATCATCGCGGCGATATCGACCGGCTCGAACTTCGCACGGCTGAGCTGGGCGTCGAGTCGCGAGGCTTCGGAGATGTCGGAGAGCAACCGGTCGAGCCGGTGTACGTCGTCGCGGACGATAGCGAGCAACTGCGCCTGGAGCGCCGGGTCCTTCACGCGCGACAGTCCCTCCACCGCGGACCGGAGCGAGGCAAGGGGGGTTCTTCATCTCGTGCGTGACGTCCGCGGCGAACGCCTCGGTCGCGTCGATGCGAGCGCGGAGTGCGAGGCTCATGTCCGAAAGCGCGCGCGCGAGCATTCCGAGTTCGTCACGGCGCGAGGGGAGGCGCGGCACGACGACTTCACGTGCACGACCTAATCTGACTCGGACCGCCGCCCGGGCGAGACGGCGGAGTGGCCGGACGATCGTTCGGGCTAGGAACAGCGACAGCAGGACCGAGACGATGGAAACGCCGAGCAGTACCATGCTGAGCCGGAACCGCTCGATCCGGACCGTCTTTGTGATGTCCCGCGCGTTGACCGTGGTCATCACGACCCCGCCGGCGCTGAGCGGCGCGGCGGCGGTCAGCACGGGCGTCCGGTCGGGCGCGCGCCAGACTGTCGTGGAGACGGCGCTGCGGCCGCGGACTGCGCTCACGTCGGGCCATTGCTGCGCACCGCTACGCTCCCGGTACAGCGGCGGGCGCGGGGCCATCACGATCACGTCGATCGATGCGTCGAGAAACCGGGCGATCGTCTGGTCCCAGTCTTCCTTGTCCGGATCCATCAGCACGAAGTTGCGCAAGCCAAGCGCGCGGCTGTCGGCGATCGTCCGCCCTGCCGCATCGAACAGTCGAATCCGCGACCCCGTATCGCGTGCAAGCCGCAACACCAGCGGATCGCGCAACGCCGGATCGACCGCGGCGATTGCCTCGCCGATCAGTCGTACTTCACGCGCGGTCTGCGCCACGCGGTTGTCGACCACCCGGCTGCGATACGAATCGAGATAGAAGAACCCGCCCGCGAGCAGCAACAGCGCGAAGATGTTGACGGCCAGGATACGCCGAGTGAGCGAGATCTGGCCCGACCACCGCAGTGTGAGATCGCGGCCGTCGACGCCGAGCTCATTCCTCAGAAAATCGATACCCGGCACCATATAATGTCTCGATCACGTCGAAGGCTGGGTCGACCTGCCGGAATTTGCGGCGGAGTCGCTTTATGTGGCTGTCGATGGTCCGGTCGTCGACATAGATATCGTCCTGGTACGCCGCATCCATCAGCTGGTTGCGTGTCTTAACGATCCCGGGCCGTTGCGCGAGCGTCTCGAGGATCATGAACTCGGTAACAGTCAGCGTGACCGGCTCGCCACCCCATAACGTCCGGTGCCGCGCCGGATCCATGCTGAGGCGCCCGCGATCGAGCGGCCCCGCGGCTTCGGCCTCGGTCTCCGTGCCCGGCGACTGCGTCAGCTCGGTACGCCGCAAAATCGCGCGGATGCGGGCGATCAGCAGGCGCTGCGAGAACGGCTTGGCGATGTAGTCGTCCGCGCCCATCGCAAGGCCGAGCGCCTCGTCGAGTTCGTCGTCCTTGCTGGTCAGGAAGATCACCGGGATCTGGCTCTTCTCGCGCAGCCGACGGAGCAGTTCGAGCCCGTCCATCCGCGGCATCTTGATGTCGAACACCGCAAGATCGGGCGGGTTGTCGGTCAGCGCCTTCAGAGCGGTCTCGCCGTCCGAATAGACACGCGTGACGAAGCCCTCGGTCTGCAGCGCGATCGACACGGAGGTCAGGATGTTGCGGTCGTCGTCGACCAGCGCGATCGTTGCCGTCATCTGGGGAGCTTTGCCTCGGTCGTTGGCGTGTCGGCGTAGGGCAAACCGCCGCCGCACTCAACTAGAGCCGTATCGGGACGGCGCTGCGGATCAGTGGATTTGACCGGTGGAAAACTGCCCCGTACAGCCGGCCGCAACGACATACATACGTATGCGATAAAACTTAGGAGAGAGAGCCCGTGTCGAGCGAGCGTATTCCGGCCGTCGGCCTATCCGCGCAGGGGATCGAAACCCGCGCCAATTTACACTGGAACCTGGTCACCGCGCAGCTCGTCGAGGCGGCGCTGGAGCGGAACGAGGGGACGCTGTCCGCGGACGGCCCGCTGGTCGTCGAGACGGGCGCGCATACCGGTCGCTCGGCGCAGGACAAGTTCATCGTCCGCGATGCCGAGACCGACGCGACGGTCTGGTGGGGCAAGAGCAACAAGGCGATGGAGCCCGCGCATTTCGCCGCGCTGAAGGAGGATTTCTTCGCCGCGCTCGCCGCCAAGGACGAGCTGTTCGTGCAGGATTTGTACGGTGGGTCGCAGGCGGACCACCGCGTCAACGTTCGCGTCGTCACCGAACTGGCCTGGCACAATTTGTTCATCCGGACGATGCTGGTCCGGCCCGAGCAGGCTGCGCTGAAAGACTTCGTAGCGGACTACACGATCGTCGACTTGCCGAGCTTCCGTGCCGATCCCGCGCGCCACGGTTGCCGCAGCGAGACGGTGATCGCGGTGAACTTCACCGACAAGCTGATCCTGATCGGCGGCACCAAATACGCCGGCGAGATGAAGAAGTCGGTGTTCGGGCTGCTCAACTACCTCCTCCCACCGACTGGCGTGATGCCGATGCACTGCTCGGCGAACATGGGCGCGAACGGCGACACCGCGGTGTTCTTCGGCCTGTCGGGCACCGGCAAGACGACGCTGTCGGCCGATGCCAGCCGGACGCTGATCGGCGACGACGAGCATGGCTGGTCCGACACCGCCGTCTTCAATTTCGAGGGCGGATGCTACGCCAAGATGATCCGCCTCTCCGCCGATGCCGAGCCGGAGATCTTCGCGACGACGAAGCGCTTCGGCACGGTGCTGGAGAACGTCGTGATGGATCCGGCGACGCGGCTGCTTGACCTCGACGACCACACGCTCGCCGAGAACAGCCGCGGTGCGTATCCGATCGACTTCATCCCGAATGCGTCCGCGGAGAACATGGGGCCGGTGCCGCGCAACATCGTGATGCTGACCGCGGACGCGTACGGCGTGCTGCCGCCGATCGCGAAGCTCACGCCTGACCAGGCGATGTACCACTTTCTCTCTGGCTATACCGCACGTGTCGCTGGGACCGAGATCGGCGTGACCGAGCCCGACGCGACCTTCTCGACCTGCTTCGGCGCACCGTTCATGCCGCGACATCCGTCGGTGTACGGCAACCTGCTGAAGGAGCGGATCGCCAAGGGCGGCGTCGATTGCTGGCTGGTCAACACCGGCTGGACCGGCGGCAAATACGGCGTCGGCACCCGCATGCCGATCAAGGCGACGCGGGCGTTGCTGAACGCGGCGCTAGACGGGAGCTTAAACGATGCCGAGTTCCGGACCGATCCGAACTTCGGTTTCCAGGTGCCGGTGAGCGTGCCGGGGTCGACAGCGCGATCCTCGATCCGCGGACGACCTGGGCGGACAAGGACGCGTACGATGCGACCGCAGCCAAACTGGTCGACCTGTTCGTGGAAAACTTCGCCCAGTTCGCCGAGCATGTCGACGAGGGTGTAAGACAGGCGGCGCCAGAGGTGAGAGAGGCGGCCTAAACTCCTCTCCCCTCGGGGGAGAGGAAGGGGGCCCGGCCGACGAAGTCGGGTGGGAAGGTGAGGGCACGGCCCTGCTTGGCATGCCCTCACCCTCGCCGCTACGCGGCTTCCCTCTCCCCTGAAGGGAGAGGGTTTAGAGAGGCTCCACCACCACCTCGCCATCGACAACCGCAGCAACGCGAACCCGCACTCCAACCGCGGCATCTTCACCCCGAGCCGGCCAACTCCCGTCGCCCACCAATACCCGGCCACGCCCGCTAACCAGCGCGGTCTCCACCACCACAACCTGACCCACCAGCCGAGCAGAGCGATCGTTCAACATCGGATCCCCGCCCTCGACCGGATAATCCCGATACCAGCGCTTCCCGATCAGCACCGCAACCGCGCTCCAGATCCCGAACGCCGCCAGTTGCGCCGCCACCGGCAAGTCCGGCAACACGAACACCGCTACCCCTGTCACCGCCGCAGCGATGGCGAGGAACATTAGGAACACCCCCGGCACCGCCAGCCCGGCGATCCCCAGCACCAGCGCCGCGATCAGCCACGCGCCGGCCGCCCCGATCGCGTCCATCAGCTTTTCGGCAACTCGAACGGACCCTTCCGCGGTTCAGGCTTGGCCGGCGGCGACGCGACCGCATCGCGCAAAGCATCCTTAGCCAGTTCCCCAATCCCCCCAAGCGTCCCCATCAACTGAGTAGCCTCAACCGGAAACAGGATCGTCTTCGCATTGGGCGAGGTCGCGAACTTGCCGATGGCCTCGACATATTTCTGCGCGATGAAGTAATTGATCGCCTGCGCGCCGCCCTCCTCGATCGCCTGCGACACCGCCCGCGTCGCCGAAGCCTCCGCCACCGCCGCCCGCTCGCGAGCCTCGGCATCGCGGAACGCCGACTCCTTGCGCCCCTCGGACTCCAAAATCCGCGCCTGCTTCTGCCCCTCAGCCCGCAGGATCTCGGAAGCCCGCGAGCCCTCCGCATCGAGGATGTTAGCCCGCTTCTCGCGCTCGGCCTTCATCTGCCGCCCCATCGCGTTGACGATATCCGCCGGCGGCCGAATGTCCTTGATCTCGACGCGCGTGATCTTCACCCCCCCACGGCGTCGTCGCATGATCGACCACGTTGAGCAGCCGCGCATTGATTTCGTCGCGTTTCGACAGCGTCTCGTCGAGGTCCATCGACCCCATCACCGTGCGTAGGTTCGTCGTCGTGAGCTGCAACAGCGCCTGGTACAGATCCGACACCTCGTACGCCGCCTTGGCCGAGTCGAGCACCTGGAAGAACACGACCCCGTCGGTCGAGATCATCGCATTGTCCTTGGTAATGATCTCTTGGCCGGGGATGTCGATCACCTGCTCCATCATGTTCACTTTCCGTCCCACGCGGTAGAAGAACGCCGGGTAGAAATTGAAGCCGGGCCGCGCGACCGTCGTGAAGCGCCCGAAATGTTCGATCGTGTATTGATAGCCCTGGTGGACGATCTTGATGCTGGTGAAGAGGTACAGCAGCACCAGCGCCAATAAGAGTGCGGCAACGGTCAAGCCCATCGAACATCCCCATCCGTGTATCGCACCGCTATAGCACGTCACGCGCGACAGGGCCTAGCCGTACGGGCGCGCTTTGGTTACATGGCGCGCCACCTCACACCCAGGAACGGCAGCTCTCATGGATATCCGCCTCGGCCTCACATTCGACGACGTCCTCCTGTATCCGGGGGAATCGGACGTGCTGCCAAGCCAGGCCGATACCCGGACTCAGCTGACGCGCGGCATCGCGCTCAACATCCCGATCCTCTCGTCCGCGATGGACACCGTCACCGAAGCCGACATGGCCATCGTCATGGCACAGCTCGGCGGCATCGGCGTGCTCCACCGCAACCTGACCGTCGAGGAGCAGGTCATCGCGGTCCGTCAGGTCAAGCGGTTCGAGTCGGGCATGGTAGTCAACCCGATCACGATCAAGCCGACCGCCACCCTCGCCGAGGCGCAGGCCCTCATGTCGGGCCACCGCATCAGCGGGATCCCGGTCGTCGAGGCGGACGGCAAGCTCGTCGGTATCCTCACCAATCGCGACGTTCGGTTCGCGGGCGATCCGAAACAGCCCGTCAGCGAGCTGATGACGCACGAGAATCTCGCGACCGTCTCGACCGAAGTCGGCAAGGAAGAGGCACGCCGCCTGCTCCATGCCCGCCGCATCGAGAAGCTGCTGGTGGTCGACGCGCAGTACCGCTGCGTCGGGCTGATCACCGTCAAGGACATCGAGAAGGCGGTGATGTTCCCCGATGCCACCAAGGACGAAGCAGGCCGCCTGCGCGTAGCCGCCGCGACGACGGTCGGCGACAAGGGCTTCGACCGTACCGAACAGCTGGTCGACGCCGGCTGCGACCTGATCGTGATCGACACCGCGCACGGCCACAACCGCGACGTCGGCCGCGCAGTCGAGCGGGTGAAGAAGCTGTCCAACTCGGTACAGGTGGTGGCGGGCAACGTCGCGACCGGCGAAGCGACGCGCGCGCTGATCGGTGCAGGCGCGGACGGGATCAAGGTTGGCATCGGCCCTGGCTCGATCTGCACGACGCGGGTGGTGGCCGGCGTCGGCGTGCCGCAGCTGACTGCGGTGATGGATTGCGCGGAGGCTGGCCACAAGGCTGGCGTGCCGGTGATCGCCGACGGCGGCATCCGCACCTCGGGCGACATGGCGAAGGCGCTCGCTGCTGGCGCATCGACCGTTATGATCGGGTCGCTGCTTGCAGGTACCGACGAAGCTCCCGGCGAGACGTTCCTGTATCAGGGACGCGCGTACAAATCCTACCGCGGCATGGGCTCGGTCGGCGCAATGGGCCGCGGCTCGGCGGATCGCTATTTCCAGGGCGACATCAAGGACCAGTTGAAGCTCGTCCCCGAGGGCATCGAGGGTCAGGTCGCGTACAAGGGCCCGGCGCGGGATGTCGTTCACCAGCTGGTCGGCGGGATCAAGGCGGCGATGGGCTATACCGGCTCCGCGACGATCCCTGACCTTCAGGCGCGCGCGGAGTTCGTGCAGATCACCGGTGCTGGGCTCATGGAGAGCCATGTCCACGACGTGACGATCACGCGGGAAGCCCCGAACTACCCAACGCGCTAGGGGCGGGAACTTCTCCCCTACCTGAAGGGAGGGGCCGGGGGTGGGTCGGCTTCCCCAAGCTCGTCTGCCGGTGGCTAAAACGAGTCAACCCACCCCCCAACCCCTCCCTTCCAGGGAGGGGAGCAGGTAGATGCTCGCTCCCACGCTCCCCGTCATTCCCGCGAAGGCGGGAACCCATATTGGCTAACGTCGCAGTTAGATCGCAACCGTTAGAGAATATGGATCCCTGCCTGCGCGGGAATGACGAACTATATTTGCCTGGGCGGTGCTCCACAGGCCGCAGGCTAACTCACAGACCGCCGCCCCCCTCCGTCGTCCCGCCGCCCCCCTCCGTCGTCCCGGCGAACGCCGGGACCCATGGTTGCGGCCCGGGTGATGGTTGAACGCTATCGCCGGGGCCACCCTGTCCATGGGTCCCGGCGTTCGCCGGGATGACGGAGGGAAGGGCCGAGCCCCCCGCTCGCGACTGGGCTGGAGGCGGGGTTCCGAAATTATTCCCCTCCCGCCCGCGGGAGGGGCTAGGGGAGGGGATGATGACGAACACTCCGTACCAAGCCTCCCCCCCGAACCCACGCGAAGTCGGGAGCCCAGAAGTGACTCCCCCCGCACGCACGCAAGCCGCGATCGAACTCCTCGACCAGATCATCGCCGCAGCCCGCGAGTCCGGCGCCGCCGCCGACACGCTGATCGCGCGCTATTTCGCGACCCGCCGCTATGCCGGCTCGAAGGACCGCCGCGCCGTCCGCGAACTCGTCTACGCCGCGATCCGCAAGGCCGGAGACCGCCCCGAAAACGGCCGCACCGCGATGCTGCTTGTCGCCGATGCCGATCCGGAAGTCGCCGCCACCTTCGACGGCTCTACCCACGCCCCAGCCCCGATCGCCAAGGATGAACCCCGCGCCCGTGTCGGCGTCGCGCCACAGTGGCTGAGCAAGGCCCTCCGCGCCTCCGGCCTCGACGGCGCCGCCCTTACAGACCTAGCCGGCCGCGCCACGCTAGACCTCCGCGTCAACACGCTGATCTCCGACCGCGCCACCGTCCTCGCCGCGCTGCCCGAAGCAGAAGCCACCCCCCACGCCCCCGACGGCATCCGCCTCCCCCACGGGTACCAACGTCGAAGCACTCCCGCTCTTCAACGAAGGCGCGCTCGAGGTGCAGGACGAAGGCAGCCAGCTCGTCGGCCTCGCGATGCAGGCAAAGCCCGGCGAACGCATCGTCGATCTCTGCGCAGGCGCCGGCGGCAAGACGCTCGCGCTCGCGGCGACGATGAAGAACGAAGGCGTGATCCTCGCCTGCGACACCGATCGCAACCGCCTCGCACGCCTCGCCCCCCGCGCGACCCGCGCCGGTGCGACGATCGTCGAGAGCCGCCTGCTCAACCCGACGCGTGAGATCGAGGCGCTCAGCGAATGGGCCGGTCGCGCCGACGGCGTGCTGGTCGACGCGCCGTGCTCGGGCACCGGCACGTGGCGACGTAACCCGGAGGCGCGCTGGCGGCTTACCCCCCGACCGCGTCTCGCGGCTGCAATCGACGCAACAGCAGGTGCTCTCCGTCGCCGCCACGCTGGTCAAGCCCGGCGGCTCGCTCGTCTACATCGTCTGCTCGCTGCTCGACGCCGAGGGCACCGACCAGGTCACCTGGTTCCTCAACGAGCACCCCGGCTGGACGACGGAAGCCCTGTCGCTCCCCGCCGGCGCGAAGCACGGCCACGGCGTCCGCCTCGAACCCGGCCGCGACGGCACCGACGGCTTTTTTGTCGCGCGGCTCCGGGCTGCGTGCTAGCCAGCCGACCTATGGCTCAACTCACGGCCAAACCTGTATCCCGCCTGGAGACGATGATGCGTTTTTCGTCCGTTGCCCTTGCCGCCGCGCTGACCGTCGTATGCGTCTCGACGTCGCTCAGCGGGCAGCGCCCCGACGCTCAGATCGACGCGCGCTCGATGCAGTTGCTGGCGCAGGGGCGTTCGCTGGTCGCCGCGGGCAATTTGGACGGCGCCACCGATGTGCTCGAAACGTCGGTGGCGGTCGATCCGCGCAACCGGGCGACGTTCCTGCTTCTCGCTCGGGTAGCAGAAACGCGTGACCTGCCAGGCAAGGCAATCCGCCTGTACCGCGAGGCGCTGCTGCTGGAGCCGAACGACGTCGCGGCGCTCAAGGGGGCAGGGCGAGGCGCTAGTCGCCAAGGGAGCCGTGGTCCGCGCGAAGGACAATCTCGTGAAGATCCGCACGCTCTGCAAGGGTGTCTGCCCCGAAGCGACGCAGCTTGCGGCGGTGATTGCGAAAGGCCCGCCGATTGCGACCGCGCAGTTCGAGAAAAAGCCAGTCGCCGCCAAGGACTGAAGCGCTCCCCTCCCTGAAAGGGAGGGGTTGGGGGTGGGTAGCCCGGCTCGTGTTGCCGACGTCACCTCATACGGAAGCCGACCTACCCCCGGCCCCTCCCTTTCAGGGAGGGGGGAGTTTAGCCGACGGCCTTCGCCAACGCCGTAAAGTCCGCAACCGAAAGCGTCTCGGCCCTCCGCGTAGCCTCCACCCCGATCCGCTCCAGCGCATCGAGCGCACCCGGCACACCCTTCAAACTCTGCCGCAACATCTTCCGCCGCTGCCCGAACGCCGCGCCCGTCAGCCGCTCCAGAACCGCGAAGTTCACCCCCCTCCGGCGCCTCGACCGGAGTCAGATGCACCACCGCCGACATCACCTTCGGCGGCGGCGTAAATGCCGACCGGTGAACCGGCATCGCGATCCGCGCAGTCGAACGCCACTGCGCCAGTACCGCCAAGCGCCCGTAATGGTCGTCGTTGGTCTTCGCGACGATCCGCTCGGCGACTTCCTTCTGGAACATCAGCGTGCACGACTGCCACCACGGCAGCCACGACGTCGACAGCCACCCTACCAGCAACGCCGTGCCGATGTTGTACGGCAGGTTCGACACGATATGCGGCTTGCCCTCGAACAACGCCGGCGCGTCGACTTCCATCGCGTCGCCCTCGATGACCCGCAGCCGCCCCGGATACGCCTCGCCGAGCTCCGCCAGCGCAGGAATGCACCGCCGGTCACGCTCGATCGCAGTCACCCGAGCCCCCCGCAGCGAGCAGCGCCCGCGTCAGCCCACCCGGTCCAGGCCCGACCTCAAGCACCTCGGCATCCTGAAGATCGCCCGGCACCGCCGCGATGCGCTTGAGCAACTGCCCATCGAACAGGAAGTTCTGCCCAAGCGCCTTGCTCGCATTCAGCCCATAGCGCGCGATCACCTCGCGCAGCGGGGGAAGCTCCGTCAATGCAGCCTCGCTCACGACTGGGCAGCGGTCTGCGCGCGCCGGTCCGCCGCTTCGCCCGCCATCGCGATCGCCGCGATCATCGCGCCCGGTTCGGCGATATTCTTGCCGGCGATCGCGAAAGCCGTCCCGTGGTCGGGAGAGGTCCGCACGATCGGCAGGCCCAGCGTCATGTTCACGCCCTCGTCGAAATGGATCGTCTTCAACGGCACCAGCGCCTGATCGTGATAGCAGCACATGACGACATCGTAGGTAGCACGCGCCCGCGGATGGAACATCGTGTCCGCCGCGAACGGCCCAGTCGCATCGATGCCCTCATCGCACAGGATCGCGATCGCCGGCGCGATGATCTCGATTTCCTCACGCCCAAGCGCACCTTGTTCGCCGGCATGCGGATTGAGGCCGGCAAAGGCCAGCCGCGGGTTCTCGATTCCGAAGTTTCGCAGTAATCCCCGAGCGGTCGCGCGCGCCTTGGCAACGATCAGATCGACCGTGAGCAAAGCCGAAACGTCCTTCAACGGCACGTGAGTCGTAATCGGCACCACCTTCAGCGACGGCCCCGCCAGCATCATCACCGCATTGTCGCCCGCAACCCCGTAGCGCTCGGCAACGAACTCGGTCTGCCCCGGATGCGTGAAGCCGATCGCGTACAGCTGCGACTTCGACACAGGACCTGTCACCAGCGCCCGCGCCGCCCCAGTGCGGACGAGACCGACCGCCAACTCCAGCGAATGCAGCGCACAGCGCGCGCCGTCCGCATCGGGCTCACCCGGTACGATCGCGCCCGCATCGCCCACCGTCAGCACCGGCAATGCGTCGCCGAAAACCGCCGCCGCCGCGCCCACGTCCGTCACGCGCGCGATCGGACCAGCCCAGACCCGCTCGATCGCCCGCGCATCGCCCACCGCGACGAATGGCGGCAGGCCATGAGTCTCGCGCGCATCCCACGCCTTGGCGATGATCTCGGGCCCGATCCCCGCGGGATCGCCCATCGACACCGCCAGCGGCAAGATGCGGGTCACGATCCTATCACCGATATTCGACCACGGCATCGCGCCGCAGATCGCGCAGCTTCTGCTGGGCACGCAGGTTGACGCGCTGTTGCTCGAGCTGACCCTGGATCTGCTCGGAGTTCGGCACCGAACCGCCAGCCGCCTC
This sequence comes from Sphingomonas sp. H160509, assembly GCF_024124765.2. Lineage (GTDB taxonomy): Bacteria > Pseudomonadota > Alphaproteobacteria > Sphingomonadales > Sphingomonadaceae > Sphingomonas. The sequence continues at coordinate 770,364 of NZ_JAMXSR020000002.1, read as the reverse complement.
GTCGCGACCGCACAGAACCAGCGCGCGAACGCCTTGCTCAGCGGACCCGAAAGGTGGGCTCGACTCGCCAACCTGAAGCTTCAGCATCACTTCCTGAAGCTGCGGTGGCAGGTCGCGGATACGCACCGTATCGTTGTCGACCACGTCCGCGCCGATCCCGGCCGCGACCTTCTCAACGGTACCGCAGCCACGCAATTCCTGCGTCGCCTTGGCAAATGCCTGTGCGCGCGCAGACGCCTGTGCCTGATTGGTGTTCGGCGGGAAGCGCAGCGTCAACTGCTTCAGACTGAGCTTGGCATCACGCGGATCGGCGGTCAGCACCTGGCGCTTGTCAGTGAGATACAGGATCGAATAGCCACCCGAAACCTCGATAGGCCCGGCAACCTGGCCCACCTGCATCGTCGTCGCGGCTTCAGCCAACTGCCCCGGCAAGGTCGCCGCACGGATCCAGCCAAGATCGCCGCCGACCGCGCGCGTAGACGCCTCGGAGAACTGGCGCGCGTAATATTCGAACGGCTGAGCGCCCTTCTGGATCTCCTGCAGGATCTGCTTGGCGTTCGCATAGACTTGCTGGCTGTTCGCCGGCGTCGCCGCGAGATAGATTTCCTTGAGGTTGAACTCGTCGGTGCCCTTGGCCGCCTGGAGACGGTCGATGATCGACTTCACTTCCTCGTCGCCGACGTTGACGAACGGCTCGACGCGGCGACGCAGATAGCGCTGCCAGGCGAGCTCGCCCCTCGATCTGGCGCTTCAGCGACCGCTCGGACGAACCGGATTCGCGCAGATAGGCGCGCATCGCGACCGGCGTACGATTGAAGCGCTTCGATACGCCGTCATAGCTCTGCGTCAGCTCGGCCGGGGTGATCGTGATGTCGGCGGTCTTCGCTTCCTGGATCTGGAGCGTCTCGTCGATCAGCTGGCGCAGCACCTGCAGCTTCAGCCGCTCGCGATCTTCGGGCGACAGCTTCGCCTCGTTCGCCATTGCCACCAGGGCGACGCGCTGGTCGACGTCGGTACCGGTAATGACGGTATCGTTGACGATCGCGGTCGGCTTGCGGACGTTGGGATCGACCTTGCCGAAGATTTGGAGGTTGGTCGGGATGTCGAGACCGGTATTGTCCGGCACGCTCTGGTCCTGAACGGTCTGTCCCGGAGCCGAGGGCGCGGGCTGGGCCTGGGCCGGCTGGGCATGAGCCGGCTGGGTAGGCGCAGGTCGCGCCCCGCGCCGGCCCTGAGCGCCCTTGGGAGGCACCGCCTGGGCGATCGCGCCTGCTGCCAGCGCAGCCAGGACCACAGAACCGATCACACGGCCGCCACGCGCCGCCAGTCGAACATCATGCTTCAAGTGTCGGTATCCCATCATCGCACGCCGTAATCCGCACCATCATTGTCATGACGGCGCATATCCGGCGACGTTTGCCTCAAAGTAGCTGAACGCGGGCTTAGCGGCCGAGGTTGGTGAAGGCCAGCGTCAACAGGAAGCTGTTGCCCTTACGCGCGTCGCCGGTGTCGTTGTACGTCCGCCGCCACGTTCCGCCGAGACGCAGGCAGTCGTCCTCATACTGGACGCCCAGCCGGTGGCGGATCGGCGTGAAGCCATCGCTGCGGGACAGAGGATCTTCCGATGCGTTGGTCAGATCGACCACGCCCGAACCGAACGCCGACCAGAACCGTGCGAACTGCACGCGTCCCGCAACGCGGACTTCCTCGCGGTCGCGCAGATCCTCGATCGATGCATCGATGTTGCGGTTGAGCTTGAGATACCCGACCAGCACATAGGTCGCGCGCGAGCCGATCGTGGCGTCGAGCTCGTTGCGGCGGATCGCGAAGCCATCCTTGTCGAGCCGGTAGCGGTGGACGATCGAGACGAAGTCGCGGAACCGGAGCTCGCTGCGCCCGACGATATCGGAGAACCGGTCGCTGAGCCCGGTGCCGTCGGGCAAGATGGTCGGCCGCTTGTCGACACGATAGCTCTGGCCGACGTTGGTGGTGAACGCGATCCCCGGCAAATCGAGCGCCCATTCGCCACCATAGGTGACGCGCGACGAATCCTCGAACCGATCATAGCCGGCGAACCGGTTGAGCGAGAACAGGTTGGTGTCGTCCAGGTCGACGGCGCGCGAGTCCTCGTTCGGCAACGAAAGATTGGCGACCTTCGGTGCCGCGACGAACTGCACCTGCGGCGTAAAGCGCTGCGTACCGCCCAGGAACGTACCGATGAACGGCCATTTTACGTCCACCGCAGCCGCGCCGATGGCACGCTGGCGGAAGCCGCCGAACCCGCGATAGGTCGGGTTGATCGTCGCATCGATCTCGTTGCTATTGTACAGGTCGCCGCGCGCGAACGCGGTGAAAGTGACCTCCTGACCCCAGTTCGTGAAGCGGCGCAAATCCCATTGCAGGCTCGCGAACGCGCGCTGCGTGTCCTGGCCATCGGTGCGGGTCAGCGCGACCGTGTTCAGCTGGAGCTGGAACCGGCCACCGACGAGGCCATCGTCGAACCGCTTGCGATAATCGATCTCGGGCAGCGCGATCGGCTGCTGCCCCTGGCTGTCCGCGACGCGCAGGGTCTGTGCGTACCAGCCGCTCAGCGAGAAATAGCTGCTGTCGTCGATCCGCTCCAGGCTCGCGGTGGTGCGCAACCGGTCGTCGCGCGAAATGTCGTAGCGGCGCAGGAACGTGCGGTCGGTCGTCAGGCGGAGCGACCCGCTCGCGGTCCAGTTCGGCGTCAGCTGATAGCGTGCCATGCCGTCGATATAGCCGCGGAACGCCATGCTCGTGTCGGTCGGGGTGGCGGTCGTCAGGTCGTCGCTGCGCCGGCTTTCGGTCGCGTAGGCGCGTACCTTGAACGCGCCCTTCGAGTTGAGCGCGGAATAATCGACCTGCGCCATCGGCAGCACGCTGCTGTAGATGTGCGGCGTGATGACCAGCCCTTGGTTCGGGGCGAGCTTCCAGTAATAGGGGACGCTGACTTCGACGCCGTTGACGCGGCTATAGCCGCCGTTGGGCGAGAGCAGGCCACTGTCGCTGCCGCCACCGACCGGGTTCGAGAACTCGGGTAGCGGCAGGCTGGGCAGGCCGAACAGGTGCAGCCGCGCGCCCTTGTAGAAGATGCGTTTCCGCTCGGGGCGATAGGTGACGCGGACCGCGGTGATCTTCCACGTCGGCTCCTTGGGACAACCGGCGGTGTTGGTGACGCTGCACGGCGTGTAGGCGGCGGTTTTCAAATTGACCGTGCCGTCGGCGTCGCGCGTGCCCTGCTTGGCGGCAAGGCGTCCGCCCTGTTCGAGCACAACGAGCATGTTGTCGACCACGCCGTCCTTCAGCGAATCGGTCAGGTTGATTTCGTCGCCGTACGCGATATCGCCTTCGGGATTGGTGACCGCGATGTTGCCAGTCGCGACGACCTTGCCGGTCTTGCGGTTCCAGACGACCTTGTCGGCGCGCAGCCGGCTGCCCTGGCGGAACATCCGGACTTCACCCGTCGCGGTGACGATATCGGTGTTGGTGTTGTACTCCAGCGCGGTCGAGCTGAACTGTACCTGGTCTTCGGCCGGCGTCGTTGTCGACGCGTTGGCGACCGGCGGGTCTTGCACCGGAGGCGCTACCGGGCGGTTCTGGAAATCCTGGGCCTGGGCAGGCGCAGCCGCGATCCCGGTCGCCAACGCGAGCGAAAGGGCGCAACCCGTCAAAAGGTCGATACGCAACACGATCCGAACCAACCCCTTTGGCACTGGGCAGCCGTTTGCCGCCATATCGCCCGCCTATCGCACCACCGGCGCTTCGCTGCAATCGCCGTGAGATGACAGGCCGCCACCTTGCTTTGCCAAGCCCGCGGCATCAACTTAGAGCCAAGCCCATCCTATCGTTCAAAAGCTCCCCGAGGTTTCTTCATGCAGATCGTCTTCGCCCCGACCGTTCCCGCCAACGCCCCGATCCTCGCCGTCCCCGTCGCGAAGGACGGCATGGCGCAGATAAATTGGAGCGCGATCGGCGGCGATGGCGAGGCGGTGGCGACCAGCGCAGCGGCTGCGGCACGCTTTGCGGGTGAAGCAGGATCGGTGATCGAGCTGTTCGTGCCCGTCGACGGCGCGGTCCGCCAGGTTCTGCTTGTCGGAGTGGGCGCTGGCGAGACTGCCGATTGGGAGAAGGCCGGCGGTGCGATCACCGCACGCCTGCTGACTTCCGGCGCAACCTCGGTCGTCGCCGACCTCTCGGCTGGTACTACGCCGACCGCCAAGGCCGCCGCACACTTCGCCGCTGCCGCCGCCCAGCGCGCATGGCGTTACGACACGTACCGCACCAAGCTCGCCGAGAAATCGAAGCCGACGCTGACCGAGATCACCATCGCCGGCGCGCCCGACGGCACCGATGCGGCTTGGGCCGAGGCGGCCGCTGTCACCGGCGGGCTCGACCTGACTCGCTGGCTGGTCACGTCGCCGCCGAACGTCGTCTACCCTGAGAGCTTCGTCGAGAAGGTGACGAAGGACGTGGAAGGTCTCGGCCTCGAGATCACCGTGCTCGACGAAGCGCAGATGACCGAGCTCGGCATGGGCTCCCTGCTCGGCGTCAGCCAGGGCTCGCGCCGTGAAGCGCGCATCCTAGCGCTCAAGTGGAACGGCGCAGGGGCCGATGCGCCGACGCTCGCGTTCGTCGGCAAGGGCGTGACGTTCGATTCGGGCGGCATCTCGATCAAGCCCGGCGCGGGCATGGAAGACATGAAGTGGGACATGGGCGGCGCTGGTGCCGTCGCCGGCGCGATGAAGGCGCTGGCCAGCCGCAAGGCCAAGGCGAACGTCGTCGGCGTCATGGGCCTGGTCGAGAACATGCCCGACGGCGCCGCGCTGCGTCCGAGCGACGTCATCACCTCGATGTCGGGCCAGACGATCGAAGTGCTCAACACCGACGCCGAGGGTCGCCTCGTGCTGTGCGATTGCGTCACCTGGGTACAGCAGGCGCACAAGCCGACCACGATCGTCGATCTCGCCACGCTCACGGGTGCGATGATCGTCGCGCTCGGCACCGAGAATGGCGGCATCTTCGCCAACGACGACGCGCTCGCCGACCAGCTGATCGCGGCCGGCAAGACGACCGGCGACACGCTGTGGCGCTTCCCGCTGTCGCCGGCTTACGACAAGCTGATCGACTCGCCGATCGCCGACATGAAGAACGTCGGTCCCCGCGGCGCCGGCTCGATCACCGCCGCGCAGTTCATCAAGCGCTTCGTCGACGAGGGCGTGAAGTGGGCGCATCTCGACATCGCCGGCATGGTGTGGTCGGACAAGCCGGGGACGAACCACGACAAGGGCGCGACCGGCTACGGCGTGCGGTTGCTCGACCAGTTCGTAGCGGACAATTTCGAGGGGTAAGGCCATGAATTCCCCTCCCGCTTGCGGGAGGGGTTAGGGAGGGGGCCAACCGCGAGCGGCGTCGAGCGAGGCAAAGCCCTCCCCCGACCCCTCCCGCAAGCGGAAGGGGAGTAAGCATGCAGGTCGACTTCTACCACCTAACCAGCCCCCTCGACCGCGTCCTCCCACGCATCGCCGAGCGCGTCGTCCAGACCGGCGGCCGCCTCCTGATCGTCGCCGAACCCGAAGACCAACGCATCGCGCTCGACCGCCTGCTCTGGTCCTACGCTCCCGAGAGCTTCCTCCCCCACGCCCAGGCCGGCAGCAACGACGATACCGTCCAACCCATTCTAATCGCTCACGATATCCAGGAAACCGCGCCTGCCAACGCCGCCCGCAACGTCGCGGTGGTAGACGGACGTTGGCGTGACCTTATCCTAACCTTTGACCGAGCCTTTCACATCTTCGACGACGAAGCGATCCAGGAAGCGCGTCTAGCATGGAAGGCGCTAGCCGACCGCGACGGCGTCGAACGCCGCTACTGGAAACAGAACGACTCCGGCCGCTGGGAACAGGCCGCATAGGTTGCTTTAACCGCGTCTCCCGCCTAAGCGCCCCGCATCCAACTACCGTCAACACAGGAGCCCGTGACCATCATGGCCGCGAACCGTACCTTTTCGATCATCAAGCCCGACGCAACCCGCCGCAACCTGACCGGTGCGGTCACCAAGATGCTCGAGGAAGCCGGCCTGCGCGTCGTCGCCTCGAAGCGCATCCAGATGACCCGCGAGCAGGCCGAGGGCTTCTACGCGGTGCACAAGGAGCGTCCGTTCTTCGGCGAGCTCGTCTCGTTCATGATCTCGGGCCCGGTCGTCGTCCAGGTTCTCGAAGGTGAGAACGCGATGCAGCGCAACCGCGACATCATGGGCGCCACCAACCCCGCCAACGCAGAGCCCGGCACGATCCGCAAGGAACTCGCCGAGTCGATCGAAGCCAACTCGGTCCACGGTTCGGACTCGGACGAGAACGCCGAGATCGAGATCGCGTACTTCTTCAAGCCCGAAGAAATCGTCGGCTGATGACCTGGCGGCTGCGACGGGCCGGGCCGGGCGACGCGCCCGCGCTATCGCTCGTCGCATCCGCCACGTTCCTCGATACCTATGCGACCGTGCTGTCCGGGGCGGATATCGTCGCTCACTGCACGCGCAACAACAGCATCGCCGCGTTTGATACGTGGCTATCTGATCCCTCGACGATCGTGACGCTGGCCGAGTACGAGCCCGGCCAAGCGCCGATCGGCTACACGGTACTGACCGTGCCGGACTTCCCGATCGAACCCGGACCCGCGGACATCGAACTCCGCCGCATCTATCTCATGAAGCAGGCCCAAGGCTCAGGCCTGGGCGCCGCCCTGATGGCCCGCGCCCTTGAAGACGCCACGGCGGCAGGCCGAACCCGCGTCCTGCTAGGCGTATGGGACCAGAACACCCGCGCCCGAGCCTTCTACGAACGCCAAGGCTTCAAGGTAATCGGCACCCGCCAGTTCATGGTCGGCACCACCCTTCACGACGACCCGGTCTACGCGCGAGCGGTGTGAGCTAGGCCACGGGGGCCCCCGCCTCCTTGTTCCCCCCGCGAAGGCGGGGGTCCAGACTGGGCCCCGCCTTTGCGGGGGAACAAGCTATACTTTTCCAGTAAGTGCAGCTTATGTCGCCGGCTTCTCTTTCGCCCAGATCGCATCAAGCTTCGCCTGATCGCCACCACGCTGACGAACCCGTAAGCCCTCAAGCTTTAGCGCGCGACCGCGCAGCATCCGCCCCTCGGTCTTCCAGATCACATCGTAGATCCCGCTAGCGGTCCGCGTCGTATCCCCGTCGAAATACTGCACGCTGACCAGCACCGGCAGCCGCCCCGCACGATCGTCCGAGCCACCATCGGTAAGCTTCAACAACGGCGCCGAGAACCACGACCCGTCGATGACCGGCTCAGCCGGCGGCCGCTGCGCTGAAACCCCGAGCGCACGCGGGAAGGTGATCGTCACGTCCTGAAGGTCATGCCGCGCGTCCTTCAACAACAGCGTACCGCCGCCATCCTGCACGATCGCCGACAGGTCGATCTTCGTCCGCTCGCGCGCCGCACTCGACTGCGCGGCGATCTTGTCGGCCTCGTTCGCACGATGATCCGACCAGTTGGTCCACAGCGTCAGCGCCGCGATCAGCACGCCCGCGACCGCCACGACCTCGGCCAGCGTCACCCAACGCCGCCGCGTCGCCGCAGCCTCGCGGCGTTCGGTCGGTGTCTCGGTGCTCATCGTCCGCCAGCCTCCAGCAAACGGGCAGGGGCCGCCAATTCCCAACTCCGCGCGATCCGGTCCTCGACGAGCGGCCAGTCGGGATCGCCCGCCAAGTTCATACCGATCCAGCCAGTCGCACCGAGATACGCCGGCCGCGAATACACTGCCGGGTTCGCCTCGATCAGCGTCGTCTGTTCATCGGTACCGCTGGTCTTCACACACACCACCATCAGTCCATCGCCGTGAAGATCCGCCCGGAACTGCGCGAACTGCCTGTCGGCCACGAAGAAGGTCGGCTGACCGTGTGACACCTTCTCCTCCGTCTCCGGCAGCGCCAAAGCCGCCGCGCGAACGCGGTCGAGGGGGACAGATCGGTCATCGCGTCACGAACTCCGCCAAGGTCTTAGGGTACAACGCATGTTCCGCCACCAGCACGCGATCGGCAAGCGCATCCGCATCGTCGCCGGGAAGGATCGGCACCTCGGCCTGCCCCAGCACCACGCCGCCATCGAGTTCCTCGGTCACGACATGGACCGAACAGCCGCCGACCGCATCGCCCGCCGCGATCGCCCGCGCGTGCGTATCGAGGCCCTTGTACTTGGGCAGCAGCGACGGATGGATATTTACGATCCGGTCCCGCCACGCCGCGACGAACCCGTCCGACAGAAGCCGCATGTAGCCGGCGAGGGCAACGACCTCGACACCAGCCCCGCGCAACGCCGCATCGATCGCCGCCTCATACGCCGGCTTCCCCAAACCTTTCGGCGAGAGCGCGAACGTCGCCAAGCCCTCCGACCGAGCCCATTCGAGGCCCGCCGCGTCCGGCTTGTCCGAAGCGACAAGCGCGATCTCGTACGGACACTCCGCAGCGCGCGACGCACCGACCAGCGCCATCATGTTCGATCCGCGCCCGGAGATCAGCACGCCGACGCGCGTTTTCTCAGCCATGCGTCGCGGTCCAGTCCTCGCGCGCGCTCCACGTACCCGCCGACCCACGCACCGTGCAGCCATGCGCGCCAGTCTCGATCCGCCCGATCGTGAACACCGTTTCGTCCGCCGCCTCCAGCGCCGCGGTCACGGCCTCGGCCTCGTCGGCACTCACGATCACGACCATGCCGATCCCGCAGTTGAACGTCCGCGCCATCTCCTCCGGCTCGATCGCGCCCCTGCGCCTGCAGGAACGCCATCAACCGCGACTGCTCCCACGCGTCCGCATCGACCACCGCATGCACGCCCTTAGGCAGCACGCGCGGGATGTTCTCGAGCAGGCCACCACCGGTGATATGCGCCAGTCCCTTGATCCGCCGCTCGCGCAGCAACGGCAGCAGGCTGGCGACGTAGATGCGAGTCGGCGCCATCAGATGATCGATCAGCAATTTGTCCTGATCGAACAACGCAGGCCGATCGAGCTTCCACCCGCGGTCGGCAGCAAGGCGCCGAACCAGCGAGAACCCATTCGAATGCACCCCCGACGACGCGAGCCCGAGCATCACGTCGCCTGCCGCGATCTCGCGCCCCGTCAGCACGTTGGTCCGCTCGACCGCCCCGACGCAAAATCCCGCTAGGTCGTAATCGCCGTCCGCATACATGCCCGGCATCTCGGCGGTCTCGCCCCCGATCAGCGCGCAGCCGGCGGTCTTGCAGCCTTCCGCAATCGACGCGACGACGCGCTCGGCGACCGCCGCATCGAGCTTCCCGCTCGCATAATAATCGAGGAAAAACAGCGGCTCGGCGCCCTGCACGATCAGATCGTTGACGCACATCGCGACGAGATCGATGCCGACGCCCTCATGCCGGTCCCATTCGATCGCTAGCTTCAGCTTGGTGCCGACACCGTCGTTCGCCGCCACCAGCAACGGATCGACGAACCCAGCCGCCTTGAGGTCGAACATCCCCCCGAACCCGCCAAGATCGGCATCCGCGCCCGGCCGCCGCGTCGAGCGCGCGAGCGGGGCGATCGCCCGCACCAGCGCGTTGCCCGCGGCGATGGAAACGCCCGCTTGAGCGTAGGTGTAGGAGCCCGTGTTCGGCGCGGCATTCGGGGTGGCGGAGTCTGGCGTATCGGTCATGATCGGTGCTGCTAGCCACATCGCGCTTGGATTTCCACGTCTGCTTCGCCAAAAGGCCCGCTTGATGCGTATCCGTACCCTTCCCACCGCGCTTGCTGGCGCCGCTCTCCTGCTGAGCGGTGGAGCCGTGCTCGCGCAGATCGAGGGCGGCAGCCGAGGCGCAGCCCCGGTCGACAGCGGCAGCGCGTATGAGGTGAGCGGCGTCACCGTCGACGTTGCCGGCAAGACCGCCGACGCCGCGCGCTATAGCGGCTGGCGGCTCGCCCAGCGAAAAGCTTGGGTGCAATTGTCGAACCGGCTCGGCGGTGGTGGCGGCCTCGTCTCAGATGGCACACTCGATTCGCTCGTCTCGGGAATCGTCGTCGAAAACGAGCAGATCGGCCCGCAACGCTACATCGCCAAGCTCGGCGTGCTGTTCGATCGCGGCCGCGCCGGATCGATCCTCGGCATCTCGACCTACGCCGATCGCTCGCCGCCGATGCTCGTGATCCCCGTCCAATATTCGGGCGGAGTCGGCCAAGCCTTCGAGCAGAGCACGCAGTGGCAACAGGCCTGGGCGCGCTATCGCACCGGCAACAGCAGCATCGACTATGTCCGGCCGTCCGGCTCAGGGCCCGACGCGCTGCTGCTCAACGTCGGCCAGACGCAGCGCCCCGGCCGCGGCTGGTGGCGGACGATCCTCGACCAATATGGCGCGAGCGACGTGCTCACCCCGGTCGTGAAACTGTATCGCCAATGGCCCGGCGGCCCGGTGATCGGCGTGTTCGAAGCGCGCCACGGCCCCGACAACGAGCTGATCGGGAGCTTCACCCTGCGAGTCGGTACGCCTGACGGCCTGCCGCAACTGCTCGACACCGGCGTGAAGCGGATCGACGACCTGTACCAGCAAGCGCGTCGCAACGGCTCGCTCCGCGTCGACTACAGCCTGTCGCCACCGCCGCCGCCCGAAGCCGCGGTTATCGAGGACCTGCCGACCGACGAGACTGCCGACGCTAACACAGCGGTGCTGACCGGCGGCGAGGGCATCTCGGTCATCGTCCAGTTCGATACGCCCGCCGCAGCAAACGTATCCTCGACCGAAGCCGCACTCCGCGCGATCCCCGGCGTTCGCTCGGCGGCAACGACCAGCCTCGCGCTTGGCGGCGTCTCGCTGATGCGCGTCGCCTATGACGGCGATCCGGCCGCGCTGAAGACCGCGCTAGAAGCTCGCGGCTATCAGGTATTCGGCTCCGGCCAGACGATCCGCATCCGCCGGGTCGCCCAACTTCTTCCGCCGGACTTGCCCGCGGACAATGCGACGACAGGGTGAGCGCGACCAAGATGACTCAAATTGCGCTGCCACTCGGGTGGCCGGCGGACCCTCGCGACGACGCCTTCCTGGTTACCCCCTCCACTCCGCGCGCCGTCCACACGCTGGAGCACACCGCCACCTGGCCCGTCATGACCGCCATCCTCACTGGACCGCGCAAATCGGGTCGCAGCCTGCTCGCGCGGATCTTCGCGGCGAAGAGCGGCGGAACGATCATCGACGATGCCGAGCGAGTGCCCGAGGCACAGCTGTTCCACGCCTGGAACCGCGCGCAGGAGGAGCACAGGCCGCTCCTGATCGTCGCCGACGCCGCGCCGCCCGAATGGAAGGTAAAGCTCCCCGACCTCCGCTCGCGTCTCGCCGCCAGCCCGATCGCGGCGATCGGCGCGCCCGACGACGAGCTCATGCGGCTGTTGCTCGCGCATCTGTTCGAGCGCCGCAGCCTCGATGCACGGCCCGATCTGATCGACTGGCTCGCGACCAGAATCGAGCGCAGTCATATTACCGTAACGCGAACCGTCGATGCGCTGGATCAGGAGGCGATGGAACGTCGCAAGCGCTTGTCCATTCCTCTTGCACGAACCACACTCACCGAGGCCGGGTTGATCCTCCGGCCGCAACTCGCTCTCGACCTCCCGCTCTTCACGCCACCATAAGCCCCCCAAGAGGCCCGATGAACCGTCCAGCCCATATCGTCCGCCAATCGGAAGACGACGACGATCCCATCGGCGCAGAGCCGAACGACCGGTTTTTCAACCGCGAGCTCTCCTGGCTCGCGTTCAACCGGCGTGTGCTGGAGGAGGCATGCAACCCCGCACATCCGCTGCTCGAGCGGCTCCGCTTCCTGTCGATCTCGGGGTCGAACCTCGACGAATTCTTCATGGTCCGCGTCGCCGGGTTGAAGGGCCAGCAGACGCAAGACGTCGATCGACGCTCGGCAGACGGACTGACTGCGGGCCAGCAGCTGACCGCGATCGTCCGCGAGGCGGACGAACTGATGGCGAGCCAGCAGGCGGTATGGGGCGACCTACGCGTGCTGCTCGACGAAGCCGGGCTGTTCGTCCTGCGCCGCGAGGCCGTCGAAGGCGAGGCCGACGAGTGGCTCGAAACGCATTTCCGCGATCAGATCTTCCCGATTCTGACCCCGCAGGCGCTAGACCCAGCGCATCCGTTCCCGTTCATCCCGAACCGTGGCCTGTCGGTGATCTTCGACCTCGTCCGCCGTTCGGATAACGAGCCGGTCCGCGAACTGGTCATGCTCCCGCATACGATGACACGCTTCGTCCGCCTCCCCCGGCGAGCCCGCGCGCTACATCTCGATCGAGTCGATCCTGAAGCGGTTCGCGCCGGTCCTCTTTCCAGGCTACGAGGTCCTCGCCGCCGCCAGCTTCCGCGTCCTGCGCGACAGCGACATGGAGATCGAAGAGGAGGCCGAGGACCTCGTCCGCTACTTCGCGAACGCGATCAAGCGTCGTCGCCGCGGCCGCGTGATCCGTCTGGAACTCGAAACCGGTATCCCCGACGTCCTCGCCGCGGTCCTCAAGGACGAACTCGGCGGCGCCGACGCGATCATCACCGAGAGCGGCAACCTGCTCGGCATCGTCGACCTCGACGGGCTGGTCGACGAGGATCGCCCGGACCTGAAATTCCCGCCCTTCACGCCGCGCTTCCCCGAGCGAATCCGCGAATTCGGCGGCGACTGCTTCGCAGCGATCAAGGCCAAGGACATCGTCGTCCATCACCCGTACGAGACGTTCGAAGTGGTGCTCGCCTTTCTGAAACAGGCTGCGAACGACCCCGACGTCGTTGCGATCAAGCAGACGCTCTACCGCGCCGGCAAGCAGCCAGCGGTCATCAACGCGCTGATCACCGCGGCCGAGGCGGGCAAGTCCGTCACCGCGGTCGTCGAGCTGAAGGCTCGGTTTGACGAAGAGCAGAACATGGTCTGGGCCTCCCGCGCTGGAGCGCGCGGGCGTGCAGGTCGTCTACGGCTTCATCGACTGGAAGACGCACGCGAAGGTCTCGCTTGTCGTCCGCCGCGAGGGACAGGCGTTCCGTACCTACTGCCATTTCGGCACGGGCAATTATCACCCGGTCACCGCCAAGATTTACACCGACCTCAGCTTCTTCACCGCCGATGCAGCAGTGGGTCGCGATGCGGCGCAGATGTTCAACTACATCACCGGCTACGTCGAACCGACCGACATGGCGCGCGTCAGCCTGTCGCCGCGTGACCTGCGGCAGAACCTGATGAACCTGATCGACGTCGAGATCGCCAACGCGCGCGCCGGCAAGCCCGCCGGTGTCTGGGCAAAGATGAACTCGCTGGTCGACCCGGCGGTGATCGAGAAGCTGTACGAGGCGAGCGGGGCAGGGGTCGAGATCGACCTCATCATCCGCGGCATCTGCTGCCTGCGCCCCGGCGTGCCTGGCCTGTCCGAGACGATCCGCGTGAAATCGGTGATCGGGCGGTTCCTCGAGCACAGCCGCATCTGGGCGTTCGGCAACGGCAAGGCGCTGCCCAACGACGGTGCCAAGCTGTTCATCTCGTCGGCCGACTGGATGCCACGCAATTTCGATCGCCGCGTCGAATATATGCTGCCGATCCTCAACCCGACCGTCCACGACCAGATCCTCGATCAGGTGATGGTCGCGAACCTGATCGACAACGAGCAGAGTTGGGAGCTAGGCCCCGACGGCGAATATAGCCGCGTCGATCCCGGCGACCGCCCGTTCAACCTGCATCGGTATTTCATGACGAATCCCTCGCTCTCCGGCCGCGGCGCTTCGCTCGCGACCAGCAATGCCGTGCCGACGCTGTCGCTCCGTCGAAAACGATGAGCGTCACGAATATCCTGTTCGGCAATTCCCCGCCCAAGGCCGAGACCGACGATCACCCGCGCACCGGGATCATCGACATCGGCTCGAACTCGATCCGTCTGGTGGTCTACCAGGGGCCGCCGCGGCTCCCCGCGATCCGGTTCAATGAGAAGGTGTTGGCGGGGCTCGGGCGAGGGCTTGCTGCTACCGGCGCGATCGAGAAGTCGGCGCTGAAGACCGCACGGGTCGCGCTGGCGCGGTTCGCGGCGGTGGCGAAGGAAATGGAATGCTCGACGCTCCGCACGGTCGCAACGGCGGCGGTACGCGATGCGAAGAACGGTGGCGAACTCATTGCCGCGGCTGAACAACTCGGCCTGACCGTCGAGACATTGTCGGGCGAACAGGAAGCCAGCGCGGCGGGTTACGGTGTCTTGTCCGCGATCCCCGATGCGGACGGCATCGTCGGCGATCTCGGCGGCGGCAGTCTCGAACTCGTCCGCGTTCGCCGCGGCAAGATCGAGGACCGCGTCTCGTTCCCGCTCGGCGTCCTGCGGATCGGCCCGATCCGGGCCAAGCGCGGCAAGGTGCTCGCCCGCTACGTGGCACGCCTGGTGCGCGAAGCCGGCTGGACGGCAAAGGGGCAGGGGCTTCCGCTCTATCTGGTCGGCGGATCGTGGCGCGCGCTGGCACGGCTCGACATGGAGCTGTCTGACTATCCGCTGCCGATCATCCACCAATATTCGATGACTGCCGCGACGATCACCCGGCTCAGCCGGACGATCCCACAGCTTTCCAAGCAGCGCCTTAAGGCGATTCCGGGGCTGTCGTCGGGCCGCACGGCAACGCTCTCCGACGCCGCGGCATTGCTCGGCGTGCTGATGCGCCAGCTTGGCAGCCGGACGACGATCGTATCCGCCTATGGCCTGCGCGAAGGCCTTCTTTACGAAGACCTGAAACCCGCAGACCGCGCACTCGATCCGCTGATCGTCGCCGCACGCGAAGAAGGTCGCCTGCTCGGCCGCTTCCCCGAGCACGGCGATCTCCTCGACCGCTGGATCACGCCACTTTTCACTACCGAGCCGCCCGCAATGGCCCGCATCCGCCACACGGCATGCCTGCTTGCGGACGTAGGCTGGCGCGCCAACCCCGAGTTCCGCGCCGAACGCGGCGTCGAGGTCGCGCTGCATGGCAATTGGGTCGCGATTGACGCGCCCGGCCGGGGATGTTGGCGCAAGCTCTTTACACGAGCCTTGGTGGCGATCTCTCCGCCGGTGAAACAGTTGGTCTCCTCGCGTCGCCGGCAGCGGTGAAAAGCGCGACTGCTTGGGGCCTCGCTATGCGACTAGGCCAGCGAATGAGTGGTGGCTTAGCAGGACCTTTGAAACGATCAGGGCTCGCAGATGACGGGGTATCACTTACGCTGACGCTGCGCCCTGATGATCGTGGGCTCTACGGCGAGGCGGTGGAACGTCGCCATAACGCGCTTGCCGCCGCCCTGGGACGCAAACCCGTACTGGCTCTTTCCTAAATTCTCCCCTTTTAGGGGGAGGGTCAAAGGGTTCAAGCGCAGGTGAAGCGTTCGATCCGGCCCTTGGCGTCTACATAGACATTCAGACGATCAGCACGGAAATCCATCGTCACGGCCGTGTTCGGCGCGATCCAACGGAGCGTGCGTGCGCCCGACCGCGTCTGCATGACGTCAGCCCGAGCATCGCTCGCCCGCTTGCCGACCAGATCGCCGAGCGAGTCGGCATTGCAGGCGGCTGCGACTGGCGAAGCGGCAGGCGTCTCGCCACGCATCTCGACTGGCGTACACGCCGCCGAAGCCAGCAAGGCTGCGACCAGAACGATCCTCATGCGGCATCCTCCGTACGCGTCATCTTGAGCTTCCCGCCGATGACCGCGAACGCCAGCCGCCCCTCGACCAGATCGAGCGCATCGCGGCCGAACTGATCGAACCGCCAGCCTTCGAGCATCGGCAGCCCGGTCCGCACGCCCGCAGCCAGCGCCTCCAGTTCATCGGTGCGTGCGAGCAATTTCGACGCGACATCAATGTCTCGCGAGCGGATCTTCAGCAGCAGCTTGAGCAGATCCGCCACCAGCGAGCCCCTCCTTGCCAAGCCCCGGCTTGCGATCGTCGCGCGGCGGCAGTTCGTCGTCGCCGAGCGGCTGCGAGCCCTCGATCGCCGCCATCAAGCGGCTACCGATGTCGTTGCCGGCCCAAGTCGCCGACAATCCACGCACGCGTGCCAAGTCCGCCTGCTTCTTCGGCGGATGCCCCGCCATGTCGCCCAGAGTCTCGTCCTTGACGATCCGCCCACGCGGCAGATCCTTCGCCTGCGCCTCCAGTTCCCGCCACCGCGCGAGTGCCTTCAACCGGCCCAAGACATCAGGCTTGCGCCCCGAGATCCGCACGCGCTTCCACGCCAGATCGGGATCGTTCGCGTAATTGGCGGTATCGCCGAGTCGCTCCATCTCCTGGTCGAGCCAAACGCCGCGCCCGGTTTTCCGCAACCGCTCCAACATCTTCGGGAAGATCTTCGACAGATGCGTGACGTCGCCGATCGCATATTCGATCTGCCGCGCGTCAAGCGGCCGGCGTGCCCAGTCGGTGAACCGCGCGCCCTTGTCGACCGCGATCCCGAGCCAGCTGTCGACCAGGTTCGAATAGCCGATCTGCTCGCCTTGGCCGAGCGCCATCGCCGCCACCTGCGTGTCGAACAGCGGGAAGGGCGTCTTGCCGGTCAGGTTGTAGACGATCTCGATGTCCTGCCCGCCGGCGTGAACCACCTTCAGCACGTCGTGATTCTCGACGAGCAGATCGAGCAGCGGCTTGAGGTCGATACCCGGCGCCATCGGATCGATTGCGGCGGCCTCCTTGTCGTCGGCGATCTGGATCAGGCAGAGTTCGGGGTAATAGGTGCTCTCGCGCATGAATTCGGTGTCGACGCACACATAGTCGGCGTCGGCCATGCGCGCACACAGATTGGCGAGCGTGGCACTGTCGGAGATAAGCGGGTGGATATGCATGAGGTTTCCATAGCGAGGGTCGCCGAGGTTGACAAAGGCGGGTGATGAAGGGAAGCGCGGACCACCTGTTTATCGTCCGAGAAGACCCATCATGCACGCCTATCGCACCCACAACTGCGCCGCCCTCCGCCCCGAACAGGTCGGCGAAGAGGCCCGCGTCTCCGGCTGGGTCCACAAGAAGCGCGATCACGGCGACCTCGTCTTCATCGATCTGCGCGATCACTACGGCATCACGCAGATCGTCACTGACGTGTCGGGCCCGGTCTTCAAGGTCATCGAAGGCCTGAAGAGCGAGAGCGTCGTCACGATCACTGGCAAGGTTACGGCCAGGGCGCCGGAAGCCGTGAACCCGAACCTGCCGACCGGCGGTATCGAGATCCGCGCGAACGCCGCGACCGTCCAGTCGATGGCCGGCGAACTGCCGATGCCGGTCGCGGGCGAGGCCGAATATCCCGAGGATATCCGCCTGCGCTATCGGTACCTCGATCTGCGTCGCGAGCGGCTGCACGCGAACATCATGCTCCGCAGCCAGGTGATAACGTCGCTGCGCAACCGGATGAATTCGCAAGGGTTCACCGAATTCCAGACGCCGATCCTGACCGCATCGTCGCCCGAGGGCGCCCGCGATTATCTGGTCCCGAGCCGCGTCCATCCGGGCAAGTTCTATGCGCTCCCGCAGGCGCCGCAGATGTTCAAGCAGCTGCTGATGGTCGCGGGCTTCGACCGCTATTTTCAGATCGCGCCGTGCTTCCGCGACGAGGACGCACGCGCTGATCGTTCGCCCGGCGAATTCTACCAACTCGATTTCGAGATGAGCTTCGTCACGCAGGACGACGTGTTCAATGCGATCGAGCCTGTGTTGCACGGCGTGTTCGAGGAGTTCGCGGACTGGCAGGGCAAGGGTCGCCAGGTCTCGGCATTGCCGTTCAAGCGCATCCCGTACCGCGAATCGATGCTGAAGTACGGCAGCGACAAGCCCGACCTGCGCAACCCGATCCTGATCCACGACGTCGGCCACCACTTCGTCGACTCGGGCTTCGGCCTGTTCGCGGGGATCGTCGCCGGCGGTGACGTGGTCCGCGCGATCCCCGCGCCGAACACCGCCGACAAGAGCCGCAAATTCTTCACCGACATGAACGACTGGGCGCGCGCCGAGGGGCATGCCGGGCTCGGCTACATCACGCAGAAGAACGGCGAACTCGGCGGTCCGATCGCCAAGAACCATGGCGAGGAAGCGACGCGGAAGCTGATCGCCGAGATGGGCCTTGGCCCGAACGACGGCATCTTCTTCGCCGCCGGCAAGGAACTGCCCGCCTCGGAAGCTCGCGGGCGCTGCCCGGGCGCGGATCGGTGCCGACCTTGGCCTGATCGACGAGAACCGGTTCGAGTTCTGCTGGATCGTCGACTTCCCGATGTTCGAATATGACGAGGACGCGAAGAAGGTCGACTTCAGCCACAACCCGTTCTCGATGCCGCAGGGCGAGATGGACGCGCTGGAGACCAAGGATCCGCTCGATATCCTCGCCTATCAGTACGATATCGTCTGCAACGGCGTCGAGCTGTCGTCGGGCGCGATCCGGAACCACCGGCCCGAGATCATGTACAAGGCGTTCGAGATCGCCGGCTATACGCAAGCCGACGTTGACACGAACTTCGCCGGCATGATCAACGCGTTCAAAGTCGGCGCGCCGCCGCATGGCGGCTCGGCGCCGGGGATCGACCGGATGGTGATGCTGCTCGCCGGCGAGCCGAACATCCGCGAAGTCGTGCTGTTCCCGATGAACCAGAAGGCCGAGGACCTGATGATGGGCGCACCGAGCCCGGTCAGCGCCAAGCAGCTGAAGGAACTCAACATCCGCCTGACGGTCGATGGCCCGAAGGACGCGACAAAGGTGGTCGCGCCGAGCGCTGGGTAACGTCTCCCTTTCCCTCGCCCCTACGGGGAGAGGGAAGGAGGAGCCGTTTGGCGACGGGGGGGGTGAGGGGAGGTTGGTGCGCGCTAACTCCCCCTCACCCTCCCACCCGCAAGCGCGGGCGGGCCCCTCCCTCTCCCCCCGAAGGGGCGAGGGAAAGACGACCTACGCTTCCTCAACCCCCTCAACCATGCAAATACCCCTGCACGATAAGGGGGTTGGCATGCGCGACGATCAGATGACACCGGCGCCAAGCCTCGTCCGCAGCCTCGGCGTCACGGGTGTCCTGTTCCTCACCCTCTCCGTCGCGACTCCCGCATCGTCAGTGTTCGTGATCGTCCCCGGCATGCTCCAGGTCGCCGGCACCGGCGCGGTGTGGGCAACGCTGATCGCCGGTTTCGTCTGCGTCGCGACCGCGTTCGTCTATGCCGAACTCTCCTCCGCCTGGCCGGTCGCAGGCGGCGAGTATGTCGCGGTCGCGCATACGCTCGGGCCGATGGCGGGGTTCGTCATGCTCGGTGTCAACGTCTTCAACAACCTGCTCTTCCCGCCGGTTGCAGGGCTGGGCGTCAGCGCCGTGCTCGGAACGCTGGTTCCCGGCCTGCCGCAGATCCCCGTCGCGATCGCCGTGGTCGCAGGATCGACGCTGGTCGCGATCCTCCAGATCAAGGTGAACGCCTGGCTCACCGGGCTCTTCCTGCTCGTCGAGATGCTCGCCATCCTCGCGGTCGTCTGGCTCGGGTTCGCCGATACCGTTCGCCCGATTGGCGACCTGTTGCTCCACCCGGTGATGCCGCAAGGGGCCAATCTCGTCCCCGCGTCCGCCGCCTCGATCGGCCTCGCCACCTCGATCGCGATCTTCGCACTCAACGGCTATGGCGCTGCGGTGTACTTCGGCGAAGAGATGCTCGACGCGCCCCGGCTGATCGCGCGCGCGATCATGGCCTCGCTCGCGCTGACGCTGCTGTTCGAAGGCATCCCGATCGTCGCGGTCCTGATCGGCGCGCCGGATCTCCACGCCACCCTCACCGCCAACGACCCGTTCGGCCTTCTCGTCACCCTCCGCAGCGACACCACGACGGCAAACTGGATCTCGATCGGCGTAGTCGTCGCGATCGTCAACGCGGTGATCGCCTGCATCCTCGCCTGCGCGCGCTTCTTCTACGGCACTGCGCGCGATGGAAGCTGGGGCCGCCCGCTCGATCAGTGGATGACGCAGGTCCACCCGATGTTCGGCTCGCCCTGGGTGGGCACGTTGCTGGTCGGCGGGTTCGGGATCGTCGCGTGTTTCCTGCCGCTCCAGTTGCTGCTCGTGCTTAGCGGCACCGGCCTCGTCGCGATCTACGCGGGGATCTGCGTTGCGGCGATGGTTGGCAGGCGCACCGGCAAGACTGCGCACGCTCCCTACCAGATGCCGTTCTACCCGCTCGCCCCCGTCGTGACGCTTCTCGCACTCGGCTATGTTTGCTGGACGAGCTGGTCCGATCTGGAGGAGGGGGCGCCCTGGCCTGATCATGACGGCCGCGCAGATCCTGCTGTCGATCGCCTACTATTGGTTCATCCTGCGCCGACGGGGCGCCTGGAACGTTCAGATCCCGACCCTTGCGACGGAGCGCGATACATGACGATACACCTGGCCGACTACGAAGACGGCAACGACTACGACGGCAAGTACAAGTACGACCTTGCTGCGCTGCAAAAGCGGCTCGAACATATCCAGGTCGCCCACATCGTCGGTGGCACGCGCGCGATCGTGATGTTCGAAGGCTGGGACGCGGCGGGGAAGGGCGGGATCATCCAGCGCCTCTCCGCCGAATGGGACCCGCGCAACTACAAGGTCTGGCCGATCTCGGCGCCGACCGCGGACGAGAAGGCGCATCATTTCCTCTGGCGCTTCTGGAACCGTCTGCCCGCGAATGGCAACATCGCGGTGTTCGACCGCAGCTGGTACGGTCGTGTCCTGGTCGAGCGCGTCGAGGGGTTCGCCAGCGAGACCGAATGGCGCCACGGTTACGACGAGATCAACGCGTTCGAGGCGCAGCAGGTCGAGAGCGGCACGACGCTGATCAAGCTGTTCATCCACACCACGCAGAAGGAGCAGGACCGGCGACTGAGGGCGCGGCTCGACGATCCGTGGAAGCACTGGAAGACCGGGCTCGACGATTTCCACAACCGGTCGCGCCGCGAGGAGTATCTGGAGGCGATGGCCGAGATGTTCGCGCGCACCGACACCGCGACCGCGCCGTGGACCGTCATCGACGGCAACGACAAGAAGGCGGCCCGAATCGCCGCGCTGACGCTGATCGCGGACCGCCTCGAAGCGGGGGTTTCGATGGTGCCGCCACCGCTCGACCCGAAGGTCAAGCGCGTGGCGGAGAAGGCGTTAGGCCTTCGCTGACGCGTCAGGCTTTCGCGGATTTGGCCTCTGGTGCATCGGCCTGGATGAACTCGTCGTCCGCGTTGAGCAGCAGCATCTGGCCCTTGTCGATGCCGAAATAGGCACCGCGGAGCGGCCAGCGTGCCGGCGGCCTCGGCCCTTCTGACGAACGGGAAGGTGCGCAGATTGGCGATCGAGGTTCGAACGGACTCGAGTTCCATCTCACGGCCCGCCTGGTCGCTGTCGCCATACTTGGCGATGACCTTCTCGCGCGCGCCGTCGAGCAAGCTCACCCAGTCAGACACGAAGCCGCCAGCGCCATGGTCCGCGTCGGCAAAGGCCTGCGTCAGCGCGGCCTTGCAGCCGCCGCACTTCTCATGGCCCATCACGACGATCTCTTCGACCTTCAGCTGCGTAACGGCGAACTCGATGGCCGCCGACACGCCGTGATGGCCGCCACCGGTCTCGTAGGGCGGGACCAGATTGGCGACGTTGCGGACGACGAACACCTCGCCGGGGAGCGTGTCGAAGATCTGCGCGGGTTCGACGCGGCTGTCGGAACACGCGATGATCATCACCTTCGGGCTCTGGCCTTCCTGCAGTTCCTTCCAGCGCTCGCGCTGCGCTTCCCAGGGGCCGTCCTTGAAGCGGTGATAGCCTTCGATCATTTCCGGAAAGTGAGTTGGCACGGTTAGCCTTCCATATCAGTTTGCGATGCAACATGAAAAACTTGTCATGTTGAAACTGGTTCCATGATTTTATCCGGTTCGTCCGATGGTTCCAACCCGCCGACGGCGTCCGCCGCCATTGTCTCAACGGCAGGGCGGGGCTATCTGGCGTGCATGAACGACATGACCCCGATGGCTGCGCCGGTCCGTGCGCGCAAGCCCGACTGGATCCGCGTCAAGGCGCCGACCTCCGCTGGCTTCGCAAAGACGCGAGAGCTGATGCGCTCCAAAAAGCCTCACGACGGTGTGCGAAGAGGCGGCGTGCCCGAACATCGGCGAATGCTGGTCGAAGAAGCACGCCACGGTCATGATCCTAGGCGACACCTGCACGCGGGCGTGCGCGTTCTGCAACGTCAAGACCGGCATGCCGCGCGCAGTCGATCGGATGGAGCCGCAGAACGTCGCCGATGCGGCTGCGCAGATGGGGCTCAACCACATCGTCATCACCTCGGTCGATCGCGACGACCTCCCCGATGGCGGTGCGTCGCAGTTCGTGAAGGTGATCCAGGCAATTCGCGCGTCGAACCCGACGACGACGATCGAGATCCTCACGCCCGACTTCCGCAACAAGGCGCAGGCGGCGATCGAGTCGATCGTCGAGGCGCGACCCGACGTCTACAACCACAACCTCGAGACGGTGCCGCGGCTCTATCCGACGATCCGCCCGGGTGCGCGTTACTATGCGTCCTTGCGGCTGCTCGAGAGCGTTAAGAAGCACGATCCGTCGATCTTCACCAAGTCGGGCGTGATGCTCGGGCTCGGCGAGGAGCGTCTGGAGATCCATCAGGTGATGGACGACATGCGCTGCGCCGACATCGATTTCCTGACGATGGGCCAGTATCTCCAGCCGACGCCGCGCCATGCCAAGGTTGCCGAGTTCGTGCCGCCCAAGGCGTTCGACGCCTATGCCTCGATCGCCCGCGCGAAGGGCTTCCTGCTGGTCGCATCGTCGCCACTGACTCGGTCGAGCTATCATGCGGGTGACGATTTCGAACGGTTGCGCGCTAACCGTGACGCCAAGCTGGGCGTCGCGCGCATCTGATGCCGAAGCATTCGGAAACGCGCCATTTGCCCTACACGCCTGAGCAAATGTTCGACCTGGTCGCCGATGTCGGCCGCTATGCCGAGTTCCTGCCCTGGGTCAGCGCGATGCGCGTGCGCTCGAACAGCGAGACGGAAACGCTCGCAGACATGATCGTCGGCTTCAAGGGCCTGCGCGAGACGTTCACCTCGCGCGTGCAGAAGGTCCGGCCGAGCGAACTCAACGTCGATTACGTCGATGGCCCGCTCAAGTATCTGCGCAACGAATGGCATTTTCGGCCTGAACCGCAAGGCTGCGCGGTCGACTTCACCGTCGACTTCGCGTTCAAGAACCGGATGTTCGAGATGATCGCCGGGCAGGTGTTCGGCGTGGCACTCCGGAAGATGATCGGTGCGTTCGAAACGCGCGCCGCGGAGCTTTACGGGGCCGACGCGTCCGGCAACAAGAGTTCGAGCGCGCACAACGCGGCCTGAAGCCGTATCCCGCCGCGGCCGAGATCGCCAAAGTCCTTGCGATCGGCGTGGACGTCGGACGGGTCACGACCCTTCTCGGCGCGACCGAACACCACCGTGCCGACCGGCTTCTTGAGCGATCCGCCACCGGGGCCTGCCACGCCGGTTATCGCGACGGCGATATCAGCGCCCGACTGTTTGAGCGCGGCCTGCGCCATGCTCCAGGCAACCGCGATCGAGACCGCGCCGAACGTTTCCAGCACGTCCGAACTGATCTTCAGCACGCCGAGCTTGGCGGCGTTTGAATAGGTGACGAAGCCGACCTCGAACACGTCTGACGAGCCGGGGATCTCGGTAAGGGCAGCCGCGACGAGTCCGCCAGTGCAGCTCTCGGCGACCGCGACCCGGCGGCCGATCGCGCGGTTCTGCTCGACCACTTTGCGCGCGGCGTCGACGAGTTCGGCGGGAAGGATCGTATCCATCAGCGAGTCTCCACCGGGCAGAGCAGCATCGCCACCGCGGCGATATCACCGCTGCGCGACTTCTGGGATTTGAGGTACCGCAACGTCTCGACGACGATGCCCGCGGTGTTGCGCGGTGGCAAGGGCTGGAGCAGCGTCACCATCCGGTCGATCGTCCCGCAATCGCGCGTCGCGATCCGTCCGACGATCTGCGGCACCAGCAGCGTCGTCAGTAACGGTCGCGCAAACTCCGAATCGAGCATCGCGTCGACTGCGGGATCGCTGAGCTTGACGATTGCCGCGCGCGCCGCCGGCCAGGCTCGGTCGGACTCGATCTGATAGCGATCGATCAGCGCACTCGACTGCCGCCGGATGAGGCTGGCAGCGGGAAGCTGCGCGGCGCAGACACGGCCGGTTTCGCGCAGGATGTCGGGCATCGCGACAAGCGTCAGCGATTCTGGCCTCGGGCCCGGTGATGCAACGCTGTTGGGCGACCGCCGGGCTGGCAAGGAGCGCGATCGCGGCAAACGCGGCAGCGATCTTCAAAGCGGCGATCCGGGCAGGCGGATAGTTGCGACCGCCTGCGCGGCGATACCCTCACCGCGCCCGGTGAAGCCGAGCCGCTCGGTCGTGGTCGCCTTGACGCTGACCCGGTCGAGCGTCAGCTCGAGCAGGTCGGCGATCCGCGCGGTCATCGCCGCGCGGTGCGGGCCGATCTTCGGCGCCTCGCACATGATCGTCAGGTCGACGAAATCGATGCGACCGCGCTTGTCGGCGATCAGCTTGGCGGCATGCTGGAGGAACTGAGCGGAGTCGGCGCCCTTCCACTGCGGATCGCTCGGCGGGAAATGCGTGCCGATATCGCCTGCTGCGATCGTGCCTAGCAGCGCATCGGTCAGCGCGTGGAGCGCGACGTCGGCGTCGCTATGCCCCGACAAACCCTTGTCGTGCGGGATCAGGACGCCGCCGAGCCACAGCTCCTCGCCGGTTTCGAGACGGTGGACGTCGAACCCCATCGCGGTACGGGTTTCGTACGCGACACGCGCTTCGGCGGCCGCGAAATCTTCTGGGTGCGTGACTTTCTCGAGCATCGCCGAGCCCTGCACCAACGCGACGCCGACGCCAAGCCGTCGCACCATCTGCGCGTCGTCGGTCGCCTCTTCACCCGCAGGCCAGACCGCATGCGCGGCACGCAAAGCCTCCACGGCGAACGCCTGCGGTGTCTGCACCCGGTTGAGGTCCGCGCGCGGGACGATGTCGCCGAGCAGGACGCTGCCGCGGGCGAGCGTATCGGTCACCGGGAGGACGGGAATGGCCGCGTCCCTGGTCTTCAAGGTGGCGACGAGCGAATCGATGACCGCGTGCGACAGGAAGGGACGGGCGGCGTCGTGGATCAGCACGTGCGTCGCGTCGCCGACCGCCGCGAGACCGTTGGTGACCGACTCGCGCCGCGTCGGTCCGCCAACCAGGATCATCGCGTCCCCCAATGCTGTGGTCGCCAAGCCCTGCTGGCCATCTGCAACGACGACGATCGTTTCGGCGATCGCCGGATGCGTCGCGAAAGCGTCGTAGGAATAGGCGATCATCGGCCGACCGGCGATCGGCGCGAACTGCTTGGGAACCGATCCCCCGGCGCGCACGCCGGTTCCGGCCGCGACGATGATCGCGACGATACGCTGTGCCTGTGCCATCCTCGCGATCTAGCGGTTCGCTCCGACGCTCGCCAGTCTTGCGAAAAACCATCAGACGGGGTAGGGCGATGCCTCTTTTTCAGGCACATCCATGCGTAATCTTGCCCCTATCCAGATCGGTCCCGTCCGGATCGAAAGCCCCGTCGTGCTCGCGCCGATGACCGGCGTCACCGACATGCCGTTCCGCACGCTGGTGCGACGCTATGGCTCGGGCCTCAACGTCACAGAGATGGTCGCCAGCCAGGCTGCGATCCGCGAGACGCGCCAGTCGTTGCAGAAGGCGGCATGGGATCGGCTGGAGGAACCGGTGTCGATGCAGCTGATCGGCTGCACCCCGTACGAGATGGGCGAGGCGGCCAAGCTCAGCCAGGATCGCGGCGCGGCGATCATCGACATCAACATGGGCTGCCCGGTGCGCAAAGTCGTCAATGGCGATGCTGGCTCGGCGCTAATGCGCGATACAAAGCTCGCCAGCGCGATCATTGAGGCTACCGTCAAAGCCGTCGACGTGCCCGTGACGCTGAAAATGCGGATGGGCTGGTGCCACGACAGCCTCAATGCACCCGATCTCGCGCGGATCGCGGAAGACCTCGGCATCAAGCTGATCACCGTTCACGGTCGCACACGCAACCAGATGTACAAGGGCAGCGCCGACTGGGGCTTCGTCCGCAAGGTCAAGGACGCGGTCACAGTCCCGGTGATCGTCAACGGCGACATCTGCACCATCGAAGATGCCAAAGCCGCAATGGACCAGTCCGGCGCGGACGGTCTGATGATCGGTCGCGGGTCCTATGGTCGCCCGTGGGTACTCGGCCAGGTGATGGAGTGGTTCGCCACCGGCCGGCGCATCGAGGATCCGTCGATCACCGAGCAATATGACGCGATCGCAGGTCATTACGAGGCGATGCTCGAACATTACGGGATTGAGACCGGCGTGAATATGGCCCGGAAACATATCGGCTGGTACACCAAGGGCCTCCCCGGTTCGGCCGAGTTCCGCAACAAGGTGAACCAAGTGCCCGACCCCAAGCAAGTCAAGGCGATGCTGGCCGAGTTCTACGCTCCCTGGCGCGACCTTGAAGCGGCCTGATACGCCATCGCGGAATCGGCCGGGGTTCGCGGAACTCTTCGCCGCGCTGCCGGTGGCTGTGGTGGTCGTCGATCCCGACCACAAGGTCGCACATGCCAATGCGCTCGCCGAGCAACTGCTGAACCTGTCCGAACGGTTGATGATCGGACAACCGCTTGATGCGATCATCCCGCCGCCCGACGACCCGCGAAATCGTGACGGACACGCTCTCGCCGTCTACGACACCGAAATCTCGACCGCGCGCGGTGTCAAGATCCGTGCGGACTTCGCCGAGACGCAGATCGCCGACTATCCGGGCTGGCGCGCGATCACCTTGCACGCATCCGCCACCTCACGGCGGCTCGGACACTCCGCGGATCGCGCGGCTGGAGCCAGGGCTGCGGTCGGCGCCGCCGCGATGCTCGCGCACGAAATCAAGAATCCGCTGTCTGGTATCCGCGGCGCGGCGCAACTGCTCGGTGCGGGCGAACTCACCACGTTGATCGTAACCGAGGTCGATCGCATCGCCGCATTGATCGACCGCATGCAGGACTTCAGCGACACCCGGCCCTTGCCGCTCGCCAGCGAGAATATCTATCCGCTGCTCGGTCACGCCCGCCGACTTGCACTCGCCGGTTTCGCGCGCGGCATAACGATCGAGGAGCGCTTCGATCCGTCGCTCCCGCCCGCGCAGATCAACCGGGATGCGCTGCTGCAGATCGTCATAAACCTGCTGAAGAATGCCCGCGAAGCCGTTCGAAACGAACGCGAACCGCGGATCGTGATGACTACCGCTTACCGGCACGGCATCACCGTGAGTTCGGCACCCGGCAAGCCGCGCCTGCCGCTGCCGATCGAGATCTGTATCTTTGACAACGGTCCCGGCGCCCCCGCCGACATCGCCGATCACCTGTTCGACCCGTTCGTATCGGGTCGGCGCGAAGGGCAGGGGCTTGGTCTCGCGCTCGTCGACAAGCTGACCAGAGACATGGGCGGCATCGTCCAATACGACCGCGAAGGAAACCCCGAGATGACCGTCCTTCGCCTCCTGCTCCCGAGAGCGGCATCATGAGCACGGTCCTGGTTGTCGATGACGATGCGGCGATCCGGACCGTCGTCGCGCAGGCGCTTCGTCGTGCGGGGCATGAGGTCACCGTGGCCGACAGCCTCGCGCAACTCGAACGCGCGCTTGCAGCGTCGCTGCCGGACGTTCTCATCACCGACGTCATCCTCCCCGACGGCGACGGCATCGATCATGTCCGCAGCGTTGCCGCGCGGTTTCCGCTGCTCCCGATCATCGTCCTCTCGGCGCAGAACACGCTGACCACGGCGGTCCGCGCCGCCGAGGTCGGCGCATACGAATATCTACCCAAGCCGTTCGACCTCGACGTGCTGACCCGCGCGGTTGCCGGTGCGCTGGCGCGGGGCGGGATGGTCAGCGAGGATGCGCTCCACGACGCGGACCGCGCACTCCCGCTGATCGGTCGGTCGGCGGCGATGCAGGACGTCTACCGGATCATCGCGCGGGTCGTCTCGAACGATCTGACCGTGCTGATCTCGGGCGAATCGGGGACCGGCAAGGAACTCGTCGCGCGCGCGATCCATGATCTCGGCCCGCGCAGTGCAGCCCCGTTCGTCGCGATCAACATGGCCGCGATTCCGCGTGAACTGATCGAAGCCGAACTGTTCGGACATGAACGCGGCGCGTTCACCGGCGCAGCGGTGCGCAATGCCGGCCGGTTCGAGCAGGCGTCGGGCGGCACGCTGTTCCTCGACGAGATCGGCGACATGCCGATGGAAGCGCAGACCCGCCTCCTCCGCGTGCTCCAGTCGGGCGAGTTCACCAGCGTCGGTGGCGCACGGACGATCCGCGTCGACGTTCGCATCGTTGCTGCGACCAACCGCGATCTGGCGTCACAGGTCGCGACGGGGCAGTTCCGCGAAGACCTGTTCTACCGGCTCAATGTCGTCCCGATCACGTTGCCGCCCCTGCGCGAACGGCGTCAGGACATTGCGTTGCTCGCGCGGCATTTCTTGGATCACGCCGCTGCACAGGGGCCTTCCGCGGCGTCAGCTTGCCAGTGACGCCCTGGTCGCGCTTGGCGGGCATGACTGGCCGGGCAACGTTCGCGAACTCGAAAATCTCATGCGGCGTCTCGCTGTATTGTCGCGCGACGAAATCATCGACGCGGACGCGATCCGTACCATGATCGGCCGACATGCCTCGCTCACCGACCCGGTCGACCTCGATATCGGACAAGCGGTCCGCGCGATGATCGAGCGCATCGCTCACGACGATCCGGCTGCGCTCGATGACGGCACGCTCTACGACCGCGTGATCGGCGAAGTCGAACGGCCGTTGATCGAGGCGATGCTGGCGCGTCATGGTCAGAACCAGCTTCGGGCCGCGCGCGCGATGGGGATCAACCGCAATACGCTTCGCAAACGCCTCGATACGCTCGGCATCGATATCGGCGGTGCGATCGGCAGCGCCGCGCCTCGCGTAGGCGAACCGGAACGGCGGTAATTCTGTCATTATGTGGTTTCACGGCAACGGTTGACGTTGTATCGGGGCAACGATGATCGCTTCCGCGACGCTACCGATGGACGATGACGGGCCTGCACACCGGTTTGCCGTGACGCCTGCCGTAGAGGCGGTCGTGCTCGGCGTGGCGATCGCGATCGCCGTCACGAGCTACTTTATCATTACCGGCAGCGACGCACCGCAGCGCCTGATCCCGCCACCCCTGGTAGCGCTGCTGCTGGTCGCGAACCTCGTGCCCGGCATCGCGCTCCTCATGTTGCTAGGGCGACGTGTGGCCATGCGCCGTGCAGCGCGTTCGCCGATCGGCGGTGGCGGTCGCCTCCACGTTCGCCTCGTCGCTTTGTTCTCGATCGTCGCCGCTGTGCCGATGCTGCTCGTGACGATCTTCGCGTCCCTGCTGTTCCAATATGGCGTGCAATTCTGGTATTCCGATCAGGCGCGCGGTATGCTCGAAAACGCAACCGGGCTTGCTCAATCATCCTACGGACGCCAGCTCAACCGATGGCAGGAAGCCACCGTGACGATGGCCAGCGACATGTCTGCATATCTTCGCGAACGTTCGCTTCAAAGCCCGGATTTTTCGGGCTGGTTCCTTCAGCAAGTCTATTATCGCAGCCTCTCCGAGGCCGCTTTGTTCAAGCTGTCCCCTCAACGGGGAATTCAGACGCTAGCGATCGTCAACCCGTACGAGATCGACTTCACGCGCCGCGTCACGCCCGCGGCGATCGCGGAGCTACGGTCGGGTAAAAGTGCGGTCCTTTCGGTCACCGGCGATCGTATTCAGACGATCACGATGCTGCCCGGATCTGACGAGCTGTTCCTCTATGCGGGCCGCGTCGAGGATACGAAATCCCTCTCCGAACAGACCACGCGCGCCAACGACGTATTGAAAAGTTATCGATCGCTTCTGGCCAGGGCGCGCAGTCTTCAGTTGCAGTTCAATGCGGCACTGTTGTTGATTTCGTTGCTGATCGTGGGGATTGCCGTGTGGATCGCGCTGGCGGTTGCGGATCGTCTCGTCCGGCCGGTTGGCGAGCTCGTCGACGCCGCGCGCCGGGTGGCAGCCGGCGACCTGACCGCGCGCGTTCCCGATCCGCGCAGCCGCGACGAGGTCGGCACGCTCGCCAACGCGTTCAACCAGATGACCGGGCAGCTGGAGGCGCAGAACACCGAACTCGTCACTGCCAACGGCCAGCTCGAAAGCCGTCGCGCACTGATCGAGGCGGTGATGGCGGGGGTCTCCGCAGGCGTCGTCGCAACCGGACGCGAGCGGACGATCACAATTGCGAACGATTCGGCGACGACGTTGCTAGGCACCGATACTGGCGGGCTGGTCGGACGGCGCCTAGTCGATGTCGCGCCCGAGCTCGACGCGATGCTCGATGGCGGCGACCGCGAGGCGATCGTCGAAGTCGGGCAGGGGAGCGAGGTCCGTACACTCGCCGTGCGGATCGCCCGGCCGGCTACTGGCCCGATCCTGACGTTCGACGACATCACGCAGCAGCTGCTCGATCAACGCCGCGCGGCATGGTCCGACGTCGCTCGCCGGATCGCACATGAGATCAAGAACCCCCTGACACCGATCCAGCTTGCGGCCGAGCGGCTTCAACGCCGCTATGGTGGCAAGATCGAGGCGCAGGACGGCACGTTCTCGCGATTGACCGACACGATCATCCGCCAGGTCGGCGATCTTCGTCGCATGGTCGACGAGTTCTCCTCGTTCGCGCGGATGCCGAAGCCGGTGTTCCGCGAGGAATCGCTAGTCGATGCCGCGCGCCAGGCGCTGTTCCTGCATGAGGTTGCGCATCCCGCGATCAGCTTCCAACTGGTGCAGGACGATCCGGGCCTCACGTTGGTTTGCGACCGCCGCCAGATCGGTCAGGCGCTCACAAACATCGTCAAGAACGCGGTGGAAGCCATTGAGACGCGCGGTGAACCCGGCGGTTCGGTTACGATGACTTTGACGAGCGATGCCAACACGGTCGGCATCGCAGTGGCGGACACCGGCATCGGGCTACCCGCGGAGCGGGACCGGATTGTCGAACCTTATGTAACGACCCGTGCCCGTGGTACAGGCCTCGGCCTTGCCATCGTCAAGAAGATCATTGAGGAGCATTGCGGCACGATCGGCTTTTCCGATCGGCCGGGGGGCGGTACACTCGTCACCATGACCTTCGACGCCAAGGCGCTGGCCGCGCTCGACCAAGGGGCATCCGCATCCGAGTTGGCTGGGGAGGGCCGACTCGACACGATGACCCGCAACCGGACATGATTTAATGGCGCTCGATATTCTCGTCGTGGACGACGAACGTGACATTCGCGAACTCGTGGCCGGCGTCCTGGAGGACGAAGGCTATGAGACGCGCGACGCTGGCGACAGCGATTCCGCCTTGGAAGCAATCGCAGCGCGGCGTCCTTCACTGGTGCTGCTCGATGTGTGGCTGCAAGGTTCGCGTCTCGACGGCCTCGAACTGCTCGACGAGATCAAGCGGCGCGATCCGTCGATCCCGGTGCTGGTGATTTCGGGGCACGGCAATTTGGATACCGCCGTCGCCGCAATCCGCCGCGGGGCGTCCGATTTTATCGAAAAGCCGTTCGAGGCCGAACGACTGCTGTTGATGGTCGCTCGCGCGACCGAGACCGAACGGCTCCGTCGCGAGGTGGCGACACTGCGGGCTACGGTCGGCCGCGAAACCGACCTGACCGGCAGTTCGGGCTCGATCAACGGCGTTCGCGCGACCTTGAAGCGGGTCGCGGCAACCGGCAGCCGGGTCCTTATCATGGGCGCGGCGGGGGTCGGCAAGGAAGTCGCCGCCCGCCTGCTACACGGCTGGAGCCTGAGGACCGACGCGCCGTTCATCATCGTCAGTGCCGCGCGGATGACGCCCGAGCGCATGGACGAGGAGCTGTTCGGCGTCGAGGAAGCGGGCGATCTCGTCCGTCCCGGTCTGTTCGAACAGGCGCATGGTGGCACGCTGTTCCTCGACGAGATCGCCGACATGCCGATCGCGACTCAGGCGCGCATCCTCCGCGCACTCACCGACCAGAGCTTTACGCGAGTAGGCGGTACGCGGGTCGTCAAGGTCGACGTCCGCGTCGTCTCGGCAACCGCCCGCGACCTGGTGTTCGAAATCGCCGAAGGACGGTTCCGCGAGGATCTGTATTACCGGCTCAACGTCGTGCCGGTGATGATCCCGCCGCTGTCCGATCGTCGCGAGGACATCCCCGCGCTGGTCCAGCATTTCATCGCGCACTACGCATCCGAGCGCCGCGTGCCGACGCCGGAAATTGCGCCGGACGCGATGGTTGCGTTGCAATCCTACGATTGGCCGGGAAATGTCCGGCAGTTGCGCAATGTCGTCGAGCGTACGATCATTCTGGCGCCGGGAAACCGGATCGGGCGGATCGATCTCGACCTGTTGCCGGCCGAAGTTCTCGGGGACCAGGGCGATATCGGATCAGCCGGATCGACCGCGATCATGGGCTCGCCTTTGCGGGAAGCGCGCGAGACGTTCGAGCGGGAATATCTCCGGGTGCAGATCCGACGTTTCTCGGGAAATATCTCACGGACGGCCAGCTTCATCGGCATGGAGCGTTCCGCGCTTCATCGAAAATTGAAGCTGCTCGGCATCACCGAAACCCGCGAGGAATAGACGCCGTAATTTCGCCGCCCTCTGGATATAGCAGGGCGGCGATCATAGATCAGTACCGCGCCCGGTAACCGGGTGCATCTCCGACGCCGGGAAACGGCGCCTTGCGGGCAAAGTCCCGCCAAAAACAAAGAGTTATCCCATTGGCCGATAAACCAGGCTCGCTTCAGGATCTGTTCCTGAACGCACTCCGGCGCTCTAAGACGCCGGTCACCATGTTCCTCGTCAAGGGCGTAAAGCTCCAGGGCATCGTTACATGGTTCGATAATTTTTCCGTCCTGCTGCGCCGCGATGGCCAGTCGCAACTGATCTACAAGCATGCGATCTCGACGATCATGCCTGCTGGGCCCATGGACGTGTCGGCGATCGTCGATGCGGTGGGAGAAAACCAGAAGAAGCACCCGCTTTTGCAGGATATCTTCCTCAACGCCGTGCGCAAATCCGAAGACAGCGTGACGATGTTCCTGATCAATGGCGTCATGCTGCAGGGCCAGATCGCAGGCTTCGATCTGTTTTGCATGCTGCTCCAGCGCGAAGGCATGGCACAACTCGTCTACAAGCACGCTGTCTCGACGATCCAGCCGGCGCGCCCGCTGAACCTTGCCGAAGAGCCCACTGACACGGATGAAACGGACGATGACGATTGAGTAGTGGTTTCGAACGCGATCGGGACGAGTTCACCCGTGGAACACGAGCGATCGTCGTTCTCCCCGACCAGGGCGACGTCGCGCGCGACGTAGACGCTCGGCTAGAGGAAACCGCGGGCTTGGCTGCTGCGATCGGTGTCGAGGTGGTCGACCGGATTGCTTACCGCGTCCGCCAGCCAAAGCCCGCAACGCTGATCGGAAGCGGGCAGGTCGAATTGTTGGCCACCCAAGTTCGGATGGAAGAGGCGGGACTCGTCGTTTTCGATGCGAGCCTGACTCCGATCCAGCAGCGCAATCTGGAGAAAGCGCTCGAGGTGAAGGTCATCGATCGCACCGGACTGATCCTAGAGATCTTCGGCGAACGTGCCGCGACCGCCGAGGGGCGCTTGCAGGTCGAACTCGCGCATCTCGATTACCAGGCTGGCCGGCTCGTGCGGAGTTGGACGCATCTCGAACGTCAGCGCGGCGGTTTCGGCTTCCTTGGCGGTCCGGGCGAGACCCAGATCGAAGCGGATCGTCGTTTGATCCGCGACCGGATGGCGCGATTGAAGCGTGAGCTCGAGCAGGTCAGCCGCACGCGCGGACTGCACCGCGAACGGCGCCAGCGTGCGCCGTGGCCGGTAATCGCGCTGGTCGGCTACACCAATGCGGGTAAATCGACATTGTTCAATCGCGTGACTGGTGCCGATGTGATGGCGGAGGATCTGTTGTTCGCAACGCTAGATCCGACGCTACGTCAAATTCAGCTGCCCGGGCTCGACAAGGCGATCCTGTCGGACACTGTCGGCTTCGTTTCTGACCTGCCGACCCAGTTGGTCGCGGCGTTCAAAGCGACTCTGGAAGAGGTCGTGTCCGCCGATCTACTGGTCCATGTCCGTGATATCGCCCACCCGGACTCAGAGGCGCAGCGTGCCGATGTCGAGACTGTGCTGGCCGAGATCGGCGTCGACGATAATACGCCGCGGTTCGAGGTCTGGAACAAGCTCGACTTGCTTGACCCCGACGCGCACGACGAGATTGCCGGCGAAGCGGCGCGGCGCGACGACGTCGTGGCGATATCGGCGCTAAGCGGGGAAGGGGTGCCGCATCTGATCGAGCAGATCGCGGCAAAGCTGACGGGGGCGCATCGGCGCTATCGGATCACGCTCGATGCCAGCGATGGCGCGGGCGCTGCTTGGCTGCATGCGCATGGCGAAGTGTTCGGGAGTGTCGATGACGAGCTCGAGACGACATATGACGTGCGACTGTCCGATGCGGATTACGACCGGTTCACCCGCCGCGACGTTTGACCACCTGCCATAGTTCCTCCTTCTGATCGAGGGTCATGCCGGCGAACGCATCGCCGCCGAGATCTTCGATCGCCCGGAACCGCGCCTCGAACTTCAGATTGCCATCGCGTAACGCGCTTTCCGCGTCTACTCCGAGATGCCGCGCCCAGTTGGTAACCGCGAACAGCAGGTCGCCAACTTCCTCTGCAAGCTTCTCGGGAGGAGCTTCGCGAACCTCCTCGATTTCCTCGTGGACTTTCGCGAGCGGCCCGCTCGCATCCGGCCAGTCGAAGCCCACACGCCCTGCGCGTTTCTGCAACTTGTCGGCCCGAGACAGTGCCGGAAGGCCAAGGGCGACCCCCGCCAGTGCGCTGCTATCCGATTTGGCCGAACGCTCCTGCGCCTTGATCGCTTCCCATCCGGGCGACTGTTCCACGTCCCCGAATATATGCGGATGACGCCGTTCCATCTTGTCGGCAATCGAGGTCACGACGTCGGCCAGCGTGAAGGCGCCGGCTTCCTCGGCAATGCGGCTATGGAACACGACCTGAAGCAGCAGGTCGCCCAGTTCGTCCTTCAGGTCCCCGGGATCGTTCCGTTCGATCGCGTCGGCGACCTCATAGGCTTCCTCGATCGTGTAGGGTGCGATCGTCGACCAGGTCTGCACACGGTCCCAGTCGCAACCTTCGACGGGATCGCGCAACCGGGCCATGATGGCGACGAGACGTTCGATCATAGAGAAGCCTTATAGAACGGGGTTTTTGGATCCGGAACGTACGCCGAAACATCGAGGGCGCGGTACATTAACACTGGACCGTATCAGGCCGTACATCGCGCAAAAGCAGCATCGCGTCTGCGCGTTAGGTTTTCGAGCGACACCCCCGCAATATCGAAGCGGAGTTCGTGCATGTCCATGCCGGACCGGTAGCCGCCGGGCCAGACGCTGGTCAGTTCGAAGCCGCAATGCTGGAAGAACGGCGAGACCTGCGGCGAGGTGTCGACGGTGACGTAGCGCGTTCGTGGCTCGGCGCTGGTGGCGACGTGCAGCAGGCGTTCGAACAGCAGCAGCTTGCCGAGACCCGATCCGTGATGCGCGCGCGCGGCCATGCCCCCAGAAGAGCAGCGCCTTGTTGTAATGCTCCCAGATCTCGTAGCCCCCGAACGCGCCGGGGATGCCGTTGACGTCAACGACGAACGCCGGGCCATCAGGGTCGTCAAGCGTTTCCTCCAGCCATTCGCGGTCGCCCGCGCCGAAATACTCGGGGGAGGTTCGAGTCGAAGATTGCGAGGACGGCGGCGCGGTCCTTCTCCTCGTAGCGGCGGGTCAGGATTCTGGTCATGGCTGGCTCCACTGCGCGATGGTTTCGATCGCGTCGGCGGTGGAACGGCTCCAGCAGCGCGAAGTGCCTTCGAACGTCGCGGTCGCGCGGATTGGATCGGTCACGACGGTTTCGATCGACTCGGGGAGGATACGACGCGGTTCGCCGATGAGCTTCGCGTGCGCTTCCTTGATCGTCCAGCGTCGCAGCCAGGCTTGGGACTGAGCGAGGGGCGGGTAGGCGGCGAAGCGCGTCGACTTCGATCGGGGTCAGCATGTCCCATAGCGGAGCGTGGTCGTCGATGACCTCGCGGTCGACCGCGATCGGCGCGCGTGCAACGCCGATCAGGGCGTGCGCGCCGCGGCTGGAGAGGCTGAGATACCAACCGCCGGGAGCGGAAACGATCGGCGCGCCGGCCGGGCTGCGTGTGAGGCGGACATCGACGGAGTCGTCGACCAGTTTGCGGATCAGCGCGGAGGCCAGGCCCCGCCGGATCGCGCGCGCATCGCCTTGTAGGCCGGCGGCATACGGTCCGGTCTCGGCAACACTCCATGCGACTGGCGACTGACCGTCCCAGACGAGCGCGTCGAGCGGACCGTCGTGCCAGATCGGCGTCACGTCGCGACGGCGATCCGTGCGGGGCTTCCGTCCCAGCTCGTGCCGTCGGGGAGCGTCTCGCCCTTCATCACCACCGACAGGTCGCCGAGCTGCGCGTCGGCGCCGATCTCCGCGTCGTACAGCACGATCGCGAGCGAACCGATCGTCGCGCGGTCGCCGACGCGGATCGCGCCGACCTTCATCACGCGGTCCTCGAACAGATGCGTCTGCAAGCCGGCAAAATCGTTCAGCGCGACGTCGTCGCCGATATCGACGAGGTCGTGCTCGGTCAGGTCGGTGGTGTCGATGTAGCAGCGCTTGCCGATCCGCGCGCCCATCAGCCGGAGATAGAGCGCGATCCACGGCGTGCCCCGGAGTGGTTCGAGCAGGTTGGCGACCGCCAGATTCTCGTAGGTCGCGGTCACCAGTTCGGTGCGCCAGACGAACGTGCTCCAGAGCGGCGCGGTGGTGACCTTATAGCGGCCAACGACGAGCCATTTGAGCGCGAGGACGAAGATCCCACAGGCGAGGCAGAAGCCGACGTACAGAAAGGGGAAGGTCGCCGCTACGACCAGCGCACCGTTGTCGAGATCGTCGAGGTCGCCGACCACCGACAGCAGCAAGCTGAAGAACACCAGGAACGCGGTCAGCGACAGCGTGGTGCGGACCGCCTCGATCGACAGGCGCGTGGCGATCAGCGCGCGCGACGGATTGAACCGCGCGCCCTCGTCGAACATCGTGTTGACCTGGCGCACCGGCAGCTTGATCGCGGGCGAGCCGAACCAGGTGCTACCCGCCTCGGTGGCGAGCGCGGGGTCGCTCGGCGGCTTCGAGAGCACGCCGACGAGCACCTCGTCGCCGATCTGCGTCCCGCTCGGCAGCAGCGCGGAATTGCCGATGAAGCTGCGGCGGCCGATCTTCGTGTGCGCCAGTTCGATCGTGCCGTGGCCGATCCGCGCCGCGCCGAAGATCACCGAGTCCGCGATGAAACTCTCCTCGCCGATTTCGACCAGGTCGGGCACGATCGCGCTGGCGGTCGAGATTTCCGCACGCCGGCCGACCTTCACGCCGAGCGCGCGGTACCACGGCACCACGTACAGCGTCGCGAAGATCGGGTGGAGCAGGCGGAGCGCGAGGTCGTTGATCTGCTGCACGAACCAGTAGCGGACGTAGAACCCGCTGTTCAGCGCATACACCGCGGGCGCGACGCGACCGAGGATCAGGCGCTTGGCCGCCACCGTCAGCACGCACATCATCACGACATAGGTGACCGCGAGCAGCGGCGCGACCGCGACATAGGCATAGCCGCTGGTCGCCCAGTCGAGCTCGATCAGCGCGATCAGGCCGGGCGCGATCGGCAGGATCGCGACCAGCGGCAGGATCAGCGCGCACAGGAACAGACCGATCGCCGGGCCGGCGTTGCGCGAGGCTGCGGTGGCCGGGCGGCGGGTGTGCATCGCCGTCGTGCGCAGCGGGCGAGCCTGCCCAGCGCTGGCCGGCGGGGATCGTCGTGTCGGCGGGCAGCGCGGACAGGTCGTCGAGCATCGCGTCGTCGCCGAGCGCGGCGTTGCGGCCTACCACCGCCATCGACCCGACGAACGCGCCCTTGCCGAGCTTTACCGTGCCGAGGCGGAGCAATCCGCGCTCGACCGAGCTGGTCGAGAGCACCGACTGGTCGCTGATGATCGCATCGTCGTCCGCGTGGAGCAGGTCGGCGGTATCGATGATCCCGGTACCGATATGGACGTGCTCGCCGATCTTCGCGCCCATCATCCGGTAATAGCCGCGGATCATCGGCGTGCCCGCGAGATACGGCGTCGCGGTCACGCCGATGATCCGGCGGACCAGCCACCAGCGGAAATAATAGCTGCCCCAGAGCGGGTAATCGCCCGCCTTGAAGCGCCCGACGATCAGCCATTTCAGCGCGATCGACAGGGCCATCGACGCGATCGGGACGACCGTGAAGAACAGCCCGCTGAGGATCAGCGCATCGACCCGCGGCATGTCGCCGGCGAGATGCGTGTAGGCGAGATAGGGTGAGAACCACTGCAGCCCCGCCAGCGTGTAGATCGGCAGCAGCGCGAGCGTCTGCGCGGCGACGCACAGGCGCCGCTTCCACGGCGCGATATGGTGGAAGCTGCTCTCGTCGAGGATCGCGACGGGCGTGGTGCCACCGATCCGTAACGCCAGCGCGCGGATCGTCGGCGCGGCGTAGACGTCCTCGAGCGACAGCCCTTCGAGGCCGCGCACTTTTCGCGCTGCCGAAACCAACCGAGCGGCCTTCAGCGAATGGCCGCCAAGATCCTCGAACAGGTCGTCGAGCACCGAGACGGGCTGCGGTGCGAACGCCTCGGCCCAGACGCGGTGCAGGCTTTCCTCCATCGGCGTGGCGGGCGCGACAATCTCGCGGTCCGACGTCACGGTGATCTCGGGCTTGACCAGCGCCTTGCGGTCGACCTTTCCCGAGGCGGGCAGCGTCGGCATGTGCGACAGCAACTGGTAGCCCGCAGGGCGCATGTAATTGGGGGAGCCGCTCGGCGACGCGGGCCTTGAGGCCGACCATGTCGATCTCCTCGGCCGGACGCGCGATCAGGAACGCGGCGAGGAATTCGGAGCCGTCGTCGTCGGTGAAGAGCTGGACGACGGTCTGCGCGACGCCGGGCCATTCGCCGATCACCGCTTCGATCTCGGCGAGTTCGACGCGGAAGCCGCGGATCTTGACCTGCGTGTCGATCCGGCCGACGAAATCGATGTCGCCCGCCGCGTCGAGCTTCACTAGGTCGCCCGACCGGTAGATCCGCTCCGGCGCACCCGACGGGCCGTCGAACGGCGTCATGATGAACTTCTCGGCGGTCAGATCGGGGCGGTTGACGTAGCCGACGCCGACGCCCGGCCCGCCGATCACGAGTTCACCTTCCTGGCCGTCGGGGACCGGCTGGATGTGCTCGTCGACCACCCAGGCGGTGTAGCCGGGGGAGGGGGCTTGCCGATCGTGATGCGCTGGCCGGGGAACACCTCGGTCCAGGTCGCGGTGACCGACGTCTCGGTCGGGCCGTAGGTGTTGAGCAGACGAAGGCCCGGTCGCGCAAGCCGGCGTGGCAGGTCCGCCGGGCACGCTTCGCCGCCCATGTTGAGCAGGCGTAGCGTCGGCACCGGATGCTCGACCAGCGCGATCAGCGAGGGGACGACGTGCCAGATCGTCGTGTTCGCCTCGGCCAACGCGATCGCAACGTCGGGCCCGCTGGTCGCCAGTGCCTCGGTCGCGACCAGCACGACCGCACCGACGAAGAACGCGCTCCACATCGTCTCGACCGACATGTCGAACGCGAGGCTGAAGCCGCCGAACACCACGTCGGCAGGGGGTGAGGTCGAGGATCGCGCTTTCCGAGCGGACCAGGTGGCAGGCATTGCCGTGCGAGATCATCACGCCCTTGGGCCGGCCGGTCGTGCCCGAGGTGTAGATGATGTAGGCGAGGTCCTGCGGCGTTGCCTGCGTGACGTCGCGGCCGATCGGTTCGGACGGCTCGGCCGCGAGATCGCCCAGCGCGGCGTCGAGCGCGAGCGTTTTCCCCTTCAGGTTGGCGACGCGGCTGGCGACGGTGATCGTCAGCGCGGCTTCGCTGTCCTCGACGATGAAGTCGATGCGGTCCTGCGGGTAGCCCCAGTCGACCGGCACATAGGCGGCACCCGCGCGCAGCACGCCGAGGATCGCCATATACTGGTCGAGCCCGCGCGGCAGGCACAGCACGACACGATCGCCGCGGCCGATCCCCATCGCGCGCAGGCGGTGCGCGAGAGCTAAGCTGCGCGTGGCGAGGTCGGTATAGCTCCAGGTGGTCTTGCGGTCGTATTCCTCGTCTGCGCCGATCAGCCGCAGCGCGATCCCGTCGGGATGCAGCGCGCGCGTGGCGTCGAAGATCTCGTGCAGCAGTTCATCACGGGCGTAGGGCTCTGCGGCCCGCAACGCAGGGGCGGGGGCGATCGACGGGTAAGGCGTCCTTGCTAAAATGGCGGTATCGGAAGGGCTTACCGGCGGGTCTTGCTGCATACTCAAGCCTTAGACGATGTCGAACGCCATTTGCTACTCGTCATCGGCGTGCAGGAAAACCTTCGAAATTTTCCGCCCGGCGCGGATCGAGGGCATGGCCAGACAAGGCTTGCAGCGCCTTCGGTGCTGACTTACACCCCTACTACACCTTCGTCGGGAATCTTCACATGCGCGCCTCATGCCTCATTGGTTTCACCGCTCTCCTGCTGTCGTCGACCGCGCATGCAAGTCCGAAGGCGATGACGGAAGCGCCCGCCAAGGCGGCGATCGTACCCGATGCGAACGCACCGAACGGGCGTCTGTCCGATGCGGCGATACCCAAGGCGTATCGCCTCGACTTCACCATTTTGCCCGAGGATGACCGGTTTTCGGGACATGACGAGATCGACGTCACGCTGAAGGCTGCGACAAAATCTCTGTATGTCCACGGGCGCGACCTGAAGATTGGCAAGGCGGTCGCGATGGTAGGTGGCAAGGCTACCCCGGCGATCTTCACGCAGGTCGATCAGAGTGGCACGGCGCGGCTGGACTTCGCGAATGTCCTGCCTGCCGGCGCGGCCACGCTGGCATTCGATTATACGGGCAGTTTCGGAGACAGCGCTTCAGGGCTGTTCCACGTCAAGGTCGGCGATGCCTGGTACAGCTGGACGCAGTTCGAAAGCATCGATGCACGCGCTGCGTTTCCGGGGTTCGACGAGCCTGGCTTCAAGACGCCGTTCACCGTGTCCGTCACGACGCATCCAGGTCTGGTCGTGATCGGCAACGCGCCGAAGGTGTCCGTCACGAAGGTCGCCGGGGGAATGGAGAAGCATCAGCTCGCGGTTACCAAGCCATTGCCCACGTATCTCGTTGCGTTCGATACGGGGCCGTTCGTTCACCAGGCCGGGACGATCCCGGCGACCCCCGAACGGTCAACGCCGATGCCGTATGGCGCCGTCGCGACGCACGCGCAGAAGGACAAGATGGGCTATGTGATGGCGGAGACGCCACGCATCGTGTCCCTGCTCGAGCAATATTTCGGAGAGCCGTTCCCGTTCCCCAAGCTCGACCAGATCGGCACGCCGATCATGCCGGGCGCGATGGAAAACGCGGGCGCGGACACCTATGGCGACGGCATCATCTTCCTCTCGCCCGGCGCGACGACGTCCGACAAGCAGGCGTTCGGGATGATCGTCGCGCACGAGCTATCGCACCAATGGTTCGGCGACCTCGTCACGCCCGCGTGGTGGGACGACATCTGGCTGAACGAAAGCTTCGCCAACTGGATGGGCTATCGCATCGGCAACGCATGGCGGCCCGAGCTCAACATCGGCGTCGGCGCGCTGGATGAGGGCTTCGGCACGATGAACACCGATGCGCTGGAGGTCGGACGCCCAATCCACCAGCCGATCACCGACAACGGCCAGATCGATTCCGCGTTCGACGGCATAACCTACGGAAAGGGCGGGCAGGTGGTCGCGATGATCGCCGCCTATCTCGGCGACGAGAAGTTTAAGGCGGGGGTCCGCCTTCACCTCAAGCGTCACGCGTATGGCAACGCGACATCCGAGCAGTTCTTTCAGTCGATCTCGGATGCGGCGAAGGATCCGCGCGTGCTGTCCGCGCTGAAATCGTTCGTCGATCAGCAGGGCGTTCCGGTCATCGACGTCCGGCGGCAGGGTAACGGCATCGTCGCGTCCCAGTCGCGCTATGCCTTCCTGGGATCGTCTCCGCCGCCATTGAGCTGGACGATCCCGTTCTGCGTTCGGGTCGGCGCGGCGAAGCAATGCACGCTGCTCGACAAGACCACGACGTCGATCGCCGCGCCCGCTTCAGGGGGTGATCATGCCGAACGTCGGTGGTGCGGGCTATTACCGTTTCGACATGGCACCGGCGGATTGGCAGGCGTTGATCGCGGCTTCGGGCACGTTGTCCCCGGGCGAGGCGCTCGCCACCACCGATAGCCTGTGGGCCGCGTTCCGCGCTGGCAAGGCACCGGCTGCATGGCTGTTCGCGGAAGCGCGTGCAGTCGCGGCAAATCCGGACTCGACTGCCAGCATCGACGGCGGCCGGCGAATTGCCGGGTTGCGCTCGCGCGGGCTGATCTCGGCCGCTTCACTGCCCGCCTACCGCGCGCTGTTAGCCTCGATCTACACACCGCGCCTGACCGCGCTGGGGTTCAACCCGGCAGCCGGCGCCTATGCAAAGGATGATCCAGGTCGGCAGAACCTGCGCCACGAACTGGTCAATCTCGTCGCGGACGATGCGCGCGATCCCGCCGTCCGCAACAAACTGAAGTCAGCGGGGGAAAAATACCTGGCGGGCGACACCGCGGCGCTCGACTCCGGCTTTCTCGGAGCTGCGCTGACCGTGGTGGCAGAGGAGGGGCGGTCTGCCTGCTGCGAAGATGCTGGTCGACAAGGCGTTATCGAGCGAGGACCCGGGCTTCCGCCAGGCTGCTCTCGGCGCCGCTGCGTCCAGTGGGCGGCCCGACGCCGCCAATTATCTCCTGTCGCTCGAAGACAAGCGGATGCGGAGCTATGACAGGATCGGGCTGATCTTCGGCGTCGCCGGCAATGCGGGAACGCGCGATCTCGGCATCGACTGGATCCTGGCGAACTACGACAAGCTTCTCGCCGGTGGCGACGGCATCTTCATCACCAGCCGCCTGCCGCAGGCGCTCGCGGTCCAGTGCGGTGCCGATCAGGCGGACCGGATCGATGCAAAGGTCGGCGCCTCGATCCGCAAGGCTAACGTCGGGTTGCTAAATTATCAGCGCACGCTGGAGAGTATTCGCCACTGCGGTGTATTGCGGCAGGCGAAGTCCGCGGAGATCGACACAGCGCTTGCCAACGCGAAGTAGCGCGCAAGGAGGGAGGCTGAGGCAGCGCGACATGGCGCTGCCTCAGCCTCTTCATACGCCGGACGATACCTTCGATACGGTATCGTGCCGAATCGGTGGCGCCATCATTGGCAGCGTTCACCGTTGAACCGCATACGCTGAGCCAGGGATGAGCGCTCATGACGAGCAGAGCGTCGTCATTATACGTAAGCTGCTTGGCTACCGAGATGCCTAGGAGCACCTCGGAATCAACCGATATGCTTGAGGTTTCAAGTTGAAGTGCGACACGACATACCGCCGGGTAGCAGCAGGGGCAGCGTGTAGCCATCCCAACAGCGCAACGGTGCCCCTGCTGATGCGATAGTCTCGCGGCTCCTGCGACCTTGGACCCGCTGCGCAAGAAGCGGGCTCACTCACAGCG
The DNA here is from genome assembly GCF_024124765.2 of Sphingomonas sp. H160509. Taxonomy (GTDB): domain Bacteria; phylum Pseudomonadota; class Alphaproteobacteria; order Sphingomonadales; family Sphingomonadaceae; genus Sphingomonas. Next base: position 726,446 of record NZ_JAMXSR020000002.1, on the reverse strand, counting down.
CGGGTGACGGCTTGCGCGCAGCCTGGTCGAACGTTCAGGTGTAACCACCCAACAGTTATCTAAGCTGGTTCAGCTGCTTCTGGATAATGTGCGCAAGATCAAGTGCCTCATTGGATATCTGACCAGCCTGTCGCAAGCAAGGAGACATCAGACTGTGACTAAAAATGTGGGGCCCCTGCTAAGTCAGTGTGTCTGCTTTCTTTGTCGTTGTACCCGATTACTAACCGCCAATAGTAACTGCTGCCGATAATGCAATCTGTTCGGCAAGTATCTCGCGGGGCGTACGGTAGCCGAGGCATTTGCGTGGAGTATTATTGAGCCGAGCGACTAACCGGTCGATGTCAGCTTCTGGGATGCGAGCGATGTCGGTGTCCAATGGCAAGAAGCGCCTTACCCGGCCATTACTATTTTCAACGCTACCCTTTTGCCAAGGTGCTGACGGCTGACAAAAGTACGCGGTCATTCCAAGCGTATCTCGCAATCGAGCGTACGCCGCGAACTCGGTGCCTCGGTCGAACGTGATGGTGCGCCGGAGGGAAGGGGGAGATGATGGAGGCGTCGCTCTATGCCCCCTATGACTCCGGCAGAGTGGCGGCTGGGGTTCGACGTCAGGACCGTGAAGCGGCTACGCCGCTCGATGAGGGAAGTAAGGTTCGCTGTGCCATGCTGCAATTTGAAGGCGATGAGATCGCCTTCCCAGTGGCCGAAGTCCAAGCGACTTGCTACCTCCGCTGGTCGCGCTGCAATTGTGTTAGCTAGTGGAATGTTCACTCCGCGGGGCCGACGAGCATAACGGCGCCGGCGTTTTTTTCGGCCGGTCGGTAGGAGGCGCGCTAACTCCATGTTGCGGCCCATGGGGCTATAGACGAACTGATAAATCGTCTCGTGGCTAATCTGGAGGCTATCTTCGTGCCTGTGCCGAAGGTAACCGGCAATTTGTTCTGGAGACCAGGCTTCTATCAGCCGTTCGATGACATACGAAGCCAGTTCAGCATTTTTGCTGATTTTACTACCCTTAGTTCGTCGAGCGGCAGCTTTGTCCTGCGCTGTAACTGGGAAATATCCGCGGAACATTGGCTCGTTGTCGAAATGCTGGTTCCGTTTCAGCTCACGATAGATTGTCGAAGCATGCCGCCCGAGCTCGATTGCCGCTTGCCGCGGGCTTCTGCCGCTGGTGATAAGCCGGTATAGCTTGCGACGTTCTTCCAGATCGAGATGCTGGTAGTTACCCATGTGCGACCTCTAAGCGGGTAGAACCCGCGTATAAGCTGACTTTTCGCACTTCAAATTAGAATCCGCCGCTCCACACAATATAAGATCGATAATATACATTATGTTAAATTCAAGATGGTGATGGCGAGAGGATCAGCGTCTTTTCGACGACCCGCCATGAACTCAGCCGCGACAGAAAATTCATGCCGAGGATGTCCGTCTCTTCGAAGGCCGGCGACGTCACGATTCCCAGGTCGGTCATGACGATATTTCCGACGGCTACGCGTTTCGCGGTCGCCGACTGTGCCGTGACCTGGCCGTTGGCAGTTGAAAGAATTACGGGAAACGGACTTTCGCTCAGGTCCAGGCCGGCCGCCTTTGCGGTCTGCGTCGACAATGCGGTCGTTGTGGCGCCGCTATCGATCAGCATGCGTCGACCGACCCCGTTGATCTCCACGTTCGCCCAGAAATGACCGTCGTCAGCCATGCGTATGCGGGTTTCCGTTCCGCTGACCTGTTGGTCGTCGAACATCGCAATGACATCGGACAGTCGATCGCGTTGGCTCGCAATCAGGGAGACCGACGGCGAAGATGCCTACCCATGCCAGCGCCATCTTGAGCATCGGCTTGACGGCGCTTCGCCTAGCAACCAGCGCCGACAGCGGCAGGATCAGCATCACGGCGTACAGCGCGAACTGGGCTGCACGGTCTGCGGTCATGCGTCGAGTACGAGCCCGTCATAACCAGGCTCGACACCCTTCGGAAGTTCGGCGATCAAGCTCGCATAATCCATGCTGTGGTCCATGTGGACGAGCGCGGTTCGCCCCGGCCGCAGTCGGTCGACCCATCCAAGCACGGCGGGCAACTCCATATGCGTCGGATGCGGTCGTCGCCGCAACGCATCGACGACCCAGACGTCGAGGTCTTCGTAAAGCTTGGCCATATCGTCGGTCATGATATTGAAATCGGTAGCATATCCGATCGAAACGCCGCCTGCTTCGAACCGCAGTCCAGCCGCGTGGATGTTACCGTGAGGTTGATCGGTAACACGAATTTCGATCCCGCCTATCGTCAGCCGATCGGGTAGCGTTTGTGCCGCAATCGTCGGCGGGTAGCCCGCTCGGCCGTGGAATGCATAGGTGAAACGCGAGTCCAGCGCCGCTAGCGTGGCGGGTCGCGCATAGCCGCGTACCGGCGTTCCTGCGGCGTGGTAGAGCTGGCGCAGATCGTCGATACCGTGGCAGTGATCCGCGTGATCGTGCGTCCAGATAACGGCGTCGACCCGGTCGACGTCGGCCGCGAGAAGTTGCTCGCGCATGTCCGGGCTAGTGTCGATCAGGATGCGCGTACCATCATGCTCGATCAGCGCGGACGCGCGCGTGCGGCGGTTGCGTGGTTCGGCAGGGTCGCAGTCGCCCCAGTCGTTACCGATCCGCGGGACGCCGGACGACGTGCCCGATCCGAGAATCGTGATCCTCATGCGCGCGTCTTGCCGAACAGCGTGTGGAAATTCTCGGCCGTACGGCGCGATAATTCCTCGACATCCTCACCGCGCAAGTCGGCCAGGAATTTTGCCGTGTCGGCGACGAAGCCGGGCTCTCCCGTCTTGCCACGATGCGGGACCGGCGCGAGAAACGGTGCGTCGGTCTCGATCAGAAGCCTCTCGATGGGCAAACGCGCGGCCGTCTCTTGCAGATCACGTGCGTTCTTGAAGGTGACGATACCCGATATCGAGATAAAAAGGCCCATGTCCAACGCCTTATCGGCGAAAGCTCCGCTCGCGGTGAAGCAATGGATGACGCCGGGATAGGCCCCCTTCCCCATTTCCTCGGCCATGATCGCGGCGGTATCGTCCTCGGCATCGCGTGTGTGGACGACGATCGGCAACCCGGTCTCGCGCGATGCCGTTATGTGCGCGCGAAAGCTCGCTTGCTGGCGGGCGCGATCGGACGTGTCGCGAAAATAATCCAGGCCACTTTCGCCCAGCCCCACCACGCGAGGATGACGTGCCCGTTCGATCAGCTTGGCGGCATCGACGTCGGGATAGGTGTCCGCCTCGTTCGGATGGATGCCAATCGTTGCCCAGACGTCGGGCTCGCGCTCTGCGGTCGCGACGATATCATCCCACTCGCTCTCGCGGGTCGAAATGTTCAGCATCGCCGTCACGCCCCGCGCTCGCGCCCGTGCAAGTACGGCTTGCTGATGCTCGACGAGCCCCTTGTAGTTGAGGTGGCAATGGCTGTCGGCGAGCATCAGGCCTCCGCGGGCAGTTCGAGACGGGGGAAGACGGGGGATGGTGGCGTAATCCGGAAGTCGGACGCAGCTACCCGGTCGTACCAGCGATCATCGTCGATCGCCGCATGATCGCGCTCGACCGCGCCGATCTGATCGAGCACCTTACCGGCGGAGTCCGGCACGACCGGCAGGATCGCGATCGCCAGCATGCGGATCGCGCGCACCAGCGTGCGCAAGACGGCGTGCATCCGGTCGGGATCGGTCTTGCGCAGTGCCCAGGGCGCCTGCGCGTCGATATACTGGTTGCAGGCGAACACACCGCGCATCCAGGCCTCGATACCCTGCGACAAGGCCAGATCCGTAAAGCCTGCCTTGAAGCCGGCACACGCGACGATGACCTCCTCGATTAAAACGCCATCCGCCTCGTGGACCGTACCCGCGGAGGGAAACACGCCTTCCAAGTTCTTGGCGATGAACGACAAAGTCCGCTGCGCCAGATTGCCGAAGCTGTTCGCCAGTTCGGCGTTCACACGGGTCACGATCGCCTCGGGAGAATAGCTCCCGTCCTGACCGAAGCTGACCTCCCGCAAGAAGAAATACCGCAGGGCGTCGACGCCGAACGCATCCGCCAACGCCATCGGGTCGACGACGTTGCCGACCGACTTGGACATCTTTTCGCCGCGTGTGAGCAGGAAGCCGTGACCGAACACGCTTTTCGGCAACGGAATGTTCGCGGACAACAGGAACGCGGGCCAGTAGACCGCGTGGAACCGGACGATATCCTTGCCGATCAGATGGATATCGGCGGGCCAGAACTTCGCCTTGTCGCCCGTCATGTCGGGATAGCCGATGCCGGTCAGATAGTTCGTCAGCGCGTCGACCCACACATACATGACGTGGCCGGGGCTGTCGGGCACCGGCACGCCCCAGTCGAAGCTGGTACGCGACACTGACAGATCCTTCAGACCACCCTCGACGAAACGCATCACCTCGTTGCGGCGGCTTTCGGGGCGGATAAAGTCCGGGTTGGCGGCGTAGAGATCGAGCAGCGGCTGCTGGTATTTCGACAGGCGAAAGAACCACGTTTCCTCGGCGGTCCATTCGACCGGCGTACCTTGCGGCGAACGGCGATCGTCGCCCTCCCCCTGTCAGTTCCGATTCATCGTAGAACGCCTCGTCGCGAACCGAATACCAGCCCTCGTAGCGATCGAGATACAGATCGCCCGAGTCCGCCATAGCTTGCCAGATGGCACGGCTGGCGGCGTAGTGATCCGTGTCCACGGTACGAATGAAACGGTCATAGGAGATGCCAAGACGATCCGCCATCACGCTGAAATGCGACGACATCTCGTCTGCGAACGCGCGCACCGGAATGCCCCTGTCGCGCGCGGCCTGCGCCATCTTCAAACCATGCTCGTCGGTACCGGTCTGGAACAGCACGTCGCGTCCCGCTTGACGCTGGAACCGGGCGATCGCGTCGGCGGCGATCATCTCATAGGCATGGCCGATATGCGGACGGCCATTGGGATAGTGGATCGCGGTGGTGATATAAAAGGGGTCGGCCATGGCGCGCTCCTAGAGCATCGGTCCGATCAGGTGAAGCCCGCGCTATGACCCCGCCGGAATGCTCGGACGATTCCGCTGCTTACTGGCGCAGCGACGCGACGATCCCGGCCATTTCGAAGACGGTCGCCTGGGCATCCAGCGAAAGTCCAACCGCCGCGCCGGCGAGATCGCGCGCAGCCGCATGGGCATCGAGCGCGGTACGCAAAGCAGGTCCGGATCGCGTGCGCGCCTGGTCCGCAACAAAGGCTTGCGCGCGGTCCAGGAACGCCTCGTATCGCGGTTGCGACGTCTTGCTCCCAAGCGCTTTTGCCAATTTCAGTCGCCGGCCATTATCACGGTCACCGTCGCGCGCGATCTCGGCAAGCGCGCTGTCGATGCCGGCGATATCCAGGCCGGCATAGCGTAGCGCCCTGCCCGGTGCCCCGTCGCTGGCACGGACGAGCGCGGCGACCTCTTCGTCATCCGCTTCGGGGCGGAGTACGCGGATCGCCTTCGTCACCTCGTCTTGGCCCAGTGCTTCGAACCGCAGCAATCGACACCGCGACCGGATCGTCGGCAGCAGTCGCCCGGGTGCGTGGCTGACGAGCAGGAAGATCGTTCCAGCGGGCGGCTCCTCGAGGTTCTTGAGCAACGCATTGGCACCGCCGCGTTCGAGATCGTCAATCGCATCGATCACCACCACGCGGCGCGGACTCATCGATGGCGTCGTCGCGAACAGCGGCTGGAGCGTGCGGACCTGCGCGATGGTGATGCTTCGCGCCAGGTCCTGGTCGGGTTTCTCCGGATCCTTTGGAAGACGCGCGAGCACACGGTAGTCCGGGTGAGACCCCGCCTCGATTAATGACCGCGTGCGGTCGCCCTGCGGCACGTCGAACCCAGCCGGAGTGGCATCGGGATTGGCGCCGTCAGCCAGCATCCGCATCGCCGCCAGCCGCGCGAAACTCGCCTTGCCGACACCTTGCGGTCCGGTCAGCAGCCAGGCGTGATGCAGCGCGCCGCCACGCATCGCCGCAAGGAAAGCGGACTGCGCGGCGGCGTTGCCGAATATCTCAGTCATGCCCGTCGCGCGTCCGGGACATGCATCGTCATCCGAAGAACCCGGTCAGGCCTGCCCAGGCACGACCGAAGAAGCCGGCTACGGCGACATCCTTGTCTGCGACGAGCGGCATGCGCTGCTGCAGGCCGTCCGACGTCGTTACGACGAGATCCGCAATGTGCTGGCCAGCCTTGATCGGCGCCTTGATCGGGCCCTCGTACACGACCTTGGCAGTAAGGTTCGGCGAGGTACCGGCGGGCAAAGTCACGGTCAGTGCCTTGGGCGCGACGAGACCGACCGACGAGGCATCGCCGAGCTGGACCGCTGCGGTCTCGACCTTCTTGCCCTTGGCGACGATCGGCTTCGACTGCCATGCGCGAAAGCCCCACTCCATGAAACGCACTGATTCTTCCGCGCGCTGCCCCGCGCTCGTCAGGCCGGCGACGACCATGACCAGGCGGCGCCCGTTTTGCACGGCCGAGCCGGTGAAGCCGTAGCCCGCCTCCTCGGTATGCCCGGTCTTCAGGCCATCGGCACCGGCGACGCGCCCGAGGATCGGATCGCGGTTTGCCTGGGTGATGGCGCTGCCGCCCATCGTCTTGCCCCAGGTGAAGTCGCGCTTCGAGTAGAACTGCTTGTAGAGGTCTGGATAGTTGTTGATCGTCGCGGCTGCGAGTTCGGCAAGGTCATGTGCGGTGACGTAGGTGACGCCGTTGTCGGGCCAACCGTTCGCGGTACCGAAATGGCTGTCCTTGAGGCCGAGTTCGGCTGCCTTGCGGTTCATCCGCTCGGTGAAGGCCTGCTCCGAACCGGAGATCCCTTCGGCAAGCACGATGCACGCGTCGTTACCCGATAGCGTGACAATACCGTAAAGCAGGTTGGCGACGCTGACGTTCTCGCCGGACGACAGGAACATCGTCGAACCCGCGGTCGGGCCATGCCATTTCGCCCAGGTCTCGGGACGCACGGTCATCATCTGGTCGAGCTTCAACTCGCCCTTCTTGACCATGTCGAACGCGACATAGACCGTCATCATCTTGGCGAGCGACGCCGGCGGCATGCGGCGGTCGGCATCACGCGAGAACAACACTGCGCCTGAGGACAGATCCTCCATGTACGCGATCGGCGCGGCGGTCTGGAACTGCGGCGCAGCAGCGATGGACGGATGCGCCAGCGCGAGGGCGGCAAGCGGTGCGACGATCAGCTTCTTCATGGGGTATTCCGTGAGCAAAAGGGAACTCAATCCGTGGGCAGGACCTGGGCATCGCCATAGCCGCGCTCGGCGACCGCGTCACGCGCGCGTTGCAGGCTGATAGCATCTTTGAACGGGCCGATGCGGACGCGGTACAGGCCACCGCCTTCGACCACGTCCGCATCGAGGCGCTTGGCCAAGGCGGTCGCGCGCGCTTCGTTCGAGAAGGTCGCGACCTGCAACAGATACCGACGGCCGGGTATCAGCGTCACCGGTGCACGAGACGGCAAGGTGTCGGTGCTCATCGCGCGGGTATAGGTGGCGGGTTGCAGAGCGACAGCCTTACCCGCCCTCAGCAGTGAAGCGTCCCGCATCGACGGCACGATCGCGCGGATGCGGACGGTTGCCACCTGATGGCGGTCGGTGCCGAGCATGTGCGCTGCGGCGCGGGACAAGTCGATCATCCGGTCACGACGACCGGGGCCGCGATCGTTGATGCGGACCAGAATCGACCGGCCGGTCTCGATCGAGGTGACTTCGACGAAAGACCCGAGCGGCAGTGTGCGATGCGCCGCGGTCATCGCATCCGGATCGAACGCCTCGCCCGATGCCGTGCGGTTGCCCGACAATTCGTCGCCGTACCAGCTTGCCGTGCCGGTATCCTGATAGCTGCCGTACAGTCCGCCGCCAGCCGACAGTATCGCGCCACCGCTTTCGCGCGCGTGACCACAGGCGGCGAGCGCGAACGCCAGGCTCAGGGCCCTAGCGCTCGACCGCATCGGCCAGCAATCCGACCGACAGCGCATAGAAATTCGAACAATTGTAATCGAGGATCACGCGGTAGTTGCTGGTCAGCAGATACGCGGTCGCGCCCGGGCCATCCGGTTCGAGCAACGTCGCCATCACCGAACCGTCCAGCGATCTACCGCTTTGCGGGCTGACACCCAGGGCGCGCCACTCGGCGATCGTCCGCCAGCCGCTATGCCGTTCGAACACGCGCGGGCAGCGCGGCGAGACGAGGCGGTTGCGGACCTGCGATCGGTCGAACCCGGCGGGCACGTTGACTGCGACCCCCCAGGGCTGACCAGCCCGCCAGCCGGCATCGACAAAGTAGTTGCCGATCGACGCGAGCGTGTCGGCGGGGCTGTTCCATATATCCGCGCGGCCATCCCCATCGCCGTCTCGCGCGATCCGCAGGTAGATGGACGGCAGGAACTGCGGGTTGCCCATGGCCCCTGCCCAGCTTCCCTTCAATTGCGACCGCGTCACGCCGCGATCGAGCATCTTCAACCCGGCGATGAACTCGCCCGCGAACAGCGACCTCCGCCGGCCTTCATAGGCGAGGCTCGCGAGCGATCGCAGGAGATCGAAGTCGCCGGTGTAGCTGCCGTAGTTCGTCTCATGGCCCCAGATCGCGACCATGACCGATTCGGGAACGCCGGTCTGCTGCTCGATCCGCTGCAGCCGATAGCGCTGCGCCTGATAGGTCTGGCGACCGCGCGCGATCCTCGCGGCGTCGACATGCTGCGTTCGATACGGCGCGAAGGCGGGTATCGCGCTGGAGTTCGTTGCGCCCGGCTGTGCCCGGTCGAGTTCGATCACGCGAGGGTTGAGCGTCAGCGTCGGAAAGACCGCATCCGCCGTACGCGCGCTGACACCATCGGCCAGCGCCTGCTGACGCAGTTCGCGCATGTACGACTGAAACCCTGCGTCGTCCTGCGCCGCTGCCGGTCCGCCGAAGGACAGCATTGCGATCGCGCCGAAAGCGCCGTTGCGCAGCCAAGTCGCTGCTCGTGTTACCCCCACCCATGCCGAAGGATGTGCCACAGACACCAGCGGATCGGAACCTCGCACCGTCGCACGGTTGCCACGCACAGGCGCTTGGTGGCGCTGAGCGGAAGCCTATCGCGCTAACCCGCCCCGTCGCTCGAGACCGTTGGCGCTGCGTGATAGCTATCCTTCATCGGGCACGGCACCTTTTACCCTGTCGGCAATTCCGGCTATCGGCCTGCCATTCGCGGGACGGCGGTGGCAAACACCGAGACCGACGGAACGAGGAGTGATGCCGTGATCGAGGTCAATTTCGATGGAATCGTCGGTCCGACGCACAATTATGCAGGGCTCTCGATCGGCAACCGTGCGTCGTCCGCCAACGCCGGTGCGGTGTCCGCGCCGCGCTTGGCCGCGCTTCAGGGTATGGGCAAGATGCGTCGCCTGATGGCCATGGGCCTGAAGCAAGGCGTCCTCCTGCCGCACGTCAGGCCGCAGGTCGCTTGGCTGAGGACGCTCGGTTTCGCGGGTTCCGATGCGGAAGTCCTGTCGGCGGCGTGGACAACTGATCGTGCGCTGGTCGCCAACGCGATGTCGGCGTCGTCGATGTGGACCGCGAATGCAGGCACGGTTTCCCCGGCGACCGACACGGATGACGGCCTTTGCCATATCTCGGTCGCGAACCTGTCGACGATGCCGCACCGGGCGATCGAGGCCGTGCAGACCGAACGACAACTCCGCCTTGCGTTTTCGGACGCGCGGTATTTCCGAGTGCATCCCCCCCTGCCCGCCGCGTTCGGGGATGAAGGCGCCGCCAATTTCATGCGGCTGGTCTCGCCCGCAGGCGCCGCCGCGGTAGAGATGTTCGTCTATGGCGAGGGGCAGGCGGGTGGCTTCCCCTCGCGTCAGCACCGCAGCGCGAGCGAGGCGGTCGCACGCCGCCACGGCCTCGATACGCGCCATACGCTGATGGTTCGGCAAAGCGAGGCGGCGATCGCGGCCGGTGCTTTCCATAATGACGTGGTTGCGGTGGCCAACGGTCACGTCCTGTTCGCGCATGAGCAGGCGTTCGCCGATCCTTGCGCGCTGTACGATGCGGTGGCGGCGCTCGTCCCCGACGCGGTGATCGTCGAGGTTCCGGCAGATCAGGTGAGCCTCGACACAGCGATCCGGACGTATCTGTTCAATTCCCAACTGGTCACGATGCCGGATGGGGGAATGACCCTTGTCCTGCCTGCCGAAGCACGCGAGCACGCCGATGTCTGGACTTGGCTGTCGGAATTGATCGCAACCGGGGGGCCGATCACCCGACTGGAGATCGTCGACGTCCGCGAATCTATGCGCAACGGCGGCGGTCCCGCGTGTCTCCGGCTTCGCGTTCAGGTCGATGCGGAAGCGTTTGCTGCGATCGATCGCCGCTTCCTGCTCGATGATGCGGCCTGCAACCGAATCGAAGCGGTCATTGCGCGCGAATGGCCCGAAGCGATTGCGCCCGATGATCTGGGCAATCCCCGACTTTGGGAGCAGTGCCTCCGTGGCCACTCGGCCTTGACCGCAGCGCTCGGTTTCAGCCCTGACGAGATCTGACCGGTGGCGCACTCTGGCCAGGAGTGCGCCACCGGGTCGCTTTCGGATCCAGACTAAACCGACGTTGCCCGTCGCTGAACTGCCGTCGATGTATGGGCCGCGATAGCTGACGGACCCGCGCGCGCTGAACTTCTTGTCGTCGTAATAGAGCGTACCGTTCTACGCGCGCTTCGACAGGCCGTAGAGCGTTGCCGTGCGCGTCGTGTTCGGCAACGCACCGAGCACGACGCATTCGCCCTGGCGCCACTGGCCAGGACCAGTTCGGCACCGGCACCTATCGCCGCCCTAGGCGTCCAGTCATCGCCGGACATCGAGGCCGCCGGCGAGATATGCGTCGATATCAGCTTGGCGGAACAGGCTCGCATCGCCCGGCAACGAATGTTTCAGCGCCGCGAGGGGCCAAGCCGACGCGCGCGGTTTCGGCGATGCCCTTGCCCGACCGCAGGCCATGCAGGATACCCGCCGCGAACGCGTCGCCGCCGCCGATCCGATCGACGATACCGGCCAGCACGACCTCGTCGGTCTGAACGCTAGCGTCGCGCGTATCGATCCTCGCGGAAAGGCGGTGGAGATCGACGTGTTCGACATGACGCGCGGTGGATGCGATCGTCTGCAAGCGAGGGAACGCGGCGAACGCCGCCTCCGTCGCTTCGCGGCGGCGATCTTCGGCCTCGCCGGAGAAGTCGCGATCGAGCAGCAGGGCGATGTCGCGGTGATTGCCGAACATCAGGTCCGCATGCTCGACGAGTTGCGTCAGGATCGCGCGCGGGTTCGAGTCCCACCGTTCCCACAGCTTGCCGCGCCAATTGCCGTCGAACGAGACCGCAATTCCGCGTTCGGTCGCGGCACGAACCGCGGTCAGCGCCGCTTCCGCCGGGACCGGGCCGAGCGCCGGGGTGATGCCGGACAGATGCAGGCGATCGACGCCGTCGAGCAGCGAAGTCCAGTCCCAGGTGTCAGCAGGTGCCTCCGCGAACGACGACCAGGCCCGGTCGTAGATGACTTCGGTGGCGCGAAGGCCTGCGCCCGACGTCACGAAATACAGCCCCATCCGGTCGCCGCCCAGTGTGATCGTCGACGTGTCGACACCATGACCACGCAACGTCGTTATCGCCGCGCGGCCGAGATCGTTGTCGGGGACCATCGTTGCCATCCCGACGTCGTGACCGAGCCGTGCAAGCTGCGTCACGACGTTCGCCTCTGCGCCTGCGACCCAAACGTCGAGCTTCGGCGTCTGCAACAGCAACTCGCGACCCGGCGGGGAAAGCCGTAACATGATCTCGCCGAACGCCAGGAATTTCGTCATATTGCCCCTTCGTCTGATCCGCCCAGCACGGGGAGGACGGCCTTGCTTGGTCGTGGTGAAGCGTGCGTGCCACGATGGATACGCCAGCGGAAGCCCCTTCCCGTTAGCGTGAGACTGGCCCCCCGCTTCCGTGCCGGGACGAACGTCACCGAGCGAGCCAGCCGCCATCGACGGCGAGGATGTGGCTTTTCCTCTCGGGCGGCGATCGTATCCGCCTTGCGGCCGACGGCCTTTCGACGGTCGGCTCTGTCAAAAAAATCAATGATCCTTGGGCTACCCAGAAGACTGGATCGTCGACGGCTTCTCATCCGAGGGCCCCGAAAGGACCGCATACGGCTGGTTCAGCATGAAGGGCGGCGACCTCTGGACGCCGCTCACCAAGCCAAAGGGTGGCGCCGCAGTCTCGCACGGCCAAGCGAATCCGACAATTTTGAGAAGCTCGCGCTTGGCACGAGATGGAGTTTTTTCGCCCACGTCCAAACGAGGCAAAGCGCCCATCGATCACCGGCAACACGCTGACCCTCGCCGCTAACGGCTCCGCGCCCGTGAACTCATCTCCGCTGTAGCTGATCGCCGGGGATACGCGATACCGCTTCGACTGCGACTCCCGGCACCACTGCTGGGCTCCTCCTGTTCTACGACGACAAGCTTTATTGCGGTCTTGGCCTCGACGGGGATCGTTTCGTCACGCATCAATGTGGCGCCCAGCGCGGCCGCCCCGCCAACCCGCATGGCCGTTCGATGTTGATCCGCGTGACCAACAACCGCCACATCGTCACGTACGCCATGAGCGGAGATGGCGACCGGACTTGGCGCCGGTTCGATCGGCGGATCGAGGTTTCGGGTTTACCACTACGACGTCCGCGGCGGCTTCGTGATGCTCCGGCCGGGGTAAACGCTGCGGGAAGAGGTAGCGCACGCTTCCGAAATTTCCGATTTACTGCTATCTGATCGAGACTACCTGCCGGTCCTGTTGATCGCGCGCCTGCGTGCTTGCTGCGCGTCCAAAACCTTGGGGAGTCCGGTTTGCAGATTGTGACCTTGTGCCTGTTCCTGTTGCTCGCCGTCGTGGTGAGCGGCATCGCGTCGCGCATGCTGCCGTCGGCGCTGCCACGTCCGCTCGTACAGATCGCGCTCGGCGCACTCATCGGCATGGTCGCGCATGTCCGGGTCGAACTCGATCCCGAACTCTTCTTCCTTCTCTGCTCGTGCCGCCGCTCCTGTTCCTCGACGGCTGGCGCATTCCCAAGGACGAACTCTTTCGCGATAGTGGCGCCGTGTTGGGGCTCGCGCTCGGCCTCGTTTTCCTCACCGTCCTTGGCATGGGCCTCTTCGTCCATTGGCTGATCCCGGCGATGCCGCTGGGGGTCGCGTTCGCGCTCGCGGCCGTGGTGTCGCCGACCGATCCTATTGCCGTCTCCGCGGTCGCCCAGAACGCGCCGATCCCGAAGCGGATGATGCATATCCTCGAAGGCGAGGCGTTGCTGAACGACGCGTCCGGCCTGGTCTGCGTCCGCTTTGCGATCGCCGCCGTACTGACCGGCACCTTCTCGTTCGCCGATGCCGCGGCGACGTTCGCGTGGATGGCGGTCGCCGGGGTTGCGATCGGCGTCGGTGTCGCGCTCGGTATCGTCGCGACCAAGAGCGCCTTCGCACGACGGTTCGGTGACGAGGCCGGCTCGAACATCCTCGTCAGCTTGTTGATCCCGTTCGCCGCCTATCTACTGGCCGAACACATCCACGCGTCTGGCGTTCTCGCTGCCGCCGCCGCGGGTATTGCGATGACCTTTACCGACGCGACCACGGCGGTCGCCGCCGGTACGCGCATCCGCAGGCGCGCGGTGTGGGACATGCTCCAGTTCACCCTGAACGGCGTGATCTTCGTGCTGCTCGGCGAGCAACTGCCCGAGGTGTTCGTTCGCGCCCGCGACACCGTGACGTCGACCGGGCACGTCAGCCCGTGGTGGTTGGCCGTCTATGTCATTGCCGTCGTCGCCGGGTTGGCGATCCTTCGCTACGGCTGGGTCTGGGTTTCGCTCCAGTTCACGCTTCTTCGCGCACGGCGGCGCAACGATACGACCGCGGGCGAAAGCCCACCACGGCGTATCATCGCGGCGATGTCGTGCGCGGGCGCGCGTGGTGCCATCACCTTGGCAGGCGCGCTCACGCTTCCGTTGAGCCTCGCCGACGGTACGCCCTTCCCGGCGCGCGATCTCGTTATCTTCCTTGCGTCGGGCGTCATCCTGTCGTCGCTAATCATTGCCGCCGTCGCGCTGCCATTGCTGCTGCGGGGCCTCAGCCTGCCGCCCGAAACCGGCATCGGTGCCGCACGCGATCAGGCTCGGCTTGTTGCGGCCAATGCGGCGATCGCCGAACTCGACCGTGTTCAACACCGGATGGCCGAGGGGGCGCGACGATCCCGATCGCTTCACCGATGTCGCGGCGCGATTGATGGACCAGTACCGCGAACGCATCGACAGCCTGTCGTCGCGGCCGGAGGACCGCGCGCGGCAAGGCGACGTCAAGATCGAACGGGACATGCGGCTTGCGGCGGTACGTGCTGAGCGCAACGCGATCTTCGACCTTGCAAGGCGCCGGGAGATCGGGGTGGAACTGGCGGAGCAACTCGGGCGCGAGCTCGACCTGATCGATGCGCGGTTGTCGCGGCAGGGCTTGGCTTAACCGGAGCGAAATAGCGCCCCGTCCGTCCGTGTGACTGAAACCGACGGGGCGCTGAAGGTACGCGTTACTTGGGCGATGCCTCTACTTCGCGATATGCCGTTCGAAGGTGAATTAGAAATGAACGAGGTGCCCCGCCCGTCCGTGCGACACTCTCGTATCCGGGCAGGGGCACCGAGGACGCAGCGCCTTTCGGCAGCGCGTCACTGTCACTCAAGCTAGCAGGCGGCGGCGAAGTTAGAAGCGCAGTCCATCACGGGAAAGCCTCGCTTTGCCCGATATTTGTTCCAATAATCATGTTGTTGAACTGCGCGAGACGGACTCAGGTTTTGGGTGTGCCAGGCAACTTAACTTGGCGCAATGCTGCAATCATTTTCCGTGCGCCGGACGGAGCCACGCGCCGGAATAGATCGAAGAGATCGTCGTCGTCGAACGAGTCGACATCCGTGCCGATCGGGAGTGCGATCGCTTGGCGGCTACGCGCGCCGGGCTGAGCTTCCAGGACGATCGTTCGCCACGCCATCCCGACCGGAGGCTCGCCGCTCACGTCGCCGAACTCGCCCATCACCATGTTGCGGATCCGTAGCCGGCGATCGGGATGCTTCTCGAACCAGGATGCGTCCCCCGCCGTCGCAATCTCGACCGCTAGTATCTTGCCGCTCATGTCTGTCGTCCATCACGTTACGTTCCGTGGCTGGTGTTGCCATATTGCCGCAGAGGCAAGCGCTATCTGGCTCGGTCGGAACGCGGCTATTGATAATAGTTATCAAAAACATTAGCGGGGCGCGATAACGTAAAGGGAATCATATGACACGTCGTCTTGGCATCGCCATCTTGCTGGGCTCCGCGGCTTTCGCCGTCGCGCCGGGCTATGCACAGACTTTGCACGAGGACGCCTCGGACGTGATCGTCGTGACCGGACAGCATCCGCGAGACCAGGCATCCTCCGGGACCAAGACCGATACGCCACTCGCCGAGACGCCGCAGTCGATCACCGTCATCACCGCCGACGACATTGCCGGACGCAGTTTGCAGAACCTCAACCAGGCGCTCCGGTTCGTCGCCGGCGTGACCCCCGAAACGCGTGGGTCGAGCGGCGAGGTCTATGATCAGTTCAAGCTGCGTGGCTTCGATGCCCCGGTCTATCTCGACGGGTTGAAGCAGTTCGGCAGCCCGTCCGGCTACGCGGTGCCGCAGGTCGACGTCTCCCGGCTCGACCGGATCGAAGTCATCAAGGGCCCCGCATCGGTATTGTACGGCCAGTCGAGCCCCGGCGGCCTTGTCGCGGAATCGAGTAAGCTCCCGCTCGACCAGGCGCTATACGGGGCGATCAGCGGCACTTATGGCAACTACGATCTCTACCGCGTCGATGCCGACATCGGTGGCCGAGCCGGCGAAGGCGTCCTGTGGCGGATCAACGGCAGTGCGAACGGTGCCGACACGCAGCAGAAGTTCGGCAAGCGCGAGCGCCAGACGATCTCGGGTGCAGTAACGGCGGGCGCGGGCAGCTCGACCAGCTTCACGCTGCTCGGGGCCTATTCGCATGATCCGTACAACGGCGACTACGGCGTGTTCCCCGCGAGCGGCACGTTGCTTGCCAACCCCAACGGCAAGTTGCCGACCAGCTTCGACGGCGGCGAGGCGGGCAACCGCTTCAGCCGGGAGCAGGCGGCACTCACCTACATCTTCCGTCATGATTTCGGTGGTGGCTGGGCATTCCGCTCGTCGGGTCGCTATCAATATGTGAAGTCGGCGCTCGGGCTCATCTATACCGCAGGCGGCCTCAACACGACCGACCCGACGCAGCAGACTTTCAGCCGCGCATCCTATGCGACCCGCGAGCAGCTCAACAATTGGACGTTCGACAACCAGCTTTCCGGCACCGTCCAGACCGGCCCGATCAAGCACACACTCCTGTTCGGCGTAGATCGCCAGGTCGCGCACTCGCGCGAGCTTGCCGCGTTCGGCGTCGCGCCTCCCCTTAACGGCTTTGCCCCGGTCTACGGTACGGTGCCGGTTCCGACGACGCCGGAGCAGATCGGCGGCCAGTTTTCGATCAACGTACAGCAGCGTCAGCAGGGCATCTACGCACAGGACCAGATGGCGCTCGGCGACCTTCGCGTAGTCTTGAGCGGGCGGCAGGATTGGGCGCGCGCGCAACAGGACGGGCGTGTCAAACACGACAAGAAATTCACGTATCGTGCGGCCGCCCTCTATACGCTGCCGTTCGGTCTGGCGCCGTACGTCAGCTATTCGACGTCGTTCGAACAGCAAGCGAATCCGATCACGCAGAGCAACGGCCAGCCCGGGCTGGCAGACCCATCGCTCGGCAAGCAGATCGAGGCCGGTGCGAAGTTCAGCATTCCGGGAACGCAGATCCTGCTGTCCGGTGCATGGTTCCGTATCGACCAGACCAACGTCCTGACATCGACGCCCAATTTCAGCGTATCTCGGCAGACCGGCGGCGTTCGTTCGCAGGGTGTCGAATTTGAGGGGAGTGCCCCCCCTGCCCTACGGCTTCAACGCGCGCGTCGCGTTCAGCCGGCAGCGCGTCAAGGTTACCAGCGATGCCGACGCGCCGGCGCGTGTCGGTCGTGGGCTGGAAACCGTCGGACGTGGCGGGACGTCAGCCTATCTCGACTGGGCGCCACGCAGTGGTGGCCTCGAAGGGCTGACGATCGGCGGCGCGGTGCGTCACGTCGACCAAGTTTATGCGGGAGTAACGCCGGGCGAGACCGCGGGCCGCAACAGCCCGTCTTACACCGTTTATGATGCGCTGATCCGCTACGACCTCGAAAAGTTCGCGCCATCGCTGCGGGGCCTCAGCCTCGCCGTCAACGGTGCCAACATCCTCGACAAGAAGTATCTGACGTCGTGCTTCGCCAACTATAACTGGTGCTGGTACGGCAACCGCCGGACCGTGCAGGCGATGATCGGCTATCGTTTCTGAGTTGACGGCCTTGCCGCGATCGATGCCGCTCCACGGTATCGATCGCGGTCGCACCGGCTGTTTTCAGGATCAGGCGACGTGAGCGCTCGCTCGCATTATGCAGGTCCGATGATGCCGATCCTCTACAGCTTCCGACGGTGCCCGTACGCGATGCGCGCGCGTCTCGCGATCGCGGCGGCCGATCGTCAGGTCGAACTGCGTGAGATCGTCTTGCGGGACAAGCCGGTGGCAATGCTCGACGCGTCGCCCAAGGGAACCGTGCCGGTGCTCGTGCTGCCGGACGGGACGGTGATCGACCAGAGCCTCGACATAATGCGCTGGGCCTGCGCGCGTACGCCCGACGTCGATTGGCCAACCGATAACGACGCCGCATTGATTGCGACGAACGACGGCGCCTTCAAACACCATCTCGACCGCTACAAATATGCCGATCGCTACGATGTCGATCCGGTCGAGCACCGTGATGCAGCGACCGTTTTGCTTCGCGATCTGGACGAGCGGCTGCGTGCTACCGGCAGTCTTGGCAGCAGTCCCCAGTCGATGACCGATCTCGCGATCATGCCGTTCGTCCGCCAGTTCGCGCTAACCGATCGATCTTATTTCGACGGCCTGCCGTTTGAGCGACTGCAAGCATGGCTAGCGGGGCACCTCGCGTCGGCGTTGTTCGCTCGGGTCATGATACGCCCGGCGCCTTGGCAACCGGGCGATCCTCCGATCATATTCCCGACGACGGACGCACAGTAGGAGACCCCGGCAAGACCGAGGCCCCCCTGCCCGCGTCAGAAGCCAACGCTGATCGTCCCGAACATCTGGCGCGGTGCGACCGGGAACTGGTTGAACGTCCCGCTCGCCGCGCCGATGCTGAGCGTCGAGGCGGCGCGCTTATTCGTGATGTTGGTAACGTTGAGGCTGACCGTCGCCGTCTTGACGACCTGCCCTTCCGACAGCGGTACGTGCGCGGCGATGCGGCCGGACAGCGTGAAGTAGGACGGCACCGACAGGTCGTTGGTATAGGTTGCGAACCGCTTGCCGATATAGTCGCCGACGAATTGCACGTCGAAGATGTCGTAATTGGCCGAGGCGGTGAACTTGTTGAGCCAGTCGGGGCTCCCCGGCACCTTCTTGCCTGCGGTCGCGACGGTGCTCGTCCCGCTGATGTAGTTCTCCTCGTAGCGCGAGTTGTTGTACGACAGCGCATCGTAGAACGAGAAGTGCGAGCCGAACCGGAACGTGCCCGCGACATCGAACCCGTCGGTCTTCACCGCACCGACGTTCTGCAGGATCGCCGCGCCGCTGACGACCGCAGTCACAACCGGGTTCGGGCTGATCCCGAGCAGGCGGTCGCTGAAGTCGACGTGATAGACGCTGATCTGGCCATCGAAGCCGGTCAGCGGGCCAAGGTTCAGGGCGTGGTGCGAACGCAAACCCGCCTCATAGGTCCAGCTCGTCTCGGGCTCGACGTCCTGCTTGAACAGGTCGAACGCCGCCTGGCTGCCGAGCGCGAACGGCGACAGGCCGGCGGCTGCGCTGGTCTGGAACTGGCGAATGTTCTTCTGGACGTTGACGAACACCTGCTCGTTGTCGGTCGCATCCCATAGCGCACCAAGCTGCGGCAGGAAGTATTTGTGCGTGTCGATCTTGCCGACCGGCAGCGCAACCGAGCCGGTGAACGAGCCCGGGATAGGCTGCGTCGGCACGCGCTGCGACGCGTTCTGGAACGTGCTCTTGACGCCGCCCTGGATGGTCAGCGTTGGCAGGACCTTCCAGCTGTCCTGGATGTGCGCCTGGTATTCGTCGACGCGAACTTCGCTATGATATTGCGTAATCAGCGGTGTCAGTTCCTCACGCGGGCGCTGGTACGGCGTGCTCGGATTGTTGACCGGGAACGGATACCAGCGACGATACGCGGACGAGCTCTGATGCTCGTACCAGGCGCCGAACTCGACATGATGCGCGTCGAGATCGAGCGCGACGGTGGAGACGAGGCCACCGCGGTCGATGCGATATTCTGTCGTGCGCGTCGCGAGCCCTGAGCCACCGAACACCTGGGTGAGGTTCTGGCCGGGATAATAGAACGAGAACAGCTTGGGCAGGCCGGCGACGTCAATTGGACCGCCGATGACACCGACACCGTCGTTGTGATGATAATAGGCCTGGTTCGAGAAGGTCACGCGGTCGCTGACGTTCCAGTCGTATTTGACGTAGCCGAGATAGTCGGTGCGGGCCGCGACGCCGTAGTAATTGCGGTAGTTCGACCCGTCCGCCTTGTACGCGCCGGAGTTGAGATAGGTCAGCATCTCGTTGAAATTGGGATAGACGAACGGGCGGACATACGGCGCGGTGCCTTGCGTCGCCGTCGTGACGACGGTCGCATCCTCGTTCGGTTCGGTCTTGTCCGAAAACGCGCCGTAGAGCGTCAGCTTGCCATTGCTGTCGTCATGAACGAACTTGGCATTGGCCTGATAGCCGCCCTGGATACCATTGAAATCCCACGCCTTCGCTTTCTGGCGCGAGCCCGAGATGTAGAACGCGTTGCCGTTGCCCAGATCGCCGCTGTCGATCCGCGCGAACAGTCGCGAGGTAGAATGGCTGCCGAGCGTCTGGTCGACCTGGACGCCCATGTCCTTTCGTGGATCGCTCGAGAAGGTATCGATCGTACCGCCCAGATTGCTGGTCGATGCGGTACCGAGATCGCCCGCGCCGCTGGCCAGCGTGACGCGCGAGATGTTCTCCGAGATGATCGCACGTTGTGGCGACAAGCCATTGTAGTTGCCGTAATTCTGGTCGCCCAGTGGCAGTCCGTCGAGCGTGTAGCCGAGTTGCTGCGCGTTGAAGCCGTGGACGAACAGCGAGATGTTCTGCTCGTTGTTGCCCCAAGGATCGGCAGTAAGGAAGGTAACGCCGGGGGAGCGTCTGGAGCGCCTTCAACGGGCTGACGCCGGGAAGGATCTTCTGCATGTCGACGCCACTGACCTGCGTCACCGATCGCGTGTTCGCGCCGGTGACGACGATCGTGTCATCCTGCCCGGCGGGCGGGGTGGCTGGATCGGCCACCGGAGCAGGCGAACCCGGCTCCACGTCCTTGGAAACCAGCGACTGCGCCGTTGCGGTGACTGGCACGCCGACCACGACAAAACCGATAGCGCCGCACAACAGCCGCGCGGCCGTACGATTAAACATCGTCATTCTTGAAAACCCCTAGCGAGATCGATCGATCGTCACTCCCGGGGCTGCGCCTATTGGCACGACGAGACAGTCGGATGACCGTTACGCTACAGATTTAATATGGTGCGGTGCAGCGGTCCCAAAGGCCGCTGCACCGCACCATATTACTTCGCGGTCGCCGTCAGGCCGCGGTCCTCGAGCATCGGGCCGATATCCGGGTCCTTGCCGTAGAACGCCTTGAACATCGGACCGTAATCCTCGGTATGGCCCTTCGACAGGATCATGTCGCGGAAGCGCTGGCCGTTCGCGCGCGTCAGCCCACCATGCGCCATGAACCACGCATACGCGTCGTTATCGAGCATCTGGGTCCACAGATACGCATAGTAGCCGGCCGCATAGCCACCCGCCCAGATGTGCGCGAAATAGCTGGTGCGATAGCGCGGCGGCACGTCCTTCGTGTCCAGCCCCATCGAATTCAGCGCCTTGGTCTCGAACGCGTCGACGTCCTGCGGCCCGGCTGACGCCGGCAGCGAATGCCAGTCCTGATCCAGCGTCGCCGCCGCGACCAGCTCGCCAAGCTCATACCCCCTGGTTGAACTTCGCCGCATTCTTGATCTTCGTGACGAGCGCCTGCGGCATTACCGCACCGGTGCGGTAATCCTTGGCATAGTTCGCGAAAACCTTGGGATCGAGCGCCCAATGCTCGTTGAACTGCGACGGGAACTCGACCCAGTCGCGCGCGGTGTTGGTGCCCGAGACGAGCGGATAGGTCTGGTTCGCGAACAGCCCGTGCAGCGCATGGCCGAATTCGTGAAACATCGTCGTGACGTCGTCGAACGTGATCAGCGCGGGCTGGCCCGGCGCGGGCTTGGTGAAGTTGCCGACGTTATACACGACCGGCTTGGTCTTGAGCAGCTTCGACTGGCCGACGAAGTTCGACATCCAGGCGCCGCCCGCCTTGTTGTCACGCTTCCAGTAATCGAAATACATCAGGCCCAGCTCGGAGCCGTCCTTGTCGTAGACGGTGAAGACGCGGATGTCCGGCTGGTAGGTCGGGATATCGCGGCGTTCCTTGAAGGTGACGCCGTAGAGCTGGTTCGCGGCGAAGAACACGCCGTCGGTCAGTACGCGGCTGATCTCGAAATACGGCTTCAGCTCGTTCTGGTCGAGGTCGTACTTGGCCTTGCGCACCTTGTCCGAATAGAAATCCCAGTCGGACGGTGCGAGCGGGAACGCGGCGCCGGTCGCGTTTATGGTCTTCTGCAACTCGGCCGCCTCGCGACGCTGCTCGCCTGCGGTCGCGGGGACGAGCTGCGTCATGAAGCCCTTCGCCGCCGCCGGGGTCTTCGCCATCTGGTCGTACAACGAATAGGCGGCGTAGTTCGGATAACCGAGCAGCTGCGCCTTCTGCGCGCGCAACTGCGCGATCGTCCGGATCAGCGCGCGCGTATCGTTGGCGTCGCCACGCTGCGACCGGTTCCAGCTCTTCTCGAACAGCGCCGCGCGGGTCGCGCGATCGGAGAGCGAGGCGAGCGCCGGTTGCTGCGTCGTGTTCTGGAGCGACAACACGTAATTGCCGGGCATGCCGCGCTCCTTCGCGCCCTCGGCAGCGGCTGCGATCTCAGCGTCGCTGAGGCCCGCGAGCTTGGCCTTGTCGTCGACTACCAGCGCGCCAGCCTTGGTGCCGGCGAGCAGCTTCTGCTGGAAATCGGTCGTCGCGGTCGAGATCTGCGTGTTGAGCAGGCGCAGCTTGACCTTGTCGGCGTCGTTCAGCTGCGCGCCGGCGTGGAGGAAGTCACTGTGATAGATCTCGAGGACCTGCTTCTGCTCGGCATCGAGACCTAGCGAGTCCTTCTTTGCGTAGAGCGCCTGGACGCGCGCGAAGAGCTTCGGATCGAGATAGATCGCATCGCTATGCTGCGCGAGCTTGGGCGCCTCGACAGACCGTACCGCGTCGAGCGCATCGTTGGTGTTCGCCTGCGACACGCCGAAAAACGCCTGGCTCGCGCGGTCGAGCGTCCGGCCGGAGCGCTCCATCGCCTCGATCGTGTTGGCGAAGGTCGGTGCTGCGGCGTTGTTCGCGATCGCCTTCATCTCGGCGATCTGTTCCGCCATGCCCTGCTCGAGCGCGGGCTGGTAATCGGTGTCCTTGATCTGGTCGAAGCGCGGCGCCTGGAACGGCAGCGTGCTGGGGACGGTCAGCGGATTGACGCGCGACGATTTGGCCGGGGTTTGCGCAGAGGCGGCGCTGGCGATGCAGCAGAGGATGGCGGCGGAACGAAGCAGGCTGGAACGCGACATTGACGACTCACAATGGCAGGAGTGATGCCCCTATCCTTGCCCTGCCCTGGCCCTTGTTACAATCGGTTAGCAAACCACCCGGTTGAGCGCTTGCACTGCCGCCCGCTCGCAGGCAGTAGGCGGTCAAACCCCAGGAGTTCCGACATGGCAAATACCCTTGAAATCGATCAGGCGAGCGTCGTCGACAACGACATCCAGAAGCAGATCGAATTCTCCGGCGAATTCGACGGCGACGAGTATGAGTTCGCGGTCAAGTACGCGGTTCTGAAGGAGCTGAGCGGCGACGAGCCCGAGGACGACGGCATCGAACTGTTCAATCGCTTCAACGACGACATCGTCGACGCCTGCCTCGCAGCCATCGAGCGTAAGCCGAATGCATCGACGATCATCGTCGACGAAGACGATCTCGAATAATCAGCAGTTTAGCGGCGATCGGCGCCGTCTCGAACGCGCCGATCGCCTCTTTCGAACGCACTCAGTCGCCGGTCACGAACCGACGGATACGGGTCGAGTAGCGACTGCCAACCAGCAGAGTCACGCCGAACAGCATCGACGCTCCCCATATCGCCGCGAAGGCGATTATGACGATCTTCATCATGGCCGGCCTCCAAACCTGTTTCGCTGCGCGGCGCTGACGCCGCACACCCCGGATCCTCCCTGAACGCGCTAGCAATCGGAGGTTCAGGGTAACCCCAGCCGATTGACCAAGGCGGCTCGACGCAAAAGATAGATGTCCATGATCCAGCCATGACGCCTGCGAAGGATGGCCCGAGCCTGGACTATCTCATCGGCCACGTCGTCCAGCGGACCGGCGATCAACGCCTGCTGCGCCATGCCGAGATAGGCACCCCACCAGATTTCGATACCGCGCGAATCCATCGTCTGGAACGCACAGTCGCCGTCGAGCATGACCGCGATCGTATCGACTCCCGCTGGCCACCCCCCTGCCCTCAACCTGCGTCCCGTCGTGATGAGCACCGGCGCGCCGATTGTGTTCAACGGGATGGCATGCGCGGCTGTCAACGCTTGGAGACTAGTGATACCGGGTTCGACCGTCACGGTGATCGCCAGACCTGCCGCGCATAGCCGGTCTGCAATGCGGAGCGTGCTGTCGTAGAGCGAGGGATCGCCCCATACGAGCAACGCCAAGCGGCCGCCCTTCGGCAAATGCTGTGTAATCTCGTCCCGCCAGCCGAGCGCGATCGCGTCGTGCCATTGGTCGACCGCGCTTAGATAGGGCGCATAAGTGTTGCGTTCGGGCAGGTCGAACTCGACGACGCGCGTGGCACCGGTCAGGACGTCTGCGCAGATGGTGCGGCGCAGGTCGATCAGGTCCGACTTCGTATCGCCCTTGCGCGGCAGGAGGATGAGGTCGGCGGCGTTCATCGCCGCGATCGCAGCGCGCGTGAGGTGATCGGGGTTGCCGGTGCCGATCCCGATGAGGTGGAGGTCGATCATTTACCGGCCTCGGCATCCATCAGCGGGCCGTAGAGGGATCAGCGCGGGCTTGCTGGAGAAGCCTGCCCCCCAGCTGCGCGGCCACGTCTGCGATCGTCGAGCGCGTCAGGGACTGGTCGGGATGGCCGACATTCTCCGCGATCAGCGCCGGCGTATCCGGCGAAAGCCCGTGCCCGATCAACGATGAGGCAAGCGCTGGAAATGTGCGCTTGGGCATGAACACGACCGTGGTCGCATCGGGATCGGCAAGCGCCGCCATGTTGCGTTGTTCGGGGAGGCCGCCCGTAACATCATGGCCGGTGACGAACTGGACTCGGCGCGCGCTGAGCCGGCGGGTCAGCGGGATCTGCGCTGCGGCCGCTGCAGCACTGGCCGCGCTAATGCCGGGGATGATCTCGAAGGCTATGCCTGCTGCCCTGAGCGCAATGATCTCCTCCTCAAGGCGGCCGAACATGCCCGCATCGCCGGATTTCAGGCGGACGACGCGGATGCCGGTTTGAGCGTACTCGACCAGGAGTTGCGAGACGTGCGCCTGACTAGGCGATGGGCGACCGGCGCGTTTACCGACAGCGACGAGATCGGCGCCTGGGCGAGCATGGTCGAGAACGGTCGAGGACAGGTCGTCGAACAGCACCGCGTCGGCGGCCTGCAACCGCGCGACCGCCTTCAGAGTCAAGAGTTCAGGGTCGCCAGGACCGGAGCCGACGAAGGAGACGAAACCGGTCATGGGGTGGCAGCGATCATGTGGAAGAAACTGCCCGAGACGCGGCCGCGGTACGAGCCGGTTTCGGGAACGGCGGTGCCCTCGGCATCGGTGACGTTCGCGAGCGGAGCGTCGGGCTGGTCGAGGATCGTGGAGTAGTGGAATTCATGGCCGGTCAGCGCGGCGCCCGCTTCGACGCCGCCCATCGGTGCGAGAAGAGTCGCGCGCCGATAGCCGAGGTGCATTTTCCGCTGGGCGTAGCTGGTGACGAGGCCGAGCAGGCCTGCCATCTCGTGCCGAACGCCGTCCGCATCGATTAGCGCCTTGCCCAGCGCCATGTAGCCGCCGCACTCGCCGTGGATCGGGCGGGTTTTGGCGAACTCCGTCAGGCCTGCCTGGAACCGGTGGGCTTCAGCGAGCTTGCCCGCGTGGAGCTCGGGATAGCCGCCAGGAAGCCATACGAGATCGGCATCCGCAGCGGGAGGTTCGTCGGCGAGCGGGGAGAAGGGTAGAATTTCCGCCCCCCGCGCGCCGCCAGCCTTCGAGGACGTGCGCGTAGGTGAACGAGAAGGCTGCGTCCTGCGCGAGGGCGATCCGCTGAGCAGGGGGGCTTATCCAGCTAACCGCGCTTGGAGGCCTGGTGCTGGCGGTCGCGGCGTCGCGAAGCGCGGGGATGTCGACATGCGCGCGGAGGAAGTCCGCATATTCGGCGATCCGCGCATCGAGATCGGGATGTTCGACCGCCTGCACCAATCCAAGATGGCGTTCGGGTAGCTTCAGGTCGCCGCGCCGTGGAAGTGCGCCGAACACGCGTATGCCGACAGCGTCCACCCCGCTGCGCACGAGGCGTTCGTGGCGGGGGCTGGCCACGCGGTTGAGGATTACGCCGGCGATGTGCACGCTGGGGTCGTAACGGCTGAAGCCGAGCGCGGTAGCGGCGGCTGACTGCGCCTGGCCAGAAACGTCGATAACCAGCACGACCGGCCAGCCCATCCGGCGGACTATGTCGGCGCTGGCACCGTTGCCGGTCGCGCCCGATTTAGCGACCCCATCGAACAAGCCCATCGAGCCTTCCGCAAGCGCGAAGTCCGCATCGTCGGCTTTGTTGGCGAGGGTTTCGAGCATCGTCGCAGACATCGACCAGCTGTCGAGGTTGAACGATGCGCGACCGCTGGCAGCGCGATGGAAGGCTGGGTCGATATAGTCGGGGCCACTCTTGAACGGCTGCACCGCAACGCCGTCGTCACGGAGTGCGCGGAGGAGGCCGAGCATGACGGTGGTCTTGCCGGTGCCCGATGCGGGCGCGGCAACCATCAGGCCGGGCGTCACGCCTCCCCTCCAGCGAACTTCGAGTCCGCCGATTGTGGCCGGAAGCGGCGGTCATAGCCTTGCGCGTAGAGGCTGCTCTCGGCGAAATCCTGTGCGGCGAGGGCTTGGCCGACGAGGATCAGGGCTGTGCGATCGGGTTTGCCCGCTACGGCTTCGGCGATCGTCGCTAGCGTGGCCCGCACGATCTGCTGGTCCGGCCAGCCTGCTCGCCAGACGATCGCTACTGGGCAATCGGTACCGTAGAACGGCGTCAGGTCCGCGATCACCTGTGCGAGATTGTGGACCGAAAGATGGATCGCGAGCGTCGCACCGGTTGCGGCGAAGGCTGCCAAGGTCTCGGCCGGCGGCATCGTGCTAGCGCGCCCGGGCGTTCGAGTCAGCACTACCGACTGCGCAAGTTCGGGCAGCGTCAGTTCGACCTCCAGCGCGGCGGCGGCGGCGGCGAAGGCTGGTACGCCGGGGGTGATCGTGAACGTGATGTTGAGCGCGCGAAGGCGGCGGAGTTGCTCGCCCATCGCCGACCAGATCGACAGGTCGCCGGAGTGGAGCCGGGCGACGTCCTGGCCTGCGTCGTGCGCGGTCTGGATCTCGGCGATGATCTCGTCGAGGGACAAGGGCGCAGTGTTGACGATCCGCGCGCCCGGTGGACAATGATCGAGCATCGCCGCAGGAATAAGCGAGCCCGCATAGAGACATACGGACGATCCGGCAATCCGGTCGCGCCCGCGGAGCGTAAGCAGGTCGGGCGCGCCTGGGCCTGCGCCGATGAAGTGGACGGTCATGCGAATCCTTCTGCGATGGCGCACGTCGCCATGCGGTCGTGGGAAATGTGGCGCGGTGTCAGCAACCGCGCGCCGGGTCCTGCCGCAGCAAGTGCGCAAGCTTCGGCGACGCTGCCAGTCTGGCGTATCTTCAGGCTAAAAGCCGACTTCGTGGCCGTTTGTGCAGCGCGTAGCGCATCTGGGTCGATAGCGATCAGGAGCAGATCCAGCGCTTCGGCAAGCCGTTCGACCAGCGGAGCCTTGTCGCGAGGAGTGGCAAGCCGCGTGACTTGCGCCTGGCCGTGCTGCGCACTGGCAAGCGCATCTTGCAGCGATGCCAGCGTTGCCTCCGCGCGGAACCCGAAGCCGGCGACGATCACAGCGTGACGCTCCACTGGACGACCGGATAGCTCGCGCGCCAGCCGCGTCGTGTGCCGAGCGGGGTGGCTTCCGACAGTTCGACGCGCAGCAGGGTGCCGCCCTTCAGACCATGCCAGCGCGACAACAACGCCTCGGATTCGAGCGTCACTGCGTTGGCGACCAGGCGTGCGCCAGCTGGCAGCCTCGCCCATAATGTTTCGAGCAAGGCTTCGGAGAGCCCACCGCCGACGAAGACCGCATCTGGAGCGGCGTAACCTTCGAGTGCCTCCGGTGCACGGCCCCGGACTACACGAAGTCGATCGACGCCCAGGGCTGCGGCGTTATTCTCGGCTCGGCTGGCGCGGACGGGGTCGGCTTCGAATGCGGTGGCATGCGTCGACGGATGAGCGAGCAACCATTCGATGCCGATAGAGCCAGAGCCCGCGCCGATGTCCCACAGCGTCTCACCAGGTTTCGGTGCGAGCGCGGACAGCGTCAGCGCGCGAACCGGGCGTTTAGTAAGCTGGCCGTCATGATCGAACCAAGTGTCCGGAAGGCCGGATGTGCGAGGCACAACCTGGCCCTGCCCCCGCAAAGACGATCCCGATTGCGACGGGATGCACGATGTCGTCATCATCGAGGTCGGCTGCTGCGATGTCGCGAACACGCTCGCGGGGCGCCGCGAGCGCTTCGAGGATGTGCAGGCGCGATGGTCCGAACCCGAGGTCGGAGAGATACCGTGCCAATCCGGCAACCGCTGCGCCGTCGCGGACCAGCACGATCGCGCGACGACCCGGTACGATATGCCGGCGGAGGCGGGCAAAAGGTGCGGCGTGGAGACCCAGGCAACTGGTCTTCTCGATAGGCCAGCCTAGGCGCGAGGCGGCGAGACCAAATGTCGAGTGCGCGGGGTGCGCTACCCATTCGCCGGGATCGAGGTGACGCGTGATCGACGTACCCGCACCGAACCAGAACGGATCGCCGGACACGAGCATCGCGACGCGCTTGCCACGGTGCGCGAGCAGCCGAGTGACACCGTCGCCGAACGGGACTGGCCAGGGTTCGACCGCGCTCTTAAGGTCCGGGAGCAACGCGAGGTGGCGGGTGGCGCCGGTCACGAGTTCGGCTTGCGCCAATGCGGCCTTCGCCGACGCGGACAGGCCGTCCACGCCGTCTTCGCCTATACCGATGATCGTCAGCCAGGGAGTGTCAGCCATGTCGAACATCCTGGTACTGGGCGGCACGACCGAGGCCAGCGCGCTTGCCGCAGCGCTGGCTGCGCGAGGCAACGATGCGGTGCTGAGCTATGCCGGACGCGTCGCCAACCCGAAGGCGCAGCCTATCCCGGTGCGCGTCGGAGGCTTTGGCGGCGTCGACGGGCTGGTCGCGTATCTGCGCGAGCAGGGCGTGATTCATATGGTCGACGCGACGCACCCCTTCGCGGCCCGGATGAGCGCGAACGCGGTCGTCGCGGCGGAGCGCGCCGGTGTCGCATATATTGCACTGACGCGGCCGGCTTGGTTGCCGGTCGCGGGCGATCGGTGGACGCGCGTGGCCGATATCGACGCTGCGGTTGCGGCGCTCAACGGACCGCCGCGGCGCGTGATGCTGGCGCTGGGGCGGATGCATGTCGATGCTTTCGCGGAGCAACCGCAGCACGACTATCTGCTGCGGTTCGTCGATGTGCCCGACCAGCCGCCGGGGTTGCCGCGTCATCATCTCGTCGTCGACCGCGGGCCGTTCGATGTCGAGGGCGATCGGCAGTTGATGGCGTCGCGCGGCATCGAAGTCGTGGTCTGCAAGAACGCCGGTGGCACGGGGGCGTCGGCCAAACTGCATGCTGCGCGCGCGCTTGGCCTCTCGGTGATCATGATCGATCGGCCTGCCCTGCCCGCTCGACGCGAGGTGCACGCGGTGGCGGATGTGATGCGCTGGCTCGATCATGGCGCCGACCGGGGGGTGTAGAGGGATCGGTCCCGACGGGCGATCGATAACGCGCGTCAGGCTGGAGCCGATGATGATCATCGTCCGCATGTCCGCCATGTCCGCGCGGGCTTCGGTCAGGGGTACGATGCGGAGCGTTTCCTCGGGTGTGGAGACGGCGCGGGCGAACAGGACGGGGCGGTCGTCGGCGCAGGTTTCGCGGAGGATTTCGAAGATGCGGATAAGCCCGTCGGGGCGCGCCTTCGATCGCGGATTGTAGAAGGCGATCGCGAAGTCGGCTTCGGCGGCGAGGCGCACGCGGCGTTCGATCACGCCCCAGGGTTTCAGGTTATCCGAAAGGTTGATCGCGCAGAAATCATGGCCGAGCGGTGCGCCGGCACGTGCACTGGCGGCGAGCATCGCGGTGATGCCGGGGGAGGACGCGGATATCGATGTCGCGCCATTCCGTCGGACCGGCTTCGAGGGCTTCGAACACTGCCGCCGCCATTGCGAACACGCCGGGGTCGCCCGACGAGACCACTACGACGCGGTGACCTTGCATTGCGAGTTGCAGCGCGTGCGTGGCGCGATCGAGTTCGACGCGGTTGTCGGTGGGATGGAGCGTGAGGCCCTCGCGCGGGGTGACGCGCGCGACATAGGGGATGTAGCCGATGACATCGGTCGCGTCCGCGAGCGCGGCGGTGACTTCGGGCGTCACGAGCGCTTCGTCGCCGGGGCCAAGGCCAGCGATGGCAAGCCAGCCGGTCATGGTCGCCGCCCCTGCCCGTGGATCAGCAGGATCGAGAAATAGGGCGTGATCGCCTCCGCGTCGCACAGCCGCGTCACGCGCTGGTCGGCCATCGCGGCGTATTCGACCAGCCACGCTTCGGATTCGCGTCCCGCAGCGGCGACCGCGCGGCGGAGCTTGGCGAGGTGGCGGCCGATCTTCATCACCACCAGCGCGTCGGTATCGCGGATGCGGCGGACGAGATCGTCTTCGGGGAGCGTGCCCATCAGCACCGTCAGGACGTCGTCGCCCCAGGTGATCGGCGCGCCGCTGGCCGTCCACGCGCCGGACATGCCCGTGATTCCGGGTACGACCTTCACCGGCGCGATCGTCTGCAGGCGGGTGTAGAGGTGCATGAACGAACCGTAGAAGAACGGGTCGCCTTCGCAGAGGACCACGACGTCCTCGCCTGCGTTTGCCAGCGTTGCGAGGCGGTCGATGCAGGTGGCGTAGAAGGCGGACACGCAGTCGTTGTAGCGCGGGTCCGAGACCGGGATCTCGGTGGTGACGGGGTATTCCATCGGGAATTCGATCACGTCGTCGCGGAGCATGCCGTCGACGATCTTTCGCGCCTGGCCGGGGCGTCCGGCCTTGCGGAAATACGCGATGTGGCGCGCGCCACGGACGAGGCGGTCCGAGCGGACGCTCATCAGGTCCTGCGCGCCGGGACCCAAGCCTACGCCGTGGATCGTGCCCCCCAGTTCGTACGGGTGTCATTCGGTGCCGCTCGCTAGCGCGTTGATCGCGGCGACGGTGATCGCGCTGCCGCCCATCCGGCCCTCCACGACGACACAAGGCACGGGCTGGTCGGCCCACAGCGCCGCCTTGGATTCGACCGCGCCGACGAAGCCGACCGGGCAGCCGATGATCGCCGCGGGACGCGGGCAATCGGGGTCTTCGAGCATGTTGAGCAGGTGGAACAATGCGGTTGGCGCGTTGCCGATCGCGACGACGGCACCAGCGAGATGCGGGCGCCAGAGTTCGAGTGCTGCGGCGGATCGCGTGTTGCCCATCGTCCGCGCGAGTTCGGGCGTTTCGGGCGCGTGGAGGGTACAGACGATGCGGTTGTCGGCGGGCAATCTGGCCTTCGTGATGCCTTCGGTGACCATGCGGGCGTCGCACAGGATCGGGGCGCCGGCCTGTAGCGCGCGACGGGCTTCGCTGGCGAACGTTGGCGTGAAGCGGATGTGCTGCGCCAGGCCGACGAGCCCGGCGGCGTGGATCATGCGAACCGCGACCGGTTCCTCGTCGGGCGAGAAGCGGGCGAGATCGGCTTCGGCGCGGATCATCGCGAAGGACTGGCGGTAGATCGCTGCGCCGTCGGTTTCATAGGCGTACGGCATTCAGGCGGCTCCGAACTGGGCGAGGATTTGCGCGACGTCGAGGCCTGCGCGGGAGGGTGGTGCGCCAGCGCGCGCGTGGAAGGCGAGGTCGTAGCGGCCTTCGCGGCCTGTGAGCGTGACGTCGGCGGGGGCGGCGCGGGCGCAACCTTTGGCGCAGCCGGAGACGTGAAGGCGGCCGGCGATGTGCGGCGCCAGGCGTAGGGCGAGCGAGCGCGTCTCGACGGTGCCTTGCGGACAGGCTGGCGCGCCGACGCAGGCGTCCGCGTGAAGCGTTGGCGAGGCGGGGTCGGTGATGAAAGCGACCGGGTCGGGTTCAATCGTTCGCGCCGCGTCGGCTTCGCAGATTGCGATATGCCAAGGGGTAATGCGGATCGCTTGAATTGCTCGCTCGGTCTCGACGTAGCGTGCCAGCGCGCTCGCTGCGATCCGACCGAAGGGGAGGCCTAGCGCGAGTCCTAGGGAATGCCGTCCGATGTGAAGCGGTGGCGCGCTTGCGGCAGGAGGGGCTGCTGGGGCTGCCCAGTCCGGGAGAAGCGCGCCGTGGCGTACCATGCGGCCACTGGCAGTGCCGCCGCTGTCGACGAACCAGTGCGCGAGGGCGATCAACCGGTCGACTTCGGTGCCGGGCGATACCGGCGCACCAAAGGTCCGGCCGTCGGCGCGGAGGATGAGAGTTCCCGATGCAGCGCGCTCAATGCGGAAGTCGGCGGGGGGCGTCTTGCAACACCGGCGTCTCACCCGCGTCGATCGCAAAGCCTATTTTGCCAGGGAGTTCGGGCAAGTCCGCCAGACGCGCGCGCAAGAGTTCGGCGATGCGGTGGGTGTCGTCGCCTGTCTGCCATTCCGGCGCGACGAGGATGTTCGCACGCGCCTCCCGGATCGGATCGGGATCGATGAGGCTAATGTCGAGCAGCGTGTCGATCAATGGACGCCAGCTTTCCTCGCGGACGCCGCGGATCTGGAGGTTCGCGCGGCTGGTCAGGTCGATCAGGCCGTTGCCGTGCGTCGCCGCTGCGTCGCACAGGCCGAGCGTTTGCTCCCGCGTCAGGTGACCGAGCGGTGGGCGGATGCGGACCAGCAGACCGTCCCCGGCCAGCATCGGGCGCCATGCGTCGGGGCACCAGCCTTTGACGACAAATGCGGTCATGCCGGCAGGTCCAGCGCGGCGAGGATCGAGTTGCGGCGGGTCGGCCAGAGGTCGGCTGCGTGGAGCGCGGCAAAACGCGCCTGCATCGCCGCGAGTGCGCCGGGGTTGGCTTCGGCGAGGAAGGCGTGGACGTCGTCGCGGCCCAGCGTGGCGTCGTAATAGAGGTCGATCAGTTCGGGGCGGACTGCGCTGGCGAGATGCGCGAAGGCGCCGAGGTGATCGAGCGTGGCGGCGATCTCCGCACCGCCGCGGAAGCCGTGGCGCATCATGCCGTCGACCCAGGCCGGATTTGCCGCGCGGGCGTGGACGACGCGGGCGATCTCCTCGTTGAGCGGGCGGGCCTTGGCCTGGTTCGGATCGCGTGCGTCGAGATGGTAGAGGGTGGCGTTACCCCCGGCGACCGATTGCGCGGCGGCGAAGCCTGCTTCGTGGGCGGCGTAGTCGGCGGCGAGAAGGAGGTCGGTTTCGGGCAAATCCTGAACGTGGACGAAGGCGTCGGCGGCGGCGACGCGGGCGCGGATGCCGGTGGGGTCGAAGCTGTCCTGGCCCCCCTTCCCCATCGGCGTCGAGCGCGTGGCTGGAGGCGGAGAGCCACGCTTGGCCGGCGGTCAGGCGCGCTTCCGGCGTGTAGGTCTCGGCCGCGTCGCCCATGCTCAGGCCGTAGCGGCCGGGTTCGGGACCGTACACGCGGGCGGTGACTGGCTTGCTGACGAAGGGGTTCCAGTCGGCCGGTTCGTCGCGTCCGGCGAGGGCGCGGACTGTCTGGCCGAACATCGTGCAGAGCGTCGGGAAGGCGTCGCGGAACAGGCCGGAGACGCGCAGGGTGACGTCGATGCGGGGGCGGTCGAAGTTCGCCAGCGGGAGGATCTCGACGCCCGTCACGCGGTCGGACTGCATGTCCCATACCGGTTCCGCGCCGAGGAGGTGGAGTGCCATCGCGAACTCCTCGCCCGCGGTCCGCATCGTGGCGGAGGCCCATAGGTCGACGACGAGGTTGCGGGGGTAGTCGCCGTGATCCTGGAGGTGGCGACGGACGAGTTCGTCGGCGAGCTTCACGCCTTGGGTATGCGCGGCGCGCGACGGGACCGCGCGGGTATCGGTGGTGTAGAGGTTGCGGCCGGTCGGGAGGACGTCGGCGCGGCCTCGCCACGGGGAGCCGGACGGGCCGGACGCGACGCGCTTGCCTTGGAGCGCCGACAGGAGACCGGCGCGTTCCGCCTCGCCGTGTTCGCCTCGGCCGTAGATGTGGAGGCCGTCGCCATATTGGCTCTCCTTCACGTCGCAGACGAACGTGTCGATGCGGGTGATCGCGTCGGCCTGCGACCGCGCGTCGTCGAGACCGAGCGTGACGGCGAGGCCGGTGGCGGTGGCTTCGTCGCGGATGTCGCGTTGCAGGCGGTCACGGCGGGCGGGATCGAGGCCGTCGGCGTTGGAGAATTCGTCGAGCAGCGCTTCGATGCGGCCGAGACCTGCGCCGGTGCGGGTGCGTTCGAGCGGCGGCGGGACGTGGCCGAGCGTGATCGCGCCGATACGACGCTTGGCTTGGGCCGCTTCGCCGGGGTCGTTGACGATGA
The DNA here is from genome assembly GCF_024124765.2 of Sphingomonas sp. H160509. Classification (GTDB taxonomy): domain Bacteria; phylum Pseudomonadota; class Alphaproteobacteria; order Sphingomonadales; family Sphingomonadaceae; genus Sphingomonas. The sequence continues at coordinate 692,062 of NZ_JAMXSR020000002.1, read as the reverse complement.
ATGGGTAGATGACGGGCATCGCTCCAATGAGGGCTTCGGGCCAGCAGGCGTCGGACAGCGCGACCGACTTGCCGGGGAGCCATTCGAGCGTGCCGTGCGCGCCGACATGGACCAGCGCATCGGTGCCTCGTGTCCGGAGCCACAGGTAGAAGGCGACATAGGCGTGGCAGGGACAGCGAGAGAGGTCGTGATACTCCTCCGCGCGTTTCTCGGTTCGGCCGCGTTCGGGTTGGAGGGCGACGAGGGCACCGCCTTGGTCGATCGCGGTGAACGTGAAGTTTTCCGTTGGGTCGCCCCAGGTTTCCTGAAGGTCTTTCCGCAGGGCTTCGGGGAGGTGCGCGAGGGCTTTGCGGTACTCGGCGATCGGCCAGTGAATGCGTGAGGTAGAGAGATCAGTTGCGTCGGGGGTGATCGCGTAGCCCGCTTCGGTGAGGTCGGCGAGGATCGCTTGCGTGGAAGCCAGCGCGTCGAGGCCGACGGCGTGCGCCATCTGGTATGCCTTGCCCGGATAGGTCGAGAGGATGATCGCGATGCGGTGGTCGGCGACGGGCTTGCTGGCCAGGCTGGTCCAGGCTTCGATCCGCGCGGCGATGGCGGTGATGCGGGCTGGGTCGGCGCGGTGTTCGCGGCGGGTGTATTCCAGGTCGCCATCTCGGGCGGCGGCTTCCTTGAAGCTGGCGACGCCGGCGAAGAGGCGGCCGTCCACTTCGGGCAGGACGACGTGCATGGCGAGGTCGGCGGGCGACAGGCCTCGGGTGGCGCCGGCCCAGGCGGCGCGGTCGGAGGTGGCTAGCGCGATCTGGAATACTGGGACGTCCGCGCCGTCGAGAGGCGTGGCGTCGGTGGCGCCTCGTGCGGAGAAGGCCGTGGCGTTGACGATCGCCGCCGGCGTCAGCGCTGTGACCCAGCGGCTCAGCCAGCCGGCCGCGTCCGGCGCTTTGAGCGAGGGTGCGAAGAGGCAGATGACGTCGAACCCTCTCGCGGAAAGTTCGGCGTGGAGCGCTTTGATCGGATGGAGGTCAGCGGCGGTCAGGTATGAGCGGTAGAAGACGATCAGGATGCGGGGGCGTGTCGCGTTGAGCGCGAACGCGGCCGGGCAGGTCACGCCGTCATGTGGCTGCCAGCCGCCGACGTCGGCGATCGCGCGGACGCCGGTGACCGGGCCGGCGTAGATGCCTGCCGCGAGCGCGAACTGCGCCAGTGCCGCTTGCGCCGCGACGGCGCCGCCGGTGTCGCAAAGATGGGCCAGGCGGCGGAGCGTCGAGAGCGGGATCGTCGAGGCGGCGTCGAGGCGCGTGTCGATGCGGCCGTCTGCGGCGAGGACGGCTAGCGCGATGCCGTTCTCCCGCGCGAGGTTTTCGACCTGTTGCAGGCCATAGCTCCAGTACGAGCGTCCGCCGATCAGCCGGATCAGGATGCCCCTTCGCGCCGGCCAGCGTCTGTTCGATGTAGGTGTCGACCGAGAGCGGGTGCTGGAGCGCGGTCAGGTTCGCTAGGCGCAGCGACGGCAACCGGCTTCCAGCGACATCCGCACGTTTCCAGCCCGCCGCGAACGCGCCGAGGTCACCGTCGGAGAACGAGAGGACGACGAGGTCCGCGGGGGATTGGGCGAGGTCCTGTGGGACCGCGCTTTCCTCCAGCCCGTGGGTCTCGCGGAAGACGACGTGCATCGTAGGCCTCAGCCGTCCAGCGCGGCCTTGATGCGGGCCTCGTCGATCCGGTCGTGCTCGGCGATGACCACGAGTTGCGTGCGGCGCGGTTCGTCGGCACGCCAAGGGCGGTCGTACTGCGTACGGACGCGCGCGCCGACGGCCTGGACGAGCAGGCGCATCGGCTTGCCGGTGACGGCTGCGTAGCCTTTCACGCGGAGGATGTCGGCGCTGCGAGCGAGCGCCTCGATCTTCGCGGTCAGGTCGGCGGGGTCGGCGATTTCGCCGAGTTCGACGACGACGCTGTCGAAATCGTCATGCTCGTGGTCGTCCTCGCCGTCGTGATGCGACGGGCGGCTGGCGATATCGTCCTCGGCGGCGGCGTTGAGGCCGAGGATCACGCGCGGATCGATGATGCCATCGGTGAGGTCGATGACCGGGAGCGGCCGTGCGGCCTCGGCGGCGATGACCGCGCGTGCCTTGGCGACGCCCTCGGGGCCGGCGAGATCGACCTTGGTCAGGAGTACGAGATCGGCGCAGGCGAGCTGATCCTCGAATACCTCCGAGAGAGGAGTTTCGTGATCGACGCTCGGGTCGGCGGCGCGTTGTGCATCGAGCGCGGCAACGTCAGGGGCGAAGCGGCCCGCGGCGACGGCTTCCGCATCGGCGAGCGCGATGACGCCGTCGACGGTGATGCGCGAGCGGATCGCGGGCCAGTCGAACGCCTTCAGCAGCGGCTTGGGCAGCGCGAGGCCGGAGGTTTCGATCAGGATGTGATCGGGGCGCGGGTCGAGCGCGAGGAGCGCCTCGACGGTCGGGATGAAGTCGTCCGCGACCGTGCAGCAGATGCAGCCGTTCGCCAGCTCCACGACGTTCTCAGCCGGGCAATCGGGGATTGCGCAGCCCTTCAGGATATCGCCGTCGATACCGAGCGTGCCGAATTCGTTGACGACGACGGCGAGACGGCGGCCGTTCGCGTTGCGGATCAGATGGCTGATGAGCGTGGTCTTGCCGGCGCCAAGAAAACCGGTGACGATCGTGACGGGGACCTTTGAAAGATCGGGCATTGGTATTCTCCTGCGAGCACACGCACGCACGACCATAGGGCCGCACGCGTTCGTCGCTCAGACGGAGTACCGTGCCGCGACCATCCCCCTGGATCGTAGCAAGAGCGACCATATGCGCTGGCAGGTCTCCTGGCTCGCGGGTCGAGGCTCGACGTACGCCTTCCCAAGTTTTCACCCAGTGGCTGCCCCCCCTCGCGAAGGGCGTGTGCGTCTCGCTCACCGCTTACAGTTGCAGGGACAGCCGCGGCATTGGGAGGAACTCCCGCACCGCATTCCCATTCAAGCCCCGAAGGGCACCGGCGCGATCTGTGAGGTTCGGTGAAACCGAGCCTTGGGGGGTGGGTTAGAGTAATTCCGAGAGCGTGCCAATTCGCATATCGCTAGTTTCGAATCCTCCCCCGCCAGGGGGAGGTGGCTGGCACTTGCCAGACGGAGGGGGGGAGGACACGGAACACACGTGATCGCCGTCCTCCCCCTCCGTCGCTTCGCGCCACCTCCCCCCTGCGGGGGAGGATCGAGAGCGCGTCCAACTCGGTGATGGCGCCTGCTATCCGTGCACGACTTCGATCTCGTCGAAGCGTTTCCAGCGGTAGATCGCGAAGCTCAGCACCCAGCAGAGCACGAACAGGCCGATGATCGCGAAGCCGAGGCCGTTGAAGTTCTCGCCGAGCGCCGTTGCGACGTCCCATATGCCGCCGGTGAAGCCGAGCTTCGATCCGAGCAGGGCGAGTGTCTCGATCCCGCCGATCGCAATCGCGACGATCGCGGAGATCAAGGTGATGGTGATGTTGTAGTAGAGCTTACGGATCGGCTTCACGAACGCCCATTCATAGGCGCCGAGCATGACGACGCCGTCGGCGGTATCGACCAACGCCATGCCGGTGGCGAACAGCACCGGGAGGACGAGGATGACACCGATCGAGAGACCGTCGGTGGCCTGGCTTGCGGAGAGGCCGAGGATCGCGACCTCCGTCGCCGTGTCGAAACCCAGGCCAAACAGGAAGCCGAGTGGCGCCATGTGCCAGCTCCTCGTGACCAGCCGGAACATCGGGCGGAACAGAAGTGCGAGCAGGCCGCGGTTGCCGAGCAGCAGGTCGAGGTCCTCCTCGACATAGGTGCCGCCGCCGCGGACATGGCCGAAGGTGCGCCACACCGAGCGCAGGATGATCAGGTTCATCGCGGCGATCGTGAACAGGAACACGGCGGAGATGACGGTCGCGACCACCCCGCCGACCTGCTTGAATGCCTCGAACTGCGACAGCGCATTGGCGGTCAGTGCGATCGCGACCGCCGCGATGAGTACGATGCCGGAATGACCGATCGCGAACCAGAAGCCGACCGCGATCGGTCGCTGGCCGTCCTGCATCAGCTTGCGCGTCACGTTGTCGATCGCCGCGATATGATCCGCATCGACCGCGTGGCGCAGTCCCAGCCCCCCAGGCCAGCAAGGCCGTGCCGAGCATCAGCGGTTGCGCGTGGAACAGCGAGAACGCCCAGCACCACGCGGCGATGTTGGCCGCGACCAAGCCTGCGAACATCCAGCCGATGCGCTTTCGTGTCGAACCCCGTGTCGGTCGTTCCATCATCAAAGTCGTCATGCACAAACCCCGCAGCGTCCGACGAGGACCGGGGCCTGCCGCGAACGGCCGGGCCATGCGACGACCGGACGCCATGAGCGACCGACGCACGACGCCGATGCGGCCCCCGCCACATGGTCGTCGCTCAGCCAGTGTCACGCCGGCGGCGTTCACCGTGCCTCGGTCACCCCCTGGACCGGGACAAGAGCGACCAGACGCCGGCAGGTCTCCTGGCTCGCGGGTCAAAGCTCCTCGCCACGCCTTCCCAGGTCGTCGACCCAGTGGCTGCCCTCGCGAAAAGGGCTCGTGCGTCTCGCTCACCGCTTACAGTTGCAGGGACAGCCGCGGCATGGGACGGCGAACCGTCCGCACCGCATTCCCAATCAAGCCCTTCCGGGCACCGACGCGATCACGGGGAACGGCTGGAAGCCGCGTCCCGCACGATCGGTACCCTGCTTTGGGTCGCGTGCCAACGGTCGCGCTATTTCGCCAGGCCAAGCTGTTGCAGCAGGAACGCCTGCCATTCCGAATTCTGGCGATAGCGTTCGAACCGGCCGGACTTGCCGCCATGGCCTGCCTCCATGTTGACGCGGAACAGCAGCGGGTTCTTGTCGGTTTTGAGCTCGCGGAGTTTCGCTACCCACTTGGTCGGCTCGTAATATTGCACCTGGCTGTCCCATAGCCCGGTGCCGACATACAGTGCGGGATAGGCCTTCGCCTTGACGTTGTCGTACGGCGAATAGCTCAGCATGTAGTCGTACGAGGCCTTCTGCGCGGGGTTGCCCCATTCGTCATACTCGAACGTCGTCAGCGGGATCGACGCGTCGAGCATCGTCGTCACCACGTCGACGAACGGCACCTGCGCGATGATCAGTTTATAGTCGGCTGGCGCCATGTTCGCGAGGCCGCCCATCAGCAGCCCGCCCGCGCTGCCGCCCATCGCCGCGACGCGGTCCTTGGCGGCGTATTTCTGCGCGACGAGATAGCGGGTGACGTCGATGAAGTCGGTGAAGCTGTTCTTCTTGTTGAGCAGGTGGCCGTCGTCATACCAGCCGCGGCCCATCTCCTGCCCGCCGCGGATATGCGCGATCGCGTAGACCACGCCCCGATCGAGCAGGCCGATGCGACCCGGGTCGACGCCCGGATCGCTTGAGATTCCGTAGCTGCCATAGGCGTATTGGAAGAGCGGCGCGGTGCCGTCTCGCTTGGTTCCCTTGGCGTAGACCAGCGAGACCGGAATGCGCGTGCCGTCGCGCGCTGGCGCCCAGACCCGCTCGGTGACGTATTTCGCGGGATCATAGCCTGGCACCGGTGCGACCTTCAGCACGCGGCGCTCGCCGGTCTTCGCGTTGACCTCGTAGGTCGTCGTCGGCGTGACCAGCGAGCCGTAGGTGTAGCGAACCCACGGTGTCGCGGTCTCCTCGTTGACGTCAAGCGACATGCGATAGGCGGGTTCGTCCACGGTCACCGGCGTCGACTTGCCCGCATCGCTGAGGACGCGGATCATGCGGTTGCCGCCCTCGCGCTGGTCGATCGCGACGAAACCGTCGAACGGCTTGAAGCCTTCGATGAAGACGGTGTCGCTGGCTGGCGTCAGGTCGCGCCATGCGGCTGTGCCCTTGGCCAGATCGGAGTCGACGACGGTGACGAGCTTGTAGTTCTTCGCGTCCTTGTTGGTGCGGATGATCCAGCGGTTGCCGATGTGATCCGCGCTGTAGCGGAACTCGCGCGCGCGTGGTGCGACGATCGTAAAACTGGTCGGTGCCGCGGCCGGCGCGCAGCGTTGCTCGTCGCTGACCGTGCTGCTCACGCCGATGCAGACGAACTTGTCGTCGGCGGTGCGCGAAACGCCCATCGAATAGGTGTCGTCCTTCTCCTCGTACAGCAACCGATCGCTGGCGACGGGCGTGCCGAGGACATGCGCCTTCACGCGGTAGCCGCGCAGCGTGACCGGGTCCTTCTCGACGTAGAGCAACGTCTTGTTGTCGTCCGCCCAGACGACGTTCGGCTCGATGTTTGAGAGGGCGTCGGCGATCGTCGCGCCGGTCGCGAGGTCCTTCACCTTGAGGACATACTGGCGACGGCCGATGGTGTCTTCGGCCCAGGCAACGCGGGCGTTGTCGGGGCTCACTGCCCAGTCGCTCAGCGCGAAGAAGCTGTGGCCCTTTGCCATCGCCGGCTCGTCGAACAGCGTTTCGGCGGGCGCGGTACGGCTGCCCTTGCGGCGTTCGAGGATCGGGTAATCCGCCCCGGTCTGGAACCGCGAGCCGTAGTAATAGCCGTTCTTTGCATACGGGACCGAGCTGTCGTCCTGCTTGATATGCGCGACGGTCTCTTCGTACAGCTTGGCTTGGAGCGGTTTCAGCGACGCAAGTTGCGCATCGGCATAGGCGTTCTCTGCGGCGAGATAGGCGAGCATCTCCGGGTTCTTGCGGGTGTCGTCGCGCAGCCAGTAATAATCGTCCTCGCGCGGGGCCGTTGGGCGACGTCACCTGGAACGGCTTCTTCGCGACACGCGGTGGTTGGACCTGTGCGACCGCCGCGGTCGAGACCAGCGCTACGCCGGCCAGCATCATGTACCGTATCGTCATTGTGCTGCTCCCTGTGCCGGCGTCGTTGCGCCTGCCGGCTTCCGGTATCGATCGAACCAGGCGATGATCGCCGACGCTTTTGCCGCGGATTGCGACGGGCGAGCGGCGAGGCCACCGTGGCTCGCGCCTGGCACCTTCACGAGCGCGGTCGGCACGCCGCGGATCTGCAGCGCCGCGTAATATTGCTCGGATTCGCTGACCGGCGTCCGGTAATCGTCGCCGCCGACCACCACGAGCGTCGGTGTCTTGACGTTGCCGACCAGGCTCAGCGGCGAGCGGTTCCAATAGCTCATCGGATCCTCCCACGGCAGCTTGGTGAACCAGTAGCGCGAGGTGAACAGCGTGTTGTCCATCGTCAGCGCCTCGCTGATCCAGTTGATCACCGGCTTCTGCGTCGCAGCGGCCTTGAACCGGTCGGTCTTGCCGACGATCCACGCGGTCAGCAGCCCGCCGCCCGATCCGCCGGTCACGAACAGGTTGTCGGGGTCGGCCGTACCGTCCTTGATCGCCGCGTCGACCGAGGCGATCAGGTCGTCGTAATCCGCGGCAGGGTAGGTCTTGTCGATCAGGTTGGCGAACTCGGCACCGTAGGAGGTCGAGCCGCGCGGGTTGGTCCAGAGCACCGCATAGCCGGCGGCGGCGTAGAGCTGCATGTCGGTCGCGAAACCGGGGCCGTAGGCGGCGTTCGGACCGCCGTGAATCTCGAGGATCAGCGGGACGCGCTGGCCTGCGACACGGCCCGGCGGGGTCGCGAGCCAGGCGTCGATCGGCCGACCATCGGGCGCGGTCACTGCGATCTTCCGGACCTGTGCGAGAGCCTTCGATCCGGTCAGCACTGCGTTGAGCGTCGTCAGGCGACGCGGCTTCCCGCCCGCCAGCACCCAGACGTCGGCGGGCGCGCTCGCGTCGCCGCCGGTATAGGCGATCGTGCCGCCCTTCGAGACCGAGAACTCGCCGCCGGTATAGGGCCGGTCGAGCCCGCCGCCCGCGACGTTGTCGATCAGCGGCGTGACGCGACCATCGACACCGACGCGCGCGACGCGGCGCTGGCCGTGATCGTCATAGCTTGCATAGAGGCTGCGGCCATCGGCGGACCACACCGCGTCCTCGATCGCGCGGTCGAGCGTGGCGGTGAGCGAGCGGGGTGAGGCGGCGTCGCGATCGCCGACATAGAGCTGCGTGTTCTCGTAGCTGCGGCGCTTGTCGTCGAAGCCGAGCCACGCGATCTTGCTGCCGTCTGGCGATACGCGCGGCTGCGCGTCGGGGCCGTCGCGCGTGGTCAGCGTCCGCATCGTGCCGCTCGTCGCATCGACCGCGATCACGTCGGAATTCATCACCTGGCGGTCGGCGGCGGGCCCACGGATCGCCGCGAAGACGATGCTGCGGCCGTCGGGCGTCCACGACAGCGGGCCGCCATCGTCGAACTTGCCGTATGTCAGCTGCCGCGCGGCGCCGCCGTCGGCGCCGACCACGAACAGGTGGTCGTAGCCCGGCTTGACGTAGCCCGGCCCATCGTTGCGGTAGTTGACGCGGTCGATGATCGTCAGCGGCTCGGCCCATTTGGCGCCCTCGGGCTTGGGCGGCTGCGTGCCGAGCTTGGTCCCCTCGCCTGCTACCGTAGCGATATAGGCGAGCTTGGTGCCGTCGGGCGACCACGCGAGCGCCTGCGGATCGCCGGGGAAACTCGTTACGCGCGCGCTCGATGCCCCGCCGATCCAGCGGACGAACAGCTGCGATCCCTCGCCGTCGCGCGCGGCATAGGCGATCCTTGCCCCATCGGGTGACCAGCGCGGGCTGCTGCCGTCAGTGGCGAACGGCGTCTGCCGCCCGCTGGCGACGTCGATCAGCCAGAGCGAGGACTGCATCTTGTCGGTCATCACGTCGCCGGTGCGGCGGACATAGACGATCGTCTTGCCGTCCGGGCTGATCTGCGGATCGGCCGCGATCGTCAGGCCGAACAGGTCGCTCCCGGTGAAGCTGCGCGTCGGGCCGTCGGGTACCGGCGCGGCCGGTTGTTGCTGGGCAAAGGCCGGCGTCGCCGCGAGCAGGAGGAGGGCAAGGGTCAAGCGCAACGAACGGCTCCTTCGAATGAACCGCGCGAAGATGACACACTATTACGGGGTGGCAAGCGGTACGAACGTCACCGGCAAACCATCCTTCGGCCGCGGAATCGGGAAGACCTGCCACGCGTCGCCGCTGCCCGCCGCCGCCTCGATCCGGTAGCGCGTGAGCAGATGCGCGATCAGCAGCCGCATCTGCATCGTCGCGAAATGCAGCCCGATGCACATGTGCGCGCCGCCGCCGAACGGCACCCACGCGAACCGGTGGCGGCCCTTCGATGCTTCGGGCGTGAAGCGCAGCGGGTCGAACTTGTCGGGATCGGGCCAGTGCTCGACCATCCGGTGCGTGTAGGTAATGGCAGTGTTGACGCTTGTACCCGCCGGGATATCGAAGCCGCCGAAGCTGAAATCCTTGAGCGCACGCCGCGGGATCGACGGGACCGGCGGCATCATCCGCAGCGATTCCTTGAACGCGTATTCGGTGAGGACGAGGCGATCGAGTTGCTCGGTCAGCGGCACATGCGGGTCGAGCGCGGCGACCTCTTCGCGTAGCCGCTCCTGCCACTCCGGGTTGCGCGCGAGCAGCATCACCAGGCTGGTCGCGGAGGACGTGATCGTGTCGTGCGCCGCCATCATCAGGAAATTCATGTGGTCGGCGATCGCCAGCGCGGTCAGCGGCGCGCCGTCGTCATCGGTCGCGCGACAAAATTGCGAGAAGAAATCCTGGCCGTCGCCGGTCCGGCGCGGGGGGATTTCGCGCTCGAAGAAGTCGACCAGATAGGCACGGGCACGCACGCCCTTGCGCATCTGTGTGCCGGGCCAGGGCTTGCGGATCGGCGAGACGCTCGCCTGGACCTCGTCGACGAATGCCTGGTTGATCCGGTCCGCCTCCGCGCCGAGCGGCACGCCGAGGAAGCTGGTCGCGGCGAGATCGAGCGTGAGCTTCTTCACCACATCGTAGAAGCGCAAGGTCTGCCCCGCCCAGCCGCCGATCGCGGACTCGATCCCAGCATCGAGTTCGGTCGCGTAATGCCGCATCGGTTCAGGCTTGAACGCAACCGACAACGCCTTGCGATCGGCGCGATGCTTGTCGAAATCCATCAGCATCAGGCCGCGCGGGAACAGCATGTTTAGCAGCGGCCCCCAGCCCTGTTCGGACGAGAAGATCTTGTCGCGATCGAACAGCACCAGTTCGTTCGCATCGGGACCGAGCAGGTTCACGCCGGTGCCGCCGAGCGCGCGATTGCGATAGATTGGGCCGTACCGCGCCGCCATGCCTTCCGAAAATGCGATCGGATCGGCGAGCAATTTGAAGGTGTTGCCGACGAACGGCAGGCCGTTGCTCCCCGGAATATGATCGAGCGCGCCCTTGGGCTGGCGCGGAAGCCAGTGCGGGCTGGCGTTCTGCAACATGGCGTGGCTCATGGACGGATCCTCAGCGACATGCCGGCTTGGCAAGCCTCGAATACCGGCATAACTATTGTTCTGCAACCGGGCGCGGATCCCGGGGCTTTGACAGGAGAGATGCATGGACCTCGCAAACACTGCCGCCGTCGTGACCGGCGGCGCGTCGGGCCTGGGTGCCGCCACGGCGCGTGCGCTGGCCGCCAAGGGGGTGAAGGTAGCGATCTTCGACCTCCAGGCGGACAAGGGCGAAGCGCTTGCCGGGGAGATCGGCGGGGTGTTCTGCAAGGTCGATGTCACGTCCGACGACAGCGTCGATGCGGGGTTCGCGGCGGCGCGTGCGGCGCACGGCCAAGAGCGGATCCTGGTCAATTGCGCGGGGACGGGGAACGCGGCGAAGACGGCGGGGCGATCGAAGCAGGATGGCTCGATCAAGCATTTCCCGCTCGATGCGTTTGATCGGATCATCCAGATCAACTTGGTCGGCACGTTCCGTTGTCTCGCGAAATCGGCGGCGGGGATGCTGACGTTGGAACCGGGCGAGGACGGCGAGCGCGGGGCGATCGTCAACACCGCGAGTGCTGCGGCGGAGGACGGCCAGATGGGGCAAGCCGCGTATTCGGCGTCGAAGGCCGGCGTGGTCGGCATGACCCTGCCGATCGCGCGCGACCTGATGAGCGAGGGGATCCGGGTGAATACGATCCTGCCGGGGGATTTTCGACACGCCGTTGCTGGCCGCCGCGCCGCAGCAGGTGCGCGATGCGCTGGCGGCTTCGGTGCCGTTTCCGAAGCGGCTCGGGCGGCCGGAGGAGTTTGCGGCGCTGGCGCTGACGATGATCGAATGCGGGTATTTCAATGGGGAGGATGTGCGGCTGGACGGCGCGATCCGGATGGCGCCGCGGTAACGCGGCTGAACATTGGTTCACAAAACCACCACCCCGGCGAAGGCCGGGGCCCAGTTGGGGAACGTTGGTAACGAGGCGCTGCGCTCCGTTACTGCGACCTTTCCAACTGGGCCCCGGCCTTCGCCGGGGTGGCGGCAAGCTGAAGAGCGGTTGCCCTCAAGCCGCGCGCGCCAGTTGCCGCCCCTTGATCATGTCCGCCGCCTTTTCCGCGATCATGATCGTCGGCGCGTTGGTGTTGGACCCGATCAGCGTAGGCATCACCGAGGCGTCCACCACCCGCAGCCCCTGCAACCCGCGCACCGCCAGTGTCGCGTCGACCACCGCCATCGTGTCGTCCGCGGCGCCCATCTTGCAGGTGCCCACCGGGTGGTAGATCGTTTCGGCCGTCCGCCGCACCCAGGCGTCGATCTCGTCGTCGGTCCGCACATCCTCGCCCGGCGACAGTTCCCCCGCGCGGTACGGATCGAGCGCCGCCTGCCGCGCAACGTCGCGCCCGATCCCGACGCACGCGCGCATCACTCGCCGATCCTCCGCGGTCGCGAGATAATTCGCCGCAATCACCGGATCGGCGAACGGATCGGCCGAGCGCAGTCCGATCCGCCCGCGGCTCTCTGGCCGCAACTGGCAAAGGTGCAGCGTGAAGCCGTCTTCGGTCGCCTTGACCTTGCCGTGATCCTGCATGATCGCGAGCACCGCGTGGATCTGCACGTCGGGCCGCGAGAGACCCTCGCGCGACGACACGAACGCACCCGCCTCGAGGAACTGCTGCCGCCCCGCCCCCCTTGCCGCGCAGGAGGTAGTTCAGCCCGACTCCGATCATCCCCACGCCCTTGGTCATCGCGTACCCGGTCCGCAGCCCGCGCGATTTCCAGTTCATCACGACGTCGAGATGATCCTGCAAATTCTCGCCGACGCCGGGCAGCGCGTGCACCACGCCGACCCCCGCCGCGGTCAGCCGATCGGGATCGCCGATCCCCGACAGCTGGAGGATATGCGGTGACTGCACCGCGCCCGCGCACAGCAGTACCTCGCGCGTCGCCGTCACGCTCTCCTTCCGCCCGCCCTTGTCGAGCACGTAATCGACGCCGGTCGCACGCCCCTTGTCGATCCGGATCCGCGTCGTCCGCGCGCCCGTGACACAGGTCAGGTTGCGCCGAGACAGCACCGGCCGCAGATACGCCGCCGCGGTGCTCCAGCGCTTCCCGTCCGCGACGGTCAGGTCGTAGCGCCCGAAGCCCTCCTGGCTCGCGCCGTTGAAATCCTCGGTCACCGGATAGCCCGCCTGCCGTCCCGCCTCGACCAGCGCGTCGTAGAACGGGCTGTCCGACTCCCCGCCCGAGATCGTCAGCGGGCCCGCGCCACCGTGTAGGTCGCACTCACCGCGATGATGGCCCTCGAGCCGCTTGAAATACGGCAGCACGTCGTCGAACGACCAACCGGGCAAGCCCATCTGCCGCCACTCGTCGTAGTCCTGCGGATGGCCCCGCGTGTAGATCATGCCGTTGATCGACGAGCTGCCGCCCAACCCCCTTGCCGCGTGGCCACCACAGGCGACGGTTGTCGAGATGCGGCTCGGGCTCGGTCGAGAAGCCCCAGTTGCTCGCATTCTTGCTCTTGATGAGCTCGCCGACGCCTGCGGGCATTCGCACCAGTACGCCGTCGTTGCGCCCGCCCGCCTCGAGCAAGAGCACCGACACGTCGGGGTCCTCGGTCAATCGGGCGGCGAGCACACAGCCGGCCGAGCCCGCGCCGATAATCACGTAGTCATACGTCTGCATGCCCGCATCCTCTTGTTCGCGCTCCGCTTTTTTTACGGAGTCGCGTCAGTCCACTACGCTAGCGCTCGCACAGCAGTGTCAGCAATCCCTCGCGAACGACGCTGCGCTCAATCCCTTCGGCGGCATGGACCTGGCTAAGACCGATCGCCAACAGCGCATAGCTACGAATCCCCGCCTCGGCAGGCGCGAACCCATGCGCCACGAGTTGCTCGACGAGGAACGCCATCACCGTGTCGTCATGCTCGCGGATCGCCGCGGCCACCCGCGCGTCGCTTTTTGCCCAGGCGCGCATCGCCAAGGCCAGCTGGGCCATGTCGTGGTCGCGAACATGATCCGCGAACGCACGAATCCGCTCGACCGGTGGAAGCTCCGACGCGGACAGCGCGACGATCAACGGATCGATATGCGCTTCGACGAAATATCCTGCGAGCGCCGCATGATACCCGTCGAAGTCCTTGAAATGATGATAGAAGCTTCCCGTCGACGCCCCCAGCGCCTGCGCCAGGCCGCGAAGCTTGAGCGCGCGAAGCCCGCCATTCTTCAGCAACTGCAAGCCGATTTCCAACCAGTCGCGCGGCGCCAGATCTGCGCGTGGTGCCGCCCCGTCTTCCAACAATACCCTGCTTGACAAGCCATTCCCCCATAACGAATGTTACGTCGTACCGAAGCCGGACGCAATCCGGCATCAGGCACCACGATCGAAACCGGCGGGTGCAACAGGAGAGCGATGTGGCCGAGGCACTGATCATCGACGCCGTCCGTACCCCGCGCGGGATCGGCAAGACCGGCAAGGGCGCGCTCGCGCACATGCACCCCCCAACATCTCGCCGCGACCGTCCTGAAGGCGATTGCCGAGCGAAACAAGCTAGATACCGCCGATGTCGACGACATCATCTGGTCGACCTCGACTCAGCGCGGCGAGCAGAGCGGCGATCTGGGGCGGATGGCGGCGCTCGATGCGGGGTATGACGTCAAGGCGAGCGGGACGACGCTCGACCGGTTCTGCGGCGGCGGGATTACCGCGGTAAACTTCGCCGCTGCGCAGATCATGAGCGGGATGGAAGACCTCGTCATCGCCGGGGGTACCGAGATGATGTCGCTGACTACGACGATGATGCAGGACGACATGGCGGCGGGGAAGCGGCCGCTTGGGATCGGTTCGGGCAACGCCAGGCTCGACGCGGCGCATCCGCAATCGAACCAGGGCATCTGCGCCGACGCGATCGCCAGCATCGAGGGGATCGACCGCGAAACGCTCGAAGCACTCGGGCTGGAGAGCCAGCGCCGCGCCGCTGTGGCGATCGCGGAAGGGCGGTTCGATCGCAGCCTCGTCCCCGTCACCGACGACATCGGCGCGCTAGTGCTCGAAAAGGACGAATACCCACGGCCCGACACGACCGCAGAGGGCCTTGCGGCGTTGCGCCCCTCGTTCGCTGGGATCGCCGACATTCCGCTCGACGACAAGGGCACGACGTATCGCAAGCAGATCAATCGCCGCTATCCCGACGTCGATATCAAGCACGTCCATCATGCCGGCAATTCGTCGGGCGTGGTCGATGGCGCCGCCGCCGTGCTGCTCGCCAGCGCAGACTACGCCGCTAAGCACGGGCTGAAACCCCGCGCGCGGATCGTCGCGATGGCGAACATGGGCGACGACCCGACGCTGATGCTCAACGCTCCCGTCCCCGCGGCGCGGAAGGTGCTCGCGAAGGCTGGGCTCACCGTCGACGATATCGACCTTTGGGAGATCAACGAGGCGTTCGCGGTGGTCGCCGAGAAGTTCATCCGCGACCTGAAGCTCGACCGCGACAAGGTGAACGTCAACGGCGGCTCGATCGCGCTGGGCCATCCGATCGGCGCGACCGGAGCGATCCTGATCGGCACGATATTGGACGAGCTCGAACGCCGCGACCTGAAGCGCGGGCTCGTGACGATGTGTGCGGGCGGCGGGATGGCGCCGGCGATCATCATCGAGCGCGTCTGATGCACCCCGTCGCGCACGCGCTGACGACGCCCGACAAACCCGCCTACATCATGGCGGCGACGGGCGAGACGGTGACGTATCGCGACTTGGACGAACGGGCGAACCGGGGCGCGCATCTGCTCCGGGCGCTCGGGTTGAAGCGCGGCGACGGGATCGCGGTGCTGATGGACAATTCGCCGCGCTATCTGGAGGTGATGTGGGCAGCCGAGCGCACCGGCGTCTATTGCACCTGCCTTTCGTCGAAACTGACTGCGGTCGAGGCCGCGTACATCATCCGGGACGGCGATTGCCGGGCGCTGATCGTGAGCAAGGGATGCGCCGAGGTTGCCGCCGCGCTAATACCGATGCTTGACGACGTGCGCCGCTACGTCGTCGACGGCCCAATCGACGGGTACGCGGCCTACGAAGCCGCACGCGATGCGATGCCCACCACGCCGATCGCAGACCCCTCACCCGGCGGTATCCTGCTCTATTCCTCGGGCACCACCGGCAAGCCCAAGGGCGTCAAACACGCACTGTCGGACGAGCCGTTCGGGACCAACGTCTCGCCGCTCGTGATGCTCGGCAAGGGGCTGTACGGCTTCACCCCCGAGATGGTCTATCTCTCGCCCGCGCCGCTCTATCACGCCGCGCCGTTGCGCTGGTCGATGGCGGTGCATCAGGTCGGCGGCACCGTCGTCGTGATGGAGCATTTCGATCCCGAAGCCGCGCTCGCCGCGATCGAACGGTTTCACGTCACGCACGCGCAATGGGTGCCGACCCACTTCATCCGCCTGCTCAAACTGCCGCCCGAAGTCCGCGCGCGCTACGACGTGTCGTCGTTGAAGGCGGTATGGCATGCCGCCGCCCCCTGCCCGCTGCCGGTCAAGCAGGCGATGATCGACTGGTGGGGCCCTATCATCGGCGAATATTACGCCGGCACCGAGGGCAACGGGTTCTGCGCGATCTCCAGCGCGGAGTGGCTGACGCACAAGGGCTCGGTCGGCCGCAACCTGACCGCGCAGACGATGATCTGCGACGAGGAGGGCAACGCTCTGCCGCCACGCGCTGAAGGCGACGTCTATTTCGCGGGCGGTGGGGCGTTCGAATATCACAACGACCCCGCCAAGACTGCCGAGGCCGCCAACGCGCATGGCTGGACGACGCTCGGCGATGTCGGCTGGCTCGACGAGGAGGGCTATCTCTACCTCACCGACCGCAAGAGCTTCATGATCATCTCGGGCGGTGTGAACATCTACCCGGCCGAGATCGAGAACCTCCCTCGTCACGCATCCGAAAGTCGCCGATGTCGCGGTGATCGGCGCACCCGACGACGAGATGGGCGAGCAGGTGGTGGCGATCGTCTGCCCTGCCGACCCGTCCGAAGACCGCGTGCAGCTCGCCGCCGAACTCAGCGCGTTCGCCCGCGCGAACCTCAGTCATGTGAAAGCGCCGCGCCGGATCGACTTCCGCGACACGCTGCCCCGGCACGAGACGGGCAAACTCTACAAGCGCCTGCTCCGCGACGAATATTGGGCGAAGCCTAAGGAGTCCGCATGAACTTCGATTATTCCGACGACCAGAAATTTCTTAAGGACGAAGCTCGCAAGTTCCTGGCGGCGCACTGCGGCAGCGACCGTGTCCGCGCGGTGCTCGACGACGCCACCAAAGCCTATGACGATGAGTTGTGGAAAGCGGTCGGCGCCCAAGGCTGGCTGGGTGCCGCAATCCCCGAGGAGTTCGGCGGGCTCGGACTCGGCCACATCGAACTCTGCGCGATCGCGGAAGAACTCGGGCGAGCCTGCGCCCCGATCCCGTTCGTCTCGACCGTCTATTTTGTCGCCGAAGCGCTGATGCTGTACGGGAACGCCGAGCAAAAGACGAAGTGGCTGCCGAGGATCGCGGCGGGCGACGTCATCGCCGCGTTCGCCACCTCCGAAGGCGCCGGCCCGGTCACCGCACGCTCGATCCGCACCACCGTTTCCGGCGGCAAGCTCACCGGTGACAAGATCCCCGTCACCGACGGCGACGTCGCCGACCTGATCGTTGTCCTCGCGTGCGACGGCCTCTACCTCGTCGAGAACGGCGCAGGCGTCACCGCGGAAGTCCTGGAAACCCTCGACCCGACCCGGAGCGCGGCCCGCCTCACCTTCGCCGACGCCCCTTGCGAGAAGCTCGGCACAGACGACGGCATCGCCGCGATGCAGGCCGTGTTCGACCGCGCCGCCGTCCTCCTCGCGTTCGAGCAGCTCGGCGGTGCAGATCGCTGTCTTGAGATGGCGAAAGGCTACGCGCTCGATCGCTACGCCTTTGGGCGGCAGATCGGCGGGTATCAGGCGATCAAGCACAAGCTCGCCGACATGTATGTGAAGAATGAGCTCGCGCGCTCGAACGCCTACTACGGCGCGTGGGCGCTGAACGCAGGCGCGGCCGAACTGCCGCTCGCCGCCGCGACCGCGCGCGTCGCCGCGTCCGACGCATACTGGTTCGCGTCGAAGGAGAACATCCAGACGCATGGCGGGATGGGCTTCACCTGGGAGTCCGACTGCCACCTCTATTACCGCCGCTCGCGCCAGCTCGCGCTCGTCGCCGGCAGCCCCGCGGCGTGGCGGGAACGCCTTGTCGGCCAACTCGAAATGCGCAACGCCGCCTGATCGGAGCAGCACATGGACTTCAAGGACAGCGACGCCGAAGCCACCTATCGCGCTGCCGCGCGCGACTGGCTCGACGCGAACATCGCCGAGCACGACGCCGGCCACTACCCCGACGACATGACCAAGGCGAAGGCGTGGCAGGCGCGGAAAGCGGCCGGTGGCTATGCGTGTATCACCTGGCCGGAGGAATGGGGCGGCGGTGGCGGCACCCCGATCGAAAGCGTCATCTTCGGCCAGGAAGAGGCAAAACACGCGGTCGACGGCAGCTATTTCACGATCGGCCTCGGGATGTGCGTGCCGACCGTGATGGCCTATGCCGACGACGCGACCAAGCACCGCTTCGTCGGCCCTGCGGTCCGCGGCGACGAAATATGGTCGCAACTCTTCTCCGAACCCGCCGGCGGCTCCGACGTGGCGGCGATCCGTACGCGCGCAGTCCGCGACGGCGACGACTGGGTGATCAATGGCCAGAAGGTCTGGACCTCGGGCGCACACTACAGCGACTACGGCATCGTCCTCGTCCGCACCAATCCGGACGTGCCGAAGCACCAGGGCCTGACGATGTTCTGGCTTGACCTGAAAGCGCCGGGCATCGAGATCCGCCCGATCCACCAGATGTCCGGCGGGTCGAGCTTCAACGAAGTCTGGTTCGAGGACGTCCGGATTTCCGACGCGCAACGGCTCGGCCCCATCGACGGCGGCTGGAAGGTCGCGCTGTTCACGCTGATGAACGAACGCCTCGCGATCGGCACGAGCGGTGGCGTCGGCCCCGCGGACATCCTCGCCTTCGCCGCCCAGGCCAACGGTACAGACGGCCCGCTGCTGAAGGACGCCGCGTTCCGTCAGACGCTCGCCGACTGGTGGGTGCAATCGGAAGGCTTGCGCAACACCCGGATGCGGACGATCACCGCGCTGTCGAAGGGCCAGGTGCCCGGTCCCGAAAGCTCGATCGGCAAGATCGTCGCCGCCAACCAGTTGCAGGCGATCGGCAACACCGCGGTCGAGGCGGGCGATCAATACGGCATCATATCCGACCCCGCGCTCACGCCGCTGAAAGGCGCGTTCCACGCCGCGACGATGTGGGCACCAGGCCTGCGCATCGCCGGCGGCACCGACGAGATCCTCAAGAACATCATCGCCGAACGCGTCCTCGGCCTCCCCCGGCGAAATCCGCGTCGACAAGGACCAGGCGTTCCGGGACCTCCCGGTCGGCGCGTGAGAGCGGTACGCGTCTCAGCGCTGTCGGCGGACCTGTCGGGCGTGGCGCTCGACGACATACCCGAGCCGAAGCGGTCGCCGGGCCAGTTGCTTGTGCGGATGCGTGCGACTTCGCTCAACTATCCGGACTTGCTGATGACGCGCGGCGAGTATCAGCTGAAACCGCCGCTCCCGTTCGTGCCGGGCAGGGAAGTCGCGGGCGACGTGATCGAGGCCGATGCAGCTAACGGTTTCGCTCCCGGTGACCGGGTGGTGTGCGGCACGCGGCTCGCCGCGTTCGCGGAGATCGTCGCGTGCGATGCCAGCGCCGCCCGCCTTATTCCCCCGCGCCTCGACTATGCGACGGCAGCCTCGATCGGCGTCGCCTACCTGACTGCCTATGTCGCGCTCGTCCGTCTGGGCACGCTCGCGACCGACGACTGGGTGTTGGTCCACGGTGCTACCGGTGGCGTCGGGCTTGCCGCGGTCGATCTCGCGCAAGCCCTGGGTGCGCGCGTGATCGCCACGTCGCGCTCGCCGGAAAAGTTGCGGATCGTCGCCGACACCTACGCGCCCTTCGCCACCCTGCCCGCGCCCGGCTTTCGCGACGCGGTGCGCGACCTGACCGGCGGGGGGCGCGGATATCGTCGTCGATCCCGTGGGCGGCGACGTGTTCGACGAGTCGACCCGCTGCATCGCATTCGGCGGACGCCTGATGGTCGTCGGGTTCGTCTCGGGCCGGATCGCGACGCTGCCGACCAACATCGCGTTTGCCGTCATCGGCGTACGCGCCGGTGAATATGCCCGCCGCTTCCCGCGGCTCGGCACCGAGAACCTCGATGCGATATGGGCGATGGCGGGCGAAGGTCGCCTCCGCCCCCCGCGTCCATGCCATATATCCCCTGGCCGAATGGCGGGACGCGTTTGCCGTAATGGCCGCCGCAACGCATATCGGCAAGATCGTGCTCGTGCCCTGAAGGACCGCCAATGACCGATATGCAGACGATCCTCGCCACGCAACGCGACGCCTTCATGGCCGAGCTTCCCGTCACCAAAGCGGTGCGCCTCGACCGGCTCAAGCGCGCGGCGGCGATGGTGCGGGACAATGCTGCGGCGTTCTGCGACGCGGTATCGGAGGATTTCGGGCACCGTAGCCGCGAGCAGACGATGATTACTGATATCGGCGCCTCCCTCGCGCCGATCGCACACGCCGCCAAGCATCTCGACCGCTGGATGCGGCGGGAGCGGCGCGCGGTTCAGTTCCCACTGGGGCTGCTCGGCGCGAGGGCGTGGGTCGAATACCAGCCCAAGGGGCGTCATCGGCATCATCGCGCCGTGGAATTTTCCGGTTAACCTCCTGATGGCGCCGCTCGCAGGCGTGCTCGCCGCGGGCAATCGCGCGATGGCGAAGACGAGCGAGTACACGCCCGCGACGGCCGCGCTGTTCGACGACCTCGTGCCGAAGTATTTCGCGCAGGACGAATTCGCCGTCATCTCGGGCGGTGCGGATGTCGGGAAGGCGTTCGCAGCGCTGCCGTTCGACCACCTGATCTTCACCGGCGCGACTGCGATCGGTCGCCACATCCTCCACGCTGCCGCCGATAATCTTACGCCCGTCACGCTGGAACTCGGTGGCAAGTCGCCCGTCATTCTTGGCGCATCGGCGGATATCGCGCGGGCGACCGAACGCGTGACGCTCGGCAAGATGATGAACGCGGGGCAGATCTGCCTCGCGCCCGATTACCTCCTCGTGCCCTCCGCAAACGAGGCGCAGGTCGTCGACGGCATCAAGGCGGCGGCCAGTGCGATGTACCCGACGCTGCTCGCCAACGCAGATTACACGTCGGTGGTCAACGATCGCCACCACCAGCGGCTTACCGACTGGATCGCCGACGCCCGTGCGAAGGGCGCGACCGTCGAGGTCGTGAACCCCGCCAACGAGGATTTCGGCGCCGCCAATTCGCGGAAGATGCCGCTGCACATCGTCCGCGACGCGACCGACGACATGATCGTGATGCAGGAGGAGATCTTCGGCCCGGTCCTGCCGATCCGCCGCTACGACGGGATCGACGACGCGATCGCGCAGGTAAATCGCCGCGACCGGCCGCTCGCGCTCTATTATTTCGGCACCGACGACACGGAGCGCCGCCGCGTGATGGACCGGACGATTTCGGGCGGCGTGACGCTCGACGACGTGATCTTCCACGTCTCGATGGAGGACCTGCCCTTCGGCGGCAGCGGACCGTCGGGGATGGGTGCGTATCATGGCATCGACGGCTTCCGCACGTTCAGCCATGCGCGGGCGGTCTACGAGCAATCGAAGCTCGATGTGGCCAAGCTTGCCGGGCTCAAGCCGCCTTATGGTGCGGCGGCGGCGAAGACGATCGCGCGGATGATGGGGGGGTGATGGCCTTCGTTACTGGCACACCTGCCCTCACCCTTCCCACGGCAAAGTAGCCGCGGGCCCCTTCTCTCTCCCGTTGGGCGAGGCATTCGGGTCACTACCGTAACAATATCGCCGACCGTCTTGAATTCGTCTTCGATCTGTCGCCGACGCGTCACGTCGATCGGCAAAGGGCCGCTGAGCGCCGTCGCGCTTCAGGGGACATCATGCAGACCATATCGTCGCTTTTCGCCGGTGTCGCACTCGCGGCGCTCGCCACGCCTGCCGCGTTTGCCCAGGCCGCACCGGAAACCCCGGTAGCTGCGCCGGCAGAGGTCCAGGCCGATCCGGCACCCGAAACGTCGTCCGACATCGTCGTGCTCGGCTTTGGCCAGAGCCGCCAGGTCCAGAGCGTCAGCGCCGTCGACCTCGCGCGCCTCACCCCCGGGTCGAGCCCGTTGAAGGCGATCGAAAAGCTTCCCGGCGTCAATTTCCAAGCGTCCGACCCGTTCGGCGCGTATGAATGGGCGGTCCGGATTTCGCTGCGCGGGTTCAACCAGAACCAGCTCGGCTTCACGCTTGACGGCGTGCCGCTCGGCGACATGAGCTACGGCAACGTCAACGGCCTGCACATCAGCCGCGCGATCATCTCCGAGAACGTCGCCCGCACCGAAGTCGCGCAGGGCGCCGGCGCGCTCGGCACCGCATCGACCAGCAATCTCGGCGGCACGATCCAGTTCTTCAGCGACAAGCCCCGCGACACCGCCAACGTCACCGGCGGTGGGACCTATGGTTCGGACAACACGTACCGTGGCTATGCGCGCATCGATAGCGGCGATCTCGGCGGCGGGCTGAAGGGCTATCTCAGCTACGGCTATCTGACGACCGACAAGTGGAAGGGCGACGGCGTCCAGCGCCAGCATCAGGCGAACGGCAAGATCGTCAAGGATCTGGGCAGCTTCGGCAGCCTATCCGCGTTCGTGAACTTCTCCGATCGTCGCGAGCAGGATTACCAGGATCTCAGCTACGACATCATTCGCCGTCGTGGCCTGCGCAACGACAACATTGCCGACAACTACCCGCTCGCGCTCCAGATCGCGAAAACCTACCAGAACCAGGGAGCGCTCGCGACGTATACGAAGGCGAACAACGGTTCGTCGGTCGGCTTCGTCGCGCCATGGGCCGGCGTCGGCACGACCTTCCCGACCGGGTTCGGTACCGTCGACGATGCGTATTTCGATGCAGGTGGCGTCCGGCGCGATTACCTCGGCGGCGTCACGCTCGATGCTAACCTGACGCCCGAGCTGACGATGACCACGACCGGTTACTACCACAACAACAAGGGTCAGGGGTCGTGGATCACGCCCTATTCGCCGACCCTGGCCGGCGCGCTGAACCAGGACGGCAGCGCCATCACTGCGCCCAGCCCGCTCGGCTTCCGCACGACCGAATACAGCATCAAGCGTGGCGGAGCGCTCAGCAACATCGCGTATGAGACCGGCGCGAACACCTTGGAGATTGGTGGCTGGCTGGAGACCAACACCTTCACGCAGGCGCGGCGCTTCTATGGGATGACGGACAGCGCCACGCCCAACCGCGACGTGCTGAAATTCCAGAAGAATTCCTACGCGACGCAGTGGGACGGCAAATACGGCACCGACACGATGCAGTATCATGTCGAGGACACGCTGAAGCTCATGAACGACCGCCTGATCGTCAACGCCGGGTGGAAGGGCGCCTATGTCGTCAACAGCGCGACGATGCTGCCCGATACGAGCTCGCCGCTGTCGGTCGGCCGTATCTCGGCCAAGGACTGGTTCCAGCCTCAAGCCGGTATCCTGTTCAAGCTGACCCCGGCGGCGGAAGTGTTTGCCGACTATACCGAGAACATGCGTGCGTTCGTCTCGTCGGCAACCACTGGACCGTTCGCCGCGACGCAGGCCGGCTTCAACGCTGTCCGCGGGCGCCTCAAGCCCGAGCGCTCGAAGACCGCAGAAGGCGGCGTCCGTCTCCACAGCGGACCGTTCCAGGCTTCGGCGGTCGGCTATTATGTCGACTTCTCGAACCGCCTGCTCGCCTTTGCGAACGGTGTCGGCATCCTCGGCAACGCGCCGACGCTCAACAACGCGGGCAGCGTGCGCACGTACGGCGCGGAAGTCTCCGCCAATTACCGCGTGTTCCGCCCGCTCTCGCTGTTCGCCAGCTATTCCTACACCAACGCGGAATATCAGGACACGGTCACAGACGCGTCCGGCTCGGTCCAGGTCCGCAAGGGCGACACCGTCGTCGATACGCCCAAGCACATGGTCAAGGGCGAGATCGTGCTCGAACAATCGGGCTTCACCGGCCGGGTCGGCGCGGATTACATGAGCAAGCGCTACTTCACCTACCTCAACGACCAGTCGGTGCCGAGCCGCGTGCTGGTCGACGCCAGCATCGGCTACCGCTTCGACGGTGACGGCGCGCTCCACGGCGTGGCGATCGAGGGCAACGTCACCAACCTGACGAACAAGAAGTATATTTCGACGATCGGCTCGAACGGCTTCACCGCGAGCGGCGACAACCAGACGCTGCTCGCCGGCGCACCACGCCAGTTCTTCGTGTCGTTGAAGAAGGGCTTCTGAAACCCGGAAGAAGATCGGGCCGGGCGTTATCCGCCCGGTCCGATCTCACTCGACCGCGCGCAGCTTCGGACGGCCCGGAGGCGACTGGCGCAGCAGTTCGTCGACCCGCGCGGCGAGATCGGTCTGGCGGAACGGCTTCGACAAACGGGTGACCCCCTCGGGCACGTCCTCGCCCGCGGCGGCATAGCCGGTCACGAGCAAAGCCGGGATGCGATTGCCCGACGACCAGAGTTCGGTGATGAGTTGCCCACCTGTCATCCCCGGCATCAGATAATCGCTGACGAGGATGTCCGCATCGACACCGGATCGGATTGCCGACAGCGCCTGACTGGCGGAGGGGACCTCGACCACGACATAGCCGATGTCGCGCAGCATGTCGGCGGTCGCCGCGCGTACCAGATCCTCGTCGTCGACTAGCAACACCTTCGCCGCACGCCGCGCGATGACCGGCTCCGCGGTATTCTCAACCGCCTCGGTCGCCGCTTCCTCGGTTGCCGGCAGCCAGAGATCGACCGTCGTGCCGGAGCCGGGTTCGCTCGTCAGGCGGAGCGTGCCGCCCGATTGCGCGGCGAGGCCGTGGACCATCGACAGCCCGAGCCCGGTGCCCTTGCCGACCCCCTTGGTGGAGAAGAATGGCTCGGTCGCGCGGGCTAGCGTCGCTCGGTCCATACCGACGCCGGTATCGATCGCCGCGATCCGTACGTAGCGGTCCGGCGCAAGGCCGACCACGTTGCGATCGTCGACGACGACCTCACTGACCGTCAGGGTCAGCTTGCCGCCACCGGGCATGGCATCGCGCGCGTTGATCGCGAGATTGAGCAGCGCGAGCTCAAGCTGATTGGGATCGACCCGCGCTGACGACAAATGCCGCGGGATCTCGAGCGTCACTGTGATCGACGGCCCGAGCGAGCGTCGCATCAGGTCGACCAATCCGTCGATCAGCGCGCCGATATCGACGGCGCGCGGTTGCAGCGCCTGCCGCCGAGCGAATGCGAGCAGCCGCTGGGTCAGCGTCGCGGCCCGCTCTGCTGCCTGCAACGCGCCGCTGATCATCCGCTGCGTACGCTCGTCGTCCTTGTGCCGCCGTCGCAACAAATCGAGGCTGCCGACGATCGGCGTCAGCAGATTGTTGAAGTCATGCGCGACGCCGCCGGTCAACTGACCGATCGCGTCCATCTTCTGCGCCTGCGCGAGCTGCGCGTCGGCTTCCTTGCGATCGGTGACGTCGGAGACCACGCCGGTCATCCGCGCGGCCTTGCCGGCATCGTCATACTGAACCCGCCCCCTTGGCGACGAGCCACCGTGACGCACCGTCGGCCGCATCGATGCGGTACTCGACGTCGATAACGCCGGTTCGGGTCGCCTCGGTCATCGCGCGCGTGACGATACCGCGTTGCTTCACGTCGATATGGCTAAGGAACGTTTCCATGGTCCAGTCGGGTCGGCCCTCCGGATAGCCATAGATCGCGTCGTGCCGCAGCGTACGCCGGGATCTCGCCGGTCGTCAGGTCGATGTCCCAGCTTCCCATGCCGGCGGCTTCGAGCGCGATCTCCAAGCTTTCGCGCGCGGTTCGTAGTTCGCTGGTGCGGTCGAGCACTGCGCGTTCGAGCGTCACTGCGACGTCGCGCAACTCATATTGCCGCCGTCGCGCCGTGAGCGCCGACCGGATCGCACCCAGCATGGCCTCGGCATGCAACGGGCGCTCCAGCAGCAGTACATTGCCCAGGTCGGTAAGGCGTTGCGTGGCCCGCGGCGTGCGCGGCGTCCGCGTTCCGTTGGCCAGCACGACGAATTGGATATCCGCCCAATTGGGTTGCGCCGCGACCCATTCCGCCAGCGGTGCGACTTCCTCGGTCGCGAGTGCTTCCTCCGTGAGCATCACCGCGCCCGCGCCCTTGGCGAGTTCGGCGATCAGGTCCATCTGGTCGCGACACACATAGGCGACGATGTCATTCCGCCCGAGAAGGTCCGATGCTATTGCTGCATCGCGCCCGCGGGGCGCCAGGATCAGGACGCGATCGTCCATGTCAGACGCGCGAGTCCTGCATCCCCATCCGACTGGCCATCAACGTCTTTCCTTCGCCCGAGAATGTCGGAACGCCGGTCAACACGCCCTGGAATTCGCGAAGGGGCTCGCCGACCAGCAATCCGTTGCTACCGATCTGAAACTCCCGGATCGTGCGTTCGTGCCGTGCCGTCCGCGTCTTGATGACCGAAATCGCCTGCCGCACCTCGCCATGCGCCTCGAAATAGCGGAGCTGGACGATCGTATCGGACAGATAGCTGAGGTCGACGTCAGAGCGAACGTCGCCGGTGATCCCGTGCAGGCCGAGGATAAGCAGGCTGACGATCCCCTTCTGACCGAGATACGTCAGCATCTCGTGCATCTGGAGGATCAGGAACTGTTCGTTCGGCATCGCCTGGAGGTAAGCATTGAGGCTGTCGATCACGACGATCTTCGCCTTATGCTGCTCGACCGCGGCCCGCACCGCGCCCGAGAACTCGCCTGGCGACATCTCGGCGGGATCGATCGCCCGCAGCTCGAGCTGACCGTTCTCGACGAACGGCATCAGGTCCATGCCGAGCGACGCACTCCGCTTCAGCAACGTCGGTAACCGCTCGTCGAACAGGAAGTACGCGGCGCGCTCGCCCCGCTCCAGCGCTGCGATAACCGACTGGACCGACGCGGTCGTCTTGCCGACACCGGCCGGCCCCGTCAGCAACGTCGCGGTGCCCGGAATCAAGCCACCACCCAGCAACGTGTCGAGTTCGGTCGACCCGGTAGAAACGGCCTCGTCCGAATATTTCATGACGTGTTCGGATGCGACGAGGCGTGGGTAGACGCACAGCCCGCCACGCTCGATCTCGAAATCGTGATAGCCGCCGCGATACCGCACGCCGCGCATCTTGACGACGTGCAGGCGTCGACGTTGCGCGCCAAACCCGGACAAGGTCTGTTCGAGCGAGACGACGCCGTGCGCGATGCTGTGCAACTGGAGATCGCTGCCCGAGCCGCTCTTGTCGTCGAGGAACAGCACGGTGCAGGCGCGCGTCGAGAAGAAGTGCTTGAGCGCGAGGATCTGGCGGCGATAGCGGATCGGGCTCTGCGCGAGCAGGCGCAGTTCGGACAGGCTGTCGATCACGACGCGCTTGGGGCGAAGCTCATCGACCTTCGCCATCACGTCGCGGATCGTCTCGCCGAGTTCGACTTCGCTCGGATGCAGCAACGTCTGTTCATGGTCTTCGCCGAGGCCGTCGGCCGGTACCATCTCGAACAGCGTCAGCGGGTCCAGCGACCAGCCATGCGTCTGCGCCACCGCGCGCAACTCGACTTCGGTCTCGGCCAGCGTGATATACAGCCCTGCCTCGCCGACCGACGCGCCGGCGAGCAGGAAGCCAAGCCCGAGCGTCGTCTTGCCTGTGCCGGGCGTACCCTCGACAAGGTACATCCGGTCCGGTGTCAGCCCCCCCATTGAGAATGTCGTCGAGCCCGTCGATACCGGTCCGTGCGAGCGCCGGTAATTGTCCGTTCAGTGCCAAGTGGCAGTCCTTCCTGTGATCGTACCGCGCGTGGTGCGACCATATGTGCCGACCCTAGGTTATAACCGGCGTATCGCATAGTCTTGCGGTCGTGACAGTCCGGGGATCTTAATGTCGCTCAAGCACTCGTTTCCGCCGATTTTCGATTCTGAAGCGCGGGTGCTGGTTCTGGGAAGCCTGCCGGGCGACCGGTCGCTTGCCGCGCAGCGCTATTATGCGCATCCGCAGAACCAGTTCTGGCAGCTGATGTCGCCGGTCGTCGGCTGCGATCTCGTTACGCTCGACTATGAGGATCGGCTGTCGGCGTTGCGGGCGAGCGGCGTGGCGCTGTGGGACGTAATCGGCTCGGCGCGGCGGAGTGGAAGCAGCGACGCGGCGATCCTCGATGCCGAAGGCAACGACATCGTCGCGCTCATCGGACGATTACCGAAGCTTCGCGCAGTCGCCTTCAACGGCGGTACCGCGCTCAAGCAGGGCCTGAAGCTGCTCGGACCGAACTTGGCTAGACCGACCATCGTCGCGCTTCCCTCCAGCAGCCCGCTGCACACGATCGGCGTCGCGGCAAAGCAGCCCGCCTGGAACCAGCTTGCCGCGTTCCTCCTCGACCGGACGTGATTGCGCGCCTACGCCTGCGTGCATGACCCAGCTCTATGACCTCACCGTCCCCGCGTTTCGCCGCGGTTTCGCCAGTCTTTCGGCGATCCTGAAATCGGGCGAAGCCTATGCACAGGAGCACGGCATCGCCGAGGCGGACATGCTTGGCACGCGCCTGATCACCGACATGGCGCCGCTGACCGCGCAGGTCCAGCGCGCCAGCGACACGGCCAAGGGCGCGATGGTCCGGCTTGGCGGCGTCCCGACGATCGCGATGGCCGACGACGAAACGAGTTTCGCAGCGCTGCAGCAGCGCATCGCCGCAACGGTTGCGTTCCTCGAGGGCGTGCCGCGCGAGGCGATCGACGGCAAGGAGGATGCTGTCGTCACGATCGTCACGCCCAGCCGGACGTTGGACTTTACGGGGCAGAACTACGTGCTCGGGTTCGTGCTGCCCAATTTCTATTTCCACATCACGACCGCCTACGCGCTGTTGCGGATGCGCGGCGTACCGATCGGCAAGATGGACTATCTCGGCCGGTAGCAGCCCGCATCGACGTCGATAACCGCCTGTAGCGAGGCGGATAAATGATACTGGCGGAGAACTCCGCGCTGCGGCAAGGGCGAGCGATGTCGATCGAAACGCTCATCGCCCAATACGGCCTCGCCGCGATATTCCTGGGTGCGGGGCTCGAAGGCGAAACCGCAGTGGTGACCGGCGGTGTTCTGGCGCATCAGCATTTGCTACCGCTCTGGGGCAGCGCCGCGGCGGCAGTCGCGGGATCGTTTGCCGCGGACCAGCTCTTCTTCCTTGCCGGGCGACGCTACCGCGACACCGCCCGCGTCCGCAAGATCGCCGCCAAGCCGGCCTTCGCCAAGGCACTCGACACGCTGGAACGCCACCCGACGGTCTTCATCCTCGGCTTCCGCTTCCTCTACGGCCTGCGCACGATCAGTCCGATCGCGATCGGCACGTCGCATGTCCCCGCACGCACGTTCATGTTGCTCAACGCGATCTCCGCGGCGGTCTGGGGCGTGATGTTCACCGGCATCGGCTATCTGTTCGGGGATACGCTGCTCGACGCGGTCCACAACATCATGCCGAAGCACAAGTTGGCCGGCGTTGCGATCCTCGCAGTCGTCGTCGCGGTGGTGATGACCGCGATCCGTTATTGGCGCGGACGTCGATCCAACGCGGTACCGAAGACCAGCTGACTAATAGCGAATACTCGAGAGTACGGTCCCTGCCAGATGCCGGCACGCCGCGAACTCCTCCAAACCTCGCGCTCAAAAATGGTGGCCCAGCAGAGGGGTTCCGCTGGACCACGAGGTTCCGTCTAGGGAGCTTCACTTCGCCTTGACGTTGCCCCGTTGTAATACCCACTTATCAAATAGGAATAGAGTTATTCACTACCCTCGGTGAGTAGAGTATAAATTACGCCGAAATGCATCGGCTCTGCAGCGTACTTCGATGGATCAAAAATACAAAAAGGCGACGACTTCCCTAAAACGGAAAGTACGTCGCCTTTCGAGTCTTCGAACAGATGGTTCGATTACCGAACCAAACCATCCGTTACATTTTCAAGTCATCGATCAGAGCGCGTTGCCGCTCGAATTCGAATCGACCGAGTTCTCGAGATCGGCCGAGTTGCTCGATTCGATGCCGTCTACCGCGGAAAGATTCGCGTCCGACTCTTCGACGACCGTGTTCGACTGAATGTCGGTAACGTTCTCGGTCGCTGCGGGCTTCGTGCAGGCGGCGAGGCCAAGTGCCAGGACTGCAATCATTGGCACGATCGTGATCTTCTTCATTGAATGGTCTCCGTGATGACTAGTGCAGAATTACGATCGCAATGCGCGAAATCGATCCTGGAACCGAAAGCTACCCAGCGATGCGATCGAACGCAATACCCTATCGCACGACTATGATTTAATCACCAGCTCAGGCCAGCGCGTGCGTAGACGTAGCGGCCGTTGAACCCGAACGGCGAGTAATAGGGATAGCCGATCACCCCGGTCGGGTTGTTCGCGATGCTCGTCGCGTCGGGATAGACGTCGAACAGGTTGCTGACGCCAAGCCCGATCTGTGCGCCCTTCTTCGCCTGGTAGCGAAGTTCGAGATCCGTGATCAGGTGCTTGCCGCTGTGCACGTCGCCGGCCGCGGTCGTGCCGGGTTGAGTCACGTCGCCATAATAGGTGACGCGGGCGAGTGCGCCGAGCTGGTCGAGCGACCAATCGATCGAGCCAGTGACCTTCTCGCCCGGCGTACCGTTCTCCAGCGACTCGATGCGGTTGCGGGCGAACAGCGTCGGTGCGGGGTTGAGCGTCGAGGTCGATGTCGGCACGCGCGTCACGTTCACGTCGTTGACGTTGCCGGCGATCGTCAGGTCGAACGTCCCGGCGGCGTCGGTCGGAAGCCGGTAATGCGCGACCGCGTCGATGCCCTTTGTGGTCGAGGCGATACCGTTGACGAAGAAGCGTGCCGCCGTTGCCCCTGATCCTGCGAGCAAGTTGAGGATCTGCGCATTGACCGCGGCGGATTGTGTCGACGACGTGGTGATGTTTTCCGAAAGACCGATCTGGTTGCGGATGCGGATGCGGTACGCATCGACGGTCAGGTCGAACCCGCCGAAGCGAATGACGGTACCGACCGAAAAATTGGTCGACTTCTCGGGCTCGAGAGGAAGGCCTCCGAGCCTAGCCGCAATGGGGCTTACCGATGGGTAGGTGCCGGTCTGAACTGGGTTTCCGTTTTGAATGACGGTTGCAACCGACGTGAAATACTGTTGCTGCAGAGCCGGCGCGCGGAAGCCCGTCGATGCCGTTCCACGGAGCGCAAACCAGCGCGCGAAGTCGTAGCGCGCGGAGACCTTACCGGTGCCGGTCGAGCCGAAATCGGAATAATCCTCACCGCGTCCGGCGAGCCCGAGCAGTAACTTGTCCGTCACCTGCGCCTCTACGTCGAGATAGACGCTGCCGTTGCGACGGCTCCGCTCGATCGCGTTGTCCGGCGAGAACCCGCCAAAACCCTGCGCGCCTGGGGGTGCGGTCGGCAGTGCGCCGGTCACGGTCCCAGCGGCGGGATAGCCATAGGATGCGAGTTCGCCAGACTGTATCTTGAATCCCTCGCGGCGCCCTTCGAGCCCGAACGCGACGTTGACGCCCTGCAACACGTCGAACTTGCGATCGACGTCGAGCCCGACGATGTACTGGTCGTAGATCAGCGCACCGTCGGAGAAGTCGCGCTGCGTTGTGCGGCCATAGGCATAGTTCGCGGAGTCCAGCGTGCGGAACCCGATCTTGTTGCGGCCATAGCTCGCGTTCAGGTCGACGTTCCAGTCGGCGACCACGCCCTTGATGCCGATGGCCGAGTTGATGTCGCGCGACTTGGTATTGATCAGCGGTAGGAAACCATCGGACAGCCCTGCCAAGGTCAGTCGGTCGACGGCGACTTGGTCCGACGCGAGCGGCAACCGTGGGAAAGCCGCGCTGCGCGTGTCGCGGTCCTGATAGCCGAGCCAGCCGTACAGCTTCCACGTGCCGGTCAGCGTCGTGCCGGCGTTGGCGAAGATGCTGTATTGCTCGACCTTGGGGTCGCCGAAGAGGCCGGTCACACGACCCGGCGTCCCGGGGACTTTGACCAGCGCGCGCGTGTCGAAGTCGGCGCGGTTGGTCGCCTGGCGATCCAGATACTCACCCGAGACGGTTAGAAAGCCGTCCTCGCCAAAGCCGATGCCCTGCCAGCCGGACACGGTCAGCGCATGCTCGCCATTCGTGCTGCGGCTGCCGCGCGCCGTGTCGATATCGGTGTTGTAGAAGCCGTAGTTGACGGTCATGCCACCGCCCGACCGGGCCTCGCGCAGTCGCAGGTTGACGACGCCGGCGATCGCATCAGAGCCATATTGTGCGGACGCCCCGTCACGCAGCACCTCGATACGGTCGAGCGCGACGGTCGGGATCGTATTGAGATCGACCGCAGCCGAGCCGCGCCCGACCGACCCGCCGACGTTCAGCAGTGCCGCAGTATGGCCGCGCACGCCATTGACCAGCACCAGCGTCTGGTCGGGCGACAGGCCGCGCAAGGTCGCCGGGCGGATCGCGTCGGTGCCATCGACCGCCGACGGCCGCGGGAAATCGATCGACGGCGCGATCGCCGACAGCGCCGCGCCCAGTTCGGTCGTCCCCTGGCGCTGGATTGCGGCCGAGCTCAGCACGTCGACCGGCGACGCGCTGTCGAGCCGCGACCTACCGACCGCGCGGGTGCCCGTGACGATGATATCGTCTCCCGTGTCGGGCACCGCAGCGGGGTCTGCGGCAGGCGCCGTCGCCGTTTGCGCGGGCACGTCCTGCGCATGGGCTACCTGCGCGCTAGCAAAGGCGAGGGTCGAGGCGGCGAGCGTCAACGCGGTACGATAGGCAGTCATAATAGTGTCCCTGTCAGTGGATCGCTCTGCGACGATCTCCGTGCGAACCAAACGAGCGGTCGCAGTCATCGGTCCCGATAGGTCCCAAGCGACTGGCCGATAAGTGAAAAGAATGCGCGACTGGATGCGCTGGCTGCAACGTCCCATTCGGGATGCCATTGCACCGCCAGCACGTCGCCGCCGCACGGGCGCGCCGAGAACGCCTCGACCAGCCCGTCCGAAACCGCATGCGCCTCGACGCTGAGCCCCTCGCCCAGCCGATCGATACCCTGGCGGTGGACCGACGTGACCGAGATGCTGGGCTCGGCGATCGCTGCGGCGAGCATCCCGCCCGATCGAAGTCTCACGTCGTGGACATGGTCGAACAGCGTCTCGTACGCGGTCACATCGTCGGTCGATCGATGATGGCCATCGTCCAGCGCATCGGTCAGCGTACCGCCGAACAGCACGTTCAGCTCCTGCAACCCGCGACAGATACCGAACACCGGCCGCCCCGCCTCGATCATCCGGCCCGCGAGTTCGAGCGCCACCGCATCGCGGTCCAGATCGAGAGCGTCGTCGGCCGCGTCCGACTTGCCGTAGCGGGCACCCGCGACGTTCGACCGCGATCCGGTCAGCAACAGGCCGTCGAGCCGTCCGGCCAGCGCCCGCGTGTCCATCGCATCCGCCACCGCCGGCACCAGTAGGACGGTGGCGCCGGCGTACCGTACCAGCGGCTCGACGAAGCGGGTGGCGACCGCCTGGATCGGGCGATCGACTACTTCGTTGCAGCACAGCACGCCGATCACCGGCTTGGGCGGCCCATCCTCGCGCCGACAACAGGCAAAACGCATCATGCGGCTCGACCCCGCAGCGTCTCGTGCAGCTGGTCCGCAGCATCGCCCGCCAGGATCACCGCGGTCGGCTGCGCCACCACGCTCCCCGCGGGCACGTCCTCGAGCAGCCAGACATTGCCGCCGATCGTCGCGCCCTGCCCGATCGTCACGCGACCAAGGATCGTCGCGCCGGCATAGATCACCACGTCGTCCTCGACGATCGGATGCCGCGCGAGCCGTTCGCGCGCCGACACGTCGGTCACGCCGAGCGGACTGCGCGCGCCGAGCGTGACGTGCTGGTAGATCTGCACCCGGTCGCCGATGATCGCGGTCTCGCCGATCACGACGCCGGTGCCGTGATCGATGAAGAAGCTGCGGCCGATCGTCGCGCCCGGGTGGATGTCGATACCGGTGCGGTTGTTGGCGAGTTCGGAGATGATCCGCGCGACGATCGGTGCGCCGAGGCCGTAGAGTGCGTGCGCGATCCGGTGATACAGGATCGCAACGATGCCGGGGTAGCAGATCAGGATCTCGTCCGCGCTGCGGGCCGCCGGATCGCCCAGGAATGCCGCGCGGACGTCGTCGTCGACCAGTTCGCGGATCGGTCCGAGTTCCGCACAGAACAGGCCGATGATCATGCTCGCATGGCTGACGTCGAACGACAGCACCGCCTCTTCCTGCCAATAGGCGAATTCGCGTTCGACCTGCCGTTGCAGCCGTTCCAGCGCCTGCCGCAGCCGCGTCTCGACGAACGCATCCTCGCGCTCGACCGGACCCGTGAACATGCCGAGCCGCCCGGGAAACAGCGCGGCGACGAGATCGTCGAGCGCGCGACCGGTCTCGTCCAGCGACGGGAAGCGCGCGACGCTATGCCGGCCGTCCTGCTCCTGCCGCCAGGCGTGACGCGCGCTGCGCAATTCTTCGATCGTCGTGGCGAGGTCGATCGGGTCGGATGCTGATGACACGGCGTTGTCCTTCATGTCAGCGGAGCGTGGGATAGCCGGCCCGGACGGCCTCGGCTTCCAGCGTCGATATCGGAGTCAGCGCGTCTGGCTCGGCGGGTATAATCCCGGCGAGGAACAGCGTTTCGCGTACCGCCGCGAGCGCGGGATCGGCAGCGACATGATCGAGCGCGCTTCGCAACGCCGCCACCGTCTCGGCATCGGTCTCGGCCGCGGTCACGAAGGGCAGGCTCGGCGATGCAGGGCTGAGCGCGACGATCTTCAGGTCCGCCACCAACGCCGGCTCGAACCGTGCGATGGTCGCATAGGTCACGCGGTCGATCGCCGCGAGATCCGCCTTGCCCGTCCCGACCGCGACGATGCTGGCCCGGTGTGCGCCGGTTTCGACCAGCTCGGCAAAGAACGCCCCCCTGCCCCGCAAACGGCGCTACCGTCGCGCGGAACAGGTTCATGCCGGTGTTCGACTGGCGATCGTTGATGGCCGCGCGGCTATCGCGAAACGCCGCGACCGCCCCACGGGGATCGTCCGCCCTCGCCACGATCACGCTGCCACTTTCTTGCCCGGCATAGATCGGGAATGCGATCACGCGCAGATCCAGCGCCGGATCGGCGATCAACGGATAGCCACAGGCCTGGCCGAACAGCAGCGCCGGATCACGCCAGATCGCATGGACGTCGCGCGTTCGATCGAGCCGATCGGGCACCTGCGCGACACCGCGTTCGCGCAGGACGGCGGCAATCGCCGACCACAGCCGGTCGTTGGCATCATGCTGCGCGGGGTGATCGTACATTCCGAGCGAAGCAATCCGGTCCGTCACGACACGGGCTCGCGGTGGAGGGGGTGGACCATGTCGTCATGCGCGCTGAATGCGAACCGCCGGACGATCTCGCCATATCCCCGATAGATCGGTGCCCCCGCGTCGGCGAACCGCGCTCGGTTACGGCGGTGGTACGCTGGCAGGTCGTACCAGGCGAGCGACGGCCGCTCGTGATGCGCGGCATGCAGATTGTTGTTGAGATACAGCAGCCCGAGCAGCCCGCCATGCTCGACGCTGGCGGCGCGACCGGGGCTTGCGAGATCGGCGCGATGCTCGGCGTAGGAGCGCACCATGGTCAGCGCCATGCCCGGATAGACGAAGCAGAGGACGTAACGGCCGACGCCAAGACCGACATGGTCGAGCCACGAGAGCACCAGCACGACCGCGACGAGGTGCGGCGCCCAGTCGCGCGCTACGCACGCCGGTTCGCGCGCCAGTCGGCGGGACTCTTGCAGGAAGAGCCGGCCGACCGAGATCGCAGGTCCGAAGACCGTCTGACCGAGAAGCGAGGATTGGAGCCGGCCGAGGACTGCGGCGAAACCACGCGCCTGCACGCGGTAGCGGGACTCGGGGTCATGGCGAGGATCGGTGATGACCTCCGCGCGGTGATGCGCGACAGGCTGCGGCGATACAGGCGATAGGGCAGCCACAACGACAGCGGGGCAAACCCGATCGCGTCGTTGATCCACCGGATCCGCGTGGGATGCCCGTGAATGACCTCGTGCTGCAGCGATCCCTGCCAGGCGAGCAGCCATCCGCCGATCAGCACCAGCAACGGTGCCGGAATGACCGCATGCCATGCCGTCGCGACCATCCATCCGCCGTACACGATACCTGCCAGAAGGACGGTCGGCCATCCTACCGTCGAACTCGAAGCCTCTCGCTGCATTCCCATCTCCGTCCGAGGAGACGAATATCCCCTCGCTCAATGGGAATTGACAGTCGATTGAACTTTGCGGCGGAAAAACTTTGATTGTCAGCGGTGATCCAAGCGATCGGCGACCGGTTTCCGATCCTATCCGAACGGAGGATCCTTTTAGGCGATCTCTTCCAGCGGCAGGTCGGGCCGAGCAGCCTGTGCACGAAACCGCTTAACGGTCGCTTGGGTGAACGGCTTGGCAAACACCGTCGACACGGTCACGAAATCGGCGGTCGCCTGCTCAGGCGTGAGCGCCAGCAGCGTGAAGCCCTTGGCGTCCTGGTCGCAGAACCGGACCTCACCCTTGTTCGCGTCTGCGATCAAAGCACCGATACCTGGCAACAACGAACCGTAGGACGGACTGGTGATCGCGGTGCAGCCGAATTCGACCGCGACCAGCTTGCCCGCGTCGTCGTGCAGATCGTTCGCCCAGGCGGCATGACTGTCACCCGACAGCACGATCGGCCGCGACTTCGCACGTCGGAACGCCGCGTACAGGCGCTCGCGGGCGGGCGGATAGCCGTCCCAGCTGTCGAGGCCGAACGGCATGCCGGCACGGTACGAAGCAATGCCTGCCGCAAGTCGCTGGCGCCACATCGCCGGAAGCTTCGCCATCGTCTCGCCGAATTTCACCGGGCCGAGTTGCCGCTCAATGTCGGGCCCCGCGACCTTCGCCATCACGATCTGGTTGCCCAGCACCTGCCAGGGCTTTCCCGCCGTCACCGATGCCGCCATCGTCTTCTCGACCCAGGCAAGCTGTGCCGGCCCGAGCAGTTCGCGGTCGGGCCGCGCGCGTTCGGCCAGCATCGGTGCGTACTCGGCGGGTGTGATCGCCTCGCCCTTCGACACGACCTGATGACTGCGCGCCAGCAACCGCGTCTCGACCATCACCAGCGTGGCCAGATCGCCGAAATCGAAGCTCCGGTTGATCGCCGCCCAAGGCTGGCCGGGCTTGGGATCGCGGATCGGCATCCATTCGAAATACGCCTGCATCGCGGCGGCCTTGCGCGCGTCCCAGTCGCCCTCGGTCTTGGGATCGTGGTTCTCGGCACCGTGCATCCAGTCGTCGTTGGCGACCTCGTGATCGTCCCAGACGCAGATGAACGCAGCGCGCGCATGGGCGGCCTGCATGTCGACGTCGCGCTTCACCTGAGCGTGGCGCATCCGGTAGTCGGCGAGGCTGACGATCTCGTGACGCGGCTCGACTAGACGATTGATCTTCTTGGCGATGTCAGCGCCGTACCCATCGGCGCCGTATTCGTAGATATAGTCGCCGAGGTGCAGGACGGCGTCGAGCCGGTCGAGCTTGGCGATCGCGTCATAAGCATTGAACAGCCCGCCCGCGTAGAGCTGGCACGAGACGACTGCCATGACGACGTCGGCGACCTTGCCCTTCGGCAGCGTCCGGAGCCGGCCGACCGGCGAGCGCGTGCCGTCCGCGGCATCGAACCAATAGCGGTACTCGTGCCCCGGCTGGAGCCCGGTCGCCTCGACCTTGGCGGTGAAGTCGCGCGCCGCGCGGGCCTTGACCGTGCCCGAGCGGATCGGCTTGCCGCCTTCGGTCTCCGCAACGTGCCAGGTCAGCGCGATGTCGCCGGCCTGCGTCGCATCGACCGGTGTCGCGCGCGTCCAGAGAATAGCGCCATCGACCGAAGGATCGCCGCTCGCCACCCCGTGATCGAACCGAGCTTTCACCGCGCCCGCTGCCTGTGACGCTACTGCGGGGAGCGCGAGGGTCGCACCCGAGCCCGCAAGTTTCAGGGCATTCTTAAGCGCATCGCGGCGGTTGATCGTCATCGTCTCGGGCTTTCGTAACGGGTGTTGCCCGCCTGCTAGCCGCGATCGAAGACACCCCGGCGGCAACGATGTGACAGCGCCGTTACGGAATAGTCATTTTGCTTTCATGAAGACGCCATCGAAACGTCACCTCGTCCCCGTAGTGCGACGGCAACGACACGGGGGACTTAATGACACGTATCTTCACGCGGCTCGCAGTTGCGACGCTCGCCACGACCTGCTCGACCATGGCGCTCGCACAAGCCGGCACCCCAGCCACTGCCCAAGCCGAAACCGAGGCCGCAACGTCGGATGACGAGATCGTCGTCACCGCGCAGAAGCGCGAACAGCGGATCGAAGACGTCCCCATTACCGTCACCGCGCTGACCGGCGCCCGCATGGCGTCGATCGGCGTCAACTCGCTGAGCGAAGTCGCCGCCTATATTCCCGGTCTCCAAATCCAGGAGCAGAGCGCCAACAACCCCGGCTTCGTGATCCGCGGCATCACCTCGGACAACGGATCGTCGCAGCAGGGCGCGCGCGTCACGCTGTATTACAACGGCATCGACATCAGCCGTTCGCGCGGCGCGTATCAGGATTTGTTCGACCTCTCGCGGATCGAAGTCGTGAAGGGCCCGCAGGCGACCCTGTTCGGCACCGCGGCTGCGGTCGGCGCGATCAGCCTCGTCTCGGCCAAGCCAGAGCCCGGCGTATCGGGCGCGATCAACGGCACGTACGGTAATTTCGACCGCACCCAGGTGTCGGGCTTCCTGAATGCGGGCAACGACGTCCTCGCCGGCCGCATCGCCTTCGCGTATAAATATCGCAAGGGTTACGTCCGCAACATCGCGGGCGACGCGAACGTGCCGAACCAGAACCAGGGCGGCGTCGACCAGGACGATCTGAACGGCCAGGACCAGCGCGGCATCCGCGGCTCGCTCCGCTATCGCCCGAGCGACAGCATCACCGCCGACCTCGTCCTGACCTATGACGGACAGCGCAACCCCGGCACCGCATTCAAGAGCCGCGCGCATGCCCCGACCGGCGGCCAGACCGGCGACTATGGCTACGCGGAACTCTCCGGCTCTCCGTACAGTGCGGCGGTGCTCGGCGCGCGGAAGCTCGGTCTCGACCGCAACGTCTATGACGCGAACCTGACGATCACCGCCGACCTGTCGCCGGGCATCACCTTCACCACCGTCAACGGGTATCGCAAATTCGATGCGCTCGAAGTGTTCGACGCCGATGGTGGCCCTGCCGCGTATCTCGAGTTCGCCGAGGACGCGAAGGGCGACCAGTGGAGTCATGAGAGCCGCTTTGCTTTCGAAGGGCCTAAGTACCGCGCCTCGGTCGGCTGGAACGCATTCTTCGAGAACGGCTTCCAGCGCGTCCCGTTCGCGACCGAAGAGGGTACGTATCTCGCCTGCTCGGTCACGCCCGCCTATGCCCCGATCCGCGCGGCACTGAACGGCGCGGGCATCCCGACCGGGACCGGATGCGTCGCACCCAACGGCACAATTCCGGCAACCCGCGCTACTGGAGTACTGACCGGTGGTCGTGCTACCGCAATACCTTACGCGGCAGAGTTCACGAACAATGGCAACAACGACACCTACTCGGTATTCGCTGACGCAACGTACATTCCGGTGCCTGCGCTCGAACTGACGGCAGGCGCACGCATCCTGATCGAGGACCGCCAGTCGGGTTATTCGTCGATCCAGCCGAACTCGGTGATCCTTGCAGGGCTTGGTACCCAGACCAGCCTGCTCGGCACGGCCAACACCAACGGCAACAAGTTCGTCGCGGAGAAGAGCTTCACCGCGATCCTGCCGCGCTTCAACGCGCTGTTGAAGCTCAACGACGCGGTCAATCTCTACGCCACGATCAGCAAGGGGCGCCGTTCGCCGGTGGTCCAGCTCGCCGCCCAGCGCACCGCGTTCGGCGTCGGCCCCAACCTGCAGGTCGTCCCGCAGGAGAACGTCTGGAACTACGAAGGCGGCATCAAGGGACGCGTCGGCCCGTTCAGCGGCGCGGCGTCGGTCTTCTACCAGACCTATGACGGCTTCCAGGTGTCGGTGACGAACAACGGCGTGACCACGACGCAGAGCGCCGGATCGGCCAAGAACCTTGGCGTAGAGCTTCAAGGTAATCTGAAGCTCGCCTCGTATCTCTCGGTATTCGGGACATTTGCGTACATCGACGGCGGTATCGGCGACGAAGCGGCGAACGGCGTATTCGCTGGCAACCGCTTCCGCCTTCAGCCGGACACGACCGCGTCGGGCGGGGTGATCCTCCGCCTCCCGGTCGGCGGCGCGACGGTCTACGCCACGCCGAGCGTTACCTACCGCACCAAGGCGTTCTTCGAGCTGCCGAACAACCCGGCCATCAGCACGCCTGGCTACACGCTCGTCAACGCGCGCGCCGGGGTCGAGTTCGCGCAAGGTCGTTACAGCGTCGGCGGCTTCGTCCGGAACGCGACCAACAAGCGCTACCTGATCGACGCGGGCAACACCGGCGGCGGCTTCGGCATCCCGACCTACATCGCCGGCGAGCCGCGCTTCTACGGCGTCGAGTTGGGCGCGAAATTCTGATTTCCACGCACCGTTACACACCACGCAACCATCCCCGGGGGGACCAAGCATGACGTTCGAGACCATCTATACCGACGGCGATATCGATACCAACCCGACAGCCAATCCGCATATCAACGACCTGATCGAGTCGCGTTACTCGCGTCGCCAGACCTTGATGGGCGGCATGTCCGCAACCGCCGCGGCGGTGTTCGGCGGCATGTTGCTGACCGGCTGCGACGACGACAATGACGGCAACGGCTCGAGCCCCGTCACGGTGACGGCGACCGCCGGCGGCAGCTCGACCGCGGGCCGCG
Organism: Sphingomonas sp. H160509; assembly: GCF_024124765.2. GTDB lineage: Bacteria > Pseudomonadota > Alphaproteobacteria > Sphingomonadales > Sphingomonadaceae > Sphingomonas. The sequence goes on along the minus strand of NZ_JAMXSR020000002.1, from coordinate 651,474 downwards.
TCGCGACGCTGACCGGCGCAGCGATCGGCCAGGTCGACAGCGTAACCTGGACCCAGACTGCCGGCCCCGCCGTGACGCTCGCCGGTGCCTCGACCGCCACCGCGACCTTCGTCGTACCGGGTGCTGCTGCCGGTACCGTCCTCAGCTTCCAGTTCACCGCGGTATCAGCCAGCGGTTCGGTCAGCGCGACGACCAGCGTGACCGTCGGCGCGGGCCTCGTTAGGCTTCACGGCCGTTGCGAAGAGCCTCGCTGATGTCGTTGCAGTGCCTGCGGGTTATGCGGTGACGGTCTTGTACCGGCTCGGCGATCCGATCGGCAGCGGCGTTGGCGCGTATGCCAATGACGGTACCGATGCGACCTTCTCGAAGCGCGCGGGCGATCATCATGACGGCATGAGCTATTTCGGCATGTCCGCCACCGGTACGCCGGACGCCAACGGCAACACGCGCGGCCTGCTCGTGCTCAACCACGAGAACATCACCCAGGCCTATTTGCATCCGAACGGCCCGACCACCACCGCCGGCGTCCGTCCCGAGGCGGAAGCGCTGAAGGAGATGGAGTGCCACGGCGTTTCGGTGATCGAGGTCAACCGCGCCGCCGCTTGGAGCTACACGACTGCCTCGTCGTTCAATCGCCGCATCACACCACTGACGCCGATGAGCTTTTCGGGGCCGGTGCGTGGCGCCGACAGCCTCAAGACGCGCTATTCGCCCGACGCCACCACGGGCCGCGGCACGATCAACAATTGCGCCAACGGTACAATGCCTTGGCACACGTACCTGACGAACGAAGAGAACTGGGTCGGCTATTTCAAGCGTGAGGTCGGCGACGCGGCGCGGCGCGCGGCAACTGGTCCCGTGGGCGTCAAGGCGAACACCTCGCTGACGCGCTACGGCAAGGGCGAGAGCAACACCGGCGGTAACTATGGCTGGTCGACGGTCACGCCAGCCGACACGACCAGCACGATCTATTCGCGCTGGAACATCACCGCACAGGCCAGCGCGCCGGCCGACGGCACGGGCGATTTCCGCAACGAGATCTTCCAGTACGGCTGGGTGGTCGAGATCGATCCGTTCGACGCAGCTTCGACGCCGCGCAAGCGGACCGCGCTCGGTCGCATGAACCACGAAGGCTGCCAAATCGGCCGGACGATCGCGGGCGTGAAGCCGGCCTTCTACATGGGCGACGACGCGCAGAACGAGTATATCTACAAGTTCGTATCGGCGACGCCCTGGTCGGCTGCGGATGCGACGGCCGCGAACCGTCTCGCAATCGGTGACAAGTATCTCGACGCAGGAACGCTTTATGTTGCGAAGCTCGCGGCGGATGGCAGCGGTCAGTGGCTCCCACTGGTGTTCGGCCAGGGGCCCCTCACCTCGGCCAACGCAGCCTATCCGTTCTCGAGCCAGGTCGATGTGCTGATCAACACGCGACTGGCAGCGGATGCGCTGGGTGCGACGCGGATGGATCGTCCGGAATGGACGGCGGTGAACCCGGCGACCGGCGAGATGTATTGCACGCTCACCAACAACTCGTCGCGGACGGTGGCTACCGCGGACGCCCCCAACCCGCGCGCTTATGTCGATCCCAAGACCACGGGCGGCCAGACCACGGGTAACGCCAACGGCCACATCATCCGCCTGCGCGAGACCGGTGACACATCCGAGGCAACGACGTTCGCTTGGGACATCTATGCGTTCGGTGCCGGCTCCGATCTGGATGCGACCAACATCAACCTGTCGGGTCTCGATGCGACCAACGACTTCTCGTCGCCGGACGGCCTGTGGTTCGGCCTGCCGAGCAACGCCTCGGGGACGATCGCACCAGTGATGTGGATCGAGACCGACGACGGCGCATTCACAGACGTTACCAACTGCATGCTGCTCGCGTCGGTGCCGGGGATCGTCAACGATGGCGGCACGCGGACGGTGACCAACACGATTGGTGCGGCAACCGGCTCAGTGACGACGCGCGTCGGCAAGGCTCCGGGGGCGGCGCTCCGCCGCTTCCTGGTCGGGCCCAAGGAGTGCGAGATCACCGGTATCCATACGACGCCGGACGGCCGGTCGCTGTTCGTGAACATCCAGCATCCCGGCGAGAATGGCGGGCCGACGAACATCACGAGCAGCTGGCCTGCCAACCAGGCGGGCGCGGTGACGACGCCGTCACGGCCGCGGTCCGCGACGATCGTGATCACCAAGACCGATGGCGGCGTGGTGGGGCTTTAAGCTTCGGGGGCGGACTCCCGATCCTCCCCCGCAAGGGGAGAGGTGGCACCGAAGGTGGCGGAGGGGGGAGGACACGGAACATCAGTTTCCGTGTCCTCCCCCTCTGTCTGGCAAGTGCCAGCCACCTCCCCCTGGCGGGTGAGGATTCTACACGCTCCTCGATCACACCGACAAACCCCGCCCCGGCGGAGGCCGGGGTCCAGTTGGGGACGTTGCTGACCCGCGATGCGCCTCGTTATTGCCACCTCTCCAACTGGGCCCCGGCCTTCGCCGGGGTGGTGCAGTTTCGAGGGTGGTGCAGTTTCGAAGGGTGGTGCAGTTTCAGGGCGGTCGCGTCTCGTAGGCCCTAGACCGTCCCCGCCGGAATCCGCGCGAGAGCCTCCTGCTCGATCTTCTCCAACTCATCCCGCGTCTGAACGATCGCCTCGCGTTGCGCGTCGAGCAGGTCGATCCGCTGGCGACACCGTTCCGCCAGCGCGCGCATCTGTTCAACATGCTGCGGGTCGGCGTCGTAAAGATCGAGGAACTCCCTCGATGTCGCGCAGCGTGAAACCGAGACGTTTTCCGCGCAGGATCAGCTGCATCCGCGCGACCTCGCGCCGCGTGTAGACCCGCGTCGTGCCGATCCGGCAGGGCTCGATCAGCCCCTTGTCCTCGTAGAACCGCAGCGTCCGCGCGCTCACGCCAAGCATGCGCGAGACTTCCTGTATGCCGGTAAGATCGTCCTGTCGGTCGTTCACGCGTCCACTCCCCTCGCCTCCGACGCCGCCGCCTTTGCGGTCTCTTCAGCGACAAGTTCCTTTTTTGGATAGCTTGCCGATCAGCGTCTTGGGGAGACTGTCGCGGATTTCGACCTCGCGGGGAAGCTCGATCTTGCTGATCTTGTCGCGCAGAAAATCGCGCAGTTCGAGCGGGGTAGCGACCGCACCTTCGGCCAGTACGACGAACGCTTTCGGCGCTTGGCCGCGGTACTTGTCGGGCACGCCGATCACCACCGCTTCGAGAACCGCGGGGTGTTCGTACAAAGCTTCCTCGATCACGCGCGGATAGACGTTGTAGCCGCCGGCGAGGATCAAATCCTTGATCCGGTCGACGATGAACAGGTAGCCGTCCGCATCGAGGTGCCCCACGTCGCCGGTGCGCAGCGCGCCGTCCGCGAACAGGTCGGCAGTGGCGGCGGGCTTGTGCCAATAGCCCTGCGTGATCTGCGGTCCACGCGCGCAGATCTCGCCATTCTCGCCTACGGGCAGCAGCCGGGTCGGGTCCTCGCGGTCACGAATCTCGATCGTCGTGCCGGGAAAGGGCAGCCCCGCGGAGCCTGGCTTGTTGAGACCATCGATCGGATTGCAGGTGATGATCGGCGAAGCCTCCGACAGGCCATACCCCTCGCAAAGCTTCGCACCGGTTGCCGCCTCGAACGCGATCCGCACCTCTGCCGGCAGCGGCGCACCGCCCGAAATGCAGGCGTGGATCGAGGACAGGTCGATCTTCTGGGTCTCGGCCGCGGTGGTGATCGCGGCGTAGATCGTCGGCACCGCGGGGAAATAGCTCGGCTTGGTCCGCTCGATCGTCTTGAGCAGTTGCTGCAGTTCGAAGCGCGGCAGCAGGATCATCTCCGCGCCGGTGCGGATCGAATAGGTCAGCACGGTGGTCAGCGCGAAGACGTGGAACAGCGGCAGCGCGCCAAGCACGCGGTCCTGGTGCGGCTGCTCGCCGCCGACGAACACGACCATCGCATCGGCGTTCGCGACGAGATTGGCGTGGCTGAGCATCGCCGCCTTGGGCTCGCCGGTCGTCCCGCCGGTATATTGCAGCACCGCAACCTCGTCCGGGGAGACAGGGACCGGAGCAGGCGCGCCCTTCGCTTTGAGCAGCACATCGAACGTCGAATGCCGTGCGTCGCTGGGCGCATGACCAATCTCGGCGCGCTTGAAGATGCGGTAGGCGATCGACTTCAATGTCGGCAACGCGCCGGCGATCGGACAGGTGATGACGTGCTTCACGCCCATCTGCCCCGCGACCTTCAGTACGCGCGCGTGGATCTCGGCGATGTCGCAGGTGGCGATGATCGTCGCGCCCGAATCTTCGAGGAGGTGCGCCAGCTCGCGCTCGACATAGAGCGGGTTGACGTTGACGACGACGCCGCCCGCCTTGAGGATCGCGAAGAACAGGATCGGATAATAAGGCGTGTTCGGCAGGCATAGCGCGACGCGCGTGCCCTTCACGACGCCGAGATCTTGGAGTCCCCGCGCCGCCCGATCTACCGACTCGCCCAGCTCGGCATAGGTCAGCGTCCGGCCCATGAAGTCGAGCACGTTGCGCGACCCGAACCGCTGCACCGACAGGTCGAGCATGTCGCCCAGCAGCCGCGGCTCGCCCAGCAGCGGAACGCCGATCGCCTTGCCCCCGGAAGTGTCCTGCATCTCGCTCTCCATTGCTCAGTGTGCGTAAGCCATATTGTCGGCCGCTTCACCTTGACGTAAAGGTGAGGTATCGCACCTTAAGGGTAACCCGCAAGCGTTAACCGGGTCGACCGCAATATGAGAGGATCATCGTGACCAACGTCGTCATCGCCGGGTACGCCCGTTCGCCGTTCCACCTCGCCGGCAAGGGCGAGCTCGCCCGCGTCCGTCCGGACGATCTCGCCGCGCAGACGATCTCGCGGGTTGCTCGACAAGACCGGCGTCGATCCCGCCGAGATCGAGGACATCATCCTCGGCTGCGCGTTCCCCGAGGGCGAGCAGGGCCTCAACGTCGCCAAGCTGATCGCACAGATCGCCGACCTGCCGATCTCGGTCGGTGGCATGACGGTCAACCGCTTTTGCGGCTCGTCGATGAGCGCGATCCACATCGCCTACGGCCAGATCGCGGTGGGCGCCGGCGAGGCGTTCATCTGCGCGGGCCTCGAATCGATGAGCCGCGTGCCGATGGGCGGCTACAACCCCCCTCCCCCAACCCCGAGCTCGCGAAGAAGAGCGCCGGCGCGTACATGGGCATGGGCGAGACCGCCGAGAACGTAGCACGCAATTACCAGATCACGCGCGCCGAGCAGGACGCGTTTGCAGTGAAAAGCCAGGACAAGGCCGCTGCGGCGCGTGCCGATGGCCGCTTGTCCGACGAGATCGTGACGATCCAGACGAAGGCGGGCCCGGTCAGCCAGGACGGCACGATCCGCGCCGGCACGACGACCGAAGCGCTCGCCGGCCTGAAGCCTGCGTTCAGCGCGGACGGGTCTGTGACCGCCGGCACGTCGTCGCCGCTGACCGATGGCGCGTCCGCGGTGCTCGTCACCTCGGAAGAATTCGCGAAGAAGCACGGCCTGACGATCCTCGCGCGGATCAAGTCGATCGGTGTGTCGGGCTGCGCGCCCGAGACGATGGGCCTTGGCCCAATCGGTGCATCGAAGAAGGCGCTGGAGCGCGCCGGGATCACCGTCGCCGACCTCGACGTGGTCGAGATCAACGAGGCGTTCGCGAGCCAGGCGATCGCCTGCATCCGCGACCTCGGCCTGAAGGACAAGACGATCAACCTCGATGGCGGTGCGATCGCGATCGGCCATCCGCTCGGTGCGACTGGCGCGCGGATCGTCGGCAAGGCGGCTGCGCTCTTGTCGCGTGAAGGTGGCCGCTACGCGCTGGCCACCCAGTGCATCGGCGGCGGTCAGGGCATCGCAACGGTGCTGGAGCGCGCATGATGGTTGATCAGGTTAAGAAGGTTTGCGTCATCGGCGCAGGCGTGATGGGCGCAGGGATTGCGGCGCAAGTCGCGAACGCCGGCATCCCGGTACTGCTGCTCGACATCGTACCGCGCGACCTGCCCGAGGGTGACGACCGCGATGCGGTGGCCAAGGGCGCGGTCGCGAAAATGCTCAAGACCGACCCTGCCCCCCTTCATGTCGAAGCGTGCGGCCAAGTTGGTCGAGACGGGCAACATCGACGATCATCTGGGTCGAGTCGCCGAGTGCGACTGGATCGTCGAGGCAATCGTCGAGCGAATCGATATCAAGCAGTCGCTCTACGCCAAGCTCGAGGCGTTGAAGCGTCCGGGCACCGCAGTGTCGTCGAACACCTCGACGATCCCACTCGGCAACCTCGTCGAGGGACGTTCGGACCAGTTCAAGGCCGACTTCCTGATCACGCACTTCTTCAACCCGCCGCGCTACATGCGGCTGGTCGAGATCGTCCGCGGTGAGCACACCGACGTCGCGGTCGCCGAGAAGGTCGAGGATTTCGTCGATCGCTTCATGGGCAAGCGGATCGTGCGGGCAAAGGACACGCCGGGCTTCATCGCCAACCGCATCGGCACCTATTGGCTGGCGATCGCGATCAACGCGGCGATGGACCAGGGGCTGACCGTCGAGGAAGCCGACCAGATCGGCGGTCGTCCGATGGGCGTGCCGAAGACCGGGATCTTCGGGCTGGTCGACCTCGTCGGCGTCGATCTGATGCCGCTGCTGTCGAAGAGCCTCTCGTCCACGCTGCCCGCAGGCGATCCGTATTTCGATACGGTCCGCGAGTTGCCGCTGGTCGACAAGATGATCGCGGAAGGGTTCACCGGCCGCAAAGGAAAGGGTGGATTCTATCGATCTCGACAAGGCGACGCGGACCAAGCTGTCTCTCGACCTCGCAACCGGCGAGTACCGCCCCGAGGCGAAGCCCGCTGAGTTGCCCGGCAAGACCGGCAAGGACCTCGCCGCGCTGATCGCGGAGCCCGGCAAGATCGGTACCTATGCGTGGACGATCCTCGGCAACACGCTGTCCTACGCGGCGATGCTGGTCGGCGAGGCGGCGGACGATATCGTCGCGATCGATGACGCGATGAAGCTCGGCTATAACTGGAAGTACGGGCCGTTTGAGCTGATCGACCGGATGGGACCGGGTGTGCTCGCCGCGCGCCTTGCTGCCGAAGGTCGCGATGTTCCGGCGATCCTGACTACCGCGGGCGATCGTCCGTTCTACCGTGTCGAGAACGGCCAGCGTCAGTATCTCACGGCTGGCGGCGAGTATGCCGACGTGCCGCGTGCGGACGGTGTCGAGCTGCTGGAGGACATCAAGCTCCGTTCGCAGCCGATCCTCACGAACCTGTCGGCGTCGCTCTGGGATGTCGGCGACGGCGTCGCGGCGCTCGAGTTCCACACCAAAATGAACGCGCTCGACGATCAGGTCGTGGCGCTCATCAACGAGGCGATCCCGGTCGTCCGCGAGCGTTTCAAGGCGCTGGTGGTGTATAACGAGGCGTCGAACTTCTCGGCGGGTGCGAACCTGGGCGCAGCGATGTTCGCGGTCGGCGCCGGCCTGTGGGACATGGTCGAGGCCAGCGTCTCGGGCGGGCAACAGGCGTACAAGGCGCTCAAATACGCGCCCTTCCCGGTCGTCAGCGCGCCGGCCGGGCTCGCGCTCGGCGGCGGGTGCGAGATCCTGCTCCACTCCGATGCGGTGCAGGCGCATGCCGAGACCTATGCAGGGCTCGTCGAGTGCGGCGTCGGGCTCGTCCCCGGCTGGGGCGGCAATGGCGAAATGCTCGATCGCTGGACCAAGTCGCGGACGCTGCCGAACGGGCCGATGCCGGTGCTGACCAAGGTGTTCCAGGCGGTCTCCACCGCGCAGGTCGCCAAGTCGGCGGCGGAGGCGAAGGAGATGATGATCCTGCGCAAGGCGGACGGCATCACGATGAACCGCGACCGGTTGCTGGCGGATGCGAAGGCCAAGGCGCTGTCGCTGGTCGACGGCTATGTCGCGCCGGAGAAGCCGACCTTCCGACTGGCGGGCGCGAGCGGCCGGACGGGGCTGAACATGGCAGTGGCGGACTTCCACAAGAAGGGCATGGCGACCGACTACGATCTCGTCGTCGCGGATCGCCTTGCCGAGGTGCTGACCGGCGGCGAGGCCGATCTTGTCGACACCGTGACCGAGGACCAGTTGCTCGACCTCGAGCGCGCCGCGTTCATGGCGAGCGTCAAGGACCCGCGGACGCAGGCGCGAGTCGTGCACATGCTGCAAACCGGCAAGCCCCTGCGGAACTAAGACTGTTCCCCGCGAAAGCGGGGGCCCAGGGTCAAGCAGCGCTCCGTTCGTGAACCTGGGCCCCCGCTTGCGCGGGGGCACACCGTGCGCATGAACACTTTTTCACCGCCCGAAATCAGTAAGAAGACTTGACTTGTCTTCGTACAATTCTAGTCGGGAGCGATAACTGCCGTATACGGCAACGAGGTCGCGATAACGTCGCCGGCTTTACGAGATTTTAGCGACCGTACGCATACGGCGCGCCAAACGACACTAGGAGAGGATAGAAGATGTCCCTGTTGATCGCCACCGCCCTGCTCGCCGGCGCGTCTGCCACGCCCGAGACCGTCATCGGCCGCTGGAAGACCGAGACTCACAACGCCATCGTCGAGATCGCTCGTTGCGGCCCTTCGATCTGCGGCAAGATCCTCACCTCCGACGCGCTGCGCGCCAATCCTTCGATGAAGGACGCGAACAATTCCAACACCGCGCTGCGCAATCGCCCGATCCAGGGCCTGCAGATGCTCAGCGGCTTCAAGTCGGACTCAGACGGTGTCTGGAGCAGTGGCCAAGTCTACAATGCCGAGGACGGCAAGACGTATAGCGGCAAGATCACGCCGCTCGGTGCGAACCAGCTCAAGCTGCGCGGCTGCGTCTTCTTCCCGCTCTGCAAGACCCAGACCTGGACGCGTGTGCGCTGAGACGCGGCTTCCATCTCCCTATTATCAGTATAGCTTTCAGGACCTTACCCATGACGCTTCGCACCAAAGCTCCGCTTCTGGCGGTATCAGCACTCGTTTCCGCTTTCGGATTTGCCAGCACCGCCTGTGCTGATGCCTTTTATCTCCAGGCACAGTCCGCACGCGGCGCCGGTCGCGCATTCTCGGGTGAAGGCGCCGATACCGGCCCTGACTCGCTGTGGTGGAACCCGGCCGCGATCGCCGGTATCCGCGACGGCAGCGCGACACTGAGTGCAAGCGCGATCCTGCCCAAGGGCGACGTCGTCGACACCGGCACGCTCATCGGCCGCCCGACCTTCTCGCCCACGACCGGCCGTCCAACCGGGTTCAATTACGCGCCGGTCGGCGGCAACGGTACGTCGAGCGATCCGATCAACAAGGGTGTCGTTCCGTCGGGCGCAATCGCCTATCCGCTGACCGACCGGATCGCGATCGGCGTCGCGGTGACGTCGCCGTTCAGCTTCACCACCAATTACGAGGCGAACAGCTGGGCACGCTATAGCGCGGACAAGACGCGGCTGCGGACGATCGACATCCAGCCGTCGATCGGCGTTGCGGTGACCGACTGGCTCCGTGTCGGTGGTGCGCTGAACGTCGAATATACCGATGCGACGCTGAACAACGCGCTCCCCAACCTGTCTGCGGCGCTGCCCGATGGCTTCCAGGAGTTGAAGGGTGACGGTTGGGACTTCGGCTGGACTGCAGGCGTTCAGCTGCACAACGACTTCGCGACCGTCGGCGTCAGCTACAAGTCGAGCATCCGCCACAATCTGAAGGGCAGCCTGAACATCACCGGGCTGGTCGGCCCGCTGGCGAGCTCGAACGTCTCGATCGACGGCGCCAAGGCGAGCTTCAACACGCCGGGCCAGGTGATCGTCGCCGGTCGTATCCGTGCCACCAACGCGCTGACGCTCAATGCGCAGGTCGTCGCGTACAACTGGAGCAAGTTCGACACGATCGATCTCGGTGCCCCGCTGAACACCGCGATCCCTGAAAACTACCAGGACAGCTGGAGCCTCGCAGGCGGCTTCGACTACGCCGTCAACCCCAAGGCGACGATCCGCGCGGGTGTCCAGCGCACCAAGACGCCGACGCAGGACGGCTTGCGCGATGCCCGCGTACCCGACGCCGACCGCTGGACCTATGCGGCAGGTGGGTCGTACCAGCTGACCTCGCGCATCGCACTCGACGCCGCTGCGCAGTATGTCGATTTCGAAAACACCACGATCGACCGCAGGACGGCTGCCTATGTCAACACCGCCGCACAGACGAACATCCTGACCTCGGGCGCACTGCGCAATGCGTCAGCAGTCGTGCTGTCGCTCGGTGGCCGGCTGAGCTTCTAAGGGTTCCGCCTTCACGATCCTCCCCCTCGCGGGGGAGGATTTTATACCTCGACCAATCTCAAACTGTCGGCGTAAACGCGCTGCTTGGCCGCGTACGACGCCGCGGACACCTTCAGTCCGGCAATCGCCTCCGGGGGAGAGTTCGCGCACTGCCTTTGCCGGCACCCCGACGATCAGGCTCCCGGCCGGAAACACCTTCCCCTCCGTCACCAGAGCATTCGCACCGATCAGGCAATCGTTGCCGATCACCGCGTTGTTGAGGATCGTCGCGCCCATCCCGACCAGCACGTTGTCGCCGATCGTGCATCCATGAAGGATCGCGTGATGGCCGATCGTGCAGCCTTCGCCGACGGTCAGCGGCGCACCGGGATCGGAATGCAGCATCGCGCCCTCCTGGATGTTGGTTCGCGCGCCGACGAGGATCGGCGTGTTGTCCGCGCGGATCACCGCCCCGAACCAGACGCTCGCGCCCTCCCCCAACCGTGCGTCGCCGATGACGTCGCCCGATGGCGCCACCCAGGCGTCGTCGGCCAGCGTCGGTCGTTTACCCTCGATCTCGTACAGCGGCATCAGGCAGCGTCCCTTTTCTTTGCCCGCGCGCGGAACGCGTGGAGCAGCGGCTCGGTATAGCCGCTCGGCTGCGTGAGACCATCGAACACGAGTGCGCGGGCGGCCTGAAACGCTAGGCTTTCCTCCTCATGCCCCGCCATCGGCCGGTACAGCGGATCGCCCGCGTTCTGCGCATCGACCTTCGCCGCCATTCGTCGCAGCGCCGCGTCCGCCTCGTCGGGCGTGGCGATGCCGTGGAGCAGCGAGTTCGCCATGTGCTGCGAACTGATCCGGAGCGTGGCGCGGTCCTCCATCAGGCCGATGTCGTGGATGTCGGGCACCTTAGAACAGCCGACGCCTTGATCGACCCAGCGCACGACATAGCCGAGGATACCCTGCGCGTTGTTCTCCAGTTCCTCGCGAACTTCGTCGGGCTGCCAGTTGTGGCCGGTCGCCACCGGGATCGTCAGCAGCGCATCGAGCGAGGCGACGGGCTCGGCCTTGCGCTCCGCCTGCCGCGCGAACACGTCGACGCGGTGGTAGTGCGTCGCGTGCAGCGTGGCCGCGGTCGGCGACGGCACCCAGGCGGTATTCGCGCCGGTCATCGGATGCGCGATCTTCTGCTCGAGCATGTCCGCCATCCGGTCCGGCGCGGCCCACATGCCCTTGCCGATCTGCGCCTTTCCGCTGAGCCCGCAGGCGAGCCCGATCTGGACGTTGCGATCCTCATACGCCTTGATCCAACTGGACGTCTTCATGTCGCCCTTGCGGATCATCGGCCCGGCCCGCATCGAGGTATGCATCTCGTCGCCGGTGCGATCGAGGAAGCCGGTGTTGATGAACACGACGCGGTCCTTCACCGCGGCGATGCACGCGGCGAGATTGGCGGAGGTGCGGCGTTCCTCGTCCATCACGCCGACCTTGATCGTGTGACGCGCGAGACCGAGCAGGTCCTCGATCGCGTCGAACAGCCGGTTGGTGAAGGCGGCTTCGTCGGGGCCGTGCATCTTCGGCTTGACGATGTAGATCGAGCCCGCGCGACTATTGCGGATCGGGCCCGTGCTCTTGAGGTCGTGCAGCCCGATCAGCGACGTGACGATGCCGTCGAGAATGCCCTCCGGCGCTTGCCCCCCGTCGGCGAGAAGGATCGCAGGCGTGGTCATCAGGTGGCCGACATTGCGCACGAACATCAGGCTGCGGCCGGGGAGCGTGAACGCGCTGCCACCGGGGGCGGTGTACTGCCGGTCCGGTTCGAGCACGCGCGTGACCGTGCGGCCGCCCTTGTGGAAGCTGGCGGTCAGGTCGCCCTTCATCAGCCCGAGCCAATTGGCGTAGGCGGCAACCTTGTCCTCGGCATCGACAGCGGCGATCGAATCCTCGAGATCGGCGATCGTGCTGAGCGCGGATTCGAGGACGACGTCGGCGAGGTTCGCGGGGTCGTTACGACCGATCGAATGCTCAGGATCGATCACGAGTTCGATGTGCAGGCCGTTGTGACGCAACAGGATGTTGTCGCCCGCATGGCCAACGAGCTGGCTCCGGATAGACTAGCTGAGGCGTGCCACCGGTCCAGTCGGTCCACGATCCGTTCGCTAACGGCACCGCATCGTCGAGGAACGCCTTCGCCCACGCGATCACTTGTGCGCCTCGTGCCGCGTCATACCCCTTGCCGGCAGCGCCCGGGATCGCATCGGTGCCGTAGAGCGCATCGTACAGGCTCCCCCACCGCGCGTTCGCCGCGTTCAGCAGGAAACGCGCGTTGAGGATAGGCACCACCAACTGCGCGCCGGCTAGCGCGGCGACTTCCGCATCGACGTTGGTGGGCGCAACCGAGAACGGCGCAGGCTCGTCGACCAGATAGCCGATGTCGCGCAGGAACGCCTGGTACTCGGCCTGATCGATCGGCTTGCCGGCGCGGGCCTCGTGCCAGGCATCGATCTTGGCCTGAAGGTCGTCGCGAACCGCGAGTAGCGCCGCGTTCTCCGGCGCGAACCTAGCGTAGATGTCGGACACGCCTTGCCAGAACGCGGCCGCATCGAGACCCGTCCCCGGCAACGCCTGTGTCTCGATGAAGTCCACCAGCGATGCGGCGATCTTCAGACCCGCGTTTTCGATCATCTCGGCCATGCTGCTCTCCTATGCTCTAGCAGCACGATAGACGCCCGCCACCTTCGCCACTAGACATCATAAACCGAAAGCTGTTGATCGCCTGGAGAACGAATGGACCCCGACATCGTCCTCTTCGCCGAAGTCGTCCGCACCGCCAGCCTCAGTGCGGCGGGGCGTTCGTTGGGTATCTCGCCGGCGATGGTGTCGAAGCGGATCGCGCGGCTGGAAGCCCGGCTCGGCGTGCGGTTGCTCAACCGCACCACGCGCCGGCTCGACCTCACCGCGCGCGGCGCCGCCTATCACCGTGACATGGTGGAGATCCTCGCAGCGATCCGCGACGCTGAGGCTCGCGTGTCGGACCGTACGGATACGCCGACCGGACCATTACGGGTCAGCGCACCCACGTCGTTCGGCCGCCTCCACATCGCGCCGCACCTGAAGCCGTTCCTCGACGCGTATCCGGGGGATCGAACTCGATCTCGACCTGTCGGATGGGTTCTCCGACGTCATCGGCGACCGGCTCGATCTCGCGATCCGAATCGCGCCAGCGGTGCCGCCAAGCCTGACCGGCCATCGCCTTGCCGACAGCCGTCGCGTTCTGTGCGCTGCTCCGAGCTATAAAGCGCCGCGCAACCCGGCCGATCTTACGGAACACCGCCTGCTCGCAGCGAAGGGCCAGATGCCTTGGCGCCTAGCCGGACCAGATGGCGACGTTACGATCGATCGCCCGAGCTACGTCGCGACCAACTCCAGCGAAGTCGTGCGCGAACTCACGCTGGCTGGCGTCGGCATTGCGCTGCGCTCGCTGTGGGACGTGAGCGCGGACCTTTCGAGTGGCCGCCTCGTCCGCATCCTGCCGGAACTGGCCGGGTCTGCGGACGTCGGAATCTATGCAGTGCATGCGCGCGGCCCGGTGTCGTCGGGTACCGCTGCACTGCTCGATTACCTGCGTGGTCTCTGGTCGCCAACGCCGCCGTGGGAGTCCTGAACGAGGTCGATCGTCACCGCATCGATCCGCCGCAGCATCGCGACGAACTGCTCGACCTCCGCGCCTGAGAACCCGGCGAAGATCCGGCGTTCGAGATCGAGTGCCTTCGGTGCGACTGACGCGTAGAGCGTGTGACCGTCGTCGGTCAGCCTCAGCAGATGCGAGCGGCGATCCTCCGGGTTCGCATGCCGCTGCATCAGCCCGCGTTCGACCAGCGCGATCGCCGCGCGGCTGACGGTCACCTTGTCCATCCGGGTCTGCTGGCCGACCTGCTGCTGCGTGATTCCGTCAGCTTCGGCGACCACAGCGACCAGCCGCCACTCCGGGATCGTCAGCCCGAACAGCGCCTCGTACGTATCCGCCACCGCCTCGCTGACGAGGTTCGAGGTGATCGAGAGGCGATACGGGATGAAATCGTCCAGGACGAGTGCGCGGTCAGCCATGTAGAAATCGTAACGATTGACACCAGTTGTTCAACCCGCCAGATTGGTAACAACGGATACCAACTGTCAGGATGTGATGATGGACCATATGGACGTAAACCCGATGGGTCTCGACGGGTTCGAGTTCGCCGAGTTCACCTCGCCCGATCCCGACCGGATGGCCGCGCAGTTCGAGCAGTTCGGCTTCGTCGCCGCCTCGACCCACCCGACCAAGGCAGTCACGCGCTACAAGCAGGGGCCGCATCAACCTGCTGCTCAACCGCGAAGACGGTGGCCACGCGGCGGCGTTCCGCGCGGATCATGGCCCGTCGGCGAGCGGCATGGCGTTCCGCGTTCACGACGCCAAGCAAGCGTTCGACGCGGCGCTAGCACGTGGTGCCAAGGCGGCTGACGCGAGCACGGGTGCGCTCGGTGAGGGCAGCTACGTTCTCGAAGGGATCGGCGGTTCGCTGCTGTATCTTGTCGACAAGCACGGCGCGGCCGGCAGCTTGTACGACGACTGGAACCAGGTTCCGGGTGCGGCCGAAGCGGAAGCCGAGAACAACGTCGGCCTCGACCTCCTCGATCACCTCACGCACAACGTGAAGCGTGGCCAGATGCGGACCTGGGCGGAGTTCTATGGCCAGATCTTCGGCTTCGAGGAGCAGAAGTATTTCGACATCAAGGGCAAGGCGACGGGGCTGTTCAGCCAGGCGATGATCGCGCCCGACCGCGCGATCCGCATCCCGCTCAACGAAAGCCAGGACGACAAGAGCCAGATCGAGGAATTCATCAAGGATTACAACGGCGAGGGTATCCAGCACCTGGCGCTGACCACCGACGACATCTTCGAGACGGTCGAGAAGCTGCGCGCGCGCGGCGTCAAGCTGCAGGACACGATCGAGACCTATTACGAACTGGTCGACAAGCGCGTGCCGAACCACGGCCACAACCTCGAACGCCTGCGCCGCAACCGCATCCTGATCGACGGCAATGTCGGCGAGGAGGGGTTGCTGCTGCAGATCTTCACCGAGAACATGTTCGGGCCGATCTTCTTCGAGATCATCCAGCGCAAGGGGAACGAGGGCTTCGGCAACGGCAATTTCCAGGCGTTGTATGAGAGCATCGAGTTGGACCAGATCCGGCGTGGCGTGATCACGGTTGACGCGTGATTGAGGATCGAAGCGTAGCTTCGGTCGAGATGCAGCGCGCAGGCGCTGCCGTCGACCGGCCGGCGCGGACGGAGCCGCCCCATAGGGCGCGGCTTCGCCGTGACCGACGGGGTCGCGGTTCAAAAAGAGTTTGAACGGCCGGCGGTTCGGGCGTTGATCGGAACAGGTGACGGAGAGGAAGCCATGACAATCCACCAGCCGACCAATGCCGCAGGCGAGACCGCCGGCCAGACCGAAGACCGCGGAGCGTACCAGCCCGGCTTCGGCAACCACGTATCGACCGAGGCGATCCCCGGCGCGCTCCCGATCGGCCGCAATTCACCGCAGCGCCCCGCATTCGGCCTCTACACCGAGCAGTTGTCAGGTACCGCCTTCACCGCCCCCCGGCACGAGAACCGTCGCAGCTGGCTCTACCGGATGCGCCCGACCGCGGAGCATCCGCCGTTCGAGCGCTATACCGGCGCAAAGCGGTTCGCGCCCGGGACCACCGACGAGCCGCTCGCGCCCAACCGCTTGCGCTGGGATCCGATCGAGGCACCTGCCCCAGACACTGATCTGATCGACGGCATGACGACGATGCTCGCCAACCGCGATCCCGCCGATCTCGAAGGCGTCGCGCTCCACGTCTACGCCGCCAACACCGATATGACCGAACGCGTTTTCATGGATGCCGACGGAGAACTGCTGTTCATCCCCCAGGCCGGACGGCTCCGACTGTTGACCGAACTCGGCAGGATCGACATCGCGCCGGGCCAGATCGCGCTGATCCCCCGCGGCGTTCGCTTCCGCGCCGAACTCCCCGATGGCGAAGCACGCGGCTATGTCGCGGAGAACCACGGCGCGCTGTTCCGCCTGCCAGATCTCGGCCCGATCGGCGCCAACGGCCTCGCCAACCCGCGCGATTTCGAGACGCCGGTCGCCTGGTTCGAGGACCGCGATGAGCCGGTCGAGGTCGTCCAGAAGTTCATGGGGTCGCTGTGGACCACCACGCTCGATCACTCGCCGCTCGACGTGGTCGCGTGGCACGGCAATCTCGCGCCGTGGCGCTACGATTTGTCGCGGTTCAACACGATCAACACCGTCAGCTTCGACCACCCCGATCCTTCGATCTTCACGCTGCTGACCTCGCCGAGCGACGTGGCCGGGCGCGCGAACGCTGATTTCGTGATCTTCCCGCCGCGCTGGATGGTCGCCGAGGGCACGTTCCGGCCGCCCTGGTTCCACCGCAACGTCATGTCCGAGGCTATGGGGCTGATCACCGGCGCGTACGATGCTAAGGCCGAAGGGTTCGCGCCGGGCGGCATCTCGCTGCACAACCTGATGTCGGGCCATGGCCCCGATCTGGCGAGTTGGCAGGGTGCGAGCGCGGTCGACCTGAAGCCGCACAAGATCGACGGGACGATGGCGTTCATGCTGGAGAGCTGCTGGCCGTATAAGCCGACCGCCTATGCGCTGGAGCATTCGCAGCTCGATTACGATGCGGTCTGGTCGGATTTTCCCAAGGCGATCCTGCCGAAGTGAGCCTGACCCTGCACGGCTACTGGCGCTCGACCACCGCCTACCGCGTCCGCATCGCGCTGGCCCTGAAGGGCGTGGCGTATGCGCAGGTAACGCACGACCTTCGCACAGGTGCGCAACGCGAGGCGGGGTATCGCGTGCTTAATCCGCAGGGACTCGTGCCGGCGCTGGAGACTGACGACGCGATCCTGACTCAGAGCCCCGCGATCCTCGAATGGATCGACGAGACCTGTTCCGATCCACCGCTGCTTCCCGTTGGCGCGAATGACCGGGTGATTGTCCGCGCTATGGCGGCGACGGTTGCCTGCGACATCCACCCTGTGAACAATCTCCGCATCCTGAGCGCCTTGCGCACCGAGTTCGGGGCGGACGAGGCTGCGGTGAACCGCTGGATCGCGCGCTGGATCGGCGATGGGTTCGCTGCGCTCGAGACGCTGATCGCGCGCTACGGTGACGGATTCGCGTTCGGTGCGACACCGACGATCGCCGATTGTCATCTCGTGCCGCAAGTCTATTCGGCCGAGCGGTTCGCGGTCGATCTTTCGCCCTACCCCCCGCCTCATAGCCGCCGCTGACAAAGCCCGCGCCCTCCCCGCCTTCGCCGCTGCACATCCGGACCGCCAGCCCGACGCCGACCGCGCATGAGCGATAGCGAACGGCTGACCGCGACGCCCGGCGGGATCAAACTCGCGCCGCTCGATGCAATCATCGACGGCAAGGCGCGGAACTTCGTACTCCAGATGCGCGCCGGTCGCTTCCACGGGTTCGTCGTACGCAAGGACGATGCGGTGTTCGGCTATGTCGATCGCTGCCCGCATATGGGCCTGCCGCTCGCGCAGGTGCTCGACGAGTATCTCACGCCGCGCGGGGACCTGATCGCTTGTAGTTGGCACTCCGCGCTGTTCGAGATCGACAGTGGCGCGTGCGTCGGCGGACCGTGCGGAGGAACGCGGCTGACGCCATGGCCCGTCGCGGTGGTCGACGGGATGATCGTCACGGCAGGCTGACGGGGCGGGCGACTTGCGCTAAGGGAGCGCACCTCCTCCCCTGCACGATGAACCGATGACCGAAACCCTGCCCATCCGCGTCGTGGCGCTGTACCGCTTCACGCCGTTCGCCGACATCGCCGCGATGCAGCCGCCGCTCGCGCTCACCTGCTGCTCCAACGGGGTGAAGGGGACGTTGCTGCTCGCCGCCGAGGGGATCAACGGGACGATCGCTGGGTCCGAAGAGGGGATCGACGCAGTGCTTGCGCATATCCGCGCGCTGCCGGGATGTGCGGATCTCGACGTCAAGGAATCGCGCGCGGAAACGATGCCGTTTCACCGGATGAAGGTTCGGCTGAAGCGCGAGATCGTGACGATGGGCGAGCCTGCGATCGATCCGCTGGAGGGCGTCGGGCATTATGTCGAGCCGAAGGACTGGAACGCGCTGATCGCCGAGCCGGGGACGATTGTGATCGATACGCGCAACGACTATGAGGTCGCGGTCGGAACGTTTGCTGGCGCAGTCGATCCGCAGACTCGCACGTTCCGCGATTTTCCAGCGTGGTTTCGCGAGCATCGTGACGAACTGGTCGGGGACGGCCCGCCGCCGAAGATCGCGATGTTCTGCACCGGGGGAATACGCTGCGAGAAGTCGACCGCGTTCCTGAAGGCCGAGGGGCTGGATGAGGTGTATCATCTCAAGGGTGGCATCCTGAAGTATCTGGAGACCGTGCCCGCGGCGGAGAGCCTTTGGGAGGGGGAGTGTTTCGTGTTCGATCAGCGGGTTGCGGTAGGACATGGGCTTGCCTTGGGAAGTCATGTGCTGTGCCATGCGTGCCGGATGCCGGTGAGCGTCGCGGACCGTTCATCGCCGTTATACGTGGAGGGGATCAGTTGCCCGGCGTGTCATGATGCGCGCGATGAGTCGCAGCGGGCGGGGTATGCCGAGCGCGAGCGGCAAACGCGGTTGGCGGAGGCTCGGGGCGAAGCGCATGTCGGGGCGGTGTTGCCGAAAGCGCATGGGGGGATTGATCCGCAGGACCTTCACGAATTTTTACCCCCGGCGAAGGCTGGGGTCCAATTGGGGAACGGTGCTCACGAAGCGCAGTATTCCGTTACTGCGACCTTTCCATTTGGACCCCGGCCTTCGCCGGGGTGGTAGCGTAGGGACTAACCAGTCGTTGCGAAGCGCTCGGCCAAAGCCGTATTCCCCTGCGACACCGCCAGCGAGTGTACGGTGTTCCCTGCCGCATCGACGATCGCCGGGTCCGCGCCGTGCTCCAGCAACAGGTCGATGATCGCCGTCTTGTTCACCAGCGCGGCCATCATCAGCGCCGTCTGTCCGACGCCATTCCGCCGGTTCACGTCGGCCCCGGCATCAAGCAGAATCTGCGCGATCTCGGTATAGCCCTTGAAGCAGACGCCCATCAGCGCGGTATTGCCGCGAGCATCTGCTGCGCCATCGACCTGCGCACCGGCCGCGAGGAGCGCCGCGGTCGCCTCCGCCTGGCCGTTGTAGCTGGCGATCACCAACGGCGTGTAGCCCTTCGCGTCGGTCACCTCGATATCGACGCCCGCCTGCAACAACGCCGGGATCATCTCGTCCCGCCCCGTCCGTGCCGCGTCGAACATCAGTTCGACCAGCCGCTCCATCGGCGGCAACGGGGGGAGGTCTCGCACGTCAGTCATCATTCGCCTCGATGATATGCGGCACGAACCGCGCGAGATTGCGCGTTACGACCGTGTCGTCTTCCCGAACGCCGATGCCGGCGGCTTCATTGCCGACCATCCACGCGCCGATCACCGGATGGCGACCGTCGAACACCGGTGGCGGTGCATAGGCCTGGCGGATCGCGCCCTCCGCGCCGTAGCCCTGATCGAGCACCGCGTGGCCGCTCTCGCCTATCACCTCGACGTTCGCACCCTCGCGCGAGAACAGCGGTTTGCGGACATACTTAGGCCCGAGGATCTTGGCGGCGGGGTCGTCGTCGAAGAACGCCGGGAGCAGGTTCGGATGCTCGGGATGGCGTTCCCACAGCAGCGGGAGGATGCCCTTGTTCGACAGGATCGACTTCCACGCGGGCTCGATCCAGCGCACGTCGGCGCGCGACAGGTTCGGCGCGTAGGGCTCGCGGAGCATGAACTCCCAAGGATACAGCTTGAACGCGGCCTGCACCTCGAAGCCGTCGGTATCGATGAAGTGGCCGTCGGCGGCGAGGCCGATATCCTTCATCTCGACGAACTTCGGCTCGATCCCGACCTGCGACGCCAGATCCTCGAAGAACCGGACCGTCTGGCGATCCTCGATCGCCGACGCATCCGCCGCGAAATGGACGAAGCCGCCGCTCGGGAACAGCGCGCGGAACCGCTCGCGCAGCTTGTCGAACAGGCTGTTGAACTGGTCCGTTCCCGCCGGCAGCGCACCGCTGGAGAGCAGGTCCTCAAGCCACATCCACTGGAACGTCGCGCATTCGAACACCGACGTCGGCGTATCGGCATTATACTCATAGAGCTTGGCCGGGCCGGTGCCGTCGTACGCGAAATCGAACCGCCCGTAGAGCGACGGCTGGCGCGTCCGCCACGTCTCCGCGACATAGTTCCACTGCTCGCGCGGGATCGCGAGGCGTTCCATCAGTTGCTGGTCGCGGACCACCTCGTCGACCAGATCGAGGCACATCGCGTGCAGCTGTTCCGCGGCGGGCTCGAGGTCGTCCTCGATCTCCGCCAGGGTGAAGGCGTAGGCCGCGCCCTCGTCCCAATAGGGTTCGCCATCCGTGTCGTGATAGACGAACCCGATCGCGTCGGCCCGCTCGCGCCAGTCGCCGCGCGGGTCGACCGCGATCCGGCGCATCAGGAGTCCGACGTCTTGGAGTCGTCGCGCTGCTCGATCTGCAACGTCTGGCCGAGTTCCGGCGTCTTCGGAGCGGTCAGGCGCGCAAGCACGTCATCGGCTGAAGACTGGCCGGGTCCGATACCGGCCAGCCGCAGCTTCTCGTCGAGATCGGCGCCAGTGCGACGGTCTTCCAACTCGCCTGCCGCCTTGATCCGTTCGCCACGGATAGCCTGTCGCTCGCGAATACGCGCGAGGCTGTCGGCTGCCGAGCCGAGCTTGTTGCCCGCACCCATGCTGCCCGACGCAACCGAAGCCTGCGCCTTCTGCACCGACTCGTTGACCTTGACGACCTCGACCTCGCGGCGGAGCTGTTCGATTTTCCGATCGGTCTGCGCGACGGCGGTGTGGATTTGCTCCTCGGCGGCACGCATATCCTCGACCTGCGGGGACTTCAGCGCGATGTCCTGTTCGAGATCGGCGATCCGCTGCGCGACCTGGCGCGCGAGATCCATGTTGCCCTTCTCGACCGCGATCCGGGCCGAGGCCTCGTACTTGGTCGCCTGAGCGCGGAAGCTCTCGACTTCGGTTTCGAGGATGCGGCGACGCGCTACCAGCCCCGCGAGATCGTCGCGTGCCTTGCCTTGCGCCTTGTCGGCATCGCGGATTTCCTGGTCGAGGATGCGTAGCGCGTTCGCATCGACGACCGCCGCACCCGCTTCGTGCGCACCGGCGCGACCGAGGGTGAAAAGCTTGCTCCAGATGGCCATGCCAGTCTCTCCGTTTGTATCTAAATCAGGCGGCGATGTCAGACAGCCGGGATCTGCGCGTGGCGCAGGTCGGTGGCCGCATCGATCGCATTCTCGGCAAGCGTGCGCAGTTCGATGATCACGGTATCGAGCCGGCTCGACGTCGCGAGCTCGCCGAACAACTCGTAATAATCGCGGCCATCGACCGTGCCGATCCCGAAGTTCGACAGCGGCACCAGCTTCTGCGATTTCAGCAGGAAGGTATTGAACGCCAACTGATCCTCCTGCTCATCGCAGGGCCATAGTAAAGTCGAGCATGCGATTTGCGCCTCGCTGACGTTGACGAACAGTTCGAGGTCGCCGTGGTGGTGCATCGTCACGAGCAGCACCGGGTCCGCGCCCTCCAGGATCCGTGCGGAAAACTCGCCGGCTTTCGCAGGCTCGGACGTGTCGAGCGCGGCCTTCAGGCTGCGGACGGTCCAGATGTCGGTCAATGCAAGAACTCCCGTGCTTGTCGCTCGCGCAGACACATAGGCGCAGGCGGAAGGCACGCCAATGGCGCTTTGCGACGGCCCGCGCTTTGGCCTAAGAGGCACGCCAACCACAGAGACGCGAGGATTGCATGTTCGATCGCCTGTTCGGCCGCAAGCCAGCGCTTGACGGCAACGCCCTGCCCGTCGTCCGCAACGTCACGCTGGGGCGGACGGTGACGGTCGATCCCCTCGCATGGCGCCGGTTCGGATCGGAACTCCTGTTCCCGTTCGACCGCGATACGCTGGTGATCGTCGCGCAGGGGCTGATCGACCTCAACGAAGGCGGCTTCGTCCACCGGTTCTACACCGACGACGACATCATGTTCCAGGCGGTGTCGAACGACCGCGACGGGCAGGACGTCACGGACGTCACGCTGTTCGCGCCGTGGGACAGCAGCTATCCGTCGTCGGCCGCCGAGCGCCCAGCGTGGAAAAGCCGGCTCAAGGCACGCACCTTCACCGCCGAAGGGCTGCCCGAATACAGCCGCGCATGGTTCGGCCCCGAAGCGAGCGAGCAGGAGCCCGTGACGTTTTGGGAGGAGTTGCACGACGATCGCGACGGGATCGTCGATCGTCGCATCTTCCAGACGTGCATGCTGTTCAGCCGCGACTTGCCGGGCGACGATGGGCGCGAACTGCTACTCGCGATCGACATGGAGACAGAGTCCGGCGACGTCTCGTTCGAGATCATGCTCGGCGTGGCACTGGAACTCGGCGAGTTCCGCGCCTAGCGTCTGCCACGAACGGCTTCGGGGGAACCAGCATGATTGACCAATACAGCTTCGGCGCCAGCGCGCTCGCCTTCCTGATCGCGTTCGTCGCGGCGGGGGCGTTCACGATACTGTTCAAGATCGTCTATCAGGTCGCGACACCGTATCATGAGAAGTCGCTGATCCGCGAAGGCAATACCGCCGCCGCGATCACGCTCGGCGCGGCGCTGCTCGGCTATGTCCTGCCGCTCGCATCCGCGCTGACGCATACCGTTTCGCTGGTCGAGTTCGCGGTGTGGGCGTTGCTCGCGGGCGTTATCCAGATCGTGACGTTCCTGGTGGTCCAGCATTTCGTGATGCGCGATTTCAACGACCGGATCGTCCGCGGTGAAATCGCGGCAGCGACCTATATGGGCAGCATCTCGCTGTGCGTCGGCATCCTCAACGCCGCCTGCATGACGAACTGAGAGGCATAGCGATGAAGCGTTCCAGATCGATCGTTCTCACCAGCCTGATCGCAGGATCGGGCATCTCACTCACCGCCTGCGATGGCGATGTCGGCGGCAAGCCCGTCGAGGCGCAGAGCTATGCGTCGGTACAGGAGTGCCGCGCGGCCGGTGCGTTGTCGGCAGTCCAGTGCGATACCGCGTTCGAGCAGGCGAAGGCCGATGCGGCAAAGACTGCGCCACGGTTCCAGGACCGACAGACTTGCGAAGAGCAATACGGCGCCGCGCAGTGCGAACCGCGTAACAACGGCAGCGGCGGGAGCTTCTTTACGCCGCTGTTGACCGGCTTCCTCGTCGGGCAGGCGCTCAACGGTGGCTTCGGCAACCGCGGCGCGCCGATGTACCGCGACCGCGACGGCAATTACTACGGCGGCGCTGGCGGTCGGATCAACCGGGACTATGTGACGGGCCGGACTCGCGTAGGGTCCGACGCCTTCACGCCGACCACGGCACGGGCGCCTGCCCGCGTCCAGTCGCGCAGTTCGGTGATCTCGCGTGGCGGGTTCGGTGGCGGCTTTGGGGGTCGCAGCTTCGGGGGGTAACGCGGCCGTTACCCCCCTCTCGCCGGGTTTAGCGGCGGGCCGGCATCAGCGGGCCACCGATTTCGGTCGCGGCGATGAATGCGGGACGGGCGCGCAGTCGATCCAGATACGCCGCGACGTCGGGATGCTCCTTGAGCAAGCCGGCGCTCTCGGCGATCGCGAGGATATAGCACATCTGGATATCGGCCAGCATGAGTTGTTCGCCCATTAGATACGGGCCATCGCCGACGCCCGCGCCGATATAGTCGAGCGTCTTGGTCACTTCGGGGCCGGTGAACTTGGCGAGGCCGTCGGGCAGCCCGCCCATCCGCTTGCCGAGCGACGTCATCATGATCGGCAACGACGCCGAGCTTTCGACATATTGCAGCCATTCGTCGTGCACGGCCGCCGCATCGCTATCGACCGGCGGCGAGAAGCGGCGGTCGCCGTAGCGCTCGTCGATATACGACAGGATCGGCGCGCTCTCGGCGAGCGTCAGCGCATCGTCGACCAGCACCGGCGCCTTGCCGAGCGGATGGATCGCCTTGAGCTCTGCCGGCGCGCGGAAATTCTCGTCACGCTCGTATTTGACGAGGTCGTATTCGATGCCGAGCTCTTCGAGCAGCCAGATCACGCGGATCGAGCGCGAGTAGTTCAGGTGGTGGAGCGTTAACATAAGCGTCCTTCGACTAGGAATGTGCTGCACCGCGGAACGGCTGGGCGGCATCGAAGGTTTCGTTGACCGCGGCCCCGGAATTCTCCGGCAACGGAGAGACTTATGACCAAGCTGACCTGCGACGTGGCAATCATCGGTGCCGGAACCGCTGGCCTCGCCGCCGAGCGCAGCGCCCGACGCAACGGCGCCAAGACGCTGCTGATCGACGAAGGCTTCGGCGGCACGACCTGCGCGAGCGTGGGATGCATGCCCTCCAAGCTGTTGATCGCGGCCGGTAACGCGATGCATGCGGTCGAGCACGCGGCGGTTTTCGGTGTCGAGGCGTCGGGCAAGGTCGACGGCGTCGCGGTGATGGCGCGGGTACGTAAGGAGCGCGATGCGTTCGTCGCGGGTGTCGAGAAATCGATCGATAAGCTGCCCGAGGAGGTGAGGATCGAAGCACGCGCAAAATTTGCGGGTGCGACGATCCTATCGTTGAGTGACGGCCGCGAGGTCCATGCGAAGTCGGTGGTGATCGCGACCGGATCGAGCCCTGCGATCCCCGAAATGTTCGATGGCGTACGCGACCGCGTGCTAACAAACGAAAGCATCTTCGAGCTAAAGGACCTTCCGAAGTCGCTCGGCGTCATCGGCGCGGGCGCGCTGGGGCTGGAAATGGCGCAGGCAATGGCACGGCTTGGCGTCGACACGATGGTGTTCGATACGGGCGAGACGATTGGCGGACTGAAGGACCGCCACGTCGCCGAGGCCTATCACGCGATCCTGTCGCGCGAGATGCCGATCCTGCTGGGTGTCGAACTCACGGTCGAGCCTGACGGCGATGGCGTCAAGCTGGCCTGGAGCGGTTCTGCATCGGGCGAGCAGCGCTTCGACTATCTGCTCGTCGCGACCGGGCGTCCGCCAAGAATCAAGGGCATCGGACTGGAAACGACCGGACTTGCGCTCAATGACCACGGCATGCCGGACTATGACTGCGAGACGATGCAGTGTGGCACCGCGCCTATCTTCATCGCTGGCGACGCGGACCATGACCGCGCGGTACTGCACGAGGCATCGGCAGAGGGTATGATCGCGGGGCGGAACGCGGCGAGCTATCCCGAGGTGACGCCGGGCAAGCGTACCGTGCCGTTCGCGATCACCTTTACGCATCCTAACGTCGCGGTCATCGGCAAGATCGCCAAGGATGACGATGCCGACACTGTCATCGGTACCGCGTCGTATGACGATCAGGGCCGGGCGAAGGTCGAGGCATGCCATGCGGGGTTGGTCCGGTTCTACGCCGATCGCCGCGACGGGCGTCTGACCGGCGCGACTATGGCGGGGCCCGCGGTCGAGCATAGCGCGCACCTGATTGCGTGGGCGATACAAAGCGGTTGGACCGCGACCGAGGTGCTCGACCTGCCGATCTATCATCCGACGTTCGAGGAAGGGATGAAGGGCGCGCTACGGTCGATCTGTAGCGAAGTGCATGCGCCGACGCCTCCGGATCGCGATGACGGGTTCACGCCGGGGACGTAATACTCGATCCTCCCCCCGCTAGGGGGAGGTGTCGCCGAAGGTGACGGAGGGGGGAGGACACGGAGCAAAGGTTTTCCCTTACCTCCCCTCCGTCTGGCAAGCGCCAGCCACCTCTCCCTCGCGGGGGAGGATTGCAAGGGGAGTGCTACTCCTCCAGATCGAGATACGCGACGACGTCGTTCTCCGTGGCCAGATACAGCCCCGCCTGCACATCCTCTTCCTGCTGCGCTGCGATCGTCAGGGCCTCCCCGAGCGGACCATAGAACAGTGTCGTTGCCGCCCCGCCCTCGCCGCTGTCGTCGAGGTGATACAGCCGCACCGACACGCTGGAAGAAACTGTCCGCATTTCAATACCCTATTGCAGATTTTTATGACGTAAAATTCACGGAACCAATTGTGAAGCAGCGCAACTTTGCCCGCTCTCGCCCGTTACGCTAGCAGATACAGGGATTTGATATGCATCAGGATGAAGGTTTTCCGGTGTCGCGCCGTGGCGTGATCGCCGGCGGTGTCGCGTCGGCTACGTTGGTCGCGGCTCCCGCTGCTCAGGCTCAAACTCAGGGCACTGTTCAGTCGGCCCCGCCGACCATGCCCGTGACGCTCAAGGTGAATGGTCGCACGACCAAGATCAACGTGGATACGCGGACCACGCTGCTGGACGCGCTGCGTGAGAATTTGAAGCTCACCGGCACCAAGAAGGGCTGCGATCACGGCCAGTGCGGCGCGTGCACGGTCATCGTCGAGGGTCGCCGCATCAACAGCTGCCTGACGCTTGCGGTCATGCACGAAGGCGAAGAGATCACGACGATCGAAGGCCTCGGCACGCCCGAGAAGCTGCACGCGATGCAGGCCGCGTTCGTCAAGCATGATGGCTATCAGTGCGGCTATTGCACCCCCGGCCAGATCTGCTCGGCGGTCGCGACGCTCGGCGAGATCAAGGCGGGCATTCCCAGTCACGTGACTGGGGATATTGCGGCACAGCCCACGGTCTCGACCGATGAACTTCGCGAGCGGATGAGCGGCAATATCTGTCGCTGTGGCGCCTATGCCAACATCATCGACGCGATCCACGACGTCGCCGGTACGGAGCGCACCGCATGAAGGCCTTCACCTACGAGCGCGCGACTTCCGCCAAGGAAGCGGCCAGCGCGGCAGTCCGTACGCCGGGCGCGAAATTCATCGCGGGCGGCACCAACCTGCTCGACCTGATGAAGCTCCAGATCGAGACGCCGCAGCATCTGATCGACGTCAACGGCCTCGGCCTCGACAAGATCACGCCGACGTCGGAGGGCGGCCTCCGGGTCGGTGCGCTCGTCCGCAACACCGACCTCGCGGCCGACGCGCGCGTGCGAAAGGACTACGGCGTACTCAGCCGCGCGCTGGTGTCCGGCGCGTCGGGCCAGCTACGCAACAAGGCGACGACCGCGGGCAATCTCCTCCAGCGGACACGGTGCCCGTATTTCTACGACACCACCAAGCCCTGCAACAAACGTCAGCCTGGTAGCGGCTGCGCGGCGATCGGCGGCTTCAATCGTAACCTTGCCGTGATGGGCACAAGCGAGGCGTGCATCGCCACGCACCCGAGCGACATGGCCGTGGCGATGCGCGTACTCGATGCTACGGTCGAGACGGTGAACTCTGCTGGTCAGACGCGCGCAATCCCGATCGCGGATTTCCACCGCCTTCCCGGTGCGACGCCGAACATCGAGACGTCGCTCGCGCCCGGTGAGCTGATCACAGCGGTGACGTTGCCAAAGCCGATCGGCGGGACGCACATCTATCAGAAGGTGCGTGATCGTGCGTCCTACGCGTTCGCGCTGATCTCGGTTGCCGCCGTGATCCAGCCAGGCGGTCGCGGCCGTCTCGCCTTCGGTGGACTCGCGCATAAGCCGTGGCGCGTCGAAGCCGCCGAAGCACAGATGCCTAACGGCGCAAGGGCGACCGCATCGGCAGTCCTCGCCGGCGCCCGCACCACATCACAGAACGCGTTCAAGCTGCCGTTGGTCGAACGCACCATCGGCGCCGTGTTCGAAGACGCAAAGGCCTGATCGCCATGAAGTTCGATACCCCCCGCCACGGCGAACCCGACCGACCGGATGAAGGTGCTCGGCAAGCCGCTCGACCGCGTCGACGGCAAGCTGAAGACCACCGGCACCGCGCACTACGCCTATGAGCGCAACGATGCTGCGCCGAACGCCGCCTATGGATACATTGTAGGCTCGGCGATCGCCAAGGGCCGGATCGAGAGCATCGACGACGCCGACGCGAAGGCCGCTCCCGGTGTGCTCGCGGTCGTCACCTACCAGAATGCCGGCAAGCTCGGCAAAGCCAAGAACCACACTGCGCGGATGCTCGCTGGCCCGGACGTCCAGCATTACGACCAGGCCGTCGCCGTCGTCGTCGCCGAGACGTTCGAGCAGGCCCGCGCCGGTGCCAAGCTGCTCCGCGTCAACTACGCGCGCACCGCCGGCCGGTTCGATCTCGCCGCATCGCAATCCTCGGCGACCAAGCCGAAGAGCGGCACGCCCGACACCGCCGTCGGCGATTTTGCCGGTGCGTTCGCCAAGGCGCCGGTCAAGCTGGATGAGCGCTACACCACGCCCGACCAGAGCCACATGATGATGGAGCCACACTCCACCACCGCGGCGTGGAAAGACGGTAAGCTCACCTTGTGGACGTCGAACCAGATGATCAACTGGGCGGTCGGCGACATGAGTGAGACGCTGCTGTTGCCGAAGGAAAGCATCCACGTAATGTCGCCCTATGTCGGCGGCGGTTTCGGCTCGAAGCTGTGGGTCCGTAGCGATGCGGTCATGGCCGCGCTTGGCTCGCGTGCGATCGGCGGGCGTCCGGTGAAGCTGGCGCTCGCGCGTCCGCAGGTGATGAACAACACGACCCATCGCCCCGCGACGATCCAGCGCCTCCGCATCGGCGCGCAGAAGGACGGCAAGATCACCGCGATCGCGCATGAGAGCTGGTCTGGCGATCTGCCCGGCGGCGGTCCCGAGACTGCGCCCAATGCGACCCGCCTGCTCTACGCCGGTGCGAACCGCATGACCGCGACGCGTCTCGCCGTGCTCGATCTCCCCGAGGGCAATGCGATGCGTGCACCCGGCGAGGCGGTCGGTCTGCTCGCGCTCGAAGCGGCGATGGACGAACTGGCCGAGAAGCTGAAGATGGATCCGGTCCAGCTGCGGATCATCAACGATACGCAGGTAGATCCGGAAAAGCCGTCGCGCCAGTTCTCGCAGCGCGATCTCGTCGGCTGCCTGAAGACCGGCGCGGAACGCTTCGGCTGGAACAAGCGCAACCCCGTCCCGGGGCAAGTCCGCGACGGCCGCTGGCTGGTCGGCATGGGCATGGCGTCGGCGTTCCGCGACAACGTCACGATGAAGTCAGGCGCGCGCGTCGGGATCGACAAGAAGGGCGTCGTCACCGTGGCCACCGACATGACCGACATCGGTACCGGCAGCTACACGATTATCGCGCAGACTGCGGCCGAGATGATGGGCGTACCGATGGACAAGGTCATCGTCCTGCTCGGCGACAGCAGCTTCCCGGCCTCGTCGGGTTCGGGCGGCCAGTGGGGCGGCAACAGCTCGACCGCGGGCGTCTATGCGGCGTGCATGGCGTTGCGCGAGCGGGTCGCGCAGAAGCTCGGCTTCAACTCGACCGACGTCGTGTTCGAGGACGGCAAGGTAAAGTCGGGCAACCGCAGCGTCTCGCTGTCGGAAGCCGCAGGCGATGCCGGCCTCTCGGCGGAGGACTCGATCGAGTTCGGCGACCTGACCAAGACGTACGCGCAGGCAACGTTCGGCGCGCACTTCGTCGAGGTCGGCGTCGACTCGGCGACCGGTGAGATCCGTGTCCGCCGGATGAGCGGCGCGTTCGCAGCCGGTCGTATCCTCAATCCGAAATCGGCGCGGAGCCAGGTGATCGGCGCGATGACGATGGGCGTCGGTGCGGCACTGATGGAGGACGCGATCGTTGACACGCGGTTCGGCTATTTCGTCAACCACGACCTCGCAGAATATCACGTGCCCGCACATGCCGACATTCCGATGCAGGACGTGTTCTTCATGGACGAACTCGACGAGAAGTCCTCGCCGATGAAGGCCAAGGGCATTGGCGAACTCGGCCTGTGCGGCGTCGGCGCGGCGATCGCCAACGCGGTCTACAACGCCTGCGGCGTCCGCGTCCGCGAATACCCGCTGACCCTCGACAAGGTCATCGGCAAGATGGCCTGATACCCTGCCCTCCACCCGGCCGCCTCAGCGGCCTGGGTGGAGGGCAAAACCGGCTCTGGCGCGCGCGAATAGGTTGCGCTAGAAAACTGGCATGACCGTACCCGCCATTCTAAAAAACCTGCGCCTGCCCGTCATCGGCTCGCCGCTGTTCATCATTTCCGGCCCAGACTTGGTGATCGCGCAGTGCAAGGCGGGCATCGTCGGCTCGTTCCCGGCGCTCAACGCGCGGCCTCAGGCGATGCTCGACGAGTGGCTGCACCGCATCACCGAGGAACTCAGCGCACATAACCGCGCCAATCCCGACCGCCCGGCAGCCCCCTTCGCGGTCAACCAGATCGTCCACAAATCCAACGATCGGCTCGAAAGCGACCTCGCGACGTGCGCGAAGTGGCAGGTGCCGATCGTCATCACCTCGCTCGGCGCGCGCGAAGACCTTAACACCGCGGTGCATGGCTGGGGCGGCATCACGCTCCACGACGTGATCGACGACCGTTTCGCGCGCAAAGCGATCGAGAAGGGCGCCGACGGCCTGATCGCAGTCGCAGCCGGCGCCGGCGGTCATGCGGGTCGCCTGTCGCCGTTCGCGATCATCCAGGAAATCCGGCAGTGGTTCGACGGCCCGCTCGCCCTGTCGGGCTCGATCGCGACCGGCGACGCCGTCCTCGCCGCGCAGGCGATGGGCGCGGACTTCGGTTATATCGGTTCGCCGTTCATCGCGACCACCGAGGCGAACGCGGATCAGGCGTACAAGGACGGCATCGTCGCCGGTAAGGCGTCCGACATCATCTATTCCAACCTCTTCACCGGCGTACACGGCAATTACCTGCGCGCGTCGATCCAGGCGGCAGGCATGGACCCCGACAACCTTCCCGAGGGCGACCTCAAGACGATGGACTTCGGCGGCGGCAACGGTTCCAAGCCCAAGGCGTGGAAGGACATCTGGGGCTCGGGCCAGGGCATCGGCGCGGTCACCGAGGTCGAGAGCGTTGCCGATCGCGTCGATCGTCTCGAACGTGAATACCGCGCGGCGCGGGCCCGTCTTTCGCTCTGACGGACCCGGCACCGACCGATCTCGGCTCGCTCAGAACAGACGTTTGAGCAAGCCGACATTGGTCTTGCCCAGCTCGACCACCTCGTCCCCGCGCCCGCTGATGATCGCCTTCGCCATATAAAGCGTGAAGCCCTTCATCTGCTCCAACGTGATCTTGGGCGGCATCGACAACTCGGTGCGCGCGGTGACGGCATCGAGCAACGCCGGCCCCGGATGCGCGAGGACGTCCCGGATCCCCGCCTCGACGTCACCCGGATCGGTAACGCGCACGCCGTGGATCCCGATCGCCCGCGCCATCGCCGCAAAGTCGGGGTTGTCGAGCGCGACGCCGGTCTCGACGAGGCCCGCCGCCTTCATCTCCATTTCGACGAACCCGAGCGTGCCGTTGTTGAATACGATGATCTTCACCGGCAACCCGAGTTGGCGCACCGTCAGCAACTCGCCCATCAGCATCGCCAGGCCACCATCGCCCGACAGCGTCACGACTTGCCGCTCCGGGTACGCCGCCTGTACGCCGATCGCCTGCGGCAGCGCGTTCGCCATCGATCCGTGGTTGAACGATCCGATCAACCGCCGCCGCCCGTTCATCTTCAGGTAGCGCGCAGCCCACACGGTCGGCGTGCCGACGTCGCAGGCGAAGACCGCATCGTCCGCCGCCTGCTCGCTGAGGACGCGGGCGACGTGCTGCGGATGGATCACACCGCTGCCGGGCGTCCCGCCGGCAAGATCGTCCAGCCCCTTGCGGGACTCGGCGTAATTCTCGATCGCGGACTTGAGGAAGCTGCCATCGCGCCCGGTCTTCACTCGCGGTATCAGCGCCGCAAGAGTAGCGCCGACATCGCCGACCAGTCCGATATCGATCGCCGTCCGCCGACCGAGATTTTCGGGGATCAGGTCGATCTGCGCGACCTTCGCCTTCTCCGGATAGAATCGCCGATACGGGAAATCCGTGCCGAGCATCAACAGTACGTCGCACGCCATCATCGCGTCGTAGCCGCTCGCAAAGCCGATCAGCCCGGTCATGCCGACGTCATAGGGGTTGTCGTATTCGACGAACTCCTTGCCCCCCAGCGCGTGGACGATTGGCGCCTGAAGCACGCCAGCGAGCGTGACGAGCTCGGCATGCGCGGTGCGGCACCCCCGCCCTGCCAGGATCGTCACCTTCTGCGCACCGTTCAACAGCGCGGCGAGTTCGGCGATGTCCGCCTCTGCCGGTATCGTCACTCGAGGGCGGCGGCAAGAGTGCGCCCTTCGACCGTGCCAGCGTACCCGTCGTCGATCGCAACGCAACATCGCCCGGCATCGCGACGACCGAAACACCGCGATGCCCGACCGCCGCCCGGATCGCCGTTTCCAGCGTCCGCGGCATCTGGTCGGCATCGGAGATCGTCTCGCAATAGACGCTGCATTCGCGGAACAGCGCTTCCGGCCGCGTCTCCTGGAAATAGTTCGAGCCCACCTCCCCGCTTGGCACCTGCGCCGCGATCGCCAACACCGGCACGCGCGTCCGGTTGCAGTCGTAGAGTCCGTTGATCAGGTGCATGTTGCCGGGGCCGCAAGACCCGGCACACACCGCGAGCTTGCCCGTTAGTTGCGCTTCCGCACCCGCCGCAAAGGCGGCGGCCTCCTCGTTGCGAACGTGGATCCACTCGATCTTGCCCTGTCGCCGCAAGCTGTCGGTCAAGCCGTTGAGGCTATCGCCAACGACACCGTAGATCCGCTCGACGCCTGCCAAGTGCAGCGTCTCGGCAAACAGGTCGGCGATGATGGTCTTGGACATGAGCAACTCCGGCAGTGATGGCGACCCAACTCGGCTAGCGAGACGGCAGAGGACAAACGCGTTCTGGTGCGATTGGGATGCAAGGAATGCAGGTGCATCATCCCCCCAGCGCGAACATCCGACGTGTTCGACTTCAAGTATGATAAATCCTGGTAGCGCGCCGCGTCATGCAAACCTAAAGACGAGGGCTCTGGCGCTGGGCAACCCGACCGGTCGACGATTGTTCGGCGGGGACGCTCACGCGGTGGCGGTATGAAGGGGGGATGGCGTGGACGACGCGATGATCGGTCGACGTGCGGCGTTGCTGGGGGGCGTTGCCCTGGCCGCTGGCTGCACGAACAACGGTCGGCTGACTGGATTGCCAGCAATGCCGGCCTTCGTCACGGTCGACGGAACCCAATTCCGGCGCGGCGGCAAGCCCTACCGCTATGCTGGCGCCAACATCTGGTACGGCGCGTGGCTCGGCGCGGAGACCGCATACGGCAACCGCGCGCGTCTCGGCCGCGAACTGGACCGCTTGAAGGCGCTCGGCGTGCGCAACCTGCGCATCCTCGGCTCGGCCGAAATGTCGCCGCTGAAGAACTCGATCACGCCCGGCTTCCGCGACAAGACCGCGACCTACAACGAGGGATCTGCTCAAGGGCCTCGACTGGATGCTCGCCGAGATGGCGAAGCGCGACATGACCGGCGTGATCTACCTGACCAACTTCTGGGAATGGTCGGGCGGAATGATGACGTATCTGTCGTGGGTCAACGGCGGCAAGTACATCAACATGAACGACTCTGCACATCCGTGGCCCGAGTTCGCCGACTGGAACGCCGCGTTCTATGCCAACGGCCGGGCGCAGGCGATGTACCGCGACTATATCCGCGCGGTCGTCTCGCGGACGAACACCGTGACGGGCGTCGCCTACGCCGCGGATCCGACGATCATGGCGTGGCAGTTGGCGAACGAGCCGCGTCCGGGCGGCGGCGCTGCGGTAGCCATACCCAACCTGCCCGCTTTCTACCGCTGGATCGATCAGACCGCGCGGTATATCAAGATGCTCGATCCCAACCACCTCGTCTCGACCGGTTCGGAGGGACTCAAAAGGGTTCGATCGAGCGCGAGGACGTCGTACTCGCCGCGCACCGCTCGCCGTCGATCGATTACCTCACGACGCATATCTGGCCCAACAACTGGACCTGGATGGACGCAGGTGATCTCGCCGGCACCTACGACGCGGGCGCGGCCAAGGTCGCCGGCTATATCGACGCGCATATCCGACTCGCGACGACGCTCGGCAAGCCGCTGGTGATCGAGGAGTTCGGTTACCCGCGCGACGGGAAGACCGCCTATGATCCGACCATCACGACGGTGTATAAGGATCGCTTCTACCGCCAGATCTATGCGGCGATCGAAGCCGATGCCAAGTCCGGCGGACCGCTCGCGGGCTCGAACTTCTGGGCGTGGAACGGCGAGGCTCGCACGCCGCATGCCGATCACCGGTTCCAGCGCGGCGACCTCGGCTATATGGGCGACCCGCCGCACGAGCCGCAGGGTTGGTACGGCGTGTTCGACAGCGACGCCTCGACGCAAAACGTGATCCGGGCGCATGCCGCAGCAATGGCGGCGTTGTGATGCCCGCCTTGTCGGATCGAACTGGAGCACATGGTATGCGTACGGTCCTGGGCCTGCTCGGTGCAGCGTTGTTGTCGACGTCGGCGGTCGCGACGCCGATCACCGTCACCGCGGTATCGAGCAAGCCCGGCGCCGCGCTTCCGATGCATATCGGCGGCCGGGTCGAGCGGACGTTGGACGGTTATCGACGCCAATGGCCGGGCACCTATTTCGAAGCGAATTTTCGGGGCGCAGGCATCCTGCTGAAGATCGGCGTCGGGGATGTCATCCTGCGTATCACCGTGGACGCATCCTCCCCCGACGACGCTCTTCAAGCCCAAGCCAGGGCTCTACCGCGTCACCGGCCTCGCCGACGGGCGTCACGCAATACGCGTCGACGTCGCCAGCGAGAGCCAGGCTGCACCGACCGTCTTCGCCGGATTTTATGCGGCGCCCGGAACGCGCGCGTTGCCCGCCCCTGCCCGAGCGCGGCAGATCGAGTTTATCGGCGATTCCCACACGGTCGGCTATGGTAACGTCTCGACCAAGCGCGACTGCACCGAAGCGGAGGTGTGGGCGACCACCGACACCTCGCAAGCCATGCCCGCGCTGGCCGCGAGGCGATACGGGGCGGACTATCAGGTCAACGCTATCTCGGGTCGCGGGATCGTCCGCAATTACAATGGCATGGCGGCCGACACGCTTACCGTCGCCTATCCCTTCACGCTGTTCGACAAGGCGACGCGCTACGTCGATCCGGCGTGGCACCCGCGCCTGTTCGTGATCGCGCTTGGTACCAACGACTTCACGACGCCGCTCCACCCCGGCGAGCCGTGGAAGACGCGCGAGGCGCTCCATGCCGATTACGAGCAGCGGTATGTCGATTTCGTCAAACGCCTCCGGGCCCGCGATCCGGACGCGCATGTCGTCCTGTGGGCGACCGACATGGCCGGGGGCGAGATCGCGGCGGAGGTGGGCAAGGTCGCCGCGCGTTTGAAGGCGGAAGGGCAGCGCAATATCGCGTTCGTGCCCGTCACCGGGCTCGCGTTCACGGGGTGCCATTCGCATCCGTCGACCGCCGACGATGCGCGGATCACGACCGCCTTGTCCGGCTATATCGACGCGCATCCCGAGATGTGGACGCACCGATAGCCAGCCTACCGCGATGCGGTCGTGGCGAGCCTCGACTATATCCTCGGCCGCAATCCGCCCGACCGATCCTACGTCACCGGAATCGGCACGCGCCCGGTGCAGCATCCGCACCACCGCTTCTGGGCCGCTGCGGCGGACAAGCGCTATCCCGCACCCCCCACCGGTCCGACGAAGGGGTGCGCACCACAAACGTGGTGGACCGCCGCGTTCCTGGACGCGACGCGGGGGCGCTAGGTCGACCAAACGCCGAGATCGTTACGCGATCGTCGATTGCCCGCGTCGGAACGTCACGCTACACCTTGCCCGTCGGCCCGTTCTCGGATGGGTCGGCATGATCGCAACCGGTGCTCCGCAAGGAGCTTAATAGGGAACGCGGTGAGGGTGGCTTCGACTACCTGATGCCGAGGCTGTCCCTGCAACTGTAAGCGGCGAGCGTGATGCACGTGCGTGATCGGGCAAAGTCCCCGGTCACCAGCCACTGGACCGATCGGTCTGGGAAGGTTGTGCATCGGGCGTTGACCCGTGAGCCAGGAGACCTGCCGGCGTGTGGTCGCTCTTGCCTGGTCCAGGGGATGGCCGAGGCACGGTACTCCGTCTGAGCGACGATGTGTGCGGTGGGGACCGCATGGGCAGGCGTGCCGGTCGCGATGGCGTCCGTCGGGTACGACTGCTCCCGTTCGCTTGGACGTGCTCGGGCAATCCGCTCGTGGCGCGCTCGACGGCGCACGTTCGAGCCTCGTGCTCGGTGACAGGCCCCCTGCCGGTTCGTCCGACGCCTCGGGGGCTTTTATATGTCGTTTCCATCACCGTATGCCGCGTTTGCCGCGTCGTTGCTCGTCACCTTCCTACCATCCCTGGCCAGCGCGCAGACCAGTGAGGATCGTTCGGCGAGTAGCGCCGACGATATCCTCGTAACCGGCCGCCATCAGGCCGACCTGACGGTTCCGAACTCGACCGGCAGCCGCCTGAACCTGTCGCCGCTCGAAACGCCGGCGACGCTGTCGACGATCGACGGCAATACGATCCGGGCGCGCGGCGACGTGTCCGTGAACGACGCGACCAGCCGCGCGCCCGGCATCACCAGCGTCGCCAACCTCGGCAATGGTGGCACCGCGCTCGCCGCGCGCGGGTTCAGCGGTCAAGGTTCGGTGCTGCAACTGATCGATGGTATCCGCCTCTTTCCAGCAGCCGGCACGATCACCTTTCCGAGCGACCCGTGGATGGTCGAGCGGATCGACGTGCTCAGCGGTCCGGCTTCCGTCCTGTACGGTCAAGGTGCGCTAGGCGGCGCGGTCAACGTGCTGATGCGCAAGCCGAATACGCGGCATACCGATGTGGACGGCGAGATCGGCTATGGATCGCAGGACAGTTTCCACGTCGCGGCCGGTGCCGGTGGACCGCTCGACGAGCATCTCTCCTATCGCGTCGACGCCAGCTACCGGCGGTCGGACGGGTATGTCGATCGCGGGCAATCACGAAGCTACGCGCTGTCGGGGACGTTGCGCTGGGCACCGAGCGATCGGTTCACCGTCACGGTGCGCGACGATTACGGTAACCAGAACCCGATGCGCTATTTCGGCACGCCGCTGATCGACGGACGGCTCGACCACGACAATCGCGACCGCAACTACAACACGCGCGACGGCCATGTCCGCTACCGCGACAACCGGACCAGCCTGCAGGTCGATTGGCAGCCGAGCGAGACGCTCACCGTCAGCAACCAAGCCTATCGGCTCACCTCCAAGCGCGCGTGGCTCAACCTCGAAAGCTATTGCTGGGTGGCGGCGGACGGCTTCTGTCCCAGTGGCGCGAATGACGTGCGCGCCACGCCGGGGGGCATCTATCGCACCGATATGACCGGGATCGTTCACGATCAGACGCAATGGGGCGACCAGGGTAACGTGACGCTCAAGACGCGGATCGCGGACGGCGTGACCAACGACGTCGTCGCGGGCTTCGACGTGAACCTTGTCAAGCTCACCTATTCGCACAATTTCGGCGCCGACCCGCAGGTCTCGGTGGTCGATCCGTTCGTGTTCGATCCTGGCGTGATCGTCGATACGCAGGGGATCGCACCGCGGTATCGCACACGGACGAACGAATATGCGATCTTCGCGGAGGATCGGCTGAAGCTTGGCGAGCATGTCTCGATCGTCGGCGGCATTCGCTATGAGCGCGATCGGATACGGCGCTGGACGATCGATTCGACTGCCGCCGTGCCAACCGAAAGCTTCGCGCTCGACAAGCGGCTCGGCAACACGACATGGCGGGTCGGGACGGTCTATCAGCCAGTCCCGACGGTCTCGTTCTACGCGCAATATGCCACGGGCGTCGATCCGCTGGGGACGCTGACGACCTATACGACCGGGCAGGTCCAGTTCAGCAATGCGAAGGGCGACCAGGTCGAGGCGGGCGCCAAGGCCGTGTTCCTGGGTGGCCGCGGCACCGCGACGATCGCCGCCTATCGCATCGTCAAGAAAGGGCTGTTGTCGCAACTAACCCCGACGAGCCCGATCGAGCAGGTCGGGCAGCGATCCGCGAAGGGTATCGAGGCCGCGGTGTCGCTGGAGTTGCCGGCAGGGTTCGGGATCGATGCCAATGGCAGTGTATTGGAGGCGCGGTTCGACGACTTCGTCTCGGGCGAAAGGAGTTTTGCCGGCAACACGCCACCCGACGTCCCCGAGACGATGGCAAACCTGTGGCTTAGTTGGACCGCGACACCGGCGGTCCAGGCGCGTGCCGGACTTCGCTATGTCGGGCGAAGATTCTCCGACAACGCCAATGTCTTCCGCATTCCGGGCTATGCGACGGTCGACGCGACGCTGTCCTACGCGGTGACGCCGCGGGTCGCGGTCGACGTGCATGTCTATAATCTGTTCGACGAGGATTATGCGATCAACAGCTACGGCGCGCAGCAATGGGTGCTGGGGCGGCCGCGCGCCTTGGACGTGTCGCTTCGTGCCGGTTTCTAACGCCGGCAGGCACGCGCGCCGGTGGCTGTACCTCGTGCACCGATGGGTCGGCATCGCCAGTTGCCTGTTCTTCGCGATGTGGTTCGGGTCGGGCCTGGTGATGCTGTACGTGCCCTATCCTTCGCTCTCGCCAGCCGAAACGCTGGCGAGAGCCCAGGCGATCGACTGGTCCGCCGTGACCGTGCCGCCGCCGCTCGATGGGGGGCGATTGCCGCAAGACCTGTTGCTCGAGATGCGCGACGGCGTACCGGTCTGGCGGAGCCAGGGCTGGGACGACGGGTGGCATACCGTTCCCGCAAGCGA
The DNA here is from genome assembly GCF_024124765.2 of Sphingomonas sp. H160509. Lineage (GTDB taxonomy): Bacteria > Pseudomonadota > Alphaproteobacteria > Sphingomonadales > Sphingomonadaceae > Sphingomonas. The sequence goes on along the minus strand of NZ_JAMXSR020000002.1, from coordinate 612,265 downwards.
GGGCCGGCATCTCGCCTCGGTGGACGCGGCTTATGCCGTCCGCGTCGCAAGCCGTTTCGGGCGAGCACGCGTCCTGAATGTCGAGCGGATCATGCGGGACCAGTGGACGGTGTCGGGTGGTTTCGACCGGCATCGCCCGCTGTGGAAAGCGACATTGGAGGACGAGGGCGGCACCAACCTCTACGTGTCGTCGTCCACCGGCGGGATCGTCCAGTCGACCGACCGGACCGAGCGGTTCTGGAACTGGCTGGGATCGGTGCCGCACTGGCTGTATCCGACCGTCCTGCGCCAGGACAACGCCGCCTGGCGACAGGTCGTCATGTGGGTTTCGGGGCCATGTAGCGCCGCGGCACTCGCCGGCATCTGGATCGGTATCCTCCGCGCACGCATCGGCACACGCCGGTTCAAGGGTGGGCGGATGACGCCGTATCGCGGGTGGATGCTCTGGCATCATGTCGCGGGGTTAATTGGCGGCGGTTTCCTGATCGCGTGGATCTTCAGCGGATGGCTGTCGGTCGATCCCTGGCACCTGTTCCGAAGTGCGGAACCGGATGCGCGGGCGGTGCGCGCCTATGCCTCTGCTGGCGTGATGCCGGCCGTCCCCCCTCGACCGGTTGCGCCATGTCGGCGCGGGAGCCGTCCGTGCGAGGATTACCGACTATGCGGCGACGCCCCCTCGTGGTGCTTGAGTATCCGAATGGTCGACGTCAGATTCTCGACGCCGCGACGCTTGCGCCGTCTCAACCGAAGCCAAATGCGATCGTTGCCGCTGCACGGGTGCTCGTCGCCGGCACGCAGCCGGTCGCGATCGACCGGCTGACCGAGCCCGACGCATATTGGTACGATACCGGTGGTCTCCCTCGCCTGCCGATGCTCCGATTGCGCTTCGACGATCCCGCCGCGACGTGGCTGTATATCGACCCCGCCACCGGCGACGTGCTGGCCAAGATCGATCGGCGCAGGCGGGCTTATCGCTGGGCGTTCGACCTGCTGCACAAATGGGATCTGACCATACTGACGCGGCACCGGCCGGCGTGGGACCTGCTGATCTGGCTGTTCTCGCTGGTTGGCATGGTGACGTCGGTCAGCGGCATCTGGGTTGGCTGGAAGCGTTTGCGACGCGGCTGATCCAGGCTTCAACAAGACGTTTCGCCCACGTGACAGCGCCACCGCGAGCGCGTAATCCTGCGCTGTGGCAGCACTCCGTCGCCTTCTCCTGGACCATCGCCAGCTAGCTGCTTGGGTGCTTGCGTGCGCGCTGGTAATGAAGATCCTGGTGCCCGCCGGGTTCATGCCGGTCGTCTCCGGAGGGCGCGTGACGATCGAGATCTGCGGCGGCATCGCGCCCGCGCAGACGGTGATGGCACCGATGACTGCGATGGCAATGACGATGACGATGACGATGCCGGGCATGGCGCATCATTCGGGCAAGTCCGATCATCAGGAGCGGGAGATGCCCTGCGCGTTTTCCGGCCTGACCGCACCGTCGCTGGCGGCGGTCGATCCGGTGCTGTTGGCGATCGCCATCGCGTTCATCGTCGGTCTCGTCCGCCACGTGAGAACCGCGGTACCGATCGCCGCGCAAGCCTATCTTCGGCCACCCTTGCGAGGCCCCCCGCCCTTCCCGGCCGCGTGATCCGTCGGTCTTCGGACCGCGCGCGATCACGATGCTTCGGCTGGTCCACCACGTCGGTGGACCGGTTTCGACACGCGCGGCAAGTCCGCGGGGATGAAGGTATCCGATCCGCACCTCGATGTGCGGACGGGTCCAGCAGGGATTCACATGTTCAAAACCATATTATTCGCGTCGGCATCGATCGTCGCGTTCTCGGGGACCGCCCACGCGTCTGACAAGGACGACGCGATCGACAAGAAGGCCGAGATCGTCGTCACCGGCCAGCGCGACCAGCTGAAGCTCGATCGCAAATCGGATACCAGCAGTCGCCTCGGCCTCTCGGTCCGCGAGACGCCTGCGACCGTCGAGACGCTGACGCAGGCGGACATGCAGGTGCAGGGGCTGCGCACCGCACGCGAGGCTTTCAACAGCGTCGTCGGCGCGATCGCGGGCAACGTCCCCGGCAACCCCGCGGTCGTGACGTTGCGCGGGTTTTCGGGCGGCGCCGTCTCGATCCTGCAGGACGGCGTCCGTATCTCCACCTCGACCGTGGTTCAACGCGATACCAATGTGTGGCATTTCGACCGGATCGAAGTGATCAAGGGGCCAGCCTCGGTGCTGTACGGCGAAGGCGCGCTGGCCGGCGTCATCAACAAGGTCACGCGCAAGCCGACGTTCGACGGCGACCATCTCGATGGCTTGCTGAGCATCGGCAGCTTCGACACGGCGACCGCGGCCAGCGGCGTGAACCTGAAACTGTCGGACACCGTCGCGGTCCGCGCAGACGCGAGCTATATGCATTCCGACAGCCTGTACGACGTCGACGACAATGCGACGCGCTCGGTCGGACTGACGGGCAGCATCCTGTTCAAGCCGTCGGCCGATTTGAGCCTGCTCTTTGCCGTCGACCATTACGAGGACCGGTACGACAGCAGCTATCAGGGGCTGCCGTTCGTCTCCGCCGCCGTCGCACGCGATCCGAGCGATGCATTGCGTAGCGAGAACGGCATGGTGCTCGACAAGGCACTGCGCCGTCGCAACTACAATCCGTACGGCGCCTATTCCGGCGCACGTGACACGACGCTGCGGTCGCGGATCGATTATGCGATCGGCGGCGGCTGGTCGGTCGCGAACGACTTCACTCGGTATCACGCCAAGCGCGACTTCGTGCTGAGTGGCGATCAGAACTTCACCGCCCCCACCGCCGCCTTCCCCAATGGCAGCTTCGCGCGGTCGGTCCAGCGCATCTACCACGACCACAGGTTCTGGAACGAACGGCTGGTGATCGCCAACGACAGCGTGATCGCGGGACTGCGCAACCGGTTCAGCCTGGGCGGCGAATATAACTACACGAACTTCGTCAACCCGCGCCAGCAAAGCCCGGTCGGTGGCAATGCGGCCGTGCGGATCGCGAACGTCGATCCGTTCGCGCCGATCGTCGGCGTCTTCCCGACCGGAGATGCCGCGTATTCGACGACCAACGTCGTCTATGACTCGAAGCTCAAGACGGCGTCGGTGTTCGCCGAGGATGCGCTCAACTTGACTCCGGGCTGGCTTCTGGTCGGCGGCGCGCGTTACGATCACATTGACCTGACCCGCGTCATCACCAACCTCAACGCGAACGGTACGGTCACGCGGGGCACGCCGACCTATGATCCGTTCTCCTGGCGGATCGGCACCACCTACGCCGTGACGCCCGACATAACCGTGTACGGCCAATACACGACCGCCGTCACGCCGGTATCCTCGATCCTGCTCCAGTCGATTGTCAACACGACCTACACGCTGACCAAAGGTCGCTCGTACGAGGTCGGTTTCAAGGCCGCCGCGTTCGCCAAGCGGTTGACGATGACCGGCGCCGCATACCGGATCGAGCAGACCAACATCCTCACGCGCGATCCGAACAATCCGCAGCAAGCCATTCAAGGCGGCGAGCAATCGTCGCAAGGCGTCGAGCTCAACATCGGCGCAGCGGTCACCGACACGCTCTCGCTGTCCGCGGGTGCCGCCTATACCGACGCGCAGTACGACCAGTTGAGCGAGCTGATCGCCGGCGCACGCATCGACCGCGCCGGCAACAGGCCGATCAACACGCCCTCGACCACCGTCAGCGGCTCGGCGCTCTACACGATCAAGGCAATTCCGGTGACACTTGGCGGGTTCGTCCGGCACGTGTCCGGCTTCTACACCGACACCGCCAACAGTTATTTCATCCGCGGACATACCACCATCGATGCGTCGATCAGCTATCAGGTCGCACCGCAAGCCTCGGTCTCGGTCCGCAGCCGCAATCTGACCGACGCGTTCTACGGCGAGTATTCGGGATACCCGACGACCAACGTCTATATCGGCGCGCCACGCAGCGTCGAAATCGCGCTTTCCACGCATTTCTGAGCAGGGGTTTCCAGATGGCATTCACCGGTTCGGTCGATCCGAAAGCGTATCGCGCGCTGTGGCGCTGGCACTTCTATGCAGGCCTGATCGTCGCGCCTTTCCTGCTGATCCTCGCCGTCACGGGCTCGATCTATCTGTTCAACGACGAGATTGACGATGCGCTGTATCCGGCGCAGCGCTTCGTCGCGGTCCATGCAACGCAGGTACCGCCGTCGCGGATGATCGATGCCGCGCTGAAGGCTCATCCGGGGGCCGCGACGCGGATCGACCTGCCGGGCGCGCCCAATCGCTCGGCGGTCGTCTTCGTCACCCCCGATCACGGCGAGCCGCTCCGCGTGGCCGTCGATCCGGGAACGGGCCGCGTGCTCGGCTCGACGATCTATGCCCGCACGCTGGTCGGGTTCGCCGACGAGATGCACGGATCGCTGACGCTCGGCACGGTCGGCGACCGGATCGTCGAGCTTGCTGCGTGCTGGGCGCTGGTCCTGATCGTCACCGGCCTGTATCTGTGGTGGCCACGTGGTCGCGGAGGCTTCGGCGGTATCCTCTATCCCAGGTTGGGCGCGAGGGGACGCCTGTTCTGGCGCGACCTGCACGCGGTGATCGGCGTCTGGTCCGTCGCGTTCATCGCGTTCCTGCTGCTGACCGGCCTCCCCTGGGCGGGGATCCAGGGCGACCTGCTCAACCGCGGTACCGCGGCGCTCGGCATCGGCTACCCGGCATCGAACCGCACGCACAATGCGCCCGCAAGCGTGCCGATGAAGACCGCGCTCGGCGAGGCACCATGGACGATGGAACTCGCACCGATGCCGACATCGACGGCATCTTCCGAACATGCCGGTCATGCCGGCCACGAGATGACCATGGCGGTCCGCGACGATGCGGCGGTGGCCGGGATCGACCGGATCGCAACCTCCGTGACGCGCGACCATCACGTCGCGGGTGCGTATCGCCTGTTCCTGCCGAGCGGACCGACCGGCGTCTATACCGCCTACACCTATCCCGATCAGCCGCAGGGGCAGCGTACGCTGTATTTCGATCGCTGGACCGGCGGCTTGATCCGCGAGGTCGGCTACCCCGATTACGGCTGGGCGGCGAAGGCGATCGAGCTCGGCGTCCAGCTGCACATGGGGAATTACTTCGGGCTCGCGAACCAGCTCGTGATGCTGACGACGTGCATCGCGATCGTGCTGCTCGTGATCAGCGGCGTCGTGATGTGGTGGAAACGCCGCCCGACGGGCCGCCTTGCCGCGCCAGCGCGCGTCTCCCCAACGAGGATCAAGGGAGCGGTCGCCATCCTGATTCTCGCCGGGGTACTATTCCCGATCCTGGGAATGTCGGTGATCGCGATCTTCCTGATCGACCGCTTGGTATTGCTCGCGGCGGTGAGGCGATAGCGGAACGATCGAGGATAGCTGCGGCGCGCGATTGCGCCACGGCCGCGAGACAGTCGGTGGCGGGCGTACCGTGCCCCCGCGTGCGAGGGATGCCGATTACGACGCGTGCCTGCGGCAGCCTAACCACTTCCAGCAACAGCATACCGCTGCCTACCGGCCCGACTGACAGTATCCCCCCTGCTCTTTACGTCAACGTCATCTACACGCTCACGTAACAGGCCCCAGTCACGCCCATGACTGCTACTCTACTGCAATAGTTGTAAATTAATGATCAATTAAGCATACATTTATCTTGTAATTGATATTAGTAACATACATAGATCAAGTATGGTGGAATAGGCCAAGCGTTGCGAACGTCGCGACGGACCGTTTCAGCCTCATGATGCCTGTTTGCATACAGATTCTTGAGACCCGATCATAATCGGGCTCCAGTATCTTCGAAGGCTTCGTCCTTGCTTCGGACGCTCTCCCCACATTCATTGAACATGGCTCCCGCTGCTGCGGATGGGAGACCCGTGCCTTCCATCCGCGGTGACTTTCGAGGTGTTCATGTACAAGTCGACCCTTTGGGCGGCCGCGCTTGCGGCTGTGAGCCCGGCTGCCTTGCTGATTTCGACGCAATCGGCGCAGGCGCAGGTTCCCGTCGGGGCCGGTGGACAGCTCCAGCAGATCCCGCCCGTACCGCTGAACGAGACGCCCGCGCCCGATTTCGGGTTCGAGCGCAAGACGCCCGTCGTCGTTGCCGCCACGGGTGGCCCGAAGACGCGCGTCCGGTCGCTGCGCGTGACCGGGGCGACGCTGTTCCCGGAGGCCGACCTGATCGCCGCATCACAATTCACGCCGAACAGTGAGCTCGACCTGTCCGACCTGAAGACGCTCGCCGCGCGGATCACCGCCTATTACACCAGTCGCGGCTATTTCGTCGCGAACGCCTATCTGCCCGCACAGGACGTACGGAGCGGCGCAGTGACGATCGCCGTCATCGAGGGACGCTTCGGCGCGGTCGGCGTAAAGAATGAATCGCGACTGTCGGACAGCGTCGCGAACGGCATCCTTGCCGGGCTCGACGTTGGCGATCCTGTCGCGGTCGCGCCGCTCGAGCGCCGCTTGCTGATGCTGTCGGACCTGCCCGGCCTGCGCGTGTCCTCGACGCTGAGCCCCGGCACCGCGGTCGGCACGTCGGACCTGCTGGTCGCGATCACCCCCGGCCAGAGCATCACCGGCAGCGTCGAGGCCGACAATGCCGGCAACCGCTACACCGGCGCCTACCGCGTCGGCGGCGTCGTCAACTGGAACAACCCGACGGGCTCGGGCGACGTGCTGAGCCTGCGCGCGCTGACCTCGTTCTCCGGGCTCGCTTACGGCCGCGCGTCGTACCAGGCACCGATCGGCCAGGTCACGCTCGGCGTCGCGTTCGCGCATCTCGACTATTCGCTGGGCAAGGAATTCGACAGCCTGGACGGCAGCGGCAACGCCGACGTCGCCAGCGTCTATGCGAGTTATCCGCTGATCCGGTCGCGCGACAACAACCTGTACGTGACGCTCGGCGGCGACGTGAAATGGTTCGAGGACAAGATCGGCATCGTCGACGTCACCACTTTCCGCCGCGCGCAGGTCGTCACCGCAGGGCTTAGTGGCGATGAGCACGACACGCTGCTCGGAGGCGGCTGGAGCGCGTATTCGTTGAGCTATTCTGTCGGCAATCTTGACATCCGCGGCGCCTATGAGCGCTCGGTCGACGCGCTGACCGCGCGCACCGACGGCAGCTACGGGAAAGTGCAGTTCAGCTTCGCGCGGTTGCAGACGATCGCCGGCCCGCTGTCGCTGTTCGCCTCCGCCCGCGGGCAGATCGCGTTCAGCAACCTCGATATCTCCGAGAAGATTGAGCTGGGCGGCGCCTATGCGGTGCGCGCCTATCCGGAGGGCGAGGCGTACGGCGACCAGGGCTATGTCGCCACCGCCGAGGCGCGACTGGCCTTGCCGCAGGTCGTTCCGGGTGCGCTCCAGCTGTTCGGGTTCGTCGACGTCGGCGAGGTCGATTACGTCAAACACCCGTATTTCGACGGGTCGAACCACGCGAAGCGCAGCGCGTACGGCGCCGGCCTGAGCTGGGCGGGACCGTACGGGATCGCCGCCAAGGCGACCTATGCACGCAAGCTCGGCGATGCCGATGCGACGTCCGCCCCCGACAAGTCGGGCCGCGCCTGGTTCCAGCTCTCGAAGACATTCTGAGCGCACCAGCACCCCCAAAATTTAGCGGCCATCCGCCGCCACCGAGGATACCGCACATGACCCCCATCCCTTCGTCGATTAGAAATACCCGTCGCCCCGCTCCCACCGTCACGCGCACCAAGCGCGGCGGCTTGTTCGGCACGACCGGCCTCGCGCGGTTCGCCTGGCTGATCGGGTTCAGCCTCGCGGGCACGATGGCAGCGCGCCCGGTCGAGGCGCAGACGCTGCCGACCGGCGGCGAAGTCGTTGCGGGCCAAGCTAGCATTGCGACCGGCACCAAGTCGCTGACCGTGACACAGAACAGCGACCGCGCGGCGATCAACTGGCAGTCCTTCTCGATCGGCAAGGGCAAGAGCGTCGTCTTCGAGCAGCCGACCAGCAGTTCGGTCGCGCTGAACCGCGTGCTCGGCTCGGACCCGTCGGTCATCCTCGGCAACCTGTCCGCGAACGGGAAGGTGTTCCTGGTCAACGCGAACGGCATCCTGTTCGGCCAGACCGCCAACGTGAACGTCGGTGGCCTGGTGGCCTCGACGCTGAACATTTCCGACTCAGACTTCCTCGCGGGCAAGAACAGTTTCGCGGGCACGAGCGGCGCAAGCGTTCAGAACGACGGGACGATCACCGCGAAGAATGGCTATGTCGCGCTGCTCGGCGCGAACGTCGGTAACGGCGGCACGATCAAGGCGAACTTCGGCACCGTCGTGCTGGCGGGCGGCGAGGCGATCACGCTCGACGTGGCGGGCGACGGGCTGCTCAACGTCGCGGTAGACAAGGGTGCGGTCGGCGCGCTGGTCCGCAATGGCGGCCTGATCCGCGCCGACGGCGGCAAGGTCGTGATGACCGCGCAAGGGGCCGGCGACCTGCTCCACACCGCGGTCAACAACACCGGCATCGTCGAGGCCCGCACGTTGCAGAACCGCGGTGGCACGATCATGCTGCTCGGCGACATGAAGACCGGCACGGTCAGCCTTGCCGGCACGCTCGATGCAAGTGCACCGGTCGGCGGCAATGGCGGCTTCATCGAGACGTCGGCGGCCACCGTCAACGTCGCCGATAGCGCCAAGGTCTCGACCTTCGCGCGGTCCGGCGCGACGGGCATGTGGCTGATCGATCCGCAGGATTACGTGATCGGCGCGGGCGGCAACATCTCGGGCGCTACGCTTTCGGCACAGCTCGTGACGACCAGCATCACGATCAGCACGATCCCCGCGGCGGGCGACACGACCACCGGCAACGGTGACATCTTCGTCAACGACGCGGTTGCGTGGACCGCGTCGGGCGTGCCGACGACGCTGACGATGAACGCGTTTCGCGACGTCAACATCAACGCGCCGATCACCGCCACCAACGGCAACATCGTCGCCTGCTGTGGCCGCGACGTGAACGTCAACGCGCCGCTGACCACGACCAACGGCAGCATCCTGCTCAACGCCGGCCGCAACGTGCAGGTGTTCCACGCGATCACCACGACCGACGGCAACATCGCCTTGTGCGCAGGCCATGACCTGATGATCGACGCGGCGGTCACGCTGACCCGCGGCACGACAATCCCCGCGCAGAGCCTGGGCCTGCCAGTCGGTCTCACGCTGATCGCAGGGTCCGACGGTACCGGGCCGGGCGTCAACGGCGGCACGATCGTGTTCTCCGCGCTGTCGCCGCCGACCACGGTCACCGCGGCGCCGGTGTCGATCAACTACAACCCCGTTTCGTACACGACGCCGACCGACTTCTCGACCGAGTTCGTCCTGACCGAGGGGCGCCGCCATCACGCAGCGGATGCTGCTGTTCCCGACCGCGCAGAAGGTCGCCGACGGCACCAATGCGGCGGTGCTGAGCGGGTTCAACACCAACGGCACCTCGGGGACGCCGACCGGGGTTTCGCTGGTCGCCGGCCCGAATGCGACCGCGACGTTCGACAGCACCGGCGAAGGCACGGGCATCGGCGTCAGCTTCAGCGGCTACACGCTGACCGGCGCGAACGCGAACCAATATGCGCTGGCGAGTTCGTGCTGCGTCGCCGGGTTCCGGACGACCGGGACGATCACGGCTGCCGCACCGGCGCCTGCTCCCGCGCCTGCACCAGCACCAGCGCCCGCCCCGGCACCAGTGCCCGCTCCGGCACCAGCGCCCGCCCCGGCACCAGCGCCCGCTCCGGCACCAGCGCCCGCCCCGGCACCAGCGCCCGCTCCGGCACCAGCGCCCGCTCCGGCACCAGCGCCCGCTCCGGCACCAGCGCCCGCTCCGGCACCAGCGCCCGCCCCGGCACCTGCGCCCGCCCCAGCGCCTGCCCCGGCACCAGCGCCTGCTCCGGCTCCGGCTCCGGCACCAGCGCCTGCTCCGGCACCCGCGCCAGCACCGGCGCCAGCTCCAGCTCCAGCACCGGCACCAACGCCGACGCCCACGCCAACCCCGACGCCTCCGCCAGTACTCGCGCCGCCCCCAACCGTGACACCGCCCGTTACCCCTGTTCCGAACCTGCCCAATGCTACGCGGCCGTTTCTGGAGGTTCCGCCGGTGACGGTGCGCGTACCGACGCCGCCGACGATCGAGGTGGTCGAGGGTGGCGTGACGTATCCGGCGCCAGAACGGCCCGGCACCGTGATCGTCGAAACGCCCGAAACGCCGCAGGTCGTGCAACCGGTCGTCGAACGCCCGTTCGTGCAGCCTACGCCGCCCAACACGCCAGCCGTGCCGAATTATCCGCGGAAGCAGGCGCGTCATTGAGATGATCGGGACTGCGCGGCGCGGCGTCTCGCCGCCCGCTCGCTGGTTTGCGAGCTGGCAGGCACTGCTAGGCTGGGGAATCGTTGCGAGCGGCGCCGCCGTACCGGGCATGGCGGCGTCCCCCGCGCCGGCTGCGATCGTCGCGACCGCTGCGCCAGACGATGCTGGCCGGTTCGGCGGCGTGGCGACGTCCGACGACGTGCGCGACACGGTGAACTGGGTGTCGACGTCGCACGACAATCATGCGCTGCCGTTCGTCGTGATCGACAAGGTGAACGCGGTGGTGCTCGCGTTCGACGGTCGCGGTATCTTGCGCGGGCGGGCGCCGGCGTTGCTCGGGATGGCGCGCGGCGACGCCAGCGTGCCGGGTATCGGCCAGCGCAAGCTAGCGACGATTACGCCCGCGGAGCGCACCACGCCGGCAGGTCGCTTCCAGGCCTCGCTCGGGCGCGATTTCGAACAGGATATCCTGTGGATCGACTATGATGCCGCGCTGTCGCTGCACCGTGTGATCAAAGGGCGCCGCGTCGACGATCGCGCCGGACGGCTCGCATCGGCGACACCGAGCGACAACCGGATCTCATATGGCTGCGTCAACGTGCCGCCGGGATTTTACGACGATGTGGTGAAGCCGTTGTTCACCGGCACCGTCGGAATCATTTATATCCTGCCTGAGGTTAAGCCGTTGCGGAGCGTGTTCGCCGTGCCGGTCGGAGCTAATTGACCGAACTCTCGATCCTCCCCTGCCAGGGGGTGGCTGGCGCTTGCCACACGGAGGGGGAGGACACGGAACGGGCCTGATCGTGCCCTCCCCCTCCGTCGCCTTCGGCGCCACCTCCCCCTTGCGGGGGAGGATCAAACGTTACGTCACTGGCACCAAGGTCGTTCGCGGTACCATTTCGTCAGGACGTACTTCACGCCCTGCTCGACCGGCATGCCTTGGTGAAGCGACCCCGAGTTCGGCGCGCCATACTCGTCCATGTTGTTCCAGATCACGAGGTTGCCCGCTTTCGGCGCGATCATCACCCCCGCGGTCGGGTAGTTCGTGCGCCCTCCAGCCTCGGGTTCGTTGAGGAAGGTCATCGCCGACCAGGTCCGCTGGCCGCCCATCGTTACCTGGTCGAGCCAATAAGGCTGTTGGGTATCGAAGAAGTCGTGATGCGGCTTGAACTCCTGCCCGACCCCATAACGCTGCCCCTGCAACGCTTCGCCGTAGCGCGGCTCGAGCCCCGTCAGCAGGTCGAGCTTGGTCTCGACCGCAGTCACGGGCGCCGGGCCCGGATAGAGGTAGCACGTCTCGCTGGTGCGGTGCGGAGACACCGGGGCATCGCCGACGACCGGCGACGGCACGCGATTGGCCTCGATGAGCGCGATCACCGCGGCGCATTCGTCAAGCGTGAGAAAATCGCGAACGATATAAAGCTCCGTGCCGTTGGCCGGCATCCGGACCGCGCCGGGATAGCACAGGATCCGATCGCGCACCTGCTCGGCAGAGTTCGCCCTGCCAAGCGCTTCGCTTTGACCATCGCGACGATCGGTGGATCGTGCGTACGAATTGGCGCACAGGCTTTCAATATTAGTCATAAAGTCCGCAATACTCACAAGAATCACGATATGGATTATGACTTAAATCTATAAAGCAGGTTAAGTTTCGTACAACGTGCATCCTTATCAAATAACCGACGTTTATCCTGTACGACCAACATAGGTTAGGCTGGTTGCGCGACTACATCGCGAACCGCAGCCCTCATGGATGCGCATAAGTCGCACCTACCGAAGAGTTCGGGAACATCCCCCGCTCCGCTGCCGGCGTGAGCCCTGGGTGACGCGATTGAACGACATCGGCGGAGACTATTCATGAACCCGAGATTTCTCGTGGGCGCTGGACTTCGGTCCGGCGGGCACACCACCCTGGCGGTCGCGACCGAAGCGCAGAACCAGCGCATCCCCCAGCGGATCAAGGACCGGCAGACCGAACGCTTTCGGTAGGCGCCCGCGGGTCGCGCGCTGAACGCCACCCCGACCCACCGACGTCCCCCATTCTGCTCTTGCTCGTCCTCGCGCCTCGCGGGGCCAGGATAGTCATGTTCAAAAATCTTCTCGCCGGCGCCGCCGCGGCGTTGCTCGCAGTCATCCCGCAACCCTCAGCCGCGCAGACGGTGGTATTGCCGGGCGCGCTCCTGCTCGCCGGCTACCGCGCGACCTGCGGGCCGGTCGACACGATGATCCAGCCGATCAACGACATCGCCGCCGCGTACAAGGGTCGCATCATCCTCCACCCGCGCGTCCTCGACTTGCCGCGCGCACAGCAACTCTTCTGGTACACGCACGAATGCGCGCACCAGATCTTTGGCCCGGGTGAGGCCGCTGCGGATTGCTGGGCGGTACAGCAGGGCAAGATCCAGGGCTGGCTCACCGGAGACGAACTGGCGAAGCTCGCCGTGACGATGCGCTACTATCCCGGTGACGCCACGCATACCGACGGTGCAGCGCGGATCGTGGCGATGAACGCTTGCTTCGCACGATAGTCCAGCGATCCCGGCGTATAAGAGAAACTCAAGACTGTGGCGCTAGTTGGGTATCGACAGCGCAATAACTACTTCCGGCTGATCCAGGTCGTTGACAAGATCCTACCGACGGCTTCTGTATCGTTAGCGTAACGATACGGCCCATTACGGTGTCGGATCGCCTCCGTCTGGATTGCACACGCCATGCCTGGTTCTCTACCCGAGGCGATAGACGGCGGTGCACGGTCGCACGGCCCGGACGTTTCCGCCTGCGACCGCGAACCGATCCACCGGCCAGGATCGATCCAACCGCACGGCCTCGTCCTCGTTGCCGACGCCTGCACCTTCAAGATCATGGCGGGCGCGGGCGACATCGAAAAATTGCTGGCGCCGCATTGGCTCGGCGCGAACCTCGACGACCTTCTCGGCCAACCCGTCTCGGCGCAACTCGCGGCCAAGCCCAACGCCAGCACGGTTGTGCTCGCGCGGATCGTCGGCACCGAAACGCCGTTCGACGCAATCGCACACCGCATATCGAACACAATCGTCGTCGAACTCGAGCCCGCCCCCCATAGCGATGCCGTCCCCAATCGATGTCCTGGTGGAGATGGAGGAAGCCGCGGCGACGTTCGAACAGGCGTTCGGACTACGCGAACTGTGCGAACGCGCCGCCAGGACGTTTCGCCAATTGACCGGGTTCGACCGGGTGATGCTGTACCGCTTTCTCGACGATGACGCCGGGGTCGTTCTGGCCGAGGACCGCGATCCCGCACTCGGCAGTTTCCTGAACCAGCATTTCCCGGCGTCCGACATCCCGAAACAGGCGCGCGCGCTGTACGTTCGGAACCGTGTCCGCATCATTCCCGACATCGCCTATGAACCCGCATTGCTCCGGCCCGCAGGCGCGACGCCGCTCGACATGAGCGATCTTGCGCTGCGCAGCGTATCGCCGATCCACCTGCAATATCTCGCCAACATGGGCGTCGCGGCGTCGGCGTCGGTGTCGATCGTCCGCGACGGCGCGCTGTGGGGCCTTGTTGCCTGCCACCATCCGACGCCGAAGTTCCTGCCACTGCATGTCCGCATGGCCTGCCGTGCGCTCGCCGGGAGCCTTGCCCGCCAGATCCGAGCGAAGGAGGATGCCGAGCTTTACCGCGAGCGCATTCGCCTCCGTACCGCCGAGGACGCGGTCGTGCTTCGGCTCGGCAGCGACATCTCGCTCGCCGGCTTCTTCGCGACCGCGGGCGACGACATGTGCCGGATGCTGGGCGCCGACAGTTTCGCGGCGGTTCGCGGGACCGAATTGTTCGTCGCTGGCCGCTCGCCGCGCCATGACGACATCCGCGCGGTCGCCGATCATGTCATCGATCTCGGCCGGGCGCTCCCCTTCTCGACCGACCGGCTGTCGGAACAGCTGCCCGGAGCCACCGGTTTCCAGGATCTCGCCAGCGGCGTTCTCGCGGTGACGATGTCGACCGACGAGCCGACGATCCTGATCTGGTTTCGTGCCGAGCAGATCGAGGTGATGAACTGGGCCGGCAATCCGCACAAGGATCTGGGCGTCGATCCTCACATCCCGTTAACACCACGCGCGTCGTTCGAAAGCTGGAGCGAGGCGGTTCGCGGCCGATCAGTACCGTGGACCTTGTTCGAGATCGAGGCCGCCGGGCGGTTGAAGCGGACGATGTTCGACGCCCGCCAGAACCGTCGCCTGTTCGAGGTGAACCGCGAGCTGACCGCGACGATCGCCGACAATGAGAGCCTGTTGCTGCAGAAGGACTATCTCATCAAGGAGGTCCATCACCGCGTCCAGAACAGCTTGCAACTCGTCTCCGCGTTTCTCGGCCTTCAGGCGCGAGCGGTCGGCGACGACGTCCTGACCGCACATCTCGCCGAGGCGCAGCGACGGCTCTCCGCGGTCGCGATGGTTCACCGTCGACTCCATTCCGACGAGCACGTCCAGGCGGTCGATCTAGCGCGGTACATTGGCGACCTGTGTACCGAGATCAAATCGACGATGGACAAGTCATGGGGCGGCCAGATCGAACTCGAACTCGCGCCAATCCTGATCTCCACCGATCGCGCGGTCAGCGTCGGGCTGATTCTGACCGAGCTGGTGATCAACGCCAACAAATACGCCTATGCCGGCGCGTCGGGGCCGATCACGATCGCGCTAGAACAGCATCGCAACCGCTTTCGCCTGATCGTTGCCGATCGCGGTCGCGGCAAGGCGAGTTCCGGGACCGGGTTCGGGTCGCGGATGCTCATGTCGATGGTCGCGCGGCTGTCCGGCACGATCGAGGAGGCCGACAACGATCCCGGCCTCCGCGTCACCATCGGCGCGCCGATCAACGACGACCTCCCGCACGCTTGATCCGCTACTCGGTCGAGCCCGTATGCATCAGGTGACGCACGTCGTCCGCGACCTGATTGTTGGCGCCGAGCCGCTCGATCAACTGCGCCGGACGGCTGCCCCGCAGGCCTGCCGTCGTCAGTTGCTTGTCGCGGACATAGGTGTAGACGCCGCTGACCGCGAACGCCTGGACATGAGTGATGTGGGCCTTCTGCGCAGCCTCCGTCGCGACGAAAATATCGGACTCGAAGAAAGCGCGGCGGGTGAGCGGACTCTCGAAGGCCAATTCGATCACCGCGATCAGCGCACGCTCGGCCGGCACGAGGTGGTCGACGTTGGGTGCGGGCGGCGCGGGTTCGGCATTGTCGTAGCGGTCCGGCAAGTGTAGCCGCAGTTTCAGCACCGCTGAGTCCGCCGCGAGCGTTTCGGCAAAGCTCGTCATGAACGTACCGAACGCGTCCGCATCGTCGCCCGCCGCGCCGAAATGGACGTGAATCCGGTCGAAGCCGTCGTCGCCGTTGGGGATCGGATCCGCGATCCGGTCGACCAATGTGCGCGATCCGCTCGGTAGCGCATAGGCGACGGTGGCGGCGAACATGTTCTGTTCGTCGGCGAACAGGATGGGGCTCTCAGCGTTGAAGACGTCCTGGTCCGCCTTCGAGGCGAAGCCGATCTCGACTCCGCCATCGAGTTCATAGTCCGCAAACGGCGCGATCCCGTCGATCGCCGGCCAGAGATGCGCGTCCTGCTCGCGGTCCAGATGGTTCTGGACGTACCAGCCGAGCCCCGGGATGCGCGAACAGAGCGGACCGTGGACGTCGCGCCAATAGGTCGCGAAAACTTCGTGCGGGACGCGGGGGCGGCGCAATACCGTCGTGTAGCTGTTGATGACGATGCTGGCATCGCGCTGTGCATAGTCGGTCGTGGTCGAGGCTTTGGGCATGACTGGGTTCCAAATGACGGAAGGGTCGAACGCGCGAAGACAGAATGCAGGGTCCGGCGGGTGTGTAAATTCCCGCACGAAACCCGATCGTTACGCGATGCTCCGGGGCTTCAGCCGGTTGACTATCGGCGTGACGAGCACCGCGAGGATGGCGATCGCGGCGGCGACATAGCCGACCGCGCCGAGCCCGAGGTGCTGGATCACCGAACCGCCGATGATCGCGCCGAGACCGATGCCGGCATTGGCCATCGACACGTTGAGCGTACCGGCCAGTGCCTGCGCGTGGCTCGCCGACTGCATCACGCGGACCTGGCAGATCGGGTAGAGCGCGGTGTTGGCGATGCCCCAGACGGCGAGCGCCACTGCGAGCCAGGCATGCGAGCCCGCGACCAAAGTCGTCGCCGCCATGCCGACCGCCAGCACCAGCGACGTGATCGCCGTCACCAGCAACGGCCCGCGACCGACGAACTGTCCGCCCAGCCAGTTGCCAGCGAGACCGACGATGCCGAAGCCCATCAGCCACCAGCCCACCTGCCCCGCCGGAATGTGCGCGATCTGCTCCAGCGTGTCGGCGAGATAGGTATAGGCGGTGAACATCGCGGTGAAGACGATCACCGACAGCACGACGTTGCCGAGGAAATACGGGTCCTTCAGGATGCGTGCCTGTTCGGCCAGCTTGACGCGCGCGGGGCGGGCCAGCGTCGGCATCACGACGAGCAACAGCACCGCCATCAGGAGCGACAGTCCCGACAGTCCCCAGAACGTACCGCGCCAGCCGAATGCCGTCGATGCGAGCGTCCCGAGCGGAATGCCGAGTACCATCGCGCCGGAAATACCGAGATAGACGTTGGCGACGGCCTTGCCCGCCTTCTCGGGGCCGGCGAGTTCGCCCGCGGTTTCGCTCGCCGTCCCCCCAGAACACCGGCAGCGCAAGCGCCGGCAGGAACCGCGCGAGGCCCAGCACCCAGATGTCCGGCGCGGCCGCGGCGAGTGCGTTCGCGCCAGCGAAGATCATGAGGATCACGACGAACAGCCGCTTGCGCTCGAAGTGCGACAGCATCGCGGTCAGGAACGGTCCTGCAAGCATCACAGTGAACGCGAACAGGGTCACGAGCTGCCCGGCGACGGTGATCGAGATGCCGAGGTCGCGCGACAGGCTCGGGAGCAGGCCGACGATGATGAACTCGGTCGTGACGATCACGAAGGCGGAGATCGCCAGCAGCAGCACGGCTAGGCCATGCCCTGCGGACTTGGCGCTGGGTGTCGCGGCATTGAGAGGACGAACGGGGGACGACATTGGCAAACTCCTGTAACTGCCGTCTCTACGCGCGACGAAAAGCGACGTCCTGCGGCATGTTTTCGTGTATGGCGGGACAATAATTCCAGAATGGACTCGCATGATCCCCTCCGAACGCCTGAAAGGTATCGAAGCTTTTGTCTGTACCGCCGACGCTGGCAGCTTCACCGCGGCCGGCGTGCGGCTGAACCTGACCAACTCCGCGGTCAGCAAGAGCGTCGCGAGACTGGAGGCGCGGCTTGGTAGCCGGTTGTTCGAACGGACCACCCGCCGGCTGACGCTGACCGACGTCGGCGCCGCCTTCTACGAGACCTGCGTCCGCGTGCTGGAGGATCTTGCCGATGCCGAAGCGGTGCTGGCAGCGCACCGGTCGGAGATCGTCGGGCGGCTGAAGGTCGACGTGCCGATCGCGTTCGGGCGGATGCAGGCGATGCCGCTGTTGCTCGCCTTCGCCGAACGCCATCCGAATCTACGCCCGAGCATCACCTTCACCGACCGGAAGATCGACATCGTCGAGGAGGGAATCGACGTCGCGATCCGGATCGGCGCGTCGGAGCCGTGGCCGGACAATCTCGGTCACCGCTATCTCGGCAGCGAGCGCGTCATAATCTGCGCCGCCCCCGCCTATCTCACGCGGCGCGGGACTCCGGCATCGGCGGACGATCTCGCACGGTTCGACTGCATCCTATACGGGCGCGGCGACGGCAGCACGATCAAATGGCGTTTTGCCGACAGCGCTGGCGGCATCGACGAGCGCGCGATGGAGGGCCGCATCGTCCTTGGCAGCGCGGAGGCTCAGGTCGGCGCGGTCAAGGGTGGGTTCGGTATCGCGCAACTCGCGACCTGGCTGATCGAGGACGAACTCGCGCGTGGCGACCTGGTCGAGGTCCTTCCCGAACTGGCGACGGCGGGGCTTCCGCTGCATCTGGTCTGGCCCCGGCGACGTCAACTCAGCCCGAAGGTGGATGCGCTGCTCGATGCACTGACCAGCGGACTTCGGATTGCATGACGACGAGGTGAAAAGCGCGTCATCCCGCCATTTACTGCAACTCGGGGGTCGCATCGCCTGTTGGGGAAGGATGACCATCCTCAACGATCAAATCGCTATCGTCACCGGCGGTGAATCTGGCATTGGTGCTGCCTGCGCCAAGGCGCTCGGCGAGGCCGGCGCGCGCGTTGTCGTCACCTATTTCAAGGACGCGGCGGCGGCGCAGGCGGTATGCGCGGCGATCGGCGGCGCCGACCGCGCAATTGCCGTGCAAACCGATGTCGGCGACGAAACCGCGATTGAACATCTGTTCGCACAGGCGGAAGCTGCGTTCGGCACGGTCACGCTTCTCATCAACTCCGCGGGCCTCAACATGAGCGGCGTCATGCTGGTGGATATGGAACTGGCGCAGTTCGACCGGGTCATCCGCTCCGACCTCTACGGCCCGTTCCTGACGTGTCGCCGCATGGTCCGTGCTCTGGAAGCCAAGGATACCAAGGGCCGCATCGTCAACATCTCGTCGATCCACGAACGCGCGCCGCGACCCGGCGGCGTCGATTATGACTCCGCGAAGGGCGGCCTGTCGCAATTGACGGCGACGCTCGCGCTCGAACTTGCGCCTAAGGGCATCGCGGTCAACGGCGTCGCACCGGGCATGATCCTGACGCCGATGAACCAGTCAGCACTCGATCATCCGCAGGAGCTCGCTGCCAAGGAGGCCGCGATCCCGTGGAAGCGCGCCGGACGACCAGACGAGGTCGCGTCGCTGGTGACGTTCCTGCTTTCGCCCGCGGCGGACTATATCACCGGCACGACGGTGACGATCGACGGCGCGCTGTCGTTGACCGTCGCGCAGGGCGCGTGATGGTCACCTACGCGGTCGAGCAGCTCGACACCGTCGCGATCTCCGCCAATTCGGTGATCGACGGCATGGACCTGATGAGCCCGTTCATCTGGAAGGAAGGCGACCTGTACCGGATCATGGTCCGCGGCGTTCCGCACCCGCTCGGGCCGCACGATCCCACAGGCATTATTGCCCGCGGCGAAAGTCGCGAAGGCCTGTCGTTCACGATGGATCCAGGCCTTGCGATCACCCCCGGCCCCGGCGCGGAGGACATGGGTGGATGCGAGGACCCGACCGTCTTAAAGACGCCCGACCACGAGTATCTGATCTACTACACCGGCGTCGATGCGGACCGCTCGCAGGGCTGCATGATCCTCGCCGCCGGCCGCGACCTGACGGCGCTGATGAAGGAGGACCTGGTCCTCAAGGCGCCGCCGGGCGAGGGCAACATCAAGGAAGCCACGCTGGTGCAGACGAGCGCCGGCGACTGGCGGTTGTTCTACGAATACGCCGCGGATGGCGCGTCGCGGATCGGCATGGCGGGTGGGCCCACTGCAAAGGGACCGTGGACCGTGCTGCCTGACCCGTTCGGCATCCGCGACGATAGCTGGGACAATTGGCAT
This sequence comes from Sphingomonas sp. H160509, assembly GCF_024124765.2. Lineage (GTDB taxonomy): Bacteria > Pseudomonadota > Alphaproteobacteria > Sphingomonadales > Sphingomonadaceae > Sphingomonas. Next base: position 592,348 of record NZ_JAMXSR020000002.1, on the reverse strand, counting down.
CTGTCGACCGGGCCGATCTGGCAGGCGGAGGGCGCTGACCCGGTGATGTTCTATAATGGCGCGACGCATGATGCGCGGTGGCGGATCGGCTGGATCAGCTTCAGTCCGGATCTCGCGCGGGTCACGGGGCGCGGGTTGGAACCGCTGCTCGTGCCGCCGCCTGCGCTGAGCCGCGAGGCGACAGATATAGCGTTCGCCGCCTCAACCGTCGCGGAAGGCGACCGGATTGCATTATATTATTCGCTCGAGGATCGCATGCTGAGACGCGCGTTGATCGGACGTTATAGCCACTGACTGCGGAGAAGGGTCGCGAGCGGCGTACCGTCCGCGACCCTTAATCATCAGCCGTGGGCGCGCGCTGCGGCTTTCTGTGTGCGTGCCTGCTTGGCGTAGTGGTGATGCGCAACGACGCAGCCGATGGCGGCACCGGCAACCGCATGGCCCTTACCGACGAAATGCCCGCCAACGCCGCCAGCGGCAGCGCCGCGGATGCAGCCCTTCGCCAACACGGGCGACGCCGTCATCGCGAGGAGCGGAAGAGCGAGCAGGGTAATGAAGCGCATGGCGGTATCCTTGAAAGCACTGCATGAAGACCTGAAATACCGTCCAAGCCGCCACCGTGTTCCGTGAGAAATTCGTCATGTTCTGCATGTGCGAAGGTCTCGTGAACGATACGAACTGTCCGCCGTAAGATATTGAAGATACGGTAGTCCTGTAACGAGCGGCACATCTACCGATCCGAGTACGACGCGCCGGCGTTGCATCCCGATCCGAAAGAACCGAAAGCCACGAACCATGATTGCCCTGTATCTCGCGGCGTTGTCGATGACGCCCAATCCCGCTTTGAAACCGACCGGTCCCGACGCTGCGAAATGCACGGCAGGCAGTACCCATCCGGCGATGCTGGTCGTCGTGGAAGGGTTCAAGGCGAGGACTGGAACCGTTCGTGTCCGCACGTTCGGAGGATCGTCCTCGACCTATTTCGACAAGAAAAAGACGCTGTTGCGCACCGAAGTTCCGACGCCGCGCGAAGGCCGGGTCGCGATCTGCATGCCGGTCGATCGGCCAGGCGTGTATGCGGTCGATGTGCGCCACGACATCAATGCCAATGACAAGACCGACCGCAGTGACGGCGGCGGGGCGTCGGGCAACCCGCATGTCACGCTGTTCGACATGCTGTTCTCGCGCAAACCCGATCCGAAGATCGTCCAGGTGCGTGTCGGATCGGGCACGACGGTCGTGCCGGTCACCCTCACCTACCTGCAAGGCGGATCGCTGCAGCCGATCCGCTGATCGATCACCAGCCGACCGTGCCGCCCAGCCGGAACGTGCGCGGGCGCAGTGGCGTGTATTCGTTACGCGCCGCCAGCGCGAACGGGTTGCCGCCCGCAAAGCGGTCTCCCTTCACGTCGAACACATTCTCGACGGTGGCGGTCAGACGAATGTTGTTCCTGCTCCACGTACCGCCGAGGTGCGTGCTGCCATATTCCCCCTGTGACACGTCGAGCGGGGCCTGCGTCCCGACGGTCGACCGGCCGACGTAGCGCCAACCCGCGTCGACGCTGGCGTGCGTATCGGCGCTGAGCGACCATTCATAGCCGACGCTTCCCGATACCGCGAACGGCGGCGTGTTGGGCAGCCGTGCGCCGACCTGCCGACGGAATGCCGGATCGGGATCGGCGACACGCGTATCGTTGAGGAACATCGCCATGTCGATCTTCAAGCCGGACAGCGGCACCCAGTTGGCGCTCGCCTCAAGCCCATAGATGTGGCTGTTGCCGAGATTGGTGGTGAACGGAAAACCGGATTTGTCGACCAGATCCGCCTGGATATGCCGCCAGTCGGTCAGCGATGCACCGATCGATGCGGAAAGCCCGAGCGGTCCATGGCGCTCCCTGCGCAGGCCGATCTCCCCGACGTGGATTGTATCGCGAACGAGATCGGTAACGCGGCCGACGCCCGGCGCCACGGTGATCCCCCGGTCCGAAAACCCGATTGGTAGCGCGCATACGCCGCCAGCGTCGGGGTCAGCAGCCAGGATACGCCGAGCGTCGGATCAAGTCGGGTCGAACTTAGTCCGCGGATGTATGTCGTCGTCTTGAGCTTGGCGATCGGGTCGCCGTCGGTGCGCTGATGCGTCAGTCGTGCACCTGCGGTGATGGTCAACGCCGGGCTGATCGCGATCCCCGCCTCGCCGAACACCGCTGCGTCGAGTGTGCGATTGGTGACGCCGACGATGTCGCGCAGGTTGTCGGGCGCGCCGTATTTGCGCGCATAGGCATCACGCGCGTGAATAAGCGCGACGCCGACCAGCCAACCGGCGCCGTTCGGCTTTGCGCGGGAGAGCCGTGTCTCGTGCGAGAACAAGCGACTGCGCTCGTCGGTGTCATAGGCGATCGGCGCGTTCGGACGGATCGGCCGCGTGGCATCGAACCGGCTCTCCGCATCGCGGTGGACGAACCCGGTCGCCGAGACGAGGTGCAGCCCGTCCTCCCAACGCCTGTCGACCACGACACGCCCAAGGAAATATTGCTGGCTGAACGGCTGCGCGAGCAGGGACGCGCGCGAGAGCGATCCCATACCGCGCTCGGCATATTGCAGGTCGGGGGCGGTCAAATTCTGGATCACGACACCCGCGTCGATCGTCCACCCGCTCGCCGGAACGACGCGCACGTCTAGGCGTCCGCCCGTGGTCGCCACTCGGTTGACGTTGCGGAGGTTGCGGCGGATATCGTCGATATAGCCGCCTTCGACGACCCGGTAGCCGACCGCGCGTACGCCAGCGACGCCCGTCTCTATCGGTATGTTGACCATCCCGGCGATATCGCCGCCCGGATCGCCCGACTTGGTCGCGCTGACGCCGCCCGACACATTGGCCGACACTCCCGACAGATCGACCGCGTGCGGCACCAGCCGGACGATTCCCCCGATCGCGCCTGCGCCGTACAGCGTGCCCTGCGGCCCTTCGAGGACTTCGACCTGATCAACGTCGTACAGGTTGAGACCGGGTTCGGGACCGTTATACGCGACCGGCACCTCGCCGAAATAGACGTTGGCGGTCGATTGCGTGGGGCCGGTGAAGCTGCTGTCCGCGACCCCGCGGATGAACAGCTTGTTGCGACCGGCACCCAGCGCCGTGCTCTGCAGGATCGGCGTCGCGGCGATCGCTTCGTCCATGCCGTTTGCGGCATCGTTGCGGATGTTTACCCCGCTTGCCGGCCGCAAAATGGTGAGCGCACCGGGAAAGCGAAGTCGCGACGTTGCACGCTTGGTCGCGGTAACGGTGATTTCGGGCGACACTTCGACCGGCGGCGGCGTCAGGGGGTGTCTCGGTTTCGGTTGGGGTTCGCGAGCGACTGGCTGCCGGACGACAGCGCGACGAACGATCCTAAAGCTGCCTCCGCCAAGTCGTTGCGCGGTGTACGGGGTGCCGGCGAGCATCTGGTCGAGGGCTGTGGCCGCGGTCAGTCGGCCCTTTGCCCCCCCGTCATGACCCGCGACAGACCAGGCTCCGCGCTGCCGATGTCGACACCCGCCTGTTGTGCGAGCACCGCGATCGCGCGATCGAGCGGCCCCGGCGCAACGGCGATCGCCCGCCGCTCCGCTGCGCGAGCGGGCGTAGACAGCGACGGTGCAAGAAGGGTGGCGGCGAGGAGCGATACGGCCAGGTTGAATTTACGGACCGGCATGGCCTCCGACCAGACGCCAGCGGCCATTAACATGCTCCGCCCGAGCGCCGATCAGCGCTGCGGCGCGCGGGATCAGGCTGTCGGCACCGCCCGTCACGCCGATCGATCCGGTGAACCGCGTTTCCGCCAGTCCGGGAGCGACGCGCACGACCGTCCCGGTGCTGCGTTCCAGCGCCGCGGCAACGAGCCGCACCGGCGTCTGCTGGAAGACCAGCCGACCCTTACGCCAGCTGCCGACGTCGTCGATCGCGATACCCGACATCCGTGGCGCGCCGCCATCGACGTGTGACAGCGCCGCACCGGCGGTCAGCATGATGCGTTCCTGTTCGGGCTGGAACATCACTGCACCCTCGGCGACCTGGACGCCGAGATGCGTGCCGACGCGAGCGACGTTGAAGACGGTGCCGACGTCCTGCAACCGCATCGTCCCCGACTGGACGACGAAGGGATGCGCGGCGTCGTGCGTGACCCGGAAGATCGCTTCGCCGCGTTCCAGCGTGACCAGCCGCGCATTGCCGTCGTCGACCGCGAGCCTAGTGCCGCCGTTCAGGTCGATACGGCTGCCGTCGGCGAGCGTCACGCTCCGGCGGACTCCGGCCGGCGTCTCGATGATCCGCGCCGCCAACTTTGACGGGTTTTCGAGCGGTAGCATGACGCCGACGATCCCCGCCGCCGCCAGTCCGCCGACGGCTCCCATCACCCACCGCCGCCGCGGCGTCGGTCGGTCGTCGTTGGCGACAACCGGCGGTATTGCTTGCGACCAGTCTGGCGGGCTCAGCGCGTCGGTCAGCTCCGCGTCCGCGACTGCCAGCGCGTCATAGGCGCGCGCGTTTTGCGGGTCAGCCTCAATCCAGTCGGCGAATGCCGTCCATGCGCCACCATCGGCAGTCGGCAAGCGGAGGTGCCACGCGACCGCCTCGGCCGCGGCGTCTTCGCCGTAACCCGGGCCGTAATCGCCGTCCTTGCCCCACTTACCGACCATCGCGCTGGTCCTCCTCATGAGTGAGACGTCCTGCCTGCGGGATATCCGCACCGGAATTGCTCCGTTGCAAGTGAATTCGCAGATACGCGCGGTGCAGCAGCTTCTCGACGCCACTGACGGTGATCCCCATCTGCTCGGCGATCGCCTTCTGCGGCAGGTCCTCGAACCGATAGAGGCGGAACGCGGTCGCGACGCGATCTGGCAGGCCGGCGAGCGTCGCCTCGACCCGCCCGAGCCGTTCGCGGGCAATCAACGCGCGTTCGGCATCGGGATGCTCGTCGGCGGTCGCCTGCGTTTCCAGCCAGTCGGTGTCGCGATCCGCCCGCCGCGCCGCGCGACGACGGCGGTCGACGGCGATGTTGTTCGCCATCCGGCAGATATAGCCGAGCGGTTCGGCGATCGGGCCGCCGGTCACCGTCTCCAGCTTCAGCCAAAGATCCTGCAACGCATCCTCCGCCTCCTCGACGCTGCCCAACCGCGCGACGAGCAATCGCAGCAGCATCGCACGCTCGGCGAGGAACACGGCACGGAGTCCGCCCAAGGTCACGCCGGGTCGGCCTTTGCGTCGCGGCGGAACAGCACCGCCAGCGCGACGATCGCGACGCCGTTCTGGAGCAGCGCGTGCCACCCTGCCCCGTCGGTCCCGAACGCCCACAGCATCGCGGGCAGCAGCGGGTAGAGCACGAGGCTGGTGACGAGGCCGATGGTCATCGAACGTCCCGGCAGCCCGAGTGCTGTCAGTCCCGAGGCCAGTGGTGCGCTCGCGAGCCCCGCCGCTCGTGCTCCGGCAATGAGGATCAAGAGGACCGTGCCGCCTTCAAAGCTCGCGCCGCCCAGCGTCACCAGCAGGCGGTTGCCCGCAAAAGCGAGAACCAGAACGATCGGCAGCGCCACTGCGAGCGCCAGTCCCGCGCTGCGCCAGACCGTGTGCCGCAACGCCTTCAGATCACCGCGCGCGACCTGGGCGGCGAGCACGGCGTAGCTGGCCTGGCTCAGCAGCACCGTCGGCTGGGCGAGCAACGACGTCGCGCGCTGCGTCAATGCGAGCAATCCTGCCGCCGCCGGCCCGAGCAACCAGCCGACCGTCAACGGCGCGAGGTTCGTCGCGAGCTCCCGGACCGTGATGTCGAAATTGGTGATGAGGATGAAGCGCTTGAGCCCCTCGGTATCGCGCGCAGCGCCGCGCCATGGTCCGCGCAACCGCTCGCCGGCGGCAAGCTTGCGCCACGCGACCCAGCCGAAGCCCCACATCGCCAGCCCCCTCGGCGACGGCGGCGACCAGCCAGACCGCGATGAAGCCGATCAGCCCCCCGCCCGCGAACCAGACTCCCAGAGCGCCGACCAGGCGGATCAGCGGCGACACCGCCTGGTGGATGCCGATCAGGTCGAACCGGTCGGCGATCTGCAGCAGTCCCTGCGGCGTCGCGCGGACCGTCGCGATCACCGCGAGCGAATACGGAATGGCGATCCGGATCGTGTCGGGCGACCAGCCGAGCCGTGGTCCGATCAGCGGCACCAGCAGCGCCGCCACGACTACCGCGAGCGCGCCGCAGCCGAGCTCGATCACCGCCATGAACCGGACGATCCGCGCGAACCCGGCCCGATCGCCTGCCTCCAGCGCAAGCCCGCCATACCGCACCACGCCGTGAAATCCGGAGAACGCCAGAACGCTGCCGATCAGCACGGCATAGGCGTTGACCAGCACCAGAACGCCGTAATCGGCCGCGCCCAGCCGGTGAGTCACGAGCACGAGGTACACAAGGCTCATGACGCCCGCCGCCGCCTTGCCGCCGAGCAGGTGGGCGAGGTTCGCCAGCACCAGCCATAGCCCCGACCGATCGCCGCGTCCCGCCCCAGCTTTGGCGGAGTCCGCCTGCCGGGACGTCATACGGTGGAAAAGCGAACGCATCGCGAGCGCTTAGACGCGGAGCGTTGCGCCGACGAACAGAAAGTTCCGCGTGATCGGCCAGATGACAAAATATTTAGTGAGGATGCCTGGCGCCGGGAACGTCTACCGGCCATGAAGATCGGTTTTCTGTTCAATCATGACCAGGTTCATCAGGTCGCGCACGCTCTCCCGACTGCCCTGGCGATGGCGGAGGGCTATCCCGATGCGGAGATCGTCGTCGCGACCACCAACGCACGGCTAACCGACGAAGTGCGGCGCCTGTGCGCGCGGCTCGGCGTCACCGTTCCCCTGGTCGAACTGGGCCTGCGTCGCGCATCGACGCGCGCGCTGGCGAGCTCGCTCGAATGGGCGCTGCCGGTGACCAAGATCGGTATCTACCGCGACAATCTCGATTTCTTCCGGTCGCTTGACGCGCTGGTGGTCGCCGAGAAGACGTCGCTGCTGCTCAAGACGCGCTATGGCCTCGACGATCTCAAGATCATCCATACGCGCCACGGTGCGGGCGACCGGGCGATCGGCTTCAACAAGCACAGCGCGACGTTCGATCACGTCCTCGTGTCGGGCAGCAAGATCCGCCAGCGCCTGCACCGCGAGGCCGGCGTGCCGTTCAACCGGATGAGCCTGATCGGCTATCCCAAGTTCGACCTGATGCCGGAGCCCGCGCCGCGCCTGCTGTTCCAGGCGAATGGTAAACCGACCGTGCTCTACAACCCGCATCCGTCGCCGCATCTGTCGTCCTGGTACGCACAGGGCCGCGCGGTGCTCGAGCATTTTCTGCACGACGACCGCTACAATCTGATCTTCGCGCCGCACGTCATGCTGTTCCACCGCAAGTTCGTGCTGACGATCGACAAGTTCCGGATCGACCGCGCCGGCGTGATCGAGCAGCGCTTTCTCGACGCGCCGAACATTCATGTCGATCTTGGTTCGGCCGCATCGACGGACATGACCTATACCGCGGCGGCGGACATCTATCTCGGCGACGTCAGCAGCCAGGTATACGAGTTCCTCCACACGCCGCGACCGTGCCTGTTCCTCGATGCGCACGCGACGGCGTGGGACGGCGACGCGAACTATGCGCACTGGCAGGCGGGCGAAGTCGTGACCGGCACCGAGCGACTTAGCGATGCATTAGACCGGGCGGTGGCGCAGCATGACCGCTATCGGCCGGTCCAGCGCGCGCTATTCCAGCGCAGCTTCGAACTAACCGCGGAACGCTCCGCGGTGCGGGCGGCGCGCGCGGTGATGAGCGTGCTCGGCGATACCGTCCCGACAGTGCTACCCGAACGCGAACTCGAAACGGTCGCCGGAACGCAGGGGTTGCGCGTAGCCTGATCCGCCGCGAGAAGGCCCGCGAGGCGCCCCTGTCTGGCGCGGCGTTTGGGATCGATCGACCACCGTGGCTCTACGCAAGGATATCTGGCGCCCCGCGATCGTGATGGCGACCGCCGAGGCGATCGTCGCGCGCGGCTCGATCGAGGGGTTCCCCCTGATGTGGCTGCCGCCGATGGGCAGCTTCCAGTTTCTCGCCGACCCGTTCGGGTTGTGGCGCGACGGGCGGCTGTTCGTGTTCGTCGAGACCTATGATTACCGCGTCCGGATCGGCGCGATCGAAGTGCTCGTCTATAATGCGGACTTCCGCCTGATCGACCGTCAGCCGGTGCTCAACGAGCCGTGGCATCTGTCCCATCCGCTGGTGTTCGAGGCGGAGGGCGAGACGTGGATGCTGCCCGAGGCGCATCGCTCGAACCGGCTGACGCTGTACCGCGCGGTCGATTTCCCGACCCGGTGGGAGCCCGCGCATGTCATCGAACTCGATCACGTCGCGGTCGATGCCACGCCGGTATTCCATGATGGGCGGTGGTGGCTCTTCTACACCTCGGCCGACCGCGAGCCGGACAAGATGAGTGCGCTGCACGTCGCCTGTGCGGACCGGCTGGCGGGACCGTGGACGCCGCACCCGAGGAACCCCGTGCGGGTCGATGTCGCCAGCGCGCGACCGGGCGGGATGCCGCTGGTGATCGATGGCCGGATCGTACTGCCGGTGCAGGATTGCAGCCGGACCTATGGTGGCGCGATCCGCCCGTTGACCATGACGGTCCTGACGCCTGATCTGTTCGAGGCTGAGGTGGGCGACGCGATGGTCCCGCCGGCCTCTTCCGCGCCGTTCGTCGAAGGGTTTCACACGCTATCGGCGGCGGGGCCGGTGACGTTGGTCGATATGAAACGCACTGAATTGTCGTTGCACGGGCTCTCGATAGAAGCGATCCGAGAGATCAAAAAATTGCGTCCTAGAAGGCGCGCATCCGTTCGAGGATAGCGAGGCCGGTCGCAGCGAACCGGTCCGGCCCGAAAGTCGCGAGAACGCGCTCGCGACCCGCCTGTCCCATCGTTGCCAGCTGTGTCGGCTCGGCCAACGCTCGCGACAACGCAGCGGCGAGCGCTACCGGATCGCCCGGGGGGACGATGAAGCCGGTCTCGCCATCGATGATGCTACCGGGGAGTTCGCCGACCGCCGAAGCGATCACAGGCAGCCCCGCCTGCATCGCCTCGTGCGCGGCGACACAGAGCCCTTCGGAGCGCGATGGCTGCACGTAGAGATGGCAGCTTGCCAGGAATACCGCGGGGTCAGCCGCATAGCCTGCGAACCGCAGCGACTTGATACCGAGCGCGACCGCGCGGGCTTCGAGAACGTCTCGTTCGGCGCCGTCCCCCGTGATCACCATCTCGTAAGGCGTCGACGTGTCGAGCAACGCCAGCGCTTCGATCAGCACGTCGTAGCCCTTCACGCGGTGCAGCCGGCCGAGGCTACCGATCCGGATCGGCTGGCCCGGCCGCCATGGCGTCGCCTGAAGCGCTTCGGGATCCGCGCGGAAGATCGACCATTGGACAAGACGCTCGGGGGGCACGTGCAGCCGTTCCGCAGTCAGTCGCGTCACCGCGGTGGAGTCGCCGACCCACAGTCGTGACAGCCGTTGTGTCGCCCGCAGCAAGACGCGGTTGGCCGGCTTGAGGAAAGCAGCGTGCTGCCAGCTCACGACCGGCCATCCCCGCCGCACGCCCACGATCTGGCCGAGCAGGGTCGCACGGGTGAGAGAGGTCCAGAGATGCGTCGGTGCCCAGTCCTTGAGGGTCGTGTCGAGCCAGCGGAGTGCCGCGCCATGATCTGTCTCGCCGCCATCGCGCACATGCACGTCGAGCCCAGCGGCACGCATCGCGGTCTCGCCGCGGCGGTCGCGTGCGGTCAGTGCGAACACCGCAACCTCCGCACCGCCGTCGTGCAATACGCCGAGCACCGCGGGTACCGGCGAAGCGGCCCCGCCGCCCTCCACCGAGTTGATCACATAGGCGATCCGCATCGGACGATCGCTCACGCGCGCAATCCTGCAAACAGATCGAGATACTCGGCCGCGACCGCGCCTATTCGATGATGTGCGACCAATGCCGCAAGTGCCTCCGGATCGGGCGCAGATTGCGCGAGCATTGCCGCGATCGCGCGTGCCAGGGCATCGCTATCGTCCAGCGGCACGACCATGCCCGCGCCCGGCGCATCGAGCAGCCGTGTCGCCGGGGTACAGTCGGTCGCGACCGCCGGCCGGCCCGCTGCCAGGGCCTCGACCAGGACCGCCGGATATCCTTCGAAATCGGACGCCAGCACGAACAGCCGCGCGGCATTCAGCCATGGCCGGATGTCCGCGACATACCCGGCGAGCTCCACCCGATCGTCGAGCCCCAGCGCCTCGCTCTGCCGACGCAACGCATCCGCCTCCGGGCCGTCCCCGACGATGACGAGCCGCGCGGTGCCTTCGGGTAGTCTTGCGAAGGCCTCGATCAACCGGGCGAATCCCTTTTCGGGTACCAGTCGTCCCGCAGCGAGCACGATCGGCGGCTTCGTTTCGGGGATCAGCAAAGGCGGCGCAGAGTCGTCGCTCAGCGCGGGCAACGCGATCGTCGTCGTCACGGGACGGCGGAGGATCCGGTCCGCCTGATCACGCGCGACGTCCGACAGCGCGACCACGGCCTGCACTTTGCGAAGAAGGTGTCGCATCCGAACCTCGAACGCCCATTGCCGCAGCCGACCGCGCTGCGGCTTGTCGAGCGCTGCACTGACCTGCGCGACTACGGGGATGCCCGATCCGGCCAGAGCGGCGGCGACCGGCCAATGGAAATTACCGGGAATGAAGACGCCGTCGAACCGTCGCTGCTCGACGAACGCGCGCGCGGCCTGCGCCAATCGCCTGCGCGAGCCCGATCTACGTAGGATCGAAGGCTCGGCAACGACGATCTCGACCACTTCGCCAGCCAATGCTCGAAGCGGCCCGGCGTCCGAACCGGCAAAGATCGTGACCGCGGCACCCCGCTTCGCCCACGCTTCAGCGAGCCGCACGGCAACGCGTTCGGTGCCGCCCAGCGCGAAATCATGAAGGACAACGAGGATCGATGACGCGGCCATGACCGCGCGGTTAGCGCCGACAGCGCGCCGACGCCAAGCTTTGTTAGGTCGGGACCCCGTGCCCCGACACGAAAGAGGAGAGCTAGGTTGGAGGCAGAGACGCCAGCGTATCCGTCACCCGCCGTCGCAGTTCGGGATCGCGGGTGATCTCCAGCATCGCGCTCAAGCTGCCCCGCGCGGCCGTCACGTCGCCGTCGACCAGTTCCAGGCGCGCGCGCTCCCACCACGCGTGCCCGTAGGCAGGCGCCATCAAAGTCATCCGCGTATAGAGTTCCAGCGCGCGTCGGCCATGCCCCGCCTGCTCGGCGCGCGTCGCCTGGTTCAGCAACAGCCGCACCAGGATCGCGCGGTTCGGCATCGTCGCGATATGGGACACGGCTTCGGCAGGTCCGGTGCTGGACGCGAGTACCAAAGCGGCCAGCGTCTCGCGATCGACGCGCATTCCGCCCCGAAACGGATCGACGATGACGGGTGCCGCTTCGGCCCCCCACCATCACCAATACGTGCCCGGGAACATCGAGCGCGTCGGCCGTCCATCCGATCCGGCGTGCCGCACCCACGTAGAGAATGGACAGGCTTACCGGCAGGCCGCGGCGCCGGTCGATGACACGGATCAGGTCGGCGTTGGCGGGGTCGTCATAGGTTTCGCGGTCGCCGACGAAGCCGAACTCCTCGCCCAGCACTTCCGACAGGATATCGGCGCGCTCTTCGGCCGTATCGGCACCTCGGCCGACCGTCTCGAGACGTGCTGCCACGGCGTCGATCAGAGCGCGATAGGGTATCGGGTCGGTGTCTGGATGATCGAGCAGCGCCAGCGAAAGCGCGGCCTCATCGAGAATGATGTCGTCCTCGTCGAGGAGACCGAGGCGGATCAGATTGTCGTTCATCGACCGGAGATGGGTGCGCGCGGCGGTGCTGCAATAGCGGAGATCGGGTGACGGTCGCAGCGATCGGCGCGCTTGCGCGTTCAGGAAGATCAACGCGGAGATCATCGATGAAGCTCTATTATTCCCCCGGCGCTTGCAGCTTCGCAGATCACATCGCGCTGCACGAAGCCGGGCTTTCGTTCGAACACGAAAAGGTCGATCTCAAGGCCAAGCGGACCGAGGGCGGCGCCGACTATACAAAGATCAACCCGAAAGGTTACGTCCCCGCCCTGACCCTGGACTCGGGCGAGACGCTGACGGAGAACATCGCCATCCTCGACTGGATCGCGCATCAGGATAGCGCGCTGAAACCAAGCGGAACGATGGGGCACACGCACCTTCTCATGGCGCTCGCCTTCATCTCGACCGAGATCCACAAGAGCTTCAAGCCGTTCTTCTCCGGCGGGAGCGACGAAGAGAAGGCGAAAGCCAGAGAGACGATCGTCAAGCGGATGGGCTATCTCGCCGATACGATGGAGGGCGACTATCTGTTCGGGGACGCCGTCAGCGTGGCCGACTGCTATCTGTTCGTGATGCTGTTGTGGGCGGCGAAGAACCAGGTCGACGTGCCGGCGCCACTGCAAGCATTCCGGGAACGGATGAAAGCGCGTCCCGCAGTCCAGACGGCAATGCAGCATGAGGGGCTGATCTGATGTGGTTGGGCGTCAAGGGTCGCTGTCCGAACCGGTCGTTCGACTTCAAACGGAGTCGGTGACCATTGTCGCCATTGGCTCACCGGTCTGACGTATGCGCGGAGCGCAGTAACGATCCGCTCGACCACGCGTGTTCTGCGGACGCGCAGGGGCTTCATCACGGTGTCTTCGACATCCCTGACTCACGTGCTGAACGGTGGCAAATCTCGCTTCATTCGTTTCTTTTAAATCTTCGACGTCCATGGACGATTGAATGAGTGGCTTAATCTCTCGTCTCAGACAGCTACGGCATTCTGACCAAGCGATCGCCGCGTCGGTTCGTGCCACCCTGCTGGAGTCGCTATACGCATCCCCGCAATCGCTGATCATCGGCGCGATTACCAGCAGCGGTATCACGGGCATCGTCGCCTACGTCAGTGGCAATCATTGGCTGGTCGTCTGTGCGTTGGCGATCGCGTTGGTTGCGGGAATACGAATGATCGACGCGCTGAAGCGACCGGGTCGGGCTGCCCGGACGAGATCATTGAAAAACGGCTGGGCGGCTCGGCAGGAATTTATCTATCGATCGGGGGCGCTGGGGTATTCGGCGCTGCTCGGCACGTTCGGGCTTTTGACGCTCGTCCATAGCGACGACGGCGTTCTTCAGCTGCTCGCGGTGACGACGACGATCGGATACGCTGCAGGGATTGCGGGTCGCAACGCTGGACGGCCGTGGATAGCGCTGTCCCAATTATGCTTCGCCTCGCTGCCCCTGACCGTCGGGCTGGTCGTTTCGATGCAGCCGCTGAAGATGGCACTGGCTGCGGTGATCGTCCTGTTCGTCGTCGCGATGATGGACATCACCCTGCAGACTTATGGCGTCATCCTGAAGGCAACGCTGGTATCTCGCGAGAAGGCGGCGCTCGCCGAACATCATGCTGCCGTCGCCCGCCGCGACGACCTGACCGGCGTCGCCAACCGGACGGCGTTCCGCGAACAGTTCGAGTCGCGGTTGCAGGCTTTAGGTCACGGCGACCGACGCCTCGCCATCTTCTGGATCGATCTGGACCGGTTCAAAGAGATCAACGACTCGTTCGGGCATTTGGCCGGCAATGCGCTGCTGGCAGGGGTGGCACAGCGGCTCGACACCGAATTCGGCGCAACCGGGATCGTAGCCCGGCTGGGTGGCGACGAGTTCGCGGTGATCTGCGACGTCGTCTCGCAAACAGAAGCCGTCGCGAAGGGCGAACGGATCATCGCGCTCGTCGAGCAACCAGTCCATCACGACGGTCGCGCGTTGTGCGTCGGGGCATCGCTCGGCATCGCGGTCGCACCATCCGACGGCATCGACGCGGACACGTTGTTGAAGAATGCCGATCTCGCTTTGTACCGCGCAAAGGGAAAGTGGCCGTGGCCAGATGCGGTTCTATGAGCCGCTGATGGACGAGAAGATCGAACGGACGCGCGATCTGGGCGCCGAGATGCAGGGTGCGCTGAAGCGTGGCGAGTTCCATCTCATGTTCCAGCCGATCTTCGACCTGACTGGCCAGCGCATATTATCTTGCGAGACGCTGCTGCGTTGGACCAACCGCCGTTACGGCGCGATTTCGCCCGCCGAGTTCATACCGATCGCGGAGGAGAATGGGTTGATCGTCGTGATCGGCGACTGGGTAATCCGGGAAGCGTGCCGGACCGCCAGCGACTGGCCTAAGGACGTGACCGTCGCCGTCAACTTGTCACCGATCCAGCTGCGATCGGCGAACATGCCGACCGTCATCATGAGCGCGCTGGCCGCCAGTGGCCTGGCAGCGGACCGCCTGGAGCTGGAGGTGACAGAATCTGTCCTTCTCGAGGATATCGATGCGTCGCTGGCGGCACTGGACGCGATCAACCGCCTTGATGTCCGGACCACGCTCGACGACTTCGGAACAGGCTATTCCTCGCTCAGCTACCTGACCAAATTCCCCTTCCAGACTTTGAAGATCGACCGATCGTTCATCACGGACCTCGAGCAGAGCCCGGCATCGGTTGCGATCGTCCAGACCGTGATCGAACTGGCAGCTAAGCTGGGTATGCAGACGGTGGCCGAAGGGGTCGAGACGCAGGCGCAACTCGAACAATTGCGCCGTACCCGCTGCGATGCGGTGCAGGGTTTTCTGCTGGCACATCCGATGCCGGCAAGCATGGTCATGACGATGCTTGCCGGCAAAGACGTCAAGGCGTTAGGCCGCTCCTGAGCGGGACGCTACGCTGCCTTGTCCAACAGCCGCGTCTGCGCACCAACAAGGCGGCGCATCAACTTGAGGTCCGCCTCGCTAAGCCTGAGCGCGGCATCCGCCCATAGATCCACGACTGCCTGCAGCTCGACGAGCGGCAGCGGATTGACTGACCGCGACGCCTCGTAGATCGCGCAGTGCCCGCTATGCCGACGACGGTTCTGGCGAATATAGCGCTCGACTTCGGCACGGCCCATGCCGGGATCGGCGAGCGCGTGGACGATGCCGAGCTCGTACAGCTCTTCGGCGGTGTACGACCGGCCGCTCAGGATCATCTGTTCCGCCCGCGCCGCGCCCAGGCGCCGGGACAGGAAGCAATGCGCGCCCATGCCGGGAAAGAGACCGAAATTGGTTTCGGGCAGGCCGAAATGCGTGCCGCGTTCGGCGATCACGACGTTGAACGACAACAGCGCCTCGAACCCGCCCCCCAGCGCATCGCCTTCCACCAACCCGATCGTGATGATCGGTTGATCGAGGCTGAGCATGTTGCGGTGCAGGATATGGACACATGCACGGCCGTAGCGGACGAGTGCCGCCCGATCGCCGTTGCGGATGTGCGCCGAGAAGAGGTCGAGGTCACCGCCGAGGGAAAATACGCCGGGAAAACGAGATCCGAGGACGACATACCGGATCGGCATGGTAGCCGACGACCGTGCAGCTGCGATGTCGTTCTGCCACTGGGTGAACTCGGCGAGCAAACTAGGGTTGAAGCTCGGCCGGCTGCGTTGGCGCATGTAGGTCCAGAGGGTTTCGAGTTCGCTGTCGAAATGCGTTTCCAGGTCGACGAACTCGAACGGGCGCCGGCTGGGCACCGCGCTCAAGGAATGAATTGAGGCCTCGTGAAGCTCTTGGTGCCTCTCGGAGGGTATGGAGGGGGAATATTCGAAGGTCATCGCGACGTCCTTTTTTTACAAGCAGCGATCTGCTGCGCGAAAAGGTTACGTCGGAATCCGAAAACCAAGCTGCGATTCGGTCGGCAATTGCGGTGGTTGGTCGTGCTTTCGAGACTTCACAGCCCGATCGTGGCGCGCAGAGTTATGGTCCTCGGCCGGATGGGAACGGTCTGCGTGCTCGTGGCCAGCGTGAACGGATTGCCGAAGCCAAAACTGTTGCCGCGGCTATCGAGCAGGTTGTCGACGGCGATCGACCAGTGCCACGGCCCGCGGTCGATCGTCGCGCCGGCGTCGATCGTCGCATAGTTCCCAGCCGGGCGATCCAGCAACGGATCGAAGCTCAATCGCGTGCGACCGGTATAGCGCGCGACACCGTAAACCGAGGCGGGCGAGCCGAACGCGACGAGGGTTCGCGATGCCGTCAGTCGAGACGATATGTCGGGAACGACCGGCAGGCGCCGATCGTCGCGATCGAGGCCGGTGTTCGACGACGGCGAAGTCAGGCGCGCGCGTTGCAGCGTGGCCCCGAAATCGATCGTGATCGGGGACAGGTTCAGGACGCCGCCTAGCTCCAGGCCGTAATTCACTGCATTGCCCGCGTCGACGGTTCCGAGGAGTCCATCGGGCCCTACAGTATCGCTCCGTAGATGCTGCCATGCCGACCCGAACACCGCGCCGTGCAAGGCCAGCCGATCGCCAGCAGCACGTATGCGCCAGCCGAGTTCAAGGCTCTGAAGTTCGTCGCCAGGAATCCGGAGATTGGTCGGATCGGCGGTCCGGCTGATCCCCGCGGGACGCACGGCGCTGGCATAGCGAAGCCAGACCAAGCCGAGATCGTCGCGATGCCAGCTGAGCGTCCCGCTGGGGGGTAATACCGATGCGGTTGGCGCGAACGCGGCCAGGTGCCTGCTGCTCAAGATGGCTCGACGTCGAGAAGGCCCGCAGCCCGAGCTTGAAATCGAGCGCGCTTGAGAGGCGCTGCGTACCCTCGGTGAACACGGCGAGGTCCGTGACGTCCTCCCCTCGTCGCGTCGCGCGTCGATGGTGTCGTCGCCGACCGACGTGAAGCGCCCCTTCAGAAGGCTGGTCGAATGCAGGATGGTCGCACCGATGATCCAGGGATGGCGCGCAGTCGGGTCGCTCAGCCGGACCTCCTGCGACAGCAGCCGCGCGGAGCGATCCTCGATATACGCGACCGGTGATGCCACGCCGAGCGACGATGCGAGGATGCTCGCATCATAGGTGCTGCCGAACTCCTGGTCGACATAGGCCGTCGTGGCCTGCGCCTCGAGTTTGCCGATCGGCCCCCGCACCGTCAGCGCCCCGGATGTGAAGTCGTTGTCCTGCGGCTCGGCGATCCGCGTGGCGCGCGACAGGCGACTGGTCGCATATTGGCTGTCGCGCGCGGCGATGCGTTGGGCGACGCCGCTCAAGGTCGCCGACCACCCCCGCCGATCGACCAGCGCAGCGCGGCACGGCCACCGACCCGCCGCGTGCGGTTTACGTTGCGCCGGTCACGCCCGGTATCGTCGATCCAGCCGGGCATCGTCTCGATCCAGCCAGAGGCCCGAAGCGCGACCGTGCCGATGACGATCGGCAGGTTGAGCATCCCCTCGACCGCGCCACCGACCGCACCGTTGTTGATCCCCGTTCCCTCGACCGCGACGCCGCCCGCGAGCCGATCCAGGTCCGGCGCGGCGGTTACGACACGAACGACCCCGCCGAGTGCACCGGTGCCGTAGAGTGTGCCCTGCGGTCCGCGCAATATCTCGATCCGGTCCACATCGACGAGCCGCAGGTCGGGATCGGGTGACGAATAGCCGATCCGCGCATCGTCCAGATACAGGCTGACGAGCGACTGGCTGGTGCCGTTGAACGCGCTGTCGGCAACCCCGCGGAGAAATATCCGGTCACGGCCCGGACCGAGGTTCGTAGAGAATGCGCCGTCGGTCGTCGCCATGACGTCGGTCAGTCCACGCCGCCCCGCCAGCCGACCCAAGGTAGGTCCACCGACGAAGCTGATCGAAGCGGGAAGATCGGACAGCCGTTCGTCGCGCTTGCTGGCGATGACGACGATATCGCCGGTAATCAGCGTCCCCGCGGCGTCACCGCGACGCGCCGGCTCGCGCAGTCGTTTTGCCGGAATAGCCTCGATCCGCCACGTGGTCGCATCGACCTGCACCGCGCGCAGCCGGCTGCCGGCCAACATGCGGCGCACGGCCTCCGCTACGTCGGTTAAATGGTCGACCCGCTTGACGACGAGATCCGGCAACCCGCCGGCCATCCCGATCGAGATCCCGGTCTGGCTTGCAAGCGACTCGAGCGCAGACCGTAACGGTCCCGCAGGGATCGTAATCGAACGCCTGGCCGGTGGAGCCCGTTCAGCGTCCGCCGGCGGCACCCAGATGCACGACGCCAGCAACCCGACGAACGCGTATCGGCAACACTGCCTGTAGCTGATCGACGAGCCGCGATCCGTCACCAATCGTCAATACCCCGGAAAAGCGCAGGTTCGCCGCCGATGCGTCAACGGTCAACGGGCTGTCCGCATACCGCGCGATATCCGCCGCAACCAGTGGCAATGGTGCGCCGTCATAGTCGAGGCGGCCGTCGGTCCAGTCGGACACGCGCGCAGGATCGACCTTCCGCCGTTCGGCAGTCTGTTTGGCCGGAGTAATATCCAAGGTCTGGCCCGCATGTAGCGTCGTTGCGTCGGATGGCGTGCCACCGACGGGCGTGACGCTCACTATACCCTCGGCGACGGTGACGGCGACCCGTCCACGCGCACTGACGACATCGAACGTCGTGCCCAGATCGCGTACTTCGTAACCGCCCGCGCGAACCATCAGAACGCGCGAAGGATCGTGCCGGACGGCAAAGTTCGCCGCGCCTTGTGCGATCTCGATCACCGGACTGCCGCCGCCACTGACGGACACGCGAGAGCCGCGATCAATCTGCATGCGACTGCCATCGGCAAGCGTCACCGACCGGGTTTCGGTGCGACCCGTTTCATAGGCCTGTGCCGCATCGTCGCCCGACGGCGCGACCAGCATAAACGCCAGCCCCGCGGCAAGCGCTCCACTGGAACCGAGCGCCGCCCACTGCCACCGGCGACCGCGCGCTACTGCACGGGGTATGATGTCTTGGTCGGCAATGTCCGCATTGTCGTCATTCGCCGGCAGGCATGCGGCGATCGCCGGTGCGGCAGCGACGAACTCCGCATCGAGACTCGCGATCGAATCATAGGCCGCGCGATGGACCGGGTCGGCCGCCAGCCACTCGCCGAACCGGTCCCAGTCCATATCCGGCGCGTCGAGACGCGAATGCCACGTCGCAGCGTCTTCGACCGCGCTATCCGTCGCAGCGTGCGTGTCAGTCATGCGTCCCCCTTTCCGGCGGATGCCCCCCGCCTGTGTCAGGATCGACGCGACCCGCGCCCATCCTGCAAACCTCTCCCGATGAATATCGGACCGCTTGATAGACGCCGCGGCGCGGATCGAACCGCAGCCCTCCCCTCTAAATCATTCATCCAACGCCTTTCTCAGATGTCGGAGAGCGACGGCGATGTGTTTTTCGACAGCACTTCGCGAGATACCGAGTTCGGCGGCGATGTCGGCGTGGGACACGCCGTCGACACGGTGGCGACGAAAGACGCGCATCGCACCCTCGGGAGGGCCGGACAGCGCAGCGGCCAGCCGATCGAACCGCTCGCGGCTGGCGACCGCGTCGAATGCGGAGGGCGCATCGTCGACCGCCTCCACCCCGACGACCGACGTCGTCGCGTCGACATAGCCAATGTCGCGACGCTGACGACGGCCATTCGCACGGACACGGTCGAGCACGATGTTCATGCCGACGCGGTGCAGATACGCTAGCGGATTGGCGATCGGTCCCGTTGCCTGTGCCAGCGACGGCTGCGCCATGTGTAGCCAGATTTCCTGCACGACGTCCTCGGCCTCCGCGACGCTGCCCGTCCGCGCCGTAAAGAACCGGACGAGCCGGCCACGGTTGGCAGCGAGTACGGCGGACAGGCCATGGGACGTACCCGAGGGCTGCACTGTATCGGGGTCGTCTACGGCATTCCTCCGAGGCTCATCGTCGCTCGAAGAGCGTCTTGCTCCTGCCCGTCCGGGATGTCGCCCTGAAAAATAAGACCGTCGGCGTCAGGTCAGCGCGCTGAGTGGTTCGGTACAATCCCGACGCGGTCCCACAGGCGGATCGCCGCGGCAGCAAAGGCCAGGACCGCATACGCCGGAATGGCAAGGTAGAACAGCGGACAGCTCCAGGCGGAGCGTGGGTGTACGAAGGCGTCGATCAGGCGTCCGTCGCCCCGAAAATCGCAGAGCGGCACCGCCGCTTCGGGCGGCTCGGCTCCCCAGACCGGATCGTGATCCGAGACGTGTATCGGTTGCAGGGCGAAATGGGTCGCGGTCATCGACATGATCCTTCTCTCCCTCACCAGATCCTCGTTCGCGTACAGCGCGAGCAGCGCGTCGAAATGATCGTCCATCGTGCGGACCGGGGCTGCCGCGCGTGGCGTACGACTGTTGCGGGCGACCGAAAGGATCGCGTCTGACGCGGCCAGCGCGTCGCTGGACCGATACAGGACGCCACCGGATTTGCGCGCGAGGTCGGCGGCGCCGCCGCGGTCGGGGGCGATCAGCGGCAGGCCCGACGCGATCGCCTCGGCGGCGACGAAGCAGAAGGTTTCCGCCTCGCATCCGTGGATCAAGGCATCCGCGCTCGCCATCATCAGCGCTAGCGCCGCACGGTCGGTGGTCGGTTCGAGCAGGCGAACGTGGGGATTGCCGTCGATCGCCTCGATCACGGGACGCTGGCGTGATCCGCCTCCGACGATGACCAGACCTACCGGTACCTGCGCGCCGGCGATCGTCGCGGCTTGCGCAATCATCGGCCAGCGCTTTTCCGGCGCGTGGCGTCCGACGCCGATCAGCAGCATCGCGTCTTCCGGGAGGCCGCATAGCGCCAACATCTCGCGACGCACGGTCATGTCGCGCAGCGCCGGTGAGAACTGTCCCGGCTCGACGCCCATCGGGTCGGTCAGCACCTTCTGCAGTCCACCCTCGCGCAACCGGTTGCTGAGGCTGTCGCTTGCGCTGACGATCATGTCGAAGCGTTGGTCGAGGCGACGTAAGTGGCGCCAATACCAGTCGAACGCGCGGTCGATTGTCTGCGTCGAGGCGACGCCGCCGAACCAGCGATACGCATAGGCCGCCAGCGGATCGGCATGTGCAATCAACGCAAGCCGCGCCCCGGAACCGCGTTCGCTTTTCCAGTCCGCAACCAACGACGCGCTGCGCCATGGCGACGAGACTTCGACGAGGTCCGGATTTTCTTCGTCGAGTACGCGGTGCAGCGCCGATCGATCGGAGAAATAGCGGTACGATCGGTCCAGGGGAAACCGCAGCGAGCGTACCCAGCGGATCCGCGCGTTCGGGCCGCGACGTTCCTCACCGTCGCGTTCGCCTGGTGCGACGACGACCATCTCATGCCCGCGTTCGGCGAAGGCGACGAGCTTGCGATCGACATAGGTCCGGACCCCGCCCCCGCTGGGCGTGTAGAAGGCGGAGACATCAACGATCTTCATGACGGCCCTCCCCTTCCGACATAGCTGCGCCCCGCAACAGATCGGCATAGCGGGCAACCGTGCGGCGACCCGCCAGACACCGGATGGTCCGATCGATACTGGTCATCAGCGACTCCTTCGTGACGTCGCCGGGGTGCACGGCCACGCGCAGCGTCGGGAGCCAGTCCGGGAGCGTGCGCGCGGCGGCGGCGACCGCGAGCGAGCTGGCGGTGCGCGCGGGGGATCGGCTTGCCCAGGTAATGACGGGACCGCGCGCGACGACCGCGTCGTTCGCCGGACGCCAGACCCGGAAATGATCCTCTGCGAGCGCGAAATCGCATGCCTTCAGCGCCGACCTCGCGCCCGGGCCGTAGAGCCACGCCGGCGCGATGAAGCCGGCGACGGGTCCGCCGATCGCCTGTTCGACCATATCGCGTCCGGCGCGCATCCGGTATTCGGCCTCGTCCGCGCTGAGCCCGAGGAACTCGCCCTCGCCCGCGGTCATGTAGCGTGCCTTCATCGACGCCGCCTTGCTGCGGTGCACGCTGGTGTCGCGGTGGAACCAGCCGTGGAGGAACATCTCGACACCCGCATCGGCCCATTCGCGCAACCGGCGCGCGAACGCCGGCGTCCGATCGAGCGGCGCCGCCCCCCAGTGATCGGGGACGACCAGCATCGCGAACCGCGGCTCGCCCAGGATCGCGCCGATCATCTCGGCGAGCCGCTCGATGGGGTCGGCGAATGCCGGCGAGACATCGTGGATCGACACGATGAGGCGCCGTTCCGGTGACGGCGGACGCACGCCCCTTATCAAGGCGGTCACGATGCAGATCCAAAGGGCTGGGGTACACACATGCCCCGGAGACGGCACCGCGGGATCCGAACCGCAGTCCGCCAAGATTAATTTTTGTGACGAATTTTTCGGGCTGCGGATGCTGCGATGCGGTGACGTCCAGACCCCATGACACATACCGGCTCCCCCGCCGTCGCGGCATCGCTGCGTCATGGAAATCAGATTGCCGTCCCGGTCGCCGTACGGCGCAGGGTGGCATGAGCAACGCCCTCAACCACGCGGCCCTGCCCGCCCCCAAGCTTCCGCTGAAAACGATCGAAGTTCGCAAGGGGATCGTCGCGCGGGGCCTGACGCCGCTGCTGTCCGCGGTGATCCTGATCGCGGCGTTGTGGCAGCTGCGCTATCTCGACGTCCGCGGCGTCATCGCGATGGTGCCGCGCTCGCCGCTGTTCTGGCTGCTGTTCGCGGCCTGTTATCTCGCGCTGCCGGCGAGCGAGTGGGTGATCTACCGCCGCCTGTGGAACCTGCCGCCGCGCGGGTTCCTCGCGCTGTTGCGTAAGCGGATCAGCAACGAGATCATCGCGGGCTATTCCGGCGAGCTGTACTTCTACGCATGGGCGCGGCGGCACGCGTCGCTGGTCGGCACCCCGTTCGGCGCGATCAAGGATGTGTCGATCCTGTCCGCGGTCGTCGCCAATGTCTGCACGCTGGTACTCGCCGCAGTCAGCTGGCAGTCGCTGGTCGCGCTGAACCTCGGCACCGATGCCAAGGTGATGATCGTGTCCGCCGCGAGCATCGCCTTGCCGTCGGTCGTCGCGCTCGTGATGCGCAAGCGGCTCTTCACGTTGCCCCGCGATGAGCTCGGCCGGATCGCGGTCATCCACCTGCTGCGGATCGTCGCGACGACGGTCTTCGCCGCCGCGCTCTGGGCGGTCGCGCTGCCCGCGGCACCGCTCGCCTGGTGGTTCGTGCTGGCGACGTTGCGTTTGCTCGTCTCGCGCCTGCCGCTGTTGCCGAACAAGGACATCGTCTTTGCCGGTCTCGTCGCGTTCACCGTCGGGCAGGCCTCCAACGTCGCCGCGATGCTGACGATGATCGCCGCGCTCTGGCTGGTCACGCACCTCCTTCTCGGCGCGGCGCTGACCGCGGTCGAACTTCTCAATCCGGAGCATAACCAATGATCGTCGCGCTGTTGGCCCTCGCCGCAACGCAGATCGCGTCGACGCCTGCGCTGGGGACTGCGGCGGCGCAGTGCCGGCCGCACGAGGCGGGCCCGGCGATCGTCGTGACCGTCGAGGGGGCTGAAGGATCGCGCGGGCAATTTGCGCGCCGAAATCTATCCCGCAGTCGAAGGCGAGTTCCTGGCCGACGACAATGTGCTGGTGGCGCAGGGCAAGACGTTCCGCCGCGCGGTGATCCCGGTTCCGGCATCAGGTCCGGCACGGCTGTGCCTGCGCGTTCCGGGCGAGGGTGCGTATGCGCTCAGCGTCGTCCATGCCCGCAGCGGCGGTCACGGGTTCAGCCTCCTGCACGACGGCATCGGTTTTGCCGGCAATCCGCGGCCTCGGCCATTCCAAACCGAGCGCGGAGGCGGCGCGGGTCGTCGCGCATGCCGGCATCACGCCGACGACGGTGGTGATGAACTACCGAAGCGGACTGTTCTCTTTCGCGCCGCTGAAGCGCTGACATCGTCATAAATATGCCCGGGCAGGTGCGGTTTCGGCCGGACCGTGGCGTCTCCCCCGCACATACAGAAATTGGATCGCCAATGGTTTCGCGTCGTCTCGGTCGGTTTGCCGCTTCCCTCGCGCTGCTCGCAGCAACCGCATCGTCTGCAACCGCGAGCGGGGCGGAATCGACGGTGTCGGTCATGACCTACAATGTGCACGGCCTGCCCTGGCCGATCGCGGAGGATCGGACAGCATCGCTGTCGGCGATCGCCGCGCAACTGAAGGCGATGCGAGCCGCCGGGCACCAGCCGAGGATCGTCGCGTTGCAGGAAGCGTTCGTGCCCGACGCGAAGGCGATCGGTGCCGCCGCGGGCTATCGCTACATCGCGTTCGGTGCTTCCGCCGACGCCGCCGCGACGGCCGAAACGCCGACCGATCGCAGCTTCGTATCCGCCGGCAGCATGTTCCGCGGCGAACAGGTCGGCAAGCATGTCGACAGCGGACTCGCGATCTTCTCCGACTATCCGATCCTCGCGGTGCGGCGGATCAGCTATCCCGTCTGTGCCGGCTATGACTGCCTCGCGAACAAGGGCGCGATGGCGGCGATGATCGCGGTTCCCGGACTGGCCGGACCGGTCACGGTGATCGACACACACCTGAACTCGAACGGCGCCACCGGCGTATCCGAGCCCCGCGCGCTCTATGCGTATAAGCGCCAGATCGACCTGTTGAGCGCGTTCATCGGCTCGATGGAACGGCCGCACGAGACGCTGCTCGTGGCGGGCGACTTCAACGTCGGGCAGGATATCGGGCGCCGCGCGTATTTCGCGCAGCACATGTTCGGCGGGGCGATGCCGCTGACGGGCGGCGAGCAGCGGTGCCGGTCGACCCCGACATGCCTGGTGACGCAAGCCGCCGACGTGGCGACCTCGACCGGTCGTGCCAAGGACTGGCTGATGTACCGGGCGTCGGATGCGCTGTCGGTGAAACCAACCGCCGTTAGTGCGCCATTCGGTCGGGCTGGCGACCAGACCATGTTGTCCGACCATATCGGCGTGATGGTCAGCTACAAGCTCGACGGGGTCGGCGTCCGGCCGAAGATGGCGGCGATGCTCGCCAGCCGCTGAGGGGTTTCCGTACGGGTTGCGGTCGTCCCGCCGCTATCGTATCCCCTGGGTCATAATACCATTATGATACCGGAGACGAGCATGACGCGACAGATTGGCAAGTTCGGCCTCGTGCCCTCGCTGATGGTTGCCGCGAGCCTGGCTAGTCTCGTCGCGGGATCGGCTTCGGCTGGTCCAGTGACGATGCCCGCACTGTTCCCCATGCCGACCTCGATCGAGCTCGGGTCTGGGACGATCGAGGTCGGGCGTTCGGTATCGCTGATCGCAGCGCCGGGCGTCGATCCCGACACGATCGCGCTCGTCCGCAGCATCCTCACGACATCGGGTGTGGAGACGATCATGACCGCCCGACGTCTGCCCTCGGTCATCGGCGGGACGTATGTCGTACTCGGGACCGCCGCCTCACCGATCGTCCGCGATGCGCTCGCCCGCAGCCGCGCGGTGGCCGACAGCCATACGGAGGGCTATACGATCGCGAGCCTTGCTTCGGCATCGGGTGGCGTCGTCACTCTGGCCGGGCACGATGCGGACGGCCTGTTCCATGCCGCACAGACGTTTCGCCAGCTTGCCCGGCGGTCGGCGATCCCGGCGCTGGTAATCCAGGATCATCCGGCAATGCCGATCCGCGGCACGATCGAGGGATTCTACGGCGCGCCGTGGTCGATGGCGGACCGCACCAAGCATCTCGACTTCCTCGCCACGGTCAAGGCGAACACCTATGTCTACAGCCCGAAGGACGATCCGTACGCGCGCGATCGTTGGCGGGAAGCGTATCCTGCCGCGACGCTGAAGGCACTCGGGACGCTAGCGACGGCGGCGCGGCGGAACCATGTCGACTTCGTCTATGCGGTCTCGCCGGGGCCGTCGGTCTGCTTCTCCGATCCTGCGGACGTGCAGGCGCTGGAGCGCAAGTTCGACGCGATGCGATCGATCGGCGTCGGCAGCTTCTACGTCGCGCTCGACGACATCGAATACACCAAGTGGAATTGCGAGAAGGACAAGGCGGCGTTCGGTCCGTCGGGCGCGGAAGCAGCGGGCATCGCGCAGTCGCAATTGCTGAATGCGGTGCAGGCCAACCTCGCGGCCAAGGACCCGTCGGCGCGGGCGCTAATCATGGTGCCGACGGAGTATTACGATGCCAAGGAAACGCCGTACAAGGCGGCGCTCCGGAAGCATCTCGATCCGCGGATCGTCGTGCAGTGGACCGGTACCGACGTCGTGCCGCCGGCGATCTCGATCCCCGACGCCAAGGCAGCGACCAAGGCGTTCGGTCGCAAGACGCTGTTGTGGGACAATTATCCGGTCAACGATTATGCGCAGACCACGGGTCGGCTGTTGATGGCGCCCTATACGCGGCGCGAGGCGGGGCTGTCGGGCGAGCTGACCGGCATCCTTTCGAACCCGATGAACCAGGAGGCCCCTAGCCGCCCGGCGGTGACCGGCGTCGCCGCGTTCGGCTGGAACGACAAGGCGTATGATGCGCAACGGACATGGCATTTCTCGGCGCGGGAACTGGCGGGCGGCGACGAGCGCGCAACCGCGGCGCTGCTGACGTTCTTCGATACGCAGCACATGGCACCGACCTTCGGCAGCCAGCCCTGGCAGGAGCAGGCGCCGCGATTGAAGGCGACGCTGGACCGCGTGCGGGAGGCGCTGGCCGGCGGCGATGCGGCGGCGCGGCGCAAAGCCATTGCGGACCTGACCGCGCGTGCCAACGAGATCACGAATGCGCCTGACATCATCCGGTCCGGCACGGTCGATCCGGGTTTCGCGGCACAGTCGCGGCCGTGGCTGGACGCGATGCAGCGTTGGGGACGTGCGCTCCAGTTGACGGCGGCAGGCCTCGACGCGGCCGATCACGGCAGCAGCGCCGCGGGACGGTATTTCGCCGATGCCAAGCGGATGGCCGCCGAAGCTGCGGCGATCCAGAGCATTTCCGGCGCGACGCGGTTCGACGGGCCAATCAAGATCGCCGACGGGGTGCTCGACACGTTCGTTGCCGACGCGCCGACGCTGATCGTGTTCGACCGCAGCGGCAACGCTTCGACCGCCGCCGAGCGGTGACCGATCGATCCGGTAGCGGACGGCGCGACCTTCTCGGGTTTCGATCGTTCCGACCGAATGGAGTCCGAAGACCGTTCTGCTGCCGAAGCTCGATGGCTGAAACTTACCCGCGAGAGCTTGCCGGCGGTGGCGCGTACACGCCGCTGGCCGGTCGTGGCGGATCATTGCTTCCAGCGCATCTTCCTCGACAATGCGTGCGACGGCGTATGGTATGACCGCATACCAGCCCGCCCCGCCTACGCGCACGCCGACCGCGCACTGTTGGACCGCGCCATTGAGCTGGCCAAGGCAGCGCTTGCCGGAGAGGTGGATCTTGCCGTCCTCAACCGCCGTTCGCTGACCTGGCGGAGAAAAACGAACGGTCCCGCTCAGCGGATCGTGACGATCACCTGGTCCGTGGCGCGACCGGCTGCGTCGACGAGCCGCAATCGGTGCCGTCCCGGAGGCGCGAAGAACAGCAGTTGCTGAGCGGCGGGGCCGAGGTCGCGGTTGTCGAGGAACACGTGGTGGGCGCGAACGTCGCCGGTGGTCTCGATCGCGAGGCGCTGGCGGTCGGCGGGAATGTCGGGGTCGATCGCGTAGACGCTGCCCGAAGCGGGATTGACGATCCGGGCGCGGCGCGCAGTGGCTGGCGCGGCGGCGATCAGCGACTGGCCGGTACCGTGGAGGAAATATTCGATGCGGGGTTGCTCGATCGCATCGGCAAACGCGATGCGGCGGCGTTCGACGCCGGCGGGCATGGGCGGCCCGCGTTCGTCGTCGCGTCCGAGCGCCAGCATGACGTCGCGCCAGACCGGCGCCGCGCCACTGGTGCCGGAGACCGCGCGCATCGGGTCGCCCTCGACGTTCCCGACCCAGACCGCAACCGTATAGCGGCGCGAGAATCCGACGCACCAATTGTCGCGCATGCCTTTCGAGGTCCCAGTCTTCACCGCGGTCCAGAACGGCAGGCGTAGTGCCGAATCGAGGCCGAAGGTAGCGGCGCGGGCGTTGGGGTCGGCCATCATGTCTGCGACGATCCAGGCTGCGGCTTGGGTCGTGACCGGGCGGGGTGTGCCGCGGGGAGCGTCGGCGGTGAGCCGCAGCGGCGACCAGCGCCCGCCATTCGCGAGCGACCGGTATGCGTCGGCCTGTTCGAGCAGCGTCACCTCGGCCGATCCGAGCGCGAGGCTGAACCCGTAATAATCTCCGTCCTCGACGAGGCCACGATAGCCCGTATCCCACAGCCGATCGCGGAACGGTTCGACCCCGACCAGCAGCAGCGTCCGCACCGCGGGCACGTTGAGCGACCCTGCCAATGCGCTGCGCACCGATACGCGTCCCTTGAACCCGCGATCGTAGTTCTGCGGGACGTACAGCCCCGACGCGGTATCGAGCTGCACGGGGGAATCGTCGAGTACCGACGCCGGGGTCAGGTATCCGCGCTCGATTGCCTGCGCGTAAAGGAACGGTTTCAGCGTCGATCCGGCCTGGCGATAGGCGTTGGCGGCGTCGACCGCGGGGGGCGGTCGATGCGCCGCCGATCCCGCCGACATAGGCAAGCACGTCGCCGCTCGCATTGTCGATCACCACCGCGGAACCGTCGCGCGCGCGCGATCCGCCAAGCCCGAGCAGTTGGCGACGCAGCGCGGCGGCAACCGTGCGCTGCAGTGCGGCATCGAGCGTAGTGGTGATCCGCAGGCCGGGCTTGGTCAGCAGGCGATCGGCGAGATGCGGCGCGAGGCCCGGATCGAGCGCCAGCGTCCGCACCGGCCCGAGCATCGACGCGGCCTCGCTCGCGAACCGCGTACAGTCGCCCGCGCCCCCCCAATCGGCAGGCCCGCGTGGCGATGCGAGGGGCGGGCGCCTGCGGATCGGGGAGCAGCGCGGTCAGCAGCAGCGCATCGTCGCGCGCCATCGCCGCGGGGGGTCTTGCCGAACAGCGACAGCGCCGCCGCACCGATCCCCTGCGCCTCGCCGCGGAACGGTGCGAGGTTCAGGTAAGCCTCGAGGATCTGGTCCTTGCTCCAGGTCATCTCCAGCGATCGGGCCGCGCGCATCTGACGGAGCTTGTCGCGCCAGCCGCGCGCACCGGGCATTGCGAGCGTCGGCGACAGGAACGCGGCGACCTGCATCGAGAGTGTACTCGCCCCCCTGCCCCGCTCGCCCTTCGTGCGCGACCGGATCGATCCGAGGATCGCCAGCCAATCGATCCCGCCATGGCTGCGGAAGCGGACGTCCTCCGCCGCGACGACGGTGGTGGGCACGACCGGCGCGATCTGGTCGAGCGGTACCCACGCCAGCCGACGCGCGGCGAAATTGACGCGCGCGCTGTCGATCAGCACGCCGTGGCGATCGTACAGCCACGCCTCCGACGGCTTCCACGCAGCGCGCACCTGCGCATAGCCCGGCAGCGGCGGCGGGAATGTCGCCCAGTCGAACCCGACCGCGGCCAGGATCAGCACCAGCAATCCGACAAGCGCCGCGCGCTGCTTCATCGATCCGCGACGACCATCGTCTGGTTCGGCACCGCCGCGCGAATTGCGGGCGAATACATCGCTTCGACTCGGCTAGGCGGCATCTGGAACCGGCCGGCGCCGTTGAGCCGCAGCGTGTACGTCACGGTAGTGGTCCCCTTGGGCAGCCAGGCGAAATAGGCGCGCCACGTATCGCGTCCGCGTTCGACGTAGCTCGGACCGCCGCCCTCGCCGTCGCTGGCGCCGCCCTGCTGGAGCAGTTGCGACTGGCCGCCGAGATCGCCGATCACCGTCGCGCCGGCGGGCACCGGATCGCTGATCGCGACCCAGTTGCGCTCGGCGCTCGCCTCGACCGACAGCGTCACGCGGAGCACGTCGCCCGTCGTCAGCCGCCCTGGGTTGCGCGCCTGCACGACATCGACTTTGCGCGTCAGGCGATAGCCGGCGAACAGCGGTTGCCGCAGCGGCACCGCCGCCGAGATCGACACGGTCGCCCACGGCCCGGCCCCGCCGCCTTGCGCCAACCGCAATGGTCCGGCGGCGGCCAGCGGGAACGATACCGTCCGCGCGGGTTCCGCCATCGGCCAGCCGCGTGCGACGCTCCGCCCTGCGTAGGACAGCATCGTCGTGCCCGTGACCGCCTGCGCCGGATAGACCTGCGCGAACCGCCGCGCGGCGATCGCACCCCAGGCGTTGGCGGTGGTCGTATCCCAATGCCCGCGCGACTGGCGCAACGCCGTGCCGACCATCAGGCGCGGCGCATCGTCCTGCCAACCCGGCCGCCCGAGCACCGCCGCGGTCGCCTTGTTCGCCGCCTCGTCCGCCGACGACATCAGCCACCACGACGCGTTGGCCGAGTCCGACAGATCGAGCCGCGTGCCCTCGAACACGAGGCGCGTGCGCAACACCGCCTCGGCCTGCGCCTTCGCTTCGGTCCACGCACCAGGGATCGCCGTCAGCGCGGTGATATAGTCGGCAAGGCTCGCGGTCGGCATCTCCGCGGGCGTCATGCCGATCTGGCCGAACATCGCCGCCGTCGCTTCGCCCTGCCGCGCCAAGGCCGCCAGCGCGGCGACCTTGGTCAGGCGGACGTCGCCATAATCCTCATGCCGCAAGCGCCCGTCGAGCACTGCCTTCATAGCCTCGATCATCCGCGCGCGCTGGACCGGCGGCAGCGACAGGTTCGCCGCGCCCGTCATCGACAGGACATAGGCGGTCAGCGCCTCCGACCCCTGCAGGCTGTCGCCGGGGAAATACCGGAGCAGCCCATCGGGCGCCTGATAGGTCGGGATCTCGCCCGCCAGCGTCGCCCAGCCCGCCATGTCGCCAAGCACGACGATCCGCGACAGCCGCTGTTCGAAACAGTTGAACGGATAGCGGCTCATATAGTCGCGGACCCCGGCGAGCGACGGCGCCAGCGTATCGGCAAGGCGGATGTCGACACTGCCGCGACCCGGCAGTGCCCCCATCGGCGGCGCGATCGGGATCAGCGTATTCTCCCCGACCTGCGCGAGCGTCGCCGCCCAGATCTCGGTCGGCACCGCGGGGATGACGTCCTGCGTCACCGTAACCTGATCGGTCGCGCGGCCGTCGTTACTCCTCGCGCGCACCGTCCAGCGCAGCGTATCGACTCCGGACGGCGCGGTGAGGTTCCACGCCACCGGTGCCGCCCCACCCGCGGGAATGGTGACGGTCAGCGGCTTGCCTTGTGCGATCCGTGGGAAGACGTCGACGTTCGCCGTGACCGTCATCGCACGGTCCGATCCGTTGCGCAGCGTGAACCGCGCGCCGTAGAAATCGCCCGAGCGGACCAGCGGCGGCATCCCGGCATAGAGCGACAGATCCTGCGCGGTACGGATGTCGGTGCTGCCGGTGCCGAACGCCTGCGCACCATCGGTGGCGATCGCGACCAGCTTGAACGACGACAGCGCATCCGACAGCGGCACGGACACGCGCGCACGCCCCTGCGCATCGAGCGGGACATGGCCCTTCCACAGCAGCACCGGCTGGAAATTCTCGCGGTTGAGCCCCGACAGGTCGCCGCCGCCACCGCCGCCACCCGCTTCAAGTGCCTTGCGTCCATAATGCCGCTTGCCGACGACCTGCATCTGCGCGGTCGCGGTCAGGACGGACAGCGGGCGATCGCCCATCATCGCGTCAAGGATGTTCCAGCTGTCGTTCGGTGCGAGTTGCAGCAACGCCTGATCGACCGCGGCGAACGCGACATCGGCCTCGCGTGCCGGGCTGCCATCGGGCTTCCGCACCTGGATCGCGACATTGGCCGTCGCGCGCGGCGCGTAACGTTCGCGGTCCGCCTTGACCGCGACGGCGAGCGTATGGCCCTCCCAGCCGACCTTCACCTTGGCGATCCCGAGGCGGTAGGCGGGCTTGGCGAGATCGACCAGCGCGGTCGGCTCGGCGGCGTCCTCGGGCGTATCCGACAGCCCGAGCGTCCGCGCGATCCGGTGGATCCAGCTCCAGAACCCGCTCTCGACACGGCCGCGCACGACCAGCACCGAGACATAGACGTCGGGCGCATAGGCGGCGTCCATCGGCACCTCGATCACCGGGTCCTTGCCCGACAATTCGGTCACGAAGCTCGACAACACCCCCTCGCGCTCGACGCTGACCAGCGCGGTCGCCGAGCGGAACGGCATCCGTACCTGGAACCGCGCGGTCTCGCCCGACGCATAGGTGAGCTTCTCGGGAACGACATCCATCCGGTCGCCATTATCGCCGCCGAACCACCCGTCGTCGTTCCCGGCGAGCCACACCGACTTCACCGCGCGCGCGACGTTGCCTTCGGCATCGGTGGTGGTGACGACCGCGTAGATTTCGCCCGACACGCCTGGATCCGCCTTGCACTGCGCGAGCCCCTGCGCATCAGTGGTGGCGCTGCACGAGGCCGACAGCTTGGTCGTCCGCATCCGGTTGTCATAGGCGTAGAACCCGCCGATCAGCCGCCGCCGCGCGGTCAGGATCTGGCGACTGTAGAGCGCGACCGACAGCTTCTGCCCCTTGATCGGCTTGCCGTCGGTATCAAGCGCGACGAAGCGCAGCCGCAGATCGTCCACGCGCATCATCCAGCCATCGGTAGCGACGCCAAGTTGCACGCCCGAGGCGTAGATCGGGATCGATTTCGAGGCGGTCAGCGTCTCGCCATTGGCATCGCGGTAATCCATCTCGACCTGCATATCGGTCGTGCCGGGCAGCGTTCGCGGCATGTCGACTGTCATCCGGCGCGTGCCGTCGCTGCCGAGTGTTGCGGGGAGCATCTGGGTGGGGGGCAGCGGGGTTTTCGCATCCTCGCCTTCGCCGTCGAGCGGCTTGACGCCCTCCGTGATCGGTTCGCCGCCGAAGCTGTATTTGTCGTATCCGTCAGGCGTAGCGCTGTGTGCGAACCAGCCGATGCGGACATCGACGGGCAGGCCAGGTGCGCCACCGCCCGAAAGATAGCCGGCGAACAGATCGAGCTGCGCAGTGCGCGGTTTTACGAGTGCGGT
Organism: Sphingomonas sp. H160509; assembly: GCF_024124765.2. GTDB lineage: Bacteria > Pseudomonadota > Alphaproteobacteria > Sphingomonadales > Sphingomonadaceae > Sphingomonas. Next base: position 559,388 of record NZ_JAMXSR020000002.1, on the reverse strand, counting down.
CTTCGGCCCGGTCACGCTCGCGCGCATCGTCGGCAGCCGATATTCGTCCACTTTGAACGACTGCGCGGATTCCGTCGTTTTGTCTCCCACCACGAAAACGAGGTCATAATCGCCCATTGGCGCGCCCTTCGGCGCGGTCCAGACGGTTTCGCCGGTGCCATTCGCATCGATCGTCACGGGCATCTCGAACTGCGTGTCGGAACCGCGATGCGACAGCCGGAGCGTGCCCGTAAAGCCGGGCGCCAACGAAAAGCCGCGCGCGTCGGGACGACGAAGGATGTGCTTCATGTGGATCGTCTCGCCCTGGCGGACCAGAGCGCGATCGAACACGGTGTGGATGATGTCGGTCGCCGCCGAATAGCCATAGGACAGGTCAAAGTCGAACGGCCGGATGCCCTCACCCCAGTCGGTCAGCGTGAAGCTGAAATCGTCGCCGCTGCGCGCCGAGATCATCAACGGATGCGGCGAGCCCTCGCCCTTGCAACTGCCATAGGTCTCGGGTTCGGGGAGGCCGCGCGCGACCATCAGTCCGCCGCTCTTGTCGGTTGCGCCGCGTGCGAGCGGCTTGCCGGTGCAACTGTCGCTGACCTGCACGACGGCGTTCACCACCGGCTTGCCCGTCGACAGCCGCGTGACCCAGGCGAGCGAGCGATCGCGCCCCCATTCGAAATGCACCGCGAGGTCGGTGACCAGCGCGGCGCTCGCAACATAGCGCGGCACGTCGCGACCGAGCAGCGCACGGCCCAGCGTCGGGCTGGCGAGTTCGACGACGTAGAAGCCGGGCTTGCCCAGCGGCAGGCCGACGACCTCGAAGTCCTTGCCCTTGCCCGGCAGGTCGAGCTTGAACGGATCGCCTGCCCCCCCCCCCCCCCTGCCCCGCCGCCACCGCTCCCGAACAGCAGCGGCTTCTCGCCAGTATGGTTGATCTGGAGCGGCTCGGCACCCTTGCGCTCGATCGTCTGGTAGTCGGTCTTGCCCGCCTCCTCGACGCGCCGCAGCCACGCGGCGATCTCGCCGTCGGTACCGCCCACGCGCAGCCGCTGACCGCCGATGCCCGCGGTCTGGCCTTGCAGCGAAGGCTCGACGTTGCGGACGGTGACGGGCAGCACGCCGCCCTGTTTAGCTTCGAGGATCCCGAAATCAGCCGCGAACTTGACGAGCGGCGGGGCCTCGTCGAACTTCACCTCGAGCGGGAAGCGTTCGCGGTTGGCGAGGATGCGACCGCTTTCGTCCTTGAGGTCGGCGGGGATCGCAACCGTCCCACGCGTCGCAAAGGGTAACGGTGTGGCAAACGTGACCTGCTCGATCGTCGCGCGGGTCTTCTCCTCGTCGCTGAACACGGGCGCGATCGACTTGCCATCGGCGAGCGTCAGCCGAACCTGCGTCGCCGCACTCATCGGCACGGGCGCGGAGAACCGCAGATACGCCTTCTCGACCGGGCTGCATCCCGCCGCGGTGTTGACCCGCGAGCATTCGAACCGCGCGGTGAAGGGTTTCCGAACGGTAAAGTCGAAACGCTGATCGGCGCCGGCGAGCTTGCCGCCTGCACTGGCGATGTTCGCGCCCCACACCAGCGCCATGTCGCGGCCCGGCGGCAGGGGGCGCCGGCATTTTACCGCCGTAATGCCGGCCAGCGCACGCTGGCGCGATGCGGTGTCGGCGGGGACCGTCTTGGGCAGCCCGGCGCTTTCGAGAAAATTGGTGACCGAGTAGTTGCTTCCCAACCCGGCGAGCAGCTTGCCCGGCAAATCTGGCGCGAGCACGTCCACCGCGATCTTCTCGCCGATTCCGTCGACCGCGCAATAGGCGTTGGCGGCGATCGATTCACGCGTCGCAAGCATGTTCGCGGCGACCAGGAACACCTGGTCCTCCTCGATATCGCCCCTCGCCGGGCAGCACCGCGCGGGCGATCGGCCCGCCGGCATCGACGGTGAAGCTCTCCGCATCGACGCCGTAGCCCGCCGCGCTTTTGAGTCCTTCGCGCGTCGCAAGCGTGCAGCGCGTTCCGCCGGGCAGGCCTTGCGCGAAGTCCCAGACATAGGTCTGCGGATCGACCCAGCGCCCTTCGCCCGACACCGCGCAGTCGACCTTCAGCGGCGAGGCGGCGCGCGGATCGCCCAGCGGGACGATCGCGTCGCTGAACCGCACGGTAAAGCGCGTGATCGCGCCGTCCGAGATGTTGGGCGTGGCAAGCGTGACGTGTGGCGTATCGCCCCCGAACGCGGCAACCGGCGCGACGACGATCGCTAGCGCCGCCCACAGTCTCGCAAATCGCATGCCCGCTCTCCCCGCCAACAGAATAGGGGCCGGGCGGCGCTAGTCCAGACTAAACGGGGCCCCGCCCGAGTAGCGCTAGATAAACTTAGGTTTCATTTATCTACTCTGACATGGATTAAACCATTAAGGTTTTGATTATAGAGGGGAACGTGAAAGGAATCGTGTGCGCGACCATCACGAAGAGGCTCGGCTGGACGCCCTGTACCAGCTGAAGTTGCTCGATACCCCGGCCAGCGAGGGATTCGATCGGATAACCCGGATGGCCAGCCAGATCTTCGGATTGCCGGTGGCTGCGGTGTCGCTGACGGATCGCGACCGGCAATGGTTCAAGTCGCGCGTCGGCGTCGAGCATCGCAGCATCCCGCGCGACAAGGCGCCCTGCGCGCAGGTCGCCGAGTCGACCCAGCCGCTCGTCATCGAGGATTTCCAAGCCGACGCTTGTTACGCCGACAGCGTGCTCGGTCGCGCCGGAACGCGTTTCTATGCCGGCGCGCCGTTGGTCACCAGCGAGGGCTACGGCCTCGGATCGCTCTGCGTATTGGGGACCGAACCGCGCAAGGCGACCGAGGCCGAGCTTGCCGCGCTGGTCGATCTGGCGGCGATGGTGATGGCGCAGATCGAGCTGCAGCACGCCTTCGGAAGAATCGATCCGGTCACCGGCATGCCGACCCGGAACCAGTTCCGCGACGACCTGATGGACCTGGAGCGGGACCATCCGGGCGAGCACCGGTTCGCGGTGGTGGTCGACATGGCGCGCGAAGATCAGATCAGCCGGATCGTGCGTGCGTTGGGCGTCGCTCGCGTCGACGATTTCATCCGGGAGGCGTCGCAGGCGCTGCGCGTGGCGCTGGGGCCCGGTCGTGTCGCCTATCAGGTTGGCAGCGCGCAGTTCGCGTTCATCTCACCGCCGGGTGTCGAGGAGTTGGCCTATGTTTCGCTGCTCCGGTCGAGCTTCGAGACGATGCATGCCACGTCGTCGGTACGCTTCGTCACGAACGTCGCGATCGGCGTCCGGTCGTTCGTCATCGGCAGCGTTTCGGCCGACGACGTGCTGAGGGGGGCGGCCAGCGCGGCACAGGACGCGCGCAACGCCGATGGCGCGATTGCACTGCATTCGCCCGCCAACGATATCGCCCACCGCCGGCAATATGGCCTGTTGCAGGATTTCGGCGCCGCACTCGAAGCCGGCGACCAGCTGCGACTGGTGTACCAGCCAAGGATCGAGCTCGCGACGGGACGGTGCCTGGGCGCGGAAGCGTTGCTGCGCTGGCGGCACCCTCGACTGGGCGAGGTATCGCCCGCCGAGTTCATCCCGATCATCGAAGAGACCTCGCTGGCGCGCGCGACGACGCAGTGGGTGATCGATGCGGCGATGGATCAGATGGCGGCCTGGAATTTCGCCGGGATCGCGCCGGTCCTGTCGGTCAACATCTCCGCCGCCAATCTCGGCGAGGCCGACTTGATCGACCGGATCCAGCTGGCCTTGTTCAAGCGCGATCTGCGGCCCGAGCGGCTAGAGATCGAGCTGACCGAAAGCGCCATCATGGACCAGCCCGACCAAGCGCTGGCGATGCTGCGCGAACTGGCGGAAGCGGGTATTTGCCTGGCCATCGACGATTTCGGGACTGGACACAGCAGCCTCGCCTATCTCCAGCGCCTGCCCGCGCGGATCGTGAAGATCGACCAGGCCTTCATGCGCAACCTCACCGAAGCGGCCGGGCCCGATTTCGTCCTCGTCGAGACGATGATCGGGCTGGCGCACAAGCTTGGCTACCGCGTGGTGGCCGAGGGGATCGAGACCGCAGAGGCAGCCGCGATCCTGACGCAGCTCGGTTGCGAGGAGGCGCAGGGTTTCTGGTTCGCGCGCCCGATGGAAGCCACGCCGTTCGCGACCTGGCTTGTGGAACGCGAGACGGCAGCCGAGCCCGAACGCGGCTGACTTTGCAGCCACGCCTGGGGGATCGTCTCAGGTCCTCCGTGCGAGGAAGTCGCGCATCAACGCCGCGATCTCGGCATGGTGCGTTTCCAGTGCGAAGTGGCCGGTGTCGAGAAGGTGGACCTCCGCGTCCGGGACATCGCTGCGATACGCGGTGGCGCCGGCTGGCAGGAACGCTGGGTCATGCCGACCCCAGACTGCCAGCAAGGCCGGACGATGTTTGCGCAGGTACGCCTGGAAGGCGGGGTAGAGTGCGACGTTGGTCCGGTAGTCGAGGATCAGGTCGAGCTGGATCTCGTCCGCACCCGGTCGCGCCATATAGGCGATGTCGAGCTCGTAGCCGTCGGGTGATAGTCGGAGCGGATCGGCACCGGTGCCGTATTGCCAGTTCCGGATCGTGTCCGGCGCGAGAGAAGACCGGCAGGCTTCGCGGTTGCTTGCGCTCGGATCGCGCCAATACGCCTCCCACGGTCCCCATTGGTCGCTGAAGCCCTCGACGTACGCGTTGCCGTTCTGCGAAACGATCGCCGAGACGCGTTCGGGATGGCGCATCGCGAGACGCAGACCGACGGGTGCGCCATAATCGAAGATGTAGAGCGCGTACCGCGTCAGGCCGAGCGCTTCGACGAAACCGCCGACCACGGTCGCCAAGGCATCGAACGTATAGGCGAATGTCCCGCGCGGCGGCGCCTTGGTCTGGCCGAACCCGGGCAGGTCCGGCGCGATGACCCGAAACCGGTCGGCCAGTTGCGGGATCAGGTCGCGGAACATGTGACTCGCCGTCGGGAACCCATGGAGAAGCAGGATGAACGGCGCGTCAACCGGCCCGGCCTCTCGGTAGAACAGGTCGACGTCGCCGACTTTCTGCCTGCGATACCGGACGGATGCCGCCGACGCATTCTTCGGTGACGTGGCGACGCGCGACGCGTCCGCGACGGTCGAGCGCGCCGCCGCCAGGACTGCAGGACCCGTGGCCAAGGCAGACATGACACCTCGGCGGGTCGGCGTAGTCAGGTTCGTTCTCATGGCGTTGTCCTTCGTTGAATACTCCAGATAATCGTTTCACCACGGATCATAATGCTTGCATGCCGGTAGGCTCAGTTGCAGGATCCGCAACGATGGACCGGCTCGATGCGATGAAATTGTTCGTGGCCTCGGTCGACGAAGGATCGCTAGCCGCCGCCGGGCGTCGGCATGGTCGGTCTGCGGCCAGCGTGACGCGGGCCATCGCGTTGCTGGAGGGCATTGCCGGCGAAGCGCTATTGCTCCGGTCGACGCGTCGGCTGCACCTGACCCCGGCGGGGGAACGGCACGTGGAAGTATGGCGCGACGTGCTGCTGCGGCTCGGCGACTTCGCGCCCGCCCCGTCTGAAGGCCCGATGCGTGGCAGTTTCGTCCTGACCGCCCCGGAGCTCTTCGGACGGCTGAAGGTGATGCCGGTGCTCGAAACGTTCCTGCGCCGCGAGCCGTCGACCAGTGCGCGCGTGTTGCTGGTCAACCGCCTCGTCGATCTGATCGGCGAAGGCGTGGACATGGCGGTTCGGCTCGCACCGCTGCCCGACTCGACGATGTCTGCGACCAAGCTTGGCGACGTTCGCACGCTCGTCTGTGCCTCGCCCGACTATATCGCGCGGTGCGGCATACCGGCGACGCCGCAGGATCTGGGCCGGTTCGATTGCATCGGGTTGAACGTCGAAGGCGATGGCGAACTATGGTCGTTCGGATCGGAGACCGAGCGCGCCCGCGTCCGATCGATCCGGGTTCGGACCCGCCTGAGCCTGAACAATGCGGGCGCGGGTATCGATGCGGCGGTTCGCGGCATCGGGCTGGTGCGCACCCGGGGATATCAGGTGGCGGAAGACCTGGCGACAGGCCGCCTCGTCACCGTTCTGACAGCATTCGAGCCACCACCGCAGCCGGCGCACCTCGTGTTCCATCCGGACCGGGGAAGCCGGGGCGTCGTTCGCGCGTTCATCGACCATGCCGTGCCGGCACTGCGGGACGAGTTTCGGCGGATCACGGCAATGTTGGACGCGATCGGCGATCCGGCGCCGCCCAAGAACGATCGCTTGCCCGCGGAATAGAGAACTGGCGGGTCGATTCCGTCTCCGGAGATGCGGCGAGAGTTGACCGACAGTGACGGCGATTTGCGCGTGTCGATCATCGATCTGCGATTTCTCTGGGCTTGCGGACGAATTTGCCGATATCGTTTGCGTGGGGGATCATCGGGGGGCCGAATTGTGCGAAGTATAGTGGTTGCAGCGGTGTCGCTGGGGTGCGTGGCGACGTCTGCGGCGCAGGCCGGCGACCTTCCCTTGTATCAGCCCGCGCCCGGCTGGATCATTCCGGCCGTGCTGCCTGACGCGGCGAAGACAGGCGGAGATACGCCGGCGCTGGTGATCTTCGATACGCAACAACGCATCGAGGACGGGCGGCTGTGGTCCTACATAGATGTCGCGTCGCACATCACCTCGCCGGAGATGCTGGCGCAGGCGACGTCGCTCGCCTTGCCCTGGGCGCCGGACAAGGGCGACATCATCGTTCACGAACTGGCGATCTGGCGCGGGAGCCAGCGTATCGACCTGCTGGCGAACGGACAGAAGTTCACGGTCCTGCGGCGTGAGCAAGCGCTAGAACAGCGCGAATTGACGGGTATCCTGACGGCGACGCTGGCGGTCGAAGGTCTTCAGGTCGGCGACATCCTGCGGCTGCGGGCGTCGACGACATCGAAAGACGCCGCGTTGGGCGGGCGCGTGCAGAACGTCGTTCCGATGATCGCCCTACCCGCGCGGGTTGCCTTCGCCCGCGCACGCATATCGTGGCCGACCGCGACGCCACCGCGCTGGAAGCTGGAGGCCGACGGCGTCAAGGCCGTGCCGATCCGCGACGGGCATTACACCGTGCTCGACCTGGCCCTGCCCGCGCCAAAGCCGGTCGAGATGCCGCAGGATGCGCCAAGTCGGTTCCGGCATCCGCCGATGATCGAATTCGCCACGTTCGCCGACTGGGCGGACGTCTCAAAGACCTTCGCACCGCTATATGGCGCGGAAGCCAACGCCATCGCGCCCGGCTCCCCGCTGAGGGTCGAGGTCGACGCGATCATGAAGGCGGATGCGACGCCGATCGGCAGGGCCGAACGCGCGCTGGAACTCGTCCAGGACAAGATCCGCTATCTTGCCGTCGGTATGGATGGCGGAAACTATGTTCCGCAGAAACCCGCGCGGACGTGGGAGGTTCGCTACGGCGACTGCAAGGCGAAGACCGTACTGTTGCTGTCGATGCTGCGGGCGATGGGCATCGATGCCGAGCCGGTCCTCGCCGCCGTTGGATCGGGCGACTTCGTGGCCGAGAGGCTGCCGAGCGCGGCGGCTTTCAACCACGTCTTCGTGAAGGCGACGATCGGCGGCCAGACCCTGTGGCTCGATGGGACGGGCGCCGGTTCGAGGCTTGCGGATATCCACGACACGCCCGACGTCAGCTATGTCCTGCCGATCCGCGCCGACGGTGCCGCGCTTCTCAGAATCGTGACGCACGCGAATGCGCGTCCGGTGATCGATTTGATCGTCGAGGCGGACGAAACCGCCAGCGTCGACTTGCCGAGTGCGTTCGAGGCGACGGCGATCGTCCACGGGCGACCGGCGGCGATGCTGACGATGGCCAAGACCCAGTTGGGCGAGAAGGAGCAGCGCCAGGCCGTCGGGCAGTTCCTGCAGGGCTTCCTGGGCGAGGGACAGTTCGTCGATAACGTCCGATCCGATCACCGGTGCGGTCACGCTGAAGGCACGCGGCGCGACGAGCACGATCTGGACGACCGACGACCGTCGCCGCAAGCGCACGGTCGACAGGCTGATCGATCAGGTCAATTTCGATCCCGACCGCAGCAAGGCGACCTGGGCAGCCGTCCCCGTTCTGGTCAACCAGCCCGACGGCCTGCGCTATCGCTTGCGGTTGCGCCTTCCCGACGGTGGCCGTGCCTTCGCGCTGGAGGGAGAACCCGATCTCAAGGCGAACATCGCCGGGTATGACATCGTTCGCAGCGCCAGCCTGGCGAACGGTATGTTCACGCTCGACGAGCGGATCGACACGGTCGGCGGCGAGATCGCGGTTGCCCGCATTCCGGCGGAGCGCGATGCCCTGACGACCGCGAAGGCGCGCGCACCGCGTATCGTCGCCTCGGTCGACACGCGGCGTCGCTGGGACATCAACGCCATCGACCCGCCCGGTGCCACGCAACTGAGGGCGATCGAGGCGATCTTTGCGAAGTCGATCGCCGACGATCCCGAAGAAGCCAGCGGCTATACCAGCCGTGCGTCGCTCAGAAGCGGCGTGGGGGATCGTCGCGGTGCCGTCGCCGACCTCACGCACGCGATCGCGATCACCCCGACGATCGATCTCTATCTCCAACGCTCGACGGAGTCGCACGAACTGGGCGACATGGCGGCGGCGCTCAAGGACGCGGAAGCAGCGCGTGCCCTGGATCCTTCGTCGCAACAGGCGATCGGCCAGCTCAGCGACCTGAAGGCCGAAGGCGGCGATATGCCCGGAGCGCTGGCGCTGCTCGATCAGCGCATCGCGCTGGGCGGCAGCATGCGCAACGCCTTCCGCGAAGCCAAGGCCGGCCTGCTCGGAGAATATGGCGACGTCACCGCAGCACTCGTGCTGTTCGACAGCCTGATCGCGGACAAGCCGGGTTCGCCGTCACTGATGAACGGACGATGCTGGGCCAAGGGAACGCGCATGGTCATGATCGACAGCGCGTTGAAGGACTGTACGGGGGCGATCGAGTTGAGCACCGACACGAGTGGTCCGCTCGATAGCCGGGCGATGGTCTGGTATCGGCTCGGAAAGTACGAGCAGGCGCTTGCCGATCTCGACGCGGTGCTGGCGTCGACGCCCAACCAGGCGGAAAGCCATTTCATGCGCGGAATCGTGTTGGTGAAATCGAACCGGCGACCCGAAGCGACGAAGGAATTCGCGATTGCGCGGCGGCTTCTACCGAGCGTCGACAGGCGGTATGCGCGTTACGGCATCAAGGCGGACTGATCATCGGTATCGGGTAGCCCTTCACGGGGCGCTCGGCCTATTGATTGGCGACGACGGTGAATGGTGTCGGGTCGCAGGGAGAAAACCGCTTGATGTCGGACGAGTATGCGCATGGCCGGCGAGACGGGTTGCGGCTGGCGCTGGCGATCTTGGCTGCTGAAGAAGCCAAATGGGCGGCGTTGCTGGGCGAAAGTGCATCCTGGCGTACCAACGCCACGCGTAAGGTGCGGCACAAGACGCTCCAGGTCGTACAAACGCGCGTCCAGACCGTGCTGAACCGGCTTTCTCCCAAGGACGACACTGCGTCGAATGCGGAATTGTCCGCCGCGCTGGCGAAGATCGGGTTTTAGCCCGCCCTGCCGTCCGACAATGCGTCGACCAGTTCGATCAACTGAAGCGCATCACCCAGCGCCGCAGAGGCGGCCGTGTTGTCGAACATGCACCATGCCAGGCGCCCCGCTGCGCGGTCCTCGGCAATCAGGCGCGCATAGTCGCGTAGGCGGTCGAGTCCGTACGCGGTTCGGTACATTTCCGGCGATCCGTGCAGCCGGTAATAAGTGAGCCCACGCCAACCACCCGGACGTGCCGCCGCCGGGACCCGGGCGGGATCGGCAGCGACCCGTGCTACTTTTTGGGCCGCTAGCAGGCTGTCGGCATCGGGCTCGAACCAGCTGGCGTGGCGCGGTTCGCACACGATGCTGGTATCGGTTCGTTCGCCGACGTCCGCAAGAAAACGGGTGACCGTCGCATGATCGAAGGCGAGGCTTGGCGGTAGTTGCAGGAGGAGGAGCGCAAGCTTGCCACCCAGGCCGGACACCTCGTCGAGGAAGCGATCGAGCGGCGCGGTGGCATCGTGCAGGCGAAGATCGTGGCTGATCGACTTGGGTATCTTTGCCGCGAACCGGAAATCGTCGGGAACGCTGGCGGCCCATCGAGCCCAAGTCGATTGCCGGTGTGGCCGGTGGAAGGACGAGTTCACTTCGACACCGTGCATCACCGCCGCGTAACGCTGTAGCGCGGTGCCCGTTTCCGGGAAGTTGGGCCGATCCGCGGCCGGTATGCTCCAGCCGGCGGTACCGATGACGTAGGTCGGCTCTGTCACCGGGAAACGGCCTTTGCCGAAGCACCACGGCAATCGCTCGGCATCCGTCCCCTGCCCCGCTGGTCATCGCGGCGAAGGAGACGGATGCCGGAGTCGATCATGCCGATTGGGGGATGATGCTGATCATCTCGTCCTCGCTCGGTTCCTTCGCCGGCTTGAGCTTAAGCGCCTGGTCCGGTTCGACATGGCGGCTTCGCGAAGCCGGTTCGAGCGTCACGGTCTCGCCGGTGTCGAGCGATCGCTCGATCGCGGCCAGGACACGCACGTCGAACAGGCCTTCCTCGCCGTCGGCTTCGGGTTGGAGGTCCTCGAGGATGCAGTTCGAGAAATACTGCGTCTCGTTGCCGAACTGTTCGACCGGATTGAAGCTGTGCGTCTTGCTGCCGGCGCTGGTCTTCTCGACATAGGTAATGCCGATCTTCGGCCCGAACATGAAGGCGGGCGACGCGTGGATGCTGGCCTCGGTGCCGACAAGTTCGAAGAACTCGGCCGATGCAGTGGCGTAGCTCACGCTGAACTGGGCGACGCGTTCATCGGGGAAGCGCAGCGTGACCGCCACGGTGTCGTGGAAGTTGAAGCCGCGCCCGGGGGTCTTCGTACCGATCGCATGCACGGCAATGGGCTCCTGCCCGAACAGGTTGCGCACCGCGTTGAGCGGGTACGTCCCCATGTCCGGCACCGGACCGCCCCAGTAACCGTTATGACCGCGCGAATTGGCCTCAGCGACATTCTGCGCGAACACCGAAACGAAGCTGCGCAACTCGCCGAACTCGCCGTCGCGAGCGCGCGTGATCATCTCGACCGTGCCCGGTTCGTTGTGGAGGCGATAGGCGATCATCAGCTTGCCGCCGCCCTTCTTCTGCGCGCCGATGATCTGTTCGGCTTCGGCAACGCTGGACGCCATCGGCTTTTCGAGCAGGACGTGGATGCCCGCTTCGAGCGCCGGAACCGCGTATTGCAGATGGAGGAAGTTCGGTGTCGCGACATAGACGGCGTCGATTTCGCCCGACTTGAGCAGCTCGTCATACTGTTCGTAAGTCCATGCCTTGATACCGTAGAGCTTGGCGAGCTTGTCCGCCTTGACCGGATCGCCCGTGACCAGCGCCGCGAGTTCCGAATTGTCGGTCCGACCGATGCCCGGCATGAACGCCTGCTGCGAGATCTGGCCACCGCCGACGACGGCATAGCGCACCTTCTTCTTGTGTCCGAACATATCGGTCCTTCGGTGTAGTTTGGGGATGCAGGGCGAACGACGGACGACCATGATCGTTGCATTCTTCGCGCGTTTACCGCGTACGTCGGGATCCGCGACGCTGCGTTTCCGCAATCGCGCCGATCATACCGGACCGCATCGCGGTGCCGTTCGTTCGGCACGTGAACCTCTGAGGGTAGACGAATCATGGACTACACCAAACTCGGCAGCACCGGCCTGGACGTTTCGCGGCTTTGCCTGGGCTGCATGACCTACGGCATCCCCGATCGCGGCAATCACGCGTGGACGCTGGACGAGGAAACCAGTCGCCCGATCCTGCGCGCCGCGGTCGAGGCGGGGATCAACTTCTTCGACACCGCCAACGTCTATTCGGATGGCACGTCGGAGGAGATCGTCGGTCGTGCGCTCAAGGACTTCACCCGCCGCGACGAAGTGGTGATCGCCACCAAGGTGCACGGTCGGATGCGTCCGGGCCCGAACGGCGCTGGTCTCAGCCGGAAGGCGATCATGGCCGAGATCGATGCCAGTCTCTCGCGGCTCGGCACCGACTATGTCGATCTCTACCAGATCCACCGGTTCGATTACGACGTGCCGATCGAGGAAACGCTGGAGGCGCTGCACGACGTCGTGAAGGCAGGCAAGGCGCGGTATATCGGTGCGTCGTCGATGTTCGCATGGCAGTTCGCGACGATGCTGCACGTCAGCGAAGCGAATGGCTGGACGCGGTTCGCGACGATGCAGGATTATCTGAACCTGCTGTACCGCGAGGAAGAGCGCGAGATGCTGCCGCTGTGCGACGCCGAAGGGGTCGGCGTGATCCCCTGGAGCCCGCTCGCCCGCGGGCGCCTGACGCGCGACTGGGACGAGACCACCGGACGGTCGCAGACCGACGAGTTCGGCAAGACGCTGTACGCGCATACCGTCGAGGCGGACCGCAAGGTGGTGCAGACGGTCGCGACGATCGCCAAGGAGCGCGACGTGCCGAGGGCACAGGTGGCACTCGCCTGGGTGCTGGCGAAACCCGAGGTATCCGCGCCGATTATCGGGGCGTCGAAGACCGCGCATCTCGACGATGCGATCGCGGCGCTCGAACTGGGCCTTACCGACCGCGAGATCGCGCGCTTGGAAGAACCCTATGTCCCGCATGCGGTCGTCGGTTTTTCGTAAGCGATCTGTGGCCGGCTACCGTTTTCTGGCCGCATCAAGTCCACCGAGCGTAACGAGCATATTCTGCCCGACGGACCGTCCGTCGCGGCATAAAGGACCGATATGACGAAACCGACACTGGCCGAGCGACCGGCTATCTTGGCCGCCAAGCGCCAACTGAAAATGGCGCGCTCGACCCATGCCTATGTCAGGGGCAACACGGCCAAGTTCTACGAATGGCTCGACGAGTCACCCGCGTCGCGACGCGTTCCGCAGGGGCCGGCGATCTGGATCTGCGGCGACTGCCATCTTGGTAACCTCGGCCCGATCAACGATGGTGGCGGGCGGATCGCGATCCAGATCCGCGACCTCGACCAGGCGGTGATCGGCAACCCGGCGCACGACCTGATCCGCCTCGGGCTGTCGCTTGCGACCGCGGCGCGAGGCTCCGATCTGCCCGGCGTGACGACCGCTCACATGATCGAGGAGATGGTCACCGGTTATGCCAGCGCGATGGCCGATCCCGCGAGCAACGATGCCGGCCCCGAGCCCGAGGCGGTCCGCAGCGTCAAGCGCCGCGCGCTGGGACGCCGCTGGCGGCATCTCGCCAAGGAGCGGTTCGCGACGCAGGAGCCGATGATCCCGCTCGGCGACAAGTTCTGGCCGCTGGAGCAATCCGAACGCGATGCGCTCGCCGAACTGGTCACCGAGCCGGAGGTCGCAGCGCTGGTTCTCTCGCTCGACGCGAAGGACCGGAACCGGACCGTCCGGCTGGTCGACGCCGCCTACTGGATGAAGGGATGCAGCTCGCTTGGGCTGCTGCGGTTTGCGGCACTGGTCGGGCTGAAGAACGCGAAGGGGCGATCGGACTATGCGCTGATCGACCTGAAGGAAGCGACGACACCGATCGCGCCTACCGCAAAGGGTGCGAAGATGCCGGCCGACCAGGCGGCCCGCGTCGTTGAGGCTGCGCGCGCGCTGTCTCCTCACCTGGGCAGCCGGATGGTCGCCGCGCGTGCGCTCGATCGGTCGCTGTTCGTTCGCGAACTGTCGCCGCAGGACCTGAAGCTCGAGGTCGAGCAGTTCAGCGCGGGACAGGCCGTAAAGGCGGCGCGGTATCTCGCGTTCGTGGTCGGCAAGGCACACGCGCGTCAGATGGATACGGACACGCGTCACGAATGGGCAAGCGTGCTCGATGCGGACCGTCGCGGCGCGATCGATGCGCCGAACTGGCTGTGGGAGAGCGTTGTGTCGTTGGCGGGAAGCCATGAGGCCGGGTATCTGGAACATTGCCGCCAGTACGCGATGCGGGCGTGATCGGCGGTAGGGCTATGCCCGCCGCGAAGTGCTCCGAGTGCTGCGTGCTTTACATGACCGATTCAGCTGTCACACTGACCGCTGAACTCGGGCGCGCGCGCCGTATCGGAGCATTCGACCATGGACTTCATCGACCGGCGTACCGCCCTTGCCGGTATCGGTGCTGCGATTTGGTGTGCCGCCCTGCCCGTCTCCCGCGCGTACCGCGCCGGACGACGTGTTCCTGCTCAGCTATTTCACCGACAAGGATGAGGGTCGCGAGGGGCTCAAGCTCGCCCGCAGCGACGATGGGTATGTCTTTCGCGCGCTAGGCAATGGTCGCGGCTTCCTGACGCCGATGGTCGGCGAGAACAGGCTGATGCGCGATCCCAACCTGGTGCAGGGACCGGATGGGCTCTGGCATCTCGTCTGGACGAGCGACTGGTTCGGCCCCGTCATCGGTCACGCCACGTCGCGCGACCTGATGCACTGGTCGCCGCAACAGACCATTCCGGTGATGAAAGGCTTTGTCGGCGTCCGCAACAGCTGGGCGCCCGAGGCGATCTACGATCGCGCGCGGGGCGACTTCGTCATCATGTGGTCGAGCAGCATCGACGGCCGTTTCGGGGCGACTGCCGGCGAGAAGTTCGCAGGGATCAAGCTGCGCCCCTTATTATACGCGCACCAAGGATTTCCGTACGTTCACACCGACCAAGTTGCTGTTCGATCCCGGTACCGACTCGATCGACTTCACCTGGCTGAGGCTGACCGACGGCGGGTTGCGGCTGATCTACAAGGACGAGACGCACGACACCGAGACGCGGCGGTGGCTGGTGAGCCGGTCCGCGGCCTCGCCGACCGGTCCGTTCGGGCCGGTCAGCGCGCCGTTCACCAAACCGATGACGGAGGGACCGACGGCGATACGGCTCGGCGACCGCAACATGGTCTATTACGACGTGTACGAGCAGCATCGCTTCGGCGGCGCATCGACCACGGACTTTGTCCACTGGACCGACGAAAGCGCGCGCATCCGGTTTCCCGAGAACGCGCGCCACGGCACGGTCGTCCGCGTGCCTCGCGTCTTTGCCGACAGGATCGCGTGATGCCGGCGATCAGGCACGGTCAGAACGCGATCATCACCTTGCCGAGATGCCCGGCGGCGGCGAAGTAGCGGACGGCGTCTGGCGCGTCGTCGAAGGCGAAGGTCCGGTCGACCACCGTCGTCATCCCGTCCGCCACCATCGCGTCGAGCAGATTGACGAACATCGCGCGGCTGCCGTTGGCGATGCCGCGGATCGTCACGTTCTTGACGATGAGCGACAGATAATCGGGGATCGCCGGCCCCTCGCCCGGCGACACGCCGACGACGATGATACGCGCATTTGCCGCGGCCGCAGCGATCGACTGGCCCAGCGTATCGACGCCGCCGGTGTCGATCACGATGTCGGCACCCTTGCCGTCCGTCTTGGCAATCACCTCGGCTGCCCAATCGGGGGAGGTCCGGTAGTTGACAATTATGTCCGCGCCGAGCGCTCGCGCCGTCGCGAGTTTTGCAGCTTGGGACGAGGTGATCGCGACCCGGGCGCCGCGCGCCTTGGCGATCTTCAGCGCGGCAAGCGAGACGCTGCCCGTTCCCAGGCACAGGACGGTGTCGCCAGCCTCGACGTGACAGATCTGGACCAGCGCGTTCCAGGCCGTCAGCGCCGCGGACGCAAGCCCGGCGACATCGGCATCGGCCAGCGCGTCGGGCACCCGGATCCAGCGCCGCCGCGGGCAGGACGATGCGCTCGGCCAGCCAGCCGTCATGCGTGATGCCGATATCGTGCGCGAAGACGTCCGACCGGAACGTGCCGTCCAGCCAGCTTGCGAAATGGCCGCAGACGACGCGGTCGCCGACCGCGAGTTCGGTCACGCCCTCCCCGATAGCGACGACCTCGCCGACGCCTTCGGACATCGGGATGCGGGTCTCGGGTTGGCGAGGACCATAGGTACCGCGCAGGAGTTGTACGTCGCGGCTGATGAGCCCGACGAGACGCGGTGCGACCAGCGCTTCGCCGGGGCCGGCGACGGGCTCGGGCCGGGTCGTCGCGACGAGCGCGTCGATGCCGTCCTGCGCGCCGATTTGATAGGCTTTCATCGGAATCTCCTGAGTTAGGCGTACGATCGGTGCATCAATCGAATGCCCGTGGACCGGGCTTGAAGGCGTGGCGGTGGGCGCGCGATGCGATTACGAGCGCCAGCAACGTCGGCGCCAGCACGGCCCAGGCGAGCGACCCGGCGCCGAGATGATCGAGCATTACGCCGCCGACGATCCCGCCCGCGGCGATCGCGCCGTTCCACGTCGTCGTCAGCATCGCGTTCGCCAGATCGACGCCCCTCGCCCGCAGCATCGGCCAGCGCGGTCTGGAGCTGCGTTGCGGCACCGCCGAACGACAGGCCCCACAGGATCGTCGCCGCGATCGTCACGACGGGGCTGGCTGCAAACAGCCCGAGCGCGAGCGACACCGCCGCGAACACCGTCAGGCTCACTAGTACCAATGGCCGCAACGCCCGATCGACCAGCACGCCCGTCACCCAGATCCCGACCAGCGCGGCAACGCCGAACCCGAGCAGCAGCAGGTCGAGCCGGCCTTGCACGCCCGAGAGCGCGGCGACCGGCGCGATGTAGGTATAGAGGATGTTGTGCGCGGTGATCCACGCGAACAGCGTGACGAGCACGGTGCGTACGCCGCGCGTGCGGAAGACGCGCGCGATCGAAAGTCGCTCCTCCGCCGGCTGTCCGGGGAAATCCGGCACCTGCCAGAGTACCCAGCCGATCAGCACCAGCGTCGTGATCGACATCAGCCCGAACGCCATGCGCCAGCCAAGCGTGGTGCCCAGCATCGCCCCCAGCGGAACGCCGATCGACAACGCAAGCGGCGTACCGACCATCGCGATCGCCAGCGCCTTGCCGCGCAACGGCGCGACGACCATCCGCCGCGCATAGCCGGCGATGATCCCCCAGCCGAGCCCGGCCGCGACGCCACCCATGAACCGCGCGACCAGCGTCAGCGCGTAGCAGGTCGACACCGCGGTTACGCAGTTGAAGATCAGGAACCCGACGATCGCGACCAGCAGCGTCGGCTTGCGACGCCAGCCTTGCGTGTACAGGGTGAGCGGGATCGCCGCGAGCAGCGACCCGACCGCATAGACCGTGACCGTCTGCCCGGCGAGCGACTCCGATACGCCCAATCCCGCTGCCATGTGCGGCAATAGTCCGGCGGGCAGCGTCTCGGTCAGGATCGCGGTGAAGCCGGTCATCGCCAGCGCCAGCAAGGCGGAGATCGGCAGCGTCTCGCTCGCGCCGGCGTCGGTCGGAATAGGGTTTGGACGCACGGAATACTCACTTCTGGATCGACTGGTCCAGTGCAGTCCACGACCGAACGCGGCTTGTCAACGAATAATGGATCGATTAGTCCACAACGTCAGGAGCGGAGACTTATGGCACGGAGCGGACGACCGCGTGGTTTCGACCGGGATGCGGCGCTGGACAGCGCGATGCACCTGTTCTGGGAGCACGGGTATGAGGGGCGCGTCGCTGCTGACGCTGCGCCACGCGATGGGCGACATCTCGTCGGCAAGTTTCTACGCGGCGTTCGGCTCGAAGGAAGCGCTTTACCGGGAAGCGCTGGCGCGGTACCTGGACCGGCATGGCAGCATCATCGACGCGCTCGATGACGAACGGCTGCCGCCCCGCGCGCGGCTCGAACAAGCATTGATCGCGTCGGTAGCGGTACAGACCGACGTCGCGCATCCCACTGGCTGCATGGTCACGCTGTCGGCGACGATCTCGTCGGAAGCCAGTGCATCGACGCGTGCGCTGACGCGGATCGAGCGCGATGCCACACGGCAAGCGTTGCGTCGGTGTATTACCGCTGGCGTGAACGCTGGCGATCTCGATCCCGCCGTCGACATCGATGGCTTGGTCGCGTTGTACGATGGACTCGTGCTGGGAATTTCGATCCAGGCGCGCGACGGTATCCCTGCAGAAACGATCCGCGCGGCCATCCGGCACGCGATGGCGGCGTGGGACCTGAACCGAAGCGCTCGCAGCGGCAACGGCAAATGATGGGCTGAAGCGGCGCTTGCACCAGGCGTTCCGATAGCGCGCGTCCGTCGTATGGACCGCCCTGACCTAACCCATTCGCGGCTAACGGCGCTACGCTACCGCAGCGAGTGTGGCGGAGGTCCGAGGGCGCGATCGATTACCTCGTCTATCTTGTCGTTCCCTCTGTGGTACACCCCTTGTGACAATGGGGTACGGCGATGCGGACGATCATCATGGCGACGATGTTGCTGGCGCTGGCATCGGGTACCACGTCGGTAGCTGCCGTCAGGGTGGCCGACGCCGTGGCGCGAACTTCGTTGACGCACGGCAGGGTCGAGGGTCCGTTCGAACTCCATTCCCGGGTCTATCCGGGCACGGTCAGGCGCTATTGGGTGTATGTGCCAACGGGCTACGACGCGTCGAAGCCACCTAATCTACTGCTGTTCCAGGATGGCCAGCGCGCGGTCAATCCGGAAGGTTCGTTGAGGCTTCCCTCGGTTCTCGATGCGTTGATCGTGCAGAAGGCCATTCCGCAGACGCTGGGCGTGTTCGTCACGCCGGGGAATGTCTCCGCCCGGTATCCCGATACGCTCGGCATGCAGAACCCGGACCATCGGCCGGAGGAGTATGACGCGGTTTCCGACGCCTATGCCCGGATGACACTGGAAGAGTTACTGCCCGCCGTGGCGCGGCGATGGCGGTTTTCGGCGGATCCGAAGCGGCGCGCGATCGGCGGCACGTCGAGTGGTGCGATCGCCGCATGGACGGTCGCATGGCGCCATCCGGACGCGTTCGGCAACGTGATAAGCTTCATCGGCAGCTATACCTCGATCGGTCTGAAACTCGGTCCGGACGGAACGCCGCTGGCCTATGGCGGGGATACCTATCCCGGCCTGATCCGGAAAAGCGCAATCCGCCCCTTGCGTGTTTTCCTTCAGGACGGACGCAACGACCTGGATAACGAGCACGGCAACTGGTTCCTCGCGAACCAGCAGATGCTGAAAGCGCTCGAATGGGCCAATGCGCATGCGGACGCGGAAAAGCACGCGGGGCCGCGGTACGACATCAACCATGCCTGGACCGAAGGTATGCATTCGGACGCCGACGGCGGATCGATCCTGCCTGACGTGCTGCGCTGGATCTGGCGGGATCAGCAACCCGGCCAATGACGCTGCGGTCGGGTTGGGGCAGTGCTTCCCTGCGACCACTCGCGTCTCGCTTTCAACATTGACGCAGTGCAGCATCGCACCTACCAGCCCGCGCTCACAAGATGCTTGCCTACAAGGCGCAGTTTAGCTCAGCGCTGGAGGCGCCGCGTGACCATGACCATGACCTTTGCCGATCTCTCCCTCGCGCCGTTTTTGCTGCAGGCGCTAGCTGAGGAAGGCTATGCCCACCCTACCCCGATCCAGGCGCAGTCGATCCCGATGTTGCTGCAGGGGCGCGACATGCTCGGCATGGCGCAGACCGGCACGGGCAAGACCGCCGCCTTCGCGCTGCCGTTGCTCCACCGCCTCGCTGCCGACCCCCCGCCCTGCACCCAAGGGCGGCGCGCGCATCCTGGTACTCGCGCCGACGCGTGAACTCGTGTCGCAGATCGCCGCCGGGTTCGAGAGCTTTGGTCGCCATCTGAAGCCGAGCGTGATGACGATCTTCGGCGGCGTCAGCCAGTTCCATCAGGTCAAGGCGCTCGAAGCCGGGGTCGACATCATCGTCGCCGCACCGGGTCGCCTGCTCGATCTGGTCGATCAGGGACTCTGCGACCTGTCGCAGCTCGAGGCGCTGGTGCTCGACGAAGCCGACCAGATGCTCGACATGGGCTTTGCCAAGCCGATCGAGCGGCTCGTCGCGACGCTGCCGACGGATCGCCACACGTTGCTGTTCTCTGCGACCATGCCGAAGTCGATCGCGGCGCTGGCCGAGAGCCTGCTGCGCGATCCGGCGAAGGTCGAGATCGCCCCGCCTTCGACCACCGTCGACCGGATCGACCAGTCGGTGATGTTCCTCGATGCGACCGACAAGAAGGCGGCTTTGCTCGCGTTGCTCAAGACCCCCGACATGGGCCAGGCGGTCGTCTTCACGTTGCAGAAGAACATCGCCAACGACGTCTGCGCGTTCATCGGCGAGGCCGGCATCACCGCCGAGGCGCTCCACGGCAACAAGTCGCAGGGCCAGCGCGAGCGTGCGCTCGACGCCTTCCGCGCCGGTACGGTCCAGGTGCTCGTCGCGACCGATATCGCGGCGCGCGGGATCGACGTCGACACCGTGACGCACGTGTTCAACCACGACCTGCCCAGCCTCCCGGAAAGCTATGTCCACCGGATCGGCCGCACCGGTCGCGCCGGTCGCAGCGGGTTCGCGATCACGCTGTGCGATGCCGAACAGCGCGCCTGGCTGCACGACGTCGAGCGCGAGATCGGTCGCACCCTGACCGTCCAGGACGATCACGAATGGCACTGCGAAGTGGCACGCCATTCGACCAAGCGCGCGCCCGTGCTGGGTGGCGGCCCGGTCAAGCAGGTCAAGCCGGCGAAGGCACCGCGCGAGCGTAAGGTCTGGACCGAGGAAGAAAAGCTGGCCGCACGGATGGCCGCGAAGGCCGCCTGATAGCGCTGCGCCGTTCGACGAGGGTGCGATGCCCCTCGTCGAACGGCGGGACGGTCGCGAGACAGGGGTCACGCATTCGCGACCGGTCCGACGCGACAATCTAGCGTGGCCAACCCCGCCATGACTGGAAGGTCTGATGCGGGTCCCCATGCCCATCGGGCAGTTTTTCGCTGCACTGCGGAAGATAATGTGAGTGCCGCAAGCACCCGCTCTGGCGGCGCTCGACTTGTCAAAGTTTCCGTTATGTCGGACTTATCGTCAAGCAGCCTGACCGCCCAAGCGATCACTCCCCGCCCCCCGTCTTTATGACGCACCTGCAACATAAGTCGCATAAAACCGTCGCCGCAGGATGCCATGCCCCGCTTCGAAACGCGTAAGGGGAATGGTGTGTCTTTAAGTAAGTTCATGGTCTGTGCGGCATCGGCGACGATGCTGACGCCGCTGTCGATCGCGGCGCAGACGATCCCGACATCGCCACCGGTCAACTACGTCAACGAGAGCAATCCCGCGATCGGCAGCATCGTTCCGAAGCTGCTCGACAGCTATGTAAAGCTGATCCGCGACCATCCCGAAGTGATGGTGCAGAACTACAAGACCGTTGTCACGATGACCAACGCACGGACGCCAAGCCAGACCCTCGCGGCGATCCACGACGATCGCACCAACCAGGCCTACAGCATCCTGAATGGCCTGGGCGCGCTGACCAACCTTTACATGGCGGGCGCCGGTGCCTCGACCAGCGGGTCGGCGCCGAACACGCTTACCCCGACCAGCTATGCGACCGCGACGCTCGCCGACTATGTCGCCAACATCAATCTCGGCAACAGCTTCAGCCCGGGCGCCGAGAAGTTCGGCAACGGTGCCGCCACGCCGTTGGCCGCCGCAGTCGCGTTCATCAACAACACGGTGCGCGCCAGTTCGTCGACCGAGCCCGCCAAGCGGACGTTCGCGCGGTATCAGGGCGAAAACCCACCGATCGATCCGCTCGATCCGCGGTTCGCCAACTACAACGTCAACACCAATCGCGGCGCGCTGACGCTGGCGGACACCGCGGCGATCATCGTGCCGTCGTATTTGTCGAGCTTCACCACGCCGACACCCTATGCCTCCACGACGCAGTGGGTACGCGGGTTCGTCGTGACGGCGGACATGGTCGCGGCAAATGGCGGCAAGCCGATCACCGCACCCAATTTCCGGGACGTTCGATTCCGCGGGCAAGTTCACCGCGGCGACGTTCAAGGTCGGCGAATATGTTCCCGGCATCGGTGCCTCGCCGCGGCCATACCGCGTGACGACCGACGTCAACGTACCGACCCCGATGCTTCAGATCATCAATTCGTCCAACCCCTATGCAGACGGCGCCTATCCGAGCGGGCATACCAATTCCGGGCATGCTGCAGGCGCTGGGCACGGCGTTCCTGATCCCGCAGCAAGGGCAGGAATTGCTCGCGCGCGCGGCGGACCTGGGTACCAATCGGATCCTCGCCGGGATGCATTCGCCGCTCGACATCATGGGTGCGCGGATCGAGGCGACGGCGCTGTCGGCGACCAACATCTATGCGGCCTTGTATGACGCGAAGGGCAATCGCCTCGACTGGACCAACCCCGCCAACGCCAGCGCGTATGCGGTCTACCAGGCCTATACCCAGACCCAGTCTTATCTGGCGTCCGCCTGCGGCACCGCGACCGTCACGGCGTGCATTGCCGCCGCCAATGCGTCTGGCGCAACCGCAGCCGATCCGTATGCCAACGTCGCACAGAACAAGGCGACGTACCTTGCCGAGATGACCTACGGCTTCGCGCCGGTCGGTCCGGTCAAGGCGATGACGGCCGCGGACGTGCCGGTGCAGGCGCAAGTGCTGCTGCTGACGCGGTTCGGGTATCTGACCGATGCGCAGCGGACCGAGATCCTCGCGACCACCGCCCTCCCCTCGGGCTATCCCGTGCTCACCGGCAACACGCTGGACGGATGGGGCCAGCTGAACCTCTATGCCGCGAACGACGGCTATGGCGCGTTCAACGGCCAGGTCGCAGTGACGATGGACGCCGCGCAGGGTGGCTATGCAGCCGCCGACAGCTGGGGCAACGACATCGGCGGGACCGGCGGGCTGACCAAGAACGGCACCGGCAGCCTGACCCTGACGGGGAAGAACAGCTATGCCGGCCCGACCATCGTCAATGGCGGCACGCTTGCCGTCACCGGCTCGATCGTCTCGGCGACGACTGTCAACACCGGCGCAGTCTTTGGTGGCACGGGCAGCACGGGCGCCGTCACGGTCAACAGCGGTGGTACGCTGGTGCCGGGCATGGGAACCACGCCCGGCACGCTGACGATCAACGGTCCGCTCACGCTCGCCAGCGGTGCGACGCTGGTGCAGACGGTATCGCCTACGCTTGCAAGCCGCACGGTTGTATCCGGCGCGGCTAAGCTCGACGGCACGGTGCGCGTCCAGGGTTCGGTCGGCACGCTACCGGTCACGCGCATCACTTTGGTCACGG
Organism: Sphingomonas sp. H160509; assembly: GCF_024124765.2. Lineage (GTDB taxonomy): Bacteria > Pseudomonadota > Alphaproteobacteria > Sphingomonadales > Sphingomonadaceae > Sphingomonas. The sequence goes on along the minus strand of NZ_JAMXSR020000002.1, from coordinate 536,182 downwards.
CAGCCGGTGGAGTGTCGGGCAGCTTCGCCAACGTCACGGGTGTTCCCGCCAACCTGCGCGCTGTGCTCGACTATTCGACGACGGCGGCAAGCCTGAACCTCAACCGGACCGATATCGACTATCGTCCACTCGGGGTCACCGCGAACCAGCAACGCGTCGCGGCGGCGCTGACCAGCGCGATGCCGTTGGCGAGCGGTGCCGGCGCGGCAACGTTGCTCAACACAGTCTATGCCACGGGCCAGGGCTCGGCGGCGGCGGGTACTGCAGCGCTCGACACCCTCTCGGGTGAAGGCCTTGCCGACGCGAACAGCGCAGCATTGTTTGCCGGGCGGGTATTCGGCGATGCCGTGACCGATCAGCAGCGTGCGGTCCTGACCGACACGCAGATGCACCTCTGGGGCGGGCCGCTGGGTGGTCGGGAATGGACTGATGGCCGGGACGGCGACGGTACGGTCGATCGTCGCAGCAACAGCTGGGGCGGCGTGGTCGGGCTCGACGGTGAAGTCTCGACCGGGTGGCGTGCCGGTTTCGTCGCGGGCGGGCTCGACACCCGCTTCAACACCGCAGCGCGCGCGACCAAGGGCAAGGCGTCGAGCTATCACGTCTCGGCCTACACCTCGTATGCGCTGCCGACGGGCACGTATGTCCGCGGGTCGCTGGGCTATGGCCATTATGCGATCCGTACGACGCGGACTGCGGGCGGGATCGGCAGCGTTGCCAGCGAAACCGAGATCGCACGGTACGACGCCGCGGAGTTGCGCCTGCGCGGCGAAATCGGCCAGCGCATCGCGGTGCAGGCGTTCGACCTGACGCCGTTCGTGGCGGTGGAATATGCGCGTCTCTACACCGATGCGTTCGCGGAGCGCGGCAGCGTGCTGGCGTTGCAGGCTGGCAAGCAGACCACGACGTCGCTCCCGGTGAATGTCGGGTTGCGGATGGATGGCAGCGTGCCGTTAGGGGAACGGCCTAGCGCTGCGGCCGATGATCGAAGCGAGCTACCTCCACGAGTTCCGCCGCGACCGCGACATCGGCGTCGATTTTGTCGCGCTGGCCGATCCCTCGTTCACGATCGCAGGCGCTCGACCGTCGCAAAGCGCGTTCGTCGGCAAGGCCGGACTCCAACTGCCGCTCGCCTCCGCGCTGGTCCTCTACGCCACCGGAACCGGCGTGTTGTCCTCGCAACAACGATCCTATGCCGGCAACGTCGGCGTGAGGGATCAACTTCTAAGACGTTAGAACGATCGGTCGACCGAGCGCACGCGCGCGGATGATCGCCAATTGGCGAGGTGTTTCGATGGAACACCTCGCCGGTCTGCTGCTGCTGGCCCCTCTACATGATCGGCGGGCCTTCGAACGAGTCGGAGACGATCGGCGAGAACTACCCTTCGGCATAGATTGCCGCTCAGCGACGCTGGATCTCGCCTGCCTTCCAACCCAAACCAGGACCGAACTCGGATTTTCGGCATCAGGTCGCGCGCGATCCGCAGCGCATCGTCATACGCAGATCACGGATGGTCGCATTTCGGACCAATCGATCTAGCCGAACAGGCGCGATTCCATAAACTGCATATACGTGCCGGATGACTAGCCCGGCGGTTTTCGAGTTCGACGGTCCGTCGCGACTATGCGGACGATGGGTGCCGCTTGCACTATGCTATAGATTGGTAGCATCCTAGATCACAAGCATCTTGAGATCGTAGCGTCGTCTCGGCCAGCTTCGCATTTTGTCGACGGACTACCTCCAAAACGATCATGAGATTTTTGCGGGCTTTGCAAACGCATCGGCCGACACGGAACTGTAATTTTCCGATAGCGTCAGGAATTAGATTGGTTATATATTACCAATACCACGCTGCGATGACAGTACCCTTTAGAGGTCCGGCCAGTGAGGTGAGTCGAGCGACGCGGGCAGGACCGTGTCTAAGGGTGACGCTGCGGCGTCGATGGGAAGGGGCTTTTGACGATGGTTCTTCGTAAGCAGGTTTTGCTCGCATCCGGTGCGGCGATATTCGGTCTGGTACCAGTTTTCGCGCAACCCGTTCTCGCCCAGTCGGCGCCCGCGCCATCGTCCGCCCCCGTCGCCGCCACGACCCAGGCTGATCCCGTAGCGGACGGCGCTGATACGGACATCGTCGTCACCGGTATCCGCGGCAGCCTGCGCAGCGCGATTGCAGTCAAGCGCAACGCCAACGCGATCGTCGATGTCATCAGCGCCGAGGCGATCGGCAAGTTCCCCGACCGCAACGTCGCCGAATCCCTCTCGCACGTTCCCGGGGTCAGCATCGATCGTCGCTTCGGCGAAGGCGAGAAGGTCGCGATCCATGGCACCGATCCGGCGCTCAACCGCATGCTGCTCGACGGCCACGCGGTTGCTTCGGCGGACTGGGGCGGCAACGACAACGATCCGACCAGCCGTACCTTCAACTATTCGCTGCTCGCGCCCGAACTCGTCGAGCGCCTCGAAGTCTACAAGTCGCCCGAGCCGCGCATCGAGGAAGGCAGCATTGGCGGCACAGTCATCGTCCGCACACGCCGTCCGCTCGACACGCCCGCCAACTCGATCTTCGCATCGGGCGGCTATTCGTACAACGACCGCGCCGACAAGGGTAACGTCCGCGCGTCGGGTCTGTACAGCTGGCACAACGAAGGTGGCACCTTCGGCGTGCTCGGTGCCGTCACCTACGACAAGCAGAGCCTGACCCGCTCAGGCGTCGAATTTTTCGGGTTCGAGAATGCCGGCGACCGCTTTTTCCAGAAGGATGCCAACAACGCATTGATCCGCGATGCGAGCGGCCAGCCGGTGCTGAAGAACCCGGGCGCGACCGTGACCGGCGGCACACGCCAGGATCTCGCCAACGCGGTGTCGCCGTTCGGCATCAACTACGCGTATTTCACGCAGGAGCGTAAGCGCATCAGCTATGTCGGCACGGTCCAGGCCAAGCCGACCGACGACATCACGCTGACGCTCAACGGGCTGCATATCGATGGCAACTACAACAACAGCAGCCAGTCGATGTACGTCATCCCCGGCGCGTGGAGCGGCGACGTTCTCCAGTCGGCAACGGTCGCGAACGGCGTCGTCACCAATGCGAGCTTCGGCGCGGCCTCGGCCGGCAGCCAGAGCGCGCAGCTCGATCTGTTGATCCGCAAGACCAAGCTGACCACCGACAACCTCAACTTCGTCGCCGAGTGGGAAGGCCCCGACGGCGCGACCGTGTCGGCGACCGGCGGCTGGAGCAAGGCGATCGGCGGGCGCAATCCCGAATATCTGCTCGATGTGCGGACCGACCTTCCGTACAGCTACGGCTTCAACTCGGACAGCGCGAACGTCGATTACGTTGGCGACCTGACCAACCCGGCCAATTATCGCCGCAGCAACAGCCCACAGCTGCAGACGATCGACGGCGCCCCCGTCATCGTCAACGGCACGCAGCTAAATGCGGCGCGCGCAGGCGGGATCGATTTCTCCAAGACGATCGATCGCGATTACTACGCGGGCTATGACGCGGTCATTCCGTTCGAGGCGGGACCGTTCAAGGAAATCCGCATCGGCGGCAAGTTCACCGATCACCGCAATCGTCTCAACGCCAGCGGTTTCAACAACTACTCGACGTCGAACTACACGCTGGCGAGCCTGGGCGTCGACACGATGACGACGCCGAACGGCACGTTCGACGGCACCGGCGGCACCGGCAACGCGACCAAGTACATCAACCTGTCGCAGCAGACCGTGATCGACATCCTCGCGAACTCGATCAACATCCCCGTCGCCAAGCCGACCGCGTCGTACATCGTCGACGAGACGGTCGCGGCGAACTACGTCCAGCTGAACTTCGACCAAAGCGGCTTCCGCGGCAACATCGGTGGTCGTCTGGTCTATACCAAGAACGTGTCGAACTATGCCGATCAGGTCTCCAGCACCGACGGCAGCCTGCCGACGATCGTGCCGCAGCAGGTCGAGAACGACTATCTGAAGTTCCTGCCGAGCCCTGAACGTCGCGTATGAAGCGGGCACGCACCTGATCTTCCGTGGCAGCGTCGCGAAGGTGATCGCCCGCCCGCGCTACGAGCAGCTCGGTGGTTCGGTCGGTCGCAACGACATCACGCTCGACGCGAGCGGCGGCAACCCGAACCTGAAGCCGTACCAGTCGACCAACTACGAACTGTCGGCGGAATATTATCCGCGCGAGGGTACGCTGTTGTCGCTCGAACTGTTCCGCCGCGAGGTGAAGGACTACATCCTCAACGGCCTCAGCCGCCAGACGTTCTTCAACGAGCTGACGCAGAGCAACGCGTCCTATCTCGTGTCGCAGCCGCTCAACGGCGGCAAGGCGAACGTCAACGGCGCGCTGGTCTCGGCACAGGGCGAGATCTGGCACGGCTTCGGCCTGCAGGCGAACTACTCCTACGCCGAGAGCTCGACCGACGAGGGACTGAACCTGCCATATCTGTCGAAGCACACCGTCAACGTGATCCCGTATTACGAGAACGGGCCGTTCCAGGCGCGCCTGAGCTATAACTACCGCTCGTCGTATTTCCGCGCGATCGGTCGCCTGAACTCGATCGACATGGTCGCACCGTACAGCCAGCTCGACTTCTCGGCAGGCTTCAACCTGACCAAGGCGATCACGCTGACGGTCAACGCGCAGAACCTGCTCGACTCGACCTACACGCAGTATAGCGGCTCGCGCGATCGCCCGACGGCGTTCTACAAGAACGGCCGCACGTTCGTCGCCTCGGTCTCGTTCCGGATGTAAACCACGGGAGGCGCGCCACGATGGCGCGCCTCGTCGAACTGAGCGGTGACTGCGACTAGCCTGCCGCACGCCTTTACAGGCGAACCGCTAGCGCCCCCTCACCTTCCCTCATCGATTCAATCGCGCGTTGAGGGTCCCTTTAAGTCGCCTGTGTCGCAAGGACCGGTATCGCTTACGATCGGGATCATATGCCCGTTATCCAACTGCACGAATCTACTTCAAGTCCACCCGCCTCGCGTTTAAGTAGGCCTACATGTCGATAGGTACTCCATGCCGATATTGGATCAATTGGGTAATAATGGCTGACCTTAAAGACTGGCATTCCGGGATAGTTTGACCTCCCAGCGCTGGCCTTCCGCACACTGCCCGAACACTATCGTAATAGTGCTCAATTTATCACAGCTGAGACAGATTCCATTAGGTTCATTACTGATGAAATCAGTACGGAATATCCAAACGCAGCAATCCGATCAGGTAAACCCCCTGTAAATAATGGTATTCCATGAGGGGCTGTTCGCAACGTCGGCCGATCAACTTCTGACGGACCGTACGGGTCTACTTCCCTCCCGCAGTTGACACCCGCGCCCCTGATGGTAGCCCTATCATACACGGCAACGACCGTGTGCAATCCGGCCTGATCAGGGCGGCCGGGAATGGGGGAGGATTTATGAAGAAATTTTCGCGCACGCTCGCGCATTCGGTATCGACCATCGCGGTCGTGACCGGGCTGGCAGCTTCCAGCACTGCGATCGCGCAGACGAACACTGCCGCGACCAGCCAGAGCACTCAGACGACGACCGTGCAGCAGACCGCACCGGACGCGGCGCCCGCGACTAGCACGCTCGACGAAGGGACGGCCGGTCCGGCCAACGAGATCGTCGTCACCGGCATCCGCGCCAGTCTCAATCGCGCGATCGACATCAAGCGTAATTCCGCGGGCGTCGTCGATGCCATCTCGGCCGAGGATATCGGCAAGTTCCCCGATACCAACCTTGCGGAATCCCTGCAGCGGATCACCGGCGTGTCGATCACTCGTGCCAACGGCGAAGGCTCGCAGGTCGCGGTCCGCGGCTTTAGCGGCGGCTTCAACCTCGTGACGCTGAACGGTCGTCAGCTGGCGTCGACCAGCATCGATACCAGCACCGGCAACGCTTTCGCGGTCGGCACCGGTCGCTCGTTCGACTTCCAGAATCTAGCGTCCGAAGGCGTCGCCACGCTGGAGGTCTACAAGACCGGCCGAGCGAACATTCCGACGGGTGGCATCGGTGCTGCGATCAACGTCGTCACCCGCCGACCGCTCGACGCGCGTGAAGACGGCCTGTCGGGCTCGATTGGCGCCAAGGCACTGTACGACAGCTCGGTCGAGAATGCGGAGGCGAACCTGAAGAAGGTCACGCCCGAACTCTCTGGCCTGATCAACTGGAAAAACCCCAGCGAAACCTTTGGCGTCAACCTCTTCGGCAGCTATCAGTTACGCGAGTCGACATCGATCCAGTCGAACCCGAACTATTGGAATATCGTTCCGCTGGCCGACTTCTTGAATACGGCGGGTGCGTACATCACGCCGGCGACGAATATCACGAACCGTCCTACTACACCGTATGTGCAAATTCCGAACGACAGCCGCTATCAGTTCTCCGAGAACCGCCGCGAGCGCATCAACGGTCAGGCCAACATCCAGTTCAAGCCTACGGATCGGCTGGAGATCACGATCGATGGCCTGTATGCGCGCAACAAGTTGAGCGACGAGCGTAGCGAGCAGACCAACTGGTTCCAGCGGCCGTTCAGTGACGTTACCTTCGACGATAACAAGAAGATGCAGACTGCGATCATCTTGGCGGAGGCTAAGCAGGCGGATAAGGGCTACGAGCAGCAACGGTTCGCCACGAAGACCGAGCTGTACTCGGTTGGCGGGAACATCAAGTGGAACTTCACCGATGTGCTGTCGCTGAAGCTTGATGCAAACCATTCGAAGTCGACCACGAACCCGGACAATGCGAATGGCACGTCGGCGACGACGATCTCGATCGGCGCTCCGGTTCGCGCTACGCACAAAGTCGACTTCAGCAGCGGCTTCCCACAGCAATCGGAGACGCTCAACGATTGCAACGCGACCAACGGCGGCCGCGGCGGCAATTGCAACAACATCCTCGACATCGGCGACTTGGGCACGCAGGTCGCGCGCCGAATCTTCTCCAAGCAGGAGTCGAGGGTCAACCAGTTCAGTGGCGAACTGGGCTGGGATCTCGGCAACGATAGCCGTTTCGTGGTCGGCAGCAACTATGTGGATGCAACGACCCGCTCGGCCAGTTCCAATAACCAGCAGATCCTCGGCGACTGGAGCATTACGGACACTGGCCGCGTCCAGGAGCTCGCCGGAGATCTCGTCAAGACCTATTGCATGACCTGCAAGTTCGACAAGTATAACCCGAACTCGACCGGGTCGGCGCTGGTCGCGTTTCGTGGCGATGCGGTCGACCTGCTGGACATCTTCTCACCCTATTATGCGAAGCTGGGACGCCCCGACGCTTTGCAGGGTTCGTCGGACGACACCGTCGGCGAGAAGAACTTGGCGGTCTACGGCCAGATGGCCTGGGGCGGTGACATTGGCGGACGCCGCGCAAACGCGCTGATCGGCGTTCGCTACGAACGGACCCGGGTCAAGTCGGTGGGGCTTCAGTCGATCCCGACGGCTTTGGCTTGGCAATCGGACAATGACTTCACCGTGATCGGCGGACCTCCAGGCGCCGCGGTGATCGTGAAGTCGAAGTACGACAACCTGCTGCCGTCGCTCGACTTCAATATCGAAGTGCTCGACAACGTCATGGCGCGCACCTCGTTCAGCCGTACGCTGGCCCGGGCGGACTATGGCAATTTGTTCGCATCCGTGACGGCAAACGCTCCGAACCGTCCGACAGCACTCGGTGCGGCCCCGGCTCCCGCCACGCGGCAGGATCCAGCGCTGTTGCCGCTGATCTCGGACAATTTCGACGTATCGCTGGAGTGGTATTACAAGCCTACGAGTTTCGTCTCGGTCGGCTTCTTCAACAAGAACGTGCGCAACTTCGTCGGCAACCAGATAACCAACGGTAACCTGTTCGGGCTGCGCGACCCGGGTTCAGGCGCACCAGGGTCGCGTTCGGGTATTGCGCAGGCGTTTCTCAGAAACAACGGCATTACCCAGACCGATCGAAATCTGTTCGCCTACGCGGCGCTGCTGCAGCAGAATGGCGGCAATCAGGCGGCGGCGACGGCGGCCTTCCGCGGCGCGCTCAATCCCGCCACGGGTGAAATCAGCGATGCGGTCTACAATCCCCTCGCCCTTGCGGTCGATCTCGTCGGGGACGCCAATGATCCGCTCGTGAACTTCGCGATCAGCGGGCCGGTCAACAACAAGGAAGGCAATATCCACGGCTTCGAAGTCGCCTGGACGAACTTCTTCGGTCAGACCGGCTTCGGTTTCGCGGTTTCCTACACGAAGGTCAGTGGCGACGTGAACGTGGATCCCTATGCCGATCCGAACGTCAACATCTTCGCGCTGAGCGGTTTGGGCGACAGCGCCAACTTGACGGCAATCTACGACAAGGGGGGTATCTCGGCCCGCGTCTCGTACAACTGGCGCGACAAGTATCTCGCGGCTACGAACCAGGGCGGCAATCGCAACCCGCTGTTCACGGCCGCGTTCGGTACCTTGGACGGCAGCATAAGCTACGACGTCACGAAGGCGTTCTCGGTGTCGCTCGAAGCGGTCAACCTGACCAGCGAACCGTTCCGCCAATATGCCCGCACCGAGACGAACCTGGTGTATGTGCAGGAACTCAAGCCACGCTATTATCTCGGCGCGCGCTATCGTTTCTGATGACGACGGGAGTGGATCTTGGTCCACTCCCGACCTCCCAAGAAGGCCGCCGCCGTGCCGTGCAGCGGCCTTTTCCTTTGTCGGTCGCCGTCGCGCTGATAAGCGTGCGGCAACAACAGGACCGGAGCGGATGAATCCCGTACAGATCAACAATGTCGACCATGCCGATTTACGCGTAAGCCCGCGGGCTGGCGCCGCGTTCGGCGACGCGACCAATCAGACGCTGATATTCCCCGCGGAGTTCGAGGCGGTGCAGCGCGAATTCGCCATCATATTCCGCCGCCGTGACGAGGGATTGCAGGCCTATGCCCTGTTGGGGCTGGACCGCGACGAGAACCTGTTCCTGTCCGGCGACTATTGGACAAGCCGCTATGTGCCCGCCAGTCACCAGCGCGGCCCCTTCTCGATCGGGATGGTTCGCCCCCTCCGGAGACGATGTCGGCGAGCCTATGCTGCACGTCGATCTCGACGACGGGCGCGTCGGCGACAGCACCGGCCTGCCGCTGTTCCTGGAACATGGCGGCAACACACCGTACCTGGAACATATCACCGGCGTGCTCCGCCTGCTGTACGAGGGACTGGAAACCGCGCCGGCTGCCTATACCGCGCTTGACGAGGCTGGCCTGCTCACGCCGGTAACGCTCACCGTCGATGTCAGCGAAGAGCGTCGCTATACCATAGCCGACGTGCTGGTCGTCGACCTCGAGCATCTCGCCGCTCTGAATGGCGAACCGCTCGATCGGCTCCATCGATCGGGCGTGCTGCGTCTCGCCATCCTGGCCGCAGCGTCGCTCGGCAACATTCAGCAGTTGATTGCGCGCAAGCAGTCTCTGCTTACCCAGAACGGTTGATCGTGGTGGCAGGTATCACGCGCCGTACGCGTGTCATCGAGGGGCGCGAGCGCGATCAGCGTGCCGATCGCCGACCTGATCGCCGATGGCGTTCCGGTGATCCTGCGCGGGATCGCCAGCCACTTGCCGCTGGTGGCTGTCGGGCTGGAAGGTGCAGAGCCTGCGATGACATGGCTCAAGCAGTTCGACGGTGGCCGTCCCGTCACGGCGTACGTCGGCGATCCGGCGATCGGCGGCCGCTTCGGGTATTCCGACGATTGCACCGCGCTGAACTTCAAACGAGAGAGCGGTTCGCTGTCCGGCTATCTCGACCAGCTTCTTGCTGGCCTCGGCGATCCGGAAGCCCCCGCCATCTATATCGGCTCGACCGACATCGATCTGTACCTGCCTGGCCTTCGCGCGCAGGCCGCGCTGCCGTTCGAAGACCCGCAGCTCGTCGAGAACCCGCCCCTGGTCAGCATCTGGATCGGCAATCGTACCACCGCCTCGACGCATTACGACATGTCGAACAATCTGGCGTGCTGCATCGTCGGCCGACGACGCTTCACGCTGTTCCCGCCGGACCAGGTCGCCAACCTCTACCCCGGACCGTTGGAGCCGACGCCGGCCGGACAGGTGGTGAGCATGGTCGACCTCCGCGCACCCGATCTCGACCGATACCCACGCTTTGCCGAGGCCCTGGCGCATGCCGAGGTCGCCGAACTCGAGCCGGGTGACGTGCTGCTCTACCCGGCGTTGTGGTGGCATAATGTCGAGGCGCTGGACGCGTTCAACGTGATGATCAACTATTGGTGGAACGCGGTGCCGCGGTTCATGGATACGCCCATGAACACCCTGCTCCACGGCCTGTTGTCGCTGCGCGATCGGCCGGATCACGAGAAGCAGGCATGGCGCGCGATGTTCGACCATTATGTCTTCGGCTCTGCGGATCACGCCAGGGAGCACCTGCCCGAGCACGCACATGGCGAACTTGCGCCGCTGGACGCTATGGCGGCACGCCGGTTGCGCGCCAAGATCCTCCAGCGCATCAACCGATAGGAGCCGAACATGGCCGAGCAGCGCATCAGGAAAGTCGTCATCGCCGGTGGTGGCACCGCCGGCTGGCTCGCCGCCGCGGCTTTGTCGCGACAATTGGGCCAGTTGCTCGACATCACGCTGGTCGAATCCGAAGAGATCGGCACCATCGGGGTCGGTGAGGCGACGATTCCGACAATGCGGGCCTTCCACACGATCCTGGGCCTTGACGAACGCGAGTTCATGCGCGCCACGCAAGCCACGTTCAAGCTCGGCATTTCGTTCGAGAACTGGGCACGCGACGGCGATCGCTACATCCATTCGTTCGGCGACATCGGCAAATCGACCTGGATGGGCGACTTCCACCATTTCTGGCTTGCCGCAAAGGCCGACGGGGATTCGAGCGAGATCGGCGACTATTGCCTGGAACTCCAGGCGGCCAAGGCGGAGCGGTTCGCGCTCCCCTCCGAGGGCCAGATCAACTACGCCTATCACCTCGACGCCGGCCTATACGCCCGCTTCCTGCGCGCGCGCAGCGAGGCGAACGGGTTGAAACGGATCGAGGGGCGAATCGCCAGCGTTGATCGCGACGGCGAGACCGGCTTCATCCGCGCGCTCGTCCTGGAGTCCGGCGAGCGCGTCGAGGGCGACCTGTTCATCGACTGCACCGGCTTTCGCGGGCTGCTGATCGAGGGCACCTACGCCGCCGGTTACGAGGATTGGTCGCACTGGCTGCCCACCAACAGCGCGCTGGCCGTGCAGACGGCCGCGACGGGCCCGGCGCATCCGTACACGCGCGCTATAGCCCATGACGCGGGCTGGCGCTGGCGTATCCCGTTGCAGCACCGCGTCGGTAATGGGCTGGTCTATGCCAGCGATCATCTGTCGGACGACGAGGCGCATGCCCGGTTGCTCGCCACGATCGACGGCGCACCACTTACCGAGCCGCGGCTGATCCGGTTCCGCACGGGTCGCCGGCGACAGGTATGGATGGGGAACTGCGTCGCGCTCAGCCTTGCCAGCGGGTTCGTCGAGCCGCTCGAGTCGACCAGCATCCATCTGATCATGACGGGCATTACGCGGCTGATGCAGACCTTCCCGTTCGGCGGAATCGCACCCGCGCTGGTGAAGCGGTACAATGATCAGGCACAAGCCGAGCTCGAGCGCGTCCGCGATTTCATCATCCTCCACTACCACCTCAACGAACGTCCCGAACCCTTCTGGGCGGCGCGCCGGGATATGCCGATCCCCAACACGCTCGTGGAGCGCATCACGCTCTTCACAGAGGGCGCGCAGGCATATCAGGGCGGCGATGACCTGTTCCGTGTCGCCAGCTGGGTGCAGGTGATGCTCGGCCAGCGCCTGACTCCGCGCGACCATCACCGCCTTGGCAGCATCATGGGCGGCCCGCAGCTAGCCGGCGTCTTGACCAATATTCGCAGCACGATCGCGGACGCAGTCGCAGGGATGCCGACGCATCAGCAGTTCCTGGATCGCTACCTTGTAGCCCCGGTCACCGCCTCGCATGGGATGCGTTAGGTCGCGTCGAACGCCACGATGATGCATTCGGCAAGCGGACGATGACGCTACGGCAGTGTTCGATCGCATAGCGATGCTATTGCCATATAGCCTGTTGGCACTCTCTCGATTACCGGATCGTACAAGTCCGTCGGTAAATCGCCCGACAATTGCAGCCCCCCGGTGCTGACTGTACGACGTGGCCTACGCGCGTACCGACGAGGAACTCCACCACAATGAAACTCGCCGACCTGGCCGCACTCGCGGGCGTTTCAACTGCAACCGTATCGCGTGCGCTGGCGGGACATTCCTCCGTGAACGAGCAGACGCGCGAGCGGATACGCGTGCTGGCGCGCGAGCATGACGTGCGGCCCAACCAGCTTGCGCGCAACCTGCGGATGAAGAGCACCGGCGCGATCGGGCTGGTCCTGCCGCTCGGGCACGCGAAGACGCAGCACCTGACCGACCCGTTTTTCCTGTCGCTGCTCGGGTTCCTCGCCGACCTGCTGGTCGAGCGAGGGTATGACATTCTCTTGTCGCGGGTGATTCCCGATGCCGACGACTGGCTCGAACGGCTGGTCGACAGCGGCCGCATCGATGGACTGCTGCTGGTCGGCCAGTCGGACCAGTTCGCGGCGATCGAGCGGGTTTCGCAGCGCTACCGCCCGCTGATCGTTTGGGGTGCGAACCGTCCCGGCCAGCATCATTTGACGATCGGATCGGACAATGTCGCGGGTGGTCGACTGGCAGCGGAGCATCTGATCGCGCAAGGCCGGCATCGGCTGTTGTTCGTCGGCGACCCTGCCCCGCCCGAGTTTTCCGACCGACTCGCCGGGTTCGCTGCGGCCGCCGACCAAGCCAATGTTGCGTACACGGTCCTCGCCACGCCGATGAGCCCCGAGGCGGTTCACGCTGCGGTGGCGGAGCATCTCGCGGGTGGCACAATTCCGGACGCGATCTTCGCCGCATCGGACGTCGCAGCGATGAGCGTGCTGCGCGCACTGGCCGAGGCGGGGATCGACGTTCCTACCGCAACCGCCGTGATTGGGTATGACGACGTCTCCCTGGCAGCACACACGTCACCGTCCTTGACGACGATCCGCCAAGATCTTGCGATCGGGGCGGAATTGATGGTCGACCGCCTGTTAAAACGTATAGCCGGCGAGCCAGCCGAGTCCGCGATCGTCCCCCCTGCGCTGATAAAGAGACAGTCCGCCTAGTTTCTGCAATCGATTGTGAAACATTTCTTGCAATCGATTGCGACGCGAGTAGGAGGCGGCCTTGGGCTTCTCAGAAAGCCGTCGCGCAGGGAGAGTCGCATGAAAGTACGTCACGCATTGCTGGCTGGCATCGCCGCCGCATCGTTCGCCACCGCCGGTGCCGCGCAGACCGCGCCGCAGGCCAATCCGGCTGCAACGCCCGCTGCTCCCGCAGCCGATGTCCCGCAGGACGACATCGTGGTGACCGCGGTCGCGCGCGGCACGAACAAGCTCAACACGTCGATCACGACCAGCTCGATCAGTTCGGATGCGCTGATCCAGCTCGCACCGCGCACCTCGGGTGAACTCCTCCGCAACCTCCCCGGCATCCGGGTCGAGGGCATCGGGCGGCGACGGCAACGCGAACATCTCGGTCCGCGGCCTGCCGGTCGCATCGGGCGGCTCGAAGTTTCTCCAGCTGCAGGAGGACGGCCTTCCGATCCTGGAATTCGGCGACATCACGTTCGGCAATGCCGACATCTTCCTGCGCGCCGATTTCAACGTGCGGACGGTCGAGTCGGTCCGCGGCGGCTCCGCCTCGACCTTCGCGTCGAACTCGCCAGGCGGCGTGATCAACTTCCTCTCGAAGACCGGCGAACAGGAAGGCGGCGCGTTCCAGATCAGCAGCGGGCTCGACTACCGCGAGTTCCGCGTCGATTTCGACCAGGGCGGCAAGCTGTCCGACACGCTGACCTATCATTTCGGCGGTTTCTACCGGATCGGTGACGGCCAGCGCGAAGTCGGCTTCGATGGCGTCAAGGGCGGCCAGTTGAAGGGGAACATCACCAAGTCGTTCGGCAATGGCGGCTATGTCCGCCTGTACGGCAAGTATCTCGATGACCGCGCGATCGGCTACCTGCCCAACCCGGTACAGGTGAGCGGCACGAACAGCGACCCGACCTACAGCAATATCACCAACTTCTCGATCAACAACGGCACGCTGCACAGCGCCGACATCCGCACCGTCGAGACGCTCGACGGTAACAACCAGCTCGTCACGCGCTCAATCCGCGACGGCCAGCACCCCGTCGTCTATTCGGCCGGTCTCGAGACGCAGATCCCGGTCGCGGACGGCTGGAACATCGTCGAGCGGTTCCGCTATTCGGATATCTCGGGCGGCTTCACCTCGCCGTTCCCGGCGGCCGTCGGCTCCGCGCAGACCATCGCCAACGGGATCGGCGGCGCAGGGTCGCAGCTGTTCTACGCGAGCGGACCGCAGAACGGTCAGCGGATCACCAACCCTGCGTCGCTCAACGGCAACGGCCTGCTCGCCAACGTCGTACTGTTCGACGTCGACCTGAAGAGCCTCAACAACATCACCAACGACATTCGCCTCAACGGCTCGGTGCCGGTGGGTACCGGAACGCTGGCGATCACCGGCGGCTTCTACGCCTCGCGCCAGGACATCAAGAGCGACTGGCTGTGGAATTCGTTCGTCCAGACCGTCGCCAATGACGGCCGCTCGCAGCTCGTCGACGTCCGCACCGCGGCGGGCGTTCCTGTCACGCAGAACGGCACGCCGGGCTATTCGGCATTCGGCTTCGGCAATTGCTGCCGCCGGTCATACGATCTCGACTACACGACCTACGCACCATTTGCTCAGCTCGGTCTGGAGATCGGCCGCTTCAACATCGACGGCTCTCTGCGCTACGATTTCGGTCGGGCCCGTGGCAGCGTCGCCGGCGCCGATCTGGGTGCGGGCTTCGGCAGCGGCATCACGACGTTCGACATCAACGGCGACGGCGTGATCTCGGCGCCCGAGCGTCAGGTCGCGATCATCCCGAACCGCCGCTCGCCGCTCAACTATAACTATGATTACCTGTCCTACTCGGGTGGCGCGAACTATCGCCTGACCGACAGCACCGCGGTGTTCGCCCGCTACAGCCGCGGCGGCCGGGCCAACGCCGATCGCCTGTTGTTCGGCCCGTCGATCAACACGACCACCGGCGGCCTGACCGACGAAGGCGCGGCAGTCGATTTCGTCCGCCAGCTCGAGGGCGGGTTCAAGTTCCGCCAGAACGGTCTCTCGCTCTACGCCACCGGCTTCTGGGCGCGTACCGAGGAGCAGAATTTCGAGGCGACGACGCAGCGTTTCTTCAACCGCGAATATGAAGCGAAGGGCGTCGAGCTCGAGGGCCGTATCGCACGCGGGCCGTTCTCGCTGTCGGCGGGCGGCACCTACACCGATGCCGAGATCACCAAGGACGTGCTCAACCCCGCGGTCGAGGGCAACCGCCCACGTCGCCAAGCGAAGTTCATCTTCCAGGCGACCCCGCAGGTCGAGGTCGGCCGACTGACCGTCGGCGCGAACGTGATCGGCACCACGGACAGCTTCGCGCAGGACAATAACGGGCTGAAGATGCCGGGCTATACGCAGGTCAACGCGTTCGTGTCGGTGCACCCGACCGAGAACGTCACGCTGTCGATCAACGGCAACAATCTGTTCGACGTGAAGGGCATCACCGAAGCGGAGGAAGGCGCGATCCCGACCAACGGCATCGTCCGCGCGCGATCGATCACCGGCCGGACGATCTCCGCCGCGGTCCGCGTCGGCTTCTGATAGGGCGGGTGAGCGTGACTTTCTTCTCCACCGAGCGCCGTCTCGACGCGCTCGCCCCCCTCCTCAAACGCCAGCTCGAACGCCTGTACGGCACCGATCGGCTGGCGCAGCTCTGGCCGCGGATGGAAACGATCCTCCGCGACCGGGCGGCCGAACGGCCAGCTTCGATGGTCGCGCTCGACGAAGCGCGGCTGGCCGACCCCGACTGGTTCGTCGCGCCTGACATGCTTGGTTATTCGACCTATGTCGACCGGTTCGCCGGCACCGTCGGCGGGCTGATCGACAAGGTCGACCACCTCGAATCGCTCGGCGTCCGCTACCTCCATTTGCTTGCGTTGCTGAAGGCACGCGAGGGCGACAGCGATGGCGGGTTCGCGGTCGCGGACTATCTCGCGATCGAGCCGCGGCTAGGGACGATGGCCGATCTCGAACGCCTCGCCGCACGGCTGCGCGACGGGCGGATCAGCTTGTGCGTCGATCTCGCGCTTAACCATACCGCGGACGATCACGCCTGGGCGAAGGCGGCGCTCGCGGGCGATCCACACTACCGCGCCTTTTATCATGTCCTGAGCGAGGACAAGGCGCAGGCGTACGAAGCCGCCCTCCCCCAGGTGTTCCCGACCACCGCGCCGGGCAATTTCACGCGCGTGCCGGCCTTGGGCGGACAGGTCTGGACGACCTTCTATCCGTTCCAATGGGACCTGAACTGGTCGAATCCCGAAGTCATGCTCGCGATCGTCGACACGATGCTGCGGCTGGCGAACCACGGTTTCGAGGCGTTCCGACTCGACTCGATCGCGTTCCTCTGGAAGCAGATCGGCACCGATTGCCGCAACCGTCCGGAAGCGCATTTCATCGTCCGCGCGTTGCGCGCGGCGCTCGACATCGTCGCGCCGGCAACGTTGCTCAAGGCCGAGGCGATCGTCCCGACCGCGCTGGTGCCGCCGTATTTTGGCACTGACGAAGGCGCGGACTGGGACGGCGGGTTCGAGCCCGAATGCCACCTGGTCTATAACAATTCGCTGATGGTCGCGGGCTGGGTCGCGCTGGCCGAACAGTCGGCCACCCTGCCCCACGCGATCGTCGAGGCGAGCGGCGGCCTGCCGCGTGGTGCCAACTGGCTGAGTTACGCACGCTGCCACGACGATATCGGCTGGGGCGCAGTGATCGGCGACCTCGCTGGGATCGACCCCGATCCGGTCGCGCGGCTCAAGATAGCGGCGCGTTTCCTCGAAAGCGGTGACGGCAGCTGGGCACGCGGCGCGCCGTTCCAGTCGGACGGTTCGGTGTTGCATGGCTCGAACGGGACGATGGCGTCGCTGGCCGGGCTCGAGGCCGCGGCGAACGAAGACGCGCGCGAAATGGCGTTTCGGCGGATCGCATTGCTCAACGCGCTGTCGATCGCAAGTGGCGGTCTGGCGACGACATACATGGGCGACGAGGCGGGACTGCTCAACGACACCAGCTATCTGGACGACGCCGAGCGCGCGCATGAAGGCCGCTGGCTGCACCGTCCGGAGATGGACTGGGCCGCGCTCGACGGCCCCGCCGCACGGCGGATTAGTGGCGATCTGGAAGCGCTACGAGTGGCGCGGGTTGCGAGCGGCGGTGCGGGTTCGCCCGCGGCGCTCGCGACGAGTGACGCCGCCCTGCTCGGGATCGGCTGTGGCAACGACCGGGTGTTCCTGAACTTCTCCGACGCTCCCGTGCGGGTCGATGGTCTGGTCGGCTGGCAGGATCGGTTGTCGGAACAGTCTTGCGGGACCACGCTCGTCGTCGAACCCTGGGGCGTCGTCTGGGCAGGCCCGGCCGCGTGAACCGCCCCACCACATCTGTTCTCCCGCGAAGGCGGGAGCCCAGGGTACCAAGCCGCAGCGCCCGCGGCTCCTGGGCCCCGCTTTCGCGGGGGGAACGGGAATGCAACGGTCTTGGGTCGATAGAGAAGGCATGACAATGAACCTCGGCCTCATGACCAAACCCCGCCTCTCGCTGATGCGGCTGATCGAGATGAACCTCGGCTTCCTTGGGCTGCAATTCTCGTTCGGGCTGCAACAGGCCAACATGGCGCCGATCTACGGCTATCTCGGTGCTGACGAGGCGAGCCTGCCGCTGCTATGGCTCGCCGGGCCGATGACCGGCCTGCTGATCCAGCCTTTGATCGGCGCGATGAGCGACCGGACCTCGACCCGGATCGGCCGCCGCACCCCTATTTCCTGATCGGCGCGATACTGTGCAGCCTGTGCCTGCTGGCAATGCCGTACAGCCCGACTTTGTGGGTGGCGGCGAGCCTGTTGTGGGTGCTCGACGCGGCGAACAACGTGACGATGGAGCCATACCGCGCCTATGTCGGCGACCGCCTGCCCGACGACCAGCGCGCCGCCGGCTTCCTGACGCAGTCGGCGTTCACCGGCCTCGCGCAGACGCTGTCGTATCTGGCGCCGTCGCTGCTGGTGTGGATCGGCTTCAACAAGGACGCGATCGACGGCAACGGCATTCCCGACATCACGCGCATCGCGTTCCTCATCGGCGCGGTGCTGTCGTTGGCGACGATCGTCTGGTCGGTCGTTCGCGTGCCCGAACTGCCCTTGCCTGAAGAAGAGAAGATGCGCCTCGCAAAGGAGCCGCTGACGCTCGGCGGCACGCTGCGAGACTTGAAGACCGCGCTGGTCGAGATGCCCAAGCCGATGCGACAGCTCGCGCTGGCGATGCTGTGCCAATGGTATGCGATGTTCGCCTATTGGCAGTTCATCACCTTCGCGGTCGCACGGTCGCTGCACGGCACGTCGGACGCCAAGAGCGAGGCTTTCCGTGATACCGTGCTCACCGTCGGCCAGCTCGGCGCGTTCTACAACGCCGTCGCGTTTGTCGCCGCGATCGCGCTGGTGCCGGTCGCGCGCCGCTGGGGGCAAAGAACGCGCATGCCGCGTGCCTGCTCGCGTCGGGCGTGGCGATGCTGGCAATCCCCGGCCTGCGCACCGAGCCCGCGCTGTTCGTCGCGATGCTCGGCATCGGCATCGGCTGGGCGAGCATGATGGGCAACCCGTACATCATGCTGATCGACATGATCCCGCCCGAGCGCAACGGCGTCTACATGGGCATCTTCAACATGTTCATCGTCATCCCGATGATCATCGAGAGCCTGACCGTGCCATTGTTCTACCACTCGCTGTTGGGCGGCGAACCGCGCAACATCCTGTACCTCGGCGGCGCGCTGATGGTGCTCGGTGCGGTGGCAACGACGCGCGTAACCATACGCGCATCGGTGTCGCCCCTCTGACACCTCCGCCTAGGAAGATACATGCTTTGCGGTTTGGCAAAACTGTGCCGCCCACAGTTCGTAGCAGTCCGGAAACTAAACCTAGGTCACCGCATTTGCATGAAGAGCGCGAGCGCGTTGCGGGCGCTATCGGCAAAATAGTCGTAAATCGCGCGTGAGACTTCGGCGATAACCGGCTGGCGGTCGCGTCCCCCTCGCGCGAACACCACGATCGCGACGCGGCGGCCGTCAGGCATGGTGATGAACCCGACGTCATTGGTGATACCGTCGAGCGTACCGGTCTTGTCCTCCACCCTGGTACCCGCGGGAAGCAGGGCGCGGATACGGCGCGTGCCCGTCTGGCAGCGGCTCATCAATTCGAGCAGAAATTGACGGCTCTGTGCCGCCAGGACAGTGCCGTTGTCCAGCTTGTTCAACAACGTGACCATCGCGATCGGCGTGGCAACATCCTTGCTGTCGGCAAGGTGACCACGCTCCCTCAGCAACTGGGCAATGGTCCGGTCCATTCGGATGCCGGTAATCCTGTGCGACGACAGCCACTGCTGGATAGCGACGGGCCCCCCCGAGAGCGGCAAGCAACTGGTCGGTCGCCTGGTTGTCGCTATGGACGATCATCAATTCCATGACCTTCGCGGCGGGACGACCGACGATCATATCGCCGAGGGTGCGGCGACCTTGATCGACATCGGCAAGGTAGGCGGCGGCGATCGCGATCTTGACCGTGCTCGCCATCGGAAACGGCGTGTCACCCCTGACGGACGCGGTCGAGCCGTCGCGAAGGTCCAGGGCAGCGATGCCGTAGTCACCGGAGCGTTCCGCGACCAGCAAACTCAACACGCGTTCGAGCCCGGTAGGCGCAATCGAGTCTGCGGTCGCCGGTGTCGCAACGAGGAGGCTAGCGGCGATGCTCGATAAAAACAGGCAGGAAAGCCGAGGTGCGCGCATCAGTCGTCCTTGAATGTCGTCCATCGTCGAAGTGGAGATGCTAGACCGAAAAACATGAACGCATCATGTTGCATGCCGCTGAGGAACGAACAACGGCGAATGGCATGCGAAGGGTAGCGAAGCCAGCCATGTCCGGTCTCTTGCTCTTCCACCCGTCGCTTTTGACATGGCAGCGGCCGCTGCGATCAGGTCCCATGCGGTAGATGATGCCAACGCCCGCGCGTACGCGCCGAAGTCGAAAGATTCAAAAGTTACCGACGCCGGAGAAAACGATGTCGGCTAGGCGCACCTCAAAGACGCGCGAAAAGATCGCCGATGGACGCGACGAAATGCGTGCTCATTGCTGCGATCGCCGCTTTCGGGTCACGGTCGGCGATCGCTCTTGCCAGGTCGTGATGGTGCGCCAACACGGCGGTACGCTGCCGTGCGGTGGTTCGCGTTGCCCAGGCGGCGGGCACGGCGTGCACCATCATCGGTGCGAACGAGCGGACGATCTGCAGGAACAGCATGTTGCGCCCCGCCTGTGCGATCGCCTGGTGGAACGCGATGTCGTGGCGGGTCAGCGCATCGACATCGGTGCCCGCCGCTTCCATCGCCTCGGCTAAACCAATGATCGTCCGCGCCTCGTCGTCGGTGCGTTCGATCGCGGCGAGTTCGGCGGTGCGCAGTTCCAGCGTGCGGCGCACGTCCCAGATCTGCACCATCGAGATCTGCGCCGTCGCCACCGCGTGATCGAGCGATGTCGCCATCACCGATCCGTCGATCGCGGCAACGCGGGCGCGCCTGCCATTGCCCACGTCGATGAGCCGCAACGCCGCCAGCGCGCCGAACGCCTCGCGCAATACCGGCCGGCTGACACCCAATTCGGTCGCGAAATGCCCTTCGGACGGCAGCGTGTCCCCGACTTTCATGTCATTGGCGCGGATATGCGTGCGGACCGCGTGGACCGCCTGGTCGACGAGCGAGCCGCCTTCGACCAGCCGCAGGCTCGCCGCGCTCATGCCGCGAGCCGCGGTGCGCGCAGCGAGGACGGTGTCGTGCCGAACTGCCGCGAGAAAGCCCGCGTGAAACTGGCGTTGTTGAGATAGCCGCACTGGTACCCGATCGACGATACCGGCAGGTCGGTCGCGATCAGCAGCTGACGGGCCGCCCCAAGCCGCCGGTCGAGCAGCGCGTCGGCGACCGTACAAGCGAACATGTCGCGGAAGCCGCGCGTGAGCTTCGCACGGTTCAGGCCACAGGCGCGCGCGATCGAGTCGAGCGTCATCTTCTCACCCCAGCGTTCGTCGATCATCCGCTTCGCCGCGACGATCCGCTGGCTGTCGCGGGCGGACAATTGCCCGGCACCCGCGAGAGGGACAAGGTCGTCCTCGACGATCCGCTGGAACGTGCTGGAGAGTAGCTCGATGCATTTTGCCGAACGATGCGTGCTGCGCCAGGGTTCGGGCAGCGTGCAATCGAGGATCGCGGCGACCATCATCCGCAACTCGCTCGGCAGATGGCACGCGATGTTCGCGTCGGGCGCGTAATCGAAGACCCGCAGGCAGGCGCCACGTTCGACCGCAAGGACCAGGATCGCGCGCTCTTCCGAAGGAACCGTGCCGGTAGTGACCGTGACTTGCGCCGGCATGTCCTCGCCGAGCGTAAAGCACAGGACCACCGCGTCGGCGGAAACAGCCGCCGGGTCGACCAAGCCCTCGCCGATGAAGGCCGCCATCTCGGGCGACACCGTGACCCGTTCCTTCTGCATGCTACCCTCGCCCAACACCGATCTCCTGTTCCCGATTGCCGGGATTGGGTCGATCATGCAGCTATCGGATAGCTCGCGCAACAGCTATCTTACAGGTCAGGCGGTTGCCGATACCGGCGCGCGACGCATCGCCATCGTGAAGGCGATGACGGAGATCGCGCTGGTCACTACGCCGACGATCGCGAGGCCCTGCGCGAGATGCGCCTCGCCGCCCAGCATGCCGCTTGCCGCAGCGACCAGCGTCGGTGCGAGGCCGTAGCCGATCAGCCCGGCGATCGCGATGAACGCGCCGATGCACAACCCGCGCAGTTCGTTCGGGATCAGCACGGTCAACGCCACCGAAGTCACCACGCCCGTCACCGCGCCGCACGTCACGAGCAGGCCGACCGCGACCCCGAACAGCGGGACGGAGGGCATGATCGGGAACAACGCTGCAGGCACGCCGACCGCCGCGGCAACGATCGCACCGATCAGCAGGCCACCGCGCCGTCCGCTCTTCTGCCCCCGGTCGGCGGACAGGCCACCGACAATCGCACCAACTACGCCCGAGCCAAAGAGCAGCGTGCCCATCCATCCGGCAAACTGGTCGGGCTGCAGGTGGAAATTGCGAGACAGGACCGGCGAGACCCAGATCCCCGCGGCGGCATCGGCCATCACCACGCTGATCTGGCCGATGAACAACGGGATCAGGAACACGCGACGTGCCCAAAGTTCGCCAGCCACGATTTTGAACGGTGCGTGCGTGCCCGCCGCGACCTCCTGCCGCGCCGGTTCGCGCAGCAGGAACAGCGGCAGGATCGCGATCACGCTGATGACCGCGAGGCCCAGATGGACGCTGCGCCACGGCATCATGCCTCCGAACCATGTCGGTGCGCCGCCATGCGCGAACAGGCCGAACAGCTCGCCCGACAAGCCCAAAGCGAGCGCAACGCCGAGCGACTTGCCGAGGTTGACGATCAGCATGGCCCCTGCCCCGCTGCGTTGGAACGCAGAAGTCGGCGCACAGCGACAGCGCTGCGGTCAAGGCGCCGGTCGTGCCGATCCCGGTCAGCATGCGCGCGACGAACAGCACGGGCACGCCCTGCGCGAACGCGGTGAGCACCGTCCCCAGCGTCCACACGAGCGCGAGCGCGATCATCATCCGCACGCGGTTGTAGCGATCGACCAGAATACCGATCGGGATCGAGAACATCGCGAGCGGCAGTGCCGCCGACAAGCCCTGGATCAGGCTCAGCGTATAATCGCTGAGGTGCAATTCGGCCTTCGCGCCCTCCTGCACCGTCCCGAACGAGCCCATCATCGTGAAGCCGACCGCCATCGCCAGCGCGAGCGCGAGCAACGGCAACAGCGTCCTTGCGAACGGCGGCGAGGTTGCCTCGATCGGTCGGGCGAAATCGGTCATGGGAGATCCTTATGCAAGCGAACGGCGCAGTGCCTCGTGGCTGTCGCGGCGCGCCTGTTGCGATACCGGACCGTCGGCGAAGACATCGAAGGCGTGATAGCCACCGGGATAGACGTGAAGCTCGACCGGCACGCCCGCGCGGATCAGCCGCGTCGCGTAGTCGATGTCCTCGTCGACGAAGAGATCAAGCGCGCCGGTCGCGATATAGGCCCGCGGCAGGTTACCGAGATCGGTCGCACGCGCAGGTGCGGCGTAGGGCGAAACGTCGTCGCCACCGGGCGCGTGGCCGAGCAGCGAGGTCCAGCCAAAGCGATTGCTCTGCGCGGTCCAGATAAACTCGCCGGCGTACGGATGCGGCGCGGCGGTGCAGGTCCGGTCGTCAAGCATCGGGTAGATCAGGTGCTGGAACGCGAGCGCATACTCACCACGGTCGCGCACCATCAGCGCCAGCGCCGCGGCATACCCGCCACCTGCGCTCTGCCCCATCACGCCGAGCCGGGTCGGATCGATTCCGAGGTCCTCGGCATGGGCGATCGTCCAGGCGAGCCCGGCATAGCAATCCTCGATCGGCCCCGGAAAGTTCGTCTCGGGCGCGAGGCGATACTCGACTGACACCATGACGCATTGCAGGTCGGCAATCAGCGGACGGACCAGCGGATCGTAATCGCTGACCTTGCCCATCACATAGCCGCCGCCGTGGATGTGATAGATACAGGGCAGGACGCCAGTGACGCCCACCGGGCGGAAGACGTGCAGGTCGATATCCGGGGCTCCGGCAGGCCCTGGAACCGTATGGATCTCCAGCGTCGCCAGCGACTCGTCGGCCGGGGAAACATCGAGGGCCGGTCACGCATCGCCGGCAGGATGTCGTCTGTGAGCGATATCCGCGGCAACATATCCAGCAGTGGGCGGAGCGTAGGGTCGACGAGGTGCAGGCTGTCCATATCAAGTCCTTCTTCCCCCCCCCTGGAAGGGAGGGGGTCGGGGGTGGGTCGGCTCGGGCGCACTCTAGCGCCTGCCAATAAGCCGACCCACCCCCAGCCCCCTCCCTTCCAGGGAGGGGAGTAGTTCAGAACGCAAAGATCTTGCCCGGATTGAACAGGTTGTGCGGATCCAACGCATGCTTCAGCGTCCGCATCAGATCGACCGCATCGCCCAGTTCCGCGACCAGCCAATCCTGCTTGCCGATGCCGATGCCGTGCTCGCCGGTGCAGGTGCCATCCATCGCCAGCGCACGCTCGACCATCCGTGCGTTGATCGCCGACACCTCGGCGAGCTCCGCCTCGGACTCCGGATCGATCGAGAAGACGACGTGGAAATTGCCGTCGCCGACATGCCCCAGGATCGTTGCGGGGACCGACGACGCCTGCAAATCGGCCTTGGTCTCGCCGATGCACTCCGCCAGGCGACTGATCGGCACGCACACGTCGGTCGCCCAACCGACCGCGCCGGGGCGCAGGTTGACCGCCGCGTAATACGCCTCGTGCCGCGCCTTCCACAGCTTCGAACGTTCCTCGGGCAGGTTCGACCAGCGGAAATCGCCGCCGCCGTTTGCCGCCGCCAGCTCACGCACCGTCTCGGCCTGTTCGTCGACATAGCGCGGCGAGCCGTGGAATTCGAAGAACAGCGTCGTCAGTTCGGGGTAATCGAGCTTCGACCAGGCGTTGACCGCCTTCATCTGCATGTCGTCGAGAATTTCGACGCGAGCGAGCGGCACGCCGATCTGGATAGCCTGCACCACCGTATCGACCGCGCCGTTCAGCGTGTCGAAGCTGCACACCGCGGACGAGATCGCCTCGGGAATGCCGTGCAGCCGCAGCGTCACCTCGGTGATGATGCCGAGCGTCCCCCTCGGAGCCGACGAACAGCCGGGTCAGGTCATACCCCGCCGCCGACTTGCGCGCGCGGCGGCTGGTGCGGATCTCGCGGCCGTCGGGCGTCACCACGCGCAGGCTCAAGACTGCCTCACGCATCGTGCCGTAGCGCACCGCGTTGGTCCCGCTCGCCCGCGTCGCGGCCATCCCGCCGATCGTCGCATTGGCGCCGGGATCGATCGGGAAGAACAGCCCCAGGTCGCGGATATGCTCGTTCAGCTGCTCGCGGCGGACCCCCGCCTGCACCGTGCAGTCGAAGTCCTCGGCGTTGATCGACACGATCTGCGTCATCTCCGACAGGTCGACTGAGACACCGCCGTGCACCGCCAGCGTGTTGCCCTCGATCGAGGTGCCCGCGCCGAACGCAACGATCGGCACCTTGGCGGCGGTGCACAGTTTGACGAGATCGACCACCTCCTCGGTCGATCGCGCAAAGACGACCGCGTCGGGCAGCATCGGTGCGAAATGCGCCTCGCTACTGCCGTGGTGCAGCCGCATCGCGTCGCTCATCTGGAGCGCATCGCCGAACCGCTGCTTGAGCGCCGCGACGAACGCCGGGTTGAGCGGTGCGCGCTCTATGGGGTCGAAATGCATGGTCATCCTAGAACCGGAAGCTCGCGCGCACGCCGTAGCGGCGGCGGTCGCCCTGGATGGCGAGGTTCG
Organism: Sphingomonas sp. H160509; assembly: GCF_024124765.2. Lineage (GTDB taxonomy): Bacteria > Pseudomonadota > Alphaproteobacteria > Sphingomonadales > Sphingomonadaceae > Sphingomonas. The sequence goes on along the minus strand of NZ_JAMXSR020000002.1, from coordinate 510,453 downwards.
ACGCCAGCGGCGCGAGCCCGGCCCGCACCAGCGCCGACTTGTCGATATAGCTCTCGATGAACTTGGTGTTGAACAGGTTCGTGCCGAACGCCGTGATGGTCAGGCCGCTGGAGAAACGAAAGCCGAGCGACGCATTGGTGATCGCATAGGCCGATAGTTTCGGCGCCACATTGGGGTCGAGCGAGGAGCCGATCCGGCTGCCCTTGCCGAAGATGCCAGCATCGAGCAGCACCGCATTGGCGCCGACCGGCACGGTGTAGGTCGTGTTGAAGTTGAAGTTGTAATCGGGTGTGAAGATGATCCGGTCGCTCGATACGTGGACGCCGGTGGTCGCGAAATACTGGCTGTCGTCGGTGATGCGGGCATGGAGATAGGATGCGCCGGCATCGATCCGCCACTGGTTCGTCACGCGCAGATGCGCCTCCACTTCGGCGCCGTAGCTTTCGACGGTGCCGGTGTTGAGGTTGATCGCGACGAATCCCCCGCTGGTGTTGGGTGCCAGCGAGTTCTGGCCGATGAAGTCCTTATAGTCGTTGTAGAACACGTCGGCGTTGATCGTCAGGCGACGGTCGAACGCATCGAACTTGGTGCCGAGTTCGTAGGTCCAGACATTGTCACCCTTGTAGGTCGCATCCTCCGGCCGCGTACCCGGACCGTTCTGGCCACCGCCGCGGATACCCTTGGCGATCGAGGCGTAGCTCATCACAGCCGACGTCCAGTGCTGCGTCAGCGTGACACGCGGCTGGAACTGGTCCTTCTTGTACTCGGGCGCCGTATACGGCGTGATGCCGTTGACCTGGCTCGCGACCAGCTTCTGGTGATCGTAACGGCCGCCTACCGCGAGATCGAGCGTGCCGACTTTCAGGAACGCGGTGGCGAAGATCGCGCGCGTGTCGTTGCGGACATAGGTCGACGACGGCGTGGTCGAGGCCGGCGCCGGGAAGGTCGGTCCCAGCAGCGCGCGGAAATCGATCGTCGTCAGTTGGTCGCTCGTCTGCGTGTAGCGGTTGCCGTACAGCCCGATCAACGTCGAGAACGCGTCGCTCCACTGCGTATCGAAGCGCAGTTCGGCGGTCTTGGTCTTCAAGGTCGAACCGCCGCGGGTGCGGAGAAGGTCGACGGGGCCGAAATCGCCGTCGTTGATTCCGGCGACGTTCTTCTGGTTGTAGGCACCGATAGCGGTGATCTTGGTCTTGAGCGAGGCGGCGTCGAACTCGCCCTTCACGCTCGCACCGTAATAGTCGATCACCGCGCGGTTCAGGACGTTGGTCGCGCCGTCGAGGCGGTAATCGGTCGGCCCGGCAACATGGATATACGACGTGCTGCCGCCCGCGGTCTGGTCGTAATTGCCGTTGACGGTGAACACCGCCCAATCCGCCGGCGTGAAGCGCAGCGTGCCGCCGACGCTCTGCTGCTTCAGCGGGTTCATGTCGCCGATCGTCAGCGTGTTGCGCATGAAGCCGTCCTGCTCATGATAGGACGCGCCCAGGCGGAACTGCAGCAGGTCGCGCACGATAGGGCCGCTGACCGAGCCCGAGACCGACGCGTAATTGTCCGTGCCGGCGACCGCGGCGTCGAACCGCCCTTCCCACTCGTTGCCCGGCTGGCGTGTGATGACGTTGATCGCGCCACCCAGCGTGTTGTTGCCGAACAGCGTCCCCTGCGGTCCGCGCAGCACTTCGATCCGCGCGACGTCGACGATCGGCGAGTTGAGGTAGGAGGTGTTCGGCTGATAGACGCCGTCGATGAAGATGCCGACGCCCGGCTGTACGGTGTCGATCAGCGTCGTACCGATGCCGCGGATCGAGACGAACGCGCGGCCCACGCTGTCCGAATTGATGTTGAGGCCCGGCGTGTAGGACGCGATGTCCTTTACCGTGTTGACCTGCAGTTCCTTCCAGCCGATCGCCGGTGATCGCGGTCACCGCGATGGGCACGTCCTTCAGCGACTCCTGGCGCTGGCGGGCAGTGACGACGATGTCATCGGAGCTGACGGACGTTGCGGTCTTGGCCGTATCGGCGGCGTCCTGCGTCGCTGATACGGCAGCGTCCTGAGCGACGGCTGGCACGGTAGTGAAGGCGGCGGCGGCGCATCCTGCGGCGAGCAATGTCTTGAAGCGCATTGGATCCTCATCCCTTTAGAGCGCCGATCCATCGCCGGCTACTTCTACAGTCAGAGCTATCCGATAGCTTACCTGTATGAAAGGTTGCGCGCTATGCCGTCCGGCTCGTGTAGTTCGCCGATCGGTGCGTTACCAGCAGCTATAGCCGCCGTCGGCGAGGACGATGCTGCCAGTCATCAGGCTCGCCGCATCCGACGCTAGGAATGCAACGATCGACGCGACTTCTTCGGGTTCGCCGAGACGGCCCTGCGGCGTGCCGTCGATCCAGCGCTTGTACATTTCGCCCTCGCGATCCGCGAAGCTGTTGAGGACGGTGTTGATGTAGGTCGGCGCAACCGCGTTGACGCGGACGCCGCGCGGCGCCCATTCGGCGGCGAGGCTCTTGGTCAGCTGATGCACTGCGGCCTTCGATGCGTTGTAATAGCTTTGCGGCTGTGGCCGGTTGACGATGAACCCGCTCATCGACCCGACATTGACGATCGCGCCCTTCCCCGCCGCCAGCATGTGCCGGCCGAAGGCGCGCGCGCACCAGAAGGTGCCGTTGAGATTGACGTCGAGCACGTTCAGCCAATGCTCGTCGGCGACGTCTTCCGCTGGGGTTTCACTGCGCGCGATGCCGGCATTGTTGACGAGGATGTCGATCGCCCCGAGCTGGTCCGCGACGGTGGTGACGCGTGCCGGGTCGGTCACGTCCATCGCGATACCGTCGACCGCATAGCCCTTGTCCGCGAGCGCCGCCTGTCCGGCTGCAATCGCCGCCTCGTCGCGGTCGCCGATCGTCACGTGCGCGCCCATCTCCGCCAGCGCTTCGGCACAGGCGAGGCCGATCCCCGCCGCGCCACCCGTCACGAGCGCACGGCGGCCGGTCAGTTTCAGTCGTTCGAGATACATCGTCGGTCCTCAGGGCAGGAAGGGTGCGGCCGGCATGACGGCCTCATGCCGCGCCTCCTGCCGGACAAGCGAATAGACCTGCCGCGTCTCGGCATCGAATTCGACCCAGGGCAGGCGGCCGTCGGTCGCGAACCGGATCCACAGCGCGTGCATCCGTTCGGCCAGATCCTGTGGCGGATTGGGTCCGCACAGACCCTGCTCGCCGGTCGCACACGCCAAGGCGTCGAACACGAACGGCAGTTCCATGCCGTGCGACGCGCCTAGCTCGCCGCCGAACATTGGCGAGCGCCAGTCGAACTCGTACATGTGCGTGCGCCCCTTGTGCGCTTCGGCAAACCGCCGCGCGGGCCAGCGAAAGACGAGGTCGTTCATCGCATCGGTCAGCGCCTGCCCCGGCTTCCTGCCCTTCGTCCCGATCCCGTAGGCCTTCAGCACCTTGCGCGCATGCGGTTGCGACTTGTGGAGAACATAGGTCGCCAACAACCGCCCGATCTTGTCACGCACGCCGGTGGGAACGAGATACAGGTTCATCTCCTCGGCATTGGTGCCGATCAGCAGATCGACCTCCGCGCCCGCGCCGTTCGCCAGCGCATCGAGCGGACGTTCCGGCAGCACGTCGTCGCCGTGGACGGGGACGAAGCGGCTGATCCCGAACACGGGTTCGTGGCCCGCCTCATCGCGCAGGTCGATCCGCGCAGTGGGTGCCGATACCGCCTCGACCGCGTCGATCAATGCGCCGTACGGCACGCTGCTAAAGCCGGTCGCGTCCGGAGTGATCTTCAGGATCTTCGCGAGCTTCTTCACCAGCCGCTGCATCACCGGGACCGAGCGCGTCATCCCGCCATGGCCGCTCTGGACGATCGCGCGCCGGAACAATCCCCTGGCGAGCGGCGAGGCGATCAGGTCGGCGATCGCCATGGCACCCGCGGACTCACCGAACACCGTGACGTTGCCCGGATCGCCGCCGAACGCGGTTATCCCTTCCCGTACCCATGTCAGCGCCGCGATCATATCGCGCAAACCCAGGTTGGTCGGCACGCCCGGGATCGGCAGGAAGCCGTCCACGCCCATCCGGTAATTGATTGCGACGCAGATCACGCCGTCTCGCGCGAACGTGCTGCCGTCCTGCACCGGCGCATCCTTGCTGCCGATCACGAAACCGCCGCCGTGGATGAACACCATTACCGGCAGGCCCGTCCGGTGGTCATCGGGCCGCCAGACATTCGCCGTCAGATAGTCGTCGCCCGGGGCCCAGCCCTCGCCGATCAGTGGTACGGTATCGAGGCCGGGAAACGCCTTGGTCCGCTGCGGCGCATTCGGGCCGGTCACCGTTGCGTCGCGCACGCCTTGCCACGGCACGACCGGTTGTGGCGGCGCAAACCGGTTCGCGCCCACCGGCGCCGCGGCGTAGGGCACGCCGAGGAACCGCCGCACGTCGCCCGCGGCACTCCCCTGCACGATACCGTCGGCGGTCGAGACGATGGGTTGGCTCACGATGTTCTCTCCTCCCGATCCGCAGCCGCGGTCGGAGGACTAAGGTAGCAGTCCGGCAAAGTACGTCGCGAACTCACGTTATGCGCATCGTTGCTTTTATCGTGCAGTCCGGTGGGCCGACCAGCGCCCGCGTTACCAGGCCCCGGTCCCGGTCGCGCCCTGCTGGTATTCGGCGATGCGCCGTCGTGTCGCCGGCGATGTTGTCTCCGGCAGGTCGCCCAGCGGGAACCAGCCCGCCTGTTCGATCTCCCGCAAGTCGGCGAGGGCGAGAACACCGCTCGCCGCGGTTCGTACGACGAAGATCACGATGTGGTCGTCCTTGCCCTCCCCCGCGGCTGTGATAGACGCCGAGCACCCGCTCGATCACCGCATCGGCGATCGCCACTTCCTCGGCAAGCTCGCGCAACAGCGCGGCGGCTATACTCTCGCCCTTCTTCACGCCTCCGCCCGGAAGATACCAGTGATCGGCATAGGTATGCCGTACCAGCGCGACCCGCCCGTCCCGGTCCAGCAGCAGCGCGCGAACACCGATCGTGCGCGGCTTGCCGATACGCCAGACCAGCCGCGCCGCCTTGCCGATCAGTCGATGACGTACACCCACGCGTTTATTCCCCTGCCGCCGATCACCGCTTCGCAAGCGTACGCGAAAACCTGTTTTGCCGCGCCGTATGCTTCTCGGTGGGCACAGCCATGCAGCGGACGGGCACAGCAAATGGTTTCGCCGCTTGTGCCGAACGCGCGCAGATTGCGAGCGCTCCCCTGAGATCCGAATCATTGCGGGGAGACGCGTCGGGACGACGTCATCCCGCCGCGTTTGCCATCCCGAACATCGGCGAGGCGGTATGGCGTGGGAGAGCGATGGTGATAAAGCTTCTGCTACCAGTAGCGATCGTGGCGGGCGCCGGATTGGCGATGGCGGGGACCCTGAGCCTGTCCGCACGATCGGGACTTGAGTCGGGATCGGCGCCAATTCGTATCGTCAGCGGCGCCGTCGATGCATCGGTAGCCACGCCGTCACCCCCCCGCCTCGACCGCATCAGCCCCGGAACCCTGCACTGCGCTCACCAGCTCCGCCGGCTCGACCGAACCCGCACCAGGTACGACCAAGTGCGGTCTACCCAGCCATGTAACCTTGCAGGATCGCGTGTGGTTCGGAGCCTATTGGCAGTTGCTCACCACGCCGATCGTCCTCGGCGGCGGCTACGTCAACGCGCGCGTCGAACGGACCAGCGACGGCGACTTCTTCGACGGCATCGTCGACAAGGTTGACGGCAATGGTCAGGTCACGGACGTCATCCTCGCCTTCGCGGGCGCGCAGGGGCTCGACGCCGTCCAGGGCGAGTCGGTACTCGCGGGCATTCCCCTCGACGAGGCGACACGCGCGACGCAGGTCTACGAGCGGCTGCTGAACGATCCGCGCTATGCCAATGCGCGCATTCACGTCACCGGGCATTCGCTGGGCACCGGTTATACCCAATATATCCTGGCCTATGCGCTCAAGACCCACGGCGTGGTCGCAACCGACGCGCGGTCCGACTTCCTCGCATTCGGCGCGCCCAACTGGCTCGCCTCGGCCGCAGCGCACTTCGGGGTCGACCCGGAGTTGGCGGCGACGCGCATGGTCGATTTCACCGCCGCGAACGATCCGGTACTGCTGAACGGCGTGGTACGGATCGGCATCAACAATTACTTGCCCGCGTTCACCGGGCTGCCCGGCCTCGGCGCCGCGATCGACGTCATTGGCGCGCACTGGCCGACCACCTACGCCGCCGCGCTCGGCCTGCCCGACTGGCTGTCGGCGGCCGACCAGAAGGCGGCAACACGCGCGCTCAGCGCACAGTTCAAGACGGGCGATTCGATCTCCCCCACCTACGGACCGGCGGGCGGTATGCCGCTGACGGTCGACGGCAGCGGCAAGGCCGAATGGGTCGCGGGACTGGCGGGCGCAGACCGGCTGATCGGCCATGGCGGCGGCGACGTGCTGACAGGCGGGGCTGGCGCCGATCGCTTCGTCTATCTCGATCGCAACGATAGCGGCACCTCGCCAGACGGCGAAGATCGTATCACCGACTTCTCGCAGTCCGAGGGCGATCGCATCGACTTGTCGGCGCTCGCCGTGCTGCCACTCAAGTTCATAGGCACAGCGCCGTTCACCGGACCGGGCCAAGTCCGCATAGCGTTCGAAGACGGTGCTACGCTGGTGATGGTCAACCTCGACGGCGACCTGTTACCCGATTCCATCATCCGGCTGAGCGGCACCATCGCGTTAACGTCGCGGGACTTCATCTTGTAATGGGCGAGGCACGCAAATGAGCGCAAAACCATGACGCGACTTCGACGGGCGAACAATGTTGCCGACCTGCGCCTGATGGCGCGCAAGCGGCTGCCGCGCCCGATCTTCGACTATATCGATGGTGGCGCCGACGACGAGGTGTCGCTGCACCGAAACGTCGGCGCTTTCTCGAACTACGAGCTGGTGCCGGACGTCTTGAACGACGTCTCGGCAATCCGGACCGGGACGACGCTGTTCGGACAGTCATCGCGCTGGCCGCTGATGCTGGCGCCGACCGGGCTTACCCGGATGTTCCACGGCCACGCCGAACTCGCCGTCGCGCGCGCTGCCGCGCGGCATGGCATCCTTTACAGCCTGTCGACGATGGGAACGACGCGGCTGGAAGACCTTGCCCAGGCATTTTCTGGGCCGAAGGTCTTCCAGATCTACATCTTCAAGGACCGCGGCCTGACAGCGGAGTTCGTCGCGCGCTGCCGGGATGCAGGTTTCCACGGGCTCGCGCTGACCGTCGACACGCCCGTCGCCGGCAACCGTGAGCGAGACCGGCGCAGCGGACTGTCGCTGCCGCCCAAGCTGACGCTCAAGTCCCTCCTTAGCTTTGCACGTCATCCCCTCATGGTCGCTGCCTGCGCTGACGGGGTCGAAATTCGATCTCGCGAACGTCAGCCACAAGATCGACGCGCTCGCATCGGGGCCGATGAGCCTGTTCGACTATATCGGCGGCCAGTTCGATCGCTCGGTCAATTGGCGCGACGTCGAATGGCTCGCACGCGAGTGGAACGGGCCGCTCGCAATCAAGGGCGTGATGACGCCGGAGGACGCGCGCCGGTCGATCGCGTCGGGCGCAACCGGCGTGATGGTATCCAATCACGGCGGTCGCCAGCTCGATGGCACGCCTGCGCCGATCGACCAGATCGCGGCAGTGCGCGATGCCATCGGCGGTGCGCCCGACGTCATCTGCGACGGCGGCATCAGGCGCGGCGCAGACATCGTGAAGGCGCTGGCGCTAGGCGCGACCGCTTGTTCGATCGGGCGCCCCTATCTGTACGGCCTGGCGGCAGGCGGAGAGGCAGGCGTCGACCGCGTATTGACCCTGCTCACGGAGGAGTTCGAGCGCACGATGACCCTGGCAGGCGTGAACGATATCGCGGCCCTGGCCCCTCGCCATGTTCGGGTGAACCGCACTTAGGCGAGATCCCGCCGGTGCCTTCTGATCGTCATCTTTGACGGCGCTTGCAGGAATACGCTGAACCCCCTTGTCTAGGCCTAAACCTTCATCAACCCGCGCCCGACCACCTTGACATATATCCTTTTGGCATATTACTAATACGCCAGAAGGATATATGGGTGTGAGATGAACGAGACTGCGTTTCTCGATGGGTATGATCCACACCGGTACGAGCGCCCATCGGTTGCAGTCGATCTGATCCTGGCCAGCGTCGTCAACGGCAGGCCCGCCGCGTTGCTCATGCAGCGTTCCGAGCATCCTTGCCTTGGTGCGTGGTCGCTGCCCGGTGGGTTCGTCGGCATCGACGAGAGCCTCGATGCCGCGGCACACCGCGTGCTCGAAAGGAAAGTGCGGATGGCGGACGCCTATATCGAACAGCTCTATACGTTCGGCACGGTCGACCGCGACCCGCGCACCCGGGTGATCAGCGTAGCGTACTTCGCACTGCTTCCCCCTGCCCGCTTCGCAGCCGCGCTGAAGGCGGCGCCCGACCTGACATTGGCCGAACTTATCGTCCCCTGGTCCGGCGAGACCGGGGGTCCGGTCGCGGCACGATCGCAGGACGGAGGCGCGCTGCCACTGGCGTTCGACCATGCCGACATGCTCGGGCTCGCGATGCTGCGGCTACGGGGCAAGCTCGATTATTCGGATGTCGCCTTCGCACTGCTACCCGAACGCTTCACGCTTCGGGCGCTTCAGGACGTCCACGAGACGATCCTGGGAAAATCGCTCAACAAGCCCGCCTTTCGCCGCCGCATGCTTGCCACGAACACGCTGGTGGCGACCGGCGAACGCGAGACCGGTGCATCGTTCCGTCCCGCCGAACTCTTCCGCCACCATTCGACACAGGAGTAACCGTCATGGCCTCGATCAAGAACCTCGGTTTCCTCGCCCAATTGCGCAGCGATGCGAGCAACCACGTGATCCGCTACCGCAGCGGCAAGGTGAAGCAGAGCGGGCGCGGGCTGGTCTTCTGGTTCCGTCCGGAGACCGCGAGCATCGCCGAACTGCCGATGGACGACCGCGAGATGGCGATCTTCGTGAAGGGCCGCAGCCAGGACTTCCAGAGCGTGGCGATCCAGGGAACTCTGACCTGGCACGTCGCCGATCCCGAATTGCTCGCGTCACGCGTCGATTTCAGCCTGGGCCTGCTCACCGGTGCCTATAAGAGCGAACCGATCCAGCGGATCGAGACCCGGCTCGCGGGGCTGGTCAACCAGGCGGCGCTGCAATATCTCGCGCAGGGCTCGGTGCGGGCGCTGCTCGATGCCGGTCCCGAGCCGCTGCGCCACCAGCTCGAGGCTGCGCTCGCCAACGATCCGGCACTGAACGAAATCGGCATCGCGGTCACTGCGGTTCGCCTGACCAACCTCGCGCCATCGAGCGAACTCGAACGCGCGCTCCAGACTCCGACGTTCGAGGCATTGCAACAGAAGGCCGACCAGGCGACGTTCGAACGCCGCGCGCTCGCGGTCGAGAAGGAACGCGCGATCGCCGAGAACGAACTCGCCAACCGCACCGAGCTTGCACGCCGCGAGATGCTGCTCATTACGCAGGAGGCCGAGAACGCACGCAACCGCGCCACCGGTCTGGCCGAGGCGCAGCAGGTCGAGGCGGGGGGCGGAGGCCGAGCGGATCCGCACGGTCGAGAGTGCCAAGGCGGAAGCGGAGCAGGCGCGGATGACGATCTACCGGGACCTGCCGCCGGGGGTTATGCTCGGACTCGCCGCGCGTGAACTGGCGGGCAAGCTCGATACGATCGAGCATTTGAACATAACGCCCGATCTGCTCGCCACCGTGCTCGGCGAATTCCGCAATGCACAGCCGACCCCGACGGCTCAGACTGCGCTGCCCCGCTGATGGCGACCAACGCCCCGCGCGCGGTCTTCGTCACCCGCGAGACCGACTATGACCTCCTGCTCGCGCGGCACGCGACGCGTGGGCAGGCGAAGTTCTTTCTCGATACGCGGGGCCAGGACATCGACGTGATCGAGGATCGGCACCGCCGGTTCCACGCCACTCTGCACGAAGCCCGCTCGCTCGTCCCCAACGACTGGCGCCAGGCGAGTGTCGCTCGTGCCGACCTGGACCGCTTCCTGTTCGGCCCGGAGGACGTGATCGTCGCCGTCGGGCAGGACGGACTAGTCGCCAACGTCGCGAAGTATCTCGATGGGCAGCCCGTGCTCGGGCTCAACCCCGCTCCCGATTTGTACGACGGCGTCCTGGTGCGCGTGCCGCTTGCCCGCCTGGCGGCGCTGCTACCTGCAAGCGTTGCAGGTGCAGCGCCGGCCGAGCAACGGACGATGGTCGAGGCGCGGCTGGATACCGGCGAGCGGCTGCTGGCGCTGAACGAGGTGTTCGTCGGTCATCGCAGCCACCAGTCTGCGCGCTACCGGATCACCTGCGGCGACCAGGCCGAGGACCACTCATCGAGCGGGCTGATCGTCGCATCGGGGACCGGCGCGACGGGCTGGGCGCGTTCGATCATGGAGGCGACGCATGCCGCCCTCCCCCTCGATCCGCAGGAGCGCGCAGTCGGGTTCTTCGTGCGTGAACCCTTCCCCAGCGTGGCGACCGCAACCTCGCTTCGTGCCGGCAAGCTCGCGGGCCAGCCACTCGCGGTCACGTCGCGGATGAACGACGGCGGGGTGATCTTCGCGGACGGCGTCGAACAGGACTTCTTCGCCTTCGACTGGGGCCGCGGCGTCACCATCGCCCCCCGCCACCCGCACCCTCCATCTCATTACCGGTTGAGTCGTTCGGCACAGTGTTCGCTCAAGGCCAACATTGCCGCCCAAGACAACGGCCTTCGTGCTGGTCAGCTCAGGACGTCAGTAGCGGTAACGCAATACGGCCTTGCCACCCGGTGGCAGCAGCGGCGACCAAGTAGAAATTCCGTCGATACGACGAACCTCCTCGCCGTCGGCTTCGATCGCCTGGCCCGCGGCGCCAATCGCCACGTCTAGCATCACGGGAAACAAGTTGCCGTTGCTCGCCGTCACGACGGCCTCGTGCGAACCCGCGGTTCCTGATGCCAGCGCCCCCGGCGGGCCTCAGCACGGCGACTGCCTGGGTTAGCGTCACACGGCTACTAACGCCGGCGCCCAGACGAACCGTCTCGCCAATTGTGCGGTCGCCGATCGTTCCCAAACCGAGAAGCAATCGCCCGCCTGCCTGCTCCGCGTAGAGCGCAGTGCTGCCGGCGGGCAGCGGCACGCCCAAGCTGTGCTGTTTATCATTCTTCAGCACCAGCACGATCGACGTCGGCACACCGTCGAGTTGTTGCCCGGGATACACTGCGCGCCGGTAGCGCCGTTCGACCGGCACCGCCTTTTGAACGATCAGGGCAACCTGCTTCTGTCCCCTGGCCGCGACGGTGGTCGGCATCGGCACGCGGTACAGCTTGAGGTCGCCCAGGTCCTCGGGTGGCGGCGGCGGTGGCGGTGGCGGTGGCGGTGGCGGTGGCGGTGGTGGTGCCGGAACCGGCGCAGATAGCGCGAACTCCATGACTCGCGATCCGGTTACCACGATCTCTTCGGCCAGCTCGAATTGCTTTTGCCGTAGGTCGGAGGTCGTCGTGCCGAGCGGGTAGCAGACCAATCGCAGCGCACCAGCCGTCGCAGGGATCGCCGGAACCGCGACGCGGTTGAGCCGGCCTGCGACAGCCTGAACGTCCGCGTTCGCGAAGATTTCCGGATTACCGTTGGCGAGAGTCAGCCAAGCGAACAGGTCGACCGTGCGACCGTCGGCGGCAAGCGACGTGACGTAGCTCGCTCGCCAGTCGAAGCCCGAGGACAGATAGGAGAGTCGCACCGTGACCGTGCGCGCCGTCGGGCTGGTCGTCGTTACGCTTAGCACCGGCTTGCTCGACAGCCTCGCTGGCACCCGCGCGAAGTTCAACCGCTCGTCCAGACCCGAACAGCGCAACGCCTCGATCCCGGCAGTCGTGCGCAGGATAACCCCCGGTGTCGGGCCGGCAACGATCGTCGCGGGTTCGCTCACCAACCTTCCGCTCGCCTTGTCGGTGCGGGTCAGCGTTACCTCGCGACCAAGCGTGCCATCGACCAGCGAGGCGGGCGACAGCAGGCGGGCGTCGCGGTTCTTTTCGATCGTGCCGCCAGGTAGGCCGTCGACAATCGCGCTGACCGGGACGATCCCCTCCGCCACGCCCTCGAACCGGATCACTGCGGATCCCCGCGGCAAGCGTACGCGCCGGGTCTCCGTCACCAGGGCGAAGCCACCGAGATACCGCAGGTTCATCGCGCCCTTGCCGTAAGGCGAGCGGTATACCGTCAAGGCGACGTGATCGGGCGCGGACGACGTAACGATGGCCGTCCGAGTCTGCGCTTCCGCCCCCTCCCGACAACGACACGCCCGCCAGCAGCGCGAGGAGCAGCATACGCCGCATCAGTAGCGGGTGTCGAAGGTCACAGTCACCGTCGCGGTGCCGTTGGCCGGCACTGAGACTTGCCACGTCATCGTGCCGGCGTCGCGACGCTCGCCCTTCGCGCTATCCGCAACGACGCGTACGTCGCCCCCGTCGAGACCGCCCTGCACGAGCTCGACCGTCACCGGTCGGCCGCGTGCATTGGTCAGCGTATACCGCATCGCCGTACGCCATCGACTGTCACCCTGCCGCGTACGCGATACGGTGGTCGGCTGCACCTTCACGTCGAAGGCATCGCCTGTTGGCAGCGCGATCGTCGATCCTTGTGGAGTATGCTCGATACGGTTCTCGCCCGTGAACTGTGGTTGGCCACGCGCGTCGCGGACATAGACCCGGACTACGCCCGCCGGCAGCGCGTCGTCCAGGCCGGCCGCGCCCGAGTTGCTGAAACGGAGCACCGACTGCGCGCTTCGTGGCTCGTCTGAGCTGCCCAGCCAGCCATTATCGAAACGATAGCCCGCGCTTGCCGCAACGCCCTTTGCGTCGAGGAAACTGACCTGCTTGGTCTGCTTGTCGGCGATCGTGGTGCGCTCGGGCAAAGGATACAGATAGAAGTCGCCGAGCTGCCCGCGCGCGGTACTTTCGGTTCCAGGCAGAGTCGTCGTCATGCGGCGGCGGCGCGGCGTGTAATTGCCGTCCCCGTTATCATCCGTGCTGCCGACCTCGCCAGCGACCAGCAACGTTCTGGCGTTGCCGAACGTCGTGCCGCTGGTGTTCTTCAACGTCACCCAGCCTTGAACGTCCACCGTCCCACTCTTGTCGTCGAACAAAGCGACATAGTCGGCACTCCAGCCTAGCCCACGGCTCCGGGTAGGACAGCGTCGCCGGGCGCGATCCCGCACGCGTGCTGGCCAGCGTCACCAACAATGTCGGACGGGCTCGCAACGCATCGGGCACCCGGTCGAAGATCGCGCGCACGGGCAGCCCGTCGTCGCGCAACACCTCGACATGACCGTTCACCTCGATGACGACGCCGCCATTGACCGCCAACACTTTCGCACGGTCGCGGGTCTCGGCACCGGTAGCGGGGTTGGTGCGCACCAGGGTGATCGTCTCGCCCACCGCTTTCTCCATCAGGCTCGACGGGCTCAGCAAATCATAGTCGAAGTTCTGCTCGACGATCGCGGCATCGGGCACCGTCAGCGATACCGTCTCCGGCCTGATCGACGCGCTCACGTCGGGAAAGCTCTGCCGCACCCGCCCGTCTGCCAGGGCCAGCGACCGTACGTCCTGCACCAGCGCGATGTCGTTATTGTAGATGGTGACCGACACGTCCCCCTGCGCGCTACCCGCGGTCGGCGAGTCGGCGGGGGGCGGCAGTTGTTGGGCGCTCGCCGCCGTCGACCCGAGCAGCATTGCCAGCCCATACGCTCGCCAGATGTTGTCGCGCACACCATTCTCCCCTGAGTGCGCGACAATGACGCGGTCGGATCGGAAGGGCAATGCGACAGTGCCCCCGCTTAGCGCTGGAAAGGCGTGGGCTCGTTGGTCGATCCGTGATCAAGCAGAAGCCCAATCGGCCACCGATCGCAGTGAACAGACCGTACGGAATCTCCAATCGTACTGTCCTTGTCGAATTGGCTCAACGGGTTAGCCGCCCAGGCCATCTGCTCAAGGTCTGCAGTCCACCCGATGCTCTGCGGTCAGCGCTCCCCGGAAGGTGGCACGTGGACCTTGCCGGGGACTTCATGACGACGGTGCGTCGTTGCGAAAGTTGGAGAGTCCCGACGAGCGGATTTGCGGCCGACACCGCGGAAGCGTTTGTTTTCGACCGAGTCCTGACAGCTCTCGACCACCGCCGGAAAGGGCTTGGCCGGGCGCTGATGACCGCCCTGCGCGAGGCGCGTCGTGATCTAAACCTGCACGAACTGCTCATCGCAACAGCGGTTGGCCGGGCATTGTATCGGACCTCGGGATGGGAAACTTTGTCGACCTATTCGACGGCATCGATCCCGATGGCGTGATTGCGGCCCCTGGCGGATAGCGGACCCGACGTTCAATCTGGCGGTTTTCGTTCAAGACTAGGTATCAGGAATCCGATCAAGCCAACTGGGCTCTTCCTGACAAGGTAGCGCCCCGACGAGGCCTCATCGTCTTCCCCTCTCGCGACAGCAACATATGTAATTCCCGGAGCAGTTTAGCGGCAATTTCCGCAGACTTCGGTGGACTTTACTTTACGGACAGCTAGCCACGCGCTCAGTTTTGAGAGGACGTAATTATGGGCGAACGGGTCGGGATCGCAGTGATCGGACTGAATGGCGCGGTGGCCACCACCGCGGCGGCGGGGATCGCAATGATCCGTGCAGGATCAAACGACCTGTCGGGCCTGCCGCTCGCCAGCCGCGACGTCGACGGCATGGCGGCATACCGCGATCTCCATTTCGGCGGCTGGGACCTCAGCCATGACGACCTCGCGACCGCCGCGCTGAAGCACGGCGTGCTGAGCGAGAGCGAACTTGTCAACGGGGCGTCCAGCCTGTCGGACATGCGGCCATGGCCCGCCGTCGGCTCAACCGACTTCTGTGCGAACATCGACGGCGCCAATAAGATCGCCGCGCCCGGCCACCGCGCCGCGGTCCAGCACATCCAAGACGATCTCGCGCGCTTCAAGACCGAGCAGAATCTCGACCGCGTCGTGATGATCAATCTCGCCTCGACCGAGCGCAAGGCCGATCTCGGTGCGGACGCGCTGACCAGCGTCGAGGGCTTCGAACGCGGGCTCGACAGCGATGACGCAGCGATCAGCCCGGCGATGCTCTACGCCTATGCCGCGATCGCCAGCGACACGCCCTACGCCAATTTCACGCCGTCGGTCGCCGCCGACGTCGCACCGCTCGCCGAACTCGCCCGCCAGCGCAGCGTGCCGATCGCCGGCAAGGACGGCAAAACCGGGCAGACGCTTCTCAAGACGGTGATCGCGCCGGCGCTGCGTGATCGTGCGCTGCATGTCGACGGCTGGTTCTCGACCAACATCCTCGGCAATTCGGACGGCCTCGCGCTCGACGATCCCAAGAGCCTCGCGTCGAAGGTCGATACCAAGAAGTCGGTGCTCGACCAGATTCTCGGCTATCCGGTCGAGGATCACATCATCATGATCCATTATTACAAGCCGCGCGGCGACAACAAGGAAGCGTGGGACAACATCGACCTCACCGGCTTCCTCGGCCAGAAGATGCAGCTGAAGCTTAATTTCCTGTGCAAGGATTCGGTGCTCGCCGCGCCGCTGGCGATCGAGATCGCGCGCTGCCTGGCACTGGCGCAGACGCGCGGCGAAGGCGGCGTGCAGGACCAGATGGGAATCTTCTTCAAGATGCCGCAGACCGCGGACGGCGGCGAGCCGATCCACGCGTTCGGCGAGCAGCAGCTGATCCTCGACACCTGGCTCGACCGCCGGTGACGCTGGGTGCGGCGCATCTGCCGCTGTTGCGCGAACTCGGCGACCTGAAGCGGATCCGGTCGGCGGAGCGCGACGGGTCGATCGCCGAGCGATTGTTCGCGCGTGGCTGGGCGGCGCTGGCGGCGGGCGATGCGCCGGCGGCGGTGATGCGGCGCACGGTCGCCGCTGCGCTTGCTGCGGCACGACTGGGTGACCTCGACCGCACCACGCTAGCCGAGCTTGGCCTGTCCGATGCGGAAGCGTGCACGGTGCTCGAACGTGGGTTCGACGAGGTAGCGGTGTTGCTCGACCCGGCGCTCGCGGCGGATCTCCGCAATGCACTGCCGGAAGGCGCACCGGCGGCCGGGCCGGTGCCGCGGTTCGTCATGCAGCTCGCGACACAACCGCGTGCGGGCGTCACCTGCCCGGGTCGGCCACGCCTGTTGCTCCAGCCGCCGGAGAACCATGCCGAGCACTGCCTGATCGTCGCGGTGTACGGCGTGCTCGCGGCACCCGGTTACGGCGCGGACCCGGCGGAGGTGTTCCTCGCGTCGATGGCGCATCATTTCCATAATGCGGCGATGCCCGACGCGGGGTTCACCGGCGAGGTGCTGCTCGGCGACCTGCTTGACCGCGTGATCGACACGGCGCGCGAACAGGCGATGGCGATGCTCGACCCGGCGGTCGCGGCGCAGGTTCGCGCGGCGATCGCGCCGATCGCCAGCGACACGACGCCGGCGGCGCGCGCATTTCATGCAGCCGACGTGCTCGACCGGGTGCTGGAGATCGAACAGCATCTGCGTGCTGCGTCGGCGACGATGGACGCCGTGCTGCACACCTACGAACTGGTCCATGCCGGCCCGGTCAAGACGTTCCACGACCGCGTTCTGGCGGATGTTGGCCTGCTGTGAGCTACCGCTCGCCCGTCACCGGACGGTTGCTCGTCGCCGACACGCCGTATTCGCTGGCCGCACCCGGCGAACGCTGGCCGGTGGTCGACGGCATCCCGTATCTGCGGACCGACAGCGAGGGGCTGGTGGCGGTGGCACTCGACCATCTCGACGCAGGCTGCCCGGACGATGCACTGGTTGCGTTGCTGACCGATCAGGATGCGTGGTGGACTGGCCCCGCGACAGACCTCGGCGAGCTGAAGCAGCTGGTGCGCGAGCGTGACACGCTGTCGTTGCGCGCGGCGATGGCGTTGCTGCGGATGGGGCCCGTGGCGGATTACTTCGCGCATCGCTGGAGCGATCCGACGTATCTCGCCGGGCTCGCGCTGGTCGAGGCGCATTGGCGGCAGCCGAATACTGCGTTCGAACTGGCGTGCGGGATCGGCCACTATCTCCGTGAACTATCGGCGCGCGGTGTCGCGTGCCTCGGCGCGGACGTGGTGTTCGCGAAATGCTGGCTGGCGAAGAACTGGGTCGCGCCGGCCGCGGAGTATGTCGTGTTCGACGCCGCCGCTTTGTGGCCGGTGGAAACGCAGAAGTTTGACTTGGCTGCCTGTCACGACGCCTTCTATTTCCTGCCCGACCAGCCGCGGATCGCCGGGCTGTTGCGCGAAGCCGTCACACCCGGCGGCGTGCTTGCGGTAAGCCATCTTCACAACGCTGCCGTCTCTGGCGGAGCAATGGGACCGGCACGCGCGTCGTCCGAATGGGCAGCGCTGTTTCCAGATGCCGTAGTGCATGACGAGCGCGAGTTGCGTCGTGCGCTTCTCGCAGGGGATGCACCCGCATCGACACGATGGTCCGACGATCCCGCTATCGAGGCATGGTCGATCGTCGAGGCGAATGGCGGCGCGGCACGTCCGCTGAACGGCGGACTAGCAATGCCGGCTGCCGATGCGGTCCTGCAAGCGAACCCGTTGCTCGATGGCAATACCCCGCACTGGCCCTCCGATCGCTACCGCGCGGAATATGGTGAGGCGTCGACGTGGCTGTCGGATACCGGTGATGCGGCGCGGAACCGCCGTATCCTAGACCTGCCGGCGCGGTGGTGAGCATGCGCTGGGGCATCGTCGGCTTCGGCTGGGTCGCACGCGACTATATGGCGCCCGGCATCGCCGCGGCAGGCGGGACGCTCGTCGCCATCGCCGACCCCTCGCCGATGGCGCAGGCCAGCGCGATGTCGGGCGGAATCCTCGCCTATGATACCGCCGAGGCGATGCTGGCCGATGCCGCGCTCGACTGCCTCTACGTTGCCACGCCCAACAATCTTCACGCCGACCCGGTCCGCGTGGCCGTGGCGGCGGGCGTGCCGGTGCTGTGCGAAAAGCCGATCGCCGCGACGCTGGACGATGCCGAGACGATCGGATCGGCCGTCGCAGGACACCTCTACGGCACCGCGTTCGACCAGCGCCATCACCCCGCACATCGCGCGATGGCGCAGGCGATCCGCGACGGCGCCATCGGCCGACCGATCGCGGTACGGATCGTCTACGCCTGCTGGGTCGACCCGAGCTGGTCGCCGTCCAGCGAAGGCGGCGGCTGCAACTGGCGCGCCGATCCGGCGGCCGCGGGCGGCGGCGCAGTCATCGACCTCGCGCTCCACGGCCTCGATCTCGCAGCGATGCTGGTCGGCGAGCCGCTCGCGCGCCTGCATATCGACCTGCAACGGCGCATCCACGACTATCCGGTCGACGATGGCGGCATCCTGTCGGGTCGCACCGCAGGCGGCATCCTGGTCCAGAGCCACGTCGCCTATAACTGCCCCGAAGTGCTGCCCCGCCGCCGGCTTGAGATTCTCGGCGAGGACGGGCTGCTCGTCGCCACCGATACGATGGGCCAGACCGAGGGCGGCACCGTGATCCGGCGTTGCGCCCGCACCGGGGAGGAGACCGCCCTATCCTTCGACACCGCGCTCTCGCCGTTCACCGCGCAGGCCGCCGCGTTCGCCGCCGCCGTCCGCGGCGACGCGCATGATTTCTCCATTGACCGGGACCTGTCGCTGATGCGCCTTTTCGACGCCGCCTATACGGAGGCGCGATCATGCCTCTGAGCTGGTATGCCTGCGCGCATTGCGGCTTCTGGCAGCGTCATTTCGCGCCCGCCGATTGTCCGGTCTGCAACGATACGCGCAACGACCTGCCCGAGGATGGCTGGCGCTTCCTTCCCGAACAGGACGTCGCCGCAACCCACGACGGCAGCTGGCGACAGGTTGCCGATGATCTCTGGGCCTTCGCCACGACACCACATCTCGGGCTGGGCGGTACCGGCTGGCTGATCGTCCGCGAGGGTGGCAACATCGCCTTCGAGGCCGCGCCCTATTACTCGCCCGCGATGCTCGAACAGATCGAACGGCTGGGCGGGATTCGCTATCTCGCGGCCAGTCACGCGCATGGCTATGGCGCGCTGTTCCAGCTTCAGCGCGACTGCGCGCCGGAGATGCTCGCGATCCAGAAGGACGACCTCGGCATGACCAAGGCGTTCCGCGTCACGACGCCGTATGACGACGTGCTGGAGATCGCGCCCGGCTATACGCTGCATCACGTCGGCGGCCATTACGAAGGCCAGGCGGCGCTCCACGATGCGGTCGGCAGGCGCCTGTTCTGCGGCGACATGTTCAAGATCGACCAGGACGCGGCGGGCGTCAGCCACGCGATCTCGAGCCACAAGGCGTTCCACAAGGACATCCCGCTGACCCACCGCGAGATCCGCCAGTACCGCGACGTGATCGCTCCGCTGGCGTTCGATGCCGTCCTGACTCCGTTCGAATATGCCCCCCGAAGTCGGTCGCGACGTCGCCGTCGCCGTGCTCGACGAAGCGCTGGCCCGTGCGCCGGGCGTGAAGAGGGATCCCGTTATGACCCGCACTATCACCGGCCTGCCCAAACAATTGGGCGCAGCCTGCCATCTGTATCTCGACGCGTTTCCAGCCGGCGACATCGTCGCGTTTTCGATCGACGGGATCGACCGCGTCGGCATCCCGGTCTGGGTGGTCGCGCTGTTCCCGGAGACCGCGGACCTGGACGGCATCATGCCGTACGGCGTCGGCTATGGCGCGACCGACGAGGCCGCGATCCTGGGTGCGCTGGGCGAGATCGCCGAGATGGTCTGGCCGACGCTGACATTGTCCGCACGCGGCAAGACGAATGGCAGCTATGCCGACCTCGTCCGCGAACGCGGCGAGCGCGGGATCGCCGATCCGCTGACGCTGTGCCTTCCCGCAGGATCCCCGGTCGACCACAATACGCCGCTCGACTGGGTCGAGGCCCGGCGCTGGGCGGACGGGTCCAGCGTCCTCGTGCCGATCGACCTCGCCGCCTATTCGGCCAAGGAACTCGACCCCGGCTATGTGCCGTTCACGACGATCATCTCGAACGGGATGGGCGCCGGGCCGGACCTTGATTGGGCGATCGGCCACGGGCTGTGCGAGATCCTTCAGCGCGACGGCAACGGGCTGCTGTTCCGCGCGCTCGACCGCGGCGTCGCGATCGACCTGCCGGAGAGCCTTCCCGGCGAGATCGGCGACCTGATCAACCGCTTCGCCGCCGCCGACATCCGCGTGATCCCCAAATTCGCGACCGACGAATTCGGCATGGCCAACGTCTATTGCGTCGGTGTCGATGCGCGCGAGCCCGCCGTGCCGATCATGGCGACGGCGTGCGGCGAGGCGGCGCATCCCGACACGGCGCAGGCGCTGGCCAAGGCGATTGCCGAATACGCCGCGAGCCGCGCGCGGAAAGCCTTCGCGCATGGCCCGATGGCACTCGCCGAGACGATCGCGCCGCGCGGCTATATCGACCGGTTCATGGCGCAAGCCGGCGGTGCCGCCAAATCGAGCGACGGCCGCGCCTTTTCGGAAATGCAACGCTGGACCGATGTCGATGCAGCGACGCTCAGAGAGTGGCTCGCCGAGACGATGCTCGCCGAGCGCAGCCGCCGCGCCTTTTCCCACCTGCCGCGCGCGGATGTCCCCGATGCGCGCGCGCGGGCGACTGGCGAGGGAGGCGGTCGAGACGGCCGGGTTCGACATTCTCTACGTCGACATGTCCCCCGCGGATGCCAGCGTCGCGGTCGTCAAGGTGATCGTGCCCGGCATGGAAGTCGAGACGATGAGCTATTACCGGATCGGCGAGCGCAACGTCGCCAAGCTGGTCGCGCTCGACAGCCCGCTGGTCAGCTTCGGCGGCGAAGAAAGCGCGACGCGCCTGCCCGTCCGCCTCACCGAGGAAGCAGTCGCGCGGCTCGGGGGCCAGCCGTTCTTCGATACCGCGCTGGCGGACGAAATCGTCGGCCCGCTCTATCCGCTCTACCGCGAGCCCGAAGCGCATCACGTTGCCTGGTCCGAACAGAGCCTCGAGACGGAGGCGGCACGATGACGCTGCGGTTCGCCTACAACACCAACGGCGCGGCTAACCACCGGCTCGACGATGCACTGCACCTGATCGCCGACGCCGGCTATGACGGCGTCGCGCTGACGCTGGATCATCACCACCTCGATCCCTTCGCCGACGATTGGGCACGCGAGGCGGAGCGCGTCGGCACGCTGCTGCGGTCGCTCGGACTAGGTTCGGTGATCGAGACCGGTGCGCGCTACCTGCTCGACCCGCGCGACAAGCATGAGCCGACGCTGGTCACGGCAAACTCAGAGGGCCGAGACCGCCGCGTTGCGTTCCTCGCCCGCGCGCTCGAAGTCGCAGCGATTCTGAATGCCGAGACCGTATCGTTCTGGGCGGGCGTACCGAAGCCTGGTATCGCGCGTGAAGACGCACTCGACTGGCTCGACGCGGGCCTCGGCAAGGTCGTCGAGCATGCCGCTCGCACCGGCATTCCGGTCAGCCTCGAACCCGAACCCGGCATGTTGATCGAAACAGTCGCCGACTATTCACGGCTTGCGGAGCGCCATCCCGACCTGCGGCTCGCGCTCGACACCGGGCACTGCCTCGTCACGCAGGATATCGCCCCCCGACGCCGCGGTGCACGCCTATGCCGATCGCCTCGGCACCGTCGCGGTCGAGGACATGCGCCGCGGCGACCATACGCACCTCCCCTTCGGTCAGGGCGACATGGACATTCCCTCCATCCTCGCCGCGCTGGAGTCGATCGGCTTCGACAAGCTAGTCTGCGTCGAACTCTCGCGAGAGAGCCCCCGCGCGCATCAGGCGATTCCAGAATCGATCGCCTATCTCCGGGCGGCATTGTCCTGATGCGGATATGCTTCGTCTCGCGTCGCTTCTTTCCGGCGATATCGGGGATGTCGATCTACGCGATCAACCTGTTGCGCCAGCTCGTCGCGGCGGGCCACGACGTGACGATGATCAGCCAATATTATGGCGATCCGGCACGCGCGCGCGTTTATGGCGGCGGCCCCCCGCCACCGGTGTCGGGCGTACGCGTCGTCGGCCTCGAAGCACTGGGCGAACAGGATGGCGGTGATTTCGAGCGCGATATCGACGCAATCGTCGAGGCCATCGCGCGCGACCACGCCGTCAATCCGTTCGACATGCTCCACGCGCAATATGGCTATCCGACCGGCTGGGCAACGATGATCGCGGCCTACCGCCTAGGCTTGCCCTGCGTCGTGTCGATACAGGGCGGTGACGGGCATTGGGTCGGCTCGTGCTGCGAAACGCACCGGCTCGCGATGGTCCGCGTGCTCGACCATGCCGGTGCGCTGCTGATCGGCGGTAAAAGTTTCGCGGGCGAAGTCCACGACCGGCTCGGCACGCCGCTAGACCGGTTCACGATCGTTCCGGGGGCCGTCGATACCGACCATTTCACGCCAGCATCTCACGCGATCGTCGCGCCCGGACTGGTCCGCCTGCTCTATCACGGTCGCGTCGATCGCCGCAAAGGCGTGCTCGACTTTCTCCATGCGCTGCCGGACGTGCGCGGGGACTGGCACGCGACCATCTCCGGCATCGGTCCCGACGTTGACCCGGCGCAGGCGCTCGCGACCGAACTCGGCCTCACCGACCGCGTGACGTTCAGCGGCTGTGCGGACTATGACGCGGTCCCCGAACTCTACCGCGCGCACGACGTGTTCGTGTCGCCGACCTATGCCGAGGGGTTCTCGAACACCATCCTCGAGGCGATGGCGTGTGGCCTCGCGGTCGTCTCGTGCCACGCCGTCGGCGTCGTCGACTGCGTCCGGGATAACGAGAACGGCCTGCTGACCGATCCCGGCGACGTACCGGCGCTGGCCGCCTCGCTGACCAGCGTCATCACCGATACGAACCTCCGCACGCGCTTGGCGACTGCCGCGCTGGAAGAATGCCGCCGAGTGTATAGCTGGGACGCGGTCGGGCAGCAGATGGTCGGCATCTACCGCGACCTGCGTAACCAGCCGCAAGCCGCCTTCGACACGGACCTGCCGATCACGCCCTGCCGTTTCCGCAGCGACCCGCATCTGCTGTGAGCGACCGGTGAAGCTGCTCGCAATATCGCCGCATCTGGACGATGCAGCCTTCTCCGCCGGCGGGCTGCTGGCGTCGCGTGTAGACCAGGGCTGGGAGGTCACGGTGGCGACGTGCTTCACCGGCAACGTCGCGCAGCCGACCGGGTTCGCGCTCGCGTGCCAACTCGACAAGGGCTTGGACGCAGACGTGGATTACATGGCGCTGCGCCGTGCCGAGGATCTCGCGGCGTGCAAAGCCCTTGGCGCGCGCGCGACGCATTTGCCGTTCCTGGAGGCGCCGCACCGTGGTTACGCATCCGCAAAAATGCTGTTCGCGGCACGCTTACCCAACGACCGGATTGTCGACGATGTTGCGGCGGCGCTGGCTGAGCTTCTCGTGGCGGAACGGCCTGATCTCGTCCTCGGACCACTGTGTCTCGGCAACCATGTCGACCATCACGTCGTTCTGGAAGCGGTTCGGCGATCCTGTGCCGATCATACCGTATTGCTGTGGGAAGACTGGCCTTATGCCGATCGCGAAGACCGCGTTGCCGCCATGCCCGCGGTGATCGAACACCTAACGGCAGAGACACGCGCGCGCCGGATCGCCGCCTGTGCCGCGTACACGTCGCAACTCGGCTTCCAGTTCGGCGGGGTCGAGGCGATGACCGAACGGACCGAGCGCATCACCGAGGAACGTTTTTACCCCCTCTAAGCGTTCTGATCGACCGGCCACCACCGCCGCGCGTCCCCAATTCCAAGCAGAGCCATCATCATGACCGAAGTTTCCGTCGTCACCCTGGGCAAGGGGCGTCCCGACCATCTCGTCAACGTTGTCCGCGGGCTGATGCGCCAGACGCTGATGCCGACCGAGCTTATCGTCGCGGTGATGCAGGACGACCTGTACGACCTGCCCGAGGCGCCGTTTCCGATCCGCCAGATGCAGGTCGTCGCCGACGCCCTTCCCCTCGCCTCCGCACGCAACGTCGCGGCCCGCGCGGCGACCGGCGACGTCATCGTCTTTCTCGACATGGACTGTATCCCGACGCCCACGCTGCTGGCCGATTATGCCGGGTTCCTCGACACGTTCGACGGGCTGCTGATGGGCGAGGTCCTGTACCTGCCGGGCGGCGCGACCGACGGCGACTGGCAGTATGACCGGTTCGCCGAGATCGCGGTGAAGCACTCCGACCGTCGCGGTCCCCCGCCGCAGGGCATCGAGATCTGCACCGACTATCGTTGTTTCTGGTCGCTTAATTTCGCAATGCGGCGGACGACGTTCCTCGGTCTCGGCGGGTTCGACGAGCGCTATGTCGGCTATGGCGGCGAGGATACCGATTTCGGCAAGGCGCTCGACGAGGCCGGCGTGCAGATCGCGTGGATCAAGGGCGGTTTGGCCTATCACCAATATCATCCGCACCACATGCCGCCGGTGCACCATCTCGACAGCGTCGTGCGCAATGCCGAGCTGTTCGAGACCAAATGGGGCTATCGGACGATGGGCCATTGGCTCCAGGCCTTCCGCCTGATGGGGCTGATCGATCCGACCCCGGGTCGGCCGATCCGCATCCTGCGGCGTCCGGATGCCGCCGATCTCGCGCTGACCGGGCAGCAGAGCCACCAGCCCTATGCCAATACCGCGACCGTCATCCGGCTGCTCGAAGACCGGCTGGCGGCGACTTTGAGAGCTGCGGCGGCCGAATGAGGATCGCGGTCCTCTGCCATGTCCGCCAACCCATCGCGCAGCCGTTCGCTGGCGGGATGGAATCGCAATGCTGGCATCTGGCGGCGGGTCTTCAGGCGCGCGGCCATGACGTGGTACTGTTCGCTTCAGGGGACAGCGACCCGCGTTTCACGATCGATACCGTGGTCCCGGAGCATTACGAACGCACCTTTCCGGGCGCCGAGCACCGCGGTTTCGCGCCGCTGATCACGCATCTCGACGATGGCTATGCCGCCGCCTGCGACCGGATCGCCGCCGGTGGTTTCGATGTGGTGCACAATAACAGCCTGCATCGCTTTCCGCTCGAGCCGGCGCGGACCGCTGGGGTATCGACGATCACGTCGCTACACGTTCCGCCCTATGACGCGCTCCGCTGGTTCGTGCACGCCAGCGTCACGCCGACCCACCGCCTGACCGCGACCTCGGCACACCAGCTCGCCGCATGGTGGCCGGATGGCCCGCCACGCGAATCCTCGGTACTGCACAATGGCATCGACCCCGACGCATGGCCGTTCGTCGCGCAAGGCGATGGCAGCGCGGTCTGGTGCGGCAGGATGACGCCCGACAAGGCGCCCCATCTGGCAGCGCAGGCGGCGCGGCTGGCCGGCGTCCCGCTCACGCTGTTCGGACCGATCGAGGATCGCGACTATTGGGACGCCGACGTCGCGCCGCTGCTGGACGGCAGCATCCGATATGGCGGGCATCTGGACGCGGCGGCACTGGCGGCGGAGATGGGCCGCGCCTCGGTGTTCGTGTTCACACCGTGCTGGGACGAACCATTCGGGCTGGTCGCGGTCGAGGCAATGGCCTGCGGTCTGCCCGTGGCGGCATTCGACCGCGGCGCGTTACGCGAGGTCATCGGCGAGACAGGGTGTTTCGCACCACCCGGAGATGTTTCCGCGCTTGCCGAAGCGATCACGGCGGCTATCCAACGCCCTCGTGCTCTGCAACGCGAGCGGGTCGAGACGGCCTTTACACGTGATCGGTGGCTCGATCGATGCGAGGACCTTTACCGTGACGTAGTCGATCACGAACAAGGGCAGCGCGCATGACGACCAGCGACCATCTGGGAGAGCAGCGCACGTTGCTCACCGTACTATACCGGACGCATGTCGCACTTGGTTCTCGCTATGCGCTGGTCGACTTTCCGGATCATGCGAACGTCGGCGACAGCGCGATCTGGCTCGGCGAACTCGCCATGCTGCGAAAGGTGACGGGGCGCGATCCGTGCTACGTTTCGACCTGGCACGATTTCGATCTCGATGCCTTTCGTAGCGCCTGCCGCGACGGCGTGCTGTTCCTGCATGGCGGCGGCAACCTCGGCGACATCTGGCCGCATCACCAGCGGTTCCGCGAGGACATACTGGCGCGTGTCCGCGATCGATCGGTCGTGCAGCTACCGCAGTCGATCCATTTTCGCGTGCCGGCGCAGGTCGATCGGTTCGCCGCGCTCGTCGCCGACCATCCGGACTTCGTCCTGTACGTCCGCGATACGCGCAGCCTGGACTTTGCACGCGAGCATCTGGCCTGCGCGTCGCACCTCGCCCCGGACTCGGCGTATGCGCTGGGCGAGCAATCGCGCGATGCGCCGCAATGCGACGTATTGATGCTCATGCGTACCGACGACGAACGGCAAGGCTATGCGCTGCCGTCGGCCGATCTCGCGACCGTCGTCGATTGGCTAGAGGACGATGCCGATCTACCTGTCGGGATCAATGCCAAAGCATGCGAAGCCCAAGCCGTCGCCCGCGTCGACCGTGGACTGCGGCTGCTCGCACGAGGCCGGGTCGTCGTGACGGACCGACTTCACGGTCACATCCTCGCCGACCTACTCGGCATTCCGCACGTCGTTCTCGACAACGACTACGGCAAGATCGCCGCGTATCTCGACGCATGGCCCGATGCGGAACCAATCGTGACGAGGGGCCAAGACGATCGAACACGCCATGGTTCTTGCCAAGCAGCTCGTCGGCGCGCGGTGACTGCCGCCATCGACGTCAGCCTGCTCGTCTGCACGCGCAATCGCGCCGGGTCGCTGGCGGCTACGCTAGAGTCCGTGGATCGTGCGGCAGCGTATGCCGGAAACACGACCGTGGAAATCGTCCTAGTCGACAACGGCTCGGTTGACGGCACGCCGCAGCGACTAACGGAATGGCGCGCGCAGCAGACTTTCCCGGTCCACCTCGTCCACGAACCGCACCCCGGGCTCGCCCGCGCGCGCAACACCGGGCTTGCACACTGCGCCGGACGCATCATCGCGATGACGGACGACGACTGTGTCCTGCATCAAGACTATTTCACCGACGTCTGCGCCGCATTCGAAAGGGCCAGCGGACCGGCGATCATCGGCGGTCGTATTCTGCTCGGCAACCCGGCCGATCTCCCCGTCACGATCAAGCTCGAGGACCATCCCATGGTCGCACCGTCGCGCGGGTTTCCGGGCGGGTTCATCATGGGGGCAAATCTGGCGTTCACCGCGGATGTCCTCCGGTTGACGGGACGCTTCGACGAACGGTTCGGGGCCGGCGCGCCCTTCGTGTCCGCGGAGGATACGGATTTCCTGTTTCGTGCAGCAGGCGTCGGCGTCGCTATACTCTACAGCCCGCTGATGGTCGTCGATCATCACCATGGGCGCCGTGATATTGAAGACGAGACTCGATTACTGGCAGGCTACAGCTTCGGCGACGGCGCGCTGTACGCCAAGTATCTCGTCTCCGACCGGCGCGCGCTTCGTGCCGTCGTCGAGGATATCCTTGCCGTTCGCTTCGACTGGACGCGGCCTGTGAACACGCATGCCGGTATCAAGCGGTTCTACTGGTTCCGGCTGCGCCATAAGGCCCGGGGCTTGGTCTACTTCTGGTGGGTCGCCCTCCGCCGAAACATGTCACGTTTCATCCGATAAGCCTCTCGACTTGCTGGTCTTTCCTCCACGATACACCATATTCGAACCATGGGCGGACGTGTGAAGCGGATGGCAGGATTGTTGGAGGCGGAGGCGCGGACGATCGCTGCCGAAGACACCGGGCGATGCGGGCTGTGCGAGCGGCCCTTGGGGCGAAAGGTGGAATGGCATCACCGCATTCCGAAAAGCCGGGGTGGTACGGAGGTCATCCCGGTTCATCCGATCTGTCACCGTATCATCCATGCCAGCGTCTCGAATCAGGATCTGGCGACGCCGTTCGCGGACCTCGATGTCTTGAAAGCGCGCCCGGATATAAGTCGCTTCCTGCGCTGGATCGCCGACAAGCCCGCGGACTTTCACGCCCCCCACCCGCCGCGCCGATATCCGCTGAGTGCACCGGCCTCGCCGAGAGATCGTCATCGGCAACAGTCTTTTGTCAGCGGCACTTAACGATCGGAGGACCGTTCCTTCAGCGACCCGAACAGCAGGACGCTTTCCATGACCGATGATCCGCGCACCAGCCACCCGACGAGCTTTCCCGGTGAACCACAGCAGCCCCGCCCCGGGCTTGTCGCCAACATGAAGACCAAGCCCGATCACGGCGAGGAAAGCTATGTCGGCAAGGGGCTTCTCAAGGGGAAGGTCGCGCTCATCACCGGGGGTGATTCCGGCATCGGCAAGGCGGTGGCCATCGCCTATGCGCGTGAAGGCGCGGATATCGCGATCTCGTATCTCGCCGTCGAGCAGGAGGATGCCGAAGATACGCGTGCCTGGGTGGAAAAGGCGGGACAGCGATGCGTATTGCTGCCGGGCGACATTCGCGGCCGGGATCACTGCGTCACGATGGTGGAGCGCACCGTCGGCGACCTTGGCGGGATCGACATACTGGTCAACAATGCCGCCGCGCAGACGATGAACGAGGATCTGGACAGCATCGACGACGATGAGATGCAGGGCGCCTTCGCGGCCAATGTGTTCGCGATGATCCGTCTGGCGAAGGCCGCGGCGCCGCACATGAAGCCGGGGTCGGCGATCGTGAACACCACCAGCGAGCAGGCCAAGGTCGCGACCAAGAGCATGATCGTCTACGCCGCGACCAAGGGCGCGATCTCCAGCCTGACGGTCGGGCTTTCAAACCTGCTCGTCGCGAAGGGCATCCGCGTCAACGCCGTGGCGCCGGGCCCGATCTGGACGCCGATCCAGCCCATCGCGAAGTCGCTGGAGGAACTAGAAAAACTCGGCCGGGATACGCCGCTCGGTCGCGCAGGACAGCCGGCCGAACTTGCTCCGGCGTATGTCCTTCTCGCGTCGTCGGAGGGGAGCTACATGACCGGTGCAGTGATCGCAGTCACCGGTGGTGTGCCGATCAACTGACGAACAAACGGGCGCTTCGGCGCCCGTTCATCGTCGGCCTAAGAGTTCGCCACTTCAACGCGCCGCGCCGCGCGCGCATGCTCTTTCGTGAAATCGCCGACACCGCGGTCGGTGTGGCACAACCGGTCCCAATGGCGGAAATACAGGCCATAGTTGCAGCCATAGAGTTCGTGGTGCCGCTGGTGGTGGCTGGCCGTGATCAGCCACCCGCCCAAGGGCCCCGACCACATGAAACGCGGGAAGATCTCCCATCCCATGTGGTTCGTGACCCCCATCACCGTCATGATCGTCAGCACGATGCCAAGACCGGCGATATCGATCGGGACGAAGAACACCAGCAACGGAATGACCACCGCGCCGGTCAAAGCCTCGATCGGGTGAAACGCCATTGCGGCCCAGGCCGTCGGCGGGCGGCTGGCATGATGCAGCGCGTGCGCAAGCTTGAACGGTTTGGGACGATGCATCCAGCGGTGCGTCCAGTAGAACCAGGCATCGTGCAGCAGCAGATACAGGAAAACCGAGACCGGCAGGTACCAGAGCGGATAGGCGTAGATGTCGGAATATACCTGCGTCCAGCCATGATGCTGCCATCCCCAGGCGACGACGCCTGCGGGGATCCCGTAGAGCGCTGCGGACGCAAGACTCCAGATGATCTCACGGCGGACCTGCGGGTCCAACCCGAGGTACAGTCCCGGATGCTTGCGGACCGTGATCCAGGCGAACGCGCCCGACACAAGGAGATAGCGAACGCCGACGATGACGGTCATCGCGACGGCGGAGAGGATGATGGCGAGCGTCATGCTTGATCCTCGACGACCCGGCGATCGGCGGCTCGCCCGGCAAGGGCGCGGCGCCGCGACGGAAGCCCCCACCACGGCGTTCCCGGCGAAAGATGGTGCTCGTGATGATAACCGCCGAAGTGGAAACAGGTCAGCAGCGACAATACTGGGCCCACGTCGATGCTATGCGCGCGGTGAGCGTCCGCAAAAGGAGTCTCGCGTTCCCGGTGCGGCAGCCACGTCCCGAACACGAACAACTGCGCCACGGCACCCAAGGCCGGCAGAGCCCAGAAGACGACGATGTTGCCGAGCGGTGCCCCAAGCAGCAGCGTATAGATCAGCGCGACCACGGTGATCCGGATGATCTGCCCGTGCGAATAATAGGTCTTGAAGAACTGCAGGAACCAGCCGCCGAGACTTGGATCGCCACCGTGAAAATCGGGATCTCCCGCCCGTCCGGTTTCCTTGTGATGCAGATGATGCTGCGGCAACAGTGATGCGTACGACAGGCAGGCATAGAGCGAAAGACAGGTCGCGCCGATCGCCCGGTTCAACCGTGGTCGATCGGGCGCCAGCGCGCCGTGCATTGAGTCATGCGCGACGATGAACAGTCCGGTACTCAGCCAAGTCTGGACGATGACCATCACGATGGCCAAGGGAATTGTATCCGCGCTCCACCGCCAGAAGAAGATGCCGGTTACGTGGATCGCCAGCCACGCCACGACGATCGCGGCGGACAACGACACGCCGACACGGGTCTGATGCCGCAGGGCCTCCGATTGGCGAACCGTCACGCTCACTTCTTTGCATCTGCCGAGACGAGGTTTCCGGCTTTGTCAGCACGTACCGCTCGTCGCTGCGGATCGGCGTTCGCGCGCAACTGCGCCTTCAGCACCGCCGGCTTGCGCGCGAACAGGAAGCCGTGGCTGACGGTGCCGTCCTTGCCCTCGACCGCGTGGTGCAGGCGGTGCGCTTGCAACAGGCGCTTGAAATACCCCTGCTTGGGTACCCAGCGAAAGCCGCCGCGCTGATGCACGAGCATGTCGTGCACGAAGGCATAGATGCCGCCGTACACCGTGATGCCGAGCGCTGCCCACCATAACGGCTCCCACCAGAGCCCGACGACGAACAAAACGATCGGCACGATCGCGAAGACGACCGCATACAGGTCGTTCTTTTCGAACCAGCCCTCATGATCTTCGTGATGCGACTTGTGCCAGCCCCAGCCCCAGCCGTGCATGACATACCGATGCGCCGCCCACGCGAAGCACTCCATGAACAGAACCATGAAGACGACGATCGCGAGTTTCTCGAACCAGGTCACTTTGCGCGATCGCACGAATTGACGGTGGACGGGTGCAGCGAATTCAGCATGATGCACACATAACCGTTACCCGCCGGCTATGCGAGGGCGCTCCGCGACAAAATATCCCGAGCCGGTGGCGTCGAAGCCATTCTCCGCTTCGGACCACGTCGCCTTTGAATCGCGTGATGTCCATGTAATGTGGTCGAAATCGACCTGCCTGGGCACCGCATGGCGGCACGCTGCGTTCGACCGGTATGATTGCCCCGTTGTTCCGCGCCGACCACCGAGAGACTCCCTCCTGGGTCTTGATCGGGGCCATGTTGATGAGCTTCCTCGTCGCCCAATATCATCACCGCTTCACTGTGGATCCGATCCGAGCGGCTCCCGCGATGGCAGCGGTGACGGCACTCGCCATCGCGCTGGCAATCGGCAAGTACACCGCGCGGCCGCGTCTCGTTGCCGGCGCGCGAGCGTTCCTTCAAATGACGCTGTTCACGGTGCTCGGCGTCGTTCTGGCGTATGCCCTGGCAGCAGACGCAGGGCAGTTGTGGGATGCCCGCCTAGCCGCCGCCGACCGCGCGATCGGTTTCAACTGGCCGATCGTGTTGGCGTTGCTCGACAAATCCCCTCCTTTGATTTGGCTGCTTGGACTGGCGTATCACAGTCTCACCTTGCAGATGATCGTCGTCATCGTAGCGCTGAGCGGCATGGGGAAATTCGACACCCTGAGGACGATGGCCTGTGCCGCGATCCTGTCCGGTTTCGTCACGATACTGATTTCGGGCCTTACTCCGGCCATGGGCAATCTATTCGATCCGTCCAGGTACGCACATCTCTGGCCATCCATAGCCTGGCTTGAACAGGGGCTGATATCCGGGCTTCGCGATGGGTCGCTACGCGTGCTCGATCTCACCATGCTCATGGGGATCGTCAGCTTTCCCAGTTTCCATGCGACGCTCGCCGCCATCTTCATCTGGGCGTTCGGCGCGATGCCGCGGCTTGCGGTTCCGGGCCGGGTATGGGCTGTACTTACGATCGTCGCGACGCCGGTCTTCGGCGGTCACTACGGGGTCGACGTCATCATGGGGCTGTTTCTCGCACCGCCTGCCATCATTGCAAGCCGCCACATCACGCGGCGCAGGCGGGCTCCCCATCTAATGGACTCAGCCCTGCCGGCATAGCGTCGACGTCGTCGAAGAGCGCCGAATCGACCATCGCGGCAGCCTCGGCAGCGCCCCCGGCCCCCGCCATTTCGGCGGCGAGCAAATTTGCCGCGTGGCGGTACGACGGATCCGACAGCACGAGCCGTAACGCCGCTTCGAGACCGCCCTTGTCTGCTTCGGCGGGCGATACGATACGAGCCGCCCCGATCCGCTTCAGTCGCGCGGCTGTAGCGGGTTGTTCGAATGCCAGCGGTACCGCAACGATCGGAACGCCGGCGGCCAGTGCGTCCAGCACCGTGTTGAACCCGCCGTGCAAAATCGCCGCCGAACATTTTGGCAGGATACGGGTCTGAAACCAGAATGCCCGCACCAGCGGCCTCCCGGGTAGCGAGGTGACTTCGGCCTCGCTGAGCCCGCCACCATGCGCGACCACCGCGCGAGCGCCAACCGCGGCACAGGCAGCCGTCATCGCGGCGAACAACGATCGGCGCGCGCCCTGCAACGACCCCAGCGAACAGAATATGAGGGGTCGGCCGTCGTCTTTCGGAAGATCGACGTAAGGTTCGTCCAGCCGCCACGGCGCGCCGTATCGGAAGCTCTGTGGCAATGCCGCGCGGGGGAAATCCAGACCTGCCGGGCATTGTGCGACGTGCAGGCGGTCCGACCACTGTTGCCTAGGGTCGGGGTCAAGCTTCCACCGGCGCGCATAGGACGACACGACTTTCGCGATCGGCCGCATCAGCAGGTCGCTGACGACGTACCCACCATTGTTGCGACGAAGGCCAGCCGCAGTGGGACGATATTCCCACCCGAGAAACGGTGGCGGGACCATCGGCTCTCTGAGCAAGGGCAAGCCGGTGACGGCGGTCACGAACGGCAGTCGGAGATGTCGTGCCACCAGCGCACCGGCCGGCTCGACGGAGTCGGCGAGTACCGCATCCACCCCGAGCGTCGACAGTGCCGCCGGAAGAGCCTCCAATAGCAGTTCCGTCATGGACGCCGTGCCGCGGATCATCCTCGTCAGTCCGACAGGGCCCGATGGCTGCGCCAGCTTCCGGTAATATGCCGCCAACAAGCCTTGGCAGTCCGCCGGGTGGTCGAGCGCCGCAAAACCGACACTGCCGTTGGGCACTAGCGCGGCGACGTCGGCCAGATGGACTATGGTAACTCTACGCCCTGCTTCGACGAGCGATGTTCCCAATGCCACCAGCGGATTGATGTGCCCGGCCGTTGGCGGCGCGATGATGGCGATATGTCGCCGATTGACCGTCAATGCCGTGGAGCTTTCCGTCGCCGTCTCGTTTGACCGCTTACTATCAGCATGCAGGCGAGCAGCGATAGCTCGATTTTGCGGGGTAACCCACTACGCTTGCTCCATTGATCGTAGTCAACGCGTGTTCAAATACAGGCGTTCAGACACTCGTCCCAGAACTCGCGTGCTGATCTGGCCTCACCAAATTCTGACCTTTGGACTGCTAACCAAGCGGCGAGGTTCGTCGATCCGCCCCTCGTCGCGTGATAGCCTTGGCGTAGGTCTCAGGCCACCCCGATCCAGGCATCGACCTGTTCCGCCAGCACCCCGAGCGGCAGCGGGCCATGCGCCAGCACCACCTCGTGAAAATCGCGAATGTCGAAGCGCGCGCCCAATGCGGTCTCCGCTTTATGCCGGAGTGCCGATATACGCTGCTGGCCCACCATGTAGCTCGTCGCCTGGCCAGGATTGTTGATGTAGCGATCGACCTCCTTGACCACGTCGCGTGCCGAAAGTGGCGCATTCTGGGTGAAATAAGCGATTGCCTGATCGCGGCTCCAACGCTTGGCGTGCATGCCCGTGTCGAGCACCAGGCGACACGCGCGCCACACTTGCAACGCCAGCATCCCCAGTTCCGAATACGGATCTCGATAGGCGCCCATCTCCTTGGCGAGCCGTTCCGAGTACAGGCCCCAGCCCTCGGTATACGCGCCATAATAGCCGAAGCGGCGGAACTTCGGCACACCGGTCAGCTCCTGTGCGCGAGCAATCTGGAAGTGATGCCCCGGCGCGCCTTCGTGATGGGCGATCCCCTCGACCTGAGTCTTCTGCACCTGCGTCATGTCCGCAAGATTGACGTAGAAGATGCCTGGCCGCGAGCCATCCGGGGCAGGCTGATCATAGAAGGCCACCGCGGCAGTTTCCTGTCGCCACGTCTCGACCGCGCGCACCTCCAGCGGCGCCTTTGGCAGTCGGCGAAAGAAGCGAGGTGCGGCGGCCATCGTCTGGGCGATCGCGGCACGTGCGTCAGCGAGATAGAGTTGACGGCCGGCATCGGTGTTGGGGTATTTGAATTTCGGATCGGACCGCAGCGCCACGAAGAGATCCTGCAACGATCCGGTGAAGCCCGCCCGTTTCATCACCGCCGTCATCTCGGCATGGATCGATCGTACCTGATCCAGCCCCAGTTGGTGGATCTGCTCCGCAGTCATGTCGGTGGTCGTGTAATAGGCGAGCCGCGCTTGATAATAGGCGTCGCCGCCCGGCAGGCTCCACGCGCCGTCATTGCCCTTGGCGAGTGGCTCGATCTCGTCCAGCGCGGCAAAGAGTATGTCGAAGCCTTGGCGGAACGGCCCCTTCAATGCCGCGACCGCATCCGCGATCAGCGCCGCCTTGATGCTCTCAGACACGCCAAGCTTGCCGACCTTCGCCTTGAAATCGGCGAGCAGGCTGCTGTCCGCGCCACTATCGAACGGCGCTCCGGTGATGACTTGGCGAGCATCGCCACGGGCAGGCGTGAAAACCATCTTTGGCGGCACGATACCCTTCGCCGCCTGTTTGCGCATGGTTGCGGCGACCTCGCGCATGACGCGCAGGGAATCACGCAATCGCGCCACATAGGCGTGAGCGTCGGCTACCGTGGCGATGCGGTGCTGGTTGATGAGGAAAACCGGGATGTTGCCCGCCGGGCTGCCGTTCGTCGATACCGGGAAGGCATAGTCGCGGAACGCGAACTGGCGGCGATCCGTGGCGACCTGCGCTTCGAACAATCGATAGCTCAGCCGAGCATCGGGCCCGAGCCGATCCACCGCGAAGCTGCGTTGCAGGTCGGCGAGTTGCGCATCCTGCAAAGCTTGCGCGCGCCGTGCGGCAGCGTCGGTATAATCGTCGAGCCTGTCGTAGTTGGTCTTCAGGCCGAGGCTGGTCTGTGTTTCGGGACTGAGCGCGACACTCGCATCGAACGCGGCATCGAGAAAGCGCAGGAGCCGGGCGTCGTCATCGGCGGTCCCGGTTGCCGCCATGGCGATCTGTGGGTCGATCAGCGGCAGAGCGGCGCCCGCCATCAGCATTCCTACAAACGCGCGCTTGGTGAGCATTCCAGAGTCTTTCTATCGGTTCCGGACCAGCGCTAGCCGCCGCCTTGCGTCACCGCAATGATCAACACTGCCGAATACTTGGAGCCGAACCGGAGATCGTTTGCAAAGCGCAATGACCTCGGGAGAGATGTTCAGTAGACCTTTGATGCCTTCCAAGTCCTGCTATCTGGACGGCTCCCATGGCGGCGATCATGTCATCCCGAGCACTCTAACTCTCGTTAGTATTCAGGGTAGACGGGTTACCGGGGAAACCTGTTCAGAACCTATTGTACTGTGGTAGCGCTATCGATATCGTCACGAAAAGAACGATAAAATGGGAGAGCGACTATGGGATTCGGGTTCCGCATAAACGCCGTTCGTCGATGGGTGGGACACCCGCTTCTGTGCCTGTCCAGCCTGATGATTGCCTCGACCACGCCGGCACTGGCACAGAACGACAAGATGGCGTCTATCGCCACTCCGGCGCAGCCCGACGCCATCGCGCTTGATACCGGTAAACTCCCGGGGGGCGACCGCACCGGAGGCGTGGCACAGTCAATATGGCAGCGTGTTCGCCCGCAACGTCACCGTCGCAACCCTAACCCCCCTTCCTGCCGGATCCCGCCAAGGCCACCGGTACAGCGGTGATCGTCGCACCGGGCGGTGGATTCCAGACGCTGTCGATGGAGAACGAAGGCTGGGACGTGGCGCGTGCGCTTGCCGCCAGAGGCGTCGCTGCGTTCGTCCTGAAGTATCGCCTGAACCCGACACCGCAGGACCTTGGAACATTCGCGCGACCGGTGCCGCAGGGTATGCGCCCGCCACGTCCGAACGCCGCTACGATGATGGCAGGCCTTGCGCCGCAGATCGCGGATGCGAGGGCGGCGTTCGCCACGGTCCGCAACCGTGCGGGCGAATGGCATGTTGATCCCAGCCGCATCGGCATGGTCGGATTTTCGGCAGGTGCGATGCTGACGATGGCGACGACCGTCGCCGGGCAGGACGCGAAGCCGGCCTTCATCGGCAACATCTACGGTCCGCTTGCCGCGATGACGGTGCCGTCCGACGCGCCGCCGATGTTCGTTGCGCTCGCGGCGGACGATCCCTTCTTCGGCAATGGCGGCTATGGGCTGATCGACAGCTGGCGTGCGGCCAAGCGCCCGGTCGAGTTCCACCTGTTCGAACAGGGCGGTCACGGCTTCGGCATGTACCCGAAGACCACCACGAGCACGGGCTGGTTCGATGAATTCACGCGCTGGATGGCGATGCACGGCTGGCTGAAACCGGCGCAGTAAACTCACTCTCACGAGTTTTATGACATTTCCGCCGGAGAGCCGCGCAAACCAGCGCGCTACCGGTCAAGATATCAATAGGAGAGACGTGTGTCTCGCAAAAGCATCGCCACCGCCCTCGCTTCCGTGAGCCGGTGTGCATTTTCCAGCACGACATACGCGCAATCGCTGCCGATGAGCCCTGCCGAAACGCTTGATACGAAGGGGTTGAGCGTCATCGTCGGCCAGAACCAGTTCAGCCCGATCCGCTTCGCGGCGATGGCGGTGACTGCGGAGGTGAAGTGATGCGCACCCTTTTTACCGCCATTGCGCTGCTGGCTTCGGCTGCCGTCGCAACCACTTCATTGGCTGGACAGGATCCGGCGCCAGAACACCTGCCCCGCTACACCGCGATCAAGCTGTGGCCCAACGGCGCGCCCGGGTCGGCGGCACGCCGCGGCGAGGCGGAGATCGGCCGCGACTATTGGGTCCGCAACATCCACGATCCGTCGCTGCTCGCCTTTCCCGCCGACGTAGCGAACCGCAACGGAGCTGCGATCGTGATCATGCCCGGCGGTGGGCACAAATTACTCGTATGGACGAACGAGGGCACGAAGGTTGCGACCGCGCTGAACCGCATGGGGGTGACAGCGTTCGTGCTCAAATATCGCCTCGCGAACGAGCCCGGCTCGAAATATTCGGTCGAAGGCGATGCTGCGGACGACGCGCGGCGCGCGATGCGGTGGGTCCGCGCGCATGCCGTAGACTATGGCATCGATCCGTCGCGCGTCGGTGCGATGGGTTTTTCGGCAGGCGGCGAACTCGTGTCGCTGATCGCGGACAATCCCGAGCCTGTCGAGCGTCGACCTGCCGATCCGATCGACCGTCAGTCCGCTCGCCCCGATTTCCAGGTGTTGGTCTTCCCCGGGCCACGAGGCATCCCAGCGACCGCCATCGCCAACGCGCCCCCAGCGTTCCTGGTCGCCGGCAGCCGCGATCCTTTGCTGCGCGGCACCGACGGTCACGCTCTACGAACAGTTGCGCAAGAGTGGCGTATCGGCGGAACTTCACATGTATGCCGACAGTGGCCACGCGTTCAATCTCGACGAGTCGAACCGGATCTCGATCCTGCACTGGCCGGATCGCCTGCAAGACTGGCTAGCGGATGGCGGCTGGCTTTCGCCCCGACCTGCGAAATGAGGCACGGATATTTTCGTTTTTTGGGGCCGATCATGCCGGGTGACGATCCGCATTCTCCAACCCGGACTGTCATGTATGGTTCTCGCTGACCTATTCACGAGACGGTCGTCCACCTGACCAGTCCGGGGGACAGAAAGTCCGCCCGGACTGAGTTTGGCACCGTCGCCTACATGCCGGCTGCGGTCGGGCGGACGATGACCTCGTTGATGTCTACTCCCTCGGGCTGCTCCAAAGCGTAGCGGATTGCTCGCGCGATCGCGTCGGGGGTCAGCGACTTTTGCCGCCATGTGGTCAGCGCAGTGGCAATATCCGGATCGGTGATGTCGTTGCCCAGTTCGGTTGCCACGACCCCAGGTGAAATGATCGTCGTGCGGATGTCGTCATGCTCCTGGCGCAATCCTTCCGTGATCGCCCAGACCGCGTATTTGGTGGCGCAGTAGACCGCTGCGCTCGGCATCACGAAATGCGCAGCGATCGATGCGACGTTGACGACGTGGCCCGCCTTCTGCGCGATGAATCGCGGCAGCACGGCAGCGATCCCGTTCAGCACGCCGTGAACGTTGACGTCGATCATCCGCGTCCACTCGTCCTGCTTCAGCGCGGCGAGCGGCGACAGCGGCATAACGCCGGCATTGTTGATCAGCACGTCCACGCGTCCGAACCGCGCCTCCGCCGCATCGGCGAACGCGGCGAAGCTCGCGGCGTCGGTTACGTCCAGCGCCTTCCACGCGACGTTGTTGCCGAGTTCCGCCGCCAGCGCTTCGAGGCGATCGGTCCTGCGCGCACCGATGAAAAGGCGCGCGCCCTTGGCCGCCAGTTCGCGCACGGTGGCCTCGCCGATACCGCTTGAGGCGCCGCTGATCAGCACTGTCTTGTCGATGACGTCGTTCATGATGGTTCCTTTCGTGTCGCCTCGAAGGCTGGGCACAGATGGAACCGGATTGCCGACCAGCGTGAGACCGATCCCCCCGCAATCCTTGCACGATCCTCCAAAACGACCTCAACTCCGCTTGTGACAATGGCTGGCAGCGGACACAGTCCCATGATGAGTACGATCGCAGACCTCGCCACATTGGTTGCGCGCCATGTCCCGAGAACCGGCATGGTCAGCACGCCAATCCATCGACTGTCGCTGTTCCGGGCCGATCAGCCGACCGTGCCCCTGCCCGCCGTGTATGACGCGTCGCTTTGCATAATTGCCCAAGGTGCCAAGCGGGTCTCGCTCGGCGGAGAGAGCCTGCTCTACGATGCCGCGCATTACCTGCTGGTCTCGGTCGACCTGCCGCTCGTCGGACACGTCGTCCAGGCGGATCGTGACGCGCCGTACCTCTGCTGCAAGATCGACATCGACCAGTCCGTGCTGGCGGACCTCATCCTGGCGGAAGGCGGCCGGGCGCCGAAAGCCGATCTGCCGGCGCTCGCGGTATATCGCAGCGACGACGATCTGGTCGACGCGGCGTGCCGACTGATGCGGCTGCTGGATCGGCCCGACAGCATCGCTGCGCTAGCGCCGCTGATCGAACGGGAGATCCTGTACCGTTTGCTCGTGGGTCCCCACGGGGCTGCACTTCGCTACATGGCAGTCGCCGACAGCCACCTCAATCAGGTCAGCCGCGCTATCGCAACAATCCGCACCGGATTCGATCGGCCGCTCCGCATCGGGGACATCGCCACCGCCGCGGGTATGAGCCCGTCGTCACTCCACGAACACTTCAAGGCAGTGACGAAAATGACGCCGTTGGCGTATCAAAAACAATTGCGGTTACAGGAGGCACGACGCCTGATGCTGTCAGGGAACACGACGGCAAGCGGCGCAGGTTTTGCCGTGGGCTATGAAAGCCCGTCACAGTTCAACCGCGAATATGCGCGCCTGTTCGGCGCTCCTCCGCGTCGTGACATCGAGCAACTCCAACTGAGCGGCAATCTACTGACGCCCGTGTAGCGACGCTCCACTGGTTCGGCGATTTCTACGTGCTCGACAACGACGCCGATCGCGGTTGCGGAAACGATGATCGCCGAACCGTTCCAGGTTCGAGGCGTCCGGCCAATCGCTAAGACTTTGCGGCAAAGCTATTCTCTTGTGGGTGAATCATCGCGCCTTCGATCTTGGCGGGACCGTTGGCCTGCGCCTTTCGCCCCCCAGTCTCGAACGATACAGGTCAGGAACGGAGGAGACGAGCATGACCGCAAACACGATGAAGGTAGACGACCAAGCCAAGATCGACCTGTTCCAGGTTATCGCGCCCATCGTAATGCAGTATCTCGCCGCGAATTCCCCGGATCGAGCACTGATTGCAGATGACATCATCGATTTCTTCGCGCTGTCGATCGCCGCGGTGATCGAAAACGACACGGATCTCTCGACCCCGCAGCATCTGCGAAAGGCCGGTGAGGCAGCCGGGAAGCATATCGCGCATTGGGTCAGGCTTCTGAAGCTGGATCACGAACACCGCGGCATGTCGTTGCTGGCGATGACGATGGGTACGGTCGCGTCGGACGAGGCACAGCAATAGCCGCTCAGTTGTTCCCATCGGTCCACTGCGTCGGCCAGAAGGCGACACCCGCCGCCGTCGGGTCCTGATAGCTCATGCTGAACCCCGTCGTGGCCTGGGCCTCCCGCGAAGGTGAACCGTCCGACCGATATGCGAATTAACCTGGAACCAGCCTTCGAAGGTGAGCGCTTTAGCCATCAGGAAGCCGGCACTCCCGGTCAATTTGGGATTTGAGCATGACGGAAGCGACCTGGGGCGACGATGCGAAGACGCCGGATATCGACTGGCGGATGAGTGCTGCGTTAGAGAACGTGCCGCGTGGGAACGAGAACCTCGCCGAGGTAACGAGCCTGGAGGGCGCTGTTCGTACGTGGATGACGCTCGATTCCGAGCATCGTGACGCTGCCGTGCTTACGCCGGAGCACCCTTTGCAAATCGACGGTGCGGCCCATGCAACCCCTCGCCGGCGACGGTATCGCCGCGCTGGCCGAGCGGCTGCCTAGCGCAAACGACGAGGGCTGAGCCATGGCGTCTGCGAGCGTTCGCTTCGAGCCTGGCGAGTATGAATGGCTTGCCGAACGGCACGGCGTCCTGTTCCTCGGCCACACGGACCTCGGCATGGTCGAGTTCCTGATCACGAGCGAGGCGTTGGCGGAGTTCATCGACCCGGACCTCGACGGCATCGACAGCGATACCGCGATCGAGACGTATGGAGAATTCGAGTCCGACATACATCGTATCGCGCGACGCGAGTTTGTCAGCCGGCTGGGCGGGGAGCCCCCAGTCCTGCTCACGGCCGCCGACGTTTGGGATGAACCTTCACAATCCCGCAGGCCGTAACCCTTCAACCGCCAATCATATTGCCCGCCAACAAGGACTGATCTGATGGAAACCCGCAAACTGGGCCAGCAAGGCCTCGAAGTCTCGGCGCTGGGTCTCGGCTGCATGGGCATGTCCGACTTCTACGGAAGCCGCGACGAGACGGAGTCCGTCGCGACGATCAACCGCGCGCTCGACCTCGGCGTGACGTTTCTCGACACCGCCGACATGTACGGCGTTGGCGCTAATGAAGAGCTGGTCGGTCGCGTCGTGCGCGAGCGGCGCGAGTGGATCGTGGTCGCGACCAAGTTCGGCAACGTCCGCGGGTCGGATGGCAGCTTCAAGGGGATCAACGGCCGCCCCGACTATGTGCGGTCGGCCTGCGACGCGAGCTTGAAGCGGACCGGGCTCGATGTCATCGATCTCTACTACCAGCACCGCGTCGATCCCGACGTGCCGATCGAGGAAACCGTCGGCGCGATGGCCGACCTCGTCCGCGCGGGTAAGGTCAAGTATCTCGGCCTGTCCGAGGCTGCCCCCGCGACCATCCGCCGAGCGCATGCCGTGCACCCGATCACCGCGTTGCAGACCGAATATTCGCTGTGGAGCCGTGACGTCGAGGACCAGATTCTGCCGACGGTGCGCGAACTGGGGATCGGCTTCGTGCCGTACAGCCCGCTTGGCCGCGGCTTTCTTACAGGCCAGTTCAAGACACCCGACGATCTCGACGCCGGCGACACGCGCCACAACCACCCGCGCTTTCAGGGCGCGGCGTTCCAGAAGAACCTCGACCTCGTCGCCGCGATCGGCACTATGGCGGCGGACAAGGGCTGCACGCCGGCCCAACTGGCGCTTGCATGGGTATTGCGCCAGGGTGAGGATATCGTGCCGATCCCGGGTACCAAGCGCCGCAAGTATCTCGAGGATAATCTAGGCGCGCCTCGACGTGGAGCTAAGTGAAGCCGATCTCGCCCGTATCGATGACATTCTCCCGCCCGGCGCGGCGCAGGGGACACGTTACCCAGACGCCTCGATGGCGAGCATCGACGCGTGAGCGTTCCGTCTTTCGCAGCGATCGCACCGGGCAAGCTTGCGGTCGTCACGGGAGCGGCCGGCGGCATTGGACTGGCCGCTGCTCGCGCCTTTGCGGACGCGGGCATGCGGGTGGTTCTGGTCGACCGTCCCGGTGAGGCGCTAGAGCAGGCCGCGTCCTCCATGGACGGCGCGGTTGCGCTGTCCGCCGACGTCGCGGATCGTGCCGCGATGGCCGCGCTGGCGAAGGAGGTGGTCGACCGTCACGGTCCCGTCTCGGTGCTGATGAACAACGCCGGCATTGGCGGGGGGCGGTGATGTGTTTGCCGACCCATCAAAGTGGGACGAGGTGCTCGGCGTCAACCTGATGGGCGTGATCCACGGCGTCCAGGCCTTCGTCCCGGGCATGGTCGAAGGCGAGGCCCCTGCCCTCGTCATCAACACCGGCTCCAAACAGGGCATCACGCAGCCGCCCGGCAACACCGCCTACAACGTCAGCAAGGCTGGGGTGAAAGCGCTGACCGAAGGCCTCGCCCACAGCTTGCGCGAACGGTCCGGAAGCCGGGTCAGTGCCCATCTGCTCGTGCCCGGCTTCACCTGGACCGGAATGACGGGTGGTCGACTGGCCGAGAAACCGCCCGGCGCGTGGACAGCCGAACAGGTCGTGGCGCTGATGATGGACCGCGTGGCAGCGGGCGACTTCTACATCTTGTGCCCGGACAACGAGACGACGTCCGAACAGGATGCGAAGCGGATAGCGTGGGCGGCGGGGGACCTGATCGAAAACCGCCCCGCCCTGTCCCGCTGGCATGCGGATTGGCGCGATGTCTTTGCGGAATTCATGCGGGACTAGGCGCTTGCTGAGGGACCTGCACGGCAAGTCATCGCTGCCGTGCCGGTCTCCGCTGGATGCGCTTGACCGCGCCCCCTCTCTTTACGCGCATGACCGAGAAACGGATTGCCGATCTGGTTGCGTGATGGAAGAATGCGGTCATGCAGATACTTAAAGCGGCCGGTCTCGCCCTCCTCGCGTCAGTTCCCGCCAGTGCACAGATCGTCGCACAACCCTCGGCAGGAACATACCAGCGCGCCGTCGCGGCCGGTTACAAGGCCGCGCTCTATTGCTCAGGCATCTTCAATGCAGGCCGCACGCCGGAGCAGATCGATGCCGATGAGTTGGCCGGCATCTACCCGGACTATGAGAAGATCGTGCTGAGGCTCACGGCGAACGTCGACCGCGCCCGCCAATCCGTCTCCGTAGGGTTCGATCCAAAGCTACCTCCGAGACGCGCGGAGTGGACTAGCGGGCATGGTTGCGTGACGTTGCCGATCGGCAGTACGGCACCGACTGGCCGCAAGGCGACGGCGGCACCTTCGATTGCGGCCGCTGATCCTCGTCGCTGGCCGCAAGGTGACGCCGGCATCGCATCGCGTCCGTCGGGCACGCTGACCAGCGCCGTCGGCCAGGCATTCGGGACCAGCTACGGCGTCGGCACCAAGACGGTCGGCGTAATCGTCGTGAAGGACGGCGAAGTTCTTGCCGAGCAATATGGCCCCGGTTTCGGGCCGTTCGTGTCCAATCGCACCTGGTCGGTCGGTAAGTCGATCGCCGGCACGCTCATCGGCCTGACCAATGCAGGCGCGTTGAAAGCCCCCGCGTCCGTGCCGCAATGGAAGGTCGGCGATCCACGGCAGGCCATCACGCTCGACAATCTCCTGCGCATGGGATCCGGCCTGCACAGCGATACCGCCGGCAATCGCACCGATGCCATCTATTTCGGCGGGACCACGGTGGACGAACAGGCGGTGTCATGGCCTTTGGAGGCCCTGCCCGGCACACGCTTCCGCTACGCCAACACCGATATCCTGCTCGCGGTCTACGCCACCCGAAACGCGATCGGAGAGGCGCGGTACCGTGCGTTGCCGGCCAGCCTGTTCGGTCCGCTCGGTATGGCG
Organism: Sphingomonas sp. H160509; assembly: GCF_024124765.2. Taxonomy (GTDB): domain Bacteria; phylum Pseudomonadota; class Alphaproteobacteria; order Sphingomonadales; family Sphingomonadaceae; genus Sphingomonas. The sequence goes on along the minus strand of NZ_JAMXSR020000002.1, from coordinate 465,916 downwards.
CATACCGTTGCCGAGACCGACTGGCACGGCAATTACATCCTCTCTAGCCAAGTCTGGTCGACCGCGCGCGACCTGGCGAGGCTGGGTCTGTTCTGGTCGCAAGACGGCGTCTGGCAGGGCAAGCGCCTGCTGCCGGCTGGCTGGATGCGGACGATGACGACGCCGAGTGGACCGCAGCCGTTGAGCGGACCGGGCTATGGCGCGACGATGTGGCTGTTCGGCCCCACGCAGGGTTTGCCCGAGGGCAGCTACGCCGCGCAAGGCAACCGGGGACAGTATGTCATGGTGATCCCGTCCCGGCATCTGGTGGTGGTCAGGCGGGGCGAGGACCCCGGCGCTGCGCGGTTCGACATCGCCCGCTTCGCCGCGGACGTCGCCGCGGCGTTACCGTGAGCTTCCCAGGCAGAGTCCGCCGCTAGCGCTTCGTGAACACCGCCTTCGGTAGGACGACGTGGACACCCTTGTTGCGGTCGACGAGCTCGGTGATCTCAACGTCGCCAGCGACGCTGATCAGCATATAGGCATCGTCGCGCGTCATGCCTTTTTCAGCAACGAGGAAATCGATCATGTTGCGCAACGCCTTGCGGGTCGCATGACTGAGATCGTCGTCGAAGCCCATCGCGATATAGGCCTTGGGCGTCTCGGCGCGCGGATAGGTGATTGCCGCCTTCTTGTGCAGTACGAACTCGAACGTACCGGTCAACGAGGTTTCCAGCGCCGTGATATCCACCTCGCCATTGCCCTGCGCGGCATGGCCGTCGCCGACCTGGAACAGCGCGCCGGACGCGTAGACGGGGAGGAACAAGGTCGTCCCGGCGACGAGCGCCTTGTCGTCCATGTTGCCGCCGTTGATCGTCGGCGGCGCGCTGTCGTAGCGCCCGAACGCCGGGGGCGGCGCAACCCCCATGCTACCGAAGAACGGCGCCAGCGGCACCTCGACGCCGGGCGCGAACAGGCCGACCATGCGCTTGGCATCCAAGGGCACGATCTTCATCCGCGCATAAGGAAAATCGTCGGTGAGAAACCCCCGCCCCGTAGCGGAACGCGTTATAGGCATAGGGGATCGCCAGATCGACTTTCCGGATGCGCACTTCCAGCATGTCGCCGGGTTCCGCGCCGGTGATCGCGATCGGTCCGGTCAGGATATGACCGCCGGGTCCGCGTGCGCTGGCCGGGACGCCGTCATAGACCGCCCGCAGCGCCGGTTCGACCTGCGCAGGCGCGACGCCGGCCTTTTCCAGGCCCGCCGGACTGTTGGTCAGCAGCGTATGGATCACCACCGTGTCGCCCGACCGGATCGTCAGCACCGGCTTGTCGGTGGCATCGTAATGCCCCCAGGCGACCGTTTGTGGCGTCGCCTTCAATTCGTAGGTTTCGGCATCCGCGGGCATAGCCACGGAAGCCAGAGCGGCAAGGATCAGGTAGCGCATCGTCATCCCCCTCAATAGGCCAGAGCGCAGCCGTCGGCGCGCATCTCGCTCGCGGCGGCATAGACCCGCGTTGCGCCGTCCATGCGGTGCTCGACGCATTCGTAGCGGCCGAAGCCTCCGTCGGGCTCGCCGATCGTCCAGCCGATGTCGGCCAATTGCTGCTTCGTGGCGTCAGGCACGCCCGATTCCAGCCGCAGCAATCCGCGCGGGCCGAGCCCGGCGCTGTCTTCCCCCATCGATTGCGACGAGCCCTCGTGGTGCCAGCGTGGCGCATCGCCCGCCGACTGGATCTCGAGGCCATAGTCGACGCGGTTGACGATGATCTGCGTCTGCCCCTGCGGTTGCATGTCGCCGCCCATCACGCCGAAGCTCATCCAGGGATCGTTCCCGCGCGTCGCGAAACCGGGGATGATCGTCTGGAACGGCCGCTTGCCGGGCGCGTAGATGTTGGGGTGACCGTCCCTGAGGCTGAACAGCTGCCCGCGATCCTGGAACATGAAGCCGAGACCATCGGCGACCAGCCCCGATCCCATGCCGCGGAAGTTCGACTGGATCATCGACACCATCATGCCGTCCTTGTCGGCGCAGCTGAAATAGGTGGTGTCGCCGTGGCTGGGCGCCTGGCCGGGATGGACGGGATCGAGGATCCGGTCGCGGCGGATCAGTTTCGCGCGCTCGCGGGCGTATTCCTTAGAGACCAGCCACTCGACCGGGACCTTGCTGAAATGTGGATCGGCATAGAACCGCGCCCGGTCTTCGTAAGCGAGCCGCTTGGCTTCCGCCTGCAGATGGATCGACAGCGGCGACTGGAAGCCTGCGTCGCCGAGATCGAAGGTCTCGAGGATGTTCAGCATCTGCAGCGTCGCGATGCCCTGCGTGTTGGCGCCGAGCGCATGCACGTCCACGCCGCGATAGCCTGTCTTATGGGGCTCGATCCATTCCGATCGATGCGCGGCCAGATCCCTCGAAGCGCAGCCAGCCGCCGATCCGCTTGAAGTAGCGATCGACGACACGCGCGATCTCGCCGGAATAGAACGCATCGCGTCCGCCCGCCGCGATCGCGCGATAGGTGCGGGCGAGATCGGGATTGCGAAACACCTGCCCGATCGCCGGGCCCTTGCCGTCGGCGAGGCCATAGGTCCTGAGGGCGTTCGCGGTTTCCTCGATGCCGTTACCCGGCCGACGGAATGCCGCCATGCTGCGCCGGATATAATAGGCAATGATGTCCGGCACCGGCGCGCCGGCCTCGGCATGCGCGATCGCCGGCTCGAACAGCTGCGCCCAAGGCAGCCGACCATAGCGTTGGTGCATCGTCCACCAGGCATCCACTGCACCTGGCACGGATACGGACACCGCACCCAGCGGGGGCAGCGCCCCGCCGCGCGCCCGCGACCGCACTGTTTCCAGGCTCAACCCGCGCGGCGACGCGCCCGACCCGGCCAGCCCGACGACCTTGCGCTGCTTCGGATCCCAGATCATCGCATAGGCGTCGCCGCCGATGCCACTCGACGTCGGCTCGAGGAAACCGAGACACGCGTTGATCGCGATCGCAGCGTCGACCGCCGATCCGCCTCGGCGCAGGATGTCGATCCCCGCTTGCGTCGCCAGCGGGTGTGCGGTCCCCGCGGCGCCGTTGAGGCCATAGGCAGCGGTGCGCGAGGCGAAACTCGCGCCGACCGGGCGATCGCCCGCGGCTACGTCAGGACGCAGGAAGCGATCCTCGCCGGCTATCCAGCGCGGGGGAAGAGTTGCCGTCGTTGGCTGCGGCGCACCACCTTGTCCGGGCCCCGGTGCCCCCTGCTTGCCTGGAACGCCGGGTCCGGCCTGACCGCCCTGCGCCATGCCGATCCCCGGTAGCAAAGCGGCCCCAGGCAAGGCGGCAATGAAAGTTCGACGACGCATAGAGGACGCTCCCGGTGCTGATGACCGATCTTCGCTGGCTCCGTGAGCGAGTTCAAGGGGTTGATAGCGCCCGCGTCATTACAGCGTCCGTCCACCGAAGCCGACTCCGTCAGACACCGTAGTCGCAGCGCCTAACCGTCGCGCGGGGCGCGGGCGATCACGGCTTGAGCGACACGAAGACGCGCCTTCCAGATCTTGACCGAGGGATGTCCGGCAGCGAGGCCGATCAGCCGCCCCTCGATCTGCGCGACCTCTCGCTTGGCTGCATCGAGCTCGGTCGCCGTCGGTGCAGGCTGGATATTGGCGCGTGCATGCGCGCCGGTGCGTCCCTTGCTCTTTGTCATGGGCAACGCGATGGTCTCAGATGGGAGCGGCCGTCAACATAAGACGGCATCGAGGATAGGTTCCAGTATGTCGACGACCGATCCGCCGTTGCTAAATACGGGCTCGGGCGTTCGTGACGGCATGAACGACAGCCTGCTATCGATCCGCGACCAGACCAAGACCGGCATCGTGCGACAGGTGCGGACTCTGTTTAATGACCAGGCTCGTGGCGAGGAGCCGGTGAAGCGGAGCGATACTGCACTGTTTCCGCCCGACTCCATGATCTGGCGTGTGCATGGCGACGTTGTCAGCATGATGGTAGGCGGCGTGTCCGCGTTGCTGCTCCAGATGCTGCATCCAGCCGTTCTAGCCGGGGTTTGGGACCATTCGAACTTCCGAACCGATATGCTCGGCAGGCTGCGGCGCACTGCCCGATTCATCGCTGCGACTACCTATGGCGAGCGCGCGGAGGCTGAGGCGGCAATAGCGCGAGTCCGCGCGGTCCATTCGCACATCGGCGGCGTGCTTCCCAACGGTACGCCCTACCGTGCCGACGACCCCAGTTTATTGGCGTGGGTCCATGTATCCGAAGCGTGGTCCTTCCTCGCGGCGTGGCAACACTACGGAGATCGTCGACTGACGCTCGCGCAGGAGGATCTCTACTACGCCGAGTTCGCGAGCATAGGATCGGCACTGGGTGCCGACGCCCCTCCCGCGGAACCGTGCGGGCACAAATCAGGCGCTTCGCAATATGCAGCCGGCGTTGATCGCAGACGGTCGCACGCGCGAGGTCGCGCGGTTGGTACTCAATCAGACGCCGAGCAACCCACTGGCAATACCGCTTCAACGAACCATCGCCCAGGCGGCAGTAGACCTTCTCCCGAGCTGGGCACGTCGGATGCATGGCCTGCATGCGTCGCCGGTCTTGATGAGACCGGTCGTTCGGTCCGGTACGCGACAGATGGCGAAAACGTTGCGCTGGGCCTTCGACGGCAACTGAAGCGGGAGGCGCAGATCTGGCGAAGCTCGTTGCTACCCATCGACGGCATGGTCCGGGAGTGATTTGATGAAGACGTTGACCATCATTGGCCGGAATATCAGCGATATCCCGACCTTCTACGTCGAGATAAACCGGGTGTTTATGGCCAAGGAAAGTTGGCAATTGGGCGAAAGCCTCGATGCGCTGAACGATCTGCTCTATGGCGGCTACGGCGCGATCGAGGGGCGGGAACGGGCTCGTATCGTCTGGCAGGACGTTGCGGCCAGCAGGACGGCGCTCGGTGTCGAGACGACCCGGGCGTTCCTCGCCAGAAAGTTGCAGCGACCAGCCGGCTTCGACGTGGTTGCGATTGGTCGCCAGCTGGACGCGCTCGAGCGTGGCACCGGGCAAACCTATTTCGAGATCGTCGTGGAGATCTTCAGCGATCATCGGAACATCGAGCTTGTCATGGCTTGATGCGAAGCGATCGAGTTCCGTTGGCGATTTGCCGTGCAGACGTTGACGCAACCTCCGCCGTCTCTCGACTTTGCCCGTGGCTATCGAATGATTGAACGTGAGGTACGCGAGCGCGTTGTGGATCGAGAAGGGGCACGTCGCCTCGGAGCGCGAGGATACGACATGGTAAAGCCCTTCACGATTGCAGTACCCGACGAGCGGCTCGCCGGCATCAATGCCAAAGTCGCCTCGTTCGACTGGGGGGCGCTGCCGGACGCCGGAAGCTGGCAGTCGGGCGTCGGCCTAGCAGACCTCAAGCGGCTCGTGGACTATTGGCGTACTAGGTTCGACTGGCGTGCGCAGGAACGTCGGTTGAATGCTTTACCCCACTTCACCAGCGAAGTACTCGGCCAGAAGCTTCATTTCGTTCATGCGCGGGGCGATGGTTCACGCGCACCGCTGCTCCTGCTGCATGGCTGGCCGGGGTCGTTCATCGAATTCGAAGCGCTGATCGCTCCGCTGGTCGCCGACGGCCATGACGTCGTCGTACCCTCGCTCCCGGGCTACGCCTTCTCCGGGCGTCCTGCCGCGCCGATCGGACCGCGTCGAACTGGCGAGATCATGCATGGCCTGATGACCGAACTGTTCGGGGATGCTCGCTATCTTGTGCAAGGCGGCGACTGGGGCGCAGCAATCGGAAGCTGGATGGCGCACGATCATCCTGAAACCATCGACGCGCTGCACCTCAACATGGTTCTCATCCAGGCTGCAGACGTATCGCCGAAGACACCCGACGAACTCGCCTGGGCAGCACGACGCGCGACGTTGGCCAAGGAGGAGACCGGCTACTCGCAAGAGCAGGGCACGCGTCCGCAGACGCTCGGGGTCGCCATGGCGGACAGCCCCGTCGGCGTTGCCGCCTGGATCTTGGAAAAGTTCGGTGCATGGGCGGACGTGCCGCGCGACGAACAGGGCCGGCCCGATCTTTGGCAAGCCTTCGACGAGGACACGCTCCTCACCAACATCATGCTTTACCTTGTCGAGGGGTCCTTCATCACATCGACCTGGATGTATCGCGGTCGCGTATTGGAGGGGTCGGGCCAATTTCCGGCCGGCAGCCGCATAAAGGTGCCGACCGGCGTCGCCGCCTTCCCAGACCCCGTCTTCCCGCCGCCACCACGATCACACGCACGCAAGACCTACAACATCGTCCACTGGAACGAGATGGAGGCCGGCGGCCATTTTGCTGCACTCGAACAGCCCGAACTCCTGCTGGCCGATATGCGACGCTTCTTCGCGGACCAAGCATCCTCACAGAGGGGCAGACGCCATCGGCTGATCGGCGCGGCTGGCCTCGCTGGCGTCGCCGCCTTAGGCCTCTGGGCACTGGCAGGCGGTAGCCTACGCTCGCACGATCCGGAGGCCCGGCGGCGCGCGACCTACCCGCCACTCGACGTCCCCAAAGCAGTTGCCGAGGGTGTGTGGATCGTCGACAGCGGACCGATCGATGCGATGGGTTTCACATTACCTGTACGGATGACGATCCTTAGGCTCGAGAACGGCGATCTGCTGTTACACTCGCCCACCCCCTTTTCGACCAAGGTGGCCCAGGCCGTCGACGCGCTGGGTCGCGTACGGCATCTCGTCGCACCCAACGTGGCCCACTGGACTTTCCTTGCCGACTGGCAACGCGCCTACCCCGAAGCGACCACTTGGGCCGCGCCGGGGCTACGGGACCGGGCGCCGGTCCGTGCATCGTCCGTCCGGTTCGATGCGGTACTGGGTGAGACGCCCCCCCGCCGAATGGTCGGGCACGCTCGATCAGGGCATCGTGCAGGGCGGTGCCGGTTTCAATGAGGTCTGGTTCTTCCACCGGCAAACCAAGACGCTCGTTCTCGTCGACCTCATCGAAAACCTAGATCCTGAAAAGCTTCCGCCCATCACGCGACTGATGATGCAGGCCTCCGCTGCGACGCGCGGCACGACCGCACGGTACCTGCGCCTACCGGTACGGCTAGGTGGAGCGGACGCCAAGAAGGCCGTGCAGGCGATCGTGGCGCTCGAGCCTGACCGGGTGATCTTCGCGCACGGGCGCCCGTTCGACAGCGATGGTGCGGCACGATTGAAGCGTGCCTTCGAATGGCTGATTTAGGCACTATCCCGTGCGGTCGCTGCTGTCGCCTTGGCCTTAGAATGTCGTTCGGGCGTCGGTTTCAGCAGCCGCGGCCGGCGGCGTCGTTTATCGGCGGCGTATTGGTTCCCGATAGCCATCGTGGACTAATATGCCGTGGAAACTGACCACGTGATCAGCGGCACGACGGTACCGGTTTCCCCGCGCGGACCGCTCAGCGCGGCAAGGCGATCGTCACGTACGACTGCCAGCGCCTCAAGGCGCGTACTCCACTGCATGGCGCCCAGCAGAAATGGCTGCTCGAGGGCTGCGCCGGCGCTGAGGTAGCTACGGCTGCCACTTCCCGAACCATAGAAGCCGCTCCATCCTCGCCCGATCGCGACCGGTATGCTCAATTTCGGCCCGTCTTTGCGCTCGGAAAGGTCGAAACCCGGCTCGATCGCCGCCAGCGTGAAGACCCCGTTGTCTCCCTTCGGTCGCATCGTGACGGCGAAGGTCGGCGACAATTTGCCCACCACGTCATCGCCGTCATAGGCAAGCGACAGACTCGCCTCGTGCGTCGTGGCCGACACGCCGTTGGGACTCGTCTTGATCGTATAGACTCCGGCGGCTCTCAGCCCCTTCAGCGGCGTGAACACCAGAGCCGCGAGATTGTTGCTCTCGTACCATATCCGCGGTGTCGACATTTCTCCCGTCGACGGCGCATGAAAACCATTGGAGGAGCGCAACACCAGCCAGGTAGTCGCCGCGCCATCCGAGCCGTGCGACAGATCGATCGCGATGCCGAGCTGCGCGTGGACAGGCAGCCGGTCTAGGGTCCGCACGATCGTCATCGTAATTGCCTCGCGCGAAGTCGCCATTGCGAACGTCGAACGCCAGTTGAGGATGAAGGTCGCCGCCCCCGGATATTTTGGCCGACCCTAACGTCGCATCCTCGGTATCGATCGTCGGCACCGACTGCGCTGACGCATCGATGGACGCCAGCACGGCAATTGCGGACCACGCGAAGCGCGCGCCACGACAACATGTCAAAAGTTTCATGTTACTTAGCCTCGTGTACGATCGTCGTTAGTATGTCCGAAGAACGGCGGTTAATTTGGGGAAAAACGTACTGATCTACATTTAAATACGATCGATACTTGCTCGGATACTTTATTGCCGGGAACTCACTGCCCAGTTTAACGCTTAGACAGTATGAGCATTCGATCTGAAGAGCATCGCACCGACGGGGAAACCCAAGGTCCACGGCCAAGCTTTTTTGGCCACCCCCTCCATCCCATGCTGGTACCGTTCCCGATCGTTTGCTTCATAGGCGCACTGCTAACTGATCTTGCTTATCTAGGGTCGGCAAACATCATGTGGAGCAACTTTTCTATCTGGCTGATCACCGCCGGGTTGGTGATGGGTGGACTAGCTGCCGTGACCGGGATGATCGACTATGCCGGTGACCGGCGAGTGCGCGCGGCACGTCCGGCGACACCGCATATGATCATCAACCTCGGGGTGTTCGTGATCGAGCTTTTCAACGCATTCGTTCACAGCCGCGATGGTTGGACGAGCGTGGTACCGACAGGCCTGACCTTATCGGTCATCTCGGTGGTGTTGCTCGGGGTCAGTGCGTGGCTAGGTGGGTCGCTCGTCTACAAGCATCGCGTCGGGGTGCGGTCGTGATCGTCGCAACGGCGCGCGCCCGGAACCTTCTCGCGGGTGTTGCGGTGGCATCGGCGATCGCGCTTGCCGGCTGCAACGATGGCGGCGCAGAGTTCGATCGCAATTCGCAGATCGGGTCCAATCCCGTCTTGCCTGCCCCAAAGCAATATCTTGTTCCGCCCATCCACGTCGCCGAGGTCGTGGGTTGGAGTGCAGGCCAAGCACCCACCGCTGCGGCTGGCTTACGAGTACAGGCGCTGGCACGCGATCTGAATCATCCGCGAAACATTCTGGCATTGCCAAACGGCGACGTACTCATCGTCGAGTCCCAAGGCCCGAACCTCGATCCGATCACGCGGCCGAAGAATCCTATCGTGTCATGGGTCCAGAAGTACGCGACCGGCCAGAACGGTGCGAAACCAAAGGGCGGGACCAATCAGATCACGTTGGTAAGGGACACCAATGGCGACGGTGTACCCGAACTGCGTACGGTTCTGGTCGACCATCTCTTCTCGCCGTTCGGCGTCGTCTTTGCCGACAATTATCTGTACGTCGCCGCCACCGACGCGGTCCTGCGATATCCCTATACGCTGGGTCAGACCCGGATCACGGCCGCCCCCGTGCGGTTGACCGAATTGCCCGGGGGGCCAATCGACCATCACTGGACGAAGAGCCTGACGCTGAGCCCGGATGGCAAACTGCTCTATGCGACGGTTGGATCGAACAGCAACATCACCGAGAACGGCATGGAGGCCGAGAGGAACCGTGCGGCGGTGTGGGAAATCGATCGGTCATCGGGCCGCTCCCGCGTGTTCGCCACGGGACTGCGCAATCCGAACAGCCCCAACTTTTACCCAGGGACCAACACGCTTTGGGTCGTCGCGAACGAACGCGATGAACTGGGGCCGAACCTTGTCCCGGATTATCTCACCTCGGTACGCGATGGCGGCTTTTATGGTTGGCCCTATAGCTATTACGGCCGTCACGTGGATCCACGCGTCATGCCGCAGCGACCCGATCTGGTCGCGCGCGCAATCGTGCCGGACTACGCGCTGAGCAGCCATGTCGCGGCGCTTGGACTCACATTCTATTCCGGGTCGTCGCTTCCGCCCCGCTACCGCGGCGGTGCGCTAATCGGCGAGCATGGCAGTTGGGATCGCGACGAACTGAATGGCTACAAGGTTGCGTTCGTACCGTTCAGCAACGCGCGCCCAAGCGGCAAGGCCGAGGACTTTCTGTCCGGCTTCGTGTCGCCCGACGGCAAGGTTCGCGGTCGTCCCGTCGGCGTTACTGTTGACCGAACAGGCGCGGTCCTCGTTGCCGATGATACCGGCAACGTCGTTTGGCGGGTTTCGGCGGCGCGGTGACGCGATACGCGCCGGAGGATCACATTGGCTTCAGTCCGTGGGGCTTTCGGCGGTGAAGGCGGAGCAGCACGGCTTGGTGACCGGCTGAAACTCCATCAACTCGACCCGGGTCCCGTCCGGATCGTAGAAGTTGGCCTGCCACTTGCCGTCCAGCCCCATCTGGGGTCCATCGTGACGCGGGCTCAAGCGGCTTTCCCGATACAAGGTCGTGACGGCTGCCTGCATGTTCGACACGCCAAGCGAAAGATGGTTGAGGACGCCAAGCTGGTTGGCGTTCACCTTGGCGATCGGCACGTCTGATCCCGGCCCGACCATCATGTATTCGATCCAGTCACGCCCATCCGGCGCCTGCTGGGATACCCAGTCGACCTTTGTCGGCTCGAACGCACCAAACCAATAGGGTCGAAAGCCGAGCAGGCGGCGATAGAAGCTGTCCTGTTTAGCGCGATCATGGACCGCATAGCCGACATGAATGACGCGACTACTTATCGCTCCAGGTACCGCGTTGGCATCCGGACTGGCGGATTGAACGAACTGGACCTCGTTACCTTCCGGATCGTGCGTAACGAACCAACGATCGCCGCCAGCCACGCCCTGGACCGGACCAAGCTCCGTCATGCCCTGCCCCATGAACCATGAGCGCAGGCGCGCTGCGTCCGTCGTGAGATAGGCCGCATGGGCGAGCAAGCTGGCGCCGTGTCCGGTAGGCGCGGGCAGCACCTCGACGAACTGACGAGAACTGAAATAGAAGCGGACGCCGGCTGCGTTCTCCGGGTCCATACCTTTCCGTGCGCCGAGTACGTGCGTGTAGAAATGCTCCGATTTGGCCATGTCGCGCGAGTAGACAGCGAGATGCGAGATCCCCGTGATTGCGGGTCGAGCCTCAGGTGGCCTGGCCCCCATCAGTGCAGTCGCGGCGCATGCCAACGCTAATAGCCGTGGCGTCACAGGTCGATCCTCTCATCATTATACGCACGTCGTAGGCCGGCTGATTGACCGTTTAAGGACACTATCGCCCTTGTCACGCGGGGCACATATATCGTCAAGAAGTTGGAACACTCGGAGAGGGAGTTTGATCGGCTACTGCGCTACATCTGAGCTTATCGATGCCTCGTATTAATCCGGAAAGCTGCGAACGCTTCCCTCTTTAGCGGGCGAAGTTCAGGAAGATGTACGGACGTCACAGAGCGGGGTTGGCTGCGCATTGGCCTGACTGCACGATGCGTGAGGCTGTACTGCTGGGGCTGTCCAATGCAGTAGGGTTGCGCGGCTGCCCTACTGTCGCCTAGCGTGGCGCCATCAGCTTCACAGTCAGGAACATCGGCATGGATCGTCGCGCTTTTATCATGTCCAGTGCCGCTACCGCCACGCTGAGCGTGCTACCCGCACGATCCGCGTTTGCGCAGACGTCAGCGGGAACAGCAGCGGCACCATGGCCAGGCGACGCCCGGCTGAACGCGGCCTTCGATCAGGTACTGCACGAAACCGTTCGCCAATCGCCGGAATTCGCCACCTCGCTGGGGCTCGATACTGGCAAGGATGCCGATCTGCGCCACATGCTGGGCGACAACAGCTACGCCGCCATCGCGAAGGACCTGGCACGAAACCGCAAGGCACAGGCGCTCGTCACCGCCGTCGATCCCGCCTCGCTGTCGCCGCAGGCGCGCATCGATCGCGAAGTCGTCCTCTACAGCATCCAGTCGAACATGGTCGGCCCGGAGAAGTTCGGCCTCTCCACGCCGCAGGGGCCCTATCCGATCACGCAGCAGGACGGCGTCTATTTCTCCATGCCGGACTTCCTGGCCTCGACCCACCCGGTGAAGACCGCCGATGATGCCGAAGCCTATCTGGATCGATTGGCGATGATGGGCCGGCAGCTGGATAACGAAACCGAGGTTCAGCGTCGCGAGGCCGCCAAGGGCAGGCTGGCGCCCGACTTCTCCCTTGATCTCGCGCTAGGCCAAATGGCAAACCTGCGGTCACCCAGCCCGGCCGACAACCAGCTCGTCCAGGCGCTGACCAGCCGCACCGGCCCCGCAAAGATCGCCGGGGATTGGCAGGCACGCGCTGCCCGGATCGTCGCGACCCAGGTCTATCCGGCGCTCGATCGCCAGATCGCTTTGCTGCGGTCGCTGCGGCCCTCGGCGCGCAGCGCCGCCGGCATCTGGGCGATCCCCAACGGCGATGCGATCTACGCCGCCGCGCTGGCGCAGGCAACCACCACCAGCTTGTCGCCCGACGAAGTCCATCGCATGGGCCTGCAGCAGGTCGCAGAACTCACCGCGCAGCTCGATCCGATCCTGCGTGGACAGGGCCTCACGCAGGGCAGCGTCGGTGCCCGCCTCGACCAGCTCAACCGCCTGCCCGCGCAATTGTTCGCGAACACAGACGCCGGCCGTGCCGAACTGCTCACCAGCCTCAACGCAGGCGTCCAGGCAATGCAGGCACGGCTGCCTAAGGCATTTACGAACCCGCCCAACGCCGCGCTCGAGATCCGCCGCGTCGCGCCCGAGATCCAGGACGGTGCACCCAACGGCTATTACTTCCGCGCGCCGCTCGATGGCTCGCGTGCCGCGATCTACTGGATCAACCTGAAGAGCGTGCACGACTGGCCGAAATACACGCTGCCGAGCCTCACCTATCACGAAGGCGTGCCGGGGCATCATCTCCAGATATCGACCGCGCAACGTGCGCCCACACACCCGCTGCGCAAGATCGCCTTCTTCAACGCCTATCTGGAAGGCTGGGCGCTCTATGCGGAACAACTCGCCGACGAACTCGGGGGCTATGCCTCGCCCGTGGAACGCGCCGGCTATCTGCAGTCGTTCCTGTTCCGCGCCGCACGGCTGGTCGTGGATACCGGCATCCACACCAAGCGGTGGACGCATGACCAGGCGACGAAGTATCTTGTCGATACGGTCGGCTTCGCCCCCGGACGCTCGCAGCGCGAAGTCGAGCGCTATTGCGTCTCGCCGGGTCAGGCATGCAGCTACAAGATCGGTCATGCGGCGTGGCTGCGCGCGCGCGAGAAGGCCAAGGCGATCGCCGGCGATCGCTTCGACCTGAAGCATTTCCACGACGTGCTGGAAGCCGGTGCGATGCCATTGTCGATGCTCGAGCGGATCGTCGAGGAGCGTGCGCGCGCCGTCTGACGGCTGGTGGGGCAACACGCGATGCCGAGCGCCCACCCGCCTATGTTGAGGAGGGCGTGTAGCCGATGCCGGGCGAGCGAACGGTACAACGTCGGGAAGGCTGAGGACATCCACCGGCCCCTATTCGTGGCGTAACGCGCGCGCGGGCTCGGCGCGGGCTACGCGCCAGGCCTGCCCGAATACGGTGCCGCTCGCGATCAGCGCCGCGGCGAACGACGCGCCAACGAAGAACAACGGCGACAGCGCGATGCGGTCGTCGAACCCACCGAGCCAACGCTGCATCGCGACATAGGCGAGCGGCCACGCGACGAGGTTGGCGAGGATCACGGGGCGCAGGAACTGGCCGATCAGCAGCCGCAACACCTCGGCAGTCGAGGCACCGAGCGTCTTGCGGATGCCGATTTCCTTGACGCGCCGCGCGGTGTCGAACGCCGCCAGCCCGTAGAGCCCGATGCAGCCAATCAGGATCGCCAGCACCGCACCGATCGTGAACAGCCGCGAGCGTTGCGCATCCGCCTTGTAATAGCGCTGGTACAGATTGTCCTCGACCGAGCGCGCCTCGAACGGAACGCTGGGAACGACGCGCTTCCACGCCGCCTCGAGTGCCGCCATCATCGTCTTCGCATCGCGGCCGGCGTAGCGTACCGCCGCGAACGGCGAGAGGATATCGACGGTGTTGTAGGTGTAGGCGACCGGCGTGACGGCATCGCGCGGACTTCTGAAGCGCAGGTCGTCGACTATGCCGATAATGGTCGAGTCCCGCTCGCCGTCGTTGATCGCCTGCCCCAGTGCTGCGGCCGGCGACGCAAAGCCCAGCGCGGTCACCGCGGTCCGGTTGATCACCACATTGGGCCCTGCCCGCTTGCGTTCGGCAAGCGTCAACAGGCCGCGGTCGTCGGCATGCGCGACGTCGAACAGGCGCCCCGCGACGAGACGCGCGCCGTACACGCGGAAATAGTCGCGGCCGGTGCCGACATCCATCAACGATATCTTGCTGCCGGACGCTCCTGCGCGACTATATCCCGAGAAATTGGTCGTGCTCTGGTCGCCCGGCGCGTTGTTGGCGACCGTCACGCCGGTGACGCCCGGTGCCGCCGCGAGGCTGCGCAGGATCGCCGCGCGCTGTGGGGAGTCGATCCCACCGGTCATCAGCGACCGCACGATCATCAACCCGTCGCGGCGAAACCCGAGATCGGCGTCACGGATATGCTCGGTTTGTTTCAGCATGACTCCGGTCGCGATGGCGAACGCGATCGCGATCGCGAACTGCACGACGACGAGCGCGCTTCGCAGCCTCGTGCCGCTACGCCCACCGCCGGGCGCGCGCGTCGAGGCTAGCACCGCGGCAGGGCGAAACCCCGAAAGCACGAACGCGGGATACAGCCCCGCGACCAAAGCGATGCCCAGGACCAGCAGGACCAGCGGCAGGACGACGCCGTCCCATCCGACGTAGCGGATCGCCAGCGTCGTTCCGCCAAGCGCGTTGATGAAAGGCAGCGCGATCTCGGCCAGCGCGAGCCCGATCAGCGCCGCCACGGCGACTGTCGCCAGCGCCTCGCCCAGGAACTGGCGGATAAGCGACCGCCGCGTGCCGCCCAGCACCTTGCGCATCGCCACTTCGCGCGCACGCAGCCCGGCGCGCGCGGTCGCCAGATTGACGTAGTTCACGATGGCGATCAGCAGCGTCAGCAGCCCGACCGCACCCAGAGTCGTGACGATCGCGCGATCACCCGGACTATACAGATGCATCGCGGTCAGCGGCCGCAGCGACTGGAAATACTCGCCTTTCTTCAGATTGCCGCCGGCATAAGCGTGGCGATCGAGAAAGGCTGGCAATTGCGCCTCGAACGTCCGCGCCGCCACCGCATCGGGAAACCGCAAAAACGTGGTCAGCGACGCGCTGCCCCAATGCTCCCACCATTCGTTGCCGAAGCGGGTCCGCGAGATTTGCGCGAACATCTCGCTCTTGAAGGTGACGTCGTCGGGCATGTCGCGTAGCACCGCCCCGACCTTGTAGGGGATAGGTCGTCCCATCGATAGACAGTTGCAACGTCCGGCCGATCGCCGACTGGCTGCCGAAATATTTCCGCGCGGTCTTCTGCGTGACCACCAGGCCGTTCGGATCGGCGAGCGTGGCCGCTGGATTCCCCTCGACCGCGGGAAAGCGCATGAGATCGAAGAAGTTCGGGTCGACCGTGCCCAAATCCTCGGCCGTCGCCTGCCCGCCCTGCTGCACCGTCGCCGCCATGTTCATGTAGCGCGTGCCGACCAGCTGCGGGTAATCCGCCTGCAGGATCTTGAGTTCGCTGCCCATCGTGTTCGGATTGGTGTCCGCCGGATAGCCCGGCATCACATAGCGCTCCTCCATCACCCACAACCGATCTTGCTGCGGCAATACGCGGTCGTACCCGGTCTCGAACCGGACGAAGAGGAACAGCACGAGGAACGTCGCAATCCCCAGTGCGAGGCCGCCGATGTTGAGCAGGGCGAATAGGCGGTGATGCGCGAGCGAACGATAGAGGCTGGTGAGTGCGGACATGGCAGTTCCTTCAGACGTCGCTTGCGGCATCGGGGCCGGGCTTGGGGCCGGACTTGGTCGCGGCGAGATGGCGGACGAGGACCACCAAGAGCAGCATCAGCACGAGCATCTGGAGCGAGCGGCGCATCAGGCGGCGCGCCGTGCCGACGACAGGATGCGGCCATCGAGCATGTGCACCGTCCGCTTGGCGCTATCGGCGTGCGACGGGCTGTGGGTGACCATCACGATCGTCGCGCCCTCGGCGTTCAGCTGGCCGAGGATGTCCATCACCTGCGCGCCGTTCTCGGTATCGAGGTTGCCGGTCGGCTCGTCGGCGAGGATCAGCCGCGGCTCGCCGACGATCGCGCGGGCGATCGCGGCGCGCTGTTGCTGGCCGCCCGACAATTGGTGCGGGTGGTGGCGCTGGCGGTGGGCGATGCCCACCCTATCCATCGCCGCCGCCACGCGGTCCTTCTTCTCGCGCGCGGGCATCGTCCGATAGGCGAGACCCAGCGCGACGTTCTCGGCGATCGTCAGTTCGTCGATCAGGTTGAAGCTCTGGAACACGAAGCCCAGTCGATCACGGCGCAGTTTGGCGAGTTCGGCTTCGGGCGCGCGCGCGATATCGGCCCCTTCGAACAGATACCGTCCGTCCGTGGGACGGTCGATCGTGCCGATGATGTTGAGCAGCGTCGATTTGCCGCACCCCGACGGCCCCATGATCGCGACGAACTCGCCCGCCTCGACCGCGAGGTCGATGCCGCCGAGCGCAGTCGTCTCGACCTCGTCCGAGGCATAGGTGCGGCTGAGGTCCTGTAACTGGATCATATCGAATCCTATCGGATGAGGGAGGGTCTGGAAGGGGGGTGTAGGTGCCGAGCGCGGTGGTCACGATCCGTTCGCCGGGTGCGAGGCCGGAGACGATCTCGACCTGGTCCGGATTGCGTCGGCCGGTGACGATCGCCCGCCTGACGGCCTTCTTGTCGCCGTCCAGAACGAACGCGTTGGTGCCGCCCGCATCGAGCCAACCGCCCGACGGCGCGACCACCGCGGGCCGGTCCGCGCCGAGCACGAGGCGGACGTCGAGCGTCTGGCCGCGGTTCAGTCCCGTGGGTGCCGCACCGCGAAAGCCGAGTTCGACGCGAAACCGGCCTTCGGTCACCTGCGGCAGGATTTTGATGACCGACATCGCATAGCTCCGACCGTCGATATCGGCCCCAGCGCCAAGCCCGACCCGGACGCGCCCGAGATAGAATTGATCGACATCGGCAGTCAGCTTCCACTGTCCCTCGGAGTCGATCTGCCCGACCGGATCGCCGGCCTTGAGCGTCTGCCCGGGTTGCAACGTGAAGGCGGTAAGCCGTCCCGCGACCGGCGCGCGCAGCATCAGGGCGGAGAGACTCGCCCGAACCATCGCCAGGCTCTCGCGCAACTGCCGCGCGGTCGCGGCGATCCCCTCGGATTGATCCGCCAGCGTAACGCCGGCTTCGGCCGTCCCGCGATCGAGCGCGGCAACCCGCGCCTGCTGATACCCGACATCCTCGCGTACCGGATCGATCGCGGCGCGCGTGATGATTCCCCGGTCGAACAGCACCTGCTTCTGCGCGAGCAACGTCCGCGCCTTGGACATCGCATTGCGTGCCTCGGCCAGATCGCGCGCGCCGTCCTGCCGGGTGTTCTGGACCGACAGCCGCTGGCCGCTGATCGCACTCAACTGCCCGACGATCTCCGCCGAGCGGCTGGCCACGTCGAGTTCGAGCGACGGATTGGACAAACGTGCGAGCGGCGTGCCGGCGGCGACCATCGCGCCGTCGCTGGTGGCGAGGTCGGCGACCTGCCCGCCCGAGATCGCGGTCACGAACACGGTCCGCAACGGCGCCACCTCGGCGCGGAGCGGCACGAAATCGCGGAAAGGCGCGCGCACGATATCGCCGGTACGGATCGCGGCGGCGTCGACGGTCAGCGCATTGGCGCCGGGCATTAGCACCCACAGCAGCACCGCCGCAGCCACCACCGTGAGCGCAAGCGCACCGCGCACGATCCGCTTGCGCCGCTTGGCGTGCGGACGCTCGATACGCCGATCCATCGCGGCGCCAGTTCCTGGCAGGGTCGTCTCCGTCATGCGGACAGTGTACGGGACGGATCGACCAGATCCTAAGCTACTGCCAAAGCTGCATAATTCCGTGCTCCGCAGCTGAAGCGCTCACCCCTACTGTACCAACTGTCCGTTTCCGGACACTATGACGGCCATGTCAACCGAATCACATATCCTGGTGATCGACGACGATCCCGACATCGCCAAGGCCGCGCAGCTGCTGCTCGAACGGCACGGCATGCGCGTGTCGACCGCAGCGAACCCGGAGGCGGCCTGGGTGCTGCTCGCCGGCGAACCGATCGACGTCATCCTGCTCGATCTCAACTTCGCGCGCGGACGGACCACCGGCGAGGAGGGGGTTCGCGATGCTCGACCGGCTGATCGCGGCAGACGCGCGCGCCGTCGTGATCGTCGTCACCGGGCATAGCGGGATCGCGGTCGCCGTCCGTGCGATGCGCAGCGGCGCGACCGACTTCGTGATCAAGCCTTGGAACAACGAACGCCTGCTGACCACGGTGGAGCGCGGGCTTGCGCTGCGCCGCGCGAAGCTGGAGACAGCGGCGACACCGCCGGTCCATGACGGCATCCTGCTCGGCGAAAGCGCCGGGATTGCACGCGCCCGCGACCTGGTCGCTCGCGTCGCATCCACCAGTGCCCCGATCCTGATCCACGGCGCTGCGGGTACCGGCAAGACGCTGATCGCCCGACTGGTTCATCAGGCGTCGCCCCACGCCGCCCTGCCGCTCATCACGTTGGACTCCGAAGCCGCGGACGCCGCCGTCATCGCCCAGCAAACGGCGGCGGCCGCTGGCGGGTTGCTGGTGATCGACCATATCGACCGCTTACCTCGTACGCTCAACGGCGTTCTGCTGTCCGCGCTCGACGGCATCCGCGTCATCGCGACCACGCGACTGGATCGCACCCGCGTTCGGGGGCAATCGGAGAAGACCTGCTCGACCGGGTCGGAACGATCGAAATCAACCTCCCGCCGCTCGTCGATCGCGCGGGCGATGCGGCGCTGCTCGCTCGTCATTTCCTTGCGCTGTTCGCCTACCGCCACGGCAAGCCCCTCGGACCACTCGATGCGGACGCGGTGCAGGCGATCGCGGCGGATCGCTGGCCCGACAACGTCCGCGGCCTGCGCCAGACGATGGAACGCGCGGTGCTGCTCGGCAATGGCGAGACTTACGCGATCGGCGACGTGTTGCGTTCACCCGGCACCGCCGAGCCGCTATCGCTCGCCCCCCGATCTGTCGCTCGCGCGCAACGAGGAAACGCTGATCACCGCGGCACTCGAGCGTCACGCCTTCAACGTCAGCCGCGCCGCCGCACAGCTCGGACTGACCCGCGCGGCGCTCTATCGCCGGATGGCGCGCTATGGCCTCTGACCGGACGCGCGCGGTGGTACGCGCGCTGGCGATAGCTGCGGCCGGCGCCGGTGGGGCGGTTGCAGCCACACGCGGTCTGTACGCCACCGCGCTCCTCGCGGCGATGATCGCGATCTGGATCACTGCACTCGACCTGGTCGACGCTGGTCAGCGCTCGCCGATGCCGGCGCCACCAATCCCGGCCGCGTCCGTCGGAGAGGAGGAACGGCGCCGTCTGAACGCCTATCTCGATCTGTCGCCTGCGCCCTTGGTCGCGCTCGAAGACGGCCGGTTGCGCGCAGTCAACCGCGCCGCGCGGCGATTGCTCGGCGCAGGCGATCTGGTCGTCGATCCGCCCGAGGGGCTGGTCACAGCGCTCGCCGACACCCGCCCCGGCCGCACCGCCACGATCGAGATCGGGCATGACACCGACATCCGGAGCTTCGCGCTGGCCACCGGCGACCTTGCGCTGGCAGGGCGGATGACGCGGATCGGCGCGCTGATCGACATCGACGCCGAACTGAAGGCCGCCGAGGCCGCCGCGTTGCGCGAGCTCGTCCAGGTCCTGAGCCACGAAATCGTCAACGCCCTCACCCCGATCGCCTCGCTCGCCGAGACCGCGGTGGCGATGCTCGACGATCCGGACCCGATGCTGCCCAAGGTACGCGACGCGGTCGAGACCGTCGCGCGCCGCGCCGCCAGCCTGCACCGGTTCGGCGAAAGCTACCGTGCGTTGGCGAAGCTGCCCGCCCCCTCGATGGAGCGTATCCCTCTGGCCGGGTTCGTCAGCGATCTGGCGGCATTGTTTACGACGAGATGGCCGGGGATCGCGTTTACGACCGACCTCCTGGACGCACCGGCCCATCTGCTGGCCGACCCGGATCAATTGACCGCGGCGCTCTGGGCGGTGTTGCAGAACGCAGCCGAGGCGTTGCACGGCTCGTTCGATGCGCAGGTCACGCTCACCATCTCCGCCCTTGTCGGCCAAACGCAGTTCACGATGACGGACACCGGCCCCGGTATCCCCGTCGCAAACCGGGTCGACATCTTCCGCCCCTTCTTCACTACCAAGACCGAGGGCACGGGCGTGGGTCTGGCGCTGGCCCGGCAAATCTTCCGAGGGCACAATGGCGATCTCAGCCTCACCCATTCTCTCCCCGGCAACACACGGTTCGAGGGCAATGTTCCTTCCGTTCCGACCAGCTGAGCAATCAAAGCGAATGGGACTGATGAATGGTTTGAACACGGCGATTAAACCGGAAGACCGACAAACCCCAGGTCTAAGGATGTTCGGGTTCGCATCTTTCGACCCTCATTAAACGGGGGCAAACGTCCTTAACCTTGCTCGAATGATAAAGCTCGGACTGCGCAGTTATTTATTGTTACCTGCCGAAGGCGGCCATGCGACTCTTGTGTGCCATCCGAGCCCCGAGTAATCAGCGGGGCACTCTGAAGATCCAGGCTGTCACATGCCGCATCGGGTCTTGAGAAATCGCCGCTTAAGAAAGTCCGATTAAGGTTTCGTCCTCAGCGATGGCAAGCGCACCAGACAGATCGCCGATGTCCAGCGACGCGCGCACCGAAGACGTCGCATACGTCGCCCACATCGCGCGGCCCTATCTCTAGCCGTCCAGCGCCGGTTTGCTGCTTCTCGCATCAGGAGAACTTATCGGGGATCTCGGGGACGCGCAGCATCGCGAGGGCTGCGAGGGATCATCACGATGGCGGCGAACGCCATCGTCCAGATCGGTTCGGTCGGGAAGAACGCTTTCAGCACCGATCCCATCAACGTAGCAACCAGCAGCTGCGGAAGAACAATGAAGATGTTGAACAACCCCATGTAGATACCGAGCTTGGCTTGCGGCAGGCTCGACGCGAGGATCGCGTAGGGCATGGCGAGGATCGACGCCCAGGCGATGCCGACGCCGACTTCGCTGACGATCAGCATCGTCGGATCGCGCACCATGAGGAAGCTCGCAAATCCCGCGGCGCCGCACAGCAGGCAGGCTATATGCGTTTTGACCCGGCCGATCCGTCTGGCCAAGCGCGGCAGTATCAGTAACGCGACCAGAGCGGCGACGGCGTTGTAGACTGCGAACAGCACGCCGACCCAATCGCTGCCCGCGTTGTAGGCGGCACTCGTCGCGTCGCTTGAGCCGTACATGTACTGGGCGACGACGGGCGTGGTGAAGATCCACATGATGAATAGCGCGGACCAGCTGAAGAACTGAACGAGCGCGAGGCGCTTCATGACGCGGAGCATCGCGGCGAAGTCGCCGACGATTTGGCTCAGCGCATTGTCGCCATTGCCGCCACGCGCGAGGAGTATGGCCGCGAGGCTGGCGCCGCCATAGGCTACGAGCAGGCCGCCGAGCAGGTACACTTCCTTCTGCAACGCCAGTTCGGGCACCGCGACGACGACCGCGATCCCGGCGACGATCCAGGCGATGCTGGTCGCGAAGCCGCGGCTGGCAAGCGCGCGGACCGGAGCGCTGTGTGCTTCATCGCGGTCGGACTCGGCGAACGATGCCATCTGTTCGGGGCTGTATTCGCGCGTGTTGCCGACCGTCCAGAGGACCGCGAGCAGCAGTGCCGCGCCGCCGAACCAGAAGCTGTAGCGCACGGTGTCGGGAACGCCCGCCAGCGCATCGCCCGATACGCCCAAATGCGCGAGCACGAACGGAAAGATCGAGCCGACAACTGCCCCGGCGCCGATGAACGCGGTCTGGAGCGCGTAGCCGGCGGTGTGTTGATCCTTGCGCAGCATGTCGCCGACGAACGCGCGGAATGGCTCCATCGACACGTTGACCGAGGCGTCCAGCACCCACAGCGTCAGCGCGGCGAGCCACAGCATCTTCGCCTCGGGCATCACGAACAGCGCGAGTGCTGCGAGAACGGCACCGGCGAAGAAATACGGGCGGCGACGGCCGAAGCGAGTCCAGGTGCGATCGCTGTAATGGCCGATGATCGGCTGGACGAGCAACCCGGTCAGCGGCGCCGCGACCCACAGATAGGAAAGGTCGTCGAGCGATCCGCCGAGCGTTTGAAAGATCCGGCTCATATTGGCGTTCTGTAGCGCGAAGCCGATCTGGATGCCGAAAAAGCCGAAGCTGATGTTCCACAAGCCGGCAAAGCCCTGGACTGGTTTCTCGGTCAAAACGCGGCTCTCCTGATCGGTCGCCACTTGTCTGCGTGGCGATCTGACGAACCGGCTTGACCTCAAGCGACCGGCAAAACAACTATGCATACGAATACCTTGCCCCGCCGCGCCGCCCGGCGGCATGAAGGCCGGTATGACCCAAACGCCGAAAACCACGCTTCACCTCCAGGGCGAGGAGCAGCGCCCGTTGATCGTGATCGACGATTTCTGGCCCGACCCGGACGCGCTGCGCGAGGATGCGGCGAGCTTGCGGATGGCGCCGATCGGCCCGCATTATCCCGGCGTCCGCGCCGAGGTGCCGCCGCGCCTCGCCGAGACGATGCGACGCCGGATCGCGCCATTGTTGGCGGAGCATTTCGGGCTCGATCCGGCGCCGGCGGTGTCGGAGGCCTATTATTCACTCGTCACCACGGCGCCTGGCGATCTCGCGCCGATCCAGCGATTGCCACATTTCGACGGCGTCGAGCGGGGGCGGATCGCCGTGCTGCTATTCCTCGGTCACGGCGAACAGGGTGGCACTGCGTTCTACCGCCAGCGATCGACAGCGTTCGAGACCGTCGATGCGTCGCGCCTCGATCGATTCAGGGGCGGAACTGGAAGCGGGCGTGCAGGCGCACGGCATGCCCGAGGCGTCCTACATCGCCGGCGACACGGCATTGTACGAACGCATCGCGGTCCAGCCGGCGCGCTTCGACCGAGCGCTCATCTATGCGGGGAATACGCTGCACTGTGCGTATCTGCCGCCTGAGGTGGTGCTGAGTTCGGACCCGCTGGCCGGGCGGCTGACGCTCAATCTGTTCCTGTTCGACGACTGAGCCAAGCCTGCGCGATGGGATAGTGAGTCCGCTTCATTCCTACACCCGCACCTCCCCGGCGGAGGCCGGGGCCCAGTCGGAGAGCACTGAGTAAGGGATCGCCGTCTTTATCAGCGCCGTTTCCCAACTGGACCCCGGCCTTCGCCGGGGAGGTGG
Source organism: Sphingomonas sp. H160509 (assembly GCF_024124765.2). GTDB lineage: Bacteria > Pseudomonadota > Alphaproteobacteria > Sphingomonadales > Sphingomonadaceae > Sphingomonas. The sequence continues at coordinate 442,414 of NZ_JAMXSR020000002.1, read as the reverse complement.
TGATCGTCGGCGTCACGGCTGTTTCGCGCCCCCCGCCCGTCGCCTGTGGCGCTACCACCCCGTCGCGGCAGAGGGTTGTCGTCGCTAGGCTCCGCTGCTCGCCCGGATCACCAGTCGGGTCGGCAAGGGCGAGTCGTCGGACACTTCGCCGCGCAGTTTCGCCAGCAGCGTCCGTACCAGCGCCTCCCCTGCCCGGCGCGCATCCTGCGTCACGGTCGTCAGCGGCGGGTTGGTGAGTTGCGCAGAGGCGATATCGTCGAAGCCGACGATCGCGACGTCGTCCGGGATCGATCGCCCCGCGGCCGCCAGCGCACGCATCGCGCCGATCGCGATGCTGTCGCTTGCCGCGAAGATCGCGTCATAGTTGGCGCCGCGTCGCGAGAGTTCGGCGATCGCGTCCTGTCCGGCATCTTCGGTGGTGATCGCATCGACCTGCAATGCGCCGTCCGCCGTCAGCCCCGCAGCCGCCAGCGCGTCGAGATATCCCCGGTACCGATCCTCAAGTTCGGGATACCGCCCGTCCGCCGCGCCCAGGAACGCGATCCGCCGCCTACCCTGCGCGATCAGGTGCGCGGTCGCCGCCTCGCCACCGCCGCGGTTATCCGAACCGACCGTAATTCCCGCCGGCCCGGTACCGACCGCACCCCAGCGAACCACCTTGGTCCCCTGTTCGGTGAGGTGATCGAGGCGCGCGCGGTATGCTTCGTAATCGCCGTAGCCGAGCAGGATGATGCCGTCGGCCTTGCGACTGTCCTGGTAATCGACGTGCCAGTCGCCCGACAATTGCTGGAACGAGATCAGCAGGTCGTAGCCGGCGCGGGCGCAGGCGTGCGTGATCGAGCCCAGCATCGATAGGAAGAACGGGTTGATCGTCGACTCGTCCTCGGCCGGCTCCTCGAAGAACAGCAGCGCCAGCGTGTTCGCCGACTGGCTCCGCAGCGACGACGCGTGCTTGTCGACCGCGTAGTGCAGGCTGCGCGCGATCGCCTCGATCCGCTGGCGGGTCTGCGCGTTGACCGACTTCGATCCGCGCAACGCCCGCGACACCGTCGGCTGCGACACGCCGGCGAGTTGCGCGATGTCGAACGATGTCGGCCGGCGACCCATCGTCAGCGCCCTTGCCGGCGCCACTGTGGGCGGGCGTGGTCCTGAAGAGACACGGTTTGCATGAAACAGTGAATACGTATGCCCGTCCCTTTTGCAACGCCTCCACCCGAAATATCGCCGTGTTGCGACACCCGACGCGTCAGCACGACGTCGGGGATACCAAAACAAGCAATTGAGGATGCGCGGGATTATTCTCGCCTGAAGGGGATTTCATGAGCCAGTCTATTCCGTGCCGCCTGCGCGTCGCGTCCGGCATCTCCGCGCATGGCCGCCTCGCGCTGCACGTCAGCGCGACCGCGCTCGCCGCTGCTCTGATGCTGCCGGGTCAGGCTGCGTTCGCGCAAGCGAAGCCCGGTACCGCGAATGCCAATCCGACCGCACCCGCGCAGATCGACGCGGTGCCGACCGTCGCCGCACCAACGCCGCAGCCCGCCGATGCCGTGCCGCCTGCACCGCAGGAAGATGCCGCTGGCGGTGACGAGATCGTCGTCACCGGTATCCGCGCCGGCCTGGAATCCTCCGCCAAGATCAAGCGCCAGTCGGTCCTGATCGTCGACTCGATCTCCGCTGAAGACGTCGGCAAGCTGCCGGACGTGTCGATCGCGGACTCGCTCGCCCGCCTGCCTGGCGTGACCGCGCAGCGTCTCGAAGGCCGCGACCAGCGCCTGTCGATCCGCGGCCTCGGCCCAGATTTCTCGACCACATTGCTCAACGGCCGCGAACAGGTGACGACCGGCGACAACCGCGGCGTCGAGTTCGACCAGTATCCGTCCGAGTTCTTCAAGACCGTCAACGTCTACAAGTCGGCCGACGCGTCGCTGATCGCCGCCGGCGTCGCCGGTACGGTCGACCTGCGCATGCTGCGTCCGCTCGACCAGGCGCACCGCATCATCGCAGTCAGCGCCCGCGCGCAGATGAACGGCATCGACAAGCTGAACCCGGATGGCGATCGCTACGGCTATCGTGCGTCGGCGACCTATGTCGACAAGTTCGCCAACGACACGCTCGGCATCGCGATCGGCGTGTCGGCGACGCAGACGCCGTCGCAGGACGAGCGCTACAACGCGTGGGGCTATAGCGGCGCCGGCACCGCAGCCAGCCCGTTCCTGCTCAACGGCGCCAAGCCGTATGTCCAGTCGAACGAACTGAAGCGGTACGGCGGCGTCGCGACGATCGAGTGGCAGCCGTCCGACAGCTTCCATTCGACGTTCGATGCGCTGTATTCGCACTTCGAGGAAACGCAGATCCTGCGCGGCATCGAATTCCCGCTGGCTGGTCAGTTGACGACACCGACCTCGCCTGGCGGCACGACCGCTACCGGGGTGACCGTTGCCGACGGCTTCGCGACCGGCGCGACGTTCGGCAACGTCTTCGCGGTGCAGCGCAACGACTATAACCAGCGCAAGGCGGACAATTTCTCGCTCGGCTGGAACAACGACCTCAAGTTGACCGAGTCGGTTCACCTCAACGTCGATGCGAGCTGGAGCCGCGCGAAGCGCACCGACTTCCTGCTCGAGACCAACACCGGCACCGGCTTCGCCAAGAGCGGCGCGGCGGACACCGTCACCGTCAAGCAGAACGGCAACGGCACGTACACCTTCTCGCCGACGCTCGACTACACCAACACCAACATCTTCAAGCTGACCGACCCGCAAGGGTGGGGCAACAACGGCACGCAGCAGGTCGTCCAATCGGGCTTCCTCAACCGGCCGAGCTTCAAGGACGATCTGAAGTCGCTCCGCGCGAGCCTCAACGGCGAGTTCTCCGACAGCGTCGTCAAGGGCTGGGAAGCCGGCGGCAACTACAGCCAGCGCAAGAAGACCAGCGCGTACACGTCCTATTTCCTGTGCCCGACCGGCGGCGGCACCAACTGCACCGTGGCGAGCGGTTCGCCGTTGAGCGGCAACGTTCCCACCGAGGCGCTGCTCGGCAAGAACGTGGCGCTCGATTATCTCGGCATCCCGCAGATGCTGACGCTCGATCCGCTGTATCTCTATAATAATTCGCTCAACGCGGCGTTCGATGGCCGTCCGTCCGCGCTGGTGCGCGACAATATCGTGCTTGAGAAGGTCTGGACCGGCTATGCCAAGGTCACGATCGACGGCCTGGTCGGCGACAAGCCGCTCAAGGGCTCGATCGGTGCGCAGGTGGCGCATTCCGACCAGAGCTCGACCGGCCAGATCGCCAGCGTCGTCGGCGGCGCGGTGACGATCGCACCCGTGAAGCAGTCGCTGAAATACACCAACTTCCTGCCCTCGGCGACGATGTCGGTCGAACTGATCCCTCTGGGCTTCGTCAAGGTCGGCGCGTCGCAGACGATGGTCCGTCCGCGTCTCGACCAGGAACGCGTGACGCAGGACGTGGCGATCAACCTGACCAACATCGGCCAGACGCCCGCCGGGCTGTTCCCGGTGTTCACGTCGACGGGTGGCAACGTCAATCTGAAGCCGTACCAGTCGACCAACATCGATCTGTCGTTCGAGAAGTATTTCAACGGTGGCGGCTATGTCGCGCTGTCGGGGTATTTCAAGCACCTCACCGACTTCGTCGACCCGAACAACTCGCTGCCCTACGACTTCTCGGCGTTGCTGCCGGCGCTGACCGCGGCGCAGCAGGCGCAGGTGATCGCCGCCGGACAGACGATCGGCAACGTGTCGTCGCCCGCCAACACCGGTCGCGGCGAAGTGCTCGGCGTCGAGGGCACGGTGTCGCTGCCGTTCAAGGCGATCACGTCGGCGCTCGACGGCTTCGGCATCTTCGCAAGCGGCAACTACACGCAGTCGACGATCAAGTACGGCAGCAACCCAACCGAGGCGATCACCCTGCCCGGCCTGTCCAAGTGGACCGGCAGCGGCACGATCTACTTCGAGAAATGGGGCTTCCAGGCGCGCGCGAACTATCGCTACCGCTCCAGCTTCCTCGCCGAGGTCGCCGGCCTGTCCGCCAACCCGACCTATCGCACCGCGCGATCCGAGGGCATCCTGGATGCGCAGATCGGGTATGAGTTCCAGAGCGGTCCGCTCGCGAACTTCGCCATCCTGGCACAGGCGAAGAACCTGACAGACCGGCCGTTCGTGACCTACCAGAACGACGATCCGCGCCAGGTGATCGACTACCAGCGCTATGGCCGCGACTATTATGTCGGCATTACGTACAAGTTCTGATGTCGATGGCGGGGCGGTTGACGCCGCCCCGCATTTGCCCCGATGGCGGCACCTGACGGTTTCGAAGCGGGGACGCGGACGATGGCCAATCACCCTTTGCGTATCGTGATCGCCGGTGGCGGCACCGCCGGCTGGATGGCGGCGGCGACCTTCGCGCGGTTCCTGGAGACGGGATACGAGATCGACCTGATCGAGTCCGATGCGATCGGCACGGTCGGGGTCGGCGAGGCGACGATCCCGCAGATCCATCTGTTCAACGACGCGCTCGGGCTCGACGAGGACGCGTTCCTCCGCGCGACCGGGGGCACGCTCAAGCTCGGCATCGAGTTCGTCGACTGGTTCAAGCCGGGCCATCGCTACATGCATGCGTTCGGCGATGTCGGTCGCGATGTCGGCTTGCTGCCGTTTCACCAATATTGGCTGCGCGCGCGGTCGCTCGGGCTGGCCGGCGATCTCGGCGCCTATTCGCTCAACACGCATGCGGCGCTTGCCGAGCGGATGCAGCGCGGCCCTGCCCGCACCGCGCGGACACTGCCGTCGATGCCGTACGCCTACCATTTCGATGCCGGACTCTATGCGCGGTACCTGCGACGCTACTCGGAAACACGCGGCGTCAACCGGATCGAGGGCAAGATCGTCCAGGTCACGCGCGACGGCGAAAGCGGCGACGTCTCCGGCCTCGTGCTGGAGAACGGCACGACCGTCGCCGCCGACCTGTATATCGACTGCACCGGCTTTCGCGGGCTGCTGATCGAGGAGGCGCTCGGCACCGGGTACGAGGACTGGACGCACTGGCTGCCGTGCGACCGTGCCATCGCGGTGCCATCGGCACGGAGCGAAAAGTTCACGCCGTACACGCGATCGACCGCGCATGCCGCCGGCTGGCAGTGGCGGATCCCGTTGCAGCACCGGACCGGTAACGGGGTCGTCTTCTCCAGCGCGCACATGAGCGAGGACGAGGCGACCGCGACGTTGCTCGCCGGGCTGGACACTCCGGCGATGGCCGATCCGCGGACGATCGCGTTCCGCACGGGTCGCCGCAAGCGGATGTGGAACCGCAACGTCGTCGCGCTCGGGCTCGCCGCGGGGTTTATGGAACCGCTCGAGATCGACCAGCATCTATCTCATCCAGTCGGCGATCTCGCGGTTGCTCAAGCTGCTGCCGGGCCGCGTCATCGCCGACGCCGACCGCACCGAGTTCAACCGGCAGAGCGACTTCGAATACGAACGCATCCGCGACTTCATCATCCTCCACTACAAGGCGACGGCGCGCGACGACACCCCGTTCTGGCGCCAGTGCCGCGACATGGCGGTGCCCGATACGCTCGCCGCGAAGATCGACCTGTGGCGCGGCAACGGACACATCGTCCGCGAGCATGAGGAGCTGTTCACCGAAGTCGGCTGGCTTCAGGTGTTGGCGGGACAAGGCATCATGCCGACGGGCCACCATCCATTGGCGGACGCGATATCGACGAGCGACCTGGGGGAATTCATGGACACGATCGACAAGCTGAACGCGCGCGAAGCAGGCCAGATGCAGGATCACGCGGCGTTCGTCGCGCAGCATTGCGCGTCACCGGCAGGGCTCGGCGCATGAGCATTTCCGCCGCCATCTTGCTCGCGCTGTCCGGCGCGGCCGCCGTGCCGCCCGCCGACTACCGCGCGCGCGCGCCGCAGGACGAGGTGATCTATTTCGTCCTGCCCGACCGGTTCGAGAATGCCGATCCGAGCAACGATCGCGGCGGGATCGCCGGCGATCGGCTGAAGACCGGTTATGATCCGACCGCGAAGGGCTTCTATCACGGCGGCGACCTCAAGGGCCTGACCAAGCGGCTCGACTATATCCAGCATCTCGGCGCGACCGCGATCTGGCTTGGGCCGATCTTCAAGAACAAGGCGGTGCAGGGTTCGCCGGGCCACGAGTCCGCTGGCTATCACGGCTATTGGATCACCGACTTCACGCAGGTCGACCCGCATCTCGGCACCAACGCCGACATGACCGCCTTCGTCGACGCCGCCCACAAGCGCGGGATGAAGGTGTATATGGACATCATCATCAACCATACCGCCGACGTGATCCAGTACCGCGAATGCGCGGTCGGCATGCCCTGCCCGTACCGCGACCGCGCGACGTATCCGTACCAGCGCAAGGGCGGCGTCGGCGGCAAGGCGATCAATCCGGGGTTCGTCGGCGACGGCGTGCAGACCGCGGCGAACTTCGCCAGGCTGACCGACACGACCTATGCTTACACTCCTTACGTGCCCGCCGCCGAGCGCAATGTGAAGGTGCCGGCGTGGCTCAACGACCCGATCTATTACCATAATCGCGGCGACACGACTTTCATGAACGAGAGCTCGACGATGGGCGACTTCTCGGGTCTCGACGACGTGATGACCGAAAACCCGCGCGTCGTGTCGGGCATGATCGACATCTTCGGATCGTGGATCGACCGGTTCAAGGTAGACGGCTTCCGCATTGATACCGCGCGCCACGTGAACCCCGAATTCTGGGCACAGTTTGTGCCCGCGATGCTGACGCGGGCGAAGTCGAACGGCATCCCGAACTTCCACATCTTCGGCGAAGTCTCCGACCACGAGGTCCGCCCCGCGGTGCTCGCGCAGCACACGATCATCGACAAGCTACCCGCGGTGCTCGACTTCGCGTTCCGCCAGGCGGTGGTCGAGACGGTCGCCGGCACACGTGGCACCGATGCATTCGAGGCTCTGTTCGACGGCGACGTGCTGTATGCGAAGGGGCGCCGACACCGCGGCGATCCTGCCGACCTTTACCGGCAACCACGACGACGGGCGTTTCGCGACGTTCGTACGGAAGGCGTTCCCGCAGGCATCCGACGAGGAGGTGCTGAGGCGAGTCCTGCTGTCGAACGCGATGCTGCTGACGTTGCGCGGCGTGCCGACGATCTATTCGGGCGACGAACAGGGCTTCGTCGGCGACGGCAACGACCAGGATGCGCGCGAGGACATGTTCGCGTCGAAGGTCGCGATCTACAACGATAACCGGCTGCTCGGCACGACCAAGACGACCGCGACCGAGAGTTTCGGCGAGACCAATCCGCTGTTCCGCCAGATCGCCGAACTGGCGAAGGTGCGCGTCTCATATCCCGCGCTAACCCGCGGCCGGACGGTCATCCGCAGCCGCAGCGAGACACCGGGCCTGCTCGCCGTTTCGCGCTTCGATCCGACGACGGGTGCGGAAATCCTGCTTGCGTTCAACACGTCAGCCAAGCCGATCACGCAGGCGGTGCAGGTCGAGACCGGCTCGACGCGCTTCGCTACGCTCGCCGGCACATGCGCTCCTCGCGCTGCCGCCCCCCGGCAGTGTCACCATAACCCTGCCCGCGTTCGGCTATGCCGTCTGCGCCGCGGAGACTCGTTGATGCCTGCACGATTGCCTGAAGCCGTCGCCGACCTCCCTTGGTGGAAGGGCGCGACGATCTACCAGATCTATCCACGGAGTTTCGCGGACTCGAACGACGACGGGATCGGCGACCTGCCGGGTATTACCGCGCACCTCGACTATGTCGCCAGCCTCGGCGTCGACGCGGTGTGGCTGTCGCCGTTCTTCACCTCGCCGATGAAGGATTTCGGCTACGACGTGTCGGACTACCGCGACGTCGATCCGATTTTCGGCACGCTCGACGATTTTGACGCGCTGATCGCGCGCGCGCATGCGCTGGGGCTGAAGATCATCATCGATCAGGTCTATTCGCACACCTCGGAGGAGCATGACTGGTTCCGCCGGAGCCGCGCATCGCGCAGCGGCGACAAGGCGGACTGGTATGTCTGGGCCGACGCCAAGCCCGACGGCACGCCGCCATCGAACTGGCAGTCGGTGTTCGGCGGCCCCGCCTGGACCTGGGATGCCAGGCGCGGGCAATATTACATGCACAATTTCCTGAAGGACCAGCCGCAACTCAACGGGCATAACCCCGCGGTGCAGGACGAGCTGATCGCGACCGCACGGTTCTGGCTCGATCGCGGCGTCGACGGCTTCCGCCTCGATGCGATCAACTTCGCGATGCACGACCCGGCGCTGACCGACAATCCGCCCGCGCCCGCGACCAATCGCGCACGCACACGGTCGTTCGATTTCCAGCAGAAGCTGCATAACCAGAGCCATCCGGACATCGTCGGCTTCATCGAACGGATCCGCGCGTTGCTCGACGAATATGGCGCCGGGTTCACGGTCGCCGAAGTCGGCGGCGACGACAGCGACCGCGAAATGAAGCTGTTCACCGGCGGCAACGGCCGGCTCAACAGCGCGTACGGCTTCGACTTCCTGTACGCGGACCGGCTCACGCCCGAGCTGATCGTCGATGCGGTCGGCAACTGGCCCGATACGCCGGGTCTCGGCTGGCCGAGCTGGGCGTTCGAGAACCACGACGCGCCGCGCGCGGTGTCGCGCTGGACCACGCCCGACCAGCGCGAGGCGTTCGCGCGGATGAAGATCCTGCTGCTCGTCGCGTTGCGCGGCAACATCTTCCTGTACCAGGGCGAGGAGCTGGGCCTGACGCAGGTCGACATCGCGTTCGACGACCTGCTCGACCCGGAAGCGATCGCGAACTGGCCGCTCACCTTGTCGCGAGACGGCGCACGCACGCCGATGCCGTGGATCGGCGCGGCGCCCGATCTCGGGTTCGGCAGCACCGAGCCTTGGCTGCCGTTCGGGGAGGGATCACCGCGCGATCGCGGTCGACGCGCAGGAGGCGGACGCCACATCGCTGCTGCATTGGACGCGGGCGCTGATCGCTGCGCGGAAAGCGCATCCGGCGTTGCGGTTGGGTAGCTTGCGGATCGTCCACAGCGACGACGCGGTGATCGCTTTCGAGCGTGAGTCCGAGAACGAAACGCTGCTCTGCGTATTCAATCTCGGCGATGACGCGCGCGATTGGCCGACCGGCATCGCGACCGACGGCGATAATCTGTTCGCGACCGATGGCGCCGACACGGCGACGCTGCCGCCGCTGTCCGGGCTGGTGCTGCAGCGGTGATCGACGGACTCGGCCAGCACATCGTCATCCTCGGCGGCGGCACGGCCGGGTGGATGACCGCGTGCCTGATCGCGCATCGCTGGCGGGATCGCGGCATGCGCGTGACGTTGGTCGAAAGCCCGGAGATCGGCATCGTCGGCGTCGGCGAAGGATCGACGCCGCAGTTGAAGCATTTCTTCGACACGCTCGGCATCGCCGAAGCCGAGTGGATGCCGGCGTGTGACGCGACCTACAAGCTCGGGATCGGCTTTGAGGGGATGGTCAGACCGCGAGGGGTATGAGCGCTATTTTCATTCCTTCCCCACCGCGCTCGACGGCCATACCGCACCGCAATTCTTCTACAACTCGCGGGCACGCCGCACCGGGCGTAATGTCGACGCGCATCCCGACCAGTTCCTGCTCCCCCGCCCGCCTGGCCGCCGCACACCGCGCGCCGCAGCCCGCCGCGAACTTCCCGTTCGAGGTCAGCTACGGCTATCATTTCGACGCGTACAAGGTCAGCGCGTTCCTCGCCGCGCACGCGACCGAGACGTTGAGCGTCTTCCATCTCCAGCGCCGTATCGCCAGCGTCGAGCGTGCCTCGACCGGCGACATCACCGCACTGATCGATACCGATGGCGAGCGTATTGCGGGCGAATTCTTCATCGACGCCAGCGGATTTCGCAGCACGATCTTCGGTGCGCTGGACGTGCCGTTCGTCAGCTACGCCGACGCACTGTTCAACGACCGCGCGGTAGTGATGCCGACCGCTCATGCCCCCGACGCACCGATCCCCAGCCAGACCCGCGCGACCGCGTTGTCGGCCGGCTGGGCGTGGCACATCCCGCTGACCAGCCGAAACGGCAACGGCTATGTCTATTCCAGCCGCCACCTGACCGAAGCACAGGCCGAAGCGGAGTTGCGCGCGCACATCGGCGCCGAGGCCGGCGAAGCGCGCCATCTCAGGATGCGCGTCGGCCGCGTCCGCGACAGCTGGTCGCACAACGCGCTCGCGGTCGGACTCGCGCAAGGCTTCCTCGAACCGCTCGAAGCGACCGCACTACACCTCGTCATTGCCACCGTAGAAGCGTTCCTCGACATGGTCGACCAAGACGGCGCGACCGACGCCGTCCGCACCGCGTTCAACACGCGCATCGCAGCGCGCTACGACGGCGTCCGCGACTACATCGTCGCGCACTACCGGCTGAACCAGCGTCACGACGATCCGACCGGCTATTGGGCGGAAGCGCGAGGGGTCGAAGCCCTGTCCCACGACCTCAAGATGCTGATGTCCACCTGGTTCACCGGCGCCGACATGGTCGCGGCGATCGATCGCGCCGGGCTCGGCCGCTATTATTCGGCGACCAGCTGGCACTGCCTGTTCGCGGGCTACGGCACCTTTCCAAATGCCGCGCGGCTCCTCCAGCCCGGCGCCGACATCGATTCCATCGACTTGGCCAAGATCGACGATTTCCTGAACCGTTGCGCATCGAATTTCGGGTCGCACGCCTCTCGCCTCCGCGCCGCCGCGGACCACAAGGATCACGTATGAAACGCATCGCCCTCCTGCTCGCCGCCACCGCCGCCATCTGCAGCGCACCCGTCCAGGCCCAGACGACCACGCTCGCCCCCCCCACGCTCACCCCGCGCAATGACGGCGTCGAGGTTCGTGCGGGCGCGACGACCATGCGGATCACCGCGATGACCGACGGCCTCGTCCGCGTGCGCGTCGCCAAGAACGGCGCGTTCGCCGAGGATGCGAGCTGGGCGGTGACGGCGGCGACCCGCAAGCAGACTGCCAAGGTGAACGCAGCCCCCGACGGCTTCACCACCGCCAGCGTCCGCGTACGGATCGGTGCCGGCGGCGCGATCACCTTCGAGACGCTCGACGGCAAGATCATCTCCGCCGACGCCGCCCCCGTAGCGACCGACGGCAAGGCATTCACGATCACGAAGACGTTGCCGATCGCGGAGCATTTCTACGGCCTCGGCGACAAGACCCAAGGTCTCGACCGCCGCGGCCATGGCTTCGTCGACTGGAACACCGACGCGTTCGGGTTCAGCAGCGCGGACGATCCGATCTACAAGTCGATCCCCTTTTTTCATCGGCACCGGCGGTGCGGGCGGCAGCTACGGCATCCTGCTCGACAACACCTATCGCACCTGGTTCGACTTCGGCCACCGCGATGCGGAGACGCTTTCGTTCGGCGGCCCAGACGGCCCGATCGACTATTACTTCATCGCCGGACCATCGATGGCGGAGGTCACGCGGCGCTATGCCGACTTGACCGGCCACGCCCCGCTCGCGCCGAAATGGGCGCTCGGCTATCAGCAGTCGCGCTACAGCTATGGCAGCGCCGACGAGGTCCGCCAGATCGCCGCGCGCCTGCGCAGCGATCGCGTACCGACCGACGTCATCTGGCTCGACATCGGCTATCAGGATCGCAACCGCCCCTTCACCACCGACGCCAAGACCTTCCCCGACCTCCCCAAGCTCGCCACCGAGATGAAGGCGGATGGCATAAAGCTGGTCGCGATCACCGATCTCCACATCGCCGCGGTCGAGCAGGGCTACGCGCCCTACCAGAGCGGGATCAAGGCCGACGCGTTCATCAAGAACGCGGATGGAAGCCCCTATGTCGCGCCGGTCTGGCCGGGTCCGTCTGTATTCCCCGACTTCACCAAGACCGCCGCGCGAGCGTGGTGGGGCACGCAGTACAAGGGCTTCCTAGACGCCGGGATCGCGGGCTTCTGGAACGACATGAACGAGCCAGCGATCTTCGAGACGCCGACCAAGACGATGCCGCTCGACACCCGCCACCGCATCGACAGCGACGATTTCGCCGCGCGCATCACCGATCACCGCGAGGCGCACAACGTCTACGGCATGCTCAACACTCGTGCCACGTATGACGGCCTGCTCAAGCTGCGCCCCGACGAGCGCCCGTTCGTGATGACCCGGGCGAGCTATGCCGGCGGGCAGCGTTACGCGGTCACCTGGACCGGCGACAACAGCGCGACCTGGGATCACCTGAAGCTTTCGGTGCAGCAGATCATCAACCTCGGCCTGTCGGGCTTCGGCTACAGCGCCGCCGACGTCAGCGGGTTCGCGGGTGGCCCGAGCCCCGACCTGCTCACGCGCTGGACCGAGATCGGTGCGTTCACGCCGGTGTTCCGCAACCATTCGGCGACCGGCACCCCGCGCGTCGAGCCCTGGGTCGATGGCCCCGACCATCTCGCGATTCGTCGCCGCTTCATCGAGGAGCGCTATCGCCTGATGCCGTATTTCTACGCGCTGGCCGACCAGAACGCGCGGTTCGGCGATCCGATCATGCGCCCGGTGTTCTACGATTACCCGGCCGCCGCGACCGCATCCTGCGACCAGTCGATGGCGTTCACGCTAGGCAAGTCGCTGCTGATCGCGCCGCCGCCCAAGCCGGAATCGCCGCAGACCTACGACGTCTGCCTCCCCGCAGGTGGCTGGTACGACTATTGGACCGGCCAGCGCGTCGGCACGCCCGAACCAGCGGCCGCCGGCCCGATCCAGTCGGCGACGCAAGCCGTGCCGACCGCGCGCACGCTCGGCGACCGCGTGACAGAAACACCGCGCCTCGATCGCCTGCCCGTGTTCGTCCGCGCCGGCACCATCCTGCCCCGCCAGCCCTTGGTCCAGAGCACGAGCGAAACCCCGAACGGCCCGCTACGGCTCGACGTCTATCCCGGCGCAGACTGCATGGGAACGCTCTACGAGGACGACGGCCGCACCTTGGCGTACACGCGCCGTGGCTATTTCCGCCAGACGGTGCGCTGCACGATCACCCCCCACCGGCCTGTCGATCGACTTCGCCAAGCCCGAGGGCGGTTTCAAGCCATGGTGGAAGAGCATTGCGATCACCGTCCATGATTGGGACGGCGCCGGCACTGCCAGGATAAAGGGTAGGCAGACCAATGTCGCTCAAGACGCAGCAACTGGAACGTCGACCTTGGTCATTCCACCAATGAATATTTCCGGCGCCGTGCACTTGGAAGGACGGCAGGTGGCGATCGGACAAGCGCCGAAGACCATTTCACTGCGGTGATTGCGACTAGCAGTTCGCTATGAACGGCCGGCGTGTCGAAGAGGTGGGCATCAAAGTTTTCGACGTCCCACACATCGATAACGCCGGCAGCCGGCAGCGTCCTTTAAGCACGTCACGACGATCTCATTGTCCACCGGTAGCCCCCTAGTCGGGAAGCCCAATAGGGTCGAGTGATCGACGCTCGGTGGACCGTAGTTGCAAGCGAACGATAGCTTAATCCCGCGGTTAGCGAGGATGGCGTTCCAATGGGATATGCCGCCTCGCCCAAATTCTCATGCTTGAAGATCCATTGCCGAACCTAGCGGCGCATAGATTGATTTCGTAGGATCTTGCGACCGCACCTACCCGATCAGGCCGGAGGGTTACCCGATCCGCCGTTGAGTGCAGCGGGATGTTTGTGAGCATCGGTGGAGGTGGTTCGGGCAGGCGTCGCGTCAGCGCCGCTGCCGGCGAGCATGCCGTTCAACGAACTGCCGGTCATCCCCAGTTCCGCCATCAGGCCATCGATCAGCGGGCCACCGACGCGGTAGCGCATGGCGGCCGCCACCGCGGCATCGGCGAGATTGCCCTGACCGCCGCCGGACGCGCCGTCGCTACCGCCGTCACCGTGTAGCCCTCGGGCATCGAGGATGCTGATCTTGTCGATGTTCTCCATCGGCTTGCTGGCCGCAGCGATGATCGCGGGGGAGGGCTTCAAGCATCGCGCGGCGGATCAGCAGCGCGGTCTGCGCGTCGCTCAGCAGGTTGGTCGCCTCGTTGAGCGATGCCTGACCTGCGGCATCGACCTTGAACGCCGCCTCGCGCCCTTCGGCACGCGCCTTTTCGGCGTCGGCTTCGGCAGTCGCTTCGGTGCGCAGGGCGCTCGCGCGCGCTTCGGCGGCCTCCTTCTCAGCGGTTGCGGCGACGGTTATGCCAACGGCCTCTTCCTGCGCGCGCTGGGTGGCGGCGATCACGGCGACGTTCTTGTTGCGGTTGGCGATCTCGGTCGCCTTGGCGGTGGCTACGCTTTCCTCCGCCCGGACGGCGAGTGCGCGCGCTTCGTTGGCGGCGGCGGTGGCGGTCGATTCCTCCTCGGACTTCTGCGCAGTCTGCACAGCGGTCGTGATCCGCGCGATCTCGATGGTGCGGTCGCGCTCGATCGTAGCGGTCTGGATCGCACCGTCACGCGCGATTGTGGCGGTCTGGATCACCTTGTCGGCTTCGGTCTGTGCGACGGTCTGCGCCTGGCCGGCGGTGATGCGGGCGATCTCGGCGAGGCGGGTCTGCTCGGCTTCGGCGGTGGCAATGGCCGTTGCCTGTTCGGCGCGGCGGGCGGACAGCGTCTGCTCCTGCGTCAGGCGCGCCTGCTCTGCGGCCTGCGCGATCTCGAGCGACTGGTTGTTCGCGTCGAGGTTACGCTGCTCGATCTCGACGCGGTTGGTGGCGACGATGTCGTTGCGGATCTTCTTGCGCTCCTCGATCGTCCGCGTGAGCACGGTCAGCCCCTCGGCATCGAACGCGTTGTTCTCGTTGAAGTGCTCGAACGCGGTCTGGTCGAAATGCGTGATGCTGACGGACTCGAGCTGGAAGCCGTTCATGTCCAGATCGGTCATCAGCGCCTCCTGCACCTTCTGGATGAAGTCGGCGCGGTTGGCGTGGAGGTGCTCCATCGTCATCGTCGCGGCGACCGAGCGAAGTGCGGAGACGAGCTTGCCGTCCAGCAGCGACTTCACCGCGTCGGGGCTGTTGACCGAATCGCCGAGCGTCTGCGCGGCGGCGGCGATCGATTCCGCGTCGGGCTTCACCTTGATATGGAACAGCCCGACGACGTCGACACGCAGCTTGTCGAGCGTGATCAGCGCATCCTTGTTGAGGCGCGACACCTCCAGCTTCACGGTCGTCAGGCGGACCTGCATCAGTTCGTGGAGCACCGGGATCACCATGATGCCGCCGTTGAGCACGACCTTCTCACCGCCGAAGCCGGTGCGGATCAGGGCAACGTCCTTGGTCGCGCGGCGGTAGAGCCGGGTCAGGATGATGCCGATCACTACCAAGGCGAACAGGACGATGCCGGCGTAGATCAGGACGTTCAGAAGCTGTGCGGGCATGAAACCCTCCCCGGTTATGCGTTGGTTAGATCGACCGCAGAAGCGCGTTGGCTTCGGGCAGTGCGTAGAAGAGTTTGCCGTCGCGGCGGACGATCAGCGCGGTCTCGCCGGCGGCGATGGCGCCGGCCTCGTCATGCGGCTCGACCATAATGAAATGCGCTTGGCCGTGCTGGTCGACGATCTTCGCGCGGGCGGGCGATCCGCGGCGGGCGGTGCCTTCGAGGGATCGTGCCGCGGCGGCGCAGGAAATCGTCGGTCGAGATCACGCTGGTCTCGAAGCCGGGCATGATCCGGGCGAGGCCGTTGGCGGCTAGCGTGTTGAGCAGGCCGCCGGCGATTAATGCGCCGCCCGAGGCGAGGCCCCAGTGCAGCGGGGCGCCGGCCAGCGCGGTCGCGCCCTGCTGAATGGCAATCCCTGAAAGCGTGAAGCAGCCGAGCAAAGAGGTGAGCCAGATCAGGATCGGCAGTTCGTGGCCAAGCCCGAGCCAGTCGAGCACGCCACCGCCATCCGCTTCGGCATGAACGTCTGCGTGGAGATCGAGATGCCCGAGCCCAAGGCCGATCGCCTCGATCAGCCCGATTCCGATCATAATGACGAACGCGATCGCGAACGGCGCGTAGGCGGGCGTCAGGAAGATCGCTAACATCGGCCGTAGCGCTGGTGAGAACTCTGGTTCTGCATCGGCGAACGGGTAACGGACAGACGACAACGCTTCGTTACGAAACGCCGGCCGATCCGGTCTTTGCACGCCATGTGTCGATACTCCCCGGAGCGAGGCTACCCTCGCGCCGAGGCATTCGCAACGCAGGTTGAGGGAAACCGACCGGGTTTGGATTCATCCTCTGCACAGGATCTGCACGACAAGCGAACGGACCGCACACGGACCTCGCGATCCGACGCTCACGGGACCGCGGCAAAGCCGATCCTCGACAATCGGGGAGTGCGAAGATGAACCGCAATGGAAGACTGATGGCCAAGATCGGCGCTGCCTTGGCGCTGATCGTCCTGGCGGAGATATTGATCGACGACGGCAACGGCGCGGTTGTGGGTGGGTTCGCGTTCGCCTGGATCACCGCCCTGTTGCTGACGCGACGGGCGATCTGGCATGATGGATCGGCGCGACTGGCGCTGATTGCCGCTGCCGGATTGGCGATGGTTTTGGTCGACGATCCAAGCTTCCTCGGCTGGGTTCTGTTCTGGATGGCCGTCGCGCTTGCCGCACTCCTGCCGCGCCACGGGTTCGACGATGCGCTCGCCGGGATGCGCCGGCTCGGCTGGAACGCGATGTCGACCCGTCGTTGCGCCGTTGCAGGATGCCGCGCGGCTGTCGACGATCCGTTAGCGTCCCGGGCGGCCCTCCAGCCACGTTCGCGCGACCACGACCGTCTCACGTTGCCTCTGTTTGGCGGCGCCGTCCTCCTTGCGGTATTCGCGAGGCGCAATCTGCCGATCGGTCAGGCGTTTGCCCAAATTGTACTACCTGATTGTACTACCCGATCCGGGGGCAACGACGTGGCGTACGTCTTTTTGCATGGCAGTTATGGCTTCATATCGAAGTCTGGCAGCCGCCCTATCGACAACGACGACCCATAACTAGTCATTCAGAGTGCATTTCGAGCCGCCCCGTTTGGCCGCTCAAGCATTACTATTTGAAGCCTGGTAATGGCCTATTGCTATGATTAAACACACTTGTCGCCCTCGCGCACTACGCGAGAAATGCCTGCGTATCATCTTGAGGGTACCAGATAGCGGACTTCTGTTGCGCGCCGTGATCGGGTAACACTGCACCTCCCTCGCGAAAGGTACGTTATGCGTTCTGGCCCTGCCCTCCTCGCCTTGGTGCTTACCGCCGGCTCCGTCGCTGCCGCTCGGCCGGCATCGTCGCCTGCCCTGATGGCAGCGGTAAAGGCGTCAACGCGCTCACCTGCCAACGTTGCGCGCGATCGCTATCGCCACCCTGTCGAGACGCTGCGCTTCTTCGGGGTGAAACCCACGGACACCGTGGTCGAAATTTGGCCGAGCGGGGGGTGGTACACGGAAATCCTCGGTCCGTATTTGGCAGGGCATGGGACGCTGTATGCGGCCGGGCCGGACGACAAAGGGCTTGCTGCCGTCAAGGCCAAACAGTCCGCAGCGCCGTCTGCGTACGGCTCCGTGAGATTTGCGACATTCCCGGCCGGACCGGGCGCGACCTCGGTGCCAGCGGGCAGCGCGGACGTCGTCCTGACCTTCCGCAACGTCCATAATTGGCGCTTCGGTGCGACCGACCGGACGCAAGCGGCCTTCGATCAGATGTTCGCAATGCTGAAACCGGGCGGCACGCTGGGCGTCGTCGAGCATCACTTGCCCGAGGCGTCCGGTACGATCGAGGAGGCGCGCAGCGGTTACATGAAGCGTTCGTCCGTCCTCGCCTATGCGACCAAAGCCGGCTTCAGACTCGCCGGCGAGAGCGCGATCAATTCCAATCCCAAGGATACGCACGACTACCCCAAGGGGTGTGTGACACTGCCGCCGGGCTTCGCGGACGGTGATCACGATCGCGCGCGATACGCTGCCATTGGCGAGAGCGACCGAATGACACTGAAGTTCATGAAGCCGAAGTAATCGGGTGCGGTGACAGTATCCCCGAAGGTCGGCGTCGCGCCATTCCTGGCGTGCGCGTCTAGATCGTCTGCCAAATCTGGCGCGATCGCCGACCGCTCGCGGAACGCGACCGTCCGCCTCCCGACCGCCGCTTGAAGTGAACCATGTCGCGCTATTTGATCTCGTGCGAGCGGTGACGCTTCCAGTGCCGCCTCCAAGGGTTGGCTCGAAGCGCTGACCCGCTCGCTTGCTGCCAAACTGGGACCGCGTGGGATAACGGTTGACGAAAAAGCTTGGATACTTTGCGTTTGAGGCCAATGCTGCTGCGATGATTGCCGACGACGAGACCGCCGATCGGTCGGGTTCCTCGCCTCGGGGGTTTGGACCCAGAAGCGGATATTTCGTCACCCCTGCTTCGTCGGTTAACTTCTGACGCTCGTTCGGCGGATCGCCAGCGAAACTGTTGTCAAGCAAGGCGGCCTCCAAACTATAATTAGACGAGGACGCGCGACGAGGCAGAATGCACGACGGACTCACAGAGTATTCTACTGGCATCCGCTATTCGCCGGATCAGTTCTTTGAATCGTTAACTAGCCAAACTCACCGCGAGACGTGGCCAACGGGCCAGAACATGCTGGAGGAATGCCGACGCGGCTGGTGGCAAAGTGCGATCGGCGAGCCACGCCATGCCGATCGTCCGGCTGATCATAGGAGCCGTCAGCGGACGGGAGACAAGCGTAACCTGCCCCAGCATGGCGAGCGTCGATTGGGGTAGCGCGCTGATCCCGAGACCGGCCGCGAGCAACCCGCCCATCGTCGCCAGTTGCGTACATTCGTACAGTGGCTTCACGCTGACGGCCGCCTTGATGAAGGCCGTATCGGTCAGGGCACGCACGCTGCTCCGCGCTGCCATCGCGATGAACGGATTTTCCGCGAAGATCGACCAGTCGGCCGTACCGGGCAGATCGACCGCATGGCCGGTACGGCAGACCAGCACGTAATCGTCTTCGAGTAACGGTTCGAACTGGAAATTGTCCTCGTCGGGCGGCGTCGTGATGGCGAGATCGATCTGTCGATCCTGCATTTCCTGATAGAGCGTACCCGAGAGATGATCGTGCAGGATGATCTCGACCAACGGGTAAATTGCCTGGAAACCCGCGATCATACCAGGGAGTGCCCCCGCCGCGACCGACGGCAGCGCACCGACGACCACGCGGCCTCGCTCTCCAGCGAAATTTTGACGCACCGAGGTAAAGGCGTGGTCGAAGTCTGCGGTTAGACGCTCGACGATCGGCAGAAGAGTCTCCCCCGCCGTCGTCAAGGTGACGTTGCGAGAATTCCGGTCGAACAGGCGAACGTCCAGCGTCTCTTCGAGCAGGCGGATCGTACGGCTGAGCGCAGGTTGCGAGACGTTCGTCATTCGCGCGGTCTCGCTGAAGCTCAGATTATGCGCGATCTGCATGAACAGGCGAAGGCTAGACATGCTGGGGGACTTCGACATGCTGACCTCTTCATCGATACGGCGTTGGTCGCGAGCAATCACAAATACGAATTGATCTATGCGTAATCTCTATTTCTTAAATCATCGCGCGCCTTCGATAAGTGTGCAAGCGAGAAAAAAGCGGGAGAGGCATATGACGAGAACGATGTGGCGGGCCAGCGTGGCTGTAGCGGCGCTCATGACGAGCGCACCCATGGCGGCGCAGACCGCCCCGGCAAAGGCGTCGATGGATGCAAGCCGTACCCCCGACGAACGAGCCGCTGAGATCCTCGCGCAGATGACGCTCGACGAGAAAATTGCGATGGTCAACGGGACGTTCGGATCGGCGCTGAAGAGGGACAATCCGCACGAGACGCGGACGGGCGCGGGGCATGTTCCGGGTGTTCCGCGGCTCGGTATTCCCGATCTGTACGAGAGCGACGCGAGTCTCGGCGTCGCGAACGGCGGCGAGATGCGCAAGGGCGATGTCGCGACCGCCCCTGCCCGGCAGCCTGTTGACCGCGTCCACCTTCGATCCGACCATCGCCGAGGCCGGTGGGCGCATGATCGGCGGCGAATCCCGCGCAAAGGGCTTCAACGTGCTGCTGGCGGGCGGCGCCAACCTGGTCCGCGATCCGTGGAACGGCCGCAATTTCGAATATCTGAGCGAGGACGTGCTGCTGACCGGCGTGATGGCAGGCGCGGCGATCAAGGGCATCCAATCGAACGGCATCGTCTCGACGATCAAGCACTACGCGCTGAACGCGCAGGAGAGCGGCCGCAACGTGCTCGACGCGCAGATGGCCGAAGCGCCGATGCGCGAGAGCGACCTGCTGGCATTCGAGATGGCGATCGAGGCGGGCAAACCCGGTTCGGTGATGTGCGGCTACAACCAGGTAAACGGGCATTATGCCTGCGAAAACGACTTCCTGCTGAATACCGTCCTGAAGAAGGACTGGGGCTATACGGGCTGGGTAATGTCGGACTGGGGCGCGGTGCACTCGACCGTCAAGGCGGCAACCGCAGGACTCGATCAGGAATCGGGCCAGGAACTCGACAAGCAGGTGTTCTTCGGTGCGCCGCTGAAGGCCGCGGTCGCCGCCGGCACCGTCCCGGCTGTGCGGCTGGACAACATGGTCCGCCGGATCCTGCGGACGATGATCGCGCATGAGCTGGTAGATCGCCCGACCCCGACAACGCCGCAGCCGATCGACTACGCCGCCAACGCGAAGGTCGCGCAGGCGACGGCCGAGGCGGGGATCGTCCTGCTGAAGAACGACCGCGACCTGTTGCCGCTGGCCGCGACCGCCAAGACGATCGTCGTGATCGGCGGCCACGCCGATGTCGGTGTACTGTCGGGCGGCGGATCGTCGCAGGTCCGCTCGGTCGGCGGCGTGCCGCTCGAGCTGCCGATGCCCGGCGGCGGGCCCCTCAGCAGCTTCATCAAGATTACCTATCACGCATCGTCGCCGCTCGCGGCGATCAAGGCGCGCCTGCCTCAGGCTCAGGTGACCTATCTCGACGGCAACGACGTCAGGGCCGCCGCCGCCGCCGCACGCGCGGCCGATATCGCGATCGTGTTCGGCGAGCAGTGGCGCACCGAAGCGCAGGACGTCGAGACTCTCGACCTGCCGGGGACGCAGAACGCGCTGATCGACGCGGTCGCCGCCGCCAATGCGAAGACCGTGGTGGTGCTGGAGACCGGCGGCCCCGTGACGATGCCATGGGCAGGTCGCGTCGGCGCGATCCTGGAAGCGTGGTATCCCGGCCAGAAGGGCGGCGAGGCGATCGCGTCGATCCTGGTCGGCGACGTGAACCCGTCGGGCCGCCTGCCCGTCACGTTCCCCGCCAACGCCGCGCAGGCGCCGCGACCGACGATCCCCGGCCTGACGCTCGTGAAGGCAGCGGAGGCGCGCAACGCCGCCAAGCCCAAGGCGACGACGCTCGATCTCAGCACGGTCGACCTGACCGGTGGCGTACCCTCGTTCCCGGTCGAGTATCCCGAGGGGCGCGGACGTCGGCTATCGCTGGTATCAGCGCAAGGGAGCCGCCCCGCTCTTCGCGTTCGGTCATGGCCTGTCGTACACGAAGTTCGGCTATCGCGACCTCAAGGTGGTTGGCGACGTGATCAGCTTCTCGGTCACCAACACCGGCAAGCGCGCGGGCGCGGACGTGCCGCAGGTCTATGCAGCGCCCGCCGGGCAGATGCGCCGGCTGGTCGGATTTCAGCGCGTCATGCTGCAACCCGGCGAGACCAAGCAGGTCAGCGTGACGATCGATCCGCGTCTGATCGCGCGCTACGACACGGCACGGCCCGGCTGGTCGGTCGCGGCCGGTGCCGTGCCGATCACGGTCGGGCGCCAGGCGGGCGACGCGGTCCTGTCG
Source organism: Sphingomonas sp. H160509 (assembly GCF_024124765.2). Lineage (GTDB taxonomy): Bacteria > Pseudomonadota > Alphaproteobacteria > Sphingomonadales > Sphingomonadaceae > Sphingomonas. The sequence continues at coordinate 420,537 of NZ_JAMXSR020000002.1, read as the reverse complement.
GGCACGATGCAAGTGGCGGCGCAGGCCATCAAGCCATGACCGTGCGGTCGTCGACGCCGTCGTCGCCGTCGTGGCGCTGGTTGATCGGCGCGGCGCTTCCGGCGGTCGCCTTGCTGGCCCAACCGGCGGCCGCCGATCCGCAGGTGAAGAGCCGCAAGGGTACGATGCTGACGGTCGAGGGCAGGCAGTATCGTGACCTCGATCGTAACGGACGGCTCGATCCGTACGAGGATTGGCGACTTTCGCCCGAGCGGAGGACCGACGATCTGCTCCGTCGCATGACGCTGGAGGAAAAGGCGGGCACGATGATGCACGCGTCGCTGCCGGGCGCGGGCAGCGGCGCCAATACGGCGATCGGTGTCTCCGCCGAAGGCTATGACTTGGCGCGCGTTGGTGAGATGATCGGGCAGCGCGGTATAACCAGCTTCATCACCCGGCTGGCGTTGCCCCCGCGCCGTTTCGCCGAAGCGAACAACGCGGTCCAGTTGCTCGGCGAGGACTCGCGGCTCGGCATTCCGGTGACGATCAGCACCGATCCGCGCAACCATTTCCAATATGTGCTGGGCGCCAGCGCGCAATCGAAGGGCTTTTCGCAATGGCCCGATCCGCTCGGCTTCGGCGCGATCGGCGATCCCGGGGTCGTGCGCGCGTTCGCGGATATCGCGCGGCAGGAATATCGTGCGGTAGGCATCCACGAGGCGCTGTCACCGCAGGCCGACCTTGCCACCGAACCGCGCTGGTCGCGGATGACGGGCACGTTCGGGTCCAACCCGGCACTCGTCTCGCCTCTCGTCGCGGCCTATGTCGAGGGTTTCCAACACGGCCCGAACGGTGTCGCGCGCGACGGCGTGATGGCGATCGTCAAGCACTGGGTCGGGTATGGCGCGGAGCCGAACGGGTTCGACGCGCATAACTATTATGGCCGCATCGCACGCCTGGACGATCGCAGTTTCGCCGAGCACGTCGCCGCGTTCGACGGCGCGTTTAAGGCGAACGTCGCAGGCGTCATGCCGACCTATCCGATCCTCGAGGGCGTGACGATCGACCGCACCCCGCTCGAACAGGTCGGCGCAGGCTTCAACCGCCAGCTGCTGACCGGGCTGTTGCGCGGCACGAAAGGCTATCGCGGGATCATCCTGTCGGATTGGGCGATTACCAACGATTGCGGCCCCGGATGCCGCGCGCCCGACAAACCGCAAGGCGTAAGAGACATTGCGATGCCGTGGGGCGTCGAGACGCTGAGCGAGGCGCAACGCTTCGAAAAGGGCATCGTCGCCGGGCTCGACCAGTTTGGCGGCGTCGACAAACCCGCCGCGATCATCGCCGCAGTGCGGGCGGGTCGAATCCCGGAAGCGCGGATCGACGACTCCGTCCGACGGATCATGATCGCCAAGTTCGAACAGGGGCTGTTCGACGATCCCTATGTCGATCCCGCCGCAGCCGAACGTTTCGCCGCGCGTCCCGAGCATCAGCGCATGGCGGACGCCGCACAGCGCCGGTCGCAGGTCTTCCTCGAGAACCGGTCGGGCGTCCTGCCCCCTCACGGGCAAGCGCAGGGTCTTCATCTACGGACTTTCACCCGACGCGGTGGCCGCGAAGGGCTTTACCGTCGTCGCCCGCCCGGAAGATGCAGACGTCGCGATCATCCGCCTGGAAGCGCCGAGCGAGAGGCTCCACCCGAACAACTTCTTCGGCAGCCGTCAGAAGGAAGGCCGGCTCGACTTCCGCAACGGCGACGCCGGCTACGAGGCGTTAAAGGCGGCTAGCGCGCATGTCCCGACGATCGTCTCGGTCTATCTCGACCGGCCGGCGATCCTGACCAATGTTCGCGACAAGGCCGCGGTGCTGCTCGCCAATTTCGGGGTGAGCGACGTCGCGTTGATGGATGTGCTGACCGGGCGCGCTAGCGCGTCGGGCCGGCTGCCGTTCGAACTGCCATCGTCGATGGCTGACGTCAGCGCGCAAGATCCGGCGGTACCGGACGATTCCGCCAAGCCACTCTATGCCGTTGGTGCCGGGATCATGGGTGCGGTGCGCCTCAGGCGATGATCGACGCCGACACGCCTGCCGGGACAAACTTTCCCAGCCGCATCGACGTCGGGCCAGGTCCCAACGAGCACTTCGGACGTCGCGTGAGCGTTGCTTGGAAGGCCTGACGGTGAACGTGATCTATCGGCGTTGTTCGTGACGAGATCACGCCCGGACGATGTAGACCCGACCAAACCTCTCCACGAGCATAACGGCATTGTATCGATCGATCACAAACTTGTATTTTACTGATCGAGATTAATCGTCGATCACGCTTTCTCAAGAATACGAGGCGGAGACGCTCGACCGTTCCGACCCTTCGAAAACGAACGGCGGACAGGTGGAGCGATTAGGAGGGGAAAACGATGAGCAAGCGTTTGTTGGCATGTGGGGTTTCCGCGTTCGCGGTCTTCGCGACACCGGTCGCAGCGCAGCAGATCGGACCGCCGTCGACGCTTCCCGACCAAAGCGTGCAACAGGTCGGCGAAGCTCCGGCCTCCGCCACCGAGGCGGAATCGAACAGCGCGTTGCAGGCATCCGAAGGCGATATCGTCGTCACCGCCAACCGTAATGAATCCCTCGCATCCAAGACGCCGATCGCGCTGACCGCGATCACCGGGACGGCGCTGTTGTCGGCAGGCATCACCAATCCGACCACGCTGGGCGAGCAGGTGCCGAACCTTTCGATCGATCGGGGCAACGGCCTGCAGATCACGATCCGCGGCATCACAAGCTCGGATGGCACCGAAAAGGGCGATCCGTCGGCAGCTTTCATGACCGACGGCATCTACATCGCGCGACCGCAGACGCAGGAAGTGAGCTTCTACGACATCGCCCGCGTCGAGGTGCTGCGCGGTCCACAGGGTACGTTGTTCGGCCGCAACACGACCGCCGGCCTCGTCAACGTCATCACCAACCATCCGGTCGACCGGTTCGAAGCGTCGGTCGACGCGAGCTACGGCAATTACGACAGCCGCCTGCTGACCGGCATGATCAACGTGCCGATCTCCAGTTCGATCGCCGTCCGCGCGGCGTTCAACTACGATCGCCGCGACAGCTTCCTCGAGTCCGGGCCGCGAGTCCGTACCGACCTCAGCCCGTTCCGCGACAACGTGTCTGGGCGCTTGTCCGCCTCCTGGTCGAGCGGCCCGGCCAAGCTGCTGATCATCGGCGACTATTCGCATGTCGGCGGGCAGACCGTGAACAGCGTCCTGACGAGCAATTTCTACACCGGGTTCAACACCGTCGGGGTCGACCCCGTCTATAATCCGGTCTCGGGGAAGACGGCGCAGCGTACCGTGGTCGCGCCGTATACGACCAAGCTCGGTCGCGACAACGACGTCTACGGCGTGCTGGCCGATTTCAGCTATGACTTTGGCGGAGTGACGCTCAACTATCTCGGATCCTACCGGAAGTTCGAGCGTCGCGAGGATTTGAGCCTGACGCCCGGTACCGGTGCCACCGTATTCCCGTCGCGCGACGATGCGGCGTACAAGCAGAACAGCCAGGAACTGCGTCTCTCGACCGACCTCGGACCACTCTCAATCCAGGCTGGTGGCTATTATTTCCACGAGACCGGGTTCCAGAATTACTACATTTTCGGCCTGCTCAACGCCACGCCCGGCGCACCCGGCTATGTCTTCGGCTTTCCGCAACGCTATGTGAAATCGGAATCGCTTGCTGGCTTCAGCCAGGCGACGCTGAAGCTGACCGACCGGTTTCGCGTGACCGGCGGGGTCCGCTATTCGCACGACGAAAAGGCGCGGATCGGGGCGACGGTCATCTGCGGAGCGGTCGCCTGCGCCGGCGCGCGCGATACGAGCACGGTCAACAACGCGGCGAGGACGTTTTCGAAAGTCACCTATCGTGGTGGCGTCGACTACGACCTGAACTCGCGCAGCCTGCTCTACGCGGTCGTCTCGACCGGCTACAAGGCAGGCGGGTTCAACGATGGTTGCGAAGCCGGAACCGGAGCGGGCTGTACGCTGAGCGCAAGCGCCCTCTATTATAACCCGGAGACGATCACCTCCTATGAGGGGTGGCATCAAGACGCATCTGGCGGGCAACGTGCTGCGCGTGAACCTGTCGGGCTTCCACTATGATTTCGCGGGCATCCAGTTGAGCCAGCTCTCGACGATCTGCGGCGGCCCTTGCCAGGTGACCACTAACGCCGGCCACGCGAAGGTCGACGGCGTCGAGCTCGAGACCGTGGTGAACCCCGGGCCGAACACGCGCTTCGATGCGTCGGCCTCATGGTTGAACGCGAGGTATACGAACTTCTTCCCGACCCCTGCCGTCAGCTTTGCCGGCAGGAAGCTCGATCGGTCGCCCGAATGGACGGTGACCGCCGGGATCACGCAGACCGTCCCGCTCGCCAGCGGCGCGAACATCCAGGCGTCGGCGCGGACGCGACTGAGCGACAGCTATTACCTGTCGGCGCTGGGGACGCTCAACCAGTTTCGCCAGCCGAGCTTCACCAAGACCGACCTGTCGCTCACCTACAACGCAGCGGGCGAGCGCTGGTATCTGCAGGGCTTCGTGCGCAACCTCGAGAACAGCCTCGTCGTGTCGGGCGCGTCGTCGGGCGCCTATAGCGGCGTGACGTTGCAAGACCCGCGCACCTATGGCGTGCGAACCGGGTTCCGGTTCTAAGGCGCTATGCCGAGCATCCGCCGCCGCCCAGCGCCTGCCGTCGGGGCGGCGATGGTGGCGGCGGCCGTACTGACTGGCGCCTTGCCTAGCATGAGCTTGTCGATCTGGCAGGCGCAGCCGAGCACGACGACCGCGGAGAGCGTGCCGCCTGGGTCTCGAGCTATCCGCTGAAGAAGGTCGACCGGTACATCGAGCGGTTGGTCGATGCAGGGTTCGAGGATCGCGTCATGTTCGGGACCGACGAACTCATCTGGCCAAGTTTGATGCGCTATTCGGTCGGCATCATCCAGAACGCAGACTATCTGTCGAGCGAGCAGAAGCGCGATATTCTCTGCAACAACGCCGCGCGCTTTCTATGGTTGGCGCCGGTGAAGGCGGGATGATAGCGCTGGTCGCCTGGCCGACATTGGTCGTGCTGCTGGCGTTACTTGAACTCAACCACCGGCGACGTTCCCAACGTGGCCGCATGCCCAACGCATCACGTTCAAGTCCAAGGTTTAGGCATGGTCGGCGCGCCTGTTTGGCACGTCGACCATGCCTATAACTCACGGACGCATCGGCACCTTGGCGAGATCGGCGTCGATCGCCTTCAGCTTGGCATCGGTCAGTGCGGGGACGTAGGATTGCAGCGCCTCCAGCGTCACGCCGCGCGCCATGCCGATCTGTTCGCTCTTGATCACGTCGGGGATCTGGCGTTCGAGCACCGCCTTCGCCGCGGGATCGTCGAGCATCTTGCCGAGCGGCGTGGTGATCGAGGTGTAGTGACCCGAGGCCTGCGCACTGGCCAAACGGGCCTTGCCGGCTTCGATATCGGCGCCCCACGGATCCTTCTGCGCCACAGCCTTGCCGCCTGCGCCGAAATCCATCAGCTGGTCGCCGGCGGCGGTGTAGGCAGGCCAGGACGGCAGGCCGCTTCCGTTCGGATTCCCGGTCTTGGCGAAGTTGACGACATAACCGCTGATCGTCTTGCCGACCGCGATGTCCTTGGCGGTGGTCTTGTCGCCGTACTTAACCTGCGTGGTATCGAAGAAGAACGGGATGTCCGTGGCATGCTGCGCGCCGGGCTGACCGACCGAATCCGCGACGTAGGAGAAGCGATACTCCCACACCGGTACGCCCTTGCTGGCGATCGCTGCCGACGCCTCGCGCGCGCCAGCGATCATGAAGCCCGACTTGCCCCCATGTCGGCGCTGGTCGCGCCGATCACCGTCGGCACGCGCGCGAAGCGGTTCGCGGCATAGGCGCCGCCCAGATCGACGACGACCTTGCCGTCGACGAACGGACCGGTATTGGTCGGCGGGCCCGCCTTCGGGCGGAACATCTGCATCATGCTGAGTCCGTCGGTAACCTCTTCGGCGCTCAGCGCGCGCAACTTGGCAAGCGCGTCGCGGGGCGGCGGGATCGATGGTCTTCGACCGAGCGAAATTGGCGCCGATCTGCTCGACGTCGGCGAGCGTGCGCTTGTCCGACTGGCCATTGCCACCCGACATCACGAAGGCCTTGCTGAACAGGCCGCGGGCCAGCGGCGAGGTGTTGAGCATGTGCACCGACATACCGCCGGCGCTTTCACCGATGATCATCACGTTCGCCGGATCGCCCCCGAACGACGCGATGTTCGCCCGCACCCACTTCAACGCCGCGATCTGGTCCATGATGCCATAATTGCCGAGCATGCCATCATCCGCATTCTGCTGGGTAAGCGGCGGCAGTGCGAACGTGCCGAACCGTCCGACACGGTAGTTGAAGCTGACGAACACCACGCCCTGCTTGGCAAGGTTGGCGCCGGAATAGGTCGGCGGTGAGGCGCCGCCGTTCACGAAACCACCGCCGTAGATCCACACGATCACCGGCAGCTTGGCCGACGCACTCGCCGCCGCCGGCTTCCAGACATTGGCGTACAGGCAATCCTCGGCAGGCTGCGTCCCGAGCGGTGCGGCGTCGCTGGGGAACGGGACCTGCATGCAGTCGTACGAGTAGGCGGTAGCGTCCTTCACGCCTTTCCACGCCGCAGCCGGCTGAGGCGCGCGCCAGCGCAGCGCTCCGACCGGGGCGGCGGCGAAGGGGATACCCTTCCAGCTGGCAACGCCGTCGGCGCTCGCGCCGCGGACCTGGCCGCGGTCGGTGGCGACGACAGTGGTGGTTTGGGCGATCGCGACGATCGGGCTCGTCAAGGCGACGATGGCGGCAGTCAGAAATAGACGGTGTGCAATCATGAGCGGTAAATCTCCGAACGAGCAGGAATATGGCCAGGATGACCGGATCAGAAGGCCTTTGTCAGTTGGAACGTGGCGATACGTCCGAAGATGTTGGCGTTGGACGGATCATACGCTCCGTAGTTGTTGCCCGCCTGCGTCAGCACCAGCGGGGGATCCTCGTTCGTCACGTTCTGGAAATTGGCGCTCAAACGGACGCCACCCAGCACGCCGCTCGACCGCGGTACCGAATAGGTGATGCCGACGTCCAGCGTCTTCCATGACGGCACCTTGGTTTGCGGTCGACCGGTGATCGGGATCGTGTTGTCGTAGGATCCGGTATAGTTGAGGAAGGCGTTGACCCCGACCCGCCCCAGCGTCCAGCCCAACTGGCCACGGCCGCGCAGGCTCACCGGGTAGTAATAGGTGTCGAGCACATCCTGCTTCGCACCACCGGAGACCTGTTGCAGCGACTGGTTCAGGATCTTGGTGACGCTTACGCCCACATTCCATTTTCCGATCCCGGTATCGAACTGGTAGGAGGTCTGGAAGTCCAGCCCGTCCTGCGAAGTGGTCGCGGCATTGGCGCTGCGTGCATCCAGGATGACCCCGACCGTGCAGGCGCTGAGCACGGGCGTATTGTAGAGCGCGGGATTGGCGGCGATGAAATTCGCCAGTACCGGATCATAGGTCGCGGGACTGCCGTTCACGCAATTCGCCGGATTGTTCACCGGCGTGATGTACGGGCTATATAGCGCCGCATTCTGCGGGCTCGATAGGAACAGTCCGACATTCTGGCCGACGATCTGGTTGGCATAGCGCGTCTTGTAATAGGTCCCGGAGAACCGGAAACCCGATCCCACCGGCTTGACGTCGAAACCCGCCGACCAGGTCTTGGCCGTCTCCGGTCGCAGGTTCCGATTGGCTCCCAGCAACAGATAAGTGCTGCTGAACCCCGGGTATAACAGCGCGATATCGTTCCGCCCCGACGCGTTGGCGAATGGCAGGCCGATCACCGCCGACGAATAGTTCTCGGGATTGGTATCGGTCAGCGCCGGGGCGCGGAACGACGTGCCCCAGGACCCTCGGATCGAGAAGAAATCGTTCACGGTCCAGGTCGCGCCGATCTTGGGATTGGTCGTGCCCCCGAAATCGGAATAATTGTCGTAGCGTACGGCCGCGTCGATGTTCAGCGCCTGCACGAGCGGAACGTTCATGTCCTCGCCGACCAGCGGCACGAACAGCTCGGCGAACACGCTGGCGGTGCTGCGATGCGTCGTGCTGTCGTTGGTGACCGCAAAATTATTGTTGGTGCGGTCCTGCTCGAACGCGTTGTTGCTGCCGTTCAGCAGGTGCTGGCGGTTGTAGGCGAGCTCTCCGCCGATCGCCGTGCGCACCTCGCCGCCGGGCAGCGAGAATAGCGGACCATCGACCTTGACCACGGAATCGATGAACGTGTTGTACGAGAACTGCGTGTTGGTGCCCAGGAAGCTTCCATATTGCCCGGCAGTCAGCGGCGTCGACTGGTACGGATTGATCGCTCCCGCCGTGATCTGCGATGCCAGCGCCGCGCCATTGGCGTTGTTGTCGAAATTGCAGATGCCGCAGGTCGTATCGTGCGCGTAGGTGAAATAGGTATCGATGTTCCACCGATTGGGCAGGTGACCGGTCACGCCGCCGGTCACGCTGATCGTCTCGGTCGGGTTCTTGGTGACCGACGGGCCGCCGAAGAACGTGATCGGGTTGACCGCTACCGTCTGGGCGAGCCCACCGCCGCAATCGGCGTTGGCGGCCGACGCCGAGGCCGGCGCGCCGCTGATGTAATAGGGACTGCCCTGGCAGACGAGCAGGTTGTTGCCGACGCGCGAGTTGCCATAGCTTCGGCTCGATGTCTGACGCTTGGTGTAGAAGGATTCGAGGTAGACCGAGATCGACGGTGCCAGTTCCTGGTTGAAGAACAAAGCCGCCTGATCGCGTTTCTGTCGCGGCAGGAAATCGGTGTAGTCGGATTGGTCGGCAAGGGCGGCGCCCGGCGTCAGTTGTCCGAACGCGACGCCGGGACGCGCGTCGGGTGCCACCGTAAAATAGCTGTACGGGACGCCGTTGCCGCCGACGATCAGCGCCGGGCTGGTGACGCCGAGCGTGGCGTTGTTCGCGCGCCAATCGATACCCCCAAGCGGGCTGAGATCGCGCCGCAGGAATTTCGACCGACCGTTGACGAACGGTCGACGATCCTCGTGATCGTAGGTCAGGATGATATTGCCCGTATCCCAACTCTTGCCGCCGGTCACCGATACACCCCAGGTGTTGTGATAGCGATCGACACTGTCGCGACCCGAGACTTCGAGCCCGTCGAACCGTTTGCGCAGCACATAGTTGATCACGCCGGAGACCGCGTCGGAGCCGTAGATCGCGGAGTTGCCGTCACTGACGACCTCGATCCTTTCCAGCGCCGCGACGGGGATCTGGATGGATTCGGTGAACGTGCTGGCGGCACCGCTCGGCACGACACGGCGGCCGTCGACCAGCGTCAGCGTCGCCGAGGTGCCGAGCCCGCGCAGATTGATCGCGTTGCCCTGAGTCGAATTCCCACCATAGCCGGACGTGCCGCCCTGCCTGTAGACCGGGCCGGAGCCGCCTGAATTGGGATTGTTCTGTACCTGTGGCAGCGTCTGCAGCACGTCATTGACGTTGGTGTAGCCGGTGGCGAGCACCTGCGATCGATCGATCGCCAACGTCTGCGATCCGACCGGCTTGACGCCCGAGATGTTGGTGCCGGTGACGATGATGTCTTTGTCGCTCGCGACGTCAGCGGCGCTCTCGGCCGCTGGCTGTTCGGCGGCGGTGACCTTCGCGCCAGTGGTCGCGTCGGCCTGATCGGCGGCAGTCGCCTGTGCAGGCGCCACGGGCACGTCGCTGGTCGCCTGCGTCGCTTCGGTCGATCCGGTGGTGGCCTGCTGCGCTAAGGCCGGCGCCGCCTGCGCGGCGATGACCAGTGCGAGTATGCTGGCGCCGCGGTGGACCAGGCGTATGTTCGGATTCATGACATCCCCCCTTGTTTGCCGGGGTCGTTAATCCGCCCCGTGCTAAACCAACCATTCGTTCGCGCTGCGGGACGTCGAGTCATGCCGGCAGGCCAGCATGGGATGAGGTGTCGCGTCGGATCGACAGTCGATGCCTCTGCATGCGGCGCGCCAAGCCAATAGAAAAATACAATTTTCCGATCGACCTATTCATCCCGGACATAGATACTTGCTTGGGACCTATGACGAAGATGGATCGAGCGATCACTTTTTTCTGTTGGACGTCGCGGGTTTGATCCTTCTTGTTGAGGGGGACAGGTGTCCGATTCAGGATCGCCGCGCGGCTGTACCATGATCAGCCGAACACAGGGGGAGGCCAACCATGAGTGAACCACGTACCGGCAGGACGCTACGCACCGGCGCCGTTATCGCCGCACTCATGCTGTCGAGCACCCCGGTGGTCGGCCAGGCACCGGCCGCGGCACCATCCGCCTCGACCAGCGCGCAGCCGTGGATGAACGCGTCGATCGCCCCGGCGCGCCGCGTCGCGCTGCTGCTGCCGCAGATGACCCGCGCGGAAAAGCGGCAGATGGTGATGGGATATTTCGCGACCGATTTCCCACCCAAAAAGTTCAAGGCGCCGGCGGAAGCGCGCAACGGATCCGCCGGCTATGTGCCCGGCGTGCCGCGGCTGGGGATTCCGCCACAATGGCAGGCGGATGCCGGGATCGGCGTGGCAAGCCAGGGCGGTGCGCCCCGCAAGCGCGAACGGACCGCTCTCCCCTCCAACCTCGCGATCGCAGCGACATGGGACATCGCGCTCGCTCGGCGGGGCGGCGCTATGATCGGCGCGGAAGCGCGTGCCTCGGGGTTCAACGTGCTGCTCGCCGGCGGCGTCAACCTGACCCGGGAGCCGCGTAACGGCCGCAACTTCGAATATGGCGGCGAGGATCCGTTGCTGGCCGGAACGATGGTGGCGGCGCAGATCGACGGCATCCAGTCGAACCACGTGATCTCGACGATCAAGCATTACGCGATCAACGATCAGGAAACCGATCGCAATGCGGGCAATGCCGTGATCGACCAAGCGGCTGCACGCATGTCGGACCTGCTCGCCTTTCAGTTCGCGATCGAGAAGGCCAATCCCGGGTCGGTGATGTGCGCCTATAATCGCGTCAACGGCCCGTTTTCCTGCGAGAATCCCTGGCTGCTCGGCGAGGTGCTGCGCCGCGACTGGAACTGGCAGGGCTATGTGATGTCGGATTGGGGCGGGACGCATTCGACCGGTCCCGCCATCGCCGCCGGGCTCGATCAGCAATCCGGCTATCCGTTCGACAAGGAACCGTATTTCGGCGCCAATCTGGAGGCGGCGCTTGCCGCCGGCACCGTCAAGGACGCGCAGCTCGATCGCATGGTCGGGCATATCCTGCACGCGATGTTCGACAAGGGGCTGTTCGACCACCCGATCGCCGCAGCGCCGCTTGACCTGCCCGACGCCATGCTCGCCGATCACGCAGCCGTGACGGGACAAGCCGCGGCGCAGAGCATGGTGCTGCTCAAGAACCAGGATGCCATTCTGCCGCTGTCGTCGACGATCAAGTCGATCGTCGTGATCGGTGGCCATGCCGACAAGGGCGTCTTGGCCGGCGGCGGATCGTCGCTCGTCTATCCCAAGGGCGGCAATGCGGTGCCCGGTATCGCGCCGACCTACTGGCCCGGGCCGGTCATGTATTATCCGTCGTCGCCGTTGGAGGCGATCCGGCGTCAGGCGCCCAACGCGCGGATCATTTTCGTCGATGGCAGCGACCCGCGTGCCGCAGCGGAGCAGGCACGCGGTGCCGAGGTGGCGATCGTGTTCGCGACGCAATGGGCCGGTGAAGCGTTCGACGTATCGCTCGTCCTGCCCGACGGTCAGGACGCGCTGATCCAGAGCATCGCAGCCGCCAACCCGCGCACCGTCGTGGTGCTCGAGTCGGGTGGCGCGGTGCTGACGCCGTGGCGCGACGACGTCGCCGGCATCGTCGCCGCATGGTTTCCCGGAACGGCGGGGGGCACGGCGATTGCCAATGTGCTGTTCGGCCGTATCAATCCTTCGGGTCACTTGCCGATCAGCTTCCCGGCGGAGTTGGCGCAACTGCCTCGTCCCGCCGTGCCGACACCGGGCGACGTCCGATATACCGAGGGGCGCAGCGGTCGGCTATAAATGGCTCGACCGGCAGCAGTTACGCCCGGCCTTCGCCTTCGGTCACGGCCTGTCCTATACCAGCTTCGAGTACGGGAATTTGCGCGTGGCCAAGGACGGCGCGGGCTTGCGAGCCAGCTTCACCGTTCGCAACACGGGCAAGGTCGCGGGCAAGGCCGTTCCGCAGATTTATGTCGCTGGCGAGGGCTGGGAAGCTCCCAAGCGGCTGGGCGGGTTCGCCGCGGTCATGCTGGCGCCGTCGGCTACGACCACCGTCACCGTGACGATAGACCCCCCGCCTCCTCGCCAATTTCGATGAGACCAGTCGTAGTTGGCGGATTGCCAAAGGCGTTTATCGAGTCATGTTGGGCGGGGCGTCCGACGCGCTTGGGCAACCCGTTACCGTTACGCTCGGCGCACGGTCTCTGCCCGCTGCGTGGCATCCGCTTGAAAGTGCGGCGGCGCGCTGACCCGCAGCGTCTGCCGATGACATCGTCGATACTGGAGGGGGCGTGTCGTATGCGTACTCGCGGGTGGCGGGGAGCCATTTCCGTCGCGCTCCGATTGGCAGCAACGCTAACCCCTCCCGCAAAAGACGATAGCTTTAGCTGATAGATCTATAAGATAATGGTAATTGATGAATAGGTCTTTGCGGGGCAATATCTATCCGTAGACACCGAACAGATACGGGAGGGGATCATACTGGCTTTTGTCGCCGCAGCGACCATCCTGTCGTTGCTCGCTGTCATCCTGTCCAACCGGGTATCGCCGCTGGCAGCACTCATCTTCATCCCGATCGCGGGCGCGATCGCAGCCGGCGTAGCGCCCGGCATCCCCGGTTACATCGTCGATGGCCTTGCCAAGATCGCGCCGGTCGCCGGCATGTTCGTCTTCGCGATCCTGTTCTTTGGGATCATGACCGATGCCGGACTGCTCGCGCCGCTGGTCAATGCCGTCCTGCGCATGGTCGGCGAACGCCCTTCGCGTATCACGGTCGGTACCGCGTTGTTGGCGCTCCTGATCCATCTCGATGGCTCGGGCGCCGTGTGCTTCCTGATCACTATCCCGGCACTGCGCCCCCTTGTACGACCGGCTCGGGATGGATCGTCGAGTGCTCGCCTGCACCGCATCGATGGCCGCCGGCGTCAACTTCCTGCCCTGGACCGGTCCGACATTGCGTGCTGGGGCAGCGCTGAAGCTGCCTGTCGCGACCATCTTCACACCGATGATCGGGGTTCAGGTCGTCGGTCTCGTCTTCGTCTTCGTCGTCTCCTGGTGGCTGGGCGTGCGCGAGGAACGGCGGCTTGGCCTCGGACGCCGGGTCGCAAGCGCCGAGACTCCGGCACCTCTCGGTGTCACGCCGAGCGACAGTGACGCCGAACTGGCACTGCGACGGCCGCGGCTTTTCATCGTCAACGTCGCAATTACTTTGGTGGTCGTGGCGACGATGATCACCGGGCTGATCGAACCCGTCGTCGTGTTCATGGCGGGCACGGCACTGGCGCTGATCATCAACTATCCTTCGGCAGCGCAACAGCGCGAGCGGATCGATGCGCACGCTCGAACCGCGCTGATGATGGCCGGCATCCTGTTCGCAGCGGGCGCCTTCACCGGCATCATGACGGGGTCCGGCATGATCAAGGCCTTGGCCCAGGCATCCGTCTCGCACGTTCCCGACGCGATCGGGCCACGCATCCCCGTTCTGCTTGGCATGATCGCCATGCCGCTGAGCTTGCTGTTCGATCCCGACAGCTTCTATTTCGGTGTGCTGCCAGTAATTGCCGAAGTCGCCGGGCATTTCGGCGTACCCGCGGTCCAGGTCGCGCAGGCCGCTTTACTAGGTCAGATGACGACGGGTTTTCCCGTCAGCCCGTTGACCCCAGCCACGTTCCTCGTCGCCGGGCTGAGCGGCGTCGAACTCGGCGCGCATCAGCGTTTCGCGATCCCCTGGCTGTTCGCCGCATCGATCGTGATGACGCTGGCGGCAGTCGCCTTTGGAATATTCTCGTTATGACCGGTCGAACCATCCGCATCGGCGCCGGAGCCGGCTTTTCCGGTGATCGGATCGAGCCGGCGCTCGAACTGGTCGAACACGGTGCCCTCGACTATCTGGCGTTCGAATGCCTGGCGGAGCGCACGATCGCGCTTGCCCAAGCCGCGCGTCGAACGAACCCAGATGCCGGGTTCGATCCGTTGCTCGAAGATCGCATGCGCGCCGTCCTACCCGCTGCGCATGCCCGCGGCGTTCGGATCGTAACCAATATGGGCGCGGCCAATCCGATCGGTGCGGCGCGTCTGGTCACGCGGATCGCACGCGAGCTGGGCCTGACCGGACTGCGGACGGCAGCAGTCATGGGCGACGACGTCCTGGATGTCATTCGCGCAGGCGATTTCCCGTTGATCGACCGACCCGGCCGCAGTCGCGATCTGGGTGACGCGATCGTTTCCGCAAACGCGTATCTGGGCGCAAGCGGCATCGTCGAAGCGCTAGCGGGCGGCGCCGACGTCGTCATCACCGGACGGGTCGGCGATCCAGCGCTGTTCCTCGGACCGCTCATCCACGAATTCGGGTGGGCGATGGACGATTGGGAAAGGCTTGGCCGCGGTACCGTCGTGGGTCATCTGCTCGAATGCGCGGGCCAGGTGACCGGCGGCTATTTCGCCGATCCGGGCGTCAAGGACGTGCCCGATCTTGCGCGGCTCGGCTTCCCTTTCGCGGATGTGTCGGAAGACGGCAGCGCGGTCCTGGGCAAGGTTGACGGATCTGGCGGCTGCCTGACCTGTGCCACCTGCAAGGAACAGTTATTGTACGAGATCCTCGATCCGGCCGGGTATCTGCAGGCGGACGTCGTCGCCGACTTCACCGGCGTTTCCTTCGAGCTGATGGCACCCGATCGCGTACACGTGCGTGGCGGCACCGGTCGACCGAGGCCGGATACGGTCAAGGTTTCGATCGGATACGAAGACGGCTTCGTCGGCGAAGGTCAGATCTCCTACGCCGGCCCGGGCGCCGTAGCGCGCGGACAACTGGCGTTGGACGTCGTACGCGAGCGCCTGCGGATGACCGGCGTGCCGATATCGGATCTCCGCTGCGAACTGATCGGACTGAACGCCATCGACCGGACGGGACAGTCGGACGGGCCGGAACCCCGCGAAGTGCGCGTTCGGGTGGCCGGACGGACGCCGACCCGCGCCGCCGCCGAACGGATCGGCGCCGAAGTCGAAGCGCTATATACGAACGGTCCGTTCGGTGGCGGAGGTGCCGTGTCCAGCGTCCGCGAGGTGCTCGCGGTCGCGTCGACCTTGCTGGACCGGACGCAGATCGTCCCTTCGGTCCAGTACGAGGTCGCCTGACATGATCCTGCGCGACCTCGCCCATGTTCGCACCGGCGACAAAGGCGACATTTCCCAGATTGCAGTCATCGCCTATCGCAGCGAAGACTTCGCGCTGTTGGCCAGCGCAGTGACCGAAGAGCGCGTCGTCGCGCACCTGGCCGACCTTTCGGTGCGCCGGATCACGCGGTTCGGATTGCCCGGCCTCGGTGCGCTCAACTTCGTGCTCGAGGGTGCGCTGCGTGGGGGCGTCACACGGTCGCTGGCACTCGACGCGCACGGCAAGACGCTCGGCGCACAGCTGCTCGACCTCGCAATCGATACTCAATGAAAGAGACGCGAATGCGCCAGTTATTTGTGCTTCTGGCAACGTCCGCGCTCGGCGCACTGGCGATCCCTGCCCCTGCGCGCTTGGTGCGGATACAGGTCGACAGCATCACGCCCGCACCGGTCGGCACCGCGCCTACCTCGACGCTGCCGATACCGTATGAGATCGTACGTGGTCGGTTCTTCGGTACGCTCGATCCTGCGGACGCACACAATCACGTCATTACCGATATCGACGGTGCGCCCCACGATGCGAAGGAACGCGTCCAGTATTCGGCGACGTTCGCGATCGCCAGACCCGTCGATCGATCGCGCGCCACTGGCGTATTGTTCTACGACGTACCCAATCGCGGCGGTTCGCTGATCGGTGCGGATGCAGACGGATACGTCCGGGTCATCAGTGGTTGGCAAGGCGACCTTCCGCCCGGGCCGGATGTCCAGACCGCCAGTGTCCCGGTCGCTCACGGCAAGAACGGAAAGCCGCTGACAGGCCCCGTCCTGGCCCGCTTCACCGATATGCCTGCCGGTGCGCGGTCGATCGCGATCACCGGCAGCATCGGCAAACCGACTGCGCGGCCAGTGCCCGTGACACTCGATACGACGAAGGCACGGCTGTTCCGCCAAACCGCCGATCTGGCACCGCCCGTGGACGTGAAGCCCGGGGACTGGGCCTTTGCCGATTGTGCGACGACGCCGTTCCCAGGCAAGCCCGACCCGGCGAAACTTTGCCTGCGAGGCGGGTTCGACCCCTGCCTACGCCTATACGCTGATCTACGAGGGCAAGGATCCACTCGTCCAGGGGATCGGTTTTGCCGCGACCCGTGACCTTGTCGCCATATCTCCGCAGTGGCAAGTCGGACGATACGGGCAACGCCAACCCGGCCGGACGCATTCGCTGGACGGTGGCCAGCGGTACCTCGCAATCCGGCAATTTCCTGAAGAGCTTCGTCAATCTGGGCTTCAACGCGGATGAGAATGGGCGCCGCGTGTTCGACGGGGTCAATCCCAACATCGCCGCTCGCCAGGTCCCGTTGAACCTGCGCTTCGCCGTGCCTGGCGGTGCCGCGACGCTGTACGAGCCGGGGAGCGAGGGAACGCTGTGGTGGGGCCGGTACGATGATGTCGCCCGAGGCCGAGGCGTCAGCAGCCTGCTCGACCGCTGCACCGCGACCAAGACCTGCCCCAAGGTGATCGAGACGTTCGGCTCGGCCGAGTTCTGGGGATTGCGCATGTCACCAGGGTTGATCGGCACCGCCGCGTCGACCGATCTCCCGCTGCCGGCCAGCGTTCGACGCTATTACTTCCCGGCGACCACGCATGGCGGATCCTGGACCGGGGGCTTTCCGGTCGGTGGCGATCCCAAGTTACCAATCTGCGCATTACCGGGCAATCCAAACCCTTCGATGGACAGCCTGCGTGCGGCCCAAATGATGCTGGTCGCCTGGGTGCGCGACGGCACCACCCCGCCCCCCAGCCGATACCCGACATTGGCCGCGGGCGATCTCGTCGAGGCGAACGCGGCGGCGATCGGATTTCCATCCTGGCCCGGAGCACCCAGGCCAGATGGCAAGCTGAACGCCTTTCTCGACTACGACATGGGGGAAGGATTTCGCTATCGCGACGTGAGCGGCGCAATCACGCGCCAGCCACCGGCGATCCGCGGGACGGTACCGTCGCGCGTCCCCCGGGTCGATGCGGACGGTAACGAGACCGCCGGCGTGCCCTCCGTCCAGCTACAGGTGCCGATCGGGACCTATCTAGGTTGGAACGTTCAGTCCGCTGGGTTCGGCAAAGGCGGCGGATGCGGATTCTTCGGGGGATTCATACCGTTCGCCAAGACGCGGGCCGAGCGGATGGCGGTCGGGGATCCTCGCTTGTCCCTCGCAGAGCGTTACGGCGATCACGCCGGTTTCGTCGCGAAAGTCCGCGCGGCCGCGGCGCGACAGCGCGCCGCCGGTTGGCTCCGCGACGAGGACGCAGACAGGATCATCAGCCAAGCTCAATCCAGCCAAGTCCTGGCTGATTGAAAGCCATTCACCGTCACACTGGTCGTCATGCTCTCCACAGGGAAGGCTCGACGCAACTTAACTCGGACGCCAATCCATTCTTGTAGTATAACGAAGTTTGCCGCTCGGCTTTCCCGCTCGGGGCTAACGAGATGAAAGATCAGCGCACGGTCTGTCCGGCGGGATCATAACCACGGTCGAGCTCTTCCAAAACCAGCGCATGGTGAGCGCCCTCGTCGAAAGCGTAGCCTGTGCCGGCGATGCGTCTGGCGAAGGCTGAACTTCGCGACAGGAAGCCGGGTCGATCGGAGGAAGGATCGGGCATCGGCTGTATCATCATCGCCATGGCATCCGGCGCAGCCTGCGGGAGTGCTGGATTGCCCGTGCTCGACATGATCGAAGTGAGCGATAGGACGCGATCTTTGTGTTCGCTGGCCATGATCTGAGCGATCATGCCGCCCGTAGACCGTCCGACGATGTGAGCTCGCCCGATCCCCAGCGCGTCCATCAGTCCGATCGCGTCCGCCGCCATGTCGTAGAGCGTCTACGGCACCTCGGGTCGTTGCCCCGCCTGAAGCGCTGCAACCAGCGCGCCGAAATCCACGGCCGGGTGCGAGTCGAGATGCGGTGAATAACCGGCGTCCCGATTATCGAAGCGCACCACCCGGTAGCCGAGGGCCACGAGTTCGGCGCAGAACGGGGTGGTCTAGCGGATCATCTGGGTGCCAAGTCCTGCAATCGGGACGATTACTTCGCCGTATTTGCTATGACAGGCGTCAGGGCCAAGCGTGTTTGCAGGGACCGGGATCGTGAACACGCGTTATTTTCGGAGCAACCACAGAAAAGCATGGGTAATCGCGTCGCGACCGTCATGCGTAATCGGTGCACCATGGGCTGTCAGTACTCCCAAAGTCGGCCATGCTATAATGCGTTGCACCGAAGTTCGCGCGATCTGCTGATTGCGAAACGACATTCGGAATTTCCGGGGAACGGTTGGCCTGGTCGCGGTAAGCAAATCGAGCTTTGCAACGATGGATCGCCATCCTCTGAACCAACCGGGCTCAAAGTGCTGGATCAGGTCGGTGAAGATCGCCGTTCGGCTTTGGCGGTGGAAGAAGACGACTTCCGTCGTGATACTGTTTCCCTCCACCATGATCTGATCAAGCTCACCCGACCATTCCTTGGCAGGTGCGTCCTTAAGGTCATGATCCCACTTCAAGTCCGGCCGTTTGGCGCGCAACGCCGGCACGGCATATGACTTTGCTGCCGGGTATGCGCTTTGCCACTCGCCAACGAACATATGATGCAACGTGTTCGGAGCGACGATGTGACGCACCGGCCCAAGGCAATTAATCGCGATTTTAAGTTCACTGGATAGTGCTATGGGCGACCAAACGAATAAAGAGCCATCGGACAGCCGTATAACGATCGTCCGCGTCGGAAAGACGACGCCAGCGACGGAAACACTTGGCCCGTCCGCCGTCCATATTTCTTTGCCAAATTGTCGCAGCATTTCCGCCCCCTCGTCCAAGGGACTCTAGGACACCCTCGAAGCAGCGTGTAGTGGAAGGCAACGGCATCTTCGCAGATGCACGACAATCTAACCCTACGCTGGCAGCTATGTCGAACGGCCTGACCGGTGCTGCCTTTCATTGGACTTACTAGGGGTGATCAACCGATCGGGCCCACGCTCGATCGGTCGACCGGGCGCTTATCCTCCCGCCCTAACCCCAGAAAGTCTTGCGATCGAGAAGATCGGCGTACGCTCCAGCCGCGGCATCGATGATCTTCGATTTTTTCCGATGCGCCAACAGTCTTTTGGCATCGGGATCGTCCCCCAGGCCCAGCCGGTCCAGAACCGATGGCGCCGTCGCCATATCGTTCAGCGCGCCGAGCTGATCCTGCAGCTTCTCCAGTGATTTAACGAACTTCCCGTAGCGACGTGCACGCTTCTTGCTCGGGAAGAGAGAACCGAGAAACTCCGCGCCATAGCGTAGCCGTTTGCCGGCCTTGCGGACTTCATGCCGCTCCTCGTCCGTCTGGGAGGCAAGGGACTTACCACGCTTGCGGACGCGCCGCCTCAGCGCGTGAAGAGTCTCCGCCGCGAACTGCCTTGCCGGCGCGTCCCGAGCATCGCGCATTGACGGCGCGGTGCGCCATGCCCCGCATACCAGCCACTCCGTCAGATCGAGCATCAACGCGCGAACCCGGTCCGAGCCCAACGCGGTGCCGACCGTAGCATAGGCAGCATTGCGGGCCCGCTCGAGTTCCTGAAACAGCGCGACGCCGGGCTTCGCCTTCGCCAGCAACACGTCTAAGTCGCGCGCTTCGCCCAGCAACGAGCTCAGCCAGCGCAATTCGCTTTGGAAATGCGGCACTTCGTCGCCGTCGAGCAACGACTTGAAGATCGACAATGCAGACCGCAGCCGACGCAACGACACGCGCGCCTGATGCAGTGCCTCGGCGTCGGCTTGGTCGAGCAGAACAGTTTCGTTCAGGCGGTACTGACGTATGCACGAGCTCACGACTGCCTTGAAAGCGTCCGCTGCGGATGCAGTCCGGTTCAACGCGACCTTCTCCGCCTTGAACGCCTTGGATGCGGGACGAAGCAGGTCGTAGCCGCGCTCGGACTTGGTCACGACGCCCAGGCGAACCGGAAACTCCGCCGCTATCGTCTTGGCCAGCGCAAACAAGGCGGCGGGCTCTCCCCGCTTCAACTCCAGCTCGATCTCGCAGACCGGCGACTGGCGGTCACCCGCGGCGACGTACCCACGATCCAACACCAGTTCGATCGACGCCTCGCCGCAATCGACCATCCAAGTCAGGCGCTCGACCGCGACCGTGAAGATCGGAGTGACGGTGCCTGCCTCGTCGCCGAGCAGCGTGGGAATGGGCGTCCGGTCGTCAACGACCGGATGCATATCGGCCACCTCGATTTCCCATTCGGACCGCGCGAAGAGACCCGCCGCCTTGGCGTCCGCGACCTTGATCGTCTGTGTCAGCGTGTCGCCGGACTGGCGGATGCGCAACGAGACGCCACCTTGCGAAAGCGCTAGGTGGGGCGTGTCGAAATAGACCGCGCGCATTTGCCGCGTACTCGCCGGGACATCGAACAGGTCACCCCCTGCAAAGGCATCGGCCGCCGCGGCGTCCAATACCAACTTCAGTTCAACTTCCTGTGCCACCCGATACCTTCCCGCAAAATCGCGACGCCTCGTACCCAGGGCAACCTGTGATAGGTTCGCTGGTTCCCCGATAGTTGCACGCTCGGTCTTTGCGCACTCGACGCTATCGGGGGGCAAAGCTATTCGCAGCCGTTCCGGAAACGCATCTGTCGCAGTAGACGGCCTCATCCAAACCGCCGGGGTGCTCACGCCCTTCCAGAGGTGCGGAGGCGGTCGCGCGGTGATATTCGCGGCGGTATCAATTTGTACTCGCCAGACCGATACTCGGCCTCCCGAACGCCCTTTACGTCTCGGCAAATTCGTCTTTTGGTTGGACCGCAGCTTGCGGCAGCCAAATCAACTGGCGCCAGGGCTGAAAACGAGACGAAAGCCGCAGCCCGCCTCAGTGGCCCGACGCGTTCGAAAAAACGTTCATGACAACGACACCGGCGACGATCAGGCCCATGCCAATGATAGCAGCGGTATCGAGCTTTTGACCCTGGAATGCCCATGCAGCCGTCGAGATAAGAACAATACCGACGCCCGACCAAATAGCGTATGCAACGCCCGTCGGGATCGTACGGAGGGTCAGTGAGAGGAAGTAGAAGGCGATACCGTAGCCGACGACCGTAACGACGGTCCAAGGCATGCGGGTGAAACCTTGCGACTGCTTCATTGCAGTCGTAGCACAAACCTCGGAGACGATCGCGATTGCGAGCATGAGATAGTTCATGCACGACCCGCTAGCACACGAAATGCGGCCAATTTGCGACGCTCGCTGCCCCCGGGGCGGGGACTTTGCTATTGGGAGGGCGTCATCCGGCAGCGCGAAGTTAGCAGACCCGCAACCGGACGTTCGTGCGCCCTTCCCGCCCCCCACCTTCAGCCTCTCATCTACCTTAAATCCTCCGTGCCTCGCTCCGGCGCAGTGTCATCGAAGTGCCGCTGTTCCGTCATCACCACGAAAAACGCACGGGCTAGCTGCCCCTCGAACCGGTGGAACCAAACCGGCAACCTCTAGGGGCATCATGAAATTCATCACCAGCAGCGCGCTCGTCGCGCTGCTCGCAGGCACGCCTGCACTCGCTCAGACCGCACAGGACCTTCCCGCGAACGCGTCCCAGCCGAACGACGAGAACCAGATCGTCGTTACCGGCACGCGCGACCGATCGCGCACGCAGTTCGATACGCTCGCCCCCGTCGACGTCCTGTCCGGCGACGCGGTACGCTCGAGCGTATCGGGCGATCTCTCCGATACACTGGCGCAGCTGCTGCCCTCGTTCAACGTCCAGCGTCTGCCCGCAGCAGACGGCCAAGCCTTCGTACGCCCCGCCACCCTACGCGGTCTGTCCGCGGATCAGACGCTCGTGCTGATCAACGGCAAGCGATATCACCGTTCAGCCCCTGCTCGGCACGCGGGGCGCGCAAGCGCCCGATCTGGCGGGCATCCCATCGCTCGCGATCAAGCGGATCGAGGTGCTGCGCGACGGCGCGTCCGCACAATATGGCTCAGACGCGATCGCCGGGGTGGTCAACATCATCCTCGACGACACCGCCGGGATGGATGCGTTCGGCCAGTTCTCCCAATATTATAAGGGCGACGGCAAGGAGTATCAGACCGGCGCACGCGGCGGCATCGCTCTCGGCGACCGCGGCACGCTCGTCGTCACCGGCGAATACGACCACAGCGAAGCGACCTCACGCACGCGCCAGCGGCCCGACGCGATCGCGTTCCAGGCGGCGAATCCTACCTTGGTCGTGCCCAATCCAGTGCAACGCTGGGGCCAGCCCGACGAGGAGCGTATTCGCGGCGCGCTCGACGCGAACTATGCCTTTAGCGATGCCGCCAAATTCTACGTCTTCGGCACCGCGCAAAGTGGCGAAGGCGTGACCGACTTCAACTGGCGCAACCCCGCGGGCACCAGCAGCGTCTATGGCGCGAGTTCGGTTTTTCCCGGCTTCTCGTTCAAGAGCATCTATCCGGTCGGTTTCTCGCCGCGTTTCGGCACGACCTATAGTGACTATCAGGGCGATACCGGTCTGCGCGGCGATCTGAGCGACCGGTTCAGCTATGATCTGAGCGCGGCCTTCGGCCGCAGCCGGATCGACTATACGCTGAACGAGAGCCTCAACGCCTCGCTCGGACCTGCTAGCCCGACCAGCTTCTATCTCGGCCGCCTCGAACAGCGCGAGTTCAACCTGAACGCCGATTTCGTCTATCGCCTGCCAGTCGGCACGGCGGCGCCGGTCAACGTCGCGTTCGGTGCAGAACGCCGTCGCGAAACCTACCAGGTGTCGGCGGGCGATCCGGCATCCTACGCGATCGGTGCAGGCGCGGCGTCCGGCCTCGCACCCACTTCTAACGGCTTTCCGGGTTTCAGCCCAAGCCTGGCCGGTACGTTCGACCAGACCAGCTACGCCGGCTATCTCGATCTCGAATGGCAGCCGATCGATATGGTGACGCTCGGTGCGGCAGGCCGGTACGAAGACTTTTCGGAATTCGGCGACACCTTCAATTACAAGCTTTCAGCTCGGTTCGAGCCGATCAAGGGCATTGCCGCACGCGGCACGTATTCGACTGGGTTCCGCGCGCCCACGCCTGCCCAGCTGAACACGTCGCAGACCACGCAGGGGCTCGACACCACCACGCTACAAGTGTTCAACCAAGGCCGACTGTCACCAAGTGATCCGCTTGCGGTGGCATTGGGCGCGGCCCCCTGACGCCGGAAACATCGAAGACCGCAACCGCCGGGCTGACCTTCCAGAGCCGCTTCGGCCTGACCGCCAGCGTCGATATCTACCAGATCGACGTCGACAACCGGTTCAGCCAGTCCCGCACCTTCGCGGTGCCAGCCAGCTTCGCCAATCCGCAGCGTTTCACTGCGGTCAGCTACTTCACGAACGACTTCGATACCCGCACGCGCGGCATCGATGCGGTGATCGGCTATGGCCACCGCGTCGGGCCAGGCCGTGCAAATTTGAGCCTGGCTTACAACTACAACCAGACGAAAGTGCGAAGCGGCACGAGCGCCGCAATTCCCAACGAAACCCAGCGACGGATCTTCGAGGAGCGGCTGCCCAAGCATAATGGAACCGCAACGCTCGGCTACGATATCGGCCCCGTCGCGCTGCTCGCACGGGCGAGGTATTACGGCGCCTGGACCGACGTCACCGGCAACGCGACGGGCGAACTGTTCCAGCGCTTCGGTTCCATCGCGCTATTCGACGTATCGGCCGCCTACAAGTTCGACGATCATTTCACGCTGCGGGTCGGTGCGGAGAACGTCGCCAACACTTATCCCGCCGAAGCCACCAACCAAGCTGTCCGCGGCCTGATCTATTCGCGCAATGCGCCATACGATACCGATGGCGGCCAATATTACGTACGGGTGGGAATGAGCTTCTGATGACGACGCCGATCGATCGCCGGCTGTTCTTGACCGGAGCCGCCGCCATGACGGCGGCTCCGGCGGGGGCGACTCTATCCCCGTCGGCGACCGACGACACGGCGTTCTGGAAAGAGGTGGCGGCGCAATACGACCCGACGCGCGCGGTGATCCATCTCGAAAACGGCAATTGGGGCATGATGGCGCGCCCCGTCCTTCAAGCCTATGAAAGCAATCTCGAACGGGTCAACCGCGACACGAGCTATTACACCCGGCGCGGCATGGTGAAGGACTGGATGGCGGCACGCGATGCGCTGGCCGCCACGCTACGAGTCGCGGCGGACGAGGTCGCTTTCACGCGCAACGCGACCGAGGCGCTGAAGGCGCTGATCCTGGGATACAATGCGCTGACGCCTGGCGACGCCGTGCTCTACGCGGATCTCGATTACGACAGCATGCAGGCGTGCATGGACAGCCTGAAGTCACGACGCGGCGTGTCGGTCGTGAAGATCACTTTACCCCAACCGGCGACGCGCCAGTCGCTGATCGACGCCTATGCCGCCGCGATGGAGGCCAATCCGCGGCTGAAGCTGATCCTGCTGACCCATCTGAGCCACCGTACCGGGCTAGTCCTGCCGGTGCGCGAGATCGCGGCGATGGCTCGCGCGCGGGGAATCGCCACGATCGTCGACGCGGCCCACAGCTGGTGCCAGCTCGACATGACACTGGCCGATCTCGACTGCGATTATGTCGGGATCAATTGCCACAAATGGCTGGGCGCGCCCCTTGGGTGTCGGCGCGATCCATATCCGACGGTCCGCGCTGTCGGCGATCGACCGGGATCCCGCCAATCCTGCGACCGACCGCGACACCATAAACGCGCGCATCCATACCGGCACGGTAGATTTCGCCGCGCCGCTAACAGTGCCCGCCGCGCTGGCGTTTCAGGAGAAGATCGGCAGCAAGCGCCGCGCCAACCGTCTCGCCGCACTCCGCGATCGATGGGTCGCGCAGGCCCGCGCGATCCCTGGAATCGAGGTACTGACCCCTGAAGACCCCATGCTCCATGGCGGCATCACCGCCTTCCGCGTCGTTGGAAAGACGAGTTCGGTGGATAACGTGGCGATCGCGAAGACCTTGCTAGATCGGTTCGGCATCTTCACCGTTCACCGTGACGGTCCTGCAGCAGGATCCTGCGTGCGAGTGACACCTGCCCTGTTCAACACGATGGCAGACATGGACGCGCTGGCAGCAGCTCTCGGCCGGCTACCGGTTTAGCACCCTAATGGTGAGCGCTGAACAGGCGACTTTATCGCCATTGCCTCTACCGCGCTGATCAGCGAGACCTGATCTATCATCCCGGTCTTGACCGACACGCCTCGAAACAGGCGATAGGGGACTAGTCCATTGCAAACTTGTCTTCTCCTGGCCGGACTAGCGCATGGCTACTTGCGTCGGCGTCCCGCGCGGGGTGATCGTCATCACGCCGTCCTCGATCGTGACGCGTCCTAACCGAGCGATCTCGGGCTGTCCGAGCAGCGTATAGGGGATGCCGGGCTGGCCGATACGCATCGTCATACGGCCGAGGCTCTGTCCGCCGATCTCGACCGACACGACGCGTGCGACGCCGACCCGAGTGTAACCGCCAATGCCGACCGCCACCTCCTCGCGCTGCACTGCACGGTCGGCACCGGTCTCGCGCGCGTCTTCGGCCGAGAGGACGCTATATGCGGCGCCGGTGTCGATGATCGCACGGATGGGTATGCCATTGACGATCATAGACGCGACGAAATGCCCCCCCAGGAATCGCGATTGATCCGCAGGACGCGTGGCGTCCCAAGGGCGACCGGATCGTCGAGGTCGGCCGGATCGATCTCGATATGGGGTACGGGTGGCGGTGCGTACGCCACGATGGCGACCGTCGTGCGCTGTGGCTCGATGCAGGTGACGACGGTACGCGACAGCACGTGACCGTCGCCGTCCTCGTCCGTGGTCTCGGTGGTGGTGATCGTCGCCATGCCAGGCGTTCCGACGCCCCCCTGCCATGCGGCATCGACAACGCGCGTACGTCCGTTGACCGTGGTGACGGTGCGCACGGTGTTTGCGGGGACATCCTGGATCTGTCCTCCGATCTCGACGCGGACCTGAGCGGCGGCGGGTGTCGCGGCGAGCGCGAGCGCGATTGCCGCGGCGTGGACAGTTGCTCTGGTGGCCATCGCCTCCCTCGTTTTCTCTTCCAGGGACATTCGTCCCTGAGGATCAGCGAGATTGTAGCGCGTGTTCGTTTACATACGGTTAGCGTGTGCGGCGGGGGTATGATGCCGCTCGTGTCGGTGCACGGGGCGGTCGGCGACTTTGCCCGGATCCGCCGGCCTTGCAGCAGCATTCGGTCCGGCACAACGAGATGAGTGTCGCTGACCGGAATCGACGACGAGTCGACCTATACACGGATACTCGGAGCTTTGTCTGCGCCCTTTCCCTTCAGCCGTCTGTCCAATTTCCATTCGCGACGCCGCTCCATTCAGTCACCGATGCATGGCGGCGACTGAATGGATGTTCGCGTAGTTACAGCGACCAGCCGCCGTCCACGGAGATGGCGGCGCCGGTGACGAATCCGCCCAGGTCTGCGCTCATCCATAGCACGGCGTCGGCGATTTCCTCGGGCTTGCCCAGGCGACCGACCGGCTCGAGATCGATAGCTTTCTGGATGTCACCGTTGGTGAAGCGATCCATCATCGGCGTCTCGATGTTGCCCGGCAGGATCGCATTCACGCGGATATTCTGCTTGGCATAGTCGAGCGCTGCCGATTTCGTCAGACCGATGATGGCGTGC
This sequence comes from Sphingomonas sp. H160509, assembly GCF_024124765.2. Classification (GTDB taxonomy): domain Bacteria; phylum Pseudomonadota; class Alphaproteobacteria; order Sphingomonadales; family Sphingomonadaceae; genus Sphingomonas. The sequence continues at coordinate 393,411 of NZ_JAMXSR020000002.1, read as the reverse complement.
TTGGAGGCCGCATAGGATGCACCGCCCGCCACACCCCGGACGCCGGCGCCCGACGACGTGTTGACGATCACGCCGCTACCTTGCCGGACCATCTGTGCCAGTTCGTGCTTCATGCACACGAACGTGCCCCGAAGGTTGATGTCGAGGATGCGGTCCCACTCGTCGAGCGCGATCTCGGCGACGGGTGCGGCCTTGTTCTCGACGCCGGCATTGTTGAAGGCGATGTCGAGCCGACCGAAGGTCTCGACGACCTGACGGATTCCCGCCTCGACCTGTTCCGGCTTCGACACGTCGCAAGCGATGACCAGCACCTGTGCGCCCGCATTCCTGACGGCATCGGCGGTTTCGGCAAGCGCATCTTCGGTAAGATCGAGAATCGCGACACGGGCGCCCTCAGTTGCGAACGCAACAGCCGTAGCGCGGCCGATGCCGCTAGCCGCGCCGGTGACAAATGCGACCTTGTCGGAGAAGCGATGGGTAGTGGACATGAAGTGACTTCCTAGTTTCGGTTATGCGTACGGCGGTCGATCATTCAGACCCAAGCGGCGCGAGATATTCGTCGTCCGTCACCTTCTCCATCCAGGTCACGGGCGAGCCGTCGACCGACTCCTGGATGGCGACATGAGTCATGCCTTGGTACGGTGTTGCGCCGTGCCAGTGCTTGTGCTCAGCGGGGCACCACAGGATGTCGCCCGCATTGAACTCCAGCTTCGGGCCATCCGCGATCTGCGTCCAGCCGACGCCCTCGGTCACGATCAACGTCTGGCCGGCGGGGTGCGTGTGCCAGGCAGTGCGGGCGCCAGGCTCGAAGTGGACGATGGCGCCGGAAACACGGGACGGTTCGTCGCGCTGGAACTGGCCGGTGATCGTGACTTTGCCGGTGAAATAGTCCTCCGGTCCGTCGACGGTCTTCATTTCTGGTTTGCGTGCGATGGTCATGTCGAAACTTCCTCTTTGTGCTTGAACAGAGCTGACGGGCAACATCAGCGCGAGCAGGATGCCGAACTGGATCAGGAATGCTGCGCGTGTCAGCGTTGGTCGGGCGATCACGTCAGCGCCGGCAGCGCGTCGAGATGCTTGTCCAGCGTGATCGGATACTCGCGCACGCGGACGCCGGTCGCGTTATAGATCGCGTTGGCGACCGCTGGCGCGACCCCGGTCAGACCCAGCTCGCCGACGCCCTTGGCCTTTACCGGCGAGATCGTCGGATCGACCTCGTCGATGAAGAAGGCGTCGAGATGCGGGATATCGGCGTGCACCGGCACCTCGTAGCCGGCGAGATCGTGATTCACGAAGAACCCGAAGCGCTTGTCGATCGCCATCTCCTCCATCAGCGCCGCACCGACGCCCATCACCATGCCGCCGATCACCTGGCTGCGCGCGGTCTTGGCGTTGAGGATGCGTCCGGCCGCGCAGACCGCGAGCATACGCCGCACCCGGACCTCGCCGGTATAGGCGTCGACCGCAACCTCGACGAAATGCGCCCCGAAGGTCTGCTGCTGGAACTGATCCGCGAGCTTGGCGAACTCCATCAGGTCCTCGACCACGAGGTCGCCGTCTTTTGCCGCGTCGGCAAGCTTCGCCGAACGGTTGCCGCTGCGCACCTCGCCATCGGCAAAGTCGACGTCGGCGGTGTTGAAGCCGAGCCGCTGGGCGACGGTCTCGCGCAGCTTCATACACGCCGCGTAGACGCCCGCCGTTACGGAAGGCGCGCCCTGCTGCCCGCCCGATCCCGGCGTTTCCGGGAAGGTGGAGTCGCCGAGCTTGACCACGATCCGGTCGGGCGTGACGCCCATCATCTCGGCCGCAGTCTGCTGGACGACGGTGTAGCTGCCGGTGCCGATATCCGTCATGTCGGTCTCGATCGTCACCGTGCCGTGCCGATCGAGCCGGGCCCGCGCGCCAGCCTTGGCGATCTTGCCGCCTCGGATCGCTCCTGCCATCCCCATGCCGATCAGCCACTGGCCGTCGCGGACCGCACCGGGCTTGCTCTGCCTCTTGTCCCAGCCGAAGCGTTCGGCACCCTCCCGCAGGCAACGGACAAAGGCTCGGGTCGAGAAAGGCTTGTTCGGATTTTCGGGATCGACCTGCGTATCGTTCACGACCCGCAGCTCGATCGGATCCATCTTCAGCTTTTCCGCCAGCTCGTCCATCGCGACCTCCAGCGCCATCAGGCCAGGTGCTTCGCCGGGCGCCCGCATCGCGTTGCCCTCGGCGAGGTCGAGCGTGGCCAGCCGCATCCGGGTCAGCCGGTTCGCACCCGCATACAGCGTCCGCGTCGAGGTGACGGTAGGCTCGGTCCGCCCACCGACGAGGTTGCCCGACAGGCTGTCATGACCGATCGCGGTCAGCCGCCCGTCATGGCCCGCCCCCCAGCTGCACACGCTGGATCGTCTTGGGCCGGTGGATCGTGGTGTTGAACATGATCGGACGTTGCAGCGCGATCTTCACCGGACGCTTGACCACGCGCGCCGCGATCGCCGCCAGCGCCAGATCGATCTGCACGGTCCCCTTACCGCCAAAGCCGCCACCGATATAGGGCGAGATCAGGTGGACGTTCTGCTTGGGGATACCGAGGATCAGCCCGAGGTCGCGCGTTCCCCAGTTCATCTGCTGGATCGACGTCCAGCACGTCACGCGGTCGCCATCCCACTTTGCGATCGAAGCGTGTGGCTCCATCATCGCATGGGCCTGGTCGGGCACGGTGTAGGTCTCGTCGACCTTGACCGGTGCCGCGGCGAACGCCTTGGCGAAGTCGCCGACCTGCTTCTCGTTGGGACCGCCAAACTCGCCTTCCGGTGGAACCGGGGCGCTGCCGTTCTGCGCGGCCAGATCGAACCGGCCTGCCGTCCGTTGATAGTCGACCCGCACCAGCGCCGCTGCCGCACGCGCCTGTTCGAAGGTCTCCGCAACGACGACCGCGACCGGCTGATGGTAATGGTCGACCTCCGGCGCGGCGAGCATCTTCTGGACGTAGAACTTGCCGACCCCGGGCTTGCCGGCGTTGAGGTACGTGACGACACCGACCACGCCGGGCGCACGTTCGGCATCACGCGTGTCGATCTTCGTGATCCGCCCCTTCGCGATCGCAGCGCCCAGGATGTAGCCGTACGCAAATCCGGGCGCGACATCCTGCCATTCATAAGCATAGGTGGCGGTGCCGGTGGTCTTCAGATGCCCTTCGTAGCGATCGAGTGGCTTGCCGAGCACCTTCATCCGGTCGGTCGGATTGGCGCCTGCGGGTGTGTCGAAGATCATGGCTTCACCTCTGCAATGACCGCCGCGAGGGTGCGCGTCGCGAGTGGGATCTTGAATGCGTTGTCGTCAGTCGGCCGGGCGTCGGCAAAGACCGCTTTCGCCATCTCGACCGCGCCACTCGGCATCGCTGCCTCCGCAGCCTCCACGCGCCAAGGCCGATGGGCGACACCACCGAACGCTGCGCGTCCGCTGCCGTCGCGCTGAACGATGGCGGCGACCGAAACGAGTGCGAAGGCATAGGACGCGCGGTCACGCACCTTGCGATAGACATGCGTACCACCAACCGGCCGCGGCAACGTCACCGCGGTGACGAGTTCGCCGTGATCAAGCACGTTATCGCGCTCGGGCGTGGTACCCGGTAGCGTATGGAAGCTGCCGATCGGGATGGATCGCGTCTCCCCGTCCGCCTTCACCGTCTCGACCGTCGCATCGAGCACGCGCATCGCGACCGCCATGTCGCCCGGATAGGTTGCGATGCACGCCTCGCTCGATCCGATGACGGCAAGCTGGCGCGAATAGCCGCCGATCGCAGCACACCCCGACCCTGGCTTGCGCTTGTTGCAGGGCTGGTTGGTGTCGTAGAAATACGGACACCGCGTCCGCTGGAGCAGATTGCCCGCGGTCGTCGCCTTGTTGCGTAGCTGGCCCGAGGCACCTGCGACGATTGCGCGGCTGAGGACGCCGTAATCCCGCCGCACCCGCTCGTCGCTCGCCAACGCGGTGTTGCTGACAAACGCGCCGATCCGCAGCCCACCAGCGTCGGTCGGTTCGATCCGGTCGAGCTTAAGGTCCTGCACGTCGACCAGATGAGTCGGCGTCTCGATCTCGAGCTTCATCAGATCGAGCAGGTTGGTACCGCCGGCCAGGAATCGCGCGCCGGGATGGCTCGCGACCATACGTGCCGCGTCCGCAGGCGTCCCAGCCCGCTCGTAGGTGAAGCTTCTCATGCGCTCGCTCCTGTAACGTCGGCCATTGCCTCAACGATGTTGGAATAGGCACCGCAGCGGCAGATGTTGCCGCTCATCCGCTCGCGCATCTCCGCGCCAGTCGGTTGCGGCGCTGCCATCAGATCGACCTGGGCATGACTGGGAATGCCACCCCGTATCTCCTCCAGCACGGAGACCGCGGAACAGATCTGCCCCGGGGTGCAGTAACCGCACTGGTATCCGTCATGCTTCACGAAGGCGGCCTGCATCGGGTGCAGGCGGTCGGGCGCGCCGAGCCCTTCGATCGTGGTCACGGCATCGCCGTCATGCTGGACCGCGAGACTGAGGCAGGCGTTGATCCGCTCGCCGTTGACAATGACCGTGCAGGCCCCGCACTGCCCGTGGTCGCAGCCCTTCTTGGTACCGATCAGGTGCAGATGTTCGCGCAGCGCATCGAGCAAGGTCGTGCGCGGGTCGAGCGTCAGCGCACAGGGCTTGCCGTTCACGGTCAAAGCGACCTCGTACGTCGGTAGGGCTTGCGCGGGCAGCGCGGCGTCGGCCGTTTCGCTCACGATGGCGGATACTGCCGCAGTAGTGGCGCTGCTCATCAGCATCTCCCTTCGGGACAATTGAAAACTCTCGCTGGCCATCGGCGATCCTTATTGGGCGGGCCAAGGGGCGCCGATCAGGCTTATTAAACGCTTTTGCACGGAGACGGTTACCGCCACGGTGGTTGATGCAAGGATGAATTCGCTTCAACATCGCAAGATGCTCGTCACCCGAACCAACCTCACCGACCTCGCCTATTTCCTGGCGATCGCGCGGCACCGGAATTTCCGTCGGGCCGGTCTTGAGCTTGGCGTGTCCGCCTCCGCGGTGAGCCATGCACTGAAGAATTTCGAAGCCCGCGCTGGCGTCCGACTGATCAACCGAACCAACCGATCCGTGACGTTGACGTCGGCCGGCAAGACGCTCGAGCAGTCGGTCTCCGGGTCATTTGCCGACATCGGCTCCGCACTCGAAAACCTAGATCAGCTTCGTGCCACTCCTGGCGGCAAGATCCGCATTAACGCGGTGGTCGATGCGGTAACGTTGGTCCTGGGCCCCGTGCTCGCCGAACTAGCTCGCCGTCACCCCGACATCGAAGTGGATCTCGTCTCCAGCAACCGTATCGTCGATGTCGTCGGCGAAGGGTTCGACGCAGGCGTGCGCTATGGCGGCACCGTGCCCGAAGACATGATCGCGCAGCGTCTTTCAGCCGACCTCAGATGGGTGGTTGCCGCATCCCCCGGTTATCTGAAGGAGCATGGCACGCCGACGCACCCGGACGAACTGAAACATCACCGCTGCCTGGGCGTCCGGCTCGGCGACGACAGCATTTACCGTTGGGAGTTCGAGGGGGCCGGACGGTGACTTCGATGTGCCCATCAGAAGCGCCATGACTGCGGACGATAGTCGCTCGACATTGGCGATGGCACTGAACGGTGCGGGTCTGACATTTGGTCTTGAGGCCCTGTTTGCCGAGCATGTTACCGATGGCCGTCTCTGCCTCGTGCTGACCGACTGGGCGACGATGGGGCCAGGCTTCTACCTCTATTACTCCGGACGGCGACAAGTGCCGGCGGGCTTGCGCGCATTGCTTACCATAGCGGCCAAACTGAAACCGCTTGGCTGACGATATCCGATTATAAGGATCGAGCTTAAAACGCGCGTCGGAACGCCGCCTCTTTAACTCAGTTTGTGTCCAACGAGACCCATAGGTCGCCGTTCTGGTGCCTTCGTCGCCTGCACCTTTAGACGTTCATATTTGTGTTGGCCAATCTCGGAGGCACCCTCATGCAATATCGGTTTCATGGCTCGTCGATTGCCCTCCAAGGCCCGGTGCCTGAACAGGAATGAACACTACACCGTCCATCAATATGCGAGCGGATCTGCTGAACGAGGTACGTCTGATCCGCCAGCCGCCTTCGTTTTCGGACTCGGCCCCAACCGGAACAGATCCGGAGGCGTGGCCTATGCGCACCATGCTGCGAACGCCGGTGATCGTGCTCACAATGGTATTTGGAACCGCCGCCGCGGCTGCGATTGCCACCGTCCCTGTCCCCGTCATGGCGTGGTGAAGCTTGCCCATGGAGAATGTACGCGCCACCAAATCGATCGAGGCCTCGTCCACGTGCGTTCCGCTGGCCGTGACATAATCCCGAGCGCGATTGACGTACGCGAGCTTGGGGCTCTGCCGATACCGCGCGGTAACCTCCTCGGGTGTCGCGGCAAGGCCCAGGCGAACCGCGGCATGGGCTCGCATCTGCTCGGCTTTAGCAAGCAGTTCTGGATTGGCGTTCACCTCCGCCGCGGTCTCCACGCCAGTCAGCCCCAGAGCGTCTGCGTGGACCAAGATCGTCGGGCTTCCGGCATCTATCAGCGTTGCTTCGAAGGGTACCCCGCCCGACCACTCGATGACACTGGTCGGAGACCCAGTCGGAAAGAGATCGGGGCCATCTGGTCCGCTTTCGAAGTCCAGTCGAATTTCGGCCGCGGGGAATGCAACGCCGTCTAGAATGAAGTCGCCATGCTCCTGTACCTGACCTCCGCGGAACGGAACGTGTGCCACGATCAGCCTTGCCGTATTGACCTGCCAGATCCGGATGCGAGCGATGCCGTCGCGGGGCACCTCCAACATGCCGCGATAAAACGCGAACGGAGCCACCGCCGCTGCGAGGTTACCGCAATTGCCGCTCCAGTCCACGAACGCGGCATCGATGGGTAGCGCAGCCGAGTAATAATCCAGGTCGTACCCGGGGCGGGCACTCCTGCTGACGAGCGCAGCCTTGCTGGTACTCGAGCTTCCCCCCGCCCATACCATCGATCTGCTGACCATAAGGATCGGGACTGCCGATAGCGCGAAGCAACAGCCTGTCTCGAGCCAGAAGGTCGGCAGGCAGATCCGCGGGATCGAAGAACAGCCCCCTTGCTGGTGCCGCCACGAATGAACGTCGCGCGTACTTCCATTCTCATTCGGGTCTCCGCTACCGCAATTCTCGCAGGGCTTGCCGCTATCGCGAACCGCTCGCCAAGCCCTATGCTTTGTCGTTCAGCCACTCAATCTGCTCATGGGCGATCGCCGTCATGCCGACCTGCGCAGCCAGCGCAGCGTGTAGCGGTGGAACGCCGCGGTCCTCAAGCGCTCCGGCAATAGCATCGGACAGGGCTGCGATCGTGGCGAGTTCGCGTTCCTGCAACGCTGGCGTCACCGAGATCAGTGCCTGCCGGAGCTTGGCAATGGAAACGGGATCTACCGCATCAAGGACTGGGTGGCCGCCATGCGCAGATTGGTAAGGCTGTACGGCTTTCCGACGATCGGTATGTCGGCGAATTCGGACGCCAGGCCGGGGCGTTCGTCGTAGCCGCTGGCGAAGAAGAAGGCGATCGACACGCTGGAGAGGCGGCGTGCCAGCGGTGCGCTGTTGAGGTCGCCTATGCCGATATCGAGCATGACGATGTCGACGCCACCGCGATCGATTGCTTTCTCGGCGCCGATAAGGTCAGCCGCTATCTCCACCTTCGCGGCACCCAGTTGATGAAGCAGGTCCTCCGCCTCGAGCGCCACGATCATGTTATCCTCGAGCAAGAGCACGGATAGTCCTGCCAGGGGGCGTTCCGACGGTGCGTCGGACGATGCCGTTCCTATGGGAATCGCTACGAGCAATTCGGGCTCCGCCACGACATGCGCCGCGGGGACGAAAAAGTCGGCTTCGAACCCTGCGGGCGGATAGCGGGTCCGCGCGAGACCCTGCAGGTCGAACGGGATCATGCGTTCGATGATGACCGAACCGAACCCTCGTTCCCTTGGCCCGGAGGGCGTCGGCCCCTGGCGCTCGCGCCACGCCATGCGCACGCCGTCGGTATCGTTGGTAATGTGCAACTCGACCGTCCCGCTGGTCGAGAACGCGCCGTGCTTGACGCTGTTCGTGACGAGTTCATGGATGACGAGCGCCAATGTCGCCAGCGCCTGCGCGTCGAACCGAACGGCGGGCCCTAACATCTGAAACCGATCGCGCCGGGTCGGTACGAACGCGGCGATCTCGTCATCCAGTAACGCGACGAGCGTGCCGGAGACGCCATCGCCCCGTGTCGCGTGATCGTGCGCGCGCGCCAAGGCCTGGACGCGACCGCCAAGCGCCGCGACGTAATCCTCGGTGCCGATACCATCGATCGCGGTCTGGCCGATTAAGCCGCGGATCAGCGTCAGGATGTTGCGGACCCGGTGGTTGAGTTCGGCGATCACCATGTCCTGTCGCGCGGATCCTTGCTCGGCGTGATTCGTCTTGGTTACCAGCAGCTTCAGGAGGATGCGGTCGAATGCCGTTCGGATCATCTCCGCGGCACGGCAATCGCCATCGGTGAACGACGAAGACTGACCGAGGTTGCCACGTACGAACGGACTGAAACTGGTTCTGGGATGCGGCAAGCTCGCTGCGTTGGGTGGTTCGCTTATCTCGACGACGACGACAGGGTCGGGATCTCCACCCCAGCGCTTCTGTTCGACGCGCGCCTGCCGGAACAGCAATAGATAGTCGCGAGGCGACCGGGCGATGGGAATGGCGAGCACGCCTGCCACTCGCTCTGAATGGCCAAGACAGTCCGTCGCGCAGACGCGGTCGATATCCGCCCTGTCGAGGCTTTCCACCAGCGTCATGATCGCAGCCTTGTCGGGCACTGTCCCGGCAGTGGTGAGCGCGCCGTTGTTCGTCAGCGCAATGCCGTCGCAGTCTATGACCTTCGCAATGGTCGTGCTCAACCACGTGGGGTCGGCCAGCCGCGTCGGGTCTGCCGTTGCCGCGGCGGCAATCTCCTCGATCGCGATACGGTTGCGTGCATCGTCCGCGGCGGCGCTGGCATGCAGCCGGTTCTCTAGCGTCAGCGAGAACATCGCGCCGAAGAGTTCGGCGGCGCTGCGCATGACGAAACTCGGCAGCCGCGGCGTGAAATGATGGCAGGCGAACAGGCCCCAGAGCGCGTTGTCTATGATGATCGAGATCGACAAGGACGCCGCGACGCCCATGTTCCGCAGATACTCGATATGGACCGGCGATACCGCGCGGGTGACTGCCAGTGTCAGGTCGAGTGGCGGCGGCGGCGCAGTCCGGCCCGAGCCCGACGAGACCAGTGCAACGGGCGCCGAGGCGACGTTCGCGATGATCCGGAACGGGTTACGGAGATACAGGCTTTGCGCCTGGCTGGGGATGTCGGTCGCGGGAAAGTGCAGTCCCAGCAGCGGATCGACATCGGCCTTTGCGGACTCGGCGATCACCTGCCCGGTACCGTCGTCGCCGATCCTATAGATGAGCGCGCGGTCGAAGCCGGTAATCGCGCGGACCTGGCGCGCGGCGTCGATATAGAGCGAATCGATCGTAGCCTGCGACTGAACTTGCCCCATCATCGAACGCACCAGGGTCGCCGCACTGGCCGGCTGGTCGCTCCCGCAGGGCTCGCCTTCGATGATCAGGAGATTGCCGCTCAGGTGAAAGGCGAGGTCGTAAAGATCTCCCCCCGGCCTCAAGCGCAAGCCGAAGATCCGGTCGATCCCCGGCCCGCGCCGGGCATCGCAACGCGGTATCGCAGGTGATGCATCGCGGGCTGCGGGATCACGCGGTCGAGAAGCATCCCGATGGCGGACTGGGCCTCCATCCCGAGAAACTGGGACAGGTTCGCCGATGCCCCTCTCGATCACCCAGTTGTTGGTGACCGCAAGCAGAAAGCCGAAACTCTGGATGCGTTCGGGAAACGTGATCGGTTCGCGCTCGCAATCCGCGTGCATCTCGCAATTATCCCCATCCCTCGGATTTGTTTGAAGCATCGCCTACTACGTCGATAATATTCAAGAATCCGTTGGGTCATCATCCAGCACCTTCCCCGACTAGCCAACATCAAGATCGACTAAGGACTATTACCTAAGGGGCATTACCTAAGTTGCCGTACGTACTTTAACTTCGGTTAGATTGGTTGGATGTAGGGGTAGGAGAGGGTGGGCGATCGACAAGACGCATTCATCCCGAGATCGAAGCACGGAATATCTGCAACTCTGACAGCGGCACATTCCAAGGGGTCCTATGAGCGTCATCGACAGAATGGATATGCTATCGCGGCCCAGCCCGAGCGCACTTGCGCAGCGTTGGAGCGTGGCCTGGTTCGAACTCGATGCGCAGGCCCGGCTGGTGCTCGACGATGCGCTGCGGCTGCAGCGCACGAACCAGGCAGGACAGCGATTGCTCGATGTCGGCATGGTCGCTCCGCATGTCGGCCACCGCCTGCGCTTTGCCGAACCCGCGTCGAATCGATTGTTCCAGCAGCAGGCGGCGCTCGCGCTGTCGCGCGACGAGGCGGTAGCGGCGTTGATCCTGCCTTTCGGCGTATCGCGCTGGGTCGCGGTGACGATTCTCAAGACCATCGTCGATGGAACCTGTGAGGTGGCCCCCCTAAATGACCTGACAGGGCCCCGCTCTTAGATAAGAGTGAGGCATATGACTGACGGTACGACCAGGCGTTACAACGATGGCGAGGTTCTCTCCGGTGTTCAGCGCCGGAGGCGGTGGACACCGGAGGAAAAGGTCCGGATCGTCGAGGAGACGTATCTACCGGGGATGAGCGTGTCGCTCGTCGCCCGCCGGCACGGCATCGGCGGCAATCAGATCTTCACCTGGCGGCGCCTGATGGCGCAGGGTGCGCTGACCGCCGCGGCAGCTGGCGAGGAAGTGGTGCCGGCGTCCGAGTACCGTGCGCTCGAGGCGCAGGTGCGTGAACTACACCGGCTGCTCGGCAAGAAGGCCATGGAGAACGAGCTACTCCGCGAGGCCGTGTCCCGGGCCGCAGGCCCAAAAAAACTGCTGTTGCGCTCGACCTCGTTGCCACGGGATGGACGGTGAGCGCGGTCGCCGAGGCGGTCGGCATTGCTCGCCCACACCTGTCCGCAATGCGCCATCGCCCAGCGCCCCGGCCACGCGGACGACCACCACTGCCGGATGCTGAGCTGGTCCACGACATCCGCGCGCTCGTCGCCGATCTGCCAACCTATGGCTATCGCCGCGTTCATGCTCTGCTGCGCCGGGAGGCCGAAAAGACCGGGCGCGAAGCGCCCAATCCGAAACGCGTCTACCGCGTCATGAAGGTGCACGGGCTGCTCCTACAGCGAGGCGGCGAACGCCGCGAGGAACGTCGTCACGACGGCCGGGTCGCCGTCGACCTCCGCAACACCCGCTGGTGTTCCGATGGGTTGGAGATCACCTGCGACAATGGCGAGAAGGTGCGTGTCGCCTTCGCGCTCGACTGCTGTGACCGTGAAGCCATGGGACACGTGGCGACGACGGGCGGCATCACCGCCGAGGACGTCCAGGACCTGATGGTCGCCACGGTCGAGCATCGCTACGGCCAGGTGAACCGCGTGCCCGAACCGATCGAGTGGCTCACCGATAACGGCAGCTGCTACACCGCTCGCAACACACGTGCGTTCGCCCGGGGCATTGGGCTGATACCGCGCACGACCCCGGTCAGCAGTCCTCAATCGAATGGCATGGCTGAGGCGTTCGTTCGCACCCTCAAGCGCGATTATGTCCGTGTGAACCCCAGGCCAAATGCGCAGAGCGTCATCGACCAACTGCCTGGCTGGTTCGCCCACTATAACGAGGTGCATCCGCACCGCGCTTTGCGCTATCGATCACCCCGCGAGTTCATCGCGCAAACCTGCGAGGCCCTGTCAGGCCTTTAGGGGGGCAACAACAACCTGGGTGTTGCTGGTCACGCTCGACGATATCAGTTCGCGTACGCTGATCGACGCAAGCATAGCGGGCGCGATGTTCGGCCTGACGCCGTCCGAACTGCCGGTGTTCCAGGGCGTGGCCGACGCGGTCTGCCCGAAGGAGATATCGCGGACGCTCAACATCTCCGTGAACACGGTGCGCGCCCATCTGCGATCGATCTATGCAAAGATGAATGTCAGCGGGGCACCCCAGGCACAAAGAATAGCCTTGTCGCTTTCCGTGCATGTTCAACGCAAATTACACCATAGCGATAGTCAATCAGACCTATTCAACTGAACGATTTGTGAACGAAGGCTGGTGTGTAGACAAAGGCCATCGGCGATCCAGTCGATCAACAGCACGGGAATTCATCATGAACGGATTTAAGGTTCTCTCCATCGCCATCGTTGCTTCGACCGCATTTGCAGGTGTTGCCAGCGCTGCTACGTTGACCACGACGGGCACGATCGCGCCGGTCTGCAAGGTCGACATGACCGCACGTTCGTTCGATCCTTCGCACCAGACGTTGCAGAACATCGCTGGCGTGCTGGTCACCTGCAACAAAGCTGGCAACAAGGCGATCACCGTCGATGCCGCCAACGGCTATTTCGCAGGTCCGTCCTCGTCGCAGGTTCACTACAACCTGACGCTCGATCTCGACGGCAACCTTCTGCCGTTCAACAACGTCAACATGACCAGCGCAGCGATTTCGTCGGGTATCGGCGCACCGGATGCGACCGTCGCCAACGGCCTGCCGGGCAACTTCTCGGTCACGCTGCAGACGCTGCCTTTCCTCGCTGGTGCATATAGCGAGAGCTGGGATGTGACGGTCGGCTGATACTACTGGGGTGGACGCTGCAATCCGGTGGCGTCCACCTCCTTTTTTCCGGGGAAACATCGTGCTGAGAACATCGCGCCGCGTCATCGCCAGCCTCGCCCTTACGGCCCTAACCTCGACGCTCGCCTTCGCCTACAGCGTACAACCGATGATCTACACGCTGACGCCTAGCGGCGCGCGATCGACGGCCCGGATCACGGTGACCAATACCCGCGCCGAAGTCCTCAACGTCGAGCTCCAGCCGTTCTCGGTTACGGTCGACGAAGCCGGCAAGCGGGCCTTCACGCCGGCGCCCAATGATTTCCTGATCTTCCCGCCGCAAGCCAGCATCGCCGGCGACAAGTCGCAGCTGATGCAGGTACGCTATGTCGGTGCGCCGACGATGGACAAGGGCAAGGTCTTCGTCCTCCGCGTGAAGCAGACCAATTCCACCGAGATGGTCAAGCAGGACGCAGCGGCGGCGATGCAGAGCCACCTGGCGATGTCGCTCAATTTCAACACCACCGCGATCGTCCAGCCGGACTCGCTGAAGCCCGCGCTGGCGATGACCGGCGATCTCGTGCTCGGAAAGGACGGCGCGCTGCACGGACGAATGACCAACAGCGGCGCCGGTGTCGCGGACCTGACCTTGTACAGTTGGCAGTTGAAACGCGGTGACAAGGTCGAACCGCTGGCGCTCGACCAGATCCGCTACGGCGACGCCGTCTTCGTGATGCCTGGCGCGTCGCGTGAAATGTCCCTTGTCGACACGATCAAGGGGCCTGCCCAGCTTATCATCGGCGCTCTTCCGGAGGAGCGAGGTGGCCGCGGCCTATGACCGCGCACGACGGTCTCCTTGGCGTGCCCAACGGTACTTAAGGCGATCGGCGGTCAGCCTCTTCGCACTGTCCTGCGGTTCGGCCGCGGGTGCAGCCGTTGTCCCGTTCGCGACGCTGGACGTCGCCGCGCTAATCGCGGCCGACGATGCCGTCGCTGGCGCCGGTGAGGCCCGGCAGGAGAACGGGCGCGGTCCCCCCACCCTCCCCCAGGATGTCCAGCCTGCGATACCGCCGCCCTCGGCAATATCGCCTCCGACGGCACCCCCTGGTGACACCGCCGTTGGTTCCGCGCGGCCTCGTCGACCTCGATGCGCCGTTACTCGTGAACGGGCGCCTGATTGGTGAGATCGGCGTTCGCGTCGATACGGCGGGCAATGGCGATATCGACGCCGTCCGTCTGTTGGCGCTGCTTGGTCCCAGCATCGATGCCCCGCTATTCGCCAAGCTGAAGGCGAAAGTCGGACCGGCTCTCCGGGCACGCTTCGATGCGCTCGACGTCCCGCCGATCGGTGTCCGCTACGATCCGGCGACGCTCGAGGTCGCCGTTACCGTGCCGGCGAGCGCGCTCGCGCTCCAGTCGCTCAGCATGCGCGGCGACGTTCGTCCCGATCCTTCGCGCTACATGCAGCAGGCACGGCTTGCGGGCGGTGTCGGGTTGGCGATCGATCAGGGATTTATCGACAGCGGGCCCGACCGCGGACGGTCGCCGTTGCGCGTGACGGCGGACGGGTTCGTCACGTTCGGCGCGTTTCCAGGCGTTACCCTCCGGTCGGGCGGTGTCCTCGCCGAGCATGACGGCGGGCATTACGGGTTCGATCGAGCGGTGACGCGGCTGACTTATGACGATTTCGACTCGGCCATCCGCTACGCTGCAGGGGAACTGACACCGCGCATCACGGGCTTCCAAGGCAGCAACACGATCCTCGGCATCGCGGTTGCGCGCGACTATCAGGGGATCCGGCCGTTCGAGAATATCCGTCCCTCGGGGCGCGGCGGTGTGACGCTCGACCGGCCATCGACGATCATCGTCGAGACCAACGGCGTCGAGACGCGCCGCCTGCGCCTCGATCCGGGCCGATATCAGCTGACGGATCTATCGTCGCAGTTCGGCGCGAACGACGTCCGGCTGATCGTCGAGGACGATCTTGGCCGTCACGAGGTGGCATCCGCAGCCTTCTTCACCGCGACCGCGATGCTGGCCGGCGGGCTCACCGATTTCGGCGCCGCGCTCGGCCGGCAGGAGAATGGCGAGCGACGCTATGGCGGTCCGATGACCGCCACCGGCTATATCCGGCACGGCTTCGCCAACCGCTTCACGCTCGGCACCGGTGGGCAATATGCGGACAGCAACTGGCAGGTCAGCGGGGAAGGCGTGGTCGGCACGCCGATCGGGCTGTTCCGTGGTCAGGCCAGCACCAGCCGGTTCGACGGAAAGCAGGGGACCGCGTTCAGCATAGACTGGCTCCAGACGCTGACGCTCGACCGAGACACCTGGAATTTCACGGTCCTGTCGAGCCGCTACAGCAAGGACTTCTCCCTCGCCCTTCGATCGCGACGGACGGATCAACGACGAGCGCTGGCATATCGATGCCCGTGCCGACTGGCGACGCGGCAATTACGGTCTCGCCGCGATCGCAAGCTACGGCAGCACGCGCAGCAACACCGGACGGCAGGGCCTCGACCTGAACGGCTATCTCACGCGCGGTCGCTTCGTCTGGACGGCCACCCTCGGTATCGAGCGCAACCTGCCGGGCGGCTGGCATCCGCAAGGCCTGCTCGGCCTGTCGATGCGCACCGGGCGACGCGATACAATCGCAGCACGAGTCGACACCCGCCAGAATACTGGGGTGATCGAGGCCAGCCGGAGTCCGATCGACCAGGTCGGTGACCTGTCGGGCCGGATCCAGCTCGGTCGCAGCGACGAGCGTGCGGGCGTATCCGGCGATGCGCGCTATTTCGGCAACCGGTTCATCGCGTCGATCGAGCAGGACCTGCAATATGCCCGCTCCCCGACCGGCATCGGCGCGCGCGAGACGCGGCTGCGGGCATCGACCTTTCTCGGTTTTGCCGACGGCAAGGTCTCGATCGGTCGCCCCGGCGTCGGCAATTTCGCGATCTTCGATCGACACGCCACGCTCGACGGCGCGGCGGTCACGATCAAGGACGAGGCGGGTTACGTGGTCGGCCGACAGGATTGGCTTGGCGCGCCACTGGTGCCGCTCAACCGGGTCTTCAGCCCGATCCTCGACATCTACGACGTCGATCCGCTGCCCGCCGGCTATGATCTGGGCGATGGGCAATTGCTCGCCTTTCCGGGCTCCGCGTCGGGCTACCGAGTCGCCGTCGGATCGGCAGCGTCGCGGATCGCGATGGGGTTCATCGTCACCGCCAGCGGGCCGGTGTCGAACTACTCCGGCGTCATCGAGAAGATCGGCGACCAGGCGTTCGGCAAACGGCCGATCTTCACCAACGACGCAGGCCGGTTCGCGGCCGACCATCTCTCGCCCGGTCGCTACCGCGTGACGATCGAAACCGTGGCCACGGTCGAGTTCGCCGTCTCAGAACTCTCGAAGGGAATAGTCGATGTCGGTACGCTTCATGCAGTCCGCCCTTAGCCGCTGGCTTCCCGGCGCCGCGCTCGTGCTGGGGTTGGCGATGCCCGTCACCGCATTCGCGTGCGATGTCCGGATCGGCACGTTGGTCGCGAGCCCCATCGCCTACGACCCGTTCGGCATGACCCCCGGCGAGGGATCGCTGCGAACGACCGTCGATCTGGTCGAGGGTACGGATTGCGAGGCGACCGTCGCACTGGTTGACGATGCGTCGGCACCGTTGCGCACGATCCGGTTCGGCGACGCGACACGCCCGCTTGTATATCGGATCGAGGTGCAGTCCGGCGACGGCGTCGTGACCGGACTTTCCCCGATCTGTCGACCGTCCGCCTGACGACCGCGCGGCCCCGCGTCACGATCGTCTGGAGACTACTGGTCGACCAGGATTCGTTGATCGCAGCCGGCGAATATTCCCGGATCGTCCAGGCGATGCTCCGGACGCCCGATGCTGCCGACGGCTTTTCCGCGCGGTCGACGCTCCTCTTGCGGAGCATCGCTCGCGCCCAGGCGAACTTCGCGGGGACCAGCAGTGGCTTTGCTAGCGGAACGTCGGCGCAGGCGATCGATCTCGGCACGCTCACCACTGGCGAACAGCGCACCGCGATGCTTCAGGTTCGGGCAAACACCGTCGCGCATCTGCTCGTCGTATCGGCGAACACGGGTCATCTGGTCGGCAGCGACTCAGGCCAGGCCCGTATCCCCTACGGCCTTGCGATCGACGGAACACCCGTCGATCTGGCA
Source organism: Sphingomonas sp. H160509 (assembly GCF_024124765.2). Classification (GTDB taxonomy): domain Bacteria; phylum Pseudomonadota; class Alphaproteobacteria; order Sphingomonadales; family Sphingomonadaceae; genus Sphingomonas. Next base: position 376,425 of record NZ_JAMXSR020000002.1, on the reverse strand, counting down.
GGGCCATCGTCGCGCACGATCGCCCCGCCGTTGACGATCGACGGCGTCGCGCTCGAACTCCGCGTCACCGTCGGCGAGGTGGCAGGCATGCCGTCAGGGCGTTACAGCGACACGATCACGATCGACGTGTCGCCCTGATCTCCGGGGTGTCGACGACCGGTTCCTCCACCGACGTGTCGTCGCGCCGCCGATTTGCCGTTCCCGGCGAAAGCCCCAACTTCAGCCGAACCCAGTCGGTCGGTTTCTTGGAATGCAGCTTCACTGCCAGATTGGCGCGGTACACCTCGACCGTCCGGTGGCTGATCGCCAACCGCTTCGCGATCTCCTTGTTGGACAGGCCATCGATCAGCCCTTCGAACACGTTGCGCTCGCGCGGCGTCAGCGACGCCAACTGATCGACGCCCGCGCGATCCGCGGTCGTGGTCTGCAACTCCCGATCCAGGCTATCGAACCCTTCCGCCAACGCAGCGAGCAGATGCGATGCATCGAAAGGGCGTGCGAGAAACTGGATCGACGCCACTTTCATCGCCTCGATCACGGTCGCCACGTCGAGTGTGTCCCCCAGCAGGATCAACGACAACGGCGGCGATCGAGCGCTCTCTACGCGCGCAAGGGCGAGTTGCGCGAGTTGGACCGCGCTCGCCTTCACGACGACGCACCCCGGCTCGATATTTTCGATGTCGCCTACGAATTCGTCGAAATCGGGAATGCTGGTGATAGTGTAACTCGCATTGCCTAGAACAAACCTGGATATCTCCTTGAACGTTTGGCCGGTTTTCTCGCCAACGATATAGATACACTGTACGCGGCGTCGATTGCTCGAATCCACCCTGCATTCTCCCGGTTGCGTGCTGCTACTTCTTGGAGGTGGCATTCACGTCCGCTAATCATGCGCTTCATATGCGAGCGATCATAACGAATTGCGGGTCAGTTTCGTATATTCGCACATATGGTAAAGGCGTTGTAAATAATTACGGGCTTTTAGCATTCACGAATGCCGCGGTCGGACGCATGACAAACGGCGAAATCGGAACAGGTCATCGCCGTAAGCGCAATCCGTAGGCTATCGGTAAGTACCCTACGGCGTCCGGCCATGCCCAGTTGCGGTCATCACGCGTCCACTTCCGCCACCTCAGTGCAGGGCGCTGGGAGCAGGGATGACGCCGAAGACCTCTCGGTGGTCGAGAGGCGCTCCCGGGCCCGTCCAGCCGCCATCTTCCGGCACACCGGCAGTACGAATCCAGATGGCGCCTCCTTCGTTCTTGGCTTCGTACATCAGCCGGTCGGCGAGGCTGACATGGTCCTTGTGGATCGCGGTTTCGCTCAGGTCCAACACCAGGGCGCCGATGCTACAGCCCAGCACCAACGTCGTCTGCAGGCAGTTCATCCGCAGATGCAGCGTGGTGGCAAGCTCATAGCCTTCGGCTTCGCTATCGACCGGCAGAAACAACAGAAATTCGTCGCCCCCGATGCGGGCGAACACATCGTCCGATCGGATCAAGTCGCGCACCCCGCTGGCGAAGGCCTGTAGCGCTTCGTCCCCCGCGGCGTGGCCATGGCGGTCGTTGATTTGCTTGAAGCCGTCGAGGTCGACGTAGGCGAGTATCCCCCACAGCTGACCCTTCGCGGCCGCCGTGGCATTGTCGTAAAAGGCCTGCTCGTTGACGAGCCCGGTCAAGGGATCACTACGCGCGCGGTTCCATTCGCGATCGTGCGAGCGGCGCGTGCCGGACATCAAAACGATGATGATCGTCACCGCCAAAATCCGCATGGCCATGTTCCAGGCGATCGCCGTGCGACCAAGGGGATAAGCCTCCAGTCCGTTCGCGGCGAGCGATACCGCCACACACGTGGCGCTAGTCAGCGCAGCCTCGCGCCAGCCCAGGGTCCACGCGGGCACGCAGATGATCAGCAGGTAGATCGGGCCGAACCATAAGGCATCGCCGGTCGCAAAATCGGCAAGTCCTGCGACTACGACGGCTGCAGCGGTCACGGTGCGTGCCTGGGCGACCGAAAGCGCGGTCGACCAAGCGATCAGAGCGTCCAGACGATCATGCCAGCGCTGAACTGGCGGCATCGCTCGAGGCGACGAAGGTAGTTTCATTTTGTTGCCGTAACGATCAAACATGAAGCTTGTGTTACGAAAAATGCCTCAGCCCGCAGGATTGAACAGGTGAGGACTGCATGGCGCCTTCGTCTTCATCAGTGCGGTCAACGGTTTCCGAATAGGCATTGCAGAAATCCGGTAACATCGGGCTTCTTAAGGCGGAGCCTCACCGCACGTTTCGCCGTCAAACCAGTTTAACGATCTATCCGTACGACGAGTATGGCCCGGAGGCTGAACTGGTGGCGGGAATGTCGGACTGTTGGCGTTTGCCACAAACGACTACATCGCCCGTCAGCGCGGCGAAATGTCGAGTTCTACAAGTTGGTTACGAGGACCGGTTTGGTCGCTGTTGAACTTGGTTCCACCCGACAGGCGGTACAATCGTCTCGCCCAACGTTGCGTTCTTAAAATGACGATCGTGTCCCACCGCGTGGTGTAGCTCCAGCCGCGTAGCCGCTTTGATCTTCCGGCATGGCCGGGTCGATCACGCCGCAATGAACGACAACGTGGCGGCGGGATCATCGCTTAATTCTTAACGCTTTCCAGTATCGTGTAGCGCCCCCGATGTGCTGACCGGCCTCCTCTACGGACCAATTAACGCCGTGGCTGCGCCGGTGTTGCACCCGCAATACCAGCAGATCTGCTGGCAATAGGGGATGTCCACGTAGAGCGAGGCGGTTTTATCGGTGGCGATTCCCGTCAGCGCGGCGTGCATGTCCGCGTGGCCGACGGCGTCGGTGAACTCCGCGGCGGTCGGATAGCTAGTGTAGCGCGGCACCGGCACCGCGAGCAGTTCTGGATGATAGGTCCACATGACCGCCAAATGGGCGGCGGCCGGCGTGACGTCTTTGACCGCGGTCAACCCGATCCTTGTCCGCGATCAACGCCGGCGCCGTGCCGCGCGCGTAGCTCGACGGCATTGGATTACAGGAGCCGGACAATGAACGTGTCGATCAAGAGCCTCGCCATCGGTGCGGCATGTGCGGGTATGGCCGTGGCCGCGCCAGCGTTCGCGCAGACCGACGCGGCACCGCGCCAGGGCAATGCCGCCGGTGACGTGCTGCTGCGCGTGCGGACTATCCTGGTCGCGCCGAACGAGAAATCCGGCAGCGTCCTGCCCGCGTTTCCCGGCGAGCATGTCCGCGTCAACGACAGTTTCATGCCCGAGGTCGACGTCACCTACATGGCGACCGATCACATCGGCTTCGAGTTGATCGCGTCGACTACCAAGCATCACGCCGATGGTCGCACCGGCACGACCGGATCGATCGGCAGGCTCGCGTCGACCTGGGTCTTGCCGCCGACACTGACCGCGCAATATCATTTGAACCCCACCGGCAAGGTCCGCCCCTATGTCGGTGCCGGCGTGAACTACACGATCTTCTGGAACGAGAAGGCGTCGGACGGTCTCGTCGCAGCCGTGGGACCGACCGACGTCCGCATGAAGGACAGCGTCGGATGGGCGGCTCAGGCCGGCGTCGATATCGACATCACGCCGAAAGTGTTCCTCAACCTCGACGTCAAATATATCGACATCGAAACGACCGCGCGGTTGCGGACCACGGCGGCCGGCACGCAGCGGGTCGCGATCAGTCTCGATCCGCTGGTGTTCGGCATCGGGCTCGGTATTCGGCTGTGACGACCGGGACGACGAAGCGAGCAGATCCGTTCTGGGGCCGCTCGCATCACCTCGACCGAATGACATTGCGTGAGTTGACGATCGCGTATCTGCAGCATCATGCGATCGTCGCGTATCTGGCGCTGGTCATAGCGTCGGTCGGCGTCTTCGCGTGGCGTCCGGCGGAGGTGGTGCCGACCATCTCGACCATCGCGCTGGTCGTGCTCGCCTATCCGCTGATCTGGTACGCGTTGCACCGCTGGGTGCTGCACTCGCAGTGGATGTTCAAGACGCCGCTGCTCGCAAGCACCTGGAAGCGGATCCATTACGATCATCACCGCGACCCCAACCATCTCGAAGTGCTGTTCGGCGCACTTTACACGACGCTGCCGACGCTGATGCTGGTCGCCGTGGTGCCGGGTTGGCTGATCGGCGGGCTCGGCGGCGCGGCCGCGGGGTTCGCGACCGGGTTGCTGTGCACCTGCGTCTACGAGTTCTTCCACTGCATCCAGCATCTTTCGTACAAGCCGCGGGTCAAATGGCTGGCGGTGATGAAGGCGCGCCACATGGAGCATCATTTCCACGACGAGACGGGCAATTTCGGGATTACCAATTTCGTGTGGGACCGCGTGTTCGGGACGCTCTATCGCCGGCTCGAACGGCCGGCAAAGAGTCCGACGGTTTTCAATCTCGGCTATACCGACGCGGTCGCGAAGCAGTACCCGTGGGTAGCGCGACGATCGCGTCCGACGCCGGAGCGACCGCGAGTTGCCTATCGCACAGCGCGACCATCGCCGGACGGTGGCTGACCATGACCAGCCCCTGCCCGGTTCTAGCCAGCCGGGCGGACAGGCGTTCGGCCACGCAGCGCTCGGTAGCGGCGTCGAGCCCTTCAGTCGGTTCGTCGAGCAACAGCCACGGCGCGCGAACGAGGTAGGCGCGGGCGAGTGCAAGCCGCCGGCGCTCGCCACCCGACAGGCGCACGCCGTGTTCTCCGATCCAGGTGTCGAGACCGTTCGGCAGGGCTTTGATCACGTCGGTCAACGCAGCGTCGGCCAGCACCGCCCACATCGCGGCATCATCGGCTTGCGCGTCGCCGAGCGCGAGGGTGTCGCGGATCGTGCCGGCCAAGAGCGCCGCGTCTTGCGGTGCCCAGCCGAACGTCGCGCGGCGGACGGCGAGCGGGACGTCGACGATATCCTTGCCGTCGATGAAGGCCGTGCCCGGGTTCGCGGCACGCAGGCCGAGCAGGCTCTCCACGAGCGTGGTCTTGCCCGTCCCCGATGCCCCGACCAGCGCGACGCGGATGCCCATAGTGAAGTGCGTTCCGAGCAGATCTAGCGATCGCGCGGCGCCACGGCACGCTGTCGGCTCGTCCTCCGTCGTCTCGCAGGGCAGCAGATCGTCGAGCCGCGCTGTTGCCTCGCGCACAGCGCTTCGCTGGGCCAGGCTGCGCAACACCGGTCCGGCGCCGTCGATCGCCATGACCGCCGCCAGCGCGCACAAGGCCGCGATCGGTGCGCCCGCGGGTGCAGCGAGGATCAGCGCCGCAACGCCTGCCACGCCGAGGGCGATCGCCTGGATGAACTCGAACCAACCGGCCACGCCGGCCTGCGCGCGTTGCGCTTCCGCGAGGCGCAAGCTGCACGCATGGACGGCGTTCATCGCTTCCGCCTCGACGCCATAGCAGCGGAGTTCGGCCGCAGCATCGGCGACACCGGCAAAGGCGTTCTTGAGCGCCCCGCTCGCACGCTGCACCTCGCGCCCAGGTGCATCGAGGCGGCGGGCCAGGACGCTTGCAACCGCCAGCAGACCGACGAGGCACAGCACGAGCGCAGACGCCGGCCGCCACCCTCCCAAGGCACATAACAACAGGCCACTCGCAAGCGCCGCGATCATGCCGGGCATGGCGGAGAGCCGGACGAACTGCGCCTCGACGACGTTCACGTCCTGGACGATGCGGGCGGTCGCCTCGCCCCGTGTCAGCGCGAGCGCGTGTTCCGCGGGCCCGCGCGCGAGACCGAGAAACAGCGCGGGGCGGATGCGAGCGAGCGCGCCGAACGCCGCGTCGTGACTGGCGAGCCGCTCGCCGTAACGCCCGGCGGTCCGAAGGATCGCGAGCAGGCGGATACCTGCGCTCGGGAGCATGTAGTTGAAGCCCTGCGCGGCGATCGTCCCGGCGAGCCCCGCAACCGCGGCGGCAGTGATGAACCAGCCCGACAGCCCGAGCAACACGACCGAGGCGATCGCGACGACCGCCGCATAGCCGCTCGCGCGCCACAGGCCGTAGTGTTGCCGTCGACGCTCGTCGGCGATGAGGGTGTCGAACCCGGTCATGGCCGCTCTCCAAGGTCGATGACGATGTCCGCGATCGCAGCCAGCCGTGCGCTGTGCGTCGCGATGATCGTGGTGCGCCCTACGCAGGCGCGCGCGATCGCATCGATCAGGTGCGCTTCGGATGCGGCGTCGAGGTGCGCGGTCGGCTCGTCGAGCAACAGCACGGGCGCTGGCTTCAACAGCGCGCGGGCGAGTGCGATCCGGCGCCGTTCTCCACCGGACAATCCGCTACCACGGGCGTCGATCGCTGCGTCCAATCCGCCGCGGGCTAGCAGCATCGGTGACAGCCCCGCGGTCCGTGCGACCTCCGCGATTCGCTCGACCGACGCGCTTGGGTCGGCCAGAGCGATGTTCGAGCCGATCGTCCCGGGCAGGATCAGCGGCGATTGCCCCATCCACGCGGCGATCGGCGCGATGCTGCCGATCTTGGATAGGTCGAGAACCGTCCCGGCATCTGCTGCGCCCCTCCCTGGAAGGGAGGGGTTGGGGGTAGGTTGGTCGGCTTGTGTCACTGCCGTTCGAACATGCGGAAGCCGACCCACCCCCGCGCCCCTCCCTTGCAGGGAGGGGGGAGTGCCAATGGTGACGCTGCCCTCGGATAAGGGGGCAAGACCGAGAAGCAGGTGAAGCAGACTGCTTTTGCCGCTGCCCGATGGGCCGACCAGCGCGACGATCATGCCGGGGCGCGCCTCGAAAGAAACGCCGGATACCGCAGCGCTGTCCTGCTCGGCATAGCGGATCGTAACGGAATCGAAGCGGATCGACGGCGCGGCGTCGCACCAGACCGGCTCGACCGACGACCGCGTTCCCTTGTCCCGCTCGACCGCTGCCAGCCGCTCGGTCGCGGTCTCCGCTGCCTGTCGGTCGTGATACGCCGCCGCCAATCGGCGCATCGGCGCGTAGAATTCGGGAGCGAGCGCCAGCACGAAGAACGCGCGGCCGAGGTCGAGCTTTTCGGGCACAGGGAACGGGAGCAGGCCCAGCAGATTGAACCCGGCACACACCGCGACCAGCGCAACTGACAGCGCGGCGAAGAACTCGAGCGCACCCGACGACAGGAACGCGACGCGCAACACGCGCATCGTCCGCCGTGCCAGATCCTCCGCGGCGTCGCCGAGCGCGGCGGCCTCGCGCTCCTCCGCCCGAAAGACCAGCACGATCGGCAGTGCACCGATCCGGTCCGCGAAAAGCCCCGACAGCCGGGCGAGCGCGATGAACTGGCGGCGTGACGCATCCGCGGCGGCGCCGCCCGCCAGGACCATTGCTGCCAGGAACGGAAAGAACGTCGCCACGAGGATGGTGGCCGCGATCGGGCTGGCGACAGCGGTCGCGCCGAGCACGATCAGCGGCGCGATCGACGCCGCCATCCGCGCGGGCAGGAAGCGCGACACATAGCCGTCGATCGCGTCGACCTCGTCCACCGCGGCACTCATCAGCGTGCCGGTGGTAGCGTCCGATCCAGGCGTGCGGTGCAGCGCGGCGTCGACGATGCGCCGCCGCAACCACGTCTTCGCCCGGTACGCACCGCTCGCGCCAACGCGCGTCGCCAGCATCGAAAACGCACCGCGCGCGATCGCCGAAGCGCTCGCCAGCAAAACCCACGGCGCCATCACCACGACGCCTTCGGGGACCGCAACGACCCCACCCGCCAGCCCTGCGGCGAACCCAATTGCCGCGACGGTGTCGAGCAGCAACAGGCTCGTCGAAACCCGAACGCCGCCACCGTCCGCGACGACAGCCTTCAGATAAGTGCGTGACGCCAGCGTCCGGTCCTTGGCGATACTATTCATGCCCCCGCAATCGACGGAGCGCCCACGCGCGTCTTTGACCGCGGTCAATGTTCGCGTCGCCGCCCGCGCCTAGCCCGTCACCCAGACACGACCGTCGACGGCCGTGTGGGGAGCATAATCATGGACCTTGGGGTCATCGATCTGTCGCGGCTGCAATTCGCGCTGACCGCCTTGTACCATTTCCTGTTCGTGCCGCTGACGCTCGGGCTGTCGATGATGCTGGTCATCATGGAGGCAGTATACGTGATGACGAACCGGCCGATCTGGCGCGTCATCACGCGGTTCTGGGGGGCGGATCTTCGCGATCAACTTCGTGCTGGGCGTCGCCACCGGGCTGACGATGGAGTTCCAGTTCGGCACCAACTGGTCGTATTTCTCGCATTACGTCGGCGACATCTTTGGCGCCCCGCTGGCGATCGAGGGGCTGATGGCGTTCTTCCTCGAGGCGACGTTCGTCGGGCTGATGTTCTTCGGCTGGGAGCGGCTGTCGAAGCTCGGCCACCTGACCGTCACGTGCATGGTCGCGCTCGGCACCAACTTATCGGCGCTGTGGATCCTCGTTGCCAACGGCTGGATGCAGAACCCGACCGGCGCGGAGTTCAACACCGACACGATGCGGATGGAGGTCAGCGATTTCGGCGCTGTGCTGTTCAACCCGATCGCACAGGCCAAATTCGTCCACACCGTCAGCGCGGGCTATGTCTGCGCCTCGGTCGTGGTGCTCGGCATCTCGGCGTTCTGGCTACTCAAGGGACGCTACACCGCGGTTGCGCGCCGTTCGATGACGGTCGCCGCCGCATTCGGGCTCGCCGGATCGCTGTCGGTCGTCGTGCTCGGCGACGAGAGCGGCTACGCACTCACCGACAACCAGAAGATGAAGCTCGCCGCGATCGAGGCCGCCTGGCATACCGCCCCTGCCCCTGCCGGGCTGACGCTGTTCGGGATGCCCAACGTCGCCCTGCGCGAGACGCGATACGAGGTGCAGGTGCCCTGGGTCCTCGGCCTGATCGCCACGCGCAGCCTCGACAAGGAGGTAACCGGCATGTCCGAACTGGTGCTGAAGGCGCAGGAACGGATTACGTCAGGCGTCATCGCCTATGACGCGGTCCAGCATTTGAAGGTCGACCGCACCGACGTCGCGCAACGTGCGCGGTTCGAGGCGCACAAGCGTGACCTCGGCTATGCGCTGCTGCTCAAACGCCACGTCGCGGATCCGCGCGCGGCGAGCCCGCAGTTGATCGCGGCGACCGCATGGGACGTGGTGCCGAATGTGCCGCTCATGTTCTGGAGCTTCCGGATCATGGCGTTCATCGGCTTCTTCATGATCGCGCTGTTCGGCACCGCGTTCGTGCTGACCTCACTGCGGATGCACACGCAGACGCGCTGGTTCCTGAAGCTCGCGGTCATTGCGATCCCGCTACCCTGGATCGCGATCGAGCTCGGCTGGATGCTCGCCGAGATCGGTCGCCAGCCCTGGGCGATCGAGGGCGTGCTGCCGACCTTCCTGGCCGCATCGTCGCTGACCCGCGGCGTGCTGAGGACGACGATCATCGGCTTCACCGCGATCTACGGCACGCTGGCGGTGATCGAGGTGCGGCTGATCCTCGCGACGATCCGCAAGGGGCCATTCGAGCATGACGAGGATCCACAACCGGCGCCCGGCCCGATCCCCGCCGCCGCCATCACCGCCTGACAGGAGACACGACGATGTTCGAATATGAAACGCTGCGTCTGATCTGGTGGGTGTTGCTCGGCACGCTGCTGATCGGGTTCGCGCTGACCGACGGCTTCGATCTCGGTGTCGCAGCACTGCTGCCGTTCGTGGGGCGCACCGATGCCGAGCGGCGCATGGTGATCAACGCGATCGGGCCGACCTGGGAGGGCAACCAAGTGTGGTTCATCGTCGGCGGTGCGGCGATCTTCGCAGCGTGGCCGTTCGTCTACGCGATCAGTTTTTCCGGCTTCTACCTCGCGATGTTCCTTGTCCTGGCGGCGCTGATCCTGCGCCCGGTGGGATTCAAATACCGCTCGAAGCGCCCCGACGTGGCGTGGCGCTCGCGCTGGGACTGGGCGTTGTTCGTCGGCGGGTTCGTCCCCGCACTCGTGTTCGGCGTCGCGGTCGGCAATGTCCTGTCGGGCGCCCCCTTCCGCCTCGACAGCGACCTGCGCGCGTTCTTCGACGGCAGCTTCCTCGGCCTGTTCACGCCGTTCACGCTTTTATGCGGCCTGCTATCGGTAGCGATGCTGGTGCTGCACGGCAGCGCGTGGCTGGCGATCAAAGTCGAGCATGGCCCGGTCCACGATCGCGCGCGCAAGTTCGGCACGGTCGCTGGACTCGCCTCGCTCGCGCTGTTCGCAGCCGGCTGGGCGTTCGTCGCCTATGGCGACATCGGCTACCGCATCGTCGGCGCGATCGATCCGTCGGGCCCGTCCAATCCCTTGCGCACCACCAGCCAGTTCGCGCGCGGCGGCTGGCTCGCCAATTACGCCCTGTATCCGTGGATGATGATCGCCCCCGTGCTCGGTTTCGGCGGAGCGGCACTCGCGTTGTTCGGCATCCGACGCGGATCGGAGAGCGCGGCGTTCGCGGGATCATCCGCGTCGGCCGTTGGCATCATCGCGACCGTCGGGCTGTCGATGTTCCCCTTCATCCTGCCGTCCAGCATCGACTCGCACTCCAGCCTCACCGTCTGGAACGCGTCGTCGAGCGCCAAGACGCTCGGCATCATGCTGTTCGTCACCGTCGTGCTGCTGCCGATCGTCGTCGCCTACACCGCCTGGGCCTACAAGGTGATGTTCGGCCGCGTGACCACGCAAGAAGTCGCGACCAACCCCGATTTCTACTGATTCCGAACGCTAAGGATATCTGATCATGTGGTATTTCACCTGGGTACTCGGCCTCGGGCTCGCGGTCGGCTTTGGCATCCTCAACGGCATCTGGCACGAGTTTCATTTGCCGATCGAGGACGACGCGGACGCCCCTGCGAATTCATAACGCTGGCGTAAAGAATTCGCGCGGATATCGTGGACCTTCATACTATACTCGATCGATGGCTCACCACGACATCTGCGCGGACTGCGCCGTACGCGACCAAGCCTTATGCAGCAGCCTCAGCGACGTCGAGCTGAGCGCACTGAATACGCTCGGCCGCCGTCGCAAGATCGCGCGCGGCCAGACGCTGATCTGGGCAGGCGACGAAAGCATCATTTGCGCGAACCTGTTGTCGGGCGTTCTCAAGCTGGTGGCGGCGACGCCCGATGGTCGCGAGCAGATCGTCGGGCTGCTGTATCCCGCCGATTTCGTCGGCCAGCCCTATGCGGGGCAAGCCGACTTCACGATCACCGCGCTGACCGAGTCGGAACTGTGCATATTCCCGCGCGACGCGTTCGAACGCGTGCTGGAAGATCATGTACGGATGGAGCGGCAGTTGCTGCAGCGGACACTGGCCGCGCTCGGCGTCGCCCGCACGCGGATATTGTCGCTCGCGCGCAAGTCCGCGCAGGAGAAGATCGCCGGCTTCCTACTAGACATGGCCGTGCGCGCCACTGCGACGGGGTGTCGCGCGACGCCGGACGGGCCGATGACGTTCGACCTGCCGCTCACACGCGGACAGATCGCCGACGTTCTCGGGCTGACGATCGAGACGGTCAGCCGCCAGATGACCCGGCTCAAGACCGCCGGCGTGATCGCATTGCCCGGCGGCCGCGCGATCACGATCTCGGACCCGGATGCGCTGCAAGGCCTAGCCGAGGCGGCCTAGACCGCGTTCCGCTCGCCAAGCCCACGCACGAGCATGTCGCGCGCGCCCTGCGTCAGCCGCCCCGCGCCAAGTGTCAGGATCGCGAGTTGGGTAAAGTCCATCGCCTGCCGAGCCCCGTCGAAGAAATTGCGCAACATATAGCCGAACGCTTCCGCACACGGTGTCGAAACGCCGGACAAGGCGGCAAGTATGTCGTCAGCCTGGATCGCATCGCTGATATGGCGCGCACGCACGCGCCTCATCACTGCAGCCGTGAGCGGATCGCCTACGGCCCGCGCGAACAGCGCATCGATCACCGCAGTCTCATCGCGCGCGTGACTGACCACAACGGCGCGCAGGTCGCAGCAGATTGCATCGGCGTCGGCAGTTGGCAATCGACCGGGCAACGCATCGGCGTATCCCTCCAGCCGGTTGCACATGACCCAAAGCCTGGCATGAGCGGCCAGTAGTGGTTCCAGGTCGAGTTCGCGGATGAACTGCCGGCGCACGGAGAACGGTACGACGCGCGTGGCAAACTCGTCATGCTCGGTCATCGAGGCTCTCCCTGAACCTCAATGACATGTCCCCCCGCGCATGACATTGACGACGGTCAATCAAGCCGATCGCTCCGCTGCCTCCGGCTCGCGAAGGCGGTCGCGGAACTCCGTCAATTGTGAGCGATAGCCGTCGGCATCGCCATATTCGAGGAACTCGTAATAGCGGTGGAGCGGATCGCTGACGCGCAGCGCGTGCTTGATCGGGCACCAATATTGCTCAGTCCGGCTGCTGACTTCGCGGACGAACCCGACAAGCGCGTTGGCGTAGGAGCAGAAGGCGCAATTCAGCGCCTCGATCCGGTTCAGGTAGCCCAGATGCGCACGATCGAACATGATGTAGTCGCCGCGCCGGACCCGCGCGATCCCGTACGCGCGAAAGCAGATCACCTGGTACAGGCTCACCCACGCATCGACGATCAGCAGCGGCACAATCAGCGAATAGATTACCGGCGCAGTCACGATCGAGACCAGATCTGAGCGCGCTACGAAGCGCAACACCGATACTTTCAACCGCCGTTGCGCATCGAGCACGCCGTGTTCGAACCCGACGATGCGGCCGGTGAGCTCGATGCCGAGCGCACGCCGCCGGCTTTCGATCTCGCGGTCGAGTTCGCCCTGGAGCCGGACGATCTCGTGCGCGAGATCCTGCATCCGCTGAATGTCGATTGTCATGCGGTCTCCTCACGGGCGGAGATCGCCCTTCGAAGCCAGCCTAGCCTCCGCCAATTGTGTCGGTAGCGTCGGAAACTACGTGTTTCCCGACGCTGCGGGGGGCGCCGGCCTTGGAGTTAGACAAGGAGTGCATCGCCATCGGTGGCGCACAATCGCAAAGGACATCACGATGATCGAACTCGTCAGCGAGCGTGCAGACGTCGCGCATACACCATCGGCCGTGTCGTGGAGCGCCGACCTGACGACGCGCGACGGCTATGTCTTCCACGTCCGCCCTGCGTCGCCCACCGACGAACCCGCGCTCGGCGAGTTCTTCGAGCATGTCGACAAGGAAGACCTCCGGTTCCGGTTCCTCAGCGCGATCCACAAGGTCGGTCACGACCAGCTCCGCGCGCTGGTCACGGTCGATCACGAACATACCGAAAATTTCCTCGCCTTCGATCCCGCCACCAACCGGATCGTCGCAACCGCGATGCTGGCCGCCGACGAGAGCCTCACCCGCGCCGAAGTCGCCATCGCGATCCGCACCGACTTCAAACGCCGCGGGGTAAGCTGGACGCTGCTCGATCATGTTGCGGCGTTCGCCCGTGCAAAGGGGATCACGATGCTCGAGTCGATCGAGAGCCGCGACAACCACCAGGCGATCGACCTGGAACGCGAACGCGGCTGGGTCGCATCCGCCTGTCTGGGCGATCCGACGTCCATGATGCTGCGGATGACGCTGTCAGCCTGACGCTGACATCTCCAACGCCTCAACATAGGTCGCGGTGCAGACGATCGACCCGAGCCGGGCGCGGGCGAGCATGGCGGCCGGTTGCGAGGCCATACCGCACAGGATCACGCGGATTTGTGTGGTCGCGGCTCGCCGCAGAAGCTCGGCGATTGCGGCGACACCGCTCGCATCGAGCATCGGCACGCGCTCCAATCTCAGGATCAGCACGCGCGGCACACTGCCCAACCGGCGATAGGTATCCATCAACCCGGCCGCGACGCCGAAGAAGAACGGGCCGTCGATCCGGAACATCTCGACGCCCTCCGGCAGCGCGCCCCGTTCGGATAGCGCATCGTCGTCGGGCCCGGTAATCGCGACGGTCTCGCTCATCCGCGCCATGAACAGCAAGGCGGCGAGCGTCACGCCGACGCCGATCGCCACCGTGAGGTCGACGAGCACCGTCAGCACGAACGTCAGCAGCAACACCGCGCGGTCGCTATTCGGCATCCGCAACAGGCCGACGAAGCGCTCCTGCTCGCTCGTGCCCCAGGCGACGACGAACAGGATCGCCGCCAGCGCCGCCATCGGCACGAACGCCATCAGTCGCCCACCGAACACCACGAACAGCAGGACGAACACTGCGTGGAGCATGCCTGCGACGGGGGTCCGCGCGCCGGCCTTGATCGCGGTCGCGGTGCGCGCGATCGCACCGGTCGCGGGCAGCCCGCCGAACAGTGCCGAGGCGATGTTGGCGACGCCTTGCGCGACTAGTTCCTGGTTCGACCGATGGCGCGATCCGATCATCCCATCCGCGACGACCGCGGAGAGGAGCGCCTCGACGCCGGCGAGAAACGCGATCGTGAACGCCGATGGCAGTACCGCCTGGAGCTTTGCCATCGTCCAAATGGGGAAAGCCGGCGTCGCGATCCCACTCGGCATCGCCGGAAAGCGCGAACCGATCGTCGCGACATGCACGCCGCTCGCGATGACGACGACCGATGCTAGTACGACCCCGACCAGGAACCCCGGCACGCGCGGTGCAATCCGCTTGAGGATCAGGATGACGGCGAGTGCGCCCATGCCGACCACGACGGTCGGGGCATCGATGGTTCGGATCGCTCCGACATAGGCTAGCCATTTCGGCAGGAAGTCGGCTGGAACCGCGGCCATGCCAAGTCCGAGAAAGTCGCGGACCTGGCTCGACGCGATGATCACCGCGATGCCGGCGGTGAAGCCGGTAACGACGGTATAGGGGATAAACCGGATCAGCGTGCCGAGCCGCGCATAGCCCGCAACGATCAGGATGACGCCCGCCAGCAACGTCGCGAGGATCAGGCCGTCATAGCCGTGTCGCGCGATGACGGTGAACACCACGACGACGAACGCGCCGGTGGGTCCGCCGATCTGGACGCGCGATCCGCCGAGCGCGGACACGAGGAAGCCCGCGACGATCGCGGTGATCAGCCCCTTGTCGGGCGACGCGCCGCTGGCGATGCCCAGCGCCATCGCCAAGGGCAGCGCGACGACCGCGACCGTCGCACCCGCGATCGCATCCGCGCGCAACGTGGCAAGCGAATAGCCTTCGCGCATCGTTGTGACGATCTTCGGGATGAAGGCGATCATCGGCGTTGCTGCCAGATAACGACGGCTTGCTTTGTCGCCTCGGTGACCAAAACTGTCCCCAATACCGCGGCAACGCAGAACCGCAGCGTCGGGGCAGAGACCGGTGCAGTCCCAAGCACGCTGCCAGAGCGGCGGCCAGAGCATCGCAGTCGCCTGCAACGCGAGCGCAATGCCTATGCCGAGCAGCAACCAAGCATTTGACAGCACAGGCTCGCGATAAATCGAGCGGCGTTCGCTGCGCATGCACAGCACATAGGCGTTCTGGAACAGCACGGTCATCAGCAGCACCGCGTTCTGTATCTCGGCGAGCGGGCGCCCCCTCGCGCTGCATGTCCGCAACGAGATACAGCGCGAGCCCGATCATCAGCAAAGCGGGCGGGATCATCAGTGCGATCGCGCTCCGGTCGAGGATCGGCGCGCTAGGCGGACGCGGCGGCTGGCGCAGTTCATCGCCCTCGCCTCGACCGAAGCCGAGCATCACGTCCTGCGCGCCGTTGGTGACGAGGTTGAGCCACAGCAACTGCACAGCGGTCAGTGGCATCGGCAGGCCGAACACGACCGCACCGATGAACATCCCGATCTCGGCGACCCCCGTCGCGAGCAGGATGATGACAATCCGCCGGACATTGGCATAGGTGACGCGGCCCTCCTCGACGCCTGCAACGATCGACGCGAAATTATCGTCGGCGAGCACCAGGTCGGCAGCGCCCCGCGCAACGTCGGTGCCGGCAACGCCCATCGCCACGCCGATATGCGCCGCCTGGAGCGCAGGCGCGTCGTTGACGCCGTCGCCGGTGACCGCGACAAGTTCGCCACTCGCGGCGAGGATGCGGACGATCTCGAGCTTCTGCACCGGTTCGATCCGCGCGAACACGCGTCCGCCGAGGATGAGCGCCGCGAGCTGCTCGGGCTGTTCTGCAAGCTCCGTCATTTGATGGCCCGTGACGACCTGTTCCGGCGCGACCTCAAGCCCCAGCCCGCGGGCGATGGTGAGCGCGGTGCCGGAATGATCGCCGGTGACCATCCGTACGCCGATCCCCGCCTCGGCACAGCGCGCGATCGCGGCGGGGACTTCGGGACGGACCGGGTCGATCAGTCCGATCCAGCCGAGCAGCACGAGGTCGCTAGGTGCCATCGGATCGGTTGTGGTCTCGCCGTCCGACACGGCTACGGCGATCACGCGGTAGCCTGCGCTTGCCATCGCGGTGGCGGCGGCGAGCGCGGCGGGATCGATGGCGCGACACATCTGCCGGATGATTTCAGGAGCGCCCTTGGCAAACACACGCACGCCCGCTCCTTCCGCAACTGCGACGGTCGAGAATTTGCGGACCGGTTCGTACGGCAGCGCCGCCGTGCGTACGACCGCATGAAGCGCGGCCAGATCCTCGCCACCATCGCTCGCGAACTGCAGCAGCGCGACGTCGACCGAGTCCCCGACCGGCTGGCCATCAGGCCCAATCGACGCCTCGTTGCAGAGCGCAGCGGTGCGGCGGATGTCGGCTAGATCGCCATCATGCCAGTCGGTGCTCGCGAACGTCCGTCCATTCGCCAGCAGTATCTTCTCCACCGACAATATGTTCCGCGTCAGCGTCCCCGTCTTGTCGCTAGCGATGATCGTGCACGCACCGAGCCCCTCGACCGCGGGCAGCGAGCGGACGATCACGTTGCGCGCCGCCATCCGCCTGGTCCCCGCCGCCAACGCCACCGTCACCGCGATCGACAGGCCTTCGGGGATCGCCGACACCGCCAGCGCCACCGCGAGAAACAGAATCTGGTCGCCCGGCCGCCCCTGCACCAGCAGGACGAGCGCGAACGGGATGATCAGCGCGATCGTGCCGATGCCGATCTGCCGCGCCAACCGATCGAGCCGAATGACGAGCGGCGGCGGGGTCGGCTTGGCGGTCCGCAACGACGCGTCGATCGCGCCGAGTGCGGTATCCGCGCCCGTCGCGACGACGATGCCGGAGCCACGCCCCTGCTCTATCATCGTCCCCGCCAGCGCCATCGTCGCGCGCTCGCCCGGCGGCGTCCGGTCGGGGACGAGCGCCGCGTGGTCCTTCACGACCGCGACGGATTCGCCGGTGAAGGTCGACTGGTCGACGCTGAGCGCGCTGCTCGACGACAGGCGGATGTCGGCGGGGACGGCCATGCCGCTTTCGAGTTCGACGACGTCGCCGACGACGATATCGCGCGCATCGATCACCGATACCGCATCGTCGCGCCGGACCATCGCGGTCTGGCCGATCATCTGCCCGAGCGCTGCGAGGCTACTCGCGGCCTTGCTCTCCTGCACCGTGCCGATCGCCGCGTTGACGAGCAGGACGACCGCGATGAACCCCGCATCGGTGCGATGGCCGAGGCCAAGCGAGACCACAGCCGCCGCGATCAGCAGGTAGATCAGCGGGCTGTTGAACTGCCGCACGAACAGCAGCAGGACGGACGGCACCGGCGGTGGCGCCAGCTCGTTCGGGCCGTCCGCGATCAGCCGCGCCGCTGCGGCCTTGGAGCTCAGCCCTCCGCGTCCCGTATCGAGCAACGCCGCCACCCGGTCGATCGACGTCGCGTGCCATGCCGTAACGGAAGCGCGCGCCTTGTCGATCGGTCGCTCGGCGATCACTGGCCGGTCGCCTCGATGATCGTCACGGGCGTGCCGGTACCGGCACTCGCCAGCGTCTCACGCGTCACCAGCAACGTGGTGCCGGGCGTCATCACGGTCGCGAGCGCGGTGCGGAAGCCGTCCGGAAGATGCCCCTTGGTGCGGTCCTCGGGGCTAAGTTCGCCGGTCCTCGGGTCGCCCGGCAGCGGCAGGCGCAGCCAATGCTCGCCGCCCGTATCGATAGATTGCAGCGTGAATGCGGAGGTCCGATCAATGGTGACATCGACCGCGATCCCGCTCGATCCAATCTCGATGCCGTTCCGCAGGACGACCACGCGCCGGTCTCGTCCACTGACCACGATCGATACCGGCCCCTTGGGTGACAGCGTCGGGTTCCAGACATAATCCTTGCCCGCTTTCGGCGCAGCGCTCGTCGCCGCCAATAGGCTTGGCGTTGCGGCGACTACTGGAACGCGCGCGTCCTGCGTAATGACAACGGTGATACCCAGCCGGGTGATCCCGAACAGCAATTTCGCGAACGCCGGCGGCAGGCGGATGCAGCCGTGCGACGCGGGATAGCCCGGCAGATTGCCCGCATGCATCGCGATCCCGCCCCAGGTCAGCCGCTGCATGAACGGCATCTGCGCATCCTTGTAGACGTTCGACACGTGATCGGCGTCTTTCTGGAGTACGGTGAAGACCACGGTCGGCGTCGCATGACCATCGCTGCCGGTCGACACGGTCGAAACCCCGATCGGCACGCCGTTGCGATAGGCATAGGCTTTTTGCGTGGCGAGGCTGACGATCACCGTGACCGGGCCGGCCGGCGCGATCTCGGGTGCCCAGAGATACTCGCCGGGCTTGAGGTGCTCGGTCTGACCGTCGACGCTCGGCGGCACCTGCGCCAAAGCCGTCGTAGCGAACGTCAGCGCGAGCGCGAGGCGGCACGTCAGGCAGCGCGTCGTCATAATGGTTCCGATCGAAGAGGTGTCGCCGAACAGGGCGGTCGACCAGACGCTATCGATCGCGCCGCCCCCGCATCACCATCGGAAACTACGCATCGGATTCCTACGATCCTCCCCCGCCAGGGGAGGGTGGCAGGCGTAGCCTGACGGAGGGGGAGGACACGGAACCTCGGTTACCCTTTCCGCCCCTCCGTCTGGCAAGAGCCAGCCACCTCCCCCTGGCGGGGGAGGATCGTCGGGTCGGCTGTCCGTCACACCACGCCACCGATCAGGAGCCCGATCGCCGCGGTCGCCGCCATCGCGAACGCACCCCAGAAGGTGACGCGGACCGTTCCGCGCCAGACGATCGCACCGCCAGTCTTCGCACCGATCGCTCCCAGTAGCGCGAGGAACACCAATGATCCGCCCGTTACCGCCCAAACCAGCAACGCGGGCGGCACGATGAAGATGGTCAGCAACGGAAGCGCAGCGCCAGCCGTGAAGCTCGCCGCCGACGCAAACGCCGCCTGGCCCGGCCGCGCCCGCGTCCCCACCGTGATCTCCAGTTCGTCACGCGCATGCGCCCCGATCGCATCCTTCGCCATCAGTTGCGCAGCGACCGTCATGGCAGTCGCGCCATCCACCCCCCGCGCGACGTAGATCGCCGCGAGTTCGGCCAGTTCGCCGTGCGGGTCGTCGACCAGTTCGCGCCGCTCGCGCGCGAGTTCGGCGGTCTCGGTATCCGCCTGCGCGCTGACCGATACATATTCACCAGCCGCCATCGACATCGCGCCCGCGACCAGCCCGGCCGTTCCCGCGATGGCGATCGCGCCGACCTGACCACCGGCGACGGCGACGCCGATGATCAGGCTCGCGGTCGATACGATCCCGTCATTGGCACCGAGTACCGCTGCGCGCAGCCAGCCGATCCGGTCGGCGACGTGACGTTCGCGGTGCGACGAAAGCGCGCCCATGTCAGGCGATCTCGAGCATGTTCTCAACCTTCACCGCGCCCGGCGCCGCCCAGGCGGTACGCTCGGCAACCATCCGATCGTGCGGCGAGTCGACCGAGCCGGTGAGCCGCACCGTGCCGCCGTCGACCGACACCTTGATCGTGTCGCCATCGAAAACCACGAGCGGTGCAACGCGGTGCGGATGTCGTTGCTGACGTCGGTGACGTCGACGCGCGGTTTCAGCGTGACGTGGTTGATCACGCCGACCACACCCGCGAGCGGCCGTACCGCCGCCTCTGCCGCGTCCTTCTGAAAATGCCAGCGCACTTCGCCGCGCAGGCTGACCCAGCCGTCCTCGACCTGTGCCTTGATGCTGTCGTGCGGCACGGTGGTATCCCAGGACAACCGCTCGACGATCGCGCTGGCAATGGCCTCGTCCCCGCGCTTGAAGCGGTCCTCCAGCTGCACCTCGATCTCCTCGGCGACCGCCTTGACGCCATCGACCCGCGCGGCGGCACGTTCGGCGGCGTATTTCGCGGCGTAGCTGCCGGCGTGGCCGCTCAGCGTGACGACGCCGTTGTTCGCGGTGACGCCGATGTGCCCGGCGGGGACGCTCGGATCCCAGTTCAGTTCGGCGAGCACGGCTTTCTGCAATCTGGCGTCGTGGGACATGACACTCTCCTGGAGACAGCGCGGAGAGGCCCGAGCCGATGACCGCAGCCTATCGCCGCGACCGATCGCCGACACCGTCGGGAACTACGCAGCCCGTGCTTATGCGTAGTTCCCGATAGTTTCCCGAACCCGCCCGAACGCCGACAGCTTGGTGAAAGAGGGAGACCGCGCATGACCTATTCGACCCTGATGGTGCATCTCGACGGCGGCCGCGCCAACGCGACCCTGCTCGACGTCACCGCGACGCTCGCCGATCAGTACGGCTCAGCGGTGATCGGCATCGCCGCGTGCCAGCCGGTGCCGATCGGTACGTGCGATGGCTATCTCGGCGGCGAATATGCGGTGATCGAACGCGATATCGTCGCCGACGAACTCGCCCGCGCCAAGACCGAGTTCCACGCGCACGAACGGCTCGCGAAGCACGTGCGTGAATGGCGATCGATCCCGACGCTCGCCAACATCGCGCACGTCGTCGCGGAGAATGCGCGCGCCGCCGATCTCGTCATCACCAGCGCCGGGCCCGGCTTCGCCGACCTCGCGACGCATGCCGACACCGGCGACCTGATCCTGCGCGCGGGCCGCCCTGTGCTGGTCGTTCCCGACGGCGCCGCCACCGCAACCTTCGAGACCATCATGATCGCGTGGACCGACACGCGCGAATGCCGGCGCGCGATCAGTGATGCGCTGCCGATGCTCCACGCCGCCGACCGCGTCGTGATCGTCGAGGTCGCGATCGACGCGATCGAGGCGCGCAAACCGATCGACGACGTCACCGCCTGGCTTGCGCGCCACGACGTGGGTGCGGACAAGATCGTCGCGCGGATGAAGGGCACCAGCATCGACACGCTCGCCGGCATCGCGAACGACGTCGAGGCCGACCTCGTCGTCGCGGGCGCCTATGGCCACAGTCGGATCCGCGAATGGGCGTTCGGCGGCGTCACCCGCGACCTGCTGCTGCGCGACCGGCGCTGCACGTTGTTGTCGCACTGAGCCATGACGGGTGCCGCGATCCGCAAGTATCTAGGCTCGGTTGCCAAGGCGAACCGAAGACTAGTCGTCGGCGCCACGATTCTGTCGACGATCGCGATCATCGAAGGACTATTAGCATATAGCGAGTCTTTGGCTTAACATGCGTCATGTTCCGAACGAGGGCGTCATATCATTGCCCCCTGCCGGATCGGACCAGTGTGTCGAACAAGGCCCGCGTCTCAATGACTTGCCTCTGCGCCCCCCGAGCTACCGCACCGCCCGCATGATCGCGGCGCAGTCCCCGCACGATACCGACCCCCAGGCGGTGGCGCGCGGCGATGCGGCGCTGGCGGAGGAACTGGGACTGCTGATCGATGGCGCAACGACCTATGCGATCTACATGCTCGATCCCCGCGGCCGGGTGACGATCTGGAACCGCGGTGCCGAACGCATCAAGGGCTGGGCCGAGACGGAGATCATCGGCCGTGATTTCGCAATCTTCTATCCTGCCGACGATATCGCGGCGGGCAAACCCGCAGCCGACCTCGCCCGCGCGCACTGCGATGGCCGGATTGAGGAGGAAAGCTGGCGAGTCCGCAAGGACGGCTCCGAATTCCTCGCGCACGTGACGATCACCGCACTCCACGATGACGCCGGCGCGCTGCGCGGGTTTGGCAAGGTGATCCGCGACATCACCCACGAGAAGGCCGCCGAGGCCGCGATCGTGCGGCGCGAACATCATCTGCGTTCTATCCTCAACACCGTCCCCGACGCGATGATCGTGATGAACGAGAACGGCATCGTCGCCTCGTTCAGCGCTGCCGCCGAACTGGTCTTCGGCTATGCGGCGCGTGAAGTGATCGGCCAGAACGTCGCGATGCTGATGCCGCAGGTGGAAGCGCGCGACCACGACGCGCACCTGCGGAAATACCGCCACACCGGCGAGCGCCACGTGATCGGCAACGTCCGGCTCGAACGCGCGATGCGCAAGGGCGGCGAGACGTTTCCGATCGAACTCGCGGTCGGCGAGGCGTCGATCGCGGGCGAACGCATCTTCACCGGCTTCATCCGCGACCTCACCAACCGCCACGCGACCGAACGCCGCGTGCAGGAGCTGCAGTCCGAGCTTATCCACGTCTCCCGCGTCAGTGCGATGGGCACGATGGCCTCGACGCTCGCGCACGAGATCAACCAGCCGCTGACCGCGATCGCCAATTACCTCGAGGCGACGCGCGCGATGATCGATGACAGCGCAGACCCGTTGCTGGCCGATATCGCCGAGGCGCTCGACCTGGCGGCGGCGCAATCGCTGAGGGGCGGGCACGATCGTTCGCCGGCTGCGCGCGTTCGTCGATGGCGGTGAGACCGGGTTCCGTGACGAACGCCTGGACCTGCTTGTCGAGGAGGCCACCAGCCTTGGCCTGCTCGGCGCGCACGAGGCCGGCATCACCGTCGTCAATACAACCGCACCGAGCTCGGTCATGGTCCGCGTCGACCGCATCCAGATCCAGCAGGTGCTGGTCAACCTCATCCGCAACGCGATCCATGCGATGGCCGCGGCGCCGGTCCGGACGCTGTCGATCGCCACAGCACCCGAACGCGAGGGTTGGATGCAGATCACCGTCGCGGACACCGGCTCCGGTATCGACACCGACGTCCGCGCGCGCCTGTTCGAGGCGTTCGCGACCACCAAGGAGGACGGCATGGGCCTCGGTCTGTCGATCTGCCGGACGATCGTCGAGGCGCATGGCGGTCGGATCTGGGCAGACGGCGTCGCGGGCGGAGGCACTGCATTCCACTTCACCGTGCCGCTTGCCACCCTTCAGGAAGGCGACACCGATGACTGACCCAAATCGCACGATTCATATCGTCGACGACGACGAGGCGATCCGCCAGTCGGTAGGGTTCCTGCTGCGCAAGGCGGGATATGCGGTCGAAACCTACCCCGCGGGCACGCACTTCCTGAAGTCCGTGAGTCGCGAGACACGCGGTTGCGTTCTGCTGGACGTTCGCATGCCCGACCTCGACGGGTTGGAGGTACAAGCTCGCCTAGCGCAAAACGGCATCGCGCTGCCCGTGATCATGCTGACCGGCCACGGCGACGTCACGCTAGCCGTCCGCGCGATCAAGGCGGGCGCGATCGAGTTCCTCGAAAAACTGTTCGAGCGTAGCGTCTTGCTCGCCGCGATCGAGACAGCACTGGCGCACGCGGCACGGTCCGACCGCGAGCATCTCGCCGCTGCCGACGCGCTCGTCCGCCTCGCCGCCCTCACCCCGCGCGAACGCGACGTGCTCGACGGCATGGTGCGGGGTCGCCCCAACAAGCTGATCGCCTACGACCTCGACATCGCCACCCGCACGGTCGAGGTCCACCGTGCCAATTTGATGGAAAAGCTCTCCGCGCGCAGCTTGTCCGACGTCCTGCGCATCGCATTTTCGGCCGGGCTGGGCGAAACCGCCGAACCGGTCTGAGCAGCGCCCACGCCCCTCGTCTTCTACGTACAGACGCGGGATTGCCCGCGTGTCATCGAAGGTCGCAACGAGGACCACCCGATGACCGACCAATCTATTCAATCGCATGACGGCATCGGCGTTTCGCTCGTCGATGGCGATCCCGCGATCCGTCGCGCCCGCCAGATCATGCTGTTGTCGGAACGGTACGACGTGCGCTCCTACGCGACCAGCGCGGCGCTGCTCGCAGATCCGCGCTCGCGTGATTTCCCGTGTATAATCGTCGACATCGAAAGCGCAGACGGCAGCGGCATGGAAACCCTCCGCGCGATGCGCGCATCTGGTTGGCGTGGTAAAGCGATCCTGCTCGACGGCTCCGTTCCGCCGCCTGCGCTGATCCATGCCGCCGAGCGACACGGCGATCGCATCCTCGACCGCACCACCGGCGACGGCCCCCTGCTCACCGCGATCGCCGCCTCGATCGACCGCGGCTGGTCCGGCTGGAACGCCGACGGTTGAGCTGGCCGCCCCCCTCTTTGCCAAGGACGTTCTTATGCCCACCACTGACCCATTCCATGAAGACCCCGACACCGCGCCTGTCCCGCGCGACGAGGGACGGGCCTTCCTGGTCGGCGGCGGGATTGCATCGCTTGCGGCGGCCTCCTTCCTGATCCGCTACGGTGACATGCGCGGGGCGGATATCACGATCATCGACGAGGGTGCGCTGCTCGGCGGCAGCCTCGATGGCGGTGGATCGCCGGAAAGCGGCTATTCGCTGCGTGGTGGGCGGATGCTGGAATCGAAATATCTATGCACCTTCGACCTGTTCGCCTCGATCCCGACACTGGAGGGCGACAAGACCGTGACGGAGGAGATTTTCGACTGGAACGCAGTGATGAAGACCTCGTCGCATTCCCGGTTGTTTTCGGGCGGCAAACGCCATGTCGCTCCGGAATTCGGGTTGACCGGCCACCATATCCACGGGCTCGAAAGGCTCGCGATCACGCCCGAGGCGATCCTCGACCGCTCGACCATCGCCGACCAGTTCGACGCAGACTTTTTCAAGACCAATTTCTGGCTGATGTGGTGCACGACGTTCGCGTTCCAGCCGTGGCACAGTGCGGTCGAGTTCAAGCGCTATCTGCTCCGCTTCGCGCACATGGTCGGCGGCTTCAACCGGCTCGAAGGGATCATGCGGACACGGCTCAATCAATATGACTCTCTGGTCCGCCCACTGCACGCCTGGCTCGTCGCGCGCGGCGTGCGCTTCCGGATGAAAACGGTCGTCACCGATCTGCGCCTCGCCGACGACGAGGGAATGACCGTCGTTCGTGGCATCCGCATCGCCGAAGGTACGAAGACCAGCGAGATCCGTGTCGATACGGACGATTACGTGCTGCTCACGCTAGGCTCGATGACCGAAGGCTCGAGCCTCGGATCGATGGACGCAGCGCCGGACCTGCTCGGCGCGAACGCCGGCGGCGGGTGGGCGTTGTGGGAAAAACTTGCGGACGGGCGACCGCAGTTCGGCAGGCCGGCGGTCTTCACCGACAACGTCGACCGCTCGAAATGGGTATCGTTCACGACCACGCTCCACGACGCGACCCTGATCGCGCTGATTCGCGACGCGACCGGCAACGTTCCCGGCGAAGGCGGGCTCATCACCTTCCCCGAGTCGAGTTGGCTCGCCTCGATCGTCATCCCCTACCAGCCGCATTTCCTCGGCCAGCCCGACGACGTCGCGGTGTTCTGGGGATATGGGCTTACCGTCGATGCACCCGGCGATTTCGTACGAAAACCAATGGCGGACTGCACTGGACGCGAGATCATGATCGAGATTCTCGGCCATCTCGGCATCGTCGCGGAGACCGAGACGATCCTCGCCAGCGCGACCTGCATCCCCTGCATGATGCCGTTCATCACCAGCCAGTTCATGCCGAGAGGGCACGGCGATCGGCCGGACGTGATACCGGCCGACACCGCCAACCTCGCGGTCATCGGCCAATATTGCGAGCTCCCCGACGACTGCGTCTTCACCGTCGAATATTCAGTGCGGTCAGCGCAGACCGCAGTGTACGCGCTGCTCGGCCTGCGTCGATCGCCGCCCGCAGTCTACAAGGGGATCTTCGATCCGCGCGTGCTGTTCAAGGCGTTCCTCGCGCTCCACGATCTCGCACCCGCCGGCACGCACGGTAGGTAGTTCCCGACGCTGGTGCCGCCGCACCCCGATCGTACGGTTTGGCAACGCTCCCTTGCAGAGGGATCACGCCATGAAGTTCAGCCATTCGATCGTCGCCGTGTTCGACGACCACGCCCAGGCCGATGCCGCGGTGAAGGCGCTTGCCGCGTCGGGGTTTGGGCTGCGGCGGTTGAGCATCGTCGGCAAAGGCTATCACAGCGACCAGACCGCAACGGGCTTCTACAATAGCGGTGACCGGATCCGCTTCTGGGGCTCGCGCGGCGCGCTTTGGGGCGGCCTGTGGGGGGCTGTTCATGGGCGGACTCTACGCGACCGTTCCTGTCGTCGGCGGGGTCGTGCTGCTCGGGCATCTGGCCGCGACGGTGATCGCGGCGATCGAGGGCGCGGTGGTGCTTGGCGGCACCGGCGCGCTGGTCGCGGCGCTTGCCAGCCTCGGCATTCCGGAGGACTCGATCGTCACCTACGAGACCGATATCGTGTCCGACGGGTTCCTCGTCATGGCGCATGGTAGCGAGGCGGAAATGGAGAGCGCCAAGCTGGTGCTCGAACCGCTCAGCCCGCGCCGTATCACGGTCCACCATGACCACGGCAATGCGTCGCCGCATACGCAACTGACCGGTGAGTTGCCGATTGCCGAGCCAGTCGCCTGACGCAGGACGAACCGCCGTTCTGGACCCGTTCGGCCGATGCGCTGCTCGCCGATCTCCGGACGTCGCGTGACGGCCTCACCGCGGCGGAGGCGATAGAGCGGCTCGCCCGCTATGGTCCGAACAGCGACAGCGCAGAGACGCACACCGGCCCCGCACGGGCGATCGCGCGACGTCTGCTCGAGCCGCTGTCGCTGATCCTGCTCGCCGCCGGGCTGGTGTCGGCGGCGACTGGCGATGCGGTCGGCGGGTCGATCATCGTCGTGATCCTCGGCTTTTCGGTGCTGCTCGACACCTATCAGGAGGGCCAGGCGGTCCACGCGGCCGCGATCCTGCGCCAGTCGGTCGCGGTTTCCGCGCGCGTCCGCCGCGACGGCGCGTTCGTCGCGGTCGCGATCGAGGCGGTCGTGCCCGGCGACATCGTCGAAGTCCGCTCAGGCGACATCATCCCCGCCGACGCGCTGATCCTCGACAGCAACGCGTTCACCGCGAACGAGGCCGCACTGACCGGCGAACCCTATCCGGTCGACAAACACGCGAGCGTGGTCACCGCAACTACCGCCGCCGAAGCCTCGAACGCGCTGTTCCGCGGCGCGATCGCGCAGACCGGGACGGCGACCGCGCTGGTCTTCGGCACCGGCCGCGCGACACTGTTCGGTTCGGCTGCCGCAGCGCTGGCAACCGCGGCCGAACCTTCTCCGTTCGAGCGCGATCTGCATGCGTACGGGCTGCTGACGACGCGGCTGACGCTGGCGCTGGTCGTCGTGGTACTGACCGCGAGCATATTCCTTGGTCGGCCATTGCTCCAGTCGCTCCTGTTCGCGGTCGCCCTGGCTGTCGGGCTCACCCCCGAGCTGCTGCCGATGATCACCACCGTCACGCTGTCGCGCGGCGCGATGCGGATGGCGAAGCGCAAGGTGATCGTGAAGCGGCTCGCGTCGATTCACGATCTCGGCGCGATGACGATTTTATGTACCGACAAGACCGGCACGCTGACCTCCGCGCAGATCAGCCTCGCGCGGAGCATCGGCCGTACTGGGGCGGACAATCCCGACGCCGGGCGGTTGGGCGCGATCGCGGCGGCACTCGGCGGCGATCACGGGGCGCTCGATACTGCATTGGTAACCGCGTCGCCGGACGCCGCCACCGGCTGGACCCTGGCCGCGCAGAGCGTGTTCGACTTCGATCGACGGCTCGGGACGGTATTGGCGACCAGCGAGGGCGGCACGATCCTTATCACCAAGGGCGCTCCCGAAGCGGTGCTCGCCGGATGCGTTTTGACCGAAGCGGATCGAACGGCGGTCCTCGCGCAGGTCCATGCGCTTGCCGAACAGGGCCTGCGCGCCATCGCGATCGCCTCGCGACCTTGGACTGGCCCGATCCACGCGCCCACGCCAGAGGATGAAACCAACCTCGTCTATGCCGGCCTCTGTGCGTTCGCCGATCCGCCGAAGGATACCGCCCCCGCCGCGGTCGCGCGTCTGCAAACCGCGGGTATCCGGCTGAAGATCCTGTCGGGCGACGACCCCGTCGTTGTCGGTCGCCTTGCCGGCCTCGTTGGTCTCGCCACCTCGCGCGTGCTGTCCGGGACCGACATCGCCAAACTCAGCGACGACGCGCTGGCGGTGCAGGTTCGCGACGTCGATGCCTATGGCCGGCTCGCCCCCCCGACCAGAAGGCGCGGCTGGTGCGCGCGCTCCAGGCGAGCGGTGCGATCGTTGGGTATCTCGGCGACGGCATCAACGATGCGCCCGCGTTGAAGCTCGCCGATATCGGCCTGTCGGTCGCCGGCGCGGCAAGCGTCGCGCAGGCATCGGCGGACATGATCATGCTCGACAACGATCTCGGCGTGGTAGCGGATGGCGTCGAGGAAGGACGGCGGACGTTCGCCAACATCCTCAAATACGTCCGGATGGGGGCGAGTTCGAATTTCGGCAACATGCTGTCGATGGCCGCGGGGTCGCTGATCCTGCCTTTCCTGCCGATGCTGCCGACGCAGATCCTGCTCAACAACCTGCTCTACGACGTGTCGGAGATCGGCATCCCGTTCGACGGCGTCCGCCCCGAAGCAGTCGCAAGGCCGCAGGTGTGAGCATGCCGGCGCTGATCCGCTTCGCCGCAGTGATGGGCCCATTGTCGTCGGCGTTCGACCTGCTGACGTTCGCGGGGTTGTCGCTGGTCTTCCATGTCGCGGCGCCAGAGTTTCGCACTGCCTGGTTCCTTGAATCGATGGCGACGCAGATCCTGGTGATCTTCGTGATCCGCACCAACGGACGACCATGGGAGGACCTGCCGCGACCCGCGCTCGCGCTGTCGTCGCTCGGCGCGCTGCTGGTGGCGATGGTGCTGCCATTCACGCCGGTCGGCGGCTGGTTCGGGTTCGCCGCACCGCCGCTCGTCGTGGTAGCGAGCATCGGCGGCCTGACGCTCGCCTATCTGATGCTCGCCGAGCTGCTGAAGACGTTCCTGTTCGACCACCGCCGCAACAACCGCGTCGAGCGCTGAATGAGCGTAGCGGCACTCTGGCGCGGGGTGTTGCGCCATATCGGCTGGGTGTTGGGCCTCGCGGTGATCGCGATCGTGGTCGGCGCGGTTCTGCGGATCGGCGACCTGCACGCGTTCGCGACGATGCTCGAAGATGCGCATCCCGGCTGGCTGCTGGTCGCAATGACCTTGCAGGCGACTACCTATACGAGCGTCGCGGCGGGCTGGAAGATGGTGCTCGCCGAAACCGACACGCCGCAACCGCTGCGCCGGCTCTATGCGATTGCGGTCGGGAAGCTGTTCGCCGACCAGGTCATTCCGGTCGCGGGGATGGGTGGCAACATGTTCCTCGTCGACCGGCTGGGCGCGCTCGGCGTCGGTCGCGGTAACGCCGTCGCGACGCTGCTGGTGGCGATGATCGGCTTCTACGCGGTGTATGGAATTTGTGCGCTGGCGATGCTGGCGGTGCTGTGGATCAAGGGGCTGGCGTCGATCTGGATCGCTGGATTCGTGCTCGTGTTCTTGGTCGTAGCGATCGCGATACCCAGGCTGGCGCTGTGGATCCGCCGACACGGACGACGCCCCGTCTCGCCGACCCTCGTCCGGCTCGCAAGCATCCGCGCACTCCTCGCCATCGTCGGCGAGGCGCCGAAGCGGTTGCTGGTCGATCGTCGGCTGATCGTCCGCGTCGCGGGCGTCAACGGCCTCGTTTTCCTCGCCGACGCGGGCAGCCTGATGGTGTGTTTCCTCGCGCTCGGCCACCCGGTCGGGCTCCCGGTCGCGTTCGTCGCGGTGATGACCGCATCGATGATCGCGACCCTCGGCCCGATCCCGCTCGGCCTCGGCACGTTCGAGGCGGGCGCGACGGGCATGCTGGCGCTGATGGGGGTGCCGGTAGAGGCAGCGCTCGCGGCAACGTTGCTGCTGCGCGTGGTCACCCTTTGGCTGCCGCTCGTCCCCGGCTTCGTCCTGATCCGAGGCGCGCTGCGGGATAAAGCCGCGCAACGGCGCGCCTAGGAGGCGAGCTTCAGCGTCAGGCGCGATCGCGGCATTGCCGGACGCAGGACGCGCAAGCCGACCGAACGGTCCGGTCGCAGCGCGCGCGATGCGAATGTCAGCGGCGGCTCCGCGATCAGACACGCCAGCTGCGCAGCAAGCGCCGCCAGAGTATCGGCGTAGAGATCCGCGAGCGCCTCATGCGCGACCCGCGCGCACGGTCCCGCGGCTGCGGCGGCCATGACCTGCGTGGCGGCCAGGCGGCGCTGGAAATACAGCATCTCGGTGCGGATAGCGTTCATCACCAACTCCCCCGTCCGCCCCCATGCCGCACGATGCAGACATGGTCCGAGCCGATCGATGATGGGATGGTAGCGCGCGGCCGGCGCGACGTAGGGACTCGGAAAGCACGTAGGCGCGGGCTCGATCAGGCGAGCACGGCGGCGTGGCGCGCGATCTGCGCGTCCTCCTGCGAAGGCAGAATGCGGATGTCGAGCCCAGGAACCCAGGCGAGACCTGCACGGATCGCCTGAGAGGTCGGCGCATCGTTCTCGCCGATCCCGCCGGTCAGCACGAGCATGTCGGCACCCCCTAGCGAGGCGATCATCGCCGCGACCTGCTTGCACACCGAGCGCTCGAACATGCGGAGGGCGAGGTCGGCGTCCGGTGTTCCGGCAGTGCGCAGGACGCGCATGTCTCCGGACAGGTCGGAGACGCCTGCCATGCCCGATCCGTGATCGACCAATCTTGCCAGCGCGTCTCCATCCAATCCGGCCTCGCGAGCAAGGTAGAGCAACACGCCCGGATCGATATCGCCCGTCCGCGTCGCCATCATCACGCCACCGGACGGGGTCAGCCCCATGCTGGTATCGATCGATCGCCCATCGCGGACGGCGGTCACGCTTGCACCGTTGCCGAGATGCGCGATCACCAGTCGGTCCGGCCTGTCGTCACCGAGTTGTCGGACGATCGACTCGCAGGACAGGCCGTGGAAACCGTAGCGCCGCACGCCGGTCGCCTGGTATTCGCGCGGGATCGGCAGCGTCCGGGCGATGTCGGGCATGCCCGTATGGAACGCGGTATCGAAACACGCGACCTGCGGTATGGCCGGATAGCGAGCCTCCGCCGCCCGGATCAGCGCCAGCGAAGCCGGTCCGTGCAGCGGCGCGAACGCACAGGCTGCCTCCAGATCCGCCATCACCGCATCGTCGATCCGACAGTGCGCGTCGCGGTGCGGGCCACCGTGGACGATCCGGTGACCGATCACCGTCGGCGTCGGCCACCCCGTCAACGCGGTCTCGATCGTGTCGAAGAAGCGCGCATGGTCGTCGGCCGTTTCGATCGTCCCGCCGACCAGCAGGACCGGCTCTGAGCCAACCGCGTAAAGCCCGTATTTCAGCGACGACGAACCGCTGTTGAGCGCAAGAACTACGACCATTGCCAGTCACGCACCTCCGGCAGATCGTCGCCCTGCTCGGCGATGTAGAGCTTGTGCCGCTCCATCGTCGTCCAATAGCGCGCCGTCTCGCGGGGCACGCAATCGCGCAGCCGAGGCACGCGCTCGATCGCGTCGAGCGCCAGCCGATAGCGGTCGAGATCGTTCAGCACGACCATGTCGAACGGCGTCGTCGTCGTCCCCATCTCCTTGTACCCGCGGACGTGGATATTGGCGTGATTGGCGCGCCGGTACGTCAGCTTGTGGATCATCGCCGGATAGCCGTGGAACGCGAAGATCACCGGCTTGTCCGCCGTGAACATCGCGTCGAACTCGCGCTCGTCGAGCCCATGCGAATGTTCGGAGCGCGGCTGCAACACCATCAGGTCGACCACGTTGACCACCCGGATGCGGATATCGGGCACGTACGCACGCAGCATCGTCACCGCCGCCAGCGTCTCCAGCGTTGGCACGTCGCCCGCGCACGCCATCACCACGTCGGGGTCCGGATCGTCGCCCGCCCATGCCCAGACCCCCGCGCCCGCGGTGCAGTGCCGCACCGACGCGTCGATCCCGAGCCATTGCCACTCCGGCTGCTTGCCCGCGACGATTACGTTCACATAGCCGCGACTGCGCAGGCAGTGATCGCCGACCGACAACAGGCAGTTCGCATCGGGCGGGAGGTAGATCCGCGCCACGTCCGCCGTCTTGTTCGCGACGTGATCGATGAATCCCGGATCCTGGTGCGACAGCCCGTTGTGATCCTGCCGCCACACATGCGAGGTCAGCAGGTAATTGAGCGACGCGATCGGCCGCCGCCACGGGATCGTCCTGGTCGTCTTCAGCCACTTGGCATGCTGGTTGACCATCGAATCGACGATGTGGACGAACGCCTCGTAACACGAGAACAGCCCGTGCCGCCCGGTCAGCAGATACCCCTCAAGCCAGCCTTGGCAGAGATGCTCGCTCAGCACCTCCATCACCCGACCGTCGGGCCCGAGATGCTCATCGACCGCCTCGATCTCCGCCATCCAGACCTTGCCGGACACGTCGTACACGTCAGCGAGCCGGTTCGATGCGGTCTCGTCCGGCCCGAACAGGCGGAAGTTCACGGTCGCGAGGTTGAGCTTCATCACGTCGCGCAGATACCGGCCGAGTACGCGCGTGGCCTCGGCCTTGACCTTGCCCGGCGCGTCCACCGCCACCGCGAACTCACGGAAATCGGGCAGCGACAACGGCACCATCAGCTCGCCACCATTGGCATGCGGGTTCGCCCCCATCCGCCGATGCCCGGTCGGCGCGAGCGACGCATACTCCTCGAGGAACTTGCCGGTCGCGTCGAACAGCTCTTCGGGCCGGTAGCTCCGCATCCACGCCTCGAGCTGGCGTAGATGCTCGGGGTCCTTGAAGTCCGCGATCGGTACCTGATGCGCGCGCCACGTACCCTCGACCGGCTTGCCATCGACGAACTTCGGCCCGGTCCAGCCCTTCGGCGTCCGGAACACGATCATCGGCCAGCGCGGTCGCTCGGGCTTCACACCCTCGACACGCGCCGCCGCCTGGATCGCCTGGATCTTCGCCAGCGCCTTGTCGAGCGCCGCGGCAAGCTGCTGGTGAACCGCCGCCGGATCGCTGCCGCCGACATAATAGGGCTCGTGCCCACAGCCGCGCAGCAACGCGTCGAGCTCATGCCCCTCGATCCGCGCAAAGATCGTCGGGTTGGCGATCTTGAAGCCGTTGAGGTGCAGGATCGGCAACACCGCACCGTCGCGCGCGGGGTTGAGGAACTTGTTGGAATGCCAGCTCGTCGCCAACGCGCCGGTTTCCGCCTCGCCGTCGCCGACCACGCACGCGACGATCAGGTCGGGATTGTCGAACGCCGCGCCGTACGCGTGTGCGAGCGAATAGCCGAGTTCGCCGCCCTCGTGGATCGACCCCGGCGTCTCGGGTGCGACATGGCTCGGGATACCGCCCGGCCACGAGAATTGCCGGAACAGCCGGTGCATGCCGCTGGAGCTCCGCTCGATCGCCGGATAGCGTTCGGTGTACGAGCCCTCCAGATAGGTATTCGCGACCAGCCCCGGCCCGCCATGCCCCGGCCCGATGATATTGATCATGTCGAGGTCATGCTCGACGATCAGCCGGTTCAGATGAACGTAGAGAAAGTTCAGCCCCGGCGTCGTCCCCCAATGCCCGAGCAGCCGCGGCTTCACGTCGGCGATCGTCAGTGGCCGATCGAGCAACGCGGTGTCGCGCAGGTAGATCTGCCCGACCGACAGGTAATTCGCCGCCCGCCAATAGGCGTCCATCCGCCGCAGCATGTCGTGAGACAGCGGGTGTGCCTTGGTCGGCGTCAGCGTTGCAGAATCGGCCATGTTCAGCTCCCGAAATCGAGGACGACGCGCGACGCGACCTGCCCGTGTTGGAGCCGGTCGAAGATGTCGTTGATCGCCGACAAGGGCTGTACTTCGATGTCGGCCTTCACCTTGCCATCCGCGGCAAAGGCGAGCGCCTCCGCCATGTCCTTGCGCGTCCCGACGAACGACCCGCGCACCGTGATGCACTGCGCCACGACGTCGAACAGCGGCATCGGAAAATCGCCCGGCGGCAGGCCGACGAGCACGCACGTCCCCTTGCGCCGCGTCATCGCCACGCCCTGGTTGAACGCGGTCAGCGACGGCGCGGTGATCAGCACGCCGTGCGCGCCCCCCGGTCCCGTCCTTCGGCGCCGCGATCGCATCGGGCTTTCGCGCGTCGATCAACAGTTCCGCGCCCAGCGCCTCGGCATGGGCGAGCTTGCCTCTCGTCGACATCGACCGCGGCAACGCGCAACCCCATCGCCTTGGCATATTGCACCGCGAGATGCCCCAGCCCGCCGACGCCCGAGATCGCGACCCACTCGCCCGGCTTCGCGCCAGTTTCCTTGATGCCCTTGTAGGTGGTGATGCCCGCGCAGATGATCGGCGCCGCCTCGACCGCGGACAGTCCGGCGGGAATATGCGCAACATAGTTCGGGTCGGCGAGGATATACTCCGCGAACCCGCCATTGCGCGTGTAGCCGCCGAACTCCGCCTCGGCGCACACCGTCTCCCAGGCGGACAGGCAGTATTCGCAATGCCCGCACGCGGAGTATAGCCACGGCACACCGACCCGGTCGCCAAGCTTCACGATCGTCACCCCCGCGCCGACCTCGACAACGATGCCGATCCCCTCATGCCCTGGAATGAACGGCGGCGTCGGCTTGACCGGCCAGTCGCCGTGCGCGGCATGCAGGTCGGTGTGACACACCCCGCACGCTTCGGTCTTGACGACGATCTGTCCGGGCCCTGCGACCGGTATCGGCCATTCGCGCAAGGTCAGGGGGTTTGCCGAACGCCTCGACGACGGCGGCGTGCATCATACGGGTCATGGAATTTCCTTGAAGATGCGGATGGATCAGCGTGCCATCCGGGCGACGAGCGCGGGATCGGCCAGCAGAGCCTCGTCCCCGAATGCGATCTGCGCACAGGTCCGCTGCGCCTGGACGGCGACGTCACGGAGATACTGGTCGGCAAAGCGCGCGTTCAGCCCCGGCACGATGTGCGCAAACCGCCGATGCTCCTGCGACCGCATCCCGAACGCGTGGACGATATACTGGTCGAAGACGCTGTTGAGTCCCTGCCCCTGCCCCTGTTCGTCGAGCCAGATCTTGCTCGCCGCCGAGGTCGAAAAGCTCAGCAGGCGCTTGCCGCCGAGCAGGTCGGTCCGCACCCGCCCCTGCAACGATTCCGGCTGGACGCCGGCACCGAACACGCGCTCCACATAGCCCTTCAGCATCGCCGGCGGTGTCCCGAACCAGATCGGATAGACCAGCACAAAAACATCACAGCCTTTGATCACGTCCATTTCGGCCAGCACATCTGCGCCATAGACAGCGGCGACGTTGGTGGGTCGCTCCGCCGCCTTCAGCACGGGATCGAAGCCGACCGCATACAGGTCGCGCAGCACAACCTCCTGCCCCGCCGCACGAACCGCGTCGCAATAGGCGCCCGCGATCGCGTGATTGAAGCTCGACGGATCGGGGTGACACAAAATAACGGCATGCCGACCTCCCGTCACACCATGTTCGGCAATCACCATCGTTCATCCTCGCCCGAGTGTCACGATCCCTGCAGGCTGCGGCGAAGAGCGGCGCTGTCGTACAGGGTTCTGGTCGAGGAGGGTATGCGCCGAAAGCTATCGAAGTGACCCTCGGAAACTACGCATGCCGAAATGCTAAGGCGGCGTTTATCGAAAGGTATCCAACCCCTTCCGGCATGATTTAGTCACTGGGGATCATGCAACAGCGGCAGCCGGGTTCATGCGGCTGTGAATATCCGCAATCTCATCGGGTTGACTCATAGCCGGTCATTTACACCCGGCTCCCCGCTTTCCGACTTCAGGCGCTTGTTCATCTCGTCAACCGCCGATGATCCGCGACTGCGTGACCAGCATAAGTCAGCCCGTCCAGTTCGTACCGCCCGGCTTTGAGTGGCCCCCCTGTTCATCGGTCGATCGACCTTCTTTTCAGACGCTCAGCATGCATCTGACCTTACGTTCATTCGTTTGTTGGGTATCACGGGGTTAGCCGAGGCAAAGCATGCGAACAGTATCGTTACCGGGCGGCGAACAGATACCCTCACTGGGTCAAGGCACCTGGATGATGGGGGAGCGATCCGATCGCCGGTCAGAGGAGATCGCTGCGCTGCGTCTGGGAGTCGATCTCGGCATGACGTTGATCGACACGGCAGAGATGTACGGTGACGGCGCTGCCGAGGAGCTGATCGGCGAAGCGTTGGGTGACGTTCGCGACAAGCTCTTCCTCGTAAGCAAGGCCTATCCCCAAAACGCGTCCCATGCTCGCCTACATGCTGCCTGCGAGGCAAGCTTGAAGCGGCTCGGCACCGACCGGCTCGATCTCTACCTGCTTCACTGGCGGGGATCAGTGCCGCTCGGCGAGACGGTCGATGCGATGGAGGCGCTACGAACGGCAGGCAAGATCCGCCAATGGGGCGTTAGCAATCTCGATACGAGCGACATGGAGGAACTGCTGGCGGCTCGCGGCGGCGGCTGCGCCGTCGACCAGATCCTCTATAATCTTACCCGCCGCGGCCCCGAGCATGATCTACTCCCATGGCTGGAAACTCACGGCATTCCGGCCATGGCGTATAGCCCGGTGGAACAGGGCCGCCTCCTCGCCGACCAGACACTTCGTAGGATCGCTGAGACGATCGGCGCTACGCCCGCACGGGTCGCCCTCGCCTGGACACTGCGGCGGGGCAACGTGATTGCCATACCCAAGGCGGGCAGCGTCGCGCACGTCCGCGACAATCGTGCTGCCGTCGATTTTTCCCTGTCTGGCGAACAACTGGCCGCGCTCGATGCCGCCTTCCCCGCCCCGCGCAGCCGCCGCCCGCTCGAGATGCTGTGACCGGCATACCTCTGTTCTTTACTGCCGACACCCATTTCAACGATCACCGGACGCTGGATGCCGGCGCGTACGCCGATAGAGGCCGGTTCGAGCTAGAGGGGGGACGGGCTGCATGGTCGTCGCGCGACGTGAACACCGATTTCGCTATTTGTGAGGACAAGATCGACCTGTGAATGATCGAGGCAAACACGACGCTGTTTGCACGCGGCGACCTGGCGTTCACCTCATCGCACGACCGGCGAAGTTTACCGCACCGGCAGCTTGGTTACAGCTACCATATGATCGGCGGGGGAGGAATCTACCGTCTTAAGAGCAATGCCGACCGCGGTTCGGCATGCGATTGCATGATCGCCCTGACCGGCCAACTCGTCCTGACCGCGAACGATTTGTTCATGTAGTCCACGGCATAGGCCGCCGGTGTTATGGCAGGTATAGGCTTCCAGTTAGCGAGAACTGCGCGTGAAGGCGGTGTCGGCGGGATCGTCGGCGCCGCCGCATTCGGTGCGGTGATCAGCGCCGGGCCGTGGCTGATCACCGCGGTCGCGATGGCGCTGCTCAATCATTGGTCGGGCGCGCATCTCGGTGCGAGCGGCGCGCGGACCGTCCAGACGATCCTGGTCTATGCGTTCAGCCTGTCCGCGCTCGCCGCGGCACCGGTCGGCATTCTCGCAACCCGGATGGTGGCGGATCGAATCTTCGCACGCGATGCTGGCGGCGTATCGGGGATCATGCTGGTCGCCCTCGCCATCGGTGGCGCGATCGCGCTGGGCATCGGAGCTGTGGTGTTCGGGACGCTTGGAAAGCTTCCGTTTGGTGAGGCGGCACTCGCGACGCTGATCCTCGCGTGGCTGACGCAGGTCTGGATCGCTGCTCCGCTACTTACGGCCCTGCGCCGCTACCGGGCGATCCCCCTCGCCTATCTGCTCGGCATCGGTTTTGCGACGCTGCTGCTGACGCTGTTGCCGAGGCCTGACGTCATCACCGTGCTCGCGGTGATCGCCGGGGGCATCGGACTGACACTGGCCGCGATCGTGACCGTGATCCGTCGGCATTTCTCCACCCCGCCCGCCCTGCCGACGCGGGATTCGATGACGCCGCAGCTGGCGTGGATCGTCGCGGCGGCGGGCATTGCCGGGGTCGCCGCGATCTGGACCGACAAATGGCTGTTGTGGGCCGGCCACGACAGCATTCGCGCGATCGGGCTGTTGCGGCTCAATCCGATCAACGACCAGGGCAGCTTTCTCGGGCTACTGACGATGGTGCCGGGCCTGACGCTGTTGCTGATCGTCACGGAGACGCGGTTCGATCGCGCGTTCGGCGACATGATCGTACGGTGTACCGGCACGTCGACGCTGCAACGGATCGAGGAGGCGCGCAGCGAACTCGCGCGAACGATGTTCGACGGGCTACGGATCATGCTGCTGGTGCAGGCGCTCGTCGCCGCGCTCGCCTGGGTGTTCGCGGTGCCGCTGTTCGAATTGATCGGCGCGGACGCGCGGGCGATCTTCGCGTTCCGCCAGACCTCGCTCGGCACCGTCTTCCACCTCGTGGTGATCGCGACGACGGTCGTGCTGGCCTATTACGACCTGTTCGGGCGAATTCTGCTGACGTGGACGGCGTTCGCGATCGGCAGCGGCGTCGCGACGTTGTTGCAATGGGATGCGGGGTTTGCCGCATTCGGCTGGGGCTATATGGCGGGCGCGGTGGTCGGTGCGTCGGTCGGCATGGCGCTGGTTGCCGAGGCCACGGTCAACCTCACCTACCTGCTGTTCGTCGGCAACAATCCCTCGGTCGTGGGGCACGGAGGGCGTCTGTTGTGACGGGAATCATGGATATGCCGCGCAGGAAGATCATGCAGCGGATGCTGGCGCTAGGTGCAGCTGCCCTGACGCTGGGCATGCGGTCTCGGTCGGATGCCACCCCAAAGCCGTCCGCGAACACCGCGCTGCGCTGGGGCGTCGATTACGGTGCAGCGACCGATCCGGTATTGGCGAGGATGTGCGCGCTGCTGGTACTGGAGCCGCATCATGCGCGCCCGATCGCGCCGCTCCGGGGGCCCGGCAGCGTCCTGCTCGGCTATGTCAGCTTCGGCGAAGTCGAGCGCGGCCGGCCGTATTTCGCCGGGCTCGAAAAGGCCGGCGCGCTGAGGGCCGCCAATCCCAACTGGCCTGATGCGCGGCTTGCCGACCTGCGCCATCCGGCGTGGCGCGCGGCGGTGCTCGACCGGCTCGTCCCCGCGATCCTGGCGCTCGGCTATGACGGCATCTTCATCGATACGATGGACAACGCCGAAGCGATGGAGCGGCAGGATCCGGTGGCCAACAAGGGCATGGTGGCCGCCGGCGTGACGCTGATCGCCGCCGTACGTGCCCGCTTTCCCAGGATGCGCATCATGCTCAACCGCGGCTATGCGCTGTTGCCCGACGTCGCGCCGAAGATCGATTACCTGCTCGGCGAAGCGATGGCGTCGCGGTGGAATTTTGCTGCCAAGCGCCATGAACTGCTCAGCGATTCGGACTGGGCGTGGCAGGCCGGTCGCCTGCGTGCGGCCAGGGCCCGGAACCCGGCGCTGAACCTGATGACGCTCGATTACTGGGATCCGGCCGACACGAAGCAGGTCGCGGCGCTGTATGCGCGCGAGCGCGCGGCGGGGTTCAGCCCCTATGTCGCGACGCTGGCGCTCGACCGACTGGTCCCGGAGCCGAGCTGATGAGGATCGACCGCCGACGCGGACGTCTCGCGATCGTCCTGCCCGCATTGGCGGGGCTCGGCCTGCTTGCGGGCGGGCTGATGCTGTTGCCGAACGACCGAGAGATCCGCCACGCCGAGCGCCGTGCGCAGCCTGTGCCAGCGGCGAGCAGTTCGATGCCTTCCGCGCCGGCATCCCCGCCTGCGCTGCCGCCTGCGCACCCGGCGATCGCGGCGCAGATCGCGACTGCCGATGCAGCGACGCTCGCCACGCTGACCGCGCAACTGATCGCCGAGGGTCAGTCGGTGTCGACGCTACAGGTCGCCTATGACCTGGTCGCAGCGAAGCGGCCGGCGGTGGCGCTCGGCTATCTGGCGGCACGGCCCGACGGCGGGGCGGCAGCGACGTGGCCGCTGCGTGTCGACCTTCTTCGCCAAACCGGGCAAACTACGGATGCGACTGCACTCGTCGCGCAGGCGGCGCAGACGCGCGGGGCGGTGGCAGCTGCGGATATCGTTGCAGCGGCCTATGCGATCGATCGGCCCGACCTCGTGATCGTGGCAGCGGCGAACCGCGTCATCCCGCCGCCCGATGCCGCGCTGTCGCTCGATCTAGCGCGGCGTGCCGACAAGGCTGGGCGCACTGACCTGATCGCATTGCTCGACAAGGCGACGACCGCGAACTGGCGGGCGGCGGATCCCTGGCTGGCGATCCGTGTCGCGGCGCGCGCGAAGGATACCGCGGCAGGGCTGAGGGCAGCCGACTATCTGCCGGTCGAGCAGCGGGCGACCGCGCGCGAGACGATCCTGACCGAGGCCGGCGACCGAGATGGCCTGCGTACCGAACTGCTGGCGCGCGCCGAGGCGCCGGGCGTGCAACCCGAGCGGGAGGCGGAGCGGCTGCTCGCGTCGGGGTACCGCAGCGATGCGATGACGGTGCTGCGGCGAGCAGCGACCGGCCAGCCACCGACCGCCTCAGCCGCTCAGCGCCTGCTGTACCTGATGGGGCCGCGGCCGGGGGGCGACGATCTCACCTGGCTTAAACAGCAAAGTTTGCAGGGTAGCGCGGACCAGCAGCGCGCCTGGCTGACGCGCTATGCCGAGCGCGATCGACCGGGCGAGGCGCTGGCGTTCCTGTCGCGGCATCCGCTCGCGAGCCAGACCGACGTGATGCTGATGCGGCTGTCACTGGCCCGCGCGGCGGGCAATGATACCGCCGGTCGTGCGCTGCTGGCGTCGTTGCTGGACGGCCGCTCGCTCGATCCGGCGCAGATCGCCGCGCTGTCCGCCGCAGCCCCCACAAAGGTAGACCCGGCACAAGCGGCGGCGATTGCGAAACGGCGCGTTGCAGCCGGGGTCGCGGCGCCGCGGGATCGGCTCGACCTTGCCTGGACGGCGTGGAACGCGGGGGATGCCAAGGGTGCGGCGAAGTGGCTCGACCAGCATCTGGCGAGCGATCCGACCGACCTCCCGGCGCTGCGGCTGATGGCCGACGTGCAGGCGCGGATCGGGGAGAGCGTGCGGCACGCCCCTGGCTGGACCGCGCGCTCGTCCAGACACCCGCCGCGAGCAAGGCTCGCGTGGAAATTCTGGAAAAGCTCGGTCGTCGGGCCGAGGCCGTCGCGCTGGTCGAGACGCTGCGCGCCGAGACCCCGCGCGACCGATCGCTCGCCGCGTTGCATGCCCGCCTGCTGATCGCGCAGGGCCAAGCCGGGCGTGCCCGAACGGTGCTGGCACAATGATCGCGCTGCTCCTTTGCTTGACGGACGCGCCGGCGCTGACCGTTCCCCGTACGGTCTTCGCGGATAGCCGGGTAGTGGTGCCCGAATCCGTGCTCGCCTGGCCCGACCGAGCCGTCGTCCGGATCGAGGACCGCGATGGCGAACTGGTCGCGCGGTTCGACCAGGTGATGACGTCCGACCGGATCGCGGCATTTCGCGAAGCCGCGGGCCATGCGATCGGCGATCTTCGCTGGAACGACGACAGCCTCGTCCTGCGTCCCGCTGACGGCTGGACAATGAAATGGCGGCAGGCGGGCGCAACGGTCGCGGTAACCTTCTCGCCGCCGCCCTCGACCGAACCGCTCGCCGAGACTGCCGACGATACCGCATCCGATGCCGCGCTGACCGCGATCGAGGCGGACGCCGCGGC
Organism: Sphingomonas sp. H160509; assembly: GCF_024124765.2. Classification (GTDB taxonomy): domain Bacteria; phylum Pseudomonadota; class Alphaproteobacteria; order Sphingomonadales; family Sphingomonadaceae; genus Sphingomonas. The sequence goes on along the minus strand of NZ_JAMXSR020000002.1, from coordinate 334,634 downwards.
CGGGTATCCGGGGCCGGCACGACGCGCCGCGACGCAATTGGCGAAACGCTATCCGACCGACCCACGCGCGGCGCGCATGCTCGCCGACACGCGTCTCGCCGACGGTGACGTGCGCGGCGCGGCGCGCGATTACCGTGAGCTCGCAGCCGACGACCTGACTGCAAGGCGCGCCATCGCTGCCGCACCGGGGACCGCCAGCATCGGCGTCACCGCGCGCGACGGCAGCGACCTGTCGCAGGCGGAGTTTGCCGCACGGATCGACGCGGCGGTCGGCGATACCTTAACCGCCGGTGGCGGTATCCGCCATGTCACCAGTCGTGTCGGCGCCGACGCACGGACCGTGCGAACCGGCGACACGATCGTCGATGCGTCGCTGGCCGCAGCGTTCGACGGCGCAGTCCGCGTACAACTGCTCGCCTCCGCAGCGCTCGACGATGGCGTCACGGGGGGCGGCGCCAAGGCCGTCGCGGGGTCCGCCGACGCGCAGTTTCGCGTGACGTTGACCCGGCATATGCCCGATTACTCGACGCCGGCGCAGGTTCTGGCAGGCGGGTATATGTCGCGTGCCCTGCTCGGGGTGACCTATCGGCTGACTCCGGGTCTCGTCGTGCAAGGCGATATCGGCGCGAACCGGTACGGGCTAGCCGGGAGCAGCGGCGCGAGCGACACCATCGTCGCGAGCGGCGGGGTCGATTATCTCATCCGCCGCCAGTTTCCCTCACTCGGCCTGACCTATCGGTTCGAGGCGGAGTACGTCCAGCGGATGCAGTTCGGCGCGAACAGCCTGGCCATCATCCCACTCGCCACGCGCGAGAACCATACCGTCCAGGGCCTGCTCAGCGGCGCGCTGGGCACGGTGCAGATGACCGCACTGGCAGGCTGGACCGTCGACCGGTTCGGTGGCGACGGCCCGACCGCCAGCCTTGGCATCGCCGCTCCGATCGGCGTCGCCTGGCGGGTCGAGGGCAGCGGCGGCATCACATCGATCGCACGCCCCGGCTTCTCGGGTCGCCAACTCTACGCACGGGCGCTGCTGACCCGCAGCCTTGGGGATACGCAGTGACGCACGACGAACAGGCGGCCAAGTGGCACACCAGGTGGCGACGCTCCGCGAGGATCGCCGCAGAGATCGCCATCGCGTTCGCCGCGCTGATCGTGCTCGACTGGTGGCTGACCGGCGGATCCGGCTTCGCGCACGTCCATCCCAACCCGTATTGGGTGCCGGTGCTGATGATGGCGCTCGCCTACGGCACGGGCCCTGGCGTCCTCGCCGCGGCCGTCGCATCGGGATTGTGGCTCGCACATGTGCAGGACAGCGCAGGCGAACGCGACTATCTCGACCATCTGTTCCATCTCTCGCTTCAGCCGTTGATGTGGTTCGTCGCCGCGGGGATCATCGGCGAAGTAACGATCATGCGGACCGGGCGTCACGATCGCCTGGAAAAGCGCGGCCGTGTCGCAACGCGCAACCTGGCACGCCTGACCGACGCGTTCGCTACGCTGTCGCAGACCAATCGGCAGTTGCAGGTCCAGATCGCGACGGAAGCGCATACCGTCGGCCATGCAATCGAGACGGCGGTACGGCTTTGCTCGCAGGAACCGGCCGTGCGACGTAGCGTGATCGGCGAGTTGATCGCTCTGGCGGCTCGGACCCCGGATTTCACATGCTACCGGGTCACCGGCGACGACGCGCGCGCGTGGATCAGCGGACCAGTCACCGCAGGGCGACGCGACGTCCTGCCCGTGTCGCTGATGGAGCGGGTCGAACGACACCACGGTCTCTTGCATGTCGCAAAGCGCAGCGATCGCCGCGTGCTCGACGGAATCGGCGTTGCCGCGATTGCGTTGCCTGATCGGGATACGGGCGAAATCGTCGGCTGTTTGGTCCTCCACGCGCTGCCGTTCGAAACACTCAATGCGAGCCGTACCGCCGAACTCGCGGAAATCGCCGCCTGGTTGACGCCGCTGCTCGCCGATACGCTCCACGCGACGCAGCGGCCTTTGCGATCCGCCGGGCTGATCGCGTGATCCGCCGCCTGATCGCGCTCGCGGTTCTTGAGATGACCATCCTCACCGCCTGCTGGATGGCCGGTATTGCGGTCGGCTGGGCCCTCGCGGTCCATGCGGCATCGAGCGCAATCGGGTTCGTCACGTGGTTGCGCCATGACACGACAACCGGTTTCGCGCCCGCCATGCTCGGCGTGCTGGGGCCGCTCGGTCTGCTCGCCGCGCTTCCCCTCGCGCGCATATTTCGGCCCTCGGTACAACGCAGCGACGACGAGATGTTCGGTCCGGTAGCAGGGCATTCGACCCAGCGTGGGGCGCGTCTTGCCGTTGCGCGGATGCTCGACGGGCGGGTTCATCATGCGACGCCCGATACGCTGAGTTCACTGGTCACGATCATGCGTCACGGTGGGGTTGCCGAGCGGCGGCGTGCGTTGGAAACCGTGGTGCGATCGTTCGAGCCGGCGCTGTCGCCGCTCATTGCATTGGCGCTGACCGATGGTGACCAGACGATCCGCGCGCTGGCGGCGGCGGCTTCCGCCCGGGTCGCGGAGAACCTCGTGCTGGCGCGAGCGCGGCTGTCGGCGCGCGTTGCCGATGGGGTCGATCCCGACGCCGCAACGAGCTTGGCAAAGTTGCTCGCGGATCACGCACGCTCGGACGTGCTGCTCTCCGATTCCCAACGCCTGCACCTTCGTGAAGATGCGGTCGCGACGATGGCCGCCGCGATATCTCGCGGGGCAGATGATCCGCGTTCGGCGACGCGCGACGCACTGACGATGGAGGCATTGTGGGCAGCCGGCGATTATGACGCGATCGACCGCACGGCGGCCGCGATCGAGGCGTCGTCGGAACGGCTCGATCCCCCCATCGACACAGGAGATCGTAGCGCGAGGGCGCTGGCGAACTGGTGGCTGACGGGGGCTACGGCGTGATCCGGGTTGCGGCGCTCGCCGAACGGTCCGGGCAAACGTCGATCGATATACCGGACGCGGACATCTGCCTGATCGTCGAGGGCGCCTATCCCTATGTGATCGGCGGGGTGTCCGGCTGGTTGCAGGATCTGATTACCCACCTGCCCGACGTCCGGTTCGTGATTGCCGCGATCAAGCCGGGCGCCGGACTCCTCCCGTTCCAGCTGACGCCACCGCCCAACGTCGTCGCGGTAGTCGAGATCGGTTTGGCGCCCGAGCCTGCCGTACCCCGCGCGATCCCCGACCGGGTAGCAGTACCGATCGCCGATGCGCTGGTTGCATTCGTCGCGACCGGTGGCGCGGAGTGGCTCACGACGCTCATCGACCTGATCGGCGGCAACGCCCGGCCGCTCGCGCCCGGCGACATCCTGTCGCACCCCGCAGTGTTTGCGCGGCTGAAGCGCCATTACCAAGCGATGTTGCCCAAGGCGTCGTTCCATCATTATTTCTGGGCGATGCGCGTGCTACTGGGCGGGTTGCTCTCGGTGCTGACGACGCCCCTGCCCCGCGCGCGCGCGTATCACACGATCTCTACCGGATTCGCAGGCCTGCTCGCCGCCCGCGCCGCGCGCCAGACCGGGCGCCCGGCGTTCATTACCGAGCATGGCATCTACCTGCTCGAACGTCAGATCGAAGTGATGATGGCCGACTGGATCGGCGATCAAGTCGACACCGGGCTCGAGCTCGAACGCAGCGTCCGCGACTTACGCGACCTGTGGGTGCGCGCGTTCACCAGCTATGCCACCGCCTGCTACGACAGCTGCGATCCCATCGTCGCCTTGTACGGCGAGAATACGGCGGTCCAGCGCCGGCTTGGGGCTGCCGCCGACCGGGTCCGCGTTATTCCGAACGGCATCGATCCGAAACGGTTTGCAGCACTCCCGGACCAGCGCGATCCGGCGCATCCGCTGGTCGCGTTACTCGGCCGCGTGGTGCCGATCAAGGACGTAAAGACATTCATCCGCGCGGCCGCGATCGCGCATGCCGAACGCTCCGACATTCGCTTCGTCGTGCTCGGCCCGGAGGATGAGGATCCCGAATATGCCGCCGAATGCACCCGGCTGGTCGAAGATCTGGAATTGTCGCAGGTCTTTCGCTTTGCCGGACGGGTGCGGATCGAGGATTGGATGGCGAAGATCGACCTGCTCGTGCTCACCAGCCTGTCGGAAGCGCAGCCGCTGGTGATCCTGGAGGGTGGCGTGTGTGGCATCCCGGTGGTGGCACCCGACGTCGGCAGCTGTCGCGAGATGATCCAAGGACGTGGCGGCGCAGACTCGGGACACGGCGGTATCGTCACGCCGCTGGTCAATCCGGCAGCGACCGCGGCGGGGATCTTAGCGATTGCCGGCGATCCCGCGATGCGTTTAGCGATGGGCGAAACGATTCGCGAACGGGTGCGCCGGGACTATGACCATGACACGATCATCGGTGCCTATGCGCAACTCTATCAGACCCTGCTCGTCCAATAGCAGGAACGACTTTTATGCTCGTTCAGAGAGGTTCGATTCCCGCCGGTAACCACAGTATCGCTCGAATCTACGCTCCAGGACCAGCTAAACGCTCAGTCCTGATGTATAGTGGATCGATCGACAATGAACCTATCTGGCTTTGACGTCAGATTTTGGCGTTGGTTGCTGATCGGCGCGCCACGGGCAACCCATCGCGCGTCTCAGAACATATCCGATGCCTGAAACTGTGCAGTCTGCGGCGAAGACATCGCCGAAGGTCAACGTCATGAGTCTGCTGCGCCTTGGACCTGCGTGACGTGCCAGACCAGCCGCGGCCATCAATCGGCAGCGCCGCAAGGACTATTTCTTGCGGTGACAACCTCCGCGTCAACGCTAGTTTCGGTCGACCAGAATCACATGAATGCAAAGTCAGTTGCCGTTCCCGCGCGCTCCGTCGCGCGCCAGTGCATTCGTCTTTTTCCAAGCATCGGTTCGAAGCGCGTCAAACCGCTCGTTGTCTTCTGCCGGGGCAACTCCACCGGATTGCAGAATCACGTCGTTCAGCGATCCCATTCCACCGTAGAGGCACAAAAGCCGGTCGACGCCGTGATAGTCGGATTGCGCGATACTCGATCTACACCGCTCGATCTGCTCGGCCCATCCGTTGTCCCCGTGCAGCTTCAGCAATATCGTCATGGCTTCAAGTGTTTCAGCAAGCCGAGTGACATCCGGATGCAATGCCATTTCACTAACGTAGCGGATCAATTGGAATGATAGCAAGGGGGCAAACGCACCCTGCCCTACTGCTCCCGGGCTTCCTTGACAGCGGGGTTTTGGGAGGGCCGCACGGCCCCACATAGCGACGTTCAGACTAAATAGATCAGGCCCGGCAAGGCACTGTTCTGATAACTGGAGCAAGCGCTAGAACGCGGCGCCACGCCGCTGGTTACCGCAAGCCGCGAACACGTCGGCATTTGCGGGGAAGTGAGGCCGCTAACGTTGCCGTTCAGCGGCCGGCGCCGCCGGCTCGTCGCTGAAAGCCGGACGGACTATCGCCAGCCGACCTTTTTTTACTCGGCTGCTCCGGCGGCACGAACCGAACGTCTAGGTCGGGCATGCCTACACGATCGCCCAAGCTGACAGGCCTACATGACATTTCTGTCATTTTGGGTTTACGCCCGCCCGCCCTTCCGTCTAGGGGACGCCCTTCTGAAGGGTGGCAAGGTGATGATGCGGAAGGCTATTTTTCTTTCCGTGGGCGCGTGCCTGCCGCTGTTGGCGGCGTGCAACCGGCACCAGTCGACGCTCGCGCCGTTCGGCGAGGAGGCGGACAAGGTCCTCTCGATCACCATCGTCCTGGTCATCGGCGCGATCATTCTCGCGGGCGGGCTAGCGTTGCTGATGCGCCACGCGATGCGCGCGCCGGAAGGTCGGCTGACGCACAAGGGCGGGATGAAGCTGGTGCTGTGGCTCGGCGGCATCGGCCCTTCGATCCTGCTGCTGGGCCTGCTGCTCTACGCTCTCCCAGCAATGCGTCCGCGCGAAGTCGCAAACAACGATCTCCGCATCGGTGTCGAGGGTGAGCAATTCTGGTGGCGCGTGCGCTATGCGCCGCCGGGCGGATCGGTGGTCGAGACCGCGAACGAACTGCGCCTCCCCGTCGGCCGCACGGTCGAACTGTCGCTGCGCAGCCCCGACGTCATCCACAGCTTCTGGGTGCCGGGCTTGGCGGGCAAGATGGACATGATCCCCGGCCGCACCAACCGCCTCGTCGTCCGCGCGACCAAGGCGGGGACGTACCGCGGCGTCTGCGCGGAGTTCTGCGGGCTCGGCCACGCGCTGATGGCGTTCGACGTGATCGCGATGGAGCCGGCCGCATTCGAGCGCTGGCTCGCCGAGCAGCGCAAGCCCGCCGTCGTCATCGCATCGCCGGGCGCACGCGCCTTCGCGAGCTATGGCTGTAGCGGTTGTCACAGTGTCCGCGGCATCGGCCCGGTCGCGAAGATCGGCCCCGACCTGACGCACTTCGGGTCGCGCCCGACGCTCGCTGCGGGTGTGCTGCCGATGACCCACGCCAACATCGCCGGGTTCGTCCGAGATCCGGGCAAGACCAAGCCCGGCGTGCGGATGCCGGCCTTCCCGCAGATGTCGGCCGCCGAAGCCGACCAGATCGCAAGCTACCTTCAGGGGCTCAAATGACCACCGAGAGCACCCAATATATCGCGCCCGACCAGAACGATCCCGCGGTCCGCAAGGGCCAAGAGGATCGCCTGCGTGAAGTCTGGAAGCCGCCCTCGGGCTGGTTCTTCCGCTGGACCGACGTCAACAACAACCGGATCGGCGTGTGGTACACGCTGACCGCGTTCGGCTTCATGCTGTTCGCGGGCGTGCTGGCGCTGATCATGCGGACGCAGCTGGCGGTGCCCAACAACGACCTCGTCACGGCGAACACGTTCAACCAGCTGTTCACGCTGCACGGCTCGATGATGATGTTCCTGTTCGCGGTGCCGATGTTCGAGGCGGTGTCGATCATCTTGCTCCCGCAGCTGCTCGGCGCGCGCGACCTGCCGTTTCCGCGGTTGTCGGGGTTCGGGTACTGGAGCTTCCTGATCGGCGGCGTCTTCGTGTCGGGCTCGATCTTCTTCGATGCGGCACCCGATGGCGGCTGGTTCATGTATCCGCCGCTGACCACGCGGACCGACCTCAGCGGGCTTGGCGCCGACATCTGGATGCTGGGCTTGAGCTTCATCGAGGTGTCGTCGGTCGCTGCGGCGGTCGAGCTGATCGTCGGCGTGCTGAAATGCCGTCCGCCGGGCATGCGGCTCAACCTGATGCCGCTCTATGCTTGGTACATCCTGGTCGTCGCGGTGATGATCCTGTTCGCGTTCCCGCCGCTGATAGCGGGCGACGTGCTGTTCGAGATGGAACGGCTGCTCAACTGGCCGTTCTTCAACGCTGAGAAGGGCGGCGATCCACTGCTGTGGCAGCACCTGTTCTGGATCTTCGGGCATCCGGAGGTCTACATCGTCTTCCTGCCGTCGATCGCGCTGTTCGCGATGCTGATCCCGACCTTCGCGCAGCGGCATCTGCTCGGCTATCCGTGGATCGTGCTGGCCGCGGTCGGCACCGCCTTCCTGAGCTTCGGGTTGTGGGTCCACCACATGTTCACGACCGGGCTGCCGAAGATCAGCCTCGCCTTCTTCGCCGCAGCGTCGGAAGCGGTGGCGATCCCGACCGGGGTGCAGATCTTCGTGTTCATCGCGACGCTCTGGGCGGGCAACGTCAAGAAATCGACACCGCTGCTCTATGCGTCCGGCAGCCTGGCCGTGTTCGTGATCGGCGGCCTGACGGGCGTGATGGTCGCGGTCGCGCCGTTCGATTGGCAGGCGCACGACACCTATTTCATCGTCGCGCATCTCCACTACGTGCTGATCGGCGGCACGCTGCTGCCGCTGTTCGCCGGGCTGTATTATTACTGGCCGTTGGTCACGGGGAAGAAGCTGTCTGACCGGCTTGGGCGGATCGCGTTCTGGATCATGTTCGTGGGCATGAACCTGACCTTCTTCCCGATGCATCTGTCGGGCCTGCTCGGCATGCCGCGCCGCGTGTTCACCTATCCGGAAGAGCTCGGCATCGGCGGGCTCAACCTCGCCTCGACCGCGGGCTCGTACATGTTCGCAGCTGGCGTGCTGATCGTCTGCATCGACCTCGCGCTGTCACCGCGTCGCCCGAAGGCGCCGCGCAATCCGTGGAACGCGGGCACGCTGGAGTGGCTCGCGCATCCGGACGACGAGGATTGGGGTATCCGATCGGTGCCGCTGATCGAGAGCCGCTATCCGATCTGGGACCAGAAGAACTTCGTCCAGAAGGTCGACGAGGGACGCTTCTTCCTGCCCGACGCGGAGGAGATGCGGCGCGAGTCGATCATCACCACCGTGCTCGACGCACGTCCGGTGCAGGTGATCCGTCTCGGCACGCCGAGCGTGAAGCCGATGATGACCGCGGTCGCGCTCGCGGGCGTCTTCATCCTGACGACCTACCATCAGTATATCTGGTCGGCGGTCAGCGGCGTCGCGACGCTTGCCTGCGTGCTGTGGTGGCTATGGACCGGCACCGCCGAGATCCCCCGAAAAGCCGACCAAGCATATCGGCCACGGCATCGAGGTGCCGCTCTACACGTCGGGGCCGTCGGCGCCGGGCTGGTGGGCGATGTTCATCACGATGATGGCGGACGCGACCGCGTTCTCAGGATTGGTGTTCGGCTATTTCTTCTTCTGGACGATCCACAATGATTTCCCGCCGAGTGGAGTCGGGCTCAACGGGCCGGGCGTGTTCTGGCCGATGGTCGCGCTGGCGCTGACGCTTGCCGGTTGGGCCGCCACTGTCGGCGCGCGCGAAGTGCATCGGCGGGGCAACGTCGGTGCGGGCCGCGCGCTGCTGGTGGTCGGGATCGTCGCGACGCTGTCGAGCTTGTTCGCCGGGCTCGCCGGGCCGTGGTATTCGGACCTTGATCCCGAACTTCACGTCTATCCCGCGATTGTCTGGACGCTGGCGATCTGGACCGCGGTGCATGCCGCGATCGGAGTCATCATGCAGGCCTATACGCTGGCGCGCAGCCTCGCGGGGAAGATGACGCCGGTCTATGACGCGGACCTGCGCAACATCACCGTGTACCACCATTTCCTCGCGCTGACGGGCATCGTGACGTTCTGCACGATCGGCCTGTTCCCGGGTGTCGCATGACAGAGCCCAAGTCTGACCGGAAGCACTGGGCGCGCGATCTGAAGGTGACGCTGTGGACGCTGATCGTCCCGCCGACGATCTGGGCCGTGCATTTCCTCTTCTGTTACCTGTGGGTGGCAGTGACCTGCGCGAAATCGCCGACCCCGGGAACGGCATTGACCGGCTTCCCGCTTGCGACGCTGATCGCGACGATCTTCGCGCTGCTGGGGATCGTCGCGGCGGGCTATATCGCGCGCGTCCAGTCGGAGACGCCGGGCGATCCGGCCCCGCACGAACAGGGCACGGCGATCGACCGCCTCCGTTTCCTCGCGCTATCGACGCGGTTGCTGGCCGGGCTGAGCTTCGTCGCGGTGATCTTCACGGCGCTGCCCGTCATCATGTTCGGCGATTGTCGATGAGGCGTGCGAGCCTCGTCCTGGGCGCCGCGCTAGTCCCGCTCGGCTGGGCATTCGCCGCGGCGCCGCTCGGGATGGTCGGCCACATGGCGGGTCACATGATCGCGGTCGCCGTCACCGCGCCGTTCCTGACGTACGGGGTTGCCGGGAGCAACTTCGATCCCGCCGAGCGCTGGCCCGCGGTGGTGACCCCGCTCGCGATGTCGCTCGTCGAACTCGTTATCGTCTGGCTCTGGCACCTCCCCGCGCTGAGGCTCCGCGTCGACATGCAGCCGCTCGCGCTACTCATCGAACAGGCGAGCTTCCTCATCGCCGGCGTCCTTCTCTGGAGCGCAGTGCTCGGCACCCGCATTGGCGGCGCCACCGACCGTCGCGCGTCGGGGGTTGCCGCGTTGCTGCTGACATCGATGCACATGACCCTGCTCGGAGCGCTGATCGGCCTCGCCCCGCGACCGCTCTACGCAATGATGGCCATGCACCCGGCAACACACGGCCTCGACGCGCTCGAAGACCAGCAGCTCGGCGGCGTCGTCATGCTGATGGTCGGCGCGGCGAGTTATTTCATCGGCGGGCTCGCAATGCTCGGCGGACTGTTGAAGACACGGAGCGCGACCGCATGACGATCCGGATTACCTGGGCGCGCGCCGCCGCCGCCATCGTCGGACTGGCGCTTGCCGGGCTGTTGTTCGCCTGGTCGGGCGTGTTCAACATCGCCGCGTCGTCGGGCCATTGGAAGATCACCGACTGGTTCCTCCACTGGACGATGCGCAACTCGGTCCGCACCTACGCCGCCGTCACCGCCCCCGACGATCCCAAGGCGAACGAGGGTCTCGTCAGTGCCGCCGGCCTGTTCAAGGCAAGCTGCGCCTCGTGCCACGGCGCCCCCGGCGTCCGCCCGCTCCCCGTAATGCAGGCCGCGACCCCGCCCGCCCCAGACCTGTCGGTCAACGCACGCGAGTGGACCGACAAGCAGATCTTCTGGATCCTCAAGCACGGCGTAAAATACACCGGCATGCCCGGCTGGGCCGCCAAGGACCGCGACGACGAACTCCGCCGCATGGTCGCCTTCGTCCGCATGCTCCCCGAAATGACGCCTGCGACCTATCGCTCGCTGACCGAAGTGTCGGGCGTCACCGATGCCAGGATCGCGACCTGCGCCGGCTGTCACGGTGCCGACGGACGTGGCCGCGGCCAGTCCGACATGCCCGTGCTCGGCGGGCAGAGCCCGGCATATCTGCGCGCCGCACTGGAGGCCTACGCAACCGGCAAGCGCCAGAGCGCGGTGATGGCAAACGCCGCCGCGACGCTGACGCCCGAGGACATGACGCGGCTCGCCGATCACTTCGCCGCGATGCCAGGCATCGGCCGCGCAACGCCGTTGGGCTCGGCTGATGCCGCGAAGATCAACCGCGAGGGGTTGCCGAAGGTGCAGCTCCCCCGCCTGCGCAAGCTGCCATTCTCCCGGCAAGCCCTACCCCGTCCTCGCCGGCCAGCGCGCCAGCTACATCGCCCAACGCCTCCGCAACTGGCGCGGCGACGAGACGGTGGTCGACGCGCGGAAGTCCCAGTCGACGATGCCGGTCATCGCCCGCCGCATCCCCGAGGATATGATCGATCCGCTGGCGCATTATCTGGCGGGCCGCTGAATTACCGCACAGGCGGTGCCGTCGAGTCTTGAACAAAAGGCTTAAGCTTCGTGCCTAAGCGTGCCCGCGATCATAGTTTAGCGCTCGATCCCTAGCGGCGATCTTGATGCAGACCCACAATCGTACGCTCACGCCCCCTCCCCTTGCTTCCCAACTTCGGACGCTGGTTCATCTTTGCGAATGACCGATTTCGGAGGGCGGCTATCCGCTCGCGAATGTCGTGATGGGAGAGGAAAGCGGCCATCCGCTTTTAGTGCTTCAATCGAATTAGCAGCCGTCTAAGCTACACTTATCCTTGTTCTCCCGATTTAGCCGACGTCTCGGCCTCACGTCGCATGAACGTCCAATCAATCAGGGCTTCAATAGACGGCCCGAGTGCCAGGCCGATCTCGCTCAGCGCATATTCGACCCTGGGTGGAACCTGGGGATAGATCGTCCGGGTGACGATCCCGTCCTTCTCAAGTTCTTTTAGCTGTTGAATAAGCATCTTCTGATTCACGCCTTCGACACGTCGTTCCAGCTCGGAGAAGCGCAAAGGGGCCCGTGCAGCAAACAGTTGGAAGATGATCACCATCTTCCACTTTCCCTCCAGGACGCGGAGGGCCTCGCTGGTCGCCGCAGCCCAGACAAGCTGCTGCTGTGGGTCCTCGCATTGCCAGTCACGCTGCATAGGCCACTTACCTTTTTGGTGGGTAACCCACCTTTCGGTAGGTTCTTGTCGCTTCTGGTACCTGACCATAATTTCCGGTGCGAGGCAATGATCGCAGAGGAACGACACTTGAAGATTGGCATTCTTGGGACAGGGCATATCGGCAAGACACTCGTCACGAGGTTGAGCGAGGCGGGCCATGAGGTGAAGGTGGCCAACTCTCGCGGGCCCGAGACGATCGATCCCGAGCTCCTGTCAGCCGGCGCCCGCGCCGTAACGACGGAGGATGCGCTGACCGATGTCGAGGTCGTCATCCTCTCGATACCTCTCAACCGTATTGCCGCAATTGCACCGTTGGTGGCTCGCCTGCCTGACGAGACGGTCGTGATCGACACCTCCAACTATTACCCGTTCCGGGACTCCAAGATCCAGGCGATCGAGGACGGACAGGTCGAAAGCCTGTGGGTGGCTGAGCAACTTGGCCGCCCGATCGCAAAGGCATGGAATGCGATCGGCTCCGCCTCTCTTGCCAAGAAGGGCAAGTCGGCAGGGACACCGGATCGGATCGCCATCCCCGTTGCAGCGGATCGTGAGCGCGATCGGCAGGTCACGATGGAGTTGGTCAGCGATACCGGCCTGGATGCCTTCGATGCCGGCTCGCTGGCGGCCTCGTGGCGTCAGCAAGCCGGCGCGCCAGTCTATTGCACCGACCTGACCCTTGCCGAGATTCCTGCGGCTCTCGACGCTGCGGAGAAGGACAGGCTCCCCAAGCGCCGGGACCTGGCGGTCGCGGTGATGCAAGAGCGCTTGGGTGACGGAACCACGAACCCTGACGAGGACTGGGGCGTTCGCCTCGTCCGCGCCATCAACATGTAAACGCCGGCCGAACCGCTTCATTTCAATAGCCATCATCTACCAGAGGATCAGACCATGACCCGCGTTGTACGCTTTCACGAATACGGCCCCGCAGACGTGCTGCGCATCGATGACATCGAGGTTCCTGCACCTGCCGCTGATGAGGTGCAGATCGCAGTCAGAGCGATCGGCTTGAACCGCGCAGAGGTAATGTTCCGCAACGGCGCTTACCTGCAAGAAGCGGAGTTCCCCTCGCGGCTGGGCTACGAGGCCGCAGGCACGGTCAAGGCCATTGGCAGCGACGTGTCTGGTTTCGCGGAGGGTGACGCCGTCAGCGTCATCCCGACGCTCGATATGTCGCGCTGGTCGACCTACGGCGAGATCATCAACATCCCGGCGCGCTACGTCGTCAAGCACCCCGCCGCCCTCTCATTCGAGAAGGCAGCAGCCTCCTGGATGCAGTATGTCACCGCCTGGGGTGCGCTTATCGATCAGGCGAAGGTCACCGCAGAGGAATTCGTCATCGTGTCAGCCGCATCGAGTAGCGTTGGCATCGCGGCGATCCAGGTGGCTCGCAGCGTCAAGGCGACGGTGATTGCGACTACCCGTACGAACGCCAAGGCGCAGGCGCTGACTGATGCCGGTGCTCATCATGTGATCGCCACCGCCGACGGCGACCTCGCAGCGCGTGTAAAGGAGATCACCGGCGGAAAGGGTGCCCGCGTGGTGTTCGATCCGATCGGGGGTCCTGCCATCGCCCAATTCGCCGAGGTCATGGCCGTGGGTGGCATTCTGCTGGAATACGGTGCCCTAAGCCCGGACGACGGGCCGTTTCCGCAATTCGCAGTGCTGGGCAAGAGCCTGACGATCAAGGGCTACCTCTACACCGAGATTGTCGGCGATGACGACGCGCTTGCGCGAGCAAAGGCGTTTATCACCGAGGGTCTAGAAAGCGGCAAGCTGGACCCACTGGTCTCGCGGACATTCCCGTTCGACCAGATTCAGGGAAGCGACCCGCTTCCTCGAGTCCAACGAGCAGATCGGCAAGATCGTCGTGATTGTCTGATCTGTTATCGGGAGGGCTCTAAAGGTTCTCTCGATATAAAATGGGCGTGGCAGTCGAGCGACTACGACTGCCACATCAGCGTTCGAGCTGAACGAACGGCACCTTCTGGCTTTGGGTTTGCTCATCGAACGACAGCTTTTGAGCGAAGGCACCCTGCCTTCCGGCTTCCGGCCAGACCCACAAGTGGACACTCATACCTCTTCCCGCGCTTCCCAACTTCGGACGTTGGTTCATCTTGCGAATAACCGGTTTTAAAGCCCGGCTATCCGCTCGCGAATGTCGTGATGTGGGAAGAATAACGGAATGGCCGCCTATTGTTTGAAAATCCGACGTTCCGACGCGTGAGATGCCGCGCTCGATCTTTGTCGTTTCAACACGTCGGGTATCTGACAAAGAAGGGCGGGCAAACCCAAAAGGACCAACAACAGGATTGACCACCTTTCGAGATGCCTGTCGCGTTCGGTTATTTCGACGCAGTAAGGTCCCGAATACACGCGCCCGCAAAGCCAATCGGCAGGAATGGCCGCCAACGGGGGCCTACGGCCACCACCGGACGGTTTTCCATGAGATAGATGTTAGCTGCGAACGGCGCGAACATCATCGAAGTACAGGCGGCTAAGATAAGTCGACGCTTCACGACAATCTCCCTGCACTGACGGTGTGCGTCACCGGACACACGATCAACGTCCGTTATCGGGCAGTTAGAAGTGCGGTGTCAACGTCCATGATTGGGCGAACGTGCCCCGCCTGAGACCTTCCGGCCAGACCCAGAAGCGGTCGTTCGGCGACGGCTGCAGCGTTCCCAGCTTCAGACACTCGTTCATGTCCAGCCGTTCAGTTTAACTGCTCACCTGGTTGCTCCCAGGTGCAAAGCTTGCCAGTCTCGCTGTTAGGTTGAGGGAGAGCAGCACCGTGTCTCGTTTCATGATGCTGGCGGTCGCCATCGCCACCCTGTCCCTCTGCATCCTGGGCACAGAGCAATCCGACGCTGAGCGAGGCGGAGCGCGGTATCCGGCGCGACGATGGACCGGCGGTCCACCTGCGCATTGACGCACTCGACGTGCGCACGCACCTCGTCGGCCGCATCGCCGACGTTTCGGTCGAGATGCTAATCGGCTCGGACGACGCGGACGGGCATGAGGCGAACCTCGCACTGACGCTTCCCGCCGATGCTGTCGTTACCGGCTATGCGCTCGACGTCGGCGGCAGGATGATCCCCGGCCAGTTGCTCGAGGCGCCGAAGGCACGCAACGTCTATGAGGACGAGGTGCGTGCGGGCATTGATCCCGGGCTGGCGGAGGTCGTCGGCAACCGATTCACCACGCGCATCTTTCCCGTGGACGCTGCGCATTCCCGCCGCTTCCGACTGACCTTCGTCGCGGCGTTCGACCCGGCCGTGGGGCTGGTGTTGCCGTTCGCGCGCGACACGGCGATCGGGCGGGTAACGGTGGCGGTCAATGCCGACCGTTATGCCACTGCGCCCTCCGTCCGCTTCGCCGGCCAGCCACTCGGCCTGACGCGGAGCGGTGAGAGCTGGCGGGGGGAAGCTATGCTCGGCCGTGCGGTGGTGCGTGAGGGGCTGACGATTACCGGCGGCACGGTTACCGCACCGATGGTTGTCACGCACCATCCGGGCGGGCAGGCTTTTTTCGCGATCGCCGACCGCGCAACGGGCGAGCCTAAGCCGTCGGCGCGTGGCGGACGGCTGCGCGTCTATTGGGACCGCTCGCTCTCCCACCGCGCGGCCCGGACCGATCTGGAGGTCGACGTGCTGGTGCGCCTTGCCGAACGGACCGCGCCCGCTGCCATCGACCTCATCACTTTCGCGAGCGACCGGCCGCAGGTCGCAACGATCGCGAACGCTGCGGCTCTGCGGGCGGCGCTTGCTCGCGTCACCTATCGCGGCGGCACCTCGCTCGCCAAGCTCGATGCGCTGGCACTGCCCGCGGCGACGCGATGCGTGCTGGTGTCCGACGGAGAGGTCACGATCGATCGCGGCGCCACCTTTGTGCCCGATTGTCGGCTCGCAGCCCTTACCGCCGCACCAAGCGCAAACGGCGCACGGCTCGGGCGGCTAACACAGCGCACGGGCGGCGCCGTCGTCCGCCTGGCCGCCGGCGGCGAGGACAAGGCCCTGGACAGCCTCAGCGCGGGCGAAGCGACTCCCGTCTCTGTCCGCGACGCGGCTGGACGGCGGATCGACGCACGCGCCATGCCGACTGGTCCGGGCCAATGGCTTCTCGTGGGGCTAATGCCGGCTGCGGGGGACGTGGTGGTGCGGCTCAGCGGCGGTGGCGAGCGGCGTTACAGTGTCGGGGCTGCATCGATCGCCACCGAGGGACCCGCGGCGCTCTGGGCCGCGGCGCGTGTCGCAGAGCTCGCGGACGACCCTGCACAACACCCCGCCATGGCGAACACTGCACGCCGTTATCAGGTCGCCGGCCCCGGCATGTCGTTTCTGGTGCTGGAGCGCCCCGACCAGTATCTGCGCGCCGACCTGACCCCGCCGGACGGCTTCAGCAAGGAATGGCTGGCGCAATATGGTGAGGCCAAGCGGGGTCGGGACAACGCGCGTCGCGATGCCCGGCAAGCGCGGCTCGACTTCGTACTCGGCCAGTGGCGCGACCGACGCGCCTGGTGGAACACACGCTTCGTGCCGGCCTCCCGCGATCAGGCGAAACGCATGCGCCGCGACGAGGTAGGCGATATGGCCCCCTCCTCCGCCCCCCGCCTCCGCCGCCTCCGCCGCCAGCACCGTCGCCTCCTTCGCCCACGTCCGAACCGGGCCAGCCGGCTGTCATGACGCCGCCGCGCATGATCGCGGCACCCGCCCCGCCTGTCGCCGAGAAAAGCGGATCAGGCAACATCGTCGTCACCAGCGCCGTCCGCCAGGATCTGCTTTCGACCGCGCAGGAGCCGCCTCCCGTTGCGATAAAGCTCGACATGGCGGACCTGATTGCTAGGCGCCCCTATATCGCTGCGCTCGACAATGGCGCCCCCCGCCGAGCGATTTGCCGTGCTCCTCGAGCAGGAACGTCAGTACGGTTCCGTGCCGACTTTCTACCTCGATACGGCAGAGTGGTTCCGGCTGAAGGGCGATGCGGCCACCGCCGCGTTGCTGCTGCTGTCCGCCCTGGAACTGCCAAGCAGCGACGACGAGACGCGTCAGATCGTTGCCTTCCGCCTCGAGCGCGACCGTGCCTTCGATCGCGCCGTCGAGCTCACGGAGCAGCTCGCCGCCGCCAATGCGGAGTTCCGGCCCCAGCCGGACCGCGACCTCGCGCTGGCGCTCGCTGCCCGTGGCCGGGCTGCCGGCCGAGCGGGACGAGGCGACCTGGAGCGCGCATTCCAGCTTTTGGTCGACACCGCCCTGAACCCCCGCGTCGGGCGACTTCGACGGAATAGAGGTGATCGCTCTGATGGAGGCGAACGCGCTGGTCGTGCCGATCAAGGCAGCAGGCGGGCGCTGGACGCTCGATAAGCGCCTCGTCGGCCTGACCGACACCGATGCGCGCATCGTGATCGAATGGACAGCCGACGACGCCGACATCGACCTTTGGATCGACGAGCCCAATGGCGAGCGCGTCATGTATTCGAACAAGCGGAGCAGCGCCGGTGGACAGATATCCAACGACATGACCGACGGCTATGGGCCGGAGGAATACGCCATCCGCCGCGCCCCGGCCGGTCCGTACCGGGTGCGCATCAATGGCTACGACGCCGACCGGATCAATCCGAACGGCCCCGGTCACGTGCTGATCCGCCTGCAACGCAACTTCGCGCGCGCTAGCGAGGCGCAGGAACTGGTCGATCTCGACCTATCGTTCCAGAACGGGCGGGATCGGGACAACGAAGATGACACGAAGCCAGTGGCGACCCTGCGGGTCGGAAGATAACCCGCGTTGGCGAGACCAGCTCTCCAGCGCGGGCAAAACGACCTGTAGATCGCATGTGGCCGAGGAGGGATTCGCGAAGGCCTGACGAATGTCGGCGCATTGACCAACAACCGGTCATTCCCGTGCGACTATCGGCTTCCCAACTTCCGCCATTCGTTAATGTGCCAAACTGATCGCGTTTCAGTCCAAAGATGGGGCGCGACCTTTTCAGAACTGAGAGGAGAGCCGACTGGCGGCTTTTGAAACCTCAGCACCAGTGAGATCACGACAGCTGTGATGAGGTGGAGCGTGATTAGCCCGGCGGTGAGCATGTGGCCACCTTGCCAACGGCGAAGCACGCGAAGGGGCAAAGGCTCAACCGCGCGCGCCCTACATCGCCCACAAGATGGCAGAAACGAACGCCGATCTGATCCACAGCGCTGTGAGGGGCTACAGCTGATACTAGAGCAGCCCAAGCACAAAGCTGCGAGGGCGTGGTGGCGGCGAGCATCGACCAGCCCTTTGTAAATCAGTGCTTGGCTTAGGGGGAGCTGTCCCGCCTCACCCGCACCGACCAGCGAATTCACTTTCAACGGGCGGCATGAAGCAACCGTTGACGAGCGGCATAGGACGCCGCAGTTTCACGCAGCCCGGCCCCCGGGTAGGAGAATGCCAGATGCGTAAACTGATGTTCGCTGCCGCTTCGCTGTCCTTGCTCGTCGGGGCGCCCCTCGACGGCCGCACCGTGCAAGGACGCCAAGGGGCGCTTCACCAAATGCCCCCCCGAAAGCACCGTCTAAGACCGTTCGGTGCAAGGCTGCCAACGGCAAGTTCGCGAAGTGCGGAACGCCGGGCGCGAAGCCCGTCTGAATCCAATGGCGGCGCGGCTCTGGACCTACAACGCGCCGCCATAATCCTCAGCTTGGACGTCTTCTTCCGGTTCAAGATCGTCCTCTCCATCAAGAGCATCGAGGTGATCGATAATAGCCTCGACCAGGTCAATCAATGCGGAGCGCGGCAGTTGAAGGATCAGCTCCCGTATGTCCGAAAGCGTGGTCGATGGTCGAAGGAGCGAACGGGAAGCCATCAGATCAACCCGGCCGAGCGCATGCTGACACACCCTGCCTTCGAAACGATCACATGATCGTGGACGGCAATCTGCATTGGCGCAGCGGCGCGACATATCGATCTCGTAAGGGCGAGGTCCGCGGCGCTCGGTTCAGCGTCGCCGCTAGGATGGTTGTGCACCAAGATCATCGCCGCAGCGCCCAACTCAATCGCGCGGGCAATAACCTCCCGGACGTGGACCTGCGTGTTGTCGACGGTTCCCCGCCATAGGATCTCGTCGCGAATCAGACTGTTTCGCGTGTTCAGGTATAGAGCGCGGAACTGTTCGGTCGTGTCGTAGCCGATGTCGATGCGAAGGTAGTCGAGTACGCTGGACCAATTTGCGAACAGCGGCCCGGACATAGCTTGCACCTTCAAGACGTGAAGCGTCACTGCTCTTATCGTCTGCAGGTGACGGACAACCCGCTGATCCCCGCCAACTGCACGTAGTTGACGGACACGACCGCCCGAGAGCGCAGCTTAAAGAGAGCCGAATTCTTCCATCAACGCGCTTGCCTGCAAGACATGCTCGTCGCTCAACGGCTCGAGAATGCGTTCTAGCAGGCACCGGCAGCGGCCCGTTGCTCCCGATGACGATGCCGATAAATTCCGACGAGCAGGATCACCAGGCCTGGGTAGGCCGGTGCGGTTGTGATCAGGGCGTATCCCAACCGCCATAAGTCAGGATTTACCAGCTTGCAGAAGTGCCCGAGCACGGTGATTGCTTGAAGCGCTGCAAGCGGAATGGGCCAACCTCGATCCGCTCGTACAGCGATGATGGCCAAAGCAGAAAGGAGGCCGACGTCGATAAGTACGACGCCGATATCCAGCGAAGAGTACCTCACCGCTGCGTTCGAACGATATGCGATAGTGAGGGAGTGCCGCCACGAGCAGAGACAATGCGGCTTGCTTTTCGGGCAAGCCGCCTCGCCAGCGCGCGCAGACACAAGCCGTGATCAGAAGTAGCCAGAATATTGCAAGCTTCCACTGCATCGCCAAATTGAACATTCTGATGGATGATGGTCAAGCAACCGACTTTAATACGGCGCTCGTAAATGGCTCGTTCGGAGGACATTCGTCACCGCCATAGGACTTGATGCCGATCGACGCGGGGATTGTAGCGAGCAGTTGGTGCGCGTTTATCAAAGCAGCTCTGGCCTTCAGCGCGTGAAAGGTGGCATCGGTAACTAGCGCGAAGGCTTCGGCCCCGGTGTCAAGCGGTAGCCCAGCCGCGACGCGTTGCTCGATCATTGCGGCAATGCACCGAGCTCCCAGAATCGCCGTCTGTTCGGCAGCGTGCTCCGTGGGAAGAAATGCGGCAGCAACCGTTTCGACGGCTAGACGACGTTCGTTCAGCATGATCGTTTCCTCACCGGGCGGTCAGGGCGCGCGGCGTTAACGGTGGACGGTCGGTTCGAGCCAATTCGCCAAGCGCTGCACGGAGTCCGACATCGGCAGTGCCGCAACTGCAATGACCGCGGTTGTCGCGGTGAGCAGCGCTATGCACAGCAAGCGTTGGATGACCGTTAGTGGATAGCGATGTAAGTCCTCCCCTACCGATCGAGGTGCCTGACGCGGTTCATAGATCCCACGTTCCTCCTGCACACCGTCGACCGGTATGGGGGTGAAGAAGCGGTATTCCAGATCGGGAACCATAGCCTGCGGGGGGCTAGCCTCTATCAGGTCAGGTAGCTCAAACTCTCGCAACGCTCGGGCGGCAACGAACCGGGAGCTGATGCCGAGCGCCCCCATCGCTGCCTTGAGGTGATTGCTTACGGTTTGAGGGCTGATCCCCAGTTCTCGTGCAATCTCCTTCGTCGACATGTCTTTTTTTGACGAGCCGGAGACATTCCCGCTGCCGGGGGTTAGCGATTTGAGCGCATCGATGTTCATGGTTTGATAAGGTACAAGGTGTTCTGGGACTGCACATGACACTTGAAGAGCATCATGCTGCAAAGCGATCAGAACTGGAAAATGCGGTCTCACGAGCACTGACCTTGGCCGATGAGCTAGGCCTGTCCGACGTCGGCATTCAACTTGACGGAGCGCTCACTCGACTTACCTCCGTCAAGCCCACCGTTTCATACGAGAGCCGCGCTACGCATTGATGAGCCGGGAAGCCTTCAACCGAAACCGAATAGTGCGGTCCCCGCGACTAACGTTAGAAGGCCCAGGATAGCGGCTCGCCGTGCGATCCTATGCCAATCGATCGGGGGGCAGCGGCGGCGATCCGCGCTTCCCAATCTCCCGCCAGTTTCTCGCTTGAGCGCGTCACAGCGAAGTTCCTCCTCAATCCGTCTGTCGTCCACGCTCTTGCTGATGGTGCGCCGGCTGGGCGGCCGGCGCCTCAGACTTACCTTTTGGTCGGGACCAGCGCGTTTGCAGCCGGGGCCACAACGACCATTGGCGCCGCAGCTGGAACGACGGCCACCGATACGTCCTCGTCGATAAATGCGGTCACCGGCGAGCCGAGCGGAATGTCGGCACTCGTTCCGGTCATGAAGAAACCAGCGACCGGGATCAGCACTGCGGCGCCGACGACGCCGGCGGTCCCAGTCTTGCCCTTGTCGTCGATTGAACCGCTCATGCGGATCTGCCGGCCATTAGCGCGTACATACAGGACGCGTCCGTTGATGCGGCCGGACTTGCCCCACATGCCTTTGTTGCGCACTTCGGTGATCTCGCCCGTGGCAGGACTGCCGGCCGGGATAACGACGTTACCGTCGATCATGACGGCTTCGGCGGTCTCCATCTGGAAACGCTGGCCTACCTTGAGCTTCTTGCCCTTCGTGGTCAGTCCTTCGGCCATCTTCAGCGGAACCGAGGTTCCAGCACGAAGCGTTCCGGACGTGGTAGCAGCGGTCGCGATTGGACCAGTCTGCGCCTGAACCGTAGGCGCAGCGAAAGTAAGCGCGCACGCGAGCGCGCCAATTGTAAATTTCATAAGATAACCCCCTCCTGATTCGACCTCCCCAGGCCGATCGTCGAAGCCTGTCGCCCAAGTCACTCGCGGTCAACGACAAATACATGTCCAAAATGAATGAAACGGCTATCGTAGACTGAGACGTGATGCGCGCCTGTGTCCTACGCACTCCAATCGTATGCTTGATAAATACATAGATATGAATGCCTGGATCTACGATATGGTTGGTAGTTATCGCCGGCCTAATGTTCGAGACCGTGAGCGCCACAACGGTAACGAACAACGTCAACGGCAGCCCACATTCTCAGGCCATTGGCCCTGATCCGGACAAAACTTCTATAGCGAGCGACACGGCAAGCGTCAGGTAACTCGACTGCGACTGATGCGGGCCTCGGCCCACGCTGGCGCATTTATGACGAACCATTTTTACAATGATCGAGAATGATCCCAGTCGCTGTTGCCCTTCGCTGTACGACCGATAGCGTCATTCTAGGGGGAACGGTCTTGAACATGAAACTCGGAGCGGCACTCGCTGTACTACTCGGGATTAGCGCGACGTCGACCGGCTACGCGACATCCGGCGGATTGAACGCCCAGGGGTGCCACAATGACCGTAAAGGCGGGACAGGCTATCACTGCCACCGCGGACCATCGCCGAGCGGAAGCGGAACTCCGCGGCGTTCGCTCGGACTCTTGTCCAGCGGCGGAAGCGGAAGGGCATACGCCAACTGCAGCGCAGCACGAGCTGCAGGCGCTGCGCCAGTCCGCGCTGGCGATCCCGGCTATAGTCCAAGGCTCGACCGCGACGGTGATGGAATCGGCTGCGAATAGACGTCTTACGACTATTCTGCGATCACTGACGCACGGCTCGTCGTCGAAGGCGTCCACTCCGGAACTTGCTGGTCTTGGCGAAGCCGAAGTCGCCGCCAATCTAGCGCATCATACACCGCAGCTGCGCTGGTTTCTCCGGCTACTGGAAGCGCAGAGGCCGCCTCGCGAAGGAACCGCGATCGCAACGCTTCATTCTCGAGGTATGCCATTTCCCACCATCCGATGATGCTTGCGCGCGCACCTCTCATCGCGGCCGCGGACGGTAGCCGGTCCCGCTTTTCATGGCGGTTGATCCGCGGCTGGGCTGGCATGAGGTTCCATAGGTCCCCACACGGCCAGACTGCCCACGGCAGGCAATGATCAACGTCGTAGCCACGGATACGCAATCGCTCAGCGGTCCAGACACAGCGGACACTCTTGCCCTGCTCAATAAGCTTGCGCACAAGGTCTCGACCGAAGGTTGTCGTCCGCCCCGGTTCGATCCAGGCCAATGCCCCCTCGACCGCCCCTGGACCGACTTCCAAGCCCATCCGATCGCCGTAACTGCGCGTAAGCCGGCTCCATTCGGCAACTAGCATCGGATCGATCCATGACGAAAAACGAGACATCGCGCGCCAGAGATGCCCGGGGATCTCGAGCAGTCCCCATCCACGCAGCGTTTCAAGGTCGAGTATTGTCGAGACCGTTCGCCCCGGACGCGCCTTGGTCACACCGAACACAGGCGCACCGCCATTTGGATAGCGCGTGAAGTTGGCGGGCATCTTCGCGATCGTGTCAGCTGCGTGCGATATCGCAGACATCACCGCGAGCGCCCCTTCCGCGTCGAACGTCGCGCCCACGCGTAAATCCGCTTGAGCAGCGTTGCGCGCCAACAATGCTTCAAAGCCATCCTTGGCGAAGCTCAGGCCGACCGTACCGCGGTTACCCGGTGCTTGAGGGAATCCGCCACGCACGAGCGGAAGATACATTCGGATCCAGTTTAGTGCCACGAGGCCAAGCGGCACCTCGACAGCGTCCCGGCCGTCCGGCGCTGGCGTCGCCGCGGCGGGGGCGTACTCGGCAACACGAGTGACCGCGCGGAGCAGAGCCAGTTTGTAGGTCGACGACTTCCCATCCGACAGCACGATGCCGCGGACAAGTGGCAGTGCGCCCGTGCCGTCGTCCGGCATGCGCATTGCCATAACGTCCCATATTACCTCGGGCCTGCCGCCCTGGTCCGCTGATCGCGACACACGCAGCACCTCCAGCCCGTACGATCGTGCAAGGCCTTCAACCTCCGTCGTCGAGGTAGGGTGCATCTCCATGCCCGTCGGTGCCGGCCCGTTGCGAAGCGTCATGATGAGCGTTCCGCCAGGCTTCATCAGAGTAGATATCTTGCGAAAGGCACGGGTCCGGTCTGCAGGCCCAACGTGTTGCCAGACAGCCGACAGCAGGACGAGGTCAAAGGAAAGCCCGAGCGCATGCGTCCGCTCAAGCCCGGGCAACGCGTCGTCGACCCAGCGGATACCGGCATCACCGTGTCGCTCCGCGGCAAACCGCCTCATGCCAGCTGCGGGTTCGGCTGCTACCACTTGATAGCCTAGCTCACCGAGCCAAGCGGCATCGCGTCCGGTACCTGCGCCAATATCAAGGGCGATCCGACCTTCCGCGGGTCGAGGCAAGGTCGAAAGCACGTCGGCCAACATCGCTTCGGACGATACTGCCTCATAGCGCTCCGCCAATGCATCTGCATGCTCGTCGTAGTTGGATATCACATCGGTCCCTGCCGCCATCAATCAAGTCCGGCAAAGCGTGCGCGATGCCGCGCAATGTAATCCTGGCGCGGATGCAGGCGTGGATCCGTAGGCAGGTGCACGCGCTCTCCTGGAGCAGGGAATAGCCGGATCAGCTCGGAAGGCACTTTGTTGTGCGAGACCAGCAACCGATACTCATTATCCAGGCTGATGAGATGGCGATCGAACAACCAGTGGGCGGTTGCGGAAAGCGCGAGGCCGTTTTGAACGACGTCGGGACCGCCTTCGGCAACGCTCCAAATATGCGCAGCCTGCGCCTCGGCCTTCCCGCCGCCATTGACCATTCGCAAGCCTGTAACGGCGCAACGGCTGTCATAGGCGTCCAACACGTGACCTCGGAAGGCGGCATCACGCACCTTGCGGTTCACGAGAAGCTGCGCAATCCGACGCTCCCCGGGCGGCTCGGCAAGCAAGGCCGCTGTCGATTCATCGAGATATCGCGAATCCAGCTCTAGCCTCACGGCAGCCTCCGGGGACAACGTGTCAGTTAGGCCCCGGTCCACGATGATCGCGAAGTCGGTGTCGTCGAGGGCGCGAACCGATCTCCCCCGCAGAGCCCGCCCAGCAATCGCAGGGCTGTCCAGCTCACGCAGCATGCGCTCCAGAAAGCGGCCGTCCGGATCTCGATATGGCACGGGACGATCAAACTCGAGAAAGTCATCTATACGCGCATAAAAGAGACGACTGTCAGCGGGATCCGCATCAATCTCACGTACGCGGCCCACTCCAATGTAAGCCATGCGGCCGCCTCCCGAGCCGGTCTCGCGGTAGACAATCCAGTCGCCGATACACGCCTCCGCTGCGCGCAGATAGATCCGCGGAAAATGGTATCGCTCGGCGATAAGGTCGTCATAGCGCGACGCGCCGCTGATCTCGAAAATACCCTTCATCGGATCATGCTGGCCGTTCATCGGCCTCGCGGCAATCGGTTATCGGGAAGACCTTCACCTACCTTCGGTTCGTCTCTACCTGTCACAGCCGTCGCGCGATGCTACACGCTGTCGCGATGAACCTCGTACCGCCTTCTGATTCGAACGATTACGTCCAGCTTCTCGATACGTTGAAGGAGCGGATCCGGACATCTCGGCTGCGAGCGGCGTTGGCAGTCAACGAGGAACTGATCCTGCTATACTGGGAAATCGGCCGCGACATCCTGGACAGGCAGGACAGCGCTGGGTGGGGCGCCAAGATCGTCGACCGACTTTCAACGGACCTGAAACACGACTTCCCAGAGATGACAGGCTTTTCGCCGCGGAATCTCAAATATATGCGGGCGCTGGCCGAGGCCTTTCCCAACCGCGAAATCGTGCAACAGGTCATTGCACAATTGCCTTGGGGGCATGCCATCACGCTGGTTGAGGCAGTCAAGGATCGAACCCAGCGTATCTGGTATGGCAAGCAGGCGCGAGAGCATGGCTGGAGCCGCAAGGTTCTCGCGTTCCAGATCGGTAGTGACCTATTCGCGCGCCAAGGCAAGGCTCTTACCAATTTCGAACGCACCCTGCCCACCCCTCAATCGGATCTGGCGCAGGCGCTTATCAAAGACCCCTACAGCTTCGACTTTCTGGGGCTCGGCCCCGACGTTTTGGAGCGCGAGTTGGAACGCAGCCTGCTAGATCATCTGCGATCCCTGATCCTCGAGCTGGGCAAGGGCTTTGCGTTCGTCGGCAGCCAATACCACCTTGAGGTCGCGGGGCAGGATTATTATCTCGACCTACTCTTCTATCACCTCCAGCTGCGCTGCTTCGTCGTCGTCGAGCTTAAGATCGAAGAGTTCAAGCCCGAGTTTGCTGGCAAAATGAACTTTTACCTATCGGCAGTCGATGATCTGTTGCGCCATACCGACGACGCTCCAACGATCGGGATCATCCTCTGCCAAGGCAAGAATGCGGTGGTAGTCGAATATGCACTCCGAGACTCTGTAAAGCCGATGGCTGTCGCCGGATACACTCTTTCCACGGCTCTCCCGGCTCCACTACAGGCGGCTTTGCCGACCGCTGAGGATCTGGCCCGTGAATTTCCTTTGATGTCACTTGTGAAGCTTCGGATCGACATCGAGCGGGAACTCCGAGCGCTCGCCGACGAGGACAGTTTTCCAAACGACCACCCGTTGGAGCTGAAGGAGCTTGTCCGCGCGAGCGAAGCAGTGCGCGCTCTACCCTCTACCGAGGCCTTCATGGCGATCGTAAGGAGCCTGAATGAAGCGGCGCACGGCATCGATATCGCGAAGGACCAAGCGGAAATCGCCACTGACGCCGCAACCCGCTTTTTGACCGACATCCGCACCTATCGCGTCAACCGTTAATCTTTGTGCCTACCCCCTGCGGAGAAGAATATCAGCGAGAGGCAATCGAACGCCAATGGCCCATGATACAGCACGCGCTGCCAGCATCACGAGCTAAAGATGGTGTATCGCGGCGGCTGCATTTCGACAGCAGATGAGATTTGCAGCCCCTTCACGTACGATGCCTGGATCGGGGTCGACCTGACCTCGTGCATCGAGGGAAGGAGTGAGAGCGATGACGCATTTCGTGGGTCTGGACGTCTCGGTGAAGGAGACGTCGGTGTGCGTGGTAGACGATGCGGGCAAGGTGGTGTGCGAGCGCAAGGTACCGACCGAACCCGATGACATTGCCGTGCTGTTGACGTCGGTCGGTGGCGATTATGTTCGGGTCGGGATCGAGGCCGGGCCGCTGTCGCAGTGGTTGGTCAATGGCCTTAGCGAGGCGGGGCTGCCGGTTATCTGCGTCGAGACCCGCCACATGAAGGCGCTGTTGCAGGCGCAGCAGATCAACAAATCCGATCGCAACGATGCCCGCGGGATCGCCCAGATGATGCGGGTCGGCCTGTTCAAGCCGGTGCACGTGAAGACGCTGGCCGCGCAGGAACAGCGGATGCTGCTGACCAGCCGCAAGCTGGTGCAGCGCAAGCTGATCGACATCGAGTCCGACATGCGCGGCACGTTGCGCAACTTCGGCCTCAAGGTCGGTGTCGTCAGTACGATCGGTTACGAGGCCCGGATTCGTCAGCTGGTCGAGAGCTTTCCGAGACTGGCGGTGATCGTCGAGCCGTTGCTGACGGTGCGGCGGGTGATGCGCCAGCAACTGGCCACCCTCCACAAGATGCTGCTCGACACGGTCCGGCATGATCCGGTCTGCAAACGGTTGATGACCGCGCCCGGCGTCGGCCCGGTGGTGGCTCTCACCTACCGTGCCTCGATCGACCAACCTCAGCGCTTCGTTCATTCCAGAGCGGTCGGCGCCCATCTCGGGTTGACGCCCCGGCGACATCAGTCGGGCGAGGTCGACTATGACGGCGGCATCTCCAAGTCCGGCGACACCATGCTGCGAACGATGCTGTACGAAGCGGCGCAGATTCTGATGACCCAGAGCCGGCATTGGTCGTGGCTTAAGGCCTGGGGGATGAAGGTCGCCCAGCGCCGGGGTATGCGGCGCGCCATTGTTGCCGTTGCGCGCCGCCTGGCCGTCGTCCTCCACCGCATGTGGACGGACGGCACCGACTTCCGCTGGGGAAGCGAACCCGGCACCGCGATCGCGGTCGCCTGATACGATCTCAGAAAGGAGCTTTCACGGTTCTGCCTCGGCAGGAAGAGGTCCTCACGGGGACGAAGGTGGTATGAGATCGTAGCGTCCGCAGCCCTGTCGCCAGCGACAAGGGCGTCCAAAAGATTGATCCACACCGCTTTCTCTTACCCCATCATGGGGCGGCTACGTGCCGACCCCGGAGAGAAGCACGAACCCCGTGTGGCGATCTCAAGCCCGGTAGAAAAACAGTATTTGTATTTTCGTCGCCTACCAATTCCTCAAACCGGCGCACTCGCGGCGGCGGAGAGTGGTCTGCGCCTGTTGACTCAGGCCGCGATAGAGAAGCGGACGCTCAGCGTCCTTCTTGTGCTTCCCAAGTTCGGACATTCGTTCATGGTTCGCAACTGCCCAGCAACGCTAATAAACGGTCAAACTGACGGCTTTGCTGCTGGGCTTAACGCAACCTCTCGAACGGCAGATTCGCCGCAAACTAGCATCCGGTGTTCGTCTGCCCGACGACGCGTGATAGAACCCGGTGGCGCGATCAGGGGGTAACCTTAACCATGATCACCCCATGCGCTGGCACCAGTGCGGCGTATCGGTCAGTAACCTTGCCTATCGAGCGATGGCTCCACACGTCGCGTACGTCTGCACGGACCGAGCGGGTCAGACCTATTTCCGGCCAATTGACCTCGATCTTGGAAGGACTTTCGGAGCGGTTGAATAGTATCACGGCCCGGCTTCCATCGCTCAACGGCTTCGACCAGACCTCCAGATCGCCATCATCGCGTATACGACGACCCTGCTGACCCAGAGGGTCCTGATTGACCGCGATTACCTCCTTGTTCAACAAAATGTCGCGCGTTGCTGCACTCATGTTGGTGATATCGTTGCCGGCAATCAGTGGTGAAGTCATCATCGCCCACAGACTAAAATGGGAGCGGTACTCGGTATCGGACATTCCGCCGTTGCCGACCTCGAGCATGTCGGCATCGTTCCAGTGCCCGGGCCCCGCATACGGATAAAGCGGCTCGTTCGCGTCAACGATGTCGACCATACCGATCGACCATTTGTCCCGCCCCTTCCAGGCATCGCGGATATCGCTGGTCGTGCGCCACGAGTTGCCGATCTTCTTGCCCCATTCCCACGGACGATTGTTGCCCCATTCGCACATCGCCAGAAGAACCGGCCGCCCCGTGGCTTTGAGGGCATCCGACATGAGCGCGTAGGCGCTCTCGGCATTCAACGTGCCAGTCGAGCACCAGTCATACTTTAGGTAGTCAACGCCCCACCGAGCGTATGTAAGCGCGTCCTGATATTCATGTCCCAAGCTGCCGGGTTTTCCGCCACAGGTCTTGGCGCCGGCATCGGAGTATATCCCGAACTTGAGGCCGCGAGCGTGGACGTAATCGGCCAGTGCCTTCATGCCCGATGGAAACTTTTCTCGACTTTCCGTGATGAAGCCGGTGGCATCGCGCTCACCGTGCCAGCAGTCGTCGATGACGACATACTCGTACCCCGCATCGCGCATGCCATTCGTCGCCATGGTGTCGGCGATGCGACGCACCGTCTTCTCATCGATGTTGCAGCCGAACTTGTTCCAGCTGTTCCATCCCATCTGCGGCGTTCGTGCCAACCCATTGGCCTTGCGGTTCGGGTCCAACGAAGGACGCAGCGTGTTTGGATCGACAAACTGATCCTGGGCGCGCGCCACGCCGACCGCAAACGGCAGAAAGGCAAGTACAACTAGATGCGCCAGCTTTTTCAAAAGTACTTCCTAATTAGAGCAATACGTCAGATCATTCGTTTGGCTATGCCGATTGCGTCTTGATGAGTATCCCGTCCGACGGCAGGATGCGGTCGAGAAAAGGAAGGATCGCGGCGCCTATTGCCGGACTATCTCGCGAGAGACTCGCCCGAGCGATCGGCGCAATTATAGGGATATTGGGTGCTGCCGTTCGCAGTTTTCGGTAGGTATCCGTAGCGAGCTGATCGAGGATATCGTCCGGCAGCCGCCCTCCAACGAGAACAATCGCTGGATTGACTAGGCAGTTCACGGCCGTCAGCGCTGGCACGAGCGCGTCCGATGCGTCGTCGAGCCAAGCGGCAACGTGCGGCTTGAACGCTGCGGGAAACGGTTGCGTTGGATCCATACCCGCCGGGTCCAGTCCTGCAGTCTCCAGATAGCTCGACAAAGCCGACAGGGAGACGACGTCCTGCAGGATCTTGTTTGGATCCCCTGGCGAGCGGCAAGAACCCGATTTCCCCGCCGCGGGCGTTTGCCCCGCGATAATAGGCGCCGTCGATCACGACTCCACCGCCTAGCCCCGCGCTGACGAGAATATAGAAAAAGTTCGCATGGTGCCCGTCGCCGAACTGTGCCTCGCCGATGGCTGCTGCCGCGGCATCGTTGTCGATGTGTATCGACCAGGGGACGATAGGTGCGAGCATCGCCTGGATATCGACATCGCTCCACTGCTCGTACCCGGCCGGGCGATGCGGCAGGTCGACACGCCCGAGGTCGTCGGGAAGTGCCACACCCATCCCAAGCACCCGATCCAAGCGTATCGCATCGGTACCAACGATTGCCGCGATCCCCTTTTCGACGACCCGTACGACGTCGTCGGGCGACGCGAATGCGATCTGCTGGGTAAATCGAGAGCGCACCGTGCCAGCTAGATCGAGTGATACCAACGTAACATGATCGCGATCAATGTTGAGGCCAATGGCGAAGCCCCCCTTCCGGATTTATCCGGAGGCGGGTCGCCGGTTGCCCTCGACCGCCCAAGCGTCGTCCGGCATCGATCACGAGTTCGTTCTCGAATAATCGCCCTACGATGTTGGCGATCGTCGGCGCGGTTAAATTGGTCATCACCGCGATTTCGTTTCGCGTGATGTCAGGATTACGCCGAATGATCTGCGTGACGACGCGCTGATTATAGTCACCCGCACGTTCCAGGTTTGTGCCCGACAGGCTTGGCCCAAGCCTGACAGATCGGTCGTCTGCGGTAACGCTGCCGCTAGCCGATCTTCCTGAAACTTTGAAATTCGAGGGCTTATCCATTCGCGGCAAAGTTCATTGACCGGGATGCGGGAGGAGCTGACGCGGGGGCAAAGGACTTGAGAAACGTCTCGTGCGGTTCGGCAAGCGCAACGGCGTCACGTATCGAACCCTTCATCCGTTCGAACGCTGCCTCGAGATCTGACAGGGAGAAATGATCCGCCAGCGGGTCATGCGCAGCGGCATCAATGCCAAATCCGGCATACATGGAGAGCCAACTTGGGTCCTGAAACGATTCCCATTCATAGCGCACGAGGTGTCCACGAGCCTTGAACAATTTCAGCTTGCGCTCCAGCTGCTCTGGGAGCGCGGTGCCTCGGCAGCGATCCCACATCGGCTCACCCTGCCGACCATTGGCAAAATAGTGCAGGACCAGGAAATCGCGGATCCGCGCATATTCGAGGCCCGTGGTCCGATTATACTCATCCGCCAGCGCCGGATCAAAACTCCTATCAGGCAGCAAGGCGAGTAACTTCTCCAAGCCGGTCTGGATGAGCGTGATGCTCGTCGATTCCAGGGGTTCCATAAATCCCGCGGCGAGTCCGAGTGCGACACAGTTCCCTTGCCAGAATGCGGTCCGACGACCGGTACGGAAACGAATCATATTAGGCTCGGCCAGCGCTTCGCCTTCGAGCCGACCTTTCAAAGTCGCAACGGCCTCGTCATCCGAAATGTGGCGGCTCGCATAGACATAGCCGTTACCGACCCGGTGCTGCAGCGGAATCCGCCATTGCCATCCGGCAGTCAGTGCCGTGCTGCGCGTATATGGGGTAAGCGGTTCTGCTCGTTCGCACGGCATAGCGACCGCGCGATCGCACGGAAGCAGGTTCGTCCAATCCTCGTACGGTACGCCCAGCGCGTCGCCGAGCAATAGCGACCTAAAGCCCGAGCAATCGATGAAGAAGTCGCCCGCGATCGTTTTGCCACACTCGGTATCGACGCTGGATATGAATCCCGTAGATTGATCGACAAGAACATCGGTGATCGTGGCGTCGATGTGCTTGACGCCCCATTCGCCCGCCTTTTTTGCCAAAAACTTGGCAAACAGGCCTGCGTCGAAATGTACGGCCCAGTCGAAGAACAGCAGGTCATGCACCGGACTGTCGGTCGGTCGCATGAACAGGTTTCGCTCGGCAAGCGCGGTTGCTAGACAGAATTCGGACAACGGCGTAGGTCGCCCCGCTGCATTCAGTTTGCGCCAGTAATGATGGAACGCCACCCCTCGCGATCGCATCCCGTACAGACCAAATGGGTGGAAAAATCGCTCACCCTCGCGCTTCCAGTCGACGAACTCGATCCCGAGCTTCACTGTGCCCTGCGCAGCCGCCATGACGTCCTGCTCGGTGACGCCGATCTCCCTAAAGAAATCCCGAATGCCGGGAACGGTCGCCTCACCGACCCCCACCGTGCGGATATCGCTGGATTCGACGACCGTGATTGTCACGGACTGACGATCGAGCCTGCGCGCGAGGAGCGTCGCTGCCATCCACCCCGCAGTGCCGCCGCCCACAATCACGATCGAGCGTAGCGGTCCTGAGTTACGCGTTGTTCCTGCTCCATCTGTCACGCTCGACTACCCATCCCGTGCGTTGTCATGCAAACACCCGCCACCCCGCAACAGGGTGGCGGGCGCTTACAGTCTCACCTGCAGATCAGAACTTGAAACGCGCGCCCGCCATGAACCGGCGTTCATAGATGTTGTTGTACGCTTTCTCATCCGGGAAGGTCAGATAGTATTTCTCATACTCGCCGGTCAGGTTCGACCCTTGCGCGTACAGCGTCAGATTCGGCGTGAAGTCGTAGCTGATCGATGCATCGATATAATTCGTCGGCTGCTGATACAGTTCGAGGCCCCGGATGCCGCCGAAATCCTGCTGGACCGCGCGCTTCGAACGGTAATTCCAGGCGACGCGAGCCTGGAAGTGATTGTCCTGGTAGAAGCCGGCAAGATTGGTCTGGATCTTCGAATTGTCCTGGAACGGGATCGAGTCGCCCTTCAAATCGACCGCGCCTGAATCGGAAGGCGAATAGGTGATGTTCGCGTCAATGCCGAAGTTGGAGAGAACTGTCGGAATGAAGCCGAAGTCGTTGAACGACAGCTTTGCACCGGCTTCGACACCCTTGAGCGTACCGCCGTCACCCTGAACCGGGGTGCTGATCGACACGGTCCGGTTGCGAACCACGCCGTCATTGTCCGGCAGGTCGGTTCGGACGATGTTTCCAGACTGGATGAAGCTGGCGACGTCGATGTAGAAGGCGCCCACGCTCAGCAGGCTGCTGCGTCCGATATAATATTCGAGCGAGCCTTCAACGTTCGTGGCGCGCCAGGGATCGAGCTGCGGATTGCCGTTCGAACTGCCGCCAGTGACGCGGAAGACGGGCGATCCCGGGTTGCTTGTGTCGATCGCGTAGTTCGGATTGAGCCCGCCACCCCATTGGTTGAGATCCAACAGCGTCATCGTCTTGGAGTAGGCGAGGCGCAGCTTCAGGTTGTCGGCAAAGCTGAACGCCAGGTTGAATGCCGGCAGGAAGTCGGTGAAGCTCCGCTTGGTCTCGACCGTGCCGTTGACCGTGTTTGCGACGCCGTAGGGGGCGCGGCGAACCGGTCACGAACTGGGTGATGTCGAGTTTGGTGTTGATGACCTTGAGGCCGGCGTTGCCGGATACGGGGATGCCGAACACGTCACCCTTGACGTTGAGCTGTGCGTAGCCCGAAATCTGCTTTACGCCGACGTTGAAGGACGCACCCGGGTTTTGAATCTCGACATTGCCAGGGTAGAAGCTGTTCTGGAACGCCAGCGCGTTGTCCATGACCTTGGGATCAAGCACGTAGATTGGCGGCAGCCCGGCCCCCGGCAGATTGAACTGCTTTACCTGGCCGTTAAAGATCGGGTCGCTGGCCTTGCGGACCACGCCCGATGTGTAGGGCCTGAAGCCTGGGGTATCGAATGTGCCGGAGCCGGCGTAGCAGGATTTATCACTCAAAGGCACGTCGAACGCCTTCCACTTGACCAGGCAACCGCCCGGCTGCGACGCTTGCCCTGCATACAGCGGTGCCGCCCGATCGAACTCGAAGTCATCGACCGTGCGCTCGCTGTACCGGCCACCGGCGCTCAGGCTGACATTGTCGTTGGCCTCGTACGAAACGTCACCTCGGATGATCTTCAAGTCGCCCTTACGGCGATAGTTACCCTCCGAAGACGTGGTCTTCATCGCGTAGTTGTCGATGTTGCCAAGTGATGTCGTTAGCTGCGACGGCAGGGTGAACACCGGCTGGTTCCCGGTGAAGTCGACCGTCGCTGGCAACGATGCCGTACCCGCGATCGTGTTGACCGCATAACCACCCGGATTGAACGCGACGTCGCCGGTCGGATAATGACCGATCCCGCCCGGCTGCCACTGCGCGCCGTTCGATGGGCTGAACTGCAGATAGCTCTGATCGTAGTTCGAATAGGCCTTGCCGTAGACACCGCGCAGGCTGGCTTTGAACCGGCCGCCATTGTCGTACTTCAGTTCTGCATTGTAGTTCTGCGACTGAGACTTGAACTTGTCATTCTGTGCGTAGGAATCGAAATTTCCCAGGTCATAATTATAGACCTGCGTTGTGTTCAGATCATAATCGCGCGTCACGCCACCGTTGCTAAGCGACACGGTCGAGCCGGTGTTACGCGACTGACCTGGCACGAATTCACCGGCCTGCCAGTTGACGTTCTGCATCTGGATGCCGGCGGTGCGATCATTCTCGTTCTGGCGCGTGAAGAATGCATCGGCATTCAGCGTCAGGGCGTCGCTGATCTCCCACTGCGCCGAGGCATTGATGCCGATCCGCTCGCGCTGGTTGACCTTGTCCCAGGCGGTGAAGCCCTGAGGAACGATGAAAGCATCGTTGGCATCGCCGTCACCATTTACGTCGCGGCCCGTCCCCACGATCGTCCCCTTGGGACGATTCGCGGGTGAGAAGCCGTTGCTGAGGTTGACGTCGCCAGTCGGGTTGGCCGCAGTATTGAACTGCTCGTTGTGCAGCGCGGCCCCGTAGCCTTCCTGAATCCCGTTGTGGGAGTTCGAAAGATGCAGGTTCGAATAGGCGCCCGACACCAGGAACCCGAACTTCTCGCCCCGGAAGCCGAACAGCCCGTTCAGGTTCGGATCGAACTCCTTGGTCTTGTCGCCATAAGCGCCCTCGGCAGCGGCAGCGACGGTGAAGCCCTTCTTCAGATCGAACGGACGGCGCGTGCGCAAGTTTACGGTGCCGGTGATGCCCGCGTTGAGCAGATCGGCCGTGCTCGACTTGATGACGTCCGCGCCCGCGAACAACTGCGACGGGATATCGTTGAAGTTCGGCTGGATCGTCGTGATCGACTGAGCGCCAAGATAGGCCTCGCCGTTGAGCAACGTCGTAACCTGCGGCAGGCCACGAATGTTGATTGCCGCGCCCTCACCGGCATCACGGCGGATTTGCACGCCGGGGATACGCTGAAGCGAGTCCGAGATCGTCACATCGGGCAGCTTGCCGATGTCTTCGGCCGAGATGGAGTCGGTGACCGACGCGGCATCCCGCTTGAGGTTGACCGCACGCTGCTGCGATCCGCGAATGCCGGTAACGACGATGTCCTGCGTTTCAGCAGCGGCGTCGCTAGCGGGAGTGGTTGGGGACTGCGCTTCGCTTGTCTGATCGGCAGCAGCCGCTGACGGCGATGCGGCTTGATCGGTAGGTGCGTTCTGCAGCACCCCCTGCGTCGTGGACGTTTGCTGGGCGAGTGCGGTGCCACTGCTCACCAGCGCCGTCACGGAGGCCGCGACCATCAACATATTCTTGGAACGTGCACGCAACATTTCGACCGTCTCCCTCAGCACCCGAAATCGCCAGAAACTGGCGAACGTTTTAGCATGCTAAGATCGAGCCGATCGGCGACTCATCGCCCCACCCTCTCCTGCCTGCCAGTCGCAACTTTCCGTTGTCTCGACATCGCGTGTTTAATGGTCCGGTGGATCCGGTCAATAACAAAATCAATTTGCGTTTATAACAATCGCTGGCATGTTTGCTTGACGATGGCCGGGCAGCGGTCACGCGACTTAAGAGAGGAAGATTGCCTTGCAAAACAGTATCGCTGCTCGGGCTATCGAGCCGCAGCCAGCACCTCTACCGGCTTTAGGTATCGACTTTGGTGGCACCAAGATCGAGGCCGTCTTGCTAGGCGCAAACGGTGAGACGCTGTGGCAGCAGCGGGTCCCCAATCCCGGCACGTATGATACCGCGGTAGCCACTATCGCCGAGTTCGTCGTGGCTGCCGACATCGCGGGGGGGCACGGCATGTACCGTCGGTATCGGCGCACCCGGATCGCCGTCGCCACGTACCGGCGTGATGCGCAACAGCAACTCTCTTTACCTGAACGGTCGATCGTTCTCCGAAGACCTCACCGCTGTTCTCGGCCGACCGGTGCGGCTGGTAAACGACGCGAACTGCCTCGCGCTGTCCGAGGCCACCGATGGCGCAGCGACCGGTGCGAGCAGCGTGTTCGCGCTGGTGATCGGTACGGGCGTCGGTGGCGGCATCGTACTCTCGGGTGCGTGTCTCGACGGCGCCCACGGCATTGCCGGCGAGATTGGGCACTTACCTCTACCCTGGCCGCGCAGCGACGAACTGTCTCCGCCGCCATGCTGGTGCGGCCTGACGGGGTGTATCGAAAGCTGGGTTTCCGGCACGGGTCTCGCGCGTGCGGCCAGGACAGAACATGGTCTGTCGCTCAGCGCCCCCGAGATCGTTGCAGCCGCCCGCGCCGGAAATCCCGCCGCCCGAGTTGCACTGGATGCGTATATTGACCGTCTGGGACGCGTACTGGCCATGGTTGCCAACCTTCTCGATCCCGAAGTCGTCGTATTGGGCGGAGGCATGTCGAACGTCGCCGAGATCTATGAAGAACTTCCCGCTATCGTCCGTCGCCATGCCTTCTCGGACCTATGGGAGGGTCGTATCGTGCCCGCGCGCTGGGGCGATGCATCCGGTGTGCGTGGTGCTGCACGACTATGGACGAGGGACGCCTGACCGACCCAAGGTCTGGCACGATAAACATAAGAACCAACCGGCCGGTAGAATATCGAGCCAGGAACTCAGGAGAGATCTATCCATGCGATCGTTTCCACTAACAGCCGCGCTGCTGCTCGGTGCAGCATTTTCCTCCTCGCTGGCTGCACAAGCCGTGGTGCCGACCATGCGGCCGGCAATCGCGAATGCCGGCCCCTACAATGTTGCCGTCTTAGAAGGCGGGACCGGAGTGGAGCGTGATCTGACCGGCGCCGACGCAGCTATCCAAGCCGATTCCCCCCTGGACGCTGTCCACGTGGATTCGCCCAAGCAAAGCCGGGGCGGACGGTTTACTGCTGGCCATCGGTAATCCGCTGCAAACCTGTCGCTGCCTCGACCTTACCAATGGGCGTGCAACCGCCGTGGATGGAGCGACACGAATAACCGGCGGCCCCGCGTTGGCGGCAGGCAAGTGGACGCATGTCGCCGCTGTGGCGAACGGACGGACACTGACCCTCTATGTCGATGGTCGCGTCGTCGCGTCCGCCGCGAGCCGCCCGAGCGAAGTCGTCGCTCGCCTCGCCGTCGCACCGGTGACGAACGGCACTAAAGTGCAGCGCCATTTTGGCGGATCGCTGGTTGCGGCGCAGTTCAACGGCGCGGCGCTGAGCGCCAGCGAGATCACGGCTGCCATCCGAGCGCGGCCGGATTTCGATCTCGTGCAATTCTGGCAGGTCGGCGTCGGCTGGCCGTTCCAGAAGCAGGCCAATATCGGCCTCACCCAGCAGCAGGATGCCTGGACCTTGCCGAAGGCGCGCGTGAGCGCGACCACGGCGCCGATCGCGCACTTGCCCCTGCCCCCGACGGGACTGGCGCGCGAAAGCGACGGTCGCTGGCTGGTCAATGGCTGGCAGCTCGCCGCAGCTCCCGAGGTCCGCGAAGATGCCGCGACCCTGTCGCGTCCGGGCCCTGCCACGGGCACGTGGCGTGCGGCGACCGTGCCGGGCACCGTCTTGACGACGCTGGTCGACCGCGGCGTCTATCCCGATCCCTATTACGGGCTCAACAACCTCAAGATTCCTGAGAGTCTGGCACGTCAGGACTATTGGTACCGCACCAGCTTTACGGTGCCGGCAGCCGCCGCGGGCAAGCGCCTGACGTTGGTCTTCGGCGGCATCAACTACGCCGCTGACGTCTGGGCAAACGGCCGCAAGCTGGGCGACACCCACGGCGCCTTCATCCGCGGCCAGTTCGATCTCGTACCTATCGCCGGCGAGAATGTGGTCGCGGTCCGCGTTTCGCCGCCTCCCCATCCCGGCATCCCGCACGAGCAGTCGATCAGCGGCGGCGTCGGCGAGAACGGGGGCCAGCTCGCGATCGACGGCCCAACCTTCGTCGCAACCGAAGGCTGGGACTGGATACCGGGTATTCGGGACCGTAACACGGGGCTGTGGCGGCCAGTGGAACTACTCGCGCATGGGACCGTGCGGCTGCTCGATCCCAAGATCGTTACCGATCTCCCTCTGCCGCGTACTGACAGTGCTGACGTCTATATCACCGTACCGGTCCATAACGCTGGTGCGACAGCTGCAAGCGTGACCGTGCGTGCAGCGTTTGGCGGCGTCCGAGTGGAGAAGACGGTCATCGCGCCGCCCGGTGAGACGAAGGTCGTCTTCAACCCTAAGGAGTTCGCGCAGCTTCACGTCGCCAATCCAAAACTTTGGTGGCCGAACGGCTATGGCGAGCAGGCTCTCTACCAACTGTCGCTCGAAGCGCTGGCTGACGGCCAGATCTCGGATACGCGCACCGACAAGTTCGGTATTCGCGAAGTCAGCTACGACCTGTCGCTATTCGATGCGGCAGGGGCCCTGCGCCGGGTCAACCTCCAGTTCACGGATGGCAGCCTGCGCGGAGAGCGACTGATCGATGTTCGCCATCAGGCCATCAAGCAGTCGCCCAATGGCTGGGCGGAATCGCTGACATTGCAGGGGCGAACGTTCCCCGGCGGTAACATCGGTCGAAGCGACGATGCCCGAACCGCATATGACGATCCGGGTGAACGGCGTGCAGATCGCCGCGCGCGGGGGCAATTGGGGCATGGACGATGCGATGAAGCGCATCGGACGCGCACGCCTCGCTCCCTATTTCCGTCTCCAGAAGGAGGCGCACATGAACGTCATCCGCAACTGGATGGGCAACAATACCGAAGAGGAGTTTTACGACCTGGCCGATGAGAACGGCATGATGATCCTCAACGACTTCTGGCAATCCACGCAGAATTTCCAGGTCGAGCCGGAAGATCCGGCGCTGTTCCTGAAGAACGCCGACGACGTGGTTCGCCGCTACCGCAACCACCCGTCGATCATCCTGTGGTTCGGTCGCAATGAGGGGG
The DNA here is from genome assembly GCF_024124765.2 of Sphingomonas sp. H160509. Lineage (GTDB taxonomy): Bacteria > Pseudomonadota > Alphaproteobacteria > Sphingomonadales > Sphingomonadaceae > Sphingomonas. The sequence continues at coordinate 295,304 of NZ_JAMXSR020000002.1, read as the reverse complement.
TGCCCTACCCAGCCTTGAACGAAGGCCTCGACGACCTGATCGCGCGCGAAGATGGCACGCGTTGGTTCACGGGCAGCTCCAACGTCGTCAACCTGCAGGGGTCGGGACCGTACAACTATCGTCCACCGGTCGGCTATTTCACCGGCCTCGCCACCGGTTTCTCGGTGGAGACGGGAACGCCGTCGCTCTCCACGTTCGAATCTGTACGCGCCAACATGCCTGACAGCGAAACCTGGCCGCTCAGCGACACGCTGGCCTATCACGACTGGCATTTTGCGGGGAACGGCGACACCAAGACGTTCATGACCACGCTCGACACCATGTTCGGGGCGGGGACCAGCTTCGCCGATTTCGAGCGCAAGGCGCAGATGATGAACCTTGAGACCCACAAGGCGATGTACGAAGGGTTTCTCGGTCATTTGTGGACTAAGAACTCTGGTCGACTGTTGTGGATGACGCATCCGGCATGGCCGTCGAATACGTGGCAGATCTACAGCTGGGACTACGACACCCAAGCCTCCTATTACGGTGCGAAGAAGGCTGCGGAACCGCTTCACGTTCAGCTCAACCTGCCGGGCAACGAACTGGTCGTGCTCAATACGACTCGCGAGGCGCAACCTGGACTAAAAGTCCGCACGCGTGTCGTCGGGCTCGACAACGCCGAACTCTTCAAGCGTGAGGATCTCGTCGATGCGGGTGCCAACATGGCGACGCCGCTTGCAGCGGTGCCGCTCGACCGGTTGTTCGCGTCGAACGCGATGCTCCTGGTCAAGCTCGAATTGATCGATCGAGCGGGCAAGACGGTTGCCGACAATTTCTACTGGCGCGGGAAAGACGAAGCCGCCTACCGGACGCTGAACACGCTGCAGAGCGTCGCGCTGACCGGCTCCGTCGTAGCTCAGGCGGTCGACGGCGCGGACAACGTCGTGACGGTGACGCTGGCCAATCGAACCGCGGTTCCCGCGCTGAACGCCAAGCTGACGCTGGTCGATGCACAGGGCAAACGTGTCCTGCCGGCCTTCTACAGCGATAATTACGTCGCGCTCCTGCCCGGCGAGGAAAAGCGCATCGAAATTCGCTATCCCAAAGCCACCGGCCAGACGGCGGCCGCGCTGACGCTGCGCGGATGGAACGTCGCGCAGTCGAATCGCTTCATCACGCTCTCCCCCAAAACGGCGGTACCGGGAAGACGCAATAGCGACCTGTCGGCGCAACCTCGGTTGCGCCGACCTCGCACGCTGGGTCAACCCATCGGCGGCCTGGCTAATAGCGCGCGTTAGCGGGTTTTGCGCGCTGCGGGCGTTGGCGACGGACTTAGCGCCTCGGCGATCTGCGCCGTAAAGTGGGCATTCCGCATTTCGGACGGCGGCGCGAGTACGCCCAGCGCATGCGCCGGGAGGTGATTGCCGGCGTCCGGCGCCGCGTCGTCGAACACGTAATGGTCGAACCAGCGCCGCCAGGCCAAACGCTGGGCGGGCGCGAGATCGCGGATCGCTAGGACGGCATGGCTCAGCGCGCCCATCGGCGAAAGCGCATGCGGCTCGGCCCACCAGTAATTGACCATCACGTTGAACGCGGTGGTCGCCCTCACGCTATGCCACCAGATCGGCGGAATGAAGAGCGCATCGCCGGGGTCGAGATCGGCCACGAGCCCGTGGCCCATGGCGTCTGCGAATTTGGGATAGCGTTCAAGGTCCGGGTCATCGAGATCCACCATGCTGACCGGCGGCCCTGCGATCGTGAAGTGGAACGGGCCGACATAAAGGTTGCCGACCTGTTCAGGCGGGAACAGCGTGAAACGCCGCCGGCCCGCCACGACCACCGCGACGTTGCTCGCCTCGTCGAAATGCGTCGCAACATGCGTGCGATTGCCGACCCAAATCCGCGGCTTGGCACCCGGCAAATCGAACGACAGGGGATTGTCTGCGATCCAGGCGGACAGGTGATCGTCCGCGGCAGCAGCGCCGGCATATAACGCAACGGGCTCCTTTTCTCCACGAAGCGACAGCAGCTTGTCGAGAAGTCCGCTGAGCGAGCCGAACCGCTTTTGGAAATTGCAGGCCTGCATCGACGCATCGTAGAAGAAGCGACCATCGATCTCCGGGGGACCGATCAGCACTTCGGCCGGCCGTCCGCGGTCCATCGCCTTCATGTAATCGACCAGTACCTCGTCGGATCGAAGCCCAGCCGCAATGGCAGGCCACCGTTTCGCCTGACCGCGCAATACGATAGGCCGGTCCCGCGTTGCGATTTCGTCTGCGAACTGGGCCGCATCGACCGGGCCGATTTCATCGACCTTGGCGTGAATCGTCATAACCGGCTCTCCTCGCCGCCTTCTAGCGTCGGTTCCCTCGAAGCTGAAGACCGTTCGCTGCGACAATACGCATGTCACGGTTGCCGAAGCGTCACGCCGTTGCCACCGCATCAGGGCAGGTGCGACTGCTAGCTTCATGCCAACTGGTCATGCGCTTCTTTGATGATATTCTGTGGCTAAGACGTCGCGACAGTCAGCGCCGCACGTCAGGGATAATGCCGATCATGAAGCTTTTTGCTCTACACCGCCCTCCTCGCTGCCACGGCAACGTCACCTGCGGCCGCACAGCTTAAGCTGCCTCGTCTGTTCAGCGACCACAGCGTGTTGCAGCGTGACAGGCCACTGCACGTCTGGGGCTGGGCGCGTGCGGACGCGAACGTTGCCGTGTCGCTGCATAACCAACGCGTAGTGGCAGTCGCCGACCGCCTCGGTCGATGGAATGCGTGGTTGAAGCCCGAAGCTGCTGGCGGACCCTATGTCCTCGTCGTCGATGGAGGCACGGCAGAGGGTAAGGTCCAGGTACAGGATGTGATGCTCGGCGACGTTTGGTTCGCCTCGGGCCAGTCGAATATGGAGTTCCCGCTCAAGGGCTTCGACGGCGCGCCGCTAAAGAATGCCGCTGCGGAGATCGCGGCAGCGACCGACCCGCAAGTTCGGCTTCTCCGGATCGAGCACAAGAGCAGCTCCATCCCGCTACGTGACATCGATGCAAACTGGACGACCACCACGCCCGCGACCGCCATCGACTTCTCGGCGATCGGCTATTTCTTTGCGCGCGAGATCGCGGCGCGAGAACACGTGACGGTAGGCGTCATCGACTCGACCTGGGGCGGCACACCTGCTGACAGCTGGGTGTCGACCGACGCGCTCGCGTCCGACGCAGCGCTGGCGCCGGCCGTCGACGCCCGTGCTCGATTCCAGCAGGACCAGACCGACGCCGACCTCGCCACCATTGCCGAAGCGCGCGAGGATGCTGCCATCGTTGCGTCGGGCGGCAAGCCTCCCCCACACCCTTGGCACCCCCCGAGGATGCGTACCGGCCGTCATCGCTGTACAACGCAATGGTTGCGCCGTTCACCGGCTACGGCATCAAGGGCGTCATCTGGTACCAGGGCGAGACGAACAGCAATGTCGCGCGGGCGCCATATTATGCCGACCTCTTCCGAGGACTAATCACCGACTGGCGACACAATTTCGCGCAAGGTGCTTTCCCATTCCTCTTTGCACAGATCTCTTCATTTAACTCACCCGAGGAAGAATGGGGTTTGGTACGCGATGCGCAACGTCGTGCGCTTGTGCTGACCGACACCGCCATGGTGGTGACGACCGACGTCGGCGATCCCGGCAACGTCCATCCGGGCGACAAGCAGACAGTCGCCGCCCGACTTGCACTCGCGGCCCGCAGCGTCGCGTATGGCGAGCGCGTCGCATATCAAAGCCCGCTGTTCCGCCAAGTAAGTGGCGAACCGGGTGGAAAGCGCATCTGGTTCGATCATGCTGAAGGCCTGACGAGCCGGGGCGCAGCCGTCGTGGGCTTCGAAATCGCCGGGCCCGATCGAAGATTTGTTACGGCTACAGCGCGGATCGATGGCGAGAGCGTGGTCGTAACTGGTGCGGTATCGAAGCCCAGCTACGTTCGCTACAATTGGAGCAACGTTGTACCCGGCAGCCTCTACAATGCCGCAGGTTTGCCTATGTCAACCTTCACCTCTGAAGAGCGCATCCGAGGTCATTTAACTTACCCTTAGAAGAACTCTTCGCCGTCCTGAGCTAACACAACAACGTGAAATTCCCGATGCCGCTTTTTGGCTGAACACCATGCCCCGCCTACCCGTACTTTTAATCCAACAATTGTATCAAATCACCAGGACATAAATTACCACATATCACGTTCCTCGTACCAAAAAAGGTATCGGTTCCCAAAATTACCGATCCTGTTCAAGCAGGTCCGAGCTACCAACTAGCGCGTTGGCTCACGCAATCATCAACGCCGTCTTGGCGGTGTTGCGATTGATCACACCGCGCCACGACACGATCGCGAATTTACGCGAACCACAGGACACAGACCCATAGTCGGCCATTGGCGCGCCCTTCCCCGTTTCCCAACTTCAGACACTCATTCATCCGCCAGGTACGACCACAGCTCAGTTCGCAACGTTGAGACGAAACCGCGAGTACCCCTGATACCACCGACTGTGTATCGGGGGTCATGCAGCTGACCTCATCACCTCCAGCCCTCAGGTCCGAAACGGGCGACAGCCTGTCACCTCGGAGCAGCTGAATGGCAGACGGCGTGAGACAAGGGCGCGGCGGCGTACCCGGCCGTCCAACCACTTGGCGCGAACGGCTGGGCGCCCTGCGCAATCTACCACCCTTCCTCGCCATGGTATGGGGTAGCAGCCGGAGTCTTACGGCCACGACGGTCGCCGTGCGGCTGGTGCGAGCGCTTCTGCCTGTGGTCACGCTGTTCGTGGGCAAGCTCATCATCGACGAAGTCGTCCACCTCACTCATTTAACGGCCCGTCCGGCTGGACTCACGGGATGGCTGGGCTCCGGCTTGCTCGATCGGCTGGAGGCACTGCTGCTGGCCGAGTTCGCCTTGGCGGTCGCCTCCGACCTTCTTGGCCGGATAGTGTCGCTAGTCGACGGGCTTCTCTCCGACCGTGTCAGCAACGACGCGAGCGTAAGGCTGATGGAGCACGCGGCCACCCTGGATCTCGCGGACTTTGAGGACGCGGCCTTCCAGGATCGCATGGATCGCGCGCGCATGCAGGCGAGCGGCCGTATGTCGCTGATGGGGCAGCTGTTCGGCCAGGCCCAGGACATCATCACGGTCGTGACCTTCGCCGCGGGCCTGGTCATTTACGCGCCGTGGCTGATCGTGCTGCTGGCCGTCGCCCTGGTGCCCTCGTTCCTCGGCGAAGCGCACTTCAACGCGCTGAGCTATGCGCTCAGCTACATGCGCACGCCGCAGCGGCGCGAACTAGATTACGTCCGCCAAGTCGCCGCCAGCGCGGACACGGCCAAAGAAGTCAAGATCTTCGGCCTCAGCCCGTTCCTGATCGACCGCTATCGCACCATCTCACGCGACACCTATAGCGCGAGCCGACGGTTGGCGCTGCGCCGGGCGATTTGGGGCTCGGGCTTCGCAGCTCTCGGCACGATCGCCTATTACGCGGCCTACGCCTACATCGCCTGGCGCGCGGTAACCGGATCGATCTCCATCGGCGACCTCACCTTCCTGGCGGCCTCGTTCCTGCGGCTCCGCGGGCTGCTGGAAGGACTGCTCACCGGCTTTTCGTCGACCGCTGGCCAGGCCTTGTACATCGACGATCTGTTCTCCTTCTTCCGGACCGAACCCGGCATCCGCTCACCCGACGAAGCACTGCCGTTCCCAAATCCCGTCCGGCAAGGCTTCGTCTTCGAGGATGTAGGCTTTCGGTATCCGGGCGCCGAGCATTGGGCGGTGCGGCACCTGTCCTTCACGCTCGCGCCGGGCGAGGTGGTGGCGCTGGTCGGCGAGAACGGCGCAGGCAAGACCACGCTCGTGAAGCTGCTGGCCCGACTGTACGATCCGGTAGAGGGCCGGGTCCTGCTCGATGGACGCGACCTGCGCGAATACGATCTCGACGGCCTGCGCGCCGCGATCGGCGTGATCTTCCAGGATTTCGTGCGCTACAACCTGCCTGCTGCGGACAACATCGCGGTCGGTCGCATCGAGGCGCGTGGCGATCGCGGGCGGATCGAGGCGGCAGCGTCGGCAGCGCTCGCCGACGGCGTCGTCGCCAAGCTGCCGAATGGCTATGACCAGATGATCGGCAAGCGGTTCAGGAACGGCGTCGACCTGTCGGGTGGCGAATGGCAGAAGATGGCGATCGCTCGCGCCTATATGCGCGATGCCCAGGTGTTGATCCTCGACGAACCCACGGCCGCGCTGGACGCGCGTGCCGAGTACGAGGTGTTCCAGCGCTTCCGGGAACTGAGTGCGGGACGTTCGGCGGTGCTGATCTCGCACCGCTTCTCCAGCGTGCGCATGGCGGACCGCATCCTGGTGCTCAGCGACGGCAGGGTGGAGGCATCGGGTACCCATTACGATCTCCTCGCTGCCGGAGGCCGCTATGCCGAACTGTTCGAGCTTCAGGCTGCGGGCTATCGATGATCAGCGGTGACCCCAAAAATGCCGTACAAACCGATATTGACGATTTTGATAAGCGGGCCGTCATTCAAGTGGTCCCGCGTCCCTGCTTATCCACCTGACAATCGCGTAGGACGGAGCTGCTTGAGTAAGGCACCTAATGCCAACAGCAGCTTGACCAGCAAAAGTGCGCGGTCGACGCAGTCTAAATGACGGATCCGAAGACAGTCACACTTTCCCTGCTCGAACGCCGCGCACCGGGGGCGACGATATGCCCAAGCGAAGTGGCCCGTTCGATTGCACAAGATTGGCGCAGCGCAATGCCTACAGTCCACGAAGCTATCGACGAGCTAGTCAGCGACGGGCTGGCACAGCTTAGCTGGAAGGGACAGCCGCTTGCAAAGCGATCCGGACCGTACAGGATCTGCAATCGTCGCAACGATTTAAGCTGGGGCTTAGCTAGCGTGCTCTCCCCATTCCAGTATCGGACGTCGGCTCAACAACGTGACATTCAGCAGCTGCGGCTGCGGCGACCCACTTCCGGCCACTCAAACGCTATTAGCTGGTTCTCGAAAGCGGACGCTTATTCATCGCAGCCTAGCCGTAGTTTGGTCGGCTAAATCGCATCGCTGACCTGCAGGCGCAGGTCCCTCTATAATTGTTTTTGCTTCATGTCGGCTCTGTCCACATCAGTGGACAGATATACCGTCGCGATTCCACCATCTGGCGCGACGATGTCAGCTATGAGATGTAGTGCTTGAGCATAAGGGGACTGGCAAATGGCCACCATCTACACCGCGCCACCCAAGCCTGATCACGGCTTTTTCATGAAGACGGCGATCGCGATGGCCATTGTTATCGTCCTCGGCTTCTCCACTCAGCTGGCGATGGGCCGGTCGACCTTTGCCGTGCCTTTCATGCTGCATCTTCACGCACTGGTTTTCTTCGGCTGGACCGTACTCTTCGTGGTACAGACCGCGCTGGTCGGCCGTTCGTCTGCACGCATTCACAAGCGCCTGGGGTGGGTGGGAGCGGTCTGGGCCACAGCCGTCGTGATGCTCGGGCTCTACACGACGGTGATGATGGTCGGTCGAGGCGCCGCTCCGTTCTTCTTCACACCATCCTACTTCCTATACATGAACTCGCTGACGGTCATCGGCTTCGGGGGCCTGACGGCCGCGGCCATCGTAATGCGCCGACGGACCGCATGGCACCGCCGCCTCTTGATCTGCGGGATGGCCATCCTGACCGGGCCGGCATTCGGGCGCTTGCTTCCGCTGCCGCTGCTGATCCCCTGGGCTTCCTGGGCGGTGTTCGCAGCGGTCATGATCTTTCCTGTTGTCGGCATGGCCGCTGATCGGCGCCGCAACGGCCAAGTGCATCCGGCCTGGTGGTGGGGGGTCTGCGGCCATCTCCGGTATCCAGCTCACGATCGGCTTGGTCGCTTCGAGCGGTGTTGGGCTTGCTGGTTATTATGCTGTCGTCAACGGCAAGGCTGGATCGAACGTTTCACCCCTGCTTTACCCGGCGGGGCCGCCAAGGTGATGCACTTAGCGCCGATCTAGCACCAGCGTTGTGCCTTCTGGTGTGTCAGACCTCGATTGCGACGGACGTGGGCCTTGAAGGGGACCCATTTGCAGTCATTCACGACGTTTTTTGGGCTTCCGAACTTCTGCCGTTCGTTAATCCCAACTTGGGTCTTCGTTCCGGTCCGAAGCTCACCTGTCGAAAGGAAGTATTTGCTATTTTACCCCCCCTCTTACCCGCCGCCCCAAGGCGCGTTCGCCAATTCGCGGGCAAGATAATCAATGAGAGCCTGGACCCGAAGTGGTCGCAGCGGGCTTGGCGGCATGACGAGGTGTAGCCCCAACGGGGTCACCGACCATTCCGGCATCGCCACCATCAGTTTGCCGTCGCGCAGTTCCCGCCAGACCAGGAACTCGGGTTGGATCGCAAGCCCCTGCCCCGCAACAAGCGCCGGATTCAGAAGATCGGCATTGTCGGTCCAGACGCGCACCGGCGGTTCGATTGCCTCCCTCCCCGAACGTCGGATGCGTGAAACGCCACGCTCTGGATGCACCCCCGTATAGGCCAGCGCACAATGCCGGCTCAGCTCGGCCGGGTGCGTCGGCATGCCCTGGCGTTCGAGATAGTTGGGCGACGCTACCAGCAGCAACCGGACAGTACAGAGCCGACGCGACAGCAGTGAGGAGTCGTTCAGGCTTGCGATCCTGAGCGCCAGGTCGAACCCTTCTGACACCAGATCGACCTTGCGGTCACTCAGCGCGAAATCGACGGTGATTTCGGGATAGGCCTGCAAGAAAGCCGGCAGCACCGCACCGAGATACGCGATGCCGAACGACAAGGGCGCGCTGATCCGCACGCGTCCGCGGGGCACGGTCGATTGCTCGCCAGCCTCGTCCTCTACGGCCTCGCCCTCGCTCAGGATGCGCGATGCGCGCGCCAACGCGGCGCGGCCGGCATCGGTGAGCGCTACGCGCCGCGACGTTCGGGCAATCAGCGTCAGGCCCAGGCGCGCCTCAAGTCGCGCGATCGCCTTGGAGACGGTGGGATCGGACATGCCCATCTCGCGTGCTGCACGCGAGAAGGAGCCATGTTTGGCGACCATGGCGAAGATCGCCCAGGCTTCGAGATCGGGAAGGCGCTTCGTCATTTTCGGCAAGATTGAAATGCCAATCTTGCCGTTTCGTCAAGCCCCATCATGGCGCATCTTTAGGTCATCGGAGCAGCAGCGCTCCCCAGGAGACCGAACATGATCGACCGTCGCCCCTTCGACAGCCTTGGTGGTGCCAACCATGGCTGGCTCGATGCCAAGCATCACTTCTCGTTTGCGAGCTACTATGATCCAGCGCGGATGGGTTGGGGTGGGATTCGCGTGTGGAACGATGATACGATCGCGGCCGGTACCGGTTTCCCCCCGCATCCGCACAACGATATGGAGATCATCACCTATGTCCGCGAAGGTGCGATCACGCATCAGGACTCGCTCGGCAATGTCGGCCGTACCGAGGCGGGCGATGTGCAGGTCATGAGTGCGGGGTCGGGCGTCCGCCACTCCGAATACAATAGGGAGCCGGGCACCACCCGCATCTTCCAGATCTGGATCGAACCGAAGACGCGCGGCGAAGCGCCGTCATGGGGGCCAAGCCATTTCCCAAAGGCGACCGGTCGGGCCAGTTCGTCACGCTCGCCAGTGGCTTTGCAGACGATGGCGACGCTCTGCCGATCCGTACCGATGCCCGCATCGTCGCCGCCACGCTGAAGGCCGGAGAAACCGCCGAATATCCGCTCGGGGCCGACCGCCACGGCTATCTCGTGCCGGCGATCGGCACGATCGAGGTCAACGGCACCCGCCTGGAGACGCGAGACGGCGCCGCCATCGCCGACGAGGCCGTGCTGCGCGTGACCGCCATCGAAGACGCAGAGATCGTCCTCGTCGACGCCGCCTGATTGTCACCTTCGACCCGTAGCGTGCTGCGTACCCAACCAAGCCCGAGGAGACCTCGAATGCCCTTCATCACCACCGCCGACGAGACCGAAATCTTCTACAAGGACTGGGGCAGCACGGATGCACCCGTCGTCATGTTCCACCACGGCTGGCCGCTCAGCTCGGACGACTGGGATGCGCAAATGATGTTCTTCGTCCAGAAGGGCTACCGTGTCATCGCGCATGATCGCCGCGGGCATGGTCGTTCGACGCAGTCGGCGAATGGTCACGACATGGACACCTATGTCGCCGACGTCATCGCGCTGACCGACGCGCTCGATCTGCGCGATGCAGTCCATGTCGGCCACTCGACCGGCGGTGGCGAGGTCGCCCGCTATGTCGCGCGCGCCAAGCCGGGCCGGGTCAAGAAGGCGGTGCTGGTCAGTGCGGTCGCGCCGATCATGGTCAGGGCCGACGCCAACCCCGACGGCGTGCCGATGGACGTATTCGACATGGTGCGCGAGCAGACGGCCACGAACCGTTCGCAATTCTACTATGACTTCACGCTCCCCTTCTTCGGGTACAACCGCGACGGCGCCGAGGTGAAGGACGCGGTGCGGCTCAACTGGTGGCGCCAGGGCATGATGGGCTCGGCGCTTGCCCATACGCTCGGCATCAAGGCCTTCTCCGAGACGGACTTCACCGACGACCTCAAGGCGATCGACGTGCCGACGCTGGTCCTTCACGGCGAGGACGACCAGGTGGTTCCGTTCGCGACCACGGGCAAGATGTCAGCCGAAATCGTGAAGGACGCCAGGCTCATCTCCTACCCCGGCTTTCCCCATGGCATGCCGGTTACCAATGCCGATCGGATCAACGCCGATCTGCTCGCCTTCATCGAAGGCTGATCCATGGCAGGGCACGGAGCGATGGGGCGCTCCGTGCTTCTGCACGACACGCTTAACGAGGAATTGCCGCGATGCCCGATCGGGTCCTGATCTTCTACGGCTCCTATCGCTCCGACCGACAGGGCATTCGCCTCGCCGAGTGGCTCGTCCGCGCCTTTGCCGAGCGCGGAGCATCGGCCGAGCTCATCGACGCGAGGGCGGTCGACCTCCCCATGCTCGACCGCATGTACAAGGAGCATCCCAGCGGCGAGGCGCCGCCCGCGCTTGAGGCACTCGCAGAAAAAATCAGGACGGCCGACGCCTTCGTCTTCGTGACCGGCGAATATAACTGGGGCGTGCAGCCCGGGCTCAAGAACCTCACCGACCATTTCCTCGAGGAATGGTACTGGCGACCCGCAGCGATCGTCAGCTATTCGGCCGGACGTTTCGCCGGTGCCCGCGCCGGCCTCGCATGGCACGGCATCCTGTCCGAGATGGGCATGGTGGTGGTGTCGAGCACGATCGCGGTGGGTGGGATCGGCCATGCCTTCGATGCGACCGGAGAACCGGCGGGCGACGGCGGTGCCGCCCCTCACCCGCGCCTTCCCGCGTTTCGCCGATGATCTCGGCTGGTGGACGCAGGCCGCCCGCGCCCAGCGCGAGCGGCTCGACCCGCCTTATTGATCCGGCCGCCGTCCGCGCGTCTTCATCGCGGCGCCGAGTAACCGAGCGCGTTCACCCCTTCGCTGCCGCTGCGGCCAGTTCCTCGAGGTCGAGATCGTGCTCGAGATCGTGGAGCGTCTCGTCATCGATGCGGCCCCCACGGTGCAGGCGAACCAGCTCGGCACGGCCGGCCGCGACCGCGGCGATGATGACGTCGAAATGGCTCGCGATCGCCACGTTGCGCTCCTCCACCGTACCGTCAAACGCATCGGCTGCCGTTGCCCGGGTGCGGTAGCGCCGCAGGAGCTGCGGGTGGATGACCGTGCCATCGACCGCCACCGCCTCGCGCTCGACAAGCGCCAACTGCGCCTGGAACAGTATCATCTCGGCGGCGTGCAGATCGAGCGGCGGTCGCGCGCTGCCGTCATCATGCGGCTTCACGGCCCGGATAACCCAGCCGAGCGAGGTGCCCTGCACCAGGACGGTAACGAGGATCACGACGAAGGCGGTGACGAGCATCAGATCCCGCGCTGGCATCGCCTCGGGCAGCGAGAGCGCAACCGCAAGCGTCACCACGCCGCGCATCCCGGCCCAGCTCATCACCACCGCCGCCCGCGTTCCGGAGCGGTTGCTGTCGCGTCCACCCGATGCGGCGACCGGTCGCGACGCCGGCATCGACGGCGAATATCCACAGGAACCGCGCAGCGACGACCGCGAGGACGATGAGCAGCACGGGCCGCGCCATCGTGTCTACGACGATGTCGAGCCCGCCGACCCGGTCCAGCAGTCCCCGCAAGGACAGGCCGATGAGCAGGAATACGGTGGCTTCGAGAAGGAACACCAGCACCTGCCAGAATGCCATCGCCCGGATGCGCACGCGGGCGGTGAAGACGACATGCTGATACCAGCCGCAGACAAGGCCCGCGGTGACGACGGCAATGACGCCGGACACGTGCAGCAATTCGCCCGCGATATAGGCGCTCCAGCAGACCAGCACGGTTGCTGCGATCATCAGCGTATCATCGCCGAGCCGGCGTAGCAGAACTACCCAGAGCCCGCCGATCGCCGCGCCGACCGCGATGCCGCCCGCCACCAGCACGAAAAACGTTCCGGTCGCCGCCCCCCAGATGGAAGCTGCCGGTCAGCACCGCCGCCACCGCGAAACGGAACAGCACGAGACCCGCGGCATCATTCAGCAGGCTTTCGCCTTCGAGCAGCGTGGTTAGCCTGCGCGGGAGTTTCACGCGCTGCAACACGGCGCGGGCGGATACCGCGTCGGGCGGCGACAGGATCGCGCCCAGCGCGACGCAGGCGGCCCAGGGCAGCTGCGGCATCAGCAGCCTGGTCACGATCGCCACGACCGCCGTGGTGAAGAAGACGGCGCCGACCGCCAGCGAGAGAATGCCGGCCATGTGCCTCCGGAACGGTGCAACCGCGGTGAACCACGCGCCGTCCATCAGCAGGGGTGGGAGAAACAGGACAAGCACCAGCTCCGGATCGATCGCGATCCCTTGCACACCCGGTACGAAGGCCACCGCGCACCCGCCGACGATCAGCGCCGCTGCTGGTGGCAGCGACAGACGGCGAGCCAGATAGTGAAGCGCCAGCACCACCAGGAACATCAGGATGATCAGCTCGAAGTTCGCCGCTGGATGCACAAAGCCGTCCCTTTTCCTGCCCGTCCGATGGTCCTGCAATCTGTCCCGAACGGCGTCAATGCGATCGGGGCGCGTATCGGGTAGCGCCCGTATTCCGGCTACACCGTTCCTGGGCGATTGCCGTCGCCGCGTTGGACGGGCTAATGTCGGGGTGCATAGGGGAAAGCGTTCATGGAAACGATTGGCCGTGACCTGCGGGAAATGCAGCGGGTTCCACTGCAGCCTGCGCATATTGCCGCGATCCTAGCGGCGGGAACACGCACGCAGTATTGCAAGGGAACGATGCTGGCCGAGATCGGCGCGCCGGCCGACCGCTTCGTCTATGTCGAGGATGGGGAGATCGAGGTCGTCAACCCGTTCACGGGCGATCGACTGGTGCCTTCGACGCTTGGCCCCAACCAGTTCATGAGCGAGATCTCGCTGCTGTCCGGCGGCACATGGTCGCTACCGATGCGCGCCGCGAGCGACACGACCGTGGTCGAAGTCCCGCGATCCGCAATGCTTCGCCTGATGGCGGCGATACCGGAGATGTCAGACATCGTCATCACGGTGCTGGCGGCACGCCGTCGGCGGCAGCTGGATGCCGGCGATGGCATGCTGGTCTTGGTTGGCGAAGAGGGGGGACAAGGCCGTCAGACGAGTGGCCGAGTTCGCCGCGCGCAACCGCCTGCCCTACCGCTCCTACCCGCTTGGCAGCGACGAGGCCGCGCATGTCGCCAGCAGTTGCGGAACCGCACCGCTGGAGCCCGTCGTCGTGTTCGGCCGCGACGTGGTGGTGAGCGATCCGACGCCGGAGAAGGTGGCAAGGCTGCTCGGACTCGATCAGGATGTTCCCGAGGACGAGGCATTCGACGTGCTCATCGTCGGGGCCGGCCCCGCCGGCGTGTCGGCGGGCGTCTATGCGGGAGCCGAAGGGTTGCGCGCGCTGGTGGTCGACGAGACCGCGATCGGCGGCCAAGCCGGCACGTCCAGCCGGATCGAAAACTATATGGGCTTTCCCACCGGCATCTCAGGCGCCGATCTTGTGTGGCGCGGCGAGGTGCAGGCGATGAAATTCGGCACGCGCTTCGTCATGCCCCGGCGGATCGAGTCGCTGGACCAGCTCGACAATGGCGCCTTCTGTGCGACCTTCGCCAATGGTCGGCGCGTACTCGCCGCCTCTGTCGTCGTTGCCACCGGGGTCCAGTACAGACGCCTGCCGATCGCACGCCTTGCCGAGTTCGAGGGCACGGGCATCTATTATGCGGCGACCGAGAATGAGGCGCGCTTCTGCCGGGATACGGAGGTGTTGGTCATCGGCGGCGGTAATTCGGCCGGGCAAGCCGCGATGTTCCTCAGCCGTACGGCGCGGCACGTTCGCCTGCTGGTACGCGGCGACACTCTGGCCTCGTCCATGTCCAGCTATCTGTCGAGCAGGCTCGAGGCGGACCCTGCGATCACTATCGAATACGGCACCCATGCCGTCGAACTCCATGGCGGGGACAGGCTGGAGGCGGTGACGATCCGCAACGGAGACGGCGACCGCACCGTGGCAAGCTGCGCCGTTTTCGTGATGGTCGGTGCGGCACCCAATACGGGCTGGCTCTCAGAACTGGTCGCTCTCGACGGCAAGGGCTTCGTGCTCACCGGCGAGGCGGCTGGCGCGATGTCGCCCTTCGCCACGTCGTGCGCAGGCATCTATGCCGTCGGCGACGTCCGCGCCGGGTCGGTGAAACGCGTGTCGTCCTCGGTAGGAGAAGGATCAGTCGTCATTTCCAACGTCTGGGAGCATGTGCGCGGAGTGAACCGTGCCTAATCGGAAGCCGCTGCCGCTTTTTCTCTCGCCTTCGACCAGTTGATCGAACGATTAGCGTGGTGACCCAGAGGCGGACGTCCGCAGCCGATCAAGGACACCCGTAAACGGTCGTTTGTTCACCAGCCGTTCGGTCGGCTTCAGATCTTACGTTCGACAGGCTTCAACGCCGTATCGCTGACGGGTCAACCCCGTCGCCCTAACCCCGTAGCCGTCCAGTATATGCCGCCTAGCAGGTGCTGTAGATACCGCTCGTCCCGGTACATCTCGACATTGTGCCCGAGCAGGGTGACGAACACGCGCCCTTTCTCGTACTGCTGGAACCACGCCTCTGGATGGTCCCCGCCCATCCGTTTGCCCACTTGGCCAGGCCAGATCCTGGTCGGATCGTAGCTAGCCTCGTCCACTTTCAGCACGGGATTGATCGTGATGCTATATGGGTTGCTGGTGACGTAGAATTCGTCGCTCCAAATCCAGCGGTCCGGCAAGCCAAATGTCGCGGGAAATCCGTTGTCCGCAATGGTGACGACCGCAGTCTGGACCATCGGATGGTTGATGAAGGAGCGGCCGATTAACTTCTCGTACCACGGCCAGGCATTGGGCGGAATGATCGCTGCCCGGTGCACTACCATGGCATTCCCACCCGACCGCATATACTGCTCGAAATGGCTGCGCTGCGCCTGGCTCAACTGCTCTGCTGGTGTGTTGAGGAAGAGCACCGCTGCATACTGATGCAGGTCGTCGTCGAAGACGGCAGGGTCACTCGTCCAAGTGACCCCGAACGAGTGGAGCCTCGCCAAACGCTCGAGGTTTTCCCGCGCCACAGGTATATACTCGTAATGGTACTTGCTGGGTGTCGCGATCACGAGCAGCTTGAACTGATCCTCGGCCCAGCTTGTGGAAGGCATAACGAGGCAAAATAGGGCGGCAATTACCCGAACAACGGCCTTCATCGTGTACTCCTCCCAACAGCTCATGTTCTTGTAGCGCGGGAACAAGCCAGCGCCAGCCAGACCTTTGTGGGCGAGCGACGCTGGTATGCGACTGCTCTACCGACAGCGGCTCAACCTCTCGAAATTGGCGGCGTTGGCATACGGCAGACGGCTCCGATCAGACAGTCGGCGGCAAAGCGACCCAGAAGCAGACATTCACGGTCCTCTTCTCCCTCCTCAACTTCGGCCGTTTGTTCAGTTGCTCTTCGATGTCCGGGCGCACGGATTCTCGCACTCACTCGCGTTGCCGCAGATCACTTCCGAGCTGTAGATCATTGATGATCGTCGCCTAGGGTTGCCACCTTCTCCGCGTCGGAAGGCTAGTCTATCAATGCCAGAGAGCCTATCCGGCCCGTGGCCGCCCAACCCGGGCGGTCAAGGGAGGTGATACATATAGACACCGCAACAATCGTAGCACTGGTACTCGGCGTCGCGACGCTCGTCGTCGCGCTCCTCAGCTTGGTAGTGAAAATCATCGAGCTGTCGCGCCACTAGGCCGAGTTGGGGACGTCCCGGCGCTGGAACGCTGGGGCGTCCTTAAAAGTTTGAGCCCCGAACGCTGGAACGCTCGGGGCTCAGGGGATGACCTATAGACATAGAACATCGTAGCCCGACCCATATACGCTTCAATCTGTAGCGCCGCAAGGTTGCCCCGCCGCAATCCCCGTGTCGTTTATGTGCGAGCAACGCCCCAAGCATGCAGACCCACTTGCAGTCATTCGCGGCCTCTTTCTGGCTCCCCAACTTTTGCCATCCGTTCAGTTTTCCCGCGGAGAAGGTTCAGAGCCTTGGCACTGCCCGCTGCCCCGCCAGCTTCCAACTGCGGCGTGGTGATCATTACGGCAACGGCAGAACAGGCTACTTCAGCGCCGACTTCCGCTTCAGCGCTGGAGTTCCTCGGTGCGCGAGGGTCTCAGTAGGAGGGACCACGGAGCTCACGTGACACCAGCCGGTACAAAAAAGGGCGACCGAAGCCGCCCGAGGGTACGCTGTCGAAAAGGGACTAACGACACGCAGAGATTAGGTTAAGTTAACTGCCCCATTAGTGCAACCCGCATCTGCATTTGAATGTGTGAGGCGTTTTAGGCGCCAAACTCCAGCCGTCTGCGTCCGGTTAACGCCATAGGCTTTGCCGCAAATATACGTTCCCAACTTTCGGCGTGTCATTTGAGTAACAGCCTGCTGCCAAAGTCAGCCTGCATTTTTACGATCTTTACAAATTGCGACAGTCTCACCTACCTTTCGATGCGTCCTTCAGGGGTCGCGCTTAGGCGTGATGAAAATGGGCGGTGCATCCGGGGATCGCAGTGCGGTCAACTGGTTCAGGTAGGGGATAACGATGAAAAGCATTTCGCTCACGACCAAAGCACTTCTGCTTGCTGCGGCTACGCCGTTTGCATTCGCAGGGACGGCAGCGTTTGCGCAGGACGCGACGGCGTCCGCGCCGGCGCAAGAATCGCCGGCCGCTACTCCCGTTCAAAACGCGGTGAACGCCACTACCGACCAGACTGATCCCGCGGCCGCGCAGACGGCCGGCGACGAGATCGTTGTCACTGGTTCGCTGTTCCGCCGCACCGACACCGAGACCCCTTCGCCGGTCACGGTCCTGACAAGCCAGACGCTGCAACGTGCAGGTGTAACGACGATCGCCGATGCTCTCCGCTCGGTCTCCGCCGACAGCGCCGGCTCGATCCCAACAGGTTTCCAGGGCGGGTTTTCGGCTGGCGGGTCGGCCGTTTCGCTCCGCGGTCTCGGCGTGTCCTCGACGTTGATCCTGATCGACGGCCTCCGCTCGTCCGCGTTCCCTATCAACGACGATGGGCACAATTCGTACACCGATCTGAATTCCATTCCCTTTAGCGCGGTGGAGCGCGTCGAAGTGCTCAAGGACGGTGCCTCGTCGACCTATGGCGCGGACGCGATCGGCGGCGTGGTCAACGTCATCCTGAAGAAGCGGTTCACGGGCGTCACCGGTACTGTTGAAGGCGGCATCGCCGAGCACGGCTATGGCTCGCGCTACCGCGCGAACATGACCGCCGGCGTCGGTGATTACGATACGCAGAACTTTAACTTCTACGTCAACGGCGAGTATCAGCGCGACGGACGCATCTCCGGTCGTGACGTGGGCTTCCCGTACAATACCAACGACCTGTCCTCGCTCGGCTTGGCCGATAACAACGCGGCCGACAGTTCGCTGACTACCGCAACAACCAACGCGGTGGTGGTACGCGCAGGGCAGACCGACCTGAACAATCCGCTCGCAGGCTCGATCGCGAACACCCCGAGTGGCCTGCAGGCTAACGGTAACCCGTTCTACAACTTCCAACTGCTGAACGCGAACTGCCCGAACGGCACCTACACCCCTGACCACCGGCACCAATCGTGGTACCGGCTGCTCGCGCAACATCACAAGCGACTACAGCCAGGTTCAGCCGCTGCAGGAGAAGTTCTCCTTCACCAGCCGTCTCAGCCTGAAGATCAGCGACAACGTCGAAGCCTACGTATTGGGAAGCTATTCCCATAGCCAGGTCAACATCATCTACCCGACCAGCTCGCCGAGCGCGATCCGCCAGCGCCAGCCCTACGGCGCATCGCCGCTGACCGCATCGAACAATCCCGGCATCGTCCTGCCGCAGTACATCTGCGCATCGGGCATTAACTGCGCGACGTCGGCGACCCGTACGCTGAACCCCAACAACCCGTTCGCCGCCGAGGGCAGTGCGGCACGCATCTACTACCTGTTCGGTGACCTGCTGACCGGATCCAACCGCGGCAACGAGGTCATCCGTGGCGCGATCGGCTTCAACGGCACCTTCGACGGCGGCTGGGACTGGCGTGTCGAGGCCGTCGGCGCACGCGACAACCTGAAGATCGAGCAGTTTGGCACGCCAAGCATTGCCGGCCTGCAGCAGGCCGTGAACACGGGTGCGTACAATTTCGTGAATCCGGAACTGAACACCGAGGCAGTCCGGCAGCTGGTTGCGCCAAACATCCTGGCGCGTTCGTCCACCTCGCTTGCGTCGCTCGACGCATCGGTCAGCAAGGAACTGTTCCAGTTGCCAGGCGGTCCGTTGCAGCTTGCAGTCGGCGGACAGGTGCGTCGCGAGACGCTGGACAACCCCGGCACCAACCCGGACCTGTTGAATTACAGCAACACCGCTGCCGCGTTCGGCAAGCATACCGTCTCAGCCGGATATTTCGAGCTGAACGCGCCGATCGTCAAGCAGTTCGAAGTCAACGCGTCCGGACGTTACGATCATTATTCTGAAGGCTTCAGCCACTTCTCGCCGAAGATTGGTGCAAAGTTCACGCCGATCGAACAGCTTTCCGTCCGTGGTACCTACTCCAACGGTTTCCGCGCGCCCACCTTCGCCGAAAGCAACCCGCGTTCGAGCTATCCGGGTTTCGTAACCTTCGCACCGCCAGCTTCATTCGTGCTCGCGCATGGCGGCAGCTCCAATCCCTATGCTCAGTCCTACAGCGTGGGTGGTGGCTTCTCGGGCAACCCAGACCTGAAGCCTGAAAAGTCGCGCAGCTTTACCGGCGGGCTAGTGTTCGCACCGAACCGCGTGTTCAGCCTCACGGTTGACTACTACAACGTCAAAAAGTCGGATGTGATCGTGGCGGGCCCGAACGCCGGTGACGCACGTGCCGCGTACTACTCCCAGACCAACCTTGCTGCTGCGACCGCGGCCGTCGCCGCCATTCCGGGCTACTCGGTGGGTGCCGTCGATGCGATAGATCCATTGTTCCCGAACGCGCTGCCCCGCGTGCTCGTGATCAACGGTCCATACGTCAACGCAGGCTACTTCAAGACGCAGGGAATCGACTACTCCGCGACCGCGGCTATACCCATCAACGACGACGTCAAGTTCACCAGTCGCTTGGACGTGACCCAGGTGCTGAAGTTTAACGTCGACTTTGGCGATGGCGTCGTCCGCAAGTACGTCGGGACGCTTGGACCGTACGAGCTGTCGTCGGGTGCAGGTACTCCGAAGTGGCGTGGCAACTGGCAGAACACGTTGGAGCTGGGGCCGCTTTCGCTCACCGCAACGGCCTATTACGTCTCAAAGATCCGCCAGGTCGCAGCGGACGAAGAGGCGGCGGATGCCAACGGCAACATTGATCTTTCGTGCGCTACGGCGGCTGGAAGTCTTTATGCATATCCGACAGCTGAGTCGCAGGCTAAGTACTGCAACGTAAAGCGGTTCATCTATGCCGATCTTAATGCTACGGTGAAAGTAAATGAAGACTTCTCGTTCTACGTCAACGTCGGCAACTTCACCAACGAGAAAGCCCCCACTTGCACCTGCGTCTTACTCGGGCGTCAACTATCTGCCAAGCTGGCACTACGCAGGCGTGGTAGGTCGCACCTTCCGTGCAGGTGCTACTTTCGCGTTCTAAAGTCCGGACTGTTACAAAACAGGGGCGTACGTAAGCGGCGCTCCTGTTTTGAGTAGCGTATGGATGACGCCAGTGCAGATATCGAATGACGCAGTCTGAGCCGTGTTACTGTTACGCGAAATTTGCGATGTTCTGATCAACGATATATTCGAGAACACGAGTCGGTATCGGATTGCAAAAATCGATATCAATTGCTTCCAGACTGCTCCAGGCGACCCAGCCGGAAACGTCGGCAAAATATGGGATTGCAATGTGTACGAATGTGCCGATGGTCACCCCAAGGCGCGTTTCAATTCCGCACCCCAAACTCGTGCAGTTTTGACCCGACCAGTTTTGTTGCCAAACTTGCCCGCGGTGATTGTCATAGCTCAATCAACGGCAATGCGAACGTCCGTTCGCTCGTCCTACGCCAGCCTAGACGGTTGGGGTTTTGATGAACGACACGCCATAGCCAATCGATAGCCGTCCGTCCTCAACATCTCATTACGAGCGCTGAACGGGGATGAACCGTGATCGCCGTTTTTGGCGGTATCGCAGGGCTGCGCGCATCTCGATAGGTGGATCGTCTGATTACCGAATCAGTCGACATCCGCGCCGACCCATACCCGGCCATTTGCGGCGCGTTTTTCGTTTCTCAACTTCTGCCATTTGTTCATGTTGAAGGCGAAACCGCTTTGTGGGGCAGGCTGACCACGGAACGGCTATGGGAACGGGCAAGCAATTGCCCCTTGAGCCGTCAAGGTACAGCGAAGCAGACGTCAATCGCTGCAATTCGGGAGACCTATAACGCTGCGTGACCAAGTTGACCGCTGTCGGCATCAAGATCGCGCAGATCGCGGCCGCGCGTTTCGTGGCCGAACCACGCGATCAGCATCAGGGAAAGCGCGGTCGGCACCATCACCAGCAACGATGATATACCCATCGACAGGACGATGCCGCTGATCGTCAGTCCCTGGGCCAGCAGTCCGCCACCCTTCGTGCAGGCCGCGACCCAGCCGGTGGCGCGCCCGCGAACTCGCAGCGGAAAGCTCTCCGCCGCATACGGTAGCACGGTCGCAATCATGCCGTTGGTCCCGACAATCAGCAGCGCCACTGGCAGCACGGGGCTGCCACTACCTGCAAATTCCAAACGCAGTACCAGCAGCAAGCCCGCTAGGGTCACCGCGATCATCGTCGCCAGCGCCCATTTCGTGCTCCATCGGCTGTACAGAAAGGCCGCGACGAAGACGGTAGGAAAGGCGATGAGCGCGCTTTCCGCGAGCAGCCTGCTTGAGAGGCCCACGGAATAGCCCTTGGCGACCAGATCGGCCGGAAGCCAGAGCAGCAGCCCAAAGTTGATCAGTCCCCACGACAGGGCGCATAGGCTAAGGGCGGCCAGCTTGCCGTAGAGCTTCACGCCGATCGGCGCATGCGAGGTACGCTTTTCAGCGATGACCCCCGTGCTAGGTCGCTGCGCCTGCGCGCCGAACCGTCGCATCACCGCCTCAGCCTCGTCGACCCGCCCGCGCGCGAGCAGGAACTTGGCGGATTCGGGTATGAACGCGCCGAGGACGACCAGGGTCAGCCCAGTAGGAAGATTGGCGAGCCAAAGGATGCGCCAGCCGAAGATAGGCTGCAGCACCGCCGACAAGCCGCTCGCCGCGAAATATCCGCCGACGGCGCCCAGCCCACCGACCAGGACAAGGCTCCAGCCGCGGTGGCGACTCGGCATCATCTCGGCAAGCAGTGCATAGGTCACTGGCAACATGCCGCCCGCCGCGGCACCCATCATGAAACACATGGCGATGTTCCAGGCGAGGCTTGGCATCGCGCCGCAGATCGACGTGCCGACGAACATTACCGCCGACAACAGGATCGAAGCCTTGCGGCCGTAGATGTCGGCGATCCAGCCCCAGAGCACCGATCCAGTCACCGTTCCGGCCAGCGCGAAGAACGGCACCAGCGACACCGTCTTCTTGGGCACGCCGTATTCGCTGATCATACCGGGCACGGTAAATCCGAGCGAAGCGGGCTTCATCACGTCGATCACGAGCGCAATGACCAACACCGCCATCAAACCCCAATGCGCTGGCCTGAGCGCCGCGTCTTCCGGCGCCGCGATCACGATGCCAGCCGCTGCCGCGCGCCGGGCCGCCACATCGCGCGGCAGCAGACCATAGGCCGCCACCAGAGTACCCAGCACGATCAGCGCCATACCGGCCACCATCATGGTGTCCATCGGCATGCCGGCCAGATGATAGTGCATCGACTGCGCCATCGCGAACATTGGCAAATGCGCGGCCACGCCCGCAGTCACGGCGAGACAGCCCAACACGAAGGCCCAGACAGCCTGTCGGTCAGACAGTGTGCTTTTCATCGCCTGCATCTTCGCCCCCCAAGCTACAAGTCCAGCTTCTAGGTGGAGCGTGATCATTGGTCTACGGCGCGATCGGGCGGCTGGCGCCCCACTGCTTTGAACAGACACGACCCAATTACCAATGGCTACCCTGCCCTCCGCCGCCCTTGACCGAAATGCGGCCGCTTAGCCTACTAAAGTGCTATTCGGACCCGAGCATCCATTCAGCTGCCATCGCGGAGCAGTGTTACGCTCCGTAGTATCGTTCGACCTCATCCAACCGGAGCGTGAGCGCTCTGCTGGGCAAATGGATAGTTAGTCTCTGCCGTTCGTCTTGGTGAAAACGATCGGCCTTCTTTAAAAGGTCACGGATGGCTGCGCGACCGACGACCCTGTCGCCGCCAAGCCAGCCACTGCCAAGCGCAATCTCAGGTGCTAGAATAAGGAGGCCATAAGCGTCAGGTGCGAAATGCTCGATTATGACGACGGTGTCCTTCTTGCCGTGATAGCGTTTGCTTTCATACCGAGGATTTAAGCTTGGCGACCGGCGGGCCGTTGGACCCATAAACGGTCATCCACGTGCCTCTACCCGCCTCCCAACTTTGGACACTCGTTCGGACTCGGCAGGATCGTCATCGAGCGTAGCGACCCCCATCAACGGATGCATGACGAAGGTCCAGCCGTCGCCGCCGACGATCATAAGGCGCAGCGATTGACGATCTGCGGTGCCAAGCAGCGATGCCGCTCCTGACGAAGCCGGCAATGTGACCGTCCTGCCATCCTGTAGAATACCGGTTGCCCAGCCACGGCGGCCATTGCGGATCTCGTTAGCAAGGCGCTCCAAGGCCGTCTCGAGCGCAGTGCGCGCACGTTTTCCTGTAACCCATGCATATCCGCCCGAACCCAATTCCAGCGGCGTTACTTGGGGTTGGCTGGGGACTGGCGACGGCTGTTTGACAATACGGCTGGGGTTTTCTTTCAGGGTGTTGAGAGGACGCACACCCTCCATACTCATCATGCGCGCAAACTCATCCATCGCTGTTTCCTCAGTGGTAGCGCCCGGAGCGAATGGGTTTGACTACTGGTTCCTTCCTGGTGCGAGGATGGCCTAAGAAGGGCGAACTTCGCTGCGGTGTTTTCCGTGGCCAAAACCAGGCGGGCTCCAGATCGTGCACCTCTCGCGGGGGAAACGTTGTGGGAGCACAGGCTCATTACGCGGGAACAGGCAACCACCAAGCCCGCTGCTGGTTTATAGTAAACATCATCGGCGGCCGGTCCGGTTCATCGCGGGTGCTTTCTCGACGAGGCACTATGCTCATCCACGCTGGCTATACCCTGACCTTCGACTGCAATGCCCCGACGCCGGTCATCGCCATGCTCAATCTTCACCCTTCGCGACTGGTCGATCTGCGATCACCGTACGAAATGTCCATCGGCGCGGCGACGGATCGGGAAGACTACCGTGACGCGTTCGGTAATATTTGCACCCGCCTGATGCTGCCAACCGGCGTGACGACGCTGTCCTGCGACTTCGTCATTGAGGATAGCGGCAAACCCGATCCTCAGTATCCCGCTGACCAACAACCGGTTGAGGAACTCCCGGCGGAGATACTTACATATCTATTGGGCAGTCGCTACTGCGACACCGACCGCCTGACGACGGAGGCCTGGCGCCTGTTCGGCGGAACCACACCAGGGGCTTCGCGCGTCCGCGCGATCGTCGACTTCGTTCATCAGCATATCACCTACGGGTACTGCTACGCTCGCGCTACACGGACCGTTTACGAGGCGTATGGGGAACGGGTTGGCGTCTGTCGCGACTTCGCCCATCTAGCAGTCGCCTTGTGCCGCTGCATGAATATCCCGGCGCGCTACTGCAGCGGCTACCTCGGCGACATCGGCGTACCGCCCGTCGACGCCGCAATGGATTTCCATGCCTGGTTCGAGGTTTATCTCGGCAATTCCTGGCATGCATACGATGCACGGCATCGCATCCCGCGTACCGGCCGCATCTTGATGGCAGTGGGCCGCGACGCAGCTGATACCGCCCTTACCACCGCTTTTGGCTGGGCGCGGCTCATCCGCTTTGAGGTTCACACGGAAGAGATGTCAGCGCTTGCACCGCGAATTGTACCGCGTCACGACCCCCTCCTAGCGCACGATGGCATCCTGGAACTCGTCGTTTAGTCCAGCGAACTTAGTGCTCCTAAGTCGTCCCCTTTTTGTCTGCCGATCTAACCTGACCCAGTTCCGGACGTTCGCGGCCGCTTCCGACCTTCCGAACTTCGGACATTCATTCATGTCCCTCCGAAGTCCGGCGTATTTGAGTGATCTGCCACTATCTCAGGCGAGCAGGATTTCCCGCCACGGTCGCACCAGCGCGAACATCGCGCGTCACGACACTGCCTGCGCCGACGATCGCATTGTCGCCGACGGTGATGCCGGGCAGGATCAGCGCACCACCGCCTATCCAGACATTGCGGCCGATGATGACCGGCCGACCGAACTCAAGCATCCGGCCACGCTGGACCGGATCGCGCGGATGATCGGCGGTGAGGATCTGCACGCCCGGACCGACTTGCGTGCCCGCACCGATCTGCACCGACACTACGTCGAGCACCGTGCATCCAAAATTGAGAAACGCGCCCCTCGCCCAGATGAATGTTATAGCCATAGTCACAGTGAAACTGCGGTCGGATCGTCGCACCGAGCCCCGCGTGACCAAGCCCTTCTACCAAAAGCGCATGACGCTCCGCCCCGGTAGCTGTCGATGCGCGGTTGTAGCGGTCGAGCCACGCCGCGGCGCGCGCCGCGTCCGCGACGAGTTCCGGATCGTCGGCGACGTAGAGCTGGCCCGCCAGCATCCGCTCCTTCTGTGTCATCGCCGTCAACTCAGGTCGTGGAGGTCCTTGCCCAACGGGGCGGTGATGCTCAGGTCTGAAAAGTGCACGTCCAGCCCGGCACGCTCGGGCGTGCAGGCCATCGGTCCAACCTGATAGGCGGGGGGCGATTGGAAAGGGAGCCAATCTGACCAGCGGCCACGTATTGCCGTCCGCCGAGACCTGCAACCGCAAAACGCCCTTGGCGACCGTCGCCCGCATCCAGAAATCCTGCGCGCCATGCTCATAGGGGCCGGTGGCCCAGTCGGACTTTCCGTCGGTCAGCACGCTGCTCAGCATGGCGCGCCCGTCGGACAATTCGATCCCCGCCTTGACCCAGCGTCGTTCGTCGACCCGCACCATGATGCCGGCCTGATCGTAGAGTTTCTGATACTGGCCGCGAATGCGCAACTGGGCGGTAAACGCTGCAGGCGCGGTGAAGCCGAGGAAATGACCGCTGTCCCGGGTGAAGCCGTAATGTGTCTCGCGCCAGAAATCGCTGCCCTTGTCGGTGACAAGCGTCAGGTCTCCGCCGGGTGCGACCTTCCAGGAGTTGGGCGCATTCAGCCAGCGACCGTCACGGCGCCCAAGCGCTGAGGTTCCCGAGCCTTGCGCCGTTGCGACGCCGGCACTGCGCACGATCGTCAGCGCCGCAGCACCACCGATCACCGTCCGCCTGGTCACCCGATCCTCCGTCATAACCGCTGCCTTTCCACCATTCGCGATGTTATGTACATATGTACACATACCGAGATCGAGGTAAAGAGGCGATGACCCAACAGTCCCGGCGCAACGATCCGGCACGGCGGCAGCGCATTATCGATGCGACTCTGGTGGTCGTTGCGGATCATGGAACCGCCGCAACGACCCATCGCCGCATCGCCGAGGCGGCACAGGTGCCGCTCGGTTCGGTAACCTATTATTTCGCGACGCTGGAGGACCTGCTCACGGCGGCCTTCCTGCAACTGGCCGCGGAATCCTCGGCTGCCTTCCGCGCCCGCCTGGACGCTGCGACCGACAGGACAGCGGCGTGTACGGCAGTCATCGACATCATCGCGAACCAGATTTGGGCGGACCCGCGCACCCTGTTGTTGAGCTACGAACTCTATGCCTTCGCGGCCCGGCACCCACCGGTCAGCGCGGTCATGCAAAATTGGATGGACAACAGCAGAGGCGCCCTAGGCCGCTTCTTCGACCCGCTCACGGCGCGCGCGCTTGACGCGCTGATCGAGGGTATCGGCATCCACAATTCAATCGATCGCGCCCCCCTCGAGCGCGATGCGATCAAGACCATCGTCGAGCGGATTGCCGGGTGTTAGCCGGTCCGATCCATCAGGGTACCCCAGCGCAAATGGCGCCACCGTCAGGATCAAGCCGATGCAGGAGGTATCACTGCCGCATGACCGCAATCTATGCCCTTTCACGCGCGCGCCGCGCCAGGCTAAGGCGCGGTGCGTAGGAGATTATTCATGAAAATTGCGCCGGTCGCCCTGCTCTACCAAGCGCTTCCACCACCGTTGATCGACGGACTACGAAAGGACGCAAAACCGGGCGGATATTCAGATGGCGGCGCCGACATTGCTTTCGCCTTGCGGACGGCCGGGGTGAATGTGGTCACGCCCACCTCCTCGCCAGACCCTGCCAAGGCACTCGACTGGGTCTTTCCGGACACGGCCGAGGGCATCCGTAGCGCAGGCGAAGCCGGCGCAGCGGTCCTGTGGGCGAACACGGTCCTGTTCGAAGGACATCCGCTCGAGACGGCCATGGCCGATTTCGACATCGTCGGGCAGCTTCCCGCGGCAATGCAGGCGTTCGACGACAAGTTCGAGACCAACCAAATCCTGGCCGAGGCTGGCCTGCCGGTAGCGCGGTCGTTTCTGCTGTCCGGCACGGCGAAGGAGAACGTCTGCGCACTGGCCGATGTCGAGCACGCTTGCGCGTCCCGCGACATGTCCTTGCCGATGATCGTCAAGCCGGTGCGCGGACGTGGCAGCCAAGGCGTCACCCTGGTGGAAAGCCTCGGCGACCTGCGCGATGCCGCGACTACGTTGATCGAAGCCGCCACCTTCGGCGACATGCTGATGGTGGAGGAGTTTCTCGATGGTGACGAGATGACGGTCACCGTCATGCCGCCCGCGTCCCCGCGTCCGGACGGTTCGCGTGCACCGACGCACTGGGCGTTGCCACCCGTGTACCGCTTCGATCAGCGCGGCGGAGTAGCACCGTATAACGGCGACGTTCCGGTCACCGCCAACAGCGTCGCAATCGCTCCCGAGCGGCTACTCGAACTAGCCATCGTGGCGATGATCGACAGCTGCGTAACGGCAGCCGCGCTGGTCGACGCCCGCACCGCGATCCGGATCGATTGCCGGGCCGATCGTGATGGTCTGTTTAAATTGTTCGACCTCAACATGAAGCCCAACATGACGGGGCCGGGCCGCCCGGGGCGCGAAGATCAAGATTGCCTCTCCGCGATCGCCGCCCGCGCCAAGGGCTGGAGCTACGTTGATCTTTTGCAAGCGATGCTTGCTGCTAGATGGGGGCCCAAGCCACTAAGGGAGCTTAGCTAAGCACGTCAGTCACGGGGCGGAAGTAATTGCCCCTGCTTCCGATCAGACCCACGAGCAGACACTGACAGCCTCTTCCCATTGTACTGAAACCGGTCGTTCGTTCACGTAAAAGCGGGGGGCAAAAAGGGCTAGAAGCGCCACTTAAGGGTTACGACCGCAGCGGGTGTTACAACTGCAGGGTTTTGACTTTGAATGACATGAAGCTTCGTTTCTGCGTTAAGCGGCCCGGTGAACTCACCGCGTAGCGGCTTCGGGGCAAATTTTGCCTTATCCGCGTCAGAAATCCAGATGTTCATGTTCTTGGGAGCGCAAACTATTATTTCATCGGCCGGGCTGCGGTCTGCGCATGTCGCTTCTTTATGATGAACCTTCTCAAGATCGAATTCGGCCATCCGCGGCGTGATGGTAGTCTGAGCACCAGACGCTGCAAAAAAGGCAGCCACAGCTGCGGCCATTACCATGAAGCATTCCGTACGAGCACAGCTTCATCTCCTGCCAAGGTAATACTTATCGGCCGCTCCAATGGCGACCGTGCCGGTTCAATTTTCACATTATTTGGACAACAACATGGCTGGCGGGGGAAAAGCAGTGGTCTATGTCGTTCGCAATCCACCCCTCCATTCCCAATCATCGCTTCCAGACCGTGCGAAAACTCGCTGGGTGATTCCACAAGGTTGCTGACGGGCGTATGCTGTAATCATGGCATATATCGAGGGTCATGCGCGCGACCAGGCGCTGCTGCTGCCGGCATCGGTAGAGGATTATGTGGCAGCGGATAGTCCGGTTCGGTTCATAGACGCGTTCGTTGATGACCTCGATCTGGGCGAGGCCGGTTTTCATCGGTCGCGGCCGAAGGCGACGGGGCGCCCAGGCTATGACCCGGGCGACATGCTCAAGCTGTACCTGTACGGCTATCTCAACCGGGTGCGGTCGAGCCGACGGCTGGAAGCCGAGGCGGCACGCAACCTCGAGCTGATCTGGCTGCTGCGTGGGCTTCGGCCAGACTACAAGACCATCGCTGACTTTCGGCGCGACAACCGGAGCGCCTTCAAGGCAGTGTTCCGCGCCTTCGTCGTCCTATGCCGCAAGCTCGACCTGTTCGGGCGCGAGCTGCTGGCGGTGGACGGCACGCGGCTGAAGGCGGTGAACAACCCGGCACGCAACTTCTCCCGTGACAAGCTGGCCAGGTATATTGCCGCGGCCGACGAGCGGCTTGAGGGGTATATTGCCGAGATGGACGCCATCGACCGCGGCGAGGATGGCCATGCGCCTGGCCGCAGCGGGGCACTGGCCGCGAAGATCGCCAGGGTGCGCGAGCGGCGTCAGGCCCAGGAGGCGATGCTGCACGAGCTGAACGCCAGCGGCGAGAGCCAGATATCGCTAACCGACCCCGATGCGCGCGCGATGGTCACGGGTCGAAAGACCACGGTCGGCTACAACGCGCAGGTAGCGGTGGATGCGAAACACAAGCTGATCGTCGAGCAGCACGTTACCAACGCCGGCACCGACATGGGTCTGCTGGCACCCACTGCTGGGGCGGCGAAAGACGCGCTAGACGTCGAGCAGATCGATGTGGTCGCCGACATGGGTTATTACAAAGGCGAGGACATCGAAGCATGCGAGGCGAATGGTATCACACCCTTCGTCGCCCGGCCGAGACGGGGCAGCGCCATCGCCAATGGCCGTTTCTCTAAGGATCTCTTTCGTTACGATGCCGAGGCGGACGCGTACCACTGCCCGGGTGGCCGGACCCTCGACATCAGCTATCGCGCGGTGACGCGCGGCCACGCCAACATCCAATATTCCAACCCCGCCGCCTGTTCGGACTGCGCAATCAAGTTGAACTGTACCAGCAGTCGCTGGCGGCGCATCAACCGTTGGGAAAACGAGGCGGTGCTGGACCGCATGGCGGCGCGCTTGGTTGCGCGCCCTGATATTCTTGCCGTTCGCCGCGAGACGGTCGAACACCCGTTCGGCTCGATCAAGCAATGGATGAACCAGGGCGCATTCCTGATGCGCGGGCTGGAGAAGGTTCGCGCCGAGTTCAGTCTGACCGCGCTCGCCTACAATCTAAGAAGAGCCATTACCCTCATCGGCGTGCCGGGGTTGATCAGGGCCGTACAGGCCTGATCAAGCTCGCCAAATCTGCTGCGCAGCGCTCAATGGCTTCCCCTTGAAGCCACCACAGCGCCACCAGAGCGCCACCACGGCAGTAACTCAAAAATATTTGCGCCCAGCTCCACCGTTTAACAAAAGACGTCCGTGCTCATGTGACGGCGAGTTCTCGCACGGTCTGCGCTTCCCTTTTGAGAAAAGGCACAGCGCGAAACTCACTTGCTGGGATCAGGGCCGATGAGGTCAATAAACTTGCCGTCTGAGTCGAGCATGATTCCGATGAGAAGGGTGCGATCGGGATAGACGAGCGTAAACTCGTCGAACCCGAACCCATCGGGCCGTCGAAAGCGGATGGCCTGCGGAATGCCGAGTGGTTGCAAGCGGCGGTGCGTGGCCGCAAGCGCTGCGCGGCCTGCCTCTGAGGCGTCCGGTTTCATCAACGTGTAATCAGGCTCGGACGCAGCACGGCCGGCAAAGAGGCGGCGCAGCATCGCCTCCCCGCCCTTGAGCGCTACAGTCCGCGGCGCGAAGACCGAGACGGGGGACGCCGCCTCGATCGTGGCGGCAGCAGGCATTTGGCCTAGGCGGCGCAGCGTCGTGGCGAATGCATCCGCGGCGGGGATCTTGAGATCGGGCTGGACGCCACGTCCTTCCCAGTTTGATCCGGTAACGGGGCTCTCCGCGCGACCAGTCGGGATAAACGCCATGACACCGTGTCCAATGGAAACACGCTCCCCGGGGTTCGCGCCGCCACCGGTCACCTCTCCGACAACGGTGCCAAGCTTCAGCGTCTGCATGTCGTAGGCGAGCTCCTCGCCGCCCGAAAAGGTATTGCCGCTCGTAAGGACATAGGCAGGCACACCGGCGAAGCTGACCGGGGTCGGCTCGCTGAAGAAGGAATCGCGCTTGAACTCGGTGGTCGCTGTTTTACGCTCGACAATCCTGTTGATCTCGGTTCGCTTGCCCGCAGGCACGAGATAGCTGACCAGGTAGCTTACCGACGCGGGATCGCCGCCACCGTTGCCGCGCACGTCGAGGATCAAGGCGCGACTGCCTTTCAACCCCGCCATCGCGCGGTCGAGCGCGGGTTTGAACGCCCAGGGATTAGCGAACCCATCGATCTGGAGGTAGCCGATCCCGCCGGGCAGCCGATCAGCGCGGACGATCCCGGCCTCGCCGGATGGCATCGATGCGACGCCCGGCGCTGGCCGGTTGGATGTATCGAACACCATCAGATGTTTGTCGGCCATGACGCCGCGGAGGTCCTCGGTCAGTCGCGTGGCGAGTGCGGGCAGATCCACAATCCGATCGTAGGCGCCCGACGTTGCGGCGGCGGTAATCGCGGTGGCGCCCCGCTCGCCAACTTCGGGGTATACGTATCGGCTGCGCAACTCGGCCGCCAGTTGTGCCACAATAGCTGTGCGAGCGGCCGCGTCGAGGTTCGAAGTCCGTGCAGGCGTGGCCGAAGCCGTAGCCGTTTGAGCGCCGGCAGACGGTGGCACGGTCAAAGCTAACAGAGGGAGGAGCATCACGAGGGCATGGCGACGGGGGGACATCGATTACTCCTTGGTCAACTTGAGAGCGACGAGGCGCATTGGGATCGATGACGCATCAAGCTGGGCGTCAAAGCGATCGAGAACTGAGATCAGAGAAGCGTCGATGTCCGCAAACAGGCCATCAAACAGGGCGTTGAGGTCCGCGTTGAAAGCGCTGAGCGCGGCAGCCTCGTAACGTGCCTTGTCCGTCGGGCTTAAGACCCGTCGCCGGCCATCGGACGGATCAGCGTTGACTTCGACCAAGCCGCGCTCTTCGAACTCCCGTGCCATGCGAACGATAAGCGGGTGAGACAATCGCAGGCGTCGCGCGATTTCTACTACCCCGATCTGTTGGTGCTCAACGATCAGCAACAGCATTGAAGCGCCGCGCGGTGGGACGTCGAGGCCTAGCTGGAGAAGAACACCGCTTATCTGATCGACGATACGATCCGACGAGCGGCGCAGTCGATGCGCTAGGAATGCGCTTCCATGTGACTCGATAAAGTCGGCCATCTTCAAAGGATGTTCGGTAACAGGTTACGTGTCAAGTTACGTACCTTAGGCTCCGTTTATCAACACGGAGAGCTACGACTGCCCAGGTTTATCGGAACGGTTGGTTTTGCAGCACGACACCGACCTATCATCGGCTCTCGAATGCCGATCAGCTAATCGATCTCGCCAAAATGCGGACTCGGAACGCCGCCGGAACGGGTTGGTACCCAATCGGAGTACTAGAGCGGTACCAGACGGCATAGTTGGTACTTTCTCCTTAAGCGCTACCATGGCTGGCATGAAGAAAGACGAGATAGACGACAGCATGCAGGCCGCGATCCTGCGCCTTACGATAGGTGAGCGGGAATGCTTGAAGCGTTGTCTGGGTCATCAGACGGCCAAGGAGATGGCGCTGGATCTTGGCGTCTCTCCTCACGCTGTCGAAAAGCGTCTTAAGATGGCGCGTGCCACGCTGGGCGTGACGTCCTCGCTTGAGGCGGCAAAGCTGGTGGAAGCAGCCGAAGAGGTCAACCGACTAGTACCCCAAACGTCCGGACTTTCGGGAACCAACGCGATCGTTGAGGATGTCGCTGCCGCCATTCCGCACCTGTTGACCACGCGAGGTGAGCGGCGACCCTCCATCTACGTGATTTCAGGAGCGTTCCTTATGATTTTAGTCTCGGCAGCCGCCCTTACCCTCTGGCTCCAGGCCCCTGGCACTGGCGGCCAACATGCAATTCCACCCGCCGTTGCCGATGCGGCGCTAGCAACATCATCGAACGCAGCACCAAGCCCAGGCACCGAAGCTATGCTGCGTCAGCTTGTCGCCGGCCTCGCGAGCGGCTCACCCGATTACGGAAAACTTTCGCCTGGGTTCGCTAAGGTCGTTCAACGCGATCTCCCCATGACACACCCCATGTTCAAGGCCCTCGGAGAGCTGAGATCTGTGACGTTTCGCTCACGCGGCATGAAGAATGATGACATCTACAACCTCGTCTTCACCAACGGTCAGGTGCTGATGTCGGCCGCGCTCGATTCCGAGGGCAGAATGGCGGGCGGCATAATGCAACCAGGCAACCGCATCCCTTCTGCAGAGATGCCATCACCTGGCACTGAGGCTGCAGTGAGGCACCTTGTTGCTGGCCTGGCGAGTGGCTCGCCAGATTACGACAAACTTGCCCCCAAATTCGGTGATTTGGTGCGGAGCGATATGCCGATGTCACAACCTATGTTCAAATCCATGGGCGAGTTGAGATCGGTCACTTACAAAGGAAAGGGTAGAATGGGAGACGACGTCTACAATCTGGTCTTCGCCAACGGTGGAGTATTGATGTCTGCTTTCCTAGACGCGAATGGAAGAATGGCCGGAGGGTTCATCGCGCCGCCGAGCACACCCCCTCCCCTGATCTTACAAGTGGCAGACCGACAAGCTTACCTCATGAGATGCAACCGCTCACGCGCCGAGAAGCGGTTGCGTCTTTCAACTGCCTCGAGACTTCGCTCAATCTCCTAAGACAGGGAATTGCTACACGCGCACGGCCACGGCTTGGAGTGCGAGCCCCAATTCCAGAAATTCGCAGCCTTGTTTAAGCTTTTCAGATTGGATCATTCGTTAATCGGTCAAAGACCGGTTTCGAAAGGGATTTGCTAGCTGGATAGTATAAGTCGGAGAACCCAGCGGAGCTACCTTCCGAGGGCACGCCGGAACTGAGATCGAACATCATTGCCGCTGTTGTCTTTTCAAGCGGCCCGTCGCATCAATCACTTGATGCTGACGGAGAATATCGGTGCGGGCATTCCAACTGGGTTTGAGTGCCATACTCCTCGGATCGGCTTCCGCCAGTGCGAGGACTCAGCCGCAGAGTGTCCCCGGTGTCCCAACCGCCCTCACCTCTTTCTTGCACAACGACATCGTCGAACCCGGCGACTACCGATGGTTACGCGGGCGGTTTGCTGATGCGACAGCTGTGGACAAGCAGGTATTCATCGCTGCTTTGGAGTGGAATGAAAAGTGTGAGAACCAGTCGCGTACGGCGATGAAAGGCCTGCTGGCCACGATGGGCCAAAGTTTTGATCCTGGTAAGGACGTCTATACGCGGCCTGCACCGTGCCGTCAGTTCGTACAGCTCCCCATACCAGCGGATGTGACATGGCCAGCGTTTTCCGCTGCGCTCGATCGCGTCCGGCCATATGCACTCGGCATTATTCGTGCGACTGCGCTTCAAGAGCAGCAGGTGATCGATCAAGGCAACTATGCCGAGCAACTGCGCACCCGACCACTTGGCGAGCAGACCTTGCGTTTCGCATGGGTCGAAAGCCAGCGTCATGAGGGGCAAACTGCAGCTTATTCGTCGCTCGAACGGATCGTGTACGAAGGCATTCTTCTGCGTGCCCTAGACGACCGCGATCAAGGTAATACGGCATGGCTTTCGACCAAGGTGGCTCATGAAGGCTGGCCAACGCGTTCAAAGGTGGGTGACGACGCATCCAGCGCGGCTTGGCTGCTTGTCCAACACGCGGATGCCAATCCAGCCTTCCAGCTGACTGCCTTGCGTCTCATGGCACCGCTGGCCTCTGAAGACGAGATTGATCCGCGCAACTTTGCGATGTTAACGGACCGCGTCGAGCTCAAGCTCTCCGGTAAACAGCGATACGGTACGCAATGGTCCTGCAACCGCGGCAACCGCGTGCCGCTACCACTGGCGAACACTAATGCGGTCACTGACGCTTTGCGCGCGAAGGCAAAACTCGGGTCGCTCAAGCAAAACGCCGCCCAAATCGATACTTTGTACGGACCGTGCCCACCCGCCTAGGTCTAACCCCCGGGAAGACCCCCAAACGGACGCTAACGCCTCTTCCTTCGCTTCCCAACTTCCGACGCTGGTTCATCTTTACGAATGACAGATTTTAACACCCGGTTATCCGCTCGCGACTGTCGCAATGGGATAGGAAAGCAAACCGCCTGCTGTTCGAGTCAGAATAGGCACAATAGCCGATGATCGTTCGTGTAGAGCGGATGGCGATTTAGCGCCGTCAAGCGCCCTTAAAAGGCTGAGAACCGGCGCCCAGAAGCAGCAGGCGATTAGTCGTCGAGCGGCGAGAAGGTGCGCGTTATCGCGCTTTTCCCATCCCCCTGGGACTTTTCGACGACAGCGCATCTCGAAGCCAGTCGCCAACGACTGCCACAACGCGAGGTGATCCGAGGTACGGGCCTAACTTCGACGCCTCATCCGGCGCGCCTGTGACTGCGCCTTCCTGGAACGAGTGCCCGAGTCCGTCCAGCATCACAACTCGAGCGAGGTGGTTGCTCGCCAAAGCGGCACGTGCCGCAGGTGCGTCATCCACCACCGTATCCTTGGTCCCGTAGACCGCTAGAACGGGTATATGCAGAGCCTTGAGATCAGAGGCCGAGCGTAATTTGCTCCCTTTCCAGGCATCTGGAACGTCGATCATCGTGAGCGCTTGTTCCGCCTGCGCCCGCGGGAACCCCGCTGCCTCGAACCGGTCGATAGCGTTTGCGCGAAGGCGTGAGATCGTAGTCGCATCTCTGCTGTCCACGCGAGCCTGGAGCAAAGTCATAGCCGCATCCGCCGCCGGGCCGACGAGGGTGTCACGGCCGCCGACAACCATCTTCATCATCTGCCTGTAAAGCCCCTTCCTAACGTAAGGCAGCCCGTCGCCAACATTGCCCGCGAGCGTCACCACGGCCGCAATGTTTGGATCGGCAGCCGCCGCCGCGGGCGCGATTACACCGCCCCCCGCTATGGCCGACCAATGCAATGCGGCTGCCAGCGATATCTGCGCGATGGCGCATCGCCGCAACAGCGGCGGCAGCGTCTGCGGTCAGCCGCTCGGGATCCTCCTCACAGGTGCCGGTCGACTGCCCGACCCCGCGCTTGTCATATTCCAGAGCAGCTATACCGTCGGCCGAAAGTCGCTTGATTAGCTCGGAGAAGCCGCCACGTTTATTGGGTCCATTCCCCTGAATCATCACGGCCAAGGGATAGGGACCTTTCCCGTGGCCTGCCGGGAGGTACAGCGTTCCCGCCAGAACAACGTCCGGTTCGGATGAAATGCGAACATTGATGGCCATCGGCCCGGGCACAGCCAAGCCAAGGCGGTTCGGTGAAGGTTTGCCGACAGCTGCCTGTGACTGGGCGTCTATGCCGCCCACGATGGCTGTCGCGGGAAGCAAAAGCAGGGCTGTTAATAGCCGTATGGGGGACACCCAGAACATATCAGTCATGGCTTTCATCGTTGCTCCACCTCCTCACTGTGCAGCACGCCGGTATGCCATGCCGAAGTCTTTCCACCGTTCGCTGCCGAACTACCGCTGGTGGCATTCGGCAGCCCTCGCTCCGCGCTATCGGAACATATGTAGATTTAAGAGTCAAACTATGTTGGTTGGGACCAGATCATTCATGCGAATTAACAGACGCCAGCCTTTTAAAGACATAGGGTGTCAAACCCTCATGAAGCGTAAGCTTTGTCGCTGAAGGTAGCCTGTCGAGCCGCAGCTTGCGCACCGAGCGCGTTCCGTCCACGTCGAGCCCCTGATCGGATACGGCGCCGACGTCAAAGCGTGGGAGGATGTACGGCCCCTCTGCATCTCTACCGACAATGTATGATATGGTTTGCCGATTGTTCAGCAGCATCTCGCCGTCGACGAGCTTTATCGTGCCGCAGAAGTCGTTTGCGAACAAGCCGTTCGCGCTGGCATCAACAACAGGCTTACGAAGATAAAGAAATAAAGCAACAAGCAATACAGTACCGGTTGCAACGACACCTATGCTAATTACACGTCTCATCTTCGCTTCCCCTTTGCGTGTCGGACGCTCTTTCCTCTCGGCCCGTACACGGCCTCGGCAATTCGTCGCCCCTCCACTTTGGGCCTCACGCTCCTTGTGCGAGACACACCACAACATATGTAGATTTATCAGTCAAGTAGGTCTTCAGAGGCTCAGCCAGTCGCGTGGGTCGTTGCGGGGCCTACAAGCTACCAGGCAAGCAAATCGCGCGAGGCGCCTGCAAGAACTCGCATATGCCACCGCGAAATAGATACTACCGCCACAAATTCGATCGCCAGCTCCGCGACTTGCGCCCTCAAGGATGACAAATCGAGCATCAATACGCCCATGAATAGCGACAGCGTAATCGTTGCCGCTCCGATCAGCGTGCCGCACTTCACGATGCGCGGCCAATCCCCCTCCACGAGCATCCACGCAAGACAAAGGTGCGCTATACCGAGCAGAAGCCACGTGACCAGCAAGATCGGGATGGCGCTGTTCTGAGACCAAATCAGATAGAGATTCGGTCCGTCGCCGGCGCTTGGGATGCCAAAAGGCGGACCCTCTGCTAAGGACAGGAAGCCGATTGCCTGCTGGAATTGCAGAGCTGCCACCGGGATGAGTAACCCTAGGGCAAGCGCGTAGTTCGCAAGGATCAGGCGCCCTTCGCTGTGCTTCCCGATCTCGCGCCACGCCGTAAACAGACAGCCGAGAGCGAACAGGAATGGACGCCGATCCTCGACCGCGGCTTCGAACTCCGCTTCCATGGCCATCGCCCAGGTTCGGCGATTCGAGCCGAGAGACCGACTGGCCAATGCCAGCAAAGCCCGCGACACAGCTGCTGTCACGCGAACGCGGACTTGGTGAAGGTCATTGGGCCGGCGAATGTTGCCGTCCGCGCAAATGCCACTCCAGCATTCGTCAAACGGTACGCATGTCGAGCAGGACGGCCGGGTTGTTCCGGTTCGCGCCATTCGGCCTCGACAAGCCCCTGGTCGGTCATGCGGATCAGTAGCGGGTACAGCGTTCCAGACAGAAGCCCCGTTTCTTTCATCAGATCGTAGCCGTGGCGCCACTGCTGCGTATGCGCCGCCAGCGCTTCCAACAAGATCAGCATTTGCTTCGATGGTCGACGATTACGGCCCATGCTCCTACTCAACCTAAGTAGAGTTATCTGTCAACTGCCGAGCAGGCAGTATGGACCTGCTATCCGCCGTTCCGACGGTGGTGCCTGCCTGCTGGCGGCCAGCGAACGCGCATGTCTCACAGCGCCAAACTATGCGCGATGCGGTAACGACGTGGATCAACCAATTTGATCCGTTCAAATGGCTGAACTTGATCGCGCTCTGCCATTATGAAGCGAAAAGAACAAACTGCCGAAGTTGGGACAGGGAAGCACCTAATGGATGATCGATAGCTGACGAAACACGCGCTGCCCTCCGGCTTCCGGGTAGACCCACATACGGCCGTTCGTGATCGATCGTACCGCGCCCAAAAACGGACGGACGTTAATCCGACGATACGAACCAGTTCACAGTTGTTTTCGAACCACGAATCAGCACCTGAACCAAGTGTAGCGTTTCTGGCGGGGCTAGGCCGATATGTGAGACGACTCGACTATCCGTTCCGATCCTGCTTCGCTAACATGGTCACATCGGAGAGGGTGACCGCGTGAGACTTGTTATCCGGCTTCTTGGACTCGCGGCGGCTTCGCTCGCTGCCGCTCCCACTTTGCCTGTTCCCTCCCAACTGCCGTACCAATGGAACAATGTCGTGATTGGTGGCGGCGGGTTCTCGCCCGCCATCGTGTTCAGCGTCGCTGAAAGGAACCTTGCATATTTGCGCACCGATGTGGGTGGCGCCTATCGCTGGGATGCCCTTACGCAGCGCTGGATTGCGCTTCAGGACGGCCAAGCGCAGAACAGCTACATGGGCGTCGAAAGCATCGCGCCGGACCCGGTAGACCCAGACATCATTTACCTCGCCGCAGGCATGTACTGCCGGCCAGCCTGCGGCGATCATGCGGAGCGCCGATCGCGGCGCTTCCTGGCAGATAACGCCGGTTCCCTTCAGCATGGGCGGCAACGAGGACGGTCGCGGTCTGGGCGAGCGCCTCGCGATCGATCCGGATCGGCGGACGCACCTGTTCTTCGGATCGCGGCACGACGGTCTTTGGGACAGTAAGGACAGCGGCCGGACGTGGCACAAGGTCGAGAGCTTCCCGTGGAAGGGGTTTGGCCGTCCCGCCGCGAACCACACCCATGGCGGCGTCTCCTTCGTCGTCTTCGGCCCGCCGGGCGAAACTGCCCTTGGCCGGTCGCGCGCCATGTATGCCGGCGTCGCAGACGCAACGGTGCAACACCTGTACCGCTCGACCGACGCCGGTCGAAGCTGGAGCGCCGTCGCCGGAGGTCCGGCCTCGACCATGCTGCCCGTCAAGGCGGCAGTAGACCAACAGGGCATGCTCTACATCGATTACTGCTCCGACATCGGTCCGAACGGGGTCGCACTAGGGGAGGTCTGGAAGCTCGACCCGAGGTCGGGCGGATGGACGAACATCACGCCTGCGCGCGGTGACGAGGCCGAGGGCGGCTACATGGGGCTCAGCCTCGATCGGCTCCATCCCGGCCGGCTGGCGGTGTCGACGGTCGATCGCTGGAACCATCGCGATACCGTCTGGCTGTCGTCCGACAGTGGCGCGCACTGGTCGAGCCTGCGGGAGCGGAGTTCACGCGATCTCTCGCCGGTGCCCTGGCTCCGGCTCGACAAGGGCGGGTTTGGCGGCTGGATCGCCGGTCTGGCGTTCGATCCGTTCGACGGTGCCACGCTTGCCTATGCTACGGGGCTGACTGTCAACGGCGGAGCAAAAAGTAGGCCAGCGGGGCGGAGTAAAAGCAGGCCACTTGAGGCCCGTGCTGACGATATGAAAAGGGCCCCGATCGGGGCCCTTTTCATATCGTTGCCGTTCTCGGTAAGGCGGTCAGGACGATAGTATCTTGCCGGTGTCCGGGTCGGACAGGACGCTGGCCTGGTTTTGCTCCGCCCCGCGGCGTCGGCGTCCGGTAGACTGCTTGAGACGGTAGCTGTCGCCATTCATCGTCAGGATGGTGGCGTGGTGGGTCAACCGGTCGAGCAGCGCGCCGGTCAGACGCTCGGAGGCGAGCACTTGCGTCCAGTCTTCGAATGGCAGGTTCGAGGTGATGATGGTCGAGCCGCGCTCGTAACGCTGCGACAGCACCTCGAAGAGCAGTTCGGCGCCAGTCGGGGACAACGGAACGTAGCCGAGTTCGTCGACTACGAGCAGCTTCACCGCCGCCATCTCACGCTGGAGCTTGAGCAGGCGTCGCTCGTCTCGTGCCTCCATCAGCTGGTTCACCAGCGAGGCCGCGGTAGTGAAGGCGACCGTGAAGCCCTTCTGGCAAGCCGCCAGGCCGAGTGCGAGGGCCACGTGCGTCTTGCCCGTACCGCTGTTGCCGAGCGCGATGACGTTCTCGCGGCGCATGATGTATTCGGACCGTGCGAGCTCGACCACCATCATCTTGTTCAGACTGGGAATGGCGTTGAAGTCGAACGTGTCGAAGCTCTTCACCGCCGGAAAACGGGCCGCGCGGATCCGTCGCTCGATGGTCCGGCGCTCGCGATCGATGAGCTCCAGCTCGATGAGCCGCAACAGGTACCGGGTGTGGTCGACCCCGCCTTGCGCGCATTCGCGCGCGACCTTTTCATATTCGCGCAGGATGGTCGGCAGCTTGAGCTGCTTGAGATGATGGGCGAGCAGAACCTGTGGCGTTCCGGCCATCGTCCCCACAGGCATAGCGTCTTTGCCCGTCATGCTGCCAGCACCGCATAGTCGGCCGCGCGCGTCGTCTTGACGTCCATCTTGGGCACGTGCGGATACGCCGCCAGATCAAGGCGCGGCAGACGGCGCTCGATACGCGCCAGCGCGATGAGTTTGACCGCGTCAAAACCGGGAGCGCCCAACTGGATGGCCTCGGTTACCGCGTTTGTGACGATAGGAAGCGGCATGGCTTCGAGCAGCCGCAGCACCTGGATGAACTCGCGTTTGCCCTTGTTCCCCATCCGGGCCTCGAGCAGGTGCCGCAGATGCTGGAAGATGTCCGGCAGGTTCCAGTCCCGAAGGGCCGCTGCCTGGTCGAGTGCGCCGGGTTTGGTCTCGATAAGCGCCAGATAGTGCAGCGGATTGGAGACGAATACGCCTTCGCCGTAGCAACGCGTGTGCCGGGCGATTTCCTCACCCGCGCAGAGGATGACGACCTCGTCGACGAACCCCTTCACGACCACGTCGCGGAAACCGTACGCGGTCGGCACCGAATAGTCGTTGGTCCGGTAGCGCACCAGCGCGGTCGACGACACGCGCCCGGCGCGCTTCTCACATGGCTCCAGCGGCACAGCCGGCAAACGGCGCAACGCTGCTACGTCGGCCACCAGCCGCCCGGCGATGGTCTGCGCGTGCTGACCGGCATGCTCGCTCTGCCGCGCGCGGCAGGACTGCGCGAACCTGGCGTTCAGGACATCGAAATTGGCAGCGGCCGGCACAGGCACCATGAAATTGTTGCGCGCAAACTTCACCAGCCCTTCGACCTTGCCTTTGTCATTGCCCCGCGCCGGACGTGCGAAACGGTCCTGAAACAAATAGTGGCTGACCAGCTCGGTGAAGGCACGCGTGCGCTCGCGCGTTCCGTCGCCGCAGATCTTCGCCACCGCGATGGTCGTGTTGTCGTAGAGGATGGAGAGCGGCACGCCTCCGAAGAACGCAAATGCCGACACGTGCCCGTCGAGAAACGCCTCGGTCGTCTCACGCGGATACGCCTTGAAGAAGCAGGCATCCGACTGCGGGAGCGACATGCAG
Source organism: Sphingomonas sp. H160509 (assembly GCF_024124765.2). Lineage (GTDB taxonomy): Bacteria > Pseudomonadota > Alphaproteobacteria > Sphingomonadales > Sphingomonadaceae > Sphingomonas. The sequence continues at coordinate 253,428 of NZ_JAMXSR020000002.1, read as the reverse complement.
AAATAGTGGATCTTCATCCGCTCTCCGCCGACGACCGCGACAGCCTCGCCAAAGTCGACCTGCGCATGCCCCGGTGGGTGCGCCAACGGCACGAAGGTCTCGCGCCCGCGCGCCCTGCACAGCCGCACATGGTCCTTCACCATCGTGTAGCCGCCCGTATAGCCATGCTCGTCGCGCAGGCGCTCGAAGATCCGTTTGGCCGTGTGTTGCTGCTTGCGCGGTGCCTCGCGGTCGGCCGCCAGGATTGCGTCGACAACCGGTAGCAGCGCCCCGAGCTTCGGCTTGGTCGGAGGCTTTGTCCGGCGGTATCCGGGCGGTGCCGAATACAGGCACATCTTGCGGACCGTATCCCGGTTCAGTCCGAACACCTCCGCTGCTTCCCGGCGACTATGGCCCTCGACGAATACAAACCGCCTGACCGCTGCGTAGCTCTCCACGACAAACATCTCCGCCGCTCCGCAAAGGGAGCAGCTTACCAACTGGCCGGATTTTTACTCCGCCCCCGACGGCAGTGCGCCGGCGGTCCTGTGGCCTGGTTTGTCACCGCCCTTCACAGAAATCGAGCTCCCTTGAAAACACCGTGATTGTTGGGGAACCCGCTGGTTACACGAAATGGTGTAGCCGCCGACCCGCTGCCGACGTTCACTACGCTAGAGAGCAGACAGTCGTAGAACTATGAAATTTCTGCGACGGAATTTGTCGAGCCTCCCGTTGAAGGAGCAGTCACAAGGAGAACGAGATGTCGAAGCTACGTTTTACCGCTGCCCTCACTGCAGCGTTGGTGCTCGCCGGAGCCGCAGATGCACAGACCGTCAACCAGCGTCAGGGACGTCAACAGGCGCGCATTAATCAGGGTGTCGCCAGCGGTCGCCTTACTGCCGGTGAGGCCGTTCGCGACGAGCGCCAGCAGGGTCGTATCAATGCCACTGAAGCGCGTATGCGCGCGAACAATGATGGCCACCTCAACGGCAACCAGCGTGCGCGCCTGGAGAACCGTCAGAACCGCGCCAGCGCGCATATCTACAACAGCAAGCACAATCGCCGCGGTTACTGAGCCACGGCCGGGGCGGCTCCTGCCGCCCCGGCCTTTCGTTTTGCTGTAGAGAGGCCCTCATGAACCGTCGTGATTTCGTTCAGGCGACGGCTGCGGTCGCCGCGGTCGCTGCAACCGGTGTGCGTGCTGCGAGCGTGCGACGACGGCCCAATCTTCTCTACGTTTTCAGCGATCAGCACCGCGCCGCGTCGCTGCCAGGCGAACCTTTCAACCAGGCCTCCGCCCCGAACCTCGACGCCTTCCGGCACGCGAACTTTTCGATGGACCGCTGCGTCTCCAACTATCCGCTATGCACGCCATATCGCGGTATCCTGATGAGTGGCCGCTGGCCGTATCAGACGGGTCTGACCCGCAACAACGTCGCGCTGCCGTCGAACGAAATCTCGCTCGGCCGCGTGTTCCGCGATGCCGGCTACCACACTGGCTATGTTGGCAAATGGCATCTGCAGGGTCGCGGGAACGCGTTCATACCCGCTGGTCCCGATCGCCAAGGGTTCGAAGACTGGCATGTTTGGGCGCGTACCAACGCGCACTACCGCTCCTGGACCTACGATCCCGATACTGGTGCCCGGATCCAGCCCGACGGCTGGAACTGCACCACGATGACCGATCAGGCGATCACGCTCATCGAGCAGCAGCACGGCGCGACCAAGCCCTGGATGTTGATGGTGTCGTGGAACCCGCCGCATCCGCCTTACAACCCGCCCGCGCAGGACGCTGAGCGTTACCCTCCCGACCAGCTCAAGCTGCGACCCAACGTCTCGTTTCCCCTGCAAGGGAAGTCCGCGGCCGGTGAGGCACGACCTCTGACCGGCGCCGAGCCGCTACGTACGGCCATGCAGGGCTATTATGGTGCGATCACCAGCGTCGATGCGGAGTTCGGGCGGCTGCTCGCTGCACTTGAGGCCAGCGGCCAGGCGGAAGACACGATCGTCGTCTACACCTCCGACCACGGCGATATGATGGGGTCGCAGGGCCGTATGGCAAAGCAGGTGCCCTTCGAGGAATCCTGCCGGGTTCCGTTCTTCATCCGCTATCCCGGCGTGACGCCAAAAGGCGGTACGTCCGACACACTGTTTGCTGCCATCGACATCTACCCGACCCTATGCGCGCTGGCGGGCCTACCAGTCCCGCGTCACTGTGCAGGACGGGACATGTCGGCCGTGATGCGCGGTGGCAGCTTCAAGGCGTCGCCAGCCGTGTTCCTGATGAACCAGTTGCCGCATGCAGGTGATGGTATCGCGGCAAACGGTGAGGATGGCGATGCAGGAGAGACGGCGTCCGAGAGCCCTGCGCGCGGGCCACGGGAGACCCGACCGGGTCACCAGTTCATCAACCAGCCAACCTATCGCGGTTTGCGGACCGACACCCATACCTACGCTGTTGCCGAGAGCGGTCGCTGGTGCCTCTACGACAACGTCGCCGACCCGTTCCAGATGAAGAATCTGGTCCGTGACCCGGCACACCAGGCGATGATGACGGGTTTCGACAAACAGATCGGGGCATGGTTGATCTCAGCTGGTGACCCCTTTCCACTGGACGACGCAGTGAAGCATATCACCGACTTCCCCACCTGAGCTCATGAGCTGTTGTCCTCCTGACCACTCGAGCCAGGCACCACGCACGCAGTCGCTGCATGTCGGGACTTGCTCCACCGCGACTGACCCGATGGTCGAGATTCCGGGGGGCGTGTTCCGGATGGGCTCGGACGATCCGCTTGGCTTCCCCGACGATGGGGGAGGGACCGGTTCGTGCCGTACGGCTCCGCCCCTTCTTGATCGATGCGACCGCCGTGACCAACGCATCTTTTGCGCTTTTCGTCGAGGCGACCGGCCATGTCACCGATGCCGAGCATCTGGGCTGGTCCTTCGTGTTCGTAGGCGAGACGCGATCTGGCGATCTGGTCGTGGAGCAAGCGCCGTGGTGGGCTGCAATCGACGGTGCCGACTGGCGCCAACCCTATGGCCCCAAGAGCGGCATAGACAACCACGGCGATCACCCGGTCGTCCATGTCTCGTGGCATGATGCGCTCGCCTATGCCGGCTGGGCCGGCAAGCGTCTGCCGACCGAAGCGGAATGGGAATGCGCGGCACGCGGGGGGCTCGACCAACAGCTCTATCCCTGGGGCAATGCATTGATGCCCGACGGCGATCCGCGCTGTCGGATCTGGGATGGACCGTTCCCAAATCGACGAGCCGGTGCCCTACCGCCCGGCACGGGGCCGGTGCGCGAGTTCCCGGCCAACGGCTACGGCGTTTACGGCATGGCGGGCAACGTCTGGGACTGGTGCGCCGACTGGTTCGATCCTGCGCACCATCTCTTTGCATCGCGGGACAATCCACACGGTCCCGCCAGTGGCGAGCGTCGGGTCCTGCGGGGCGGCTCGCATCTGTGCCACCCATCCTATTGCAATCGCTACCGTGTCGCGGCCCGTAGCAGTAGCACCCCTGAGAGCAGTACCGGGCATATCGGCTTTCGCTGTGCTCGAGACATGCCAAGCGGTGATTAGGTCGCGCGGGCGAAACGAGCTGCGACGGAAACCGCTGCCGGTAACGTTGAACGATAGTCCGGCTCAAATCCGGATGCGTAAGCAAAATGAGAGGTTATCATGAAGATGCTTATTCTGGCGGCTCTGGCCGCCACAACGACGCTCGGTGTTGCGTCGACCGCCGACGCTGCCCAGGGCTGCGGACGGGGCTTTCACCGCGGTGGCTATGGGCACTGCATTCCCAATCGCGGGCCTGGGTATGGGCGGCGCGGTCCGGTAATCGGCGTGTTCTACCCTGGCCGCGGTTATTGGCATGGCGGCCGCTATTGGGGGCACCGTTCCCGCTGGCATGGCGGGTGGCGCTACCGCTGAGTGAGTGATTGGCCGGGGCACCCGCGGTGCCCTGGCTCTACGTCACAACCCGTCCGCTGCGGTAAGCGGCCGACCGTAATTTGTCGTGAACAGCGTGTGGACCAGCTGCCCCGAATTGCCCCTCGGATTGGCAGGCGTCGATCCCTCGTAATTGGTTGGTACCCATCCCGGCACCGTCTGGGTCATCACCCCTGGCACGTCGAACGCACCCCCCGCCGAGCGGAATCGCGTGGTCGCGCAGGTAGTTCAGCAGGTCGACCGCGACCCGATAGCTGGTCAGATTGCCAAGGCCGATATCAGCGCCGAACCCGGCGGACCATTCATCGGCCCAAACCGGCATCTTGGTGCTGGGAATGCCGAAATCGACATCCCATTTGCTTTCGTCGTCACTTTCACGCTGATAGGGATGGACCGCGTAGACGACACGGCCGAGCGGATCGTTGATCGTCGGCACGCCGTCGAGCGTGCGACCGATCCCCAGCCCGTCGAGGACCATGACATTCTGGCTGCCGGCTGCACGCAGATGGTCGAGCAGCGGCTGCATGCCGACCGCAACGGGATCGCTCGCGCCGGCAGCATTGGTGCCGCCATTGGCCCATAGCGCCCAGTTCGCGGCGCTCTTGGCCGGTCGCGGCTCGTTGTACAGCTCATACAGCACGCCACGGTCCGCACCAAAGGTCGCGTTGAGCGCGTCCCAGTCGCGCACCGTCTCGGCGGTGGCAAAAGGGTTGAACCCCGTCTCGCCGCTGTTCGTCTCATCCTGCATCGAGATCATGACGACGAACCCGGCAGCGCGAGCCTGCTTGATCGCGGCGTTGACGCTGGCAGTATAGGCGGCATCGTAGAGTGGCGATTGCGGATCGAGCGACGGCTGACTGACCTGGAAGCGAAGGGTGTCGGCGCCGAACGCGGTCGCTGCGGCCAGTTCGGCCCCCCGTAGTTCACCGTTCCCGTGTATGTTCCCGGCAGATTGGCCTTCAAATACGAGGGCGTAGCGACAAAGCCGCGGATCACGACGCTCCGCGGCATCCAGGTTTGACCGTTGAGGGTGAGGTGAAGCCCGGACACGCCGACCGCCTGTGCAGCGACCGGCGTGGGAGCAGGTGTTGGCGTTGGCGTGGGGGAAGGTGCTGGCGATGGGGTCGGCGTTGCGCCCGGCACAACGGCAATAGGTGCTGACGTCGCACCACCCCCGCTACCGCAGGCGGAGACGCACAGGAGGGCAGCGGTCGTCATCAGACGCGTTATCAGAATTGTTCTCAACGGAGCGTGACCTTCTGTTCGGTTCTTTGCTCGTTGAACGGCGCGTCACAGCAAATCCGTCGCGACGCCCCCCGTCCCCATCCGCGTTAGCGATCGCGCTTGCGTATTCTGCTAGTCAACGCATTCGCAATGCTGTGCCGGTCCGCCTGCGGGAGCGTGGCGGCAAAATCCACGGCGCGATCTTCGACGATCGCACGGACCCGGGCGTCGTTCGCGCGAGCACGTGCAAGCGACGCCTTGATCGCGACAGCATTCGGTACCGGCTCACTCAACAGTTTTGCGGCCGCCGCCTTGGCGGCGTTGCTGTCGACGATGAGCGGTCGCACTGACGCTCTGGCCTGACGCAGGTTGGTACGGAATGCACGGCGCTCGTCGCGTGGCAGTTCCGAACCGATCACGCGCAGCGCGCCCGCGGCAATCATGCGGTGACCACCCTTCAGCCAGACCGTTCCGCCGACAAGTGCCCCCTGCGAGGAACAGGTTGAGCAGCAACGAGGCGACAACAAGAACGCGCATCCTACCCATTGCTGTCACTCCCGGTCGGAAGGTCGCCGAATACCGTCATGCTGTCCGCCTGACTTGCGGGTGTAAGGATCGTCGTAGCAGCGATACCGGCCGTGGCGCCTGACAGGGCCACGGTCATCCCGATCGCAGTCCACCAGAGTTTGACCGATCGCGCGATCGAGGTTCTGGGCGCACCCGCAAGGACACGGGCCGCGAGTATTTTACTGGGGACCGGTACCCGCCAGCCGTCGAGTGCCTCGTCGAGGTTCAGTGCGTCGGCGAGGATAGTTCTCCCCCTCTGGCGTTCTGGACACGCGCAACGCGTCATCCTTCTCGTCATCCGGCCACCGTGCGATCACACCGCCGTAAGCATCGGCCAGCGCTTGAAAACGCTCCAGGCTGAAAGGCTCAGATGTCACCGTTCGCTCCTTTCTGCGAAAGCTGTGCGCGCAAGGTCCGTCGACCGCGCGCCAGCAAGGATTCCAGCGCCTCGACGCTGACCCCCAGCGCTTCGGCTGCGGCTGCGCCCGTCAGATCCTGATAATGAACGAGCAATATGGCCTCTCGTTGACGTTCCGGTAGCGCTGCGATCGCTGCTGCCACAACCCCATCGCGTTCTGCCGCGACAAGCGCAGCCTCGGCATCGGGCGCAGGGTCGGCCAGGTCGACGACCGCATCGCTCGTGATCTCGCGCCGACGACGCAACCGATCGCGGCAAAGATTGAGCACGACTGTGTGCAGCCAGGTATCGAACCGCGCACGCCCCGGCTGCCAGCTGCTGGCTTGCCGCCAGACCCGAACGAACGCCTCCTGAGCGACGTCCTCCGCTTCGGCGGTATCGCGCAGCATGCGGTTCGCCAAACCGACGATGCGCGGGAGCTTGCCCGTGACGAGCAAGCGCGCCGCTGTCGGATCGCCGCGTGAGAGGCGTGACAGCAAGGCAACATCGGGATCGGGGTTGTCCAAACTGGGCGCACCTTACCGGCATGATTCCTTACCCGATGTCATTCGCCGGCGTCGTCGGCTGGACCGGCGCCACGATTGGTGGCCGAGGCGTGCCCAGCCTTGCGTTCCTCACGGGTCAGCCGACCGTCGCCATTGATGTCCAGCCGGTGGAAGCGCTTGCTGGCGGCCCTATCGATCTCCGGTCGATCCACGGACCCGTCGCCGTTGCGGTCGAGACGCGTGAACCGCTTGGCGGGGGCGCCCTTGCCGTTAGTCATTGCTGCGACGAATTCGGCTCGGCTGACCCGGCCGTCGTGGCTGGTATCTGCTGCCATCACTTTGCGTTCGCGACGCTGCTGGAACTGCTGAAGGCTCCAACCTACGGCGTTATCGCGCCGGTTCGATGACTGCGCAGCGCCCAAGCTGGCGGGATTGGTAGTCTGGGCATTGTTGGCGACGGTTGATTGCGCGTGATCGCCGCCAGGCTGCTTTGCGCACGCCGCTGTGGGAAGAGTGCCAGCGACCATCAACGCCAACGCTGCGATCCGCCGATCGATCATGATCATGAGCTGCCTATCCCGATTGAACCTGTGTTGTCCGGTTCAACGTCAGGCTGATCTGTTTCCGTCGGTTGTGCGAACGAAAAAGGCGGTGCAGCCTTCAGCGTAATCCATGTGGATCAGGCTTGATGTATTAGCTCTGACGACGGCGATCAGGCACATCCAACGTCACTACTTCCCCGTCAACGCGAGAGACACAAGTGCACAGTAGGTCATTCGACGCCTTCTGTTCTTCACTAAAAAAACATCACGGTGATCAAGACGCCCGTCAATTTTGAGAATTGGCAGGACGCACAATCCGCATTCCCCACGACGGCAATATGCAATCATCGGGACGCCGCTGCGTTCCAGCGCATCGAGCAGCGATTCATCGGCAGCGACGTTGATCGCTAGGTCGAGCCGCGGGATCTCGACACGGAATGCCGTAGCAGCGAAGCGTCCACTATTACCGAACGTCTCGAAACGCAGCTGCTCGATAGGTCGACCGTACGACCGCCACAGCAATTTCGCATCCTCCAGCAACGCGATCGGGCCGCAGATATACAGTTCGCCGTCGGGTTGCATCCTGGAGATAACGGCGTTCAGATCGATCCGTTCGTTCTCCTCTGCAACGAACGTTTCCAGCCGAGTTCCGAGATGCGCGCGCAGATCCGTTGCGAACGCGAGATCAGCTTGTGTCCTCGCGGCGTATAGCACTTTGACAGGAACATTCGTCGCGGCCAGCGTCAGCGCCATTCCATAGATCGGGGTGATACCAATGCCGCCGGCGACCAACACATATTCGGGTGCAGCGAAGCCAAGATCGAAATGATTAGCGGGCTGCGACAGCTGAAGATTGGCACCAGGCTCGAGGCTCCACATGTAGCGCGAGCCACCCCGGCCGTCCGCCAACCGTTTGACCGCGATGCGGTATAGCCCGTCCCGGCACGTGCCAACGACCGAATAGCTCCGGGTAACAGGGCGGCCGTCGATCAGGACGATGATGTTGATATGGCTGCCGGGAGAAGGGGCTACGAAGCGGCCTTCGCGTTTGATCGTGAACAGGCGAATGTCCGGCGTCAGATCGGCAATATCGACTAGCTTGGCGGACTCCCAGTCAAGCTTCGTGCTCAAGACGCCGAGCCCCTCGCGTTCTCGTGTGCACACATGCGATCGATGGCCTTGCGTGCCCACAGCGCACCTGCATCGATGTTAAGATTATAAAACGGCGTGCGCGGGTTAGCGGTGATCGCTTTCTGCTGCGCTTCCAGCACGACATGGTCCTGGTCGTAGACGCCCGTTCCGCCGTTCACGTGTGCGATGTTGAGGGCACGGGTCAGGTCCGCATCCTCACGGCGGAACTTGCGGACGAAATTCCAGAAATAATGACAGGTCGTGTCGGTAGCGGGCGCGATAGCGGCGAGAAAAGCGCCTTCGACGCCCTGCGATTTATCGCCCTCGGGAGCGCCGCTTCCGGCAACTGCGACACCGACCTGCCCGACGACCGTTGACGGTGCCTGAAAGTACACAACCTGCCAACGATCTACCGTACCTGGTGACCTGCTCCCCAGAATTCATGCCATTGGTAAGTTAGCTCGTCAGATGGAGACGAGTGATGCGGCGAGGCCGATTTACCGAAGAGCAGATCATTGGGGTCCTGCGCGAGCATGAGGCTGGCGTGAAGACCGCCGAGCTGTGCCGGAAGCACGGGATCAGCGACGCGACGTTCTACAACTGGAAGGCGAAGTATGGCGGCATGACCGTGTCGGAGGCGGCGCGGTTGCGGACGCTGGAGGACGAGAACCGATGGCTGAAGAAGCTGCTGGCGGAGTCGATGCTCGACGTGTCGGCGCTGAAGGATCTGCTGGGAAAAAACTGACCCGGTCTGGAGATCGCTACGCTGCGGTGGAGAAGCTGATGGCCGACCACAGCTTCTCCGAGCGTCGCGCCTGCAGGCTGATCGGGGTCAACCGGTCGGCGTGGCAATATGAGCCGCTTCGCGGGAAGGACGATGCTGTCCGCGAACGGATGCGCGAGATCGCGAACGAACGTCGTCGCTTCGGCTATCGACGGCTGGCGATCCTGCTCAAGCGGGAGGGCAAGGGCATGAACCTGAAGAAGGTGTATCGGCTGTATCGCGAGGAGCGACTGACGGTGCGCAAGCGTGGCGGTCGCAAGCGCGCACTGGGCACGCGGGCGCCGATGGCGATCCCGCAAGAACCCAACCAGCGCTGGTCGCTCGACTTCGTATCGGACTCGTTGGCCTGCGGCCGGCGGTTCCGCATGCTCAACGTCATCGACGACTACAGCCGGGAATGCCTGGGATGCATCGTCGACACCTCGCTGTCGGGGTCGGCGGGTCGTTCGCGAGCTGAGCGCCATCGCCGAGCGTCGCGGGCTGCCGTGCATGGTGGTCAGCGACAACGGCACCGAGCTGACCAGTCATGCCGTCCTCGCCTGGTGTCAGGACACCGGGGTCGAGTGGCACTACATCGCCCCGGGGAAGCCGCAGCAGAATGGCTTTGTGGAATCGTTCAATGGTCGCTTGCGCGACGAGTGCCTGAACGAACACCTGTTCCCCTCGCTGGCTGCGGCGAGACGGATCATCGAGGCATGGCGGACGGACTACAACACCGTGCGTCCGCACAGCAGTCTTGGCGGGATGGCTCCCGCCGAGTTTACGAACCGCCCCCGCCAGGGGCATATGGACACCGAAGCTAAGTTATCAGCGGCCTGAAAACGGGGAGCAGGTCACTGGTCGTCCAAGTTGCTTCGCCCAGAAAGGCGGTGGCTCGCCGGCCATCGGGAATATCGCTATGCCCCCCTGCCCTCTTGGTCAGTCTTCGACGTCGGTACTCGGATCAGCAATCTGCGCGTGTCTTCCGACACCCTGCCGACGGTCATCGCCACCAGCTCGGAGCGACGGAACGCCCCCCGCCATCCCGATCGCCAGTAATGCTCGGTCACGATACGACCGCAGATCCTCGCCATCGATCGTCCGCATCATGTCACGCATCACCTCGCCATCCGCGGGGCGCTTCTTACCCGACGGATCGTCGCGCTCGTCGCGGCGGATGGCACGCATGGCTTTTTCCAACCGTGCGCCGTCTGGCTGCTGCGTCGGCGGATCGAACCCCGCTGCGCGGTGCGCAAAGACGATCGCCGACAGCCGTTGCACCAAAGGCGGTATAAATACCAAGCTGCACGCCGTTACCGATGCAGAAGGTAGACCGTTCAGCTTCTTCATGACGGCTGGCTAGGTCAGCGACTACACCGGCGCTGCCGCGCTGCTTGACGATCTACCAAAGGCGCAGTGTGAGGGCATTCAGTATTAGAATTGCCCAGCACAGCAAATTCGCACGGAGGACATCGCAAGACTTTCGGGCCGCCTCTGAGAATTTGATGACGATCACATTCGACGAGAGCGACGTATTCGAAACGGCCCTTACCGACGCCGACGTTCGAGAACTGTTCAGCTAACAGCACCGGGCCTCTCGGCGTTGAAGCACGAGGGGCCCGGGGGTCTGTTTCCGAAGCGGATAAGCGATCTAGATGAAGTCGAGTTCTTTGGCGACCGTTGTTACCTGCATGATGGGTCCGGTGAACCACTTCTTCACCGACACGTGCCAGTAGATGAAGAGCAGGATCAGCACGCCGCCGACGACGAGCGGGGTATAGTTGACGAACTTCCACGCGAAGCTCGGGGCCCACGGCACGCCGCCCAACGAGGTTGGGAACATCGCGATAATCGAAGTGACGATGATCTCAACAAGCGCGACCGGCGCCATCCACTTGTGGTGACCTCGCAGATTCCACCTGCCGACAGGGAACGCATTCCCGGCTTTCCAGCGGTAGTAGATCGGTACCGCGAAGCACAGGTACAGGCCGACGACGCCGATGGAGGCCACGGCGAAGAACGCGACCGGCACGGGTGCGCCGTTGATGTCGACCTCGACCAGCGCCGGCAACGTGAGGACCGCCGCGAGTACCGCGGTGACGATCACGCCGTTGACGGGAATCTTGTTCTTGCTGACCTTCGACCACAGTTGATGACCTGGGACCGCGCGGTCACGGCTGAACGCGAACAGCATTCTGGACGTACTGGTCTGGATGGCAGTGACGCAGAACAGCTGACCGACCGTCGAGATCAGCAACACGACGCCCACCCACGCCGAGCTCATCGCCTGGCTGAAGATCACCGCAACCGCACCGCCACCCGCGGACACCGCGTCCGGATCGTTCACCGCAAACAAGAATGTAAGTAGCAGAATCCAGCCACCAATGGAGGAGTAGAAGATGGCCCGCCAAATGCCCTTGGCTGCGCTGTCGGGCGCGTTCTTGGTTTCCTCGGAAATGTGCGCGGACGCGTCGTAGCCGGTGACCGTGAACTGGGTCAGGATCGCCGAGATCGGCAGTACGAAGATCAGCCAGCCGACCCCGGAGGTAGCGTTGCCGAACATGCCGGTGTTGTTGATGGTCTTGGCGAAGACATCGGACATGCTGGCGTGTTGCTTGGGCACCACGATGAGGATGGCGATGACGATGGCTGTGCCCGCCACGTGCCACCAGACCGAGATGTTGTTGATGACGGCCAGCAGGTGCGAGGAGAAGATGTTGATGATCGCCGACAATGCCAGGATCACCAGGAACATGACAAAGACCCTCGTCAGGCTGTAGCCGGCCAGCCACGCCTCGCTGAACGTGCCGAGCGTGAGGTCGAGGAACGTCGCTGCGCCGTAGGCCGTCGCCGCAAGGATGGCGATCAGGCCGATCAGATTCAGCCAGCCCGTGTAGAAGCCGGCTTTGGCGCCGCCAAGTTTTGCTGCCCACCAATAAATTCCGCCAGAAGTCGGGAACGCCGAGACCAGCTCGGACATGCACAGTCCGATAATCAGGATGAACACCGACACGATTGGCCACCCCCCGGGCGATCGCCGCGGGCCCGCCGTTGTTCCAGCCGAGGCCGAACGAGGTGAAGCAGCCCGCTAGGATCGAGATGATCGAGAACGAGATGGCGAAGTTGCTGAAGCTCGACCAAGAGCGGTCCAGCTCTTGCGTGTAGCCAAGTGATGCAAGGTGCTTTTCGTCGTCAGACATTTCTTCGTGGCTCTCTAGCACGGTATTCTCCTTCCCGGGGAGCGCCCGAGAGGGCGCTCGACGTTGAATTACGGCTCGAGGTCTACAGACCGATAAGAACTGCCCGTCGCCGGGATTAAGGCTGATCGTCACGCTAGGGATACGCTGCAAAGACTGCGCTACATTCGGCTCCGGAAAACGCCTGATGTCCTAGGTGGTAATCGTGGCAACAACGTTGACCGCGCCTCGCTTCAGCTGAAGCGACTGCTGCTGGACGTTTACGACAGACAAGCACTCACCTAGGTTTTTTTCCTGATTAAATGCTTGTCAATGTTGCAGATAGTTAACATCTGATTCCTTGTAATGGCAGGGCTCTATTTATTTCTGCTTTCCACGATCACCACGCCCCAAGGCCCAATTGACGAAGCGGCGTGCTTGCCCGTCAGAAGGTCGGTTCCATCGATAAGTTCCTTGGGGACGCTACGATTTTCTGGCGAGTAGTTCAGCAGATAACGGACGCGACTGCCGTTTGTCAGGATGCCGCTACGCACGATAAGAGGATATTGGGCTGCATCTGGCCAAACGACTCCTGAGCGTTTCGCAGTGTCAGTCAGAACGCCCTCGATCAGCGCGTCCGACGGCATGAAGCCAATGTAGGTTACCTCTCCCTTGCCGTAGGAGTTGCGGGTAATGGCGGCATAGTTCGGCCATGAATGATGTTCGAAGCGGGCAATAACTTTTGCGGTGGTAGGTTTTAGAAACTCCATCCACCAGCGCGCCTCGAGATCCTTTCCGCTGAGACCATATAGGTCGGATCCGACCATCACCCCTTTAGGCTCAGTAAACAGCTGATAATTTACCCCCCCGCAGCTTCCGCGATCGCGCCCGGCTGCGTGGCGTACCGCACCTTGGTGTCCTCGTTGGAGAACCCGCTCTTGAAGGTGTAGACCAAGTGCCCACCGGCTTTAGCATAGGCGTTGAGCCGAGCGATCTCCTCGTCACTCGCCGCATACAGAGCCGGCACGACGATCATCTTGTATTTCGATAAATCAGGGTTGCCATCAGGTGATATGACATCCGCCTCAATATTCCTTCGGTACAGCGCATCATAAAATGGACGCATGACTTGGTTGTATTGGACGTTACCAGGCAGTTTGAAAGAGTCGAAGGCGGTTTGCGCACGATTACTAACATAGATCGCGACGTCGTTATTCTTCCTCAAATCCGCTAACTTGGGCCCGAGTAACTTAATCTCGGCACCGATTCCCTTGGCCGCATCGTAGACTTCATTCGGCTTATAGTCCTGGGTCAACAACCCGCGCCAATAGGTCTCGACCGCGTTCGCGTTTGTCGCCCAGTGCCAATACGCGACCATGTTCGCACCCGATGCGAGATGGCTGAAGGCTTGTAGACGCAATTGGCCCGGGTAGGGCGTCCATTGCACCCACCCTTGTGCTTCGGTCTCGATAACGTAATAGTTTGCTCCGGATTTCAGCGAGCGGGCTGGGTCACCGCCGAAGGCAATCTCCACTCCTGTCAGGTCGTCTTGCGTCGGGTGGTAGATATCAATGCCGGCAACGTCGAGCGGTCTGGCCGCTTTCCAATGATTAACCTCAGGTTGAATGCCGTAGGACGTTTTCAGCCAGCCTAAGTCAAAATTCTGGGTGATGAACTGGTCGTTGCGTGAATGTTTCCGAACCAGACCCACTTGCCACGCTAGAAACTCGGTTACCAAATCCCTTTGGAATTCAGCAAAGGCGTTCTTGACACTGGCGTTCATTGACCCGGTCGTTGAAGGGAAATCTTCCCATCGGTTGATTCTATTGCTCCAGTAATTGAGACCCCACGCCGCATTTAATTTGTCGAGACTGCCCCACTTCTTCTGCATCGCCGTAACGAATGCAGCCTGCACGTTCGGCCCCGCTGTGTTGTAAGGCTTCGTTTCGTTGTCAACTTGATAGCCGATCACGGCCGGGTTCTTCGCAACGTGGGTAATTAGGGGTTTCGATGACCCGTTTAGCAGCCGCGCGATAGTGTGGGTTCGTAATGTCCATGTTCTGGCGAACGCCGAACTTGGCTTGCCCTTCCGGTCCAGTCACCAATACGTCCGGGTGCTCGCGCGCCAGCCATGTCGGAATCGCATATGTTGGCGTGCCGACGATGACCTTAATGCCGTAGCGCTGGGCCGCTGACAGCATCCGGTCGACATGGCTGAAATCAAATACACCGGGCTGCGGCTCTAGCGTTCCCCAAGTCGATTCAGCAATCCGAACCACCGAGATGTTCGCCTCCTTCATCAACCGAAAGTCTTCCTCGATGCGATCGACGGGAGTGTATTCGTCGTAATACGACACACCATAAAGAATTTGTCGGGGAGTGCGATCAACCGATTGTAATCCCGCTTGTGCTAATAACGGATTAGACCATGTAGCCACTAGCGCCGAAATTGCGACAAAGCTCGACAGTTTGAACTTAATCATCAAATGCCACCTGTTCCGAGTTTGTTGATCTTTCCGGCTTAAAATTAGAGCCAGGATTTATAATCGACGATACAGACACGTGATATCGTCTATTTAACTAGGAATGCATAAAGCTAAGCTCCAAGAAACATGCGCTTAGCTCCCCCGACATACTCAACCGATACTCCGGAACCTGCCGACAACACCGAGTCTCCCGGGCGCATAAGATGAGCACCGATCACCCGGCTGTTCGGCATGCCGGGATAAGCGCCCCGCCGCGCGCCAAGCGTGAGCAGGCCTGCTGCCTGCTTCCATTCCAGGGTCGTGCGCGCTGCTGCACCTTGCTCGTAACGATAGGTAAGCCCGTCATCCTCGTACAACGAGGTGACGCCGTCTCGGCCCGGATAAACCAGGAGATCGAGGGCCCCGCCAAGCAGCCCGACCGTCGATTGGCCGACCGGCCCCAGTGGCAGGATGCTACCAGCCCGCACGTGAAGCGGCATGCGGTCCAGTGTCACCGGGACGGCATACGTCCGGCCGCCCTCTCGACGCTCGCCTGTCCAGAAATCGTACCAGCCGCCCTCCGAAACCGGCAAGTATACGTCCCATGTCTTTACGCCTGCAGCCAGCACGGGCGCGACATGGATGGCGCTGCCGAACATGTACGCATGAACCTGATCGAGGGCCTTCGGGTCGTGCGGAAAGTCGAACACCAGCGGACGGATGAGCGGCATTCCGGCCGCCGATGCCTCGGCTGCCAGAGCATAGGTGTAGGGCAGCAAGCGATAGCGGAGTTCGAGGTACGAGCGGGCGACGCGCTCCACCGTCTCACCATATCGCCAGAACTCCGTATCGGTCATGTAGCCGTGGACGCGCGTCATCGGCAGGAATGTCGCGAACTGGAACCAGCGGAGGAACCGTTCCTGATAGGCAGGGTCGGTATACTGTCCCTTGCCCGGCCGGAAGAAACCCCCCTGCATCGACGGTCCACCAGGCTTGGCCCGCCGCAGCCATGTTCAGACCAGCCGGGATCTGCCGTTTAAGCGTCTCCCAGTCGTGGCCGATGTCGCCCGACCATGTCGCCGCGCCATAGCGTTGCTGGCCGGGTGCGGCCGATCGGGTGAGGATCATCACCCGCTTGTCCGGATAGGCGCGCCGCTGCTCCTCATACACCGTTCGGCTGACCTGCAGCGGATAGAGATTACGGCGCTTCTCGCCCGGCTGGGTCCGGCCTACTGCGGCGTAAATCGGCCGTCCGGCCAGATCGTCGTTCTCGGGTTCAGTTGCGTCCTGCCACCAGGCGTCGATGCCGAGCGAGGCGAGCTTCTGGTTCTGCTGTCGGGCATAGAAGCGGGCGGCGACCGGATTGAAGAAATCGATCCATTCCGTGCCCGGAATGTAGAAGCCCTTCGCCGCCACTTCCTTGCCCAGCTTGGTTTCCTTGCCGACCTTGGACCAGACCGACAGCATCAAGCGCATGTCCGTCGCATGCAGATCGCGAACGAGGCCTGCGGGGTCGGGGTAATGCTCCTCGTCGAAGCGCATGGCGTTCCAGCCGTATTTGCCCCAATATTGCCAGTCCTGCACCATCATGTCGCAGGGGGAGCTTGCGCGCGCGGAATTCGCGTGCCGTCGCCATGATCTCATCCGACGAGTGAAACCGCTCGCGACAGTGGATGTAACCGAGCGCCCAGAGCGGCATCATCGGCTGCGGCCCAAGCAAGGCGTGATAGCCGGTCATAACCTCCGCCGCCGTAGGTCCGGCGATCACGACGTAATCGATGCCCTCGGATACCGGCGACCACCAGGTCGTGCGATCTTCGACCGGTGCGAAGTTCAGCACCGGCGTGTCTTCGTCACCCGCCCTCACCAGCACGCTGTGCTCTCCGGTGGCGAGCTCGCCGATGAAGCTGGCGGTCGGTGGCAGCCAGAGATTGGTATGATCCGTCAGCGCTTTGCCGTCGATCTCCACATAATGGCGCGACGACATCTTGCGGCCTAGATCAAGCAGGAACGCGTAGCGCCCCCCTTCGGGACCGTGAACTTTCCCGTGAAAACGGCATCGCGGCGCTGGACGCGGGCGTTGCCGGTGGAGGTGGTGACATCAGCCATGCGCGCGTCGCCCTCTGTCGCCTGCCGGATCAACGCGATCGGCCGGTCAGGCCGGTTCAGCTCCGCCATGCCGGGATTATGCCACAGCAGACCATAGCCCTTGCTCGACAGCACGAACGGCTGACTGATCTGCGTATTCACCTGCGTTAGACGGCGGGGCAGGCCCCGGATATCGAGATGGCCGTCTTGGAAACAGCCCGTGCCGTAGAGGCGTTCGTCAGCGGGGCTGGCGAAGCCTTGCGTCACGGCCAGTGTCGGCTCGTTTCCGATCGTCGATTGCGCGACATGGCGCGATCCCGGGGCTTCGCTGAGAAGCAGATTGCCGGCGCCGTCATAAAATGACAGGCATCCGGTTGCTCGATCCCATACGCATTGTGACTGCGGGAGCGTCAGACGCGTTCGGCTGCCCTCTCTTGTCCTCTTGAGGATTGGCGGCTTCGCGATGGGCGCCAGCATCTCGCTCGGCGTGGCGGGGGGCGCTTCCAAGGGCACGACGCGGACGCGGAACGCACGATCGCTCAGGGCCGAGACGGCAATCGACAGATCGCCGGTGCGGATCACGAAAGCGGGGGAGGCAATTCTGATCGCGGCTTGTACGAGGCCGCTCGACACGATCGCCGCCCCCGCGCCGCTTCCCAGCAGCGCGCGCCGGGTGATGGCGCCGCTACGCGGCGTTTTCTTATCGGTCATGCAACCTCCCCTTCGCTTTGTTTCCGCACGGCGCGGCTATCAATTGGGCCGTCCATCTTCCCCGATGATGGCCACGTCCCACGCAGCAAGGTCGATTGGCTCGCCACGCCTCACCTGGCGGTCGAACGGTGTGTAGTCGTCGTAATCGGCGACGCCGTACAGGATGGTCTCGGGCACCTGCGCCTGACCGACCGACGGCAGAGCCACCGCGGCCAATGCGAGTGCTTTTGCAAACCGCTGCATGTTCCTGCCTTCCACTACCAAGTCGTCCCGCGCCGTTTCGCTTTAAGGCTAACGGCGCGACCCTTCATCACATGCTGAAACGGAGGCCGACCCGGAAAGTCCGACCCGCAATGTCATACAGCGCCGGATTGACGAAATTCGGGAACGCCGGCGGCTCCTTGTTGAACACGTTGTCGACTTTGAAATAACCGGTGACCTGCTTGGTCAGGTTATACGTGCCGCCAACGTCCATATAGAAAGCGCCCGGCATGAAGTTATTGTCGATCGTCGGTCGATTGTTCGTCGACACGGGACAATTACCAGCCGAGCATTCTACATATTGGCTACCGAACACCCCGTCGCTGAACCAGCGCTCCTGCAGCAACAGCGAGAAGTCGTCATTGGCATAGGTCTGCGTCGCCAGCCATTTCCAGTCGGGTGTGTTTCCGGCGTTGACGCCGGCGCTGTCGATTGGAATCGTTCCGGGAAGGCCCGTATCGGTCGCGAACTTGCGGATGTTGGTCGCAAGCGCGCGCAGCGTGAAGCTGCCCGGCAGACCGAGCGGACGCCGCCAGCGATAGCTTGCCTCGATATCCAGCCCGTTGGTGTCGATCGAGGCGAGGTTGAACGCCTGAACGTTGATGAAGTTGGGCCCGGCGGAGTTGTTGAGGTTGAACGCGCTGCAGGTCTCGGGAAGGATATTCTGGAAACAGAGGTTGACGATGTCCCCGGTGCCGAGGCTCGAGATCACGTCCTTGATCTTGATGTGGTAGTAATCGACCGAGAGGCTGAGACCAGGCAGCCAAGAGGAGCCTGAAAAGGCGATGCCAGCGGTGGTGTTACGTGCGATCTCGGGCGTGAGGGCGGAGTTGCCTATCGTATTCTGGATTGCGAGTACGTTGACGTTGCGGAACGGATCGAAAAATCCAGGTAGCGTCGTAGTCGTCGGTGCAGCGAACAGTTCCGATAAGTTCGGTGCCCGAACATCGCGAGAGGTCACACCACGCAAACGCAACCCGTCGATCGGCAAGTCCCAGGTGCCGCCAATCTTCCAGGCCCAAACGGTGCCCGAAGTACTGTAATCGGTTACCCGGATCGCGCCGTTTATTGCCGCGCGTCCGGTCCCTTCCGAATTTAGGATTGGCACGTTGGTTTCGACGAACGCCTCTTTAACGCTGTAGGCGCCGCTGCCGTTCTTGTAGTTCCCAGCGTACCAGTTGTTGCCCCCGGGCAGTAGCGTAGGATCGGCGGGGTAATCTGGCGTGTTTGGCGTCGCACTAGTACCTGCGCCGTATGGATCGGCGCGCACGGTATAGAATTCATGCCGGAACTCGCTGCCGAACGCGAACGAGACGGGCCCCGCCCACAGACTGAACGGAGAACCCGAGAAGTTGACGCTGATCACGTCCTGGGTCTGGCGGGTCCTCTGGTACGGGCCGTTGTCGGGCATGATGTAGCCGAGCGCCCCCCCTGCGAGGGATTGCCACCGAAAATGTTGAGAGGCTGGCACCCGTTCGCACGCGCAACCGGATTGGCACAGACTATCGCTCCGTTCACCGTGGTCGCATTGATCGCCTGGTTAAAACGGTTCGACAGCATGACGTTGTTGACGTCGATGTTCGAATAGTTGGTGCCGTGTTCGAAGTACATGTCGTAGGTCCAGTCGGACCCGGCGACGGATTGGCGGCCCTTGGCACCGGCGACGAAACGATACTGACGGCGATCGGTATAGACTTGGGTGTTCCCCAAGGCGGCGTTGCTCGTACCGTATACGAAGCTCGTGATCCCCGCGGTGGTGCAGGCAGCCTGAACCGACGCAGGTACGAACGGATTGGCGCACTGGATCGTCAGGTTCGGACGGTTCATACCTCCGATCGGCTGGTTGTTGGTTTTCACCTGACCAATGTTGGCAGTGACGTAGACCTCGTTGTCAGGCGCCCAGTCGAACCCGATCCGACCATAATTGGCCACCCGCTGCAGTCGCGACTGAAGCGAGCGCCCTACATCGACGTTTCCCGATAGGTCGCCTCCAAGACAACTTCCGGGGAAACAGCCAATTACGGAACCTGACGCGTTACGTGAAGGTACGCCATTTGAGCCATACTGAAACTGAAACGGGTTGCCAGACTGATCAAAGGCCGTGCCCTGCAGCGGGCCGGCGGTGATCAGCCCGAATTTCGTATAGCTGTATTGCTGGGAGTAGTCCCGGACGAGGTATTGGGGTGATCCGTCATTGAAGACGTTTCGATTGATCAAGGTAGTCTGCCGGAACCAGTCCCGCCCGCTTGCAAGGTCGGTGCCCAAACCTCCTCCCTTGATACCGTCTTCATGCGCGTATTCGGTGCTCCCGACGATATGGAGGCGATCGTTGAGTAGACCTCGTTCCGCCGGCAAGCTGGAGGAGTACCTGTTCGTTGTCACCGTACGTGGTGATGCCGCCCTGAACGTTGCCCTTCAGGCCCTTGAACCGGGTATCGGTAATGAAGTTCACGACCCCGCCGACCGCGTCGGACCCGTAGGAAGCCGAGGCACCGCCGTTGACGACATCGACACGCTTGATGAGTATCTGCGGGAACAGGCTTACGTCGGGCACGCCGGTGACGTTGGCACCAACGACACGCTGACCATCGATCAGCGTCAGGGTGCGGATCGCACCAACGCCGCGCAGCGAGAAGGAACTAAGCCCCTGGGCGCCGCTCGATGTGCTGAACGTGCCGGTGCTCGTGCCGGTCGATCCCTGCAACGACGGCAACTGAGCTATGGTCGTGAAGACGTTTGGTTGTGCATTGGCGGCAATGGCATTGGCGTCGATCACGGTTGTCGGCGTCGGCGCGGTGAAACCACCGGTCGTAATGCGTGATCCGGTAACGATGATGTCCGTCGACGCTGGTTCACCGGTAGCGGGATCCGGCGCAGCGGGCGCTATCTGTTGAGGAGTAGCCGTGGTGATAGTACCCTCGGGTGCGACGGGCGATGACGCGGCGGGCACGTCCTGCGCTTGTGCCAAGGCAGGCACAGCATGCAGACAAGCAGCGATTGCCATGAGACTCGTCGCCCCAATCTGCAGCTTGTGCGTACGCAACGTTCTAAACTCGATTGCCATTATGATCCTCTCCCAACCGCCCAGCTTATTCCTGGTAACGTTATCTTCTTCTCAGCTGCGGAAGGGGGTGCGCTCGTTCGCGCAACCTCTCCCTTGCCATATCTTAGTGCAACGCGACGCTAACGTGCCCTGTTGTTTTCATTTATGCAACTGCAATTCTTCTAGTAAAATGTGTTGTCTTGTGAGGATGGCGGATCGAGGGCATGATCGTTCTTATGCGAAGCACAAGCGATAGAGTCTCGTAAGCAGTCAACGATATGGCATTGTATACATGTTGATTAATCGCAGTGCTGATGTCGAAAAAGTCGAGGTATTTCGCTGATGAGGCAAAGGGCAACGACATGCCATACGCGACAGACACTTCCCTCGTCATGGCACCCCTCGCTATCCGATTGGCACAATGGTGACGTCAAACCCTAAACCTGGATACTATAAGGTCATCTGTGCTGACTAGAATTGTACCAGAACTCACATCCAAGCGCCTAGCTGCCACGGCACAAATTCAAAGTCACCGACACCAAGTCCTTCGGACTTGGTCTGCTTACCAGATGCCGTCTCGAGCATCGTTTGATAAACAACTTGACCAATTTCTTTCGGCGTTGCCCCATCCAGTATCAGCGAGCAGTCTACGTCAATGTCGTTTGCCATCGACCGTGCGAGCACGGGATTGGACGCGAGCTTGAGGCAGGGCGTGGGTTGCGCTCCAAATACCGAACCTCGTCCGGTCGTGAAGGCGAGTAAATTTGCGCCTGTGGCAATCTGACCAGTGGCCGAGCACGGGTCATATCCTGGAGAGTCCATGAACACGAGCCCGCGCCGCTTGTGTTGCTCTGCGTAGAGCAGCACATCGGCGAGCGGTGCCGTCCCAGCCTTTGCAATTGCGCCGAGAGACTTCTCGTAGATGGTCGTGAGCCCACCTGCCTTGTTGCCCGGCGACGGATTGTTGTCGAGGCTGGCTCCGTGGCGTGTAGCGTAATCCTCCCACCACGCGATCCGCTCTGAGAGTTGCGCCGCGACCTCTGGCGACGCCGCGCGCGCGAGCAGTAGATGTTCTGCTCCGTAGATCTCTGGTGTTTCGGAAAGGATAGCGGTGCCGCCCTCCGCCACTAGCAGGTCGGCCGCTGCGCCCAGTGCCGGGTTCGCGGTCACGCCCGACCATCCGTCGGACCCACCGCACTGCAGTCCAAGCACGAGATCAGAGGCAGAGCGGGTCGTACGGCGATCGACCGACGCCTCCTCGATCAACTCAGCGACGATTGCACTGCCCTGAGCGATCGCCTCCGCCGTACCACCCGCCTCCTGAATCGTCAGCGTGCGTAGCCGCAGACCCGGCGACAGGTCGTGACGCGCGAGCATGTCGTCGATCTGCGCCACTTCACAGCCGAGACCGACCAGCAGCACCCCGCCGAAGTTTGGGTGGCGGGCGTAGCCTGTTAGCGTGCGTTCCAACGTTTCGAATCCCTCGCCTGAGCGCGACATGCCGCACCCGCTTGAATGGGTGAACGGCGCGACCGCGTCGATTTCTGCTGGAAGACGGTCTTCGAATCCACGCGCAATCCGACGAACTACCGTGGAGGAGCAGTTGACGCTGGCTATGATCCCGATCGCATTGCGTGTACCGACGCCGCCGTCGGCGCGCAGATACCCCTCGAACGTCGCCCCGTCTGGAGCAGTGGCGCGCGCGTGCGGTAATCCGGCGATGGCTTCTGCAAGCCTGTGTTCGGGTAGCGCCAGATTGTGGCTGTGGACATGCTCGCCCGCCACGACGTCGCGAGTGGTGATGCCGATCGGATAGCCGTATTTTCGCACCACCGTCCCTGCAGCGAGCGGATGGAGCGCCATCTTATGTCCGCCGGGCATGGCCTCGCGCGCGGTGATCCCCAGTACGGAATCCCCCGGCGCGGCGGCGTCGATGAGCACCGCGACGTCGTCACGATCCGATAAACGTAACGCGCGCACTGTCATTCCTTCACCTCATAGCGTTGTGCAAGCGCGCGCAGTTCCGGCATCGGAACCTCGCCCCCGCTTGCGTCGACCCAGTCGACGAAACCGCCGACGCGTTTAGCAATCTTGGCCGCATGGCTAGCGTGGATGTCGGCCAAGCGGTGTTCGATGAACGGGTTGGCGAACCGGTCTATCGTATTGCCGACATAGGTCGCCGCCTCGTCGCCAAGGCCCCCGGCGGCAAAGCCAGGCACGACTTCGTCGTTATAGAGACGGCGCAGGTCAGCAAGCATGTCCGCATCCGCCATCGCATGCCGCACCGTGGCGTCCGGCAGCGCCCCGGCGCGGTGCCAGCGTTCGGCCAGCCAGCTGTGCCCAAGGTTGAGGATATGGAGCTTCAACCGTTCAAAGCGGGGCAGATCGTCAGTGACGACGATCACCTGATGGGTGAAAGGCAAGACCAACCCTGGCTGGTCGCGGATCGCCCACAGAGCATATGGTTCGGCAACCGCGCCGGCAGGATTAATTGGTTCGCTGACGATCCGGTCGACCAGCGTGTCCACCCAGAGGCAGGCGACGCCAAGCCAGTCAACGAATGCTGGCGGCAGCCGCAACTGCTCCGCGAGATCGAGCACTGCCGCGCGCAGGGGTCTGGCCGTTGCCCGCAACCAATTCGCACGGCAGGAACGTCACCCCCGCCCCGCCGAACCGCCAGCGGCGGTGGAGCAGCGCGAGCAGGATTGCAGGAAAACTGCGCGGGGGGCCGATCGTCGGCCAGCGTGATGCGATCCTCTGGCGGAACCGTATAACCATGGTCGCCGGTATTCGACACGACATGGGTAACCGCCCCAACGAACAGCGCACAGAGCTCCAACCAGTCGTGCGCAGCCGCCAAACCCCGCACGACGCTGCGCACCTGCACGGTACGCTCGACCGGCACTCCACCCTCCAGCCCCCGGATCACGACGGGAAAACCCGCGACGTTGTCGAACGCGACCAGCCGCTGCGCGCGCACCGGGTCGTCGCTCACCTGCACGATCACGATGTCGGCGACCGTCTGGCCCGCATCGCGAGCCTCGGACGCGAATAGATCGACATGCGCCTGAAGGAAACGGCTGGTGCCAAACTGGAGGATCATCGCGCGCGCCCGATCGCATAGGCGTGTAGCGCATTACCGCCGAAGATCGCCGCCTCCGCGTCCGGGCAGCATCGCACGACCCAGTCGGCGACCAGATCAACCACGCGGTCATAAGAGGCGGCGAGCAGGCATACCGGCCAGTCCGACCCCCAGATCAGCCGCTCAGGACCGAACACCGCCAGCACATGATCAAGGTAGCGCTCGACGTCATCCGGCGTCCACGCGGTGTGATCGGCCTCGGTCACCAGCCCCGACACTTTGCACCACACGTCTGGCCGCTCGGCGACGGCGGAGATACGGTCCGCCCAAGGCTGCCATCCCTGCCCAGCGATGTCGGGCTTCGCGGCATGATCGAGCACGAAGCGTCCTTCGCCCACCCTGTCGAGGAAATGCGGGACGGTTTCGAGCTGCGCGTGGTTCACGAGGAGGTCGTAGGTTAACCCCCCGCTCTACTACCGCGCGGACACCGTCGATGAACTCTCCGGCGAGAAGGAAGTCGGGTTCGTCCTCGTCCTGCACCACGTGACGATAACCGACGACGAGCGGATCTGCGTTCTCGTCCAGTAGGGCTGCAATATTGGGTGCGCGCAGATCGATCCAGCCGACGACTCCAATGATGTCTGGCTCTTGCCGCGCGGCGTTGAGCAGGAAGCGGGTTTCCTCTGGCGATTGCCGCGCCTGCACCGCGATCGCCGCATCAAGCGCGGCATCTTCTAATGCCGATCTCAAATCTTCCGTTGCGAAGTCCCGCGCGATTGCAGAGCCGGACGCGATCCAGCCGAACACGCTGGGATCGTATCGCCAGAGATGGTGGTGCGCGTCGATTCGCATTCGCGAGGCCGTTCTCATTTCTCAAGGATGATAGCCAAGTTGCACATATGAGAATGGTCGTCTAGTACGGGGGGCTAGTCTGAACGGAAAGAAGCGCAATGAAAGCGGTCGTCTGCCAAGAGCCGTATAACCTGACGATAGAGGAGCGGCCCGCGCCCATGGCGGCACCGGGGGAGGTGATCGTCCGCGTCCGCCGCGTCGGGCTGTGCGGCACGGATTATCATATATACGCCGGACGGCATCCCTTTCTGGCTTATCCACGCGTCATGGGACACGAACTCTCCGGCGAGGTGGAGCATGTCTCCGACATGTCGCCCTTCCATGTCGGCCAGCAGGTCGCGATCAACCCGTATTTGACCTGCGGGACCTGCATCGCGTGCCGGAAGGACAAGCCCAATGCCTGCGTCAACATCCGGGTGCTGGGCGTCCACACCGACGGCGGTATGGCCGAGCTGCTCGCTGTCCCCGAGAGCGCGTTACTCGACGCAACCGGGTTGACGCTCGATCAGGCGGCGATGATCGAGTTCCTGGCGATCGGTGCGCACGCGGTCGCACGCGCGGCGGTGGCGGCGGGGGAGCGCGTGCTGGTGGTGGGCGCGGGGCCGATCGGCATTGCCTGCGGGCTGTTCGCGCGTTCCAACGGTGCGGAAGTAACCCTCACCGACACCCGCCTCCCGCGGCTTGCCTATGCGCGCGAGCGGCTGGGGTTCGACGACACGGCGGATGCGACGGCCGACCTAGACGGGTCGCTGGCGGAGCGTACCGGAGGCGAAATGTTCGACACGGTGTTCGACGCCACAGGTTCCCTGACTGCAATGGCGCAGAGCCTCGGTTATGTCGCGCACGGCGGCAAGCTGGTGCTGGTCGGGGTCGCTCCGGGCGACCTGGTCTTCTCCGATCCGGAATTGCACAAGCGGGAGACCACCCTGCTCGCCAGCCGCAACGCACACGCCTCGGATTTCGAACGCGTCCGCGAGGCGATCCTCGCCGGCGAGATCCCGACGGCGGCGCTGCACACCCACAGCCTTCTCGCCGATGACCTGCCACAGCGCCTGCCCGGCTTGATCGCCGAGGCGGACCATGTGGTGAAGGCAATCGCCAGCTTCTGAAGGCCCCAAACCCATGAAGACATCCCGCACAGCCTTTCTCCAACGCCTAGCGGCGAGCGGTCCGTTCGGATTTGGCGCATCCACGCTCGGCAACCTTTACCGCCAAATCGATGACGCTCAAGCGCGCGCCACGGTGAACGGTGCCTGGGATCAAGGTGTGCGCTATTTCGACACCGCACCTTTTTATGGCTTTGGGCTTAGCGAGCGACGACTAGGCGATGCGCTGCGCGAGCGGCCTCGCGATGCGTTCCTACTGTCGACCAAGGTCGGAAGGCTTCTGGTACCCGGAGGTGCTGCCGACGAGCGGTTCGGCTTCCACTCGCCGATGCCGTTCGATCCCGTGTACGATTATAGCTACGACGGCGTCATGCGCTCGGTCGAGGCAAGCCTGCACCGGCTGGGGCTGGCGCGGATCGACGTGCTCCTGATGCACGATCTCGGCCGCCTGACTCACGGCGCAGACCACGACCGCACCTTCGCGGAGGCAGTGGACGGCGGCTTCCGCGCGATGACGGAGCTGCGCGACACGGGTGTAGTCTCTGCGATCGGGCTGGGCGTAAACGAAATCGCGGTCTGCGAGGCGAGCCTCGCGCACGCCGATCTCGACCTGCTGATGATCGCAGGTCGCTACACCCTGCTCGAGCAGGAGGCGGAGCGTTTCCTCGCGCAGTGCGGCGCGCGAGGAATTGGCGTGGTAGGCGCAGGAGTCTACAACTCTGGAATCCTTGCTACTGGCACGCGGGGAGAACCGCCGCACTATGACTACGGCATCGCTCCCGAGGAGGTGATCGGCCGGGTCGCCGCGATCGAGCGGTGCTGTGAGCAGTTCGGCGTGCCGCTACCGGCGGCGGCACTGCAGTTCGCCGCCGCCCATCCTGCGGTCGCGACGGTGGTGCTCGGCACCGGCAGTCCCGACCGGATCAAGCAGACGGCCGATCTTATCCGCCTGCCGATCCCCGCCGCTTTCTGGCAGGCACTGCGCGCTGAGGGTCTGGTAAGCGGTGACTGTCCGACACCGACCGCCTGAGCATGAGCGCCACAACGATAACCGTACAGGGAGCAGGACGGCGATGATGGGAGATACGGGCCCGATGGAACCCGCCGAAGCGGGAGGTTCCTTCATCACGCCAACCTACCGGTTCGGCTTCGTGCTGATCATCAGCCTGTTCTTCCTTTGGGCGCTGGCGAATAACTTCAACGACATCTTGATCCGCCAGTTCCAGAAGTCGCTGGGTCTCGATCGCGCGCAAGCCGGTTTCATTCAGTTCGTATTCTACATCGGCTATTTCGTTGTCGCGCTGCCGGCTGGCCTGCTGATGCGGCGCTTTGGATACAAGGCGGGAATCCTTACGGGACTGTTGCTGTATGCAGGCGGCGCGCTGCTGTTCTTTCCCGCCTCCCTGATGCTCAGCTACGGCGCGTTCCTGTTCGCGTTGTTCATGATCGCGGCGGGGGCGGCGTGCCTGGAGACGACGGCAAACGCATATGCCAGTTCCTTCGGCGACCCCGGAACAGCGGTGCAGCGGCTGAACCTGGCGCAGGCGTTCAACGGTCTGGGCGCGTGCCTGGCGCCAGTGATCGGCGCGTTGCTGATCTTCACGGGCGTGGAACATTCCTCCGCGACCGTAGAGGCGATGAGCCCAGCCGCGCTCGCCGCCTATCGCGCGAGCGAAGCGAGCACGGTGCAGCTTCCCTATACCCTCCTCGCGTTGGCGGCGTTGCTCGTCGCTGGCGCGGTGGCGGTGACCCGCCTCCCCCGCCGCCCAGCCGCACGACGGCGCGAGCCTGGCCGACCAGTTCCGCCGCCTCTCCCGTCACCGACCGCTAGTTGGCGCTGTGATCGCGCAGTTCTTCTACGTCGGCGCCCAGGTTGGCATCTGGAGCTACTTCATCGATTTCGTGAAGGACGTGACGCCGTCGGTGACGGAGCGGAACGCCGCGTTCCTCCTTTCGGCGAGCCTGGTTCTGTTCATGATCGGCCGGTTCAGCGGCACGGCAATAATGGCGCGGGTGCGGCCGGCGCGGCTGCTCGGCGCCTATGCGCTCGCCAATGTCATTCTGTGCGCGGTTGCAGCGTTTGCGGGCGGGTGGATCGCGGTCGGCGCGCTGATGGTCTCCAGCTTCTTCATGTCGATCATGTTCCCTACGATCTTTGCGCTCGGGATCGAAGGGACCGGGCCGGCTAAGCCGCTCGGCTCCTCTTTCATCATCATGGCGATCATCGGCGGGGCGATCTTTCCCCCGCTGATGGGTCTGGTCGCGGTGCGCGCCGGCGCGGTGCCGGTCGCAATGCTGCTACCGCTCGCCTGCTTTGTCGCCATCGCGGTCTATGCCCGGCAAATCTCGCCGGAAGTGACTCACCCGGCTTGATAGCCGAGCGTGTCGGAAATCGCAGCTACCGCTTCGCGCAGCAGCCCCCGTGCCGCGTCCAGCCCTATCTTCTGCGATCCGTCGATCAGCTCCAGGAATGGAATCGTCAGCGCAGCGACGACGTTGCCGTCGAAGCCGTGCACCGGGAAGCTGATGTCGGTGACGCCGTAAGTGATCGGACTCCTGCGGCTGTCATATCCCTGCTCGCGAATGACCGCCAGACTCTCGGCGAGCGCGCGTCGGTCTACCGGTGCCGCCCGCTCCTGCTCGACGGCCGCGACGATCTGGTGTGCGCGCTGCTCGCCTGAAAACGCAAGGATCACCTGCCCCGAACAGCTGATGATCATGTCGATCCGTGCCCCAACGCGCAGCGAGAAGCCGCGCGTTCCCGGCTGCTGTTCACAGGCGACGACAAGGCCATGGCCGCCGTTCGCAACGACCAGATGGCAAGATTGCCCGGCGGCGAGCGCCAGCCCCTGCATCACCGGCGTCGCCGCGCGGACCAGATGCTGGGCCGGCGTCGCGCGCATTGCGACGTCGAGCAGCTTGTAGGCGACGGTGTAGTGATCGGTTGTTGCCGATTTACGCAGGTAGCCGAGCCGCTCCATCACAATGACGATGCGAAACAGCTCGCCGACGGTACGCCCGAGCCGGACCGCCATTTCGCTGAGCAGCATGCCCTGCGGGTACTCGGCCAAATGCTCAATGATCTCGAACGCCTTCTCCAGTGCAGGAGCGGCATAGGTGCCCTTGACGTCTTTGCGTTCCACCGACCTACCCCAACCTTTCGCGTGCTTCACACTATGGCGGATTGCGCCGCAGCGCAAAGCCAGTTCATTTTTGTTAATGAGACCTGCCTCTCACCTGCGAAAAAGCGGTGGCCTAGGTTCGAGAGGTTGGCTAGTCTGGCGCAAAGACGATGTAAGGGGGATGGCATGCGGATGATCGAACGAAATCGGCTGCGGACCGCCATGGCGCTGGTTGGTTTCGCTCTTTCGTCGCTGCCCGGCGTTGCGATCGCCCAGACGCCGACCGATGCGGTATCCCCGGACCGGCGCAACCGCATCGAGGTGACGTCGGACAACGGCAAGTTGCGCTTCACCGTATCGCGCGATGGCAAGACGGTGCTCGCGCCCTCTCCGGTCGGCCTGTTCACCGATCAGGGTGCGCTTGGCGGCGAAGGGGTGGAGGTAACGGGCACCGATCGAACGGCGGTCAACGACGTTTACCGCCCCGTGGTGGGCAAGGCGTCGCAGGTGCGCGACAGCTACAACCAGCTTACACTCCATCTGCTGCGCAAGCGTGACGCCGTCCGCTTCGACCTGATTGCCCGTGCTTATGCAGAGGGAGTAGCGTTCCGCTTCGTCGTGCCCGCGCAGGACCGGTTCAAGTCGCTCGACGTCTATTGGGAAACCACAGCTTTCTATTTTCCGGCGGACTATGGCTGCTGGGGTGCCAACGCTGGCACCTACGTCAACAGCCATGAGTTCGAGTTCGATGCCGTGCAGGCGTCGAAGATGCGCAACTTTCACCTGTACGACGCTCCCCTACTGTGCGCGACGGGCAAGGGCACGACGTTCGCGATCGCGGAGTCGGACAAGCGCGATTATGCTGGAGCCTACCTGCGCGGCCGCGGCGACGGCGGGCTTGGAGTAAACATCAGCCTGACGACCAGGCCGGACAATGCGCAGGACGGTGCAGGATTCAGGACCGCCGTTCACGCCTCTTTGCTGGAAGGGCCGCTGACCACCGCATGGCGGGTGGTCATGCTTGGCGATACGGCGGGCGATCTTATCCCATCCAACCTGATCCAGCTGCTGGCAGAGCCGTCCCGCATCGCCGACACAAGGTGGATCAAGCCGGGCAAGTCCGCGTGGGACTGGTGGAACGGCTGGGCGGTCGACCTGCCCAATGCGGGCGTCAACACCGCGACGTTCAAGAAGTACATCGACTTCGCGCAGAAGATGGGGCTGGAATACACCCTGATCGACGAAGGCTGGTACAAGGGGAGCTCAGAAGGGCCTGCCCCGGCCGATGTCACCGTGCCCAAACCCGAAGTCGATATCCCCGGCGTCGTAAAATACGGCGCAGAGCGCGGCGTTGGCGTGTGGGTGTGGCTGCAGTGGAAGCAGCTTGAACGGCAGCTCGACGCCGCCATCCCCCTTTACGCTTCGTGGGGCATCAAGGGGATCAAGGTCGATTTCATGGACCGCAACGATCAGGAGATGGTCGCTTTCTATCACCGCCTGCTCAAGAAGGCGGCCGAGCATCATCTCATGGTCGATCTGCACGGCGCCTATCCCCCCGATGGGCTGGCACGCACTTGGCCGAATTTCGTCACGCAGGAAGGTGTGCTCGGTGCCGAATACAACAAGTTCGGGACGCGGATCACCGCCAGCCACAATGTGACGTTGCCTTTCACGCGCGGACTACTGGGACCGATGGATTACACGCCGGGCGGGTTCCGCGCGTTGCCGCCGGCCGAGTTCGCGACGCAGGTACGTTCGCTGCGTCCGTATGTGATGACGACGCGCGGCCACGGGTTGGCGATGTACGTCGTCTACGACAGCCCGGTCGTGATGCTTTCGGATAGCCCGGACAGCTATGTCGCGGCCGACGGCACGCTTAAGGAAGGCGCGGACTTCCTGCGTGATGTACCAGCAAGCTGGGACGAGACGCGATTTCTGACCGGAGAGATCGGCCAGTACGTCGTGGTGGCCCGGCGCAAGGGCGGAACCTGGTACGTCGGCGCGATGACGAACGAGACCGGTCGCAAAATTACTGTCCCGCTGTCGTTCCTGGGAAAAGGCAATCGCAACTGGCAGGCGCGGGTCTGGCAGGATGGCGACACCATGAACAGCCTGCAGACCCTCTCCACGCGCATCGGAGGAAGACGGCCGCTCTCGCTTAACTTAGCGCCCTCGGGCGGTGCGGTGGCGATCCTGAACTCCGAATGACACTCGAGAATAGAATCGCCGGAACGCTGACAGATACGTGCTGCGCGAGAGCGCAATGGAAAGGCTACCCATGCTGAAATCGCTAATCATAAGCACCGGTTCGTCGCTGGCTCTCGCTGTTGCCATCGTCGCGGCACCGGCGAACGCGCAAGCCGGCGCGCGGGCGCAAGCCGATACGAAGGCGCGCGAGATCGTCGGCAAGCTGACGACGGACGAGAAGGTGGCGCAGTTGTTGAACACCGCGCCGGCCGTCCCCCGTCTGAACATTCCCGCCTACAATTGGTGGACGGAATCGCTGCATGGCGCGATGGGCGGCGTGCCGACGACGAACTTTCCCGGAGCCGATCGGCCTGGCAGCCACGTTCGACGCGCCCCTCGTCCGCCGCGTGGCTGAAGTGATCAGTACGGAGGTGCAGGGACTACATACGCTAGGCCGACGGACGGGGCGCTTGGGGCGCATCGGTACCGGGCTCGACACATGGTCGCCCAACATCAACATCTTCCGCGATCCGCGCTGGGGCCGCGGACAGGAGACCTATGGCGAGGACCCGTTCCTGACCGCGCGGATCGGCGTTGCGTTCGTCGACGGCATCCAGGGCGACAATCCCGATCTGCCGAACGTCGTGGCGACACCGAAGCATTTCGCGGTGCACAGCGGCCCGGAGCAGAGCCGCCACGTCGACAACATCTACCCGACGGCGCATGACCTGGAGGACACCTACCTCCCGGCGTTCCGCGCGGCGATCGTCGATGCGAAGGCGGGTTCGATCATGTGCGCGTACAACCGCGTTTATGGTCAATCGGCATGCGGTAGCCAGCTATTGCTGCGCGACTATCTCCGCGGCGCCTGGGGCTTCAAGGGCTATGTCGTGTCGGACTGCGACTCGGTGGTCGACATCTACGAACATCACAAATACGCGCCTGACGCTCCGACCGGCGTCGCAGTGGCGCTGACGCACGGCGTCGACAACGAGTGCAACAACGCCACGCTGGGCGGTCGCATGGATCTGGGCGATCGCTATACGGAATCTCTGCGACGCGGGTATATCCGCACGGAGGACATCGACACCGCGCTCGTCCGCCTCTTTTCGGCTCGCTACCGCAACGGCGACCTGCCCGGTCTGTCCGCGCGCAAGCCGAACGCGACATCGGTCAGCGCGATCGACACGCCGGAAAGCCGCGCGTTGGCGCTGACCGCGGCGGAGAAGAGCCTCGTGCTGCTCAAGAACGACGGCGCGCTGCCGTTCCGTCCAGGCACCAGGGTAGCGCTGATCGGACCGCTGTCCGACGCCACACGCGTGCTGCGCGGCAACTACTCCTCGACGCGGAGCGCTCCCCGATCTCGGTCGCCGATGGTTTGAGGCAG
Organism: Sphingomonas sp. H160509; assembly: GCF_024124765.2. Taxonomy (GTDB): domain Bacteria; phylum Pseudomonadota; class Alphaproteobacteria; order Sphingomonadales; family Sphingomonadaceae; genus Sphingomonas. Next base: position 220,886 of record NZ_JAMXSR020000002.1, on the reverse strand, counting down.
GCAATGCCCGGCGCGGACGTGACGGTCGTGCCGTTCACCGCCTCCGTCACCGATGGCGATCCCGTACCGGGCTCGGTGCTGGTCACCCCCCGACGGTCGCCCGGGCATCCGCACCGAATATTTCAATGCTCTGGACGAGAATGCAGTCCCGGCCGGGGCGGAGCGGCGCTTCGCAGCCAAGCCGGTCTTGACCAGCGTGGAGCCCAGCATCGTCTCGCGCGCGTCGGAGTTCCGCCAGGTCGCGAACAAGCACAAGGTCCTGTTCTCCGGTTCGCTCGTCGTCCCCGAGACCGGACTCTATCGTCTCGCCTTAACCGGCGTGAAGGGCACGCTGTCGCTTGCTGGCAAGCCGCTGGTCGAGGCGAAACGCTACTCCCGTTGGGCCGAGCCGCTGCAGCTGGTCGACGCGCGGCTGAGGAAAGGCGATCGGGTAGCGATCAACCTTCAAGGCGAAAGCGACATTGCGCCGCCGGCCCAGATCTTCTGGAAGAGGATTACCGACGATCTCGATCGCGACTTGAAATCCGGTACGGCAAACGCGGACGTCGTGGTCGCCGTGGTCGGTCTCACTTCCGATCTGGAGGGCGAGGAAATGCCGATCAAGATCGAGGGCTTCTCGGGCGGCGACAAGACAACGCTGGATATCCCTGCGGACCAGCGCGCGCTGCTGGAACGGGCCAGGGCGCTCGGCAAGCCGCTGATCGTGGTGGCGATGAACGGCAGCGCGATCGACCTGTCCTGGGCAAGGGACAATGCCGCCGCGATCGTCGAGGCCTGGTATCCTGGGCAGTCGGGCGGTCTCGCTGTCGCCAACGTGCTGACCGGCAAGGTCAACCCCGCCGGCCGCCTGCCGCTGACCTTCTACAAGAGCATCGCCGACCTGCCCGCATTCACCGACTACAGCATGGCCGGCCGTACCTACCGCTACTTTAAGGGGACACCCGTCTATCCGTTCGGCCATGGCCTGAGCTACACGAGCTTCCGCTATGGCAAGCTGTCCATCGATCCGGCGTCGGGCGGTATCGAGAACGGGTTGACCGCCACGGTCGACGTCACGAACACAGGCGACCGCGCCGGCGACGAGGTGGCGCAAGCCTATATCACGCCGCCGGGCTTCGAGGGCGCTCCGCGTCACGCGCTACGCGGCTTCGAGCGGGTCTCGTTGAACCCGCACGGGACGAAGCGGATCACCATCACCTTGTCGCCGCGCGACCTGAGCTTCGTCACGGCCGTAGGCGATCGTCAACTGATCCCCGGAGAGTATCGACTGACCCTCGGCTCTGGACAGCCAGCGGCAGGCATTCCTGGAGCATACGCGGCGTATGCTGTCCGAAGGAAGATAGATCTGCCCAAGTGACCGTCACCTTACCCAGAAGCCGCCGCAAGTAAGGGGTGCAGGACATCAACGACGCCAGCAAACTCACCCGTCGGAGCGTATTGAAGCGGTCTGTCGGCACTGCGGCCGCACTAGGACTGCCGCATCCGGGTCTAGCTGCCCAATCGTCCAAATCCCCGGACACGCGGCTATGGTACCGTCAACCAGCGGAACGCTGGGTCGAGGCGCTGCCGATCGGCAACGGCCGCATCGGGGCCATGGTGTTGGGCGGTGTCGATCATGAGCGACTTCAGCTTAACGAGGATACCTTGTGGTCGGGAGGGCCGTACAATCCGGTCAACCCTGACGCGCTGGCAGCCTTGCCCGAGGTAAGACGACTGGTCTTCGCCGGACGTCTTCGGGAGGCCCAGGCGTTGGCCAACGCCAAGCTAATGGGCAAGCCGCTCAGCCAGATGTCCTATCAAACCCTAGGCGACCTCTTCATCAGCCTGCCAACGATCACCGCAGACTCCGTCCGTGACTACGAGCGGGCATTAGACCTGGATACGGCAGTCGCGACGACGGGCTTCGCCGCTGGAACCGTTCGCCACGAACGGTCGGTTTTCGCCTGCCCGGTTCACCAGGTCATCGCGGTCCGGCTCGTCGCGAGCAAGGCCGGCTCTCTCGACTGCGACATCGGCCTTCGCTCGCCGCAGTCCGGAACGCTGACGATCGCCGACGACACGTTGATCCTGTCGGGTAGGAATTCCGCCAGCGAAGGGATCGCCGGCGCACTTCGGTTCGAGGCGCGGGCTCGCGTGCTCCACGAGGGGCGGGACAGTGGAGAGCCGGGCTGGCGAGATTGGCGTGCGCGGCGCCCGGACGGTCACCATCCTGATCGCGATGGCGACAAGCTACCGGGGCTTCAACGACGTCGGGGGCGATCCCGCCACAATCACCCGCAGGCAGATCGAAGCGGCTGCGGCCGCCGGGTTCGATCGTATCGCGGCTACCGCTGCTGCCGAGCACCGGCGACTTTACGGGACCGTGCGCATCGATCTCGGCCGGACGCCCGCTGCCGACCGACCTACCGACGAGCGCATTCGCCTGAGCGAAACAAGCGACGATCCGGCACTGGCGGCATTGTACTTCAATTACGGCCGATACCTGCTGATCGCCTCGTCTCGAGCAGGATCGCAGCCCTCCAATCTTCAGGGCATCTGGAACGATCGCGTGCGGCCGCCCTGGGGCTCCAAGTACACGATCAACATCAACACGGAGATGAACTACTGGCCGGCCGAGCCGACCGGCCTGGCCGAATGCACCGCCCCACTGATCGCGATGGTCCGGGAGCTTGCTGCAAGCGGCGCGAGAACCGCACGTGACATGTACGGTGCCCGCGGCTGGGTTGCGCACCACAATACCGACCTCTGGCGCGCCACCGCGCCCATCGATGGCGCATCCTGGGGCTTGTGGCCGACAGGCGGCGCCTGGCTTTGCACGCATCTATGGGAGCGTTGGGACTATGGACGGGACAAGACCTATCTTGCGTCGATCTACCCGCTGTTGCGCGGCGCCGCCGAGTTCTTCGTCGATGTCCTGCAGCGCGATCCGACGACCGGGCACATGGTCACCAATCCGTCCATCTCGCCAGAGAACGAGCACCACAAAGGCGTGTCAATCTGTGCGGGACCCGCGATGGACATGCAGATTCTGCGTGACCTGTTCGAACAGACAGCCGCAGCGGCGGGCATCCTGGGCGTCGATCGTGAATTTGTGACGCAGATCAAAAACCTGCGAGCCCGGCTCGCGCCTGACAAGATCGGCACGGGCGGGCAGTTGCAGGAGTGGCAGTCGGACTGGGATGCGGACGCGCCCGAGCCTCAGCATCGCCACGTGTCGCAACTCTATGCCCTCTATCCAAGCCACCAGATCAACCTGGAGGACACCCCGCGGTTGGCCGCCGCGGCACGTCGGTCGCTTGAGATCCGCGGCGACAAGGCCACCGGCTGGGCGACGGCTTGGCGGATCAATCTCTGGGCACGGTTGCGGGAGGGCGACCGGGCCCACGGCATCCTGAAGTTCCTGCTCGGTCCGGAGCGCACCTACCCGAACATGTTCGATGCACATCCACCGTTTCAGATCGACGGCAACTTCGGCGGAACAGCCGCGATAGCGGAGATGCTTGTGCAGAGTCGTGGAGAGGACATCTTCCTGTTGCCCGCCCTCCCCCTCTGCCTGGCCGAGCGGCAGTATCACCGGACTGCGCACACGCGGTTCCACTGCGATTGATGTGCACTGGAAGGACGGCCGATTGGTCACCGCGTCGCTTGTTTCAGCAGAGGCTGGTACGAGGACGGTGAGACTGGGCGAACGCGCAATTCAAATTCGCCTGCGTGCTGGCCGGCCTAGGACCCTGCATGCGAATGAGTTTAGAGCGATTTAGAGGTTCAGTATCGCGCCTCACGATATATCCTCACTGCTCATATCCTGCTATGCCTGCCCGGTGGCCAAACAAAGGCGGGAGCCATTGCGCGTTACTTTGGTGTCGATGTTCTATACCCGCATACGTAGGCTTCGAACGTACAGGCGACGCCCAAGAACCAACGGCTCAGTGATCGCATTGGTACGCTGAGGTCGCCCGGATTCGTTCGGTTTGACTTCAGCCGGTGGCGTTGCGGTGCCCATAATCACTTCTGCGTAGTGATTATCGCACCCTGACGCCGACCATCCCGGAACGCTCGTAGTTTTGCCTGTGAAAAACCGTTCTCACTTTGGTCCGGATGAGGCATAGCATCTGCCAAGCCCAACACGGGGCCTGGGAACGGGGATGCGACGCGATATGAAGCTTGGTCCGGTAATCGGTTTCGCATGGCTCGTCGGCATGTCGTCAGGGTTTTTCGTCTGGGGATCGATCGCGTCAGCGCAAAACCGGCCAGTTCCTCCTATATCGCCGCAAATCGATGCCAGCCGTGCTGACTGGGAAAATCCAGCAGTATTTGCGCGCGGCAAGGAGCCGGCTCGAGCTACCGGCTTTGCGTTCGAGAGCCGCGAACTTGCTTTTGCCGATGACCGATCTGCATCGCGCCGCTTTCTCTCGCTGAACGGTAAATGGCACTTTTTCTTCTCGCCCAATGTCGATGGCGCTCCCGCCGACTTCTACCGAGACGATTTCGACATTTCCGCATGGCAGCAAATCCGCGTGCCAGCCGACTGGCAAGCGGAAGGTTACGACCAAGCGCGCTACAACAACGTCACCTACCCGTTCCCCGCAAACCGGCCGCTGATTCCGCACGACCGCAACCCGGTCGGCTCCTATCGACGGGACGTCGATGTGCCGGCGAGTTGGTCCGGTCAGGACGTGATCCTGCACATCGGTGCGGCTGGATCGGCCTATTACGTTTGGGTCAATGGGCAGCAGGTCGGATATAGCGAGGATAGCAAGCTGCCGTCCGAGTTTAACATCACGCGTTACCTGCGTCCGGGCAAAAACAGCATATCGATGCGCGTTTATCGCTGGTCCGATGGCTCTTATCTGGAGGATCAGGATTTCTGGCGCGTCTCGGGCATCGAGCGCGAAGTCTTCCTGATGGCCGTGCCTCGGACGCGCATACGGGACTTCACCGTGCGCGCTGGACTGACCGACAATTGGCGCGATGGCACGCTGGACGTCATCGCCAAGGTACTCCCCCGGCAGTGCGGCGATGACCGTGCGCGCGACGCTGTTCGACGGCGACCGTACGTTGTCACGCCGAACGGCGCGCGTGAGCGCCGGCAGGGCCGAGCAAAACGTTCGCCTGACCGATCGCCTGACGAATGTACGCAGTTGGTCGGCGGAAACGCCCAATCTCTACACGCTTCTGCTCGAACTTACCGATGCGAAGGGAGCCGTCATTCAGGCGACCAGACAGCGCGTGGGATTTCGCGACGTTGCGATCCGGGGTGGCCAACTGCAGGTCAATGGCCGGCCGCTCTATATCCGCGGAGTTAATCGCCACGAACATGATCCCGATACTTTCCATGTCATCTCGATGGAGTCGATGCGTCGCGATATCGAGCTGATGAAGCAAAACAACGTGAACGCCGTGCGATCGTCCCACTATCCCAATGATCCGCGCTGGTATGATCTGGCTGACGAATACGGCCTCTATGTCATGGACGAGGCGAATGTTGAATCGCACGCCTACATGGAAATGGGCTGGAAAGGCGAGAAGGAGCGCAAACTCTACCATCTAGGCTATGATCCGGCATGGGAAGCGGCACACGTCTCGCGCGTCGCCAACATGGTCGAGCGCGACAAGAACCACCCGTCGATCATCTTTTGGTCGCTGGGTTAACGAAGCTGGCGTTGGGCCAGCGTTCGAAAGGGGAGCGGCAGAAGCGCGACGCCTGGATCCCACGCGGCTGGTCAGCTATCTCGGCTTGGGTACGTTGCCGGAGCTCAAACTCAATCCATACGGCGATATCTTCGCGCCCATGTATTACACCGTCGATCAGACGATCGCGTACGCGCATGATGGGCGTTTCAATCAGCCGCTGATCCAGTGCGAATATTCCCACATGCAGGGCAACAGCGGCGGCAATCTTGCCGACTATTGGGACGCGATTTACGCCAACCGTAAGCTGCAAGGTGGCTTCATCTGGGACTGGGTAGATCAGTCGATGAACGCGCGGGATGAGAATGGCGAGCCGTATTGGGGGACGGGAAATCTCTACGGTCCCAACCCCGGCGGCGAGATTGAGTTCGGCGACGGGCTGATCCAGCCCGACCGCACGCCGAACCCCCATCTGTTCGAGATGCGCAAGGTGTATCAGCCGGTTGCCTTCCGCGCGGATGACGTGGCGAACGGGCGCTTCACCGCGATCAACCACAATGACTTCAGCAATCTATCAGAATTCGACCTTGGCTGGATATTGCTGGATGAGGGGATCGAGGTCGCGCGGGGCGGAATGCCTGCGATTGACGTGGCGGCACGCGGACAAGGAAAGCTGTCGGTCTCGCTGCCGGCCATCCGCCAGCCAGGCCACGAATATGTCCTGACACTTACGGCGCGAGCGCGCGGGGGCGCATCTGCCATGGTGCCCGCAGGCCACCTGATTGCTTGGGACCAGTTCGTGCTGCCTAACGATGCCGCACGCGGCGCCACCGTTGACTCCAGTGGATCGGCAGTCGTCCGCGAAACGGCCAATCGCATCACCCTGTCCGCCGGCGGGTCCGAACTGCAAATCGATCGCATCACCGGACTGGTCGATTATCGCAAGGATGGACGATCCACCATCACAGGTGGATCGCCGAACTTCTACCGTGCGCTTACTGACAACGACATCGGGACTCAGGTCGCCCGCACGCACGACATCTGGAAGACGGCGTCAGCGTCGAGGACGGTCCAGAGCGTTGCCGTCGAACGCTCGACGCGTAGCGACATCGCAGTCCGCGTCCGCTTCGCCGTTGGCAATGGCGCCGCAAACTTCGAAAGCCGATACGTGATGCATGGCGACGGGGCGGTCGCGGTAGATGCGCAATTTACGCCGACGGACACGTCGCTGCCCGCCCCTTTTCGGGTTGGGATGGAGTTCGTTATGCCAAGTGGATACTCCAACCTGGAGTGGTACGGAAAGGGACCACACGAAAGCTACCAGGACCGACAGACGGGTGCCGCGCTGGGACGTTGGGCGGGTGCGATCGCCGCGCAGAACCATGATTACATGCGGCCGCAGGAAACGGGAAATAAGGTCGCCGTGCGCTGGCTGGCGATACGAGGCGCAAACCTGACGACGTTGACGGTGAAGGGCGACCAACCGCTATCGGCCAATGTGCTCGCGTTCCCTTACGAAGACCTCTCTCGTCGCCCGCCGGGCACCCGTCGTAGTAGCGACATCGTGCCGCATGGTCACGTCAGTGTCATGATAGACGCGGTTCAGAGCGGCCTCGGCGGTACGGACAGCTGGAGCCCCCAGGGACGTCCGCTTGAGCGCTACCGTATTCCCCTAACCCCGCTTCGCTATGCCTTTACGATGTCGAATGACCAAACGGGGTCTGCGGCGCGAGGAGCGATGCCTGCAAGTGCGACGGCTTCACCAATTGAATTCTGATCCGCAACTTACCGCCGGGCGATCAATGCTTGGTGCGGTCGCACAGCCGTTAAACCATCACTGGCTTATCCAACGCTTGCATGAGGCGATCCAATTCGCCGGTAGGTGAATTAGGCCGACCCGGACAAACTCGTCAACACGACCCCAAGCTTAAGGTGACGAACAACTACCTTATGCTTCTACTCATATTTAGCGTTAAACAATCGGTCGTTGGTTACCAGTAGATGGCCAACATCCCGACATTCACAGCACCACCGCAAATTCCGATAATTCGACACTTGTTCAAATCTGTGTAGCCGCTCGACATTAGTCTACAGTTCGGGTTCGACGATAGGGGCCTGTGACCCGTGCCTCGCCGATTCTCTGACGAGAACTTGCGGCACGCGTGGGGGTGGAGAAGCCTTGTCGGAGCGGTAGTATCTGCCGCCCCTGGCGGGAGCGTTGACGGCGCTGGTAGCGGGAGTACTCATACAATTAAGATGGGGAGATGTCCGTGAAACATTGGTTTGGCATGGTGGCGCTCGCGCTTGGTTCTGCGTTGCCTACAATCCCGGCCGTGGCGACCGACACCCCCGGCTCCAATCCGATCATCCGCGATACATTCATCGCCGATCCGGCACCCCTCGTTGTGGGCAACACGCTTTACCTTTATGTCGATCACGACGAGGCCAAGGACGGCGAGATGTTCAATATGAGCGAGTGGCTGGTCTACTCGACGACGGACATGAAGCATTGGAGCCCTCATCCTTCGATCCTGAAGGTCAGTGACCTTAAATGGGCAAAAAAGGACGCGTGGGCACCGCAGGCCATCGCCAAGAATGGGAAATTCTATCTGTACGTACCCGCCGAGCATGACGACACCCACCCTGGCAAAGCCATCGGTGTTGCGGTGTCGGACACGCCGACCGGCTCCTTCAAAGACGCGCGCGGCTCGGCGCTGATCATGAACGAGATGACGCCCAAGGGCCAGCATAGCTGGGAAGATATCGATCCCACCGTGCTCACCGACACCGACGGCACGATCTGGATCGCGTGGGGCAATCGCGAATGCTACATCGCCAAACTTAAGCCGAACATGATCGAGCTCGACGGACCGATCCGGGAGATTACCCCGCCCTTCTACGTAGAAGGCCCGTGGCTGCACCGACGCGGTAATCTCTACTACCTCACCTATGCCTCCATGGACCCAGCGGCAAAGCTGGGGGCCAAACCCGGGGACGAACACGTGTCCTACGCAACGGCGCCGGCAATCGCCGGCCCGTGGACGTTCCGTGGCGAGCTGACCGGACCGGCGAAGAACAGCTTCACCATCCATCCCGGTATCGCCGACTTCAAAGGCAGCTGGTATCTGTTCCTGCACAATGCTGCGCTGACGATCGGCGCTCAGAAGGGCGCGCTTGGACGTCGCGCAGTTACCGTAGAACGTCTCTATTATAATCCGGATGGCACGATGAAACCGGTCGTTCAGACCGAAGCCGGAGTGTCTGGCCCGCAACTCAAGCGTAAGCGGTGAAGTGTCGCGGAGTTTGCTGGCTGCACGCTGCCGATCCTCTGTTAATTAAGCGAATGGGGTTAGTCTAAGATGACGCGATTTGGTTTGACCTTGCTTTGTGCCATGGCTGCGATGTCGGTACCGGCCGCAAGCGCGCCACCGCGCCCTACGGCTGCTCGGGCCGCCTCGGATCGCACGTGGGTTGCAGCGTGGGGGTATGTCGTCTCGCCACCACCGCCCGGTCAGCAGCCGGCCCCTTTCACGCCTCCCGCCGGAACGGTCGTGCCACTTGGTCCTGCTTCGGCACCGGCCAGCCCGCCCACCCCGCCCCGGCTGCTTGAGAACCCGGGCCAGGTGCCGGTAGACACCGGCACTGGCGATCTCGTCAACGCGACCATCCGGCAGGTGGTCCGCGTCTCCGTCGCAGGAAGCGCAGTTCGGCTGCGGTTGTCGAACGAAGGCGGCGTGGACGTGCTTGCGATTGGAGCGATGCACGTCGGCCTTGCGGGGCCGGACGGATCGGTTCTGCCCGACACCGATCACATCGTCACCTTCGCCGGTCTGCCTGGCACCAACATCCCGGCAGGAGCGCCGTTGCTGAGTGATCCCATCATGCTCCCTGTGAAGGCGCTCGATAGGCTGGCAATATCGCTGTACGCGCCGGGTCGGCTGCCGGTTCGTAACGTGCGAGCGCTGTGGCAGTATGTCGCCGGCCCGAGCGGCGACAGCGGCGCGATGCCGGTCTTGTCTAAGGTCCGCCTGGTGAACGCACCGGTCATCCTCACGCAAGTCGAGGTCGCACCTACTCAGCCGACGAGTGTAGTCGTTGCACTCGGTGACTCGATCACTGAAGGCTATGGCTCAACCAACAATGCCTTCCGCGGCTGGACCGATCGACTAGCCGAGCGATTGGCGGCGCGGCCGGGCCGACAACGCTGGGCGGTGTTGAATGCGGGGATCGGCGGCAATCGCCTGCTCGGCTATGGTGCAGGTCCTAATGCACTCGCGCGGTTCGACCGCGACGTGCTGAGCGTGCCTGGCGTGAAGGCCGTCATCTTGCTCGAGGGAATCAACGATATTGGACGCAGCTTCAGCCCCCCGCGGAGCAAGCGATCCTGTAACGGCGGACGCCCTGATCGCGGCGGACAAACAGATCATCGAGCGGGCGCATGAGCAGGGTATCCGCGTAATTGGCGCTACGCTCACCCCGTACAAGAACGCTGGTTACGCCAGCGAACAAGGCGAGGCGGTGCGACAGGCGCTTAACAATTGGATCCGAAGTTCAGGGGCCTTCGATGGCGTAATCGATTTTGCGTCGTCGGTCGCTGACAAGACTGATCCCCAAGCCATCGCCTCTGCGTTCAACGACGGTGACAAGCTGCACCCGAACGACGCTGGCTACAAAGCCATGGCAGATGCGGCTGACCTGCAAGTAATTACCGGTATGTGATCGGCTAGCTCGTGTCCCGTACGCCCGTATCGAATGGTGCGTAGTTCAGCGCTTTGTCCCCCTCGAGCATCGGACAAGACGTCGGTCGCTACCATTCACAATCGCAGATCACCTGACCCACAAGCGGACACTCATAAGCCGTTTTCGCTTTCCCTACTTCTGCCATTCGTTCAGCTTCCAGGCTGCAAGACGGGTCGCCGATTTTCGATCTCAAAGAGGCTTTGTACGCGCAAGCCATGCCGCCCAATGGCCATGCCTTAGTGAGACGAACTCGATCTCTCAGCGGAACGGAAGCCGATCAAAACGATTTAGTCCCGGCACGGAGTTCGGCTGGTCGGCACGCTCCACGGAGGCGTGATGAAGCAGCGGGACGATTGGCATCTGACGGAAGCGCTCGATTACGAGCACGGGCGAGCGGACCCTTTTGCCGCGGCTGTTCGGGCTACCCGAATGCCTATGGTCATCACGGACCCCGCGCAGACCGATAACCCGATCGTCTTCTGCAACGAAGCCTTTCAAACGCTGTCGGGCTATGACCGAAGTGAAATCATTGGCCGTAACTGCCGCTTCCTGCAGGGTCCCGACACCGACCGAGAGCAGGTGGCTAAAGTGCGTCGGGCAATCGACGCCCAGACCGACATTGCCGTGGACCTTCTAAACTATCGAAAGGATGGATCTACGTTCTGGAACGCGTTGTATCTGAGCCCTGTACGCAATGACGCCGGTAAGGTTGTATTCTTCTTCGCCTCCCAGCTTGATGTTACTGACCGCGTCAAAGCGCAGACTATCATTTCAAAGCAGAAGTTATTGGTCGAACAGGAAGTCGAGGCGCGCACGTCAGACCTCGAGGCCGCGTTAGATGCGAAAACTCTGCTGCTTCACGAAGTCGACCACCGGGTAAAGAACAACCTTACGATGATCGGTTCGCTTCTGCGTTTGCAGGCGCGGAGCATATCTGACCCGGCCGTTTCATCAAAACTTGAAACCATGCTCGAACGGGTTGATGCGCTGGCGACAGTGCATCGCCGTCTTTATCAGTCGGACGACGTCACCCGGTTCGATGTCGGGGCGTTTACCGAAAATCTAATCAGCGACGTCGTTGGTGCCAGCCGACGCGACGACATCAAGCTTGTTTCGAACATTTCGCAAATAGAGGTGCCGTCCAGTAAGGCGGCATCGCTTGGGTTGATCCTCAACGAAATAGCGACCAACGCCATCAAGCATGCATTTGCCGACGGGCGAGCGGGTACGATTTCCGTCCGCACCGCCCTAGAAGGCAATAATGCCCTGATCGAAATCACCGATGATGGGCATGGGCTTGCCAGCAATGACGTTCAGCCGGACGGCATTGGCAAAATGCTTATTTCCCGCCTCGCCAAGCAAGTCAGGGCCGACGTCGTATGGTCCGACGCCGCCCCCGGTGTTCGTGTATCTCTCTCATTCCCGGTGGACGATTAATGAGTGGACGTGCCAAACCGCCGTTGAATGTGCTGATCGTCGAGGACGAAGCTCTTTTGGCGATGGATATTGAAGCGATGATCGAAGACGCCGGTCACCGTGTCGTCGGCGAGGCCGCGTCTCTCTACGAAGTTGAAGACCTGGCAGGCGATCTCCATCCGGACCTGGCTTTTGTCGACATACAGCTTGCGAAAGGCACCAGCGGCCTGGATGTCTGTGCACTGATCCGGAAGCGATGGGCGGACGCGATAGTCGTCTTCGTCACTGCAAACCCACTCAAGATCCCAGCCGACTTTGCCGGTGGCCATGGCGTCATACCCAAGCCCTTCTCCCGGAATGGTCTGATGTCCGCAATGCGCTACATTGAAGAGGGTGTCTGCGATCCGCCGCCCGTATCCCCGCAGCCAGCGAGCTTCATTGCAGCGCCCGCGTTTGCCGCAGAGTGGTCCCAGACCAGTCCCTGATTTCCGGGTTTAAGCGACAATCCACGGCCTCACGAAGTGGGACGACAGATGACAGAAGTTATGCATAATTTCGATTACGTTGATCCATCAACGTCTTACCGCTAGGACGTTCCCGCTTTGGACCGTCAGCCACTCCCGCCTTCGCCTATTCGACCGCACGATGCCTCAGGTGTCGTACGCGAGGCTGTCGACGCATTTGCGTCCCGCCTAAACGAGCATGACCCCTTCGTTGCGGCGTTCGATCACTGCATTACGCCGATGGTCGTCAGCGATCCAACGCTACCGGATAACCCGCTGGTTTACGTCAATCGGGCGTTCGAGGCTCTGACAGGGTTCTCGGCGGTCGAGGTCGTTGGCCGGAACTGCCGTTTCATGCAGGGACCGCTGACCGATCAGGCCGACGTCCGACGCATGAAGGACGCGATTGCTCGCCGTGAACCGATCGATATCGACCTCCTGAATCACCGTCGTGATGGCACGCCGTTCTGGAACCGCCTCATGGTCGCGCCCGTGCATGACGCGACCGGCAGCCTACGTTACTTTGTGGCATCTCAGCTTGATGTCACACTCGAGCGGCACGGGCTGTTGCAGTTGGAACGCGACCGCGACACGCTGAGTGCCGAGCTTGCGAAGCGCGAAGTTGCGCTAGCCGAACGAGAGGCCCGCCTGGCACTTGCGCTCGATGCTGGCGGACTGGGCACTTGGACCATCGACCTGCCGGAATGGCGGCTCAGCTACTCGCCAAGTTGCCTGACGAACTTTGGCCGGCCTGTCGGCGAACAGTTGTCGATAGAAGGTATGTTGGCATGCGTTCATCCAGAGGGATCGAGACCTCCTCACGAACTCGCTGAACAGCGCTATCGAACATGGCACACGGTATAACGTCGAATACCGCATTCTAACACCTGAAGGCGAGCAACGCTGGATCCATTCCCAAGGCTCGCTGCAGCGTCGCGCGGATGGCACACCGTTGGCGGTTTCGGGCTTTTCGAGCAATGTTTCAGCTCGCAAATTCGCCGAGGAGCAACGTTCGGTTCTGGCCCATGAACTGACCCACCGCGTGAAGAACACACTTGCGACGGTCAGTGCCGTTGTCAGTCAGACGCTACGCGATGCTGGGTCCCTTGCTGAGGCTCGGGATGCGGTGTCGGGCCGCATCGCTAGCCTCGCGTCTGCGCACGAACTGCTGCTCAAGGACGAGATCGAAGGCGCGGCAATCGGTGAGATTGTCGAGCGGGTGCTGGCGCCGTTCATGGATAGCAACGGTCGACGGTTTTCCGCTGTCGGCCCGACGATACGGCTGACCCCGGAAGTGACACTTGCGTTGTCTATGGCACTGCACGAGCTGGCGACCAATGCGATCAAATATGGGGCGCTCTCGGTACCGGAGGGTCAGGTGAGCATACGCTGGGACCTGAACGGCAATGCAACCGAACGCCGACTTACCTTCTCCTGGGCGGAGCAGGATGGACCTATCGTTGCTATGCCAACACGTGTTGGATTTGGTACGAGAATGATTGAGCGCGTCCTATCACGCCACATCCGCGGCAAGGCGGAAATCCAATATTTGCCGGAAGGTGTTCGCTTCGCAATCGAAGCGCCGATCTGAGCTCTCGACCTTGTCTGACATTTATTAACGCCGTGGCGGGCCCATTGCGTGACCACATTGGTTAAGAGCTCAGATTATCGGGATCTGTCGTATGTGCCATGTGCTCGTCATCGAGGATGATTTCCTCATCGCCGATCACATCATCCAGCTGATCGAGCGGGCTGGCGGCACATCCTTTGATCAGGCTGCCTCGCAAGATGAGGCAATCGATGCTGCGAGATTGAGGCCTCCCTCCATCATCATGTCCGACGTCAATCTCTCAGCCGGTACCGGCCCTGCCGCGGTGGAAGCCATCATCTTGGAGCATGGGCCGACGCCCGTGATCTTCGTGACCGGCACGCGCGAAGCATGCCATGTAAGTCGGCCATCGATGATCGTTCTCGACAAACCGATCAACGAACAGGCTCTTATTGCGGCGTTCCAAAGTCTGGCGCCCGCCTGAGTCAGCAATCGCCGACGGTCAGTGAAGCAGTCGCCCCATCGGCCTTACCGGTAAGACCGGGTACTTCATCAAGCTGTCTCAGGTCACTGAACCCGCCACGTTCCTCACGATAGCGGACGATCTCGAACCCGTGCCCCGCTAACGCCGGGATGGCGTCCAACTCCGCCGCACTCGCCGCGTTGACGTTGATCGGCATCTAGTTCCTCATAGCTCTTCCTCTTTCGTACCCTTGGTGACGGAATGTTGGAAAGGGCTTTGCTATCGATGAGCGCCCTAGCCAGCTAGGCGGAAGGTTTGATTCATGTCCGCCTTCGGCGGATAACTGCTTGTTTGATAAAGAAGATCAACCATCGTGGAGGGGCTTTCCAGTATCCGTGCGTTTCACCCACTCGATCAGGAGAGGGTTCGGCATGGATCAGAAGAGTGCGCCGTTGGCCGATGCGTTGGCGGCGATCGAGAAGAGGCCGGTCATCGGATTTGGAGCGCCGGGCCACAACCAGGGTGCAGCCATTCCTGGCGGGATGAAGGCACTGCTCGGCAAGCGCGTTTTCCAAGCCGACGTGCTGACGCCGAAGGGGCTCGACGACCGTACCGAAGGCAAGCTGGCCCTTCAACGTGCGCACGAGATCGCGGCGGAGGCCTGGAATGCCGACTTCTGCCGGTTTGCAACCGGCGGATCCACCCAGAGTCTTCACACGGTTATGGCCTCGGTCGCCGGACCAGGTGACACCATTCTGGTCGCGGCGAATGCCCACAAGGCCGAGCGTACCTACGCGCTCGCGACGGGGCTCAATGCCGCTATCGTGCCGGTCCAGATCGACGGGGAATGGGACATTGAGCATGGTGTTGAGCCGCAGGCGCTGAACGCCGCCCTGGCGGCCAATCCAACCGCCAAGGCGTTCATCGTCGTCAGCCCAACTTATTACGGCGTGACGAGCGATATCGCGGCACTCGCCACTGTCTGTCACGATCACGGTATTCCCATGATCGTCGATGCCGCTTGGGGTGGTGCGTTCGCATTTTGTGAAGGACTGCCTGCCGATCCGCTGACCAAGGGGGCGGATGCCGCCGTCTACAGCGCCCATAAGACGATGGGGGCCCTCGCGCAGGGATCGGTGATCGTCGCCAAGGGCGACCTGATCGATCGCCAGCGATTGTGGATGGCCTATGAGCTGTTCGAGACCACCAGCCCATCGGTACCGATCCTAGCAACGCTTGACGCGACCCGGCGAGATCACGCGTTGAACGGGGAGCAGATGTGGAACGGCGTCATTGCGCTGGCGGAAAAGGTCCGCAGGAAGATTGCCGGTATCGCCCCCCTGCGCGTGTTCGGTCATGATCATTTGCCACCAGATGCCAGTCTGGACGTCACGAAAGTGCTGATCGACGTCTCGGCGCTGGGCGTAGCCGGGTATGCTATCGATGACTGGCTCTACAAGCATCACCGGATCAGCATGGGGCTGTCCGACGCCCGGCATATTCTGGCTGTTCTGTCCTTGGGCACAACTAGGTCCGATCTCCGCAAGCTCGTCCGTGGTTTGCGGGATCTCGTGAGACAGCTCGGTTCCGATCCCTTCATCCTGCCGGCAATCTCATCTGTGCCCGGGATCGACACCCTGTCCGTCGACATGGCGATGCCTGGGCCTGCGGCACTCTACGGCTCAGCCGAGATGGTTGCCTACGAGGCGGCTGAGGGAAGGATCGCAGCCGAGATGATCGCGCCAGCGCCGCCCGGCGTCCCTCGGCTCGTGCCAGGCCAGCGCATCACGGCTGCACACGTCGCATGGCTTGTCGCGAACCGTGATGCCGGGGCTTTCGTGATGGATCCGGTCGATCCCACAGAAGCGACCGTCAGGGTGGTTCAGAGCTGACGCAGCAACCGGATCGACATGCCAAATCTAACAGCAACTGCAATCAGGTGGATACGCAATGCAGACCGATACCGACGAACACTGGATGCAAATGGCAATAGACGTCGCACGCTCCAAAGGGTCCGATCCCTCAACCTCCCCGCTTGGATGCGTCATCGTGCTAGACGGGAAGGTGATTGCCGCCGAACGCAACCAGACCAAGGAATTGCCTGACGCAACCGCTCATGCCGAGATGATGGCGATCCGTCGGGCTTGTGAGCAAACCGGAGAACTGGAGCTGCGCGGGGCGACATTATACTCGACACTCCAGCCCTGCGGCATGTGCACGATGGCATCGATCTGGTCGAAAGTCGGCCGCGTCGTTTACGGTGCTGGTCGCAACGATGTGCATCCGATGTATTTCGAGGCAAAGCACGTCGACACTCTCGGCTTCATCGGGGACGCCTATCGGGACGATATCGAGCTCGAGGGTGGCTGCCTGCGCGACGCGTGCGCTGAACTCTATTACGGTCCCGATGCTGACTTAAACAAAGAGGAACAGGCCAACCTATAAGCACACAGGATGTCATAGGCGCCGACTGTTTGCGGCTGTGAGCGCGAGAGTAACGCAAAGCCTCCTCGAAGCAGGCCCGGCGACCCACTTTTGGACATTCACGCCCTTTCCGCCGCCTCCCGAAACCGGTCGTCCATTCACATTGATTTTGCCTTCAATGAGCCGTCAGCTTCTCGCTGACCCGGACCGGGGGTGCCGAAACTCACAATTAATGAGTTGCTTCGCACCCCCTTAAACGGAGGTCTCTGAGGCTGAAACCCGAGCCTATCTAACGTACCCTGGCGCGAGGGCTTCGCTCGGGCAGATGCTCGATCTTGCACGAGCCTACCTCGCCGCCGCTTACGAACCGATGAATTACGATAGGCGGTTCGAAATAGCTGATATCGCCCGGCGCTTTTGTGCGCTCGAAAAGGAGCAAGCTTCCCGAAATGGGAGACCGGCAGACGGCAAATATACAAGAATTGCATGAATATTAAAATCGGTACCGTACGGCAAATTGACGCCGCACCACATTATTATCTCAGTCGTCAGGTGTGGTGAATCATAGATGCGATAAAGTTCGGCTGTTTTTTAATCAATGAAGTAAGCAAGTTCCTTCGCGAGCCGGCGCGCGAGCGGTTGAATCTGCGACGCTAGGTCGTAACGATGCTCGCGCCACGGGCAACTAAGCGTTGTATATCGCCCTCTCGGAAGCCATCTTTGGTTGGTTTCACGCTGATGAGCGCTGCGGTAATGGCACGCATATGACGAACTCTCCGCTCGAGCCGAACTACGAAGCGATCCTACATGCCGATTTGGGACCGTCTTAGGTTGGCCACGGATCAACGACGCCCTTGCGTTGTGCTGCGTCAAACACCGATAACGGACGATGAGCCATGACCATGCGTAGTATCACCAGACGGCATATCGGTGGCGAAGCCGAACCACTCATCGTCATCGATGGCTTTGTCAGCGATCCCGATGGGTTGCGCTTAGCGGCTGCTGAGGCCGCGTTCGTCCCCGCGGGGCAGCACTATCCCGGCATCCGCGCGGCCCTTCCCGATACGTATCTGCGCGATCAACTTCCCGTGGTCGCACGCGCCCTGGGGCGGGAGTTCGGACCATGCCGCCGCATCCGCGTCGTCGATGCGCAATTCTCGATGGTCACGACCACGCCCGAAGCGCTCGATATTCGGCAACGCCTGCCCCATGTCGACGCGTACGGGCGCGACCGGATCGCGCTGATCCATTACCTCTCGCCGACGATCCGAGAAGGTACGGCGTTTTTCCGACATCGCAAGACCGGGTTCGAGACGATCGACGAGACGCGCGCGCCCGCATTTTTCGAGCACCTCGGCCACGAAGTCGCAGCGACGCCGCCCGACGGGTATATCGCCAGCGATACGGCGCTGTTCGAACGCACGGCGCTGGTCGATGCGGCCTATAATCGCGCTTTGCTGTATCGAAGCTACGTCCTGCACAGCGGCGCGATCGCACGCGATGCGCCACTATCCGCCGATCCAGCGGTTGGGCGACTGACGATCACCGCATTCCTCGCGATCGAATGAGGGCGGTTGAGCCACGGGTTCACTTGGCCTAACCCGGTCGCGCTACCGGACTGCGCCCGCACCACGCTGCGACGGTTCCGGAGCATATACTGGGGAGGCCAGCCTTGAACCACACGCGCCGGGCGTTTCTCGAAGGACTTGGCGGAACGGGTCTCGTCGCTGCGTTCCCAACCGCTGCCGCATCCGCAAGCCCAGCCTCGCCGGATTTCGGCCCCAACGTTTTTATCGTCGACCCCGCCATGCCAGCAGACGTCGTACAGACCCGCGTAGACGCCATCTTCCGCAAACAGGAACGCGCGCATTTCACGGACGCGCGTCATGCGATTCTCTTCAAGCCGGGGCGCTATTCGATCGACGTGAACGTCGGGTTCTTCACGCAAGTCGCAGGGCTTGGCCCTTTGCCCGGCGACGTCGCGATCGACGGGCACGTCCATGCCGAAGCGGACTGGGCAAAGGGCATGGCGCTCGTCAATTTCTGGCGCGGCGTAGAGAACCTTTCGGTGCGCCCCACCGATGGCGCGGATCGCTGGGCGGTGTCGCAGGCCGCACCTTATCGCCGCGTGCATCTAAACGGCGACCTGGCGCTGGACGATGGCGGCTGGTCGAGCGGCGGGTTCATGGCGGACTGCCAAATCGACGGAACCGTGCGCTCGGGTACGCAACAGCAATGGTTCACCCGCAACAGCCATATCGGCGGGTGGCGGGGATCGAACTGGAACATGATGTTCGCGGGCGTCGAGGGCGCCCCGCCGACGAGTTTCCCGAGCCGCCTTATACCAGCCTGCAGACGGTGGCCTTGATAAGGGAGAAGCCTTTCCTGCACATCACGCGCTTAGGGGAATGGGCGGTCTTCGTCCCTGCCGTGCGACGCGACACGCGCGGGACGAGCTGGGCCGGCGGCGCACCCGCGGGCACGTCCATTCCGCTGTCCCGGTTCCTGATCGCCCAACCCGATACGCCCGTGTCGGCGATCAACGCGGCATTGGCCAAGGGAAAGCATCTTCTGCTCACCCCCCGGTATCTACCGCATCCGCGAGCCGTTGCGAATCGAACATGCCGGAACGGTGCTGCTGGGTCTGGGACTGGCGACCCTGCTCGTCGAACAGGGTTCCGCGGCGATCGTCGTCGCGGACGTGCCGGGTGTCGCGATCGCCGGCCTGCTGATCGACGCCGGGCCGGTCGAAACGCCGGTACTTATCCAGGTCGGTCCCCGCGGTGCCAAGCACGACCACAGCCGCAACCCGACCCTGCTCGCCGACCTTTTCTTCCGGGTCGGCGGCGCGACTGTGGGCAAGGCGCAGACCTGCCTGGAGATCAACAGCCACCACGTGATCGGTGATCATCTCTGGATCTGGCGCGCCGACCACGGCAACCGCGATGGCGGACGCGTGCATGTCGGCTGGACCGAAAGCACCGCCGACCAGGGGCTCATCGTCAACGGTGACGACGTGACCATTCACGGCCTCTTTGTCGAGCATTTCCAGAAATACCAGGTGACGTGGAACGGCGAACGCGGCCGGACCAATTTCTACCAGTGCGAACTGCCCTATGACCCGCCGAACCAGGCCGCTTATAAGGCGGGAAAGACGCGAGGCTGGGCCGCATACAAGGTCGCGGACACAGTCACGTCGCACGAGGCGACCGGCCTCGGCATCTACGCCAACTTTACCGCCGACCCCTCGATCGTGCTGGACAGCGCGATCGAGGCACCGCGGCGACCGGGCGTTCGCTTTGCCAGCATAACGACCATCTCGCTCGGCACCGGCCAGGGTACGATCGCGCATCTGGTCAACGATGCAGGCGCCGCCGCGCGACCGGGCGCGGTTCGCCAGACGCTGACACGCTATCCATGACGAAAAGGGCCATCCGATGATCCTGCTGCTACTCGCCGCGCAAGCCGCTACCCTGGGCGCGACCAATTACAGCGCCAGCGCGCCGATGGTCGCGCCCAAGGGAAAACCGAGCTTTGCCGACGAGTTCGACGGCAAGGCGGTCGACAAAACCAAATGGCGCTTCGACGTGTCGCGCAACACCGAAGGCTGGTATAATAACGAACGGCAATATTACGCAAAGGACCGCGTCGAAAACACCCGCATCGAAGACGGCGCGCTGGTAATCGAGGCCCGGCGCGAGACGTTGGACAGATCGAAGTTCGCCGATTGGGGCGGCCAGGCGTACACCTCCGCCAAGCTCGTCTCTCGCGAGCCCCGCGGCTACGGTTTTTACGAAGTCCGTGCGAAGCTGCCGTGCGGTCGCGGCAGCTGGCCGGCCATCTGGCTGCTGCCGTCAGGCGGCAAATGGCCCGACGAAGGCGAGATCGACGTAATGGAAATGGTCGGCTGGGATGCCGGCACCGTCCACGCGACTCTGCACACCGCCGCCTTCAATCACGTCAAGGGTACGCAGCGTGGCGCCCAGACACAGGTCGCAACGGCGTGCACCACATATCACCGCTATCAGCTCGACTGGCGGGCGGATGCAATCACCATCGGCGTCGATGGCCGCGCGGTCATGCGGGTCGCCAACAATCAGCCTGGCGGCAAGGCGGCTTGGCCGTTCACGCGTCCGTACGAACTGATCCTCAACCTCGCGGTCGGCGGCGACTGGGGTGGCCAGAAGGGAATCGACGACGCCGCCTTCCCGCAGCGCATGGCGGTCGATTACGTCCGCTACTGGCGCCGCTAGTGTCGGCCGCGCGCGGCGAGGATGATCCCGCCGCCGCACAGCGTCAGCGCCGCGAGCACGAGCATCACCGAATCGAAATCGGTCGGCGTCGCGAGCGCCCAGGTCAGCGTCGGCCCGAGCAGCCCCGGCAGCGTGTTGGTCAGGTTTAGCAGTCCCAGGTCACGTCCGCGGTGCAGTGGGTTCGGCAGCAACTGCATGGCGAACGACGCGTGCAGCGCGAGGAACACCGACGCCCCCCGCGGTATAGACGCAGAATGCGACCGCGCCGCTTGTAAAGTCATTGGCGAAGGCCATGCCACACAGTCCGGACGCAGCAACGATGGTGGTGGCGAACAGGAACGGCTTGGTCCGCCCGGAACGATCAGCCAGCCGTCCGACCAGGACCGCGATCGGCAGCGGCACGGTGTACCCGACGATCATCACCATCCCCATCCGCGCCGCGATACTGCCCGGCGCCACCGACGGGGCGATGCTTTCGAGATAGTAGAAGAGATAGACGAACAGCGCACTGCCAGCGACTTGCACGAACAGCCGTGCGCTCCACGCGAGCGCCAGATCCCGGCGCAGCACCGCCTCGATCGGCGATCTCGGATCGATCCGCGCGATCGGTTGCGCCGGTGTCAGCAACAGCGGAACGATGCAGCAGGCGACCACGACCGGCAAGATCGCAAGCCGCAGCGTCTCGTTCAGCGACGCGGTCGCCACCAGCAGCGCCGCCAAGGCAGACGCCACCGGACTCGCCATCGCCAGCAGGCCGCCGGCCAAGCCTTTCTGTGCATCCGGCACTTCGTCGGCCATGATCGCGAGCAGCGGCGCGAGCACCGCGTTGACCGCCACCTGGAACGCGACGACCGCGAGGATCAGCGCGATCGGCGTACTCGCGACAGCCATCGCGGCGTAGGCGATCGCGGTCGCCACGAAGCCCCCAGCCAGCCAGCCCCGGCGCCCCCGCCCCGCGCGACCGATCGATCGCTCAGCCACCCGAACGCGATGTTCGACACGCTCGCCGCCAGAGCCCCCGTAACGACGATCACGGTAAGAACGTCGAGCCGCCCCGCACCCCCGATCGCGGTAACGACCGCGTCGACCTTGATCGGCAGCAACATTGTCAGCAGCGGGAGATAGCCGACGACCCCACCGACATAGGCGAGCGCGAAGACGAGCAGGAAACCGGTGGAGCGGCGGACGGGGGTGGGCAAGACGTCACGGGAAACGGGTAGACGCGCCATTCGTCCACCTATGCCGGTCCGAGCCGGACAGGCAACCGCGCTCATACCCGCTAATTACCGAGTCAGGATAATTTAGCGCGTTCCTTGTTCGTCCGCGAAGGCGGGAGCTCAGGCTAAATCCCCGCCTTCGCGAGGAAACATGCGTATCGAGGGCAAGCGTACGGTGACGGTTGCCAGTCTCTGCAATCCCCCCCGCCAGGGGAGAGGTGGCGCTGAAAGTGACGGAGGGCGAGGACACGGAACGATAGTTCATCGCGTACCGCCCCCTCCGTCTGGCAAGCGCCAGCCACCTCCCCCTGGCGGGGGAGGATTTCGGACCCGGACAGAGAAAAGACTACGGCTTCATCGTCGCCGCATCGAGCGTGGTCGTAACAACCAACGCCCGGTCCTGCGCATCATGCGCGAGCGCCACCCGGTAAGCACCCCCCGCAATCCGCCAGCCGGGCAGCGTCGTGTCGTAATCGGCGACAATGCGCGGTTCGGCGGTCAGCGTGACTCGCCGCGTCTCCCCGGCTTCAGCGTCACACGCGCAAAGCCCGCGAGCCGCATCGGCGTGGCCGAACCGTCGCGCGCGACGTACATCTGCGGGACGTCCGCCCCTGCCCGCTTGCCGGTGTTGGTGACCTCGAACGTGACGTTCAGCGATCGCCCGCCCGTCACTACCGGGTTGCGATAGGCGAAACTGGTGTAGCTCAGCCCGTGCCCGAACGCGAAGAGCGGACGCTGCGCCTGCTTCTCGTACCAGCGATAGCCGACGTTCGCGCCTTCGACATAATCGACCGGAAAGCTCTCGAGCTGGAAGGTCGATGCGTTCGCGGGGTTTGCCGCGGCCTGCGCCTCGACCGACGTCAGCCGGTCCAGCCCGACCGGTGCAACGCGCGGCGCCTGCGATGCCGCGGCGGGGAAGGTGATCGGCAGCCGGCCCGACGGAGAGACCTTGCCCGTCAGGATGTCGGCGATCGCCTCGCCGCCACGCTGGCCCGGATACCAGGCCTGGAGCACCGCCGGGACGGATCCGATCCACGGCATCAGGACGGGCCCGCCGGTTTCGAGCACCGCGACCGTTCTCGGCTGGGCCTTGACGACCGCGGCGATCAGCGCATCCTGGTTATCGGGAAGCGACAAATTCGGTACGTCCTGCGCCTCGGTCGTCCACTGTGTCGCGAACACGATCGCGATGTCCGCCGTTCGCGCCGCAGCAGCCGCTGCCCCGACGTCCTTTCCGTCGACGAACGTCACGGTTGCACCCGGCAGCGCGGCCTGGAGCGCTTTCAGCGGCGACGACGCGTGATAGGTGTAGCGCGCGAACGACATCGCCGCGCCCGAGGTCAGCGGAATCTCGATCGGTGCGCCACCGACCGAGCGGACCTGGCTCGATCCGCCGCCCGACAGTACGCCGACATCTGCCCGCCCACCGATCACCACGATGCGCCTGGCTGTCCGCGCCACCGGCAACAGGTCGCCGTCATTCTTGAGCAGCACGATGCCCGCCTCCGCAGCGCGCTGCGCGACCTCGGCATGCGCGGCATAGGGCGGCACCTGCGCGGTAGCCGGGACCGGATTGTCGTACGCGCCGGTCTCGATAAGCCCAGTCAGATAGCGCGCGATCATGTCGTCGAGCCGTGCGACCGGCACCGCGCCAGACTGGACCGCAGCCTTCAGCGGGGCAGCGAAATACATCGCCTTGTCGAGCTCCTGCCCCGATTGCTGGTCGAGCCCCGCATTCGCCGCCTTGGCGGTCGAATGCACCGCGCCCCAATCGCTCATCACCCAACCGCGATAGCCCCAGTCGCGCTTCAGCACGTCGGTCATCAGGTGTCGGTTCTCGCACGCCCAGTCGCCGTTGATCCTGTTATAGGCGCACATCACCGATCCCGGCAGCCCCTTTTCGATCGCGATCTGGAAGGCGAGCAGGTCGCTCATCCGCAGGCTCGCCTCGTCGAGCCGCGCGTCGACCACCATCCGCCCGGTCTCCTGCGCGTTGAGCGCAAGATGCTTCACGGTCGACACGATGTGGTTCGACTGCACCCCGGCGATATGCGCGCCAGCCATCTCCCCCGCCAGCAACGGGTCCTCGCCCAGATACTCGAAATTACGCCCGTTCCACGGGTCACGCGTCAGGTTCACGCCTCCCGCCAGCAGCACATTGAACCGCTTGGCGCGCGCCTCCGCGCCGATCATCGTGCCGCCCGCACGCGCGATCGCGACGTCGAAACTCGCCGCGGTCGCGAGGCTCGACGGTAGCGCGGTAGCGACGTCGCCCTTGCGTTGTTCGACCTGGTTCGCGACGCCGAGCGACGCATCGCTCTCTCGCACCAACGGGATGCCAAGCCGCGGAATGCCGTCGATATGCCCGGCCGACGGGATCAGTTCACTGGCGGTCTTGCCGGCGGCCATCGGTGGGAACAGCCCGTGCGCCAGCGCGATCTTCTCGTCGAGCGTCATCCGCGCGACGATAGCCAGGGCCCGCGCGCGCGCATCGGCACTGGCGACGATCGTAGTGCCGAGCTTGCCCGCATCCCGAGCATCGACAGCCCCTGCGAGTGCAAGCAGCGACGCCCCCCAGCAGCATCCCGCGAAACCTGTTCGACATTCTTGCGTCCTTTCCCGATGCGGCGACCGCTCTCGAAGGCGGTCGTCCGGCGGCGTGTTGCGCCAGAGCCACTATCAACAGCATATTTTGAGAACGTTCACAACGGTAGCGCTACCGCGCTTGACACTATGTCATGCAGCGGGAAAGTGAACGTTCACGGGAAAAGGCGCAGGTCATAGCGTCGTCTACAGGGGAGGATTACCATGCGTAGCTTCGCAGCTCGCTCGCTTTCGCGTTTCATCATCGGCACGTCCGCGTTGGCTCTGGTCGGCACGCCCGGTATCGCCATGGCGCAGGACGCGGCCGCAACCGTCGGCAATCCAGGGCCGTCGGACATCGCGCCACAGGCCGCCCCGACCGACCCCAACGCGACCACCGACGATATCGTCGTGACCGGCATCCGCGCATCGTTGCGTGAAGCGATCGACATCAAGCGCAACGGCCAGGGCGTGGTCGACGCGATCTCGTCCGAGGACATCGGCAAGTTCCCCGACACAAACCTCGCGGAGTCGCTCCAGCGCATCACCGGCGTGTCGATCGACCGCTCGAACGGCGAAGGCTCGACCGTCACCGTCCGCGGCTTCGGTCCCGAGTACAACCTCGTCACGCTGAACGGCCGCCAGATGCCGACCTCGACGCTCGGCGACGGCGCCAGCGCGCCCGCCTCGCGCTCGTTCGACTTCGCCAACCTCGCCTCCGAAGGCGTGGCCGCGGTCGAGGTCTACAAGACCGGTCGCGCCGCCATACCGTCGGGCGGCATCGGTTCGAGCATCAACATCCGCACCCCGCGCCCGCTCGACAAGCCGGGCACGCGCGGCAGCATCGCCGCAAAGGGCGTGCTCGACAGCTCGCGCAACGGCAAGGACCAGATCACGCCCGAAGTCTCGGGTATCCTGTCCACCACGTTCGCCGACGACCGCATCGGCGTGCTGTTCAGCGGCGCGTACCAGCGTCGCAAGGCGAGCAACAACTCGGCGAGCGTCGGCTTCCGCGATGGGTTCCTCGGTGCGGAGAACAACTGGGGCACGCTGGCGCAGCCCGGCACGCCCGGCGCCGCGAACATCACCAATCGCCCCGGTCCGACGGACGTTTACGAGATCCCGCAGAGCGCCGCCTACGACGTCATCGACATCGATCGCGAGCGCATCAACGGCCAGCTCGTGTTGCAGGCAAAGCCGACCGACACGCTGACCGCGACGCTCGACTTCACCTATTCGAGCAACAAGGTCGAGGTGCGCGACAGCAGCGTAGGGATCTGGTTCAACTTCGGCGACACGCGCAGCGCCTGGACCAATGGCCCCGCAGCAGGGCCGGTCTTCTATTCGGAGAATTTCGCGCCCGGCAAGGATCTGTCGTACAGCAGCTCGCTTACCGCAAACAAATCCGAGAACAAGTCGATCGGCGGCAACCTGACCTGGGAAGCGCCGGGCAACGTCACGATGTCGCTCGACGCGCATCACTCGACCGCGGTCTCAAAGCCGACCAACGATTACGGCAGCAGCACGTCGATTGGCGGCGCGATCTTTGGCGTCCAGTCGCAGACTGTGAACTTCGAGAACGACCTGCCGATCATCTCGTACCAGATGTATCCGGGGGATCGACCCGCTCAACGCTGCGCTGATCACGCCGACCGGCAACGCGTTCCGCAACGCGTATTTCAAGGACGAGATCAACCAGCTCCAGCTGAAGGGTCATTACGACCACGACGGCGAGTTTCTCGACAGCATCGACTGGGGCTTCTCGTACGTCGACAACAAGGTCCGCTCGGCCTACGGCTTCATCCAGAACGAGACCTGGGGCGGCATCGATCCGCGCGGCGCCTCGTTCGGTGCGGCCGCGGTGCCCGACGATTTCTTCAACCTCACCAGCATCCCCGACAAGTTCAAGGGCGTCTCGGGGTCCGGCAATCCGGCGATCCCGCAGTCGATCTACACCTTCAATTTCGAGCAGATGGCCGAATTGCTGCGCGCGCAGTACAACATCTGCAGTGCGCCGCAGACCGGCGTCGCCGCGCCCGGCACCTGCCTTGCCAACTACACCAACGATCGCCGGATTCGCGAGCAGACGATCTCGCCGTATATCCAGTTCAACGGCAAGTTCGACGTGTTCGGTCGCCCGGCGCACATCATCGGCGGAGTCCGCTATGACGAGACGCAGGTGAACTCGTCCGCACTGGTGCCGATTCCGAACGGCACGCGCTGGACCGGCGCCAATGAATTCGCCCTCACATACGGCGCCAATTCGTTCACCTCGCTCAAGGGCAACTATCACAACTGGCTCCCCGCGGTCGATTTCGACATCGAACCGGTGCGCAACGTCAAGCTGCGCGCCTCGTACAGCCACACCATCACGCGCGCGGACTACGGCAGCCTGCAGGGGTGGCCTGAACATCGATTCCAACCCGCGTATCGGCGGCGGCACGGGCAGCCAGGGCAACCCGAACCTTCTCCCCTTCAAATCGAAGAACATCGATCTGTCGGCGGAATGGTATTACGGGCCTGAGAGCTATGTCTCGGTCGGATACTTCACCAAGGACGTGAAGAACTTCATCGGCACGACTCAGCTCAACACACCCGCGTTCAACCTCCGCAACCCAGGCTCGGGCCCGCGCTATCGCCAAGCGGTGGCGGCGCTGGGAACGACAGACAATCTGCGCGTGCGCGATTACATCCTGCGCAACTTCCCCGCCTCGTCGCAGGTTACGGGGACGAGCGATGCCGGCCTGTTGAACGGCAACATCTTCGGCCTACCCGAGGACGATCTGTTCAACTTCCAGCTGAGCCAGCCGTTCAACAGCGACCAGACCGCGAACATCAACGGCTGGGAATTCGCGATCCAGCACCGGCTGTGGGAAACCGGCTTCGGCGTCATCCTGAACTACACGATCGTCAACGGCGACGCGAAATACGACAACACGCTCGATCCCAACATCGGCCAGTTCGCGCTGACCGGGCTGAGCGACAGCGCCAACGCGGTCGGCTATTACGACAAGAACGGCATCCAGGCGCGCGTCGCGTATAACTGGCGCGGGCAATTTTATGCCGGGGGTGCGTTCGACCCGACCTATGTCGAGGCGTATGGCCAGGTCGATGCGAGCGCGAGTGTCCAGATGACCAAGGGGCTCGCGGTGTTCGCCGAAGCGATCAACCTCACCGGCCAGGGCCGCCGCGGGCATCGTCGCTCGGACAATTTCGTGACGTTCGCGCAACCGGGGTATGCACGCTACTCGGCAGGCCTCCGCTTCAACTTCTAAGGCGAACGATCCTCCCCCGCAAAGGGGAGGTGGCTGGCACTTGCCAGACGGAAGGGGAGGTAAGGGTAACAGCGGTTCCGTGTCCTCCCCCTCCGTCGCCTACGGCGCCACCTCACCCTGGCGGGGGAAGAGCGTGAGGTATGGACGGTCTCGAACTGCTCCGTCATCCTGACGTAAGTCAGGACCCAGAGCCAATGACGACCGTCTTCAGGTACCCTGGGTCCTGACTTTCGTCAGAATGACGGCCAAGGATGGCGCAACCGCCGCGGACGGAACGAGTTGGCACGCGCAGATAGGGAAACAGGAAACGGACGATGGCCACGAATACCGGCCCCGGAATCACGAGCGACCACCCGATCACGCACATCGTGATCGTCGGCGGCGGCACGGCCGGCTGGCTTACCGCCTGCCTGATCGCCGCGCGTGCCGATCGCGACACCGCGCGCCCGCTCTCCGTTACCCTCGTCGAGTCCCCCGATGTCGCGACGATCGGCGTCGGTGAAGGCACATGGCCGACGATGCGTCGCACGCTCGAACGTATCGGCATCACCGAAACCGACTTCCTTCTCGCCTGCGATGCCGCGTTCAAGCAGGGCTCCCGGTTCGACGGCTGGCGCACGGGCGCGGCCGACGACAGCTATCTTCACCCCTTTACCGCCCCCGTCGACGGCGACCCGCGCGATCTCGTCTCGGCCTGGTCGGAGCATGGCGGGCGGTTCGCGGACATGGTCGGCGCGCAGGGCGCGATCTGCCATCACGACCTCGCACCACGCCAGCGGGCGATGCCCGATTATGCCGGCACGCTGAACTATGCCTACCATCTCGACGCCGGCAAGCTCGCGGCGCTGCTGACGCGTCACGCGACCGAGCGGCTCGGCGTCCGTCACGTCCGCGACCACGTCGTCGGCATCGACGGCACCGAGCACGGCGATATCGTCGCGGTCCGCACGCGCGCATCGGGCGCCATCGCCGGCGACCTTTTCGTGGACTGCACCGGCCACGCCGCACTGCTGATCGGCGACCATTACGGTGTCGCAACGATCGACCGCGACCGCGAACTGTTCAACGACCGCGCGCTCGCCGTGCAGATGCCCGTCGCGGCCGGCAGCCCGATCGCCTCTCAGACCAACGCCACCGCGCATGCCGCCGGCTGGATCTGGGACATCGGCCTGCCCACCCGGCGCGGCATCGGCTGCGTCTATTCCTCCGGGCATCTGAGCGACGATGCCGCGGCGGACACGCTTACGCGGCATATCCGCGCCACCGCGCCGGACGCGCCGGACGCGCCGCTGCCGACCTTCCGCCAGCTCAAGTTCCAGTCCCGCCACCGCGCGAAATTCTGGGAGCGCAACTGCCTCGCGGTCGGGCTCTCCGCCGGGTTCCTGGAGCCGCTCGAAGCCTCGGCGATCGTTTTGATCGAACTGTCGCTCGATGCGCTGCTCGATAATTTCCCCAGTCACCGCGGCGCGATGGACATCCAAGCGACCCGCTTCAACACGCTGTTCCGCTATCGCTGGGACCGGATCGTCGAGTTCCTCAAGCTACATTACGTGCTCAGCGAACGCGACGAACCCTATTGGCGCGATCACCGCGACGCCGCCTCTATCCCCCGCGCCTCGTCGAACTGCTGGCGCTGTGGCGGCACCAGCCACCGTCGCGCGCCGATTTCCCGATGATCGACGAGATCTTCCCCGCCGCGAGCTATCAGTATGTCTTGTACGGCATGGGCTTTCCGCCGCCGACCCGCGGACCGATCGCGACGGCGGACCGGGCGCGCACGGAAACCTTGCTCGCACAGATCGATCAGCGCAGGCGTATGCTGGCTGCCGGCCTGCCGAGCAATCGTGCGTATCTCGACGCCCTGCGGCATACGACTGCTCCTGCGATGGAATTATCAGCCTGATGTCCGACCACGTCATCCTCACCGCCGACGACCACCGCGACCTGCGCATCCGCACCGAGCGCACGCCCGAGCTCGGCGACGCGGTGATGACCTGCATCACCGTCCCCAGCGAGTTTCGCCGCGTCCAAACGCACTATCCGATCCTGTTCCAGCTCGACCAGACGCGCGACAGCTTTACCGCGCTCGCAATGTTCGGGTTCGAGCCCGGCGAGAACCTGTTCCTGACCGACGCCGGATGGGACGCGCGCTATCGCCCGCTCGCGATCGACAGCCAGCCGTTCCTGGTGGGGCGCGGCGCGGGCGACGTCCGCCAGGTCCACCTCGACATGGCCAGCCCCCCGTATCGGCGCCCGCGAAGGCACGCGCGTGTTCGACGATACCGGGCGGCCGACGCCGTATCTCGAACGGATCGCCGATCAGCTCCGCGCACTCGACACCGACTATGTCGCGTCCGCAGACTTCTTCGCCACGTTGCGCCGCTACGAATTGCTCGAACCGCTGACGATGGACGTCACGCTCGACGATGGCTCGAAGAACCGGCTGGTCGGCTATCACGTCATCGACGAGGATCGACTGGTCGCGCTCGACGATGCCGCGGTCGCCGACCTGCACGCCGCGGGGTACCTGATGCCGATCTTCATGGCGCTCGCGTCGCTCGGCAATATCGGCGACCTGATCGCGCGAAAGAACCGGCGGATGACGCGTGGCTGACGCCGATCCCGGTATCTTTGCGACCATGCCGCGCATCCGCGAGATCGAGATCCGCGATCCCGCAGACTTGGACGTGCATCTGCGCGCAGCGACCACGCCGTTCATTGGCCGTGGGTTGATCGCGGATTGGCCTATGGTGCGCGCGGGACTGCAATCGTCGCGAGCGGCACGCGACTATATCCAGGGGCCACGCCCGCGACCTGCCCTTCGCGGTCTCCGTCGCGATGCCCGACAGCGGCGGGCGACTGTTCTACGACGCCGCGCACGCGATGAACTTCCAGATGCTGCGCGCGAAACTGCCCGAGATCTTCGCACGGATCGACGCCAACGAAGGCGTGGCCAACGCGCATGCCATCTATCTCGCGTCGATCGACATGCACCAATTCTTCGTCGGGCTGCACGAGGCGAACCATGTCGCGCTGGGCGTCCGCACGCCGCTCGCCAGTATCTGGATGGGCACCCGGACGCGGATCGCCGCGCATAACGACGTGCCCGACAATCTCGCCTGCGTCGCGGTCGGGCGACGCCGCTTCACGGTCTTCCCGCGCGACCAGTTCCGCAATCTCTACCTCGGCCCGGTCGACAACACGCCGGCCGGGCGCGCGGTCAGCATGGTCGATTTCCACGATCCGGACTTCGCCGCACACCCCCGTTTCCGACAGGCGCTGGAGCACGGCCAGGTCGCGGAACTGGAGGCTGGCGACGCGCTCTACATTCCCGCGATGTGGTGGCATCATGTCGAGGGGCTGTCCGACTTCAACGTGCTGGTGAATTACTGGTGGCGCGAGACGCCGCGGTGGCTCGGCCAGCCGCAGGATGCGCTCAACCACGCGATGCTGGCGATCCGCGACCTGCCCGCGGACGAGAAGGCGCATTGGCGCGAGATGTTCGACCAGTATGTCTTCGCCAACGGTCCCGACGTCACGGACCATATTCCCGAGGCGGCGCGCGGCGTGCTCGCGCCGCTCACCGCCGACACCGCGGGTCGCCTCCGCGCCTTCCTCCTGAGAGCGCTCAGCCGATGACCGAACACCCTATACGCCGCGTCGTAATCGCCGGGGGCGGCACCGCCGGCTGGATGGCCGCCGCCGCGATCGCGCGCACGATGGGCAGCACGATCGAGCTGACGCTGGTCGAATCCGATGCGATCGGCACGGTCGGCGTCGGCGAATCGACGATCCCGCCGATGATCACCTTCAACCGCCTGCTCGGGATCAACGAAGCCGAGTTCATGCGCGAGACGCAGGCGACGTTCAAACTCGGCATCCTGTTCGACGACTGGAAGGATCGTGGCGAGCGCTATTTCCACTCGTTCGGGATCACCGGCAAGGATCACTGGTCCGCGGGCTTCCAGCATTTCTGGCTGCACGGCCTGACCAAGGGTCACGCGCAGCCCTACGACGATTACTGTCTCGAGCTGCGTGCTGCGTTGCAGGGCAAATTCGCGCATCTGCCCGACGACCGGATGAACTATGCGTACCAGCTAGATTCGACGCGCTACGCCAAGTTCCTCCGGAAGATGGCGGAGGCCGACGGCACGCGCCGCCTCGAAGGCAGGATCGCGCAGGTCGAGCTGAACGGTGAGAGCGGTGACATCGCCGCGCTGGTGCTCGAGTCCGGCGCGCGGATCGAGGGCGACCTGTTCCTCGACTGCACGGGGTTTCGCGCGTTGCTGATCGAGGGCGGGCTGCACGCCGGGTTCGATGACTGGACGCATTACCTCCCGTGTGATTCCGCGATCGCGATTCAGACCGAGAGCGTGCGGCCTGCCTTGCCCTATACGCGGGCAATGGCGCATGATGCGGGCTGGCAGTGGCGCATCCCGCTCCAGCATCGCACCGGCAACGGCATCGTCTATTGCAGCCGCTATCTCGACCGCGACGCAGCGCTCGACCGGCTGCTCGCCAATATCGAGGGCAAGACGCTGACGGAGCCGAACGTGATCCGTTTCGTGACCGGCGCGCGGCGGCAGCAATGGCATCGCAACTGCATCGCGATTGGGCTGTCGGGCGGGTTCATGGAGCCGCTGGAATCAACCAGCATTCACCTGATCCAGCGTGCCGTACTGCGGTTGCTGCGGCTGTTCCCGTCGGGCCCAGTCAGCCCCCGCGACGTCGCCGAGTTCAACGACCAGCAGCATACCGACATGCTGCAGATCCGCGATTTCCTGATCCTGCACTACAAGGCGACGAACCGCCGCGACAGCGCGTTCTGGCGGCAATGCGCGGCGATGCCGATCCCCGCCTCGCTCGAACACAAGATCGAGCTATTCCGCGAAACCGGCCGCGTGTTCCGCAAGAACGAGGAGCTGTTCGCGGAGAACAGCTGGGTGCAGGTGATGCTCGGCCAGGGCATCGTCCCGCGGAGCTATCACCCGATCGCGACCAAGCTGCGCGACGACGAACTGGCGCGGCTGCTCGGCGGCCTGCGCGACGGCACCAACGCGACCGTCGCGGGGTTGCCCGAGCATGCCGAGTACGTCGCGCGCTACTGCGGCGCCGCACCCGCCCCCTCACCCGTCCTCGCAGCCTGAGTTCAGACGCATGGCACGGCGGCGTCAGGCGGTAACGATCAAGCATGTCGCGGCTGATGCTGGTGTCTCGCTGCAGACTGTCAGCCGCGTGGTGAACAAGGAAACGGGTGTCCGGCCCGAGATGATGCAACGCGTCCAGGCATCGATCGACAAGCTCGGCTATGTCCCGTCGATCGCCGCGCAACGCATGGGCGGATCACGCTCGTACCTGATCCTCGCGCTCAACGACCGCGAGCGAACCATCGCCGACTGGCGCGCGCGGCAAGGGACCGACTGGTTCGACCAGATGATGCTCGGCGGGATGCTGACCTGCGCCGAACACGGCTATCGCCTGATCGTTGAGCTCGTCGACACGCATAGCGACCATATCGAGCGCGAGTTGCTGGCCGCGATCGCCGCACTGCAACCCGATGGCGTGATCCTGACGCCCCCGCATTCGGGCAATCCGCTGATCATCAACCTGCTCGAGGCACACGGCATCAGCTTCGCACGGATCGGCTCGCTGACCGACGGGCCTGGCATCCGACTGATCATGGACGACACGCGAGCGGCACGGATCGCGACCGAGCATCTGCTCGACCTCGGCCACCGGCGGATCGGCTTTATCGCCGGGCCGGCGGAATATGAGCTGAGCGCGTGGCGGGTCGACGGCTGGCGTGCGGCGATGCAGGCGGCTGGCCTGGCGACGGACGATCTGCTGGCGATCGGCGACTTCAGCCACGCCTCTGGTCGCGCCGCGGCATCGGAACTCCTGACGCTGAACGAGCCGCCGACCGCGATCATCGCGAGCAACGATCAGATGACGCTAGCGACGCTCGAACTCGCGCGCGAGCGTACCCTCGCCGTGCCAGGGGACCTATCTCTGATCAGCTTCGACGATACCCCGATCATCCGCTTGGCGCATCCGTCGCTGACCGCCATCGTCCAGCCGATCGCCGAAGTCACCGCGCTGGCCGTCAACCTCATCATCGCCGCTCACGTCAACGGCCCAACGACCGCCACCCCGGTTACGGTACCCGCGAGGATGACCGTTCGCGAGTCCACCGCATCGATTTTTGGCGGAAAAGGAAACACCTGATCAAATACATAGCTCAATAGGTCGTCGTGACCAGCGGATCCGAAGAACGCGCTGGGTCTGGAGCCGGATTCAATCATTAAATCCGCTCCGCCGTATGAACGAACGTCCGCTCAGGCCACGGTTCGCTCGAAAGCGGCCATTCTGCTTTCCACCAAGCGTTAGCGTTGCTGGCGAGGCGCTAGGCCCCATTCCCAGTCATTCAGGGCCTACTTGTGCGGCCCAAAACAGACATTCGTTCACGGAAGTGATTTGGGCGCCGCAAACTCCTGCAATCGATTCAGCGGGTCTCGTTCGCCGATTAACGGATGCGCAAAGCGTCCTCTACGCTGAGTTCGGATCGAGCGACAGCTTGGAAAATTCATCGCCAGCCTCACGCGTAGGCAGTAGGCGCGCACTTACGAGCTTGCGCGCAAATTTGCCAAGTTCGGGCGCGTCGCCACAAATCACTCCGCGATTGTCTGTATTCAGAATTTCAGACCAGAGTGGCAAAACCCGCCATCCTGATGACTATAACTCCAGCGGACAAATGCCTCACCTATAGCAGCGTCGCGCCTACAGGATTCTCGAGAGCGGAACGCGTTGCAGACGTCGCCTTCCGCCGCTTGCCGAGCTCGATTCTGAAATTGTCGAGCACCGTAAGGTCGGCCTCCATCTCGTCCGGGGACGGCTGCGGGATGTCGCGGCCGGCTGACATGTCGTGGCCTGAACGTTCCGAGGCCCGCTTCATCGCGAAGAAGATAGTCCGGTAGTCTTCGTCAGTGACGGTCACCTCCTTCAGCCTACCGGTCATCACGTCCGGCACGAACCTTACAACCGTCTTCGCGAAGACCACCTCCTCGACCGCCCGTTCCCAAGATTCGCGCAGATCAGAGTAGAAGTCCTTCGCCTGCCGGCGGTATTCGTCCGTGTCAAAGTCGGTCACGGATTTGAGCTCCTTCGCGCGTAACCTCAGCGTCTCGATCCGCGCGCCAAGGTCGGCAACCCAGGGCTCGCGGTTCTCCCGGATCACGCCGAAGCCCTCGGATTGGGTCTTAGCGACGACTGACTTAACCAGCGGTGCGCCGTCTCCTGCTCTGGCGGCCTCCGATACCACCTCGTTAAAGAACACCAGGTTGTGCGTGAAGATGATCACCTGCCGTCCCTTCTTCGCTTCGGTCACGAGACGGTGCGCGACTTTGCGAATACGCAGATGGTCAAGCGAAGAGACGGGATCATCTACAAGAATTCCGTAGCGCGCGTCGTCGCCTCCGATCTCGGCTAAGAAGCACGCGAGCGCCAGCGCCCGCTGCTCGCCTTCTGACAGCACCTGGTTGTTCTTCACCGCGCCGGCGCCGTGCAGGCCAACTGAGAAGAGGCTCTTCCCACCGGAGCTGGAGTCGCTAACCTTGAACGGGAGGTGGGTCAGGTCGAGCGCGGCGATCTCCTCTGCAATTCTTCGTTCGAGCTCCTCGGTCACTAGCTGCTTGCGTAGGGCGGTGATCTGCGTCGAGATCGACCGCGTGGCTACCCGCGCCTGACAAACCGTCAGCAACTTCTGCTCAGAGACGTCACGCAGTCGCTGGAGCACCGTCTCGAGGTCATTCCCGAGCTTGGCCCGATCTTGGAGTTCGGCCAGCCGTGTCCGCATGGCGTCAAGCGCCTCGGTGTGCGAAGCGTTCCGCTGGAGCGACGCAGCCTCGTCCTCGAGGCGTGTGAGTTCCGCCGCGACTGTATCTACGAGGCCAGTAACTTCCGGCGTTGGTGCCGGCGTCGCCGTCTCGTTCAGAAGTGCGGCGCGCCTTGCCTCAAATCCGGCCAGCGCCTTGAGGAGGTCGACCACGGCCGCGGCCCTGGTCGCGTCGAGCTGTCCGTATCCAGACAGGGTCTCTTCGACGACGGTTGCCTCAGGCACCTTGACCTGCTCGACCTGCGCCAAGAGCTTCTTCAGGGTATCGCGCGCGCCGTCGGCGCGCTTCGTAGCTTCGCCGCTCACGAAGTCATTGAACCGGGCGAGCCGCGCAGCGCCCGGCGGGGTTAGCGGCTCGAGACACAGGAGGCACAGGTCGCCGGTCGTCTCGGGCAGGCGCTCTGGCGGTATCTCCACGCCAGCCGCAGCGAACTCGCGGGCTGCCTCAAACAGGATGCGCCAAGACTCGCCGCCGACATTCGCTACAGGTTCGTCCCCAAAACTGACAGTCGCCGCGATCCTCTCTGCCTCCACCGCTTGGCCCAGCTCGCGCCGGGCCGACGCGAGCCTCTCGCCCATCGTCTCCGAGAGTCCGTCTTGTAGGGTCGCCAGCACCTGGCCTACGCGCGTTAGCACAGTGACGGCGCGGCGACGCGTCGCCGCCAGGGCCACCGGATCTGCGGCGAGCTCGGCTTCGAGGCGGGCAAGCTCGGCGAGGTCCGGCTGGCTCAACTCGGACAGTCTGCGGATCTCGTCCTCGGTGGGCAGCGAGGGGGCCCTGGAGTCCAGCTTGGCGAGGGTCAATGCGACTACGCTACCCGGGGTGTATCCGGCCGGCAGCCCGACGCGCAGCCGCGGCGTGAGCACCTTCTCGTCCGCCGAAAATTTCGCGGCCATCCGCTGGCACAGCTCGCCGTGGTGTTCGAGGATTGCGAGTTCGCGGGGCAGATAGGCGATCCTGTTTCCGCTATCGACGTAGAGCCGGGCGTTATGACTGTCGAACACAGAGATCTGGCGGAGTTGTGATGGAGGCGGTGTCGCGGGATCCCACTCGATCTCGGTCACCGCATCGTCGCCGACCTGGTAGCGCACATGCACCCGCATAGGTCCGCCGCCGGCGTTGAAGACATTCCCCCCTCAGCTGATCCGACGTCAGGCTCCGGCACAGCCGCTTGGCTATGCGGGTGTAGCCGCTTTTCCCGCTCCCGTTTTCCCCATACACTAGAGTGATGCCCACACCGGCCATGCGCAACTTCTGACCACCGGCTAGGCGGTCTATGTTCTGCACGGGACCTAGCTGCGCAAGCACCGTCCGCCGCGTCTCGCCCGAGGGGCCACCGAGGTGCGAGGCGTCGATTGCAGTCATGGGGTGGGGTGAAGAGCTGGCACCGGCCGCGGCACGCACGTTGTCGAGGATGCAGTCGGCATCCGTCTGCGCAACAGAATGATCTGCCGCCGCAGCGATCCGACGAAGGCTGTCATTCACCCAGTCAGGCTGCTCCGCAGCCCAACTCATCAGATCCTTGGCCATTTCCCCTCCCCTGTACGGCCAGAATGATTGCGTCCCGTGGCCGAAGCAAGTGGGGTTTCAACTAAATCGATCCGATGGACTGGCGCCTCGAGCAAAGGAATTTGAGCAAACCATCGAGTGTGCCGGGTCGTGCTCAAAAGCAGTAGTTGCCATCTACCATTAGTGCTCGAAAATGTAACGGTGCCCCGTCTGAACAGACGTCCGCTTAGCACGATCGCTGCCGGAAAGCGGACGCTTCAATCTCTACCAACAGGCTTCCAGTCGTCGTTTTCACCGAGCTCCGATTAGATTTACCCTGTTTCCAAGATGTCGGAACGCGCGGTCACGGCAGGTCAGCAGAATCACCTGCATTCGCGACGCCGCGTCGGTCAGGATCTCGGTCATCAGATCGAGGCGGGCATCGTCCGAATAGACGAGCGGGTCGTCGAGGATCAGCGACACCGGCACGCCCTGCTCGAGCAGCATGTCGGCGAAAGCCAACCGAGTGAGCACCGCAAGCTGCTCCTGGGTGCCACGGGAAAGATCGCCGCAATTCTCACCGAGCCCGCCACGCACGATCGATGTCAGGCCCAGATCATCCCCGAAGCTCGGATCGCAACCAGGCAGTAGCCGTTCGATGTGCCGACGCGCGCGCCGCGCAACCGGCCCCACGAACGTCCGTGAGGTCTCTGCTCGCGCCCCTTCCAGCGTGTCGCGAAGTAGCTTCAGCGTTTCCGCCTCCTGCGTGACGCGCGCCAAGTTGGCGGCCGCAGCATCCGCTTCTTCTCGCGCAGCAGCAGCGCGGTCCGCCAGTCCTTTGCCGCCTTCCGCCTCAATCCGCGCCTCGAGCCCGGCGACCACCTTCTCAAGATCGACCCGCTGCGTCCGGGCGACCTCGACACGTTTGTCCAACACCCCGATCTGGCGTTCGATCGCCGCTACATCATGCGCTGTCGCAGCACGTTCGGCGTCCTGCAGACTAACCAGCGCTGCCGCTTCCCGCTGACGTGCATCCAGCAGAGCCTCATCTAGACCGTTTACCTCAGGCTTGCCTTCCAGAGCAGCCAGCTGCGCTCCGGCGTTGGCAGTATCACGCTCTGCGCTAGCCGCCTGAACCATCAGCGGCGCATTGCGCGCCTCCAGCTCGCGCAGCTGCGCAGACGCCGCCTCATCGACACCCTCCGCCCTTGCGAGCGCTGAATCCGCTTCCGCCGCGATCACGCTCAGCGCGTCGACGTCAGGTCCTTCCTCACTGCCCTCCCGTTCAGTGACTTCCGGCAATCCTGCCATGAAGGTCTTCAGGGCCGAAGCACCGGCGTCGAGACCGAGCAACGCCACGGCCGGCGTAATTCCAGATATCCGCGCTTCAAGCGTCCGCACGTTGGCAACAGCATCACGTGCGACCTCATTACGTGACCGCGCGTCGGCGACACTCGTCACCCCGTGGTCGGCCAACGCGGCGCCCAGATCATCGCGGGCGTTGGCGAGAGCCGTCTCGGCGCTTTGCAGCCCCGCTGGCGGTCGGATGATCAGCTCGGCGCCGCCAAGCTGGATGCGCGTCTCACGCGATAGCGTACGGTCACCGGGCTCAGCCGACATTCCGTCGATCCGAACACCGCTGACATCACCCGCGAACTCGATCCGGGTCGCGCCCGCCTCGACTGCCGCGCGCGCCTTGTCGACGGCACGTTCGCGATCCTCCAGCGTCTTGATGACGCTGGCGGGGATCACGGTCGCACCAAGTTCGCGCGCTGCCTGCAGTTCGGCTTCGAGGGGCAGCAGTTCGGCGTGCCGCTGGCGTACCCGAGCGATCTCAACGTGACGTGCTCGTGCAGCAACCAACTTCGTGGCACCGTCGAGCTCCGCGTGCGCCTTGCGCCGGTTGTCGCGGGCGGTAGCCTGCCGATCACGCGCCGTACCCGCTCGCTCACGCGTGCTGATCAATTCCTCTTCCAGGCCGGATCGTTTCTCACGTGCCTTGCTTAGCGCCGCAGCCGTGTCACTGACGGCCTTACGAGCATCGGCGAGGCGCGCGGTGAGATCCGCCAGCCCCTTGACCTGATCAGCAAGGCGGCCTTGCTCGGCCAGTCGGGTATCGCGCAACTGCGCCGCGGACCGCGCCACGTCGATCTGACCAACCAGAGCCTTTCGCCGATCTGCGTCCGTTGTATCAGCAAGATCGC
This sequence comes from Sphingomonas sp. H160509, assembly GCF_024124765.2. Classification (GTDB taxonomy): domain Bacteria; phylum Pseudomonadota; class Alphaproteobacteria; order Sphingomonadales; family Sphingomonadaceae; genus Sphingomonas. The sequence continues at coordinate 181,248 of NZ_JAMXSR020000002.1, read as the reverse complement.
GGTCCAACACCTTCAACCTTGCCCGAGCTGCCTCGAGATCGGAGAACCCTTGTTCAAGGGTGGCAAGCCGGGTGGCCGCCTCGGTCGCAGCGCTCTCGGCAGCGTCATGCTCGATACGTGCTGTCGTCTGGCGACCGCTAGGCCGGCCGGTGGTGGTCCAATAGTCTGCGAACTGGCTGTCGATCCGGGGCCGGACACGCTGGTAGGCTGCGCCGCCCATGATCGTGCCAACCTCAGCCTCTAGCGTCGCACGCACGCTGTCGCGGACTATGTCACCCGGAGCCGTGACTTCGAGCGCCTGGGCCTGCCCTACCCAAAGCAGCCCCAGCGCGCCGTGTGCGGCCGCGTCGCCGGCTTGGCTCGTGTCACGCCGCGCGCCGAGCAATGCCTGCAGCTGGGCTTCGGCATCTTCGCCTTGTGCCCGGCCGTTCGGGCCACGCACCTCGACCGACGCACCTTTCAGGAAGCGCTTGCTGACCTGCCACTCCTCGCCTCTCGCCTCGAAACCGATCTCGATCTGCGGGGCGACCGACTCGCCGTGCGGCGTATAGCTCCGCGCCAGGCGGTTGGCTGTGTTGTGCCGAATAAAGAAGGCCGCGCGCATGGCTTCCAGCAGTGTCGACTTGCCGGTCTCGTTGGGCTCGATGATGACGTTCAAGCCGTCGGTGAGCCCATCGAGAACGAATGGATCACGGAACTTGCGGAAGTTGGACAGCGCGATGCGCCGGATCTTGAGGCTCATGCTGCGTCCTGTCCGCGCTGATATTCTACAAACAGGCGTTCGAGCGCCCGCTTGGCCGTGACGGCGTCGGCACCCCCCGCCTCGATCATGCCCATCAGTTTTGCCGCGGCCGTTCCTATCATCCCTTCGACCTGCAGATCTGCCAGATCCTCCTCGCTCGGCCGACCGACCAGATCGTCTGCCGCAACCGCCAGATGGCGCAGACGATGGCGCAGGTCATTGTCGAGCCTGCCAAGGATCGCGATCCGGTCGGAGAGGCTGACGATCCCGGCCAGCGACAGCTGCAGGAGCGTCGCCGACGGTTCGATCGGGCCGAGCAGCCGATCGCACTCGGCTACGAAGCCATCCGCGTCAGCAATCGTCCAATCCCGCATCAACCATTGGAATCTGCCCGTGCGGATCGGTGACACGACCGGCTCGACGCCTGGCTCAAGCGCCACGAGCAAGGCGTATCCCGGTTCGTCGCGCTGAAACCGATCCGTTTCCGGTGTGCCGGAATACCAGGTTCGTGCATCTACCCGTAGCGCACCATGCCAGTCACCGAGCGCCAGATAGTCCAGGCTGGAGCGCTGGGCGCGATCGGGAGCGATCTGGTTTTGCGCTTCGCCGCGTGACGAGAAGTCACGGATCGAGCCATGGGCCAGGCCAATGCGCAGTTTCGCGCCCGGCGTCTCCATCGCGTCGAACAAGGCTGTTGGATCATCGAGGTTGTGCCGGTGAGTCAGTGGTGCCGGCAGAAGCCAGTGTCCAGGGTCCAGCTCGCACGGCTCGGGCTCGGTGATGATGCGGATGTTCGCCGCCCCTTTGGCGCGGACACGGTCCCACAGACCGCTGTTACGAGCGAAGTCGTGATTGCCAGGGAGCAGCCACCACGTGCAGGCATATCGCTGCATCCGCGACACTGCCTGCACAATGACGCGATCTTCTGGCCCCTCGGTATCGAAGACGTCGCCGGCGACCAGGACATGCGCCGCGCTATGCTCGACCGCTGCCTTGCCGATCGCATCGATCGCGTCGAAGCGCGCTTCGCTAAGGGCTGCGCGGACATCGCTGTCGAAGCGACCGTACGGCTTACCGAGCTGCCAGTCTGCGGTGTGGATTAAGCGTAGCATAGGGCTCTCTTGATAACTTCTGGCCCACGTGTCGAACGCTGCCGCCACTTTGCCGTTCTGCTGGCAAACATCATCGTCATTGCGTTCTTGTTCAGGACGCTACGCGCGCTGAACGAGTTGCTCGATGGTGTCTGGTTCGGCTTTGATCAGCGACAACAGGACTCGCGCCGGCGCATCTGGCTGGCTGCGGCTTTGCTCCCAGTCCCGCACTGTACCCAGTGGGAGATGGTAGGCGCGGGCAAACTGATCCTGTGTCTTGCCCGTACGTTTGCGGATCGCAGCCACGTCGATGGGCGCTGCTACTCTTGCGTGACCCGTTTCCCCGTTGGCATGGGCAATAGCATCACTGAGGCCGGCTGCGATCTTGTCGAAGGCACTCTTCATTTTTTCCTCCTAAGGCTGTCGGTCAGCGTCTTGGTGAAAGCGGCAAGGGCATTTCGCTCACCCTTGGTGAGGTTGGCCTTTTCGTTTTTTCCGAAGACGGTCAGCAGGAACGTCGGCACATCGATGCCTGCATAATAGGTGATGACCCGGTATCCACCGGATTTGCCACCACCCGGCCGCGCCACCCGTAACTTACGGGCCCCGCCACACCCCGGCATGATCTCACCGGCTTCCGGATTGGCAGCGACCAGGTCCACCACCATCTGCTGCTCCTCGGCACTCATGCCAACGTCCTTCGCCGCCGCAAGGTAGGCATTGGTTTCGATGACCGACTGCATGCCAGAGCATGTACGGGTTACCCGTAGTTAGTCAAGCGCATACCGTCTGACTGGGGAGCGCCAGAAAGCGGCTGGTTGATCCCCTACCCCACAGCCTGAACGAACGTCCGCTTACGCCGATCGCTCCCCGAAAACGGCCGGGCCGCTTTCCTTCCCAACCCGGACATTCCTAAAACTCGATCCCTCGCGAGAAAGCCGGCCCGGGCAAAAACGCCCATCTCCAGACGTTCATGCCGGCGATCCGCGCTCCCGATATAAGCCATTCGATCATTTGGATCGGCAAATGGAGTAAACCCTCGTCCATCAGCAAGGTCCTCAAGAGAAGGTTTCGGCAACCACTATTAGGTAGGGGTCGCTCATGAGCGCCGAAAACCGCACCGTGCCACTGAGGGCAAGCAGGCTGAAAATCCTGCCGCAAGCAATTGTTCTTGCAGCATTTTTGCTTCCATTTCTGCTCCTAGCTATTATTTCCGGTTACGCCCTGGCCGGTAAACATCACGTAGAACTCGCCGATCTTGCTATGTTTGCGATCATGGTAGCCTTACCGCTTATCTTCACGTGGCTTTTAGTGCGCACGCTTCGTCGGTTAGCTAATCCTGATTTGCTCAGCGTGACTATAGACGGGGTAGAACTGACCGTGAATGGCACGAGGCTTTACCATTCTTGGTCCGCCTTGGGAAAACCCGTATTGCAGATTTTAAATAGTAAAAGTGCGGCGCGCTCGATAGTCTTACCTCTACACAGTGGCGGCAAGCTAGTCATATTGGCCGAGGACTATGAGTGTGATCCCGGTGACATACTGGTAATCTTAGAACAAGCCAAGGCCGGGTTTTTAACAGAATCGGTCAGAAAGTCCTCGAACGCACTATATGCGTTTTTGGCAATCCCGGCTTCGTGCATCACGCTTAGCGCTTCCATTATCGGCGTGATGTGGATCGCTTTGAGATAACCAATCAATCCGGACGTTATCCAACCCGTGGTGCCGGAAGCGGCCGGTCCGCTTTCCTTCCCATACCGGCCATTCCTGAAATTCGATTCCAATTGGGAAGGCTGATTGTTCAGCTTACCACGGTGACCGCCCGCATTAGCGCGATATCCCGTTCGGCTTGAATATCGGCAGTCCGGGCCGACACGGTGATATCGGGCATGATTCCAGCATCCGGCTGCTGTGTCCCAGGCCAATAGGCGATTAGCGGCAGATCGACCTCGACGCCCGATTCCGGCAGCCCAACGAAGAAGAAGGCACCGCCGTTGATGCCACGGCGGTTGCCGCCGGTCTGCTCACCAACCAGCGTTCCCAACCGCTGACGCTGCATGAGGCCTGCGAAGCCGAAGGTGGCCGAAGCGTTCTTGGAGCCGACGAGAACGGCGACCCTGCCGGCGAACCGGCGACCCCTGGGCTGAATAGTGTCGGTGTCGGAGGCGTCGCCGGGACGGGTCAGAGTGTAGAAGCCGGCCGAGTCGGGACCAATCGCCGACGCTCCCCAATCCTTGAAACTGCGGTCCCAGGTCTTGAGGTAGGGAGCCAGCCGGTCGGGTATCTTGCGGTAGCGTACATGGCGGGAATAGCTGTCGGCGGATAGCGGCGCTTTGATCAGGCGGGCAATGATCGCCGCCCCGCAATCGAGTCCGCCCCCGTTGTCGCGCACGTCGATGACGATGCCCGAGAGCTGGCGATCGACCGCGGTGTCCAGACTGGTGTCGATGAAGCCCTGCCAATCCCATTTTTCATGGAAAACCGCCCAAGTGGGCATGGTCAGGATGCCGACCTGGCCGCGCATCTCGAACGTCCAGCCATAAGGGGAATCCTTGGAGGAATGGCGCAACGCCCCGTTCCGCGCTGCGGCCGTCATCAAGGGGCAAACGATCGTTTCGCCTCTGCCAGAGATCCGCACCACGACACGGGCCGAGGGGCCGGACGATGGGAACAGCAGCGCCCGGAGCACGTCGAATGTCGGCTCATCGGCATCGCCGGGTATGCCGAGGTCGGCTACCTTCCGCGCATCATTGCTGCCGTCGGTGCGGGCATAAGGGAGCATTTTCGCCAGCATGTCGCGTGCGCTGATACCGTCGATCGCGACGACCTCGCTTCCGATCGGCAGATGATGCCCGCTGCCTAGATCGGCGGTGACGATCATGCGCCGGTCCAGCCATCTGAAGGCGAACGGTAAGCGATCGGGCTTGCCGAACAGTGCCGACGCGACGGCCGAAGTCTGGTTGGCGGGATTAGGAAAGCTGTGACCGCACCGCACGCTTGCGGTAAACGCCGACAGCGCCAGGTAGAAGTCTCCCAGCGTATGGGGCGTCGCAGCGAAGCGATCGAGGCACTGGCGCTGGCGCTGGAAGTTCGCCGGGGTCAGATAGCGATAGAGGCCGGGATGCAGGTTGGCATAGGCGTCGCACAGGATGGCGATATCTGATCGCATAGCCACGGGTGACAGCAGCGTATCGTTCGCCTTGGCGGGAGCGGGCAGAAAGGCGGCTGCAACTAGGCCCGACGCTCCCGTCATAAGGTGCCGGCGATCGAGATGTATCATGGTCTTGCTCCGAGCGGATGTGCCCCGAGGAGATGCCGATGCCGGTCAGGTGATGCGCTGCAAATTCGGGCGTTCCGCGTCATTTTTGTCAGTTGAGACGCGACGATAGGTCGAAGGCGTGACGCCGAACCGCTCTTTGAAGACGCGGTTGAAGGTCGCCTTCGATCCGAAGCCGGCATCGATCGCGAGCGTCAGGATATCGCCATCGCTGCCGCCCCGCAGGCGGGCGGCGACATGCTCGACGCGCTGCCCATTGATCGCTTCGGCGAACCCCAGCCCCAGCCCCTCATTGAGGCCGCGGGACAGATAGGCGGTGTTGGTCCCCAGTCTGCGGGCCAGCTCGGCAAGATCGAGGTCCGGATCGCGCCACCATCCATGCGCTTCGATCCGGTCCATCCACCCGGCCGCGATCGGCCGCCAGTCGCGCTCGATCGGCTCCACGATCGGCTGCGGTCGGGCGTCCACCTGCCGCCAGCCCTCGATCGCCAAGTAATTGCCGACGACTGCCAGCACGACGTAGAAACCGAACATATCGAAGTAAGAGAGTGGCGCGATAAACGTATCAGCGATCAGGTATCCCGTCCGCACCGTCACGATCGCGGCGTAGGCGATCAGCACGGCCCGCACGCGCCTTGCCGCGGCGAGGTCGGATCGGCGCGCCACGAGCCAGCCTCGATGCCGGCGCAGCGCACGCAGGGCTGCAACGGCATATCCGACCATCGACGCGAGCAGCAGCGCCGCCAGGATTGGATCAAGCCAGGGGCGTTGCACCTGCCGGTCGAACGCGTCGCGCAGATCGAGCGGCAGGCAGAAAGCGACAGCCTGATAAGCGAACTGAACAACCGGTAACGCGGCGTGCCAACGGGGTATCGGGCGATCGAAGATCAGGGCGTTCAGGTGCGCGTAGAGCAATGGCCCCATCGCCAGAGGAACGGCGAACGGCGCGAACGAAAGCCACGGCCATCGATCGTAGAAACCTGCATAGCCGATAGTGAACGGCGTCAGCACGCCGCACAGGACGATCAGCAACGCTCCGAGAGAACGTCGCGCCATCCCGCCCTGCCCAATGATGGCAGCCGCCAGCACAAGCATTTGTGCCTCGAACAGACCGAGGATGAGGGACATGGGACCGATACTCATATGATCATCAGCCCCGCCCCGCCGACAACGTCAATGGGTGATCGAGGTGGATAGGTGCAGGCGTCAGGGTTCTCGAAATACAAGGCTGGGCAGGTTGCGAGAACGCCGACATTTTCTCTTTTCCCGATCGATTTCGAGAAAGCCGGATCGGACGAGAACGCCCAAAGCCGGACGTTCCGGTGAGCAACTTGCAGTCTTGCAAGCGGACATCCGTTCATTACGACGATGCCAACTATCTGAGGAAACATCCCGCATGCCCACCGTCGCTACAGTTTGCGCGAACGTCCTAATTTACGGGCTTCTGGGGTGGGCTGTCGTAGGGTGGCTGGGGCACCGGACGCATGCTCGCGTAGCTGGACTATTTCTTGCTGTTGGTTTCGCTCTTGGCAGTTTCGGGGGCATTCTGCGGCAGAACCCGAAAACATCCTCCAACTTCGTGCCCTCGGTTCAGTCATGGGGTTAGCCGCCCTGTCAGCATTGATGTTCTACCGGCGTCGCGGCATCGCTCAATAAGCTCTGGCGAACAGCTGCCAATTACACAGCGGAAATGACTGCTCGCAGCGGTGTCGACATACTTTCCATCCCAAACGAAAAGCAGTCAGGCCGTACACCACCAACCCCGTCATTCGTGATGCAGAAATCAAAAGTTGTGCTTCAGCTGGCAGAAGATATGGATTTCAAGGCAACACGGTACGCACCCTCCGCTAAGTATCCGCGCATCTGGAACCGATCTACCTTGAAGGTTACCTGTGAACAGATCGACATCGGCTTTTTCAATGGCCTGAATGCTGCAATTTCAGCCTGGCTCTCGACAGGGGTTTTTAGCAACGTCATGACCCCATCCGGGTCCTGTTCAGCGACGCATTCACCAAAGAGCACAAGCGCAACAGCGGCACGTTGGCCTTCGGGGGGCACTGGCGAGAGTATCCGTCGGTGGAGCCTGGAAGGCCTGCACTACCTTCGCGCGATGAAGCGCCTTCTGACCATTTCTTAAAAAGATTTCTGCCACTGCGCCACGGAGCAAGCTAGCCTGGAAACGTAACTCTCCGCCCGGAAGGCATGTGGACGTAAATATTCTTAAGGCTTGCTTGTACTCTTCGCGACTTGTGGGGACGGTCGCCAGCAATTTCATACCGTCAACCTGATGCTGCCCCACGCATCTTCCAAATGCATCCATAGATTTAAGCGCGTCTATGTTGCGACGTGGCTCTTTCGCATCAACTCCGGCAACTACCAGACAGGCAATGATGCAGAGGATAGCTCGCATTGTGCTGCTCCGAAACGCTGGATGTGCGGTGGCTACCATCATTTCGACAGAATGACCGATCCACAACCCAGGATCAACCCGCCCGCTCCTCCTACGTTGATGCAGAAATCCGAGCATTTGGCGGGCGTGTTCGGTGGTAGGTTTCCCAGAGTGCAGCCCCAAAGCCCCCAGTCCGCTTTCCTGCCCGTTCGGCCGTCCTGCTGGAGCCACTTGTGGACGTTCGCAAACGCTCTTGCCCTGCCTATTAGCGGACGTCAGGATGGGAAAATGACGAGAATCAAACGACTGCTTCAATCGTCTTCGCGCGCTTTATCACTCGTGGCGTTTCTAATTTCCGTACCTGCGCAGGCGGCGCCTCAACAGGCCAAGTCGGCATCCACGTCAGTGGCTGGGGACATAGTCGTGATGGGTACGACAAGAGCACGAATTGACCGCACGGTTAAAAGAATGACTAATTCTTATGAAGCGCAAATTCCGCGTTGGAACTCCTCTATCTGCATTGCCGTACGAGGCGTGCTGCCAGATCGAGCCCACTCTATCGCTGACACACTCGAACTGAATGCGCGAGAAGTAGGGGTGGTGGTTGAGCGCGGATCATGTTCGCCGAACGTCGAAATCTTCATTTCGGGACAAGCGGACGCGCTCGCGAGTCGGTTCTTGCATCATCAACCCAATATGTTCCGGGACGTTGCCCGATATGGAAGACCGCGCTCGCGTGACCGGGCAGAACTGCTAAGTCCAGTGCCGATACGATGGACGGTGGGCACGGTAAGAGAATTGCGCTTGGGCGTAGCGTCTCGGCTTTCCCAACCATCGAGGGAAAACAAAGATCGATTACTGGTTATTGTCGATTTACCTCGATGTGCCAATGTAACGTGGGGGCAACTCTCCGCCTACCTTACTATGGTAGTGTTAGCTAACCCCGAGCACACGAACGATGGAGCAAGCGGAACGATTATGGCGCTGTTCGATGTTGGTATGACTAAAGAGAAACCCAAGGGGTTAACCGACCTAGACCGATTCCTGCTTAAAGCCTTGTATGTCACTGAAGAGCAAGTTCCAGCAGGTTCCCAGCGGATCGCGATGACGGACTTCATTGTGCGACAACGTGACAAACCTACTCTGAGATAACGTTGCCTACCTGCTGTCTTCATTGATTAAAATGCCGTTGCTGTCGGTAGTCGGATAGTTCGCGACGCGGTATCTATGTCCATAGCGGACGGTCCGCTTTCCACCAGTCTCACCGTAAATGCGGACAGTCCGCATGCACCTTATTACGCCGTATACTGTGAAAGCAGTGCGTTCCTGCCGCTTCAGGATCTGCTGCCAGAACGTGGTGCCGTCCTCCATTGGAGAAGCTTCTTTCGCCTGTGGGTAGCGGGTGTCTTTGCCGAATAACCTCAACCAACCGGCCGCTAATGCCCCTGCCTCCGCCACGGCGTTTATGATAGAAGGCCACATGCTCAAGACAAGATTGAAGCGGGTCGCCGATCGCGGCGATCACGCGGTGCAGCGCCTTGGCGAGATCGAAGCCTCGATCGCGAACCTTTCCAACGAGGATCTGCTCGATTTGGCTGACATCTTCAAAGCCGAGCCCCGCCCGCCAATCGGGGATATGGCGTTCGCGGAAATGGCGCGGCGGAATATCAGTCTCTGAGGGCCCGTCGGGAACGGCGTAGCGGAATCCTGTGCCCCACCGAGGCGCATCGGTTACGCGGAGGATCTCCCGCAACTTTACATGATCATAATCAAGGCGACGACGCAGCGATGGTAGCGATTGGTTCCCGGATCAATGAGATAGGCATTCTGGTCCGCGATGGCGGGACCTTCTATCTTCGCCGCGATGTCGGTGGGCGCTACGAGCTGGAGCTGCACCGTACCCCCGTCGACCTCGTTGAAAAACGCGTCCAGCTCATCGGCACATTGGTCGGCCCAGATTTGGTAAACGCTGACGGCGTTGCGCCAGCTTAGCAGACTGACCACTCCTCCGGTCTAGTCGTCTTCCGCTGGGCGCAATTCTGATTCAACCTGACTCATTGCCGTTGCGCACAAACCACGAGCGGGCATCCTCCATGTCATGGAACAGCGGATCATTCATGCCTGCGGTCATGAGCAGGCTCATCATCTCACCGGCTTTGAAAGCCAGCAGGAACGTAAGGCCAAGTGGCTGAAGACGACTATCTGTCGTGACTGCTTCGTTGCGGAGAAGAAGGCTGAGGAGGTCGCTGCGGCAGCGTTAAGCAGCGCTGCTGTCTCACACCTTGTTCTTCCGCCGCTGACTGGGACCGATCGGCAAATCAGCTGGGCGTCGACGGTCAGGACCAAGCGGCTCGCAGCGCTGATTAACTCGAACAGCGACGCCGACTGGAACGCATGCCTTCGGGTCACTGACGCCAAATGGTGGATCGATTGCCGCGATCTTACTGACGTTGATCTGATGGCAGCCGCGAACCAGGCGTCAAACATGCAAAGCGTGCCGACGCTCATGCCATCGACTACGAATCCCGTGATTGCTCTCTAAAAGGCAGAGGCTGACCCAGCGGTCACGCGGATAAGCCAGACGCATCCCTAATGTATTCAAGCAGGGGTCTAGACCTCCTGAAGGAGGTGTTTCATTTCGCTGTTACCGACCCTGTTTGAACAGGATTTGTATTCAAACCACATGCTCGCTCAGGGTATACCTCGATTGACACTCCTGCTTGATCAGCATGGCAGCCTTTGTGACGCAGCGTCGTTGACGTGTCCCGTAGCGCTTAAATCGTCGAACTGCAGAAAGCCTTTGCGCCTCGAGCAGCTGCAAACGGCACAGTACGCCAAATGTTTGCGCCGACGATCATCCCCGGCTTGTCCCTGAGCCCAAAGCCTTCAAACACCGCCAGGTCGCTCAGACGGGCAGTAAAAGCAGGCAATGTCTTTGATCCGATCGTCGCGTCGGCGATCGTCGCTTTGTATGACGCGGTGCTCGCCTTGGGGGCGAAGCCGACCACCCCTTTTGCGGCACTGACGCCACTACCGTTCTTCGATAATCCCGAAGCCGACGCGGCAGGCCAATTCAGGATTGTAGCTCCCGCTCCGGTATCGACGATGCCCAGGGCATGAGCGCCCCCATGCAGCGACACTGGCACGGATAGAAAGCCATTTGCCCCGCCAGGCCGAGCTAACAACGGGTTGTCGATGCATCGTCCCCACCGACGTGGATCAGGTCGATCAGCGTCGATCAGGGAAAGGCGCCCATTGGGGACGTCAAAAACGTAGGAGTAATGCGAAAGGACATCGTTACCCAGTATGCCGTCGTAATGCTGGTCAGACTTGTCGCTGAACTGCGCCATGTCGGTGACGACCACGTCAAGGTTGCGGAAGCTTAAGCCCGCGATCTTCAACCTGCGCAGCCGAGCATTTTGAAACGACGACTGAGCGCCGCTGGCACCCTGCACATTGCTGGTCCCGGACGCGGCCTCCGAAAAACGGGGAGCAAGCGCCTGATCAATCACCGTCGCACCCGCGGCGGTATCGACAATGAAGCGGTACGGATGACGGTCGTCACCCAACCTCACTTCGACAACCGCCCAATCGCCGCGCATGACCAGAGCGGTGGAGTGTTGCGGTACCGAACGCGCCGCAAGCGGTCCCGAACAGGCAAGCAGCGCTGCGATTATCGAAGCACCAGTACAAGACCGACCGATCAACGTTCTCACTGCGCGTACCCCTGTTCAACAAGATGGGCGATTACGGCACCTGCCACCGCAGCTGGCGCTTCACGGGCAGGAAAGTGTCCAGCGCCATCGACGACGATCCGCTGATACCCACCGGTAAACCACTGTTCCTGACCCTCGGATTCCTCGGGTGGGTCACAGCGATCGTCGCCCCCCTGAATCATCAAGGTCGTGACGCCGAGCCGTTCCATAGCGTCGACCTCCGCGCGTTGCAGAGCATAGCGGGCGTCCAGCGCTTCAGGCTGCCAGCGGTGCCGATAGCCATGCAGCGTGATCGCGACCCAGTCGGGGTTGTCGAAGCTTGAGGCAGCGCTTTCAAAGTCAGCGTTGGTGTACCAGCCAGGCGGACTCCAGGTGTCCCACTGCGTACGCGCGAAGCCGAGCGGATCCGAGGCCACCTTCATTGCCCCCGCTTCCGACGTCATAAGCCACTGGTACCACCAGCGTCGACACTGATCGAGCGACGGCACCTCGTACCGCCCCCGTGGCGTGTAACCTATGGCGAGAACCGCCATAGCGGCCAGTCGCTCCGGTGCCAGGGCGGCCATCGCATATGCTGCACGCCCTCCCCAATCGTGACCAACGACCGCAAATCGCTCGATACCGAGTGCGTCGGCGAAGTCGAAGGCGTCCTGTGCGATCGCAACGGAGCTTCCGTCGCGCAAGATATCGGATGATCGAAAGCGTGTTTGGCCAAAGCCACGCAGCCAAGGAGCGTACCATCGATAGCCTGCCCCCTCGAGCGCCGGGGTGAGGCCTGTCCAACCAGTCGGATCGTCAGGCCAACCATGGAGAAGAAGTAATGGGGGGCCATGCTCGGGCCCCCCGCTCAGATAGCCGATCTCAAGCAATTCCGTGCGAACGATCATCGGCTTCTCCCGTCTGGCAACTCATGGACATCCTGGATCAGGTCGATTGGTTGTCCTGCCAGACCGCCTCGTAATTCATCCGCCATGCGCGTCCATCCACCGACTTATCTTCGCAATCACCTGATCCTCGATGCCGTAATAGCCATGAGGCGTGAGAGAGCCGCAATTTTTGGCGGACCGGTTAGACCCGCCCGTCACTATCAGCACTTGACGTCACGGCTCATCGTCATCGCCCGAGCGACTTGTGAGGCGGCTTCTGGCGGGGCCACATTGCACTGGTCGTCCCGGTTGGCGACGATCAGAGCAGGTGCGCGGACGAGCTCGGGGCTGGCGCTAAAAACTGTCTCCCCGCTTCCGCCCATTACCGATACGGATTCAGTGAGTACGACACCGGCGATGGTACCTGCAGTTGCATGTGCAGCAGCGTTTACCGCCGCGATTGACCCTTGGCTGGTGCCAAGCAAGAAGACAGGACCAGTTACTTGCCTGTGCGCGAGCTTGACCAAGTCGTTGACCACGCTGGCGTAACCCGGTGAACTACGGATTCCCCTGAGGTTCGCGTGGCCGATCGTATCCGGAATGAGGACCGTGAAACCGCGTCGCGCCCACATCGTGCGGGTCCGCACGACGAAATTATCGCTGTGCCGAATGTCGGCGCTTCCGGTGAGACCAACATCGCCTGCTCCCCCAGGAAGCATGACAATCGCCGCACGCGCATCTGGAGGAGCGACCAGCAGCACTTTCTGCGTTTCGCCCTGACGAAGCCGCAACTCGACCAATTGCTCGGATACACGCAATGGTTTGGCGGGGCGCCGATCATGACCTTGTGCAGCAGCTGGATTCGCGAAGGTCGTCGGTTTCGCCACCATAAACAGTGACGCCATCGTCAATATAGCCGTCGTCTTTGTCATAACGGTCACGGCTCAATCCTTATAACTGCGCTGTTTGTTACTGGGCGATCTCAGATGACCGCGGAATGACAAGTGACAGCGCAATCGTGTCACAAACATTTCTATGGAAAACCGCTGCAATGCGATTACTCGGCCCTTCCTGCCACACCAGAGAGAAGTTCAGCTTCGATCTGATGGAATCTCAGACACGTTGCGACTGGCGCCGCACCGCCTCTGCAACCGACTGGAGTTCTGTTGCTGGTCGGGCCGCAACTATGCTGAAGCCAACACCGCGATCAGCCCAACTCACCCGACCGAGGTCACCGTCCGCGCTCTCCGTCATGCGAGCCGCCTTATCGATCTCCATTGGGCGGGTCACTACAGCGAGCCGAGTTGACGAAGGACCGTCATAGAGAAACATCGCGGCAGGACCGTGCGGCGTTGCGACCAGACGGCCTCCGGCGAAGCGGTACCCCGCCGCAGCGAGGTCGGGGACGGCTACACGGCTACCGAGCCGTTCAGACGTCCAGCTGACAAGCTCGTCCTGAGCCTGGGGTCCAAACTCGGCTCCACGCTGCGCATCGACGGCGTAAACCCGGTAATTGTCCGTCGCTTCCTGGGCCAGTGCACCGATGCCGGCACGCGGTGGTAGCGTCGAGTTGCGCATACCCCAACCGCCACCGAAACCGACCGCAAGTAGCAGTGCCGCGGCAATCGCCTGCCACCACTGCGGCCTCGTTTGATGGTGCGATACAATCGTGCCGACCCGCATCGCCGACGGGATCGGCTCGGTCGACACAGAGGCGAACATGCCCGCAATGACGGCTCGGTGCTCCGCTTGCAGAGCGAGTCGTCGCGCGACATCTGGATTATCAGCTAGATATCCATCGACGATCGCATGCCGCTCTGGGGGCAGGCGGCGATCGACCCAAGCCATGAGATCGTCTTCGCCGATCGGGGTCGTCATTTTACTCTCCGCAATTTCGGCCGCTCGCTGGCGCCGATCAGCTCTGACAAACGATCCCGACCCCGCGACAGGCGCGACATCAGCGTGCCGGTCGGGACGCCGAGGATGGCGGCAGCATCCGCGTAAGACAGATCCTCTACGGACACGAGCAAGATCGCGGCACGCTGGTCTGGAGGCAAGAGATCCAATACGCGCATAAGATCGCTATGTTCGATCCCTGTCGATTGTTCGGCCGGTACAGCAAGGACCGCGTCAGCGATCGCGTCGATCGCTACCGGCGTGCCACGCCGCGCCTGTCGCCTGCCATGGTCGACCAACAGATTGTGCAGAATCGCATAGAGCCAGGGGCGCACCGCGTCGCCATGACGCTTACGCCAAGATCCAACGGCTCGCTCGAGACAATCCTGCACAAGATCGTCCGCCGTCGCCGCATCTCGAAGCCAAGCGCGAGCATATCGTCGAAGACCTGGGATGAGTGGCTCGATCAGGGCGGCGCGTGCGTCCATCAGTCCTGCTGCACTTGCAAGACTGAGCCTGGAACACCGTCATTGCTCTCCGCCACCACCAGAAAGCGTCGCTCGGAAACCGTTTTAGCGGTGACGATCTGTCGGATCGGTCCGGAAACGTTGACGATCGCCGATCCTGCTGGGTTCGTCATGAAATTTGCCAAGGGTTCGAGCTCCCCCGACCCGTCGGCTTTGCCGGCCAGTGCGAGAATATACGAACGCTTGGGTGCCAAGCCGGTCACCGATCCCTGTACCACCTGGATCAGGCCCTGATCGAACAATGTGATGCTAGTCGGGCTCGCTACCGCGTTGCCGGGCGCAGCAAGTGTCAGGTGGGTGGCGTTCCCGGCCGTGCCGAGCGGCTGAAGATTGGCCGTGCCTGGACCATCGGGGACAGCGTTTGGAACGTAGGCGATCGCCTGCGGTGCCTGCCCAATCGGGATCGTACCGGTCACCACATTGCGTGCCGTATCGATGACCGCCAGCTTGTCGTCGTTCTCAAGCCCTACGTAGATGCGCTTGCCGTCTCCGGACGGCCAGATACCGTGCGGAAGCTTCCCGACGGGGATGGTCGCGACCTGACTGAAATCCTTGGTCCGGAATACTTTGACAAGGTTTAGACCACCGACGGTTACATAGGCGAACTGCCCCTTCGACGTGACGGCAAAATTGACGTGATTTGTAATCGGACCGGTGTCGAGCACCTTCTGGATCGCAAAGGGTGGCTTGGCGTCGAAGGCGACCGTCTTGCCGACATCCTTGAGCGTGAACCACACCTGCTTGCCATCGGGGCTGGCCGAGATGTTCGGACAAAACGGACTAGGTTGCTGAACCCTCCCCCACTTCCTTGTGGGTCGCGACGTCGAACACCGCCAACTCCGGGTTGAACGACGAGCAGACATAGCCGTATTTTCCGTTGGGCGAGAAGATGGTCATGCCGGGACCGCCGGGCGTCTTGATCCGGCTCGTCTCTTCGTACGTCTTTGGATCAAGCACGGAGATGTAATCCTCACCTCGGACCGTCGCCCATACCTCCTTGCCGTTGGGCGTGAAGAACGCCTCATGCGGGCTGCGGCCGATGTAGGTCGTGTGCTTGACCGTGTTCGTTGCGGTATCGATCCAAGTGACAGAGTTCGAACCGATCGAGACGACCGCAAGAGTCTTGCCGTCCGGCGAGAAGCCGAGACCGTGAACGAGCACCTGCCCTTTGTAGAGCGGACTGAAATTGCCAGGTTGCGGGTCACCCAACTTGATGACGCCGAGCAAGGTGTTCGTCGACGGGTCGGTCACCGACACCGTGTTGGAGAATTGCTCCGCTGCATAGACCCGGTCGCCGCTGCCGACCTTTTGATTTTCGCGATCCCAAGGCGCCTGCCCGTGCTTCCCATCTGTCTGATCGGGTGCAGAGTCGTCAAAGACGATTGGGATGTTGAGCGCGGCTGGCGCTGCCCAAACGCCCGGTTGCGCGGAAGCAACGCTGGCAAAACTCGCTGCCAATAGAAAAAATCGCTTCATTTCAAGGCTCCATATGCGGATGGGGAAGACCAGACTGTTGCGTAGGAACTGGAGCAGACGGCGGGAGCGGCTGGCCAAGCGCAAGGCGCATGGCGGCGATCTCCTGCTGCTGGTCGACGATAATCTCTTGTGCGATGCGTTTGAGTTGCTCGTTCTTGCCGTATCGAAGCTGAGCCACGGCCATTTCGATGGCACCTTGATGATGCGGCAGCATCATCGTCACGAAGTCCGCATCCACATCGCCCGACGGGGCGACCATCATGCCCGCCATCATCCGCTCCATCGCGGCGTTGACCTCGGTCAGATAAGGCTTCTCGTCATTCGCAACCGTCGCGAAGGCGGCACTGCCCCCGAAAGCAAGAGCTATGGCTATGTAAAATCGGACCAATGATCGGGTGACAGGCAAGATGGTCTCCTACGCAAAAGCGGTATGTCAGGTTAGACGTCGCCACTCGGCAGTTTATTCCCCGTCACGTGATATTTTCTCCGATCGGGTGCCAGAATCCTGGTTTAGTGACGTTTGCCGGAGTATCTTTGTTTATGCTTGCCGCATGTCAGTGACGCGCCCTTCGAGGGGATGACCATCTACGATCGCCATGCATTGCCGCTAAATGCTACGATAAAAGAACTACGCTTCTATATCCAACAATGTCACGTCAATCAGGGCGTAGCCGGTAAACACTATGGTTGTTTCAGCAGCGCATCGCTTGCTCCGCGCTAGCAAGACTTCGGCTATGACGTTCAAATATTTGTTTATTCGGTCTCAAGTCATGCTCAGTAGTGCAAGTAATCCAAAGCTGATCCCGCCAAGTCCGATCAGCGACAGGACGACGGCCCCAGTGACCCGGCCGCCAGCTTTCGCAACGGTGCGAACATCTACCCCAAGACCCAGCGCCGCCATGGATACGACCGTGAGTAGCGTCGCGATCCGGCTGATCGGCACAATAGCGACGGACGGGATCAAGCCCAGTGAGCGACAGGCGACGACAATAAGGAAGCCGACGATGAACCATGGTACGATGTGGGAAATTCCGGGACGCTTCTTTGCTCCTGCGCCGGCGACGATCTCGCCGTCAGGCACCTCTTGAGGAGCAAGTCGCGGCGCCACAAGCGACAGGACAAGGCAGACCGGCCCTAGCATTAAGACGCGCACGAGCTTCACCAGCGTTCCCGTCTGGACAGCTACCACGCCCAGTGGCGACGCGGCAGCGATCACCTGGGGCACCGCATAAACCGTGAGCCCAGATAGCGCGCCATAGGCAACACCACTCATTCCCAACGCGATCCCAAGAAGCGGCAGGCAAAGCACTACCACAACGCCAAGGACCGCTGTGAAGGCGATCGAGGCGGCAACATCATCGCTGTCAGCGCCGATTACCGGAGCAACAGCAGCAATGGCAGAGTTGCCGCAAATCGAATTCCCACACGCGATCAGCAGCGCCATGCGGGTTGGAAGGCCCAACAGGCGGCCGATCCCGAAGCTAAGGAAGATAGCGCTCGCCACCACTCCGACGATACCAAACAGAAGCGCGGGTCCAGCTGTCAGGATCGTGGAGGCGCTTACTGATGCGCCAAGCAGAACCACAGCAATCTCCAGTAGGTACTTGGCACTGAACGCAATTCCGGCATGCCATTTGGCATCAGGTGCCCACATACTGCGCACCGCGGTACCAATGAGTATGGCTAAAACCAGAGCCTCTAACCAAGCCTTGCCAACGATCACCCGTTCGCCCGCTTCCAGGGCGTAAGCTGCCGATGTGACGATCCCGCACAGGGCAATACCTGGCAGGACACTGATGCGCTCATTGCCCTCGTTATGGGATGCGGGGAACGTCTGAGAAGCGAGAGAAGCCATCGGGATTTCCTTCCGGCCCTTCAGCTATGCGGTTATGACCATTCTTTCTAACGCATGAAAATTGTCATTCCGATCGCCAAATCGGATCGGTTAAGGTAGGCTTGCGGTATGACCCTTGAGCAGCTTCGCATCTTCGTTGGCGTCGCCGAACGTCAGCATATGACGGCAGCCGCGCGCGCGCTGCATGTCACCCAATCAGCGGCATCAGCTGCGATCGCAGCCTTAGAGGCGCGGCACGGGGTCAAGCTTTTCCACCGTGTGGGACGCGGCATCGCTCTTACAGAGGCTGGGCAAATGCTGCTGAAAGAGGCACGCAGCGTGCTCAGTCGTGCCGCGGCGGCTGAAGCGATGTTGGCGGAGTTCGGCGAACTGAAGCGTGGAACGCTCCGCGTCGTTGCGAGCCAAACCATCGCAGCCTACTGGCTGCCACAAATCCTGGCGGCTTTCCACAATCGCTATCCGTCGCTTTCGGTCGAGTTGGCGATCGGCAACACCGAACAAGCGGCAGTTCGTGTGCACGACGGCGAGGCCGACCTAGGTATCGTTGAAGGTGAAGTCGATGATCCGGCGCTAGCGCATTGGCCGATCGGTCAAGATAGCCTGATGCTGGTCCAATCCGTGCCTTTCACGGAGACAAAGATCGATGCTGCGTGGTTGCGACGCGCGCGCTGGGTAGGACGTGAGCAGGGCTCAGGCACCCGTTCGACCCTTGATCGCCACCTGCGGGCGCTCGGGGTCGATCCTTCTACACTTGATGTCGCGCTCGTGCTGCCGTCCAACGAGAGCGTGCGTACTGCGGTCGAGGCGGGGGGCGGGCGTTGCAGTTTTATCGTCTCTGGTAGTTGCGCCCGCGATCAAGGCGGGAACGCTGCACAATGCGCCGATCGAATTCCAGCCTCGGCCGTTTTTTGGTCTTCGCCATAAAGAGCGCTATCGAACTAGGGCTGCGGACGCCTTGTTGGAAATGATCGGTGCGCAGCGCTGAGACCCGGTGGGGGCGGCGTTATAACTTTCCGATTGTGACCTGCTGCGTAAGCATGGCGTACCAAGCGATCTAGCGGGAAGCCGTTGGAGGCTCCCTTAAGAGCTGATCGACAGTCGAGCCAGCTCGGAATTCGGAATTTGAGCGCAGCTTACGCCCGTCCTTCATCCGGCTGTCATGCCTACGACAACCGCGGGTTGGTACACCCATTAGGACGCGAACCGACTGGACTAGTCATGACCGAGACGCAGGGCGATCTATTAGGCAGTGCGATGGTACTCCTCAGCACGGCTTTGTTGCTGGTAGCGGTGCATCGCGCCAGCTTGCCGCTGAATCGACCACATCTTCGGTGGCTAGTCGCCACCAGTGTTCTTCTGTCCATCATCGGTGTCGCTACAGTGATCATCACCTAATATTGACCTAGTAGTAATTTGCTGACTGCTTGGCCTTGCGGTGGAAGAATGGCGTTAACTGATCGCCCGCGATCTTTGCGTCGCGAAAGTGTTTCGAATCCCACACGTTTCGTGAACGACATTAGTGAGAATTTCCTCCTCGGGTTGCCGCTCATAATAACGCTGTCGCGAAAATCGGAACATTTGCGACAAGACGCAGCCCTACCTAAACACCGCCTGTTCGAAAAGCGCATTCAAATCTTGATTGTAGCTTCGTACGGATCGTGGTTACATCCACTTCCAGGGGGTGCGTCGTCATGCATTTTGTCACGCGAAGCATGAGTGTAGTGGGCGTAGCGCTCGTGGCGTTCTGTGCTCCTGCGGTGGCAGTGGCGCAGGGTTTCGATGTCGGCCAGGCTACGCGCGCTTACCTTAACCTGCTTCACGGACCGGCACGGGCGCAATCCGACGCCTATTTTGAGGGGCGGATACTGGCTAATCCTATGGAGCACGGTTGTTGCATGCGTCACCTATTGGGCCGTGCTGACGACTGGCTTTTCGGCTCAGCTGCGGACCTGGGCTGAAGCGCGTACCAAGCGGAAGGTGCTTGAGACGATGCTCTATGCACTCGGCCTTACGCTCGTGACCACGATCATCATGCTACCTTTCTCGATATACACGGGATACGTTCGCGAGGCCCAATACGGATTGATGAGTCAAAGCTTTGCGCTCTGGTCTGTCGATCAGTTGAAGGCGTTGCTCCTTACCCTGATTGTTACCCCACTGGCGTTTGCGGCGATCTACGCAGTGATACGGCGCGCGCCGCGTCTCTGGTGGGTTTGGGGCGCAGGCATGGCTTGGGCCTTCGTTCTACTCGCGAGCGCCGTGCTCCCTGTATTGGTCGCTCCGCTGTTCTTCACGATGAGCGAGTTGCCGGCAGGCCCACTTCGCGAACGGATCGTGGCGATGGCGCAGGCACACGACATCCCGGCGGACCACATCTACGTTGCCGACCTGTCACGCCAAACCAAGCGCATTTCGGCAAACGTGTCGGGCTTGGGTCCGACCGTCCAGATTACGCTAACTGACAACCTACTCTCCCGAACGAGCCCCGATGAAGTTGCCTCAGTCACGGGCCACGAGATGGGGCACTATGTGCTCGGTCATGTCTGGCGGAACGCCGCCTGGTTCGCGGTGCTTTTCCTGGCGATGTTCTTCGCTGTAGCAAAAGCGACGCCGATCCTAATCGCCCGGCATTCACGCTGGCGCGTTCAGAGCGTTTCCGACGTCGCCGCGGCTCCGGCGCTGCTGCTCGTCGCCACCGTTGTTATGGCACTAGCGACGCCGTTCCAGAGCGCGATCGTCCGATCCGCTGAGAGCGAGGCGGACGCGTTTGGTCTCGATGCCGCGCAGCAGCCCGATGCTTTTGCGCTGATCGCGATCCGGCTTTCCGAATATCGCAAGCTGGAGCCTGGTCCCATCGAGGAATTCTTGTTCTTCGATCACCCTTCAGGCGCAACGCGCATACGTCGTGCGATGCAGTGGAAAAAGGATCATGTGTCTGGCGCCGAGATGATCAAGCCTGTTCTGCGCTCTTAAAGCGAACTCAATCGGTTGCCACGAGCTGTAGGCGGACCTTGAGGAAGTTAGCTAGGGTTAGCGGTATCCCGGGCGGAAGAAGACGCAACTTACGGCTGATTTCAAGTCCGATATGTCATGTCCAGTGCGACTGCCGATGACCTTGATCGCCTCTCGACGTAGCCGGAACGCCTGCCACTTTCGCGCATTACGCCGTCGCAACAAACGAAGGGGGTGGCCCGTAGCGGTTGGAACCCGGTGTGCCATGACGACAAGTCCAAACCAGCAAGGTGATCCCGAGCGCGAGCATGGTCGGAACCGTCAACCCAATACCGATGACGATCTTTGTCCCATCTTCATTACCAAACATGATTCCGGTCAAACCGTAAAGGATCAGCAGCAGGAAGCTCAACAAGGGCATGGGTAAAGCCCACCAGCCAGATCGGTCGACGTCATGCAGCCGTCTAACCAGCACTGCAACCGAGGGGATAAATAGGACGATGAATAGGATCCACGATATTGGACCTACCAAGAACGCCAAGGCAATCTGCAGGACATTCGTCGCGATTGTGTAGGACCAATATTCCATTCGCGATGAGCGGCCAGCATAACGCGCGTAGCGTCGCAGGGGACGTAGAGCAGCCCTGGCAACGGTCTGGGTTACCGGTGTTTCACCCATCAGCGCGATCCGCTCCTTAACCACCCAATAGCGGTCGCTCGCTGGCTAAATGCAAAGCTGACATCATACGATAGGAAAGTTATTTTGCCACTTTGCGCATTGTGATGCTCGCAGTGCCAAGTTCGACTTCCATCGTTCCAGGCTCGCCGTCGGCGGGCCTTGCCGCAAGGGTGAAGGGCTCGATGGCGCTGCGCGTATAACTGAAAGTAAAACGGTTTGGACCGCTCGGCGACAATGCGACCTTGGCTAATGACAGGTTGTCGCTCGAACGGACGATCTCCCAGCTTTTCGGCAATTTGGTTGGTGAGCCTTTTTCACCATCATCCGTGTTCCATCCATGGAGCAGCGGGATGGTCCATCCCTCGTCCGAGATCATATTCAGCTGACCGCTCCCGCCGCCATCGGTCAGCACGCCGAGGTTCTCGACGGGCTTGCCGTCCGTTGCCACGATTGTGAAAGCAGCGCGCACCTTGGGATCACGGACGGCTGACGTCTGACGGAAGGATGGCGGAGCAGTCGGTGCATTCGTCAAGGCGATGGTCCCGAAGTCTGCGAACCGCCAGATGCCCTTCACGAGCATGTGGAGCTGTTCTTCACCCTCGACAGGCGCTTCAAGCCCGTCGACCCCGTACTCGAAGCTGTGGTCGGCTCGCAAATCGAGATGGGCAGCCAACTCGCGGTCGCGGTACTCATAGCGTCCAATGATCGTCGCATTCGCTGGTCGCGTGGACGGGGCCTGTTGCCAAGCCCAGGCCGGCTGCGCCAACGCTATGGCGGTAAACATAAGGAGGGTCGGGGCGCGGAGTTGCATGGCTATTTCATGCGCCCGGTATCCCGCCCAAGCAACTCGTCGCGCAGCTGCGCTCGAGGTAGGGATTCATTGGCGTTGTCGGTCAGACGGCATCGTTCCTGATAACGATACGTCGCCACACCGGTAGAATGGGAATTCCCGCCTGATACCGAACCGTCCGCCAACGCCCATTCCGGGGCACCTGCAACGATGTCCAGAAGGGGGACTTGTCGCGGTAGGCAGTTCGCACCACCAATCGACCTGATCCTTCTAGTAAGGCTCCCAGCCCTTCCGCAAGGTCGGCCGGCAGGCCGATTTCCGGGTTTCCCGGGGCCGTGCCATCGAAAGCCCATCCGTCGCCCCAGCAATGGATCGAGCCTTTCTGAGCGCCAGCGTGATCATGAAGGAAAGCCTCGGCTGCACGGAAAAGGTGCAGACGACCTCGAAAGGCACGTCGTCTCGCCATTGTAGATTGAGGCGATGGCGTTGCGCCAGATCGATAAAGGCTGCGCGGGTAGCTGGCTGATAACTCGCCCATGTCCATCCGCTATCCGACAAAGCTCGGTTTGGCGATAGCGAAGGCGTGATCTCCCATTTGGGCGGCGAGGCCAGCACCCGCGCCTTGCCCTGGGCGAACTCGTCGGCGGAGAGGAGACCTCGCTCCCGTAGCTCTTCCAGTTCGCGGATTTCGCTGGCGAGCGATCGGATCGATATTGGCGGCAAGACAGCCTTCCGCGATGGCATGCACAAGAGCAACCCGATGGCGATTGGGCCTGTGAGCACGCCTAGTATCGTCCACAAGATTACCGAACGATCCCTGACCGTCGCGATCACGCCGCTCAGAATCGTGCTGACGAACATGGAAAGGATAAGTCCATTCATACGCTGATCGCCTTCACAGCAAGGGCGCGCGTGGACAACGGCACGGATTGAGGCAGCAGAGAAAGCACATGGGCTGCCAGGGGCACGGCACCGAGATTGGCAGTGAAGTTCAGCAATGATTCATGGAAGGTGAAGTTGAGATTGACGGTTCCCCTGCCCTGCCTGACATCGACGCATTCGATCTCGCCGTAACGACGTTCGCGCTCGCCAACGACACGGAAACGAATGCCGCCAGGTTCAATCACGAGCAGCGGCTTGGCGTTGTTCGACGCGATTGCATACCACCACGGCAGGCCGCGAACTCCCGTGAAGGTTGCGAGTACGGGTATAGTCGCCGCACCTGCCTCGTCGACGGTGATATTGGCGACCACGGCTCTTTCGTAGGCGCGACGTCCCAGCCGCAACGTCAGCCAAGCCATTCCGCGGTATGTCGCATATATTAGTCCGACGAACGCCATGAGTTGCAGGACAAAAACCAGCGCAAACTCCAGGATTCCCCACGCACCTTCAGGTCGTTTTATGGAGTTGGGGACCGCTTTGCGGGCGACTTCCTCGCATGGTCCGAGAAAGCGATTTATTGTCTCGACGCGTTGCATCCACTGCGCCGGCTTGCCGGCCTGTTCCAAGTGACTTTCGGTGGAGAAACGATATTGGCGGCTTAGATCCCCCGACAATTCTCGCCGTATGATCCACAGCGTACCGGGCTGGCCGCTTTGACATTCACCTTTGGAAACGATCCCTGCGGTCGTCTTCCGGATTTTCACCGCGGTACAGTTCGCCGGCCATAAGTTCATTGAGTGCAACGGCGCATCAGCAGGTGCACAATATCGAACTGGTTGACCTACCCACGCACCAGCGACGTTGGTCCTGGTCTCCCATATTCCAGCCCGCTGCGCCTGGCTGACTGCGGGCACGCAAGCCAGAAAACCTAGAATCAGCCGGAACCACCGCATGACCGGGCGGGGACGGTTCAGAACAATCCCTATACGTTTCAACATACAGATTCTTCTGACGAGCAAGTGCACCCCTCTCAGGTTTATCCGGTGCAGAGGGCTGTCCCGCAGATAATCACTATAGTTCACCAAACTGATTAGAGGCCTGACTGCCTGTCCACGAGAGCATTACCAACATTAATACCAAGTATACCGCGAACGTCCAAGCCAGTGCAGTTTCGATTACACGTATACCGTCTTCATACTGGCTAGGGGCTCGTTTCAATTCCAAGCGCAGCAACAAGTACCACGCCTAGGATCGACAATCCGATCGCGAACACGATGATCATACAAGCGGGAATGGCAATAAGCGGGATCAGCCATGACCCAGACCTACCAATGTCGTGAAGCCTGCGGACGGCGCAACTCGATAATGGTATGAACACTAGGCCGCCGATCAGGGCGCCAAGGGGAGGCATAACGACGCTTGTCACGAGCAAAATGAATAATGCCATTATCGCAAACGGCCAAAACTCACGGCGCCGGGCGCGTCCGCTGAATTTTGCATACTTACGAAAGGGGGGCAGTGCGCGTGTCATAGCTGACGCCTTACCTCACTGCCCCCCGCTTCGACTTAGGCCTCTTCAGTCGCCTTGGCAGCCCGGGGCTTACGCTGCGCCTTCGGGGCGTCGTCTGTAGGCTTTGAAGCAGTCTGGCCAGGCTTACGTCCCAAGCCGATCGACTTCGCCATTGTCCGGCGTGCTTCCGAATAGGTCGGGGCGACCATCGGATAATCGGCCTTGAGGTTATAACGGGCGCGATATTCCTCCGGCGTCAGCCCGTTGGTCGCCAGGTGGCGACGCAGGGTCTTATACGGCTTCCCGTCGATCAGCGAGATGATGTGATCTGGCGACGACAGCGACTTGCGCGCGGTCACGGCCGGCTCATAGGTCTGCGCAGGCTCCTCAGGCGTAACGGGCGCAGATGTGCCTGAAAGCTGCGAGACAGCGGCATGCATCGAGATCAGAAAAGCAGGCACGTCGTCCGCATTGGTGCGGGTGTTAGGGTTTGCCAACCATGCGGCCGTCAGTTCAGCAGCCAATTCGACCGCGTTGATATCATCGCTCATTAGTATCTCGCTTGAAGTTGAAGGCTCGTAGTTAGACGAAAACGTTTAGAATTCAAGCGAGTGGAACGTTTCGGTCGGATTTCATGATTAACAATAATGGCTCGCAAATGTCAGTTAGGTGCTGTTTGCGTAAACATACGAATCATCGATCCAATACTCTCGAAAGTTACCGGTGACCCGAAGTGGGCGCGCTATCGAACCTCCACGAGCTCTTTCCAGCCTGTTTGGCGCGGTACATGGTTTGATCGGCGGTGAGCAATGTGTCTGTGAAATCGGTCCCTGTTGCCGCCCCCACGCTGCACGTTGCCGACACGTCAGTTGATTGAAGCGCCGCCATGATGGCGCGGTGGATCTTACCACTTTTTCTCTCGGCAGAAGCCTGGTCGCGAACTGCGAGACAGAAGGCGAATTCGTCACCCCCCAGCCGTGCCGTGATGTCGTAAGGGCGAACGGCGGACGCAAGCGCTGTTGCTACGACGCGTAAAACCTCATCACCGGCCGCATGACCGTGTTGGTCGTTTACCGACTTGAAATCGTCTACGTCGATCACGCCGCACAGGAGAATCCGATCGTCACGCGCACTGGCTAACTCCAGGCGAGCGCATTCGATCTGAAAGGCTCGTCGATTGCCGAGACCTGTGAGGGGATCGATGCTTGCTGTGGCACGCTCCCGATCGAAGGTTCGCCGGAACGCGCTTACGAACAGAATGATAAAGAGGACCCCGAAGGCTCTCGCACCTACATTCCAAATAGCGGTTGCAGTAGGGACGGTCGACGCCTGCGCGGAGAGGCCGTCTCCGAAGCCATTGAGATACAGGGTTACAGCCACGCCCAGCAGACCTGACAGCAACCCTGCGACCCGGCCGAGACACCATACGGTAAAGCATAGTGGCAGCAGGTAGACCGTATTCAGCGAGAAGTGCGGTCCGGTGGATCCGTCCAGGATGAATACGATCACCCAAATTATCGTCAGGCCGACGGCAGCTCCCGAACGGTTCAAGTCCGCCGATTCGCGGAGCGCGAGTTCCAATGGCGTCAACTGCGATTGAGGATTTCTCGAAGTTAAGGAGATCTTTCGGCGCATTTCGGTCCTCAACTCGCATGGTCGCGGACGCCTTTAAAACGGCCTGTGATTATGGATACTAACACGGTGATACAGCCCCGGCGACCTACTCTGACTGCAGTGCGGAACGAGGGGCCTAGCGGCTGCGTCCCAGCCCCAGCCCCAGCCCCTGTGATTGTGGATCACGGCCCGTGATCGTCGCCCGCCCCTGCACGTAGACAATCTTGGGACTGTCGCCGATCTTCGGGACCTGTTGGAAAGCGGCAGGCTCGTGTCGAGCGACCCCGTTGCCGTGTACCTGATAAACGCCTCTGGCGCTGACGTGTAAGATCGACCCGGCGTACGTTGCCCCGTCGTCGGCCTTGGCTGATGCTGCGGTATCGAGGCGGAAGACGCCCTTTGGCAGCATGCCTTGCGGATCCGACTTCTGGACCTCCCACTTACCCTCATATCGACGTTCGTGAAGCCGACTGCCGTTCATGACGACGACCTGTTCCGCACCGTCGGGGATAGATCGACCAGCCGGCACCTTGTCGGCTAACCCTGCCAGAGTGCTTCCCCGGCCCAGGCTCAGGAGTCCTTGCACGCTACCTCCTTGCGCAGAGCTTCGTTCGTGTTGAGGTCTTGAAAACTCTTCAGCATGGCGTCCTCGAACATCGAAAACTTTGGCGTCGAGTTCCGGTCCGTGGGCTTGGCTTTCGGAGGTTTCCCGGGGCGGTCCATTGTGTCTCTCCTTATGCTGCTGTGCCAACTGTCGTTCCATACCTTCTCGGTAGGCAAGCACCCGATCGAGTGCCGTTGCACCCGGCACACGTTCGAAGGTGAGGTCGGCATCCCCCCGGCTTTGCAGCGCGCTAAGCAGCTGCTCTGGGCCAAGCTCCCCGTCTAGTGCCGCCTTTCGCGCTGTCGCGTGCTTGTAGGCCGGTTCTAGCGAACGATTGCGATACGAGGCTGTAGCAAGACGCGTGGCGATGCTCTCGGCTTGCCGGCGCGCGGCAGGCAAAAGCGCTGACAGCTCGGCTTCGGCCTCACCGATGGGCAGTGTATGCGGTCCCGCAATCGAGGCGGGACCGCGATCGACCGACTGCCGGACGATCTCTTGCAGTCTGTCTGCGCCGTTGATCATGTTCAGCGACATGCGCGCCTGGATCAAGGACCGTGGGCCTTCGTCAGAAAGTTTGACCGCCTCGATGTCGGGAAAAGCCCGGTGTAGCACCTCGATGTCTCGCGCCATGTAGAGGTTGTCTCGCGTCACCGCGTCCACATCGGTCGCGCTCCAGTCGAGATGGTGCCCGACATGCTCGGCAAGATGTTTGGTGAAGCTGCGAAGGGTGCGGCTGTTTCCCTCGGAAAAGGGATGCAGATAGTCGAGATCGCCGTAGGTTTTCGCCAGCGCGCCCGCGAACTCGAGGGGCGTGAGGCCTTTGAAAGCGTCTCCGCCACGTAGCTCGCTCAGTACCCTATCAAGGCGGGCGTCTACTTCCGGTCGCAGAGCGTAGTGGACCGGATAGCTGACAGCCCGATTGGCTTCGAGCCGACGTTCTTTGACGTGGCCGCGTGCATCGGGACGATACTCACCAGGATTGTGATGAGGGAGATCCTGAAAAATCCGGCGATGGATCTCTCGCAGATGCGCAGCATCGAATGTGCCGCGGACCGGGTCGAGCTCCAATTCGACAATCCGCGCATTGCAGACTTCGCCCTCGTTGATCGGGCGAGAAGCGGACATTAGCCGATGGCTTTGATTGCATCGACGTACTCAGGCACCGTCAGGTGCCCGGCGACAAAGCGTTCTCCAACACGCTCGGCTTCTTCGGAAAGAACGAAGCCTTCGTACCGTACGCTGCCGCGCGCAAAGTCGATCGCACGTTGCCGGCGAGCCTGTTCGTCGGGGTTGATCGCAGGGGTTTCGATCTGCCGGTAGACGTTCATGGCGTTAGGGCCTCCAGGGTCGTCAGACGGCGATCATAGCCGCCAAAGGGCACGATGTGTAGGCGGCAGGTCTTCACGATGCCGGCTCGCCGCCACCAGCCGGAAAATGCCTGTAAAAGGTTGCGACCGAGACGCCGATCGCCTCGGCCACGTCTCGCGGACGATCGCCAGCAGCGAGCAGCTTCATAGCTGTGGCCCTCTTTTTTGGCGTCAGGACCGACTTGCGCCCCCTGCCCGGCCCGTTCTTGCAACGGGCCGCCAGTAGCCCGGCCATTGTTCGTTCGCGGATCAGCTCACGCTCCATTTCCGCGATCGACGCCAGAATGTGAAAAAGCAACCGGCCGGTCGGCGTCGCTGTGTCGATCCCGTCGGTCAGGGACCGTAACTCGATACCGCGGGTAGCAAGATCAGCCGCCAGTTCGAC
The DNA here is from genome assembly GCF_024124765.2 of Sphingomonas sp. H160509. GTDB lineage: Bacteria > Pseudomonadota > Alphaproteobacteria > Sphingomonadales > Sphingomonadaceae > Sphingomonas. The sequence continues at coordinate 152,630 of NZ_JAMXSR020000002.1, read as the reverse complement.
AAGGCCTTTCATCGAACGGCCAAGGCGGTCGAGCTTCCAGACGACGAGCGTGTCGCCCCGGCGAGCGACGTTCAACGCTTCCGACAAACCCGGACGGTCGACTTTCGCGCCACTCGCCGTGTCACTGCAGATCCGTTCGCATCCCGCAGCGGTCAGAGCGTCCGTTTGCAGCGTCAAATTCTGGTCCGACGTCGAGACCCGGGCATATCCGATGAGCATCAGCGGGGATCCGCCATGTCAGCGCGCCTGCTTCAGGAACGCGGTGAAGCGATCTGCGCTCTCACGCAGCGCTTGGCCGTCGGGGCCGTCGAAGGCGGGCGGTGGTACGCGAAGGTTCAGCCGGCCGAGACCATCCAGGACCTGAGCATAATCCAGCCCGGTACGTTCCTTCGTCTCCTTGGACGAGCTGTGTCCTGAGGCATAAGCGCGCAGCGCGTCGTCGATCGTCATGGTTCGACCCTTCTCAGCTAGCCAACAAAGTTAGCGTTCAATGAGAATATATAATGAGAACGTGTTTTGAGAAAGCGAAAATCTTGGCGGGCTATGACCTCTGCAGGTTCAAGAGTTTTCACTAGAGCGATCACTAGGCACGTTGTCGCCAGCGGGATAATCAACGTTTAAATTCGGAGATCACGCCATGCCCGTTGCGATGCTCGCGCTGCTCAGTGTCCCTGCCCCCCCGGTACCGTTCGCCACCCAGCGAACGGAGGTCGTGTCGTTCACTGCCAGCGATGTCACCTGTTCAGGGCAGCCGATAGCAGCCGATAGTATCGTTCGGCCTTTCACGGCAGTTGCGACGCGTTACGGTCCCGCTGTTACCGAAAGCCCCTCACCCACATATCGGTTCTCCTTCGTAATCGACGCGCAGGGACGTGCCCGCACGATCCGCCGTGATATGACGGAATCTCCGGGTTGGTATGTCGACACGAGTGATCTTGCCCCTGCGCTGGCGGCTTCGAGCTTTCCAACCGGAATGCCGCAGGCGAAATGCAGCGTGTCCTTCAAAGCATCGGTCACGCCGATCGAGAAGGCGTCGATGCCGGATTTGTACGAGCTGGCGAGCCGTCCGGATGCCACAGGGTTTGCGCCTGCCCTGTTTGAACGAGTTCGTCCTACAGACTCAAATTGCCCCCGCGAGCCAGGCCAGTACCGGCGTCTTAACCTGCCTGCCTTTGAGAAGCTGTCGCAACCGGCGCGCCGACCAGCTTGGGTGTTTCTAGCATTCGACGTTAACGCCGCGGGTAAGCCTGGCAACGTCCAGACATTGGGTACGTCCGGCGATACAGGGCTCGAGCGCGCCGGCCGGGAAGCTTTGCTCGCCAACCGCTACGAGCCGGGAGCGGGGTTTCACGGATGCACCTATCACTTTTACTATAACGGACGCGCCAACCTTGCGGCGCCCGTACCGGTGCCAGACACGCCTCTTGATACAGGAGATCAGCCCGGTTGTATCGTGGATCCCAAGTCGATCCCGGGTCTTCTCGACGGAAGCGCCTACCCTAGAGCGTTCTGGCGCCGCGGGATCGAAGGGGCGGCCGTAATTGGCTATGATACGGCGCCATGGGGAGCAGTAGGCAACGTAAGGGTTCTAGGTTCTGAACCGGACGAGGCGTTCGGCGATACCGCGCGCAATGCGCTTTCCAATGCTCGGGTAGTAGAGAGTGGTTCAGGCCGTCGAGGCTGCGTTCAGCGGGTCAAGTTCAAGCTTCCACCGAAGGGGACCCGGTAACGAGCACTATTTCAGTTTGCTATGCTAGGCTGTGGGCCGAATTGGTCTTTGAGAAACCGTGCTTCGAGTAGCGCGGTTTCCATCTTGTCCATTCCTACCCCGGATAGCGTTAGCTCATCGTCCACATTCCCGGTGCCGTCGCCAATCAGAAGGCCTTCGGCAGTAAGATGTTTGAGCCAACGCCCTATGACCGCTGTAGAGATGTCATGTTTTTCCGCAACAATTCGTCCGGTAATACCTACGCTGTTTGCGTCCGCGACGAACAGCTCAAGAAGCACTTCCCAGGCCGGTTCGCCGAATATATCACGCGACAACACGGAGGCTCGATACTTGCGGAAGCGCAGTATCGCCATCGCTAGCTGAACAGCCTCGTCGTTACCCCTCACGCGCCACTCCAGTTCATTGAGTAGCGATATCAACAAATTCCGTAGCGGAAGGCAACCCCGGTTAGGGCTTAATATGATCGCCCATCATTCGATCGAGCGCTTGGCTTAGCCAAGCTGCTAAGGCGAAGTCCTGCTTTGCATCAGCAAATGCAATCATATCTTCGAGTTGGCTCGCGAACACACGGGGGCATTGATTACCGCTATTACGTTCCATGAGTGACAGATTCCCAGCTAGGGGCGGGTCGGAGCACTACCCCCCGATTCCGCTATCTACGGGCTAATTCAAAGTGCTCTCAAGATAAAGCACATTGATCCATATCAAAATATCCGACAAAATCATCGAAAGCGTTGGGTAACTGGCATATTTACACTCGCGTAATACGTTCTGTCTTCGTTCTGATGATACTCCTCTCGCCAGATCCAAACATTCCTATCCAACGATCGGATCGGGGAAAGCGCTCGACCTCTCGATTGCCCTTCCTATTCGAAGAGAGTCCAAAGTGTTAAAGGTGCACTATGAAAATCATGTTCGCCATGCTGCTGGCGTCGGTTGCAGCCGGGGCGCAGGCCCAGACAGCGTAAGCACGGCCCAGTGAGAGTGAAGCAATGAACGACGCCGCAAACGCAATTGCCGTGGACCACACAGGTTTCGCTGTATCGTCTTTGGACGAAGCCGTTCGGTTTTGGACGAGAGCGCTCGGTTTCACGCTGGAGCGGCAATCGGAGATGGGGGGCGACTTCCTGCATCAGGTGACAGGTGTCGATGATCCGAGTGTGAAAACGGCGATCGTCAGGGCGCCAGACGGCTACGTTGTCGAACTGTTGCAATATTCAAGAGGGCACCAGAACGGGGCGGTGCCTTCCAGCGCGGGATCGATCGGGGCGGCCCACCTGGGGCTGACCGTAAAGGATATTCATGCCGCTATTGCCCACGTCGAGGCAGCAGGATGGAAGGCCAAGGGTAGTCCGCTGCCTATCGCGGGTGGTCCCCGGAAGGGTACGTTGGTGGCATACGTTTCAGGCCCCGATCATATCACGATAGAGCTTATGCAATCGCCGGCCCGTTAATGAGCCTGCGGATGTTTTCCCGCTTCACCATCCAAATCGAGAATGGGAAGACGCCTAGCCGAGTGCCGCCTTGTAGGCCGCAACTGCTGGTCCGAACCCCATCACTAATGCGTCTGCCGTCAGTTCGTGACCGATGGACGCCTCGGCGATCGGCGGCATAGCGCTGATCAAATCAGGTAGATTGGTGAGGTTGAGGTCGTGACCGACGTTCACCCTCAGCCCGGCAACATGTACCGCCCGCGCTGCCAACGCTGCCGCCGCGAGAGTACGACTGGGACCATTGGCGCGATGCTCGGCTGCATAGGAGCCGGTGTAGATTTCCGCGCCATCAGCCCCGCTTTCGATGAGGCCGCGTACTGCCGTTGGGTCCGGATCAATGAACAGGATTACGCGTCCGCTGACCGCCTGGAATCGGGCGACGTCATTATAGATACGTATTGCTGCATCTCGATCGTCAAACTTCCAGCCCTCCTCCGATGTGAACGCGGAGGGAGGATCAGGAACGAGTGTGCATTGCTCAGGCCGCACAGCAGACACGATGCGGAATAGCCGATCATCGGGATAGCCCTCGATATTCAGTTCAAAGGTCGGTCTGAGTGGCTTCATCCACTCCGCGAGTGCCGATACGTCGTCATCACGGATATGGCGTTGGTCGGGGCGCGGATGCACTGTAATCCCGTCCGCGCCAGCCTCATGCGCAATGCGAGCAAAGGCCAGTAGATCGGGCACGCCTGTTCGCCGCGAGTTTCGCAGTAGGGCAACCTTGTTTAGAGCGGTTTCTGATCAGTCTGCATCATAGCCAGCGGCAGCGAAGTAGTTCGAGCATTCCTTTGGCGAGTAGAGGTCGACGATACGACCGATGGCGTCCCAGAGGCCGTGAATGGTGCGTTCGGCAGCCTTTCGCAGGTGCGCCTTCAGCTTGGAGAAGGCCATCTCGATCGGGTTGAAATCGGGGCTGTATGGCGGAAGGAACAGGAGGGCGGCACCTGCCTTTTCGATGGCGGTGCGTACGGTCGGGGCTTTGTGGCTCGACAGATTGTCCATGATGACGATGTCGCCGGGTGACAGTTCAGGCACAAGGACGCGGGCAACGTAGGTGGTGAAGGCGTCCCCATTCATCGGCCCGTCGAGCACCCAGGGTGCGATCATGCCGGAGCGACGCAGCCCGGCTGTGAAGGTGGTGGTCTTCCAATGTCCGTGCGGCACGCCAGCGCGCAGCCGCTCGCCACGTGGAGACCTGCCATAGCGACGCGCCATGTTGGTTGACGCCCAGGTTTCGTCGATGAAGACAAGTCGTTCGGGATCGAGATCGAGCTGGCTGTCGAACCACTCCTCGCGCCGCTTCAGGATGTCGGGGCGGTCCTGCTCGGTCGCGTGCGCCGTCTTTTTTTACGCGTGATCCCGCGGCGCGAGAAGAACCGCCATATCGTGCCGAGCGCAACCTCGGTGCCGTGGTCGGCCAGCAGCGCCTGCAACTCCGCCAGGGTGATGTCGGGTGTCGTCTCGACCGTACCCAGGATCAGGTCCGCATGCGCCTCGATCTTACCCGAACGCTGATCGCCACCCTGCTGCTGAGGCTCCGGCGTCCCGTGCTGCATCACGCGCTGCTGCCAGCGGATCGCGCTTGCCGCGCTGACACCGAACCGATCCGCCGCCTGTCTGCGCGACAGGCCACCCGCAATTGCCGCCACTACCCTGTTCCGAAGATCCGTTGATAATGCTCGTGCCATCCGTGCTGGCCTCCAGCACCAGCAAGGATTGTGAATCAGAAAAGCGCCTCGATGGGAATCCCCAATGATTCAGCAAGGTGAGAAACCGCTCTAGGTTCACACTTAGACGCACCATAAACACCGATCCCAAATCGCCTTTGAGACGGGAATTATGGCATGGAGCGGCCAATGGCGAGAGCAAGCCATGGGTTAAACGGCAGGGCAACCGCTGTTGCCTGCAATTCCCGTTTCACGATCCTTCTCGAGAAGGGCGTGATCGGCGAGAACGCCCACACTCGGACGTTCAGGCCGGCGATCCAAGTCCCGATAACGGTCGTTTGATAAGTATGGCCGTTTCCAATTTCTTCACCCTCGAGCGGCAATTTTCCTGCTTGTCAAATACGTCAACTTGGCAAGTGGGTACGACACATATGTTTGCGCGATACTTATAATCCAGATCGAGGACGCAATCAGAATCGACGCGATAACTCTGCTCTCGAATTGGAGGGCAATCCGATGCGACAAATCGTTTATGTGAGCCTGAGCAGCGTACCAGGTGACGGGGCCGACCTCTCTGGCATTCTGAACTAGTTGCGTCATAACAACGCTATAGACGGCATTACCGGTTTGCTCTGGTCCGATGGGAAACGCTTTCTTCAAGCTCTTGAAGGACCTCGAGTGAGCGTTGAAGCCTGCTTCGAGCGGATCAAACGTGATACCCGCCATTACTACCTGACGGTATTGTCCGACCAGCGCATCACGAGCCACGAGTTTGGCACGTGGAACATGGTGCACCGGCGTGCGAGGGAAGAAACTAGCCTATACGATGCCCAGGTACGACGGCTGCTACATCAAGCTTCGGATGGCGTCCGCGCGCACTTCATGGCTTTGATCAACACCACTCCGATACATCCCTCGCCTCATCAGATCGCGGTTACGAACCCTTCCACGATCATGGCGTGGTCACCTCAGACATTGGCGCCGCCGCCCGCGATAGCTCCCTAACGCGTTTTCAGACTAAATCAGATCGCCGACGCGACCCGCAACGGCGGGGTCATTCGCCTCAGTCCTGTCCAGGTGCAGGTACGCAGGGTTAAATTGCCCGAGCGATCTGAGGCGTGCCGGATCGGTTACGGTCAACGTCTTGTTCCGAAGCTCGATTGTGCCGTCCTCACGGAAGCGCTGCAACACGCGGTTAACGTGTGAGGCCGTCATGCCGGTAGCATCGGCAAGATCTGCCTGAGTGATTGGGAAGTCGATTGCGTTGGTGCTCGTCGCTCCGCTTACCCGGTAGCGGACCGGCATTTCGTACAGCAGATGAGCGACCCGTTCGCTGGAATCGCGCCGGCCCTGATCAATGATGCGCTCGCGGAGCACCCCCAGGTCCGTCATCGTCCCCCACCAGAGAGCGTCAGATATTGATGAGGTTTCACGCAAAAGCGTTTTCATCTCACTCGAGTGGATCATGGCTGTTGTGCTCGGGGTCAGCGTGCCAACTGCGTGATCCATCCTTTTCAGGATGAATATCTCGGCATCGCACAGGTCTCCTGGGACCAGAAATGCCATGATTTGGCGCTCGCCATCCGGCAGTAGCTTGTACCGGCATGCCAGCCCCGTCAGCAAAACATGGCAGTATTCCGAGTGCGCCCCGTCCGCGATCACGTCTTCTTGCGCCTGAAATACACGCTGTTTGAATGTGATGATGGCGTCAAGGCGAGCGCGCTCTCCGTCGGTAAATGACGTAAATTGCTCCATTTTCATTGCCCAGGGATTTTTCATTGCGTCCTCAATCCGTTGGGAGCGTACCGCATGCCTTGTCGGCCGCGGCATAGCCATGTTGGTAGAACGCACCGCACTCGATAATACCCGCTCATTCAGCACACATGTTCTGAGCAAACAAAGCCATGATAATATCAAGGCTTATGATCTAGCGCAGAGACTTGCAAAATAACGTGATTTACTCTGCGCATTGCAGGCAAATACCTACCCGCATGGGTTGCGCATCACCGCAACGGTGAAAATTTATGCCCCTGTCCTCGAAGGTGTATCTTGCGCCAGCTTTGCGCAAACTCGAACAACGTGCAGCTCTATCAGAGAATGATCGTGATGCATTTCACGCCCTTCCCTTTTTCGTAAAGACCTTGCATCCCAGCTCTTACATAATACGCGAGCAGGACCTTACCAAGAATTGCTACGTCCTACTTTCCGGTTTTGCATTTAGGAGTAAGCTCGTCGGAAATGGCGGACGTCAAATCCTGTCGATTCACATACCAGGCGATATGCTTGATCTTCAGCACGCTTTCCTAGGTGTGGCAGATCACAGCATTCAGATGTTAACCACTGGCGACGTGGCATATGTAGCAGCGGGGGGCGGTACAGGATCTCGCCTTTGCATTTCCTGCCATCGGCCGCGCAATGTGGCTCGAAACGCTGGTTGAAGCCTCGATATTTCGTGAGTGGATCGCCAATATTGGCAGACGTGACGCGAGAACGCGTGTTGCACACCTTCTGTGCGAAATTGCAGTACGCCTTAGGTCAGCAGGACTGATGACAGGAAACCGCTACGAACTGCCAATGACGCAGGAGCAGATTGGCGACGCGACGGGGCTTACCCCTGTGCACGTTAATCGCACGCTTCAGGCCCTCCGTAAGGACGGACTTATTACGAGGGACAGGCGGGCAGTCCAGATCGAGGATTGGAAGGCGCTTTCAGCGGTTGGCGATTTTGGTGCGGCATATATGCACGGAGATGATACCAAGACATCGATGCCAATCCCGAACGGCTCATTCGTACTCGCGCCTCAAGTAAACGGAGTTGCCGTGTAGGAGCAATTAGCCCTGCACATATTGGCATAGGCGAAATGGAACTGCCCGAACGCGCACCCCGCCTGCGGATTTCGATGATCGCGCGCAGCCATTCCGACATGATGGCGCGCAGCGTTCCGAGATGATCGCGATCAGTGGCGGTCACCCGGTCGACATGGATTTGGTGTCAGTTTCGTAAGGTAGGGTCAATCGCTGATGGATGCTTTGGTGCGCCGCAGGCTGTCACCTTCGAGTTCGACGCGGTGAGCGTTGTGAAGCAGGCGGTCCAGGATGGCGTCAGCATAGGTGGAATCACCGATGGCATGGTGCCACGACGCGGTCGGAAGCTGGCTGGTCACGATGGTCGACTTGCGGCCGTACCGATCTTCCAGGATCTCGAGCAGGTCATGCCTGGCCTGTGCATCCAGGGGCTGAAGACCCCAGTCGTCCAGGATGAGTAGTTCGACGCTGGCGAGGCTCTTGAGCCTGTTGGCGATGCGGCCGTCGCCGCGTGCCAGGGCAAGCTCGTCGAGCAGACGCGTGAAGCGCACGTAGAGGACCGAGCGGTTGTCGCGGCAGGCCTTGTGGCCGATGGCGCACGCGAGCCAGCTTTTGCCGATACCGGTCGGGCCGCAGATCGCCAGATTGTCGTGCGCGTCGATCCACTCGCCGCTCAACAGCGTTTCGAACAGCCGGCGCTCGAGACCGCGGGGGGCTCCGGTAGTCGACATCCTCAGGTGCGGCCTGGTGCCGCAACTTGGCGTATCGAAGGCGGGCGCTGAGCCTCTTGTCGTGCCGCCAGGTGGTTTCCCGGTCGAGCAGCAGGGCCAGCCACTCGGCATGGCTGAGCGTGGCGGTGCCGCCATGCTTGTCGAGTTCGGTGAAGGCTTTGGCCATGCCTTGCAGGCCGAGCGCCTGCAGCTGGTCGAGGGTGGGATGTATCAGCATGAGCTATCTCCTCAGTGGTAGTATTTGGGTCCGCGGATATTGGGGTGGTCGACGCTCACCTCTCCGGCCGAGCGGGGACGATGGAGCGGGTCTGCGTCGAGCTTCTTCTCAAGGATGGATTTGACGGCGCCGTATTTGCGCGCGCCGATCTCGAGGGCGCGTAGCGAAGCCGCGTCGACACGGACGGCGCCATACGCGCGCGCCAGCCGCACTATACCGAGACACGAGCGGTAGCCCTGCTCGGGATGTGGCCGGTCGCTCAGGATCATCTCGCACAGCATTCTGACCGACGGGCCAAGCCGTCCGGCTTCATCGAGCAGGCGCTCGACCGTCCAGTCGCCGTAGCGGCGATGGCTCGAGGGCATATGGTCGTTGATGGTAGTGTGATGGCCGTTGCCGGAGCCGCGCATGTGGGAGGCGACCCGCTCGCCCCTGAGGAAGATCTCGACGGTGCGCGCGGTCAGCCGCACCTCGACCTGCGCCCGGGCATGGCGGTAAGGCACCGAGTAGAATGCTTCGCCGCTTCGACGTGATAGTCGATGCCAACTTTGCAGCGGCGCCACTCTGCCAGGACGTATGGCTCAGCCGGCAATGCCTTCAGCAAGGGGCGGTCGATTTCCTCGAACAGCTCATGCCGCGACCGGCCGAACCGGCGCATGACGCGGGCGTTCAACGCGGTCATCATCTCGGCTATGGCGGCGCGTAGATCGTCTAGGGCCGTACCAGACCCGGTTACGAAGACGCCCAAACAGCCAGCGCTCGACGATGCCGACACAGGCTTCGACCTTGGCCTTATCTCGCGGCCGATACGGTCGCGCCGCGAGCACCGCCGTACCGTAGTGCGCGGCGAGCTCGGCATAGGTGCGGTTCACCTGCGGGTCGTAAAGGCACGCCTTGATGACCGCGACCTTGGCATTGTCGGGAATGAGAAGGCGAGCTGCGCCACCAAAGAAGTCAAAGGCTCTAACGTGCGCGTCCGTCCAGTCTGGCAGGGTCTCGGTCCAGGTCGGCCACGCAAACGACAGGCTCGAGGCGCCCATCACGGCCACGAAAAGATGAGCCTCGCGGATCTCGCCGGTCAGCCGGTCGACCACCACCGACACCGTGTCGCCAGCATAGTCGACGAACATCCGGTCGCCGCCCAGATGCGTCTGCCGCATCGTCACTGGAAGCCGTCCCCTCCCAGGCGCGGTAAAGCTCGCAGAACCGGGAATATCGGTAACCGTCGGGCTGAACCTCGATATATTCGTCCCACAGCACCTGGAGGGTGACGTGCTTGCGCTTCAGCTCGCGGTTCACGGCTGCCCAGTCCGGTTCGGGGCGATCGCGCTGCCCGCCTCTGGTCGCCGCCACACCGTAAAGCTCAGCTTCGAGCGCGGTGTCTGTCAGCCCGTCCGGCAACGGCCACTCCAGCTTCGATGCCCGGAAACGCTGAAGCATCACACGTACGCCTGTGCTGCCCACGCCCACCTGGCGCCCAACCTCCCGAGACGGCAGCTTGGCGTCGTACGTCAGTCTCAAAATCTCGCGCACCTTGCGCATCGCAATTCGCTCCGTCGGCATTGGCTGCTCCTCAAAAAGAAGCAGCCTGCGACGACCGGATCACACCACCAAAACATCCCGCATCTGATCGCCATCATGTCGGAACACTGATCGCGATGATGTCGGAATGCTGATCGCCATCATCTCGGAACGCTGATCGCGATTATCCCGGAATGCTGAGCGCGATGATCCCGGAATCCGCACCCCGCCATCTTACCGACTTGGATCAAAGTACGCAGACCTTTGCTCGGGTAGGCTCACGCGCACGACTTTGGAGTACGGGAATGGCGCTGTTCTTTTTTCATACCGAAACCGACCACCGAGTGACTGACACCGAGGGTACAGAGTTCCCCAGTTACATCGAAGCGCGGGCCGAAGGCATAAGAACGGCCGGCCAAATGATGCAGGATGTCCCAGAGATATTTTGGGGGTCACGCCCGTGGAGCGTCTCTGTAACAAACGCAGACGGCCTGATTATGTGGGAGATCCATCTTGATGGACAAACCTCTCCTGCCGGCCGATCACTAGAGCCTGCGTCAACATGAACCTGCCGGGTGGTTGTTTCCAGATGAACCGAGACGGTCCATCGGGGATATCACGCAATGCGGTTGCCGTTCTGAGCACGCTGTGGAGATGCGCTCCTACCAGCGGCTGAATTCCATCGTCAGCAACCGCTAAAGCGTCACTGATTATAGCGATTAGCCGTTCCAAGTGCTGGGCGGTCGTCTCGCCCTCAATCACAGCCTCATTGCCTTGATCATCCCGGCATACAGCGCAGCGCGACCTAAGTGCGCGATACGAGCGGTAACGTCCTCACAGCTTGCTGCCTGTTCTCTCGCCTTTTGCTCATTCCGAACAAGGTCATCCAAACGATCACGTTTTTCCACAGCGTAGCTCCCACTAAGCGGGAGCGCTCCAGCGTCTCTCAGTCGCCGCCGTGCCATTGGGAGTTGCGGTGATGACAAAATCTAACTGAAATCAAAACTGAAAGCTAATCGCGAATTTGCCTGCACGCAGACCATCGGGGGCCGTCCATCGCTCCCGACAAAGGTGCTCGAAAATCGATCGTTTGCGGGAAAGGTCGGTCAGTAGCTGTCGCGCAATGACGGTTGTTTAGCGCGTCGCGAACTGATCCCACGAGCCGCCATTGAAGTTCAAAGGCTGCACCGTATGATCACATGATGACCCTGAGCATTGTCATTCCCAACAACCCGTCGGATGCCGACCGCGAGGCGGTTCTTAAGCCACTTCTCGCCTACAACACGGCGCGTGCAGGCGATCCTCGCTTTCACCCCGTCGCCATTTTGCTGGCCGATGAGGCTGGCAATCACGTCGGCGGTCTATGGGGCAAATGTGCGTATGACTGGCTTTTCGTGGACCTTCTTGCCGTTCCGGAAGAGCATCGGGGCGAGAACCATGGAAGGACGCTCATGGAGCAGGCCGAGGAAATCGCGCGTGCCAACGGCTGCGTAGGAATTTGGCTCGACACTTACGAGTTTCAGGCGCGCGGTTTCTATGAGAAGTTAGGCTTTGAGGTATTCGGCACCCTCGACGACCATCCCGTTGGTCAGAAAAAGTTTTTCCTTCGCAAGCAATTCTGAAAAATGGCTTGCTGCGGTTCGCACCAATAGCGGATCGAGTAAACCACCAACCCTGCCATTCTCAAAACTACACGCAGACCGTGCGAGAACTCGCCGTCACATGAGCACGGACGTCTTTTGTTAAACGGTGGAGCTGGGCGCAAATATTTTTGAGTTACTGCCGTGGTGGCGCTCTGGTGGCGCTGTGGTGGCTTCAAGGGGAAGCCATTGAGCGCTGCGCAGCAGATTTGGCGAGCTTGATCAGGCCTGTACGGCCCTGATCAACCCCGGCACGCCGATGAGGGTAATGGCTCTTCTTAGATTGTAGGCGAGCGCGGTCAGACTGAACTCGGCGCGAACCTTCTCCAGCCCGCGCATCAGGAATGCGCCCTGGTTCATCCATTGCTTGATCGAGCCGAACGGGTGTTCGACCGTCTCGCGGCGAACGGCAAGAATATCAGGGCGCGCAACCAAGCGCGCCGCCATGCGGTCCAGCACCGCCTCGTTTTCCCAACGGTTGATGCGCCGCCAGCGACTGCTGGTACAGTTCAACTTGATTGCGCAGTCCGAACAGGCGGCGGGGTTGGAATATTGGATGTTGGCGTGGCCGCGCGTCACCGCGCGATAGCTGATGTCGAGGGTCCGGCCACCCGGGCAGTGGTACGCGTCCGCCTCGGCATCGTAACGAAAGAGATCCTTAGAGAAACGGCCATTGGCGATGGCGCTGCCCCGTCTCGGCCGGGCGACGAAGGGTGTGATACCATTCGCCTCGCATGCTTCGATGTCCTCGCCTTTGTAATAACCCATGTCGGCGACCACATCGATCTGCTCGACGTCTAGCGCGTCTTTCGCCGCCCCAGCAGTGGGTGCCAGCAGACCCATGTCGGTGCCGGCGTTGGTAACGTGCTGCTCGACGATCAGCTTGTGTTTCGCATCCACCGCTACCTGCGCGTTGTAGCCGACCGTGGTCTTTCGACCCGTGACCATCGCGCGCGCATCGGGGTCGGTTAGCGATATCTGGCTCTCGCCGCTGGCGTTCAGCTCGTGCAGCATCGCCTCCTGGGCCTGACGCCGCTCGCGCACCCTGGCGATCTTCGCGGCCAGTGCCCCGCTGCGGCCAGGCGCATGGCCATCCTCGCCGCGGTCGATGGCGTCCATCTCGGCAATATACCCCTCAAGCCGCTCGTCGGCCGCGGCAATATACCTGGCCAGCTTGTCACGGGAGAAGTTGCGTGCCGGGTTGTTCACCGCCTTCAGCCGCGTGCCGTCCACCGCCAGCAGCTCGCGCCCGAACAGGTCGAGCTTGCGGCATAGGACGACGAAGGCGCGGAACACTGCCTTGAAGGCGCTCCGGTTGTCGCGCCGAAAGTCAGCGATGGTCTTGTAGTCTGGCCGAAGCCCACGCAGCAGCCAGATCAGCTCGAGGTTGCGTGCCGCCTCGGCTTCCAGCCGTCGGCTCGACCGCACCCGGTTGAGATAGCCGTACAGGTACAGCTTGAGCATGTCGCCCGGGTCATAGCCTGGGCGCCCCGTCGCCTTCGGCCGCGACCGATGAAAACCGGCCTCGCCCAGATCGAGGTCATCAACGAACGCGTCTATGAACCGAACCGGACTATCCGCTGCCACATAATCCTCTACCGATGCCGGCAGCAGCAGCGCCTGGTCGCGCGCATGACCCTCGATATATGCCATGATTACAGCATACGCCCGTCAGCAACCTTGTGGAATCACCCAGCGAGTTTTCGCACGGTCTGCGATCCTCTGCGAGAACGCCAAACGGTCAAAATCGCCCATTTTCTCCCCTTTCTGGGGAACGTTGCCGTTGCCCGAGAACGGTCATCCGTTCAGCTACTCTCGTATTCTGCTCGCTCGTCCGACCAGCAGTCAGCGCCGTTTAGGTTGGCTCGCATCCGGGTGTCGAACTCATCAAAGACGACCTCATGGGGATAAAGCGGCAGACCCTTCGCCAGCGCTCGCTTTTCAAGCCCTCCCAAGGCCTGATGAAATGCCCAAAGGGCCAGTCGTCTCCCTGCGGAACTGCCTTCTCGTTCGCCTGATATATCTCGTTAGTGGCGTTCGGGTTGTCAGATACCCTCACGATTTGGGGCCACAGAGCCTTCGTGGCTTCGAAGAAGGCGCTCTTATCGATAGTCATGCTCGAACTACTTCGCTGCCGCTGGCTACGATGCAGACTGATCAGAAACCGCTCTAATGCCCCTGCTTCCGCCACGACGTTTATGATAGGAGACCACATGCTTAAGACAAGAATGAAGCGGGTCGCCGATCGCGACGATCACGCGGTGCGGCGCCTTGCCAAAATCGAAGCCTCTATCGCGAACCTTTCGAACGAGGATCTGCTCGATTTGGCTGACATCTTCAAAGCCGAGCCCCGCCCGCCAATCGGGGATATGGCGTTCGCGGACATGGCGCGTCGGAATATCAGTCTCTGAGCGCCCGTCGGGAACGGAGTAGCAGAATCCTATGCCCCACCGAGGCACATCGGTTACGCGGAGAATCTCCCGCAACTTTACACGATCATAATAAGGCGACGACGCAGCGATGGTAGCGATTGGCACCCGGATCAATGAGATAGGCACTCTGGTCCGCGATGGCGGGGCCTTCTATCTGCGCCGCGATGTCGGTGGGCGCTACGAGCTGGAACTGCACCGCACCCCCGTAGATCTGGTAGAAAAACGCGTACGGCTCATCGGCACATTGGTTGGCCTAGATCTGGTAAACGCTGACGGCGTTGGGCCAGCTTAGTGAGCCGGACATTTGTCCCGTTCAATCGTCAGCCACTTGCCGCAATTCCGATTCACCCTGACTCATTGCCGTTGCGCATAAACCACGAACAGCCATCATCCCAGCCATGGAACAGCGGATTATTCACGCCTGCGGTCATGAGCAGGGTCATTATCTTACCGGTTTTGACAGCCAACAGGAACGCAAAGCCAAATGGCTTGAGACAACTACCTGTCGAGACTGCTTCGTTGCGGAACAGCAGGCAGAGGAAGCCGCTGCGGCAGCGTTCAGCAGCGCTGCCATCTCCCACCTCGATCTTCCCCCGCTTGCCGGCACCGATCGGCAAATGAGCTGGGCGTCGACGATCAGAACCAAGCGGCTGGCAGCGCTAACCAATCCCGACAGCGACGCTAACTGTTACGCTTGCCTTCAGGTAACTGACGCCAAATGGTGGATCGATCACCGAGATTTGACGGACGTCAATCTCATGGCGGCAGCGGCGCAGGCGACCGACATCCCAGGCGTTACCGCTTAATCCGGATATGCCTCGGACGGCAATCGCTCACGTGGCCACCCGTTCCTGACCCGTTTCGCAAGTTCCACCAGATTCAGGCAATACGCTTCAGCTCGATAGCATATGGCTTGTTATAACATTGCTGTATCTCACGTCATTACCGCTCTTGCAGCATCGCGCTCCCGATGCTCGAAAGCGTCGGCGAAGCTATCAAGGTCAGCGCCGGTCATGCCAAGCGCACGTCCCTCGTCCTGCCAACCCGCGACGGCCTGCTCAATTTGCGACAGCATTTCCTTCGCGCGCGATTGTGTCAGGCGAAAGTAAGGTAGCACGGACATCAAAGCGTCGATCGTAGCTTCAGGGCCGACCTCTTCCGAGACCCAAGTTTTCAACTCGCGCAGCCTCTCCGGAAACGGATTGATGTCGAACGCTGGCGCCAGCCGCCACAGTCCCCTATCGACGTGCAGGAAGCCATGGTTCATTAGGTGATCATCGACGTTGGTGATCAGGATCGAGAAAGCGATCCTGCGCCATAGCTCCTCGATGTCGGCCGTGGGGGCGCTGCCATTTACCCGAAGCGCATCGACGATCTCGGTATAGGCATGCTCCTGCGCATCGCCGGGCTCCGCACCGATCATTGTCGCTGCCGATACGTACATGAGCCGCCCGCCCCCGGCGGGTCGATCGAACCGTCGGATCAGCGCGATCGCGTCACCATCACTGTCGATCAGTCGGGCGTCGGCTGCGTCGATTCCAGCGCGGCGAGCGAGCCGCATCGCCAGCACCTCCCCCCCGCGTCACCGAGCGCTCGTCGGCGACGCTCGGAAACTTGCCGATCGAAAGATGCCCCTCATTATCGACGACGGTACATTTCGGGCGGAGTCCGCCGAGCGAAGTGCCGCGACCGCGTAGATAGGCGAGATCGGCTGCGGTTTCGGTGTTGGTCTCGACCGCCCGACTAGCGGCCAGGAGATGACCCAGCTCGATCAACGGTGGCGTTGTCCGGCGACCATCTTCGGTCGCGCGCTGCGCTGTCCCTTGCTCGTCGACGAGACGCAGCGCGCCGACCCGGCTGACGTCGTCGACCGCCAACAGATAATCGAGTCCATTCAAAGCGCGTGCGTCGACCTCCTCGCCGCGGCGGCGGGCGTCCTGCCGTCGCTTGGCATGGTCTCGCTGGATGACGCGCTTACCCCATCCGTCGGGCTCGGTGTCGGCAATCGCTGCGTGGAAGACAGAGCCAACGCCGATCTTCCGGTGGAATTGTGGACCGGCAACGAGCGGCAGCGCGGGCTCGAGGGCGAAGCGGTTGGGCTCGGCCAGCCAGCCGGCATCATATTCGAAGCCTGCGCTCTCGCGGCTTCCCTGCTGATTATAGTGCAGCAACCCGACTCCGCGGGCTTCGTCGCCGATCTGGATGCCGATCGTCCGCCTCACAGAGAAACCGGCGGTTTGGGTCTGCGGACGCGCTGCGGCATGCGCTCCACGTCGAGCAACAGACCCTGCTCGTCGTTCCTGGCATCGAGGATCTCTCCAAGGCTCTCGCCAAAACCCAGAACGAAGAAGGTCATAGCGTATGTACCCAATGCGACGGTCGGATCGCCTTTTTCCAGCTTGAGATATGTGCTCTTGGCCACACCGATGCGTTCGGCCATCATGACCACCGTGAGGCTGCGCTTCTTGCGCGCCAGGGCGATATCGGCGCCCAGCTTCGACAAGCTACGCCGCACGCGGGGCGGGAGGGTGTCAGCGACAGTCGATCGCATCTAGCGTCTCATATAAGCGCCCATCAGGGCAATACGGTACGTTATACACGACCTTATGTCGCCAGTCGAGATAGCCGGTTCAAGGCGCATTGCCTGGGTTCGACAGGGGTGGATGCAATGCCTGCTTGGCGGCATCGACAGAACCGGTAATCTCACACAAAGCGTCGGCCGTGGCGGCTTGTTCTTCAGGTCGCCGGCACCGCGGAGCGTGGTACGTGCAAGTCAAATGGCGTGGGGCTATGTTGTTGGTCTACCGATTGGACCGAGCAACCTTCACGAGGCAGAATGAAAGCCCTAGACGCCCTGAAGGCTGCACCCCCTGAGGTGCGCGCAGCAGCGCTTGCCGTTCTCGATCAGGTGTCGGCGCCATTGACCGAGCGACAACTCGCCAGCGCCTTTCGCGCACATGGCATCGGGCTGCTCGATGCCAAACGCATGGCACAAGCCCTGCGCAAGCTCGATATCATCGCAGTCGCCCCTCGCGGCCCTTGAAGATCGAGGATTGTGGGCTTCGGACTGGCACGGACGCGCCCTGTCGGGCTACATTCGAAATCGCGCCCGAAACCAGACGCGAGAAGGTAGACGATCATGACGGAAGCGACCTGGGGTGAAAGCGCCAAGACCCCCCGAAATCAACTGGCGGATCAGCGCGTCCCTCGAGAACGTCCCACGTGGCGATAGCGACGTCGCCGAGGTCACCAACCTCGAGCGAGCGGTTCGCGACTGGCGCGAATTGGACCCCGAGCACCAAGCCGCGGCTGTCCTTACGGTTGAGCATCCTGTGCAGATCGATGGCGCCTCCAGCACGACCTTTGCCGGTGAAGGCATTGCAGCCCTGGCGGACCATCTCCCCTGCTTCCAGCTCACCCAAGGAGTAAGCCGGCATGGCCAATCCCAGCGTCCGTTTCGAGATGGGGGGACTATTACTGGGTTGCCGAACGCGCGAGCGTCGGTTTCACGGGTACCACCAACTTAGGGGTCGTTGAGTTCCTCATCACCAGCGAGGCCCTGACGCAGCTCCTCGATCCCGATCGCGATACGCTCGATTCCGAAACTGCCCTCGAGGTCTTCATCGAGTTTGAAAGCGACATTCACCGCATAACACGGCGCGAATTCGTCAAGCGGCTCGGCGGGGGAGCCCCCCGATCTTGCTGACTGCGGCCGACGTAGAGGCTTAGGTTAGGGGAGATGGCAGTGTCAGCGCGATCGACCCGTAGCATCCGACCGGCACCACCCTCGAGGTGCCACAGTCCACGATGCGGGCGGCATCGTTCTCACTGATCCAGCACTTCCTCATATCGGCCTGCACGGCGTAGCTGACGGACAATGCCGTTGAACGCAGCGGTCACTCCCTGTGCCCTGCCGATCTCATTCTCCTGGCGCGCTGCATCCCAATACAATTCGAGCGGCCAACGCTCCGGGCAGTGCGGCAGCAGGCACCGAAGTGCCAAGCGAACCTCCGCGCCGTCCACGCGTGCGTCCGAGCAGCGGGCAACGCCGCTCCGAAGGATATGGACCGATAGCGCGATGACGACACGCTGGTGGCGGGCGAGCTCCGCCATCGCTCAACGAAAGTCGTGCGATTTGAAGCGCACCCCGTCCTCAGGGTCCATGCCCTCGGCGTGCGGCGGCCAGTAACAGTTGCGCGGCTCCGGCTTCCACCCCGCATCACCCCGGTCAGGCGATCCGGCATGCTTGGCCCCATCGCCGCGGCCGGTCCGGTGAGGGAACGACATCTCGCCAACGCGGTGCAGCAGGTCGCCGGCAGCAGACAGCCTTGGCCGGGCCGGGTTGCCAGGCGGCGTCGATACCCAGTTCTGGGCACGTTTCGGCGTTGGGCTCGTCATCTCGGTGCTGGAAGATGCCTCGCAAATCGCCGGTCGAGCGGTTGCCAATGAGGGGAGCAACACCACGCAGGTTCCCGGACAAACCGGGCAGACCGTCCTTCAGCAAACAATGAACATCAAACCGATCTTGAAGAAGAGGCGAAGAAGATTTCGGACCAGCTCGGCAGCTACACGTTCAAGGCGCGCTCGCGCTCGATGGGAACATGGGGCGGCGGGGGGCGGCTCCACTTCAGATTTCGATCAGCGCCGGCCGCTGATGCTCCCTCAGGAAGTCGAGTTGCTGCCGGAGGACGATCTGATCGTTTTCCGGCGAGGCATGTACGCGACCTATGGAAAGAAGGTCCGCTACTATGCCGAGAAGAAGCTCTCGGCGCGGATCAAGATACCGGCCCCGGAGATGCCCCAGATCCGTGTCGACCCAGCCATCGCTGCCAACAGCCTTCGCGTGATCGAGGCTACGCAGGCCCCCGATGACGCCCATGCCGCCTCGTCGACACCAGGCGCCGCGCCGACGTCGGAATTCGTCGCAACCGGCGGAGCAACTGCAACGGGTGGGCGTGGATTGAACCAAGCCGCGATCATCGCTGCCTTGGCCGTTCCGACAAACGAGCGTGTCGCCAAGCTCTTCGAAGGCGTCCTCATGGTGCGAGGCAGACCTGCGTAACCAATGCGAAGCCGTCTCATCGATTTTAAAGTGGGAACGAGTGAGGTTGCTCCGAAGGGCGTTAAATGGGACAAAAGCGACCGAGGCGTGGGCCAAGAAACTTTCGTATCGAGAACGCTCCAAAAAGGGGAACAGCAAACGGTGGGGATCCCAGAAAGATGACCAACAGCATTCCCACAGCGATCCTCCAGGGACTGCTTTGGGAGTACTTGAGCCTCCCAAGGGACGGGAAGAGGGACAGAAGAAAGATTCCGTTACTATCGTAACGGGCGCCGTACCGTCGCCGATCGGTCCAAAAAAAAGCGTTGTTCGACGCTGGCGTTGCGCTGCTGGGAGCGGCTGGACTGTCCGCCTAGTCGGCACGAGCGCTGATCGCCAAGTGGTTCAACACTCACGGCGAAGAGGCGACGAACGCAGCGTTGCTCAGCGCTGCCGGCCGGGCCGAGCCAGTCTCGTGGATTGAGGCACGGTTGCGAACGAAGGTTGCGGCGCAGGACGAGGCCCGGGAGGCCAGTCGGTCAACCGCAGACCGCTACCGTCGAATGGCCATACCGGGTCCGCCAGCCGACCAGCGCAAGCTGGAGGAGCACGCGTGACCTTGGCCGCTAAATCGTGTTCAGGGGTTGTCGCCGGAGGTTCGGCGTTCGCCGTCCCCGCTGGGGCCGGACTCCGGGATATCTCCTCGGGCCCAGCGTCCCAGCATTTTCAGATAATCAGCTTGGTCGGAGGGAGAGCGGTTGATCGGATGCTCGTCGCTGTTCGAGCTGTTGCTGTCCGTTGGCATGCGCTGCTCCCCCAAATCCTTGATCGAAATCGCTCTTTTAGCTTAATTTTGATCTACTTTTTCAATCCTTACAATTACTTAAAGACTGGAAAGTCAGTCCTCGGGACCGCTCCGCGACGTGTCGAGATCGATATCCTCGCCGGGGTTGCCACCACCGGCCCCCGATCCGCTACCGTGCACTTCACCGGTTTTGTTGTCGATGTAGGCGCGCTTGCCAGCTTCCGGCGGGATGTCGCGACCGTCGGCAGGCTCGTCGGCTCCTGCGTTGTGAGCACCATCACGGTTCTGCAGGTGGCGTTCCGCCGCATGGTCCGCGCTGTCGTATTCGTCGCCGGAGTAGCCCTTGCCTTTGCCGAAGCCGTCAGCGGTTCGATCGGCATCGCCCGACTTGATGCTGACATTGTCGACGGGCTCGGGCACGTTCTTGTCGGTCATGATGATCTCCGTGGTTTGGAACCCGTCAACGCACGACGAGCCGTAAATCGGCAGGCGAGCGGTGCGCCCCCCGCGACATTCTCGAACAAAGGCAGGACTGAACTCATGAGCCGGGGAAATGACTGGTGCATTCTTCGAACCGGAGCGTCTCGTACGCTGCCGCTGGTCGCCTCGCTTCAGGCGGCCGGCTTCGACGTATGGAGTCCGGTGCAAACGCTGACCCGGCGCCGTGGCCCTGCCCGGGGTCGCGTTGAGTACGCAGCTCCGATCATGCCGACGTTTGTCTTCGCCCGTGCCGACCGCCGGCATGAGCTTGCGCAGATCGCCGCACAGCCGTTCTCGGAACATCCGAGTTTCTCAGTCTTCCGCTACCTTGGCGCGATCCCGACGATCGCCGACGCAGAGATCGCTGAAGCAAGGCGCGTCGAGGAGCGCGGCCAGCGCGCTGCTCGCATGGGTCATCGGAAGGCGTTCACGATCGGTCAGCCCGTCACGGTTACGGAGGGCCCCGGCGCCGGTTTGTCAGGCGAGGTTGTAAAGGACGGCGACGGCAAGTTCGTGCTGGTTGCGTTCGCCGGCATCAATATGAAGATTGGGTCTTGGCTGCTTGGAACGGATACGGTACAAGATACGCCTATTGCCGCATAAGCGGACCGCGATGATCGCAGCGGCATGCCACCGTCATCCCCTAAGCAGGAGTAGCGCTCCGAGCGATTGTCCTACGGTATGGAAGCGTTCATTGGTCGTTCGCTGAATATCGGCGCGTATTCTCGATTGTTGGCTCACCGAAGATCGATGCCTTGATACGACGTGAGCACATGCTTGCGGCTCCGATCCCAACCGAGGCAACCGCGGACGCGCCCCACACGTACTTCGCTGCGATGAGTAACATAGCGATCATAACCGACTCCCTCTGCTGCACTGCAACAATGGTCGAGACCTTGGCGAATACTAATCTTGTTCGGTGGGATGCCCGAAATACGGGCCACTTAGGTTCCAATCGCTGCAATCTTTGCAACGGAGGTTAACATGGCAGCGCCGCAATTGAACCTCACCACCGCTGACCACGTCGAGGCGATTGGCATGCGCGTTTTGCGTATTGCCGAGGACATGGCCTCAGGGTCACGTAATCAGGGGCACAGCGAGCGCCTGATCGAGCAGGCTGAGCAGGCAGCGATTGACCTTCGGGCTGCTGTGCGAGGGAGGTGACCCTACCGCCCGTCTACACCGCAGCTGCGGCGTGACGGGCTATCGGATCAGACTTTTATACGTCCGCCAGTCTGGCGGTTAAGCGGCACATCAGTCGTGGCAACGGATGTGGTGGCGCAGCTTGTAGTCATTGCAATGCCAGGGATACGCGCTTTGCGGCAGGTTACGCCGTACGCGGGTATTGTGGTTGCCATACCGGCCGCTCTGACCGTGCGCATTGCGGTAGGCGCCGCGATCGCGCTGGTTGTATTCACCGGACCGGTCATAGTGGCGTTGCGCATCCGCAACCGACGGGACGGTAACACTAGCGGCCATCATTGCCAGGGCGGCTAAACCTGTGAGCTTCATCGTACCAACTCCGGCCCGGTGATCGGGCGAAGACGGAACTACGACGGCGAAACAAGCCTTTTGCTGAACCAACCTGTAGGCCTTCGTACATCTTCCAGCCTGCTTGAGCGATGATGCCAAGCAGGCTGCGCTGTAACTGCGCTTGGTTGTTTGCAGACGGTGATCCGTAGAACGGGAGGCATAATGATGCCCGTCGACCCACTGCCCGCACTAGTCATGCTCCCCCGCAATCAATGGACACTGCTCCCGCTTAATGAGGAACAGATCGGCGTTGGCATTTTCAGCCGAGGCGGCGCTCTCTACCTTCAGCGATGGTCAATCCACGACTTTCCGAATGAGTTCTTCGGTATCAAAGATCTCGAAAACGCCGGCATTTTTGAGGTTTACATGCGCGCCGTCGAGAAGCTGATACGTGGTGCCCCCTCTGTGCCGAGAGATGCTGCCATCCAAAGCTCGGAACTCGATCATGGCGGGCAGGCGTCGCGGCCGGAAGGCTATACGCTCTTCCTGACGACGCAGTCCGATCAGCCGCCACAAGGCGTGTTCAAGAGCGAGCTCAAGGAATATCGCGGCATTCGAGACGGCACGGTCAACGCGCCCACCAAACTGCCGGTGCTCTACGAGTTTCCGCCCGAGATGATCGCGGCGGAAGAACATATCGACCCGACGAACTTCTACATCACCAAGCCTGCAACCGATCTGCTAAAGTCGCTCGACGATCTTGAAAAGGTGACGATCCCGGCGGTCAACGCCGCAGTCGCGCAGGCCGACGCCCGGATCACGGCAGCAGCCGTGGAGGCCGCAGCAGCAGTCGCCGAAGCCAATGCGCAGATCGCCGCAGCCAATGGCCGGGTGACGGCGGCGCAGGCCACGCTCGACCAGGCAGTAACGGATCTGAACGCGGAGATCTCGCGTGCGCAGGGCAAAGACGAGCAGCTGTCTCAGCGCATCGATGCGCTGATCGTCGAAGGTAGCAGCCGCTTCTGCGGCGTATCGGGCAACCCGTGAAGCTGATGGGGCGCGGCTGTTCATATCGTCTGCATGGTAAGCTGCGCAGCGTGGCGTTGCGTCGATCGTCGCGTTGACGGCTTCATGTGCCAGCTTGTTGAGTAAGATCGCCCGCGCGCTAGACGGTGCAGCGCGTACGAGCCTAGCGAGCGGACGAGGTTAACCGAGCGGCCGGGCTCGAGCTCCGGTCCATCACATGGCCTCCCTGCCAGCAATTTCATTGGTAAGAACTTAATGCAGCGTAACTTGTAAGGAAGTGACCAGCTCCTCAATGCCTGC
The DNA here is from genome assembly GCF_024124765.2 of Sphingomonas sp. H160509. Lineage (GTDB taxonomy): Bacteria > Pseudomonadota > Alphaproteobacteria > Sphingomonadales > Sphingomonadaceae > Sphingomonas. The sequence goes on along the minus strand of NZ_JAMXSR020000002.1, from coordinate 129,267 downwards.
TGGGCGGCGACCGCCATCTCTCGAAACGCAGTCTTTCACGTAGCGCCTGCCTGATCCTACGGCGTCCGGTCCTCGACGCGCTCCATACGACTTTCCCACATATACGCTGCGACATGCTCGATCACGGCATCTTCATCATTGCTCACGCAGAGCCTGCACCGTGCAGACATATCAAATCCTTGCAAGTTTGTTCCCGTTGCGTTCCATAAGGTAATGCACCGGCAAACGCGAATCACGGTCGACTTGGCGGTCCAGATCCTTCGGGATACGTTGGCGGAAACGTCGAACGGTCGCGTCGACACCGTGCCGGTTCGCCTGGCGTTGCGCTGCCTATGGGCCCACTGCCCTGAGCGCTGGCCGCTCGTAATGTTCTGGGAGGGCGCACAGCAAGAGCATGAAATTGGGCGCAGCGAGAGTGTGACGGCATCGTTTAACGGGATCGTTCGTCAGCTGCGCCGATCCGGCGCCTATTCTGGGTGAACGCCTCAACCTATGATCCGGCTATCGGCGCTCTATTGGAAGATATTGCATAACAAGCCACGGCAGGGAGAGCAAAAACGCTGCGATTATTATGATCGCGACCCAGTCTGCGACTCGTACGATGTTCAGCTTCATGTTGTTCCTACTGACGCACCGCGTTTGTGATGGCATCGACCGCAGGAGCGACCCGGCACCAGACCTCAACCGCTACGTTATCGTCGATGACATCGCCCAGCTGCGAGATGATGTAGTCGGTCGTAAGCGTCCCATGCTCGGCGACAATCGTGCCGGGCTTCAACCATACGCCGCGCTCGCTTATTCCCAGGTCACACATTCGCACGACTTTTCCGAGTAGGGAAAACGGGACCACGGACGCGCATCTGATCAGCCGGGTAAGGCCGCTGCAGAGCGACGACATCCTCGTATCTGCCGGACAGCCACTGCGCGTGGTCGGCCGGCTTGAGTATCGTAATCATAGCCTTCGGGTGGATATGTGCTACCAGTTCATTCGGATTGCACGTCACCATCGCAAAGTATCGTTCGTTGCCAATCTGGCCCCAGAACCCAGCGATCGCGAACACATCTTGATCGAGAACGTCGAACCACATCTTGCCCTTGAGCGGCTTCTTGCCGTCGCTCTGGTCGATAGGCTGCGGGGTCCATTCGCAGAACTCCGTCAACGGGATCAGGCAACGGTTCTCTGGCTTCGCGGCAAGTGCCTTCCACTGCGGCAGCGCTAGGTTGCGGACGTTCGTCATGGGCCACGGAGCGGCACCCGCTGTGATGTCCCAGTTCATCACATCAAGACCGCGCTCGCCGTCCTTCTCCCGCACGACGTAGGCCCGACTTTTCGGGTAAAGCTCCTGGGGATTGAAGCGGTTGTCTATCGGCTTTGGGGTAAGCCATCGTGCCCCGAACCGCTCCGTTATCGTCTCAGGTTCGCCGCTGAAGCGCGCGATTACACATCGGACCGCCTCACTCGCCGAGATTTCGTCGCTTGAACTCCGCGAGCAAGGCGTCCGCCTCTGGATTGCCGGGTTCGCCGTTTGTCCGTTCGTACGCGGCGAGCACTTCGGCATCAGGCATCGCCTTTACCTGCTCAAAATGCGTGCATTCGATCATATGCACAGCCTATGCGCGGCCGGCCGATTCGGGCAAACGCTCAGCTGGCCTTCATGTTCGACGCCGCGTTGTTGAACGTCTTGGTCAGGCTAGAGCCCAAGCCCTGCATGGCAGCGATGGCAGCAACGGCAATAAGTGCGGCAATCAAGCCGTACTCAATAGCCGTGGCTCCGCGAGAGTCTCGAAAAAGTGCAGTTAGATATTGACGCATAATCGTTCCTTCCTCCGCGTTGGTGGACCATAACTGTTAAGATTGAATTTGCGCGGGGTGGCCTCGCCTACTCGCAGCGTACTTTTCAGCCAGGTTTTGCGATGCGGCCAAGCGACGATTTCGTCATCGAGGCTTCGACGCGCCGTTGCGGGGTAATTGTGAAAAGTACAACGCCTAAGCGTTCATCCCAAAGCGGCTTACTGCGGGCAAGCAAATAGGATTTGATCGATAGCTCTCGCAATGCGCTGCCAATCATCACTAGCGCAGGGATCAGATAAGATATCGCCAAGAGAATGCAGAACGGCGCTCGGCGCCGCATGCCCATGCGCCTGGACGATCTCAGCGGCCTTCAACCAGACCTCCCGTTCCGACATCTGCGGACCGCTAGCCAAGGATTACGACCTTTAATTCCTCGCTGGCTCCGTCCTTGAAGTGAACCAGTACACGGTTCGCTAGGACGTCGACCAGCACCTTGAGGATGCGGCCGCGCTCACTGCGAACCTGGACGATCACGTTCGGACCGAGGTCATGCTCGAACACATCGACATCCTTCGTATGATCTACCGCGATTGTGTGGACGATCTTACGGACCGTCATATGTCAAGGTTACGCCGCGCGATCTCGGCCAGTAGATCATCTACGACACGGGTCCCGGGCTCCCTATCTGTTCGCTGATACTCTTCCAGTAGGCTTCGATCGTCGAGGAACTCGATAACGTCGACATGGAGAGGCGGATTCGTCATTTACCTAGCCTATGCGCGGTAGACCGATTCGGGCAAATTATCTGCGCCTATAAGCGGAACGGCGCACGCCTGATGCTCGCGCGCCGTCCCTGTCCGTTGCAAGGTTCCAGGAAACCGTTGGCGGCGTATATTCGCAATATCTGCTATGACCGCTTAATCTAGTCCGTACGAACCGACGACTGCTGCAAGAGAGCATAGACGAACTCACCACCTCGATTGTCGGCCTAGACTTCCCGACGTCCAAGCGAGCATCACAGGCACACCCTTTGCGTGGCGGCATTGAATGCTTGGCCGCCAGAGCCATAAGATCGCCTGCTTATGTCATGGAGAGTTGCTTCTGCTTCCCTCTGAAGGTCGATTATTCGTGTTTTGACATCGTCTGAAATAATTTGACGGGCTTTTGCATCGAATGCGCACAGCGCTCCGAGTACAGTACCGTACTCGTCACGTAGAGGTGCACCAATATAGAATTGAATACCTTGGGCTGTATCCACGAACGGGTTGCCCGCGAAACGCTCCTCCGCACCAGTGTCCGGAATTATAGTCAGTTGGTCTGGGTACAGAATGGCATGGGCGCAGAACGATTTCGACCGACTATATACGCCAGCTTGGAAACCAACTGCCGACAGAACATATGATGAGTCTTGATGGACTATGGTAATGGCAGAAGATTTGACCTTCAGCGTGGCCCGAAGATCGTTTAATATTGGACGGAGCCTGTCCGCATGCGGATTGTTAATGAGCCTGCTTCTCGCAATGGCTTCTTCGCGTTCTCGTTCATTTTCTGGTTTATCCGCCATGGTATAGAACGAGAACGACATTTTGTGTCCTGCACTTATTTGCTAAAGCGAGCAGAGAGGTAGCCGAAGCATTCTTTTTGCCCAGTGTAACGCGATAAAGTGCATTTACTAACAAAGGGTTAGCCCAGATACGCCGATAGCTACCGCATGCCATTGCCGAGCGCTATCGAGCCATGCCTGCGCCAACCGCTTTTTAAACCGGCGACGGTGGAGGAAGACGAGGGTACGGCTGTGATGCGCGGTATGCATGCGAACGGAGCCTTTATCCTGATGCGTTCAGAGGCGGGTTACCTGCCCTGCCCGACCCAATCCCTCATGTTCTAAAGCCCCAGCCTCCCCGCCAACTGCGGCCGGGGCAGCGACCGGTGTGCGATCACCGCGCCTTCGACACGGATGACGACGGGCCGGAATTCGGGGCCTAGTCAGACCCATTCCGTGCCCGGTTCGAGCGACGGAGGTGCTAGCTGCTTTACCGCGGCGCTGGCCCCCTTAATAAGGAGGCCGGCGAATGCGAGCGCGTTCTCTATGGTCATCGACATCGGAAGGGGTTCAGTCAAACACACCAAACCATCCTGAGCCTCGACGCCCGTCTGCATCGGCCCGGAGGCAATAGCTATACTTGCCAATTCTACTCGCCGTTGCGCATCGGGCATCAACATTCTCCAATACGACGACAACGCCCGCCGACCGTATTGGATCGTGGTCCTGCTTTGGCTCAATACGATTGGAATACCCTCTGCTACTCGGCTGCCGTGGGTCTGGCTTTTGGTCCCTGTCCTATCGCACGGTGCTGCTGCAACCGTGCCGAGCCCGATGCAGCAAGCAGATCGTCCGAGAGGTTAGCGGCGCATTCGACGCCCAGGGTAGTTGCAACGCCCGGCCCCTCGACAAGCACCTTCCCCTTAGATGCACAAACGGTAAGCGGATCAGTCAGCGGTTTCTCGGCCATCGGGGTCCTCCAATGGCCGAGAAACGATCAACGCGTCAGATCGTGCCCGGCTGCCGCGTTCTATCCTGATGATGAAGGGCCAGAGTACGGGGCATAATCCATATAGGCCGCGTGAAGTTCAATTGGCGCCAATGGAAACGGTTGGGCGATACGTAAGGGTAGCTGATCTAAATCAGCCGATTGACGCTTGCGTCACGTAGCTCGGTATGATCCAAACCGCTGCTGTCAGGCTGAGTCGCACTATGCGCGTCACCTGTAGGGGATTGGCCGCAATGAACCAGAACGAGAGCGAGAATTGTCCGCGCGTCATAGCCAAGCAGCTTGAGCACATGATTGAGTTCGCTGACAAAAAGCAAGACTATCTTCTGGCCGCTTGGCTCTTACAGGCGCTCGAGCACATTAAGGATAGCCATATAGTCCGGTAGGCATCTTGATTTACGCTACCGTTTCCCGCGATAACGCTGCCGATAGAACTGGGAGCGACGAATGAAGGGGAACGACCAGGCTGCCCAACTCGCTGCTTCGATCTTGCGGTTCCGCCGGTTCCGCGAGAAGATACTCTCGCCGGAGATCTTTGGTGAACCTGCTTGGGAATTGCTACTCGAGGTGTTCGTTGCGGACGCAAAGGGCGAAGCAATCACAGCACGAATGGTGGCTGAACGACGTGGCGGATCGCCCGCGGTGATATCGAGGTGGCTCAAGCATCTAGGGCAGGACCCATTGATCTGAGCGGCTTGATCTGATTCAGGCTCCGTGAGGAGACCGAGGATGAGCGACCTGTACTGGCTGACCGACGAGCAGATGGCGCGGCTCGAACCGTATTTTCCCAAGAGCCACGGCAAGCCACGGGTTGATGACCGGCGAGTGTTGAGCGGCATCGTTTTCGTCAACCGCAACGGGCTACGATGGTGCGATGCCCCTCGAGAGTATGGTCCACACAAGACGCTCTACAACCGTTGGAAGCGGTGGGGCGAAAGGGGTGTCTTCCTCCGCATAATGGAAGGACTGGCGGCCGCGAGCGCCACGCCGAAGACGATTATGATCGACGCGACCTATCTGAAGGCGCACCGCACGGCGTCCAGCCTGCGGGTAAAAAGGGGGCCTTGGGCGCCTCATCGGTCGCACCAAAGGCGGTATGAATACGAAGCTGCACGCCGTCACCGATGCAGAAGGCAGACCGCTCAGCTTCTTCATGACCGCGGGCCAGGTCAGCGACTACACCGGCGCTGCCGCGCTGCTTGATGATCTACCCAAGGCGCAGTGGATGCTGGGCGACCGCGGCTATGACGCAGACTGGTACAGGGACGCACTTCAGGCAAAGGGCATAACGCCCTGCATTCCGGGGCGAAAATCCCGGATCATCCCCGTCAAATATGACAAGCGCCGCTACCGAAGCCGGAGCCGTATCGAGATTATGTTCGGTCGTCTGAAGGACTGGCGCCGCGTCGCTACCCGCTACGATCGATGCCCGACCGTCTTCTTTTCCGCTATCGCGCTCGCCGCCACCGTCATCTTCTGGCTCTGATCAATGAGTCGTGACCCTACGCCGCCATTTCGAGAAACCGTCGGAGAAGCGTGCTCGCGAACACGCAGCGGCCGTCAGCCGAGCGCGTAAAGCCGATCGCAAGCGTGCCGAGAAGGATCAGTAAGCCTCAGGGTTTGTTTAGGTCGTCACCGTGTGGATGCGTGCTATTTACACAAACGAATACGAAAAGGCCGGGCGATCACTCGCCCGGCCTTTCATTTTAGCAAAAAGGGTAAGATTAGCGCGGCGGAGTGGTACCGGTCGCTCCCCCTGTCGGGGGCGCCCATCGTACCGCCGGTCGTGCCACCCATTGTGCCGCCAGGGTTCGTGCCACTCATTGAACCAGCGGTGCCGTCGGTCGTACCGCCCATCGTGTCCGGGCCAGTCGTGCTGCCGGTCGTGCCGGACATCGTGCCACCCGTCGTACCTGACGTTGTGCTACGCGTTTTGCCGCGAGCCTTAGTGCCATGCTGCGTGGGCGTCGTTGCGGTCGACCCTGATGTACTTGGCGTCGGATTAGTCTGATCCATAGAACCGGTCGACGCTCCCCCGTTCATGGTACCAGTGGCCGATCCACTCATACCGCCGCTTGTCGTGCCACCGGTGGTGCTACCGGTCGTCTGCGCCAGCGCTACACCCGGCATAATCAGGGCTGCAGCCGCTATTGATGTTAACAATCGCATTTTCTCTCACCTATATTCTTAAAGGAGAAAGCGATCGCGGTTAAGTATGTTCCCTACGACCTGAATATAAAGGGTCTCTCGTCCGACTCTATCCCGGGTGCCGAGTATCAGTCGACGACTTACGCAACCTGATCGACGGAGGTATTATTCTAAACAACAGCGTGTGGTGCGCCGGTCCTGATCGTAATAGTCTTCGCCTTCATCGCATCGGAATCTCGCGAACCGGGTCAATTACGAGCGACCGCGTCCAGCAAGAATCGGGCGGATGCGGCGCGGACCCTGGCGCAGCTTCTAAGCTGTCGAGTACGCCACGCTCGAATGGGTTGACTGGTTCAACCATCGTCGGCTGCTGGAGCCCATCGGCAACATCCCGCCCGCCGAAGCCGAAGATCAATATTATGCTGCCGCGGACAATATCGATATGGCAGCATGACTCACAGCTTAAGGCCTCCGGCAGACCCGGGGCGGTTCATTGAGATGCGACTGGTTTTTATTGTTGGGATGATGGAACTGAGCCCATCCGGTTCCTCGTAGCTCCTGATGGGTCCTTTTTCCCTGCTACGACTACGGTTGTCTGTTGCGCTCGAGTAGCCCGGCAATCATGGACCTTGATCATTCTCAGCGGTATCAGAACCATCATGAATAACCCGCGCGAATGGTTTCAGCCGAAGGTAGTAGGGATCGGTTGGTCCCCTCGAACCTGGGAGGGCTGGGCGATCACCGGCACCGTGCTCGTGATCGGCGCGCTTGTTGGTCGAGTGGGCCTTTAATGTGTAACCGAGCACGATTTGACGGCGAACCGGAAACCATAACCGAACGGTTTGGCGCGGACTGGCTTGCCGACAAGCCGATGGACAACAGGTTTGATCCGAAGGAGTTGCGTCCGTTCGGTCGAGCCTATGTCGTGCGGAACGAAAGTGACCACCGCGGGCTCGATGTGATGGAATGGGACGTTCTGGCGGGCCAAGCGAAGCAGGCTGGTCGCAAGGTTGCACAGACGAACGTGCGCACCCTACACCTACCCCAATGGCGGTCCCTCGTCAGCGATCCGGCCAACCGGTGCCTGATTCCGCTGACGGAGTTCTGCGAATGGGCGCGTGAGCCTACCGACCTCGGCGACGGCAAGAAGCCGATCAAGGGGGAGATGTGGTTCGGGGTGACCGACCAGCCAGTGTTCGCGATCGCCGGTTTCTGGCGACAGGTCGGTGAACAGCGCTACTTCGCGATGGTTACCTGCAATGCAAACGAACTGGTGGCACCGATCCACCCCAAGGCCATGATCACGATCCTGCGGCCGGACGATCACGATCGGTGGTTGACCGGTAGTTATGACGACGTTCTGTCGTTGCAGCGGCCATATCTGGCCGACCGGATGACGGTACGCGGACCAGTGTTCCCGACACGCACGATTGCGCCTAGGTTGATCTAGCGACGATCAGGGCACTGAACTACGTTTTAGCCAGACCAGGCTGGGCCGGGTCGACCTCTACATCCGTGTCGCTGGGTTCGAAACGGATCGTCCAACGGGGATACCCTTGCGGTGAGACTTCGATGTCAGGCAGGCCGATCGGATCGGTTCCAGTTTCTACCCACCCAGCACCATGGCACCAATCGCACGCCATACGCTTGCACCGGAAGCTTGCGAGATCGATCTCGGTATTCCACTGCCCGCGGCCCTTGCAGACCGGGCACATGGCATCCAGGCTGCCATTACGCGGCTGAAGGGGCACGACGTCGAACGCGTGGGGGCTATTGGGTCCATCGCAGATAAAGATGTTGCTCGCATGGCTCATCGCCGCTTCCTCGTTCTGAACCTTTGCCAACGCAAGCCCTGAGCGTTTGGTCCCTGACCTATTAGTCGCACGTTTCGACTAAAATCGATTGTCGTGCGCCGCCGGCGTGGGATGTAAGATGCGATCCACGATCGGAGAGGTGAGTATATGCGTTCCAATCTTCCTAAATTTACCACGGTCGCGCTGATTATGGTCGGCGCCACGGGCCTTGGCGGTTGCGCGACGAAGGGCTTCGTCCGGGAGCAGATCGCTACCGTGAACACCCGCATCGACGGCATGGACGGGCGTCTGCGCACCGTCGAGGGCACGTCCGGCCAGGCGTTGGCACAGGCTCAGGCTGCTGCCGGTCAAGCACAGCAGAACGGTCAGCGGATCGACCAGATCAACGGTCGCGTCGATGGCATGGAGCAGCAGATGCAACAGCGGCAGCGCAAGCCACGCGGCTAAGCCCAGCATCGCGCACTTCGGTTGCCTGAAGGGACAAATCTGCTGAACAGGACCGCCGCCGTAAACGGGTTGTGCCGTATCGCCTCGCGTACGGGCATAGCCGCGGCGATCATGATCGCAGTGCTTGCAGCGCAACCGGGTTTCGCAACGCTCCCCGCGTCGCACGCCCGCGACCGCAAGGTCCTAGCGAAACCACGCCCAAAGGCCGTTCCGACCGAGGACGTGACCGCATACCCGGAACCCATGCGATCGGAAGCGGCAAACCGTATGATCGCGTGGGTGACTGCTGCCCACGACAACGGGACGCTACCCTATGTCGTGATCGATAAGCCGACGGCGACGTTGTTCCTGTTCAGTGCCAAGGGCGAATATCAGGGGTATGCGCCTGTCCTGCTGGGCGTCAGCATAGGCGATGATCTCGTCTCCCGGAGTGGGCGCGAAGAACCTTGCAGAGATCGGCCCGGCCGAACGGACAACGCCCGCGGGCAGGTTCGTCGCGAAATTCGGCAAGGCGCTGGGGCGCCAGCGAGTGCTCTGGGTGGATTACACGAATTCGGTGGCACTGCATGCGGTGATCACCACACACAAGTCGGAGCATCGTGTTGAACGGCTGCTGTCTCCGACGCCTGACGACAACCGGATCAGCTTCGGCTGCATCAATGTGGGGACCGGTTTCTACACGAAGAAGCTCCGCCCACTGCTTCAGCGCAAAGGCGGCGTGGTCTATATCCTGCCCGATACCAAGTCGCTCGACGAGGTGTTCCCACGCGTGCGCCTGCTGCCGTATCTGACCAGCCTGGCGAGCGAGTAAGTGTATCCCGGCATGGCTGTAGTGCTTTGCCGATACGCAGGAACAGTGGCGGATCGCGGTCCGGACGACGTTGAAAGGGACGAAGACGATGATGTTGACGCTTGCCCTCCTTGCTTCCGCGGTAGATCGACCGGTCGTCGTAAGCGCGCTCACCACCAATCAGCTCGTCGAACAGTGTCGCGGAAAGGACAACGACCCCGCGCCAACATTCTGCACAGGCTACATCCTGGCGGCGTTCGACGCGCTGTCGCTGGCCCGCCAGATTTGCCCGTCGCCGACGCGCTCTTCCAACATCGAAGTCATGGCGACCGTGCGTAAACATCTGCGGACCCGGGGCAAGAAGGCGACGAGGGCACCGTCGTTCGTGGTACGCGACGCACTACAGCGCGCGTTTCCGTGCAAGCGGCAGTAGCACGAGCTTCGATCTCCGAGTAACTCTAGCGAGCGGGTAGCGTCAGGCCGTTCGAACCGCTCCCCCTGCCTTCCAAGCGAGCATTGCCGGTCTGGCAACGGGCAGTACGCGTGAGTTCCCATGGGAAAAGTCGGAAAATCGAAAGCGCTAGCCAACGTGGCACAGGGCAATAAGGAGGGTAGCCAGCTGGAGGCAGCGGACCGATCGGTGCCGTGAGCCCGCATGCGACCGTTCTGCACCACAGGAACGGAAACAAATTCGACGTCCAAAATAGCTACACAGGGAGACGGCAGCGGTCTGGTAGCGTCCAAGGCGTTCGAAGAGCAAAGCAGTCCTGACCGCGTTCAAAACTTGAAGGCAGGAAAGGGGATACGCAGGTCGGCACAAAATTGTACGATCTAGCCAGTTCTCTAGGTGCGATGATTTCGTGATCAACGAAACGTTCGAACTGAAATTATGATGTTGACTGGGGGCGGCGTCTTGCCTTCAAGATTTCCCGGTCCGAACGATTTTCCCTACGCTAAACCCGCTTAACCAAGCAAACCGCTCGTCCATGGCTTCGTGCACAGCAAACGGGCACGTATTCGGCAAGCCCTTTGCCAGACCGCTTCTCAAGCCCGCGTCGTAGGCGGCGCGCAATGGATCGGTGGTCATATAGACTTAACGCCGGACTCAGCAAAACGGCGCCAGAAAGGTAACATTTGTTTATCGCAAGGAAACGGTCTTCATCGCTCGCTACTCGTGGTAATGCCACGTATGGCGATCATAAAACGAGCATTCGAGATCGCGCGGGGCGGTAAAGCGCGCACTATCACTGACATTCGCTTGCAGTTGTCGCGCGAGGGTTTCGACCATGTCAGGTCGCATCTGAGCAGTATGGCGCTGCAAAGGCAGTTGCGAGCGTTGCTCAAGGCTCCTGCCGAAAGGCGTTTGGAATCAGACTAGCGCTACACTTGGGCCTGCAAATGCCGGGCCAATGCGAGACATTGAGTATTTGGGTTTAGTGTCGAAAGTGCGACCCCGGTAGATTTACCAACTTCTTGAAACGGCACCAAAGCTTAATTGGTCACGGGCTTGATACGCGTCGATCGGGGCCCATTCAAAACTCATACTTTCCGAACGAGTAAAGGGAGTTGCCTTTCGTGACCGGGGTCCCGCTTTCGAGGACTCTCCACATCGCGCTAGCGTAAGCGTGGCCGGCAGACCGCAGATTACGCGGCTTGCGCCACTGGCTCTGCGGTTTGCGCGGACCAGTTCCAGGGCATGAGTTCGTCCCATCGCGCGGCCGGCCAATCCGCTGCGATCTTCCCAGTGACGTCGGCGATGTAGGCCTGCGGGTCGACGCCGTTGGCCTTGCAGGTCTGGATGACGGTGTAGATCGCCGCGGCGCGCTCGCCGCCCGTTTTCGAACCAGCGAACAGCCAGTTTCGCCGTCCGACGGCAACGCCGCGCAACGCGCGTTCGGCGATGTTGTTGTCGATCTCCAGGCGCCCGTCATCGAGGAAGCGACACAGTGCGAGCCATCGCTTCGTGCCATAGGCGATAGCCTTGGCCATGTCGGACTTTGGCGACAGGCGGCGCAGTGCTGCGTCCAGTGCCTCGCGCAGCGCATCGACTAGCGGCTTCGTCCGGTTCTGCCGCGCCGCCAGCCGCACGTCAGGCGGCCTGCCGCGGACCTCGGCCTCTATGCTGTACAAGGCACCGATGCGTTCAAGAATCTCGGTGGTCAGCGGCGTGGCAACCCGCTCGTGCAGGTCGAACACCTTGCGCCTGAAATGGGCCCAGCACGCGACTTCTGTGACGCCGCTTCGATAGAGCCCGTCGTAACCGGCATAGGCGTCGGCCTGGAGGAAGCCTCGAAATCCGGCGAGATGGGCTTGCGGATGTGCACCGGTACGGTCGGTCGTGAAGCGATACCATGTCGCTGGCGGAGCCGTGTTACCGGAGGCGCGGTCATCGACTGCATAGACCCATAGTCGCCCGGTCGCGGTGCGTCCGCGGCCTGGGTCGAGCACCGGGACTGGCGTGTCGTCCGCGTGGATCTTGTCGCCTTTCAGCACTTCCTCGCGGATGCGACTGACGATGGGGTCAAGCAGCGCGGCTGCATGACCGACCCAGCCCGCCAGCGTCGAGCGGTCGATGTCCAAGCCTTGGGCCGCCATCATCTCGGACTGCCGATAAAGCGGCAGGTGATGTTCGAACTTCGAGACGACGACATGGGCCAGCGTTGCGAATGTCGCCTTTCCGCGTGCGACTGCCTTCACCGGGGCAGCCGCCTGGACGATCTTCTCACACGTCCGGCAGCTGTATTTCGGTCGGACGTTCCGCACCACGCGCCAGTGCACCGGCAGGACGTCGAGCATCTCATGGGCGTCCTGCCCGAGACGGCGTAGCGTACCGCCGCAGTCCGGGCATGTGCAGGCGCCGGAGGCGGGTTCGTGGACGACCTCCTCGCGTGGCAGGTGGTCGGGCAACGCACGGACTGATGCCGGTCGCCCGGGCGTGTCTGACAAGGCTGCGCCGGTCTCCGGGACTGCGCTCTCGGTTTCCAGTTCCTCGAGCGCAAGTTCGAGCTGAGCAATCTCGCGCGTCAGCTTCTCGGAGGATGCGCCGAACTGCATCCGCCGCAGCCGGGCGATCTGACCACGCAGTGTCTCGATGAGCAGGTCGCGAGCGGCAAGTGCTGCATTGGCCCGGGCGAGCGACGCCTCCAGCACGGCAATCCGGGCCTCGGCATCAGATGGGGCAAGAGGGGCTTGCGACACCTCATTTTCATAGCAGTTCGCCCACTCTCACACGAGCAAAAATGGCAGAAAAGCTATGTTTTTAGCCTGCCAATGTTGGTGACCAAGTCCGCTCGGGGCGGCGCCAGTCGATGCCCTCCAGAAGCATCGAGACCTGCGCCGATGTCAGCGCCACTGTGCCGGTCGCGGTCACCGGCCAGACAAAACGGCCCCGGTCCATCCGCTTCGAAAACAGGCAAAGTCCCTGACCGTCGAACCATAGCAACTTGATCAGGTCGCCGCGCCTGCCGCGGAACGCGAACAGCGCACCGGAATGTGGTTTCTCCCGGAGCACCTGCTGCACCAATACCGCCAGGCCATCGAAGCCCTTGCGCATGTCGGTGACGCCGCACGCCAGGAATATCCGCGTCGATGTCGGCTGCGGGATCATCGCGCCAGCACGCTGATCACGCGCGACAGCGCCTCGGCGTCGACCGTGCCGTCGACGGTCAGTCGGACACCCGAAGGCAGCTCGATGCCGATCTGCCCCGTGGTCCGGGCGTCCGCTGCCACCTCGACGGGCGGCGCCGACAGCATCACGGGCGGCTCGCTGATCCGGACTTCAGCAAATGCGGTCTGGGGCCGGGCCGGCACTCCACTCAGTGCACCCGACATAGCTTGACGCCGCCACGTGTAGATCGCGCCGCTGCCGACCTCGTGACGCTCGACCGCCGCCCGGACCGACCCATCCGGCCCAAACGCATCGCGTAGGATCGCCAGCTTCTGCTCGACCGTCCAGCGGCGTCGACCCGACACCCGACCGACAATCTCGATACGACCACTCATACGACCGGTCGTATGACTACTCGCTACATCTGCGGCTGGTTCGATAGTCTCGTCTGACATCACGGCCCCGTTCAAAGAGCCGCCATCAACCCGTCGAACGCTCCGCCTACAAGGCGACCTTCAGACCACGCTTACGCGCTAGCTTCGGAGCCCGCCAAATCAAATAAGCGCCCCGCGTGTCCGTGTGACTGAAACAAGCGAGGCGCTGAGGATACTCGACACTGGAAGCGGAGGCTTCATCACTTTGTCTAAAACAAACATCCTAATTTTCGGTGAAGCACCCCGCCCGCTCCGTGTGACACCATCGATGCCGCGGGCGGGATGCCGAGCTCGACCGTCTTGGATTGGCCAGCTCTGCGCATCCCCTCACAGAAGATCGGGCATCGGGCAAGGATCAAGCGCAACGTCAGTCCCAGAGTGAAGCAACTATAACCTACTCAAAAGTCATCATAGGGCGCCCGTGCTATGCCTCCTCAAGCGCTTTCATTACCGACGCCAAGCCTCCCCTGACAACGACGTAGCTGCCCTTCTCGAAGTTTACGGCGCTAGCATCATTCCCGCCCCTGAACCGGCGGACGAAGTTTACGCGATCGGCATTGACGACGATCGGTTCTCCCTCTGGACTTTGAAACTCCACATAGCCGTTCATTCGTTTTCCTCAAAAATCTCGCTTGGCTGAACAGCCTCGTGTCAAGGTGGCGGGGGTGGGCTAGTATCACACTAACCACGAGTGAAAGCCGACTTTCCTAAACTCTGCCTTAGATCGGCCCCCCGCAAGCCGTTTCCCGGAATAGGTCACACGAAAAGGGCGCCTAAGTTTCCTCAGGCGCCCTTCCAGATCGAGCTGTGCTTGGGAGCGGCTCGTCCTGTCTCGTGAAACTAGATGCCGTTCGACAGGTTCGTGTCGGGATCGTTCGTCCGCATATCGTCCGCTTGATTCTGGCCGGTCGCGCGGACGGCATCAGCCTTGTTCTCAAGGCTTGCTTCGGCGGCGTCGTTGCTGACGTTGTCTGCAGCATCTTCCAGGTTGTCTGCGACGGCTTCCGTGTTGGACTCGATGTTGTCGGCTGCCTGTTCACGTGGGCTGGAGTTGCACGCCGACAGGGAGACTAGCCCTGCCGCCATCGCGATAACGAATGCCTTCTTCATTTCTCGATCCCCGTAGTTCAATTTATCTAGACAGGTCGTAATCGCTCGCCGGCCAGATCGTTCCACAGCGCAATCACGCCGCGGCGGCGGGGTCCGGTGAGCTTGCGGCAGCAACGTGGCTACTTCGGCTTCGTCAATCGTCCGATTTTCGCACGTGTTGCGGTGAACGCCCAGTGTGGACATCTCGCCGTCTTTACGGATTACGTAGCGCATGGCCATAACTCCCAGCGATTTAGGTCCTTAGCTCGGCGGCCCCCCAGTCACTATGCACTAGTCGTGATCGGTAGCGACAGCCGCCGAGGATCGATCCTCTTGGGCCTGCCCCGCTGATCAATCGGACGTGAACGCCCCCGGATCAAGTCCTCATTTCGAGAATGCTTTAGGACTGATCGTCAGTTGATTGCCGGTCTTTGTGCCCGTGCGCTGTCCAGACCCGATCAAACTCCATACTTGCTTGGGCGAGGGTAATGCGGTGAAGGACTGGAAAGATGATACCGTCCCTTCGACGTCCTCCAGAGAGACCGAATATATTCCCGTTTTGTTGATCTGTCCCATGATTGACGGATACACGCTGACGACACGACCTGCGTCATACAACGCGAGCACGTAGCCCGTTGAAGCGCCGTCCGATCGGTACATTCCGTATTCCGTCCGCGCATCCCCGTCGCGGCACCAATTTGCCCGCTCCGAGGGCTGGGACTTAGCCTCCGCCTTCTTCTTGGCCGCTAGACTGCTGCCCATCAGGGACATCAGCAGATCAGCCCCGTCCGGCTTGGCAAGCTTCGCTTTACCGAACGTCAGAGGTGAGGTGCATACTTTCACCGGCGCGGCGGCGACCGCTTCGATGCCAACGACTTTCGGCCAACGAATGGCGGCGAGCACTTCCTGAAGACGTGCGTCGAGTTGCTCCGATGTAAGTGCCTTCGCGCTCATACGAACGCTGACGATCCAATCACCCACCGGCACAACCGAGAGCGCGGTGCTCCGGTATTGCCCCGCAGGCGTCGCATAGACCTGGCGCATCGACGACGCAGTTTTGGCGCCACCGACGGCGAAGGTGATCGGATCGGCGGTCGCGGGCGACGCGTTCTTGAAGAGGTCCCGCGTTTCGAGCGCCGTCTGTGATCGGTCGAACCAGAGGCTGACGTCGGCTATTGCAGGGTGAAACAGGTAGATCGTCGCAAAAAACGTTCTTGTCCGGCGTATCATATTGAGCAGCGACGTCATGTTCAGTCTGCGTCGTATCAGTAAGCGCGGTACGTGACATCCCGGCCAGTTGCGGCATCAGGATTAACCCCGTCTCAGCATGCTTCCAGCCCTTGTCCATCGGGACCGTTAAGTCCCGCGCTGTTACCGGCGCTGCAAGTGCCAACGCGACAGCCACCGCCATCAACCATTTCATACGCAACCTCCCCTGTAGTTCGCGATAATGATCGACGCCGCCGGGGAGGACAAGTTTCACCTGAGGCTAGGCCAGGGTCAACATCGATCGGCCTGTAGAGGGCACCCTAGCCGTGTTCGGCAACCTCCCGCCGTGCGTCCGCCCTAAACCGCTCCTGCGGCACCTTAAGGGCCCCGAGAGCTTAGCCGGGAGCCTGCTCGATTAGGTCTGCGATACGTTCGGCGGCAATTACATTCGTTATTTCCCAAACGCCATTGCGTGGGGCGACAACCCGCATTTCGCGAACTCCGCTTGGATTGGCGCCAGAAGGCTCTCGGGCCCTTCCTCCATGCAATGGAAGTAACCCGTCTGCATCTACGCAGGCCGAAGTTCGGGTAAGATTTTCGCGATCAGATGATGCATGTGAGATAGCGGCTCAGCGCCATCGCGCATCGGCGCAGGTGCATGCCTCATTAAAAACGTTAAATGAGGCCTGACCTTTACGCGAAACCACGCGACATCGGGCTGAGAACTGCCCTCTGGGGCGCCGATGCCGCCTGCGGCCTCCTGAAACACGATATTGGCGGACTTATGACAATGACCTTGCGATTTCCCTGCCAGATCTCAAGTCCGTAACGATTGATGTGATCGGCAGCCTCAGCAATCGATTGTTCGTCGTGCAAAGCGGAAAGGTCCGCACCACTTACAATTTCACCACAACTGCCTAGCTCATAAATTCTATAACGCATACTGTGTCCCCCGCCCCTGTCCTGACGGGAAAGGGTGAACGACGTGTTAACGCCGCCTGCGAGCTGGCGAACGGCCAACGGAACGTAGAAGATCCAATTCCCGTTCAACGAGCCTTTGCTTCTGCTGCGCGTCTCTTAGATCGGCCGCATATGCGCCGAGTAGTTGGCGAGAAAGCTCATCGTTCAATCCTGCGACGATACGCCGTACCCGATCACATTCCATTTCGAGATTTGCATCAGTCGGCACGTCCGTCTCCATTGCGTCGCGGGGAAACGACGAACCTGACAACCACCGGAAAATGGTTAATGAAAAGTTAAGTATTTTTTTGACGCATCGACAGGGCGAATCATCGGCGCGACGAACCGATTAATATGCGTTCCTAACGCGATTCAGTGTTGTTCACGGCGATGGCCTTACACAGCGAATTTACAACGCCGGGTTAAAGCTACAGCTGCCAGGGGCTTAACGATTGGTTGTCAGCTGAGAAAGTGAATCAGCGCCGAAAGCAGGGCCCCTTCTCGACAAGCCGAGAGCACCAAGGCCTCCCCTGCCCGTACAACGATAGCCTTTCGACGTTCTCGCGCTCCTGCATTACGCCAAGGGCCAGAATAGCTTCGCCGCCTGTCAAGCCGGTGGGCGAAATCCGCATGGTTTGGGTACAACGTCCGGCTATACGCGGCGGCATTAGGCCTTGGCCTCAATCCAGAAGAAGCGATGTCGACCGGCATCAGAGTTTGACCCGGCAGGTCTTACTTAAACCCTTGAGCTTACTTCTCATTATCAGGTTCACGGCCTCCAGTTAGCGTCCATTGAGATTCCATCATAAACCCGTCTTCCCAGGACATCCGAGGTAATTGGGTCCATCAGACGCGGGGCCCCGCCTTCGGCGCCGATCCACACCCCACAGCGCCCAAAACAGTGCCTAAAACGGGGTACCCAGCGAACAGCCTTCCAGGTTGAGCCGCCACGGTTCGATTGCGGGAACGTCATAAAATAGCGGTGCCGCCTGCTGCCGTAGCTCCGATTGTTCCTCTCGATCAGCAGCGGTTTGTCTGTTATTGTCTGGCAACGGCGAATATCGAGACCGACATCGTTTTCATCAGCGGTCGAACTGTATCGCGGTTCAGTATGGCGTTCCTCTTCTTTCGATTTGGAGCCTTCTCATGAAAATCCGTCTCGCCGCCGCCGCGTTGAGCGCTGTCGCACTTCCGACTTTCGCGATTCAATTTGCCGCGGCCCAACAAGCGGCGCCTTCGATGACCGCCGGGGCAACCTTGGCAGAGAAGCACGTTCAAACTCTGTTGAAGAGCGCCGCGCCGGGCGCCAAAATGGACTACAGCATACTCACGACGGAAGTCGGAAAGGCCGTGCGCGACCATCCGGAGGGCGGCGATATGATAATCAAGCTGGGCACCCCGCAGTCCGTCACCTATCTCGGCGATCCCCCGGCGGCTATCTATTCCGCATCACCTTTGCCACCTCGAAAATTGATTTCTTCCTGGCTTTGAACGCGGCGGGAAAAATTAGCGCGATGTACTATCACCCCGCTATTAGCATGCCGTCCTAGCCAGAAAGATTCGTGGGTCAGGTCGTTCTTGTCGATATGATCTGCAGCCGTAACGTTATATGCTTAGATATCGCCGCGACTCGCCAACGGCATGGCGGCGACTGAGAGACGCTGGAGCGCTCCCGCTTAGTGGGAGCCACGCTATGGACAAACCGGATAGCCTCGACGACCTTGTTCGGAATGAGATGAAAGCGCGGGAGCAAGCAGCAACCTGCGACGACATTTCCGCTCGCATCGCGCACCTAGGTCGTGCCGCGTTGTATGCCGAGATGATCAAGGCCATGAAGCTGTGATCGAAGGCGAAACTACCGCACAGCACCTAGAACGGTTGATCGCCATAATCGGCGAAGCTTTGGCCGTTGCCGACGACGGAGATCAAACCCTGCTGGGAGCTCATCTTTACGGGTGTCTCGTTAGGGCAACCGCGTTGCGCGCTATCCCAGACGGTCTTTCTATGTTCGACTGAGGGCAACTGGTCCTTGAGTGCCGTGCTTTGACGACGCAGCGCGCGTGGCACCTTCGCCTCGACCATTTGCGGTGTTCCCGAGCACGAGCGCCTAGTCACCGATGCGGGCGGCGCGTTGCTTCAAAACGATCTTCATCGCCCCTTTCGGCGTAACGCCCGTTACAATCGCGTCGCCCATGAAGCCAGAGCGATCGTAGGTTCCCGTTCGCACAATATGCAGCGGCTCGCCGCGTTTTTGCGGACAGCTCAACGTCTGGGCATAGCGACCATCCGCTACATTCTGGCTCTCAACACGACACTGCGCTTTCTGATCGGGTAGTAACAGCTGCTCGATACCCTGCCCCTTCGCCACGCGTTTGTGCTCTGCCTTGGACTTGCCGCGCATCATCCGGACGAGGAAGCCGGGCACACCGGGAACCGAGAGTTCAACGACGGTCGACGTGACATCCCAACGACCTGGAACGACAACTTGCGCACTCGCCGCGGCGACCATGGACGCAAGGACAAGGGTCAGAGAATGGTATATGGGCATTTAGCCGTTTAACTCGACAAATGTAGCGCGACCAGAGGGTAGTCGGTCGTTGCCCGTATAGCCACTGGCCACTCGATCGAGCGGCCCCTCATTGCCGCAACCGCTCCCGGATGAGAATTGCCATACATGTCTCGACGTTGCACATTAGAGGCGGTTCAGAGACGAAACGGACTTATGCGAAGACTATGCAACAGCCACGGGATCGTTCGACGACAGAGCGGCCTGGCGAAAAGAGACTAGGACGCGATGAGCAACGCTTACGAGAAACAGAAACGGCTGCATCACGACGTCACGAACGTCGGCTTGCGTGCCCAAGCGACTGCGGTTGGCTTGATACAGCTCTGTATTGAACTGCGGGGCGCAAACGTCCTCAGCGACGACGCGCTCACACGGATCAAGGGGGGCAATCGGCGATGAGCTTTCGATCGGGCCATACCGACGGAACGCATCGCGGGATGAACGGAGCGAAATCAACAACAGGCTGAACCGACTGTTCGCGGGCGAGCAGAAACTTGGCACGGCGGACGCCCTGTCGTTTGCCAACGAAGAAGAAGAATAGCAGGGGGTGATCTCGGCCCTGAACCGAGTTTTGACCGGTGCCGAGCCATTTCCGTCCAGTCCGCCGTCGCGACTGTTCGCCGCCCTCTTCAGCGCCGACGCACGGATAAGGTAGGGATAAACACCTGACTGTCGACCGGCGTCGGAAGTTGGACCCCAGCAGGTCTTACCTAAGCCATTCAATTTGCCTTTCATTTCTCAGCCTCAAGGTTTCCAATCGGCGTCCATCGGGACCCCATCATTATCCCATCTTTCGAGGACATCCTAAGTAGTTGGGTCGGTCAGAGGCGGGGGCCCGCCTTTGGCGCCGATCCACAGACAGGGATGCAGAAGCTTGCCGATAACGGCGGTATCGTTCCAGACAACCTGCGCAACTAACGCGCCCGATCCGGAGGGGACCGCACCCTATGCGGCCCCCTCCTGCCTTAGACTGCTGGCTTAATCGTCTTTCGATCTAGCGAGCTGGACTAGCGTTCGGAGGCGTCCCAGCGACGGTCCCCTGCGCTGCCTGAGCTGGCAGCGTCTGACTACCACGCGGCGGTCCATTCGGCTCTTTGTGAAAGCCACGCACCGCGAGCCCGCAGATCGTGACGACGAGTGCCACGATCATCACGAAGATAACAATTGCCACAGGACCGGCTCGCTTGTTTCCTCGTCTCCGCATCACATGCGCTCCCTGGTCATACCGTCGAAGGTATCGCCGTGCCATAGCCACGTGGCGACGAGATGTTCGTGGACCTCAAGTCCACCCGTTTGATCGAGCAGGACCGTCTTATGTCCGGACGGCTCTATCGCCGCTCGCCGAAGACCGAACCGAGAATGCCCCCCGAGTCCGCCGCCAAGACCGCCCCCGGGCGCAGCGCCTGCGACTCCAGCGCCACTTAGACTGCCAAGTACAGATCCAAGGATCCCGCCAAGGCCGCCTTGCTGCCCGCCCGAGCGCTCTGTCAGATGGCCCGCCACCAGCATGACAAGGATCGGCAGCATCTGCTTCAGAAGCTCGGGCGCCAGGCCGCTGCTTTGCGCCGCGCTGTTGGCGACCTCACGACTGCCGTCCTTCGACCCGAAGATACCGCCGAGGATCTGATTACCGCGATCGATCTGCGTCGGCTCGTTGCCCAACACGTTCGAAGCAAGGTCTGCGCCGCCAAGCGTGTTCACATGGGCGTCTAACTGCGTCGTGTTATTCCCCCATGCCGCCCAGAACCGACGGCAGCAGCGCCTCTGCGCCGCGCTGAGCTTGCTCACGCGGTATGCCTAGTTGGGCGGCGAGTGCATCGATGCCACCATCTGGGAGGAGGTCATTGAGATTCATGGCAGCTTCCTTGTTGTGACGGGTACCAACAGATGCTGCGACCTATAGGTCCGGTCCCCTTCGATCGCGCTTGGACCATGGATCGGTAGGCATGCGCTGTCTGCGCAACTAGTCGGGGAGTTCGGGCGTACGGGCGCCAAAACGTTTTATCCGTCGGTAGATATTGACGCGATGGTGCCGAGACACTGGAACCCTCCCCCCATCCTCTCGCGCTTGAGCCATGAAGGAGATACGGCATGGACGACCAGCGCGTGTGGGAATTCGAAGGGAGCCTATGGGATGCCAGCGATGAGCATTACCAGAACCGGATCGACGAGGAGATCGTCATGGTGTTGCCCCGTCCGCCTTATGTCTTCCAGGGGCAGGAAGCGAAGGATGCGGTCAAGGTCACGCCCGATTGGGATACGGTCGAGCTATCGGATCGACGAGTGTCACGACCTCAAGAGGGCCTGATCGTCGTTGCGTACACCGCGCGCTGCGCAAGCGGCGACCAGAAGTACGAGGCACATTGCACCTCGACTTTGCGGATGCGGGGACACGACGATTGGCTGGTCGTCCAACATCAGCAGACGCCACCCTTAACCGCCAGCGTCGAGGCCTGACCGCGGGCTTGCCGTTGCGCCCGATACATACCTGTAACAGGCGCGACAGTACTAAACCGGGAAGGCAGCGCCCCCATTGCTGGTATAATCCCAACAGCCTCAACTGCGACCGGTTATCGCGACCAATGGATCGCCCAGGCGACCGTCGGCGAGTAAGGATGCCGTGACTCCGCGAAAACCCTCCGTCTTGAGATAGAGGCGTACAAGCGAGGTGTGGCCCTGCGTATCAAGAGCACGCCAGACCGCCACGGCCTTGGTCGGGAAGCACCGGTTCGAGAAGCTTATGATGACGCGGCCTCCCGGCTTCATCACACGACGAACCTCGCGCAGTACCGCCAGGGGGTGTTGCAGATATTGAACGCCGACACAGATCAGTACGGCATCGTAGCGCGCGTCCTCTTCGGACAGGTCAGGCACATCGTTCAGGTTCTGGACGAACCAGCGATCGAGGCGCGGGTTGGCCGCGAGTTCCTCTGCGTTCATGCCGTGGCCGACGACCTCGCCATAGGCGACGTCGTCCGGAAGGTGGCTCACCCAACTCGACATGAGGTCGAGCACCCGCCCGCCAGCGGGGATTGCATCGCGGTACAGGCTGGTCAGTGCGCCGACAGCTGCCTCGTCAATGTGCGTGAGCAAACGCGGGGCGCGTAGAAGCCAAGGTCGTCGCCATCATCCTGTCGGTCGAAGGCCTGCGCCGGCAGTCCCAACTCGATCGCTTCGGTCACGCGGTGAACCCCCTGCCGAGTAAACCAGCCGGTATTTGCAACCACAGCGTCCGTTCGTACCCGTATGCCCGAGCGCACCGCGAGGTAGCGATCGTCCTCAATCACCGACGACGGCCGAGCCAGACACCGACCCCCGCAAGGCCAAGAACCGCCATACCGCCTGCCGCGGCTGCCACCTTGCGCCCCCGGTGTGGATCGCGCCGGCCACCATCTGGACCGGCGGGGACGCCAGGTTCGAACAACACCCCATCGTTATCGTTGCCGTCGGCCGCACGGGCCGACCAGGAGTCGAGAAAGCCACTCATGATCGCCGCCCGCAGATTCGGCGCCGCGAACTCGCCGAGTTTGAATGCGATTGCCGGCGCGCCGACCGCGGTAAGGTTACGAGGGTGCGTGGCGAGCCGCACGACTGCCTTCGCGACCGTCTCCGGTGCGAGCGAACCGGGGGGAAGCGAAAGCCGGGCACCGGTATAGTTGCCAGCATGGTCCACGCCGGGCGTATCGACGAAGGTTGGGCAGACGTCGCATATGTGAATGTGCGGGCGCTTCGACACCTCACCGCGCAACGCCGCGCTGAACCCGCGCAACCCGAACTTGCTCGCCGAATAGGCCGCGGCATAAGGCGTTGCAACAAAACCGCCGGCTGAGATCATGTTTACCCAAATGCCGTGATCCTGCGCGAGGAAGATCGGCAGTACGGCATGGACGTCGTTCATATGGGCGACGAGGTTCACGTCGACGACGCGGGCATGATCCGCAATCGGGACGTCTTCGTATCGCCCAAGCACACCGACACCCTCGCAGCTGAACCACAGATCAATGCCACCGAGCAGATCGCGCGCGTCGGCAGCGAACACGGCCACGGCGCCTGCGTCGGTGCAGTCGACTGGACGGACGATTGCGCTGCCGCCAGCTTCGACGCAGCGCTGCGCGACGTCGTCCAGCCCTTCTTTGCCGCGAGACCCCAGGACAAGCCGCGCTCCCGCTTTTGCGAAAGCCACCGCCGTTGCCGCGCCGATACCGCTCGATGCACCGGTGATTATTATGCGGCGCCCGGCTAGATTACGATCAGCGCTCATCGGACGATGCTCAAGTCGGCTACCTCAATTACGGGAAGACAACGCGGTCGCGTTAGACGAACTGTCCTATCATCATGCATAGACACTCAACGTCTCGGAGGCGCAGGGGTGTCCACCCGAGACAGCACGATGTGCCTCGGGGATCGCTACAGGGATGATCAGTTCGGATTAGTATGCGGTTCCTTGGGGCCATCGTTCAACGATCTCACCTGCGCCTCGCGGGTTGGGTTTCCACTACCGCCGTGCGGAACTGGCACGTCGATAGGGCTGTTCGGCGTTGCACCACCGCTAAGCTTTCCCGATCCGCTCAAGACATCCGCGGCATCGGCACCGCCTAGACCCCCCGCCGCCCGGCGTTTCGGTCATCTGCGCATCGTCTAAAACGGTCGCCGCGCTATCGGCGTCGTTCGGCTCCGGCTTCATGTCGTCAGGTGCAATGTTCGGTTGTTCGGTTGCCATGTCGATCTCCTTTGCTCGCTCTAGAACCTTCCAAGCGAGGCTAGTTTCCGATCAACTCAACGATTTAACTACTTGTTGTCAGGAGACAGGAACCCCGAGAACACTGTCTCGGCTCACTCGGTCCGATGGCCAAGTCATCCAGCATCACCTGGGAGGACCGGAGGCAATTCTGCCGCTACGCCCTCATGAATATGTTGGAAAATCTAGGCGTTCTGAACATCGTCACAGGGAGAGCATGATGTCCGATACGTTCAAACCAACTGCGAAAATCGCCGCCAATGCCAAGAAGGGACTAAAGTTGCGCGACGATTTCGGGCGAGGCGGTACGGACGTCGGGGTTCGTCGTGCCGAGCAACTGGCAGCGCAGGACATTGTGACCGCCGAGGATGTGAAGTCGATGCACAGCTACTTCGCGCGTCACGAGGTCGACAAAGACGGCAAAACGCACGAGTGGGGATCGGACACTGATCCGTCCGCGGGCTACATCGCTTGGCTTCTTTGGGGAGGCGATGAGGGAAAGGAATGGGCCGATCGACACGTTGAGAAGCTCGACTAAAAGGCTGTCGGAGCGGAAGATCGCGATAACGATCAGCATTCGATCACGGTTCATCACCACTTTTAACGCGGATTGCCGGCCCCGATGCCGTTGGCGCTCCTCACTCCTGTAATTGATCGGCGCCTGTCAGATGTACGTTCTCCTGTTCGCTGCGGCCGCAGCTCTAGTGCAATCTCCGGTTGCCGGATCCGTGGTGAAGCCGGGCACGATAGCGATCGTTGCTGCTGACAGTCCGACCACGTCTCCCACTATCACGAAAACGTTCACGGACGCCGTTCAGCGCACCCTCCTTCGAACATCTTTCCTGCCCCTGCCCGACGCAAACCACAGCCTTTACGTCGCCAAGGTTGAGGTATCGCAGACACAGCGCGGCGTCGTCCGGTCCGGCAACGACCGATCAGACCGACCGGGCATGGCAGCGGGCCTTCGAGGCCTGTCGCTGACTTTGCCTTCGGGAAAGGATCAATTGCGCGGTCTGATCGTAACCCGTCTCCAGGTGACGGTATCGCTGCGGCGCGACAATCACGTCGTGTGGACGGGGCAGGCGACGACGGTGCGCGCTAGTGGCACACGAACGGGCGATCCCTCGGTTGTTGCAGCAACCCTGTCTGATGCCCTCCTGACGTGGTTTCCCCGGCAGCTGCCGGGACCGCTGTCTGTCCCGTAAGACGCACCGGGTAAGGCGATTATCAGCCTCTGATCTTCGACAACACGCGCGCTGCAACATTGCTCCTGGCGGCAAGCTTCCGCCCATAGCGTAGTGCCGTCGACGGCGACGACCAACGGAGTGCCTGAGCAATGCCAACGCCGTCCTCGCCGGCGGCAAACAGATCCTGCGTAAGCCCAACGCGCAGGGAGTGGCTCGACAAGGCGCGCGCCGCCTCCTCGACCTTGGCGATCGGCATCTCCACCAGCCCCTGATCGAATGCGCTCAATGCCACCCGCCGATAGATTCCGTTGACGCCCTGACGACTAAGCGGGGCCGTCCCGACGGTATAGACGGTGCGCGCGGGCTCGGCCTTCTTGCCACGGAGCCTCTCCTGCCAGTGCCGCGTGTGCCCCGGGATCGCCTCGTACGCCATCGGCGGAACCGCCGCGCGCAGCCGACGCCGATCGACCCCCACGCGGCGA
Source organism: Sphingomonas sp. H160509 (assembly GCF_024124765.2). Lineage (GTDB taxonomy): Bacteria > Pseudomonadota > Alphaproteobacteria > Sphingomonadales > Sphingomonadaceae > Sphingomonas. The sequence continues at coordinate 103,452 of NZ_JAMXSR020000002.1, read as the reverse complement.
AAGACTGGCCCTTCGGTGATGGCGCTCGCTACCAGCCAGGCGCCGACCCGGCGCATCGTGTCGGCGGACAGCCAGCCCCAGGCCCCCTGCCCTTCCTGATCGGTCTTGGACGACGGGATGAACAGGAGCGCCGAGCCATCACTGTGCGGATCGATGTGCGCGACGGTGACCGCGACGAGCTCGCTGACGCGCAATCCAGCGTCATAGCCGAGCGACAGCAGTGCGGCATCGCGCAGCCCCTGCAGGTCGCTGCCACAGGCACCGAGCAGCGCCGTCAGCGTGAAACCCTTGGTATGCGGATCAAGGGAGGCCCCGAAGCGTAACGGGGCCGCCTGGCGTTGGGCCGCGCCACGACGCCGGCGCAGGCCCTTGAGGGCGGCGCGGACCATGACGTGGCTCGTGGGCGCATGCCCCCTCTCCTGCAGGCCTGACAGGCCGTGTGCCGTCGCGAGACTGGCAACCCGCCGGGCGACCGTGGCGGGCTTGGCGCCCCGCGCCTCGAGCATGGCGATGTAGCGGACCAGGTTTTCGGGCTCGGCGGGCAGCGGGGCGACACGAATGTCCTCACACCACCGCAGATAGCAGGCCAGGTCCGACGCCAGCGCCGCCTTGCTCGCCGCTGCCATAGCGCCAAGTTGCGCGGCGAAGCCGATCTCGCTGACGGGGAGACCTTCAGCCGGCAGCGCAAGACCCAGCAACCGGGTAACGCGGACATCGATCGGCTCAACCAGGCCTCGCCGCGCGCGGATCGGCAGCCCCTCCCCGTCGGTACGATGGACGACGATCTCGCTCATACCGCACCTGCCCGCTGGTCCGTTTTACCCTGCATTCCGGCTAAGTAGCACATCGCTGTAATTACCATAATGTCCGATTATGGTAAGTGCTTCGGCGCTCTTTAAAAACCAAGCAAACAGAGTAGGTGTCGTCCGCATTGAGCATCGAGATCACTACGAAATCCAAGTTTGAGGCGGGGCGTTAGTAATGCCGCCCCGCCCGCATTTCGGTACCTATTGACCGGCTCGTGCTTTGCAACAGGCTCGAACCACATCAGCTGCGGCTCGCTCAAGCCCAGCCGCACGATCGGTCCACCGGTCGAACGGTGCGATGAGCGACACCCAGATCCCATCGGGGCCGACCGTGAGGAACAGGTCCTGGTGCTGTGGCACGAGGTGGAGTTGCCCGTCCATGTCGCGGAAGAGACTGAGGTCGGGCAAGAGGATCGGCCCGGTGGTCGACCTGAGGGGCGACATCGACCCGCACCGGATCGAGCGTCTCGGGGTAGAAGCCGTGACGCACAAGGAGTGTGTCACGATACTCCGCCGAGCGCAGCAGCGCCTCATCGAAAACGCGGGACGCTGACCGGGGTGGCGGCCAGCACGACGTTGTGGTCGAGGCTCTCGAGGGCGCCGGCGGGCAAGCCGGTGTTGCCGCCGAGCGGGTAGTAGGTTTCGCCGCCGAGCGCGGCGAGGAAATAGTCGAGCAACGCGTTCGACGTGGACGGCAGCGGTTCATGGAGCATGCGGTGCATGACGGTAGACCTTCTTTTCGGCGTGATCCCCGAACCGACTGGTTCGGATCAGGCCCGTTCGCTTTTCATCGCGCTTCCCGGGCTTCGCCTGCCTGTCCTGCCGATCCCTTCCCCTTTCCGCGGTCGCGGCAGCGTGCAGCGATCCCTACCGTTCCATCCGGTCCGATCGCCGAGAAGGGCGTAGCCCCAGCGGTCGAGCAAACGGGCGCTGTCCGCCACGGTGAGCGGGCCAGCTTCGCCACCGACGCCAGGACAATAGGAGTGCATCACGGTCACCAAAGCATGGCCATCGGCGCCAAGCGGCTGCCGCTGCCACCACTGACCGAGCACAGCAGAACTGAGCAGCAGCATGGCGGCGAAGCGGAACACCATGGGTGGATTGCGCGCGATCATCGTCTTTTCTCCATCGGGCTTGTTGCCCCATCGAGATCATCCACCGTCTCGCCACCGGTATCCGGATGCCGGTGGTGCCGATTGCCGGAGGCGCTCGGAACCCTCATCTTCAAGCCTCCGGCCTACGACGCCATGCCTCGCAGAAGTCGAGCCATCGCTCGGCCCAAGCGCCATGCTCGCTTTCGGCAAGGTCCGGATGCAGCTGAGCCCATCCGCACGCATGATGGATACGGCTGAACACGACAATGTGAGCGTGCGGCGCTTCCGCGGCGAGTTGATCACCGGGCGCGTGCAGCACGGCAAGGCTGGTGAGTTGCCTCGCCCGCGCCAGATGCAGCATGGCCCAGGTGGTCACCTTGTCGAACTGATCGTGCAGCGGTTCACCGCAAACGAATGGCAGCGTCAGGACAGCAGCGAGCAGCCGCTGGTGCTCGGGCACCGCCGCGTCATAATCGGCGAACAGACGTTCAAGCGACACCGGGTCTGCGACGCCCGGCGCGAGTAGCAGCCGGTGATCGCGGGCGCTCGTCGGCATACCACAGCGGGTATGCGGGCTGGTCGGTCCGGGCTCGATCGGATTCATCTTGGCGAAGGCAAGCCGCGACAGACTTCGCTCCTGCCCCTTGGAGCGGGGACGTAGTAGAGCGTAACCGAGCCCCGTCACGCCCGGCTGGCGCACATCGAACATCATGTCCGACGCTTCGCTGGGGCTGGCCCAGACCTGGAGCTGGCTCATATCAGCGTTCCACCATCAAGGCCGCAAGCGCGTCGGCGCCGAGCGCGAATCCATCGTCGCGATCCTCGTCGCTGCTCCACGGTGGCACCTCGCAACCGCGCAGCCCTACGCTAAAGAGCGCAAAGACGGTGTCGTCTGGGTGATTGGGGACGAAATGCGCCGGTGCCCCTGCTCCGAGCCACAGCCTGGCAGGCGCCGACCAGAACAAGCGATGTCCATGCAAACCGATCGTGAAGCGGACACTCGCTGCATCGGCGCCATCTGCTCGCGCCACCAGCGCGTCGCAGCCGAACGCCGCCATCACCTCGCCCACGGCGGCGGCATCGCTGCCGTTTGACACGGTGGAGGGCACGAGTACCAGCCGTGCAGTGCGCGCGTGGAGATAGTTGAGGACTCTCGACATCGGCACGTCTAGGTCAGGTTCGAAGCGCAAAGCCGCCAAGCGTGCAACCATGAGCGCTGCCGCAATCGCGGCAGCCTCGTTCGAATAATGGTTCATTGTGTTCGTCTCTCTGGCGAGCAGGCGCGCGGGCTGTTCGCGGCGCCTGTCAGGGATTATTTCACCTTCCGGTTCAACCGAAAGGCTCCCCCCACCCTCTCTTCACTCGTCTCTGGGTTAACGTCATGCCGCTGCCGTGCAGCCGGCTCATCGGCGCATACAGATGGTCTTGGCTCGTAAGCTGGCTCGCCTAGGTTTGGTCTGTTCGCCGGCAGGCAGGCTGAGGCGCTGAACCTTGTCAGTAAGTAGCCGAAGACCTGATTCGAACCGGTTTTGGCCGGGGCGCGGGCGTGCATGTCCAGGCTTTCTTCGTGGCCTAAGACGCGCGCGCCTTCAGTGCAGGTTTCCAATCTTCGGCTCAATTAGCCATCTCATCGACGATTGATTACCCTGCTGGGCGACGCTTTTAGTTCAGGGTTGCCAACCAGGAACGAGCGCCATGAGCCGAAGCGCCTCGATGTGACCAATTGCCTTACAGGCGACCAGAGGTTCCAAATCGGCTGCCGCGAGATGACGCAGTTCAGGCTGAGCGAAGGGTGGCGTCTTTAAAGTCGCCAAACATTCGATGATTTCGATGATGGTCCAGCTACGGACATCCACCTCAATCACGCGTCGCTGCTCAAAGGTCCAGATCGTTTCGCTGTCGGTCAGCACACTTCCGTTCAGACCGGACGATCGCAGCCACAAGCCGCGCACGGTCGTCCAGTGAGGCGGTAGGACAAGCCGACGGCCACCTCTCACAATGTCACCTGAGCGATCTGGCGGCGCGCGCATGCACAGTCCATCTCCGCTAGCGCCGCTAGATATGCGACCTCCGTGATGGTCATGCGCCACTCGACCTGCTCGCCGCCGCAGGCCGTTTGTGCGATCCTTCGATCGGCCAGTGACGAGATAAATCCATCGAGCCGGGCGACGATACCGCGCAAACCTGCCCAATACTCGTGCGCTGCCCGCACGTTGTTGAGACCGTCCATATGTCCTCCGCGTCGCGGGGGCCCAGGCGAACTGCTTTTTTGCTCCTTCCCATCACGACCCGACGCTCCTCAGGCTTCAACTTCGTATCAGGGATCTTTTGGGTAGTAGGACAATCACGACAGAGACATTGGCTGGACTTGATATTTCTAATCAGGCATTGACGGTGTCAGCGCCCGCGATCGCGAGGTCTACCAATACCAGAACTCGGCATTTCTGCCTCGACCTGATCTGCGATGAGTATTCGGTTCCATTGAAGATTGGACTTAAATTTATCGTTTGCTGACGATGGCCGCGCAACGGCGTTGAGCATTTGCCATCCACCGGGAATGTCCCGTAACGCGCAAAAAGCTTTCCCAGACCGCTGCAGAACTGAAGCCGATATTGATGCAATCGTCGCTTCGCACGATCGCACCAAGACCTGCCCCAAGGTAATGCAATGGCATTGCGGCCGCTTCATCGAGAAGATCGCGCTGCGGGCTTGGCAACGCCCGATACTGCGGTGACTCTCGGTGGGCGGCTAACTGATTGGAGAGCCAAGGTTCAGGAAAGAGTGCCTCTTCAACGGCCGAGTGAGTGCGCCCGACAGGTTTGCTATTTGGAAGCATCGCTTGCGCACGCGCCGACGTCGTCGGCGTTGCTCGGCCGTCTACAGGACGACCTGCGATGTCAAGCAATGCACCGTTCTGAAATTTTACTGGCATCGGAGGGGCCGCTCGATCAACCGTCCGAGTTTTAGCGATATCGCGGGCACGCTCTGTGGATGACTTTACGCGAATTTCGCCTTTCGCCGGCGTTTTCGGCATATGGCTGTCGTCTGCTTTCGAGCAGATCCCGTCCTCGCTCCCAGTCTCTTCAGTCTCCAACTGCTTCTCCCCGCGGGGCAGCGTCTCCTGATCCGCGACAGAAGCGGGATCCATCGCGATGACCGGCGAAATTGGACGGCGTTTCGGACGCCGTGGGATGCGATCGTCTGTTAGCTTTGGCGCTGGCTCAGTGTGATCAACGGCGCTCGCTTGCTTAGCCGAACTATTCGGAGAAGCTTCATCTGACGAACGGGTCAGTGGATTGTCCGACGGGGGACCGTTAATGCGCGCGGGTGTGTCTGGCTCATTCTGGAGCGCGGCTTTAGTCGCAACGTTGTCGGGACCGATTAGTTCAACCGCATCGCCCGAGATCGGTTTTATGCGAGCGGCAGAAGCCGACATCGGCTTGTCAGTGGTATTCGGCAGTTTTGGCGACGCAGTAAAATCGATGTTTTCAGATTCTTGGACGGGACGATCATGGATCCTCGCCTCGTTTTCGACTTGATCATTCTCGCTTAATTCAACCTCTGGGAGTTGGCTTATGGCGATATCCTTCCCCCCTCGTATCTGGAGCTTCCATGGCAGGGGCCTGGACGTCCGCCCCAGAAATCGATCCCGGTCCACCATCGTCTTCGCCGCTCAAACGTGGGTAGAAGTTTGCTGCGCCCAGTGCGGCCCTGACATCCTCGTCAAGATTCCAACTGGCGGTAATCGGGGCCGTAGTTTCCACAGACTTGGTCTCTGCAGATGTCGGTTGTTTTGCGAACAGCCCGGCGTCGTTTGGCCGAAACGTCCGGGTCGCGACTGGGACAACAGCAGCGCTGACTCCGTCTGAACCGGCACGTAGCGGCGAGAGTGCCGACACCAGTTTTACCGTCGAGTGATCCGTTACGGGTTTCATCATCTCGCCGCGTTCTTGCGTCGCATGCGGCTCGCCAATCAGGATTTTCTCGTTCGGCGCATTCCTGTTGACGAAGGCAACGTCAGCGTCGAAGCGGCCTCGCAGAAACAGCGGATGCGCCCCATAACGCCGGTTAAGTGTTGCTATCGCATCGTTGGCTGTTTTCGGGGGCCGTGTCCGGGCTTCAAGTTGGTCAACACCGTGTTTCGCGACGTAGCGGAGCAGGCGCTCAACGCCGTCGGTCTGCGCCAAGATGGCCGCTTCCAGAGCACGGTCTGCACGAAACGCAAAGGCGGGGTTTACGAGCAACTCAAGGTCGAGCGACTTGAGCCCCTTAAACTGCGTGCGCCCGTCCTCACGCCACAGGTGAACAAACGTCGTAGCGTCATCAGCCTGTTGTGGATGCCGGTGGATATATCGGATGAGTTTGTCGAAGTGCCGGTGCGGTGACAGGCGAGTGATATGCCGCGCGGCCAACACCGAGCCGGCAACCCAGGCCTGCTCTAACGCAATCCGGTCGCACAGCTTTTGAGCCCGCGCTTCCAGGCGCTCCATTTCCAAGGTATGGTGTTTCGCTGTGGCTTGATACGGTGCGATGGCCTGCTCAATTTCGTCCATGTGGGCGAGCGCCAGCTGGTGCCTGGCCGCGATCCTGCTCCGCTCTCGAACATCCGCCGATTTCGCCAGCCCGGCACCGATATCCGCAATAAGGCGAGCGCAGTTCTCGGCCAGCCGAACTGCCGCTGACAAAGCCATTTCAAGCTGTAGAGCCACCTCATCAAGTCCATCACGGCCTTCTTCGATATGTTGAAATATGCCAGTGAGCTCGTCTCGCAGCTTTGCCATCGGCACGTCGCCAACACGCGGCTCGACCGCTCGAAAGGCCTTAAGAATTTCGACGTGACGATCACGGCGCTCGCGCGAACGGTTGGCCAGCTCGAGCTTGCGTGCAGACCAGTATGTTTGCGCATTGTCGCGATCTTTCGGCACATCGATGCCCGCCTTCACCAACGCCGAAGCCGCCTTGCCGAGCGACATCATCGGCGCCGCTGCTATGCCCATCTGTTCGTAGGTGCGCGGATCGTACAACCGTCCGGAACGTGCCCGCGTGAGATGGAAGTTACATATGTCGGCAAAACGTTTGCGCAGGGCAACAACGTCTGCGCTGGCACTGGTTTGATGAAACGTGCTTTGCCGACGTTCCTTCGTCCAGCCCGCCAGTTCGCCAGGACGGAGCTTGCGGCCCGAAGCAAGATCAAAGCGACCGTCCGCGCCGCGCCTGCAAATCGCTGGATAGAATATGAAATGAGGATGATGATTGGCGCGGTGGTTGTAGCCATTGGGTCTGTGAAGTGCTGCTGTGAAGGGAAGGCCAAGGGTGTCAAGCTCTGCACCAAACTGTGTGACGATGTCCCTATGCGCGGCGGCATCAAGCTCGGCTGGCAGTGATGCTACGAACTGTTTTTGCACTTGCCCAAAACGTGGTCGAACGAAGTGCAGCCCTCGTGTCTTCAGGTCCGCGCCGTAGGTTGTGCCAAGCTGTCCTGCCCAGTCGAGATCTTCTTGTCGAAGCTCGAGTTCCAGCAACCGGCTGCCATCGCGGACGTAGCAGCGACCTTGATCAATTTGCTCCCCTCTCCTGAGCGCCGCAACAATGTCGATCAGAGCTGCTGGGGCGTTCGGGTCGGCGCTCAGCATCTCCCAATCGCTTTCGCTCATCGTGGTCAGGTTCAATCGCAGGCGCGGCGCACCGGCCTTGCGTTCGACCCTCCAAGCTTCTTCCCAGAACGCGACGCGTTCTACACCAACGTCCGAGATGTTCGAGTGAATGAAGACGACGCGAGAGTCCGGGTCGTTGACTGAATCATCGGCTTGATCACCATCGACGACATAGCGCTCGGAACCTGCTGCCCTCGACAATTCACGGGCCCAGTTGTCGGTAAGATACCGTTCTTGCCCTACGGCAGCATTGACTGAACTACGGCCTGCTGCGGTCACGCCGTCGCTTCTGGAGATCGTCGAAAGGCGCGTGTGAAAACTGGTTGCGCCGTTCGCCACGGTCGGCCGTTCGCCGGCAGCCGGTCGTTGAAGATTGATGGTACCGACCCAACGAGACTTCCGGCTCGTCACGGCTTGGATTCCACGCTCCCGTCCGGGTCTGACTGTCCCGACAAGCGCTTCCCGCTCCTGCCAATCGATACGTCGACGCAGCGCTTCGGTCATATGAGTTATGTCGGCGGGAACGGGCATCTCGGTGTCCAGGATGATGGTGCGACAACCAGCATGCCCGAATGGCGATACGCAGTAATGGGTAACTAACAATCGCCCAAGATATGCTGCCCCTGCCCCGCCTTCCGGAGGCACAGCCAGAGGACCCCTGCGCGCTCGGCGTGCAGGCCGACCCTGCCCCCCGACTTCCGCACGCGGAAATCCGATTATAGCGCAGCGCGCGCAAATAACGGCTTGAGCCGTTGTTTGCAGCTTTGCACAAAAACCTGAACTTCTCACTGTTTTCTCCCCCTCGCGTACACGTGCACGCGAACACACATGTGCGGGTGAGCACGTCATGGGTGAAGGCGCGCACATCCGCGCCTGTGTGAAATGAAGATTTAGGTACCCTGTCCGGGGTTCGGTCAGCCGCCTTAAGACACGGCCAATGACGCACTGTTGCATCATCAGGAGCCAAAGACAATGACCGATAAAACCGATCCCGCCATCACGGATGTGCTCGCTGCTCTCGCCGTCGAACTAGGCATCACGGCCAATCGGCAACCGTGGAGTATGGACCGGATCGCCGCTCTGATCGATATGCCTGCGCGACGTGATCTCGTCACCGAATTGCTGTTCGGCATCCTGCCTGCAACGATCGATGCCGGCCAATGGATTGCCTGGATACAGGGCGACCAGCCGCCAGTCCCGGCCAGTCTGCAGAACCCGGAGAACAGCGCCCGGCCATCCGCACGTGGCGCAGTGCAAGCAGCGACGACCAAGCATCAGTCGGCAATGGATAAAGTCGCCCGTCTGGAAGCGCAGCTGGTGCAGGCGAAGCAGGAACAGGTAGTTGCCCAAGCAGACCGTCAACGTAGTGCAGACCAGCTCCGCGCTGTGGTCGTCTACCGAATCATGGTCGAGATTGGCCGTCAGGCATCCGGTATCGCGCTGGGTCCTCTCTATGCCCTCGCGCGCGCGGTCTCACCCTATCTGCAGCAGGATCTGGCGTTCGAAAACGCACTCGACGATCAGGGGCGTATCCTCCTGAACGAGCGTCGCCAAACCCGCGAACAAGACAGTCGCGAGATGCTCGACCGGCTCGACCGCTACGCAGGCGAGCAGGCGCTCGAACTGAAGCTTCATCGCGCCATGCTGAAGGTGATTCGGGCCTTTCATGACGAGAGGGAGGCCGAGAACGCGGCAGCGCGTGAAGCTGGTCAGAGGTTGCCCACCGTCAGGAAGCGACAGGCGGTACGCCGCACCTCCGAGGCGCAACAGCGCGACGTCCACCCGGCCGCACCGCGGGCAGACGTCATCGATGTTTTCGATGCCTTCGCGAGCCTGCGGTCTGACGCTTCCAATGACAACGACGAGCCCGCGTGAGTTCATTCGTGGGAAGCAAATGCGAGTGGCTGCTCGGCTCAAATTGTCGAGCAGCCGGGATTTTTTCGTCGAACATACGGACATGAATGAGGAGCAAAGACGATGGGCAAGATCAACGACGTTAAGACCACAGCCTCCAGGGTTTCGACACATCCGGTAAGCGGCCTTCGGAAGGCCGCCTCATCCTCCCCGGAAGTTGACGTTCGAACCAAAGCCGTCAGCCATGACGAAACGAGCGGCAAGCAACGACAATAGCGCGTCAGACAGGAAGTACGATCAGTACTATACGCTACCAGATGTCGCCGCCTTTTTCTACGACTGTTTCAAAGAATATTTCGATCCTTCCGAATACAGAATGGTCGAGCCTAGCGCCGGGACGGGATCGTTTTACAAGATATTGCCCAGCGGCAGTATCGCCTTTGATATCGAACCTAAATACCCTGGCATCATTAACGCCAACTTTCTCGACGTTATAATCAAAACTGACCGACCAATTGCAATCATCGGCAATCCGCCTTTTGGCAAGAACTCCAGCACAGCAGTCCGATTCTTCAACCATGCTGCTCGCCAGTCCAGCGTAATTGCGTTCATTCTACCAAGGACGTTCCGGAAGGCATCGATCGTGAACCGGCTTGATCGTTCCTTCCATCTGGTGCGCGAATGGGATGTGCCTGCCGACGCATTCCTGTTCCGGTCCAAGCCGTACGATGTGCCAGCGGTATTCCAGATCTGGCGTCGCAAGCCGGAACTCCGCAAATTGCGCCCAGTCCAGACGCGACACCCCGACTTCAAATTCACGACGAAGGAATGTGCCGATTTCGCAATTCAGCGCGTAGGTGGACAGGCCGGTCGAGTGCATCAGGACTTTTCCAAGAGCCCGTCTGCGCATTATTTCATACAGGGGAACGTCAAGCACGTGATGGAACAACTTGACTTCGCTAGAGTCACTGGCGACGTTGCAGGTAATCCCAGCCTCGCGAAGTCCGAGATCGTCGCACTGTATCGTGACTGGCGAAAGAAAAATCCGAAACTTAACGTTAGCTAGCATGCCATTACCAAACAACTTTAGCAGCTGAAGCTAAGCCTCCTCTCGAGCACTGAATACAACCGGCATTCCAGCGGGAAAGACTTCAGTGGCCGCCAGATCGCGACAGTCGGGAAATCAACCTATTCATTCGGTCGTGTGTCGGAACAGCGTATTCTTATTTCGACCATACATCGATGACGTAAAGTGGCTCGCCAGAACAGAATAACCGGCTTGGGATAGAGAGCGATTGTTCTATCTTTTGACACCCAATGCCTTGCCTACGCTTAAGCGATTACGCTGTCACCGGTCGTACCCTTCGAAAAAGAATTTCGCGCTTCACCATAACATGCGATCACGTTCGACCCTGCGGTGGCACTTTTTTTTTACCCGTCTTGCGTTTGGATGCAGTCCGCCAAGTGCTTTTGGCGCAACTAAGATTTATCGCCTGTAGACATGAGGCGTCTCACGTATTAATGAGCCAGCGCTTCGTTTTGAGATGCGCGAACGAAGCACTAGGTTCATGGTCGCCACCTGGAGCGGCTGCATGCAGGTCGCCGGGGCGCGCTATCAACCCCGCCTTTCCGTCTCCCGCCGCTGCGAGTGCGGGTCAGCAAACGCCCTTCGGGGTTGATCGATACGGTTCCAGGGACCGTATGCACTGACCTGAGTATTCTCTATGAACACATACTTGAACACGGTGCCGTTCGTCGGTCGTCATCGCCCCGCGAGCCTCGTAAACCACGCCCCTCTTCTCCAGCGGCACTCCTTTGAGCCGTATCGAGGATCTGGCCGCTGCCTATATCTCCTCGGTCCTGAACGACCAGCGACAAGAGCCGGTGGCGCCTTCCGCCCTTCGCGCCGACGTCACCTGGAGGAAATACACACTGAAGGTTGCTGTCGAGGGCCGGCAGCGAGACCTTCGCCATCTTTCCGGCGAGCTGCTTCTCAAGCCGCTGGTATTTCCCCGCCACTATCGCCTGCCCGGCAGCATCGGCGTATGGGTAACGCGCATGCTGACGGGCGGAACGACGATCGCCGACGTCGACCAACTACAGAAGGATCTCGTGTTCGACATCGTGCGGCACACGGTAAACCTGCAGGCACTTCGCGCCTCGTCTGCCATCGGCTGGCGGCTTCTCCTTCGAGGCGATCTTGCCGGCCTCTACCTGCTGGCACCTGACTCACCCGACCAGCGAACGCTTCTCCGCGCAGTCGTACGCGACCACGCACTGCTCCTCGGTGTCGTCCGCGCCCGACTCCTCGCCGAGTATCTACGACGCCTTGCGACCGAGCCGATGGGTCCGCGCTTCGTCGATGACGATCCAGCTTGGGCGAGGCAAGGCACCCTTCTTATTGATCGGCTCGTCAAACCCTCTAGACGCCTAGACCAGTTTCTCGGCATGGCAGGGGGCGGCTCGGGTAGAAAAACGCTGGATCGCGCGATCGCCAGCGGCCGGCTCGCCTATGATCATCGGCTCCTTTCGATGGCACGCCGCATCTACCAACGCATCGGTCCCGCCGCGTTCGACGCCACAGCGAATCCGCGCATAGCTGCAAGCATCCAGACCGAGATCGCGCCGCTGACCGCCATCACCCCGAAGATGCTTCGCACCGATGGGATGGGTAAGGAGAGCTTCGCGCAGGCACAGCTCGGACTGTCGGTTCCCGAGGCCGTTACCGTCCTGGCCATGAACCTTATCGCCCTGCCCGGCCGACTGGATGCGGCACTCCACGCCATCGACGAAGGACAGCAGGTGTCGATGGCGGCGCCGACACCGCCTGCCTTGCCTGGCACCGCCAACCGCGTGCGCCGGACTGCCACCGCGCTGAAGGCGATCAGCCTTTGCGACCGGCATATCGGCGATACGAGTACCGACCCCGACAACAAGGCGGGCAGAAAACTGCATCAGCGGGTCATTAAGCTCTTGGCAGACTCGAAGCCGCCGCACGGTGCGGCCCTGCTTCAGATCTCGCCCGCGGAGTGGCTGCGGCGATGATCGCCGCAGCAGTTTTAGGTACCCTGTCCGCTCATCGTCCGAGCCTTCATCCCATCATGGATGAGACCCGCTGCCACTCCTGCTCCCGCCAACCCATCGCACGCTGCCAATCCAGCCTTCGCCATCGGCATGACAAAGCTCGTCCGACTGATGGCGAGGCAGGCGGCAGCCGAACATTATGCACGCTGCGCATCCGCCTCGCAGGCAACCAATGATCCCGACACACCCGCTCCTTAATGTACTCCTGACACAAGGTGCTCCTCCGCCATGCTGATGCGCCCTGCCCCCCGCATCGTCCTCTACGGGCGCCACTCGACCGCGATGCAAACGGCTACGTCGAGTATTGATCAGACAGAATCGTGCATGAAGCTTGTCGCCTATGTTGGCGGCGCGGTGATAGCGACCTATCACGACCCCGAGCAGTCCGGCTATCGCCGTGATCGGCCCGGCCTGAGGAAACTGCTGGCGGACATCGAGTCGGGAACAGTCGACTTGATCGTCTGCGAAGCGCTCGACAGGCTTGCGCGAGACGCGGAGGATGTGGCGTGGCTCGGCAAGAAGTTGGCATACCACCGGGTGCAGTTGCACACGGTGAGCGAGGGGCATGTCGACGAGATCAAGTTCGCCGTCGCCGGGCTGCTGGGCGCGATCTTCCTCAAGCACCTCATTGACAAGACCTTGCGCGGCATGGAGGCAGCGGTGCTTGCGGGACGGTGTGCCGGCGGTCGCTCCTATGACTACAAGCGGGTCATCCGCCTCGACGACCGCGGCGAGCGCGTTCGCGGCCTGCTGGAGGTCGACAAGGCACAGGCCGCAATCGTCGAGCGGATCTTTACCGAGTTCGCGGCCGGAGCGTCTTCCATCCAGATTGCGACCAGGCTGAATGCCGACGGCGTGCCCGGTCCGCGCGGCGGGCAATGGAATGCCTCGACGGTCCGCGGCGACCCGAAAAAGGCGACCGGCATTCTCAACAACCCGCTTTATGTCGGCCGGCTGGTATGGGGACGCCGGCAATGGCGTCGCAACCCGGACAGCGAGAAGCGCGAGCGACGCTATCGCCTACGCGAACATTCAGAATGGATCGAGGTCGCCGTACCTGATCTGCGCATCGTCGATGACGCACAGTGGAGCGCGGTTCAGACCCAGATCGAGCACCGTTCGCGTCCCAGCACCGGTGTTCCGGTCGCCCGTCAGAACCGCAGGAAGCACTTGCTGTCGGGACTCATCCGCTGCAGCTGCTGCGGGTCGGGCTACACTATATCGGGCAAGGACTATTATCGCTGCGCCGGCCAGAAGGAGCGCGGCACCTGCTCGAACACGGTCTCGGTACGCAAGGGCCCCCTCGAAACGGCGACCCTCTCGATTCTCCAACACCAGTTGCTGACCGAGGATCATGCTCGGCTGTTCGCCGAGGAGTTCCAGCGGGAGCTGGCACGGCTGACGAGCACGTCCGCGAGGCAGGATCAATCGATCATCGACCGCCTCGCCGTAGTCACCCGCGAGATCGACACGCTGGCCGCCAACATGCTGGCCGCGGTGGCGAGCCCCGCCCTGCTGAAGCTCCTTGGCGACCGCGAGGCCGAGAAAGCGCGCCTTGAAGGACAGTTGAATACGCCAACGGCGGTCGCGCCCCTCCGCGACGATTCTGTCGCGTCCGGCAGTGCAGCAACTGTTCAAGGAGAAGGTCGGCCGCTTGCGCGAGGCGCTCGATGCCGAGACGGTCCGCGGCGGAGCCGCAGAAATCCTGTCGACGCTTATCGAAAGCGTGACGATCTACCCGGACGGCACGGATGGCCCGGAGGCGGAGGTCGTCGCTAAGGTCGCAGACCTCGTCGCCTTTGCCACAAACGACAACGCCGCCCGTAAGGGCGGCATGTCGAGTTCTATAGTGGTGGTTGCGGGGACAGGATTTGAACCTGTGACCTTCAGGTTATGAGCCTGACGAGCTACCGGGCTGCTCCACCCCGCGCCGAGATCCCATCGAAGTGGTACTTCGATGGGGCCCGAGTGTCCGCGTTGTGCGGAACTGAGTGTATGAGAAATTGTGAATGGGTTTTGGATATGGTGTGTGTTTGCATGTTGCACGGGCTTCAATGCCTGGCGACGACCTACTCTTCCATCGCTTGAGCGATAGTACCATTGGCGCAGTCGGGTTTCACGGCCGAGTTCGGAATGGGATCGGGTGGGACACCGACGCTATAGCCACCAGGCAATGGAGCCGGTGCGACATGCGTTTGCGTTCATATCTGGGTCCCTCAAAGTTTCGCATTGCTGCGAAGCTTGAGGGTTTTAAAATCGATACCGTGCAAGGTTTGTAGTGGTATTCGACCAATCCCTCGACGGCGAGGGGATTGGCAATCTGGCGTCGTCTTAATCATCCGCACTATCGAATGGCTAGCTGGTTGCCCAGTGTTGTCATTGATGGTGTGAGACTCTCAAGCGCGAATAGAGCAATTAGTATCGGTTAGCTCCATGCGTTACCGCACTTCTACATCCGATCTATCAACGTCGTGGTCTCCGACGGCTCTATGAAATCTTATCTCGAGGGAGGCTTCCCGCTTAGATGCTTTCAGCGGTTATCCCGTCCATACATAGCTACCCAGCTGCGCTCCTGGCGGAACGACTGGTACACCAGAGGTATGTTCAACCCGGTCCTCTCGTACTAGGGTCAACTCCTCTCAAATTTCGACGCCCACGGCAGATAGGGACCAAACTGTCTCGCGACGTTCTGAACCCAGCTCACGTACCACTTTAATTGGCGAACAGCCAAACCCTTGGGACCTGCTCCAGCCCCAGGATGTGATGAGCCGACATCGAGGTGCCAAACAACCCCGTCGATATGAGCTCTTGGGGGTTATCAGCCTGTTATCCCCGGCGTACCTTTTATCCGTTGAGCGATGGCCCTTCCACGAGGGACCACCGGATCACTATGACCGACTTTCGTCTCTGCTCGACTTGTCAGTCTCGCAGTCAGGCGGGCTTATGCCATTGCACTCTAACAGACGGTTTCCGACCGTCCTGAGCCCACCATTGCGCGCCTCCGTTACTCTTTAGGAGGCGACCGCCCCAGTCAAACTACCCGCCACAGAGGGTCCCTGTTCCGGCTTACGGAACGAGGTTAGACATCAGAAACAAACAGGGTGGTATTTCACCTATGGCTCCACATCAGCTGGCGCCGATGCTTCAAAGCCTCCCACCTATGCTACACAGTTTCTTCCCTAATGCCACTCTGAAGCTGCAGTAAAGGTGCACGGGGTCTTTCCGTCTAACCGCGGGTACTCCGCATCTTCACGGAGAATTCAATTTCGCTGAGCATGTCCTGGAGACAGTGGGGAAGTCGTTACGCCATTCGTGCAGGTCGGAACTTACCCGACAAGGAATTTCGCTACCTTAGGACCGTTATAGTTACGGCCGCCGTTTACCTGGGCTTCATTTCAGAGCTTGCACCCCTCCACTTAACCTTCAGGCACCGGGCAGGCGTCAGGCCCTATACGTCGTCTTGAAGCCGACTTAGCAGAGCCCTGTGTTTTTGCTAAACAGTCGCTACCCCCTGGCCTGTGCCCCCTCAAAGTGCTTGCGCATAGTGAGGGGCCTCCTTCTTCCGAAGGTACGGAGGCAATTTGCCGAGTTCCTTCAGGACACTTCTCTCAAGCGCCTTGGTATACTCTACCTGACCACCTGTGTCGGTTTCGGGTACGGTCTATACGGTGGGGCTATTTCCTGGAACCATTTCGAAGCCATCCCAATCCGATAAGGGATGACAACACACATGATCCGTCACACACCACCAGGCCCACGAATATTAACGTGGTTCCCATCGACTACCCCCTTCGGGCTCGTCTTAGGGGCCGGCTCACCCTGCGCGGATTAGCCTTGCGCAGGAACCCTTGGTCTTTCGGCGAGAGGGCATCTCACCCTCTTTATCGCTACTCATGTCTGCATTCGCACTTCCGATACCTCCACGACCCATTACCAGATCGCTTCACAGGCTTACGGAACGCTCCGCTACCGCGTACCACATAAGTGGCACACCCTAAGCTTCGGCACGTATCTTGAGCCCCGTTACATCTTCGCCGCAGGACCTCTTGTTTAGACCAGTGAGCTGTTACGCTTTCTTTAAAGGATGGCTGCTTCTAAGCCAACCTCCTGGTTGTTTTGGAAGTCCCACATGCTTTCCCACTTAGATACGATTTGGGGGCCTTAGCTGTAGGTCAGGGCTGTTTCCCTTTTGACGACGGACCTTAGCACCCGCCGTCTGTCTCCCGCATATCACTCTTAGGTATTCGGAGTTTGGTTAGGTTTGGTAGATCTCGCGACCCCCCTAGCCCATCCAGTGCTCTACCCCCCTAAGGTGTTCGTGCGAGGCACTACCTCAATAGTTTTCGCGGAGAACCAGCTATTTCCCGGCTTGATTGGCCTTTCACCCCTAAACACAACTCATCCGGTAACTTTTCAACGTTAATCGGTTCGGACCTCCAGTGCATGTTACTGCACCTTCATCCTGGTCATGCCTAGATCGCCGGGTTTCGGGTCTAATACATCAAACTCTGGCGCCCTATTCAGACTCGCTTTCGCTGCGCCTACACCTATCGGCTTAAGCTTGCTTGATACATTAAGTCACAGACCCATTATGCAAGAGGTACGCTGTCAGGCCATAAAAGCCCTCCAACTGCTTGTAGGCAATCCGTTTCAGGTACTGTTTCACTCCCCTCATCGGGGTGCTTTTCACCTTTCCCTCACGGTACTAGTTCGCTATCGGTCACATACGAGTATTTAGGCTTGGAGGGTGGTCCCCCCATGTTCAGACAGAATTTCACGTGTTCCGCCCTACTCGAGTCCTGAATTCTCACTTTCGTATACGGGGCTGTCACCCGCTATGGCGTCACTTTCCAGAGACTTCTACTAGTTGAAATTCAGGCACTGGCCTGGTCCGCGTTCGCTCGCCACTACTAACGGAATCTCGGTTGATGTCTTTTCCTCCAGCTACTGAGATGTTTCAGTTCGCCGGGTTCGCTTCACGAAGCCTATGTATTCAGCTAAGTGATACCTAACCTAATTAACTCTACCCCAGCATTGCTGCTCAAGTAGAATTAATCGGGATAGGTGGGTTTCCCCATTCGGAAATCGTCGGGTCAAAGCTTGCTCACAGCTCACCGACGCTTATCGCAGCGTGCCACGTCCTTCATCGCCTGTATGTGCCAAGGCATCCACGAATTGCCCTTACCTCACGCTTGAGAGTCCACACCACCAACGACATCACTGGGTGCCTCCGAAGAGGTCACCAACTCGGCAGAGCAGTGCGCGTTGGCCTTTGTCAGGTGCGGATGATTATAATCTCAGCCAGATTATTAGTTATGATGATGTCGATATCTGGAGCCTCGAACCGCTCGTCCAATCCGCGCTGCACAGAAGTGCCTCACGAACCGCCGAAGCAATCCTCGTCTCCAAAATCGAGCACCTCACGGCATCGATTTTAAAAAACCCATTCACAATGTCAAATACGACGGGCGTGCCCGTCAATCACCGTGCTCTCGCACGGCGAACCGTTTCTCTTCATCTCTAGGTTGTGGCTGATGGTGCGTTGCCCGCGAGCCCGTCAGTCGCAGCCAAGCTGCGCCTTGTGGGCGCGCTTCTCTGCGCTGGCCGTTCTTGGATACGTGCACGGCAGCTTTGCTGCCTCGTCTCGTATCCTGCGAAATGGTGGAGCCTATCGGGATCGAACCGATGACCTGATGCTTGCAAAGCAACCGCTCTCCCAGCTGAGCTAAGGCCCCAAACGCACTTGTGTGTGGTGGGCCTAGGTGGATTCGAACCACCGACCTCACCCTTATCAGGGGTGCGCTCTAACCAACTGAGCTACAGGCCCACACCCGCTGCGCCCGTCAGACGCAGCAGAACTGCGCCTAATAGGGCCCCCCATCAAAGTACTACTTTGATGGGACCCAGGGCGCGCTTCGCGCGCTGGCCGAGCTTGCCCACAGCCAAGACAGCGGATGCTG
>NZ_JAMXSR020000002.1:2500-82500 GCF_024124765.2 Sphingomonas sp. H160509 | reverse complement strand
CGTCGCCGTGTTCGGACTTGGGGAAACTGGCGTAATATGGCGTAGCTTTCGGCACGAATAGGATCGCCATGTTCGCTTACGCTACTGAGCAGGCTCAATCGACGCGTGAGCATCCGACGCCTGCCGCCTTGACCGGATCTGATGTGTTTCTCCATAGCTGTACTCAAGAAAAATTAACCTCATTGACCAATTGACGATCAAAAGTTCGGGCTCTCGCCGACATCTGCAAATGGCTCCCAAATGCCAGGATCGACCCACAAGCCGACATTCGTAGCGCCTTATGGCCTTCCCAAGTTCCGCCATTCATTCATCGGTGTGCGATCATCCTGAAGCCCGGTTGAATGGCGAAGACTAGGACGGAACTGTCGTTCAATGGCTGAAACTGAAGGTCAGCTTAACTGACTTGAACGATCCGCGTCGCTGGAATTGGTCGGAGCGATAAATCGATTTCCCGCCTCGGACCTGCGGACCGAAGAACATTGTGGGAACTTGCCTTACGCGATATCTTCCAAGGACATGACGATCCTTTCGAATCCCGCCCTCTCGCGCATCCGGGTCATCGATTTGGAGACAGCGGGTTCCGCCTCCCACAGCGTGTGTGAGATCGGTTGGCAAGACGTCATCCGGGAGACCAATGGTCGCTGGGAGGTCAACGAGGAGCGTGGTGCCCGGTTCGTCAATCCGGGCGGGCCGATCTCAACGCAGACGATGGCCATCCACCATATCGTTGATGCAGACGTGGCAGGAGCGCCATTCTGGAAAGATGTGGCGCCGCAGGTCCTGCGGCCGACCGGCGGAGTGCTCGCATTGGCTGCGCATCGGGCGACGTTCGAGCAACGTTTCTGCTCGCCCAGGCTTTCGGGCGGTGCCCGCTGGATTTGCACATGGAAGTGCGCGCTTCGTACATGGCCCGCCCTCCCCAGTTTTTCCAATCAGGGGTCTGCGCTACGAGCGGATGCCGAGCGGCTTGGATCGTGCGACGGGCCTTCCAGCGCACCGTGCGATGCCGGATGCCTACGTTACTGCGCATCACCTGCGCGATATGCTGAATGCTTCTTCACTGGAGCAACTGCTGACGTGGAGCGAGCAGCCCGGCCTTTTGCCGCGCGTACCCTCTGGCCCGGACCGGAAGCGGCCATGGGCCGAACTGCGCGACGACGCGCTCGCGGGCTACGCAAGGGACCGTGACGTGGACATCCGATTCAGCGCGGAAACCGAACAGCGTCGGCGCGGAAACTATAATGCGATCCCTGCCAAAGCAGAGGTCCAATCCTCGCTACTCTGAGCAGCACAACATTACTGCGTGGCATGATCGTCGCCGGATCGCATCATCCGGCCCGCGCCGATCCGTATTCGAGACTCGGCCAAGCCTGCTGTCATCAAATGATTTGGGGAAGGCGGAGGCTTGCTGGCGCTTTCGCTCGCCCAGCTTCACGTTGACCCAATACGTTCACGTCGGCGCGCTGCGCGTTGCGCCCGCGTATTGCGGAGGGTGGCGTCGGGCATGAGCCCGTCCGCTTGTACCTTGGGGATTGCTATGCGCTGCGACAGATAAATACCGCTGTGCCCCGAGCAGAAGTAGGCGACGAAGCAGGCGACCGCGATCGGCACGGCATAGGTCGCGCCGAACAGTTCGATCCCCATGAAAGTACAGGCGAGCGGCGTGTTGGCAGCACCTGCGAACACTGCGACGAACCCGAGCGCGGCGAAGACGCCGGTCGGTACCCAGAACACCGGCGCGAGCGCGTTGCCGAGCGCCGCGCCGATGAAGAACAAGGGCGTGACCTCTCCGCCCTTGAAGCCGGCGCTGAGCGTGACGACGGTGAACAGAAGCTTGAGCGCCCAGCTCCACGGATGCGTGTCCGGGCCGAAAAAGCTGGCGATGGTGAGCCCGTCCGACGTCGCCGCCAGCGTGCCGAGACCGAGATAGTCGCGCGTGCCGAAGCCGTAGACGAGCGCGATGACGGCAAGGCCTCCGATCACGGGGCGCAACGGACCATAGGGTACGATCCGCTTCAGCCATCCACCAAGAGCGTGGTTGGCTTCGGCAAAAACGAGCCCAACCAACCCGAACGTCACCCCGGCAATCCCTGCCTTTGCGACGAGCAGCGCATCGACCGGGACCCGCACATCGATGCGGTAGACGCCGTGATGGATACCCCAGCCTAGGCACGTCCAGTCGCCGACCAACGCCGCAACGAGGCACGGCACAAGCGCACGATATTCGACGCGTCCGATCGCCAATACCTCCAACGCGAACACAGCACCCGCGATCGGCGTGCCGAACACCGCGCCGAACCCGGCGGCGATCCCGGTCATCAGCAGGACGCGCGTGCCGTCCGCATCGAGCCGGAGCGCGCGGCCGAAACCGCTCGCAAGGCTGCCGCCAAGCTGAACGGCGGTGCCTTCGCGTCCGGCCGATCCACCGAACATATGCGTCACGATAGTGCCTACGAAGATCAGTGGCACCATACGGAGCGGCACGCCGCCGCCCGGTTCGTGGATCTGCTCGACGATCAGGTTATTGCCGGCTTCCACCGAACGCCCGGTCAGATGATACAGCAACCCGACCGCGAACCCACCGATCGGCAGCAAGTATAGCAGCCATGGCGCGACGAACCGCAGTCGGGTCGCGGCATCGAGGCTCCACAGAAACGCGGCGCATAGCGTACCGACCACCGCTGCCATCGGCACCAGGATTAGTCCCCAGCGCAGCACCGAGACGGCATGGTCACGGCGATCGCGGACGAACGCCGCCATGTTCATGTCATCGTAGAGAGTACGAAACGTCGCGCGCATGAATCCTCCTTGCTGCCTTGCGGCGCCTGGTAGGAATCATCGGCCCTTGCGAGGGGCGGTTCGGCCGGGTGGCCCGGCGGAAATCCATCGCCGTGATCGCGCCTATCGTCAGTTGGCCGCCGCACGTCAAGATAGCTCGGGGGTGCTCTGAGACCTAAGTCACTAAACGAAACTAACGCCGGTCGAACGCCTCGATGATGGGGCACGGTCCTTCGTCTTGATGCGAACAGGCTTCGGACAATCGGTGGAGCGCATCGCGTGCGGTCTGCAACGCCGCGATCCTGGCATCGAGCACGGCCAGTTGCTCGGTCGCCAACGCCCGCGCGCGTTCGCGATCGGTCGTCGCATCCAACGCCAGCAGTTCGCCGATCTGATCAAGCGTGAACCCGGCTGCCTGCGCCGAGCGAATGAACCGAAGCTGCCGGATGTCCTCCGGCCCATAACGCCGCACCCCGCCGCCCAGGCCCGATGCGCTGCCGCGCGCCGGCGTCGCGATCAGGCCGCGCCGCTGATAGAAGCGCACCGTTTCGACGCCGACATCGCCAGCCCGCGCCAGTCCCGCAATCGTGGTCATGACTGCCTCTTGATTCCGTACCGGGGTACGGACCTTATATGGGTAGTGTTCGATCACATCCCAAGGACCGCCGCGATGCTCCAGCCCACCGAATCCGCCACGACCGGCAAAAAGGGCCGTCCTCTACCGGATGGTGATGCCGGAGCATGTCTGCCCGTTCGGGTTGAAGGCGCGCTACTTGTTGAAGCACAACGGGTATGCGGTCGAGGACCACTGGCTGACGACGCGGGCGGAGCAGGATGCGTTCAAGGCCGAGCACGGCGTCGCGACGACACCGCAGACCTTCATCGACGGCGAGCGGGTCGGTGGGTTCGACGATCTGCGTCGGTTCTTCGGGGTCGCCGTGCCCGATCCCAAAGCGACCTCCTACACGCCGGTGATCGCGGTGTTCGCGGTCGCGGCCTCGCTCGCGATGACGATCGATTGGCTTACCGGGGCGCCGCTCGTGAGCATCGCCGGTGCAGGGCGGTTCATCGCGGTCGCAATGTGCCTTCTCGCGATGTTGAAGCTGCAGGACGTCGCGCGCTTCTCTTCAATGTTCCTTGGTTATGACCTGCTCGCACGGCGCTACGTCCCCTATGCGTATGTGTACCCCTTTGCCGAGTTGGGCGCAGGCGTGCTGATGCTGGCGGGTGTGTTAACCTGGCTGTCGGTGCCGGTCGCGCTGTTCATAGGCGGGATCGGCGCGGTCTCGGTGTTCAAGGCGGTGTATGTCGACAAGCGCGATATTAAATGCGCGTGCGTCGGAGGCAGCAGCAATGCGCCGCTCGGTTTCGTATCGCTGACCGAGAATGTGATGATGGTCGTGATGGCGCTGGCGATGGGCGCGCGCCTGCTGGCCGCGTAAAGCGTCAGCGTTCGCCAAACAGGTCGCGCTGCGCCTTTTCGAGTTCCTCGGCATAGCGGCGCCGGACGAAACTCTCCGACAGGATGCCGAGCACCTGGCGATCATCATCGAGCACCGCCAGTTCGTCCGCGCCCGACGCGTCGAAACGGCGCATGACCTCGGCGATATCCATCGTCGGCGTGAGTGCCGCGTCCGTGTTGATCGCCAGCGGGCCGACCGGCGACTGCGGATCCAGGCCCTCGGCATAGACCGTCGGCGTCTGGACGATGCCCGCATAGTGATCATTGCCGTCGACGAGGACGGTCCGGCTGGTCGCGCCGAGCGGCACGCGGCGGCGAAACTCGGCGACCGTGATCGTCGCGAGGGATCGGCTTGGCGTCGCGGCGCATCATCCGCCCCGCGGTCAGCGTCTTGACCCAGCCGACGTCGCGCGCGCTCTTGATCGTCTCCCCGCGCAGATGGAGGCGCCACGTCGAGAAGCTGTAGCCGAACGTCTCGCGGACGATCGTCGACGATACCAGCGCTGCCGCCAGCACGGCGCCGGTCAGCGCGAAGTCGTGCGTCGCCTCCAGCACGAGCATTGCCATCGTCATCGGCCCGCCGACCACCGCGACCGCGAGCGCCGCCATCCCGACCAGCGCGGCGTTGCGCGGATCGACCAGGTCCTGCCCGAACATGACGGCGAGGCTGCCGGCGAACAGGTGGCCGACGAGCGTGCCCACGAACAGCGACGCGAAGAACAGTCCGCCACGAAAGCCGAAGCCCAGCGACACGATCGAGGCCGCGCATTTCGCAAGGAAGATCGTCGCAATGAATGCCAGCGGCGCACCGAGCGCGAGATCGGCGTGCAGCGCGCCGTGGCCTGCCGACAGTACTTGCGGCGATACGAGCGCGACCGGGATCAGCAGCAGGCCGCCGATCGCCGGCCGCGCCCATTCCGGCAGCTTCGCGCGCCGCGACGCGGTCTCGACCAGTGCCACCGCGCGCATCAGGACGATGCCGATCCCCGCACACAGCGCGCCCAGCCCGGCATAGATCAGATAGTGATGCGTCTCGGTCGGCATCGTTGCGACCGAATCAATGACATAGGGCTGCGTGCCGAGAAGCTGCGCGACCAGCGTGCCGGCAAGGGCCGCCGCGACCACGGGGGCGAGCGCGGTCGGCGTATAGGCACCGATGACGATCTCGAACGCATAGAACGCGCCGGCCAGCGGTGCGCCGAACGCCGCCGCGATGGCGGCACCCGTCCCGGCTCCAACCAGATTGCGCAGGTCGGCACGGCGCAGGTTGAACACGCGACCGGCGACCGATCCGATCGCTCCGCCGAGCTGTGCGTAGGCCGCCTCCAGCCCGACCGAGGCGCCAAAGCCGTTGGACAGCAGGGTCTGCCCGGAGATCACCAGGCTGTCGGGTACCGACATCCGGCCGCCGTGCAGCGCGTTGGCTTCGACCGCATCGACCATCCGCCGCTTGCGCGACCGGGTCGCCCAGGAGAAAGCTGCAAGGACCATTCCGCCGATCGGCAGCACGACGAGCGCGGTCAGCGGCAGCGCCGGCAACGCACTCAGACGCGCGGCCGACGACAGGCCGAACAGCCCATGCTGCAGCGTCCGCGCGATCGCGCCCTGCAAGACGCAATCAACGGCGTTCCCGCACATGACGGAATTTGGGAAAGAGCGTTAGCGCTGCTCTGCCGGGTCCTTCTGCACCGCATCAGCGAAACGGCGCATCAGTCGTACAAGATCGGTAACATCCTGGTCCGCCCAATCGGCAAAGATCGTGCGCGCCATCGCCTCACGCGTCACGTCGATCTTGTCGGTTAGGGCCTTGCCGCCGGCAGTAATCACCGCTTCGCGGACGCGCCCATCCGTTGCGGTCGATCGACGCTCGACGAAGCCGAGGCCTTCCAGTTTTGTCACTTGGCGGCTGACTGTCGTGTAATCGCGCCCCACCCGGTCGGCGAGGTCGACAATACCGATCGGTCCGAGCCGTTCCACCATTACCAGAAGGGGAAACAATGCGCGATCGAGCGCGATGCCCGCCTCACGGACCATCACCGCGTCACGCTGCGGCCGGTTCATCACGCTGACGATATCGATCAACGAACCATGTAGATCACGCAGAAGCCGCGAGGTAAGTGTATTATGCACGTTTATATTGACTCCACTGCGCGATCCTATCTATGTGCATAATGCACATAGGAAAGTGATATGACAGATGATTTCGTCGCAGATGTCTTGATTTGCGGTGCGGGGGCGGCCGGCTTGACGCTGGCAATAGATTTGGCCCGGCGCGACATCTCATTCCGGCTGATCGAGAAGCTAGACGACCCTTTCCGGGGGTCACGCGGCAAGGGTATTCAGCCCCGCACGCAGGAAGTGTTCGAAGACCTCGGCATCCTCGACCGGGTCGTCGCGGCGGGTGGCTTTTATCCCAAGCAACGCCACTATGAGGATGACGGCAGCTTCACCGACACCGACATGGTGAAGGCCGAGCCCGCGACACCTGCCGAGCCGTACCACCTGCCGTTGATGGTGCCGCAGTTCCTGACCGAGCGTATCATGCGCGAGCGTCTGGCCGAGTTGGGCCAGGTGCCCAAGTTCGGGTGCGAGCTGCTGGGCTTCACGCAGGACGGTGACGGCGTGACAGCGCGCATCGCGACCAAGATCGGCGAGGAGAGTATCCGGGTCCGGTGGCTGATCGGTACGGATGGTGGGCGCTCATTCGTCCGCTCCGCGCTGAAGATCGGCTTTCCGGGCAAGACGCTGGGCGTGCGCGCAATCGTTGCCGACGTAAGCTTGTCAGGGCTGTCACGCGACGTGTGGCATCGCTTCGGCGAAGGCGACATGCAGCGCCAGATTTCCGCTTGTCCGCTGGCCGGGACCGACCTGTTCCAGCTTCAGGGGCCCATTCCACTGGAAGGCGACATCGACCTCTCGGCCGAGGGACTGACCGCGTTATTGCGCGAGCGGACCGGTCGGGATGATCTCTTCGTCCATAGCGTCTCCTGGGCATCCGCCTTCCACATGAACGCCCGGCTCGCCGACCGTTACCGCGTCGGCCGCGTGTTCCTCGTCGGCGATGCAGCGCACACCCATCCGCCGACCGGTGGACAGGGCCTCAACACCAGCGTGCAGGATGCATACAATCTCGCCTGGAAGCTTGGGGCAGTGATGCGCGGCGCGGCAGACTCATTGCTCGACACCTACGAGGCGGAGCGCCGCCCCGTGGCACAAACTATGCTCGGTCTCGCGACCGGCCTGCTCGATGCGATGAAGCGTGGTGACATGCGGCGAGGGCGCGACACGCATCAACTCGATATCGGCTATCCCGCGTCTTCTCTGGCGTTCGAAGCACCGGAACGACATGGCGTTCTCCTCGCCGGCGACCGAGCGCCCGATGCGCAGGTCCAGGCGCCGCAGGCCAGCCTCATCGGTTGTTCGATGTGTTCAAGGGCCCGCACTGGACGCTGCTCACCTACGGCGGTGCGTCCGCGACGTCGCGGCCAGGATTGCACGTCCACGCGATCGGCGTGCACGGCGATCTCGCTGACGATTTCGGACATTTCCAGGCCGCCTACGGCGTCATGGCCGGTGATCGGGTGCTGATACGTCCGGACGGCTATGTCGGCGCCATTGTCTCCGGCAGTGAAGATGCTGCGTTGGGTGAATACCTGACGAACGTCGGATTGATAGCGATGTAGCTTCGGTCGTCCTTCCGATTGGGAACCCACAGCGAAACGGTCGCCCAGGGCGACAGCGCCGAGAGCCGCCCGGGTAAGCCCCTTTCTCAAAATGTGCTCCATTCCTTTTTTCCAGAAACGGCAAGCCGGGAAAAACGGGAAAGATCGCGCTTAACGAATGGCCGTTATCGGAAGCCCGGGTTGCCCGCTCGAACTCCGGGCGTGGCCGAACGCGCCCTTGCCTATGGCGTTCGGCCAGACCCACTTGTGGCCATTTCGGCGTCTTTCGACACGACCCAGTTTCGGACGCCCATTCATGTTCGACAACGAACCGCTGTCGTTATTGCGAGACCGGCCCGTGCATGCGACGTCGTCTTATGAGACGTTCTGGAGTTGAAGAGATAGCAGTATCGCCGCCGTTGCTCGTCGCACCCGGCGCGCGTATCGCACTGGAATGATACGTAATCGACCCTGGCGAAAAGCCCTGATCGCGCTGTTCGTCGCGGTGCTAGCCTTCACCGGTTATCACGCGGTCCGGACGGTCAGCGACGCGATATATTGGAACGCGCACCGCGACGAGCCGATCGAGCGGTGGATGACCATAGGCTATGTCGCACATTCGTATCACGTCCCGCCCCACGTCCTGCACCAGGCATTGAACCTGCCGCCGATGCCGGACCGTCGTCCCCCTCGGTCGGATCGCGCGGGACAGCGGACATTCGATGACGCAGATCGACGCGAAACTAATGTATGCGATCGTCCACGCGCGACCGCCCTACCCGCCTCCCGGCCCCCCGCCACGACCGTATATGCGGCCAGCTTCGTCGACGGCGTCCCCCGCCAAATGACCGATCAGCTGCTAGAACTGCTGACGACCTACGGGCTCCCTGCGCTGTTTGGTGCAATGATCCTCGCTGCGGCTGGCATGCCGTTCCCCAGCTCGCTGACGTTAGTCGCGATGGGTTCGTTCGTCGCGCAGGGAGAGCTCTCATTCTGGCCTGTCGTCTTTGCAGGTGCCTCCGGCGCAATCGTCGGCGACCAGATCGGCTACGCCTTCGGACGATATGGCGGTCGGCCGTTGCTGGCAGCGGTCACGAAGCGGATCGGCGGGGCGGACAAGGTGGAGCAGGCCGAAGCCTATTCGCGCAAATGGGCGGGTTGGGGCATCTTCTTCAGCCGGTGGCTGATCGGGCCGCTGGGGCCATGGATCAACGTCACCAGCGGACTGACCGAATATCCCTGGGTACGGTTCATCGTCCTCGACGTCGCGGGCGAAGTGCTGTGGCTGCTGATCTACGTTTCGCTGGGTCGCGCCTTCAGCGACCAGGTTCAGACGATCGCGAGCCTGCTCGGCAATCTGACCTGGGTGATCGTCGGCGTGCTGGTCGCCGGGTTGCTCGGCTGGAAACTGTTCGGCCGTTCGACCGAAGTCGCGGATGATGCAGCATGATCAGCTCTGGCAGAGCAGTGCTTCCCACTTAACCTCGTCCGCGGGCGTAGTCGTCGGACGCCGCCGGCTTCTCCGTCAAGCACGCTGCTCAAGCGCGGTCCGGGTCTGTGCACTCCAGGTCTGACCGCCGCGCAGAAAGGCGTACCAGCCATAGATCGCGCCCGCGTGACGCAACAGCTGGAAGCTGAACGGTTCGGCGATCGCGGCGACGATCGCGGGCCCAAGGTTCAAGCCTTCGCGCTGCCCGGTCCAGCGCTTATAGATGCCGAGCGACCAGAGGTGGAAGCTCAGGTCGATCGCGATCTTGGCGATCATCACGAGCAGGATCGGCAAGGCGAGGCGTGTAGCGACCGGTGACGACGAGGCCGATCAGCACCGCAAAGGCTGCCAGACCGTAGATCGGCTGCACCGTATCGAGCGCCTTCACCGGGAGCATCCGCGTACCCAGCCGCCCGTAACACGCGTTGCCGACCATGTCGCGGTTCCAGTGCTGCGTCTGCAGAAAGCCGCCGAACCAGCGCTGGCGCTGTTTTAGGAAGGCAGGGATACTTGCAGGGGCGTCGGTTCGGGCCAGCGCGCCGCCGACGACGCGAACCGTCCAGTGCAGCCCGACATCGTGGGCATGGCGGTGCAGCCGGTGGATCAGTTCGTAATCCTCCACCATGCAATCCGGATCGAAACCCCCGACCGTCAGCACCGCGTCGCGCCGGAACGCCGCGAACGCGCCCGAAATCAGCAACAGCCCGTCGATCCGCATCCACGCGTCGCGCGACAGGAAGTTGCGGACATATTCGTAGGACTGGAACCACTCGAATATCCGACCGCTCAGGTTTGGACCGCAGATCGGCGCCAGCACCCCGGTAGCCGCCACCAGCTCTGGCTCCGCTGCAAAGGCGGCACGCATCGCGGCGATCGAGCCGGGCTCGATCAACGTGTCGGCATCCACGGTCAGCACCACGTCCGTCGCGATCCGCTCGAGCGCGGCATTGAGCGCGCGCGCCTTGCCGCCGTGCGGCAGTCGCAGCCACTGAAGCCGCGTGTGCCCAATCTCGATCTCGACGAGTCCCCCGATTGGTGGCGTTGCTAACGCGTAGCCCGCCGCCATGGCGGACGGCGTATCGTCGCTCGATCCGTCATCGGCGATCAGGATCGCCTCGGGCGGCTGGTCCTGGGCAAGCAGCCGGTCGATCGCCAGACGGATCACGCCTGCCTCGTTATGCGCGGCGACGATTACGCCGAAGCTCGGCTGCACGCCGCTCGGGGCCGGCGTCGTAGTCTTCGCGAGGTTACGGATCTGCCAGGCCGTAAACACGAGCAGCGCCGTGTCGTACAGGATGTACGCGATCCCGACCGACCATATGGCGAGCCCTTGGCGCAGGAACGCCTGCGCGATCAGCACGACGAACACCAGCGGGGCGGCCAAGCCGATCAGCCGGCTCGCCAGCGGGATCGGCCGTGGCGACAGACGCGGCGACTGTGCGGTAAAGATAGCCGAGAGGGGATTGCATCGACCAGCGCCTAACGCTCGCTTGCTGAACCCGCTATTGCAGAATGCGTCGAGGACCGAGAATCGGCATGAGGTGGTGGAGCGAGTTGTAGTGGATGAATAGCAGATACACAGGCGTCGCCATCGCCTTCCACTGGCTGATAGCGCTAGGGATCGTCATCAACGTGACCCTGCCCTGGCTTTGGCCACATCTTGCCGACTACCGCGTGCGCCCCGCGATCGACCTGCACAAGTCGGTCGGGATCACGATCCTCGGCCTCGCGATCATGCGCCTGCTCTGGCGGCTTACGCATCGGCCTCCCCCAATGCCGACCACCTATCAAAAATGGGAAATCGGCGCGGCGCATGTGACCCACTGGCTGCTGTACGCGCTGATCCTTGCGATGCCGCTGACCGGCTGGATCATGGACTCGGCGTACAAAGATGCAGCGACCCACCCGATGTTCCTGTTCGGACTGTTCGAATGGCCGCGCATCGGCACGATATTGACCCTGCCGCCCGCCACGCGCGACGCCGTCCACGATGGTTTCGGCGCCTCTCACGTTTATTTGTCCTACCTGCTCTATACCTTGGTCGCGCTTCACGTCGTCGGTGCCCTCAAACATGAATGGATCGATCGACACCGCGAACTAAGCCGCATGATGCCGGTTTGGCGCCGCCATTGAGGGAAGCGAGCGACGCGGCTGCCGCTTAGAGCACGGACGGCTGCTGGGTACCGAAGCAGGCCCGCCGGCGAGACCCACAAGCAGACACTCACGCCCCTTCCCTCGCTTCCCAACTTCGGACGCTGGTTCATCTTTACGAATAACTAATTTTGAACCCCGGCTATCCGCTCGCGAAGTCGTGTTGGGATGGAAAGCGGACTGACCGCTATTTGGAAGGCAGATGGCGTTAGCGGACGTGGCCTGACGCTACGGTTTTTACCAAAGGGTTTTGAAACGGGAAATGGTTGGCAGCCGCACGCTCGTTCGATACGCTTCTTAATGCGGAGATCGAGTGTGCAAAGAAGTCGTATTCGGCTGCCCTGCTGGCCCTGCTGGGTCCGTCGATGAACCCGCCAAAGACTGTCACACCGCCTGCTCGTTCGACGCTTGCCGCCATAGCCGACGTGTTCGTGCGCTATGCCAATTTCACGCTGGGGGGTGGGAGCCTGACGGTAGCGGTCTTGCACCGCGAACTCCTCGACAAGCGGCGCTGGATCAGCGTCGATAATTTCACACTGTGCTTTGGGCTTGCCCGTCTGACGCCGGGGACGAATGTGCTGGCCTTCTGCACGGGCGTCGGATGGCTGCTGCGGGGCTGGTGGGGTGCGCTGATCGCGCTGTTGGCGTCCTCGATCCCCTGCACGATCATGGTTGTGGTCGCGACGGCGTTGTTTAGCGAAGCAGAGGGCAACCGCTGGGTCCAGGCCGGTATCCACGGCGCTATCGCTGCTGCTGTGGCGATCACCGTCAAGACATGCTAGAACGATCGCGCACCCCCATTGGAAAGGCCGCGCGCGGCCCCGCGTTGCGGTCATCGGTGCTGCGGCCTTCCTGCTCTACGTCATTGCCGGATTATCCGCGATCGAAGTGCTGTTGCTGGCGGCGGTGGTCGGCGCGGTTCTACCCCCGGTGCGAGCATGAACCTTTTTCTGCTCTATCTGCTGCTACTCAAGGGCACAGTCACGGCATTTGCCGGGCTGGCATCGCTGCCGGTCATTCAGGACTCGCTGGTCGCACACCACCACGTCCTGACCGACAAGCAACTGAACGAGGCCGTGGTCATTACACGCAGTTCGCCGGGGCCGGTCGGCCTCTACATAGTCAGCGTCGGCTATTTCGTCGCCGGTGTCCCCGGTGCGATTGCCGGGTGGCTGGCGATGAGAACGCCTGCCGGGATCATGATCCCGCTCGTCCATATCGTCGGACGGCGCATGGAAAACCCGCGCGTCCGGTCGGTCCTGCAAAGCGTCGTCATCGCCAGCGCCGGCTTGCTGCTAGCTGCCGCGGTCCCGCTCGCGAGGGATGGCCTGACCGATCCTGTGACGACCGGGATCGCGCTGGTGAGCTTCGGACTTCTGCTGACGACCAAGATCGACACGCTGTGGATCATCCTTGGCGCGGCAATCGCCTCGCTGTCGGTTACCGCATTGGGGGTCGTGACACAGCTCGGATGATCTGACTTCGCCTGACACTGGTAAGCTGGGCTGCTATCCCCGTTCTATGCAATCGGTAATTATCTACGCAGGTGCGGCACTGGCCGAAATTGCAGGCTGCTTTGCGTTTTGGGGGTGGCTTCGCATGTCCAAATCAGTGATTTGGCTGGTTCCGGGCTGTGCATCTCTTGTCGCGTTCGCGTACCTACTCACGAGGGTAGATACCGCGGATGCCGGGCGTGCGTATGCCGCCTATGGCGACATCTACATCGCTTCGGCGGTACTCTGGCTGTGGGTCGCGGAGGGAGTTCGGCCGAATCGCTGGGACTTGGGAGGCACAGCGCTGTGTCTCTTGGGCGCTGCCGTCATTTTTTTAGGCCCACATCGCGCTTGATGCGCAGATTCCCACAAACGATCTAATTTCGGGAACGGCCAAGTCAGGAGAGAGAATAGATAATGGCGGCTCATAGTGTCGATCCGAAATCCTATACGGTAAACTCGGTATTCCCGGTCGAGGGAGTTGGGGAGCTATTCGTCTTCGAATCCCATGTTTTGCCCGGCTCGGTGCGCGAGGAAATCAGCGGTCGTGAGGTATTTTCTGTTCAATGCGGACGGGACGGCGATCTGGCAGATTGATCCGGAAACCGGCACCACGGAAAACAGGCTGCATGATTTTGACCGGTCAATCGAAACGACGGAGCCATTCGTGAACGTCTGGAACGCGTATGGCGAATATTACGCCAGCCGGATGAACGGCGACTCGTTCCGTCTTGACCTCGCCAGCGGGCTGGCCACCTACCGTGGCTGGCCAGAACATGGAACGCCCCACTTAGCCGGCCCTGTCTCAGTGGGAACGGCAATCGAAATGACCGGCGCGTTCTCGATTAGGATCGTTCAATGGAAAGCTATCAGCATGTCAGACTCAAGCGATCGGTACGATCGGCATTCAAAAGACTCTCTGTTACTATCCGATAGATACCGCCTAAAGTACTGACCGATGAAGACGACTGTCGATCGCATTATGAAGTGGGGCGCGCGCGTAAGTCTCCCTCTGTTGACCGCCAGCGCGGCAATAGCACAGAGTGGGTCTATGCAAGCGCACGGCAATCCAAATCTGCAACGTCACTGGAACCCGAGTTTTACGTTCCTCTTCCCAATGATGTTGCGTCGGACGATCTAAATGGGCGCTGCTGGTCGCAGATGGCATTGGAATCGTACGTGACCAATGGCCGCTTTTGGACGGAAGAAGTTTACGGACTTCCCTACGGTTACGTCGAGAGCCACTGCTTGAAATAACAACTTACGCAGATCGATTCGAGCCTAAACAGGTCCTATAAGGTTTTTTTGCAATCACTCAACGATGATGAACGTAAGCAGGTCATTGCTTCTGAGCGTC
Organism: Sphingomonas sp. H160509; assembly: GCF_024124765.2. Classification (GTDB taxonomy): domain Bacteria; phylum Pseudomonadota; class Alphaproteobacteria; order Sphingomonadales; family Sphingomonadaceae; genus Sphingomonas. The sequence continues at coordinate 68,108 of NZ_JAMXSR020000002.1, read as the reverse complement.
TTTGGCTTAGCCAGCGGAATAGAGAATGCAACGTCGCGGACGGAGTTAGTTACGTGATGTCGGGGTCTTTCGTGTGCTTGATGAACATGACAAACGATCGCCTCGAATGGATCATATCCCGCCAGTCCGCGACGAATACTACGCAGAGTAATGGGCGCTGAGTGACGACAGGCTTCGTTCGTTGGCGTGTTGAACGAACGCCGCAGCGTCAGCTCCCCAAAAACGAACCCGTATTGCGAATTCGTCCGCGGCAATCACATTGATAGAGGCCTTGAGACCTGCTTTCTCAAAGTCCGTTCCCAATTGCTCCCAAAATTGTGGAAAGAAGACGGAGTTATGGGAATGTTCAGCGTTCCCAGAGAGCGGGTTTTTTTTGGGGGGCGCACGGACCCAAACCCGGAAATTCGCAGGCCCTTCCCCCCCTCCCCCAACTTCAGACATTCGTTCATCCCCGCGCTGAATGCCCTCGGCGCATGATCGACCGTCATGGATGTCGCGAATGAAAAGGGAAAGCAGACAACGCTATTGGGAAGACAGGCGGCGTTAGCCGACGTCCCTGACCCAGCCGCCATTTCCCGAAGACAATCGAGTTTTGAGAAAGCCGCGGCCTTCTAAACGATGACCCTTTGGACGTGGATCATCGACAACGCTTCGGCATTCCAATCAGCACCCGCCGAGTTCGCCCGTGACGCAAATGGCGAGGCTCGTAGCCTTCCCAGTTGCTATTTGAGAAACGCGAGGAGCGCGGCCGGGAAACGTTTATTTGTCAGGACCAAATTATGAGGATACGCGTTCATGCACGGTATGAGATTAAATTCTTGTTCTTGCACGATTGCACGGCTAATGGAAACGAATGCCAACTGACATTCCGTCGAGTCGCCGCGACACGATCGTTGCCCGCCTTTCCGCCGGGCAGCCGGTGCGTTCCGGCGCGCTTGCCGAAGAGTTCGGCCTTTCGGAGGATGCGATCCGGCGCGATCTGCGCAGCCTTGCAGCGGAAGGCCTGTGTCGTCGCGTCTATGGGGGCGCCTTGCCCGTCGTCGAAGGCGCTAAGCCAATGGCAGAGCGCGTTGGCGAGGACGTGCACCGCAAGCAGTCGCTGGCTGACACCGCTCTTCGGTTCATAGAACCGAGCAGCTTCGTTTTCGTCGACAACGGCAGCTCCAACCTTGCCCTTGTGGAAAAGCTGCCGCCTTATCTTAACCTTAGCATCGCCACGAGCTCGATAATGATCGCCGCTGCGCTTCAGCATCGCGACGATATTGATCTGCTGATGGTAGGCGGCAAAATCGACCATATGGTTGGCGGCGCGGTAGATGGTATTGCGGTCGAAGCGATCTCACGGCTCAACATCGACCTTTGCATCCTTGGTGCATGCGCGCTGTCCGTCGAGGGGGTGTCAGTGCGTACGACCAAGCTGACGCCACTTTTAAACGCGCGCTGACTGCTCGTAGCCAAAGTACGATCGTTCTCGCGATGAACGACAAGCTCGGTCGACAAGCCCCGTATCGCGTGTGTGACGTCGATGCCCTTACGCATATCGTGGTCGAGCACGACGCCACTGATCGTGTTGTGCGAGCCATGACCGAAACTGGCGCAACCCTTGTTCGCGCCGACCCGCAAGCCTCGCGCGCCCTGACCTAACTCAAGGACATCACCCGTGTATAACTCCAGTTCCGGCGCGCGCCTCGCGACGCGTCTGGCCTTCCTGGTGTCGGGCTTCGGCCTCGCCTGTTGGGCGCCGCTCGTTCCGCTTGCCAAGCAGAGGCTCGCGATTGGGGACGGGGCGCTCGGACTGTTGTTGCTGTGTCTCGGGCTTGGCTCGGTCGGCGCGATGCAGCTTGCTGGGCCGCTCACGTCGAAGCTGGGTGCGCGACCGGCGATCCTCGTCGGCGGAATCGGACAGGCGATCCTGCTGCCCTTCCTTGCTTTTGCGCCCACGGTACCCACCATGGCGATCGCGCTGCTGCTGTTCGGCGCGTTTCTTGGCGTGATCGAAGTCGGCATGAACGTGCATGCCGTGGAAGTGGAGAAGCAGGCCGGCAAGCCGCTGATGTCGGGATTTCATGGACTGTTCAGCGTTGGCGGCTTCGTCGGATCGGCGTTGTTGACCGCCGTCCTGTCGTTGAGGGTCAGTCCGATCATCGGGGCGGTAGCGGCGTCCGTACTAATGATCGCGACTTTGGCACTGGCTGCGCCCCGGCTGATCCTGACCCCCCAGGACCGAGGAAACTCCGCTGATCGTAATCCCGCGCGGGATTGTGGTGCTGCTCGCGGCGCTCGCGGCGATCACCTTCCTGACCGAAGGCGCGATGCTCGATTGGGGGGCACTGTTGCTGAGCGGCAAGGGCCTGTTGCCGGTCACGCAGGCGGGGCTCGGCTATAGTGTCTTTGCGGTGGCGATGACCGCCGGTCGCCTTACCGGCGATGCGATCGTCGCGAGGCTTGGGGATCGGCGGACGATGATGTGGGGCGGGCTGCTCTCGATCGTGGGCTATGGCGTCATGCTGCTGGCGCCGATCGCATCCGTCGCGCTCCTGGGATTCCTGCTGATCGGTCTTGGCGCTTCGAACGTCGTGCCCATCCTCTTCCGCCAGGCGGGCGCGCAAACCGTCATTCCGGCGGGTCTCGCGATCGCCGCGGTCACAACCATCGGCTATGCCGGGATCCTCGCGGGTCCCGCTGCGATCGGCTTTGTTGCGCAGGGCATCGGCCTGCCCGCCGCCTTCTGGCTGCTTACTGCGCTTCTGTGTCTCGTGCCGCTGTGTGCGAAGGCCGCTACCGCAAACCGACGTACTTCATGATCCTTCCCGACACCGCCTTCCTGCACCGCCTCGCCGACCTTGCCGATGCCGAGACGATGCCCCGCTACCGCACCGACATCGCGGTCGATACCAAACCCAAGGAGGGGTACAGCTTCGACCCCGTGACCGAGGCGGACCGGGATTCGGAGGTCGCGATCCGCGCCGAGATCGGTGCGCATTTCCCCGACCATGCCATCCTCGGCGAGGAACTCGGGCTGACGGGCAGCGGGCGTGTTCGTTGGGTACTCGATCCGGTCGACGGCACCCGCCCATTTATCTGTGGCTTGCCAGTCTGGGGGACGTTGATCGGACTGACACTCGACGGACGTGCCGAGCTGGGGCTGATGAGCCAGCCCCTTCACGCGCGAATGCTTCTGGCCGGATCGCGACGGTGCTTGGACTGAGCGGGAGGGCGTGCGCCGCCCGCTGGCGACGCGCGACGTCGGCAGCCTAGATCGCGCGATCCTGCACACCACCTCGCCCGAGCATTTCGGCGATACCTCGCGCCCGGTTTTGCGCGGTTGAAAACGGCGGTGCAGATGATCCGCTATGGTGGCGAATGCTATGCAATGGCGATGATCACGGCAGGGCGGATCGACCTCGCAATTGAACCATCGCTCCAGCCCTATGACATTGTCGCGGTAATCCCGATCATCGAGCGCGCGGGCGGTGTTGTCACGCGCCTCGACGGAGGGCGGGCCGAGGTAGGCGGCGCGGTGCTGGTGGCCGCGACTCCGGCACTCCATGCTGAAGCGTTGGCGATCTTAGAGAACGGGACAGACCGTGCTCAACGAATGGCCGTTGTGGGGATTCCGGATCCGCAGCCTGAACATCCGGGTTTGGAAGGAACTGTCAGGCGGCGCGGGCCTGATAGGACCCACTTCCGACGCTCAGACTCTCGCGGCAACTTTGCGACTTCGGACGCTCATTCAGATATCGAACATTGCCGGACGTGGACATCGATCTTTGCATTCAGATGCCTCAAATTCGGCCTCGCGCACAGGTGAAACGGGCAGGATCATGCGCGAGTGTGAAGGGCGGTGACAAACCAGGCCACAGGACCGCCGGCGCACTGCCGTCGGGGGCGGAGTAAAATCCGGCCAGTTGGTAAGCTGCTCCCTTTGCGGAGCGGCGGAGATGTTTGTCGTGGAGAGCTACGCAGCGGTCAGGCGGTTTGTATTCGTCGAGGGCCATAGTCGCCGGGAAGCAGCGGAGGTGTTCGGACTGAACCGGGATACGGTCCGCAAGATGTGCCTGTATTCGGCACCGCCCGGATACCGCCGGACAAAGCCTCCGACCAAGCCGAAGCTCGGGGCGCTGCTACCGGTTGTCGACGCAATCCTGGCGGCCGACCGCGAGGCACCGCGCAAGCAGCAACACACGGCCAAACGGATCTTCGAGCGCCTGCGCGACGAGCATGGCTATACGGGCGGCTACACGATGGTGAAGGACCATGTGCGGCTGTGCAGGGCGCGCGGGCGCGAGACCTTCGTGCCGTTGGCGCACCCACCGGGGCATGCGCAGGTCGACTTTGGCGAGGCTGTCGCGGTCGTCGGCGGAGAGCGGATGAAGATCCACTATTTCTGCATGTCGCTCCCGCAGTCGGATGCCTGCTTCTTCAAGGCGTATCCGCGTGAGACGACCGAGGCGTTTCTCGACGGGCACGTGTCGGCATTTGCGTTCTTCGGAGGCGTGCCGCTCTCCATCCTCTACGACAACACGACCATCGCGGTGGCGAAGATCTGCGGCGACGGAACGCGCGAGCGCACGCGTGCCTTCACCGAGCTGGTCAGCCACTATTTGTTTCAGGACCGTTTCGCACGTCCGGCGCGGGGCAATGACAAAGGCAAGGTCGAAGGGCTGGTGAAGTTTGCGCGCAACAATTTCATGGTGCCTGTGCCGGCCGCTGCCAATTTCGATGTCCTGAACGCCAGGTTCGCGCAGTCCTGCCGCGCGCGGCAGAGCGAGCATGCCGGTCAGCACGCGCAGACCATCGCCGGGCGGCTGGTGGCCGACGTAGCAGCGTTGCGCCGTTTGCCGGCTGTGCCGCTGGAGCCATGTGAGAAGCGCGCCGGGCGCGTGTCGTCGACCGCGCTGGTGCGCTACCGGACCAACGACTATTCGGTGCCGACCGCGTACGGTTTCCGCGACGTGGTCGTGAAGGGGGTTCGTCGACGAGGTCGTCATCCTCTGCGCGGGTGAGGAAATCGCCCGGCACACGCGTTGCTACGGCGAAGGCGTATTCGTCTCCAATCCGCTGCACTATCTGGCGCTTATCGAGACCAAACCCGGCGCACTCGACCAGGCAGCGGCCCTTCGGGACTGGAACCTGCCGGACATCTTCCAGCATCTGCGGCACCTGCTCGAGGCCCGGATGGGGAACAAGGGCAAACGCGAGTTCATCCAGGTGCTGCGGCTGCTCGAAGCCATGCCGCTTCCTATCGTCACAAACGCGGTAACCGAGGCCATCCAGTTGGGCGCTCCCGGTTTTGACGCGGTCAAACTCATCGCGCTGGCGCGTATCGAGCGCCGTCTGCCGCGCCTTGATCTGGCGGCGTATCCGCACGTGCCCAAGATGGACGTCAAGACGACGCGCGCGGCCGACTATGCGGTGCTGGCAGCATGACGGGCAAAGACGCTATGCCTGTGGGGACGATGGCCGGAACGCCACAGGTTCTGCTCGCCCATCATCTCAAGCAGCTCAAGCTGCCGACCATCCTGCGCGAATATGAAAAGGTCGCGCGCGAATGCGCGCAAGGCGGGGTCGACCACACCCGGTACCTGTTGCGGCTCATCGAGCTGGAGCTCATCGATCGCGAGCGCCGGACCATCGAGCGACGGATCCGCGCGGCCCGTTTTCCGGCGGTGAAGAGCTTCGACACGTTCGACTTCAACGCCATTCCCAGTCTGAACAAGATGATGGTGGTCGAGCTCGCACGGTCCGAATACATCATGCGCCGCGAGAACGTCATCGCGCTCGGCAACAGCGGTACGGGCAAGACGCACGTGGCCCTCGCACTCGGCCTGGCGGCTTGCCAGAAGGGCTTCACGGTCGCCTTCACTACCGCGGCCTCGCTGGTGAACCAGCTGATGGAGGCACGAGACGAGCGACGCCTGCTCAAGCTCCAGCGTGAGATGGCGGCGGTGAAGCTGCTCGTAGTCGACGAACTCGGCTACGTTCCGTTGTCCCCGACTGGCGCCGAACTGCTCTTCGAGGTGCTGTCGCAGCGTTACGAGCGCGGCTCGACCATCATCACCCTCGAACCTGCCATTCGAAGACTGGACGCAAGTGCTCGCCTCCGAGCGTCTGACCGGCGCGCTGCTCGACCGGTTGACCCACCACGCCACCATCCTGACGATGAATGGCGACAGCTACCGTCTCAAGCAGTCTACCGGACGCCGACGCCGCGGGGCGGAGCAAAACCAGGCCAGCGTCCTGTCCGACCCGGACACCGGCAAGATACTATCGTCCTGACCGCCTTACCGAGAACGGCAACGATATGAAAAGGGCCCCGATCGGGGCCCTTTTCATATCGTCAGCACGGGCCTCAAGTGGCCTGCTTTTACTCCGCCCCGCTGGCCTACTTTTGCTCCGCCGTTGACACGTGTTAGAAGCTCGCGGCGATGAAAGATTGTGACATCTGGCGGGCTTGTGCGAGCGCACCATCGATCGCCGTACGACGCGCCTCCTCGCCGCGCCCGAGCCCTTCGGCAACGATGACTTCGACGTCCGCGCCGACGAAGCTGAAGATCGAGCGCAGGAGCGTTTCGGCATGCTCGTACGCCGCATAAGGTGATCCCCTCACCATAGACGTTGCCGCGAGCGAGCGCGATTATCACGCGCTTGCCTGCGGAAAGGCCGACCGGACCGGTCTCGCCATAGGTGAAAGTCTTGCCCTTTACAGCAATGCGATCGACCCAGGCTTTCAGCTGGCTTGGAATCGAGAAATTGTAGAACCCGACACCAATCACCACGACGTCGGCGTCGAGGAACTGCTGCACGTCCTCGCCGCTTTCCAGCTCCAGAAAGGCATCGAGTGTCATATGCGGGATCGGCTCGGCAGCGAGATCACGATAGGTAACATCAAGGCTCGGATCGGTTTCCCGGAGGCGCTCGACCACTGCGCCGGAAATAGCGCGGCTTGCCGAACCCTCGCCCATGATGCTGGAATCGAGGTGAAGAAGCTTCATTGATTGTCTCCGGTCTAGATTTGTGACCAGGAGCAGGTATGTGACCGGAAGCAACCCGCCAAGGACGCATATTTTTAGGACTAGGTCACATGGATATGCCCGCCACTCACGGCGTCAGCGCCAATTGCCGCAGAATGAGTAGCGTGCTCTCCCTCGTCGGCGACAAGTGGACCGTAATGATCGTCATGGTGCTTGTGGAGCGTCCGCGGCGCTTCAACGACATGAAGCGCACGATCGGCGGGATCTCGCAGCAGATGCTGACCCGAACGCTGAAAGCGCTCGATCGCGACGGCATGGTCAGCCGGACGGTGCATCCCACGCTGCCTCCACAGGTCGAATATGCGCTGACAGAACTCGGGTACTCGCTGTCGGAGCCACTTCGCGCGCTGGGGATTTGGGCCGGACAGCATCTTGAGCTGATCGACGGAAACCGCCTTCGTTATGACATGGCCAGGAACGTCGGAGCCGAGTTAAGGGCAAACCTATAGCTCAGTTGCTGGCTACCGCGCCTTGTTGCGGCGGAGTCGTTAGTCAGCGGAGCCTGACGAGGCTGACTTCGGGTGACGTGACCCCCGCCTTTCATCCAGCTGCAACCAGAGACCGACCGTTGCTTTTCGAGTTCTGGCGCAAAGGCGGCCGGTGTGGCGTAGCCGAGCGAGGAGTGTGGCCGCTCTGTGTTGTAGTCCTCGACCCAGCGGGCGAGGATCGTGCGCGCCTGGCGGACCGTGAAAAACAGCGTCTCATTGAGTAGCTCGTCGCGCATGCGACCGTTGAAGCTCTCGACGAACCCGTTCTGCGTCGGTTTGCCCGGAGCAATATAGTGCCACTCGACGCTGGCATCGCCCGACCACGCCAGCACCGCGTTTGAGGTCAACTCGGTGCCATTGTCGCTGACGATCATCTTGGGCGCGCCACGCTCGGCGATCAGGTCGCCCAGCTCGCGCACCACCCGCTTGCCCGAGATTGAGGTGTCGAGCACCGCCCGCAAACACTCCAGCGTCACGTCGTCAACGATGTTGAGGATACGGAACCGCCGCCCCGTGGCCATCTGATCATGAACAAAGTCCAGGCTCCAGCGCTGGTTGGGTAGCGCTAGCGCCAGCACCGGCGCAGGTGCCCGCGCGCCAACGGCGCGCTTTCGTCCCTTCCGGCGACGGACTGTCAGACCTTCCTCGCGGTAAAGCCGCTGTGTCATCTTGCGGTTGATCGTGATGCCCTCCCGCCGCAGCAGGATGTGCAACCGCCGATAGCCGAACCGTCGGCGCTGCTGCGTCAGCTCACGCAGACGCGACCGAAGGTCGCCATCATCTGCCCGGCTTGAACGATACCGCATGCTCGTGCGATCCGCCCCGACGACAGCACACGCCCGCCGCTCGCTCATCCCCAGCGCCGTCTGGAGCCGCGCGACCGCTTCCCGCTTCGCGGCAGGCGTCACCATTTTTTTGAAAGCAGGTCCTTCAGACCTGCGTTGTCGAGCATCGTATCCGCCAGCAGTCGCTTCAGCCGGCCGTTCTCCTCCTCGAGCACCCGCAGCCGCTTCGCGTCGGACACCTCCAGACCACCGAACTTGGCCTTCCTCGCGTAATAGGTCGCGCTAGACATCCCGTGTCGACGACACAGATCCGTCACCACCGCACCTGCCTCGGCTTCCTTAAGGATGCCGATGATCTGCTCTTCCGAAAACTGCTTCCGCTTCATCTGTCCGTCCCTTTCCGGGGTCGGACTCTAGCTCCAACTGGAGGGAAAAACCGGGGGTCACGTCAATTCCAATAACGCCGTGGCCTACTCGATCGATTGCCGTTCATCTCTCGGAAAAGCTAAGAAGGCCTGATGACATGCGCTGGTGAGTTGACGTGTCAGCAGTCGCTGCCGATTGTCAGCGCTCCGCTTTAGGTCGTCAGTCCGACGCCGTTGATGACAAGAGCGAGCCCGATAGAATTTCGTTCGGTATTGGGGACACGAACTTCAAGCGCGGCGGCCGAACGGGTGAATGGTAAAGGTGCCTCGCTACCGGGCAGCGTTACGCGTCGTACTTCGCCTCTACCAACGGGGTTGCCGCTTCCCAGCAATGTGAGGCGCACCTTACCGTCCACAGGCCACCCTAGAACCAGAGCGTGAACTGCGCCGTTGCGGGTCACGTAACGTACGTCTTTTGCAGTGTAAGTGGAGGTCTGGCCTCCCTCCGAGAAAGCGCCGCCACCATCAGTTGTCGAGCCTTCACCGTGCAAGCGCCAGGGGCGGGTGCCATAGATAGCTTTTCCATACCGGCCCATCCAAGTCGCGATTTCCTCAACGATCTGCCGCTCCTTTTCGTCGATGGTGCCATCGCCTTTGATCGGGACGCTCAACATCAGGTTGCCGTTTTTCGACACCACATCACACAAGGTATGAAGGACCTTTGCTGGGGTCTTGTATCGGTTCTCGCGATAATATTGCTCGCCGTAGAACCAGTTTCCAAGACACGTTTCCGTCTGCCATGGGAACGTGTCGATGTAGCTCTTCTGGCCACGCTCCACGACATCGACCAACCCCATCCGCCGCTGCGGGGGCGTTTCCTTCGCCGTTACCACACCTTCGAGCCGGCCACCGTTCCATTGCATGTTTCGGTTGTAGAAATATGCTGCCATGTCGAGCCCGGCTTGTTGCAACGGCAGGTCGTGGTTGTCGAAATAGAGCATGTCAGGCCGATACTTGTCGATCAGTTCCTGGCATCGCAGCACCCACTGGCGGACGAACTCGGGATCCGGAGGCACACCCTCATCCCATAATCCATCAGTCGCGGCATGCCACGCGTTGGCCTCGGCAACAGAGGTGATGCCATCGGGCATTGCCATGCTCGTCTGGGTGTAAAGCTGCTGCGGATCGAGCCCTTCCCACCAAGTGCCTCGGCCAGCAGTCTTTGTAAGTCTAGCGGCATCGTAGTGCTGGCCCCGCCGCGCTCCCTCGACATCGTAGCCGTAAGCAACCTGATTCCAGTGCCAAGCATGCCCTGAATGGTTGGACACGGCAAAGCGCAGCCCACGCTCTCGCGCAAGCTTTTCCCACGTACCCACTATATCCTTGTGCGGTCCGACCCGGGTCGAGTTCCAAGGGTGGTGAGACGAGGCATAGCAGTCCAAATTGTCGTGATGATTGGCGATTGCCATGAAATACCGGGCGCCGGCTCGCTTGTAGAGGTCCAGAAGTTCGGCAGGGTCCCAACGCTCTGCCCGCCAACGGTTCTGGATTTCCATGAACCCGGTGTCTGCGGGGTGTCCGTAATTCTTCAGGTGATGTTCGTACGAGGGATGACCTTGAAGGTACATATCCCGTGCATACCAGTCGTCGCCCGCGGCCGGCACCGAAGCAGCGCCCCAGTGCGCCCAGATACCAAATTTCGCATCGCGGAACCAGTCAGGCGCGCTGTATCCTGCCGTTAGCGATGCCCAGTTGCCAGCGAAGCTTTGCGGCGGTGTTACCTTTACAGACCGCAATGCTGGGGTAAGCGATGCGGCATGCGAAACTTTGGTCAACAACGGTGCAGCCGTTCCGGCAAGGCCCGCACCCAGGATCGTCCGTCTTGTGGGCCGCAATGTTCGTTCCTCTTTATCGGTGTCACTGGGTTCGTCTATCTCGTACGAACCCAGTTCACCGATGGGAGCATTCTACGCGCAAACGCAGCTGATCAGTAGGTCAGTCGCGCCGTAACGCTGATGCGGCGATCGTTGAGAACTGACGACTGCGGGCGGCTGGGCAAGCCGTAATAGGTACGGTTCTCAGTATCGGTCAGGTTGGTGCCGTCGACGGTCAGCGCGAAGTGCGGTGCGACTGTATATGTCACAGAAGCATCAAGTTGCCCGCGCGCAGCGTTGAAGATGGGCAAATTGCCGGTGCCATTACCCGCCGTTGTGTCCACAAATTTGCTCCGCCAGTTGTACGCGACACGTGCTGACAGAGCACCCTGGTCGTAAAATCCAATCAGGTTGTAGCTGTACTTGGACAGCTTCTCGAGCGGCACCAGCAACTGGTTGCCCGACGTGTCTCGCGCGCCAGGGCTGGGCGCCTTGCTGTCGACGAACGTGAAGTTTGCCTGCGTGCCGAAACCCGAAAGCCAACCCGGCAGGAAATCGAAGAAGGTGTTGCCACCGACCTCGAAGCCCTTGATCGTACCGTTGTCGCCGTTCAGCGGACGCGTAATCTGATAGATGTAGGTGTTGGCGCCAAAGGTGTACGTCTCTGGCGCAGTGACGTTGGCGATAAAGCCGTCGACCTTTTTGTAGAACCCTGCCGCGTAGATCGACGTGCTCTTCGACACATAAAATTCGAGCGAAGCGTCGGCTTGGTAGGCAGTAAGCGGGCGCAGGTTCGCATTGCCCGAGCTTCCGGTCCGCTGACCGCCGGTCGCAACGAATTCATTGATCGCGATGTTCGGGTTGAGTTGCGAGAAGTCGGGACGCGTCAGCCCCTTCGATGCCGCGAGACGCAACTGGAGCCTGTCGGTGAAATGGAATGTCAGGTTCACGCTGGGCAGGAACTTGGTATAATTCGAATTCACGCTGATCGGCACGAACGCGACGGGCCCGTTGCCGAAGATCGGCTGGCCGGTAGTCGCGTCAGTGCCGGTCTGCACCTGCGCCGAGCGGCTTTCAAAACCCGAAGTACCGACTTTAGTCTTGACTACCCGCAGGCCGATATTGCCGTCGATCGGAACCGCGAAGGCTGAAACACCGAATTTGGCGACGCCGTAAGCGGTATAGGTCTTCTCGCTCTGCGTGTTGCGATCACTCGGCAGATAACCGACGCCCTGGAGTAGCGCGGCCGTCTGCGATGGGTCGACATAGGGGGCGAGCGCCGCCCGTGTCGCATCATAATCAAGCACGGTGTTGCGGCTGAAGAACACTGCGCCCGCCGGCACGCCTTGATAGCCGCGATACAGGCTACCCGCGAACGGTCGCACTTCGTACAGATCTGGTGCGAGCGGACGGTTGAGCCCGTAATACGCATAACCGCTGCTGTCGGTAACAGCCGAACGATCCGTGTAGCGCAGACCGCCGCTGATCGACTTGAGGAAGCCATCGAACTTGTAGGTTGCATCGAGGCGACCCGCCTTCTCGGTGCCGATTGAATGCTCGATATGGTCGAGGTAGCCGCCGCCCGAAGCGTAGTTGGACGGATCGACGGTCGACCCGTTGCCGTTGGCGGCGTTGCCGTCCGGCGAGATCTGGAAGGTCGGCACTACGCCCTTGCCGGTGGCCTCGTATAGCCGCTCGGCGGTCGAACTCAGGATCACGATCGATCGCGTGCCATCTGTGACGCCGCGGACGTATTGCGCATCGGCGTTGACCGTCAGTCGGTCGGTCGGGTTCCACTTGGCGTTCAGCGAGTAGTCGCTGGTGACTGAATGGCGCGTCTCGAGACTGGTGTTGGCGTTGGTCGGCACGTCGGCAAAGGTGCCACTAGTAAAGTTGCCGTCCTTGTCGAAGGTGAACGGCTTGGTAAAGTCCGGGGTGATCGGATTGTCGCCCGTATACGCGAAATAACTGTAGTCGCCGTAACGAAACTTGAAGTCCGAACGGATGTACTCGCCGGTGAGCAACAGGCGGTCGGTTGGCTTCCATTGCACCGCGATGTCAGTACCGAGGCGTCGTCGGTCACCCAGATACTCGCCAATGCCGACACCGTGCGACAGATAGGTCGGTGTACCGGTGCGCCCGAGGCCAGCAGCAGTCGCAGCGTCGAGCGGATTGACGAACGTGCCGTTCGCGTTGCGCGCCTCGTTGAGGAGGTAGAAGGGCTGGCTGGAAATCTGGTCCTGGCGGAACGCGGTTTGCTGATACGCGAGGTCAACGAGGACGCCTATCTCGCCTATGCCTGTACTCCAACGATCGGACAGCAACAGGTTAGCTTGGGGCTTGGTCGTGCTGTACAGGTCGTAATAGTTCGAGCTGCCACTGATCGATGCCTTGAAGCCGTCGAAGTCGAACGGTTTGCGCGTGCGCAAGTTGATCAGGCCGCCCAGACCGCCTTCGATCTGTTCGGCCGACGGGTTCTTGTAGACGTCGACGCCGGCCAGCAGTTCGGACGGCACGTCCTCTAGGCTCAGGTTGCGACCGCCATTGGCAGTGAACACGTCGCGGCCGTTTATCTCAGTACGGACCTGGCTAAGCCCACGGATGGCGACCTGGCTTCCCTCGCCGAAGCTACGCTGGATCTGCACGCCGGTAATGCGCTGCAGTGCTTCGGCAACGTTTCGGTCGGGCAGCTTGCCAATGTCTTCCGCGACGATCGAATCCACAATCTGGTCGGCGTTGCGTTTGATCGCCTGCGCGCTCGACAGGCTGGCGCGAACGCCGGTGACGACGATGTCCCCGTCGGCGGGACCACTGCCGGTCGACTGCGGATCGGCAACGCCTTGATCGCCGCTCGGCGAGACAGTCCCACTCTGCGCTGCTGCGTCCTGCGGATTGACCGTGGATTGCGCCGCGACGGGGCTCGCCCAGATCATGAGAAGCGCAAGCGCCGAGGTGCCGGCGTGCAGCTGGTTGCGACTAGCGCGCGGGGTCTTAGCTGAGGTCATCGTCTCACTCTCCTGACTTGGCGGCCTCTAACGGGACCCTAGCCCCAGTCTTTATCTTCAAGCGAATAAGTATGATATATAAAAGTGGGTTTCATGCGTAATTATTTCCTCGTACTTTGCGGTGGAAACGGCGCTGCCGTAGAAGCGGCACGCGACAGTCCGTGAAGGAGAGGTATGGAGAGCAAATCGCGTTACCAGGCGCCCGCGCTGGTCAAGGGGCTCGAAATCCTTGAGTTGCTCGCCTCGGCCAGCGCTCCGCTAATGATGTCAGATATATCGACCGCACTCGGTCGATCGGTGAGCGAAATCTTTCGGATGCTTCAGGTGCTCGAGGAGTATCGCTACATCGCGCGCGGTGACGACGGCTACCGGCTGACGGACCGGTTGTTCGCGCTCAGCATGGGCCAACCGCCTGTCCGGGATCTCGTCTCGACCGCGCTACCATTGATGCGCGATGTCGCTCGCAAAACCGGGCAAAGTTGCCATCTGGCCGTCGTATCCGGCGCTGAAATGGTCGTCATCGCCGGGATGGAGGCACCAGGCCTCTCCGGGTTCGCAGTGCGCGTGGGATATCGACGCCCTCTTCACAACTCGGCTTCAGGACGTGTCCTGCTCGCCTTCCAGACCATCGAGACGAGGCGGGCGATGCTGGACGACATTCGCCAGACCGGCGTCAAGATCGAAGAAGCCGGGCTTGCGGCAAAGCTCAGCGAACTCGCCGCCAATGGTTGCGGCACGAGTCCTAGCCCGGTACTGAACGGCATCACCGACCTATCGGTACCTATCCTCGCTGCAGGAATCGCGCGTGCCGCTTTGACTATGCCGTTCGTCGATGGTCCCGCTACTCGCGTGACGCTTGACGCCTCCAAGACCGTCCTGCGCGAGGCCGCAGCCACAATAGCCGAACAGCTCACTCCCGTGGTGCACGATCGCGTCGGCGCTGATCGCCAAGAAGTTTCATCCGCATGACCTCATCCCATGATCCTGTTCCACGCAGAGGCGCCGCAAGCGTGTGCGCAATCCACCAGACAGAGATGGTGTACGCGCCTGCGGACGCCGCTAACATGAAGAGCATGCGCCTCGATCATGCGCGGACCGTCGATCGCTGGACATTGACGTGACCCGGTCTGTTCGCAACCTTCGCGACGCATCACGGCACACTTCCATGAACGCGGCGTTCCTCATCCTAGCGCTCCTTTCTGGCGCGGCCAGCGCACAAAATTATCAAAGCTCACCCGAGCGCAGGACGGTCGTGGAAAAGGACTGGGGACGCTGGCTCGGCCCATTCCGCGCAAAACTGGTGCCGAGCTTGATGCAGGATTTCGGCGAACGCTACATCTATCAAAAGGCCAATGCCGCCCTTCCGGCCCGCAAACCCGGCGAGCGCCGCGTCGTATTTCTCGGCGACTCCATCACCGACCGCTGGAATCTTACCGTCAGCTTCCCTGGCCAACCCTATATCAACCGTGGAATTGGCAGCCAGGTCACCGCGCAGATGGTTCTCCGCTTCCACGAAGACGTGATCGCGCTCGACCCACAGGCAGTGGTGATCCTCGCTGGCGTCAACGACGTGCAGGGCTTCCTGCAACAAGAAGCCCCCGAGCAGATCGAAACCAACTGGGAAGCCATGGCCGACCTAGCCGACGTGCATCACATCAAAGTCGTGTTTGGATCACTGCTCCCGGTAAACAACTATACCGAAGCCGCACGCGATGTCGTCAAGGAGCGGAAACCCGACGAACTCCGCGTCCTCAACGCCTGGCTCCGCGCGTTCTGTGCAAGGCGCGGCTATGCCTATGCCGACTACTATGATGTACTGGTCGACGACAACGGCCTGCTTGGCCACGCCTACACCACCGACGGCGTACACCCCCTCGACATCGGCTATGCCCGCATGACTCCGATCGCCGCCCGCGCGATCGCCTCTGCACTTGCAAGGAACTGATATGCCCCACCAAAGTCTCGCAGCTCTACTTGCCGCCCTCCTACTCTCAGCGCCTGCCTCTGCACAGACTATAATCCCCGGCGACCCCTACGCCGATGACGCCGTAGGCATCGTAGCCGACCCGTGTCCTACTCATCCTAAGCCAACCGACAGCTACCAGATGTATAATCTGCACATGCTGACGCGCGATTATGGTCAGATCTGCCGCTACGCCGCGCAGAACGCCGCGCTGAAGACACCTGCGCGCGTCGTCTTTCTGGGCGATTCGATCACTGACAACTGGATCGGCGCGGACGCGTCGCTGTTCGCAAACGGCCTTCTCGACCGTGGAATCAGCGGCCAGACCACGCCGCAGATGTTGATCCGTTTCCGCAACGACGTAGTCCTGCTTCACCCCAAGGCGGTACACATCATGGCTGGCACCAACGACATCGCGGGTAATACGGGCGCCGCGACGATGGCGACCGTTGAGGGTAACATCGCCAGTATGGCCGAACTCGCTCACGCAAACGGTATCAAGGTAATTTTGGCTTCGACCCCGCCCGCCAGCGCCTTCCCGTGGAACCCGTCGAAGCGTCCCTCGCCGCAGATCGTCGAACTTAACGCCTGGATACGGGGCTACGCGAAGACGCACGGCTACACGTATGTCGACTATTACACAGCGTTGACCACGCCCGAGGGTGGCATGAAACCCGGTCTATCGAGCGACGGCGTCCACCCGACTCCCGCCGGCTACGCTATCATGAAACCCCCTCGCGCTGGCTGCGATCGCCAAGACACTGG
This sequence comes from Sphingomonas sp. H160509, assembly GCF_024124765.2. GTDB lineage: Bacteria > Pseudomonadota > Alphaproteobacteria > Sphingomonadales > Sphingomonadaceae > Sphingomonas. The sequence goes on along the minus strand of NZ_JAMXSR020000002.1, from coordinate 51,829 downwards.
GAACCGGCAAATGACGTATGACCGCCGCGGCGTCCTCGCTGGCACCGCCGCCTCGAGCTTTGCCACCGGCCGAGCGCGCGGCGAAATCGAGCGGTGCACATCGAAGGCCGCGAATTGGTATGATTTAACGCCATCTGGCGGAGGGCGGGGGTTCAGTTGACGATATATCGGTCTGGCCGAGACACCATCCCGGCTAGCGCGGCGCTTGCCGGGAAGTCAGGGGCAACAAGGCGACGCCTACTTATACACTCCCATCGTCACTTTGAGCAGCAGCGGTCGGTTGATGATGTTGAGGCCATAATCTGTTTGGTCCCCATTCCACACCGCTGTCGTTGTCCAGCGGCCGCCGGTCAGCGTCCCCTCCTCGACTCGCACCATCATTCCCTTGGCCGGCCCGCTCGACGTCATGCCGAAGTTCAGTCGCACATAATCGCCTGCGACCAGAAATTCGTTGGGTGACAGTTGCGCCACCACCGCGCCGCCGACCGGCTGGTCCGCCCAGCCCGGCTTATCCGACTTGATCCAAGTCCATTCCTTCTGCCCAAACTGCCACTGGCCGAAGCTCGCCGTAATCGACCAGTCGCCCATCACCGTCGACTGCGCCGCGCCGTCGTCGCCCTTGGCAACGCCCCAGGTCGGACACGTGAGCGCTACTTTCGCCCATTCGCGCGCTATTGGTGCGAACAATGCGTATTTGCCGCCGATTGCCCCTACCGTCTCGTCGTCCAGCATCTTTGCGCCGAGCGGATAGTTTGAGTACCCGGTGTCATCCATGCCGAACGGTGCATAGCCGACGGCGCCGCGCCCCAGCGCCAGCCAGAAGAACCGTGCGAAGTCGGTCGCATTGCCGATCTCGGGCACCAGCAAAGCGTTGTCCGGCCGCGTATAGGCTCCGAGATATGCAACGACGTTGCTCGCCTTGCGGTCGTAAATGTCGGGCGCTGCAGCATCGATCGACGGCGCTGCCGCCTTCCAGATGTCAAGCACGTCCTGCTGCGGCCCGCCGCTCGCAACGCCGTTGGGATCGGGCACGTTTGAGGGTCCGGCAAGCGATGCATTTACATACATCGGTAGGGGCTTGATCGCCTTGCCCGCCGCGGCGATCGCGTCGACGAAGCGCGCAACGTGCCATGTGTTGAACGCCCGATCGGCCTGCGCGCCGAATACCGCGCCCCACGTGCCGGGCTTTTTGCCAAGCGCCCTTGTCAAGGACGCTGGCACTGCCTGATTGAACAGCGCATTCGCCTTCGCGCCATAATCGCGCGGGTTACTATAACTGCCTGTCTCGTTCTCGGGCTGGACCATAATCACAGTGTTCTGTGGATCATGCGCCTTGAGGTACGTCATCAGCGCAACGAACGCCCTTTTATCCGCCTCCATCGTCGCGGGGAACATCGCTGAGAGCACGCCATGATCCTTGCCATCGCGCGTCTTCATCCGGGGGAAGCGCACATTGTCGAGCTTTACCCAGTCGGGCGTATAGGCGAACGACGTGTTCTTCCACGTGCCGAACCAGAGCAGGACGACGCGCTTATCGTGCGTACGCGCCTGGTCGAGCAGCGTTTGCACGAATGTGAAGTCGAACTTGCCTTCGATCGGTTCGATCTGCTGCCACGCGACCGGCATCTCCAGCGTGTTAGCGTGCATCCGGTCGAGCATTGGCCACACCGCGGGCAACTGCGATACATAGTTGCTTGAATTGTTCGCTTGTGCGCCGAGCATCAAGAACGGCGCGCCATCGACGATCAACGCGTGGCGCCCGTCGCGCGTCTCGATCTTTGGGATCGGCGTCGATTGGGCGAACGCCGTGCCGGAAGCGAGCAGGGCCAAGGTTGCAAGTGCGATACGCATGATGTTCCTCTCCGGACGGATACCCTCTGGTCCCGATGTTATTTGTATGATCAAGCATGACTTGCGCTGATGAACAAGGATATCATAAGTGAAATTGTGAAGCGGACAACCGCGCCACGTCCGGGAGAGAGATAATGAGCTGTCCGTCCATCCGTCGCGCGCTGCTGCTCGCCACCGGCGCCTCGCTGGTCGCGTTTGCCGCACCCGCGCTCGCCAAGCCGCTCGCTACCGTCGACCGCAATGGAAGCTTGGTCGCGATCGAACCCTATGCGCCTAATATCGTCCGGGTCACGATCGCGCTCGACCGTGACGAGGTGACGGCCGCACCCGGGCCTGGCCCTAACGCCAAGCCCGACGCGACCGGTTGGAGCCACCGCACCGATGCCAGCGGCGACGTTTTAGCTTCTTCCGCGCTGTCGATCACGGTCGATGCCAAGCCTTGGCCTAAGGCACCCAGCCAGATGGAACGCTATTTCGCGCCCTCGCTGCCGGGCGTCGGGATCACGTTCAAGCGCGCCGACGGCAGCGCGCTCGCCGAGATGACCGGCTGGGAAATGGCGCCGCAGACCATCAACGGCGAAAAGACGTTCCGCGTCGGCGCCAGCTTCGCGGTGCATCCCGACGAGCATTATTACGGCCTTGGCCAGAACCAGGAAGGCAAGCTCGATCTAAAGGGGCGCACGATCGACTGCCGTCACAATTACGATGCCCCCGCCGGCGAGACGCTCTGCGTGCCGTTTATGGTTACCAACAAGGGCTATGGCATCGTCTGGGATAATCCGTCGGCGACGACGGTGTCGCCGGGGCTGCACAATTCGACGCACTGGCAGTCTAACGTCGGGGAGCGCGTCTCGTTCTTCGTCATCAGCGGCGCGACCACCGACGAGATCTATGCGGGTTACGCGAAGCTCACCGGCGCCACTCCCCTGCCCCCCAAGGCCGCCTTCGGACTGATCCAGTCCAAGGCGCGCTACGAGACACAGGCTGAGCTGCTCGCCGTCGCGGAAGGGTATCGCAAGCGCAACCTGCCGCTCGACGTGATGGTGCTCGACTGGTTCTACTGGTCGCGGATGGGGCAGCTGGACATCGACCGCAGCTATTTCCCCGATCCCAAGGGCATGAACGACACGCTCAAGGGCCTCGGCATGCGCTCGATCATCAGCGTCTGGCCGCGGTTCGAGCGGGAGTCGCGCTATTACGACATGCTAGCGACTAAAGGCTGGATGCTTCACGAAAAGGACGGCGGCGTGGTCGACGGGCTGCCGATCCGCTCCGACCGTACCGGCGGCCTGCTCGATTCTGACCAACCCGGACGCGCGCGAATGGTTCTGGGGTAAGATCCGCGACAACATCGCCAGCCAAGGCTTCGACTGGTTCTGGCTCGACGAGACCGAGCCGGATCTAGTGCCGGACGGCCATTTCTACTCGATCGGATCGGGTGACCGCTATCATAACCTCTACCCGCTCGTGCATACTACGGGGGTCGCCGACGGCTCGGCACGCGACCGACCTGATTTCCGTAATCTGATCCTGTCACGCGCCGCCTATCTCGGTACGCAGCGCAACGGCGCGTTGTTCTGGTCGTCGGACATTCAGTCGACTTGGGAAGCCTTGCGTCGCCAAGTCCCTGCGGGCCTCGGCTTCACCGCAACCGGCATGGCCTATTGGAGCAGCGACACCGGCGGTTGGCAGTATCCGAACGGCCCCAAGGCGTTGAACCCCGTGCTCCTCGACCCTGCCGGCGCGGCCGCAATGTCACCGAGCTATGCCGATTACCCAGAGCTTTTCACCCGCTGGTTCGCCTATAACAGCTTCACCCCCGACACTGCGTATCCATGGCCAGCGTCCCGGCACGGCACTCTGGGATTACGGCGCCGCCGCCGAACCCGTCCTCGCGAAGTTTCTAAAGCTCCGTTATTCGCTGATCCCGTACATATACTCGCTCGGGCACACGACATATCAGACCGGCGCACCATTCATGCGCGCGCTGTTTATGGATTTCCCGAACGATCCGAAGGTCGCCGACATGGGCGACGAGTACATGTTCGGCCCCGCCTTCCTCGTTGCCCCCGTCACCGACCAAGGCGTTACCAGCCGAAAGGTCTATCTCCCCCTTGGTGCCGACTGGTATGATTTTTGGACTGAGAAAAAGTACACTGGCGGCCAAACGATCGATGTTGCCGCACCGGTCGATCAGATCCCGCTGTTCGTCCGCGCCGGATCCATTCTACCGATCGGCGTTCAGGTGCCGAGCACCTCGACGCGCCAGCCGTTAGAGTCCATCCGCATCTATCCGGGCCGGAGCACCAGTTTCTCGCTCTACGACGACGATGGCACCACCAACGCCTACAGAAAGGACGGCGGCAAGTCGGCGACATTACGCTGGGACGACACCGCCGCACGGCTTAGCGCTTCGACCGCGCTACCGACGGGGCAGGATCCCGCCAAGCTTGTTCGCTTGGTCGAAGGTCGATGATTACTTGCGACGGTCCCCTATGGACCGCCGCAATGAGTCAAATACGATAGCGCACGGTTCGAAGTCCTTGCACTTGAACGGTACTCGCCAGCCGGCCCCAAATGTATAATGATTATAATACCTGATATGCGGACGCCCGTATTGATTTTCCAAGCGGCTTGAGCGTTCAGGTTGGGTGATGGGCCAAGAGCAAACCTTTACTAGTAGACCCACAACTGGTCGTTCAAAGCGACTTGAGTTTATCTCGAAACCATCGGTTCGTTCAGGTGTTGTCTAGCCGGTGTAATCGGGCCGGTATCGGTCAGCGCCGTCGGCGGACAAGCCCAGTCGGGAAGACGGCCCGGCCGATGCTAGGCCACGATCCGACCAGCGCTACACGTTGCCGCCATTCAACGCAGAAAGCGGAAGGGCATCTCGCCTGACCGGTTGGAGAAGGTAAGCATGGAAACGGCGAGCTTCGGCGGCGGGTGTCATTGGTGCACCGAAGGCGTGTTTCAAATCCTGCGCGGCGTCTCCCAGGTCAATCAAGGCTTTCTGCAATCGACCGCACCCGACGATGCCTGGGCCGAAGGAGTGATGGTCCGATCTCGATCCTGAAATAATTTCGCTCGACATTCTGATTGAGGTCCATCTGCGCACCCATTCGGCGAACAGCGGCTATTCGCCGAACGGGCGTTACCGCAGCGCTGTCTATTTTGGGGATGCCGACCAGTGGCATCGGGCGGCTACGGCGATCACCCTGCTCAGGCAGGAAGTTGACAGCGCTGTGCGGACGAAGGTGTTGCCGCTCGTTGGGTTCCGGTCATCGGAAGCGCGCTACCGCAACTATTACCGTACCGATCCGACCCGACCATTCTGCCAACGCTATATCGACCCCAAGCTGGTTGCGATCCGGCGAGACTTTGCCCGGCATGTCCTGTCCGAGGGCGACGCAGGGCGATAGCGATTCCGACGGCCGTCATGCCGGGACGCGGCGGCGACCCGTGCTATTCCTCTGCCCCCGATGCTATGGCGATCTACGTCGAGACCGCCTGCTCACTTGTCAGCAGCATTTGTCACATCGGTGTCAGCGGTTTTGCCGGCAATGCGGAGGTCAATCGTGTCAGCCGGATGGCTCCTTTCCTTCCTGCGTTCCTGTCTACCGCGCATGCTGCCGTTGCACGCCGAGGACGGGCAGGATCCATACTCGGCTATCAGACCGGCTGTCAGGGAGACGGGCCCGGAATGGCAGCTTACCAACTTCGAAATGCGACATCCGTCGCCCAACCGTAGCTGGTGAGCTTGCCAGGTTCCACTACCCAAAACGCCAGCCTGCGCCACGCCGGATCAATTGTCGGTCATCACGGACAGCAGGTCATCCACGTCTCCCACGGCAAACGCCGAATACTCGTCGCCGATCGCGTAGGGCAGCAAGATGCGGCGATCCCGGATCAGCGCACCGCAGCTATAGGTTACGTTCGGCACATAGCCCCCGCGTTGTTCCGCGCTGGGAAACAGCAACGGCGATGCCGTGCGGGCAAGCACCTTCGTCGGATCGTCCTTGTCGAGCAGGCAGGCACCGATGCAATATCCCCGGACCATGCCGACGCCGTGCGTGAACACCAGCCAGCCCTCGTCGATCTCGATCGGCGATCCGCAATTGCCCAACTGCACGAACTCCCAGGGATATTTCGGCGCCATGATCGGCGTTCCGGTTTCCCACGTGTAGAGATCGTCCGATCGCAGCAGCCAGATATTCTCGCTGTCCTGGCGGCCCAGCATCACGAACTGGTTGTCGATCCGCCGAGGGAACAGCGCCATTCCCTTGTAGCCGGTCATGGCGCCGGCAAGCGCCCCTCATCTCGACCCGGCGCAGGTCGACCCCGCGCAGGATTTCCTGGCGCGCGTCCTTGCCGTCGAACGCGGTGTACGTGCCGATGACGCTGCGGACCCCGTCGTGATCGGTGAAGTTGACCAGCCGCAGATCCTCGATGCCCTGTCGCTGGCTCGGCAAGACCGGGAAGATGACGGTTTCGGACGCATCCCGGCTGTCTTCGCAGAGCAGGCGGACCCATCCGTCATCCTGCCGCTCGATGCGCGGCGGGACGCCGTGTGCGCTGGCCGGATCGATCACCAGCCGATCGCCCGGTCCCCACTCGCCAGTACGGAACGTGATCGACGAGATATGACCCTCGCCGATGCCTCGCAGCGACATGACGAAGCGCACCGCGCCCGGCACGGACGGCTCTTCATCGGTCAGTGAAACGATGCTGGGGTTGAAGAGCGCGGCGGACTCGAACGCGTATTCCTGGCTGAAATAAGCGCCGATGATCAGCCGTTCGTCCTCGCTGAAGTCGCCATCGCCTATGTCCTGCCGTACCTCATCGAAACGACGCAGCAGGACCTGCTCGGCGTTGCGATGGCGCTCGCGCATGGGGGTCAGCAGCAGGTCGCGCATCCTTTGGCGCATCGTATCGTCCAGCGCCTGGACGCGGTCCACGACGACCTGGCTGCGTGGCGGGCGGTCCGCCTCGAACGCTTTCGGATAGCCGAAGCTGAACGGCCGGATCACCGTGCGCGACGGATCGGGCTTCAACTCGACGTCCAGCGTCGTGAAGACATCGGCAGCGTTCATCGGTATCGGCCCTTCAGCTATTCTCGCGAGAGAACGCTCGCGACACTCTGAGGTAACGATGTCGAGCGGCACCCGATCCCAAGTCGTTAGGTATGGAGTCTTGGCTGAAGTGCAGGGTCTAACGGTTACGTTTGCGACGGCAGTCGGCCGATCAAAGGCATACTTCGCAGCCGCTCCCCGTCGCTGAAGCCAGAGCATTCGCCAGCGCAGCCGCGGTCGGTCCCTGGGCACATTCACCGGTCCCGAGGAAAGGCGTGCCCAGCCGATCGATGACCTCTACGGTTACGCTGCGTGGCGCATCGGCAAACCGGAGTATCGGATAGGTGCTCCAGTCGTAATCGGTCCGGCGCGCCCCGTCGTGCCCGGCCGCTTCAAAGGCGGTCCAGCTCAGCGACTGGACGATCCCACCCTCCACCTGGTTGCGGATGCCATCCGGGTTGACGGCCTCGCCGCTGTCCACGGCAGCGACTGCGCGGTGGACGATCAGCCGCCCTTCGTCGGGAACACGCTCGACGTCGAGCGCGATGGCGCAATAGGCCCCGTGGTTCTTGTAGCGGGCAAAGGCAAAGCCTCGCCCACGATTGGGGGCGGATCGGTATCGCGCCCAGCCAAACCGTGCTGCGGCCTGCCGGATCACAGCAGCCGCGCGCGGATCTTCCAAGTGCGCCAGCCGGAACGCGACCGGATCACGGCCCGCTGCCGCCGCCAGCTCGTCCATGAAGCTTTCGAGCGCGAAGATGTTGAGGTGTGCGCCGAGCCCCCGGAGCGCCGAGACACGCACCGGCATGTCGGGCAGGAAATGGCTGACGATGGTCTGGTTAGGAAAACGATAGAGTGGAATGGCGTTGCGGTCGCCGCCGCCATTGGGCTGCGGGATCGGTTTCGGCGGGGTCGGCTTGAACGGCGGTACGACTTCGGCACCGGCGAGAAGATCGCCCGCCGCGACCGGTCGCGTGCTGTGCGTATTGCTCCAAACCTGATGGCGCCAGTCGACGATCCGTCCCGATGCATCGAGCGTCGCGTCGACCTGCGCGAGCATCGCCGGGCCGAGCGGTTCCCAGCCATGTTCCTGCTCGCGGCTCCATTGCAGCCGCACGGGGACGCCGGGCATCGCGCGGGCGATCAGCGCAGCGTCCCCGGCCACATCGTCCGCACCGTTATGCCCGTAGCACCCTGCCCCCTCGCGGTGGACGCAACGGACACGGTCGGCCGGGATCGCGAGCAATTCGGCGATCGCCTGACGAAGCGGCTCGACGCCTTGACTATGCGTCCACACCGTAAGCCGGTCCTCCGCGAACAGCGCCACCGCACAGGATGGCCCGATCGCGCCATGCATCAGATAGGGCCTGTCATAGCGTGCCGACAACTGCTGGACGCCACGCGCTCCCGGGTCATCGCGGCGGTTGTTGATCACCTGGCTTTCCCGTCGCATGTCCAGCAGCCCGGCCGGCATCGGGAACAACGCCGGCACCGACGGATCGCGCACCCAGCGGCCGCGATTGGCCACGCGAAGCGCCTGCTCGAGCGGCCATTCGCGCGGCCCGACGATTGCGGCGAAACGGCCGACCTGCACAACCCTGGCGACACCCGGTTGCCGGCGCAGCGCAGAAAGTTCGGGCGTCAATTGCGTGCCGGATGACGGTCCGCGCAGGACCCGGGCGTGCACCATGCCGGGCAGCCGCATGTCATGCACATAGCTTGGCAAACCGGTCAGCTTGGCTGGCAGGTCGACGCGCGGTACCGGCCGCCCGATCAGCTGCCGAGCCTCCCGACGCTTGCGTGGTACGTCCGCCCTTGCGCGCACTGCGAGCGAGGTGGATGCGGCCAACTCCGCATAGGTCGCGCGCTTTCCCTGCCCGCCGAGCACCAAACCGTCGCGCGTGAACAGCGTGGTCGCCATCACGCCCCACCGCGTCGCGGCTGCCTCGGCGAGCAGCAGCCGGACGTTGGCGGCGGCATTGGCGATCGCGGTGCCACTCTGTTCGAGCGTCTGGCTCCCCGCGGTCACGCCCTCGTTCGGTGTCAGGCCCGTGTCCGCGGTGATGAGGTCGATCCGGTCGATCGCGACGTCGAGTTCGTCGGCGGCAAGCTGCGCCATCGCGGTCTTCACACCGGTGCCGAGTTCGACCTTGCCCGTGAACACGGTTACGCGACCGTCCGGTGCGATCCGGATCCAGGCGTCGAGATTGGGGAACTTGGCCAGTGTCCCCGGTAGGTCAGGCGCGATTGTCGGCGGTCCGCCACTACCCTCGCCGCCGCCGGTCTGCGCCAACGCGGTGGACGGCGCGAGCGAGAATGCGACGAGCAAGCCGCCCAGTACGTCGCGGCGTGACGCCACGCTGCTCACGTCACGGGTTCCGCGGCATCGACCACGCCGCCGCCGCGCATCACCGCCGCCCGCCGCACCGCGCGCAAAATCCGCATGTGTGTCCCACACCGACAGAGCGAAGGTGCCATCGCCGTCCGCAATTCGTCCTCGGTCGGCGTCACAGTCTTGCGCAGCAGTCCTTGCGCACGCGCCATCATGCCGGGGATGCAATAGCCGCACTGCGCCGCCTGTTCGTGGAGAAAGGCGCGCTGGACGTCACCAGGTTTGGCGGCCGTGCCCAGTCCCTCGACCGTCGTGACTTTTCGCGTGCCGATCGCACCGATGGGGAGGACGCAGGAGAACACCGGCTGGTCGTCGACCAGCACGGTGCACGCGCCGCACTGCCCCAACCCGCACCCGAACTTCGCAGCATGCAGCCCCAGATCGTCGCGCAGCACGTAGAGCAGCGGTGTCGCGGGATCGATATCCAAGCGTGTCGTTGCGCCGTTGACGGTCAGGTCGATCATTCTCCCTCCTTGCGTGCCTTGGCGACGTCTTTCTCGAGGTTCTTCCACGCCGGTCCGGTACCGTGGCGCATTTGCAGATACGCGACGATTTCCGCCACCTGCCGGTCGTCGAGAGCATCGGCGAACGCCGGCATATAGGGCCCGCGTGGGGAGACGGGCGGATGGAGACCCTTCAGGACAATCTGGATCGTATCACGCGGGTTGTCCTCGTGCAGCGGCGTGCCGAGCGGCAAGGCTGGACGTCCCGCAACCATCATCGCCGCGCCCGGCTCGTGGCATACTGCGCAGGCCCCCTCGTAGAGCTGCGCGCCGTCCGGGTGACCCTGCGACGCCAAGGCTTGGCGATCGGGCAGCGGCGGCTCTAACCGTGCAGCAGGCGCGTCGCGCATCTGCCACGCATAATAGGTCGCCAGCGCACGAACGTCGGTCGGCGCCGCACGGGCCAGGTTATAGGTTACCGACCCCATCGGGCCGGCTGCGGCGGCGTGCGCGGTGCTCAGACCGGTGCGAAAATAGGCATCGAGCCGCTCTACCGTCCAGGCCTGTACCGCGGGCGAATGCGCATTGATCGGGGGCGCATACCAACCACCCGACCAACCGCCGTCATAAGCCTGCGCGCCGCGCTTCTCCTGCTGAAAAAGCCCGCGCGGACTGTGACAGGCGGTGCAGTGCGCCAGCGTCTCGCCGATGTCGCGTCCCCGGTTCCAGGCGGCCGACTGGTTGGCGTCGGGCGTGATCCGCTGTGGTCGGACGAACAACAGCTTCCATCCGGCAAGCAAGGGTCGAAACCCGAGCGGCGGGATCATCGTGTTGGCCGGCGGCACCGAACGCACGGCCGGTCGGGTCATCAGGAACGCGTAGAGCGCCCCCAAATCGCTCTCCGTCACGTTCGCATAATGGGTGTAGGGGAAGGCGGGATATAGATGGCTGCCGTCACGCCCGACGCCTTCACGCATCGCGCGTCGAAATGCGGTCGGAGACCACGCACCGATTCCCGTCGCCGGGTCGGGCGTGATGTTACTGCCGTAGATCGTTCCGAACGGCGTCTTGACCGGGTACCCGCCTGCATACGGACGACCGCTGGCCGATTGGTGGCAACTGACGCAATTTCCTAGCCGGGCCAGATTAGCACCGCGCACAACGAGCGCCGGATCGAAGAGACGAGGATCGGGGCGCGTCACGGTTGCGATCGCCGGCCGGTATGCGAGGATCGCGAAGATCAGGACGCAGACGCATAACGCTACCACGGCCCATACGAGCTTGCGCGTGATGCCGGACCGGTTCATCCTCGTTTATGTCCGGCGATCAGCGTTCGCCCTCGCCTTCGCCGCTCTCGTTTTCACCGCCCCTCATATTCCCCTTCGCCGCGCTGACCGGCATGCTGTTGCGCGGCACGCGCGCGACGGGGATGGCGGACGACGTGGCGTGACTTGGTCGAGCGCACGACACGGCGCCCCTCACCTTCGCCCTCACCCTCGCCGCGCTCGTTTTCGCCGCCTTCGCCGACCTGGTCGACCGACGGCGCCAGCGGTTTGGCTGCCGCCTGTGTCAGGATCGCCTGGCCGGATTGCGCGACCACGAAGGCACCGACGCCCATCCACAATTTCGTACGCATACTAATTCCTTACTCGCCAACGCGTTGGCCGCATTGGTTGGGACTGGTAGGGCGCCCGTCCGACATCCTGTCGATGCTGCGAGAACCCTGATGTTGATCATGATTGCCAACGTTCTGGACGCCGACAATCTCCAGTCGCTACGAGATAATCTTGGCAAGACCCGCTATGTCGACGGGCGCCGGACCGCCGGTCGCGAGGCCCGCCCGGTCAAGCGCAACGAACAGGTCGACCGCGCCGATCCGCTGCTCGCGGACATGCAGGACTTGGTGGTCGACCGGTTGCTCGCGAACCCGTTGTTTCGGATGGCCACACGACCACACGTGGTTCGCCCGCCGCTGTTCAGCCGCTACGAACCGGGCATGGCCTATGGCAGCCATGTCGACGACGCGATCATGGGCGGCATGCGCACCGACGTTTCGGTCACGATCTTCCTGTCGGAACCCGACACGTACGAAGGCGGCGAACTGGTGATCGAATCTGCGGCGGGCGAACAGGACGTGAAACTGGCGGCAGGCAATGCCGTGGTCTATCCCACGACGGCGCTGCACCGCGTCGCGCCCGTCGTCTCCGGCGAGCGCCTAGCCGCCGTGACCTGGGTACGCAGCCTAGTACGTGATGCCGATGCCCGCGAACTGTTGTTCGACCTGGAAACCGCACGGCACGCGTTGTTCGACCGCCTCGGCAAGACGCCCGAACTGGACTTGCTGGCAAAGACGCAGTCCAACCTGCTCAGACGCTGGGCCGAAGATTGAGAATAATTTTCGGCTCGTTAGGTGACGCTAGACTCACATGTGGACGTTCGTAGCGGCCCGTAACTCTCCCAATTTCCGACGTTTGCTAGTCGCAAATGCCGTTTGATATGGGAACCCGCACGATCGAACAGATCGCACCATTCGTGCCGCGCACACGCCGGTCTAAGTCAAGGCAGCGAATAAGGAACCGCGGTCAAGTTGCGCGCCGGCCGTAGGCGGGGTCGCTCACGCTCGACCGGCCGGTCTCGGCATGTCCGGCGAGACGTACTGTGGTGGGACTGCCGCCGATCCGGACGATGATGTCGTACCAGTGATCGCTTGGTTTCAAATCGATGCGGCTCGTCTTTCGCTGCCCCGGTTGCAGTGCGATCAAACGGACCGACTCATTGAGATAATCGAGGTGTTCGATCGTGACGTCGCACCCGGAGAATGCGGCCGCTATTACGCTTATCTCGAACTTGTCGTCGCGACGTGCGAAACGCGCTTCGATCCGCGGCTGCGCCATGTGGGTGCCCGTGCTGCCCTTGAACTCGCGCAGGAATCCGTTGGGTCCGTGTACTCGGTACCAATACTCGCCCGACGCGGGCAGCGGCAGCGTGTCAGTCAGCGATTTGCCCGCCTCGACGGTGTAGAACCACGGCCCCTGGTGATCGTCCGGCGCGTAGACGTTGAACCCCGCCCCTGCTTTGCCGGTGTTCGTGATGCGCAGGTCAAAGCCTTGCGCGGCGTTCCGCGCGCCGTCCACCGCCAGATTATACGGTAGCGCACGCGCTGGGCGTCGGCCCGACTCCTGATGCGGCATGTCTTGCGCGAGCGGGGCGCGGGGCGCATCTTCAAGCGACCGCTCTCGACAAGTCGCTTGCTGTTCGCCGTCTCGGGCCAGTTAGTCGGCAGACCGCGATCGGGATGCGCGAAATCGAACGCGCTCGTTAGATCGCCGGTGACGGCCCGACGCCACGGCGTGATGTTGGTGTCGATCACGCCGAACCGCTGTTCGATGAACCGGATAATCGAGGTGTGATCGAACACCTGCGAATTGACCCAGCCTCCCTTGCTCCACGGCGACACCACCGTCAGCGGCACGCGCAGACCGAGGCCGACCGGTTCACCGTAGAAGCTCTCACCCGCGACGTCGACGGTCGACTGGCCCATCGAGCGGTTCAGCGCAGGGAGTACCGGCGGGACATGGTCGAAGAAGCCGTCATTCTCGTCGTAATTAATCAGGAAGACGGTCTTGCCCCACACCGCCGGATTGGCCGTCAGCGCACCGAGGATGCGGGCGGTCAGGAACTGGCCGTATTCGAGCGCGGACGCCTCGGGATGCTCGCACAATTTGTACGGCGCAGCGATGTACGAGACCTGCGGCAGGGTATCGTTCATCACGTCGCGGCGGATGGCATCGACCAGATGCTCGCCTTCCGACGCCGCAGCATTCTCGCGCGTCGATCCCGCTACGATTGAGCGGCCGCGCTTGTAGAGCTCCGACGACGGATCGAGGCCGCGGAAATTGGCAAACGAACTCAGTGTGTTGTCGCCGAAATTGTCGTATTCCTGATAGACCCGCCACGATATGCCCGCCTGTTGCAGGCGTTCGGCATAGGTCGTCCAGGTCAGCCCCTTGAACTTCGGATCATCGCGGGAGGCGTCGCCGGTCCAGTTGTTGTCGTCGGCGTTGGCGACGAGCTGTGGCCCCGTGTCGCCGACCGACAGGCCGCTGGTGCCTGCATACATGTACAGACGATTGGGGTTTGTCGGGCCGTGGAGCGAGGCGTGATAGCCATCGCACAGCGTAAAGGCGTCGGCGAGCGCATAGTAGAACGGGATGTCGTCGCGGGTATGATAGCCCATCGTCAGCGCGGTCTTCTTCTCGATCCACGCGTCGCTGTTCTTCCAAAGCGCGTGCGACCCCTTCCAGCTATGGTCGAGGCTCTGCATCGCGTTGGCGTTGTGCTCGCCGGCGTTGAGCCGGAACGGAAGCACCGCGCTCTCCGCACCGCGCGTGAGCGGCTGTTCCCACACCGAACGACCGCCCGGCAGCAGCATCGGGCGGGGATCGCCAAAGCCCCTGACGCCGCGCATCGATCCGTAATAATGATCGAACGAGCGGTTCTCCTGCATCAGGACGACGATATGCTCGACGTCCTGGATAGTGCCGGTCCGACGTGCCGCGGGCAGCGCCAGCGCGCGGGCGATCTGTGCGTTCAAGCCACCCACCGCGCCTGCGGCTGCCATGAGTTTGAGAAAGTTTCGGCGGGTATCCGACATGGAGCCTCGTAGTTTTGGGAGACGGCGGGAAGCAACGCGTCGTCGCTTACCCGCCCTTGGTGACATCCGCGCTATCGGCGATACGCATCGGCCGGCGTAACCTTGGCCTCAGGCCTAGAAGCGCTTTCTGACGGTGACGAACACCTGCCGGGGCGCGCCGACCATCATGCCCTGATAGGTGCCTTTCAGATCGCTGTTCGTGTCGCCGACATTGGCGATGTAGTCCTTGTCGAACAGGTTGGTCACGTTCGCCTGAACCTCGAGCTTGCCGACCGGGCTGGAGTCTTCGAGCCGGAAACCGAGCGTCAGGTCGGCGAGAACGCGTCCCGGCACCGAGCTATCGTTCAGATAGGTATAGTCGCGCTTGCTCTGGTAGCCGAGATTGAACCGTCCGAAGACCGCGCCATTGTCATAGGCGAGTTCGGCATTGGCGAGATGCGCTGGTACACCCGTGACGGTGTTACCTTCGGTAGCGAGAACAACTTCGCCCGCGCCATTGAGCGTATCATCGGCATAGCGCGCGTGGGTGAACGAATAAGACCCGAACAACGTGACATGGCGCATGAGCTTGTAAGTGCCCGCCAGCTCGACACCGTTGGTGTTCACACTACCAACGTTCGACGTGATGCTGGCACACGTCTGTATCCCCGAACACGGGCTGAAGCTTGCCAGCCGGTTGCGGAAGGTGACGTGGTAACCGGACAGCAGCCCCTCGAAATGCGGCAGATGGAAGCGGAAGCCACCTTCAGCGGTCTGCGAGCTTTCCGGCTTGATGTTGCCCTTGTTGGCGTCGAACGTCGCTTGGTCGGTACCGAAGGGCCCAGAGCCAAAGGCTGAGATGTTTTCGGAATAGCTCGCGAACAGCTCGATTTTGGGGTCTATCATGTAGTTGAAACCAGCTTGCGGCAGGAACAGGTCCTTGGCTTTGATCTTGCCGCTTGCTTGGGCGATGGTCGAATAGATGACGTCGTTGCTGACGCCGACGTCAAGCGCCTTGAAGCCTGCGTTGATCTTCAGCCGGTCGTTGACCTGCCACGTGTCCTGCGCGAATCCCTGATATGTGTTCACTGTGTAGCGATAGTCATAATAGCGATCGAACACGTCTTTGCTGTCGGGCCACTGGCGCTCGCCCCAGTTGCTGCCGTCGCTGGCGATCCCGTATTTGAAGCGGCGATACATGAACTCGTTGTGTTCGTACCATCCGCCGACTTCGAGTTCATGGTTCCCGACCTTGTACGTCAGCGATCCGGTGACACCCTCGCGCTGGATGCGGTAGCCCGAGCTGCGGACGAACAACGGTGCGCCACCCGGCGTGCCCGAATAGGGATACCACCATGTGCCCTCACCCTTGTTGTGGTGCATATAGGGCTGGATCCGCAACGTCAGCGCGTCGGTGATCCGGCTCTCCAGGCGGACATAGCCGAGGTAGTCGCGACGCAACGTGGTGCCGTCGTAATAGGTGTCGTCGACGCACTTGATCCCATTGGGATAGACGTTCGTGCCGCAATCGCCGGCCGGATTGGCCTGATACGCCTGCGCCAGTGAGACCGCAGTCGCCCAGTCGTAGCGCAGGTAATCCCACTTATAGCCGTATCGATCGATGATCGACTTCGACACGTCCATGTAATCGTCGGTCGCGAGATCGGAATAGGCGACGTAGGCAGTGATTGTGGTGGCCTCGCCCAGCGGTACGATCGCCTTGGCGTTCGCCTGCCATGACGAGGTCTTGCCGTTGCCCTTCCATTTCGGCTGGTCCAGCCGTGCGCCACTGACATAGGCGTGCGCGCCGTTACCGAGGTCGCCAGTGTCGATCCGCGCGAACAGGCGATAGGTGTTCTCGCTGCCATAGCCGGCCTCGGCGAGCACGCCCGCATCGCGGCTGGGGTCGACGGTCGAGAACTTGATGGTGCCACCGAGATTCGAGCTGGCCGCGGTGTCCAGCGCGCCTGCACCCTGCGCCAGTTCGACGCCGCCGATGTTCTCAGAGATCGTCGCACGACTGATGTGGAGACCGTTAAAGTTGCCGTACGACATGTCACCGAGCGGCATCCCGTCCAGCGTATAGCCCAACTGGTTCTGGCCGAAGCTGCGTACCGAGATGTTGCTCGAGTATTCGTTTATGCCGAGCGGGTCTGCGCTCTGGAAGTTAACGCTGGGCAGCTTCGCGAGAATCTTGATCGGGCTCGTCCCCGGCGGCGCGGCGTCGATGTCGGCCTTCGACAGCGTCTGCACCTGCCGGGTCTCACCGTGCCCGAGCACGACGATGTCAGCGGTAGCGTTCTGGGTTTCTGCCTGAGTTTCTACTGGTTCAGTCTGCGCCGTCGAGACTAAGGATTCGGGTTCAGCCGAAGATGGGGCTACGATCTCCTGCGCATGCGCCGAGAACATCCACGGCCCCGCTGTGACGATTGAAGTACAACATACTAAAAAAACACGTAACTTCTTCATTTTTTTACGCGGCCCCGTCGAGATTTAGGTCAGAATTCATTCCCTTATTCAGATTTCGTGGCGGTGGGGTTACGGTTTCAGGTCAGTTCGGTGGCACCTGCGCATTGCACTGCCTAAACTGTGGACGTCGCTATCATCTTTGCGCCGTTAGGAGGGCGGCAAAGGCGTCGAAGGGGCGGCCGCACATGCCGTCCGGCTGCAGATTTTCGTTGCGCCGGAAGTTGCGAACGCGAGGTACGATGGTTTGAGACTTCGACCGTGAGCGCCCGAGGTTGCCGACAAAGTGACAGCTGGACCGCAAAGGCCGCCATCTGCGGCGGGCTAAAAGAGTTGCGTGCAAGCCCGTCCTGAGCCCGCCGAAGGAGTCGCGATTGCAAGCGATGCTAGACTCGTCGCACTTTACGCGCCCATTTGGGCGAACGCGTCCCTACCCTGAGGCGTCCGGCGAGACCCAGAATCGGCCATTCCTAGACCTCTTGCGCCCTCCCAAATCCGGCTATTCGTTCAGTTCCGGTTTGCGGCCGGACTGGCTGCGAGCGCAAGGCAGGCGTCAGGCAGGGTAAGCGGTTAGCTGCCATTGCGCTCCACGGTCAGTCCAGGCCGGTTTTCCCGGGCGTCCAATAGGCCTTGGTGACGAGCCGCGTCGTTTGGACCGACCGCTGCCTCAGGCTCTGTCGCAGCGTTTGGATCGTTGCGGCCTTTCCAGTGAGCACGAAGGCAGATCCCGCCACCACCGCGTCGGACAGCGATGCCCCCAGCGCCGCGATGTGCGCGCCGTCCGCGCGCCTCGCGACCAGCGTGACGCCCTTGAGATCCAGGCTCTCAGCCACCTGCTGCGCGGCGGCGGCGTCTTCGACCTCGAAACAAGACGTTACGAGGCGCGTCGCGTTCTGACGGGCTACCGCATAAGCAAGGCCGATCGAGGTCTCGTCGCCAACGATGACGAGCGCCTCTGACCGACCGCTCACGTCCAGCGATGCGCGCGGACCAAAGATATTGCATGCGTCACCCGGCGAAGCGGTGCGGACCCAGGCACTCCCCGGCCCGTCGCCGTGCGAATAGCCCAGAATGCACATTCGCCCGGCCGATGCGTTCCATTCGATCGGCGTGTACGTCCGCGCCACGAAGGCCGATCCCATCGCGATCTGTACTTTTTGCCCGGGCCGCCAAGTCACGTCCTCCAGAGCGTGGCCCTCCAACGTGATCAGATGGAAGCGATCCGCCAGTCGTTCATTGGCGGTGACGGTCGCGGATTTCATCCACATGCGTGCCAGTGCCCGGCTCAACCGGCCCGGCTCTTCCACCGGCTGCGTAGCAAGCGCACCCATTACGACAGCTTCACCGAAAGTTCGTTGCCGCGACCTTCGTCCGGCAATGCCAGCGAGACATAGCCGTTAGCGGGGTTGCGGACATACGATTGATATCCTGGCTCGAACGCGTTTTCGCCGAGGATCACGGCACCGGGCTTCAGCCGCGGCTCGATCAGCTTGAGCACCGGCAGGTACAGCGAAAACGCGCCATCGACCAGCAACAGGTCGACATCGCCGCCTACATCCTTGAGCGTTTCCAGCGCATCGCCGGGGCGTATCTGGACTAGGTCGGCAAGCCCGGCCGCCTCGAGATTGGCGCGTGCCCGGGCCACCTTACCGTCCTCCAACTCGCTGCCGACAAGCTGGCCCCCGCCATTGTCGCGCAGTGCGGCCGCGAGATAGATCGTCGAAATCCCCATCGACGACCCGAACTCGACGATGCGGGTGGCTTTGCACGCGCGCGCCATCGCATAGAGGAACCGACCGTAATCCGGCGACACCGCAAAGAAGTTGTCGGCGCGGTTGCGGTATGTCGTGCGATAGTCGGCGCTTTCATCGGCAAGGAGCTCTGCGACCAGCATCTCGATCGACGCGCCAGATGCCGCAATCTTCGCCATCATCGCTTCGACGTGTTCGCGGTCCGCCGCTTCGGCGTCGCGGTGCAGCGCCTCCAGAAGGCCGAGGACGCGGGTGCTATTGAGCGTGTTCATGATCGTCCTTAGCCGATGCCCGGAGCCGGAGTGGCTCGACGGGGTGATGGCGATCGGATACCGGGAAGCGGCCTTGGCGTCATTCCGAAGGGCAGCCAGAATGTTACGCAATCTCGCCACCGTTTCTGTTGTGATGGACGTGTCTGATGCCAATCTTGAATGCCTTGCAGGAATTCGAATGGGTCGACCCGGACGACGTGCCGCGTCCGATCGTCGCCTTCGGTGCGGAGATGTCTGATGTTGGCGGGTTTGAGCTTGACCTTCATCGTCACAAGAAGGGCCAGCTACTGCTCGTCCAGCGCGGCGCCCTCAGTTGTGAAGTCGAAGGCGGCTTGTGGATCGTCCCGCCCCGCAGTGCCATATGGATCCCCGGCGGTGCGCTGCACGCGATCAAGGCAACCGGCGCGCTCGAAGGGTATAACGCGTTCGTTGATCCCGCGGTGGACACGCTTCTGCCCAAGACCTGCTGCGCGGTGTCGGTGACGCCCTTGCTGCGCGAACTCCTGACGCGCGCCGCGCATTTCCCGTATTTCTATGACGAAGGCGGTGCGAGCACGCGGCTGGTGGCGGTGCTACTCGACGAACTTGCGACGGCGCAGGTCGAGGATCTGCACTTACCGATGCCGACCGATCCGCGGCTGCGCAGCATCGTCGACGCGCTGATGGCCGCGCCGGCAAACCGGGGAACGCTGGAAAGCTGGGCAAGGCACGCCGGCATGAGCGAGCGCACGTTGCTGCGGTTGATCAGCCGTGAGACGGGGATGAGTTTCGGTCGCTGGCGCCAACAGCTCGGCGTCGTGCTGGCGGTCAAATGGCTGGCCGGCGGAGCATCGATCCAGCAGGTGACGAGCGACCTGGGCTATGAAAGCGTGCCCAGCTTTGTGACGATGTTCCGAAAGGCGCTGGGCACCTCGCCAGGACGATATATGGCTGAGCGTCACTCGGGCTGACGACTTAAACCGATAAAAATTCTCCAGTGATCTGGTGGCGGGGCCGACATGATGCTCCTCCAGGATAGCTGCCGGTCGTCAATTTCCACGGAACCCCGCCCTTGAAAGACGAACTGACCCACTTGCGGACGTTCTGACGTTTCCCCGCATCCCAACTTCACCCATTCGTTCATCTGGCTGGGCGGCAACGCTCGGCGGCCGATCAGCGGCCTAGAGGGCCTGAAAGCGAGGATTGCGATCAGTTCGGTTCGACCAGATCAACGCCGAACTGCTTAACGCCATCAAGACCTGATTCGCGCTGGCGATGGCAAACGGCATCGACACACCGGCATCGAGCGAGCATCGTCCCGGCCAGTATGCAAATCGACAGCAAAGACCCGGCAATGCCCGGCATGCCCCGCGCCGAGCTATCTCGTTGCCGATGGGCGCAGAGCGACCCTTTGCTTGCGGCGTATCACGACGACGAATGGGGCGTGCCCGAACGTGACCCGCGCGCGCTGTGGGAAAAGCTGATGCTCGACGGATTTCAGGCCGGGCTGGCCTGGATCACGATCCTGCGCAAACGCGACGCATTCCGAGCCGCTTTCGCGGGCTTCGATCCGGACACCGTCGCGCGGTTTGGCGAGCCGGACATCGCGGCGATGCTCGGCAACGCCGGTATCGTCCGCTCACGCGCCAAGATCGCGGCGACGATCGGCAATGCCCGCGCCTATCTCGCGATGCGCGACGCCGGCGAGGATTTCAGCGGCTTCGTCTGGAGTTTCGTCGATGGTGCGCCGGTGATCGGCGATGGTGCCAAGGCGCTGACCCGCTCGCCTGCCTCCGAAGCCTTATCCGCGGCGCTCAAGCAGCGCGGGTTCAAGTTCGTCGGCCCTGTCATCGTCTACGCCTGGATGCAGGCCTGCGGTCTCGTGAACGACCATGAGACGTGCTGTTTCCGTCGAACCGAACCATGAATGCGCCACCGCCGGGGTCTGGCGACCACCCTCATTCAGGGGCCGCACGGACCACAGCTGTTCGCTACCCCCCGCTGGACGATAGCCGCGACGATGCTGGCATCGAGCCTCGCCTTCATCGATGGCTCGGTGACCAACGTCGCGCTTCCCGCGATCGGCAAAGATTTCGGCGGCGGTGCGTCAGACCTCCCCCTGGATCATCAACGCGTATCTGCTGCCGCTCTCGGCGCTGCTTCTGCTGGGTGGCGCAGCGGGCGATCATTACGGCCGCCGGCGGATGCTGGTGTTCGGCACAGTCCTGTTCGCACTTGCGTCGATCGGCTGCGCGTTGGCACCGACGCTCCCGGTCCTGCTGGCAGCGCGCGGAATACAGGGCATCGGTGCCGCGATCCTGATGCCCAACAGCCTGGGAATCCTCGGCAGTTCGTTCGAAGGCGAAGCAAGGGGGCGAGCGGTCGGGACATGGGCCGCAGCCGGCGCGATCGCCAGCGCCGTCGGTCCACCGCTCGGGGGCTGGCTGGTCGACACGCTGGGCTGGCGGACGATCTTCTTCCTCAATCTGCCGGTCGCGGCTGCTGCGATCGTGGTCGCCCTGCGCTATGTCGAGGAGAGCGATCCCGGTGAGCAACCACTCGATTGGCTCGGCGCGATCTTGGTGACCGCCGCGCTCGGCATCCTAACATGGGCGCTGACGCTGTGGTCAAGCAGTCATGTCCTGTCGCCGAAAATCGGTGGGGGCCTGGGCATCGGCATCGTCCTGCTGGTCGCGTTCGTCGGCCAGGAACACCGTTTAGGCGACCGCGCGATGATGCCGCTGACGCTGTTCGCGTCACGCCCCTTCGTCGGGCTGACCTTGCTGACGCTGCTGCTATACGGCGCGCTGGGCGGATTGCTGGTGTTGCTGCCGTATCTGCTGATCGTCGGCGGCGGATACACGCCGACCCAGGCAGGCTTCGCGTTGCTCCCCTTCTCGATCGTGATCGGCACCGCGTCGCGCTTTGCTGGACGGTTGAGCGAGCGGATCGGCCCGCGCTGGCCGCTGACGATCGGGCCGATCGTTACCGGTGTCGGCTTCGCGCTAATGGCGACCGTCGACCCCAGGGCCTACTATTGGAGCAACGTGCTGCCAGGTCTGGTGGTGATCGCGCTCGGGATGGCCGGCGCGGTCGCTCCGCTTACGACCACAGTTCTTTCGTCCGTAGACGATCACCACACCGGCACCGCATCGGGGTTCAACAGCGCGATCGCGCGAACCGGCGGCTTGATTGCAACGGCGCTGGCTGGTGCCGTTGTCGCCGCATCGGTCGTACAGTTGACCGAGGCGTTCCATACCGCAGCCCTGCTGGCGGCATTTTCGGCCGTGACGGCAGGCGTCATTGCATTTCTGACACTCGGTCGAGAGCATGGCAGACGATAGCCTTACGTATGGACCCATAGTCGGCCATTCGCGCGCCCTTCCCCGTTTCCCAACTTCAGACACCCAATAATCCGCCAGGTGCGACCAGAGCTCAACCCGATATCCCGGCTGGCGACGTTGAGACGAAACCGCGAGTACCCCTGATACCACCGACTGTGTATCGGGGGCATGCAGCTGACCTCATCACCTCCAGCACTCAGGTCCGAAACGGGCTACAGCCTGTCACCTCGGAGCAGCTGAATGGCAGACGGCGTGAGACAAGGGCGCGGCGGCGTGCCCGGCCGTCCTACCACTTGGCGTGAACGACTGGGCGCATTGCGCAATCTCCCACCCTTCCTCGCCATGGTGTGGGGTAGCAGCAGGGCTCTTACCGCCACGACGGTCGCCGTACGGCTGGTCCGAGCGCTTTTGCCCGTAGCAACGCTGTTCGTTGGCAAGCTCATCATCGACGAGGTCGTGCACCTTACCCACTTAACCGCTCGTCCGGCTGGGCTCACGGGATGGCTGGGCTCCGGCCTGCTCGATCGGCTGGAGGCACTGCTACTGGCCGAGTTCGCTCTGGCGGTCGCTTCCGACCTCCTTGGCCGGATCGTGTCGCTCGTCGACGGGCTTCTCTCCGACCGTGTCAGCAACGACGCGAGCGTAAGGCTGATGGAGCACGCTGCCACCCTGGATCTCGCCGACTTCGAGGACGCAGCCTTCCAGGACCGCATGGATCGCGCGCGTATGCAGGCAAGCGGCCGCATGTCGCTGATGGGGCAGCTGTTCGGCCAGGCCCAGGACATCGTCACGGTCGTGACCTTCGCCGCGGGCCTGGTCGTTTACGCCCCCTGGCTGATCGTGCTGCTCGCCGTAGCCCTGGTGCCCTCGTTCCTCGGCGAAGCGCACTTCAACGCGCTGAGCTACGCGCTCAGCTACATGCGCACGCCGCAGCGGCGCGAGCTCGATTACGTGCGCCAGGTCGCCGCCAGCGCGGACACGGCCAAGGAGGTCAAGATCTTCGGCCTCAGCCCGTTCCTGATCGACCGCTATCGCACCATCTCACGCGACACCTACAGCGCGAGCCGACGGTTGGCGCTGCGCCGGGCGGTTTGGGGCTCGGGGTTCGCCGCTCTTGGTACGATCGCCTATTACGCGGCCTACGCCTACATTGCTTGGCGCGCGGTCACCGGATCGATCTCGATCGGCGACCTCACCTTCCTCGCGGCCTCGTTCCTGCGGCTTCGCGGACTGCTGGAAGGACTGCTCACCGGCTTCTCGTCGACCGCCGGCCAGGCATTGTACATCGACGACCTGTTCTCCTTCTTTCGGACCGAGCCCGGCATCCGCTCGCCCGAGGGAGCGCTGCCATTCCCCGATCCCGTTCGCCAAGGCTTTGTCTTCGAGGATGTTGGCTTCCGCTATCCGGGCGCCGAGCGATGGGCGGTGCGGCACCTGTCCTTCACGTTGGGATCAGGCGAGGTGGTCGCACTGGTCGGCGAGAACGGCGCAGGCAAGACCACGCTCGTGAAGCTGCTGGCCCGACTGTACGATCCGGTAGAGGGCCGTGTCCTGCTCGATGGACGCGACCTGCGCGACTACGATCTCGACGGCCTGCGCGCCGCGATCGGCGTAATCTTCCAGGATTTCGTGCGGTACAACCTGCCTGCCGCGGACAACATCGCGGTCGGTCGCATCGAGGCGCGCGGTGATCGCCGGCGGATCGAGGCAGCAGCGTCCGCCGCGCTGGCCAACGGCGTTGTTGCCAAACTTCCGGATGGCTACGACCAGATGATCGGGAAACGGTTCCGGAACGGTGTCGACCTGTCCGGTGGCGAATGGCAGAAGATGGCGATCGCTCGCGCCTACATGCGCGATGCCCAAGTGTTGATCCTCGACGAACCCACGGCCGCGCTGGATGCGCGCGCCGAGTACGAGGTGTTCCAGCGTTTCCGGGAACTCAGCGCGGGACGCTCGGCGGTGCTGATCTCGCACCGCTTCTCCAGCGTTCGTATGGCGGACCGCATACTCGTACTCAGCGATGGCAAGGTGGAGGCATCAGGTACCCATGACGACCTGCTCGCTGCCGGGGGCCGCTATGCCGAACTGTTCGAGCTTCAGGCCGCGGGCTATCGATGATCCGCGGGCGCCCAATGTCGTCCTCACGAAAGAGAGACGCATGGGATTGTAGGGGCCGATTAACGAGCGGCACCCTCTACATGTCCATCTCACCTGCCAAGAGCTTGCGATCGCGCTCCGCAAGCTCGGTGTCGTCGGCAGGAAACATCATCGCCAGGCCGTTAGTAGCAGCGCGCTCCTGAACCTCTTCGACGAACGGCCGCAGCCCATCTTCGTAACGGCGAAAGGCCGCATCGTGATCGTCGGGATACCGCTCGAGCGCGTCCGTCAGCCGGCCTGCGCCGATGATCGCCATCGAGCCGCCGAACCCTGCAAGCGGAGAGACGCAGTAGCCCGCGTCGCCGACCAAAGTAACACGACCGCGCGACCAGCAGGGCATCCTGATCTGATTGATCCGGTCGAAATAGAAGTCGTCGTCCCCGTCCACGCTGTCGAGCATCGCCGGCACTTTCCATCCCAAACCGTCAAACTGGTCGTGGATAAGGCGGCGTTGTTGGGCGCGATCGCGGTAATTATAGTCGATCTCGCCGATCGTCCGAAAACCGAAGCCGATGTCGGTTCGATCCTCATAGCCGTTCAGCATCGCCATACGCCCAGGCACGCTGAAAACTTGTGACATGTTGGCGGGAAGCAACCCGATCTGCGGCACCACCTTCAGAAAGAAATAGCCGCCCATGAAGTAGGCGAATTGCTCGCCCTCGCCAAAAACGAGCTTGCGCGTGTTGGACCGGTTGCCGTCGCACCCGAAGACCAAAGCATAGTCGCGCCGGTCGCCGTTGCTCAAGCTCACCGACACGCCGTCTCTGCCCTCATCGAGTTCGACGATCGATTGGCCGAACAGGATTTCGACTTCGTCCTTCACCGCGGCAGAAAGGATATCCAGCAGATCATCACGGTGAACCTCGTATCGTTCGTGCGCCTCTGGTTCGTTGCCGATACCGATCGATCCCAAGGTGGCGTCATCCGCGTCCTTGAACTCGAAGCCACGCGGGGGCAGCGCCTTGGCGCGCACCGCATCTGCAAGTCCCATTCGACCCAGGATTTCGATCGTCTCTCCTTCGATATCGACGGGCGTGCCGCCCCGCCGCAGTTCAGATGCCGTTTCGACGATCGTGACGCTGTGCCCGAGCCGGTTCAGCCAGTAGGCAGTAGCGAGGCCGGCAAAGCTAGCGCCACTGACGAGCGCCGATTTGTGGCCTGCTTTGATCGCAGCTGGCATCACGGTTGACGAAGGCATAGGAACGTCCTCAAATTGGATACGCTACATAACTATACTGGGTATATATTGATGTGCAAGCCATGACTGGACCGATCTCAGACCGTCGAACGCGCAAGAGGCTCGCGACACGACAGGCGATATCGGATGCCGCCACATGCTTGTTCATGGAGCGTGGCTTTGATCGGGTGACGATCGACGAGATCGCGGAGGCGGCCGATGTCGGACGCATGACGGTCTTCAATCACTTCCCGCGAAAGGAAGACATGTTCTTCGACCGCGAGCAGGAGGCTCATGATGTCGCTTTCGAGGCCATCAGATCCCGCTCACCGGGCACGTCGCCAATCGGGGCCCTTGGCGAGCTTGCCCATCGCATGGCCGACCAGCGTGAACCGGCCTTTCCACTGTTTGCGGATACCCAGGCCTTTGTCGAGACGGCGCAGGCAAGCGAGGCGCTGAAGGCTCGCGCACGGCAGATGCGGGACGACTTCGTCCGCGCTCTGGCCGTTGTTTTTGCGGAAGCTGTAGGTCGCCCCAGCGATGATGCCGATGCCTCCCTCGCTGCCGCGCTGATTACATCGGCGTGGAGCACCGCATTCGTACAGTCGCATGCTAAAATGGGCGAAACGGGCGACCTCGATGCAGCGAAGGGTACTTTCCTGGCCTTAGTCGACCGAGGAGTGCGCGGTACACATGCTGCCCTGTCTGGTACACCTTACGCCGCAGGTTCTTGACCCACAGGCGGACGCTCAAGATCGATCCGTATTCCCAATAGCGGCCATTTGTTTACATACCGGGGCATCGGGTCCTAGTGCCCCATCGTAACCGCGTACGGCGCGGACTGGCCGTAGCTTGTTGGATTTCACCTCTCCCTTTACGCCACTTGGCGATACGGACCCAGCGGGCGCCTAAAAGATGGCAGCCTTTAGCCCCAGAACGAAACGCGGCCCGTAATATTCGACCTGCAGCGGACGCTCCTTGCTGCCGAGATAGTAGTTGAGCTTCTGGTTCGTCAGGTTCGTCGCTTCGCCGAACACGGTCACCGACGGGGTCGCCTGCCAGTTCACCGTCAGGTCCAGGCTGGTGTACGCACCGTAATAGCTGTCGCCGTCGGCAGTCGCACCGTACTCCTCGATGAACGCGCCCTTGTAGTTCATCGCGGCGCGCGTCGAGAAGCGACCGTCATCGTAATAGAGCGCGACATTGGCCAGATGGTTGGCCTGTCGCGGCACACGGACCCCGCGACCGTCGGGCAACGTGAAGTTCGAGCGGATCAGCGTGTAGTTGGCGTTGACGCCCAGGTTCGACAGCAACCCCGGCAGGAAGGTCAGGCGACGCTGGACGTTGAATTCCAAGCCGTAGAGATCGCCCGCCGCGCCGTTGGCGGGCGTCAGGAACGCCACGCCCTCGATCCCGCGATAAGTCCCGATACGGCGCGAGTCGTAGATCGGGTCGCTGATCCGCTTGTAGAACGCCCCGCCCGAGATCACGCCGGCATTTCCGAAATAATGCTCGAACATCAGGTCGCCGTTCCACGCATAGGTGGGCTTGAGATCCGGATTACCGCCAGCGAACTCCAGGTCGGCCTCGCTGAACGCGCCGCCCGGCGCCAGGTCGCCGAAATCCGGACGGGCGAAACTGCGGGAAACGGCCGCGCGGAGATTGGTGTTGTCGGCGAACCGATAGGTCAGGTGCAGCGACGGCAATACGGACAGATAATCGTTCGAGCGCCGCTCGTTATCCAGCACGCCGTTGACGAGCACCTGCCCTGCGACGGTCGTCTTCGTGTGTTCGAGACGCACGCCACCGAGCAGGGTCACCGCCTCGCTCGGCTTCCACGTCGCCATCGCATAGCCGGCCGTCTGCTTCTCGTAGAGGCGAAACGTGCGACCCAGCGCGCCGCCATTTGCCGCAGTCGCCGATCCCGCGGCGTCGAGTACGAGGTTGTCACGATTGGCGATGTACCAGTTCACGAGGTCCTTTTCGGAGACGACCTGCGAGAACTGATTACGGTACTGCGCCCCGATCCCCAGCTCGTCGAGATACTGGCCGCGACCCGGCTGGTTCATCAGCGGGAAGTCCGCGAGCGTCGGCACCGCCCCCCGCGGCCGGGTTCCAGGTATAGAACAGGTCCTCGAACGCCGCATCGCGCAGCTTGTCGCGGTATTTGGCACCGACCTTGACCGTCAACGCGTCACTCAGCGGCGCGGTCAGATTGCCCTCCAGCACGATCCGGTCGGTTTCCTTCACGCGGATCCGGTAGAGCTCGACATTGGCCAGTCGCGTCAGCGCGGGGTTCATCTGGAACCCACCCGGCAGATGGTTGCTGATCGCGTCGGCCGGGTCGGTGCCGCCTTCGATCGTATTATAGGCGAGCGTGCCCGAACCCCGGTTTTCCAGCCCCTGATAGCCGACGTTGCGCTGGTCGAACCGAACGACGAAATAGCTGTTGTCGCGGCCGTTGGGCGTATCGCCGTAGCGGAACAGGTTTTCGTAATGCGCGGCCTTCCAGTCGACCTTCGCGCCACCGCCGCCCAGCATATGGACGCCGCCGACCTCGCCACCCGCTAGCTCGGTAATCAGCGTATTGAAGATATGCTGCACCTCGACGCGGTTGGAGGCGAAGTTCAGCCGGTGCTTGTAGTGCGTCTCGTCGTCGTTGAGCGAACCGTAGATCCCGCGCGCATACAGCTTGCCACCGTCGTCGAATGCATATTCCATCGCGCCGTTGAAGCCCGTGGTCTCGCGGACGCCGGTATAGTCGCGCAGCTCGAGACGAGTGATGCCGATGCCGTCACCGCCCCGACGCGGCTCGTAATTGTCGGTCGCCCAGTTGCGCTTGTAGTAGCTGCCCGACAGCACGAAGCCGAACTTTCCGTCGCCGAGACGGTCGCCGTACAGGCCGTTGAGCAGGAAACCGCCCTTGCCGGCCTTTTCCGAATAATTGCCGCCCGCGCTCAACTGTAGCGTGCGCTTGTCGGGGGCCGTCTTGGTAATGAAGTTCACCGAGCCGCCGATCGCGTCTCCTTCCATGTCCGGGGTGATCGCCTTGGCGACGACGACCTGTTCGATCAGTTCGGAGGGAAAGAAGTCGAACGCGGTGGCGCGGCTGGTGGTCTCCTCTTCGGCGGTCGGCAATCGGCTGCCGTTGATCAGCGTCGAGTTCCACTGCGACGGAAGGCCACGGACCGCGACGAACCGCCCCTCGCCCTGGTCGCGCTCGATCGCGACACCGGGCAGGCGCTGCACCGCTTCGGCCGCGTTGCGGTCAGGCAACCGGCCGATACCGTCCGACGACAGCACGTTGACGATGTTGTCGGCGTTACGCTGTGCCGCGATCGATCTCATCTCGCCGCTGACGATCGTGCCGGTGACGACGATCTCTGCGGTCCCCTCTTCGGGCGCCGGTGCGACCTGAGCCTGCGCCGCGGTAGCCAGCATCAATACACCAATACTGACGGCGGATTTGAGCATCGATTTCGTCATCACGTCACCCCTTGATTGCAGGTGTCCGCGTTTCCGGACCCCGAGATTATGCAATGTCGAATGACATGCCAATGCCGGGTCCGGCCAATTCATTGGGTGCATCGCAGCGATAGACCGGGAAGACTGTGATGAGGACGAAAAAAGGCCCCGCATACTGTCAGCATGCGGAGCCGGAACTTGCCGGACGTCGCTATTACGGCTGATTAAACTTGCCGGATCCGAGACGCTTACGGAAATAGAGCGCGGATGCCGTCGCCATCACGAGGCATATGATCGCGCCGGCATAGACGAGCCAGATGAAGAAATGCAGCCAGTCGAGCGTGACCCCGGGCAGGTTGCGGAGCAACGTCAGGACCACGCTGCCCGCATAACCTGACGCATCGGCGACATAGATCAGGAAACCAGCCGTCCCCGCGCGCCGTGTCGCTGCGACCAGACGATCGAACAGCATCGCATTGAACGGCGTATAGCCGAGATACAGCCCCAGTCCCGACAGGATCATCCAGTGCAGCGGCGACAGCCAGCCATATTGGAAGGCGAGCGTCGACAGCCCGATCAGCACGGCGCCGGCGAGGATGATCGCATGGACGACCATCAACGCGCGGACATTGTCGCGAATGAAGACCAGGCTGGCCAGGATCACGAGCGTCACGGCGGCGATCGGCACCTCGCTGGCGGTGAACACGCCCGAGACGCCTGCATACCCAAGATCGGTCCAGATCTCGGCGGCGAAATTGTCACGAAAGTCGCGGATCGCGGTGAACAAGACATACGCGATGACCAGAAAAGCGACGCCCGGACCGTAATCGCGCAGGAACGCGCGCCGCGCCGCGGCCGGCATCGGCGGGCGCGCCATCCGCTCGTCCTGTTCTTCAACCGTCGGGGGGCGGCAATTGGGCGAGGCCGATCACCGCGACGACCAGCAGCGGAAAGAACAGGAGGCCCGTCGTCGCGGGCATCCAGAACTCGCCGACATGCATCACGGTCATCAGCCACAGCCCGACCGATTTCACCATGCCGGACGAGACGATGAAGCTCGCGCACAGAACCGCGGCCACGACCTCGCTGGTCCGGCGTCCCTCGACATAGCCGAACACAAGGCCCCAGATCATCCCGAGCGGCAGGCCGTTCAGGAACAGCGCGGCGACCTTCCAGTTGGTCGGCAGCACTGCGAAAAGCACTAACGCAATCCAGGACAGCGCAATCAGGCCGACGATCGCCACGCCGCGCCGGGTCGCCGCCATTTCCGACACGATCTTGACGCCGATGAACTTCGACACCGCGTACCCGGCGACCTGTGCGATGACGATCGCGATCTTGAAATCGACGATCCCCTCCCAGCCGGGCACGTCGGCGAAAGTCGCCGCGGTGAAGGGTTTGCGGAACGCGTACATCGAGAAATAGGCGGCGAAGGCGGCGAGCCCGCCATAGAGCGAGAACAGCGCAGGATGCGCCCGTGCCAACAGGTCGGTCAGCGACCGACGCTTGGCCGTCATGCCACGGTCCCCCGCCGCCAGCGCGATCATGCGGGTTTGCCGAACAGCGCCCGCGTCGGCTCGGCGCCCGGCAGGCGGCCCTTGGTCAGCCCATCCTCGATCGCGCCGATCGCCAGGCACAGGTCGGCGACGCTCTCGATCACGAAGTCGGCACCGGCTGCGGTGAACTCGGCGATCACCGGTTGCATCCGGGCGATCCGATCCGCCTGCGAAAACACCATGAAATCGTCATGGGTCATCCCGACGCCATTGCCCGATCCGGCGAGACCGATGGTCCATAGACCGGCATTGCGGCCGGCGACGATCCCGACCGGGGCATCGTCGACAGCGACACAGTGCCGCGCGGGCCATGCCGACAGTTCCGCCATCGCCCGCCACAGCATCAGCGGAGCGGGGCGGCCCTGTGCGGTCTCTCCGGCACAGACGACCGCATCGGGCGCATAGCCCTGCTCGGCGGCGGCCGGGATGACGTCGGCCATCATCGTGCGGGTATAACCCGTGGTCGATCCGATCCTGATACCCTTGTGACGGAGCGCCGACGCAGCGGTCGCGGCTCCCGGGATCAGATCGCGACAGAGCGACGCGCTGGCCTGCATTGCGGGTTCCAGCTCGGCCATCAGCCCATCGACATCGGCCTCGGTCCAGTCGCCCCCCTTGGCGTCCCGCCACCTTTGCGCCACCGCATCCTCGGACAGGATCGACACGACATGCTCGCGCTTGGCCATGCCCATGTAGCGACGGATGGTGGCTTCGTCGGCAGGCACGCCCGCGCGGGCGAACACCTGCTCCATCGCCATCACCGGGGCCCGCGATCCGAAATCGATCATCGTCCCCGCCCAGTCGAACAGCACCGCGACGATATCCGACATCATGCAATCTCCTTGATCGCGCTATTGAGCGCCGCGCCGACCACACGTTCACCGATCGCGAAGGCGGTCGACATGCCCGCGCCGCATGTCACCGCCGTGACATGGACATCCGTGGTCACTTCGCGGCTGAACCAGTTCTGGCGGGGGGACGCGGCATAGACGCCGACCCACCGCTCGATCACCGGCGGCGCAGCGCCCAGTACCGCAGCGAACTCGTCCAGTATCAACGCATCGATGCGGTCGTGATGAAAGGGATCGGGCGCATCGCCATAGTCGTGGCTGTCACCGATCACGAGCGAGCCGTCCGCGGACTGGACCGCGATCAGGTGGACGCCCGCATCGATCATATCGGCTTGCTCCAAGCGCAACTGCGCGACGAGCGCGGCCGCTTCGGGAAGTGCTGCATAGCCTTCGTAGCGAGCGACCCCCAGATCGCTCATCACTGGCCTAGCCATGCGGTAACCGGGCGCGGCCAGCCGCAGCATCTGGAGCTTGCAACGAGTCACCTGATGCTCCGCCATCACGTCGGGGAACAGCGCGGTGAGATCGTCGCCGGGACAGACGAAGATTGCCTCGGCGCGCACAAGGCCAGCGCTGGTGATCACCCGCCCGCTTTCGCAGCCGATGACGGTAGCGGGCGGCGCGAACGTGACGCCCATCGCCTGCTCCAGCCACGCTGCAATCTGCGGCACGGCGTCGCGCGCCTCGACCCGCAATTCGTGCGGGCTGACCAGCGCCGCCTCGCAGCGAGCAAACGGGGTCTCGGGGTCGATGGCACGAAGCTGCGCATCGGTCAGCAACCGGCACCCCCTCCCCCATCTCGGTATCGAGGAACGCCTCCAGCACCGCCGCGGCCGCCGGACGACGTACTGGCAGCGCCAGCCCGGTCTGCTCGATCGCGATCCCCGCGCGCGGCGCAACCTCGGCCCAGATATCGCGAGCCCGGCGAGCGAGCGGCCACATCTCGTGGCGCTCCTGCCCGGTAACGGTGACGAACCCGAAATTGCGGATGCTGGCCCCCGTCGCCCGCGCAGTCCGGTCGATCACGATCACGCTCTTGCCGGCACGCGCGGCAGCCAGTGCATGCGCAAGGCCGACTATCCCCGGCCAATCACCGCAACGTCGAATACCTTGTCCATGCCTTCGTGCTCGCCTGTGACCAACGTGTAACAATTCTGCGTCACAGGAGAGTAGCGCCGCCCGGCCCTGCACCGCCAATGCATCCGGGGAATGGTGATCATAGACGGGAGCACGATGCGCCCGAGGGGGCCTGTTTGAGCGTCAATTTCCTGCACCTGCGCTCGTTCTACGCCGTCGCCAGCGAGCGTAGCGTCAGCAAGGCGGCCCGGCGCCTCAACATCTCGCAACCAACCTTGTCGAAGCAACTCAAGGCGCTCGAGGACCGCTACAAGGTAACCTTGATCGAGGGCACCCGCCCTCCCCTCACCCTGACCACCGCCGGCCGGGCGCTGTTCGACAAGGCTGCGCAGCTGTTCGGCGTCGCCGACGAGATCGGCGCGCTGCTCGGCGAGGACGATATCGACAGCGGCGCGCTGTTGCGGCTCGGAACCGATTCACCACCCTATGCCGCCGAGTTCATGGCCGCGTTCAAGGCCGAGGTCCCATCCGCCCGATTTCGTGTGACGATCTCCAATGCCATGCAGACCAACGAACTGCTGCTGAAGGCACAGATCGATATCGGCATCATCTGCGAACCGCCGATCGAGACCGACTATACCTACACGCCGATCTACGCCGATCGACTGGTGGCGATCGTGCCCGCGTCCTGGCCCGACGACGGCCTAACGTGGTTTCCGGTCGAGCGGCTGGCGCAGGAGATCGTGCTGATCCGCGAGGCGACATCGCCCACGCTGGCGGCGATGAACCGGCTGCTCGCGGATGCCGAGATCGCGCCTGGCCAGACGATGGAATTCCATACCCGCGAGATGATCCGCGAAGGCGTCGCGCGCGGCATCGGCATGAGCCTGATGTTCGAAAAGGAATGCCCGCCCGACAGCCGGATCCGCGTCCTGCCGCTCGACACGCGGTCGTCGCTGATCGAGGTGAAGGGCTATCTCGCGGTCCGGACGGAGCGCAAGCGCATGCCGCTCATTCGCCAGTCGCTGGCGATCGCGAGGGCGATGGCGAACGAGGCACGCTAGTCGCGTTCAGCCGTCTGCCCAAGCAGGTTACCGATGGCGCACGCTCCACGACTCCGGGACCACGAACGTAACCGAACAGCCGCCATGAGCGGCACGCCATGTCGGAAAACCGGTCGCGGCTCAGGTTGTGATCTAGAGATACACCGACGTGGCGTTTTCTCGCACCGATCGCGAACAATCCGTAGCCGTGGAAGATGGCGATGGTCACGACGTGGCAGCCGGACCCGCATTTTCGGTAAATCCGGTCACACCGGAACTGCCCATGCCGGGCGATCGCGCTGATACGCGATCGGTGTGATAGGCCGTCACGTTTCGAGGCGCTTGCCGGAAAGGCAGGCATGAGGTCGGCCTTCTCACACCGGCATCGACAAAAATATCGCAGTATTTTTGTCGAGTAGATTTCCTCCGCCGCCCTCAGGTGGAGCGCGACTTCCGCCCCTCTTTGCACGGTAAAGCTGCGCGTTAATCCCGCCGCACGCTGTCACCGCCGCAGTCGTTTATCGGCTGATCATCGACGGATTTTTCGTTTCGGCCGCGAACTGTCACGGACGTGTCACCGCAGCCTGCGATTGATAACTGGTACAGACCAGATAAGCCGTGGGGGCAATCACATGACGAATACACATCCTGTTCGGGCCAGGCGCTTGAGCATGAAGAGCTTTTTGCTGGCCACCGTCGCCACGGTGATCGCCGCCACGCATTCGCACGCCGCCTTCGCGCAGACGGCAGCGGACACGCCGGCCGGCAGTGCGGACGAAATCGTCGTCACCGGCTACCAGCGGTCGCTGCGCGACGCGCGCCGCATCAAGAAGGATGCGGTCATCCAGAAGGACGCGATCGTCGCCGAGGACATGGCGAAGTTTCCCGAACTCAACCTGGCCGAGTCGCTGCAGCGCCTGCCCGGCGTGCAGATCACGCGCGAAGCGGGCGAAGGCCGGCGCATTTCGCTACGCGGGCTCGGTTCGGACTTCGCGCGCGTCCAGCTTAACGGCATGGAGGTGCTCGGCAACGTCGATTCCGCGCAGGACAGTCGCGGCCAGCGCTCGCGCGACCGCTCGTTCGATTTCAACATCTTCGCCTCCGAGCTGTTCCAGCGCGTCGAGGTCGAGAAGACCTACGAATCCGCGCAGACCGAGGGCGGCATGGGCGGGACGGTCGGCCTGTTCACGCCCAAGCCGCTGGAGTCCGGCAAGGGTCTCAGGGGTGCGGTAACCGCCAAGCTCGGCACCAACCAATATACCAAGGATGCGCAGCCGCGCTTAGCTGGCCTGCTCAGCAGGAATTGGGGCGACAATTTCGGCATCGCGGTATCCGCTGCCTATTCGAAGCGCCGCACCACCGAGCAGGGCCGCGACACCTACAACTATTCACAGCCCGATGCGTCCGACCTGAAGGATATGGTTGCCGAGGGTCTCGACATTTCGCGTCTGAGCGCCGCCCAGCAAGCCAAGTTCCTCTCCG
This sequence comes from Sphingomonas sp. H160509, assembly GCF_024124765.2. GTDB lineage: Bacteria > Pseudomonadota > Alphaproteobacteria > Sphingomonadales > Sphingomonadaceae > Sphingomonas. The sequence continues at coordinate 16,821 of NZ_JAMXSR020000002.1, read as the reverse complement.
GCGACCTGTATTTCGCGGACGGCAACCGCGTTTCGTCCTATAACGGCCGTCAGGAGCGGCTCGGCATCACGGCCACGGTGCAGTGGCGTCCCGCGGACAACCTCCTGCTCACGCTCGACGGCCTGCGCGGCCAGTTGACCACGCATCGCGACGAATACCACCTCGCGACGCGGCCGATCAACGGCGTCGACTCGGTCGCGTTCGACGGTGCGGGTGCGAAGCCCTATCCGGCGATCTTCCAGACCGCATCGGCCATCAATAATCTGGCGTGGGACGGCAGCAACTACGTCACCTCGACCGACACGACCGGCGCGACGTTCGGCAGCGAACATCGCCGCGAGCTGAACAAATCCACGTTCAATCAGGCCGCGCTGACGTTCAAATGGGACGCATCGGACCGACTCACCATCGACGGCCATGCCGGCTATGAAAAATCGACCTACGACACGCCGTATGACGACAAGCTCTATCTGCGTGCCAAGGGCAATCTGGTCGCCGATTACGGCACGAACGGTCGGTCCGCCGCCTTCTCCTACCCCAACACCGATCTGACCGACCCGTCGATCTACGCGATGGACAATTTCTACTATCGCTCGTTCTACAATAATTCGGAGCTGAAGGAGGGGCGTGGCGAACCTGCGCTACAAGTTGAACCCCCGCCTTCACGCTGCGGGCGGGCGTTGCCTATCATGGCTTCAAGCAGGACGGCGCGAGCTATTTCTATGACGGCAACGTCAACGGCACCACCGCCGTGACGCGCGGGACGCCGGTCGCCGGCATCACCACCGTGTTCAAGAACAGCTTGGGATCATGGCTGGTCGGCGATTTCGACAAGGCCTTCGCCAAGTACAACGAATATCACCGGCTAGAGGCGACACCCGGCGGCCGCGGCGGCATGATCCAGGACATCGAGCAGGTCTTCACGACCACCGAAAAGACCAAATCGGCGTATGCCCAGCTCGACTGGAACGGTCAGCTGTTCGGGATGACCGCGCGCGGCAATGTCGGCGTTCGCGGGTACGACACCGACGTCCGCAGCATCGGCTGGATCCAGGGTGACAACTACGCCTATCTCGGCACCGCGGATGTGAAGGGCCAATATAGCGGCGTCCTGCCGGCGATGAACGCAGTGCTCGAGCTGACCCCCGAGGTCCTGTTGCGCTTCGCCGCCTCGCAGAACCTCAATCGCCCGGACATGGGCTCGCTGGCGGCGCAAGGTTCCGCGTCGCAGGACGAGGCCGGTGGCAAGATCACCGCGTCGCGCGGCAATCCCAACCTGAAGCCGTACAAGGACAATACGCTCGACGCCGCCGTGGAATATTATTTCGGCAAGGCGGGGCTGTTGTCGGCATCGGTGTACAAGAAGTGGATCACCAACTTCATCGGGTCGCAGACCGCCGAGAACATCTCGTTCGCCGATGCCGGGGTGCCGCCCAGCGTGCTCACGGGCGCGACCCCGAGCACGATCATCGACGAGTTCTCGACGCCGATCAACGTCGCAGGCACGAATACCGTGACGGGCGCCGAACTGGCCGCGCAAAGCCAGTTCTCGTTCCTGCCGGCACCGTTCGACCATCTCGGCGCGGTAGCGGAATTTCAGCTATGTCGATGCCGGCGAGAAGATCACTGGCATCTCGAAGACGAGCTACAACGCGACGCTCTATTATGAGAACAAGCTCTGGGGCCTGCGCGGGTCGATGAACCATCGCAGCCGTTATTATTCGACACGCAGCGACAGCGTGATGAGCTCGGGTACGCGGGGTTTCGAGCCTACCACCTATGTCGACGCGGCCGCCTATCTGAACGTCACGGACACGGCGCAGCTCACGTTCAACGCGATCAACCTGACCAACCAGAAGGAAACCCAATTCTGGGGCCAGAACCGCTATCTGTACAATCAGACGCAGAGCGGCACGACCTACCTGCTCGGGTTCGGTTTCAAATTCTGACGATGCCGCCTTGCTGGATCGCGCGCCCCTCTCTGCGGAGGGGGGCGCCTGTCTTGCGTATGCGGCGCGATGATCGTTTCGCACCGCCATCGCTTCATCTTTGCCGCCGTGCCCAAGACCGGTACGCATGCCCTGCGCCAGGCGCTGCGCGAGCAGATGGGGGAGGGAGGATCTCGAACAGGTCGGTCTGTTCGTGAACAAGCGCTTTCCGTGGCCAGCGTTAGCCGCGATCCAGCACGGCCATTTCGCGCTGCGCGAGTTGCGCCCCTATCTCGGCGATGCGCTTTTCGACGCGTATTTCAAGTTCGCCTTCGTGCGCAATCCGTTCGACCGCTTCGTATCCTATTGCGCGTTCATGCTGCGCGGCGGCGGCGACGTGTTCGAGCAACGGCCGCGCGAGGCGATGCATCATTTTCTCTTCGGCGACCCGCCCGAACGGCATATCCTGTTCCAGCCGCAATCCAATCTGCTGGTCGGCGACGACGGCACGACGCTACTGACGGACCATGTCGGTCGCGTCGAGGACATGCAGGGTTCATACGATGGGATCTGCGCGCACATCGGCATTGCCTCGTGCGCGCTGGACCGCGTCAACGGCACCAGGCACAACGCCTATCATCGCTATTACGATCGGCAGCTGATCGACGGCGTCAGCGCTCGCTACGCGCAGGATCTGGAGCTGTTTGGCTATACTTTCGAGGGTTTGCGATGACCGTCGCTCTCCCCGCCGCCAATCCGCGCAAGACGACGAGCGTGCGCCAGCTGGGCCTGGTCGATATCGGCGCGTTGCGGGCAGCGGTGCTGGCCATTCCCGAGGCGGTGTGGGAGGCGGAGAATGCCGCCAAGCCCAACCAGTTTGCGGCGCTGGACGCCACGCGCCACATCGTCTTCCGCTTCATCGACAGCCCGCACGATTGGCGCGGTTCGCACGATCGCGCCGCCTGGCCGCAGTGGCGTGCCGTGATCGAGCCGGTGCTGGCGCAGGCGACACGCGACTATGGCTATGCGCGCGGCGTGTTCCCGCGGGTGATGCTGGCGCGAATGCCGGCAGGCGGCGTGATCCATCCGCACATCGACGCCAATCCGGCAGCGAAATGGCCGCACAAGATCCATGTGCCGCTGCTGACCAATGAAGCGGTGACGTCCTTCTTCGGCGGCGAAGAACATCGCCTTGCGCAGGGTGTGGCCGTGGAAGTCGACAATCTCGGCGCACACTGGGTCAGCAATGCCGGCGGATCCGCGCGCGTCCATCTGATCTTCGAATATTACGACGCCGACCAACCCGACCCCGACTGGCTGGCGCCATTCCTGCTCCGCGGTGTGGCGCGGTGACGCTCCCGATCGACCGCGAGGCCGCGCTGCAAGAAGCGGCGGCGTTCCGCGCGCAAAACCGGGTTCCCGAAGCTCTGATGACGCTCGCACGGCTCGAAATCGAGCATCCGCGTTTCAGCCGCCTGTATCAGGAGCGCGGCCATTGCCAGATCCTGCTCCGCGACCTGCCGGCGGCCCTCGCGGCGTTGCGCGAAGCGGTGCGCCTCAACCCGACGCTGCCGTCGAGCTGGGACATGCTGGAGCAACTGTACCGCATGGCGGGCGACACCGCCCAAGCGACGGCTGCCGCGCGCAGCCTGGCGACGCTGAAGCAGTTGCCCGTCGCGGTGGTGGTGGCGAACAGCCTGTACGCCGACGGCGATCTGGCGCGGGCGGGGGCGGTGATCCGCGACTATCTGCGCGAGGATCGCGACAATGTCGGCGCGCTGCGTTTGCTCGCGCGGATCTGCAAGGACAGCGATGCGTGGGCCGAAGCCGAGACCCTGCTAGCATCGGTGCTCGAACGCGCGCCGGACTATCACGACGCTCGGCTCGATCATGCTGCCATACTCCTGCATCGGCAGAAGCATCTGCCAGCGCGTGCGGAGGCCGAACGCCTGCTAGCGCACGATCCGAACCATCGAGACTATCTCAAACTTTATGCGGCGGCCTGTGTCGGCCTTGGCGACCATGCGCCGGTGATCGACGTCTATGCGCGGCTGCTCACCGACGAAGCGCAGTCGAATGCGGAAGCCGCCGATCTGCGCGTGTGGCGGGCGAACGCGCTGAAGGTCGTAGGACGGCAACGGGAATCCATCGCCGACTATCACGCAGCATTGGCCGCACGCCCCGAATATGGCGTGGCATGGTTCGGACTCGCCAACCTCAAGGCCTATCGCTTCACCGACGGCGAAATCAGCCAGATGCGCGCGCTCCTGGCGCAGCCGGACGCGCAGGATATGGACCGCATCTATCTGAGCTTCGCGCTGGGCAAGGCGCTCGAAGATCGAGCCGAATACGCCGAATCATGGCACAGTTACGCGCGCGGCAATTCCCTGCGGCGCGCTTCCGGTCGCTATCGCCCCGAGGTCGCGCAGGCCTGCGCGCATCGGTTGCAGCAGACCTTCACCGCACAATTCTTTGCGGAGCGTGCCGATTGGGGAGCACATGATCCTGCCCCGATCTTCATCGTCGGGTTGCCGCGATCGGGATCGACGCTGACCGAACAGATTCTCGCCTCGCACTCCAGCGTCGAAGGCACACAGGAACTGACCGAGATCGGCCGCTACGTCGCCGAGCTATGCGGCAGCGATACGGACTGCGACCTGCCTATCGATCCGGCGTCTCTGCAGCACTTAGCGGCCACGGATGCACGCGCGCTCGGCGAACGCTTCCTCTCCGAGACCAAGGCCTATCGTGGTCTTGGCCGGCCGGTGTTTATCGACAAGATGCCGAACAATTTCTGGCATGTCGGCCTGATCCACATGATCCTGCCGCGGGCGACGATCATCGACGTGCGCCGCGATCCGATGGCGTGCTGTTTCAGCAATTTCAAACAGCTGTTCGGGACGACCAACCAGGAATTCAGCTATGGCAGCGACGACATCGCGCACCACTACCGCGTGTATCTCGACCTGATGCGACACTGGGATGCGGTGTTGCCGGGGCGGGTACTGCGGGTGCAGTATGAAGACGTCGTCGATCATCTCGACGCCAGCGTGCGAGGTCTTCTCGCACATTGCGCCCTGCCCTTCGAGCCTGCCTGCCTCACGTTCCACGAAACCCGGCGCAGCGTTCGTACCCCCAGTTCGGAACAAGTCCGCCAGCCGATCGGTCGCGAGGGTCTTGCGCAATGGCGCCACTATGCGCCTTGGCTCGCCCCGCTGCGCGATGCGCTGGGCGATGCGCTGACGACCTACAGGAGCTGACCTCATGCGGTTGTCGCAACCCTTTTTTCAGCTTCCCGTGCTGTTCGATGTCGAGCGGCTGCAGGCCGAGGTCGCCGCGCTGCCGGTCGAGGCCTGGACGGCTCATCCGGACGGCGTGCCGGGCAACAGCGCCGCACGCCTGATCACGGTCGACGGCACCGAAAACGATGGTCATCACGGCCAGATGCTGCCGACGCGCTGGCTCGACGCGATGCCCTATGCGCTTCAGGTGCTGGCCGGTTTCGGCGTGGTGTGGAGCCGCGCGCGGCTGATGCGCCTCGCCCCCGGTGCAAGCGTACCCGAACATGCCGATGTACATCATCACTGGCACACGCGCGTCCGCGTCCACGTCCCGATCTTCACGCGACCGGAAGTCCGCTTCCACTGCGACGGCGACACGGTACACATGGCCGCCGGCGAAGCGTGGATCTTCGACAATTGGCGGCGGCATCGCGTGGAGAACCAGGCGAGCGAAGCGCGCGTCCATCTCGTCGCCGACACCACCGGCACCGCTGCCTTCTGGCAGTTTGCCTGCGGAAAGCCTCCGCCCCGGGCACAGTGGCGAACGCTCGCATGGAACCCGCAGAGCAAGCCCAGGCTGCTGACCGAAGGCGACCAGCGCGCACCGGTGATGCCCGCCGCAGAGGTGCAGTTGCTGATCGACGACCTGCGCGCTGAAGTCACCGTTGCCATAGACACCGCCGACGCCAGAGCGCGCGCCACACGGTTCGACCGACTTCTCGAAAGCTTCGTGTTCGACTGGCGACAGCTGTGCGCGCTCCATGGCACCGCCGGCCGCGCACGACCGGAGTTCCTGCGCCTGGCCAGCGCGGTGCACGCCGGCGCCGCCCCGCTTGCCGACGGGCTCGTCGCACGTACCAACGGTGCCGCCGCGCTGCTAGTGCTCGAAAAACGCGTTTTGCAACAGCTGCTTACAGACGACGCCGCCGCTGCATAGGCCGCATCGAACGACCTTATTCCACCACGCTCGCCCCCACGCGCTCGCGCACGGCCAGATCGACATGCACGCGGATCGCGTCGTGTCGCCAATATTCCTGATCGTATTCGACGACCCGACCCGCCGCGTCGAAACTGCTGCGCACCACCAGCAGGCCCGGCGTACCCGGCTTCACGCCCAGTGCATCCGCCGTCGCACCGGTCAGCGCGCACGGCTTCATGTCGATGCGGTTGCGCGCCACCGTCAGGTCATACTGCTCGGCCAGGATCCGCGTCAGCGACCCGTCGAGCGGGTGCGCCAGCAACCCGGGCGCCAGCGCCGGATCGACCATGATCCGCTCGATCAGCACGGTCCGCCCATCGATCGAGCGTCGACGCGTGATGTCGTAAAGCGGCGTGCCCGGCGACACGCGAAAGATGTCGGCGAGAGAGGGCGTGGCAGGCGCGGTTTCCTTCGCGAGCGTCTCGGTGGCGGGCGCCCGCCCCTGCTCCGCCACATAGCTCATGAACCCGGCCCAGCGCGTCGGATCGTAGGTCACCGCGGGCGGGGAGACGTACCAGCCGCTGCGATCGCGCCGATAGACCAGCCCCTCGGCCTCCAGCTGCGCCAGCGCTTCGCGGATTGTGCCGCGCGCCGCGCCGGTGTTGAGCTGAAGCTGCCGCTCGGACGGCAGCCGCACGCCGGGCGCCAGCCGACCGCGCGCGATCCCCTCGGCGATACGATTGCGCAACGCGAGATATTGCGGGCCGGGAGCCTCTTCGCTCGGCGCGAAGAGGAAGTCGTCAGTCTTGCTCGCCGTCGCCATCCGCTGCCTTCTCGCTGCGTGCCGACGATGCCAGCGCGCCCCTGCCCCGGTCAAGCGAGGCGCTGGACCTGGCTGCCAAGCGCGACGAGCAACGGCCGATAGCTTTCCAGCGACGGCACGTCCCAGTCGACGCGTTTGCCGCCATCGTCATAGAGCCGCAGGCGAACCGCCGCCTCGAAATGCGGGTTATGCTCGAACGCTGCCAGTTCGGTCGCCGACATCACGCCACCCCTGCAACGCGAAGCTCAGGCGCGATGCGCCGCTCAGTTCGTCGATGTACCCGGCCCGCGTGGTCGCGAGGTAGCGCTTGGCCGCGACATGCAGCCGGACCGGCTCCGGTCACATCCGGCCTAAAATGCTCTGCCAGCAACGCCGCACCGAGCTCCTCATGCTGCCCATCGCGCGCATGGTCTTCCGCCGCGTCGCCTGCGCCGCCGACGAACTGGCCGATATCGTGCAACAGCGCGGCCGCGATCAGCGCATCGGACGCGTTGTCCAGCCGCGCCAGCTCGGCGGCCTGCAGCGCATGCTGGAGCTGGGTGACATCCTCGCCATAGCTTTCCTGGCCGTGCCGCACGAACGTGGCGAAGATACGATCGACGATGTCAGACATTGCAAACTCCGCATGCGCGCGCGCCGCAAACTGCCGCGTCGCCTCGCCCTGTCACCGTTTTTGTAGCGCAACTGGACTAGACCAACAAGATCGTATCGCCAGCGACGCCGCATTTAAGGACCGATCATGACTTCCTCCAACCGCCGCGATTTCCTGCGCACGGCCGGCGTCGCCGCAACTGCGTCGATGTTTCCGGGCCTGATCGACCGCGCGCTGGCGATCGCGCCGCACAACGCCCGCGGCTCGATCGAGGATGTCGAGCATATCGTCGTGTTCATGCAGGAAAACCGATCGTTCGATCACTATTTCGGCATGTTGAACGGGGTTCGCGGCTTCGGCGATCCGCGCCCGCTGCCGGTCGCGGGCGGCCGCACGGTATGGGCGCAACCGTCGATGGAACATCCCGACGGCTATGTGCTGCCCTTCCACGGAGATTCGAAGATCAGCCGTTCGTTCAAGGTCGACGGCTCGGGCCAGTCGCATCAGGACAATGTCGGCATCTTTCATCGCGGCCGTTACGATCGCTGGGGCCTGACCGGCGAATTGCACAAGCGGATGCTGCATTATACCGCGGGCGACTTGCCGTTCTACTATGCGCTCGCCGATGCCTTCACCGTGTGCGACGCCTATCACAGCTCGACGATGACGCAGACCTATCCCAATCGATTGCACGCCTTCACCGGGTGCAACGGTGGCGGGACGGTCGGCGGCGATCCCGAGATGAGCAACTACGGCGAGGACGAAACGCCCAGCGCCGACATGACACGGGACAAGCCGCTGCGCGCCGACGCCTATCACTGGACCACCTATGCCGAGCGGCTCCAGGCGGCGGGCGTCACCTGGAAAGTCTATCAGGAATACGACAATTTCGGCGACAACCTGCTCTCGGTCTTCCCGGCCTTCCGCCACTGCGCCAAGGATTCCCAACTCTACCGCCGCGGCAGGTCCTGGGTGAGCGAGCATCGCGACGGTCCCGATCGCACCCGGTCCGACGGCGAACAGCTCGTCGCCGCCTTCCGCCGCGACGTTGCCGCCGGCACGCTACCGAAGGTTTCGTGGATCGTCACCGCCGCCGACGTTTCGGAGCACCCCCCAGGCCGAGCCGTCCAAGGGCGAGCATGTCTGCGCCGCACTGATCGAGGCGCTGGTCGATCATCCCGAGGTGTTCGCCAAAACCGTGTTCATCGTCAATTACGACGAAGCCGGAGGTTTCTACGATCACATGCCGCCGCCGGTACCACCGGTCGCCGGCTATCGCGGCCGCAGCACGGTGCCGCTCGACGGCGAAACCAAGGATTATGGCGATCATCCCGCCGAGGACGATCTGCGCTATCCCGGCGCCCACCCGATCGGCCTCGGAATCCGTACGCCGACGACCATCGTCTCGCCGTGGAGCCGCGGCGGCTTCGTCTGCTCCGAACTGTTCGACCACACGTCGACGCTGCGCTTCATGGAACAGCGCTTCGGCGTGCGCGAGCCGAACATCAGCGCGTGGCGACGCTCGGTCTGCGGCGACCTCACCTCGGCGTTCGATTTCACGCGGCGGCACGCCGATACCGCCGCGCTGAAGCTTCCGGCGACGAACGACTTCCGCGCCCGCATCGCGCAATCGGCGGCTGGCCGGTTGAACGCGATCCCACGGATCCAGGCCGCCACGCAGCAGATGGCCGGTCAGCGTCCGCAACGCGCGCTACCTTATCGGCTGGATGTCAGCGGGAGGCTGACCGACGCGGGCAAGCTGCGGATCGATCTGATCAATCGCGGCACGGCGGGCGCGACGTTCACTGTCCATGACAATCTCGATGTGAAGGCGCCCTGGAACTACACGGTCGGTGCCGGGGGATCGCATCGCCAACGAGGAGTGGCACGACGCGGGCGCGGCGCCGGCGCGGCTGGATCTGAGCGTACGTGGCCCGAACGGCCTGCTGTACCGCCATGCGACCGCACTGACGCCGAACGCCGCGCTGGCCGAGGTGACGCTCGCTGGTCGACCGGATGCCGCGATGGTCACGCTAACCATGAGCAATCGCGGTTCGACCCCACTGGTGTTCGAGACGACGCTCGCCGAGCCCTATGCCACTACCGGCGCACGGCATCGCCGCATCGTGGTGCCGCCGCACCAGAGCGTCGCCGATCACTGGTCCGTTGCGCGCAGCGACCATTGGTACGATCTCACCATCACGACAGAGAGCGATCCGCATTTCCTGCGCCGCTTCGCCGGCAAGCTTGACGACGGACGCGCCGGTCGCACCGACCCGGCGATCGGAGCGATGCGCGTCATGGCCTGAGGACGTTGAACCGAGAGCAGCTTTCGGAACCACCGACAGACCCTCGAACGGCTTGAGAGGAACAGTAATCAGACGGCCACGATCGATGACCGAACGGCCATTAAGGTGAGTTCAGTGCTTTAAGCTGGCCAGTCCGCATTGGACCAGAAAAGAGTCCGTTGCTGCCCCTGCCCACCATCTGAACGAACGTCTGTTGTGCCGATCACCGCCCGTATGCAGACAGACCGCTTTTCACTAGGAACTAACCGCATAGCGAGCTGCCTATCTAACTGAATGAACGTCTGTTCACCACCGTTCGGTGCCCGAAAGCGGACGGGCGGCTTCCACCAATAGGAACAGCGGCAGATCAGCCAACGGCCGCGTCTCGATGCATCCCGGCAACCATGTGGGAAGGCCGGAGTCGTGGTGACGCCGCACGCCCCGAGTGACTTGGCTGCCGTCGCAGCCCCCCCGCTCCACGATCTCGCGCTCGATCTCGAGCGTTTGCTGGCACGCGACCTGGCGCAGCGGTAGAAATCTCAATAGAATCAGGTCGCCCCGAAAACGGGCAGGCGACCATCACGATGACCTTCGTTCCGAATGCAGGAAGCACGAATGGAGGAAAGATGAAGCGGTGTGAGATATATGCGCGGTATTCGGCGGACAAACAGGACGTGCAGTCGATCGAGACGCAGCTGATGATGTGCCGGCGCGAGGTCATGCGCGCAGGCTGGCTGGAGGTGCGCTGCTTCATAGACGCAGCGGCATCGGCGGCTACCGCGCACCCGCCCCGGTAAGAAGGCACTCCTGGCTGCCGTTGTCGCAGGCGGCGTCGACATCGTCTACGCCGACGCGATGGACCGGTTGTCGCGCAGCTTGTTTCGATGGTGTCGCTCTACGCCGGAGTGGAAACGCAAAAAGCCTCCGCGGTCATTACCTCGGAGGTGTTGCAAATCAAGTTGGTTGCGGGGACAGGATTTGAACCTGTGACCTTCAGGTTATGAGCCTGACGAGCTACCGGGCTGCTCCACCCCGCGCCGAGATCCCATCGAAGTGGTACTTCGATGGGGCCCGAGTGTCCGCGTTGTGCGGAACTGAGTGTATGAGAAATTGTGAATGGGTTTTGGATATGGTGTGTGTTTGCATGTTGCACGGGCTTCAATGCCTGGCGACGACCTACTCTTCCATCGCTTGAGCGATAGTACCATTGGCGCAGTCGGGTTTCACGGCCGAGTTCGGAATGGGATCGGGTGGGACACCGACGCTATAGCCACCAGGCAATGGAGCCGGTGCGACATGCGTTTGCGTTCATATCTGGGTCCCTCAAAGTTTCGCATTGCTGCGAAGCTTGAGGGTTTTAAAATCGATACCGTGCAAGGTTTGTAGTGGTATTCGACCAATCCCTCGACGGCGAGGGGATTGGCAATCTGGCGTCGTCTTAATCATCCGCACTATCGAATGGCTAGCTGGTTGCCCAGTGTTGTCATTGATGGTGTGAGACTCTCAAGCGCGAATAGAGCAATTAGTATCGGTTAGCTCCATGCGTTACCGCACTTCTACATCCGATCTATCAACGTCGTGGTCTCCGACGGCTCTATGAAATCTTATCTCGAGGGAGGCTTCCCGCTTAGATGCTTTCAGCGGTTATCCCGTCCATACATAGCTACCCAGCTGCGCTCCTGGCGGAACGACTGGTACACCAGAGGTATGTTCAACCCGGTCCTCTCGTACTAGGGTCAACTCCTCTCAAATTTCGACGCCCACGGCAGATAGGGACCAAACTGTCTCGCGACGTTCTGAACCCAGCTCACGTACCACTTTAATTGGCGAACAGCCAAACCCTTGGGACCTGCTCCAGCCCCAGGATGTGATGAGCCGACATCGAGGTGCCAAACAACCCCGTCGATATGAGCTCTTGGGGGTTATCAGCCTGTTATCCCCGGCGTACCTTTTATCCGTTGAGCGATGGCCCTTCCACGAGGGACCACCGGATCACTATGACCGACTTTCGTCTCTGCTCGACTTGTCAGTCTCGCAGTCAGGCGGGCTTATGCCATTGCACTCTAACAGACGGTTTCCGACCGTCCTGAGCCCACCATTGCGCGCCTCCGTTACTCTTTAGGAGGCGACCGCCCCAGTCAAACTACCCGCCACAGAGGGTCCCTGTTCCGGCTTACGGAACGAGGTTAGACATCAGAAACAAACAGGGTGGTATTTCACCTATGGCTCCACATCAGCTGGCGCCGATGCTTCAAAGCCTCCCACCTATGCTACACAGTTTCTTCCCTAATGCCACTCTGAAGCTGCAGTAAAGGTGCACGGGGTCTTTCCGTCTAACCGCGGGTACTCCGCATCTTCACGGAGAATTCAATTTCGCTGAGCATGTCCTGGAGACAGTGGGGAAGTCGTTACGCCATTCGTGCAGGTCGGAACTTACCCGACAAGGAATTTCGCTACCTTAGGACCGTTATAGTTACGGCCGCCGTTTACCTGGGCTTCATTTCAGAGCTTGCACCCCTCCACTTAACCTTCAGGCACCGGGCAGGCGTCAGGCCCTATACGTCGTCTTGAAGCCGACTTAGCAGAGCCCTGTGTTTTTGCTAAACAGTCGCTACCCCCTGGCCTGTGCCCCCTCAAAGTGCTTGCGCATAGTGAGGGGCCTCCTTCTTCCGAAGGTACGGAGGCAATTTGCCGAGTTCCTTCAGGACACTTCTCTCAAGCGCCTTGGTATACTCTACCTGACCACCTGTGTCGGTTTCGGGTACGGTCTATACGGTGGGGCTATTTCCTGGAACCATTTCGAAGCCATCCCAATCCGATAAGGGATGACAACACACATGATCCGTCACACACCACCAGGCCCACGAATATTAACGTGGTTCCCATCGACTACCCCCTTCGGGCTCGTCTTAGGGGCCGGCTCACCCTGCGCGGATTAGCCTTGCGCAGGAACCCTTGGTCTTTCGGCGAGAGGGCATCTCACCCTCTTTATCGCTACTCATGTCTGCATTCGCACTTCCGATACCTCCACGACCCATTACCAGATCGCTTCACAGGCTTACGGAACGCTCCGCTACCGCGTACCACATAAGTGGCACACCCTAAGCTTCGGCACGTATCTTGAGCCCCGTTACATCTTCGCCGCAGGACCTCTTGTTTAGACCAGTGAGCTGTTACGCTTTCTTTAAAGGATGGCTGCTTCTAAGCCAACCTCCTGGTTGTTTTGGAAGTCCCACATGCTTTCCCACTTAGATACGATTTGGGGGCCTTAGCTGTAGGTCAGGGCTGTTTCCCTTTTGACGACGGACCTTAGCACCCGCCGTCTGTCTCCCGCATATCACTCTTAGGTATTCGGAGTTTGGTTAGGTTTGGTAGATCTCGCGACCCCCCTAGCCCATCCAGTGCTCTACCCCCCTAAGGTGTTCGTGCGAGGCACTACCTCAATAGTTTTCGCGGAGAACCAGCTATTTCCCGGCTTGATTGGCCTTTCACCCCTAAACACAACTCATCCGGTAACTTTTCAACGTTAATCGGTTCGGACCTCCAGTGCATGTTACTGCACCTTCATCCTGGTCATGCCTAGATCGCCGGGTTTCGGGTCTAATACATCAAACTCTGGCGCCCTATTCAGACTCGCTTTCGCTGCGCCTACACCTATCGGCTTAAGCTTGCTTGATACATTAAGTCACAGACCCATTATGCAAGAGGTACGCTGTCAGGCCATAAAAGCCCTCCAACTGCTTGTAGGCAATCCGTTTCAGGTACTGTTTCACTCCCCTCATCGGGGTGCTTTTCACCTTTCCCTCACGGTACTAGTTCGCTATCGGTCACATACGAGTATTTAGGCTTGGAGGGTGGTCCCCCCATGTTCAGACAGAATTTCACGTGTTCCGCCCTACTCGAGTCCTGAATTCTCACTTTCGTATACGGGGCTGTCACCCGCTATGGCGTCACTTTCCAGAGACTTCTACTAGTTGAAATTCAGGCACTGGCCTGGTCCGCGTTCGCTCGCCACTACTAACGGAATCTCGGTTGATGTCTTTTCCTCCAGCTACTGAGATGTTTCAGTTCGCCGGGTTCGCTTCACGAAGCCTATGTATTCAGCTAAGTGATACCTAACCTAATTAACTCTACCCCAGCATTGCTGCTCAAGTAGAATTAATCGGGATAGGTGGGTTTCCCCCATTCGGAAATCGTCGGGTCAAAGCTTGCTCACAGCTCACCGACGCTTATCGCAGCGTGCCACGTCCTTCATCGCCTGTATGTGCCAAGGCATCCACGAATTGCCCTTACCTCACGCTTGAGAGTCCACACCACCAACGACATCACTGGGTGCCTCCGAAGAGGTCACCAACTCGGCAGAGCAGTGCGCGTTGGCCTTTGTCAGGTGCGGATGATTATAATCTCAGCCAGATTATTAGTTATGATGATGTCGATATCTGGAGCCTCGAACCGCTCGTCCAATCCGCGCTGCACAGAAGTGCCTCACG